>NZ_CP090211.1 GCF_021397715.1 Pantoea agglomerans | reverse complement strand
GATTCCAACCCTGAAAGACACGAAAAATCGCCCTTGGTGGTAGCCAAAGGTAACTGGTTTGCGGAGTAGAGCTTGTTAAGCAGACTTTACAAGAGTTCTTGAAGTGCGAGCTAAACTGCGGCTACACTGGAAGGACGAATTAGGTTTCTGCGCTCCGCGAAAGCCAGTTACCGAGGGCTCTATGAGTTGGTAGCTCATAGAATCCAGAAGAAACCACCGTTGGTAGCGGTGGTTTTCTTCATTCAAGATAATGGTTTAATAGTTACGTAGTCAAGAACGGCCCCCACCGTTCAATAAAATACGCGTTCAATGCTGATATACTCATCCTCCAAGCGATAAAGAATCTTGTACCGGAGTGGTAACTTGTAGAGAAAGCCACCCGGGTGCAGGTCATCTCTTCCAATACGGTTATTGTTTTTTATTGTATCAACCCCCTTCATGATTTTTTTATCATCCTTCTTTGCGAAGGCCAGACTTTCATTTTCCACATTTGATTCGAAAAAACCCTGTCGATCTGACATGGCTTTATCTGACCATCGCACTCTCTTTATCATCACTATCTCCATCTCTTGTTAATTTAAAAATAATCTCTCCATCCGAAACCTTTATCTCATCTTCAACTGAAGATCTCCTCTCTGGAAGCAAAGCCTTATCTTCAGTAAATCTGGCATGCCCTTCCTTTAGGGTGTACCTGATAAGCCCTGTAGGAGCATCATCCTTTCCGGTAATCTTCAATCCACCTGGCATCTTCGCGATCATCCAACTATCAGAGTCTTTGTCGTAAAGAACATCGACGAAGTCACCAACCTTCATTGCCGCCTTCTGTAGCAAACCAGAAGTGATGCGGATAGAAAGCTCTTGGGCATTAGTTGAAGTTTTATAAGATTGACTGGCGACAATTGATGACTCACCAATCCTGCTGGATGGAGCTCTTGACTTGCTAACCTGGCTAACAAAACCCATTTCAAACCCCCGTTATGTCAATTCCCAAACCAGTATACGATCTTGTAAGCACCTCAACAACTGATCTTGCTATGTCTTCTACAGATCTCTATCCACTTAAAAAAACAAACAGGGATCCACGCAAAGAAGTGACAGTATTTTTTACGCCATACCTATTTTGTTAGTTGTGAGATCTCGAGATCCTCTGCCGAAATACCATCTTTTTTTTGTCAAAAATGAGGTTGACGCATATGAGTATCACCTTTAATGTGAGCACAAACGTACTCACATTACTCCATTAAGAGAGCTATAATGGAAGCTAGAATTCAATTCCGGATCGAATCGGAAACCAAAGACCTCGCAAAAAAAGCCCTTGATAAAAAAGGAATTTCACTCAGCAACGCGCTTAGGACTTTTCTTGAGAGGCTCGCATCAACGGAGACTGTTATGAACAAACAAGAAACATGGCTCAAAGAGCAGATTGAGGATACATTCGAGAGGATAGAGAGAGGTGAGGTTCGCTACTACAGCGAAGAAGAAGCTGAAACAATGATGGATGCATTCATCCTGTCGGTAGAAAAAAGAGAAAAAATATCCTCATAAAAAAGGGCTGCGATATGCAGCCCTTTTTTTATCTTAAGTGAGAGCAACTTATGACCGTGTACTGTGTGTCTTATGATCTCAACAAAGAAGGCCAAAATTACGAAGAGCTTTATGTCGAACTGAAAAAGTCCCCTGGTTGGTGGCACTATCTGGACTCAACTTGGTTGATATCGACGAGGGAGGACGCGGTGCAACTTAGCGAAAGACTACTCAAGCACTTGGATAGCAATGACAGTTTATTAGTCATTGGTGTAACTACAGATCGAGCTGGATGGCTTTCAAAAAAGGCGTGGGAATGGATAAGCCAGCATTCCTAAAGAGATGCAATTTACCATAACACCTCTTTCGCGCCCCTCCCCATGCCGCCTCAGCGCGGATCCATCGCGTAACCGCTAAAAGTCGGTGTTGCGCATGCGCAACAGCAGCGGGATCCCACGAAATGATTTTCGGCCGGCTGCATGACTATGCAGCCAAAGGCAACCACGCCATTTTAGCGGCTAAAATTCTGCGAAGCTGCTAAAAGCCAAACTAAACCCCATTGATAACGGTGAACGGGTGCACAGTTTACTGTGCGACCGTGAGACGTTGGCCAAGCCCTTGGCGCGGCAGAAATCAGCCCGTTCTTTAACCGAAAGTTGAACCCGCCTTGTTAATGGCATTCTTAATCGCCTCGCGGATATCAGCGTACTGACTGCTATGAATGCCGCCATCCTGAAACGCCAAAATGTTCAGTTGCTTCCCGAGACTGATGATCTCTGAAACGAGTGCGTAATCAGTTTTAACAGGGGTTATGCGGCGATGAAGCGAAATACGTCGAATGTATTCAGCAACAGTAAGGCCGCCTGCACGGGCACTTTCGTGGATCCGCTCATACTCATCTTCTGTACAGCGAACTTGTATCAGCTTCGTCTTTTGGCGGGGTTGTTTAATGCTCATCAGAAGGTCCTGGATGAATGGGGTGTCGGGGCGAAAGCCCTGACTAACTCGTTTTGTGATGCTGCCATCGAGATGGCGGTAGTACAAAACATTTCCTGTCCGATATTTGAATACTGTAACTAACGAGACATCATCTGACGTCACTTTGCGGTGGAAACCCTATCCTGCATCGCTTCAGAAACGAGGAGTTTTTTATTTCCCTTATGGAAAGGAAATGATCTCATAGTGACTGCCGACATAATCAGGTCAAGTTCGGGCTTCGGGGCGTAAGTGCATAATGTCGGTTTAGATGAAATGACGCCTCCTCGCTCATTCGCTCACTACGTTCGGTCATGAGACTGCGGCGGGCGTTGCCAGCTCACAGAGACGAGTTCGCTGAGAAACATTGAGGGTAAAAGAAAAGGAAGCGGCGTTGCCGTTTTTCCATAGGCTTCGCCCTCCTGACGAACATCACGAAAATCGGCTGATTTTTCGGTGTTCAAGTCAGAAGTGGCGAAACCCGACAGGACTTAAAGATGCCAGACGTTTCCGTTTGGCGACTCCCTCGTGCGCTCTCCTGTTCCCACCCTACAGATCTCCCCACATCATTCCGCTGTTATGGCCGCGTTTTCTCATTCCACGCCTGATGCTGAGGTCTGGTTAGGTGGTTCGCTCCAAGCTGGGCTGTATGCACGAACTCCCCGTTCAACCCGACTACCACGTCTTTCCAGGTAACTATACTCAT
>NZ_CP090210.1 GCF_021397715.1 Pantoea agglomerans | reverse complement strand
ATTTGCGTCCTCTCTGAGTCATGGCGTGGCGAGATAGCGCTCATCAGGTAATCCTGATCGCCTGCCATTCCGTTTTTTGAATTCCGTTTTACGCGTCGTCTCCGCCAGGCCGGGACGCTTTAATCCTGAGTATGGTTTGCCGCGTAGTTTCAAATTTACGCGCTATCGCACTGATGCTTTCGCCTGCATCAATTCGCGCATGAACTTCAAGCTTTTGTTCGTCGTTAAGCGCAGGAGGACGGCCAAATCTTTTACCGGACGCCTTTGCCCTGGCGATGCCTGCATGGGTACGCTCAAGGAGCAAATCTCGCTCAAACTCAGCGACTGCTGAGATCACCTGCATCGTCATTTTGCCGGCCGGACTGGTCAGGTCTACTCCACCAAGCGCGAGGCAGTGCACACGAATTTCTGATGCAGCAAGAAGCTCGACAGTTTTTCTGATGTCCATTGCATTACGCCCGAGGCGATCGAGCTTTGTCACAATCAGGACGTCACCATTTTCCATCCTGTCGAGTAGTCGCATAAATCCGGGGCGTTCGGCAGCTGCAACCGAGCCACTGACGTATTCCTCTAACAGACGTTGGGGGCGAATGGCAAAACCAGCAGCCTCGATCTCTCGACGCTGGTTTTCGGTGTTCTGTTCCAGGGTTGAAACCCTGCAGTAAGCAAAAACTCGTGACATAGGGTTACTACATGTACTAAATAGGTGTACTTATTGTAACGCATGTACGAATTTAAAAACACTGACTTCCGTACATATGCTGTGATGGGTGTCCGAAAACGACCGTTAACGTACAGCCTATTAAGAATATAAATTTCAACTAGAATAATTTACAGTTGATAAAGTAACTGTTGTTATTTTTTTTGTTGTAACTATTTCACTTTCATTTATAACGAATCAAGAGAAATAAATTAATGACGTCTTAAAAAAATATTTACTTTTAAGTGAAGCTTCAGTTAATGTTAAATTGATTATAATTTTTCACACATATGCAAAAAATTTGATTTATGTATTAAAAAAGAAAATAAGACAAAGGCATGAATATGGCTACTATAAATGTTATTTTAGGTGACAATGGTCAAGGAAAAACGAGGTATTTACTTAATTTCTTTAATGAGAATTTTAAAGATAATCACTTTGCAATTTTATCAAACTCACTAATCAACCCATTCCCAAGAGTTGAAGAAAACAGCCCCCATTATTACCGCCTAAGATCAAGGAATGGATTTAACTCGGATTTTTTATCAAGATCGATAAGCGATTACTTCGTAAACCTAATTAGAAATAATTCTTTAAGAAGGTTGCTAAGCATATGCAAGATGATTGGTTATTCTGACGATATTGTGGTCAGGAGAGAGCCATTATATGGTATTACAAGGACTAATGAAAATTACAATCCGTATGAGTTAATTTATTCTGCATATGGTAAGAATAGGTATAAAAGTACAACTTCCTTTAAGAGACCTATAACTAACGGCATGGTTAAAGAGTATGGGAATTATCTAGGCATGAGCCGTGATTTCCATTTAGGGTATAACGATTATGAGAATATGAGCCAGTCATTAAATGACCATCTCAGCCAAGAAGATGAATTAAAAGCTAATTTAGGGATAGGTTCTTTTAGGCCACTTTTTGAAAATAGAGTTTTTGTAAGAAAGTCGGGTGATTTTTTTCCAATAGAACACGCCAGTTCAGGTGAACTATATATGCTTTCATCTGGCCTTTTTCTAAATAATTTCTTAGATGACCGTGAAATTAAACTACCCAAGGTTATACTAATAGACGAACCTGAGAATAGCCTCCATCCTAAGTGGCAAAAAAAATACATTGAATTTCTGGTTTCCTTTATGGATTATAATGATAAAACTAAAGTTATTATTGCGACTCACTCACCTTTTATTACCATGGAAACTAACTTTTTAAGCTCCGAAGTTTCTTTATTCCATATTGAAGATGGTGTCATTTATAAAGCGAATCACAAGAATAAAAACAATAACATTGAGCAAGTTTATTATGAGCTTTTTGGTGTTTTGACGCCCAAGAACAGGTATCTTTCTGATTACTGTAGTAAGTTAGTACGCGATGTCGCAGAGGGTAAAGAGTATTACAGTGATGCTTATGAAAAAATTTCCGCAATGGAAAAAGCAGCATTTGATAATAAACAATCTATCTTTCTTGCTGATGTGCTTAAGCTACTTTCAAAAGTGCACGGTGATTTAAATGGCTGATTTTTTATTTTCCCCAGAAGAAACCGTGTTAATTGATGAATGTATCAGAAAGGGTCATAATTCATGGAAAGATGAAAGTTTGAAAAGTTTAAAAAGCAGGGTGAAAGAATATTTAAAGGTTAGGCAAAAGCATTTTTGTTGTTATTGCCTAAGAGATATGTTTGATGAATTTAATTATGTGATTGATATTGAACACATTCTCCCTAAGCATAAATACGTAGATTTCATGTTCAATATGGATAACTTGGCGGCATCATGTAAAAGATGTAATATGAAAATGAAGGGTAGGAGTGTTAAATTTATTAACCCATGTTTTCATAACAATGCAAACCCTTTTGCTACAGAGAACTACAAATTTGTACATCCGAATACTGATGTTTTTGAAGAGCATATAAGGTACGTTTCCCTACAGGAAGGAACAAATATTCTTGTTTCTTATAGCGTCAAAAATAATAGTGAAAAAGGAAGTTACAGCATTGATTTTTTTAAACTTGATAGGCTTGCAAGAAATACAAATGATAAAGCACAAGGCATTCCTGTTGAAGACGAAGATGCTTACGATGGAAACCCAGACGATGATGATATTGAAGATGACGATGAAGGTTTAATAATTGACAAGGGCCATATTGATATTGAAGGAGCAATAGACAGCTTGGCTAATTTGCATCAGCAAAAATGAGAATTATAATGTGGCTTTCAAGGCGCTCTTGTAATTTGAGCGCCAATTTTAGAGCTGATATGTATTTTTTAAAATAAATTCAAATGTGAAAGAATTAGATAGTTTGATTTTAACATAACAGCTAGTAACTAACTCTATTTAGAGAATTATTTTGGCTGTAATTAGTTAAAATATTCATCTGGACCGCCTGCTAATCTTGATGGCCTGCGGAAATAATCCTTTTCCTTTTCTTCATAGTATGTATTGGCGAAATGTTTCTCATAAACATTTATGAGGTTTTTGTTCTTCGTTTTGTAAAATTCTTGTCGTACTTCGTGAGCTTCAAGGACTCGAATTTCACACCTTTTTCTTATGTTGTTATCTTGAATGCATTTTTCTAGTAGTAAGCTGCTCTCTTCACTGAATTTTCCAGTCGTCCAGATTTCTACTATAATTTCAGCGTTAGGGTAATCAACTTTTCCCTGATCTCTAAAAACTGGTATTTGTTTGCTAACCCAATTTTTTACATCCTCATGTTTTACCTCTGAGTATGGTTTATAACCTTTGCATTCAATGAATCTAATTTCTTTATGCCTTTTTCTAATGCATACGTCACTATCCGCATACTTTCCATTTTGGGATTTACAAAGCCTACCTATTTCAATATCGCCACCATCTTCTCTAACTACCTCAGCAACAAGGTATTCAAAGAGTGCTCCTTGTAGCTGTGCTGCAGCTCCTTTTACTTGGGCTAAGCATGTCATGATTGAATCTATTTTTTCAATGCCTCGTGAATCCTTGATGAAGTAATAATCAAGAAAGTCGTTTAGTTCTTTTAAGCTTTTTGCTACTTCCTCTCCAAACAAGTTTGAGGGAGTTGCGGGTATGATTCCGTGTCTCTTTAGTTCTGAAAATGCCTGTGGTTCGAACTGACTCGCCGCGAATATGAAAAGAGTTCTACCTACATTTTTTAACGACAATATCGATTTGCATTTAGCTATGAAGGGTTGTACCTGAACAAGAGATACAGTGGTACCGAGCAATACGTCGCAAGCAAAAAAGCCGGGTTTCTTTGCTTCAGCAGAAATAGTAAGAAGGGGTGAAAGGTAAGAAGGCGCTGTAATATCAAACTGATAATTAGATATAGAAGGCGTATCATTTAACCTGGTTTTGACCGAATCGTAACTTACCAAGTTAAGATTTTGTGCCCACTGGACGATTGTGGATATAAATACAGACTCTGTGACAAGCCTTGCATTTACCTGCCTTGCAACGTGTTCATAACGCTTTTTATCGCGTTCTTTTATAACTAGACATTCGCCTATACCAGTTAAATCTGTCTTTTCACATAGTCCTAAGTTTATAAGTTTTCCCAGTACTTCTGTAAAAGAAAGCTTTTTTTTCATGGCGAGTGGAGAACCACTTGCAGCACCAAAATGGTTCACTGGAATGATTCCACCCCGAGCTGTTAATGCAGTTAATGCTAGGCCAATCGAAGATCCGCTTTTTACTAACTCGTCAGTAATGACTATCCAGAACCTCTCACTTCCGTATGATTCTTTCAGATATACGAAATGCTCCCTTTTCGGGAACATGTTTTTTATGCTGCTTATTTCACCTGACTGAACAGCTCTGGAGATCAATTTCCTGGCATTTTCAGGCGAGATACCTCTGTCGGTGATAAGTAGCTCAGCGAGCTTTGAGCTAAGGCAAGGGCCATGTCTGTGTAGTAGCTTGGAGACTGAGGTCATCGGTTTGTCACACTGCGCTATTAATAATTACAAACATAACACAGCATAGTCCCTTAAAAACACAGGTTAGATTAATCATTGATTTTTAACATTAAATTTGGTTTGTTTTAGCTTGCAGTGTTTTGTGTGCCGCGATTGAGTTTTTTCAGCAAAAAAAACTAGCTTTTCTACAGCCGTTTTATCCTACTTAATCACACCTTTAAACATCGCTAAAACTAAAAGTCTATTGTTTGCTGCCGATTAAATCCTCAATCGGTAATCCTGAAAAGAGAGAGATACCATGTTATGGGAGCTTCTATATGTTTTCACAGACACAGCTGCAGGGCGTTGAGGGTGAACAGCTTGACCTTTATATGGACTGGTTACTACAGGAAATCAGCCGCTGCGAAGCGGAAGCTGATAACTGTTCACGTGAGGTCAGAAATGAGGTTTTTCACAAGATCAAGCAGCGCACGCTTCATCAGGAACTGAGGCGGCACCGCAGGGAGCTGCGGCGCGTACTCGATGAAAAAAAGAGAAGGCTTCACTGGTGGTGTCACTGACATCAGGCAGCTTTTGCTCTCAGGTAATCGCTTATGGCCTTAATATCAGCGTCAGTGTAGTTTTCAGTTAGCTCTATGAATGCTATTCCTGCACTGTTGCATGCTTCACGTTTGACCGCGTCACGTAAAATCGCATCGTCCTGATAATGGCCGCTGCCGTGATATTCAACAACGGCTATTGGCTGCCCTGACCAGTCTATGATCACGAAATCTGCCCGCTTACTGTTAATCGCCAGATAAGCCTGCTTGTCATCTGACCCCAGAATCTCACCGAGTGATACCTGAGAGAATACACGATAGCCACGGTGTGATGCTGAGAGCAGCTTTTCGAGCTTGCAGAATACACGGTACTCACTTTTATTCATCAGAGGACGCTTGTGAAAATCGCTGCTTCTTACGGTGTTCAGTTGTCGTTCGGCCGTAGTTTCTTCCCGCGTATATTCAGGCGCTGGTCTATTATCCCGCCACTCCGGTTTCTGAGTTGGTGCTGGCTGGTATGGCCCTTTCTTACGTTTCTGCTTACCTCGTACCGCCAGAAAAATCACGACCGCAACGGCAATCATAAACCAGCTAAAAAGATCCATGAGCGATATCGCCTCCTTAAACGTAGTGCCGGGTATCATGACAAGACCTGCGATTTTTACAAACTAAACTTGCCCGTCCCCTGCCCTTCTCTTCTAAAGCCACTAAATCTATGTACCACTGTTAAGCAGTTAAGATTAGGTAATTCAGCAATTTAAAAAAAAATATGTATATACATAAGTATATACTTAATTGATTTTTTGGGAGGTAACGTGTCGTGCCCGGCAATGATTTATAAGCAGCTATGTATATGCTTATGTGTATACATTGACATGGTGCAGAATGCATGTAGTATGCATATACCTTTGTATATACATGGCGGTGTGAAATGAAGAAGCCCTACATTATTTCTTTTGCGAACAGCAAAGGCGGTGTTGCCAAAACGACAAGCTGTATTGCGGTTGGATGCGCGCTGGCTTCAGCTGGCTATAAGACCTTACTGGTTGATCTGGACCACCAGGGAAACCTGAGTGACGACGTGGGACGCGGTGACGAAGACTATACAATCACCGATCTTTTTGAAGACCCTAAGTTCGACACCAATAAACTCGTTTATACCGCCCTCGACGGGGAAACCGTCATTCCTAACCTGGATGTTATCCCCGCCGATATAACCCTCGCAGTTGAAGCACGCAGCGCCGAACGTTTCCGTCACCGGCTCAATATTCTGGATGAAGGCCTGGCAAGACTCAAAAACGTTTATGACTTTATCCTGATTGACCTGCGGCCAGCCATCGATCTCAGCATCGAAAACGCGCTACTGATAACAGATAAAATTGTTGTGCCGGTCGATATGGATCGCAGGGCAGTAAAAGGCATTGATGACCTGTTTCAGGTTGTTCGTGAGGTAAGGCGTAATGACGATTTTGTATATACACTTGTAAAGACAAAAGTTAACGAGTCTCACTCTAAAATGAAAAAAGCCATTGATGGATATATCAGTGAAGCGGGCTATAAAGTTGCGAATACTGAAATACGGCAGAGTGAGCTTTTCAAACAAGCTACTGAGGTGCATCGTCCCGTTATGATGTTCGCCAGAAATGAACGCCCTTACCGGGATTACAAAGCCTTCACGCAGGAGTTGCTGCAGCAGATTGAGGAGGCCGCAAGTGGCAAGAAGTGATCGTATAGCGAAAGGGGTTACGCGCGTTACTGAACGCAGAAATATCACAACCGGAAAGCAGATGAACCTTCGCCTTACTGGCCTGGATGACGATGCGCTATCCATTCTTGTTGAAAGAATACAGGAAAGGCTGCCTAACAAAAACATAACGCGATCGCGTGTAGTCCGGGCCGCCTGCTATATAGAAGATGATAAGTTGATCGATAAGCTGGCTCAGCTTCTCGTTGAAAACACTTGATTTGTATTTACATAATACAAGCTTAATGCATATACGTATGAATATGCTTTTGTATATACATAATTAGAGCGTAATGCCTATACATTTGTATAGGCATTATTGTATTGATGGGTTATGAATATGCTGATTGTTCTCAGGCTTTTATATATATATTTGTATATACAATAACGCGTTGTAAGCAGCCCTGCAGCTGGATGTCAGATTAATTTTGCGATCGGTAATTCTTTCCAGTTTGTCGTCCATGCTTTACTCAGCATCTCCCGCTTCATCTTCCAGTCAGGGTCGATACCTTTCCCCGCAAAGCCTATGCTGTAGCGCCCGGAGCGGTTCATCGAATCCATCAGGCTCATCAGCGCTTCACTGCCGGCGCGCGGCACTTCATCGTCAAACAGGTTAAGCTGCGCCACGCCGTTTGGCCGCAGCTCACTCAACATGATGCCGGCTTTCGCATAGCGAAAACCCGGGCGCCAGATCGCGTCCAGGGATTTCACCGCCGCCTCGATGATGTTGCGCGTGTCCTGCGTGCCTACGCGCAGTTTCACAAACGCTGTGTTGCCGTAGCCAGGCTGTCCGGTGTCGAAAGGGGAGGTGCGGATAAACACGGAGATGTGGTGACAGAACTGCCGATCCTCACGAAGCTTTTCCGCCACGCGTTCAGCATACGCGCAGACGGATTGTCGCATCGCGTCATATTCCGTGATGCGCTCGCCGAAGCTGCGGCTCACGACAATCTGCTGCTTTGGCGGCGGGGCATCCTCCATCGGGATACAGGACTCGCCGTTAAGCTCGCGTACAGTACGCTCCAGCACAACGCCAAAATTTTTACGGATAAAGGTTGGGGAGGAGCGGGCCAGATCGAGCGCAGTTGTCACGCCAAGCAGCTGCAGGCGCTTTTCAAGCCTGGAGCCTACGCCCCAGAGTTCACCCACGGGCTGGCGTGAAAGCAGCGTCTCTGTCCGCCTGGGGTTGCCCGGCGTGAGCGCCAGCACCCCGCGAAACTGCGGCCATTCCTTTCCGGCCCACTGCGCTGACTTCGCCAGCGTCTTCGTCGGCCCCAGGCCGACGCCGACAGTCAGCCCGGTGCAGGTTTTGACATGGTTGCGGATCATGCGGCCAAAATCCTCATAGGGCATGGCCATTTCCATGCCGCGGCAGTCGCAGAACCCCTCATCCACTGAATATACCTCCAGACGCGGCACAACTTCCTCGATGCAGGACATCACCCTCGTGCTCATTGAGTGGTTTATGTGGAATACAATTTCAACAGCTTAATTAGTAACCGACTCAAAGCACGCGCGCTTTAGGTATGTCAGACCAGCGCGTGGTCCAGGCAGGGCTTAGCATTTCACGTTTCATTTTCCATTCGGTATTAATGCCCTGGCCCGCAAACCATACATTTCCCATTCCGGACTGGTTGATATCATCCAGTACCTTCATCAGCTGTGCGCTGTTGGCCCGCGGCTGGTTATCTTCAAACAGATTGAGCTGGCTTATACCGTTTGGAGTGAAGTTATCAAGCATGATACCTGCTTTCATGTACCTTCGACCCTCAAGCCAGATACGGTCAAGTGATCGCATCGCAGATTCAATAATGTCACGCGTGTCCTGTGTTGGCAGCGTCAGTTTCTCACCGGCGCTGTTCCCGTAAAAAACCTCACCGTTTGCGTGTGGCGACGTCCGGATAAATACGCCGATGTTGCGACAGTACTGACGTTCCCCGCGCAGTTTTTCCGCTGCGCGCGCAGCGTACTGACACAGCGCCTGCTGCATAGCGACTTTTGAGGTAATTCGCTCGCCGAAGCTGCGGCTACAGACAATCTGCTGTTTTGCCGGTGGCAGCTCTTCGAGCGGAATACATGATTCACCGTTCAGCTCGCGTACGGTGCGCTCCAGCACCACGGAAAAGTTATCTCGAATGAATTTCGGACGCGCCCGTGATAGCTGCAGAGCAGTTTCGATGCCCATAAGGTTGAGTCGTTTACCGATACGCCGTCCCACGCCCCATATTTCCTCAACGGGCTGGTTAGCCAGCAGGGTTTCAGTACGTTTCGGATTACCTGGCGTAAGCGCCAGTACGCCGCGAAACTGCTTCCACTCCTTGCCCGCCCACTGGGCCGATTTTGCCAGTGTTTTGGTCGGCCCCATGCCGATACCGACGGTGAGACCCGTTGTGGTAAACACATGCGCACGCAGGCGACGGCCAAAAGTTTCGAAGTCCTCACAGCCGTCAATACCGGTGAGATCCAGAAACATCTCATAAATGCTGTACTGCTCGACGCGTGGCGTTATCTCCTCAAGCGCGGTCATTACTCTCTGGCTGAGGCTGTGATAAAGCGCGTAATTGGAGCTGAACACGTGCACCTTTTCCGGATAATCCTGTGTTTTTACCTGAAACCATGGCGCACCCATTTTGATGCCAAGCGCTTTTGCGCCAGCGGAGCGTGCAATGACGCATCCGTCGTTGTATCTGAATGAAACTAACAATTAGTCATTAATAACTTATTTATTTTAATAGGAATTTAACTACTAACTTTTACTATGTGTTTTGTATCGGTGGCTGGTAATGACTCCAACTTATTGATAGTGTTTTATGTTCAGATAATGCCCGATGACTTTGTCATGCAGCTCCACCGATTTTGAGAACGACAGCGACTTCCGTCCCAGCCGTGCCAGGTGCTGCCTCAGATTCAGGTTATGCCGCTCAATTCGCTGCGTATATCGCTTGCTGATTACGTGCAGCTTTCCCTTCAGGCGGGATTCATACAGCGGCCAGCCATCCGTCATCCATATCACCACGTCAAAGGGTGACAGCAGGCTCATAAGACGCCCCAGCGTCGCCATAGTGCGTTCACCGAATACGTGCGCAACAACCGTCTTCCGGAGCCTGTCATACGCGTAAAACAGCCAGCGCTGGCGCGATTTAGCCCCGACGTAGCCCCACTGTTCGTCCATTTCCGCGCAGACGATGACGTCACTGCCCGGCTGTATGCGCGAGGTTACCGACTGCGGCCTGAGTTTTTTAAGTGACGTAAAATCGTGTTGAGGCCAACGCCCATAATGCGGGCGGTTGCCCGGCATCCAACGCCATTCATGGCCATATCAATGATTTTCTGGTGCGTACCGGGTTGAGAAGCGGTGTAAGTGAACTGCAGTTGCCATGTTTTACGGCAGTGAGAGCAGAGATAGCGCTGATGTCCGGCAGTGCTTTTGCCGTTACGCACCACCCCGTCAGTAGCTGAACAGGAGGGACAGGTGATAGAAACAGAAGCCACTGGAGCACCTCAAAAACACCATCATACACTAAATCAGTAAGTTGGCAGCATCACCCTGCTGTTATATCAAAACAGGGGCCGGAATCTCAGGTGCGAACCTGACCCGGGTCAGTGCTGACATTCATAATAAGATGAACAATCTTCTTAAGACAGCTGATAGGTAACCGTCCGGCAGGGCGGCTAATGCGGCGGGCTGGATGAAACTGTCCTGTAGCGCATACATTACAAATGTCCGCTTTTCGCTCATAGCAGACTAAACAACACTCCAGAGCTGCTGACATGAACAGCATCAAATTAACTAACGTTTCTCACCACTCAGATCGTTGTTGCTGAGCACTAGCACAGGGCTGCCACGCAGGTCCGGGCGGAACAGCGTCTCGCAGCTGGCATAGAATGAATTAACGTCAGCCAGGCCGAACATGGACATCATGATCTCCGCCGTGTGTAGATAACCCGCACATATCAGTTTCTCTGGCGCGGAGTGTGCACGAAGTGCGCCACTACGCCGAAAATTTCCAGGGTATCCGGGTCTGGGATAATAACAGGATAGGCGGGATTCATCGGCTGCAATACCGGCCCTTTCTGGGTAATAAGAAGGCGCTTGACCGTAAATTCGCCGTACAGCACGGCGATAACCACGTCGCCGTGCTCAGGCCTGAGTGCCCGATCGACTATCAGCAGGTCGCCGTCGTAAAGTCCTATGTCCTGCATGCTGTTGCCCTGTGCGCGCAGGAAGAAGGTGCTTGCCCTGTGGGCTATCAGATATTCGTTTAAGTCGAGTTCCTGCTCCGCATAGTCCTGGCAGGGAGAGGGAAACCCGCAGGGTACGCGTTCCAGGAAAAGGGGCCTGTAGCTGGGCGGCGGATTATCCGTCGGGTGCATCAACTCAAAGGCGTGAAACATAGCAAAAATCCCTGTCAAAATGCTGTATTTATTTACAGTAGTATTGTCTGGCTTTACGGACGAAGCAAGAAGCATGGGGCGACACAAATATCATTAAAATAACGGACCATTGATTTATTTGAATTTATAGCGGAACGACAGCTCGTAAAATAAACAGCTATCGGGGCTTTCTGTGTCAGGGCATGTTAAAAAACTTTATTTTTATTCAGGAATATCTTACTTAGTCTGTTCAGTACTTCACTTATGCCCCTACTGACAATCCGATCTTCACGCATGACCGTCCCCAGAGTCCGGTGAAGCGAGGGCGTCAAAGAGTAAAGACTGAGACCCTGCCTTTCTTCAAGACTTGCAACGGACATTCGGGGAACAATGCTGTAACCCAGACCGGCATGTACCATCCTTTTAATGGCTTCAATACTGCCAAGCTCCATCACCGGGCTGACAGTATGCCCTGCATCGCTGAACCATCCGTCAATCAGGGAGCGTGTCCCGCTTCCGGGTTCAAATACAATCAGCGGCAGTGGCAAAAGGGCATCGGGAGACAGCGGTTTTGCACTCTGCTCTGAGGTATCCTTTTCCATTATGACAACAAACTCATCCGTACCCAGCGGGCTGACGCTCAGGCATTTACCGGCTGCCGGCAGCGTTACCAGACCAATATCTATCCTGTTTTCCTCCACTCCCCGCACAATATCGGAAGTATTGCCTGTGCGTACATCCACCTTCAGCAAGGGATGGATCTGTCGCAGTTGCTGCAGTAAGGGAGGCAGCAGATGGATACAGACTGTTGCGCCTGTGCCGACAGTAACGGTGCCGGTAATCTCGTCTGAATGCAGGGACACCGATTCAACTGCTGTACTTACCACAGCATCAATTTTCATGCAGTGCTCAGCAAGAGTCATCCCTGCAGGGGTAGGCCTTACTCCCCGGCTGGTTCGCTCAATGAGCCGGACCTGAAGCATCTGCTCCAGCTGTCTTATCTGCAGGCTCACTGCCGGCTGCGACAGGCCGAGTACTTCTGCCGCCCCCGAGAAACTGCCCCGGCTGATGACCAGCCTGAAGGTAGCCAGATGATCGAGGTTCAGGGTTGCCATGCCAAAGTTTTCCTTATGCCGCTGATAAGTTCTGCTGCCTGTCTGAAATGATTCATCCGGGTTAGTCTCTGTTTCTGGCCGGAAAAGGAGCTGTACTGATGGAAATAACCGAAGCAGATGAACGACATATTCCCGCCATACAACAGATTTATGCTTATCACGTATTGCATGGCACCGCCACTTTTGAAACCGAACCGCCGGGTGAGGCTGAAATGGCAGCCCGACTGAAAAAAGTACATGCAGCAGGTCTGCCCTGGTTGGTGGCGGTTGAGGGTGGAATTGTCCGGGGGTACTGCTATCTGTCTCTTTACCGGGAACGGTGCGCCTATCGCTTCACCCTGGAAGACTCTGTATATATTGACGCCACGTATCAGGGGCGAGGCATTGGAAAAATGCTGTTATCTCGTGCGGTAGCATGGGCAGAAGCGCGTGGCTTTCGTCAGCTCGTAGCCGTGGTGGGAAACAGTGAAAATACCGCCTCCCTTGCTCTTCACCGCGCTGCAGGGTTCAGCATCACCGGTACGCTCAGATCTGTAGGATTCAAGCACGGGCGCTGGCTCGATACGATTATCCTGCAGCGTATGCTCGGGCAGGGCGACGCCACGCTTCCGGATAACACAGATTGACAGCCGGACATCTGACAGGCCGCACCATTTTCTGCATAGGCATGACGCAGCTTATCAACTGGGGTATTACGTTCTACATGCCGGGTGTCTTCGGAACCGCCATCATGGCGGAAACAGGCTGGTCTCCCGGTGTGATATTCTCCGGCCTGACCGTTGCCATGCTTGTTATGGGGCTGGTTTCACCGCTGATCGGTCCCCTAATGGCCCGTACCGGCGGGCGCACGCTGATGATGGCGGGGACTTTCGCCATAACCATCGGGTGTTTTCTGATGGCGTTTACCTATTCAACATTGGCGTGGGTTGCCGTCTGGATCCTGACAGGAGCGGGTATGCGGCTTGCCCTGTATGACGCCGCGTTTGCCCTGCTTGTGGAAACCGCAGGCGCAGAGGCTCGCAGGGCAATCTCTCTGGTCACCCTGCTGGGCGGTCTCGCGTCGGCCGCCTTCTGGCCTGCCGGCGCGGCGCTGTTACACGTCACCGACTGGCGGCATGCCGTCTTCATTTATGGCTGTGCGGGACTGCTGAGCCTGCTTTTTCTGACCGCCGTTCCGGCAGGCCGTCGGATAAAACTTCCCGTAACAGGGCGATCAGGCCCTTCGGCTGACGAAACAGCAACACCAGAGGACAGAAAAGCACTCATCAGCGGTCTGTTGTATGCCACGCTGATAGCGTTGATTAGCTTTGTCTCCACTGGGGTGTCCACGCATTTTCCCCGGATACTGGCCGTTTATGACATGCCGGCTCTGGCTGGCATGCTGTGGGGAGTGGGGCAGGTAGGTGCCCGTCTGCTGGATGTGGCTTCCGGTGCACGAATCTCCGCGCTACGTCTGAACCTTATTACCGGTATTCTGCTGCCCCTCTGTTTTCTGACCGGCCTTGCAGGGAACATTAATCCTGTGGCTACAGCCTTCTTCGTTCTGGGCTATGGGGCTGTGAACGGGCTGAACACGGTCGTGAAGGCCGTACTTCCTCTTGTGCTGTTTAATCCGCAACAGTACGCCCGCAAAACAGGCGTACTGTTGTCACCAGGATTTTTTCTCGCGGCACTGGCTCCGTCTGCGTATGCCATGCTGCTGGAACGGTGCGGTATATCCGGCACGCTGCTAGTTTCCGCCATTCTGACCCTGTTCATTACGGCGATTTCTGTGGTGCTCTGGCAACGTCATTCCGACTCTGTTGTGCAGAGACGGGATGAGAAAGCGTCACCCCTTCCCGGAAAAAATGTTTGACGGTTCCTGTACTTCCATTATTCTGGAATTATAGTTAAAGGAGGTCGCATGGATTTACATACCGCAGCAAACGCACTTCGGGAGCTGGGCCACCCGACCCGTCTCAACATATACCGGGAGCTGGTCAGGGCGGGTCATGACGGTCTGCCCGTGGGTGACATCCAGAAAAGACTGGCTATTCCGGCCTCCACGCTCAGCCATCATCTTTCTGCGCTGATGTCCGCTGGCCTCATAAGTCAGGAACGGCAGAGCCGAACCCTGTTCTGCAGGCCCTGTTATTCGCAGCTTGAGCAGCTGATGGCTTTTCTGACTGAAGAGTGCTGCGCCGGCGGCAGCGACTGCAGCCTGTCCACCGCAATTACCCATAAAGAGACCCTATTGTGAATAACGTGAATGATGCCCTGGACAATATCGATCCGACGCTCCTGGATGCACCGCTGACGGAAGAAAAGCTGAAGGCAGCAGAGGTGGCACACCCGCCCCGCATCCTGATGCTCTACGGCTCGCTGCGTGAGCGCTCTTACAGCCGTCTCGCCACGGAGGAGGCCGCCCGGCTGCTGACGGCCATGGGCGCGGAGGTTAAAATATTCAATCCGTCCGGCCTGCCGCTGCCGGATGACGCCCCGGAGACGCACCCGAAGGTTGCAGAGCTCCGCGAGCTGGTACTCTGGTCAGAAGGCATGGTCTGGTGCTCGCCGGAGCGTCACGGTGCCATGACCGGCATCATGAAGACGCAGATTGACTGGATACCGCTGACGTCCGGTGCGGTCCGGCCGTCACAGGGAAAAACCCTTGCGGTGATGCAGGTCAGCGGCGGCTCACAGTCCTTCAACGCCGTAAATCAGATGCGCATTCTTGGGCGCTGGATGCGCATGATCACTATCCCGAACCAGTCATCCGTGGCGAAAGCCTGGGCCGAGTTTGATGAGGACGGCCGCATGAAGCCTTCTTCGTATTACGACCGCATCGTGGACGTCATGGAGGAACTGATGAAGTTCACCCTGCTGACGCGCGGGCGAAGCAACTGCCTGACCGACCGCTACAGTGAAAGGAAAGAGAGTGCCGCTCAGCTCTCAGAGCGGGTCAACCAACGCAGCATATAAAAAAAGCCGGCAGATGCCGGCTTTTGTTTTTCACACTCGTTATATATGCCACCTGGGGAAAAATCAGTGGCTGACGCGGTGACCGTGCTCATCAATGACTGCTTCGCCATCCTCTTTGGTGAACGCGCCCTGCTGCGGGTCTGGCAGTATATCCAGAACTACTTCAGAGGGGCGGCAGAGCTTCGTTCCGAGCGGCGTCACCACCACCGGGCGATTAATAAGGATTGGATGAGCCAGCATGGCTTCCAGTAGCTCGTCATCGCTAAACCGGTCTTCTGCCAGCCCGAGCTGCTCATACGGCTCCGTATTTTTTCTCAGCAGAGCGCGCACGCTGATGCCCATGTCCGCAATCAGTTTTTTCAGCTCGTCGCGCGACGGTGGCGTTTCCAGATACAGAATAACCTTGGGTTCGGTGCCGCTGTTGCGGATAAGCGCCAGGGTGTTGCGGGACGTCCCGCACGCCGGGTTGTGATAAATGGTGATGTCAGTCATAAGCGGTACTCCGTAAAGGCGCTGCACAGTCGCAACACCGGGGTTAAGGTTAAACAGACAGGCGCAGGGCCAGCGCGGCCAGCGTCACAAAAAGTACCGGCAGGGTCATCACGATGCCCACGCGGAAGTAGTAGCTCCAGCTGACAGTAATGTTTTTTTGCGCCAGTACGTGCAGCCACAGCAGGGTAGCGAGGCTGCCGATGGGGGTGATTTTCGGGCCGAGGTCGCAGCCGATGACGTTGGCGTAAATCATCGCCTCCTTCACCACGCCCTGTGCGGTGCTGCCGTCAATCGAAAGCGCACCAACGAGCACGGTAGGCATGTTGTTCATGACAGAAGAGAGCGCCGCCGTCAGGAAACCGGTGCCGAGCGTTGCGCCCCAGACGCCATGCTCTGCAAACCGGTTCAGGGCGGCAGAAAGGTAATCAGTCAGGCCGGCGTTACGAAGACCGTACACCACCAGATACATGCCCAGCGAGAAGATAACAATCTGCCAGGGCGCGCCTTTCAGCACCTTGCCGGTATCAATCACGTGTCCTTTCCGGGCAACCAGCCAGAGAATACACGCCGCCACCGCTGCCACCAGGCTGACCGGTACGCCGAGCGGTTCAAGAGCGAAAAAGCCGACCAGTAGCAGGATGAGAACAATCCAGCCGGTTCTGAAGGTGCGCGCATCGCGGATGGCCTCACGCGGCGCCTTCAGTTTCGCCAGGTCGTAAGTGGCCGGGATGTCCCTGCGAAAAAACAGGTGCAGCATGACCAGCGTGGCTGCAACTGAGGCGATATTCACCGGCACCATCACCGAGGCATACTCGCTGAAACCCAGTTTAAAGAAGTCTGCCGTGACGATATTCACCAGGTTCGACACGATGAGCGGCAGGCTGGAGGTGTCGGCGATGAAGCCTGCCGCCATCACAAACGCCAGCGTGGCGCCCGGGCTGAAGCCCAGCGCCAGCAGCATGGCGATAACGATCGGCGTCAGAATAAGCGCTGCCCCGTCATTGGCGAACAGGGCGGCTACCGCCGCACCCAGCAGAACGATATACGTGAACAGCAACCGGCCCCTGCCGCCGCCCCAGCGTGAAACGTGCAGCGCGGCCCACTCAAAAAAGCCGGACTCATCAAGCAGCAGGCTGATAATGATGACCGCAATAAACGTGGCCGTGGCGTTCCAGACAATCTGCCAGACCACAGGAATGTCCCCGATGTGTACCACGCCGGTCAGCAGCGCCAGTGCGGCGCCGATAACGGCACTCCAGCCAATGCTGAGCCCTTTCGGCTGCCAGATCACCAGTATCAGGGTCAGGATAAAAATCGCACCCGCCAGAAACATACTCTCTCCTTCTTAATTATACGTGCCCGTTAAAGCGGGCTGCTAAGTGTACCCTGTAAATATATGCGTTTAATCGAATGTGTTTAGATAAAATTTTTACATGCAGACAGCTTTGCCGTTGATGGTTGCGTTATCACGCTCAGCCTGTTGACTGAGATGAAGAATTTCATCCCGCTGACACAGATATGCCTGCTCAATGACCGCTGCTGCCCACGCAGGCATGTGTGGCGATAACCGGTAATGGATCCACTTGCCGTCGCGCCTGTCGATAAGCAGTCCACTCTCTCTGAGCAGGGCCAGGTGCCGCGATATTTTTGGCTGTGTTTCTTTCAGGATAGATACAAGCTCGCAGACGCAGAGCTCCCCTTTTTCGCGCAACAACAGCACCAGGCTGAGCCGGGTTTCGTCAGAAAGATTCTTAAAAAGTTGCAGGGGCAGAAGTGACGGCATAATTTCTCCTTCGTGGCGGACAGCAACAAGTCTCGTCTTCTGCAGACGAAAGGTCAATTTTATATTTATAAATTCATATATGTTGTGACGTGCTTACAGGCTTTTCTGTACAGCTTAATGAGGGAATAGCGGTTAAACGATGTCACACAGATTTTAACGGCAGCATACTTTCAGCAACCTGAATGGCCGGGCATGACGAAGTAACATCACAAAAAAAGGCCTGTTGCTTTAGTGAACCGTTCTACTTACAGCAGAAAGCAGCATCAGTAAGAGTGGCTTCCGGCCAGATGACCTGCAGTGATAACCGGCACGATATCCTCAGGCTCTTCTGCCTGCTCCAGTTCGCGCAGAATACCGCAGTCCCGTGTTGCCCGGTTGGCATTGCAGTGGCTCCGGAGCTCAAACAGTTGCTTTTCCAGCATATTCAGTTCACGAATACGGGCCTGAACGTGGTTCAGATGTTCATTTATCAGGGCATTAACCTTACCGCAGTCTGCGTCAGGCTGGCTTCGCGCCTGCAGCAGCACCCGGATTTCTTCATGGGTCATATCCAGCGCCCGACAGCGCCGGATAAACATCAGTCTTTCCAGATGCGCACTATCATAATGGCGGTAGTTATTAGTCTGATCCCGCAACGCGGCCTGCAGCAGGCCCTCACGCTCGTAATAACGCACCGTTTCTACCGGACATCCGGCCAGTCGGGCCAGTTCGCCAATTTTCATAATTCCTCTCATCTGATCTTGACCCTGTAGTTACATCAGGGTCTTTAATGCCAGTATACGTTATGAACGGGATAAAGACATGAGTGACTGCTGCAGTAATAAAAAATGTGGTTCAGCCGCAACCGGAGAAGAGGCGTCCGTTAAAAAAAATGTTGCTGCCCCGGCAGAGGAATCCGGTAAAACGCTACAAAAAACGGCTGAAGCCACACCGGCCTGTTGCAGCACCGGGAGCTGCTGCTCACCGGACAGCCTGAGTCAGCCATCCGAACCGGTTACAGAGCATATCCGCAACGATGAAGTTCAGACGCGTCTGCGCATCATGCAGATGGACTGCCCGACGGAGGAGACGCTGCTCCGCAAAAAACTGGCAAAATTACCTGCCGTCAGCAATCTTGACTTCAATCTGATGCAGAGGGTGCTCACCGTGACCCATACGCCGCAGGCGCTGGGGCCGGTTCTGCAGGCGGTGCGCTCGCTGGGTTTTGACCCGGAACCGATTGATAAAGCAATGCAGCCTGAAGGCAACTGCTGTTCAGGCCGTGAGGCGGAAAGCACCGGCGGTTCCTGCTGCGCGCCTGCTCCTGTCACATTCGGTGAGCTGCAGACCCAGCAGGTGACCGCTGACGGGGTGCGTACCAGTATCAGGATCATGCAGATGGACTGCCCGGTTGAAGAGGGCATGATCCGTAAAAAGCTGGACGGCATGTCAGCCGTGAAGGAACTGGATTTTAACCTTATGCAGCGCGTACTGACGGTGGTTCACGCACCGGATGCGCTCGAGCCCGTTCTGGCCGCCATTCGTTCGCTGGGCTTTGAGCCTGAACTCCCTGACAGCAGTGGCCGACACGTGGTCACGGAGGAAAAGAAAAAAACCTGGTGGCCGCTGGCGCTGGCCGGTGTGGCGGCAATCGCCGCCGAAGCCATGCACTGGACGGGTATGCCGGAATGGCTGGAAGCGGCTCTTGCTCTGGCTGCCGTTGCGGCCTGTGGCCTGTCCACATACAAAAAAGGCTGGATTGCACTTCGCAACGGCAACCTGAATATCAACGCCCTGATGAGTATTGCCGTCACCGGGGCGCTGGCGCTCGGACAGTGGCCTGAAGCCGCCATGGTAATGGTGCTGTTCACGATTGCGGAACTGATTGAAGCAAAGTCTCTTGATCGCGCCCGCAATGCCATCGGCTCTCTGATGAAACTGACGCCTGAAACGGCTACGGTTCAGCAGCCGGACGGCTCCTGGAAAGAAACTGAGGCCAGGTCTGTATCCCTTAACAGCGTGGTCAGGGTAAAACCGGGCGAGCGTATCGCCCTCGACGGCACGGTGGTTCGGGGAAGGACCGCCATTAATCAGGCACCTATTACCGGCGAAAGCCTGCCGGTGGATAAAGGGGAAGGCGACCCGGTCTTCGCCGGGACGGTCAACGGATCCGGTGGCTTTGAGTACCGGGTAACGGCCGCTGCCGGAAATACCACGCTTGCGCGTATCATTCATGCCGTGGAGGAAGCGCAGGGGGCAAAAGCCCCTACGCAGCGCTTTGTTGATCGCTTTGCGCAAATTTATACCCCTGTGGTGTTTGCTATTGCCGTCGCAGTTGCCGTTCTCCCGCCGCTGATTGCAGGTGAAAGCTGGCAGGAGTGGATTTACAAGGCGCTGGTGATGCTGGTTATTGCCTGCCCTTGTGCGCTCGTCATTTCCACGCCAGTGACCATTGTCAGCGGCCTGACGGCAGCAGCTCGCCGGGGGATATTGATCAAGGGCGGCGTTTATCTTGAAGAGGGCCGAAAGCTGAAGTGGCTGGCGCTAGACAAGACCGGCACCCTGACGCACGGTAAGCCGGTACAGACGGATGCGATTATCTATACCGGGGTGGCAGAAGACGAGGGGCGCAAGCTGGCTGTGAGCCTGGCAGGTTACTCCGATCATCCGGTTTCGCAGGCTGTATCGGCGGCATCAGATTGCATTCAGCGTTATGAAGTGGAAAGCTTTGAGGCTCTGCCAGGTCGCGGCGTGCGTGGCGTCATCAACGGTCAAACCTACAGTCTGGGCAATCTGAGGCTGGCTGAAGAAACGGTGCGCTGCCCGGAAGCGGTCAGGGCTGCACTAACGGAACTGGAGACCGGGGGTAAAACGGTCATCATGCTCTGTGACATTCATCAGGTGCTTGGGCTGTTTGCGGTGGCTGATACGGTGAAGGAAAGCAGCCGCGAGGCGATAAGTCAGTTGCATAGTCTGAGTGTCAAAACGCTCATGCTGACCGGAGACAATGCGCACACGGCGCAGGCCATTGCCGGTCAGGTTGGCATTGATGAGGCGCGGGGGGATCAACTGCCGGAAGATAAACTGCGTGCTGTAGAAACATTTACGGCGCAGGGCACGACCGGCATGGTAGGCGACGGCATCAATGATGCACCGGCGCTGGCCCGCGCCGATATCGGCTTTGCCATGGGTGCAATGGGCACGGATACCGCCATCGAGACTGCCGATGTGGCCCTCATGGATGACGATTTGCGTAAAATTCCGGCTTTTGTCCGACTCTCCCGGCAGACGTATAACATTCTGGTTCAGAATATCGTTATGGCTATTGGGATCAAGGCAGTATTCCTGGCCCTGACCATTGCCGGTATGGGGACCATGTGGATGGCCGTATTCGCGGATGTGGGGGCAAGCCTGCTTGTCGTGGCAAACGGTCTGCGCCTGTTGCGTAAGTAACCTGCCTGGCTGCTCTTCCGGTAAAGACAGGCACCTGAAAATAGCCGCTAATCTGAACGCTGATAAAGGAAGAGAGTATGAAACCGCGTAACATGATTTTATTGCTGATGCTCGCAGTCGTGTTTCCGGCAACGGCTGCGCAGGCAGTACACGGAAACCATGCCGGAATGTCACCGTCTTCTGAGGCCTATATGGACGGCATGAATAATATGCACGAAGGAATGATGAAGGCCGTACAGGAGCCGGATGCAGACAGGGCATTTGCCAGGGGCATGATTGAACATCATAAAGGAGCCATTGCCATGGCCGAAACGGAACTCCGTTATGGTAAATCACCGGCAATGCGGAAGATGGCTGAAAGCATTATCAGCGCCCAGAAAGAAGAAATACGGCAGATGGAAGTATGGCTCAGTAAATAAGCTCTGTTTATATTACTTCGTTATGGCGTAGCAGCTCCTTACTATGCCGTCCTTCACACACATAAAGTGAATTCCGGTCAGGGCCTGCTACAGAATACGTGGGATATCTGTTTTCATAAGAGCGGCGTTCAGTTTTTCCACATCACCTTTTATTACTTCTTTCTCATCGGGCGTCAGTGGCACTTCTTCAAGATAATGTTTTACCGATGCCTTACTTTCCAGTAACAGTCCTCTTGCACTTCTCTTTGGCAGATTAAAATCACATCCGATGCATGCCATACGGTGCGGGCAGCTGCTCCAGAAGGGATTAGTACAGAAAGAGTCGCCCAGATCATAATATGTCGCAGGTCCCGTGAGGCTGGCTGCTTCCGGGTCATGGTCAATCAGCACGCTTATCATATGTGCAACCCGGTCAGCTTTCACAAAAGAGGCCGCCAGCTGTGTCGGGCGTATACGAATATAATGCATGGTGGACTGCGGCGAAGAGTGACCAGCCCACTGCATCAGTTCGTATAACGACATACCCTGAGGAACACTGGCCAGGGCAGTCATGGCCGATGCGCGCCCCCGGTGACTGGTAATGGGACCTCGGCTGTCATCCTCCGGCACTCCCGCTCTGGTACAGAGAACCGGAATAACGGTGCGGTTTATTATGTCTCTTCCCACCGGTTTGCCCCGGTACTGAAACAGAAAACGGACATTTTCGCCGGTGCGCTCATCCGTCAGAGCTGCCTGCTCTTCTGGTCGTTCTGCCAGCCAGATATCGACATATTTTTTCACTGCGGCAGAAACCGGTTTAACAAAGGCTTTAGAGGTCTTGCCAGCCGGCACGTTCAGGTAGCAAAGCGTCCCGGCCGGAATGGTACTGCCGTCGTCCCGGTTAATATCTTCCGATTGTGGAATGATACAGCCAGCGGTCAGGCGCATCAGCTCATTCTGACGCAGCCCTGCATGCGTCCAGATGACCGCCATAGCCTGTAGCATAGACAGGGGATAATGGATTTCACTCAGCAAATCGTCCTGACGCAGGTTCAGACTTGCCCATATCAGTTTCAACCAGACCGGATCATCAATAACCCGGGGATTGACGCCCTGACGAAACAGCGGCGTATCAGGCGTGGAGAGGTGGCGGGACGGACTGAATTTAAGCCGTCCCCATCCCCAGTTCTCGTAGTCAATCATAAAGCGGCGAACGGCATACACAAAACAGGCGCGGGAGTTTGGCAACATGGGTTCTCCGGAACGGGAAGACCGGCGCACCCCCTGTGCCGTGCCCAGAGAAAGTTCATCGACCTTCATTCTTCCGACTGCTGCAATGAAGCTTGCGCAGATCTCCATTGTCCAGTCGGACGGCTCGCATATTTCCGGATGCTCCCGGGCGAGCCACAGGCCGCAGCGAAGGATAAAACTGTACTGGCTCTCTCTGGAGCGGGGACGAAGCACTGAGGTTTCCCTCCACCGCCGACAGCATGCTACCCAAGCCTGTGCGATGTCATCTGTCGGTTTTTCGCGCCACTCCTGGTAATTGCGCATACGCACGGGGCTTTTGATGATGCCCATTGCGGCAAGCGCATGCGAAACTCTGCCCACCGTTCTTGCGATCCCGCGATCGTGGTACTTCTGCGCGCGCCACAAGAGATCAGTCGTAAAGCTTTCGAGCTGAGGATTACTGTTCATCATCATCAGTATGCCCAACAGGGCTGACAACTGATTTTTCTGGTTCTTGCGTTTGTATCCCAGTGAAACCAGAGCTTCGGTCAGCCGGTTAAGTTCCTGTGTGTAAAATTCCCGGCCATAGATGGCACAGGCGTACAGCGACGGGGCACCATGATGCGGCAGGCCGAATGGTGAGGGAAACGGGCCAAGATGGAAGGCAAAAGCCGCAATGAGGGGCCTGCCTGAACGGTGCTGCTGACACAGCGTCAGCCACTTTTCCGATTCCCACAGCCAGCAGGGTTGCCCTGTCCGGTGTATCTCCGCCAGAACGGCAGGAAGGATAATCCTGACAAGTCTGTCACTGGTGCCGCTGCGATCGGCAATATCCTGGAGAGGCCGCAGTAAAGATGACAGCGGACCTTGCTGGCTCAGAGCTGAGGTACGTTTGTGCCCGGTGCTTAACGCCTCGCGCTCTTCAGTGCTTAACACATTATTCAGCTGATAATCTGAACGACTGAAAGGGACATAAATGTTATGAATTTCTGTTTCAGCTTTCATCATACTGCCCCCGCCTGAAAGATAAGTCCTGCGATCTTCCGGTCGGTTTCAGCTACGGCAGCAGCCATTCGGGCAGCCATATCCGTTCCCGACAGATGAATATAAATTTGTGTGGTGCGTGGGTCCCTGTGCCCCGCATACGTAGCCAGTTCATGCAGTTTCCATCCGGCCCGCGCCAGGTGCGTCAGCCGGAGATGCCGGAAAGTATGCGTGGTGATGTCTGGCTGATCAGTCTCTGTCGCCCATTTTCGCACGGTTTTACTCCAGCTCCAGAACGAGAGAGGAGCGCCATAATTACGGTCAGAGGCGGAACGGAACAGAGCACCACCTGACCAGCCTGCCAGCCGTAGCTGCCGAAAATGGTTTGCCAGTACCGGCGTAACGTCGGCGCTGTAGCAGACTATTCTTTCCCGTCTGTTTTTCGTCGTCTCTGCGCGGATGCGGATCAGGCGGTGAGCAAGATCAATATCCTCAAGCCTAAGAGCCGTCACTTCCGTGCGCCGGAGCGCGCCATAATAAGCCAGAGCAAGTATCAGCCGGTCACGCAGAGACGCGGCAGAAACGTGCTTCAGGAACCTGAGCCACTGCCCGTCATCGGGAATAACGGGGAGGCGGGTGATACGAGGAATCAGGCCACGCCCGGTATAATGGGCACCAGGCAACCCCGAACGGGGCAACGGATTGAGACTGCATAAATCCTGATAAATCAGAAAGTCATACCAGAGGCGAAGAGCTGAAATGCGCAGCTGGAGTGTGGCGCTGGCAACGGATGACGGCATATCAGGGAGCTGAGGGCGGATATATGCTGCCATGTCCTCAAAGGAAGCCCTTTCCGGAGCAATAACATGTATTTCACAGAAGGCCAAAAAATGCGTCAGGGCACTTTGATAGGCTTTGATAGTTGCGCTGGCTCTTCCTAGATTCGAAAGAATTTTAAGCCATTGCTCAGTCAGCAGAAGTGCAGATGTGGAATGCATGGTGGTGTTCACGGGCTTCCCCTTTCAGTTCATAACAACTGATTAAAGTTTATACCGAAGATGTTGCATTCCACTTAACTTACTATAGAGCGTAATTGCTTGAAAATATATGGATTTTCTCAGGGAAATGCTGGTTCTTTATCTTGAACCACGGATCGCCCATTTTCACGTACTTTTTGGCTTCCTTGCTGCGTGCGATAACGCAGCCGTCGTTGTTCGACAGGATGGCCACCGGCGCATTTTTCAGGTCGGGCCGGAATACCTTCTCCGCGCTGGCGTAAAAGCTGTTCACATCAATCAGGCCAAACATGTCAGTTCCTTTTGCGGGGGGTATGCACGAAATGCACCACTACGCCGAAGATCTCAAGCGTGTCCGGGTCCGGAATAATGACGGGATAGGCGGGATTCATGGGCTGCAGAACGGGCCCCTTCGGCGTAAGCAAAAGGCGCTTTACCGTGAATTCGCCGTAAAGCTCGGCGATAACCACGTCGTTGTGCTCCGGCGTCAGGGAGCGATCGACAATAAGCAGGTCGCCGTCGTACAGGCCAATGTCCTGCATGCTGTTGCCCTGCGCGCGCAGGAAAAAGGTGCTTGCCCGGTGGGCTATAAGATATTCGTTGAGATCGAGCTCCTGTTCCGCGTAGTCCTGACAGGGTGAGGGAAACCCGCAGGGAACACGTTCCAGAAAAAGAGGCCTGAAGCTGGGCGGCGGATTGTCCGCCGGGTGCATCAACTCAAAGGCGTTAAACATAGCTAAAATCCCTGTTAAAGCGCTGTATGTATTTACAGTATTATTAGCTGGCTTCCTGATACGCGCAAGAAGTCGCTTGATCCTCACCGTCGGGAAGAAAATACAGCCATTGATTTATAAAGATTTACAGCGAAACGACAGCTCATAAATTAACCGTTTGTTTGCATGCACCATCGGGAAAGGGCTGCAGATGTTTATCCACAGCTTTACGCGCGGGATGTGCAGGGAAGATGTGGATAAGGGCCCCCTTCGGCTCCCCTGATCGGGTCGTCAGCCCCATTCAGCTAACCGGCAGAGCCGGTAAGCTTCACCGGACCGCGCGACGCGTTCCGGGCCTGCCGGCTGGGGTCTGAGGGCTGAAGGCACAGCGTGCTGGCGGTCGTCTGAAAAGACCATTGCAGGGTTTTTAAGCGAAGCCTGTTGTGTATGATTAATGTTCATTTTCAGGGAGCTGTCGCATAAGGAGTATGTCTTG
This sequence comes from Pantoea agglomerans, assembly GCF_021397715.1. GTDB lineage: Bacteria > Pseudomonadota > Gammaproteobacteria > Enterobacterales > Enterobacteriaceae > Pantoea > Pantoea astica. The sequence continues at coordinate 61,821 of NZ_CP090210.1, read as the reverse complement.
AAACCCTTTCAACCCGCCTTTCTCATTCTCATCTGTATTTGCCCGGCGCGTGTGCGCCGGGAGGCTGCCGGCTGAACTGCTGCCGGCAGTACCGCATAAAACCCGGACCAGACACATACACGGCAGGGCAGGGGCTGCAGCCAGCCCACAGGCTGGCGCGAACCGCGACGGCCTGAATCCGCCGTCGCTCTGAGGCGCAACGCCGTTTCGCTGCCGCTCAGCCGCCGTTGCCGCTGCATCGTGCTGTTATTTTCCGCCGGACTTCACCGGTTTAAGTCCTTTCGCCGGGGCTGAGACAAGCACAGGCGCCGTAGTCCTCCAGGGTGAAGTGAACGCCGTGAAAATTTATTTCCGGCCACTGCGTTAGACCAGAAATAAATGTCCCCGTCGCCCTGGACGCCTGCCGTCACCCGCGCTGGTTTACGCCCACGCGGCGAAGGATCTCAAACGGGTGAAGTGAATACCGGAGTAAAAAACCAGCCGATTTCCACAAAACGTCAACACCGCGGCTCCCGAAACTCAACGGGTGACGTGGTTAAAACCCCAACAGCATGAGGAGAACGAACATGGCTTCACGAGGCGTCAACAAGGTCATCCTGGTCGGCAATCTGGGACAGGACCCGGAGGTGCGCTACATGCCGAACGGCGGCGCGGTCGCAAACATCACGCTGGCCACGTCGGAAAGCTGGCGCGACAGGCAGACCGGCGAGAGCAAAGAAATCACGGAGTGGCACCGCGTGGTGCTGTTCGGAAAGCTCGCAGAGGTGGCGGGGGAGTACCTGCGCAAGGGCTCGCAGGTCTACATCGAGGGCCAGCTGCGCACGCGCAAGTGGCAGGACCAGAGCGGTCAGGATCGCTATACCACAGAAGTGGTGGTGAACGTCGGCGGCACCATGCAGATGCTGGGCGGGCGTGGAGGCAACACAGGCGCACAGACAGGACAGCAGTTCAGCGGGCAGCAAAACGCTCAGCCTCAGCAGCCGCCTGCAGCAAAAGGTAACGGCGGCAAAGGCGGTAAGGGCGGTCGCAGCGCGGCTCAGCCGCAGCCGGAACCCCAGGCACCGCCGCAGGGTAATTATCCGCCGGCAGATTTTGACGACGACATCCCGTTCTGAATGACGCGGCTTTGCTCACGCGAGGCAGCGAATCAGGTGAAAACAGCAGGTAAACGAAGCAGAAATGCGGCCGGAACGGCCGGGATGGTTGCCCTGGCGGAGCTGTCACTCCGCGCAGGGCATGACAATCAAATTATGAGGAACTCGATATGTCAGCGACTCAGTCTAAAGAAAAAATTCGTAACGGCAAGACCTCCGCGTATTACGGCCGCCAGCGCGGCGGCTACCGCAGCTGCTGCGGCAGCGAACTGACACGCGATGAAAGCGTGACACTGCAACGTCTTAAGGCATTCACGCCGGGCGACTTTGAGGCCTACAGCGCGCGCGGCGAGGAGTTTCGCCGGCGGCTGTGCGGGACCGTGCTGAACGCCCTGCAGCTCAGCAATGCCTGGCTTACCGACTGCGAATGCCGGGGAGAGTGGGGCGGGGTGTTCCCGGTTCATCTCCGTCTGACGCACCGCAAAAATCCGCTCGTCACGCTCGACATCCTGAGCCCGGGCAGCGAGTCGCCGTTCTGGCACGGGCTTATCTGGATAAATCCCGATCACACCGGGCTGTACGTTCTGAACACCGAACAGTTTGAGCCGGAAACCATCGGCCGGCTGCTGACGCGCATTGAAGAGATGGTCTCAGCGGGCATTACGCCAGCGGAAATCGTGGCGGTACTGGGCAGAAAAGGAGCGCGCGTATGAATACCGTCATGATAGTACCTGCAGCGCCTCCCCTTTATCCTCAGTGGCACAGGGTCTGCAGGCTGCACGATGTATTTTCACGCCCTGCGCAGTCTGTAGCCCAGGCGAGGATGGCAGCAAAAAAGGATAACGCATGCCCCCCTGTAATCACGTTGCTGAGCCTGCCTGAGAATATCGGGCGGCCCGCTTCTGTAGCGCCAGAACGACGAACTTCACTGGCATTGATGCACCAGGCTGAAGTGCAGGAAAGACTTATCTGTGAGGCCGAAACGGCGCTGGCCAGCCAGTCAGTTCGCACATACCGGCAATGGTACTCGCACTGGCGGCGTCGTGGCGTGCGGGTGAACGATCTGCTGGATATGACGTGGGTGTGGCGCCAGCGTGCCCGGACTGATTGAGAATAAAGAGCATTCCGTCAGTCAACTGTCTGCGCCTGCATGAAGACAGAATATCTCGACCGGTCAGACCTGTTAATGTTTGAGGCTGTGGCGCCGATAGTGTTCAAATCCTTCACCAGGGATACACATTGATGGCAAATCCGTTTTGACGATGCTTCACGGCATCGTCTTTTTTTTGGGATGTACAAAAGAATCCGACTATCTATGATTCAGTGGATTACATCCTAATGTTGACGGGTGATAGGGGATGTATAGTGAGGGCGTGTTGCTGATGTAGATCGCAAACGCTAAACAGTTCCTTATCTTTTACTCAAGGTGTAACCTGTACACTCCTGACGTTAGCCGGTTATCCGGCCTCTCTGTACTCGTCGTTATTCGACATACCGACGGCTACCGTTCGTCGCGGCGGGCGGCTATACGCTGCTTCTCGCTACTTGGGGTTGCCAAAGGTTTCTTATCGCCTCTTAAGGGGGCGTAGCGTTATTAGTTTGGGCTATGCGCTTGCGCTAAGAATCGTCAGGATTGTATAGAGAGAACGATTTATGTCTAAACAACATAAAATCGGCTTAGTTGAAGTGCTCGAGACTGCTACTGCAGTCCTGGCCTTTATCAACGAGTCGTGGACTTTCGTTGAGAAGGTGTTGAGCCTCTTCAACATAGTCCCTAACTACTTGTTTTTTTTATGAATACAGAAAATGAATGGCTTCATAAGTTTGAGATAAAGCCGGGCCGCTGGGTTTATATACCCAATGAGGCTACGTTAAAGCAAGGAAAGCTAATACACGCTTATATCAGGTCAAAATGGAAATCCCCTCTCTATATGTTTCACCTGAGAGATGGTGGTCATGTTGCGGCTGCAAATCATCATGTCCAGAAAAAATACTTTGCATTGATCGATATACAGGATTTTTTTGGCGCCACCAGCCAAAGTCGCATAACAAGAGCGCTAGGGAATTTCATCCCCTATGACAAAGCGAGAAAAATCGCAAAGTTATCAACCGTGAAAAACCAAAACGGCAATGGATTAAAGCATGTGATTCCATATGGCTATCCACAGTCACCAGTTCTGGCAAGTTTTTGTTTCCATCAATCCTTTTGTGGGAGTCTTATTAAAAACATCAGTAAATCAGGTGATATATCTGTAAGTATCTATATGGATGACATCCTTCTTTCAGGTAATGATTTAGGAAGGCTGGAAGATACTTTTAAAGCTGTCAATGAAGCGTTGGTTAAGTCAGGTTATACGGTAAACCGGTCTAAAACTCAGCTTCCATCAACAATCGTGAATGTGTTTAATTTAGAACTTAGCCAAAACTCACTGCGTATATCAGCTAAAAGGATTGTTGATTTTTTGCAAGCCTATATATCCAGTTCGCACCCCCCTGAAAAAAAAGGTATAGCTTCATACGTTGGTAGTGTTAACAAAGAACAAGCCCGGTTATTCAAGTGACACCTTTATTCAGTGAAGTCGTAAAGCCATAAAAATGAGAAGTATGCCCCCCTCCGGCTCCCCGGCGCTGCCGGGTCGTCACCCCCACTGCGCTAACCGGCAGAGCCGGTAAGCTCCGCCGGACCGCGTGGCGTTCCGGGCCTCCCGGCCAGGGTCTGATGGCTTTAACAGATAACTGCTGCAGCGGGCCTGCGGCCGCGCCTTCACCGCGCCGGCATACATCCGCCGACGCTTTCATGTCGTCACGCCTTAACGGCGCGCCGGGTGTGTTCATTCCCTGTCTTACCGTTGGTCATCTCTCACCGGCTCTCTCGCGGAGGGCCGGGTTTCGCACCGTCGTCCGGAAAAAGCAAGGCTGAAGTGTACGGCTTCGCCGGCCCTGCTTTGTCCGATCGCTGTCGCGTGCACGCCCTTTGCCGCGAAAGGTCCCGACGAGAGATGAGTTAACCAACCTAAAGGAGAACCGGAATGCACACACAGAACGTCAACACCGCCGCTCAGGAACCCTCGGAAAGATGGGGGGAAGGGCAGGCAGCCACCAGCATCGAAAAATGCCTGATATTGAGCACCGCGCACATGTCCCTGGAAGACAGCGATCGGATTTACTGGCTCTCACGTCGTTCAGAGAAAGGGGACGGGGCGTGGATGTGGATACACGATACCGGCTATGGGCACCTTATATGTCTCGACATGAACGGAGACAGGCTCCGGTGGCTGCGTAATCAGGGTATTTCAGAAAGCCTCTGTTACCTGCTGGAGACGGTCTCACGGCTGTCCGGCACGCGCATGTTCCATTTCGACCGCGACGCAGACATCCAGCCGGGTTTTGTAACTTACGACTGGTAAAACACGCCAGTCATGCAGTCAGAAGCACCGGCGCGGCAGCAAACGCGCCGGTTAAAGCAGAAGCGAAGGAGTTAACTGATGCGTTACAGTAAGAAAGTAGAAGCGCAGGCGCAGCGTTTTGCGCAGGCTTACCGCGAGGGCAGACCTGCCAGCATGCAGGCGATGCGGTTCAGTGACTGGCCATGCTTTATGGCCACGGTCAGAAAATTACAGGGAGGTCAGGCATGAAAGGTATGAGTAATGCATTTCCGGTATCGCAGGGTGAGATTGTGCGCGTGCTGGGCCCGTGCTGTCACATAACGCTGAACACGGGCGCCGAGGCGTTTTACATTAACGGGCAGTTCATCACTGACGCCTGCCCGGGCGAAGGAGCACCCTGGTTGCTGAACCTCGCGCGCAGCATTGCAGCGGCCTCTGGCCATACGCTGCGCTGCTATGTGGTGTCAGAGCCTGATGACGAAGAGTGGGCATGGAATGACGTGGTCGATCAGCTGGCGATACGCGCCCGCGTGGATGCTGCACCGCTCTTTACGCCCGCCGGCCCGGAAGCTCCCAGAGGGCTGATAGCCAGGCTGCTGAGCTTCCGTCCGTAAGTAATTAAACACAGGCAGGCCCGCGCCTGCCTGAATCGGCTTTCGTCCTGATCCGCATGAACGCGCTGCCGGCATCGCATAAAACCCCGGCGGCCCTGCGGGCCGGAAGTAACCGGTGCTGACGCACCGGTCACCTCCCTTCGCCTGCGCTTTCTCTCTCCGGGATGCTGTCTCCCGGTCTTCTCTCCATGCTTCCTGCTGCTCTCGGTTCTGCTGTGCTGCAGCTGCTTCTCCGGTTTCCTGTATCTGAAGGTCAACGGCATTAACAGCCTGATGGCCCCCTCCGGCTCCCCGGCGTTGCCGGGTCGTCGAGCCCTACTCCGCTAACCGGCAAAGCCGGTAAGCTCCGCCGAACCCCTGCGGGTTCCGGGCCTGTCGGCTAGGGTCTGATGGCGAACGGCAAGGTCAACCCCTGCAGCCGGCTGTGCCGGCGCGCTCACTGGCCACAAAAGGACGTGGCCGCTGCGGACCGGACCGGCACCGGGGTGTGCCGTTCCGGGGCTGTGCCCTGTTCATCCTTCCGCGTTGTGTTTCGTTTCCCGGGTCCCTTCGCCGTGCAGAAACCTGGCACCCGGGCGTCTTCACGCAAGGGTCGCGCGCTAAACGGCGGCACCCGGTCCCTTCGGGCTGCGGCTTTGCCGTTTCCCCCTGCGTTCAGCCTGATGCCCGGTCGCCCGTTCTGCCCCCACGGCGACGGAACTCGGAGAAACATCACATGCAACCACACGGGAGAAACAACATGTCACAGCAGAACGTCAACACCCCGGCTCCAGAATCTAAAGAATCATCTTTTTTTAACTGCGAAAACTATCGCGCAACGTATTCGCCGGATGACAACAAGCTGCGCCTGTATTCGCTGCACCGTCTCGATGAGGCAACGTATAAGCGCGTCAAGGATGCAGGCTTTAAGTATGCGCCGCGTCAGGCGCTCTTTGTGGCGCCAATGTGGACGCCCGATCGCGAAGACCTGCTGATTGAGCTGGCCGGCGAAATTGAGGATGAAGATCAGTCGCTCTTTGACCGCCAGGAGGAGCGCGCGGAACGGTTTGAAGAGTACAGCGAAAAGCGCGCCGCCGAGTCAGGGCAGGCGCTGGCCGCCGTAGACAGCCTGGCTTCGGCCATTCCCTTCGGGCAGCCGATTCTCGTCGGACACCACAGCGAGCGCCGCGCTCGTAAGCACGCGCAGAAAATTGAAAACGGCATGCGCCGCGCGGTCAGCCTGTTTGAAACGTCTGAATACTGGGAGCGCCGGGCAGAGGCGTCACTGCGTCACGCAGCTTACAAGGAGCGCCCGGACGTGCGCTGGCGCCGGATTAAAAAGATTGAGGCCGATCTGCGTAAGGCTGAGCGCCGGCTTCAGGACGTGCAGAAATTTATTAAACTCTGGTCGTCCGCGAACCTTGACCGGGCAATGGCCCTTGTTATTGCAGGCGTCGATCACCTTCACTGCTGCTTTACCCTGGAGAAGTACCCGCGCCCGCCGGAGAAAAGCCAGTATGAAGGCAGCCGCAGCATCTGGTCAGCCCTCGAAGACGACATTATTACCGCCGAACAGGCCCGGGACATCTGCATTCCGTGCCATGAACGCACCATCGCGCGCTTGAGCCGCTGGACCGCGCACTACCGCAACCGCATCGCCTACGAGCGCGCCATGCTGGACGAACACGGCGGCGTGCTGGCCTCAGATACCGAAATGGTGCCGGGCGGCCAGGTTAAAAGCCGCGGGGAGTGGCTGACCATCATCCGCGTAAACCGCAGCGGCGGAAAAATCAGCTCGCTGGTGACGCCTGAGTATTCATTTATGTCACGGGGAAACGGTGCCGTCATCACCATCACGCCCGATCGCATTACGGAATATAAAGCGCCCAGCGCAGAGGAAGCAAAAACGGCGAAGGCGGCCGCGAAGCGCCCGCCGATTGTGAACTATCCGGGCGAAGGTTTCGAGCAGATGACTAAGGAGCAGTGGAGCAAAAAGCACGCCGATTTTAAACAGGTGAAGGGCATAGCGGCCGGCGACGATCACAAGGCCTACCGCATCCGCCGTGTGATGTCCACGGGCTACACCCTGTCGCCGGTGTATATCACCGACATGAAAACGGTTGAGGTTCCGCGCTGACAAATCAGGCTCCCCGGCTCGCCCGGGGTTTTATGTATATACAGATGAATATACAAAGTGCCGGCGTTGCCGGCACGGGAGAACGAAAAATGCGTACCGAACTCAGCGCGCGAATCGCGCAGATGCAGCAGAAACTCAGCGGCCTGCAGCCCGCTACCCGGGTGCATGCAGATACACAGCTGTTTGTTTCGTCCGATCTGGTGTGCCGGAAGCTTGTCACCCTGGCCGACATCCGGCCGGGTAGTAGGGTGCTGGAGCCGAGCGCCGGGACCGGCGCCATTGTCCGCGCGGTGCTTGCGGCCGTGCCGGAGGTAATATGCCAGTGCGTAGAAATGAACGCGGCGCTGGCTGAACATCTCAGCGCGACGTTTCCTGAAGTGGCCGTGACCTGCGCGGACTTTCTGAGCTGCGCCCCGCAGCCCGTTTATGACCGGATTATCATGAATCCGCCTTTTCGCCACGGCGATGATCTGAAGCACATCCGGCACGCGCTGAAAATGCTGGCGCCGGGCGGTAACCTGGTGGCGGTCTGCGCAAACGGTCCGCGTCAGCAGCGGGAATTTAAGGATATTGCGACGCATCAGGAGGCGCTGCCGCGCGGGACGTTTGCTTATACGGACGTTTCAACAATGATTGTACGCATTGATGCCTGATCGCCTGCCTTACCGGCTTCGCGCCAGCGGGGCCGGATTAGTGCCGCCAGCTGGGGCCGCAAACGTCAACGGCGGCTGATAACGGCTGCGGCGGCTGCGCCGCAACGGCGGTTACTCTCCTTTCGCCTGCGCTTTCTCTCTACGCGATGCTGTCTCACGGTCTTCTCTCTCTGCTTCCTGCTGATGTTCTGCTGCTTCTCCGGTTTCATGTCCATGAAGGTCAAGGGCTCTGACAGCCTGATGGCCCCCTCCGGCTCCCCGGCGTTGCCGGGTCGTCGAGCCCCACTCCGCTAACCGGCTCTGCCGGTAAGCTCCGCCGGACCGCATAGCGTTCCGGGCCAGAAGGCTAGGGTCTGATGGCAAACCTACACAGAACAGCAATCCATAAGGTGAAGGTCTCTTAAGAGAGAAAAAACCGCTGAATTTATCAACGGAGTCTTAAGCAGGGACTGTAAAGCAATAGGCGATTCAGACGCCATGCCGATAGAGGTACGGCAGTTCATGATCGCCCAGATTCTTACGAATCATTGCCACAGGCAGATCGTAAGAAACTTCTGCGTTCAGACTGGAAATCATGCCTTCAACCAGTTTATAAGCTCTTTCACTCAGTTCAGCTGGCTCCAGGCAGTCAAACTCATAAACCACAGAAACTATTGCAAAAGCCAGGTGCTTACATCCTTCGCCCTTATAGCCCCACGAGTAGCCGCTTGTTGTCTGGTATAAATTACCACGCTGGATCAACACTTCTGGTGTTGAGTCGGGGCTGTATTGCCACAAAGCTACCCAGGCACCTTCCACAACGCGGAGAAGAATTCTGGCCGTGTTCTCAGTTGGTTTTCCAGGGTTCACCTCAACATTGCTGAAATCAAAATCATCCAGGGTAAGTCGCTTTTCATCTGACATATCAAAAACTCCATCTGTCATTGATCATTAATCATTGGTCATTGGGCATTAGTCATTAAAAACCCTAACTAATTTTTGAAGGGATTTCACTCAAAATCCCGGTATGTCTCGAATAGGCTGACCGGGCTGGCTTTTTATGGAAAATCCTGAAGAAACTCTGAATGTCTTTATCAGCTTCTCAAAGATGTATTAACGCCTGCTTTTGGTACAGAGCAGACATTCAAATCAAAACCCTGATGGCCCCCTCCGGCTCCCCGGCGCTGCCGGGTCGTCGAGCCCCACTGCGCTAACCGGCAGAGCCGGTAAGCTCCGCCGGACCGCGATGCGTTCCGGGCCTTTCGGCTAGGTTCTGATGGTAACGGCCAGGTCAACCCCTGCAGCCGGCTGGCGCCGGCGCGCTCACTGGCCACAAAAAGACGTGGCCGCTACGGACCGGCCCGGCACCGTGGCGTGCCGTTCCGGGGCCGTGCCCTGTTCATCCTTCCGCGTTGTGTTTTGTTCCCCTGAGCCCCTTCGCCGTGCAGAAACCTGGCACCCGGGCGTCTTCACGCAAGGGTCGCACGCTAAACGGCTGCACCCGGTCCCTTCGGGCTGCGGCTTTGCCGTTTCCCCCTGCGTTCAGCCTGATGCCCGGTCGCCCGTTCTGCCCTCACGGCGAGGAACTCAGAGAAACATCACTTAAACCACACGGGAGACACAACATGTCACAGCAGAACGTCAACACAACGGCTTCAGAATCTAAAGAATCATCATCTTTAAAAACCAAAAAACCACGTCGTCCCGCGAAGGCTGACAAAGCTGCAGCGGCGGCCGTCGAGCAGGCGCTGGAAAAAATCGACATCGAGATGATCCCGCTTTCACGCCTGGTGGTTTCCCCCCTCAATGTGCGCAGCAGGGTCTACGTGCAGTCGCGCATTGAGTCGCTTGCCGCCACCATCAAAAATGTCGGCCTGCTGCATAACCTGATCGCGCACGACATGGCTGACGGGATGCTGGGCGTAGCCTGCGGAGGTCGCCGTCTCACTGCCCTGCAGCTTCTGCTGTCGCAGGGCGTGTATCAGCCCGATCAGCTGATCCCGGTCAAGCGTGTCACGGAGGAGCTGGCGCGCGCAGCCTCAATGGTTGAAAACGGCGAGCGCGAGGATATGCACCCCGCCGAGCAGATTGCCGGTTTCCTGGCGCTGGCAGACGAGGGCAAAACGCCGGCGCAAATTGGTGACCTGATGGGCTACAGCTCGCGCCACGTTCAGCGCTGCCTGAAGCTGATCGACCTTGCTCCTGCCATCCTTGACGAGCTGGCTGCTGATAAAATCACGCTTGAGCAGTGTCAGGCGCTGGCGCTGGCCGACACGCATGAACGCCAGCTGGAAGTATGGGAGCAGGCCTCGGGGTATTACAACGCCTCCGCTGAAATCATTCGCAAGCTGATCACCTCCACTGAGACGGCAATCAGCCATTCTCCAAAGTTCGCCTTCATTGGCAAAGACGCCTATCTCGCGGCGGGCGGCTCCATTCGTGCTGACCTGTTCAGCAGCGACGACGAGGGCTATATCGACACGGCGCTGGTTGAGCAGCTGACGCTGCAGAAACTGCAGCAGATTGCTGACGCCGTGCAAAAGGAGGAGGGGTTTGCCTGGGCAGAGGTCAGGATGGACAGCCGTTTACAGAGCTGGAGCAGCGAGGTGACAAAAACGTATCACCTGCTGCCGGAGCGCTTCCCGGAGCTGACGCCGGAAGAAGACACCGAGTTGAGCGAGCTGCGGACAAAGCTGAAGCTTTCAGAAGATGACGCGCTGGACGTGACGCTGAGAAAGCAGATCGCCGCCCTGGAAGAAACGGGCCTGAAGCGCAGCTGGGCAGGCGCGGACAAGGATAAGGTTGGAGCGATGATCTGCTTTGAGCGCGGCAGCTGCTTCATTCAGCGCGGGGTTCAGCGTCGGGCCGATCTGCCCAAAAAAGAAAAACCCGAAAGCAAAGGCGATCTGCAGACCCTTTCCGAAGACTACTCCGCGACGCTGGTCCGCTCGATGTCCTGCGAGCGTTCGCTGGCCGTACAGGCGGCGCTGAGCACGGAGCCGGAAATTGCGCTTGCCATGCTCACCTGGACACTTTGCCGCAGCACCTTCAGCCATAAAAGTTATGAAGGGACCCCAATGAAAATCAGCCTCACGGATAACAGCACGGCGCTGGTAGCCGCAACGGTTGCGAAGGAGGAGACAAAAGCCTGGCGGTTTCTGCAGGCGCAAAAGGCGCAGTGGGAGGCAAAGCTCCCTGAAAACTGGTCGCAAGACTTCCGCTGGCTGATGGGCTGGAGCACGGACGAAGTGCTGCAGCTGCAGGGATTCTGCAGCGCCACGGCGGTGTGCTGCTTTCAGGACCGCGTCTATGGGCGCAGCCAGACCAGCAATCTCGATACGCTGGAAACGGCGCTGGGCTTTGACCTGGCGGAGTGGTGGCAGCCGACCGCTGAAGGTTTCTTTAAGCGCATCAGCAAAGAGCAGATTGCCGGGGCACTGACGGAGGCAGGCAAAACGGGCAACGCCAGCGACGCGGAGAAAATGAAGAAAGGCGACGCGGCTGAGTTTGCCGAAGAGGTCATGAAGGACTCCCGCTGGGTGCCCGCGTGGATGAAACCTCTGCGGCCTGCGGCAGAAAATGACAGCGCAGACGACACGGGCAGCGAAGGCTGACAGCGACAGACCGCCCTCCGGGGCGGTCATTAAAGACAAGGAGAAAAACCATGAACATGATCCCCCGTCATTTATCGCTCGTTCCCGCCTGCCCGTATACTCTTGCGGTCAGTCTGGCCGTCGCCGAGGTTGAAAAGCGCCTGCAGGGCAGGGCAACGCGCGGTGCACACCCCTACGCCAGCGCATTCATGCGCCATTACTGCGGGACGCGCACCATCAAGGCCGATCAGCTGCGCCAGGTCATGCCGGAATACTCACCTGGCGATCGTACCGCGCCACCCGCGCGGGAGTACCTGGCCGCGCTCGATATACTGATCGCCTCACGTGGCGAGCGCTGTCCCTCGCCGCTGTCGCAGGATACTGGCTCAAGGCTGTTTCCTCTGACCGCCGCCCGTTTCACGGAGCGACGGGAAAAACGGCTCTCGCTGCGTCAGAACAGGGAACACAACCGGGAATGCCGTGAGCGCGAACAGAAGCGCAGACGCTATCAAAACCGCCTGGCGCAGGCGGCGCTGGAGCTGGCGTTTCAAACGCCGCAGACGGCAGGGCGCTGGTACGTTCACTGGCAGGACAGGGACATCTATGAAAACGATCTGCTGTCGCTGGTTCTGACATGGCTGAAGCGGTTTGTGTCATGCAGGCATATCGATCTGTGGGAGTGGCATGACGAACCGTTGTGGCGCGTAATGCTCGACATCAGCATTCTGGCCGGAGAAAGGAGCACCTTTAGCAGAATGACTGAGCGGTTCGCGCTGCCCGTGCTGCTGACATGCCGACCCTGATCCTGTGAAACCGGGCGCATCGTGTCCGGCTTGCTGCCTGCCCTGGCCGCGACTGGAAAGCGGGCGACCCTGCGGGCCGGGTAAAGACGGTGCTGACGCACCGCCTCTCTACCTTCGCCTGCGCTTTCTCTCTCAGGGTCGCTGTCTCACGGTCTTCTCTCTCTGCTTCCTGCTGTGCTGCAGCTGCTTCTTCGGCTTCCCGGCGCTGCCGGGTCGTCAGCCCCACTGCGCTAACCGGCTGTGCCGGTAAGCTCCGCCGAATCCCTCCGGGGTTCGGGCCTGACGGCTAGGGTCTGATGGCAACGTTAAAAATTATGTGTGTCATAGCTATTCTGAATTGATAACAACATGAGATGAGCTTTGGATATTTACTGGTTCAATTATATGCGAGATAATGAAGGGGGGTTAGTGCAAAAATAGATATTTCAATAAGATATGAGGAAATGATATGGCTGGCGGATACTGGGAGAAAGGTCAAAATCCATACTGGAATTATGACTCTGATGCAGCTTTTGCAGATAAGCAAAGGATAAATGCAGAACTTGATACATTCAGAACCAAGCTTGAAATGCAAAAGGCAAAAGATCGCGAGGAATTTTCACGCAGGCAAGCTACTTTGGCGCTAAATACAGCAGTAAATACTCAAGTTAGTTTAACCAAAAAAATTGAAGATCTTAAGCTGGCGTTTTTTAGGTTAGCAATGAAATCAAATATATTTCAAAACACCTTAGAAGAATTGATTGTAAAACATCCCGAAATGATAGATGAAATTTTAGATTTAATGCAATTACATCGAGATAAGTGTAATAATGAAGAATATAGAAAAGAATGGTGGGGCTGGATATCAAATTCTGAACTTAACCATGAGCATAATTACTTGAAGTTTCCTTTTGAAAAGCGAGAGTTAAAGAAAGACTAACGCTGTAGTTTTCTGTTTCTGGAAATAACTTCTACGGTATCAATTATTAATATCACAGGTGCTTACTAAGCACTTTATTAAGGTGGTGTTAATATAATAGAACAGCTATCAATGTCCCTCGTTAGTATCCATTTTTTTATCTCAGTAAATCATTCATCGCAAGAACTCTTCTTTATGATGAACAAAGACTGGTATTAGTAATATCTGTTTTTGGCACTTAGCGGACACAAGTATCAACAACCTGATGGCCCCCTCCGGCTTCCCGGCGTTGCCGGGTCGTCAGCCCCACTGCGCTAACCGGCTGTGCCGGTAAGCTCCGCCGAATCCCTCCGGGGTTCGGGCCTGCCGGCTAGGGTCTGATGGCAACTGCCAGGTCAACCCCTGCAGCGGGCTTTCGCCCGCGCGTTCACTGGCCACAAAAGGACGTGGCCGCTAAGGACCGTTCCGGCACCGTGGCGTGCCGTTCCGGGGCCGTGCCCTGTTCATCCTTCCGCGTTCTGTTCTGTTCCCCTGAGCCCCTTCGCCGTGCAGAAACCTGGCACCCGGGCGTCTTCACGCAAGGGTCGCGCGCTAAACGGCTGCACCCGGTCCCTGCGGGCTGCGGCTTTGCCGTTTCCCCCTGCGTTCAGCCTGATGCCCGGTCGCCCGTTCTGCCCTCACGGCGAGGAACTCAGAGAAACATCACTTAAACCACACGGGAGACACAACATGTCACAGCAGAACGTCAACACCACGGCTTCAGAATCTAAAGAATCATCACTGGAAATAGCAGGGCACAATGTCAGCTTTTTCAGCAACCTGCATGTGCGCGACAGACAGGGCAATTATGCTATGGCTACCGTCAGCCAGATCCTTACAGAGGCAACGCGCGCGATAGATTTCCGCTACCCGACTGGCACGGTTTTCGAATCAGCGGCTGTATCAGCCGAATTTTTTCGGGCAAAGCTGTCCGGGCTTGAAAGAGAAGTATTTGCTGTGGCTTTTCTCAATAACCAGCATCAGCTGATGGCGTATGAAGAACTGTTTAAAGGCAGCATTGCATCGACTGAAATTCATCCCCGTGAAGTTGCTAGGGCAGCATTACGCCATAACGCAGCTGCAGTAATCATGAGTCATAACCACCCTTCCTTCAGCACAGAGCCGTCGCGTGCAGACGAGCAGATAACCGTTCGCCTGAAGAAGGCGCTTGAGCTGATTGGTGTGCGGGTAATCGATCACATCGTGGTGGCGGGTAATGATGCCATATCAATGGCAGAGCGAGGGCTTGTCTGATTCAGGACAGAAAAAAGGCAGGGTGTTAACCCTGCCAGATTCCGCCCCTGGTATCTACGACGAAGCCGGGGCATCAGAGAAACGCTGACCACAGAACAGGAGATCAATGTGTCTACAGCACAAACCTTATCACTGGATAACCAGCCAGTAAACCCGGAGTTAACCGGGACGCGCGAGCCGGTGCGAATGGACGTTATCGAGGAGATTGCCGCGACGGCTGCGGGAACTGAGCGACCGGCGCTTATCTGGGGCAATACGGACAGGGCAACGGTTGCAGCCGAAGCGCTTTGGGTATTTGCCCGGCGTACCGGTTTAGACGGAAGCGGGGACGAAGCTTACATCGCCGTGCAGGATCTGATAGCTAACCTGATGCACCTGTGTGAACAGGAGGGCATAACGGACGAAAGCGTAACATTTGCGTCGCTGGTCAGTTCGGCGGAAATGCATTATCAGGCCGAGCTGGGCGAATGTTAAAGGCAGTAAGCGCGGGGCTGGCTTTGGCCCTGCAGCTGCATAAGCCGCGGCTTAAAAGTGGGCGGCCCTGCGGGCCGGGAAAAACCGGTGCTGACGCACCGACTCTCTCCCTTCGCCTGCGCTTTCTCTCTCCGGGACGCTGTCTCACGGTCTTCTCTCTCTGCTTCCTGCCGCTGTGCTGCAGCTGCTTCTCCGGTTTCCTCTCCATAAAGGTCAACAGCATAAACAGCCTGATGGCCCCCTCCGGCTCCCCGGCGTTGCCGGGTCGTCAGCCCCACTGCGCTAACCGGCTGTGCCGGTAAGCTCCGCCGAATCCCTCCGGGGTTCGGGCCTGCCGGCTAGGGTCTGATGGCAACGGCCAGGTCAACCCCTGCAGCGGGCTCACGCCCGCGCGTTCACTGGCCACAAAAAGACGTGGCCGCTGGGGACGCCCGCGTTGCGGTCGGGTGTGTGCCTGCTCATCTCCGGTGCGGTGGTCATGTTGCGGTACGTCCCACGCGGCGGGCGAATCAAAGCACCGTCATTCATCAGATACAAGGGTGAAGTGCACGCCTGCGGCGCCCTTGTATCTGCTGCCTGCCGTTGCTTCTCAGCCCTTTGCCGCGAGGAACTAACCGAAACATGAATTAACCACCTGACAGGAGAACCAGCATGCACACACAAAACGTCAACGTCGCCGCTTCAGAATCTTCCAAAACATGGGTTAAAAGCCAAGGCAAACCTGCTGACAACCTGGTTTTCGTGCGCATCGATACAGGCAAGATATTCAGCCAGGCGATTACGCTTAAAGACGGGAGCATCGTAGCAGTATTTAACTTTGAAACGCTGGAAGAACTGCAATTGCAGTATGGCGACATGGCACTGATGACCGAATCCGAGGCTGATGCCCTGTTCTGTACGCGTCTTTTCAGGCCGTGGGAAGAAATTACCGAGGCGCGCTGGATTGATCAGCTGACCGTGCTGCCGCCGCTGGACTGGAAATCAACCCCGACAGGCGAAACGTTCAAGTGCAGCGAGATGTATTCAGGCAAGGTGACGCACATTTTTGCGCATATTCGCGGGCGTTATTTTGAGTGCCGGGACTATGCCTCGAAGAAACATGCGGATCTGCTGCTGAGTGCGGTGCTGGCAATGGCAGGGAATAACACGCATTAAAAAAGCAGGCCTGAGCCTGCTCTCTTAACGGCCGGGCGTGCAGCAACACGGTTCGGCCAACATCAAAACACGAAGGAGTTAACTTTATGTCTGATACACGCATCCTCGCACACGCGAACCTGGCTGTAAACCTCTCTACTCTGGCAACACCAGCACTGGAGCATGACACCCTGACGGCGGCACAATTTATGGATCTTTACGCATATATCTGCGACGCAGGAACGTTTGCGGGATTCAGCGCCGTACCGTGGGAGGAACTGGGCATGTGTAGCATTATTCATGAGCCGACCGACGAGCCGGAAGGGCTGCGCATTTATCTGCGCGAAAGCTGGCCGGTAGCCGTGCTTGAGTTCGACGTGGGCTACAGGGTGATCCCAGGCATGATCACTAACCGCTGGCTGCGGAGCTGAGGGCAGCAGATTAATAATAAGCCTGAATGAATTTTGTACGCTGGCGTGGAGTATAGCAGGCCAGCGGGATATACTGACAGCAGGCGCAGAACGGCTGCGATCCTGCCCGAAAGGGGAAAATACATGTCGGCAACTGATATGAACGAGCTGAACACCAACAAAATTAATGCTGAAATTGCCAAGCTTATGGCAGAGACGCAGAAGCTGAACGCGGAGGCGGGAAAGCTGACACGCGAAACTTTCTGGTATCCGGTGGCGATTGCCAGCGGCATGATTGGTGCAGTGGCAACGGTAACAGTGCTTGCAATGAAGGCACTTGGGCACTGACAGTGTATTACTGCAAGCGACATCAGCCCCGAAAGGGGCTTTTTTATGACTGAATATTGAGAAGGTCTGAACCGTTTGCGGGCACCGCTTTAAAAGCGGGCGGCCCTGCGGGCCGGGAAAAACCGGTGCTGACGCACCGGTCATCTCCCTCCGCCTGCGCTTTCTCTCTCCGGGACGCTGCCTCACGGTCTTCTCTCTCTGCTTCCTGCTGCTCTCCGTTCTGCTGCTGTGCTGCAGCTGCTTCACCGGTTTCCTGTTCCAGAAGGTCAACGACATTAACAGCCTGATGGCCCCCTCCGGCTCCCCGGCGTTGCCGGGTCGTCAGCCCCACTGCGCTAACCGGCTGCGCCGGTAAGCTCCGCCGAATCCCTGCGGGGTTCGGGCCTGCCGGCTAGGGTCTGATGGCAACGGCCAGGTCAACCCCTGCAGCGGGCTCACGCCCGCGCGTTCACTGGCCACAAAAAGACGTGGCCGCTGGGGACGCCCGCGTTGCGGTCGGGTGTGTGCCTGCTCATCTCCGGTGCGGTGGTCATGTTGCGGTACGTCCCACGCGGCGGGCGAATCAAAGCACCGTCATTCATCAGATACAAGGGTGAAGTGCACGCCTGCGGCGCCCTTGTATCTGCTGCCTGCCGTTGCTTCTCAGCCCTTTGCCGCGAGGAACTAACCGAAACATGAATTAACCACCTGACAGGAGAACCAGCATGCACACACAAAACGTCAACACCGCCGCTTCAGAATCTTCCAAAACATGGGTTAACGGACCAAAAATCTGCGTCAGTGCAAACGATCTGCGCACGCGCTGGCACGTCACAGGCAAAAACGGCGAAAAGGTCACGCCGTCAGAGGGGAAGCACTTCCCGGCGCGAAACGGCAGCTATGGCACGGACGTGCTGCTGCTTGATGAAACAGATGTCAGCGCGCTGATGGCTGCCGGACATACCGCGTTGCCGTGTGTGACGAGTTCAGGCGGAGGCATGACGGCGCTGTACGACCTGGGCGAAAACGCTGACGGGCGATACATCATTGCCAGCCGTGGCCAGATCTTTTACCGCACGGCTTTCTGGCAAGATGCTCGCCGGGAATATATGCGTCGTGCCTCTGCGGTGAGGGCTGAAGAGGCAAAAGCATTTTTTGACCGCTTCCACGAAGCGAGTGACGCAGGGCTGGATTATCACCTGGCCAGTGACGTCGCACGCGGCGTTATCTCGCTGGAAAACGCGCTCAATCCGGTGCCAAAAAATCAGGTAACTGCCGGTGCCGGTGATACCACCCTGAACGAGATCCCGTTCTGAAAACGTTGTGCGGCCTAGAAGGGCGGGCCGCTTTTTCGTCTCAACTGATTTAAGGAAAACTGAAATGAAAATGCACAATGCGCAGGCAGTGATTATCGGTCAGGTTGTCAGCACAATTCTTTACAATCGCGGGTGGGGTGTCGTGTTCGCCGTTCACTGTGAGCAGAAACCGGCATCAGTTGGGTCGCTTTCAGGCTGCGTATCTTATGGCGGTAATGCCACATTTGATATTGCGTTTGAGAGCGGCGGAATATCTCGCGGGCTGCCGGAAAGTATCCTGCACGGAAAACAGTGGAGTATATTTCCGGAAATAAAAAGCGGGGAAGAAACGGCGCGCATTGTAAAACATGCCGAGTCGGAAGAGCGCCGTAAGCAGCAGGAAAAAGAGGAGGCAGAACGCCTTTATGCAGCTGAGTGTGAGCGTTTAAAAACGGCCCGGAATATGCCGCGCTCTCGCAGGATAAAAACGGCGCTGTGCAGGTGACGTCTAACATCCGCAAAGAGCTGAAGGCAAAATTTCCGGGTGTTAAATTCTCGGTTCGTAAGCGCAGCTATGACAGCGTAAGCGTTAACTGGACTGACGGGCCGACAGAGGAAGAAGTAAAAGCCGTAACCGACAAGTACAAAGACAGTTATTTTGATGGTATGCAGGATATGTCCGTTTCCTGTGCCTCTCCTTTTAATCGCATTTATGGGGGCGTGGGCTACGTTTTTACCGATCGGGATTATTCGGACGCGCTGAAGCAAAAAGCGGTCGATGTGGTTTCTAAAAAATTTAGCGGCAGCCTGGACGGCGAAGAAATTACGCTGGCGCGCTTTAACGCAGGCAATTTATATAGGGTCGGGCGCGATTACTTCTGGCACAATCAGGGCGTGCAGGGTGAGATAAACCGAACGCTTGCGGAAATAAAATAACAGTCATCGGGGAGCCAATTGGTTCCCTTTTTTTTTGCCTATTATCCGCTGCCGATATTAAACCGGAGACGGATAAATATAAAGCGGCGCGATGCAGGGAACAGGCGTAATGTAAGAAAAAGGAGATGTTTCTGCTGCTACCCGTTCCCGGCATTGAGCCGGGGCGGGTAATTCTGCGCGCGAGCTTCTTTGTTGTCTTTAAAATAACCCTGCGCAGAATGATAAAGATGCATTGCGCGCTTTGTCAGTTTCAAAATCTGTTCAGCCGCTGAAAGCTTTTCGCGGGATTGTGCCTGATTTGATGGCCTTATAATGTTTGTCAATCAGCATCGCATAGTTATAGCGGTTCGTTACGGTGACAGGCTTGTTTTTCATTCCCGCGTTGTACATTCCTACCGCCAGCCACGTTGTGCCGTACTGATTGAAATTACGGCGCAGCAGCATCGCACCGATATAAATGTTCAGGCACGGATCGCTGAGCAGCTTTTCTTTACTGAGGCCGGGATACTCCTTCTTCAGCCGCCGCATCGTTTCCGAATTAATCTGCATGAGGCCGTAATCACTGCTGCCGGGTTTACCGTCCTTTGTCAGGTTAGTATTAATGGCCCCCGGGTTATAGCGGGATTCCTGCCAGGCGATAGCGCGCAGATAGTCCGGATCGATGGAATACCATTCGCCGGCTTTAATAAAACAGTCCGCATTCACGCTGGCGGAGAAAATGCCTGTCGCCAGCAGGGCTGCAGCGTGAGTGAATAAACGCATTGCGGCTCCTGATTTGAAAAGTTCGGGGGAGGTGTCAGGCTCAATAATATCATAAGAGTTGAGTTTTTACACACCACTCGCAAATTTATTTTTGCATATTAAACTATTTAAAATCAGCGAGTTAGTTGTAAATCGTAGAGCATTTAACCAGCGTTAACTTACCATGCGGTAACCCTGTGGGATCCTGAAGGTTTTTCAAAGGTTACCAAAAGGTTTGTTTTAATATTATCAGTAAGTTAAAATCAAATTTCAGCCATTGGTTTCCAGATGGTTACTCCATTTTAGACCGATTGTTACCTGATGGTTACCAGTAAACCTATGCCCGAAACTTTGCATCCGGACTGGTCCGATGTGAAACTTGTCTGCGTGAATTAAAATGAGAGAGAGAAAAAAATATGAATGATGAAAATTCAGCAAAGCGTAACAGGGTTAACCTTACCATCCCTTTTTCACTGCTGGAAAAGATTGATGCACACGTCGAAAAAAAGCTGGAAGACGGTGAGTCTCGCGATACTGCTAACCGATCAGCGTTTGTGATGGAAATGTTCAGGCTCGGCCTCCGTGTTTATGAAAATAAAATAAATAAAGATGCCTCTGAAAAGACACTTGACCAGAAGCTGGAATTTATCGCTAAAAATGTGCTCGTCAGTGGCTTTATCACTGACGCTATCTTTGGCATTCAGAAAGAAACTGTCGATCCCGAAAAGGTCATCAAAAATGAAATGGTTCTGGACCCGGAGTGGGTGAAGGCTGTCAATGAGCGTGTTGCAGGAAAATTGCAGGAATACTTTAAATAATTAATCATTACCTGATGCGCATCCCTTGCGCATCAGGTGAAATGGATTATCAGTCTTTATTACTCTCTGAATCAGTATCCTCTTGTCGCAATACTTCAAGCTCTTTTTTCTGCGCATCACGAATATAACGCCGCAGGGTAAGCGCATTTATTCCGTACTGCGTGTAAACCTGCTTACGGGTAATTCCGTCCCGCAGAACGGCGTTAACGGCCTGATCGCGGTCGCGTTTAGACAGCACGTTTCGATTATCGTACTTGACGCGTTTTTCCTGAATGTCGGGTGAGTCTTTCTTTTCCCTCCATGCATCTTTTACGGTAGAGACGGTCACGCCGAGAATATCGGCCGTCTGTTGCAGTGTTTTTCCCTGAACACGTAAACGAACCGCATCCTCTTTTAATTCTTCCGGGACAGGTCTGTAATCGTCGCTTGTGCCGACGTATTTTATCAGCGTTTCTGTAGAGATGTCGTATTCAGCAAGAATATGCTTCCTGAGCACGCCCTCGCTTAATTTCCTCTTTATCGTCTCAATGTCATCAGGCGTCAGCTTTCTTTCTCTTTCGCGGGGAGTAATTTCTGTGCCGTCACGTTCGGCTATTTTTTTGACAGCCTGATAAATGGCCGCGCGTGATACGCCGCAGGCTTTCTCAATTTCATCCAGTGTCATTTTTGGCTCGGCGTGATACATGCCCGCAATCAGCTCCCACTGCTTCCAGCGGTATTCCATTGCGGAATTTCCCTTACGTTTTTTAATCAGCTTGTAAACGTAAGATTCAGAACAGCCCTGTTCTTCGCATATATCTTTTACGCGCCAGCCGAGCATGACCCGCTCCATTATTTTATCCGAACTGGGGCCGCGTTTATTTCCGGGAAAACTCTCAGGCACGGCGTCTTTTTTACCATCAGCCGATGATTTCACACCAGACAGTGCAGGTTTTTTTTGTGGCTCCGTTATATCACCCGGATCAGTAAATACCGCCTTATTAAGGCTGTTCTTTAATTTACGGGCCTGCCAAAGATTTACGCCGGGGCGGGGAAGGGGAGAAAAAAAATCTGCATTAATCATTATCCAGGCGGCCGGATCGGCCACGTCTGAATAATCTTTTATCTGCGCGAGTGAACGTTCGGCCGTTGCCTGCAACAGTCTGGCCGGGACGCGATTTTTAATAAAGGCGAGCAGCGGAATGGTGACCAGCTGGCAGGCATAAAAGCGGTTTTCTCTGAAGGTGACCTCATACCAGCCCGGGTCACGCATGTAATGCAGAAGGGCATCATTGAGTAGTTCACTTAAGGCTTCCTCATGATTTGTCCTAAAAATCTCAGCCGCAAAGCCCGCCGGATCGGCGACAAGAACAACCAAATCGGCAGTTTCAGGCATGATTTTTCATTCTCATTCAATCGGTTAGGAACTTAAGTGAAATTTCTCACCATAACGATAAGTTAAATTGATCAATAAGATCAATAACTTAAATTGAAGTGTGCGATCCGGAAGCGTAAAAAAACGTCAGCCGGTTAAGAAACCGTAAGCATCTGTAGCAATTCCACAGATTTGTAAAGGAGGAGTAACCGGTAAGCCAGAAATTTGACTTAAGGCCATACAGGCAAAAACAAACGATAGTTCAACCGACTGATCATTATATCCCTAACTGAGGAAAAAACCTATGAAGGGCTCTCTCTCTTCGTCTTTAAACTACTGCCGCAAGGCAGGGGCGGTAGCGTGGAAGAAACTGAACAAGTCTGCACTGCTCTCAGCACTGGCGTTCCTGGCTGTTTCCGTGATGCCAGCCCACGCCCAGGACTACTTCGCAGGGGCGAAAACTGATGTTACGGATACGTTCGGCGGCAATTCTGCCGTTGTATATATCCTGTATGTGATTGAGATTGCTTTCATCGCTTTCACCTACATCAAAACCAAAAACCTCGCGCTGTTCGGCAGCATCGCCGCGCTGCTGGTTTTCGTAAACGTCGCCTTCAACGTCATTCCGGCTTAACGTCTGCTTATGGATAAACGTGACCGGTATACCTATGCGGCTACGTTTTCCGAGCAGAAGCGGTTCGTGGGGCTGCCACCTGATGAGTTCTGCCTGTATGTGCCACTGGCACTGCTGGCAGTTTTCCTCAACATGTGGATTTTTGGCCCCACGCTTTTAGCCGCCGTGGTTGGAATACGTCACCTCAAGAAAGGCCGCGGTTCTCAGTATCTTCTCAACCTTGCGTACTGGTGCCTGCCCACCTCAGTGATGCGCTTCTTTATCAGCATCCTGCCTGACAGTTACAAACGGCACTGGGTCGCCTGACCCCCCTCCGGAGACAACATGGAATTAAAGCTGCGTTCGGCGGGAAACCGCAATATGGCCGTGGCTATTCTGGTGCTGCTCGTTATCACGATCCTTGCGCTTCTTCTCTGCTGGCGCATCTACGGTGATAACCGGGCGCTGATGAATCAGCTCCTTAATAACAAACAGACCATTATCGTTCCCTACGGCGCGGACACGCCGTTCAGCTTTACCGGTGAGCGCGGCGACGCCCGCTACCTGCGCCTGATGGCGCTGGCGTGGCTGAACCTGCGCCTCAACATCTCCGACAAAAACGCAGAGGCCAGCCACGAAATGCTGCTGGCGGGCGCCTGCGACGGCGCGGAGAAATCACTTAAAGGCGTGCTGGCTGACGAAGCCTCGCGCGTTAAAGGCAACAGCGGCGGGTCGGTGTTCTACCCCAGAGACGTCAGCGTCTGGCCGGACAAGGGCATCGTGGACGTGACCGGCGACCTGCAGCTGAGCTACGGGCTGCACGACGGCAAGCCGGTTAAGAAGCACTACCGCCTGCGCACCGATACCCGTGCTAACCGTCTCTGCTGGAGCGCTTTCCTGGAGGTTCCCGATGCGTAAATCCCTGCTAATCAGCGCCGTGGCGCTGCTGACGGCGTTTGGCGCCCGTGCTGAACAGCTGACGCTTAACCCTGGTGCCCGCGTCAACGCGGCGGTGAGCAATAACAACCCGAACTACCTGCGCGTGAACGATGATCGCATCCTCAGTGTGCAGGCGGCACAGGGCGTGCTGAGTGCCAAATCCCCGACGCCGGAAGGCGCGGTTGTGTTTTCTACCGTGACTGATAAGCCGTTTACCATGTTCGTGCAGACCGCGTCCGGCTTTGCCTTCTCGGTACAGGCGACGCCGGGCAAACGCGCCGGCCTGAGTCTGACGGTAGACAACCGTGAGGTGAAGGGGACGGAGGAGGCGCGGGAGTACGAGCAGAAGCAGGACACTTACAGTGCGCTTATCAGCGGCCTGGTGGGAAGGTTCATCACCAACCGCAAGCCGGCAGGCTACGTGCTGAGTAAAAACACCGACGTGCCGGTGAGCGAGTCGGTGAAAAGCGCGTTTGCACTGCGCCCGGTGACAGCCTGGCAGGGCGACCGGGTGCGCATCGTGCGTACCGACATTACCAGCCTCTCCTCGCAGCGCATCCGCCTGAGCGAGCGCTACTTCTGGAGTCCGGGCGTGATGGCTGTGGCGTTTCACCCGCAGCTCGACGTGCTGGAGCCGGGAGCAAAGGTCTCCGTCGTGACGGTGTTCCGCACGAAAGGAGGCCCGGATGAACCTTAACAGCCTGGTCCGCAG
This sequence comes from Pantoea agglomerans, assembly GCF_021397715.1. GTDB lineage: Bacteria > Pseudomonadota > Gammaproteobacteria > Enterobacterales > Enterobacteriaceae > Pantoea > Pantoea astica. The sequence continues at coordinate 37,639 of NZ_CP090210.1, read as the reverse complement.
CAAACAGCGACGGCTGTTTGGCATTATCCTCGCCGCTGCTGCCATCATCATCGGCGGCCTGTACCTCGCGAACCGGGGCGCAGCCGGAAAGAGCGGGAGTCAGGAAAGCAAGCCTGACCGTGCCACCGCCGAGCCGGATCTGACCGGCGGGGGCGTGGTCAACGCCTTTGACGGTTCCGGGCAGGGCTCGCTGCTGGTCAGCGCGCAGAACCGCGATAAAGAGGCGCGCGAACAGCTCGCCTCCATGCAAAAAGACTTCAAGTCGCTGAAAGACCAGATGTCCGACGTGATGAACAACAACAAGTCGCTGCAGCAGAACGTCTCAGACCTGATGGATCAGCTGAAAAATCAGCAGAACCAGCAAAAGACACCTCCTGCCGGACCGCAGGCTCAGCCGGCCGCGCAGCAGGGCGCGGGCTACACGCCGCCGCGCACGGAATACTCCTTTGCGCCCGCGCCGGTGCAGACGGGGCAAATCGACAGCCAGATGTTTGACTACTCGCAGTTTGAGCCTAAAGCGAAAGACACCTCGTTCTGGGTCCCGACCGGCACGTTCTCTGACGCCATCGTGATCGAGGGGGCAGACGCCAACGCCTCGGTGCGCGGGGAGAACAACCTGGTGCCGATGCAGTTCAAGCTCAAGGGCAGGGCGCACATGCCGGGTAATAACAAAATGGGGCAGCTGGATAACTGCTTCGTGACGGCCGCAGCCTACGGCGACATCTCCAGCGAGCGTGCCATCGTTCAGCTGCAGCGCCTGTCCTGCATCATCGACGGTAAGCACGTCGATCAGGCAGTGAAAGGACATGTTGCCTTCTACGGCAAGAACGGCATCAAGGGCGTGCCGGTGATGCGCAACGGCAAAATCCTCGGGCTGGCCTTCACCGCAGGGGCGCTGGGCGGTCTCGGTCAGAGCGCCTCGCAGGTCGGCCAGACGGTCACCGGCATCGGCGCTACCAGCACAATCAGCGGCGGAGACGTGGCGCGCGGCGCCGTAGGCGGCGGCGTGGGCAAGGCGGCGGACAAGCTGGCCGACTACTACATCGAGCGGGCCGAGCAGTATCACCCGATCATCCCGATCGGCGCGGCGAACCGCGTAGAGGTGGTGTTTATCGAAGGCTTCCGCGCGAAGTTTATTGAGGATGAAGAGGCCGCGAAGCTCGCGAAAGAACAGCAGCGCTCGGGCGGGCAGCAGCAGGACACGCAGACGCGCGAGCAGGGCAACAGCGGCCTGCCGCCGGATCTGGTAGGCAAACTCGGTGACGCCACCCGCCTCAACATGAATGACTTTGTGACCCCGACCAGTGGCGGACAGGCGAGGGGTACAACCCCGCAGGGCGTGGCGCAATGACGGCCGAAAAGATCCGGCTTCGTCACGCAGAGCACTGCGGCTGGATGGTGTTTACCGAACGGACGGTGAGCTGCTTCGGGCGCGACGCCGACGCCCGCATTCCGGGGCTTCAGGCGCTGGGGTTTGGCGTGAAAAAACTCTACTGCAAGCCCGGGCGCATTCCCGACGACGGCTACGTCGCCCTGTTCGGGGAAACGCTGCGCCGCCTGCTGGAGGTTGCCCCCGGCGATGCCTTTGCCATGAGCATGCTGTCCCGGCTCGGGACCAGCGGAAAAAACGGCGATCTCTTTATCGACTTTACCGAAATCGACGCGCTGTCATCCGGTAGCGCTGGCGGAGAACACCATGAATAACCCGACAGATGTAAGCAATACACAGCCTGCTGATGACCAGGCTCCTGCTGGTCATCTTCTGATAACGGGCGAAGCCGGCGCGGGAAAAACTACGCTGGCCATGACCCTCATGAAAGGCCTTCTCAACCAACACGCAGACGGAGAGCACCATGACTAAAGCTCACTCTTTTATCATCAGCGCGCTGGCCGTGATGCTGAGCGGCTGCGCGGGCATGAACGGCGACTTTGAGTTCGACAAGCCCGCTAAGGATTCCGGGGTCTGGATGTCGCAGGCCGACGATATGTCGGCCGGCAGCAGCGGCAACGCGCCAGCGGCTAACGCGCCGAACGGCTTCACCGGCGCGGGCATTCGCCTGGACGACTACCGCCTGATTGATACCGGCACCATCCGCCTGGACCCGCAGACGGAGGCGCAGGCGGGGCGCAGCGGCCTCAACGACGGCATTCCGGTGCGCGTGGCGTCATCCGGCGGGGTCCGCCCGTTCACCCGCGAAAACGGCGTGCTGCGCACTGACGCTCGGCAGACCGCGTACTGCAGCGCGGCGCACTGCTTCCCGGAGCCGGCCGCCGCGTTCCGCCGCCCTGACGGCGTGGCGCGCATCTGGATTGCGCCGTACATCTCCCCCGACAACAACGTCCACATGGGCGAGGTCATCTACAGCGTATCCAGTCACGGCGACTGGAGCGGCATTCTGATGTGAGGTCTGCATGAAATTTCTGAAAGGCTTCCGCTTTGACCCGCTGAACGTGGTGGAGACGGTGGCGGGCATCCTGGGTGAGCGGGACACCACGAACGAGACGCGCCAGAAGCTGCAGGACATGGACTACCCGCACATCCGTGACCTGCTGCCCTACAAGGATTACGACTCCGAAAGCCAGATCTGGGTGAACAAAGAGTCGGTGGGCTTCGTGGTGGAATCGCAGCCGCTGATTGGCGCCAACGAGAAGCTGGCCGAGAGCCTGGAGTATCTGCTGCGCGACGTCGCCCCCCGCGATATTCCGCTGCAGGTGATGCTGGTTTCTTCCCGGGCGGTGAAAGAGCAGGTCGAGCAGGGGCTGAAAAACTTCGCCTGGAAGGGGCACCGGGCGGACGAGTGCAACGATGTGACCGCGCGCTTCTTCCTGAACGGCGCACGCTACACCTACAGCAACGGCCTTGACCATCCGCTGACCCTTCGCGACTACCGCCTGTTCTTTATCTGGGCCATGCCGGTGAAGCACCTGAGCGAAACCGACATGATCCGCGTGCGCGACGTGCGCCGCAACCTGCTGAACGCGCTTAACGCCGCCGACCTGTGGTCCTCAGCCATAGGCGTCAGCGAGTTCAGCAGCGTGCTGCGCGAGTTCTTTAACCACGATCCGGCGCGGCTTGAGCGCTACGACAGCGAGTACGATCCGGCGGCCGACCTCGGCACGCAGTTCGTGGACCGCACCACGTCCTGGCGGGTGAAGCCCTCGCATATCCGCATTGAGGGCAGCGACGCGAAGAACAAGCCGTTTGCCGCGCGCATGGTAAACCTGAACCTCGATCGCAATCCGCAGGAGCACTTTTTGTGGCAGAACGGCAACATCATTCAGGACCTGATGTCGCCGACCAACGGCATTCCCTGCCCGTTTATCTGCACGATGGTGCTGACCACCGAGGAGCAGATGAAAAGCCAGGGCGAGGCCAACAGCCGTTTTCTGTCACTGGATTCGCGCGTGAACACCAGTTACGCCAAGTACATTCCGTCCACCACGCGTCAGCATGCCGAATGGAAAGACGCGCGCGCGCGGCTGCTGTCGAATCAGACGTCGCTCACGAGCTACTTCTACGGCATTACGCTGTTCTGCCCGGACGATGACGATCTGACGTCGCGCTATACCGAAAAGACGCGCAACGCCTTTGCCGCGCAGGGTCTGCGCTTCGTGCGCGCCGACTTTATGCAACTGCGCAACCTGCTGGCCACGCTGCCTTTTGCGATGGTGAATAAAAAGCTGCGTGACGACTGCCGCAAGACCGGCGGCATTCAGCGCTCGGAGTCGTTTCACGCGGTGAACCTGATGCCGGTCATCGGCGACAACAAGCTGTGCGCTTCGGGCATTCTTATCCCGAGCTACCGCAACCAGGTCGCATTTATCGACGTGTTTGACGAAAGCCTGCCGAATACCAACTTCAACTGGTTTATGTCCGGCACATCCGGCGCAGGCAAGTCGGTGCTGGCGAACTCCATTGCGCGATCGGTGCTGGACAAGGGCGGGACGGTCGCAGTGCAGGACATCGGGGACTCCTACAAGGCGGCCTGCAGCAGCCTCGGCGGCACCTACATTAACGGTGACTCGCTGCGCTTTAACCCGTTTGCGAACGTCACGGATATCACGCTGGCGGCCGAGCGCATCCGCGATCAGCTGTGCATTCTGGCGAGCCCTAACGGCCTGCTGGACGAGGTGCACGAGTCCATGATCCTGGAAGCCATCACCGAATCGTGGCCGACCTATCAGCAGGACATGCGTATTGACCACGTCATTGACTATCTGACGAAACGACAGGCCGCGATTACCCGCGAACACTCTTCACTGATTGGCGGGCGCATAGATGAAATCACGACGCTGCTCGGCAAGTACAGCACCAAAGGGATTTACGGCCGGTTCTTCAACTCATCCGAACCGACCCTGAAGCCAGACCTGCAGTTCGTGGTTACCGAGCTGGGCGACCTGCGTAAGCAGCAGGACCTGCTGTCGGCGGTGCTGTTCAGCATCATGATCTGGAACGAGAACATGATGTACACCACGCCGCGCAGCATGCGGAAGATGAACATCATCGACGAGGGCTGGAAGCTGCTCGGCGGGTCCAGCACCAAAATCAAGGATTTTATCGAGGAGGGCTACCGCACCGCCCGCCGTCACAACGGTTCATATGGCACGGTGACCCAGGCGATACGCGATAAAAACCTGTCTACGGCGGCCCTCGCGGCCTACGACAACAGCTCATTCAAGTTCACCTGCATGCAGGACGCCAAGTCGTTCACCACCTTCCAGAAGGAGGAGCCGCACGCGTTTAACGAGCTGGAGTGGGAGATGATCAGGAAGTTTCCGCCGGCGAAAAAGGCGCGCTACAGCTCGTTCCTGCTGAGCGTGGGGGAATTCTCCAGCTTCCACCGCCTCATTCTCGACCCTTTGAGCGACGGGCTGTTCTCCTCCAAAGGCGAGGACTTTACCTATCGCGAGAAGCGCCTGCGCGAGGGCGCGGACATCAAAGACATCCTGTTTGAAATGGCCGACAACGACGCACACAAGCGCGACATCATCCACATGCTGAAGGAGATGCAGATTTGAACCCCAAGTTCATAAAATACCTGATTATTTATCTGTTCATGGTAGGCGTTGGCATCCTGTTGGCCTACCTGGATTAATCGGGTGAAGAACCCATCCCTATCTATTCCCTGCAAAGGAGTCTGAAATGGACTTAAAACAGAGCGCGGCCTGTATCGCAGCATCCATGTTGCTCAGCGTGAGCGTATGCGCGGCCGCCTGGTTCCTCTGGCTGAAGCCGCCGGCGCTGGTCACCTTCGACATGAAGGGCACGACTAATGCGCTTATCCGACAGACTGCGAAGCTGGACCTGAACGATGATCAGCGTAAGGCGCTGCTGACCCGCTTTGACCGCAGCGTCACCACCGCAACGGCGGAATATGCCAGCGAGCACGGTGCGGCCATTCTGGTGAGCCCCGCCGTGGTCACTGGCCTGCCCGACGCTACGCCAGAGATTCAGGCACGCCTCGCCGAGCTGATGAAGGCCGGTAACCCGCCGCAGTAACCCTGTCCGATCACCCCAACGGGAGCCTCCCGATGACACACGCAACTTCGCTGGCGCGCCTGGCTGCCGGCGCGCTGCTCGCCACGCTCAGCCTGCAGGCGAGCGCGGTCGAGCTGGGCACATACGGCGATACCTGGGATATCCGCGAGCGCAACCTGATCGCGGTCCTGAAAGACAACCTGAAAGAGCACTTTGCTGGCCGGTCGCAGGCCGACATCGAGCGGGACATGCAGAAAAAGGCCGAGGACGAGGCGATGCGCCCGCCGCCGGTGGAGGGACTCACTACCGCGCGCGAGACGCACAGCCGCCTGTTTGACCCGTCGTTCACGGTGCAGCGCGACATTGCCGACCAGAACGGCGTGGTGTTCGCGCATAAAGGCCAGGTGGTGAACCCGTTTGACGTCATACCGGTGTTTGACGAGACGCTGTACTTCATCGACGCCGACGACGACCGGCAGATTACCTGGATGAAGCAGCAGGTGCCCCGCACAACGACTTCCCGCGTCATTCTGGTTAACGGCAACGTGCGCGACAGCGCGCAGGCCCTCGGCAGCCGGGTCTACTTCGACCAGACCGGCAACATCACGAAAAAGTTCGGCATCACGCAGGTGCCTGCGGAAGTAAAGCAGGCGCCCGGTCAGAAACTCTTCCTTATTACTGAATTCGGTCTTCCCGACCGCTAACGGAGCCACACATGAAAAAGCACATCCTCGCCGCCGCCCTGACGCTGAGCCTGTCCGGCCACGCGATTGCCGCTGACAACGCCTTTAGCGATGCGCAGAAGGCGCAGATCGGCGAGATTGCAGCAGACTACCTGCGCGCGCACCCGGAAATCCTGATTGAGATGAGCCAGAAGCTGCAGGCGCAGTCGCAAGAAAAACAGATGGCCTCCGCCGCCAGCGCAGCGCTGAAGGAGCAGGACGGGCTGCTGAACGATCCGACCTCGCCGGTGCTGCACCCGAAGGGCGACGTCGCGGTCATCCAGTTCTTTGACTACCAGTGCATCTACTGCGCGAAGGTCGCACCGACCGTGGAGCAGTTCATCAGTCAGAACCCGAACGTGCGCTTCATCTATAAGGAGTGGCCGATTTTCGGCAGCCGCTGGCCCGCATCGGTACAGGCGGCGAAAGTTGGCCTGTCTGTGTACAGGAAAGGCGGCGCAGAGGCGTACCACCGCTACCACGCCGCGCTCTACGCGACCGGCCACAACGAAGGGAAGCTGCTGGATGAAGACATCCGCCAGGCGGCGGTGAAGGCGGGCGTGACCACGACGCCGAAAGAAGAGGTTGAGGCAACGGCTGCGACGCTGGAGAACAACAACCAGCTGGCCCGACGCCTCGGCATTCAGGGCACGCCGGCATTCTTCATCATGCCGGTGACGGGCGCCACCGCTGAGAACGTCAGCGTTATCCCGGGGGCGACTGACCTGCAGGCGCTGCAGGCGGCGGTGGAAAAAGCGCGCGGCGGCGTGAAGAAAGGAGGCTGATATGGCCTGGCGCACGGTTTTACTGGCGCTCGCGGTGTGGGTCTGCCAGCCGGCCGCGGCGGCGGACAACGGCAACACGTCCCTGACCTGCGAGGGCCGCTGGGTCAACCCTATCACCGACGTGTGCTGGGAGTGCCTGTTCCCGATGAGCATTGGCAGCGTGCAGGTCTCGGCCGGATCGCTGCCGGATACCGAAAACCCGTCATCGCCCATTCAGTTCTGCCCGGCGCCGCCGCCCATTTTTGAGCGCCCGGGCATCGCGATTGGCTTCTGGGAGCCGTTTGCGATGACCGACGTGACGCGCTCGCCCGGCTGCATGGTGAACATGGGCGGCTTTAACATCAACATTCCGAACACCGGCACCGGCACCGGCACGAAAACTGCGAACGAGAACCCGGGCACGTTCTATCACGTCCACTGGTACAAGTACCCGCTGATCTCCTGGCTCAACATTATTACCTCGGAAATGTGCATGCAAGGCGGGGAATATGACATCGGCTACCTGTCAGAGCTGGACCCGACCTGGCAGAACGACAACCTGGCGCTGTTCCTGAACCCGGAAGTGATGCTGTTTGCGAACCCGATTGCGCAGATGGCCTGCGCCGCTGACGCGGTCGCGGCCGGGGTGAGTAAGCCAATTGATGCCCTGTTTTGGTGTGCAGGCTCGCACGGCTCGATGTACCCGTTCACCGGCAACATCGTGAACGAGTCGAGCGGGCTCAACAGCGGGGCGCTGCTCTCCGAGCGCATGGACTTCAAGCTGCACCGCGAGGGACTCATCCTCGATACCGTGCCGCAAAACACCGCCGTCTGCTACGAGTACCCGTCCGCGATCATGCCAAAAAGCCGCTATCGCTATCAGATGGTTAACACCATCCCGGACGTGGCGTCGTGTCATCCCTTTGGGCGCAACGTGATGTTGTGGCAGACCGGCAAGGAAATGCCGACCACCAAAAAGAATTACGGCTATCTCATCTGGAAAAAGCGCAACTGCGTCGTGCTTTAAGCGAGGACACATGAGGAAAACACGCAACACGCTGCTGCTGGCCGCTGGCCTGACGGCTGCACTGACGGCCGTGGCGGAAGACGCGCCGCAGGGCACGCAGGTCGGCAGTACGGAAAACGAGACGGCCTATTTCCTGTCTGCCTCCGTACCCGAAAAGGAGATGGCCATTCTGATGAAGGCGGCCGAATCCCGGGATATCCCGGTGTACTTCAGAGGACTGGTCGGCGACAGCATGGAGCAGACCGCAAAGTACATGATGTACATGGTCAGCACCTATAAGGTCCGCGGCGTGCAGATAGACCCGGTGCGCTTTGACCGCTACGGGGTGAAGCAGGTGCCGGCGCTGGTGAAGAAGTGCGGCGACCGCTTCGACATCGTGTACGGCAATGTGGCGCTGAATCAGGCGCTGAGCATGATCGAGACGCGCGGCGACTGCCGCAACAGGCCCTGACCGACCCCGCTGCCCGCTGCGGCGGGCAATTCTTATCACCTTACCGGAAACCCTGATGAAAAAAGCAACCCGCTCTCTGCTGCAGGGCCTGCTGCTGACCTGCCTGTCGGCCGGCGCCCTGGCGGCGTCGATGGACGCCTCAAACCAGGAAGGCATTAACGCCGGCAAATCCGCAGACGGCACGACCAGCGCCGATCCGAACGGCTATTTCGATAATTACAGTTCAGACGCGCCGCAGCGCGGCTACTACAGCGGCCCGACCCAGACGTCATCGAACATTGACGTTAAGGGGCAAACGGAATTGAGCGAGTCTGACCTCGGGCAGACCGCGCGCGAGTCCTACGTGAACAACCCGGCGGACAAAATCAGTTACGACTCGGACATGATGAAGTACAGCGACGAAATCCGCGAAAACGCCAACGCTATCACCGGCGTAAACGGCAGCCAGTGCGTGGCTCAGGAGCTAAACAAAACCACCTACACCACGCACAGCTGTGAAATGGCCACCCCGCTTTCGCAGTCCTGTACGCGCAAGGCGACTATCGTGACGAGCGGATCGTATGAGGAGTACAGCACGCAGCTGGTGCTCAACGCCGGCAGCTCGACGGCCGTTTTGCTCGATAACTACTGGATACGCTATGACTTTACGGTTCCTGAAGACGGCACCATCAGTAGTGGAGTCTGGGCATATGAATATCCGCGCGCGCCTTCATATCACGGAGAATCAGGTAACCGCCTCTGGTACTCCATCCAGGCGTTTGGCACGACAGTCAAGGCCAAACCGAACCGAAACGGAGACTTTGGCATTGCGACGCAGAAAGTGAGTAAAGGGCAGACGGTATCGATGTTTGTGCGTTACGACACGGATGGTCATTACTCAGAGGCGCGGGATAGCCTGATTAAAGCAATTGCCAGCGGTACAAGCATCTTTCACGTCACTTTGCCCATGCAGGCGCTGCGTGACACGGTCCAGGCAGGCATCGAATGGACCGACAGCTGCCCGGCCGACATGGGCGACGCGGTGAAGATGAGCGAGGTCTGCAGCGACCCGGGCGGCACCCGTTCGGTGACCGTGGGCGGGCAGGCCTACAGCGTCTACAGCGACTGCTGGGGCTACACCACCCAGTGGAACGTGTTCGAAGACGATACCAACACCTGTCAGGCATATATCGACGATCCGAACTGCAGCGAAGGCACACGCACCTGCACCCAGAAAATCGGCAACCTCTGCGTCTACAGCAAGCTGACCTATCAGTGCGCGCACACCGTGAAAAGCACCGGCTACGTCTGCGGCTCGGAGTTTTACTGCTCGGACGGCAGCTGCTCGGCGATGCAGGCGGGCCAGAACCAGAACTTTGAAATGGCGGTGTCGCAGCTGGCCGCGCTCGCCGCCGCGGGCAAGGACTTCGCGGGCATGGATCCGAACTCAGTGACGGCTTTTACGGGCAAGGCGATGGCCTGCCGCAAGAGCGCGGCGGGCTTCAGCAACTGCTGCAAAAGCGGCGGCTGGGGGCAAAGCGCGGGGCTCGCGCACTGCAACACCGAGGAGAAGGAGATCGGCACCGGCAAAGAGAAAAAGCTGGTCGTGAAGGTCGGCTCCTACTGCTCGAAAAAGGTGCTCGGGGTCTGCCTGCAGCAGAAAGAGGGCTACTGCGTATTTGACAGCAAGCTTGCCCGCATCGTGCAGGAGCAGGGGCGCCGCGACCAGCTGGGCATCAGCTTCGGCTCGGGTGAAAGCCCGGACTGCAGGGGAATAAAGGTTGCCGAGCTGCAGGGCATTAAGTTCGATCGCATCGACTTCAGCGACTTCTACGACGACCTCAACAGCAACATCAAACTGCCCGACCAGGACGCGCTGAACCAGCGCATCACCTCCGACATCCAGAACAGCCTCAAATCAGGAGATTAAGCGTGAGAAAACTCATCAGCCTCGCGCTGCTGCTGGCGGTATCGCCGCTGCACGCGGCAGAGGAAAAAAAGCCGGACGGCTACAACTATGATCCGGCGGTCGGCTGGTACTGGTACAACGAGCCGGTAAAAAAGGACGAAGAAGAGCAGCCGGCGCCGCCGCACGCTGCGCCGCAGGAAACACCCACGCAGAAGATGAAGCGCCTGCAGGCGTTTCGCGACAACTTGATGAACGAGGCGATGCTGCACCCCTCCACCGAGAACATCCGGCGCTACAAAATCGTGCAGGACTGGATGGTCAATCAGGCCAGCATGTTCGCCTCGCGCTGGGAGAAGGTGCTGCTGGACAACCCGGAGCTGGACTACAGCCTGAAGCACCCGTTCTACAACGGCACCGCCAACATCCAGTACACCGAGCAGCGCCAGAAGCAGCAGGCGGCGATCCGCTACGTCAACCAGCGCTATGGCGTGTTCTTCTTCTATCGCGGAAACGAGCCGCTGGATAACCGGCTCGGCGGCGTGGTGAAAGAGTTCAGCGAGCAGTACGGCCTGACCGTGATCCCCGTGACCGTGGACGGACGGGCCAGCCCGGATCTGCCGGACACCCGGCAGAACGCCGGTCAGGCGGAAAAGATGAAGATAGAACACTTCCCGGCCATCTACCTGGTGGAGCCGCGCACGAAGAAATACCAACCGCTGGCCTACGGGTTCATCACCCAGGACGACCTGGCGCGCCGCATGCTCAACATCGTTACCGACTTCCAGCCCGAGGATTAACCCATGATTGCAAAACTTTTTGCCGTACTGCTGATGCTCACGCCGGTGCTGGCCACGGCCAGCACGATTGACGACATTGCCCGCCTGGAGCAGGCGAAAGAGGGGGCAGACGCGTCCGCGTCCGCACAGCCGGATAGCCAGCCAGAGAAAAGCGCCACCTCAGATACGCCCGCTGCACGACCGCAGACGTCGGTGGCAAAGCCGGTCTGGTATCACCTGAGCGACGGTCGCCGCGTGGACGTGGGCCACTGGCAGATCGTGCACTTTGTCCGCTCCGACTGCCCGTACTGCCACCGCTTCAACCCGACCCTGAAGTCGGTGTCCGAGCAGACCGGCATCGGGGTGTTTGTCTATAGCTTCGACGGCAAGGGTGACGCGGTGTTCCCGAAGGTTATGCCCGTGAACAACGGCATCCTGAAGGACTTCTTCGCAGAGCTGCCGCAGGCGACGCCCACTGACTTTATTATCAACACGCAGTCGCTGGTGACGATCCCGCTGTCGCAGGGGGAAATGAGTGAGGAGGCGCTGAAGCAGCGTCTGGACGAGTCTTTTGCACTGGCCGTGCGGCTGGGGGTGCTGTGATGAGTAAGTTTGTGCTGAATGCCGGCATTGCGGCCGGCCTGCTGTTCTCCGCTGCCGCGAACGCGGACGTGCAGAACGACATCAACAAGTTCTTTAACGACATGGGCGGCGGCGGCGGTAACTACACCCAGGCGGCCGCGTGGCAGGGACAGTCGGCGGGCTACCTGACCGGCGGTAACCTCTTTATCCGCACGCCGGTGCGCAACATCCAGCTGATTTCGGTGACGCTCCCGGACATTAAGTCGGGCTGCGGCGGCATCGACGCCTATCTGGGCTCGTTCAGCTTCATCAACAGCGACAGCATCAAAATCATGGGCAAGCAGATCCTGAGCAACGCCGCCGGTTACGCCTTCGACCTCGGGCTCGAAACCATCTGTCCGCAGTGTAAAGCCGTGAAGGACTACCTGCAGAAGCTCGCGGCGGACACCAATAATATGAACATCTCCACCTGCCAGGCCGCGCAGTCTATCGTCGGTGGCCTGTGGCCAAAAACCCAGGCGGCCAGCTCGCAAATCTGTCAGGACCTCGGCACCAAGCACGACGTGTTCTCTGACTGGGCGGCATCCCGTCAGGGCTGCGGCGTGGGCGGGGAGACGAACAGCGTATTCGACAAGGCGACCGAGGAAGAGAAAAAGCGCATCCCGCGCAACCGTAACCTGACGTGGGACACGTTCACGAAGCTCAACCAGTTCTTCAGCAACGATCGCGCGCTGAAGGAGTTCATCATGTCGATGGTCGGCACGGTGATTTATGACGCGAACGGCAACCCGACATTCCTGCAGCCGCGCGGGGGCAGCGAGTCGATGTTCAACACGCTTCTGAACGGCGGGACCGAGAAAATCTACCGCTGCAACGACAACAATACTTGCCTGTCGCCGACTATCGCGGAGCTGACGCTTTCGGAAGATGAGGGCATGACCGGCCGGGTGCGCAGCATGCTCAACGACATCTTTGATAAGGCGCGCAGCGACACTGCGCTTAACGACAATGAGAAGGCGCTGGTCAGCAGCACCCGAGTGCGCATCCTGCGTTACACCATCGACTCTGCGTCGGTGGGTATGGATCAGAGCGTGGTCAGCAGTCTGGCGGAGTATATTGCGGCTGACATGGTGATGTCCTACATCAACGGGCTGATCGACGTGGCCGCGAGCGGGGCGGCGGGCACGCTCGATACCGAGGAAGAGAACAAGCACTTTCGCGAGAACCTGCGTCAGGTGCGCAACGAGCTGAGCCAGCGCGTCGCGCGCATCCAGGTGCAGCAGAACGGGCTGGCGGAGTATGACCGCAGCCTGTCTGAAACGCGGCAGCAGCTCTCGTCATCCGTTTCCGACAGCGTGCTGTCTAACTATCAGTTCGGGGGGTAAGCATGGCGCTTGATATATGGGTGGTCAGCTCCGGCGGCATGATCACGATGGGCCTAAATGCGGTTGCGGCCGTGATGGAGAACGGCGGCTGGAAAAGCACCGTGTGGGTGGCGGAGATGCTGGGCATCGCCTTCTGCGTGATGACTTACCTGCGCACGCACAACATGACGGCCATGTTCGGGTGGGGGCTGACGTTCGTGCTGGTCACCGCCCTGCTGCTGACGCCAAAAGTCACGGTGGTGGTTAATGACCTGACTGCCCCGGACACCATCGGGCGGGTGGATAACGTGCCGGCGGGACTTGCCCTGCCACTGTATCTGGTCACCGGCGTCGGATACACAATAACGACCACCTACGAAGACTTCTTCCACTTCCCGGACGAGCGTGCCTACACCAAAACCGGCATGCTGTTTGCGAGCAGGCTGATGCAGGACAGCTTCACCATTCAGAGCCGTGACCCGGTGCTGACATATAACATGGGAGAGTTCGCAAAGAACTGCGTGGTGCCGGACATCATGCTGAACCACAAGTACAGCATGCAGGACGTGATGGAGTCGGAGGACGTGGCATCCCTGATTTTTGAAAACGCGAGTCCGCTGCGCGGCGTCTACTGGCGCGACGCCACCGGCACCACGTTTATGGTCTGCCGCGAGGCCGCGCCGCGACTGAAAACGCTGCTGACGGCACAGGGTAACAATACCGGCGCGACCTTCATGGACCATGCAGCCAGAATGCTGCCGGGCAACCGGGCGCCGCAGACGGTGTACGCCGAGCAGCTGGCGGGCTCTTACGACTACTTTTTTGACAGCAGCAAGTCGGCACAGACGATCATGATGCAGAATATCGCCGTCGCGGGCCTGCGTCGGGGACTGAACAGCTATGTGAAGGGCATGAATGATACCGCCTCAATGGTGGACATCGCGTCCGAGCAGTCGCTGATGAAGCTGCGCCTGTCGCACGCGGTCAGCTACACCATCGCGACGGAGGTGCTGCCGCAGCTGCACACGGTGCTGATGCTGTTCTGCATCTGCATCTTCCCGGTCATGGTGCTGGCGCTGTACGTGCGGGAAATCGCCTGGTCCGTCATCAAGAGCTATCTGAACTTTATGTGCAGCCTGATGCTGTGGCCAGTGATGTTCGCCATCTTTAACTTTGCGGTGAACTACAGCACGCAGAACAGCTTTCACGCCACGGGGCCGACGCTCTCTAATATGAACCGCCTGATGGAAACCAGCACCACCACGGCGGGCATCGCCGGCTGGCTGATGCTGTCCATCCCGTTCCTGGCGTTCCGGCTGTTCACCGGGCTTGGTCAGGGCTTTGCCAGCCTCAGCTCCAGCCTCGGCAGCGCGCTCAGCAGCGCATCTGCAGCAGACTCCGGCGCGGTGGCATCGGGCAACGTGAGCGTGGGCAACGTGCAGGTGGATAACATTAACGGACATAAAACGGACCTGAACCGCGCTTATCGTGAGGGTAACACCTCCATGCAGCTGGGCAACAGCGCCATGCGAACCGTGACGCAGGACGGGCAGACGGTGTATGACGCCTCCGGCGCAACCAGCCGCCTGCCGGTGGATCTGCATCTTGACCGGAATCTGGCGAGTGCCGCGCAGCGCTCGGTGCGCGACAGCATGGCGCAAACCGAAATGGCGGCGCAGGGCTATAACCACTCGGTGCAGGAAACTGGTTCGCAGCTCAAACAGTTCCATGAGCAGTTCGGCAACAGCGATTCGAAAACCCTGTCCGCGTCAACCGGCATGAGCATCACTGACGCTGAGCGCGTGAACAAAATGCAGAACGTGGCGCAGGACTACGCGACCCGTAACCATATCAGTCTGAATGAGGCCTACTCGGAGCTTGAAAACAAATCGCGCGATCTGACTGTTAACGGCGGTGCGCGCGTACAGGCAAGCTTTGACAGTAATAAATCACTCTGGGGCAAGGTGGGCTCATATGCTACGGGCATATCAGGTAAAGCTGACGTACATGGTGGGATTGAAAAAACAGGACGTGTGGGATCAACCTCGCAAACGACCGAAGGTGGTCAGAGCGGTAACGACAATTCACAAACTATCTCTGCACGCGAGTCTCAGGACTTCAGTCAGGGTATGGACGTGCTGCGTAACTACAGCACGACCTATAACGGCCAGCACGTTGATAATAACGCGTCCGGCCTGATGAACCAGATTTCCTCCGGTATCACCACCTCTGACAGCAAATATGCGCAGTACACAGCCAGCCAGGCGCACACGCATGAAATGCAGAAGATGGCCTCTGAGACTGAAACGCTCAGCGCGGGCGCGCGTGACAACTACACACAGCAGTTTGTACAGTGGGCAATGCAGCGCTCCCCGGGCAATGCAGAAACCATCCTTACCAACACGTCTGATGAAGGCGTACAGAAACAGCGTGACGGGCTTGTTCAGGAGTTCTTTGCTGAGAAGCTGCAGGGACGCATAGACGGAGACTACGCTCGTAACTCCGGAAATACCGGTGAAGGAATGGGTGCACCGGCAAACACTGCAGCTGCTCAGTTCGGCGGTGCATATAACAGCGCGAATGCGAGCATTGAGGCCGGTGTGGCCAGAAACAATATTCGCACAGACGTAAACAACGAGGTTGAAGCTCAGCAGGGCGTGGTCAAGAATAGGGCAAGTGCTGCACAGCAGCAGCTTAATGAAGGAAAAGGCCAGACCGACGATGCAATAGCCACCCGGATGGGCGAATTTACAGAAAGGTCAAATGAGTATGGACGTAATAAAAATGCTGCCGATGAACATCAAAAATCGATGCCACATATCAGATCAGAATCTTACAAGGATTACCTTAAAGATAATCCCTTGATAGATGAAAAAGGAAAGGAAAAATAATGAAAATAACTTACGACGAAATTAGTAGTGAGTCTAAGTTGATAGTAAATGCGATGTCATCATCGCAAAAAGTTGTGCCATCCGCCTTTCATCCTTTAAAAAGAGTGCTGGGTCATTTTTTACTGTATATGTTTTTTTGTTTAATAAGCTACATTTCCTTCGCCCTTAAATATGATGACTCAAAAGGGGAGTGGTTCTTATTCTTTGGTTTTGGATTTTTAAATTGGTTGTTTATTTTCGCTTTCTTCTATGGCTATGAGGTTCTTTTCTCGATGATTGATGAAAAGAAAGTTGATAGTTTAAAGATCGTGAAAATAATGAAAGGGAAAGTTAAGCACTATGGACTGGCTTGGGCTGTTCTTATCATTCTCTTAGGCGTAGGGTCAGCTATAACGGAATTGAATGTAGCATTGTTGGTTGTGGGGAATTTCGTAGGGTCAATTTTACTCATGTTTGTCTTTAATATGGATATTTCTCGGTATCAAGTTTCTGCCATCGTGGGTGCGATAAGTGCAGTGAAAGACAATATTAAGAGATAGTATTCAAGTGAAAATCTTGCTTTGTTAATAATGCCCCTTTCACAGGGGCTTGCTGTTCTATTCCAAAGAGGCCTTATGATCATTCATCTAACTCCTTCTTTTTTTCTCAACTACTCCGATGTCTCTGTTAATTTAATTGATGTGGAAATTCCTGAGTTAGGCCTGCATTTGCAGAATGAAAGCGATATAACCGTCCGGTTCCCTGCGCCCAATAAACGGCTGCATTATGTATGCCGTAAAAAAGGGCGCAAGGCGGTGTACGGCATTCTGCTGAACACGGATAAGCACGTAACGGACATTACCGTCATTACGCGCTGGGCCGTGCAGGGTGAAGTCTCTACGCACCGCGTACACATGCACATCGTGGGCGCCGACGATGCGGCCACCGATGTTATTCACCTCTGGAGCGGGGTTTTCAACACACCTTTCCGGGACAAATCACCGGACCTGACTAAAAACTGGATACCGGCGTCGTGTCAGCCGCGCCTGAGCGTCTGCGCCGGCGACAGGCCGTCCGAGCGCGAGCCGGCAATCTGGCGACTTGCGGACGCGGCCGGGATTATCCGTCAGCAGACGGAATACTTCACCGCCGCCACCGTGGAGCCCGAACGCCTGCTGACGCCTACCCGCAGCAATGACCGGCTGCCGGCGCTGGAAGACGCGTTTGACTGCAAGGTGCGGGAATATGCGGACACGCTGCGCGTGCTTTATGCGTATCCGGGCGTGACCGTCTGTCCGGTAACGGAGCATGAGGATCTTATCGAAAGCGACCTGACGGAAGAGGGAAAGCGCGACGCGTTCACCGCGATAATCCAGCCCGTGCTGCAGGAGGTTCGCGCCGTCTGCCCGGTGTTTTTTACCAATACCACCAACCTGATGAACAGCATCCGCCGCTTCTCCACGCACTTTCATGCGCTGAGCGACACTGAAAAGCAGTTTGTCGAATACCAGATTAATCAGCCCCTGTTTCGCGTTTCAGTGAGCTGAGACCGCCCGCCGCACAGCCTGACGCGCCCTGCGTCTGGCGGAGGAGGCGGAACATCACGTCAGCCCATCCGGGCACGTTCGCACCTTAAGTAAACCCCGCGCAGCTTTCTGCCTGGCTTTCGCCTGCCCGCAGCCCTGCGCGCCTGTCTCTGTTTCCACATAAAGGACTTTCCATGAGCCTCAACGCCCGCGACTTTACCCAGGGCGGTCAGGTGATGAAATACATGATCGGCATGTTTGTGCAGATCATGAATATCGCCTCCTACTGGGTTGTGCTGTTTTCTGCACTGGTATTCTTCAGCTGGATGCTGCTGCGCCTCACGCTGCAGGAGTTCGTTCACGGCAGCGCCTACTGGCTTATTAAGTGGCTGATTATGCCACTGGCGAAGCTTTCCGGTAAGCCTTCACAGGCCGGCTGGACGTTTCACTTTGAACGACCCAACGGTGAAGTGGTGGCGTTCAAGCACACCGCGCTGCAGGTGATGAACGACCCGTACTTCGTGCTCATGGGTCAGCACGTCAAGGACACCGCGTTTTATGGCTGGGGCATTTCAGCCTTCAGCTTTGTCGCCGCCATTATGGCCATTACCTGGTTTCTGGGCAGCAAAGGCGCGAAGCAGCGTGAAAGCGAACTCACCGGCGGCCGCATTCTGGCGACGAACCCTTCTGTTGTGAACCGCCTGCTCAAAAAGGCCGGCGTGATGTCCCCGCTCAGCATCTGCGGTCTGCACATCCTGAAAGATTCTGAGATGCAGAACTTCGGCTTTCACGGCACCGTCGGGTCGGGCAAGAGTACCGCGCTGAACGACCTGCTGCGCCAGCTGCGCGAGCGCGGCGATCGCGTCATCGTGTACGACAAAGGCAATAACTTTATCCCGACTTTTTACCGTCAGGATAAAGACCTCATCCTTAACCCCTTCGACGCGCGCTGTGCCCCGTGGGACCTGTGGGAAGAGTGCAAGACGATAGGAGACTTTGAAAACTTTGCGACCTCCCTGCTTCCTGACAGCAGCGGCAGCAGCGATCCGTTCTGGGTGTTGTCGGCGCGATCGCTGTTTGTGGCCACCGCGCGGCGCATGGCTCGCGAAAAGGACCGCAGCATCGGCGAGCTGCTGAAAAAACTGATGTCCATAAGCCTGGCAGACCTGCGCGCGTTTCTGGAGGGCACGGACGCGGCGAACCTGGTGGACGGCAGCATCGAGAAAACAGCGATGACCATCCGTACCATTCTGACCACCTACGTCCGCTCGCTGCGCTATCTGCAGGGGCTCGATCAGGACGGCCGCCGGCCGTTCAACATCCGCGACTGGCTGCACACCGAAGACGCGAGCGGCGATAACCCGTGGATTTTCATCTCCAGCGACGGCCAGAACCACAACGCGCTGAAGCCGCTGCTCAGCGCGTGGCTCTACATGACCATGTCCGGCATCCTCGGGCTCAGGGCTGACCGTAACCGCCGCATCTGGATTTTCCTGGATGAGCTGCCGTCCCTGCACAAGCTGCCCATTCTGCCGGAGTTCTGCGCAGAGGGCCGCAAGTTCGGCGGCTGCACCGTCGCCGGCCTGCAGAACTTCCCGCAGCTGGAAGAAACCTACGGCACCAACGCGGCCAAATCCATCTGGGACCTGCTGAACACCCGCGTATTTTACCGCGCGCCCAGCGGATCGATTGCTGACTGGGTGCAGAAGGAAATCGGCGAACAGCGACACAAGAAGTTTAAAGACCAGTACAGCTACGGCATCGACATCATCCGCGACGGCGTGCAGTTCTCCAAAGACGAGGTGAATGAGTTCCTGGTCAGCTATTCCGACGTGCAGAGCCTCAACGACCTGGAGTGCTACATCACCCTGCCGGGCGAGTGGCCGGTGGTACGGATGAAGCTGCCCTGGAAATCCTACCGCGAAATTGCTGAAGGGCGCATCCCGCGCGACGTTGAGGACGTGTTTGACCCGGACATCGAGGCGACGCTTGCGGGCGAAACCGCCGACAACCAGGCCGGCCAGATTGTCGGACGGCTGTTCGGTGACGCAGCTGCAGCGGCTGCAAAACCTGAAGACGAACAGAACGCGGGCAACACCGGGACCGCTGCCGGTACGCAAAGCGCCGGGGCGCCCGCTGAAAACGCTACGGCGTCGTCTCCAGCGGCTCAGGCGGCAGCTGCCGAAGCAGGCGGGCGCGTTGTGGCGCTGCCGCCTCCTGCAGCGGAAGCATCACCATCACCATCCCCCGAAACCACAGCGCCTGCGCCGGCCGCACAGCAGGAGGCAGAGCAGCGCCTGCAGGTTATGGACGTGGTTAAACATAACAGCGCGGATTTTGGTCTGGACCGCAACTGAGGTGAATTATGCTGTCAGTCTCTGCAGTCAAAAGCGCCGGTAAGGCCGGCGCCTACTACACCAACGAAGACAACTATTACTTTCTCGGGGAACAGTCCACGGAATGGTACGGCACGGGCGCGGAAAATCTGGGCCTTGAGGGACCGGTTAACCGCGATACCTTTGTCGCGGTGCTGGAAGGCCAGCTGCCGGACGGCACCGACATGCGGCGTATGGAGGGCGGGGTCAACAAACACCGTCCGGGCTATGACCTGACTTTCTCCGCGCCCAAGAGTGCCTCGGTGCTCGCCCTTGTAACCGGGGATACATTCCTGGTGGACGCGCACAAGGAGGCGGTGCGCCGCACGCTGGATGAGGTGGAGAAGCTCGCCACCACGCGCACCATGACCGACGGCATCACGGAGATGGAGAAAACCGGCAACCTGGTGATCGCGACCTTCATGCACGATACCAGCCGCAACCTGGACCCGGCGATGCACACCCACGCGGTTGTGGCCAACGCCACGCTTTCGCAAAACGGCTGGAAAACCCTTTCCACCGACATCAACGGGAAGCAGGGCTTTACCGACGTGGTCTGGAACGAGCAGGTCAGCATCGGGGCGCTCTATCGCGGTCATTTTCGTTCCATCATCGAGCCCGCAGGCTACCAGACCGAAGACACCGGGCCGCGCGGGGAGTGGGACATCACCGGCGTGCCAGTTAAGCCGTTTTCCTCGCGTCGGCAGGACATCCTCGATCTGGTCGGCGACAACGCCACGGCAAAGCAGAAAAGCATGGCCGCGCTCGATTCACGCCAGGCCAAGCACTTTGAAGACCCGGAGACCCTGCGCGAGCACTGGCAGGCGGTCCTGAAAGATACCGGCTTTGACGTGCAGACGTTCAGGGAAGAGCTGGCAGAGCGCCTCCAGCAGCGTGAAATAGACAGCGCCGGCGAAGAGAAAAAGGTGGCCACGCCGTCCCTGCTGGAGGGCGCGGTGCGGGAAGCCATTGCGCGGCTGTCGTCAAAAAGCGTGCGCGTGACCTACGACGACGTGATGACCAGCGTGCTCAATCACGTGCCTGTCAGTGAAGGGGTTTACGGTCAGGCGCGGAGCGCCATTGACAGCGCCATCGGGCGCGGCCAGCTGATCGCCGTGGACAAAAACCAGACGCTGTTCACCACCGCCGCCCACGTCCGGGACGAGGCGCGGCTGGCACAGCTGGCTGCCGGGCTCGCGGAGAAGCGCGGCGGACTAACGGCGCCAGCGAATGAACGGGGCGTGCTGGCGCAGGTGGCCGACGCCGATCGCGCGGTGTCGCTGATTGACGTGCGCGGAGGGACGCAGTTCATCAGCGACCTGAACCGCAGCATTATGGCGATGGCCAGCGAGAGCGGGCGGCCGCTTGTCGTGGTGGCGGCCGACGGCGCCGCACGCAAGCGCCAGCTGGCTACCTTTGGGGACAGGACCGGGGTAACGCTCATGACGGCCGAAGAGATGACGGCGGCCGAATTGCCGGCGCGCCCACTGGTGCTGGTTGCCGAGTCCGAGCGCTTTAACACCTCCGGTCTGCACGACGTGCTGAAGACGGCGGCGCAGCACGACGGCGCCGCGCTGGTGACTGATACCCATGCGCGGCGCACGGCAGGCTTCGCGTCGGAAGTGCTGAGCGCGGCGGGCGTAAAACAGTTCACCGCCACGCCGAAGACCGAGAACGTGCGCGTGACGATGGTGCAGAAGGACACGGTGGAAGACCGGCTCAGCGTGGCGGCACGCTACTACGCGCAGGAAAAGGTGCAGGGCCGGCCGGTGTCGCTTCAGGCGGGCAACGCGCGCACGCGCGACCAGCTCACGACCCGGACCCGGGAAATCCTCGCTGACGAGGGGCAGCTCGGCCGGGTGCTGGGCGAGGCCACGGTGCGGGTGCCGGTGTGGCTGGACGCCAGCAACCGCAACGACCGCAGCGTCTATCGTGCGGGCATGGTGCTGGAACATCACGAGGGGCAGGGGGAGAAGTCGGTGTTCACCATCGCCGGCGTCAGCGAGCGGCATAACCTGCTGACCCTGAAAGACGAAAAGGGGCAGACGCAGGGCGTGAGCATCAGCAGCATCGACAGCCACTACCGGCTTTACCGGGAGAAAAAGCTGGAGCTGCGCGAGGGCGAGCAGCTGCGCGCCACGGCGGATCTCGGCAGCCGCGCCGGCAGCGGGGAGCGGCTGACAGTCACCGGCGTGAAGGAGGGGCGCTGGCTCTTTAAGGACACCATCACGATGGAGAACGCAAAGGGCGATCGCGTCAGGCTCGACCGCAACGCGCCGCTCTACGCCGACTACGCCTACGCCGAGTCTTTTGGCGCCACGCGCCGCACGGAGGGGCGCGTTGTGGCGGTGCTGGCGGGCAAGGAGGTGAACGACGCGACCGTCAACATGCTGCGCCGCAGCGGCTCGGACGTGATTGCATTCACCCCGCTGGACGAGGCCACCATCGGCCGCCGCCTGGAGGAAAACCGCCCGGTGGTCAGCGTGACGCAGGGCATCAAGTCGCTCGCCGGGGAAAGCGAGCTGACGGACGCCCTGCGCGAGCTGGAGTCCCGGAAGATGTCGCAGCCGGAGCGCGCGATGCGGCTGGCCATCGAGAAAGCCACCGGCACCGAGGTGACGTTCACGGGCGTCCGGGCGCTGGCCGGGGTGATTAACGCCGACCGCAGCATCACGCCCGCGCGCGCGCAGGAGGAGCTGTCACGCCTGGTGCAACGTGGGGAGATTTTTTCGCTCAGCGCGGAGCAGGGCGCGGCCGGGAAGTACATCTCCCGCGAGAACTTTGAGAATGAGGTGTCCATCCTGCGCCACGTTGCCGAAGGCAAAAACAGCGTAAAACCCCTGCTGGGCGGCGGCCTGAGTGAGGAGAAAGCCGCCGGGCTCACGGACGGCCAGCGCGAGGCGGGTAACCTCATTCTGACCACCCGCGATCGCTTTACCGCCATTCAGGGGTATGCGGGGGTGGGGAAAACCACGCAGTTCCGCACCGTGGCAGCCGCACTCGCCGCCGCAGACAACGCCCCGGACATTCGCGGGCTGGCACCCACGCACCGCGCAGTCAGCGAGCTGTCCGACGCGGGTATCCCGGCGCAGACCATCGCCAGCTTTCTGAGCGAAAGCAGCCAGTGGCAGGCCGCCGGACAGGCGCGCGACTTCCGCAACACCGTGTTCGTTATCGATGAGTCCTCCATGAACGGCAACGCCCAGATGGCCTCCCTGATGAACGTCATCGCCGAAGGCGGGGGACGCGCCGTGCTGAGCGGGGACCAGGACCAGCTGAAGTCGCTGGAGTCCGGCGCCCCGTTTGCGCTGGCCCTGGAGCGCAGCGCCGCCGACGTCGCGGTGATGAAGGAAATCGTGCGTCAGATCCCTGCGCTCAGGCCCGCCGTGGAGGCGGTTATCGCCGGCAACGTGCGCGAGGCGGTGCGCATCACAGCGGACACCAGCCCGCAGAGCGTGCCGCGCCAGCCGGACGCATACGTTCCGGAGAGCAGCGCAATGGATGGCAGCAAGCTGGCGCAGGCGGCAGGGCCCGCAGGTGAGGAGGCCGAAAAACCCGACCTGACTGGAATGATTGCAGACGACTACGCCGGCCGGACGCCGGAGGCGCGCGATAACACGCTTATCGTGGCGGAGCTCAACGCCGACCGCGAGGCCATCAACAGCGCCGTGCACAACCGGCTGCAGGAGCAGGGCGCGCTGGGTGACAGCGTCACGGTGCCACTGCTGGTACGCATCAACAACAGCAATGCCGATCTAGGCCGGCAAAAGTTCTGGGAGGCGCAGGAGGGCAAGGTGGTGCGCCGGGGCGAGCAGTATTTTCGGGTGGGTGAAACCGACACGGAGAGCGGCGTGGTGCGCATAGCCGGGCTTGATGGCGCGCCGGACCGCTGGATCAGACCTGCCGAGATGCGCAAGGAGGACGTGGCGGTGTTTAAGGAGGTGGAGCGGGAAATCAGCGCCGGCGAAAAAATCCGCCTGACGGCAACAGACCGCGACCGCAAGGTGCGCGCAAGCGACATGGCCGTGGTGTCAGGCATTACGGAGGAGGGAAAAATTCTGGTCGATACCGGCGACCGGCAGCTGTCTTTCGATCCTGCCGCGCGCTACGCCGACCGCCACATGGACTACGGCTACGCCGTCACTACCTACAGCTCGCAGGGCGCGTCCGTGAAGTACCTTATCGGCCTCTTTGGCGAAGAGGGGGCCCGGGGGCGGATGGCGGCGATGGACAGTACCTACGTCGAGCTTTCAAGGTCAAAGGAGCACGTTCAGACCTACTTCGACAACCTGTCCGGCTGGGCGGCGAAGGTGGAGAGTAAAAGCGGGCGGCGCCAGACGGTGCACGACGTGCTGATGCGGGCGGAAGACGTGCGGGCTGACCGGGAGATACAGGCGTGGGACAAAAGCCTGCCGGTATCAGGCACGCGCCTGGCGGACCGGGTGGATCAGGACCTGACGGCGGACGCACGCTTTATGGCCGGGAAAACGCCGGAAATGCTGTGGCCGGTTATCAACGAGCACGGCCGGCAGCGCGGGAACTGGCACGTTCCGGTGTCGCCCTCCAGCGGAGAGGTAGACTTTTCAGCCGCCCACTATGAAGGGGCAGCGGACGGCAGCCGTATCGTGCTGCAGCGAGGGGAAAAGCACGGAAAGGTGCTGGAAGCCGCGGATGTCGCGGAGGCGCTACAGCTGATGAAGGACAACCCGGAAAGCCCTGTTGTGCTCTCTGCTGACCACAGTGAACGTCCGGATGCCAGAGGCGCGTCGGCAGCAGCGACGTCGGGTGGGGAGGAGCTGGACCGCCGCGAAGCCGAGGCGCTGGAGAAAGCCGTTAAGGCCGCGCAGGGGCAGGAGGAGAAAGAGCCGGAGCCTGTTGCACCTGAAGAGGCGCGGAGCGCACCGGACGAACGGGAGAGCGAACGCGAGGCCGCCCTGGCCGCCGCACTGGAAGAGCTGCAGGAGGAGGCATTTGATTATCGCGACTACGACCTGACCCCGGAGCGGGACGACCGCGCCATGATGAACGACGAAGTAAACGTGATGCGCCACGAGCGCAGCGAACCCCAACCTGACTTTGGCCATAAACCTCAAAAGACCCTGGAGTAGACCCTATGACATTAATGCTGATTGCGGCCACCGTGGCCGTTTGCCTGATGATGCTGATGGCCTGGCTGCCCGAGTTCCGGGCTGAAGGCGCGCTGCTTCGCCGCTGGAGTAAGGGCGGCGGTGAGCCCCGCTGCAGTGAAACCGTGCAGAACGTGGTGGACGGCTTCATTGAGAATTTCTCTGCAGCGCATAGCCTGACGGAAGCCGAAACGGCGCGCATCCGGGAGATGAAGACCCGACCGGGCATGATGCCGGTGACCCTGCTGCTGCATCCGCAGCTGGTCACGCGTGAAAAGGGACGCTTTGGGCGTGGGCGCAACCTTACGTCCGTGTTTGTGGCCACGGGCGTAAGCGCGCTTATTATGCCGCCGCTGGCCGGTATGGCCATGCACAATATGAGTCTGTGGCTGCTGCCCTTCCTGAACACGGCGGTATTTTTTGCCGGGCTGCAGCTGCTGCGCTACGCGTACTCGGATTTAGGTCTGCTGAACGTGCTGGTCACGGGTAAGCCTGACTGAAAAGAAACGGCCTGTCAGCGCGCGGATAATGCCGCCGCTCGCGGGCATGGCGCTGCATGACGTGAGCCTGAGCTTGCTGCTGCTGAACGTGGCCGTGTTTTTTACTGGAGTGCAGCTGGTGCGGCAGACCTGGTCAGATATGAGCGTGCTGAATGTGCTGGTGACCGGAAAACCGGACTGAATACAGGGTTGCCGTTCTGGTGTGATTCTGTAAGGTCAGAGCGTCAAACTGATGGTTTAAAAGGAGGTTTACTGAGTGAAAGATGAAGAGTTTAAGCGAAAAACAGAAAAAGCCTTTGCGCTGATGTGTGAAAAGAAGCTGAAGAAAACCACGCGTATCCCTTTTACCTACCGACTGCTGTGGTCGATGGGAATTAAGATTCCCCCCGCGATATTTGCCAGTTTTGGCAGCAACCTGTGTTTTCTTGGCGCCTATTTTGCCATTTCTTACGGATGTATTATGTGGTTTTTCAGTTGGCAACCAAGGGGAATGAGCCTGTTAACAGGCCTGATAACCTCCCTGCTTGCCGGTCTCTTTTATGGCGTCTGTATGGCCTTTGTCTTCCGTAGACGCCGTAAAGCGGCGCGTCTCCCTGAATGGGAACAGCTGTAATGGTGCCTGACTAACATGTACCTAACGGCCTGCCGCCCTGCGGTTGGCCGGTCCCTCGCGTCCAGGATTGAAAATCGTGAACGCAAGGGACTCTAGAGAAATCAGTGAGAACACATGACTTGCCGTTGAGCGACCGAATAAAATTATAATTTATTCATCCCACCAATTGGAGGTGGACTGTTTGGTTTTAATTTGAGTTGAAGAGGATTGGCTGGGGTCGCTATGAATATAAGTGTTACCAACCTGAGTCGTATGAGAACCGTCAGAATGTATGTATTCATTTCCTACATGTGTTGTTGTTGAACCATCAGAATGAATTGCTGTATTTCCAACGTAATTAGTATATGACCCATCTGAGTTGACAACCATTTCTGCAGAAACCGATGTTGATGCTAAAACTATAGAAATAAAGATTAACTTTTTCATTTTATTTTCTCTAAATTTGCTAGTGCGTATCACGAGACACTCCTGTGTTCATTTTAATGATGACAAAATTAAGAGATAGCCGATAGTGGGTTTTGACTGAAAAAGAGGATGCATGTTTTAGACAGCTTACAGCTTTATAAAAATGGTTCTGCAAACCAGCTTTATCAATCATAAGGATTTATATAAAGAAATACATTAAATTCAGATAGATAGATGCAGTAACTGCTTCGCTATTGCTTCAGTGTACTAGTGTATTGAATCAAATAGAGAAAATGCATTGAACATTATAGATATGATGGAGCTTGGTGGTAGCCGCCTGTGGCACAGACAGCCGCGCTTGGGTACTAAACTTGAGTAGATTGCCTTGCTAATACACCCGCTCAACCTTCCATAACGCCGCATCAGCCTGTTCGCCAGTGGCTGAGAGGTATCACAATTAAGGCATATTACTGATTTGGCTTATGCTATGCTGCGGAAAGTCTTATTTTGCAGCAGGGTACGAGCATGAGCCCCCGTGATTCAGTAACATCAGCTCCCGAAAAGAAACGCACGCGCAGCCGGACTAAACCTACGCCTGATAATGAGCGTGCAAAAGCTTACCAGGCTCGGAAGCGTGAAACGCATAAAGAGATAAAAGTCTTTATCAGAACTGAGGTTAAACAGGCGCTGATAAAGCTCTGCGAGGCAAATGGCCTGACGCAGGCTGAAGTTCTTGAACGTCTTATCGAGAACGAAATCGGACGTGTAAAATAGGCCGTGAAGGGTTCACTTTATTGCTGAATGCTTCATCAGGTGATAGATTACGGATAGTTGAGAATTTATGGCTGGCCACGCCACAAGGTGGCAAGGATCTGAGGCGGTAGTACCAAATCAGAAAAGAAAAGCCCCAATAATCTTTCTAGTTTGGCGACAGGACAAGATTACCGGGGCCCCACTACACTACCGCACAGGACTATTGCCCTATGCGGGGAGTATAGATTTATGCGCGGAAAAAGACAATTCGTTCTGAGCGTACTCCTGCCGTGCAATTTAAGCGCAGGGCGGGGTGGTTAAGCTCACTTCATTTCCACAGGCGATACGGCCTGACAATCGCCACCGTGGCGATCACTCAACTGCCTGCAAATGCTCTAATCCTGAGTGGTTCGCGCCGAAGGGCTATCGCCGGCTGCCAGGTCAGATGGGCCATGCCATGAGCCGCCTCGTCATTAAAGACAAGCGCACAGGCAAAATGACCCTGCGGCAGCGTATGTCGCGCCATCCCTACTTTGTTCAGCTGCGCGACGTCGCTGGCCGTAAGCGCGATTTCCGGCCTGAAAAACAGGCGTTGTATGACGCGATGTGGCCACTGTGCGTACAGCGTGCGGATCTCGCCACGTCGGTTGTAACCTTCAACGGCAGCAAGCTGGCTGACGAGCTCAGCCCGAAAGATGAAAACGGCAACGTAATACCGGAAACGCGCGTAGAGCCCAGCCGATTGTCTCGCCTGTTTGAAGAGTGGGAGCGCTACGGCCTGATTGAACGACCCGATCTGGAAATGGACCCCGTAACGGGCTACTGCATGCCGCGCCATATCGTGCTGACCGATCAGTTCTGGCAGCTGTGCGGCATCGACATGGACAAATTTCTGGCGGAGCGCAACGAGCGCCTTGCCGCACAGGCCGACGGCATCATCGAGCCAGGCACTCATGCCTCAGTTCGCGCCGCGCGCCGGCGCTGGTATGAAAATATGCGCATGGCCACGCTGATTAGTCGTCGTGATAAAGCTTCAAGGCAAAAGCGGCGTAAGCGGCTCAGTAAACTGCCACTCGATGACAGACGTAACGCAATGGCCAAGCTGCTGCGCGCGCGTCCGGCTCACGAGTGGAAAATGCTTCCCCCGGAAGACTTCGATCGCCTGGTCTGGAAATGTCTGCGCCAGCTGGAACTGGGGCTCGACTATGAGCCCGTGCTCCCTGAAGTACCCGATATAGTCCACTGACATACCTGCTGATTTTAACCGCCTTGACTGGCGGTAAAGTCGTTTGTGCCGGGCGCTGAACGCCCTCTGTTGTGCCGGTATTTCTTACGATAGCCAGTGAACTGTGGCCGCAAAATCACTGCGGCCTTTTTTACCCACAGTTACCCGCAATCAACATCAGAAAATTACCTGCAATTACAGTCAGCGCTACGCGCAATACAGTCCTGACTTACGTCAGAAAGAATAATCAAAATAATAATAAGGTTTTCATGCAGACATCTGGCGAGGATAAATTTAATGCCTTCGCTTGCAGCGGCCGCAGGCGTCCGCGCCGCTCAGAATCTGAAGTAGCTCCCGCCGGCAGGCGGCGGGCAATGCCCATTAGTTACATCATTCATAAATGCTTCCTTTTAACCCCACCCGAGCAGAATCTGAAACCCCACGCCCCTCTCCGGCAAACCCCCGGAGCCGGACCTGAAGCCCGGTTGCCCCCACTGACCAGCCCCGGCCGCCCGGCCCGAAGGGCCGGAACTGCAGTGGCTGATGAATGGGTGTTGTAACTATAGCTTTCGAGTAGATGTGAGTAGTGCTGCGGATTCTTTCTTTCGTCTGCGACCGTCTGGCTTCTATGCGCCTGAAAGGCCGCTGCTTCAACGGCGTCTGGCAGGGCGTGGTTGGATTTGCGCAATATATGCGTCAGGAAGCGGCTGCGCCGCGCTACCGGCGCCGTTCAGCTGCAGAATGATATGTGGTCCCAGCTGGCGCCTTCATGCCGCTGCGCGGCATACAGAGAGCTGGCTGCGCACTGCTCACCAGCCCGATAGCTGCAAATTGACATCCGCTTTGTGCCAGAAGCGGACATTACGCATGGTCTTTGTAGTCAAGTAACACAGCAAAATATGATAGGTTATCCTAATCACTTCAGAGACAAGCAAAATTATTATCACATTATGCAAGAAAAAATCTGAAATCATTAAGATATTAATATTAATTAATAAAAGGATTATAATTACATGGCTAAGCAATTCATGTTGATGGAACCAAAAAATGAAAATTTTAATGAGCTAATTGGTGGGCCGGTAATGACTCCAACTTATTGATAGTGTTTTATGTTCAGATAATGCCCGATGACTTTGTCATGCAGCTCCACCGATTTTGAGAACGACAGCGACTTCCGTCCCAGCCGTGCCAGGTGCTGCCTCAGATTCAGGTTATGCCGCTCAATTCGCTGCGTATATCGCTTGCTGATTACGTGCAGCTTTCCCTTCAGGCGGGATTCATACAGCGGCCAGCCATCCGTCATCCATATCACCACGTCAAAGGGTGACAGCAGGCTCATAAGACGCCCCAGCGTCGCCATAGTGCGTTCACCGAATACGTGCGCAACAACCGTCTTCCGGAGCCTGTCATACGCGTAAAACAGCCAGCGCTGGCGCGATTTAGCCCCGACGTAGCCCCACTGTTCGTCCATTTCCGCGCAGACGATGACGTCACTGCCCGGCTGTATGCGCGAGGTTACCGACTGCGGCCTGAGTTTTTTAAGTAACGTAAAATCGTGTTGAGGCCAACGCCCATAATGCGGGCGGTTGCCCGGCATCCAGCGCCATTCATGGCCATATCAATGATTTTCTGGTGCGTACCGGGTTGAGAGGCGGTGTATGTGAACTGTAACTGCCATGTTTTACGGCAGTGAGAGCAGAGATAGCGCTGATGTCCGGCAGTACTTTTACCGTTACGCACCACCCCGTCAGTAGCTGAACAGGAGGGACAGCTGATAGAAACAGAAGCCACTGGAGCACCTCAAAAACACCATCATACACTAAATCAGTAAGTTGGCAGCATCACCCAGACTGATTAACGGTAAGTCCGTTTTTGTTCTTCTGCTTAAGAATAATCTCAAAACATAAAACAGAGCGGTATTAAAGAATAAAGCCAATTTACGGCTCGCTAGCTAATGTCATAACATTTTTGTTAATTGACTTCTCAACTAATATAAACACGGCGCTTGGGCTCAAGCCGCCAGGGGGAAACATGCGTGCTGTTATAACTGGAGCGCTCATTGCAATCACGAGCGGGCTTACGGGAGCTGCGCTTACTAATAATCATTTTCTATTCAATACCCTGCCTGATTCTTCTGTCAGCGTTTCAAAAGAGCAACCTGCTGGCTTTTGGGAGACGCCAGCGGTGAAAGGCTATGGCGAAATTCACTATGACCGCAGTGCTGCCTTTCAGCCTACTCCAGACCTGAATAATAAAATTGTTTTCAAAGTGGGCAAGGCCGGAGCTAACGCCTCATTGCCGAATCCGGCACTGGAAAAAGTTGCGCAGGTGGTTAACCTCTATGTGGCAGCTGGGGTTCCAGTAAACAAACTCAATTTTGTCGTTGCGGTGAACGGCGGAGCAACGCCGGCGATGCTTGATAATGTTTATTATCAAAAAATATTTGGCACTGACAATCCAAACCTCAAGCTCATTTCGGCCCTTCAAAGCCAGGGCGTTAAGGTGAGTATATGCGATCAGGCTATCGCCTGGCATCATTATAGAAAGGACTGGATCGCTGGTTCGGTTATACATACGCCTTCCGCACTGACCACAGTAACAACTCTACAAAACAGCGGTTATGCCTACCTGGAAATGTAAAGCGAGCTTCATGGTGGGCTGGAGAGCGTTGAAAGCGGGTTGCTTGCTGAAATGAATCCGCTCACCCGTAACGCTTGATACCGAACGATGACATTACGTCCGCTTTTCGCTCATAGCGGACAGTTCACGGTTTTGGACCTGCTTAGTTCCAGAAGCGGACGCCAGGAGTGGTTATTTGCTGCAACAGGTAAAGTTCGATCTATAGCCGATATTGCCGAACCACCGCGCAGAAACGAAAAAAGGCAGGGTGGTTAACCCCTGCCTTTGTTCAAGTTCCTTCAGCCCTTACGGGCGTCCGGTCAGTTGCTTGACGGCAACGATAATCTGCAATGTAACGTGAATTATCTTCAGCGCTACTAGGATAGTAGCCAGACTTATCACTTCGGCAGCCTCCTGTTAAGGAGAGCGCCACACGGCGCAGGTGCTTTTGGGTTACCCCCCTACGTCGCGCACCGGTAGTTAGCAGGTACAAGCAGCACTCTTTAGGTGGAAGCAGACCGGACAGCACCACCTGTTTCCGGCCGGGGTAAATCTCTGCGCGACTGAGCTTTAACCCACTTTTGAGAGGCTGCAACAGCGTAGCGCTGCCAACTACGACGAGTATAAGGCTGTGCGGTACGGGCCGCAACGTTGACCGAATCGTCAATCAGCGTTAATATTGAGCACAGTTAGCAGGTACAAGCAGCACCGTACCGGCAGTGGTCACCAGCCGCACCCGGTACAGAAAATTAACTCGGTTCACCAGACCGGGTTTTTTTTCGCCTCAAAGATGCCGTTTCAGGTACACGGGCGGGAGATTTCCTGATGCAGAAAGCTGAAGATGACGAAATCGAATCGACTTACTGGAAAGCATGCAGGCTCACCGGCATGATTTGTTTGAGCAGAGCGGCGGATGGCAAGGAAATCAGCCGAGAGAAGATCAAACGTGAACTCGTGCTTTTGCTTAAACAACAGATTTATAGAACCGGGGAAGCAGAACCGGCGCTCATCTTTGCAATCGAGCAGCTGATGGAACCGCCAGTTTAATACGGCAAGAAGCACTTCCGGGGCTTACAGCTTGAAGACTCCAGAAACGTCAAAATCAAACGTTGTGCGCTGACAGCAGTTTGTTTATCTCTTTACCCTTCCCTACACGGAAATCGAAAGCATACGTACAGTCCTTTGCAGACAGAACGCGATACAGCTCGTAGATAAGATCCCGATTAGGCCCCTCACCAGTTTCAGCCTTTTCCAGTGCCAGCGGTGAGGCGGTAATGAATACCACATGGTGAGGGCTATCGAGATGCAGTACAGCATCAATCATGCCCTGAATCTGGCTGCGCTTATAAGTAGTGTTTTCATAGTTAAAGATAACCGGCGTTTTTCGGGAACCCTGCTCAATCAGGACGCGTGCAAAACCGAGCCGTGTATCTGAGTTTCCACTGCCTGTTACGTAGATATGGGCTGTTTTCATTAAGTTACTTGTCAAAGTATTCCTCGGGTAACACATCAAAACGAGCTACAGCAGCTCTTCTTATGCCGATGTTTATAAACTGGAGAATCATTGCAGCTCAGAATGTTTATAAACAGGAATGCTTGTTAGGCGCGATGTATGCAAACTGGATAACCCCATGAGTATCGGAGCTCACGATCTCAGTCTAAGGATGACAAGCCATTTAAGTGTTTATAAACAGGGAAAGTATCTCTGATACCTCAAATGGAACGAACCGTGTGCCTTAGTTTATCCAGTTTATAAACACTTTTTTCTAAGTCAGCCAGTAAGAGGCCGTGCTCACCAGTTTATAAACATAAAGCACGCTTGGATTGAGAATGCCTAAAGTGTTTGAGGTGCTGATTACCTGTTTACAAACATAAAACTGCGATTGGTCATCGATTACGTACTAACTTATCCGATTTATAAACATATCCTCAGACGCTTCTACTGAGTGAAATCGGTTAAAAAGTCAATATCTTCAATGCCTTTACAGCGTGAGTTGCGGCTGTGTATGTTCAGATACCACTCTTTGCCTTTTTTTATCACTGAGCCATCAAGATAACCTGTTAACTGCAAGTCTTCGATAGCCTTCTTGATGGTGCGATTTTGCTGCGCATCTGCAGAGGTGAGCAACAAACGTTTCTTAATGCGTGTGAAGGAAAGAGGTAGCGGCTTCTGTGGCAAGCTTTCAATAAAAGTGTAAAGCGCCTGGGCAGAACCTTTGTTTGCAAGACGTCTGAGAACAATCATCTGAAGCAAAACCTGATTATCGATACGGTAAAGCTCCCAAAGCGATTCATCTGCCTGAAGCTTGATTGTATCTGCTTCAATATCGTACTGCCCACGTTGAAGTAAACCAGTAACTGTATGTTTACTTTTGTTTTTTGAAGAAAGACTGATCGTTGTGCCTCGTAAACGTGTCAACGATTCCGAGATACGAGTACGTAGAACAGTTGTTTTTTCTTTATCAGGATAGCCAGCGAATGATGCGAATTGTGTAAAGGGCAGCTCGATTGAATTGGTAGCTTCACCATACCGGCTAAAGGAAACGATGATAGCAACCCATACTTTGAAATCTGTCTCCATCGATAAGCGGGGACCAGAAATCCTTATATCGGAATAGCCTTCAGCCTGCGCCAGTTCGAGCTCAGCCAGCTCTTTAGATGCATCTATCGTGACACTCTCAACATTGGCACCTTTCCGCTTGAGAGTAGGAACGAAGAGGCCGAGGCGCATCAGTGCAACTGGCTGGACGGTACTGTTACTGGTTGGGGTTAACTTTTTGCCAGTAGTGCTGACGCTCAATACGTCATTAAGATGTAAGACTTTGTTTTTACTATCCATATTAGAATTTACCCACAGGCTGAAAAACTGATTGAGTAGCTGAGGTGTGCATCCAGTTTACAAACATTTATCTTCCCGTTTATAAACACACTTTTCCCGTAAGTAAACATTTTTATCCCGTTTACAAACATTTTTTTCCAGTTTATAAACATCAGATCGTCTCTTCAGGCCTTGCCACATAAGGGTTTAACCGAGCCTGGATCTTTATGGTCCTATAAGGATCTATACGGATAATTAATTGGATCTAGCCTGTGGAGATGTGGATAAAACCTTAAAAAGCTTCTGAAGATGAAACCTAAAATCTCTAACGCGCCTCCGGCTTGTTCAACTGCCATGAAGCCACAAAAAATTTGAGGCTTACATGGCAGTTACTGTAAAACCAACTAACTCATATCTCGATTATTTAGGAGCTGCGCATGGCATTTCAAAACCCTGCACAAAACTTTGCAGAACAGCGGCTCAGTCTGGGCGATCTGGTCACGCTATCTCCTCATTCTACTTTCCTTGTGCGTAGCGACAGCAGCTATCCTGAAGCAGGAATAATGCAGGGCTCAGTTCTGGCCATCGATCGTGCGCTCACCCCGCAACACCGACACATCATTGTCGCTGAGATTGAAGGAGAGCTCGTGCTTCGCAGGCTTCTTATAAACCCCGTACCGGCGCTGCAAGAGCTAAAAGGCGATGAGACTATTACTCTGCTCGATGAAAGTCAGGAACTGCCTGTCTGGGGCGTTGTAGCCTATGCACTTACCGATGTAGCAGGACTGGGGTTCAATCATCCGCCAGGTGAATGAACCAGATAAGCTATGGGGTGTATAAGCTGTAATGAGCGAGAACAGCCGGAGTTAAAAAAATGTTCGCACTGGCCGATGCCAATAATTTCTACGCGTCCTGCGAAACGGTGTTTCGACCCGATTTGCGCGGTAAACCCATATGCGTAGTGTCAAATAATGATGGCTGCGTGATTGCCCGTTCTGCAGAAGCCAAGCGCATGGGTATCAAAATGGGTGCCCCGCTGTTTAAAAATGAGCGCTACTTTCGGGAGAATGGCGTTCATATCTTCAGCTCTAACTACGCTTTATATGGCGACATGTCCGCCAGAATGATGGCCATCCTGGGTGAAATGGCGCCTGGACAAGAGATTTACTCAATAGATGAGTCATTTCTGGATGTCAGCGGTATCGCCGCGTACATGCCCCTGGAAGAATTCGGGCGGCAAATGCGTGATCGGATAAAGAAAGAGATCGGGCTAACGATTGGCGTAGGATTTGGTCCATCCAAGACGCTGGCCAAGCTGGCAAATTTTGCTGCTAAAAAATGGACGCGAACAGGAGGTATCGTCGATTTAACCAGCCCGGATCGCCAGAGAAAATTACTCGCACTGGTAAGCGTCGATGACATCTGGGGAATTGGTGGCAGGCTGAGTAAGCGACTGCATACGATGGGGATTAGTACAGCGCTCCAGCTGGCTGACAGTAACATCAGCATGATTCGGAAAAGCTTCGATGTGATAGTTGAGCGTACGGTTCGCGAACTTAACGGTGAATCCTGTCTGGCTCTTGAAGATGCCCCTCCGCCAAAGCAGCAGATTGTTGTGAGCCGCAGTTTCGGACAGCGTGTAACCAGTATCGAAGACCTGCAGCAGGCTGTCGTAACGCACGCCACGCGTGCCAGTGAAAAGCTCAGAGAGCAGGGCTCAAAGTGTCAGCACGTCAGTGTGTCAGTCAATACAGGGCGATACGGAAACGAACCACAGTATGCCAACTCAGCGGCTATGACGTGCGAATATCCAACCAGTGACACCCGGGATATTATCGGCCTGGCATTACGTGCTCTCGACGCAATATGGCGCGACGGTTACCGGTACGCAAAAGCGGGCGTCACCCTGGGAGATTTTTACCAGTCAGGTGTCGCACAGCTGGATATGTTTAGTCAGCAGCTGCCGCGCGCAAACGCGGATGCTCTGATGTCTGCTGTAGATCAGATAAACCGTTCGGGGCTGGGTAAGGTGTGGTTTGCAGGACAGGGAACAGACAACGTATGGAAAATGAAACGCGAAATGCTTTCTCCACGTTACACCACCTGCCTGAGCGAAACTTTGCGAGTAAAGTAACGTGTGTGCTCACAGGTAAAATGCAAAAGGAACTAAATGATGACTGAACGCAGCGAGAACAATATAGCCCGGCGATCGACCGAGGAGCGTGAACGGGTCAATATTGATCTGGCTGCTTCCGGCGTTGCATATAAAGAGCGCATGAATATGCCGGTGCTGGCTGCTGAAGTTGAACGTCAGCAGCCAGAACAGTGGCGCGAATACTTCCGTGAACGACTGACTTTTTACAGGAATGCTGCACTGCAGTTCCCTCGCGGGAATGATCCTGTTTATGCAAAGCCGGAAGCTGATAAATAGGCTTTTTAACCTTTAACCGGAAACGCTGGAATGTTACTTAAGGCATCAGCTTTATGCGCATCCCAGCTCCACCAGTTACCCTCCCCGTACTCTTCGCGATAATGCTCAAGCTTCACAGCTTTACGTTCCAGGTAATCTGGTGTGTTCATGCCGAATACCTCAAGCGGCACGATCTCCCGGCCAGGCACGTCTTTCAGCAGGAAATCAGGAAACACGTCTGCCTCACCGTCATAGCGCAAAGGCTTAATGAAATGACGTTTTTCCTGCCAGAGTTTTTCCTCAATGACACCTTCCCATGACGAATCGAGAGGAATAAATCTGGGGCTGACTGTCATCAGCGCCGCATCAATGACGGTACAGGTGTTGTAGGGAACAGGTTTGCCGTCACGCTGCCTGAATTTTTTTACCGGCGGATCGGTTTCAGCTATCAGCATAACTTTTTGCCCGCGGCGCCAGTCGCCCAGCTCGCGAGAAAAGCTCCGGTTAAGCCGGCTGATCAAATCTGCCGGCACATCAAGAGACGGAAAGCCCGCCGCCTCAGCGAGCGGAAGCGTGCCGTTCAGGCAGCCCTCTTCCTCAGTTTTGCATGACTTCAGGCTGGTAATCATTACGAGACGCTTGTTTGACGCAGCTGCCGCATCAATCGTTGCCCAGTTGTTCCTGATCTCCTGCGTACCTGGTCGCGCCATTATGACCAGAACAGATTTCAGAAGAGTTTTCCCAATGCTGATTTTTTCTGCAACCTGCTTCAGGCGCCATGCAGCCCAGGCATTATCGCGGGTACGCTTGTCAAAATTAGGATGCCAGTGATTAATTTCTGCCTGTTCCCACATGAAGTGAAGCAGGCCAAGAAGACGCATAGCTGGCTGTCGTTTGCGTTTTCCTTCTGCTCTTGTATCTGTTGGCTGCGCCGTCGCATCGCGCTCCGTAGCCGCTTTTTTTTGTAGCCCGGTAGGTAATTTGATACGGAAATGACCTGGAGAGACGGCCTTTACTACGTCTGAGGTGTAAATCTCACCCTGCTTTTCATCTGCCCATACAGAATAGAAACGACAGTCCGGTGCGTGTTCTGAACCACTGTAGGACCAGCGAGCCAGCCAGTAATTATCATGCGTGGAGGAATAGCAGGCTTTAAGGCGGCGGCGGTTTTCGCCTTCGCCGTCCTTCATGCACTGGCAGGTAATCAGCGTCGTTGCTTTGTTCTGTCGTGCAAACCGAATGTAGTGTTTGAATGTCTCTGCCTGATCCTTCTGAAATGAGGCATCACACTCAACGCTTTTTAACTGTCCCGTGAAGCAGACAGGATATGTTTTGATGTCTGACAT
>NZ_CP090209.1 GCF_021397715.1 Pantoea agglomerans | reverse complement strand
GGTTTTTTCCCCTGAGGTAAACACCTCAAAAACGCGATGGGGTCAGTGTAACCAGCAAGGTTATCCTGCAAAGGCCGCTTTCCGCTGGATTATGATGGAGTTCAAATAAATGAATAAAAAGCAACGCGTTGCTCTGATCGGCTGTGGCTTTATCGGTGAGGTACATGCCGCCAATCTGCAGGCGCATCCTGCAACAGAACTGGTCTCAGTCGCTGATACGGATAGCGCACGCGCCGCCGCGTTTGCTGCGCGTTTTGCCGCCTGCGCCGCGTCAGCCAGCCAGGTGTTCAATGATGACAGCATCGATATGGTGTTAATCGCCAGCGCCACGCCTACCCACGCCGATCTGCTGGAGACGGCGGCGCGTGCCGGCAAAGCGATCTACTGTGAGAAACCTATCGATCTCTCTCTGGAACGCGCATGCCGGGTGGTGGACCGGGTTTTACCCTTCAATGTGCCGGTGACGGTTGGCTTTAATCGCCGCTTTGACGTCAGCCATCAGCAGCTCAGGCAGCAGCTCCGGGAGGGCCGGATCGGTGCAG
Source organism: Pantoea agglomerans (assembly GCF_021397715.1). Lineage (GTDB taxonomy): Bacteria > Pseudomonadota > Gammaproteobacteria > Enterobacterales > Enterobacteriaceae > Pantoea > Pantoea astica. Next base: position 164,243 of record NZ_CP090209.1, on the reverse strand, counting down.
CTGAGCTTATTCAGATGGTCTGCCGTTCTTCTGAGATGCCGCCGCTCGCCTATTTACAGGCTTCAGGAGGACAGATGCGCGATCAGGCAATCCACTTTTTTGACCTGCTACGCTGGCTCACCGATGACGAGGTGACGGAAGTGGCGGCTATGGGTGCGGCGCTGGCACTGCCCGCCATCCGCGATTTTGCCGACGTGGACACCAGCACGCTGCTGCTGCGGCTGCAACGCGGCGGCCTGGCGCAGCTGGATAACGCTCGCCGTACCGGCTATGGCTATGATGAACGCATCAGCGTGATGGGCGCGGGCGGGATGCTGGTGTCTGAGAGTCAGCAGCAGCGCGGCGTGACCTGTTATCAGAACGCGCAGATCGCGCAGCCCGGGCTGTTGCCCGACTGGTTCAGCCGGGTGCAGGCCACCTACTACGCGCAGCTGGATGCCTTTGTCCGTTCACTCAACGGTGAGACGGTTAGCGATCTGCCGGGACTGGAAGATGGTCTGAAAGCCCAGGCGATCGCGGAAGCGGCGGTGATCTCGCTGGCAGAGCACCGCTTCTGTGCGGTTGAAAAAGTGTCGCTATGATCCGGACCGGCCGGACGCTCAGCCTGCCGGTCACTCACGCGCTGTGCGTTTTTCGTCTGCCGCACGCGCGTGAACAGACCTGCTCACTCTCTGGCATATCCCGTGCCGCCCGCCTGAATCGCTGCCGCCAAATCAGGGACATCAGTTTGTGCTGATCGGTCGCAATCCGCCAGCGCAACTGACCACAATCGCCGAAGCTGGCCGGACGGCGCTTACAGCGGGGGTTTCGTCTTAGCAGTAATGGTGAGGGCAATAGCAACGCGGTCATCGACTATCCCGACCAGCCGATCAACCCGGAAGGCGGTGCGGGATATGGCGGTGGTCGCATGCAGCGTCAGCGACTGCGCTGAAGACGTGAGCGGCTCTCCTCCCTCCAGTGTCGCCAGCATCACCACCGGACGGCTGACATCTTTCACCGTCAGGACGCCAAAGATGCGGTATTCTCCTGCCCCCAGCGTGGCAACCCGGCTGCTGACAAAGCGGATGCCGGGATAGTGCTGCGCATCAAAAAACTGGTCACTTTTTAGCTGCCAGGTTAATAACGCATTAGAGGCGACCAGCGTGTTGACGGGAATATTCACCTCAACATGATCATCCCTGTCCTGTTCAGGGTTCAGCGTCACGGTACCGGTTACACCCTCAAGATGCGCCTGTGAAAAGCTGTGGCCAAAGGCGCGCCAGGAGAGCCCGATGGCGGTTTTTTCGGTGGCGATGGCGTAGGTGATCGGCGCGGCATGAATCGACGCGCTAAAGAAACAGCTCAGGCTTAACAGACAGGCGGTACGGATCATCAGATGGCTCTCTTTTACGTGCAGATAAGGTGTTAACGTCTGTCGGACTGAATCTATTCATTTTAAAACCTGACCAGGTTTACTCTTCGCTGGATAAACCCGATCCGCGGTAAACAGGGGCGGTGAAAATAGCCTTGTTGCCGGGAACCATCCCTGAGCGAAAACCGCATTTTCTTCCCAATTGAAACTGCTGGCCCGCCGGGTCCTGACCTGAAAGCAACAAAAGGGATCTCAATGCGCGGTCAGGACGTGAATAAACAGATCTGACTAATATTAAGAAAACCTTAAGCTGATAATATTTATATTCAAATTATTATTTCGTGCCCGTCACATAGCTATTCCATGCCGATCTCAAGCCTGATTTATTTTTATCATCATGAAAAATAATGTTTTTATCTTAGCCCGGACTATTGCTTCAGATTGATGGCAAAGCCATGAGAACCTCCTGATCTTCATCGATTATAAACGTATTATCAATAAAGTGAAGAGAGTGGTAATTGACATGATTATTAATATTAAATAAGTGAACTTTTTTGAAAATGATTAAATGAAGTTTTATTTATTTTATTTAATTTAACCGGCTTCATTTAATGTTCAGTTAACTTTTGTGCGTTAGCGTGTATCACCCGTCTGATGTTTTAAATTTCTTAAGAAGAACAATACGCTCTCTTTGGAAAGGGTGCCGGCGGGAGATTCGCTATTTCCTCGCGATTACTGGGGTTGCGCACGATTAACCTTGTGTGCCTGTTTATTGTTTAGAGCTGCAGGAGTTTCACTATGGCCTTTTTGCCTTTTTCCCGCCCGGCGTTTGGTGATGAGGAACTGGCCGCCGTAAAAGCGGTTTTCGACTCTGGCTGGATTACCACCGGCGCGAAATGCGCCGAACTGGAGCAGGCATTTATCCAGCTGACCGGCAATCAGCAGGCGATCGCAGTCAGCTCGGCGACGGCGGGAATGCACGTCACGCTGATGGCGCTGGGCATCCAGCCCGGCGACGAGGTGATTACGCCCTCCATGACCTGGGTTTCTACCCTGAATTTGATCACGCTGCTCGGCGCGACCCCGGTGATGATTGATGTGGACCCGGATCATCTGATGGTGATGCCGGAGCAGATTGCCCGCGCCATCACGCCACGTACCCGCGCCATCATCCCGGTGCACTATGCCGGTGTACCGGTTGATCTGGCACCGATTTACCAGCTGGCTCGCCAGCACGGTATCGCGGTGATTGAAGATGCGGCACATGCGGTCGGCACAACCTATCAGGGACAGCATGTCGGGCGCGAAGGCACCGCGATTTTTTCTTTCCACGCCATCAAAAATATCACCTGTGCGGAAGGAGGACTGGTGGTGACGGACGATGCCGCACTGGCCGATCGCATTCGCAGCCTGAAGTTTCACGGGCTGGCGGTGGATGCCTTTGATCGCCAGACCCACGGCCGCCAGCCACAGGCTGAAGTGATGATGCCGGGCTTTAAATACAACCTGCCTGACATCAGCGCCGCGATTGCGCTGGTGCAGTTAAAAAAACTGCCAGGGTTTATTGCGCGACGCGGTGAGATAGCCCGGCGTTATCTCGATGCACTCCGGTCACTGCCGTTCACGCCGCTGTCGCTGCCCGCCTGGCCTCATCAGCACGCGTGGCATCTGTTTATTCTGCGCATTGATGAGCAGCGCTGCGGTCTGTCGCGTGATGCCTTTATGCAGGCCCTGAAAGCGCGGGAGATTGGCAGCGGGCTGCATTTCCGCGCTGCTCACACCCACAAATATTATCGTGAGCGCTTCCCGCAGCTGCAACTGCCCGCCAGCGAACGTAACAGCCAGCAAATGTGTTCCATTCCGCTGTTCCCGTCGATGACGGATCAGGATGTGGATCGCGTCATTCAGGCGTTACATGAGATTGTGGAGGCCTGAGATGCGCGACGTTAAACCCATCAACCTGCTCTCCGTGGTGATTCCGGTCTACAACGAGCAGGAGAGTCTGCCAGAACTGATTCGCCGCACCCGTGCAGCCTGTGATCCGCTGGGAGTAGCGTATGAACTCCTGTTAGTCGATGACGGCAGCAGCGATCGCTCAGCGGAGATAATCGAACAGGCCGCCGCCGTTGCGGGCAGCCCGGTGATTGGGGTGCTGCTAAACCGTAACTATGGTCAGCATTCCGCCATCATGGCCGGCTTCAGCCACGTTCGTGGCGATTTAATTGTGACGCTCGATGCCGATCTGCAAAACCCGCCGGAGGAGATCCCCCGACTGGTTGAGGCCGCGCGTCAGGGCTATGACGTGGTCGGCACGGTACGGCAACAGCGGCAGGATAGCTGGTTCCGTCGTCAGGCGTCCCGCACGCTGAACCGGCTGATTCAGCGGGTCACCGGTAAAGCGATGGGCGATTACGGCTGCATGTTGCGCGCCTACCGTCGGCATATTGTCGATGCGATGCTCAACTGCCACGAGCGCAGCACCTTCATTCCCATTCTGGCGAATACCTTTGCCCGCCACACCATCGAGCTGCCGGTGATCCATGCCGAACGGGCCTTCGGTGACTCGAAATACAGCTTTATGCGGCTGATTAACCTGATGTATGACCTGGTGACCTGCCTGACCACCACACCGCTGCGCTGGCTCAGCGTCGTCGGTAGCGTCATTGCGCTCACCGGCTTCGGCTTCTCCCTGGTGTTAATCGTGCTGCGTCTCTTCTTCGGTGCCGCCTGGGCAGGTGACGGCGTGTTCGTGTTATTCGCCGTGCTGTTCATGTTTATCGGTGCGCAGTTCGTGGGTATGGGCCTGCTCGGTGAGTATATCGGGCGGATTTATAACGATGTTCGTGCGCGTCCGCGCTATTTCGTTCAACGCGTTGTTAAGGCTCCTGAAGAGCCTTCAGTACAGCCATCAGTACAGGAAAGTTCATTATGAAGACCCTCGTTTTCGCCTATCACGACATGGGCTGTGTTGGCATCACTGCGTTGCTGAACGCAGGTTATGAAATCACCGCCATTTTTACCCACAACGATGAGGCGACCGAAAATCACTTTTTCGGTTCGGTGGCGCGGCTGGCGGCTGAGCATGGTATCCCGGTCTATGCCCCGGACGAGGCGAATCACCCGATCTGGCTCGACCGGATCCGCACCATGGCGCCCGACATGATTTTTTCGTTCTACTACCGGCATCTGCTGAGCGATGAGATCCTGGCGTGCGCCCGGCATGGCGCCTTTAATCTGCACGGATCGCTGCTGCCCCGATACCGTGGCCGGGCACCGCTCAACTGGGCGTTAATTAATGGTGAGCGCGAAACCGGCGTTACGCTGCACCGGATGGTGAAACGGGCCGATGCTGGCAATATCCTGGCGCAGCAGCGGGTGGCGATTGAGGATCAGGACACGGCGCTGACGCTGCACCGCAAACTGTCGGCGGCGGCGGAGCAACTGCTGAACGATCTGCTGCCCAATCTGCGCCGCGGTCAGATCAGCGAATGGCCGCAGGATGAAAGCCAGGCAAGCCGGGTGGGGCGGCGCACCGCTGAAGATGGTCGTATTGACTGGCATCAGCCGGCGCAGGCGATTCACAATCTGGTCAGAGCGGTCACCGATCCCTGGCCGGGTGCTTTTGCCTTTGCCGGCTCGGTCAAATTTATCGTCTGGAAGAGCCGGGTTCATCCGCAGCAACACGCGGCGAAGCCCGGTACCGTGCTGTCGAAACAGCCTTTCCTGATCGCCTGTGGCGACGGGGCGCTGGAGATTCAGACCGGACAGTCTGAGCACGGTGTTTACATGAACGGCAGCCAGCTGGCACAGAGTTTAGGCATGGTGCCGGGCGCGCTGCTTTACTCGCAACCGCAGTCCGTCCTGCAGCGCCGTACCCGGGTGCTGATCCTCGGCGTAAACGGCTTTATCGGTAACCACCTCACCGAGCGGCTGTTACAGGATGACCATTTCGAGGTTTATGGTCTGGATATCAGTTCCGACGCCATCAGCCGTTTTCTGGATCAGCCGCGCTTCCATTTCGTTGAAGGTGATATCGCTATCCACTCCGAATGGATTGAGTATCACATTAAAAAATGTGATGTCATCCTGCCGCTGGTGGCGATTGCGACACCGATCGAATACACCCGTAATCCGTTGCGGGTATTTGAACTCGATTTCGAGGAGAACCTCAAAATCATTCGCGACTGCGTGAAGTATCAGAAGCGCATCATTTTCCCTTCGACCTCGGAAGTGTACGGCATGTGTACTGATGCCAGCTTCGATGAGGACGGTTCTAATCTGGTGGTCGGACCGATCAATAAGCAGCGCTGGATCTACTCGGTATCCAAACAGCTGCTGGATCGGGTGATCTGGGCCTATGGCGAAAAAGAGGGGCTGCGTTTTACCCTGTTCCGTCCATTTAACTGGATGGGCCCGCGGCTGGACAACCTTAATGCGGCGCGCATCGGCAGTTCGCGCGCCATCACGCAGCTGATTCTTAATCTGGTGGAGGGATCGCCAATCAAGCTGATTGATGGCGGCAGGCAGAAGCGCTGCTTCACTGACATTCAGGATGGGGTAGAGGCGCTGTTCCGGATTATTGAAAACAAGCAGCAGAACTGCGACGGCCAGATCATCAACATTGGCAACCCGGAGAACGAAGCCAGTATCAAAGAGCTGGCAGAGCAGCTGCTGGCTAGCTTTGAACGTCACCCATTGCGTCATCAGTTCCCACCGTTTGCCGGTTTCCGTGAGGTGGAGAGCAGCAGCTATTACGGCAAAGGCTATCAGGATGTGGAACACCGCAAACCGGCGATCCGTAATGCGCGCCGGCTGCTGGGCTGGACGCCGACCGTAACCATGGATACCACCATCGATAATACGCTCGACTTCTTCCTGCGTACCCTTGAGCAGCAGGCTGAGCATCAATGAAAAAGGTGGGTCTGCGGATTGACGTGGATACCTGGCGCGGCACGCAGCAGGGCGTGCCTGCGCTGCTGACGCTATTCAGGCAGCATGCCATACGCGCCAGTTTTTTCTTCAGCGTCGGGCCAGACAACATGGGACGCCATCTGTGGCGTCTGATCAAGCCGGCTTTTCTGTGGAAGATGATGCGCTCGCGCGCCGCCTCGCTCTACGGCTGGGACATCCTGCTGGCCGGCACCGCCTGGCCAGGGAAGCCGATTGGTCGCGGTCTGAGTCGCATTATGCAGGAGACCGCCCGCCAGCATGAGGTGGGGCTGCACGCCTGGGACCATTTTGCCTGGCAAACCTGGGCTGGCGTCTGGCCGGAAGAGAAGCTGATCGAACAGATTGCGCGCGGCAGCGAGACGCTAAGCGACATTCTCGGTCATCCCATCAGCTGCTCGGCTGTCGCAGGCTGGCGTGCCGATGGCCGGGTGATGGCCGCTAAGCAGAACTTTGGTTTTCACTACAACAGTGATTGCCGCGGCAGCGAACCTTTCCTGCCGCTGCTGCCTGACGGGCAGACTGGCACAGTACAGATACCGGTCACGCTGCCGACCTGGGATGAAGTGGTGGGTCGGCAGGTCAGCGCCAATGGGTTCAACGGCTATATTCTTGATCAGATGCTGGCCGCTGGCGGAACGCCGGTTTACACCATTCATGCCGAAGTGGAAGGCATTGTCGGCTATCAGGACTTTGCCACGCTGCTGACCTGTGCCCGGCGCAACGGCATTGAATTTTGTCCGTTAAGCGCGCTGCTGCCCGCCGATCTCTCCACCCTGCCGGTAGGCAAAGTGGTCAGGGGCGAGATTGCCGGACGGGAAGGGTGGCTGGGCTGTCAGAAACGGATTGATGAGGTGAAATAGCCCGATGCGTATAACCACCCGATGGCTGGTTTTTGTCAGCCTTTTTGCTCTCTATTACCTGATCCCGCCGATGTTCCGCGATCTCTGGCAGCCGGACGAGACCCGCTACGCCGAGATCAGCCGCGAGATGCTGGCAAGCGGTAACTGGGTAGTGCCGCACTTTTTCGGCCTGCGCTATTTTGAAAAACCGGTGGCAGGTTACTGGATCAACACGCTGTGCCAGTGGCTGTTTGGCCATACTCTTTTTGGCGTGCGGGCCGGTTCGGTGATCGCCACTACGCTGACCGCGGTGCTGATTTACTGGCTGGGTAAACGGCTGTTTTGCTCGGCGCGGACGGCGGCAATGGGCGCGATCATCTTCCTCAGTTCGCTGCTGGTTTACGGTGTCGGCACTTATGCGGCGCTCGATCCGATGTTAATGCTCTGGCTGGCGGCAGCGATGTGCAGCTACTGGCTGGCAACGCAATCTGTTGCGCGCTCCGGTCGCCTTGCCGGTTATCTGCTGCTCGGCCTCGCCTGCGGCATGGGATTGATGACCAAAGGGTTTCTGGCGCTGGCGGTACCGGTGCTGGCGATTCTGCCGTGGGCGATCTGGCACCAGCGACTTAAAGAATTACTGATTTATGGGCCGCTGGCGGTGCTGGCAGCGGCGGCGATCAGCGCCCCCTGGGCGCTGGCCGTTGCCCATCAGGCACCCGATTTCTGGCACTACTTCTTCTGGGTGGAGCACATTCAGCGTTTCGCCGAACCCAATGCGCAACACAAAGCGCCGTTCTGGTATTACCTGCCGGTGTTGCTGCTGGGGACGTTGCCCTGGCTGGGACTGCTGCCGGGCGCGCTGATAACGGGCTGGCGCGAACGTCAGCATCAGGCGGGCGCACGTTATCTGCTGAGCTGGACGGTGATGCCGCTGCTGTTCTTTAGCCTGGCAAAAGGCAAGCTGCCGACCTACATCCTGCCCTGTTTTGTCCCGCTGTCGCTGCTGATGGCGCACTACGGTCTGAGCGCCGCGCAGCGGGCCGGACGGGCGCTGAAAATCAATGGCTGGCTGAATGTGCTGTATGGCGCGCTGATGCTGGCTGTTTTGCTGCTGGTGCTGGCCCCGTGGAGCCTGACACACCATCCGCTGTTTGCCCGCAGTGAATACAGCAAGCTGGCGCTGGCGGCGCTGGCATTCATCAGCTGGTCGCTGATCGGCCTCTACAGCCTCCGCTATGCCAGCCATCGCTGGCAGGCTGCAGCGCTCTGTCCGTTGATGGTGGCGCTGGTGGTCGGGCAGGTGATCCCGCAGAAGATACGGGATGCCAAACAGCCACAGCATTTTGTGGCAGCAATCAGCGATCGGCTGGCGACCAGCCGCTATATTCTGGCGGATAATCCCGGCGTCGCCTCGGCGGTCGCCTGGCACCTGCGCCGCAGTGATATCGGATTTTATGATGAGAAAGGCGAGCTGGAATATGGCCTGAGCTATCCTGACGCACAATCCCGCTTCGTCACTCAGGCGGCATTCCGTGGCTGGCTCGCGGCGCATCGCCGCACGGGAAGCGTCTCGCTGTTGCTGCTGGTCGACTCGGTACACAGCGATATCGGCGCGCAGGTGCCGATGCCGGACGCGGTTTATCGCCAGGGCAGGCTGGTCAGCCTCTATTATGGCCAGACGCGGTGATGATCGTGCTGATCGTGCTGGTCAGCCTGCTCAGCTGCAGCGCCCAGCTGTGCCAGAAACAGGCAACCCGCGTAAGCGGTTCCCGACGGGTGGCCTCTGGCTGGATCGCGGGCAGCGTGCTGTTGCTGGGTATCGCGATGGTGCTCTGGCTGGTGGTGCTGCAGCGGGTGCCGGTCAGCCAGGCCTATCCGATGCTGAGCCTCAATTTTATCTTTGTGGCGCTGGCGGCGCGGATACTCTGGCGTGAGCGCTTAACGCTGCGCCAGATCTGCGGCACGCTGCTGGTCGTGGCTGGGGTGATGCTGATGGGCAGTCAGCGATGAAAGGCTACGGCTGGGTGGCGGGCAGCGTGTTACTGGTGTCGATGGCACAGTTGATGATGCGCTGGGCGATGCCGCAACTGCCTGAGCTGACTGCGCTGGCCGCAGCGGCGTCCTCTTTTGCTCTGCTTCCCGCGCTGCTGCTGCTGACCGGACTCGGCGCCTACGGATTGTCGATGTTGTGCTGGATTCAGGCGCTTCATCATTTTCCGCTTAACCGGGTTTATCCACTGCTGAGTCTGAGTTATGTACTGGTGTGGCTGGCTGCCGTTGGCCTGCCCTTTTTCCATGAGTCTTTCAGCTGGCGCGGGCTGGCGGGCATAGCCGTTATCATCATCGGGGTGCTCTGTATCGCACGTAAGCCCTGACATCGCCAGCAGTCCGGTTGCGGCGTGCAGCTATCAGCCTCATACCCAGTCTGCCTGTAACTGGCGATGACGCCATTAATGCGTCACCAGCCCAGCCTTCTTCTGCGGCGCTTGCCGTAATCGAAGAATAACCTCCTGCTGAAGATGGCCGGTTTACCGTTCAGCCTGCTCCGGTCCGCTTCGCCAGTCCCACGTCAGTGCCTGGCGATGAGCGGTGTGCCAGTGTCGCACCGCAGGCCCGGACGGGTATCCGACAGAAAATCCTGCCTGAATCAGTCATAATAATTAGCGTGCTTAATGATTAATATCAAAAACGCGTAATCTGTTGTGCGTCCAGCACCGGTGCTTTTGCGACTCCGCTCGCGTTTTTGTTGCGGTTGGCTGATCAGATCAACCGGTGACTCGCCCTGTCCGATGTCGTGCCGCGCCACCATTCGGTAGAGGACTGACTTTTTCCCCGGTGATAATATCCACCTTTATGACCTGCGTTTGGGGCAGTGCCGTTCAGCAGCAGAAACCGTTCCGCACCGTTCCCTCCTTTTTGCCCGCGCTGTTACTGTTAAATGAATTTAAAGGTTAGGCCGCGCTGGCCGATAACTGCAACAGGGCTTCTTTTAACCCATTGCTGCACCTTTTTTCTTTTTTCTCAATACATCCTCTTATGAAAGGTAAACCTTATGGGCCTCGCATATAAAATCTCTGATATAAAAATGGGCAAAAAGCTGGGGGCCGGTTTTGCTGTTGTGATTGCCGCATCACTGGTGATTGCACTGCTTGCCTTTGGTTGTTTTAACAACATCAAAGATAACTCAGCGCGCCGTTCTGTCACCGTGGAGATGGTGAATACCCTGAGTAATGCCCGACTCAATCGCACGCTCTATCAGTACACCAAAGAACAAAAATATGCAGAGCTGAATGTCCAGGCGATTAACGAACTGTTCGCTCACTACAAAAAGCTATCGGCTTTTAAATGGGATGCTGACGGTGAGGCGAAAATCAGCGCGATGGGCGAGAAATTAAATAATTATCAGTCATCGCGTCAGGCCTTTATTCAGGTTTCCGGTGTGCGGGCAAAAGCCCGTGACGCGATGCTGTCAGCTAACCTGTTTACCCAGGCGCATAATCTGGAACAGAGCCCTCTGGCCACGCTGCCGGAAGCCGCACTGCCCGTTTTGCAGCTGGCGTCCGCAGTGAAAGAAGCGGCTTTTAATGTTGATCGCTTTGTTGCTCAGCCGGATGAAACGCAAAAGCAGGATTTGCTCACGCGGTTCAGCGCCATTGATCAACAGGCCGCGCAGTTGCTCTCCATTTTAAGCACTGAGCAACAGACCGCTATCGCCGCCGTCATCAGCGACAGTCAGCACTACGTTCAGGCGCTGTCAGCTTACGCTGCCGATTTTGAGAAAGAACAAGCCGCGTCGCTGGCCCTGACCCAGGCGGCTGAACAGCTGAACGCTTCGGTCGGGGATATTTTTGCCTACCAGTCTCTGCTCTCAGCCGGTTTTATCAAAGTTGCTGAGATGCGGATCGCCTTTGCGGCTCTGCTGTCTGTTCTTCTGAGCCTGTTTATCGCCTGGAAGATCACGCGCGCGATCACTCAACCTCTTAAAACCATGCTGGCCGCTGCGTTACGCATTGCGCAGGGCGATCTGACCGTTTCGCTGGCGACCCGTCGGGGTGATGAAATAGGGCAGCTGATGCAGGCCATAGATAGCATGAATCAGAGCCTGAAAAACATCATTGTCAGCGTCAGAAGCGGCGTCAGCAGTGTGGCCCGCGCCTCTTCGGAAATCTCGGCCGGCAATACCGATCTCTCTTCACGCACCGAACAGCAGTCCGCGGCGGTAGTCGAAACCGCGGCGAGTATGGAACAGCTGACCTCCACGGTGAAACAGAATGCTGAAAACGCGCATCATGCCAGCCAGCTGGCCACCGAAGCCTCGGTGAATGCGGGCCGCGGAGGAGAGATTATTCGTGATGTTATCGCTACGATGGATGGGATCAGCAGCAGTTCAGGCAAAATAGGCGAGATTATTACGGTCATTAACAGCATCTCGTTTCAGACCAATATCCTGGCGCTGAACGCCGCGGTGGAAGCCGCCCGTGCAGGCGAACAGGGACGTGGCTTCGCGGTAGTGGCTGGCGAAGTGCGTAATCTTGCTCAGCGCAGCGCGGTGGCGGCCAAAGAGATTGAGACGCTGATCGGTGATTCTGTGAACCGCGTGACCAGTGGTTCCGTGCTGGTTAACCGTGCCGGTAACACGATGGATGAAATCGTACGTTCGGTGAGTCAGGTAAAAGAGATCATGGGCGAAATAGCAGCCGCTTCCGATGAGCAGAACCGGGGCATTTCCCAGATTTCCCAGGCGATGTCTGAAATGGATACCACGACTCAGCAGAACGCCGCGCTGGTTGAAGAGTCCTCCGCAGCGGCCAGCTCGCTGGAAGACCAGGCGATCCAGCTTGAGCAGACCGTGGCCGTATTCCGCGTCGCTGCGGATGGGCAGCACGCTACTGAACGGCCACAGCCGGTGAAAGCCAGTCCGCCGGCTTTCACTGCCCGATTACAGCCTGCCAGTGAAGCGGGCTGGGAAACGTTTTAAGCTGAATAGTCAGCCCTTTTCCGCAGGTCATCTGCGGGGAAGGGTTTCATCATCCTGGTCATCATGTTTTATTCATACTTCCCACTTTTCCGCAGCGTTTTTAGTCAGAAACAGGGCTTTGTGAAAACTGCCCGGTTCTGATGGCTCCTTCCTTATTAGCATTTTCACCGCCAGACCTCTTTTTATTACCCTTTTCAGGCAGCCGTTAACCTCTCTGACTGGCGAAGTTATCGTTTCCGTGTTAAATCTCTCTTTTATTATTATTTTCAGTCGTAAGATAAAGGATTTAACCATGCTGGTCGGTTTTAAGGCGCTATCAGAACGTTATGCTATCGAGCTGGCGCAACCGCTGCGTGTTGAATCGGCCATCGGCACGGTGCGATCCCGCCATGAGAGTCAGGGCCAGATAGAGAACCGCTATCCGCCCAGCTATCGCCCGGAAGACGATTTTGCCGGTCACTTCGCTTTTGGCCTCAAATATGAAGAGCTCCATCTGGAGTTTCTGGCCCGTCTGTTTGCCACCACCGGCCCTGAGCCGCTGGAAAACTGGTGCCGCCGTGAACCTTACGGCCAATATGCCCGCCGTGCCGGTTTTTTCTATGAGTGGCTGACCGGCGAGACGCTGGCGGTGCCGGATGTGACCAACGGCGGCTATGTGGATGCGATTTCGGCTAAAGCCTACCTGACGCGCACCGGCATAAAGCGATCGAAACGCTGGCGTATCAATGACAATCTGCCGGGCAGCGTCGATTTCTGCCCCATCGTGCGACGGACCGCCGTGACAGAACAGGCGCTGGCATTTGATCTCCGGCAGGCACTTGCCGAACTGGATAACGCATTTGGCGCCGATACCCTGATGCGTACCGCCAACTGGCTAACGTTTAAGGAATCACGCGCCAGTTTTCTGATTGAGAAAGAGGCCAGCCAGGCCGATCGCATTCAGCGCTTTGCGCATGTGATTGCGCAATATTGCGGCCAGCTTGACGATCCGCTCAGTGAGGCCAGCCTGCACACCTTACAGAAAGGCATTCTGGGTCACGACGCGCTGGGGCTGGGACTGCGCCGCTCGCCGGTGTTTGTCGGACAGGCAACGATGCGGGAAGATATCGTTCATTACATTGCGCCGCACTACACCGACGTTCCGCGTTTTATGCAGGGTCTGAACGCTTTTGAACAGGCCACGCGCGGCGCTGAACCGCTGGCGCGTGCCGGCGTTATCGCCTTTGGTTTTGTCTATATCCACCCGATGCGCGACGGCAATGGCCGTATCCACCGGTTTTTAATCAACGATACGCTGATTCGCGATCGGGCCGTACCGGACGGCGTCATTCTGCCGGTTTCCGCCACCATCACCAGTTCACTGGATTTCCGTGCAGGCTACGATCGCACGCTGGACGTTTTTTCAAAACGCCTGATGCGGCGTTACGCCGGCAGCTATCGTTTCGGTGAGCTGATCACCTATCCGGACGGTACGCTGAGCAACTTCAGTTTCAGTGACTACGACGACGCGCGATTCGCCTGGCGCTATCCCGACTTAACAGAGCAGGTGCTCTACACTGCCCGGGTGATCGCGCATACGGTACAAACGGAAATGGCTGACGAAGCGCGAGTGCTGGTGATTTTTCAGCGGGCGCAGCAGCGTCTGAAAGAGGTGATTGAGATGCCGGATCAGGATGCCAGCCGCATCATCCGTTCGCTGAAGGAGAATGGCTGGCAGGTGTCCGGCAAGCTGAAAAAAGCGTTCCCGCAGTTTGAAGAGGAGGAAAAAGCCCGGCAGATTATTGAGGCAGTCCGATCGGCATTTGAGGAGCAGGGGCGTGATTAAGCGTCAGATTCTGACGCTGAATGCTCTGAAAAATATTCTTTTTCAGCCAGTCGGCCGAAGATTTTTTGCCGCTACGCTGGTGGGAGTAAATTTTCACCGTAAAAGCGGGGGCGAAAAAGGGCAGCGGGAATATTTTCACCTTCGCTAATCGGGCAATTTTTCCGGCGACATAAGACGGTATAGCCATCAGCAATTCACTTTCCGCCACAATATGCGGAGAGCTCAGCATTGAGGGCGTTTTGAGGGTGATCCGGCGCGTCAGCCCCAGTCGCGCAAGGTGCGTATCCAGCAGGCCTTTCTTTTCATTCCACGGCGTGACCACCAGATGACCCGCCGCCAGATACTCTTCCAGCGTCAGGCTGACACGCCGGATGTTACTGATCACCACAAATTCATCGCTGAACAAATCGACCTCATCCAGATCCTGATGTCTGACATCATCCGGCTCGCTAAAACTCAACGCCAGGTCCACTTCACCGGCCAGTAATTCATTCAATGCAGGATTGTGCGGCAGATGGCAGAGTTCGAAATTTATGCCGGGTGCGCTTTTTTCAACCTCTTTAATCAGTTCCGGAAAGATACAGAAGGCGGTGTAATCCGTAACCGCAATCCGGAAAGATTGCGTGCTGGTCAGCGGTTCAAACGGCTTTACCGGGCTGAGATGCTGATTGAGGACGGCGAGGGATGCGGCAATATGAGGCGCCAGCTGATGCGCGAAAACGCTGGGGCACATCCGGTGTCCTTCGCGATAGAACAGCGGATCTTTCAGAAATTCACGCAGGCGCGTTAACGCATGACTTAACGCTGAGGTGCTCATGGCCAGCTCACCAGCCGCCAGCCTGACCGAACGGTGCCGGTAAACGGCATCAAAAACAGGCAGAAGATTCAGATCGAGACGTCGCAGTACATGATGCATCAGATTCACCTGTAATTGATTTTATTGCACTTAATTCATTAAAGAATAGCGATTATCCTTACGGGCATCAAAGGGTACTGAGTAGAGAATATTTATGCGCGTTATTATTCGACAGGCCAGCCCGGAAGATACGGATGCCATCTGTAACATGGTCAATGGCCTCTCCGTATACAGCGAAGCGCCGTTACAGGCGGTGCCGGACGCTGATCAGATCAGACGCACCCTGTTTGCCCCCGACAGCACCGCAGAAGCCTACATCTGTGAAATCGAGGGCGTGGTTGCGGGTTACTGCGTTATTTCAATGAGCTTTTCGACCTGGATCGGCCGCTGTAGCCTGAATATGGAGGATCTCTATTTCACGCCCGACTATCGCGGACGCGGAGCGGGCAAAGCCATACTTCACTATATTGCTCAGCTTGCTGTCAGCCGGAAATGCAGCCGGATTGAGTGGAATGTGCTCGACTGGGATAAATCCGCCAAAGATTTCTATCACAGCATTGATGCGCTTCCGCTGAGCGAGTGGGTACGTTACCGGCTTGATGGCCCGGCGCTGGAGAAGTTTGCGTCGCGTGAGCTCAACTGAACCCATTTGTGAAAAGTGCTGACGCCATTCATGACAGGATGCCGCTGACCGATCGCCATCTGCGAGACGTTTCATAAGAATATGTCGGTGAAAGCACTGCGGTGCCTTTACCCGGTTTAAAGCGCTGCCGCGCGTCAATTCAGGAAGGCTGTCATGAAAGAGAAAGTTGCGCTGCTGGCGTCAGGTTCAGCACGGGCCATTGGTGAAGCTATCGCGGCGGGCGAGATCAGCGCGCTGGAGGCCACAGAGTGGTATCTGGATCGTATCGAACGATACGATCAGGGCGACGCGGGCATTAACTGCGTCAGAAGCCTTTCCCGCCTTGCGCGGGAAGAGGCGCGGCGTGCCGATGCGGAACGTGCTGCCGGACATATAAGGGGACCGCTGCATGGCGTACCCTATCTGATCAAAGATAACGCCTTCACCCTGGACGGCAGCGTAGCTTCAGCGGGTGCCAGTGCGCTGGCTGAGTTTGTTCCACCTTATGAGGCGACGTTAGTCACACGTCTGCGCGAGGCGGGCGCGGTGCTGCTGGGGAAAACCAATATGACGGAGTTTGCAGACTTCGTTGCAGAGACAATGCCTGCCGAATTTAGCGGGGCGGGCGGCGTTGTCCGCCATCCGCTGGGCTTGCGGTATGGGCGGGGAGGCGGCTCCAGCGTGGGATCAGCCGCTGCTGTTGCCGCCGGATTTTGCGGTTTTGCCATCGGTTCGGAAACACAAAACTCTCTTCAGACACCGGCAGTCCACAGTGCCATCGTCGGTTTTAAACCTACGGTGGGTCGCGTCAGTCGTCACGGTTTTATCCCGCTGGTTCCCAGTCAGGATTCGCCGGGCCCCCTGGCGCGCACTGTCGATGATGCGCAGTTGATCTATCAGGCTATCGCCGGCGCGGACAGCAATGACAGCGCGACGCTTGCCACTTTTCCTTCTGAATCCCGCCGCAATATCCGGCTGGCGGGGCTGCGGATCGGTATTCCGCGCCGCTTCATTGCCGACAGTGTACTGACGCCCGCTCACACCGCGGCATTTGACAATCTGCTGCAATCACTGGCTCAGGCGGGCGCCGGGATTATCGACCCTTGCGATCTGCCTTCCGCAGAGCAGCTTAGCCACGTTCGCTCATGCGTATTTCGCACGGAGTTTCGCGCCAGCCTCAACCGCCTGCTGACGGCGCTAAAACCCTGTGGTATCGGCTCCTTACGCGACATCATTGCGTGGAACAGCGCCCATCCGGCGCACATTCCCTATGGTCAGTCTCTGCTGGAGGCCACTGAGGCGGCACCGGATATCCATTCAGCAGAATATGCAGGCGATCGCCAGCAGGACATAGCGCTAAGTCTTGAGAACGGGATTCTGGCTGCGCTGGCGTCCGCACAGGCCGATGTTTTGCTGTCGCCCCTGTCAGCCGCGGCAAAATGTACCGGAAAAGCGGGCGCGCCGGTGGTGGCGATACCCGCAGGCGCAGATGCGGAAGGTTTACCCTTTGGCATTACGCTCTACGGGGCGCCGGGACAGGATGCGGATATCCTTCAGGCCGCTATCGCGGTGGAAAGCGTCATCGGCAAACGGCTGATGCCCGCTTTTAATGAATGAATGACCTCAGCCGCGCTGAACGCGAAAAGGGCTGCCTGCTGGCCGTAATGCCTGTCAGTTAAGCGACAGGTGATAACGCAGTCTGGTGCCGATCAGGGGCTGGAGGTCCTCGCGCCGCTGCGCGGTACCTTCACTTCATTCCTCTGCCTGACGGACCGCCGGGGATGGCACATCCTGTGCCGCCCCGCCTTTCGCCCGCGTCCTGCGGGCTCTCCTGGCAGACTCATTCTGTTCAGCGCTGCGGATTGCCTGCCCCTGATCGGCCCCAGCCAGCTCTGAGGCTTCAGTGCGTGCTGTTAAAAAGGGCACGATAGTGGAGGCCTGAGCGCCGCTGCTGCTGAAAGGGCTATCCGCAGCGCTGAGGCGTGACGCCGAGCCAGAACGGTTCGTCGGCACGACGTCAAAGCCGAAGGAACCGCGCAGCGGCGCGAGGACGGCCCGGCAGCAGCAGCGGTGCTCAGGCCCGCACTCCGGCACGCTTGCCCAGACAAAAAAGCTGCCACGTCTGACCGTGACAGCCTTTGCACATTTAACCTCAACTGACGAGTACTACTGCCTGCTGGCCGCCCTTTTCACGAAAGAACCAGGCGTTATCGGGTCAGACGCGCCGTCATATGGACCTGATTCCCGCTGTAGGCTTCAGTGATGCGGTAACCGGCTCCCGCCTGTTTAGCGCTGGCTGCAATTTTCGCTTCGGCGGCGTCCAGCGTGGCAGCGGTAGCCGTTACCGTCTGGGCAAAACTGACGGTTGAAACCAGAGAAAGAACGATAACTGCAGCGATTTTTTTGATGTTTTTCATGGTGCGTTTCCCAGCGTTAATTTGAAATGTTAAGGCAGTCTGCCTCGATGTGATGCAGGTTACGCCGGACGTGGGACGATGAAAATGCCAGAAATGTGCTGAAGTAAATCAAAAAAACTGATGTTGTCCTGTTTCACCGTGATACACCAGGCGGGCCTTCAGCCAGCGGGTGATCGCAGCAGACAAGTGGGCGATCGGCAAAGCAGCCGGAAGGCGGACGAGAAGGGCGTCAGCCGGGGAACAAGGCTGGCGGACAGAAAGCCCGTTTACAGAGGAAGAACCGGTGGCAGCCGGTGAAATCTGCGTGGTCGTGGTTATACCTAAGGATAATAGTCTGAAGGAAAAAAGGTTCCTACAATGGGCACGACCCGTTACGCAGCGGGAGATTCGCCAGCCTCACAACGTTGACGGGGTCCCTGACGGCAACGGCTGGTCGGGCACTCAAAAACCGGCGACACCACCCCGCTATCAGGTGAATCATCCTGTTATGGAAATGCCTGAAACAGGCCTGAGCTTTATGTAAGGAAAACAGCATGCAGCTGTCGCAGCGCATTGTCGTCATTGATGATGAACGTTCTGTACGTAGTGGTTTGACCAATCTGCTCCGGTCTGAGGGCTATCTGACCGAGGCCTTCGAGTCTGCCGAATCTCTGCTGAGTGATGACGCCGCGATGGCGAATGCCGCGCTTTTTATCATTGATGTGCAGCTGAAGGGAATGAATGGGTTCGAGTTGTTTATCAACCTGACTCAACGCATTGAAAATCCACCGGGGATTATCATTTCAGGCAACGGTGATGAGAATATGCTGCGCTATGCCATTAATCTGGGGGCGATTGCCTTTTTGCCAAAACCTATCGAAATTGATACGTTGTTTGAACATATCCGACAGGAATTCTCCTCAAGGGCTGCCCGCCAATGAGTACAAATCCACAGGCACTGAACGCAGCAGAAAACGATGAATTAACCTTATCAGGCGAGAGTGTCTTCAGCCCGCTGGCGCAGGAGGGCAATATTGAGTGGGTCCGGTGCCGCCACGCCGCCACCGGTGAAACTTTTGTATTGGCGACCGCCGCCAGTGAAGAGTCCCTCTTTCAGGTCACGCAACGGCTAAAAAATGAATATGAACTGCGTGACAGACTGGCGGAAAGCTGGGCGCTAAAACCGCTGGGACACACCCTTTATCAGGGTCGCTATGCGTTGATTTATCGCGGATTCGGTTATCGCACGCTGGCCGATGTTCTCTGTCAGCCGGCGGGCACCCTGGCTGAATGTCTTCATTGCGCCGCGCGGCTTTGCAGCAGCCTGAGCCAGGCACATCAGCAGGGGCTGGTACATGGCGATATCAAGCCGGCCAACTTCTTCTTTAGCGATGAGGGTGCTGTCTTGCTGGGAGGCTTCGGGCTCTCGTCGGTGCAGAGCGATCTGCCTGAACCGGCTCAGCTGCCGGTAGCCGCAGGAACCCTGGCTTATATGTCGCCAGAGCATACATCCCGCTCTGTCCACCCGGTCAGTAGTATCAGTGATCTCTACAGTCTGGGTATTGTGCTTTATGAGTTGCTGACCGGCAGGTTGCCCTATGGCAGCCCTGAAGGCGGCCATGCTGAATGGGTGCATCATCACATTGCCTCGGAAGCCTTGCCGCCTCATACCATTCGTTCAGACGTTCCGGCGATGCTCTCCGCGCTGATTCTGAAACTGCTGGCCAAATCGCCAGAGTATCGTTATCAGACCGCTGATGGGGTACTGGCCGATCTGCGCCGCTGTGCTGCAACCCTGATGCCGGACGGATCAATCGAGTCTTTTACGCTGGGACTGCAGGATTCTTCCTCCGCGAACTTCTCCTCCGAAGCCCTCGCTACCGATCATCCGCAGGCAATCGATATCCTGTCAGCGTTTGAGGCGGTGAGTCAGAGCGGGAAACATTGTCTGGTCACCCTCAGCGGCGCCGCCGGTTCGGGGAAGTCCTCGCTGATCGCTTCATCGCTTAAACTGCTGCGTAACAAGAAAACGATGCTCAGCGTGGTGAAAGTCGATCAGCATTCGCCGATCTTACCCTATGCCGTTTTTACCGAGGCATTCAGAACGCTGACGCTGCATGTTCTGGGCCTGCCCGCCGAGGAGATGTCCCGCTGGAAAGCGCATATTTCGCGATCGCTGGGAGCCTATACCGGGCTGGCGGTAAACCTGGTGCCTGAACTGGGTATCCTGCTTAATCAGAAAGCCGCTGTTTTGCCGCACTCGAATACCCTTGATGCCAAAGACCGGTTTAATCTGGTGGCCTGCAGTCTGGTTAAAGCCTTTGCGGCACAGGGGCAGCCGCTGGTAATGCTGATCGATGACGGCCACTGGGCCGATCCGGCTTCAATGCTGCTGCTGCAGCATCTGCTGGGTCTGAATGAAGATATCCCGCTGCTGCTGGTTATTGCGCACCGGGATATCACCTCGCTACCCTGTCCGCTCATTGCGGGCAATCTGAATCAGCTGCGCGCTGCGACCACACGCATCATGGAGATGACGCCAGAACCGCTCTCGGAGAAGAGTATTGCCAGCTGGCTGGCGGGGCGATTTCATACCCGCAGTTCGGCGACGGCGGAGCTTGCGCGCGTCATTCATGAAAAAACCGGCGGTAATCCGCTTGCGACCCATGACTTCTTCCGCCAGGCGGTCCGGCAGGGATTCATTACGCATCATGCGCCGTTCAGATGGATCTACGATTCAGAGGCGATAAAACACTGTCATTATACGGCGAACGTGGCGGCCAGCGTGTTGCAGCATCTCGCCTCGCTGCCGCTTGCCACCCGCAGGATGCTGGGTCAGCTCGCCTCGCTGGGCAGCACCGGTGAGCTTGAGGTCATGAGCCGGATTATCGGGGTCTCTGCTGCAGAGATAGAGCAGACACTGTTGCCCGCCGTGACGGCCAGACTGATCACCCGTAATGAGATAGGCTATGCCTTTATGCACGACAGCATGCATGAGGCGGCGCTTAATCTGCTGCGCTATGAAGATAAGGATGCCTTCCATTACGCTGCAGCACGCTATTACCGCCAGCAATCGGAGCACGATATTACCCATGCGGTGCTTTTCCGGGCCGCTCATCACATCCTGGCGGTTAAAAATCTTACGCTGCTCAGGCAAGAAACCCGGCCGTTCTGTCAGCTATTACTCAGCGCCAGCAGACGCGCAAAAAATAGCGGCGATTACCTTTCCGCGCTGCGTTATCTGCAGACCGCCCGATCGCTTCACCACGGCGCAGGGTATGCGGAAAGCAGTGAATTTCTGCTTGAAGAAGCCGAGTGCGAATTTCTGAACGGTGATCTGCCTGCCGCGCTGGCATTGAGTACCCGCGTACAATCTTCACCGGGTGAAGCGGCGGATAAAGCCGGGGCCGCCTGTCTGATTGCTGAAATCCATATGCGTCAGTCAGACAGTAAGCTGGCGCTGGAGACGGCGCTGGCCTGGCTGGCCGTGTTTGGCATCCATCTCAACCGCCATCCGGATCAGGCGGAGTGTGATGAGGCGCGGACGAAGCTGAAGGAGGATGTGGGTAAAAATCCGTACACCCGCTTTCGCTCGCTGTCGCGGGTAAACTGTAAAAATACGGAAGCGGTAATGAATCTGCTGGCCAGCGCCAGCACCTTTGCCGCCTTCATCAACCCGCGGCTGCACTTTATGATCCTGTGCCAGCTGCTTCACCTGACGATGGCGCGCGGACTCAGTGGTGCCTCCACGCTTGCGCTCTCCTGGTATGGCGTGGTGTGCGGCGATCAATATGATGAGTACAGCCGCGGCTTTGCCAGCACGCTGCTGGCGCGGGAACTGGTCTATAAGCATGACTTTGTCAGCTTTAAAGCCCGGACGCTGCTGCCGCTTGATCAGGTCAGCATCTGGACGATGCCGCTGACCTATGCAATTGAACGGGCAAAGGCAACGTTCGACGTCGGGGTTGAAACGGGTGATCGGACGTCGGCTTGTCTGGCGCTGCGACACATCATCATGAATACCCTTGCCCGTGGCGATCATCTTGATGGGGTCCACACCTCGATTGCGCGTGGCATGCAGTTTGTCAGAAAGGCGCAGTACCGTGATGTGGAAGTGATTCTCGGCATGCAGCTGGACTATGTGCTTTTCCTGCGCAAGCCACGCAGCCCTCTCTTCACCGGTGATGACTTTCTGACGCCGGTGCTGGAAGTGGTCAGGCCCGAACAGGCTGTTGAACCCATCTACCTGATGCAGTTCTGGTCGCGGCTCTATAAAGCGATGGCCCACTTCTTCGCCAATGAATATGCGGCGGCAGACGCCTGGTTTAAACAGGCCGAACCGTTCACCGAACGTATTCCGGGGCATGTGCATATGCTCGATTATCATCTGTATAGTGCGCTTTCGCTGACCGTACCGCTTAAAACCGGGGCGATGACGGATACGTTACGCCTGCAGCTGGAGCAGCACCTCAACAGGCTTGTGACCTGGTCAAATGAAAACAGCAAAACGTTCGCAGATAAAGAAGCCCTGCTGCGGGCGGAGTGGCTTCGTCTGGAAGGAAAAACGGCGCAGGCGTTTGAGCAGTTTGAAAAAGCGATTAATTTGTCGCGCGAAGGGCAGTTTCATCACATTAATGGGCTGACCTGTGAACTGGCTGCGCGCATGGCATATGCCAGTAACATGACGTTTGCCGGCGATGCTTATATCAAAGGGGCTATCGCCGCCTGGGACCGCTGGGGTGCCGGGGCCAAGGTTCGCCAGCTGGAGATGCAGCATCCGGCGCTTGCCAGCCATGCGACGCAGACCGCACTGAGCACCGTCTCGTTTGAGCAGAGTCCGGTCATCAGCGATCTGCAGAGCATGGTGACGGTGATGCGCGCGCTCACCGAAGAGATTAATCTGGACCGGCTGATTCACATCCTGATGATGATGCTGGTGGAACGTGCCGGTGCCCAGCACTGTATGCTGATTCGCCTGATTGATGGCAACGTACCGGAAATTCAGGCAAGAGCCTCGACCACCGTGGACGGCGTAAAAGTGAGGATTGTCCGGGAATTACCGGTCGCCACCGATCTACCTCTGTCGGTGCTGTCGGCGGTGATCCGCACCGGACAGGAGATCAGGACCGGTAAGCCCGAGGTGTTCAGCCCCTTCAGTCAGGATAACTATCTGGTTGCCTCGGGCGCAGCGGTGATGTGTGTCCCGATGTTCAGACAGGCGCAGATGGTAGGCGTGCTTTATCTGGAAAACCGCCTGATGCCGGATGTGTTTACCGCCGATCACTCCCGGATCGTATCAATGCTGGGTGCGCAGGCGGCGGTATCCCTTGAGACGGCTCGCCTGTACGCCGAGCTGGTGGATGAGAATATTCAGCGCCGCAAAATTGAAAAACAGCTGCGTGCCAGCCAGACCTCGCTGATGCTGGGTGAGAAGATCAGTCATACCGGCACCTGGCACTGGCATCTTGAGCCCGATATTCAGTACATCTCCGATGAATATAAACGCATCATGGGGCTGCCAGAGTCGCAGGCGACTACCTCGATGGTTGAATTTCAGAGTCGCGTTCATCCGGATGATATTCTCTGCCTCAGGGCGCTGATTGAAACCAGCGTGCGGGAAGGAACGGTCATGCAGGCTGAGTTTCGCATCATTCGGGATGACGGAGAATGCCGGTACATCAAAGGCATTGGCGAGCCCAATGAAAACTGGCCAGAAGTGGCCGAATATTTTGGCACGCTGACGGATATCACGGCACAGCGTCAGTCGGAGGATGCGGTGCGTATTGCTCAGGCAGAATTAGCCCGCGTCGCGCGGGCAACCACCGTTGGCCAGCTTACTTCGTCCATCGCCCATGAAATTAATCAGCCGCTGATGTCCATCGTGGCGAATGCCGGCGCCAGCCAGCGCTGGCTCAGACGTGACCCGGCAAATCTGGAAAATGCCAGCAGCAGTCTGGATGAAATCATCCGGGAAGGCCGGCGGGCGGGCGATATTATTCGCGGACTGCAGGCGCTGACGCGTAATCAGGTTGCTGAGTTTGCGCCGGCAAAAATGCACCTGATTACCCGGGATATTATTGTGCTGTCGCGTCTGGAGCTGGAACGTCGTTTTGTCTCGCTGGAGCTGGATCTGGCGGCAGAAAACGATAACGTTTTCTGTGAGAGCGTTCAGATACAGCAGGTATTGCTTAACCTGGTGATTAACGCCATCGAAGCGATGGCAGATAACAGCGGCGTACGCCATCTGCGCATCGCCTCTTCCCATCCTTCCAGTCAGGTGATTCGCATTGAAGTTGCTGATAACGGCGCGGGCCTGTCCGATGCGGTGATCGGAAAAATATTCGATTCGTTTTACACCACCAAAGCGGAAGGGATGGGCATGGGGCTGACCATCAGTAATGAGATTATTAAGCGTCACGGCGGTGAGTTACGTGCAGAGAATCGTCAGGAAGGCGGGAGCCGGTTCTGGTTTACGCTGCCATTAGAAGGAAAAGAGACGACTGGCTGAGTGCCGTTCCGCTGTTTTGAGAGCAGCACAAGGCAGGGCGAGCGGAGAGGCTGACTGGCCGCGTCCGTCTGCCTGCGTCAGCCGGTATATAGCCGCCCTTATCTCGCAGGCCTGTCGCATCTCTTCATAATCAACAAAAACAGGCCAACAACGATCAGCACCACGCAGGTTTTCAGCATATTCACGGTAATTATCTCATTTAATCGCCAGCGGTCGGTCGGCAGAATGATTTATCCGCACAGCGGATCTGTGTGTTGTGCAGGCGAGAAAGCGTAAAGCCCTCGCTTATTCTGTTAATCCGTCATCCAGCAAAGGCCACCTGACGGCAGCCCTTTCTGGCAAATCCCTTTGCGACCATGATCATTTAATCAGTCGTGCGGTCATATGAACCTGATTGCCGCTGTACGCCTCGGTAATACTGTAATCCGCACCGGCCATTTTAGCCCTGGCCGCAATCTGTGCTTCTGCGCCATCCAGCGTGGAGGCGGTCGCGGTGACGGTCTGCGCGAAACTTGCTGAAGAGATGAAGGCCAGTACAGCGACTACAACGAATTTTTTGAAGTTTTTCATGGTCAGTTCCAGAAGTTGAGATTTAGAGTGTGAGGCGTTTTGCCTCGATGGAATGCATAGTAGAGTGAAGGCCTGGCAATGAAAATCCGTGTTTATTGCTTTGCTTTATCAAAAAATATGAATGATGGCTGTGTGCCATAAAGAGCCTTACGATCGGCAGGCTTTTTTGATGCGCGTGATTATGGTGTAAAGAGCGGAGGATGGGGGTAATCAGGCGCTTTATCAGGCTACGAGAGTGGCTGTGGGTTTCGCCGCAGCCGGTGCCGCTGAAAAAAGTAAATCAAATCAGCATGGTACAAAGTGCGCAAAACATAGATTATGTTAAATAATCGCTATTCCCGCACACTACCTGTCACATAACTGCCCTTTTTACCTGAACGAAAGCCGCTTCAGGAAGACCTCGTCGTTAGTTCAGCATTCCTTTAATAACTGCCGCCCTGAATGCCATTCAAAAAATTGATTCGCCTGATACTCATTTATAGAAACAGCAGTTTTAATTGTTGTTGCCAATTCAGGATTAATGGTTCCTTGAGTATTATATTAGTTAACATAGTTAACACAAAAATATCTTGTCTTCCAATATGGGAATCCGGGTTAGCAATAAACTTCATTTTTATCTTTTATAAACGCCTTTGGTAAATTTTAGCGTGCTAAACAGAAGTAATCGGGTTGTTTGTTTTTAATAAATTTACCAGACAATAATTACGCAATGTTTTATGATTGCGATCACACCGCTATCCGTATGAAAACCGGGTGGTGCTGTGGTTTTGGCTTCAAAGGGAGTTTATTATGAATGGACATTTAATACAGGTGAATTAATGGAGATTAACACCCAGCCGCTATTGTTAGCTGTAGCGATTATTGTTGCGTTAACTAATCAGGCCACAGCAGCCTATACGCCGTTAGTTAATGCCGGGACGACGGTAAATAATGAAGTTATTGCAGGGAGTGATAACGCTCAGCAAGTTGTTAACGGCATTGCGAATAATACTACCATTAATTCTGGTAGCCAGTATATTTTCGGTGTCGCTAATAATACAACTCTCCTTGGTGGCACGCAGTATATTATTTATGGCGGTGAATCTAATGTTGTTACCATGTCTGGCGGCGCACTGCTGGTCAACGGCGCCACGAACGACGTAACGGCAACAGCAGGAATATTATCGATAAACTCAGGGCTTAACGGCACAGTGGATTCGGCGACGGGCGGCAGCATGAATCGTACTGTTCTGAGCGGCAGCGCATTTCTGGAAAACCGTTTTGGTATCGACACGGACACGATTGTCAATTCAGGTGGCATACTGCAGACAGGCTCAAATCTGGATAACGACTGGATTGATACCGCGATATCTAATAATACGGTGATCAATGAAGGCGGCCTGCAGACGGTTGATAATCACGGAACGAGCAATAACTCAATCGTTAATAAAGGCGGAACATTACAGATTCTGTATTTCCTTCATAACAAAACGGAAACCGATAAATCGGGATTACAGTATGGAACGGCCAACAACACAACTGTTTATGGCGAAATGCAAAACAACGGGGGTATTGATAATAACACCCTTGTTAAGGCCGGAGCCTCTTTCACACTGACCGGTAGCACGGAGGATGGACAGAAAGCCCTATCCAACAATGCCGTATTAGAAGACGGCGTGACATCGGTCATTAATGATAATGGTCAGGCTAATACCTGGACGGTGAGTGGCGCGACAGTCACGCTTAATGATGATACATCCACCATCAGTGACAGTACCTTCAATAGTGGTAATTTACTGATTAATAAAGGAAATGCTGTTAACACTGTTTTGAATAGCGGCCAGATGAGCAATGCCGGCGGTATTGACAGCAATACCGTGATCCAGGGAGGCCAGTATACTCTCGGCGGCACTGAGGCCGCTACAGCAACTGACCTGCTAATCCAAAACGGCGCCAGCGCTATTATCAACTCTGGCACTTTAACGAATGCCACGATTAATGGCACCCTCTCCGTTAATCCGAACGCAGCAAGAACAGACACGACCTCCACGCTTCAGGGTAACATTGCCGTCAATGACGGTGGTCAGTTAACGTTAGTGGGCGGTGCTGATACGCGGGATGCCGATCTCACGTTGTCGGGTACCGGGAATCTGCATCTTTCGGACGGGACAACAGGCACCAGCGCTTACGCATTTGCCTTAGGTGCTGTGACGATGAACGGCGGCAGCATTTATTTTGATCCTGCTGCAGGCGAAGCCTCACAAGCACAATACTCATCACTGACTCTGAATAGCCTGAATGGATCGGGCGCCTTTTACATGAACAGTGATTTATCCAGCGTAAAGGGCAATTTTCTGACGGTCACCGGTGAAGCTGACGGTAATTTCGACCTCTATATTGCTGATACCGGTACCAGCCCTGCGTCAGCGTCCGCTTTGCAGGTCATTCAGACCGGCGGAGGAGATGCGGACTTTACTCTGGCTAATAATGGTCATGTTGTTGATGTCGGGACTTACCAGTATTACTTAATCGCAGAGGGTAACGGTAGCTGGGCGCTCTCTCCACAGGCGCAGACGCAACCTGACCCGACCGTTGAGCCTGCCACAGATCCTGTTCCGGATGCGGAATCCGATCCTCAACCTGCAACGGAGACGCCGGCAGCAGAGCCTGCACCCGCAGCGGGAGCAGATGAGCCGGCAACAGAGCCTGCACCTGCAGCGGGAGCAGATGAGCCTGCCGCAGAACCGACTCCCGCAGCGGGAGCAGATCAGCCTGCCACAGAACCGGCTCCCGCGGCGTCGGTCGATGAGCCTGTGGCCGATCCGATTCCGACCACCACTCCAGATGAGCCCGCACCGACAACGGAACCGGTTTCGGAAAATCCAGCCGTATCACCGGTCTCGCCTTCCATCGCGCCGACAATTACTCCGAGCACTGCTGCGGTGCTGTCA
Source organism: Pantoea agglomerans (assembly GCF_021397715.1). Lineage (GTDB taxonomy): Bacteria > Pseudomonadota > Gammaproteobacteria > Enterobacterales > Enterobacteriaceae > Pantoea > Pantoea astica. The sequence continues at coordinate 136,418 of NZ_CP090209.1, read as the reverse complement.
ATGGCGACCGTTGATCCGCTGATCTTCCAGTCAGAACTGAGTGCTGTCCGTAGTCGCCTGGATCAGGCGCGTGTATTGAGTCACGACACGAACGTATGGGGACATTTTACCACCAGCCGTTATAACCTGAGTAGCTCTGCTGGCGCTGGTTACGACATGGATGTAAACGGCGTAACAATAGGCGCGGATAAGGCTGAGCAGTTAGCTGAAGGTATTTTCTCGCAGGGTCTGTTTTTTACCTACAGCCATTCTAAGGTTGATTTTGATCGGGGTGGGAATGGTAAGGTTGATTCTTATTCAGCAGGCGCATATGCCAGTTACCTTGATGATTCAGGCCTCTATTTTGATGGCGTGTTGAAAATAAACCGTTTCAGACATGACATTAATGCCCGAATGACAAGCGGTACGGTAGCGGAAGGTTCTTACACCACGACAGGGATAGGAACAAACCTGCAGGCAGGTAAATATTTTCATCTCGGTGCCTTTTATATCGCGCCTTATGCCTCGGTGATGGGTTTCACCAGTACCTCCCAGGATTATGCCCTCTCCAATGGGATGAAAGCGCATTCCGGTGCTCAGCATTCAGTCATCGGTGAAGCTGGTGTTAATCTGGGGCATGAGTTTTTGATTCAGGATACGCAGATTCAGCCTTATCTCAAGCTGGCTGTTGCTCAGGAGTTTATTGATGATAATGAAGTCCGGGTGAATGACGATCGTTTTACCAATGATGTCAGCGGCACCCGCGGTGTGTACCAGTTGGGGGTTAATGCGAAATTAACCGACCGGCTTAGCGTTCATACTGATGCAGGCTATACCCAGGGAGACCGGATAGAATCACCCTGGACTGCAAACCTGGGAATGTCCTGGTCCTTCTGACGGATATATTTCTTTTTCGGGGGCGTTCGCCCCTTTTTTCTTTCACTATTCAACGTGAATTGAAACGGGTGGCGATTGGGTAGTTATTCGCGGATTTTCGGGCCATACGAGGATAAGAGAGGTAACAGATAAATCAGCGAGTTTCAGGCTGAAACTCGCTGGCTATTAACGGAGCGAGGGCTTATTTCAGGGATGAGTAACCGTTTCCGGCATCGCTGAAGAGTGATGCGTTGAGATTTTCCAGTCCTTACCGTCCCAGACATAGGTAAAGGTATAGCGCGCCGTTACATTGCTATTGTCTTTAAAGGTGAAGGTATAAACACCGGTATCAATCGCTTTATTACAACCAATTCTGATGGTGCGTGAATCAATTTTACCCTGTGGTCCTTTTTTCAGGAAGTCATTGAAGTAATTAATGCGTTCCTGATCGGTCAGTCTGACCTGATTAGAGAGCGTTGGCAGCAGTACAGCGTCGCTGACATATAAATCTGAAACTTTCTTTGAATCACCGGTTGCCAGCGAATCATTCCATTTAGTAAACAGACTCGCTACATCCTGTTCTGAGGCTTTAATACAGTTTACCGGTTCAGCGGCTAAGGTGACTTTCGGCAGACAAAACAGACCTAAAAGACAGAGTGACAATAAACTTTTTTTCATTTTCAGTAAAACCTCGGTTAAGAATAAACGTCAATGGATGCTGATATAATGAATAAAGGATATCTGTCGGCATGCTCATGCAACACTTAAATCTGCAATATTATCGTATTTAGTTTTTTATTCCTGTTTTATTCAGGATTTAGATTTAAATGCTGATTTGAGAGGTGATGATTACGCAGCAACATGACGTAACCTGTTATGGGTCACGCTACCGACTATCGACACCTGTCCGGGATCATTATCAATTGATAACAGGCAGCTCAATTTAAACATTGAAGTTAATCTTATTACGAACGATGGATAATTAAAAATTATAAATTTTATGAATTAAATTTTCATTCCCGATTGGATTTTACAGATGGGAGGATGACAAAAAAACATCATTATTCATCGGAGTCTTAATTGTTTTTTTAAGTTAAGCCTGTCTGTTTGCCAGATAAGGTTATTAATCTTAGATAAAGCATTATCCGGCACGCGTCCGACTGGCAATATCAGCGGTGTTGAGTGCGGGCCATTTAGCAGTGGGCATCGCCCGCTCTTTCCCTCAGCGATAACCACTAACGATCAAAGAACGCTGTCCTTTGATCTTCTGGCTTCGTATAATTGTACTTATACGAAGCCAGAGAAGTAGCCTGGTCATACGATTAGACCAGGCAAGCACAAAACGCAGTTCAAAAATGGCAACGCTACGTCAATTCTGACTTCAGTTCAGGGGTATGGCACACCAGAATTCACGTAGCGCGATCAATCGCAACGCAGAACAAAAGATGAGCAGAGATGACAAAGTTAACTCAGCTGGCAAACGTCAGTACGTCGGGTCATGCCGACATCACGGCGCAGCTACAACAGTTTGTTCAGGACAAAGAGGCCTTTTCGCCGAATACCTGGCGGCAACTGCTTAGCGTGATGCGTATCTGTAGCCAGTGGGCGGAAAAACATCAGCGTAGTTTTTTGCCGATGGCTTCAGATGACCTGCGCGATTATCTGTCATTCCTGGCAGAGAGCGGCCGGGCCTCATCCACCGTTAATTCACACGCTGCCCTGATCTCGATGTTACACCGTAACGCCGGATTACCTGCGCCCAATCATTCGCCGGTAGTTTTTCGCGCGGTGAAGAAAATAAATCGTGTTGCGGTGATGAAGGGAGAACGAGCCGGTCAGGCCGTACCGTTCAGGCTCGACGATCTGCTGAAACTGGATCATCACTGGCGTTGTTCAGTCCGTTTACAGCAGCTACGTGATTTGGCGTTTTTGCATGTGGCTTATGCCACTTTGTTGCGTATCAGTGAGCTGGCGCGCCTGCGGATTCGGGATGTGGCCTGCGCCGCGGATGGCCGCATCATTCTTGATGTTGGCTGGACAAAAACCGTGGTGCAGACAGGCGGTCTGGTGAAAGCGCTGAGCTCACACTCAACGCAGCGGCTTAACGCATGGATTCAGGCATCAGGACTGGCCAGTCAGCCAGATGCTTTCCTGTTTAGCGCCGTGCACCGCTCTGGTCAGGTAATCGCTGCGGAGAGTCCGCTGAGTACGCGTGCACTGGAGCAGATTTTCTCACGAGCCTGGACCGTTGCGGGCCAGCGCGATCCGGTAAAGCCTAATAAAAACCGCTACACCGGCTGGAGTGGACACAGTGCGCGTGTCGGCGCAGCGCAGGATATGGCCGCAAAGGGGTACTCTATCGCCCAGATCATGCAGGAAGGAACCTGGAAAAAACCGGAGACCCTGATGCGCTATATCCGCCACCTCGATGCCCATAAAGGTGCCATGGTGGATCTCATGGAACAGCCGTCAGACTGACGCCTTAACGTTTCTGGTGCTGCTATCGCTGATAGTTATCCACAGAAAAAGTGGACAGCCTGTGTGTAAGCCGGTACTGGCGGAGCCTATATGATTAACAAATAAGGGATAACGGGCGCTTTCCGCCACGGCTGAAAATCCATTCATATTACGCGGATGTCAGAGGTGATCGGTGACGTGCGCAGAGAGTCACCCAGACCAGATTGCGTGCCGTAACAGTGTCATAAAGACCCTGTCACAGAGGATAACTAAAGCGCTGCAGGCTGGCCCGTTAGCGGTTAAGTACGCGATTCCTTCTTTACAGCGACCACTACCTTCCCTTTCGCATGTCCCTGCTGCAAATGCTCCAGCGCCGCCGCCGCCTTTTCGAACGGGAACACGCTATCGATAACGGGCCTGATGCGACCCGTCTCAATATAGTGACCTATCTGGCTGAGTTGCTGGCCATCAGGCCGGACAAAAAGAAACGAGTAATCGACGCCGCGTTTTTTCGCCAGCCGTTTAATTCTGCGGCTAAGCCATCCTGCAATCGCCGTAATCATTATGTTCAATCGTCGGGCACGAGCAAAGCTGAAATCTAAGGGACCCACCAGAGACACAATCTTCCCGCCAGCCCTGAGAATATCCGGATACTTTTCGATTTCGTCTCCTTTTAGCGTAGCCAGCACCGCATCATAATCCTGCAAAATCGACTCAAACCGCTCTTTTGTGTAGTCCACGACCACATTCGCGCCGAGCCGTGTCACCCACTCAACATTAGCGCTGCTGGTCGTGGTGGCAACCGTAACACCCGACTGGTTAGCCAGCTGAATAGCAAACGAACCGATACCGCCCGCACCGGCAGGGATAAAAACTTTCTGGCCCGGTTGCAGGCCGGCACGTTCGAACAACGCCTGCCAGGCGGTCAGGCTGACCATCGGCAGCGACGCAGCCTGAATAAAATCGAGGTTAACCGGCTTTAGTGCGGCCGCACTCTCATTCACCAGGGTAAATTCAGCCAGAGAGCCGTAGTCGCTATCAAAAGTGCTGGCAAACACCTCATCGCCAGGCTTAAAGCGTGTTACTTCACTGCCTGTCGCAACCACAATACCCGCAAGATCGCTGCCGATAACGGCCGGCAAGGTTAGTGGCAGAACCGGCTTAAAGATGCCGGTGGGGATCAGGTTATCGATGGGATTAAGGCCGGCCGCATAGACCTCAACCAGCAACTGGTGTGCATTCGGCTCAGGTAAGGTAACGGGCTGAAAACCAGACTGCGGAGACTTGCCATAGCGTTGAAACGTAAACGCGCGGTTGTTGCTATTGTCCATCGGCTTTGTGCCCTTTAGGTTTGATGGTGTCGAGCTGAAGGCTTTTCCGTACCGCTTTATCGAGCACGCTTGCAGGGGCGAAACGGCGCAATAAGGCCAGTCTGGTGGCCAGTTTGCCTGCGGTATAGCGCAGCCTGGGTCGGGTACTTTGCGCCACCTGGACAATCACCTCAGCCACGATTTCAGGTTCATCTGCTTTCGCCATCGCCTGACTGACAATATCGGTTAATCTGCTGCGTATCGGCGCAAATTCTTCCCGGGGAAGATCCGGTAGCTGACTGTTGTTTTCAAAATCGGTTCGGGTATAGGCGGGCTCGATAACGGATACCCTTATTCCGTAGGTACGCAGTTCATGGTCCAGCGATTCGGAGTAACCTTCAACGGCATGCTTACTGGCAGCATAAAGCGCAACATAGGGCAGCGGCACGATCCCGATGACAGAACCGATATTGATGATGCGACCCTTGCCCTGGCGGCGCATCTGAGGCAGCACGGCAACCACCATTCGCACCATACCGAGGAAGTTGGTATCGAAGATATGCTTTGCCTGGTCGATTGAAGACTCTTCTGCGGCTGCCGGCGCGATGCCAAATCCGGCGTTATTTACCAGCAGGTCGATGCGCCCTTCGCGCTGCAATAGTTCTCTGACTACAGCAGTCACTGAATCATCCTCTGTCACATCCAGCGTCAGTAAGGGGAAACCCTGATCTCCCGCCTGACTGCCGCGCCGGCTGGTGCCATAAACCCGATAGCCTGCAGCGATGAGTTTCTTCGCGGTGACCCTGCCAATACCGGACGATGCGCCGGTAACCAGCGCGATAGGTTTAACAGTCATAGTGGCACCCTTAATGTTGTCTTCAGTGGTCAATGTCAGCAGGCTGGCAGATGATTAATGATGATGATCATAATCTATAATGTCAATCGCTTTGATTACGATCATCATAAATGTATGATGGCGCCAACATGAACGGGAGGTGGCCAGCAATGAAAGTGTCGAAACAGCAGGTGCAGGAGAATCGGGCGCATATCGTCAAAACCGCGTCGGAACTGTTCCGGGCCAGGGGATATGACGGCATTGGTGTGGCAGAACTGATGTCAGCAGCAGGATTCACCCACGGTGGTTTCTATAAACACTTTCAGTCAAAAGCCGATCTGATGGCGGAGGCGGTGAGCTGTGGATTTTCATCCGCAGCTGCGCAAATTGAAGGGGCGGATAAGGCCGGGTTTATCACGGATTACCTGTCACGCCGTCATCGTGATGCAATGGCAACCGGCTGCATGATGGCGGCACTGGGCGCGGATACGGCTCGCCAGCCGGACGAGGTCAAACACGCCTTCGCGGCCGGGCTTGAAAAACAGCTGGCGGCGTTAACCCCGGAAAGCGATTCAACAGCAGCAGACCGGGCGGCGTTAATCAATACTATCGCCCGGATGGTGGGCGCCATGGTGCTGTCACGCGCCTGTCCGGATAACGATCCGCTGGCGGATGAAATCCTTGAGGTATGCCGTAAGGGCATTCTTGATCGGCCGTGAGGAGCCCCGGATCAGCTCCGCCGCCGGCGGCCTGTTCATCGCCACCGGCGGCGGAATCAAACCGCATTACTGCGCGAAGCTATCCTGTTTAGCACAACCGCTGCAGCTACCACTGCAACCCGAACCGCTGGTGACGACAGGCAGCGTGAGCGGATGCTGTTTCATCCGGGAACCCGATTTGCGCATCGCCAACAAGATCAACGCGTTCAGTGCGATAACGCTAATCAGACAGGTGGTGCTGAAGGCGGGATGTTCGGCAAAGGTCACGCTCTGATAAAACAGCGTTGCGGTGGTGAAGGCGATGTTAAGCCCCCAGAAGAAGGAGAACAGCATCCAGTTGCGACCGGCTTCGCGCGCGATAGCGCCCATCACCGACACGCACGGGACATACAGCAGCACAAAGATCAGGTAGCTGTAGGCCGCAATGCCGCTGCCAAATTTGGCTGACATCACGCTCATCTGACTCGCCGCCATTTCGCCATCGCCTTTGCTGGCATCGATAGGATGGGCCAGTGCATCCAGGCTTAACGCGGCAGTCAGGCCAGTCCAGGTCTCGGTGACCGAATCCTTCAGCTCGCTCAGCAGATTAAACTGCTGAGGATTAAAGTCACCGTTCTGAATCGCCTCACTGGTATAAAGACTGTTCAGTGTACCGACCACCACCTCTTTCGCCATGATGCCGCTAACCAATCCCACCGTTGCCTGCCAGTTATCCTGAGTGACGCCAATAGGTTGTAAAACCGGGGTGATCGCTTTGCTGGTGGTGGCCAGCGCAGAATGGTTGATATCCTCGACCGGCTGACCATTGAACGAGAAGCTGGTCAGCAAACCAATCAGCATACTGACAAGGATAATGACCCGTCCGGCACGCACCACAAACATTTTCAGCCGCTGCCAGGTCTGGATCAGCAGGCTCTTCAGATGAGGTCGATGATAAACCGGCAACTCCATAATAAAGGGCGAGGCTTCACCGCCCAGCAAGGTATGTTTCAGTATTAATCCGGTGACGATCGCCACCAGAATACCGAGCAGATAGAGTGAAAAAACCAGGCTGGAACCGTGCGTGCTGAAGAACGTGGCGGCAAAAACGGCGAAGATGGCCAGCCGTGCGCCACAGGACATAAAGGGTGAGATTAAAACCGTGAGCAGTCGCTCACGCGGCGTGTCCAGGGTTCTGGCGCCCATCACCGAAGGAACATTGCAGCCGAATCCGACAATCAGCGGGACAAAGGATTTACCCGGCAGTCCCAGTGACTGCATCAGACGATCCATCACAAAGGCGGCGCGAGCCATATAACCGGAATCTTCCAGAAAAGAGAGGAACAGGAACATCAGGCCAATCTGTGGAATGATCGGCAGCACGGTATTGATACCTGCCCCAACGCCCTGCGCCAGAAAGACGGTGAGCCAGGCGGGGAAATGGCAGACATAGCCCAGCCACTGCGCGCCATGAATAAACAGGGCGACCGAACTGCTATCAAACAGCGGCTGTAATGCCGCCCCGATATTAATCGACAGCACGAACATCACGTACATCACCGCCAGAAAGATCGGGATACCCAGCCAGCGGTTCAGCACAACCTTATCGATCTGGCTGGTCAGACTGCCGGGCGCGGCATGATGAATGTTACTGACAGCACCACACAGGGCATGAATTGCGCGATAACGATAATCGGCAATCGTCACGCCGGTATCACCACCGGCCTGTTGAATGATTTCGGCCAGATGCGGCACCAGCGTCGGACAGAGCTGCTGGCTGTTGATATCCCCTTCCAGTAACTGCAGCGCCAGCCAGTAACGTTTCTGAGGATGTATCGATGCGGGCATCAGTTCGCACAATTGATGAATAGCCGTTTCAATGTTCGCCGGATAGCGCACCCGTTCAGGCGAAGAATAGCGGTGCGGATTGTCGATCAGCGCTTTAAGCTGGGCCAGCCCTTCACCCCGGGTTGACGTCAGCGAGACCACCGGACAGCCCAGCCGGACAGACAGTGCCTCGATATCAATACTGATATTCTGACTGGCGGCGATATCCTGCATATTCAGGGCGACAATGCAGGGCACGCCCAGCTCCAGAAGCTGGAACGTCAGGAACAGATTGCTTTCCAGATTCGACGCATCGACCACGTTAATCACTAAATCGGCGTGGTCGTGATAGAGATACTGGCAGGCGATACTCTCATCGATGGAGCTTTCCGCCGACAGCGTGGTGAGGGAACGGGTGCCAGGCAGATCGACCAGCCGGACATCTGACTGAGCGGTAAAAAATTGCCCTTCTTTGCGCTCGACGGTCACGCCCGCCCAGTTACCGACCCGCTGGCGTGCGCCGGTCAGCTGGTTGAATAAGGTGGTCTTGCCGGTATTCGGATTCCCGATCAGCCCGATAGTGATATTTTTCATGAGGCTATCTCCTCCAGGATGATGGCGTCGAGGTCACGCTGCCGCACAGCCAGACTGACGCGCCGGGTACGGATCTGTACCGGATCGCCCATCGGCGCAACGCGGATAATCTCAATGATGGCACCCGGGAGCATGCCCATGGTGAGCAATTTCTGACGCCAGGCGGGGTTCACTGCGGGCTGATAGCCGAGGATACGGTAGGTGCTATGCATGTTCATCGCCATATGACCATCTGATTGGGGGTAAGTGGCAGTGATTATATAAATGATAAGCATTCCCGATTTTGATCTGACATCGGGCGACCCTGAATAATGTCAGGAAACGTCAACGAGAGCTCAACGATTTACAGATTCTGGCCACACCTCACCCGCTCGCGACTGCCAGCAAACGGTGATGCGCGGAAAGGCGGATTCACGCCTCTTTCCTGACAGACCTGACGGCCTTACCGCGACAGCTGGCTATCCACTAAGTCCATCGCCCCGGTGAGCTGATTTTATGGCGCAGGCGACATGAAATCAGAGATTTCCGGGGGCTTGCGGTTGGCTGCCGATCAGGCAGTTAACCGTTAGCGACTTAGTTACATCATTCAATAAAGCCATAATACACATCGGGCCTTCGGCCCGGCGGCGCGCCTGTTCAGGAGGTCATTGCGGGCGCGTGTTTGAAGCTGGCACGATAACGGTAGTCAGGGCCAGCTTCTTAATTACAGCGCGCAGCGGACAGGGTCAGGGTCAGAAGGGGCTTAACGGTAAATGTCGGGCACCGTCATCAACAGAACATAAAAAGGATGATGTAACTAATCGGTGAATTAATGAGCTAATCTTGCCCGACGGACAGCCGGCCAGAGTAGCATCCTGTGGAACTCCTGACAGCACTTTAGCCAGACAATGCCCCTGCCTGGCCTGTATCTCAGAAATCCTTTAGCGCCGGAGGAGCCCCCTGTTATTGCTGTTTCAGCCAGAAGCCATCCTTCTGTTGTTCAATCTCCATGCCAGCGGTCTGCTTCACCAGATCGACCAGCCGAAAAAACTCATCACCAGAGATATCCCAGTTCAGCTGGATGCGGGAATAGCTCCCCTGCTCCAGCAGCCTGACGGCTTCCTGGAAGGAAGTGACGCTGATGGTCCGATCGGGATTCTGAGTGTGCATATCTGTCCTTAACCTTTAGCGATAACGCGCAAAATCGGTTTCCGCATCACATGGGCTGTTCGCCCGCCGTATCTGCCTGAGGTTGCCCTCAGCATGACGAACCGACAGACATCAGCGAACAGAAGTGTCTGAAATCACTTTCTGAAGCAAGAGACGCAGATTCCAGTCTGGCTGACAGCGTCTGAGGTGTTAACCGCAGCGCTAAGCGAGCGCTATTTTAAGGAGATACGTAAAGAAATGATGCTGGCAGAAATCTTAAAACCCGCGGGTCATCAATGCCCCAGCGACGCCGGAACCGCATGGTGAAAGGCAGGCTGGCGTGCTGAATAAGTCAGCAGACCGAGACGTGATGACTCGTCAGCAAGGCTGCGCGTCAGGATCATAAAATGCGGCCAGATTCGCTGATAAAAAGAACAGCCAGGCGAATGGATATGTGTCGCAAAAATGATCTGGCTGTTGAACAACGGTGAGGCTCAGACACATTTTTTACCCTCAATCAGATTCATACCGGGTACAGCTTATTGCCGGCAACCCCTTTCGTGCTGCGGCCGTTAAGTAAATCCTTTTTCAAATCAACAATGACTGAGATCAACTCACAGAGCCTAAAAACAATTAAAACCGGACCATTACGGACCGGTTTAATTAGCAGATGTGAAAATGCGCAGTACCGATAATACCGGTCGTCATTAACAAAAAATCAGGGAATCACAATGAACGTCTCAGTATCAGGCAAGAAAACAGCAGGCATCATCTTTCTTCTCACTACGGCGATGATGGTTTCTGCCTGTTCAGGCAATTACGTTATCTCGACACGCGATGGACATATGATTTCTACGCACGGAAAACCGGCCAAAGACAAAGAGACCGGCCTGATATCTTATAAAGATAGCGACGGAAATACACATCAGCTGCAGCAGCAGGATGTGAAAGAGATTGTTGAAAAATAGGTCATTATTCACTTAAAAACCAGACTGCAAAGCAGCCATAATTACATCAGGAATTACTGACATGAAAAAGGCTTTGATTGGCATCAGCGTACTGTTGTTTGCCTCGTCGTCAGCGATGGCTATTGGCCTGACCGCCGAACAGGGTAAAAACTTTACCGGCCTCAACGCTGAAATTGGCAAATCTTCCAGCGGGATTTATCTCGATAGCCAGTGGATCAAAAACACCCGGGATGGCGCTCAGATTGGACAGGCCGGCACCGGTTATAACCTGGAATTAGGACCTGTCATGCTGTCAGCCGGGTTAAAAGCGACTTACATTGGCGGCAAAAAAGGGGATAACGGCATTGCCTTTCCGATTGGTGGCGGTGCAACGCTTAATCTGCCCGCAAATTTTGCCCTGTATGGCGAAGGCTATTCTGCTCCCGAACATTTCACTAACAGTGTAAAAAACTTTGTTGAAGCTGAAGGGGGTATTCGCTGGTCACCCATTACACCGCTGATGTTAAAAGCGGGTTATCGCTACGCCGGCGTTGACGGTAAAGATGGACGGCCTGGCCATACGCTGATTGAAGGTCCTTTCGTTGGCGGTGGCATCACTTTCTGAGTATCAACCGCTCGCTAACAGAGGTCCGTAATCTTTCCCCGTAAAAAGGACCTCGCTTCAGATGCTCCCCGGCCGATAACGCACAATATTACCGGCCGGAAACAGGATTAATATCGCTGAGACACAATTATGAAAACGTTATTTCTGCTGTTCATCACCCTCACGTTGTCCGGATGCGCTGAGTACAAATGGGTTAAACCTGATGCAACCGAACAACAGGAAATCAGGGCGGAGACCGCTTGTCAGGCTCAGGCCCTGCGGGAATTGCCGCCTGATAACATTGTCAGCGGCAAATACACCTCAAAAGACAGCAAGTACAAAACCACCGATACCGATTATTCGACTCGCGATGCCAATGAAGCACAGCGGGAGATACTGGTGAAAGATTGTATGTTCAAAAAAGGCTGGCAACAGATTCAGGTTCAGTAGTAAAGGCAGGGCGCGGTCTGGTTCAGGCTGAATTAACCGTTCAGACCGCGGCTGAGGCCATTCCTGCCCGCCATCCTGATCAAGGCTGACGATCGACGGGCAACGGGTGACGCTGACGCCGGCAACGCTCGGAACAATACTGCACCTCATCCCAGCACTTTTCCCATTTTTTACGCCACACCATAGGCTTATTGCAGGTTTTGCAGTAACGGACCGGTAAATTTTTTTTATTTCCTTTAAAGGTCATCTGAATAGCCTCCTCAGAGAATGCCAGAGTCAAACGTGTCAGTGCTTTTATGCCTTCAGAGCTCTGTGCAACGACAGACTCACATCAGCCGCAGAATAGCGCTTTTCAGCGTGTTTTCTGGCACTTAACACGGCAAGCCTTGCCATATAAACAGCACCTGATGAACCGTTGTCGCCTGGTGGCTGAATGATCTTTATAGCGGAAGTCCCGGGCGCCGGCTTTGCAGATTTCTGTTCCCTGCCTGGCTAAATGGCCGCATACAGAGCGCTATTCACGCGACGACTGGCATAAAAGTTCAGGTAAAACCGCGCCGTTATCACGCTTTAATTTGCTAACAAAAACGAACCGCCGCGCTATATAAAAACTCTCATTACGCAGCCGTCATACCGGTCATTGACTTCAGAACGCCCCTTTTTATACCGCACCGGGACTGTTCAGCATTGTGGCAGTTTAGCGGATAACGTCCCTTCCGGCAGCGAAATAGGGCTGTCAGATTCCGTCCTGCGAAGAAAAGTTTAATGCGTTTAATGCAATAATGTCATCGCATACCGTCAATAATCGGCGTTTGATGATTTATCGTTCATATATAAGCTCAGCTCAACCACGGAACCGATCGTTATTATTACCCTGGATGACCATTTGCAAATCATCGTGAGTCTGACCCCTGTTAACTTTAACTGGAATAGGAAAACGGAAGATCTGCCGAACGCCAATGACATTTAACCCAACCGGTTGAGAGTGTGAAGCACCGAATTGTAGCCTGCATCCACTTTTTACCGGCCAGTGATTCTGAAAGAAGAAGTGAATCAAAAAGATAAGTTATTCATCCAATGGTCCGAATATCACAGCAGGAAATTGTGGTTGATAGCGAATCAATACTTTAGTACGTAATTATCACGCTTAACAAAGCTCACATATCCTGTTTCACATGACATGATATCCCGATGAATTTTATCTCTCTGCCGATTGATAACGGGTCCTGAAACCGTGTATGACGCGCCAGGGAATTGGCGTACCGCGAGGAATAACCCCGTTCAGGCTGATTTAACTTACGGATGAAAAGTGCTGCATTTTTTTGACTTTTTGAGCCACTGAGCAGAAAAGTGTAAGTTCATTTACGATTCCCAGGTTATTGCACGTTAATTACAGTTTCAACTGTCTTGAAAAACGATTAATATGTCAGAGTTGAACTATTGGTTCAGTATTGAGATTCTTCGAAGGCAAGCATTTTAAAAAGCAGGTCTGACGAAAAGCATCAGCGTGAACCCGCTCTGTATTTTATTATCTGAACATGACTATGGTGACTTTGATGAGTGACACTCTCAGCAGCTTGAATAATATCCGTACCCTTCGCGCCAACGCTCGCGAACTCGATCTTGCTGCCCTGGAAGAAATGCTGGAAAAACTTACTGTTGTTGTTAGTGAGCGTCGTGAAGAGGCGCAGGCTTCAGAAGCTGCAAATCGTGAGAAGGCTGAGAAACTGGCTAAATATCGCGAACTGTTGCTGCAGGAAGGCATCGATCCTAACGAACTGTTAAATGGTATGCAGTCAGCGCCGGTTGAGAAGAAAAAGCGCGCGCCTCGCCCGGCCAAATATCAGTACACCGATGAAAACGGCGAAGTTAAGCAGTGGACCGGTCAGGGACGTACTCCCTCTGCGATCAAATCTGCCATTGAAAATGGTAAGTCACTGGATGACTTCCTGATTTAATAGCAGCGTACTGCCCGAAGGTAATCCGTCCGGCGCTGGCCGGGCGGATTTACTGTTAACACATCGCGCCATATTCAGACAGTATTTGATTAACCTGACTCTCTGAAAAGGAGGTTAATTAAGAGAGCCTGGATGAATGTAGCGATGAGAATGTGTCATCATGTTAACTGCACAGCCTCGGAATTATCGCACTGTACTGATCATCCCCTGCCCTTCTCCTCCGCCCGGCAAGAGACAGGATCACCCAGTGACCATTCTCTGCCTTTCTCGCAACTCATGACGTTACGGTAACAGGCAGCGTCGCTGCAGGGTTAATTCTCTCCTTCCACTGCTGCATTGCGCGCCATTATTATTTCCATTCCAATTTGCTGACCGTATGAGAGTTCAAGCGTATTGCCATCGGGATCGGCGAAAAACGCCCAGTATCCGACCGGAGCACCCGATTCCTGCGCCGCGCGGCGTAAAACTCCTTCCTGCTGTGCCTGTTCAACTCTGGCATCGATCTCTTCCCGGCTGGCACAGGCGACACCGATGTGACCAAACGGCCCCAGCGGCGTATCTTCGCAGCGTTCTGACTGCACCAGCACCAGCGCAAACGGCCGGGTTAAATCTGACAGCCACGCCACTTTCTGCGCTTCTGCAATGCCGGGCTCGCGGTGATGAATAACCTGCATCCCGGCATAACGCTGGTAAAACCGGATGCTTTTTTCCAGATCGCGGACCTGCAGAGCAAGATGGCTGAATCCCGTATCCTTTGACATTGTCACCTCCTGAGAATATTGAGCTTTCACCATGCCACAGAAGCGAATCTGGACGTGTTCAGCGGTGCTTAACCGGCTGGCTTTTCGCACTCCGCACGATTTCGCCCTTGTCGCTTAGCGCGATACAAGGCCTCATCGGCACGCTCAATCAGATCTGACAACGTCTCTGGCCCGGGGTTAATGCGTTGAGTGGCACAGCCAGCGCTGAGCGTCACCCGTTTTGCCGCCAGACCGCTGGTAAGATGAGGGATCTCCAGTTGATAAACCGTGGCAACGATCGACCTGGCGAGTTTCAGCGTCTCTTCCAGGGTATAACCCGGCAAAACGATCGCAAACTCTTCACCGCCATATCGCGCAGGTAACTCATTCTCACCCGCTGCGAAGTTTTTCAGTATCATCGCGATGGTTTTCAGACATTCATCGCCAGCCACATGCCCATAGGTGTCGTTGTAATGCTTGAAATAGTCGATATCGATCAGGATCAGAGAAACCGGCTGACCGCTGGCGCGGGCTTGCTGCAGGCTTTCATTCAGCATCCGGTCAAAGTAGCGACGGTTGGCCACGCCGGTTAAGCCATCACTGTGCGCCAGGCTCTCCAGTGAAAGATTCGCCGCGGTAAGTTCATCACGCAGCCGGGTGAGTTCACGCTGGTAGCGCAACGTGTGACGCGCCTGGCGCAGCAAAAAAACGCTCAGCGAGAGAATGACCGCCAGCAGCGCCAGACTTAACATCACATCCTGCCCCCGGCCTTTTAACCAGCGGGTGAACAGCGTGGATTTATCATAGCCAGCGGCAACAATCAGCGGATAACGTTCAGATCGGGCGAATCCAAAGATACGGTTTTCGCCATCCAGCGCCGCTTTCCACTGCCCGCTACCCTGATCGGCAGTGGCCAGCATGCTGCGGAACAGAGGGCTGGAGGAGAGATTTTTACCAATGAAGCTGTCCGGCATCGGACGGGCATAGAGCACCGTGCTGTCTGCCAGCATCAGCACCAGTACGTCGCGCGCGCCCAGCTCGTAATAGCTGTAGAAGCGCCGAAAATAGTCCACTTTGATGGTAGCCAGTAAGACGCCATTAAACCCGCTGGCACTGTCATTGACGCGCAGCGACACCGGTATCACCCGATCCTGGGTGCTGCGACTGCGTATCACCGGCCCGACATGTACGCTGTTACGCAGAGTAGAGCGGTGATAGCGGAAGTATTCACGATCGGAGTTATTAATCCCGACGGGCGTCGTGCTCATTGAGGTCGCGATCCATTTGCCCTGCGCATCGTAATAGAACAAGCCGTGCAGCTGCGGCAGGCGACTTTGCAAAACACGCATGGTCTTACTCAGCGCATCGCCATCCACCTGACCTGCTGCTATCTGCGTCTCCAGCTCACGCTGAACTTCGCGCAACGACAGCTCAGTCTGCAGAAAAGTATCTTCCGCCTGACGCGCCTGTGACAGCGACAGATTGACCGCCATTTCTTCCGCCTGACTCACGGCGGCACGCCAGTCTTCACGCAGCGTCCAGAGATTAATGGCGATAACGGCCACCGTGAGCAGCAAGCCTGATAAGGTGATGCTTCTGAGTAGCGGCGAAATCTTTGGCGCTGGCGCCGCATTTTTCCTGCGAAACTTCATGCCTGTCCCTATTCAAACCCTTTAACTGAGTTAAGCACAGTTAACCGGAGGCAAAAGTGCAAATATCACTGTTGTGTGGCGTAGAGTATTCTCATCGCCCCCTCCATCTTTTGACCCATCGCGGTTAAAACCCATTCTGCCTCGCCAGGGTTGCTCATTTTAAGGCTTCATCCGACCACAACTCTTCAAAAATCAGCGGGATACATGTTATCCTTACCGCTTACAGTGAATCTGTACTGTTGTTTAATTTGTGTATTGAAGGACTTTTTTTATGAGTGACAACCTGAGCAGCCTGAATAACATCCGGACCCTGCGAGCCCAGTCGCGCAATGTCGATCTGGAGGTTCTGGAAGAGATGGCGCAAAAATTAGAGACTGTGGTCAGGGAGCGGCGCGAAGCCGAAGAGGCTCAGGCGGCCGAAGCGCGCGAGAAAGCTGAAAAAATGGCGATGTACCTGGAATTGCTGCTGGAAGACGGTATCAGCCTGACCGAGCTGACGACTGGCCTGGCTTCGGGCACGGATGGTCGCAAAAAACGCGCTAAGCGGCCAGCCAAATATCACTATCGCGATGAAAACGGCGAGATGAAAACCTGGACCGGGCAGGGTCGTACGCCTTCACCGATTAAAACCGCACTGGATAACGGTCAGTCACTGGATGATTTTCTGCTTTAATCCGTGATCATGCCGCTCCGGAAAATTCAGCCGCGCCTGATTGCTGAATTTTCCGGCTCGCTATTTTGCCTGCATTAGGCTCGTCGTGGCCTGACGGCCCGATGTCTGTACGCTCTCATCTTTCGACACTGACAGCGGTCCGCGAAAGGTTCGTCGCCATTCGCTGGGCGTGACGCCAAACCGCTGTTTAAAACGCTGGCGAAAAGAGATGGGTGAGTGGAAACCGACTTTCTCAGCCACGCTTTCAATACTGATGCCGGTGGTTTCCAGCAGTTCCTGGCTGCGTTGCAGACGCTCAGCCAGCAGCCATTCCCCCAGCGTCATGCCGGTCGCTTTGAAAAAATGGCGCGTCAGGGTTCGCCGGCTCATGCCAGCCGATTGAGCCAGAGAATCGAGATCGTGCGGCTGATGAAGGTTATGCCGCAGTGAGTCCAGCAGCGCATTGATTTTACCGTCGCGGGTATTTTCAGGAACCGGACGCTCGATAAACTGCGCCTGTCCTCCATCACGATAAGGCGGCACTACCATTCTTCTCGCCACACGGTTGGCCACGGCGCTGCCGTAGTGCTGACGAATGATATCCAGACAACAGTCGATGCCCGCTGCAGTTCCGGCCGAGGTAATCAGACGATCGTCACGGGTGTAGAGCGCGTTACTGTCGAGATGAACGTCCGGAAAGCGTTGACTGAAGTCGCGCTCAAATTCCCAGTGCGTGGCAGCACGATGCTGATTGAGCAGGCCAGCATAAGCCAGCACATAGGTTCCCAGACACAGCCCCACCACTTCAGCACCACGCTGCCAGGCCGCCGTCAGCGCATCAAGCAGTTGCTGAGCCGGTTTTTCGCCCGGATTATGCCAATAAGGCACAATAATAATGTCAGCCACATCAAGCAGTTCAAGCCCATGCTCCACATTGATCGACAGGCCACTCTCTGAAAGGAGAACGCCAGGCTTCTCCGCACAAATATTCAGCTGAAACAGATCCGGCTGCGGCAGGGCGGAGCCAAACAGGATGCAGGGAACCGAAAAGTGAAACGGACTGAATCCTGCCGTTGCCACCACCGCCACCGTCAAAGCGCTCATCTCGTTCCCCTTATTCATCTCAATACCGCCCTGTTCTGACCGATCAGAAGGTTATGGTTTCACCATCCTGCGGAATCAGCACGTTATCGGCAATGCCCTGTTCTTCGGTGTAAGCACGCAGTTCAGCACGGGTCAGCAGACAGTGGTTGATCGCTTCCATGTGCGAAGCCACCAGCGTTGCCTGAGGCACAATGTTTAACGTATGCAGTGTATCCTCTTTACCCATAATAATCGGGCCATAAAGATCGTGGGTCGCATTACCAATATTCAGCACCACCACGTCCGGCTGAAAACGTTGCAGGCTTCGCACATAGGGCTTAACCCAGACTGTGTCACCAGCAATGTAGAGCGTTTTTTCGTCCGGATGGGTAAACACCAGTCCACAGGCATCGCCCAGCAGATCGGCCATCACTTTGTCGGCATACAGCGCATTACTGCCATGCTGACCGTCAGTTTTATAGATCGTCAGGCCATCCACAAATCGGTTTTCTTCCTGCAAGACCTGAACGTTGTGAAAGCCCTGAGAACGAATCAGTTCGGCGTCACTGTGGTTCTGGGTATAAATCATCATGGTCTTTGGTAGCTGCTGCTGCGCGGCCTCGTCCCAGTGATCGGTATGCGTATGGGTAAGAATAACCGCATCGGCATCCAGCAGTTGTGAAACCGGCATCGGCAGTTCAACCATCGGATTTCTCAGGTGCGGACGAGCGCTCCCTTCAAAGCCCGGCCAGGCTTCTTTTTCAGCCAGCATCGGGTCAATCAGGAATTTCTTGCCGGCATAGTGCAGCATCAGCGTGGCATTACGGACTTGGGTTAATTTCATCATCAGGCTCCGGTCAAAGTTCGGTTCAGTACAATCAGCGTCGACAACGCTGTGGTTGCGATAATGTGACTTTACCCGGTTACAGACGACGGCGTGACAGGCTCAATGGACAGTGATCGATGAAATCGGGCCAACCTGCTGTTGGTGAATGCAGTGCGGTTAATTCAACTGGAAAATGTTCAGACGCTGCTCAGCAACAGGAAGGAAAGGGTGAATCAGAGGACAAAACAAAAATGCCGCAGTTATCTGCGGCAGGGAATTTTTATAACACGATCATCAGAAATCGGCTTTCAGCACCACGCGGTAATTGGCTTTACCGGCGCGTACGTGTTCCAGCGCTTTATTGATGTCTGACATCGGGAAGAACTCCACCTGTGGTGCGATATCAGCACGGGACGCCAGCTTCAGTAACGAACGCAGCTGACCCGGCGAGCCAGTGGACGAACCCGTTACCGCTTTGTCACCCATGATCAGGTCAAACGCACCGACCTGGAACGGTTTCATCACTGCGCCGACGGTATGGAATTTCCCTTTTGGTGCCAGCGCCGCGAAATAGGGTTTCCAGTCCAGATCGACCGCGACGGTGCTGAGGATCAGATCGAAACGACCCGCCTGCTGCTTCAGCGCTTCAGCGTCACGGCTGTTCACCACTTCATCTGCACCCATGTCCAGAATCGATTGCTTTTTATCTGGCGTAGAGCTGAAGGCCACCACTTCGGCACCCATTGCGTGCAGAATCTTGATGGCAATGTGGCCCAGGCCACCGATACCGATCACGCCTACACGACTGGTGGCGGTGATATTACTCATCAGCAGCGGTTTAAAGACGGTGATGCCGCCACACAGCAGCGGACCCGCAGTGGCAACGTCCAGTTTCTCCGGCAGCGGAATAACCCATTGCCAGTCGGCACGCAGTTTCTCAGCAAAACCACCTTTATTCATGATGGTTGGCGTGCTGCCCTGCTGACAGTTAACCTGCTCACCATTGATACAGGCATCGCAGTGCTGGCAGCTCTTGGCGGTCCAGCCAATGCCAACCCGCTGACCCACCGACAGACCTTTGTTTTTGGCCGCATCGCCCAGCGCAGAAACCCGTCCAATCACTTCGTGCCCGGCAATAACAGGGAACTGAGAAATGCCCCACTCGTTATCGATCATCGACAGGTCAGAGTGGCAGACGCCACAATACTCAACCTCGACTTCAACTTCTTCTGCTGCAAGTTCAGCAGCGTCATATTCATACAGTTCAAGTGCCTGACCAGCCTGCATGGCTGCATAACTTTTAATTTTCATTGGTACCTCTGCGTGGTTAATCACCGTCAAGTGTAACAACTGCCGGCCCGGCTTGCCTGGCCGATCCGCTTGCACCGCACTTTGTTGTCTTTTCAGCTTACTAATCAGCCATTAACCTTTCCGCCTGACAGGGTCTGTAGCACCCTGAGCTGCGCCACCGCGTCCTGCATTGCCTCCATGCCCTGACTGAGTTCACGCAGGCTGCCAAGATGTTTAGCGATATCGGCGCGCTCATGACGGGTCTGCTGATTCATCGTCGCCAGCGTGTCTGCCGCATTGATGCTGCGTGCGGCCATCTGGGTAGCGGTGTGCGCGCTGTCACTGGCCACCCGGCGGATACGTGAAATTGTCGTTACCGCGTCACTGATGTTACTGGCCGTGGCTTCTGCCTGCTCTTTGGACGAGTGCGCAAGGCGTCGCACTTCGCCAGCCACCACCGCAAAACCCCGACCCGCTTCTCCGGCGCGAGCCGCTTCCACCGCCGCGTTTAGTGCCAGAATGTTGGTCTGGAAGGCGATATTACTGATGCCATGAGTGATCTCATTAATCCCGTGCGAGATTTTTTCCAGATCGTCCAGCCCGTCATCGAGCCGCTCCTGCGCCTGCTGGCTCTGGCCAGCAATATCGCTGATGGCACGAATACTGTTTTCTGCCACGCTCAGGGCTTCACCCTGACTTTGCGTGGCGCTCTCCAGCACTGGCAGGGCCTCCATCAGCGGCATCAGCGCCTGCTGATAGTTAATGACCCGGTTAAGCACGCCACTCTGCACGCTGTTCAGCGCTTCCCAGCGACGTAATGCCCGTTGCGCATAGTGCGCAGCGTAACCGGCGTACTCCACCGGGAACTGACTCATCGCTTTCACATCGTGATGAAAGAACACCAGCGCCGACAGTGTCTGGTTGATCGGCACGCCCAGGATCTCACCGAAGCTGGAGAACCCCGCCGCCGGAATCCCTTTAAAAAAATGGGCGTCATGCAACTGACCGGCATTCCCGACGCGACGCAGGATGCAGTCGTTCATCAGGATCGCCGCTGGTTTGCCGTGCTGACGGGCGAAAGCCTGCCACTCCTGCTGGGTGGCCTGTTTAAAATCTTTTTCCTGCATCAGAAACAGCCGATCGCCAAACTCCAGATCGCAGAAGAAGCGCACGCTGTCGGACTCGATTCGGGCAACCGAACGAATAAAGTATTCGTCGCCCACCTTCACGCCAAACGTCAGGCCCTGCAGTCGCTCGGTGAGCTGCGTCGCCTGGCAGTTCAGATGGGTGCAGAGCGCAGAAATCAGCGATTGCTGCTCTCCCTGGCGGTTAAATACCGAGCTGACGGTGCGCGCAATCGGGTCAGCCTCGGCGATTAACCAGCTGGTGTCGAGCGGTGTGAAGTTCTGACTCTTGAACGGGGCAAAGGATTTCCCCGCCGCCATCTGGCAAAAAATAATCACCGCTTTGCCCTGTAATATCTCGCCGCCGACGCCAATCCAGGTGCCGTCAAAGCTGATTTTACCGCCAGCCGATCCGCCGATCGCCAGACAGGGAAAACGCCCGCTATTGTACCAGGCCTGCATCAGGAAACCTTCCGAGGCAGAAAGACCGTCGCAGTAGATCATCGCAAAGGTCCGATCGGCTGAGAGCGGCATCCGCAACGGTAACCGTTCCAGCTCCTGTTGTATCGCGGTGATGCGCTGGCTGGCGGTGTGGGTATCCTGACCATGCAGGTCAATAATGTGCGTTTCATGCCGCGCAATCAGGCTGTCCGGTAACCAGAGCCAGCTGCCTTGCTGGCCGGCACCGTCACAATAGGTGCTCTGTTTACCGCTGCTGCTCAGGGCGCCGTTAGAAGAAAGCGTCAGCACCGTCAGGTCAGCAGAGGTAAACCGCTGCCAGGCGTGACTGACCCGCTGGAAATCCGCTTCGGGCGGCACAAAGGTCATCAACAGACCACCAGCGCGGTTGCTCAGGCCGGCGGCGGCAAGCGATGCCGGCAACGCACGACAATCAAAAGTGCCATTCGCAGGCTGGCTGCTGCGCCCAAAGCGGGCGGCAGGCAGGCGTTTTTTTATCGCCTTAATCATCGACATATTATTGTTTTCGCTGTGATAAGAAGGATTTTGCGCTTAAAAGCGCTTTCTGGTGTGTCAAAAAGGAGGGCTAAAAGCAGGTCCGTACGCGTTCAGAACTCAACGCTGAGGGCCGGAATCATCACTGGTCGGCACGCTCAACGCCTGTTCGTTATCGCCAGTAGCGGGAATATCTTTAACGATTGCTGTAGTTGGTGAAAATAATGAAAGCAGCGCGATCAGGCAGCATAAAATAAGCCGGGAGGCGTCCCCGGCAAATTTACTGCTTACCCATTACGGCTCTGCTGCCAGTGTTGCTCGCAGCGCTGTCGGGCTTCAGCCGGTAAGTCGCGCAGGTCCGGCAGGCTGTCGCCAGCGCCATACCCCATTGAACCGGTCACTTCCTGCTGTTCATCCAGGGCGGCAAAGCTCAGCGTTTCGTCCAGCGGCTGCCATTCGCCTTGCTGCTGACGGTATATGACCGCGTGGGTAGGCGTCCGGTCATCCTCACCGTAAATTTCATATTTTTGCTTCTGTTGATCAGAACCAAACTCAAGCGTATCGATTAAGGTTGCATCAGTCATCGCGTTCTCCTTTTTCGTTGAGCTTATAAGGGTAGCCTGGGGATGGCGGGATCGCTGCCGGTTCAGCCACGGCACAAGGTCATGATCGAAACAATTTCACGCTTTTTCAGATGTGCATTTGCATAAACGAAGCGGTCATCTATGCTTCGTGATGTGACTAGCTAGTCCTTTTTATCTAATGGAACATTGATAGGAGGTCTCACTATGACACAACAGAAATACAGAGGTGGTGCCGGCAATTTTGCCAACGATCCGGGCCGTGCGAGCGAAGCTGGCAGTGCAGGAGGCAAGGTCAGTGGAGGCAATTTCAAAAACGATCATGAAAAAGCCAGGGAAGCCGGTCGGAAAGGGGGCAGAATCAGTCGGCGTCCTGCAAGTAATTCTGAATAAGGCGCCTTAGGACGTTTTACGCCATGGAATGGCATCTCACTTCTGCACGACAGATCCCCCACTGAATCCATCCTGAAAAACATCCCTATGCCGCGGATCAGCACGTCTGCAGGCGAACCCGCAGACGTACCAGACGGTTATCCGGCCTTACGATGTCGGGTGAGATAATGCTTCACCAGCACAAAGAACAGTGGCACAAAGAACAGCGCCAGCACCGTACCCGCCAGCGTTCCGCCAATAATACCGGTGCCGATCGCGATACGACTGTTGGCCCCGGCTCCGGTGGCGACCGCCAGCGGGATCACCCCGGCAATAAACGCCAGCGAGGTCATCATGATCGGCCGTAAACGGGTGCGCGCCGCCTGCAGGGCCGCCGCACTCAGCGAGCTTCCCTGACGCACCGCTTCCTCGGCAAACTCAATAATCAGGATGGCGTTCTTGGAAGTCAGCCCGACGGTCGTCAGTAACGCCACCTGGAAATAGATGTCGTTGCTCAATCCGCGCATGGCAACCGCCAGCACCGTACCCAGCACGCCAAGCGGCACCGCCAGCAGCACCGAGAACGGCACTGACCAGCTCTCATACAGCGCGGCCAGACAGAGGAACACCACCAGAATTGAGATCGCATACAGGGTGGTTGACTGACCGCCCGCCTGCTTCTCCTGCAGCGAGAGACCGCTCCAGGCCCCGGTCGTGCCGGCTGGAAGCTCATTAGCCAGCCGTTCAATGGTGTTCATCGCATCGCCGGAACTGTAGCCTTCCGCGTTCTGCCCCTGGATTTCGTAAGAAGCGGAGCCGTTATAGCGATTGAGACTCTCCGGTCCCATGGTCCAGTGGGTTGAGGCGAAGGCCGAGAATGGCGTCATGCTGCCTTCACTGTTGCGGATAAACCATTTATCCAGATCGGACGGTGCTGACCGGTACTGACCATCGCCCTGCACATAGACCCGTTTGACGCGGCCGCGATCGATAAAGTCATTGATATAGGCACCGCCCCAGGCGCTGGTCAGGGTATCGGTCACATCATCCAGCTGCAGTCCCAGCGCCACCGCCTTACTGGTATCGATATCGACCTGCAACTGCGGCGTCTGCGGCAGAATATTTGCACGGACCCCGATCAGTTCAGGGCTTTTCGCGGCGCTCTGTAGCAGTTGATCACGCAGCTGGCCCAGTTGATCGCGGGTAGTGCCGCCACTGGCCAGCAGTTCATAGGTGAAGCCATTATTCTGCCCCAGGCCGGGCACCGAAGGTGGCGTCAGGGCAAAGATCTGCGCATCACGAATCGCAGAGAGCGCATAGGTGGCGCGCCCGGCGATCGCTTCCGCCGAGTTCTCCTTGCCGGGACGCTGATCCCAGTTTTTCAGTTTGATAAACGCCATGCCGGCATTCTGCGCCGCGCCGCTGAAGTTAAAGCCGTTGATGGTAAACACTACATCGATGTTCTCTTTCTCTTCGGTCAGAAACCAGTCAATGATCTGCTTATTGACCGCCTCAGTGCGACTGGCGGTTGCGCCTGCGGGCAGGGTCGCCTGAAGCATAATACTGCCCTGGTCCTCGGTAGGCAGGAAGCTGCCCGGCAATCGGGTGAACATCACAAACAGCACGACACCCATTGCAGCATACAGCGACACCATAATCAGCGGACGACGCAGCGTGCTGACCACTTTGTGACGATACTGGCGTTCCGTGGCGGCGTAGAAGCGATTAAATCCGCCAAAGAAACCTTTGCGATGCGGCGTTCCGGGGCGGAGCAACATGCCACACAGCGCCGGTGTCAGCGTCAGCGCCACCAGCACCGAGAAGGACATGGCCGCAATGATAGTGACCGAAAATTGCCGATAGATCACCCCGGTCGATCCGGCGAAAAAGGCCATCGGCAGAAAGACCGCCGACAACACCAGCGCGATAGCAATCAGCGCACCGGAAATCTCTTTCATCGACTTTTCCGTGGCCTCGCGGGCGGGCAGGCCTTCGTCGTGCATGATGCGCTCGACGTTCTCCACCACCACGATCGCGTCATCCACCAGCAGCCCGATCGCCAGCACCATGGCAAACAGCGTCAGGGTATTGATGGTGTAACCGCACAGTGCCAGCACGCCAAAGGTACCGAGCAGCACCACCGGTACCGCCAGCGCCGGGATCAGCGTCGCGCGGAGGTTTTGCAGGAACAGGTACATCACCACCACGACCAGCGCTATCGCTTCGATCAGGGTAATGACCACATCTTCCACCGAGATTTTGATGAAGTCGGTGCTATCAAGCGCATAGGCGACCTCGTAGCCTTCCGGCATTGAGTGGCGATACTCCTCCACTTTATTTTTTACCAGCGTCGCCGTGTTGAGTGCATTGGCGCCCGGTGCCAGCATCACCCCGATACCCGCCGCCGGATGACCATTAAGCCGGGTCGTCATGTCGTAAGATTCGCCACCCAGCTCGACGCGGGCCACGTCACCGACGCGCACAACCGCCCCGCGGGTATCGCTTTTAACGATGATGTTGCGGAACTGCTCCGGCGTCTGCAGCCGTGACTGCGCTCTGACCGTGGCGGTCAGTTGCTGATTTTCAGGTGACGGCAGGCCACCAATTTTACCGGCTGAGATCTGGATATTCTGCGAGCGAATTGCTGCCGTCACGTCAGAAGGCTGCAGTGAATAGGCGTTCAGCTTGAACGGATCGAGCCAGATACGCATCGCATACTGCCCGCCGAAGACCTGGATATCCCCTACCCCTTCGGTTCTGGCCAGCGGCTCCTGCATATTACTCACCAGCCAGTCACCGATATCGGTGCTGTTGCTCTTGCCCGTGGTGTCATACAGCCCCATCACCAGCAAAAAGTTTGACTGCGACTTCGTGACCGTCACGCCAAGTTGCTGCACCTCGCTGGGCAGGCGCGACAGGGCCTGCTGCACCTTGTTCTGGACCTGCACCTGCGCGGTGTCAGGATCGGTGCCCTGACTGAAGGTCACCGTCACCGTCACATTGCCCTGCGAACTGCTGCTGGAGGTGAAGTAAAGCAGGTGATCCAGCCCGGTCAGCTGCTGCTCAATCACCTGGGTGACGCTGTTTTCCAGCGTCTCGGCGGACGCACCGGTATAGGTGGCACTGATATTGACCGATGGCGGCGCGACATCAGGATATTGCTCAACCGGCAATAGCGTGATGGAGAGCGCACCAAGCAGCATGATAAGAATGGCAACGACCCATGCGAAGACGGGACGATAAATAAAAAAACGAGAAAACATCAGCGGGGTCTCTTCCTTTTTAAGGCGGGCGCAAAACCGGCATTCCTGCCGGTTGTGTCAAAGCGGTGCAGCGCTGATTATAGTTTGTTACGTTCAGGCTAAACATCCTGACGGTATCATTTCTTTCTCCCGCGCAAACGGATCCCGCCGGAGGTTGCTCAGGATTCTGCTGCTGCTGGCCCCCAGCATTCAGAAAAGTCGCCCGAACGTCGGCGGTCAGAGAGAATCGATCGCATCCGCATTAAGCAAAATAGCGAGGCCTGGCTATCCTGAAAACCAGGGAAATTAAACAGGAGAGAATGATGAAATTTTTCTATTTCGTTTCGCTTATCGCCTCAGCGCTTTATTTACTGGCATTCCTGCCTAAACTCCGAACCAAACGCGAACCGATTGCCTACTGGGGATGCTGGGCTTATCTCGGTGCCAATGCCCTGTTCTGGGCCGTTTATGGTGTCCGCCACTACCTTTGACGCGCTTTTTTAACCAAAGCGGCAAAAGCCACACTCTTCGTCGCCAGATCACTGATCGGGCGGCAGTTTAGCGGGCATTTTCCAGCGCCTGCCCGCAAGTGCGTTTATCCGGCATCCTGGCCGCCGGCATTGTCGCCCTGGCGGTCTGTGGCGGCGCGTGAAGATGGCGGAACAGCCGCTGACGGGGCATTAATCGCAGCCTTAATCTGTGCGCCATACTGACGATCAACTACCCTGAAAGTCTCCTGCGCTTTGATCTGATAGAGCGCTTCGGAGGGATGAATGCAGTCGGGTGACATCATCGCCTGCCAGTTCCCGATCTCCTGAATGCGCTGGTACTGCCGGACCAGCGGCACGTCATCAGCCTGGGTCAGGTTATCGATCTGCGCCACATAGGGTGCAACGTTCCATTTTTCCGCCCGCCCGCACAACGGATGCGGCTCCTGCACAATCACCGCTTTGCCGTACTGCTGCGCCACGGCGATCAGTTCAGACATGATTGCCCGGTATTGCGCCGGACTGACGATATAATCCGGTTCAATATCTTTGAAGTGATAATGACGAGCATCGTTGGTGGCAAAGTTAAGCAGGATCAGATCGGCGGGCGAAGCCGCCATCTCTTCGCGCCAGCTTTTGTTCTTGCGGTAAAAATAGCGGCCCTGTAACAGATCCTTCGACTGCGCCGACAGCTCACCTTTATTGACGATCTCGACGTTAGCGCCATATTTAGCTTTCAGCATCTGGCCCAGCTGCGAGATTTCGTTATTTTTTGTCAGCGTAGCCCGTAATTTACCGTCCTTTCTGACGGCCATCGCGCCTTTGGTGCTGGAACCGCCATAGGCTTCGATAATATATTTACCGTCCTGCATGGCTGCCAGTGACACGCCGGAAAATAAGCAAAGCGGGAAAGATACAAACAGTGTAAGGAGCAAATTTCTCATTGGGCGTCACTCTGACATAACCGAAAAAAAAGATTATCAGTGATATTTCGCCTGCGGCAAAATAATTTTGCCGTCCCCTCTTCCCCTTATCCCGCCTGAAGAGAAAAAGAGGCGAATAAGCGAACCCTTTAGCAACCAATCATTACCTCCGCCGATGTCGGGCCACAAAAAAAGGCGCGCCTCAGCGGCCAGAAAACATCAGCAACCGGGGCGATTTTTGCTGCATTTTTAAGCATCAGTTAAGCAGGGCTTCATCCGCCCGGCCTTTTTCCGGATAACGAAATCGCCGCACAGCAAGGGTTTGGGCGGGAAATCGTGCCTGACGCCCACCCGCAGAGGCCATTTTCAGATAAAAAAGCGGCGTCAGAAAAGGGCCAGGCCGGTTTATCATAATTTATGGATCAGACAGAACGGCACGCTGGGGGAATTCTGAAAAGTGTCGTGCAATATGTTAATTAAACTTCAGAGTGATATTCTGCCGCTACAAGGTCGCCTCAGACCCCAACACTCCGTCATTTATTAAGGTAATAAAAGTGACTACACCCTCTTTTTTATCGAGCCGAAATATCGGCCTCGATTTTCTGCGCGCCATACTTATCCTTGAAGGGGTTTTATATCATGCGGCCCGAAGTCTGCCAGGCGGTAATAGCTGGTATTACGTTTCGGATAAAAATGAGTCATTGATCTTTAGCTCGCTGATCGAATTTATCCATACCTTTCGGATGGAGGCCTTTTTCTTCCTTTCCGGCATGTTCTCGGCGATGGTTTTCTTACGCAAGGGGCAGGCCTTTTTCTTCGATAATCGCCGCAAGCGGGTGCTGGTTCCGCTGCTGGCCGCCTTCGCCTTTATACCCGGCGTGATGTACTGGCTGAGCACGACGATTAAAGGGGTTGATACCACGACCAGTGGTTTGCTGGCCGCCTATATGCAACTGCATCACTTGTGGTTCCTGGTGTCGCTTTCGGTCATTTCCTTTTTCGTTCCTGCCCGCCTCTACGCGCAGCTGGCCACCCTTGCCCGACGCCTGCCGTTTACGGTCTGGCTGGCAGCGCTGATAGTCGCGGCGAACAGTCTGTTTGTGGTGAAATTCGCGGTAAAAGATCTGGGCGAGCTGATCACGTTAATTCCGGTGACGGCGCGTTTCTGCGTTTATTATGCGGCAGGCTATGTCCTCTATCTTAATCGTGATGCCATCCCGCAATTAGCGAAACATCCGCTGCTGAACACGGCCTTTGTGACGCTGCTGGCCATTGGCTGTTATATCGCTTTCTTCCTGACGCTGAAATTTAATCTGCAGGGCGTGGCGAAATATATCCCGGTACTGCTCAGTAGTGTTTTCTCGGTGATTTTTTCCTACTGGGTGATCTTCTTTTTTGAAAAGTTAAGGTTCAAAGAGAGCCGCATCGTTAACACCGTAGTTGACTCTGCGCTGGTGGTTTATATTCTGCACTATCCTATCGCGATTGGTTTCGCCTGGCTGCTGGATGACTACCTGCCGGATAATTACCCTGTGACTTATGTGCTGATCGTCACCGCCATTGCGTCAGGGCTGAGTGCGCTGTGCTATATGGTCATCAAGCGTCAGGCGCTACTCGCAACCCTGTTTGGCCTGAAAGCGAAACCGGCAAAACCGCTGGCTGTTGCCAGTTAAACTCTCGCCTTTTCCGGACACAATAATAGCGTAACGATAGCCTGATTATTGCGCTGTACTGTTTCGGTTCGTTTATTTCTCTGCTGGCGCTTTAGGGCGCCAGTCTTTATTTATGCTGATGACCAGACAGTAATCTGGCATCGTCTGACAGAAACATTTTGAGAAAAATTTTCATCAAATAATGGGCTGCATCCACCCTGTTTTGGTTATTTGTGTACCAGACTTAGCAAATAACAATAGAGACAATGTGGAGCATTATGAAAGAGCAAAATCGCACAACCGGTATCGCCCCGTACGGTGGCGCAGCAGGCGGCTGGGGAGCCCTGAAAGCGGTCGCCGATGCGATCCGTGGTCAGATGTCAGTGAAACAGGATGTGATTGCCCTGTTTAAAGTTAATCAGCCGCAGGGCTTTGACTGTCCGGGCTGCGCCTGGCCCGATCCGCAACATGCCTCCTCGTTTGAATTTTGTGAAAATGGCGCGAAAGCGGTCTCCTGGGAAGCCACCAGCAAACGCACCACGCCAGAATTCTTTGCTGCTCACACCGTCACTGAACTGTGGCAGCGCAGTGCGTTACATCTGGAAGGTGAAGGGCGTCTGACGCATCCGATGAAGTACGATGCGGCCACCGATACCTATCAGCCGATTGAGTGGGAAACCGCGTTTAAGGAGATCGGCGAACACCTGCGTAGCTATGACGATCCCGACAGCGTGGAGTTTTACACCTCGGGTCGCGCCTCTAACGAAGCGGCTTTCCTGTGGCAGCTCTTTGCCCGTGAATATGGCACCAATAACTTTCCCGACTGTTCCAACATGTGTCATGAACCAACCAGCGTCGGTTTGCCAGAATCGATCGGCGTCGGCAAAGGCACGGTAGAGCTGGAAGATTTTGACCATTGCGATCTGGTGCTGTGCATCGGTCACAACCCTGGCACCAACCATCCGCGGATGCTCGGCACTCTGCGTGAAGTCTCTAAACGTGGCGCGACTATCGTGGCAATTAACCCGTTGCGTGAACGCGGGCTTGAGCGCTTTACCTCCCCTCAGAGTCCGATTGAAATGCTTTCCCTCAGCTCCACCGAACTGGCTTCGACCTATTACAAAGTGCGGGTCGGCGGCGATGCGGCGATGCTGAAAGGCGTGATGAAAATCCTGCTGACAATGCACCAGGAGGCGCTAAGCAATGGTGAGCCAGGGGTGATCGACGAAGACTTCATCGCCCAGCACACCGAAGGATTCGACGCTCTGAAGGCCGATCTTGACAGCACCGACTGGGACCACATCCTCAAGGTGTCAGGCATGGCGCGTGAAGAGATCCAGCATATCGCCCGGCTGTATGCCAGCGCTGAACGTACGATCATCTGTTACGGCATGGGCATTACCCAGCATCAGTATGGCACCCAGAACGTGCAGCAAATTGCCAACCTGCTGTTGCTGCGCGGCAATATTGGCAAACCCGGTGCCGGGATCTGTCCACTGCGTGGACACTCTAACGTGCAGGGCGACCGCACCGTCGGTATCACCGAGATCCCGCCGCAGTCGCTGCTCGATAACCTGGAAAAGGTGTTTGGCTTCCGCCCGCCGCAGAAACACGGTCACGGTGCCATTCAGGCCATTCAGGCGATGCGGGACGGTAAAGCCAAAGCCCTGCTCTGTCTGGGCGGTAATCTGGCTGAAGCCATTTCCGATCCCCAGGTGACATTCCCGGCGATGCGCAACCTTGACCTGGTGGTACACATGGCCACCAAGCTCAACCGCTCTCACCTGCTGCTCGGCAAACATAATTACCTGCTGCCGGTGCTGGGCCGCACGGAGACTGACATTCAGGCGACCGGCGCGCAAAGCGTCACGGTGGAAGATTCCATGTCTATGGTGCACGCCTCTCGCGGCTCTCTGGAACCGGCTTCACCGCACCTGAAATCTGAGCCGGCGCTGGTCGCCGCGCTGGCCGAGGCGACCCTGCCTGACAGCGTGGTCGACTGGCGCGCAATGGCCGCCGATTACAACCGCATCCGTGACGCAATCGAAGCCGTCTTCCCGGCGTTTGAAAATTTCAATGAGCGGGTGAAGCAGCCGGGCGGCTTCCGGCTTCATAATGCCGCTTCTGAGCGGGTCTGGAATACGCCGTCAGGCCGCGCACAGTTCAAAGTGATGCAGGGAATTAATGAAGATCCCCGTTCGCTGAAGTGTCACGATCTGGTGCTCACCACGCTGCGCAGTCACGATCAGTACAACACCACACTGTACGGCCTGAACGACCGCTATCGTGGTGTGACCGGTCGCCGTGATGTGCTGTTTATTAATGCCGAAGAGGCCGAGAAACGTGAGCTGCGGGTGGGCGATCGGGTCGATTTAATGGCGCTGGACCCGGACGGTCATCCCACCTCGCGGCAGATGAAAAACCTGACGATTGTGATTATCGATATGGCGCCCGGTTCCGTCGGTGCTTACTACCCTGAAGCTAACGTGATGGTGCCGCTCGACAGTCACGATACGCAGAGTGGTATACCGGCGTATAAAAGCATTCCGGTGACGATGACGCGGGTTACCGACGAAACGACCACTACGTCGGGCATATTACGTTAATCTTCCGGCGGGTGTCGGAGGCAGTATCAGTCCAGGTTGCCTGACGCTCAGGCAACCTTTTTTTAGCTCGCGGCGGCAGGTAACGCCGGCGAAAAAGGTATCACTAGCCTGCTAAGAGTTAAATTTTAATTACCCTATCCGTAACAAGAGATGTCAGACGTAACCTGTCTCACTCATTCAACCGCAATTAAACGCACGCCTTTCAATTAGGCATTTAATGCGATTATCAGGGCCGTTTTTTGCCCGAAGTTATACCTCAACTCAACGCGCAACATTCTTCGCTCAGCCCGACAACGCATCAATAATGCTTACCGGTCTGTTTGTCGCCTGATGACGTTACAAATTTGTTAAACGCAACCTTTCATCTGCTCTTATAACGGTTATGCAGCACCCATCGCTGCCCCTCAACAACTCACAGTGGAAGGAAGCAAACGCATGACAGTATTGAGCAGACGACGCTTTATGGCCTTTGCCGCCGGTGGTACGGTCGCATTGGCCGCGGGTCAGGTACATGCCCATGATAATCAGGTCAGGAGTTATCCGGCCGGTGCGCAATCCGGTGGTCGCGATCCGGGTCCGCACGATCCCATTCGTGAAGCGGAAAACCCGGATCTGGTTAATCCGCCCGCCACGGACAGCGGCACCCTGCCCAATCTGCGTTACAGTTTCAGCGATGCGCACGTCCGCAAAGGCAGCGGCGGCTGGACCCGACAGGTGACTCAGCGTGAGCTGGGCATCTCAACCACCATCGCCGGGGTCGATATGCGTCTCAACGCAGGCGGTATTCGTGAACTGCACTGGCACAAAGAAGCAGAATGGGCTTACATGACCTACGGAACCGCGCGGGTCACCGCTTTCGATGCGCACGGCGGCTGGTTCGTCGATGATATCGGCGTCGGTGACCTGTGGTATTTCCCGCCCGGCATCCCGCACTCCATTCAGGGGCTGGGACCCGACGGCTGTGAATTTTTACTGGCCTTTGACGATGGCAATTTCGATGAGGACAGCACGTTCCTGCTCTCCGACTGGTTTAAGCATATTCCGCCGGAGATCCTTGCCAAAAACTTCCAGCTGCCGGTATCCACCTTCTCTCAGCTGCCGTCTCCGGCTGACGAATACATTTTCGCCGGTACGCCACCCGATCGACCCGCTGGCGACACGGTTCAGGGCGGCAGCCGATCGGCCCTGCGTTTTACCCATCACATGCTGGCCCAGGACCCGATCAAAGCGCCGGGCGGGACGGTTCGCATCACCGACTCCTCTAACTTTCCGATCGCCAAAGATATCGCGGCGGCGCTGGTCGAAATCGAACCCGGTGGACTGCGTGAGCTGCACTGGCATCCCAATAACGATGAGTGGCAATATTATCTGGAAGGCGAAGGCCGGATGGGCGTGTTTGCCTCATCGGGTCAGGCGCGGACGTTTGATTACCGGGCCGGTGATGTCGGCTATGTGCCGTTCGCGATGGGCCATTACATCGAAAATACCGGCAAGGGCCCGTTACGCTTCCTGGAGCTGTTTAAGAGCGACTATTACGCCGATTTCTCGCTCAACCAGTGGCTGGCCAGCACGCCTCCGGCACTGGTTAAGCAGCATCTGCATCTGGATGACGCCTTTATGGCGGCGCTGTCGCAAAACAAACGTCCGGTGGTCAGATAAGCCCGTGGCCGGATTACCGGCCATTCTTCCCGTGAGGCAGTGAGCTGTTTCAGCCCGTGTCATCAGCGCCCCGTCACCGCTTCCGCCCGTCCCGCCGCTGTTCACGGTTTTCTCTGCACATAGCATTCGTCGCACAGTCAACACTGCGGCAGAGTCGTATACACTAGCAGCCTGCGCGACCCGCGTGATGACGCGGTTAATAATGCACGTTCTCGTTTTATGGCTTGCACCGTTCTTCGGTGCTCACAGGGAAAATTGCTATGTTTCACCTGATTTTCAGCTTACCCAGCTGGTATGTCATTGCTCGCGTCATTGTTCCCTTATCCCTGCCGCTGGCCGTCAAAATTCTGTTATCGATGCTGGTGCTGCTGGCCTCACAATATCTGCTGGTCAGCCGCTTCACCTCGGGCGGCCTCTTCTCGGCAGAGATGCCGCGCATCATTATCATCCTGTTCAACTGGGCCTTCAGCACCGTGCTGCTGCTGGCGCTGACCCAGATCGCGATAGATATTATCGCGCTGCTCGCCCTGCTGCTGCGCCATCCGCTGGAACTGGTCCCCGGCGTACGCTATCTGGCCGTGCTGTTCGCCATGGTGCTGGCGGCGGTGGGCGTTCAGCAGGCGATACGGGTGCCGCCGGTCAAAGAGGTGACTCTTGTAGTGCCCGGCCTGCCGGCGGAGTTTGACGGCTATCAGCTGTTGCAGCTGACAGATTTGCATATCACACGCTTGTTTAACGCGGACTGGAGTGCAGCAACGGTGAAAAAGGCGATGTCGCTGGGGGTTGATCTGATTGTGGTCACCGGCGATGTGATTGATGGCAGTCTCGAACACCGCCGCAACGATGTCGCCCCGCTGCGCGACCTCAACGCACCCGATGGCGTCTGGGCAATCACCGGGAATCATGAATATTTCTTCCATCAGGCAGTCTGGACCGAACATCTGGCTTCACTGGGGCTTCAGCCGTTGCTGAACAGCCACAGGGTGATCCAGCGTGGCGAGGCAAAACTGGTGATTGCCGGTCTGCCGGACGCATCGGCACCCGCCAGACACTCACCGGGCCCCGATCTGGCAAAAGCGCTGGAGAATGCGCCCGCCGATGCGCCGGTCATCCTGCTGGATCATCAGCCCCGTAATGCGCGACACAACGCCGCGATGGGCGTCGATGTGCAGCTCTCCGGTCATACTCATGGCGGCCTGATCGTCGGGCTGGACCGGTTGTTTGCGAAACCCAATGGTGGCTTTGTTTCCGGTCTTTATCAGGTGGACGGTATGCAGCTCTATGTCAATAACGGCACGGCGCTCTGGCCGGGAATGGCGGTTCGTCTGGGCCGCCCGTCAGAACTGACCCGCATTACGCTGAGAGGCAAGCCCTGATTCACCGATCAGCGAGGCCTGACCCGCGATGCGTGCGGTTCAGGCCGCTGTGATCACTCTCCTTTCGTCACCCGTATACGGTGACAATCCTCCGGCCCCAGCGGCTCTCCGCTGGCGGATACCACGGCCAGCGGCTGCAGCGGCTGTTCACGCTGATTATCAATCAGCACCGAATGGACTTCGCCAGCGGTAAACAGATTCTGTTCACCCCACTGGCGCATCGCCACGATAATCGGAAACAGCGCACGTCCACGTTCTGTCAGTGCATACTCGCTGTAGGCGCTGCCGTCAGACGCAGGCCGCAGATCAAACACGCCCAGCTCCACCAGCAATTTCAGCCGCGCGGCCAGAATATTTTTCGCCAGCCCGAGGTTTTTCTGAAATTCACTGAAGCGGCGGACGTTGTCGAAAGCCTCGCGAACGATCATTAAACACCAGCGTTCACCTATCGCTTCCAGCGTTCGGGCCACCGGACATTCACTGTTTAACAATGCGGATTGTTTTGCCATGTTCACTCCTGCGCTTTAAGGCGTTCTGCTGAGTATACTCCGCGATCGTCAATCTGGTTGCTAAAAAAAACCACCGCAGCTAATAATGGTTAACTGGTTTTATTTCGAAACCAGATAGCCAGCAGAGGTGCGCAATGCTTCAGACCGACAGCAACAGGCGGGTTCCGACAGGGAACAGTGACGTCAGGGCCTCATCAGCCAGCAGTAAACCGGTGCCGCTGAGGCAGGTATTGCTGTTCGGTATGATCTGCTCACTGGCGGTTGGCAACGTCTATTTTGCCCAGCCTCTGCTAACCGCTATGGCGCAAACTTTTGCCGTTTCGGCCGGTTCGATCGGCGTGGTGGTTACCGCCACGCAGGTCGGTTATGCGCTTGGACTGCTGTTTATCGTGCCGCTGGGGGATATCGTTAATGGTCGCCATCTGATTGTCGGCCAGTTGCTGATCCTGGCGCTGGCGGTGTCGCTGGTGAGTTTCTCTCCGGATTTTTATGCTCTGCTGATCAGCATGAGCCTGGTCGGTCTGATGGCGGTGGTGGTTCAGGTGGTGGTGGCTTATGCCGCCTCGCTCTCCTCTGCGGCGCAGCGGGGTCAGGTGGTGGGCATGGTCACCGGAGGCGTTGTGCTGGGGATTCTTTTTGCCCGGCTGACGGCTGGCGTGATCGCCGATCTCGCGGGCTGGCGTGCAGTCTATCTCTGCTCTGCTGCGCTGTTAGTGCTGCTGGCTGGGATCTTTTACCGCACGACGCCCGCCACGCCTCTCCCTGGCATCAAACCCCGCTGGCCCCAGCTGATGCGCAGTTTCTTTCGGTTGTTTACCGATGAACCGCGACTTCAGGTGCGGGGAACGCTGGCTATGCTGATTTTTGCTGCCTTCAGCGTGTTCTGGACCTCGATGGTGCTGCCGTTAAGCCAGCTTAATTTCAGCCATAGCGCTATCGGCCTGTTTGGCCTGGCAGGTATTGCGGGCGCACTGGCCGCCATCCGGGCTGGTCGCTGGACCGATCGCGGCTATGGGCAACGCACCACCGGCGCTGGCTTGCTGCTGCTGACGCTGTCGTGGCTGCTGCTGGCGTTACTCAATTATTCAATCTGGCTGTTTATCGCGGGTGTGATCCTGCTGGATTTCGCGGTGCAGGCGGTCCACGTCAGCAGCCAGAGTCTGCTTCTCCAGGCCCGGCCTGAGGCGGGTAGCCGGCTGATCGCTGCCTATATGTGCTTCTACTCGGTCGGCAGCGCCCTGGGTGCAGTAGCCGGCACGCGGGTCTACGCACTCTGGCAATGGCCGGGCGTTTGTCTGCTCGGCAGCGCCATCAGCCTGACCGCGCTGCTGTTCTGGTGGGCTACGTCGCGCGCCTTACCTGCTGCTGCTTCCGCCACTCAGGAGCGATAAAATGAAAACACATCATCTGCTGCTTGCCGTGCTGATCACCGCTATCTGGGGAATGAACTTTTCCGTGATTAAACTCGGACTGCTGGAGGTTGACCCGTTTATCCTTGCCGGGCTCCGCTTTCTGTTGTGCGCCCTGCCTGCCCTGTTTTTCATCGCTAAACCGGATGTGAAATGGCGCTGGCTGATCGGCTACGGGCTGGTGTTCGGCGTCGGTTTGTGGGGCATGGTCAATCTGGCGATCAGGCTCGGACTCTCGGCCGGGGTCGCATCACTGTTACTGCAGTTCAGCGCGCTCTTTACCCTGGTTCTGGGAGGATGGGTGTTTCGCGAGCCGCTGTCGCGCTATCAGTGGGCGGGCATCGCCATCGCGCTGACCGGCTTGCTGTGCATCATTTTTCTGACCGATGGCTCCGTTTCTCTGCCCGGGCTGGGCTGCGTGCTGGTGGCGGCGGTGGCCTGGAGCGTTGCCAATATTCTGTATAAAAAAGCCGATACCCGGCAGGTATTTGCCTTTTTGATCTGGTCGAGTCTGTTCGCCCCGATCCCATTATTCATTCTGGCTTATGCTGTTAATGGATGGAGCGGCTTCCACGGTTTACTGGCTCACACCCACGGAATAACGCTGTTGTCGATCCTGTTCCAGGCCTATCCCAATACCCTGTTTGGCTACTGGGTATGGAACGCCTTACTGAAACGCTATCCGGTCTCTACCGTTGCGCCACTCTCCTTGCTGGTGCCGGTGTTTGGCTTACTGGGATCGTTCTGGATTTTCGATGAGCCGTTGTCAGCGCTGAAGCTGGCTGCGCTGCTGATCATTATCAGCGGCCTGAGTACCGGCTTATATGGCGCCCGCCTGAGGCAGGCGTGGCGTGGCCGGACGGTTCCCTGATGCACGACATTCCCTGCCGGGATAAAAGGAGGTCAACATGATCAGGCTATGTACCGCCTGTGGCACTGCATATCAGCAACAGCAGAGTCAGTTAACTCACTGTAAAATCTGTGAGGATGCGCGGCAGTACGTGCCCGCGTCGGGCCTGAGCTGGATCGATTTCGGGCAACTGACGTCCCGTCACGCCAACAAATGGACGGCACACGGCGATGCCCTGCTGAGCATCAAAACCGTGCCGAAATTTGCTATCGATCAGCGGGCTTTTCTGCTGCGCACCCCGCAGGGAAATGTACTGTGGGACTGCATTGCCAATCTTGATGAGGCGACCCTGACGCTGGTAAAAGCACTCGGCGGTCTGCACGCCATCGCCATTTCCCATCCGCACTACTACACCACCATGCAGGAGTGGGCCGCCGCCTTTAACGCACCGATTTACCTGCACGCGCGCGATCGCGAATGGATAGTGCGCGACAGCCCACACATTAAACTGTGGCAGGGTGAATCGTTAGCGCTGTTGCCTTCACTGACGCTACTACGGCTCGGCGGCCATTTTCCCGGTGGCTGCGTACTGCACTGGGATGAAGGCGACGGCGTGATCCTGGCGGGTGATATTCTTCAGGTGACGCCCGGCGCGCACGGCGTGTCGTTTATGTGGAGCTATCCGAACATGCTGCCGCTTTCCGCCGCCGCGGTGCAGAGTATTCTGCAACGGCTTTCTGGTGTGACATTCGGGCGACTTTACGGTGCCTTTGACGGGCAGGAAATTCACCGGCAGGCCAAAGAGAAAGTGATGCGATCCGGGCAAACCTATCTGGCCTGCTTAGAAAACCAGGACGAATGACAGCCCTGAAGGCAGCTTAGCCCGCAGCGCACACCGGACGTGGCGACGTGCGTAACTGGCGATTGCAGCCGCTCAGCCAGCCGCAGGTCTGCTCTTCCGGCTCCGCATAGCGATTGACCCCCATGTCGGTAAGGTTTTTTAATCTACCCGCAAAAAAGCCTCCCGAAGAGGAGGCTTTAGGCATAATGCATCGATTCAGAAACTTTCCCAGTTGGCCCTGGTTAAATCGACAATCTGGCGGTCGGGTTGAGGGCTTTGCAATGCCGGACGGATGCCAGCACGGTTTTGCACTGCCTGAGGAGCCCGGCTGTGGTTATCCACTTTAAAGGTGGCCACCAGCGCCGATAAGGTTTCAGCCTGTTCCTGCAGGGATTTTGAAGCCGATGATGCCTCTTCAACCAGCGAGGCGTTCTGCTGCGTAACCTCATCCATCTGACCGATAGCCAGATGAACCTGCCCGATGCCCTTGCTTTGCTCAGAGGTAGCCGCAGCGATCTCATTCACCAGATCGGCGACCTGCTGGATCGCCTGACGGACATTTTCACTGTTACTGCCAACACCACTGGCCTGTTCTAAACCGTGCCCGACCTCTGACACCGAGGTTGCGATAAGGTCTTTAATTTCACGCGCGGCAGACGAGGAGCGCTGTGCCAGATTACGCACTTCAGAAGCGACAACTGCGAAGCCCCGTCCGTGCTCACCGGCACGCGCCGCTTCTACCGCCGCGTTCAGCGCCAGGATATTGGTCTGGAAAGCGATGCCTTCAATCAGCCCGGTGATTTCAGAAATTTTAGCCGAGCTGCCGCGGATCTCATCCATCGTACTCAGCATTTGCTTCACCGCCGCCCCGTTCTGAATCGACATATGATTCGCATTGTTTGCCAGCTGACTGGCCTGTTGCGCACCTTCTGCATTCTGGCGTACCGTTTCGCTCAGCGTTGCCATGCTGGCAGAGGTCTGCTCCAGCGAAGCCGCCTGCTCTTCGGTGCGCGAAGAGAGATCTTCATTGCCCGCCGCGATTTGTGTCGAACCGGTACTGACCGATTGTGCAGCATGATTCACCGACAACAGCGTCGCGGAAACCCGCTGTAACAGCCCATTAAACGCCATCGCGGTTTTGCCAATCTCATCTTTTCTTAACACCGGCGCGGTACGGGTCAAGTCGAGCGTATTGCTGACCTGAGTCAGGGTATTGACCATGCCCGAGAGGCTTTTCCGGATGCCAAGAATAGTGCTGGCAGAGAAAGCGCCGAGCAGCAGGATGATCAGCAAAGAGCCGCCTGACATCGCCCACAGCGTCAGGCGGTAGACGCGCTGATTTTCTGCCCGCAGCTGATTGCCGATATTAATGTTCAGCTCAATCTGACGGGTAAAATCCGCTTCAAGTTTTCTTGCGGCAGCGCCGATCCCGGCATCACCCTGCAGCAGTGCCAGCGAAACCGCATTATTGTGCGCACGTGAAGCCGCAATAAATGCCGGTAACGCGCTACGCACCGCGTCAAGATTTCTGTAGGACTGCTCGGTCAGCGCTTTATCTTCCTCGTTGGAGATGTCATTCGCCATATAGTAATCGCTAAGCGATTTGATCTCGTCCAGCAACTGGTTAATCCGCTGCTCGGCCGCCGGCAGTCGGGCACTCTCCATCGTGCTCTGATGGCGATACAGCGCAATCCCGAGCTGATTAGTCGCACTGATCGATTTGTTGATATCCCGGATGCTGGGAATGGCATTGACCTGCACATATTCAAAACGGGACTGAAAACCTGAGATCACGGATAAAGAAATAATCGCCAATGCAATCAGAGAGATTGCAAGCAGTGAGAATACCGTTACCAGTCGCTGTGTAATAGTCATAAATGCTCGCTGTAAAACAGGCTAAAAAAAGCACAGGGTTATTTAGTGAATCGTTTTTATCGGCGCGGTTTAAACGGGCTTTAATTAATCTTCGCCATTATATTTTTTTATTATTTCTTGCAAACAGCCTGTTCTGGACTATGTAATAAATTGCATTCAGGATGCATGTCGGCGCGGAGCGATTATTTTTCCGCGCCTCTGTTGATTATTTTATTTTCGACACGATTTACTCCTCAGCGGGCAGAATATATCCGCACAGAAACCGTTCATGGTCTGATGATTAGCGTTCTTATTATGAAATTTCAGCATCAGATAAGCACGCCGCGGGCAAAATCGGGTCATAACGGCGATCTGTACGAACAGGGGATCTCCTGCGCGCGCCGTGCTGTCAGCCCCGGAATCCCGTGCGCTGCGCAAAATAAGTTACATCAGAATTTCTGATTGAATAACGGCCCTTTACCTGAGTCTGTCTGAACAAGCTGGGCGTCTGCATGGTTGATTTTGTCAGTACCAATTAAAAAACGTGATTGGGCTGGCAGAAATCAAATCATGGTCTATGCTCACTGGCCCGACCAGGCTCAGGTCTGGTCCACAGCAATAACATATACAATAAAAAAGGAGTCATTATGGATTTAGCCACATTTGAAGCCAGAACCGGCCTTTGGCCACATATGCAGTTTACCGATGTCGAATATGAAGTGTGCGGCGATCGGGTTGAGATCTACGCCATTGATGTCAGTGGTCAGACGAAGAGTAAGCTGTTTATCTGCCGTGTTGCGAATGAACAACAGGCAGCCTCGCTGACCGCTCAGTTCAAAGAGTGGTTGCCTAAACTGAAGCTGAAAAAACGCAAAGTGGCGCTCAACCTTGCTCGTGTCGCCTGTGAAAAGAGTTATCCCGCCACGCTAAACCGGCCGGCTAGTCACACAGCCAGCCGATCGTTCTGATCGCCCGGCCGCGTCCCTTTCTTCAGCCTGACTGTCAGCGGTCAGGCTGATCAGATTAGCCGGTCAGCGGGTGCCAATGGCGCGTTCATCACGGTTTACGACAGCCGGAAAAGGCGATCGTCGCCTGGCGCAATAGAGACATCCTGAAACGGTGTGATGTGGATTTCGATCCAGTGATTGGCAGCCCGCAAGGTGTGTGGCCAGTTGCGCCGCGCCAGTTCTGCGACAAAATCATGGGTGCTTATCGTCAACCTGCCGTTTTCGTCCTGTCGTATTGCCTGACGGAACGCGGTATGAATTTCATCTTCCTGTGACATTTATCGCTTCTCACATCAACTGTATAAATAAACAGTATTAGTAATCGACTCAGTAATCAAGCGTTGAGCGTCATTCCAGCCTGCTTCACTTCAGCCTGGCGCCGTCTGCTCTTTCACCTATCGCTTGTGGCCGGACTAAAAAGTGCCAGCCCGATCCCGCTGACATCGCTAAGCGCACCCCTTCGCACGGATCTGAATAATTATTTGATTTATAATATTATTTTTGGTTTTTCGTTACAGGCAGCAGGCGCGGTTGTTGCTTTCTCACTCCTGCCGCTCAGTGACTTTAAGCCAAATCTTAGAAAACGTTTTCATATAAGCGTAACGCGTTGATTAGCCAGACAATCACCTTCCATTAGCGTTTTAATTATTTGATATCTAACTAAAATAACAAGTAAACGTAGCGGCAACTCTGCAGGTTTTGCCCTATCTTTAAATGGCTCTGTAAGGAAATCCACTCCGATTACAGAGTGATCTAACTCCTACCCTTGCCCCCTTTTTCAGGGGGCTCTTTTTTATAGACTGCCAGGTCGTTTTCAACAGGCGGTTTTCCTCACCCCGCTCCACTGATTATTCCCGCTGATCGGATAAGGCACAGAGTCAGCCTCAGCAGTAAAGATATACCTGAGCAGGAATTAATACCGATTAGCGTTAAGAAAGGTTATTTATTTGTAACGGTATAATTCATTACGCTGAATCAATACAAACAATGCGGATCATATTGCTTTGAAAAGAATGCTTTTTTTATTCATATCGTTGATACAGGCTTTTCGTGAGTGAAAATTGGACCAACACGCTATGGAAACAATTAAAAAAGTTGGGTAATAATCACACTGACCACCCTTATCCGGCGCCTCACCAGGGAAGCCGTTAGTCCATAAAAACAGGTTCGTTCGTTGTTTGCCCCTGCCTTAATGGAAGGGGCTTTTCATGTGCGTTGTTTCAGTCAGCGTAATGGGCTGTTCCTTTCCGCTTAAACGTTATCTGACCTCTCTGTTAGCAGACCAGATTAATCCGGTCAGCAGATTTCAGCCTGCATAAATGGACGCCCGCCATCCGCCCAGCAGAGGGATGAAAACGCCGCTGTTGTGTCGCTAACCGCGATTCACTCTGTGTTATGGTTGCTGAGCAAATACCAGCCATGCGAGTCCGCCTATGCTTTCCACCATCATTTACCGTAGCCAGCTTACGTCTTGCGTCTCACCTGAGAGATTGCAGGCGCTGGTCGATCATGCCAGTTCTAAAAACATGGCTATTCAGGTGACCGGTATCCTGTTATTTGATGGACAGCATTTTTTCCAGGTGCTGGAAGGCACAATGGAAGCCGTTCTCGACGTCTATCAGCGTATCAGTCAGGACGATCGGCATTTTAATCTGATTGAATTAATGCGTGATTACGCGCCGGCCCGCCGGTTTGGCCATGCGGGTATGGAGCTGTTTGATCTGCGGGGCTACCAGGACAGCTCCGTCGTGGAGGCGCTGCTTAACCGTGTCACGCTGAATGCCAGTCGGGTGAAAGGCGATCGGGTGGTGAAATTCTTACGGTCTTTTGTAGAGGGCCGCGATAAAGAGACCTTTATTGCAATTGATCCGGCACAGGCCTGGCAGCTGGTTACCCCACCGCAACCTGCCCTTCCATCACCTTATTGTCCTGCGCCCGACCAGCATTGTGCATTTGCCCTTCAGCCGATTGTCGATGTCGCCCGTCGCCGCATCGTCTCCTGTGAGGCGCTGATACGCGGCCCGCAGGGCGCCTCACCAGCAGACTATTTTGCCCGACTGCCTGAAGATAAGATTTATCAGGCCGATCTCCATTCAAAAACCTACGCCTTTATGCTGGCCAGGCATCTGGGGATGCGTCATCAGACGCTGTCCGTCAACCTGCTGCCGATGTCACTGGTGGTGATTGAACACGCAGTTGAACAGCTGATCCAGCAGATCATCCGACAGGGGTTACGCCCGGAGCAGGTGGTGGTTGAAGTGACGGAGGATGAGGTCATTTCGCGCTTTGATGAATTCCAGTTTGCGGTACAGCAGCTGAAAGCAGCCGGCATCAGTCTGGCGCTCGACGATTTTGGTGCCGGTTTTGCGGGCCTTTCGCTGTTAGCGGAGTTTCAGCCAGACAAAGTGAAAATTGACCGAAAGCTGATTATGGATATTCACCGCAGCGGTCCGCGTCAGGCGATCGTGCTGGCGATCCTGAAATGCTGTAATGCGCTGGAAATAACGGTGATAGCGGAAGGGGTCGAGAAGATTGAAGAATGGCTGTGGCTGGAAGGCGCGGGCGTTCGCTATTTTCAGGGGTTCCTGTTTGCCCGGCCGGCCCTCAATACTATTCCGCCGGTAAGCTGGCCTGAACGTCGTCAGTTACGCTGATCGACTCTTTTCGCAGGAGTATGATGCAGCTCACACCGCTTCGCTGCAAAGCACAGAAGCTGTGCCAGGCTTAATCCATCGGTCAGAGAGAGCGTCTGGCTGATAATGATTAAATCGCTGGAAACCAGCCTGAAAGTGGAGAATCACCATGAACGAAGATCGCATTAGCGGTAACTGGAAGCAGTTCAAAGGCAAAGTTAAGGAAAAATGGGGCGATCTCACAGATGACGATATGACCGTTGTTGAAGGGAAGCGCGATCAGCTGGTCGGTAAGATTCAGGAACGCTACGGATACGAAAAAGATCGTGCCGAGAAAGAAGTAAAAGAGTGGGAAGATTCGAACAAGTACCACTGGTAATACCTTCTCTATGCCGGGCTGCCCTGCGCCCGGCTCGTTTTCTGTTTCACTCCCCTGCCCTCATTTATCACGTCACGCTTGCTCCTCTGAGGTGCCGCATTTGCTGCACTGATTATTATGGAAATGATTGTTTCTTTATAGGGCAGTGACGCGCATACTGCCGACGTCGTCCCGGTCACCGGGATCCGTACCTCTCCGGAAACCTATTATGCCCCAACACTCTACCGACACGGTCTGCGGCCTCGTCGGGGTTCTGCCTGAGACGCTGCGCCGCTGGCGTCGTGCCGGTCTTATAACCTCTCCCGGACCTGCCGGTTATTCCGACAGCCAGTTGACGCGTGCGCTCTACGTGCGCGACATGACCTCAGGCGGCCATACGCTTTTCGATATTCACACCTCGCTTCGCTGGCCTGCGCTGAAGCCTCCAGGTGGCTGGGCCTGCCGGGAAGAAGAGTTGTTGCAACTGTTACGTCATAACGCGGATGAAGACATTGAGCGCGAATTACGCATGATGGGCACCGATTACAGCGGCGATGATTATGTTAACTGCTATCTGCGGCCGCTGAATCTCTGGTTACGTACCGATGTCAGTGACGGATCAGCAAGCCGTCAGCAACGTTTCCATTCCGCTA
This sequence comes from Pantoea agglomerans, assembly GCF_021397715.1. GTDB lineage: Bacteria > Pseudomonadota > Gammaproteobacteria > Enterobacterales > Enterobacteriaceae > Pantoea > Pantoea astica. The sequence continues at coordinate 91,421 of NZ_CP090209.1, read as the reverse complement.
TCGTCTCGCAATGGGAAGGTCTGGCGCTGGCGTCTCAGCGTCGCAGTACCGTGCCGCTCTTTCTTGAAGCAGTCAGCGTCACCGATGAAACAGAGATCTGGATGGAAGCCATCCGTCTTAACGGACAGGGGTTACGGGTCGAAGTTGCTGCGGTTGCCTCCGGTAAGCCTGCCGTGGCTCACCGCCGGTTTGATCATCATCTGATGTGGTGCAGCGACGGGATTACACCACTGATGAATGCCGCCTATCAGTCGATGCTGGCGGCAGGTCAGCCGGTGATGCTGACCGGAACCGATACCCGGCTCAAGGCCGGGGAAGAGGTGCTGGCCATCAGCGCCTGACGGCAGCCTGCATCACGCCCGTCGGTCACCGGATAAAAAAGGCGGAAGACGATCGTTATCGCCTTCCGCCTTGACGTCCTTCACTTACCCATTATTTCTGATGTTCCAGCGTTCTGGCTCCGCCGGTTTCAATAGGAATACGGCGAGGTTTCTCACTTTCCGGTATCTCCTGCAGTAAACCAACGTTCAGCAGGCCATCCGCCAGGCTGGCACCGGTCACTTTCATGTGTTCGGGAATAGCGAAGCTCAGCCGGAAATCATGACGGGCAATACCGCGGTAGATCCAGCCACTGTTCTCCTCATTCGCGTCACCGGACGCTTCCGGCGCCGTGGTCTCTTTCTTACCTGCCACAGAAAGGCGTCCACCGCTGAGCTCAATTTCAAGCTCGTGCTCTTTCCAGCCCGGTACGCTGACCGTCAGCGCGTAACGATCGTTGTCGACTCGCTGCAGATCGTAAGCGGGTGCTGACGTCAGCTGGCTGTCGCCGGTGAGCTGACTGAACAGTTTATCGATGCGGCTGAATCGATCTGATAATGCGGAATCAGCCAGTGAGGGGAAGACGGAAATCTGATGTAATGACATGGCGATAACCTCCTGAATAATGTTCATCCAAAAGCTCATCTGACCGGCTGACAGTGGCCGGTCACTTCTTAAAATAATAGCCTTTTCATCACTTTCAAGGCGGCTGGCTGATTTTTTTATTGTCATAAAGTCAATAAGTTAAATAATCGCTCATCGCCGGATGCTGGACTATTTCTTTGCGTGCGGGGTCAGGCAGAAATGGGGATGTCGGCCCGCCAGTAACAGCAGCAGCTCATATTCACCCTGACTTAACAGCGTCGGATTAACGGCCGCTTCTTTGGTTTGCCAGACACGCAGGCTGAGGTCAAAGCGCTCGGCGGCGCTCTGCTGAGAGAGTCCCGCGGCAAGTCGAAGTTCACGAACATTATTCTGCACAATCACAGGCTGCGGGGAGGAACGATTAACCAAAAAAAACTCCTTTGAAATGAGTGACCCGCATAAAAAACGTAACGCTGCTTTTTATCGAAAGCAGAGCGTTACCGACGCGGCCCGGATGTTTTGACATGAGAATAATTGACCATTTTATTTAAATGTCAAATATCCGGCTTATCTTTCACCTGTAATCCGGCGTTAAGCGGAGCGGCGCATTGTGTCAGTAAATCGTCATTTTTCAGTTTTTTAGAATGCTTTATTTCTGATGCCAGGAATTTTCTTGTTATTTTTAATCTCGCTGATTCAGGGATTATTCCGCTATCCCGTGTTCCTCTCATTCGTCAGGATAGTCCGTTTAGCCTGAGGTTAATTTTCAGGTCGGCTACCCTAAAAAACAAGAGGAGAAAAAACAGATGAAAAACCCTATTCAGCGCCGTTCACCGGAAGACCTGTCGCGGGTGGAGCTGCGTGAACAATGGCAGATTACCTACTGGACGCAGGAGCTGAAGACAACGCAGGAACGGCTGACACGTGCAATTCGTGAAACCGGCCCTGAGGCGGATCATGTGCGCGACTGGCTGGAGAAAAATCCGCCGCCACGACGCCCGGCGCAATCCGCCGCCGGCAGCAAAGGTTAACCTGACTGTCGCCTGAGCCCCGGCATCAGCCAGAACTCATCAGCGATACGCGTTGCCTGACAGGGTGGCTCAGCGGCTGACGGAAAGCGACGCTGAGTGACTCTGGCGGCGTTTTACCTTTTTTCTGAAGGTGTTACCGCTCCTCTTTTGGTGAGGCTGCCACCATTTTTCCCTTACATCTCCTCTTACCGACCGCATATTCCGAATTAATCGCGCGAGGAATTAAGGCGAATTGGTTAGCTGTCAGCGAATAAACGATAAGCCGCTTTGTAGTATATTCCTTGCTGTCAGTGAAAATAAAAAGCGTTATCGATAAAATCACCGAATCGTAAACAGGCATGAAATGCGTTAAAGAAAATATAAAGAGACACCCGCCGCAGAGTCACTTATCATCGCGGTGAAAATAATAATTACGCGTTATTTCCTTTCGCCTAATCGCACTTCGTTCCGGTCAGTTACCGTACAATTTCTCTTTTTTATTTCGCGCCGTCATCAGAGGGTGCGAAGGACACACACATGCTAAAAAATTTAGACGGCGACGACGAGCGCCGTTCCCGTGCTTTGCAGGCGTTAAGTAACCCTGACGAGAGCCGGGACGACGTGCTCAGAAAATTTGTCAGGCTGGCCAGCCAGGCACTGAGTATACCGGGCAGCTTCATTTCTGTGCTGGATGATGAATTTCAGACAGTCCGCGCGGCGCACAACTTTGCTCTGGAGCGCTCAACCCGCCAGGACTCCTTATGCCGCCACGTCGTTGACAGCGATAGCGCAGTAATCGTCCCTGACACCTATCTCGATGCGCGTTTTGTTACCCATCCATTAATTACCGGTGTGCCCTTTATTCGCTTCTATGCCGGCGTGCCGTTAAAAAACCGCGAGGGGATTATTCTGGGCACCTTGTGCGTGACTGACACCGCGCCGCACACGTTTGGCGCGGACCAGGTCACCACGCTGAAGCTGCTCTCTACCCTGGTGATGTCATTTCTGGAGGCGTGGCATTCCGCCGGTTTTGCCGATCCGGTGACCGGATTACCCAATCGCCAGCGTCTGATCCGCGATCTGCAATATCTGGCCGTAGCCGGCGATACCACACCGCGCCGGCTGGTGCTGATCGATTGCATCGACATGTCACGCGCTTACGAACTGGCCCGCACGATGGGCATGGGGCCGGTTGAAAATCTGCTGAAAGATATGGCGACGCTGTTGCCGCTGCGGCTGCGTCCGGCGGTGGGCGAAATGCTCTATACGGTCGCTACGGGCCGGTTCGCCATTTTAACCCGCGCAGATAGCCGGCTTAGTGCGGCATGGGTCGCGGGCCGTCTGGAAGGTATCAGTGCTGATATGGATGAAGGCTTGTCCGTGGCGCTGACCACACACACTGGCGAGGCTGACTTTATTGCTGGCAGCGTACCGGCACCTGAAGTGCTGCGCCGGGCGGTCAGCGCACTCAACGAAGCGGTGGGACGCGGATTGCCGTCACACCGCTTCGACGTGGCATCAGAGATGCAGCGTACCGATGATTTCGTACTGATGAACGATCTTAAAATGGCCTTGCGCGACAATGTCGGACTCTATCTGGTCTATCAGCCAAAGATTTGTCTGCACAGTGGTAAACCGGTCGGGCTGGAAGCGCTGGTCCGCTGGCATCATCCCACGCGCGGTGAGCTCTCTCCCGCGGCTTTTCTTCCGCTGGCTGAGCAGACCGATCTGCTTTCCACCCTGACCGCCTGGGTGATCGATCAGGCCGTTGATCGCCTGCGACGACTGCGGAATAACTGCATCCAGCTGCCGTTAACCGTCAACGTCAGCGTCCGCGATTTTTCACGTGAGGGGTTTGCCGCCGCGCTTGAGAGTAAAATGCTAAAGGCAAAGCTGCCGACCTCGCTGCTGGGCATCGAGTGTCTGGAGACCGAACGCATCATCGAAAGCCCGACGGCTTTGCGCGGTCTGGAATTGCTGAAACACCGGGGCTTTGGCATTTCGCTTGATGATTTCGGTTCCGGCTACAGCAATATCAGTTATCTGCGACGAATGCCGCTTGATGTGATTAAGCTGGATCGTTCGCTAATCAGTGAACTCTCCTCTGATACCGCTTCACGGATTATCGCCCGTAGCATTATCGCCATGCTCAAGGAGCTGGACTATGTGGTACTGGCAGAGGGTGTCGAGTGCCCGGATACGGTGAACTCGCTGACCGAGTATGGCTGCGATCAGGCACAGGGCTTTTTCTACTCAAAACCGCTCACGGAAGAAGCGCTCAATCACTGGCTGCACTGGAAACTGCGCGGTCATTGTCATTGAGGCTGTCACCGATCGGGCTGACAGATTCCAAAGCGCTGTCTGTTGCAGACAGCGCTTTGTTGTTGTCGCTGTTCAGGCGGAGTGATCCGGCACCCTCATAAACATTCAAAATTTTTGAAGTTTAACAGCAAAACATCGCTATTCCCCTTCCGCGTCATTGCGCCTACTATTCATTCCATCGAGGCGAAACGCCTCTCCCGAATTAAAATGAACTGAGGAAATGACCATGAAAACCATCAAAACTTTTGTTGCTGTTGCTGCCCTGACACTGATCTCTTTCGGTATTTTTGCCCAGAGTATTACCGTGACCGCCTCTACGCTGGATGCAGCTGAAGCGAAAGTCGCGGCGCAGGCCAAAGATGCTGGTGCGTCATATAAAATTACCGGTGCCCGTGTCGACAATCGCGCGTACGTCTCCGCTGAACTGATCAAATAAGCTCAGCAGTTAGCTGACAGGGCTGCCCGAAGGGCGGCCTTTTTTTGCATTCTGCTTTCCCCCTGCAACCTGCTGCTCTGTTTGCAGTGTCTCTTAATGCCGTTTCACCAGGCGGACATCTTCCATTTTCTGCCGCTACGGTTAAAAAAGTGTTATCGGCCAATCTGCCGTTTCGCTTACTCCCGCCTGCGATGGTGCAGTCCGTGCGACGGTGAATAAGGTTAGATGCAACATTATTTGAACAATGTTAGCGTGTCCCCGACAATCACATAAAACCGGAGCTGCACATGCTGACCACAATAATATATCGCAGCCATATTTCGGATGACTTTTCCGTTAAGACCCTGCCCGAAATGGTGAAAAACGCCAGCAAAATTAATGCGTCTCATGATGTGACCGGCATTTTATTATTTAACGGCACGCATTTTTTTCAGCTACTGGAAGGACCTGAAGCGGGCATTCTGGCTGTTTACCGTCGCATCTGTGCCGATCGCCGTCATCACAACGTGGTGGAGCTGATGCGTGACTACGCGCCTTCCCGCCGTTTTGGTAATGCCGGAATGGAACTGTTTGATCTGCGCGAGCACGACCGTTCCTCGTTGTTGCAGGCGGTGCTCGATAAAGGCACCTCGAAATACCGTCTGACCTATGATGATCGGGCACTGCAATTTCTTCGGACCTTCGTTGAGTCGCGTGAGAAAGAAAATTACTACGAGGTTCTGCCGCCTGGCTACTGGGAGTTCATTTCTGAACGCAGCGATGTGCCGGACTCCAGACCGCTCACTGAAGGCGTCAGCTTCCGGCCGGTGGTGGATCCGCTGGCACGTCAGGTGACAGCGATTGAAGCGACCACCACGCGCCCGTCTGGCACGTTATCTGCGCAAGTCGCGAGCCAGCAACTCTATCTCGACGATCTCGACACGGTGAAAAAGACCTTTGCGCATGCCGGTCTTGTCTGCCCGGACGGCATGACGCTCTACGTCAGCCTGCTGCCTATGACGCTGGTGGTGGTGCCGGATGCCGTCAGCCAGATTGTTGCGGCGATAGTTCAGGCGGGTCTGGTGCCCGAACAGGTGGTGATCGGAGTCAGCGAAACCGAAGTTATCTCACAGCTTGAGGCGTTTTCTGAAGCCGTGCGCGAACTTAAAGCTGTCGGGATCAGCCTCTCCGTTGACAACTTTGGCGATGGATCGGCTGGCCTGTCATTACTGACGCATATTCAGCCAGATCGTATCCGAATCGATGCAGGCATTACGCGCGATGTGCATCGCAGTGGACCAAAACAAGCGGTGGTACAGGCGATTATCAAGTGTTGTTCGGCACTGGAAATCACGGTGATCGCGGCGGGCATCGTGCAGGCTGAAGAGTGGATGTGGCTGGAAGCCGCTGGGGTGATCAACTTCCAGGGCACCCTGTTTGCCGCCGCAGGACGCTATGATGCGCAGTACGTTGCCTGGCCGGAATACCGCGAAGCGATGTGATCCTCGCGCCGCTGCTCGTTGCATATACTGGGCTCGCCGGATGGCGGGCCTTTTTTTTATCCGGGTTTCAGCCATCTCTTGAGTCGCGTCTGGAATGCATAGTGTGGTGCTGGTTCACCCGGATCCAACATCCGCAGGCTACAGACTTTTGATAACCACTATAGCGAGTAAATATCCCTGTCTATCCACTACAGCGAGTAACCGAAGCGGCTAATCCTGCTGTTTACCTCCCTTTCACCGCAGCGGAAAGAAATGCATAACCACTATAGCGAGTAAACAGACTCCATCACCCATCCGGATAACCACTATAGCGAGTAGTTTGCGCAAAAATGACGCTGGATCAGCGTCGTGGATGGTTATTTAGCGGGATTCCCTTCAGATAACCACTGTAGTGAGTACCCGCACACCGTTACACGGTCACGGGTAACCACTGTAGCGAGAAGATGATGTTCACCGGCAAGGGGTTTCTGCAGCGCTCTGTATGCAGCCTGGCGTGGGGTACGGTGCTGACCACTCATGTCAGAGATAATCTGATTCCGCTCAGCTAACCACTGTAGCGAGCAGTTTCAGCAAGGTCGTGAGTGAGGTTAGCAACAGAAAGAACGCGGCGCTTGCAGGGATCACAACAGGCCTGCCGCAGGTCGCGGCCTTCGTCGTTAGCCCCTCCATCCGGTAACTGTAACCACTATAGCGAGTAGATCGTTGCAGGAGGTGATCTCGGCCAGCCCCCTCATTTTGCCTGGCGGCATGACTTTTCATTGCTTTACCGCTGAATAACCACTGTAGCGAGTATCTGTAACCCATAGCATCAACCACTATAGCGAGTATTTAACGTCGATCCCTCAAACGATAACCACTGTAGCAAGAAGGTAAGAAGGTTTCTGGCTATTTCCTGAACGATAATGCGCAATTATGGATTATAAAATAGCCAGTTAACCACAGCGGCGAGCATTACGATCACAAAAACCAGCTTTGCCGGTTTTCGCCACGCGGTTCAGAGAAGATACTGAGAGTGAGTAACCACTATAGCGAGTAACCGTTCGTTAGCGATCCTCAGGCCGTAAGGCAGAGCAGTACAGCCAATACCAGCCAGCCTGCGGCGTCGCCTGAAGAGTATGCCTCACGAATAACCACTAAAGAGAGGGACGCCAATCGGTCAGCACCGGTTGCAGAGTGGAAAAATGGCGGGAAGTCAGGCGTGCTGGAACCCGAAGCGACAGAGCTGAAAGAGAGAACTACAGCGGATGTCTGGGTGATAACCACTATAGTGAGTGATCCGTCTCACTTTTCTCACTACAGTGGTTAGTGCTCACTACAGCGGTTAGTCATTCTGACGCTTTACTCGCTATAGTGGTTAGCGTGCTATACGACTCCGGCAGGGCCTCTCTTCCCGGTCAGAAGCCGTAATAATCCCGCCTGTCAGCCCTTTTTCTCTTTGCGGATTTTATTCAGCAGCTCTTTTTCTTCCCGTGACACCATCACTAATTCGCTGCTCTCCTCTTCCGGCAGGATGTCGGGCAGATTGACGTCAATGATGTCCACATCGCTGTCGATATCATCGTAATCATCAATATCATCATCGATTAAGCCTGACTGGCTGAGCGGCAGCTCTGCCGGCCGCAGCTTAGGATGGCGGTAATGGACCCAGAAGTAGACTGACGAGCCGCGCTTGGTTTCGGTGTAGTCGAGATAGCCGATCTCTTTTAACTGCTCCATTGCTTTTCTCACGGTCGCATTCTGTGTGATAACGCGGGAAGTGAGGTTAAGCCGCGCGCGCAGGCGGGCCATCGATATCGGCGCAGGCTTCGGCGGCAAGCTTTCAATGAAGGTGTAAAGCGCCTGTGCGGACTCTTTTCTTGCCAGCTCGTTAATGGCTTTGAGCTGCAACAGCACTTTTCTGTCGAACTGATACAACTCAAAGATCTTGGGATCGGCCTGCAGCGTCACCGTATCTTTTTTAATGCTGTATTTGGCGGACTGCACCAGGTGAGTGGTGTAGTTTTCACCGCCTTTGCTGGTGAAAGTCAGGGTATTGGAGGCGATACGCGTCAGAGAGGCGTCCAGACGGTTCCTGAGCTTCGATGAGAGACGCGCTGATGGTATCCCACACAGCTTGGCAAATTCGACGAAAGAGAGCGTTACAGTGTCTCCCAGACACTCATGCGTGGCGAACGCACGGATGATGCCGACCCAGGTTTTAAAATCGTTATCCATATCCAGACGGGCGCCCAGGATCTTGATGTTGTCATACCCTTCCGATCTCACCAGCGAAAGCTGCTTCAGATCCTGCGTGACGTCCATCGCGTTCATCTGGTTTTTCTGACTGCGCGCCGTGGATTTTAGCGTGGGAACGAACAGACCCAGCCGCATCAGAGCAACAGGCTGCACCGTGTTATTACTGTTGGGAGTGAGGGTAACAACTTCACCGGTACGTTTGTCTGTTTCGCTAAACGCTTCAGCTATGTTCAGGATATCGGGTTCTTTTTTTGGCATGTAACAGATCCGTGATGTGAACAAGCGAGAGTCGCCGTTACTCGATACAGTGGATACTAGCACTCACTATAGCGGTTGATCTACTCGCCATAGTGGTTTTTTATCTCGCTATAGTGGTTAGTTTACTCGCTACAGTGGTTGGCGATCTGCTTTCAACTCAGCAATACCACGGCCTCGCACGGTATGGGGATCTGTAGGGACCTTATAAGGATCTTACTGGGATCTGTTATTGGATCTGACCGGTGGATAAAACGGCAAAACCCGTGTCCGGTTGCAGTGGAAAATTAACGTGAACTTCAGAATGCGCTCTCCTGCCCGCTGGCAAATTCCAGCCACAATGGGATTAACAGCCCTGTCTGTGAAGATAAGGTTATACACAGGGAAATAGCGATTTACTCGCTACAGTGGTTATCGGTCACTCGCCAGCGCGGTTGCTTTTCTCGCTACAGTGGTTATTCCACTTACCACAGTGGTTGTTCTTCTCGCTATAGTGGTTATCAACCCTGCCTCAGCCCTTGTCTGGTAAGGGCCAGGACGGATCGGGGATCTGTTAAGGATCTCATTTTGATCTATAGAGGATCGAACGATTGGATCTGGCCTGTGGATAATGAGGATAAAATGAATTACTGAGGGTGTATAACCTGCCGGTTCAGTTCAGACAAAGTCACCACGTAAGGAAACGCTGGAATAGCGATTGCCTGTTATCTGATGAAACAGAAAAGACCTTACCCACTTGACCAGGCCAACCTCGGACAGGCTGTTTTTGAAGAGATCCCGTAAACGGAAAAGCGGTTTAACATCCACCCTCCCCGTTCCGGTCAGCCAGCTCTTTATTGTTACTGAATGAAGCCTGAGAAGGATTAACCTATTTCCGCCTGAAAAGCAGAACAGTTAGCGTGGCAGAACGCTCCGCCAATATTGCTGACCTGAAACCACTCAGTTTGAGAACTGCATTCCTGTTACAGACAGGCAATCACAGAAACCAATTGCGTGGCTCTTCACTGACTTTATTTCAGCTCGCCCCGTTTATCTTTCTTAATCTGGAATTTTTCACCATAAGATTTCATGTTTAAATATTTGATTTTAAATAATTTATTCAGAATTTTCATGCTGAAAACACCCTAATCCCGGACTCAACTTTTCTTCTTTAGCGTACTTGAGCAACCGCTCAGAGGTGAAACCTGCAGGATGCAGGAAGACAAAATGAGGTGATGAATAAAATCACCATCGAGAGATGTACGAAGCATCTAGCATTAAGCTCATCAAAGAAGTTACCGGAATGACCGATAGCTTCCTTATGCCAGCCTGCTTATTGGCTGATAACACTGTTATCAACTCTGATTCCGAAGGTGGAGTATTCATGGAAGCAGGAAGCAATTCTGATCATTGTACGGACGCACATACCGGGGTTACACCAGAGTTCAGAGAGTCTTAGCCCGGGCGCTTTCGATAATTTCAACAAATGCCGGTGACGTTGCAGAGATAAAGCGTTCATTGAAAGAGAGCCAAACGCCTTCGAATGCTGCCACCAATCAGACAACACGGAACAAGCTCATCGGCATCCACGTGGCGTTGCTGCAAGTTTTTAAATCCTGCCCCGACTTAGCTGGCTTTACAGCAGCACAATGGATGCTGAATCTCAGACTGCCAGGGAATTTGAATTTCACCCTGACGATAAGCCGTTCAGTGGATCAGTGCCCTGCTCGCGTGTTCCGGATAAAAGTCAGCTTGCGCAGAATCGATGAGACGGGAAACAGTGCCCTGTATAGCCAGATAAACGAGCACAGCGGCAAGGGGCGACGCTTTGAACCTGGGTACCACTCGGACCTGTAGAGTTACCCTTTGCCTGATGCGTACCTTAACCTATATCTGCATCACAGACTGCTGATGTCACGTCGCCGGGGCGATCAGCACCATTATTTCTGCCCGTAATAACGGCTAAACGCTTCTCGAAATGGCCACATTGTGATGGTGCAATATCCGGCATAACCGCACCAGCAACATTAAGCTTGATGACGCCGCGCAGTTCCAGTTGCGGGCTTCCAGACTCATCAGGACCGGATCATCAATAAAAGGTGTTATCCGCGCGATCAGACTTTGCTCACTTCAGTTGGCGTGACGCCAGGAGTCGTGCGGATAAAAAGCGGGACGCCCAGCCTGAGCTCAGGCGCTGATGTTTTCTCGCTTACCGTTCAGGCGCTAAGTCCGGGCTGTACTTCGGTTGCCCAAAAAACCTTGACGTTAAACAGAGCGACTGAGATCGATAAGTGATCCACAGAGAGTGCCTGACATTGTTCGTTATCCCGATCAGCCTGTTCTCTGTTCACAATAGCTGTAAACACCGGGGTTCACAGCCGGTCTGTTAAGAGAAGTCAGAGAGGGGTTTTTGTCTCTGTCAAAGGGCGCAGATACGGCAGTGATGGTTAAACTAGGAGTCGGTGTACAAGATAAAAATGTTTCGATTCCCCCAGGCGAATAAAAGTATGAGGTTCAATACAGTCCGACACCGGGTCTGATTAGTTACTAAAACTGGCGGACTTGACATAAAAAGCCCGGAACCGGGCTGCGCGAAAAAAACGGGCCGTTGAGGGCATCCAAAACCGAAGGGTGATTAGGGACGTCACGCTGCCGGCAAGTTTTGGAGATGTGCTGCTCAGAGCGACAGATGAAGCGAGAATCATCAGGGTCATTAGCGCTGAACACGCCCGCATGGATTTCCGATCCCGGGCGCCCCTTTTTTAAGGATAACAAGATGGGGTATCACAGTTCACAACGGTGCTTAACGCAGTATTCATCTTCATTGCTAAAGTACTACAGGATGAGAGCTTCAGCGTAACGGTGGAAGAGCCGGGTTACACCACGTCGGGTTTAGTCAGCGCTCCGGCTACAGAAGCGTCGGGCAGGTAGTCCATAACATTCTCTGGCAGGCAGAACAGAGACCATCAGAAATCAAAGCGGACTTTTTTTGATGAACGCGGCTGACAGACTGCTTGCTGTGCCGGAACAGATAGGGAGGACGGGCTTCTGTTTACCGGATTAAAAAGAACGATAGTGTCAGCAAATATCGCTTTCTGGCTGCACGGGCAGAATGGATAATGAACCTGCGTCCCGTTCTCCTCGCCTGCACGCTTGCTCGATGAAAAATGTCCTGAACGGCTTTTGAAAATGAATTTTCACCTCAGGATTTCATCTCTATTGCGCTGAAATATAGGCTTTTTTTCTGGATTTTCACGATGAAAACACCTTTTTCTCAGTCGGTTTTCCTGCGTTTTCATCACCACTATCAGCTCTCTGCACACACAAATAACATCCGCCGGTACTGCACTGTTCACCGTTGTGATTTACAGCAAAGGCTGTCGGGCAGTGATCAGTGACCTCAGCGCCGCGTAACTGCCGCTGTTCATTAGGCTGAACGGCCGATAGCAGCCAACGGCTCCGCAACCTCAAAACCTCCGCAGCCATCCATCCGATAATAAAAAATCCAGGTTTTTGGCATTTTTCTAAAAAATTGGCAGGTAACCGCTTTTTGTGTAGTATGCAAAAAAACATTAATGCAGAGGGGCTTATGAAGCGTGACTATGGTGGTGTGCTGGAGATGGCAACGCGTGCCAACTCCATGTTGCACGGGCTGAGCAATCACATTGAACAGCAGCGTCAGGAATTTAACCAGACCGGTTTTTATCAGACTTTCTCGCGCAATGCCGTCGCTAACATGCCGCTGCTGAGTAAGCATGCGGTTGTGGCTGCCATCAGTGACATGGAAGAAGCCGGCTATCAGTTTGGTAAGAAGCAGACCGGCAGCACCTCACAATATGCATTAACCATTCAGAACGTGGTCGATATTTACCAGCATCGCAAGGTGCCTAAGTATCGTGATAAGCATGAAGGTCCGTTTGTGATCTTTGTGGTCAGCCTTAAAGGCGGCGTCTCCAAAACGGTCAGCACCGTGACGCTGGCTCACGGTATGCGCGCGCATCCTTCTATGCTGCACAATGACCTGCGTATTCTGGTTATCGATCTGGACCCGCAGGCTTCCAGCACCATGTTCCTCAGCCATACCAACAGCGTCGGTTCGGTGCTGGAAACCGCCGCCCAGGCGATGCTTAACGATCTGGATGCCGATCAGCTGCGCGAACAGTTTATCAAACCGACGGTGATGCCTGGCGTGGATGTGATTCCCGCTTCGATTGATGATGGCTTTGTCGCCAGTGACTGGGAAGAACTGGTCGCTCAGCATCTGCCTGGCGTTGCACCTTCCGAAGTGCTGCGCCGTAACGTGATCGATCGTCTGGCGGGGGATTATGATTTTATTTTCCTTGATACCGGCCCGCATCTGGATTCCTTCATGCTGAACGCCATTGCTGCCAGCGATGTGCTGCTGACCCCAACGCCACCGGCACAGGTCGATTTCCACTCCACCATGAAGTATCTTACGCGTCTGCCGGAAATGCTGGAACGCATTGAAGCGGAAGGCGTGGAGCCACGGCTGAAGGCAAACATTGGCTTTATGTCAAAAATGACCTCCAAACACGATCATCTCACCTCGCAAAGTTATGCGCGCGAAGTGTTTACTAAATCGATGCTGGATTGTGGCCTGCCACGACTGGATGGTTTTGAACGTTGCGGCGAATCGTTTGATACGGTGATCAGTGCTAACCCGTCCTCGTATCCCGGCAGCGCCGATGCGTTACGCAAGGCGAAGTATGAAGCAGAGCAGTTCTCAAGGGCTGTATTTGATCGTATTGAATATATCAGGAGCACCCTGTGAGCAAACCTATCCAGCGCATCGGTCGCAAATTCGGTGACTCCGCCATTGCCAGCATGATCGACAGCAGCAACCAGTCGCGCACCTTTACCCTTAAATCAGGGATGAAGGCGACCTTTGTGCGGCAGTTGATCCCTCATGATGACATTGAAGCAAAGACCTTTGTCGACCCGAAGATTAACGGGCGCGATCAGAGCACGCTGACGGCGGAATCGCTCAAAGAGATCACCCGCACCATTACGCTGCAACAGTTCTTTCCGGCCATTGGTCGCCTTAGCGCCGACCGTATTGAGATCATGGATGGCTCACGCCGCCGGGCAGCCTGTATTCTCTCCGGAGCCAGTCTCGAAGTGCTGGTCACCGCAGATGAACTGAGCATCAGCGATGCCCGTCAGCTGGCGGCAGATATCCAGACCGCCAGAGAGCACAACCTGCGGGAACTGGGGCTGCGTTTTATGCTGATGAACGATCAGGGAATGAGCAAGTCGGACATTGCCAAAGCGGAGGGGATCTCAAATGCCAAAGTGTCGCGTGCATTCCAGGCCGCATCCGTACCGGCAGCGTTTATCGAACTTTTCCCGGTGGTGGCTGAGCTGACGCTTCCGGATTACCAGCTGCTGCTGGATGTCTGGGAAGAGGCGAAAGCGGAAGCGGTAGACGCCAGCGAACTGACCCGCCAGATTCAGGAAAAGTTGTCCAGCGAGACTGCACCGGAAAAGATGAATGACGATGAGAAAAAATCGGCCATTCTTAACCACTTCAGGGCCGCCAGAAAACAGCTTAAAGCCCCCGCGCCCGCGAGCAAAACGGTGACAGAAAAACTGGCGACCTTCAGCACCGCCAATACTTATGCGCGTCGTAAAACCAACGATGAGAAGCGCACCGTGCAATATGAGTTCAGCCGTCTGCCGAAAGAGATCACTGAGAAGATTGATGCCTCCATTAAACAGATACTGGCATCAATGAAGCAGACCCATTCGTAGCATCCCTCATAACCGGCCAGGCGCCGGTTTTTTTAGCTCAGGCCTGCCTGTGGCTCTCCGCCTAACCATCACGCCCGCCGGAACCCTTGCTGCATCGATGCCTCCCTGTGCGTAAACCTGCACATCGTTACTACGGCACATCTCTCGTTACCGCATTTTGATCATTGAACTCAGACGCATTTACGGTTATAGCTAAAACGGTTTAGCCAATTTACTTCTTTTAAGGAATCGTTATGTCAGCTCGCGTGTGGTGTCTGGGTGATGCAGTGGTCGATCTGTTGCCGGAAATGCCGGGACGTTTAATGCAGTGTCCGGGCGGCGCACCGGCCAATGTCGCCGTGGGCGTGGCGCGCCTGCAGGGAAACAGTGGTTTTATTGGCCGGGTAGGGGCCGATCCGTTTGGCGACTTCATGCGTCAGACGCTGAACGATGAACAGGTTGAAACCGCCTGCCTGATATCCGATCCCGCTCATCGTACCTCAACCGTGGTGGTCGGACTCGACGACGATGGAGAGCGTTCCTTCACCTTCATGGTGCGCCCCAGCGCCGATCTGTTCCTTGAAACGGCCGATCTGCCCCGGTTCAGCGCCGGGGAGTGGCTGCACTGCTGTTCAATCGCCCTGTCAGCCGAACCTTCACGGACAGCCACGCTCACCGCGATGCAGCGTATACGTGACGCAGGCGGATATGTCAGTTTTGATCTGAATCTTCGCCATGACCTGTGGCCCGATCCGACGCAGCTGCACGCCGTTGTAGATCAGGCGCTGGCCTGCGCTGACGTGGTTAAGCTGTCAGAGGAGGAACTGCAGTTTCTTCAGCCTGCAGCGAAGCCTGCTGACGGTATGCAGCAACTGGCTGAACGCTTTGCACTCAAACTGCTGCTGGTCACGCAGGGCAGGGCGGGTGTGATGGCCTGTTTTGGTGGCCAGATCTATCACTATCCCACCACGCCCGTGGTCAGCGTGGATACCACCGGTGCCGGCGATGCCTTTGTTGCCGGGTTACTGTGGGCGCTGGCAGCTGTCGGCTTGCCCACCGATGAGCCGCAGTTAGCTGCCAGTCTTGCCAGCGCCCAGCATTGTGGGGCACTGGCCACCACCGCTAAAGGGGCGATGACGGCGTTACCCTGGCTGCATCAGCTTACCGACCAGAAAGCCTGATTTAGCCGACTGATATCGCGTGTTTTGCGAGCCATCTCACATTCACTAAACCGGTTTAGCTTTTTTCATTGCGCAGGGAAATTACCCATGATTATGATTCGCGCCTAAACCGGTTTAGCAAAAAATTATGTGATGATAGCCTTTCCTCAGGGATGCAAAACAATGAAAAAAAGCATGCTCGCATTAGCCCTCTCAACCCTGCTCGTTGCTGTGCCGGCCCGGGCAGAACCGGGCCTCACCAGCATTGAAGCCCGGCTTGCTGCACTTGAACAACGTCTGCAGGCCGCAGAACAGCGCGCAAGCGCGGCCGAGACAAGGGCTGAAGCGGCTGAAAAGCAGGTACAGCAGGTGGCTGCCCGACAGCAGCAGAAACCGGCCACAAACGTTGTCGTCCCGCAGCGTCCCGCAGCACCGCAACAGACCTCGTCAGCCGATGAGGGGGGATTTGAGTTTCACGGTTACGCGCGTTCGGGTTTGCTGATGAACAGCTCAGCAGCGAAAACGCAGGGCGGACCGACGCTGACGCCTGCCGGTGAAACCGGTGGTCACGTTGGGCGTCTTGGTAACGAGCCTGATACCTATGTCGAACTGAATCTGGAGCATAAGCAGACGCTGACCAACGGTGCCACCACCCGTTTTAAAGCGATGCTGGCCGACGGGCAGCGTACCTACAACGACTGGACTGCTGACAGCAGCGATCTCAACCTGCGACAGGCGTTTGTCGAAATCGGTCAGTTACCGACCTTCAACGGTGCCTTTAAGGAGAGTACCGTCTGGGCCGGCAAACGCTTTGATCGTGACAACTTCGATATTCACTGGATCGACTCCGATGTGGTGTTCCTCGCCGGTACCGGTGCCGGCTTTTACGACATCAAATGGGGCGATCAGGCGCGCAGTAACCTCTCGGTGTATGGACGTACCTTCGGTGATATCGAAAACAACGAAAACAGTGCGCAAAACTACATTCTGTCGCTCAATAACTTTGTCGGTCCGCTGCAGTTGATGGTCAGCGGCATGCGGGCAAAAGATAACGACGACCGCGAAGATATTGACGGGAATAAAATCAAAAGCGATGCGGCCAGCACCGGCGTACATGCGTTGCTCGGGCTGCATAACGACAGCTTTTATGGCCTGACCGGGGGGACGTCAAAAACGGCGCTACTGTATGGTCACGGGCTGGGCGCAGAGGTGAAATCGATCGGTTCGGATGGCGCATTGTTGCCGCAGGCGGATACCTGGCGCCTCGCCAGCTATGGTATTACGCCGCTGGGCGGTGGCTGGCATATTGCCCCGGCGCTGCTTGCCCAGCACAGTCAGGATCGCTATGTCAAAGGGGACAGCTACGACTGGGCGACCGCTAACTTGCGGCTGATTCAGGCGATTACCCAAAATTTTGAGATGCAGTATGAAGGCTCTTATCAGTACATGGATTTGCGCCCGGAAGGGTACAACAACCGCAATGCCGTCAGTGGCAGCTTCACCAAACTCACCGTCGCGCCAACCCTGAAAGCAGGAGACGTTGGCGACTTCCTGAAACGTCCGGAAATCCGATTGTTTGCCAGCTGGATGAACTGGGATCACCGGCTGGATAACTATGCCAGTGACGATGCCTTTGGCAGTAAGGGCTTTGAGGCCGGAGGTGAATGGAACTTTGGCGTTCAGATGGAAACCTGGTTCTGACCAGGCAGCCCCGGCCCGCAGAGCCGGGGCAACCGCAACGATAAGAACAACACCAGAAGACAGAGGTTAATATGGATTATGCAAAAATTTCCCGCGCGCTACTGCCTTTGCTGGGCGGCAGGGAGAATATCGCCAGTGCCGCACACTGCGCTACGCGCCTGCGGCTGGTACTGGCGGACGACAGTAAAGCAGACACCGCGGCGATTGGCCGCATCGAGGGCGTGAAAGGCTGCTTCCGCAATGCCGGGCAGTTGCAGGTTATTTTTGGCACCGGCGTGGTCAACAAGGTCTATGCCGCGTTTATCAGCGAGGCGGGGATCAGCGAATCAAGCAAGTCTGAAGCGGCGGATATCGCTGCGCGCAAGCTGAACCCGTTCCAGCGTATCGCCCGTCTGTTATCGAATATCTTTGTGCCGATTATCCCGGCAATTGTGGCGTCCGGCCTGCTGATGGGGCTGCTCGGCATGGTCAAAACTTACGGCTGGGTCAATCCCGATAACGCACTCTACATCATGCTGGATATGTGCAGTTCAGCCGCCTTTATTATCCTGCCGATCCTGATTGGTTTTACCGCCGCCCGCGAGTTTGGCGGCAACCCGTTTCTTGGCGCGACACTTGGCGGCATTCTGACTCACCCGGCGCTGACCAACGCCTGGGGCGTGGCGGCGGGCTTCCATACCATGAACTTTTTCGGCATCGAAGTGGCGATGATTGGCTACCAGGGCACGGTGTTTCCGGTGCTGCTGGCGGTGTGGTTTATGAGCGTGCTCGAAAAGCAGCTGCGCCGGATTATTCCCGATGCGCTGGATTTGATCCTGACGCCGTTCCTGACCGTCATTATCTCTGGCTTTATCGCGCTGCTGATTATCGGACCCGCCGGGCGTATGCTGGGTGACGGCATCTCCTTTGTGCTCAGTACCCTGATCGCCCACGCGGGCTGGCTGGCGGGGCTGGTGTTTGGCGGGCTCTATTCGGTGATTGTGATTACCGGGGTACACCACAGTTTCCACGCGATTGAAGCAGGACTGCTGGGAAATCCCGCTATTGGCGTTAACTTCCTGCTGCCAATCTGGGCGATGGCGAACGTTGCGCAGGGTGGCGCCTGTCTGGCGGTCTGGTTCAAAACCAAAGATGCGAAGATAAAAGCCATTACGTTGCCTTCCGCCTTCTCGGCGCTGCTGGGGATCACGGAAGCGGCAATCTTTGGTATTAACCTGCGCTTCATGAAACCCTTTATTGCCGGTTTGATCGGCGGCGCGCTGGGGGGAGCCTGGGTGGTTTCAGTGCATGTCTCTATGACGGCCGTCGGGCTGACGGGTCTGCCCGGCATGGCTATCGTCAAAGCTGGCTCACTGCTCAACTACGGCATCGGTATGGCGATCGCATTCACCACGGCGTTCGTAATCGCTTATCTGCTCAAGTACAAAACGGATTCTGAATGATGGCCTCATCGACACTTTTGCCGGCGATTCTGCAATCGGTAATGCAGAAGATGCCTGCTGCACTTGGCGACAGCTATTATCCCGGCTGGCATCTGGCACCGGTTACCGGACTGCTTAATGATCCCAATGGATTTATCCATTTTGATGGTCACTATCATCTGTTTTATCAGTGGAATGCGCTGGGGTGCGAGCATAGACATAAATGCTGGGGACACTGGCGCTCTGCCGATCTGCTGCACTGGCAGCATCAGCCGATTGCGCTGATGCCCGATGAAGAATATGACCGCAGTGGCTGTTACTCGGGCAGTGCGGTCGATGACGATGGCGTACTGACGCTACTCTACACCGGCAACGTGAAATTTGACGACGGCGGGCGCACGGCGTGGCAGTGTCTGGCACAGCAAAACAGCGCTGGCGGGTTTGATAAGCTCGGGCCGGTTATGGCATTGCCGGAGGGCTACACCGGACATGTCCGCGATCCCAAAGTCTGGCGACAGGGCAACCACTGGTACATGGTATTGGGTGCTCAGGATCGGCAACTGCAGGGCAAAGTGCTGCTGCTGCGGGCGGATAATCTGCGGCAGTGGCATCTCCTCGGCGAGATAGCGGGCAGCGGGCTGGGTGGCCTCGGGGAAGCGGGCTACATGTGGGAATGCCCGGACATGTTTACCCTCGGTAACACCACCTACCTGATCTGCTGTCCGCAAGGCGTGGCGCGCGAGGAAAAACGTTTTCTGAACAGTCACCCCAGTGCCTGGCTGAGCGGTACGCTCGATGAAGAGACGCCGGCCTATCGCCACGGCCCGCTGCACGAAATGGATGCCGGTTTCGAATTTTACGCGCCACAGACCACGCTGAGCGCTGATGGCCGCCGATTGCTGGTGGGCTGGATGGGCACGCCCGACGGGGAAGAGATGGCACAACCCACCATTGCGCATCACTGGATCCACCAGATGACCTGCCTGCGTGAACTGAGTAGCCGGAATGGCCGGCTCTGTCAGCAACCGATCGCCGAACTGCAGGCGCTGCGTAAGGACGGGCAGGTTTATCAGGGCCGCGCCGATGAGGCGCCGCCGATCGCAGCGCAGCGGCTGGAACTGCGACTGGAAAGTGAGGGCGACATTGAACTCAATTTTGCCGATACGCTGATCCTGACGTGGCAGCAGCATGAGCTACGCCTGGCCCGGCGCAGTCTGGTCACGGGGGAATGGCACTACCGCTACTGGACGGGTACAGCCAGCCGGTTACAGATCCTGTGTGACCACTCCAGCGTTGAGATTTTCATCAATGATGGGGAAGGGGTGATGAGCAGCCGTTATTTTCCGACCCAGCCGGCGACGTTAACCCTGCGTGGCCGCGCAGAACTGCAGGCACACTACTGGTCGTTACGTCGCTGCATGGTAGAATAAGCGCTTGTTTCCTTAGACGATGCCTTGCCGTGAGAAAAACAAAACGCGTTACCATCAGTGACATTGCCGCGCTGGCGGGGGTGAGTAAAGCCACCGCCAGCCTGGTGCTCAACGGCCGCGGGGAAGAACTGCGGGTCGCGAAGGAGACGCGTGAACGGGTGCTGGCGCTGGCCAGGCAGCATCACTATCAGCCGAGTATCCATGCACGGATGCTGCACGATGCCCGCAGCCATACGCTGGGGCTGGTGGTACCGGAAATCACCAACCACGGCTTTGCCGCCTTTTCGCACGCGCTGGAGAATCTGTGCCGCGCCGCGGGTCTCCAGCTGCTGATCGCCTGCACCGATGAAAACGCCGTGCAGGAGAGGGCGGTGGTGAATAACCTGGTCTCGCGTCAGGTGGATGGGCTCATCGTCGCATCCAGCATGTTAAGTGACAGTGATTACGTTGCGCTCAGCGAGCAATTGCCGGTGTTGCTGTTTGACCGCCATATCAGCGACACCGGCCTGCCCTGGGTGATCACCGACGCCATCACGCCCACCGCCGATCTGGTTGAAAGGCTGGCGCACGCCAGTCCGGATGAGATCTACTTTCTTGGCGGACAGCCCGATCTGTCACCGACCCGGGACCGCCTGACGGGGTTCAGGCAGGGACTGTCGCGCGCCGGTGTCACGCCGCGTCCGGAGTGGATTATTCAGGGTAACTATCATCCAGGCAGCGGCTATGAGATGTTTGCCGCGTTGTGCGAGCGGCTGGGAAGACCACCGAAAGCGCTTTTTACCGCCGCCTGCGGCCTGCTTGAGGGCGTCCTGCGCTATATGAGTGAGCACCGCTTGCTGACCAGCGAGATCCGCATTGCCAGTTTTGATGACCACTATCTCTATGATTCCCTCTCCATCCCTATCGACACGGTCGAGCAAAACGTGCCGCAGCTGGCGCAGGCCTGTTTTTCGATCCTGACCACCCTGATTCGCGGTGACGATCCGGCCAGCAGCCAGCTGGTTCTGCCAGCGACGCTTCGCCTGCGCTGTTAACTGCCGCCGGATATGAGAACCGACGAGCCGCATCCGCCAGCTTACTTCAGCATGACATTAATGGCTGCGCTCGATGCCGGAAAGGGATGCCAGCAGGCTATTTTTATCGGCTTCGCTCAGGTTAGGCGCTGTGAGTTGCGAGGCCAGCCAGGCCCGTTCGGCATGTGGAAAGCCGCCGGCCTTCAGCTGCTGACTGATAGCGTTCAGCAGTTGGGTATCCAGCCGTTGTATCTGTTGCCGGGTATCAGCCAGATCCCTGGCGGGCACACCGTTATCGGGTACTGATAGCCAGTCAGCCCGATAACGGTACTGAATTGCTTTGCTGGCATTCATCAGAGCATGGACGAACGGCTCGACGGAGCGGGGTTCCAGACCGGCTTGCCGGGCATGATCGAGCATGCTTTGCATCACCTGCTCTTCCCGCGGCAGATCCTCGATCGGCAGATGATGCTGTGCCTTATAGCCAGCCACCTCTTTCATCACCTGCATACGTTCATTTAGCGCAGTGGAGAGCGTCCCGAGCGCGACAGAAGAGACCGATCCCGCAAAGACGTTACTGCAGACAAACAGTGAGGAAAAAAGAATCGTCGTAAAGTGCGTCATTTACCCGCTCCGTTAAGGAAAAGTGGCACTAATTTAGGCATGAAAATTTCGCCAGAAGTAATTATTTTGTTTTCAAAGTATGAATTGCAAGCGATGTCAGTGCTGTGCTGCCAGGTGATTCATTCTGATGGGTTTTTGGCGTTTTTCCGGTCACACAACCTTCATGTTGCTGTGTCAGGCTGACAGGTTGACTCCGCGGCGACCGGATCATTTTATCAGCCTGCCACATGGCCGCTCATGAGTTGACCCGACGAAGGTGGAGAGGAGAGGGAGAAGGTGTTGTTCTGGCGCGACGGCATCCTGGAGTCAGGCCGGGATCATGTCCGGTGATTGCACAACCTGATGTTGCCATCCGGGTCGGACCCGGTAGCCTCAGACTGCCCGCGATGTGCTGAGGATGAAGACTGCGCCGCCAGTCCAGGCGGCGCAACCTGTCAGGGAACGAAGACCGCGCGGACGCAACCCTCTTCTTTATGTTTGAACATCTCATAACCCCGCGGTGCCTCTTCCAGCGGGAAGCGATGCGTGGCCATAAAGGCCGGGTTCAGTTCATTCTTTGCCACATGCTCCAGCAGACGATGCATATAGCGCTGACCATGCTGCTGAGCCGTGCGGATGGTCAGGCTCTTGTTGATCATCAGCCCTAGCGGAAATTTATCCATTACGCCATACACGCCGAGAATGGCAATGTTGCCGCCCTTACGGCAGGCATACAACGCCTGACGCAGCGCCGCGCCGACATCGGTTTCGAGATGCAGCATCTGTTTGGTTTTATCGTAAACCTGGCTTAATCCTTCGCCGCGCGCTTCCATGCCGACAGCATCAATACAGCTGTCCGGACCCCGTCCACCGGTGAGTTCCAGCAGCGCTTCGTTGATGTCCACCTGAGTGTAATCCAACGTTATGCTGCCTGCGTAATCGCGCGCCATCGCCAGTCGCTCCGGATAACGATCGATCCCAATCACCTGATGAGCGCCCATCAGCCACGCACTTTGTTGCGCCATCAGACCGACGCCGCCACAGCCCCAGACCACCACCGTGTCACCCGGATGGATATTACAGAAATCAGCGCCCATATACCCGGTCGGGGCAGCATCGGACAGAAACAGCGCCTGCTCATCGGTTACACCTTCGGGTATGACGAAGCAGTCATTATCGGCAAACGGCACGCGGACATATTCAGCATGAGATCCGGCGTAGCCGCCAAACGCGTGGCTGTAAGCGTAGATGCCGCCGGTAGCATGACCGAGCACGGTTTCACCTTTCTCCCACTGCGGATTGGTGTTGTCACAGCAGGATGGCAACTGATGCTGGCAATACCAGCAGGAACCACAGGAGATGAATGAGGGCACCACCACGCGATCGCCACGGCGAATATTTTTTACCGCGCTGCCGACTTCAACCACTTCACCCATGAACTCATGACCGAGGATGTCGCCTTCGCGCATACTCGGTATCAGTCCGTCAATGACGTGCAGATCGGAGCCGCAGGTGGTGGTCAGTCTGACACGAACAATCGCATCATGAGGGTTTAGCAGGCCGGGATCGGCCACGGTTTCGACGCTTAAATCGTTGACGCCATTCCAGCATAGTGCGCGCATTTATTCCTCCTTATCCTGACGTTCGGCGTGGCGACCCGCAGGCTGGCCTTCCAGCGTCGGAATTTCTCCGGTTTCGGCCAGGCATTTGAAGCGATGCAGCGCTTTGCTGGCCACTTCTTTGGGCAACAGGTCAAAAACTTTGGTTACTTTTTTACCCAGCGCGCCACCGGGTGGAATAAAACGCAGCGTCAGCGCCAGTTCTGTTCCCCATTCACCGGGTGCCGGGCGCAGCAGCAGTTCGCCCTCGTTAGGAATATCAGCGCCCTCCAGCGAACGCCAGGCGATGATTTCACCTGGCTGGGCTTCGACAATCCGGCTTTCCCACGCATAGTGTTTGCCCAGTGGGCCGTCAATCTGCCAGTGCGCGTCGCTTTTATTCACCGGGGTAACCCTGGCAAAGTGGCTCATGATGCGCGGCAGGGTGTCAGGCTCAAGCCACAGGGCAAAAAGTTCGGTCGCGGGTCGCCCTACGGTGATCCAGCGCCGCAGCGTCAGCGCATTGTCGCTGGGGGTTGTTTGAGATTTTTTGGCCAAAGGGTCCTCCGATAGCAGGCTCATTCGAACGGAAATCACTGAAATGAGTTAAGAACAGCCTGTGAAATTTTGCGAGCGAAGCCGTGGCGCTGCGGTGCTGCCCTCACTGACGCATTTTCTGCGCCAGACACCGCGATCAGTCGCGCAGGAAAACCCCCTTCCGGCGAGCAGGATTATGTATAATGCCCGCTGCAAATAGGCATCTGTTTTAGCAGCAAATAGAGGTGGATATGTCTGCATCTGAAACTTCTACCGGTGGTAAAAGTGTGGTTGAGTTGGTGCTGAGTTTAGAGAGTCAGGTGGCAAGCTGCCCGACAGTAAACTGGCACAAAGGCCTGAAAGGCAAAACCAAAATAGCGCTGGAAAAAATTAATCGCGCATTCGACGCAAAGCGCATCAGCGCAGAAGAGAGTCTGAGCCTGAAACAGCGGGTCTACAGCGTTCAGGATAAATTAATCGAGCTGGCATTGTGGTAATTCGCTACTTTCCGTCCTCGTCAGACAGGATCTGCTGGCCCGCTTGTAAATCGTCAGGTGTGAAAAAGTGATATTTCAGCACGCAGCGTCGCTGTGCTTTTTCCGCACTTCTCAGTGACGGCGCATTGCCAGGCAGTATCGCACCTGACAGCAGCGCGGTGTCGCCGTAGCGGTGATAAAGCTGGCGCAGCAACAGCTGCTGAGCATGGGCTGCCAGCCCCTGGCCGCGATAGGCTGGCGAAATAACTTCATCCAGAATCTGAAACCCCTCAATAAAACCCACGCGGCGCTTCGCGCAAATAATCAGCCCCACCTGCACGCCCCGGTAGATAATCAGAAAGACGTTGCCCTGAGCAATATCCTCAGCCAGTTCCCGCTTATCCGTGGCCAGCAACTGATGTCTGATAGCGGGCAGGGCGCGCCAGCTGGCGCGATAGGCACGATTAATCATGGTGAGGCAGCGCGGATAATCCTTCCGCGTGGCAGGCAGCAGCGAAACATCAGGTCGGGTGATACCCGAAAGCGAATCCGGATGACTCAGGAAAATCAGCTGATCGGGTATACCAATCGTGAGGTGGTCGGCGGGCAGTAAAACCCGAAGATAATGCGGGTGCAGCGGCTGCCAGGCCTGCATGATGGCGCAGGCAATTTGATGATTTATCGGCCCGTCCAGCGCGACGATATCGATAAACGGCTGGTCCGGATCGCCGCCGAGATAGCGCGGTCCGGTGAGATAACGCTGACCGTCAATATGGAGTTCACGTTGCAGGAAATAGCGCTGTGGCAGTCCGGTTTCACGCCAGGGAAAGGCGGCAGAGAAACGGGCATCACGGCACCATGCCTGCTGCTGCGTCAGCCACTCAATCAGCCAGCCCCTGAGCCGGTGCGGTGAAACCGGCAGGCTCTGGTAGCGCGACACCATATAATCCAGCATACGAATCCCACCTTATTGCCTGCATCAGGTCCGGCACAGCGGAGAGCGAACGGCTCAGCGTCGGGTCTGGTACTCCTCTTTCAGCAGGCCAAACAGCCAGTCATCCTGCCATTTACCAGCCAGAAAAAAGTTCTGTCGTAAGGTTCCTTCCTGCTCGAAGCCGGCCTGGATGAGCGCCTTCCGTGAGGCGATATTGCCTGCGGTGACGGTTGCCACCAGCTTGCGGTAACCCTGCTGATCAAAGCAATACCGCATTACCGCGTCCAGCGATTCACGACCTTACCCTTTGCCGTGAAAGTCAGCGGCGAGAATAAAACCAAACTCCGCAATGCCGTTTCCCCGATCGATAAATCCGCTGAATCCAGTCGGCAAACCGGAGGTTTTTTCCTCCATCACCAGGCAAAGCCAGTGGTCACAGCCTTTATGCCAGGCGGGTAAGCGAACGTCAAACGAATGGGTTCTGATCTCTTCAGCAGAACGCGGGTCGGAGATGTATCTCATTACGGATTCATCCTGACTGACCGCCAGATAGAACGGCCAGTCCTGCCGATTCAACGGCCGGTAATTCAGCCGGGCGGACGTGATCTCATCAGGTTGCATCGTGCCACTCCTTGCAGGCTGATATCAGGGCGAAGGTGCCTGCCAGAAAGCTAACACAGCCGCCGGATAAGCGGGAGTCAAACTCGCCAGGCTGATGCGCTGTCAGGATATCACGCAGTGGTATCGTTTCCATTGTTGACGGCTTTCAGGCGTTATCCGTTTAAGAAATCAGCGTTTAAACTTTTTCAGTTGGCTGAATATAAAGTTAAGTCACTGATAATAAACTTTAATCAGGAGTTTTTTTACACTCTGCCACGAAAATACAATGTAAATGACATGTGATAGCGTTTACACTAGCGCTGAAGTTTCTTTACATTTCCTCTTTTTCACCAAGGTTAATGACATGTCACGGGTATCCCGAACACTCAATTTGTTAACGCTGCTGTTTTCAGTCGCCTGCTCTGCCTGGCTGCTGATCGGTGGCGTCTGGTTGCTATCGCTGGGCGGTAGCGCGTATTACCTGATCAGCGGCCTGGCGATGGCAGGCTTTAGCCTGCTGTTGTGGCGCAGAAAACGCAGCGCGCTCTATCTCTATGCCGCGATTCTGATCGCCAGTGCGCTGTGGGCGTGGCAGGAAGCGGGCAGCGACTACTGGACGCTGGTTCCGCGACTCGACGTCTGGGTGCTGCTGGGGATCTGGCTCATTTTGCCTTTCAGCTACCGCCAGTTTGGCCTGGCAGACAAAAAACCATTGGCGGCGATGCTGATTGCCTTACTGGCTAACGGGGCGCTGCTGGCAGGATCGTCATTGCACGATCCGCAGGAGATAAACGGTGAATTACCGCTGACCGATCGCGCACCCGCCGCCTCATCGGTGCCGGCGGAAGACTGGACCGCCTATGGCCGCACGCAGGAAGGTGTGCGTTACTCGCCGCTGAAGCAGATCAATGAGCATAACGTGCAGAACCTGCAGGTGGCCTGGCAATATCACACCGGCGATGTCAAAACCGCTAACGATCCGGGTGAAATTACCAATGAAGTGACGCCGCTGAAGGCGGGCAACATGCTTTATCTCTGCACGCCACACCAGATTCTGCTGGCGCTGGACGCGGTGAGCGGCAAAGAGAAATGGCGCTTTGATCCGAAGCTTAAATCCGATCCGTCATTCCAGCACATCACCTGTCGTGGCGTGTCCTACCACGAAATGCCGGCGGCACAGCAGAACAGCGGCTCACAGCCGGCTCACTGCGCGCGTCGTATCTTCCTGCCGGTGGATGATGGCCGTCTGATTGCACTGGATGCCGCCTCGGGTGAGCGTTGCGAGAACTTTGCCAGCCACGGCGAACTGAATCTGCAACATCAGCAGCCCAATGCCTATCCGGGCGGTTATGAGCCGACGTCACCGCCGATTGTCACCGACAAAGTGGTGATTGTGGCGGGCTCGGTCACCGATAATCTGTCAACCCGCGAGCCGTCTGGCGTGATCCGCGGTTTCGATATCGACAGCGGTAAGCTGGTGTGGGCGTTTGACCCGGGCGCGAAAGATCCCAATGCGCTGCCGGCAGAAGGGGAAACCTTCAGCGCCAACTCACCTAACTCCTGGGCACCGGCAGCGTATGACGCTCAGCGTGACATCATCTATCTGCCGATGGGCGTCTCGACGCCGGATATCTGGGGCGGTCATCGCACCCCGGAGCAGGAGCGTTATGCCAGCGGACTGCTGGCGCTGCACGCCTCCACCGGTAAGCTCGCCTGGTTCTATCAGACCGTGCATCACGATCTGTGGGACATGGATTTGCCATCCCAGCCGACCCTGGCGGACATCACGGATAACAGTGGCAAGCGCGTTCCGGTGGTCTATGTTCCGGCTAAAACCGGTAACATTTTTGTTCTGAATCGTGAAACCGGTCAGCCGGTGGTGCCTGCACCAGAAACCCCGGTACCGCAGGGACCGGCGAAAGGCGATCATCTCAACCCGACCCAGCCTTTCTCGCAACTCACTTTCCGGCCGAAGCAGAACCTGCAGGGCAAGGATATGTGGGGCGCAACGATGTTTGATCAGCTGGCGTGCCGCGTAATGTTCCATCGCCTGCGATATGAAGGACCGTTTACGCCGCCTTCAGAGCAGGGCACGCTGGTATTCCCGGGTGATTTCGGCATGTTCGAGTGGGGCGGGATTGCGGTTGATACCGACCGTCAGATCGCAATTGCGAATCCGATGGCGATGCCATTTATCTCCCGCCTGGTCCCGCGCGGACCGGGCAATCCGATTGAGCCTGGCGCGGCGGGCGCGGCAGGTTCCGGTTCCGAAGCCGGTGTTCAGCATATGTATGGCGTGCCGTATGGCGTTGAGCTGAATCCGTTCCTGTCGCCGTTGGGTCTGCCGTGCCTGCAGCCGTCGTGGGGCTTCGTCTCGGCGATCAATCTGCAGAATCATCAGATTGTCTGGAAGAAACGCATTGGTACGGTACGCGACAGTGCGCCGGTTCCGCTGCCGTTTAAAATGGGCGTGCCGATGCTAGGCGGTCCGGTAACGACTGCGGGCAATGTCTTCTTTGTTGCCGGTACGCTGGATAACTATCTGCGCGCCTACAGCGTGCGTGACGGTAAACTGCTGTGGCAGGCCCGACTGCCGGCGGGTGGTCAGGCGACGCCGATGACCTATGCGGTTAACGGTAAGCAATACGTGGTGATTATGGCGGGCGGACACGGCTCGTTTGGCACCAAAATGGGCGATACGCTGATCGCTTATGCGCTGCCGTAATCCCGGTTAATCTGTGACATCACGCCCCCGCCGGTCTGCCCGGTGGGGGCTTTTTTTTACTGAGATCGCGGGGCTGTCAGGCCAGGTCTCTGCTTCCTTGCTACGCTTGAGCCGCCCCCCTTGTGATTAAGAGAGCAAAACGCATGGATCTGAAACAGATTGACGCTGCGGCCTGGCGCACGCTGGGCGAGGCTGCTGGCGATCCCCAGGCGGAATTTCGCTATCTGACCCTCTGTACCGTTGATGCCGCCCGTCGGCCGCAGGCGCGCACGCTGGTGTTGCGTCAGGTCGATAGCGTCATGCGGACCCTGACCTTTCATACCGACGTACGCAGTCCTAAGTGGCAGGAGATGATGGCGAATCCGCAGGTAACGGTACTGGGATATGCCCGGCAGACCCGGCAGCAGTTGCGCCTGCAGGGACGGGTTGAACTCTATGCGCAGGAGAGCGATATCGCCCTTGCCGCGTGGTCGCGGTTATCGGCGCACACCCGCAAAACCTACCGCGGCGGGCCGCCCGGCGAAGAGACAGAGAGTGAGCCGCAGGCAGCTCCGCCCGCCACCACTGACGAAGCGGGCAGGCCGCATTTTGGCGTGGTGGTGATGCGCGTCAGCGAACTGGACTGGGTTCAGCTACAACGGGACAACAATCAGCGGGCGCTGCTGACCTATTCGACAGACGGCACATTAGCCAGTGGCCAGCGCATTGCACCCTGAGCGGCGGCGTCCGATCCCGGTCTACACTCACTGAACACGCTCTTTCAAACGACGAGGTCAAGGTGGGTTCAGTAAACAATCGGGGCCAGTCCCCTTTTATTGACGGTTTTCAGCTACAGGATGTCACGCTGGATAATGGCATAACGCTGCGGGTCGCCACGGGCGGCAGCGGGCCGGTGCTGGTGATGCTGCACGGCCATCCGCAGAATCACCTCTGCTGGCATAAGGTCGCGCCGGTGCTGGCACAGCATTACACCGTCGTTCTGCCCGATCTGCGCGGCTATGGCGACAGCGATAAACCGGCCAGCGATGCGCAGCACCGACCCTATTCGAAACGGGCGATGGCGCAGGATATCGCGCTGCTGATGACCACGCTGGGCCATCACTATTTTGCCTTTGTCGGACACGACCGTGGCGCCAGGGTAGGGCACCGGCTGGCGCTCGATTATCCGGATCGCGTCAGCGCCTGTACCTTTATCGATATTGCCCCCACAGCCACCATGTACCAGCGCACCGACCGCGAGTTCGCGACCCGTTATTTCTGGTGGTTTTTCCTGATCCAGCCTGCGCCGTTACCGGAAACGCTGATCGGATCAAACACCGAATTCTTTCTGCGGCAGCATATCCGGGCGCAGCTCAAGGTCGCCGATGCCACGCCCGAAGCGATCCTGAACGATTATCTGCGCTGTTATCAGCATCCCGCGATGGTACACGCGGTGTGTGAGGATTATCGCGCCAGCGCGACCATTGATTTAGACGATGATGCTGCCAGCGAAGGGCAACGGATACGCTGTCCGCTGCTGCTGTTATGGGGCGAGCAGGGTACGGTCGGCCAGCTTTACGATGTGCTGCAGACCTGGGCTGACAAAGCCACCCATGTGGAGGGACGGGCGCTACCCTGTGGTCATTCGCCGCAGGAAGAGGTGCCGTCCGCGTTCCTCTCTGAATTACAGCCTTTCCTGACCGCCGCCGGACAGCATCGACCGGCTTGAGCCACAGCCCTGGCAGCCGGGGTATCCCGTTAATAATGTCATATTCACTGCCAGCCGCTGCGCTGGCGATTTTTTATCTGCCGTATCGCTTACCGTATTTTAGCGCCACGTTATCCTCATATTTCCATCTTTTTACGCTATTTCCTATCTTTTAGCTTCGCTTGTGCCAGGCTTTAAATTCCCATGAAGCAGTCACTTATGCTGCAGCTCAGGGAAAGTAACCCTTATTTCTCTGCGCGCTTATTCCAGCAACACGTTCTCAGGACGACGGGCAGGTTAACCATGAACAATCGACCGCCTGAAAAACCGGGGGCAGGGGAAAACGATCAGCGACTCAGGCTGGCGGAAGAGAAACTTGAGGTCTCGAAGCAACAGGTCAGTGATGGTCATGTCAGGGTTACCCGGCGGGTAATCGAGCATGAAGAAAAAATTGCCCTGATGCTCAGGCAGCAGACCGCTGAAATAGAGCGAGTCCCTAAATCGGAACGGCTGACGACGATGCCGGAAATCCGCGAAGAAAACGGCGTGATCATTATTCCTGTGGTTGAAGAGGAAGTTGAGATTATCCGCCGGCTGGTGCTGAAAGAGGAGCTGCATATCCGCAAGGTGATCAGCCAGGTTCCGCTGGAACAGGTCGTCACCCTGAAAAAACAGCACGCTCAGATAGACAGACATCAGAACCCAAAACAGGCTGAATCCATCACCGAGGAGAAAACCATGGCGCGTGAAACAATCGTAACAATGTTCAGTAATGTCACACTGGCAGAAGGCGCAAAACGCAACCTGATTAAAGCGGGTTTCCTGGACGATGATATTGATATCCTTTCCGGAGAACGCCTGCGCACTGAAGGGCAGGAAGCGCGTCATCCGGGCTTCTGGCAGCGTCTGTTTGGCAATACGCTGGAAGAGGATCAGGCTGAAGTGTATGAAGACGCGATGCGGACCGGCGGTGTGGTGCTGACGCTTCGCGCGGATGAAGATCAGCTGCCGCGGGCGCTGGGCATTCTCGATGCACATGAAGAACTGACCGAACGCAGCGCCGCCTTGCCAGAGGACTATGCCGCCGATGATGGCCTGAGCAGTGCGCCTGGTGCATCACTGAATCAACCGGCGTCGGGCAGCGATCTCAGCGGCAATCAGCCATACAGCGCGAGCGTGCGTCCATCCCTGACCGGTGATGAAAGTGAAGAGGATGTGCTACGTCTGGCCGAAGAGCGGCTGGAAGTCGGTAAACGACTGGTCAGCGAAGGCTCCACCCGGGTGCGTCGCTACACGGTCACCGATCAGGTCTCTGAAAATGTGTCGTTGCGTGAGCAGCATGCGGAGATTTTCCGCCGTCCGCTGAGCGAAACCGGCGCACCGGAACAGGTCGACTGGTCGGAAAAAACCATTGAGGTTGAAGAGACTCACGAACAACCGGTGGTCAACAAGACGGCGCAAATCATTGAGGAAGTGGTACTGCGTAAAGAGCAGAGCGATCGGGTTGAAACCATCAACGATTCGGTACGTCGCCAGGAAGTGGATATTGACCGTGCCAGCACGGATAACGTCGCCAGTAACCGCAGTGCGACCGATCCGCTGCTCGACGCCACCCAGCAGGCCCGCACCGATCACGACAGCCCGGCAGTGACGCCGGGTGGGCTGTCCGGCCGCGATCCGGCGCATCACGAAGGTGTGATGGATAAAGCGGGCGATAAAATTGCTGAAGCCAAAGAGAAGGTTGAAGACAAATTTAAAAAGCCGTAAGCCGCAGCTTTACCCGGCTCGTCATACTGCCCGTATCCGCCGATACGGGCCTTTTTTATCCTCAGCGCAGCGGGGCGTTAACCCGCAACGCGTCCAGTTCGCGCGCATCGTGGCTGCAAAAAAAGGTAATTTCGCCGCCATGCTGGCAGGAAAGCTCACGCAGTCGCTGCTGATTGTGCCGCCGTGCCGCATTATCCATCGCCATCATCCACTGATAAAAGCGCAGCCCCGGCGTACAGTGCCGCGCTGGCTGACGCATCTCACCGCGATAGAACCAGGCATCACCGCCGTGCAGCAGCCAGCCATCGGGCTGCTGAATCGCGATACCGGCATGACCTGGCGTGTGTCCCGCCAGCGGCACCAGCAAAATCTCCGGCGGCAGATCACGCAATCCCTGCACCGCCTCAAAGCCAAACCACCTCTCTCCCTGCGGCTGATAGGTCTGCCAGTTGCTGACGCCGCCCCATTGTCCGGGACGGTAGCGTTCACGCGACAGCCAGCTATGACGCTGATGGGCAGTATCAACTTCCTGCTTTAGCAGATGAATGCGCGCCTGCGGGAAATCGGTTAAGCCACCCGCGTGGTCAAAATCGAGATGGGTCAGAATGATGTGACGCACATCCTCAGCCTGAAAACCCAGCGCGGTTATCTGGGCCAGCGCGGTCAGCTCATCGCGGCGCTGAATGTTGTTTAAGGCGCGGAAAAAGCCGGACAAGCGGCTGCCGGGCGCGCGCATATCCTGACGGCCAAACCCGGTATCAACCAGCACCAGCCCGTCGCGGTCGGTCTCAATCAGCAGACAGTGGCACACCAGCTGGGCGGTCAGGCCTTTGCTGAAGCCGTCATAGAGCGCGCCACCCAGCGGACACATACAGCCACAGTTGAGATGGTGAATTTTCATCAGGCCTCCATAGGGTTATTGCACAGGATAGGACGCGTCGCTGCCAGCCTGGCGAGTGGCGCGTCACTCTGGCTATAGAGTGTAGAAAGGGTTAGCGCAGTAGGCGGAGCGGTGCAGCGGATAACCGGGCAAAATTGCCGGTTATCCGCCAGAAAGCAGCGATTTAACGGTGGAACAGCGGGAATGCGCCGGTGAGCAGACCGCCAGCCATCAGCACCAGACTGATCAGAATCCCCCACTTAATCGCAAAGCGCTGATGATCGCCGATATCGACTTTTGCCAGCCCGACCAGCAGATAAACCGACGGCACCAGCGGACTGAGCAGGTGGAACGGCTGACCAACAATCGACGCGCGGGCGATCTCCTCGGCTGAGATACCGTAACTGGCGGCGGTCTGGGCGATAACCGGCAGAATGCCGAAGTAAAACGCATCATTGGACATAAAGAAGGTGAACGGCAAACTGACCAGCGCGGTGAACACCGCCAGATAAGGCCCGAAGCTGTGCGGGATCACCGCCAGCAGGCTCTTCGCCATCGCATCGACCATGCCGGTTCCGGAGAGAATACCGGTGAACACGCCGGCAGCAAAAATCAGCGAGGTCACGGCCAGCACGTTACCGGCATGGGCGCCAATGCGGGCTTTCTGCTCTTCCAGCGACGGATAGTTGAGCATCACCGCAACCGCAAAAGCCAGCATGAACAGGATCTGAATCGGCATCAGCCCAATCACCAGCAACACCAGCAGTAAGGTGGTCAGAATGAAGTTCGGCCAGAACATTTTCGGACGGCGATTGGCGGCGCACTCTTCAGCATCACCGAGTCCCAGTTCGATATTATCAAGGTGATGATCCTTCAGAGTCATCACGCCCAAACGCTTACGTTCACGCAGGCCAAACAGCACCGCCATCCCCACCAGGCTCATGCAGGCCATCAGCATGGCGGGCAGCATCGGAATGAAAATGTCCAGCGCATCAATGCGCAGCGCTGCTGCCGCACGTGCCGTCGGCCCGCCCCACGGCGAAAGGTTCATAATGCCGCTGGCCAGGTTAACCAGACAGGTCATGGCCAGCACGTTCATGCCAAGACGCTGATAAAGCGGTAAGAAGGCAGCGATAGCGATCATGTAGGTGGTG
Organism: Pantoea agglomerans; assembly: GCF_021397715.1. GTDB lineage: Bacteria > Pseudomonadota > Gammaproteobacteria > Enterobacterales > Enterobacteriaceae > Pantoea > Pantoea astica. The sequence goes on along the minus strand of NZ_CP090209.1, from coordinate 57,363 downwards.
GAACTGTCGCCATCCAGTGAGACCAGCAGGGTCAGCACGGCGGTACCGACCAGCACCTTGAGCGGATCGCCGCGTACGATTTTCAGGATAAAGCGTACCAGCGGATCGAACAGGCCAGCATCAATCATCAGTCCGAAATAGAGAATAGAGAAGGTGAGCATGACGCCGGTCGGGGCCAGCGTTTTAACGCCGTCCAGCATCATGGCGCCCAGGCCCTGATAAAAGCCGCCAATCAGGGCAAACAGCGTCGGGATCAGGATCAGCGCAATCAAGGCTGACATGCGTTTGGTCATGATCAGATACATGAAGCAAACAACCATGGAAAAACCCAGTATGGTCAGCAAATTAAAGGCCCTCGTCATGGCGTTAAAGTTATGAAACGGTGAAATAGTGCGACAAAAATTTAAGGTATACTTAGCGCGGTAATGATTAACCTCTTGTTTTAATTAACACTGTCTGTAAAGACGATAATAATCACCCGTCAGGATTTAGCATTTATTTAACAAAAAAGAGTGATCCCGATCGTTTTTAAACGGCTGTTAAACGAAATTGTGTGATTGCGATCAACTGAGGCTGCCGGTTCACCCGGTTATCAGGGCCAGCAAAGGAAAGAGGTCGCGGAAGATGTCACTGCTAACGGAGAAGAGCTGTAGCCTGGCTGAGCCGGAAAGCTCAGCCAGAAAGGGAAGGATACGGGATTAACTGCCTAACAACTGCATGATTAATTCAGGCGTCTTATTCGCCATTTTCATCACGGCATTCTGGCCCTGTTGCAGTATCTGACTGCGCGCCAGCTGACTGGCTTCCTCTGCATAGTCCGCATCCTGAATGCGGCTGCGGGCGGACGCAGTATCCACGCCCTGCTGTGACAGCACCGCGCGGTTAGATTCGTAACGGTTAATCTTCGCACCATAGGTTGACTGATAGCGGCTGATTTTTTCCAGCGCGCTGTCGAGCGCCTTCATGGTGTTACTGATATCACCCTCAGTCAGAAGCGTGGTGTTATTCAGCCCCAGCGCTTTGGTATCTGACGGCGTGGCCGGAATATGATCTGACTGTATCGGCTGACCATAGTCGGCGCTGGTGATCACCTCTAACGGTTCGCTCTGATGTGGCGGCGTGGGCGGAATCGCTTTCGGCTCAGGCAGATTTCCCCAGGTCAGGTTACTGGTGAACGATCCATTACCCACCACCACCACGATCAAATCTTCGCTGACGGTATCGAGCGTAATGCGCTCCAGTCGGGTACCGGTGTTGGTGCCGTTGTTGAAGTCGCCACTGGCAACATCTTCATAGCGATCGCCGTCACCACTGTAGGTGATGTTCATCCCGTTGTAGCTGCCGCTGTTACTGCCTGCCAGCGACCAGCTCGCTCTGCCTTCCAGCAGCTGCGAACCGTCATAGGTTGCGCCACTGGCGAAGCCGTTGTTGCTGGTCAGCAGGCGAGACTGCGCGCTGGCGTCGTCGGTGATGCCTTTGCTCACCCAGGTATAATCGGGGGTGCTGCCGTCAATCGGGGTGCCGGCCAGGTGCTTACCGTCGCGGGTAAACAGCTGCAGGTCATCATCCTGACCCAGCGAGTCAATGGTGATGGTGATGGCGGTCGAGCCGGCCGGGATATAGGCCAGCGGGATCACCCCGGAGGTAAACGAATAGCTCTGGCCCGCTACCGGGAATCGGCTGCTGATCGGCTGGACGTTGCCGAGCAACGCCGGCGGCAGGTCCGGATCGTTGGTGGCTAACGGGTATTTACCGAAAATTTCGGTGTGACTGGCGATGTCGTTAATGCCAGCCAGAATCTGCTGGTATTCACTGTTAAGGGTCTGGCGATCCACCTCCGACAGGGTACCGGTGGCAGCCTGGACCGAGAGCGTTTTCGCCCGGACCAGCTGGTCGACGATGCTGCTAAGGCCACCGCCTGCCGTCTGGGCATAGCTGATCGCATCGTTCAGGCCGCGCGCGACCACATTATCGGCACCGATATTGGCCGTCATCCGGTTGGCAATCGCCTGGCCTGCTGCATCGTCTTTAGCACTGTTAATCCGCATCCCTGATGATAAGCGTTCAATCGTTCTTCCCAGAACTGTGTCAGTGCTGTACCGCATTTTGTTCGTTAATGCGGCGGTTTCGTTATGGTTGATCGTTAACATAGTCGCTTCGAACAGGGAGTAGGGTCTGTGTTTTATCGGCATGATGATTAGCAGCTTTAACCTGCGACGGCGCATATTCTGGCTGTTATAGCGGCCGTATGGGCAAGTGGCTGAAGGGAGTGGGGTTTTTTGATAAAAAATATTAACGATTCAGCGAGCAGCAATCCCTGCTGCGCGTGGCGCAGCAGGGAATGGGAAGGAGCAATCAGTTAAACACCATACCGCCATCAATCAGTAACGCCTGTCCGGTCATATAATCGGAGTCGGGTCCGGCAAGGTAGGCGACACAGGCTGCCACATCTTCCGGCTCGGAGAGGCGTCCAAGGGTGATGCGTTTGGCAAATTCCTCCGTGCCGTAACCGGCCGGTTTTCCGGCCGCTTCAGAGATCTGCCGGTCGATCTCTTCCCACATTGGCGTCCTGACAATGCCGGGGCAGAAAGCATTGACCGTGATACCGGCAGATGCCAGATCGCGCGCGGCGGTCTGGGTCAGGCCACGCACCGCAAACTTACTGGAGCTGTAGACGGCGAGGTCTGGGTTACCGACATGGCCGGCCTGTGAACAGGCGTTGATGATTTTGCCGCCGTGGCCTTCAGCAGCGAACGCCCTGATGGCGGCCTGCATACCCCAGATCACCCCTTTCACATTGACGTTGTAGACTTTATCTATCACCGCTTCGGTGATCTCGGCGATCGGCGTGGAGGGGGCGATGCCCGCATTATTGACGATAACATCGAAGCCGCCCAGCCTCTGGCGCGCCTCCTCAACGGCATGCATCACCTGATCACGCTGGGAGACATCGACTTTCAGCGCCAGCGCTTTGCCCCCAGGCTGAATGATCTTCTCTGCCACCTGGCGGGCCGTTTCAGGGTTGAAATCAGCCACGGCCACGGCAAAGCCGTCTCTGGCGAGACGCAGGGCGATCGCTTCACCAATTCCCTGTCCCGCACCGGTAACAAATGCCACTCTGGTTTTCATCATCATATCCTTTCAGGTTGAAATTAAAGAAGCTGGCTCAGATGCAGCTGGCCCATCAGCAGGTGGTTGTCCGCATAATCGACCGGTACCGCCACCACGGCAGGTCCCTGAACATCCATCGCCTTACGCAGGGTCGGTTCAAGTTCTGCCGCACTGTTGACCGCAAAACCGGCGGCACCAAACGCTTCGGCATAAACCTTGAAATCGACCGGGCCAAACTTCACGCCGGAGACACGCTGATATTTCTTCTCTTCCTGCATCGCCACCATGTTGTAGGCGTTGTCGACCCAGACGATGTGCAGAATATTGGCGTTCAGCCGTACCGCAGTTTCCAGCTCCATGCTGGATTGCAGGAAACCACCGTCGCCCGATACCGACACCACTTTGCGCTGCGGATCGACCAGCCAGGCACCAATCGCCCACGGCAGCGCCACGCCCATGGTCTGCTGACCGTTAGAGATCATGATCTGGCGGGCGCGGAAACTGTAGAGATAGCGGGCGATCCAGATGTGGAAGCTGCCCATATCGACGGTCAGGCTGACATCGCTGTTAATGATGTCCTGCATGGCGCGCACAATCCGTAACGGATGCAGCGCAAACTGATTGAGGCTGGCACCCTGCATCGCCAGGAGTTTGCGCTGCTGTTGCCGATCCTCCAGCACGCTGGCGGCTTCCGGGCTGAGCTGCAGCGGCGCGGTAATGCGGGTTGCCAGCTTGCGCAGCGTGGCGGCGATATCACCGACCAGCTCTGCGTCTGGCAAATAGCGGTTGTCGGTTTCGGCGGGCATCACGTCGATATGGATCAGCGTCGCGTTGCCGGTGTTCCACATTGCCGGTTCATACTCCACCGGGCTGTAACCGATGGTGATGATCAGATCGGCCTGTTGCAGCAGCCGGTCGCCGGCCTGGTTGTTGAACAATCCGACGCGTCCGGCAAAGCGGGAGAAATGTTCCTGCCTGACCGCGCCCGCCGCCTGATAGGTGCTGGTAACCGGAATATGCGTGCTGTTCAGCAGGTGGTGAATCGCTTCGCTGTTTTCTGGCTGGCTCGCCATCAGTCCCAGCAGGATCACCGGGTTTTTCGCCGCCGCTATCGCCTGACCGACCGCATCAATCATTGCATCGGGCGCGGCACCCAGAACCGGGCGGCCTTTGCTGCTCAGGGCCCGGCCTGTGACGGGCTGATCGACGATATCCTGCGGCAGGCTGATGAACGCACCGCCACCGCGACCGTGCTCGGCGTGGCGGAATGCATTCGACAGACATTCAGACAGCGCAGCCGGATCGGTCACCTCGACCGCATATTTGGTGACCGGACGAAACATGGAAACGGTATCCATGCTCTGGTGTACCTGCTTGGCGCTGTCAGAGCGCTTCACGGCACCGCCGATCGCCACCACCGGATCGCCTTCGCTGGTGGCGGTTGCCATCCCGGTGATCAGGTTGGAACAGCCGGGACCGGAGGTGACCAGCGCGACGCCCGCGTTGCCGGTCAGCCGGCCAACAGCCGCGGCCATAAAGGCGGCGTTCGCTTCGTGGCGCACCGGGATAGTCTGAATCGGGGAATCCAGCAGGGAGTCGAACACCTTGTCAATTTTTGCGCCGGGAATACCGAATACGTGGCTCACGCCCTGTGCTTCAAGTTGCGCGACCACCAGGTCGGCGCCGCAGGTCCAGAGCATGCTGTCGGTGGAGTTTTTCATCTTCATTCCTCTGTTTAGCTTTCAACTGCGCGAATGGCGGCGTCGAGGTTGGCGGGATTGAGGTTGGCATTGAGAAAATCGCTGTCCTGAGGCAGATCGACCACCAGTTTGCTGATGGCGCCAAAGGTCAGGGTGCCCTGTTCCAGCGCATAATCGAGAATGTGACCGCCGCCTTCGCGATCGTCAGTGATAAAATGTTCGTGATAGCCAGCCACGTTGATGCCCTGCATATACTGCGGTGTGCGGAAGCCAATCAGCTCACCCGCACGCTGGCTGAAAGTGAAGGTCGGCTGGTTGCCGAGCACTTCCGGCATCGAACGATAAGGGCGGCACTGGCAGGGGACGGTGCGGGTCTCGACGCGGCTGAAGCGTCCGCTGATGCGCAGCGCACAGAACTGGTTGTCGGAGGTGATTTCACGGTCGATCACGCGGTGAATCGCTTCGCGTGAGATCGGCCGTTCAAATTCATACAGATGCTGCGGTTTGAAAAAGGTCATCACCGCAAACGGGGTTTTCTGTTGTGGATCGGCGGGATGCGCGCTGCCGTCTGAATGCAGCTGATAGACCTGGCTGTCGAAGGCGATCAGTTCGCCATCCAGCCGGTTAAAGGTGCCTAAGCCAAAATCGCCCTTGCGCAGCAGGTCAGCGATCCGGGTGTTGCCATCGTAAACGCCGCTCAGCAGCGCACTCATCAATGAGGTCTGATAGATAACACTTTCTGGTGCATCCTGGGAAAGTTTTAGGACAGTATGTTTCAGTTGATCCTCACAGGAACAATCAGTTACATAATTGCTCATTTGATGCCTCATAGGTTAACCATTAAGCCGTGTTAACCTAATGTTGAACCGATTCAGTCGGTGGGTCCAATAGCGAAACCTGTTAACTTTGAGACGTTTTTGATATGGAACTGCGTCATCTGCGTTATTTTGTCGCCGTCGCCCAGACGCTTCATTTCACCCGGGCTGCTGAAATGCTGGGGATTTCGCAGCCGCCGTTGAGTCAACAGATACTGCGGCTGGAGCAGGAAATTGGTACGCCACTGTTAAAGCGTCTGACGCGCGGCGTTGAGCTTACCGAAGCCGGTGAAGCCTTCCTGGCCGAAGCGCAGCAGATTGTGCAACTGGCCGATCATGCGCTGGAAAATGCGCGGGGCATTGCCCGCGGTATCAGCGGCCAGATGTCGCTGGGCTTTGCCAGTTCGGTGGCGTTTAATCCGCGGATATTTGTGTTAATCCGCCAGTTTACGCAGCGCTATCCGGCGATGGAGCTGCTGACGCGCGAAGAGAACATGGCGCTGCTGATGCAGGATTTACAGGAAGGGTTGCTGGACGCGGCGTTCATTCGCCTGCCGTGTGAAAGCAGTAAAGCCTTTAATCTGCGGGTGATCTCAACCGAGAGAATGCTGATTGCGCTGCCGCGTCAGCATCCACTCAGCCAGGCACCCGCGGTGGCGTTATCGGCGCTGGCCGCTGAAACGCTGGTGATCTTCCCACGCGAGGTGGCGCCCAGCCTGTATGAACTGATTGTCAGCGCCTGCCTGCGGGCGGGCTTTTCGCGCCACGCCTTTCAGCAGGCGCCACAGATCACCTCATCGCTCGGCATGGTGGGCGCCGGATGCGGTGTCGCGCTGGTGCCGGCGTCGATGCGCTGTGTGGGCAATCCTCAGATCAGCTTCTGTGAAATCGAAAATAATACGCTGTTCACCGACGTGGCGTTCGCCTGGCGGCGCTACCCTCCGTCAAAAGCGATATTGCATCTGCTGTCGCTGCTGGCGGAGAAACCGCCAGCCTGAAACGCAGCGGCGTTGATAAGCGCAGGCTATTGAACTGAGCACAATAACCGACTGGCACCGCGCGTCCGGGTTGCGAATAATCGAACCATGACTACATACCGCGTTCGAGTCGGGTTTCACAACCCGTCAGCCCTGACATTCAGGCAACTGGATGAGATTCTGGAGCCGCAGCGATTCTGGAGAACAGATTCGGCCAGCGGCAGGTTCCGCTATTTCATGGAGTATGAGTATCAATCTGACATACGCGATCTCTGTTCAGTTTGTTCGCTGGCCTACTCTCAGGCCTGCAAAGTCAGGAAATGCCCGTTAATCCTGGTTGAAGTGATGAAGTAACCCGGCCGTCCGATCCCGCCCGGTGGCGGGATCGGACGGTCAGCCTGAATCAGGCCCGCTTCCTGTTCATTAACAGACTCAGCGATGCAGGCAGCACCGTCAGCGTTACCAGCGTGCCGGTCACCAGACCACCAATAATCGCAAACGCCATCGGTCCCCAGAAAACCTGATGCGAGATCGGGATCATGCCGAGGATCGCAGCGCAGGCGGTCAGCAGGATAGGACGAACGCGGTGCTGCGCCGCTTGCCGGATGGCTTCATCCGGCGGCAGTCCGGCGCGGGCGTTGGCGTCGACTTCACTGATCATGATCACCGCGTTACGGATGATGATGCCAGCCAGCGCGATAATCCCCAGCAGCGCAACAAACCCCAGCGGTGTCCCCGCCGGCAGCATGGCTAACACAATGCCCGGCAGCCCAAAGGGTGCCATGCAAAATGCCAGCACCATGCTGGAGAAACGCTGTAGCTGGATCATCAGCAACACCAGCATGACGCAGAGGGTGATCGGCAACAGGGCGAACACCGAGCCGTTACCCTTATCCGATTCCGCCACCACGCCACCTTCTTCAATCCCGTATCCGGCGGGCAGGGCGGCGCGCAGCGAGGCGACCTGCGGCGCGAGCTGCTGCGACACGGTTTCAGCGCGCTGGCCGGGCGCGATATCGGTCTGCACGGTGATGTAAGCCAGCCGCTGACGTCGCCAGATCACCGGGTCGTCCACGCCCCACGTCAGGGTCGCGACCTGGCTGAGCGGGACTTTTTGCCCGCTGGCGGTGGTGAGCATCATGCCCGCCAGCACAGTGGTATCCTGCCGCTCGCGATCGTTACCGCGCAGCACCACGTCAATCAGCCGGTTGCGGTCGCGCAGTGTAGTGACCACGCTGCCGGACATCACGGTGTTAAGGGCGGAGGCGATGCTGTCAGACGAAAGCCCGACCGCGCGGGCAGCGGTCTGATTCACCGCCAGGGTGATGACTCGTTCCGGTTCTCCGGCGGTGAGATTCACCTCGCGGGTGAGCGGCGAGCGGGCAATCACCGCCGCCAGCTGGTCGGCAGCCTGGCGTACTTTGGCGTTGTCCGGACCGGTAATGCGATACTTCAGCGGCCAGCCGACCGGCGGACCGAGTTCGAGCGGTGATACCCGGGTGGTGATGTCGCTGAAATGGTGCACCATCACCCGTTCGAGCCGCTTGCGCAGCCGATCGCGCGCGGCGAGGTTATGTGCCACCACCACCAGCTGGGCGGTGTTTTCATTATCCAGCAGCACATCCATCGGCAGATAGAAGCGTACCGCGCCGGAGCCAACGTAGCTGGTAAAGTTGGCAACGTCAGGATCGTTGCGGATCGCCTGTTCCAGTTGTTCAGTGCGGCGCGCCGTTTCAGCCTGTGCGGTATTAGCGGGCAGCGTCAGGCTCACCAGCAGTTCAGGGCGATCGGAGGCCGGAAAAAACTCACCCTGCATAAAAGTGGTGGCGTAAAGGCTGACCAGCAATATCCCCAGCGCGGCGCCGAGCGTGATTAGCCGGTGTTGCAGGATCTGCTCCAGCAGCCGGTGGTAAGCGCGCATCAGGATGCCCGGCGGACGGTGTGCCTTTACGCTGCCTGCCGATAACAGCCAGCTTCCGGTCAGCGGGGAAAACAGCACCGCCACGCCCCATGAGCAGAGCAAGGCCAGGGTGATCACCACAAACAACGAGTAGCAATATTCTCCGGCGCTGGACGCGGCGAATCCGACCGGTATGAAACCCGCTATCATCACCAGCGTGCCGGTCAGCATCGGGAAAGCGGTGGTTTTAAACGCATAGGTGGCGGCCTGCCATTTGCTGTCACCCGCTTCCAGCCGCGCCACCATCGCTTCCACGGTGATCATGGCGTCATCCACCAGCAATCCCAGCGCAATAATCAGTGCGCCTAGCGAGATCCGTTGCAGGCCGATATTCGCCAGCAGCATGCCGGTAAAGGTCATCGCCAGCACCAGCGGTATAGCGGCGGCCACCACCAGGCCAGCCCGCAGTCCCAGCGACACAAACGAGACCGCTAAGACAATCACGATCGCCTCGCCCAGCACCCGGACAAAGCCGCTGACCGCCGTTTTGACCACCGCGGACTGATCGGCAACCCGGGTCAGCGTGATGCCGTGGGGCAACTGGCTGGCTAATCGGCTCATCCGCTGATCCAGCTGCTGACCAAAGTCGAGCATATTGCCGCCGGCGGCCATGGAAATGGCCAGTCCAATGGCAGGCTTACCGTTAACCCGAAAGGCGGGAGCTGGCGGCTCGGCGGATTGCAGGCTGATGGTCGCCAGATCGGTCAGCGGAATAAAGCGTTGCCCGATATGCAGCGTCACCGCCTGCAGGCTGGCGACCGAGGTTAAGGTGCCGCTGACCCGCAGCGCGATATTTTCGCGATCGGTGCGCAGGCTGCCGGCAGGGACCACCTCATTCTGGGCTTTAAGCGCATCGCTGACCTGCTGCAAATCCAGCCCCATTCCATCCAGCTTGCGCGGCGAAAAGGCAATCACCACCTGTTGCTCCTGGACACCGAGTAAGAGGGTTTTGCCAATATCGGGCAGATCGGCCAGGCTACGACGCAGGTTATCAACCTGATCGCGCAGTTCCCGCGCGGTGAAACCCTCGGCGGTAAAGCCATAAAGGGTGCCAAAGGTGTCATCAAACTCGTCATTTACCGCCGGCCCCTGAACGCCCTGCGGCAGCGAAGGCGCGATATCCTGCATCTTTTTCCGCAGCTGGTACCAGATGCCCGCCACTGCTGCGGGAGGCGTATCGTCGCGCAGATTAACGTAAATCACCGTCTGCCCGGCCCGGGTTTCGCTTTCAACTGCGTCCAGCGACGGGATCTCCTGCACCTTTTTTTCCAGTACGTCGGTGACCAGCTGCACGGTGGTATTCACATCAGCGCCCGGCCACTGCGCGGAGATCACTGCCGTTTTGATGGTAAAAGCCGGATCTTCGTTGCGCGACAGGTGTTCATAGCTCAGCACACCCACGGCCATCACCAGCAGCATGAAAAATACCACCAGCTGCTGATGCGCCAGTGCCCAGCCAGAGAGATTAAAAGCGGATGAGGAGGAAGCAGGCTTCATGGCGCCTCCTGAGATAACGCGACCTGTTCACCAGGCTGCAGGGTGCTGACACCGGCCGTCACCACCGTTTCACCCGGCTGGATGCCGGTGCTGATAAAAATCTGCTCTGCGGTGAAGCGGGTCATCACCACGGGGCGCAGCTGCAATCGTCGGGTTGCGCGGTCAACCACCCACAGCGCGGGTTTTTCACCGGCGCGGGTCAGGGCACTGGCGGGTAAGGCGATCACGGGCGGCTGACCATCCGGCAGACTGAGCATGACCGTGGCGCCAAGCGCCATGGTGGCAGGCGGATTGTTCAGCGTGACCCGCAGCCGCCAGGTGCGGGTCTGCGGATCGGCCTGCGGGCTGATATCACGCACGCTGCCGCTGACCTGCACGCCGGGATCGGAGAGCAGCGCAATATTCAGCGGCATCCGGTTATCTGGCCGAATCAGGCTGGGTTCTGCCAGATCAAATACCGCATCGCGCGTATCCCCGGCGGCCAGCGTCATCACGCTTTGCCCGGCGCTGACCACCTGACCCGGCTGCAGGTTGACGGCGGTGATCCTGCCGGATGACGGGGCCCTGAGCTGGGTCCAGCTGAGCGTATCCTGTGCATTTTTCAGCGCAGCCTCACTGCTGAGACGCCGCGATTGTGCGCTCTGAAAGTCCGCCTGGGCGCTGTCCAGCTGGCTGCGGGCGATGGCGCCGCCCGGCATCAGCAACCGCATCCGGTGTAAGTTAAGTGCGGCGACGCGTTCGGCTGCGCGGGCGCTCTCAAGGTCGGCCCGGGCGCTGCTCAACTGATTCCGGGCTGAATTGTCTTCCAGCGTTGCCAGCGGCTGACCCGCAGTGACACTGTCACCCAGTTCAACCGTGCGGCGGATAACCCGACCGTCGAGCCTGAAGGCCAGCGCCACCTCCTGATGGGCGTGGACTTCGCCGGTGAGCGACTGTGAGGCATCGTGACTGAACGCCGGGGCAATAACGGTTTTTACCGGTCGTAACGGGGCGACGGGCGGCTCGGCATGATCATCCCGGCAGCCGGTCATGATGAAGATCCCCAGCAGCAGGAACACGATCGGCGCAAAGAGGTGAACACTGAGGAGATGACGCCACACCTGACGGGCAGCATCCTGAATTAAGTCTGTCATAGCCGGGTTCCTGTAATGAGTTGTGCTCATTGAACCCGGCTTGTGTCCAGAATCCTTCGATGAACCGTCAAGAAACGGTCAAGTTATCGCTTTTCAGTTCACCGGCAGGTTAACGCCGATTAATAGCCCACCCTCCGCCGGCAGGCTGGCGTGAAGAGTGCCGCCGTGGGCTTCAATAATGGCTTTGGCAATCGACAATCCCAGACCGCTGCCGCCGGAGTGGCGTGCACGGGAGGACTCAGCCCGGGTAAAGCGGTCAAACAGCGTCGGCAAAAAATGGCGTTCCACGCCCTGACCATAATCACGGAAGGTCAGGGCGGTGTATCGATCGCCCTGGCTGGCGGTGATCTCCAGCCGTCCGCCCTCCGCAGCGTAGCGCAGCGCGTTTTCGCAGATAATGGTCACTACCTGACCGAGACGAAACGGATCGGCAGTCAGATAGAGATCCTGTGCCGGCGTCACGCTGATCGCCATGCCCGCTTCCCGCGCCTGCGGCATCAGCCAGCCGATCCGCTCGCGTAACAGTTCACTGAGGTTCACCCGATCGCGATTCAGGGTGAGCTGACCGGCATCTGCCAGCGATAACAGGTGCAGCTCATCCGTCAGCCGACTGAGCTGCGTCAGCTGTTTCATGATCATCGCCAGCTGCTGCGGTTCAGGCTGGAATACGCCGTCCAGAATCCCCTGTAGCCGGCCAATGGCCGCCGTCAGCGGGGATCGCAATTCGTGCGCCATCGCGACGTGTGAAGCACGCAGTTCCCGCTCGTAGCGCGCCAGCTGTTGCGTCATCTGGTTGAAGTCTTCGGTGAAGCGCACCAGCTCCTGTGGCGCCTCTTTCACCAGCGCCGCGGAACGGCCAAACTCGCCCTCAGAGACGGCGCGGGCCGCCGTCGCCAGCTGGCTGAACTGCGCCGACAGCGGACGAGCGAAACGCAGCGCCATCAGCACCATAAACGGGATCATCACCGCCACCAGCACGCCAACGGTAAGCCAGTCTGACGAGGCCAGCGAAGGGTCGGAAAAGTTGATGCCCCACCACTGATCGACAATCTGATGAAAACGGGCCGGATCGCTGGCGGGATGGTGCCGCAGCTGTGAGAACTCCTCCAGCAGGGCGGGCGGCATCCGGTAATAGACCCAGAATGCCTGCACGGCAAAACGCAGCCACATACAGAAGGCGATCAGAATCACGCTGCCAATCGCCAGAAACATGACCCGGACGCAAATCCAGCGCCACAGTGAGGGATGGGTCTCGTTTTTCATGGCTGTCTGAACCGATAGCCGACGCTGCGAACGGCCGGTAACAGATCGGAGATGCCCGCCACCTCCAGTTTACGCCGCAGGTTGTAGACATGGGTGTCGACCACCCGCTCCAGCGCATCGCTCTCCGGCAGGCAGTGCTCCAGCAGAAACAGGCGGGTAAACGGCCGGGTCGGCGCACGCATCAGCGTCACCAGCAGAGAAAACTCGGTCGGGGTGAGATCGAGGCGGCGAGGGCCGGCGCCGTCAGTATTGACCACGGCGGTAAGCGCCAGCGGATCGACCTCTAATCCCGCCCAGCGCAGGGTTTCCGGCTGCGGTGTGTTGTACTGACTGCGGCGCAACACGGCCTGAACGCGCGCCACCACTTCGCCTGGGTTATACGGTTTCACCACATAGTCATCTGCGCCATAGCGCAGCGCGCCGATGCGATCCGGCGCGTCGCCCATCGCGGTGACCATAATCACGGGCGTGTCGCCGCGCCGCCGCAGCGCCGCCAGCACTTCGGTGCCGTTCATGCCGGGCAGCATGATATCCAGCAGGATCAGATCGGGCTGCCAGCGGCGGGCAACCTCCAGGCCGCTCAGGCCATCACCGGCGACGGTAACTTCATAACTTTCACGTTTCAGATACGCCTCAAGCACACCGGCTGCATCCGCGTCATCTTCAATAATCAGCACACGTTTTGACTGCATTTTCGGACCACCTTGACTGTTTCTTCATAAATCCCTGGTCGTTCATTGACACAGGTTTCACATACTCCGGCCAGAGATGCGTAACTGATCCCACTCGGTTCCGCAACGTGATGTGATAATGAGGAAACGTGATGATAACCGGAAAAATACAGCTTCACATGGTCTGTTTTTCGCTGGGGTTAAGCGCCGCCGCTGCCGTGGCGGATGACAGCGCAACGCCAGCGCCCAGCGTGACACTGGGCATGGCCGGTATCTATGCGCCGCGCTACAGCGGAGCGGATAAACGTCACTGGCAGCTGATGCCGCTGATTCAGACGCGCGACGGGGCCTTCTTCCTGGATACGCAAAAGGGGATCGGCTACGACCTGCAGGCGGATAATGGACTCTATCTGGAACATACCCTGGGCTATGGTCTGGGACGCGCGGATAAAAATTCAGCGTGGCGTGACGGTGACGATCGGCTCAAAGGGATGGGCAACATCGATGCGACGGTCAACACCTCGCTGGCGCTGGGCTGGTCAGTGACGCCCTGGCTGGCGCTGGAAGGCAAAGCGACGCTGCCATTAAGTGACGGTCAGGGTGTGCAGTATCGGACTTCGGCCACCCTGGTCCCGTGGCAAACCAACAGCGACACGGTCGCCTTGCAGGTTTCCGGTCTGTTCGGGGATAGTCGTTACATGAACACCTTCTACGGCGTCAACAGCCAGCAAAGCGCACGCACGGGTTTTGCCCGCTACAACGCCGCCGGCGGTTTCTATGGCACCGACACCAGCCTGACCTGGAGCCATCAGTTCACGCCCGCCTGGTCGGCCAGTGTCATTGGTGAATATACCTGGCTCGACAAGCACGCCTCCGATAGCCCGATTGTTGAGAAGCGCAATGGGACATCGGCCACCCTTGCGCTCAGCTACTCCTTCTGATGAGGGCATGAAAAGGCGAGGCGGTATGCGCAGTCATCGAACCCTGCTGGCGGCGCTGATCCTGTTGTATCTGCTGGTCTATGCGCTGACCGGGCTGGCGATCAGCCTGTTTGATTCGCCGATTCGGGGGTAAGGCTCGATCGCGGGGCGCAGGGTGACTGCGCCCGCGCTGATATCCCTGGCTTCAGGTGCGTACGTCACGCTGGTACAGATGAAGGAGCTCTTCAGAGAGCTCACGCGCCAGCATGGAGGTCATCAGGTGATCCTGAGCATGGACCATAATTAAGGTCATCGGCTGCCGGGCTTCGCCGGCATCCTGCTCAATCAGCCGGGTTTGCATTTTATGTGCCTGGCGGGTGAAGGTATCGGCCTGACGCAGCAGATCCCGCGCCTGTTCGATCTCTCCCTGACGGGCCGCCTGCAGTGCCTCAAAACAGAGGCTGCGCGACTGACCGGCATTCACAATAATCTCCATTACCGCTTCTTCCTGATCGATCATGCTACGTTCTCCGGGTGGGTAAAACCGTTACGGGCCGATGTTGCGGCAAACCACTCACCGCTTTTTTTCACCGTGCGTTGCTGCGTAGCGATATCGAGCTGGACAAAGCCGTAGCGATTTTTATAGGCGTTACACCATGACCAGTTATCAATAAAGGTCCACATATGGTAGCCGAGACACTGGCTGCCTTCGCCGATCGCCCGGTGAACCCATTTAAGGTGCTCAGCAACGAAGTCGATACGGTATTGATCGTTGATCTGCCCATCCTCAACAAAGCGTTGCTCATTCTCTACGCCCATGCCGTTTTCTGAAATAAAGCAGCGTGGATTGCCATAATTGAGTCGCAGGTTGGTGAGAATGTCATAGATACCCGGCTCGTAGATTTCCCAGCCGCGATAAGGGTTCATTTTCCGGCCCGGCATCTCATAGCTGTCAAAAAACCATTCCGGCATAAAGGGCGCAGCCGGATTGATTGCGCTGTCACGGCATTTTACCCGCCGTGGCTGATAATAATTGACCCCGAGCAGGTCGATAACGCCTTCGGCGATCAGGGCGTTGTCTTCTGGTTGTGCTGGGGGTAACTGGCCGTACTGCCTGAGCAGTGCCACCAGATCGGCCGGAAATTCGCCGCGTAACACCGGGTCGAGAAAACTGCGGTTAAACAGCAGATCGGCGTGATGCGCCGCGGTGAGGTCCGCCGGATTCTGCGACCGCGGATAGGAGGGCGTCAGGTTGAGCACAATGCCGATTTCACCTGGAAAAGAACCGGCCCGGAAGGCCCGGACCGCCGAAGCATGGGCCAGTACCGTGTGGTAAGCCACCGTGGCCGCCCGGCGGAAATCCACCACGTTCGGATAATGGAAGTCGTACAGGTAACCGCCTTCAACCGGCACGATCGGTTCGTTAAAGGTAAACCAGTGCGCTACCCGGTCGCCGAACAGCTCAAAGCAGAGGCGGGCATAGCGACTGAATGCCGCGACGACGTCACGGTTCTCCCAGCCGCCCAGCTGCTGCATCGCCATCGGCATGTCAAAGTGAAACAGCGTTACGAAGGGCGTGACGCCCTGCGCCAGCAATTCATCAATCACCTGGTTATAGAACGCTACCGCCTGCGGGTTAAGATCACCGCTGCCGTCCGGGATCAGCCGCGACCAGCTGATTGAGGTGCGGAAACTGTTGTGGTTCAGCTGCTTCAGCAAGGCGATATCCTGACGCCAGTGCTGATAGAAGGTTGAGGTGTCAGCCGGGCCAATCTGCTGATGAAAACGCGATGGCTGCTGCGTGTACCAGTGATCCCAGATGGTGGCGCTTTTGCCGCCGTTCAGGCTATCACCTTCGGTCTGTAAGGCGGAACTGGCGCTGCCCCACCAGAAGTTATCGGGAAACGTGTAGTGCATGGTGCCTCTCTCCAGGAAATTAGTGGGTACCGGCGGTTTCAGCCAGCGGCGC
Source organism: Pantoea agglomerans (assembly GCF_021397715.1). Taxonomy (GTDB): domain Bacteria; phylum Pseudomonadota; class Gammaproteobacteria; order Enterobacterales; family Enterobacteriaceae; genus Pantoea; species Pantoea astica. The sequence goes on along the minus strand of NZ_CP090209.1, from coordinate 41,347 downwards.
TTGCGACTGCGTCTTCTCCAGTTCGGCTTTCATCAGCGATCGTTCGTAGGCGCGCAGAAACGGCAGGTAGCACAGGGCGGAAAGCACCATGCAGACCAGGCACATTACCACCGGACTGATTGCCCAGTTGGCTGCCCATGACGCGCCAATCGGTGCCGGTGTGGTCCACGGCGTCAGCGACACCACCTGCGCCAGCCAGCCGAGCCGGGTAGCGGTATACGCCAGCACGGCGTTAAGCATCGGTACGCAGACAAACGGAATAAACATCAGCGGATTCATGATGATCGGTGCGCCAAACAGGATCGGTTCGTTGATATTGAAGAAGCTCGGCACGATGCCCATTCTGCCGATGGTGCGCAGATGGGTGGCACGGCTGCGCAGCAGCAGAAAGGCCAGAGGCAGCGTGGAGCCGACGCCGCCAATCAGCAGGTAGTGATCCCAGAAGCCCTGCAGATAGATGTGCGGTAACACATTGCCCGCCGCCAGGGCGGCCTGATTAGCGGAGAGGTTGGCCATCCAGAACGGGTTCATGATGCCAGTGACAATCAGCGCCCCGTGGATGCCGGCGAACCAGAAGATCTGACACAGCAGTACCGACAGCAGAATCGCCGGTAACGAGTCGGAAGCGGAGACCAGCGGTGCCAGCAGATGCATGATGGCCTGCGGAATGATCATCCCGGTTTTGGCCTCAATCAGCAGATTGAGCGGATGCAAAGTCCCGATAATCACCACCACCGGGATCAGGATCTCAAACGAGCGTGCGACACCGGTCGGTACCTCTTTGGGCAGGCGGATCGTGACGTTGTTGTGCTTCAGCCACGCATACACGCGGGTAGCATAAATGGCGGTCAGCAGCGCGGTAAAAATCCCCTGACCGGAGAGGTATTCAGTGGAAATGGTGTGATTGGAGTAGGGGGCCGCCACCAGTAAAAAGGCCATAAAAGCCAGCAGACCTGACATCACCGGGTCCAGTGAGAATTGCCGTCCCAGGCTGGCACCAATCCCCACCGAGATGAAAAAGGTCATCACCCCCATGCTGAGGTTAAACGGCAGCATCAACTGGTCACGGTAGGTGGCGGAGAAGTCGAGCCAGGCCCGGGCGACGCTGTTGGTGCTGGTGGCGGAGAAGGGAGGAAAGATAAACACCAGCATGAAGGAGCCGATGATCATAAACGGCAGCGCGGCAGTAAAACCGTCACGAATAGCAATCACATATTTCTGCTGGCCCAGCCGGCCGGCCAGCGGCGTAATCGATTGCTCAATCACCGCGATCATGGATTGATAGAGTGAGCTCATAAGGCCGCCTTTTCCTGCGCAGCTGCAATCAGCGACAGCGCGAAATCCAGCACCTTGTCACCCCGTTGCATGCCGTAATCCATCATATCGATCGGTTGGACCGGAATCGCCTGGCCTGCTGCTTTTTCGCTCAGGCTTTGCAGCATATATTTTACCTGCGGTCCGAGTAACACCACCTGATAGCGGGAAAACTGTTCGTCAAACTCCGCTACGCCAAACGCGTTGATCTCAACGGCTAATTCCCGTTGCGCGGCGGCTTCCACCATTTTCCGCACCAGCATGCTGGTGGACATCCCTGCTGAACAACACAACATGATTCTGTACATGGTTACTGTTCCTCGCCTTTGACACTAAAGTGAGGCTGATTGGATATCATATGGAAACCGGTTTCCATCGACAGCAATCAGAAGTGTGATGCGCGTCAATAAGCCAGATTAGCGGTTTTTTTTAATTCGATTAGGGTCACAAAATTGACCGTAAAAGCGAAGAGGGGGTGGCTTATGGAAAATCGGTTTCCACGACTGGATGAAATGGCTATACTTTGGCCGGCGAACCATTGCGCAGATAAGCAAAGTGAGCATTTTTTGGCATAGCGCCGTTTTCAGGGGAGAAAAATGTCTACTATCAACGATGTATCGCGGCTGGCTGGGGTATCGAAAGCCACAGTTTCCCGGGTGTTGAGCGGTTCACGCGGCGTAAAGGAAGCCAGTCGGCTGGCGGTCCTGAAAGCCGTCGAAGAGCTGAACTACCGGCCAAACGTTATTGCCCAGTCGTTATTCAGCCAGACCACCCACTGTATCGGCGTTATCTGCGCGCAGGAAAACGTTAATCAGATCACCGCCTGGCTTTTCGCTCTGGAAAAGCAGCTTCGTCAGCATCAGAAGCATCTGTTATTGCGCTTTGCCCATAGCAAAAGTGACGTCCTGACCGCGCTTGACGAGCTGAGCTGTGGACTGTGCGATGATGTGCTGATCATTGGCGCGCGTTTTCCCCTTAATATTGATGATGAACATGTCATTCTGGTCGACTGCGCCGAAGCGGAAGGGCCGAACAGTATCCAGTTCGATCACGCTTTTGCCGCCGAGACCGCCAGCAATTTCCTGATTAATCAGGGCCGTCGCCAGATCGCCCTCATCCAGCCTGAGAACGGGGGCACCGCCGGGCAGGTCTTACAGGGTTACAAGCTGGCGCTGGAAAATAACCTCTTACCTTTTAACCGTAACCTGGTGATTACTGATGCGGTCTCTTCGTCGGTGGCGATTCAGATGCTGCTGAATAATGCCAGCAGCCGGAATTTCAACGCCTTGCTGGTGGCTAATGAGCAGGAAGCGCAAAGCGTTATGGCGCAGTTACAGGCCTTTAATAAAGCGGTACCGGATGACGTAATGGTATTCAGCCTGGCGGGATCGGTGAATTTACCCGGTTTACCCACTATTCCGGCAATTGAATACTCTCTCGATGCGATGGCATCACGTATTGTCGGCTGGTTAACCGCCACCACCCAGCAGATGCTGGGCAGTTCGGTATTACGTGGCGATCTGATTATCCCTGACTGGCGGCAGCGCTGATTTTGCAAGGCGGATTAGGCGACGTCGCTTTGCTGATGTTGTAAAAAGTGACAGGTTGCGCCCAGCATGCCGGAATCGTTGCCGTAGGTAGCGGTATCAATGCGAATATCAATTTGATATTTTTCCAGCTGCCGTGAGAGCTCATCAATAAAGGGTTCACGTTCGGTAATTCCCCCGCCGATGAAAATAGTCTGCGGGTCAAATACGCTGAAAAGATTATATAAACCGGCGGCGAGATCCTGATAAAAGCGATCAACCACCTGTTGTGCCTGCTCATCGCCCTGATCAAACGCGTCGAACACATCCTTACCACTGACATCATCGACCGGCTGACCGCTGAGCCGACTGAAATTTTCGCGCAGGGCGGTCATGGTGCAACTCTTTGCCATGGTATGGGGTTCGATATTGTTGTCGGTAGGGCGTGACGTCAGCAGACAGCCAAATTCTCCGGCACGATTGCGGCCACCGCGGATCAGCGCACCGTTACAGAAAGCCGCGCCGCCTAAGCCGGTGCCGATGGTCAGCATCAGAAAATCATCCAGCTTCTTCGCTTTTCCCAGCCAGCGCTCGGCCAGTAAAGCACAGTGCGCATCATTCTCAACCGTCGCCGGCAGCGAGGTTTTATCAGTCAGCCACTGGCTCAGGTTAAACTGATCAAAATCGCGAATCGTGCCGCCCATCGCAATATATCCGCTCTCCGGATCAATATAACCCGGCGTGCTGAGCGCAATGCCGCTGCATGATGGGTTTTGCTTTAGCCAGGCGATAATCTGTTCCAGTATTTTATCCCGATCGTTATGTGAGATATCAGCACTGTCGCTGGCCAGAATATTTCCCTGAGCGTCGATCACGCCCATTTTTAATGAGGTCCCGCCAATATCAAAGGCTGCAATGTTCATCTACGTTCTCTGCGTTTATTGTCGTGAATATCTAGTGTAGCGCTGAAAATTAATCGTAAGCGGTGGCAGGTGGGTAATATTGTCAGGAAAAGTACGGAAATATAAAGTTGATAGCGCACGCCGTCCCGGAATAAGAATTATCTGGCAAGAGACAATCTTAACCAACGTTTTCCGGCACGGCGGCGGGCAGTCAGTTATTAGCCTGTGATCTGACCACAAATAACCAACCACACGGATGAGGCTGCGTTTCCATGCCGTGCAGTGATAAGCCGCACGGCATAGTGGCCTGGGATGCGCCCAGAGAAGGCTACCACTTACGCAACAGCAGGCTGGCATTAACCCCGCCAAAACCAAAGCCATTCGACATGGCATACTCCAGCGCCATCGGGCGGGCGTTCAGCGCCACCAGATCGAGGTTACCCGCTGCGTCATCGGGATGATGCAGATTGAGCGTCGGCGGCACCTGTTGATGGCGCAGCGCAAGCAGCGTGAATATTGCCTCTATGCCGCCCGCCGCGCCCAGCAGATGCCCGGTTGCCGATTTCGTTGAGGTGATCGCCACCGCTGAATCGTCGCCAAATACTGAGCGAATGGCCGCGAGTTCACCGCGATCGCCGACCTGGGTCGAGGTCGCATGGGCGTTAATGTGCTGGACCGCTTCCGGACCGATACCGGCCTGACGCAGAGCGAGTTTCATCGCCCGGGCTGCGCCGCTGCCATTTTCCGGGCTGGCGGTCAGATGATAAGCATCAGCACTGGTACCGTAGCCGACCAGTTCTGCCAGCGGTGTTGCGCCACGCGCTTCGGCATGGGCCAGCGACTCGATCACCAGCAGACCAGCCCCTTCCGCCATCACAAAACCGTTACGGTCGCGATCAAACGGACGCGACGCCTGATGCGGATGATCGGCAAAACCGACCGACAGCGCGCGTGCGGCCGCAAAGCAGCCCAGCGTTACCCGGTCCAGCGCGGCCTCGGTGCCGCCGCAGATGGCGATATCGGCTTCACCACTTCTGATCAGACGCGCGGCATCCCCAATCGCCTGCACGCCAGCGGCACAGGCGGTGACGGGCGCGCCCAGCGGTCCGGTAAATCCGTGTTTGATCGAGACATGACCCGCTGCCATATTGGCGAGAAAAGAAGGCGCCGTGAAGGGAGAAAGCCGGCGCGGGCCGCGTGCGTCGGTAGTACGTACCGCTTCCGCAATCGCGCCAAAGCCACCCACGCCGGAGGCAATGAGGGTGGCGGTGCGTTCACGCGCGGCTTCATCTTCAGGCTGAGGATGCCAGCCCGCCTGCTTCAGTGCTTCGTCTGTGGCCAATAGCGCAAACTCAATAAAGCGGGCCATCTTTTTGCGCTCTTTCGGCAGGATAAAGGCTTCAGGATCGTAGCCAGCCAGCGGATCTTCATCGACCGTCGGGACGCTGCCGCCCACCGAAATGCCGGTGCCGGCACTCATCTCTTCGGACAACCCCCGTATCCCCGACTGACCCGCGTTCAGGCGTTGCCAGACCGTCTCCACTCCGCAACCCAATGGCGAGACGATGCCCATACCGGTAATCACAATACGTTCAGACGCGGCTGAATGACTCATGCAGTTCCTCCTGTAGTGGCTCTGCAAGGTGGTGATTTACCGGTTGCAGAGCCGTGGTTTGATCGATGCACGCTTTCAACCTTAGCGCGGATGACGGTACCCTGCGTAACAGGGACGCACAACGCCACGTCCAGCCCGCCGTGTTTAACCGGAAGGAAATGCCAGGCGCAGCAGCACAGGGTGTCTGGAGATGTTCTCAGACCGGCTACCAGCATTGATCAAGTGACCAATTAAGTCAATGGTCACATTCAGGGTGCCAGACTGCGTAACACCAGCGCCGCCAGTTGTACTGAGGCTGCTTCCGCCTCATCGAGGTTGTACTGCAGCAGAACCGGGCTGGCATAGGGTTTAATCACCCGGTAGATCGCTTCTGCGGCTTCGTCTGCCGGCGTTTTACGTTCAAATTCGCCCGCCTCTCTGCCCTGACGAAGGATCTGATGAATCAGATTCAGCAGCCGTTTTTCATGCGCCTGGGCCGATGGCCAGCGATCGCGCGAGGCGACTGCAGCAATGTCATAGAGTTTGCGATCGTGGAAAAACAGTTCGCTGCCGGTGGTTGAAAGCGTGCGAAACAGCCGGCGTAGCTGTTCAGCCGCGCCAGGTGCCTCGCTGATGGCGGCTTCCACACGCTGCATGATCATTGCCAGCCGGTTAGCGCAGATCACTTCGCCAATGGCCTGTTTGGATTCAAAGAATTTGTAGATATAAGCCTTTGAAAAGCCAATCGCCCTGGCGAGATCGGAGACGGTGGTTTTCTCGTAGCCGTAATGGGCGAAGTGCTGCATCGCGGCATCGACGATCTGGTCGCGAACGTTATGTTCAGCCGGGCCGCGGCCGCCGTTATCGGTAAACTGTTCTGTCATTTTAACGCCTGATAGGTAGAGTCGGTTGCAAAGTGACCGGTGAAGGATATGGTCACATTTTAAGCCTTTTAGCGGCCGAATGCCATGTTTCCGGCCTGAAGCGGGCGCGGCGCGGATCGCGCCGCTGAGGAGAGGGAAAATTATTGCCGCAGGCTGCTGATCGGAATGTTCCACTGACTGAGCTTGTTGTAGAGCGCGGTGCGTGAAATCCCCAGCAGCTTAGCCGACTGGCGCACGTTGCCGCCCTGCGCGCGAATTGTCTCCAGGATGCAGGCCCGCTCATTATCCTGCAGCAGGCTGGTGGCGGCGGTGGTGGCCGGTGACATGCTGCTGATAAATTCCGCGGGTAAATCGGTCAGTTCAATGCTGCTGCTCTGGCAGAGATTCACTATCCGCTCCACCAGGTTCTCCAGTTCGCGGACATTGCCTGGCCAGTGCCAGGCCTGCAGGCAGCGCATCGCTTCCGGTGCCACCTGCGGCGGTGTCTTATTCAGTCGCTGGCATAATGCGTGGATAAAGGTCGTGACCAGATCGGGGATATCGCTTTGACGTTCCCGTAAGGCGGGAATGGTCAGGGAAATGACGTTAAGGCGATAGAAAAGATCGCGGCGAAAGGCACCCTGTTCCACGGCGCGCTGCAGGTCGCAATGGGTTGCCGCCACAATGCGGACATCCACTTTAACCGGCTGCGCCGCCCCGATGCGCAACACTTCATTTTCCTGCAGTACGCGCAGCAGGCTGGTCTGCGCTTCCAGCGGCATCTCGCCAATCTCATCAAGAAACAGGGTGCCGCCATCGGCCAGTTCGAATTTCCCTGCCGAGCCACCGCGCCGTGAACCGGTGAAGGCACCGTCGACGTAGCCAAACAGCTCGCTCTGCACCAGATCGCGCGGCAGCGCGCCACAGTTGACCGCCACAAAGGACTCCTGTGACCGGCTGCTGGCGTTATGAATCGCCTGGGCAAACAGCTCTTTACCGGTACCGCTTTCGCCGGTCAGCAGCACGGTGCTGTCGCTGCGGCTACTGGCGCGTGCATCCTTGATCGCCTGTTGCAGCACAGGCGCGCTGCCACGAATCATCCCGAAGGTGTAGCTGGCGCTGACGCCAAGCACCCGCCGGGTGATTGCCCGGATACGCTGATTTTCACGCAGCGATAAAATACGGCCGCCATCCGGTGCCGGCATCAGTGACACCAGACAGGAGACGCTGCGTCTGCCATCGGGGCGAAACACCATCTCACGGTCGTTGCAGCAGGGAAGGGTGAGCAGCGAACCCGATTGCGGCTGCAGCAACCGATCGATATGCGCATTGTCGGCATCTATTCCGGCGAAAATCTGCCGGGCGTAGCGATTCAGGGTTTTGATGCGGCCATCGCGATCGCAGACCACGACGCCTTCATTCAGCGTTTCCAGAATCGATTGCTGTTCGGCCAGCAGACGGCGCAGAGTCAGCTGTTGTCCAATCGCCTCTGCGGCGGCCTGGACGGTACCGAGCGTGTGAACATTAAAACTGTCGGGAGTGGCCGTCAGCGTCAGCACGCCGATCATCCGGCCGCTGGCATCACGAATCGGGGCCGCAGCGCACTGCTGGTTGCGTTCGCGTAGTGCCAGCTTCCAGTTTTCTCCGCTCAGCACATAGACCAGCCGCTGTTCGCGTAAGCAGCGTGCGGTGCAGTTGGTGCCCAGCACCTCTTCACGCAGGATGCTGCCGACCGGCGTCAGGTCGCTGCCGCAGTAGCTCAGCACCACGCCCTGCGCATCGGTCAGATTGATGTGGCCATCCGGATTATAGGCCAGCAGATTCTGCATCACGCTGTGCGCCACGGCGATCAGTTCACTGTTGTGGCTGAGAATGGCGGACACTTCATCCGGTTCTGGTGCGCTGTAGCTGAACCGGCCCGGATCAATGCCGCGCTGCCGGGAACGTGTCCACGACTGCAGGATGCTGCTGCGGATCCAGTGCGGCTGCTCATCCGCCACAAAGGCCTGCCATCCCTGCGCAAGCAGCTGTTCCCAGCGCGCCGCTTCGCTGCCTTCCGGCAGACTGAAAATTGCGTCGCTCTCTTCTTTATTCGGCAACAAATCATGCAGCGTCGGCATTGCACTCTCCGGGTCGGGATGAAATGTCCATTTTAATGACATGTTAAGTTGACATGTAAATTTTATTTTCACCTGAGAGCGGTTATCTGAGAGGTCGTTCACATAAAACCCAGCTAAAAAACTGGCACCTGTTTTGCAATCCTGACGCTAACGGCCACCTGTAAAAAATAACGGGAAAGTTAAAGCGTTATGCGAAAACATAATCTGAAGTTACTGCTGTTTATCTGTTCGATTGCCTCACTCAGTGGCGTCATTCTTGGCTATGACGCCTCGGTGATTTCCGGAGTGATTGAACCGTTAACAGAACATCTGGCTTTATCGCCGTGGCAAAGTGGCTGGGCTGTTTCAAATGTGATCCTCGGGTGTGTGGCGGGAGCCTGGTGCGTCGGCGCGCTCTCTGACCGGATCGGTCGTAAGCCGACGCTGGTGATCACCGCCCTGTTATTTACGCTGTCAGCGGTAGGGTCTGCGCTGGCCGATACCCTGACCCAGTTTGTACTTTACCGGCTGATCGGCGGGCTGGCCGTCGGCATGGCCTCGGCGATTACGCCGCTCTACATTGCTGAGATCTCACCAAAAGACTGGCGCGGCCGGATGCTTGGCCTGCAGCAGATGCTGATGGTGGGCGGGCAGGTGGCGGTCTATGTGGTCAACTATCTTATCGCCCGCGGCATGTCCCATGCGTGGATCGTCAGCGAGGGCTGGCGCTGGATGCTGGCGTCCGGCGTGGTGCCTTGCCTGCTGTTTCTGGCACTGGTGCCGTTCATGCCGGAATCACCGCGCTGGCTGGCGCTGAACGGTAAACGCGATCGGGCCCTGGCGGTGCTGACACGTTTATCGACGCCGCAACATGCTGCCCGCCTGCTGGCAGAAATCAGCGCTTCCGCCGCCAGCCACGGTGATGGTCATGCCCGCACCGGCTTGCTGCGGGATGCCCGGGCGCGCTATATCCTGCTGATTGGCTGTGCCATCGCCATCCTGCAGCAGATCTCCGGCATCAATATCCTGCTCTATTACGCACCGTCGCTGCTGCAGAACATCTCCTCCGACACTCAAACCTCCCTGTTCCACAGCATTTTTCTGGGAGTGGCGCTGCTGGCCGGTGTGGCCTTTTGCCTCAATGCGGTCGATCGCTGGGGCCGGACCCGCTTACTGCGCTGGGGGGCGCTGGGCTGTGCGCTCTGCCTGATGATGACCAGCTGGGCCTTTATTGCCCAGACCGGCGGGCTGCTGCCGGTGATCGGCCTGGTGGCGTTTGTGCTGATTTTCGGCATGTCGTGGAGCCTGGGCGCCTGGTTACTGATCTCGGAAATCTTTCCCAACCGAATCCGCGCCGTCGCAATGGGTTACGCCTTCTCGTCCATGTATCTGGCCAATTTTATTGTCACTCAGAGCTTCCCGATGATGAATCGCAGCAGCCTGTTGATGACCCACTTCCACGGCGCGTTTCCACTGATGCTGTGCACCGTCGGCTGTCTCGTGGCCTTCTGGTTCGTACAGCGTTTTCTGCCGGAAACCCGCGGCGTCTCGCTGGAGCATATTGAGCCGCTGATGTTATCCAAATCCCGTCGCTTTGCCGCTGAGGCACAGCAGACCTCTGAACCCTCTATCCAGCCTGACTGGGCAAACAATAAATAAACAGGAGCTGTTATGAATCATAAAACTGTGCGTGTGGGATTGATCGGCGCAGGCCGAATGGGCAGTTTCCATGCGGAGAATCTGGCACTGCGGGTGCCAGGGGCTAAGCTGACGGCGGTCGCCGATCTGCAGCCAGGTGCTGCGCAAAAGCTGGCGGACCGGCTGGGCGTAGAGAAAGCCTACACCGATTTACAGGCGTTACTGAACGACAGTGACATTGATGCGGTGGCGATTGCGACCCCGGCCCGTACCCATGCAGAGCTGGTCATTGCCGCCGCGCAGGCCGGTAAGCATATCTTTTGTGAAAAACCGATGGCGGTGACGCTGGAGGAAGCAGATCGGGCGATCGCCGCGGCAAAAACGGCGGGCGTGGTGTTACAGGTCGGCTTTAACCGTCGCTTCAGTGCTGGCTTTGCTGCCGCTATCCGCGCAGTAAAAGCCGGAGAAAACGGCACCACGCAACTGAGCCGCTCGGTCACCCGCGATCCCGCGTTACGCGATCCGGCGCCGATCCCGCAGTGGACCATCTTTCTTGAAACGCTGATCCACGACTTTGACACCTTGCTGCATTTCAACCCCGGCGCACGACCGGTTGAAGTCTATGCGCTGGCGGATGCGCTGGTACGGCCCGATTTCAAAGATAAAGGGCTGCTGGATACCTCGGTGGTGACCATCCGCTTTGATAACGGGGCGATTGCCACGGCTGAAGCGAATTTCCAGGCGGTCTACGGTTATGACGTGCGCGGCGAAGTGTTTGGCAGTAAAGGCATGTTGCAGGCGGGCAATATTAATCAGGATAACTGCGTGCGCTATCACGCCGACGGTATTGCGATAGCAACCTCACGGATGGACACCGATCTGCTGCGTGACGCTTACGTGGCGGAGATGGCCGAGTTTGCACACTGCATCCTGCACGGTGAGACGCCGCGCGCCACCGGTATCGATGCGCGGAATGCGCTGGAAATTGCGCTGGCCTGTATCGCGTCGGTGCAGCAGCACAAGCCCATCCTGCTGGGAGCACGCTAATGGCCAGTTATCAGCTCTCTGTCTGTGCCGAGATGGTGTTTCTCGATCTGCCGTTTATCCACCGGGTTGAGCGCATTCATGCGCTGGGATTTGGCGTCGAGATCTGGAACTGGGCTAATAAAGATATCGATGCGCTGGTAGCGACCGGTGCGCGTTTCACCTCGATGACTGGTTATCTGAGCGGTAACCTGACGGATGAGGACCAAATCGAACCGCTGCTGCAAAGTGCTGAAACGTCGCTGGCGATTGCGGAACGGCTCAACTGCCCAAGCCTGAATCTGCACGGCACCGGACTTGATGCCAACGGCCAGGCGGTCAGACCGGTTGAGGTGGTGACCGGAACGATGTGGCTCAAAGCGGCAGAGACGCTGGGCCAACTTGCCGCTCTGGGTGAACGGGCCGGACGCGTCTTTACCCTGGAGAACCTCAACCTGGCGGTTGATCATCCGGGGACGCCGTTTGCCCGCGCGGCGGATACCCTGGCGCTGGTCGAGGCGGTTAACAGCCCGGCGCTGAAGATGAATCTGGATCTCTATCATGCCCAGATTGGCGAGGGCAATCTGATTGAACTGATCCGCCGCTGTGGTCCGGCGATCGGTGAAATTCAGGTGGCGGATGTACCGGGACGGAAGCAGCCCGGCACCGGGGAAATCAACTACCGCGCCATTGCACGCACGCTGGCTGAAGTGGGCTATTCCGGCATTGTTGCACTGGAAGGCTGGGCCGAGGGCGACAGCGAGACGGCGCTGAGGCAGTTCCGCGAACATTTTACCCTGTAATCACTTCCCCGTCGGGTATTTGCCTGTTGCCCGACGGTCTATTAATAATAAAAACCTACAGGATTACCCTATGAAAACCAGACTGTTAGCGTTGTTTCTCGGTATGCTGGTCAGCGTGTCGGCCGGTGCGAAAACGCCAAAAATTGGCGTCGCACTGGCAAATTTTGACCTTAATTTTGTCTCGATCCTGCGAACTCAGATGGTCGGGGAAATCAAGACACTGAAGATGGACGGGCAGTTCGTGGATGCTAAGGGCGATGTTGCTCTTCAGGTTCAGCAGGTTGATGATTTTATCAACCAGGGTGTGGATGCCATTATTCTCAACCCGGTGGATACCCAGGGTGTGCAGCCGATGATCAAAGCCGCCCAGTCAGCAGGGATCCCGCTGGTGTTTGTTAACCGTAAACCGGAAGTCAGGTTGCCGGCAAATATGGCCTATGTGGGCTCAGATTCTGCGCTCGGCGGCGAGATGCAGATGGAAGCGCTGGCAAAAAAGATGAACTATCGCGGCAACGTCGCCATTCTGATGGGGGCTTTATCGAACGAAGAGGCGCGTGAGCGTACGCGTGCCGTAGAAGCGGTAATTGCAAAATATAAGCAGATGGCGGTGATCGAAAAACAGACCGCGCGCTGGCAGCGTAATGAAGCGGTGGATGTGGTCTCGGGCTGGTTGCTGAATCAGCGACCCATCGATGCCATCGCCGCCAATAACGATGAAATGGCGATTGGAGCAATTATGGCGCTGAATCAGGCGAAAAACAGTCATATTCTGGTGGCGGGCATTGATGGAACTCCGGATGGTCAGCAGTTTGTTAAAAACGGAAAAATGACGCTGACCATTTTTCAGGATGCAAAAGGGCAGGCGATCGGCGCGGTAAAAGTGGCAAAAGCGCTGCTGGATAAACAAAAAGTCGAAGAGCTGAACTGGATCCCTTACCAGACCATTACCCACGACAACTACACGGAATTTGCCGCGGCAAACCAGCCATAATATAAATTTAAGCTGTTGATATTAATGGTGTTTGAATCCATCGCCAGGCAACGCAGAGTTTGCCTGGCGCGTAACAAACCGTCCTGCTATGTTAATGCCTTTCCCGCCATTCTGTCACCTTTAGTGATTCTTTATATAAGCTGCCTTATACTGTGAGCAATTAGCTTAAATTCAGTGATTTCTTAATGATTTATATAATCGATGACAGTATTACTTATAATTCAGATGATTGTACGCTGACTCATCTTCCTACTGAGGAATCTATCAGTCTGAGCATCTCTTCCGGCCGCCTTTTTGAACGCCTGCTGAATTCAGAAGGGGAAATCCTGGCGCGGGATAACCTGCTGACAGAAGTGTGGGATAAATATGGCCTGCGCGGCTCGAATAGCAACCTGAATCAGTATCTCAGTATTTTGCGACGTGCGCTTGCGGCCTATGGCTGTGAAAATTTGATTATCACCATTCCTAAGATTGGGATACGCATAAACACAGAGATTAAGATTGAAACGCAGCCGTCACCCGCCATGCCTGTCGCGGAGCCTGAGCCCGATATTGCAGCCGAAGCATTAACGGTGGCACCGACTGAAAGCAGTCCGATAACACCTGAATCCCCACAAAATGTCATCAGTAAGCCCAGCCATTTTTCCCGTCGTGAACTCTTTTTCGTCTTTTTTTCGCTGCTTCTGCTCGCTGCCTGTGGCTATTACTGGTTTATCGTTTCGTCTGAACGATCCCTGGTCTCGACAACAATAAAATTGCCTGGCGGGTGTGACGTGGTGATATTAAAGGGGGTGGACGATACTGAACGGCAGTCATTGGATAAACAGTTGCTGGAGATTATTAAAGAAAATAATCAACCTTGTGATGCCAGTCGGCGCTTCTATTTTGATAATAATACGGCCTTTACGACCCGTAATTTTGGCCGGACGATTTTATCCTCCTGCAAGATTAACGGTCGCGGGGATATAATTTCATGTGACAACTTTTATTATCTCGACTGGAGGAACATTTGAAAAGGAGCATTGCATTTATTCTGGCGCCGGCCGCTTTGTTGCTGATGGTGACCGTTGGATTCGATTATTTCAGCTCCCGGATTGAGCCATTCCCCTTTCGCTGCTCGACCTTTACCCATTACGATCTGAGCCGAAACGAAGGAAGCCGGATAGAGTTTCAGTTAACCCAGGACTTACGCTTTGATAGTAAAAATTCTGGCTATCTTTTACTAAACGGGCAGGCCGTTGCAGATAGTAAAACTACGATTGTTAACCGCAGGATTGTCCTTTCCCGCGGCGAGAAGGTTGATTACGACACTTACCGCTACGCGATTAACGACATCGTAAGCGCTTCAACAGATACGACACCCGATGCGGTGTTCACTCTGTTGCTGGCGGAGCTGACACTGGACCCTTCTTATCTGCAGTTTGATGTCGATAAAATCGACGCACGTTCTTATCTGATTGGCGGGCCTCTCTCTTACCTGTTTACCTGCCAGCGTTACTGAGCATGAAGATCCCTTAGTGGCTTTGTCTGTTTTTCTGATAAAAAAAAGCCGCTAAAAAGCGGCAAAATCATGACAAGCATGAAACAACTGAAAAATGAACAAAGAAACGGGTATTGCCCGGCGGCTCGCCGGGCAAGGGTTAATTATGGGTCCTGAAACTGGCCAGCGTCCCGGAGAAGCCAGCTATCTCTTTGTCAGTTAACGGCCCAGGTTTCGAGATTGAAAAAATCAGCAGATCATCCATATCCAGGGTGAAAATAGCCTGCCTCTGGTATTGACGAATGTTATCAGGGCGTAAAAAATCATAGCTGATTAATATCCCATTAGTGACATTATTACCCAGCACCACCGGTTCATACGGCGCCTGATGCCACTCTTTTATTTGCTTTCTTAACATGCTGAGCTGGCTTTCAATATATTCTTCGATGCTGTTGTGATTGCCCAGCCCATCCCGGGAAAGGGTAATGGGAGGCAGGCCAGATCGTTTGTCAATCAGCGTGTTGATCGTTCTTTCACTGTATCCTTCAGGTAGCGTAATGGTGCCTTCGCTAAATTTGCACATGTGATTATTCATTCGGTCCTTCCATTTTTTGGCCATTGTCTGCACGGGAAAATAACTGCTCGGCAGTAATTTCGCTGATTTTACCGTTATTCAACATAACGATTCTGTCTGCGCTGCGGATAGTTTCCGGGCGATGCGCAATAATAATACGTGTGATATTCATTTTCTTAATGGCAGTATTGATCTGCGTTTCATTATAAATATCGAGGTGACTTGTGGCCTCATCCAGCACCAGAATTTGTGGATCGCGATAGAGTGCTCTCGCCAGCAAAATACGCTGTAACTGACCACCGGAAAGAAAGGAGCCCATATCGCCGACCAGGCTTTGATAATTCATTGGCATTTTCATGATATCGCCATGAATTTGTGCCAGCCGCGCCACGCGAGTGATTTTCGCCTGGTCAGGTTCATTATCAAAGAAGCTGATGTTTTCACTGATCGAACCCGAAAAGAGAATATCATCCTGCATGACACAACCAATGCGATTGCGGTGATGTTGTAAGCCGGTCTGCTTGATATCCAGACCGCCTACGCTGATCACACCGCTTTCGGGATGTAACAGACCGAGAATAATTTTGGCCAGCGTGGTTTTACCCTGACCCGACGGCCCGACAATAGCGATACTCTCACCGGCTTTAATAGAGAGGCTGACATCGTCAATGACCCAGGATTCGGTTGGCGCATAGCGAAAGCAAATATGCTCCAGCGCGATATCATTCGATGTCTGCGGTTCGTCATCGTGCTCGATCTGATGAGGACTGGCTTCGTCATTCGGCTCAGTTTCAGACAACACGATGTCTGACAGACGTTCTCCATGCATACGCAGCATACGGAAATCAATGATCGCATTGATCAAACCGGCACCACGGCTCATGAACTGATCTGAGAAGCTGATGAAGGCCGTAAGCATACCGGCAGAAAAGTTACCATCCAGAACCTGTAATGCCGCCAGCCACACCAGCACCACCCGGCCCACCGACGTCAGTATCCCCTGTGCGGACCCAAACAGGATATTGAGCTTCTGCATCACTATCCCTTTATTGGTGCTATCCACCAGATAATTCATATAGGCGGCGAGACGCGGAACCTGCTTGTTGTTGGTTTTCACCGCCTGGATACCGCGTAGCGTTTCCAGCAGTGAGGACTGCGTGCGCGCTGAGCTGATGATCTGCTCTTCATTGGCGCGGCGCACCGGCTCGTAGGCCATGAAGCGCAAGATGCCATAAGCAATGAACAGCGCAATGACTAACCAGGCGAGTTTGGCGTTGTAGATAAACAGCATCATTACGGTGACGATCGACATCACCCCATCCAGCACGGTACTGATAAAGCGTGAAGTCAGCGTGCTTTGAATGGTATTAAGCGAACCGTAACGAGACAGAATATCGCCGACGTGACGCGATTCAAACCAGTCGAGTGGTAACTTCAGCATGTGCTGACAGACGTTGATCGTCCACTGTACGCTGAGCTGACTGGAGAACCAGGCCATCACCCATGAGCGCAGAGCGGAAATCATGGTCTGGAACAACGCAATCATGATGAAGCCAACCCCCAACAGGGTTAACAGCGAATAGTCGGCGGAGACCAGCACCATATCCATCACCCATTGCATAAAAAAGGGTGATAACACACCAAACAGCTCCAGTGAGATTGACAGGATGAGCACCTGAACGAAAGCGGACTTCACGCCCGTCACGCTGCCGACCAGCTTCATCATTGAAATGCTGGCTTTTTCCTCTTTTACTTCAAAGGTTGAAGAGGGGATCAGTTCCAGTGCCACGCCGGTGAAGGCTTTAGAGGCTTCTTTGAATGTCAGCTCCCGAACGCCGCGCGCGGGATCGTGAAGCGTAATTTTATTGCCGCTCACTTTTTTCAGCACAACAAAATGGTTGAGCTCCCAGTGCAGAATGCAGGGCATACGCAACTTAGACAGCTCTTCCAGGTCAACGCGCAGCGCGCGCGAACTCATATTCAGCTGTTGTGCCATCGAAATGACATTGGCAAGAGTGGCACCTTTGAGCGAGGTAGCAAACTTCCTGCGCAGAGTGATCATGTCGATCTCATGCCCATGATAGTTGGCAATCATGCCCAGGCAGGCGAGTCCACATTCGGTCACCTGTGACTGACGGATGACAGGCAGACGGTTAAACCATCTGAAATTAAGTTTATCTTTTAACAACACAGCACAGACCTTTTAATCAGAGCGAAATTTTGTGACCGAGCGCGAATAACGGCTCAAGGACCCACTCGTAAAGACGACGTTTATCGACGATAAAATCGGCGTCCAGCGCCATACCGGGTTTCAGCGGCTCATTTTGCATGTAGGCTTTGATAGTCTGTTTATCCAGCGCCACCAGTACCCGATATTGCTGCTCCTGAATGTTGCCTTTACCGGTTAATGTTGAGACTTCCTGAGGTGTCAGTGCCGTACGTGAAACTTCGATGACTTTGCCGTATTGCTGACCGAACTTCTGGTAAGGGAAGGCTTTATAACGCAGCACGACACGTTGTCCTGCCTGGATAAAACCAATAGATTGGGTATTCACCATGATGCGGGCCACCAGTTCACTGTCACTGGGCAGGATGGCAATGGCCGACTGACCTGCATTCAGCATCTGACCGTTTTTGATCATAATCATGCCGACGTAACCGCTTTTGGGGGCACGTAATTCAAAAGAACGTCGCGCTTCGTTTTCAACCAGTGACTGACGGTTATCTGCCAGCTGTCGCTCGATATCGTTACGTTTTTTCTCGTCGTCGAGCGGCTTCTCATGCAGTTGCTGCTGCGCCTGCAGGATTTTCTGCGCAATATCCAGCAGTTGCCGCTGATATTCCTGATAGCGTGCCTGGCCGTCGAGCAGCGTTGATTCCTGCTCTTCCACCTGGCGGCTTGAGGCGTATCCCTCGTTATGCATCGCTTTCAGCTTGGTCAGCTGCAAGCGCGCCAGCTCAACCTGCTTTCTGCGATGCGCTAACTGAAGCCGCAGTTGCTCTTGCTGCAATTTCAGGCTGCTGATCGTCTCTTTCAGCCCCTGCATCTCAACGTCATGCAGTTTGCTAAGGGTTTCCAGATCCTGCTGCAGACGTTCGCGCTGCGCGGCCAGGTTTTCTGAGACCACCTGACGCGTCTGACCAAATTGCGTCGAGACTTCAGATGAGAGCACCATCAGCACATCGCCTTTCTCTACGCGCTGGCCTTCTTTTACCGGGATATCGATAACGGTCGCGCTGACCGGAGGCGGAATAATCAACATGCCGTTTTTCGGTAATAACTCGCCGGTAGACGATTCATATTTGGTGTAGCTGCCAAAAATAAAGAAAAGTGTGGTCGCTGCAGTAATCACCACGACGATGGAAATAACCAGCCATCGGTAAGGTGGACAATAAAGTGCGACGGTACCCAGACTGCCGCGATTAGCAGCATCAAGTGCTTCCTGGCGAAAAAGTGACTGTTCCATTTAACTATTCATCATATGTAAGTGGGTTAACGGCACTGAAAGAAATTCAGCATGTCGATTGATAACGATCCGGTGCTGAGTGCCAGATTAAGCAGGGCGGTTAAATAATTCAGCCGTGCTTCAGCCTGATCTTTCAGCGCGCTGTAATATTTTTGTTGGGCATCCATTTCATCATTGACCGTACGAAAGCCCATTTCGCGCCCATACTTAACCGAGACGACTTTTTCGCGCGCCGAAGAAACCGCATTTTTTTCCGCATCAATAAGCGCCTTGCCATTTTTGAGGCTCAGCCAGGCAGAACGGGTGTCCTGAACCGCTTTGCGTTGCGCTTCGATGGTGCTGTACCTGGAGGCCTCGCGGCGATAAGACGCTTCAAATGATTGTGACAGCTGACTGCCGCCGGCAAAGAGCGGAACGGAGACGTTTACGCCGTATTGCAGGTTATTACTTTTCGAGTTGGTGCCGAAAATTGCATCGTAAAGGAAGTTCTGGTCGTTATCGTTGCGGCTCCAGTTTTTGCCATAACTGGCATAAAGCGACACCACAGGCATGTGAGCAGCATCGGCAGCCAGCACATCGGCATCGGCCTGGTCGTGCTGGAACATCGCAACTTTGATATCGGTGTTGCGCTGCTGACTGGCGCTGATCGCTTCGGTTAGCGTGGAGTAGGGCGTTGAATTAAGGCACTGAAAATTAACCGGCTCCAGCGTATCCGGATTGACGCCGGATAATCGGCGAACCGCTTCACCGGCAAGCAGTAACTGATTGCTGGCTTCAATTTCTTTGGCCTGAGCGATGGCATAGTTCGCTTTCGCCTCATCAACTTCTGTACGCGTATTTTGCCCGTTACTCAAACCCGCCTGAAGCTTGTCCATTTGCTGTTTGAAGTTATGGCTAGCGGCCTGTGCGGCCTGTAAGACTTCCTGCTGATAGAGCACGGTAAAATAAGCATTGGCAACGGTACCCAGCAGTTTTTCCTCTGCCTGACGTGCCTGTGCTTCGGCGGTGTTGGCAATCGCGATACCTTTACGCCAGCCCGCATACTTACTCATATCAAACAACGGTTGCCTGACTCGGACATCATAGTTATGCGAAGTGACGCCGCTCTGGTATTTCTTATCGGGTTGCTCCTGGCGATCCCAGCTTCCTTCAAGCGTGAGCGTCGGCAGCATTCCTGACATTCCCTGCCAGTATTTTTGTTTATCTGCTTCGCTGGTTTGCTTACTCGCCTGTAAAGCCGAGTCATAATTTAATGCGGCCTGTGCAGCCTGCTGCAGATTTGTGGCATGCACATAAACAGGCATACACATAAACATCAGCATGAGTTTATTTAATTTATGGATTTTCATGTTTTTCGCTGTTTCAAAAAATTAAATGCCTGGGTTAAATTAATTCCTGGGCAAAAACATACTTTATTAGATCTGTATTTGAGTGCAGCTGTAGCTTGCGCATCGCGTTATATTTTTGCGTTGCGATGGTGCTGACGCTGCGCTTACGTATTTTGGCGATATCCATCAGGCTGTAGCCCATCGCGAATAAACGGATGATTTCATTCTCTGAGGGAGACAGCAGACTGTTTGTTTTGCTGGCTTGGGTATCAAGTGCCAGGTGTTTCATTTTTTCTGAATAATAAACCCCCTTGTTGGCTGAATATATCCATCGAAAAGCCTCAATCAGCTGCCTGCGATCGTCACGTTTACTGATAATGCCCTTGATAGGAATTTGCAATACTTTATTCAGAATAGCCTGGCTGGTCTGAGCGGTGAAGATAATAATATTAAGGTCAGGCAACTTCTTATGAATCTCCTCAATTTTATTGACGCCGTTCAAATCATAACGCTCAAAGCTAAAGTTAAAGTCTGTAATGAGTATGTCTGGGGCATCCTCCTTAAGGTTTAATAGTAAATCCTCTTTATCAACCGGATAAGCGTTAATTTCGTGCTGAACGAATTCGGTTGATAAAATTGACTGGACTGAGTAAATAATGAAGGGGCTCTCATCAGATACACCAATCCGTAGCGTATTTTTTCCTTGGGGCAAATCCACTGACGAATCCTTTGATCAGTTAGAGATGATTGAAATGGCAGGGCTCCGAAGAGCCTTGCCGGTATTTTTACTGATAACTCAATGTATAAGTTGCTACTGCATCCGCCGTTCCCGGGCTCACTTTCTCAGCAGTCTGATAATAACGTGCATATAAAGGCACAGTAATTAACGCAGCAGACAAAGGATAGGAGGCAACGTTAAAGGGTGACGCCAGCGCAACGGGTTGCTGATTTTCATTCAGTATCTGAACGCCAACGCCGGTCGCGGTTGAGGTTGTATTCAGTGCAACGACACCTGCATCTGACAAACCGCTGACCGCATCGCCGTCGAACTGCATCATGACTTCAAAGGTGCCTGATAGCAGTGATTCACAGTTTAGCTGAATATCAAAAGGAATCGCATTGCTGGTCTGTCCAATGCCAGCACCTAACCCGCCACTTTTACTGACTGAATAACTGCCCAGTGGCACCTGTTGGGTAGTATTTCCGGCCACAGAACAGGTTTCATCTTTTACCGTAATCGCATTATTCCTGAGGTTGCTGGCGATGAAAGCTTCATCACTTCCCGTTACTAACGATCCGATCTGAAATAAGTTCAACGTCGTACGTGGTGCCGCGGTCAGTGATGAGGAGGTACGCACGATCTTATAAGGCACATTCAGCGTAAACTCGGTGTAGTTATTCAGTACTCCGCCGGTTGTGATACCCGCATACTTGTCAACCATCTGTCCGGTGGCGATAGTCCCTGCTTCGTTGGAATATTCACCCCCATAACCCAGGTATAACGTTAACCCATAACCCAGCGAACCCTCGGCGATTGACAGCCGTTTAAAATAAACTTCTGTGCTAAGCCCCTCCTCGGGCCATGTCGTGAGAATATTAATACCGCACTGTACATCAACTGTTGCACTGCCTTCATAAACGACTGTACCGATGGGGACAGCCGATGAGAGGGTAATCCCCAGCGTTCTCAAATCGATTGCGGCTGTGGTGAACGGCGCTCTACAGGTTAATTTTATATCATCAGCAGCGCGGGCACCGGTTGCGGTAACGACAACAATATTGATTGCCAGCATAACCAGAGCCAATACGCTCGTTAATTTTTTTAAAATATTAAAAAATATCATAATAGTTCACCCAATTAACCCTGGCTGTCATTGTCGTTTATGCTAGTTGAAACATAACGAACAGGTTGATTCTGATCGCTGTTACATGTCGTGGTTAGCCTTGCCAGCGATTTATTTTCACTCGCCTGCACTGCGCCCGATTCTAGGTTCACCAGACAATTATCCGTCGGTGCTTTACCCCATGACACATGCAGACGGCTGACATCTTTATTCAACCTGACGTAAATTTGGCCGCCTTGTGAAACGGTTGTTATCAGGTTGCCATTTTCATCATTAACTGATGCTCCAAATGGCAGCGCGTTACCGTTCGGCTGATTAGCGCGAATCAACAGTGGCTTACCTTTCGTTGTTTTATAGTCAAGTCTGACTACCGCGCCCTCAACAGGAATTATGCGTTGTTGAGTTGCTTCCAGTTCGACATCAAGCGGAATACCTTTCGGATCTATTGCCAGTTCGTTTATCCGGTAAGGGTTAAGATTTGGCACAATGGCCCTTCCACTGCTGTTAAGCACAATGTTCGGATAACCCAGTACCCGCGCACCGCCGGCATCTTCTGCGCTTACCACGGCATAGGTAGATGACTGATAAGCGCTGAACGTCAGACTGTCCGGTAACGCTACGATAGTGCCGCTGGCGCCACCTGATGCCGAATAGTAGTTTTCACCCTTGGTATAAGATGCTGTCAACGTGCTGTAAGGAGAACGGTATTGTCCGCCAATCGAGCCCGATTTATTGTTATCAATATCACGCGCGACACCAACGTTATAGTTAAATTGGTTTTGCTCGCCTAAAACGCCATTAACTCCCGTTTGGGCGTTGACCCCATCTTTAGTATGGGTCGCACTTCCAGTTAAATTGTGCCTGTTATCGCTGCCTAAAGGCACAGAGAAGTCGAGTGATAATTGTGTATCGTGTCCGCCGGTTGAATATAATAATCGGTTCGCGGAAATTGTATAGGATACTCGCCCAATTGTATTATTGTACCCCAGCTGAAATTGAGTGTTGGTACCGGTATCATTCCAGTAGTTTTGAACGAAACCAGTAAGATAGAGACTCCCAAATGAATCTCCAAAATTTTGGCTGGCGGTCATTGAAAAACGTTGCTTAGGACGTGAAAGATAATTGACAGTGCCATTTCTGCCATTCTTTTTATAATAGTTGTTAATTTGCAATGCGTTATCAAAGCTGTAATAGCCAGATGAGGAGAATCGGTAGGCTGCCAGGGTAAAGTTAGTATTCGTTTGAGAGACTTTCTTACTGTAGGTCGCCCGGTAACTGACACCCTGTTTCTTTTCATCACCATATTTTGTTTGTGCACCGGTGATGTCCAGAGAAATGGCGCCAATCGGAAAACCAAACGCACCACCCAGTAACACGGACGTATAGTTATCTGATCCCAGAATACCGGAATAACCGGTCAGACTATTAGTGAAGCCATGCTGGATGGTGCCCTGATACACCGAAGGGGTGTAAACCATATTATCGCGGCGCGATACGCCGCCGGTCAGGGAATAGTAGGTCATGCCTGGGCGTTTCAATCGCGCCATGGCTGCGTAAGGCACTGAGAAACGCGTTTCACTGCCGTCAGCTTCTTTTACTGTGACGTCTAAATCACCGCCGTAACCAGTAGGATAGAGATCGGTAATGTTAAACGCGCCAGGTGAGACGGTCGTTTCGTAAATTTTGTTGCCGTTCTGGCTCACTGTGACCTGAGCATTCGTCCGGGCTACACCACGGATTTCTGGTGCATAACCCCGTTGTGAATCGGGCCACATCTGCTCAACTGTTGAAATCTGGGCGCCACGAAAGGAAAGAGTATCGAAGATTTCACCACTGGTATTGCCTTCACCTAACAGTAAACGCGATTTCAGTTGTGGAATGTCACGCTGTACGTAGGTGTTGATGTCGTCATAATGATGATCTTCGCGCCCCTGCTGACGCCGCCAGCTGAGTGCGCCATCGTGACGGAACATCCAGCCACCCAGGTTGAAGCCCGCCAGCGCCCGGCCATAAAAAGAATCATATTCACGACCGCCGCTATAAACAGAGCGATAATAGTTAGTGTTATAATTAAGAGTAAGCGCAGTTTCACCTTTATCCCAGAACTCAGGTGCAACATAGCCGCGCGCAGAACGCAGAAGATAGATTTGCGGAATGGAAATATCCATTTGCATATCTGCGCTATTTATTGCAGCATTACTATTATCGATAACGTCTTCCAGTGCCAGGCACTGTTTTCCGGCGCGTAATTCTTCTGCTTGTTGCGAATTAAAAACGCTGTCTTTAATTGACAGGTTTTTTACAAGCTCGTAGGAAAGGCAGGCTTTAGTCTCGTTTCCTTCACGTACGACACGAACGTTGTCGCGGCTGACCTGACGGCCATTAAGAAAAATATCTAATGTGTAAATGCCCGGGTCAATTGGGTTACCATTTGCATAACGAGACACATCAACTTTCACCCCTGGCAAATGTTTTACAAAGGATTCGTCGAAGTCATAATTATCCTCAGCCAGTGCTGGGGTTGTTACAGCGGTAAGAAAAAGCGCTAAAAAAGAGCGACAAAAATGTCTGCCCGCTGGTTTATTTACAGAGACTGTCCTTGCCATCATAGTTACCCTTAATTATCACTACCAAAATTATTGGCTGATCAGGCCTTCTGCATCCCGTGCTGCGCCAAAATCATCCAGAAACTGGTAATGGAATGACGATTTTATTTGATTTACGTTAGCCCCTTTCAGGGTGAAATCTTTACTTCCGCCTGGGGCCAGCATGTCTCCCTTTTCACTTACTACTTTATGACCAGCAGTATCTTCTGCTGTAATTAGTGCCACATTAACGTAATAGGGGGAGTTATTAATTGCAGTTAATTGATTGCTTTTATTACCTTTACGCCAAACCAGTGCAGTCGCAGCCTCTGCTGCATCTTTGGAGTTGAGCGTAGTGGGACGATAGAAAAGTTTGATGCGGCTCCTTATAGCCATTTGCAGTTGGTTTTTATTCGCGAGACTTTTATCCTTCGGTGGGATATCCAGTACGTTTAGCCAGAATATTGATTCTTTATCTGTGGGGAGGTTACTGCCGGTATAAACAATTCGTAAGGTTTGCCCTTTATTGGCTTCCATGCGAAAAACCGGGGGTAATAAAACAAAGGGAACGTTGATCTTATCCAGTGGCTGATTAGGATCACCAGCATCAATCCATGACTGGACCAGAGCAGGCCGATCGCCGCGATTATCCAATCGTACCGTTACTTCTTTTTCTGAAGCAGGGTAAACAACCCGGGTGCCGATGATAGTGACACTGGCAAGAGCTGGCGTGGAAAAAACGCACGCAAGCAGCAATGATGCTATGAAGTTAACGCTTTTTTTTTTCATAATATTACTGGATTTAACAAAGAGGAAAAGAGGTGGGAAGACGGTGTCTCCCCACCATAATCAATTAGAGGTAATTGATTGAGTAAGTTACAGATGAAGCAACGGTACCTGAAGTTGCAGCAGCGGTAGCGAAGTACTCAGCGGCATAAGTCAGCGTTGCTGCACCGGCTGCCAGTGTTGCAGTCACTGGTGAAGTTGTCTGAGCGGTGCTGCCCGCGTTCAGAGCATTGCTTGCGTTATCCAGCAGCTGCAGTTCAACGTTTTCTGCAGTACCGGTGTTGTTCAGACGGCCATTGGCGTTAACGTTAGAGCCTTGTTCAAAATAAGCATAAACGTCACCAGTCTGAGTAGAGCAATCGCTCAGATCGATAGTGAAGCGGGTGCTTCCAGCGGTCTGTCCTGAAGTTTTCAGCAGGCTTGAAGAGACGGTTGGCAATACTACGGTACCGGTGCTGGTGCCGCCGTTGACGCTAACAGTACAAGTCTGGCTTTCGATCTGACCGGTGAAATTGATGGTGCCATCAGATGCTTCAGCTGCATTAACCTGAGCGGCTGCCAGCAGCAGACCGAGAGAAATCATAGAAACCTTTTTCATATACTTTCCTTTGTATAAAAAATAAAAAGATGAACTGCATTAACAATGAGTGATTGCTATTGGTTGCAATCACTCACATCGGATTTACAGAAGGAGATCACTCCGCCCGTAACTTAAAAAGCAAACAGGCCAAAGGCGACTGCTGCGACAACACTTACAATGCCCATGCCAAAGGCCTGGCCACTAATTGGATTGGCCGCCGGAACTTCTTCCGGACGCGTCCATTCGGTGGTCTCTTCCTGAGAGGAAGCGTTTATGCTTTTAAAAAAGTCGAGGATCAACGAGGTTAATGAGCCGCCGCTGACATTTTGAATCTCACTCTCTTTTAATTCGCGCATGATTTACCTTAAACAGAAACAGGTTTAACGTTGAGATCAAACTGATTTTCTGTAACCTGGTTGAACCAGGCAGCAGTTGTATCCCAGCCATTCATTGCACCGTACAGTGCACCATCAACCAGGCCAAGAACGCCACCAACGATAAAACCAACGCCAGCAGAGATAATACCTAAGCCTAAGACACCACCAGTGCCGCCACCGCTTATGCCCCATTTAAGGCCAAATGCAGTCAGACCAGTAGCAGAACCCACCACTACGGCACCAATAAAATCAAAAAAACCAGCACCAGAAACGTTCTGAACTTCAAAAGATGTTAACTCTCTCACTTATTTATCTCCCTAATATTAATTGTTGCTGCTGTATCAACTGAGCTGCGCTATTAAATGGATTAATCCGAACGAATTAAATAGTAAAGTATCCATAATTTATTTTTTCGTTTGCAAATTAGATGAAACTCCAGATGTTCGATTACAAATATTTAACCTGAATTGTAATGCTGCGATAATAATTTCTTTTTTGTATGAAGTTAAAAATTCCCATCACTGCCTGGCTTTTTAATCTTTAGTGTTATTTAAGAATTAAATTAATAGCTGAGGATCATGTAGCGCTGCCTCAGTCGGCAAGCTGAATGAATGTATCAGTAGCCGGACGACCAGAGCCTGTCCGCCTGGCTGGCTATATTCCGCCTCTCTTACAGAAAGAGGGCAGATAAGCCTCTCACTCTATTTCTGGAACTAAAACCTATTTAGTAGCTAATAGATAGAATAAAAAACTATTTATTGAGCATTTTTATATTTAATTGTCTGTTTTGGCACTGGCGTGATTAAATTTACTGGCACTGAGCTGATGTGAGGAGTCAATTTTTTTAGCGAGTATTAACATTGATTCCAAAATTGAGTTTCATATTTTATTTGTGCTTTTTAGATCATGTTAATGTGAAATTCATTGTTTCAATTCCGGTGTGGATAACATTAGTTATCATATGGATATGTAAAAACCAATTTTTAGGAAAAAAGTTATAACGCAATCAGGATGTCTCTGTTTGGTGGATATATGATCTGATAAATAAGTTTTTAGCAGTGTATGGTGTGGTTGTTTTCGTTGTTGCTGGATTTTAATCCTACCTTTTCGCTGGTTTGTGGGATTGAATTTTACTGTGCTGATTTTATTATAGCGAAACCGATAATACTCTTATCCCTAACTGAGGATTTAGAGGGGTAAATAGCTATAGAAATCGCTTCACCAGGAACAAGCAAAGAGAACAGCGCAGACTGGTTTTTTTATAATTTAAATAGTGATCACGGGCTGTCCAGTATCGCCTTGTGAATCAATTGGATTGAGTTAATCGATATGTATAGAGTGACTGAAAATCATGAGCGAATCATCGATGCATTAGCGGGTTACACCCAAATTGCTAATCCCGATGAGATATCGCGTGGAAAGCGCCGCTATCATTTGACAAAAGACAATGTTCGCCGGGTAATGTTTATTCTGGACGGCGATTTTTTGCTAAAACTAAAAGGAGAAAATAAGGTCCTTAACATCCTGTCAGCACCTGCCGTGGTCGGCGTGACACCCGCACTGGATGAACCACCGATCTATCTTGAAAGGGTTGATTATGGGAAAGTCAGCTTTATCGACTATGAAAAGTTCTGGATGTTGATTTTTGAAAAGAATCTGTTTAATGATGCAATGTCTATTCTCTCCGGTCAGTATTCTGACCTGATGAATTATATTCAGTTGCCTAAAAGCAACTCTTACGATGAGGTGCTGTCATTAATCGGTCGCTGGAAAAAACTGCCGCCACACCTGAAAAGACGATTTTCAGCACTCTACTTAATTGAGCACAGCTCGCATCTTTCCAAGAGCTCCATCTGCCGGGTCTTAAAGGATTTGAAAGAGAAAGGTGAACTGGAGCTGGTTAACGGTAAATTTACCTAGCAGGAAAGTTTCATGCTCGGAAATCTGGATGTTAAAGGGAAAAACATGGATGTTAAGATCATATGCAAGGATGATAACTATTATTTTAAATTTGGTATATCTGAGCTGATAAAAGAAGCATTTCTCTTCAGCGCCAACGTGGGGTTTTTAAACGGTTTTGATAGTGAGAATCTGACAAAAGCGGACATAATCATCATCAATGTTTCGCAATGGCGACTCTATATGTGTCAGCCAGCCTATCAATACAGAAAAAAAGGCAGCATATTGTTGGTCTTTACCGATCAGCCTGACAAAATTATTCCTGAAGAACTGCCGGTCTGCTATCAGTCATTAACCGTGATTGCATGGACAGAATCAGTAAAAAACATCAGGGATAAGATAACCAAAGCCTGGCTGCTTGCGCATGACGAAAATAAAAACGGCTACCAGCCATCCGATTGCACAAGATGCCATTTTTCCCGGATTTCCCTGGTGCAGCTGCAGGTGATGAGTTTTTTGAAGAAAGGGAACAATGTCCGGCATACGGCAAAGTTTCTCGGGCTTTCAACTAAAACGGTATACGCTCACAAGTATAATGTAATGAAAAAGTTTGATATTAAGGGTGATTATGAGTTCCACTCTTTTCTCAACTCAATTTCATTAATTGAATTATATAAGGGTGTGATAAACGATGAGTAGAGGGCAGGGCGATGAGATGCGAGTCAGCCTGTAAAATCCCGCTATGCGAAAAAAGTAAATTTTTCTCAGTTTGATATATTTGATCTATTTTTTGTGTGAGCCAGTTATGAACAATGAATCTCAGAAAAAAACCATCATTATCTCTATCCCCATCAGGGCCATTTTGGCACTCATTATTGGTATGGTGGTTTTTTTGATGAGTTATCTCTACAGTCACTATGCAGTGGCTTCACCCTTGCCGGTTATTCCTGCTCCCGGTACGCATGCGCAGCTTATCGTGTATCGGGTAGATGGCGATACATCGCCTGCGTCAAATAAGGTGGTCAATGTATTTCTTAATAATCAATACCATACGAGCATACTTCCGCATAATCGTGCGGTAAAGCTTATCCTTTGCCCTGGTGCAGGATCGCTTGATATCTCGATAGGTCAGCTTGACCAGCATCGCTTTGGCCGTTCTGAAAATCTGCCGGGTAGCTCAACCACATTTCAGGCGGGAAAGCGGTATTTCTATCAGATTGCATTAAATAGTCAGAACGCGGTCACGGCACGCTGGGTACCCGAAGAGGAAGCAGAAAAAGCGCTGTTTAACGTCGAACCACATTTGCTGACGCTGTTCAGCGTTGCAAATGAACACTGCCTGACCTGATCTCTCTGGCGGAGACAGAAAGTCAGACACTCTACAAATTTAACAACGCTGAGTATGAGTAAAGGATTGCGCGAACAGAATCCGGGCGCAGACTATTCATTTCCTGTCAGCGAAAAGCGACAACGCATTACTCTTTATCATCCTGATTCGCGGCAGCAAAACCGCGCGATGACACCCTATCCGCAGCACCAGAGGCCTGAGCAGCAGGGAAGGCCAGCCAGCATTTTCATCCTCCAGGTATGCCTGCTGCCGTATCAAATGATGATGATTACGCCGCGATTGTGACCTGGCAGTATAATCCTGATTAATGCCGTTAAGTCGTTTGCCAGCGCTGTTGATTAAGGCTGAAGAGGCGTATGCCGGCACGCAGATCAAAAGGGAATTACGATCCTGTGTCGATGCAACCTCAGTTAACTGAGCCATAACCTCAGGCTAAGCGGAAGCGGCAACCGTGCATTACGACACGGCCGATTCGTCAGCAATCAACGCTGTTCATTGATGAGGGCGTGGGTTGCCGCAACTGCAGCATAAGAGCCTGTACAGGCGGCTTCGGAACAGGAAATCTAAATCTTCATGATGGGTCGAACAAAGCCAGCATAATCACTGGCTTTGTTTATTCTGAACGGAGGCGTTATTGAATAATAACGACCCGATCGACATCAATTTCAGTCTGGCCATCGTCGCGATCAATTTCACCGTTTATCCGGACCTTTTTACCCACCAGATAGTGATCATCGTCATCATCATCCTCGTCAATATCAATCCGAATGCGGCCAGTCGAATCTTTAAGCCAGTAGTGATCGTCATCGGCACGTCCGGTAATGGTGCCGGTGAGCGTAACATGCCGGTCATCGCGCATTTTTTTCGCCTCAGCCACCGAGACCTGCTGACTGGCGAAAGCCGCCGATGAACCTATTAAGGTAAAGATCACCAGCAAGGTTTTTTTCATTTTAAACTCCTGTCGTGAAGAATTTAGCGTCCTGAGCTAAGAATGTCTGTTAATTAAAAGCTGAAGCGATAACCCGCATTAATCTGGCGCTGATTGAAACGGTTACCATCAACGAGATCCGCCTCCATAAACAGGGTATGATTACTGATCTGAGCGCTGACGCCGATGCCGTTATTCCAGCCATTTCCTTTAAAGGAAAGATTCTCTCGTGAACCATTCAGCGCATAATGTGTATCGCCCGAAAATTCGCGCATCATTCCGGTTTTGATATAGCTGTTGAGCTTGTAGCCGCTTTGGTGCATCTCATAGCCTGCCAGCACACTCGCCCGGCCGAGTACAGACTTGTAGTTCGACAGGCTGATATTCAGTCCATTGGATGCCCGAAGCGAGCTACTATCCTGATAACCTGCTGTCATCTGCAGCTGCGGTTCCAGATAAAAGCCGTTAGCATTTTCTGAAAAAATGAATTTTTTACCGGCCTCCAGCGATACGCTGAAACCGTATGACGCTGCTGTACCTGAAACCCGATTATTCTGTGTGTCTTTGACACTAAACTGATTTTTGAAACGATTAAATTTCACCACTCCATCGACATAGTAGCCCTCATCATTCATCCAGGTACTGTACATACCGACATGACTGGATCGGGTATTACCGTCGCCGTCTCGATAGTGCGGAGAGCCTTCGGTCACACCCATAAACAGACCTAGATAAAGCGGAATTTCGTCCGAAACGCGTTTATCTACGCCAAACTGATAACCGGTATAGTTCAGGCTGAAGTTACTTAATTTGCCACTCGCAAAACCGCTGAAACGGCCATCAATGCCGCGCAGCCAGACATTGCCGGCGGTTTTACCCTGACGAACGTCACCCATACGCTGCATCAGCGTTTGGGTTTCGGCGTAATTCATCAGATAACCAATATTGAGGAAATTCGCACCGGCATTTGCAGTACTGCTAATGACTGACGGACCACTGGCTGCAGGCGCTGTACCCGCCGGGGCAGCAGGTGAAGCACTGCTTTGATCTCCGGTTTTGTCCGGTTCTGCTGCAGTATTATCTGCCGGAGAGGCTGGCGTTATCGTTGCGTTATCCCCAGGCGTGACCGGCGCGGTTGCCCCATTATCCACGGGATCGACCGGCGTGACTGCTCCATTATCTGCGGGATTGACCGGCGTGACTGCTCCATTATCTGCGGGATCGACCGGCGTGACTGCTCCATTATCTGCGGGATCGACCGGCGTGACTGCCCCATTATCCGCGGGATCGACCGGCGTGGCCTCAGCATCGTCGGCCGGCGTCTCGGCTTCCGCTTTTGGCGAGGAGAGCACCCAGTTAGTATCCTGCTGATTGACGGTATAAACATAACCGCCCAGTTCAACATCTGAATCCCCTTTGAAAGTCGCGACGCCGTCGGGCGTTTCGACGACGGTCAGCACTTCATTACCGGTCGTGACGGCACTGCCGCGGTTCTGAATGAGCAGCGTGTAATCACCCGCGCTGCTTTCAGTAACCACGACTTTATCGCCAATATTATTAACGCCATCCCCGTCACCGACAATATCAGTCCGTAACGCAAAATTACCGCTGCCACTCAGGTTAGCCACCGTCAGCGTGGAGTAGCTGCTGTCGTCGGTGGCGGCGGTCAGATCGACCAGGGAATTGCTCATTTGCAGATTGTCGAGCACAGAGTCGCCTGCAACGCGCCATTCGCTATCAGTCAGATTGACATTAAGGTGGCCGCCATTGACGTTGTCGCTGTTAGCGCTGCCTGACCAGAGTGAACCCGAGGCGAAATTGAGATCGATCAATCCTCCCAGCGAATTAACGCTGCCGGTAATCGCCATCGTTCCGTCAGCATTAATCACGCTGGGTGCATAGCCCTCATTATGCTGAGTCGCCATCGCAACCCCTTCAGGCGATCCCATATCAATGGTCAGATCACCCTGAAGATTAACCTCGCCTTCAGCCATGGCGTAAACCCCGATGGTACTGTCCGGTAAACCGGTAATTGTCAGGTTTTCGCCGTTGATCTGCCCGCCCAATGCCCACAAGCCCAGACCCAGGGTATCGACACTGTTAATGGTAATATCGGTATTCAGCAGGTTGACGGTCGCGCCAGCTGACTGTGAAGAGGCGCCATAAGAACCCGCCGACTGCAGCGTATTGCGTTCTGTTTCAGTCCCAAGGTAGTTGACCGTGGCGCTATCGCCCATTGCCACGATAGCACCGGTCTGCGCCGAGAAAATCACACTGCCCGCGCCAACATCGGCAAGCCCGTTTCCTCTGACCGACAGGCCAGCTGATGCCGTACCCGAGGTACTGATATTGAGGTGATCGGCGGTTAAAGTACCCAGGCTCCAGATGCCAACGGAAGTCTCGCCGGTGGTGATGATGGTTGAATTGCTGCCGAGATCGACCGAGCTGTCGGCCTGAATGTTAATACCCTGAGAGCTGTCGCCCAGCGTTTTAATCGTGAGGTGATTTGCTGTTACCAGGGGAACGCTGTCCGTGGCCTGACCGGTAAAGGCATCAATCTGCACGGCATTGCTGCTGGTGCCATTGGTCTGAATGGCACTGTCATTACCTAAACCGGCCTCTGTACCATAGCCGGAAACATGCAGGCCAATTCCGTTATCGCCCTGCGTCGATATTTGCAATTTTTCTGCTGTCAGGGTGGAGGCATTCTTCACCGTTACGCCATCAGCGAATCCACTGCCACTTCCTACGGCGGTCACCGAACTTCCCGTGCCCAAATCAGCACTGGACTGATTACCGGTAAGTTCGATCGCGCTGGCGGTTTTACCCGATACGGTGACAATTAACTTGTTGGCGTGAAGATCGCTGTTTGCACCGTTCAGAAAAATGCCCTGGGCAAAATGATCGACATCGGTAACGCTGACGGTGCTGCCACTACCGGTTTCTACCGTACCGGCAGTGCCGTTTGGCACCAGAATACCGTAGAGTCCGCCATTCAATGTCTGGTCGGCAATCAGTGTCGTACCATCCGGTAAGGTAATATCGCCTCCCGTCTGGCTTCCTGTCACTGCCGCATCGCCGATGCCCGGCATCACGCCTACACCACCGGCTAGCATCAGCATTTTTGCGAGCCTGCTCATTCTGAATTTATTATTCATACCAGTAACTCTTCCTTAAGATTTTATTGATGACTTAGATTCAGCTCAATTGATCCAGGCACCATCAGGGAATGATTAAACGTATTGAATAAGCTTCATGTATTAATAGCGGTCATGTTAAATGAAATCATATAATTTACGACTTCATCTTTAATGAAAACGACAGGATTATGCCGGGCAGCGCTGAATTATGTAAAGAAGCTGAAAGTCTCCGCTTTTAATCAATCGTTACATAAATGAGCCTGTCTGATGAGGTTCCTCTTTGAAATTAAGGTTATGCGACTCTGACAAAGTGGGTATTCCTGTTAAAAAAAATCACACGCATAGTTTTTTGACTATATTTATAATCGGAAGCTGTGAAATTCTTGTCGATAAAGTCAGTTAACAGCGGGTGATTAATCACCTGTTTAATCTTGACCTGATAAAATCAATCCGTTTTTTGACATGACAAGGCCATGACAGGGTCATTAATTAACTAAGAGTGTGATTAACCTTTTCCACTAACAGTGATGATGACTCAAGAGACCGTTCCGAAACTAGTGGCCTGCGTCTGAGTCAGTGAAAAGAACAAACGCATGAACAACTGGAAAAGAGGTGATTAAT
The DNA here is from genome assembly GCF_021397715.1 of Pantoea agglomerans. Lineage (GTDB taxonomy): Bacteria > Pseudomonadota > Gammaproteobacteria > Enterobacterales > Enterobacteriaceae > Pantoea > Pantoea astica. The sequence continues at coordinate 7,637 of NZ_CP090209.1, read as the reverse complement.
GCAGCTGATTAAAATGAGTGTGGCTATTTTCGGGGTACTGACAGCGCTGCAGCTCACGGCCTGCGCACAAAAACCCGCAGCGCCTGAACGCATTGGCATGGCGAATCCGGCGACAAACTGGTGCATTAAAGTGGGAGGTACGCCTTCACAGGTGAACACGGACGCCGGGGTTGTTGGATATTGTACGTTACCCTCCGGTGAGCAAGTCGAGCAGTGGACACTCTACCGCCAGGCGCATCCTGCTTCCACGCCTGCGAAATAATCCGCGCGCTGCATGAGGCTGGGTCCAGAATGCGGCTCCGCTTCCACGCCTGCGAAATATCCCCGCATAAGCCGTCCGGTCAGATCAACCTCATTTCTGACTAACGGCTTGTTTTACCGCTTACACAGGAAATTGAGCGGTAAGTAACCCGCGCCGTTTATACTGCTCACCGCCCCGTTACCTCTCCTCGTTATCCCTTCATTAACCGCCGCGCTGATCTATCATCACGCTGGGCAGAACCGTTATCCGCGCAGAGCGGAAAATGGCAACGTCAGGCGCTGAAACTGGCGCTGATGATGTTACGTCAATGTGATGGATGTTATTCAGAATCGATGAGGCAAAGAGCAGAATGCTGTGAAAATAAATTGCCATCATGACAATACGCAGCTAACAAACTTAAATTAATGTCAATAGAAAATATCTGAATTGATGTTTGTTTATTCTCCGCCGGAAAGGCTGACTCAACAATACATAACTTTGCCTTAAAAAATAGATTTTTTCTAATCGCTATTTATTCGCCAGTCTGGTTGCGAAAACAGTAAATATAACTAATGAATGGGCGGCAGTCTATTTCTGGACTGGACTAGGTGTTTTCTTAAATATATTGATAAAGCTGATTCTTATTTGGCAGTGTTTTTATATATTTATTTATTTCAGAGAGTTAGCGTTTAAATTGCATTGAATGGCCGCGTTTTATTGATCTCGATCAATCTTTAAGCGGCGGCGGATTTCGGTAACAGATATGTGAAATGATATTATTCCTGCGAGTAAAAAATAAATTAATAAGTGTATTTTTTCACAAGGGGAATCCATTGAAATATATTGGAAGAGTCGCTTTTTGCTGCACTGTAGCTATCTGTACGCGCTCAAATGCCGGAATTATGCGGCATGATGTTGATGTGCAAACTTATCGCGATTTTGCTGAAAACCTGGGGGAGTTTTCTGTTGGCGCTAAAAATATCGCCATCTATAAAACAGATGGATCGCTGTCAGGTTATCTTGATTTTTCTATGCCGGATTTTGGCATGGTGGCGACTTACGGTTACAGCACACTGGTTGCGCCATCTTATGTCGCCAGCGTGCGTCATAACACCGGCTATAAAACGCTCAAATTTGGTAACGGTGCGCAGTATGCCGCCAATTACACGCTGATTAATCGTAATGAATCAACACTGTCAGATATTGATTTTCATCTGCCACGCCTGAATAAAGTGGTCACAGAGTCGGCCCCCGCTAGCGTGATCGAAAAATCAGACATGATAGCGGCTGATAAATCACGCTACTCCTGGTATACGCGCATTGGTGGCGGCACGCAGAGCCAGGTTAATGAGGCGCAGACCGAGCAAATTACCCTCAGCGGTGCTTATAACTGGGTAAGCGGAGGAACGATTAATGCGGCGACGGTGAAGGCGACGTCAGGCTCTCTACAGGGAACCAATTATGGGCCTGATAACCCACTGACTTCTCCGCTTTCTATCGGAACAATGGGCGGTGACAGCGGCAGTCCTGTCATGGTCTATGACGAACTGGAGCAGGTCTGGAAGGTGGCTGGTGTTCTGCACGGCGCCTATGTAACGGACCAGATTTATGGGCAGACCAGCATCTGGGAATATATTCCTGATAACTACATTCAGACCATCGCAGCCGCGAATACCTCACCCGATGTGGTCGATGTTGCCGGTGGTGGCGCGATTAGCTGGGACAATGATGCGATCAGGCAAAACACGCTATCGTGGTCCTGGTCCGGGCTGGACACCGCCTACGCAGGCGTTGCTCCGTCGGGCGCCACCAACGAAGAGCTGGATGCCACCAAAGATTTACGATTTAACGGTGCAGGTGGTCTGATTACCTTAAATGCACCCATTAATATGGGGGCCGGAAAACTCCAGTTTTCGAATAACTACACAGTGGCATCGGCCAGTGGGGCCAACGCAACCTGGGCTGGCGGCGGTGTTGAGGTCGATGCGGGCAAAGAGGTGCTGTGGCAGGTCAACGGCGTGGCGAACGATGCGCTGCATAAGATCGGGGCGGGCACGCTGCACGTCAATGCTGAAGGGAACAACCCGGGTTCACTCAATGTGGGTGATGGTACGGTCGTGCTCGATCAGCGCGCCGATGCGAACGGGGATAAAAGCGCATTTTCATCCGTCACGCTGGTCAGTGGCCGGCCAACCGTGGTGCTGAGCGATGAGAATCAGGTTGGTGCTGATAATATTTATTTCGGCTATCGCGGCGGTCGCCTGGACTTAAACGGTAATGCGCTGACCTTCAAAAAAATCAATCATACCGACAGTGGCGCTCTGCTGGTCAATCACAACAGCGATCTGGCCACCCTGAATATCACCGGCTATACCGCGAAAGATGTGCCTTTTAATACCTTTAGCGGCAGTAACCCGACAGGCACGCCAGGATCAATTTATGTTTATAACAACCCTTATACGAAGCAGACGGAATATTTCCAGCTGAATACCTCTTCTTACTGGTATTACCCGACAGATCAAAGCTCAACCTCAACCTGGACTTTTTTGGGAACGGATGCGGATGAGGCGATCAACCATCGCTTAACGCAGCTGAATCTGCAGGTTTTCAGAGGCTTTATCGGCGAAAAAGTACAAAACCTGGTGAATGGCGCGATGGACGTCAATATCAGCCCGAGCAACCGGTCAGCGATAACAGCCTTAACGGGTGGCATGAATCTGAATGGCACGTTAAATGCGAACAGCGGTACAACAGTTCTCTCAGGTCAGCCGGTGGCCCATGCGGGTAGCGTGGTCATTGAGGATGACTGGACGACCTCCTTGTTCAGGGCCGATAAAATCCACGTGGGCAGCAATGCTCTGTTTCAGGTGGGGGAATATGCCAGCGTAACCGCAGATATAACGGCTGATGAATCCGCACGCCTCTCGTTGGGTTATAACGACAGTACGCTGGCGGAGGAGAAGAGCTGGCGGTGCTACGCCGTGATCTATAAAGATGACGTTTCCTGCAGTCAGCCGGTACGGGATGCCGACGCGCTGGCGCGTCTTCCTGCCAGTGAGGTAACGGGAGATGTCCAGCTGGCCAATGATGCGTCGCTCTATCTCGGGAAGGTGAACTATCAGGGCGCCGTCAGTTCCAGTGGCACAACGCGCATGACGCTGGATAGTCAGTCAACCTGGAACATGACCGGAAACAGTCATGTGAGTCTGCTGCAGGCCTCACGCGGCGCGGCGCTGTCAACGGTGCCACAGACTGGCTGGCAGGCAAAAAGTCTGGATGTCGATACTCTGGACGCCACCGGACTTAATCTGAAGCTGGGCGTAAAACCGTCCACGCTGGAAAGCGATAAACTGACGATTAACTCTGCCGCCAGCGGCAGCGATAACCTGCTGGATGTAAAACTGATTGTCGGGAGTAATGAACAGGTCGCATTGAATCAGGATCTGGTCATGATCGACGCTCCCGCCGGTACGTCACATGACTACTTTAGCTTTGCCAGCAACTACAGCGGCTTTAGCGTCTATACCCCGAACTATCAGGTGAAGGACGAGAACGATCGCGTTCTGTGGGTGCTTGAGCATAATCAGGAGCAAGAGCCTGCGGAAGTGGTGCCGGAAACGCCAGCGCCGGCAGAAACGGTGCCGGAAGTAGTACCGGAAACGCCAGCGCCAGCAGAAACGGTGCCGGAAGTAGTACCGGAAACGCCAGCGCCAGCGGAAACGGTGCCGGAAGTAGTACCGGAAACGCCAGCGCCAGCGGAAACGGCTCCGGAAGTGGTGCCGGAAACGCCAGCACCAGCGGAAACGGTGCCGGAAGTGGTGCCGGAAACGCCAGCACCAGCGGAAACGGCTCCGGAAGTGGTGCCGGAAACGCCAGCGCCAGCGGAAACGGCTCCGGAAGTGGTGCCGGAGACGCCAGCACCAGCAGAAACGGCTCCGGAAGTGGTGCCGGAGACGCCAGCACCAGCGGAAACGGCTCCGGAAGTGGTGCCGGAAACGCCAGCGCCAGCAGAAACGGCTCCGGAAGTAGTACCGGAAACGCCAGCGCCAGCAGAAACGGCTCCGGAAGTAGTACCGGAAACGCCAGCGCCGGCAGAAACGGCTCCGGAAGTGGTGCCGGAAACGCCAGCCCCGGCAGAAACGGCCCCGGAAGTGGCACCGGAAACGCCAGCTCCGGCAGAAACCGCGCCAGCTGCGGAGCCAGAAACTCCGGCAGCGGCAGAGGCTGCTGCTGAAGAGGAAGCTGAGAAAGAGACACCGGCCGAAGAACCGGCGGCAGCAACCGAAGCTGAGCCCGTATTCAATCCGGACGACTGGTTTACTGTCTATGATAACCAGCCGCTGATTCAGAACACTCGCGCAATGATGGCTTCGCGGCAGTATATCTTTAGCGAAGCGGTAAGCCAGCTGCATCAGCGTACTGACAGCCTGCGGGATGCTTCAGAGAGAAGTGGGCCCTGGGTCACGATCGAGCAGAGAAAAGGCGGTTTTCTGGGTCTGGATGCCAGCCAGCAAACCCTGAACGTCGGCTGGGACAAGCAAAGCAACAATCAGCTCTTTGGGTTGAGCGCCAGCTACACCCAGGGACAGGTTGAAGGAAAAGGCAAAGAGAACCACCGTCTGGCCACCGTTGGCGCTTATTATGGCTGGCAGTCCGGACAGGGATGGTTCGTCGATGCGGCGAGCCGCCTGATGTATCTGAATCAGGAGATTACGCTGGATCCGGCGCTGGGCATTAACGCGCAAAATCGTCACAGTCAGATGCTGGTCGGTAGCCTGCGGAGTGGTTATCAGTTCGGGCTGGCGCAGGATCGATTGACGATCTCACCTTATGTGGGTGTCAGTGCCGGCACGCTTTCCGGTTATTCACTGAAAGGGCAGGATGCTGCGGTCAGTTTAAGCTCGGCGAATCCCTATTTCTTAACCGGAGGGATTATGGTGAAACAACGCGGACTGGGTGCAGGACTGGATAACGTTAATCTGTTTGCGAGCATTGAATATCAATATTCGCCAGGGAAGAACGGATCTAAGACCACGCTTTCTGACCGTCAGTCAGATCGTCAATATAGCGCCTGGTCTGATAATCGCTACCGTTCTTCGGTGGGCATAGAAGGTGAGATCAGCCGTAATCTTTCGCTGAATGCCAAAGTGGATAATAGTTTTGGCGGTGTCTTTAAAACAGACTATAGCGGTCAGGTCGGTTTTTCTTATCACTTCTGAATTTTACAGAGCATCACCCCGGCGGTGGTGCTCTGTTTTTTTACCCAGGCCGACACCTGTTTATTCACTACTCAGACAACACGGGAGGTTACCCGTAATAGATAACTGAGCGAAAGCGGCGGGGTTAATTGACATATCGCCATGCTTCACTGGGTACTTCGCTATAAGTTTCATTCATCACCAGTTCTGCTTTACGGTGATCATAAGCGCCTTCAAATGAAGAGAGATCTTCGTGAGGAACACGGTTACGCATATAGCTGGTCACGATATCAAGAATGTCCTTGCATGGACAATTCCGAAGCTGCATTAAATAATCAATCTTGTTCATATATCCTCGTCAAATCAATGCCATAAATATTTCTAACAACTGCAATTGGGGCGTCAGTCATTACGACGTCTGACCGCTACAGGCGTTTGAAAAACAAGGCGCGGGCCCGGTCTCAACGTTTCATCCACACTCATGAAGAGCGAGAGCTGAAGCGGAAACATCGGGTGGCGTGATATTCCACTCTGCCTGTTTTTCCATCGACGTCATCTGGTCGCCAGTCTGATTCACATCGCTTTTCTCCTTGTTAAGTTAAATGGCAATTTATGTGCAACGCATGAAATGTTTTATGATTTAAAATCATGCCGTTCACACAGTGCTGGTTGTACGAGTCAATGTACCTTTGTCTCTGATTCAGGCGTGCTGGCGTGACAAAAAGCACAAAGCGACGCTGTCAGCGCCGTCATTATCAGGTATTTGAAGTAATAAAAAAGTTGATATAAATCGCTATAATCGTGCTGGCTGACTATTTATTGGTCAGGTTTTTTTGGGCCAAATAACATTGATATTTATATGGCTTTCAATCTGCGTCGCTATTTATCTGTATTTTAAAAGATAATTTACTCTCTGCCTGGAATTTAATCGATTTTTAATTCACCTGAACTCAACAATTAATAAATAATAAGATAACTCTTAGTCCAGAAATAACATGTAAAAGGGAATGGAGTTTACGGACGGTTGATATTAAAAGAGAGGCGATGGATGTGCTGGTCGACATTTTTGAACTGAGCAGGCGAATAGGAGAATGGCTCAGGCTGATACGCCTGAGCATTTATCCATGCGGGAGGTGTGCCTGTTGCGCGTACGCCGTCTGGCAACGATGCGGCAGCGTAATTCGCAGCTAAGCACTATTTTCTGAGGTGTAAATCACGAACTCAACCTGACCTGCCGCGTAGGTTTCCGGTTTTTCTCCCTGTTCCAGATAATTCAGCAACAGCTGCAGTGCCAGCTGGGCATGTTGCCGGGTATTCTGATCCAGCGTCAGGGCGATACTTTGCTGCGCCATCAGCGTTCGCGTAGTGGAATAGAGTTCATGAGCAATCCATACGCACTGATTGAGTCGGCGATGACGCGCCAGCGCCTGGCCAATTTCAGTGTTACCCATACCGGTATTGTAAATCCCCAGCAAATTTCCGCTCCGGGTCAGCTGCTTCTCCAGTAACCTGCTGATAAGGTCGCGGTCTTCCTGCGCCGCCACTACTTCACGTAGCTGAAGGTGAGGAAAACGATCGGTTAATATTTCCCTGAACCCCTCGGTTCGCTCCCGGTGCGCCGTGTAATCCAGGCGACCACTGACAATCAGCACCTCGCCCGGCTGGTGCAGCATCTTCCCCATCAGCTGACCGGCAGTTCGCCCGGCCTTTTTCTGATTGATACCGACATGGCAGAGCCGGGCGGCGTCAGGAAGATCGGTAACCAGCGTGATCACCGGTACGCCGCGTGCCTGACAGTGAGCCAGCGCGTCGTAAATTATCGGATGTGAATGCGCAAATACGATCAGAGCATCGCGCGTTTCACTGCCCGCCAGAATGCGTTTTGCCAGGCGCTCGTGCTGCGCTTCCGGCACGTAAGTACGATGCAGCGTCAATCGCCGATAGCCTGGATGCATAGCGGCTTCAGTAAAATCCTGCGCCAGCTGCCGGAAGAAAAAAGAATCATTGCAGCTCATTAACACTTCTATCTGCCATGGCCGGCGGTGCTCTTCCGGCAAAATGCGTTTTAAGCCGCTTTCACGCGCCGCCTGCAGGACTCTACGTACCGTTGCCGGCGCCACGCCGCCACGCTCGTTGAGCACACGATCCACGGTGGCCAGACCGACACCCGCCCGCCGGGCGATCTCCTTCAGCGACAT
>NZ_CP090208.1 GCF_021397715.1 Pantoea agglomerans | reverse complement strand
AAGCAGATTCCTTCTTTTGGTCATTGTGCCGCCACAATCTGCAGAGCGCGGGGGGCGAGGTGAGTGAAGTAATTCACCGCGGGTTCGATCAGCGCTTCATCAGGATCGAAGCCCGCATGATGCAGACCAAATTTGCTGGCGCTACCGATGCTGACAAAGGCGCCGGGCACCTGTTGAAGATAGAAGGCAAAATCTTCGCCGCCCATTTGTGGCGCTGCAGCCCGCTGGGCCAGATAGCCCGTTTCCTGCGCCAGTTCCAGCGCCACATCGGCCCAGGCTGGCGTATTGATTAACGCAGGCGGCCCTTCAATCCACTCCAGTTCGGCGGTGGCACCAAAGCCGGCGGCGATCCCCTGAATCAGCGCGGTCATCCGGTGCGGGATCTGCGCCCGTATCTCACCATTATGGGTCCGTACCGTGCCCTCCAGCTCCACGCTCTCTGGCAGAACATTCCAGGTGTTACCGGCGGTAAAGCGCGTCACGCTTACCACGACCGTTTCCAGCGAACTGAACACCCGGCTCGGTAGCGTCTGCAAAGCGGTGACGATGTGGCTGGCAATCACAATAGAATCGATGCCTTCCTGGGGCCGCGCGGCGTGTGCGCCTTTGCCTTTAACCCGGATCACAAAGCGATCTACGTTGGCGTAGAACGCGCCCGGCCGGGTCTGCAGCGTACCCAGCGGCAGATCCGGCGCATTGTGCAGACCAAAAATCGCCTGCACGCCCTCCAGCGCACCGGCGTCGATCAGCTGACGCGCGCCGGTAAAAGTCTCTTCTGCGGGCTGAAACAGAATCCTCACCCGGCCAGGCAGCGTAGCTTCACGCTGTTTCAGTTGCAGGGCGACGCCCAGCATCACCGAGGTATGCAGATCGTGTCCGCAGGCGTGCATCACGCCCGGTTGCTGTGAACGCCACGGGCGGTCAGTGGCTTCTTCAATCGGCAGCGCATCAATATCGGCCCGCAGCGCGATCAGCGCCGGTCCGTCGCCCAATTCCGCCACGACGCCGGTTTTCAGTCCCAGCGGCAGCAGACGGATGCCCGCCTGGCCCAGCCAGCGGGTGATACGTTCGGTGGTGGCAAATTCGTGACTGGATAATTCCGGATGCTGATGCAGTTCGCGACGCCACTGCACCAGTTGGTCAGTTGAAAGCAATGTCATGATTATCCCTGTTGTTGCGGCAGAAAAGGTTCACCCAGCGTCAGCATCAGCCGATTCGCCCAGGCAAAAAAGGCGGTCGACTGAATCAGATCGAGCAGGGCCAGCGTGTCCAGCCCCTGTTCCAGCAGCGCATCAATATGCTGTTGCGTCAGCTGAGAAGGCGTAACGGATAACGCCGCTGAAAAAGCGATCAGCGCCTGCCAGCGCGGGCTTTGTCCGTGAGATAACACCGTCCCCGGCGCCACGTTCAGCAGCTTCTGAATCGCCTCATCCTGCTTTGACAGCTGACTGGCTTTGCGCGCATGGACCGAAGCGCAATAGATACAGCCGTTAACCTTACTCACCACCGTTGCCGCCAGTTCACGCTCTGCACGAGGCAGGCCGCCCGCGGTGTAAAAAATGCCTTTATCGGTCAGGGTGCGCTGTTCCAGCAGCGGCAGGTTGCGCGCCAGCAGGCGGAAATAATCGGAGTCGCTATGACCAAACTTAGCCAGTGTGGCCTGCTCATCCGCACTAAACTCCGCCAGCGGTTTCGCCGCCAGCCAGGGCTCCCAGCCCAGTTCTCGCTGGGTAAAGGCGGTGACGGCCGTGTTGCCGCTGGCGGTGAGCGGCGCGTCGTGCCAGTGTCCGGCCACCACCGATGCGGTTTCACCCTGAGCTGCATCGCCCTGCAAGGCCCGCAGACCCGCCAGCAACCGGCTCTGGAAACTGATAAACGCCACCAGCTGCGCCAGCGTGACAATACCGCGCGGACTCCAGCCCGCCTGCTGCAACTCGGCAATGTGTGCCGGTGCCGCGCTGACCGGTTCAAAGGTCAGGCGATGGGCAAACGCGTCGGCGGCCCGATCGCGCTCAGATGCACCGCCAGCTGGCCGATCCGGCTGCAATGATCGCTGTTGTAAATAGTGCGCCTGTAAGCCTGGCTGGGCGTGCCATTCCGCCAGCTGCGCGGCCAGTGTCAGCCGGTCAGGCAGCGGAAAGTCCTCATCCTGCTGGCTGAAGAGCAGCGCATAACTGCCCTGGGTATGTTGGGTCGCAGCGTGGCGGACCTGGCGCGCGCGGGCCAGATCAGAATCGGGATCGATATCGGCCAGTGCGTTTAGCAGATCGTCAGGTTGAGTCATAACGTGCTCCTGTTAGCGAGATTCGCCAGCCGCACGAAGCGCTGGCGCAAGATGGTCGGCAATCAGTTCGATCGAGCGCAGCGTGTCCGCGTGCGACGGCTCAACGGAGTGCACCTGGAAAGAGATATCAGTAACGCGCGACAGCGTGCTGTCCTGCGCCAGCGACTGTTGCACCGCAGCAACGTCACCTACGTGCGCATCAAACTGCGCCAGCAGATCGTCAAACCGTTCGCCACGTAACCGATGTCCGGCAGCCTGATACTGTTGCGCCTGCTGGCGAATGCCCGGCTCAGCAATCTGGCGCGCATAGGCGGTCGAGTCGGCAACAAAAGCGGTCCGTGAGGCGAGAATGCGGGGCGTTACGCCCGCCGGTAGCGCAGCCAGATAGGCGTCGATCAGCGGATTCTGCAAGGCATCAAGCGGCAACGCCGGTTGATCGGCCGGACGCGGCTGGGTGCGGGAGAGCATCAGACCGTGGCCGCCCTGGGCGGCACGCACGGCACCTTCCACCGAAAAGGTGGCGATCCAGACGCGATTGGCCAGTTGCGCCGCAGCCGGATAGAGATGGTTATCCGGATGACCGAGCGAGTCACCACGCCAGGCGCTGAGCAGCGTATGCAGATGTTCAGCAAACACCGTGCCGCGTGCCTCAAAACGCTGACCAAATGACTGAAACGAAGAGGGCGTGCCACCCGATCCCAGCCCGATCTCCAGCCGTCCTTCCGCCAGCTTATCCAGCACGGCGGCATCTTCCGCTACCCGCAGCGCATTCTCCATCGGCAGGGTAATAATGGCCGTACCGAGCCGGATGCGACGGGTGAGCGCGGCAACGTGCGCCAGAAACAGCAGCGGTGAAGGCAGGCCGCCCTCACCCTGATGAAAATGGTGCTGCGCGACCCAGGCATTATCAAAGCCACATCGCTCCGCGTGCTGAATCTGTTCGGTTGCCAGCCGGTAACGCTGTCCGGCCGGCACCTTATCCAGCAGTCGGGTAAAAAAGCCGAGGCGACGGGTCATGCTGACTCCTTAGTTTTCTGGGAAAGCGTGTTCAGGGGAATAAGGGGCGGAATGGCGGCGATCAGTTCGCGTGTGTAAGGATGGCGGGGCGCAGAAAATATCGTGACAACGTCACCTTGCTCAGCCACTTCTCCCGCTTTCAACACCGTCACGCTGTCAGCGATCTGCCGCACCGTGGCTAAATCATGGGTGATGAACAGATAGGTGAGCCCGGACTCTGCCTGGAGTTGCTGTAGCAGATCAAGGATCTGCGCCTGCACGGTGACATCAAGCGCGGAAGTCGCTTCATCCAGTACCAGAATATCCGGCTCGGTGATCAGCGCACGCGCCAGCGCGATCCGTTGACGCTGACCACCAGAAAGCTGGTGTGGCCGACGCGTTAACATTGCCAGCGGCAGCGCCACTCGGGTGGTTACCGCTTCAACCCGCTGCCGTCGTACTTCCCGGCTCAGACGTTCAAAATTACGTAACGGCTCCTCGATGATCTCATACAGCGTCTGACGCGGATCGAGCGAAGCAAAGGGATTCTGATAGACGAACTGGATTTTACGCCGCAGCTGCCGCAGCGCTTCGCCGCGAAGTCCGCTGACGATCCGCCCATCCAGCGAAACCGTGCCGCGGTCTGCCGTTTCAAATCCCATCACGATGCGCGCCAGCGTGGTTTTGCCCGAACCGGATTCACCGACCAGCGCATGAGTTGTGCCGCGAGCCACCTGAAAGCTGACCTGATCCAGCGCCTGTAACCGCTGCTGTTTACCGAGCGCAAAACTTTTGGCGATCGCGGTGGCCTGAATAGCAGGAGCAGCAAAAGAGGAACGTTGTGGCGGCGTGCGGGTTCGCCGCTGCGGGGCCGCGTCATGCAGCAACTGGCGGGTATAAGGATGCGCCGGGGCGTCGATCAGTCTGGCTGACGGCGCGGATTCCTGAATTTCACCGTGGCGGAACACCATAATGCGGTCAGCCCGCTGGGCCGCCAGCGCCAGATCGTGGGTCACAAACAGCACCGCGGTGCCCGACTCACGCCGCAACTGATCCAGCAGATCGAGAATGCGCTTCTGAACGGTCACATCCAGCGCGCTGGTCGGCTCATCCGCAATGATCAGTTCGGGTTGCAGCGCCAGCGCAATGGCGATCAGTACCCGCTGCTTCATGCCTCCTGACAGGTGATGCGGATACTGGTGAACACGCTGCTCCGGATGGCTCAGTCCGACGCGTGTCAGCAACTCAATCACCCGTTGCTGACGTTGCGCCGCGCCGATTTTCAGGTGCAGCCGCAGGATCTCAGCCACCTGCTCACCGATGGTCTTCACCGGATTGAGTGAATTACCGGGGTCCTGAGGCACCAGACTGATGCGGGCACCACGCAGCGAATCGTAACGTTTTTGCGACCACTGACTGATATCCACGCCGTTAAGCCGGATTTCGCCGTGGTCGCGCCGGGCATTGTCCGCCATCAGACCGATAATTGCCTGAGCGGTAGTGGTTTTGCCGGAACCCGATTCGCCCACCAGCGCTACCATCTCTCCGGGGTTAATTTCAAAACTGACGTTATGCACCACCGGTTGCCATAGATTGCCGCTGCGATAACTCAGCGTCAGCTGATCGACCGCCAGTAACGGTTGCCTGCTCATCGGCGTTCTCCTGCAAGCTGCTGGCTGATGCGGTTCGCGGCGAGTACCACCGCTACCACCACCACGCCAGGAAAGGTGGTCAGCCACCAGGCGGTGGCCAGATAATTACGGCCTTCGGCAATCAGCAATCCCCACTCCGGAATCGGCGGCGGCGTGCCGTAACCGAGGAAGCTCAGGGTCGAGAGTGCCAGAATCGCCTGACCAAACTGTAATGCGGCATAGGCGATGACCGGGCTCAGCGCATTCGGCAGAATGTGACGCCACAGCACGGTGAAAAAACGGCCGCCGCTGCCATACGCGGCTTCGATATATTCACTGTGACGAATGCGCACCACTTCAGCGCGCGCCAGCCGGGCGAAACTGGCGATCGACGCAATCCCCACGGCCAGCGCCGCGTTCAGCGTGCCGAAACCGAGCAGAATTAACAGACTCAGCGAGAGTAACAGCGCCGGAATCGCCAGCAGCACATCAACGGCACGCATCAGCACCGATTCCGTTTTGCCGCCGGTGGCACCGGCGATCAAGCCCAGGGCGGTACCCGCCACCAGCCCGATGGTGACCGCGATAAACGCTGCGGAGAGCGAGTGCGACGCGCCGTAAACGATGCGGGCAAACAGGTCACGTCCCAGCTGGTCGGTACCGAGCCAGTGGCCCGCCTGTGGTGCCAGCCGTTGCGCGCCAGCGATGCCCTCGACCGGACTGGCATCGGTAAACAGGCCAGGAAACAGCGCCGCCAGCAAAGCCAGTAGCATCACCAGACCTGCCAGCCACAAACCAGGCTGCAGGGGAGGGTGGCTTTTTCCGGACCGTGCCGGAAGCCGCGCCGCGGCATAATCAACCAGACTCATGGTGTCCCCTTTAACAGTTGTAAGCGCGGGTCGAGCAGCGGCATCAGCAAATCCACCGCCAGGTTAATCACCACAAAGCCCAGCGCCGAAATCACCACCACCGCCTGCAGCACCGCGACATCCTGATTGTTAACCGCCTGCTGGGTCAGCTGGCCGAGCCCGCCCAGACCAAATACCGTCTCGGTAATCAGCGCCCCGGCGATCAGTTCACCCAGCAGCAGGCCCGCCACGGTCAGCACCGGCAGCAGAGCGTTGCGCAATACGTGCCGCCACAGCACGTCGCTTTCGCTGGCGCCTTTGGCCCGTGCCACCGCCACAAACGGACGGGTTGAAACCTCATCAATACTGCGCAGCAGAATCTGCGCCAGCGGCGCGGAGATCGGGATGGCCACGGTGATAATCGGCAGAATCAGTCCCTGCCACGGCGAGGGATTGATCACCGGTATCCAGCGCAGCTGGAAAGAGAACAGCTGTATTAAGGCGATCCCCAGCCAGAAGGTGGGAACCGAGATAAACAGTGCCGGCAGCGATTGCAGCAGATTGCGCAGGCTGCGTAGCGCGGGCAGGCGGCAGAGCGCGGCCAGCGCAAACGCCAGCAGCGCGGCCAGCAAAAATCCGCACAGCGCCAGGCGCAGGGTGCCCGGCAGGTTACTGATGATCAGCTGGCTCACCGGCACGCCAGCCTGAACCGAATAACCAAAGTCACCGTGCAGCATGGCGGCCAGCGTATGCAGATATTGCTGCCACAGCGGATTGTCAGCGCCATAAGCCTGACGCATCTCTGCAATCTGCTGCGGACTGAGGCCGAGATCGGGATTCTGAAACTTAATCAGCACTGCATCGCCGGGCAGCACCTGCAACAGCACGAAAGAGAGGCTGAATGCGGCCCACAGAACCAGCAGCCCCAGCCCAGCCCGATGCAACAAGTAATGGCGCATCACAGACTCCGGTTTAATGTTTTTCCAGCCAGGCGCCATACAGCGCCGGACGGCCTACCGCTTCAAACTTCACCCCTTTCAGCCAGGGCGCACCGGCAAAGACCTGCGGCTCTTCGAAAATCGGGATAACGTAGGCCTGATCGAGCAGATAACGCTGCACGTCGCCAGTCAGCTGCAGCCGTTTAGCCGGATCGACCTCGGCTGAGATAGCCACCAGCAGCTGATTAAGCCGATCGTCGCGGAAGTTTTTCACCTTGTCGCTGGAACCGCCTTTTTGCAGCAGGTTGTCGCGGTTAGCGGGATAGAAACTGCTCTTGATCACATCCGGATCGGCGCGGCCCACTTCGGTGACGTTAAGCGGGGTTTTGAGGGGATCGAGATTATCCAGCGTTTTACTGCCGGCATCGCCGGCTTTCACCGTCAGGGCAACGCCAACCTGACGCCACTGCTGCGCCACCAGCTGCAGTACCTCTTTGTTCTGTGGCTGCGGTAACGATTCATATACAGTAAGCGCCAGCCGCTGACCCGCTTTCTGCCGAATACCATCGGCACCCGGCTGCCAGCCCGCCTGATCCAGCAGCGCTTTGGCTTTCGCCTGGTCAAAGGTCAGTTTGTCTGACAGATCGACGTAACCGGCCGCCGTAGAGGCCACGACCGACCTAGCCTGCGGGTAATTGGGTGAGAACAGCGTATCCACCACCTGTTTCGCGTTGGTGGCATGCAGCAACGCCTGACGGACGCGGATATCGCTTACCAGCGGATTGTCCGGGCGGAAGCTCAGGCTGTCGTTGACGCCACGGGTCGGCGCCGCATAGATCGGGAACTTCTGATCGCTGGCCTGTTTCTCATCATAGGCCTGTACCTGACGGATCAGATCGGCCTGACCGGCCAGCAGCGCGCCGATGCGCACGCTATCTTCCGGGGTAACCAGTACTTTAATGCCGTCCAGATTGGCCGGGCCCTGTTGCGGGCTGCTTTTCGGTCCCCACTGATAATCTTTACGCGCCACCAGATCGACTTCGCGCCCCAGCTTCTCATCGCTGACCACGAAGGGACCCGAACCAATGATATGGCGGGCATCACCCAGCTGATCGAAGCTGCGCGCCAGCGTGCTGAGTGAAACCAGCCCGGAGCCGATAGTCGCCGTGCCCTGCAGGAATCCCGGTGACGGCTTTTTAAAATAGAATTTTACCGTCAGCGGATCGATGACCTCGCTGTGATCATAATTATTGATCACCTCTGACACCGGCAGCCGCAGGGCTTTGTTTCCCAGCCCGTAGGTATCGAAGTTTTTCGCCACTGCATTGGCATCTAACGGTGTGCCATCGGAGAAGATCACGCCGGGACGGAGTTTAAAGGTGTACTGCGTTTTGTCGGCGTTGGTGGTCCAGCTCTCGGCAATCCAGGGTTCCACCTGCAGGGTTTCGGGGTTCTGCCAGGTTAGCTTGTCGGTAATCTGATTCAGAATACCGCCATTAGGATAAAAGCCGCCGGCCGGCGGATAGAGATTAGTATGTGCCTGCTGCTCCAGATAAATCAGCGTTCCGCCTTTGACCGGTGCGGCGACGGCGTTTACGGCAATACTCCCGGCAAGTAAAGTCAAAACCAGCGCACGTAAAGGTGGCGCACGGTGAAAAAACGTCTTCATGATGAATTCCTTTGTTATCAATTATCTCAACAGACGGAATCATCATCGAATGGCGCCACACGCAGATGAACTAATGAATTGGTCCAAGCTTATCTGAAAAAAATAAATACCTGATAGCGGGCAGCAGGCTCAGCAGGATGAACGCCCGCCCGGCGCGCGGGCAGGACGAGGGTTACTCCGCACTCAGCAGCGCCTGGCGGCGCTGATTTTCACGTAAAAAACCGGACAACAGCCCCAGCCACAGCAGGCCACAGCTAAGGTTCACCAGACTGAAACCCCGGCTGCCGCCGCTGAACCAGGCAGTTTTCGCCGCTTCTATCCCCAGCGCAATCACCAGGATACTCACCATCCCCAGCATAGCCGCCACGCTGCCTTTTCCGGCGTGGCTGGAAAAGAGCGTCAGGCGGTAAAGCCCGGCGCTGACCAGCCCGGTGCCGAAGCCGTAAAGGCTGAGCCCGGCCGTCAGCCAGCCATAACTCTGCGGGCTAATCAGGCTGGCAAACAGGGCAATTGCCAGCCCACCGACCACTGGCCAGGCACCCAGCCGCAGCGGTTGCGCAATCGGCAGGCGGCTGGTGAGGCGGCTCAGCGTCAGATTTCCGGCAATCATCGCCGCGAAAACCGGCAGTTGCAGCAGGGCATAGTCGAACCGGCTCAGTCCGGCATCATGAATCAAAATCACCGGCGACAGCGCCACCCACGCCAGACAGGGCAGGCTGACCAGACCAATTGCCAGCGAGCCGCGCATCACCTGACGATCCCGTAACAGCGCAAGGTAGCCTTTGCCGATCGACGCCAGCGACAGCGGCGCTGCCGGCTTATCTGAAGTTTCCGGCATGGCATACCACAGGCCTGCCAGCGCCAGCGCGGTCAGGGCGGCAAATACCCCGAACAGCGCGCGCCAGTCACCCACTGACAGAAACGCGGCGCCCGCCAGGGGACCCGCCAGCGGTGCCAGCAGCGCCACATTCGCCATTAACGCCATGATCTTCACGCTGACCGCTTCGCTGAAGGCTTCCTGCACGGCGGCGTAACCCACCGCGCCAATAAAACAGAGGCTGAAGCCCTGCAGAAAACGCAGCAGGACAAACTGCTCAATGCTCTCTACCCAGTGGGTTGCCAGGCAGGTGAGCATAAAAAAGGCCGCCCCGCTGAGCATCACCGGACGCCGTCCGAAGCGGTCGGAAAGGGGACCCAGCAACCACTGCAGCGTCATGCCGCCGATGAGGTAGGCGGTGAGCGAGGCGGAGACCCATTGCGGGCCGACCCCAAACTCCTGGGTCACCAGCAGCATCCCCGGCTGGATCATGTCATGGGCGATATAGGTGGCAAATTCAAACAACACCAGCGACAGCGGAAAGATAAGATGGCGGCGCATCCGGAGAGAAACCGAGGGTAATAAAGCCATAACGAAAAGCGTCCTGAAATGAACATTGCTGATAAAAAAATGACGCGGCCACCAAAGTGACCGCGTCACCTAATCGGACGTCAGTCTGCCTGCAGACGATCAGCGCCAGCGGGCAATCGGGTTATCCAGCGTACCGGCAAATTTAAGGTTTTCGGCCGGATCGGCGAGGTTAATCATCTGCTGATTATTCGCCAGCTGCAGACGGTTCAGGCAGGAGCGGGTAAACGCCGGAGCAAACATATCGTAGCGCTCAAACTTATCGGCCAGATGCGGATGCGCCTGCTGGTAATCTTTAACGCACTGCGCCACCGCCTGCCAGAAATCGTCTTCCGCCAGCGTGCCGGATTGATGCAGAACCGCGCTGATAAAGCGGAAAATGCAGTCAAACACGTCGGTGAAGATCGACAGCAGTTTGAGATTTTCCGGCACGTCCACCGCCAGCCGCTGCACCTTATCCGGCAGTACCGCATCCGGATTCATCACCGCAATCTCCTCGCCGATATCCTTCATATAAGCGCTGACCGGCACGTTGTTTTCCAGCAGCATAATCAGGTTCTCGCCGTGGGGCATGAAGACCAGATCGTGCTGATAAAAACAGTGCAGCAGCGGGCTGAGATAGCAGCGCAGATAGCGATCGATCCACGGCTTCGCCGCTATACCGGAGTCGGCGATCAGCGCCGGCAGCAGGGGCTGCTGATGCTGATCGATGTGCAGGAAGGAAGCCATCGTCATCAGCCGCTGGCCGGGCCTGAGGCTGGTCACCGGATTATCGCGCCACAGGGCGGCAAACATCTTTTTGTAAGCCGAGTCGCCTGTGATCGCCTGTTCGTAGTAGCGGTTGTGATAACCGACCGCCGCCACTTCGCGCAGGATGCGGAAGTCACACGCCTGCAGCCACGCGTCGTCAGCCACCAGCGTTTCCAGCCACTGATTGATGGCGGGCGTCGTCGACATGTAATAGGGCGACAGACCGCGCATAAAGCCCATGTTAAGCACCGACAGGGCCGTTTTGACGTAGCGTTTTGTCGGCTGGCTGCGGTTGAAGAAGGTACGAATAGACTGCTGTGCCTGGTAACGATCGTCACCCTCGCCGAGATAGACAATATCGTTGCTGGCGATGTCAGCGGCAAACACCGTCAGCAGCTTGTTCTGCCACTGCCAGGGGTGAACCGGCATCAGAATATACGCTTCAGCCGCCAGCCCTTTGCCGATCAGTTGCTGATGAAAACGGTCAACCGTTTCCTCACCCAGCTCATCGCGCATCAGTTGCTGGTAACTCAGGTTGCTCAGGCTGGAGAAGTGCGCATTGCGCTGGTGTACCGCCACCCAGATCAGCGTGATCGGTGCCGCTGCTTCGGGGGCATACGCCAGATAGTCGCGGGCGTCAAAGCCGATACGGCCATTGTTGGCAACAAAGCAGGGATGCCCTTCAGTCATCGCCGCTTCCACCGTCTGAAAATCCGCTTTGACCAGCGCCTGACTGTCGGGATTGTTCTTTTGCAGCTTATAGACGCTGCTGCACAGCGTGCTGCTGATCTCTTCCATATAGGTCGCCAGCAGCGCCTGGGTGATGCCGATCTGCGCGTTGAACTCCACGATGAACTGCAAGGCATCCAGCGGCAGCGGACGTCCATTCTCCTGTTTGCTCAGCGAATCCGCCTCGATCTCCCAGTGATCCAGCGCCAGCCGGGACGCCTGGAATTGATAAACCGCCTCGCCGCCCGGCACCGCCAGCGTGTAGTTGCCCGGACCGGTTTCAGCCGGGGCGATGATTTTTTCATGGGCAAATTCTGCAATCGCTTTACGGATCAGCAAACGGTTAGCCCGCGCCCAGTTGTCGCCCGCCAGATGCGCGCCATTGAGTAATGATGGTGTGGTGTTCATAGTCTGCGACTCCTGCAGTAGAGCGTGTTGATAATCTTCACGCTGGCAAAACGCCAGCCAGGCGGTTTTGTGACCCATATCGATGGTGTGCTGGTAGCGGAAGCCGGCACGCCGGTTGAGACGGTGGATTTTCTCGTTGCGCACATCCGGCTCAACCACCACCCGACCCACCTCTGGCCGGCTGAACAGGTAGTCCATCACCAGGGTGAAAACCTGCCAGCTAAAGGCCTTGATCGGCTGGGTGGCGGGTGCAATCAGAATGTGCATCCCGTAATCATCCGGCGCGGCGGGATAGTATTTGCCGACCTCGTCGTCACAGGCGCGATAGCATTCGATCAAACAGACTGGCCGCTCATCACAGCAGCCGATCAGCGCCGCATGGGGATCGGCTGCCGTCAGCGTCTGGTAGAACGCCGCAACCTGCTCAGGACGCTGCTGCTGCATTCCCCAGAAGCGCGCGTAATCGCCGCTTACCCACTGATGGATCAGCGGGATATCTGTGGCATCAAGCGGCCTGAGGCTGAAGTTGCCCGCCGGACGTGGCGCGCTAAAAAGAACAGGTGAGGACATATCAACGCTCCGATTGTGCCGGGAAGGTCTGGAAGGCGATTTGACGTTCAACCGGATAGATTTCCCGTCCGGTCAGTTCGCGCAGTAACACCGAGTTGCGGTAGCAGGCCATGCCGAGATCGGGGGTGACGAAACCGTGGGTATGCAGCTCCGCGTTCTGAACAAAGATTTGGTTGTGATAATCGATGCTGTAGTTGCGTTGCACATCGTAGCGACCCTTGCTATCCCAGCGCAGCCGCTGAGTAATCCCTTCCAGAAACATCGGAGGGCGATAGTGATAGCCGGTCGCCATCACCAGCCCTTCGGTCCGACGGGTAAAAGTTGCGTCCTGCTCCTCCTGATGCAGCGTCAGTTCAAATTCTCCCTGCGGCAGCCAGCGCATGTCGGTCAGGGCGGCGTGCGTGAACAGATTGACGTTGAGATCGCCGTCCAGCTGCTTGATATACATCAGATCGTAGATATCGTTGATCAGGCTGCTGTTGATCCCTTTGTAGAGGTTTTTATGGTTGGCGTTCAGTTCATCGCGTCGTTCAGCCGGCAGGTTGTGGAAATAATCGACCCATTCGGGCGAGGTCATCTCCAGCGTCAGCTTGGTGTATTCCAGCGGGTAGAAACGCGGCGCGCGGGTGATCCAGTTAAGCTGATAGCCGAAGCGGTCAATGTCACCCAGCAGATCGTAGTAAATTTCCGCTGCGCTCTGCCCGCTGCCTAACACGGTGATCGAACGCTGGTTCTGTAACCTGGCTTTGTTACGCAGATATTCGCTGGAGTGGGTCAGGCGCGCGCGATGCGGCGCGCTGCATTCCGGCATCCAGGCGGTAGGGCCGGTGCCAAGGATCAGATGGCGCGCCAGCCACTGCTGCGTCTTGCCGCTGACGGTATCGGTCACGCTGAGACGGTAGGCACCGCTCGCCTCATCGTAGCGGACATCATCAACGTGACTGTTCCAGCGCAGATTACTGAGTTTCGTGCTGGCCCACTGGCAGTACTGGTTATACTCTTTGCGCATCAGGAAGAAGTCCTCGCGGATGTAAAACGAGTAGATCTTGCCCTTTTGCTTCATATAGTTAAGCAGGCTGTAGGGACTGGTAGGATCGGCCAGCGTGACCAGATCCGCCATAAACGGCGTCTGCAGATGGGCGCTTTCCAGCATCATGCCGGTGTGCCAGTCAAACCCCGGATTCTCATCAAGGAACAGTCCATTCAGTCCCTCAACCGGCTCACTCAGGCACGCCAGGCTCAGGTTAAACGGGCCGATGCCAATACCGATAAAATCATAAATGGTGTTATTCATGTTGGCGCTCTCACTGATTAGCCGCATTCAGCGCCGATGCCCGCAGATGTTCACGGCCATAGTGCGCAATCAGGCCGATAACGTCTTCAATATCGGCGGCGGTAGTGGTGGGGTTAAGCAGGGTGAATTTCAGGTATTGCCGGCCGTCAACTTTGGTACCGGCAATCACCGCATTGCCGGAGCGGAACAGCGCTTTACGGATGGCGGCGTTGACCTCATCAAGCTGGCTATCGCTGATGCCCGCTCTGGGCAGATAACGAAAGATCTGCGTAGTCAGCTCCGGCGCGTGCAGCACCTCGATTGCCGGATGTGCGCTTAGCAAGCGATGGGCGGTTTGGGTCAGCCGCAGCAGGCTATCGAAAGCCTCGCCCAGCGCCGCCGGTCCCATCACGCGCAGCGTCAGCCACATTTTCAGCGCATCGAAGCGGCGGGTGGTCTGAATACTTTTATTGACCAGGTTGGGCGTGCCTTCCTGCTGGGCGCTGAGCGGATTGAGATAGTCGGCGTGGTGGGTGACATGTTTCAGATTCTGACTGTCGCGTACGAAAAACGCGCCGCAGCTCACCGTCTGGAAGAATGACTTGTGATAATCCACGGTCACGGAGTCCGCCAGCTCAATGCCACCCAGGCGGGCGCGATGCTGTTCGGAAACCAGCAGACCACAGCCGTAGGCGGCATCAACGTGCATCCACAGACCATAACGCTGGCAGATTTGCGCCACGTCTTTCAGCGGATCGATACTGCCGAAATCTGTGGTGCCGCTGGTCGCCACTACGGCAATCGGAATCAATCCTTCAGCGTGACAGCGGGCTATTTCCTGTTCCAGCCGTCGGGCATCCATCCGGTAGTGCGCATCGTGATCGACCGGAATGACGGCGTCATAGCCCAGCCCCAGAATCGCCATCGATTTCTGAATGCTGAAGTGGCTCAGTTTTGAGGTCAATACCCGCCATCGGGCGGCGTTCTCAGGCAGACCGCGCTGCTTGATCAAATGACCGGCATGATGGGCAGCGCACCAGCTATCGCGAGCCAGCAGCATCGCCATCAGATTGGACTGGGTTCCGCCACTGGTAAAAATGCCATCCGACCCGGCGGGCAGGCCGATTCGTGCCAGCGTCCAGTCAATCACCTTTTGCTCAATCAGCGTGCCGCCTGCGCTCTGGTCCCAGGTATCCACCGAACTGTTGACCGCCGCCATAATCTGCTCAGCCATCAGTGAGGGAAGCACAACCGGACAGTTGAGGTGTGCCAGATATTTCGGGTGGTGAAACCAGACGGCGTCGCGCAGATAGAGCTGGTTCAGCTCCGCCAGCGCGGCGTCGTTATTGCCGAGGGGCTGATCCAGATTGACGCCGCTAAATTCCGCAGCCAGTTCATGGGGCAGAATACCGCTGAACGGTTTTTCCACCTGACTGAGGGTACGGGTCATCAGCGTCAGCACTTCCTGCGTCTGCCGGGACCAGGCTGCCAGTTGCCGATCGTTAAACAGTGACGCTTCGGGACCGCTGACGGGAGGCAAATCAGACGAGTCAGGTACCGATTGAACAGATGAGCGTAAGACCATGTTGAGTTCCTGTGCTGTAACCAATTGACGCTGCCGGCATAAAACCGTCAGTGTGGGCATCAGCTCAAAAGCTCCAGTAAACATTACGTTAACTAACCAGACAAAAACCCTGCCAGCAGCGCGGGATAGCACTTTTGCCTGTAAAATGTGAAATTCCGTAGTTTATTTGTGGTTTAATCAGCGTATATCGCTGTTTTTTGTTATGCCAAGATTGTAAATGTCAATCATTATCATTCAATCTTTTTGTTGTGGGAATTTATTTGTAAATGTTTCTAATATGGAAAATGTGATTGATATCACCTTTATTGCGGTGGCGGTAGAGATCAGATGAAGGATGGCGAAAGCAGAATGGCAGGCTCAGCTGCGATGATTTAACCCCTATGTTTCCTTGTTGGAAACTTAGTGAAAATGCGATACGCTGCTTACTGAGTCCGGACAGGCGAGGGAAGCATGCACGTTATCTCAAGGGAGCCATTCAGGGAAGCAGCAGAGTTTCCAAACGACGCCACTGCATTGGATGCCATATATCTGGTGTTAAAAGGCGAAAATTTTAGGTCGCCAGACGCATTAAAAAAGCGATTTCCCAGCCTGGACCGGATGAAATATCGGGAGAAATGGTGGGTAATTGATGCAGGCGGTAATAACCTGAGGATAATGTTTTTCGTTGATTTTGAGCGAAGCAAAATTTTCATCAAGCATATCGTTACGCATCCGGAATACGACAGGCTTATAAAGAAGTATCGGGAGCAGAAAGAATGATTACCGAAGCTATTCAGGCTACCAACCAACTGATTGAAATTATTCCTTTTTTAGGAGGGAGCACTCAGAAAAAGGATTATGAACAGGCACTGGAATTGGTGGAGTATCTGGTAGAGCATCAACCTGATAGCCCGCTAATTGATATGCTGGCTGATAAAGTGGCCCGTTACGAAGATAATGCACCTGAATTCGCTGAGTTTAACGCCCGCATTGCAAAAATGCCGCAGGGCGTTGCGTTACTGCGAGTACTGATGGATCAGTATGGCCTTAATCAATCCTCGTTTACTGAAGAAATTGGCCAGCGCTCTTACGTGAGCCGTATTCTGCGTGGTCAACGATCCTTAACGGATAAACATAAAGCGCGTCTGGCAGCGCGGTTTAATCTGCCGTTCGAAGCCTTTAATGGCAAGGCGTAGATCGGGCTGAACATGCCGTATTACCTGCTTAATTCCTCTGGCGCACTCATCCACCACGCGAACGGGTAAGCAGGCAATATTAAATATCTGCACGCTCAGCTGCCGTGGTGATTAAGAGCCCGGATCGGCCAGGCATTTTTCTGCCTCTTTTCTGACAGCTACATTTCTGCTGATCTTCATATTTGCGGCTAAATTAACTTTCTCCTCAGCTGATGAGGGCTTAATACGCTTTTCTGCAAACCATTCCCGATTAATCTGGATTAAGCCCGAAACAGCCCCCGTCATTTAAATTCTCGCCATCATTAAATGTAACTCCATGTTTTAAAAGTTCATTATTATTTAACTCGCCTCTATCTCTTCCGATATGAATAAATTAAAAAACCATAAAACAATATGATGTTTTACCTGATAACACAGCCGCCGCACACTGGTCAGCAACCGGAATAATAAGGATCAGGTGAATGGCATATCGATTAAGTCTGTTAGACAAAGCGCCCGTTGCAGAGGGGGAATCGCCTGCCGCCGCGCTGCAGCGCACGCTGCAACTGGCGCAGCAGGCGGAGGAGTGGGGTTATCACCGCTTCTGGCTGGCGGAACATCACAACACCGCGCAGCTGGCCAGTCCGTCACCGGAACTGTTAATTGCCTGGATCATTGCCCAGACCCGACATATTCGCGTCGGATCGGGCGGGGTGATGCTTCAGCATTACAGTCCCTACAAGGTGGCGGAAAATTTCAATCTGCTGGCGTCACTGGCACCGGGCCGCGTCGATTTAGGCATCGGCAAAGCGCCGGGCGGATTACCGCTTTCGACCCGTGCGCTTCAGCTGGGCGTGCAGCCGTCAGAGAAGGGCAGTTTTGCCGAGCAGCTGCAACTGCTGGATAACTGGCTGCAACCCGACCGCAACAGTCACGATGACGATGAACGGCTACAGGCCACACCGTTGCCGCCACGGCCAGTGAACCGTTTCCTGCTGGGTGCCAGTGAAGAAAGCGCCCGACTGGCCGCGAGTCTCGGCTGGCAGCTGGTGTTCGCCGCCCATCTGAATGGTGATCGCCAGTTACTTGAGCAGGTGCTCAGCACCTATTCACGCCTGAGCAACGGCCAGCGGGCGCTGGTGGCGGTTCAGGTGGTGGTGGCCGATTCACCCGCCGGCGCGGATCTGCTGGTCTCTTCGCTTCGCCATTATCATGTGTCGGTGAAAGATGGTCCGGGCGTGAATGTCGCCAGCCTGGAACAGGCCGAACGTTATGTACGTCAGGGCGGCTACCGTGATTATCAGATAGAGCCGCGCACACCATCGTTGCTGAAAGGGACCGCAGCACAGGTCCATGCCCAGCTCGATGCCCTGCATCATAACTTTGGTATCGACGAGTTTATTATTGATACGCCGATCGCCGAGCCAGTCGCACGCCACCATTCGCTGGCATTGCTGGCCACGCATCATCTGGTCGCAGCCTGATCGCCCTGAGCGGAGAGTCATCATGAAGCCGAATGCATCACAACTGATCGAATGGCGGCGCGAGCTGCATACCTGGCCGGAGCTGTCGGGCCAGGAGTTTGCCACCACGGAACGGCTGCGTCGCTGGCTGCAGGAAGCCGGTATCCGGCTGTCTGATTATCCGCTTGAAACCGGCGTCGTGGCGGAGATTGGACAGGGTGATGCGGTGATCGCACTGCGGGCGGATATTGATGCCCTGCCGATTCACGAGGCGAGTGGCGTACGCTTTCATTCACGTCATCCCGGCGTGATGCACGCCTGCGGCCACGATCTGCACAGCGCGGTGATGTTAGGCGCGGCGCTCCAGCTTAAAGCCAGTGAGCCGCAACTGGCGGGACGGGTACGCATTCTGTTCCAGCCCGCCGAAGAGATCGCCCGTGGCGCACGGCAATTTATCGCCGCAGGCGTGCTGGATGAGGTGCAGGCCATTTTTGGTATGCACAATGAACCAGCGTTACCGGTCGGCACCTTCGCCACCCGCAGCGGCGCGTTCTACGCCAACACCGATAAATTTATTATTCGCGTCACCGGTAAAGGCGCTCATGCCGCGCACCCGGAACAGGGCGTCGACAGCATCGTGGTCGCCAGCCAGATCATTCAGGCCTTACAGGGTCTCACCAGCCGCAGCTTCAGCGCGCTCGACAGTCTGGTCATGAGCATTACCCGGATTGACGGCGGGAAAACCTGGAATGTACTGCCCGGCGGCGTGGAGTTTGGCGGCACAGCCCGTACACACGATCTCCAGCTGCGGGCCGAGCTGGAACAGCGGGTGCGCACGCTGGTGGAAAACTTTGCCCAGGCCAGTGGCGCAGAGGCGACGCTGAGCTGGCATCCGGGTCCGCCGGTGCTGGTCAACGATCCCGACTGGGCGCAGTTCAGCAGTGACGTGGCGCAACAGCTCGGCTACCGGGTGCAGCCCGCCGGACTGCATCTGCTGGGCGAAGATTTCGCCTTCTATTTACAACAGGTGCCTGGCGTCTTCGTCAGCATCGGCAGCGCCAGCGATTATGGCCTGCACCACGCCAGCTTTAACCCCGATGAAGCGCTGATCGCCCCCGCGGCGGACTACTTTGCGCAACTGGCCCAACAGGCGTTGCAACAGCTTAACGCGCGATGTCGGGAAGCCATTCTGACCTGATTGTTATCTGCTGATATCCCACTGCGGCGGTCGTCATGACCGCCGTTCAGGCACCGCTTTGACTAAAAAAAGAGAGAACATCATGAGCACAAGACAACTTCGGCTGGGCACTATGCTGCACGGCGCCTCGGGAAACATGTCCGCCTGGCGTCATCCGGCTGCCCAGGCCGATGCCAGCATCAGCTTCGATTACGCCCGAAAAATTGCCCGCAAAGCGGAGCAGGGCAAGCTCGATTTTCTGTTCGTCGCCGACGGCTTATACATCAATGAAAAGTCGATCCCACACTTTCTCAACCGCTTCGAACCCCTGACGCTGCTGTCGGCGCTGGCGGGTGTGACAGAACATCTTGGGCTGGTCGGTACCGTTTCAACCTCCTACAGCGAACCCTTCACCGTGGCGCGTCAGTTTGCCAGCCTCGATCATCTCAGCGGTGGCCGTGCCGGCTGGAACGTGGTGACTTCGCCGCTGGAAGGCTCGGCTAAAAACTTCTCGCGTCAGCAGCATCCGGAGCACGCGCTGCGCTATCGCATCGCCGACGAATACCTGCAGGTGGTGAAAGGATTGTGGGATTCATGGGAGCCGGACGCCTTTGTGCGCGACAAGCAGAGCGGCCAGTTTTTCGATCCGGCGAAGCTGCATACGCTGAATCATCACGGTGATTTCTTTCAGGTGCAGGGCCCGCTTAACATCTCGCGCACCCCGCAGGGCCGTCCGATTATCTTCCAGGCCGGTGCTTCAGAAGACGGCAAAAAGCTGGCCGCCCGCCATGCCGATGCCATTTTCACCCACCAGCCAACGCGTGAAGAGGCACAGGCCTTTTACCGTGATGTTAAACAGCAGCTGGTGGCGAATGGCCGTCAGCCAGAGGATCTGCACATCTTTCAGGGCGTGAGCGTGATTGTTGGCGATGATGCGGAAGACGTTGAGCGTCAGTACCAGACCACCGCGGCGCTGGTATCGATTAATGATGCACTCAACTACCTTGGCCGCTTCTTCGACCATCACGACTTTTCCCGGTATCCGCTGGATCAGCCCTTTCCCGACCTTGGTGATATCGGGCAGAACAGTTTCCGCAGCACCACTGATGAGATCAAACGCAAAGCGCGCGAGCACGGCCATACGCTGCGGCAGGCTGCGCTGGAAGCCGCAACGCCTCGTCCGCTGTTCCACGGCACGCCCGAGCAGGTGGCAGATGGCCTGCAACTTTGGTTTGAAACCGCGGCCACCGATGGCTTCATCATCAATGGCGGCACGCCAGATACCTTTGAGCGCTTTGTTGACCGCGTAGTGCCGATTTTGCAGGCGCGCGGCCTGAGCCGCCGCGACTATCCAGGGAAAACCCTGCGCGACAGTTTCGACCTGAAGCCGCCGGTAAATCAGTTCACCTCACAATAAGAGCCTGTGCTATGCAAAAAAATAAAAAACTCATCGCCCTGATTATGCTTGCCGCCAGCGGCAGCGCCCTGGCAGACGGCACCAGCGTGGCCTACAACGGCCAGCGGGTCAGCCTCGACGCCAACAAAGCGCCGATTCACAGCGTGAAAAATCCGCAGGCGGTCGCGCAGTTGCCGGCCGGACATCGCTTTGCGGTGCCGGGTTCATTTACCGTGGCGGTCGCGGCGCAAAACTCCCCGCCGCTGACGGTCTTCTCTGATGACAACAAAACCTTGCTCGGCAGCGAAGTCGATATCGCCCGCCTGGTGGCTGACAGCCTCGGCCTGAAGCTCAACATTGTGCCGACCTCCTGGGAGGACTGGCCGCTGGGCGTCGCCTCCGGCAAATATGACGCGGCGATCTCTAACATCACCGTCACCAAAGATCGTAAAGAGAAGTTCGATTTCGCCACCTACCGCAAAGATTCTCTCGGTTTCTACGTCAAAACCAGCAGCCCGATTAAATCACTGACCAAAGCCGAAGATATTGCCGGACTACGCCTCATCGTCGGCTCCGGCACCAATCAGGAAGCGATCCTGCTGGCGTGGGATAAAGAGAACCAGGCGAAAGGGCTGAAAGCATTTACCCCGATCTATACCAAAGATGATGCCGCCCAGACGCTGGCGCTGCAGGCCGGCCGGGCCGACGCCTGGTTCGGCCCTAACGTGATTGGCGCATGGAAAGCGGCGCTTAATGGCAAAACCCGGCTGGTGGGCAGTGTCGATGGCGGCTGGCCAAAAGCGGCACACATTGCGGTAACGGTGAAAAAAGGCAGCGGCCTGGCTGAACCGATCAGTACCGCGCTCAACGGCGTGATGAAAAACGGCGATTACCAGCAGGTGCTGAACCGCTGGGGCGAAGGCGTGGAGCGCATTGATCGTTCCGAAATTAACCCGGCCGGACTGGGCGATTAAGGAGCAGACGATGAGTGAAGCCATATTTCGTGAAGTTTCGCCGGAAGCCCCGGAACTGCAACCGATTCTGACCGGCCTGTTCGGTGAATACGCCGCCCGTTACGGCGACTATTTTGCCCGCCATAAGGAGCAGGAGCTCACCGAGTGGTATCTGCCGCCGCAGGGATTATTCATCGTGCTGGAGCGCGACGGCGAGATCATCGCGATGGGTGCTTACAAACCTTATGACCCGCAGACTGCGGAGCTGAAACGCATCTGGACCCGCAGTGATTTGCGGCGTCAGGGGCTGGCGCTGGTGGTGTTGCAGGAGCTGGAGCGGCGTGCGCTGCGGGCGGGCTATCAGCGGCTGTTTCTTACTACCGGTTTTCGTCAGCCGGAGGCGGTACGGCTTTATACCGGCCACGGCTATCAGCCGCAGTTTGATCTCAGCGGCGATCTCGAACGCTACGGAGCGCCGCCACACGATGGCCGACTGCGTTTTATTAAAGTGATCGGCGTGCAGGACGTTGCACAGGCGAGTTAAGGAGAGATCATGAGCAAGCATCAACATCTGCAGGTGGTGCCCGCGCGTTATCCGGCCCGCACCCTTGGCGCGATCGTCGCCCTGTTTATTCTGGCTGGCGTCATTCAGTCGGTCGCGTTTAATCCGCGCTGGGAATGGGGCGTATTTGCCCGCTGGTTCTTCGACCCGGTGATCCTGCATGGGCTGGGGCAGACGCTGCTGCTGACGCTGCTCGGCACGGTATTCAGCCTGATTTTTGGCGGCCTGCTGGCGCTGGCCCGCCTCTCATCGTCATGGCTGCTGAGCAGTCTGGCCTGGGGATATATCTGGCTGTTCCGCTCGCTGCCGCTGATCGTCGTGCTGATCATCCTGTACAACTTCTCTTATCTCTACGACACCCTGTCGATCGGGGTCCCCTTTACCACGCTGTCGTGGGGAGCGTTTCAGACCATCAATGTGCTGGGACAGTTTCCGGCGGCGGTGATTGGCTTAACGCTGGTGCAGGCGGCTTACAGCGCGGAGATCATTCGCGGCGGGATTCTGGGTGTGGATCATGGCCAGGTTGAGGCCGCCTCCGCGCTGGGGCTGTCGGCAACCCGTCGCACCTTCCGCATCATTCTGCCGCAGGCGTTACGCGCCATCATTCCCACCGCCTTTAACGAAATCATCAGCCTGGCGAAGGGCACGGCGATGGTTTACGTGCTGGCGATGCCGGAGCTGTTTTACACCATCCAGATGATCTACAACCGCAACCAGGAAGTGATCCCGCTGCTGATGGTCGGTGCCGCCTGGTATCTGATTATTACCACCGTACTGTCGGTGATTCAGCACAGCGTTGAACGCTGGCTGGCCCGCAGCGTGACCCGTGAGCCGCAGCCGTCGCGCTGGCGGCAGTGGCGCAACCGCGTTACGCCGCTTAATCCAACCGAGGAGATCAGCCATGTCCGAAGCCATTGATTACCGCACATCACACACCACCGGTGCCATCAGCATTACCGGCGTCAGTAAAAGTTTTGGCAAACATAAAGCGCTGGATGGGGTTTCTTTGTCGCTGGCGCCGGGATCGGTGACGGTGATCCTCGGCCCTTCCGGCTCCGGCAAATCAACGCTGTTGCGCACCATCAACCATCTGGAGCGGGTAGATGAAGGGTTTATCCAGATCGATGGCGATTACATAGGCTATCAGCAACGCGGCGATAAGCTCTATGAACTGAAAGAGCAGGCGATCCTGCGTCAGCGCATCAACGTCGGCTATGTGTTTCAGAATTTCAATCTGTTCCCGCACCTCAGCGTGCTGGACAACCTGATTGAGGCACCGATTGCCCATCGCCAGCTCACCAAAGCGGCAGCGATACAGCGCGCCGGTGAACTGCTGGATATTGTTGGCCTGCGGCATAAAGCTGACGCCTGGCCGCGCCATCTGTCGGGCGGTCAGCAGCAGCGTATCGCCATCGCCCGCGCCCTGATGCTCAATCCCCGGGTGATGCTGTTTGATGAACCGACCTCGGCGCTCGATCCGGAACTGGTCGGCGAGGTGCTCGACGTGATTAAGAAGCTGGCGCGTTCCGGCACCACGCTGGTGATCGTCACTCACGAGATCGGCTTTGCCCGCGAAGTGGCGGATAACGTGGTGTTTATGGTCGATGGTCGGATCGTTGAGCAGGGCAGCACCACGCAGGTGCTGAACAATCCGCGTCATGAGCGAACCCGACGCTTCCTGGCGCGCGTACTGTGAGGATGACGATGAAGCTGACCCCTCTGTCATTGCTACTTTTGTCGCTGCTGTCGCCGCTGGGGGTTTCCGCCGCTGAACAGCGTGATACCCGGCAAAATGAGACGCCGATTCATGCGCCCGCCAATCCGGCGGCGATCGCTAAAATTCCGGCCAGCTTTGCTTTTATTGAACCGGGAACCCTGACGGTGGCGACTTCCGCCACCAACTCACCACCGCTGTCGCTGCTGGGGTCGGATAATGTCTCACGCATTGGCAGCGATCCCGACATTGCCCGGCTGCTGGCCGACAGTCTGGGATTAAAGCTGAAGCTGGTGCCCGCTTCGTGGGAAGACTGGCCGCTCGGCATTAGCGCGGGCCGTTACGATGTGGCGATGTTCAATATCGCGGTGACCGAAGAGCGTAAAAAGAAGTTTGATTTCGCCACCTATCGCGCCGATAACCACGCCTTTTCGGTGAAAAGTGACAGCAAAATCACCACGATCAACGCGCCCGCTGACATCGCCGGTAAGCGCATCATCGTGGCCTCCGGCACCAATCAGGAGCGTATCCTGCTGAGCTGGGATGAGCAAAACCAGGCGAAAGGGCTGCCTGCGGTGACGCCGATCTATCTGACCGATGACGCCTCAGCCACGCTTTCGCTGCTGTCGGGACGGGCCGATGCGATGTTCGGTCCGCACTCGATGGCAGCCTGGAAAGTGGCGTCACGCGGCCAGACAAAGCTGGTCGGCAGCGGGCCGTTTCGCGCCTGGGTGGCGGTCACCACCAAAAAGGGCAATGGGCTGGCTCCGGCCCTGCAGGCCGCCATCGATGGTGCCATTCGCGGCGGGCAGTATCAGCAGGTGCTGACGCGCTGGGGTGAACAGGATGAAGCCATTGCCCACTCCACGGTCAATCCTCCTGGCATTCAGTACTGATGCCTCTCAGGCGCTTCGGCGCCGTTTATTCAGCGTTACCTTCCACGCCACAGAACCGTTGTCACGGCGATCGACCCCGGAATTGCGCTACACTCTCCAGCGTTAGTGATCTATCCTGCCCGCCTGTCGATTCAGCGCGCGGCGGAGCAATTAACCTGGAAGCCCCATGAAAATCAGATTCCTTTCTGCCAATGAGCAAAAGCTGGCGGAGGTGCGCAAAATCCTCGAACCTGTCGGAGTCGAAGTGTTGCCCATCTCCCGTCGCATCGAAGAGATCCAGACTGAAAATGAACTCGATCTGGTGCGCGATAAACTGACCAAAGCCTTTTCACTGATTGGGCGACCGCTCTTCGTCGAGCATACCGGACTCTATCTCGACGGCCTCAATGGCCTGCCTGCCGGGCTGACCCGCATTTTCTGGAACCGGCTGGATGCAGAACGCTTTACTGCCCTGGTTCAGGGACTCGACAGCCAGGCCGTGACGGCAAAAACCGTACTCGGCTACTGTGATGGCCGCAAGATGTACCAGTTTTCAGGTGAACTGCGCGGCACCATCGCCGCCGAGCCTGCCGGTACCCGCGGCTTTCAGTGGGACTGCGTCTTTATCCCGGAAGGCTACGATCAGACCTTCGCCGAAATGGGCGAGCTCAAGAATGAGATCTCCATGCGGCGCATCGCGCTCGATCGCTTCGCCACCTTTTTGAAAACGGCCCGGAGTGTTGCATGAAACCAGAACTTAAACGTGCCTATGACTCTGGTAAGCTGATTCTGTTTGCCGGTGCGGGCATCTCACGCAACCTTGGCCTGCCGGAGTGGCATGAGCTGATTGCCCATCTCGCCAATGAGCTGGGCTACGATCCTAAAATCTTCAATACCTACGGTACCCACCTGTCGCTGGCGGAATATTACAAACAGAAGAAAGGGTCACTCGGCCCGCTGCGCAGCTGGATGGATCGCGAATGGCACCGCCCGGATATTGATGTCCGGACGTCAGAAATTCACACCATGATTACCCAGGGCAACTTCTCGCGTATCTACACCACCAATTACGATCGCTGGCTGGAAGCGGCGCACGATGCGCATGGCGTTCCCTACTACAAAGTGGCCAATGCCGCCGACCTGGTGTCGCTGACCGAAGATAAGCGCCACATCATCAAGCTGCACGGTGATTTCGATGACGATACCTCTATCGTGCTCGATGAAAGCAGCTACTTTGAACGGCTCTATTTTGATTCACCGCTCGACATCAAACTGACCCATGACGTGATGGGCAATTCGGTGCTGTTTGTTGGCTACAGCATCAGCGATTTTAATATTCGTCTGCTGTTCTACCGCCTGACGAAAATGTGGGGCCGTACCGGGCTGGCCACCGCGCGTCCCAAGTCCTATCTGTTTACCAACCGCAATAATCCGGTGGCAAAAGAGGTACTGGGGCAGTGGGGCATCGAGATGATCGTCTCGGAAGAGGATGACCCGCGCAAAGCGCTGGCCGATTTTCTTGAGGAGCTTCAGGTGTAACCGGCGACGCGGTTTCACCCGAAAACCTGCGCCCGGTTAAGGTTATGCGGCGTACAACCGATAAACTCTATTCTCTGCTGGAAAAGCATCAACGTCGTGATATACTGTATGTATACACAGTATCTGAGGGCAAAAACATGGCTGTCGAAACAAAATTTGTAGTAGTCAGAAAGGGTGAAGAGAAGATGACGTTTGCCAACAAGAAAGAGGCCGATGCCTACGACAAAATGCTCGATATGGCCGAAGCCTTCACCGACTGGCTGTTACAGCATCAACCCGCACTGGATGAGACGCAGGCAGAAACGCTGGGCTTGCTGATCGCTGAGCAGAAAGATGCCGTGCAGCATATTCTCCGCACCAGCAAACTGCCTGAGCCTGTGGCCGCCACTGCCGGTCAGCCTGAAACGGTGTCGGAGCGTTCTGATGACGCCGCCGAAGCAGAAACCGCCAGCAGCAAGAAAGTGCGCGCGGTGAAAGCAGCCTGATCCCCGTCACGCCGGAAGCCATTTCCGGCGTGGTTATTTTACTGGCTGAGCGCGCGCATCATTCTCTCAGTCTGTTTTCACCTGATAGCGCGTACTGCGTCCGCCGCCTTCCAGCCGGTAAAGACAGCCTTTCTCCAGCAGATCGGCTAAATGACGTGTCGCCGTCGCCTTACTCACTTTCGCCACCTTCTGATACTGACTGGCGCTGATCCCCTGTTCAAAACCCTGTTCGCCGCCGTCTAACAACCGGTTCAGTACTTTTATCTGCTCTTTGCTCAGAGAGCGTTCCCGATGCTGTAGCCAGAAGCGCGCCCTGATCTGGGTGCGGGCGATGCTGTTCATCGCCTGTTGCAGGCTCTCATCCAGCATATCGAGGAACCAAATCAGCCAGTCGGTGATATCCAGTCCACCTTTCTGCGTCCGCTCCAGAATGCGGTAATAGTCCGCCCGATGCGCCAGAATCGCCGGTGACATGGCATAGAGCCGGATGCTTTGACTGTCCGCCTGCGCCAGTGCCAGATCGGTTAAAGCGCGGGTGATACGGCCATTACCGTCATCAAACGGGTGCAGGGTAACAAACCAGAGATGGCAGATGGCGGCGCGCAGCAGCGGGTCCAGCATGACGTCCTGCTCGCTGCGGTTAAACCAGTCAATAAACTGCGTCAGCTGTGGCTCCAGTCCACTGCGCGGCGGCGCTTCAAAATGCACCGTTGGGCGATCGATCCGTCCGGAGATCACCTGCATTGGCTCACTGCCGCGTAGGGTACCGACGCTCAGACGCTGCACCGACCACTCATCGGCAGGAAACAGCCAGCGATGCCATTGGTAAAGACGCGCCAGCGTGAGCGGCTGGCTGCGGTTGTTAATGGCATCCAGCATCATCGCCGCCAGTCCCTCCGATCGATCCGAAACCGGATAAGGCTGTTGTTCGGTCACGCCTAAGCGGCGCGCCAGAGATGAACGTACCGACTGTACGTTTACCCGCTCTTCTTCAATGGCGGATGAGGAGAGGATATTGCTGAGCAGAGTATCGAGCGTTTGCTGTTCATCACTGACCTGCAGGCTGGCCCGGCCCAGCAGTACGCCTCGCTGCTGTTGCAGCTGCCGCAGGCGAGGCAGCAGCACAGCCTCCTGCCAGTAGAACTGTGGCCAGTCGGCCTGTTGCCAGATCCATTCTGTGGTCATATTCGGCTCATTTTCGGGTGAATGAGCCGAATAGCATCTTTTAATCGGCTCACATAATGAGTCAATAGTAGCGAATTTTTGGCTCAGAAGACAATCGATGCGGGAGTCATGCAGAAAAGAAAACAGGACCCGAAGGTCCTGTCTGTTTAGCGGGAGAACTGCAAAAAGGTGTCTGAATAGTAATGCACGATCCAGGCAACATACGCTAACCAGATAATCATTCCGCCTGCTAATCCAAGTTTACCGGCCATTGATTTCTCTCCACGATGATAAGGGACGACAACGTCTGTTTACATAAACTGACAGTAGTTGCGTCGGCCGATATTGCTGCAGATCAAAAAAAGCGGATTCATTGCTGAAGTCAGAACCCTTTGAGGATCAACTTCGCCGGCTTTATCTCATCTGACGTTCCCGAAGCCGCCGTTAAAGTTCAAAAAAACGGCGCCGATAGATGATCTCAGGAGCACGTAAACCACAAGGAGGTCGCAAAAAGGTAAATTCCAGGGGAACCAATATGGCCAGTCAGTTAAACGATAAAAAGAAGATGAGTACCCGGGCGCAGATGCTTATTACCGGCGGCCTGACCATTATGCTGGGATTTAGCGTGACGATCGGTGTTCTGAGCTGGCAGTCCGGTAAAGAGCAGAAGGCGCTGGCGGAAAAATATCTGCAGCAAATCGCGCAAAGCCGCGGCTTACAGGTGCAACAGGAGCTGAGTCATGCGCGCGATGTGGCCAGCCATCTGGGACAAAGCCTGATCGCCTTACCGCAGGCAGGCATTACGGATCGTAAAGTGGTCGATAAGATCATGGAATATTCACTGCGCGCCAATCCTGATATCTGTCGATGTCAGTCATCTTCGAACCAAACGCCTTCGACGGTCGCGATGCCGAATTTGTTAACCAGCCGGGACAGGCCCCGCAGGGTCGCTACGCCTGGTTTGTGGATCGCGATCAGGCCGGTCATTACGCCATGCATCCGCTGCTCTCCATCCTGACTCCGGGCCAGGGTGACTACTACCAGATACCGCAGCAGTCGAAAAAAGATACCCTGATCGAGCCTTACAGCTACGCCTATAACGGCGTACCCACCTTGTTAACCTCGGTGGCGGCGGCGATCATCGATAAGGGCACCTTAAAAGCCATTGTGACCTCCGACATTTCACTGGCTTCGCTGCAACAGAAAGTTAATCAGATCAAACCCTGGCAGGGCAGCGGCTATGCACTGCTGCTTTCGAATGGCGGAAAGGTCGTCTCTTCACCGGTGAAAGAGGAGGCGGGCAAGCCGTGGAAAGGGGAAAGCGATCACTTCAGTTCACGGGTGATGCAGCATTTTGATGCGGTGCTGGGTGAAGAGGCGTTAGTGACCTGGCAACCGGTGGTGATTGGCGACAGCGATAAACCCTGGTATCTCGGGGTGGTGGCGCCGGTGAGTCAGGTGATGGCCGCCGCTAACCGGCAGCTCAGCTGGGCCATTGGCCTGATGGTGGTCAGCATTCTGCTGGTCGGCGCGGTGCTGGGCATGTTGTTCAGCCGTAAAGTGCTACGCCCGATTGGTGGCGAGCCGGCCGAAGCGGCCAAAATTGCGCTGGCCGTGGCGGAGGGCAAGCTCGACAATGCGATTGCGGTCAAAGCCGACGACCGCAGCAGCCTGTTCTTCGCCTTACAGACGATGCAAAGCCAGCTGCGGGGTATTGTCGGCCAGATTAAAGATGCCAGTGAATCGGTGCGTCAGGGCGCGGGCGAAATTGCCAGCGGCAACCTTAACCTGGCATCCCGTACCGAGCAGCAGGCAGCCGCACTGGAACAGACCGCAGCCAGTATGGAGCAGATCAGCGCCACCATCCGCCTCAACGCCGATAACGCTCAGCAGGCAACCAGCCTGACAGAAAATGCCACTCATATCGCCAGTCGCGGTGCCACGCTGGTGGGCCAGGTGGTGCAGACGATGGCGCAGATCGATGACAGTTCGAAAAAGATCGGCGACATCACCACCATGATCAACAGCATCGCCTTCCAGACCAACATTCTGGCGCTCAATGCCGCGGTAGAAGCCGCGCGCGCGGGTGAGCAGGGACGCGGCTTTGCGGTGGTGGCATCTGAAGTCCGTAACCTGGCGCAGCGCAGCGCCAGTGCGGTGAAAGAGATCGCCGCGCTGATTGAAGAGTCAAGCGTGCGGGTCGAAAGCGGGGTCAGGCTGGTGAATGATGCCGGTAAGACCATGCAGGAGATGACACAGGCGGTCAATTCAGTGCAGGGCATTATTGGGGAGATCGTTTCCGCCTCTGATGAGCAGGCGCGCGGCATTACCCAGGTGACGATTGCGGTTAACGAAATGGATGGCACGACCCAGCAGAACGCCGCGCTGGTCCAGCAGATGTCGGCTGCGGCCAGTTCGCTGGAAGACCAGGCGCAGCAGCTGGCGCAGACGGTCGAGCAGTTCCACCTGGCTTAACCCGCCTGGGTGTCTGATAAGAGAAAAACCCGCCGATGGCGTAATGCCAGTCAGTTAAGCGGCAGGTGATAACGCAGTCTGGTGCCGCTCTGAAACTTCACAGTGTGTATTGTTAAAAAGGGCACGATGATAGAGGCCTGAGCGCCTCTGCTGCTGAAAGGGCTATCCGCAGCGCTGAGGCGAGAGGACGGCCAGGCAGCAGCAGAGGTGCTCAGGCCCGCACTCCGGCACGCTCGCCCAAAAAAAAGCTGCCACATTTGACCGTGACAGCCTTTGCACATTTAACCCTGGCTGATCAGCATTACGCTGATGGCGGTTTTTTTGTGGGTTACTGTTCGATCAGGCGCTCACCGCTGTGCGCATCGAACAGGTGCATCTTGTCGGGATTTACAGTCACCGGCAGCGTACCGCCCGGCGTCGCGTCACTGCGCCCGCTCAGCTGCATATGCAGGGCAAAACCCTGCCAGTTCAGATGTAACAGTGTCGATTCACCAGTAATTTCGACGATACCGACATCAGCCGGTTGTCCATCGGGCGCGCTGATCAGGTCATGAGGGCGAACGCCCAGCGTCACCGGCTGGTCCGCCTGCTCACGCGCCGCACGGTGCCAGCGTGACGGCAGCGGCAGCCACTGCTGACCACAGAGCACGCCCGGCTCGCCGTCACGCGGCTGGAACTGCGCATCCAGCAGATTCATCGGCGGCGAACCGATAAACCGGGCCACAAAGGTATTCACCGGACGATCGTAGATCGCCAGCGGCGCGCCCTGTTGCACGATAACGCCATCTTTCATCACCACAATCTGATCGGCCAGCGTCATCGCCTCGACCTGATCGTGCGTCACATACACCATGGTGGTTTTAAAGCGCTGATGCAGCGATTTGATCTCGGCACGCAGCTCCATGCGTAACTGGGCATCAAGGTTGGAGAGCGGTTCATCGAACAGGAACACCTGCGGATTGCGCACCATTGCACGTCCCATCGCCACGCGTTGCCGCTGGCCGCCCGAGAGCGCCCGCGGATACCGCTGCAACAGCTGGCCGATGCCGAGAATCCCGGCAATGCGGGCAATCTTGCTCTTCTGCTCGTCGCGCGCCACCTTTTTGACCTGCATATGAAACGCCAGGTTCTCGGCGACCGTCAGGTGCGGGTAGAGCGCATAGCTCTGAAACACCATTGCGATATCGCGGTCGGCGGGATCGAGATCGTTGATGCGTTTTTTATCAAGCATGATCGCGCCGTCAGAGACGCTATCCAGACCCGCCAGTAAGCGCAACAGCGTCGATTTACCACAGCCAGAAGGACCGACCAGCACGGTAAAGCTGCCATCGGGAATGGTTAAGTCCAGCGGGTGCAGCACACTCTGCTTACCGTAGCGCTTCGCCACCTGTACAAGTTCAACACTGGCCATAATTAGCGCACCTCGTTTGAAAGTTGGAGTTGTTGCCAGCCGGGATAGCGGCGCGGCGAGCTGCTGATCGCCTGTGAAGCGACCTCAATTCCCCAGCGCAGCGCCGTCGACGCCGCGTGACGGTAGAGCAACGCCGCCAGAAATCC
This sequence comes from Pantoea agglomerans, assembly GCF_021397715.1. Classification (GTDB taxonomy): domain Bacteria; phylum Pseudomonadota; class Gammaproteobacteria; order Enterobacterales; family Enterobacteriaceae; genus Pantoea; species Pantoea astica. The sequence goes on along the minus strand of NZ_CP090208.1, from coordinate 516,740 downwards.
GGCATTGAAGCTGTCTCCGGCACCGATGGTATCGACCACCGTCACCGGTTGTGCCGCCACGTGCAGCGTCTGAGTGGCAGACCACAGTCGCGCGCCGTCTGCGCCGCTTTTCACTACACAGCCACCGCGTCCACTGAGCCGGGATGCCAGTTGCGCCGCGCTCTGTTCCAGTGAGTTATCGTTGGCCAGGCCGCGCGTTTCGACCTCGTTTAGCAACAGCCAGTCGCAATCGGCTAACCAGCGATGAACCTGGTGGCGAAGATCGTCGCTCCAGCCTGCGGGCGGCCAGCCAGTATCGACCGCTACCGTAAATCCACGTTGCTGTAACGCCGCCAGCAGCCTCGGATAGGCCTGATAGAGTTCCAGACAGAGAAAGGTTCCGCACAGCAGCACAATATCGCCCGGTGTGGCCTGTGCGGGCAGCTGTTTCAGCACATCCTCAGCCGTCATTTGCGTGATGTGTCCAAAATTGCTGATAAATGAGCGCTCGTTGTCAGGATGCGTCACGCCCACCGTCAGCGAGGTTTCGCAGGCATAACGCGGCCAGTGCGCCGCACTATGCGGAAAGTGACCGGCGAGCCACTGACTGAATCCATCATTGCCCTGGTTGGCGATGGCACGGTGCGGCACCTGCATCGCTTCCAGCGCCAGCGCACAGTTACCGGCGGAACCACCCGGACGCAGCTCGCTGTGTTGTAGCATCACTTCGGTACCGCGCTGTGGCCAGTCGCTGAGCGTGCCCATGATCAAATCCACATTAATATTGCCCACTACGTAAAGCGTGGATGAAGTCGTGTTTAGCATCGTTATCCCTTACTTCCGCCGCTGGCCAGACCGCTAACCAGCGTCTTCTGCAGCCAGATGGCGATAAACAGTGGCGGCACCGAGGCCAGAATGCCGATCGCGGCGATCAGCCCGTCATCGGTGGCCCGTCCGGCGGTAAAGCCAGCAATGGCGACCGGCAGCGTCTGGGCCGCAATATTGCTGGTAAACAGCAGCGCATAGAAAAATTCATCCCACGCCAGCAGCCAGCCAAACAGTGCAGCCGCGCCCAGCACCGGCTTTGCCAGCGGCAGGGTTATACGCAGCAGCACCTGCCAGAAACGCAGACCATCAAGGCGCGCAGCCTGTTCAATGTCACGCGGCAGCGAATCAAACTGGTTCTTCAGCATCCAGGTCAGGAACGGCAGGATCAGCGAGCAGTAGACGATCACCAGGCCTGGCCGGGTATTGAGTAGATCCAATTGCTGCAGCAGGAAGTAGAGCGGCAGCACAAAGGCGACCGGCGGCACCATGTATATCGCCAGTGCGCCAAACAGCCAGCCGTCGCGACCCGCGTAACGTGAGAAGCTGAAGGCCGCCGGAATCGCCAGCAGCAGCGAGATGGCTGTCGCCACACTGGCGACCAGCAGACTGTTACCCAGCGCGTGCAGAAAGATGTTGCCCGGCTGGTCAGGGGCCAGCGAAACCAATCCGTGATAGCGGCTGAAATCCCACTGCCGTGGCAGCCACTCCAGCGGAACGCGCGACAGATCGCTGGCCGAACTGACACTCATCAGGAACAGCCAGCCCATAGGGGCCAGGATGCTGATCGCCACCAGCAGCGCCGCAGCATAGCGCAACACCCGCCGCAGTTTAGTTTTCATAAGCAGAGCTCCGGCGGCGCTGACGCCATAACATCAGCAGATAAAGGGTGATCAGCAGGGCGCACATCAACGTCATCAGCATGGCATAGGCCGCACCGCTGCCGGCTCGCAGATAGCTGAAAGATTCCTGATAGACGAAAAAGCTCAGGGTCTTAGTGCTGTCCACCGGTCCGCCACGCGTCATCACGTAGATAATGTCGAAGATCTTAAAGGCATCAATGGTGCGCAGGACCAGCGCGACGCCAAGCGGGGCGACAATTGCCGGAAAGGTGATGGCCCGAAAGCGTCGCCAGGCGGAAGCGCCATCCAGCCTGGCCGCTTCAAACAGATCCTCAGGGATCGATTGCAATGCAGCCAGCACCAGTAGCGTTACCAGCGGATAGTTTTTCCAGATATCTGCGAACATCACCGCATTGAGCGCGGCATCCGGTGAGCCCAGCCAGCTGCGGTAACCGTCAATAATCCCGAGCTGGGTGAGCAAGGCATTAATGCTGCCGTAGTCCGGGTTAAAGTTAAGCCGCCACATCATGGCGTTGACGATGGTCGGCAGCGCCCACGGCAGGATCACCAGCACCCGCAGGATATTGCGACCCGCAAACTTCTGGTTAAGCAGCAGCGCCACCAGCACACCAATGATCCCCTCCAGGGTGACGGAGACCACGGTGAAGTAGAGCGTACGGCCAATCGACGCCCGAAAATCGGGATCGCTCAGCGCATAGGCGTAATTTTCCAGTCCGATCCAGCCTGGCGTTTCACCGCTGCCAATCAGCGCAGCATCGGTGAAACTGAGCCAGATGGTGCGCAGTAAAGGCCAGGCGGTAAGCAACAGCATCACCAGCAGCATGGGTGCCAGCAGCACCCATGCCTGACGCTGTTCGCGTTGACGCAAACTCAGCATCATGACTCCTTAACGCAGGCGCGCAGCGCTTTTATCCACCGCCGCCATTGCATCCTGGGCCGTGGTTTTACCCAGTAACACCTGCTGCAACTGCTGCTGAAGCTGGTTTGACAGACGGGAGTAGTCAGCGGTTTCCGGACGTGACAGCATCACGTTGAGTGACTTATCAGCCGCCGCGATCAGACTCTCCTGATCTTTTTGCACCGCCGGGTCCTGATAAGAGGATTTCCAGATCGGCAGGCTGAGCCGGGCATACTGATTCTGTACCGGCTGTGAAGTCATGTACTGAATGTACTGCCACGCCTGCTCCGGATGGGTGCTGCCTTTAGCGATACCCAGCCCCATTGATCCGTTGACGCCGCCCGCCTGGCCCGGTGCATCACCTGGCGCAGGCATGATGCCGACGTCGCCCGCCACCTTACTCTGCTTCGGATCGTTCGCCATGTTGTACATGTAGGTCCAGTTCAGCGCGAACGCTGCATCGCCGTTGGAGAAGGATTTACGGACATCTTCTTCCAGATATTCGCGTGAGGCCGGATTACTCAGCCCGTCATCGAGCGAACTTTTCATCAGGTTTAGCGCTTTAAGCGACGCCGGGCTGGAAAAGTTGAGCTTGCCGTTTTGATAGAACTGCCCGCCAAAGCCCGATACCAGCGTGGTGTAATCACACACCAGCGCTTCAGCCTGCGACCAGCTCCAGACCAGCGGATAGTTGACGATCTTTTTCTGCTTAATGATTTTTGCGTCATCCAGCACCTGCTGCCAGGTTTGTGGCGGGGTGGTGATGCCCGCTTTGCTCAGCATCGCCTTGTTGTAGTAGAGATATTTGGTATCCAGAATCCACGGCATCCCCAGGGTTTTGCCTTTATAGATCACCGTGTTCATCGCGCCAGGAAAGACCTTATCCTTTTCTTCCGGAGTAATTCGGGCACTCACATCCTGCAGCAGATCGAAACGGGTAAATTCAGCGGGCCAGATGGCATCGAACAGCACCACGTCATAGCCGTTGCCGCCGGCACCACGCGCCGCAACAATTTTGTCGTGCAGCGCTTCATACGGCACGAACTCCAGATTAACGCTGACGTCCGGATGCTGCTTTTGGAAATTTTGCGTCATGGCGCGAATATCATTTTCGCTGTAGGCCGCCTGCGTCATAAACAGGGCATTGATCTGGCTGGCCGCAACGGCACTGCCGGCGCTGAGCATCAGCAGGGCGGCAACGCCCGCTTTGAGTTGAGGATTAAAACGCTGTGACATGATCTTCTCCACTTTGCAGCAACAGGATGTCGATTAATTAAATCAATTTGATTGATTTAATCGGGGGCGTAATCTGGCGCAGTAAATGCACTGACCTGAAAAGGAATAAGCAAACGGCGTGCCACAAACGATGGACCAGATGAAACAATGCCGTAACAACGCTGAAACTCAGACTGCGCTTTTACACCATAACTGCCTATCCTGTTGGCATGAATTTGTGTGCAGGATCAAAGATATTATTTGCCCGCACCGCGTCAGGGACTAATACTGTCGGTCCCGCTGAAATGGAAAACAACATGAAAACCTCGGGCACTAACCTTGAACATGCGCGGGCGCACAATCGACGCGTGGTCATTGAAGCCATTCGTCTGCATGGCGAGCTGACACGCGCTGAACTGGCGCGCATGACAGCGCTGACGCCGCAGACGGTCTCCAATATCGTGGCGGAACTGGAGCAGGCAGAACTGCTGACCAGCCGCCAGCCGCGCCGCAGCGGGCGCGGTCAGCCCTCGATTCCGGTGACGCTGAATCCCACCAGCGCCTGGTCGATTGGCATTCATCTCGATCATCAGACGCTGCTGCTGGTGCTGGTCGATCTTAGCGGTGAAGTGCACCTGCGCCGCCTCATCATGGTGCAAAAGCCCCAGCCCGCTGCCACCCTGGCGCGCATTGCTGGCGTGCTGGATGAGATGCGCACCTTTCTCGGCGCGCAGTGGCAAAAGGTGCTGGGTATTGGCGTGGTGATGCCGGGGCCGTTTGGCGTTGAAGGTATTTCTTCGGTAGGTCCGACAACGCTGAACGGCTGGGAACAGGTTGATATTGAAGCCGAACTCAGAACCCTCAGCGGGTTGCCGGTTACGCTGGAGAACGATGCCACGGTCGCCGCCATCGGCGAGCGCTTTCACGGTGTGGCACGCCAGCTCAGCTCCTTTATCTATCTCTACATCGGCACCGGTCTGGGCGCGGGAATCTTCACCGACGGTCATATCTATACCGGGCACGCTCACAACGCCGGGGAAATAGGGCACATCGTAGTCGAACCGGGTGGGCGCGACTGCTACTGCGGCAATCAGGGCTGCCTTGAGCGTTACGTCTCGCTACAGGCCGCCTACGAATTTTGCGGGCTGGACCCGATGCGCGCGCTACCAGAGGATCTGTTGCAGATCGAACCCGCGCGTTTTACCGCATGGATTGACAGCGTGCTGGTTCCGCTGCGGCAGGCGATCAATATTCTGGAGTCGGTTTTTGATGCTGAGGCGGTGATTATTGGCGGGATGATGCCTGCGCCGTTACTGGAGCAGATGGTGCAGCGTTTGCCGCCGCTTTATCAGTCGGTGCGCGGACGCTATCTGAATGCGATGCGCCTGAAAACCGGCATGACCGGCAGTGATACCGCTGCGCTGGGCGCGGCCGCCTTACCGATCTTTGATGAGTTTAATCCCCAGTTTCAGGTGCTGATGAAGCAGGCGTGAACCGGGCGCTGCCTGAGAGCAGCGCCCGACAGATTAGCCCGGATAGATACCGCGATCTTTACGCGCCATCAGAATACGCTCACAGGCCACAATATAAGCCGCGGTGCGCAGTGAACAATCTTTCTCTTTGGCTTTCTCCCAGACGTGGACCATCGCTTCCGTCATGATCTTGTCAGAGCGACGGTTAATTTCATCTTCGCTCCAGAAGAAACTCGCCATGTCCTGTACCCACTCAAAGTAGCTGACCGTGACGCCGCCGGCGTTACAGACCACATCCGGTACCACGATGATGCCGCGCGTCGCGAGCATGTCGTCAGCGTCGGGATAGGTGGGACCGTTGGCGCCTTCCAGCACGATTTTGCAGCTCAGGACTTCCGCTCGTTCACGGGTAATCTGACCTTCCAGCGCCGCCGGGATCAGAATGTCCATCTCTGTGGTCCAGAACGCCTCTTTCTCAATCGCCTGCGCGCCGGGGAAGCCAGCAATCTGCTTGTGAGCAATCTGCCATTCCGTCAGGGCGGCCATGTCGATGCCATCGGTGTTGAGCAGCGTGGCGGTGTGATCCTGAATCAGCACAACCCGTGCGCCAGCCTCATCAAACAGGCGGGCCGCTTCGCTACCCACGTTACCAAAACCCTGAACCGCAACGCGTGCGCCTTCAATCTCAATACCGGCACGGCGTGCCACTTCGCGTCCGGTGATAAACACCCCGCGGCCGGTGGCTTTTTCACGACCCAGTGAGCCGCCGAGGTGAATCGGCTTGCCGGTGACAACGCCGGTAATCGTTGTGCCGTGGTTCATGGAGTAGGTATCCATCATCCACGCCATGACTTTGCTGTTGGTGCCGACGTCTGGCGCAGGAATATCTTTTTGCGGCCCGATGATGATGCCGATCTCGCTGGTATAACGGCGAGTCAGTCGCTCAAGTTCACCGTCGGACAGTTTGAAAGGATCAACGCGGATGCCGCCCTTGGCACCACCGTAGGGCAGGTTAACTGCGGCACACTTGATGGTCATCCAGGCGGAGAGCGCCATCACTTCGTTGAGATCAACATCCGGATGATAGCGAATGCCGCCTTTGCCCGGACCGCGTGAAAGGTTGTGCTGAACGCGATAGCCTTCGAAATGGCGGATTGAGCCATCGTCCATTTGCAGAGGGATATCAACAATTAATGCACGTTTTGGATGACGCAAAGTATCTATCCAACGTGAAAGATCGCCTAAATAGGGCGCAACCCGGTCGATTTGTTGTAAGTAGGTGGACCAGGCAGATGTACTGCTTTCAGACGCATAAGATAACTTATCCATAAAAAACCTTTCTTAATGAAGTTATTTATTGTGTGGAGCCGGGAAAGTAGAGCGCGTTGTAGCGCGCCGACATAATCTAACACTCCTGAAACAAATAAGATGTGGAGCCACCCTCGTACAGGGAGGCAGTTGCGCCATTTTGGGGCAAAATCAGTGAATAATTATCCGAAAAACAGCAGCGCTATAGGCGAATAATCATGCGCGGTGAGCGCATAGTGGCTGCATAAATCAGCAAATATCACCATTTTTCAGATCTTTGAAGGCCTTCAAAAAGTTAAATAATTGATCCAGTCGATATTGACTTTGCTGCACCAATTAAGTGCATGAGAATAAGTAATCAAAGGATTACATTAAGTAATGGGTCAGGTCAGGATAGCGAAGCATTATCAGGTAATTAGCGCTTACCGGTCGCTGTGGGGAAAATAACGGAGAAATGAAAGGGGAGATATCGCGAGCCAGCCGTGCAGCTGGCCCGATAAAATTACTGCTGCAGTGCCTGTTCAGCTTCCTGCAGTTCCTGACGTGCTTCTGCCAGTTTCTGCTGACGCTTTTCGATTTTACTGGCGCTACGGCCTTCCGCCTGCGCTTTTGCCAGTTCCTGTTCGCGCTCCTGAACTTTAGCCTTTTTCTCTGCCACTTTTTCCTGCCGTTGTTGCAACAGTCCGCTGTCAGAACAGTTCGCATTCACTTCACTCAGCGCTTTTTCGAGACCGGCAATCTGGTGCGTATTGCTGTGCTGGCGAGCATAAGAGAGCTGAGTTTCAATCTCCTGCTTCTTCGCGGCACAACCGGTGAGAGAGCTGTCGGCATGAGCCGCAGTAAAAGTGAAAGGCAACAGGGAGAAGCTAAGGGCAAGCAACGTTTTTTTCATAATCGTCTCGTCAATGAGTCTGTGTGGTTGCGTCAGTATACGCAGCCAGCTTAAGAGATTCTTAACCGAAAAAAATATCTGCCAGAGACGGGAAGAGAAAAGGAGGAAAGAAAGGAGAAGGCTGCCTGCAGTCAGGCAGCAGAAGAGGTTTTCGCCTGCATCATATAGTGCAGGTTACGGTCCGGGCCGCTCAGCATCACCGGATTGCCCGCCTGGCGCTGCTGTTCAAAATAGTCCTGCATCGTCTGGCTGATGCCCGCGCCACACCACATGATGTGATGCTGATGCAGATCGGTTTTCATCGCCGGCTGGCCGGTAACATGCGAGGCAATATCGACGTCGAAGCCCATCGCGGAAAGCCGGATCGCTTCAATCCAGATTTCGGTTTCGTCGCGTACGCTCACCGCTTCCAGAAACAGCGGAATGGACTCTTCACTGCGCGAGGAAGCGCGCATGACTTTATCCGCCTGATGCTGCACCGTTTGCTGAAAACGATCCAGCCGACGTCCGGCACCCTGTCGACGGTCGGCGCGCAGCCAGTCGCTGAGTGGACGTAACAGGTTATAGATAAAATCATCACCGCTGTAGTCGCTGGACATCTGATGCATCTGACGCGATAGCGACAGCGGTGTACCAAATTCAAGCTGCCACAACATATCGCCTTTACGCGCAGCCCAGCCCGAAGTCATGATCGCGGATGCGCTATCCTGACCCTGTTTAATTTCCTGCAGCGTGGCGCCGGTTGCGGTTAACGCGACCAGACTGCGCACTTCGTTTAACTGTGCGTCGCTCCAGTGCTTCAGCGGGTGCTGCGGCGATAATAAGCCCTGTTTCATCCAGCGTTTCAGGTTCGCCGGATGGGTACCCGTAATCGCACAGATGGTTTCAGTAGTATGAGAATGCATATCGTGCCCTCTGCTGAGGGAAAGGCCGCCGGACTTGACCGGGGATGAACAACCACTATGAACCTCATAAAGGCAAATTGATAGGGGTTGAACTGAGACAAAACAGCCTGCTACGCGCCTGACGCTGCGCTTATTCGCCCTGAAAAGCGGGTTATTCTTAGGCTGTTCAGGTGGTTAAATGATCAGGTATCCCCGCGGGAAAAGCCTGTGTATTTACTCAGTAAAGTTTTCTCAGACTACAACAGCTTATGTAAACAGCGAAAACCCCCGTTTTTAAGAGCATGCTGAGCTCTCTTTCCCTTTCATCCCCCGGCTAAAACGCTAAAATAGTCGGTTCAAATGACCAGGAGAAAGACTGCCAAATGCGTTATCGTTTTACACTTGCCGTTGCGACGGCTGCCGTTGTGTTGACCGGTTGTGCCAGACATGGCGCTACTGATGCTGCCACCGATTTTGCTGCTGGCCCTACGCAGATTGATGTCTCACACATCAAGACCCGCGCAGATGATGGCTCTAATGTCTTTTTAACCGTTGATGGCAAAGATGCGGGTGAGTTGCCTGATGGTCAGAGCAAATTGCTGCATGTTCCGGCAGGAAAGCATCAGGTGGGCGGTTATGTTCCGACTCTGTTCGGGCTCGGGCGCGTCACTATTGCTCCGATAGAGGTGACAACGTCACCTGAGGACGTCAAAAAAGTGGCCTATACCGTCACGCGTAATAAGGCGAGCTTTGTAGAACATCCGGACGAGCAGGGTTAACAGCGAATCGGGAGCGCAGCGGAAAGCCAGGCTTTCCGCTGGGTGAATCTGCATACAGGCTGTTTACAGGCCGAGCTCGCTGAGCGAAGGATGATCATCAGGACGGCGACCCTGAGGCCAGTGAAACAGTCTTTGCTCCTCAGGGATCGCCAGATCGTTAATGCTGGCGTGGCGCTGCATCATCAAACCGTTGTCGTCAAACGCCCAGTTCTCATTGCCATAGGAGCGAAACCACTGGTGATGGGCATCGTGCCATTCATAGGCAAAACGGACGGCAATCCGGTTGCCATCAAAACTCCACAGCTCCTTAATCAACCGGTATTGCTGCTCGCGTAGCCACTTCTGCTGCAGAAAAGCGACAATTTCCCTGCGGCCGGTAATGAAAAGATCGCGATTACGCCATTGGCTGTCGGCGGTATAAGCCAGTGAGACCCGTTCAGCATCACGACTGTTCCAGGCATCTTCTGCCAGACGCACTTTTTCAATAGCCTGTTGCGCCACGCTAAACGGCGGCAAAGGCGGACGTGCATTTTCCATCTTTATCTCCCCGCGCTTGCAATCAGGCTGAGCCGCAGCATTGACCCGTCAATCAGAGTTCGATGGCATGGATCTGGCTGACCGCGCGCGCCGCTTCTTTGCCTTTCTTCACGAAGTGCTCAGTGTAGAAATCGATAAATTCCGGCGCTGGCTGGAAGTTGTGCGGCGTCAGCGACACGGAGAAAATCGGCACATTGGTGGCCAGCTGAGCCTGCATCAGACCGCTGACTACCGCCTGTGCAACGAAGTCGTGGCGATAGATACCGCCATCGACCACCAGTGCGGCACAGACTACGGCATCGAATTTTCCGGTCTGCGCAAGACGTTGCGCCAGCAGCGGCATTTCAAAAGCGCCGGGAACATCCCATGTTTTGATCTCATACGGCGTCCCGCGACTCTCCAGTTCCTGCTCAAATCCGGACAGGGCCTGGGAAACGATTTCGCTATGCCAGTTAGCTTTGATAAAGGCGACTTTCAACGGCTGCATGACTTACTCCAGTTAAGATGACATCCGGGGAAAATGGGCCAGGTCAACATCCTGCGCCACCGGATTAATAGTTTTAGCCCGGAAAGCCACGCTTTCCACCCTGTCGGCGAGCCTCTGATGGCCCGCGGGTTGGCACGGTCAGATACCCAGCGGCGGACAAATCAGGTTGTCCTGCTGCCCCATAGCCGGGGCGCTGGGCAGCGTCGAAGGCGGATTCGAGCGCTACGATGATACTGTAATGTAAACAGACCCCGTCCGTCTTTAACGATCTTGCTTTATTTAACAGCGCTTAAGGGTGAAATTGCAGGTTCTTTTCCGTTAGCGAGCCTGTCGCTGCCCTTTTTTGCTGGCCGGTAACCTTGCGGTGAGTGCGATCGATAATCCTTCAGCTCGCGGTGTCTTCAGGCCGTTACGGCATGCCACTCAATTGCCCGTTTAAGTCATCGATTCCTTTTAACCAATCGGTTAAATAAAATACTGGATATTTGAACAGGTGTTTGTATAATAATTCTACTGCCCGCTGGGTATTGGTAGAGTTAGTGAGGGGTCAACCCATGATGATTTCGACTGAAAGCCTCAAATCACTGGAACAATCGGTCACAATGAGCAGCCGTGAACTGGCGCAGATGACCGGCATCACGCATGGAGAAGTTAAGCGGTTAATTAAAAGCCTGGAGACCGCCCAGCGCCTGTCGCAGCCGATCATTGTTAATGACTATGAGCGGGAAGGGGAAGTGCGTCAGGAGTACCGGCTGAACAAACGTGACTCATTGCTGGCCGTGGCACGCCTGTCGCCGGGTTTTACCGCTGAAGTGCTGGACCGCTGGCAGGATCGCGAGAAAACCACACATCTGCCTGACTTTACCAATCCGGCAGAAGCCGCTCGTGCCTGGGCTGAGCAGTTCGAGCAGCGTCAGGCCGCTGAACAGCAGCTGGCGCTTTCCGCCCCCAAGGCGGCCTTCTTCGATAACTTCATCGAAGTCGAGGATTCGCTGGGTTTTCGCCAATTGTGCAAGATGCTGAAAGTGAAAGAACCTGAATTTCGCCAGTTCCTGCTGGAACGCAATATCATGTATCGCGCCAAAGGAACACTGACGCCGCAGCATTACCATCTGCAGGCCGGTTATTTCACGCTGCACTCCGGCGTGGGCGAAAATCAGCATGCCTTTTCCCAGGCACGTTTCACGGCTAAAGGCGTGAAGTGGGTTGCCAGCCTGTGGGCAGGCCACGTCTCTGCCCAGCCAAAAGGTGCCGCAGCCTGATGGGTTTTACCGCCGAAAGCGTGTCATAAACACAGTGCGTTTGTTCCTGACACAACATAGAAAAAGGCCGCATCACTGCGGCCTTTTCGATTTTAATGGATGCTGATTACCAGCCTTTTATGGCATCGCCTTTATAAACTTCCTCCGCTTTCGCAGCGACTTCAGGTGACTGCAGCGCTGACTTCAGCTTCTGAATTTTATCGCTGTCTTTATTATCTTCGCGCGAAACCAGCGCGTTGACATAAGGTGAGGCGGCACTCTCCATAAATAATCCATCGCGGTGTGCTGATAATCCAGCCTGAGCCGAGAAGTTGGTATTAATGATCGACAGGGTAACGTTAGGATCATCCAGCGTCCGGGTCAGTTGTGGCGTATCGACTTCAACCAGCTTCAGATGTTTTGGATTCTCAACAATATCGAGTGAGGTCGGTAAATAACCCACACCCTCTTTAAGTTTAATCAGGCCCTGGGCCTGCAGCAATAACAGGCTACGTCCCAAAGTCGTTGCTTCATTAGAGATAGTGATAGTGGCACCATCCTGCAGCTCGTTGATGTTTTTGATTTTGTGCGAGTAAGCGGCAATCGGGAAGACAAAGGTCTTACCGACCACGGCAAATTTGTAACCGCGCTCTTTAGATTGATCTTCAAGATAAGGCAGACTCTGGAAGGCGTTTGCATCCACCTCTTTATTATTCAGCGCCTCATTGGGTAAGACGTAATCGTTGAAGTTAAGCACTTCCACATCCAGCTGATATTTATCTTTTGCGACCTGTTTTACCACCTGCCAGATGGCTTCATCCGGCCCGGTATTAATCGCTACTTTAACTTTGTTGTCGTCATCTTTTGAGCAGGCGGATAATAATAAAACAGAACTGGCAAGTAACGCCGTAAACAGACCTTTCATTATCAGAAATCCCTCAGGTAGTAGATGGCTTCAAAGATAATACAGAATCGCCAGGTTGCGTACTGACTGAGGGATATAACTTATAACTATAAAACATCCTGTTGCTCATAAATTAAACAACTCAGGCGGGTTATTTATTACGCGCCGAATGACCACCTTCAATGGCGGCAATAAAGCCCCTTCCGATCAAGGCAGAAAGTCGGCGACCCGCCTTATCAGAATGGATAAGCAGATCACCATTTTTATTCTATGCTTAGAGCGCAAAGCAGGCGTCAGACGCCTGGATTTCACTGATTAAATACCGGGATTAACCATGTCAAAACAGGATACCCGCAGCGCTTCAGAGGTCACCGCCGTCGAAGTGATGCGCAGCAGTCAGGCCTGGAACGGCGAAAGGATTGAATGCTATCCGGCCGGACAGCCGGAGCTTACCGTAATGCGTCTCTCTCTGCCGGCCAATACCTCATTACCCTGGCATACACACCCGATGCCCAATGCGGCATTTGTTCTTTCCGGCACCCTGATTGTTGAAGATAAACAGAGCGGCGAACAACAAACTTTTCATGCCGGACAGGCGTTGAATGAAACGGTTAACAGTGCGCATCGGGGCTTTACCCTCGACCAGCCGGCTGAACTGGTAATTACCTATGCCGGTGTAAAAGGGCAGGAACTGACTGAGCCGCTGCCCGGCGAGCCGGAAGAGTTTTAGCCAAGAGCAGGGCACCTGGCCATCTTCACCTGATGTAAATCTCAGGCCGACGTGCTCTGTTTTGATAAGGATCAGTAAAACCGCTGCCCGGCCAGATTAGGTTTGATGGTTCTCATTCTCCTCTCCACCGAATCAGATTTCATCTACAGCAAAAAGGATTAATTTCATGGATAAGAACGTTGCTCTTTTGCTTGCGCCTGGCTTTGAAGAAGCCGAAGCCATCGTCACTCTGGACATTCTTTCACGGCTGGGCGTTCACGTTGTAACGCTGGCCTGCCAGTCCACCAGAGAGGTCACCAGCTATCACAACCTGAAGGTGCTGGCGGATGATCTGCTGGAAAACAATCGGGAGAGGCTGTTTGATGCGGTGATTATTCCTGGCGGGCCGGATGGCAGTAAAAACCTCGCGGCAAATGAGGCGGTAATCGCGTTTATTCGCCGTCACGATCAGGAAGGTCGTCTGATTTGCCCGATCTGTTCTGCGGCAGCACGCGTACTGGCGCCACAGGGTCTGCTTAAAGGTCGCCACTTTGTCAGCTCCGGAACGTCGTACCAGGATGTCACCGATGGTCGCTATGTCGATGCGCCAGTAGTTAAAGATGGCAACCTGGTCAGCGGGCAGGATCTGGGTGCCGTTTTTGATTTTGCCTTCGCGATTGCTTATCTGCTGACCGGGGAGGGCGATAACGTCCGGGAACAGGCTGAGCATATCAGCCACACCCTGAAAGTCGATTTCACCACGCTTTAGGATTGATATCCTGTCAGCCGTTACGCTGACGGGATGTTACCGCAACGGCAGGACGCAGCCTTATCGGGATTGAGGTTAACCACCAAAACCGGCCTGCCGCAGCACCGATTTCGCCAGTGGCGAAGCTAAAAACACCGCCAGCGCCTCTGCCTGAGGCGTGATGACCGCACAAACATATTCTGCTGGCGGGTTAAAAACCGCCGGAATCTCCAGCACCGTCAGCCCGGCAATCTGGCTAAGAGCGCTCCGATAGCTGGCATAGCCAATAAACAGATCCGCCTTACCCTCCCGAATGAGCCATTCTGCCGCCAGCCTGCCGTGTGGAACAGGCGGAGTATCACGGCCGCCAACCAGGGCCATCGCCCGCTGGCGAACCACTTCCCCGGCGTCACCCATCAGGGTGAACAGCCGCTGCGTGTAGTCACCTGAAGGATCGGCGCCCGGCGTAGAGGTAGCTATCCGGAGATTTCTGCGGGTGAGCAGGGTGAGCCAGTCGTCTCCCGGGTGCAGCAGATCGCTGCGAACGGTCAGACAGAGCGTATTGCTGGCAAACGGGACGATCGACAGCGCGCGTCCCTGATCCAGCAACGACGCGGGATGAGCCCTATTGGCCGATGCAAACAGATCGCAGGGTTCACCGGCTTCAATGCGCTCACGTAACAGTCCGGCCGGACCGAACAGGGTATCAACGGGTTGGGGAAAGTGCGCCATCAGCGCGGGCCAGACGCTTTTCAGACTGCCCGCCGCCAGTACGCGCATCAGTCGCTTCCCTGCCATGAGGTACGGTAAAAGCGCTGATACCAGTCGTTAGCCCGCTTGCGCATGTCGATATCCTGGAACTTCTCCGGATAGAGTTTTTTCGCCATCCACAGTTCGCCAATGCCCATTGCTTCCGGCATCGGGTAACCCCAGGCCTTGGCATAATCCGGCATCAGATAGACCCGATGATTTTTAACCGCATCGATGGTCTGCCACTGTGGCGAATGGTTGATTTCATCGATCACGGAGGGATAACGATCCTGCACAAAAATCACCTGCGGATTCCAGGCAATAACCTGTTCCATCGACACCGATTTAAATCCCTGCACGGTCGCCGCCGCCACGTTAACCGCACCAGCGTGCGCCATCATCAGGCCGGTATATTTACCGGAACCGTAGGTGGTCAGTTGCGGGTTTGCCATATAGGCACGAATACGTTTCTCAGCCGGAATATCCTTCAGGCGATCGCTGACGATTTTACGACCCTTGTAGATGACCGGTGATTCAGCTATCAGCGTACAGCTCTGCCGTGAAACTCATCGCACGCACAGGGTTATCCTCCGCGATATAGTCGCCGATGGCTTCCATATCCTGTTCTGCCAGAGGTGAAATACCCAGTTTCATTACGCCTTACCGCCTTCAGCCTGACGTCGGTATTTCTGTGACAGGCGACCAAACACCTCTTCTGCACTTTTGCTTTCGCCGCTGTTTATACCTGCACTGACCGCTTTTTGCAGTGATTCAAGTTTCATCTGCTGCTCCCGTTCTTCCAGTGCCCTGAGTCCCGCACGGATCACCTCACTGGTGTTGTTATATCGTCCGCTTTCTATCTGTTCACGGATGAACGCTTCGAAGTAAGGACTGAGCGCTACGCTGGTTGGCATGGTCATATCTCCATCAGGATTACTATCAGTTATTAACTGTTAGTATACTGCTCCATCTATTATCCGCAGTATCTGGTATCTTTTCCAGGCGATGCTCTGCCTGGGGGCCTTAGCAAAGCGGCGGTTGCAGTCCAGGATGGAGCTGTCCAGCCAGACATTGGCTTTCTCGATACAGCTGATGTCCTCGAGTCGCATCTCTTTGATTAATCGGTCCTGGAGCGTCAGGTTAGTCGCAAAAGCTTAGTGTCTTTATGCCAAAAAAAGGGACATTTCTAAATGGCTAAAAAGTGACATTACTAAATTGGTCTAACACATTAGGTGCGCATAATCTATCTTATGTTAAATAAGCCCAGTCAAACGCATTGCCAGCAGGTTGCCAGTCTCACGCGCCCAGTCCCTGCTGCCCGTCCCACTACTGTCCGGCTAAGTCAGAGCGGTCACCGCGCGTCGTTGGATGGGAAATGACGATAAATTCTACTGCGCTATCGAATTCGTTTCGCGCCTGATGCTTAGCTTCAGGTGGAATTTCAATTCCCTGCCTCGCAGCAATCTGATGCTTCTCGCCATTGAGTTCCATGGTCAGCACGCCGTCGAGCACGAAGAAAAACTGGCGTGAAATCGAGTGAAAATGGCGTTTCTCCTGGCTATCAGGCGGCATTCTTTCGTGAATGATTAACATATCCTGGCGCTTCAGCAGATACCATCCGTCACAGGCATCTCCCCATTGATAGTGCTCAGCATTCTCTTTAGAAATCATTGCGTCCCCGAAATCTGATAATAAACCTCTCATTATCTGCTCCGCGCGGCAGCCCGCACTGGCTGATCAATACCGCAGAATATCAGCAGAAAAAAATCCCGCAACCGCCACTGACGTTAACGGGATTTTTTATCGTACCGTTACTCTTTGGCTATTGGCGTTGCGTTTTCATCGATTTTTGTCTCGCCCTGGATAGTCTTGATCCGCTGCTCAACCGCATTCACCTGCTCACTGCTGTGCAGCAAGGTATAAGTCAGATCAAAAGCCGTGCTGGCACCGGGCTGCAGTTGCTTAACGCGCTTTTGCTCACGTTCAATGGTGACCGGATAAGCATAACTGGTGCCGGGTTCGATTCCTGTTACATAGCCCTGTTTCAGGGTATCGGTATTTTTCCACAGCGACAGCACCGGCAACTGACGGGTATCGAACTGGATCGAGGCACCAAGGTTACCGGCTTTATTCACCACCGCCGCGACTGACTGATGCTGATCATCAGCAAGTGGTTTGACATTAAACACCATCTCATCAAAACCTTTGGTTGGCCCCTGATAGGTTTGCCAGGTTTTCAGACCAGCTTTGGCATAATCGTTGAACGGGCTGATGCCTGACATGGGAGCAATAAAACGCGCACCCTCTTCCAGAATCGGCGTACCAAAGTTGCTGTGATAAATGATCTGATAATCGTGCGGATAATCTGCATGGTTAGTTAACACATCGTGCAGGCTGAAACTGTTGCTGCCTGGTACGTAGCGCAGTTCAGTCAGGGTCTGCAGATCCGCTTTTTTAAAGGTGCTCTCTTTGATTAAACCGCGGATGCGAATCTCATGCGGTGCTGCGTCAGCCACTTCCACTTCCAGCTGAGAAACCGGGGTATTACCGGCTTTACCATGCAGCGTATAAATTTTACCGTCGGCGGTCACCGGATGGCCGGTCCATTCATAGCCGCAGCGCACCATCATCTCATTGAAACCTTCCAGCCAGCCCAGTCCGTTGCGGCTCTCCAGATTAATAAATGCCGGGTTGACCACCTCTTTAACTGGCGAATCCCAGCCCATACGGCTGCCAAACCCTTCAACACGCAATAAATTCATGCCACGGGTCGGGCTCAGCGTAATAGTCAGGCCATCCTGACTTTTGATAACCAGAATTTTACTGCCTTCCTGCTTACCGCCGTGCAACACCTGCTGTTCAATGCTGAACGGCTTACCTGACAGTTTCAGCTCACTGCTGGAAATTTGCCAGTTGCCTTTATCCATGCCCTGTTCAGCACTCGTCAGCACCCAGGTTTTTGCGGTTGCAGAACCCGAAACCAGCAGAGCCAGTACCGTTAACGCCAGTTTTATCTTCATTATTTATCCCTTTTGCTGAATCGTTTTTTCATGATTTAAGGGAAATCTACGGGCTGCGCGTTAACAGAAACGTGACCTGTCTCACCTGCTGAAAAAAGCTCATCAGAATGACGCATTAATGCGTGCTCAGTCACACAAAGATGAACGCGCTAACAGTTATTGCAGCCATTTGCGTGAAGAAAACAGTAAAAGCATTACACGATTCAGCCTGTAATCGGCTGGCAGCCGGATCATTCAGGATGGTTAATATCCACTCAGCCTGTTCAGGCGGTTTGATTTCCGGCCGGTTAAAAATAAAAAAATAATGAAACTCACCCGCAACTTTTTCAGCTGGCCAGCGAACCTGTTAATAAGGTCATCAGGCGACACCGCCTGCCTGTTAACGGAGAGAGAGCTATGCCGATGAAAACCACCCTGAAAACCCTGGCTATTGCCACCCTGATGGCGCTCAGCGTCCCGGTCAGTTCCGCCCTGGCTGCCCTGCAGGTCGGTGAAAAAGCGCCTGACTTTAAGCTGGAAGCCGCGCTGGCTGGTAAAGCGACCACCTTCTCGTTGCAACAGGCGTTGCAGAAAGGACCCGTGGTGCTCTACTTCTTCCCCGCCGCGTTTAGCGCCGGCTGTACGCTGGAAGCCCACGACTTTGCCGAAGCAACTGATGAATTTAAAAAACAGGGCGCGACCGTCATTGGCGTGACCGCGGGCAACACCGATCAGATTGCAAAATTCTCGCAGCTGGAATGCCGGGATAAATTCACCGTGGCGGCCGATCCTGGCGCAAAAGTGGCGGCCGAATATAACAGCACCATGGAGATGAAAGGCCAGAAACTCTCTGACCGTACCTCTTACGTTATTGCGCCGGACGGCAAAATTCTGCTCAGCTATACCGACAAAAATCCTGATGCCCATATCCAGAAAGCGATGGATGCGGTTAAAAAATATCGTCAGGCCAATCCGGCTTAATCTCACTTTCCGAGTAGGTTCATCATGCTGACAGCCATTGCAGCCGCCTTTCTGGACGGCATTATTCTCAACTTAATGCCCTGCGTTTTTCCGGTGATCTCACTGAAAGCGCTGAGCCTGATTCGCCATCACGACCAGCCCGCCCATGCGCGCAGTGAAGGGCTGGCCTTCCTGCTCGGCGTCGTGGTGACGATGGTCGCACTGAGCGCGGTGCTGCTGCTGGCGCGTGCCGGAGGGGCTTCAGTGGGTTGGGGATTCCAGTTGCAGTCACCGGTGGTGATCGCACTGCTGATTCTGGTGATGCTCGGTTCTGCACTGAATCTGCTCGGGCTGTTTGAGGTGGGACTGTCAGTGCAACGGGTTGGCGGCGTAGGCAGTGACCGTGGCGGTCTGCTGGGATCGGCGCTGACCGGTGCGCTGGCCATTATTGTCGCCACACCGTGCAGCGCGCCCTTTATGGCCAGCGCCGTTGGCTATGCGCTGACTCAGCCGCCCATGGTCAGCCTGGTGATTTTTATCTCTCTGGCGCTGGGTTTTGCTGCGCCCTTTACCCTGATCTCCTTTTTCCCGCTGCTGGCGCGCATTTTACCGGCACCCGGTGCCTGGATGATCACCCTTAAACAGGGTCTGGCCTTCCCGATGCTCGGTGCGGTGGGCTGGTTGATCTGGGTGCTGGAGCGTCAGGCGGGTTCAGCGGCGCTGGCCGCTATTCTCATCTGCTGCCTGTTACTCAGTTTTGCGGCCTGGCTGTATGGCATGGCGCAGAAACGCCGTATGATGGGTCAGCGTCACCGGGCGCTGCACCTCGCCACCGCCTTTTTCGTGGCATTAGTGGTTCCGCCGTTACTGAATCTGAACAGTTTTGCCGCAGCACCACAAAGCGAAGAGGCTTCACAGGCCGCCGCCGCGGTCGCCTGGTCACCACAGAATGTTGATGCGATTAAAGGCCTGGGTAAGCCGATTCTGGTGAACTTTACCGCCTCATGGTGTATTACCTGTCAGGTTAACGATCGCACCTCACTGTCAACTCAGGCGGTCAAAGCGGCGATGGCGCGCACCAGCACCATTTACATGGTGGCGGACTCAACCAAATACAATCCGGATGTGGAACAGGCACTTAGCGATTTTGGCCGCGGCGGACTGCCGCTCTATGTCGTCTATCCGGCCAATGGCGGCAAACCGGTGGTATTACCGCAGGTTCTGACGCCGCGGATCGTAATTTCAGCGCTGGATCAGGCAACGGAGAACGGCAAGAAATCGTGAATCCCATAATGAATCAACACGCTGGCAGCGTGCCAGGCGGTTAACCCGCTGATAATGAATGCCAGAGACTGACAACCGCGCGCAGTTATGGCCACAGCTGATGGCCCGCGCGCAGGAAGGCGATAAATACGCCTATAACCAGTTGCTGAAAGCGATGGTTCCGGCCATCCGGGCTTTAGCGTGCAAAAAAATCAGTGATGCTGCGCTGGTCGAGGATGTGATCCAGGAGACTTTGCTGGCGATTCATCGGGTACGGCATACCTACGATCCGCGGCGTCCCATCCTGCCCTGGGTCGCCGCGATTACCTCTGCAAGAGCGATAGATGCCCTGCGTCAGCGGGGACGTCGGCAGGAAGTACAGGATGAGGATGCGCTGAATCATCAGCCAGCTGAAAGTGCCGAGAGCGCCCCTGAAGCAGATGAACTCACTGGTTACTTAGGCAATCTGCCGCTGCGTCAGCGTGAAATTGTCGAATCGGTTCATTTGCGTGAACAGAGTCTGGCGCAGGCTGCGGCGGAAACAAATCAGTCGGTGTCAGCGGTGAAATCGCTGCTGCATCGCGCAATGCTTAACCTACGAAAATATGGAAACAATCATGAGAAATCATGACCCCTTGATTGATCGGTTGACCGAATCCGTCAAGCCGGTGCAGCGCGTCTGGCCAACGCCCTGGCGCGTTGCCGGCTGGATTGCCGCGGCCCTGCCCTGCGGCGCGCTCAGCAGTTGGGCGTTTCATACCCGGCTGACCGACTGGTCACAGCCTGGCGCGGCGGTCGCCCTGAGTGCTCTGCTACTCGCGTTTGTCATTGCTGGCAGCAGCGTTGCGGCGGCCTTTACTCTGAGTATTGCGGGTAGAAAACCGGTCAGCCTGTATCGGTTATGGCTGCTGGCGGGCCTGTGGCTGACGCTGAATCTGTTCAATCTCTCTTCTTCAGTGCCGCCAGCGAGCGCAGGTCGCCTGGGTGAAGGAATACACTGCTATCTGTTTATGCTCTCTGCCAGCCTGCCGATGATGCTGTTATCGGTGATTGCCTTACAGCGTACACGCTCTTTGCATCCCGCAAAAAGCCTCGCGCTGGCGGGTTGCGGCAGCGCGTTCAGCTCTTCGATGCTGCTGTCACTCTGCCATGATACCCATCTGCACCTGATCGATTTTTCGATGCATCTGGCTGCTGGTATCACCATTATCGCCATCACGGTAGTGGCGGGACGGCGCTGGGTGCAGTTAGCGCAGGCCTGATGCACCATCGCAGCCTCAAGCTCAGTCAATTGACCGTCGGGATGGTGGATAATTGTTTCATAATGGTTCTTCGCCGGAATTACGATTTATTGCATAGGATCTTCAAAGCCCTTAAACATTGCCAATCCTCATCCCTTGCGCCAGTCATTCTATCCATTTTGGGGTAGCCAATAGGACCCCACCAAAATTCTGTCATTAAAGAAGCTAAGCCGAGCAAGGTTAAGTACGCCCTATTGAATTTTAGCTTTCAACTTATCCAGGGAGAGAGTATCGTATAGCAATAGCCACATAACCTATATGGTTATAATGTTTTATTACAATAAACAGAGGGCTTATAATGGACATTAGCACCTTGCTTCTGGATTTTAGAATAACCTCACACGGTAATCTCGGATGCGATCTGTGTTTTCGCAATTCCGGCATCAAAGATTCTTCTCTTTCTACTACCCTTAATGTCATTGAACGCATGTATAGGATGGGTTTACGCCGCTTAGGTTTTACTGGTGGTGAACCGACGTCCAGAGAAGACTTAATTACTTTGATAGAATACGCAACACAGTTAGGTTTTATGACCTATCTTTCCACTGTCGGACATCACTTCATAATGGACTATGAGCGATTGAACCCCATTAATTAATAGAATTAAGCGAATAGAAAAATACAAACATAGAATCAATTTGTATAATAAAGACGCCATCGATTTCATGAATGAAATCGACGAGTGCATGCCGAAAAATCAATGTTTTGCATTGATCCTCCTTACTTTGATAAAGGCTCTTTACTCTATACAATTTTTTATAACTCGAAAGATCATGAAAAAGTATCTGAAGCTATTTTTAAGCTTAAGCACCCTTGGCTTTTAACTTATGATAATGCACCAGAAATTAATGAACCATACAACAATTGCGCACGCTACACACACCCTTTGAATTACTCTGCCGCAACGAAACGAGTTGGAACAGAGTTGCTTGTAACTAAAGGTGGCATATTTATTCCAGATCATTTAGGAATCACAAGAATTTCAAAAAATGAAAAAACAACGACCATTAATTAAGTTTGAGTATAAAAATCACATACTAACATCCAATGAGATACTTGCTATCTCTAAGGAAATTAAAGTGTTTTTCACTTCCTTTCTAAGCAAGCCGGCAGAATTCCAGATGTCCTTACCTACAATCGATTAACGTGCACTTGGGTTTCACTGAGCCTCAACACCCTAATTCAGAAAGAAATTTTATTAAGGAGATAATATGCGCCAGAGAGTAATCGTGTGTCCTGTTATACAAAATGAAGGTGATTTTCTGCTTTGTAAAATGGCTTCAGATCGTGGAGTTTTCCCCGGCCAGTGGGCGCTGCCTGGTGGCGGGATGGAACCCGACGAAACGATGGAAGCTGCACTTAGGCGCGAAATCAGGGAAGAATTAGGCGCGGAGCTGTTTATCACTGATATTAAACCGTGGGCTTTTCGTGATGACATCAGGACTAAAACTTATCCAGACGGCACTACCGAAGAAATTTACATGATTTATCTTATATTTGATTGCGTTAGTGCCAATCGGGACATTACATTCAACGAAGAATTTCAGGAAATTATCTGGGTATCACCTGAAACAATGAAAAGTATGGATTTAAATGAGGCCACTCGGGTCACTTTTAGCCAAAAAGGAATGATTTAAGTTCGCGAAAGCAGCTTAAAACTAATGTACAGGCAGAACCCCGACGCTAAGCTCTGACATCAAACGACTGCTGTCACTCTGCCATGATACCCATCTGCACCTGATCGATTTTTCGATGCATCTGGCTGCTGGCATCACCATTATCGCCATCACGGTAGTGGCGGGACGGCGCTGGGTGCAACTGGAAGGGTTAACGGAAAAATAAGGCGAGCCGGGATCAACTCGCCTGAGTCGATATCAGGTTCTGGTTACAGATGTTCAGCAAACCATTCGGTCTGGACCTGCACAACCTGCCTAAAAAAGTCACCCGTGTAAATATCGTAATGGCGTGCGTCAGTCACTTCATAAAGTTTTTTGTCCGTTGCGGCTATCGCCTCGAATAAGGCCCGTCCCTGTTCTGGAGGATTGACCGAATCTTTACCGGCAATAACGACCAGCGTCGGACACTGAACCTTTGCCGCATTGAGTGCGGGTTTATATAGCAGTGTTTCCCGGACGGTTAGAAAAGGAATCTTAATATCCATTTTTGGATAATGATGTCGATTTTCTTCAAAGAACGTTTTAGATTCCACATCGTTTAACACGCGAGTAATCGCGACAAACATCTCTTTGCCGCTGCTGATGCGTTTCTCTGCCATCTTCTCCAGCGTTGCCGAGAAAGCCGCTTTTTCTGCCGCATCCATTTGCCCTGTCACAATGGCTTCGCCATCAGCAAAAGCAAGCTGGCTGACGATACATTTGATGTCGGCATTATCAGCCGCTGCGCCAAAAACATGGCATCCACCAAACGAGGTTCCCCATAGGCCTATTCTTGTTTGATCCAGCGCGGGTTGCTGTTTTGCCCAGTTCACAACCGACAGAATATCGGCAATTTGCTGCGCGGGCACCAGTCGTCCGCGCTCACCCTCGCTGTCACCAAAACCACGATAATCGAAGGTAATGGTAGCAAAACCCGCGCGGGTAAAGGCGTCGGCAAAATCAGGCAGTAAAATTTCTCTGATACCACAAAAGCCATGACATAGAATGATGACCGGATGTTTTGTGGGCTGGACTGGCTGGCGAAGCGTCAGCGCAATGCCCTCAGGCAATATTGAGGTCGTGGTGTCCATCGTTATTCATGCTCCTTGCTTACTCGTTATTATCAGGCCGAAGGTAAATCACCTTTTCATGACAGCTCAGGATTTACCACGATCCAGATCAGTGAAAAAGCAAGAGCAGTGGGAGAAATGAAACGCTTTGGCAATCAATGCGGCGGCAGGCGAAGCAATATTCGGTATTCCGCACAACAGACCATCATGGCCTATATTTTTATATCCGGATGTCCGGACGGTTCAGGAGTTGACCATGCAAAATGAGATGTCAGCACAATGTCATTGTGGTGCAGTGGCGTTCAGCGTAACGCTGAAGGATGGATTTAATACGGTACGGCGCTGTAACTGCTCGTTCTGTCGGATGCGCGGCGCTGTGGTGGTATTTGCCCGTGAAATCGAGATGACGCGCGGCAAAGATCAGCTCACCGAATACCGCTTCAATAGCAAACAGGTTGGCCACTACTTCTGTTCAGTGTGCGGCATTTATACCTTCCATCAGAGCCGCTCACAGCCTGACCAGTATGGCGTTAACGTTGCCTGTCTGGCGGGGATTTCACCGTTTGATTTTACCGATGTGCCGGTGAGCGACGGCATCCACCATCCTAAAGATGGCGGTGCCGGTGGCGTAGCCGGACATCTGATCTATAAACCGGCCTGAGTCGCAGAGGGTGCGGTAAGCGCACCCTCTGACGCGGTTACTCCAGGCTGCGCTTACCGCTGAAGCGCGTGATCGGCTTTTGCTCTTCGCCGTCGAGTTGCCGTGAGAACACCTTGAGTGCCGATAAAACCGGGCTCAGGCCACGCCACAGTTCATCATCATTGAGCAGCCGGATAATGCCGCGGATGCCTGGCGCAGCTTTCCCGCTGTTAGCCTCTTCTCTGGCCGGTTTAATCGCCATCGCCGCATCCCGCAGGGCGAGCAGCAGATGATTAAACCGTTCCGGCGGCACGCTGCCTAAGGTCATCATCAGCAGTGAGAGGTTTTGCAACGCACTCTGGGTGCCGGGCTGGTTCAGACCGGACACCAGGATCTTGCTGACCTCGCTGTTCGACTTGACCAGATCGTTCGCCAGCCGCAGAAAACCATGCTGATGCAGATTTTCAATCAACTCGTCCATCGCCTCTCTGGCAGTGGGTTCAGTCCGGGTCGGCGTGACCTGATATTTCATCCTTTCAGCCATCAGAATTTCTCCGGTTTTTCTACATGTTCAGGCGGTTCGCGATAGCCAGCCTGCTGCCATTTTTGCTCGACCGGCAGGTGATCCAGCGGCGTGCGTTTGCCATAGCGAAAATTGTGTAACGGTATAGGATTTGGCTGGATACGCCGCTCCACACGTTTCATGTTTACCGCGACCTCTTTATAGGCGGGCGTGTTGACGTCCGGATCATGATGCTCACCGGTCAGGGTATTGACGCCATCTTTGCCGTGGTGAATCGGCATAAACAGCACATTGCCCGCTACGCGATCGGTGATCACCACCGGCACATCGATCGAACCACGTCGCGACGCAATCCGAACCCATTCGCCTTCCGTCAGACCACGTTCGGCAGCCAGCTGCGGCGAGATTTCGACAAACGCGTTCGGTGACAGCGACATGAAACGCCCGCCCTGGCCGGTCTGATTAGTGGACTGGAAGTGCTCCAGCATCCGGCCATTGTTGAGCAGCAAATTGTATTCCGCATCTTCCTGTTCCGCCGGCGGTTGCCACTGCAAGGGATAGAGCCGCGCTTTGCCGTCCGGGAAATGGAACTGTTCGGTATAGAGGAGTGGCGTACTCTCGCCGTCGGCGCTGACCGGCCAGATTTGCGACTGCCAGCCGACCAGATTCTCATAGCTGACGCCGGCAAAGATTTTCGCAATACCCGCGGCTTCAGCCATGATCGCGCCCGGATTCGGGTAATACCACGGATGGCCCAGACGCGCCGCCAGATCGGTAAAGATTTGCCAGTCAGGCCGGCTGTCACCGAGCGGTGCCATCGCCGGTGAAAAGTGCTGGATGCGCCGCTCGGTATTAACGAAGGTGCCCTCTTTTTCCACGCTGGGGCATCCCGGCAGTACCACATCCGCGAACTCCGCGGTACGGCTCATGAAAATGTCCTGCACCACCATGAACTCCAGATTACTGAAGGCTTCATGCACATTGGTGGAATCCGCATCGGAAAAGGCGGTTTCTTCTCCGGTGATGTACATGGCGCGCAGTTTTCCTTCATGGGCGTGCTGCACCATTTTAAAGTTGTCCGCGCCCGGCTGGTCAGACAGCGCCTCAGGCGCAACGCCCCAGGCTCGCGCCCATTTCTCGCGCACCGCGGCATCGCTGACCTTTTCATAGCCCGGATAGACATTGCTCAGGCAGCCAAAGTCACTGGCGCCCTGCACATTATTATGGCCGCGCATCGGATAACCGCCGGTACCCGGCCGACCGTAGTTACCGGTGACCAACAGCAGGTTGGATAAGGCGGTGCTGGTATCTGCTCCGTGGCTATGCTGAGTGATCCCCATCGCCCACAAGATACAGGCGCTGCCTGCCTGACCGATCATCTCTGCTGCTGCGGTCAGCTCATCCAGACTCAGGCCACAGATTTCGCTGGCATAGGCCAGGGTAAACGGAGCCAGCGATGCACGGTATTCCTCTACCTGATTGACCCGCTGCGCCAGGAATGCCTGATCGGCATAGCCGTGATCAAACATATATCTGGCCATAGCCGACGCCCACACCAGGTCGGTACCGGGCTTGATTCGCAGATAGCGGTCGGCACGCTCGGCCATTTCATGACGGCGCGGGTCAACGACCAGCAGTTTCTGTCCCTGATGCTTGTGGCTCTGCTTGATGTGCGAAGCGATGACAGGGTGATTCTCAGCCAGATTGCTGCCAACGATCACGATCAGTTCCGTCTGCTGCAGATCGCGAATGGTGCCGGCATCGCCGCCATACCCTACCGTGCGAAACAGCCCTTCTGTCGCCGGGTTCTGGCAATAGCGTGAGGAGTTATCCACGTTGTTGGTGCCGAAGATCAGTCGGGCAATTTTCTGGGTCAGATAGGCTTCTTCATTGCTGGCTTTACTCGAACCGATAAAACCAATCGCATCGCCACCATACTGCTCTGCCACCCGCCGTAAACCCTCCGCGACGCGCTGCAGCGCCTCATCCCAACTGGCGGGCCGGAAGCGCCCATTTTCACGGATCAGCGGGGTCGTCAGACGTTCCGGGCTGTTGACAAAATCCCAGCCAAATTTGCCTTTGACGCAGGTGGAGATGCCGTTAGCGGGCGCCTCAGCCACCGGCTGCACTTTGAGGATGTGGCGATCGCGCGTCCAGATTTCGAAGCTGCATCCCACACCGCAATAGGTGCAGACGGTTTTGGTCCGTTTGATCTCAGCCTGGCGCAGTGCCATATCAATTTTTGACACGCCGGTAATCGGCTCCATGCCGATACTGTTTTCCAGCGTTTTAACGAAGTCGATCAACGGGCGCTTCAGTCCCTCATCCATCGCGGTAAAGGGTCCTGCATCTGGCTGCATGGTTTTTTCCAGCAGCGCGTTACAGGGACAGACCGTGACGCAGTGTCCGCAGCTGACGCAGCTTGAACCGGCAATCTCGGTGCCGCCATCCCACAGCACACGCGGGTGTGCCTGGGTATAGTCAATCGACAGGGTTTCATTCACTTCGACATTCTGACAGGCCTCCACGCAGCGGCCACATAAAATGCACTGGTCAGGATCGTAGGTATAAAACGGGTTGGAATGATCTTTTGCGTATGGCTTGGGCTGATGCGGGTAATACTGAATCGGAATATGCATATCCGCGACCGCATTATGAAGCGTGCAGTCGCCGGTATTATGTTCACAGACGGTGCAGTAAAGTTCATGGCGGTTAAGTATCCGATCCATCCCCTCCTGCTGCGCCGCTTTTAACGCCTCGCCTTCGCTTTGTACCGTTAATCCTTCCTGGGTACGCAACGTGCAGCCGCGAACCCGCTCGCCATTGGCATCGACCCAGCAGACATCACAACTTTGTAAAGGCGGTAATGCCGGGTGATAACAGACATGGGGCAGTTTTTTTCCCTGCGCATCGAGAAAATCAATCAAGGGTTGATCAGCTAACCCGGTTAACCGTTCACCATTGTAAATTATGGTGCAGTGTTCTCCGCTCATATAAGCCTCATGAAGACATTGCGAATAGCTTCCAGCCGAAAAATATCCCTGTATTTATAGGGTTGACTCTTCAGCTTAGTGAGGATTAACAGCCACGCCACGGATACCGCTACGCTTATTGGGGTTACTCTCTGAATCCTAAACTTTTTTAAAATGTAATGACTTTTTACTAAGCGGGAAAAGCAGACAGCCGCTACCGACGCAGCTGTTTCTTTTGATTAGATTTATTAAGTTAAAGCGACGTGTCCGCGCATGAACCGCAGCGACAATCAGGCTGCGCAGCTTACAGCCGTGCCATGTTCATGCCCCGCCAGCGCAGCGCGTAGCCAGGGCGCCGCGCCGGGAATGATCCGTTCGGCCAGGTAACGTTCGCAGGCGGGCAGATCGTGTCCATAGTGATCCCGAAATGCGCCTGGCGTCAGCAGCAGATATTTACGGAATGTGCGGGTAAAGTTCTGCTGGCTGCTAAAGCCGTTTTCGACCGCGATATCCAGCAGGCTTTTGTTGGTGGCGATCACCGCTACCGCAGCACGCATTACCCGACGAAGCCGGATATATTGCCCGAGGTTGTAACCGGTGCGGTCGCGAAAGGCGCGCTGAAAATGCCAGTGCCCGTAGCCGCTTTTACGGGTGATGGTTTTCACCCGCACCCGTTCATCAAACAGGTTTTGTTCAATCCACGGCAGAATGTCGCTGACCACGGCATCGATTGCCTTAACGCTATGACTGTCAGGCGCAGGCGGTTTCGCCTCACTGCTTACTTTCTCACACATAAGCCCTCTGCACTGAAAGTGTCTGAAACGCAGCCGGCGCTATTTCCGGCTGAAGCAATTATTCCGGTCAGCGTCGAAGATGGATAGTTATACAAACGGATAGGTCCGATGCGCGCAGCAGGACTGAATTTTTCCCTTTACGACCATTTACGGCTGCGGTGCTCATCCTGTTACTGAGATTACTTATAGTATGTTGTAACTATTCAGGCACTGTTGCTCAATGGCACCACCGCCAGAGGCGGACTCTTTCCGCCGTTTACCTGCATTGATGGCTGAGCCTCGGCTGGCTGGCAAAAATTCCTTGTCCTTAATTGTTCGATTAGGCGGGATTAAGATGAAGAATTAATGGACCTGGTTTATTGGCAAATAAACCAGCCACTCACAGCCGCGCGCTGACATAATAAAAAATAATGACGTACCGGCTGCTTCTTTTTGTCAGAATGCCCGATTAAACCCTCGCCCTGACAATTGCGGGCCGTTAATGGTGCTATGGATTATTTCGCTTTGCAGGCAGCACTATTCTGCTGACCTAAAAAAAATGACGAAATGATGACAGTCTTAATCGGCTTTGATGACGGCTTGTTGGTTAGCAGAGCACAATTATTCGGGTGAAAACTCCGGCTTTCGCTCATCATTTAACCATTATTTTCAGTTGGT
Source organism: Pantoea agglomerans (assembly GCF_021397715.1). Classification (GTDB taxonomy): domain Bacteria; phylum Pseudomonadota; class Gammaproteobacteria; order Enterobacterales; family Enterobacteriaceae; genus Pantoea; species Pantoea astica. The sequence continues at coordinate 487,415 of NZ_CP090208.1, read as the reverse complement.
TATCTGAATTTCATCCATGACGTAATTATTAGATGATAATGAAAATTGTTATGATAATATTCAATCAACACTGGCGGTTTTCCGTGGCTGACAGGCACAGAATGAAATAACTGCTCATCACATTAAATCCTCCAGACGTGAATCTTCTCTGACTGGCTGGAATGAGATCTCTATGAATCACATCGTATATATCGTTGACGACGACGCCGCGGTTACCACTGCCCTGAGCAATCTGCTCAGCTCAGACAATTACGAGGTTATTTCTTTTTCTTCCGCAGATGATTTTCTGGCACACGACTTTGCCCCGCTTCCCTGCTGCCTGATTCTGGATATTAATATGCCGGGCGCGGATGGATTTGAGGTCGCTCAGGTGTTAATCGATCGCGGTTACACCATCCCCACCATTTTCTTAACCGGCTTTGGCACCATTCCTGTGACGGTCCGGGCAATGAAAACCGGCGCTTATGAGTTTCTGACCAAGCCGGTTGATCCTGACCGTATCCTGCAGGCGGTCTCCGAAGCGATGCGGATTGCTGAACAGAACATGGCGACGTCACAGGAGAAACGGGAGATGACCCTGCGCCATCAGACCCTGACGCCACGCGAAAGCGAGGTGATGCTGCTGGCGATCAGCGGCCTGCTGAACAAACAGATCGCCGCTGAAATGGGCGTTAGCGAAATTACCGCCAAAGTACACAAGCGGCGAGTGATGGAAAAGATGAATGCGCGCTCATTGTCTGATCTCGTGCGGGCAGCAGAACGGCTCAATATCGCCCAAACCCGACGCCGCTGAGGCGAGGCAGCCTGCGGCTGGTGACCCGCCGCAGCGGTGCACTTTTACCGCACAGGTGATTTTCAGGCGCGACCAGGCGCGATACCGGTACGATCCGGGACCGGCAGCAGCGCCGTCACACGCAGCTTGACAGGGGCTGAATCGATTAGCCTTGTTTCCCGGCCGTCAGTTCACTGCGGATCAGGTTCAGGAAGGTATCAACTTCAATCGGTTTGCGGAAAAAGGTCAGCGCGCCCAGCGCGATGGCATACCACAAGGTGGTCTCTTCCAGGTCGGCAGAGATAAAAATGACCGGTGGCAGAGAGGGACGCTGTTTCAGAAGGGTAAAAAGCTCGAAGCCGCTCATCCCTTTGAGCCCGACATCAATAATCAACAGGCTCGCATCACAAAGTGCATTGTCATCGGCCAGTAGTGCCTCTCCCGACTCAAATAATCCTGTGGTGTAGCCGTCAGAATGCAATAAATTACTCAGTCCACTGCGGACTGAGCGTTCATCATCAACAATGACAATACGCTGTGACAGCGTCATGCAATTATCCTCTGAAAGTCCTCCCGTCTGCGAGAACTTAGGGTGCTTTATCGCCGCCCGGCGGCGGTGTGCCACTGATTTTCGGCACACATTCGTGGCGGAACCACGCCAGCGTCACCGGCTGGCGACGAATGATGCGTTTCCCCAGTGGAATCAACTGCTCACCCACCAGCATGCCAAACAGTCCCAGTAACGCAATCACCGGCGGGGCCGGCGAGTTAACGTCGATCAGGGCATAGACTACGCCGGCCAGCAGCCCGACAATCAGAGAAATAGCGTAAGATTTCATCATCTTTAGCCTACCCGATGTGACGTGGCATCGCCGGAAACGGCCGGCTGCAGCAGCGTGGTCACCGGTCTGGAGGCCGGAAGCCAGGCATGCATCAGCGCGCCGCCCAGCAGCATACCCAGCAGGCCGACCAGCGCAATCGCGGGCGGTGCCGGTGACCGGACATTGAGCAGCGCATACAGCAGGCCAATCAATACGCCTGCACCCAGTGAAATCAGTAGTGGACTCATATCCCGCTCCTGTTTTGCGGCAGTGCTGACCGGCACAAAGTGCCGTTCAGCCACCCGCAACTTAGCGTACAGGCGCGTGAACAGGCGCCAGTGTGCGATGCTCGCTCTTCTGACGTGATGGCGCTTTGTGCACCATGGTGTAGGCGTAATCGACGCCAATGCCGTAAGCGCCCGAATGCTCTTTGGCGATATTCATTACCGCATCATAGGTATCGCGGTTGGCCCAGTCACGCTGCCACTCCAGCATCACCTGCTGCCAGGTAACCGGCACGACGCCAGCCTGAATCATGCGTTGCATGGCATAATCATGCGCTTCTTTGGTGGTACCGCCTGAGGCATCCGCCACCATATAAATTTCATAATCCCCTTCCAGCATCGCGCACAGCGCAAAGCTGTTGTTACACACTTCGGTCCACAGACCGGAAACCACCACTTTTTTCTTGCCGTTGGCGGCCAGCGCATCACGGACTTTCTGGTCATCCCAGGAGTTCATTGAGGTGCGCTCTAAAATGTCCTGACCCGGAAACACGTCCAGCAGCTCCGGGTAGGTGTGACCAGAAAAGCTCTCTGTTTCTACGGTGGTGATGATGGTGGGAATGTTGAAAACTTTGGCCGCTTTCGCCAGCGCAACCGTGTTGTTTTTCAGAACCTGACGGTCAATTGACTGCACGCCAAACGCCATCTGCGGCTGCTGGTCGATGAAAATAATCTGGCTGTTATGTGGCGTCAGGACTTCAAGTTTAGCGTTGGACATGTGTTCACCCATAGAGGTTAAGTAACTGGATTTCCGTAAACCGTAACGGAGCAAAAAGGACGGGCAGCACGCCTGAATGCGGCTTGCGCTGGCTGTCTGGTTCGCAGTGTAGGGCGGCGAGCGAGGGCAAACTATTATCTCTGCGTATAACTATACGAAGGTATAGGTATCCCTTCGTATAACTAGACGCTCCAACAGACCACTCACCATAATCCGGTCTATTCGTGCCCTGCTCCCTGCAGCGCACTTCCTGTCCCGCTGCAAGTCGGACAACCCCATTCAGGAGGATCTATGGTTACGCTGGGTAAAGCAGAACTGATATTAACCAACGGCAAATTTCACACTGTGGACCGCAGCAATCCGGTTGCCGACGCCGTTGCCATCCGCGAAGGTAAATTTGTCGCGGTCGGCTCGCTGGCAGAGGTGATGGAATATCACTGCGACGGCACCAAAGTGGTCGATCTGAAAGGTCATACCGCCGTGCCGGGTCTGAACGACTCGCACCTGCATCTGATTCGTGGCGGTCTGAACTACAATCTGGAATTACGCTGGGAAGGCGTTCCGTCAGTGGCGGATGCGCTGCGGATGCTGAAAGAACAGGCGCTGCGTACGCCATCGCCGCAGTGGGTGCGCGTGGTAGGCGGCTGGACAGAGTTTCAGTTTGCTGAACGCCGGATGCCGACCCTGGATGAGATCAATGAAGCCGCGCCGGATACGCCGGTCTTTGTGCTGCACCTTTACGATCGCGCCCTGCTTAACCGCGCCGCGCTGAAAGTGGTCGGTTATACCAAAGAGACGCCAAATCCGCCGGGCGGCGAAATTCAGCGCGACAGCAACGGTAACCCGACCGGGATGCTGATTGCCCGTCCCAATGCGATGATCCTTTACGCCACGCTGGCCAAAGGTCCCAAGTTGCCACTGGAGCAGCAGGTTAACTCCACGCGCCAGTTTATGCGTGAGCTGAACCGCCTCGGCCTGACCAGCGCCATCGATGCGGGCGGCGGTTTCCAGAACTATCCCGAAGATTATGAAGTGATCGCCGAACTGCATCAGAAGAAGCAGATGACACTGCGCATCGCTTATAACCTGTTTACCCAGCGGCCGGGTCACGAACTGGAAGATTTCGAAAAGTGGACCGATATGCTGACACCGGGCCAGGGCAGCGACTATTTCCGCCACAACGGCGCAGGCGAAATGCTGGTGTTCTCGGCAGCGGATTTTGAGGATTTCCTGGAGCCGCGTCCGGACTTAGCGCCAGGCATGGAAGATGAGCTGGAGCGCGTGGTACGCCATCTGGTCGAGCATCGCTGGCCGTTCCGCCTGCACGCCACCTATGACGAATCGATCAGCCGGATGCTCGACGTGTTCGAGAAGGTCAACCGCGATATTCCGTTTAACGGGCTGCACTGGTTCTTTGACCACGCGGAAACGGTCACGCAGCGCAATATCGATCGTATCAAGGAGCTGGGCGGCGGCATCGCGGTTCAGCATCGCATGGCGTTTCAGGGCGAATATTTTGCCGAACGCTACGGTATTGAGGCCACCCGACATACGCCGCCGGTCGCGCGGATGCTGGAAACCGGCGTCCCGGTCGGACTCGGCACCGATGCCACCCGCGTCGCCAGCTATAACCCGTGGACGGCGCTCTACTGGCTGGTATCCGGACGCACCGTTGGCGGAATGCAGATGTATGACGTTAACGCCCGTCTCGATCGTGAAACCGCCCTGATGCTCTGGACTCAGGGCAGCGCCTGGTTCTCCAGTGAACAGGGTAAAAAAGGCCAGATCAAAGCCGGTCAGCTGGCTGATATGGCCGTACTCAGCAAAGACTTTTTCAGCGTGCCTGAAGAGGAGATCAAAGGCATTGAATCGGTGCTGACCGTGGTCGATGGCAACATCGTCTATGCCGCCGGTTCATTCACCTCTGAAGCGCCACCAGCGATTCCGGTTCTGCCGGAGTGGTCTCCGGTAGTCAACGTGCCCGGTCATTACCGCAGCGCTCCGCCGGTCGCCCAGAGCCGCGTCGGCATGATGCCTGCTGCGCACCACTGTAGCGGTCCGTGCGGCGTACACAGCCACTCGCATGATATCGCGCGGGGTTCCAGCGTGCCGGTCGCCGAAGATAACGCCTTCTGGGGCGCGCTCGGCTGCAGCTGCTTCGCGTTTTGATCATGAAGACCTTATTCACTCAGCCGCCCCGTCTCAACGCGGGGCTGTTCTTCCTGCGCCTGGCGGGCAGCCTGTTGCTGTTACATGTGCACGGGCTGCCGAAGATCCTGCATTTCAGCGAAGAACTGACGCGTATCGAGGACCCGTTCGGGCTGGGTCCGATGATGAGCCTGTTACCGGCAATTCTGGCCGAGGTCGTCTGTCCGATCTTTATCATCCTCGGCTGGGGGACCCGCCTCGCCTGCCTGCCGATCATTGCGGTGCTGCTGGTGGCGATGCTGGTGGTTCATCCCGGCTGGTCGATTGCTGAAGGCCAGTTTGGCTGGCTGCTGCTGATTATTTTCACCACCCTGGCGTTAACCGGGCCGGGCAACTGGCGGCTGGGTGCCAGCACGCAACGGGAGGTGCGCCATGGCGCAGGTTAATGACATTCACCAGCTGGATCAGGAGATCAGCGACGCGCCGAAAGCGAGCGCTGTTTCTCCGATGCAGCCGCTGCATCAGCCGGTGTTCCGGATGCTATGGATTGCCACGGTAGTCTCCAATATCGGTTCATGGATGAACGATGTTGGCGTCAACTGGACCATGCTGACGCTCAGCGCCGACCCGCTGGCGGTGGCGCTGGTGCAGGCGGCCAGCAGCCTGCCGATGTTTCTGTTTGCGCTGCCGTCGGGCGTGATGGCGGATATCGTTGACCGCCGCAAATACCTGCTGTTCTCCCAGCTCTGGACCTTTATAGCCGCCGCCGGGCTGACGGTGCTGGCCTACACCGGCCACGTCACACCAACGGTTTTGCTGGCCGCCGCCTTCCTGCTCAGCACCGGTGCAGCGATGAGTTCGCCACCGTTTCAGGCGATCGTGCCGGATCTGGTGAGCAAGTCTGAACTGGGTCCGGCGATTGCGCTTAATTCGCTGGGCATCAATATCAGCCGTGCCATCGGCCCGGCGCTGGGGGGATTGATCCTCTCCTTTACCGGTCCGTGGATGGTATTTCTGCTGAATGCGCTGTCGGTGCTCGGCGTGGCGTGGGTGCTCTATCGCTGGAAGGCGGAACCCAGCGTCCAGCGCCTGCCGCCGGAGCACTTCTTCCCGGCAGTTCGCGCCGGACTGCGCTATGTTCACGCTGCGCCGGTATTACGCAACGTGCTGGTGCGCACGGTGGCGTTCTTCCTGTTCGGCAGTGCCGGCTGGGCTTTGCTGCCGCTGGTGGCGCGTCGGGAGCTCGGCCTTGGTCCGGGCGGTTACGGCATTATGCTGGCCTGTATCGGCATTGGCGCGATTACCGGCGCGGTGATGTTGCCGCGGTTGCGCCGCCGCTTCAGTTCCGATCGGCTGATGGTGCTGGCCAGCCTGTTATTCGCTCTGACCATGCTGGCACTGGCGTTTGTGCGTCATTTCTGGCTGCTGAATGCCTTTGAGTTCTTTACCGGCTTCGCCTGGATTGCGGTGCTGTCGACCCTCAACCTGGGTGCGCAGCGCAGCGCAGCGAAATGGGTTAAGGCGCGTGCGCTGGCGGTCTATCTGACGGTCTTCTTTGGCTCAATGACGCTGGGCAGCACGCTCTGGGGACAGCTGGCTTCACACTTCAGCATCCCGGTTTCACTCTGTATCGCCACGCTCGGCATGGTGCTGGCCAGCAGCACGGTGTGGCGCTGGCGACTGGATCAGGACCCCGATCTGAATCTCGATATGATCGGTGATGGCGTTAACGCCCCCGCGATGGATATTCGTCATGAACGCGGTCCGGTGATGGTGAATTACGAATACCGGATTAATATTGATGAAGCCCATGCCTTTGCCGTCTGCATGCAGGATATGCGACGCGTCCGACGCCGGGGCGGTGCCATCAACTGGTCCGTGTATGAAGATATTCTCCAGCCTGGCATTTTCGTCGAAACCTTTGTGGTCGGCTCCTGGGTAGAACATTTACGCCAGAAAGAGCGCTACACCATGAACGATCAAAAAATCCAGCGTCGGGTTAACGCCTTTCATCAGGGTGAAAATCCGCCTGAAGTTCGATACCTGGTGGCACCAGCCTGACCGGCTGCACAGCAACCTTTTCATTCATCACGTCACATAGAGGGCAATACCATGAGCACACTCAAAACCACCGACGGCACCCAGCTCTATTTCAAAGACTGGGGCACCGGTAAACCTGTACTCTTCAGCCACGGCTGGCCGCTGGATGCGGATATGTGGGACAGCCAGATGAATTTCCTGGCAGAGCGCGGTTACCGGGTTATCGCCTTTGACCGTCGTGGCTTTGGCCGTTCAGAGCAACCCTGGACCGGCAATGATTACGATACGTTTGCTTCGGATATTAACGATCTGATCAATCATCTCGATCTGCAGGACGTTACGCTGGTGGGCTTCTCAATGGGCGGCGGTGACGTGACGCGCTATATCGGTCGTTACGGCACAGACCGCGTGGCAGCGCTGGTGCTGCTGGGTGCGGTAACGCCGGTGTTTGGCAAAATTGCTGATTACCCGCAGGGCGTCGATCTCTCGGTGTTTGCCGGTATCCGCGATGGCCTGCTGAAAGATCGTGCGCAGTTCATCAGTGATTTCGCCACCCCGTTCTACGGCCTTAATGCCGGTCAGACCGTTTCGGAAGGCGTGCTGACCCAGACGCTGAACATTGCGCTGCTGGCCTCACTGAAGAGCACCGTCGATTGCGTCACGGCCTTCTCCGAGACCGATTTCCGTGCCGATATCGCCAAAGTCAATGTGCCGACGCTGGTGATCCACGGCAGTAACGATCAGGTGGTGCCGTTTGAATCCACCGGTAAAGTGGCCGCAGAGATGATTGAAGGATCAGAACTCAAGGTCTATGACAATGCACCACACGGTTTCGCGGTGACGCATCAGGATCAACTGAACCAGGATCTGCTGGCATTTCTGAACGCGCGTTAACAGCAAAAAAAAACTGCGCGGTAAATGCCGCGCAGTGATTTATTAACGGTTAACGGGTTGGATGATTCACTTCATTTGGCCGCAGATCAAACACCAACACTTCCGCTTGTTTGCCGCCACTGAAGGTCAGGGTTTTCTCGTTACGGACCCGCGCACCGTCGCCGGCATTAAACTGCAGTCCATTGACGACTACACTGCCGCGTGCCACATGGATATAAGCGTAGCGATCGTCCGGCAACGTCAGCGTTTGCTGCTCATCACCGTCGAACAGGCCAGCATAAATCCGGATATCCTGGCGCACCCGCAGCGCGCCATTTTCCCCTTCCGGCGAAATGATCAGCCGCAGATGACCGCGTTTATCCGCCTCACTGACCGAAACCTGCTGATATCCCGGCGGGCTGTTTTTCTCTGCCGGCACCACCCAGATTTGCAGGAAGTGCACGCCGTCAGTACTGGAGTGGTTAAACTCGCTGTGCGTCACGCCACTGCCAGCGCTCATCAGCTGCACGTCGCTGGGCACGATAACCGAACCGGTGCCCATTGAATCTTTATGTTCCAGCGCGCCTTCCAGTACATAGGAGATAATCTCCATGTTGCTGTGAGGATGCGCACCGAATCCACGTCCTTTTGCCACCCGATCATCATTGATGACCAGCAGGTCTGAGAAGCCGACCTGTTTCGGGTCCCAGTAGTTAGCGAACGAGAAGGTGTGACGAGAATTCAGCCAGCCGTGATCACCGACGCCGCGTTGTTCTGACAATCTTTGCTCAATCATGTTCTGCCCCTTAACCTGCTGTTTAATGATGTGAAGCGCGAGTGCTCTTCGTTAGAAACAGCATATAAGTAAACCTGATCGTCGAACAATGGCGTCAAAAGCCAATCACTGTCACCGAATAGTGGACAATAACGTTAAACGCTATTTCGCATGAAATCGGGAGGCGGGTGAGTGAGGGGTTAGCTGCTGGCGCGCAGGATTAACTCGCCGGTCATGATGATGCGCTGCGGCGCGGCGTCGGGGCGGGCTATTTTCTGCAGCACCAGTTCACACGCCTGACGGCCGATTTCACGCGACGGCTGGACCAGCGTGGTGAGTGGTGGCGAGACCATGGCAGCCAGATCGGTGCCGTCAAAACCGACCACCGCGATATCGTCCGGTATCCGCCAGCCAGCCTGCTGAATGGCGGCCATTGCACCCGCCGCAAGCGTATCAGAAACGGCAAACACCGCGTCTGGCCGCGTCTCACCCTGCAGTAACAGATTCATGGCTGCCTGACCGGCGCTGAAACTCAGTTCACTGGCATAGGCGATCACCTGCCAGCTCAGCCGTTGTTCACTCAGCTGTTGCAGATAACCCTCCTGACGCAGCCGGGCATAGTTGTAACTCAGATCGTGATTGATCAGTCCGATGCGCTGGCGTCCCTGTTCAGCCAGATAGCTGACGACCTGCTGTGCAGCAACACGGTCATTGATGCCGACGCAGGAGGTTTCGCCACTGTCATCATACTCAGCACACTGCACCCACGGCGCAGTGCCAATCAGCTGGCTCAGCTCGGCCAGTTTGCTGAACGCATCCATGGTGATGATGCCATCCACCATTTTGCCAGAGAGTAACTGCAGGCTGGAGCGCGACCGCTCAATATCTGAACCTGAATTGCACAGCAGAATGCGATAGCCATTTTTCTCAGCCTGCTCTTCAATCCCTTTCACCACTTCGGCGCAAAACGGGTTTGAAATATCCGAAACCATCACCAGAATCATTGAGCTGCGGGCGGTGCGCAACTGACGCGCCAGCAGGTTAGGCTGATAGTTACTCTCTTTGATCGCCTGCAGCACCTTCTGGCGATTGCGATCTTTGACACTGTCGCTGTTATTTAACACCCGTGAAACCGTGGCAACCGAAACTCCGGCCAGCCGGGCGATTTTCTGAATCGACATTATGGCAACCCTTGCTCAAATCGGTGGCAGGCAGGCTAACACACTTTGCGGAACCGCTGCGTCGCCCGCCTGACCGACAGGGCTTAATCCAGCCCCAGTTGCCTGCGCACCGGTGCAGCGGCGGCGGCGGCAAAATCGTCAAAAGCGCGATCGGCCACCGGAATAATATGGCGACGGATAAACTCTGCGCCTTCGCGCGCGCCGGTTTCTCCCTCTTTCAGGCAGCACTCCCACTCCAGCACCGCCCAGCCTGAGTAATCGTACTGCGCCAGTTTACTGAAAATGGTTTTGAAGTCGATTTGCCCGTCGCCCGGTGAGCGGAAACGCCCGGCCCGCGACAGCCACGGCTGATAACCGCCATAGACGCCACTGCGCCCATTACGCAGAAATTCGGCATCCTTAACGTGAAACGCCTTAATCCGCGCATGATAGATATCGATAAATTGCAGATAATCGATCTGTTGCAGATGGAGATGGCTGGGATCGAACAGAATGTTGCAGCGTGGATGATGATTAACCTGCGCCAGGAATCGCTCAAAGGTTACGCCATCGTGCAGATCTTCACCCGGATGAATTTCATAGCAGAGATCGATGCCGTGCCGATCGAAAGTGTCCAGCACCGGTAACCAGCGTCGCGCCAGTTCGGCAAAGGCTTCGTCGAACAGCGCCGGGCTTTGCGGTGGCCACGGATAGAACCACGGCCAGGCCAGCGATCCGGAAAAGGTCGCATGCGCCTGCAGGCCGAGTTTTTCCGAGGCCGCTGCCGCGCGCTTTAGCATGGCAATAGCCCACTCGGTTCGTCTTGCGGGATCGCCGCGTAGCGCAGCCGGAGCAAAACTGTCGAAGGCAGCATCAAACACCGGGTTCACCGCGATCAACTGCCCTTCCAGATGAGTAGAGAGTTCGCTGATTTCCAGCCCATAGCCTGCCAGCTGACCACGGATTTCATCACAGTAGGTCTGGCTGATGGCTGCCTGCTCAACATCAAAAATCGCGGGCTGATGACAGGGGATCTGCAGCGCTTTGTATCCCAGACCCGCCGCCCATTCAGCCAGTCCGGCCAGTGAATTATAGGGTGGCCGATCACCGATAAACTGCGACAGAAAGATGCCCGGCCCTTTTACTGTTTTCATGCCCGCCTCCTTAAATAACGCCCTTAATCCCGATATCTGAACGAGAAGAGGAAAATAATCGCAATCAGCGCCGCTGCCACCGCCGGGATCCACCAGAAAATCGCCCAGCTCTCCGCGCTGGCATTGCCCGCCACCAGCTGGTTATAGAGCGCACCGGAGATCTGCGATCCCAGCAACATGCCAATGCCATAAGTAAACATCACCACCATGCTCTGCGCCTGACCTTTAACCTTTTCACCGGCGATGCGATCGGTATAGATAAAGCCTACGACAAAGAAAAAGTCATAGCAGATGCCGTGCAACAGGATGCCGAGATAGATCAGGCTGCGCGTTTCGTCACTCATTCCCAGCGCAAACAGGGCATAGCGAACAAACCACGCCGCCATGCCGATCAGCAGCATGTATTTCACGCCGAGGCGACGGAACAGCAGCGGAATGATCAGCATAAAGACGATTTCCGACATCTGCCCCAGCGACATCAGCGTACTGACGTTCTGAATCCCGGCATCCGCCAGCCAGGAAGCGGTAAAGGCGTAGTAGGTGCCGAGCGGAATCGAAATCAGCGTGGCACACAGCGCGAACACCAGGAAATGACGCAGTTTAAGCAGCGCAAAGGCATCGGCACAGAATAGGTCCCGCACTTTGAGCGGCAACCCTTTGGCCGGTGCTGGCGTATGGGGCAACGTCAGGCTGTAGATAGCCAGCAACAGCGAGCAGATTGCCGCTAACTGAAAGATGCCGGTGCTGGCGGAGATGCCGGTCACGCCGATAAATATCCCCGCCACAATCCAGCCGATGGTGCCGAACACTCTCACTACCGGAAAACTTTTCTCACTGCTGGCCAGACTGTGAAACGCGATGTTATTCGACAGCGCCAGCGTCGGCATAAAGCAGAGGGTATAGCCAAACAACAGCGCAATCAGCAGCGTGCCGTTCTCTGCAATCAGCGCCTGTGGCACAAACCACATGATCACCGCGCCAGCGAGATTCATTACCGCCATCACCTTCTGTGACGGAAAGAAGCGATCCACCAGCATACCGAGCACGAAGGGCGACAAAATCGAGGCGATCGGCCCGGCGGAAAACGCGTCGCCAATCAGCAGCGACATATTATGCTGGGTCATTACCAGACCCAGGGTGACTGACCAGCTGCCCCAGATGAAAAACTGCATAAACATCATCAGGGAAAGACGCGGAACCAGCAGCCGCTGCTGCATGCGCTGACGCGCACTCTCCTGCACTGTCGCTATCATCAGAACCTCGTCATTTGTCATCGATTACCCGTTGGTGAGCTGTAAAGTAATCGATTACAAATGATCAAACTTTCGCCGCGATCACAGTTCATCCCGCCGGGAGGCGCGCCATTCGGAAAACGCGATCGCAGCGAGGTTTTGGTTAAATTAATCGGCGAGGCGTTAAGAGCTGGCGCTAACCGCCCGGTTCCGGCGAAAGCGGTAACGCTCATATAACAGCGAATAGAGCCCGCCGAGCACCACCAGAATTGCACCGATGACGGTGGTGGATTCAGGCAGATTCCCCAGAAACAGATACCCGACCGCCACGGACCACAGCAACGTGGTGTAGTCAAACGGGGCCAGTAACGAGGCTTCGGCGTAGCGCAGGCTTAATGTCATCAGGATCTGCGTGATGCCACCCAGCAATCCACAGCCCACCAGCAGCAGCAGTTGCGTTCCCTGCGGAACGATCCAGCCGCCGGCCAGCGTGATCAGCGAGGTCGTTGCCGTGGTCACCGCGAACCAGAAGGCAATCGCACCGGGCTTCTCTTTCCCGTGGAGAAAGCGTATCTGCACCAGCGCACAGGCGGTGCAAAACGCCGCCATCAGTGCCAGCAGTATCCCGGCAGAAGCGGCCAGTGAGAAGCTGGCTTTCAGTGACAGGTGACCGGAGAACATCACGATGATGCCGCTGAATCCGGCTACCACTGCCACCCAGCGATGATGCCGCACTTTTTCTCGCAGCAGCAGCGCCGCCAGCAGCACGGTAAACAGCGGAGCCGCATAGTTAATGGCGGTAGCATCGGTAAGCGAGATATAGAGCAGCGACAGGTAGCTGAAATAGAGGCCACCGGTGCCCGCCAGACCGCGCAGAAAATGACCGCGCACGTTACGGGTGCGGATGCCCTCCACTATGCTGCCCTGAGTTTTCAGCCAGATCATCAGTGGCACCAGCGCCAGCACCGATCGAAAGAAGATCACCTCACCGACCGGAATGGCACCGTCGAGACCTTTGACGCAGGCCAGCATCAGCGTCGAGCTTAATGCAGCCATGATTTTCATCGCTATGCCAGCAGAGGCATTCATAACGGCGGGCACCTTTCGGGACGAGTAAAATAAGCAGCATTATCAGTGTGCTTAGGGACGTGAAGGTTAATACTGGCATAACGGCGAATCGGGATGTGCCGGGATTGGCGGGGAGACGGCATTTAATGTTTTTTTGCCACGGCGCGGCAGCATGAATGATTGTCAGAGGTGGGGAGGATGAGCTAGCGGCTTAACGCCCATTGACAGTTCAGGTGAATGTGAGCCTTACGCCAGCGCCCTAACGCATTCTTTTGCTGGCAAGATTGTAGACTTCACTGCGCTCACGTTTCCCTACTGCAACCACCGCAATGATGAGTTGATCGTCGATGACCTGATAGACCAGGCGAAAACCGGACGCCCGGAGTTTGATCTTATAACAGTCTTTTAACCCGCGCAGAGCCGCAGTGGGAATATGGGGATGCTCACAACACTTCTTTAGTTTCTTTGCAAACTGCTGCTGAATGGCTTTATCCAGCTTTAGCCACTCTTTTAACGCTTCTTCTCTGAATTTTATTGTGTAAGTCACAGAAAATCGTCCAGATCGACGTCAATCAGCTTCTGCTGGCTACGTTGGTTAACCAGCTTTACCAGTTCACTATCGTCCAGCGCATCGAGTATCTGCTCATATAACTCCGCAGGCACACAGTAAAAAGCGGGCTGATTGCGATTAAGAATGGCGACAGGATAACCCTCACCAGCATTAACGGTCGCCATCGGGTTTTTTTTCAGTTCGCTGACGCTGGCACTGGTGTCACTCAGGATAATATGCGGCATAGTTTCTCCGGAGACTGCTTAACAGGTCTTTATACTAGCAGTTTCCTCTTGCACCAACCAACCCTGTTAACTCTCGAAATGATAACGTCGTGCTCTCTATCTTTAATCCTTGCTGACGACCAGACCTGCTTCTCTGCATCGCCCCATCAGCTTAATGTCGCCCCGCTCTGCTGTTACACTCTCTTATCTGCCTGACAGCCGGGCGCATTCTCTAAAGGAACGGGAGTCGTTGATGTCCTCTTTACGGTTATTGTTATCTGAGTCGAACGATCCCTGGTTTAACCTGGCGGTGGAAGAGTGCATTTTCCGTCAGATGCCAGCGACCCAGCGGGTGCTGTTTTTATGGCGCAATGCGGAGACGGTGGTGATCGGACGGGCGCAAAACCCGTGGAAAGAGTGTAATACCCGTCGTATGGCAGAAGATGGCATCAGGCTGGCCCGGCGTAGCAGCGGCGGCGGCGCGGTGTTTCACGATCTCGGCAACTGCTGTTTCACCTTTATGGCTGGCAAGCCGGGCTACGATAAAAGCGTCTCAACCGCGATTATCCTGCGTGCGCTGGCGAAACTGGGCTTGTCTGCGGAAGCCTCGGGACGTAACGATCTGGTGGTTAACACTGCCGACGGGCTGCGAAAAATATCCGGTTCGGCCTACCGTGAAACGCCCGATCGCGGCTTTCATCACGGCACCATTCTGATTGACGCCGATCTGTCGCGGCTGGCCGATTACCTCAATCCTGACGTTAAAAAATTGCAGGCCAAAGGCATCACTTCGGTGCGCGCCAGAGTGGCGAATCTGGCAGAGCTAAGCCCCGGCATCAGCTATGAGGCGATCTGTGCCGCGGTGACTGAAGCCTGTTTTGAACATTTCAATGTGCATTGCGAGCCTGAATATATTTCGCCGGATGCCCTGCCCGACCTGCCGGGCTTTGAACAGCAGTTTGCCCGCCAGAGTAGCTGGGAGTGGAACTTTGGTCAGGCACCGGATTTCTCGCATCTGCTGGATCAGCGCTTTAGCTGGGGCGGCGTTGAGATTCATTTTGATATTGAGCGCGGTGTCATCACCCGCTGTCAGATTTTCAGCGACAGCCTGAACCCGACGCCGCTGGAAACGCTGGCGCAGCGGTTACAGGGCATCGTCTATCGCCCGGACGCGCTAGACGCGGTGATGAGCCAGCTCAAAGCCGATTTCCCGCAACAGCAGCTGGAACTGAATGAGCTACAGCAGTGGCTGGTCGCCAGCCTGCGTTAACCGAATAAGGCCGTTCGGCGAGAACGGCCTGAAAGGCTTACAGATTAACGAAGGTGTGCAGCACCCGGACTAGCTGGGTAACGAAACCATATTCGTTGTCATACCAGGAGACCGTTTTCACCAGTTGCAGATCGCCCGCTTCACTGATTTCGGTCTGGCTGGCGTCGAAAATCGATCCAAACGGCAGGCCGATCACATCAGAAGAGACAATCGGGTCCTCGGTATATTTAAAGGATTCGTTGTTTTCGCACGCCTGCTTCAGCGCCGCGTTAATCTCCCCGACCGTGACCTTCTTCTCCAGAATCGACACCAGTTCAGTTACCGATCCGGTTTTGGTCGGCACGCGCTGCGCATGACCTTTTAATTTGCCGGAGAGTGCGGGGATCACCAGGCCAATCGCCTTCGCCGCGCCGGTGGTATGCGGAATGATATTCTCTGCCGCCGCGCGCGAGGCCCGAAAATCTTTGCCGCGCGGCCCGTCCACCAGCGCCTGGGTACCGGTGTAAGCATGGATCGTGGTCATGGTGCCCACTTTGATGCCGAAATTGTCGTGCAGCGCTTTCGCCATCGGGGCCAGGCAGTTGGTGGTACAGGAGGCGACGGAAACAATGGTGTCTTCGGCGCTGAGCGTGTCGTGGTTAACGTTATACACCACGGTCTTCATCTCCCCGGCGGGCGCGGAGATCAGTACCCGTTTTGCTCCCGCATCGATATGCGCCTGCGCTTTTTCTGCCGAGGTATAGAAGCCGGTACACTCAATGACCACGTCTACGCCCAGTTCGCCCCACGGAATGTTGCGCGCCTCTTTCTCGGCGAACACGGTGATCTTTTTGCCGTCCACCTGCAGCGCTTTGTCACCCGCCTCAACGCTGAACGGAAAAGCGCCGTAGTTGATATCATATTTCAGCAGATAGGCCAGCATTTCGGGTGAGGTTAAATCGTTAATAGCCACGATTTCCACCGCTTCCTGCTGCTCAAGAATACGTCTGAGGACCAGACGACCGATACGTCCAAAACCATTAATGCCGATCTTCTTCATTGTGATCTCCAGCCTGTCAGTTAAACCCGTTGGTTTGTCACGCGTGCAGCACCTGTGAAGTCCGGCCCGCGCCGATATTCTCAGTAAAAATAGCATCAGGCCAGGCTGAAGGAGGGGCAATCTATGCGCCGCAGAGCGTGCAGGCATGACAATGGCAAAAGGCAAAAGGCGAAAGGCGAAAGGCGAAAGGCGAAAGGCGAAAGGCGAAAGGCGAAAGGCGAAAGGCGAAAGGCGAAAGGCGAAAGGCGAAAGAGGAAATTTCACTGCGGAGATAAAATATAAATTATCGGATTTTGTGGCGTTTTAAAAAAACAAAAAACCCGCACAAGGCGGGTTCTGTTAATTATCAATTTTACGCTTATCTGCTCAGGTTGTTACCGTCATCGCGTTTGTAAGCGTCATTGACAATTAAAATTTACAGCGGGCTGACGTTAGCTGCTGATGGGCCTTTAGCGCCGTTTTCAATAGTGAATTCGACCTGCTGACCTTCATCCAGAGTTTTATAATCGTTACCCTGAATTGCAGAGAAATGTACGAATACATCTTTGCTGCCATCCTGAGGAGAGATAAAACCAAAACCTTTACCAGCGTCAAACCATTTTACTAAACCAGTCATTTTATTAGACATCGATACTTCCTTAATTTATGAGCCACTAAGTGGCGAAGATGGCCTGTCTTTCAGAGGGATACTTACTAGGCACTTAGGAGGAGACTCACAAGAAGGGGTATCGTTTGATATCGCTTGCACTGAGGACTGCTTTACTAAAACTGCTTTCATAAGGTCTGTGTTCCAAACCGATGACGCTATTAAGCCACGCATCATCGCTTTTATCAAACACTATTTTAATTTAATTTTAACATCCAGACGTCCGGAGCGCTTTTAATCGCAGCGGCCTTTTCTGCTTTCGGGAAATGTCGCGCTTCGCCTGGCGCCGAAAATAAGAGCATGTGCGAATAAAATAAATAACCCGGCGCAGGATAATAGCAAGAAATATTAATGCCGGACAGGTTCAGATAAAGCGCAACGATAATATCTTATTTCGTTGCGCTTTCGATGCGGGTAATTATGCCGGTTGAGGCTGCTGCCGCGCAGCGTGACGAGCGGTAACGGTGAACACCAGCAAACCGGCGATGCCCAGCGCCACACCGACCCAGGCGGTAGAGATCCAGCCAAAGCCCAGCGACACCGTCAGGCCTCCCAGATACGCCCCCATCGCGTTGGCAATGTTCAGCGCGGAGTGGTTCATCGCTGCCGCCAGCGTTTGTGAATCATTGGCAACATCCATCAGGCGGATCTGCAGCGACGGCAACATGGCAGAACAGGTACCGATCAGGAAGGTCGCCAGCAGACCGGTTGCCACATGCTGCACCAGTAGCGGGAACGCCGCCATCACCATGACATTCCATAACAGCGTCCAGCCAATGATATTCAGCACCCGCCCGTCAGCCAGTCGACCGCCCACCAGGTTACCGATAATCATCCCCAGACCAAACGCCACCATCGCCCACGGAATCAGCGACGCTGACATACCGGCAATGTTGATCAGCGTCGGTGCGATGTAGCTGAAGATGGCAAACATGCC
The DNA here is from genome assembly GCF_021397715.1 of Pantoea agglomerans. Classification (GTDB taxonomy): domain Bacteria; phylum Pseudomonadota; class Gammaproteobacteria; order Enterobacterales; family Enterobacteriaceae; genus Pantoea; species Pantoea astica. The sequence continues at coordinate 469,704 of NZ_CP090208.1, read as the reverse complement.
GCCGAATCCGACCGCACCCACCAGCAGCGTCAGCAAGACCTGCGGGTTTTTCAGCGCACCCAGTTCACGCAACGGATGCGCATCGGCATCACCGGGCGTGTAAGGCACATAACGGCCAATCAGCAGACAGGTCAGCACGCCAATGGCACCGACAAAGGTGAAGACTACATGCCAGCTAAACAACTGCCCAATCCACGATCCCAGCGGTACACCGACCAGGGTTGCCACCGTCAGCCCGAGCATCAGTGACGCCAGCGCCCGGCCACGTCGCTCGATCGGCACCAGCGAGGCGGCCACCAGTGACGCCACGCCAAAATAGGCACCGTGCGGCAGGCCGGTCAGGAAGCGCGCCACAATCAGCCCGTGATAGCTGTCAGCCATGGCGCTGGCGACATTACCCGCGCTGAACAGCGCCATCAGGATCAGCAGCAGCGACTTACGCGCCATCCGCGCAGCCAGTACGGCAATAACCGGCGCACCCACCACCACGCCGAGCGCATAGCTGGCGATGGAGTTCCCCGCCTGCGGCTCAGTAATCGCGAGCGATCGTGATACATCGGGCAGCAGGCCCATCATGATGAACTCGCCAGTGCCGATGCCGAATCCGCCCAGCGCCAGCGCCAGCAATGCCCAGCGGGCAAAGCCGGCAGCGTCGGTTTCCCGATTATTTTTTGACAACATAATTTCCCAATGGATTGAACAGATAACAAAACCGCAGAGCCGGACATCTATCGTCCTGACGCGCTGCAAATGCGGGCAGACTATAGAAAGGAAGCCCCCGGTTAGCAACCCGATAATGTGACATTGCGCACACTTTACCCGCCACTTGTCCGGCGATTCCCCCTGCCCGGCCGGCTAAAAACCTGGCTGAGCGATGAGATCTGGTTCACACTTTTAGCCGCGGCAATGTTGCCATCGCGATTCAAATCAGGGAAACGCCGTGAACAATTTTCAGCAATGCAGACACGACATGCGATTAGCGCTCTGCTGCCTGCCCGCGATCCTGCTAATTTTTGGCTTCGGACTGGGCACCGATCATCTACGGGAGGCCAGCGTGATGGCCAGTGGTGCGCTGCCGCTGGCGTTTGGTGCGAGTAAAACCTGGGAGGGATCGTCAGCAAAATTACTGCTGGTCACGCTGCTCGGCCTCGGGTTGTTTGCTTTTTTGGGTGCGCTGGCCCACAGCCTGGTGCTGTTTGTCAGCGGCGCAATGCTGTTTGCCGCTGGCTACGCGGTGATCAGTGGGATCAACGGGACGGCTGGCTGGGTAGTACAGCAGTCAGCCATCGCCTGGATGATTTCAGGCTATTTTCCGGGCGATATCACTCATGCTGCCAGCCGCGCCGGGCTGGTGATGCTCGGCGGTGCCGTGCAGCTCACGCTGATTTGCCTGCTACTGCGAAACGGAGATTTCCGGCTGCAATCGCTGAGCAGGCTGAGCTGGCGCAGCGCGCTGCGACGTCTTCGCCAGACCTCGCGGCCCAGAATACACCTGCGCTGGTCGGTGGTGTTTGCCGTCGTCGCTATGGGTGCCGCGCTGGTGACGGTGCAGCATTTTTCGGTGAAGAACGGCTACTGGACCGGCATGACGCTGCTGCTCTGCCTGCGTAACCATTTTCGCGAGTCGCTGCTGCGGGTCCCCGCCCGGACGCTGGGCACCTTATCCGGCTGTCTGGCGGCGGGCATTCTTACCCACCTTCTCCCGCAGCCAGGCGTGCTGGCAGCCGCCTTTCTCCTCTCCGCTTACGTGGCGTTTACGCTCTCCTACCGGCTGGCGAACGGTTCTTATTTTGTTTTTACCTTTTTTGTCACGCTGATGGTGGTGCTGATGATTTCGCTCACCGGACTGGTGCAGGGCAACGTGGCGGAGGATCGCCTGCTGGCCACCGCTATCGGCAGCGGCTTTGCGCTGGCCGCGATTATGCTGACCCGACTGGCCGCTGCCGTACAGGCGAAGCTAACTGGCACCGCGGATTTTGAAACGCTTTACTGAGGCGGACCCGCCGCCCGATGGCGGCGGGCTAAAACCCATAAAGGTTAACGCGGGAACAGTGAAGGCGCCCACAGGCTGGGATCGACCTCGGCAAACTGCGCACGCACGAAATGCGGTTTGAGTTTAAATGGCACGGTGCAGTCGAAGATGGTCTTAGTGGTGGTGCCTTTGTCGCTGATACGCGGATCGTAAAAAGGCTGCTGTGAAGGATCGAGCACATGGCCGGCCACACCGGGAACGAATATCGTATCGAGGTCGCCCACAAAGCGGGTTTGCATCGCCCACATCACGTCATCGGTATCAAACAGATCGACATCCTCATCCACCAGAATGACGTTCTTCAGTTCGCGATAAACCGCCAGCGCAATCAGCGCCGCCTGGCGGGTCATGCCGTCATCACCGGCATTGCGTTTCGCCACCTGCAGCACCGCCAGAAACTTGCCGCCACCGGCACTGTGGGCATATACGTTTTTCACCAGTCCGGGCAGCGCATCCTCACATTGCAGATAGATACTGGCCTCGGTAGGAATGCCCGCCAGGCTGACATGTTCTTCGCCCGGCCCGACCAGCGTCTGTAAAATCGGCTGATGGCGGGTGGTAATGGCTTTCACTTTGATCACCGGCAGGGAAGGATTAGCGTCGCCGGTATAGCCCGGAAATTCCGGCATCGCTTTGCCCGTGTGGGTGTGCTGATCTTCCGCAACCCGAACGTCAGGCAGAATCTCGCCCTCGATAACAATCTCCGCCCGGGCGATGGCGCGCTGATCGATCGTCAGACACTCCACCAGTTCCACCGGCTGACCACGCAGCCCGCCCGCGACACAGAGTTCATTGAAGCCAAACGGCGTGGTGGGCGCTTCGAACTCTGCACCAATGGTAATGGCCGGGTCCAGCCCCATATTGATTGAGACCGGCAGCGGTTTGCCCGCCGCTTCAGCTTTGCGCCGGAACGCGTCAATGTGGCGACCTGGCGCGAAAAAGATCGACATCTCATCCTTACCCTGCACGCAGAGACGGTGGATCGTCACATCGGTATTATTACGGTCGTCCGGATCGCTGCCCAGCACCAGTCCGAGGCAGAAGAAAGGTCCGGCATCTTCCGTGGTATTGGTCGGCGCGGGCAGAATTTTGCGCAGATCGAAGTCAGGATCGTCGGCGCGGTAGACCACCTGCTGACAGGGCGCGTCCTGCTGCTCTACCGTTACCGGCGGCGTCACGTTGCGTCGTGCCTGCGCCATCTGAATCCCCAGCTCCCGCACCGGCGCGCCCAGCAGCGCGCTAACCCGTTCACGGCTGGCCATTAATCCCACCAGCACTCGCGCATCCGGAAAGCCTTTGATGGTATTAAAGGTCATGGCCGGACCGATCCGGGTGGGTCGCATGACCGTCCCGCCCGCACCAATGTAGCGGTAGACGCCCGCCAGCTCGGCAATGGGATCGACTTCGCGATCGGTTTCAATGTATTGACCCGGTAGCGTTTGCAGTAAGGCAATCGCCGAGCGCAGATCGTTAACCGGCGGCACCTGCCAGCCTTGTGGATGAGGGTCGCCAGGTTTTACCTCAAGATACGAGGTCGGGCGTTTTTGCGGCATGATTCTCTCCTTATCGGGCTTCTACCCAGCTTTTCAGATGCAGTAACACTTCGCCCCAGCGGGTATTGCAGAACGGCAGATGCGGATCGCGGTCAGACCAGCCACCATGACTGAGCGCCACAATGGTCTGATCGGGTCCGAAATCGGCCAGGGTGATACGCAGGGTTTTTCCCGCCGGGCTGTCCGGCTCTTCAACCGAGGTCTGTACCAGCTCTTCATCCGGCACCAGTTGGTCGGTTCGCCAGCTGATGTGGGCGTGCGGACTGGGTCGCAACGTCAGGATTTCGCCCGGCGCAATCGTCCCTTCAACCACGCCCAGCTGCCAGCTGGCGAGTTGAGTGATATCCGTTAAGGCGGCATAGACCTGGCTTCGTGCAGCGGTGATTTTTATTGCGTGATGGAGCGTAATCATAAGAACTCCCTGAACGGCGAATGGAAAGGGTCGCAGAAAGTATATGTATCCCCGCCGGGCTCAGTTTGATCCAGAGAAGGCTTATCCGGTCTGTGCGGTGCCATCGGCCGCTGAAGGCCCTGACCACGGCGGCTGGCAGCCAGGTAAGGTTTGAGTCAGTAATTGTAACCATTCACCCGGTGAGACGATCAGCGTCCGCCGCCAGGGCCCTATCCGGTAGCACCTTCTGCACGCGTGCCGGTAACAATGTCGCTGGGTTTAGCACACAGAGAGCGTCATAACGCCGACCCTGCCGTTGCGGTTAACCACGGTAAGCGGGTGTGAGATTAATTAATTGTTAATGGAAGGTTTAATATTTTAACGAATTTACTGTAATGCCGTGATTATTTAATCAGGACGCAACCGAACACCGCGACAGGCTTTTTTACCGATTTTTGCGTCGTCGTTTACCGTGTTTTTTTGCCAGAAACAGCCTTTTACACAACTGGTTAACCGCCACGTAATGACGGTCAGCCAGGGTAAACACGTGTTTTTACGTGCTTTATTAAAAGCGTCCGTAAAGAATCGCGCCGATAAAAATGGTCATAAAGAGATCAAACCGTTGATAAACAAAGCAAATAATCCGTAAACTTCCGATGAAATTAATCATTGAGTCGGACCTGAAAAACCAATATATTGGCCGCGTTTTATCGATGCCCATTACTTTTTTAATTCATTTATTCAACTGCGACGTTACACCCGTCCCGGTTGTAGGAGAGATATGATGACGGATAAAGTCCGTATTGATAGTTTGAATGCACAGACCTTAAACGGAAACAATGAAACCTATTTAGCCCGTCAGGCTGAATTTGAATCAAACGTTCGAAGTTACCCTCGTAAATTGCCGTTCGCGATTGCGAAAGCGCAAGGTGTCTGGATCACCGACGTCGAGAATAATCAGTATCTTGATTGTCTTGCCGGTGCCGGAACGCTGGCTTTGGGCCATAACCATCCAGACGTTCTGCAAAGTATTCAAAATGTCATTACCAGCGGCTTGCCGTTACATACCCTCGATCTGACTACGCCGTTAAAAGATGAATTTTCTGAATACCTGCTCTCTTTACTGCCAGGCCAGGGCAAAGAGTATTGCCTGCAGTTTACCGGCCCATCCGGTGCGGATGCGGTAGAAGCCGCACTGAAGCTGGCGAAAAAGCACACCGGTCGTTCCGGCGTGATCAGCTTCTCCGGCGGTTATCACGGCATGACCCACGGCGCGCTGTCAGTGACCGGTAACCTGTCACCCAAAGAAGCCGTCGACGGCATGATGCCGGAAGTGCAGTTCATGCCTTATCCGCACCTTTACCGCTGCCCGCTGGGAATTGGCGGTGAAGCGGGCGTCAAAGCGCTGACCTACTACTTCGAAAACCTGATCAACGACGTTGAGAGCGGCGTGCGCAAACCTGCAGCCGTGATCCTGGAAGCGGTTCAGGGTGAAGGCGGCGTCAACCCGGCCCCGGCGGAATGGCTGCAGCGCATCCGTAAAGTCACTCAGGAACATGGCATTCTGCTGATCCTGGATGAAGTGCAGGCAGGTTTTGCCCGTACCGGTAAGTTCTTCGCCTTTGAACACGCGGGTATTGAGCCGGACATCATCGTGATGTCGAAAGCGGTTGGCGGCGGTCTGCCACTGGCGGTACTCGGCATTAAGAAAGAGTTCGATGCCTGGTCTCCGGGCCATCATACCGGGACGTTCCGCGGTAACCAGCTGGCGATGGCAACCGGCCTCACCACCCTGAAACTGCTGAAAGACAACAACATCGCAGATAAAGTCGCGGCGCAGGGCGAGTGGCTGAAAGGTAAACTGGGTGAACTGCAACAGCGTTATCCGGTTATCGGTAACGTGCGTGGCCTGGGCCTGATGATCGGTATCGAGATGGTGAAACCTGACGAAGCCGCCGATCACATGGGCAGCTTCCCGGCAGATGGCGAGCTCTCGGCGCTGGTGCAGAAAAAATGTTTTGAAAACGGCCTGATTCTGGAGCGTGGCGGTCGTCACGGTAGCGTGCTGCGTCTGCTGCCGTCGCTGCTGATCACCAATGCAGAACTCGACGTGTTTATGGATAAATTTGAAAACGCCCTGCTGTCAGCTGGCGTGAAACCCGTTTGAGTGGAGTGAATGCAATGTCCCGGTTAAACCCGATTCTGGCGGCCTCAGCACAGAGCACCGAGGCCTACCAGCAGGCGATTGCCCAGAGTAGCGCGGCGGTCGTTAAGTGGCTGGAACAACCTGAGATGTATCAGGGCAAAACCGTCGCTGAGCTGCGTGAACGTATCACGCTGGACTTCAATCCTCAGGGCCTGGGCAACCAGGCCGCGATTGAACGCGCCATCGAATACTTTCTGAAAGACAGCCTGTCAGTGCATCACCCGCAGTGTGTCGCGCACCTGCACTGCCCAAGTCTGGTGATCAGCCAGGCGGCCGAAGTCCTGATTAATGCCACCAACCAGAGCATGGATTCGTGGGACCAGGCCCCTTCCGCCACCATAATTGAGATGAAGCTGATCGAATGGCTGCGTACGCAGGTGGGTTATCAGCCGGGCGACGCGGGCGTCTTCACCAGCGGCGGTACCCAGAGCAATCTGATGGGTCTGATGCTGGCGCGTGATGCCTGGTTTGCCCGCCAGGGACACTCCGTACAGCAGGATGGTCTGACCGGCGATCTGAAGAAGATCAAAGTCTTCTGTTCAGAAAATGCCCACTTCTCCGTGCAGAAAAACATGGCGCTGCTGGGCCTCGGCTATCAGTCGGTGACGCTGGTCAAAACGGACCGCTTCGCCCGTATGGATCTGGACGATTTACGTCACAAGCTGGCCCAGGCTCAGGCCAACGGCGAGCAGGTGCTGGCGATTGTCGCGACCGCAGGCACCACTGATGCCGGTGCCATCGACCCGCTGCGCGAGATCGCAACGCTGGCGGCGGAACAGCAGATCTGGGTTCACGTCGATGCCGCCTGGGGTGGCGCGCTGCTGCTCTCCGAGCAGTACCGCGACTATCTGGATGGGATTGAACTGGTGGACTCCATCACGCTCGACTTCCACAAGCAGTTCTTCCAGACCATCAGCTGTGGCGCTTTCCTGCTGAAGGAAGCGCGTCACTATGAGCTGATGCGTTACCAGGCGGCCTACCTGAACTCGGAGTTTGATGAAGCGCAGGGCGTACCGAATCTGGTGTCGAAGTCGCTGCAGACCACCCGCCGTTTCGATGCGCTGAAACTGTGGATGGGCCTGGAAGCATTGGGTCAGAAACAGTATGCCGCGATCATCGATCACGGTGTGACGCTGGCGCAGCAGGTTGCTCACTATGTTGAACAACAGCCCGCGCTGGAACTGGTGATGAAGCCGCAGCTGGCAAGCGTGCTGTTCCGCTATCGTCCGGCCCATCTGGCGCACCTCAGCGATGCGGATATCGCGCTGCTGAATCAGCGTATTGGCGATGCCCTGCTGGAGTCAGGTCGCGCCAACGTCGGCGTCACCGAATTTAACGGCGTCACCTGTCTGAAAATGACGCTGCTGAACCCGACCGTCACGCTGGAAGACATTCAAATCCTGCTGACTCTGGTGGAAACCACCGCGCAGCAACTGGTGTAAGTTATCGGTTGTTAAAAAGGCTCCTCCGGGAGCCTTTTTTATGCCTGTAACCGCCGGTTCAGCGCGACGGCGGCTCATCCAGCAGCCGCAGATGGTCATCCTTGTTCAGGGTCATCAGCGCCACAATACTGATCAGCGCGGTGATCATCACGTACCAGGCGGGAATATCCAGATTGCCGGTCTGTTTAATCAGCCCGGTAATGATCAATCCGGCACAGCCGGAGAAGACGGCGTTCGAGAGTGAATAGGCCAGCCCCAGCCCGGTATAGCGCACCCGCGTGGGAAACATCTCCGCCAGCATCGCCGGTCCCGGTCCCGCCAGTAGTCCGACAATCCCGCCCGCAATAAACACCACCAGCGCCTTCAGCCCGAGCCCACTGCTTTCCGCCTGCAGTACGTTGAGCAGCGGCAGCGCCAGCAGCAACAGCAGCACCGCCGCGGTCACCATCACTGCGCGACGGCCAATCTTATCGCTCAGCATACCGGCCGGAATAATGGTCGCGGCAAAGCCGAGGTTCGAAATCACCGCAATCAGTAACGCCTGATTAAAACCGGTATGCAGCGACGCCTGCAGGTAAGTTGGCATGATCACCAGATAGGTATAGCCGGCGGCCGACCAGACCATCAGCCGGCAGATGCCGAGCAGAATGGTTTTCAGCGTCGCGCCGAAGCTGGCCGTCACCCTTTCAGGTACGGATTCTGACTGTTGCCGGATAAAGGCCGGCGTCTCTTCCATCTGTACCCGAAGCCAGAGCGCCAGCGCACCCAACGGCAGCGCGAGAAAGAACGGGACACGCCAGCCCCATGCCAGCATCTGTTCAGGGCTTAACAACAGTGAGAGCAGCGCCACAATGCCTGCGCCCGCCAGCAGCCCCAGCGCCACGGTGAACGACTGCCAGGCACCAAACAAGCCGCGCTTACCGCGTGGCGCAAATTCGGTCATCAACGAGACCGCCCCGCCATATTCGCCGCCCGCGAACAGCCCCTGCAGAATCCGCAACCCGGTTATCATCAGCGGGGCCAGCACCCCCAGCGTGGCGTAGGTCGGTACCAGCCCGATGGCGGTGGTCGCCAGTGTCATCATGATCAGCACAAAAATCAGCGTCGGCTTACGTCCGATGCGGTCACCCATCCGGCCAAAGATGATCGCCCCAAGCGGACGGAAAAAGAAGGCGATAGCGAACGAGGCATAAGTCAGCAGAATCCCGGTCAGCGCCGACTCTCCCTCAAGCCGGAAAAAGTTCTGCGCAATCAGGGTGGCGAGAAAGCCATAAACGGCAAACTCATACCATTCGATAAAATTGCCCACCGAACCGGCCAGTAAGGCACGTTTACGGCTGGCGGAACTGAGCAGCTTATCTGCGGAATCGGACATGGCAGGTGATCCTTTTTGTCGTCGCATCAATCGCTTATGATTAGCATAATCGGTGATAAATTGCCCGAACGGGTATGGATCGCGTTAACTCAGCCACATAAAAGGTGAGATGGCTGGCGGATGCTCCGCTTTTTCGCCTGGGAGGCTTGCACTCCGGCGCGACGATCGTCAGGATGTGCGCAATTAACTGAACCGGGCGGATAAACCATGAACGCACACACCTCAAAAGATCCTCTGCACGGCGTCACGCTCGAAATGCAGGTAAACCATTTAGTTGCACAGTATGGCTGGTCTGAACTGAGTAAACGCATCAACATTAACTGTTTCAAAAGCGATCCCAGCGTGAAATCGAGCCTGAAGTTTCTGCGCCGCACGCCGTGGGCGCGGGCCGAAGTCGAAGCACTCTATCTGGCGTCGCTGGATGAGAAAACTGACGCAACACCGCCGGCTGAAGAGGACCCCTGGGCGGGCTGGCGTGGCAACAAGCCGGAATAATCGCGGTTGCCGGAGGAATAAAAAAAGCCCGCGTCGGCTAACCGGCGCGGGCTTTTTGACGATTAAGCGGCTGTTACAGCGCCATATCGTGTTGTGGTGAAGCGGCCGGTTTCTCAGCCGGTGCTGCTGGCGCTGCGGTCGCGTTGCCATCCATATGGATCACCGGCGGGGTGGTCAGTTGCAGCGTTGATGCCGTGTCATTCCAGACCTGCTGCAGCAGCGGAACGTTGTCGTTCAGTTTCTGGCCGTAACCCGGGATCATTTTGTGAATCTTCGCCTGCCATTCGGCTGACTTAAACTCTTCCGGGAACAGTTTCTGCATCACGTTCAGTGCGATTGGCGCCGCAGTAGAGGCACCCGGTGATGCACCCAGCAGTGCAGCAACGGTTTTCTGCTGATCGGTCACGATTTCGGTGCCCAGTTTCAGCACGCCGCCCTTCTCTTCATCTTTCTTGATGATCTGGACGCGCTGACCGGCCTGAATCAGTTTCCAGTCCTCTTTCTTCGCATCCGGATAGTACTCTTTCAGCGCAGCAAAGCGGTCATCGTCAGTCAGCATCACCTGACCCACCAGATATTTCACCAGGTCGAAGTTATCCATCCCAACGTGCGTCATCGGGATCACGTTGTGGGTAGTGGTGGTGCTGAGCAGATCAAACAGCGAACCATTTTTCAGGAACTTAGTCGAGAACGTCGCGAACGGCCCAAACAGCACGACGCGCTTGCCATCGAGGTAACGGGTATCCAGATGCGGAACCGACATCGGTGGTGCGCCGACGGAAGCCTGACCGTACACTTTTGCCAGATGACGATCGGCAATCGCGCTGTTTTCGGTTACCAGGAACGACCCACCTACCGGGAAGCCTGCATAGTTTTCAGCTTCAGGAATGCCGGTTTTCTGCAGTAACTTCAGCGCGCCGCCGCCGGCACCGATAAAGACATACCTGGCATCAACCGCACGCTCATTGCCATTTTTGGCATCTTTGATGGTGACGTGCCACGAGTTGTCGCCGTTACGTTTGAAGTCCGTCACTTCAGAGGAGGTTTCCAGACGGAAGTTGTCATTTTTCTTCAGGCTGCCGATCAGCTGACGGGTGATTTCACCGTAGTTGACGTCGGTACCGACCGGTGTCCAGGTCGCAGCCACTTTCTGCTGCGGATCACGGCCTTCCATCACCAGTGGTGCCCACTGAGCGATCTGCTGGTGATCGGTGGAGAACTTCATGCCCTGGAACAGCGCCGTTTTCTGCAGTGCCGCGTAGCGTTTGGTCAGGAAGTCGACGTTGTCGCCCCAGACGAAGCTCATGTGCGGCGTAGAGTTGATGAAGCTGCGGGGATCGTGCAGGACGCCTTCTTTAACCTGAGCGGTCCAGAACTGGCGCGACACCATAAAGGCTTCGTTAATTTCCAGCGCTTTCGTCACGTCAATCGAGCCATCTTTACGCTCAGGCGTATAGTTCAGCTCCATGTTGGCCGAGTGACCGGTCCCGGCATTGTTCCAGCCGTTTGAGGATTCCAGCGCCACACCGTCCAGTTTCTCAACCATGATCTGTTTCCAGCCTGGCTGTAACTCTTCCAGCATGGCCCCCATCGAGGCGCTCATGATGCCGCCGCCAATTAACAGTACGTCGGTTTTCTCTGGTGAAGTTTCAGCGTGGAGAGCTGAAGAAACAAGCAAGGCCGCGAGGGAAAGTGCAGGAATAACTTTGGTTGATCTAATCATTATGCAATCTACTGTTAACTTAATAACACTGGTTAAAAAAAGTCCTCAAAGTTTAAAATAATGTTATTTATGAGTTAATGTGAAAATAGTTATAAAATTAAAAATAGCATTTCCGCCTTAATTTAATTACAAAAGGCTTACTTAATTTGCTATCTATTTTAACCACACATTAAGGGTGTGCTTTGAATTATTCAATCCCCTAAGGCAAATATTGTGCCGCTGTTTTTACTGCCACGCGCGCGGCTAATCCTGTACTGGTGCCGCGTCTTAGCGTATGTTTCCTGGCGATACCCTTACCCGTACCGAACGCTCATGAAAATCCAGTCACATAAACGATACGCCCTTAACCGACGGCCGATGAAGCTCAGCACGCTGACCACGCTGATGATGACGGCGGTGATTTTTACCGTCCTGCTGTGCGTCCATCTGCTCTATTTCATTCAGATCGATAATTTCGCTCAGTCGCACCTGAAAGATAAAGCGATGGCGGTAGCACGTACGGTGGCAGACAGCCCCGAGGTCCAGCGCGGACTGGGACGCCCGGACGGTCAGACGCTGATCCAGCCGATTGCCGAAGCGGCGCGCAAACGTAACGGCCTGCTGTTCGTGGTGGTTACCGATATGGGCGGCATCCGCTTTTCGCATCCTAATCCCGACGCGATTGGCAAACATTTCATCGGTGACGATCTTAATCCGGCGCTGACTGGCCGGGAAAATGTCGCGGTTAATCACGGCGTACTGGTTGAGGCCCTGCGGGTTTTTACCCCGGTTTTTAACGACCGTCATCAGCAAATTGGCGTTGTGGCTATCGGTATTTCACTCAATGATGTGGCAGCGCAGATAGCAAAAAGCCGCTGGAACATTGTCTGGACCGTCTTATTTGGCACCCTTGTCGGTTTGCTGGGCATCTATATTCTGGTCAGACGGCTCAAGACCATTTTGCTGGGGCTGGAACCGCATGAAATTTCCAGCCTGTTTGAGCAGCGTCAGGCCATTCTCAATTCGATTAAAGAGGGCGTGATTGCGGTGGATGACCAGTCTCGCGTCAGCCTGATTAATCAGGCTGCGCAACAGCTGCTGCATGAAACGACCCGCAAAACCATGCTCAGTGGCGATCGCCTGCCGGAAGAGAGCGTGATGCACAGTCATCAACAGGATGCGCTGCACCAGGGCAAAGCCTGGCATGACGAAGAGCTGACTCTCGGCGGCCGTATTCTGATCAGCAATACCGTGCCGGTACGCAGCGGCGAACGCATTATCGGCGCAGTAACCACCTTCAGGGATAAAACCGAAATCAGCCAGCTGATGCAGCGTCTGGACGGCATGGTAAACTATGTCGATGCGTTGCGTGAACGCTCCCATGAATTCATGAATAAGCTGCATGTGATTCTGGGGCTGCTGCACATGAAAAATTATGCGCAGATGGAAGAGTACATCCTGAAAACGGCGAATAACTACCAGACCGAAATCGGTTCGTTGATACAGAAGATCAAATCACCGGTGATTGCGGGCTTTCTGTTAAGCAAAATCAGTCGGGTGACCGATGAAGGGCACCAGCTGATTATCGATGAGGCCAGTTTTCTGCCCGACTGCGGCAGTGAACAACAGAGCGCCGTACTGATTACCGTGCTGGGTAATTTAATCGAAAACGCACTTGAGGCGCTGGACCCGGAAACCGAAGGTGAAATCCACCTAATGCTGCATTATCAGAATGGCTGGCTGGCGTGTGAAGTCAGTGATGATGGGCCCGGCATTGACGGGTCGCAGCTCGCCGCCATCTTTGAACGTGGCGTCTCGTCAAAGGGCGACGATCGTGGCGTGGGGCTGTTCCTGGTCAGGCAGCAAACCGAAAGTCTGGGCGGTAATGTCAGCGTTGAGTCCGAGCCTGGTGTGTTCACCCAGTTCTTAGTGCAACTCCCGTGGGAGAGAGGAATAAAAGTCGAATGATCAATGTCTTAGTTGTCGATGATGATGCTATGGTAGCCGAGCTGAATCGCTGTTATATCGCTCAGATCGCCGGATTTACCTGCTGCGGCACCGCGTCGACGTTACAGCAGGCCAAAGAGCAGTTGTTACAGGCTGATTCGCAGGTTGATCTGGTGCTGCTGGACATCTATATGCAGCAGGAGAACGGTCTGGACCTGCTGCCGGAACTGCGCAGCGCCGGGCGGCCTGTCGACGTGATCATCATCTCCTCGGCGGCGGATGCGGCCACTATCAAAACGTCGCTCAACTATGGCGTCGTGGATTATCTGATTAAACCGTTCCAGTTTGCCCGTTTTGAAGAGGCGCTGACCGGCTGGCGGCAGAAAAAAGCGCTGATGGATAATCACCAGTTTTACCAGCAGTCGGATGTGGATCAGCTGCTGCACGGCAACCCGCCTGGCGCCAGTGAACAGAAACGGCTGCCAAAAGGTCTGACGCCACAGACGTTACGTACGCTGTGCCTGTGGATCGATGCGCATCCGGGTACCGAGTTTTCCACCGATGAGCTGGCAACAGAGGTGAATATTTCACGGGTTTCCTGCCGTAAATACCTGATCTGGCTGGCGCAGATTAATATTCTGTTCACCAGCATTCACTATGGCGTAACCGGCAGACCGGTTTATCGTTATCGCTTACAGCCGGAATATCACACCCTGCTGAAGCAATATTGTCAGTAAGCCTGCCGGTAATGAGGATCGAGTTGCTGGAAGGAAAAGTGACGTTGTGACGAGCAGATGATCTGCTTGTCACGGGTCACAAAGATCGCCTCAATATCAGGCTGATCGGCGAGGCAGGCAATTCCCTTTTCCACGCCCATGCCATACAGCAGTGTGGTGTAAATATCGCCATCGATTGAGCGGTCAGAGATAACCGTCACGCTCAGCAGTTCGTTATCGAGCGGATAACCGCTGCGGTCATCAAGAATATGGTGGTAGCAGACGCCATCCAGCTCGAAAAAGCGTTCGTAGATACCGGACGTCACCACCGATTTATCGGCAACGTGAATCACGCCGATCAGTTCATCTGGCGCACCAAACGGTTTTTTCAGGCCAATTGCCCATCCCGCTGAGTCTTCCTCCTGCGGCGAGCCGACCGTCTGCACGTTACCGCCGAGATTGATCAACGCACTGCTTACTCCCTGCTGACGCAAAAACGCCTGCACCCGATCGGCGATGTAGCCTTTTGCGATCGCCCCAAGGTCAATTTCCATCCCGGCTTTCGCCAGCATGACGCTGTGGGTCGCCGGATCAAGCATCACGTCATGCGGATTGGTCAGTGCCAGACAGGCCTGCAATGACGCCGCAGGCGGCACGCTATGGCCCTGAAACCCAATTTTCCAGCACTTCACCAGCGGACCAATCGCGAGGTTGAACCGGCTGTCGGGCAGCAGGCTGACAGCATGAGCGCAGGCGATCAGATCGAATACCGGCTGACTGACCGCCACCGGATGCTGACCCGCCGCCTGGTTAATCGCCATCACTTCAGAACCGGCACGATTGACGGTAAACAGGTTCTCCTGCTGTTTAATCAGGCGGAAAACCTGTCCGGCAAGGGGTTCATTGTGTTCAAACAGTTTGAGCAGAATGGGCGAACCCATCAGAACCGCGGAGTAAGCATAGACACGCGCATCAGTTAACATAGGCGACTCTGCTTTGAAGAGAAAAACCGGCATCCGCAGGACGCAGATGCCGGAGAGAGCGTTTAACGTTTCGCGTAAGCTGCCGCGTTACCGCCCGCCAGGATGCCAAAGATAATGATATCGGCGACTGCGTTACCGCCGATGCGGTTAGCGCCGTGAATGCCGCCGACCACTTCCCCACAGGCCCAGGCGCCGTTAATCACCTGCTGCTGGCTATCCAGTACCGCCGTGGTGGTGTCGATAGTGACGCCGCCCATAGTGTGATGGACGCCCGGCGCAACGCGAATCGCGTAGAACGGACCTTCGCTTAATGGATGACGCAGCGCCGTCTGGCGGCCAAAGTCTTCATCTTTTTGCTGAATGACAAAGCCGTTGTAACGGGCCAGCGTCTCTTCCAGCGCGCGATGTTCCATATTGAGTTTCACCGCCAGTTCACCCACGGTCGGTGCGCTCACCACGAAGCCTTTCGCAATATACTCATCGGCCGCTTTGTTGTTCATCCGTACCTGCTCGTCAAACACGATCCAGGCACTTTTCTCTGGCAGCGCGATAATCTGCGCCGAGACTTTGTCACGGGTCTCCATTTCATTGTAGAAACGCTGTCCAGCCTGGCTCACCAGGATGGCGCCGCCGCCACGAATTGACTCTGAAACCAGATAAGAGGTGGTCTGTTCTACCGTTGGGTGAATCTGGATTTCGCCCATATCCACCGTGCCGGCACCGATTTTGGTTAGCATGGCGATACCGCTACCGGTTGCGCCTTTGTGGTTGGTGGTGACGAAGCCATCCAGTTCAGGACGATATTTAACCACCAGTTCACGGTTAGCGCTGAAGCCGCCGGTCGCGACAATCACGCTTTTGGCATTCAGGATACGGCTATCGTTGTACTCATCAACCACTTTTACCCCGGCAACCGCCCCATTTTCATACAGGATTTCTGCCACCGACGTTTCCAGCAGCACTTCGATGTTACGGCTGTTGATATTCTTCACCAGCCCGCTGATCAGGAATCCGCCGACGGCAGAACGGTCTGCCGGACGGTGAGTACGGTCGATGCTCATCCCGCCGGTAATGGTGATGTCATTGAGTTCAATACCGTGGTCGGCCAGCCATTCAATCGCTTCTGGTGCCAGGTCCACGAACTCACGCAGCAGCACCGGATTGTTTTTGAATTTGCCGCCTTTCAGCGTCTCTTCGTAGAACAGCTCTTTGCTGTCCTCAATGCCTTTCAGTTTCTGGAAGCGGGTTTCCGCGGCGTTCATCCCGACTGAGGCTTTAATGGTGTTACCGCCAATGGTCGGCATCTTCTCGATAATGACCACCCGCGCACCTTCATCATGCGCCTGAATGGCTGCGGCAAGGCCAGCGCCCCCGCTGCCCACCACCACCACATCGTAATTCTGCGGTGCGTTAGGATTTCCGCCCTCTTCGATAACGTGCGCTTTGCTGGAATGAGTCAGGGCGCGCGATACGGCTTTCTTCAGGGCTTCACTTTGCGTCGTGGCGCCGGTAATCGCATCAACATGCGGGCTATTGGCGACCAGAATGCGGTTACGCAGGTTCTCAAAGGTGGTGGTGAAGTCCACATCCAGCGTGTCATCCGGGACCAGCGAAATATCGGTAATACGGTCGGTATCCAGCGTGACGTTGATTTTCAGCTTCAGCGCTTCGGCTTCCACTTTTTCCTGATACACACCGGCTTTGTATTTGCGACCTGACTCGCTCATGTCGCGGATCATCGCGTCAACCAGCGAGAAGCGCCACAGCGGTTCCGGAATCTGCAGCTCTTCGCGTTTGTTACTGTCGATATAGAGATCGAGATGCTCATTATTGACGATGCGGTCGGTCCAGTCCGGATAGGCGATACAGGCTTTACCGATTGCAACCAGGTCATAGCCTTTTTCCAGCGCCATCTCGGCATCTGATTTATTCACTACCCCGCCAACCCCAATCACCGGCACTTTTGCCAGCACCGGCGAACGCATCGCCACAAATTTTTCAATCAGCGGCGTCGGGTCCTGGGTATCGACAATCGACGGACGCAGCAGCTGACCCACCGAAAAGTGGACATAGTCCAGCCCGCGCGCCGCCAGTTTCTCCAGCAGATAGAGCGTGTCGTCAAAGCGGATGCCGGGTACTTCAATCTCTTCCGGCGAGAAGCGGTAGCCAATGATGAAGGAGTTATGCGCAAAACGCTCTGCCATCTTGTGGGTGATTTCCAGCACTTCCAGTGGGAAACGTGCGCGGTTATCGCGGCTGCCGCCCCACTTGTCATCGCGCTGGTTAGAGTTTGGCGAGTAGAACTGCTGGATCAGATAGGTATTGGCACCATGAATTTCTACCCCGTCAAAACCCGCCTTGATCGCACGGTTCACCGCATCACCAAATTTGGTGATCATGGTTTCGACTTCTTCAGCGCTCAGTGCCAGCGGTTTGGTTGCACCTTCACGCGGTGCCGCGATAGCGCTTGGGGCCACCGGCGTTTTACCACCAATCAGCTCCGGTTCCACCATGCGGCCACCGTGATAAATCTGCAGGATCGCGGTTGACCCTTCTGATTTGATGGCGTCAGCGATGCGTTTCAGTCCCGGGATTTTATTGTCGCTGTCGATGGCAATCGCGCCGGGAAACGCCGGGCCACGGTTATCAATGAAGCAGCATTCGACAATCACGGTGCCGATACTGCCGGCGCGCGCACGATAATATTCCACCAGCTCGCTGGTCACGGTGCCGTCATAAAAACCGGTGCAGGTGGTCATCGGTGCCATGACTAAACGATTTTTTAGTACCGCGCCGCCAGGAAGGGTGAGGGGAGTGAGAATCGGGGTGAGAGTATTCATTACGATAAACTCCAAAATTTAAAAGCCTGAAAATTTTTAGCGGACGCAAAGTATCGCTTAATTAAGTGGTCCGATGTCATGGGTTAAATATACCATTTTCTTTGCTTATATAAGCGATAAATTTACTTTTTAAACTTTTAAACGGTTTAGAGTTTTTATTTGCTGAAAACAATTACAGAAGTTATATTAATTGTTAACCATGAGTTACCAAAAATCAACCCTTCGTTTACTTTAAAAACATTTTATTGCATATCAAGGAGTTATAACATAGGCTTGTGAGTCAGACGGTAACCTGATTGCCGATCCGCATCACAAAAAGCGTGAAAGGTCCAGTGGCGGGATATAAATTAAAAATAAATGTTAAAAATCAGGAATAACGATTTAATTTTATTGATCTGGATCAAAAATCTATATTTTCAGAAATCGCATCATATTCACATTGATTTAAAAAGCTGCTTACTCTTGCAGCTGTCAGGCAAAAAAAATAACGGCGTCACGATTTATTCACGTTATTAAGAATAATAAAGAAAGCAGTCAGTGATCGATCGGGGCGCATAATCGCATTCTTCTCAACTTGCAGACAAATACTATGAAACCACTCTCAGCTGTGAATGAACCGCCCAAAGCAGCCCCTGCTGCGGCGGGAAAAAAGAAAGCTATCATGCTTGCCTTACCGGTGTTGGTCGCGGTGCTGTTGCTACTGGTGCCGGTTCCTGCCGGGCTCGAACCCTACGCCTGGCACTTCTTCGCGATCTTTGTCGGCGTGATTGTCGGGCTGATTTTTGAGCCACTGCCTGGCGCGGTGATCGGTCTGACCGGTGTCGTCGTCATCGCCCTGTTCAGTCAGTTTTTGCTGTTCAGTCCGGCGGAGCTGGCTAACCCGAAATTCAAACTCGCCGGTGAGTCGTTCAAGTGGGCGGTCAGCGGTTTCGGTAACTCTACCGTCTGGCTGATTTTCGGTGCCTTTATGTTCGCTGCGGGCTACGACAAAACCCAGTTTGGTCGTCGACTGGCGCTGATCCTGGTGAAATATCTGGGCCGCCGCAGCCTGACGCTCGGCTACGCCATTACCTTTGCTGACCTGTTGCTGGCACCGTTTACGCCTTCCAACACCGCGCGCAGTGGCGGCACCATCTACCCGATTATTGCTAACCTCCCGCCGCTGTACGGCTCTAAACCTAACGATCCGAGCGCACGTAAAATCGGTTCTTATCTGATGTGGGTTGCCATTACAGCGGCCTGTATCACCAGCTCAATGTTCCTCTCTGCGCTGGCACCGAACCTGTTAGCACTGGCGCTGGTGAAAAGCGTTATCGGTTTCGATATCTCGTGGGGAATGTGGTTCCTCGCCTTCCTGCCGCTGGGTGTGTTACTGATTCTGACCATGCCGCTGCTGGCTTACTGGTTCTATCCGCCTGAAGTAAAAATCAATGATGAAGTGCCAAAATGGGCAATCTCAGAACTGGAAAAACTGGGCAAACTGACCCGTAACGAAATCCTGCTGCTGGTATTTGTTGTCTGTGCCCTGCTGATGTGGATTTTCGCGACGGCCTGGATCGAACCGGCGATGGCGGCACTGCTGGTGATTATCCTGATGCTGTGGACCGGCGTACTGAACTGGAATGACATCACCAGCAACAAAGCGGCCTGGAACACCTTTGCCTGGTTCGCAACCCTGGTCGCGCTGGCCGATGGTCTGGCCCGTGTCGGCTTCATCGCCTGGTTAGGTAAAGAAGGCGGCATGCTGTTACAGGGATATGACCCGCAGGTTTCCGCCGTGGTGCTGTTAATCGCCTTCTTCCTGCTGCACTACCTGTTCGCCAGTACCACTGCGCACACCACCGCACTGTTACCGGCCATGCTGACCATTGCGGCATCTATTCCGGGTATCAACATGCCAGTCTTCTGTCTGATGCTGTGTACCTCACTCGGTGTGATGGGCATCATCACGCCTTACGGCACCGGTCCAAGTCCGATTTACTACGGCAGCGGTTATCTGCCTACCAAAGACTACTGGCGTCTGGGTACCATCTTCGGTGCCATCTTCCTGGCTTCAATGATGCTGATTGCCTATCCGTGGATGGTGTGGATGTTCTGACCGGGTTAACATGCAGATCAACGCGTTATAAGATACCATTCCACACCTTACCCGCCGCCATCCCGGCGGCGGGTAAATATAATAAACGATTAATTCGCCGATGATGTTGACCCTCACAGCCGTTCGCGACGGTTCAGCTGGTCATTAAGTGAGAAAAAATGTCGAACAAACCTTTCTTCTATCAGAACCCCTTTCCTCTTACCCACGAGGATACCGAATACTATCTGCTGAGCCGCGAGCACGTCTCAGTCGCTGAATTTGATGGTCAGGAAGTGCTGAAAGTGGCACCGCAAGCCCTGACACTGCTGGCGCAGCAGGCGTTCCACGATGCCTCATTTATGCTGCGTCCGGCGCATCAGCAGCAGGTCGCCTCGATCCTTGACGACCCGGACGCCAGCGACAACGACAAATATGTCGCGCTGCAGTTTTTAAGGAACTCCGAAATCGCCGCCAAAGGCGTACTGCCAACCTGCCAGGATACCGGTACCGCCATCATCATGGGTAAAAAAGGCCAGCGGGTCTGGACCGGTGGTGGCGATGAAGCCGCGCTGTCGCAGGGCGTCTATAACACCTTTATCGAAGATAACCTGCGCTATTCACAAAATGCGGCGCTGGATATGTATAACGAGGTCAACACCGGCACCAACCTGCCTGCGCAGATTGATCTCTACAGCGTGGATGGCGATGAGTATAAGTTTCTCTGCATCGCCAAGGGCGGCGGCTCTGCCAACAAAACCTATCTCTATCAGGAAACCAAGGCGCTGCTCAGCCCTGGCAAGCTGAAGAATTACCTGGTCGACAAAATGCGTACCCTCGGTACCGCCGCCTGCCCGCCTTACCACATCGCGTTTGTGATTGGCGGAACCTCGGCCGAAAGCACCCTGAAAACCGTCAAGCTGGCATCGACCCACTATTACGACGGATTGCCGACCGAAGGTAATGAGCATGGTCAGGCGTTCCGCGACGTTCAGCTGGAACAGGAACTGCTGGAAGCCGCGCAGCAACTGGGCCTCGGCGCACAGTTTGGCGGTAAATACTTCGCCCATGATATCCGCGTGATTCGCCTGCCGCGTCACGGTGCCTCCTGCCCGATCGGCATGGGCGTCTCCTGCTCGGCAGACCGCAATATCAAGGCGAAGATCAACCGCGACGGCATCTGGATTGAAAAACTGGAAGCTAATCCAGGTCGCCTGATCCCTGAAGCACTGCGTCAGCAGGGTGAAGGTGAAGTGGTTCATGTCGATCTGAACCGTCCGATGGAGCAGATCCTGGCGCAGCTGTCGGCTTATCCGGTCTCTACGCGTTTGTCGCTGACCGGTACCATCATCGTGGCGCGTGATATTGCCCATGCCAAACTGAAAGAGCGCATTGATAACGGTGAAGGTCTGCCACAGTACGTGAAAGATCATCCGGTCTATTACGCTGGCCCAGCCAAAACCCCGGAAGGCTACGCTTCAGGATCGCTCGGCCCGACGACTGCAGGCCGGATGGATTCTTACGTTGATCTGCTGCAGGCGCACGGCGGCAGCAAAATCATGCTGGCCAAAGGTAACCGCAGTCAGCAGGTGACCGATGCCTGTCAGAAGCATGGCGGTTTCTATCTGGGCAGCATCGGTGGCCCGGCTGCGGTACTGGCGCAACAGAGCATCAAGCATCTGGAATGCGTGGAGTATGCTGAACTGGGGATGGAAGCGATCTGGAAAATTGAGGTGGAAAACTTCCCGGCCTTTATCCTGGTGGATGACAAAGGGAACGATTTCTTCCAGCACATCGAGCGTCAACACTGCGCGAAATGCGTGAAGTAATAAAAAAGCTCAGATTCTGAACCTCATCTTCAAAGTCAGACACGCGAGCTTTTGATGTTTCCCCCGGCCAGCCTGAATCAGACTGGTCGGGGAATGCAACGTAACTCCCCCACGCATTGACCTGACATCCTCACAGATTACCCGCTACCGTTCAGAACTCACGGGACAGTGTCAGATAGCCATTAAACCGGACAGAGCACTCATCGTTATTTAACAGGCTGGAGACAATATATACATTGCCTGCGCCTCTCGCGTTGGTATAGATGTATTTAACCGTCAGGCTCATTGCGCCGTTGTCATGGTATATACCGTAGTAATCTTTGAGCGAAAGCCCCTTACCGGTTTTGGCATCTGTCTGCGCAAACTGATGTGCCAGCGCCTCGGAAACAGGGGAAAGATTCAGCACCTCGACGATAGTTTTATCTCGCTCAATCCCCTTTACCCCTGCCTGAGTGACCGCGGATAAGAGCATCTCCTCAGCATAATGACCCCGTGCGGCGCACTCGCTACCAGCAATTTCTTCTGCATGACCCGCGAACGGTAAGAGAGCCAGCATCAGCCCATAACGGCGAATCACCTCACCACCTCAAGGATCGCGCCGTGATCTTTACTGACCAGCAAACGCGTGGAAGGCCCCATAATAATGCAGCCTTCAGAGGCAAACCCCTTGATGCCGTGGCGTTTGTCACCGTGCATTCTGAATGTATGCATATCACGCGCGTAAGAATTGCCGCTGATATGATTCAGGGTAATGGTTAGCGGGCCTTTACTCGTTCCGGTACTGCCAATTCTCCACGTTCCTCGCGGGATAGGCCCCATACCACGAACCTGCTCGCGATCAGGGTTATTCTTATTCGTTAATATGCCGGAATAGCCTGCTTCAATTAGCTTGCCATCGCGGTATAACTCACCTGTACTTTGTTTATAGAGCCATTTTCACACTGTGATTTCCTTATACTGTCTTCCGCACTTTCCAGCTATCTGCGTGTTTAATATTACCGTCTATATAATGCCAATCGATTTTTTCATAACGCAGCCCGACATGTTCTGTATGGCCGTGCTTGTCATAATCTGGATCTTTGGCGTCGAACAAAACAGATACCACATGAGAAACTTTTACATTTTCGAGCTTCGTAACGAAATATTCCTCTTCCTGACCGTGGTAGTTGATTCGGTAAAACTTAAACACTGCTTTAGCTAGTGTTTTCCCTGTTGTGAGCGCCTTATACAATAGCGGCGACGAGCTATCTATCAGCTTTTCAAAGGTATAGGCCTCATGTTGACGCGTGCCTGTCACTGCACCTGTTTTATCGTCCGTTGGGATAAACACATCATGCTGCATTCCGGTTAGCTCGATGCTTCCTTCGCGTCCAGTAACAGCGACAGGTCCGTTTAATAATTTTCCTTCTTCTTCATAAAGCCACAGATATACGGGTATAGCCATTTAGCAGACTCCCTTGTCCTATGAGGTAGGGAATTATCCTCTTCCTGACCTGCTAATATGAAATGTTGAATGATTATTAATTGATGGGTATCAAGTACGGCACACATTTCTCCTTCTGCGTTCAGCCAGGCATTCAGTTCATGCTCCCGGCGTAATCCCTGCAAGGGCTTTCCGGTATTGAAAAGGACCCTCTGCCAGCCCAGCGGTTCTTTTTTTTTCGGGTAACGTTAGTCCGAAGGTCGCGCAGTGTGGCATGAGCCTCTGGGGAATTATCGCGTGGCGCTGGCGGATAGAGGATATCCCTATTTAGGGCATCCGATTGTTGATGTTGCGCGTTTCAGAACGGGGAACTGCCTGGGATCGGACCTCTGAAAGTATTTATTCCACTGTTTCATTCGGGGTTAAATTTATCAGTGCCACCGCGGAGCGAAAGTTAATCATCGATGACGGCGCGGACTGCCGTGAGGCGCACGCCAGTATGGATGGCTATCTCACGATAGTCATCCTGTCATTCAGATCAGGTGTGACTACCGCCGTCCATACCTGAGGAAAGAGCGGGGATTACGCACTGAACTGCACCTTAATCAGTTGGGCCTTACCTTATGGGGTGCAGTTCAGTTTTTGCGGGGCTTTTTTTAACCGCGCTGCAGCCGTTGCAGCGCCGCTTCAATCGGTTGATCGCCGGTGGTCAGCTCGATTATCTGATATTTGATCGCCGGATTTTCAATCAGGGCGACCAGCGTAGCCGCGACATCATCACGCGGGATTTCACCGTAAGGAAGTGCCAGATCGGCCTTTACCCGACCGGTGCCCGCGGCATCCGTGAGCGTGCCCGGACGCAGAATCACCCACTCCAGCCCGCTCGCCACCAGCCGCGCATCCGCCAGCCGTTTGACCCGCATGTAGTTCTCGAAGCCTTCTGATATCGCTTTACCGCGACCGGCATCGGGAAACGCCGAGACCAGAATAAAGCGCGGTACGCCTGCCTGCTCCGCCGCCGCGACCGCCAGATCCAGGCCATCGCCGTCAATCGCGTTGGTTAACGCAATACCCGCGCCACCGGCACCGGCGGTGAAAACCACCACCTCGTGACCGGCCATCTGTTGCGCCAGCGCATCAACCGTCAGCTGCTGAATATCGCCAGCTACCGGCTGCGCACCCGCCGCCTGCAGCGTCGCAGCCTGCTCCGGTTTACGATGCAGTGCCGAAACCGCGTGCTGCTTAGCGCTCAACTGACGCGTCAGTCGCAGGCCAACTTTTCCGGCCGCGCCGATAATAAAACATGTCGCCATCATTTCAGTTCCTCTGTTCATTGAGCGAGAGCCGAAGTATAGCCATCCGCCAGAAACAGAACAGGCGCCTGATGCGGCGCCTGTGTGATTACTGCGGAATGACTTTTTCCGCTTTCAGCTTATCAAACAGCTGAGTGAAGGAGTCGAGCGTGCTGCGATAGCCGGTGAAGCCAGCTTTGCGGCTTTTGCTCATGTCGGTAAAGGCTTCCATCGGACGTCCCAGATCGGCATCGGTATGCCACCAGGAGGCGAGCTTGCTCACATCCGCTTCACGCAACTGGTGCTGCCGGGCAATCTCCTGCCACGCACTGGCCGCCTCCTGCATCCGGCCTTCCAGCGGCATCATCTGCGCCGGGAAATCGGCAGCCTCGATACCGAAATACTCAGCCAGTTTCGGCCACATCCAGCTCCAGCGGAACACATCGCCGTTCACGGCGTTGAAATCCTGATTGGCTGCCGCGGGTGAGGTGGCCGCCCAGTGCAGTTGCTCGGCCAGCAGACCCGCATCGGTCATGTCGGCGACGCCATTCCACTGCTCTGGTGAGCCGGGGAAGATAAACGGCCAGCCTTTCTCTTTGCACAGAGTGGCGTAAACCGCCAGCGTCTGGCCCATGTTCATCGCGTTGCCGACCGCGTAACCAATGATGGTGTGCGGGCGGTGAACGCTCCAGCGGTAGTCATACTTTTCCGCGCCCGCAAACAGCTCATCTTCCTGAGCATAATAGAAGTTGTCGACCGGCTGACGGCCCTGCTCTTCACGGAACGGCGTCACCGGCACTGCGCCTTTACCGTAGGCTTCAAACGGCCCCAGGTAGTGTTTCAGACCGGTTACCAGCGCGACGTGCGCGCCCTTCAGCCGCTCGCCCAGCGCCTCGATCACGTTGCGCACCATGCCGCCGTTGACCCGGATGTTCTCTTTTTCATTTTCCTGACGCGCCCAGACGCTGAAGAACAGCGCATCTGGTTTCACTGACTTCAGGGCCTCACGCACCGCATCCGCATCGGTCAGATCGGCGGTCAGGCTGGTCGCGCCTTCCGGCACGGCGCCGCGTCCGCGTGACAGGCCGGTCACTTCCCAGCCCTCCTGCTGCAGCTTGTCCGCCAGTGCCCGGCCGATAACGCCGCTGATACCCACAATCAAAGCCTGTTTTTTCATTTGATTTCTCCTCGTTTTGCGTAATGCTAAGCCTAATAGAGAATCCAGTTCTTATCTCTGGCATTAATTCACAGCATTCTCAACCTGAGTTCATTAATCGATGCACGATCAGCGCCTCAAAGATATCCTGCCTTTTGTTGCCAGCGTGGAGTGCGGCAGCTTTACCGCTGCCGCGGAGCGACTGCATGTCACCGGCTCGGCGGTGAGCAAAAGTGTCAGCCGGCTTGAAATAAGATTAGGCTCCCGATTGCTGGAGCGCACTACCCGCAGCCTGCAACTGACCGATGCCGGCAGCGCCTACTACCAGACCTGCCTGCGTATTCTGGAGGATCTTGCCGAAACCGAGGCGGTGCTGGCGGCGCAGCGCACCATTCCCTCCGGACGGTTACGGCTGGCGGTGCCGAACACCTATGGCCGGCTGAACGTGATGCCATTGCTGATGCCGTTCTGTCAGCAGCATCCGGAACTGGCGCTCAGCCTGAGTTTCTCCGACCGCTTCATCGACCTGTTTGATGAAGGGGTTGATGTGGCGGTACGGATTGGCGGTGCGCCCGATCTGCCTGCTTCACTCGGCTGGCGTAATATGGGCCGTGAGCAGATGCTGTTCTGCGCCGCGCCTGCTTATCTGGATCGTGAAGGCCGGCCGCATAACGAAACAGAGCTGCTGAATCACCGCGCCATCCTCTATGAACGCGTCGACGGCTCCATAAAACCCTGGCTGTTTACCACAGAAGATGGGCAGCCAAACTGGCGGGATGTGCCATTTCGGATGGCCTTAGGCGATGTGGATGCACAGATGCAGGCGGTTACAACCGGTCTTGGCGTGGCGCAAATGCCTTCGTGGCTGATTCGCCATGCGGTGGCTGCCGGGGAGCTGGAGATTATTCTTCCTCAGCTTCAACCCGACGGGCTGACGCTGAGCGTAGTGTGGCCCCGTCGCAAACAGTTCCTGCCGAAAGTCGATGCCCTGCTCTCTGCCCTGAGCGGGCTGGTGATCCGCTAAGCTGACGCCGCCGGGTATTCTGTCGCCCGGTTATTAATTTTTTTCTCAGCATTCGGGATGTTTATTTCATCCTGATGCTATTTACTTGCCATTAAGACAATTCCATTCTCTTTTCAGCCCCCCTTCTCCACTTTATTTTTTGCCGCCACTCTTTATGCCTCCGTGAAATAAATGGCGTAAATTCAATGAAGTTATTCAGCGACTGATGGAATCCCATCAAAATAAAATAGCCAGAAGGCTTGAGCTCACAAAATGAAAACAAAGTTCCAAATATAATTTAACCCGAAATATAAATATCAGTAGGGTGAAAGCTCCTTCTATTCTGACGTTTGACCTGGCCTGTTTTTACCTGGAGTTTTCATGGAAAAAGAACTGTATATCTCGTCGAACCCGGCATCCGGCCCGAATAGCGCCACCCGCACCGAGCCGTTTGTGAAGATTATTGCGCTGGTGGCGACGCTGGGCGGATTACTGTTTGGCTACGATACCGGCGTGGTCTCCGGCGCACTGCTGTTTATGCGGGGCGATCTTCATCTCACTCCCCTGACCACCGGACTGGTGACCAGTTCGCTGCTGTTTGGTGCGGCGTTTGGTGCGCTGGCCGCCGGTCATCTGGCAGATGGCCTTGGACGCCGACGCATTATTATCGCGCTGGCGCTGATTTTCGCCCTGGGTGCAGTGGGATCGGCTATCGCCCCGGACGTGGAATGGATGATCGCCTCACGCCTGTTCCTTGGCTTCGCAGTAGGCGGTGCAGCGGCCACGGTGCCGGTTTACATCGCAGAGATCGCGCCAGCCAACAAGCGCGGCCAGCTGGTGACCTTACAGGAGCTGATGATCGTCAGCGGACAACTGCTGGCCTACATCTCTAACGCCACCTTCAACGATATCTGGGGCGGTGAAAATACCTGGCGCTGGATGCTGGCGTTGTCGATTGTGCCCGCCATTCTGTTGTGGATCGGCATGATATTTATGCCGGAAACCCCGCGCTGGCACGTGATGAAAGGCCGCAGCCAGGCGGCCCGCGAAGTATTAGAGAAAACCCGCGCCGCTGAGGATGTGGAGTGGGAACTCGAAGAGATTGAAGAGACGATTGAAGAGAACCGTCAGCGGGGAAAAGGCCGGCTGCGCGATTTGGCAACGCCGTGGCTGATGAAAATATTCCTGCTCGGCATCGGGATTGCCGCGATTCAGCAGCTGACCGGCGTCAATACCATTATGTATTACGCGCCGACCATGCTGACCGCTGCCGGACTCAGCAACGATGCCGCCCTGTTTGCCACCATTGCGAACGGCGTGATTTCGGTGGTGATGACCCTGGTCGGTATCTGGCTGATCGGCAAAGCGGGCCGTCGTCCGCTGGTATTGATTGGTCAGATGGGCTGTACCTGCTGCCTGTTCTTTATCGGGCTGATCTGCTGGCTGATGCCGGAATATCAGCACGGTGCCGTTAACCTGCTGCGCGCCTGGCTGGTGCTGGCGGGAATGCTGATGTTTCTCTGCTTTCAGCAAGGAGCTTTATCGCCGGTGACCTGGCTGCTGCTGTCGGAGATCTTCCCGGCCAGGATGCGCGGCATCTGCATGGGCGGCGCGGTGTTTTCACTGTGGATTGCCAATTTCGCGATTTCGATGGCTTTCCCGCTGTTATTAGCCGCCTTTGGCCTGTCCGGCGCATTCCTGATATTTGCCCTCATCGGTATCGGCGGTTCCCTTTTTGTTCTGAAGTTTATTCCTGAAACCAAAGGAAGAAGTCTTGAGCAGGTAGAGCACTATTTCTACGCGCTTTATAACGGCAAAAAATAATGCCGCCGCATGGAGCACGCAGAGATATCACTTTCGCCTGATGACGGAAAGAAAGGCTATATCGACGTTTAACGGGTGAATAACCGATGGCTGTTCACCCAATTATCACGCACACATGACTTTCAGGAAATCGCTATGACCTTATCTATTGCAACCTCGCGCTTTTGTGTTAATCGCAAAATTGCCCCCAATCTGAGCATTGAACGCTTTTTTAATCTGGTGACGCAGCTGGGTCTGAATAAAGTTGAACTGCGCAACGACATGAAAAGCGGGCGCGTGACCGACGATCTGACCGGTGAAGAGGTTAACGCGCTGGCACGTCAGTCCGGCATTGAAATTGTCACGATCAACGCGGTTTACCCCTTCAACCAGCTCAGCGAGGATCTGCTACAACGCACCCGCCAGTTGCTGAGCGATGCTCAGGCCGTCGGCGCAGCCTCTCTGGTGCTTTGTCCTCTTAATGACGGCACGCCGATCAGCGCGGCGGAGACCGTGACGGCGCTGCAAACTCTGGCCCCGCTGTTCGCCGACTATGGCATTCAGGGGCTGGTTGAGCCGTTAGGTTTTCCGCAAAGTTCGCTGCGCTCGGCAGCACTGGCGCAGACGCTGATCAAAGAAGCAGGTGTCCCGTTCCGGCTGCTGATTGATACCTTTCATCATCATCTCTATGAGGATGCGGAAAAAGAGTTCGAACAGGGCGTTGATGTGCAGCAGATCGGACTGGTTCATCTCTCTGGCGTCACCGATCCGCGTCCGGTCGCCCAGCTCACCGACGAAGAACGCATCATGCTCAGCGCTGACGACCGCTTACGCAGCAAGCAGCAGGTTGAGCAACTGGAAAAGAGAGGCTACACCGGCCTTTATGCGTTCGAGCCGTTCTCATCGGTGATGAATAACTGGCAGGAAGAAGAGATCGCCCGCGAAATTCGTAACAGCATTCACCTGCTGAACCATTCAGCCTGATTAAGGAAGCATCATGACTATCAATATTGGCGTAATCGGCACCGGCGCTATCGGCCGCGAACACATCCGTCGCTGCAGCACGGTATTACAGAATGCGCGCGTGGTGGCGCTTAACGACATCAATCGTGAAAACTGCCAGCAGATTGTCGATCAGCTCACTCCGGAAGCACGTATCTATGACAATG
Organism: Pantoea agglomerans; assembly: GCF_021397715.1. Classification (GTDB taxonomy): domain Bacteria; phylum Pseudomonadota; class Gammaproteobacteria; order Enterobacterales; family Enterobacteriaceae; genus Pantoea; species Pantoea astica. The sequence continues at coordinate 440,273 of NZ_CP090208.1, read as the reverse complement.
CCATTGACCTGATCAACGATCCGCAGGTCAATGCGGTGCTGGTGACCTCCTGGGGTCCGACGCACGAAGCCTTTGTGCTGGCGGCGATCGAAGCGGGCAAAGCGGTCTTCTGTGAGAAGCCGCTGGCGGTCACCGCCGAAGGCTGTATGAACATCGTTGAGGCGGAGATCAAAGCCGGTCGCCAGTTGGTGCAGGTCGGATTTATGCGGCCCTATGACAGCGGCTATCGGGCGCTGAAAGCGGTGATCGACAGCGGTGAGATTGGCGAACCGCTGATGCTGCACTGCGCGCACCGTAACCCGGAAGTCGGCGACAGCTACACCACCGATATGGCGATCACCGACACGCTAATCCACGAACTGGATGTGCTGCGCTGGCTGCTGAACGATGATTATGCCAGCGTGCAGGTGATCTTCCCGCGCAAAACCCGTAAGGCTTCGTCACACCTGCGCGATCCGCAAATCGTGCTGCTGGAAACCACCAAAGGCGCGCGTATCGACGTCGAAATTTTCGTGAACTGTGAATATGGCTACGACATTCAGTGTGAGGTGGTGGGTGAAAGCGGTATTGCCCGTCTGCCTGAACCGATGTCGGTGCAGCTGCGCAGCGCGGCGAAACTCTCGACCACCATCCTGACCGACTGGAAGAAGCGCTTTATCGACGCCTATGACGTCGAGCTGCAGGCATTCATTAATAACGTGATCTCGGGCGAGATGAGCGGTCCCTCAGCCTGGGATGGCTATGCCGCGGCGGTGGCGGCTGATGCCTGCGTCGCCGCCCAAAACTCTGGTGATATCGTGCCGGTTAAGATGGCGGCAAAACCGGCCTTCTATCGCTAAAAAACGCTGCACGGCGGGCTGCGCCGTGCAACTCCTCAGCCCTGTTTTCTTTTAATCAGCGGTTCTTCACGCATCAGCAGCGACAGGATAAAGGCCAGCACCATGACGCAGGCCGCCATCAAAAACGCCGCGTGAATCGCCGCACCAAACGCCTGCAAATAATCGTGACGGATATCGACCGGCAGCTGATTCAGCGCCGCGGGTGAGATCGCCGGCGACAGGACGGTTCCGGCCGGTATCAGCGTTTCCAGCTGCGATTTCAGCACCTGGCTGAAAATGGTGCCAAACAGCGCCACGCCAATCGAGCCGCCAATCGAGCGAAACAGCGTTACCGATGAGGTGGCAACGCCGGTCATCGCCGGTTCAATGCTGTTCTGCACCACCAGCACCAGAATCTGCATCACCATCCCCAGCCCCATTCCCAGCACGGCGCTGAACAACTGCAACTGCCAAAGCGGCGACGTAATCGTAATCGTGGCCATCAGCGCCAGCCCGACGGTAGCCAGCAAAGTGCCGACGATCGGGAACAGGCGATAGCGGCCGGTTTTGCTGATGATGCGGCCGCTGATAATCGAGGTGGTCAGCAAGCCGCCCATCAGCGGCAGCAGTTGCAGACCGGCTTCGGTTGGGGTCGATCCTTTCACCACCTGCAGATAGAGCGGCAAAAAGGTGACGCTGCCAAACAGTGACATGCCAATAATGAAGCCGATCAGACTGCTCAGTACAAAGCTGCGATTGCGAAACAGCGACAGCGGAATAATCGGTTCCCACGCCCGTCGTTCTTCATAAATGAAGCCGATACAGCCGATCAGGCCCAACGCCAGAATGCACCACAGTTGCGGGTCGGACCACGGCCGGATGGTGCCGCCTTCACTGGTAAACAGGGTGATGCCGACCAGCGCCATGCTCAGGAAGACCGCGCCCGGATAATCAATTTCATGCCGGGTACGTTTGCCGCCAGCATTGAAAACGATGCCAATCACCAGCAGGGCGAACAGCCCCAGCGGCAGATTAATATAGAAGATCCAGCGCCAGGAGACATGCTGCACAATCGCGCCGCCCAGCAGCGGACCCAGCACCGTCGCCAGCCCGAAGACGCCGCCGAACAGGCCCTGATATTTTCCGCGCTCGGCCGGGGGGATCACATCGGCCACCGCCGCCATACTGACCACCATCAGCCCGCCGCCGCCCAGCCCCTGAAGGGCGCGGGTCAGCACCAGTTGCGTCATATTCTGCGCCAGGCCACACAGCGCGGAACCCAGCAGAAACAGCACGATCGCAATCTGCAACACCCGCTTGCGACCAAACAGATCGCCGAATTTACCGTACAGCGGCACCACAATGGTCGATGACAAGGTATAGGCGGTGACGATCCATGACAGCCGATCCAGTCCACCCAGTTCGCCGGTGATGGTCGGCAGTGCCGTGGAAACAATGGTCTGATCCAGCGCCGCCAGCAACATCACCAGCAGCAGCGCGCTGAATAATAACCGCACCGGGGGCGCGTTCCCGTTAGGCTGATCCTTCAGTTCAGAGATTTTCTCAAGCAAAATTCACGCTATCCTGTTGTTTTGAAGATAATTACACGGCAACCAGGTTACCGTTGCTGAGCGACACGCGCAAGATGGCGCCGACAGCCGGTAAGTATCATAATCCGGAGGCTGTTTTGATGCTCTGTTTTCACTTCGGCTGATTTCAGGCGGCGGCGACAGAGCTGGCGGTGAGGACAGGAGAGAGGCTAAAAACGGACATGACGGGCGAACTGTCGCTAATAAGGGCTGAAGGCAAAGCGGGCTATTCCTGTGACGGCAGCGTTTCCGGCTCAAAAAACCGGTATGATCCATCACGGCGCGCTTTCGCCTGGTACATCGCCCTATCGGCCTGTTCAACTAACACTTTGGCCGATGCGGTTCCGAACCGGGCGAGGCTGATGCCAATTGACGCCCCGATGCGGAGATCCCTGCTGTTGATCGCAAAGGGTTTATTCAGGCTCTCCAGAATGCGCTGCGCGATGGCTGACGCTGTTTCTCTGCTGCTGCACTTCGCTGCCACTAAAAATTCATCGCCGCCCAGCCGGGCCACCGAGTCGCCCGGACACATGCAGTGTTGCAGCCGTTCGCTGACCTGCTGCAGCAAGGCATCGCCGGTAGCATGGCCGAGAGAATCATTCACCGCCTTGAAGCCATTCAGATCAATAAACAGCACTGCGGTATAAGCCAGATCGTCGTCCTGCGCCAGCATGCAGCCCACCTGGTCGTTGATCCAGGCCCGGTTAGGTAAGCCGGTCAGTGCGTCGCGAGTCGCCAGCTTTTCAAGTTTGCGGATCCTCTCTTTGTCGCGTGTGATGTCGCGCGAAACCAGTACGGCACCAAGGTTACGGCCGGTGGCGGGATCGCTGACGCCGCACGCCCTGGTGCCAAGCGTAATGTAGTGGCCGTCGCGATGCAGTTTGCGTACCTCAACCACATCCGGCAGCGTTCCTCCGTTGAAGAGACGCACCAGTTCTTCTGTCGCGGATGCGCGGTCATCCGGATGCAGATAATCCACCACCCGCTGCCCGATGATCTCATCGGCTGACCAGCCGATCATTTCACTGTAAGAGGGCGAGATCGAAACGTACCTGCCTTCGTTGTCGCAATGCGCGATCAGGTCAGTGCTGTTTTCAATCAACAGCCGGTATTCCGCTGCGGTACGCATCGCCTCCGCCAGCGCTTTGCGCTGTGCGCTGATATCCAGAATGAAACCGTTATACTGCAGGCATGAAGCCGGTGACTGGCCGCCCGGCAATCCTGACACCACCACATGCCGTGTTGTCCCGTCCAGACAGTGGATCGGCACTTCAATGTGAAAAGGTTTCACGCCTTCCAGCGCCGAAGTCAGTTGCAGCGCGATCCTGGCATCATCATCCGCCTGGGCGAGTCTCAGCCATGCACTCAGCGTGACGCCTTTCAGTGCGGGCAGCAGGCCAGTCGGGCTTTCCTGACTGGCGATGCAGATGCCCTGGGCATCCGTGGACCAGACAGCGGAGAAATCAGGTTTGATCACGGTGTTCATGGTGGTCGGCTCCGTTGTTGGCTGACGTGACTAAACAAGCGTAGAACTGATCGTTGCAGACGACAGGATCGCCCCGCCCGCCATGAAGAGGCTTCGCTAAGGGGTTCGGTCAGACGAATAGCAGTCATAAGCAATGGCTTCAGCCGTTACGGCGATGCCAGGTTGCCAGCCGGACGGTGCGGAAAATCATCTGTGACGACATTAAGGATCAGCAGGAATCATCGGTGTTTATCGGCTGATCTGCTCCTGATCTTTAATCAGCCCTAAGCTGAAAAACTGACCGGCCTGTTCTTTACCGATCCGTTGATAAGTTATGTCCGGATAGATAATGCAAAACGGGGCTGCTATGCCTGTTGCGCTGAACGTGCTGAATGAAGAACCCTCTATACCGGTTATAAGGTTGTCCCGTCAGGGCCTGCGACTAGCAGCCACAGTTCTAACCATTAATAAACTTTAATAAACAGGCGATTGGCTGTTTTTTTGCCGACAAACAGGCAAATCTACCTATTTCGGCTTGTGCTGCGTAGCGGGATGAGGCGTATAGGATTGGAATGAGGAAGTCGGTTTCTACAGACCATTACAGCGTATTCACAGCTGACTCATAAAAATCCCGCCGTAGCGAATTTATTCAGGCAGAAGCTTAATTTGTGCTTATCAGGATTTGCGCCAGTTCGCGGATCTCTTCGAGTTCGTCAGGTTCAACCTTACGGATAAACTTTGCACCAGGCGCTTTCCAGTCCTTATGACAGACTTGATCGGCCAGTGCAGCGCTTCTTACATCACCAACAAGCTCAACCTCGAACGGATAGCCTTTAAGTTTCGTTGTAACAGGCACACAGATTAAAACACCGGTTGCATTGTAACTTATGCTGCTCAGAACGACGGCGGGTCTATGTCCCGCCTGTTCGTGTCCTGCTTGCGGGTCAACATCAAGCCAGATTAAATCACCAGCGGCAGGAATATAGCGCTTTACCCTTCGTTAATTTCCTTTCCAACCGGCGCGCGCCATTCGACAGCGTCGTGCATATTCTCCGGCGTGATTCGTGCAACTAATTCCGCGAGTGTTGGGCGTTTCTTAACCGGCCGAACAGTGAGTTGTCCCTCAACTACCGTGATTTCAACACGGTCGTCAACGTTGAGATTAGCCGCGCGCATGACATCTGCAGTTAACCGGATAGCCGGGCTGTTGCCCCATTTTTCACGGTTGCGATAGCCATCAATTTATCCTCGAAAGTTATACTGTGTATAAACTAGTAAGAGGCAAACAAGGTATCAACAACGGGTAACCATCAGGCAAATTCGTGCCCGGTATCGCCCAACTGATTGAAGTCATCCAGGGTTGCTACGCCGCCTTCGCGGTAAAATTGTATGCCTTTCAGCGAGCAGGCGATGCCCTTGCTGTTTTCTGACAGATGTAAAATTCAACAGATGCGTTGAACGTAGCAGCCTGAATACGGTATGCCTATGCTGACTACGCCCGCGCTGTCCCCGAAACAGACCGATCGCATCCTCTTTCCTGTCGCGGGGATCACTGTGGGATCAGTCAAAATAAGGTTTTAAAATCTCTTCAGTCCAATGCATAAATGCCCTGACGCGGCGCGATAAATTTCGCCGGTGCGCAACGACAAAAAAGGCGTTGAGCGGCCTGGGGCGCAGATCGGGAAGGATCTCAACCAGCGCACCGCGCTGGATATCGGGCGCGAGCGTGGAATAACCGCCCTGGATTAAGCCCAGACCCGCAATCCCGGCTTCATGATAAGCCGGTACGCTATTGACCCGCATGGCACCGGGCAGCATCAGCGATGTGTAGCCCTCACCCGCCGGATACTCCCATCCCTCCGGCTTAGCACCAAAAACTGGCGTGTAATGCACCATTCTGTGTCCCTGATTCAGCAGATCGTCAATCGAGTGTGGCACGCCGACGCGCGCCAGATAGTCCGGACTGGCTGCGTTGATCATGCGCAGCTGACCCAGTGGCCGGGCAATTAGCGTCTCATCAACGACCGGTCCCAGGCGAATTACCGCATCAAATCCTTCCTGAACCAGATCGACCCGGCGATCGGTACTGGAAAGCTCGATCTCCAGTTCCGGATGTGCTGCCAGCAACGGCGGCAGCGCGGGAAGGATCACACTTTGCGCCAGCACCGCGGGCATATCGATGCGTATCCGTCCCCGTAGTGACCTCTCGCCATGCGAGAACATTGAGTGTAATTCTTCTGCGTCTGAAAGCAGGTCGCAGGCACGCGTATAAAAAGCCCGGCCATCCTCAGTCAGCTGCACCGTTCGCGTTGTGCGGTGCAAGAGCGTCGCGCCAATTTCCTGTTCGAGTTCACGAACCACCAATGAAGCCCGTCCTTTCTGAATCCCCAGACTTTCTGCCGCCTGCGTAAAGCTCTTCATTTCCGCTACCCGCGCAAAGATGACCAGGGCCTCCAGATTTTTCATTGTTTTCCCTCAGAGTAACAGTGCGTTATTTATAGGGTTATTTATCACCCTGTTAAGAGTTAATAAACTCTTTTCACACCGCGCATCCCGCCAGGCTGATTAACCCGGCGGTCAGCCATCACGCGCGACAGCGCATCCAACCGCAAATGCACTGACCAGGAATACCCGTTAAAAACGCAGTCGTCAGCTTACCCTGAATCTTCCAGGCTTCTGATTCAGCACTCTGTTTACCGTCTGTCCCCCTGTTTCTGTGCAGGCTCACACCTGCCTGAAACAATTCTGACCCAGGAGAAAGAGAAATGAATAAAGGTTATTTAATTGCACACGTCACGGTGTCGGACCCGGTTGCCTATGCCGAATATGCCCGCGCTGCCGGTGAAGCCATGCAGGACTTTGATCCAAAGATCATCGCCTGGTCCGGGCAGTATGAAAATCTGGAAGGAGAGTCTCATGAACGACATGTGGTTTTTGAGTTCGCTTCTTTTGCCGAAGCCAGGCGTTTTTACCAAAGCCCGGGTTATCAGGCAGCCCGGTTATTACGCGCAGGTGCGGCAACCGGAACTTTCGTGCTGGTTGAGGGGGCTGGCCTTTAGAGAAACTTTGCGGACCTCATCGCAGGGCAACGCCCTCAACTCACCAGGTCCGGCGTCTGGGCTGAAAAAGGGCTGAAGGTATCCCGGCGCACCTGATGTCAGCGCCGGGCATCACCTTGATTTCACAGCCCGGCCCGCTGCCCTGATGCGCTGACAGCGCCACCGATTCTTCGTTTCGAACTGGGGGCTATACGCAGACGCTGTTGGTCAGGAAGGCAGGCGAAGGCCAAAAATATTGGCTCCCTGCTCGTGCCGGTAGTAAGCCGTGCCGCCGTGTAAGGCGGCGATTGCGCGCACTAATGAGAGTCCCAGCCCGCTGCCGGCGGTGTGGCGGACGTTATCGCCGCGCCAGAATCGTTCGAATAACTTTTCTGGCTCCGCAAGCTCGTCACCGACGTTCGATACCTCAATCTCAACGTAGCCAGTCTGATGGGACGTGCTGACCCGAATCACGCCTTTCTCCGGCGAGTAGCGTATGGCGTTGATCAGCAGATTACTGATTGCACGCTGGAACAGCATTTTATCCGCGCTGAGATTCCCCGTGGCGTTGAGCTCAATAACCTTCTCCTGCTCTTCCGCAACCGGTTCAAGAAAGTCGATCAGCGCTTCCAGCGCATCATGCAGCGGGAAGTCCTGTTTATTGAGTCTGATATTGTGGTGCGTCGCACGCGCCAGAAAAAGAATGTTTTCAGTCAGCCGCGACAGGCTCTCCAGCTCTTCAATGTTGCCTTCAAGCAGCGTCTGGTATTCAGCGGCGGACCGTTGATGCCCCAGCGCGACCTGATTCTGGCCGAGCAATACATTAATCGGCGTGCGGATTTCGTGAGCCAGATCGTCGGCAAACTGAGTCAGACGGATAAAGTCCGTCGATAAGCGCTGGCGCATCGCGTTAAGCGCGTTGCCAATCGGCAGCAGCTCCTGCGGGATCGCCTGAAGCGGCACCGGCTGATTTAACCGGTCGCTAGCCGTTTCTGCCACGATCTGACTTAACCGCCCTATCGCCCGCAGCCCTCTGCGAATCAGCAGCGGGCTGACGGCGGCGCACAGCAAAATGGCCGCCAGGGAAACCAGAATACTTTGCTGGCGATAACGCTCCAGCATCAGCGCTCGCTCCCGCGCGACCCGCGCAAGCGTAATGGTGACCGGCCCGAGCGATGAGTTTGCCTGCAGGCTTAACGCCGACGCTTCGGTATTGTCCGCACTGGTCCAGCGGTGCAGTTGTTTCGCATTGGGCGGGCTGTCGACCGGCGTCGGAGAGAGCACAGGCAACGTCACGCCGGTATGATTAATGCTGACGTTCTGTTCATGCTGCGATCGAATACTGAGAATGTCCTGACGAACATCGACCATCCGATTGAAGTAGAGCGGCAGCGAACTGGGATGGGCGCCATCTTCCAGCAACTGCCTTAACTGCGCCGCCCGGTTAATCAGCGTTTGATCGTCGCGCCAGACTAATTCGCTGCGTAAGGCGTTATAGAGGATCAGACTGATGCCGCCGCAGGCCATCGCCATGATCAGCGTAAAAATCACCGTCAGCCGCAGCGTCAGAGAAGGGCTATACACCGTCGACCGCCTTCTCTGACAGGCAATATCCCATGCCCCTTACCGTGGTAATCAGTTTCTGAGGAAAGGGATCGTCAACTTTACGCCGCAGGCGGCGGATAGCGACATCGACGATGTTGGTTTCACTGTCGAAATTAACGCCCCAGATCTCGCTGGCCAGCAGCGTGCGCGGCAGAATCTCACCGTGACGGCTGGCGAGCAGCCATAACAGCATAAACTCTTTGCGCGTCAGCGTCAGAGTGACACCGTCACGTATAACCTGAAAACGGGCGGAGTCCATAACCAGATCGCCTACCCGCAGCACGCTACTGTGCGGTTGCTGCTGCCGAAGCTGATTCCTTACCCGAGCCAGCAGCTCAGCAAAGGAAAATGGCTTGACCAGGTAATCATTGGCACCCAGTTCCAGCCCTTTTACCCGGTCCTCGACGGAATCTCTGGCGGTCAGACAGATAACCGGAATTTGACTGGCGGTACGCAGGGTTTTCAGCACCTGCCACCCATCCATACCTGGTAGCATAATATCCAGTATCACCAGGCTATAAGGATGCGACAGCCCAAGGTGCAGGCCATCCCGCCCGTCTGCGGCGTAATCCACGATATAGCCCGCTTCCTCCAGCCCCTTTCGCACCCAGGCGCTGGCCTTCTGATTATCTTCGATCAGTAATAGTTTCATCGGCGCAGTTTGCCATGAAATTTATGACCGCCCCAGCGTTTCAGCGCCAGATGACAATATGGTCATCTTCCTGACAGGCAGAAGGAAGCACCGTGCGGGTATAACAGCCGGGTGATTAACACCGGAGTATTAAAAAATGAAAAAGAGACTCACTGCCCTGGCCCTCGCCGCGCTGCTTGCCGTTCCCGCAGTCACCTTCGCTGCCAGTAAAAATCCGCTGAGCGTTCACGTGCTGAACCAGCAAACCGGGCTGCCGGCCGCAGAGGTTGAGGTGATGCTGGAGCAGAAACAGGGAGAGAGCTGGAAAGTGCTGAATAGCGCCAGTACCGATCAGCAGGGCCGTATCAATGCCCTTTGGCCAGCCAGGCCGTTTGCAGCGGGCGACTATCGGGTGATTTTTAAAACCGGTCACTATTTCGCGGCACACCAACAGCAGAGTTTCTTCCCGGAAATCCCGGTGGAATTTCATATCACCGATACCACTACCCCCTATCACATTCCGTTGCTGCTGAGCCAGTACGGTTATTCCACCTATCGCGGGAGCTGAAAATAGATGAAACGTTTACTGCTGGCATTGATGCTGACAACCGGACCTGCCGTGGCACTCGCTGCTGAGCCAGCCACCGTTTATGACATGACCCAGGCGCTGAGCAACCAACTGGCCACCGAGGCCCTGTCTGCCTGCCATAGTATGAATCGTCAGGGTGTGGTGGCGGTGGTGGATCGTGGCGGAAATCTGGTCACGCTGATGCGGGATGATAACGTGGGGCCTCACAATACCCAGGCGGCCTGGCGTAAAGCGTTTACCGCGCTCTCCACCAAAACCCCGACCAGACAACTTGCCATTAAGGCGCAATCCTCACCGGAAAGCGTCAACCTGAACACGGTTAATGATCTGCTGCTGCTTGGCGGCGGCGTACCGGTGCAATATCGCGGTCAGTGGATCGGGGCTGTTGGCATGGCAGGCACCGGCGGCGCGGAGTCTGACGATCAATGCGGCACCGAAGCGATTCACAAAGTGCTGGGTAACAGCAAGCAACAGTAAAGAGGATTAAAGCGCGGGGAGGAAACTGTCTCCCCGCGCTGTTTTGATCAATAAGCCGCAGTCAGAATCTCTGCTTTGTGCAATACGCGGACCTTTCCCCCATAATAGTGAACTGATCGCACCACACCTGAATGACTGTTTGAAGTCACTCTTTCGCACCGGCTTATTAGGCTACACGCCGTCTGTTTATGCAGCCCGGCACGGCGTCGCGAGGCCAGCGTTAAACCGGTTTTACACTGAGGATGCCACCATGACGCCCTTTCATCAGCTTACTGCCACCAGCCTGCGTGGCCAGCCCATCTCTATGGCCGACTACGCTGGCAAGGTGGTGCTGGTGGTGAATACCGCCAGCCAGTGTGGATTCACGCCACAATATGCCGGTCTGGAGACGCTTTATAAGAAATACGCGGATCGAGGTCTGGTAGTGCTTGGGTTTCCCTGCAACCAGTTCGGTAAGCAGGAACCCGGTGGAGCGGACGAGATCGCGCAGACCTGCCACGTCAACTACGGTGTGAGCTTCCCGATGTTCGGGAAAGTGGAGGTCAACGGTGCCGCAGCGCATCCGCTGTTTCGTTATCTGAAAGAGGCATTACCCGGCGTGCTGGGCGGGCGGATCAAGTGGAACTTCACTAAATTCCTGATTGGACGCAACGGTCAACCGCTCAGGCGGTTTGCACCGATCTCCACCCCGGAGAAAATGGAGGACGCAATCCTTGCTGCACTTGAAACTGATGCCCCGCTTTAATCTGCAACATTCAGATCGGTAAAGCGCGTCTGACCACCTGATGTGCGAGTGGGTTAACGTTTGTACTCTGCTCAACGCCGATTTTGCTCGCCTGGAACTTGCGCAACATGATATCCCGTAGCGCCGTGGACAGATGATAGTAGAACCGGCCTTCACATAAGCATCAGGACATAACGCTATTCATGCATTCCCTATGCGCTGAGCTGCGCAGGCTATTTTCTTAGCGGGCATCGACTGCCTGTGTGCCTGATGCTGGTCAGTAAAGCGACCGCTGATAACGCAGTCTGGGGCCGCGCAGGGGCTGGCGGTCCTCGTGCAGCAGAGGTGCTCAGGCCCGCACTGCGGCGGCAAGCCCGCCCAGAAAAAAAGCGGCCACCTCTGACCGTGACAGCCTTTGTAAATTTAACCTTAACTGGCAGGCATTACAGCCAGTGTGCCAGGTTTGTCATTCACACCCTTCTTCGTTTAATTCTTATTACCAGGGCTGAAAGCCATTCCAGATGAGGTGATCTTGAGTTAATTAACACCCTAATGCTTCACATTCGTCTTTTATGAAAATTAAAGTCAACAGATTTGGTATTGTAAGTTAATAAATATGACAACATTTTGAAAGAACCCATTAAGTGAAGCGGGATAATGGCAGACTCACGATTTCATTTTCACTGTATACAGAGACGAACGAAGAATGTCCTGTTAGCCAGCCACTACTGATAATAAACAGGGAGAACAGAGAATGAACTTATGTCCGGGCAAGTCTGGATGGGCAGGAAATTAAAGCGTGGATAAACCGACGTTATAAAAAAATCCATAGTCAAACAGGACTGCTACTCACGCTGTCAATCCTCTGGCAGCGTGAGTAACGGGTTTAATAACGCCCCAGGAAACGGGGCGGTCAGTATAAATAACAGGTCACTGTCAGACCAGGTCTGAGCTCGTAAACATTAGCCTTCGTGCTCGCCGCCTTCATGCTCGCCGCCTTCATGCTCGCCACCTTCGTGCTCGCCACCTTCATGCTCGCCGCCTTCGTACTCGCCACCTTCGTGCTCACCGCCTTCGTACTCGCCGCCTTCGTGCTCACCGCCTTCGTACTCGCCGCCTTCGTGTTCGCCACTCTGATAATTTATCGGCAGAGTTTCGGTTCGGCTATCCTGAACAGCGGCAAAAGCAACCTGTCCCGATTGAGCCATGACAAAAATACCCACGCCAATCCATAATTTCATACGCATACTCTTTGATCTCCCTTCAGTGTTATCATCATCATCCCTAAGGATTTGTCTCGAAAAAGGATTATAACATGTTGGTCATAATAGCCGATTTACTGAGTTCAGGTGAAGTGAGCCTGCTTAGCGAGAAAATGCGTCATGTTAATTATGTCGATGGTCGCGTTACCGCTGGACGTGAGGCGCGACCGGTAAAAAGGAACGAACAAGTTTCCCGTACCGATCCGCAATTGGCAGAGATGCAGAAACTTATTAAAGATCGCCTGATGGGTAATGATCTGTTCCGGATGGCAACCCGGGCAAAAAATATTGTTCCCCCGATGTTCAGCCGCTACGAAAAAGGCATGGAATATGGAACCCATGTTGATAATTCGATCATGAGAGGAATGCGTACTGACGTTTCAGTCACCGTTTTCCTTTCAGATCCTGATCAATATGAAGGCGGTGAATTGATAATAGAGTCCGCAGCCGGTGAGCAGGGAATTAAACTCGCGGCGGGTTATGCCGTCACCTATCCCACGACGTCTTTGCACCGTGTAGCACCGGTGGTGTCTGGCGAGCGGTTAGCGGCTGTCACCTGGGTTCGCAGTTATATACGCGATGCCGCGCAGCGCGAAATACTTTTCGATCTGGACACTGCCCGCCACCGACTCTTCGAACAGTTGGGAAAAACGCCAGAGATGGATCTGCTGGCAAAAACGCAGTCAAACCTGATGCGGCGTTGGGTCGAGGATTAAGATAAGTTAAGCATATGTTGCAGACATGGTACCCGTTACCTCTCTGGTGCGATCTCCGCGGCGACGTCGATACCTGCACGTTTTGCCTGATCGCTGGATGCGTCCTGGCATCCGCCTGACCGGGAAAGTGGACGCCAGGCCAACAGCAGTCTGCAAAACCCAATGAGCTGACCGGGGGCCGATCTCCCGCCCCCGGAAGTTGATACAACCATTGCCGTTTGATAACAGATATCGCTATCAGGCGGGCCTGGGCATCAAGGTTTTGCTGCAGATTCACTTCGGTATGAGCGGGCTGATGCCCGCCCGAATAGCGACACCCACCGTCAGACGTAACCCATCATTTTCAGCAGTGACTGCACCTGATTCATCGCTTCTGACCGATGCGACACGCCCAGCTTCTGATAGAGGTTACGGATGTGGGTTTTGATGGTAGTGGATGCTACCGCCAGTTCACCGGCAATCTGGTCGTTGCTGTAGCCGGAGTAGATTAACCCCAGCACCTGCCATTCACGCTGCGTCAGCGGACTGGTACGGATCAGTTCCGGCACGTCAGGATGGTTAAGCAACCGGCTGACAAAGCCTTCATCAAAATGGGCGAACTTGTGACGGTGATATTTGTTGATCTCCAGCAGAATGCGTCGGGCGCGATGGTTATCCAGCTCATTCAGGGTATTCAGCTGAATCAGCTGACGCAGTTGCTGAGCCATCATCTCGCCTTCAATCACAAAATGACTGATAAAGCCGGTGCTGCGCGCCAGTTTTAACGCTTCGATCAGCGTGCGCTGGGCGTCGGCTTTGCGATCGGTTTGCCAGTAAATCTGGTTAAGCAGCAGCAGGTTACGGTTCAAATCACTCATCAGCCGCAGAGCGCGGGCATTTTCATTCAGCTCCTCCAGCACCACTTCCGCCTGGCTGACATCACCCAGTAAAATCTGCGCCCGGGCGATGTTGCGCCACTGTCCCTGCAGGAAATGGTTATTGGCAAAAGCCGGTTTCGGCGTTTGTCGCATCCAGTTGCTGGCGCTTTCGCTGTCGCCGGTCATCTGCCAGTAGATCACCCGCACTTTATCGGCATTAGCGATCCAGTCACTGTGCCAGTTGCCGTTATTCAGCAGGTTCTCCAGCCGGTTGAGATAGCTGCGGGCGTTATCTAAATTGCCACGCGCCAGCGAGCACTGCACCAGCAGCCCCAGACACTGGATCTGCTGTTGCGGCTGATAGCCGGTCAGCACCTTAATGCCTTCGCGTGCCGCCTGCTCTGCCTCCTCCAGTCGTCCCCACGCCCACAGCAGCTGAGCGCGAATCCGCAGCAGAAACTCATGCAGCGGAAACTGCGCCAGATGCTGCTCGTCGACCAGCACAAAGGCCCGACTCTGAATTTCGTAAGCCGCCTGCAAAAAGCCCTGAGCAAACAAAATTTCACTCTGCTGAATCAGGCTCCACAGCGCGTAATGCCACGCCTCATCGCGGCGCGCCATCTGTTCAGTCTGACGCATCAGGCTGAGAGAGTTGTCTAAATCACCTTTGCAGTGCATCACCTCACCGTGTACCGAGGTAGCCACGATGCGGCTGTAGTGGCGGCTGGCAGGTAAAGTATCGAGCGCCACTTTCGCCAGGCGCTCGGCTTCATCGGTGTTGCCATCGTTGATCGCTACCTGAGCACGTAGCGCATTAAATTCGCCACGCAGCGCATCATCGATCTCGCAGCGGCTGGCCTGTTCAAAACGGGCCAGCAGACTGTCCACTTCAGAAAAGCGATGCTGACTCTGCATCAGCCACGCCTGCAGCAGCACCAGCATCGGGTTTTCCAGCATCATCTCCCACGGCAGCGCTTTCAGAGAGTTCTCCAGCAGCGGCAGCTCGCTCTGATTAAACAGCGTCCAGGCGTGCTTCAGCAGCACATCACGCAGCATACTGGCATCGCCGGAGGCCAGCGCATGATGGATCGCCTCGCCAGGAAAGCCCTGCGCCATCCAGCTTTCCGCTGCGGCGCGATGCAGTGCCGGCAGCTCCGCCGCCAGCTCCCACTGACAGCGCTGGCGCAGAAAATTACCAAACAGCGGATGGTAGCTGAACCAGCAGCCGGAATCGTCCATGCGCTGCAAAAACAGCCCCTGGCGCTCAATCTCTTCCAGCCGCATCTGGCCGTTTTCTTCGCGGGTGACACCGGCGATCAGCTCATCATTCATCGAGCGCAGCAGCGCGGTTTTCAGTAAAAAGTGACGGGTTGGCAGGTCAACATTATCCAGCACCTCTTCCACCAGATAATCGGAGAGATGGCTGGCGTTAATGCCGGAAAGGCGGCGCGCCGAATCCTGCGCCGCACTGGCACCCTGGCGTGCCGACAGCACGATTAATTGCAGCGCGGTGGCCCAGCCCGCGACGTCATCACACAGTTTGCCGCTCTCCTCGCTTTCCAGCGGTGCAGCCAGCCGGCAGTCGAAAAACTGCCGCGCTTCCTGATGGGTAAAGGCCAGTTGCTGGCTGCCGAGTTCAATCAGCTGTTCACGCACCCGCAGGTTAGCGATGCCGAGCTGTGGCAGGTTGCGGGACAGCAGGATTAGCGTCAGATTTTCAGGCTGGTGACGCAGAAAAAAACGCATCGCGTCGTGAATAACCGGATTGGTGATCAAATGGTAGTCATCTACGATCAGCCACAGCGGCTGCTGCCACTCCACCAGCTCAATAAATAACTGAGAAAACAGGGCGTTGAGATTTACGTATTGCCGCTTCTGCGCCAGTAACTCGCTGCGCGGACAGCCGCCGTTGCTGGCCTGTTGCAGCGCCGCGATCAGGTAGTCGGCGAACCGCTCCGGCTGATTATCACCCTCATCTAAGGAATACCAGCCAAGATGATTTTTGCCCGCCGCCCACTGCGACACCAGCGTGGTTTTGCCGTAGCCCGCCGGACTGGTGATCAGCACCAGTCGGTAATTACCGGCAGCGGTCAGCTTTTGCAGCAATCTTTCACGGATGACGGTGCCTTCAAGGCGAACCGGGCGGCTGAGTTTAGAGGGTATTAACATGGGCGCACGTTTCTCCATTCACGTCGAGCGCATCATTATTTTACGCTTCGTAATTATTCCTTACACACGTTCAGCCATTCGCCTGGTGAATGCAAGTAAACCCATTAAGTAAACTTTACAAAAGCGCGCGCAATCACACTCTCGGCGCGCTTTCAGATTAGCCTCAGCCTCTCCACCCTCCCTATCCTCCTGGTCTAATTCGCTTCAGGAGGAGGAGCCTTTCCTGTCGCACGGGCACACTGATGCCACATTGACCATTACTGTTCTGACAGGACACTAACCATGACACAGCCCGAATTTAACCCTGAACATTTTACTGCTGCCCTGACGCGTCAGTGGCAACGGTTTGGCTTGCGCGATGCGCGTGAAATGACTCACGCCCAGTGGTGGCAGGCGCTGAGCGGCGCGCTGGCCGATCTGCTGGCGGCTCAGCCTGCGGTTGCGGCGGATAGCTCGCTGCGCCACGTCAATTACCTGTCGATGGAATTTCTGATTGGCCGGCTGACCGGCAACAACCTGCTGAATCTCGGCTGGTATAACGCGGTAAACGAGGCGCTGGCGACGTGGGATATCTCACTGACTGAGGTGCTGGAAAACGAAACCGATCCGGCGCTGGGTAACGGCGGCCTCGGACGCCTGGCCGCCTGTTTTCTCGACTCGATGGCAACGGTGGGACAACCCGCCATCGGCTACGGGCTGAACTACCAGTA
This sequence comes from Pantoea agglomerans, assembly GCF_021397715.1. GTDB lineage: Bacteria > Pseudomonadota > Gammaproteobacteria > Enterobacterales > Enterobacteriaceae > Pantoea > Pantoea astica. Next base: position 423,623 of record NZ_CP090208.1, on the reverse strand, counting down.
CGGTTTGTTCCGCCAGCGTTTCGAAGATGGCGCACAACATGAAACCCCCGATGACTGGCAGCGCGATCGCTATCCGTGGTTTAACCATAATGCGGCGCTGAATGTCGAAGTGGGCCTGGGTGGCAAAGTCACACCCGTTGACGGACGCCCGCACTGGCAACCGGCCTTCGTGCTGCAGGGCGAAGCCTGGGATCTGCCGGTGGTGGGATACCAGAACGGCATCAGCCAGCCGTTGCGCCTGTGGCAGGCGAAACATGCGCAGCCGTTCAATCTTAACCGCTTTAACGACGGTGATTTCCTGCGCGCTGAACAGCAGGGAATCGACGCTGAAAAACTGACTAAAGTGCTCTACCCGAATGACAATCATCAGAACGGCAAAAAACTGCGTCTGATGCAGCAATATTTCCAGTGCGCCTGTGCGCTGGCTGATATCCTGCGCCGCCATCATCAGGCCGGTCGCCGCATTGACACTCTGGCCGATCATGAAGTGATCCAGCTCAACGACACGCACCCGACGCTGGCGATCCCCGAGCTGATGCGCCTGCTGCTGGATGAACATCAGATGAGCTGGGATCGCGCCTGGCAGATTACCCAACAGACCTTTGCTTACACCAATCACACCCTGATGCCGGAAGCGCTGGAGTGCTGGGATGTGCGTCTGGTGCGCAGCCTGCTGCCGCGCCACATGATGATCATCAACACCCTCAACGCCCAGTTGAAAACGCAGGTTGAGGCACGCTGGCCGGGCGATGAAGCGAAATGGGCGAAGCTGGCGCTGGTGCATAACAACCAGCTGCGCATGGCGAACCTGTGCGTCACCAGCGGTTTTGCGGTGAACGGCGTGGCGGCACTGCACTCGAAACTGGTGGTGCAGGATCTGTTTCCGGAATATCACCAGCTGTGGCCGGAAAAATTCCATAACGTCACTAACGGCATCACACCGCGTCGCTGGATCAATCAGTGCAACCCGGCGCTGAGCGCGTTAATCGACAAAACGCTGCAAAAACCCTGGCTGAACGATCTTGATGCGCTGCAGGGACTGGAGGCGTTTGCCGACGATGCAACGTTCCGTGCGGAATATCGCGCCATCAAACAGCAGAACAAAGTAGCGCTGGCGAAATGGGTCGCGGCGCGTACCGGGATCGAGATCGATCCTGAGGCGCTGTTCGACGTGCAGATTAAACGCCTGCATGAGTACAAACGTCAGCATCTGAGCCTGCTGCATATTATTGCGCTGTGGCAAACGCTGGTCACCGATCCGCAGGCCAATCGGGTACCGCGCGTGGTGCTGTTCGGGGCCAAAGCGGCACCGGGTTATGCGCTGGCGAAGAACATCATTTATGCCATCAACAAAGTCGCGGAAACCATCAACCAGGACCCGCGGGTCGGCAACCGTCTGAAAGTGGTGTTTGTGCCTGACTATAACGTTTCGGTGGCCGAGCGGCTGATCCCGGCGGCCGATCTCTCCGAGCAGATCTCCACCGCCGGTAAGGAAGCCTCCGGCACCGGCAACATGAAGCTGGCGCTCAACGGCGCGCTGACCATCGGTACGCTGGATGGCGCTAACGTTGAAATCGCCGAACAGGTTGGCAGCGAGAACATCTTTATCTTCGGTCACACCGTCGATCAGGTGGTGGCGTTAAAGGCCGACGGCTATGCCCCGGCGCAGTGGCGTAAGAAAGATCATCAGCTCAATCAGGTGTTGCAGGCGCTGGAAGATGGCACCTTCAGTCAGGGCGACTGTTCGGCGTTTGACGCTATGCTGCATAGCCTCGGCCCGGAAGGCGGCGATCCCTATCTGGTGCTGGCCGATTTCCAGCCCTACCTCGATGCGCAGGCGCAGGTGGAAGCGCTGTGGAGCGATCAGGATGGCTGGACACGCGCCACCATCCTGAATACCGCGCGTTGCGGCATGTTCAGTTCCGATCGTGCCATCCGCGACTATCAGCAGCGTATCTGGCAAGCCACGCGCTAAGGAACGCCATGAAAACCGAACAGGTACTGGACCCGTTTTCTCAGGCAGGTATTGCCGCCGAGTATATTAATGCCCACGGCCAGCCGCAGGCGATCCCGGCCGACACCCGCCAGCGTTTGCTGGCGGTGATGCAGCCGCCGCGACCGGCGACCACGCCGCTGCCGCCGGTGGTAATTTTTCGCAGTGGCGAGAGGCTGCGCCTCTCGCCGCAGCTCAGCACGGAAGCGCACTGGCAGCTCACCCGCGAGACGGGTGAGATCACCGCGGGTCGCTGCCAGCCTGCGCAGTCGCTGCCGCTGCCACCGCTGGCTGAAGGTTATCATCAGCTGACGTTGCAGCAGGGGCATCAGCAGTGGACCTGCCAGCTGATTATCGCACCGGCACGCTGCTATGAGCCGCCGGCGCTGGTAGCCGGTCACGCTTTATGGGGCGCCTGCGTCCAGCTTTACACGCTGCGTTCGGCAGAGAACTGGGGCATCGGTGATTTCGGTGATTTACGCCGGATGCTGCCGGAGGTGGCGGCACGCGGTGGCGCGTTTATCGGTCTGAACCCGATCCATGCGCTGTTCCCGGCTTCACCCGACAGCGCCAGCCCTTACAGTCCCTCGTCCCGCCGCTGGCTGAATGTGATTTACATCGATGTGAGCGCGGTGGCGGATTTTCAGCGTTCACCAGCGGCACAGGCGTGGTGGCAGCAGGCTGCAACGCAGCAGGCGCTGGAACAGGCACGATCGGCTGAGTGGGTGGATTATCCGGCCGTTACCCGGCTAAAAATGGCTGCGCTTCGCTTAGCCTGGCCGCAGTTTATGCAGCGTGAGGCCGATGATACCGACGTGCGGGCGTTTAACGCCTTTATTCAGCAAGGCGGCGAAAGTCTGTTACATCAGGCGCTGTTTGATGCGCTGCATGCCGACCAGATGGCGCAGGATAGCCAGCGCTGGGGCTGGCCGGTGTGGCCAGTGGCGTTACAGCAACCCGACAGTCCGGCAGTGCAGCAGTTTCTGCACCAGCAAGGCGATCAGGTGCGTTTCTGGCTGTGGCTGCAGTGGCTGGCCGCAGAGCAGTTTGCCGCCTGCTGGCAGTGCAGTCAGCAGCAGCAGATGCCGATTGGACTCTATCGCGATCTGGCGGTCGGAGTGGCGCAAGGCGGGGCTGAAACCTGGAGCGAACGCCATCTCTATTGCCTCGATGCCAGCGTCGGCGCACCACCCGATATACTGGGCCCGCGCGGCCAGGACTGGGGTTTGCCGCCGATGGACCCGCAGGTGATGCAGCAGCGCGCCTGGCAGCCGTGGATTGCCCTGTTGCGCGCCAATATGCGCGACTGCGGCGCGTTGCGTATCGATCATGTGATGGCGTTACTGCGTCTGTGGTGGATCCCAGCCGGTCAGGGCGCCGCCAACGGCGCTTATGTCCACTATCCAATCGATGATTTACTGGCGATCCTGGCGCTGGAAAGTCAGCGTCACCGCTGCATGGTGATCGGTGAAGATCTTGGTACCGTTCCGGCAGAAATTGTCGATAAGCTGCGCGACGGCGGGGTTTACTCCTACAAGGTGCTCTATTTTGAGCAGGCCTCCGCGCAGGGTTTTCGTCCGCCGGCCGAGTGGCCGCGTCAGGCGATGGCCGTCGCCACCACCCACGATTTACCAACGCTGCGCGGCTGGTGGCAAAGCGACGATCTTACTCTTGGGGCGAAGCTCGGCCTCTATCCTGACAAAGTGGTGCTGGCGGGGTTATATCAGGATCGGTTGCGGGCGAAGCAGGCGTTGCTCAACAGCCTGCATCGGGTCGGCGCGCTGCCCAAACGTGCCGGACGCGATGCCCGTCGTACCCAGATGAGCAAAGCGCTGAACCGGGCGATGCAGCGTTATCTGGCGGACAGCCACAGTGCGTTGCTGGGTCTGCAACCGGAGGACTGGCTGGATATGGCGGCACCGGTCAATATTCCCGGCACCAGCGACGAGTATCCGAACTGGCGACGCAAGCTCAGCGCCACGCTGGAAACGCTGTTCAGCGATCCCGCTACCGACACGCTGCTGCGTGATCTGACCGCTAGCCGAAAAGGCCTTGTTAAGAGTTGACATCCTCCCCGCCCTAAAGGACGGGGATTCCTGCCGCGTTCAGACCAGAGCCTGACTCGCCTCGGTGGGTTCCTGCTTCAACGGGCGGCCTGACTGCACCATCCCTCCACAGGCAAGCACGGCATGTCCTGCCGCTAAAATATTACGAGCACCGTTGATATCAGCATTCGCGGTGTAGCCGCATATCTGGCACTCGAATTTACTTTGTGACTGACGATTATCCTTCGCTGTATGACCGCAGCAGGCGCAACGCTGGCTTGTGTATGCCGGAGGTATGGCAAGTACCTGACCACCGCGCCAGAGCTGCTTGTACTCAAGCTGACGACGCATTTCATACCAGCCCTGATCCAGTATCGAGCGGTTCAGGCCAGATTTGGCTCGGACATTTCGCCCTGGCTGCTCTGCCGTGCCTTTTGCCGATTTCGACATGTTACTGACCTTCAAATCCTCAATGACGATCATCGCGTGGTTTTTGCTGATTTCACTGGTGACTTTGTGAAGGTAGTCGCGCCGGACATTGGCAATATGCGAGTGAAGACGCTGGATTTTTCGCTTCTGCTTCTGCCAGTTTACACTGAACTTTTCTTTGCGACTTAATTGTTTCTGGAGCACTGCCAGCTTGCGCTGGCTTGCTTTAAAACTGTTGACGGGCTGATATACCGTGCCATCTGAAAGCGTGGCGAGTTTCGTGACTCCGGCATCCAGTCCGACTATTGACTCTGCGTTGTGAACCGGATCAGCTACTTCATATTCCGTCTGGATACTGACGTACCATTTACCGCATGACTGGCTGACCGTGACGTTTTTCACTTCGCCGATGACTTCACGGCTATTGCGATAGCGTACCCATCCCAACTTTGGAAGCGATATACGATGGTTGGCCTGATCGAGCTTCACGCCTTGCGGGTAGCGGAATGCATCGTTTTGGCCGCGTTTCTTGAAACGAGGGAATGCAGCACGCTTCTGGAAGAAATTTTTGTAGCCGCGCTCCAGATCTTTCAGTGACTGCTGCAACGGCTGCGAGGGTGATTCTTTCAACCATTGCGTTTCAGGCGCAGATTTACACTCAATGAGCCATGAAGCCATTTTGGTGTAGGGGATATATTTATTCCCCGCGTCATGGTTTTCATTCTGAAGTGCCAGCACACGGTTAAAAACGAACCGACAAGCCCCTGCGAAGCGCCGCATATCGCGCTCCTGCTGGCCATTTGGCCTTAACTGGAATTTGAAGGCTTGAAGTCGTTTCATGACTATCATTATACTTTGGTCTATGACATAAGAAACTGATATTCGCCGGGGAAGACACTGCGTTTTCCTGATGCACGTTCACTTGGTATTCGTCACCAAATATCGACGAAAGATATTTGATCTGGATGCTATCGAAAAGCTACGCAGCTACTTTGCCAGCGTATGCGCTGATTTTGATGTTGAACTGGTTGAGATGGACGGCGAATGCGATCACGTGCATTTACTGATCAACTATCCGCCAAAGCTCGCAGTATCGAATCTGGTCAACAGTCTTAAGGGCGTATCCAGCAGGCTGCTTCGCCGTGACAGGCCGGACATCGCCCAACGCTATTACTACAAAGGCGTTTTGTGGACACCGAGTTATTTTGCAAGCAGTTGTGGAGGAGCGCCAATATCGATCATCCGGCAATACATCGAGCAGCAACAAACACCAGGTTAGTCGGAAAACCGCGCCTTATATCCCCGCCCTGAAGGACGGGGTTTTACGGCGCATCTGATAAACGGCGTAAAACAGCGGCAACCTGATCGGGCGTAACAGCGCCGGTCGCGGCCGAGACGGTTAACTCCTCAAGTTCGTCATCTTCATCCCGGATAGCAATACCGTTACGGTTTAAAAACACCATCACAACGAAAAAAGCTGTTCGTTTATTGCCATCATTGAAAATATGCCCAGGGGCGATAGCAACCAGGCAGAGTGCGGCCAGTGCATAAATATTTAATAAAGCTGATTTGTAGCCGATGGATAATCTTTTCTGCCCTTTCGGGATCAGGTATGCCTGGGACGCCCGGCAGCAGGGTCAACAAGCGATTATGGAAGCTTATCACCTCTGCGCGCTGACCCATTTCACCGATCGGCCAGCGCCTTAATGGTGCGGTCATGTCGTCCCATGATGGTGGCAAAGTCAGCATCCAGTTTCGCCTCTTGCCACGCATTAAAGTCATTGCGGCTAATCAGCACGGCAGAAGAACCATCACGCCGGGTGATCTCAACCGGCTCACCAGCGGTAGCTTTTTCCATAACCTCAGCAATATTTTGCCGGGCCTGAGTTGTGGTATAGGTGCGCATAAAACCCCCATCAATACTTTTCGGAAATGTACATAACAAAGGTACAACACAAGGATTATGATCTGTCTTCGGCAGTACGAGACTATCCATTATTAAGCGCTGGTCCAACGCTTAATCGGCTGGGGTATCAAAAAACAGGCAGAGTAGTCACCCGGGATAACAGCTGAAAGACTCCTCAGACAGGGGATTTCTGCCGCATAAAAAAGGTGCGCCGCAGCGCACCAGGTGGGACAACATCAGTATTGTCGGGGCCGCTTCACCCCTTGCCTTTAACACTACTGATAAAGGTCTGCCGGGCGGAAGTTGATCCCAGCCGCTCGGCTTCATCCAGCAGCTTCAGCGCCTTATCGATATTGCCGCTATCCACTGCCTGTTTAATCTTCTGATTAAAGTAACTTTCCGTGTCACTCATGATCGGTTCCGCTTTTGCCGCCGGTGCGGGGGCCGCTGCAGGCGCAGTACGATAGGCCGCCGCCGGAGCGGTGTTGCCGACCGTGACCGGACCCGGACCGGAAGAGCCAAACAGCGGGCCGACCAGAATTGATGATCCGGAACTGGTCTGCAGCTTCAGCTTCAGCGTCCCTTGACTGCTGTGGCGCGCAATCGGATCGGGAATATCCGGCACCGCGTGACCGGTGCCCTGCGCGTAAGCCTTGGCCGGATCAAGCAGCGTGGTGGTCTGTGTCAGATCCTGTTCGGTGGTAAACACCAGCAGGTAAATTTTTTGCTGGCCCAGCGCTGGCGTCAGTTTCATCACCCCTTCCAGCCGGTCCGCCGCCATCACGCCCGGTTTCTGGTAGGTGAAGTAGCGGCTCGGGAACCAGGCGGCGGGCCGCATATTTTCATCCAGCACCAGCACGTTCGGGGCGAAAACCTGATTGTTCGCCACTTCGCTGCTCAGCGTCACCGTCAGTTCACCGATGTTGGCTGGCAGACTAAAGGCCGCCACCGATCCGGCGATGTGCGGGGCATTCAGCGACTGTCCGCTGTTCGCCAGCTGGATAGTCTGGGTCTGAGAGGCAGCCAGCGGTTGCCAGCTCAGGCGTTGCAGCGTTTCGGGCGCCACCACCGGTGCGGACGAGAGATCCTGCGGCACCAGATTGACATCCGCCAGGGCGGGAAGAGCATGTCCGGCCAGTAACGCCGCGCTCAGGCAGAGTGCAGCCAGTTTTTTCATTTTCATTATGCCTACCTTATTGCAGGCCACGACGCGAACCAGGCAATGGCGCACCGTGACCCAAAAGTTCTGTCAGGCGCGCAACCGCGCCTGTGCTGGAGAGCGTCGGCTTACCACCAGATTTCCATCTGCGCACCGAAGGTAATCTCGTCGTTATCGCCACGGCTGTTAGTCAGGATGCCGTTACCGGTACTGTCTGCAGAGGCGAAGGTGGTGAGATCGCCGGAACTGTCTTTGCTGTAGCCCCACTTCTCATCCCATTTGGCGTAGGTCGCGAACACGCGCAGCGCCGGACGGGACCAGATGCTGTCACCGGCCTGCCACTGCTGCGCCAGCGTCACTTTATACTGGCCGTTGCGCTCGTTAGCCTGCTGCGACTTCACGTTGTCGTAGCCCAGCTCCAGCAGGGTGCTCATGATCGGCGTCCATTTGTACATCGGGCGCACGCCGACGGTGTACCACTCGGTGCCGCGGTTATTATCCAGATCGATATTCTGATACATCGCCACATACATCAGATCCCAGCGTTCCGCCAGCGAGATTGCGCCGTGGTCGAGGATGCGATACATGTCGCCGTTGTTGTTGAGACTGGTACCCTGCGGCACGCCTTTGCCCTGCGAGGTCAGCGCATCGGTGGCATACTGCAGCACAAATTTGTTGTAGCCCTTCAGCATGCTCTGGGTATGTTCAGCCGTGAACATCCAGCCATCTTTCGAGGCGCCATCTTCCAGACGGTAGTCGTCACGGGCGTTGGCACGACCGTAGTCGACCCCCAGTTCCAGCACGCCGTTGGTGTTGGTTTCCAGCCCGGCCAGACGCACGTCGAACACGTCGTTGGCGGTGCTGGTGGCGAAGTCACGGATACGATCGCTGGAGAAGGTGTAAGAGCCGCCCGCTTCAGACGAGCGGGTCGCGGCGAATGACAGCTTACCGAAACCGAGATCCACATCTTCCAGACCGGCACCCGGACCGGAGATATCCCAGTAGTAGAAGTCGATCATGTGAACGTCATGACGCTGATAGAAACGCTTACCGGCCCAGATGGTGGAACCGGGCAGCGCCTCGATCAGGTTTTTTCCCTTCACGTTGGCTTCACGGAAGGCCGGTGAGGTCGCTTCCCAGTCATTCTGCTGCGCCACGGAGTAGGCCACGTTGGTGTCGAAATAGAAGCTCTTATCGCCCTCTTTCCACACTTCCTGACCTAATTTTAATTCGGCGTAGGTTTCGCATTCGTTACCCAGACGGTATTTACTTTGAGCACCGGTGGCCTGAAAACATTGCTGTTCACCACCGCTGCCGGTCCAGCCGATGCCGGAACGGGCGTACCCGGTAAAATCAACCGCCATCGTCGGGGCGGAGAGGGTTCCCACCGCGACGGCAACGGCGAGGGGAAGTTTGCGCAGAGTTAACATTTTCTATCTCCTGAGGTCATTGCTTTTATTGTTTTGGCAGGGCTATACACCCGGCTCCTGATACAGTCTGCGACAGGCGCTCCCGTCCTCGCGGAACAGGTGACAGCGCTCGGGCGGCAGGCCGATACCGAGGATGGCGCCCTCTTTTACCAGCACGACGTCCTCCTGGCGGTAGACCAGGTTTTGACGAATGGCGGGAATCTGGATGTGGATCTGGGTTTCATGTCCCAGTTGCTCCACCACCTGCACTTCACCTTCAAGGGTGACGTCAGCGATATCGCTGGAGAGCAGATGTTCAGGGCGGATGCCCAGTGACATGTTGCTGCCGATCTGCACGCCTGCGCTGTCGACCGGCAGCCAGACCAGTTGCTGATTTGGCAGCCGGACCTGCACCTGATCGATGGCGGTGGCGGTCACTTTGACCGGCAGGAAATTCATTTTCGGTGAGCCGATAAAGCCGGCAACGAAGCGATTGGCGGGATAGTGATAGAGCTCCAGCGGCTTGCCCACCTGCGCGATGCGCCCGGCATCAAGCACCACAATCTTATCGGCCAGCGTCATCGCTTCGATCTGATCGTGCGTAACGTAAATCATGGTGCGCTTCAGGCGCTTATGCAGACGCGAGATCTCAATTCGCATCTGGACGCGCAGCGCCGCATCGAGGTTGGAGAGCGGCTCATCCAGCAGGAAAACCCGCGGTTCCGCCACCAGCGTCCGGCCAATCGCCACGCGCTGACGCTGCCCGCCGGATAACGCTTTAGGGCGACGGTCCAGCAGATGGGCCAGTTGCAGAATCTCCGCCACCTGATTCACCCGCTGATGAATTTCCGCTTTTTTCACCCCGGCCAGCTTCAGGCCAAAAGACATGTTTTCCGCCACCGACAGGTGCGGATAGAGCGCATAGGATTGAAACACCATGCCGATACCACGCTCGGCTGGCGGCACCTCATTCATGCGGCGGTCACCAATCAGCAGCTCCCCGCTGGTGATGGTTTCCAGTCCGGCAATCATGCGCAGCAGTGTTGATTTGCCACAGCCTGATGGGCCAACAAAAACGACAAATTCCCCTTCACGAATAGTGAGATCGATATCTTTCGACACCACCGTATCGCCCCAGGCTTTTGTGACATTGCGTAGCACAACGCTCGCCATGATCCCTTCCCTCTTAGCTGCTCATTCGTGTCTGCTCTCGGCAGACGGGTTGCGGGGCTTACTATGCGCAACGATGGCGGGGCTAACATCCTCCGCCGCAGCGCAACCTGCTGGGGGAGGAGACGGGAGGAGGAGAAAGCGCGGCTGACGCGGCAGCAGGCGGCCGCTGGCTGTTTTTTGTGATCGCTAACGCAGACCTGCCGGAATTTTTAGCCCGTATCCGGCCGCTTCGCCCGCTTTTTGCCAGCGCGATCACACCCCTCAGCCACAGGGCGTAGAGCGAAGGAGGATGAGAAGCGGTGACGGATGCGCACAATGTTGCCGGTAGAGCAATCACCGCTTCCGCAAACAGGATGGACTTATGACGATGAAAACCGGTGCACGAATTCTGGCCCTCTCTGCCCTCTCTGCCGTGCTGTTTTCAGCATCCGCAGTGGCAAAAATTGAGGAAGGCAAGTTGGTCATCTGGATCAACGGCGACAAAGGCTATAACGGCCTGGCCGAGGTCGGTAAGAAGTTTGAACAGGAGACCGGCATTCAAGTGACGGTGGAGCATCCTGACAAGATGGAAGAGAAGTATCCGCAGGTTGCCGCCACCGGCGATGGCCCGGATATCATCTTCTGGGCGCATGACCGCTTTGGCGGCTACGCCCAATCCGGCCTGCTGGCTGAGATCAGCCCGGACGCCAGCTTCCAGCAAAAAATCTTCCCTTTCACCTGGGATGCGGTGCGCTTCGACGGCAAGCTGATCGGTTATCCGATTTCGGTTGAATCCCTGTCGCTGATCTACAACAAAAAGCTGCTGCCACAACCGCCGAAAACCTGGGAAGAGATTGCCGGGCTCGATAAGCAACTGCGCGCCAAAGGCAAAAGCGCCATCATGTTTAACCTGCAGGAACCCTACTTCACCTGGCCGCTGCTGGCCGCCGGTGGCGCTTACGCCTTTAAGCTGAATGACGGACGCTATGACGTGAAAGATGTCGGGGTGGATAACGCCGGTGCCAAAGCGGGTATGCAGTTCCTGGTCGATCAGGTCAAAGCCAAAACCCTGAATGCTGACACCGACTACTCGATAGCTGAAGCCGCCTTCAACAAAGGGGAAACCGCCATGACCATTAATGGTCCCTGGGCGTGGAGCAACATCGATAAAAGCGGCATCGACTATGGCGTGGCTGAGTTACCCACGCTGAACGGCAAACCGTCAAAAGCCTTTGTCGGCGTGCTGAGTGCCGGGATCAACGCCGCCAGCCCGAACAAAGAGCTGGCGAAAGAGTTCCTGGAAAACTATCTGCTGACCGATGCCGGACTGGATGCGGTTAACAAAGACAAGCCGCTGGGTGCCGTGGCGCTGAAATCATTCCAGCAGACGCTGGAGAAAGATACCCGCATTGCCGCCACCATGAGCAACGCCCGTTACGGCGATATCATGCCGAACATTCCACAAATGGCCGCGTTCTGGTACGCGATGCGCACCGCCACCCTGAATGCGCTGGGCGGTCGTCAGAGCGTGGATGCCGCACTGAAAGATGCCCAGGCGCGCCTGAAAAAGTAATTCACCCTTTACGGCCGGGGCAACCCGGCTTGAGTGACCGTTAAGGAAAACCGCATCATGTCAGGAAAACCGAAAACGCCGGGTCTGTTGATTAAAAGCGTTCTCATCGGGATCTGCTGTCTGCTGGTCGGCTATCTGCTGGTGCTGATGTACGCACAGGGCGAGTATCTGTTTGCGCTGCTGACGCTGATTCTCAGTGCGCTCGGCCTGTGGATTTACGCTAATCGCCGCGCCTACGCCTGGCGCTATGTCTATCCCGGCGTGGCGGGAATGGCGCTGTTTGTGCTGTTTCCCCTCGCCTGTACCATCGCTATCGCTTTCACCAACTACAGCAGCACTAACCAGCTGACCTTTGAACGGGCGCAGCAGGTGCTGATGAGCCGTTCTTTCCAGTCGGGCGAGGCGGTTAATTTCTCGCTCTACCCGGCGGGCGACCGCTGGCAGCTGGTGCTGAAGCAGGGCGAACAGCATTTTGTCTCGCCGCCGTTCCGTTTTGGCGGTGAACAGCAGCTGAAAATGCAGCCCGCCGCGCAACCGGCTGGCGAACGCGCCACGCTGCGGGTGATCACCGGTAATCGCCAGGCGCTGAGTCAGATCAGTGCGGAGTTGCCGGATGGCCGCCAGCTGCGCATGAGCTCGCTGCGCCAGTTCTCCGGCACCCAGCCGCTCTATCGGATGGGCGCGCAGGATGAACTGACCAACCAGCAGAGCGGCGTGCATTATCGCGCTAACCCACAAACCGGTTTCTATCAGGCGATTAATGCCGACGGCAGCTGGGCGAATGAAACCCTGAGCCCTGGCTTCACCGTTAACACCGGCTGGAAGAATTTCGTGCGGGTGTTTACCGACGAAGGGATTCAGAAGCCGTTCCTGGCGATCTTTGGCTGGACGCTGCTGTTCTCGCTGATCACCGTGGTGCTGACCGTGGCGGTCGGCATGGTGCTGGCCTGTCTGGTGCAGTGGGAGGCGCTGCGCGGCAAAGCGATTTATCGGGTGATGCTGATCCTGCCTTATGCGGTACCGGCGTTTATCTCGATCCTGATCTTTAAGGGGCTGTTCAACCAGAGCTTTGGCGAGATCAACGTGATGCTCAGCGCACTGTTTGGCGTTAAGCCCGCCTGGTTCAGCGATCCGACGCTGGCACGCACCATGCTGATTATCGTCAACACCTGGCTCGGTTATCCCTACATGATGATTCTCTGTATGGGACTGCTGAAGGCGATTCCGGACGATCTCTACGAAGCCTCGGCGATGGACGGTGCCGGACCGTTGCAGAACTTCTTCCTGATTACGCTGCCGCTGCTGCTCAAGCCGTTAATGCCGCTGATGATCGCCAGCTTCGCCTTTAACTTTAATAACTTTGTGCTGGTGCAGTTGCTGACCAACGGCGGACCGGATCGCATCGGGACCACCACGCCAGCGGGCTATACCGATCTGCTGGTCAACTACACCTGGCGCATCGCCTTTGAAGGCGGCGGCGGCCAGGACTTTGGACTGGCGGCGGCGATCGCTACCCTGATCTTCCTGCTGGTGGGTGCGCTGGCGGTGGTTAACCTCAAAGCGTCGCGGATGAAATTCGACTAACGGCCTGGCCCAACAGGCGTCATGGTTGCAGGCAGTCCGGACGCGAAGAGCGTGGAACAACCGGAAGCTGGGAGGTGAGGATTGTGAGCACTGCCCCGCTTCAGACTGACAAATAAAATAGCCTGATGGACCAGGCTCTGAGGAGTTGTTATGGCTATGGTACAACCCAAATCGCAACGGCTGCGTCTGCTGATGACGCACCTGCTGTTGCTGTTATTTATTGCCGCAATCCTGTTTCCCCTGCTGATGGTCATCGCCATTTCGCTGCGTGCCGGCAACTTCGCCACCGGCAGTCTGATCCCGGAGCAGATCTCCTGGGAGCACTGGCGGCTGGCGCTGGGCTTTAGCGTGGAACATGCGGATGGGCGGGTGACGCCGCCGCCCTTCCCGGTGCTGCTGTGGCTGTGGAACTCGGTCAAGATTGCCGCCATCAGTGCGCTGGGCATTGTGGCGCTCTCCACCACCTGTGCTTATGCGTTTGCTCGTATGCGCTTTACCGGTCGCGCCAGCCTGCTGAAAGGAATGCTGATTTTCCAGATGTTCCCGGCGGTGCTGTCGCTGGTGGCGCTGTATGCCTTGTTCGATCGGCTCGGCCAGTATCTGCCCTTTATCGGGCTGAATACTCACGGTGGGGTGATCTTCGCCTATCTGGGCGGCATTGCACTGCATGTCTGGACCATCAAAGGCTATTTCGAAACTATTGACGGGTCACTGGAAGAGGCCGCTGCGCTGGATGGCGCCACGCCGTGGCAGGCGTTCCGGCTGGTGCTGCTGCCGCTGTCGGTGCCGATTCTGGCGGTGGTGTTTATTCTGGCGTTTATCGCGGCGGTCACTGAGGTACCGGTCGCGTCGCTGCTGCTGCGTGATGTGAACAGTTACACCCTGGCGGTGGGGATGCAGCAATACCTGAATCCGCAAAACTATCTATGGGGCGATTTTGCCGCCGCGGCGGTGCTCTCGGCCATTCCTATCACGCTGGTATTCCTGCTGGCGCAGCGCTGGCTGGTCAGCGGCCTGACCGCTGGGGGCGTGAAAGGGTAAACGATCATCATTGTACGTTGCCACTGCTTACACAACATCTGTTGTGGTTGAGGATTCGGCGGCCTGCGGGCCGCCATTTTTATTGGGGAATCAGCGTCGCGCCTGTTCAGCGGTCGCCCGCAACGCCTGTTCCAGCTTATGCGCGTCGATGCTGAAAGGGAGATCTGCCAGGCTGGCAGCGGGGAAATGAATATCCTGGGCGATCTGCCGCAGCGCAGCGTCAGTGAGAGTGTCGGGCAGCGTCAGCGGGCTGTTGAAACGCCGCAGTAGCGACAGCAGTGAAGGCTCAACCTGCCCGTTATCCTGCTCGATCAATGAATGCACCAGCAGGCTGAAGCCCACCTTTTCACCGTGCAGCCAGTGATGAAGTTCAGGCTGATGCGTCAGCCGATCGTGGATCACATGTGCAAAGCCAGGCGTTGCCATGCTGTCCTGAATGCTGTTAGCCAGGCCAGCCAGCACAATGTTGGCTTCGATAATCTTCTCCAGCGCCGGTGTCACCTGCCGGGCGATGTTAGCCTCTACGGCCGCCTCGCCCCAGCGATCGCACCACTCCAGCGCCTGCCGCGCGGCGTTGACTTTTAAATCCAGCGCCAGCTGGTGCGGCCTCTGGCGCTGATAGGGTTCAAACTCAATCCATTTCGCCAGCGCATCCACCATGCCGGCCCGCAGATAACGCACATCACTGGTGGCAATCACCTCGCTATCCACCAGAATCCACTCCGGCATATGGCTGAGCGGCTGGCTGCGCAGATGACCGCCCTGTTGATTATAAATAATCGCCAGCGGTGACCAGGCGGCGCAGGTCGCCGCCACCGTCGCCATATTCACCAGCCGTACCTGCGGCAACGCATCATTGACCGCTTTGGCGCAGTCCAGCACCCGGCCGCCGCCGATCGCCAGAATCAGCGATGCGCCGTGCGTCAGCACCTGCTGCTGCAGATCGGCAATCGCCGCATCGGTGCATTCTCCCGATAGGTAGTCGAGCTGCCAGCGTATGCCGGCCCGCTCCAGGCTGATACTCAGCTCAGGGTTGACCGCCTGCCAGGCGCGCGGCGAGGTCAGGATATGAATGTGCGTGGCCAGCGGCCGGATGATTTCACCCACCTCAGCCCGCAGGCCGGGACGTTGCAGATAGCCTTTTGGTGACATAACACGAAACATCAGTGCTCCTTAGCGACGATAGGCCAGCGAGCGGACCAGCCGATCGCCCAGTTTTTGAATCAGCATCACCAGCGCCAGCAGCACCACGATGGTGGCGGCCATGATCTGATTGTCAAAACGCTGATAACCGTAACGGATCGCCAGATCGCCTAATCCACCGCCGCCCACCACACCGGCCATCGCCGAGAAGCCAATCAGCATCACAATGGTCAGGGTAATGCCCGCCACCAGCGCCGGTAACGCTTCCGGCAGCAGCACGCGGCTGACGATATGCCACAGCGTGCCGCCCATCGACACCACCGCTTCAATCCGTCCACGATCCACCTCATCCAGCGCGTTCTCGACGATGCGGGCAAAGAAAGGAAAGGCTCCAAGGGTAATCGGCACAATTGCGGCGGTACTGCCCAGCGTGGTGCCGACCAGCAAGCGGGTAAACGGAATCAGCGCGATCAACAGCACCACAAACGGCAGCGCCCGGCCGGTATTCACCAGCGCATTCAGCAGCCATGAAACTGGCCGGTTGGGCAGAATGCCTTGCGGGCGAGTCAGAAACAGTAAGACGCCAACCGGTAAACCGATCGCCACGGTAAACAGCGCCGCCAGCAGCACCATATAGAGCGTTTCTCCGGTGGCGTTCAGCAGCAGTTGCTGAAAACGGTCGCTGGTCAGGCTACGCATCGGGTTAAGGCTCCACGCTGATATTTTTCGATAAAGGCCCGGTCCGCTGCGCCATCCTTCAGCAACATCTGCCGCAACCGTCCCTCTTCACGAGCCATGATCTGACTCAGTGAACCGCTCTCCACCAGCCGACCCTGTTCAAGCAGCGCAGCACCGTCGCAGATGCGTTTTACCACCGTCATCTCATGGGTAATGAGCACGATGGTGATATTCAGCCGCTGCTGGATATCCGCCATTAAATCCAGAATCGATGCGGTGGTTTCCGGGTCAAGCGCGCTGGTTGCTTCATCACACAGCAGATAACGCGGCCTGGCCGCCAGCGCGCGGGCGATACCAACCCGCTGTTTCTGCCCGCCTGAGAGCTGCGACGGCCAGGCGCGGGTAAAGGGCTCCAGCCCCACCAGTTGCAGCAGTTCGCTGACCCGCTGACGCCGCGCGGCGGGCGCTATACCGGCGATCTCCAGCGGCAGGTCGATGTTGTCGTGTACGTTGCGCGAGTGCAGCAGATTAAAGTGCTGAAAGATCATCCCCATCTGCTGCCGCTGCTGGCGCAACTGCGCCAGGCTCATGGCGGCAATATCCTGCCCATCAATCTCAATCTGGCCGCTGGAGGGACTCTCCAGCCGGTTCAGGCAACGCAGCAGCGTACTTTTTCCGGCACCGCTGCGGCCTAAAATGCCAAAAATCGTCCCCTCTTCGATGGTCAGCGACAGATCATCCAGCGCGGGGGTTGCCGCGCCGGGATAGTGTTTGCTGAGATGAGAAAGTTTAATCATGCTGCGGGTCCGCCACCGGGATCACCGAGCCGTGATAATTTTTGCGGATGAAGTCAGCCACCTGCGGCGAGCGCAGATCTTTCGCCAGCTGCAGAATACGCGGATCTTTCGCCAGCTCAGGCGTGGTCACCAGCAGGTTGGCATACGGATTGTGATTCGCTGACTCCAGTCCCAGCGCATCTTTCGCGGGCGTCAGCCCCGCCTCCAGCGCGTAGTTGCCGTTAATGACCGCCGCATCCACATCATCCAGCGCCCGGGGCAGCTGCGGCGACTCAATCTCAATGATTTTGATCTGCTTCGGGTTGTCGCTGATATCTTTTGGCGTCACCAGCGTTGATCCCGCTTCGCCCTGCGCAGCCAGTTTAATCAGCCCCTTGTCCTGCAACAGCCACAGCGCCCGGCTCAGGTTGGTGGTATTGTTCGGCACCGCGATGCTGGCACCCTGCGGCAGGGCCGACAGGCTTTTCACTTTATGCGAGTAAATGCCCAGCGGCTCAATGTGCACACTGGCCGCCACCGCGAAGGTTTTCCCCAGCGCTTTTTCCTGATCTTTCAGATAAGGCAGATGCTGGAAATAGTTGGCGTCGACATCACCTGATGCCAGCAGCTCGTTGGCATTGACGCCACCGCTCAGCTCGACGATTTTGAAATCGAGTGCCGGATCGAGGGTTTTGACATACTCCAGAATTTCCGCATGTGGTACCGGATCGGCCGCGATGCGTAATGGCGCCGCCTGCAAACTCTGAGCAATCAGTAAAGTCAGCCCGGCAAGGGCTAAGAAGCGCTTTTTCATCATCATTTATCTCTTATTATCAGTGTTGAGTTTGTTCAGGGTAGAAACGCTGGGCGACTTCCGGATGGGAACGTAACCGGCCTTTGAGGTAGTTCCAGCCTACTTCACGTAACAGCGGATTCTGGGGATCGCTGCTCGGTCCCTGCGCCAGCCGGGCCAGCGACGGCGGCAACTGATAGATCGGTACAACGGCATCCAGTTGCGCGCCCAGGAAGAAGGCGATAGAGAGTCGTTCACTGGCCTGCTGAGGCGATACCACCCGATGCACGGTAGCGCGCAGGTAGCCGTTGGTCGCCAGCTCCAGCAGTTCGCCGATATTCACCACAAAAGCGCCGGGCAGCGGCGAGGCGTCAACCCAGCGATCGGGCGTGACTTCCACCTGCAAGCCTGGCTGGTCGTCCTGCAGCAGCAGCGTCAGAAAACCGGAGTCTTTGTGCGCACCTACGCCCTGACGCGATTCGCTGTCGGTGCGGCCAGGATAGCGGATCAGCTTGATGTGTTCGTTGGGGTAGTCGCCATAGAGGTTGTCGAAGGCGTGACGCGGCAGGTCCAGCGCTTCGGCAAAGGCCCGCAGCAGTTCCAGCGCCACCGAAGTCATCTCCTGCTGCCAGTGGGTCACCACCGTTTGTAGCTCAGGCAGCGCGGCGGGCCACTGGTTCGGTCCCTGCATCCGCTGCCAGGCGGGAGAATCCGCAGTCACCGGCAGCGCCTCGCGTTCAGCACCAATATCAAACTGTTCGCGGAAATCAGGCTGGCTACGGGTAATTTCAACACCGGCAAGGTTATAGCCGCGGAAATGGGGCGAATTAGCCATTCTGACCGATAATTTGTCCTGCTCGGGTAACGCAAAAAAATCCCGGGCGACGCGCTGTACCGCATTTAATAATTCAGTATCTATACCGTGATTAATTAAATAAAAGAAACCGACATCGCGCGCTGCCTGGCCTAATTTTTCCAGACACTGTTGCTGCTGCTGTTTATTACCGGACAATAGCGCGAAATCAATGATCGGTAATGATGATGACGCTGACTCACTCATTATTAACACCCTGTTGGCATGGAATGAATTAACCTTGCCAGTTCATCCAGGGTTTAACTACCAACTAATCCTGCAATCGATATTCAGACGGCGGGAATATCGCGATTATTCTTAACCGTCTCAATATTCAGTGATTATTCTGCGGGCCACCGGACAAATTCCGGCGGCTGCCAGGCGGTGATAGCGGGTAGCGGCGCGTCATAACGCTCGATATCGACAAAGCAGGTCTGGGCGCTGCATCCCTGCCCGAGCCGCGAGCTGCCGCAATCACGGGTCAGCACGTTAGGATTGCCGTGTTTATCCAGCGGCTGGTCGCTCTCCTTATCCAGCGGGTCATACCAGGCGCCGGTCGACATCTGCACCACACCAGGCCGGATATCCCGCGTCAGATGCACACCGGCCAGCACCGCGCCGCGCCCATTAAACACCTTCACAATGCTGTTTTCGCTGATGCCGCGCGGTGCGGCGTCATCCGGGTGCATCCATAGCGGCTCGCGTCCGGCAATTTTGGTTTGCTGGCTGATACGCCCGTGATCGTACTGACTGTGCAGCCGGGTACGCGGCTGGCTGGAGAGCAGATGCAGTGGCCACTGCTGCTTCTCCTGCTGCTGCGCCTGATATTCGTCCGGGTCCCACCAGGCAAACCCTGGCGCTTCGGCGTAGCCAAAACCGGCAACCGTCTGCGAAAACAGCTCAATCCGGCCAGAAGGCGTGGTCAGCGGGGCGGCATCAGGATCGTCACGAAACGCCTGCAACAGGATCTGTGGCGTATTGGGCAGCGGATATTCCAGCTTGCCGGCGGCCCGGAACGTTTCGAAGTCGGGCAGCATAATGCCCTGCTCCGCAGCGCGTGGGCGCGATGCCTCGTAAATGGCCGCTAACCACTGACGTACATCGCGTCCTTCAGTGAAATGCCCGGCGAAGCCCAGCCGTTCCGCCAGCGCCGCAAAAATCGCATAGTCAGACTGCGATCCGGCAAACGGCGGCAGATGCTGCGCCATGGCGATCATAAAACCATCATTGCTGGCGCTACCGATATCTTCGCGCTCCAGCGAAGTGCTGGCGGGCAGCACGATATCGGCAAACTTCGCCTGGGCAGTCCAGAACTGCTCATGCACGATAATGGTATCCGGCTGCTGCCAGGCGCGGATCAGCTTATTAAGGTCCTGATGGTGATGGAAAACGTTGCCGCCCGCCCAGTAGACCAGCCGGATATCCGGGTAGGTCCGCTGCTGACCATCAAACGCATAGCTGCCGCCAGGATTCAGCAGCATATCCGCAATACGCGCCACCGGAATGTTCTGCTGCACCGGATTGTGACCGGCAGGCAGCCGGGGACCGGAAAACTGACGCCGGGCCGCACCCGCCAGATTGGTGGAGGCATAGCCAAAACCCAGCCCGCCACCCGCGGTGCCAATCTGGCCCAGCAGCGCCGTCGTCGCGACCGCCGCCCAGAACGCCTGTTCACCCTGTCGCGCACGCTGCACCGACCATGCAATGTTGACCATGGTTTTGCTTTCCGCCATCTGCCGCGCCAGCTGGCGGATCTGCGCCGCCGCTAATCCGGTCAGCGGCGCGGCCCATTCCGGGGTTTTCACCACGCCGTCCCGCTCGCCGGTCAGATAAGCGGCATACTCCTCGAATCCCACCGTGTAGCGGGCAACAAAGTCGGCGTCATAGCGGGATTCCGCAATCAGCACCTGACCGATAGCCAGCAACAGCGCGGTATCGGAGCCCGGCTGAATCGCCAGCCATTCCGCATCCGGCACCGCCGACAAATCGTTTCTGACCGGGCTGATATTGATAAAGCGGGTGCCGTTGTGGCGCAGCGTCGTCAGCCAGTGCGCCAGCGCATGATCGCTGGCCCCGCCGCCATTGACCTGAGCATTGCGCAGCGGCAATCCGCCGATCGCGACAAACAGTTCGCAATGCTGCGCCAGTACCGGCCAGTGGGTGTGCTGACGCTGCAGCGTGTCCAGATCGCCGAGGATATGCGGTAAGGTGCGTTCACCGGCGGCAATGCTGTAGGTGTTGGTGCTGGCGGTATAGCCGCCAAAACCGTTGAAGAAGCGGTGCAACTGACTCTGCGCATGATGAAAACGTCCGGCACTCGACCAGCCGTAAGAGCCCGCATAAATGGCCTGATTGCCGTGCTGCTGCCGCACCCGTGCCAGCTCATCTGCCACCAGCTGTAACGCGTGATCCCAGCTCACCTCAACAAACGGCTCTTTGCCGCGTGACTGGCGCGATGCGGGCTTACCCTGCAGGTAACCCAGCCGCACCGCCGGATACTTCACCCGCGTGTCACTGTGTATCGCGTCCGGCAGCGACTGACCAATCAGAGAAGGATTGCGATCCCACGCCACTGGGGTTACCGCCGTCAGCCGCCCCTCTTCGGTGGTGACGTGATAAGTCCCCCAGTGCATTACGGCTAAATCACTGTTTTTCATTGGCTACTCGCGGCGAATACGACGCGACAGGCGCGTCCCCAGGGTTTGTAATAGCTGAACGATAACGATCAGCACCAGCGCGGTGGTAAGGGTGGCAAAGGCATCAAAGCGTTGGTAGCCGTAGGTGATCGCCAGATCCCCTATCCCACCGCCGCCTACCGTGCCGGCCATTGCGGTCGCGCCCAGCAAGCCGATGGTGGCCGTGGTCAGCGCGAGTACCAGAGAGGCGGCCGCTTCCGGCAACATGAAGTACCAGATGGTCTGAAAGGTGGTGGCACCCATGGCGTTAGCGGATTCAAGAATGCCCTCATCGACCTCCAGCAGTGCACTCTCCACCAGCCGGGAAATGTAGGGCGCGATAAAAATCACCAGCGGGACGATGGCTCCGGCGGTGCCGATAGTGGTGTTCACCAGCAGCCGCGTCAGCGGCAGAATAGTAATCAGCAGAATAATAAACGGCAGTGAACGGATAATATTCACCACCGGATTGAGGATTTGATGCACCAGCCGGTTCGGCATGATGCCGCCGGGACGGCAAATCACCAGAATCACGCCCAGCGGCAGGCCGAGCAGCGAACCAAACCCCAGCGATACGCCCACCATCACCAGCGTGTCCTGCAAGGCGATCAAAAACTGGTCGCCGGTAACCGCCGTATCAAACAGATCAGACATGACTAATTTTCACTCCTGTTGCGGTCAGAAAATCCTTTGCCGCCGCGATCTGTGCCGGCTCCCCGCTGAGCTGAACGATCATGAAGCCGAGAATGGTGCGCTGCACTTCCGACATATTGGCGAACAGGATATTGACCTCGACGGCAAAATTGCGGATCAGATGATGGATAATCGGCTGCTGAGCGGTGCTGCCGACGAACTCCAGCCGCAGGGACTGCAGATTCGGCTGCTGGCTCAGCAGCGCCAGCGTCTGCTGTGGCAGCCGATCGTGGATAACCGATTGCACAAAGCTGGCGCTGACCGACTGTTGCGGATCGGCAAACAGCGCCAGCACTTCACCCTGTTCAGCAATCCGCCCTTGCGCCATCACCGCCACCTTGTTGCAGATTTTCTGCACCACCGACATCTCATGCGTGATCAGAACGATGGTGATGCCGTAGCGCTGGTTGATCTCCTGCAGCAGCAGCAAAATCTGCACCGTGGTCTGTGGGTCCAGCGCTGAGGTGGCTTCGTCGCACAGCAGAATGGCGGGATTAGTCGCCAGCGCGCGGGCAATCCCGACGCGCTGTTTCTGACCGCCGGAGAGTTCATCCGGATAACTGTGGGCCTTGTCGCTGAGGTTGACGAACGCCAGCAGTTCGTCGACCCGTGCGGTAATAAATGCCTTATCCCGCCCCTGTAAAATCAGCGGGATCGCCACGTTATGAAAAACCGTGCGGGCATTCAGTAAATTGAAATGCTGGAAAATCATGCCAATCTGCTTTTTGACCTGATTCAGACGCGCTTTACTGACGCCCTGTAACGCTTCGCCCTGCACCTCAACCGTGCCTGTGGTCGGCGTTTCCAGATGATTGATCAACCGCAGCAGGGTACTTTTTCCGGCCCCGCTGGTGCCGATAACGCCGAAAATGTCGCCCTGATTAATGGTCAGGTTGACGTTATCCAGCGCCTTAACCTCAACGCCATTACGTGAGAAGGTTTTGCTCACCTGGCGAAAGACGATAGTTGGCTGGCTCATTTGAAATAATCTGGCAGCAGATAGCCGCTATATTGCGGATCGCTGACGATATACTGTCTGAATGCCGCTGAGTGATAGCCGGCAATAATATCGCGGGCAAACGCCGCCTGTTTATTCTTACCGGCGACGGTCACCACGTTAATAAACTGGCTGGTCGGTGCTTCCAGCTTCAGCGCTGAACTCAGCTTCATGCCGCTTGATACGGCGAAATTGCCCTGAATAACGCCAAAATCGACGTCCGGCAACGCCCGCACCTGCTGCGCGTTGTCCATCTCTTTCAGCACGATCTTGTACGGGTTTTCGCTGATGTTTTTCTGTGAAAATGTCGCTGCGTCGCTGTCAGGCGTGATCTTCAGCCAGCCGATGCTCTGTAGCAGTAGCGCGGCGCGATATTCATTAGAGGGCTGATTAGGCACCGAAACCGTCATACCCGGCGCTGGCGTGGGCAGTTGTTTGACGCGCTCAGAATAGAGCCCCATCGGTGGCGTCGGCACCTGGACAATGCCAACATTATCGATGCCGAGCCGATCATTAACCGATTTAAGATAGACCGGATGCTGCATAATATTGGCATCGATAGTGCCACGGTGTACCGCGTCATTAACCTGAATACCATCGTTGAAATCTTTATATTCGATTTTATATCCCTGCTTAATTAGCCAGGGCGCAACACCCTTTTCAAACTGCTCTTTATAGGGGCCGGGATTAAAGCCAATCCGAATCACTTTTTCTTCCGCAGCATGGGCGGCGGAAATGAGCGTTGCGGCGGCAACCATTAAATACCACGTTCCCTTAAAACTGATGCGCATAAAAAAACCTTATTCATTATTGTGAGAAAAATTGATTTAATCACAGCCGCTGTAATCAGGAATAGTTAAAACCCGCCCGTCGCTTTGGCTTTTTTATGCTAACGATAGTTGTCTGCCGGAAATTCATTTAACGGCAATCGATAGTGTTATTTCTGCTAAAAAGGAATAACCCGGCTGTGTCATGCTCTGCCGTTTAGCAGACACTTTTCGGGGATATTATGGCGGAGTTTGCAGCATCGGACATGGTGGCAGGGCTGGAGGAAAACCTTTTCAGTCTGTTGGAAAAGCAGGCGGCGCAGTTCGATGACCCGCACCTGCCGTTAATCGATCTCTCTTCGGGCAGTCCGCGCCAGCCGACACCACCCGACATTATTGCTTCCCTGCAGGCAGCCGCGGCGCAGCCTGAAAATCATGAATATCCCTCTTTCTGGGGCAAACCTGCTCTGCGCCGGGCGATTGCTGACTTTTATCAGCGGCAGTACGGCGTGACGCTCGATCCTGACAGCGAAATTGCGGTGTTTCAGGGAGCGCATATTGCGGTTAACGGCCTGCCGCGCGCGCTGCTCAACCCGGGCAAGGTGCTGATTTCCACCGATCCCTGCTATCCGCTTTATCGCTCAGCGGCCCGCCAGGCGAATGCGGATTTTTACGGCATTCCGCTGGAGGCGCGCCACGATTTCCTGCCTGACTTCCAGGCCGTCCCGGCGCAGATAGCGGCGCGTGCCGGGCTGCTGTTGCTGAACTATCCGCATAACCCGACCGGCGCACTGGCGACGCCCGCGCTGTTTGCCGCCGCGCTGGCGTTTGCCCGTCAGCACCATGTGCCGCTGGTGCACGACTTTGCCTATGCCACGCTCGGCAGCCAGCGCGGCGAACAGCCGATCAGCCTGCTCGCTCAGCCTGACGCCAAAGCATGGGGAGTGGAAATTTATACTCTGTCGAAGAGCTTTCTGATGGCTGGCTGGCGGATTGGCTTTGCCGTTGGCAATGCCTCGATCATCGCGGCGTTTAAAAAGTTGCATACCCACAGTTACAGCACGGTCTATGGTGCCGTGCAGGATGCCGCCATCACCGCGCTGGGGCTACCGTCTGAACAGATCGGGCAACTGACCGAATGCTGGCATCAGCGACGGGTGCAGGTGCTGGCTAAGCTGGCCGACCTGCGCTGGCCGGTGCGGTCCCGTCAGGGCACCTTTTTTCTCTGGCTTGCCACGCCATCCGGCATGACCGGTAAGCAGTTTGCCGCCCTGTTACTGGCGCAGGCGCATCTGCTGGTCGCGCCTGGTGAAGGATTCGGTCCGGCGGGTGAACACTATATTCGCATCAGCCTTACTGCAGAGACGGATTTAATTATGCGCGCCCTGGATCGCGTTGCGGCGCTAAAATTATTTGGCTGACCTGATGCGGAACATTAATAATCAGCGCCAGCCATTTTGATAATAAAATTTGCAGTTTGGTTACAAAATATTGATAAGCGTAAGCAGGGGTGAACAAACAGACCCTGCTGCATTTGTCAGGAACTGCGGTTATTTACTCCGAAAACTTGCAATAACTTACAATAATGGTCTAAGGTTTGGCGGCTGCGGTTACCAGCCGCTTCGCTTAACTATTATTCGGCTTCTTATAGCTTTCATTTCCACGGTTTCTTCTGAACATTATTTTGCGGCTGCGAAAGCTATAAGACTCCTTTATTTGAAGCATTTGAGGAGAATATGGACACCAGAAACTCATCGTCTGAACATCCAAAGAAACACTTCTGGAACAGGAAGCAAAAAGAGCTGACTGTTGATGACATTACCGTGATCGATAACGACATGCTGAAGCGTGCCGTGGGCGCTGCCGCATTGGGTAATGCGATGGAGTGGTTTGATTTCGGCGTGTACAGCTATCTCGCCGTGATTATCGGCAAAGTTTTCTTTCCGGATGCCAATAACGCGGTTCAGTTGATCGCCACTTTTGGTACTTTCGCTGCGGCCTTCCTGGTACGTCCGATCGGCGGCCTGGTGTTTGGCCCGCTCGGCGACCGTATCGGCCGGCAGAAAGTGCTGGCGATGACCATGATCATGATGTCGATCGGCACCTTCTGTATCGGGCTGATCCCGGCCTATTCGTCGATAGGCATCATGGCCCCGATCCTGTTGCTGGTGGCGCGTCTGATTCAGGGCTTCTCTACCGGCGGTGAATATGGTGGTGCAGCGACCTTTATCGCGGAATACTCCACCGATAAACGCCGTGGTTTTATGGGCAGCTTCCTGGAGTTTGGCACCATCGGCGGGTATCTGCTGGGCGCCAGTCTGGTCACGGTGATGACAACCCTGATGTCGAATGAAGCGATGATGTCATGGGGCTGGCGCGTGCCGTTCTTTATCGCCGCGCCGCTGGGTCTGTTCGGGCTCTATGTCCGTCTGAAACTGGAAGAGACGCCAGCCTTCCAGCAGCATATGGAAAAACAGGAGGCGCTGGAGCAGAGCAAGCCGCGTCTGACGCTGATGCAGATGCTGAGCAAATACCGCGCGCCGATGCTGAAATGTATCGGCCTGGTGCTGCTGTTTAACGTCTCGAACTATATGCTGACCTCCTACATGCCGAGCTATCTGACCGGGGTACTGGGTCTGCCTGAACTGAGCGGCCTGCTGCTGGTGATGGTAGCGATGTTTGTGATGATGCCGCTGACGCTGCTGTGGGGACGCTGGACCGACCGCATTGGTCGTCGTCCGGTCATTGGTTTTGGTGCAGTGGGTCTGATCCTGCTGGCAATCCCCAGCTTTATGCTGATCGGCTCCGGTAATATGTGGGCGGTATTCGGCGGGCTGCTGATTCTGGGCGTGCTGCACACCTGCTTCAGCGGCACCATGCCCTCGACGCTGCCTGCGCTGTTTACCACGGACATTCGCTACAGCGCACTGGCGATCGGTTTTAACCTGTCCGTATCGCTGTTCGGTGGCACCACGCCGCTGATCACCGCCTGGCTGGTGGATACCACCAAAAACAACATGATGCCCGCTTACTATATGATGGGCGCCGGTGTGATTGGTCTGATCACTATCCTGACGGTGCGTGAAACCGCTCGTCAGCCGCTGAGCGGCTCATCGCCTGCGGTGGCCACTCAAGCCGAAGCGCAGCGCCTGATTGATAAGCTGCGCAAACGCCACAAGCCCGCAGCGACACCGGCTAAATAACCTGACCGACACCCTGCTTTAGCAGGGTGTTTTTTTTCTGTCGTCCGTGACTTCCGCGCCGGATTCGCCTGCCTGAAACGGGCGCTGCCTGCCCTGCTGTTGCTGCACGCTTTTCCCACCTTGTCTCATCAGTTCCGCGATTTAATTCCGCTGCTGGCTGATAAATTCCACATTATTCACCTCTGCCCGTTTTTGGCTTTACCGACATGCCCGCAGAGCGCCACTATCCGTAGACTTTCGATGCCTCTGGCCAGACGCCGACCGCCTTGGTCAATGCGCTAGGGCTTGAGCGCTATGCGATCTCTGTTTCCGATTACGGTGCGGCTGGCGCTGGCTTATCCCGAACGGGTCAGCGGATTGATCTCACAAAACGGCAACGCTGATCTGTAAGGGCCGGGTGACGCCTGGGCGCCGGTGCGGGCTTACTGGGACGAGCCGACTGAAGCCAATGATGAGGTGATCCGCAACGCCATCCTGACGCCGGAAGCCGTTAAGTGGCACTATCTGCATGGCGCGGCAGCGCGATAACCCGCAGGCGGTGGTTGAGAGGCTGGAAAGTGGCCCTTTTGCGCTGGAAACCCATACCGCTTATATCGCCCAGCGCATCCGCGAGATTTTCAGCGGCGACTCACTGCCTGGGCTGCCGCGCCGTTACGCCCCTGGCGGCAGCCTGTTCACCGAATGTTACTCATTACTGAAGCGGCCCACGGTACTGGCCGCGCCAATCGCGTGCCCTTTAAGCTGGCTCAGCAGCTCCTGATGAGTTAACCCGGCTTTGAGCTGGCCGGCCGGCAGATCGGTCGCAATCAGCACGAAGTTATAGTGATGCAGACCGCTGCCCGCCGGAGGACAGGGCCCGTAGTAGTGTTGAGTGCCGGGAGTATTTTTGCCGCCGGTATATCCTTTGCCCTGCGTCAGCTCACCCTGAGCAAAGGCGTTGCGATCTGGCGCAATGTTATAGGCCACCATATGCGTCACGCCCAGCCCTTTAGCGCCCACCGGATCGGTCATCAGCAGGGCCAGACTGCGGGTGCCGGCAGGAACGGCAGACCAGTTAAGTTCCGGCGAAATGTTCTCGCCGGTGCAGGACGGATTACTTTTATTCGCACCGGCAAACTTTTTATCCAGCAGCGCATTATCGTTGAAATCTTTTGACTGCAACGTAAATACCGATGCTGCCAGGGTAGTCACAGGCAGCGTTGCCAGCATCATTGCACAGAGTAATTTCTTCACCAGTCGCTCCTTTACAGGGTTTTATCAGGGTAATTTGCAGCAGTCTGGCGGCTTGTTGCCGGTTGCTGCTGCTTAAATATAACGGTTTTGAAAGATTTAGCGGCTTTAACGCCGGGATCGGTCTGCTCTGCACTGCCGATCGCGACGCCGTTGTCCTTTGGCGATTTAATCGATATAAGTTAACGCTTCTGATTAATAAACAAGGCAATGCACAGCCTTGACGCCCGGAAGCAGGAACAATGCAGATCGAAGACCTCCGGATCTACGTCGCCGTCATTCATGCAGGCAACTTTACCGCAGCGGCTGACCAGTTAATGTTATCGAAGCAGTATGTGAGTCGCCGTATGGCCGCGCTGGAAGCCTCGCTTGGCGCACGCCTGCTGATTCGTAATACCCGCAAACTGTCGGTAACCGATGCCGGTCTGCTGTTCGCACAACACGCCCAGCGCATTCTCGATGACATTCAGGAAGCGGAACTGGCGGTATCGGAACAGCGTCAGACGCTGCGCGGCAGCTTTCGCATTAATCTGCCGATGTCCTATGGCATGAATCATCTTTCGCCGCTGATCGCGGAGTTTCTCAGCCAGCATCCGGTACTGCAGTTTCAGATTGAACTGGCCGACCGCTATGTCGATGTGATTGGTGAAGGGGTTGATATGGCGATCCGCATTGGCGCACTGGCCGACTCCACGCTGATTGCCCGTCCGTTAGGCGAGCTGAAACGGGTCATTTGCGGCAGTCCAGCCTATCTGGCCCGGGCCGGCACGCCACAACAGCCGGATGAACTGCTGCAACACGCCTGTCTGCGCTATGGCCGGGAAGGTCAGAACGGCTGGGAGTTACAGGTCAGCGGCAAAGGGAAATGGCTGGCGGTACAGGGGCCGATGGTCAGCAACAACGGTGAAGTGTTACGGGATGCGGCGCTGGCGGGCTTAGGACTGGTCCTGCTGCCCGAGTTCATTGTTGGTCAGGCGCTGCAACGGGGCGAACTGGTAACGGTGCTGGAACCGTTTCATCCGCCGTCGCTGGCGCTGAATGCGGTTTACCCCCAGCACCGTCAGCGCAGTGAGGTGAACCGTCAGTTACTGGCCTTTTTACAGGCGCGATTGCTCGCTTAACCGCGCCGCCAGCGTTAACCCTTGTTCAGAGCGGCAAACACCCGCGCTACCGCCACGGCACCAGGATCGGGTACGCCATTAAGATTGTCGCTGTTGAGGTAGGATGAGCGTCCCGCTTTGGCTTGACCCATAGTCGCCGTGGCGTCGCTGCCCTGTTGCGCCGCGGCAGCCACCTCCGCCAGCGATTTGCCTGCCATCATCGCTTCAATCGCCGGTTGCAGCGCATCGATCAGGGTACGATCGCCCTGTTGCGCCCCACCATACTGCTTCATTTTTTCCAGCCCCTGCTGCAACGCGGCGGGCAGGGCATCGCCTTCGGCCAGTTGCTGCGCAGCGGCGGTAAAGAAAATGGCCATCAGCACGCCGCTGGAACCGCCCATCACCGTGGCCAGCCGTTCCCCGGTAACCGCGAGCAGATCGGGTAATGTGTTGAGCGGCAGCTGGTTGTCCGCACATTCGCGCTGGATCTGGCGCGCACCGGCGGCGAAGGTCGATCCGGTGTCCCCGTCGCCCACCTGCGCATCCAGCTGGTTCAGTTCACTTTCACTGGCGATCAGGGTTTCACAGATGCGGTTCACTATGCGGGCGACAGCCGGATTCTCTGAAGGCGTGGCGGCCTGTTCCGTCACCTGCTTCTCTGCGCTAACCGGCTGTAATGGACTGAGTTTAATCGCCTTCACCCAGCCCGTGACCTCTACCGGCGCGCAAAGCGCCTCTTCAAACAGAGGTGTCAGCGTCATGCTGGTGACCGAATAGCCTTTCATATCCAGCGCCGTCATCAGCGGCGCGGGTCCAATCAGATAGCTGACCTGCTGGCTAAGTGTCGAAGCAATCAGGTCACGGGTGACCAGGCTCATCTCCAGCGCCGACATGCCGCCGAGATTATTGACCAGCAGCGCCCGCGGCTGTTGCGCATCGCCCTTCTGCATCACTTTCTCCAGCAGATGCTGCACAATTTGCTCGCTGTTCTGCGTTTTCAACACGTCCACGCCCGGTTCACCATGGATACCCAGCCCCATTTCAACGCTGCCCTCCGGCACGCGCTCACCGCTCTGTTCATCCGGCAGATGACAGCTCGACAGCGCCACGCCCATGCTGGCGATCGCCTGGCTGGCGGACTCAGCGGCCTCGGTCACTGCCGCCAGATCGTCACCGCGTTCAGCGACAAAACCGGCCACTTTATGCACCAGCAGAGTCCCGGCGACCCCACGCGGCTGAGGATTGTCGGGCAAAGCGACATCATCACCCACAATCACCATATTGACCTTAAAGCCCGCCTTACGCGCTTTCTCCGCCGCCAGGCCAAAGTTGAGCCGATCACCGGTGTAATTTTTGACGATCAGCAGGCAGCCCGCGTCACCGGTCAGATTGATAATGGCATTATACACCGCATCAACGCTGGGCGAGGCAAACAGATCGCCGCACACCGCAGCGGTCAGCATCCCTTTGCCAATAAACCCGACGTGCGCCGGTTCATGGCCCGATCCGCCACCGGAAATCAGCGCAACCTGTTGTTTCTGCCAATCTTTGCGCATCACGATACGGATGCGTGGCGCAACCGCCAGCCGCACCAGATTGCCCCACGGGCTGGCGTAAATCATGCCGTCTAACGCGCTATCAACAAGGTCATCCTTTTTGTTCATTACGAACCGGGTCATGGCTTTTCCTCTTCTGAAAGTGTCGGTTTGCTCCTGACAGAGTGTTGCACAGCCAAAGAAGACGTGGGGAAATTCACGCTGCTAAGCGCAGAAATCAGACAGTTCGGCACACGACCCACCGGGAGGTCTGCGGCACGTCTGCCCGCCAGTCGAAACACTTTTCGTTAATTGATTGTTTTTTATCAAATGTCTTTACCTTTTTCTGAGAGCTTATGCGCAGAACTGCACTGATTAAACACGGAAGGTAAAAATTCATTTGTTAACAGAGGATGTTTTGATGACCCAACGTATGATTCTGAATGAGACCGCCTGGTTTGGCGCAGGTGCGTTACGCCATTTACCGGAAGAGGTTCAGCGTCGTGGTATGCGTAAAGCGCTAATCGTCACGGATAAAGCGCTGGTGGCAGCCGGTGCACTCAAGCGGGTGACCGATTTACTGGCGCAACATCAGCTCGACTGGGCACTCTATGATGAGGTTGTCCCGAACCCTACCATTCGGGTGGTACAGGCAGGAGTGGAATGTTTTAAACGGTCGGGTGCCGACTATCTGATCGCCATTGGCGGCGGTTCACCGCAGGACACCAGCAAAGCGATCGGCATCATTATCAATAATCCTGAGTTTGAAGATGTGCGCAGCCTTGAAGGCGTCACGCCCACTCGCCACCCCTGCGTGCCGATTATTGCCATTCCGACCACCGCCGGTACGGCGGCGGAAGTGACGATTAACTACGTCATCACCGACGAAGAGAACCGCCGCAAATTTGTCTGCGTTGATCCGCATGACATTCCTAAAGTGGCGATTATTGATGCCGAGATGATGGCCAGTATGCCCGCCTCGCTCAAAGCTGCGACCGGCATTGATGCCCTGACGCACGCGATAGAAGGTTACATTACCCGTGGTGCCTGGGCGTTAACCGATATGCTGCACCTCAAGGCGATCGAGATTATCAGCCACTCGCTGCGTGACTCGGTGGCGGGCAACATCGACGCGGTGGAGCAGATGGCGCTGGGACAATATGTGGCCGGCATGGGATTCTCCAACGTCGGGCTGGGGCTGGTGCACGGCATGGCGCATCCGCTGGGCGCGTTTTATAACGTGCCGCACGGCGTAGCCAACGCGATTTTGCTGCCGCAGGTGATGGCGTGGAATGCGCCGGCGACCGGCGAGAAATATCGCGATATCGCCCGCGCAATGGGCGTGAAGCAGGTGGATTCGATGTCGCTCGATCAGGCGCGGCAGGCGGCGGTGGAAGCGGTAAGGCAGCTCTGCCGTGATGTCGGCATTCCACGCTCACTGCGGGAAGTTGGCCTGCAGGATGCGGATATTGCCGCGCTGGCCCAGGCGGCGCTGGATGATGTCTGTACCGGTGGTAACCCGCGTGAGCCAAATCTGGACGAGGTGATGGCGCTGTATCTTCAGAGCTAACGCCGATCGTTGCCGCCCGCGCTGCGGGTGGCATGTAAACCGGTCCGCCTGCTGTTGCGGGCCGGTTCCTTAATTCTGCTTCGCCACAACGCTTTCACCTCAGCCAACGGCAGCCGGCAACGCCTCAACCGCTTTTTAACCGCCCGGTTTCAGCCTGAAATCGCCCGATCTTTCCTCATTTTACTGCCCCGTTTAGCGTGCAGTTTCTTTAGATTTTTAAGGGTGTTTGACTTGATCTGGATCACAAAAATCCGCATCATGCGCTGCGAAAACCTTAATGACGCTGCGGAGAGATCGATGACACTGTATCAGGGTATGCTAATTTTTTATGCCGTTGTTGCATTGGTCGCTACGCTGATCACCTTCTTTATCGCTAAAGATAAACTGAGCATTAAACTGCTGAGCGCATTTTTAGTCGGCGCAACCTGGCCGATGAGTTTCCCGGTCGCGCTGATGTTTGCCCTGTTTTAATTGACAATTTACCCTTTCCCACCACACTGAGGGTATACGCCTCTGGCCGGATATCGCCTGGCCACCGACGTTTGTTTGCTCATGAAAATCTCAATTAAGGAGCGGATATGCGTTTTCTCAGCCTGATGATGGTGATCACTGCCCTGACCGCCTGTAGTGCCCAACCGGGTAATGAAAAACCGGTGCCCGCCGGTGAAACCCGCCAGCAAACCTGCCCACCCGGTACCAATCCCAGCCAAAACGACTGCGGCCACTTCCCGGAACCTGAATTTCACTGAACCGCTGCGCCGCCACCTGCTGCTGCATCATGGCGTGCAGGTGGCTTAAAGCGTGACGGCGCAAATATGAACGGATAACAAGGCTTTACAGCGGTAAGAGCGGTCAGTAAAGTAGCGTCCAGACATCAATTCTGATGCGTAAGCGTTAACGTCAATCAACGCCCCCGCAGCAATGCTGCCCGTGACGATTATCCTGATGACCCCAGCTCAACACGTTTCCACCTCTCAGCCGCGCTTTTCCAGTGCCGCTTTTTTTCTGTTCGTTCTGCTACTCACTGCCGCTAACCTGCGTGCGCCGATAACCGCTGTGGGTCCGGTGCTGCAGGATATTCGCCTGACGTTTGGCCTGACCGCCGGTGAAGCGGGCCTGTTTAACTTTATCCCGCTGATGCTGTTTGCTGTGCTGGCGCCGCTGGCGGCCTGGCTGGGCAACCGTATCGGGCTGGAACGCAGTTTATGGGGCGCGCTGTGCCTGATTACTGTGGGTTCACTGATGCGCTGGCTGCCTGCCGAAGCGGCATTATGGGGCGGCACGCTGCTGCTGAGTGCCGGCATCGCGGCAGCGAACGTGCTGCTTCCGCCGTTGATCAAGCGCGACTTTACCGCCCGCACCGCGAAATATATCGGTCTTTATGCCGCCACCATGTCAATTACCGCCAGCCTGGCGTCGGGCGTGGCGGTGCCGCTGAGTCAGCTGTCGCCGGCGGGCTGGCGTCTGTCGCTGGTGGTCTGGGCGCTGCCGGGGCTGGTGGCGCTGATCGCCTGGCTGCCGCTGTTACGCCGTCACGCCACCACGCTGCCGCCCGCCTCAGATACGGTGGCGCATCGTCATCCCTGGCGGTCGCCCGGTGGCTGGCAGATTGCGCTGTTTATGGCGCTGCAGTCGCTGGCGTTTTATACCCTGATTGACTGGTTCACGCTCTATGCCCAGGCCAATGGTTTTAGTCAGGCTGCTGCGGGATGGCTGCTGTTCTGGTATCAGGCGATAGCGATCGTCGCCAATCTTGGCTGCATGGTGGCGCTGAAGCGGGTCAGGGATGCCCGGCTGACCGCCTTTATTGCCTCCACCGCCATCTTTCTCGGGATGCTGGGCCTGCTGTTGCTGCCGCAGGCGGCGCTGGCCTGGCTGACGCTGGCCGGGCTCGGCGCGGGCGCGTCGCTGGTACTCTGCCTCTCATTATTTAATCTGCGGGCCCGTAACCACCGCCAGGCATCACAGCTGTCGGGTATGGCGCAGTGCGTCGGGTACGCGCTGGCGGCGCTCGGGCCGCTGTTTTTTGGCGTACTGCACGACTACAGCGGCAACTGGACCTTACCCTTCACCTTGCTGACCGGGCTGAGCCTGCTGCAGATGTTGCTGGCTCCGCTCGCCGCTCAGTCGAAGCCCATCAGCTGACGCTGCGCTTCGGCATGGCTCACAGCGGCAAAAAATTAGCCTTGATTCGCTGGCTGCGGAGACTCATCATCCCGGCCAGCCATTATCGACGGGAGAAGCGTGCGTGTCCGATCTGAGTCATGAACTGCTACAGGAAGTGCTGGACCAGGTGCGTCCACTGGTGCATCAGGGGAAAGTGGCCAATTACATTCCGGCGCTGGCGGACGTTGCCGCTGACCACTTAGGGATTGCCGTCTGCCTGCGCGACGGCACACTGTATCAGGCGGGCGATGCGGAAACCCGCTTTTCGATTCAGTCGATCTCCAAAGCGCTGTCACTGACCGTTGCGCTGACCCGCTATGACGACAGCGAGATCTGGCAGCGGGTCGGCAAGGAGCCGTCGGGCCAGCCGTTTAATTCGCTGGTGCAGCTTGAACTGGAACAGGGCAAGCCGCGCAATCCGTTTATCAATGCCGGTGCGCTGGTGATTTGCGACCTGCTGGAGAGCCGCCTGACCGCCCCGCGTCAGCGGATGCTGGAGATCGTGCGTCAGCTGAGTCAGCAGCCGGATATCAATTACGATCGCCACGTCGCCCGCTCTGAGTTCGAGCATTCCGCGCGCAACGCCGCTATCGCCTGGCTGATGAAATCGTTCGGGAATTTTGATAACGACGTCACCAGCGTGATGCAAACCTATTTCCACTACTGCTCGCTGTCGATGAGGCTTAGTAGAAACAGGAAATTGCAGGAAGTTGGATTTAAGTACGGTTAAAGCAGATGCTTACCGCAAAGCGACTAACTACTCAGCAGGTAGTAACATCGTTTTGCGGTAATTTTTTGCCCCATACATGCCCCACTAAGCGCATCTACATTTGCGTGTCTCAAATCTCTCCCATCAGATAGTCGGCCGGTAAGGCTCATACACAGCCAGCACTTCGGCCGTCACCTTTCCCAGCACGACTACACCATCAAGTCCCTTTCCGTCGATCGTCTCGCCGTCCTGAGTGATGATGCCCGAGGGGAACAGTTTCCCAATCTGCGGGTAATCCTCAAACTGGAATGCAACCTTGTCGCCAGGCTTAGGAGGGATAGAACGGTCTACCAGCACAAACCCTCCCGGTGTTTCAATGCGCATCATATTGGCCGGGTTAGGCATCAGAATGTCATTCAGGCTCAGGCGGTGCTCAACATGGTCCTGCGCAGGAGATGGAAATCCCATAGCTACCTCACATATCCCATGTTCATCAGTGCGTAAGTGCGGTTTTCACCGCCATCAGTTACCAGCTCTCTGAACATGTTCTGTTCGCGACGTATCCACTGATTGCACTGTTGCAGCGTCCATATGTGATTTACCGCCTCAAGGTTTCGCTGAAATGTACCGGTAGTGACTACCTGCCGGCCCCTGCCGTCTCTGCTTATGGCCTGTAAAAAGGCACCTTTGATATCGCTGTTGCGCGGCATGACAAATCCTCCCTTGATAAATACTGTATGAATAAACAGTAATATCGATCGGTGGTTTTGATCAAGGGCAAGACTCACGCTTCTTTTAAATGCAAGCATAAATATTTTCCAAATCATGCTTGCTTGTAAATATATACAGTTGTTATTATGCAAGCACATTTCACAAAAACGGTGCATGCAAATGTCAAAAAGTAATGTAGAACCAGCAGGTAAGGCGAAGGGCGGGATTGCACGAGCTGAGTCCTTAACAAAGGAACAGAGATCTGATATTGCAAAAAAAGCAGCTGCTGCTAGATGGGCATCAAAACCGCTCAAAGCCACTCACAAGGGGAATTTTAAAGATTACTTTGGCGTAAATGCAGAGTGCTACATCCTAGATGACCAGACCAAAACTCCTGTAGTAACAAAGACAGGGCTTGCTAAGCTGCTTGGCATTGGCGATTTAGCGCGCGATATAGACAGGCTTCTTGAAGCACCGTACATGAAAGAACATGGTGATCCAGAATTGAGGGCTAAAATGAAGAAAGCCTTTAATTTTCAATACAGTGGGCAATCCAAAAATATCACAAATGCTCATGGTTACGATATCACCACGATTGTGGATATTGGAAAGGCTCTTATTGATGCCAGAGAGGCTAAGGCTCTGCCGGAGTCCAGGATTGCCTCCGCTGACACAGCGCAAAAGATTATCAACGCCTCGGCCAAGTCTGGCATTCGTGGCTTAGCATACGCCGTAGCAGGCTATGAGCCTGAAGCTCAGGAAGTTATTGAAGCTTTCAAAGTCCATGTGCAGGAGGAGGCTAGAGCTTGGTCAAAAGTGTTCCCGGATGAACTTTATTATGAATGGTACCGACTCTACGGACTTAACAAGCCTGACAAGGGAGGTCATCCGATCGCTTTCAGGTGGTTTACAGAGCGCCATATATACAAACCGTTAGCGAAAAGCAAAGGCGTGGTTTTTGAGTTGGCGAAACAAAGCCGTGATGAAAAAGGCTCTCGTAGCGACAAGATCCATCAGTTCCTTTCTGAGGTGGGAGACAAAGCGCTTCGCCATCATATCGGTAAGGTTGTAGGCATGGCCTCGATGTCAGAAAGTAGCGAGCAATATGAATCGGGCCTGAAAAGGGTTTTTGGTGAAATCGAGTAAGGCATGATAACCCGGCCACCGTGCCGGGTTTTTTATGTCACTCGTTCAGCAGCACTACACCAAAAAAAGACTACCGCTTACGCTTGTTGTTGAGTTGTTTATGAATAAAATTTTTAATGTGGAAGGTGAATGGATGCAACTCCCATCCGGCAAGAAGTGAAATCCACCCTACGTCCTTCTTGCAAGCACAGTAGAGAGCCTAAAAACAACAGAACGCCTTTGCGCGTTCGAGAGCTTCACCTCACTTTGTACCTGCCCTGTTCATTGGGGGGCGGGTATTTTTTTGCCCACAGTTTCAGTGATGACTAATCTCAAATGACACCCCGCAGCCTGCTGAGATGGGCGCGGTCCGTTCTGCCCCGTCGCCGGGGCTTTTTTGTGTAATTTATTATTCGGCAGGCTCATTCGACACATCATCTGCCTGCATATTACCTGACGGTTCAGGCTCAGATGGCCAGATCGGCGGATTAAGTAAGGCCCATTCCATTTTCATGCTTGTTTTATTGACGTCATCAGTAGATTTGTTAATCGCGCTGATCAACTCTGTAATCTTTGTTTTGGCTGCTTCCGGGTCATTAAGCATCTCGAGCATCAACGGCATAAGGTCTTTTAGGGCTTCAGTATGCATCCCGGCAATGGCGCTATAATCCAGTGACAACGTCTCTGTGAGTATCGTCCCATCCTCCAGCACCAGGGGGTCTTTATTCCGGGTCACGGATTCGGGAAGAACTTTTAACGCGTCCTGAGCTATAACCCCCGCTTTTCGATCTCCATTTAAGTCATATGTCATCCCTCGAAGTGACATAGACTTCATTAATGCTGATTCGATAAAGGTTTTATTAAACTTCAGATTCGAATCAGATGTTGGGTTAAAGGATGATGCATATACTGCTCCGCTAGATCGTACTTGCAATGTTTCCGTTCCATTCTGGACCATCCTGAACTTATGATATTGACCAGTTACAAGATAATACTGCATGACTATATTGAAGCTGGGGTCAGCAGCCACAATACTGAGACCATCACCAACAGTATTACTTCCGTCTGCAGAAAGTTTATTTACGGTCAGTGCAGATGAAATTGTACCGCCGCTCTTGCCATTAATTGTATTTAATCGTGAGTCATCTCCTGCAGCTACTGTGCCCGCTACGGTTCCCACGTTTCTTGTTGCAGCGTTACCTAGCCCGGCCAGTGATTTACTCAGGCTGCTCCATGATGGGCCACTGTATTGACTGCCATCTGGAAGGGTAACTGTGATATTTCCTGAAGCGCTGTAGACCTGCTGCCAGTTCGCCTTGTCGAGATTTAGCCCGCGAATGGCCCTTGCTGTATCAGCTGCGGTCTGAGCAGGAATACCTACCATTGCTCCGTTAGGTAAAGCCGTCCATGCTACACCTGATGTTGTGGGCCCATTGTAAGCGGTAATCAGCGTCAGTCCGGTAGCGGAGTTTACAGATTGCACAGCAAGCGTGTACGTGACACCTCCGACAATAGTAATGAGGAAGTCATTCGCCTTTAGCTCGGAAGAGAAATTAGTACCTGAGCCGGTAACTGCGGTTGAGTTGTTAGTTAGTGCAATAGTGCCTGCTGGCATAGTTTTCTCCGGGCAATTAAAAACCCGGCGCGATGGCCGGGCTATTAGTGATATTGGGAATTAAACATGGAACTGATTAGCAGTTGGAGAAGCGAATATCTGTATAGACCAAGCTACTCCTTCGTTCGCGCCCTGATTGAGCGCGCCAGCAAACAACTGCACGTTGGCAGCTCCTGTTCCTACGTCTACTGAGAAAGAATATTCAGTGATATTGCGCGCAGCTGTTGTTCCTACATCAAACGTAAGCGCCGCGGGCACCTCCTGCGAACCTGCCGCTGTGTTTAACACCACGCGCGATGCTAACTGATTGTTGTTGCGCGAACGGATAATGCGGCCACTTAGCGTCATAGGGACGTCTCCCTTCCCTGCTGTACCATCCCAATAAACAGTACTACTGGCATTGGTAGCCGTATGAGCAAAATAGAAGCTCTTTGCCTGCATTAGTGGCCCATTTATTTTTGAGGCACTAAGCGTTCCTAGTATTGTGCAGTTTTCTCTAATGATGACATTATTCAAATCACCTGCAGATGCGTAAATAGTGCCTCTTACAGTAGCGTTATTTAGCTCGGCATTTCCTGATTTGTTTATCTGCCAGCCAGCACTCCCTGCAACGTAGTTATAGGACTGGATGTAATCGCCAATCTTTGCATTGGTTATGGTGCCATCACCGATGATTGCATTATCAATAATGGTCTGCCCATTTTGAATAGCGAACACGGCTTTCGGCGTTGAGCCAATTTGACTCATCACTGCAAAACGGTCAGCC
Source organism: Pantoea agglomerans (assembly GCF_021397715.1). Lineage (GTDB taxonomy): Bacteria > Pseudomonadota > Gammaproteobacteria > Enterobacterales > Enterobacteriaceae > Pantoea > Pantoea astica. The sequence goes on along the minus strand of NZ_CP090208.1, from coordinate 384,227 downwards.
AGAAACAACACCTGCGTCTGCATGCCGGACGGACTGTTCTCAACTCCGATCCCCATGCCGGCAGCGTACTGATGCCCGTTGCTATCTATTGCCACTTTTACAGAATACTGTGCTGACAGCCTGCCGTTGGTATCGGCCAGCGCGGTAGATGTCTGCTGAACTGCGGCAGTATTCTGGTCAACAGTGGCCTGCACTTGTTCAAACTTCTGCGCATAAGCCTGATCGTTTGTGGCTATGGTCTGCTTAACCGTCAGGATATCAGCCCGGTTTTTACCGGACTCCGCCATCTGATGATCAACGGTTGCGTCGAGGTTGAGCGCGTTTTGCAGCATTGCATCGATGTTCGTATCTATCTTCGCAACCAGCTGCTTCCCGGCGTCACTCTGAAGAACCTGCTCAGTGATATCACCAAGCAAAGCACTCGCATCAATGCTGCTTGACCCCTCCACAAAAGCAGTCCAGTCCCCGGCGTTCCCGATGCGATCAACCAGCCGTGCGCGGTACCAGCGGCGAACTCCACCCGGCATCGGACCGTGCTGATAGCTGACGCCCGGATAAGGTACGTATGCGAGGAACTGGGGGTTTTGGCCGTCTGCTGTGGTGGCAACCTGAATTTCCGTATAAGCAGTATCTCCAGAGCCATCAGGGAAAGCCCAGGTTACATCGATTGCCCACACCACGTTATCCGTAGCTTTCAGGTTAACCGGCGTGCCGGGCTTACCTGCTTTGCCACTAAGAGAAGTTGAATCGGCATAACCCCACGGGGAAGAAACCTCCGCCGCGTTAACGCCGCGCACCCGCACATCATAGACGCCGGTATAAATGCCCTGAATGCTGAAACCCTGCGCGCTGGTGACTGCGACGTTAATCCAGTCGCCTTTATCCTTGCGCCACTGAGCCACGTAGCTGATAGCACCCTCAACACGATCCCAGGTTACCTGCATCGAGGAGACAGAGAGACCCTGCTCAACAAAGCTGACTTCAGTGATTTTGATGTTGGCCGGCGCTTTCAGAACGCTGACTGGCGTGACCGTAATGGGCGCTGGCTCAATACGCACACCATCATCAATGTAGCGGTACTTATTCGGATCGTGCTGCACGCCTGCAATAGTAAACGTGCCGTCATCGTTACCGGCCACGGAGGTGACTCGGAAATACTGGATTGCCAGATTATCACTGTCGATAGCCCACACTGCGCCCGTTACCGGCGTAGTACGGAATGAGGTATTTACGCTCACCGTTTTCTTATCGGCACTGATACTGCCAATGGTCCGCGTCTGTGCCGTGCCGTCAGGCAGGTTCACCACCAGCCGGTCACCCGCTGAGTAATCAACAGGACGGTCGAGGGTGATGCGCAGGCCATTCACTGAACTGATACGGCCACCGTTCTGTTTACCCGACCTGAATGGATCGGCCACACCAATAATTTCTGCCGGTATCGGGATGTAACCATCCAGGCCTACGCCGAATGAAATGGTCCCGTCTTTGGCGTTGGAGAGAATAGCCCAGCGCCCGCGCCGGTGCGCCTCGCTCTGTGATGTGCAGCCAATGGCCGTCAGACTCATCTCGCGCACATCGTAGCGCTGCACCAGGTCAGAATCGTAAACGCCTTCAATGGTGTCCGAATAATGGTTAACCGGATCGGACCAGCTCACCTGGCAGGATGAATAACGGTTTTTGTAGCTGCCGCCGGCATAGGTGAAGAGGCCGTCAATGACGTTTGATGCGTGGTAAACGAAATCAACGTCAACGTTACCGTCAGAATCAACCTGCGGCACATCAGCATTCACAAATATCTGGCTGTTACCCCAGAACGTGATGCCGCGGAATATCGCCGCTATGTCCTTCAGTACGGTGTAAGCATCCTGCTGGCTCTGGATGAAGACGTTACAGGTAAAGCGTGGCTCCGTGCCGCCAGCGCCGTCCGGCACCATCTGATCGCAATACTGTGCGATGCTGTATAGTTCCCACTTATCGATCATGGTGGCATCGACACGCGTACCCATACCAAATATTTTATCCAGCACCAGGTCATAGAAAATCCATGCCGGGTTATTGGTGTATGCGTATTTGAAATCACCCTGCCATGTTCCGGCATAGGTGCGTGACACCGGGTCATAGGTGGTCGGCACACGGACCAGCCGGCCTTTTGGTTTACAGGTTACTTTAGGTGCCTGCCCGCTGAACTGGCTGGCATCGACTTCAATATAAAGCAGCGCGGTATTGGGATACCGCAGTTTGCTGTCGATAACCTCGGCGAACGAGAAAACTTTGAAAGCGTTAACCAGTTTTGAGGATGAAGAGTCCGCTGTGATGCGCCGAACCCTGATGGACCAGCCTGATGTTGCTTTCGGTAAATCAATACGGTGATCGCGCTGATACTCGGACGTGGTTTTACCGTTAAAACTCCCATCTACCACCGTGACCCATGATCCGCCGTCTGTTGAGAGGTCCACCGCGTACTGCGTAACGGTACCGACCATGTCACCGTTATCTTTGTACTGGTACTGAACCGGCAGACTCAGCTTAATCCGGACGGCATCGAGAGTGAGGTTGGTGAACTGGCGGGTCCAGGCCACCGCCTGCGTGACTACTACTCCCACGGACAACTCGTTATCAACTTCCGGCATGCCCTGAATGTAGGTCTGGTCCTGCGTGCCTTTCCGCCAGTCCCATACTACGCCAGTGAAATTGTAGGTTCCGTCGTCGTTCGCCAGCTGCGTATCGTTCAGGTAAATCTGCTGCGCTGTTAAATCGCCCTGAATCTCACCCTCTGAGATAGCCAGCAGCATTTTTAATTTTGCGATTGAAAGCAGATCATCAGCCTGCTCTACCGGAGTGTGAGCACTGCCGCCACCGCCTTTATTGCCCTGAATTGTGGCACCTTCAAGAAGTCGCATATTTCACCCATAAAAAAAGCCACCCGAAGGTGGCCTGAAAATTAATCCCGGTTTGCTTATTGCTGATCGCTGGTAAAGCTGCCCGCGCTGATGATCGCCCCGCCAATTTCCCGCTGACCATACAGGACGGGGATCGGGTAACCCATCGCTACGGTATTCACCGGCGCACCAAACGCATAGTTAGGCTTATTGTCTGTGCTGGAAGATGCGCCCACGTTGAACTTAGGCTGTGGCGTCAGCATCTGAACAACACCACCAAGCAGCATACTGATGCCGATGCTGGTCAGGGCTGTCACAGCAAGCCCTGTTGCTGTGGTTGTTCCCAGCGCTGCGCCATAAAGAGCAAGAGTACTGCCAGCTGTGAAGAACGCGGCCACAATGGCAACGGCACCGATGATTATCTGCAGCGTGCCGCCTCGTTTCGACCCCTCAAGCACCGGCTCCATCTGAAACTCAGTCGCAGCTGAAGACATATCGAATTCCTGCAGGCCGATGTTGTCTTTACCGCTGAAAAAGGCAAAGCGCACCCCGTTGAGATGTGCATTCGATACGTATTTTTTGAAGCCGGGCACCTGCGAGCACATAGCCCGCAGCAGTTCACGCAAATCAGCGACGTGAAACTGATGGACCTTGCCGAACATTTTCGCCATTGGCCCTTTTAGCCGCATCGTCTTAATCATTCATCAGCTCCTTTCTGCGCACCACGCGCACTGTACGGTTACGCCAGTAATCACCATAAGGCACCCGCGTAGACAGGCTTCCGGCATTGTGATGCAGAATGATGTTGTTACCCAGGTAGATGGCCGCGTGATTGGTTACAGGGGCGCTGATCTGCATCATGATCATATCTCCCTCCCGCATATCAGCCGGAGACACCTCTATAAACCCCTCCGCCCGCCAGTTATCGTCATAGCGGTTTTCTTTGCCATCCACCCACCACTCATAGTCAACAGACCAGTTTTTCAGGGTGATGCCGTGCTCACGCTGGTAGTAGTCCATAATGAGCGTCCAGCAATCATTACCGCCAATCAGCCAGGGGCGACCTGTGTAGTCGCGGTCGGTACGCGGGCTGATAGTGCAGAAGTCGCCATCCGGCCACGACATTATCCCCCACTCCACGCCGGAAAAGTCGCACTGAACCCGGTCACGTTCTGACGGGATAAGCTGCGGCACGTCCGGGTGAGAATGGATGACCATCAGAATGTCACCCTGCGCTTCCGCTGCCCGCTTATCCTCCGGCGACAGCGTGAAATGCTCAGTCGGCGAGTCAGAGATATTCCTGCAGGGGACGTAGGTCTGGGTCCGGCCAGACTGAATAACCAGACCGCAAGCCTCTTTCGGGTATTCGGCAGCGACGTGCTCACGGATTGCCTCAAGAATTTTTTTACGCATGGTTATTTGCCCTGAAGGTTTGCAGCCGGGAACCCGCCGAATGGCAGCGGCTGGTCTTCACCAAACCGGGCCTTACAATCAGCCAGGCGGCCTCCACAAACATCTTTAGACGGGTCATTCGTGGGAGTGCCATCTTTCGCAAAGTACCGATTGCCAGCGTAATCACACCCGGTGCCGGTGCGATACCAGCCACGCATGCACCAGGTGCATACCGGCGTAATCTGACGCGATGGCAGTTGCAGGCTCTGGATGTCAAACGGTGAACAGAGTTCAAAATCCACCTGCGTGCGCGTCTCTGACGACTTCGCGTTAACGTAGAAAAGCTGCACCCGCTCCTCCTGCGGATTGGCGGTCGGATTTCCCGCCACCCAGTTTGCCGCATCGAGGTATTTCGCCATCGTGGTGTGAATACGGACTTTGGCTTTCACCAGGTCGTCAAACTGCAGACACAGCGCGGTGACATAGTTACCCACGTTGCCCACAGAAAGCTTTGGTGTGGGCTGTGACCCTGAACTGCTCATCTCCATGCCGGTCAGCTCGTACGGGTGTGGATCGTACTCGTTGCCCTGCCAGATAATTGAAGGAAGATTTTCGGCTGCAAAAGACTGCCAGCCTTCCGTTGGCAGGTTATAAGCATGAAAGCGCAGGATGGTGTCCAGCCCGAAAGCGGTCCCGTCAATTTCAATCAACTGCACAAGGCTGCCCGGCTCCAGCGCCTGAATGTCCTGGTTAAAACTCATATTTCACCCAATAAAAAAGGGCGCATAAGCGCCCCCTGTTGTTAACGTGACATTTCACGGCGCGAAAGCCCGGTCGAACGTCACTGCAATTTCAACAAAGTTGCCGTTGATGAAATTGGGCCGGATAGAATCAGCCCTGACACGGTAGAGATTTTTATCGCCCCACGGGTTCTCCCACCAGAACGAAGTCGTCACATGATTTTTAAAGAATTCACGCACCACTTTCATTTCGGATTTTGAACCGCTACATGTCACCGGCCACGACTCCATAGCGCTGTTAATGCCTGAGCCCGCTACCTGTTTGTAGCCATCGCCGAACTGAGCCTGAAGTGTGGCAACGTTAACTTCTTCCGTTGCCCCGGTCCTGACGCACCAGTCAAAAGTATCAATCGCCATATTCCACCGTTGAATTTTATCCGCCGCGATACAGTATGCCGCCAGGCAGTATCTCTTTCTTAAGGCGGTCTGAAATAACTGTCTGGATCATGCTCTGCAACTGTCGCGCGGTATTGGCGGTATTCGCGCTGCCTGTTTCTCCGGCTCCGCCACCTTCAACCGTGACAGGTGCGCTGACTGAGATTGACGTTCCTCCGCTACCGCCGCCACTGCCTATCGCACGCACGCCAAGTGAGCCATCTGCCGCACGTGTCAGCGGCATTATCGCTTCAGGACCCGCCTCACCCATAAGCCCGGCACCCTTAGCGAAAGCAAATAACGTTGGCGAACTGACGACCGAGCCGCTGTACTGGCTCAGATCATGGGATTCGTACACGCCTCCCTTAGCATTCAGCGTCAGGTTGTTATACGCACCGCCGCTGAAAGAGTTATTTGCCGTGCCGCCGCCGGCTGACGCAGCACCGACCGCAGCACCACCGACAGAACTCACTATGCCGCTGACAAGATTGACTGCGGCCATCTGCAGGGCGACCTTGGCGATCATGCTGAGAACCGATGATGCCCAGTCTTTCCAGCTGGCTTTATTCCCCATGAGCATGGACGAGACGTTATCCAGAGCGCTGTCCATTGAACTGCTGACTACGTTAGCCGCTGACGCTGAGTAATTGGATGAGGTATCCAGCCAGTTAGCCAGTCCATCACTGACGCCGCCCATCCAGTCGGACTGCATGGCATCCATGCTTTTGTAATAGTCCTCCTGCATTTTAAGGCGGTCACTCATGGCGCTGCTGATGGCGCTGGTTTCTCTGTCATAAAGCGATTTGGTTATGTCGCCTGACTGATACTGCGTCTGCAGTTCGCGCTGCTGATCGAGGTATTCCCGCTCAATATTCAGCCGCTCTTTCATGCGATGGCGTTCTTTATCGCCGACACCGGCACCCTGAACGTCGATATTCAGTGACGATTTTGCATTGCTGTTCTGCGCCTGCAGGTTTGCGACAAACGTAGCCACCCTGGCATTTTCTTCATTCGCCTTTTTGACTGCGTTCAGCCGGTCAACTTCCTTTGCCAGCGACTCCAGGCGTTTCTGCTGCGTGGCGTTAAGGCCCTGCAACTTACCATCAGCAATATCAAATTGAAGCTTTTGCTGCTCAGTCACTACCGCGGTCTTTTTCCCCGTGGTATCAATGAACTCAATCTGGCGCATGTAACTGCGCTCGGTAGCTCTGAAAGCAGACTCCATCTTTGCAGCAGAGGTATCTTTTTTTGTCGCCGGTGGTTTGCTGTTTGTTTCGCCAGGAGACAATGAAAATGATGGGATTGCCAAACCGATAGCAGATCCCGCCTTGCTTGCTTGAACGAAAAGTTCTTGCTGGGCTTTCTTGTTTTCCTGAACCTTTTTAAGGCGGTCAGTTAAAGCAGATGTCTCTTTATCAATTTCTGCAGTCGTTGGCATCTTACCTAGTGAACGGTCCAGGGCAGTAACCCAACTATCAGAATATTCACGAGCTTTATTTAAGTACTCGATGCGATTCTTGATGACCGTCTCATCGGTGGAGTCACCAATACCCATGGATGCAACTAGAGGTTTGGCAAATTTTGCAGCCAAATCTCCGCCAGCTGCAGCAGCTTTGACAAGCCATCCGGTTAACTCAGCAACTCCCTGAACAAGATTAACCAGGCCCTGTAATATCTGAGGGTCAGTAAGCGTCTTATGAATGTCGGAAATTGAATTCTGCAATGGCCCAAGGTCAACCTTTGCAAGACCTGCAGCAATCTCCATCTTCAGCCCTTTGACTTGGGCTTCCATATCCTGAAATAAGTTGTTTACCTTAATCAGGTCATCAATAGATTGCGGGTCAGGCGCAACGCCATAATCTTTTGCCAGTTGAATGAACTGATTCAGCTTTGCGTTGTTGTTGTCAAATAGCGGAAGAAGTTTTGAAAGATCATTACCCAGACTTTCAAGGATGGTGACCTTACCAGCGTTAGTGCTGATTTTGCCCAGCGCCTCGCCAATCGCCAGCATTTGTTTATCTGGTGAAACCTTCGAAAGCTTCTCGGCAGACAGGCCCAGCGCATTCAGTGCATCGACAGCTTCGCCTGACTTATTCAGGATTGCGTCACCGATTTTATCGCTGAGGTCTTTAAAGATGTCTGCCATGTTGTCACCGGCGACACCAGCCTTTTCGGCTGCGAACTGCCAGGCAAGAAGTTCCTGAGTGGACATTTTTAATGACTTAGCCCACTGATCTGTTGAGTTTACCTGTTCAGCTGTGGACTTGAGTAAAGCGAAGCCAGCTGCGCCTGCAGCTAGCGCGGCGGCTGAGACTGCAGCTAACCCAGCTGAAACGGCTTTAACGTCGCCCTCCACCTTTTTACGCCATTGCTGTGATGATCTCTCAGCCTGGCTCATACCTGAAACGAAGCCGCCCACTTTGGCGATCAGGTCAATCGTCAGTGTGCCCAGCGATTTGCTTGCCATTAACTTTTCTCCGGGCAATAAAAAACCCGCCTCAGCGGGTTTCTGTTATTTGGTCATATACCGGGATAATCTGAAGTATCAAAATCAAAGGAACGTACCCCATACTTGTAAAACTCAATACCTATTCTTAATTTATTATTTTTCTTGATAAGATTTTCAAATGCCTTTGCATTATCAATAAACAAAGCATTTGTAACGCCAGGAGATGCTTTACTGGCCTGCCAGTTACTGATCTTTCCTGCCGCGTCTCTTATAACAATATGACAATCATTATACCCACAAATCATGTGACCTTTCTCAATAGTCACATAAGCAACTTTTTCCCCACCATCATCTCTAATGACTATGCTGGCTTTGGAGCCGCCAACAACTTTGTATGGGAAATCAAAATCAGCCCCATTCAAAGAGGTAGTTGCTACATATGGCCTATTAGCATCAGTCATCTCGTCTTTTACCGCACCCGTAATCCAGGTGGTTTTAGCTGCGGTATCGGCGGAGTGGCTTTCAATCCTGTCGTTTAGTTCTTTTTTGGGAGATGCTGGTTGAGCTGACGGTAGTTCTTTTGATAGCAATTTAGTGTCTTCTGGCTTTCCCGTATCTGCCATAAAATAAAAAAGTAACAACAAACCTAAAAAAACCAGGAATACCATCATACATCCTGATGGACCTTTCACTCTCACTCTAAGAGGCGCGCCACATTTTGGGCAGGAATCCGCCTTGCTTGAGACCACCTCTCCACATTCCTTGCATTTAATTAGAGCCATTTTCACCCCCAAAGTATCGTATTGGGAATAATCCTAAAGCTAAACTGATGCAATGGGAAGCAAGAAACCCGCAGCTAAGCGGGTTATCCCCAACTGGTCATGGCTTCATCAAGTGAAATCGGCTCGTCAGCTGCAGTGACTTTTGTGAAATGCAGAGTGAAGTCTGTCGGGCTGAACGGCGGCGTTTTCGAATCCCGGTTCACATTGGCAATGGTGCTTGCAACCACCCCTGCACCCCACTCAGTGCGCATCATGGGGTTCAGGCTTCCGTAGCGCTCCCGGTATTTTGCCCAGAGTTGCGACTCTTTGAAGGTAACCGTCTCACGCGCCTCTGCGATGGTGCGGCCGCCGATACCGTTGAGGACGAGCTCGCACCAGAATTCGTCTTCGGCGCTGAGCTCGAAGTCTTTCCCAGGTCGTTAACTTCCTGAATAGCCACCAGCAGTGCAATGGTCAGTGCGCCATCAAGCGAGCCGCGCTCTGGATCAGCTTCACCAGTAATGTCGGCTGGGGTGAAGACGGGTTTGCCATCCTCATCACAGATTGATGCAGCAATGCGGCCTGCCACTCCGTCAACTTTACCGCCCATTGCCAGCACATCTGAGGTGGCCGTGTGATAGCCCATCGGACGAACATAAACGGTAGCGGTAAATTCTTTGTCGCCCTGCTTCCAAGTGATCTCTTTTTCTACCGGTCGCCCGGTGAAAGCACCCGCAGTTTTAAGCGTGTCGAGTGTTAATTTCATGAATTATTCCGTTATTAAATCAGGGGCAAATTGCCCCTGTTATCAGGCTGCAACAACCGCTTTCGGTACCCATACGGCAGAACCAGAGCGCTGAATGGAGGCAGAAGAAGACACAACCGTGTTGGCAGCAAAATCAAAAGGAAAGTCAGAAACGTAACCTTTGAATACGAACCAGGTACGGCTGTCCGGAAGCGTCAGGCCGTCAACCGCGTCAGCAGCGCCGTCTGCCGCAGCTGTAGGTGATGCCGTCCCGTCCGCCCAGCCGATAGCAAAGGTCAGGTCCTGATCGTCTTCGTCATCCGAAATCGACAGGTTATACAGCATGATGTGACTGGTGTTTTTCGGATCGGCATTCAGCGTCAGGGCTGCTGCGCCAGGTGTGCGAAGGCCGCGCTTGTAAGTGCGGTCAAACCGTTCAGACAAGCAGGTATCTTCAATCTGATCGGCAGGGTTACTGCCGGGTGAAAATGCAGTGATACATTCAATCTCGCTCACCGCGCCTTTTGCGAGCACATAGAGCTGTGTGCCTTGCGTCAGTACAGACATTGTTATCTCCGGTCATAAAAAAACCGGCACAGGGCCGGTGGGTGAATAATTCGGTTATCGCGTGACTATCCAGTCAACATCGAAGGAATAGCGGTAGCGCTTCGTTTCGGCGTCCTGTTCCTGGCTGCCCCATCGCGTGATGTTGGCACGGGCCTCAATGGCGTCGCGTAATGCCTGCGCCACAGAGATCACCTCATCGGGCGAATCAGCGTAAACGTCAACCTGCAATGTGAGCGTGTCGGCATCAGGCCGCTGATTCAGGTAATTTTCAGGCCCGCCGCCGATGTTCTGCCAGACGGCATACGGATAAATAACCGCATCGTCCTGCATACCAAACGGGTAAAGCCGGAGCGTATCCCCCCCGATAAGGCTGTTTACTGCCTGACTGGCCGCGCAGACCGCAAATATGGGTGCAATCATGGCGGCACTCCTTTTTTCCGCGCCCGCTTGATAGCCCGATCAATCGCTTTCTCATATTCGTCAGAAAACGTTGTCACGACCTCACTGATACTGTTTTCGGCTGCGGGGCGCATAAAAGGCTGAGCACGCATTTTCTCGGTGCCAAACTCCAGCAGACGCCAGTGCGGCGTTGGCGCATTTTGCGCCTTGTCCGGGTGCTTTTTCAGCACAGCGCCATGAAGCACGCCAATGCGAAACCCCAGATTGCCGGTCTGTTTGAAAAGACGGCCGTTCCAGCGCTGGGCCACGTTATCGGCAATGCTGCGCCCGGTCACCGGATCATCAAGACGCTGAGCGTTGGCCTTCGCTTTATTGACGATGACATTCCCGGCGCGGCGCAAAGCAGATCGCCCACCTTTCCGGCGCAGGTCATCACTGATTTCATCCAGTTTTCCCAGCAGGGAATCCAGACCGGTAAGACTGAAATCAACACCGTCAGCCATCGTTAACCCCCTGTGAGCAAGGCAGCGTCAGATATTCCGACCCGCTTTTATCGTCAGCGAGTACGCCGTGAATATTGTAAATCCGGCCCCGGTAAAGGATGCGGTGTTTGTTCGTAACATCATCCCGGTAACGAATGGTAATGCGTGATGTCACTTCATTCTGCCCCGCCTGGGCCGCCACAAATTCCCGCACCGACAGATCCACAACATCGGCCCAGAGCTTTGCCACATCCTCCCAGGTGTTTATGATCGCGCCAGTAGTCGGGCTCTGCTTCTTTACCGGTTTTTGCAGGGTTATTCGGTGACGTAGTTTTCCGGCCTGCATGGTTGCTACCCCTTTGGTTTGCCGCTGAGATATCTTGGAGTTGGGTCATCCAGTGAAGTGATTTCAATATCATTCGCAAAAGCCTGATAAACCACAGAGGCAAGCGCTTCATTTGACTCAGCCAGGCGGTTTATCGCCTCCGTCTGGGCTTTCATCCCCTCGGCTACCTGATGGAAGCTTTCCGCCAGCTTCTCCAGCGTTGTCGCCAGCAGGCTTTCCTGTAACTCTTTCATGGGCAATCTTCATCCATTTTTTGAACCACGCGCGGCGGCGTTCACATCCGGCACAGGCCATAACGACTCCTTACAGCCCATAGACGCGATACGGCTGCAGAAATGACTCCACAGCCAGATCGACAGTCGTTGAGCTGCCGTTGGTCACTACTGCCTCGCGGTTCGCATACCAGTGAGCGATCAACATCAGCATGGCGGTTTCGATATCTTCGGTGTAAAGCAGCCGATAAGGCTCAGCCAGGTAAGCTGTATCGTCAGAAGATTCGAAGAGCTTGCGGCGGGTGTAATTTTCGACATAACGCACCGCCGCTTTTATGCGGGCAGCTATCCACTCATCTTCTTCTGTCGAATCGGAATCAATGCGGCAGTGCAGTTTGACCTGCTCGACGGTCAGCATAGAAACTCCTTACTTAGCCTTGCCCTTGCCCTTTGGATCTTTATCACTGCCGGGCTCAGCTTCTCGGGCCTTAACTTCTTCAGCATAACCACGCTGAATCAGTTCCCGGCCATGCTGCTCCAGAGTTTCAAAAACCACCCCTTCAGTCAGCACTTCGCCTTTCTGGTACGTAGGTTTGATGGATCGCAGTTTCATGCCGTTCTCCCAAAAGAAAGAGCGGCCCGCAGGCCGCCGTTATTGATTACGCACCACCAGCGACAGGCGCAGTGAAGGAGCCATAAATAAACGCTTCCGGACGCTTCACCGCCAGAGCCAGACGCTCTTCGCAACGGATTGAGATCATGTTTTTCTCAAAGTCGTCGGCGTTCTCGGTGGAAATCACCACGTTGGCATCTTCACGATCGAACAGCTGAGCTGCAGCGTTGAATGCGCCGGTCAGGAATTTGCCCTGGAAGGCAGCAGCTTCGGTAGCCACAACCGGCAGGCCCCACAGGGTCGGACCGGTCAGCGCGGACGGGTTCGCCAGAATGTAGCGGCCCAGCGTGTCCTTGGTCAGCTCGATCCTCGCCCAGTCGATAAAGTGCAGAACGTGGCCGGACGCCGGGAAGCGTGCCAGCTGCGCCTGCAGCATGGCCAGACGCAGATCGTCGATACCGTTCTGCTGCTCGACGGTGAATGCGGCGTTGAACGCGGTCGCCTGCGGCACGATGCCGTGCAGGTGTGCGCCGGTGCCGTCGCCAAACAGAATCTCCTGCTCTTCGACATACTTCAGGCCGTAGCGCATCTCAGCGTCCACCGTGGACTGCAGCTGCGCAAAGTCATCCAGAATCTGCTTGGACGCTTTGAACATATGCGCGATGGTGGTGACCGGAGTAATTTTGGTAGCGAACTCAATGTTGCTGTACGGCTTCGTGGTGCCTTCAGGCACAACCGCCGCGGCGTTGGTAAAGCCAGTCTGCTGAACCCAGAAGATGGCCGGTGAAGAAGTACGGCCCGGTGCGATCAGGTCGCGGATAAACAGACGTTGTTTCGGTGCCGTGTCGATACCCGGCAGGCGCTGCGGCTCAACCACGCCATCAGCGACATCGGTGGACAGAAGCGCAGCATTGACCGGTACGCTTACGCGCTTACCACCTTCCACGCTGGCTGCAAAAGCTTTCAGCGCTTCAGAGCTGATCACCACCTGACCCACTGACTCCGCCACTTTTTTGGCGTTAGTCAGAGGCATGTTGGCGACGTGCTGTTCCAGCTCGCCCAGTGAAGCTTTAAGGGTTTTGTTCGCTTCAGTCAGTGCATTAAACTCAGTGGCAATTTTATCCACCGCATCTTTGGTCTGTGCAGACAGCTGACCGGAGTTCTTCGCCTCTTTAAGCGCGTCTTCGGCCTTCTGGCTGAAGGTGCCGGATACTTCTTCCAGCTTCGCGGAGACTTTTTTCAGTAAATCGTTAACTTCAGACATGGTCTTTCCTTATTTGCCGAACGCCGCCAGGGCGCATTCAAGTTGTTTGAGATTGTCAGGGTTAATTTCTTCGGTAGCGCCCGGCATACCTTCGGGACTGGCAGCAGCGCCAGGCTTGCCGCCGGATAATGCTTTGAGAAGTTTTCGACGCTCTGAGCGCGGTGTGTCGGTTTTTGCCAGCAGCGCGTCAAGCTTCCGGAGAGCCGCTGCGGGGCTGTCATCGTCATCAGCGATTTCATCAGCGGACAGCAGCCGATCGGCAAATCCTTTATCCACCGCATCACTGCCGCCGATGTAGGTTTCACCGTCCATCATTGCGGCCACGTCCTCCATGCTGAGGCCGGTGCGGGCTGAGTAGATATCGCCCATAGCCTTATCAAAAGGCTCCATATCTGCCGCGATTTGTGCCAGGTCGTGACGGTTGCCCATCGCATAGACCCAGCAGTTGTGGATCATCAGGAACGCGCCCCGGCCAATCTGCACATCGTCGCCGGCCATCGCGATAATGGAGGCGGCGGACGCAGCCAGACCGAGCACTTTAACGGTGACCCTGCCCTCGTATTCGCGTAGCAGGTTATAGATCGCCAGGCCTTCGAACATGTCGCCGCCCGGAGAGTTGATGTTTACTGTCACGTCCGCGCCGCCCATAGTGCGCAGCGCTCCGGCAATGCGGCTGGCCGTTACGCCGTCGCCCCAGTAGTCGGCCCCAATAACATCAAAAACAGAGATGCTGTTTTCGTCAGTGTTAGCGGCCTTAATGCCACCGTTCCAGCGTTCCATCGTGGCTGACGGAAGGTCCCGTTTTGAGAGCGCAGAAGGCCGCCCCGCCGGCGCTGCCGGAAGGCTTTTTAGTGTCATGGGGATAGCTCCTAAGCCGCTTTCTTCAGCGGGGATTGTTCGAACGGAATGTCAGGGAAAACGTGGTTGTGAATTTTCAGAAGGTTGGCTGCCTGCGCTGCCTGGCTGTTTTGCTTCAGGTCTTCCAGCGGCGTCAGGTTCAGCTGCACGGTATAAATTTCGCCCCCTTCAATCGGCGGCATGTTCTCCAGACGGCGCACGTCATTACGCGACATCCAGCCATTCTGTAGCGCTGTCGTGTAGTAAGCGGCACGGCCAGCGCTGTCTGCGCGTAGCAGGCCTTCAACAGAGAATTCAGCGAACAGGTCTTCGTCACCGTCCAGCAGGCAGCGTGAAATCTCCTGCTCGATATTTACCAGCAGCGGGCGCAGCGTATTGGTCAGGAACTGGAGGTTCATGCCCTCAACGCTCGATGCCCAGCTGCTCTGCTTGTCTGAGTGCCCCACCATAAACGGCGGGACGCGGAACCATCGGCAAATCTCCTCAATACTGAATGAGCGGGACTCAAGCATCTGCGCTGCTTCCGGGTTCATAGTGACGTTCTGGTATTTCAGGCCACCTTCGAGAACCATTATTTTTCCGGCGTTCCGGGAGCCAATAAACTTCGCCATGTAACCACGAAGCCGCTCACGCTGCTCATCATTCAGCGCCCCGTCAGCACTGAGAAATCCAGAGCTTTGCAGTCCGTTCTCAAATATCTTCGCTGCGGACTCTTCGACGGCCATAGCGGAACCGATCACGTCACGACCAACCATCATCGGCATCATGCCGCAGACACCATCAAGGCCAAAGCCACGAATGTGCATGATGTTCTTTGCCGGGATGACGCGCTTTGTCTGAGCATCGGTATAGGTGTATTCGAGATTGCCGTTATCCAGGCGTTTTACCACCATGTTCTGGGGAAGCAACGGCACCAGCGACACGAGGCGGTTGCCGATCATCTTCTTTTCGACAAAGGCATTACCGCGAAGGCAAATGCTGGCAACCAGCATCAACATAAACCGCGACGGGGTCATTTCAAGATTAGGCCTCCGGCACAGAACCTGATACGCCGGATGGCCAGTGGCGGGCTTACGCGAACCATCTGCCTGGCGCTCATAGATTTTAAGCGGCAGCGTGGATACGGATTCACTCAGTAGCCGGACACAGGCCCAGACGGCAGAAAGGTGGATCGCTTTATCAGCCGATACCACCTTTCCGCTACTGCTCATGCCCATCCATTCCTGCCAGAACGTGCCGGTAGTAAGCCCGATTGGAACGCCCAGCCAGTTCAGCAGCGCGCTTTTCACCTTGCCGGGCTGTTTGCTTTCTTTCATCAGAAACCTACCATTATCGGATTATCAAAGAAGCCACTCAGATCCTGCGGCTCGTCACCACCATTGAGTATCAGGCGACTGAGGCCTGTGAACATGGCAACGGGTCCGTCAATTTTGGCTTCCGGCGTGGATTTGTTAGGGAATACGTTGTCGTTTTTGTCCGTCTTTGCAGTGACATTACTCATCATCCAGTTCATCACCGGGTGATTGTCGTGATGGAGGCGCCCCGCGTAAGCAAGCGCTTCGGTTTCCTTCATCGCTTCCGACAGGTTGCGAACCGTCTGCGCCACTTCCACCATTGGGACACCTTCCTCTGCCAGCGACAGGCTGAACTGGGTAGCCCCCCACGGGTCGAAGCCGATTTCGCGCAGGTTTTCACCGGCGATCCACTTCAGCAGGTCTTCTTTAATAACGGCGTGATCCACAACATCACCATCCGTCAGCGTCAGGTGTCCGCTGTCGCTCCACTTCTGATAGAGCTCGGCCATCTGCCGGGAGCAACGCTCAAGACGCCCTTCAGGAAGCCAGAACATAAAGTCTGTGTGCACATGCCCCGCTGGCGCCCGCCAGACCTTTACCGCCGCGCAGATATCGATTTTGTTGGCTAGGTCTACGCCGACCCACATCGGGTAGGTTTTCAGCTCATGCACGGGTGCCAGCGGCTCGCAGGCATCCCACTTCACCATATCCATCCAGGCCGATTCAGCGCTGACCCAGATATTGAGGTGTTTGGTGAAAAAGTTGTTTCGGGCGGAAACCTGCTCCTGCGCTTTTTTTGCCAGGCGGCGGAGATCATCCCAGCGCTTACAGATGCCCAGGCCCGGATTGGCCTTCTGCCACACTTTCTCGTCAAAAGGCTCGTCGCCCTCGTCCAGGGTAAAGATAATCCCGAAGAAGGTGTCATCTTCCACCACTCCGCTCAGCACCTTCACCGCATAGTCCCGCAACTCGTAGCAGATGCCTTCACGGTTAAACCCTGCCGTGGTAATAGCGAAGAGAAGAGATTGTGATCGGGCACCGGTCGCTGTCTCCAGAACGTCCCAAACATCGCGGGTGCGGTGAGCATGCAGCTCATCGACAATCGCACAATGGATATTCAGGCCGTCGAGGTTATTCGCATCACTTGAGAGTGGCTCAAACTTTGAGGCAGTTCGCTCCTGAAAAATCGCCAGCTTGTTGTAATCGAACAGCCTGCCCAGTGCGGCGCGGGACTGCTTAATCATGTTTACAGCATCGTTAAAGACGATCCGTGCCTGGTCCCGTGTGGTGGCGGCGGAATAGACCTCGGCCCCGCCTTCCCCGTCAGCACCTGCCATATACAGGCCGATGCCGGAGGACAGCGTTGATTTGGCGTTCTTACGCGCCACCTCGTTATAGGCCGTGCGGAAACGACGAACCATTACCGGGCTGCCTTTGCTGTTCAGCACTTGCTGACCTGTCAGCTCGTTTATCTGCGGTACCACAAACCCAAAAATGTTAATGAGGATAAAAATGTGCCAGTCCATCAGCTCGATTGGCTTGCCAGCCAGGTCACCTTTAACGTGTGGCACGAATTTATAGAAATTCAGGATGTGCTGAGCGCGACTTTCGCTGAAGAAGACGTTGCGCTGCTCACCAACCTGAAGATCATCAAGAAACCGGGCACAGGCCTGCTTAACAAATTTGCACGAGACAATTTCTCCGCTGACCACGCGCTCTGCGTAGCGGATACCATCTGCAACCTTAGCCATCAGTCCCTCGCTTTCAGGAATTCTTCGAGCGGATCGACTTTATCAGGGCCACTGGCGTTAACTTTGCTGCGTGAAGCGGGAGTCATGCCAAACTCGCCCAGCATTGCCCTGATACGTTTCCAGGCATCAGCCTTCATTGCGGCGGCAGGATGGGCTTTGATGAATTTGATAGCGCGTTCTTTGCCTTCGTCCGGCTCGTCCTCGCTGTAAATCGCATAGGTATACCCTTCGCGGTCGAGCGTTTCGCAGTGGCGGCGATATTCTGTGTAGGCTTCGATCAGCAGCTCCAGCGCTTTTCCGTCGAGCTGCGTCAGCACGCCGATCCCGTCAAGTTCCTGGGCAATCTGCTGGAACCAGTACTTGCCCATCTTGTCGAGATGCTTCGGAGTATTGGGTACCCCTTTCTCTGGCTTGGGCTCGTTCTGGTTTACCGGGCGCTTGGATGGGTTACCCCTCACCAAAACCAGGTGTGACGGGGTTTTCGGTGGTCCTGACATGGGGGAAACTCCACTGAAAGGGTACTTTGGGGGTACCCATGAAAAAAGGTTTCTAACCTGCGGCGATGAAAATAAAACTTAGGCGGCGGTCCTCTGGGCCTAAAGCCCTGAAGTCTTAACCCGCCCCACCCTGCAAATGATAACTCATCTCATTTGCGTCAATTATTGAGAAATATTCTCATTCAGGTCGATTCGCACCGGATTCTCGTTCATGTCCGCATCAAGATTGAAGACGGCGGTGATTGCCGGCCGGCTTGTTGTATCGGTGTCGATGGTGGTGCTCACCTGCTGGCTTAGCAGTTCACCATCAACTGCTATGCCATATCCAATGAACGCCTTGCCTCGATAGATATGGGCGAGTTGCGCTTTCTTCTGACTCATAGTGGTACCTCATACGCCTTGCGCTTACTGGGTGGCCCACTCTTGCCAATCCGAGGGCTGAACACCCGCGTTAATGGCCAGCCTCTATCAATTCTCCACTGCAGCGCTGACCAAGACAGACCCAGATGCTCAGCCCATTCATTGAGGCACATGGTCTTGCCATGAGCCGTGTAGCGTCTGTGAGATTTCTTTCTGTGCGTTGCCTTCATCTTTTCAGTGCCGCGCTTCTGATTGCATACCGCACAACTGGCAACGAGGTTTGCCTCAGCGTTGTTGGTTTTACAGCCATCAAGATGATCGACATGCATGTCATCCCAGGTTACCAGAGCATCGCACCAGTTACATTTGAATGGACCCTCGCCATGATGCTGGTAATAAACAACGCGATGTTCATAGACACGATTGCTGTTTCTGCTTAGCGGATGCTCAGGGGCATTAACTAACACATAACCGCCTGAGTGAATCAAGCTGCCCGGCTTGAGCGTGCTTAACTTTTTTGTCGAGCCATGTCGACGAACCCGCATGTAATGTTTTTCACAATACGGAGTGTTGTTGGCTCTAGTTGGCAACCCACACCCCTCAACAGAACAAGCAGGTCGCAACGCCTTAGCGCCGACGTGCTCGCGCCCTGAATCACTTAATGAATCAGTCATGCTTTCACCTGTAATGGTCAGTTTTGGTTTAAACGATCCCGTGCGGTTTTGGCTTTATGGCACTTGAAGCAAATCGCAACCAGGTTGCTGTCTTCATCGGTGCCTCCATGTGCCTTTGGTTTGATGTGGTCAACAGTGGATGCTGGTACGGGCCTGCCGTTCCGCAGGCATTCCTGACAGATGTGCCGGTCACGCTTGAGGATGCGTGCGCGTATAACATCCCACTTGCTGCCGTAGCCGCGCTGATGTCGGCTTTGTCCGCGCTGGTGCTGCTGCCATCCTTCGTTAAGGTGATCCGCGCAATAACCTGAGCGATCTGTTGTGGTTTTAGGACAACCTCGCTTTCGGCATGATCGGGGAATAGCTGCGGGCATAACCGTTATCCCTTGTCGTAGAGGTTCTTTAAGAGCCGTTGTGAAAGAGGCTCTCGGTCGACGCAATTTTGCGTTGGCTATCAGACTGCGATATCCAGCGTGAGTTGTAATTGTTCGCGCCAGTATTCGACATTTGCCTCAATAGCGGGCTTATCCCATCTCCATCGTGCCATTTCACTTGCGCCAGCACTCACCTTCGCCTTTCTCGCATCACGAATTCGGCAGGCTTGCTCAAACTTCTGCTGCTCAGTTAGCTCACCGCGAAGCAGGCTATCAATATGCAGGTCACACCACACAGCAAAGCGGGCGTCACACCAACGGGCGAATGCAACTGAAAGCTTGGGATGCAGCCAGGTACCACCGCCCCTATCCTTTCGGGCTCGGCTGGTTTTTACATACCTCGATTGTGAGGGATGTAAAATCTGCGACTCTTCGCCGCTTAGCGCCTCATCTAAAGCTCGGATGTATTCAAGAGTTTCCGCCAGGCGCATCCAGTTATCGATGCGCTTGCCAAATCTCTCTGCTACGCCAGTAACGTTGATCCATCCTTCAGTATTGAAGCGGACGGCTTCACCTTTGTAATTCAGTGGGACAATGTTCATGCGGTAGTCCTATAGAAAGTGAGCCTGTCGCACAGAGAAACTCGCCCCAGAGAGGTCCGCACCTATACGGGTTTCTCTCAGGCTCGCTTTCTGTAGGCTCTGGGTGGTTGTTTGCGCGTGCGAGGCGCATAAAAAAAGCCCCGCTATTGCAGCGAGGCTCTTGATTCTTCTATCTTGCGGATGGCTGATAACTGGCCGTTGCAGATATCCAGCGAGTTAAGCAGTTTGATGTTCAGCTGCACACTGTCGCCAAATGTCATGTTGGCGGGTATCAGTGGTATAGGGCAGTCAGCGAGGAGGTTAGCCGGCACAGGTAATACCGGCCTATTCACGACCTCGTATTCCGTTTGCTTGCTGGCGCAACCGCTCAACAACAGAATCAGGAACGAGCTCGCCAGAGCACACGTTATCTTTGAGAGCATCCTTCACCTCTTCCTGTAATTGCTGCGACTTCATTTCAGCGGCAGCGCGGCGGCGGGATTCATCTTTAACGATGGTCGTCATTTCCCCCACCCTTTCTGACAGGTTATTGAGGGTGTTAGCCAGGTCATCGTTCTTACTGTTTACCCTTTTGACATCCTGCCTGAGCTCACTGTTATCAGCGTGCAGTTGATCATTTTCTGCATTTAGCGAGAACAGGAAGAAAATAATGATTCCGGCAAACAGGAATGGGATGATGTTTTTAAATACCGTTAAGCTGAACATAGGAATAGCTCCCGCTCTGCGCGTCTGCGACGGGTTAGTCCGGCCAGCACCTCTCCGCCTGCTTTGTTCCATCTGAGAAACTCATCAGCGGCACCGCGGGTATCTCCTGCGTTGAGCTTGCGCATAAGCGTTGATCCACGTAGAGCAGACACGCCCAGGTTATAAGCAAAGCTCACCAGGGCATCGAACTGACACTGATCGACCTGTACGCGCAGCATACCTTTGACGCCAGATTCATATTCCTTCACGCCTTCGCGTAACAGCTCATCCGCTTTCGCCTGGGTGATTGTCATGCCGCGGGATATCTTTCTGCCGTCAACGGTGCCGGTCCATCCATATCCGATAGTCCACACGCCGACTACATCCTGATATGCGGTGAGCTCTCGCCCTTCGAATTCTTTTATCAGTGCGATGGCTTTATTGCTGATCTGCATTGAAACCTCCCGCCTTCTGTAAAAACCGCTTCTCTAACGTTTTGATGAGAGATGAGCCAGACCAGCCAGCCATACCACAGATAGCGCCGGTGACTTCCTGCGGCCACTGCCAGTAAATGGCGAGCAGCATCATGAGGAACCCGGCAAACACGGAGACGATCATCTGAAGGCACAGGGTGCGCCAGCTGAAGGCGTCCCCGCTTAATACCTTGTAGGCGTATGCCGCTATCGAACCGAGGACTGTCATCCCCAGAGCGATCATGGCGGCGAATAAGCCCGGATCTGATTTATATGGCATGCGACGCATTCCTACCCCCTGATACGGGGACTTATCCTGTTTAGGAATTGATGACATTGTGAACAGAACAAGCCCGGTTAAACTTCCCACTGTCACCTGAGAAACCTTCCCGAGCCTTCCCGCCGTCTAATGCCCGACGCAGCCTTAGTTGATCACAATGAGAATCCCGCGTTTGCGGATATCCACCGTAGAAAAGATCGCCCACTGCCACACAGGAAAGGGTGAGAGTCGATGTTGATTGGCAGGGACGATAAACGAGAAAGGCCAGCTCTTTGGCTGACCTCTGAAATAGTTTGGTGATGTTATTTATCCGCTACAGGGTATGCGGTGAATCTTATCCCCGGGAGGGGATGAGCCGATTATGTGAGGTTATTCGGCTCAGAATTTGGTGCCGGGAAAAGGAATCGAACCTCTGACGCGCTGCTTACAAGGCAGCCGTTCTGCCACTGAACTAGACCGGCATAGAAATAAAAAACGCCCTCGCAGTTGGTGAGACCGCAGGGCGCTTTGGCTATCACAAATCGATGGAACTGACAGGATTTAAGTGCCGCTGCATCCTTAAGAACACTTACGGCAGCTTATATCCAAATTGTGGCTCAATGGCTCAATAGTGTCAACACTTACTATGCGACTTTTCTAATTTTAACTACACGTTTGCGATCGTTAAATGCAGATAGCAGCGGAGTGTAGAGAATATATAGGCTGGCATTCAATATCTCGTCCACTTCACGTCGGCAGGTAATCATTGATGGTCGCCTGGTACTTTCTCCACTGCGCCCTGACATTTTGCGAGGACTTGCGACCTTATGATAGTAGGATGCAATGGCTCGCTTAGAGGAGCCGTGAGCGTAGTAGCTAAGCAGGATGCCAAGTGCTTTTTTATCGATGCGCATGACGGAGTCCACGACCTGAGAAATCAAGAGTCCGTCGTCATCATTACACATTGGCCGGTATGGATAGGATTGCGGCTCAACAGTCGCCATGTATTGCGCTATGACACTGCTCTGGCGCTTTTCCAGTCTACCTGAGTAAACCCATGCACCCCACAACTCCAGCCAGCTATTAATCCAGTCGTGCTGCTCTTTAGTCAGGTTAAGCTCGCGTACTGGCATTGGTCACCCCCATCATCTTCGCTGTGTTCCGGATTATCCGGTAGTTGATCTCATACATGCCGCGCATCTTGAGAATGCGAAGGCGGAGCCACTTTTCTCTGAGGTATTCGGTCATGCGGGCCTCCTGTTGATAGAGCTGACCGCTACTGAAAGTCGATAATAATCACCAGCGTCAAATACGAAGCCTTTCGCGATATTTGACCAGCCACTCTTTATGGTCTGCCTTGCAAGCCGATCTGCTTCTGCTTGAGCCTGCCTTCTGTTCATTCGCAAAATGTTAAAGTTGGCGTCAGTTAATGGTCCACCTACGCCATACACCGGCTTGATCATGCTGCCTCTCTTTGCTTATTCAGTTCACGCACCTTTGCCCGGTACTCATCCCGGATGCGGATGTAGTCTTCACGGCGATAGCGCGTCATTTCGTGGGGCCCATTCAGCCAATCAACCAACTCCTGCCCAAACCTCTCAACCAGAGTGGCTTCATATCTCTGCGCTACGGTTGCCGCCTTTGCACCATGCTTAGCCGACCCGGCATTACAGGATTTGCATTGACGATAGGCATTGCTTTCAACGAAGCGGAGCTCTGGGAATCCACCTACAGTTTTGAAATGCCCACAATCCCACTGCCCGCCATGCAAATCAGGCGGATTGGTTTCGCCGCAACTGATGCAGGGCTGGTCATGGTCACGAAGGCGGATGAATTGGTTGAAGGCTTGCTGCGCTTGGGCTTTGAAGTAACTGGCGGGCTTGGTGGCTAACTTGCGAACTTTGATACTACGTCTTTCCTGCTGGGCTTCTTCCTTTCGTCGTCGTTCTGCTTCCTGTATCGCTTTTTGCCGGTTTCTCTCCCTTTCAGCCATCGCCAGTACCGTTCCGCAATCTGGTGAGCACCATCGTTGGTTCTGGAAGGCTGGATGAAACCATTCGCGGCAGGCCGGGTTCTTACATTTCCGCCTCACTTTCCTCATCGTCCACTCCCATTAGTCCGTTCGGATCGCTTTCCACCCATGAATCTACGCATGCCGAGCAACAGTAAACTTCCTCCGTGGTGAGTAATGCTGGACAGCCAACGCACTTGATAGCAGAGGTATCTCCAGATGCATCGCAATGGGAAGTAGTCGAAGTGTTCTGCATACCAGTAGTCCTCGTTGCAGGTCTCGCATCGCACCCCGTAGTGATACTTGTCTTCTGAGGTGAGGATGGTGTGACAGCGGCAGCAGCGCTCTTTCATCTCGTGAACCTCATGCGATTAGTTACAGACTCACGTATCCCCTTCAGGTAGTTGAAGGTGGGTATCTGAGATTCGGTTAGTTGGGGTTTGCGTTTCTTGCGGGGTGACTTGACGTTGTAGATGGCGTGATTTTCGTATGCCTGCCAGAGTGATTTTCGCCTGGCGTAATTAGTGGACTCTCGCATGATTTCTCCACCTCATCGCGCCGGTTGCTGCCCGGACTACTTCCAGAAACTCAGGTGATTTCTTCAGTCCCATCTCGCGGGCCTTGTTCGTTACCTGTTGCCGTGGCTTGTCGAACATGATTGCCAGCAGGTCTGTTGATGCGTTTGCGTAATCGCGAGCCAGAATGTCGAGATGCTCGCGGCTCCATGTATTTCTCATGCTGCGCTCCTGTGTTCAGTGTTAACGGTGCCGCCCTGACCAGTGGTAAACATCGGGTTACGGCTGCTGTCTGATTCGCTGACTTCCATCTCGTCTGCGCTGCGCTGATAGACGCAATATGGCTTCCTGTAGACGTGAGAAAGCCACGCAGCTTCTTCGATGGCTGCGCCAATATCGGTGAATGTGGTCATTTGATTTGTTTCTGCTTGAGTTCGTAAAACTCGGAGTTGTTTGGTATGACAATGGGTACGCCTTTATCCAGGCACCATTGTTCGTGTAGCTCCATCAGGTGAAGCATTCGGCCTTTGTCCATCCTGCTCGTCTTCTCGCGCTCTCCGCTTTCATCACGGCCCAGCCAGTGCCCAACGTAGTAGTCATGAACTTCTTCATTGCTGATTGGCCTGCTGAGTACCACCGTCCCGTTACCGCTTCGAATGTCGACCACTACCCCGCGAGCGCGCAGCCAGTCGCCTGTGGTTTCTACCCACATGCGCCATGTGCGATTCATTGGAATTGTTCGGAGGTCACGCCATTCGGAGAATTTGATGCGGTATTTCTTGCCGGAAGAAACGAGGTTGAAGATGAGTCTGGTGAATTGACCGAGAGTCGTTGTGTGCAAACAGAAGTCCTGCACTGTTACCTCCCTTCGATTGTCTCCACGTAGTCATGGATGTTGTCAGCTGCGGCGCTCAACAACAGGTCAATGCTCTGCTTACTGTGTCCGCCTTCACGAAGCATCTTGAGGGCTGTCAATATCGCTGAGTGTGAGTCTTTGAGGGGTTGGTGCTTAGGTCTGAGGGGGATTACGTTGTTCATTTCCGACTCCTTTGAAGTGCCAGCACGATGAAAGCCGTGCAAAGCCAGATGGTGCCGCAGATAGTGCTTAATGAATTACCGCTTGCCAGTCCACAACCGGAAAGAAAGCCACCTACGCATGCAAGGAAGTAATTCATGCTTCCTCCTGCTTGCTGCTTAACGCTGCCTGCCAGCCATCGCGCCAAATCTCCCAACTGGTCTCGACAACGCCGGGGCTTGGGTAATCATCAGGATGCCATCCGGTGTGCACTTCAAATTCCTCTGCGAATCCATCGCGCAGCTGCCGCTCCAGCTCATCGTTGTTTTTCATGTCAGTCGACCTTCTTTGGAATGCTGAATGTTGCTGCCCATGGAGTGGCGTTTGGTGAGGTGTAGAAATAAAGCGGCCACCACCGACCGAAGCACCGCACCGGTAGTCTGAAGCAGATGTAGCCCCACTTCCGGGTACGGATATTCACGGCCCAATGCATAGCGTTTTCGCCATAAATGGTTAGTGGACCAATACTAATATGGCCCGCCATAAAGCTTTCCCACCATGTGAATGACTGGTATTCCTTTTGATTCAATATCGCTCGCTTTAACCACATATCACTGCTCTCCGTTCTGATTGGTGGGCTGCTCCGGGATGATGCGGTAGGCGATGATGTTAAGGTTTGAAAGCAGGCTACGATGGTCACAGCGCCATTCGCTTGCCTCACCGCAACTCACTGAACCATCGCTCCACTTGGTTTCTACCATGACGTCACCATTAACAGGCTGCTCACCACCACCCCACTCAATCCAGCCATCACCCCGCTCCTGCTTCTCCAGTATGGGGAGTGCAATCTCTAGGGCTTGCAGGTACAAATCCTCCTTCAGAGTGATCCCATCCTGGCGCTTGCCTTCGAAAAGGTTAAGGAACATCTCCCTGCACTTATCAGCGGTTAGCTTGTTCATTGGTGGCTCCTTGGTTGAGTGGTGCCATGCTGAGGAGCACGTAGCCCGGCAGATATTCACCAACATCAGCAATATGAGTTATGACTCGCTCGCATGCGTCGCCGGTGTAATCGCCATTCCACTCCATGAGGAGTAGCGTGTCGCCAACGCTGAATGGTCGGTCACTTTTGCGTAACTCCGCGGTTTTCAGTTCATCCAAAACAGGCGTGAAGTGCTCAGGTAAAATTTTCAGTTCATGAATCATCACTAACCTCCGTAGCGCCAGTCGTTGGCCGGCTGCTCTTTGTTTTTGTTGTCGGAATACTGCTGAGCCACATCGGTCTGATCGATGTTGATGAAGTGACCATTCTTCCAGCCCATGTAAAACGTCTGCGGCTGGCCGGAGCGGTACTTACCGACGATGATTTCCGCAATCCCTTTCAGGTCGCTGTTTTCGTGATAAACCTCGTCCCGGTACGGGAAGATAATCACGTCAGCATCCTGCTCAATGGCACCTGATTCGCGCAGGTCTGACATCGTTGGTCGCTTGTCAGCGCGTGCCTCTACGCCGCGGTTAAGCTGCGACAGGAGGATTACAGGGACTTTGTTGCGAAGGCAGAACTGTTTCAGCTTGCGGGTGATTTCGGCAATCGCCAGGTCGTTACGTTCAGCCTTTGGTTTCTTCATCAGGCCAAGGTAGTCGATCGACACGAAGCTAAGCCCGCCATCCATGTTCATGCGCTCTGCATGGGCGATGATTTCGTCAACGCTAAGCGTTTCATCCAGCACGTAGTTGTCTTCTTCCTGAAGCTGTGCGGAGGCGTTTGTCAGGCGGGTGTATTGCTCATCAATCATGTCCAGTGGGTTACGCAATGAGCCGAGTGCGATGCCGCCACGGTCTGCGACGAAGCGCTCTACAACCTGCATGTCTGACATCTCCATCGAAATCATTAGACCCTTGCCCTTCTGCCGGCCGATTGAGTTACCGATGTTGATTGCCAGCTCTGTCTTACCCATGCCAGGCCGCCCAGCGATGACAATCAGGTCAGTGCGATCGAACCCGCCGTATGCTTCGTCCATCGCCTCTATGCCGGTTTTCAGGTAGAGGCCCGACTCCTGCCCTTCCATGCGCTTTTCCAGCACCTGCATGTAATCCGTCAGCATGTCGCCAATGCGGCGCGGCAGCCGGTCAGTGGTTTCGAACTGAAGCTTTGAGATGATGCCGGTTGCTTCGGCAATGCTCTCGTTGATGTTCTGCGTGTTGGCGTTAGCAAGCATCTCAGCGGCCTTCGTGAGGTCTGCTGCGCCCTTGCGGAGCATCCAGCACTGGCGAACCAATTTGGCCCACGCTTTGATGTTCGCAGCCGTGTTGCACTTGAAGCCAACGGTCATGACGTGGTCGCGAGTGTCTTCAGGTACGGCCGCGCCAACGGTGAACGGGTCAATCGGCTCGCATTTGTCGATGAACCGGCAGATGACGGTATAAATCTGCCGCAGGTGGTGATTCGAGAACGCCTCAGCGGGAAGCTTTGCGGCAATGTCGCGGCAGTCGATGTGATCGCCTTTGACCATCATCGAGCCAACCAGTTGCTGCTCGAAGTCTAAACTGTCCATTTCAGGCCTCCTGGCTGATGATTTCGTCGATTTTCTTCTGGGTCAGCGCCGTGTCGATGCCGTAACGCTTGCCGCCAGGATTCGCACCGCAGGCCCACTCAGTTGGCTGATAGCCAAACTCGATGTAGCCATTCACGAAAGTGTCGATTTGCTGGGTCGGCCGACCGGTCTCTTTGCAGTGCTTCAGGTGGGAGTCGTACAGGCGCTTGATACCCTTCTCGGTCGTTGCGCTGATGCTGAGGATTTTCGGCAGGCCGAAGGTTTCGGCTTTGCGGTTCCATGTGTCTTTCAGGCGGTCACGGTCGAAGTGGTATTTGCTGGCTGTCTGGCGCTTTGATTTTTCTTCAGCAACCGACAAATTCCCCTCTGGGGATATAGGGGTTTCTTTTTTCTTTAAAGAGTTTCTTTTGTGTGTCTCTAGATTCGAGACATCATTTGTCTCTAACTTAGAGACTTTATTTGTCTCTGGTTTAGAGACAAGGTTGCTAACTTGGAGACTCTTACTGAAATTCCATGCAGAGACTTCCTTGTTGATGCCGATTTCGCTCCCTTCCATGAGAAGGCAATTCATTGAAAGCAGTTCTTTTTTCGCCTTGTTGACGTTCTGCCGGGACAGGCCGGTGATGCTGGCAATCTGCTCATCAGCAATGCGATCTACTTTCTTACCGAAGCCATAGGTTTTCCGTGTTACTGCCAGGAGAACTTTTAACTGGCGAGCGGTTAAATCGGCGCTAGCAATTGATTCCAGTAGCTCGTTAGCGATGCGGGTATATCCACCATCGGTATCGGCCACTCTTCGCTCCACGGGCTGCTGAACAGCCCCGAATGTTGCATACGCTACGTTGCTCATTTGCCCTTCTCCTGAGTCTTTGCTTCTTTCAGGCACTGGCTTAACTTGCTGGCACCAAGCTGAGAAATGCTGCGATAAAACTGCTCTCTGGCCTGCTCTTTGAGTCGGGCAAATCTTTCATGTTTATCGGGTTTCATGTATTATTACTCCTGTGAATTGATCCAGTCATTTCGCATCAGGCCTCGAAGCTGTTGACGCAGCTATTCGGGGCTTTTTCTTTTGTCAGTAGCTGCTCTATGCGCAACAACCTCTGCGCCATTTCTGATTCAGGTGACACCACATCCAGATAAGCCAGCGCCAGACTCATCATCTGGAAGAAGCTGTGACGCTGCTTTCCTGATGGACGCTTCATGCGGCTTACAGCTGCATCGTCCAGGTCGAGTACCTTTGCCAGTGTTCCCTGTCCACGTTCAGCCAGTTTGCTCAGTAACTGGCTTTCAATCTCTCTCGCTTTTTTGCGATAGCTTGCAATTTCCATGATGTAAAATTCCTTTGTTGGTTAAGTAATTGCGTGACATTGCGGTGAGCATCTTCACTTCGGTTTTTGGGGGCCGAAACAGCCTCCGGTCAGATTGATAAAGAGCGGTGTTGCTTAAGCCGCTGTGTCGGCTGACTTCATGTATCGCTGCGGATAGAGAATCTGCATTTCGGTGATCTTCCCTTTGAAGAACCGGGACAATTTCTCTGCCGTTTCGAGAGAGGGAACCTGAATTCCCCTTTCAATCCGGCTGAGGTTTCCAACGTCAAGTTGCGTTGCGATGGCTACCTCGGAAATTGTCAGCTTTTTCTCTACACGCATTTTCCTTAATGGTGTTGGCATAATGCACCTCCTAAATGCGCTATACGCATAATATGCGAATTGGAAAATATGCGCAAGGCGCTTTGCGTGTCACGCATAAAAAAGGTTGAATACACGCCATGAAAATAGGCGACAAGATTAGACAGATTCGCAAAGCGAATAAGATGACCCTGACAGAACTCGCGTTGCGCGTGGATAGCGACGTGGGCAACCTGTCACGCCTTGAGCGTGGAATGCAGGGTTACAGCGATTCCCTTATACATAAGATTGCGGAAGCTCTCGCAGTTCCTGTATCTGAGCTATTCTCTTCCAATGAAGCTAATTATACTGTAGATTCATACAGTATCGGTTCCATTATAAAAAAGGGGAGAAAAGATGTGTACAGGATTGATGTTCTTGATGTTTCAGCAAGCGCTGGAGATGGTTCACCCTCGAAGGACGTCGTTGAAGTCATAAGGTCTATTGAATATGTTCCCGATCAAGCAAGGGTCATATTCGGTAACCGGCCGGAGTCATCCGTGAAGCTTATTAACGTTCGTGGTGACAGTATGGAAGGCACTATTGAGCCAGGCGACCTGATTTTTGTCGACGTCGCTGTGAGCTGCTTCGATGGTGATGGTATCTATGTCTTTGACTACAACGGCGACATGTTTGTTAAGCGCCTGCAGAAGGTTAAAAGCGAACTGATCGTCATATCGGACAACCCGCGCTATCGCGAATGGACTATATCCGCTGAAGAAATGGATATGCTTCATGTCGCCGGGCGCGTGATGTTGAGCCAATCCCAGCAATACCGCCGTCACGGATAACCTCCCCTTTCGCAAATTAGCCCGCCATGTGCGGGCTTTTTTTGTGCCTGCAACATATCCCGCTTAAAAATAAATCCGTTTCTGTTTCAAACACATAACCCAATATCGATGAAAAACAGTCACACCCAATTAATTATGCGCTTGACGCATATGCGTTGTACGCATAATATCTATCCCATCAGCAGGACGCTGGCAGGCCACAGGGAACGGAGTGGCGGGTTCTTTAACAATAGAGATTGAGACTGATTCGGTCTCACCAGAGAGCAGTTGGCTTTGGGCAAGAGAGAGGTGGAGCTTACGGCGCGAGTTTACCGTCGGACCTGAGAAGCCTCTTAAATTCGGAAACGTCACGGGTTCCGGCTCTTGCACCTAAGCCAATTACCGGAGGCAACATGAACAACAAGCAACGCAAGAAGCTGCAACGTGCAGTAGAGCATCGTGCCATGAAGCTGCAACAGCAGGGCTTCGAGCGCCGCATCGTCAGCACCTTATCCAGCTGCAATCAGAGAGTAGAGAAGGCCTGCATCTCCCCTTCTCTGCGTGACCAGAAGACGACTGGCTCAGCCTGCCTGCCGGATGTAGCTATCTACGCCGCAGGACACCGAAAACCAACCAAGAGCATTTATCCAGCGAGGTGAGCATGAAAAGGACTGGTGAACTGGTAGTGTCTGTGAGCGTAGACACTACCGAGATTGAACTTCAGATAGCAGAGTTGAAATCGCTATTAGGTTCAGAGCTTGAAGGCGTTTCTGACGATTTCATCAACGCGGCTTATAGCAACCTGCCTGCTGTGCTCAATGATATCGTCTTTAGTGACACTCCTGCCGCACCCTGCACAAGCCTCAACATTGTCCATCGTGTACGGCTCGGCTCTAAATATGAAAGATTCACTGCCGCAATCAGGGCAGGAAAATTGGATTCGAATTTTCTCTGACATAGCAATTCCTTTTAATGACTGTGGAGCAACCAAATTATCAGTTTCCTTTGACTGTGGAAAGCTGAGGAACCACCTCGCCTGATGTGGATAAAAGCAGGCACCTCAGCCGCACCGAGAAGGCAGTCATCTCCCCTTCTCTGCGTGACAGGCATGAGAGCACATCACAGTGCTTACCGGAAATCGCGATATTCGCTGCCGGGTATCGCAACTCAAAAGACATCGTAACGGCGAGGTGAGAATGTCCAATTCAGATAAGCACACTAACCGTGAAGCACTGAGTTTTGAGGTGGTTGAAAACGGACCAGACTCAAATGACTACGTGATAAAGCAAGTAAGAGGTGAGAGCGCAGCCAGGACATCAGCTGCGATTCTGCAGGAACGTAATGCCTATCTTGGATACGGCTACACCATCAGGCAGGTCGCTTAGGCGGCCTTTTTCATATCTGGAGGCTCCATGATAGGCACTGGTAACTACATTTTCGGCTGGCTGGTTATTGGCGTGTTGATAGGGCTGGGGTTTATAGCAGGAGGTTGAAGATGCAAAAGCCAATTGAAGTGACGCAACTCGATATTGCATTTGGTGGCAAGGCCATGAAGATTCTTCCTGCCTATTCATTAATACCTGATGAGTTCAAGAAAGACTCTAACACCTGGAGTCGACTGGTTAGTAAATGGTTCTTCGGCGGGCTAAACAAGGATGAGTGGCCGAAAGCAAAGGATGGCATCGACTGGAATCTGGCAATGCTGAATATCCAGGTGTGTCTTTCGTGCTTCGAACCAAAGCACGAGCACAAAATTGCTGGCGCTGCCTATCTCGCTTCGCAGTGGTTTGAGTGACACCGTAAAGCCGCCTACTCAGACGGCTTTGAGGTGCTACGCACCAACGCTGTGAAGTTTCAAATGACAGGATAGATAACCAGAACGTTACTCCTTATGCCCGGCGCAATGCTGGGCTTTTTTTGACACCAAACCTAATTCATCAATTCAACGGAGTTACCCATGCAATATCAAATGCAGGGGGCTGCCCTCATGGGTGGCTCCAGTTTAAACGCGTCTCAGATTAACCAGTTCGCATACAAACTCACCGGCGCTGACGTTATGTCGTGGAAGCCAAAGAGCCGCTTACAGCAGATTTGGGAGCGCCTGTTGCAGGTCGTTTCTCAGGAGGGCAGGCCATGATAGCACAGGCAGCCACTGAGCAGTACCGCAGGCAGCAGAAAGAGCTGGAGCGCCAGCGCGAGATGGTTGAGAAATCGAAGGACTTCACCTTCATCAACATGATGCTGAAAGCCATTGGCATGGGAGAGAAGAAATGAGACTGAGCAGAACGGCCCGGAATGAGGTGCAGGATATCGCTGACAACCTCCCGGATAGCGAACTGGAGCTTATCGCAGCTGAAGTTGATACTCGCATGAACGGTCACAAAACAAACCCATTAATGCCAGCCCTGTGCGCCTTCCTGACCCGCCATTACGACTACCCGGCTATCGAGATGTTCGATGAAGACGACGAGCAGCACGAAGCCGCTGAGGCGCTTTTGCGTGAGGCGATGGTGCGGGTTGCGCGCCGTGAAGTAGCGATCGAAATCTACCGCAACAGACACGGAAATCAGGAGGCGGCGTAATGCAATCAGTTGGCCAGTTAGACAGAACAAAATACCTGGGCGGCAGCGATGTCGCCGGGATTCTCGGAATATCACCGTGGCGGACGCCGCTAGACGTTTACCTGGACAAGGTGCAGCCACGCAGAGAGGCACCATCACCCGGTAAGCAGAAGATTTTCAGTCGTGGGCAGAGGATGGAGCCTTACGTCATTGATCTTCTCTCCGAAGAAACAGGCCTGGTAATTGCCAGGCGCGGAGAGCGATATCTTGATCCAGAGTTACCCTACATAGCCGCTGAAATAGACGCTGAGGCAGAGAGTGGGGAAAACATTGAGATTAAGACGTGCAGCCCGTTTAAAGCCCGGGAATGGGGTGAGCAGCAAACTGATGCAATACCGGTCCATTACACGGCCCAGGCGATGCATGGGCTGATGGTGACTGGTAAGCAGGTTTGTGTATTCGGCGTACTGATTGGCGCAGATGACTTCCGCGTTTACCGCGTAGAGCGGGACGATGAAACAATAGCGGCAATTCGGGAAAAGGAAATTCAGTTCTGGGAGATGGTGAACAACCTTACTCCGCCGCCACTTACAGCAGTCAGTGATGTGATGCGCATATTCGACAGGGATGCCGGAACGGGCATTGAGGCAGATGGAAAGGCTCTCGATGCGTTGCTTCAACTAAGGGAATTGCAGGCCAGAAAAAAGGAACTGTCAGACGAAATAGAGTTTGCTGAGCAGAAGCTGAAGCTCTTTATGCAGGACAACTCATACATCAGCCTGCAGGGTAAGCAACTGGCAACCTGGCGCACACAGAACTCTACCCGCTTCGATATAGCCGCGTTCAAGGAGGCTCACCCAGCCCTCTATGACGCCTTCAAGAAAACATCAAAATCTCGCGTATTCCGCATCAAATAAGGACTATCTCATGTCTTCAGCAGCACTTAAATCCGCAGCGACCGGAGGCGAAGTCGCGCCTGCACAGGAGCGCAAGCCAAAAACCCTTACCCAACTGATGGCCGACCCGAGCACCAAGGCCCAGATTGCTCTTGCCCTGCCCAAGCATATGACCGCCGACAGGCTGGCACGTATTGCTATGACCGAGCTTCGTAAAACGCCAAAGCTCATGCAGTGCGACCAGATGTCTTTCCTTGGCGCAATCATGCAGTGCGCTCAGCTTGGTCTTGAACCGGGCGGCGCGCTCGGTCATGCCTACCTTCTTCCTTTCGATAAGCGGCAGAAGCAGGGAAATCAATGGGTCACAGTTGCCACCGAAACACAGTTAATCATTGGCTATCGCGGGATGATAGACCTCGCTCGCCGATCTGGTCAGATTGTCAGCCTGTCAGCCCGTGCAGTGTTTGAAAACGATAAGTTCAGTTATGCATACGGCCTCGATGAGAAGCTGGAGCATGTGCCGAACGAGGATGGTAATCCGGGCGCGCTGACCCACGTATATGCAGTGGCTCGCCTCAAAGATGGTGGCGTTCAGTTTGAGGTGATGAGTAAAGCAGCCGTCGATAAAGTCCGGGCGCTCAGCAAATCCGGTGACAAAGGGCCGTGGGTCGATCACTACGAAGAGATGGCAAAGAAAACGGCCATTCGCCGGCTCTTCAAATATCTTCCCGTTAGCATCGAACTTCAGCGCGCCGTGAACCTGGATGAAAAAGCTGAAGCCGATATTCCACAGGATAACTCATCGATAATCACTGGTGAGTACGAGGTGGTCGACGAAGCACCGGCAGACAATCAGGAGCCAGTTCAGGGAGAGTAACCATGCGAAAACTCGCTCAGTACCGGCGCAACAATCACCCGAACAGCGGATTCAAAGAGAAAGTCACCTTCCAGCTATCTAAAAGACCGATGACCGGGCGCGAATTAAGCGCCCTTTTTCATATGACGCTCAGTGAATTCAATCATCAGATGCGCGAATGCCTGAAGCCCTGCAAATCACTCAGCATCACCTCATCCGAGCCGGTGAAGGTCGGGCGGGTGTTTGACCACACCTACACGCTGGAGCGCAAACCAAAGCGCCTGGTGCCGCTTAATTCGGTACCAATCATCATCAGCGGCAAAGGTTCTGATAATGAGCGCAGACAGCAGGCAATCGTCGCGGCAAAGCGCCGGGCGCGGGTAATCGCAACGGGCCTGAATCTGGGCTGCCTGGACTAACTATTTTCGCCGCGGCATTGAGCCTGACAGCGGCATAAGGGGTAAGAGATGAATATCACAGAACATGAAATGCGCGGGCTTATCACGGGTAAAGCCATGCCTGCCGATATCTTTGTCGGTGAAAGCCTTGCGGCTTACCTGGTGAGAAAATTCGCAGTACAACAGAAAGCGCGTGACGCGCTGGCGGCTGAGAGCGCGGCGCGGGGCGAAATCATCGAGCGCCTGATTGGTCAATACAGTGCAGCGGGTTATCACGCCGTACAGGATTCACTTAATCCAGCGCAGTCATGGCTATACGACGCAATGCAGGTGCTGAAGCAGACAGCCACCGACACCTATCTCAACTCTGTGCGGGCTGATGGCGTGGAGGCATTCGCGCATCAGCAGCGCGTAATTGCGGATGCAACGCCAGCTGCAGCATTTCAGCGCGACCGTCGCTTCGCGGCAGGTCTGGCTGAGGATTTCGCCGCCCAACTCCGCGCCGGTAAGGATGGTGAGTGATGAAGACATTCTTAGTATGGTGCCCTGATATGGGATCAGAGCGTGAAAATGCCAGTGAAATCGAGGCTCATGATGCCGAATCAGCAGCACAGGAGTGGGCTGAGGAGGACGATTGCTACAGTGCTGAATACAGAATCGCAAGTGGTCGCGAGACCCCCGTTGTGTGCGTCGCTGAAGGCGACGGACCTGAGCAGCAATTCAGGGTTAGTGGCGAGGCAGTTCCACAGTACTATGCGACCGCTATCCGCGCAGGAGATCCATCATGACCGAAGAGCAGAAGCAGGCGCTGATTGAGCGATGCGAACAGAAGATTAAAGAGCTTTCAAAAGTCGAGTTCGGCATCATGCATAAAGACAAGCTCGACCTCTTAATTTATTGCCAAGCTATCACCAACCTGACCGCGCAGCCGGTTAAGCTGCCGCAAATCATTCAAATCGGCTATACGCATGACGAAATCACTGCCATGTGCAATGTAAGAAACGATGCTGTTGCCGCCATCCGAGCAGCCGGTTATCAGGTGGAGGGTGAGTGATGGGAAAGCAAAACCGCTATATCTACCACTACTGCGCTGCGCAAGGTAATGCGACGGTATCTGGTATCGCTCAGCTGACTTTCCGGATTGTCTCTCAGGAAGACCTGAACACACTGAAGCAGATCGTTTCTGACGACCTCAGCTTTCAGGCTGTCGCCATTATTTCTCTTTCATATTTAGGCCGCGAGAATGAGGAAATAGCCCGCCCCACGCCCGCCGCTGACCTGGCTGAACTGGTGCCGGATGGCTGGAAACTGGTACCGGGTGAGCCAACAGAAGAGATGCTGAGGGCATGGCGTGGTGACATGTACAAGTCATATGCAAAAATCCACATCGAGCATATTGGTGATGATGAGATTGGATTCGCTTACAGTGCCATGCTGGAGGCGGCACCCACCCCGCACGAATAGGCGTATACTCCCCACAGGAGGTCATCGCCATGTCACATAATCTAGCGGCACGCAATTTCTATTAAATTCAGTATCCAGCTGGAGATTTTCGTGAAGCCCAAAATACCCCCAAAAGAACTGACTGATTTCATCAGGCAGAACATATCCTATTGCCGATTGACTGGATTGCTGACGTGGAAAACAGCCTCGCCCAAGGGGCTGCCAGCAGGAAGGTCATGTGGGAACCTGAATAAATTTGGCTATCTCAGGTTTAAGGTGTCCGTTAATGGTGTGCCATATACAGTGATAGCGCACCGCGTCGCATGGCTACTGCACTATGGTGAATGGCCTGAGCTTGAAATAGACCACATCAATTCCAACCGCATAGATAACCGAATAGAAAATCTTCGCCAAGCAACAAGGTCTCAAAATATGTGCAACACGCGCAGGGCCAATAAGGAGGGACTTAAAGGTGTAAAGCTCAAGAAGGATTGCAATCGCTGGGAGGCGCAGATACGCGTCCGAGGTAAGCACTACTACTTAGGGTTGCACTCCACGGCCGAAGCAGCGCATGAAGCTTACTGTGAGGCCGCAAAGAGGTTGCATGGAGAATACTCTTCAACCAAGTGATAACCGCCCGCTGAGGCGGTTTTTTTACGCCCAAATTTCGGAGATGAGTATGGCTATTCAAGTGCCTAAATTCGGTTTTCAGGAGTACGTGCCAGACAAAAAAGACCTGTGCTCTTTATGTGGCTCAAATGTAGGCGAGCACCTGTTAGTGCAATGTAAAGACGATATTCTCATTTGCCCTGACTGCATTGATTTGCTGGCCTTCCTAAGGAGGCAGAAGCAAGCTGAACGCGATGAAAATACGATTCAGGCAATGCTAGTTATTGAGTCATCTATGCCAGACGCATACCAGCCACGCGAGCTATTTGAAGCTCTAATTAAGGCTGTTAGGGATAACAAGATACCCCGCATTCACGTTGATTTTTGAGGTGATGATATGAGTTTTGCGGATATTTTAGACGAGGCCGCAGAACGCGAGCAGCAGATGATTGAGATTGCCCTGGCTAACCGGCCTAAGCCGAGTATGCAGTTTACCGGCACTTGTCAGAATGGTGATTGCGGCGAGAAAGTCGATAAAGGCTTTTTCTGCTGCCCGGAGTGCCGCACCGATTATGAGCGCATCGAGCGCGCTAAGCAACACAGGAGAGTGGCATGAGCTGCTGGACTTCCTTTTGGGAGGAAATGCCTTCGCTGAATGAAAAGATTCTTCTTTTATTCATCCAATACGACGGACACATAGAGGATGGTTTTATTGGCGATGAGGGGGATGGCTGGTATCACTACTTATATGACGGTGACTCCATGCCGACCAATCCTAGCCACTGGATGCCACTCCCAGCCCTGCCGAACGACTAAACCCCACCCACCCTATTCACTATCGCGCTCTGCGTGAGGAGTTGTTATGTCTGAAGAGCAGGAATATTTCATCGTTTCGGTTAAGTGGACGGAGCGCCGCCAACCTTATATTACGCTGTGGGGCCATGATAACAGCGGGTATCGGGCACGGTTAGAGACATCCGGCCGTTATGGATATGAGCGCGTAATGTCTCATCCTTCCTATTACAACAATGGATACCACACTCTTGCCGTTCCATGTTCAGTTCTGGAAGCGATGGCGGTCAATGTTAAGCCAGGATGGATAGACGGAGATGGCGGCACCTGGGTTCCTAACAACAAAGCAAACTGGGACGTTATTTTAAAAAGCGCCATCTGCAGCCCGGCCCGCGAGCCTAAGCCTCGCTATCGCGGAGCGCCAAGAAGTCACGAACGTGCAGCATGAACACCATCTGCGACATCACCCCCGGCGAGTTCACTCAGTGGCTCGCCGTTTTATTTTTATCGTGCTGGTCTGGAACTGGCCGCCAAAGGAGTAGATATGGAAAACGTTGTTCAGCTGATGCCCAATAAATGGGTGTCCGAGGCCGTTCTTACCACAGTAACCGGCATGACCAAGCACATGATTCAGCACGCGCGCCGGTCAACTTGGCTTGAGGGGAAGGAGTATCGCCATGTGGCTCCCGACCTCGCGCCAAAAGAAAACAGCCCGATCATGTACTGCCTGCCAGAAATAAATAAATGGATTGAGAAACAGCGCCCGGCGATCCGCCGCCGCATTTCTGCTTAAATGGACTCCCTTTCAACAGCGAGGAGCAGTGATGGCTAAATACCCCACAGGCGTAGAAAACCACGGAGGGTTTCTGCGCATATGGTTCATTTATAAAGGTAAGAGAGTGAGGGAAGGTCTGGGATTGCCAGATACACCGAAAAACAGGAAGGCAGCAGGAGAGCTGAGGGCTTCTGTTTGCTATCAGGTAAAAACCGGAACCTTCAGCTATCCAGATCAGTTTCCAGGCTCTCCGAACGCCGGTAAATATGGCGTACAGAGAAGGCTGGTGACACTGGCTGAGCTGGCAAACAAATGGCTTTCAGTGAAGGAAATGGACCTTACCGCAAACGCACTGAGGCATTACAGGTCATACGTTGGATCATGCCTGGATGTAATCGGCCATGAAAAGATGGCTGACTCAGTGACGCAGGAAGACATCCTGATTGCAAGGAAGGAGATGCTGACGGGAATACAGCGGCCGCGAGGAAGGAACCCGATACCTACCGGAAGAGGCAGAACGGTGCCAACGGTGAATTCATACTTCGCCTGTCTGAAGGGAATGTTTTCGTTCGCCGCAGCCAATGGCTATGTGCAGAGAAACCCGATGGAGACTTTTGCGCCGCTGAAAAAATCCAGACCAGCCCCTGACCCGCTGACCCGTGAGGAGTACGCAAGGGTGATCGCCGCTTCTCCCACCGAGCAGATGACAAATCTCATCATCTTTGCCGTTAATACCGGTATG
The DNA here is from genome assembly GCF_021397715.1 of Pantoea agglomerans. Classification (GTDB taxonomy): domain Bacteria; phylum Pseudomonadota; class Gammaproteobacteria; order Enterobacterales; family Enterobacteriaceae; genus Pantoea; species Pantoea astica. Next base: position 345,514 of record NZ_CP090208.1, on the reverse strand, counting down.
CGGCATGGAGAGATTATCTCTCTGGCGTGGGAAGATATTGATACTGTGGACTGGACGGTGAAGATAGTGCGCGGGCAGTCGATGACGAATTACTTCAACCCGCCGAAAACAGACTCCGGCATCAGGACCATTCAGCTGACCGCCCCTGCCATTGAGGCGCTGAAGTCACAGATGGTGCTGACGAGAATGGGACAGCAGCATGAGGTAACGATTCATCTGCGGCAGAAGGAGGCGACGCGAACAGACCTGTGTACTTTCGTGTTTTCACCGAGGATCACAACCCGTAATGGTGGGACGGCAGACTGGTACACATCAGGAACAATCAACGCCGCCTGGAGAACGATGCTGAGGAAGGCTGGTGTCAGAATGAGGAAGTCATATGAAACGCGGCATACTTTTGCATGCTGGGCACTTGCGGCCGGAGCCAACCCAAACTTTGTTGCTCACCAGATGGGGCACTCTTCGGCGCAGATGCTTTACAACGTTTACGGTAAATGGATGACCGAGAATAATCACGATCAGGTCGCTCTCCTGAACGCTGATTTTTCACAAAATGCCCCACCCATGCCCCACAAGAAAACCGCTTAATCATAACCTTCTGTATTTATTGCAACTTTCCATATCAATACTACTTGCTGTCGATGAACTGTATCGAACTGGCGCGCAGTTTTGTCTATCTGGCGAATCAGGGAGTGACGCTGGATGGCAGCCGGATGATTACCCCTCGTCAGGCACGGCAGATTAACGCCCTGATGATCACCAGCGGCATGTATGATGGCGCAGGCGAGTTTGCCTGGCGCGTCGGTATGCCCGCCAAGTCAGGCGTCGGCGGCGGGATTATTGCGGTCATTCCCGGAGAGATGAGCATCGCGGTCTGGTCACCCGGACTGGATAGCGCGGGCAATTCGCTGGCCGGAACTGCCGCGCTGGAGTGTCTGACCGATAAACTGGGCCGTTCGATTTTCTGAATCAGCTCACCACATTGATCGGCTGGCCCTGACTAAAGGCCACCAGATTCGCAGTGATGCCCTGCAACAGATTGTGTACGCCGCTCTGACTGGCCCAGGCGATATGCGGCGTAAGCAACAGATTAGTCAGGCCAGGTCGCAGTAGCGGATTATCGGCGGCAGGCGGTTCGCTGCTCAGTACGTCGAGCGCTGCTCCTCCAATCCGGCCCTGTTGCAGCGCCTCTGCCAGATCCTCCTCGTTGATCAGCCCGCCGCGCGCGGTGTTGATCAACAGCGCCTGCGGCTTCATTTGACTTAACGCCTCACGGTCGATCAGCTGTCGGGTCTGTTCGCTCAGCGGACAGTGCAGCGAGAGGATATCGCTGGTCGCCAGCACCTGTTCAAAACTGACATAGCCGTCACGCAGCGACGTACTGCCTTTGCGCTCGGCGAACTGAACCTTCATGCCCAACGCCTGCGCCAGTTTTCCGGTGGCCTGACCAATGTCACCTTTGCCGATAATGCCCAGCGTCGCGCTGCCTATGTCCTGAATCGGCTGGCGATGCAGACAAAAATGTTGCGCTTCAGGCCACGCGGTACGCGTGCTGGTGGCGTAATCCAGTAACTGACGACGCAGGGCAAAAATGGCGGCAATCACGCCTTCCGACACGCTCTGTGTCGAGTAGCCCGGCACGTTGCTTACCACGATGCCGCGCGCGCGACAGGCATCAATATCGATACAGTCATAGCCGGTCGCCGCAACGCAGATAAACCGCAGCGACGGGAGTTGCTCCAGCGTGGCGGCACGCAGCGGCACTTTGTTGGTGATCGCCACCGTGGCATCCTGCAGCGCCGTTACGATGGCGTTTTCTGCGGTATGACCACGCACCTGCCAGTCACTGCAGCCTGGCGGTGCGGTTAGCGGCAGCGGTAACGTTTCACCATCCAGCATCACGATTTTCATATTTCATCCTTTGTTAACAGCAATAAGCGCCTCCAGTCAGCGTCTGGTTGCGCAGCAATGTTAGTCTTATGTATTTCATGAGTAACGAACAGGTTAAATGACAGCGGAATTAAAGTGAATATGTTCAAACTGTGCGAATTTTTTCAGGATTATCGCCACTTTATTTAACCCTTTTACCCCCTTCGCGTTACACTGCCGCCCTCAATGGTGACCCCTGACCCTGATGTAAATCATGCATAGAACTGCCTTCAGACAACGACTCACTGCCGGTATTGCGATCCTGGCCGTGCTGCTGTTGTTTGTTGCGCCGATGGTCTCCAAAAATCTGGCAGAGCATCACGCCAGCCAGCAGCGTCTGTCCGCCATCAGTGACGAGATGCCGATGATGCATCATCACAGCGACAGGACGATGATGGCGCAGCACAGCGACATGTCGATGCCAGGTCACGACATGATGATGGAGCCGGGTTTCGCCTGTGGCTACTGTGATTTACTGATTCATGTCCCGCTGATGCTGTGGGTGTTTACCCCGCTTATCTGGTGGATGAGTCTGATCTGCCGGACGCCGCCGCCGCCCGCAATCAATCCACCGCGGCGGCGACGTTTTCTGCGTACCCATCGTCCCCGTGCGCCTCCGTTGCCGACGCTGAACCTCACTGTTTTTTGACCCCGACTTCTTACGCGTTATGGCGTCAGAAGCTCTGTTCTGTCTTTTGAAAAGTGTGGAATCTATGTCCTCTTCTCAGGAAATAACACCTGCACCGCACGGCACGGTGTTGAATCTGTTTCGCCGCCTGCATTTCTATATTGGCCTGTTCATTGCGCCTTTCATTTTTGTCGCCGCGCTGACCGGCACGCTTTACGTTCTGACGCCGCAGCTTGAGCAGGCGATCTACCATGACGCCTTAACCACGGATGCGCAGGGCGTGGCAAAACCGCTGTCGGCGCAGATCGCCGCTGCCCGCCAGCGCGCAGGTGAAAACGCCCGCATTTACGCCGTTCGTCCGGCACCCGGTCCGCAGGATACCACCCGGGTGCAGTTCACCGGCCGCGACCTCGGCCCGTCGGAATCCCGCTCGCTGTTTATCGATCCCTACACGCTTCAGGTTAAGGGTGACATGACGGTGTATGGCACCAGCGGTGTGTTGCCGCTGCGGATGTGGCTCGATCAGCTACATCGCGGGTTACTGCTGGGCGACGCAGGCCGTAACTACAGCGAACTCGCTGCCTCCTGGCTGTGGGTCGCGGCACTTGGGGGGATCGTGCTGTGGCTGGGAACCCGGCCCCGACGTGCCGCCAGAAAACCGCGTCGCGGTTTCGCCGCGACCCGTCACTGGCACGTTACGCTGGGACTGGTGCTGGCGATCGGGCTGGTGTTCTTCTCTGTCACCGGGCTGACCTGGTCACAGTGGGCCGGCAGCAATATTGAAAAAATGCGTAGCGATCTGGGCTGGATGACGCCGCAGGTTACCACCGCGCTGAACGGTGACGCGCCTGCTGCGGCCGCCGATCCCCATGCTGACCACCGCGGAAATAGGGAAGGCATGACAATGGCCGATATGGCGATGCCGGCCAGAAAAGCCGCGCCCGTGATGCCAAATCAGCCGGATGCCAACTGGGATCGCGCACTGGACGCCGCGCGTGACGCCGGTCTGCACGCCAGCAAGCTGGAGTTACGTCAGCCGAAAAAAGCTGATCAGGCGTGGACCATCTCTGAGATTGATCGCAGCTGGCCGAGCCAGGTCGATGCGGTCTCGATCAATCCCAACGATTTCAGCCTGGTCGATCGGGTGGAGTTTGCTCACTTCCCGCTGGTGGCAAAACTGACCCGCTGGGGCGTGGATGCGCACATGGGCGTGCTGTTTGGCCTGCCCAACCAGCTGATTCTGGCACTGTTCGGTTTCGGACTCTGTGCGATGATCGTGCTGGGCTACCGTATGTGGTGGATGCGTCGTCCTGCCGTGCCGCAGATTAGCCCGTCGCAGACGCTGCTGTCAGCCTGGCTGGCGCTGCCGCGCTACGTTCAGGGTGCCAGCCTGATTCTGGTACTGGCACTGGGCTACGCGCTGCCGCTGATGGGGATCAGCCTGCTGATTATGGTGCTGATCGATATCCAGCGCTGGCGTCGTGCGCAGCGCGCAACGGAACAGCGCGTCGATACCGCGCCGGATAAGCAGTCACCGCTGGCGATTATTCAGGCGCGCTTCGCCAATAAACGCAAAGAGATGCGCTATTTTCTGCGCAGCGTGACGGTACTGGCGCTGATTGTCATAACCGTGATGGCGAACGCGATGATCGGCGGTGTCATCGATCAGTATCAGATCCCGTTCAGCAGCTGGTCGCTGACCATGTACATCACCCAGGCGATGATGATCCTGCTTTACTCCACGGTTTTCACCGGTCTGTTATCGATTCCGCTGTGGTATTTCTTCCTGGGCGAAAGCGACGAACAAGGCAAATAAAACCGGTTGCCCGTCTCAACGGCGGGCAACCCGTTATTCAAATTAACTGACGAGGCCCGGCAAATCTGCCGGCTTCTCATTCCCTGCGTAACCGCTATCATCATTGTTATCGACCCCTTATAAAAGAGCCCATCATGAACATCGTGCGTGCTAATCCTGAACAACTGTTTGAGTACGGACCTTTTACCGTACGCCGCCAGCGCCCCGGCGAGGCGTTAAGCCCACTGGTCAGCGTTGACCTGATGACGCTGAAACTCGATGCCCGTATTCCGATGCAGCTGCATCGCGATGAAGAGGTCTTTACCTATCTGTGGCGCGGATCGATGCGCCATCAGGACAGTAACGGTGAAAGCACCTCGCTCTCTGCAAAGCGGGTGATGCTGGTCAACGCCGGTGATGGCGTACAGTATGAAGAGTCGGTTCCGCTGTATGAGGCGGAACTGTTGCAGGCGGTGATCCGACCGGCTGAGCGCGGCGGCGAAGGCATGACCCAGGTGCTGGAGCGCGATCAGGGTATTATGGCCAACGGCTGGACCGAACTGGCAGGGCCGGAAACCTCTGACGCCCCGCTGGAGCTGCGGCAGGATGCGTACATCTACGACGCGCTGCTGGAGCGTGGTCATACGCTTGAGGTGCCGTCGCTGCCGGGTTTCGTCGCTTACATGACAGTGCTGGAGGGCGTGATTCGGATCGGTGAGGAGCGACTGTCTCGCGGTGACGCCGTCAGTGGCGTTGATGACGCGCTGGAAATTGTTGGTGACCGTGACGCCAACCTGATCTGCTTTCTGGTTAAACCTGACAGCGTGGTATAACCCTGCGCGGGAATCGTTCCCGCGCTAATAACCTTTGGTTCTGATCGCGGCGTTACTGCGACCGTTGCTGCTGCATCGCCTGAACCCGCCTGAATATATGGTTGAACTGCCGCACATCGTCGCGCAGCCAGTGACGCTGAGTCAGCGGCGCATCATCCATCGCCTGGGGCAGCGGCACGCCGGCCAGCGATCCACGGCAACAAAACGCACGCGCCAGCGTCGGTGTTTCGATGCCAATATAACGGGCAAATTCAGGTAATGTCATTAATGCTGTACTCATCTCTCACCTCCTGAACGGATTACCAGCCTGCATTTTCGGTCCATTTCTTAAATGCTTTTATTGATCTGAAACAGAGATGTGTTACTAATCATCTGCCTGTTACTGAAATTGCCCGCAGCCGACCGCCAAACCACCAAGAAGTGAGGATACCGTGCGCCGTTATGGATTGATGAGTCTGCTATTTGTTTCAGCATTAAGTTGCGCACATACTCTGGTTCCCGGTCAGCCGGTTCCCCCGGTTTACATTGCCGATAAAGGCGAGATGGTCATCGAGCATGACGAGATTAATTACCAGCGCTGGAATAGCCAGACCCTGACCGGTAAAGTCAGGTTAATTATTCATGTTGCGGGTCGCCTGTCGGCCAAAGAGCAGAGCGCAGGATTAATCGAGGCGATCCAGCAGGCGAATTTGCCGCGTCAGGGTTTCCAGACCACCACCATTGTGAATACCGACGATGCCCTGCCCGGCAGCGGTCTGTTTGTGGTTCGCAGCATCGCCTCAAGCAAGAAAGCCGCGCCGTGGCAGCAGTTTATTATTGATAACAGCGGCGTGACAGCCCACAGCTGGCAGCTCAAACCGGGCAACGCGGCGGTCGCGGTGATTGATCGTCAGGGCAGAGTTCGCTTCGCTAAAGATGGTGCATTAAGCGCTGAAGAGGTCGCCGGGATAATCAGCGAACTGCGTCGTTTACTCGGATAATCCGGCGTCTGTGCCAGGTGAAAATTCAGGTAAAGAAACGCTGAATGCTGCTGAATTTCCCAACTATTTCGCGATCCTCAACTACTATTGTTTGAATGGATTTACCCGCCGTTCTTTGAAAACCTGCCAACTATGCTATGGCAGCCGGGGACGATTATTAAAGATGGCATCGAATCATTTCGACCTGCTGTGAATTCCTCTGTAGATAAGGACAGCCTTAATGACGGTCTGCGCAGAAAAACACGTCAATTCCACACACAGCGATGCAGCAAATCTGTTGAACGATATTGAGCAACGGCTCGACGCCTTGTTGCCGGTTGAAGGTGAACGTGATTTTGTTGGTGCGGCAATGCGCGAAGGCGCGCTGGCACCGGGTAAACGTATTCGTCCGATGCTGCTGCTGCTGGCGGCACGCGATCTCGGCTGTAAAGCCAGTCCGACCGGCCTGCTGGATCTCGCCTGTGCGGTTGAGATGGTCCACGCCGCTTCGCTTATTCTGGATGATATGCCCTGTATGGATGACGCGCTGATGCGGCGCGGACGTCCTACCATTCATTGCCAGTATGGTGAGCATGTGGCGATTCTGGCGGCGGTCGCGCTGCTGAGCAAAGCCTTTGGTGTGATTGCGACGGCGGAAAGCCTGTCGGCCAGCGCCCGAACGCAGGCGGTCAGCGAACTCTCCCATGCAATCGGGATGCAGGGGCTGGTGCAGGGCCAGTTTAAAGACCTGTCCGAAGGGGATAAACCACGCAGCGCTGACGCCATTCTGATGACCAATCACTTTAAAACCAGCACCCTGTTTTGTGCCTCGATGCAGATGGCCTCCATTGCCGCCGGTGCGTCAGATGACGTGCGCGAGCAGCTTCATCGCTTCTCACTCAATCTCGGGCAGGCCTTTCAGCTGCTGGATGATTTAACCGATGGCATGGGTGATACCGGTAAAGATATCAATCAGGACGCGGGCAAATCGACGCTGGTCAATCTGCTGGGTGCTCAGGCGGTGGAAAATCGCCTGCGAGACCATCTGCGTTGCGCCAGCGAACATCTTCTGCTGGCCTGCCATGACGGTTACGCCACACAACATTTCATTCAGGCCTGGTTTGAGAAAAAACTCGCTGCCGTCAGTTAAGGATGCTGCATGAGCCACTTTGCGGTGATTGCGCCGCCTTTCTTCAGCCACGTCCGGGCGCTTCAGCATCTCAGCCAGGCCTTGATTGCACGCGGTCATCGCGTGACGTTTATCCAGCAAACTGACGTCAGGACATTACTCAACGACAGTGATATCGGTTTTTTCCCGCTGGGACTAGCCAGCCATCCGGCCGGCAGCCTGGCGCATACGCTGCAACTGGCGGCGCATCCGCTGGGTCCGTCAATGCTGAAACTGATCAACGAAATGGCCCGTACCAGCGATATGTTGTGTCGTGAACTGCCGGTGGTGCTCAACACGCTGGCGGTGGATGGGGTGATTGTTGATCAGATGGAGCCGGCCGGCGCGCTGGCGGCGGAAGCGCTGGATCTGCCCTATGTGTCGGTGGCCTGCGCCCTGCCGCTTAACCGTGAAGCCGATTTTCCGCTGGCGGTGATGCCGTTTGACTATGGCACCAGCGATGCGGCGCGCGAGCGTTATCGCACCAGTGAAAAAATTTATGACTGGCTGATGCGGCGTCACGATCGGGTCATCGCCCGCAATGCCCATGCGCTGGGATTAGCGCCGCGGGAAAAACTGCATCACTGTTTTTCACCGCTGGCCCAGATCAGCCAGCTGGTTCCGGAATTTGATTTTCCGCGCCAGGCGCTGCCAGACCATTTTCACGCGGTCGGGCCACTGCGCGCCATTAAGCCGCCGTCATCACCTGCGCCACGCTACTTTCCACACGGCGATAAGCCGCGCATTTTTGCCTCGCTCGGCACGCTGCAGGGACACCGTTACGGCTTATTCAAAACTGTCGTCCGCGCCTGTCAGGAGCTGGATGCCCAGCTGCTGCTGGCGCACTGTGGTCGCCTGACACCGTTTCAGGCCGAGAAGCTGGCGCGTAGCAGCCAGACGCAGGTGGTCGATTTCGCCGACCAGGCTGCCGCCTTATCCCAGGCGGATCTGGCGATTACCCACGGCGGCATGAATACCGTGCTGGACGCCATCAATCATCTGACGCCGCTGCTGGCGATTCCGCTGGCTTTTGATCAGCCTGGCGTTGCCGCACGCATCGTTTATCACGGCGTGGGCCGGCGCGTTTCCCGTTTCGCCACCAGCCACGCTATGGCCCGGCAACTGCAGGCGCTGCTTGATGACGACAGCTACCGGCAACAGATGAGCCGGATGCGTCATGCCGTTACCACGGCGGGCGGCACCGCGCTGGCAGCAGACATTGTCGAACAGGCGATGCTGACCCGCAGACCCGTTTTGAGCCGGAGGGATTATGCCGTCGTATGATCTGATTCTGGTCGGCGGCGGGCTGGCGAATGGCTTAATCGCGTTACGCCTGCGCCAGCAACATCCGTCACTGCGTATTCTGCTGATTGAGGCTGAGAGCCAGCCCGGTGCTAATCATACCTGGTCGTTTCACGCCGAGGATCTCAGCGAAACCCAGCACCGCTGGATCGCCCCGCTGGTGGTTCATCACTGGCCGGGCTATCAGGTGCGTTTTCCCCAGCGCCACCGCAGCCTGAGCAGCGGTTATTTTTGCGTGACCGCCGAGCGCTTCGCGGAGGTGATGCGCGATCGTTTTCAACAGCATCTGTTGCTGAACACCGCGGTTGAAAGCGTGGCGTCACGCTCGGTAACCCTGGCCGATGGCCGTGTGCTGGAGGCCAGCGCCGTGATTGATGGCCGGGGTTATCAGCCGGATGCGGCGTTACGCATGGGATTTCAGGCGTTTGTCGGGCAGGAGTGGCAACTGAGCCAGCCGCACGGTCTCACCACGCCGATCATTATGGATGCAACGGTCGATCAACAGGCAGGTTACCGCTTTGTCTATAGCCTGCCCTTCTCAGCCGATACCCTGCTGATTGAAGATACCCACTATATTGATGACGCCACGCTGAGCGCCGATCGCGCGCGGCAAAATATTCGCGACTATGCTGCTCGTCAGGGCTGGCAGTTAACGCGGCTGCTGCGTGAAGAACAGGGTGCGCTGCCGATTACCCTGACCGGCGACATTGACGCCTTCTGGCAGACCCGCGATCTGCCGTGCAGCGGATTGCGCGCCGGGCTGTTTCATCCCACCACCGGTTACTCCCTGCCGCTGGCGGTGGCGCTGGCCGATCGGCTGGCGCAGATGACCACCTTTAACCCGGATACGCTGCACGCCACTATTCAACACTTCGCCAGCCAGGCCTGGCAGCAACAGCGCTTCTTTCGCATGCTGAACCGGATGCTGTTTCTGGCCGGTCCGGCTGACCAGCGCTGGCAGGTGATGCAACGTTTTTACGGCCTGCCGGAAGGCCTGATCGCCCGTTTTTATGCGGGAAAACTCACTTTGCCTGATCGGCTGCGCATTTTAAGCGGCAAGCCACCGGTTCCCGTACTGGCGGCGTTACAGGCTGTTATGACTCCTCACCGTCAACAGGCGATGCAATGAAAAGAACCACAGTTATTGGCGCAGGCTTTGGTAGCCTGGCGCTGGCGATCCGCCTTCAGGCTGCAGGCATCCCGACCCGACTGCTGGAGCAGCGCGATAAGCCAGGCGGTCGGGCCTATGTTTATCAGGATCAGGGCTATACTTTCGACGCTGGCCCGACGGTCATTACCGATCCCAGCGCCATCGAAGAGCTGTTCACGCTGGCCGGTAAGCAGCTTTCCGATTATGTCGAACTGCTGCCGGTGAAACCGTTTTATCGCCTGTGCTGGGAGTCTGGCAAGGTCTTCAGCTACGACAATGACCAGCCAGCGCTGGAGGCACAGATTGCCGCTTTCAATCCGCGTGACGTTGAAGGCTATCGCCGCTTCCTCGCCTATTCGCGCGCGGTGTTTGCCGAGGGTTATCTGAAGCTCGGCACCGTGCCGTTTTTATCCTTCCGCGATATGCTGCGCGCCGCGCCACAGCTGGCTAAATTGCAGGCATGGCGCAGTGTTTACAGCAAGGTCGCGAGCTACATCGAAGATGAGCATCTGCGCCAGGCGTTCTCTTTTCACTCGCTGCTGGTGGGTGGAAATCCGTTTGCCACCTCGTCGATTTATACCCTGATCCATGCGCTGGAGCGTGAATGGGGCGTCTGGTTCCCGCGCGGTGGTACCGGTGCGCTGGTACAGGGCATGGTGAAGCTGTTTGAAGATCTGGGTGGGGAAGTGGAGCTGAATGCCAAAGTCGCCCGACTGGAAACCGCCGGAGATAAGATCACTGCGGTTCACCTTCAGGACGGGCGGGTATTGCCGACCACCGCTGTGGCTTCCAATGCCGACGTGGTCCATACCTACCGCGATCTGCTGAGTCAGCACCCGGCATCGGTCGCGCAGGGAGAAACCCTGCAGGGCAAACGAATGAGTAACTCGCTGTTTGTGCTCTACTTTGGCCTGAATCATCATCACGATCAGCTCGCGCACCACACCGTTTGCTTTGGGCCGCGCTATCGCGAATTAATCGATGAAATTTTCAATCGCGATGGTCTGGCTGAGGACTTTTCACTTTACCTGCATGCGCCGTGCGTCACCGATCCGTCGCTTGCCCCGCCGGGCTGCGGCAGTTACTACGTGCTGGCGCCGGTGCCGCATCTCGGCACCGCCGATCTCGACTGGGCCGTCGAAGGCCCTAAACTGCGCGACCGTATCTTTGATTATCTTGAGCAGCACTACATGCCAGGCCTGCGCAGCCAGCTGGTGACGCATCGGATGTTCACGCCGTTTGATTTCCGCGATGAGCTGAATGCGTATCAGGGCTCCGCCTTCTCGGTGGAGCCGATCCTGACTCAGAGTGCCTGGTTCCGGCCGCACAACCGCGATAAGAATATCAACAATCTCTATCTGGTTGGCGCAGGTACCCATCCTGGCGCGGGCATTCCCGGCGTGATTGGATCGGCGAAAGCGACAGCAGGATTAATGCTGGAGGATCTGGCTTGAATAATGCGTCATTACTCGATCATGCCGTTGAAACCATGGAGGTGGGATCGAAAAGTTTTGCCACCGCCTCGAAGTTGTTTGATGCCAAAACCCGGCGCAGCGTGTTGATGCTTTATGCGTGGTGCCGCCACTGTGATGACGTGATTGACGATCAGGTACTGGGTTTCAGCAACGATACCCCTTCGCTGCAATCACCTGAACAGCGGCTGGCGCAGCTGGAGATGAAAACGCGCCAGGCTTACGCCGGCTCGCAGATGCATGAACCGGCCTTTGCCGCGTTTCAGGAAGTCGCGATGGCGCACGATATCCTGCCTGCTTATGCCTTTGATCATCTGGCCGGTTTTGCGATGGACGTGCGCGGTGCGCGTTATCAGACGCTGGATGATACGCTGCGCTACTGCTATCACGTAGCGGGCGTGGTGGGTCTGATGATGGCGCAGATCATGGGCGTACGCGATAAGCCAACGCTCGATCGTGCCTGCGATTTAGGCCTGGCCTTTCAGCTGACCAATATTGCGCGCGACATTGTCGACGATGCGCAAGCGGGCCGCTGCTATCTGCCAGCGGCGTGGCTGGCTGAAGAAGGATTAACCACAGAAAACCTGGCCGCGCCTGAACATCGTCAGGCATTGAGCCGGATTGCGCGGCGGCTGGTGCAGCACGCGGAACCCTATTATCACTCCGCCACCGCGGGTTTAGCCGGCTTACCGTTGCGCTCGGCATGGGCGATCGCCACGGCAAAGCAGGTGTACCGTAAGATTGGGATGAAGGTCGATGAGGCGGGTCAGCAGGCGTGGGATCAGCGCCAGTCCACCAGCACACCCGAGAAACTGGCGCTGCTGGTGGCGGCTTCAGGCCAGGCGATTACTTCCCGGCTGGCGCGTCATGCTCCTCGTCCGGCACATCTCTGGCAGCGCCCGCTTTAGCGCCGTGACGTTCCCGTAGCGTCGCCTGCAGCTTTGACAGCGGCGGCGCGTACAGGAAGCCAAACGACACGCAGCCCTCTTTACCGCGCACTGCGTGATGCATCCGGTGCGCCATATAGAGACGGCGGAAATAGCCGCGACGCGGAATATAGCGAAACGGCCAGCGCTGATGCACCAGCCCGTCATGCACCATAAAATAGAGCAGGCCATATACCGTCATGCCCGCGCCGATCCACTGCAGCGGCCAGACGCCGATGCTGCCGAGATAAATCAGCAGAATCGCCAGTCCGGCGAACAACACCGCGTACATATCGTTGAGTTCAAACCAGCCTTTGTGCGGCTCGTGATGTGAAAGATGCCAGCCCCAACCCCAGCCATGCATGATATATCTGTGTGCCAGCGCAGCCGTTATCTCCATGCCAATAACGGTGGCCAGAACAATCAGGGCATTCCAAATCCACAACATAGTTTCTCCCGAACATGCATCCTGCAAAGTGGCGTAAAGGTCAATTTTAACAGAGTTCAGGAAAAACAGCGGCGCCTGAACGAAGCAGCCGCAAACTCAGGCGTCAGAATTAAAAATCCGCCTTCAGTACGATGCGATAATGGGCTTTCCCGGCACGCAGATGATCGAGCGCCTGATTGATTTGCGACATCGGAAAATACTCCACTACCGGCGCGATATCGGCGCGGGTCGCCAGTTTTAACAGCGCCCGGAGCTGAACCGGCGATCCGGTAGAAGAACCGCTCAGGCTGCGATCGCCGACAATCAGGTTAAAGGCGGGCACGCTGAACGGCGTCATCACCGCACCCAGCGTATGAAATTTTCCATGCGGCGCCAGGGCGGTAAAATAGGGCTGCCAGTCAAGATCGACCGCAACGGTGTTAATGATTAAATCAAACTGCCCCGCCAGCGCAGTCAGCGCCTGAGGATCGCGGCTGTCGACCACCTGATTTGCCCCCAGCGCCAGCACTGACGGCGTCTTTTCGCTTGTCGAGCTGAATGCGGTAACCTCGGCCCCCAGCGCGCGCAGAATTTTGATCGCCATGTGACCCAGGCCGCCGATACCAATGACCCCGACATGACTAAGGGCTGTGATGTTGTGCATCAGCAACGGTTTAAACACCGTCATGCCGCCACATAACAGCGGGCCTGCGCTGGCGGCATCCAGCGCCTCAGGTAGCGGGATCACCCATTGCCAGTCCGCCCGCAGTCGTTCGGCAAATCCGCCATGATTATTGATGGTGGAGACTTTTCCCCGCCGACAGTTAACCTGATCGCCGCTCAGGCAGGCATCGCAATAGTGGCAACTCTTCGCCGTCCAGCCGATGCCGACGCGCTGACCGATATGCAACCCTTTTTGCTGCGCACCGTCACCCAATACCACGATGCGGCCAATCACCTCATGTCCCGCCACCAGCGGATAGGTCGATCCACCCCAGGCATTATCAATCATTGAGAGATCGGAGTGACAGATGCCGCAGTATTCTACCGCGACCTCAACCTCTTCTGACTGCAGCGGTCCGGGCTGGTATTCATAGGGCTGTAGCGCTTCGCCGGGATGAAGAGCGGCATAACTTTTGATACTCATTCTCTTTCCTCAATCAACGGATGAATGCATCGCCGGGGGATAACGTGGGCAACTCAAGGGTCAGCTTAGCAACAGACAGCCGTCATAAGCTGCTGTTAATGTGCAGCTTTCATCGGTTAAATGCGGAATTTTCCTGCCGCACAGCGGATGCTGCGCGAGAGCGGTCAGAGCGGGTCGTGATTGAGGGGAGTGCGGAAAGCATGACGCGCCGCGGACATCAGCTGGCTGGCCGTCACGGTGGCCGGTAATCGCATCAGAATTTTGCTCGCCTGCCAGTAACACAACACCAGCATCTCATCTTCTTCCTTTTCAGCCAGTTCGCGCAGCCTCGCCCGCAGAGACAAGACGTTAATCGACTGATGTTCATCCAGCATGTCAGAAATGGTCTGATTAATGATGTGGTGAAGAGTTTTCCAGGAGAGATCTGTCTGCAAAATTAACCTCTTTTAACGCTATTTGGCTCCGGGCAAAGGTATAGCGGAATGTATCGCAGCATCGGGTCTGCAAGTTAATGGCTCTGAAGTCTGGTGATAACTATAGCTGCTTCTTAACGCTTGCGCCGGGCCAGGCCGTCAGAATTCCAAAAGCCGATGAGTTTAAATCTTTTTGTCGCGCGTTGTCTCGTTTTACGCCGCCAGTTCGGTTCAAACGGCGATTTTTTTAACAGTTTTTCTGCGCGCGTAACTGAATGATGTGGCTGACTTTTTAGCTGGTTCCTGTACTGTGGTGACGGGTTCGCGACCGATCGCTGCCCGTTTGTGCATCGGGCGAAAAATTCAGTGCTTTCTGACAACCATTCAGGTGTTCATATCTCACCAATACAAGTTGGCGGCATGATCCGATCAACCTGCCTTTTCCTGGCTGAAATTCAGACCACCCGACGCCGGGCTATATTTCGCAATAATTTCCCGCTTGCCTGTCGTTGTTTCAGCTCCGATAATCGCTATCTACTTTTTTATATAACGAGAAACGACATGGCTTTTTTACGATATTCGGCGCTTTTACTGGGAATGGGTTTAACCGCATCGGCGCTCGCCGGTAACGATATTCACGTTACCTATGCGGGCTCAATGGGCAAGGTGATGGATGAAGGTCTTGGGCCCGCCTTCGCCCGTCAGCAGAACAGCCATTATCAGGGTCAGGGACAGGGCGCTTACGGAATGGCACGCCTGCTGGCCAGTAAGAAACTGACCGCCGATGTGTTTGTTTCGATTACGCCAGGTCCGATGCGCATTCTGAAACAGGCCGGACTGATCGATAACGCGGTTCCGGTTGCCAGCACCAGCATGGTGATTGCCTATAACCCGAAAGGAAAATATGCCCAACAGTTTGCTGCGTTAAACGGCAACGATAGCCGCTGGCTGGATCTGCTGGCGACGCCGGGACTAAAATTTGGCCGCACCGATCCGGTCAACGATCCTAAAGGTCAGAATATTGTTTTTACCCTGCTGCTGGCAGAGAAGTTTTACCAGAAGCCGGGTATGGCAGAGAAGATTATGGGCGGGGTGCAAAATCCGGCGCAGGTTAACCTTGAAGGCGGCTTGCTGACGCGGCTGGAAAGCGGTCAGGTGGATGCGGCAGCGGGTTATGAAAGTGAAGTGCGTTCAGCGCACCTGCCTTATCTGTCCCTGCCGGACGCCATCAATCTCAGCAATCCGGCCGAGGCGAAACAGTGGTACGACACCGTGAGTTTCACGCTGAAAGACAGTCAGGGCCATGACAAAACGCTGCATACCCAACCGCTGGTCTATTACGCAGCGGTGCTGAAAAACGCCCCACACGGCGAACAGACCGGTCAGGCTTTTATCGATTTTTTGCGCAGCCCACAGGGTCAGCAGCTGTTTCAGCAATATGGTTACGCCGCCGCCAAAGGTGATGCGATCTGGCCATGAGACGACCGCCGGCCACTGCACTGTGGCTCTCTCTGCCCGCCTTGCTGATGCTGGCCGTCCCGTTTGTCACGCTGATCGGCCTGACTCACTGGACTCACTTCCGGCTGGCGTGGGGTGACAGCAACGCCATTGCCACCTCGCTGGTTCTCGGTGCCGTTTCCCTGATGCTGGTGATCCTCAGTGGCCTGCCGCTGGCCTGGTGGCTGGCGCAGGCGCGCGGTAAACCCCGGCTGGTGGCTGAATTGGTGGTGCTGATCCCGCTGCTGACGCCACCGCTGGCGATGGGCATCTTACTGGTCAGCGCCTGGGGACCTTACAGCCCGGCCGGTTCACTGCTGGCGCGGGGCGGTATTGCGCTGACCAACAATCCTGCCGCCTTTGTGCTGGCACAGTGGTACGGCGCCCTGCCCTATTTTGTGATGGCGGCACGCGCCGCCTTTGCCGACGTGCCGGTGGTGATTCTGGAGGCAGGCCGGACGCTGGGCGCCTCGCCGTGGCAACGCTTCTGGCGGTTATCCTTACCGCTGGCATCGTCAGGCTTAGCCACCGCAGTGGCGCTGGCCTGGGTTCGGGCAATGGGGGAATTTGGTATCGTGATGATTTTTGCCTATTTTCCGCAGGGGATGCCGGTTAAGCTGTACAACAATTTGCAGAATGATGGTGTGGACGCGGTTTATGTCCTGCTGTGGTTACTGCTGCTGTTTACCCTACCGGTCCCGCTGGCCTGCTTCGCGCTTACCCGTCGTAATGCGCAGAACCGTCGCCAGATGCTGCCCTGAATCGAGGATTTCCTGATGGCAATGACGCTGGAACAACTGCAAGACAAATATCCGGATGCAAATGCGGCATCGCTCGGCGACTCACCTGAACTCGCCAGCCAGCTGGCGACGCTGGTGATTGCCGGAAAAAAAGTTGCCAGCTGTGGTTCACTGCACAGCTGGCAGGATGATGAAGACAAACCTGAACCGGGCCGTCACAGCATTATCCTCAATGGTGAACAGCGGCCGGTCTGCGTGATCCGCACTACCGGTCTGTTCCTGACCCGCTTTGACCGCGTCACGCCTGAGATGGCGATGCTGGAAGGCGAAGGCGATCTCAGTCTGGAATACTGGCAACAGGAGCATCAGCGCTTTTTCCAGCGGGAAGGCTATTTCCATCCCGAGATGGAACTGGTGTTTGAAACCTTCCAGCTGGTTGAAGTGATCTGATTCACTTCGGCTGATTTGCGCTACAGGCTGTTGGCCGCCATCAGTGCCAGGCGCGGGAAACCGCGTGCCTGTAACAGCTCCGCCGCCTGTGCCGCACGCATCCCGCTGGCGCACACCAGCACGATGCGTTGATCCGCGGGCGGCTGCCAGTCCGCTATCTGCTGCGGCAGGATTCGCTGCACCTTCTCTGCCACGCTGACCGGCGCTTCCTCCCGGCTGCGCAATTCAACAATACAGTCCCTGGCGGTCAGCATCGGCAGATCGATAAAAGGTATGCCCGGCACTGCCGGTTCCGGCGCATCATCAAAGCGAAACTGCCGCAGATGCCAGTTGATAAAATCACAGTGGATCATGCAACCCAGCGGAGAGGGCGTCAGCTTCAGCAACAGGCTCAGCGCCATCTGCGCCTGCAAAGCGCCCAGCGTCGCCACCGCCGGTCCCATCACGCCCGCCGTGTTGCAGTTACCTGCCGTGGTGGGCAGTTGCGGAAACAGCGCACGATAGCCGGGCGCACCGCCGCAGAAACCGCCGACGTACCCTTTGCGACCCAGTACCGACGCACAGACCAGCGGCAGGCTTCGCAGCAGACAGGCATCCGACAGCTGATAGGTAATCGCGAAGTTATCAGCCGCATCAATAACCAGATCGATCGCGTCGAGCGCCTCTGGCAGCAGGCTGGCCGTTAACACCTGCGCCCGCGCGTCTACCTCACAGTCAGGATTGCGCTGAATCAGCGCCCGCCGGGCGGCTGACACTTTTGGCTCACCGATATCCGCCATGCCGAACAGCGTCTGGCGATGAAGATTATGCAGCTCAACCCGATCGCCATCGTAAAGACGGATAAACCCCACGCCCGCACCAGCCAGCAACGGCAGCACGGTTGAACCGAGTCCGCCTGCGCCGACCACCAGCACCCGTGCCGCGCGTAAGCGCTGCTGCCCCGTTTCGCCGATTTCCGGCAACATGGTTTGTCGCTGATAACGATCCATCACGGCTCCTTAGCTGAACTGTGCCAGCCCGAAAATCGGGGTGGATGCGGCGGCCATATCGCGCTGCTCCATCAGACCGGCCTGATATGCCTGATGTCCGGCCGCGATAGCGGCGGAGAATGCCGTCGCCATCTGCACCGGATCGCGTGCTTTCGCCACCGCGGTGTTGAGCAGAACGCCATCGAATCCCATCTCCATCGCCTGCGCCGCCTGGCTGGGCGCACCGATGCCCGCATCAATAATCAGCGGCACATCCCTGAACCAGGCGCGCATCGTTTTCAGCCCTTCAATATTACGCAGACCCTGTCCTGAGCCAATCGGCGCGCCCCACGGCATCAGCACTTCACAGCCCGCCTCAAGCAATTTTTCGCCGACAATCAGATCTTCAGTGGTATAGGGAAAGACCTGAAAACCCTCGGCGCAGAGAATGCGCGCCGCCTCTACCAGCGCAAAGGGATCGGGCTGCAAGGTATCGGCGTGGCCAATCACTTCCAGCTTAATCCACGGCGTGCCAAACAGTTCACGCGCCATCAGCGCAGTGGTTACCGCCTCTTTAACGGTGTGGCAACCGGCGGTATTTGGCAGAATGCGGGTGTTGAGCTGTTGCAACAGTTCACGGAAAGCGCCGCCCGCGCTGCCTTCGCGGCGTAAACTCACGGTGATGATCTCTGTCTCCGAAGCCGCAATCGCCTGCTGCAGAATAGCGGGCGACGGATAGCCTGCCGTGCCCAGTAAAAACCGCGATGATGGCGTATGTTGATAAAACATGCTTAACCTCCCTGCATCGGTGACAGCACTTCCAGCTGATTCCCGGCTTCGAGACGCTGGCTGGCGTAACGGGCGCGCGGCACAAATTCACCGTTCAGCGCCGTGGCAACTGTGGCCGGATCGATCTGCTGCTCCAGCAACAGTTCGGCTACTGTGCGCGCCGCGGTATCGATGCCGCGTCCATTCAGTTCAATTCGCATGAGTCATCTCCTGAGTCAGTTGCTGGATAAATTGTTCAGCCATCATCGGCGCCAGCAGGAAGCCGTGGCGATAAAGTCCATTGATCGAGAAAACCCCGTTTTGATAGCGGACTTCGGGCAGGTTGTGGCGGTAAGCGGGACGCAGGCCGGTGCCGCTCTCCAGCACGCGCGCTTCGGCCAGGGCCGGATGCAGGGTATAGGCGGCGCTGAGCAGTTCCATCATGGCACGCGCGCTGATCGGGCTACTGTCATGGCTCTCCACCATAGTGGCGCCCAGCATAAAGACCCCATCGGCACGCGGCACCAGATAACAGGGGAAGCGCGGATGCAGCAGGCGAACGGGACGGGAAAGAGTAAGGTCAGGCGCGTGCAGGATCAGCATTTCGCCGCGCACCGCCCGCAGCGCGGGTTGCATCTCGGCGGCGTGGATGCCCCGGCAATCAATAATCTGACCGCCGGGCGCGCCGGAATGAAAGGGCACGTCGGCCGCCAGCAAACGCTGCTGCAATTGCTTTAGCGCACTGCGCGGATCGAGATGGGCTTCAGCGGCAAAAAATAGCCCGCGAGCAAAACGATTTTCCAGCGCCGGTTCAATTTCACCGGGCGTGACCCATTGGTGCTGGTGAGTCAGGCTGGCGAAGCGGATCAGTTCGCGGCTGTCGCGCGGCGGCGCAACCACCAGCGTGCCGTGCTGCACAACGCCCTCAATCCGCTGCGCCCACCAGGCCGCAGCGTGCTGACCCCGCTCAATGACCTGCGGCGGCGCACTCTCCGCTTCGCACCAGGGCGCCAGCATCCCGCCAGCCCAGTGAGAGGCCGCAAGACATTCAGGACGGGTAATGACTTCGACTGTTTCACCGCGCTCTGCCAGCAGCGTGGCGACGCACAGCCCGGCCACACCACTGCCGAGTACCGACCAGCGGCTCATGCTGTCCGCCCTGCGGGCGTTGCGTCATTCAGGATAGGATGGTTCATAGTGGCCTCGTCGTAACTACGCGAAGACCCGGGATACCAGAAGGGAAAAAAGCGAGAGCATGAATGGCGATGCCCTTGCGGCAAGCATCTGCAGAGAGCGGATGCCCGTCTTCCTACGCCAGTATCAACTGGGTCAGGTTCAAAGGGTCGCTAAGCCGCGCGCTGCGCTATTAGCCTCTCAGTCTCTCTGGCGAGACTCCCCTGACGGGTTCTAGTTTTAAGTTAAGCGGGCAGGTTCGTCAAGTGGAGGGCCGATGATCGATCACAACCGCTACAAGTATGTCAGCAGTCGGCGGTCAGCCCGATAACGCCGGGTAGAAATAACGATCGTTTCAGAGCCAAACCATCACGCAGCCAGCTGGCAGGCTCACTGCGCCAGTTGTTTATCAGCAGGGGATAAGAGTTTGACGCCAGAGAGATCAACCCACTCGCGCGCCCGGTTAAGATCGTAGGATGCCTGCATCGCCAGCCAGAGCCGGGCCGCAATGCCCAAACCGGCTTCAAGCCGGAGCGCCATTTCGGGGCTGATCGCGGTTTTACCGGCTGCCACCTTACTCAGCGCCGATGGTGAGACGCCAATATGGCGGGCCAGACTGCGCAGACTCATCTGATGATCGTCGAGGTATTCAGTAATCAATCCTCCCGGATGGGGTGGGTTAATCATTGTCATTAGTGATAATCCTCAAGGTTCAGAATATAGACATCACCGTCGAGAAATTCGAAAGTGATGCGCCAGTTAGCACGCACGGTTATCGCGTAAAGATGGCATTTGTCACCTTTCAGTGTATGAAAGTTGAACCCCTGAAAGTGCCTGAATTCATTAATTGTCATGGCATTATCCAGCACCATCAGCCGCAGCATGATCCGATCAATATCCTTTGCCTGCAGACCGCTCGTGTCACCTTTTTCGTATAGCCTTTGCAATCCCTTATGCTTCCAGCTTTTAATCACGTTGATCACTCCTGTTTCTCAACGGGAAACAATATAGCAAGGTGTTTCCCTTCAGGCAACAAAATTCCCCGACCAGCCCAGCGATGAGCGGTCCGAAAAGAGTATCAATAGCTGAAACGGTGTCGTCCAGATAGGTTTGTGATGGCCTGCAGGAATTCAGAGCGGCCTCTGAAAGAGGCCTGACGCAATGTCTGCGACTTGATGTAGTCCTGCAGGTTTAACCCGCATTACGCTCAAAGTGGCTGTTAACAAACGCGCGACAGCGCGGCGAGATGGGATCGAGGAACACCTGCTCTGGCGCGCCGGACTCTTCAATCATGCCCTGGTGCAGGAAAATCGCTTTGTTGGACACTTCCCGCGCAAAGCCCATCTCATGAGTGACGATAATCATGGTGCGTCCCTCTTCCGCCAGGCTACGGATCACCCGCAGCACTTCGCCTACCAGCTCCGGATCAAGTGCCGACGTGGGCTCATCAAACAGGATCGCTTTTGGCTGCTGCGCCAGCGCACGGGCAATCGCCACACGCTGCTGTTGTCCGCCAGAAAGCTGCGACGGCCAGGCGTCGCGCTTCGCGTACAACCCCACTTTATGCAGCAATGCTTCCGCCTCTTCCAGCGCCTCTTTATGGCTGCGCTTCTGGACGTGAATCGGCGCTTCGATGATGTTCTGCATCACCGTTTTGTGCGGCCACAGATTGAAACTCTGGAAGACAAAACCGAGCTGCATACGCATCAGTTTGATGCGGCGACGCTGCTCACGGTTCAGTTTTTCATCAGCATTATCCAGCGTGACCGTCACCTCACCCACTGCGATCTCCCCGGCCTGCGGCACTTCAAGGAACGGGATGCAGCGTAACAGGGTGCTTTTGCCGGAGCCGCTGGCGCCGATCAGCGAAATCACATCGCCATCCTGCGCCGTCAGGCTAATGTCGTGCAGCACTTCATGTCCCGCATAACTCTTTCTGAGATGACTCAGCATGATAGTCGGTGCCGTCATGAACGCGCTCCAAAATAGTAAGGTGATAAACGACGTTCCAGCATCGATACGCCTTTGCTGACCAGCATGGTCAGTATCAGGTAGATAACCGCAGCACTGAGGAACACTTCCAGCGCCCGAAAGGTTGACGAGACAATCGAATCGGCAATCCCGGTCATCTCCATCAGGCTGATGGTGCTGACCAGCGAGGTGGCTTTGATCATCGAGATTATTTCGTTGCTGTAAGCCGGTAATGCCTGGCGAATGGCGATCGGTAAGGTAATCCGGGTGAAGATTTTGTATGACCCCATACCCGAAACCTTTGCCGCTTCCAGCGACTGCTGGCTGACGGCGCGCAGTCCACCGCGCAGAATTTCAGAGGTGTAGGCCGCATCGTTGAGGATCAACGCCAGTAACCCGCACCAGTATGGATCGCGCAGCAGCGGCCAGAACAGACTTTCCCGCACCGCAGGTAAGCTGCCGAGTCCGTAATAGACCATGAAAATCTGAATCAACAGGGGCGTACCGCGAAACAGCCAGACATAGAAACGGCAGAACAGGCTGCCGACCCGCGTCATGCGCAGCAGGTTGAGCAGCAGCGCCAGCAGGCCGCCGCCCAGCAGCGACAACAGGGCGAGGTTAATCGTCAGCGGTAGCCCTTTCAGCAGTGCCAGCAGCGTTTGCTGTAAAAAAGTGATATCCACGTGGACTCCTTATTCCTTTACGCGCTGTTGACCGCGCATCGCAAATTTTTCCACGTAGCGGAAAACCATGTCAGAACAGGTGGTAATGATCAGGTAGATCACCGCGCCGACGCTGTAGAAGAAAAACGACATCTGCGTGGAGTTGGCGGCGGTTGACACCTGATTCATGGTTTCCACCAGCCCGGTCACCGACACCAGCGCCGACTCTTTGATCACCGATTGCCACTGGTTACCCATTCCCGGCAGTGCGGTACGCAACGCCTGCGGGACGATAATGCGGCGGAACATCATTAAGCGCCCCATCCCGGTGACCGTTGCCGCTTCCAGCGTGCCTTTCGGGATGGCGTAAAAGGCGCCACGAAACACACCGCTCTGGTAGGCGCCGGAGATCAGCCCGATGGCAATCGCGCCTGCCACAAAGCCGTTCACGTCAAACGGCCCCTGGAAGCCCAGCGCGGTGCCGACGGTCGATACCACCTGCCGTCCGCCAAAATAGAACAGGTAGATCACCAGCAATTCCGGCACGCCGCGAAACAGGGTAATGTAGCTGGCCGCCAGCCGTTGCTGCCAGCGCGAGCCGGCAATCTGCATCCAGCACAGTACGCTGCCGAGCACCGCCCCCAGCAGCCAGGCACAGAGCGAGACGCTGACCGTGACGGCGGCGGCGTTAAGCAGCACACCGCCCCACCCTTCGTCGCCAAAGCCAAGTATCTGCCAGTCAATATTCATCAACATCAGCGGTTACGCTTTGGGTGCGACGTCTTCGCCGAACCATTTCATCGACAGTTTGCTCAGCGTGCCGTCTTTGATCATCGATTCCAGCGCCTGGTTCAGCACCTGCTGCAGTTCACTGTTGCCTTTACGCAGGCCAATCGCTGAGCCGGCACCCAGTACGCCGCCAGAGAAGCCGTAGCCGCTGCTGCTGATCGCCTCAGCATGTTTTTTCACAAAGGCGTTGAGGTTGGTGCGTGACGCCATTACCGCATCAACCCGGCCATTCATCAGGTCAGCGAAGGTCTCCGGGCCCGCCTGATAGGTACGGATAGTGGCAACATCGCCGAGATATTTTTGCAGGAAGTCAGCCTGAATGGTGGCGACCTGCACCGCGATGGTTTTGCCCTTAAAGCTGGTTTTCAGATCCTCAATCGCTTTTTTCATGCCCGGTTCATCATCGGCCGTGACCACCGTGCCGCTGCCTGGCAGGGTTGCCAGCGGCGAGGTTTTAGAGGTCACAAAGCTGGAGACGCTGACGGTGTACTGATGGGTAAAATCGATCGCTTCGGCGCGCTTGGGGGTAACGGTAACGGCATCAATGACCGCATCATATTTACCGTCGATCAGGCCTGGGATCATGCCGGACCATTTCTGGGCAATGATTTCATATTTGAAACCGGCGCGCTTAGCCAGCTCCGCCACCATATCCGGCTCATAGCCGACGATTTTGCCGCTCGGAGTGGTCTGGTTAAACGGGGGATAAGCCGCCTCGGTGGCAAATTTCAGGGTGCCAAAATCTTTTGCCTGGCTGACAGCAGACGCCGCCAGTAATGCCACGGTCAGGGAAGCCGCAAACAGACGGTTGTGCATCATCATAGAAACCTCATTTTTTTTATTAAGAGAGCAGATCAATCGCAAGGCGGGTCAGCGCCTGCGTCCCGGCGGCAATGCTGCGTTCATCCGGTTGATAGTCGGAATTGTGCAGATGATCGTCACGGCCCGGCGTGGCAGACCCGATGTGGATCTGGCAACCCGGCGCCCGTTCGGTAAACAGCGAAAAATCTTCGGCACCAAAGCTGTCGCTGGGCTGCGCGATAATCGGCTTATCGAACTGGTGCGACAGAATCTGCTCCAGCGCATCGATTAGCCGATCGTCATTCATCAGCGGTGGTACGCCACGCTGGAAGTTAACCTCCACGCGCACATTTTGCGCCAGCGCCACGCCCTCACACATCCGTTTGAATGCCGCTTCCATGTCGGCACGTACCGCAGGCGATTTGGTGCGGATAGTGCCCTGAAACAGGCAGCTGTCAGGAATAATATTGTGGGTGGTGCCGCCCTGAATGTGGCCGATGGTTAACACCGCCGAGTGGGCCGGATCGCGTTCGCGCGAGATGATAGTTTGTAGCTGACTGATGAGATGCACGGTGGCAATAATCGGATCGCTGCCCATGTGCGGGCGCGCGGCGTGGGTTGAAACGCCATGCACCGTCACGTCAAATTCGTCACTGGACGCGGTACTGGCGCCGCGGGTTAACGCTATTTCACCGGCTGCCAGTTCAGGCTTATTGTGCAGAGTAATCGCCCAGTCGATGCCCTCCGCCGCACCGTCAGCGATCATCGCCTGCGCGCCGCTGTCCGGGGTCTCTTCGGCGGGCTGGAAAATCAGCCTGACTTTCCCTTTTAGCTGCTGACGATAATGCGGCAGAATCGCTGCTACGCCCAGCAGGGTGGCGGTGTGAATGTCATGCCCGCAGGCGTGCATTTTGCCGGGCCAGACGCTGGCAAAAGGCAGCCCGGTCTGTTCGTGGATCGGTAACGCATCCATATCGGCGCGAAGCAGCAGGGTTTTCCCCGGCTCAGCGCCGTCGATATCCACCATCACGCCGCTGCGGCCGATGCCGGTTTGTGGCGTCAGCCCCAGCGCCTGTAACTGTTGTGTTACCAGGCTGGCGGTACGCAGCGTATCGAAGCCTAATTCCGGGTGGGCATGAATATCGCGTCGAATCGCCACTAAATGCGATTCCAGTTGTTCCGTTCTGGCTTTTATTTCTCTGGCCAGCAGTGCTTTATCCTGATTCATAGCAGCCCCGGCAATATTGGGTCGGCATCGTAATGCAGACTCTTTTTTTATGTGATCATGATTTCTGGTGTTTGCGACCGTTTATTTATTCACAGCATGACGCAGAAAGCAACGCGCAAAAGCCGGTCGCAGACGTTTTAAAATCAATGAGATAGAAATAACCTCAGGAAGATTGAATGAGAATCGGGCAGATCAGCAATAATATTAATAATCCGCCAGATGACATTACTTTCACTACTTATATGGTGATGAAAGCCGGTTACCGGACAGTTGAATTAAACATGCCTGTAAATATTCCGCTAATTTTTGCGGCTGTTGGTCGGCAATAAAATGCCCGCAACTAAGCAGCGTTACTTTGCTGAGCGGCTCAGCCACCGCGCAGGCCAGCGCGGGATGCAGCGGCTCACGGACTGGTGCCAGAAGCATGCGTCCGGCTGACACAACGGGTGTTAAGCCCCTACTCGCCTTATCCGCTGGCCTGCCGCGTTATGGGACCGGACTCTGCCACTCTGCGCGCGATTGCTCACTAAGTGCAGGCCATCCCGATGATGAGAACCGTCAATACGGACTGGTTGCTGCGGGTGCCGACGCTGCATTTCTCGCTCAGTCAGGATCGCCAGCAGGCCGGTTACCTGGCAGATCGGCCCGAAGTCGCGCATCCGCAGGATATTATGCAACATGCCTGTTTGCGCCAGCGTCTGCCTGGCGGCAAACGTTATCACTGGGAATATCAGCAGCATGAGCAACAGTTTGCGCTGGATGTGCCGCGCAGCCTGACCCTCGACAGCAGCGCTTTAATGGTGGAAGCGGCTGTCGCAGGATTAGCTGTGGCCCATGTGCCAGAGCCCTACGCCCGGCAGGCTCTCGACACGAAGCGGCTGATTACTTTACTGGAAGACTGGACGATTGCGTCGCAGGGTATCGCTCTCTACTTTCCGCAAAATCGCCATATGCCTGTTGCATTGCGACTGTTCGTGGACACGGTAAAAGCAGCGATGCGTGTCTGAAATTAATTCCGCTGATTCGGCCTGCGTACCCGTTAAAACGGGTTTCGGATCAGCAGTAAGCGAAAACCGAGCGGTTCAGGCCATCGTTCGCTGTAAGCCGACCCTGCCTCATCCCCGCCGGTGCCTCTGCGGCATCGTATAGTCTGCATCAGCTATCGCGTTAACCTCACCTCATGCCACTCACCTGAACATCCGTGTGCATTCGACCTGACCCGTCATTCATTCACTCGACCATCTGGCGTCATTCTGCCCCCGCCTTCAGCCAGGCAGACGCTGAAATAACGTAGCAAACGGGACGGCACATAAAATTTTTACCTAACAAGTGTTAGATAGGTATTGACGCACATCGAATCGCCAGCTAAGGTTTATCTACCTAACGTTTGTTAGGCAACTCAACCCCAACTTTCAGGATGCCGACCATGACAACTAAACTTCAGCTTTTCACTTCGCCTTCAGCCTTTCCGAACCCACAGCGTCTGCGTCTGTTCATGCACGAAAAAGGCATCGCTGACCATTTTGCCGAAACCATTTATGATATGTCCCCTGTGGGAGAACAGCGTGGCTGGCGTCATCTGAATATGAACCCGTGGGGCGAAACGCCCACTCTGCAACTGGCTGACGGTAGCTATATTTCCGAAACGGCTGCCATCGTTCGTTATCTTGACCAGGAGTATCCCGGTCGTAAGATCATGGGAGAGACCGCACTGGAACAGGGTCTGGATAACATGTGGGATAACCGGGTTTGGGTGCACATCCTGTACCGCATCGTTACAGCATTCCACGTGTTGCATACCGGCCTCGGCTTCAAGCTGGAACTGACCAAAAATGAGGCCTGGGGCGAACACTGCCGTAAGGAAGCGTTGGCTCACGCCGCACTGGTCAATCGTCATCTGTCAGACGGCCGCGAATGGCTGCTCGGCGGCGATGCCCCGACCTTCTCGGACATTACGCTGGCAACCGCCATCGCCTTCTCGAAATTCCCGGTCAATGCCACACCACTGGACGAGCGTTTTGAGTTCCTGGATGCGTACTGGCAGCGCTGGACAAAACGTCCTGCTTTCCAGGCGGCCTACGCCGATCGCAGCAGCGGCATTCCTGAGCTGGATTCGCCAGCCCGGTAATAGCTTCTCAATGAAAACGCCGGTACGCCGGGATCGCCATCCCCTGACTTTCCCGGTAACCCTGGTGATCCCGGTAGTATCGGCTGGCGATGCCGCTTTCTGAACCATGAAGGAACGGCGTCTGCCTGAGCACCCTGGTCGCAGTGAACGCAGTGCTCTGCCTGACAATCTACCTGTCACACGGTAGGTATTTGCTGTAAAATAGCCTTCTTTATTGAAGAGATCGTCCCTGGACGAAAGGCACAAAGATGAGCGTCAATTCTAAGGAAGCCATTTTGTTGGCGGCCAAAAAAATTGCCCAATCGCAGGGCTACAATGGTTTGAATTTCCGCGATCTCGCGGAAGCTGTTGGTATCAAAGCGGCGAGTATTTACTACCATTTTCCCAGCAAAGCCGATCTGGGTATTGCCGTTGCCAGACGATATTGGGAGGACGGCGCGCTCGCGCTGGAGATGATCGAATCAGAAAGCCCGTCCCCGCTTGACGCGCTGCATCGCTTTCCTGAAATCTTCCGAAGATCGCTTGAGGCCGACAATCGTCTCTGCCTGGGCAGTTTTATGGGCGCTGAAACCGATACTTTACCCGTTGAAATGACCAATGAAATTCAGAAATTTGCTGAAGTAAACATTGCATGGCTTAGTAAACTTCTGGTGGCTGCAAAGGTGTGCGAATCAGGTGAGAGTGAATCCAGAGCACGTGCAATTTTCGCCGCTATTGTCGGTGCCCAGCTTCTGGCCAGAAGTCGCGCGGATATTTCGCTTTTCGATGCCCTGGTCGATTCATATCGCGCGTCCGGACCTCTGCCTGCCTAGCCACTGACAGCGACCCGCTTTGGCGAAAGATAAAAACCGGGTAATAGCCCGGTTCGTCTCTCATTCAGCCTTTCTCTGGTGTTAATAAAACTGAACGTCATTGATCATACTTGCGTCATCCCCCCATCCACACAGATTTCTGCTCCGGCTATATAACTGCTTTCATCGCTTGCGAGGAATAGTGCAGCACTGGCAACTTCTTCAGGTCTGCCCATTCTTGATAAGGGAATGGTGCTGATTATCCCATTACGTAGCTCTTCAGAGGCCGCAAGCATCATTTCCGTATCGATGGGGCCAGGGGCGACAACATTTATTCGAATGCCACGGGCGGAGAGTTCTTTTGTCCATGTGCGGGCAAAAGAACGAAGTGCTGCTTTACTGGCGCCATATACGCCATATCCCGGCGTGCCAATCACATCGGCAATCGACCCGATCAAAACGACGCTCGCGCCCTTCTTCATCAGGGGAAGTGCTGCCTGCATAGCAAAAAGCGGTGAGCGCACATTCAGGCCGAAAATAGCATCAAAATGTGCCGGGGTGACGTCATCAATCGTCGAGTATTCCGCCATTCCGGCATTGATGACCAGCACATCTATCTGGCCAGACTCTGCCCTGATTACATCAACTATCCGCGTCAGTTCGCTTATCTGGCTGACATCAGCACGAACGGGCCTGGCGGTGCCCTTTATGGTGTGGCTGGCTGCTTCTAACTCTTCATTTCGGCGCGAGGTCAGCCAGGTCGTTGCACCTTCACTGGCAAATCGCTGGCTGATAGCCAGACCAATGCCTTTTGCTCCGCCGAGTATCAGGGCAACTTTATTCTCTAATCTACGCATCTGCTCACTCCTGTCGGGATGGAAAACAGATGATATAATTTTTATACTTAATAACAATTACGCACTTTGTTTATATCAGGTATCGAGGAATATATCGCTATGGCTCAAATTGAGAGTAATGACCTGACAGAAATAGGAAAAACCCGACCGGTGCTGGAGAACATCACCAATAAATGGTCAATTTTAATTCTCACCGTACTTTGTAGTGAACCCGTGCGCTTCAATGAACTCCGTCGCCGACTGGATGGGATTACGCACAAAGCCTTGTCTGATGCGCTTAAACGGCTTGAGCGCAATGGATTGGTGCATCGAAAGGTACTGCCGACTTCGCCGGTGAGTGTGGAGTACAGTCTTACATCACTGGCACAGACGCTTCAGGAGCCTTTTAGTGCGCTGTATGGATGGGCGCTAAAACATGGTGCGGAAATGGAGCAGGCTCAGTTGCGGTATGATTCCCGGCATGCAGAAGAGGTTTGTTGAATCATCCTGCAATCCGGGTCCACCAGTCGCCTTTGATTGACGCTGTTATGTCCGCGAAAAGATGATTACATTTATTCAGCAAACTTATCCGCGGCTCTGCCGCTCAGCAGAGTGTTACTCACCGACACGCGGATTGATCGCAGGGAAGACCCGTCGTTAACATTAAAAGTAACTCCGCAAACAGAGGCAGGGAAAGTATGAGGGAGATTGCACCCGAGGGCATAACCGGTATGCCGTCACGCACGGCAGAGTATCTTTGCCGTCAGACTGCACCACTGGTGAAAGGAGGAAGCCTGACCCCGGAGACCTGCCAGCGCATCTATGCTTTTTGTGGTATCAGACCGTCAGATGCTCAATGGCGTCAGTTTCTTATCCCGGTTCTTTGCTGTCTGGGATTACTGTCACTGGTTGCCGGATCGGTGTTCTTTATTGCCTGGAACTGGGCGTGGCTGCCGAAGATGGCGAAATTTGCCCTGGCTGAACTGCTGATTGTCGCGCTGGCGGTTGTGGTCTGGTGGCGCTGGTACAGCACGCTGGCACTCAGCGCATTGCTGGCAGCAGGGTTAAGTTTCGGTGCCCTGTTTGCGCTTTATGGGCAGATTTATCAGATCGGGGCTGACAGCTGGGAGCTATTCCGGGCCTGGTTATGCGTTCTTCTGCCGCTGGCGCTGATTGCCCGGCAAAACAGCCTGTGGTTTTGCAGCTGGCTGGTCGCTAACCTGGCGTTCCAGCTCTATTACACCACGATGCCGACCTCACTGCTGGATCTCGCCGTGTCTGACAGCTTCACCCGACTCCCGTCGGCAGTGCTTCACGGATATCTGGCGCTGCTGGCCGCCTGCCTGATTATCAGGGAAGCGCTGGCCTGGCGGGCGATAACGCATCATCCTGAGAGCTGGCTGGCAAGTCGCTGGTTCTCACGGGTGATGGCTGGATTTTTACTGCTGCTGCTGACCACCATCGTGGCCGGGAACATTTCTGACTGGGACGGTAACAACCACTTTACTTACATCACGGTCGGCTGGGCGATCACCCTGCTGGCAGGTTATTACCTGTACCGTTACCGCTATCAGGATCTCTGCATGCTGACGCTGGGCATCGCCAGTCTGACTGTTGTTGGTTGTGCGCTAATCATGCGGTTATTTCTTTACGCCTACGATACGGGCGATCTGTTTTTGACCGGTGCCCTGATGGCATTCTGGCTGGCGGTAAATGGTTCTATCCTGCTGAAGTGGCAACGCAAAATGGTTGAAAAGGAGCCGATCGATCGGGTTCCGGCCAGGCTGACTTTACTGACAGACACGTTGCGTCAGCAGGGTTTGCTAAGCGCCTCGCAGATTGAAGAAATTCAGCAACGCGATCTCGCCTCCGACCTGCCCTGGTATCTGAGGCTGGCGCTAAGCGTCGGTGGCTGGATCGCAGCGATCATCATTCTGTTACTGCTGATACTGCTGCTCTATACCGCTGACTTACTCGACCAACCGAATGCCGCCACCCTTATTCTTCCTTCACTGCTGCTCGCCGTCATTGCGCGCGGCCTGCTGCGCAGTCAGCGTGACGGTAAACATCACCTCGGGCTGGCATGGGCAATTGCGGCGACCTGCGGGCTGATATCCGGCGTTCTGCTGCAAATCCACAGCAATGATGTCAGCTTCCTTATGCTCAGTTCACTGTGTGCAGTGCCGATCCTGGCCGCGATGGCGGTGGCTATGCCCGACCGCACTTATCGATTTATGGCCATCACTGCCCTGACCTTTTTTCTGGTGCTGGCGGGCCATTCTCTGGCCCGGCTGTCCCTGTCGCCGACGGCTGGCCGCCTTGCTGTTTGCGGAGTGGTGGCGGCGATAACGTGTTGGTGGCTGTGGATCGTCAGTCATCAGCTGAGGTTACAGGCAGGGCCGTACGCTGACGCGGTACATCCCCTGCTGTATGGCATCCCGGCTGGTCTGATGTTGCTGAGTTTCCTCGGGATAAACGCGGCGTATCTCACGGATTTCATCTGGTCAACTGCGCAGTTGACTACGCTTCAGTCTGCGACAGGCACAGGGATCGCGGCAGGCTTAGTGCTGAGTGCACTCAGTCAGAAAAGGAATGGCCAGTCGCTGTTTTCGATTATCACACTGCCCGCCGCCCTGATCTGCGGGGCTGTCGCCCTCTATGCACCGGGTATTGGACTGGGCCTGTGGTTGATTCTGATGGCGCGTTATCAGGGAAGTCAGGGATTACTGGTGGTCAGTGGCGGTTTCATGATGCTGTATGTCATTGGCTGGTATTACTTCCTGGCGGTTACTCTGCTGCAAAAATCCCTGCTGCTGATGGTCGGTGGTCTGGTTTTACTGGGGCTGGTATGGGGAGTCAAAAAAGTGTTACCCGCACCGATCGGAGGTGCCAGTGAGAATGCGTAAACAGAGCCGATGGCTGGCAGGCGCAGTGATAGCGCTGGCGCTGGTGGCCGTCAATGTCAGCATCTGGCAAAAAGAGCAGGTGCTGAAACAGGGCGCGGTCATGATTTTACCCCTTGCGCCGGTTGACCCGCGATCCCTGATGCAGGGTGATTACATGGCACTGAATTATGCCCTGACCCGACCTCTGGAACTGAGGTTGTATCAGCAGGCTGAGACCTGCGGCGCGACCCTGTCAGCGCCCTGCCTGCCCACCAGCGGGACGCTTATTGTTGACCTCGATGCGCAGCGTCATGCGACTCAGGCCCGGTTTGATCACGGTGAGCCTCTGCAGGCGAATCAGCTACGGGTGAAATACCATCAACATTCTGGCTCGCTGACCGTCGGCACCAACGCCTGGTTCTTTCAGGAAGGCCATGGCGAGCGTTTCGCGCAGGCACGTTACGGGGCATTCCGCGTCGGGAGCGATGGCACGGCACTCCTGACCGATCTGCTTGATGAGCAGGGTAAAGCGATTCAGCCTTAACTATGCCAGACGCTTACTGGCCTGCCAAAAAATACTCTGACAGGCGGCTTTAAGATCCTTCCTGCCATGATGCCCGTCACGGATCGCCACGAGGCTCTTGCTGGTCTGTGGAACCGGTTATCGATCATCGCCTTAGCGCTGATATTTACTAAGGCGCTGAACGTTCCGGCATCAGTTGCCAATGCGATCTGCTGAGTTAAACCGGCCGGAGAGGTGTTATAAGCGGGCAACGGCCAATAGGGTGTGAGTAAAGCGGTCGGGACGGAAGCGGAGTAGCACAGGCAGATTATGGTTGGTGCAGCAACCTGTTGATACGCTACCGCGCAGAAGGTTCTGTCTGCTGACCCAGGTTGCCTGCTACCGGATGTGGCACGGCCAAGTACGTAACCGTCGTAATGCTTAATGGCGTGCACACTACGCGGGCTCGTTTCCCGGGGCTTCTCCCCGGGAAACGTTGATAGTCGTTGGTACAGAGATTGCGGGAGTAATAAGCGGCGGTTAGCCCGGCAGGTATCCGGCTACTGCTCGTTTTTACGCTGCACATCCTCTGCAGCAGAAACGCCGGTGATGTCAGAAAGCCCATCCTGATCGATTTCAGCCGCGGCACCATCAACAGTCCGGGCCATCATGAGTAAGTCCTGCAGTTCGTGCAGCAGAATGGCCGCATCCGATTTCAGCACCTCATCGGTATCCACGGACTCAATAATGGTATTGATGGCCTTTCCGGCGCTTTCCATCATTTCAGTCACACCGCCCTGCTTACTCACTGCAAGCACCAGCGCGCTGATCAGAAGCGATTGAGCCTCGACGCGGGCAGTTAACTGTTTGGTTGCCGCATCAATTTTAGAGATTTTGGCAAGCATGCTTAACACAACGTTTTTCATGGGAAATACTCTATAAAACCTATATTTGGCAGTTAATCAGGTTGAGGAAACGCTGATTAACCATTTTCACTGGTTCACTGGCTGAAAATAATTAACAAAACCTCTGTCGGATTACGCTATTTTTTGACCAGCGTAAGCCTCTGAAAATTTGCCACGGTTACCGGCCTGCCGCATCCAAAACAGACTGCTCCGTGAGCACCTTTCTTCATGTCAGACAGGAGAGAATAGGTAAACTTCCTGTCACCGCAGAACGGGCATTGAAATTTAGCGAACCTCATGAATACACATTAGGGCCATCCCCGGTAAAAGGGGCCCAGCATGGCAGGTTAGCGTTAATTGACAAGCACATTTACGTCAGCAGCGATTTATTGAAGGAGAACAGAATTTTCGTCCTCTGCCGGGCTGATGAGAAAGATTTTCTGGCTGAAGAAAACAGCTCAAAACCGGACCGACCCTGAGCCTGTTTAATCAGCATCAGGATATCAGCAGTCCCGCTTAGCGCCGCCAGCCTGCCGCTGGCGGCCTGAGGCGATACGGCAGACACACTGCCACGGTTACCCGCTCAGCGGATCAGTGAGTAAAAAAATCCGTTAATATTTCCGCCAGTTTTTCCGGCTGTTCGTCGGGAATAAAGTGCCCGCATTCCCCGATAACCGCACCGCTGACCTGGTGCGCCACCGCGCGTAATGGTGCCGCCATATCCGGAATCGACCCCCGATCGGCACTGACCGCCAGTAACGGCAGCGCCAGCTTCCCGGCCTGCGCGCGCTGGTGATTCTGACTGGCCGGCCGACTGCTCAACCGCCCGGCAGCGCGCCGGGCTGCTGATAAAGGCGCAGATATTCAGCGCGCGCCGCCGCATCTATCCGGTGCGGACTGGTCGCTTTACGGTTAAAGAACCAGTCCAGGTAGATCGCTTATCCGGAACGTTAAGTAATCCAGCCGCTGCTATGAATGAAAGCAGATTTTATTAAACCCGATCAGGCAAGAAGAATTCTGCAGGAGGATGAAGGCTATAACGGACTCCTGCGGAAAATTTATGCATCATGTACCACCCTTACGCCTAAGGAACCGAGTGAAATAACTTCATCAGAGTCTGCCCGTAAAATTTACAATGCAGAACAAGCCATTAAAAAAGGACTTGTAACAAAAGGTAGAAGGGAAAGCCGCTCTTACTTACTGACCTGTATTATTTCTGATACTCAAGACTAACGGTCCTCCTGTTGAAGCGGCAGGGTATCCGTTATAGGTCAAAAAACCATTCCGGACGTCCGCTTTGCAAGAGACGAGCAGATTACCTGCGGATCAGCCCCGATGTTTACCGTTAAAGTTCATTCAGTGTTTATTATTCATGCCCTTGCATAAATCGTTCATCATGGATGAACACACGTGCTGCATTGGCGCGCAGACGTTCATAAGTCGTGTGGTCTCCCCGGCGTTGCGCAATGATCATCATTGCTGCAGTGACCTCAGGGTTGTTATGAACCGCGAGCCACTTTTCTCCCCAGATGTAAAATTCCCCTATCGCCTGAGATCTTTGCAAAAATCCAGGCGTATTGGCTATCAGCAGGTGTTGATCGTAGTCCAGCCGTTCTGCCTGCGTCATTGTTCGCCAGCTCGCCATCGGTAACGTGGGTAGCGATCCCTGATTCATCTCCGCTTCGGCCTGGGTCAGCATCGATTGCGTAATAAAAC
The DNA here is from genome assembly GCF_021397715.1 of Pantoea agglomerans. Taxonomy (GTDB): domain Bacteria; phylum Pseudomonadota; class Gammaproteobacteria; order Enterobacterales; family Enterobacteriaceae; genus Pantoea; species Pantoea astica. The sequence continues at coordinate 310,555 of NZ_CP090208.1, read as the reverse complement.
CTGCTTTCAGCCCAACAAGAATCACCAAACCACCCAACAAAAACGGAATCGTTACTGCACGTCCAAAGCGGGATACGTTGACAGGCTGCAGAACTGAGTCGGGTAAACTTATACGAAACAATACAAGCAGCAGCATGAGATGAGGTGTTGAAAGATAGAGTGGATACTCCAGCATCATGTGGATCACGACAGGCAGACCCGTCAGTGGTAACAGCCAGCCAGACTTATCCAGATAGAGTGAGTCACGCAGCCGCAGGATGAGTGGCCATATCCAGATACCGGCCAATAACAGCAAGCCTGCCATGGCAATGATTCCGCCTTCGGCCCAGACATACAACGCTTCATTATGCGGGTGAGTAACAGTGTCACTCTTTTGTACTAAACCCAGGGTCACTACCGCCAGTGGGAATTGCGCTTCGAAGCTACCCAATCCGCTGCCGGCCCACGGATGCTGTCCAATCATTTCAGCGGTCGCTTCAAGCATCAGAACACGTTCAACAGTAGATTTTTGGTGTATCAAATCGGCGTGCTGCCCTGCGGGCATTGCCCATAAGCCAATGGCTGAACAGCATCCTGCTAACGAGACAATTAACCCGCCTTTCCACAAAGCCGCTTTAGGATCGATTCGCGGCTGGCGTCGCCAGTCGGCAAATCCGGTCAGTAGCATGGATAAAATCACACCGATCATCCCGGTACGGCTTTGGCTAAGCGTTATCGCCGCGCATAGCGGATACGAGGGAAGTAGCCAAACAAATGTGCTTCTGCGTGTGGTTGCGGTAAGCGCAAGATAGAGCGTTACTGCTGCGCCCGTAGCCAGCCAGCTTGCCAGCAGGTTACGCTGCTGAAAAATGCCATAGGGTGAAGTGCCATAAAAATCCATCAAACGCAGGGCGATCTCCGGCAACCAGGCCTGCATCATGGCTTCGCCAGCCTGCAGCAGAGAAGATAAAACCACCAAAGCAAGTAAAATGCGTCGCTTAGACGACGTTAGGCTCACCTGACAGAGAGCCAGACAAAATAGCAGCGCTCCAGCGATTCCTGCCAGACGTGGCACGGCATGCTCTCGCCACAAAACTGATGATGTCCAGAACCACGGCAGCAACAGCATAGCTACTGCCAAAAAGGCGATGAACATGAAACGTGATATCAGGATCTCTCCGGTTCGCAACACATTCAGGAGAGCAGATAAAATGCACAAAAGCATCACACTCCATGCAAGGATGTTCTGAGGCATTTCCAGCCCTGTTCCGCCATTATTTTCAAAATAAATCGGCAGAATAAAAAACAGGTAAAGTGTTATGAGAGCCAGCGTAAATGCGCCGCGTGAGAGACAAAACAGCTTCAACTCCGCTGCCCATTTTCGTTGCATCTTCCGGATTATCTTCATTTTTCAGTTCAGTTGGGATGTTAAGTTGCCTTAAGCGCGGAAAGCGATAATAAACATCGGGCATATTTTTTTCGTGTTGTGGCATTTAAAGATTGACGCTCATAACGCCACCGCGTTATTAAACCGTCACCAGCATCTTCTGAAGCTGGCTGTTCTGCGCCAGTTTATCTATGCCAGGTTAGTTATGATTACAGAAAGCTCAAACAATTTCGCACCTGATCGCCGCGTGTTCAGATGAGCAGTGCAGCATACAATATTCAGCTATCCACCCACCAGCCAAAAACCTGCCGGTAATTAATATAATTTTATTGCCAGAATATTTATCATTATCAGTAAAGTCTGTTAAAAAATCAGCACCCGGCGGTTCTTCTACATAATTTCTCCAGACAGGGTATGGCTGTATACAGTTGTGTTATCGCCCGCATAGCCCAGGCTTCTTCTTTACGATTGCTGATGCCGAGCTTATTGACGGCTTTATATTTATGGGCGAGGACTGTTTTGCAATCAATATTTAACACACGCGATACATCACTGGTTTTTTTGCCTTTCCCCAGTTCCGCCATAACCCGAAACTGCCGTTTACTCATCCATTTCCTGACAAAAAAATGCTTAAATTGTTTTTGTACAAGGCATGATGAAATCATCTCCGCCAATTGCTGAACGCTCACTGTAGAGGGAATTAATGAAACCCCTTCTACAATAACATCCTCGCCGCAAAAAGTGGCAGGCAACTCCTCACTAATAATAATCTGTTTAATTTTATTATGATTTCTCCGGACATTCAAAATATCTGTAATACTTTCATAAAACTCATTAGCGGAGTTAAACATCCATATAACCACCTTTGGTCTAAACTCATCAACTACAGGCTGAATCTCTGCTTCTTTAGACGTTACCTTGAGATGTACAGAGTGATTATTAGCTAAAACATGCCGCACGCCCATCACGGCGTAATCATTGCCGGCAATCATCATTACTTTATCAATCTCCACAGAGGAGATATTCATACGGGGTTTCAGATAATACTCACTGCCGGTCTTTTCATCTGACAGGTATCTGATGTTATTTCTGATATTACCGTCCCAAAAGTCAGGAATAACTAAATTATTAATGTGATGGCGAACGCTAGCATTTCTCATTTTCCAGAGCCTCTCAAATTCGTACCGATTCATCACAATGCTTGAAATGGTGAGATCAACAGGTAACGAACGGTATCGGTGATGAGAGCGATTATGTCTCGCCAACGGCCATGTCAGTTCATTATATTTCACATCGATTAAAATATAATTTTATAATCCACTTATATAATATTAAGCAGCATAAAACTCTGGAAGTATGCATTCCTGAATTGGTAGGGCAAAGAGGAGTGAACAATACAGCATTGCTCATTAGCGGTTGCCGGTTCAGACTACTGATGCATCAGGCTGGTCTGATTGAATGGCTTTACCGTTTAACGCATAAATGTCGGGGCCCCACCATATTACCGATGAGATAGCCGTTGTTCTGTTTAACAACAACCAGGTGGTCGGTCTGCTCAGATGTATGCGAGTAGATATATTTAGTGAAAACGGCATCATCGAGATCATCGCCTTTATATTTAGAGACTACAACATTGCGCAACTCATAATTTTTCTGGTCAGTTTTTTCAAAAGAAAAATGCATAAATCTTTCGAATGAAAATATCTTACCTGTCTCTGCAGTTTTACGCGCTTCGCCGGAAAACATAACATTGCCCTGCCCTTTGCTGGAAAAAGTAACGGACATAGTGCCTTTTAAGTATTCCCATACACCATCATTCGGTACAGTATAGAATGTTGATACGCAATCAACTGTATTATTTATTTTCTTCAACGCAAGAAATACCAGAGTAATCGCCAGAATAATAATTACGACAAATACAGCCCTAAGCCTTTGGAAATTCATAAACATCATAGCATCCTGCGAATTTTTGACTGCCATCTTTCTGATAAGTACACCGGGTTATAAATGCTGCACCCTGGCCATTTAAAATAACCTCATCGGAAGGATGATAAATATATACATCATTACCGATACAAGGCGCATATTTATCTATCATCTCTTTAGCAAGCCTTAATTTAACCTCAGCGGTTTCAGGCGAGTTTTGATAAAGCATATAAACATTGCAACGCCCAACACTACCTATTTTGAAAACATTACTTTTATCCCATCCACCACGATTGATGAATGCGTAACCGATTATCGTAATGGCCAGTAAACAGACAACAGAGGTTATAATAATCTTTTTACCCGGCTTTTTATTCTCAATGGCTACCGGCTTCCCGACGACACCCAGCTGCTGAACCTTCAGATCTTCAGGCATTAAAAAGCCCGCGCGGGTTATTGTTTTGATCAACTCACCTTGAAAACCAAGTTGCTCAAATTTTTTTCTGAGCAAGGAAACATACTGATTCAAGGTATTATTGGACGCATTAGCACCGTAATTGCTCCATATCTCATCAAAAATATGCTCCCGGCTCATGACCTTACCCCGGTTTTCCAGCAACAAGCACAGTATTCGTGAGGCTGTCAGCGGAAGTTGTGTTTTTTCATTTTCACTTAAACGATGCCAGATAGCGTTATTGGCTTCATCGTAAAAGAAATCCTCTTCGATGATGTACATCATTCCTCTTCGAATCCATGATTAACAAAGATAGGATCTATTTTTTGCGTTTTAAACCGACCCGTTGAAACCGGATACTCTTACGGTTAAATTCTACGACCGCGATCACGGTATTTTCTCTGCCTGCAGCGTTCTTCCTGAGTTAAGACAGGCGGCAAAGTGGCCTGTTCTTCAGGACAATGACCAACGCTTTCGCGTGAGACAGTCACCTGGTCCCTGTATGCCCTGAACAGCAGAATATGACGGTTTCTGCCGTTTTAAAATTATGTACCGCAACAGTAATAACATCAGGCTGTAAACTATTCAGTATGATTTTAAAAAATTGCGTTCATTTAAGCTGGTACCGGTATTGATACTAACCGATGCAAAAATATCAATCAAAGAAGATGGAGGTACAGGGTTGAACAGCAGCGGCAGTTCGCTGACTTCATGCCGTCTGAAGATGATGATGCAGTCCGCACCGGCACGCTCAACGCTATGCAAGAGAGGCCCCCTTCATCAGATGAAGCCCTTCGACAGACTGATACCTCACCACTGATATCACTATGCATAACCGGGCGGCAGCCGGCCCGGTTTTAACAGACAGAGTCTCATTCAGCGTTATGCGCGCGGGTTTGTTTCCAGCAACTCAATGCGGGCGCTGATTCAGGGTTATCAGCCGCGAAAATGCTGGCTACAGTCGGCAGCCGACAGCCGACACCAGACCGATGAAATAATTTACGCGCTTTACTGTCATCTTTAGGCCTGCGTTTAAAAATAAAGGCGTTTTATCAGGATAGGCGCATTTTGGCTGGTCAACACCACATCATTCAAACTCACCTGGACAGGCAGACGTAAGCAGTGATGCAGTTCCGCTCAGACACTGTGCTGAGGCAGCCTCTCTCCTCGCAGGTGGTATTCCATTACCGTATAAGGACGTACGCCTGGCGGCAGAGGATGTTCACCATAGACGGTTTTGGCCAGGGCATAGGCAACGACCTCTCCCCCTTCGCCGGGCAAACGCATACCATCCTTAACGATTGCAGGCATATCATCGTCAGCACGTAAAATCATGGGAGGCACCCGGCTGATAACCGTTCCGTCGACAACCTCTTCAGTCATCGAGAGCATGACCGGCTGCCCCGCTGACACGGCTTTCCCGTTGCGTACCCGATACCAGACAATGCCGTTTGCCGATTTAAGCGGCTTGCGCCCTGTCGCCAGCGAACGAATTTTTCTCTCCCCCTGCATCACCTTTTGCGCGACAGCAACCTGTACGGCTTTGACAAAGTCAGCCTGTGCCCGTCCGGCTTCTTTTGGCTTCAGGCGAACGGCTGTGCTCAGGCCATCTTTGATGCCTGCCTGGAAGGTGACATTATCAATATCGATACCGGCATCGCGCCAGTCATCCAGCCGGGCATGAAGTCCTTTAGCCATCATCACTCCGGCAATATAGGCCTGACGGTTCGCCGCGCTTTTCAGGTCTGGCGTGTTTTGCTGGTGCATTTTTTCACGCAGTTCTGCCAGCGTGATGGCAGCTTGTTTCAGCTCATCACTGCGGCAGTTAAGCGCCTGTTCCAGCTCGCTGGCTGCCTGTTCCTTCTGTTTGAGAGAATTTAAAAGCTCTGTGACCGTATTTTGACTTCCGGTCAGGGCATTGTTTTTATGGATCAGCTCGACCTGATTTTTCGCCAGATTTTGCTTTAACACCAACAGTTCCCGATCGCGTTCTGAAAGTTTTTGCTCAAGCGCCTTAATATTTTGCTGCTGTTGCTGACGCTGTTTAACATCCGTAGCAGTCAGCAACTGTAGCTTGTCCTCCCGCTGTTTAAGATCGGTGTTCAGATCGCTAATCTGACCGTTCAGCCTGGCAACCTGTTGCTGGCTTTGTTGTAACGCCTCTTGCAGGGCGGCAACCTCCGGTGATTCGGATGAGGCGGGGTTTTTTACCTGGGCACTTTCTGCTACTGCAGGTTGACTGCTGGCTACTGCTGCAGAATGATTGCTGGCCTGTGCCAGGGCATCCTCCAGTCGCTTGTTCAGCTGTTTAATGGTTTCAACATCTGTTTTATGCTGGCTGGACAGTGTATTTATCCGCCGCTGCAAAATTAAATCAGCAACCGGCTGCTCTTTCCTTTTTCCAGGCTGTTTCAGATTAGAAATGCCCGTTTCCGTTTCATTTGTTGCCGGTTGCGGTGCTGACTGAGCATGATGATGAGCCGCCACCATCGCTTCGAGGCTCCAGCTTTCATCAGACGGCTGTGATAACAGGGACTCGGCGGCAGATGAAGAGATCGTTCCCGCAGCAACCCACTCAGGCAGGATCAAAAAGAGAGCAACGGCAACCAGTCTGAAATGTGAAGTGAAGCAGCGCACGGCTGTTATCCTTAGCGAACGTCAATAGCCTGGTTAATCAGGGTCTGGGCCAGCGCGCCCTTGATGCGATAACAAAGGTTGACCAGCGCGTACTGGAAGCGCGGCCGGGCCAGCTCTGCCACCTCCGGGCTGACGTCATCTTTCACCGACATAAACCCGGCGGAACTTTTCATTAGCCCGTCGTATTGCGCCAGATATTTGCGATATTCGGTCATGTTGACGGTGCGCAGGGATTCCAGATCGCGATTGCACTGAGCAAGGGGAGATAAAGACGACCTCACTTCATTTGTTACTGACTCAGGCGAAACCTTTTCTCTTTCTGTAGTGGGTTGGGATTTGATCGACACATTTTCCCGTGCGCTGCAACCTGCAATGCTCGTCATGATCACCATGGTGATCAAACAAAACCCGAAAATAATAAATTTTTTCATTTTATTTTTCCCGAAACACTTATTGATAGTTCACCACCAGCGGTGCTGAGCCAGAAAAAGCCCCTTCCGTTGGCGTGCCTTCAAGTGTTGCAGTAATTTTCAGCGCACTGATCCCCGACGGAACCGCGTGCGTCGTACTTAATTCTTTATTATTGATTTTTAAGCCTGCCTGCATACCATTGGACAAGGGAATGCTATTAGTGCCATTAACAGACTGAAAACTAATATTCATCGCTGCGGTACAGGAAAGACTAACGCTATTTTCTGCCTTTGCTCCCGCGGCACTCTTTTTGGCAATATCACCAAAAGGGATATCTACAGAAGCATTTTTAAACGAACAGGTTTCATTGTTCGGCATCGGGAATAAACAGGCTCCGGACATTGATGGCGGTGTCCAGAACCTGTTATAAAAACCAATGTGATGCAATACCACGCCAAAACATACATCTTTTGGATAAACATGCTGCGTACCGCCAGCTTGTGAAAATGAACCTGTGATATTACCAACGTGACTTGAAAGCTCACGTAGCGTCCATGCGCCATTAATATCATTTGGTGAAATGAATGTAGGGAGCCCGGTACCTGTACCGTCTGTCGTGTGAATGGCGAAAATAGCCAGCCGGCAATGCGTGCCACCCCAATAATCAGCATCACATTTGTCTGCAAAATCTGGCATATCCATTAATTTAGTATCAGCTAGTTTGTCATCAACAAAGATATTTCCAACGGCGACAGATGCTTCGTAGTATTGAGATGCCGGCCCTACTTTATAAACATAGGGCCATGTTATCATCGCAGCCCGAGAATGCGTGATAATATTTAAAATCAAAAAAATACCCATTAATATTTTTTTTGTGTTCATTTTTTACGTCCAGATTAATTAAATAAGACGAAACCCAAAATAAATATTTAAGTCATGGGGCGTCTTGGTTTGATTGATGTCAGCGAACAAAAAACTATGGATATTCCAGTAAAAACGTGGTCACAGCTTCAAAGGTGCCCTTCCCGACAGTTCTGTTTTTCACCCCTGCATCACTGGCCTGAATATAAGATGAAAACTTCAACTCAGTGGTGCCGGCATTTAACGGATATCCTTTAGTTTGCTGATTAACCGCAATATCACCGCCATCCGCGGCCTGAATACCAATGGCGAGGTGGTCAACACCATTGCGGCTGAACAAGGCGAGTAGCCCTGGCTGTTCTGCATCTTCAGTACCGGTAAAGGTCACTTTCACCTGGCTACCCAGCGAGAGGTCGCAGTCCTTTAGCAGAATATGAAACGGAAACTGCCAGGTGCGCGGGGGGGTGTAAAAATAAAAGTTTTTATCCGGAATGGTGCCGAAATCAACCAGCACATTCTCGCCGTCGCCACCGGTGGCCACGGTACAGGGTTCTGCCACCAGCGTACCTTTGAAGTCCACATCCGAAGAGGCCGCCTGTACCGGCATATGCAGCATAACGCTCAACAAGACCAGCAACATAAATAGCCTGTTCATGCGACCTCCACGGTGAGTTTCACCGTCGCGCTAAAAGGACGGGCGTCTAACTCTGTAGCCGGATCTTTAACCGGAACCGCCGTCAGTACGGGTACCGCTTTATAGCCGAAGCGAACGGCCTGATTAAGTTTTTGTGGCTTGCCATTGCTTTGTAGCTGGATGCCCAGTCCGTTGACGTCCGTTTCTACCGCTGCTTCATCAAATGCGACGGCCTTGCCTTCAATTTTTAGTGTCAGGTCGGGTACATCAGCCCCCGCATAGTTAGTGCACGACACCGTAAAAGGGACGTGTTGCTGATAACGCTTGCCATCGATTTTATGGATCCCAACTGCGTCACCAAAATTCACCAGCTGCCGGCCGTTGTTGGCATTGATGGAACACTCAACCACCCTTAGCGTACCGTGAAACTTTGCCGGGCCTTCAATTGGAGCGGCATACAGCGCAGGCGCAAGTAATAATCCGCCAATCAAAACCGAATAAAACCAGCCGCTACAGGTTTTGTTTACCATTTCCATTCCATTACCTCAGGGTATTTGCACCGCCAGCGTGGCCGTTGCGTTAAAATCCCCGCCGGCAAATTTAGCCCCTGGCTCTCTCACCAGCATGGCCAGCATTTGATAGGTTCCTGCCCCTTTACTCAGCGGATACCAGGTGCTGGGTACAATGTTTGACATATTACTATCATTAATCGCCACGATAACGCCTAAACTCGGGACATCGGTTGACAGCGCTAAATTATTAAAGGATGAGGCATTACCTTTAAACTGATACTCCACTCCGCCGGTAAACCCGTTGGTGCAGGAAATGGTCATCGAGAAAGGTTGCGCACTGGCACCTGATGAAACAGCCATGTTGGTGCGCGTCTTCCCTTCTGTAATGTCATCAACTTTTACATCGCCAAAATCGACATCTACAGCACTGGCACTGCAGCTACCGGCGATCAGGGTTCCGTGAAACTTCACCGTCGCATCAGCCATCGCCGCCGGAGCCAACAGGCTTGACAGCAGCAGCACCGCACTCACGTTAACCGCGAGATTCTTTATTTTTTTCAGCATGATTTTCTCCTTTTCTCAGCTCATCTGCAGAACCAGCGTGGCCGAGGCGTTAAATTCCCCGCCGGGAAGTTTGATCCCAGGCTTTGTCGTCAACCCGGCGGTAATGTTGAAGCTGCCGGTATTGGATGACAGACCAAACACCTGCTTCACGTCATAAAATGTGTTCAGATCCAGCGCACCGTAAGCCGTGGCGCTGACGTTACTTAATGTGATGCCAAGACCGGGCACATCCGTTGTCAGTGCCTGGTTATCAAACGATGACGGCGTACCGACAATTTTCATTTTTACGGTACCGGCTGGCGGGCTGTCGCAGGTGATTGAGACCGGAACCTGCGCCGTGGCGGAGTAAACCTGATCAACCTGCACGTCGCCAAACTCGACGCTGACGGTCTGTCCGTTGTTCACGCTGCAACTGCTTGCCACGATCGTCCCGCTGATGTTGATAGTCAGTGAATCGCTATCCGCCTGCACTTCACCAATCACGGTCATCAGACTGCAAAGCAGCAGGACGCGCACGAGGCGTTTAAAGATGGGGTTTGTCATATCAACCTCAGTCATAGCTCAGCCGGAAATCTGCTACCGCTCGGAACGCGCCCGGCACCATCGGCCCCGGAACACGTTCAGCAACCACCGTCCACGCCAGGCTGTTATCGCCCGGGGTGAGAAGTTGAGGGACACCATGGCTCCCCAGACGAATGTCACGGTTGTGGCTATCGGTCAGGCGCAGGGCAATGCCCTCAACCCCGTTAAGCTTCATCAGCGAAGGATTGCTAAAGTCTGCCGGTGCAGTAAAGGCGACACTGACCACCGGCTGATCCAACCCCTGAACCGTACTGTCGGTGCGCTCATCCATCAGGTGCCCGGATGCCACCAGACAATCCTGCAGCCGCACGCTAAAGGGTACTGGCTGACTGCGCGCGCCAGGCTGGCTGAGATCACCGGAAGCCAGCGTGCCGAGGTCAACCGTCTGGTCCAGCGAATCCATAACCAGTCGGCAGGGGGAGTCGACCAGTTGACCGTAAACGTGCAGCAGGCCATGTTCTCCATCCACGTCCTCAAAGGATGCTCCGGCGCTCATTTCGGTTCCGGCTAACAGCATCACAGCACTCAGCAGTAGGGTGCCTCCCAGCGTGCCCGTCAGAGCAGATTTCAGCATGCCGGCGCCCGTGCCTGATGTCTCTTTTTTCATATCTGTTTTCCTTATTCCTGCACGGCGGGCCGGGATGTTTTCTGCCTGCCGTGATTATTTAGAGGTGTTTGATGCGACTTTGCAGACAGAGCCATTGCAGCTAAAAGTCAGCACCGGCCGGCCGCCCCAGTCGTTGATGTAGGCGATATGTGGCTGACTGCCCAGCGCGGCAGCGCGCACCCCAAGGTCAGCTGAGCTTTGTGGTGCCAGCATCAGCGGCTTCATCTCTGTTTTACCGTCGGGTACCAGCGTGACGTAATACGGCGTTGGGTTGGTCACCTGATAGCGATCTCCCTGACGCGTCAGGGTCAGCTGTTCCTGCCACGGTGTCTCGCTGCTGGCACCTTTCTTCACCAGGGCAGCCGGGCGATAAAACATTTTCACTCGCGTCTGGAGCGCCAGCTGCAGCACGTTTGCCTTCTGGCTCTTTGGCGGGATTTCACGCAGGTTGAAGTAAAACAACGACTCACGATCCTGCGGCAGTTTTGCTGTGGCATCTGCCGACAGCTGGATTTTCACCAGACTTTTCGCACCCGGTTCAACACGCTGCAAAGGCGGTAAGGCCATCAACGGCGACTGGATTTTTTGCCCGTTGCTGTCTTCGACCCACGCCTGGGCGAGATACGGCAGTTTGGTATTATCATTGCGGATGTTGACGCTCATGCTCTTCTGGCTACCATCAAAAATCACCCGGGTTCGGTCAAGTGCGACAGCGGCATTGGCTGCCTGCATAGCCGTCAGGCTCATCAGCGCTACGGTAACCGCAGCCTGCACAGAAGGAAGTAGCTTACTTTTCATGTTGAGTGTCTCTCTGTTATTCAGTGGTGTGAGTGCCGTCCCTGGCCGCACCGCCCTGTGCTTCCTTTTTTACCTGCCGCTCTCCGGCAACAGGCTCTATGCCTGACATTTAGTGGTCAGATTGTTGTGATAGTCCCTGTCCAGCCTTCACTGTCTGACAGGTCAGGAATAACGGTAATCCGCTATCCGCTGCAGGCAGCTTCTGTGGCACCCTGAACTGACAAACCGGGGTTTCATTTTCACGCACTTCCATCTGCACACCCGGTTCAACGCCCGCCAGCCACACGCTGCCGTTGTCATCCACTACGCCTACCTGATGCGTATCGCGCCAGACTACCGCACCGAACGCCGGGCTGCTGCCATCGGCAAACTTCATGACGGCCATCAGCTTGCGGCCCATCATCACATCCAGTTTGCGGTAACCAATGGCTCCCTCGGTCATGGTCAGTTCGGTGAGCGGATGACTGACTTCCATATCATCGCCAAGACTGTCTACATCCACCCCGGCACTGCTGCGCCAGTAGCCATTCATTCCGGTAACGACCGCCTTACCAAAGTGATTGGTGTGCTGCACAACCGAACTGTTTTTCAGCGGGACACCGGCAGCCTCACCGGTATCCAGCATCAGACGGGTTCCGCCGTTAGTACTGACCGGATGCAGTGCCGCACCGTGGCGGGTGGCGGTGGCCCCACCCTGTACCGAAAGCCCCACTGAGCTATATTCTCCTTCGCTGTAGCTGGCACTCAGTGATCCACGCGCCACGTCGCCGTTATGGGTCAGGTAGCCACTGGCTGTTTTACGGTTTTTCGCATCGGTGCCGGCCTGCAGGCTGTAACTGTTGTTGTTATCAATGCTGTCATACCAGCCAGCGGTCTGTGAGATGCCGCTGCGGGTACTCTGCGCGTTGTAGCTGACGGATCCCCCGTTGCTCCACGGAATGCTCAGGCTCAGGTAGGCACCGTCGTCTTTAACTCCCCAGTACTGGCTGCGATATCCGGTCAGACTAATGCTGATATTTTTCCAGCTGCCAATGTCGAGGTACTGCGACAACGTTACGCTGTAGCGATCCTGATCCGGACGATCCCAGTAGGTCCGGTGGCTATAGTTGCCGAACAGACTCATTTTGTAGTCGCGTAAAGCCTTGCTCATGGTGATGGTGTACAGCTCTTTCTGACGGCCGCGCGTCATACCCCATGACCGGTCATCGAAGCGTGTCTCCAGATAGTCACTCATCGACATAAAGTCTTTCTCGGCGAAGCGGTAACCCGCAAAGGTCACCTGCCCATCAATTTTTTCAAACCGTTTGGAATAGCTCAGGCGGTATGATCCCCCCTGTTTTTTCTCCCCGTTGGGCAGAGTGGCCTGCGACTCGGTCACGTCGAATGACACTGCCCCAAAGGCCAGCAAGTCACGCCCAATACCCACAGCCAGCGCGGCATAGTTCTTTGAGCCCACCAGACCGCCAAACAGTGACCAGCCGTTAGAAACCCCCCAGGAGAACTCACCGGTGGCGAACGGATCGCCCTGCACACGGTGCTTCCAGTCTGTCGGCTTCCCGGCAGCCAGCTTATAGCGCACCATTCCCGGACGAGTCAGGTAAGGGATCTGTGCCGTATCGACTTTAAAGGTCTGCACGCGTCCATCCTGCTCTTCAACCCGCACATCCAGCGTTCCCGCGACAGACTGACTCAGCTCCTGAATACGGAACGGACCCGGTGCCACCTGGCTCTGGTATATCACCCGTCCTTGCTGACTGATGGTGACCTTCGCGTTGGTTCTCGCCACCCCGGTTACCTCAGGCGCATATCCTTGCAGGTTAGGCGGCAGCATATTGTCATCGGTGGCAACACTGGCCCCGACAAAACGAAAGCTATCAAACAGTCCGGAATCGAGATCGGCCTCACCGAGCGTCAGCTTTGCCCCCAGCCCTGGCAGAGCCCGATAGAGGTAATACCGGCTCCACTGAAAATTCTGGCTGGTGTGACCGCCGGTACTGTACCGTTGCCCCTGCCAGTCAGCACGCAGACGCCATGGGCCAATATTGGCTCCCGCGGTCCCGTTACCACTGACACTGCTGCTGTCGCCGTCACGGGCTGCAAACTGCTGCGTGGCGTTGAGGTTATAGTCAAACAGCAGCCCCGCAATGCCCTCATCCCAGCGCGAAGGAGGATCCCAGTCAGGCGAGGAGTACTCCAGATAAGCCTGAGGAACGGACACACGAAGTGATCCACTGCCCAGATCGCCGGTAGCGGTCATGCCTGGCACCGAGGCCATATTCAGGCACTGCTGGCCGTTCAGTGTTTTCCACGCCAGCTTCCCGGCGACGTCTTCTTTCAAACCCAGCAACTCCACCATCTCTGTGGTCAGACAGGGTTCGCTGCCGTGCGGATCATCTGGCGGAATCGCAAAGGTCACCGTCACTTCGCGGACTTCAGATCCGTTGACTTTCAGCGTCAGTGGATAATCACCCGGCATCACATATCCGGAACGGGCAAAGTGGCTGACGTCAATGTTGCTGCGGTCTTTGACATCCATCACATCAGTGTTGAACTCGGTCACCTCCGCAGCTGCGGGTATCGCTTCCTCACTCAGGGAATCCTCTGACGCAGGCAGGCTGTCTTGCGCCGTTACCCTGCCAGCCGTGCCGCTCAGGGCCAGCGCCAGCATAATTGCCTGCGTCAGCGGATTTAGCGCGGGAAACCTGCCGCCATGACGAAAGGGTTTCATTAGTCGTACTCCATAAAATATCGCAGGGTGGTGTAATAACTTCCCGGTTGAAGTGGATGGCTATCGCCCGTCAGTTGCATGCGGTAATGCAGCGCCATCTTGCCTGGGACAATTTTTATCGGCGGCACGGGTTTATTTGGTGTAACCGGTGTGCCGATCTCATCCAGAATGGCCACCCCTTCGCCGCTCCCGCTCCCCTGCAGAGCGAATAAATTCGGACCGTCTGCCGCCCCTTCAAAAGTGATCCGCACATCCTTCCAGGGTTGATGCGTCTGGCTGGCGTTTTGATTGAGTACGCAATTGACCAAATGCACAGTGAAAGGCACTTGCGGACCATGACCGTCATTAATCAATTCACTGACAGGTACGTTTCCCAGTTCTATACTTTGATCGGCATCCGATGTGGCAATCGCGCAGGGGGTGTCGATAATGCTACCCTGCACCCGGATATGCCCATGCCCCGCAGCCACTACCGGATGTGCCATGCACAGCAACACCATCACTGCATAAAAGTGTCTGTTCATCATCATTCAGGTGTGTCGGTGTATGACGGTGCCCGTAGGCGAGCACCGTAGGATTTCAAAGACTCTGAGACTTACTGATAAGAGAGTACGAAGTCAGCGGCACCAGAGAATGAACCCGGTACTACAGCCTGACCATCACCTTGCAGGTAAGCAGACATAGCGATGGTGGTATCGTCCGCCGTCAGGGTAGTTGCTGCAGATTCCTGACCCAGCTTGATTTGTTTTTCAGATGCGTCGTTGATAACGATCGCCGCACCACTTGCAGTACCTGAAATACCCCATGCCTCAGGCATGTTAGTGTCTGCGGTACCGCTCCAGGTGGCGGTGACCGTTTTATAGGTGTTGATATCGCAATTCTGCAGAGCAATTTCGAACGGAACCGGAGAGGATTTACCGTTATTTGCCAGTGTTGAATTAGATACCTGTCCCAGGTCAACGGTCTGATCTGCGGTAGCTGGAGAGATTGAGCATGGTGAGTCAATAATTTCACCTTTAAAATGTACGGTACCGTGACCCTGACCACCAACAGTGCCCGATGCCGCAGCATTTGCGAAACTGCTAACCATAGCCATGCTTAAACCCATTGCCAGTGCAATTTTTGAAAACTTCATTTATATTTTCCTGTTTAACGTTATTGCAAAAAACAAAGTCACACTCACCTGATTCCAAAATAAAAATACCATGTCCTGATCAGGCGAATACATTTGACGGCGGCAATAATATAAAAACGAAAAGTTTTGTCAAATTATGACAAAAAGAGTAACGCTAAAAATAAAAGTATTTAAAAACAATTAGTTATGCTCATGTGAACGCAAAAACAAAATAAAAAACAGAGCACCAATGAAATTAAAGACAAAACGTCCTCACCGATCAGATCAAAAGGACAAAACAATATTTTATAGGGGATTCATCGCATAAAGCGACTTAGAAGAAAAATAGGAAGAATAAAAACCACTTTCATTAGCAACAATAAAACAACACAACGCCGCGCAAGTTGATATTAATTAAAATGAAATGTTAAGAAATAATATATATTCTTTTCTTTGAATAGGAATATTCTCCCGGGCGATGTTTTATGCTTAACGCCCTGACTTACACCGTGAGATAAATTTATTGCGAATATTCCTAATAAATTATCGGACATTCCCTTGTGTCACACGCAGATATAGGAAAACTCCCCTCGCTATATTTGGTTATTTTTATCATCTTTACTCTACGCTACGTGGTTTTACGTTATCTTCCTCCCATCAACCTTTATCGCGTCCCCTATATTTGCTGTATTACGAACCTAACCTGCCTGTTATGGGTCATCTGAAAGCCGATCTTATGGTCATAAGCTGAGTGGGAAGAGTTGATTAGGAGGAAAATGTCAGGGTTCAAAGAGCAGGCAGCCCAGATCGTTCGCCAGACCAGGGGCAACTCTCGGTATCGCAGCGTGTCCGGTTATCATTCAACCGGCTACAGTCGGATAGTACTCTGAATGGTTCTTCTGGTGGCAGATACAATGCAAATGATACCCGGACGCTTATGGGTCATAAAAGATAGGAAATGACAGATAAATATAACGACGATCGTGACCTGGGATGGAAGCGGCTGGTGGTCAAAAAACAATCCGTTTTGCAGAAGAGTTTTGCAGGGGCTTTGCAGAAGACCCTTTTGCCCGCCTCCGAAAACAGCGCAAACTGTGTTCAGCTCCCTCCGTTTGAGGCTTAACGCTGTCCGGCAATCGATCGGACCGGGCGGTCAGTTCGGCGCCGTTTCAGCTGTGCTGTCAGCTGGCTGGATAACTCCCCCGGAACGACCTGTCTCAGAATATCAGCATCCCCGCTTAGCGCCGACAGCCTGGCGCTGGCGGCCTGAGGCGATACGGCAGACACACTGCCACGGTTACCCGCTTAGCGGATCAGCGAATAAAAAAACGCGTTAACAGTTCCGCCAATTTTTCCGGCTGTTCGTCGGGAATAAAATGCCCGCATTTCCCGATAACCGCACCGCTGACCTGCTCAGCCACGGCGCGCAGCGGGGTCGCCATATCCGGAATCGAACCCCGATCGGCACTGACCGCCAGTAACGGCAGCGCCAGCTTCCCGGCCTGCGCGCGCTGGCGGTTCTGACGGGCTGACTGATCGACGGCGCGGTAATAGGCCAGTGCGGCACGCAACGCTCCCGGCTGCTGGTAAATGCGCAGATATTCAGCCCGCGCGGCCGCGTCGATCTGGCGGGGATTGGCCGCTTTACGATTAAAAAACCAATCCAGGTAAATCCCTTCCCGGCCCGCAATCATCGCTTCCGGCAGGTCGCTGACGCAGTGAAAGGCGAAATGCCATGTTTTCCATGCGTTATCGCCGGCTAACGGCAGCGACTCAGGCAGCGTAATGCCCGGAATGCCGCCATCCAGCAGCGCCAGCTGGCTGACGTGATGCGGATACTGCGCCGCCAGCGACCAGGCCACCCAGGCACCAATATCGTGCCCCACCAGATGAAAACGCGTCATGCCCAGCTGCTGTAACAGTGCCATCACCCGCTGCGCCACCGTATCGGTATCGTAACCCTCAGCAGGAAAGTCCGAGTCGCCCTGTCCTGACAGGTCAGGCGCAATGACATGAAAGTGGTCAGCCAGCCCAGGGATGACGTCTCGCCACGCATAGCTGCTTTGCGGAAAACCGGCGAGCAGCACCACCACGTCCGCGTTTTCTCGCCCGGCACTAAGATAGTGAAAACGGATCTCATCCACGCTGGCAAAGTGATGCTGATAGTGTTGAGGATATTGCATGATGTCGCTCCATAATTTAGGAAACGTTCGTTTCCATATTAGCTAAAAAATTTAGTCGAGGATTTTCAGGGCCAGCGGGATAACGCTCTCATCGGGTCGGGTGGCAGCCACTTTACCGGCCACCCGCATTCCCAGCACAATGCATAACAGCAGCGAGGCGGTCGCTTCAGCATTCAGTGCTGCATTGATCGAACCATCCTGCTGCCCCAGAACGATAAGCTGCCGCAGATTCTGCTGATTGCGCGTCAGCGCGTCACTGACCGCATCGGCCAGATCGTCATCCAGCGTCTGCAGTTCAACGGCACTGCCGGCGACCAGACAGCCGCGTTCGCCTTCAATATCACGTACTGATTCCACATAAAATTGCAGCAGTGCTGCCAGCCTGGCGCGACCGTTTTCACACTGCGCCAGCCGCTCGCTCAGCGCGGCGTTGCGTAATGAGAGGTAGCGTGCAAACACCTGCGCGAACAGCGAGCGTTTATCCGTGAACGCTTTGTAAATGCTGCCGGTGGTGAGCTGCATCGCGCGGCTGAGATCGCCTATCGAGGTGGCGTGATACCCTTTTTCGCGGAAGATCTGCATCGCGCTGTCCAGCACCGCGTCAGTCTCAAATTCTCGCGGCCGGCCCCGCTCTTTCACCGGATGATGATGGCCCATCGCCTTACCTTTAGGAAATGATCATTTCCTTAAAAATAAGCCATCTTCCTCAGGAAAAAAAGGGCTGGCTTCCTGAATTTATCAACAGCCAGAACGGAAACCGTCACGCCTGCCGGATACACTGCCGTCTGACCTGACGCAAAGCACCGTCATCTGCCGCTCATCTATACTGCAAACTATCCTCAATCAAGGAGCGCCCTCATGGAACTGAGCTGGTTCACTCTCTGGCCGCCTCTGGCCCGCGTACTTTTTGTTCTCGCCTCACTCACTATCATTCTCAGCGGTTTGTATCTGGCCGCGCCGTGGATTAACCAGGTCCTGCTGGCGATGCTGTTATCGATCATGCTCGATCCGCTGATTAGCTGGCTGGAGAGGAGACGCATACCGCGCATTCTGTCGACCTTACTGGTCATTATTCTGATGCTGATGGTGGTGGTATTTACCATCATTAAACTGACGGTGCTGACCCCCGATCTGATGCAGCTCAGCCGTCAGGCACCGCTGCTGCTGGCAGCCCGGCTGGAACAGCTCACGCTGGTGTTCGCCCGGCTGGATATCGGCATGACGCCCGACCAGCTATTAACCTTTATCGATGCCGGTGCCGTGGTGCGAATTGTCACCGCTTTTCTGACGCAGATCCCCGGCGTTATCTCCTGGTGGATCATGGTTTTTTTGATGCTGCTGTTTATGTTGTATGAATTACCGCTGCTGAAACGCGCGCTTCAGCAGCGGGTAGCCGGAAAGCATCAGGCGATTTATCAGGCGTTGCAGGAAGGGATACTGAGCGTGATTGTTTATGCCCGCGTCAAAACCCTGACCAGCCTGCTGGGCGCGCTTATTGTCGGAACCGGCGCGCAATTGCTGGGTCTGAAATTTGCCTTTTTCTGGGGCGTGCTGATGTTTGTCTTTAACTATGTGCCGGTGCTCGGCTCGTTTCTGGCGGCGATCCCGCCGGTGATCCAGAGTTACATACTGTTTGATCTGCAGATGGCGCTGGCGGTGGCCGGCTTCTTTATGGTGCTGAATCTCTGTCTGAGTTCAGTCATTGAACCGCTGCTGATTGGAAAGCGGCTTGATATGTCCTTAACCAGCCAGCTGCTGGCGTTTCTGTTCTGGCAGGCACTGTTGGGCATAACCGGGGCAATACTGGCGATACCGTTAACCTATCTGATCAAAAAAGTCCTGCTGGCGGGCTATCCGCAACAGCAGGACTCACAGACAACATTAACGCAGTGAGGCGGCTTTATTACGCCATGAACGGGTCAGACGTTTTTCAATCTCGACCACGATGAAGATCGCCATACTGACAATCAGGGAGATCAGCCAGTAGTTGATCGGCAGCGGACGGGTGCCAAACAGCGTATTCATCAGCGGCACATAGATAATAATCGCCTGCAGCACGATCAGTACCAGCGTCACCAGCCAGATACCGCGGTTTTTCAGCAGACCGCGATCCAGTGAGAAGCCATCAGCGTTACGGCAGTTGAGCATATAGGCCCACTGTGCGGTAACCAGCATCTGCAGCAGCACGGTGCGGATAAATTCCGCACTGTAGCCACGCGGTTGCAGCCAGGCTTCCAGCACGAAGGCGCTGATGGAGATCAGCAGGCCGACAAACACCACGCGCCAGATGGCGTAACCATCCATGACGTGCGCTTTCACATTGCGCGGCGGACGCCGCATGGCATTCGCTTCCGCTGGTTCAAATGCCAGACCAAACGACAGCGTGGCAGAGGTCGCCATGTTCATCCACAAAATCTGCACCGGCGTTAGCGGCAGCAGGTTACCCATCAGGATGGCGATAATAATCAGCAAGCCCTGCGCCAGGTTAGTCGGCATGATGAAAAGAATGGTCTTCTTGAGGTTGTCGTAAACCCGACGTCCCTCTTTTACCGCAGCGGCGATAGTGGCAAAGTTGTCGTCAGCCAGGATCATGTCTGCCGCTTCTTTTGTCACTTCGGTGCCTTTAATCCCCATCGCAATACCGACGTTAGCCTGTTTCAGCGCCGGCGCATCGTTGACGCCGTCGCCGGTCATACCGACGATTTCGCCACTGGCTTCCAGCGCTTTTACCAGCCGCAGTTTATGTTCCGGGCTGGTACGGGCGAAGATATCGTAAGTTTTCGCCGCCTCAGCCAGCTCGGCATCGTTCATGTGTTCCAGCTGATAACCGGTGATGGCGGCCTGGCTGTTGCCGATACCCAGCATCTGACCGATCGCCATCGCGGTTTCCTGATGGTCACCGGTGATCATTTTGACGCGAATACCCGCCTGCTGGCACTCATCGATGGCCGCGATCGCTTCAGGGCGCGGCGGGTCCATCATGCAGGCAAGCCCCAGCAGCACCATGTCATGCTTCAGCTCATCATGATCGAGCGAGGTAACCGGCGCAGCGGTTTTCTTCCAGGCCGCGGCCACGGTGCGTAATCCTTCACTGGCGTAAGTCGTGATGGCTGCGTCCCAGTAAGCACGGTCAATCGGCTCGACGCCTTCCGGCGTTTGCTGCTGCTGACACAGATTCAGCAGCACATCGGGCGCGCCGGTCAGCAGCACATAGGATTCACCGCCGGCCACACAGCTGACCGACATATATTTATACAGGGAGTCGAACGGCAGTTTGCTGACTACCTCAACCGGCACGGCGCTGGTCATCCCCTTCGCCGCCAGCACTTTCAGCGCACCTTCGGTCGGGCCACCGACAATGGTCCAGTGTCCCTGATTGTCCTGACGAAGCTGACTTTCATTGCAGGTGTCTACCGCGTGCAGGAACTGTTGAAACAGCGGGTCCTGCGCCGCATTCGCGCCGTCGCCTGCAGCCTGCTCGGCAACAATCTCCCCTTTCGGTTCATAACTGTTGCCGCTGACGCGCCAGCGGCTTTTCGCCAGCACCACCGCTTTTACCGTCATCTCGTTCATCGTCAGCGTGCCGGTTTTATCCGAGCAGATCACGGACATCGCACCCAGCGTTTCAACGGTAGGCAGCTTGCGGATAATCGCCTGGGTACGCGCCATCGACTGCACGCCCAGCGACAGGATGATGGAAATAATGGCGGGCAACCCTTCCGGAACCGCAGCAACCGCCAGGCTGATAACCGACAGCGACAGTTCGCCCAGCGGAATATCGCGCAGCAGGTAGCCAAAAATGAACAGCGCCACCATCATCAGCAGGATGATGAAGAAGATCGCTTTCCCCAGCTTGTCGATCTGCACCAGCAGCGGCGTTTTCACCTCTTTAATGCCGCTGATCATCTCATTGATATGGCCGAGTTCGGTATCTCCTCCGCTGGCAATGACCACGCCCGCCGCAGTGCCTGAACTGACGGTGGTGCCTGAAAAGGCCAGATTCAGGCGATCGCCCAGCGATTTTTCGCCGCTCAGCGTATCGACACTTTTCGATACCACCGTCGACTCACCGGTCAGAATCGCCTCTTCAACCCGCAGATTGTTGACTTCGAACAGCCGCAAATCAGCCGGAATCTTATCGCCGGGCCGTAGCATCACCACATCGCCAATCACGATATCCCGCGTCGGCACGGTGACCTGCTTTCCATCACGCACCAGCATCGCCTCATTCGCCAGCATGTTCTGGATGCTTTTCAAAGATTTCTCGGCGTTGCTTTCCTGGATAAAACCGATGAGCGCATTGATGACAGCAACGCCGAGAATGACAAAGGTATCCACCCAGTGGCCCATGATCGCCGTGATCACCGCCGCTGCCAGCAGGATATAAATCAGTACATCTTTGAAATGCGCGATAAATTTTATCAGCGCCGATTTTTCCGCTTTTTGTGGCAGTGCGTTCGGACCATATTTCTTTAGCCGCTCCTGAGCGGTAGCGGAGGTTAATCCCGCTGAGGAACTTTGCAGGTCAGTAAATATCTCTGTCACACTACGCTGATACCAGGTACGCTCTGATAAAGCCGGCGCTTTATCCTGTTTTTCGTTGTTTAGCATATATAAACCCCGTGCCATTAAGCGATGAATTAAACGCGAAATTTAAAAAAATGCATTTTGCGGGATACGATACCCACAGGTAATGACCGACATCATTTTTCAGCAAAAAAGGTATGGTGGATGACAGGAAATGGCTAAATTAAATTTAACCTATATTATCAGAATGACAACGTTGTTTTTGTTTAACTCAGGTTTATACCTGTTCGTGCACTCTGCACCGTTTCAGATCGTGGCAGACAAAAGGAAACATTGATGAAAAAACAGAGCATTATCGTGCTTTGCGGTTTCGTTATTCTCGCGGTTGCCGCGACCACGCTGGTGGGGCTATTGACCTGGCTGGTCGTCTCGCAAATGGCAAACTAATAGGTAACAAACGAAGCGGCACTGCCGTCTGGCTAAAAATATTTTGAGTGCGTTAAACTTATTTTTAAATCGGTGGCGATAAGCATCAGGTAACTTTATTCCTCAACGCTTATTAAACCGCGGCTAAAATAGCTGATGTTAAGGCGAAGAAAATGATCAAACACAAAGTTATTTCCGTTTTGCTCTGTTGTGTTTTTATGACAGCGTGTGACGAGAAAAAAGAGCCTGATGCGCCACCTCCGCGCGTAATTAAAGTTTTCACCCTGGAAAGCAATCACGCCGAAAATATCCGTGTTTTTCCTGCGCGTATTCAGGCCGGTGACAACACCGATCTGGCTTTTAAGCGCGCAGGCCAGTTGGTTACGCTGGATATTCGTGACGGAACAACAGTTAAAGCGGGACAGACTCTCGCGACCCTCAACGACGCCGAAGCGCAATTACGGGTGCGTGACCGCCAGACCAGCCTGCAACTGGCGGAACGTCAGTACCAGCGATTCCGCACGCTGGCACAGCGCAGTGCGGTTTCAAAGTCAGAGATGGATATCCAGACCGCCAATCGCGATGCGGCGGCAACGGCGTTAAAACTTGCCAGAGAAGAGTTACAGTTCCTCACGCTACGTGCTCCGTTTGATGGTGTGATCGCGCAGGTTCAGGTGCGGAATCATCAGGTGGTCGCGGCAGGTCAGCCTGTGGCGCTGCTGACTCGCGCAGACCTGCTGGATGTGATCTTTACCCTGCCAGAAACCCTGTTTGCCAGTCTGGATATCCAGAACATCCATTACCAGCCCGAAGTCCAGTTTAATGCGCTGCCGGGACGCGTCTTTAAGGCGCAATACAAGGAACACACCAGCCAGACCAACGCCGCCACGCTGACCTATCAGGTGGTGCTGACCATGCCGCGGCCGACAGATTTACCCGGCGTGGCGGGGCTGAGCGGCTCGGTGCGCGTCCAGTTGCACAATCTCCCCAACGCACCTGCCCAGCCTCGTCTGGTGGTGCCTGCCGCCGCCGTGTTTAATCCCAATCACAGCCCGACTAATCAGCCGCACGTCTGGCTGGTGGAACAACAGGGCGATGTGCTGCGGGTCAAAGATCGTCAGGTTGAGGTCGGCAGGCTGAGTGCGCAAGGTGTTGAGATTGTCAGCGGACTGCAGCCGGGTGATCGGATTGTCGCCGCCGGAGTTGGCGAACTGCGTGACGGTGAAGCGGTACGCATCTGGCAGCGCGAGCGGGGGTTATAATGCGTATTCAGCAGCATTTCCTCGATAAGCCGATCCGCTACTGGATGGTCATTCTGCTGCTGGGCGTGGGCGGAATTTATGCCCTGCTCAATATCGGACGACTGGAAGATCCGCTCTTTACCATCAAATCCGCGGTAATAGTGACCGCCTATCCCGGTGCCTCGGCGCAGCAGGTTGAGGAAGAGGTCACCCTGCCGCTGGAAAACGCCCTGCAACGTCTGCCTTCGCTGGATAATGTCAGTTCCATATCTGCAAATGGCCTGTCGCAGATCACCGTCAATATCCATACCCGTTATCTCGCCGATCAGCTACCCCAGATCTGGGACGAACTGCGTCGTCGGGTGGATGATGCAGCCCGCCAGTTTCCTCCGGGCGTTCAGGCACCGCTGGTGAATGACGATTTCGGTGATGTTTATGGCTACTTCTTTGTCATCCACGGCAAAGACTTCACCAACAGCGAACTGCGTAACTATGCCGATCAGCTGCGACGCGATCTGGTGCTGGTGCCTGGCGTGGCAAAAGTCGCGGTGGCGGGCGTTGAGCAGGAAGAGATACGCATTGCGCTCTCCGCCAGCAAAATGACCGCCTACGGCATGACACCGCAGCGGGTGGCCGATCTGCTCAGCCGCCACAACAGCGTGGCCAATGCCGGTAGCGTGCGGGTGGACAGTGAATCGATCCGTTTCCATCCCACTGGCGAACTGCAGACGCTTGAGGATCTGGCCAGCCTGCCGATTCTGCCCGCCGGCAGCCCGCAAAATGTTCATCTGCGCGACATCGCAACCCTGACGCGCGGCGTCACCGATAATCCGGCCAACCTCTACTTTGCCGATGGCGAAGCGGCCCTGGCTATCGGCGTCTCGTTTGCGCCTGGCGTTAACGTGATTGACGTGGGCGATGCGCTTTCAAACAAGCTGGCACGCTATCAGCAGGAGACGCCTGCGGGCATCAGCCTTAACGTGTTCTATAACCAGGCCCATGAGGTTAAGCAGTCGGTCGATGGCTTCATCCTTAACTTCCTGATGGCCCTGGCGATAGTGGTGGGTACGCTGCTGTTGTTTATGGGGCTGCGCAGCGGGCTGGTGATTGCCGCCTCGCTGGCACTCAACGTGCTGGGTACGCTGCTGATCATGGATCTGTTCAGCCTGGAGCTGCAGCGAATATCATTGGGAGCGTTAATTATTTCGCTGAGTATGCTGGTCGATAACGCCATCGTGGTGGTTGAAGGAGTCAAAATTGATCACCAGCGCGGCCAGCCGTTGCAGCAGGCGATGACCCGGATGATCCGGCGAAGCGCCCTGCCGCTGCTGGGCGCTACCGTGATTGCCATCATCGCCTTTGCCCCGATCGGCCTGTCGCAGGACTCCACCGGTGAGTATTGTAAATCACTGTTCCAGGTGTTGCTGATTTCGCTGATGCTGAGCTGGGTTACCGCCCTGACCTTAACGCCGGTGTTTATCCGCTGGAGCGAGCAGCGCCAGCCAACCCGTCAGCCAGAGCAGCAAGAGGCGCCCTATCAGGGCATCGTTTTCCGGCTTTACCGTCAGGCGCTGAGTGGATTACTGCGTTTCCGGCTGACCACGCTGACGGTCATGGTGGCGTTGCTGGCACTGTCACTGTATGGCTTCGGCCTGGTGAAACAGAACTTCTTCCCCTCTTCCAGCACACCGATCTTTTTTACCGATCTCTGGCTGCCCTACGGCACCGATATCCACTACACCGCTGACACAGCCGCCTCTGTTGCACGTTATATCAATCAGGACCCGGCCACAGAAGCGACGGTCACCACCGTCGGTCAGGGCGCGCTGCGCTTTACGCTGACCTATGATGGCGCCCGCCAGTACAGCAACTTTGCGCAGATCATGGTGCGGGTGAAAGATGCCCGTCAGCTCGATGCGCTAGTGCTGAAAACGGAAGCCTATATTCAGCAGCACTATCCGCAGGTCAATGAGCGGATTAAACGCATTCAGTTTGGCAGCGCCAGCGACAGCGCCATCGCCCTGCGCGTGATCGGCCCTGACCCGGAAAAACTGCGCCACATCGCCAGCCAGCTGGATGCCATTTTCCTTGCGGATGGCACCACGTTCCCGGTACGCAATGACTGGCAGGAACGCAGCAAAGTCATCCGGCCGCTCTATTCAGCGCTGCGCGGTCAGGAGCTGGGCATTGATAAACGCGACATCGATCAGGCCCTGAGAATGAATTTCAGCGGTGATGCGGTGGGGATTTTCCGCGACGGCTCCCGACTGATGCCGGTGATGCTCTATCCCACAGATGAAGAGCGACAGGATATCGACCATATCGCCAATATTCAGCTCTGGAGCGCCGCACTACAGCACTTCGTTCCGCTTAGTAATGTGATCGCCGACTTCCGGCTGGAATGGGAAAATCCGTTGATTATGCGCCGCGATCGGATGCGGGTGCTGACGGTGCAAACCGATCCCGATCCCGCCTCTGGCCTGACCGCTGCACAGATTGTGGCGCGGGTAAAGCCGCAAATCGATCAACTTGCCTTACCGAGCGGCTACCGGCTTGAATGGGGCGGCGAGCTGGAGAGTTCGCGTGAAGCGCAGAGTGGTTTGCTGAGTTCGCTTCCGGTGGGATTCCTGGCCATGTTCGTGATTACCATTCTGATGTTCAATTCGCTGCGCGACGCGCTGGCGATCTGGATCACCGTGCCACTGGCACTGATCGGCGTGACCTTTGGCTTCTTACTGACCGGCATTCCGTTTGGCTTTATGGCGCTGATAGGGCTGCTCAGCCTGTCGGGAATGCTGATCCGCAACGGCATCGTGCTGGTGGAGGAGATTCGTCTGTTCCAGCAGGAAAAACCGCTGCAGCAGGCGATCATTGATGCCGCAACCTCACGTCTGCGCCCGATTCTGCTTACCGCCTTTACCACGGTGCTGGGCTTGCTGCCGCTGCTGCGCGACGTCTTCTTCCAGAGCATGGCAGTGGTGATCATCTTTGGTCTGGGCTTCGCCACCGTTTTAACCCTGCTGGTGCTGCCGGTGATCTATCGCTGCTTCCACGGGCGGGAGGCGAAAAATGAATAAAAGCGGGCTGGCGATGCTGAAGATGCTGGCCTGCATCACTGCCGTCTCCTTTTTTACTTTTTATCAGAGTTACGACAGCTACCACTACGACTCGGATCTGGCGCTGAACGTGCTGAGCTTCGTCTCAACCATCGCCACGCCGCTCTATTTTTTACTGAGCGGCTATATGGATGCGGGCGAGCAGCATACGTCAGCCTGGCAACTGGGCAAAATCCGCCGCATTTTGCTGATTTTCCTCTTCTGGTTTAGCTTTTTCTGGTTTGCCGGCCTGCACAAGAAGGGCTATTTAATCCAGCCGTGGTTTGTGATCGCGTTAATCTTCATCTATGCCTCACATCCGCTGATCGACCGGCTGATCCGTACGCCTGGCAAGATGGCGCTGGGGATACTGCTGCTGCTGATCTTTGCCTTTGTCTACGATCTGATGGCCAGTCTCTACCCCAATCAGCGGGCGTTTTCACTGTTGCCGCAATACCGCATCTGGACCTGGGTGCTTTACTACCTGTCAGGACGGCTGATGGCGGCACCACAGGTGATACGCCTGCTGATGTCGCCCCGCGTGATCAAAAGTAGCCTGCTGTTACTGCCCGCGGTCTGGCTGTTCACCTGGCTCTATGAGCGCTACTACTTCATCGCCCGTTTTTTTGCCACCAGCAATGAGGTCGTGCTCACCGGCTCGCAGGTTTACCTGCTGGTGCTGCTGATTGTGATCAGCATTAATGCCATCAGGCTGCCGGAAAACAGGCCGTGGATAACCTCATTTCTGACCACGCTGGGCAAAACCATGACCGGCGTTTACATCCTGCACTATCTGATCTTCAATCTGCTGGCACTGGCCATCAGGATTCAGACGCTGGGCGATAAACTGCTGGTGATCGCCCTGACGCTGCTGTTTTCGATGGTCATCTCACTGCTGATGCTGCGTATTCCCGGCGTTAGTAAACTGATCAGCCTGTAACCGAGCCGCCGCCTGTTCGGTAGCCTGACGACGCGTGGCGATAAAGGCTGCCATGCCCGCTCTCGCCTGTTCCACCTCTTCGGCCGGAGCGGTCCGGGGCGAACCACTGTTGAATGGTGGCGCCGGATCGTACTCCATCTGGAGCTGAATCGACCTGGCAACGGCATCGCCACACAGTTCCGCCACCAGCGTCAGGGCAAAGTCGATACCGGAGGTCACGCCCGCGCCGGTAATGCGGTTCCGATCGCGTACCACCCGCTGGCTGACCGGTTCGGCACCCAGCAAAGCCAGCTGATCAATCGAACCCCAGTGCGACGTGGCGCGGTAACCCTGCAATAGTCCGGCTGCGCCCAGCACCAGCGAGCCGGTGCAAACTGACGTCACGCGCTGAGCCTGACTGGCCTGCTGACGCAGAAAGTTCAGCGTTTCACTGTCTGACATCAGCGCAATCTGTCCCGGACCGCCAGGCACGAAGATCACATCCAGCGGCGGGCAGGCATCGAACGTCACGGTGGGTAAAATCGATAAGCCGCGATCGGAGCGAACCGGCTGCAAATCTTTCCAGATCAGATGACAGGCAAACTGCGGCGTGCGGGCAAAAACTTCCCACGGACCGGTTAAGTCCAGTTGGGTGACATCAGGAAACAGCAACAGACCAATCTGTAGCGGGCAGCTCATAAAAGGCTTCCTCCGGGTATAAACAAACATCATGCGCAGGTTAGCCGGCGGTGATCAATCTTTTGAACCGGAGACGATTTTTAACGTATCCGCCAGCGAGGACGGCAGGATCTGACCGTGGCTTAGCCCGGCATAATGGGTCAGATGCAGCGTAGCACCGGTCTGGCGCAGAACAGGTATCAGCTCAGCCTCTTCCTGTTGCAGGTCATCAGAATGCCCGGCGCGCCGCTCGGTGACGCCGTCGCTCTCCATCAGGTAGAGAGATAATGGCTGCAGTGAATGGGGATCGGCACGCCGTGCCAGTTCGATGATGCGTTGATCGTTCCAGCCCAGCGACGGAGCGGCCGCAAAGTAATGGCTGAACCAGGCGGCCTGGTAAAAGGTATCCAGCACGAACAGACCGCCGTAGGAGTGGCCCCATAAGCCGCGCTGATGGGGATCGCTGGCTGCCTGTGCTTCAACCCAGGGTACGATGCTGTTCAGCAGCAGCTGTCGAAACAGATGGCTGCCGCCGCCCTTGCGACCCTGTGGCATGTTGACTATCGGGTCTGGCGCGTCGTCAGGTGGCGTGTAATCGTAGCTGCGCGCCACCACGTCAAATGGCAGATTGCTGTCATAACCCACCGCCACCAGCACCGGTGACGAGCCACGGCGTAATTGTTTCAGCTGGCTTTCCGTCAGCTGCGCCATCGCCGCGTTACCGTCCAGCATATAGAGCACCGGATAGCCTGAGGAAGGAGCCGCCATTTTCGGAATACCGAGCCAGACCCGGTAATGTCGCTTGCCGTCCTGCGAGTCAAAGGTTCTGCTCTCAAAGCGATACCACGCCGAGCCTTTGTCGGCGATATTTTCGCCCAGAGGGCGCAGATCGGGGCGCGCAGCGGCGGGATTCACCGTGAAAACGCTTGCCATCGCGAGCAGCAGCGGCAGGACATAACCCCGGAAGGTTCGGGCTGTATTCATTCAGCAACGCCTGTTCAGTGTTGAGTAAAACTTAACTGACCGGCATCCTAACAAATATCCACCGCGAAAAAATCCCGCGTTTGATAGGGTTATCGCGGTCAGGGTAGACCTAAGTAGCGCAGCAACGCGGTCATCAGCGCCGCACCGAGAATAATGATAATCAGCGGTGCACGACGCCACGCCAGCAACAGCGCAAATCCGACACCCAGCACCCGCGCCATACCGGAAAAATGCTGGCCTTCGAACAGTGTGGTGGTGGCAGCGACGGCGAACAGCAGCATGGTGGCAGCGTCTGACAGCATCTGCTGGCTGCGCTCACTGAGCGGTAAGCGATTTCCCAGCCTGACACCGGCGAAGCGCATCAGCCAGGTTCCGGCCGCCAGCAGGGCAATTCCGGCAACGATCATCGTCTGGTGGCTCATTTGCGCGATCTCCATGCCAGCAGGCCGAGCAGCGAGAACAGCACCGGCATTCCCGCCGGGACCAGCGGTGTCGCCAGTAGCGACAGTGAAGCGCCCAGCATGGCGGGAATACGGGTGCGGCGCTGACGCAGCGCCGGAAAAATCAGGGCAATCAGGATGGCAGGAAACACCGCATCCAGCCCGATGACTGAGGTATCGGGAATAAACTGACCGATGGCCGCTCCGGTCATCACGCTGATCGGCCATATTAAACCGATCCCGATGCCGCACAGCCAGTAGGCGATGCGGCGCTGCGCCAGTTTTGGCTGTGAAATACCAAACACCACACTTTCATCATTCATGATATGGCAGCCCAGCAAGCCGACCGGACCGCGTCCTGCCAGATCTTTGACTGCGATACCAAAGGGCAAATGGCGGGCATTGACCAGCAGGCCCGCCGCGGCGGCGGTAAACGGACTGCCACCGCCCGCCACGATACCGATAAATAAAAACTCTGACGCTCCCGCCAGTACCAGCGTGGAGAGCGCCAGCGGTACCCACAGCGGAAAACCGTCGGCGGTTGCCAGCGAACCGTAGGATAAACCCACAATGCCATCCGCCAGACAGACCAGAAAAATGGCCTTCACCACCCCTTTGTCCAGCAATTTTATTTGTGAAAACAGCATGACCTGATCTCATAATGAACGAATTACCCATTATAATGAACACCGGCAGAAGTATTTACAAGTCGAACATTACGTTCGTTATAAAAAACGATCAGGAAAATGGAGTTCATTTGAATACCCCTATCAGCATCATTGCTAACGCGCTGGTCCGTGAACGTCAGCGGGCCGGTTTATCACTGGCGGAAGTGGCTCGCCGCGCGGGTATCGCCAAATCCACCCTGTCGCAGCTGGAAGCGGGCAATGGTAATCCCGGCATCGAAACGCTGTGGTCACTGTGCGTAGCCCTGAATATTCCCTTTTCACGCCTGATGGAACCAGAAGCCCGCCGTATGCAGGTGATTCGCCGGGGTGAAGGGCCAACGGTAACCGCCGATTTAGCCGATTATCAGGCGGTGTTGCTGGCGACCTGCCCGCCAGGCGCCCGACGGGACCTCTATCTGTTGCAGGTTCAGCCCGGCAGCGATCGCTGTTCTCAGCCGCACTCCCCTAACACCAACGAGCACATCATCGTGGCTAAGGGCCGGGCGCTCGTCGGTCCGGTCGATTCCCCGGTCGAACTGAATGTGGGCGACTACATCACTTACCCGGGCGATGAGCCGCATATTTTCCGGGCGCTGGAAGCAGATACTCTGGCGTTACTGGTGATGGAGCACCTCTGACGGAGGTTTAGCCATTTTTTGCCGCGTCGCCTCAGGTGTGAGGTGATGCACCAGCTGAACCTCGCTGTTAAGTTCAATTGCCGGAGAGTGTCCGCAGTACGTCACTCGCGCATTACCCTATGACTAAAATCGATTTTTTATAACCATCCACTTTCAATTATGACTGAATATAGTTATATTTAAGCCTGATTCAGTCTTTTCTTTAATCACATGGAAGGGTGAGAGATGCCAGAAATTAACTGGACAAAAAAGGCATCGAAACAACTTTCAGCGCTACCTAAAAAAGAGGGTGATGCCATTGAGGACGCGGTGGAAGAGCTCGCGAAATGGCCTGAAATTCCACATCTGAAAGTTGAAAAGCTGACCGACGACAAGGAGAAGCGAATGAAGCTGGTGGTAGGTAACTATCGTGTTCTCTGGAAGATTGAAAAAGGTCAGCCCGTGGTGATTGATATTCTGGAAGTACTGAGAAGAACATCGACGACCTACAAAAAGCGCTGACAGGATGGTGAAGAGAAACCGCCTTGCCGATCTCTTCATTTTGTTCTCTGCAGACAAAAACACGCGACAGTAATATCCAGTGGATGACCAGAATACCGGGCTTGCCGCTACCGTATAGGAGTAAGCACTCATGTCAGTTATACAGTTTCTCACCGACGACCGCGGGAATCGTACCAGTGCCGTTATCCCTATCGAGCTATTCAACAAGTTAATGGCCGAAAGCCATTTATCAGAAGAAGCGTTTGAGCCTGTTCCATACCAGGCTGGGCCTGACGATGATGAAACAATTCCTCATGAGGTTCTGAAAATCAGTCGCAGACAGTCTGTTCCTTTGCATGTTGCCTGGCGCTTACACCGCAAAATGTCACAGGAAGACGTTGCAACTGCGTTGGGAATAACTCAGGCCGGCGTTTCTAAATTAGAATCAAGAAAAAAACCGCAAAAACAAACACTTGAAAAATTAGCCACTTTATATCAATGCAGAACAACACAACTTTATATTGATTGAATTAGCGCCTTATTCACCCGCGATTTCGCGGGTTTTTTATTGCTGAAACAAAATCGGGTGCGGTAAATGGTGCCTTTGCCGCTGTTTTGCATCAGCCTGTAAAATCTATCTGATCGCCTTTATGTGATGAGGAACTCAAATTTGCGCAGGTTGCGAAAGGCTTCACGCGCACTCTGGCTCTGCCGTTATCAGGCGATCTCATAGTCGATAGAAGCCATGCGCGAGAAGCAGATACTCTGGCGTTACGGGTGATGGAGCACCTCTGACGCAGATTTAGCCATTTTTTGCCGCGTCGCCTCAGGTGTAAGGTGATGCACCAGCTGAACCTCGCTGTTAAGTTCAATTGCCGGATAGTGTTCACGCATTCCGGCCAGCAGTACCTCATCCGGCCACTCTGCCTGTTTTCCCAGCCTCTCCGCTGCCGCACTGAGTGGCAGCGTCTCAACTTTCGTCACCCATACCACCAGCGTGTCGGCAGGGTTTTGCTGATTGTAGTAGCGAAGCGGACCGGGATGGATATCCCCTTCCTGCCAGCGCAGGGTATGCGTTTTTTCACCGTGTCGGACAGCGGGCAACAGGCGCGGAACAATGGAGAGTTGTTGCATTTTGGCTCCCGGTTAAGTTAATCCTTTCTATCCAGCCTGAACTGAACAGGTCACCTGAATCAAACCATCGACAGCTATCGGCGACGCCCGCTGCATCGATCAATTCCGGAGAAAACTGACATGCCTCAAAAGACTGTGCGACAACACACTGCACCACAACGTATTGCCGTGATCGGTGCCGGCGTGCTGGGCTTAGCGGTTGCGCGATCGCTGGCCAGCCAGGGCGCGCAGGTCACGGTTTTTGACAAACGCTACCCCGGAAGCGGCACCAGCCAGATCAGCTACGGCTGGGTCAATGCTAACGGCAAAGATCCCGCCAGTTATCACCGGCTCAACGCGGCGGCGATTGACGAGCATAAGCGCTGGCAGGCAGAGCATCCTGCACCTGCGCCCTGGCTGCTGGAAACCGGCACGCTGGAGTGGGCAACGCATCCGGCCATTCATCGCCAGCTGGAACAGCGCGTGGCTAAGCTCAGGGCGCTCGGCTACCCGACAGAAAGCTGGGATCGCGCCAGGCTGCAGGCTGCTTTGCCGGAGCTGCGGCCCGATCCCCGGGTGCAGAATGCCTGGTTCTTCTCCTCTGAATGCCTGCTCTATCCCAGCCTGTTCATTGCCCGGATGCTGGCCGATCTGCGGACGCTGGGCGCTAAACTGGTCTGCCATGACGAAGTGACCACACTGTCCACCTCCGATCAGGGTGTTGATCTGACGCTTGCCAGTGGCGAGCGCTGGCAGGGCGATCAGCTGGTGCTGGCGACCGGCCGCTGGTCCGCCGAACTGCTGGCGCAGTGCGGTTTTGAACTGGCGATGACCGAAGCTAACCGGGCCAACCCTGCCGCCTGTAGCTTTCTGGCTTATACAGAGCCGCTGCCGATTCAGCTCAGCAGCAATATTATTACGCCGGAGCTAAATGTCCGGCCAGACGGCGGCGGCCGCCTGATGCTGCAAGCGCTGGATCTGGATCAGCATGCCGATCCGGCGCGTCCGGTGGCGGTGGATGGGATGATCGGGAACGAAATGCTGCGGCGACTGCGCCGGTTGTTCGCTAACAGTCAGGATGCGCGCATCGAGCGGATTGAGGTGGGACAGCGATCCCGTCCGGCGGATGGCTTGCCGGCGATAGGATATGTCAGCGGGCTGGCGCGGGTTTATCTGATGGTCAGTCACAGCGGCATGACGCTGGCACCGCTACTCGGCAGGCTGGTCGCCGGGGAGATGTTAAGCGGCGCACGTCCGGCGATGCTGACTGACTTTGCACCGGATCGGTTAGTGCGCCCGCTTATTGAGGATGATAAAAACGCTGCGCCTGCTTATCTTCCGGCGGCGCAGTAAATCTTAGCGGCGATTTTTCCAGACGGTCTGAACGTTACAGAATTCATGCACGCCAAAGTGTGACAGTTCACGACCGTAGCCACTTTTCTTCACACCACCGATCGTCACTCGTGGATCGGAAGCGCCGTTGCCGTTGATAAATACGGCACCTACTTCCAGCTGCAACGCCAGCTGATCGGCGATCTCTTCATTGGCGGTCCAGACTGTTGCGCTTAATCCAAACTCACTGTCGTTGGCGATCGCCAGCGCATGTTGCGGGTCACGCGCCACGGCGATGGCCGCCACCGGTCCGAACAGCTCCTGCTGAAAAGCGGTCATCTCAGAGGTCACATCTGACAGGATGGTCGGCGCGTAGAAGTTGCCCTGCCCCGCCACCTTTTCGCCGCCCAGCACCAGACGAGCGCCTTCGCGCAGCGTGGCCTGTACCTGTTGATCCAGTTCATCACGCAGATCGGTACGGGCCATCGGACCCAGGAAAGTATTTTCATCCAGCGGATCGCCCATCGTTAAAGCCTGAACGGCCGCGGTGAAGCGCTTTTCGAACGCTTCAGCAATCGGCGCTTCCACGATAAAACGTTTCGCCGCCATGCAGACCTGTCCGGTGTTCTGAAAACGGCCAATCACTGCTGATTTGACGGCTTCATCCAGATCGGCATCCGCCAGCACGATAAAGGGATCGGAGCCGCCCAGTTCTAATACGGTTTTCTTGAGTGCTGCACCCGCCTGCGCAGCGATAGCCGCTCCGGCTCGTACGCTACCGGTTACCGCGACAGCCGCGATACGATCGTCTTTAATGGCGGCGGAGACGCCGTCGTTATCGACATTGATCAGGTTAAAACCACCCGCCGGCAGATCGGTGGCGTCAAACAGCTCAGCCATCAGCGTTGCGCTTCCCATGACGTTAGGCGCGTGTTTAAGCAGATAGGTGTTGCCTGCCAGCAGCATACTCACTGCGCCTCGCAGAACCTGCCACAGAGGGAAATTCCACGGCATTACTGCCAGGATCACGCCGAGCGGACGGAATCGCTGCCATGCATCCGCAACCTGAGTGGGCTGGTCAGCCAGCATTGCCGGTCCGTTTTCCGCGTACCAGTCACACAGATTGGCACATTTAAGCACTTCAGCTCGCGCCTGAGCGATCGGTTTACCCATTTCCAGGGTGATCATGCGCGACAGGTCCGGTTCGCGCAGACGGATCTGCTCGCCCAGTTGACGCAATACCTTAACCCGAAGATCCATCGCGCTGTGTCGCCACTGTGAAAAAGCGTCTGCACTGCGGCGCAACGCATTTTCCAGTTCACTGCTGTTCTGCAGCGGATAGCGGCCAATTTCTTCGCCTGTGGTGGGGTTACGAGAGATAGCATAGTCAGTCATGGCACCCTTTCCTTATTCAGTAGACAGTCACATCACCATACGCCCGGTAATTAGTGATGAAAAATGAATAATAGTGAGGAAGTTCTTTATTAATTGAGAACGATAAGTGTCGGGTCGTTTTCAGTGTGAGGTCATTGATCGTTGCTGTGGCAGCGATCTCGGTAATGATCCTGAGGATGTTCTCTGACGTGCATACTGATAAGAACCGTGAGAGGTTATCCACTTATACAGTGATTAGTTCCTATATAACGATCCTAAAGAGATCATATAGAGATCCTAAGAGATCCCCGATCGTCGCAGGCCGCACCCCACAAGGGCTGAAAGGGTGATCGCGTTCACTATAATCAGTAAAGTGTTCACTGTAATCAGTACTTTATTCACTGTACCAGGTAGAATGTTCACTATAAACAGTGCTAATGTTCACTGTAGTCAGAAAACGATCCCTTTCATCCACAGAATGAAGATCTCAAGCTATGGCAGATAAAGATAGTGAAAACAAAGCGTTACTAGAACCTTTTCTGTCGGTGACCAAAAACAGCGGTGAAGTTATTCAGCTTCATCCCAACAAGAATAATACGGTTCAGCCTGTTGCTTTAATGCGGCTCGGATTGTTTGTTCCGACGCTGAAATCGACAGCGCGCGGCAAATCCGGTGCCATGGCATCAACGGACGCCACCAAAGAGCTGAAGAATCTGTCGCTGGTTAAAGCTGAAGGGTATGAAAAGATTACCATCACCGGCGCGCGGCTGGATATGGATAACGATTTTAAAACCTGGGCTGGCATCATCCAGTCGTTTTCACGTTATCCGACCAAAGGCGACACGGTGACGCTGCCGTTTATCGATTTTGTGAAGATGTGCGGCATCCCTTCTGCCAACTCCTCTGCCGCATTGCGTAAGCGTCTGGATGCTTCATTACGCCGCATTGCAACCAATACCTTATCCTTTGAAGGCAACGGCAAGGCGTATCATACCCACCTTGTGCAGTCGGCCTATTACGATCGCGAAAAGGATATCGTGCGTATCCAGGCGGACCCCAAGCTGTTTGAGCTCTATAATTTCGATCACAAGGTGTTATTGCAGCTCCGGGCGATATCACGGCTCAAGCGTAAAGAGTCTGCTCAGGCGCTCTATACTTTTCTTGAAAGCCTGCCGACTAATCCTGCACCTATCTCCCTTGCCCGCTTGCGGATGCGTCTGAACCTGGGTTCCAAGACCACCACGCAGAATCATGTGGTACGACGCGCAATGGAACAACTGAAAGAGATTGGCTATCTTGATTATTCTGAGGTGAAGCGTGGCCGCTCGGTCTTCTTCATCATCCATAGCCGTACCCCGAAACTTGATGGTATCAGCAATCTTGAGAGCATCGATTCGCTGGATGAGATTGAATTTGACGAGTAGCCTCTGCTATTCACTGTAATCAGTACCCGCGCGTTGCAGTGTCACTTCCCGCCTGAAAGTGACACTGCATGCCAGATTCAGCTGTTCACTGTAATCAGCATCCTTCCCCCTGTTCACTGCAATCAGTAACGTTCACTGTATTCAGCAGTCGCCGCTATGGCGAGATACGTATCTGGCGCTACCCCTTTTTAAATTCCATATGTAACAGTAATTTGCATGTTAGTTAGTGCTCACTTCAATATATTGGTGATTACCTTATCGCTGCGTTTAACTGTTTTACTGATTACAGTGAACGTGCCTGACGACTCAAGGCTGTTTACTGATTAAAGTGAACGCTTTAACACGCCATATTACTCGCTACAGTGAACACTTAATTCTAAATCATTGAAAAATAATAATTATAAAAAATCTGTGCGGTATGGGATGAGCATTACGCTCACAACCCTGTTTTTACAGCGCAATCAGTGACAAACGTGACAGGGTTCGCAGAATTGCTGATTACAGTGAACACCTGAAGTATCGGGTCAAACCGCTGGTGGCAATGAAGAGCGGCTGGCATTGGGGTTAGGCTGTTTTTCAGCTCTGCAACTGTGGAAACGGATTACTGATTACAGTGAACGTTCCTCTTCGCCTTGTCAGGCTGGTCACGCAAGCCAGACTGCGATGTTTTCTGGTGGCACGAGCGGGTGCTCAGAATGGCTGGCTGATTACAGTGAACGTGTTGCTGATTACAGTGAATGTTTGCAGCGTAGTAGTCTCTGAAAGACCACGGGCAGATCGGGTTGTTGACTGCAGTCAGTATCGGGATGAAAGCGTGAGAGGCGGGCTTACTGATCGCTATCGCAGCCCTGACCAGGCGACGCTGCGCTCAGAAGGCGGTTGCTGCAATTAAGCGAGTCATGCCTGCTTTGCCGCATCCTTAATGAATAATGCGCTATTGGTGCAGGGCTCAGGGCTCAGAACGCAGGGCTCAGGGCTCAGAACGCAGGGCTCAGGACGCAAGGCTCAGGAGGCAAGGCTCAGGACGCAAGGCTCAGGACGCAAGGCTCAGGAAGCAAGGCTCAGGAAGCAAGGCTCAGGAAGCAAGGCTCAGAACGCAGGGCTCAGGACGCAAGGCTCAGGACGCAAGGCTCAGGACGCAAGGCTCAGGACGCAGGGCTCAGGGCGCAGGGCGCAGGGCGCAGGGCTAAGAACGCAGGGCTCAGAACGCAGGGCTCAGAACGCAGGGCTCAGAACGCAGGGCTCAGAACGCAGGGCTCAGAACGCAGGGCCTGGCGCCGCCAGAGTAGTATCCGCCCTACCCGGCCAGGCATTCAGAGTGCGGTCAGCATCGCATCAACTTTGCCGCAACAGGAAAGCAGGTTGGCCGTATGCGGTTTACTGACTACAGTGAACGTTATGCTCGGGGCGCGCTTTTTACTGATTATAGTGAACGCTGAGTCAGCCTCCGGCTACTGCGCTACTGATTATAGTGAATGTTTGTAGGTTTGTTCACCGTTCAGCATCTCTATCCCGACGCGAGTCAGTTGTACTGTGGCTGGCAATTAACCAAACTGCAGCGTTCAGGCTCAATTTTACTGATTACAGTGAATGTTTGCGTCGCCTTGAGGAAATAAGCCAAACCAGAAGTGAGAAACTACTGACTACAGTGAACGTTTGGGGTTGATGTCATGGAACCTTTCTCTGCAACGCCATTGGTCTGTTTCACTGATTACAGTGAACGTTACAGCAGACACTTGGTTGAACACCTGCGCCATCCCGGCTCATTACCCTGCGTTCAGCTGATGATGGTTCAGACAAAATCTGCGGCCCCACCCTTTTCTTTTCATAACCATCCTTTAAAGATCACAACAGACTTCCTTAGGGTCTGCTGATTACAG
The DNA here is from genome assembly GCF_021397715.1 of Pantoea agglomerans. Lineage (GTDB taxonomy): Bacteria > Pseudomonadota > Gammaproteobacteria > Enterobacterales > Enterobacteriaceae > Pantoea > Pantoea astica. Next base: position 271,959 of record NZ_CP090208.1, on the reverse strand, counting down.
TGAATGTTTTTATCATATCAGCCAGCAACTGCGTGCCCTTATCCAGCTCTCTCTTGCCCAACCATCCGCGACTCTGTCCAACCATCCGCGACTCTGTCCAACCATCCGCTATCCCGCCCGCGTTCTGCCCGTTGCCTGACCTTTTACTGATTACAGTGAATGTTCTGCCAGTGTTTTACTGATTACAGTGAACGTTTCGGTCTGTGAGAACGCGCCGATACAGACAGTAATGTAAAAATAATGTGATGAACCTCACCATAACCACTCTGACTACACAGATACGCAGATTACGTTGACAGGATAAATTATTGCCTCATGTGCAGGATTTCTGTATAAAGTCATAAATCCTACATGTCCGGAGCAACTATGGCTAACGATGATAAGCAGGTAATGAAGGTGGCGCAGCGTTCAGAACGCATGTTGTTAAGCCTTACCGAGCAAATTCAGGCGCAAAAACAAGAGTTACATGAAAACACTTATTATCAGGTCTATGCCAAAGCGGCGTTAGCCAAGTTGCCTAAATTGACCCGAGCCAGTGTGGATTATGCGGTTAACGAGATGGAGGAGAGCGGCTATCAGTTCGATAAGCGTGCAGCCGGATCGTCAGTAAAGTACGCGATGTCGATTCAGAATATCATCGATATCTATCACCATCGTGGCGTACCTAAGTATCGCGACCGCCATACCGACGCTTATACCCTGTTTGTCGGTAACCTTAAAGGTGGCGTCTCTAAGACCGTATCAACCGTTTCGCTGGCACATGCGCTGCGCGCGCATCCTCATCTTTTATTTGAAGATTTGCGTATTCTGGTGATTGATCTCGATCCGCAATCGTCCGCTACCATGTTTCTGAATCATGAACGTTCAGTCGGTCTGGTCGAAGCTACGGCGGCCCAGGCGATGCTGCAGAACGTCACCCGTGATGAGCTGGTGAATGAATTTATCGTGCCGTCGATTATTCCGGGCGTTGATGTGTTGCCCGCTTCAATCGACGATGCGTTTATTGCCTCACGCTGGGACGAGCTGTGCGCTGAACATCTGCCTGGGCAAAACGTCCATTCCGTGTTGTATGACAACGTTATTGCTAAATTGAAGAAAGATTACGACTTTATCTTCATTGATAGTGGTCCACATCTGGATGCGTTTCTGAAGAACGCCATTGCTGCGTCGGATCTCCTGATGACGCCGGTGCCGCCTGCTCAGGTCGATTTCCATTCAACTCTGAAGTATCTGACCCGTTTACCGGAGTTGATTGGCATCATCGAAGACTCGGGCGCGACCTGTCGCCTGCAGGGCAACATCGGCTTTATGTCGAAACTCTCTAACAAGGCGGACCACAAACTGTGCCACAGCCTCGCCAAGGAAATCTTCGGTGGCGACATGCTGGACGCAGCCCTTCCCCGCCTTGACGGCTTCGAACGGTGCGGTGAGTCATTCGACACCGTAATCTCGGCAAATCCTTCGACCTATGTCGGCAGTAGCGAAGCGCTGAAAAATGCGCGCTCAGCTGCTGAGGATTTTGCTAAAGCGGTATTTGACCGTATCGAATTTATTCGCCTGAACTGAGGTTTGTATGAGCGCAAAAAGAATTACGATTGGCAGAACCTTCAGCCAGACGCCGCTGGAAAATGATAAGAGTGATGAACAGCACAGCCAGACCTTTGTGCTGGCCACCGGTAAACGTGCGCTGTTTCGCTTTGAGCGCATTGCGGCAAATGAAGTCGAAACGAAAACATTCGTCACGATGGAAACGAACGGCCGTGACCAGGCCGGGCTCACGCCGGATTCGCTGCGTGACATCATTCGCACTATCAAGCTGCAACAGTTTTTCCCGGCTATCGGCATCATACGCAATGACCGCATTGAGATCCTGGATGGTTCACGCCGTCGTGCTGCGGCTATTTATTGCAAAACGGGTCTGGATGTTCTGATCAGTGACGCTGAAATCAGCGCAGAGGAAGCGCGTCGTCTGGCACAGGATATCCAGACTGCGCGTGAACATAACCTGCGTGAAGTCGGGATGCGCCTGTTAACGCTAAAAGAAGGTGGTCTGTCGCAGAAAGAGATTGCCGAAAATCAGGGCTTATCTCAGGCCAAAGTAACGCGCGCGTTGCAGGCGGCCAGCGTACCCTCTGATTTGATTTCACTGTTTCCTAATCATTCTGAACTCACCTATCCGGACTATAAAGCGCTGTTACAGGCGGCCGATAAGTTGAGCGAGTCCGGACAAACTGTAGAAGCACTGATTGATTCGATCTCTATGGAGATTGATGTGGTCTGTGCGCGTGAAGGCCTGGCTGAGGATGAGCTCAAAAATCACATCCTGCGTCTGATTCGCCAGGGCAGCCAGACGTTGATGAAAGAGCCTGAGAAAGACAAAACCCAGGCAACGACGCTTTGGTCATTTGCAGACAAGGATCGCTTCGCCCGCAAAAAAGTTCGTGGCCGGATGTTCAGCTATGAGTTCAACCGACAGTCAAAAGAGCTGCAGGAAGAGCTGGATAAAGTCATTGCGGAGACGCTGAAAAAATATCTCGCCCGTTAACGCTTCATCCGTTAAAAAACCAACGCTTCAGAGCGAATGCTCGTCAGTTAAGGTTAAATTTGCAAAGGCTGTCACGGTCAAACGTGGCAGCTTTTTTTCTGCGCGCGCGTGCCGGGGTGCAGGCCTGAGCGCTTCTGCTGCTGCCGGGCCGTGCTCGTGCCGCTCACTCTTTATTTTTGGCTTTGACGTCATGCCGACCCACCGTTCGGCGATCGACCCTTTTTCCCGTTCCCGAACTCTCCATGCTTCCCGGCGTGGACTTCTGCACCAGCGGTACCACTCTGCGTTATCACCTGTCGTTTAACTGATCACTATTCGCTCTTCAGAGCGGGTTTTTTGACGGGAAATACCTTGGCTACAGCGATTTCAGCCGAATTTCAGGCTGAAATCGCCAGAAAATCATCGAAAATTTCAAATCTAACTTGTTGTTAAATATAGATAAAGCCAATTTATCACCGTCAAAACTTCGCATGAAATCGCTGTGTTTTTTGCCTGAAATTTCGCTGACATTGGCTACTAACGCCACCGTTTAGAATCAGCGATGATTTACGCTTTTGGTCTTGATCGTTAAAGCAACGATGGTCGGCTGCTTTAACTCTTACGGCAAAGATGATGCAGGCCAGCAGTTCAAAGTGATGAAAGAACCAATGCACTGATGCCAGCATTGCGGGGAAATCCTGTCAGCGGATGACACAGTCAAAAGTGAAGCCTCTATGACCGGGGCTATTCATTGAATCATGAAGATGAGTTATTAACGTGCCAGCTTGCCGGTCACTCACTAAAGATGACAATGCAACATCATTAATCCTAACGCTGGTTCATTAGTAACCAATCAATTTTTACTTCAGGTTCCTTAACGCACGACCAGACGGCTCAGCGCTTGTTTGCGCACCTCTGACGTTCGGAAGCCAAACGCCGCGCCAGATGGATTTCATAGATAAAATATTGATTTAATTCCAATAATCAGAAGGATTTCAGCCTGAAATCGCCAGAATTTCAGGCCATTCCGGCCAATCTATTGGCAACAGGTCTCTGGAAAACAGCCTCAGGTTAAGCGGTACCGGTCAGCCAGAAGCGCAACAAACCGGGGTAAAAAAAGATACTCAGAAAATATCCCTCAGTTATCCACAGAAAAAGTGGATAACTTTTTTCCCGTTGATGAAACAGGTTTTTATGTCAGCACTTTTTTAACAGGTTTCATCGACTTTCAGGTTACCAGCGCATTGTCATGCTTACCACGCATTCAGGATATGAGTTGAGATAGCAGCGCCTGATCTCCCATTCACTGCGATCGGTAAACAGGGATATCACCGATGCCAGATAACCTCTTCTGCCCCGATTGCTTGCCGTCCTGCCGGTAGCGAACCACGGGTCCGGGCTGGATACTGTTTACAGTGAATAGCCAGTTTTTAGCTTTTATCGGATAGCGATAATTTTATCAGGCGGGATGCGAACACGGGAGCCGCTGGCGCTTCACTCTTATCACGATCACTGGCGGACCCGATTCGCTGACCACTGCAATCAGCAGAAGGCAGCGCTGATTCAGCTTCGCCCCGGCTACGACTGTTTTTAAGATGAAAAAAAACCGGGCCAGGCCCGGTTTTGCTGTGGATTACGCCTCCAGCCAGGCGGTGATTTGCCTGATCATTGCCTCGGTTGAGATGCCATAGCGGTCATGCAGCGTTGGAAGCGCGCCTGCTGCCAGAAAAGCATCCGGCAAGGCGATTTGCCTGAAGCGCGGCATCACGCTGTTACGCATTAGCAGACCCGCAATGGCTTCCCCTAATCCACCTACGATTGAATGATTTTCTGCGGTGATCACCAGCCGGTTAGCATCAACCGCCTCACCGGCTTCGCGCAGAATAGTCGCTTCATCCAGCGGTTTAATGACGGGTGAATGCACTACGCCTACCTCAATACCCTGCTTCTCCAGCGCTTCGGCGGCTTCCAGAGCCCGCATCGTCATCAGCCCACTACTGATGATCACCGCATGTTTGCCGCCACGCAGGCGCTGGGCTTTACCGTGCTGATAGCGGTAATCATATTTATCCAGCACCAGCGGGACCTTACCTCGCAGCAGGCGCAGATAAACCGGTCCCTGATGCTCGGCCATAGCCGGAACGACCTGACTGATCTCCAGCGCATCACAAGGATCGATGATGGTGAGATTGGGCATCCCGCGGAAAATCGCCACATCTTCCGTGGCCTGATGGCTGGGTCCGTAGCCGGTGGTTAAGCCCGGCAGCGCACAAGCAATTTTGACATTCAGATTCTCTTCGGCGATAGCCATACAGATAAAGTCATAGGCGCGCCGTGACGCAAATACCGCGTAGGTCGTCACGAACGGCGTAAAGCCTTCACGCGCCATGCCAGCCGCTGCGCTCATCAGCAACTGCTCCGCCATGCCCATCTGATAGAAGCGTTCCGGAAAAGCGTCGGCGAACAGATGCAGGTCAGTGTACTTGCTTAAATCCGCCGTCATTCCGACCACATCCGGTCGTTGCTGCGCCAGCGAGACCAGCGCATGACCAAACGGTGCTGAGAGTGTTGGCTGTCCCTCTGCGGCTATCGACGCGATCATTGCCGAGGTGGTCAGGCGTTTTTTTTGCGGTTGTAAATTCATCTCAGACTCCTTGCTCAAGCGCAGTCAGGGCTTTGTCCCACTCATCGGCATCAACCCGGATGAAGTGCGTTTTCTCACGGCTCTCCAGAAACGAGACACCTTTGCCCATCCGGGTATCACAGATAATCACGCGTGGTTGCGGTTCAGCCCAGTTGAGCGCTGCATCAAACGCTGACTGCAAAGCCGTGATGTCATTGCCATCCACCCGCTGCGTATACCAGCCAAAAGCCTGCCAGCGATCCACAATCGGTTCAAAGGCCAGGATATCGCTGCTATGGCCATCCGCCTGCTGATTATTGACATCAACGATGGCGATCAGATTATCCAGTTGCCAGTGTGAGGCGGACATCGCCGCTTCCCAGGTTGACCCTTCGTTCAGCTCGCCGTCAGAGAGCAGGTTAAAGACCCGCGAAGCAGATCCTTTTTGCTTCAGGCCCAGACAGGCACCAACGGCGATCCCTAAGCCATGCCCGAGCGAACCGCCAGTGATTTCCATGCCCGGCGTATAGGCTGCCATGCCGGACATGGGCAAGCGGCTTTCATCGGTGCCGTAAGTCTCACGTTCGGCTTCCGGTATCACGCCAGCTTCCAGCAGAGCCGCATACAGGGCGATAGCGTAATGCCCAATCGACAGGTAAAAGCGGTCGCGCTGCTCCCAGTCAGGCTGATCGGCGCGATAGTTCATGGCATGAAAATAGCTGACGGCGAGCAGATCGGCCGCGCCGAGCGCCTGACCGATATAGCCCTGTCCCTGAACCTGGCCCATCAATAACGCGTGGCGGCGAATATTGGTAGCGCGTTGCTGCAGTGAGAGACCGGAAGACGCGTGCAGATGGTCAGTCATATTACCTCCTGATTAACGATTAACATCCGCTGCCCGGATGCGCAGCACGCACAGCGCGCCACCCAGCAGTACGGCAGCGATAAAATACATTCCTGATGCGGGTGAACCGGTTGCCGTGGTAATGGCACCAATCAGCCACGGCGAAAAGAAGCCGGCCAGATTGGCAATGCAGTTCACCGCGGCGATGCCTGCGGCAGCAGAGACGCCACCCAGCAGATTGGTCGGTAGCATCCAGAACAGTGAAGACGCAGAGAGAATCCCGGCGGCGGCAATGCACAGTGAGAGCAGCGACAGAGAGACGCTGTGGCTCAGCAGCGTTGCCAGCGACAATCCACTCAGTCCCACCAGCATCGGAATGATCAGGTGCCAGCGGCGTTCACGATGACGGTCACCGCTGCGACCGGCCAGCAGCATAAAAATGATGGCGCACAGGTAGGGCAGGCTGGTCAGGAAGCCAATATGCAGCGGCTCGCTGACGCCGGAATTTCTGACCAGTGTCGGTAACCAGAAGGTCAGGGCATATTGTCCCATCACGACGCAGAAGTAGATCAGCGCCAGTAGCCAGAGACGCTTATCCGCAACGAATGCTTTAACCGTGCTGTGACAGGCCTTCTGCTGATTGTCTTCATCCAGGTCGGCGCGGACTCGGCGCTTTTCGTCATCATCCAGCCAGTCCGCCTGCTCAACCCGATCTTTCAGCACCAGCAACACCACTAAACCCATAGCAATGGTAGGGATAGCCTCCAGCAGAAACATCCATTGCCAGCCGGCCCAGCCGTGGAAACCGGCAAAGGTTGCCATAATCCAGCCAGAGAGCGGGCCACCAAGCATCCCGGAAAGCGGAATGGCGATAAACCACAGCACTGTCATGCGGGCGCGGCGGCTGGCGGGGAACCAGTAGGTGAGATAGAGCAGCAGACCGGGCGCGAGTCCGGCTTCTGCCACGCCAAGCAGGAAACGCAGCAGATAGAACTGCCATGCAGTTTCAACAAAGGCGAACAGGGCTGAGATAAAACCCCAGGTGATCATGATGCGGGCGATCCAGCGGCGAGCGCCGACCCGATGCAGAATCAGATTACTGGGGACTTCAAAAAAGAAATAGCCGATAAAAAAGATGCCAGCACCCAGACCATATACCGTCTCGCTCAGTGACAGATCTTCCATCATCTGTAATTTAGCGAAGCCGACATTCACGCGGTCAAGATAGGCACAGAGATAACACAGCATCAGCCACGGCATTAATCGCCAGGCAATTTTGCGATAGGTGATATCGCGCGCAGCCGCAGCTGCGCTCAGGTTAAGCGTGCTCATGATAGTCACTCCCGGTGTGAGCCCGCCGGTATGCGGGCAGGGCAGGGCGCTTTTAATGGATAAGCATGCCGCCGTTGACGTCCAGCGTGATGCCGGTCAGGTAGCTGGAGAGATCGCTGGCGAGGAACAGCGCAGCGTTGGCGACGTCGCTGGCTGCGCCGAGGCGGCCAAGAGGGATACCGTCAATAATGGCGTGACGACGTTCATCCTGCAGCAGACCGCCGGTGATGTCGGTCTGAATCAGACCGGGCGTAAGCGCATTGATACGGATCTGATCGGGGCCAAATTCGCGCGCCATCGCTTTGGTGAGCCCCAGCACGCCAGCTTTGGCTGCGCTGTAGTGCGGGCCGCCAAAAATACCGCCGCCGCGCTGTGCGGAAACCGACGAGAGGCAGACAATACTGCCGCTCTTTTGCTGCTGCATGGTGGGGATCACCGCTTGTGACATCAGCAAAGTGCCGCGCAGATTAACATCAAGAATGCGATTGTAATCCTCAAGGCCAATCTCCAGCGTTTTCACCGGCTGCGTAATCCCGGCGTTATTGACCAGCACATCTATCCGGCCATAGTGCTCCAGGACCTGATCGATTGCCCGGCGAACGCTAAGCGGATCGGTCACGTCTGCGGCCAGCCCCAGATGACCGTCACCACAGGCCAGCGCACTGGCCTGAGCGGCCTGTAAATCCAAATCCAGCACCACCACGCGGGCGCCGTGCTGCGCAAAGCAGGCTGCGGTTGCACGGCCAATCCCGCGTTGGGAAGCTGCACCGGTGATAATCGCGACTTTATTTTCAAGTAACATGGTCCACTCCAGAAGAATAATTATTAGTGGTTCGGTATTGCTACCGGCAGGGTCACGATCAGAATTGATAAAGCCGTCGATATTGGCAATGCAAAAAAATTCATTTGATGCTGAATGAATTTGTTGGTTTGATGCAGTTAACATTTCTGCGGTTTAGAAACGGGCATACATCACATATTTCCGTCACGGAGAGACCAATGGACAAGCAGGCTGACCACTTACCTTCGATTAAATCACTGCGGGTGTTTGAGCAGGTGGCCCATTTTGGCAATGTGGCGCGTGCGGCGGAGGAATTAAGTATTACGCCTTCGGCGGCCAGTCATCAGTTGGCAAAACTGGAACGGGAACTCGGTTGCAGCCTGTTCAATCGTTCGGCTAAAGGCGTGGTGCTGACGCTGTCAGGCGAACATTACCTTAAAGAAATCAGCCCGATACTGCTGGGCCTGGCGCAGGCGACGGCGCGCATCAGTAACGAGAAGACGCGCAGTAATCTGCGGATTCACTGCGCGCCGAGTTTCGGTCTGCTGTGGCTGTTGCCGCGGATTCATAAATTTCGCGACAGCTACCCGGAATTTCAGCTAACGCTCTCCTGCTCCTATGAAAATTTATCGTTCAGTCGCGATAATATTGATCTTGCGGTGCGGCACGGTTTCCCGGACTGGAAATCGTTTGAGATTAAAACCATCCGCCATGAAAGGATGTCGGTACTGGCTTCGCCCGATTATCTTGAACGCTTTCCCGTTAATCAGGCCGGGGATCTCATTCATCACGCGCTGATATTATCGGAATCACCGCTTATTCAGTGGCCACAATGGTTCGCTGCTCAACAATTACCCCAGCCGGACAAAGAGTGGTTATTTCGCTTTGACCGCTCTTATATGAGTCTTGAAGCCGCCATGCTGGGTCACGGGCTTATTTTCGAGAGTGAGTTGCTGGCTGAAGATTATCTACGCAGCGGTAAACTGGTCAGAGTGCTGCCAGAGCCCTATAGCCTGCCGGTCAGCGCGCACCACCTGGTCTATCCGCGCGGATTTGCGCAGTTTCCCCGCGTCAGTCATTTCCTGAACTGGATCCAGCACGAACTGAATACGTTAATTTAATGTTAAAGATAATTTCGGTTCGCCACTATTTCCCTGAGTTTTGTAATTAATTATCCCGCCAGAAAAGACGCATTGCTAAAGCTAAGTGATAAATACCGTCTACACTTCATCTCCCAATCGGTAAATATGTTCCAATTTTATTCCGTATGAAATTTCATCAACGGATGTTTAACTTGTTAATGGCAGGGTAATTATGAGTACGAATAGACCAGACGCGGGTGAAGCGGGCGAACACGCGCCTGCCGACACGGTACGCCAGCGTATTTTTCTTGTGGTGCTGGTTGCCACTATGGGTGCGCTGGCGTTCGGTTATGACACCGGGATTATCTCCGGTGCCTTACCTTACATGACTTCTCCGCCGGATCAGGGCGGACTTGGGCTGAACTCCTTCACCGAAGGGCTGGTTGCCTCTTCACTGGTGTTCGGTGCGGCCGTCGGTTCGTTCCTGAGCGGCTTCTTCTCCGATCGCTTTGGTCGCCGTATCACGCTGCGCAGCCTGGCAGTGTTGTTTGTGCTTGGCTCGCTGGGCACGGCGCTGGCGCCATCGGTCAATGTGATGGTGGCGATGCGTTTCCTGCTCGGTATCGCGGTGGGTGGCGGCTCTTCGACCGTGCCGGTGTTCATCGCTGAAATTGCCGGCCCACGACTGCGTGCGCCGCTGGTCAGCCGTAATGAACTGATGATTGTCACCGGTCAGCTGATCGCCTACGTGGCCAGTACGCTGCTGAGTTATCTGCTGCACGATCCGCATCTGTGGCGTTACATGCTGGCCATCGCGATGGTGCCTGGCCTGTTGCTGTTTATCGGAACCTTCTTTGTTCCGGCGTCACCGCACTGGCTGGTGGCGGAAGGTCGCCTGAAAGAAGCGAAAAAGATCCTCAAATACCTGCGTGAAACGCCGCGAGAAGTGCGTCATGAAATGGCGCAGATGAAGAAGCAGGCGCGGGAAGCGGAACGGGGTCCTGATGCAAAAACCCTGATCCGCGAGAAGTGGGTGATACGCCTGATGATTATCGGCGTCGGCCTGGGCTTCGTGGCGCAGTTTACCGGGGTTAATGGCTTTATGTATTACACGCCTATCATCCTCAAGCAGACCGGTCTTGGCACCAGCGCCTCAATTGCCGCCACCATCGGCAACGGCGTCGTTTCCGTCGTGGCGGCGATTGTGGGAATCTGGGCGGTCAGCCGTTTCCCTCGTCGGGCGATGCTGATCACCGGCCTGTGTCTGGTCATCACCTCGCAGATTATGCTGGGTGCGGTGATGACCTTCATCAGCCCGAGCCTGATGCAGAGCTACCTCGCGTTGGGCTGTATTCTGCTGTTCCTGTTCTGTATGCAGATGTGCATTTCACCGGTCTACTGGCTGATGATGTCGGAACTGTTCCCGATGCAGTTGCGTGGCGTGTTAACCGGCAGCGCCGTCTCATTACAGTGGATCTTTAACGCGATAGTCGCCTTTGGCTTTCCACCCATCATGGAATATGCCGGCAGCACCACCTTCTTTATCTTTGCTGCGATTAACGTCGGCTCGCTGATCTTTGTGATGGCGATGGTTCCTGAAACGCGCGGTAAAAGTCTGGAAGAGATTGAGTCCCATATGAAAGAGAAGTTTGGCGAAAAATCCCTGGCTGCTGAAGCCTGATCCTCCGAACCGGACTGGCTCCAGTCCGGTTCTTTCTTCCTGCTGTTCACCGTTAACCTTGAGCTGTAGCGCTCAGACATTCACTGTAATCAGTGGTCGTTATACCTTCACCCTTGGCGATTTCAGCCTGAAATTCTGCTCAGTACGGTCTGAAAGCAGCCTCTTCATTTCTGATCCTCTGGGGAATAAGCCAGATTATCCGCTATTTAAGCGAAGCATGACCGGTGACAATCGGCGCGTTAAGGACTGCGCTATACTCATTCGTCATCACCACCGCGCGCTGACGGGACCTGTCATGAAAATTGCAACCGCAACGGTATTGCTTGCTGCATCGCTGGCTGTCGGTCCGCTCTATGCTGAAACAGCCGTCTCGTCTCTGTCATCCTGGTGGGATGGGGTGACGGACGATGTCGCGCAGACCTGGAATGCACCGCAGCATACCGATCTCTATCTGCCCTTTATCAGCTGGCATGCCCGTTTTATGTATGACAAAGAGAAAACCGACCACTATAACGAGATGCCGTGGGGCGGCGGGCTGGGTGTGTCGCGATATGATGAGAACGGCAACTGGAATGCGTTATACGCGATGGCGTTTAAAGACTCGCATAACGAGTGGCAACCGATTGTGGGTTACGGCTGGGAAAAGGGCTGGTATCCCGGTGATAATCACGATTTCCGGTTAGGCGCGGGATTAACCGCGGGTATTACGGCTCGTGACGATTTCGGCGGATATATCCCGTTGCCAATCGTCCTGCCGCTATTCTCTGCCGGTTATAAAGCGCTGAATGTGCAGTTCACCTATATTCCCGGCACCTACAACAATGGCAATGTCTTATTTGCATGGCTTCGTTATGGCTTTTAATTTTTCAGGTAAGGATGCATGACCAGGACGTTAAAAAAAATCGCCCGCTGGAGCAAACGCTGCCTTCTCGGCGCAGGACTGATCGTGGTGCTGTTGCTGATCTTCCGGGTATATGAGGCTGAGCGCGGTCCGGAATTACATCGCTGGCACACCTGGGTACCGCATGAATTAACGGTTGAGCAGCTTGATCAGGCCAGCTATGCCGATTATCTGGCGGCGGAAAACCGGCTGTATGATAAGATGAAGCAGCAGGTCAGCGACAAGCTGGAAGCGGACGAGAAAACGCCGCTTAACCGCTACTATGCTCGTAGCCTGATCTATCCCGAAAATTTCAGTCACGACTGGAACCGATCCTATATTCTGCGACCCGCTGGCGTACCGCGGGGAGCGGTTGTTTTGCTGCACGGCCTGACCGACAGCCCCTATAGCCTGCGACACGTGGCGGAAGCCTACCGCCAGCAGGGCTATGTGGCGGTGGCACTGCGGTTACCCGGTCACGGCACGGTACCGGCCGGGCTGACGGATGTAGACTGGCAGGACTGGCTGGCGGCGACACGGTTAGCGGTGCGTGAAGCGACCCGGCTGGCGGGTGAGAAGACGCCTCTGCACCTGGTTGGCTTTTCCAACGGCGGCGCGCTGGCGGTGAAGTACACGCTGGACAGTCTGACCGATCACCATTTACGCCGTCCGCAACAGCTGATCCTGCTGTCGCCGATGATAGGCGTAACCCGTTTCGCCCGCTTTGCCGGTGTCGCGGGACTGCCGTCGATTTTTCCGGCTTTTTCCAAAACGGCCTGGCTGAACATCGTGCCGGAGTTCAATCCCTTTAAGTACAACTCCTTTCCGGTTCACGCTGCTCGCCAGACCTACCTGTTAACGCAGGCGCTGCAAAAGCAGATTGTGCAGGCGTCACGTCAACAGCAACTGGCGACCTTTCCGCCGGTACTGACCTTCCAGTCGGTGATGGATTCCACCGTCAGCACCCCGTCGGTGATCCGTTCTCTCTATAATTACCTGCCGGATAATGGCAGCGAACTGGTGCTGTTTGATATCAATCAGGCAGTCAGCGTCAGCCCGCTGTTCCGTCACTCCTCCTACACCGCGGTTAATCAGCTGTTGCCGGCTGCCCGTCGTTTATATACCTCAACGGTGATCACTAACGCCACGGCCACCTCGTTAAACATGGTGACGAAAACAGTACCAGCCGGTGAGATCAGCGAGCAGACGCTGCCGCTGGCGATCAATTATCCTGCCGGTCTCTATTCACTCTCCCACGTCGCGATCCCGTTTCCGGCGCAGGATGGCTTATATGGCAGTGAGCCAGCCATCAAAAATGAGTTTGGCATCAGCTTCGGCACCCTGTCGCTGCGGGGCGAGAGTGCGGTGCTGATTGTCGGTCTTGACTCGATCATGCGCGCCACATCGAACCCGTTTTACCCCTATATGATCGACAGAATTGATCACCACATCCGCTGTAGCGATCGGCCCTCGCTGGTGGAGTGTCTGAAGCAGTTCTGACACCGTTCAGCCAAAAAAAAGCCCGCGAGGCGGGCGAATAGCTCAGATACCGTTGAGTTTTGCCATGATCTCATCGCTTAACGTCAGTTGAGCGCTGGCCAGATTTTCCTGCAAATGCGCGGGAGATGAGGTGCCGGGGATCAGCAAAATGTTTGGCGAACGGCGCAACAGCCAGGCGAGCGCGACCTGCATCGGCGTGGCATTCAGTGCGGCGGCGACCTCATTTAACTGCGTCGACTGCAACGGCGAGAAACCTCCCAGCGGGAAGAACGGCACGTAGGCGATCTGTTGCTCGGCCAGCTGATCGATCAGCGCATCATCCTGCCGGTTTGCCAGGTTATACATGTTCTGCACGCAGACAATCGGCGTCATGGCCTGCGCGTCAGCGACCTGCTTCGGCGTGACGTTACTCAGGCCGATATGCCGGATCAATCCGCGCGCTCTGAGTTCCAGCAGGGCTGCCAGCTGCGGTTCCAGCGAACCTTCCTGCGGCGCAAACACCTGAAACATACTGCGCAGATTCACCACCTCGATGACATCCAGCCCAAGATGACGCAGGTTATCTTCTACCGCCTGGGTCAGCGCGTCGGGTTCCATCGCGGGCAGCCAGCCACCTTTAGCATCACGCCGGGCGCCGACTTTCGTCACGATGCAGAGATCCTGCGGATAGGGATGCAGCGCTTTATTGATGAGCTGGTTGGTTTCGTGCGGGCCGTAAAAATCACTGGTATCGATATGATTAACGCCTGCGGCCACCGCATCGCGGAGTACCTGAATGGCCCGCGCTTCATCTTTGACCGGACCAAAGACGCCCGGTCCCGCCAGTTGCATAGCGCCGTAGCCCAGACGGTTAACATTACGATCGCCCAGCGGATAGGTCATGGTGGTGTGTGACATGGAAACCTCCTGCGTGAATGTAGATTGATTGTAACGGGGTTCCTGTTGTGCAACTATCCGGTCAGATCAGGACAGACTGTACGGAGTGCTGCACAATGGCGGTAGAGATAGCGTTACTGGAGGCGGTCGTGGCGGTGGCAAAAGCCGGTGGTTTTCGTGAGGCGGCCCGGGTGACCGGCAGTAACGCGTCACGTCTGAGCGATGCGGTTCGCCGTGCCGAACAGCAACTCGGTATCCGGTTATTTCACCGCACCACGCGGACGGTGGTGTTAACGGAAGCGGGCAGGGCGCTGATGGATCGTCTGCTTCCGGCAATGAATGAGGTCAACGCCGCGCTGGATGCGATCAATCTCTACCGCAATACGCCAGGCGGTACGCTGCGGCTCAACGTACCGGTCAGCGCCACGCGGCTGGTGTTACCGGCGTTATTACCGGAGTTTCTGCAGCGGTATCCCGACATTCAACTGGAGATTGTGGCGGAAAGTAACGTTCAGGATGTCTTTCGTGACGGTTGCGATGCGGGCATCCGCTACGATGAACGGCTGGAGCAGGATGTGGTAGCGATGCCGATTGGCCCACGTCGCCAGCGGTTTGCCGCCGCCGCTTCACCGGCTTACCTTGCCCGATATGGCCGTCCCGATCATCCGCGCGATCTGATCCATCATCGCTGTCTGCGGGGCCGATATGCCAGCGGCGTCATGCCGGACTGGGAATTTAGCCGGGATGGCAATGACATCACTGTACAGGTGAACGGACCGCTGGTGGTGAGCGTTGGCGGAGCGATGGATCTGGCGGTTGAGGCGGCTATTGCCGGTAGCGGCATTATTTATCTGTTTGAGGAGTGGCTGCAGCCCTGTTTTGACAACGGAAAACTGGAACCGCTGCTACAGCCCTGGTGGCTGAGCTTCTCTGGCCCGTGGCTCTACTACAATGACCGCCGGTTAATTCCGGCACCGCTGCAGGCTTTTATCGATTTTGTTCGTGAAGATAATCTCAGCCGTACCAGCTGAATCCCTGTGGCACGCGGGAGAATCCGGCATGGCGCAGGGCGTTGAGTAATGGCGACTGCGAAACCGGCTGACCGTTTACCGTTTCCAGCGTAAAGCTCAGCGATCTTTCGCGCTTCAGCGCCAGCGCCAGTGCGGCGATGGCGGCCTGCTGTTGCGCTTCATCCGGTGTAAAGATCAGCAGATCTTTTCCGCCCTGCGGCAGATAGAGCGCCAGCTCGCCACCCACGATCGCGACCCGCGCACCCAGCCGCCGCACCGGGCGAGTGCCGGTCAGATGAACCGGCCAGCCAAGCGTGGCACCGAACGGATTCGCCGGGTCCATGGCGGCAAGCGCTACCGCGGCGGTGGGGTCGGCCGGTTGCTGTGCCAGTTCACGCAGGCGCTCAATCGTCAGGGCGTCAGCGAACTGCGCGCCGCCTGCACCAGCGATAAAGCGTCCACGCATTATCCGTCCGGCATCCTCCATACCGCGCAATACTGGCTGCAATGCAGGAAAACCACCGGGGATCTGCTCCGAAATTGCGCTGCCGCGGGTAATGACGCCGTAGCGGTCGAGCATGTTTTCGGCCAGCGCCAGGGCCTGACGTGTCGGTGAAATATCTCGCCGGACAAGACGTGACCAGCGTCCGGCAATGGTATTAACGCCCGGACCGCGTGACGGTGCGAATCGCTGCACATGACGGCTACGCAGCGCGCGCGTCGGCCGGGAGCGTGTCCCGCCCGGCGAGCCCAGCAGCCCACGCACCGCAGTCCAGGTATCGGTGGTGATGTCGCCCTGCCACACCAGTTGCCATAAGGCGGCATAAATATCGCCGGATGGCGGCGTCTCCGGTCCCGCCAGTTTTGCCATAATCTCGTGGGCGAACCACGCGCCACCGTGGCTGAGCGCCTCAAGAATAGCCTGTTGCAAGGCTGTCGGTGACTGCGTTGAGTCAGATGGCGGCAGCGTTTCAGCGGCAAATTCGGCGAGATGGAGCGAAATCAAGCCGTCGCTGTGTCCCAGCGCCTTATGCCCGCACCAGAGCACCTCGCCGTTAGCTAACAGTTCATCCAGCATCGCGGGCTGATAATCACGGATTCGGGCGCGAAGGATTTGCGACTCCCACAGCGAAGCAGGCAGCGCCACGCCCGCCAGCTGCTCTATCACCCGCGCCAGGCCATCAATACCCTCATACAGCGGCTGCGCCACCGTTGAGGATTCAAGGGTAAAGGCGGCCGCCGGATTAAGCACGCCGTGCCGCTCCAGCAACAGCGTTACCCAGGCAGCAGGCGCGACCGGACGCGTCGCCTCACGCGCTGATTGCAGTGAACGTAGCCGCAGCCGTTTAAACACGCCGGCATCAACCCAGACGCCAGCCGACGCGTCCGGCCCGGCGGCGATGCTTAGCAGAGTGCCCTGCTCGCGTAACGGGCGCAGCGCCTTATTGACTATCGCCACGCCTAATCCATAGCGATCGGCGAGCTGCTGCGCGCTGAACAGGCTATGGGTTCGGGCATAGCGGGTGATCAGGTCGCGGAGCGGATCGGAGAGCGGTTGTAAAAAGGTGGCAGGCAGGTTATCGGGAATGCGGGTAGCCAGCGCATCGCGCAAACGGGCAGCATCTTCCACCACCGCCCAGCGCGCCTCGCCGGCAACGGTGACGCGAATCACCCGCCGGGTTTCTTCAAACTGCTCTAATGCCGCGACCGCCTGTGAAGGATCGCCGCTGAAACGCGCCTCAATGTCATTCAGTGACAGCGGACCCAGCTCGCGCAGCAGATCCACAATGCCTTCAACATGCTGTGCCTGATAGCGCGGGTCCAGACGCTGTAACGCCTGCTCTAGCTGCTCAACCACGGCAGGTGCCAGTAATTCACCTTTATCCGTCTGGCCGAGCAGTTCACCCAGCAGGTTGCTGTCGAGTGCCAGCAGTGAAGCGCGGCGTTCAGCCTGTGGCGCATCGCTGGCGTAGAGAAATTCGGCCACATAGCCAAACAACAGCGGCGCTGCGAACGGCGAAGGGTGTTCAGTGATCACCTCAACAAACTGCACGCTTCCCTGCTGGATCTGTTTCATCAGGCGGTGCAGCGCGGGCAAATCATAGACATCCTGCAGGCATTCGCGTGCGGTTTCGATCAGGATCGGGAAATCTTCATACTGGCGAGCCACTTCCAGCAGCTGACCGGCCCGTAACCGCTGCTGCCACAGGGGAGAACGTTTACCCGGATTCCGCTTTGGCAGCAGCAAGGCGCGTGAAGCACATTCCCGAAAGCGGGCGGCGAACAGCGCCGAGCTGCCTATCGTGTCAGCCACTTGCTGCGTCAGGCTATCGGCATCAAAAACAAACAGTTCCGCGCCCGGTACCCGGCCTTCGCTATCGGGAAAGCGGGCGATGATGCCGTCGTCGCTGGCGACCACTGAAGCATCTATGCCCAGCCGCCGCTGGATGCGGGCCGCGATCGCCAGCGCCCAGGGCGCATGGATGCGTTGTCCCCAGGGTGAATGCAGGATCACCCGCCAGTCACCGGTTTCATCACGGCAGCGTTCGATTACCAGGGTGCGATCGCCAGGCAAAACGCCGGTGGCAGCGCGCTGCTCAGCCACTAACGACAGCAGGTTCGAGACGGCATGATCATTCAGCCCGAGGGAGTGCAGATGCTGTTGTGCATCTTCGGGCGTCGCGTGATCAAGCTGACGCAAAAACACCGCCAGGCTGGCACCTGAATCTGCCGCCCGGCCAACGCCTTCACCGCGCCAGAACGGTAAGCGCGCTGAGCGACCCGGTGCCGGTACGACCACGACCTGATCGTGAGTAATCTGCTGGATACGCCAGGATGTCGCCCCGAGGGTGATGATGTCATTAACCCGCGATTCGTAAACCATCTCTTCATCCAGTTCGCCGACCCGCCGCGATCCCGATTGCTCTTCGCCTTCAGGCAGGATGACGCTGAACATGCCGCGATCGGGAATGGTGCCGCCGCTGGTGACGGCCAGATGCTGGGTGCCTGGCCGGGCCGTTAACAGGCCACTTTGGCGATCCCAGACCAGACGAGGACGCAGATGCGTAAAATCATCCGACGGAAACTTACCGGCCAGCATATCCAGCGTGGCGTCGAACAGGCGGCGAGAGAGGGTGCGAAACGGATCGGCACGCCGCACCCGTTCAAACCACGCATCCGCCTGTAGGGGCTCCATGGCAACGGCAGCCAGCGTCTGCTGCGCCAGAATATCCAGCGGGTTACGCGGCGGTGAAAGGGCATCAAGCTGCCCGGCCTGCATCGATTGCACCATCACCGTCGCATCAAGCAGATCGCGGCGGGTACGCGGAAACAGAATCCCGGTGGAAGCGCCGCCCACCTGATGTCCGGCCCGGCCAACCCGTTGCAGCGCGCTGGCGACGGATAACGGTGCACCCACCTGAATCACCAGATCAACCGGCCCCATATCAATGCCGAGCTCCAGGCTCGATGTCGCCACCACACACCGCAGATCGCCCTGTTTCAGCGCCGATTCAATTTCGCTGCGCTGCTCTTTCGACACCGAGCCGTGGTGAGATCGTGCAATAACCGCGGGCGCGCTGTCGCTGCGGTTCTGGCTGCCGCCGGAAAACGAATCATAGTGCTGCGCCGGTTGGCGCAGACTTTCTGTCTGCTGCTGCGCCGCGTAACGTTCATTCAGTCGCGCGGTGAGTTTTTCTGCCAGTCCGCGTGAGTTAGCGAACACCAGCGTGGCACGATGCGCCATGACCAGCCGCAGAATGCGGGTCTCGATATGCGGCCAGATCGATCCGCTGGGCTGACCTGTGCCGCTATGGGGATTCGGATCGCTGGCGATATCGGTCATATCGGTTACCGGCACTTCAATGCTGAGATGCAGGATGCGGCCAGCGGCGGGATTCACCACCAGAGTTGGCTGACAGCCGCCGAGAAACTCAGCGACGCGTTCGACCGGACGTACCGTGGCGGAAAGCCCAATGCGCTGAGCGGGCTGCGGCAGCAACGCATCCAGCCGCTCAAGGCTTAGCGCCAGCTGTGAGCCGCGCTTTGATCCGGCTACCGCATGGACTTCATCAACAATGACCGTGGTCACGCCCTGCAACGTGGTACGGGCTTTTGAGGTCAGCATCAGAAACAGCGATTCCGGGGTCGTTATCAGAATATCCGGTGGCCGTCGCAACAGTTTTGCCCGTTCAGCCGTTGGCGTGTCGCCGGATCGCATCCCGACATTGAGCGTGATCTCTGGCTCGCCCCGTTGCTGACGTTCAGCCATCACGCCGGCCAGCGGCAGATTGAGGTTGCGCTGCACATCTGCCGCCAGCGCTTTAACCGGCGAGATATACAGAATACGGGTGGTGGATTCGCGATCGGGCGCGGGCTGCTGCGCCCGGGCCTGGAACAGCGAATCGATGGCGGTCAGGAAGGCCGCCAGCGTTTTCCCCGAGCCGGTCGGGGCAATCACCAGGCAGTGCTGACCGCTGGCAATTGCCTGCCATGCCGACTGTTGCACCGGCGTCGGAGCATCAAAGGTCGTGGAAAACCAGCGCCGCGTCGCGGGCGAAAACAGGGCTAAAGCATCATCAGGACGGGATTCAGGCATGATATTTCTGGCGTTACCCAACAGCAGGACTCAGTGAATCGAACCGTTTGAGTGTAAATGATAATCCCGATTTGTGAATGACGTGGCGGGGAAGCTGGTCATTCAGTCCCACTATTTAGCTGTGCGCCCGGGCAAATGAACCAGATCTGACCGCCAGCAACGACACCAGCGCCAGTATCACAATCGTCATGCCATAAAGAAATGCGGTCAGAGTCAGGCCAATGTGTGGCGCGGCGATACCTGCCAGAATCGCCGGTAGCGCAAAGGCGAGATAGCTTTTGATGAGAAAGGCCGAGAACAGCCCGGCGCGCTCATGGCTTTCAGCGAGTTGCATAATGATCTTCAGCACATTTGAAAAGATTGAGCCAAATCCCTGGCCCGCAATGGCCGTGCCGAGATAGAGCCAGACGACGGCATGCAAACCGACGCCAGAGAGAGTGACACTGACACCGGCTATCAGCATCAGCGTCCCTATAAACAGCGCTCGCGCGGCTGGCAACGACCGGAAGAAAAATACCGCGGCGGTGGCGCTCAGCATCAGGGTTGCCACCACGCTGCCACCAATAAAAGGTGAGGTCAGGCCGGTGGCGCTGATCACCAGCGTCGGCATCAGTGAAAGATAGAATCCGCCCAGCATCCAGGTGGCAATGTTCACCGGCGCGACTTTCAACAGCGGTCCCAGCGCCCGACGCGGAATCATCACCTGTGGCCGCAGCGCCGCCAGCACGCCAGGCTGGGGTGAAATGGTTTCGGGTATCAGCGGCAACAGCGCCATTGCCACCAGCATCGCCAGTAACAACAGCGCATAAAGCATAACGGTAGGGAAGGGGGCGTAAGTGACCAGGATGCTGCCTGCCAGCGTACCCAGCGTCATTCCCAGAAAGGCGGTGACGGAGTTGAGCAACGGACCGCGATGTTTATTGGCATCGATCAGGGTCGCGCCAAAAGTCGGTAAGGCGATGCCGGTCGCAAAGCCCTGAACCAGACGTGCGCCGATTAAAACCGCAGCGGAATCTGCAGTGATAAAAATCACCAGCGCCACGCTATTGAGCGCCAAAGCCAGCAGCATCAGTGGCCGGCGACCGGTGTAGTCAGATATTTTCCCCACGGTCAGCAACGCAGCCAGCAGCGCAAAGGCATAGACCCCAAAGATTACGGTGAGCAGCGATGGACTCAGATGAAACAGCGAGCGGTAGAGCGGATAAAGCGGCGTCGGTGCGCTGCTGGTGGCCGAAATCAATACCGCGCCGGTGAAGCTGAAAAGCGTCAGACGTGCAGCGGACCGGGGAGTCAGAACGGGCTGGATGGCTGTCATGATGGATACCTTAATGCAAAGGATTAGCTTTAATAAGGTATACGGGCAGTGCGGGCTTAATGCAATATCTTTGCTTTAACCTTTCCTGCGGTGCCGTGATCACGATGAGGTTAACCGTGCCGAAAAGCGAGGGCGTTAAAGGTGACCGGCTAATAACGCCTTGAAACAACGACACTCTATCTCGCTAAGCCTTGTTATACAGCCTGTCTGCTTGCTGGATTTCCGGAATCTGATTTCACTGACTACAGTGAACGTAGTGGTTTAACGCAACGGCCTGAAAGCGGCCTGGCAGGCGTTTCTGTGAAATCAGGCTGTTTTCGATCGGAGAGTCAAAGCCGCGGATAACCACTCAGCGACTGCGGGTGAAGGGTGCTGATTTCAGTGAACAAAGACCAACAGTGGCAATGTCTGGGCGAGACATCATAACGTTGTATGGTTACCTCAACGGGATAGCGATCATCGCTCCTTCATAAAGGTGAATGCCGGTGCAAGTAACTGGCAAGGCTATGCGAAGGCTGAAGATGATGCCGGATCGACGCCGCCGGTCATCTTAATCAGGGATTTGACTGTCTGTTCTGGCCAGGCGTGGAAAGCAGAGCCGGACACATGCAGGAAGCGGAAGGTCAGCGGCCCTGACGCTGAGAAAGCACACTGTACCTTCCGCTTTTATTCGACTGCAACTCAACCTCACCGTCTGTCAGGCAGCGGTATCGGTGAGAGACGCTCTGACGTGAGGCAGACTCTGCGGATAATTCTGCTGAATAAATTCAATCATTTTTTCCCGCACGTGACAGCGTAAATCAAAGGCTATCGGGGAATTTTGCGCGGTCATCAGCATCCTGATCGTCATGGTCTTCTCGGTGGTATCGGTCACCTGAAGCACCTGAGTTTCCCGATCCCAGAGTTTGGTTTCATTCAGCACTTTTTCAAAATGCTGTCGCAGCGGTTCTAACGGCATTGAATAATCAACGTAGAGAAAAACCGAGCCCAGAATCTGCGCATTATTGCGGGTCCAGTTCTGAAACGGATTTTCTGTAAAGTAAGTGATGGGCAACACCAGACGGCGCAAATCCCAGATCCGCACCACCACATAGGTAAGGTTGATCTCTTCAATCCAGCCCCATTCTTTTTCTACCACCACGGCATCATCAATTTTGATCGGCTGGGTAAAGGCGATCTGAATACCGGCAAACAGATTGACCAGCGACTTCTGCAGGGCAAAACCAATGATGATACCGGCTACGCCAGCACCGGCGAGGATAGTGGTACCGAATTTTCTCACGCCGGGGAAACTGAGCAGAATCAGAGAGAGGCAGAATAACACCAGTATGACAATGACGACTTTCTTTACATAAATGATCTGTGTGCGAATTTTACGCGCACGAAGGTTGTTCGAAATATTGATGTCGTAGCGGATGTAAAGCATATCCTGCGCCACGTTGGTTAATCGAATTAACACTGAGCAGAACGATAATATTATAAATACATTCACCGTATTGGTAATGAAAACCAGCAGGTCCGGGTGAATGTCGATGTAATTAATCCCGACATTGACCAGCAACAAGGGAATGAAAAGGAACATCGAGCCACGAAGGTGTTTTTCGAGGGATTTGAACAGTTTCCGATCACGACTCTGCCAGTAGCGAATAAACCTGAGAAGGATAAGGCGTGCAAGAAAACCCAGTACAAATGAGAGCGCGAAGAGTAATACAACAGGCACCCATGATGGCAAACCAGATAACTCATCAAATATCAACGGCATTATTTTCCCTTATATTCAGCTAACAACCCTGAGTTGTCAGATAAGTTTTAAACATTCAGTAACCGTTGTGTTCACGGTTATCAGCAGGTAAATCAGGTAACACCTGAGCTTACCCGATGTTCAATTTATCAACTGACGTTACACATGAAATCTCCTGAAAATACGAACTTTATGGATATCAGCGCCCACACTGATGTCGTGTTGACGTTTGCTTCACCCGGCCAGATAGCCAGGTCTCCACGCTTAGTGGCCGTCGCAGCGTGACGACATAAACAGTATTGAGTATGAACTATAGTTGCCGGGTTAACCGAAAATGGTGCCGGCTGACGCGGTGATGCTGAAATGCGGGCTGTCAGGGGGCGTCAGCCGTGGCGATCTTCGCCGCTGACCTGAGTGACGTCCGCAGCCGCAGTACGGTCTCGGAAAGCCGGCTGGCCCGATGAACACGATTGGGTAATGCGCCTATCCCAGCCTGATAGGTCAGAGAGTGATTGTTCCAGGTGAAAACAGGAGTCGGAAGACTCTCATTAATTCCGCATCAATATCAGAACGATACGCGAAGTCGGAACGAGTGAAACAATTTTGAAACCCTGTATCCTTCGGAGTAAGCGAACACTGCCGTTTCGATGAAATGATCCAGGATGGGGCTGCGGAGGATTTTATGCTTTTTGGTCAGTTCAATAATGAATGTGGTCGCTGCCAGTCCTCACTCATCAGGGGAACTAAACAGGGCAGGTTATCTGCTCAATTTTACCCGAAGATAATATTCGCGTCTGGCATTAGGTGGGTATCACCGTTTCAGCAGAACGTTAATGCGGTGAGTAATAATAAATATCCTCAGACGATAAATATGAAAGAAAATATTCATGTGGAAAAATCCATTTAATTAGCGTACTTCAATCCATCTATAGGTGGTTTTTACTCTGCATGTGCTTGCGCCCGAACCGCACAGCTAATGTACCCATACATCAGACAATTGGCCGGGGCGCAATTTTTTTGCAGTAAGAATAGACAGCTATGCTGTTTAGCATGCCGTTAGAATAGATATTAATTTGTTCTGGAGATGATATTAAGTCAGGATTGCGTTAAGCATAAATATTATCTGCTGAACTTCACTAAATCCTGAAATATCAGTTCACCCCATTTCTTCCCGTGAGCCTGCACCAGCATTCCGCCCTCCGAAAGGCTTCCCAGCATGATCGGTGCGAAACCTAACGTTTCGGCCAGCGTGCCGACTTCGTCAAGCGCACTGTTATTATCGCTGGCGAGAAACACCACCCTTTTGCCGCCATTAACGGCAGGATCTTCAGCAAGCACAGAAGCGATCAAATGATTGAAGCCCTTAACCACTTTACCGCCAGCAAAGGCGCGTGCAACAACACGTCCGGAAGGTTCACCATCCAGTTCCTCAAGGGGCACACCGTAAGCATTCGTCACATCGACAATCGTTTTTCCCTGCCAGGTCGGCAGGATTTTGGCAATGTCCGGGTGTGACTGATAGCGAACAGCCAAAAAAATGATGTCGGCATTGACGGCATCAGCTAACTTTTTGGGCCTGATGCCAGGTCCAGTCATGGCCGTCTCAGTGGCAAAGCTCTCCGGATCACGGGTGGTTGCAACGGAAACGTCGATGCCTTTTCGGGCAAATGCTGCGGCAAGTGCCTTTCCCACACTGCCAAAACCAATAATTGCATAATTCATATTGTGCCTCAGAGTTCAGAAGAGGGATGGAAATCAGAAACCGATAGCGCTAGTCGGCCGGCTGAAATGGTCAGAGTTGAGCCAGCCCACCGTCAACGGCGACCTCGCTGGCGGTCATAAAACTACTGTCGCCTGAAGCAAGAAATGCGGCCACCGCCCCGATCTCCTCGGGTTCCGCCATACGCTGGAGCGGCGTTATCGCACCGTAGGCTTTCTGACCTTCTACACCCAGCGCTTCCTTCGCCAGTTCAGTCGCAGTCGCGCCGGGTGACAGCACGTTCACCCGGATGCCGGTACCTTTCAGATCTGCGGCCCAGCTCCTGGCAAGGTTGCGCACTGCCGCCTTGCTTGCACTGTAGGCCGTAAAGCCTGGTGCACCTGTTGTGCCGGCACTGGAACCCGTCAGGATAATCGAGCCACCCACAGTCATTAACGGCAATGCCTGCTGGACCGTAAAGATTGTGCCCTTAACGTTGGTGTCGAAAGTCTCGTCGATGTGCTGTGCCGTGATCTGACCAAGCGGAAGCGGGCTTCCCGCTCCGGCATTGGCGAACAGGATATCGAGCGTGCCCCGTTCAGCTTTAACTGCGGCGTAGAGTCGATCGAGGTCAGCCGGATCAGAAACAGAGCCCTTTACTGCACGGGCATCAGGGCCGAGGGTGGCAACTGCTGCATCAAGTGCTTGCTGTCTGCGACCGAAAATGAAGACGAAAGCGCCTTCCTCAATGAACCGCTTTGCTGCCGCAAGGCCTATCCCGGTTGCGCCACCGGTTATTACCGCCGTCTTTCCATTCAGTCTGGTCATGTCGTCTACCTTTTGGTGAGTTAACGAAAGCAGGGATCTACTCGCTTGCAGGCCAGTCTGTTCGTCTGCTAACTTAACGTCAAGTATGCACCTTTTGGTAAGTATCAAATGACAATCCCCTCTGAAAGTGAAATTTGCGGTACCGGTTGTGGGCTTAATGCGACGCTGCGTGTGATATCGGGTAAGTGTAAGCCGTTGATTCTTTTTTTTCTGCGAGACGGTTCTAAACGCTATGGAGAGCTAAAGCGTTTGATTCCGGAGGTGAGTGATAAAGTTCTTATTCAGCAGTTGAAAGATCTTGAAGCCGATCAGGTGCTGTTGCGAACTGACTATAAGGAGGTGCCACCGCGTGTGGATTATTCACTGACCGCTCTTGGCAGCAGCCTGTCTGATGCCATTATCCCGCTTTGCAACTGGGGCACGAGAAATGCTGAGCAGATGGCAAATATCTTTGCCAGTCGCGAAAAATAAATGGGGGTATCTAAGGCAAAAGGAGAAGGGCGGTTACACAGAATAACTGCCTTAAACCGTGGCAAACCCGGAGTGCATTGTTGAGCGCTGGTTGAATTATTGTTAATGCCGACATTATTGCGCTAATCAGGCGTGGTCATATTTTCGCCTTTCTCAAGGTACACCGGCCCAGTCGTGTGAAGGGTACTTTAACCCGAAGGCGAACGTTAAAAAATCATGTCAGTTAAAAAGAGTATAAAGGGGCGACTAAGACCTTTCTTAGGTCAGAATATTGATGCATAACGCATATCTCCATGCGAATAGCATCCTGGCTTCGCTGTATGGATCCGGTATCGCCCGTTCGCTGGGTAGAGAATATCCCTTTAAAACCTTCAGCAATTCCTACCGCACCGTTCTCTGCCTGCCTAAAAACCCTCTCCTGTTAAAACGCCTGAATGGCGGAGCTCTGTAGGTCATTACTTTCAATAATAGATTGATATAAAAGGCTCATGTGATTTCATATTTTAGAACGAGATTTATTTCTATTTGAAAATGTTGATTTACAGGTTCAGATAGCACTTTTTGCATAATATTTTTCCTTGCGAAACAATGAATTGAAATGTGCGTGTAATCGCATTCATATTTATACTTTGCAAAATTGATATAAATCAATTTCAGCCTACCTGATCAGGGTTAGATTTCGCCACAGAAGCGGTGTTCTCCGCTTACGATCACAGGTGTAAACGTTACCATTTCATGTGTTGAGAAAAAGCGCATGATGGCCAAGGCTTATATCTCAATGGGGCTTTTTGAGCCGTTATTATTCATTAAAAAATAAGGCTGAAACTATTTCAGCCGGTAACCCTGATCCAGGTCACTGATAATGAACAAAAAAATAATTTCTGTTGCCATCATGTTAGCATTTTTCCCGTCATTTAACGCTATGGCTATCAACTATAGTAACGTTAATAATCAAGCTATCGAATCACTACGCGCAGCGTTAAATAATGTGGTATATCAGCACGCTTCTCTGGATGCTGCCCGCGCTATTCTGGAGACGATGAATAGTGATTCAATAGAGCAAGCCAAAATATCAATTGGCGATCCAACACCACGTCATTTGCTGGATCAACTGCTTCAGGGTGAAACGGTACATCAGAACGTTATTCAGCCAACCAGCGTCAAACCGGCAGAAGTTATCCAGCCAGACACGCTGATTTCATCAACCCCGACACGAATTGATGAATCAGCCAATCCACACATTTCCAATCCTGACGCGATTACACAAGTCACTGGTACGACTCAGAGCTGGAGCCAGAATAGTCAGCGCCCTGGTTATGACGCATGGGCAGGTAATGGACAGAGCACCGGGCTGACAATAAGCGGTTCACAAATGAAAATAGATGCGGCTACCGCGCAGGCGAAGGCGATTAACGAAAATCAGCAGAATGCCGCCGCACAACGTGATCAGCGAAATGAAGTAAGCGGTCGTTTAAGTGCCCAGACTAAAGAGCAGATTAATCATAACCAGCGATTCAACGGAATAGTTGCTTCAAAATTTGAGAGCCAGAAGCAGCTGGAGGCGCAGGCGCGCGGTGAGGCGCTGACGAAGGCCAACCAGCAGCGCACCCATCAGCAGATTGTCGCGGGCGGCGTGGCGGAAGTTAATGCTCAGATGCAGCAGGAGGCGCAGGCGCGCGGTGAGGCGCTGACCAAGGCCAACCAGCAGCGCACCCGTCAGCAGATTGTCGCGGGCGGCGTGGCGGAAGTTAATGCTCAGATGCAGCAGGAGGCACAGGCGCGCGGTGAGGCGCTGACCAAGGCCAACCAGCAGCGCACCCGTCAGCAGATTGTCGCGGGCGGCGTGGCAGAGGTTAATGCTCAGATGCAGCAGGAGGCACAGGCGCGCGGTGAGGCGCTGACCAAGGCCAACCAGCAACGCACCCGTCAGCAGATTGTCGCGGGCGGCGTGGCGGAAGTTAATGCTCAGATGCAGCAGGAGGCGCAGGCGCGCGGTGAGGCGCTTGTACAGGCAAATCGTGATCGCGTCGAAGCACAGAACACAGCTTTAAACGCCGCGCGTAATGCCGCGCTGGCGCAGCATGAATCTGAAGCCGCTCAGGCATCGCAACTGGCCGCGCACATGTCGCAGGTAGCAGAACAGGCACAGCGCGAAGCTCAGCAGGCTCAGGCTGCATTAACGTCTGCCAAATATGCCGCCGTTTCTGAAGGTCAGGCGCAGCAGGCAATGCGAGATCAAACAGCCGCTAAATATGCCTCCGTTTCTGAAGGTCAGGCGCAGCAGGCAATGCGTGATCAAACAGCCGCTAAATATGCCGCCGTTTCAGAAGGTCAGGCGCAGCAGGCAATGCGTGATCTGACAGCTGCTAAATATGCCGCCGTTTCAGAAGGCCAGGCGCAGCAGGCAATGCGCGATCTGACAGCTGCTAAATATGCCGCTATAAATGATAATGTTCAGATTTCACAGCAGCAAATTCAGGCGCTTGAAGCCGACGCCGCTGCTAAATCACTAGCCGCTTCAAAAGCTCAGGCCGACGCTGAAGCTGCAATTGTCGCTCAAAACACTTTAAACACACCGGTAGTAGGCCAGTTAACCCCGGTTAATAGGGTTCCGGCCATCGTGACCAATATTCCAACCCCGATCATTGCGAAAGTCTTCGTGGTCGAAAGTTCGCACAACAACGGTGGTCAGCATCGCGGCTCGCATCAGGAGGCGGCATCAACACGCAACAATGGCAACAGTAATGCGCATAGTTCCGCGATGGGTGGCCGTGGACAGGGCGGTCAACGCAGTGGACACAGTGCAGCGGGTAATTTTTAACGCCCGAATGAAAGAGGATGCCGGATCGACAGGTTTATAAAGGCACCTGTCGTCTGAAATCTGATTATCGTTAACGAGGGGGAACGCGACGTAATAGTGGAGTCGCTGTCTGCTTGTCGCGCTTCACTCTCAGCAGTATGGGAGGCTCAGGCCTCCCGGTACACAACGTCGATGAATTACCCGTTTAAACTTTTTTAAAATACCCGAATAATGCGGCTAGCTGATGTGAGTTTAACTCTGAATACCTTTAGGTGCGTATAAGTGCGCATCAATTATTACCGACGAACTAATGAAAAATATTCATCCGTATGAACCGGTGACTAATTTAACTACTGAATCTAAGTTGGGGGTGTAAAATGAAAAGACTGATTTTTGTTATGTTATTTTTAACTACATTGGCCGGTTGCTCAAATAATCCGGATGCCTCAGATTATGAACTTTGTCAGGCCATGAGCGGAGACACGTTTACAAGCGGGTCTGAAGCTGCACGCATGATGCAGTCAAGACAATTGGCAGGAACTGCAACTATTTCTCCCTCAGACTGTGCGGCTATTGCTCAATCAACGGCGGCAGGATGGCAACAAAAGGCGGCTAACCTGAACGCAGCCAGTGCCAGTTATAATCAAGCCATTCAACCCAGGCCTGTTGTTCAAACAACCTGTACGCCAGCCATCAGCGGAGGTTTTATTTGTAATCAGCAATAGTCTTATCCAGGAAAATCCGAAAAGCAGTGCTCTCCCGATATCCTGTCAACAGGCATGTTTATTGACTCAGGATAAGAGGATAGCTGTATGAGCTACATCTATTCTCTCTTTGCCCATTTTTATTCTGTAGCGGATAAAGCATGACAGCAAATACACGAAAGATGTGCGTCAGTTTACTCTAAAAGAGACCAGCGCTGAGAAAGATACCTTTCTGTCTGACCAACCATTACATTTCAATCCTGATTTAAATGCTGCCCCTCACTGGCTTGTATGATCACATGCAGCCGGGTGAAAGCCGATTCAATTTCCTTTTCATCCATGTGAGCAAAACCCAGTAGCAATCCTCTGATCGTCACCTTGTCTACAAAGTAACGCGATAAGGGACGAACCAGTAACCCGGCATTATTGGCTTCAAGGGCAATTCTGACATCATCACTCTCCACGGGAAGCTGCAGGATAAGATGCAGGCCAGCGTTACTGTTGTACTGGCCTAAATAGTCGGGACCCAGGCTGCGGGTGATCAGATTTACCAGAAACTGCCTGCGGCGACCATAGAGCTGACGCATTTTTCGGATGTGCGCCGCGTAATAACCTTCACGGATAAATTCAGCTAACGCCACCTGAATCTGGAGATGGCCGCCCCGATAGAGCTCACTGTGCATCTTTTTAAGCGGTGCCGATATGGCCTTGGGCAGAACCACATAGCCAAGCCGGAGAGCGGGGTAGAGGGTTTTACTGAATGTACCGATATAAATAACCGGACTGTTTTCTTCCAGCCCCTGTAAAGCGGGAATAGGCTGGCCGGAAAAACGAAACTCACTGTCATAGTCATCTTCAATAATCCAGCTGCCGCTATCCCGGGCGAGGGAAAGAAGCCCTTGTCTGCGGCTCAGGCTCATCACTGAACCCAAAGGGTACTGATGCGAAGGCGTGACGAACATCAGCTTAGGTGCGGCTTCGGACGTTGCCGCCGGTATCAGCCCCTGTTCGTCTACCGGCATGGGGAAAATATCCACACCATTGATCCGAAGAATATTCTTTATTCCCCAGTATCCAGGCTCTTCAGTCCAGGCGGTATCACCCGGATTGCAAAGCGAACGCGTTACCAGATCAAGCGCCTGATGAATGCCTTCCGTAATCAGAATCTGATCGGGCGTACAACGAACGCCGCGAGCGGTTCGCAGATAGTCTGTCAGGGCCGATTTGAGAACCTGCGCGCCGCCCGTCGAATCATAGGTCAGATGTTCCGGAAGAGGCTTGCGCGCCTGGCGGTCGTGGATCTTTTTCATTACCCGATGCGGAAAACTCACCACATCCGGTACACCCGGCAGAAAGGCTCCCCACTGCCGTGGACTTGCACTGGCATGTTGCAGCAGCATCCGGCAGCGGTCAGACAGCAGTGAACGGTCTTCAGCAGCGGCTTCATCTGTGGCGGGCAGCGGCCGGGCATCCAGGTTATCCAGCACGCTATGGGTTACAAACGTCCCATTGGCTCTGTGGGTTGAAATATAGCCTTCTGCCTGTAATTGCTCATAAACCCGGAGCACCGTGTTGCGCGACAGCTCAAGCTCCTCGGCTAAATCGCGCGTCGGCGGCATGCGGGCAGAAGGATTGAGATTCCCCGAGAGGATCGACTCTGTTATGGCGATATAAAGCCGCTTATGAAGTTTTCCTTCTTCACATTCAGAAAATGCCTGTCTGATCACATCTCCGGCAATTGAACGCATTTGGATCCTATAAATAAAACATTCTGGCTCTCGTTTAAGGTACCAAACGCTGACAGATTACTCTTCGTATTTCAAATAAATTGAAAATCGATGAGGCATCACTATGAGCAATGACAATCTCCAGCAACGTCGTCTGAGTGCAACCCCGCGCGGCGTCGGCGTTATGTGCAATTTCTTTGCGATGTCGGCAGAAAACAGCACGCTCACGGACGTTGAAGGGAATCACTATATCGATTTTGCCGCGGGTATAGCGGTGCTGAATACCGGCCATCGTCATCCGCGTCTGGTTCAGGCGATGGAGCAGCAGCTAAAGGCTTTTACCCATACGGCGTATCAGATTGTGCCTTATGAGAGCTACGTTTCGCTGGCCGAAAAGATCAATGCCGCCGCGCCTATTGATGGCCCGCTTAAAACCGCCTTCTTTTCGACCGGAGCTGAAGCGGTGGAAAATGCGATTAAAATTGCCCGCGCGCATACCGGCCGTCCCGGCGTTATCGCGTTCGGCGGGGCGTTTCATGGACGTACTTACATGACGATGGCGCTGACCGGAAAAGTGGCTCCCTACAAAAAAGGGTTTGGTCCCTTCCCGGGATCGGTCTATCACGTTCCTTATCCCTCTCAGCTGCATAACATCTCAACGGCAGATACGCTGGTCGCCATCGAGCGTCTGTTTAAAGCAGACATTGATGCAAGCCAGGTCGCCGCGATTATTTTCGAGCCGGTGCAGGGCGAAGGCGGATTTAATGTTGCCCCGCCGGAGCTTATTGCGGCTATTCGCCATCTCTGCGACGAGCATGGCATTGTCATGATTGCCGATGAAGTGCAGAGCGGCTTTGCCCGCACCGGCAAACTGTTTGCCATGGATCATTATGCGCATCAGCCCGATCTGATGACGATGGCCAAGAGCCTGGCCGGTGGGATGCCGCTGTCGGGCGTAGTCGGTAAAGCCGACATTATGGACGCTCCCTCGCCTGGCGGGCTGGGTGGAACCTACGCCGGTAACCCGATGGCCGTGGCGGCGGCACATGCTGTGCTCGACATTATTGAGGATGAAAAGCTGTGCCAGCGTGCGGATGCGCTGGGCGAACGCTTACGCATAGCCCTGCTGGATTGCAAAGAGTCGTGTCCGGAACTGGCGCAGGTTCGCGGTCTGGGATCGATGATTGCGGCAGAGTTTTGTGATACTGAGACCGGCGAACCCTCCGCAGCGACGGCACAGCGCATCCAGAAACAGGCACTGGATCGCGGGCTTCTTCTGCTGACCTGTGGGCAGTATGGCAACGTAATCCGTTTCCTCTATCCCCTGACTATTCCCGATGACCAGTTTGATGCCGCGCTGAATATTCTCCGATCGGTGATGAAAAGCTGATTCGCTGAAGCGCTGGCGTCACCCTCGCCGTAGTACTTAGCTCCCCGGAGCGCCGACGATAGGTCTTTATCGTCGGTTTTTTTGTGCCCTAAAACTTACATACTCTTATTCAGGAGGTTGCATGAAGACGCTGTCATTTTTAAGTGAGAATAAAGATTCTGCATGGAATATTTTTATTACTCAGGTGGAAAGGGTACTGCCTCATTTAGGCGAGCTGGAATACTGGGCTAACACGTTGATGCGGCCTAAGCGGGCATTAATTGTGGATATTCCACTCGAAATGGATGATGGCAGCATCAGACACTTTGAAGGCTACCGGGTGCAACATAATCTGTCACGGGGACCGGGCAAGGGCGGCGGTGAGCCGTGATGCTGAACTTATCCCGCGAGGAAAATATCTGGTTGAAGGTCCGGGACACTGTGGCGCCTGCCATACGCCACGAGGCGTTGCGCAGCAGGAAAAAGCCTATGACGACAGCGATCCTGCCTTTCTCAGTGGTGCGATGATCGATGGCTGGTTTGCGCCATCCCTGAGAAATAGCGCTATTCCGGCAGAAGAATTAAAAGATTTACTGCAGAAGGGCCGCAGTAAGCATTCAGCGATTACAGGGCCTATGGCTGAGGTCGTGACACAGAGTACCCAATACCTGACGAATAACGATCTCAACGCGGTTACCGCCTATTTATTAAGCCTTAATCATCGGGGGTCTTCCCCGACGCAAAAAAATCCCGTTTCCTCATCAGCGCAACACCCGGAAATTAAGGCGGGAAAAATCCTGTACTTCAGATATTGCTCGACCTGTCACGGGGTTGAAGGGAAAGGAACCGATGATAACGTTCCTTCACTGGTCAATAACGCATCGGTTGAAGCTGAGGACCCTGCTAATGTGATTAAGGTGATCGCTTTTGGCGCAGAGACACCGGTAACCGAGGGGAATATTCCCTACAAAATGCCCGCTTATCACGATGAATTAAGCGCTCATGAG
Organism: Pantoea agglomerans; assembly: GCF_021397715.1. Lineage (GTDB taxonomy): Bacteria > Pseudomonadota > Gammaproteobacteria > Enterobacterales > Enterobacteriaceae > Pantoea > Pantoea astica. Next base: position 238,568 of record NZ_CP090208.1, on the reverse strand, counting down.
ATGCGTGATATCGTCAATTACATCAGAGGAGAATGGAGCGTTAATCAGCATCCGGTTGAGCAAAAAGAGATCGATGAGATCATTAAGAAAGGGCACTGATCGCTCATGTGCCTCCTTTAGCCTGACACCGCCAGAGCTGGCGGTGTCAGGCCATTGATAATGGCGGTGACCTTTAGAAAGAGTGAAGGCGCAGGCGCAAAAAGTTAACGCTGACCGCGCCGCTCCACTTCTTTGATACGCAATCAGTCGAGACAAAACCTGTTACGGCCTTCGCGTTTTGCCTGGTAAAGCTGCTGGTCAGCCGCTGCGAGCAGCTGATCCAGCGAATCACCTGCTTTGAACTGTGCTGCCCCGAGACTCACAGTGACACTCGCGGAAATCCCGGAGTGGGCGTGCGGGATTCCCGCGCGCGCCAGGTTCTGCTGTATCCGTTCACAGACCATTCTGACCCCCTGCTTATCGGAGGAAAGCAACAATACCGTAAACTCTTCGCCGCCAAATCTCGCCACCCGATCCGTCGCATCCCGTACGGATTGACTGATGCATCGGGCAACCTGCATCAGGCATTGGTCGCCCGCAAGGTGTCCGTAATGGTCGTTATATTTTTTGAAATAATCGACGTCAATCATGATCAGGAACACCGTGTCGCATCCAGCAGGAAGCGTTGCGGTGCGGGCATGAAAATATTCCCGCAGGTAACGTTTATTGGCTAAGCCGGTCAGCGGGTCTCTGTCTGCAAGCCGCGTCAGCTTTTTAATCAACCGGGCGTTATGCCGCTCGCTCTCTTCTGATTTGCGAAACCACTCAATCAGCACCCGACGCGCAGAGAAGAGCGCGACCAGCGCAATGAGGTACGAAAACAGCAGAAACAGATTGAACTCTGATCCCGCCAGGATGACTTCGCCCGTCACCACCAGCAAGACAGGGGTAGCGAACGCGGCAATGAGCCTGAGCGAAAGATGAAAGGCAATCACGGCGGGAAACACCAGCAGCAGTGACAGCAGAATGATAAATTCTGCCGGAGCCGCGCCAGCGTAGAGTGAATGGAGTTCCAGTCCCCAGAGAATGCCATACAGCAGCACAATGCTGAGTAACACTCCCCGTTTAACCAGAAAGCCGTTTCGGCTGAACAGGGCGGTCAGGATAAGATTCCAGAGCGAGAACAGCAGGATCAGGACACTGAAAAACAGGACCGCGCTCGATCGCGCATCGGGCTGGTCATGGAAAAAATAGCGCGCGGAGAGATACAGCGTATACACCACGTTCAGCCAGAGAAACCAGACGCATCCGGAACGGGTAAGCAGCAGTTCCTTTTTCGCATCTTCCGCATTTATCAGCATGGGTATGCTCCTGCATTGTTGGGTAAGATCAGCTGACGCGCTGAAAATCTTCCAGCTTAAATGATTTATTGTTCAGCGCGTCGGTTCCGCCGTAAAAGCGCATAGCGGGCAGGGGGCGTTTACCGGACGTGGGGAGCCAGTTATTCTCCAGCCCGGCGGGTGCTGCTGGTCCTATGTATATCGTTACGCCGCCGTCAGCGTTCTTCTGCATCCGGTCGAGATCGTAAGATGACAGCGTGGTTCGCCCGCTCTCACTGTAAATGAACGACAGGGTATCGCGGTTATAGACGGTCAGGGCCCAGAACTGTTTCACCGGCATCTGCGCCGGAACATTAATTTTATACAGCTGACCGGCTTCCAGCGGCGCGCCGTCAGCATCTGCCAGTGCCATCAGGTACTGCGTCGCCGGTGAAGCCGAGAGCTGTTCCGGCATATAGGTACACCAGAAATACTCAGCCGCACGGTTGATAAGATCGATGCGATCGTCATAAACAAAGGTGAAGCGATTATTTTTGTCTGCCTGCAGCAGCGACGCATAGTGCCGGTCGGGCCAGTAGAGCTTTTCTGTCGGGAAGTTATCGTACCATTGCTGCAAAAAAAACCAGGCGTCGATGGCGGCCTGCCGCATCGCGAGCCGTGCGGTATCATCGGGTGCAAAGGGCTTACCCCGCTCAATGCCCAGCGATGTCAGCATCCCCATCATCACCTTGTCCTGCTCACGCACCGGTTCCACGCTCAGCACCGCGTGCATATCTTCGAAATGCCGCTCATCGTAATACGGCAGAGTGGGATAAACCTTGTCACTGGGATCGACAAATTTCTGCGGCGGCAGATTCCCGGCCTCGCTGAGGAAGTACATCCGCAGCTTTTTTGAATAATGATAGGCATCCTCTGCTGACTTACCGGCCGCCGGCACCGAGCGAAACGCAAGGGCGATGCGATAACTGGGGGAGGCGACATGGAGATAGCCTTCCGGAATGGTTTCCTGATAGCCCGGCGGCGTCAGCAGGTATCTGGAGTGCCTGCCTTTATCCATGCCGGCAGGCCCGACATCGGCAATGGTGAACTGCCATGCATCCACAATCTGACCGTAGAGACTGCCTTCCGCACCGGCTTCGGGTACCTCCAGGACTACCGGGCCTTTTTGCAGGTCGGTAAAGGCGGTGATGTAGGGCGTAGTACTGTTGGCCGTGATGGCTTCAAGCAGCGGCGTCGCCGTACGGGAATAGGCCACGATATCATTGTCTTTCATGCCGAGATGGCTGAAGGCCGCCCGGCGGAAGCTGTAAATCGCCACCGCGGGCATATTCCACAATACCGCCTCGAATGCTCGCTGATATTTAAGCTGATAGTCGAAGTCAGACACTGAGCAGACCGCACCGGCGGGCGGCATTCCCCCCTGCGTTTCCCCCTTATCACCCGCCCCTTTACGCAAGGGGATCTGAAGTGATGTTGCCTGCGCGGCCGGTATCTGCCTGAGCGCAGCCAGACCCACCGCACTGCCCAGAATCAGGCGGTAAAAGGTTCTTCTGGATAGTTCCATTGTGGTGACTCCAATTTATAAAGGGCGAATTGTGGCAGGAATAAGTGACGATATCTGTACGGATAGCCGCGTTGCCGCGGACAAAAATTTCACTTTGGTGAGCTGTGGCACAATTCTTAATTGTAGCAACGTGCTGAAATAGCGTGAAAATTTGAGTTATAACTATACTTCTTTCAGAAATAAGCGAACCGCAAAGTTCGCTTTTAATCATTAGCAGTCGTGCACCGTACTGTCATCAATTTTCTTCTCCAGTATTCACGCCGTTGCCATACATTCTCTGCCAAACGGAAACAATTATGAAAGCTCGATCAGGATTATCTGCCACCTTGCTATTCGTGGTTTCAGGGGCGCTCCACGCCGCCGGACCCGATTCAGCGCAGGCTAATAACCCGCTCGCTAACATGACTGCGTTCAACATGCAGAACTATTACATCGGCGATATCAGTGAAAGCGACAAGGAGGCTAATCAGTTCTGGTTGCGCTACGCCAAACCGTTTTCGCTGGGGGAGACCAACTGGATCCTGCGCGCCTCTCTGCCGGTGAATACCTATCCTTCGCCCCCGACTGGCGGGCATCAGACCGGTCTCGGTGATCTCAATCTCTTTACGGCTTACCTGATCGATACCGGTAATCCGGCGGTGAGCTTCGGCTTCGGCCCGCAGCTCACCGCGCCGACGGCAACCGAAAACGCGCTGGGCAGTGAAAAGTGGTCAGCAGGACTGGTCAACGTCCTGTTTGACGCCAGTAACCCCAAAATTCAGTACGGCTATCTTGCCTCATGGCAGCACAGTTTTGCCGGTGAAGGCGACCGCAGTGACGTCAATCTGGGCGCTTTTCAGCCGTTTGTCTTTTATCAGTTAGGTGGCGGAACCTATCTGCGATCGGCGCCCATCTGGAACTATAACTTCCAGAATGACAGCTATGGCGTTCCGCTGGGGCTGGGCGTCGGGCAGATCATTAAGAAAGGAAATACCGTTTATAACTTTTTCGTTGAGCCGCAGGGCAGCGTTGCCGATCGCGGGCCGGGGCAGCCGCGCTGGCAAATTTTTGCCGGGCTCAATTTGCAGTTTATGGATTAATCATTTTTCGTTTCTGTTTTTGTTCAAAAAAAGGAAAACCTCATGCTGATGAAAAAAAAGGTTCTGGTCGGTGCGATGCTACTGGCTGGCCTGACGGGTTCTTCATTATCTCTGACGGCGCAGGCTGCCGAAGCGACCTATCAGGACCCGGTGCTTACCCTGCAGGGTTCGCCGGAAGTGTTCAAAAAGGGGATGGAGGCTGACGGTTACAGTTCAGCCGTGATGGCCTGGACATGGGGCTATCCTTTGGTACGTATGGAGCAGATTGCCCGCGAATATACTGATGTGCCAGAACCTAAGCCGCCAACCAGCTATCGCGCGCCGCTGAATCAGATCGGCTGGGCAACGGAGCTGGCAACGCCCGCAGCGAAAGATATGCCGTCTGCGAACAACGATACGCTCTACATGAGCGCAATTGTTCAGCTTGATGAACCTTATGTACTGACGGTTCCGGATTTAAACGATCGCTATTATGTGGTGGACGTCTTCAACATGTGGCAGGAGCTGGAGCACTATATCGGTCGCCGCACCACCGGAACCAAAGCCGGTAAATTTGTCTTTGTTCCGCCGGGCTGGAAGGGTGAATTGCCTAAAGACGCCACCGTGCTGAAGGTATCCACCAACAAAATCTGGTTATGGGGCCGCATGCGCGTAACCCAGGGTGAAGATATGGCGCCTCTGCATGCATTGCAGAAGCAATTCCATCTGCAGTCCGCCAGCGGCAAGGTCTATAACGATACTCTGGCACCGATGCCTGCACTCAAAAACGACGGGCTGGATTTTTTCCGTCAGCTCGCATTTGCCATCAAATCGAACCCGGTCAAGCCAGAGGATAAAGGATTGTTCGGTCAGTTCAGCCGTTTTGGCCTGACTGAAAAGGGCTTTGATAGCAATAACATCGCCTCGCCCATACTCGAAGGCGTTAAGCGCGGTGTGAAGGATGCACCTTATGTCGCGGTGTCTACGATGGTGAGCACTTCAGAAGTACGGCAGGGATGGAGCTATGTGAAAGGACTGGATGATTTTGGCTACAACTACCCGCTGCGTTCGCTGGTTTCAGGCCCTTATCTGGGTGGTCAGGGAGAACGAGAGGCTGTTTACCCGGTTCGTTATAATGACAGCGAAGGCAAGACGCTTTCCGGAGCCAGCAGCTATACGCTCACGCTGAACTCAGAGCCCCCGGTTAACGCATTCTGGTCGGTCACCATCTACGATGCCGACACTAAGATGCTGGTCGATAACCCACTCAACCGCTACAAAATTGGTTCAGACACTCAAGGCCTGGTAAAAGATAAAGAGGGTAGCCTGAACATCACGCTATCTCATACTCAGCCCGAGGATAAGAACGCCAACTGGCTGCCTGCGCCTGAGGGCAATTTTTATCTTTTGTTCAGGCTATATCAGCCCAAAGATTCGGTAATGGACGGTAGCTGGAAATTACCTGAGGTCGTGCGAAAAACGGAATAAACACCCGCTGACCAAATTTCCTTAATGAAAAATAGGGGTGGTGCCGGATAGGGCCGCCCGTTTTTCCCTTTAACGTTCATCCGTTATTTCACTCTGTGATATGCCCTGAATGCCTGCACCGCCCAAATAGCACCTGTCTGGGATAACTTATTGAAATACAAGGCAGGCTCACTTTGGTCGCAAGGCCATTCGGACTCTGCAATATCTCTTCAGGCCACGCCCTGTGCTGGCGTCTGGCACCGTGGAGGCTGCATTCAAGTGCTTTCAACTTTTCCAGCAGCGTTGTGATCACCCTATCGAATCTCCATCATTAAGGCGTTTATCCTCACACTCTGCATCACGCTTCCGGGCCGGAAACTTCGCTATACCACACGCTTGCGGTTCAGTTATATTGATAACGACCCTTTATTAGTCACAGGAAATGACGCATGGACGCTAATGTACTTCAAAAAGCTTTGGTCGCAATAGCCATCATTATTCTGGTCTGGCTGGACTTCAGACCGAGGAAAAGAAAAATTAATCCCGATCCGACCATCGCCGCGGCTGATGCCAGTGAACGCCATGCCTGGCGTTTTATCCGTTGGGGCACCCGGATTCTACAGATCCTGGCAGGGATATATCTGCTGTGGACCTCCATTAAATACCTGATCACTTAGCCCGGCCTGATATTGACCTTCAGGAAGAAAAGCAGCGTGAGTCATCCGTGCGCGGGTAACCTGCGTGTCAGGGTCAGGGCTGCCGGGCCGACACGCTATTCCCTGCACTCTTTCATCTACACCCTGCCACTTCCAATCAAAAAATATGAAGCCCCGACCGGGCTTCATATGAAAAATCCCCTTAACGCTTTTCCCGGCACGCCGCCAGCATATCGTCGGCGGCGACATATTCCCGTGTCTGAACCCCGGTAAGCCCCAGCAGGGTAGAAAACAGATTGTCCTGTGAATAGGCGTTGGCTGCGGCCCGCTGGATCAGGCAGCGCGAGTCCACCGCGTAACGCTGCTGATAGTCAGGTGACAACCAGATCAGCATCGGCACATGGGTCTGAACCTCAGGCGCAATGGCATAGGGAAGGCCATGCAGATAAACGCCGTTCTCACCCAGCGACTCACCGTGGTCAGAGAGATAAACCAGGCTGGTGGTGAACCGGTCCTGATGCGCCTTGAGTAACTCAATCGCCTTGTCGACGATAGAGTCGGCATACAAAATGGTGTTGTCGTAAGTATTAACCAGCTGCTGCTGCGAACATTCCTGGATCTGTTTAGTTTCACAGGTGGGGGTAAATTTGCGGAACGCGGGCGGATACCGGTGGCTATAGGTCGGCCCGTGACTGCCGATGGTATGCAGGACGATGACGCCATTATCCTGCAGTCGGGCGATATACTCCTCCAGGCCATGAAAAAGCACCTCATCATAACATTCGCCTTTAATACACATGCCGGGAAGGTTCAGGGCGTTCATATCCTGATTCGGCACCCGATTACAGGCTCCTTTACATCCTCCGTCGTTCTCGTTCCATAAAACGCGCAGACCCGCCCGCTGGATGATATCCAGCACGCCCTCCTGATGGCTGGCCAGCGCATCGTCATAGTGCGCACGCGGCATGTTGGAAAACATGCAGGGCACGGAGACCGCCGTCGAGGTGCCGCAGGAAGTGGTATCAGGAAAATAGACAACCTCATCTTCAGCCAGTAACGGATTGGTCGGTCGCGAGTAACCGCCCAGCGAAAAGTTCGCGGCGCGTGAGGTTTCACCCAACACCAGAATCGTCAGGTTTTTTTTCGGCCCGCTCAGCATCTGTGGAAGCTGATGGGCGTCTTCACCTATTTTTACCAGCGGAAGGTCGGCCTGCTGATGATGCTGGTAATAAGAGAGCGAGGCAGCGATAAAATTCGCCGGACTCAGAGCCTTGACCAGACCATGATTATTGCGGATCAGCGAGGCGTAATCTTTGTAGAACAGCATCGCCACCAGCGCGATCAGCATGACAGAAAAGGCGATGTTAATGCCGCGGGATGCCAGAGATGTCCAGAGAGAGAACGTCTTTTTAAAACGCGGCCAGAAAGCCAGTGCGGCCATCACAACACCAGACAGAAACAGCACCAGCAGCATTTCAGGCGTCAGCAGGGCCAGGCTCTCGGCTGGTGTGGTGTCCACGATGTTGGTGATCATCGAGCGATCCAGAACGATGCCGTAATGCTGAATAAAATACTGCGCGGTGGCAGAGACAAGGATAAACAGCGCAACCGCTATCCTGTCCAGCCTGAAAAATGAGGTGAGGGTGACGACAATATTAATGACGCAAAAGGCCACCAGCGGCATAGAGAGAAAGAAAAGAGTATTGCGCAGGCCGTTCAGCGGGATCAGCGCCAGAGCCTGCTGGTAATAGGCAAAATTGAGAAAAACCGAGATATAAAGCGAGAAAAAAACAATATAGGTCACGCGGTGCAGAACGGGCTTAGTCATGCGTAATTGAGACATAAAGATATTCCATAACCCGAGTAATCTGACCCGTCAAAACCAGTCACCCGTTGATTAACAATGTTTAATAAAAGTTAAAACGCTGCGGCCCCAGACGCTAAGCAACCTGCGACTGCGGTTACGCTTATCATTAACCAAAACAGGCGATTGCTGAAAATGTGACCATCCGATGAACCCTGAATGAAGATAAGTTTACAGCGGTAAACATTAAGTCAACCTAAACAAAATGCTGATATTCCCGGTGAAGGATTTTTCGATGTTGGGATGTGGATCACGCGATATGCGGTACGCACCAGCGCCGGGCCGATCGTTGTCAGAGAAAACTCTCAGCTCGCTGAAGCGTGCATTGTAAAACGACACCTGACTGAACTGGTGCGTCTGACCGGGGTGGCTGGATCACGCTGATTCGGCGGTGAACCAGAAGAGAGATCGCCACAGGAGCGAAGTTGATTCAGATGTCTGATGCGCGGAACAGTAAAGGGGGTGAAGCCTGTTCAGCGTAGGAGGGAGTCAGCCAGCGAGGAAGGGCGCTGTCGGGTGCGCCCTGGCAGACGCACCCGACAGACTCAGGGTTTCCAGCGGCGCAAAGCAGTGTGATCTTCATACGGTAATTTTGATGGCAATGAGATCAGCTCAATCACGCTGCCCCACGGCGTGCGGCCATAACAGAAGAAGTTATTTTTTCCTGTTTCGGTCGGAAACATCAGTGGCTGAGGCGAGGTAAACATTTTTCCACCGGCTCGCTCAAACAGGCTGATGGCCTGGTCGATGTCATCAACGTACACGGCAAAATGCTGTAAGCCGTAGTCGCTGGGACGCACCGGCTGCTGCTGCTCCGGTCCTTTCATTTCAAACAGCTCCAGCCCCGGCCCGTGCTTTAGCGTCATCATTCTGACCGTGGTGATGCGGGTTCCCGGAAACAGGTTCAGGATGCTTTCCGTCTCTTCGCCTTTTACATCCTCATCTGACGGGGAAACGGAGTCGTAGATCACTTCTGCGCCAAACGCTTCTTTAAAGAAACGGGTGGCCTCGTCAATATCGGATACGGTGATGCCAACATGGTCCATACCGCGAATCGTTTCAACAGACATTGTTTTTCTCCCAGGTTGATTAATCGTTAATGGGCGTGCCGGTTAGCTGCCTTCTCTGCCAGCGCTTTGAGCTGGGCCGCAATCAGATTGCGGGTATTTTCATCGGTGATCAGGCCGGTCTGCGGATCAAGCCGGGAAGCGGCATGGCCGACCATCACTTCCGGTTTGTTCAGCACTCTGCCGTCAAGAAACACCAGAATCTGGCGCAGGTGATACTGGGCTCGCGCGCCGCCAATGGCGCCCGGAGAGGCGGTGATGATCGCCACCGGTTTACCGGCTACCGGGATGTCGGGCAGGCGTGAAAGCCAGTCCAGCGCATTTTTAAGCGCGCCTGGCACCGAGTAGTTATATTCCGGTGTGACGATGATCAGCCCATCCGCTGCCGAGATTGCGTGACCCATTGCCACGACGGCGGCGGGAAACCCGTCGGCCTGCCGGTCTGCGTCATAGTGTGGAATCTCGCCGACAGAGCCAAGCGGGGTGATCTCCACACCGGCCGGGGCCAGCGAAGCGAGATTGCGGGCCACTACCGCGTTAAAAGAGCCTTTACGAAGGCTGCCCAGCAGTGAGACGAAAGTAAGGGGTTTGGCCTGTGACATGGGCTCTCCAGTTAGTTCAGAACAGTTTCTCCGGTCAGTGCCGGGTTTATTTTCCGAGGGAGATAAGCCTGGTATAGAATTAAACATCGATAAACCGCTTGTAAGTCGCCACTGAGTCAACTTTATGTCTACCTCCTTTACCGCAGATTCTCTGCGAGGCATTACTCACTTTGTCATTACGGCAAAATCGAGCAGTTTTACCGAAGCTGCCGAACAGTTGGGCATTACCAAATCCGCGGTGGGTAAGAGCGTGGCAAGGCTCGAAGAGCGGCTGGGAACACGTCTGTTTCACCGGTCTACCCGCAAACTGAGCCTGACCAGCGACGGTGAGGCTTATCTGGCAAGCTGCCTGTCGGCGCTGGAGATTCTGGACTCGGCGGAAAACAGCCTCAGCCGACGTCAGGACAATCCGGCAGGCACGGTGCGTATCGATATGCCGGCCTCTTTTGGCCGCAATCTGATGATGCCGGTGCTGCTGGATCTGATTAGCCGTTACCCGGCGCTGCGGCTGGCGCTGACCTTTAATGATCGGCTGATCGATCCGGTTGAGGAGGGCGTTGATCTGGTACTGCGGCTTGGTGAGTTGCAAAGCACCGATGAGCTGATCGCCCGTCGTCTGAGCCGTCAGCGTCTTATCCTGTGCGCCTCTCCTGAGTATCTCAGGCAGCATGGCGCGCCTGGCGACATCGAATCACTGAAAAAGCATGGCTGCATCATGGGCTTTCGGCGGGGCGCGCCACTGGCCTGGCGACTGCGCCCAGCGGGTGAGCGGGAGGTGAAATTTATCTCAGGCACGGCGCATCAGATCAGCGATGGTGATGCCATGCTGCTGGCCTGTCTTGCCGGTGCAGGGATTGCACAGTTTCCGGAATCAATGGTGAACAGCCATATCGATGCAGGTAGCCTGGTGGCGGTGATGGCCGACCATATGCCGGTGCCGGTAGAGCTGAATGTGGTGTGGCCCCGCACCCGGCATCTGATTCCGAAAGTCCGCATTATCGTCGACGAACTGCTCAAAAAGGCGGGTGAAGGGGTTTTTGGCAATTTAAGGTAGCGTTTTTATCAACGCTGAGGCGATTTCAGAGCTGTTTATCAACGTTGAGCAAATTGACATTCTGTCCGTCCCGCAACGTCTGCTGGCTGTAACCGGACCACTAACGGCAGTCAGTACAGCTTAAACGTGAAATTGACTGACAGGCCAGGCGTTATGCCATTTGCTCTCTGGGCGCTGGCGATCGGTGCATTTGGTATTGGAACCACTGAATTTAACTGAATAACGTTAGAAAGCCATCGTCGGCAAAGCCCGGATGCCGGATGATAGCTTTTGACTGTGTTAAGCTCCGCCGTTAACACCCCATCGAAAACGTGGAGGACGCTATGCTGATAGCTCAGATTTCGGATATTCATGCCTCATCTGAAAACGATCATCTTCAGCGATTCGAACAGGTGCTGAGGTGGCTTGCGAATCTGCATCCGGACATAGTCGTGCTTACCGGTGACCTGACAGACGGCGAGTGGCGCGAAGGCTATAGAGAGATCGCTGAACAACTGGAACAGCAGGATTATCCTTCATTAGTTCTGCCGGGAAATTCCGACGCTCGCCATTTAATGCGAATGACATGGGGTGAGTCACAGGGGGCTTCTGATGCGTCGCCACAGGCTCTGCACTTTAGTCGTGATATTGGCGGGTTGAAACTACCAGGTCTGGATTCGACAGTTGATCACCAGGATTATGGCAGCGTTTCCGGGCATCTCGAATGGCTGAATAAACAACTCAACAATAGAGGGGACTCGCCAGTGCTGCTCTTTATGCATCACCACGTCTTTGAATCTGGCATCCCGACCCTGGATGAATCGATGTGCAGAGGAACGGGCCCGCTGGAAACGCTGATTAAAAACGCACCGGCCAGGCTGCTGGCGATTGCTACCGGGCATGTACATCGGCCAGTAGCAGGTACTTTTGCCGGTATTCCGGCTTATATCTGTGGCTCCGTCTGCCCGGCTAATCCTGTATGGTTCGGAACAAAAAACATTCCCCCGGTCGCTGAACCGCCTGCGTTAATGATTCATCGCTATGTCAACAACCGGCTTACCAGCCATCATGTCTGTGTGTGACTTATACCTCAATCCCCCGCAGCGGCAGGCAAAGCACCTGAAAGAAAAAGAAGATTACGTTTCCCGCTGAGCGGGTCAGTCAGGTCACCGCTGACGCATAAAACTCCCCCTTCAGCCGGCACGCTTGTTTAGCCGTATCAACCTGTAGGCAGAGCACGGTGTCTGCATCAAATCCACGCTGCTGGAGTTCAAGCGCTGAGGCACATTCACCAAGAGGCTGCAGATTTTGTGCCTGGTAATATTGCCAGACAGCCACCGCCGCCTGTGCTTCGGGTGAATAATCCTGGCGTCCCATTGCGGCGATAATGCCGCCTGCTGCGGTGTAATCTTCAACCGCGGGACGAAGACTACCGTCAGGCCATCGCTCACCACAGGGGATGATCAGTATACGGTCAAAACGGCGGCAGGCATTTGCTGTGGCGGTCATGTTCCGTAAGCAGCCGGTGAAAACCGGCTTACCGGTCTCCCGCGCCCTGAACGAAATCGCGGAGCCGTTAGGCGACGGCAGTACCAGGCTTTCACCTTCGCGAATGTTTTGAATCGAAGCCGGCGACAGGCTATAACCTTCACCGCTGAATCGACGGTCCGGGCTGGCTGCCTGTGCTCCGATTTTCATCGCATATTGACGTGCGGAATCGTCTTTCCACGGCCAGGGATAAATGCGCGCACCCTTATCGACCGCCAGGCTGACGCAGGTCGAAAATGAGATAACGTCGATAATAACGATGCAGTCTGCTTCGCTGGCTAAGCCCTCCACGGCAGACAGGCCCCACTCAAGACGAACCCCGAAACGCTGCTGGCTGAACGCATCCATGATCTTTTCTCAGTTAATTTTTCCGTTGATAACAGTAAACATAGCGTCACTGAGCTTCGTGTTCTTATAATCCTGAGCTAACGCTGTTCATGAACAGGGGGTATCTGGTCGCCGGAAACGACAGCGTTGATTCGGGTAACCTCAAGGGTGCTTCGACCATGCCAGGCACAGGCTGAATCAATCATGCACCCGTCCGACAGTGAAAGAAAAAACATAAAGTTCCATTGCGCTGCGCCGATAAAAAAAGCGTTTTTTATATAGGGATATGAGATGCGTAAAAATATCTATACCACTGGCCTCCTGCTGGGAATGACAGGACTGACATTACCTGCTTACGCGAATACGCTGACGCAAAGCCTGACCCGTTGTGATTCAACCTTTTTCAACGAAATATATCATCAGCGGGCCACTCTGAGCCGCGTCGCACCGCTAACGGTTGACCATCAACAGCGGGCCTGGTTCAAAGCGCCGGTCGACGGCAATGGCACCCTCTGGTTTACCCAGCCTCTGCATGAATTAAACCTGACGATTACCGGTTATAATCTGCAAACCAATAACTTCGATGCCATCAACTACGGTAAATACTATTTCTGGGGACTGGTTTTCAAAGAATCACCACAAGAGGTCCTTTCCAGACTCGATCATTTGAGCTGGACCAGGGCCGGAGATGAATATGTCTCTCAGGCGATGATTAAAGCAAACCCAGACAGTGGATGGGAAATAAACGCGCAAGCGGTCTCTGACATTGCTCCGGCAAAAGAAAGCACCGAGAAACTGTTATTACTCAGCAAAGGCAAACAAGGCACATTATTACTCTGTTCCGTTCAGGGAAATGTCACGCCTGAGATGCTCGTAACGTTACGACCTGACTTAACTGCTGAGGCGGCAAAATGAAAAAACTGACATGGATGGCATTACTTCTTCTGACCGGCTGTGCGGAAACCAGCAAGCCACCGCCGCAAACGCCGGTAAAAGCTCCGGCAGGTCTGATAAAAGTTCTTGCTGATGACGACTTAATTTCCTATGCCGATTTCAGGGTAATTTCCACCTATCAGGGGAACCCTCACCTGCGTCAGTTTTATTTCATCAACAACTACGTGAAACAGAGACTGATTATAAAAGATCCGCCCGTTTACGTTGCCAGTTCCCGGGCCATTAATGTGATTAACTGCGAGCAAAACCAGCGTGCTGTTTTGAACCGGTCAATGTTTTCAAAACCCTTTGCGGAAGGCATTCTTGTTCACGTCGGAGCGGAGCCGGGGCAGTGGAAAACGTTCCCGAAAGATTCTCTTTTCGGCATGATTGCAGAGAGCATGTGCAATATTCCCGTTGAAAGACTCAAGCCAGAGCCGCCGAAAGACAACCGCAAGCCGCTGCTGGATTAACCGCCAACAGGCCGGGCGAAACGGGATGATGAGGTCACGACTTCTGCCTTGAACCTGAATCAGATACTGAACGGTAAACGGATGACTGGCAGATAAAAATCAACCGCTTCAGGGAATGAGCCGCTTCTGAAATCAGGTTGGGGTGAAAGGGACAGCCTGGCCTGAGGAAGCGATTGATCGCGGTGTCACGGCAACAATCCGTAAGACCATTAGCGCGCATCAAAAGCGTAACAGCACGCCCGGCGATCGCCATCACCGGGCTTGTTGACAGTAATCAGGCGGCGCGAACCTGCGGCATCGCGATATCCGCGCTGATGCGCTCGCCCTGGGCATCAAACACCATGCAGTGATGCGGATGGAAGGTGGGTCGCAGTGTCTGGTAGGGACGAAAATGGACATCGCCCGGCAGCAGCATTTTGAAGCCGTCGTAGCCGTGGCTCTGACCAAACAGATAGGTATTGTTACCGAGTCGCTCCACCACTTCGCAATGAAAATTCAGGTTAAGCGGCCCGTCGCCGTTAATCTGCAACTGTTCTGGTCTGATCCCCAGCGTGATCTCATCGCCTGGCTGCAGCTGGCGCAAGGGTGAGGGGAGTTGCAGCCGGTGCTCGCCGTCGTTGACTACCGCGATCAGGCCGCCGGGCCCGCACTGCTCTACGCGTGCCGGCAGAAAATTCATTTTCGGTGATCCGATAAAGCCAGCGACAAAACGGTTGATCGGATTGTAATAGAGCGCCATCGGCGACCCGACCTGTTCCACCTTGCCGTAGTTCATCACCACAATCTTATCGGCCAGCGTCATCGCTTCGGTCTGATCGTGCGTCACATAAACCATGGTGGTTTTCAGCTCCTGGTGCAGCTTTGCTATGTGCAGGCGCATATCGACACGCAGTTCGGCATCAAGGTTCGATAAGGGTTCATCGAACATAAATACCCGCGGATTCCGCACAATCGCGCGACCAATTGCCACACGCTGACGCTGACCGCCGGAAAGCTGCTTTGGTTTACGATCCAGCAGATGCGCCAGCTGCAGCGTTTTCGCCACCATCTCCACCTGATGCTCAATCTGCGCTTTCGGCAAACGGTTAACTTTCAGGCCGTAGCCGATATTCTCCGCCACGGTCATATGCGGATAGAGCGCATAGGACTGAAACACCATCGCCACACCGCGATGTGAGGGCGCGATGTCATTCATCACCTCATCGCCAATCAAAATCTCACCGTCACTGATCTCCTCCAGCCCGGCAATCAGCCGTAACAGCGTGGACTTACCGCAGCCGGACGGGCCAACGAAGACAGCAAATTCACCGGTCTCGATATCGAGCGTGATGTTTTTCAGCGTTTCTGTTTTACCAAAGCGTTTGGTGACGTTTCTTAATCTGATGCTGGACATGCTGATCCTCATGGCAGGGATATGGCTGCTTAAATGTACGACGTATAACAGATGGTTAATTTTCACGTCAGCCCTGATGGTGCCTGAGTTGACTATAACGTTGCACCGAAGCGCGCCCTACCGCTGTTTTTGATTTCTGTAATACCGATCACACATTGGTGCTAACAGGCTGGAGCGGCGTCAGCGTTCCGCGTAGCGTAGGCCCCCTGTGCGATACGTTATCCAGAATCAACCTGCCCGTTTAGTCAGGACTCTGCAGGCGTTAGCAAAAAGATTTCAGCGAATGACAGCTAAAAATGTCATACCTTCACATGAGGACAGAAATGAAAATTAAAATCAGCGTTACGCTACTCCTTTCAGCATTGATGCTTAATCAATCCGCCTGGGCCGCTCAGCAATTGACCATCTGGGAAGATATTAAGAAATCGGACGGAATCAAAACCGCGATCGCCGATTTTCAAAAGCAGTACGACGTTGAGGTAAAAGTGCAGGAGATGCCGTTTGCCCAGCAGATTGAGAAGCTGCGTCTGGATGGTCCGGCGGGCATCGGCCCGGATGTGCTGGTCATTCCGAACGATCAGCTGGGCAGCGCCGTGGTACAGGGCCTGCTGGCCCCGCTGAAAATGGATGCGGCGGAACAGAGCGCCTACACACCGTCAGCGATGGCAGCCTTTACGCAGAACAAGGTGGTCTACGGCGCGCCGAAAGCGGTTGAGACGCTGGTGCTGATTTACAACAAAGATCTGCTGCCATCACCGCTGAAAACCCTGGATGAATATCGCGCCTTCTCGCAAAAGCAACGCGCGGCGAAGCAGTATGGCCTGCTGGCGAAGTTTGATCAGATCTACTACAGCTGGGGCGTAATGGCTCCGATGGGCGCCTATATCTTTGGCAAAAATAGTGATGGGACGCTCAATACCCAGGATGTCGGGCTGAACACTGCGGGCAGCGTCGACGCGGTCAGCTATCTGAAGCGCTTCTTCAGCGAAGGGCTGTTGCCGGGCGGCATCATGGGCGACAACGGGCTGAACGCCATCGACTCGCTGTTTACCGAGAAAAAAGCGGCCGCGGTGATTAATGGTCCGTGGGCGTTTCAGCCTTATCAGGCGGCCGGGATTAACTATGGTGTCGCTCCGCTGCCGCTGCTGCCCAACGGCAAACCGATGAGCTCGTTCCTCGGCGTGAAAGGGTATGTGGTCTCAACCTGGAGTAAAGATCAGGCGCTGGCGCAGAAATTCATCACCTTTATTAACCAGCCGCAGTACGTCAAAGAGCGTTATCAGAAAACGCAGGAAATCCCACCGGTCACGGCGCTGATGAACGATCCGATCATCAAAGATGATGAGAAAGCTAACGCGGTGGCGGTGCAGGCCACGCGCGCGTCGGCCATGCCAGGCGTACCAGAGATGCAGGAAGTCTGGGGTCCGGCTAATGCGGCGCTGGAGCTGAGCGTTTCCGGCAAGCAGGAGCCGAAAGCGGCGCTGGATAATGCCGTGAAGCAGATCACCATGCAGATCGAAGCGATGCAGGCCAGCAACCAGTAATGGTGCGCCGGGCGATAATCCCTACAGGAAAAGGATCAGGGTGTGGCTATTTCTTCCGATGAACATCTGGTCAGCGCTACGCGTCCGCGTCGTCATGCGACGACGGGTGCGCTGCTCGCGCTGCTGCCTGGCTTCGGCCAGTTTTATCACCGCCAGTGGGCAAAAGGGCTCTGTTTTCTGATTTTGCTCGCCAGTTTTACCGGCGTCTTCCACGATTTTCTGCGTGAAGGGATGTGGGGACTCTATACGCTGGGTGAAGTGGTCCCGCGCGATAACTCCATCTTCCTGCTGGCAGAGGGGATCATCAGCCTGCTGATTGCTGCCTTTGGCCTTGCAGTCTGGGGAGTGTCGGTGCGTGATGCCTGGCTGAATGGCGTAAAGCGTGACAAGGGTCAGCCACTTAACAGTGTGCGTCAGCAGTATCAGCTGCTGCTGCGCGACGGCTTCCCTTACCTGATGATTTCACCGGGCTTTATTCTGCTGGTGTTCGTGGTGGTGTTTCCGATTCTGTTTGGCTTCGCGATTGCCTTCACCAACTACAACCTCTACCACACGCCGCCGGCGAAGCTGGTGGATTGGGTGGGATTCAAAAACTTTATCAACATTTTCACCCTGTCGATCTGGCGATCCACCTTCTTTGACGTGCTGCAGTGGACAGTGGTCTGGACGCTGCTGGCCACCACGCTGCAGTGCACCGTGGGCGTGATGCTGGCAATTCTGGTCAATCAGAAAGACCTGCGCTTTAAACCGCTGATCCGCACCATTTTTATCCTGCCGTGGGCAGTGCCGGGCTTCGTCACCATTCTGGTGTTTGCCGGCATGTTTAACGACAGCTTCGGGGTGATCAATAACGCCATTCTCGATTTCTTTGGCATCGCGCCAAAGGCGTGGATGACCGATCCGTTCTGGAGCAAAACCGCGCTGATCATGATGCAGACCTGGCTCGGCTTCCCGTTTGTCTTCGCGATGACTACTGGCGTGTTGCAGGCTATTCCGGACGATCTCTATGAGGCGGCGATCATGGACGGCGCCAGTGCCTGGACGCGGCTGAAAACCATCACGCTGCCGCTGGTGCTGTATGCGATTGCGCCGATCATCATCACGCAATACACCTTCAACTTTAATAATTTCAACATTATCTACCTGTTTAACAACGGCGGTCCGGCGGTGGCGGGGTCGAATGCCGGCGGCACCGATATTCTGGTGTCGTGGATCTACAAGCTCACCATGTCGTCGTCGCAATATGCTATCGCCGCAACTATCACCATTCTGCTGTCGATTTTCGTGGTGGGTCTGGCGCTGTGGCAGTTCCGCGCGACCCGGTCGTTTAAACAAGATGAGATGGCGTAAGGGAGCAGTTATGGCGAAGTCCGGCAGTATTAAACGCGAACGGTGGGTACGCCTGTCGCTGACCTGGCTGGTGGTGCTGGCCGTCTCGACCATCATCATTTATCCGCTGGTCTGGACGGTAGGAGCATCACTGAATGCGGGTAACAGCCTGCTCAGCAGTTCGATCATTCCCGAGAATGCGTCGCTACAGCACTACCGCGATCTGTTCAACGGCACGGTGCCTTATCTGACCTGGTACTGGAACTCGATGAAAATCAGTTTCCTGACCATGGTGCTGACGCTGGTGAGCGTCAGCTGTACCGCCTACGCCTTTTCGCGGTTTCGCTTCAAAGGGCGGCAGAACGGGCTGATGCTGTTTCTGCTGTTGCAGATGATTCCGCAGTTTTCGGCACTGATCGCGATTTTCGTGCTGTCGCAACTGCTGGGGCTGATCAATAGCCACATGGCGCTGGTGCTGATCTACGTCGGCGGCATGATCCCGATGAACACCTATCTGATGAAGGGCTATCTCGACTCGATACCCAAAGATCTGGATGAGTCGGCGCGCATGGATGGCGCGGGCAACTTCCGCATCTTTGTCGAGATCATCATGCCGCTGTCGAAGCCGATTCTGGCGGTGGTGGCGCTGTTCTCCTTCACCGGTCCGCTGGGCGATTTCATTCTCTCCAGCACCATTTTGCGTACACCCGATCAGTTCACCTTGCCGATCGGCCTCTATAACCTGGTGTCGCAAAAGATGGGCGCCAGCTACACCACCTATGCGGCGGGCGCGGTTCTGATCGCGGTGCCGGTAGCGGTGTTCTATCTGGCCCTGCAGAAATACTTCGTTTCTGGCCTGGCCTCAGGCAGTACTAAAGGATAAATCATGACGCCAAAAACCTTATTTCTCGCCCTGGCGCTGGCCTGGGCGACACCGCTGCTCGCCGCTCATTCGTCCACTATCGCCTCCGCCGGGCCGTGGCCAGCGGATTTCATCAAAGGCGCGGACATCTCTTCGCTGGCGGAACTGGAGAAGCAGGGCGCGAAATTCTACAACGCCGCTAACCAGCAGCAGGATGCCATCGCCATTCTGAAAGCCAGTGGCATCAACACCATTCGTCTGCGGCTGTGGGTTGATCCCACCGACGGTAACGGCCAGACCTACGGGGGCGGCGGCAACGATCTGGCGACCACACTGGCGCTGGCGAAGCGGGTCAAAGCCGCTGGCCTGAAGCTGCTGCTCGACGTGCATTACAGCGATTTCTGGACCGATCCCGGCAAGCAGTTCAAACCAAAGGCCTGGCAGTCGCTGACCTTTCCTCAGCTGGAAACGCAGATTCATGACTATACCCGCGACACCCTCGCACGTTTCAAAGCGGAAGGCGTGATGCCCGATATCGTGCAGATTGGCAATGAACTCAACGGCGGGATGCTCTGGCCAGAGGGAAAAAGCTGGGGCCAGAACGGCGGCGAGTTTGATCGTCTGGCCGGTCTGCTGAAAGCGGCGATCGGCGGGCTGCGCGAAAACCTCAGCGATCCGCAGCAGGTGAAGATCATGCTGCACCTCGCTGAAGGGACTAAAAACGACATGTTCCGCTGGTGGTTCGACGAAATCGTTAAGCGTGATGTGCCGTTCGATGTGATCGGCCTGTCGATGTACACCTACTGGAACGGCCCGATCAGCGCGCTGAAAGCCAACATGGACGATATCTCCCGGCGCTATGACAAAGATGTGATGGTGGTGGAAGCCGCCTATGGCTACCAGCTGGAAAACTGCGATAGCGCGGAGAACAGCTTCCAGGCCAAAGAGGAGCAGGCCGGCGGTTATCCCGCTACGGTCACGGGCCAGGCGGCCTACCTGCATGATCTGATCAAAGCGGTACTGGCGGTGCCAGACCATCGCGGCAAAGGCGTGGTGTACTGGGAACCCGCATGGATCCCGGCGCCCGGCAACACCTGGGCCACGCCTGCCGGCATGAAATATATCCACGACGAATGGAAACAGGGTAACGCCCGCGAAAATCAGGCGCTGTTTGACTGTCACGGCAAGGCGCTGCCTTCGCTACAGGTTTTTCATTAATCATTAGCGCAAACGCTGATGTCTCTGACACCTCTGAGGAACAGATATGAATAAATTTCCCCCGATCAGCGCCAGGGTGACCTCGCTGCTGCATGGCGCTGACTACAATCCGGAACAGTGGCAACATCAGCCGGGCATTATTGATGACGATGTAATGATGATGAAGCAGGCGCACTGTAACGTCATGTCCGTCGGGATTTTTAGCTGGGCGAAGCTGGAGCCGGAAGAGGGACGCTATGATTTCGGCTGGCTGGATGAGGTGATCGACAAGCTCTGGCAGCAGGGCATTTCGGTGTTTCTCGCCACGCCGAGCGGCGCCCGTCCGGCCTGGATGTCGCAGGCCTACCCGCAGGTGTTGCGGGTGGGTCGCGATCGCGTGCCTGCTCTGCATGGCGGCCGGCATAATCACTGCATGACCTCGCCGGTTTATCGCCAGAAAGTACAGGCGATGAACAACCAGCTGGCGGCACGTTACGCCCATCATCCGGCGGTGATTGGCTGGCACATCTCTAATGAGTATGGCGGCGAGTGCCACTGCGATCGCTGTCAGCAGGCCTTTCGCGGCTGGCTGCAGCGCCGCTACGAAACGCTGGAGAAGCTGAATCACGCCTGGTGGAGCGACTTCTGGAGCCATACCTACAGCGACTGGTCGCAGATTGTCTCACCGGCTCCGCAGGGTGAAATGTCGATTCACGGTCTGAACCTCGACTGGCGGCGTTTTATGACCGATCAGGTCAACGACTTCTGCCGCGAAGAGATCAAACCGCTGAAGCAGGCCAATCCCGATCTGCCCGCCACCACCAACTTCATGGAGTACTTCTACGATTACGATTACTGGAAGCTGGCCCCGACGCTCGACTTTATCTCCTGGGACAGCTATCCGATGTGGCACAACCAGCAGGATGAAACCGCGCTGGCCTGCTACACCGCGATGTATCACGATCTTATGCGAACCCTGAAGCAGGGCAAACCCTTTGTCCTGATGGAGTCGACGCCGAGCGCCACTAACTGGCAGCCGACCAGCAAGCTCAAAAAGCCGGGGATGCATATTCTCTCGTCTTTGCAGGCGGTCGCGCACGGTGCCGACGCGGTGCAATATTTTCAGTGGCGTAAAAGCCGCGGCTCGGTCGAGAAATTTCATGGTGCGGTGGTCGATCACGTCGGTCACCTTGATACCCGAACCGGCCGCGAAGTGAGCGAGCTAGGACGGATGCTGGCGGCGATGACTCCGGTGCTGGGCAGCCGGGTTGAGGCCAGAGTGGCGATTATTTTCGACTGGGAAAGCCGCTGGGCAATGGATAACGCGCAGGGTCCGCGCAACCTCGGCCTGCACTATGAACGCACGGTGAATGAACACTATCGCGCGTTCTGGGAACAGGGTGTGGCGGTCGATGTGATCAACGGCGACAGCGATCTCAGCGGCTATGAGCTGGTGATTGCGCCGATGCTCTACATGGTTCGTGATGGCTTCGCGGCGCGGGTGCAGCAACATCTGGAGCGGGGCGGTCACTTTGTTGCCAGCTACTGGAGCGGCATCGTCAACGAGAGCGATCTCTGTTACCTCGGCGGATTCCCTGGCCCGCTGCGGCCGCTGCTCGGCATCTGGGCAGAAGAGATCGATAGCCTGACCGACGAAGAGTTCAATGGCGTACGCGGCGTCAACGGTAACGAACTGGGCCTGTGCGGGCCGTATCAGGCGCGGGAACTTTGCGAGCATATTCATCCGGAAGGCGCAACGGTCGTGGCCAGCTACGAAAGCGACTTCTACGCCGGAACTCCGGCGGTGACCGTTAATCAGGTCGGCAAGGGCAAAGCCTGGTACATCGCATCGCGTAATGATCTGCCGTTCCACCGTGATTTCTACGGCGCGTTGATCCGGCAGCTGGCGTTACCGCGTGCGTTGCCGATGGCGTTGCCGCCAGGCGTGACGGCGCAGAGCCGTACCGATGGTGAACAGGCGTTTATCTTCCTGCAGAACTACACCGGACAGGCGCAGCAACTGCAACTGCCAGCCGGGATCAGCGATCTGATCAGCGGCGTCCCGCTGACCGGCGCGCTGACCCTGGCACCCTGGGGCTGTCGCGTATTGCGTGCGCCACAGGACAACAGCGCCTCCTAGGCGAGGCGGTTAGCGTTATCAGCAACACGGCGGGCAGCAGCCCGCCTTTTTCTTATCTGAAGGAGAACAGAATGGTCAGTCTGAAATCGTTTAAGCACTACTTCAGCCGGCAGGCGCTGCCCGCCGGTGAGGCACCGGTTGACGGTGAACTGCTGGATCAGCTAATGCGCTGCTTTGGCGGGCGCGACAATATTCAGCAGGTCGATGCCTGCTTAACCCGGCTGCGGGTGACGGTGAAATCGCTGGCGGCGGTGGATACGGCCGGATTGCAGCAGGCGGGAGCGATTGGCGTGGTGATTCTGGGACACGAGGTGCATGCGATCTTCGGGACCCGGTCCGATCGTCTGCGTCAGCTACTGGAGAGACGCTTCTTTCAGGCGGAATAAAAAAATGGATAACCGTTACCGGTTATCCAAATAAGCCCCTGCATAAGCGCTTAATAAAGACCACAACGAGGAGATAGTGCGTTTACCACCAGGCTTCGACCTGTACGCCGAAGTTCCAGGTGTCATTACTGGTGTTGTCCTGGAAACTGTGTCCGTTTTCAGAATCATTCAGATAAGACGCAAACAGGCGCAGTTCAGGACGTGACATAAACTCCGGACCAGCGGCCAGACCCAGCGCCAGGGTATATTTCTGTCCCGCCTGCTTATAATCACCGCCGACTTTGTTCTCATCTTTCTGCCAGAAGCTACCGACTTCGCCGATGCCGCGAACATACTCGGTAAACTGATACTGACCGCGGCCTACCAGCGACAGCAGGGTGCTTTTGCTGGTCTGGGCTGTCACATCATCTGCTTCACCCCAGGTGAAGACCTGGTTTAACGAGAACTTGTCGGTAATCGGCAGCAGACCGGTGTTGATCACGCGGTAGCCTTTGGCGTTGCGGGTATCATTCCACATGTCATACCAGCCGCCGCCCTGTGAAATCATGTTCTGCGCCAGGCCTTTGTCGGCATACTGCAGCACCAGTTTCTGATAGCCGCCCCAGATATCCTGGCTGATTTCGCCGGTCAGCATCACGCCGTTCTCGGCGTCATACAGGCCGCCATACTCTTCCTGCTTTTTGGTGGTGTTTGGCATGGCGTAATCGATGCCGAACTCAGTCCAGGCCCCGCTCCAGGGTTTCCAGCCCGCATAGCGCAAATCAAGATAGTTAATGTTGACGTCGTTATCGCCATCGACGCGGTAATCCACATCGTTAGCATCGCCCCGAATCCATGCGAACGAGATGGCACCCGGACCCAGCGTGTAGTTTTCAATACCGGCCCCGGAGCCGGAGATATTCCAGTATTTGGTATCGATGATGTGCAGATCGTGGCGCTGGTAGTAGCGTTTACCGCCCCAGATCACCGCATTCTTATCGCCCGGCACCAGCCCTTTGATCTGCAGATTAAGCTGACGCAGGCCAAACTGCGCATCGTCGCCGAAGGTGGTTTCGTTATCGTTGGAGCCGTCGGAGAACATGCTGACCATGGTGTCAACGTAGAAGCTGACATCATCCTTTTTGTAAACTTCGCTGCCCAGTTCGATCTCGCCGTAGGTATCGGCCTCATTGCCCAGTCGGCCGATTTTATTCTTCTGGTACTCTTCAATACCGCCATCCTGCGACACACCTACGCCGCCACGCAGATAGCCGTGGAAATCGATGTTGTCGATCGCGGCATACAGCGATGGAGAAGCCAGGGCAGCAGCGAGCGCCACAGCAGCAGTACGTAACCTTGTTTCCATGTTATCCTCATTTTGTATTTGTAATACGTTCACATGACAGCGGCAGTAAACGCTCTTTGGCAGAGGAGTGACAAATTAAATCGCGGCAATGTGTGACGTATTGCAAAGAAATGACGGTGTTATGTAACGAAAGGTGAATCAGATCACCAAATCGCAGGATGTGAAGGTATTACTTTTATTTTTTATTCAGGCAATGTGACTGCGGTATCCTGGCGGGATGGTGAGCTGTGATAACATTTCGTCATTGGTCATCAGGGATGCGAATTATGAAATCAAAAACTGCCACCTTGGAAGATGTCGCCCGCCATGCAGGCGTCTCTTATCAGACGGTGTCACGGGTTTTAAACAAGTCAGCAAACGTCTCAGCCTCAACGCGGCGCAAGGTGGAACAGGCTATTGAAACGCTGCGCTACGTACCCAACCGACTGGCGCAACAGTTGGTAGGCAAGCAGAGCACTACCCTGGGTCTGGTGACCACTTCGCTGGCGTTGCATGCCCCGTCGCAGGTGGCCGCCGCGGTAAAACGCTACGCCAACGCCGCTGACTACCAGGTGCTGATTGCGATGATTGATGAGAACGTCAATCAAAGTCTGCAGGATTGTATCAATGAGCTGAAGTCTCAGCGGGTGGATAAGGTGATCATTAACGTCCCGCTGGAGAGCAGTGATGCAGAGCACATCGCCCAGCAGAACGAAGATATCCTCTGCCTCTTTCTGGATGTTGACCCTTACAGCGCCGTGTTTAACGTTTCGTTTAATCCCGCTGACGGTACCCGCGCCAGCGTTAAATATCTTTATGAGCAGGGACATCGGGAATTTGCCCTGCTGGCCGGTCCTGAGCAGTCGGTGTCGGCTAACCTGCGGTTAAAGAGCTGGCTGGATACGCTCGAAAGCTATCGCCTGAAGCCGGTCAGCATCAGCCACGGTAACTGGGATGCGCAGAGTGGTTACAACGGGGTGCTGCAACTGCTGCGCGAAGCGCCGGACTTCAGCGCGCTGCTGGTGGGTAACGATCAGATGGCGCTTGGCGTACTCAGCGCGCTGCATCAGCGCGGCGTTGCGGTACCGGGGCAAATCTCGGTGATTGGCTACGATGACACCTATGAAAGCGCGTTCTTTCATCCGGCGCTGACCACGGTTTCGCTGGATCTCGATCTGCAGGGCAAAGAGGCGGTGGCGCGTATCCTGTTGGCCGGCGAGCACGATGAGCAGCGTTCTTCCTCTATCCTGCCCGCCAGGCTGGTGGTGCGCAGCTCAACCGGTGCCGCTGGACAGCAGCAGCGGGATTTGAAGCAGATCGCCGAACAGCTGAGGCTGATTGCCAGTCGGCTTGAATAGCGCGGGCTGAACGCAATAGGGAAAAAATGGTGTGATGACGAGCCGGCAACTCAGCGGCTGACGCATTCCCCGATCGGCAAAAACCACCGGGACAGCCAGGCCGCATCATCCGATCGGGATAAACGAGGCGGAATGCTGGCTTTTGGCGCGAGCCGATATAGAGTGGCCACAGCACCACTCTGATAAACGAGGCAAACATGGCGTTTTCGCACGAGTTAATCCTCATTTACACCACTTACTTTGTAGCAACGGCCAGCCCAGGGCCGAGTAATATGGCGATTATGGGGACGGCGATGAAAAAGGGGCGCGCTGCTGCCCTGGCGCTGGCCGGTGGCGTGATAGGCGGTTCGATGCTGTGGGCACTGCTGGCCGCCTGCGGCGTGCTGACCGTGCTGGCGACCTTCGCCCAACTGCTGATCGTGTTGAAAATTGGCGGCGGGTTATATCTGCTGTGGCTTGCCTTCAAAGCGGGGAAATCCGCGCTACGCCGACCGGATGAGGCGCAATACGCGCCAGGCGATGAGAAGGTCGCCTATGCCAGGCTGTTCCGCCAGGGCATCCTGATGCATATCGGTAATCCAAAAGCCATTCTTACCTGGGTCGCCATTATGTCCGTTGCGCTCAAGCCGGGCGCGGCGGCCGCGGCGTTGCCCATGATCCTCTGCGGCTGTGCAGCGATCTGCGTGATGGTGTTCTGCGGCTATGCGTTACTGTTCTCCACCGCGCTGATGAGTGCTTTTTATCGGCGTATCCGGCGCGGGCTTGATGCGCTGTTAGCCTGCTGCTTCGCCATTGCAGGCCTGAAGCTGGTACTGAGCCGAAGCTGAAGGCGCTGGAGGGTGACCTGTGCAGGATGCCAGTTCGCTTTGATCCCTGATACAGAGTTGGCGTTGAGCGAGAAGCGGGACTTCTGTCAGCATTACAGCCTGCGCGGCAACAATACTTTCGGCCTGCACTGAATAATAAAAAAGCCGCCATTGCTGGCGGCTCCGAATGTGTTCACGAGCGCTGAGCGTCATCGGCAACGCTGCCGGCGGCGCTTTTTTTATCCGTTGGCGGTAGCGGTTTTCATCGCCGGGCGCTGCGGCAGCAGCCAGAGAAACGCGATGATAATCAGCGCCAGCGTCAGCGAGGCGCTATAGCGACTCAGCGCCAGTCCGCCGGAGGCCACAGGCTTATCCAGGAAGTCACCCACTACCGCACCCAGCGGGCGGGTCAGAATAAAGGCTGACCAGAACAGCGCCGTCCGCGAAAGCGAGGTAAATCGACTGGCGGCCCAGATAATGCCCAGCGCGCCAACAAACAGCAGGATCCCGCCGTCGTAGCCCAGACCTTCACTGTCTGCGGTCCAGTCACCTAACGCGGTGCCCAGCGTTTGAGAAAACATGATGGTAATCCAGTAAAAACTCTCTGAGATAGAGTTGTTAACGGAATTTACCGCGATGGTGCCGCAGGTAATGCGCCAGATAAACAGTGAGAGCACCAGCAGCGTGCTCAGCAGCAGTGTACCGCCCAGATAACCTATTCCCAGCGAGCGATCGGCGAAGTCCGCCAGCGTGGTGCCGACAGTGGTGGTGGCCACAACGGTAAACCAGTAGATCCATTTGTTAAAGCTGTGACGTTTAATCTGCACCACCACCGCAATGAAAAAGATGATGGCGAAAATCAGGGTACCGGTGAGGTAACCCAGATTCATCGACATGGTTACCGCATCGCCGCCGGTTTCACCCAGGGTGGTCGCTGCGATTTTGGTTAACCAGAAAGCCGCGGTGACGGCAGGAACTTTGCTCAGAGATAAAGTGTGTGTCGTATTATTTTGCATGGGGTCGGGCTCCGGAAAAGCCCAAAATGGGCTAATACAGCCTGCAGGTTATCGGATTAATCTTAAGAAAAGGTTAAGCTGCAGAGATGTTTCAGCGAAACTTTTCTGATGCCGGAATCGAATTATTTTGTGGGAAGAGGTGCATGATGTTTGATGTTACGGCCGCCAGGGATGGGGAGCGGGGAGTAGTCGATCGGCGAAAACGACACTGTTTATCCTGTTATTTCGCAATATCGTCGCTGACGATCAACGCATTTTTCATTAATATCTTTTTATATTCAACAGCCGTCGTACAACAGGTATCCCTATGATCACCGTCGAAAAAGCAGACCCATCTGCGCCAGACTCGCTCGATTTGATTGAAAAGTTGTCAGCAGAGCTGGCTGCGATCACTGGCGATAGCGGTAAACGCCATTTCACAGCAGAGTCTGTACAAGGAGAGCGTTCACTATGGGTTGTGGCAAGAAACAAACAGGGTCATGCAGTTGGATGCGGGGCTATCCGTCCACTCGCGAATGATATAGCTGAAGTTAAGAGAATGTTTTCAGATCGAAGTTCTGCTGGCATTGGCAATGCGTTACTTACTTTTCTGGAAAGCTCGGCGAAGCGTATGGGTTATCACGCGTTGTGGCTTGAAACCCGGCGAATCAATCGTCGGGCGGTTGAGTTTTATAGTAAAAATGGCTACTCAGTCATTGAGAATTACGGACCTTACAGCGGCCGGGACGAGGCGGTGTGTTTCGCAAAAAACCTGCAAGGCTGAGAGAGCGTTAACTTAACCCGCGTAGCGCGGCTGACGGCCTTAAATAACGCCTCCCGGCATGACGCATACAGGCTAAGCGCACCGTCAGGCTGCAACCCCTTGTCACCTTCAGCAGGGCAAAAAGCACGAACTACACATTTACAAATTTAAATGTGTAAATATAATGTCGCCACTTTCGACATTAAAGGATTTTTCGTTATGCCCTCTTTATTCGCTCCCCTGACGCTGGGTGACCTTCAGCTCCGTAACCGCATTGCACTGCCGCCGCTGACGCGTTGCCGCAGTGAGCAGCCTGGCAATATTCCCGGTGAGATGATGGTGGAATATTATCGCCAGCGTGCCGGTGCGGGTTTTATGATCACCGAAGGCACACAGATTGAACCCCGTGGTCAGGGATATGCCTGGACGCCGGGCATCCACAGCGAAGCACAGATCGCCGGCTGGAAAAAAGTGACTGAGGCTGTACACCAGCAGGGCGGGACGATTTTTTGTCAGCTCTGGCACGTTGGCCGGGTATCGCATAATGAACTGCAGCCAGGCAAGCAGGCGCCGGTCGCCCCTTCAGCCGTTGCCGCAGATAACGTCAGAGTCTTTATCGAAACCGGACCCGGTGCCGGCAGGTTAACCGCGCCCAGTGCGCCGCGTGAACTGACCACTGCTGAAGTCAAAGAGCTGGTGGCGCTCTATCGCCGTGCCGCAGAAAACGCCAGAGAGGCGGGTTTCGATGGCGTCGAACTGCATTCCGCCAATGGCTATCTGATAAACCAGTTCATCTCCGAACACACTAACTTCCGTACAGATGAATATGGCGGCTCACTCGAAAATCGTCTGCGTTTCCTGCGCGAAGTGACCGAGGCGGTCAGTGCGGTATTTGGCAGCCACCGGGTCGGCGTCCGTTTTGCACCGCTGTTTTCAAGCACCGATGAAGAACGCGTCTACCTGGGTCTGGTAGAAAGCGACCCTCATGCGACATACCTGCGCGCCGCGCAGCTACTGAATGCGCTGGAAGTCGGCTATCTTTCCATTGCCGAAGCCGACTGGGACAACAGCCCGGATCTGCCTGAAGATTTCCGCATCGCGCTGCGCGAAACTTTCCGCTCGCCGATTATGTACTCAGGCCGCTATACGCAGGAAAAAGCGCAGCGGATGCTGGAAAAAGGCTGGGGCGATCTGTTTGGTTTCGGCCGTACTTTTATCGCCAATCCCGATCTGCCTGCGCGATTGAAAGCGGGTCATCCGCTGAACAGCGTCGATCACGCCTCCCTGTATGGCGGCAGTGAGAAAGGATATACTGACTATCCGGTCTATCCATCCTGATGTTTTGCGAGGCGGCATGTCACCCGAAAATGCCCTGAAATTACTCTCCAACCCGACACGGGTGGCGGTACTTAAATGGCTGAAAAATCCTGACGAAGCGTTTGCGGGTTATTCGCAGCTCTATCCTTTCGATCAGTATGGCGTCTGTGCCAGCCTCATCCAGGACAAGGCGGGCTTATCACAGCCCGCCACGTCGTTATGCCTTAAAGCGCTGCAAAACGCAGGCCTGGTGGAAGCCAGCAAAGTGGGTAAATGGACCTATTATCGCCGCGCCGAGCAGCGTATTCATGAAGTCACTGCTGCGGTGACACAATCGTTGCAGCAACTTTTATAATCTCCTTTCATCAGGTTTACCTTTTTTGATTGCTGGCCGACGGCCTGGCGAGGACGCCTTTCGGCGCAGCGAGTTCAGTAACCGGCGCGGTGGCTGGCTGAACAGTGAGCGCGCTTCAGGGTTTGCCTGATATTTAATTTTCCGGACTTATTGCTGAAAAATAAGTCCGGAAACGGAAAGCGTGTTTTATCCGGAATAAACACACAGCCTGATACGCTGAAATATTATCGCCTCACCGGGTTGCCCAAAAATCTTTTTGCAACCTGAGCGTCTCTTCTTCAACCTCCTCTACCGGGCCGGTCAGTTCAATGTTTTTCTGCCCATGCTGAAAAACATATGATGCAGGGATATGCATGGTCGGGTTTTCATTGTGGTTACCGGTACACTCCAGCAGACGAGCTTCGCTCATTCCATAAACGACCCGGCCAATATTGGCCCAGTAAATCGTCCCGGCACACATGCAACAAGGCTCTACCGCGGTGTAAAGCGTACAGTTCCAGAGATATTCAGCAGAAAAATTGCTTGCCGCGATTCGCGCCAGGGTTGATTCAGCATGATTAACGCTATCGATATTACATTGGGTCAACAGCACCGTCTCCTTATCAGGGGCCACCAGCACCGCACCGAAAGGATGATTACCTAAAGCGATAGCGCGTTTCCCGACCTCGTTCGATATTTTCAGGAATTTAATATCCGTTGTGTTATTCATTATTTTCTCCTTTTCGGGCGTTCAGTAGGGCATTGAGTAAAACAGCCGTGAATCCACCCATAAAAATGCCGCTGTCAAAAATTAATCTTAATGACGACGGAAGCGAATTAAACAAAGCAGGGAAGGCCATAGGGATAACACCGACGCTTATCGATACGGCAACAATCAGCATATTATTATCATTTTGAAAACTGACTTCTTTGAGTTGCTGGATACCAGCCGCCAGCGTCATGCCAAACATCAAAATGCCCACGCCGCCCAGTACGGGACGAGGAATTGCTGACACAATCGCACCCAGTTTCGGAAACAGGCCAAGCAACACCAGTATCACACCTGCGGCAGCCAGGACCGATCGACTGGTGATGCGCGTGAGCATGATCAGCCCGGCATTTTGAGAAAAGGCATTGTACGGAAAGCTGTTGAGACAGCCGCCGATCATCGTTGAAAGCCCGTCAGCGCGTATCGTATCGGAAAGGCGTTGTGATGTTGTCGGACGACCGATCAGCTTATCTATCAGCAGGACATTGCCGGTTGTCTCTGTCATGACGATGATCATCGCCAGACAGGATATAAAAACAGGAACGGGTGAAAACACCGGCAGACCAAAAGAGAAGGGCATACTGATACCGATCCACGCAGCATGAGTGACGACGGAGAAATCGGTTAATCCTGCGATAAAAGCGATCAGGGTGCCTGCTCCCATCCCCGCCAGGATGGCGAAATTTCTGATGATGCCGCGCGTCTTGCAATAGAAGATCAGCGTGATCACCAGGGTAGCCAGAGCGAGTAATAAATGAGAGGGGCTGGCAAAATCAGGGGCGTCAGGGTTTCCGCCGCCAATCCAGATTGCCGCTGCGGGCATCAACGAAATGCCAATGATGGTAATCACACAGCCAATCACAATCGGCGGGAAAAAGCGGACCAGGCGGCTAAACAGAGGGGCGATAAGCACCGTAAACAACCCACACGCGATGGCCGAACCAAAAACCGTCGTAATCCCATACTGCTGGCCGATCATCGCCATCGGTGCCAGCACGATGAAAGAGCATCCCTGGATTAACGGCAATCTTCCGCCAAAGCGACTGATACCGACAGACTGAAGCAGGGTAGCGAGTCCGGATGTCAGCAGGCAGGCGTTAACCAGCGTCACCGTCTGAGCGCCGTTTAAGCCCATTACTGACGCAAGGATTAAAGGCACCGTGACCGTGCCCGCGTACATAACCAGTACATGCTGGAAGCCCAGCGACGCTATGCGTCCGGGGCTCAGCGAGCTTTGAGGTGTCTTTGCTGCAATCAACGTTTCCATAAGCATCCCCGTCATTATTCAAAAAAGAGAACTCACTCTATATGTAAAAAAATGATAAAAGTGAGTGAGCTGTTTTCAGATAAATTGAAAGCTGAGGGGTAAATTGAAATATTCATTGGAACAACTTATGACCTTTGAACAGGTGGCCAAATCGGGTTCCTTTTCTGCTGCTGCGCGTCATCTGAGGAAATCTCAGTCTTCCGTGAATATGGCGATGAGCAATCTGGAGATTGAACTCAACGTTGCGCTTTTCGAGCGAACGCCCAGGCAGGTCAGGCTTACGCCGGAAGGGGAAGTGCTGCGGGAATATGTCAAAACGATACTGGAAAGGTGTCATGCGTTTGATCAGCGTGTAACCGCCTTTAACCAGCAGATTGAGAGCCACGTCAGCCTGGCCATCGAGCTTCCCTACATCACTATTGCGCCGGTGCTATATGAATTCTCTATGACCTTTCCTGAAGTCGATATTCATATTAAGGAGCCGTTCCGTGGCGACGTGGAAGCCATGGTGAAAAGCGGTGAGGTGGATCTGGGTATTACCCTTTCTCATTCTGTTGAGAGTGAGACTATTCAGTTCACCCAACTGGGTAAGGTGGTGATGGTCCATGTCGTCAGTGTTGATCATCCGCTTGCTCAACAAATTCCGGTTTCCTTTGCCGATCTGCACAACTGGCGCCACATTACTTTTGGCTCACAGGAAAAAAAGATCGCGACGACAGAATATTTAGGCAGCCCGATGCTGTGGCGAGTGGAGAGTTACAGTGCCATGCTCGATGCGGCTCTGGCGGGTCTGGGATGGGCTTCGCTACCCCGCGAATTTGTTTATCGTGAACTTCAAACCGGCAGGCTGGTTGAATTACGGCAGCAGGAATATCCGCACACAGACTGGATTGTCGCGGTGGATCTGCTGTGGTCAAAACAGGCCAAAGCCGGAAAAGCACAAATCTGGCTTCGCGATCGTTTAGTGAAGCATAAAATTTTTGAGCAGGATAATGCGGGTAACAGGACAACGCTGTAGTTCTGCTATTCTCTTTCGCCCTGATTAACGCAGTAAGGGTTTAGCCGCTCTGTTTAAAACACCCGGCGGACGGTAACCGGCATTTTAAATCTGCCCTGATTACGGCTGATCTTCTGATCGGCCATTAATGTTTGCTTTCAGATTTATTATTTTTTTACCGTAACGGTAACATGCATTCATCCAATGAGAGGTGCGCATGGGTGAGCCTCAAGCCGCCAGTCCGACCTTCTTCGTTAATTTCCCGCTCCGTTTATCATTGCTCTGTTTTCATCATTTCCTGGCGGCACGGGGCGGGGAAAATAGCGCCACCGGCTTTCAGGAATCGTTGATCCACTATACTGAGCAATGAAGGTGCTATTTATAATCGAGGCTGTTCACGGTTAATGACTTAATTTCGTCCTTAACTCTGACTATCAGGAGAACACAATGCAAAAGAGCCAAATGATGAAAGGGCTGTTAGCCGCATCGGTATTAGCAGCAATGTTCAGTACCGTCGGTGTGCAAGCTCAGACCCCCTCCAGCGCCGCGCAGAATGGCGCTGCAATGCAGGGAGAATCAAGCGCTAAGCTCAGCGCGGGTGATGAAAAAGCGGTGAAGGACATGGCGCAGGCCAATATTAATGAAATTGCTGCCGCCAAAGTCGCACTGAGTAAGGCTCAAAGCAGCAAAGTTAAAGCCTTTGCGCAGCAGATGGTCAGAGACCACGGCGATGCCCTGATCAAAGTCCAGACGGTCGCTAAGCAAAAAGGCGTAGCATTGCCCACTGAGCCGGACGCCCAACACGCGGCCATGGCTGCTAAGCTGGAAAAACAGAGCGGTGACGCTTTTGACAAGATGTACATGGAAAACGCCGGCACCATGGACCACAAAATGGTGCTGTCGAAGTTGCAAAAGGATGCCACTAAAATCAAGGACCCGGATGTGAAGGCGCTGGCCGATGCACACACGCCTGTGGTTGAGCAGCATCTGAAGGCTGCTCAGCAGATGGCGATGTAACCGGCCATGCCAGCAGTCAACGAGTCAACAGGTTATCTGGTGTGCAGCATCATCGGCGAGCCGGATAACCGTTGTCACCGGATGCAGAAAGGCACCGCGTAAAGGCGCTGGCTGGAGAACGGGGCACGCTGGCGACCGCGGCTCAGAGGGTGCAGTCGCCAGCTGAGAGTAACGCCAGAGGCGGAAAGCCGGATTGGCCTGAAACTCACGCCCGGCAGGATGGATGGCGCAGCCGGTATTAAGGATCGCTTTTAACACAGTGCCACCTGAGACCGACATCCGTTCGGCTATGCGCAAAAGGTTGAGGTTGAGGTTGAGGTTAAATAGTCTCAGTTATCCCTTGCCAGTAAAGTCAATAATTCGTGGTAAAGCGGTGGCGCAACATAAAGGAAAGGTCCGATATCACTTGCAAATGCATGATGCAACACGAATGCCGTTAGCGGGTAAACCCTGTGGTTGCCAGAGTTAATATTAAACAGGCTCAGCTGAGCTGCTATTTATTGATGTAAAGCCTATCTATTATGACAGCTTTACTCTCATTTGTCCGTAAAATAGCAACAGGCCAGTCAGTTTAAAACTTGCGAAGGTAAATAGCCGATCGATCCACCGCTAATTAAAACGCTTTACTCCCCATGTATTAATAAAGTGTGCGGAATGCCTTATATTCATTTTGTGCCCGAAATTCAGGCAAGGCCTCCCGTTACTTCTGCGTGCGGCTACTTCCCTCCACCTCAGCGAGGCTGACATCATAGGCTTCCTGCGCTTTTTCAATATCATCAAGATGATTAATTGCCCAGTCATACATGGCGCTAAACGGTTTCTGCAAAGAGCGGCCGAGATCGGTGATTGCGTATTCAACGGCAACCGGAGAGGTCGCCAAAACGGTCCGATTAATCAATCCGTTACGTTCCATTTTGCGTAAGGCCTGGGTAAGGGCTTTGTGGGTGATACCTTCCATGCTGCGCTTCATCTGGTTAAAGCGCAGCGTATTCTCATTAAGTAAAGTCAGAATCATGACGCTCCATTTGTTTGCGACCTGATCGAAAAAAACACGGGCGGCGCAGTCTGCAAAGAAAACGGGATCAACACTATTTGTCATTTAAGTATCCTTGAGTATATCTACTCGCTTCAAAGTGCGTAATTGACCTTAGCTGAATGTTATATACCATGCGATTGACGTTGGGATAAATATCTCACCTGCGACCGCATCGTCTGCTAAATAAAACGGCGGGACAACGTTTAGCAAGCACTAAGGAACCCTCATGAAAGAAAAAAACTTCTCTCTGTCCAGACGTAACCTGCTGGCTTTTGCCAGCGCGACCGTTGTCTCGGCGGCGGTTAAAGCCAGCCCGACAGGCTATGCGCCAAAGGTGTCACCGACGGCCCGACTTTTTTATACCGAAAAAGGAGAAGGCAAAAATATAATGGTATTACACGGCTGGACCTGTGATTCACATGACTGGAGCTGGCAATTACCCGCGCTTGAAAGCAAATACCGTACGGTAGCGGTAGATTTACGCGGGCATGGTCGATCAGAGGTCAAGCCATCAGGGCATTATAACCCGGCTGACTATGTTGCCGATATTGAGGCATTAATTCTGTCACGCTATCCCGGTCAGAAATTTATTCTGATTGGTCACTCAATGGGCGGCCAGATTGCCGCGCGGCTTGCGGCAAAAAGGCCCGATTTAGTGAGTGCAGTCGTCTCGGTGGACGGTTCAATGGGATTCGCGGATGAACAGGCGGCCGTTTTTCAGAAAGCCACTGACGATCTGCATAAAGGCGATCCTTATGTAACCGGTCCGGCGCTATTTGAGCTCTTTTACGATAAAAATACCCAGCCCGCGTTAAAGCGCTGGCATGCAAGACGCCTGCAGGGCGTGCCGCTGCATGTGGTACGGGAATCATTCGGCCCGCTGTTTCTGGGTGCGGGACAAGTCGGAGTGGGTAAAGCGAGTGAAGACTTTTGTCGAGGCTTAACGGTTCCTGTATATCACCTTTGTCGCGATGCCACGCAGGCTGAGAATATGCGTCAATGGTTTTCAAATCCAAAATCAAAAACAGATTACTGGACGCAGACAGGACACTGGATTATGCAGGATCGCAGTGAGGAGGTAAACAACGCCGTGACGGCCTGGATCGATGGGCTGTAACGTCGACAGCAGCAGAATCGACACTTTTGGCTTACGGCATGGCTCTTTTCTGCAAAATCGGTCACTTAATGCAATAAAAATGCGCTAACCGGTGCTGCCGGTTAGCGCATTGGCAAACCTGATTCAGACAGTGTGATCATATGAATGGGATAGACGAGGATGACGTTAACAATTTAGCTATATCACTTTTTCTTATAGACATCCGCAGTAGCATGCATTTTATTGTTGGTATTGCCGGATGTCAGAACATAAACATCTCCGCCTTTTTTATCTGCCAGACTGGAAAGTTCAGCTTTCGCATCAGAGGCGCTGACTTCACCTGATGTTGATACGCTACCCACTTTTTCGTACTGATCCTGCACTTTTTCAAAATCATTTTTCGGCATCATCTCTGCCGCAAACGCGTTGAAGGAAAAGGCACACGCGGCTATCACATAAATTATTTTTTTCATCAGTTCATCTCCAGATGTATTTAGTATGGAATAAGTATTAATTGCCACAATAATTATAGAGTCTGCAGCATATTCTTTCCTGGGAGATTTGATTTATTTTGGTTTTTTGTGATGAACGCATTGTTCAACAAAGAAAATAATCTGACTGTCACACTTTTCAGTCATAAGCAAATGGTGTGACGGCTGAAGACTATTTTCTCTGGCGGGTGTATAGGATAGTTTTTTCGGTAATAAAAAAGGGCGTTTTATAGAGAAAAAATCATGTTAAATCCCGGGCGTACGCCTTCAGATGTTAAAAAAAAGAACGGCAAAGCGTTTTTCTTTACATATTACTGGCCTTGTTATTAAGACGGATAATTAATCATCAACTTTGGCGTTAACTGAAGTATAATTAATGAGGCAAAAACTCTCCGCTGTATAAATAACCATGCTCATGGGGGCGAAAATGATTATCCTGCTAAGGTTTTGCGTCATTGCTTTGTTTCTCACACTGACAGGCTGTTCTTCTAAAGTGGCAGAAACCAATCAGTACTCAGGCTTTCTAAGTGATTACTCTGATTTACGCACCGTAGAAACGACATCGGGTCAACAGGTACTGCGCTGGGTATCACCCGATTTTCGTTTAAGCAATTATAAGGATATTTATGTGTCACCGGTGGTCTATTTCCCTTCTCCTAAACCGGATAGTCGCGTAAATGCCGCTACACTGGAACAAATCCGTTTATATACCGAACAGCGGCTGAAAAGCGCCGTGAGCTCCCACAAGAATTTAAGCAATCAGCCACATGCTGGTGGGTTAATGCTCAGGACGGCCATCACTGCCGTTTCAGCTGAAAATAAAGATATTCAGTTTTATGAAGTTCTGCCGGTGACAGCGGTTGTGGCAGGAACCATGACCATGACCGGCAAGCGTTCACAAAATACTTTCCTGTTCATCGAGGCGGCGTTAATTGACGTCTCAACCAATAAACCGGTGATAAAAGTGGTGAGGAAAGCCTATGGCGGTAAAGTCTCTAACAGTGAGTCTCCGATAACGAGAGATGATATCAAAAGTGCCATCGACACCATGGTTGCCGACGTGGTCGATTTTCCCGGTAAATAAAGTAAAGTTAATAATTCCTGATTGTAATCAAGCTGATGTGAGTTTTACGGATATCCTGTATTCACAAAGGTGTTTACTCGCTGATGCGACAATTTTTATCAATAATGCCTGAATCCGCGTAACAGAGCCTGAATGAATTTTTAATTCTGAAGGCTGCTGTCTGTTACGTCACGGTGAAACACGACCTGCCTGGGTCTGTCTGGTGCCGGCTGTTATTAACAGAGGCGGCACCTCCATCCTGATTATTATTTCTGCAAAGGATATTCATGATGCTGGATTTGATAAAAGCCATTGGGCTGGGACTGATCGTTATTCTGCCGCTGGCGAATCCGCTAACCACTGTTGTGTTATTTTTAGCATTAAGCGGTCAGATGAACAGCGCCACCCGTAATCTGATAGCGGTTAAAACCTCTCTTTATGTTTTTATTATTCTTATCGTTGCCTGGTATGCCGGTCAATTAGTCATGGATACGTTCGGCATTTCTATTCCTGGCTTGCGTATTGCCGGTGGGCTGATTGTGGCCTTTATCGGTTTCAGAATGTTGTTTCCGATACCGCAGGAGGAGCGGGGGATGGATGTGTTAATAAAAACAGCGAAAGAGAAAGAGACAGCTAAAACAAGCATTGCTTTTGTTCCACTGGCTATGCCCAGCACGGCCGGTCCCGGTACCATTGCGATGTTAATCAGCTCTGCGTCTACACTGCGACATGCCAATGAATTTCCGGCCTGGGTGATTCTGGTGGCACCCCCGCTTATCTTCCTGATCGTGGCGATGATCGTCTGGGTCTGCCTTCGGAGCACCGATACCATTATGCGGCTGGTTGGTAAAAGCGGTATTGATGCCATATCCCGACTGATGGGATTTCTGCTGGTCTGTATGGGTGTGCAATTTATTATTAATGGCGTGCTTGAGATCGTTTCCTTAATCCGGTAATCCTGTACTGTCCCGTCCGAAATTATTTCTTTGCCAATTTTTTATAAACACACCAGGGTTGATCCATCACGATAAAGTATTCACTCTCCTCACAGAGATGATGCCGCCTGTTAATGATCAAGATAGAGATAATGCAGCCAGCTGGTCATCCGCAGCAGGACCTTACGCATCACCGAAACATGGGTGAAATGGTCTGAATAGACCGCCACCTGCGCAAAAATCCCGTCGGGTAAGGCGTCAACATCGGCGTTCGGCTCCAGCTCGATGGTAGCCAGCACGCCATCGGTACCAGAGGCGATGGTCAGAGACTGAAGCGTGCCTTGTGCCTGATAAGCGCCTCCAGGCACCACCGGAAGAATCTGGGTCAGTTTGCCGGTAAAGACCTGACCCGGCAGAGCATTAAATACCACCTCGGCTTCGTCACCCATCTCCAGACGCAACAGCGAATTTTGTCTGAACTGGGCAATAATCTGCCGCTTTTGTTCCGGAATAAAAATCATCACCGGTCGCAAAGGCAGGGCGGCGGCATAGGAGCCTGGCCGGATCAGGACCTGGGTCACATAGCCATTACCCGGTGCCCGGACTACGGTTTGTTCCAGGTTGAATCGCGCTTCAGCCAGCTGCGCCCGCAGGCTGACAATTTGCGATTGCTCGCCGTTTATCACGCTGTCTAAACTGCTTTTTATCTGCGCCTGCTCAGCGACAGAACCTTTTACCAGCGCATCCTGCGCCAGATAGTCTTGTCGGGCATTATCGATATCTCTTTCGGAAAACGGATTCACTTTTGCCTTACTGCCGGTCAGATAGCGCTGGTAATCTTTAAATAATCGGTCTCGTTCAGCAGAGACATGGGTGGTATTGGCGATGGCTTCGTCCAGCTGGCTTTTTAAAGCCTGAACGTTGTGGATGGCGGTCATTAAATCCGCCTGCAACCTGTCAACCCGGGCCTGATAACGGGTGCTGTCTAAGCGAAATAACATCTCGCCTTTTTTGATCAGCTTGTTTTGTTTGTCAGTGACCTCACTGATCACGCCCGTGACCTGAGGCGTGATGGGAATCGCAATCACCGCTTTTTGCGCCAGAGAAGTATAGGGATGATTGTAATTCATTAGCATGATCAGCGCGCCAATCAAAAAAACGCCACCCAGTGCTGCGGTTGGCACCGTCCATTTATTGATCGGTATTCGGAATATTTTAAAAATTGCCCAGGCAAATGCGACATAGGTGAGAATGATCAGTAGATCCATCGCCTTGTTACTCCGGCTAGCCTACATTTCGGTTATTTAGCTGCTTTTCAAGCTCCGCAACGCGTTGCTCCAGAGAGGCATTGGCATTCATTCCCCAGCCTCGTTCCGGCCGATAGAGCGTCGCCCAGATCCACAAAAATGGCCATATAACATGCAAAGTGAATAAGCTGACCCAGCCCGCGACATGAATAGCATCAGCATGGGGATGGTTACGGGATTTTGCGATGAGATAAGGAATGTCGTGTAGAACAATAATGCCATAAAAAATAATGATAAAAACCGCGAACAGCACGCCCAATGCAAAGTAGTTAAGAAACATAAATGCCTCGGATTAAATTCGCAACCTGATTTCAAGCATAGGCTTATTGCTGCCGCTCGGCAATAAGGTCTATTTCATTAAAAATAAATAATCTTAATCAGTGCGATGTAATGGTACTGTTTTTACGGGCTGGTGAAGAAGGGTCGCCCGGCTGTGGTGACTGGTAATCCGTATAACACGCTGATTAATAAAATCTCTTTAGCGCGCTGAAGCTGTCTGCCTGAGTGAGTTTCATAAACTGAAGCCTGAAATCTTCTCTTTTTCGTTCCTTTTATTGCTATCGTTTATAACCTCACTTTTTAAAAAAAAACGGTGATCTGACGACAGGTAAGAAAAAATGACGGCGTTTTTTTTCCTGTTCTGCGTCGCACCTATACTTATTTTTACGGCGATTGTGTATGGTGTATTACTCCTTTCTATTTAGTCCTGAGTAAACTTTAATTAGCTCTGCACGGTCGTTATTACCCCTGTGCCTGATCGCCACGTTTAATGCCCTGGCGCTTATATCATCATCTTGCATAAATTTATCAGCTAATTGTTATCGGAAAATTTGAAAGCTCTGAAAAAAGAAGGTGTCATTTACGAGCGAACAATAAGCCTGCTATCGAAAAGATGCCGTTATGGCAGACCGATATATTCTTTTTTTTCATGTGGAGTCATCATGAGATGAAACATGCTGATGCCGGTGCAACAACGTTATCCCGCCGGTTGGCCAGAGGGATTATTCCGTTGATGGTGATGATGGCTGGCGTCGCGATCGTTTTTTATTACTTCAGCGATCATCGCCCGCGGGTCACGCTAATCACGGAGAGCGCGGAAGGTATCAAAGCGGGAAAAACGCCGATTAAAAACCGCAGCATCATTATCGGTGAGGTAGAGAGTACCGCGCTGGCAGACGATCTCCGTCACGTTGAAATCAACCTACGTCTGAATCGGGGTATGGAGAAGCTGTTACACAGCGACAGCGTCTTCTGGCGGGTAAAACCGCAATCAGGCCAGGATGGAATTACTGGCCTGAGCACGCTGATGACCGGAGCCTACATCGCGTTACAGTCTGGTAATAAAGGCCAACCCTTAGCGCACTATCCGCTGCTGGACGCGCCACCGCTGGCACCGGTCAACGCGCCGGGCATCCGTGTTATGTTGCGCAGTGATAAAAACAGTCAGCTTAAAGCCGGAGATCCGGTGATGTTCAGCGGCTATCGGGTCGGGTCGGTGGAAAACAGCCGCTTTGATGCTGACCGGCGAGCGATGACCTACCAATTATTTATCCCATCACCCTACGATCGTCTGGTGACCACCCATTCCCGCTTCTGGAAGGAGAGCGGGATTAACGTCGGCCGATCGGCGTCAGGTCTGCGGGTGGAAACAGACGCGATGATCTCTTTGTTCACGGGTGGCGTCAGTTTTGATACTCCGCAGGGAATAAAAACCGTGCAGAGTGCCCGCAATAACGCGGAATACCCGCTGTTTGCCGACCGGCAGAGCAGTGAGCGATCCTTTTTCACCCGGCATGTTCCGTTCCTGCTGTTTTTCACCGATTCAGTGCGTGGTTTAAAAGCCGGGGCGCCGGTGGAGTTTCGCGGTATTCGTCTTGGTACCGTCATCAGGGTGCCGTTTGTTTTACCCGGCAGAACGCAGAATATTGCGACGGCCTACCGCGTGCCGGTATTGATTAATATCGAACCTGACCGCTTTGCCCGCGAGATGCCTGATTTTAACCTGGTGCAGCGGCTGAAGAGTGGCATTGCCCGCGGCATGCGCGCTACGCTAAAAACCAGCAGTCTGCTGTCCGGCGCGCTGTATATTGATCTCGATTTTTTAAGTCATGCGCCAGCTTATGATGGACCGGGCATCATTTCCGGCTATGAAATCATTCCGACAGCGCCCGGCGGTCTGAATCAGCTGCAACAGAAACTGGTATTGGTGCTGGATAAGGTGAACCATCTGCCTCTTACGCCACTGGTGAGGCAGGCCAGCGCGACGCTGCAGCAAAGCCAGCGCACGATGGGTGACTTACAAACGACACTGAAACATCTGAATCAGTTAACCGACAGTCCGGCAATGGAAACGCTTCCGGTTGAGTTGCAGCAAACATTGCGCGAGCTGAACAGCAGCCTGAAGGGGCTGCAGCCGGGTTCGCTTGCTTATGATCGAATGGTGGGGAATCTTCAGCGTCTTGATCCGATACTGCGGGAGCTGCAATCCTTACTCAGGATGCTCAACAGCAAAAGTAATGCGCTTATCTCAGATGCCGCCACGCACGCCGATCGCTAAAGGTAAACCCGCTGCCGATGGCGGGGGAGATCCCCGCCGTTCGTTATCACTATTACGCTTCAGGCCAGTCGGTAT
Source organism: Pantoea agglomerans (assembly GCF_021397715.1). Lineage (GTDB taxonomy): Bacteria > Pseudomonadota > Gammaproteobacteria > Enterobacterales > Enterobacteriaceae > Pantoea > Pantoea astica. Next base: position 196,299 of record NZ_CP090208.1, on the reverse strand, counting down.
AGCCCTTCGCCCCGCCGCCGTAATACGCTTCTTTCGGCGCAATGGTCAGTTCGGTACCGTAACGCAGGCGCTTCACCAGGTCCGGGTTGGAAATGAACAGGCGGCCGAAGGCAACGGCATCAATAATTCCCGCGTTCCGGCGGCTGATAGCCATCTCAAGGTCGTAATTATTGTTGCCGATAAACGGACCGGTGAACTGCGCACTCAGTGCATCCATATCCACATCGGCAGGCACGTCCCGCGAGGTGGCTGTCGCGCCTTCGACAAAGTGCAGGTAGGCCAGATTAAAGCGGTTAAGCTGCTGGATGAGGTAGCCATACATCGCCATCACGTTGCTGTCCGGTGGGGTATTCCCGGCGTCAGGCGTGACCGGTGACAGGCGGATACCGACCCGGTCACTACCCCAGATGTTAACGATGGCCTCTGTCACTTCCAGCGTCAGGCGGGCCCGGTTTTCGATGGAGCCGCCGTAGCTGTCGGTACGGTGATTGGTGGAGTCCCGCAGGAACTGGTCGAGCAGGTAGCTGTTGGCTGAGTGCACCTCAACGCCGTCAAAACCGGCCCGCAGGGCGTTCTCTGCTGCGAGTCTGTACTGTTCGATAATGCCGGGGATTTCTTCAGTTTCGAGCGCGCGCGGGGTGGATACCGGCACAAATCCGTTCACGGTGTAGGTCTGGCCTTCGGCTTTAATAGCGGATGGTGCAACCGGACTTGCACCGTCAGGCTGCAGCTCCACGCTTGAGAAGCGGCCAACGTGCCACAGCTGGCAGACGATTTTTCCGCCCTGAGCGTGGACCGCGTCCGTCACTTTTTTCCAGCCGGCGACCTGCTCTTCATTCCAGATGCCCGGCGTGGCGGCATAGCCGCGGCCCTGAGCCGAGATGTTGGTGGCTTCTGAAATAATCAGGCCGGCGCTGGCACGCTGCGCATAGTAGGTTGCATGCAGTTCATCAGGCACGCCATCCTCACCGTAACGGCTGCGGGTGACCGGAGCCATCACAATACGGTTAGCCAACTGGAGGCTGCCCATCGCGACGGGGGAAAATAAATCGGTACGGGTACTGTTGTCAGTCATGTAAACCTCTTAATAGTTGACCGGTCGTCTAGTAACTGGATAAAAAAACACGGCTACCCGAGTAGCCGTGTGGTCGCCTTCATTGCTTTACCGAAGGCGTTATCCGGATCGTGAATTTTTGCCATCAGGGAGGCGCCCAACCAGAGCTGATAGAGTTCTTCGGCCAGCTCATCGGCATCGCTTACCGCAGGCAGTGAGCCATCTTCCTGTCCCAGCCGGATGCAGCCTGCAATTTTGCGCACGATTTCCTGGGTACCGGTCGCCAGTACCTGCCGCATGTTGTCGTACCGATCGCAGACTTCCGCGCCGAGCTTGACCACCAGGCATTTGCTTTCCGGCAGGTCTGCGCCCTGGGTCGTCTTCCAGAAAGCGAAGTAACGCAGCAGCCGTTCTCTGGCTGTTCCTGTGCCGCTCAGCTGGTTATCGACTTCCTGCAGATAGTGGCTGAAGTAGTGTTCCAGCAGCGCTTCAGCGAACTCTTCCTTGGATTTGAAGTAGTAGTAAAACGAGCCTTTGGGAATACCGGCAGCCTGGACTATCTCAGACAGCCCGACGGCGCTGTAGCCCTTGTGCGTAATAATCGCCCGAGCTACATCAATGATGTGCTGGCGCATATCTGTCGCGTGTTTTTTCATAGTGCGGCTACTCTATTTAAAAACTGACCGGTCGTCTAGTAATGCCTGTTGCACTTTGTGCGATCGGTGGCTGAGCGGCTGCAGCAGCCTGACGGCATGCTGGCCGATCATTTTCAGGCTTTCCGGCGTGGCCCCTTCCTTCGCTTCAATCGACATGCCTTCCAGCAGGGTGTTCAGCACGGTAGCCAGCGCGGCGGTATCGGTTTCTGCGGGCAGCTGTTGCTGCTGCACCGCTTTGGTTAACCGTTTTTCAAACAGATCTTTATCCTCCTGCCTGAGAAGCCTGGCGGCTCTGTCCACATCGGCCGACTCGGCGAAGACGTTGATCGCCGCCAGAACCACCATGCAGCCACAGGGTGCCGAAGGGGAGAGCAGGATATCGGCTGCTTCGCTAAAGAAGGTGTCAATGGCCTCAGTGATCTCCTGTGCCTCTTTAAGCCGCGCCCAGGTTGCCTGCCAGTAAACCTGCTCATAGTATTCACGGCTTCCAGAAACAGGGCTGGATAATACATTCTTTGGAAAGACAGACAGTGTTAATAAGAAGACAGCTAGCAGTATAGTGACAGAGGTTAAAAACAGAGTAAGGATATGTTTTACATCCCTGCTTTGAATTCTGTCAACCCGTGAATCCGGCAGGTTGTCTTTATTTTCTTTATAAAGGATCTGCTGAACAATGCTTAATTCAACCTCGGCATTTACTGGCGGCTCATCCTCTCTTTCCTGGAATTGAAAATCTGCCAGAGAGAGATTTATGTAATCTTTTTTAGCAGGCTAACAAAATAAGACAGGGTGACCGTACTTTTATCTGCTCCGTAAGGCCCGGTAACGGCGATGTTTTTTACATCTTTTTTTGAGAATGCGAAGTCCAGCGCTTTGAAATATTCATTCGCGCATCATTACTTACCTTTGGCGTCAGCGTATCGTAGACGTCCTCATTCTCATTTTCTTCGCCACGCTGGTGGTGTCCTTCCGATTTAAATATTTTAAAAATCCCTTTTAAACGTTCAGGTATTTTTGTTTCCATTCCAGTTTTCTGGCAGCTAACTTTCACGCTTCTACATGAAAACTGTCGAAACTGCCTCCATTCTGAGGCTAATTCAGCGGACATTCATGGTAATATAGAGAGAGGTAATATACACAGGCTATCAGCCAATGAAAAAGAAGAATAACACCCCCACGCCCCATGATGCCGCATTCAGGCAGTTTCTTACCCAGCCCGAAGTTGCACGGGATTTTATGGAACTACACCTTCCCGCAGAGCTGCGCGATATCTGCGATCTCAGCACGCTCAAGCTGGAATCCGGCTCCTTCGTCGAGGATGACCTGCGGCAGTATTTCAGCGACGTGCTCTACAGCGTGAAAACCACTGCCGGAGAGGGTTACGTTCACGTACTCATTGAGCATCAGTCCTCGCCTGACAAACATATGGCCTTTCGCCTGGTGCGCTATGCCGTGGCCGCCATGCAGCGGCACCTTGAGGCGGGGCATAAAAAGTTGCCACTGGTGATACCGGTTCTGTTCTATACGGGTAAACGCAGCCCGTATCCGTACTCCACCCGGTGGCTGGATGAGTTTGAAGACCCGGAGCTGGCAGGCAGGCTCTACAGCCAGGCTTTCCCGCTGGTTGACGTTACCGTCATTCCGGATGATGAAATTGCCGGCCACCGCAGCATGGCTGCCCTGACCCTTCTGCAGAAGCACATCCATCAGCGGGACCTGGCCGAACTGACCGACCGGCTGGTGCCCATTCTGCTGGCTGGCTATCTGTCTTCATCACAGGTGATATCGCTGGTACACTATATTGTACAGGCAGGCGAATCAGCCGACGCCGAAGCCTTTGTACGCGAACTGGCACAGCGTGTGCCGCAACATGGAGACGCACTTATGACCATCGCACAACAGCTCGAACAGAAGGGCAGGGAAGAAGGTCTTCAGCTCGGTGAGCAGCGTGGTATTGAAAAGGGCCGTACCGAAGGCGAGCGTGAAGCCACGCTGAAAATTGCCCGTACCATGCTGCAGAACGGAATTGACCGCGTCACCGTCATGAAAATGACCGGCCTGACCGAAGATGACCTGGCACAAATTCGCCACTGACTTAATCAGCAGCCTCTCCGGCTCCGGCCACGCTGCTGAGCCGTGAGGTTCAGCCGCCCGGAAAGTCACTATGCCATCGCCCGGACACGCACAGGGCATTCTGCACCTTCAAAACATCACGGGCTTCTGCACGATTTCGTTGGGAATAAGGCTGCCCGCGTGCTCTATCAGCAGCTTCCCCTCCGTGTAACCGTAACAGCCCGGGCGCCCGCGGTGAAAGGCCCGGATGCCGCTGTGCGGATTCGCCCTGAGCACCTGCAGTATCGCTTCACGCTCCTTCATTCACTCCTTTGTTTCAGACCGCCACTCTGGTCCGCAGACGTCGCTATCCCGGACAGCTGAAAATAAACGGGCGCTGGAGCGTGGTCAGCAAGATTTACGCCACCCACGCCCACGCCGCCCCTTGATGACGCGGGCGGCAAGCGCAGTGGTGTGAATGAGCAAGCTACTGCGCGGTAAGCTCAGCCGTTGGCGTGATCGCTGGCGCCGTCCACCGTCGTGACTGCGGTTTCTCCGCAGCGTCACCGTTAATCCGCCAGGCGTTATTCAGATCTTTTCGGCTGGCAGATGAATCACTACCTGATGCACTTTTTGCAGGCTCTCCAGCACTATTTCATCGCCTTCACACCGCTCGCCATCCAGCCACAGCTGCCATTCGCCCTCTCCGCGTGACACGGTGATGTTATAGATACCTTCTCCTTCACGGTAGACCACTTTTATCTCGCGCCACCCGGCGGGAAGCTGGGGATGGACAGAGAGGCGTGGGCCGCGTCGGGTGATCCCGAGCAGGCTTTCGGTAATCAGCTGCCAGGCCCAGCCGGAAGAGCCGGTGTACCAGGTCCAGCCGCCGCGCCCGCTGTGACCTTCTGCCGCATAGACATCCGCGGCCATCACGTAGGGTTCGACTTTGTAGATCGCCGAACGCCGCTGATCGCTGCTGTGATTAACCGGATTAATCATCGAGAACAGCGACCAGGCACGTTCGGTTTCCCGCCGTGCCGCAAAAGCCATAATCGCCCACAGCGCACCGTGGGTGTACTGCCCGCCATTTTCGCGCACTCCGGGCAGGTAGCCCCGAATGTAGCCCGGATTAGGTCCTGCGCCATCAAAGGGCGGCGTCAGCAATTTAATCAGCCCGTTCTGCGGATCGACCAGATGCCGGAACAGCGCATTCATCGCAGACTGACTTTTGGCTGCTTCACCCGCCCCGGACAATACCGACCAGCTCTGGGCAATCGCGTCGATGCGGCATTCAGGGTCAACGTGAGAGCCAAGCGTCTGGCCGCTGTCAAAGAAGCCGCGCAGATACCATTCGCCATCCCAGGCCGCACCGTTGAGCGCAGTTTTAAGATCCTGCGCATGGCGCTGACACAGCGCGGCGGTCGGGTTGTCACCGATCTGAACCGCCAGCGCGGCGAAACGGGTCAGCACACGATAGAGGAAAAAGCCGAGCCAGACGCTTTCCCCTTTGCCAGCGATCCCGACCGTGCTCATGCCATCATTCCAGTCGCCAGATCCCATCAGCGGTAAGCCGTGCTGACCAAAGCGCAGGGCGTGCTTCACCGCTCGAACCGCATGCTGCCACAGCGTTTCGCTGACCTTGCTGGTGCCAGGCAGCTCATACACCGATTCTTCATCCGCCGCCAGTAAGCGGCCTTCGAGATAGCTGACAGGTTGTGACAGCAGTGCCCTATCCTCTGTGGCCTCAACATAGTGGCACAGCGCATAGGGTAGCCAGAGATAGTCGTCGGAGCAGCGTGTTCTGACGCCACGGCCGCCAGGTGGATGCCACCAGTGCTGAACATCGCCCTCAATAAACTGCCGCGATGCGCACAGCAATAGCTGATCGCGCAGCCGCTGCGGTGCCGCATGGGTTAGCGCCAGCGTGTCCTGAAGTTGATCGCGAAAACCGTAGGCCCCGCCGGACTGGTAATAACCGCTGCGCGCCAGTAAGCGACTGGCCAGCGTCTGATAGAGCAGCCAGCCGTTGACCAGCAGATCAACCGCCGGTTCAGGCGTCTGAATCTGCACTTTCGTCAGCACGCTTTGCCAGTAGCGCTTGACCTTTGCCAGCTCATTGCTGGCCTGATCGACTGACAGCAGTTGCTGCATCAGCGCGCTGGCTGCCGTTTCATCCTCACCCACGCCAAGGGCAAAAACAAAGCTGCGGCTGTCACCGTCAATCAGCGTCGTCAGCGTTTGCAGGGCAGCACAGGGGTCCAGACCCGCGCCGGTATTGCCCGACAGGCCGCGAAAATTCATCATCGCTGGCTGCCGAGTGGTGCCGTTACGACCGAGGCACTCCAGCCGGTTGCCGCTATGCGCAATCTGTGTGCCGGTGACGGCGAAAAAGGCGGTACGCGCTGAACCCGCGCTGTGATAGAAGTTTTTAGCCAGCACCGCATTGCCGCTAGCCAGCGTAGCGGCTGAGGTCACTACGTGCCGGGCCGAGCGACTCGCCAGCTCACCCAGAACCCATTCGACGTAGCCGGTGATCGACAAATTGCGTGTCCGTCCCGACTGATTACTCAGCGTCAGCAATGACAGCCTGACCGGTGCCTGTTCAGCCATGAATACCGTTAAGGTGCTGCTGATGCCCTGTTCCGTGTGGTCAAAACCGCTGTAGCCGAAGCCGTGTCGGGTCAGGTAATCCCCTTTTCCCCGGATCGGAAGCGGCGTGGGGGACCAGACATCGCCGCTCTCTTCATCACGTAAATAGAGCGCTTCACCACTGCTATCACTCACCGGATCGTTGTGCCACGGTGTCAGGCGATATTCGTGGGCGTTTTCATACCAGCTATAGGCCTGACCACTTTCAGAGATGACGCTGCCTGACTGGCTGTTAGCCAGCACGTTACTCCAGGGCGCAGGCGTCTGCTGCTGGCCGGAAAGAATAATGTGATATTCACGGCCATCGGCGCTAAAGCCGCCGTAACCGTTGAAAAATTGCAAACCCGCCGGGGCAAAATGCACCGCCGCCGGTTCAGGCGTTGGGCGGGTGGCGGTAAACGGATAAGCGGGCAGTGTGCGAGGCGGTTTCAACAGCACGCTGAGCTGGTCGGCCAGGCTGCCATCGCGGCCTTCCAGCACCACTGCCGCCACGCTCAGCAACAGCCGCAAATCTTCCGCGGAAAAACTTTCACTCTTCCGAATAAAGATACCACCGGGCTTGTCGACCTGCTGACGCTCTTCTCCAGCCGGGATCAGGGTGGTGAGCTGGTTGTAGAGGTTCTGCTGATAGCCGCCCTGATCGCTGTTCATGATCACCAGATCGATCGTCAGGCCTTTCTGACGCCAGTACTGATGCGCCTGGATAACCGTGGTAACCAAATCAAGCTGATCGTTATTCCCGATACGTACCAGCAGAATCGGCAGATCGCCGGATATCGCATGACGCCATAAGGACTCCTGACCCAGCCGGTTCTGCATCAGGTTGTTAAGGTCGCCACGCATCCCGGCGCAAGGGAACAGCAGCGCACTGGCCAGCTGATTAAACAGGCCGGTATCTTCAGTGCGAATATTCAGCTGACGCAGGGCAACCTGACTGTGCGACCAGGCGAGCTCGAACACCCGATCGGCGCTGATATGGTTACGGTACTTCCCGATCAACGCAATCGAGGTGTCGCGCTGCGGCGTCACGCCATACAGCATATCGATGGTGACCGCTTCGCCAGCTTTGAGCGCGACGGTCTGGCGAATCGACAGCAGCGGGTCCAGTACTGCGCCCTGATGGCCGGTCAGCTCACCGCCAGGCTTCAGCGCCTGCGGGCTGGCGCGGCTATTGCCCCGTCCGAGGAACCGGGCCCGATCGGTTTCATAGGTGGTTTCACGGTCGGTATTGCCATGGATCGCCATCGCATGAAACATCCAGGCCGTCACTTCCTGCTCTTCGCGCGGCCGGCGATGCGCCAGAATCGCTTCCAGCCCAGGCAAAATTTCTGTCTGAACAAAAAGGTTACTGAAGGCGGGATGGGCCATATCGCTGGCGGCCGGTGCCAGCACCACTTCGGCATAGCTGGTGATATCGAACCGGCGCGGCTGACGGGAACGGTTGGTAACCGTTATCCGTCTGATCTCAACATCATCTTCCGGCGAGACCACGATATGGGTATGGATGCTGAACGTGGTGCCCGCTGCGTCAAATTCAATGCCGGCATCATTGAACCGGGCCTTATAGCCGGGCCGCGCACTGCAGATCGGCTGATAACTGTGGCTGATGACGTCGCCGGAATGATGATCGGTGACGTAGCAGAAGGTGCCGTAGTGATTGCTGGTGCTGTCTGCCCGCCAGCGGGTCAGCGCCAGCCCCTTCCACAGGCTGTAGCCTGCACCGGAGTGGGTCACCATCAGATGATAGTTGGCGTTGGACAGCAGCTGAAGCTGTGGCTGACGCGGATCGGAACCGCTGAACTCACGCTGGTCGGGCACGCTCCGCTGCAGTTTGTTATCGACAGCTTCGTCAAAGCTGCGGCGCGGTGTATACAGCTCGATATCATCCGGCACGGTTTCCTGCAGCAGCAGGCGCGACGACTGAAACAGCGCGCTGGAGATGAAGCGGGCCACCATCGGCGCGCCCAGCAGCAGGTGTGACAGCGCCAGAAACCCCATCGCCTGATGATGGGCCATATAGGATTTGACCAGGGTAAATGTCTGACCGGGAGCCAGCCGGTCGGCGGTGAAATCCAGCGCCTCGTAATAGCCATATTCACCCCTGGCGCCCATCGCTTTCAGCCTGAGCAGGTTATCGGTTGCCTCCTGCGGCAGGACCATCAGCGCCAGCAGCGAGGCGTAAGGCGCAACCACCCGATCATCATTCAGACCGCGTTTTAACCCTAATTCTGGCGTGCCGAATGCCCGGTACTGATAGTTGTGATTCACGTCAAAGGCGGCATATCCCGATTCCGACACGCCCCACGGCGTACCGGTAGCTTTCGCGGATCGGATCTGCTGCCTCACCGCCGATAACGCCATCTTTTCCAGCAGTGTATCGGGGTAGACCGGCATCACCAGATGCGGCATCAGATATTCAAACATCGAGCCGCTCCACGACATCACGGCGGGCTGATTATCCAGTCGGGTAAATAAGCGACCCAGCACAAACCAGCTTTTGGCGGGCAGCTGATTGGCGGAGATGGCGAAATAGTGGGTCAGCCGCACTTCTGACGGAAACAGGTCATATTTGCTGGCGTCGGGCAGACCGCTGTCAATGTTGTAGCCCACGCTGAGCAACGAGGTAGCCGGAAAATATAAGAAGCGGAAATCCATTCTGGCGTGATCGCTAAGGCGGCTGTCCAGCTCCAGCAGCGCGGCCATCCGCTCACGGGCGGCCCACACCACCGGATCGCTCTGTTGCCGGGTCAATCCAGGGCGATGCTGACGTAATTCAGCCAGCCACAACAGAGACGGCATCTCAGCGGGGAAGGGCGCCTGCGGAGAGACCCAACTGAAAAAGCGACGCCACTCCCCGGCCAGGTCATCCAGCTGCTGGTGGAGCAGGGCTGGCCAGTTGATGCGGCCTGTCGGCTGATGCTGCTGTTGTGCTTCAGCGCTCAGCGGCAGCAGTGCCTCCAGTCCGGATAACAGCTCCGCGGGTGATGCCTGTGCCATCGCCCGTAGCCGGGTGTCGATGTCAGCCAGCAGGTCGTGCTGGCGGGTGCCGGGCTGCGTCGGGATCAGCAACAGCGTATCACGCAGACCTTCCAGCATGCGCGACGGTAAGATCACCGGCTGGTATTTCCACTGCGCCAGTCCGGCCTGCAGCGTAACCAGGTGAGCCGCCATGTTGCCGCTGTCCACGCTGGAGACATAGCGCGGGTTGAGCGGCTGTAACGTCTGCGTGTCATACCAGTTATAAAGATGGCCCCGGAAATGCTCCATCCGATCAAGGGTATCGAGGGTAGCAAGCGATCGCCTGATCACCCGATCCTGACTGACGTAGCCAAAATCCCATGCGGTAAGGTTAGCCAGCAGCGACAGCCCGATATTGGTGGGTGAGGTGCGGTGCGCTATCCGCATCTGCGGGATTTCCTGCAGATTATCCGGTGGCAGATGGTTGTTTTCATCGCTGGCAAACTCACTGAACCAGGCCCAGGTTTCACGGGCGGTGCGGCGCAGAAAACCCTGTTGTGCGGCTGACAATGCGATCCGCGGCGGGGCAACCGGCTGGCTCATGCGGCTGAGCAGCGCCGGAGTCATCGCCCAGAGTAACGCCAGCGCCAGGGCTATATGGATCAACGCTGGCATCGACAGCCCGGTCAGTACCACCAGCGCCACGCCTGCCAGTGGGTTAATCCACATGCAGCGGTAAAAATGACGCATATCATGGGCGGCCGAAGGGGATGCAGAGGCGCTCTTCCACTCGTTGAGGTAGCGATGGCTGATATTCAGCCGCCACAGGGTGACAATGATCGCTTTCAGCGACCAGTAACTTTCATGCGGCAGAACGGCCAGCGCCAGGCCGGCACGGGAGATACGGTTAAACGCATCGGTAAACAGGATCTGCAGATGCTGCCGCCAGCCGCGTTTTTTACTTTTTGTCACGCCATCAATAATCAGCGCTGGCACGCCAGGCAGCAGCAGAAACAGCATAATGCCAGCGGCCCAGAAGGCCGGATTCGGCACCAGGGTGCAGAGCATAAACACCAGCGCCAGCAGGGCAGGCGCGACCAGGCTGCGGCGCAGGTTATCGATTAACTTCCAGCGGGAAAGCGGGCTGAGCGGATTTTTCTGCCGGTGACCATCTTCCAGCCGGACCTGCGGCCGAAGCCAGTTCAGCAGCTGCCAGTCACCTCTGACCCAGCGAAACCGCCGGGCGACATCACTCAGATAGTTCGTCGGGTACTGCTCATAGAGCACCACGTTACTTACCACCCCGGAGCGTGCGTAACAGCCTTCCAGCAGATCGTGACTCAGCACCAGGTTTTCCGGGCAGGTATTACGGGTGGCGCGCGAGAAGGCTGCCACATCGTAAATGCCCTTACCGACAAACGATCCTTCGCCAAACAGATCCTGATAAATATCTGAGGAGAGCGAGGAGTAAGCATCATTACCCGGCACGCTGCTGCACAACCTGGCATAGCGGCCCTGACCCTGAACCGGGATCTCCTCGGCCAGCCGGGGCTGAAGAATGGCATAACCCTCAACCACCCGACTGGACTGAGTGTCGAACACGGGCGCATTAAGCGGATGCGCCATCACGCCAATCAGTTTATGGGCGGTCTCGCGCGGCAGAATGGTGTCGCTGTCGAGCGTAATGACGTATCGGACGCCGTGCAGCTGTGCCTGGGACGCTCCCGCCGTCACGCTGAAGCTATTATCTTCTCCCTGCAGCCAGCGGTTGAGCGCATGGATTTTGCCGCGTTTGCGTTCATAGCCCATCCAGACGCCCTGCGAAATATTATGAGTACGATCGCGGTGCAGCAGTGAAAACAGCGCGCTATCTGCGGCACGGCCGCTGTAGCGGCGATTCAGCGCCTCGGTTTTCAGCACCGCATAGCGGATAAGCGCCTCATCATGAATATGATTCTGTTCCGCGCTGTCGGTGAAGTCGGTCAGTAAGGCAAAACCGATATTCGGTAAGGCGTTGCCGAGATAACAGATCTCCAGGGAGCGAAGCAGCGCGTCGGTGGCGGCGTTGCTGCTGAGTAAACAGGGGATCACCACCAGCGTCTGATGGTGCGGCGGTATCGCCTGAGCATAATCAAGACGCGGCAGCGGAAGCGGATGGCGGGTGCGGGTGGTGAGTTCGCTTAGCAGCTGTAACGCCAGCTGGCTGCTGACGATAAGGGTTGGCAGCACCAGCAGCCAGAGTAACGGCCCGATGCCAGCCTGCTGCGTGCTGACCAGCATCTCAGCGCTAAAGGCGATGGTTAGCAGCAGCAGGCTGCCCAGCCAGGAGAGTAAAGGCGTCTGGCTGAGATGCTGGCGGCTCTTATTCAGCCAGGTGACGTTGACCTGAAGCTGCTGTTCAAGCTGCAGATAGCCTTTATCCAGCAGGAAATAGCCGACATGCTGCTGACGCAGGGGACGTCCGGGCTGGTTAGCCAGATCCAGCACCGTCCGGGCCACCTCCCGCTCATCAAACCGACTGTGCCGGGCCAGACGCTCAATAACGTGACGGTAGTCATCACGACTGTCGAAGTGCATCAGAGGATAAGTCCCTGCCGGGTCCTGCTGAAGAATGCGTTCAACCAGGCTGACTGACTCAACAAAGGCCTGCCAGTCAATCTCGCCCAGCTGGCGCAGTCCAGTAATAGTGTTGCTCACCGACAGCTGACTCAATGCCAGCTGGCGGTTGAACTGTTCAATCACCTCTGACGTTTTCCGGCCGGTGCTTTCAAGCTGCTGCTCAACCCAGGTTAAGGCGAGCGTGTTGTTCTGACCACTCAACCGGCGTTCAAGCTCAGCCACGAAAGCGCCGGAAATCTGCGGGTTCTGACGGGCCATATCGGCGATAACGAGGATCACTTTTGCCGCATCTTTGGCTGCGGTGGCCAGTATATCGGTGATCCATTCTTCAGCTTTGTTGCGCTCCTGATGCACCCTGGCGACCTCCGCCGCAATCCGGGCCAGATTGTTGATCAGCGCAAAGCGCAACATGGCGGGCATCGCCCACAGTTCGCCGAGCAGCAGCGGAGTGACGCGCTGATAGGCGGCGATAAACGGCAGCAGCACGCTGGTTTCAAGCCGGCCATCGCTGTGCCTGATCATCTCCTCGGCGATCGCCTGGATGCGCAGGTAATGCGCCGATTGTTCCAGCATCGGCAATCCTTTACCGAACTTTGCCGGTAACAGGTGCCGCACCAGGCGGATTTGCTCTTCAATGATGTAAAAATTATCCAGCAGCCAGACGGCAGCCGGCGTCTGGCTGCGTTTGTCGCCCTCGCTCAGAATCGCCGCGCTCTGCGTCAGGGACAGCTCGTTATCAGCCAGCTGTTGCAGCAGCCGGTAGGACCATTTACCGCCCGACAGCTTGTGTGTTTTTGCTAATTTCTCGCCGTAGCTCTCCATTTGTTCAGCAGAAAAGAGTTCGGGCCGCTGGGCCTGATAAAGGCCTTCTGGCGGGAACAGCGGGAAATGATCGGAAGGTAATTCACTTTCCCGACTGAACCACGTCGACAGATTTATTTTCACATTCATTTCCTTGCGCTCGCGCAGCTGCTGGGTCTGGAAAAAAGAAAGGATGATAAAAAAGGAAGAGGGAGCCAGAGGTGAAAGCAGGTTCCGATAGGTTAACTATAGTCTTGTTTCGGTCGTTAACACCGATGTTAATAAAACAGAGGGGCTGTTGACGATAATCACCAAATATAAATAAAAAAATAAAAGAGAGGTTTCTTCGGGTTCTATCTTTATTTAACCAGCGATGGCTTATAGGAAAAGCTAATTATTTCGCCTTGTGCTACGCTGATCGCCCCACTTCAGAGGATACGGACATGACCTGGTTAAGCTTTCTTTTCGATGTGTTGCACCACAACGAAACGAATACCCAGTGCCCGGAGTGTAAGAAATTCTCCAGGCAGTTAATCGCGAAAAAGAACAAAGGCCAGGCTGTGCTGTGTCCGCACTGTAAGTCGCTTTTCATTATTTAAAACGCAGAGAAAAAAGTGACGGTTCCCTTAATCGGACGGCAACCCACTCTTGCCGTTCAGGTGGCTGAGGTGTTTCATTGCTTACCTGATGTTTTATAATTTATATCAATCAGCTACGAATGGAAGGCTTCGGCCTGACTGACGCGACGGGTAAAATCTGAATCATAAAAATCGCGCATTAACGCTCATATTCAATGAAATAGCGGTCGGATTCACGCTTTTCCACGAACTCGAACGGAGAGGGCGTAATCACATGCTGGCCCGCACGCCAGACATCATTGATTCTGGCAATCGTGTCGCCTTCCCGTAGCGGAAAAGTTGTGCTGACGCGTAACACCGCAGTAGTGCCATTTTCAAAATCGACCTCGTACAGTGCAATATTACTGGCGGGTAGAATCGTTCTTGCATGAATTATTCTGCCGTGCAGTTCACTACATACTGATTTTTTCATGATAAACCTCTTATCTATTCATGTGCTTAATCCTCAGCAGGAAAATTTATTTCCTCTCTCCGTTGTTGTGACATCAATTAAGCGGGCTGATAGATAGTGATGCGTAACGATCAATATAGCTGTTCTGGCAAAAATAAATGAGAGCTTCAGCGTATGCGTAATGATTAAAAGAGGTGAATAAAAAAGCGGGCAGTTAAAATTAATGTGACCTATGCCCCAGACTGATGCAATAAACCGCTGGCGACGAATAAAATATGTCACGCATCAGGTTCAGCCTCTTCTGGCGCTGCAAATCAATCATCCATTCGCGGCAGCCGATCGGGCGTGGCAGGGCGTATCCGGTCAGGCGATTCATTCCGCAGAGGCGAGAATCAGCAGGCCGTGGCAGCGCTCCCGGTTCAGTAATGAGCCGGAGTGAACAGACAACCCGTCTGTTCACTCCGTGGTTTTATCCAGCGGGGAATGACTCAGCGATCGGCGTTTGCTCTTTGCTTTAGCGCATAAACCAGTACCACCGCGAAACAGATCATCGGCAGCGAGTAGGAGACGGCCGTGGTGTAACGATCGGCGATGGCACCCATCATATAGGGCATCACCGCGCCCCCGACAATCGCCATGATCATCACTGAACTGGCCCGTTTAGTTTGCTTGCCCATGTTCTTCACGCCCATGGCAAAAAGGGTCGGGAACATGATCGACATAAAGAAGAATATCGCTACCAGGGCAATCACCGAGACATTGTCGATACCGGCAACCACCACGCCGCATAACACAATATTGATGATGGCATAGGCCACCAGCAGCGTAGCCGGGCGGATAAAACCCATCAGCCAGGTACTGAAGAAGCGGCCGACCATAAAGCTGATCATGCCCACCGACAGCAGATAGGAGGCGTTCTGGTTCGACAGCGTATGCCAGTGTTCGGTGGTGTAATTGATAAAGAAAGCGCCAACGCCAACCTGGGCGGCGACATAAAAGAACTGGGCAATCACGCCGCCGGTAAAATGGCCATGCTGCCACAATCCTTTGGCGATGCCCTGGTCTGCATCGCTGCTCTGCTCGCGAATATCCGGCAGCTTCGTCCGTCCGAACAGGAAGGCTATCAGCAGCACTAAAAAGGCGATCGCGACGTAGGTGGTTTTCACCGAAGAGAGCCCGTCAGCGGTGGTGCTTTGCGTGGCGGAAAAGAACAGCGAGCCGCCAATCACCGGACCAATAAACTGCCCTAAGCCGTTAAACGATTGCGAGAGATTCAGGCGGCGTTCTGCGCCAGCCGGATCGCCCAGTACCGTGGCAAAGGGGTTAGCGGCGGTTTCGAGACACCCCAGCCCAAGGGCAATCACAAACAGCGCGAACAAAAACAGGCTAAAACTGCCTGCCGAGGCGGCCGGGACAAACAGCAGTGCGCCCACCGCATACAAACATAAACCGACCAGGATGCCCGCCTTATAGCCAAAGCGATCCATAAAAAAACCGGCCGGCAGGGCAATGATGAAATAGGCACCAAAATAGGCGGCCTGTAATAGCCCGGACTGCGCCTTATTAACGTGTAATACCTCCTGGAAATGCTTATTCAGCACATCCAGCAGCCCGTAGGATAATCCCCACAGGAAAAACAGCGTGGTGACCAGAATAAACGCCAGACGGAACCCGGATGTGGTTTTGCGCTCCGCATAGGCGGGAGCCGCAGTTTTATTGGCGAACATGGTGTATTCCTCAGTATCTGGTGGTGCCTGCAGGAGTAGGGTCAGCTCGGATGGCTGGGTTTTTTTTATGTCAGATAACGTGAAAAACGGCTGCTCTCTGGAACAACGAGAGGCACTACGGCTGTTCTGTCAGTGAAAAAATGCGTGTCATTTCTACCCACTTTTGACCCGCGGGTGTCCAGGGTGTGGGGCGCTGATATTTCCACATCAGGGTTTCCCACTCGCAGATTTTCGGGTCCTCAAGGCTGCGGCGTTCGAATTGCGCGCGGTCAAAGTCGTCCGTGGTTTCTATCACCATCATCAGCCGGTTACCCAGCCGGTAAATCTCCATCTCTGCAATGCCGTAGCGACGCAGGTGCGCGGTAATTTCCGGCCAGATTTGCTGGTGATAGCGTTGATACTCTTCGATAAGACGCGGATCGTCGCTGAGATCCAGCGCCTGGCAATAGCGCCGCGTCATGTCAGCGCCCGATCAAGATGGGTGTAACCGCCATCGACGGTCAGCCACTGACCTGTGGTGTGCGACGCCCGCGAAGAGAGCAGAAAGACCACCGTATTGGCAATCTCCTGCGGCGTGGTCATGCGCTGCCCCAGCGGAATATGCGAGGTGATTTGTTGCAGTTTCTCTTCGTGGTGATCGAAACTCTGAATCCAGCGCGCGTAGAGCGGCGTCATCACTTCAGCCGGGATAACCGCATTCACCCGGATACCCTCGTTCAGCAGGGCCGCCGCCCATTCACGGGTCAGCGCCAGAATGCCGCCCTTGGCCGAGGCATAGCCGCTGGTATTGCCCTGACCGGTTAACGCGGTTTTCGAACTGATATTGACGATTGCGCCCCGGCTGGCACGCAGCGCATTCAGGCACAGGTGCGCCATCAGATAGTAGTGAATCAGATTCTGTTCGAGTGACTGCACAAAGGCGGCGCGTCCGGCATCCAGACCGACGTTGTCATTGGCACCGGCGTTGTTCACCAGGCCGTCAATGGCGGAATAACGGGTCAGGATCGTATCCAGCGCGGCCTTGCAGCTCGCTTCGTCACGCAGCTCGGCGAGCACGAAGCTGGCCTGCGGCGAGCATTGTTGCAGCTTATGCATCAGCTCATTCGCCGGTTCGGTATTGCTGACGATCACCGGGATGGCGCCTTCTTCGGCCAGCGTCAGCGAGATCGCCTCGCCGATGCCGGAACCGCCGCCGGTGACGATTACCACTTTATTTTGCAGATAGAGATTCATCGTGTGTTTCCTGTAATCGGTAAAGAGAGCAGGCATTGCCGCCATAAATGGCTGCCTGTTCGGCACCACTGAGTTTTGCTATGGCTGTTTGCCAGAGCTGCCAGGGATCGTCATCGGCACCGGCCAGCAGCGAAACCGGCCAGTCGGAACCGAACATCAGCCGTTCGCTGCCGAAAATCTCCAGTGCCACATCGAAATAAGGCAGCAGGTCGTCGGCGGAGAGGCCCGCCGGGCGTGGCTCAGTCAGCAGACCGGAGAGCTTGCAACTGACGTGTTTCAGCGCCTTCAGCGGCGCAACCTGCTGCTTCCAGTGGCGGGCTCCCCGTGTCAGATCGGGCTTGCCGAAGTGATCGAGCACCAGAAAATGCTGGTCATGGCGCTGCGCAAACTCAACGGCTTCGGCCAGATGGTGATGCGTCACCAGCAGTTCGTAGAGAAATTCCCGCTGCTGAAGCTGGCGAATCCCGGCATTGACGGCCGGATCGGCCAGCCACTGCGCCGGATAAGGCTCGTCCTGAACCGGGTGGCGAAAACCGCGCAGCAGCGGATGGGCTAATGCGTCCAGCTGGCGCGGCAGATCGGCGTCACGCAGATCGATCCAGCCAGTCACCGCCGCGACAAAATCGGTCTGATCGGCCAAATCCAGCAGCCAGCGGGTCTCCTCCAGGCTGCATCGCGCCTGGACCAGGATGGTTTTCTGCACATCGTGGCGGCGCAGGATCGGCCGCAACCTCTCCGGCAGGAAATCCTGTTTCAGCACACCCATCTCATCGTTGATCCAGCGGTAATCCTGCGGCGTGTAGCGCCAGAAATGCTGGTGGCTGTCGACTCGCATCATCGGCATTCTCCTTTGCGGCTCAGGCGTGGTAGCGATATTTTTCGATGGACGCCTGATGCATTTCGATAGAGAAGCCGGGCGATTTGGGCGGCATGTAGGCTGCGCCGCGGATCTCACAGGGGTCGACAAAATGCTCGTGAAGGTGGTCAACGTATTCGATAACCCGGCCTTCATGCGTCCCGGCGATACAGAGATAATCGATCATCGAAAGATGCTGCACGTACTCGCACAACCCGACGCCGCCCGCGTGCGGGCAGACCGGCAGGTTGTATTTGGCCGCCATCAGCATCACCGCCAGCACTTCGTTAATGCCGCCCATGCGGCAGGCATCTATCTGCACCACATCAATCGCTTCACGAATGATGAACTGCTTAAACATGATGCGGTTCTGGCACATCTCGCCGGTGGCGACTTTGACCGGCGCAACACCCTGACGAATGGTGCGATGGCCTTCGATATCATCCGGGCTGGTCGGCTCTTCGATAAACCAGGGGTTGGCAAACGCCAGGGCGTTCACCCACGGAATGGCGTCGCGGGTTTCCCATACCTGGTTAGCGTCGATCATCAGCTTGCGGTCCGGACCGATCACTTCACGGGCAATACGCACCCGGCGAATGTCATCTTCCAGGTCACGTCCGACTTTCAGCTTGAGATAATCGAAGCCGGCATCGACCGCCTGCTGACACAAACGGCGCAGCTTGTCGTCGGGATAGCCCAGCCAGCCGGCCGAGGTGGTGTAGCACGGGTAACCTTCCACCAGCAGTTTTTCAAGACGCTGTGCTTTGTTGTCACCACGCTGTTGCAGCAGCGTCAGCGCCTCATGCGGGGTAATGCAGTCGGTGATGTAGCGAAAATCGATGCAGCGCACCAGCTCTTCCGGCGTCATATCCGCCACCAGCTGCCACACTGGTTTGCCGACCGCCTTACTCCATAAATCCCATACCGCATTGACCACGGCACCGGTCGCCAGATGGATAGCGCCTTTATCCGGCCCAATCCAGCGCAGCTGGCTGTCGCTGGTGAAATCCCGCCAGAATTTCCCCATATCGGCCGTCATATCCGCCAGTTGGCGACCGACGATCAGATGCTGCAGTGCGCCGATCGCGGCACAACAGATCTCATTACCGCGCCCGATGGTGAAGGTCAGGCCATGCCCTTGCAGGGCCGGATTGTCGGTGTCCAGAATCACATATGCCGCGGAGTAGTCGGGATCGGGATTCATCGCATCCGAGCCATCCATCGTCAGCGACGTCGGGAAGCGCACATCCTCTACACGTAAAGCCGTAATCGTCGTCATCAAAAATTCCTTCCGCTGTAATGGAGCTATGCCTGTACCGTCTTCTGACGCTGCTCACCCAGACCTTCAATCCCGAGGTGCATAACCTGACCGGCTTTCAGATAGAGCGGCGGTTTTTGTCCCAGACCGACGCCCGGCGGTGTGCCGGTCGAGATGATGTCGCCGGGTTGCAGGCTCATAAAGCGGCTGAGATAACTGATAATTTCAGGAATGCGGAAAATCATGGTGCGGGTATTGCCGTTCTGATAGCGCGTGCCATCCACTTCCAGCCACAGGTTCAGCTGATGCGGATCGGGGATTTCATCGGCGGTCACCAGCCACGGGCCAATCGGACCAAAGGTGTCGCAGCCTTTGCCTTTGTCCCAGGTACCGCCGCGTTCAATCTGGAACTCCCGTTCAGAGACGTCGTTGATCACGCAGTAACCGGCGACGTGTGCCATGGCGTCGGCTTCGCTGATATAGCGGCCGCCGGTGCCAATCACCACGCCCAGCTCAACTTCCCAGTCGGTTTTCACTGAATCACGCGGGATTTCGACATCATCGTTCGGGCCGACAATGGCGCTGGTCCACTTGCTGAAGACCACCGGTTCTTTTGGGATTTCAGCCCCGGTTTCCGCCGCGTGATCGGCGTAGTTCAGGCCGATACAGATAAATTTCCCGCTTCTGGCCACGCACGCGCCCAGACGGGGTTCACCGCTCACCAGCGGCAGGCTGTGCGGATCGAGCTGGCGCAGTGCGTTGAGCGTGGCCGGTTGCAGGGCATCGCCGTCGATGTCGGTGACGTGAGCGCTGAGATCGCGCAGTTTTCCGTTGCTGTCCAGCAGGCCGGGGCGTTCAGAACCTGCATTGCCGTATCGTAGTAGTTTCATCGATCACTATCCTTCTGTGAAAAAGTCAGGGAAGCAGAGTGGCTGCGGGATCAGTTACTCCAGCCGCCGTCAATAATCTGCACCGTACCGGTGGTGTAGGAACTGGCATCAGAGGCGAGATAGAGCGCCAGCTGGGCGATCTCCTCGGTTTTACCAATACGGCCAATCGGCTGGCGGGAAACAAACGCCGCATAAACTTCCGCTTCGCTGCGTCCTTCAGCCAGGGCCTGAGCGGCAATGCGCTGGCGCAGGGAAGGTGACTCCACCGTGCCGGGGCAGATCGCATTACAGCGAATGCCGCGGGTGACGTAATCTGCCGCCACCGAACGGGTCAGGCCAATCACTGCCGCTTTGGACGCGCTGTAGGCAAAGCGGTTTGGCACCCCTTTGATGCTTGAGGCGACTGACGACATGTTGATCACCGAGCCGTGGTTGCGCTCCAGCATCGCTGGCAGGAAAGCGCGGATCATGCGGAACATCGCGGTGACATTGAGATCCAGCGCGAACTGCCATTCGCTTTCGCGGCAGCTGAGTATGTCGCCGCTGTGAACCACACCGGCGCAGTTAAACAGCACATCGAGCGGACCGGTGGTTTCTGCCAGCGCAGCGATCGCCTGGGGATCGGTGAAGTCGAGGTGTTGCGCTGTGATACCCGGTATCTGCTGTAACGCGCTGATATTGATATCTGTGGCAATCACCTCTGCACCTTCGCGGGCAAACAGGGCGGCGGTGGTAAAACCGATGCCCTGTCCTGCGGCGGTAATCAGTACTTTTTTCCCTGCCAGGTTCATGGCAACTCCCACTAAAAGGATTTTATAGGTCTAATGGTCAGGCCATTAGAGGCGAAAAAAATGCGTTAAAACCAGTGCTTTTTGCTAAGATGTCGCGCAAGCTTCTGCTTAAAACGCCATTTTGGTTAACCAATTTTTTACATGCATAAAACAAAGCAGCAAGATTTTTGTCTGGAAAATGCTAGCTGAATCACTTAATGAGAATTGACCTCAGGTGTCCGATGCCGATAAAAAGATTAGAAAACCCAAGAATTTACAGGCAGATAGCTGACCAGCTAAAAACATTAATTGATAATAACGAGTTTCCACCCGGCAGCCGGCTGCCAGCCGAACGTGAATTAGCCAGTCTGTTGCAGGTCAGCCGCGCGTCGGTGCGGGAAGCGCTGATTGCGCTTGAAGTGATTGGGCTGGTGGATGTGCGGGTCGGTAACGGCGTGATTGTGCGTCAGCCGCCAGCCTTACCGGCTTCGCCTTCGCAGGAACCGGTGATGTCGCAGGCGGGGCGCAATCAGTGGGCCGACGTTGATGATGAGCTGAACATCGAACTGGATTTTACCGCTGAGCTGCCTCCCTTTTCGCTGTTACAGACCCGCCGGTTGATCGAACCTGAAACCGCAGCCCTGGCGGCAAGAAACGCCACTGATGAAGAACTTGCTGCGATCAGGCAGGCATATGAGCAAAACTGCTACGATAATCGCAATGGCTCGGCGACCCATCCAGGCGATCGTCTGTTCCATATCCGCATTGCCCAGGCCAGCGGCAATCCAGCCTATGCGTTTATCATTGGGCACCTGCTGGGACACCGTTACGGCACCATGTTCCGCAGCCTGCAACTCCACTACACTCCCCAGGACATGCCGCACCGTTCTGAGATCGAACATCTCAGGATTCTGAATGCGCTGGAAGCGCGCGACAGCCGTGCCGCGAAGAAGGCGATGAAAGAGCATCTGGATGCGGTGATTAAGATTTTCGGCCAGGGGTAAAACAGCGGTCTCGCAGGTGTGACAGTGCGTGAGTGTTATCCGCGGTCTGCGGCATAGCCGTGTCAATGCGGGATGATTATACCCGCCATCCCGCTTTATCGCCGCTTGCATCCCTGGTGACAGTTTGGTCAGCGGCGACTACGGGAAATAGCGCAACGCAACGTTGTCAGCTTTTGCCTTATTGCCGATCCACCATTTCATCCGTGGATTTTCCCTTACTGAAGAAATTTCAGCAGGTGTTTCACTGGCAGAGCGTCGCTGTCCGGAGTTCCGCTATTTACAGCGACAATCCGCGTCGCATCAGGCGCGGCTTAGACGCTGGCGGACCGCAACCTTAATCTGAGTTCAGTCACCGCTGTAACACCTCATCTTCATTATTTTAACTGATCATGAACATCCTTCATGTTCGGTGAAATTAAATCACTTTTCCTCAATCATCGTCTGAGGCATAAAGGATGCATTGCTAATATCAATTGATAATATGAAGATTCGCCAGCGCTGCTGAGTTTCTGTTCGCTCGCAACCGCGAATCTCATATTTTGAATCAGACGATCAGGGTGCCAGATTGCGATGAATAATGCCTTTACCTTTACTCTTAAAAGTCTGCGTTTCGACGAGAATTATAATCCGTCTGAAAATACGCGCATCACCACTAACTTTGCCAATTTAGCGCGGGGTGAAAAGCGTCAGGATAATTTACGCAATGCCCTGGTCATGATCAATAATCGTTTCAATTCGCTGGCGAACTGGGATAACCCTAAAGGCGACCGTTATTCTGTTGAACTGGAAATTATATCGGCAGAGTTATCGATCACTGCACAAGGCCGCAATGATGCCTTTCCGGTGATTGAAGTTTTAAAAACGCATATCATTGATCATCAGACCCAGCAGCGCATTGAAGGTATTGTCGGCAATAACTTCTCTTCGTATGTGCGCGATTATGATTTCAGCGTGGTGTTGCCGGCACACAATAAAAACAGAAGCGAATTTAGTACGCCGGAAAATTATGGTGTTCTGCATGGCAACATCTTCAAAAGTTTTGTTAACTCTGCGGCGTATAAAGAGAAATTCAGTAAGTCGCCGGTGATATGCCTGAGCGTCTCCAGTAAAAATACCTATCACCGGACCGGTAACCATCATCCGGTGCTGGGCGATGAATATGCCCAGAATGAAACCTCGCTGACCGATGATTATTTCGCGAAGATGGGGCTAAGGGCGCGTTATTTCATGCCGCGTAACAGCGTTGCGCCGCTGGCTTTTTATTTCCAGGGTGACCTGCTGCACGATTACAGCAACCTCGAACTGATTAGCACCATCAGCACCATGGAAACGTTTCAGAAAATATACCGGCCTGAAATCTACAATGCCAATTCGGCGGCGGGAAATGTCTATCAACCCAGCCTGACGCATCAGGATTATTCATTAACACGAATTGTCTACGATCGAGAAGAGCGCAGTCAGCTGGCCGTTGAGCAGGGTAAGTTTACTGAAGAACTTTTCATTAAGCCCTGGCAGACGCTTCTTGAGCAATGGTTTGCCCAGCCCGTTGTTTGAACCAACCAAATATAAGGTTATTTATTATGAACACATTATTACCGACATCGACTGCTGGCAGTTTACCTAAACCTTCATGGCTGGCCCAACCCGAGACGCTGTGGTCGCCGTGGAAATTGCAGGGTGACGAATTAGCTGAGGGCAAACTTGATGCGCTGCGTATCAGCCTGGCCGATCAGCTGCACTCCGGTATCGATATTGTCAGTGATGGTGAGCAGACACGTCAGCATTTTGTCACCACTTTTATTGAACATCTCAGCGGTGTCGACTTTGAAAAACGTCAGATCGTAAAAATCCGCGATCGTTATGATGCGAGCGTGCCTTCCGTAGTCGGTGAGGTTGCCCGCCTGAAACCGGTATTTGTTGATGACGCCCGGTTTTTACGCCAGCTGACCAGCCAGCCGATCAAATGGGCGCTGCCCGGTCCGATGACAATGATTGATACGCTTTATGATGGTCACTACAAAAGTCGCGAAAAACTCGCCTGGGAATTTGCCAAAATTCTCAACCAGGAAGCCAGAGAGTTAGAGGCGGCCGGCGTCGATATCATCCAGTTTGATGAGCCCGCTTTTAACGTCTTCTTCGATGAAGTCAACGACTGGGGCATTGCCGCGTTAGAAAGAGCCGTAGAAGGGCTTAAATGTGAAACGGCTGTCCACATTTGTTATGGCTACGGGATTAAAGCCAACACCGACTGGAAGAAGACGCTCGGCACCGAGTGGCGGCAGTATGAAGAGGTGTTCCCTAAGCTGCAGAAATCGGCCATCGACATTATCTCGCTGGAGTGTCAGAACTCACGCGTGCCGATGGATCTGATTGAGCTGATCCGCGGCAAAAAGGTGATGGTGGGGGCGATTGACGTGGCAACCCACGCCGTTGAAACCGCCGAACAGGTCGCCGACACCCTGCGTAAGGCGCTGCAATTCGTTGATGCCGATAAACTTTATCCGTCGACCAACTGCGGCATGGTGCCGTTATCCCGTCAGGTTGCCAGCGGCAAACTGGCCGCGTTAAGCGCGGGAGCGGATATCGTGCGTCGGGAAATCCTCGGCAAGTAATTCCCCTAAGCCAAAGCAGGCTCATGCGCCAATCCGCGTGAGCCTTTTTGTTTCTGTATTATTTTTATAATCAGAATGGCTACCACTCTTTCCATCCTGAATGACATTGTCGCCAGTTTAATGACAGGACTATAAGCGCTCTACCGGCCAAACCTGCGTTGTCCTTTTTCGGGATTAAAGTAAAGGCCCGCTTTAGCCCTGCAGCTCAGGATCACACCTTGTTTATTCTTTCTCTTGAGCAGGGGGAGTAAACCAATTTGGTTTTGTCACGATAATCGGCTGTTCGGGCTGGCTGATAAAATTCGGTGACATAATCTGAACACCAAATTCGTTAAACACATCCTGTATATGCCCATGGAGAAGACTTCTTACCCCAGCGAGTGACTCTCCCGGCCGGAGCCGGACCTGTAGCTCATACATCACATACCAGTCCTGAAGTGCCAGTTGCCGCACCAGCGGCGTGATATCGTGATTAATACCGGTGGTGCGGCTGGCAGCAAGCTCCAGCATCGCCTCAACCTGCCGCCACGGCGTGTCATAACCAATGGTGACGCTGGTCGTCATGTTGACGCCTTCACCTTTTAGCGTCGCGCTGAGATTGACTATCCTGCCGCTAACCACCACGGCATTGGGAACCGTCACTTCATAATTCTCACGGGTGAGAATTTTGGTGGCCAGCATGCCCACTTCACTGACCACGCCCTCATGATCGGCAATCCTGATCACTTCCCCTTTGCGCAGTGCCCGCGAGTAGGTGAGCACCAGCCCGCTCATGGCATGGTTCATCACCCCAGCCGAGCCCAATGTCAGCATCAGGCCGAAGAATACGCTGATCCCTTTGAAGGCGAGCGAATTGGCACCCGGCAGGAAGGGATACGCCGCTGATAGCGCGAATAACCAGATGACGACGCTGATCAATTTACGCGTCACACCCACCGTATCCGGATGCAGGCCCGGCAGGTTTAAGTGTCCGGTCTCAACCCGCCTCAGCACCAGTCTGAGTAAGCGAGTCACCAGCGCCGTAATAAGGAAGATGACAACGACAATCAGTAAGCCTGGCAATGCGGAAAATATGGCCAGCCCCAGACGCTGTAGCAGACCTGCCGCATAACCTCCCAGCTCCATGCCCCAGATCCGCGTCCAGGGAAACAGCCGTAATACCCAGCTCACCCAGAGGTAAAATGCCATGAGGAAGGCCGCGGTAAGGACTATGGCATAGAGCCGTACCTCAATCGGACCAAGAAAGGCGCGCAGTGCGCCCGGGATGATGCTTTTCTGTTTTGTACGTCGGACAGCATAGCGCTGCTTCAGCCAGCTATGGGAGCGCAGGGCAAACAGGACGAATGCGCACATCATAAGCACGCCCAACAGACTTTTACCCGCTGAGATCAGCAAATAACGCGATGAATACTGCTCAGACAATGATTGCCGAAGTGTGTCGAGTCGCAATCTGACACGTTCCGCCGCCTGCGCAAGCGTCAGGTCATCCCCTTCATCCAGATCGCCCTGCGCCAGCAGCATAAAGGGTTTTCCATTGACAGAAAAAAGCACGGCAGGCTGACCGTATCGAGTTATATCGTGCGTTTCGACCGGTTGGGCCAGATCGTTATCATTCAGTTTGCGCAGGGCTGTCACGATACGCTTAACGCGCTCTTCGGGCGTGGTAAGCCCAAATTTTGCCTGTAACATGACAACCGGCTGGTTAAGCAGCGACAACGTACGCGCGTGTTCCTGTGGGGAGGGCGACTGGCGTGGTTCCGCACCGATCGCATTTTGTAGAGTAAAAAGCATCAGGCAACAGCACAGCCATTTTACCGCATTGATCATTTTGCCTCCGAAAACCCTTCTTTGCCTGGCGGTAAAACAGTCCGTAAGGCAGCCACCAATGGGGATTACTGAAATTGCCAGGTATAGGAAATCAGAAAGCGTGTGTCGGGATCGTCCAGATAGATATTGTTATCCATAATCAAGGTCAGAAGGTTCACTGAACTCTGTTGATCAAAATGGTAACCTGCGCCGAATCCGCCAAAATAGCCCTGGTAATGGGTACCTTCCTCATTTCTGGAGCCGTAAAAGCCGGCGGCAAATCCAATCCGGCTCACGCTTACTGGTTATCCCGGAAGCGTGACTGCCCCGGTCTGTTTCCGTCATTCTGGACACTAAAGCTGGTTCAGGAAAATCTGGTAATGCGGCTGATTATTTTCCCTGAGCGCTTTTACAGCTGACAGTACGGCGGAATGATCATGAGTGCTGTTCAGGAAGCGGGTCCTTAGCTGTTCATCAGATAGAGACACAGGTAGCTGACACTTTTGTCGCAGTTCATCGGTGATCTTCTGCTGCCTCAGCGCAAACGTCAGATTTTCATAAGCGGAGTTAGCCAGTGCTGCCGTTTGCGACAGCAGCACCACCAGAATCGGTATCAGGTCTTTCATTGTTACCTCCCGGCCCGTTTTGGCGTTTAAACCCGGCGAAACCCCTTACTTATGGTTTTGATCCGCAGCACATTGGGCCGGGTCAAACACCGTTTTCCACTCTTTTTTCATATCAACAATCACCCAACCCTTCTGGGGTGCCAGTCTGAGTCCGCTGATCAACTTTCCGCTGGCGGGCGGATGCGCATCATAGGCATATTCGCGCGCGGCATCGGTGTGATGAACCAGTAAACCAAAGGTTTTATAGGCCGGATTAGCTGAGGTGTACTGCAGCATCGGCACATCGCCGTCACTGTTACCAAACGCGCCAACCGGACGCCGCCCCATAAACAGATGAATGGCGACCGGCTTCATCGCTTCGTCATCGTAGAAAGCACCGTTCATGGTTTTCCGCAGTTGCGTGCCATTATCGGTCAGGGAAAACTCACTTAGTGAAAAGGAGCCGATAACCTGTTCGGGTGGAATGCCATACATTTTTTCTGCCAGCACGCGCATAAAATCGATGCCACCGCCTGACACAATCCAGGTTTTGAAGCCGTTACTGCGCAGATAATCCAGCAACTGGCGCATCGGCTGATAGCCAAGCTGGTCATATCGGCAACCGAAACGCACATGCTGATGACTCCCGACCCAGTTGCTGACCCGCTGACGGAATTCTTCGGTTGTCATACCGCTGTGCGTAAGGGTCATCAACTGTATCAGCCCCTTTTTGCCCGACTGCTTCACCGCGTTCAGGTCGTTGTTAATGACCGCCTGCACCAGGGCATCGTTATTCCATTCCGGGTGTTGCGGGGCGAGGCGTTTGATTTCATCCATCACAAACTGCAGCTGAAAGGTCAGCGGCGCTTCTGGCCACAATGTGCCGTCATTATCAAACACCACATAACGCTGACTGACTGGAATGAAATCTTTGCTATCCGACGAGGTGGTTTCCTTTACCCACGTTTCAATAGCCTGCTTTGAGTGACCCTCATTCCATGCGCTAAGCGGGTCCTCTGCCGCGAAAGCCGAACCGAGATGAGCCATCATCAGTAATGCCAGCAAGGGTTTCAATTTCATTATTTTTGCCTTTTGGTGGGAATGAGGTCGGGCAGCGGGACGATCCGCCAGTATTCTTGTGTACGCTGAACCAGCCTTTGCAGGCTCTGGATAATCCTGTGTCGGAAAAAGAAGCCTGCGAGCAGAAGCACCATTACCATCGCCGCGCCGGTCAGCCAGGGCATCCAGTTGATCGGGGCGCGGGCTTTCAACGCCTGTTCACTGCCCGCCGGACGCGCAGCGGCAAAGGTGTAATGGGCGCCAGGCAATTCAGCCAGCCGCCACTGGTGCTGGCGCGTATCCCACCAGCGCAAACGCAGCGGCGGGATCACCAGTTCACCGGCCTGAGATGGCAGATAACGCAAGCGTTCCTCACGCTGTGCGCCGACAATCTCATCCCGTCCCTGCGTCAGGTTGCTGTTTACCGGAGGCAGACGCTGCGCACCGGAGCCGGGAATGGCATACAGCAGTTGCGGAATTTGCACCGCAATCACATCGGTCGCGCGCAATGTCACGACCCGTTCTATCACGTCACCGACGTGTAACTGCTTATCCTCCTTTGCGCGGTAGATGTGCCACTGTTGCGAAAGTTCAAGCGTGCTGGCGGGTAAAAATCGGTCCGGCTGACGCACATCAGCGGGCCAGTTGACCGATTTCTCCAGCACCGGCAACGACACCGTTTTTGGTGGCTGATTCGCGGAGTTCATTACCACATCGGTGGCAGGAAAACGCAGTGTGCCCTGATCCCATGCCATTACCTGGCGTTCCATGCGGATGCCGCTCCAGCTGATACCTTCACTATTACGCGTCACCAGCTGGTTGGGAAGCGGCGTGTTAAGCAGATTGCCGTTTTCAATTACCATCTCCGGCCATTGCGGCGGCGGATTAAACCAGCTGTCGGTCCAGAAGGTCACGGCAAGGGTTACCGGCTGGCCCGGCACCAGTTGCCCGGGCGCCACCAGCTCACGCGTCATGGCCATTTCGGCCCGAACCGGCAGACTGAGCAGCAGTAACAGACAAACGACAAATCTCTTCATGGTGCCTCCGCCGGGGCTGAACGGTAGAGATTTTCCAGTAATCCGCCGGGTGACAGCGTGAGGTTGCTGTACCACTGTTCCGCCGAGGGTGCCGCCCCGGTGATGGGCTTCATATCCAGCTGGTTTACCCCCTGATCGGGTTTAAGATCGTGCTTAATAGCGTCAGGATCTTCATCCTTTTGCTCATGCTGATCGGCCTGACGATCGCGTTCTTTTTGCCGCAGTTGCATGAGGATACGCGCGATTTTTGCCCGGTTTTGCTGAGCCATCTCCCATTCAGGTCGTAAACTCAGCGCCTGATCATAACTGTTCAGTGCCTGCTGCCAGGATTTCTGTTGTGCATAACAGTTACCCATCCACAACAGGCTGTCCGCACTGGCTGGAACCTGTCGGAAAGCACCCAGAGCCTGGACATAATCTTCTGCATAATAAAAGGCGATACCTCGCCGTAACGGGTCCTGAAAGCGCTGGGCAGCGGCCTGATAATCCCCGCGGTCAAACGCGAACTGACCCTGCACATCGGGGCGTATCCAGGCATCCAGCAGTGCCGCTGAACTGCCAGGTGACCAGGCGAGCAGCGGCAGCACCATCACCGTCAGGCAGAATAGCTGCTGTCGCCAGAGCAGCAGAAGCAGCAGCATCGGGATGATCAACAGATAGCCGCTGTTTTTCCACTGCAAGTCCTGTCGGCTATTCTGCTGCGCCGTCACACTCTGCTGGATATGATCGCTGACCGCGCGAAGGTCACCGTCATCGGCAGAGACCAGCGTTACCGGAATACCGCCATCACGGATTTGTTCGAATCGCGCGACATCGAGACGCGTATCAATCCCTTGCGCCGCCTGCGCTTCCGGCAGCCGTCCACCGTTTGCCGTGCCCGCGACCCAGATCTGTAGCGGCAACTTTTGCTGCCGCAGCCAGTCAGCGTCCTGCGCTGTAATATTGTCAGCCACCAGTATCAGCGCGCGCGGGGCTTCGGGCGAAGCCGGCAGGTTTTTCAGCGCCAGCCCTACAGCCTGTCTCAGTCCCGATCCTTCACCTTGTGGCACCAGCGTCGGCTGCTGAGCCGTCAGGAACAGATTATAAAAATCGGCATCACTGGTCAGCGGCGTGGTCAGCCAGGCATTCGCGCTGTAAACCACTAAACCAAAGTGGCTGCCGGGCATGTGTGCCATCAATGCGGCGATCTTCTGCTGCATGCGCTGATGGCGGTCAGGCGGCACATCCTGCGCCAGCATGCTGAGATCCTGCTGCATGATCACCATCACATTATTTTCGGGCGTGAATGCGGCGGGCAGGTCGCGTTGCCAGCTCGGACCGGCTAACGCCAGGATTCCCAAACCAAAAAACCACGGCAACACCTGACGCGCACGCACGCGTTGACCTTTAATCAGCGCCGCGGCAAAAGGTTTTTCCATGACACGATGCCAGGCACTGGCTGAGCGTTGCGCTAAAAAATAGAGTAGCGGACAGAGCAACAAACCCAGTAATCGCCAGGGATAGAGGAAGTGAAGATCACTCATGCGCGTCGCCTCTTCATCATCGTGCTGCCGATGGCAAACAGCAGTAACAGCAGCAGCGCAGCGGTCAACGGCCAGACGAACAGCGGCCGATGCCAGGATAAGCCCAGCGTTTTGACCTGTTCCGGCGTCTGAGCATCAATTTGCTGCCAGACCTGCGCCAGCGCATCGCGGTTCGTCGCTGCACGCCAGGCGTTACCGCCGGTGATACTGGCGATGTTGTCCAGCAGCACCGTATCGACTTAATCTTCGCCGTGACTATTGACGTCACCAAAGGCGATGGTGTGCACCCTAACGTGATGCGTAGCGGCCAGCTGAGCCGCGAGCCTGGGCTCCAGTTGAGAAGCAGTGTCATTGCCATCGGTCAGCAGAATCGCCATTTTGGACGCGTCAGCGTCAAGGCTCTGATCCAGTAGTTTGACCGCCACGCCCAGCGCATCACCCACTGCAGTCTGCTGCCCAATCATGCCCGACGCGAGCTGGCTGATGCGTGCCTGCAGCGCCTGCTTGTCTTCGCTGATCGGCGCAAAAGGCCACGCCTGGCTGGCAAAAATCACCAGACCGATGCGATCGTTTTTGCGCTGGCTGATAAAGGTGCGCACCGTTTGCTGTACTGCCTGTAAACGCGTCTGTCCGTTCTGACCATCGTTCTTCTCCATCGATCCGGAGACATCCAGAATCAGTACGATATTGCGCATCGGTTTTATTATTGTTTTTGGTGGCAACAGATATTCGGGCCGGGCCAGTGCGACAATCATTAAGCACCAGACTGCCCAGAACAGCAGCCGGTGACGCCAGCTGGCCTGCGGTGCCGGGGCTGAAAGCTGCAGGGCTTCAGCCAGTTCGGGTAAAAAGGGCACCCGGACCTGTTCAGTCACCGGTTGCTTTGCTGGCAGCAGATAGTGGGTCAGCAGCGGTAAAAACAGCAGCACACCCGCCCACGGCCAGGCAAAATCGATCCGTGAGAAAAAGTCAGACATGAGGCAGCGTCTCCAGCCAGTGACGTAACTGCGTTGCGATACGCTGATTGATAGGGCTCTCCAGTTCATTGTCAGGCTGACAATAACGGCGACACAGCAGCGTGCGCAGCTCCTCGTCCAGCGGTGTCTGCGCCAGGATCTGTTCCGGCGACTGCCACTGGCTGACCCGGGCGCGCGGATGTTGCACCAGAAGCACCCGTTTAACCCATATTATCCAGCCATCCACCTGTTGCTGGGTCAGTTGCTTACGTGCTTCGCGCCGCCAGCGGTTGCGACGAAAACGCGCCAGCATGTTCAACAGGACAATGAAAATGATCAGCAACACTATTATGCCGAGCACCGTCCAGCCAGCGGGTAGCGGGAACCATGAGGCGGCGGCTGGCAGAGCAGGATGCGCCAGTTCCGGTGTGCTAAATCCTTTTGCCAGCATGCGCATCCTCCTGCTGTAGCTGTGGCAGCACGGCTTGACCCGTCACGATAGTTTTCACCGTGATCCCCACGCGCTGTAACCGGCGCTGCTGCTGCGACAGACGCCCGGTGACGCTTTGCTGAATGCGACGGCTAAGGTGGGGCGTCAGCGTCAGCGCGGTGCTTACGTCATGGTAATAAGCCGCCAGCTGACCGCGCGGCGGCAGACGGCGATGAAGATCGTCCAGGGTGACAAAGGCGGTAATGTCACAGCGGCGGCGCAGGTGAGCCAGCACCGCATCGCAGCGCGCATCCAGATCGTGAAAGTCACTGATGATCCCGAGCCAGCTTCCCGACGGCAGCAGGCGGACAATACGTTGCAGCGCCTCCGACAGCGAAACGGTTTGTTGAGGGTGTTGCGCATAATGGGCAGGAAGCTGCGCATTCAGCCGCTGGATGTCGGTAAGAATCGGCATCAGGCTGCGTTTTGGCGAGCGACAGGGATGCAGGACCAGCTCATCATCACCCAGTATCGCGCAGCCCAGCCGGTCACCATCATGCCAGCTTCGCCATGCCAGTAACCCGGCAATGTTTCCCGCAGCCACCGATTTCATCTGAAAGCGGGTACCGAAGTACATCTCCAGACGCTGATCCACCAGGATGAAGACCGGTCGTTCGCGCTCCTCATTGTAGAGGCGAATCCAGGGTGAGCGCAGGCGTGCGGTGGCTTTCCAGTCAATCAGCCTGACGTCATCACCGGGCTGGTAGCGGCGCAGACTGTCGAAGTTGAGGCCACGGCCTTGCTGGCGGGAGACGCGCTCCCCGGTTAACGCGCCAGGGGGAATTTGTCCCGGCGGATTATTCAGTCGCTGTGCGTCACCCGCCAGCGCCATCAGATCAGCCAGTTCAAGCGTCAGCGGCTGGGACATCACGCCACCACTGCGTCAAGGAGCATCGCGATCGCCTGATCGGCCGTGCAGTTATCAGCATTTGCCTGATAGCTCAGCAGCAGTCGATGGCGCAGCACGGCCGGTGCGATGCGTTGAATATCTTCGGGTAACACCGCATCACGTCCATCCAGCCATGCGCAGGCGCGGCCACAGCGATCCAGTGCCAGCGTACCGCGCGGGCTGATGCCGAGGCTGATATAACTGGCAAAAATGTCACTGACCTGGTCGGGATGACGGGTCATTTCCACCAGATTGACGATGTACTGTTCTACGGTTGGCGCTACGTAAACCGTGGCAATTTCACGCCAGCAGTCAGCGATATCCAGCTGGCTGATCAGTAACAGCTCGGTTTCGGGTGTGGGATTGTCAGGCTGACTTTGCTGGTATTTTGCCTGTTGCTCAGCGCGCACCAGCTGCATCACTAACTGCTCATTTTCTTTCGAGGGATAATCGACAATCACCTTCATCAGAAAGCGATCAAGCTGGGCTTCAGGTAAGGGCCAGGTGCCTTCCTGATCGACCGGGTTTTGTGTCGCCAGCACCATAAATACGCCGGGCAGCGGCCAGGTGTTGCCCGCGACGGTCACGTGACGCTCTTCCATCGCCTCCAGCAGCGCTGACTGCACGCGGGCTGAGGCGCGGTTGATCTCATCGGCGAGGATAATATTGCCGAACACCGGGCCAGGACGAAACCGAAATTGATCTTCTTCGCGCGTGGCATTTTGCTGATAGATTTCGCTGCCGGTAATGTCTGACGGCAGCAGATCAGGGGTGAACTGAATGCGGCGAAATTCGCCTTCGATATGGCGTGCCAGCTCACGCACCGCACGGGTTTTCGCCAGGCCTGGCAACCCTTCCAGCAGCACATGACCGTCACACAACAAGGCGACGATCAGCATTCGTACCAGCTCCTGCTGTCCGATGACCTGTTTATTCATACTGGCTTCCAGCGCCAGCAGCTTTTCACGATTTGTCATTATGCAGGTTCCATCGTCTGACGTTTCAGCAGCGTCGCGATGCCAACCAGCATCGGCTGCGCATAGCTAAAAAAGGCTTTGATGCCGGGACAGAGATAATTCATCCCCAGTTCACCTTCCTCGCTCCTGACGATGCGGTTTTTCGGGCATTCGCCGTAGCAGAGTTTCAGGTAGGGGCAGCGTTTGCAGGCAGCGGGCAGCGTATCGCGTTTACCCAGACCAAAAGCCTTTTGTC
The DNA here is from genome assembly GCF_021397715.1 of Pantoea agglomerans. Lineage (GTDB taxonomy): Bacteria > Pseudomonadota > Gammaproteobacteria > Enterobacterales > Enterobacteriaceae > Pantoea > Pantoea astica. The sequence continues at coordinate 162,551 of NZ_CP090208.1, read as the reverse complement.
GCTCGGAAAAGGCCATGTGCGCCAGCTTCGTATTCTGTACATTGCCTAATTTATATTCGGGATAGACGTAGTGATCGCAGGAAAAGATGTCGCCGTTTTTTTCAATCGCCAGCCCTTTGCCGCAGAACTCTGACGTGATACAAATCTGCGCTGGCATGCCCATGGTCTGCGCCACTGCGGTTTCAAACAGGTTGACCTGAACGCGGCCTAAATCGTTGTTCACCCACTCCTCGAACACCGCAATCAGAAATCGGCCCCAGTCATCCGGATCAACTGACCAGTCGGTGACAATCGAGTCGAGATCGCCGGGTCTGGCGCGGCGGGTCCCGATAACCGGTATGGTGTCATCCCGCCAGAACTGCGGTGCCGTTTGTTTAAAATCGACCGGCTCAACGCAGGGATTGAACTGGATGTATGTCGCGCCCAGCTCACGGGTCAGAAAGCGATAAACCTCCAGCGGGAAGCGGGCATTGGTGCGGTTGACCGTCACCAGCGCATTAAATGGGACCTGATGCCGCTTCAGGGCAGCGACACCTTCCATCACCTTTTCAAACGTCGGTTTTCCGCTGCGGGTTACGCGGTAGCGGTCATGCAATTCAGCCGGGCCATCAATTGAAATGCCGACCAGGAAATTATGCTGACGCAGAAAGCGCGCCCAGTGGTCATTAATCAGAATACCGTTGGTCTGCAGATCGTTTTCAATGCGCTGACCTGGCTTCTGATATTTCTTTTGCAGGACGACAATCTTTTCAAAATATTCCAGTCCCATCAGGGTCGGTTCACCGCCCTGCCAGGAGAACACCACCTGTTCGCCATCCTGGCTGTCAATATACTGCCGGATGAAGGTTTCCAGCACCTCATCGCTCATCCCGCTCTGTCTGTCCTGCTCCAGAAGCTGCTCTTTGTGCAGGTAAAAACAGTAGTTACAGTCAATGTTGCAACGCGATCCGGTGGGTTTTGCCATCACGTGAAAACGGCGGGTGTAAGCCGGCCCTTTGCCACTGAACTTTTCCGCTGTCGGAAGCGGCTTAACCGGCAGAGTAGTGCTGTACTTCATGAACGCCTCCTGATAACCGGGTGAAGGATTTCACCCGGTAATGGGGTCAGAGCATCAGTTGGTAGCCGGACTGCCTTCCTCAATCAGTTTCGACACATCAGACACGGTGAATGAACCCGGTTTCTGACGTGGCGGAAACTCTTTGAAGCTCTGCAGCATTTCAGCAGCGTATTTTTGCGCACCGCCCAGCAGGAACAGACGATCGTAGAACCAGTGGTTGTAATCCATGCCATCGGTCCCTTTTTCCAGCGGATCAATTTTCAGGTCAAAGATCAACGGTACACGCAGTTTCACGAATGGATATTTCCACACATCCATGCCTGAACGTTCCTGAATCATAAAGTGTGCTTTCCAGCGCCCGTAACGCATCGCCAGCAGATCGCCGTCATCACTCCAGTAGAAGAACTCTTTGCGCGGATCTTCCTGAGTTTTACCGGTAATGAAATCAAGCTGGTTATAGCCATCAAGATGCACTTTGTAGGTCATGGCACTGGTTTTATAGCCTTTCAGTAACTGCTGCTTGATGTCCGGCACGCCCGCTGCGGCCACCAGGGTCGGGAACCAGTCATTACTGCCGAAGATGTCGTTGATCAGGGTTCCGGGCTTGATATGTCCTGGCCATTTCACCATCGCCGGTACGCGGAAACCGCCTTCCCAGCCGGTATTTTTCTCACCGCGGAACGGGGTGATGCCGGCATCGGGCCAGGTCGCCGTCATCGGGCCGTTATCCGTGGTGTAAACCACAATGGTGTTGTCTTCTATGCCGAGATCTTTAATTTTCTTCAGCACTTCACCGATTATTTTGTCATGTTCCACCATGCCGTCTGCATAGTCACCCAATCCGGTTACGCCTTTATCAGCCGGTTTGATGTGAGTCTTGTTATGCATACGCGTGGTGTTGTACCAGGTGAAAAACGGCTTATTCGCCTTTACCTGTCTTTCCATAAAGTCATTGTTTGCCGCCAGTGTTTCCTCATCCACCGTTTCCATACGTTTGACATTCAGCGGGCCGGTATCCTCAATTTTCCCGTCGGCAGAAGACTTAATGACGCCACGCGGGCCAAACTGTTTTTTATATTCCGGGTCTTTCGGATAATCCGGGTTCTCTGGTTCTTCTTCCGCGTTCAGATGGTAAAGATTCCCCATAAATTCATCGAACCCATGCGCGGTAGGAAGAAACTCGTTGCGATCGCCAAGGTGGTTCTTCCCGAACTGGCCGGTCGCATAACCCAGCTGCTTGAGAATACTGGCAATGGTGGGATCTTCTTTCTGCAACCCTTGTGGCGCGCCAGGCATACCGACTTTACTCATCCCGGTGCGGAAGGGCATCTGGCCAGTGATAAACGATGAGCGGCCAGCCGTGGAACTCTGTTCAGCATAATAAGAGGTAAATTTGGCACCTTCAGCCGCAATGCTGTCGATATTGGGCGTTTGATATCCCAGCATGCCCTGGTTGTAGGTACTGAGATTCCAGTAACCAATATCATCACCGAAGATAACCACGATATTGGGTTTCTGATTGTTTTGCTCCGGCGCCGTCGGGCTATTACTTGCCGGGGCTGCATAAGCGCTGGTTGCACAACAAGCAACAGACAACATTGAGGCGAGCAGCGATTTGCAAAATGGCACTTTTGACATTTCTGTGCTCCAGATAAGTGGGCTCTCATTGGAAAGGCATAGATTTCGCCCGTCCGTACAGATCGTAAAAATGATGTATTGTCCGGATGCCTCCTTGTTATGCCGGGTCAGAATGTCCGGCTGTAATTGATGCCAAAGAAATAGAGTGCTGGATTGTCATATCCCCCTTTAATTAGCGGCGATGAAACCTGTGACGAGTCAATATGGGCGTATTCAAAGGCGGCGCCGATACTGCTGGCAGGATCAAGCTGGTAACGTGCGCCCAGGCCCCAGCGCCAGGTATCGCCGGAAGGCATGGTCAGGGAGGTATCCTGCTGATTGCGGTAGAAGCTGCTGTCGAAGGCAACGCCGGTATTCAGCGTCCAGTCAGAAGTGAGTCTGAATTGAGTGCCGAGTGCGAGGTGCCAGGTATCACGCAGGCGTCCATTGTCGCCCACCTGGTTACCCGCCACGCTGATTTCACTGTTGCTGTAATCGCTCCAGTCCTGCCATCCTGCATCACCCATTACTGCCCAGCGATCGTTCAGCTGATGAAACAGGCTCAGCATCATCTGCTGAGGCGTATTGACGGTGGCCGCGATCGGTAGTGTCCAGGATGGGGCGTTATTAAGCTGGTCTAACCGGACGGTGGTGTTAACGTTGAAATGATAATTTGTCCGGCTGGTATAGGTTAATCCGGCCCGCGTTTGCGGCGTAAACTGCCACAGCGCACCGATCTTCCCGTTGAGAGCCCAGTCGTGATCGGAGAGTTCGTCGCCACGGGCGCGCTTGATTTTTAGCAGGCCATAATTGATTCCGACACCGGCCCCGAGTGAAAAGGCATCGTTGAGTTGCCAGGCCAGCGCAGGCATCAGGGTTACCGCCAGTAGCGTACTGTCTTTGATCAAATTTTCCCCGGCCCAGTCACCAAAATGCAGACCCAGCCCGTAGTTGCCGTAAAAACCTACGCCGGCACTGAGGGTCGGCGATAGCCGCTGGGTGTAGAAAGCGCTACCACCGGGAAACCAGCCAATGACATTGCCGGGGCTTTTACCATTGAGAAGAGCATCATCGTCCAGATGATAAGGGGCATCGCCATACAGGGCCTGCGCACCCATCGTCAGCATTTTATCAGGCAGCATTGTCATGCCCGCAGGATTGGTAAACAGGGTGGAGGCATCCTGGGCGCGTGCCGCCTGACCTGCACCGGCCAGGCCTATATCATCAGTACCTATTTCATAAAGATAGAGTCCGCTTGCGCATGCTGACGAAACATTAAATAAAACGGCCAGGGCTATTATTTTGCGCATGAGTTTTCTCTTAAACAGGGTTAAGGACAGGTGAACACAGGCGTCATAAAATATTTCAGTGATCTCTTGATCGCTGACATTTAAACGGCAAGTGGTCCTGTAAAAAATTCAATTAATCTCTGGCAGCAAAACAAAAAGACCCGGAAGGGGAAGGGCCTGGAAAGTTTCAGATTCCAACATAGCCCAATGGCATAGCGATTTTTATTAACACTTTGATGAATAAAGTAACTATTTTTTTTGAGTTATCAACCTAAAACTAACGGACCAGTGCAGCCAGTAACCATTTTTTTGATCCGATGCAAATTATCTCCATCTGGTTGTTTTCATTTAACTGAATATCTCTATCTATCTGTATCTACTTGATTTTTTGTTAGAATGTGAAATCGCTGAAGCTGGAAATTTCCTAAAAAAACTTTCATATCAATACGTTAAGATATTTTGACGCGCGTTGGATTTTAGGATTTTCGCCATCATTGCGATGGATTCTCCATTAGTGAGACGCTTTAAGCAGGCTTGAGCCGTTTAATGACTTACACCTGAGGGATGTAAAGCCAAATAAATAAGGCAGTGCCAGCATTGAAAATAATTAATTTGCTTTTTCACGCTATGCCGACTAATAAAGAGCGTCGCGATATTCCCTCCGCCCGAAGCCTGTATCACTGTCGACGCCATGAAAGACAGTAGTCAACTTCTGACCGCTTAATGAGCATGACAGGAGCATGGGCCAGACCTGCTTCTCAGCATTTGCACGCGAAATTGCAACTCTGGTTATTTCTCTCACCTCTGTACGTCAACTTCCTTTTGCCAGCGCCCGCAATCATGCTGGAAAGGTGATGAGATTCCGGGATGGTGCCGCTGGCCCTTCAGGTCGTCAGCGGTAAACTGGCCGCGTTAAGTGCGGGCGCGGACATCGTGCGTCGGGAAATCCTCGGCAAGTCATCCCCATCTGAACAGGCTCAGTCCGGACCGTTTAATCCGGCCGGTTTTCGGCGATCTTCCGGCCTGAGCTCAAGCGAAGCTGCGCCATTTTCAGCGGCGGTTAAACGGGTCTTCTGCAAAACGGATTGCTTTCACCAGCCGCCGCTTCAATGCCTGCTCACCATCGTCGTTATCGTAATCACTCAGCATGCAGAGATCGGAACACCGCATTTTGCTATCACTTACTTCAGCTTTTCCGTCCATTCTGTACAAAAATCCAGATAGGCTCGCACCAGGGTTGACGGATGTTTATGGCGGGCATAGACCAGATGCAGCGGGAGGCTTTGCGTGGCTATCCCCGGTAACAGCTCTATCAGTTCACCGCTTTCCAGCCAGGGCCGCACGGAAATGTTCAGCAGCTTTGCGACACCCATTCCCTGCAGCGCATAATGCAGTAATCCCTGTACATTATTGGTGGTAAAGAAGGGCGCGTATTTTACTTTTTCCGATCCCGCGTTCCATTCAAAAAAACCACGATTCAGCGTTTCCCACGCGGCAATCGGAAGCCGGACCATTTCTTCCAGCGTCTCAGGCGTACCGTGACGCGCCAGCAACGCTGGGCTGGCGACAAACACCGTTTCCATATTCATGACGGGTTTAGCGATCACTTCATCAGTTTTTAAATCGCCCATTCTCAGCGCCACATCGATGCCATCCTCGAACAAATCAACCACCCTTTCGCTGGAGTGACAGAACAGGGTGATATCAGGATAACGTTGCTGAAATGCGATCAGTAAATCCCACCAAAGCGAGAACTCAGGCGGAACAGAGAGGCGCAATTTGCCCTGTAGCGTGTGGGCAGAGGTGACAGACTTTTGCGCATCCTCCAGCAGTTCGACGCCCAGACGGGCCTGCTCGAAAAATTGCTGTCCCCGATGGGTGGGTTTAACCCCTTGTCGTGAGCGTTCCAGCAACTGGACATTCAGGGCCTGCTCAAGCTCATTAATTTTCCGGCTTAACGTGGAGATCGGTATCCCCATCCTGTCGCTGGCGGCAGAAAAGCTGCCGGCATTTACCACGGCAATGAACAATTTCGTTGCGTTGAAATCCATTGTTCTTTCCATATATGGGCATCAGGTTTCTATTTTTGGCGATTCCATTCCATTATGTAAAGCGTAACATTTTGCCTGTGTAATTTTTCTGCAGGAGCAAAAATGAATAACCGTGTCACTCAAATCCTGAAAATTCGCTTTCCCCTTATTCAGGCACCGTTGTATTTCCTGACCAATGCGGAACTGGTTGCTGCGGTTTCCAATGCTGGCGGGCTGGGTACGCTCGGGCCTCACGCCGGACAGGAAACCCTGCCGGGCTCGCGTTATGTGGCACTGGATCGCATGCGGGAAGAGATCAGAAAAGTTAAAAAGCTGACCAGCAAACCCTTTGCCACTACCGTGCTCAACGGCCCGGATATGGGGTTCTGGCGGCCCACCGCAGAAATGCTGGTTGAAGAAGGCGTGGAAGTGGTGCTGATCAATGAGCTGCTGGAAGCTGAAATTTTTGATTTCTTAAAAAGCCACGGCATTAAAATTCTTTATCGCGCGCTGACGCCCACGGTTGCAAATTCAAAAGAGGCCGAGCGATTAGGAGCGGACATCATCATCGCCACCGGCTTTGACGAAGGGGGCACCGTGCCGAGCCGGGTAATCGGGACCTTCAGCATCGTTCCGATGATCGCGGATAGCGTCAACGTTCCGGTCATCGCGGCGGGCGGTATTGGCGATGTCCGCGGCGTGCGTGCTGCACTGGCTCTTGGCGCGGAGGGTGTTTATGCGGGTAGCCTGTTTTTGACGGCGGAAGAGAATCCCGCTGCTGACAAGGTCAAACGCCTGATTGTCGACTCCACGGCGGAGGATTTGCTGCTGTTCCGCACGCTGCCAGCTTATTACCGTACCTTACCGACCGATCTGAGTCCTGCGCTGGCGGAACTGGACGCGCAGGGCACCGATCGTGAAGCCATGTTTAAGGCGATGAACGGTTACCACTCACTGTGGCAGGCCATGAGGCTTGGCAATTTTGACCAGGGCATCGTCTCCACCGGTACCGGTATTTCCGTGATCAAATCCATTCGTCCGGCGGCGGAGATTGTTTCTGACCTGATGCAGGATTTTAAACAGTCACAGCATTAAGGCTGCCGTTAACGCGAGCAGGTGACGTCTGGGAGGATGAGGCGGCTGAGGGGGAAGCGGATGAGGTCCGCGGTCAGCGTTGAGGCGGGCTGATAAACCGCGATTAATGCATTCAGCGCCACCCTGCGTCGCTAACTCTGCTGTGCCTGCCACCCGTAGGGCGCAGAGGAGAAAAGGCAGAACTATTGCCTTTGGCACCACTCTTCACGGGTTATTTCCCACAGCTGATAATCAAGCAGACCTGCAACATACTCTTTTTTGCCGGTCTGAATGAGCCGCATCCCGGAATGACGTGAGATCATGACGGAACCTTCGTTTATCGCTGCTTTCGGCACTCTCATCACCTCCCGGCCCAGCGTCTTGAACCAGAAATCGTTGACGGCCTGACAGGCTTCCGTCATAAAGCCATTCCTCTGCCATTCCGGCACCAGCCAGAAACCGCGGTTATCATTTTCGACATCACGCAACTCGATCAGGCCGATCAGTTCATCAGGATTTTCCCGACGCCGGAGGGTCCAGCTCCATCCCTGTCCCTGCGCGATGGCCGGTAAGGCCACATTGTCGACGTAATGCTGTGCGGCACCTTCAGGATAGGGCCAGGGCACCGCCGCGGTCAGATAGCGCACAATTTCCCACTGCGGGAAAACTGCCTGAATAGCCCCGGCGTCACTACGCTCAAGAGGTTTCAGGATCAGCCGGGTCGTTTCAATCAATGGCGTCATGCTTCCTCCTTCTGTTATTAAAAAAAGATGCTGAGAGGGCAGTGCTCAGACGGCGCAGAGTCAGGCGGAGCCATCTCATCTTCGCTCCGCTGCTGCGAAATGCGGACATAATTTCTGACTTGATGTACCCTGTTTAGCAGACTGGCCTGCTGATATCAAAGGCAGGATTATCACTTCATCACAGGTAACATCGGCAATGGCACTGATCCCAAAAAACTATTCGCGGCTGGAAAGCGGCTACCGTGAAAAAGCATTAAAAATCTATCCGTGGGTGTGTGGACGCTGCTCACGGGAATTTGTCTATTCGAACCTGCGCGAATTAACGGTTCACCATATCGACCACGACCACACCAATAACCCGGAAGATGGCAGCAACTGGGAGTTATTGTGCCTTTATTGTCACGACCATGAGCACTCTAAATACACCGAAGCCGATCTTTACGGTACCCGGGTGGTGGCAGGTGAAGATGCACAGGATGACGTCGGCGCAGCCACTTACAACCCGTTCGCCGATTTAAAGTCGATGCTGACGAAAAAGAAATAATAGCCGTAAGGGCATCGCTGGCGGATAACGGGTGCCAGCGCTGCGAAGAGGTAATAAACGAGACAGATCGCTGTGCGTTATAAGCAGAACACGTTCGGCCTGCTCAGTAAAAATAGCGCCGCCGATAGCTGCCTGGTTTGAGTGAGCGGATGCGGCATATTCCCCGGAGATAAGCATAAGCGGGTCTGAGCGGCGGGTTATTTCCGGCTCACAGCCGTTTTTCTCAATCAGCGAAGGCAAGTCGGCCTGTCACCCCTCCCTGAGCCGTTTTGCCTCCACGCGCGGATGATCCACTCCGACGCTAACAGGACGGTAGCGCTCCGGCCGCAATAAAAAAGATGCCGCATCGGCCTGGCATGAAGGTCTGTGCCGGCAGCGATCAAATCATCGGCTGGCCTAAATCTGTTCATCGACAAATATCGCCCACAACTCCTCTACCGCCCGCGACATCCTGGCCGCTGGCCGGAACAGCCGGATATCAATCGGCAACCAGAGTGCGCTCTCTTTCTCCGCCGCAACGGCGAGGTTGCCGGCATCCACATCCGGCGCTGCCAGCGTTTCCGGCAGCCAGGCGATGCCATCTCCCGCCCGGACCATCGCCAGTAATGTCGCGGCAAGATCGGCGGTAAACGCGATATCCATGCCTCGTCTGGCCCGGTTTACCTGTGAGGTATTGGACAGGATCCGGCCAAGGCCGGACTCCGCCGAGTAGGTCAGGAACGGATACTTTTTCCCGCCCGAAGCCTGCCAGAGCGGCTGCCGGGTGAGGGGATCGCATTTTGAATAGGGGAGCAGGGTTTCCCGTCCCAGCCGGACGCTCAGGTATTTCGACTGATCGAGGTTGATGTGCATATGAGGATGGTAATAGCAGAGCAGAAACTGCGCGTCTCCTTTTTCTATCATCCGCTCACAGGCGCTCAGCGTATCAGATAACAGGCGAAAGGAGCCGAAGCGGGCAATCTTCTCATTGTTGCGCATCAGCGCCGGAAAAAATGAAAACGACAGGGAGTGCGTCGCGGAAAAAACCACGTCAGGTCGGGTTTCACCTGCCGCCTCAATGGTTTCGCTTCTCAGGGTGTAGAGCGCGCGAATCAGTTCCGGGATCTGCGTGACGAAAATCTCGCCAGCACGCGTCAGGCTGACGCCACGCCGGTTTCTCTCAAAAATCGGCGTGCCAAGCCACTCTTCCAGCGAAGCAATCCTGCGGCTGAATGCTGGCTGCGTCACATATCGTGAAGCGGCCGCGCGGGAGAAATTCAGCGTCTGCGCCAGTGCAACGCAGTCTTCAAGCCAGGTTAACTCAAGGTGATGCCGATTTTGCATTACAGCCTGCCTCTTTGGCATTAGAACGAAAGCACGTTACTGCTTAGGATGAGTTCAGACAAGACACTGACGTCCCTGAACGTGACGCTGATGCATTATGCCAATAAACAACCGGCATGAGCCAGTATTGACTGCAGGTCGTCGTGCGTAATGATCGTTGACGAAAATTGCCGGAGAAAATATGCGTATTCTGGATGTAGTAGAAATCACCCAACCCATTGCCTCACCGATTCGTAATGCCTATATCGACTTCAGCAAAATGACGGCCAGCCTGGTTGCCGTGGTGACTGATGTCGAAGTCGACGGCCGTCGCATAGTGGGATATGGCTTTAACTCTAATGGCCGTTACGGTCAGGGTGGCCTGATCCGTGAGCGCTTCCGCAATCGTATTCTGGAAGCGGAGCAGGAAAGCCTGCTGAATGCCAAAGGCGACAACCTGGACCCGCATAAAATCTGGGACGTCATGATGAGCAACGAGAAGCCGGGCGGTCATGGCGAGCGTTCCGTCGCCGTGGGCACACTGGACATGGCGATCTGGGATGCCACGGCAAAAATCGCCAACAAGCCGTTGTTTCGCCTGCTGGCAGAAATGAAAGGGGTGGAAGCCAACCCGCGCGTATTTGTCTATGCGGCTGGCGGTTACTATTATCCCGGCAAGGATATGAGCGCCCTGCGGCAGGAGATGCGCGGCTACCTGAATCGCGGCTATAACGTGGTAAAAATGAAGATCGGCGGTGCCTCGCTGGACGAAGATCGCCGTCGTATTGAAGCAGTGCTGGACGAAATCGGCAGCGAAGCGCGTCTCGCGGTGGATGCCAATGGTCGTTTCGATCTGGAAACCGCTATCGCCTACGCCAGAATGCTGCGGGAATATCCGCTCTTCTGGTATGAAGAAGCGGGCGATCCGCTGGATTATGCTCTGCAGGCGTCGCTGTCAGAATTTTATCCAGGCCCGATGGCGACCGGTGAAAACCTGTTCTCCCATCAGGATGCGCGTAACCTGCTGCGCTACGGCGGTATGCGGCCGGATCGCGATTATCTGCAGTTTGACTGTGCGCTCTCTTATGGCCTGGTCGAATATCTGCGCACTCTGGACGTGCTGCAACAGTTTGGCTGGTCACCCTCACGCTGTATCCCACACGGCGGTCATCAGATGTCGCTGAACATCGCTGCGGGTCTTGGCCTGGGCGGTAATGAAAGCTATCCGGATCTGTTCCAGCCCTACGGCGGCTTCCCGGACTCGGTGAAGGTGGAAGAGGGGCACATTATTATGCCTGAACTGCCGGGTATCGGGTTTGAAGGTAAATCGGATCTGATTAAAGAGATGCGGGCGCTGGCTGAATAAGTCCCGATATCGCTGTGGTGATGCCGGATACGCCCCTTTATTCTGAAAGGGGCGTTGCGTAAATAAGCGATATATTCCGGCGGGTATGACATTCTCCTGAATCGCTTTCTTTACCAGAACAAACATTATCTTGTTGCGATCGTGACGAGTATTTGCTGTGCACTGTTTATTCTCGGCGGGGAATTATCGACACGGAAAAGAATAAATTACGTTCTATTTATAATTAACTGAATATAAATCGCTTTTATTACTATCTGGCGGGCGATTCAGGTGACATCGACCGGCCTGGGTTGCATAACCCGCCATAAAATAATCATACAAAAAATAAAGTTGCTGTTATTTAAAAAGGATAACTAATCACCTTTTCCTCTCCCCTACATCTGCTCCAGACGAGGACATTAACATGAGTGATAATGCTTTTAAGGATAATGCACTTATCGGAAAGAAACGCTGGACAATAATATTACCCGCCGTATTTATCATGTACACCATATCGTTTTTTGATCGTGTCAATATCGGCATGGCGCTGCCGCATATTACCGCTGAAATGGGGCTGAGCGCCGTTGAAGCGGGCTGGCTGGGCGGTGCTTTTGCGTGGGGCTATGTGGCGACGCAGTTTACTGCGGGCTGGCTGGCGCTGCGCTTTGGCTCGCGACGCGTCATCGGTATCAGCCTGTTCCTTTTTGGTGCCTGTGCCATGCTGACCGGGCTGACGCGTAACTTCAGTGAACTGGTGGCGATTCGCTTTTTGCTGGGCGTGACGGAAGGCCCTATTCAGGCAGCAACGGCGATGTTCCTGGCTCAGTGGTTTATCAAGCGGGAACGTGGACGTGCTTTTGGTATCTGGAACCTTAGTCTGGGCGCGGGCGCCTTTCTGGCCGGTCCGATTTCCGGCTGGATCCTGGCACACCATAACTGGCGCGTAATGATGATTATTGAAGGCGTGCCCGCCTGGCTGTTCTGCCTCATCTGGTTTTATCTGGTGCCTAAAAGTATCCAGGCCGCACGCTGGCTCAGCAGTGAAGATCGGGATCAATTGCAGAAAACGCTGGCGGCGGAGCAGTCAGATTATGTGCAGGAGAAATCTGATCCCTGGTGGACCATCCTGAAAATACCGGCGCTCTGGCTGATGCTGATTGGCTATTCGCTGCACAGTATGCTGGCGTACGGCTTTACGCTCTGGCTGCCCACGGCCCTGAAAGGTTACGGCACGCTGAGTGAATTTATGGTCGGCTTAATCAGTGGCCTGCCGTTCCTGATGACCATGGTTGGCATCTGGTATATCACCCGCCGTTCAGACCGCTATAACCAGGAACGGCGACTGCACGCCGCCATCCCAACCGTATTGTGTGGTATCGCCTTATCAGCCGCGGCGTTTGTTCCGCTCTCTTACTACTGGTTGCAGATTGCGCTGTTCATGTTTGTCGGACTGACCATGAAGATGCTGGTGCCGCTGGTTTACGTGCGGCTGACGGAAATCCTGCCTACCCGCAAAGCGGTGCCTGCGGTGGCGTTTGTCGGAGGATGCAGTAATTTTATCGGCCAGTTTGGCGGGCCGCTGGTCGCCGGATATCTTAAACATCTGGGCGGCGGCAGCGACATGACGCTGGCCTGGGGCGTGATGGGGCTGTTCTCCATCGTCGGCGGGGTACTGTTTGCGCTGGCGGTAGGCCGTGGCGAGAAGGTACGGGATGTCAGACAGGCGTTTCGCCTGACACCACGCCGCGCGCTTTCAGCCAGGGATTAACGCCTAACGGCAGCAAACAGGGCGGAGCTGTCGCAGGCTGCGAAAAAACGAGTGAGCAGTTGTGTTTGATGTCAACCAGAGAGGGTGTTTCAAAGACGTGAAGTGGTTGGGGTGTTGAACGTCCGCTATGAGCGAAAAGCGGACACTCGCAGTTTTCCGACAGTAGATGAAGAATTTTTAATCAAGCTGCTTATTCATTTACAGGGAGCAGGTCAACGGCTTTCAGCCCATGGATTCCCTTTTACACAGGCAATAAAAAAGCCGGAGGCATTTCTGCTTCCGGCTTTCAATACAATGACCTGATGCTTTATGCATCAGACAGCCCGGCATCAACCAGTACACCACCTACAACTTTCCCATTTTCGATCTCCAGCAATGCACCAACCGCCATTGGTTCAAGCCGTTGATTAAGTGACGCGAGTAAGGCTGTCCCGGACATTAATGCATCTCCGGATTTTTTTGCATGGATCTCAACATAACGCGCATTGGCCTCAGTGCTCACCGCCCTTTCAAAAAGCGGTTTCATACGACTTAGCTGAAACGTGATTTTCTGCTGCGATTGTTTCCAGATATCTTGAACACCGCCAACCGCAGCAATCTCTTTCATAAGCCGCTCCGCTTCATCTTTAAATTCTTGACGGAGGTCGTCTTGATAATAAAGTATGAGATTTGCCATCATCAGGCACTGCATACTGAAAATGTACTCTTTAAACAGACGAGACTGTTCGTCGATAATCTCTTTTAGGTCATTACGGATATCGTTAGAGCCAAACAGACTTGTGCTGTCAAAACTGCCTAACTTCTCGGCACTCGTTTCGATATTTTTTTTCAAATGTAGCGCAATACCATGAATATCCTGTTTGCTGTTGGACAGTGTTTGCAGTGTAAATTCGCTGACGGCGTCTCCTTTAGCAAGGGTTGTGCCTGCTTGGCAAAGCATTTTATGAAAAGCAGCAATTTTCATTGAACGTTCATCCTGCTGAAAAGCATGGATTTTATTCACGACCTCAACGATTTTTTTGAGCTTTTCATTGATGTCTGCAAGGTGTTTTTGCGCGACGATGGTGGAAGCAAGATTAAGCAGAAGCCCGGTATTAACAACACTTTTGAGTTTTTCCGCTGGATTCAAACTGACATGCTCGGTGATTTGTCCATTTGCGGCATTCCGCGTCATGCCCAGACTGCCAGTACCATCTTTACGAACCATCAGGCGATCGAACGCTATATTACAATGCACAATATGTTTGGAATGTGCAGCTATCGTGGAACTTGCCTGCGGTATGAGGCTCAGCATTTGATTAAACTGCGAGATACCCTTCTCATCAAGACGCAGAGTATTCTCGGGTAAGCTGTCAATTGTGGGTATCGGACGCGCCGTCAATACGGGGAAGTTATCATCATCGACGAGCAATAATGCGCTATCACTGTTGGTTGTCATAATTATCCTATCTGAGTTTGACTTTTTGAGCGATTTCTTTATTATGCAGTAAGCATTTTTATATATGCCAACTGCGCGACAAAAGGGATCGTTACACGATAAGCTTCACCGATGCTAAGGGTTTGCGATAAGTTCGTATAGATTTGCGCAATGCTGGCGACATTGCTGAAAATCTTCGCGCCAAAATTGCCGGACGTATCCTTCGGTTCCACTCTTTTTCCTAGGTTAAATAGGCCACTGACAACGTTCATTTCCGTGCAGCGATCCAGTCTTGTATGTTCCGGCATATCTTTCCATTCGCTGCCAAATAACCCAGTCACAATTTCTTTTTCAAGCTTGAGATCCGTTTTGCTTTCAGTCCCTAAGCCTCTAAGTTTTATATGTACATCCCGGAGTATTGTTTTATAAGGTATCGGTGCCTTGCGGAGCATGTTTGCGATGCTGTGACCACCATAGGTCTGAAACCCGTGAAGTAACTGGCGAAGTATCTCTTCGGAATAAGGGTCCGTTCCGGCTTTTTCCATAAGCAACAAATTCATAACCGATGTAGAGAGTGCTAACCTCCCTCGACCGCCATCCGTCAAAACATCAACCAGATAATCAATATGCTTTTTATCGGTTGAGAGTAGAAGGCTGAGAATACCTTCGTCACATTCAATTGGAGCTTTCATTGGGCTGCCCTGACATTATTTCTTTAAGTGAGATCATTCTGATCAATAACGAATGTAAAACTTGAATGTCTATGTTGCTGGATATTCTCTTTGATCTCAAACCCCTGATGGCTAATTTGATTTAAGGGCTTTAATTTTTTTCCCATAATCAATGTGCGAACCGATCCAAGCTGAGCTGCTCCCTGCAAGCTAACATACCATGAAGAAAGTAACATCAGCTTCCAGCACTGTTCTGCACCCCAGTAATGGGCATAAACTCACCTTCACAACGTCCGCTGCTGGCACTAAGCTGCCGTATAACTCATGCGATAAGACTTTTAAACGCCCTCAATGCACCAGCCTGTATCGTTATTGCTTATGTTTTTCAGTCCAGCTGCGTGACGCATACCTGTCCGCACACACAGGTAACTTAATGTTGTTTTTATTACTTACACTCTGCCAATTGGTCGCTGAAATCCATCGACAGAGTATACAGACCGGTGCGTATCTGTTGGTATTCACACATTTTTCAGGCTGGAGAAAATCAATATGACCAGTTTTACACTTTATGGCCGGGGTGAATCGGGAAACACTTATAAGGCGGCCTTGATGCTTAACCTGTGTGGCCTCCCATGGACTCCACATTTCGTCAATTTCTTTGATCCTGCTTCGAAGGCTGAATTTTCCTGCCTGGTCAACGAGATGGGCGAGATACCGGTACTTGAGTTCGATGGACGACGTTTAAGCCAGTCTGGCGTAATTCTGCAATTTTTATCTGACTTTACAGGAAGATTTGGTGCTGAGAATGATATTGAACGCCTTGAGATCCTTCGCTGGATGTTGTTTGATAACCACAAATTCTCCAGTTATTACGCGACGCTACGCATGATGGTCGGTCTCCGCAAAAGCGGCGAGTCAGAAGTCACAAAATTTCTGCGAATGCAGGCGGAAAATGCCTTTGCGATCGTAGAGCACCATTTGAAAGGTCGACAATTCATTGCCAGCAACAGACCCACGATCGCAGATATTTCCATGGCGGGTTACGTTTATTTCACAGAAGAAACAGGAATACATCTGGAAAGCTATCCTCAGACCCACGCCTGGGCACGTCGGCTGTCAGCCTTACCGGGATGGGCTCATCCTTATGATCTTATGCCTCGCGCTATTAAAGAGGAAGCTAAATGAGCGTTTATCCATAAACCATAATTCGCATTGGCCCCGAATCAAGACATTTATGAAATGTTTGGCAATAAAACTGTACGTCAGGCAGGTAATGCCTGCACTAACAAAGGCCTGATATAAATAATCTTCTGAAAAAGCAGGAGTGACGAATAACTACTGCGATCAGCATCAGAGACTATCATATTTCAACTATCCGCTTCTGGCACGAAGCGGACCATGTATTCGTTCAGACTGAACAGTGTTACATATCGTATGATTCATCCAGAGTCGTAAATTATCTTTTTAGCTGTATATCCAATCCTTTTGGTTCCTGAACATAGCATTGAATATTGTTATGAATTTTCTGATACAGGCTGTAATCGCGACTTTTTTACTTTTTCATGTGCGATGAGGATGTACAGAACTCTTTAATCTGAGGGTTATATCGAACCGCTGAAAGCATCGCCATATAGTGTTGCCCGCAGAGCAGCCCTGCCTCCCCAGATAGCCCTTTTATCGCGAAGTTGCCCGCTGTCTCAGTCATACGGGTATACACCAACCCCCGCCGAAATCTGCCTGCGCGTTAGCGCTCCTGGCTCAGGAAGCTGGCTCAGGATCCTGAGTTACTGGCCCAATGCCCTTAACTTTTTCAAGCATTTCTCGTTTTGGAGATAGCGCAGTATTCTGATTAAGCTGGTATTTTATTTCCTGGTCCAGAGTATCAATCTGTGAGTTAAGCCAGCCGATGTGCTCTGCAATACCCATCTCAATGCAGACCCCATTTCTTTCCTGCAGCCTGTTAGCTTCCATGACACGATTCTGTACCAGCTGACGCCGCCGGGTAAGAAGCAGTGCCAGATCCTGAAGCTCTTTGTCCCTGGCAGGTCTGAATTCCGGTTTCATACGACGACCCTATTCGCAGATTATCCTGGCATCGATAGAATCACTTTTTGCCACCGTTCCCATTGCCCGGGCAAAATTCTTTATCTGTCGCGGGTTAATGACAGCAACAGACATACCAGCTGAAATCAGTATTGATTCAGCCAGAGAGTGATACCGGCTTGTCGCCTCCATGATAACGCCTGATATATGAAGGCCTACCAACTCCGTCAGCAACTGCCGGGCCGGAGCCGCGCCAGTCACCGAGGCGATCTGCCGTGCTTCACCCTAAGCATCACTGACAGCGGCCCGGTCAGCCCCGATTTCACCGTGCGGGCTGACCGGCAGCCACCTCTAGTACAAGGTGTTTTTCAATCGTTCCGGCAGGGCTTGATCATAGGCTTCGCCATCAATTTCAGCGGCGGATAGCTGGCTCAGGATCGTGCCGGTGCTCGGCAGGCTCTGACGCGAAATCTGCACCGCAGGGTCCCACAATTTTGAGCGGATAATGGCGCGACTGCACTGGAAAAAGACGCTTTCAACGGTAATGCGCAGCACGGTTTTTGGCGATTGCTGATTGATGGAAAACCGTTCAATCAGCGCGGGATCGGTGCTGATTTGCGCACTGCCGTTGACCCGCAAGGTCTCGCCAATACCGGGAATCAGAAACAGTAGTGCAACCCGGTTGTCATGCAGAATGTTGCGCAGGCTATCGATGCGGTTATTGCCACGCCGGTCAGGCAGCAGCAGCGTGCGGTCATCTTCAATCGCGATGAAACCCGCCGGATCGCCTCTGGGCGACACGTCCAGCCCGTCCGGACCGGACGTCGCCAGCGCCACAAACGACGCCGCCGCGATAAAGGGTCGGTAGGCCGGATGAATATGATCGGTGACTTTCATCAGGGAAGGTCTGGCAACCGCACCATAAATCCGTTCAAGTTCGGCTACTTCGGTAATTACTGTGGTCGCATCAGCCATCTATTCCACCTCCGTTGCACTCTTATGTACGCGCGGCCCAGGCTACAGATTACGGCGCGCCACGTCTCTGCGCTATAAACAACAGGGATTAACCGGCCGATTGCGAAAGAGTGTAAGTAACCATGAGCGAAGCCTTTTATAAAAATACCGTCTTGATATAAAAACAGCAAAGCGTGTCAGTTGTTCGCAGAACCAGAATAAAAAACAAAATCAGAGGGGATGCTAAATGGTAAAAAAAACCACACCAGAGCAGCGGCGTGAATTAGGGGCATTTTTAATCAGCCGGCGGGCAAGGCTAGACCCACAGGCATTTGGTCTGCCGAAAGGGACCCGGCGCACGCCAGGCCTGCGCCGGGAAGAGGTCGCTATTCTGGCCGGGGTCAGCGTCAGCTGGTATACCTGGCTCGAACAGGGGAGAGAAATCAAGCCATCTGCCGATGCGCTGCAGCGGATTGCCAAAGTCTTAAAACTCAACCGCATCGAATCATCCCATCTTTTTGCGCTTTCGCCCCGCGAAGAACCGGTGGCGCGACAGGCTGATACCGGCGTCAGTGAAGGGCTTGAAAGGCTGGTCAGAGCCATCGATCCGATACCGGCCTACGTTCGCAATACCCGACTCGATATCCTCGCCTGGAATGATGCGATTGCCGATCTGTTTATCGATTATGGTTCGCTGAAGCCGCACGAACGTAATACGCTGCGGCTGCTTTTTCTCTATCAGCCCTACCGGACGCTGATCCTTGACTGGGAACAGATGTCGCGCGGCATGATTTCCGTTTTTCGCGCCTCAAGGGCCCACGCACAAAATAAAGCCCCGTTTGATGCGCTGATCAAAGAGCTCTCCGAAAACTCAGCGGAGTTTCACGAATGGTGGCAGGACACCGAAGTGATGGGCATGAGCGAAGGCAGTAAGCGGCTGATGCATCCGACCTCCGGACACATCGAATTTACCTACGTCGCCTTAACACCGGAAGGCAGACCCGACCTCTCACTGGTGACCTATATCCCCCGACACGTTGCCAGTGACTCGCAGTAATAGGATAACAAGACGCCTTCCTGGGCTGATTTGAGATGCCTAAGATGGATTCAAGGCAGCACAATCGCGCTGCATTAAATCTCTCAGGAGGCAGTGAACATGACATCTCAATCAGCCACACCCGATACATCTTCAGCCACATTGGCAGTATCCCGTAATCCCGCGACCGACGAGTTGATTGCCCGCTACGCCGGACAGACGGCAGCGCAGATTGAAAGCCTGCTGGAACAAAACTCTGCGGCTTTCCGCATCTGGCGTGCCACACCGATGCGTGAGCGTGTCGCTGCTTACCGTCGTCTCGCCGCGCTGTTACGTGAACGTTCAGACACGCTGGCGGCAATCATCACCGCAGAGATGGGTAAAACCCTGACCGCGGCCCGTGCAGAAGTAGAGAAATGCGCAGTCACTATTGAGTGGATTGCGGAAAATGGCCCGGCGCTGCTGGCTGACGAACCGGTTGCCGTCGAAAACGATGATCGGGTCTATGTTTCCTGGCTGCCAATCGGTTCCGTGCTGGCGGTGATGCCGTGGAACTTTCCGCTGTGGCAGGTTGTCCGCGCATCGGGTCCGATTATGCTCTCCGGTAATGGCTTCATCCTGAAACACGCGCCCAACGTCATGGGATCGGCTTATGCGCTGCAGGAGGTTTATGAAAGCGCAGGCTTCCCGGCAGGGCTGTTCACCAATCTGGTTGCCGACAACGAAACGGTTGCACGGGTCATTGAAGATGATCGTGTTGCAGCGGTGACCTTAACCGGCAGTCTGCGGGCCGGTTCTGCAGTTGCGGCTATTGCGGGCCGGGCGCTGAAAAAAAGCCTGCTTGAGCTGGGCGGTTCGGATGCATTTATCGTACTGGCCGATGCCAACATCGATCGGGCGGTGAAGGCGGCGGTTGAGGCACGTTTCCAGAATGCCGGGCAGGTCTGTCTGGCTGCGAAGCGGTTCATTCTGGAAGCACCGATTGCTGATGAGTTTACCCGCAAGTTCGTCAGGGCGGTCAGTGAGCTGAAAGTGGGCGATCCGCGGGACCCGCAGACCCAGGTAGGACCGATGGCCAGAAAAGATCTGCGTGATGAACTGCATGATCAGGTCGAACGCACCCTGGCCGCTGGCGCCACGCTGCTGCTGGGTGGCAGAAAACTGGAAGGGAGCGGCAACTTTTATGCTCCGACGGTGCTGGCTGATGTGGTGCCGGGTATGGCGGCCTTTGATGAGGAAACCTTTGGGCCTGTTGCGGCCATCTCGGTGGCGAAAAATGCTGAACATGCCATTGAACTGGCGAACAACAGTGATTATGGGCTGGGTGGCAATCTCTGGACCGGCGACATCACGCGAGGACAACGGCTGGCTCGCCGTATGGAAACCGGCGGGGTGTTTATTAATGGCTTCTCCGCAACCAACGCCCGCATTCCTGTTGGTGGCGTGAAAAAGAGCGGCTACGGTCGGGAACTCTCCCATTTCGGTCTGCGCGAATTTACCAATGCTCAGGCGGTCTGGGCGAAAGATCCGCTCTGACCGGGCTTTCCTGAAAGGCACGCTGACGCCAACCAACGCCGTATCGGGTCAGGCGCGCCGTGCGAACACACAACGTTAAAAACGGGTTGATGATCATAAGGCCGATAAGACGAAACCGTCACGGCCTGGAGAGGTCACGCCCTGAAAACAAATCTGAAACGGATAAGGTGAATAAAATGTTTAATAAATCAATGGTCTCTATCGCGTTAGGTCTGGTTATATCTCTCTATGCTGCTACCTCAGTAGCGGAACCGGTAAAAAATATTGTGCTGGTACACGGTGCGTTTGTTGATGGATCTGGCTGGAATCCGATTGCCAGAATGCTGGGTAAAGCGGGCTATAACGTCTCTATCGTGCAGGAGCCGCAGACCTCACTGGCGGATGACGTCGCTGCGACCCGACGCGTACTGAAAATGCAGACCGGTAAAACGCTGCTGGTGGGACACAGCTACGGTGGGATGATCATCAGCGATGCGGGTAACGATCCTTCTGTCGCGGGACTGGTCTACATTGCGGCGATGGAGCCCGATGCAGGCGATTCATTGCTGAGCCTGGCAAAAAAATATCCGCCCGCTGCGCACTCTATCGCCGAAACGGACGATCATTTCCTCTATCTGCAACCCGCCTCTTTCCACGCTGATTTTGCCGCCGATTTACCGGTAAAAGAAACGGACCTGCTGGCGCGCTCTCAGGTGATGCCTGCGGTAGCGGCATTCAGTGCGGCGGCTGGCGCACCGGCATGGAAAACCAAACCAAGCTGGGCGGTCGTCGCCACTGAGGATCGGGCGATCAATCCTGAACTGGAACGCTTTATGGCGAAGCGTGCCAACAGCAAGGTGACCGAATTGAAAGGTAACCACGCTATTTATGCTTCACAACCGAAAAAGATTGCCGCCATTATCGAAGACGCCGCAAAAACGTTATCTCACTAATTGCCGTTATAACCAGCAGAAGCAGGGATCACTCTGCTTCTGCTGGGGCATTTTAGTGCGCCGATACGCCTCTGCTTTACCGCCAAAGCGATCCTCTGTTGAGCGCAGCGGGCATCAATCACCGGCCCGGATTGCCGGCTTTCGCTGATGCCACGGGAATGCACGCTCCAGCTGACCAGCGAGACTGAACAACAGCCCTTCCTGATTGAAACCGGCCAAAAATTGCATCCCCATCGGCAGGTTATTCACCGGATTGAAACCCAATGGCACCGACATGGCTGGCGTGCCGCAGACATTAGCCAGCGCGGTAAAGGGCGACTGATCGAAGACGTGATGCATCCAGCCGCGTCCATCCAGCTGTTGCTGATGACGATGATATTCCCCCAGCAGAGCGGGAGAGGCTGGCAAAACCGGCGTCAGTAACAGATCGTATTGCTGATAAAACTGCGCCATTTTCTGCGTGACGCTGTTACGCATCTGCATTGCGGTGATCATATCGGTGGCGGTAAGTTCATGACCCAGTCGCCACAGCGCCAGATTTGTCGGCTCCAGCGTATCGTCATTTACCGGTCTGTTCATCGCTGAGGCCAGCGCATCGATCCATGCCGCGGTATTGGCTGCCCAGAATCGCGCGTTCATCTCAACGAATGCGTCCCAGCTGCCGATCTCCAGCGACACCTCTTCAACCTGATGGCCCAGCGAAATCAGCCGCCCGACAGTCTGTTGCAGCGCCTCAACCACCTGCGGCTCACTGCGTGCGCCATTAAGCGGATGTGCCATCACCCCGATTCTTAGCGGGTTGGGGGCCTGCCCGACACAGTCGCGCAGACTCGGCGCAGCAGAGGCGATAATAAAGGGATCGCCCGCCTGGTTGCCCTGTACCGCATCCAGCAGCGCTGCATTATCGCGCACCGTCCGGCTGATAAAACCCTGCACCGCCAGCCCGGACCAGACTTCATCCACGTCCGGTCCCATGCTGATGCGCCCGCGGCTGGGCTTTAAGCCGAACAGTCCATTCGCTGACGCCGGTACGCGAATCGATCCTCCGCCGTCCGTTGCGTGCGCGGCCGGCACCATACCGGCAGCAACGGCTGCCGCCGAACCGCCGCTTGAGCCGCCAGCACTGAAGGCGGGATTCCACGGATTCGCGGTTGCGCCGTGAAATTGCGATTCGGTCGTGGTGCTGGTAGCGAGTTCAGGCGTCGTGGTGCGGCCGAGTAACATCAGACCGGCGCGCCGCATTCGCTGTGCGAGATGGGAATCGTGAGGGGAGAGGTAGCCTGCCGCCAGCCGGCTACCCAGTTCGTTGCGTTGTCCTTTGACAGCAATGCCCAGATCTTTTACCAGCATCGGGACACCCTGAAACGGCCCTTGCGGCTGGCTCTCTTCCTGCTGCCAGACTTCAATGACGGCATTGATCCTGCCGTTAACCTTGTTGATCGCGTTCACTGCGACCTCTTTAACTTCTGCGGCAGTTATCTCGCCCTGGGCAATCAATCGGGCGAGATCAGTGGCATCACAGGCGATATATTCTGAAATTTTCATAGGATTCCGGTTAGTCAGGCAAGACCAGCAGCAGGCACGCGTGTATACTGGTTAGTATCAAATGATACCGATTGGTATCGTATTATACTAACCAGTATCGCTGCAAGGGGGATTTATGCCGAGAGAGACTCAGCCGCGACTGCCGCCGCGAGAACGCATTCTTCAGGCGGCTGAAACGCTTTTTTATCAGGACGGTATTAACCGTGTGACGGTAGATGCCATTGCAGAGAGAGCCGAATCCACCAAGATGACGCTGTATCGTCATTTTTCCTCCAAAGAATCCCTGGTGCTGGCGTGGATCGAATTATTGATAGAGGACTACAGTCAGGTTTTTGATCGGCTTGAAGCGCAGACTCCTGGCGATCCGGCAGCGCAGATTCTGGGATTTGGTCAGTTTATTGTCGGCAATCTCAGCGGATCGCTAAAGCGAGGCTGCCCGTTTACCAATACGCTGGCTGAAACCACCGGCCAGTATCCCGAGGTCAGAGAGGCTATTTTTGCGCATAAGCAGCGGCAATTTCACCGGCTGGTGGCGCTGTGTGCCCGTGCAGGTGCCAGCCAGCCGGAGGCGCAGGCAAAAGAGATCACCCTGATGCTGGAAGGTTTACAGGTGGTCGCCCAGAACAGTGGATTTGAAGGCGCGGCGGATTACGTACTCGAAAAGTTAGCTGCGATGCTCAGGCAGCTCTGACTGACGGTGCGCGTCATCATCACCCTGCAAACCCCGGCATGGCGTAGCGGCGGCTTACCGTGCTGACTTTTTGCATCCTGCGATCCTCAGGCCAGGCAGACATCGCCTCTGATTAACCGCAAAACATCTTCTCCAGACCAACAACGGCGGCGTTAAACCTGACTGCCTGAAAAAAAGTTTAGAATCGGGCTGTGACCGGGAAATCAGCCATCTTTTTTCCCGTCGCTCTGCTGAACCCTGCACCATGAACCTGGCCGCACGCTGATTTGTTCGCTTAACGGGCGAGAATCGATAAAAGAGTGACTACCGCTTGTTGAAAGCAATCAGTGCCAGAGATAATTAAAGTCACCAGGCTATCTCCCTGAGCCTTCATGCCCTGACTCTCGTTTCCCTGATTTACACTGGACGGATTGTGCCGGTCCGTTAATAACGATTTAAATCAAAGGAACCCGCAGCGGTGGATATTTTCGAAATAGCGTCTATAGCAATTAATCCTGATTAACAATTTACTAACGATCGGGTTGATGGAATAAAATCCCACCAGTTGAGAATGGATTTTTTATAAGCGAAGCCATAGAATGACTTTATCGATAAATGTGATTAAGATCACATATCGCACATTTTGCAAATTTATACAGCCAGTCGACTCCTTGTATAAATAAATTTTTCAAGTCATTGATTTTGATGATGGGTTTATTTTTTTGTAATATTGAAAACTATTAAAATATGCCGCTGGGCTTTGTTTTGGCATTAAATATTTATCTTGAAAATATCCGATTGAGAATTAATATTTAATTCCAGTGGGTGATTGGTTTATTAATTCTTTTTATTGGTAAATAGAGATGAGGTGAGGCTATGCAACAACGGCGGCGTGGTGGTTCGGGCAACTTTGCGGAAAATCCAGAGCGGGCGCGTGAAGCGGGACGTAAAGGCGGACAGATCAGTGGGGGAAACTTCAAAAATAATCCAGAGCGGGCTGTTGAAGCGGGACGGCTGGGTGGAAAAATAAGCCGCAGGCCACCTTCAGAAAAAGCGGCCGGGTGAGAGTAAAGGTCGGATGAGTAACCGCTGGTCGCTTAATTCATTTTTCTGCCTGATTAGGTGAGTAATAGCGCATGCAAAAAACGGGGTTGTGTTTTGCTTTTTTGCATGGCTGGAAAGCAGTGGCGATTATTTAATCGTGTTGAGGTAACTATGCGAGATAATAATAGTGAGCTGCTATCTCAATTTTTAGAGAAAATGAATCTCAGTGACGAAAACGTCGTACGGTCACTGATTATCGGCTCTATTGTCTGTGAATTAATGCGCTCGGATAAGGTCATTAACCGTAAAACTATTTGCTGTAAATTAGTCAAACGTCTTGAGCTTTGTGAAAGCATGGAAGAGAAAAGGATCTATTACCGTGCTATTCGTATGCTATTTGGCCGGCAGTAATTTAACCCATTGATCTCGTGAGTTACAGGTTATGCCGTTATCTAACGGAGAGCGATCCAGTAAAACTCACGTCTTCTGTGGTGGAAGGATATCGTGGTGTGATTTTTACGCAACGCTTCGCGTTCAGCCCGTCAAGACGGGCTTTTTTTTATTTATCACTGATGAGGGATTTCGTAATTGAGAGGGCGGCGTGGGTCATGATCTCCCTGCCGCGCTCGTCTGATGCTGCCATCCTTATCCCGTCACGCTTTGCCGCGGTATCGAACAGCGTCAACAAAGGCAACAAAAGCAGAAGAGGTATGACGGCGGTTGGGATAATAGAGGTGGAACCCTTCAAATGTCGGGCTCCAGTCAGCCAGCACCTCTACCAGATTTCCTTGTTCAATATGCGGCTTAGCCATTGATTCCGGTACATAAGCCAGGCCGATGCCGTCCAGTGCGCCATTCAGAACATGGACAATGCTGTTGGAGATCAGCGGTCCGTTTACCCGAATATTCAGTTTCCTTCCCGCTTTCTCAAACTCCCAGGCATAAATACTGCCGACCGGGGAGTGACGAATATTGATGCAACGGTGATGAGCCAGATCCTGCGGGATAACCGGTACGGGATGGGTGTTAAAGTAATCGGGCGTACCGACTACCGACAGACGCCAGTCCGGGCCCATGCGCACCGCGATCATATCCTTACTGATCGATTCGCCCAGCCTGATGCCCGCATCAAATCGCTCAGACACGATGTTGGTAAAACCGTAGTCAATACAGATTTCAACGTTGATATCCGGATACTTCTCCAGGAATGCCGGGAGCATTGGCCGTAATAAACCTTCGGCGGCATCATCTGAACAGGTAATACGAATATTCCCCACCGGGGTATCGCGTAATTCGCCGATGCGCTCAATTTCATCATTGATTTGTTCAAATAACGGCGCGACCGCGTTCAGCAATCTTTCACCGGCTTCGGTGGGGGCGACATTGCGGGTAGTCCGCGCCAGTAGCCGGACCCCGATCCGTTGTTCAAGATTACGGATGGTGTGACTTAACGCAGAAGGGCTGACGCCGAGCCCTGCGGCGGCTTTAGTAAAACTTTTTTCGCGCGCTACCGCGATAAACGCCTGAATATCGTTCATAAGATCCTGTCTTTATTTGTGACGACTATTCACAAGTCGTTGCAGATTATCGGATCTGAGTGCCAGCTGCCATCACCCTGCTATTTAAACGGGGCTGGATCGCTCCGTTAAACCGGCCGCACTGAGCGTGTTGATTCCGGTCAGTCGCAGCTGTTCGGCGGCGGTCAGAATGATTTGAGAAATCCTTTCATCAGGGCATTGCGCCTTATACGATTAATGATTCCGCTCATTTTTGCCAGCATAACAAACCCGCCGTTTTACCTTATTTAGCGCATTCCCTGTCGCCGTTACGGTATTTAACCAAAAGCGCTGAAGGCCAGCGGGTATCAGGCGGACGCGTGATCAAGGCAGATGGCACTCTTTTCAGCGATTAATGGGCTGCCGTTCTGCGTGCCGTAGCCCGGTCGGCTACCTATTGATGAATTTATCTCACAATTGCATCCCGTTTACCGCTATTAATCAAAACATTCCTTCCGGGATAAAATCGCTGACGTCTTTGCATAGCAGGAATGAACATGTCTTCAGTTAACCTTCACGCGGCTTCTGCCGCGCAACCTCACCGTGCTGCCTGGGGTGCCATTTTTTCGATGGCGCTGGGCGTGGTGGTACTCATCGCCTCAGAATTTATGCCGGTCAGCTTGCTGACGCCCATTGCCAGCGATCTCAGCATCAGTCAGGGACAGGCAGGCCAGGCGATCTCGATCAGCGGCTTTTTTGCCGTGCTCACCAGCCTGCTTAACACCCCGTTAACCGGTCAGCGCGACCGTAAAAAGGTGCTGGTAACCTTTACGCTGTTACTGGCGCTCTCTGGTCTGGTGGTGACCTTCGCCGTAAATGGCGTCATGTTTATGCTGGGGCGTGCGCTGCTGGGCGTTGCTATTGGAGGATTCTGGTCGATGTCCACCGCTACGGTGATGCGGCTGGTTCCACGCCACTCGGTGGCTAAAGGGCTGGCGCTGATCAATGGCGGTAACGCGCTGGCGGCCACGGTTGCGGCACCGCTCGGCAGTTTTCTCGGGCAGTATATTGGCTGGCGTGGTGTCTTTTTTATGGTGGTGCCGCTGGCGCTGGTCGCTTTTATCTGGCAATGGCGCAGCATTCCTTCTCTATCAGGTGCCACGACAAAGGTTACGGCATCCCCACTGCGGTTACTGCGACATCCGCATGTCGCATTGGGAATGACCGGCATTATGTTTCTGTTCATGGGGCAGTTCAGCATCTTTACCTATCTGCGCCCCTTTATGGAGTCGGTAACCGGTGCCAGCGTGGATGCGCTCTCATTGATATTGCTGCTGCTGGGTGCCGCCGGTCTGGTGGGAACCTGGTTTATCGGGCGCCTGCTGGCGCACCGCCTGTTTATCTGGCTGGTGGTGATCCCGCTGGCGATGGCGCTGATTGGCGGTCTGCTGATCGTGGAGGGGCACTCCCTGTGGGGAACGGGCCTGCTGTTAACGCTGTGGGGATTAATTGCCACGCCAGCGCCCGTCGCCTGGGGATTGTGGCTCAGCCGCGCGCTGCCGGAAGAGGCTGAAGCGGGCGGCGGATTAATGGTGGCAGTGATCCAGCTGGCGATCACGCTGGGTGCCAGCCTCGGTGGTCAGCTCTTCGACGCGGCTGGCTGGTGGAGCCCGTTTGCCTTTGGCGTGGTGATCCTGCTGTTCTCTGCGCTGTTTGCCGTGCTGGCCGCTCGCCGTGGCCTGGCTGTGCAGGGCCTGCAGCAGCCTGCGTAGCGCTGACGATCCGGTCCGGCAGTGGGTCCGCCGCCGGGCCGTGATCTCAGCGCGCTAACCCAAACCGTGCCGTTGCGTCACCTCATCGCAAGAGAACGTCTGAGCACGCGACAACCGTTCTGAATGGTTTAACCCCGGTCAGTAAGGAGCCGTATGAAGAAACTCACCGTCATGGCGTTTGCACTTGCGCTCTCCATCTCAGCCGTTTCCGCTCAGGAAAAGGAAGCATCGTTGACGCTGTCCCACAGCGGCGATAAACCCTCGGTTAAGGGACCCGCTAATACCTTCACCGGCGCAGTGCGAATTGATGCGCCTTTCCAGGCAACCGCACCTGCGCGGGTCAGTGGCGCTACCGTGACCTTTGAGCCAGCTGCCCGCACCGCATGGCATACCCATCCTCTGGGTCAGACACTGATTGTGACCGCTGGCGCGGGTCGGGTGCAGGCATGGGGAGAGCCGGTGCGCGAAATCCGGCCGGGCGATATCGTCTGGATTCCGGCTGGCGTCAAACACTGGCACGGAGCCACTCCGCATCAAGGCCTGTCTCATATCGCCATCGCGGAAGCGCTGGATGGCAGGGTAGTGAACTGGCTGGAGAAGGTCAGCGATGAGCAGTATGGCGCAGCAGGCAAATCGTAAGAGGCAACATGATGATTAAACAGATGAATACCGCACTGATACTCTGCATGGCTCTGGCCCCGTCGCTGGGTGCGGCGGAAGCCAGCCCGGAGGCTGAACGGAAAAAAATCGAGGTACAGATGCAGAAACAGACCGAGCCACTCTCCCTGCAACAGAAGAATATCGCGACCCTCGCCGCCTGGGCTGCCACAGGCGATCTGACCGGACTGAACGCGGCGCTGAATCGCGCTCTGGATGAGGGGCTGACCCTGAGTGACTGCCGTGAGGTGCTGGTGCAGCTTTATGCCTATGCCGGTTTTCCGCGCAGTCTTAATGCGCTGGGTGAACTGATGAAAGTCACAGAAGCCCGGCGACAACAGGGCAAACAGGATGCGCCAGGTCGTGAGCCAGGACCGATTCCGACGCCGGAGGCGATGCCTGCCGCCGGTAAACGCAACCAGACAGCGCTGGTTGGCAGCCCGGTAGCCGGACCCCTGTTTGACTTCGCGCCGGTGATGAACGATTACCTACAGTCACACCTGTTCGGGGATATTTTTGAGCGCGATAACCTGAGCTGGAAAAATCGCGAACTGGCAACGGTCGGCACGCTGGCCGCCCTGGAAGGGGTGGAACCACAGCTAAAAGCGCACCTCGGCATCAGCCTGAATGTCGGACTGAGCAGGGATCAACTGCGAGAGCTGGTGCCGGTTTTCAGGCAGCAGGGCGCGCGCGGCTGGGCCGATCGTCTTGAGGCGGCGCTCGATTCAGTGGAACAGAAATAACGGATAAGCGCCGGACCCGGCTCCGGCGCTTATGTCAGGGGAAACGCGCTGTGGTTTAGGGTGACAACGTCACGCTAATGTTCGCCGCTTTCATCCCCGCATGCTGCTCCAGCGTTTCGGGATGGGCTATCCGGCCAATCCGCGTGTAGCGATAAGAGGTCTGAAAAGATCGATAAAATAACACCAGGGTATGGGTGCCATACAGCATGACATCCCCGGCGTTGATCTCGCCCGTAACAACCGGGCCGACCGGTAACGAGAAGGTGAGATCGGTGAACTTTTCATTCCCGTTCAGCTCATGCATTTCCACGCTAAGCGGCAGCTGTTTCATCAACGCGCGTGATGCCGCATTATCGGCCGGAACAAGCGTGAAAGGTTGTTGATCAATACGCATTGTTATCATTTTCTCTTCCGGTGCCGCTGTCGCGGCTACCGCCTTAGGCTGGACGAATCCGGATGTCGCGAAACTCAGCAAACCGAGCGTCACTAATCTGAGGGGTAATCGCATCTCTGACTCCCTTTAGGAACCGAAATCCGCCGCTGAACCTGGCTTAACCGCTGTTCAGCGACAGAGGCCGCTGCCGCGAGACGGCAGGTGACGCTACGCATGAGCCGGTTACCAGGGCTGGTTTGCCGGGCCAATGGTGAACTCGTTAACGGTGGTGTCTTCCGGCTGATCGATGGCAAACGCGACCACGCTGGCAATTCTTTCCGGTGGGATGCCATAGGTGTCATACAGTCCCTGCATCTGATCGCGCGTCTCTTTTTCACTGATGGTCGACAGCAACTCAGTGTTGATCGCAGCAGGATAGAGCGTCGTGGTGCGGATGTGGGTTTTTTCCAGCGCAGATTCCATCCTAAGCACTTCCATAAAATCGCGCACGAACCATTTGGTGCCACCATAGACCGCCCCGCCGGGATAGGCTTTCAGGCCGGCCACGGAAGAGGTCGCGATGACCTGTCCCGATTTCTGCGCCGTAAAGTGTGGCAGCACCGCCGCCACGCCGTTCAGCACCCCTTTAACATTCACATCGATCATCTGATGCCAGTCGTCAGTTTTCATCGCCGAGAGCGGAGAGAGGGGCATCAACCCGGCGTTAAGGAAGATCACGTCGACTTGCCCAAAGGTCTCCAGCGCCAGTTTAACGATGCGATCGTTTTCTTCCTGGCGAGTGACGTCCAGCACCTGATAAACGGCCTGTCCACCTTGCTCAACGATTTCGTCAGTAATACGCTTCAGATTCTCTTCACGGCGGGCGCCCAGCACCACTCTGGCGCCTTGGCGGGCAAGCAATTTCGCTGTCGCCTCACCAATACCGGATGACGCACCGGTAATAATAATCACTTTCTCTTTAATCATTAGCCTTCTCCTTGTTGACCTTATTCTGAATGTAAGCGTGACTGCCATCGCTTATTAATAAAAAGCGTTCACCTTTGAATGAGCGCCTTTGATGCGTGGTTTCTTCGAAATAAAAAGCCGAATAATTCCGGGATCAGTAAAATGCATCAGAGTGAAACGCCGCAGCCATTATCGCTGCGGCGTATCGCCATCTTTATTTCAGGCTGGACTGGAAGAAACTGCCCAGTTTGGTAAAAGGAATCAGATCGGTGCGGTCGTAGAGGTCGACATGTCCGGCATTTTTAACCCAGTAAAGCTCTTTCGGCTGACCCGCTCGTTTATACGCCGCCTCGCTAAACTCTTTTGAATGCGCCTGATCGCCGGAGATAAACAGCATCGGACGCGGAGAGATGGTTTCTATATCGTTGAACGGATAGAAGTTCATGAATTTCACGTTGCTGGTAATGGTTGGCTTAGTGGTGCGCTGGTCGGAGGCGCCTGCCGGCGTAAACTCACCGCGTGGTGTGCGATAAAAATCATAAAATTCACGCTGAATCGGATGCGTATCGGCGGTCAGTTTCAGATCGGTGCCGCCTGCCACGGCGGGCTCGGCGCCGTTGAACTCGGCGTAGCGCTGCTGTGCCGCCTGGGCAATTATCTGTTTACGCTGAGCGACGGAAAGCGAATGATTCAGCGCGTCGCGGTTGGCGGCACCCATGTCATACATGCTGACCGTGGCGATCGCTTTCATGCGCGGATCGATTTTCGCTGCGCTGATAACGAAGCTGCCGCTGCCACAGATACCTAACGCACCGATGCGTTCACGATCGACAAAGGGTCGGGTACCGAGGAAGTCGACGGCTGCGCTGAATGCTTCGGCATAAATATCCGGCGCGACCGCATTACGCGGTTCACCTTCACTCTCGCCCCAGAATGACTGATCGATAGCCAGCGTGACAAAACCCTGTTCAGCCAGTTTCTGTGCATAGAGGCTGGAGCTTTGTTCTTTCACCGCCCCCATCGGATGACCAACCACGATCGCGGCATAGTGACGCTTCGGGTCAAAGTTTTTCGGGGTAAACAGGTTGCCGACAATTTTCATTCGATACTGATTATTGAATGAAACTTTTTGCTGAGCGACGTCACGGCTTTTATAAAAGTTATCCGCGCCGTGCGACATATCCTGGGCGAGCGATGAAAATGAAACTGTACTGATGGCGAGCGCTAAAGCTAAACTGATTTTTTTCATGGTGTAATCCTGATCGGGCCAACCCGGAACTCAGGTTGATCGCAAAGTTAAATAACGTGACGCGCCAGCATTAAAAAATGACGCCGGAACGGATGCGCAGACAAAATTGCCTGTTGCTTGCCATTAAAATAAATAGGGGTGATGTGCAGTGCAGAAATCACCTCACACCGGGTAACGCATCCGTTGCCTGTTAACCTGACACAGGCAACGCCGATCGCCCTTTATTCTGTGCAATCAGTATGCGGCGGGTGTGGCGTGAAGGGGTAACCCATTTGTCTCTATTTTTTGCCTGATCCTATGAAGCATGTTTACTTTTGCGGCAAGGATGGTGTCTTATAACGCGGAAGAAAAATGCAGTGGAGCATCATAATGTCAATCACCTCGCTCACCGATCCGCAGGCACGCAGGCAGGATTATCTGGCCCGATTACGGCATATCATTGGTGCATCAACCGCCTGTACCGGGGATTACCCGACCGCGATTGAAGGCGTCGGCCTTTTTCGTCGTGATGAGCCGGCACCGCCGGTGATCTGTATGGTCCCGCCCAGCCTGGTGCTGGTTGCCAGCGGCGCGAAAAGGATGTGGGTCGGCGGGAGTGCGTATCCCTATGACACCGCTTCCTTTCTGGTGACCTCGCTGAATATCCCGGCTAATTCTGAAGTGACTGAGGCCAGCCGCAGCCAGCCCTGCCTCGGCATGACGCTCCGTCTCGACCAGCGGCTGTTAGCGGAACTGATATCCCAGGGGAATTTACCGCCGCCACCGGTACAGCGGGCCAGAACGGGCGTTGGGCTGGGCAGCGCGACGGCGGCCATTCTGGCCCCATTTTGTCGGCTGGCAGAGTTACTGACCGAGCCAGAGGCCATTCCGGTGCTGGCACCGCTGATTCAGCGTGAGATCCATTATCGTTTGTTGCTCAGCGATCAGGCCGCAATTTTGCGGCAGATTGCCGCGGTGGATGGGCATGGATATCGGATTTCAAAAGCTATCGACTGGCTGAAACAGAACTATCCATCACCGTTGCGCGTTGAAGAGCTGGCAAGCCGGGTGCAGATGAGCGTACCGACCTTTCATCAGCATTTTCGTCAGCTCTCCGGCATGAGCCCGCTGCAATATCAGAAATGGCTTCGCTTAAATGAAGCCAGGCGACTGATGTTAAATGAGTATCTGGATGTCGCCAGCGCTGCATTTCGCGTCGGCTATGAGAGTCCTTCTCAGTTCAGTCGCGAATACAGTCGCTTGTTTGGCAATCCGCCCAGACGGGATATCGCCAGCCATCGGGTGCAGGCAGGGTAATCCGCTTCTCTGCTTTACTCTTTGCTCAGGGTGAGTGAGGCGTGACCGACATTCTTCAGGGATACCGCGGTGATAAGGTTATCGGCGACGGTCAGCGTCAGAACACGATTATCGTGATACCAGCGTCCTCCATTCGCTTTCCAGCCGTCAGCAATCAGCTGACCGGAGGCGACATCAATCGATTTGCCGATCAGCTGCTCTATCTTCAGGCGGGAGGCAGGAGCATTGACGCTGTTTGCCTGATTCTGCGCTTTGGTTTTTTTGATGTCGCAGGTACCGGCGGCGTCGCTCATCTGGGTACATCCGCTACGCTCCAGCTGAGCGCGATAAGCGCGGCTGATGGCGTGAGCAGGCGTTACGCTACAGGTCAGCGCGCTGATCACCATCATCCACGCCAGCAGATGAAAACGCGCAGTGGAAGGAGCAGAATCGTTGATACGCATGGGTTTTCCTTGAAGTATGGCCCGTCTGGCCAGCTGAAAAGAGTCTGTTTACCGCTCACGCTGTTAATCATAGTGGCGATCAGCGCGCCGGGCGAAAAGCATAAGCACCGAACGGTGGTTTCCGGAAGCCTGAGCGGCAGAGGAAATCGGGTCACCTCTCCGCCGGGCTAATCCGGGACAATCGCGCGGAATTTACCCCTGAAGAGGGCGTCGTGACCTGATCGGGGTCAAACCGGAGGGCATTGTCCGGGCGGGAAAAGATCTCGCTTTTCAGCGGCTGGTTTGCTGTGGCGCGCCGCGCGCAGAAAGGCAGTTTGCCTGTAAGCCGCCAGACCGGCTCTGTGAGGATCTGTTCAATAAATTAAAAGGCGTAGCGATGACAGCATTTACCGATCAACTCAGCCGTTTACTCGACGACCTGACCCGTGAGGCGTTCCCGGCGATCTCAATCGCCATAGGAAAAGGAGACCGCCTGATCTGGCAATACGCCGCAGGCTATGCAGACATCAGAAACCGGGTAGAAAATTCACCCGATACCGCCTTTGGCATTGGCAGCATTACCAAAGTGTTTATTGCGGTGATCATCCTTCAGCTCACCGAACAGCGACAGATTCAGCTCGACGATCGACTTTCTGACTGGCTGGAAGAGACGTCGCTGTCGGGTATCGCCAATGCAAAGGCCGCGACGATCAGACAACTGTTGTCGCATTATGCCGGAATAGCGAGCTGGGAAGATCAGCCCGCGTGGATTCAGGCTGCGCGTGGTAAGCATCTCATTGCGAACCGCTTCTGGCAGCCTGAGGCGTCACTGGACTATATTCGCGACCAGCCGCCGTTATCTCTGCCCGATGAAAACTTTCATTACTCAAACAGCCATTTCACCCTGTTGGGGTTGTTGATCGAACGCGTGACCGGCCACAGGTTGCAGGATGAACTGGATCAGCGGATCTTCCGGCCGCTGGCGCTTAATGCAACCCGGCTCGACGGCTTTTCGCCCACTCAACCGCAGAAGATGGCCGCGCGCTACCACCGATGCAACGCAGATTTCATCCGCAACGCTGGCATCGCCGCGAGTTTTCAACCAGAGCACAACGCTATCCTCAACGTTTCTTCAGCCAGTCTCTCGGTTGAATGGGCAGCCGGCGGGATAGTCTCTACTGCCGGGGAGTTGATGGCGTTTATCCTGGCGCTGAAAAATGGCGCGTTACTCAATCGGCAAAGTCTGCGCGACATGCAACGCTGGCGCGCCGCCGGTGAAGCGCAGATGGGATTAAGCCTGTTCAGAACCGACTCCGCTTACGGGCCCGCTATCGGTCACGGTGGCAATGTGCTGGGCTACAGCGCCTGCGCCTGGTGGTTTGAGCAAACCGACTGTGCGGTGGCGATAGTGACGAATGTGGGTTCCATGCACGCCGGTGCAGACGCTCACTGCGCCAGTCGGTTATTCAGAGATTCTGACATTGTGAAGCTGGCGCATGCCATTTCAGGCCGCTAAGCCGCTGCCTGCTGCACAGCCGTAGCCTGATAAGGTAAACTGCCGGCAACCAGTTAATGCAATATATTTGCATTAATCTATCCGATCCCAGGAGGAGCCGATGGCAAAGGAGATGATCCGTCAGGGGGGCCGCAGCGCCCGAATCCAGGCTGAAGTCCATAAAACGGTCAATCAGCTACTTAAAACCACCGATCGCGCGGTGATCACCGTGCCGATGATTGCTGAGCAGGCTGGGGTTACCCCTTCTACAATTTATCGCCGCTGGGGTGACCTGTCGCAGCTACTGGCAGACGTTGCGGTTGACCGGATGCGGCCGATTGCTGAACCGGAAGATACCGGTGAGATGGTCAGCGATTTGACGGCTTTCATACTGCAGTATGTCGAGGAGATGTCATCGAAAGTAGGGCGTCAGATGCTGGCCGACGTGATCGGCAGCTACAGCGACGACGCCAGCCAGAAATGCTGTGGCTATACCGTGCAGCATCTTGAGACGCTGAACAGCCGGGCGCTGGCGCGCGGTGAGCCGGGCTTTGACGTCGCGCAGGTGATTGATGGCGTGGTAGCACCGGTGATGTATCACATCCTGTTTAACGATCGGGAGATCACCGCCGCCTACTGTCAGTCACTGATCCAGCGGCTGTTTGCCTGACCCGGCCGCTTATCTCTGGGTAAAAGGAGAGGCGGCCTCAATGATCAACTGTTGCAGCAAGGCGTGCGCCGGGTCATCTGTATCGTCCGGGGTGATCAGCGCAATGCCGACCTCTCCAGCAGCTGGCAGATGACGTGATGCTGTCACCAGCGTCTCCGGCATTCCGGCACGGGTGCGCAGCGTGATGCCCAGTCCAGCCTGCAGCGCTGCCCAGATGCCGCTCAGGCTGTGACTGGTAAAGACAACACGCCAGGGTATTCCCGCAGCATCCAGCGACGCGGTGGCGCGCGATCGCATCAGGCAGGGCGCATCAAAGGCGACCAGCGGCAGCGGATCGCCGCGGTGTAACAGCGCGGCCAGATCAAAATCAGCATGATGTATCCAGGCTAGTGGACAGTCACCGATCAGCCTGCTATTGGCGTGCGGTGCGGCCTGCCACACCAGCGCCATATCAAGTTGATGACAGGCCATTGCGCTGAGCAGCCTCTGGTTTCTGTCAACCTGCGCGGTAATGGTGACGCCGGGATGCTGACGACTAAACGCGCCCAGTACCTCAGGCATCAATGACTCACCAAAATCTTCCTGCATCCCGATACGGATTTCACCCTTCAGCCCGTCACCTCTGACTGCGCGCAACGTCTCATCGTTCAGCGTCAGCAGACGTTTGGCGTAACTCATCAGCAGCTCACCGCTATCGGTGAGTTGCTGATGCCGACCTTGCTTTCTGACCAGTGCAGTACCGCATTGCTGCTCCAGCTTTTTGAGCTGCGCACTGACCGCTGAGGTTGAACGGCATAAATGCCGGGCTGCCAGGGCAAAGCTACCCGCTTCAATGCCGGTAACAAAGCTACGCAGCGCGTCCATATCCAGTGACTCGGGAACCCGGTTCATAATCATCCTGTATAAGTGGATGGTTGATGCTGATTAATTTGATTTTCAGGATTATAGCGCTGCGCGACACTCTGTCCATCTGCACTGGAGAGAAAAAATGAAAGAGATTCTGGATCGCGAAACGCTGGCCCGTCGGGCCCCGAAACTGGCTGAACTGACGCAGCAGGTGCTGTTTGATGATATCTGGCAGCGCGGCGTGCTCTCCGCACGGGAACGCAGCCTGCTGACGCTGGCGACGCTAACCGCGCTGGGCCGGGTCGCGCAGTTGCCCTGGCATATTGATTTCGCGCGAAAAAATGGGCTGACGCAGGAGGAGCTGATCGAAGGCTTCACCCATCTGGCGTTTTACGCTGGCTGGCCCGCGGCGGTGACGGCGCTGAGCTACCTTGAGGAGAACAACTGATGCCCTTAACCCGTATCACCCTCGGCCAGGCTTACAGTGAGGCCAGCTTACAGCAGATCTCCGCGCTGCTGCATCAGACGCTGGTGGCGGAATTTGCGGTGCCGGTTGACGACTGTTTTCAGCTGTTTGAGGTGCTGCCGGCCCACCAGCGAATTTTTGATCGTCACTACCTGAGCAAAGGGCGCAGCGAAGCCTTCATCCTGTTTCGGGTTACCGCCGGTCGGCCACGCACCCGGCAGCAGAAGCAGCGCTTTTATCAGCAGCTTTGCGCCGCATTGCAGGCCACGCTGGGAGTCGATCCCGATGACGTGATGGTCATCATCCAGTTCAACAGCAGTGAAGACTGGAGCTTCAGCGGCGGCAGAATGTTAGCGGAGGTGACGTCATGATCGTGATGCATTACCGCTTTACGCTGCCGGCAGATTACCCGATGACGACGATTGAGCAGCGTATCCGGCTGAACGGCGCGAGGCTGAACGGGTTTCCGGGTCTGATCGCCAAGGCTTTTCTCTATGCCCGGCGGGATGATGAGGAACTGGCGATGGCAGAAAATCGTTATGCGCCGCTCTATTTCTGGCAGGATGCGTCAGCCATGCAGCGTTTCCTGCAAAGCGCGGGATTTCAGCGCCTGGTGGATGACTTTGGCTGGCCGGTGATAGAGAGCTGGCTGGCGCTGAATGCGGATGGGGTGCCGGACAATCTTGACCAGGCGCGCTTTATCGCCCTGCGCCGCTGGGCGATCGCTCCGCACAGTTGCCTGGCCGATCTGGCGAATGAAACCGGCTTTTGCGCCTGGGATGTGAGCCGCTGGCAGGGAGTGACCGTCACGGCGTCAGCCGGGCGTCCGGCCGGTGAACAGGACGTTTATCGTATCGGTTATCTGGCACGCGGTGCGGCGGCGTCAGGGGATCAGACCGGATAGGGCGATAGCCAGCAGCACGATTCCGCCCAGGGTATTGATATATTTACGCAGGGCAAAGGTGCTGATGGCGCGGGTTGAGGTCATCAACAGCTGGCTGGCACCGCTGAGCCACCCCGCCATGATCACAATATGCACCGAGGCCAGCAGCATAAAATCGCGTACATTGCCGGTCTGGCTGGTAAAGCGCGATACTACGGTCAGGTAGAGCAGAATGGCTTTAGGATTGAGCAGGTTCGCCAGTAAAGCCTGAGAAAGCGTAACCGGCTGCGGGTCGGGGCTGTCAGCCTGATGGCGGGCCCGCACTCCGCTGATGATTAACTGGCTGCCCAGCCACAGCAGATAAAGGGTGCCGGCAATCTGCAGAATATGAAACAGAGAGGGTAAAGCCATCAGCATTGACGAAACGCCTAATCCAACCAGCAGGGCGTGGCAATAGATCCCCAGTGCGGTACCCAGAATAATCGTCGCGACGCCGCGCCAGCCTTCGGCCAGCGCACTGTTAATGGCAAGCGTAAAACTGGCTCCCGGTGACAGCGCTATCGGTAAGATGGCAACAATGAAACCGCTATAATCGATCTGCATCGGAACAGGTTGCTCTCCAGGATGAGAGGGTCACAGCGCGAGAATCGCCTCAATCTCAATCCGTAAATCCGCCGAGAAAAGACCACTGACCTGCACCAGCGAACTGGCAGGCAGATGAGCGCCATAGTAGCGGAACAGGACTTCGCGTAATGCCTCAATGTCGCTGAATGCGGTGATGAAAATGGTCACCTTAATCAGTGAAGCCAGCGACGTCTGCTCAGCCGCGGCGATCAACTCCAGTTGGGAAAAGATCGCTTCCGCCTGCTGCGCTATGCCGCTGTGCTGAGCCGGCGTCCCAAAGGCGGTGAGGCCGGAAACGTACAGCGTATCACCATGTTTCACCGCATGGACATAAGGCGCTTTCACCTCGCCGAGTTGCGGATAATTTTTACGTTCAGGTTGCGGCATGATCTCTCCTTCAGGCCTGAGTCAGTGCAGGCAGGCACCGTCCGTCCGCTTTAGTGGGTCAGCCGCTGCTGACAGATGAGGTGATCAGCGGCCGCCTGCCGTTGCGCATCCGGTGATAGCTGTTGCCAGTCGTGAATCACCTGACGGGCCAGCGCCGGTTTAAATGTTATCTTCTGCAGCGCATAGTCAGAGTTACTGCCCTCAACGATCTGCTGCATCTGTGGAATAAACTGCTGCTGATCATGATGATCGATGCCGCAGAACACCGCAACGTAATAGGCTTTATCTTCGCTGCTGAAGTGTGGCATCAGCCACCAGCCCGCCAGTGCCAGCACCGCCAGCAGAGGAATCATCCATTTAAGTTTCGCTTTCATCAACACCGCCACCTGTTATCGGCCAAAGAGGTCTGTCAGATCTACACCGGACAGAGGGCGCGTATCCTGCCATAGTTCCGGCGCGTCGTTAACCTCGTTTTCCTGGCGTTGAGCAGCGGTTTAGCGCTGGGTTATGCGGTCGTTGCGTCAATCAGCCTGGCGCTGATCTGCGCATCTGGCATCATCTGTTGCAGGCCGGAAACCAGATCATCACTGGCCTGTTGCAGCGCGGTCAGCGGCATTTCCGGCAGGCTTTCAAGGATAAACCACATCTGACGCGCCTGCGCATCCAGCCGGGTTCTGACGCCCTGACGCCAGTTCCAGCGACGGCAGGTGATGCCCTGATCGTCGCGCCAGATCACTTCTCCTGGCTCCGGCGATTCAAAGACCACTTCGCCCTCTTTAACCGTATCAAACGACTCGCTGCCATCCGCGATCGCCAGGCGCGGCGCACCAACGTAGGCGGCAATATTTTCCCCGCCGACCGGCAGCGCGTACTGAATGCTGATGGCATTATAGAGATCGACAACCGGATCGATCGCTGGCATCCCGCCATCCCGCAGGACCCGCTTGCGCAGCGCGTCTGCCGAGCAGGGAGTCCGTTTCGCTTTGGCACCAAAGGCTTTGAATACCGTCGCCCAGGCCGCGAGATGGGCGTCAGCCCATTCAACATCCTGTTCCAGCACCTGGCGGCACGCCTTTTGCAGCGCCTGTTGCGCAATCTCAGGATGGGTGACTGGCGCGGCTTCCACCACAATACTCATGGCGCGAAAGCCGGGTGCCAGCGCAAATACGGCCGGGTCGATTGACGGATCAACAGATAACATTGGATAATCTCTCAGTGACTAATTTATTTCATAGTAATGACCGATGACCAAAAAAGTCAATATATCGACCGATGCGGGTGCTGACGTAGCCAGCGTCAATCAGGCTGTCTCGGAAAGCATCAAAAGCTGGCGTAAAAGCCAGAAACTCTCGCTGGATGAATTATCCCGCCGGGCGGGCGTCAGTAAAGGGATGCTGGTGGAGATCGAGAAAGGCGAAGCCAATCCCAGCATTGCGATTTTGTGCCGGATTGCCGCTGCGCTCGGCGTCTCGGTGGCAGATATCGTCAATGTCACGCATGCGCCTGCCGCCTGGCTGATTGATAAAAGCGCAATGCCCACCTTGTGGCGCGGCGAGCAGGGCGGGAGTGCGCAACTGCTGGCTGGCACCCGCGGTCCTGACATGATTGAACTGTGGCGCTGGCAGATGTTTGCCGGTGAAAGGTTTAGCTCGGCGGGACATTCCGCCGGGACGCTGGAACTGCTGCATGTTGAAGAAGGTACGCTGGCGTTAACCGTCGGCGACCAGACGTTAGTCGTTCAGCCAGGTTGCGCAGCGGTGGCGCGTACCGATATGCCACACGCCTACGCCAGCGCCGATCAACATCCGGTGGTGTTCACCATGACGGTCGCCGAACTGCAGCGTTAATCATTTTCCGCGGCGGCCAGCGTTTCACCGGGAAATGCCAGCAGCAGAGTTTTCAGCATTCCTTCCAGGGCCGCGCGTTCTGCCGCCGTCAGCGGAGCCAGCACCGCATTCTGAGTCGCCGTATGCACCGCCAGCGCCTGCTCAATACAGCGCTGACCCTGCGGCGTCAGCCCCACCAACGTGCTGCGCTTGTCGTCGGGTGACGCAACCCGCGCAATCAAACCGCGCTGTTCCAGCCGTTTCAGGCGATGGGTCATGGCACCGGAGGTCACCAGCAGCGAGGTATAAAGCTGGGTGGGTGACAGGCAGTACGGCGTGCCGGCCCGGCGCAGTGTCGCCAGCACATCAAACTCACCGTCATGGAAATCGAAAGGCTCCAGCGCCTGACTGCGGGCTTTTGCCAGATGTTTCATCAGGCGCAGCATTCGGCCCATGATGCGCATTGATGAGGCATCCAGCTCTGGCATCGCGTTGTCCCACTGGCTGACGACAAAATCGATATGGTCCTGCATGATTTACCTGCTTACTGTGTGGTTATGTTGTCAGGTTGTGCTCAGCCCCTTACTGCCGGACCTGTTTTATCTTAACGTTAAGATAAATAGTGACAGCCTGTTGCTGTCAGCGTCTATCCTCTGCACGGAGCCGGCTATGAAGAACACCCTGTTGTTTCCCGCTATATTCGCACTGATCGTCTTTGTTGTCGGGCTGAATCTGCGCCCGATGCTGGCGATTATCGGCCCACTGTTTCCGGCGTTGCAACAGCAGGCGGGTCTGTCGGCGACGGCGTTCAGCCTGCTGACCACCCTGCCGGTGGCGATGATGGGCCTCGCAGCCCTGGCGGGACCCTGGCTGCTGGCGCGGATCGGGACCGTACCGGGGATTGCGGCAGGACTGCTCTGCCTGGCGCTGGCCGCGCTCTGGCGCGGTTATGCACTTTCGCCACCGCAGCTGATCCTCACCGCCCTGGCTGGCGGGGCCGGAATTGGCGTGATCCAGGCGCTGATGCCAGCACTGATCCGCCAGCGTTACACTGGTGCGGCACCCACGCTGATGGCGCTGTTCAGCACTGGCATTATGGCTGGTGCGGCATTGATGGCGGCCAGCGCTGAGCCGCTGTTTTCGCTGCTCGGTTTACGCTCAGCGCTGGCGATTGCCGGTGGGCTGTCGATCTTTACCTTACTTCTCTGGTTGTCAGTGAATCCACGCGGGCCGGTTAACCATCCGGCACCCGCTGCGGTTGCGCTGCCCACGGCGCGAACCTGTTTACTGTTGCTGTTCTTTGGTATCGGGACCGGGGCTTACACGCTGGTGCTGGCATGGCTGCCGCCATTTTATATCCAGGCGGGCTGGAGCGCCCGCAACAGCGGCTTTCTGCTCGCCGGGCTGACGCTGACGGAAGTGGTGGCCGGTCTGGTGATCTCGGCGGTTCAGCACCGTTTTCCCGATCGTCGCTGGTTACTGCTGCTGGTGCTGGCCCTGTTGCTGGCTGGCCTGCTCAGTCTGATTGTGGCACCTGGCGCGATGCCGGTGCTGTCGACGCTGCTACTCGGCAGCGGCATCGGTGCGCTGTTTCCGCTGTCGCTGATCGTCACGCTGGATCATGCCCGAAATGCCAGAGAAGCGGGCGTGCTGTTATCACGGGTGCAGGGCGGCGGCTATCTGATTGCCGCCGTGATGCCGCTGGTGGCGGGCTGGGTACGTGACAGCGGCGCATCACTGACCGGTGCCTGGCTGATCATGAGCGTCGGGGTAGTGGTGCTGATGGTGATCGCCTGGCGGTTCCGACCGCTGTCGGGCTGAAGGGCCTGCAGCAGATGCCGACAAAATGATTGTCGTCTGGCATGCTGGAAAGCAGGCAATTAATCAGGAGCGGCAATGAAAGTCATCGGTTTGTTAGGCGGTATGTCGTGGGAGTCAACCGCGCTCTACTATCGCATCATTAATCAGCAGGTTAAACAGCGGCTGGGCGGGTTGCATTCGGCGCAGCTGGTGCTGTACAGCGTCGATTTTGAACCGATTGAACAACTTCAGGCGGCCGGGGAATGGCAGCAGGCGGGTGAACGACTGGCCGCGGCGGCACGCAGTCTGGAGTGTGCCGGGGCAGAATTTATCGTGCTCTGTACCAACACCATGCACAAAGTGGCCGCGCAAATCAGTGCGGCCACCTCCCTGCCGCTGTTACACATCGCGGATGCGACCGGGCAGCGTATCCGTCAGGCCGGCTTCAGCAAGGTAGGCTTGCTGGCGACCCGGTTCACTATGGAACAGGCGTTTTATCGCGGGCGGCTGGAAGCGCAATGTGATCTGGAGGTGATCATTCCGGATGAGGAGGACCGCGTTTTTGTCCATCAGGTGATCTACCAGGAACTCTGCCTTGGCACTATCAATCCGGTTTCCCGCCATCGCTTTCAGCAGATTATGCAGCGGCTGGTGGAGGAGGGCGCACAGGCGATTATTCTGGGTTGCACTGAAATCACCCTGCTGGTGGATGAGAGTGATGCCAGCGTCCCGTTATTTGATACCACCCTGATTCACGCCGAAGAAGCGGTCATCCAGGCGCTGAAATAGCGGTTTCTCTTTACTGCGGCAGGCTCACTGCCCATTTACCCGGAGCACCCATGAAAATAGAAAATTTGCCGTTTGGACTCACCCATTGGGATTTGATTGATGAAACCGTTCATCCCGGTGAACAGGGCCAGGCTATCTGGTGCACCGCGCAGTTTAATGCTATTCGCGTCAGGATCGTGGATTACTCACCGGGATATCTCGCCGATCACTGGTGTATCAAAGGTCACATTCTGCTGTGTCTCGCTGGCGAGCTGCATACCGAACTGGCCGACGGTCGTCGCTTTGTGCTGACGCCGGGCGTCAGTTATCAGGTGGCAGATGATGCCGAACCGCATCGCTCTTCGACGCCGGTGGGCGCGCGGTTGTTTATTGTCGATTAACGGCCGGCGGTCTGATAAAGGGTGGCGCTAAACCTCCCTTTGTCATGGTGAATAATCACGTTGTTGACACTTATAAAAGTAAACTGAAGCAGCTTTATAAAAATCAGCAAAATTAATAGCTTAATTCATCGGAGTAATCTGCTTCTGACAGGATTATTTCTCATCAGGCTGTATGCTTGAGACGGTAAACACCGTTCTGCCTTAACCTGATGTGGGGAAACCTGTGCTGATAAAAAAGAAGAAAGTAAGATCGCATACCGAAGATCGCCTGCTGGCGCTGGTACTCGCCACCACCGCTGGCATCCTTAACGCGATGGCGCTGGGTGCCTTCGGGTTTTTCCCGTCGCACATGACCGGTAACACTTCGCAGATATCTACTGAAGTCACCACCAGCGATCTGCATACGCTACTGTTTTTACTGGCGCTGATCACCGCCTTTGTGATGGGT
Organism: Pantoea agglomerans; assembly: GCF_021397715.1. Classification (GTDB taxonomy): domain Bacteria; phylum Pseudomonadota; class Gammaproteobacteria; order Enterobacterales; family Enterobacteriaceae; genus Pantoea; species Pantoea astica. The sequence goes on along the minus strand of NZ_CP090208.1, from coordinate 118,346 downwards.
TGTACCGTGGCCCGCCTGGCGGTCATCATCGGCCAGAAGCATAAGCTGCGCACTATTTTTTGTCTGATCATTCTGGCCGAAGGGGTCGCGCTGACCGCAGCCTCGATCTTTGAAACGATGTTTTTTACGCCACGCTTCAACGGTGAAGTGCTGGTTTTGCTGGGATTCCTGATGGGGATTCATAATGCCACTTCGACCCAGCTCTCAAATGGTCGTGTCCGATCGACGCATATCACCGGCACATTAACCGATGCCGGTATTGCGCTTGGGTCGTGGCTCTCCTCGCATGTGTCGCATGACGAAAGTGGCGAACGGCGTTTTTTCCAGAAGGTGCTGCATACCCATCTGACCACGGTGTTTTCGTTTCTTATTGGCTGTATTGCCGGTCTGCTGCTGTTCAAAAGCTACGGTTTTAACGCGATGATCGGATTGGGGCTATTCCTGATGGTGGTGGCGCTGGGCGCTATCGCCATTACCGTTCAGCGATCCCGCAGGAGCTTTTACTGATCTACCGCCACAGCGGCCCGATGCCAGCCGGCATCGGGCCAGCGATCACTGCACTGTGCGGGTCGGCCGCACCACGATTTCATTCACGTCTACCTCATCCGGCTGCTCAATGGCATAACGTACCGCGCGCCCAATCGCCTCGGGTTGCAGGGCTATCGCCCGATAGTCGGCCATTGCCTGCGCGGCGGTCGGGTCAGTGATGGTGTCAGCCAGTTCACTTTCAACCACGCCCGGATGCACACAGGTCACGCGAAGCTGGCTGTTCTCCTGACGTAACCCATCGGATATCGCCCGCACCGCATACTTAGTGGCACAATAAACCGCCGCAGTCGGTGAAACCGCCAGCGCCCCAATTGAGGCGATGTTGATGATGTGTCCGGAGTGGCGGGCCAGCATCGGCGGCAGCACAGTGGCAATGCCATACAGCACGCCTCTGATGTTGACATCAATCATCCGATCCCACTCCTCTACCCGCAACGAAGCCATCGGTGACAGCGGCATAATGCCCGCGTTGTTGATCATCACATCGACCCGACCCCACTGTTCCAGAGCGAACTCAACAAACTGATCCACCTGCTCACGCTGCGTCACATCCAGCGCTTTAACCGCCACTTCAGCCCCGTCGAATCGCAACGCGTCGGCCAGTGCGTGAAGCCGCTCTTCGCGCCGGGCGCCCAGCAGCAGTGTTGCCCCGGTTTTCGCCAGTTCACGGGCGATACCCGCACCAATGCCGCTTGATGCACCGGTAATTAAAATCACTTTCTTCGTCATATTGTTTCTCCTGTTGTGGTGTAGCTGGAGATGCTACGACGGTTAGGCTATAAAGATAATCCACCTGCTGCTTCATGAACTGGTAACTACAACTAATCAATGATGACCGATAAAAATGCGCTGGAAGTGTTTGTCATTGTGGCGCAGACGCGTAATTTTCGTCTGGCGGCTGAGCAACTGGGTGTTACCCGTCCGGCCATCAGCCAGACGCTACGGCGGCTGGAAGACCGGCTGAACCTGACGCTGATGCAGAGGACGACCCGCAGCGTTCAGCTCACCGAAGCGGGGCAACGGCTCTATAACGAGGTAGCACCGGCGATCAATCAACTGAACCGCGCCGTCACCGATATCGCTGAACTGGCCGCCGTTCCGCGTGGACAGTTACGGCTGGCGATCTCATCCATTGCTGAGCGAATGCTGAGTGGTGAACTGCTGGCGAGCTTTATCCGCGCTTATCCGCAGATTGAGCTGGATATCACCGTCACGGATGAGGAATTTGATATTGTCGAACAGGGCTACGACGCGGGTGTCCGGCTGGGTGAGGTGATCGCGCAGGATATGATTGCGGTACCGGTATCCCGCGCTCAGCGCCAGGTGGCGGTGGCATCGCCTGCTTACCTGGCCCGCCAGGGCACGCCGCAGCATCCGCATGAACTGATCCAGCATTGCTGTATCGGCTGGCGGAAAGGGCCGGGCCTGTCGCCTTATCGCTGGGAATTTGCTGAGCAGGGGCGTGAATTTGAAGTGGCGGTTAATCCGCAGCTGACCACCAACGATATGGGGGTGATGATCCGCACCGCCTGTGCCGGCGGCGGCATCAGTTTCGGTATGGAAGAGACGTTTCAGCCTTATATTGCGCGCGGGGAGCTGGTGACGCTGCTGGATGACTGGTTGCCCGCATTTGCCGGTTTTTACCTCTACTTCCCCAGCCGGAAGAATCTGGCACCCAAGCTACGCGCGCTGATCGATCACGTAAAGTTGTGACAGCGTGGCAAGAAGAGCAGCACGCCCGCCGTAACGGACGTGATGGGCTTATTTTTGATACTGCTGGTCAGTGACCGGTTCCAGCCAGTCCACCGGGCTGCCGTTAACGGATTCCGCGATGGCAATATGGGTCATGGCGTTGTCCGGGGTTGCGCCGTGCCAGTGCTTCACATTCTCCGGTATCCAGACGATGTCGCCGGTATTCATGACCCGAATCGCTTCGCCCTCACACTGAATCCAGCCCTGACCCTGGGTGATAATCAGGGTCTGGCCCAGCGGATGCGTGTGCCAGACAGTGCGCGCACCTGGTTCAAACGTGACGGTTGCGCCACCGACTCGTGCCGGTGCGTCTGCCTGGAATGGGGCGTCAATCCGCACCGTGCCGGTGAAATAGTCAGCAGGGCCCTGGCGTGAAGGCAGGGAGCCGTTAGCGATAATCTTCATTTTGTTCTCCACTCATCATGTGATGTCCCGAAGTTTAGCAACCCGGACGCCTGCTGATTAGCCAGCATAACCCGCAAGCGTTTATGAGCAGTATTCATTAATCATCAGGCGCATTACGGCTGTCAGCCTCAGGTCGTCATGTTATAGCGGGTAATAATATTGATTTTTGAATAGGGCGCAGCGGGTGCGGAGGCAGGCAGAAAACCGTGAAATTCCAGCAGCGTTCTGAAGGCGTGCTGTGCATCAAGCTGTAAATTATGTTCGATCAGCGCATCAATTTTACCCGCCTGCAGCAGCGCGCGGTTTTCCCGATCAAGATCGTGTCCGATAAAGGCGTTAACCGGCCGGTTAAGCTCGTCAAAAGCCCGTAAGATACCCGGATTACCGCCGCCGACCGTGTAGACCGCGTCCGTGTCCGGGTGCGCCTGCAGAAAATGTTTAAGTGACTGGTACATCAACGGATCGATGCCATAACCACCCGCCACCACGCTGACCCGATGCTGCGGCGCAAACTGCTGAATGGCGCGTTCGAAACCCTCAATCCGCTCCTGCTCCCCGATAAAGTCTCTGCTGCCGGTGATCGCCACAATGTGGGATTGCTCAGACCGCAGCCATTTTGACATTAAAAACGCGGCAACCTTCCCGGCGTCGTAATTATCCATGCCGATATAGCGCAGGCGCGCACTGCCCGGCAGATCGCTCATCACCGTCACCACCGGCACACGTTGTTTCAGCAGGGTATCGATGGTCGGATTCAGCAGTGCCGAGTGGGCCGCTTTGAGAATAATCCCGTGGCTGTGGAGCGCATTTTTGTTCAGAAGCGCATTGACCTGCTCTGCGGTTAAGTTCTCGCTGAAGTGAAATCGCAGCTGCAGTTTAAACCGGGTAAAGCTGGCAATCTGACTGCTGAATGCTTCACGCACCAGCTCACGAAAGCGATCGGGTGTATGCATAATCACATCGAACCACAGCGTTCTGCCTTTTGCCCGCGCCGTTTTCTGTAGTAATTCCAGGTCGGCTATCGCCTGCTGAATGCGATGCTGCGTTTGCGGATGCACCCTGCCGCGCTGATGCAGCGCCCGATCAATGGTTGCCAGGCTCAGACCGGACTGAGCGGCTATCTGTTTTAAGGTGAATTTAGCCATGCGTCACTCTGAAGGCGAGGGGTTATCACTCGTTTTATCACACTGCGGGTGCTAAACCTTGCCTGATTTAGCCGTCCGGTTTCAACGATATCGCCGCCGCAGAAAAGTGGCTCTGTTAAGTTAAACCGGATGAACGTTTCACACCGCCAGATCAGCGGATCTGTATCATAATATGAATAGCATTAAGCCGAGGTTTCAGGTCGGGATAAATATATTACCGCAGTTACCCCGTGTTATCTGGCGGTTATATCTTTCGCGTAGCCCCGCTGACGAAATAGTGCCAGATATTATTCTGAGGCTGTTCGAATAATAACCTTTTCTGCCGCTTCGCTTATATTTTCCTGAACGCGGCCCTTTTGTTTTTTGACTTCCAACGATGCTAAACTGTATATGCATACACCGTCTGGAGGTCGTGTGAAGTACGACGAAGAAAAAGATATTCGCGCGCTGGTTGGCGCAATAGTTAGCGATCTGATTAAGAACGGGCAGCCTGTGCATTTTCATGATATTACCAATGCGCTGTTTCGCCTGAGTGAAGAGACGCGAGATAACCGATTGAAAGCGCTGTGCCATGAAGCGATCGGCTTTTTTACCCGCAAGATGCACTAAGAATGATGGCGTTGCGAATAAACGTCAGCATCATTGAAATCGGTTCCCCTTAATTAATCCTGTCAGACATAATGGATATTTTCCCCGTGATTTTTTTGCACTCTGATTAAGCAGGGGAGTCTGATTATTGTGGCGGGATGAGCGAGGGTATGACCTCTTGCCGCCAGCAGAGTTAATATCCCGACAGGAATCGTCATCCTAAAACTGCCGCGTTTTTATCCGTTTCGGATAAGCCTGCTGTTATTGAACAGTATCTGTTCGGATAAGGCGTCTGTTACCTGAAATCTATTTCACGCCAGCTGGCTCTGTTGTTCAGGTGGAGCCATGCGTATTCGTCATCACCCGTAACGGAGCGGTTGCGTTAACCTCGTCAGTGCGCTGGTCGGGGCTTTGAGGTGCGGGCCGGCGGAAACAGCGACAAAAGCGGGCTGCAGCGGTGAAAATGTTTCAATGCCGTCCGCAACGCGCTATAAAGATCCTTCGCAGGGGTAAACCATCCTGACAGGCCCTGAAGCAGGCCAGAAAGACGCGGACCAGAAACAGCACGGAACCAGAACAGGCTGCATTCCGCTGTTGCCGGTTAACCCGCGCCGGGGTGATGAATCGGGGCCAGCGCCATTAAGGATAAAAACATGATCTTCTCGGATGTTGAAACGCACTACATCAGCAGCAATCAGGACAGTCGGCTGGTCAGATATGACATTATCAAGACCGATGATGATACCTACGTGGTAAAAGTGATTGATAATAAACATCACAACAATACGCAGCGTGACTATTTCTCTGAAGTAACGACGTTGATCATCACCCGCGATGATTTCAATCTGGAAAATAATATCGGTTCGGCGTCGGTTGTCAGAAACCGTATGCCCACCACCTTCAGTGGTCATGTGCTGGTGAAGTGTCAGCAGCATCGGGATTCACTGGATTAATCCCGTCAGGCGCATCCGTTGAGGCAGGAATTGAAAGCAAGCGGAGTAAGGCTGGGGCAAAGAAACTATTCCACAAGAGGGCTTCCTGCGCGCCGTTGAGCGCGCAGGCGTGGGGATCAGATACCGGCGTCGTCCGGCGTCCGGCCCACTACGATCTCCAGCGTTTTGCGTAACACATCCAGTCTGACCACGTCTGAGGTCGTCTCCAGTTCCGCAATCAGATAAAGAATGATGGCTTTATTGGTTACGCGTCCCTGATCGGCGACGATGTTCCGGATGATGCCGCCCAGCAGTTCGGTTTCTGAAGCAAGCTGATCGCCGGCACTGCGAAAAAACTCAATGATGGTTGGATCTGAAGAAGAGCGTTGCATGATTTTTCTTTCTCTGCAGAAAATTCGTTAGGTGCATCGAATAAGGCCAGAAACGAGTCTCCTCGTTGCGACGTTTTGCCCGGCGTGAAGGGACATTTTCAGTGCCGCGTTCACCTCGGGAGATGCTTTAATTATTGTCAGAAGTCACGCAAAAAACGGATCGATTAGTGTTTTTTCGAACCTTCAGGTGGGCCATCGTTATTCAGACGGTGTGACACATTTTCACGATCGGGAAGCGCACTGCCAGCCCGCTTACGGGCGGCCACCATGCCATTGCGCACTTCGGTAATCGCTTTGCGGATCGTCATCACCTTCGCGTCTTCGTCCGTCTCTGCGGCCATAAGCTCCAGCTGATTGATCAGGGCATGACTCGACACCGGTTTGTCTGACTTGAGTAGTGTCAGTACGGCTTCGCCGATCATGACATCTGTCAGTTTCTCATCATCACTTCTGTACATACTGGCTTCTCTGATTTACGAATTAATGGCCACGTTGCGGCTCCTGATGTAGAAACAGGCGCCGGTGACGGGGCGCCTGAAACGGGACAGCAACACTGGGCTTCGTTAATGCGAAAAATAGTCCGATCAGAATTGCTGTGAGCTGAGACGTACTGCATCTCCATAACGCCGGGGATCCGTATTACTCTTCCCGACGGAAAAGGAGCCCGATCAGTTCATGCAGATGACTTTCATCCTCTGGCGTAGAGGCAAGTTCCAGTCGACGCAACAATTTGCTGCAAATCGCTTTACGACTCAAATTTTGACCTGCGCGCAGAATTTCAACCACAATCTCTCCCAGCGTTTCCTGCTGTGAAGGCTGACTGGCTTGATTGAAGTAACGGGCAATGTCGCTGATGGCTTCCGGTGCATGTCCGTTCTGACGCATAGTAGTGTCCTCAGATGGTTAAATGTATCGCGCTCTGGATGCGCAAGTTATACATCTTTCAAAAACTTGTACAGAATTTTGAATTTCCTGAGAAGATTTTTTTGTGCAAAAAATGCTATTTAAAGATAATCAGTATGTTACGAAGTGTTTAATGCGGGGTAAAAACGGCTGAGTGATGGCGGATTAAGCCATTTGCCCTTCCGGCCTGTACAACTGCTGCACAGGCCGACAGTCAGGCAGAACCAATCGTTCAGCGTTTAAAGAATATATCATCAGCGGATTCGGTGGTGCTAGTTTTGTCTGCGCTAAGCGGCTTCGATAACCATCCGGCCTGTTTATTGTTGCGAGCGCCGATGGTTTTAAAACCCATCAACCACTGTCGTACCTGATGCAACTGGTCCAGACGTTTCTCATCCACTTCTGAGGCAGACATAGCCTGCAACTCACCCATCAGCATCTCGACATTCACTTCCTGACCTGCATCGATCAGGTTCATTGCTGCTTCGCCAATGATGACATTCGCTTTTTCGTCGTTTGAAAAATACAAATTATCCTCCCTGGTTTTATTACGGTAAGTAACATTCACTGTAGCAAAAAAATTCACTAAATTTAATAAAACATGCCTATCAATAACCATTTATTGATTGGAGCAGTTTAACGACCATGACGGAAAATCCTGTCTGACGGTCGATCGCCGGCCAATGGGTTCCACCGCGCCTTACCCCGATTTCACACCAGACATCAGCCTTCAACCGCGCTGTCAAATCGGGCGACGATCAGAAGTTTTAGTATCAGCCTCTGCGCGAAAGAGATTATCGAAGAACCCTGACTTTTTATAACGCATTATGAATCAATCACTAAATAAAAATACTTACACAACTTGTCATAACGGCGCTGCTGCTGAAGAAACTTCACAAAAGCGGGCTGTCGCAAAGGTATAGCCTGTGCTATAAAAAATAGCACTGGCTAATTTAGTGTTATTTTTAATCACCTCTGGAGATCCTGCGATGGTCCCGACAAAGAAAACCGCAACGCTGCTGGGCAGCCTGCTGCTGACGGCGATAATGACAACCAGCAGCTATGCTGCAGAAAAATTTAAGGTCGTCACCACCTTTACGGTGATTGCCGATATGGCAAAGAACGTCGCGGGTGATGCCGCTGAGGTCACTTCAATCACCAAACCGGGTGCAGAAATCCATGAGTATCAGCCGACGCCCGGCGACATTAAACGCGCCCAGGGCGCGCAGCTGATCATGGCCAACGGGCTGAATCTTGAACGCTGGTTCCAGCGCTTTTATCAGCATCTGGAAGGCGTGCCGGAAGTGGTGGTGTCGCAGGGGGTGAAACCGATCGGCATTGGCGAAGGGCCCTATAACGGCAAGCCCAATCCACATGCCTGGATGTCGCCGGATAATGCGCTGATTTATGTGGATAATATCCGTGATGCGCTGGTGAAGTATGACCCGGCCAACGCTGAAACCTATCGTCAGAATGCCGCCAGCTATAAGCAGAAAATCAACGCTGCGCTTGAGCCGTTGCGCCAGCAAATCGCCGCCATCCCTGAAAACCAGCGCTGGATGGTGACCAGTGAAGGTGCGTTCTCCTATCTGGCTCGTGACCTCGGGATGAAAGAGCTTTACCTCTGGCCGATCAATGCTGACCAGCAAGGCACGCCGCAGCAGGTGAGAAAAGTAATCGATCAGGTCAGAAAGGAGGCGATTCCGGCTGTGTTCAGCGAAAGCACCGTCTCTGACAAGCCTGCCCGTCAGGTGGCGCGTGAAACCGGCGCCCACTACGGCGGCGTCTTATACGTTGACTCGCTAAGCCAGGCTCAGGGGCCGGTACCGACCTATCTTGATCTGCTCCGTGTCACCACTCAGACGCTGGTCAACGGCATTAACGCCGGGAGGAAAGCGCCATGACCGACACCATTGTGGTTTCCAATGTCAGTGTCACCTACCGTAACGGTCACACGGCGCTGCGCGATGCCAGCTTCAGCATTCCTGGCGGTTCCATCGCCGCGCTGGTGGGGGTAAACGGTTCTGGTAAATCAACGTTATTTAAGGCTCTGATGGGGTTTGTCCGGCTCTCCGGTGGCACGATTTCGGTGCTGGGCATGCCAACCCGTCAGGCGCTGCGCCAGAGTCTGGTGGCTTATGTGCCGCAGTCGGAAGAGGTTGACTGGTCATTTCCGGTGCTGGTCGAGGATGTGGTGATGATGGGCCGCTATGGCCATATGGGGCTGTTACGGCGGCCAAAACCGCAGGATCACGACAGGGTGAATGATGCGCTGGCACGGGTCGATATGCTGGCTTATCGCCATCGGCAGATCGGTGAACTCTCCGGCGGCCAGAAGAAACGGGTATTTCTGGCCCGCGCCATTGCGCAGCAGGGCAGCGTCATCCTGCTTGATGAGCCGTTTACCGGCGTCGACGTTCAGACCGAGGCGAAAATCATCAGCCTGCTGGGCGAGCTGCGTGATGAAGGGAAAACCATGCTGGTCTCAACGCACAATCTGGGATCGGTGACCGAATTTTGTGACTACACCGTGATGGTTAAGGGCACCATCCTCGCCAGCGGTCCTACCCGCACTACCTTTACCGCCGCCAATCTTGAGCGGGCGTTCAGCGGTGTGCTACGTCATGTCGCCGTCAGCGGACTGGACGATCACATCATCACCGATGATGAACGCCCGTTTATCGCACCGCGCAGCGCACTTCACGACGGAGACTGACCATGAATCTGCTGCTGGAGCCGTTCGGATACCATTACATGCTCAACGCGATGTGGGTTTCTGCCATGGTCGGCGGACTGTGCGCGTTTCTCTCCTGCTACCTGATGCTCAAGGGCTGGTCGCTGATGGGAGATGCGCTGTCGCACTCCATTGTGCCCGGCGTTGCGGGCGCTTACATGCTGGGCCTGCCGTTTGCGCTGGGCGCTTTTCTGTCGGGCGGGCTGGCGGCGGGCAGTATGCTGTTGCTCAATCAGCGGACCCGGTTAAAAGAAGATGCGATCATCGGTCTGATCTTCTCCTCTTTTTTTGGCCTCGGGCTGTTTATGGTGTCGCTCAATCCGACCGCGGTGAACATCCAGACGATTGTGCTCGGCAACATCCTGGCGATTGCCCCTGCCGATATTCTGCAACTGGCGCTGATTGGCGGGGTTTCGATCATCATTCTGCTGTTTAAGTGGAAAGACCTGATGGTGACCTTTTTTGACGAGAATCACGCGCGGGCCATCGGTCTGCGACCTGAACGGTTAAAGATTCTGTTTTTTACGCTGCTGGCGGTGTCAACCGTGGCGGCGTTACAAACGGTAGGGGCCTTTCTGGTGATCTGTCTGGTGGTGACGCCAGGCGCGACAGCCTGGTTGCTCACCGATCGCTTTCCGCGCCTGCTGATGATTGCGGTAACCATAGGCAGCGTCACCAGCTTCCTTGGTGCCTGGGCGAGTTACTATCTCGATGGCGCGACCGGCGGCATTATCGTCGTAGCGCAGACGCTGTTATTCCTGCTGGCGTTTGTCTTCGCGCCAAAACATGGCCTGCTGGCGAACCGTCGTCGTGCCCGCAGTGATGCTGAGAAGGAGCCAGGTTAATGTGGATTTTTGAACCTTTCCAGTTCGCGTTTATGCAGAATGCGCTATTGATTGCGCTGGTGGTGGCGATCCCTTGCGCCTTGTTGTCGGTATTTCTGGTACTGAAAGGCTGGGCGCTGATGGGTGATGCGATGAGCCACGCGGTCTTTCCCGGCATTGTGCTGGCGTGGATGCTGGGCATTCCGCTGGCGATTGGGGCCTTTGCCGCCGGGCTGTTTTGTGCAGTTGCCAGTGGTTTTTTACAGGATAACAGCCGCATCAAGCAGGACACGGTGCTGGGCATCGTCTTCTCCGGCATGTTTGCGGTCGGGCTGATTCTCTATATCGCCGTGAAGCCTGAAGTCCATCTCGACCATATTTTGTTTGGCGACATGCTGGGCATCACCGGTGCCGATCTGATCCAGACGCTGCTGATCGCGGCACTGATTGTCGCGGTCATTGCGGTGAAGTGGCGTGATCTGATGCTGTTCAGCTTCGATCCGCAACAGGCGCAGGTGTGTGGTTTGCCCGCGCGGCTGATGCATTATGGTCTGCTCTGCATGGTCTCGCTGACCATTGTCGCGACGCTGAAAGCGGTGGGCATTATCCTGTCGATCTCGTTACTGATCGCGCCGGGTGCCATTGCGCTGTTGCTGACCCAACGTTTTTCCCATGCGTTGCTGGTGGCGGTTGCGGTTTCCGTGCTGGTGTCGCTGAGTGGCGTTTATCTCTCTTTCTTTATCGACAGCGCACCGGCGCCGACCATCGTGGTGCTGTTCGCGCTGGTGTTTATTGTCGCGATGATCGTCTCCGGGCAGAAAGCCCGGCGGCTGGAACGCCAGCGGATTGCGGCTTCGTGAGCCACCGCGCGGCTATAGCGGCGTTGACGCGCCGCTATAGCGTACCGCCTCAATCAGACGGGCGAACGCGCGGGTATGCTGTTTACGGCTGGGATAGTAGAGGTAGTAGCCAGGAAAAGGGTCGCACCAGTCGGCCAGCACCTGCACCAGTCGGCCGGCCGCAATATGCGCAGCCACACTGTCCTGCGGCACGTAGCAGATGCCCATGCCGCTGAGCGCCGCCTCGATGCGTGAAGCGAGATGATTAAAAATCAGCTGACCTTCCACCCTGACTCTGACCTCCTTGTTATCGCGCATAAACTCCCAGTGATAGAGTCCGCCCAGCGTTGGTAAGCGCAGATTGATGCAGTTATGGTTTTGCAAATCGTAAGGGGTTGCCGGTACGCCGTGCTGCTCAAAATAATCGGGCGAGGCCACCACGCACATATTCCAGTCCGGGCCGATGCGCACCGCCACCATATCCTTTTCCACCTGTTCACCCAGCCGCACGCCCGCATCAAAGCGGCCGCTGACAATATCGGTCAGGGTGTTATCCACCGAAAATTCGATGTTGACCTCGGGATAACGCTGCAGAAAGGGCTTAACCAGCGGCCACAGCGTTGAGGTCAGCGCATGTTCGCCCGCCGTAATGCGAATATTGCCAGCGGTTTTTCCCTGAGTGTCAGTGATGCTGACCAATTCAGATTCAATCTCGCTGAACAGGGGCGCGATAGTGTCAATCAGCCGCTCACCGGCTTCTGTCGGGGCCACGCTGCGGGTGGTTCGGGTCAGTAACCGGGTGCTGAGACGCTCCTCCAGTCCACGAATGGCGTGGCTGAGCGCTGACTGCGACACGCCGAGTTTGGCTGCCGCGCGGGTAAAGCTGCGCTCTTCCGCCACCACCACCAGATACATCAAATCGTTAAAATTCTCTCTAAGCATACTTTTCTGTCCCGTTAACCTGTCGCCGCAGCGTCTGGCGGTCGATCTCCTGAAAGGTGTCCGACCTCGTTGAGCTGGCAACAGAATATTTCACTTAGCAGTGGATGATTGATGAAATCTGCGCATTAAGTTTGTGAAAATGATTAATAAGTGTCATTTGAAATTAGCTGAAGTAATTCAATGCATTACGTTTATTTTCGTTCAGATATCAGACAAAAGTCGCGATTTGACTGGCCCGGCCTGATACGCCTTTTCACCGGCTCCACCGCCGGACCGCTAAAAAGCTGCTAAACCTAAAGACGTGCATACGCGTGCAAAGATTAGGGTTATCAGGATTCTCCCCGATTTATATCCCGTCCGAAACAGACTAATAAAAAAACCACTTTTTAGCCCCCAACAATGGGAAGCAGACAATGTCAGAAAAAATATCGCTAACACTGCAGGTCAATGGGCAGCCACAGACGATGCAGATCGATCCCCGCGTAACGTTACTGGATGCGTTACGTGAGCACTTGAATCTCACCGGCACCAAAAAGGGCTGCGATCAGGGACAGTGCGGTGCCTGTACGGTACTGATTAACGGTCAGCGGGTCCTGAGTTGTCTGACGCTGGCGGTTCAGGCTGACGGTGCCGAGGTGACCAGTATCGAAGGGCTGGAATCGGCCAGCGGTGAACTGCATCCGGTGCAGCGCTGCTTTGTCGAAAACGATGCGTTCCAGTGTGGTTACTGCACGCCGGGCCAGATCATGTCCGCCGTGGCCTGTATCAAAGAGGGTCACGCCGGATCGGACGACGAAATTCGTGAATATATGAGCGGCAACCTCTGTCGCTGCGGCGCTTATCCCCACATCGTCGACGCGATCAAACAGGCCGCTGCTGAGATGGCGAAGGAGTCCGCATGAATGAGTTCAGCTGGAAAGTTGCCCATTCGGCTACCGAAGCGGCAGGGTTGAAACAGCAGTCCGGTAGTCAGCTACTGGCGGGCGGCACCACCCAACTCGATCTGATGAAGTGTGGCGTATTTAATCCGCCGCAGCTGATTGGCATTAACGGATTAAACGAACTTCGCAGCCTGCGTTTTGACGAAGACAAAATCAGCGCCGGGGCGCTCACCACCATGAGCCAGCTGGCCGATCATCCTGCCTGCCAGCAAAATGCGCCCGCCATCTATGGCAGCTTATGGCAGGCAGCTTCGCCTCAAATCCGCAATATGGCGACGCTGGGTGGGAATTTACGTCAGCGAACCCGCTGCGCCTACTACCGCGATCCGGCCACGTTTTCCGCCTGTAACAAACGCAATCCGGGCTCTGGCTGTGCCGCACGCGATGGTGTTAACAGTAACCATGCGATTCTGGGAGCCAGCGAGAGCTGTATCGCCGTCTATCCGGGCGATCTGGCGGTCGCGCTGGTGGCGTTTGATGCGGTGGTGGTGCTGCTGAATCAGCAGGGCGAGAGTCGCCGTGTGGCGATTGATGATTTCTTCCTGCTGCCGGGCGACACGCCGGATCGGGAACATGACCTGGGTGATGACGAGATCATCGTTGCGATCGAAGTGCCGCAAACCGCTTCCCTGAAACGCTCTCACTATCTCAAGGTTCGCGATCGCAGTTCCTATGAGTTCGCTGCCGCCAGCGCGGCCGTCGGATTCACGCTGGAAAATGGGGTGATGCGTCAGGTCCATATCGCGCTGGGCGGCGTAGCCACCAAACCCTGGCGAGCGACGCGGGTTGAGCAGGCCCTGGAAGGACAGCCCTTCAACGAAGAAACCGTCTTCCAGGCCGCAGAACTGATTAATCAGGAAACGCAGGCGCTGGCCCATAACCAATACAAAGTGAAACTGGCGCCGCGCGTGATTGCGCGCGCGCTGATGGCAGCAGGAGAGATCGCATGAGCGAGGTAAATGACAACGCGCGCCGGGATTTACTCAGTGCCACCAGCGACCCGGCGACCGCAGAACATCCCGCCAGCAACCCAATCAGCGGGCTGGGCGCGGCGCGAACGCGGGGTGACGGCCGGGTTAAGGTGACGGGTGAAGCACGTTATGCCATCGAACATCAGCCGGAGAATCCGCTGTATGGCGTGGTGCTGCAGTCTACCGTGGCCAGCGGCCGTATTTCCCGTCTTTCCGCCGACAAAGCGCAGCAGGCTGAAGGCGTGCTGGCGGTCTATACCCATCTCAATCCGTTAAAGATCAACAAACCGACCGCGATTGCGGATGGCGGCGCGGCGCAGTCTACCTACACCCCGATTCAGGACGATGTGATTATTCATAACGGCCAGAACATCGGACTGGTGGTTGCTGAGACCTTCGAGCAGGCCACTTATGCTGCCTCGCTGGTTGAGATTGAATACGAGACCACGCCAGCGCGGGTTTTCGCCACCGATGACGGTGTCGAGCCAAAACCGATGTCGGCCCAGGATATCGATTTAGGCGACGCGCAGACCGCGATGCACAGCGCGGCGGTGCGCATTAATCAGCGCTATACCACGCCGCGGGAATACAACATGCCGATGGAGCCACACGCCTGCATCGCGCACTGGCACGACGGTCAGATCACGGTCTGGGAGCCGAGCCAGTGGGTAACGGGCGCGCAGGTGGAGATCGCTGAATGGCTGGGTATTGAGCCCGAACACGTCCGGATTATCTCGCCTTATGTCGGCGGCGGTTTCGGTTCCAAGCCGGTGCCTTATACCCACGTCGCGTTAGCCAGCGTGGCGTCGCGCGCCCTGAATCGTCCGGTGAAAGTTTCACTGACCCGGCCGCAGATATTTACCGGTCTGGGTGGCCGTCCGGCAACCTCACAGCAGCTGGAGCTGGGGGCATCGCGTGACGGCAAAATCGAAGCGATTATCCAGCGCAGCTTCAGCGAAACCTCTCTGATTGATGTCTTTGCTGAGAACTGCAGCAAAGTGACCGCCAGAATGTACGCGGTCAGCAACGTCTCGGCCCGGCATCAGGTCAGACCGATTAACACCGTTACGCCGGGCTGGATGCGCGCGCCGGGCGAGAATCCCAGCGCATTTGGCCTTGAAGTGGCGATGGATGAGATGGCCTATGAACTGGGTATCGATCCGCTGGAGCTGCGCCTGCGTAACTGGGCGGATAAGGATTACCAGCTCGACCTGCCGTGGAGTTCGCGCCGTCTGAAAGAGGCGTATCAGAAGGGAGCAGAAGCGTTCGGCTGGGATAAACGCATCATGACGCCGCGCTCAATGCGCGAAGGGCGCGAGCTGATTGGCTGGGGCATGGCGTCCGGCACCTATCCGGTCAATCGTCTGCCGGCGGAGGCGAAAATTATGCTGACGCCACAGGGCCACTTCGTGGTGCAGTGTGCTGGCGCAGATATCGGCACCGGTACATACACCATCCTGGCGCAAACGGCGGCAGATCATCTTGGCGTCTCATCGGAAACGATCGACGTTCAGCTCGGCGACACCACGCTGCCGCGCGCAGGCGTTGCCGGGGGATCACAGCTGGCGGGTAACCTGACGGCGGCGGTGAACGATACCGCGAAGAAAATGCGCGAACGTCTGCTGGCGCTGGCCAGCGAGCTGCCCGCGTCGCCACTTAACGGCGTACCTGTTTCGCAGCTGAGCCTGAAGGATGCCGCCATTCAGCAGCACGGCGGTTCCGCTCTCTCTTTCGTCGAGCTGGCGACGCTGGTCTCTGCCGAGAACCTGATGGTAAAAGGTGGGACTTTCCCTGATGACATGCCGCAAAGCGAACGCGATAAAATCGTGCGTAATCTGAATGATATGAGCCGGCCGGAGGCTTATTCCGCCCATAGCTGGAGCGCGCAGTTTGTTGAAGTGCGGGTCGATGAAGATTTCGGCACCATTCGGGTGAAACGGATGGTGGCGGCGCTCGACAGCGGTCGGCTCTACAACCCTAAACTGGCGCGCAGCCAGTGGATTGGCGGAATGATCATGGGGGTCGGTCAGGCGCTGATGGAAGAGGGAATTATCGATCCGCGTAACGGTCGGGTGATTAATAATAATCTGGCCGATTACCTGGTGCCGGTTAACGGTGACATCCCCAGCATTACCACCATCAACGTCGGTGAGCCGGATTTTGAGGCGACCACCATGGGCGGTAAAGCGGTGGGTGAGCTGGGCATCGTTGGCGTGGCGGCGGCGATCAGTAATGCGGTGTTCCATGCCACCGGCAAGCGGGTACGCGACCTGCCGATCACCCTCGATAAAATCATCTGATCGGGGCGAACAGCTTACCTGCTGCGGTGAACCGGGCAGGCAACAGGTGTCGGGCGCAGAATCCATCCTGCGCCCGTTTTCGCGACCAGCAGGAGAGGATGCTTTGAAGATAGCGCTTGTGGTGATGGCGGCGGGCTTCAGCCGCCGTTTCCGTCAGCAGACCGGCGAACATAAATTGCTGGCTTTGATCAATGGCAAACCGGTGTTGCAGCACCAGCTACAACAGGCGGCCGCCAGTGGCCTGGATCTGTTCGTGGTAACCCGTCCGGACCAGACGGCTATCCAGGCGCTGATCCCGCCCGCTTCCCGCGTACTTTGCGACAGCAACGGGCTGGGCGAATCTATCGCCGCTGGCGTTGAGGCCAGCCGGGATTATGACGGCTGGCTGATTGCGCTGGGAGATATGCCGTTTATCTCTGCCGGGAGCTATCGGGCGGTTGCTGCCGCGCTGGCCGATGCGCCGGTGGTCAGACCCTGGATCAACGGTACGCCGGGCCATCCGGTCGGTTTTCGGCGTCACTATTACCGGTCATTAACCGCATTACAGGGTGATACGGGTGCGCAGGCCATCGTAAAGCGTGATGCGATTCGCCTGCCTCTCAGCGATCGCGGCTGTCTTTATGACATTGATCTGCCGGGCGATTTGCAGCGGATAAAGGAATTTTCATGATTACGCTGGACCAACGTGTGATTAATGCGGCGTTAAGTAGCTGCCAGGCGGGGCAGGCTGTCTGGCTCTGTACCGTGCTGCGTACTTACGGCTCGTCGCCGCGCGCGCCGGGCACGCTGATGACGGTGAACGAAGCGGGCGCTTACTGCGGTTCGCTGTCAGGCGGTTGTATAGAAGAAGATTTTTTAGCCCAGCTGGCCAGCGGTGCCTATCGTGCCAGCAGCCAGCAGGTGCGATATGGGGAAGGCGGTATGCGCCCGACGGTCAGCCTGCCGTGCGGCGGCAGTCTGGAGATTGTGATTGAGTTTCTGCCGCCCGATGCGGCCAGCCTGGCGCTGTTAACCGCGATGCAGCGGGCGCTCAGCGGTCAGCAGCCGATGGTGAAGCTGATCCGCCCCGGTGAACGTGCGCACTGGGAAAAGGTGGCGGCGGATCGGAGTTTGCCGGCGCTGAGCGTCAGTGAACAGCAACTGGTGCTGCCGGTCGGCGCGATCCCGGAGTTGCTGGTGGCGGGTTACTCCAGCGTGGCGTTTGAATGCATCCGGCTGGGGCAGATGCTGGGGTTTCATGTGCGGGTGTGTGAACATCGTCCCGAGATGCTTGCCGAACTGGAGAGCCACTACGGCGCAGCGGATAACGTTACGCTGGTGCGGCAGCATCCGGCGCGCTGGCTGGAACTGAACGGGGCGCATGCGGCCGTGGCGATTGTGGCGCTGACCCACGATCCGCGTATTGACGACCTGACGATGATGGAAGCGATCGCCACGCCAGCTTTCTATATCGGCATTATGGGCTCGGTGAAAAACAGCGAGAAGCGGCGGGCGCGGCTCCAGCAGATCGCCGGCATGGATCGCGGCGAACTGGACCGCATCCATGCCCCGATTGGCCTGCCGATTGGCAGTAAAACCCCGGCGGAGATTGCGCTATCGGTGATGGCCGACATTGTCCGGGTGAAGAACCTCGGGCGGTCGCGACCCGCTGCCTGAAGGTGCAGGCCCGGCCGGAGAGAGCCGGTAGAGGTAGCTGCCCGACAGTGGAATCGGCAAAAAGTCATGGAACAGTTGCCTCAGCGTCTGCTGCGGATCGACATCGTGGAACAGCTCAGGATAGAGCGTGGTCGCAAAAAATTCGGTGGCCACCACATGCCACGGGCTGAGGTAGAAGTTGTGCCACAGCGCACCGCTGTGGCCGTTACGCAGCGCCCGCAGCTGTTTCAGTCCGTTTTGCTGTTGGGTCAGGGTGAGCAGGCTGTCGCGGGTCTGCGCTGCGGAGATGGCCGGCCCCAGCTTCAGCGCAGCCACCTCATCCGGCCCAGCCGTGCCGGTGGCGAAGTAATAGTCTGGCTGGGCAGCGATCACCTGCTCTTCACTTAATCGTCCGAATACCCCTTTAACCTGCTGGCGGGCAATGTTGTCGCCGCCAGCAAAGCTAAGCAACTCACCGAGACTGCCATTGACTGAGGTGACGCAACATTCACTGCGTCGTCCCAGATGCAACTGCAGCAGTACGGAGGGCCTCGGGCCATGATAGCTGGCCAGCCGGCTGGCAATGCGCTGCATGTGGAAACGGTAAAAGCGATTAAAATCGGCCGCCCGCTGCGGCTGGCTGAATACCTCGCCGAGTAGCGTCATGCTGCGCTCACTGTTTTTCAGCAGGTTAACCCGCAGATCAACCCTAAGTACCGGAATATGCGCCGCGTTGAGCATCGCTTCCAGTTGCAGGCCGCTATCACTGTTGCGTGCCAGCTGCGGCAATATCACCAGATCGGGCTTCAGCGCGATAACCTGCTCGGGATTGATGTCATTGACGCCATCCAGGCCGAGCGCCGGAATCTCCAGCATCTGCGGAAACCGGCGGGCAAAAATCTGCCAGGTCTGCGGATCGTATTTCTTCAGATCCTGCGGCCAGCCGACAATATGCTGCAGCGGATTACCGGACGACAGCAGCGCAATGCTATACAACATCCGGCTCTCACCCAGCACAATCCGCTGAGGACGATCCGGCACGCTGATGCGTTGCCCGGTGATATCGATCAGGGTACGCGCGCCGGCAGGCAGCGTGACGCAGAGCAGGCTCAGCAGCAGCAGGCTCTGGCGCAGCAGAGCGCGAAGTGGCTTAAAATTCAACACTGGCTTGTACCATCAGGTTACGGGTTTCGCCTTCGCGGACGCGCAGGTTGCCGCCGCTAGAGCTGTAATAGTGTTTATCGAACAGGTTGTTGAGATTAAGCCGCAACTGCGTTTTCTCACCGAACAGTCGATGATTCCAGGCGATAAAGCTATCGGCTACGACATAATCCGGCAGGGTAAAACTGTTCTCCGGATCGCCGGCACGGCTGCCAACATAGCGCGCGCCGCCGCCGAGCCGGACGCTGCCGGGCAGGCCGCTGAGTTGCAGTTCATGGCTCAGATAGAGCGCGCCAGCATGACGCGGCGCATTTTGCAGCCGGTTACCGTTGTTATCCGGATTCACCCGATCCTCAACGATTTCCGCCTGGTCGTAGCTGTAATTAGCACTCAGATCCCAGCCTGGCGCAATTTCGCCATTCAGTTCAAATTCAGCCCCGCTGGAGCGCGCTTTATCAATCGCGCGCGTCGTGCCGTTAATGCTGAGCGACATCGATTTTTCATCGATACGATAGAGGGCGAGCGAGGCAAACAGATTGGGGGTGAGCTGCCATTTGCTGCCAATCTCCCAACTGGTTCCCTGCTCAGGTTTGCCAACGCTGCCATCGTCCTCCACGTTAGTCGACGGGGTAAAAGATTGACTCACGCTGGTATAAAACGATAAAGCGGGCGTGAGTTTGTAGATGATCCCGGCCTGCGGCAGAAACTTATTGCCCTCGTCGTTGAGCGTTTCAACCTGCGGATCGAAGCCTTTTGAGGCGCGCTGCTCATAATGCTGGTAGCGGCCGCCGACGACCACAATCCAGTCAGGTGACAACGTCACGCTATCTTTCGCGTAGATCGAACGACTATGAATGCGGTTCAGGTTGTTGGCGTTAGCGCTGTTTTCGGTGCTGCTGTCGGTCAGCGGTGACAGCTGATTATATTCGGGCTGGAAGAAGTTAAAACGACTGGTCGCCTTACCCTGATACTGATGAGCGCGATAAGTCTGGTTCATCTCATAATCGGTACCCAGCACCAGCGCGTGCGACATCCCGGCGATCTCCGGGTTTCCCAGCAGATCCCAGCTCAGGTAGTGAGTCTTGTGGTTGAAGCCACGATTGGCATCAGCGCGACGGGTCACCGCGCCGGTGGTGGTATTAACCGCCGTCACCCGCACTTCGTTATTGTCATAGCGACGCTGGTTCCAGCCCAGCGTAAAGCGGGTGCGCCACGCCTCGTTGAACTGCCATTCGTAGCTGGCGTTCAGGGTTTAATTGTGGCCCCAGGCGTGGTTAGCGGTGTCGTCAAGCCGATCCTTGTAGCCAATGGCGATCGGCTTGTTGTTGATAAACGCGGTGCCGCGATCGTAAGGGATGTCATAGCGGTAATCAGCATAACCGATCAGAAAACTCGCCTGTTCGCCATACCACTGCAAAGACGGGGCCAGCAGAGTATGTTGCTCGCTGCCAAAATTGCGCCAGTAATCCTGGTGCTGTTTTTCAGCGATCAGTCGAAAGGCGAAGCCGTTTCCCAACGGGCCGGTCACATCCAGCGTCCCCGCGCCGCCGCCTTCGCTGGCGTAACGGCCACTGATTTTGCTATGCCACTGATACTGCGGTTTCTTACTGACCACGTTAATCACGCCACCCGGATTCTGAATGCCGTACAGCAGCGAGGCTGAGCCTTTCAGCACCTCAACCCGCTCGGTGGTGGCGTCAACATTCAGCCCCTGACTGCTGCGGATGCCATCACGATAGATCGAACCATCCCCGTTGCTGCCGAACCCGCGCCGGACAAAACCATCCTCGGTGCCGGCCAGCGTGTTGGCTTCAGACACGCCACTGACAAAGCGCATCGCCTCCGACAGCGAACTGACCTGATAATCCTCCAGCTGCTGCTGAGTGACGGTGCTGATCGATTGCGCTTCGTCCAGGCGCGCAGTAGGCATTTTGCTGCCAATGCTGCTCTGGTTATGGCTGTAACCCGTTTCCGGGTTGCCGTCGCCGGTCACGGTGATATCCGGCGAGTCGGCATCGCTGGCTGCCTGTGCCTGCATCATTAACAGCGCGCTACACGTGGCCATCGTCAGCGCCGACAGGCGTGTCGGATTTTTACTTTTATCTGAACGGTTATTCATTTCTACTTTTCGTGTCTGAAGCGAGAGAGGCTTAGGGTTCAACGCAGCCGCAGCTATCGCCGAACGTCCTGGCGGTATTCTGCAAAGTGCAGAGAGTAAACAGTGAGCAGACTGCCGCAGCGATGCGGCTCAGAAGGGCAACAGACCACGGTGACGACAATTCTTCTCATCTGTAATTGAGAATCATTCAACCATTGGTGATTGTAGTAGTAAACATAATTAAAGAAATATTCACTACATTTTTTTCGGCGTGATTTTTCAGGTTATCAGAGCGCTGCGATCAAATTTAATCATTGAATAATAAGCGTTAAAAATAAAAGTGCTGGTCTGTTTAACGATTAATCCCGCAGAATAAACAGGTGAATCAGCGTTAATTATTTTTGCTCACTACAGGCCTGAGGTTAGAATCAGCGCACTTTCCGTGCCGTCGGTTGCGACAGGCACGTCATAGCCAGCGCAGGTCCCTTAATGAAACAGGTCAGAACAGGTAAAAATCGGGTAGATGTCTTCGGCGAACGTCTGCGCTCGCGGGAAAAACAGCTGTCGCCTCGCTTGCTGGCGGTGGCTCGCTATATCGACCAACAGCGGGAAACGGTGCTGGAGAGTACCGCGATGGAGATTGCGCTGGCTAATCAGACCTCCGATGCAACGGTGATCCGCGCGGTTCAGGCGCTGGGCTTCAGTGGGCTGCGCGATCTGAAGCAGACGCTGCAGGCAGGGTTTGGGCCGTCGCTGACCTCCGAAGATAAGATGATCACCACCGTCAGTGAAGTGACCAGCGATGTAAACAGCGCGATCGATTTTGTGCTGGAGGGACACCGGCGCGCCTGTGAGGTCATGTCACAACCGCAAAACCGTGTCGCGGTTGCCGATGCGGTAGCGCTGCTGAGTGAAGCGCGTCAGGTGGCGATTTTTGGTATCAACGCCTCCGGCATTCTGGCGGATTACAGCGTTCGCCTGTTGAATCGTATCGGACTTCCGGCATTTTCCCTCAATCGTGCCGGCATTGCGCTGGCGGAGCAGATGCTGGCGCTGCAGCGCGGTGATGTGCTGGTGATGATGGCGCAGCAATCAGCCCACCGGGAAGGGACGACGGTGGTCCGCGAGGCGAAACGGCTCGGCATCCCGATTATTCTGCTGACCCATGCGACCGACTCATTTTTTGCCCGCGAGGCGGAGGTGGTGATCGACGTGCCACGCGGCGGTGAAAAGGGCCGCATTCCGCTACATGGCACCATTATGGTCTGTCTGGAGATGCTGATCCTGTCGGTGGCCTCTACGCTACCGCAGCGCACCGTCAAAACCATGAAGCGGTTACAGGATCTCTATCGCGGCCTGAAACCGGCCGGTAAAAAGTAGCGCCAGCCTTCAGGTTTACTACAGCACCGGCAAGCACGGTTTTTGCCGGTCACCGACGATACTTAAATCAAATTTTCCCGCTTTGAGATCCCGATCGCGCCTTTTCTGCAACCCTTCTCCGCTGCCGACTACGCTTATTTTGCTTCGGGGTGTTGAGCCCTGTTTTTCCTTTCTTTAATCCTTGTGACCTTGTGCGGAGCTGACGATGAAATCCTTTCACGCGCGACACCTGCTCGCCGGTGCGGCAATGACCAGTCTCGGTATGCTCTCTCCGTTGCCGGCAGCGGCCTGGAGCCAGCTCACCGTTTTTGGCGATAGCCTGAGCGACGGCGGTAACGTCGGCCGCTTCACCTACGATGCGGCTTCCCATCCTTTGTATGACGAGAGAGTAGCGCAACATCTGAATGAGACCCTGCTGCCCTCATCCCAGGGCGGCAGCAACTATGCCGCTGGCGGTGCGGTGGCCGTGCCGCTGCTGAATCCGCAGTTCAACACGCAGGATCAGGTCGATCGCTACCTCACCGCTAATGGCGGCCGTGCCGATGGCAATGGCCTCTATATTCACTGGATCGGCGGCAACGACCTGGCCGCCGCCGCGGCAAATCCGCTGAATGCGGTGCAGTTGATTGATAACAGTGCCCGTGCGGCGTCCGACCAGGTCAGTCGGTTGCTGGCGGCCGGGGCCGGTACGGTGATTGTCCCGACGGTGCCTGACGTCGGGGCGACACCGGCGCTGTTACAGGCGATTCTGCAACCGCTGGGCCCGGTCGCAGAACCGGCGATGGCGGCGCTGTTTCAGTCGCTGAGCACTGTTACTACACCTGACCGGGCAGCGCGTGAGCAGGCTATCGAAACGGCGCTGCATGCGGCGGCCGATCAGATCCCAGCCATTCCGCTGGTGCGTGAAGCGATCGCACAGCAGCTGTTTGCCGCCTGGCAGCTGTTGAGCGACACCGCGGCGACGCTGACCGACCGCTATAACCAGCTGGAGGAGCAGGGGCTGGTGGCCAGCGGCGGCAATATCGCGCGGGTCGATATTAACGGACTGTTCAGCGAGGTGATCGATAATCCGGGCCTGTACGGCATCAGCAACAGCGCCGGCATGGCCTGTCCGCCGGGCGTCTCGGCGATGGATTGCACCTCGTCAACGCCAGGCTTCTCGCAGGCGCAACAGTATCTGTTCGCTGATCGTCTGCATCCCAGCCCGGCGGTACATGCGCTGATCGCTGACTATATCGAGTCGATCCTGGATGCCCCGTTGCAGGTCGCGGCGCTGAATCAGTCCCCCCTGATGCTGGTGCGGGACGCGAGAAATACGCTGGATGGGCATTTACAGCAGCAACGTCAGCAGCCTGCTGACGCCGGACAGTTCACGGTGTTCGGCGGCTATGCGGGTCAGTCACGAGATTTTCGCGGCGACAGTGATGCAGAGGGTGATGCCACCAGTGCCAATGGCGCGATCGGTATCGGTTATCAGCTGACCGACAGCTGGCAGGCCGGGGCGATGTTTTCGGCGACCACCCAGCGTCAGGACCCGTCATCACGTTTCGATTACCGTCTGCGCGGCAATCTGGTGGCGCTGTGGAGTCAGTTGCGGCTGTTTGATCAGGGCTGGATTAATGCCGATCTGCACTATGCCGATCTCGATTTCGACGATATTGACCGTCAGGTCAGACTGGGACCGGCCACCCGTACCGAGCAGGGCAGCACCGAAGGGAAACTGCTGGGAATGCGGATTGAAACCGGCTGGGATCTGCCGCTGGGGCAGTATGTGTCCACCGGTCCGGTTGCCAGTTACGCGCTGGATTACAGTCAGGTAGACGGCTATCGGGAGCAGGGTAACCGCAGTAGCGCCATGCGCTTTGGCGATCAGACGCTGCATTCGCAGGTGGGTTCTGTAGGCTGGCGCATCGACAGCAGGCAGCTGTTGATTAATCCGTGGGCGCAGGTCAGCTACAACCATCAGTTTGGCGACAGTGATTCAGCGGTAACCGCCGGGCTGAAATCAACCCGCACGGCGTTTACCCGCACCAGCGACTCAGGCGATGACAACTGGCTGGATATGGCGGTCGGTGCCAGCGTGCCGCTGGGTAGCGCAGTGAATGCGTTTGCGGGCGTTTCTGCGGTGGCGGGCAACACTCAATATCATCAGGTGACCTGGAACATCGGGCTCAATGCCCGCTTCTGATCGGCGTTAATCGCACGGCAGGGAAGCGGTGTGATAACGTAGCGGTACGATCCGAAAAGTTCAGGCAGGAGGGGATGATGAATGTCAGACGGGCATTACCTGAAGAGGCGATGCTATTGTGGACTATCCGCAATCAGGCGATCCGCCATGGCTGTCAGACAGCCTATACGCCCGAGGTGATTGCAGCCTGGACACCGGACCGAATGCCTGCCAGTTTCCCGGCGATGATCCGCGAGAATCCCTTTTTCGTCATCGATGGTCCTGACGGACGACCGATAGCAACCGGTTCGCTCGACCTGGCTGCCGGCAGCGTTGAGGCGATATTCACGCTGCCCGGCTATACCGGCCAGGGGCTGGCTGGCGAGATCATTGCTACCATCAAAGCGGACGCGCTGCGCCGTGGCTACCGGCGTCTGACGCTTTTGTCTACGCCTAATGCCGCCAGCTTTTATCAGCAGCATGGCTTCACGTTGCTGGGTGAAAGCCTTTATCCTTCGAAGCTGGCCGGTGGCGGATTACGCTGTATGGAGATGGCAATCGAGCTGTTGCCGTCCTCTGACTGATTAGCCGGATGGCGCTATCGACAGCGCCGCTTTACCCGCCGCAAAGTTTCATGCGCAAACACTTCGCAAGCCCACGCCGGTAAGGTATAGTCCGCGTTTTTTGGAGGAACCATGCTGACTCATTCATCGACTCGTCTCAATAAATACATCAGTGAGAGCGGAATCTGTTCTCGTCGCGACGCCGATCGTTACATCGAGCAGGGCAACGTTTTCATCAACGGCAAGCGCGCCGCTGTCGGCGCACAGGTATTTGCAGGCGATGTGGTGAAAGTAAATGGTCAGCTTATCGAACCGCGTGACGAAGACGATCTGGTGCTGATTGCCCTGAACAAGCCGGTTGGCATTATCACCACCATGGAAGAGGGTGAACGCGATAACATCAGCGATTTCGTCAACCACAGTAAGCGGGTATTCCCGATTGGCCGTCTGGATAAAGATTCGCAGGGGCTGATTTTCCTGACTAACCACGGTGATCTGGTCAATAAAATTCTGCGTGCCGGCAATAATCACGAAAAAGAGTATGTCGTCACCGTCGATAAGCCGATTACCGACGAGTTCATTGCCGGAATGAGTGCGGGCGTGCCGATGCTGGGCACCGTGACCAAAAAGTGCAAAGTCAAAAAAGAAGCGCCTTTCGTGTTTCGCATCACGCTGGTGCAGGGGCTGAATCGCCAGATTCGCCGGATGTGTAAGCACTTTGGCTTTGAAGTCACGAAGCTGGAGCGCACCCGCATCATGAACGTCAATCTGAAAGGCCTGCCGCTGGGCGAGTGGCGCGATCTGACGGATGATGAACTGATCGAACTGTTTAAACTGCTGGAGAACTCCTCTTCAGAAGATAAGCCCGCGAAGAAAGCGCCAGCAAAATCCGCTGCGGCTAAGAAACCGCAGAAAAGTCCCGCCAGACCGGCCGGGAAAGCGGAGCCTGATAGCGCCTCACGCAAGCGCTTTGTACAGCCGGGACGGAAGAAAAAAGGGCGCTAACGCCGCGATGATCGGAGAGTGCGGCTGGCTGGCATCGCTCTCTCTCCTGAGCGCTGGCCGGGCTGCTCAGGGAATGATTCGGGCGGCACGAAAACGGGCAAACAGATCGCAAAGCATCGTGTCGGTTGCCCGGAAATGATGAAATCCCGCCTGACGGATCTTACTGCCGTCGCCAAACATATCGTAACGCCAGCCGAAGACGAAATCAGCAAAGCGGCCGTCACTGAGCGCCAGAATATCGGGCTGCACCAGCGTCCTGGCGGCGGCGAGTTCATGCCAGGTTTGCCGGTAATCGTGAAACAGCTGCTGCAGGGATAATGAAACCGGCGGCGCAATGTCGAGCCCGAACCAGTCCGCGATCACCGGCCACAGCTCGCTCCAGCGCCACAGATCGCCGTTGTTAATATTAAACGCCTGATTATGCACCTCAGCGGCCTCTGCCGCCCAGAGCGTCGCATCGGCCAGTAATTCCGCATCCGTAAAATCCACCAGGCTGTGCCAGGTTTCCAGCGAGCCAGGAAAACGCAGCGGCAACGCTTCGGCATGGCAAATCGACGCATAGATTGCCAGGCTGAGTGCCAGGTTCATGCTGTTGCCTGGCCTGTCACTTCCCACTACGCCGGGACGCAATGCGCTCCAGTGCCAGGCTTTACCCTGCTGTTGTGCGCTTAGCCAGCGCTGCTGGCTGGCATTAAATTCGGCGCCCGGAACACCGGCATCACTCTCCCGGGCGGGCGTCTTAAACGGGCCAAGATGGGCGCCGTAAACTTTGTAACCCTGCATCAGACTGACGTGCTGCAGTGGGGCAACCTGCTCCACGCCACTCACCAGGTTTTGCAGCATCGTTACGTTAGGTTTCACCATCGCGGCCCAGTCGGGCGCATCCAGCCATGCGCTGTAGAAAATGTGTGTGACCTCAGTCAGTGATGAGAGTACCTGCTGACTCTGTGAGCGATCGAGAAGATCGACCGATAACAGATTGCCTGAATGGTTGTCTGGACGTGGCTGGCGAGTCAGTCCTGTGACCGCCAGTGCTGCGCCATTAGCGCCCGAATAAGTTGCTGACCGACAATGCCGGTGGCGCCCGCCACCAGTGCAACCCTATTTTTCTGCCTGTTATTCATCGTTACGCTCCTCACTGAATGAGATCGCAGTGTCACCTGCTATTCTTGCTGAATAAATCCCCCTTAATCCGATGACACCTATTAAGAAAATCAATAAATGCAAAACAAACTGAATGCGATGCAGACTTTCATCCGTGTCGCCGAGGCGGGATCGTTTTCAGCCGCTGCACGTCAGCACGGGATGAAGCAGTCGGCGATGAGTCAGCAGGTCGCCGCGCTGGAAGCGGAACTGGGCGTGGTGCTATTGCACCGAACCACGCGCGCGATGGCGCTGACTGAAGCGGGCCAGCGTTACCTGAGTCAGGTCAGACAACTGTTGTACGCAATGGAAGAGCTGGAGCAGCAAATAAGGCCTGAATCGCCGTCGCTACAGGGAAAACTGCACATCCAGTTGCCGAGCGGTCTGGGCCAGCGCTTTATGCCGCATCTGTTACGGTTCCAGCAGCAGCATCCGGCTCTGCGGCTGGAGGTGGCGCTGGACGATCGCCTGGCCGATGTGGTGGCAGAAGGAGTTGATGTTGCTATTCGTCTCAGCGAAGCGCCGCCTGCCAGCCTGGCCGCTCGCACGCTGACCACCGTCGAAACGGTGCTGGTGGCTTCGGCTGACTGGATCGCCCGTCACGGCGAGCCACGAACGCCCGCTGATTTACAGCGGTATCCGCATATTCGCTTCAGCGGCCTTCAGCCCGATGCGCCGTTACGGCTGGTATCAGCAGAGGAAGCGGTGTCGCTCGCGGTGGAGTCGGTGTTTCGTTCCAATAATAGTCACTCGCTGACAGCGGCGATTGAAGCAGGCCTGGGGATTGGCGCGATACAGACGCTTATGGGCGCTGATGCGCTGGCAGCCGGTCGGCTGGTCAGAATTTTGCCGGATTACCGGTTGCCGGATCGTTATCTCTACGCGATTTTTCCCGATGCTCGCTTCATTCCTGACAAGGTACGGCAACTGGTGACGCTGTTTGAGCAGATGCTGGTTTCCCTGTCCAAAGCCACACCGCCGGCGAACGGCGCCGGTGAGCCAGCCTGAGGGCGGTGAGGTGCCAGCCGCTCGTCCATCTTTGTTAAGCACTGCACAATCAGAAGAAGTGCGCTTTTCAGGGGCAGGGCGGCGTGGCAGGATAAACGCAAAATATTAAGGAGTAGGCCTGATGTTACTGAAAGGTATGAACGATCCGCTACTGAAAGCGTATCAGCATCCGAAATCGCGGATGATGATCAGCCGCTTCAGAGGCCTGGCGGGCGATCGCAGACTCAGTGACTGGCAGGTATTTTGTATTCTGGTGACCGGATTTACCAACTACTGGTATGTGCAGTCTGGTCATTTCAACATCAACGTCAGCTGCAGCAAAACCCGACAGTTCGACTTTATGCAGGATTTTCTCCATGTTGAGGTTACGCTGGAGGGCTTAGTCTGTGATGACCACTTCCGCTGCCCGGACTTCGTTCTGCCGCGTTATGATGTGCCCTACGAATTTTGCCGCTGGCGCAGTAAGCGCGGCTACGATTCATCCGTAACCTATGTCAGTAATCACGGGGTAAAATCGCACAAGGCGATTTTCGTTGCTTCTGGCGACGCCTCGCAGGAAGAGCGAGTGATGAAGTGGGAAGGCATGGTTAACGTCTTTGATAAAACCTTTTTCACCCCCGCCAGCTTCGCGACCACTCATGACTTCCTGACCAAAGATATCAGCAAAACCATTCACGACGGACTGGTAAAGCATCTGAACTTTTATCGCGATCTCTTCAGCTATATCTTTCCGACACCGGCCGCCGCGCGGCTCCAGGCGCGAGATGACCGGCGCTATCTGAGTAAAAACTGACCTTTATCGCGTTGTCGTTTTCTCGCAGCCTTATTTTCTCGCTTTCTCGCTTTCTCGCTTTCTCGCTTTCTCGCTTTCTCACAGTCTCACAGTCTCACAGTCTCACAGTCTCACAGCCTCACAGCCTCACAGCCTCACGGTCTAGCAGCCTCACAGCCTCACAGCCTCGCAGCCTCGCAGCCTCACATCTGGTCCTGACCTCCTCAGGCGTTTAGCGTGATGGAACTAAGCCTTCACGGATAAACGCTATCCGCTGCGCCATTCCTGGGGCTTGCTGGTTGCCGGCGCAGAGTTGCACGCTGGCCTTATGGTTTACCTGTTGACGAACAACGCTGTATGCAGAGCGTTCAGGGTTATGCAGATAGCCTGTCAGGATGGCAATCGAGTGTCCTTTTGGCATCAGACACTCTTAACTGCCTGAAGCAGTAAACATCCATCCGGGAGCACGCTGAGAGTGGTTAATAATATCGCGTTACTGATTGGTAAAGCCGTTTTGAAAAAAATGAAGGCGTGTTAGATAACAAAGAAACATATGAGGGATCAATAAAGTCAACGTTTAGCTAATTAAAATTGTTGTCATTTGGCAATGGCATTTTTGAGGATATATAACCATCTCTAACTGAGATCTGGAATAAAATAAGAGCAGCTCATTTTAAATAACATGCATATTCATTCTGGAATTATCTTTTCCGGGTTGTTTTTGGATGAAGGTATCGGGCTTTGAGGCATTTTTGTCATGCCTGAAATTAAGGTGTGAGCTGCGAGACTAAGTGGTCATTTAATTGTTGTCATATGACTATACATGTTTTAATAACGCTAACCCTTCGGCTTTTTATAGTTAACCAGTTCCGGATTATGTTGAATTTGATAACCAGATTTCAGATCGTTTTCACATATGGATGTTTTATTATGCGTCTGTTTTCATTGGTTTTGTCTTAACGTGTGGCTTTCGTATGGTGAGTTTTTTTTATCTTTTCGTGTGTTGTTTTTCTTAGTTTTTTGTAAAGCCACGGCGGCTTTGCTGACACGGCTATTAACCTTCCCTTTAAGCGGGGTTTGTAATAAAGTTCTCAATAACTTCCGATAACCCATGCTTCAACTGAATTTACCGGCTTATCGGAAGGGTTCAGTGTCAATAAACTGTATGACTTCAATTCTTCTTTTGGCTTTATTTGGAAGGCGCGAGCTGAATTGCTGGCTCCGATAAATCTGGTAAATAGTATGCATAAGCCTGAGTTCAGGTGGCGCTATATGCTTGAGGGTTAATTAAACTTTTTAATATCTTTTTTAAGGTGTAACACAGCTTGTTCCGCCTATTAGCCGGAACCTAACAAATTTAATTGGTGAACAATGAGCTTACAATTAATAATCAAAGACATCAAAGGCGATGTCATCACGAAAAATGCCTTAAATTCTCATCATCCCCTTGTACTTAACGTGCCTCAGCAGGCTGCGTCCTATGAAGTTCACAGCAGTGACGGAAAGCCACCAAAGAAGATCAAGGCCACTAAGGTCAATGATGAACTTCATTTTGAACTTCAGGACGACGTCACAGGCGAACATTACGACATTATTGTCGAGAACGTGAGCCAGACAGAACCGCCGGTCATGTTTGCTTCAGGTCCGGACGGCGTCGTTTATGCCTATGAATATGACGTAGCGGGCGGGATGTTTACGCTGACTGCCAATACCGTCGAAACCCCGGTTGTTGATAACTGGCTGATCGCTGGCGGCGCGCTCGCGGGTGCTGCTGCGATAGCCGGTATTGCCTTTTCCTCTGGCTCAGGCAGTTCGCATCACCGTTCTTCTTCCTCACAATCAGCGGCCAATCCCGATAACAGCACCGGTGCCGAAACCGGGGTTGTGACCGATGACAATCAAACCAGCAATCCGGTTGCCTCTTTACCCGTGGTGACTGACAGCGCGGGTAACCCAATCAGCAACGGCGCGCCTACCACTGACAACACGCCAACTATCGGCGGTGAAGGCATGGCGCCTGGCTCTACCGTGATCATCAGCGATGGCGAAAAAGTGATCGGTGAAGTGACGGCGGATGAGAACGGTAAGTGGACCTTTACGCCAGGCGAAGCGCTGGCCGATGGCGAGCACGCCATCGTGGTTGACGGTACCGACGCAGACGGCAATGCGGTCAGCGACGGCGTCAGCATTATTGTTGACGCAGACGGAACAGAGGCTGGCTCAGAAGGCGGTGCCGGTTCCGATACCGGTTCTGAAGGTAGCGCAGGATCAGATGACGGTTCCGATACCGGTTCTGAAGGCGGCGCTGGTTCCGACAACGGTTCCGATACCGGTTCTGAAGGTAGCGCTGGTTCTGACAATGGTTCAGACACCGGTTCAGAAGGTGGCGCAGGTTCAGACAATGGTTCCGACACCGGCTCAGAAGGTGGCGCAGGTTCAGACAACGGTTCCGACACCGGTTCCGACACCGGCGCAGACGAAGGCACCACCGCACCGGTGATGACCGACGACGCGGGCAATCCGATCGCCGACGGCAACACCACTAATGACAATACCCCGACAATCGGCGGCGACGGCATGCAGCCGGGCTCAACCGTGGTCATCACTGATGGCGACACGGTGATCGGCGAAGTGACCGCAGATGACGACGGCAAATGGAGCTTCACGCCGGATGCGCCGCTGGCAGACGGCGAGCACGCCATCGTGGTTGACGGCACCGGCGCAGACGGCAACGCGGTCAGCGGCGACGTCAGCATCATCGTTGATGCGGACGGTTCTGACACCGGCTCAGAAGGCGGCACAGGATCAGATGACGGTTCCGACACCGGCTCTGAAGGTGGTGCAGGATCAGATGACGGTTCCGACACCGGTTCAGAAGGTGGCGCAGGATCAGATGACGGTTCAGACACCGGCTCTGAAGGCGGCGCAGGTTCAGACGATGGTTCCGACACCGGTTCTGAAGGCGGCACAGGTTCAGACGACGGTTCCGACACCGGCTCTGAAGGTGGTGCAGGATCAGATGACGGTTCCGACACCGGTTCAGAAGGTGGCGCAGGATCAGATGACGGTTCAGACACCGGCTCAGAAGGCGGCACAGGTTCAGACGACGGTTCCGATACCGGCTCAGAAGGTGGCGCAGGTTCAGATACCGGTTCTGAAGGTGACACCGGTTCCGACACCGGCGCAGACGAAGGCACCACCGCACCGGTGATGACCGACGACGCGGGCAATCCGATCGCCGACGGCAACACCACTAATGACAATACCCCGACAATCGGCGGCGACGGCATGCAGCCTGGCTCAACCGTGACCATCTCCGACGGTGAAACGGTGATCGGTGAAGTGACGGCGGACGACGACGGCAAGTGGACCTTCACGCCGGACGAAGCGCTGGCGGACGGCGAGCACGCCATCGTGGTTGACGGTACCGGCGCAGACGGCAACGCGGTCAGCGGCGACGTGAGCATCATCGTTGATGCGGACGGCTCCGATACCGGCTCAGAAGGCGGCACAGGTTCAGACGACGGTTCCGACACCGGTTCTGAAGGTGGAGCAGGTTCAGACGACGGTTCCGACACCGGCGCAGACGAAGGCACCACCGCACCGGTGATGACCGACGACGCGGGCAACCCGATCGCCGACGGCAGCACCACTAACGACAGCAGCACCCCGACTATCGGCGGTGACGGCATGCAGCCGGCTCAACCGTGACCATCACTGATGGCGACACGGTGATCGGCGAAGTGACCGCAGACGACGACGGCAAGTGGACCTTCACGCCGGACGCGCCGCTGGCAGACGGCGAGCACGCCATCGTGGTTGACGGTACCGGCGCAGACGGCAACGCGGTCAGCGGCGACGTCAGCATCATCGTTGAGGCGGACGGTTCTGACCGGCTCAGAAGGCGGCACAGGTTCAGACGATGGTTCCGACACCGGCTCAGAAGGTGGCGCAGGATCGGATGACGGTTCCGATACCGGTTCAGAAGGCGGCACTGGTTCAGACGACGGTTCTGACACCGGTTCTGAAGGTGACGCAGGTTCCGACACCGGCGCAGACGAAGGCACCACCGCACCGGTGATGACCGACGACGCGGGCAATCCGATCGCGAACGGCAGCACCACTAACGACAGCACCCCGACTATCGGCGGCGACGGCATGCAGCCGGGCTCAACCGTGGTCATCACTGATGGCGACACGGTGATCGGCGAAGTGACCGCAGACGACGACGGCAAGTGGAGCTTCACGCCGGACGCACCTCTGGCGGACGGCGAGCACGCCATCGTGGTTGACGGCACCGGCGCAGACGGCAACGCGGTCAGCGGCGACGTCAGCATCATCGTTGATGCGGACGGTTCCGACACCGGCTCAGAAGGCGGCGCAGGTTCAGATGAAGGTTCCGACACCGATTCAGAAGGCGGCGCAGGTTCAGACGACGGTTCCGATACCGGTTCTGAAGGTGACGCAGGTTCCGACACCGGCGCAGACGAAGGCACCACCGCACCGGTGATGACCGACGACGCGGGCAATCCGATCGCGGACGGCAGCACCACAAACGACAGCACCCCGACTATCGGCGGTGACGGCATGCAGCCGGGCTCAACTGTGACCATCACGGATGGCGACACGGTGATCGGTGAAGTGACCGCAGACGACGACGGCAAGTGGAGCTTCACGCCGGACGCGCCTCTGGCGGACGGCGAGCACGCCATCGTGGTTGACGGTACCGGCGCAGACGGCAACGCGGTCAGCGGCGACGTCAGCATCATCGTTGATGCGGATGGATCTGATACCGGCTCAGAAGGCGGCACAGGTTCAGACGACGGTTCCGATACCGGCTCAGAAGGCGGCACAGGTTCAGACGACGGTTCCGACACCGGTTCAGAAGGCGGCGCAGGATCAGATGACGGTTCCGATACCGGTTCTGAAGGCGGCACAGGTTCAGACGATGGTTCCGACACCGGTTCTGAAGGTGACACCGGTTCCGACACCGGCGCAGACGAAGGCACCACCGCACCGGTGATGACCGACGACGCGAGCAATCCGATCGCGGACGGCAGCACCACAAACGACAGCACCCCGACCTTCGGCGGTGACGGCATGCAGCCGGGCTCAACCGTGACCATCACCGACGGTGAAACGGTAATCGGTGAAGTGACCGCAGACGACGACGGCAAGTGGAGCTTCACGCCGGGCGAAGCGCTGGCGGACGGCGAGCACGCCATCGTGGTTGACGGTACCGGCGCAGACGGCAACGCGGTCAGCGACGGCGTCAGCATCATCGTTGATGCTGACGGATCAGACACCGGCTCAGAAGGCGGCACAGGTTCAGACGACGGTTCCGACACCGGCTCAGAAGGCGGCGCAGGATCAGATGACGGTTCCGATACCGGCTCAGAAGGCGGCGCAGGATCAGACGACGGTTCCGACACCGGCGCAGACGAAGGCACCACCGCACCGGTAATGACCGACGACGCGGGCAATCCGATCGCGGACGGCAGCACCACTAACGACAGCACCCCGACAATCGGCGGTGACGGCATGCAGCCGGGCTCAACCGTGACCATCACGGATGGCGACACGGTGATCGGTGAAGTGACCGCAGACGACGACGGCAAGTGGACCTTCACGCCGGACGAAGCGCTGGCAGACGGCGAGCACGCCATCGTGGTTGACGGCACTGACGCAGACGGCAACGCGGTCAGCGACGAAGTCAGCATTATTGTTGATGCAGAAGGTGATGCAGGTTCCGATACCGGCGCAGACGAAGGCACCACCGCACCGGTGATGACCGACGATGCGGGTAATCCGATCGCCGACGGCAGCACCACTGATGACAGCACGCCGACCTTCGGTGGCGAAGGCATGCAGCCGGGCTCAACCGTGACCATCACCGACGGTGAAACGGTAATCGGTGAAGTGACGGCGGACGACGACGGCAAGTGGACCTTCACGCCGGACGAGCCTCTGGCGGACGGCGAGCACGCCATCGTGGTTGACGGCACCGGCGCAGACGGCAATGCGGTCAGCGGCGACGTGAGCATCATCGTTGATGCGGACGGCTCCGATACCGGCAGAAGGCGGCGCAGGTTCCGACACCGGCGCAGACGAAGGCACCACCGCACACGGTGATGACCGATGACGCGGGCAATCCGATCGCGGACGGCACCACCACTAACGACAGCACGCCGACCTTCGGTGGCGAAGGCATGCAGCCTGGCTCAACCGTGACCATCACCGACGGTGAAACGGTAATCGGTGAAGTGACGGCGGACGACGACGGGCAAGTGGACCTTCACGCCGGACGAAGCGCTGGCAGACGGCGAGCACGCCATTGTGGTTGACGGCACTGACGCAGACGGCAACGCGGTCAGCGGCGACGTCAGCATCATCGTTGATGATGCGGACGGTTCCGATACCGGTTCTGAAGGCGGCGCAGGTTCAGACACCGGTTCCGACACCGGCGCAGACGAAGGCACCACCGCACCGGTGGTGATGACCGACGACGCGGGCAACCCAATCGCGGACGGCAGCACCACAAGCGACAGCACGCCGACAATCGGCGGTGACGGCATGCAGCCTGGCTCAACCGTGACCATCATCACCGACGGTGAAACGGTAATCGGTGAAGTGACGGCGGACGACGACGGCAAGTGGACCTTCACGCCGGACGAAGCGCTGGCAGACGGCGAGCACGCCATTGTTGTTGACGGCACTGACGCAGACGGCAACG
The DNA here is from genome assembly GCF_021397715.1 of Pantoea agglomerans. Lineage (GTDB taxonomy): Bacteria > Pseudomonadota > Gammaproteobacteria > Enterobacterales > Enterobacteriaceae > Pantoea > Pantoea astica. The sequence continues at coordinate 82,464 of NZ_CP090208.1, read as the reverse complement.
CGGTCAGCGACGAAGTCAGCATTATTGTTGATGCAGAAGGCGGCGCAGGATCAGATACCGGTTCTGAAGGTGACGCAGGTTCCGACACCGGCGCAGACGAAGGCACCACCGCACCGGTAATGACCGACGACGCGGGCAACCCGATCGCGGACGGCAGCACCACTAACGACAGCACCCCGACTATCGGCGGCGACGGCATGCAGCCTGGCTCAACCGTGACCATCACCGACGGTGAAACGGTGATCGGTGAAGTGACCGCAGACGACGACGGCAAGTGGACCTTCACGCCGGACGAAGCGCTGGCAGACGGCGAGCACGCCATTGTGGTTGACGGCACTGACGCAGACGGCAACGCGGTCAGCGGCGACGTCAGCATCATCGTTGATGCGGACGGTTCCGATACCGGTTCTGAAGGCGGCGCAGGTTCAGACACCGGTTCCGACACCGGCGCAGACGAAGGCACCACCGCACCGGTGATGACCGACGATGCGGGTAATCCGATCGCGGACGGCAGCACCACAAACGACAGCACGCCGACCTTCGGTGGCGAAGGCATGCAGCCTGGCTCAACCGTGACCATCACCGACGGTGAAACGAAACGGTAATCGGTGAAGTGACGGCGGACGACGACGGCAAGTGGACCTTCACGCCGGACGCGCCGCTGGCAGACGGCGAGCACACGCTATCGTGGTTGACGGCACTGACGCAGACGGCAACGCGGTCAGCGACGAAGTCAGCATTATTGTTGATGCAGAAGGTGATGCAGGTTCCGATACCGGCGCAGACGAAGGCGCACCGCACCGGTGATGACCGACGATGCGGGTAATCCGATCGCCGACGGCAGCACCACAAACGACAGCACGCCGACCTTCGGTGGCGAAGGCATGCAGCCTGGCTCAACCGTGACCATCACCGACGGTGAAACGGTAATCGGTGAAGTGACGGCGGACGACGACGGCAAGTGGACCTTCACGCCGGACGCGCCGCTGGCAGACGGCGAGCACGCTATCGTGGTTGACGGCACTGACGCAGACGGCAACGCGGTCAGCGACGAAGTCAGCATTATTGTTGATGCAGAAGGTGATGCAGGTTCCGATACCGGCGCAGACGAAGGCACCACCGCACCGGTGATGACCGACGATGCGGGTAATCCGATCGCCGACGGCAGCACCACTGATGACAGCACGCCGACCTTCGGTGGCGAAGGCATGCAGCCGGGCTCAACCGTGACCATCACCGACGGTGAAACGGTAATCGGTGAAGTGACGGCGGACGACGACGGCAAGTGGACCTTCACGCCGGACGCGCCGCTGGCAGACGGCGAGCACGCTATCGTGGTTGACGGCACTGACGCAGACGGCAACGCGGTCAGCGACGAAGTGAGTGTCATTGTTGATACGCCTGACGTACCGGTTGTTGAGATCACTGATGATAACGGTAACGTTATCCAGAACGGCGATACGGTCAATGACAACGATCCGACAATCAGCGGCAAAGGCTTTGAGCCGGGATCAACGATTGTGATCGCTGATGGCGAGACCGAACTGACATCCGTAGACGTTGGTGCAGATGGCAGCTGGAGCTATACCCCAGAGTCACCGCTGAGCGAAGGTGAACACACGATTAACGTGACTGTGACCGATCCGCAGGGCGTGACCAATCAGGGTAGCTTTAACGTTGTTGTCGATACCACACCGCCAGAAGGCGTTGATATCGCAGGCATCAACCTTGTCGATGATAATGGCGAAGCCGTAATCCCGACCGGTGCTACCGCGGATAATACGCCAACCTTCAGCGGCGAAGGCCTTGAAGCAGGGGCAACCGTCATTGTTCGCGATGGTGACACGGTATTGGGTGAAACCACCGTAAGTGAAGACGGAAGCTGGAGCTTTACACCGTCAGAAACTCTTGACGATGGCGACCACAGCTTCACCTTTGAAGTCACGGATCAGGCAGGCAACAGCAGCGGAATTTCCGATGCGCTGGATCTGGCGATTTCGGTGAATAAGGGCATCAACACCGGCGTGGTGGTGAGCAATGATGAAGGCAATATCATCACCGATGGCGAAATCATCAACGACAGCACGCCAACCTTTAGCGGCAAAGATCAGTTACCGGGCTCTACCGTAACGATCGCCGACGGCGAGACCGTGCTGGCAACCGTCGAAGTGGGCGAAGATGGTAGCTGGAGCTATACCCCAGAAGCAGCATTGAGCGAAGGCGATCATGCGCTGACTGTAACCATTGAAGATCATCAGGGTAATTCAGGCAGCGATACCATAAACGTGGTCATTGACACCGTCGCTCCGGATCTGGTTGATCCCGCAACGATCACCCTGACCGACGATGCAGGTAACGTACTGGTCGCAGGCAGCGAGATTGCGGATACCACACCAACCTTCAGCGCCGCAGGTCTTGAAGCGGGATCAACCGTTATCGTTCGTGATAATGGCACCGTGCTGGGTGAAGCCGTGGTTGATGAAAGTGGAAACTGGTCCTTCACGCCGGAAGCGGCGCTGAGTGACGGCGAGCACAGCTTTACCTTTGAGACGGTTGATGACGCAGGCAACAGCAGCGGTGAATCTGCTCCGGTGGACTATATCGTCGACTCGGTTGCGCCTGAAGGTGTCAACGTCAGCGCGCTGGTGATCACCGATGAAGCAGGCGATGTTGTCAGCCCGGCGAACACGCAGAGCGATAATCAGCTGACCTTCAGCGGCAGCGATCTCGAAGCCGGTGCCACCGTCACGATCTACGACAAAGGGCAGGTTGTGGGTGAAACCACCGTTGCAGATGACGGAAGCTGGCAGTTCACCGCGGAAGAGGGACTGTATGACGGAAGCCATGAACTGACTTTTGTTGTCACCGATGCGGCTGGCAACAGCAGTGAACCGTCGGCAACACTGGCTCTTGAGGTTCAGGCTATTGAACTGACGGCATCAGATAACATCAGTTCAGGGGCTGCGGTAGGCTTCGATTATCCGGTCGATGTCACCCAGGATCTGGGAACCGTACTGAGCGATGGTGGATTGATTTCGTTTGGAAATACCATCACGAGCGATCCTATTGTTGTCGCCGACGGTACCATCATTACCCTTGATGTTACCGCGACTTCATCGGCATTCCTGAACGTAGCGAGCAACGCGACGTTATTGCTGCAGAAGTACGATTCTTCTACTGGCGAGTGGTATACGGTATCCGAGGATGACAGCAGTAACCTGTTCGGTATGTTTGGTCTGGGCGCGACGACGTCGACGATTAGCCTGACCGGACTCACCGCGGGTACCTATCAGCTGGTTTACTCCACGGCGGGGATCAATCTTGGTGTTGGCATTGATCTTTCAGCGGCGAAGACGGTTTACACCCTGGCCGATCAGGGCACGCCAACCGACTACACCACGGCAATTGGTAACGTCATGACTGACGTCGACAGCGCCTATGGTTCTGATGGTATTCCGCACAGCGCCTATACCTCAGTCACGTCGGTGAGCGTCACCAACAGTGATGGATCAGTATCCACTGCTGACCTGAGCGAGGCTTCGCCTAAGACTACCCTGACGGGCCAGTACGGTACGCTGGTGATCAACGCGGATGGTAGCTATGAATACACGCCAGCCTCGTCGATGGACAGCATCGGTAAAGTAGACTCCTTTACCTATACCCTGACCGATTCGGCAACCGGTAAAACCTCGTCAGCAGAGTTGCATGTGCAGATTGGTACCACCAACGATGCGCTGAAGCTCAGCTGGGATGCCACCAATCCGGACGCCAATGCGGTAACGGATATCGCCTCGAATAACGAAGCGAATGCCAGCGTCACGGTGACGTATGAAACCTCCAGCGCCAGCAACACCGACGTTAAACTGACCGCAGGCGGGGCGGAGAATTATACTTCTACGTTCACCAAAACCGGCGCTGACGATCTGGTAACCGGATCGCTGACGCTGACTACCGAATGGGGATTACTGGGCAACCGCTTCTCAACCGATCTGAACATCACTTACGACGTTCAGATGCAGAACGAAGATGGTAGCTGGACCACGGTCAAAACCCAGAATGCGGTAGTCGCTGCCGGTGAACATAATGAAGAAGTTATTCAGAATGTGGCGATGTCCGATCTGCTCAGTGGATTAGGCGAAGGCACGTACCGTGTGGCAATCAGTACCACCGGTGCAGATAACGTGTTGAAACTCAACATGGCTGTTCAGACAGTCAGCACGACCGAGTATGTGATCACCACCAAGGATGTCGCGACAGGCAACATTCTTACGGATGAAGGTACGGATGGCAGCGCAGATAAACTGAGCTCAATTTACACCCGAATCTATGCGAAAGCCGGTGACAGCAGCAGCGATCAGGCGATTGATGACAGCTATACCTACGTGACTGAGAGCGGCGTCACCATTACCGGTCAGTACGGCACCCTGGTGGTTTACAACAACGGCGCTTACACCTATACGCCGGGTACCACGACGTTGCCAGCCGGTTCTGAAGATGTCTTTACCTATGCCCTCAAAGGCGCTAACGGTGAAGTCGTCACTGCAACGGTTACTATCCATCTGGGTGTGGAAGTGGATGGCAGCAACGGCGGTGCGCTGGTGTTCCACGGCACTGAAGCGGATGATGTTTTCGCTATCTTCGATACCGATTTCGCCTCTGTGGACGGTGGCGAAGGCAGCGATACGCTGGCATGGAGCGGTAATGGCCAACTGGTACTGAGCAGCATCGCCAGTAAGGTCAATGATATCGAATCCATCAAGCTGACCTCCGTAACCGGAAGCGACAATCTGGTGGTGGATGCGCAAAGCGTCGCAGACGTGACTAACGATGCCAACGCGTTGTACATCAAGGGGGTTGCCGGTGATCACGTCACGCTGGAAGGCACCTGGGTGAACAGCGGGACTGTGGTGGTGGACAGTGTTTACTATACCCACTACACCAGCACTGCGACAGACGGTTCGGCGGTTGATATATACGTGCAGAAAGGGCTGACCCTTTCCTCAACGGTTTATCAGAACAGCGAGAACGGCACCGAGTATGACGTGGTTGCGTCGGCAGAGGTGGCCGGTACCGACAGCGATGACACTTTCAATCTCAACACCACGGGCTTTGACAGCATTGATGGCGGTGAAGGTCTGGATACGCTGGTCTGGAGCGGCAGAGGCACCATCACGCTGAGTGATATGGCCAGTAAGATCAGCAATATCGAAGAGATTGACTTTGTTAATGACAGCAGTGTGAACAATCTGGTGGTAACTGCGCAGAACGTGGCGGATATCACCGATGTTAATAACACGCTGTTTGTTAAGGGCTTTGCCACCGACAACCTGACCCTGTCAGGCAGCTGGACGCTGGCCGGTCACGAAGTCTTTAATAACATCGATTATGTTCACTACGTCAGTACCACGGATGACGGCCAGACCGTTAATCTCTATGTGGATAGTGATATCAAGCAGAGCAGCACTGTTCTGCCGGCTGAATATAATGCGGCTGACGTAACCGGTGAGGTTTCTCTGCTGAGCGATAGCATCGATCAGACCACGACGATGAATACCGCCACCAGCAGCTTTACCAGTGAGAGCTTTACGGTCAACAGCATCAGTGACCTTCAGGATATCAGCATCAGCGTAGCCGGATCGGCGATTCATGCCGGTAACAGCGTGTCGGTGAACTGGTCACTGCAGGTCTACAACAGCCAGACCTTACGCTGGGACGATGTGACCACCGGTACCCAGGCGATAACGGCCAGCAATGCGCTCGACGTTTCGCTGGAAGGGCAGCCGGCGGGCACTTACCGTCTGGTGGTGGACAGCACGCAGTCCGGTTATTCAGGACTGTTATGGTCAACCAACTACGATGTACTGACCGTGCGGGTGGCGGCGAATATCGTCAGCACCACCGATTACAAAGTGGCCACCAACTCAAGCGTAACGGGATCTGTCTTTACCAGTGACAGCGCCAGTGATAGCTCGGTTCTGGTGAAATCGATCGCTGCCGGTATCGTCTCCGGCGCGGCCAGCTACACGTTGATCGCAGCGGCGGGTACCACTATCGCCGGGGCATACGGTACGCTGACGATTCACACTGACGGCAGTTACACCTATCAGCTGAACAGTGACTCGGTGATTAAACTCTCCGGCAGTGAAGACACATTTACCTATGTGCTGGCTGACGGGACGGTTAAAAACCTGGTGATGACGCTGGGCGTATCGGTGGACGGTTCTGAAGGCGGAGCGCTGATTTTTGCCGGCACAGTAGGCAATGACAGCTTCACGATTCACGATACCCACTTCACCTCGGTGGATGGTAAATCGGGTCAGGATACGCTGGTCTGGAGCGGTTCAGGTGAGCTGCAGTTAAGCGAGATTGCAGACAAGGTAAGCAACATCGAAATCCTTGATTTGCAGAGCAACGCGGTAGCCACGGTACTGCTGCTGAATGCAGATGATATCAAAGAGATCACCGACGCCAACAATGTGCTGTATGTGCGTGGCGGCAGTGAAGACTCACTCTCACTGCAGGGGGTCTGGCAGGTTAATGGCGTTGAAACGCTCAATAACATCGCCTACACCCTTTACACCAGCACGGCGCTTGATGGCACGCCAATCAAGCTCTATGTGCAGCAGGGACTGACCTTTAACGAAGTCGCTGACGGTATCACCGGATCGGTTTCTGATGATGCGGCGGATCCTTCGGTAGTGTCGGTCAGCCAGAATGGTGAAGTGATGACCATTGCTGACGACGCGGTGAGTTTCAAAGGCGCCTACGGCACTTTGGTTATCGACGGTGAAGGACATTACAACTATGTTGCGGATGCAGATCATGCGCAAAGTGGTGTCACTGATACCTTTACCTACAGCCTGTCTGATGGCACCAGTGCTTCCCTGAGTTTTAACCTGGGCATTGATGTTGATGGCAGTGCAGGCGGAGAGATCCTCTTCACCGGCACCAAAGGCGGAGACATATTTGAGGTTTACGATACCAGCTTCACCTCAATTAATGGTGCGGAAGGTAACGATACGCTGGCCTGGCATGGCAGCGCACCGTTGAACCTCAGCGATATTTCTTCGAAAGTCGATAATATTGAAACCATCGATCTGCTGAAAGATAGTGAAAACGACAAACTCGTAATCAGTGCGGAAAGTTTACTGAAAGTCACCGATGACAATAATACGCTTTATGTCAGAGGGGCTGACGGTGATACCGTCACGCTGAATGGGAGTTGGGAACAGGCAGGCGATATATTGGTTAATGGTGTGAATTATCACCAGTATACCAGTGCCACCGTCGATGGTTCTGTCGTGCAACTCTATGTTGAAGATGATGTAAATATTGGTTAATAAAAAGTAAGTGATAGTCATAGCAGGCTGAATATATTTCAGCCTGCTATTTATCAATTTTTTAAGTAACGTTTGATTCATTCACACCAGAGAGCTTCAGAACATCATGAAAAAATTACTTATTACCCTTTGCTGTGTAATAACGCTGCCTTCGGTATTTGCCGCCGAAAAGAATGCCAATCCTTTTGCTCAGTCTGAAATAAAGGAAGCACCGGCAGGTTTTTGGGGCGCTTTTTCTGATACGCCTGAAGCCACAAAAACGCCAGCGGGTAGTACCGCACTGGCTGACAAATTACAAATTAAACCCGTTAAGGTCGAGATGGAGCCGGGTGAAAATGTGCAGAGCAGCGGGAATAAATCATTACCGGCTGACTGGCAGCAGGCTATCCACCTTGCGGTAAATTATCATCCCTCAATTGGCAGCAGCATCGCGACGCTGGAATCTGCCGGATTTTCGATTAACGCTGCCAGTGCCGGTTATCTTCCGGCAATAAAAGCGGGAATCACCTCGGGTCGTCAGGATGACGAAGGCAACGGGCAGATAGCAACCGTTGGTCTCTCTCAGATGCTGTACGACTTCGGTAAAACAGGCAGTGCGGTTGACCAGGCAAGCGCGAAGTATCTGCGCCAGCAGGCGACCGTACTGGCACAGGTTGACACCATCATTCAGCAGACCGCACTGGCACTGAATGAAGTGTATCGATACTCTCAGCTGCTTGATAACGCTAAAAAAGAAGTGAAAGCGCTGCGGGATATTCTGGCCCTGACGCAGATGCGGGCCGAAGCGGGTGCCAGCACGCGGGTTGATCCGGTGCAGGCCCAGGCGCGTGTTGAAGCCGCCCTGGCGCAGCAGCAGGATATCGAAATTAAACTGCAACAGCAGAAGTATCATCTGCAGTCGTTGCTGGGTCAGCCGGTTGGCTCAACCCGCATCTCTGCTCCGATGTCGCTGTTACCGTTAATTGAACGCCAGCGTAACCATATCGATCTGAATCGCAATCCAGCAATTCTTATTGCCCAGGCGGATGCGGCGGTCGCGCAGGCTGAATTACGTAACTATAAAGCGCAGCGTTATCCAACGGTGTCGCTGGAAGCGAATACCAATAAATATATGGGCGATATTGCGAACAGTCAGCGTCATAGCCAGTATCAGAACGTCTATATCTCTGTAAACAGTACGCTCTATCAGGGCGGTGCATTAGTGGCACAGGAAAGTGCCAGCGCCCGGGCGCTGGAGGCCGCAAGATCGGCGATTGCCAGTAAAAAGCTCGAAATTACCGATCAGCAGCGTAATTATTTTCAGAGCGTAAGTGGTTTGCAGCGCAATATTTCACTGCTGACGCGCAGAATGAAAACCATTATGGAGACGCGCTCGTTGTATCGTGAGCAATATTTATCGCTGGGTACGCGTAATGTACTCGACTTACTCAATGCCGAGCAGGAGATCAGCCGCGCCGAACAGGATTTGATTAATGCGCGCTGCGATTTATGGGCTTCGTCAGTGAATTATGTTGTGCTGGCAGGAATGGCCCGTGAGGCATTTAATTTTAATGACCAGCTTGTCCAGGGTTTGCGTATCACCTCGTAATACGCCTTATTAAGAATAAGAGAAGACTATTATGGTAAATACCGATCGCAAGGATGATGTTTCCTCCGCCGGGGAAACTAAGAAATCCTTTACGCCCTGGCTTGAAGCGCTGTTGCTGGTGGCAAAACATTATCGTCTGGACGGTTCCCCGGAGCGGGTTAAAGGCGAAGCTGAATGGCAGTTGCACCAGGTCACTCAGGAACAACTGATCGAAAATATGGCCCGTCAGCTCGGTCTGTTAGTTATTTTTGATGATTTTCATCCTGACCTGCTCGATCCGTGGCGGCTGCCGTTAATCGTGGATTTTGGTCCGCGCGGCGTCGGCGTGATCACCACGCTCGGCGAAGAGGGCAAAGTCAGCCTGATGCTGAGTGGTGAAAACCAGCTTCAGACGGTGCTCAGCGTAGAGGAACTGGCGGAGCATGCGCAGCGGGTGCTGCTGGCCAAGCCGGAAACCTCGGTGCCGGATGCGCGTGTCGATGACTATATCAAACCGCACCGTGCTGACTGGCTGTGGCAAACCATTCTGAAAGAGTGGCCGGCTTACGTTAACGTCATGTTTGCCTCGTTGATCTCCAACGTGCTCGGCCTCTCGGCGATGTTATTTACCATGCAGGTCTACGACAGGGTGATTCCGTCGCAGTCGATCCCTTCACTGTGGGTGCTGTTCGGTGGCGTGATGATCGCCCTGACCTTTGTCTTTATCATGCGAATTGTCCGGACCCATATTTCGGACATGGCAGGGAAAAGCGCCGATTTGCGGATATCCGATCGGGTCTTTGGCCATGCGTTACGTATCCGTAATGACCTGCGACCTAAATCGACCGGTTCTTTTATTGCGCAAATCCGCGAGCTGGAGCAGATCCGTGAACTGATTACCTCAACCACGATTTCCGCTATCGCAGATCTGCCTTTTCTGATCATCTTTCTGTTTATTCTCTGGCTGCTGGGCGGATGGCTGGTGCTGGTGCCGCTGGCGGCGCTGCCGTTGATTATTATCCCTGGTCTGCTGGCGCAGTCTTCGCTGGCGAAACTTTCAAAAGCCACGATGCGTGAGTCCGCGGTTCGCAATGCCATGCTGGTCGAAGCGGTCCAGGGCATGGATGACATCAAACTGCTGCGCGCTGAGCCCTATTTTCAGAATCAGTGGAATCATCTGAATGAGGCGATCAGTAAATCGTCTAAAAAACAGCGCTTTATTAGTAGCCTGCTGATGAGCTGGACCAGTGAAGTCCAGACGGTAGCCTATGTCGGCGTGGTACTGGTGGGGGCTTTCTTTGCCATGAACGGTGACCTTTCCACCGGTGTGCTGATTGGCTGCTCGATGCTGGCGTCACGCATGATGGCGCCGCTGGGGCAACTGACGATGATTTTCAGTCGCTGGCAGCAAGCTAAAGTCGCCCGCGAGGGGCTTGAAAACCTGCTGAAAAGCGAAGTTGATCAGCCTGAACGCAGCATTCAGATCCATCGGCCACGTATTTACGGCGAGTTCAGCTTCTCGGACATCAGTTATCGCTACGATCCCCAATCACCCAATGCGGTGATCACCGTGGATAAGCTGCTGATTTCGGCGGGCGAAAAAGTGGCGCTGCTGGGGCGCAACGGCTCCGGTAAATCCACGCTGTTGCAAATGATGGCGGGTCTGTTGCGGCCTGGTGAAGGTGCACTGTTGCTCGACGGCGTGCGTCTCTCTTCGATTGATCCGCTGGATGTGCGTCGCGATGTGGGGCTGGTCAGCCAGACATCCTCCCTGTTCTTCGGCACGATCCGCGAGAATCTTCGTTTAGGGATGCCGCTGGCGACGGAAGAGGAGATGTTACAGGCGCTGGAGATCAGCGGAGCCATTGAGTTTATTCGTCAGCTGCCGGAAGGCATGGATTATCCGTTACAGGAGGGAGGAAAAGGGTTATCGGGCGGGCAGCGGCAGCAGCTTTTACTGGCGCGCGCCATTCTGCGTCAGCCCAGCGTGCTGCTGCTGGATGAGCCGACAGCCTGGCTGGATGACGGGGTAGAGAAGCACCTGATTGAAAAACTCAAAGCCTGGATGGGTAATCGCACGCTGATCATTGCCACCCATCGCCCGGCTGCGCTGCAACTGGTCGATCGTATTCTGCTGATCGACAGCGGCAAAATCGTCCGGGATGGCACCAAAGAAGAGATGCTGGTATCCCGTTCACCGACGCCTGCGCCACATCAGGGCAGAGTCAACCTTAGCACTCAGGGAGCCGCAAAATGATGACCTCTCTACACACTGTTATTAAGAAAAAGAAGCGTCAGTCTGCTCGGCGGGGTTTCTCATCTGGCGGATTGATCGTGATGTCCGTGATGGTGATGCTGCTGCTGTTCTTCTTCTGGGCATCAAATTTTGAGCTGGATGAAGTGACGGTGGGCGTGGGTAAAGTGATCCCCAGTTCGCATGAGCAGATTATTCAGTCGCTGGAAGGCGGAATACTGAAAGAACTCAAGGTGCACGAAGGGGATGTGGTGGAAGCGGGTCAGGTGCTGGCGCTGCTGGACCCGACCCAGATCGATTCCGGTTTGCAGGAGAGTACCGGGCGGCTGCGGGCAGCGCTGGCAACTTCTGCGCGATTACAGGCTGAAACGGCAGGCACCGCGCTGATATTTCCGCCAGAGGTGCTGGAAGATCCGGCGCTGGTGGCGGCAGAAACGGCACTGTATCAATCGCGCCGTGAAAACCTGGAAAAGACGGTAAGCGGGCTTCGCGAAGCGTTAAGTCTGGTGAATCGTGAACTGCAGCTGACCTCTTCTCTGGTTTCAAGAGGGGCCGCCAGTAACGTGGAGGTGCTGCGGCTGAAAAGGCAGGCGAATGAGCTGAATAACAAACTCAGCGATGCCGAGAATCAGTATATCGTCCGGGCGCGTGAGGAACTGGCAAAAGCGAATGCTGAAGCCGCCTCGCAGCGTTCCATTATCATCGGCCGCGCCGACTCACTGAAACGCACCGTGGTGGTCGCACCGGTAAGAGGCATTGTTAAAGATATCGAAGTGACAACCGTGGGTGGCGTTATTCCGCAACGCGGTAACCTGATGGAGATCGTACCGCTGGATGAGCAATTGATCATTGAGGCGCAGATTGCGCCCCGCGATGTCGCCTTTATCACGCCCGGACAGCGCGCTGTGGTTAAGCTGACTGCCTATGACTTCAACATCTACGGCGGGCTGGAAGGCAAAGTCGCCTCGATATCGCCTGACACCATTCAGGATGAGGTTCATCGCGATCAATATTTTTACCGTGTCTATATCCGCACCGATAAAGATTATCTGGTGAACAAAAAAGGTAAAAAGTTTCCGGTTTATCCAGGGATGATCGCGATGGGTGAAATCCATACCGGCAGCAAAACGATCATGGAATATCTGCTCAAACCGCTTAATCGCGCCCGCGAAGCATTGCGCGAACGATAATCGCCCCGAACCACCTCCCCGGAGGTGGTTTTTTTTGGCCGGGAAAGCGCGCGATGGCGGTTCGCGGCGCCGTGATTTAAGCGGGTAACAGGCCGGCAGCCTGATAATCCGCGATCAGCTGATCAAACAGCGCAATGTCGGAACGGCTGCGGGCCATCAGCTGGGCTCCGGCCACCGCGGCGAAGATGGCCCGCGCCCGCGGCAGGCTCTGTTCCGCCGGGGTCGCGCCCGCTTCCTGCAATCGCGAGGCGAGCCACGCCACATTGATATCCGCAAAATGCTGCACTTCGGTTTTCACCGCCTCCGGGAGATCGTCATATTCGGCTGACATAAAACTGCCCATGCAGAGGCGATTTTCGCTTTCCAGGGAACGGCGGAAAATATGCGGATAGTGCCGCAGACAGGCCAGCGCATCCGGGTTCGATTCACGAAGCGCCTCAAGATCGGCGGCGGTGTCTTCCCAGTAGCGTCTGGCGACGGCAGCCCCTAATTCCGCTTTGCCAGGAAAATGGTGATAGATGCTGGCTGCTTTGATTCCCACTTCACTCGCCAGTTCGCGAAAATTGAGGCCCACATAGCCGTGCGCCTGCGCACTTTTGCGTGCGGCAGACAAAATCGCTTCTTTTGCATTCTTACTCATCGGTTCCTCCTGCGGCAATAATCTCATCCTACCATCTGGCAGGTAGTTGTTGACAGCAGAAAATAGCCGATCCATTGTTTCCCTACCAACTGACAGGTAGGTAAGTAAAAATGCAAAACGAACTCTTCTTTAACGATGCCACCGCGCTGGCTGAACTGATTCGCAACGGTGACGTCTCACCGGTTGAGGTGGTTAACGCTCACCTTGATCGAATTGAACAAACGAATCCGCAGATAAACGCGATCGTAACGCTGGCAGGGGATGCGCTGAAAGCGGCCAAACTGGCTGAGCAGGCGGTTCGCGTAGGCCAGCCGCTGGGCCCGCTTCACGGTGTGCCCTTTACCGTGAAAGACTCCATCGATACGGCTGGCGTGATGACCCAGCGTGGTTCACCGATTTTTAAACATCGTCTGCCGGCCCAGGATGCTACCAGCGTGGCGCGGCTTAAACAGGCCGGAGCTATTCTGCTGGCGAAAACCAACTTACCCGAATTTTCCTACTGGATTGAGAGTGACAATTTACTCAGCGGCCGCACCAATAATCCCTGGGACCTGAGCCGCACACCCGGTGGCTCAAGCGGCGGTGAATCGGCTGCCATTGCTGCCGGCATGTCTCCGCTCGGACTGGGTACCGATCTGGCCATTTCCGTCCGGGGTCCGGCGTCACAAACCGGTATCACCTCGATCAAAGCAACTCACGGCAGCATACCGATGACCGGCATCTGGCCACGGGCTCCGCGCCGTTTCTGGCATGTCGGACCGATGGCCCGTTCAGTTCGTGATATTGCGCTCGCATTCTCCTTGCTGACGGGTCCGGATGGGCAGGATGCCTTTTCCAGCCTTGCCGGACAAAAAGGGCCAGGCAGGACGGGGCAGAACGATCGTCCACTGCGCATTGGCTGGATGACCGGGCCAGGCTTTGGACCGGTTGATGCCGACGTGGCCGCGGTGGTAAAAGCTGCTGCCAGCGCCCTTGAGCAGACTGGCGTTCAGGTTGAGCCGGTGAGTATTCCGGCACTGGAACGGGATTTTGCGCTGGAGGTATTCAATCGCCTGCATGTGATGGAGATGAAGCCCGCTTTTGCCGCCGCGGTTGCGGGTCGGGATCAGAGTGAGATCTATAAAATGGCCAGAACTATGCTGTCGCTGCCCGATACACCGCTGCATGACTACATCGAAGCGGAACAGGCCGCAGAGCGGATTCGTGATGGTTATGCAGATTACTTCTCGCGCTACGATGCGCTGATTACCCAGGTATTACCGATTCCGGCCCACAAGCATGATATCGGGCAACTGGTGATAGAGGGTCAGACCGTCGACGCAACCTGGCTGCAAGGCGCAACCGTCCCGCTCAACGTCACCGGCTTACCCGGCATCGCATTGCCTTTTGGCCGAAGTCGTGAGGGTCTGCCGATCAACATTCAGATTACCGGCAGGTGGCATGATGAAGCGACGATTTTTGATGCTGCTACCCGGCTGGAAATGCTAAGTCCGGTTAAGGGACTGCATCCCGGACTGCCGGGATAAAGTTAAATCTTAATCAAGCCAGCGAGCGGAAGTGTGGCTAGCTGGCTCTTCCTGATTATTTACCGCCTGCGCACCCGGTCAGATTTCCTCTCAGCCTGTGTATCCGCGTTGTGTTGCCGGGCCGGGTTCAGATGATGATCGGTTTGCCTGTGGCGCTGATGATCCGTCGTTTCCGAAAAGAGCCGACAGTAAAAACCGTTTCAGCTTACCAGGTCATTTCGCCGGTATTCACTTTGGCACTCAGCGCCAGTGAACCTTCTTCGGCCAGTTGCGGCCAGGCGGCTTTCAGCGCGTGAATAACCTGCGGTGAGGTTTTATATTGCGCCAGCGCCGCGTCAAAACTCTGAAGATACTTCAGCGTAAAATCGATAGCCTGACTACCGGCAGGACGTTCGCCGAGGTAGTGGCCAGGAATGACGTTTTTCGCCTGCAGTCCCTGCATTTCAGTCAGCACGTTGCGCCAGGCGGTGCGGCTTTGCACCGATTGCGTATCGGCGGTCCAGACATGAATGCCGGATGAAATCGCCGTCCCACCCAGGATGGTCTTTTCAGACGGAACCCAGACGTAAGCGGCATATTCATCAGGATGACGTAGCTCCAGCACTTCACCATCGATGCTGAAACGGGTCTGATGGGTGACGACAGGCAGCGTCAGCTTATCCGGCGCTCCTTGTTTCATCTGAGGTCCCCACCAGGCCAGCTTGGCCTGATGTGTCTGCTGAATGTGCTTTACCACGCCGGGCGTCGCAACCACCTTCACGTCAGGATAGGCCTTCACGATCGGTTCCAGACCAAAATAGAAATCAGGATCGCCAGAGGTGATCACAATCTCCTTCAGCGTTTTCCCGCTACGTTTAATCATCTCAACCAATTTTTCACCGTCGAGAGTGCTGAACTGCGCATCGAACAGAATGGCTTCTTTCGGGCCGCTGACCAGCGTGGAGGAGACGGCAAAAACCCCGTTGTGCTGCGGGTTATAGGTGTCGAAATGAAGCGGGGCCGCAGTGGCCGCAGTGGCGGTCAGAATCAGGGTGAACGGTAACAGCGTCTTTTTCATTATTTATCCTTCATGTTGCGGGCGTGCTTGCCTGACAAATTTCAGCGCCGCGCCGGGAGAGTCCGCAGGCGTCGCTGATGGCTCAGCCACTGGTGTTTTTTATCTGCGGGAGAGAGCGCGCTATTTTACCGGTTTTGTTATCTGGTAGAATTCCCGCAATCAGAGATGCTGAGTTTCATAAATCGTACAGGTGATGAGATGGATCGCGTGACTGCAGCGGCAGTGTTTAACCGGATATGTGAGCTGGGCAGTTTAAGTGCGGCGTCACGGGCGCTGGGGATCTCACGACCAATGGTCAGCCGCTATCTGGAGGAGATGGAAAAGTGGGCCGGTACCCGTCTGCTGCACCGCTCATCGCGTCGTTTAACCCTGACTCCGGCTGGCGAAGCTATCCTGCTGAGAACCCGTCAACTGGCGCGACTTTCGGAAGAGATAGAGCAGGAGACGACGCAGGCTTCACCTGCCGGTACATTGCGCATTGCCTGTGCGCATTTTACTGCGACGCATCTTGTCGGCCCGGCTATTCCTGACTTTCTGGCCCGTTATCCGGCGCTGCGTATTGAACTGGAAATTAACAATCAGCCGGTCAGCCTGATTGGTGAACGGATCGATCTGGCCATCCGCATCACCGATGCGCCGGAGAAGGGTGCCATCGCACGCGGTCTGGGTGAGTGCCGTTCGGTGCTGTGTGCTTCACCGGCCTATCTTGCAAAACAGGGAACGCCGCAGACGCCAGAAGAGCTAGCGGTTCACAACTGTCTCTATTACAGTCGTTTTGCCGGCCAAAGCTGGCATTTTACCGCACCGCAGGGTGAAAAGATCGCCGTTGCCGTGCGCGGGAATTTCAGTGCCGGTATTTCATCGCTGCTGTGTGACGCTGCTATCGCCGATTGTGGCGTGGCGATGGTACCGGAGCAGGAAGCGCGCAGCAGCCTGGAGAGCGGCAAGCTGGTTCAGATCTTGCCAGATTATCAGCCGCAGACGTTCGGCATCTGGGGGCTCTATTTGTCGCGCGAACATCAGTCCGCCGCACTGCGGCTGTTTCTGGATGAACTGAAGAAAACCATCGCTCAGGTAAGCGGATAAGACCCATCGCTGATCTTAACTGACAGCATAAAAGGTGCTGAAAATGAGTCATGAACAACCGACCTACTGGAACCCTATGGTGCCTGAGCTGACCGTCTCTGATTTCGCGGCTTCATTACATTTCTATGTCGAGATACTCGGCTTTGAACTGATGAACCAGCGCAAAGATCCCCCCTTCGCTTATCTCAGCATCGGCGACGCACAGTTAATGATTGAGCAATATCACGCAGAGGGCTGGAAAACGGGGGCACTGGAAAGACCGTTTGGACGTGGCGTTAACTTTCAGATCGAGGTTGATGATATTAAACCGATAGTATCGAGCCTGAAACTGAATGGCATTCCGCTATTCCGGCCGTTGCAGGATAATTATTATGTTATCGGCGAGACAACGGCGTGTCAGCGAGAGTGTCTGGTGCAGGACCCGGATGGTTATCTACTGCGTTTCAGTCAGTTTATCTCCTGATCCAAAGAGTGACTGAGAAACAATCGTAGCGGGTTACTGATCTGGTCAGGTGGTGAATATTGTGACGGAATAATATTTCTGGTTAAAGGCCTCGTTATTAAGCATTGCCTGAGGCCTTTACTTTAATGCAGGTCGGTTTACTCTCTGCCCGGAATGATATTATCCGATTTGAAAGGCCATAAACATACCGTTGTTAAACCAGGTTACTTTCTCACCATAACCGTTGAGGGTCCAGCCAGCTTCTCCGATGGCGGAGTTTTCCCAGCTTTTATTCTCTGTCGCGCTGGCCAGGCCAATTTCATTAATGCTTTTGGCGGCGCGATTGTAATTAAAAATGCCTGAGTTCAGGCCAGCATCATTCCACATGCCCATCAGGCTGGCATAGCCAATATCTGCACCGCTGACGGCATTCATCTCTGCAACATTTAACTTACGCATTTTAACGTCCTTATTACTTAGGTTGTGCGGCTAAAATTAACAGCGTGCTAATTCTAGCAGCAAAGTATTGAGGCCAGCGAGTCATCAATCGAAGGCGAGTATTGCCATAAGCTAATTTAAAATTCAGGCCGGCATTTGAAGTATGGATTTTATTCGATTGACTCGATAGGGGCTCTATGGAAGCACAATTATTCAGTGCTGAATCTGTTTCGGAAAATAGATCTTTTAAAATATGTTGTTAATTTCCAGCGCTAAAAAATTAACCATTAAAAAAAACGTAGGGCATGGAGCAATGAGCAGAAGTGCGGCGTTACGCAATGTTTTTTTAAACGTAAAGTGCGTTACGCACGATCCTCAATCGGCTCGCTCTAAAAAAGTGTAAACGGCAGATTCTGGCCGCGACTCAACCCGTTTCGTCCGTCAACAACATAACCAGCAAACCTGCCGCTGTGCGGCAGGCTCAGCACAGCCGTTGGTAACCCGGTCTGTGCCTGGCTGAAAGGGAACGGCGTTGCACCGCGATATATTCATTTGATGTCCAGCAGCGAAATGATGAGGCTGACGAAAAAAAATGGTTAGCGCTTTAATGATAATCACCAGCCTGAGTCTTGATCGCTGATCACGACCAGCAGAGACGTTAAATAAAAATGCTAAGAAAAATCTCAAAGCCCAGCGGCTGAGCTATACTCATCTACGTCTTAATTTATTCAGTCAAGTCACATTCGGCTATTTAACGCCCTGTAATGACGCATTCAGCAGGGTAGTCATCACGCTGAGGGTTTCCTTACCTCTTTTTCTTATCGCTGGCCTCAATATACCGCGGTGAATGCCGATAACGGTCTGACACACTCAGGAGAATGCGCAATGAAATTATCGTTAAACGCCTGCTTAGCCACACTGCTTTTTACATTGTTTGGACAGAGTGCCAGCGCAGAAAGTTTGTCTTCCTCCGGCACTATTAGCTTCAGCGGAGCGATTGTTAATGGCTCCTGTGATATGAATGTGATGCAGAATCCGGCGGCGCTTCAGTGTACCGATCCGATGACCGGTAAAATGGTAGTCAGCACCCTGGATATGACGAAATCGCAAAAGATGGGTCAATTGCCATTCACAGTCGAAACGAAATGGCTTGATGCCGCTAAACGGCAGGGCATGGTTACAGTTACCTACCTCTGATCCCCTTTATTTCCTCCTGAAAGAGTAAAATGCGGCCCGGCAACGATATCAGCGGCTTATTTGCCGCTGATAGACGCAAGCCAGATAGAATGAATTAAGAAATAAGAAGCGTGATTGATTGCCTGCTAATTAATTTATCGCGAGGAGATTACCGCCGCCATTCTGCTTTTTAACACGGCACCCAATAAAGCCATGCTGAAGTCAGGGTTAATATCGAATGGATTTCAAATCCAGGATTAATAACTGGCTCACGCTGCGTTGACCTGCCCGACTAACCGGCCGTTGCAGGAAGAAGGCAGTCTGTTATCCCTCAACCCCTGGGCACCTTTAACACAACGCTTTATCCGGTATTACGGATTGGCTGAATGGTTCGCTGGCGCGGGGCGTCAAACTCCGGCCCTTATCGCAATATGATATGCGTCCACCGCAGCAACGCGGACGGCTACCCGGCTATGCCTGCGTCAACGATTGGCCGTTTCAGGACGCGTTCGGTCCGCTGAAGGCCTGTCTGGCCGCCGCCGGGATGGTATTCATGCGCCTTCTGAAAAACTGCCGCCTCCTGTTGCTGACGGAAGCGCGGGCTGGCAGCAGGCCACGTCAGGAACAATTACTTTAAGCCCTTGATTAAATTAATATATTTCAAAAGTGCTATTCTGTGTGGCAGAGCGAAAACGGTCAGACACGGTTCGATCGCGCTGACAGCAGAATAAATTCTGCCTGCGCCAGTGCGGGCAGAAGCTCAATATTGCGAATACGTTCGCCTTTGTAAGCGGTAAAGGAGGAAGGTAAATGCACTATAGAAAACTGGGTCATTCCGGATTACAGGTTTCGCGCTTTGTACTGGGTACGGTGCCTTTCGGCGGAAAAGCGGGCTTTGAAAAAACCGGCAATGTGAATGCCGCTGAAGCACGACGCTTCATCGATATCGCCCTGGATCACGGCGTCAATATGATTGATACCGCCGATCTCTATTCGATGGGTGGGGCCGAAGAAGTGGTCGGTGAAGCGCTGGGCGACAAGCGCGATCGGCTGATTATCGCCAGCAAAGCTCGCAGCCCGCTGGGCGACGGGCCGAACCAGAGCGGTGCCAGCCGCTATCATCTGATCAGAGCCTGCGAAGCCAGCCTGCGACGTCTGAGAACCGATCACATCGATCTCTACCAGATTCACAACTGGGATGGCATTACGCCGGTTGAAGAGACGTTACGCGCACTGGAAGATTTGGTGAAAAGCGGCAAGATTCGTTACTTCGGCACTTCGAACTACACGGCATGGCAGATGATGAAAACGCTGGGCAGCGCCGAAGTTAACCAGCTGATGAAGCCCATCAGCCAGCAAATTTACTACACGCCGGAGTCGCGCGAAGCGGAGTACGAACTGCTGCCGATGGCGCTGGATCAGGATATTGGCACGCTGGTGTGGGGACCGCTGGGAGAAGGACTGTTAACCGGTGCCGTGAACCGCCACAGCAAAGCACCTGCAACAACGCGGCAGGGAAGCGGCTGGCCTGAGCCCTATGTGCATGACATGGATCGGGCATATGACATTATCGACGTGCTCGCCGGGGTGGGCGCAGAGCTTAACGCTTCGATATCGCAGGTTTGCCTCGCGTGGCTGGCGACCCGACCGGCGATTACCTCGCTGATTGTCGGTAACCGGACAGAAGCGCACCTGCGCGAGAACCTGGCCGCTTTTGACCTTCAGCTCAGCGAGGCGCAGCGGCAGCGCATTGAAAAGGTGACGCGCCCGGCACCGCAGTATCCTTACTGGCATCGGTTTACCAGCGGTATGGATCGTCTTGATCCCGCGGAGCAGGTTTTCCTGGATGAGTACCGTCAGACGCTGGATGAACGTCAGGATCAGGCCCGCAAATAATGTCCACAGGCCACCTCGTCAGGTGGCCTTTTTACTGTCCACCACCCACTTCAGGGAGCAAAACCATGACTTTCCGCTGGCAGGACCGGTCGCTGAGCGCAGATGAACGCGCCGAAAGCGTTCTGGAACAGATGACCCTCGACGAAAAAATGCGCTGGCTCAGCGGACCGATGGCGATCCCGGCGCCGGGTGAAGCCCCGGTTCCGGGAGCTTTAGGGTCAGCGGCCTGCTATCCGGCGATTGAGCGGCTGGGTATTCCGGCAATGCAACAATCGGACGCCAGCCTGGGCGTCGGGAACCTGGCGAACGTGCGGCCTGGTGACAATGCCACGGCGCTGCCCTCATCGCTACTGCTGGGCGCGGGGTTTGACCCGGCGATGGCCGAAACCACCGGCAACATGCTGGGGCGAGAAGCCCATGCCAAAGGTTTTAATGTGCAGCTGGCAGGCGGTGCCAATCTGATCCGCGAACCGCGAGGTGGCCGCAACTTTGAATATATCTCAGAAGATCCGCTGCTGACCGGGATCATAGCTGGCCATTCGGTGAAAGGCATTCAGTCACAGCATGTAGTTTCCACCGTGAAACATTTTGCGCTGAATGCGCAGGAAACCGGGCGCGTGCTGGCCAGTTCCGATATTGATGAACAGGCGATGCAACAGTCGGATCTGCTGGCGTTCCGGATCGCCATTGAACTGGGCGAGCCGGGTGCCGTGATGCCGGGTTATAACCTGGTCAACGGCGAATGGGCCAGTGAAAACCGTCACCTGTTGCAGCAGGTATTGAAAACGGAGTGGGGCTTTAAAGGCTGGGTGATGTCGGACTGGGGCGCAACCCATTCCACCGACAAGGCCGCGCTGGCCGGGCTGGATGTACAGTCCGGCAGCAACATGGACCCGGAGCCCTTCTTTGGCGATCCACTCAGGCAGGCGGTGGAACAGGGACGGATTCCGGCTGAGCGACTGGATGAGATGGTCAGACGGCAGTTAAGAAGCCTGTTTGCCGTCGGGGCGATAGACTTTCCCGCCACGCCGGGCGTGCCGATTGATTACAGTGCCCATCGGCTGATCGCCCAGCGGTCGGCGGAAAACGGCATCGTACTGCTGAAAAACAGAGATCGCTGCCTGCCGCTGGCGCTGAATCTGCCGCGTCTGCTGGTGGTGGGCGGCCATGCGGACAAAGGGGTGTTATCCGGCGGTGGTTCCTCTTCGGTTACGCCGATTGGACATTATGCCGAACAAGGGGCCGCTATCATGGGCGTGGCGGTGCCAAAAGTTTATCATCCCTCATCTCCGCTACACGCCATCCGCTGTGAATTGGGTGCCGCACAGGTGGAATATCTGGAAGGCCACGATCACGACGCCGTTGCCAGCCAGGCCGCCGCCGCTGATGCAGTGATAGTGTTTGTTGAGTCGTGGAATACTGAAGGGCAGGATCTGGCCGATCTGACGCTGCCAGACCAACAGGATCAACTGATCTATGCCGCGGCACGGGCTAATCCCCGCACCATTGTGGTGGCAGAGTCGGGTGGCCCGGTTAAAATGCCGTGGCTGGATGAAGTCGGCGCGGTGCTGGCGGCGTTTTATCCCGGTTCCGGTGGCGGCGAGGCGATTGCCGGCGTGCTGTCTGGGCGGGTGAATCCATCCGGACGGCTGCCGGTAACCTTCCCGCAAGATGAAAATCAACTGCCGCGCCCGGCGATGACCGATCCGACTACCACCACCTCCAATCCCGGCGAGCCGCTGCGCGGTGGCGTGTTTCATGTCGATTACAACATTGAAGGCGCAGATGTGGGCTACCGCTGGTTTGAACGGGAGAAACTGAATCCGCTGTTTCCCTTTGGTTATGGTCTTTCCTATACCCACTTTACCGCCCACAGCCTGCAGATCACCCAGCAGGATGCGCGACTGCACGCCAGCGTCGTGATCAAAAACAGGGGCGATCGGGCTGGCGCAACGGTGGCACAGCTCTACGGCCGACGCATCAGTGATCCCAGCCAGACGTGGCGACTGGCAGGCTTTCAGAAAGTGATGCTTGAAGCGGGCGAAGAGCGGACGATACCGATTGGAATTGAACCCCGTTGTCTCGCCGCGTTCGACGTCAGCAGCCGGGACTGGCAGCAGATGACAGGTGACTATCAGTTCAGGCTGGCTGACAATGCGCTTGATGAAGGCATCAGCCTCACCCTGACGGTGACGGCGTGACAGCGCCAAGTGAGGCGGCAGGGCGCTGAAAGACAGAGCGGGACGGTGGCAGTGGCTGTTTCACCGGTGGTTTTGTGCTAACGCATTGACTTTTAATCCCGCTCGCCGAGAATGTCCCTTTTGCGACCTGACCAGATTTTACTGGAGTTCATCATTGCCGTTTATTCCCGTCCCGGCCTGACCGGGACCTTGATCAGGCGAGGCGCAGCGCTGGCTGCTGCACTGCTGCTGGTCAGCTGCGCCTCTCAACCACCACGTTCGCTGGTTACGCCTTTTCCGCCAGTGACAAAGTCACCGCAGCCAGTCACGCCTCAGCCTCCTCAGCCGCAGATAAAACAACCGGTGCGCGGCGTCTGGTTAGCCACCGTTTCGCGTCTCGACTGGCCGCCGGTGGAATCGGTCAACGGCATTCCGGCCGCCCAGCGCATCAGTCAGCAGCAGCGGGCGCTAATCGCTAAGCTGGATAACCTGAAAAGTCTCGGCATCAATACGGTGTTCTTTCAGGTAAAACCCGATGCAACCGCGCTCTGGCCATCAAAAATTCTGCCGTGGTCAGATTTGCTGACCGGCAAAATCGGTGAAGATCCCGGCTACGATCCGCTGCAGTTTATGCTGGATGAGGCGCATAAACGCGGCATTAAGGTACACGCCTGGTTCAATCCCTACCGCGTGTCAGTGAATACCAAACCTTCAACCGTCAGCGCGCTGAATCGTACTCTGTCGCTGCATCCGGCCAGCGTATTCGTGCTGCATCCTGACTGGATTCGCACCGCCGGGGATCGTTACGTGCTTGATCCCGGCATTCCGGCTGTACGTGACTGGATCACCAGCATTGTGGCGGAAGTAGTCGCTCATTATCCGGTAGATGGCGTGCAGTTTGATGATTACTTTTATGCCGAATCGCCCGGTTCGATGCTCAATGACAGCCAGACATTCCGCCGCTGGGGCCAGGGTTTTGCCTCTAAAGCCGACTGGCGCCGCCACAATACGCAGCAGCTGATCGAGCAGGTTTCCCGCACCATTAAGCAACTGAAGCCGGATGTCGAATTTGGCGTCAGCCCGGCTGGCGTCTGGCGCAACCTGTCCCACGATCCTGCCGGTTCGGACACGCGCGGGGCGGCGGCGTACGACGAAGCTTATGCGGATACCCGTCGCTGGGTTCAGCAGGGGCTGCTGGATTACATTGCTCCCCAGCTCTACTGGCCGTTTTCACGCCAGGCGGCCCGTTACGATGTATTAGCTAACTGGTGGGCTGAGGTGGTGAAGCCGACTAAAACCCGACTCTATATTGGTCTGGCGCTGTATAAAGTGGGCGAGCCGTCGAAAATTGAGCCTGACTGGACGCGGCAGGGCGGCGTGCCTGAACTGAAAAAGCAGCTTGATCTGAATGAATCCAACCCGAATATCGATGGCACCATTTTGTTCCGGGAAAATTATCTCAACCAGCCGCAAACCCAGCAGGCGGTCGGATATCTCAGAAGCCGCTGGGGTCGCTAACATCGGGCGCAACCGGATGACCAGTGCGGTTAAGTTTTCTTACTGTGAATACTGCTATTCTCATGTTTTATATGGGGGAACTATGAGCGACCTGATCGATATTTTTACCAGCCACAAAAGTGAACGCAGTTTTACAGAACAACCTGTCGATGATGCCGTACTGGATCGTATTATCAGTACCGCGTATCGCGCACCGACATCGGTTAACTCGCAGCAGGTCTCCGTGGTGGTCACCCGTGACGCCAGCCGGCGCGCGCAGATCGCCGAAATAGCCGGCGGTCAGCCGTGGATTGCTAAAGCACCGGTGTTCATTACCTTTGTGCTCGATATGCATAAATCGGATCTGGCGATATCGGCCATCGATCAGCAGCAGATTGCTCATCAGAGCATTGAAAGCATCGTTTCCGGATCGACTGATATCGGCATTGCGCTCGGCTCGGTGATGGCCGCCGCGCGGGCGGAAGGTCTGGGGATTGTCCCGATTGGCGGTATCCGTCGCGATCCACAGGCGATGATTTCGCTGCTGGAACTGCCACCTCTGACCTTCCCGATTGCCGGTGTGGTCATCGGTCACGTTGATCAGCCTGCGCATCAGAAACCGCGTCTTCCTATGGCGACCTTCCGCCATGAAGAGACCTATCGCACGGAGCACATGTCGCAGCACATTGCCGCCTATAACGACGAAATGGTACAGCACTGGAAAAACATCGGTCGCAGTGACGGTGAAAGCTGGAGCGAAAGCGTCAGCGGTTACTATAAAAACATCTATTTCCCGAACGTGTTGCCTGCATTGCTTAAACAGGGTTTTGGCAACGATAAGTAATGGCCGGGCTATAACGCTGACAGTCTGATATCTGCCGCACTCAGGGCCATCCGTAACAGCGATTACGGATGGCCTTTTTTCATTTTGTTACTATAACGCTCCGTGACTTTACGCGGTGTCACCCATAATTTCCCTTTTAACCGAAGCGCTAAGGCTTTGCGCCGCGCTCTGAAGGGAAATCCAATGTCACAGCGTTCTCTCTCAGCACTTTGCCTGATGAGTTTTTTTCTGGCCGATGTCCGGGATGGTCTGGGCCCGTTTTTAGGCATTTTTCTGACCGAACGGCATTGGCGGGCCGACGAAATCGGCCTGGTGATGACCTGTGGCGGTATCGCCGGGCTGCTTGCCACCTTGCCTGCCGGGATCGCAGCGGACGCCACCCGGCAGAAGAAGCTGATCGTTCTGCTGGGTTGCCTGGTGATTACCATTGCGACACTGCTGCTGTGGTACAGCAATCAGAGCTGGACCGCCATGGTGTCGCAGGTTGTGGCGGGCGTTGCAGCGGCTTTTATCGGCCCGACGGTCTCGGGTATCACACTCGGATTAACCGGTCAGCAGGGATTTAATCAGCAGATGGGCCGCAATGAAGCTTTCAACCATGGCGGCAATACCGTCGCTGCACTGCTGGCAGGTTTCTCCGCCTGGTACTGGGGAATGGGTGCGGTATTTATTCTGATGACGCTGATGGCGATTTTTGCTGCGGTAGCGACGCTGGCCATTCGCGGTGATGAAATTGATCATCAGGTAGCGCGGGGATATGAAAAGGATCAACAGTCTGACCCGACCACGGGAATAACAACGCTGATGCGCCAGCCAGCGCTACTGATAGCCGGCATTACGCTGCTGCTGTTTCATCTTGCCAATGCCGCATTACTGCCGATGCTGAGTATGCGTGTGGCTGCAGCGGGCGCGCAATCGGCGGTCAGCCCTGGCCTGTACGCGGCAGCAACGGTGGTGATATCGCAAGCGGTGATGATACCGGTAGCGCTTTGGGTGTCAAAACGGATTGGTCAGCAGGGCTATCGCCGGCTGATTATGGTGGCGCTGTTGATTTTACCGTTGCGGGCACTGATAGCCGCCGGCTTCGCCGAACCGATATTTGTGATTCCGGTGCAGATGCTGGACGGCATGGCGGCCGGCATACTGGGAGTAGCGGTGCCCGGTTATATCGTTGCGTTATTGCGCGGTACCGGCCATGTGAATGCCGGTCAGAGCGTGATTATGCTGATGCAGGGCGCGGGCGCTGCACTCAGTCCGGCGATGACCGGTGTCATTGCCGCACGTTATTCTTACAGCATCGCTTTCTACGTACTGGGTGCCATTGCACTCGCCGCGGTTATCCTGTGGTGGCGCAGCGGGCCTGCACGCGCCATCCGTCTCGCCTGAGCAGAAACAAAAAAGGCTGCCCATTGGGCAGCCGTTTCTGGCAAATCCGTTTGCGACCATCCGTTATTTATACAGTTCTGCGGTCATGTGAACACGGTTGTTGGTGTTCGCTTCCGTAATTTTATATTGCGCGCCCTGTTCCTGAGCCTGGGCAGCGATTTTAGCTTCCGCGCCATCCAGGGTTGATGAGGTGACAGACACGCTCTGAGCGAAGCTGCCGAAGGAGATCAGTGAAAGAGCGGCAAGGGCGGCAATCGAAGTAGCTTTAATGGTTTTCATGGTCATCTTCCTTTGGGTTAGTGAGGAGGTTGTTGGCCTCCGATGGGAAGAATAATAACCCAGGTTACCATATCAATAGTGACAATTAGTGCGGTAATGATGATCGCGCTAACTACTTGCGGAGCCTTCTGCCAGGCTCTGCGCGACTTCCGTCATTAAATGACGCAGCCAGCGGTGCGCCGGATCGTCGCGGTAACGCGCGTGCCAGCCCATCTCGACCGGAAATGTGCCGAGATCGACCGGCGCAGGCAGAACTTTCAGCCGCGGATCTTTTGCCAGATGCTGGCAGATAAGGCGCGGCAGCGTTGCACAATAATCAGTTACCGCAATCATTTCCGGCACCGCCAGAAAATGGGTGACTGAAACGGCAACCTGACGGCGCAGACCGCGCTGTTCAAGCGCCTGGTATAAGCCGGCCCGCATCCGGCCAGGTGGCAGCACGTTAACGTGCCTGAGCTCTTCATACTGTTCCGCAGTCAGCCGGTCAGTGACGTCGGGATGATCGGCACGCACTACGCACGCCAGCCCCTCACTCATCAGGTGCTGCACCACCAGATTATCAGGCGGATCAATGATGCGTCCCAGCACCATATCGGTGTTACCTGATATCACGCCGGTTTCCGTCACGTCGTTGCCAAACGGCGTCAGCCGCAGGCGAATACCCGGCGCGATAGTCCGCAGCCGCGATACGATGGTCGGCATCATGACAAATTCAACGTAGCTATTCGGAGCCAGGGTAAAAAGCCGGGTCGCAGAGTGCGGATCAAAATCCTGCTGATCGAGGATAACCTGATCGATAGCGCCCAGCGAAGCCGCAACCACCTGTGCTAGCTGCTCAGCCTTGGGGGTAGGGCGCATACCGTAGCGCTCGCGAATAAACAGCGGATCGTTAAGCGTTTCCCGCAGGCGGTTTAGCGCATTGGAGAGCGCCGGCTGGGTAATACCGAGCCGCTCCGCAGCGCGGGTGACGTTGCGCTCTTCCATCATCACCAGCAGGACAGGCAGTAAATTCAGATCGTATTTCATTGAGCTATAATGCTACGTGAATAGCTGAAATTGAAGAAATAAATTTCAGAAATATGTTCAGCCAGGTGATGATTGTCCGGTCAACAGAGACACGGTGGTTTTGTCGCCGGTTCCGAACCCTAACCTTAGCCTGACCCGATGCACATAGACGGAGCAAATATGAAAATTTTAATGGTACTGACCTCACATGATGAACTCGGCAACACCGGCAAGAAAACCGGTTTCTGGCTGGAAGAGTTCGCTGCCCCATATTATGCCTTTACCGATGCAGGCGTGGATGTCACGCTGGCCTCACCCAAAGGCGGTCAGCCGCCACTCGATCCTAAAAGTGATGAGCCGGATTTCCAGACCGAAGAGACTCGTCGTTTTCATGGTGATAAAGAGACTCAGGCGGTACTGGCCTCTACTGTCCGTCTGGACTCTGTTTCTCAGGACGCGTTTGACGCCGTCTTCTATCCGGGTGGTCACGGTCCGCTGTGGGATCTGGCCAATGACAAAAACTCTATCGCTTTGATTGAGCAGACGCTGCAGGCGGGTAAACCGGTTGCGCTGGTCTGTCATGCGCCTGGCGTACTGCGTGATGTCAAAACGGCTGATGGCGAACCGCTGGTGAAAGGAAAAAAAGTGACCGGCTTTACCAACTCTGAAGAAGAGGGTGTCGGTCTGACCAATGTGGTGCCATTCCTGGTAGAAGACGTGCTGAAACAGCATGGCGGTATCTACTCCCGCGGAGATGACTGGTCATCTTATACGGTACAGGATGGATTGCTGATCACCGGTCAGAACCCAGGTTCTTCGGTTGAAACCGCACAGCTGCTGCTGAAAAATCTGGCTGGCTAACGTCACGGCGTGTAGTGCGCAGCATCAATCCTGTCAGGCACCGTCAAGGTGCCTTTTTTTTGCCTGCGATATCAGTAGCCAGCGTGTTCTGGTGAGGCCATCCTGCTGTCATCTCCATGCTATGCTCAGCGCTAAAGTAAATAGGCATCACAAAATGATATAATCACCCAGCTAATTATTAATGGTTGATAGGTTAGAGATCTATATTTAGCCGCGTTGTTAAAAGCTGCGACTTATTATGCCTGGCTCCCAAGGGCTATTTCTGACCCGCTGGCGCTACTGACGATATAAACATGTCTTTAAAAACAGTGTTGACTTTGAAATTTAAAAACGTAAAGTAAGATACATCAGAGGCAAACAAGCCGTCTCTGATAGAGAAATAGTAAGTTGAAGGTTGAGTTAAATTAGTCACCACTCCTGTTATATCGAGTCATTTATTAATAGCACTGTTGTATCGCGTTACCGTTAGATTCTGTAGCAGTATGTTGTGTTGTAGTAAGTTTGTTGTAAGTGCTTGAAGTTGAAGTTGAAGTAAGAAGTAGTCGCGATGATGTAAGGCCTCGTAGTTCTGAACGTTTACGTTACGACAGGATACGATTGCGGTTTAAACGTCGTAATGAAAGTAAGGCAACGCATCAAAGAGTATATATCGCGATGGGGGTGTGCAGGTTTATCCGGGCCTGACCTGTCTTTGTCTCATAAAAGACTATCAGGTGGTGAAAACCGCTAATGATAATGAGTGACATTTCGTATTCGTTATTATCCGCAGGACCTGTTCATAAATAGCAGTACCTAAGCAGTAAGTCTCAATTAAGTTCGTTAATGGTAAATGTTAAATTGGCAGTACCTTAAAAGCCCTGGCTATCTCAGTCAGGGCTTTTATCATTGGAGCCGCTGACGATAAAGCATGGTGTTATGGGTAGTGTTATGGGTAAAAGTATCGGTCACACTGCGGACTGCACGCTAATTCTCCTTTCAGCAACAGTGATCCTTTTCATCTCCTGCTCGTGCATAGACGGGTATCGGCTCGTCGTTACTGTCGTTGCTGGTAATCTTCTTCCTGTTGAATCTCTTTATTACTTCTTCTACGTGCAGCATCAGCACTTCCAGTCGGGCGAAACCGGATATCAGAATGCGTCGTGCTGGCTGATCGACCTGAGACAGATGCGTTCATTTTCACAATCGCGATCACGTCAGCGGGTGCGGCCAGTCATAACCGGACTGTGGAGGAGCTGATCAACGTTTCGATGACCCAGGGAGCGCTTTTTCAGGCCCGCTTTTTGCTGTTCAGTTCCGCCAGTCGTAAGCCGCTACGTTTTACATCGCGTTTAATTTTTTAATCAAAAGTAAAAAAATGTTAACCCGCTATCAGAGGGGAAACTTATATCGATGACGAGTAACTCATTATCATCAATATACTTTTAACCGCTTCCCGTTTTGCTTAAGGATATATCGCTATCGCTTCGCCTAAATAGAAATCCGTCCCCGCTGTTTGTAATAGCCTTGCAGGTCGCAGAGGCCCGGCTAGACTTATCACTGCAACACGAAAACGGCTGGCGTAATAGAATTATGCTGGTTGCCATTAATCAAATGACAATATGTTCAGGAGGAAATTATGGCCGAACATCGTGGTGGTTCAGGTAACTTCGCAGAGGATCGTGAGAAAGCATCTGAAGCAGGTAAAAAAGGCGGACATAACAGCGGCGGTAACTTCGCTAATGACCGTGAAAAGGCTTCAGAAGCCGGTAAAAAAGGTGGCCAAAACAGCCATGGTGGTGGACGTAAGTCCGAATAAAAAGCCGACTATACGGTCTTTTTAACCATCAGCCCCGGCGCTCTGCCGGGGCCTGTCGTTTTACCGTTTCGATATAAAAAAAACGCTTCGTTATTATTCCGTCACCTGCAGCGTCATCTTATTTTCCGGTTAGTTAAACCTGATTGCTCTCTGTTTAATGTTATCAGATCCGCCGTTTCGTTATTTCCTGACTTTTTCACTCTTCTGTAATCAATAAATCCCTCTGGTTTAATAGCATAGCGCTAAACCCTTCGATATCATTATTTATCTGTTATCACTTTTAACGCCCACCAGAGCTGAAAAATCCTGTTCCGTTGCGCTTATGTTACTGAGCGAGTCGTGGATGTAACCAAATCTGTCGCCTCGCTGGCCGTCGAGATTAACAACTGCCGTAGCCACTGATGGCCCTTATGGCGATGGGTGCGTTCATGCCAGGCCAGGGTTTTGGTAAAGCCAGCAACAGGCAGAGGAGGCGGCAGGATGATCAGATCGGCTCCGTTAAGCGCAAGGCGACGCGGCACCACACTGATTAAGTCGCTCAGCCGCAGAATATCGGGTAATACCAGAAAGCTGCAGACAGAGAGCGTGACCCGGCGGCGGCGGCCAAGCGCTGCCAGCGCCTCATCGGTCACGCCAGAAAAACTCCCGCCGGGATAAGAAACCAGCGCATGATCATACGCACAGAAGGCATCCAGGGTGAGCGGTCCATCTGCTGCCAGTGGGTGATCGTCGCGTAGCAGACACACATATTCTTCGTCGAACAGTCGCCGGCTATGCAACTCCTGTGGCGTCGTATCCGGCGTCAGCAAGGCCATATCCACCTCACCGCGCACAAACTGCTCCTGCAATGTCGCATTATTGACCGGCACCACAGCAACCCGGATTCCGGGCGCTTCGCGCCGCAGCTGAGCCATGAACGGGACAACGACTGCACGCAGCGCATAATCTGTCGCTGCGATGTGGATCGTCATTTCAGCGGTTAACGGATCAAACTGTTGCGGCTGGAGCAGCTCATCCACTTCCGCCAGAATCGCTTTAACCGGGCCAGCCAGTTCCAGCGCCCGCAACGTCGGCACAATACCGCGCTGCGCACGGGTGAACAGCGGATCATCAAAGCTCTCACGCAATCGGGTAAGCATGCCGCTTACTGCAGGTTGGGTCAGCGACAGGCGTTCAGCGGCACGGGTCACGCTGCGCTCATCCAGTAACGCATCCAGCGCTTTCAACAGATTCAAATCCACGTTCTGAAGTGTGGTGCCCATTTATCCTCACAACCGGCCAGCCAGCATCGGCATTATGATATTAGTTAAAATAATATCACGGATAATTTATTGCGATTGGCGTTATTTCATGGCCCGCCCGACACTAAGCCTGTCCGCTGCAACGCCCGGCGATGCAGCTTCCAAACTAATTGAGGGTCGAAAAAATGAAAATGAACGCAATTGTCTGGCCAGAAGGTTTTGTCCCGGGTTACACCGATAACTTTTGCTCGAATGAAGTGATCGTGAAGGATCTGACCGTCGAAGATATCTGGCACTTACTGAGTGAACCGGTGCGCTGGTCTGATTATTATGCCAATTCAGCCAATGCTCGTTTCTATGACCATAAAGGCCCGGTGCTGGAGCAGGGCGTGCGCTTCTATTTCGAGACCTTTGGCTTTCCGGTAGAAGCGCAGGTCACTGAATGTGTGGCGCCAGCTGAAGGTGAGGCCGCACGTCTGGCCTGGCATGGCTGGGCCGGTGAACCCGGTGCCGCCGATCGCCTTGATGTGCTGCATGCCTGGCTGATTGAAGCTCTGCCGGGTAACCGGGTGCGGATTCTGACTCAGGAGACGCAAAACGGACAACCGGCCCGCGAGTTAGCCGTCACCAAACCAAATCCGATGATCAATGGACATCAGGAGTGGCTGGATGGGCTGGTGGCTGCGGCAACATCGGCTAAAGCCTGAGCCGGACGAGCTGATCCGCCTTCATGCTCAGACCCAAACCTGCCATCCCTTTAGCCAGCGGCAGGTTCGCGCACCGCACAGTGCGCCCGCCATGTTATCGACGTCCGTTGCGATTGATCGGTTGCCGGAGAGAGGCCTTGCGCTGCGGCTATCCGTCTCACGGCACTTACGGAAAATCAGGAGCATGACAAAGGCTCATCGCAGTCGCGTCAGAATATTTTTGCTGATGCGTGACGATGACGCCTGCTTCAAAATATTCCTAAAGGAATAACGTTTGGCAGGTCTCACTCTGTAATCTGAAATTAAATCGTTTTCAGGCTGTTAATTTCCAGAGAGGAGTGCTATGAAAGCGAAGATATTAGTTGTGGTGAAGTGTAAATAAATCCTGCTGGAATATGTAATATAAACTGTATCTATATCATCGTGTTAAGTACGTCCTGTTCCTGAGGTTTTTTTAAAAAGAAACTTTCATCCAGCCGCATCTTGCCATTTTTTACAGTTTCACATGGTAAAAATAATTTCCTGAGCCATATTAATTAATCCAGGGTGAATCACCTGGCTGATGAATAATGCCTGTTACTTTCCCGTTATTTTAAAAATATCTGATGATGTAAGGGACTGATATGAGCTCTGATTCCATTAACACGCTTTCCACTGATTTGTCTCAGTTTGTCGGCACGCACTTTGTCTACACCTACGACAACGGCTGGAAATATGAATGGTATGCACGTAATGAAACCACCTGCGATTACCGCATTCATCAGGGGCTGGTGGGCGGTCGCTGGGTGACTAATCAGAAAATGAATGCGGTGCAGTTTGCGCCAGGCATTTACAAGGTTGACTGGCACGAACCCACCGGAACCTGCGTCAGCCTGCTGTTTGATCTGTCACGTAAGATCGTTCACGGCACCATCTTTTTCCCGCAGTGGATTGCTGGCGAAGGTCAGCATCCGGAGAAGACGATTTGTTATCAGAACGATTTTATAGAAGACATGCATCGCTTCCGCGATGAAGGTCCCGCTTATCCCTACGTCATAATTCCTGAGTTTGCTGAGGTCACTTATATGAAAAATGAGGGCGCAGACAACGATGAGGTGATCAATAAAGCGCCGGGCCAGTTGCCCAGCGACTTTTTTGACGGTAAGTAAGCGATAAGGTTACCCGTCCTGCTGCGGGCGGGTAACCGGCGACTGCCGTGCCAGCGTCCGGGCCAGTATTGAGGAGTAAAGAGGTTTGCCGCCAAGAAACTGTGCCAGCAGCGTGGCGCCCAGGCAGGTAATAATCATCGGCAAAATCAGCTGGTAGTTATCGGTCATCTCCAGCACCAGTACAATGCCGGTCAGCGGCGCACGCACTGATGCGGCAAACAGCGCACCCATACCGGCGATAGCGAAGGTACCAGGATCGAGCTGGTAGAGCGGGAAGAGCCCAGTCATCACCACCCCAAACGCAGTACCCAGCAGCGTGCCAAGCGCCAGCATCGGCGCAAAGATGCCGCCCGGCGCACCGGAGCCAAAGCAAAGCAGCGTGGTGATCAGCCGGACGATAAAAATCAGCAGCAACAGGGCGAGAGGAAAGATTCCATGTACCGCCTGAGGAATCAGTTCTGAACCGCCGCCCGCGCCCGGCGCAAACAGCAGTGACATCACACCGCAGCCGCCACCGAGCAGCGCGCCAGCCAGCAGGACGCGAGCCGTTTTACCGGCATACAGGCGGGCAAACAGATCCTGTGTCAGAAATATCAGACGATTGAATGCGACACCGACCAGGCCAATCACCATCCCCAGCACCAGATAGAGCCACAGCGTCTGTACCGGCGCATCTGCCAGTTTGCCCACCGAGATCACCGCCTGCTCACCGTTAAAGCAGCGATAAACGATGCTCGCCATGATCACCCCGGTGAACACCGCTTTTATCGAGATCAGGTTATAGCGAAACTGAGGGCGCATCTCTTCGATAATAAACAGGATACCGGCCAGCGGCGCGTTAAAGGCGGCTGCCAGACCCGCCGCCGCCCCGGTCGCCAGCAGCGTATGACGCGTCTCGTTGCTGCGCAGCCCAATGATATCAATCACCATCCGGCCAATATTGCCGCCCAGCTGAACGGTAGGGCCTTCCCGGCCCAGCACCATTCCGGCGCCCAGCGTGCCCAGACCGCCAAAAAATTTCACCGGAATGACTCGCCACCAGCGCACCGGTCGCAACTCCTCCAGCGCCCCTTCAATTTCAGGGATGCCTGAGCCGCCTGCTTCAGGGGCAAAACGCTTCACCAGAAAATAGCCGACCATCGCCAGAACGGCTGAGACTGCAAACGCGACTGCATAGAGCGACGCGCCCTGCAGCAGCGCCGGAGAGATGTTATCAGC
The DNA here is from genome assembly GCF_021397715.1 of Pantoea agglomerans. Lineage (GTDB taxonomy): Bacteria > Pseudomonadota > Gammaproteobacteria > Enterobacterales > Enterobacteriaceae > Pantoea > Pantoea astica. Next base: position 47,691 of record NZ_CP090208.1, on the reverse strand, counting down.
TCGCCACTGCTGTATCGCCTGAACTGCGCTGGCAAACGCCACGCCAGCCAGACCGACCAGCGTACCAACCAGCGCGGCACAGAACAGCACCGCCAGTGGGGTTTTATCGCGATAGAGCAAAGCACGAAACATCCGGCTGCGCGCAGCCAGCGTGCGGGGAACATAGACCGACTGCGGTGATTCTTCATTCATGCGGAAAGGTTCTTGTTTGTATCAGACCAGGCCTCACAGTGTACTGAGTGACGCCGGGAATACAAAACATCATGCGAATGCCTTGCCGATCTGAAGCGCTGGCGGTTATCCCGCCTGCGGTGGACATACCACCTGGGCCATCCGTTCGCGGTAGGCTGAGTTATCGTTATTTTTAAGCGCCTGCGCTGCCGCAATTAACGGCGTTTTATCCTGCGGGTCATTCAGGAAGGTCTGGCGCAGGGCGTCATCTGAAAGGTCGGGTGGCAACTGGCATTTCTGACGCAAATCATCGGTAATCTGCTGTTCCTGAAGGGCAAACTTCAGCGTTTCATAAGCCGATTTAGCCATCGCCAGCGGGCTAAACAGCAGTGAAATAATCAGGGCGGTGCGTACCACTTTAATCATGATGATCTCCGGAGGATTGCAGATCTGAGCAGGTCTTCAGCCGTTTTCAGTTAGCACTCATTGCGATGAGTGATTAGCCTGAAAGCAATATCGTTAACGGATTGCAGTCAACGAGCCGCAATTGACTCACTAATCATAGCAATACTGGCGCTACAGGGAGCAGAGATGCAGCCACATTCCACTGAAATTCTCGCCGCAGATTGTTGTATCGTCGGCGGCGGCCCGGCCGGATTAATGCTGGGCTATCTGTTTGCCCGTGCGGGTCTTCGGGTCGTCGTCATCGAAAAGCACGCCGATTTCCTGCACGATTTTCGCGGCGACACCATTCATCCCTCGACGCTGGAGATCATGGCTGCGCTCGGTTTATTAGAAGGTTTACTGAAGCTGCCGCATCAGCGCGCGGAAAAACTGGAGGCGGAGATCGCGGGCCAGAACATCACCATGGCGGATTTCTCGCGACTGCCGGTGCAGTGCCGTTTTATCGCCTTTATGCCGCAGTGGGATTTCCTGAATTTCCTTGCGGCAGAAAGCGCCCGCTACCCCGGTTTTACGCTGCTGCAATCAACGGCGTTTGAAGATTTTCTCTACGATCATGACAGCGTCAGCGGCGTGATCGCCAGCCGCGGCGACCAGCAACTGCATATCCGCTGCAAAGTGGTGATCGGCGCCGATGGTCGTCACTCACAGGTCAGAGCGCGAGCCGCACTCACCAGCCAGACATTCGGCGTTGCGCGTGATGTTATCTGGTTCCGGCTGAGCAAACAGCCAGACGATCCTGTGTCTGGCATGGGACACAAAGGTCCGCGGCAAAACTTTATCGTGATCGATCGCGGTGACTACTGGCAGTGCGGCCTGACGATTCCGAAAGGCGAATTTGAGACGAAAAAAGCCGCCGGCCTTGAGACTTTTCTTGCTGAGGTTGCGGCGATTTCGCCGTTTGGTGCCGGACGCATCAACGAAATCACTCACTGGGATCAGTTTAAGCTGCTGTCGATTCGCATTGACCGGCTGGATAAGTGGGCCCGGCCTGGCGTGTTATGCATTGGTGATGCCGCTCATGCGATGTCACCGATTGGTGGCGTTGGCGTCAATCTGGCGATTCAGGACGCGGTGGCGACGGCTAATCTGCTTACCGGGCCGCTGCTGGCCGGTGAACTGACGCTGCGCGATCTGGAAAAGGTCCAGCAGCGTCGGCAATTTCCCACGGTGGCGACGCAATTCCTGCAAATTAAAATGAGCCGTAATAAGGCCAGACGCAAATCGACCCAGGGCAGTAAAATCCCGGCGATAATCCGCCGCCTGCCGTTTCTGCGTTTTGTCTTTGGCCGACTGATTGGGCTGGGTTTCCGTACTGAAACGCCGCTGTTGCACAAGTAAAGGAAAGAAGTAAATGGTTTCGACAGCGATCAGATATCATGCGACACTGTTTCACGCTGAAATTAATGTCAGCCTGCATCGCTACCTGTCTGAAATTTGGGCGCTAATTAAGTCTTATTAAGCGAGATTATTTTCGGTTTTGCGCCTGTATAGGGGATATTTCAGTGCATAACGATCAAAATGGCAGTGACGAAAAACGTCTCAAGGCGGTCAAAGCACTCTTGTCACCTGATGAAACCCGCGATCAGGTGCTGGAGAAATTTGTTCATCTGGCCAGCCAGGTATTAGGGATCTCCGGCAGTTTTATTTCGATTATTGACGACCATAATCAATATATTAAGGCCTCGCGCAATTTCGACCTAAAACAGTCGACCCGCGATGAGTCCCTGTGCCGCCACGTTATTGATGGCGAAGGGCATCTGGTGGTGTTCGACACTCTGCTGGATTCACGCTTTGCTGTGCACCCGTTTGTGGAAGGTGAGCCGCATATCCGTTTCTACGCCGGGGTTTCGCTTGAGAACCTCGACGGTGCGGTGCTGGGTACGTTGTGCGTCACTGACACTCAGCCGCATTCGTTTTGTGCAGAGAAGCTCGACACGCTGAAGCTGCTGGCCAGACTGGTGACCTCGTTTCTCGATGCCTGGAACAATGCCGGTTTCGCCGATGTCATCACCCATCTGCCTAACCGGCCACGGCTGATCCGCGATATTCAGCAACTGTCGGTCACCGCACCCCACAGTCGCTTTCGTCTGATCCTGATCGACTGCATCGATATCCCACGCGCCTATGAATTGTCGCGCACCGTGGGCATCGCGCCGATGGAAAAACTGCTGCGACAGATGGCGGAGCAGGTCACTGCGCGGCTTGATTTGCCTGCGGGCGAAACGCTTTACTCATTCGCGCCCGGCCGTTTTGCGGTGATCCAGCCCTGGTCAGGTCGCTATACCGCACACAGCATGATTGAGGTGCTGCAGGGGATGAAGGCGGATCTGGCAGAAAATATCACCCTCGATCTGGATATTTTTACCGGCGAAACTGATTTTGTACCCGGTCAGGTCAGTGCCAATGAGATGGTCCGTCAGGCGGTCAGTGCGCTGCATGAAGCGATTGATGAAGGTATCAGCACAATGTCTTTTGATGAGAGCTACGATACCCGCCGGACTGAAGATTTCATGATCATGAACGATCTGGCGCTGGCGCTGAAAAAAGATGAAGGTCTCTACCTGGCTTATCAGCCCAAAGTCTGCCTGAAAAGTGGCAAGACGGTGGGGCTGGAAGCCCTGATTCGCTGGCATCATGCAGAACGTGGCGAACTGTTCCCGTCGGAGTTCGTCCCCTTAGCCGGCAAAACCAACCTGATTTCCGATCTGACTAACTGGGTCATCGACCATGTTATCGATCAGCTGGCGCGCTGGAACCGTGAATACACCCTGATTCCGGTGTCGATTAACGTCAGCGAGCGGGATTTCTCGAAAAAAGAGTTTGCCGATTCGCTGGTGGCGAAACTGCAGGCAGCGCAACTGCCCGCCTCGGTTATTGGCATAGAGTGTCTGGAAAATGAGCTGATCACCGGGAATAACATCGCTATTCATGGCCTGGAAGCGCTGAAATCGCACGGCTTTGTCATCTCGCTGGATGACTTTGGTACCGGCTACAGTAACATCAGCTACCTGCAGGATATTCCGCTGGACGTGATCAAAATCGACATGTCGCTGATTTCCCGGATGGCGGAAGATGACTCGTCAAAAATCATCGTCAAACGGATTATTCAGATGCTGAAAGAGCTGAATTATACCGTGCTGGCTGAAGGGGTTGAGACTGAGGCAACGCTGGGGTTACTGAAGGAGTACGGATGCGATCAAATTCAGGGCTACTTCTTCTCTAAACCGCTGCCCGCCAGTGATATTGAGCACTGGCTGTATCAGAAACCGCTCTGATGTGAAGCCCGCAGCCACCGCTGCGGGCTTCATCGGTCAGTCACCGCCGATGGCGTAGTGCTCAACCGGGGTGATTTGCTTGATCAGATGGTTATCATATAAAAATTGCTCATAGGCCTGATAACGGGCGCGGTCCAGCTTAACCGGGTCGTCTGCAAACAGCGGCAGTGAGGCCCGCCACGCCTGATGATTTAACGGCGTATTCAGTTCAGGATGCGCGCCAGCAAACGCCTGCCAGCTGGCTTCCGGATGCGCTTTTAATTCTGCCACACCCCGTTTTAGCGCCCGCATAAACTTCTTAATTTTCTCCGAATGCGCGTTGTCGCGGTTAGCGACAATAATCAGCTCGTCATAGGCGGGAACGCCATAATCCTCAACGTTAAACACCACCGGCTGTTTACCCTGTAGCCTGATTTCAAGCGCTTCGATATTGCGATAGCCGCCAATAACCGCGTCGACTTTGCCGGTCAGCAGCGCGCTGGTCAGCTGGAAGTTAACGTTGATCAGCTGTACCTCGCTGGACTTCACGCCGTCGTGCTGCAGCATGGTATCGAGCGTCGCCTGTTCAATGCCACTAACCGAATAGCCAATCCGCTTTCCCTTCAAATCAGACGGTTTTTTCACGGTCTTATCCAGAGTAATCAGGGTATTCAGCGGGGTATTGATTAGCGTGCCGACCCGCATCAGCGGCAAACCCTGATCGGCAAAAAAGTGCAGCTGCGGCTGATAGGTTATGGCCAGGTCCGCCTGCTTCGCCGCCACCAGTCGCGGCGGCAGTGACGGATCGGAGGGCGGCACGATCGTTACCTCCAGTCCTTCCGCTTTAAACGCGCCGGTTTGCTGCGCCACCATAATCGGCGCATGGTCCGGATTGATATACCAGTCGAGCATCAGGGTCAGTTTTTCCGCCGCATGCAGCGGGCTGGAGAGGGCGGCGCTGATCATCAGCGCTGACAGAACAGGTTTTAGCATTGGTTTATCTCGCAGATTAGAGGTCATGAGGCACTCTCAGGAGCCCAGTCGATCAGGCGGTGAAGCAGGGCATCGACGGCCAGCCATAGCGCCAGCGTCATCAGCACCAGAATAAACAGCGCAGCAAAACAGATATCGCTCTGCATCCGGGCATTGGCGTTCAGCATCACATAGCCCAGACCTTCTGCCGAACCCACCCATTCGCCAATGATCGCGCCAATCGGCGCCACCGCCGCCGCCATTCGTAATCCGGTGGCTAAGGCAGGCAACGCAGCTAACAGCCGGACGTGACGCAGTTGCGATGCGCGTGATGCGCCCAGCGTCTGCGCCAGATCCAGATAGCCGGTTGGTGCGCGCCGCAGACCATCATAAAAGGCCGAAGTTACCGGAAAGAAAATCACCAGCACCGCCATTGCCACTTTGGCGCTCATGCCAAAGCCAAACCACAGCACCAGCAGCGGAGCCAGCGCAAACACCGGAATCGCCTGGCTGGTGAGGACCAGCGGCATCATCCAGCGTTGCAGACGCGGCGAAAACGTCATGCCCAGCGCCAGCAGAGCGCCGAGCGCGATGCCGGTGATCATCCCGCAGAGGATCTCGGTGAGGGTAATCAGGCTGTGATAGCCGAGCCAGGCTTTGTTCGCCCATAACGCCTGTGCCACCGCAACGGGCGAAGGCAGCAGAAACGCCGGAATCGACGTCAGGGTGATCAGCCACCACAGCGCAATCAGTCCACTAAACAGGGTGATGCCGCGCCACATTCTGGCTAAACCGTTAAGCTGTTTCATCCGGCCACCTCTGACAGTGACAGTTTTTGCAGTAGGGCTGCCTGACTCTCTATGACGCCGATATCGTTCGGCACGCGCGGCGGCTGGCCCGGCAACGGCTGACAGGATTCCAGACCGGAGGCGCTGAGTATCAGCATCTGATGGCTCAGCCGACAGGCTTCCGCCGCATCATGGGTGATCAGCAAAACGGTATGATGTGCCAGCACCTCCGCCGCCAGTGTCTGAATCTGATGGCGGGTCAGGGCATCAAGTGCGGAAAAAGGCTCATCCATCAGGACGATCGGTTTGCGCGCATACAGCGTGCGGGCCAGCGCAGCCCGTTGCCGCATCCCGCCGGAGAGCGTCGCGGGCCGCGCCGTTGCGTGACGATGGAGACCTACCCGCTCCAGCAGATGTTGCGCCCAGAGGCGGTCCGGTTTTTCACCCTTCAGACGGCTGGCAAGGCAGACATTTTGCTCAATGCTCAGCCACGGATAGAGCAAATCCTGCTGGCCCATCCAGGCGATCCGGCCAGCCAGCGGCAGGCCATCACTGCCGCTAATCACTCCGGATGTCGGCGGCGTCAGGCCAGCGATGACGCGCATCAAGGTACTCTTTCCGATACCGCTGGCACCGAGCAGGGCAGTGAAACTTGCCGGGAGAATCTCCAGACTGAGCCGGTCAAACAGCCGATGCGCGGCAAAATCGACGCAAAGGTCACGGATTGAGATGCCGGGCGGCAGTAATGCTCCTGAGTCGCTCATGGTGACAAAGGGGATTGATGATTGAGCCCCATCTGCCAGAAGGCAGATTCCAGTTGGGTGGCGGTGGTGAAGAGGGTTGCCAGCCGTTCAAAACGCGCTGCGCCGGCGCGCTGCCGGGCCAGCGTTTCGAACAGTTCCAGTGAGGCTCTGACGCCTGCCAGATAATCGGCATCGCCATAATTCTCTATCCAGGCGGCATAAGGATTACCGTCGAACAGCGTGGCGGGAGCCTGTAACAGCCTCAGGCCGATTTCGGCATAGCCTGCAACGCACGGCATCAGCACGGTCAGCAGCTCCAGCGCATCTCCACTGTGGCCGACATCCAGCACGTAGCGGGTGTAGTTGAATGTTTCAACCGCTTCGGTCTGACTGAGCAGCGCGGCTTCGCTGATCCCCCATTGCTGGCAGTAAGCCCGATGCAGCGGCAGTTCATTGACGATGGCATTGAGAGAGGCCGTTGCGGTTCGCAGCGCGACCGGATCGTGCAGTTTGCTGACCAGCAGCCCATAGGCGCGGGCAAAATGCAGCAGGAACAGATAATCCTGGGTAAGGTAATGACGAAAGGCGGCCGCTGGCAGCGTGCCCTGAGCGAGCTGCTGTACAAAATCGTGAGAGACATAGGCGTGCCAGTGATCGCCAGCCCGTTGTCGCAGGCGGCCATAAAAGCCGGTTTCAAAAAGTGAAAGTGACATGGGATCTCCAGTGACTGTTGGTTAACGAAAAGTGTTAACTCAGGGAGATCCGGGCATACGGTGAAGAACAGGCAATGATGCAGGAGATGTTGCAGAAGACTCTGCCGACCCGTCCCTTCGCTGGCATGACCCAGATCAGGTTCAAAGGGTTCGGTTTGCACCATCTCAGCCCATAACAGGACACCCCTCGGAGACGTTTGTTATACGATAATTGTCAGCGGAATACAACGGCACGCCGCCGGCCTGCAACAGCCGATGGCACCGCTAAACCGCTGCGGTTTAGCGGGCTAAGCCAGTGACGTTGTCACTCAAGATCTTCACCGTTACTGGCGATCACCTTTTTATACCACCAGAACGATTTTTTCCGACTGCGGGCCAGCGTTCCCCGGCCAAGGTCGTCCCGATCCACATAGACAAACCCGTAGCGTTTACTCATTTCACCGGTTGATGCGGCCACCAGATCGATGCAGCCCCAGCTGGTATAGCCGAGCACCGGCACGCCATCGGCGATGGCGTCGCCCATCGCCCGGATATGCTCACGCAGATAGCTGATGCGGTAATCATCTTCAATCTCACCCTGAGCGTTAATCGTATCCCGTGCGCCAAGGCCATTTTCCACCAGGAACAGCGGCTTCTGGTAGCGGTCATACATCATATTCATGGTGATGCGTAACCCAAGCGGATCGATGCCCCAGCCCCATTCGCTGCGCGTCAGATGGGGATTAGTCAGAGACTTCACTACGTTGGCGGCGCTGCTGTTAAGCTCGTTCATCTCCGCCGACGCGCAACGCGAGGCGTAGTAACTGAACGAGACAAAATCGACGCTGTTTTTCAGGATTTCCGCATCGCCGTCGGCTATCTCCAGACTGACTCCTTTTTCACGGAATAGCCGCGCCGCATAGGCGGGATAGTATCCGCGCGCCTGCACATCAATGAAGAACAGGTTTTCGCGATCTTTCTCCAGTGCCGCCCAGACATCTTCCGGTTTGCTTGACCAGGGATAGAAATTGCCGCCCGCCAGCATACAGCCCACCTGATTCGCCGGGTTAGTCTCATGGGCGATTCGGGTCACCAGCGCGCTGGCCACCAGTTCATGATGGGCGGCCTGGTACTTCACCTGGTCGTGATTTTCATCCGCCTCAAATACCAGTCCGGCCCCGGAGAACGGGCTGTGCAGCAAGATATTGATCTCATTAAAGGTCAGCCAGTATTTCACCAGACCGTCAAAGGCCTCGAAACAGCTGCGGGCATAGCGGGCAAAAAAGTCGATCATTTTGCGATTCCGCCACGAGCCATATTCGGTCACCAGATGCATCGGTACGTCAAAGTGGCACAGGGTGACCAGCGGTTCGATATTGTATTTCCGGCACTCTTCAAACACCGCGCGGTAGAAGGCAATCCCCTCCGGATTCGGCGTCAGTTCATCACCATTCGGATAGAGCCGGCTCCAGGCGATGGAGGTGCGAAATACGCTGAATCCCATTTCCGCCATCAGCGCGATGTCTTCCGCATAGCGATGATAGAAATCAATGGCGTCATGGCTGGGGTAAAACTCATCCTCGCGCAGGGTGAAACGCCGCTCCAGCCCGAGTTTCACCGGCATCCGATGCGGGCCGTGGGGGATCATATCAACGGTGGTTAAGCCCTTTCCGCCTTCACGATAGCCACCCTCAGCCTGGTTGGCGGCTAACGCACCGCCCCATAAAAATCCTTGCGGGAATCTTGATTCAGACATGACATCCTCTGGTTTCGGGTCAGCATGGCCCATTAGTTAGCGTTAATCGCGTTGGTGCGCTCGGATGCAGGCGTTGCTGCTGGCGCGGGCGACGGTTCGGTTTCAGGGATGTCCTCGAAACCTAAAATCAGCGTCAGCACAAAGGACAGTACCACCGACAGCACCATCACGGCGGCAACCCAGACCATAGACATAGGGTTGGCGGGATCGAAAAATTGTACGCTGGTAAACAGGCCAGGCGAGGCCATTGAATGACTGGCCAGTCCGCCAATCCCGGCCACCGCACCACAGATAAAGCCGCTGATTAAGCAGGCGATCAGCGGACGTTTTAGCCGCACCGCTACGCCATACAGTGCCGGTTCCGAAATGCCGGCAATGATCGCTGATGCCGCTGCGGCCAGCGCGGTCTGGCGCAGTTCGCGATTTTTAGTCCGGAATGCCACCGCCAGCGACGAACCGCCCAGCGAAAGATTGGCACCAATTTCTGACGGCATCACCATGCCCTCTTTACCGGTTTCTGCAATGGTCTGAATGATGGTTGGGGTAAAAACCCGGTGCATCCCGGTCATCACCAGCAACGGCCAGATAGCACCCATGATGGCGACCGACAGCCAGCCGAGATAACCGTGAACGGTATAGACCAGCGCTGAGATGCCGCTACCGATCCAGATGCCAATCGGCCCAATCAGCACAATCGCGATTGGGGCGGCAATCAGCACAATCAGCATTGGCTTGAGGAAGTTTTTGGTCACGGCTGGGGTAATGCGATCCACGCCGCGCTCAATGTGCGACAGAATCCAGGTCATCACCAGTGCCGGGATCACCGTATAGGTATATTTCACGGCGGTCACCGGAATAAAGGCAAACTCCACCGGCTGGCCCTGAGCCGCTTTCGCCATCAGGTCAATGAAGTTGGGATGCACCAGCACGCCGGCAATGGCTATCGCCAGCGACATGTTGGTTTTAAATTTCAGCGCGGCCGAGGCCGCTACCATCACTGGCAGGAAGAAGAAGGCGCCATCGCCAATGACGTTGAGTATCACCAGCGTTGATGAGCCTTTTTCAAACATGCCCGCCATATCGAGGATCATCGCCAGCAGCTTAACCATCGACCCACCAATGATGGCGGGAATCAGCGGTGACATGGTCCCGACCAGCGCATCCAGAATGCCGGCACCGATCCCTTTCAACGTCAGCTTACGCTTAACCGATGCCGACGAGGACGCGGAGGGCGAGCCGAGCTGCATCACCGCCTGATACGCCTGCGAAACATTATTGCCAATGATCACCTGGCATTGGGTGTCGTTATGTACCACGCCCATTACGCCATCGATGGCCTTCAGCCGGACGAAATCGACCTGGGTCTGATCTTTGACCACAAAGCGCAGGCGGGTCATGCAATGCGTAAGCGCTTCGATATTGGTGAGGCCACCTAACGCGTCGACAATCGCGCGTGAAACCTCGTCATAGTTTCTGGGCATGGGGGATCTTCTCTGTAGGGTAATCGGTCAGTGTTATGTTTTTTTGCCCTGTGTCAGCGGCGAATAGGAAACCGGTTTCACAAAATCATGAAGATCTTTACTGACGGCGACAAGTGCTAAAAATCACCACTTTTAAATTTTGTGATGTAGCTCACCACGAAATCGTGAGTCGGGCGCGGTTACGCCAGCGAAAATATTTCCAACAATGAGAGGCTTAGGTAGACTGCAATCATGCGCAGTAAAGGAGCAGGTTAAATGGCAACGATTCAGGATGTAGCAGCTCGGGCGGGTGTGTCGAAAGCCACCGTGTCACGGGTACTGTCCGGTAATGGCTATGTCGGTCAGGAGAAGCGCGAACGGGTGCTACAGGCGATTGCTGAAACCGACTACCGGCCTAATCTGCTGGCGCGTAATCTGGCGACCCAGTCCAGCCAGACCATTGGGCTGGTGATCACCAATACGCTGTATAGCGGCAGTTACTTTGCTGAACTGATGGCGCATTCGGCGCGGATGATGGAACAGCAGGGCCGTCAGCTTATTCTGGCCGATGGTAAACATACCGCTGAGCAGGAGCGGGAAGCGATCCAGTTCCTGCTCGATCTGCGCTGTGACGGCATTATTATTTATCCGCGTTTTCTCTCTATCGATGCGCTGGATGCCATAATTTCCCAGCACCGCCAGCCGATTCTGGTGATCAATCGCCGCCTGCGCGTCAATGACAGCTACTGCATTTATGTCGATCAGCACGCGACCAGCGCCAGCGCGGTGACGCATCTGGTCACTCACGGTCATCGGGATATTGCGTTTATTACCGGTTCGCTGGATTCTCCGACCGGCATGGAACGGCTGTCCGGTTATCAGGCTGCGCTGAAGGCGGCAGATATTCCGGCTGAGCCGCAGCGGATTGTGACAGGGAAGTGGACCGCACAGAGCGGCATGGTTGCGGTGGATCACCTGCTGGCGCGCGGCGTGGCGTTCAGCGCGATAGTCGCCAGCAACGATGAGATGGCAATTGGGGCTATCAAGCGGCTGACTGAATGCGGCATTGCGGTACCGCAACAGGTCTCAGTCATGGGCTTTGACGATATTCCGCTGGCACCCTATATCACACCCTCGCTGTCGAGCGTAAAACTGCCGGTCACCGAAATGATTAACGAAACCATTGGCCGGCTGGTGAACATGCTGGATGGCGGGGAATGGCGGCCCAGGCCTCCGTTCAGCGGCAGCCTGATACTGCGTGATTCACTCTCTGACGGGCCCGGTCGCCGTGCTTAGTCGGGACTGACCTGAATCACATCAATGTCTCGTTCCTTCAGTTGTTGAAGGGTCAGGGCATCGAGTTGATCATCAGTGATCAGATGCCGGACCTGATAGCCTGGCGACAGCGGATAGGGTTGAATCTGCCCAAACTTCGAGCTGTCAGTCAGCGCATAGCTATCAACGCCCTTCGCCAGCACCGCATCCACCACATCGCAGCGCAGCATATTGCGGCCGGTGAAGCCGCTCTCCGGATGCCAGCCATCAATTCCGACAAACGCTTTATGAAAGTGGATCTGCTGAATGCAGTAACGGGTCAGCGGGCCGACCATCGATTCACTGCTTTTTTGCAGCAGGCCTCCCAGCACAATCACCTCACAGGCGGCCTCACGCAGTAACTGGGCGATGTAATGACTGACGGTAATCAGCGTAATGTCGCTGCGATCCGCCAGCGCGCGCGCCAGTAAGGCATTGGTGCTGCCGCCTTCAATAAACACCGACTCACCGGCTGCCACCAGGCTGGCGGCATGATTAGCCAGCGCCTGTTTGACCGGATAACGGGTATTCATGCGGGTGCCCACATTGTCACTGTCGAGCGCCAGTGCTGAGCCATGGACCCGTCGCAGTAAGCGATCGCGCTCCAGCAGAGTAAGATCCTGACGCACCGTTACTTCAGAGACACCCGTCAGCTGTGCCAGCTCGCTGACCGCAATGGTACCCCGGGTATTAACCAGTTGAATAATCTGATGATGTCGCGGATTCATAAGCCAGTTTCGCAGAAAAAACAGTTGCTGCAGTTTAACAGGGAAAAGACCGCGCCGGACCCCGGCGCGGTGATAAATCAGGCTAAATCCAGCGCCCGGCGACCATTCTGATTCAGATCGGCCAGCGTAAAACGCTGCTGCCAGTTTGTTTCATAATCTTCAGGCGGGAAATCAGCGGGCGAACGACCCTGTTCCAGCGCCTGGGCTACCCGGCGGGCATAAGCGCGATTCTTATCGCACATCGGCGCGGCCGGAATGTACATCACGTTGCCCCAGCCCTGCTGATTCTCTACCGGTGCCACCGCATGAATCACATCGCAATGCCACCAGACGGAATCGCCCGCTTCTAAAGCCGGGATGGAACTGAGTCCGGCAATCAGATGAGGATGCCATTTCTCATTAATCGGTAATACCCGACCCGGTTCTACGCCGCACAGCTCGTCGTCCGGCACATCGGCTAACAGTGGACGCAGCAGAACATAGGCCATCGCTTCCGGTACCGGCACCACATGCAACAAGCCCTGGCCTGGAATCATATCTGACAGGGCGGTCCAGCCCTGAAAGGTGCGGAATACCGAGCATTTGGTGGTGTCGGGCACATCATATTCATCCACTTCGGTGCGATGCGCGGCATCCCACGGATCGTAGGCGTCGAAATCACCGCTAAAAAGTTTGCCAAACACCTGCTGATAAGCGGGCAGCAGCCAGCGTTCAAGCGCGCCGGAGTCGGTATGCGCACCTAATCCTTTTGAGGTGGTACCTGGCAGTCGACGACGGATTCGATCGGGATAGATCACGCTGACATCGGGATCGAACCACTGTTTTCCCTGTGAGTCGAAGGTCCACAGGCGATTAAGAAAGGATTGTGCCTGCGTCATGGCATCACTTTGACGCGCCTGCATCTGCGCCTGTGACCAGTAAATCGGATAAATTTCCGGCCGTGACGCCTCAAGACTGCCAAAGAAATTATCGCCGGGACCACGATACTGCTGATCAAAGTGATTCAGTTCCAGGTAGTCGAGCATCGACTTATCCCACGCCAGTGCCTGATCGCGGGAAAAATGTTGTTTGATGACTACGCAGCCGCGGCGTTTTATCAGCGCCCGGGTTTCATCTGAAACCCGTCCTTCGGCGATGGCCTGCATCGGTACAACGGGCCAGGCGCTACCTGTTCGCTGTTCCTCCGCTTTTGCCTCGCCAATGGCCGCTTCGATTCTTTCGCACACCTGGCGGAACAACGCCTCGACATCACCAATCTGGCTGCGTAACTGCTGTTTCATCTGTCGGATTGCCGCTTTAACGTCGGCAGGAAGCGGTGTAGCCCGGAAATTCGTTGTCATCTCATGCTCCTTAACGTGTCAGGGTTGAGTTACGGATGAAAATTAATTAACCTTCATTCGTAAATTACGACTGAGATTAACATCGTTGTAACCATAAAAAACGTGCGCTGTAACACAAGTTCCCTACCGGAACGCTCTGAAAGCCGTTAACAAACTCACTATTAGCATTCTCAATAATCCACACAGCGAGTAAGCTTTATGAATCAAATCAATCAGCCGAAAGGAAATGACGGCGCAGGTAAAGGGGCAGGCGAGATGGCGGTTAAGATGATTGCGGTGGATATGGATGGCACCTTTCTGGATGACAACAAACAGTACAACGTCCAGCGGTTCGCACGTCAGTATGCGCTGCTGAAGCAGAAGGGCATCCGTTTCGTGGTCGCGAGTGGAAATCAGTATTATCAGCTACAGCGCTATTTCCCTGACATAAAAGATGAGATTGCCTTTGTAGCGGAAAACGGTGCGTGGGTTTCGGACTGCAATGAAGAAATTTTTTGCGGCGAGTTAGCCAAAGAGAAAGTCCATCAGATCCTCGATATTCTGGCGCATGAGCCCGATATCGCGGTGGTGGTGTGCGGACGTAACGGCGCTTATGTGCACTCCTCCGCGTCTGATGAGGTGCTGGCGATGCTGGCGAATCATTACCACCGGCTGGAAAAGCGTGACGATTTGTATGATATCGATGACACCATTTTCAAATTTTCGCTTAACCTGGCGCATGAAGGCGTGGACGCCTTACTGCAACGACTGCACGACAAGCTGGGCGAGCTGGAGAACATCATGCATCCGGTCTCCAGTGGCTTTGGCTTCATCGACCTGATCATTCCTGGTTGCCACAAGGCGCACGGCATCGCACTGCTGCAGGAAAAATGGGGCATCAGCGACTGTGAAGTGCTGGCGATTGGCGACAGCGCCAATGATATAGAGATGCTGCGACAGGCCTGCTTCAGTTTTTCAATGGCCAATGCGGTTGACGCTGTGGCAGCTGTAGCGCGCTACCAGACGCAGAGCAACAATGATGAAGGCGCGCTGAATGTCATCTCCCGGCTGCTGGCTCGCGAATTTCCGTTCGACTGAGTTTCGCCGGCATTGCTGAAAAGCGACATTATCGCCACGGGTGACGAAGCGATCGTCACCCCGTAACATCCTGCTTATTACGCGCATGGCGTTCCATCTCATCCAGCGCCGCCTGATTCTCCAGACCCCACTGATACATCTGTTCAATCGGTTCGGCAAAGCGCTGGCCCAGTGCGGTCAGGCTGTATTCCACTTTGGGTGGTACCACCTGATGCACTTCACGCGCAACCAGCCCGCGCTGCTCCAGTTCCCGTAGCGTCTGAATCAGCATCTTCTTTGAAATGCCCTGCAAACTCCGCTCCAGCTCACCGGTACGCGCGCGGTTGTCCGGCCAGTGATACAGCGCATGGAGCACCATGGTGCTCCATTTGACGGCAAACAATTCCAGCAGCCGCCGCGGCGGTGAATCTGCATAGAAGCAGAGCTTTCCTTCAACCCATACCGGCATAAAACGTTGTTCCTTTGATGGTAACCAAATGGTAACTACTACCAAAATGAATACCTGATGTCTATAGTGTGCCGCTTTCGTTCCCAACCATTACAAAGAGGCGACAGATGAAAATTCATGCGCTGGTTGCATCACAGGCAACTCAACCATTACACACGGGGCAGGTTGAGCTACGCGATCTGCAGCCGGATGACGTCAGAATTAATGTGCTTTACTGTGGCGTCTGTCACTCAGACCTGCACATGGCGCGCAATGAATGGGGCGTCAGCCGTTATCCTTTAGTTCCGGGTCATGAAATAGTTGGCCGGGTGGCGGCAGTAGGTGACAACGTCACACGTTATGCAGTGGGTCAGACTGTCGGTGTCGGGGTCATGGTGGACGCCTGCGGTGAGTGTCATTTTTGTCATCAGCAGGAAGAGCAATATTGCGAAACCGGCTTCACGCCGACCTATAACGGCACTGATAAATATACCGGTGGCAACACCTATGGCGGCTATGCGGATCAGGTGATTGCTGACCAGAATTTTGTGGTCTCGATCCCGGATAACCTGCCACTGAATGCCGTAGCGCCGTTACTCTGCGCGGGCGTGACCGTCTGGTCTCCGCTGCACCATTTCAATGTTAAAGCCGGCGACAAAGTTGGCGTAGTCGGTCTGGGTGGGTTGGGGCACATGGCGGTTAAGCTGGCCAGTGCGCTGGGTGCCGAAGTCACGCTGTTTACCACATCGCCAGAAAAAGGCGCCGATGCGCGGCGGCTCGGTGCACATCGGGTAGTGGTTTCACGCGATGCCGGACAAATGGCGGCGTGTCAGACTTCACTCGATATTATTCTGGATTGTGTGGCAGCACCTCATGACCTTGATCCTTACCTTGCGACGTTAAAGACCAACGGCCAGCTGGTACTGGTCGGTATTCCCGATCAACCGCATCCATCACCGAACGTAACGCCAATGGTGTTTCGCCGTCTCAGCATCAGCGGCACCTCAATCGGCAGTATAAAAGAGACGCAGCAGATGCTCGATTTCTGCGGTCAGCACAACATTACAGCCGATGTTGAAATGATCACGGGCGAAGAGATTGAAACAGCTTTCGCGCGGATGCTGACCAGCGATGTGAAATACCGCTTTGTGATTGATATGCAGAAAACCGGCTGGTAAAGGTTTCACGGCCTGCGGTAGGGCAGGCCGTGAACAATCGGATATTGGGCTCGCGCAGTTGATCACAGGTGAGACTCGCGGAAAGAAAGACGGTAAGAGGTGATGAATGCACAGCTAATATAGTTACAACATACTTTTTACTCGATTAGATAACAACTCATCTGACTTCAGTGCAATCTTCTTTCTGACAGAATCCAATATAACCCTTGTGCTCTAATCACCCGCCGCCAGGCAAAAAAAAAAGCTACCCGACTAAGGTGCCGGATAGCCTGTAGTGAGGCTGCATCAGGGAAAGTTACTCGTCGGATTTATGCTCTTTTATCGCCTGATTCTTCTCCGCATCCTCGTTATCAGCTTCATCATGTTCTGCGACATGGCTGAACGGTTTGAGCAGCTGAATGTCCAGAATCACATAAACCATAGTGCTGATAAATAATGAGATCACACTGCCAAACACGCCACTGGTGGTAAAGGTGAGATAGTTATAAATCACCAGCCAGGTCAGACAAATAAACAGCGCCAGGGAGATTGTCAGGTTAGCGACCGAGTAGTTGCTGGTGCCGGCGCCCTGAGTATGGGTCACCTTAAACAGGTTGCCGATGGAATATTTCTCCAGCACCCGTATGGTATTTTCCCAGTTACGTTGTTTGCGCGCGCTGGCGCGGGTCAGAAATACAAACAGGATCGAAATGAAGAAGCCGGAAAAGGCGATCAGCACCGGAATCGCTTCCAGCGCATAGGTAATGCTTTTATGACTGCCGGTGCTGCTGCTGAGATCCAGCGTTAACGAGGCACCCAGCGCCGCATAAAGAAAAATAAACAGCAGCAGAAAAGTCAGCGTACGCTTCCAGTCACCCTCGGCTTCGATGTTTTTTTGTTGAACGGCCAGTTGCAGCGACTGTTGAATTTGCGCAGCCTGCGGCGAGTCTGTTTCTACAGCGTGGCAGGGCGCAGCAAAGAAGTTGCTCATGAACTGCTCATCTTCTTTGTGGATAGTGATTTTCATCGGATACCTGTGTCTGAAAGGATGTCCGGTTATTCTAATCAGCCTCGACTGAAAGAACAGAAACTTCTTAAACCGCGCATTCGACGACATCCCATCGGCCGCATAGCGATAGGGGCATTTACGTGGTGTAGAACGCTGACGTGAACCCGGTCGCAGTCGGCAGATCGCCCTGTAAATCACCCGCTAGCGCTACTCCGCCTGCGAACTACGTAATTTGAACTGCTTAATCGCATCATTGATGTTGTTAGTATCAAGTGTTGCGATGCACTGGCTGCCGTTGAACACCTCGTAATGGGCGTTGTGCAGCTGAAACAGCAAATCTTTGCCGCGAAAATGAATGCGCTTCTGTTTGACGCCAATGCCATGTCGTCGCAACAGCGCCTGCGACAGTCGATCGTTCTCTTTTGCCATAGCTTCAGCTCCCCGGCAATACGTGGTCACTGCTATTAAACCTGATAAAGATGAGTTTTATATTAAGAGATATCCTTAATTTCAACAGGGACAAAGTCCGCATTTTTGCACCTGACTGCTGCTGAAGGCGCGTGTTAGCGGATAAATGCGATTCAGCCACCTGTACCCACTTCAGATGCGGTACACTTGGCCGGTGAATTCACCACTGGACACGATGCTATGAACGACAAAAAGATGATCTCGATTGATCAGTTCAACGCTGATGAACGACTGGCTGTAGAGGAAACGTTCAATGGGCTGGTGCAGAAATATCGCCAACGGACCGGTAAAGAGCCGGATAGCAAAAAAGAGAAAGAATTCAATACAGAAGCCCGACAGCTGATTATGTCGAGCAAGCTGGAAAAAGAGAAAGCGCAGGCAGAGAAGGATAAGAAAAAGCCCGTGCGCAGAAAGAAACCGTCATCACTGGCGGCCAGCGAAGTGAGTGATTTCAACTGGGCAGCTTCAGTGGTAAAAGGCCGCAGATAATCCTCATTGCGCGTAAAAAGGGTAAGCCTGAGGTCACCTCAGGCTTCAGGCTCAGATGGGCGCATATTCGCCGGTGCCTTCCGGCCACGGCGTTAACAAATCAAATCCCTCTTCAGTGACCGCCACGGTATGTTCCCATTGCGCTGAAAGAGATCGATCTTTCGTCACCACCGTCCAACCATCAGACAGTACGCTGGTGCCCGCTTTGCCGGCATTAATCATCGGCTCGATGGTGAATATCATACCGGCTTTAAGCGGCATACCTTCACCTGGCGTACCGTAATGCAGCACCTGCGGATCGGTATGGTAGATTTCGCCCACACCGTGACCACAATATTCGCGCACCACCGAAAAACCTGCCGATTCCGCCACACGCTGAATGGCCGCACCAATGTCGCCCAGCGTCGCGCCAGGACGGACCGTTTTAATGCCGGCCACCATCGACTGATAGGTGATATCCACCAGGCGCTTAGCGCGTACTGACGGCGTACCGACGAAATACATCCGGCTGGTATCGCCGTACCAGCCGTCTTTGATGATCGCCACATCAATATTCACAATATCGCCATCCTTCAGCTTCTTGCTGGCAGGAATACCGTGACAAACCACATGGTTCACCGAGGTACAGGTGGTGCGGGTATAACCGTGGTAACCGATGTTAGCCGGAACCACTTTCAGCTCATTCACAATATAGTCGTGGCAGATATCATCAAGCTCTTCAGTGGTGATCCCGGGCCGTACGTGCGGGGTAATCATTGCCAGCACCTGGGCTGCGGCATGGCCGGCCGCTCGCGCCTTCTCAATTTCAGCCGCTGTATGAATTTTAACGCTGTTCATGACACATCTCCTTGTGAAGTGAGCC
This sequence comes from Pantoea agglomerans, assembly GCF_021397715.1. Lineage (GTDB taxonomy): Bacteria > Pseudomonadota > Gammaproteobacteria > Enterobacterales > Enterobacteriaceae > Pantoea > Pantoea astica. Next base: position 28,519 of record NZ_CP090208.1, on the reverse strand, counting down.
TTTCTTGATGAAATAAATGTCGGATATCTGCACTGCCTTCCAGTTCCAGTCGAACCAGCATCTGCGCCAGTTGATGCTGGGTCAGTTGCGGATAGAACTCAGCCAGCATCCCCAGCTTTAGCCAGTGCTCTGCCTGTGCATTGATCGATCGACTCATCGCCTGGCTGGCGATCCGCAGATTCTCATGCATCAGATCGGAAATTTTAACGATGCCCATATCAGCCTTATATGAATCGTATATGTTTCGTATATTAGATACTGACAGGGGCGTGGTATGCAAGGGGAAAATTGCTGTTCCGAAACTTGCCCGGTCCAGAGATAGTTGTCTGGCTTGATCTCCTCGCGGGCTGATCATTGACCCGTTCTTTTGTCCATGCAATCGCTAAGCGAAAACTTGCTCATTATTAAGATGCTTCAGCCATTAATGCAGCCTGCACAGCGGGACGGGCACTGATCATTGCCATATATGCCGACAACGCAGGCCAGCGATTCAGTTCGATGGCGAAAAACTGACACCAGCCCAGCACAGTGAAAAGGTAGGCATCCGCCACGCTGAAGCACGCCCCGGTCAGATAACTTTTTTCACTGAGCGTCACCTCCAGGTAATCGAACTGCCGGAATAACTTCTCACGAAAAATTGCTTTGACGTCTTCGGGCAACGCAGGGTTGAACAGGGGGGCCGAGCCAGCGTGTATCTCACTGGTAATAAAGTTAAGCCATTCCTGCAGGCGCACCCGGGCCCAACTGTCCGCTCGCGGAGCCAGATCCTTTTCCGGCTTTAGATCAGCGAGATACTGCACAATAGCCGGACCTTCAGTGAGTATCTGCCCATCATCCAGTTCAAGTGCAGCGACATAACCTTTTGGGTTAATGCGCCGGAAGTCACGTCCGTCAGCGGTGAGCTTGCTTTTGTTGTCTACTTTGACCAGTTCAAACTCCAGCTCCAGTTCGCGCAGCACGATGTGGGGTGATAAAGAACAGGTGCCAGGGGCGTAATAAAGTTTCATTGTTGTCTTCCTGTAAAGTGCATAGCCGCCGCGCGATCTGCTGCGCGATCCTCTGTTCACTGTATTTGACGCCGTTTCCGCTGTAAAATTAATGATTAAGCAATCAACTATTAGCTGAGCTACTGATAACCATGATGAATCTTTTGCACTGGCGCTTACTGGTGGCCGTGGCGGATGCCCGCAACTTCTCACGCGCGGCAGAGGAGATAGGAATGACGCAGTCTGGTGCCAGCCAGGCTATTGCTCAACTGGAGGCTTCACTGGGTTTTCCGGTTTTTACGCGTGAGCGCCGATACATCAGTGTCACCGAGCTGGGGGAGCAGGTTATTGAACAGGCGAGAAATATGCTGTTGGGGCTGAATGCCATCCGCGAGCTGGCTGATAAGAGCCGGGGATTGACCAGCGGGCGCATTCGCCTGGCCAGTTTTCCATCAGTGACGTCGACATGGTTGCCCGGTTTGCTGCGCGACTTTAAGCGCCAGCATCCCGGCATTGAAGTGGTCATTCTGGAAGGCTCAGATGAGGAGGTTGAGGAGTGGCTTACAGCAGACCTGGTTGAACTGGGGGTGGTAATGAACCCGGTGCCGGGGCGTGCAGAAGTGGTTTTAGGGCAGGATGCATGGGTAGCGGTCATGCAGGCCGGTAACCTGCAGGCACGGCATCTCAGGGCTGATGGCATAACGCTTGAGGAGCTGGCGGGCCAGCCCTTTATTCTGGCGACAGGCGGATGTGCGGTGAATGGAAAAAGCCTGATGGAAAAGGCGGGTTTGCACCTTACTGACATCCGCGTGACCGTACGGGACTGGATCAGCGCCTGTAAGCTGGTCGCTGAAGGCATGGGTGTCGCCCTTGTACCTGAATCAGCCCTGCCTGAAGAATTACGCAATCTGCGCGTGGTACCCGTGACACCTTCTATACACCGTGAATTCGGGCTGGTTTGTTCAGCTTCCGGAAAGGCGTCTGGTGCGACCCAGGCCATGCTTACAGGATTACGAAAAGGACGATGAGATGAATGACTTCATTTGCTTGTAAATATACGCGCCAGGAATAGCAGCCTGACGTTTGTTTATGGCCCTGACTTATCCCGTTATGAATTTATACAACAAACTGGCGACCTGGTTTCGAATGCATCCAACCTGGTTTGCCCCAATCTTGTGCATTTCTCAATCTGATACCGCTAGCGTGAAGTGATGTCAGCCATATACTTTTGAGTGGCGTAAGCCTCTCCATTACACGAAGCGTGATATTTCGTAATGCAAGTTCAGCATCCAGGTTAGAGATCACCTTCAAATCAGTCGGGATCACAATCGTTCGTGCTACCCACATACCGACCTCTCCAGTTGGCTCAAAGTCGTCTAAAGGCAATTCATATCTGTAAACTTTTCCACTTTGAAAGCGTGAGAGCCACTCATGCTCAATACAGGCAATTGCAGTGGCACGGGACTGGCTGCCCATCCATTGTTCAAGGTCAACACTGGTTGTGTCAGGTAGTGGCCAAAACACGATGCGCGGACACTCTCTGGGGAAAAGATAAAGTAGTTCGTGCGCTTCATCCGTAGCCCATATCAGTGGCCCGTTTAGCCACTCCTGTCCTGCAGGACGGTCGACATGAACCCTTATTGGCCGAGGGTGGAATAGAGTAATATCAGGTCTATCGCTGAAATGGAAAAGACGCACTTAGAGCTCCGTTCAAAATGTACTCAACACTCCGAACTATCATTTTGGGTAAATAAAGTTTCACCGATATGAATGATCGCTTTGTTTGATTTTTTTAAGGTCGGCAGCGACTGATCATAGGCGATGCTTGATGTGTGACATGTGCGCTTCTGGCACAAAGTGGACGATTTTCCGGCCTGGTGCTCAGACAGACCACATCCCGCGCGCCTCGCTTGTACTATTCCGCCGTTTCAGCAGGTTCAATCGGCAGCCTGCCAGACGACAGGCTGCCTGAGCTCTCAGGGAATAAGTTTGCTGCTTCGCATCGCTTCCAGATGTTCAATCAACACCTCATCCGAGCGCCTGGTCATGGCGTCAAACCCTTCCTGGCGCGCTTTGGTGACGTCAAATATGGCATCTTTCTCAACATGAAAGATAAAGTCACCAAAACCACCCAACGCCAGCTTATCGATATCGTGCTCTTGCAGTTGCGCCTTATCGGCGATGGATGACCAGAGAGGCTTTAACGCGCTGAGACGTTCGCTAAGCGAGACAGGCTGCGCCTCGCCGACCGGAACGCCAAACCAGTCAGCCAGTTTCGGCCAGACGTGACACCAGCGAAACACATCACCATTTGTGATATTGAACGCGCCGAATTTAGCATTTTCGGCAGCCCAGACAGCGCTTTGACCCAGAATGCGGCTGTCAGTGACGTTCACCAGCGTATTGCGATAAGCGTCATCCGGGCCGGGAAAATGCAGAGCGGTTGCCGTTTCGCGGCAAATGGTGCCGTAGACGCCGATCAAATTCCCCAGGTTCATCGGCGACCCGAATGAGTGACCGATAACGATATCCGGACGTAGCGCAGTCCAGCCGATACCTTCATCGCCAATCTTTCTCGCATAGTCTTCATGCCGGAAATAGAGGTTTGGCGGAAAATGACGGCTATCCTCTTCCCGGGCCGGAGTGCGATAAACACCCAGATGGGCACCGTAAACCTTTCCGCCCTGAATAAAGAGAAGATGTTTCAGCGAATTACCTGACGATCGTACTGCGCCGATCAGATTTTCAAACATCAGCGCATTGATATCCGCTTCCACGCCCGGATTGGGATCCTGCCGCAATGCCGCGTAAAAGATGTGCGTCACGGTTTCAAACGCTTTCCGGTGGTGATTAAGATCTTCTGCAGAAGTCAGGTCAGCGCTGATATGAGGAGAAGGGTGAGGGCTATGCGCCGAACGCCCAAGGGTAGTGATTTGCCAGCCCGCTTTATGGAAGGAATCATGGGCGGCAAAGCCAACTACGCCGCCAGCACCGACCAGCAATACGTGCTTATCATTCATATAGTTCTCCGTCTGGTTTCCTATAACAAGATTTAGCGGCAACATACAGAGGCGCTGACAGCAAACAGAGCCGTTGCCGAACGCAGTTATTAAAAAGTGATCCATATAACAACATGAGTCAAACAACGGTGAGCAGGCGAAGCGGCCTCAGACGCGCTTTATCTGCTGGCGCTATAGCCAGATTTTTCGCCTGACAGGATGGATATAGGGAACCTGGAAAAACAAGGGAAGGCTTTTCAGGAAAGCATGAGTAAAGGAGATGATAAGACCTGGTGAACCGTAAAATGCGGCATTATCAGTAGGGCGGTTTGGGGTTTATGGCGCACCCTTTGTTCAGATTCTTCAGTTTATGTGACCAGCGAAATGGCTGGCCACATCAGGTCGTCAATGCTGAAGAATAAGTCTATTGCTGGATTATTGATTTTTAATGAAATCAGTTCTCGACACCGTCATTTGCGCCTGACAGTCGATCATTTTCTTTAGCTCCTCGTCATTGCCCTGCATGGATATTTTGCCGCACATGGCATCTTTGGTTTTAATCCACTGCCGCTGAGAGGGCAATAATTCCTTCTTCATTGCGGGGGTTAACGATGACCAGGCCGTATTCAAATCAGAGTCGGCATTCGCGAATAAAATTCGTGACTGGGTCAGACTATCAGCGTTCTGCTGCTGTGGCTGCTGAATTGATTGCTGATCGGCCTGTTGCTCAGATCTCTCTTGTGCCTGTAGCTGAGCCTGTCTCTGGAGTTGCTGCTGAGCTTCGTACTGAGCCTGCTGTTGCGCCTGCTTCTGGCTCTCAATCAGGCGCTGCTGGACATCTTTAGCCTGCTGGATTTTCTGTTGCTCAACAATTGGGTTGATAATGGACAATGCCGTGATCAGCCCCATTCCCATCGATACCGGATTTGTCGTGGAGGCTTTAACAAACACATTTTTTTGATCGTCAGTCGCCTGAGCTGTGTAACTGATGCGCTTGTAAAACGCATTAGCGTTGCTTTCAAGCGAAAGACTTTCCAGTTGTTTATCCAGATTGCGGTTAAAGTTCTTACGATAGGCTTCTGAGAGTTGAGAATATTCATCAGCAGGCAGTGTCATGGATACCGTGGCTTCACAGGTTTTCATTGTGCTGCCTGAGTCACTGGACGTGGTAGATATTTCAGAAAGCACCAGTTTGATTTTCTCCAGAGCACTTCTTTTGGTCTGGCTGGTGACGTCTGGATATTCGTCGACCTGCTGAGACAGGCCTTCATAAGCGGCTTTCCTGATTAAATCGACGAAAGCAGACTGCGTCATTTCAGAAGAGCAGCCAATAACTTCCTTATTGTTGTCACAACCGGATAGCGCTATAGCGAGTAACAGAGCGGCATATTTTAGTCTCATGAGTTCCCTTTAGGATAAAATGTCTGAGATCGATAGCGGCCAGAAGATCATCCTTGAAGCAATATCTGTCTCTTCTCGATAACCTGATTCAAAACCACTGGTCAATAACATGCACATATCGGCACTGATTAGGCGAACTTTAGGGATTCCTCACTCTGGAATGGAGTGTGCAGGTCAGTAATTTGAATCAGATTAAGCACCGGCCTGACCGCACATAACGCTGACTGATTAATTTTTTGTAAATCATGGCCATCTTGCCGAACTGAAACAGAAGGGTGTGAAAAAACCGTCCGGCGACGGCTTCTCATAGTCGCACTCACACTTTTCAGGGCTTTTCATAAAATAACCAATTCAAAAGCCACAGCAGCAGGTAGCTGGAACAGGGCTTTATATTTCTCGTTCCAGATCGATGAGTGCCAGTTGCAGATGATGCTCAATAAAGTCTGCTTTGAATGCACTGTAACGATGAGCATCGTTACAGTGTGATGCTGCTACACGCTTTATCTCGGCGTAATTCGCCGCAATATCTCGGTTTTTTCTGAGGTAATCACGGAAGGCAAGATGTCTTAATATTTGAATATCTCCGACTGAAAAGGCATGAACGTGATGACTACGCCGATCACCACCCTTAGTGAAGTAGCGACGTCCCGCAATCCCGTTCTCACCGCGCGCCACGTATCCGGCGCAGAGCATTGCAGCGTTGTATTTATCCAGTTCATTGATATCGCAAACTTCCAGCAGTATGTCGATAACGGGCTTTGCTGACAGGCCAGGCACGGAGGTGCTGCCGATGTGATAAACATGCTTAACACACTTACCTAACAATGCCTTTAATCGTGAGCTTTCTGCGTCAAACATCACAGGCCACTGCTTATCGTATGGCACCAGAGTAGCTGATCGCATAGAGACCTCCTCGTTTGCCCCTAGATATTCATCATAATAGCCAGATAGAGGTTCATCACCTCAGCAGCCAGCGTTTTAACAAGGTTAAATCAACCTGTTAGCTGCCACTGTTAATCGGCATATCATTTTTCTGTCATTTTTAATCTTTACGATGCTGGATTCCCTTTATGGATGCTAACAATATGAAAAGAAAAATTATTCCTCTGGTTATCGGTTGTGCGCTCTCTTTACCAACCCTGGCGGCGCAGCCACAAACCCAGCACGCTATCGTCAGTTTTCCCGAAGGTACGCACGTAAGCTACAACGGCGCATTCGCCAGCGCGTTTCCGAATGGTTTGCCGGTGGGGATCGGCTCCGGTTTGCTGTTTACCGGCAAGCAGGGAGATGCGCTCACCTTCGTGACCGTCACAGACCGCGGGCCGAATGCTGACTCGCCTGATGTGGGTAAAAAGGAGGCGAAAATTTTCGTCACGCCAGACTTCGCCCCGTTGCTGATGACCATTCGGGTGCAGAACGGCAAAGCGGTGGCCACGGATGCCCGACCGCTGCATGACGATAAGGGCAATATTAACGGATTACCGCTACAGGATGGCATCATCGGCTCCACCAATGAAGTCGCGCTAAGCGATAGGTTGAAAATGCTGCATAGCGATAACCGTGGTCTGGATACCGAAGGCATTACCACGGACGGGAAGGGCGGATACTGGCTCTGCGATGAATATGGTCCGTTTCTGATTAACGTTGATCAGCGCGGCAAGATCCTGGCGATTCACGGACCGCAGGCCGCGGAAGGGGAGAAATCGATCGCGGGCGGTCTGCCGAACGTTATTAAATGGCGCCAGCCGAATCGTGGCTTTGAAGGGCTCACCCGCATGCCGGATGGACGTATCATCGCCGCGGTGCAGAGCACGCTGGATATCGATGGTAAAAGTAAAAAGCAGGCGCGCTTTACCCGCCTGGTCAGCTTCGATCCGGCGACCGGCAAAACTGCGATGTATGGATACCCTGTCGACAGCGAGGCTTATGCTAAAAACAGCGACGCGAAAATTGGTGATATCGTGGCGCTCGATAATCAACATATCCTGCTGATTGAACAAGGAAGCGACAAAAACGACGCGATGCGCAACCTTATCTATAAGGTGGATCTCAGCGGCGCTAGCGATCTTGCCGCTTTCGATAAGCCTGGCGAGTATCCGGAGTTTGACGACCAGAAAAGCCTGGCACAGCGCGGCATAAAGCTGGCCGCAAAAACGCAGGTAGTCGATTTACGTCAACTTAGCTGGCAGCAGGAGAAGGCCGAAGGGCTGGCGCTGATCGACAATCAAACGCTGGCGGTCGCCAATGACAATGACTTTGGCGTAAAAGCGGTAATGCAAAATCCGGTTGAAGGTAAAAAGCGCAAGGATTATCGGGTCAGTGAACAAGGATCGCTTACAGTCGATGATAAGCCGGTTGCCACGACGATCGGTGTGAAGCCGCTGAAGAAACCCGAGTCGGACAGCGAGTTATTGATCATAAAACTGGCGGACCCGCTGAAATAAGCGCTCTTCTCAATCCAGGCTGCGTTCCCTCATAGCATTACCTCCTGTAAAAGAGACGGATGCAGCCGGTTTTACTATCCACTGATCATCCCCGCCGTTTTGTGGTACAAAAAATGGGGCGCTGAGGCCTAATGCCTGTCAGTTAAGCGACAGGTGATAACGCAGTCTGGTACCGCTCCGGGGCTGGCGGTCCTCGCGCCGCTGCGCGGTACCTTCACTTCATTCGTCTGCCTGACGGACCGCCGGGGATGGCACATCCTGTGCCGCCCCGCCTTTCGCCCGCGTCCTGCGGGCTCTCCTGGCTAATGTTCAGCGCTGCGGATTGCCTGCCCCTGATCGGCCCCAGCCTGCTCTGAAACTTCAGTGCGTGCTGTTAAAAAGGGCACGATAGTGGAAGCCTGGGCGCCTCTGCTGCTGAAAGGGCTATCCGCAGCGCTGAGGCGTGACGTTGGGCCAGAACGCCACGCCGGGAAGCGTGGAGAGTTCGGGGCCGGCCAGGGAAGGCCGATCCCCGAACGGTTCGTCGGCACGACGTCAAAGCCGAAGGTACCGCGAAGCGGCGCGAGGACGGCCCGGCAGCAGCAGAGGTGCTCAGGCCCGCACTCCGGCACGCTCGCCCAGACAAAAAAGCTGCCACGTCTGACCGTGACAGCCTTTGCACATTTAACCTTAACTGACAGGCATTAGGCGCTGAGGCCCCATTCTGTTTCCATTAATATTTTTATAAACGACTATTCCGGTAGCGCATAAACCACCACCTGATCGCCCACCTGATCCTTGAGAATAGTATTCCCCCCCGCGACAAAGGCGACATACTGACGGCCTTTATACTCATAGACCGATGGATTCGCTACCGCAGGTGCTTCAACCTGATCGGACCACAGCTCTTCACCATTATCCACTGAGTAAGCGCGAACTTTGGCATCCATTGAGGCACCAATAAAGATCACGCCACCCGCGGTCACAGCCGGACCGCCAATGGTGGGTGAGCCCCAGCTTTCTGGCATAAAGAAGCCATACTGCTGCGAAGCGCCAACCGGACGACGCCATTTTACGTCACCCGTATGCATATCCAGCGCCACGATTTCACCAAAGGGTGGCTGCCAGCACGGCATACCCAGCCAGTTGTTCGCCACCATCAGACGCAGCCCATAAGGCGCGCCTTCCTGCGGGGCAAAACCGCTCTCGTTGCCGGAACCATTATCCGCTTTGTCGTAATCTTCACGGCTATAGAGCTTCACATACTGCACAATGTGAGAGGTGTTCACGATAGCAATCTGTTTTTGTGGATCATACGCCACGCCGCCCCACTGAACGCCCCCGGCACTGTCCGGATAGGTTAGCGTCCCTTCGCCCCTGGTAGTGGGTGGCGTGTACATTCCCTCATAGGTCAGCTTATCCCACAGTCGTGAACACTGGCCGGCACCCACCATATCCGCCAGTTTCCAGATCTCTGGCTTTTTCGATTGATCGAGCAGTGGCGCAGGTTTAGTCGGGAATGGTTGTGTTGGCGAAAGTACTTCGCCCTGCACCGAACCATCGCCCTGAGGCACCGGACGCTCTTCTATAGGCCAGACATCCTCACCCGTCAGACGGTTCACCACAAACAGAAAACCCTGCTTGGTCGCCTGGATCAGCGCCGGGATCTTTTTGCCGTTGACGGTGATATCCATCAGCGTGGGTGCCGAGTTGATATCGTAATCCCACACGTCGTGATGCACCCACTGGCGCGACCAGACCACTTTACCGGTGTTGATGTCCAGCGCGGTGGTAGAGGTGCCGAGCGGAATCGGATCGACGCGGTTACCGCCCCAGTAGTTGGGAGACGGGGATGAGACCGGCAGATAGACCAGGCCATGCGCCTCATCGGCAGACATATGTGTCCAGACGTTGGCGGTACCGGTGCGTTTGCGGATTTCGGCCGGAATAGCGTCAAAAGTCCATTCGCGTTCGCCGGTCTGCGCATTAATTGAAAACACAGTGCCCGGAGGCGCTTCAGCATAAGCCCAGTCTTTGCCAGCCCAGCCCACAAGCAGATGGTTGCCGACGACGGTGGGCGGCTGCAGCACAGATAGCGGGTATTTAGCGTTAACCGTGTTCCATTGATTAAGGTCCAGCACGCCGTTGTCAGCAAAGTTACTGCATGGTTTCCCCGAATCGGCATCCAGCGCAAAGAGCTTGCCATCTACGGTCCCCATATAGACGATCTTCTGACACGCTTGTCCGGCAGCCGGTTGTCTGGCCTGCCAGTAGGAGACGCCGCGGTTCTTCAGTACCGGCTGCGTCAGAGCTTTGCGCGAGGATTTGGTGTCATAGTGCCACTTTTCTTTACCTGTACCGGGGTCCAGCGCAATCAGGCGATCAAACGGAGTACCAATGTAGAGCGTCTGGTTGGCAAAAATGGGCGTTGCTGACCAGACGGTGGCAGGGATGTCACCTTTGCCATCCGAGACATCTCCGGTATGAAATTCCCAGATTTTCTTCAGATTGCTGACGTTATCCGCAGTGATCTGTTTCAGCGGACTATATTTTTGTGCGTTGAGCTGACCATGGAAGCTGTCCCAGGTGGCAGAAGAGGGCACCAGTGAGCTGGCGGCGGAACTGGCAGACTCGACTTTCTGCCCGTCACGCTTGCCGGTGGACGCCTCTTCCGTGGTTTCAGTGGTTCCCGGCGCCTGTTGATTAGCGGAATCCACATTAAGTTTTTCCTGGGTGCCCATAGAGGCTTCAGCAGCGTTATCCTGCTTCTGCGCCTGCGTCACTGGTATGCACAGCAGCGCCAGCGCCGTGATGCTGACTTTCATTAATGGAGAATAGAGATCATTATGCACGGGCAGCTCCTCAGGCTCTGACGCGATGATTGTGACGAACGGAATTGCGGCTCAGCGTAATCAGACCAATCAGGCCGACCACCATTGCTGCCGTAATGATGTACTGATGCAGTAGCGCAGCTGCAAAACCAATCGCGAATAGCATCAGAAAAACGATAACAATCAGCGTAGTGCGCGCGCCGCGGCGGGATGCGCCGCGTAAAAGAAAGGTCAGTAACGCCAGTACGGCGCTGGCGATGGCCACACCCAGAGCTCCGATAGTCCCGGTAACACCGGTGAGAGGTGTCAGCCACGCGTATAAAGCCACCGCGAAGCCGATCACGGCTGCCAGCAACAGCAGTAAGCTGCCCAGGCGTGAGGGTTGAGATTGCGACATATCAGGACGTCCCCCGTTGAAATGTACAAAGAGTAAATATGGCGTATTGAAGGGTTCAGGCAGCAGCTTTCGCGCAAAACGGTGATTAAAAAAACCGACGCAGCACGATGAACAGCGGCAAAGTTAACTAAACGTAACAGAGTATAGAAGATGGTTTCTTATTGGGGGGACTCAACCGGATATCGCATTCACGATGGCTGACAAACCGGACTTAGCATCAACCATGGCTATTTTAATTGTGCGTATTAATGATGCCTTTTTGATCAAATTATAACGCCTCGACCCACAGCCACAGTTCAAACGGCGGTTATTAACCAGTCGGGATATCAGCCATGCCGCTTGCGGCAAATAATAGACGCATCGCCGCCATCTCTGCTGGTGGGTGCCGGTTTACAGAGCCGGCATCCACGTAATGAAAGATCGGTATTAAGGAGAGGGCAAAGGAGTGATGATAAATTCAGGCTGGTAGAAAACAGGAAAATTCACCGATCTGGCAATAAAACAGACTTTATGAATTTCATGGTGAATAGCCGTTGCCGCATCGATATTTGTCCCCGCCAGGACCGTAATTTTTGGCCTGAGTATGGCTGAAATAAAGCGGCCTGCTCCCCCTTTTAAAACTTCACCTGTGGCTACCGGTGAATCTTCATAATCCACGACGGTGATGCCCGCATCGGAGGCGAGATGCAGATACCAAAGCATATGGCAGGCTGAAAGCGAGGATAACAGGAGATCTTCAGGGTTCATTTTACCCGGATCGCCGCCCAGCAATGGGTCATTAGAGCAATGAACGATTTCCTTGCCGGTTATGGCGATATCCCATGTCCGCGCATAGGAGTGATAGCCTGATGTGCCCGTGCCTCTGTTACCTGTCCACGCGATATGTGATCTATAACTGTGTTCCATTATTTTGCCGAACTCCTCTGCATGATGAAGATATAGACTGATAATCTATGAAGCATCGGCCACTGTTGTTGATACGCAATGAACGATACCTGAAGCAAGCCGGTGAATGCTGCAGCCATTCCTCTGCGTGAAGGGTCAGCAGGAACTTTTGTCATCATCTGCCCGCGGTCGTGAAGGTGGGTCTTTTCAGCCGCCGTTAACCCGCGCATCGACCCGCAGTGACGGTAACGCCTCCTGTCGGGAATAGTCGGTAGGGGGAAAAAAAACTATAAAAATCCGATCCTTCCCTGAAATTATAATATGCTCTGCCATAATGGCTGTTACATTCAGAAATGCACCAGCAGAGAGGTTATATGTCTCAATCAAAAATAACAGAGCACACTCAGCGAAGTAAAATCAATCCGCCGGTGTTTTACAGCTCCGCCATATTGATCTTTATCATCGTTGCTTTTGCTGCCATTTTCCCTGAACAAGCCGACAAGCAGCTCAGCGCGCTGCAAAGCGGCATCTTCGCCAATGCCAGCTGGTTTTACATTCTGACTGTTGCCCTGATACTCATGAGCGTCGCCTATCTGGGCATGTCCCGGTTTGGTGACATCAAACTAGGTCCCGATCACTCTGAACCCGATTTCAGCTACCTATCGTGGTTTGCCATGCTGTTTTCAGCCGGCATGGGCATAGGACTGATGTTTTTTGGCGTAGCCGAGCCGGTGATGCATTACATGGCGCCGCCGTCAGGCACGCCGGAGAGCGTTGAGGCCGCCAAGGAGGCACTCCGCATCACGTTCTTTCACTGGGGACTGCATGCCTGGTCAATCTATGCCATCGTGGCATTGATACTGGCCTTCTTCAGTTATCGTCACGGCCTGCCGCTGACGCTGCGATCGGCACTCTATCCGATTATTGGCGAAAAAATTTATGGGCCGATAGGGCATGCCGTCGATGTTTTTGCCGTTATCGGTACCGTGCTCGGTGTAGCAACCTCGCTGGGTTATGGTGTTTTGCAGGTTAATGCCGGGCTCAACCACCTCTTCGGGGTTCCGGTTAACCAAACCATCCAGGTCATACTGATTGTGGTTATTACCGGCCTCGCCACCTTGTCGGTGGTGTCGGGACTGGATAAAGGGATCCGCATACTTTCAGAAATCAACCTGACGCTGGCGGTGCTGTTGCTGGTTCTGGTGGGTGCGATGGGGCCAACGGTTCTGCTGCTGAAATCGTTTGTTGAGAATACCGGCGGATACCTTTCAGAAATAGTGAACAAGACCTTTAACCTGTATGCCTATGAGCCCAAATCCAGCAAATGGCTGGGAGGCTGGACCCTGTTTTACTGGGGCTGGTGGCTGGCCTGGTCGCCCTTCGTCGGGATGTTTATTGCCCGCGTTTCGCGTGGACGCACCATTCGTGAGTTCGTAACCGGCGTACTGTTTGTGCCAGCCGGTTTCACCTTGCTGTGGATGACATTTTTCGGTAACAGCGCGATCTGGCTGATCGTGAGTAAAGGAGCACGCGATCTGGCAGAGACCGTACAGTCCGATCAGACCCTCGCGTTATTTAACTTCCTTGAGCATTTCCCCTTCAGCTCGGTACTGTCGTTTATTGCTATGGCCATGGTAGTCGTCTTTTTCGTGACGTCCGCTGATTCCGGCGCGATGGTGGTTGATACCTTAGCGTCAGGAGGCACCGATAACACGCCGGTCTGGCAGCGTATTTTCTGGGCATCAATGATGGGGGTTGTTGCCATCGTGCTGTTACTGGCAGGCGGCATGAAAGCGCTGCAAACGGTGACCATCGCCAGTGCGTTGCCCTTTGCCATTATACTTCTGACGTCGATATACGGGCTGTTCAAAGCGCTGCGCATTGATTATTACAAACGCGAGAGTAAGCAGATCACCACCATCGCCTCGCCAGCTTCACGAAACCCGATTTCGTGGCAACGCCGGTTGCGGAATATTGCTTATTTCCCCAAGCGTTCAAACGTGAAACGCTTTATGAATGAAGTGATTCAGCCTGCCATGCATATGGTCAGCGGCGAACTGCTGAAGCAAAGTACCGTTTCTCACATTAATGACAGTGCAGACGATCGGGTGCATTTTGAAGTGGATCTGGGAAATGAACTCAACTTTGTTTATGAAGTGCGGCTTCGTTCCTATATTCAGCCTACCTTTGCCCTGGCCGGATTAGGCGATGAGAAAAAAGAAGAGCATCGCTACTACCGTGCAGAGGTCTACCTGAAAGAGGGCGGGCAGGATTACGATGTGATGAGCTGGACGCAGGAGCAGATTATCAACGATATTCTTGATCAGTACGAAAAACACCTGCATTTCCTGCATCTGGTACGTTAATCACCGGGCCTGGCTCACTGAGCCAGGCTGTCTTTGCCTCTATTCATACCTTTCAGTTCCACAGATCGACGCGGTTTCAGCGCTTCCTTTCCGGGTTTAATCAATAAGATTATTTCCGCGTCATAGCAGCTCCAGTATCAAATTAGGTGACAACGTCACGCTAGTGCATTAATAGATATCGGTGAGAACAGACTGAAGAAGAGACAATCAGGAAAGAGAGTCAGACCTACGGCAAGAAAAAGCGCTTCCGAATGGAAGCGCCTGTCGCAATCAGGATCAGAAAGAGAGAGTCAGACCGGCGTAATAGGCACGGCCCGGCTCGTTGTAGGTGGATGCACCTTCGGCTTCACGGTAAATACGCTTATCGAGCAGGTTATTGATACCGGCATTAGCACGCAGATTTTTGGTGACGTCGTAGTTAAGATTCAGCCCAAATACTGAATAGGCTCCGACTTCACGCGTCGACAGTGAACTGGCTTCGGTACGCGATTCTGCATTTTCACGCGGTTTCTGACGGCCATACATCGTCCAGTTCAGGCTGGTGGAAAAATCCTCTGTCACCTGCCAGTCGAGCATCGTGTTGATGGTGTATTCCGGGATGATCGACAGCGGATTTCCGGTCTCTTTATCCTTCGACTCAATCATATAGGTCGCGTTGGTCCGCCATTCCAGCGCATCGCGCACTAACGGAATCGTCATATTCCCTTCCAGACCTTCTACCACTGCCTTACCGCCGTTGCTCCACTGCAGGATATTATTGCCGTTGGAGGCAAAACCAATCCGCTCGGTGCCCGCCACGATTTTGTTCTTATAATCGTTACGGAACCAGGTGATCCCGGCAATATAGCCATCCTGACTAAACTCAATGCCCAGCTCTTTATTTACGCTGACTTCAGGATCAAGGTTCTCGTTGCCCAGCAAATAACAACTCCCGCCGATACCGATCGGGCAACCGTTGCCGCGGGTCGCCAGTAAATAGCCTTCCGTTGACTGATAGAGGTTAGGGGCTTTAAACGCACGGGCAATACCGGCCTTGAGTTTGAAGTTCTCGCCCAGTCCCTGGGAAATATTGAGCGACGGACTCCAGTTCGCGCCAAAGGTATCGTGATAATCAAAACGCAGACCCGGGATCAGCTCCGTGCTGTCGGTGGCGGCAATATTATCCTCGAAATAAAGCGAACTCAGAGTCGCGCTGTTTTTACTGTTGCGGCTACCTGCATCGCCATTGATCCCACCAATAGAGACGCCGGGTGCGCTGGTGCCATTCATTGAGTTGGGATCGTTTAACTCGTCGCGATTCCACTCAGCACCCAGCGTCACCGTCTGTTCCCGCACTATCTCCAGCGGGAAACTGACTTCGCCACCGGCGCGGTAACTCTCGAAGCGGCTGGTGGAGAACGTCGTGCTGTTAATTCGTCCCTCACCGCTGCCTGCGGTTCCTTCGTTGAGGCGGGTATTGTTGGTTTTTTCATAATTGAAGGTCAGTTTCGACTGGCCCCAATCCCAGATCCCGTTGTGGGCAATGCCATAGGTCTGACGATAAAGACGGTTAGTTTCTGAACCATCCAGCGATTCAATCAGAGCATTGCCCGCACCGTTGCTGTATTGGGTATCGCCAGCATATATATTGCCCTGACGGCTGTAACCGTAACTGAAATCAATCACCTGCAACGGCGTTAATTTCCAGGAGAGTACGCCATTAATATCTTTATTGCGCACGCCTTCGCGTCCGGCGGCGGCAGAACCATTCTGCGACTGGTTGATATCAAAAGCATCACTGTCGGTTTTATTGATGTTGCCGTAGAACCGCATGGTAAGCGCGTCACCGGCCAGCGGACCGCTGAGATTAAAGTTGGCGCGGCGGGTAGCGCCTTCTTTGTCATCTTCCGGCTGATTGGTGAACAGCGACAGCGAGCCATGCCAGTCATCCGTCGGGCGCTTTGTGATAATATTGACCACGCCACCGGCAGCGCCAGAGCCATAACGGGCAGCCGCCGGCCCACGGATCACTTCGATGCGCTCAACCATTTCCGCCGGTACCCAGTTAGAGTCACCGCGCGAATCCCGCTCGCCACGCCAGCTGTAACGCACTGAGTTTCTTGAGGTCGTCGGTACACCATCAATCAGAATCAGGGTATTTTCCGGTCCCATGCCGCGAATGTCGATCTGGCGGTTATTGCCGCGGACGCCGTTGGCGCTGTTGCCGGTGAGGTTAACACCCGGCATTTTGCGGATGATGTCGGACAGGTCATTAACCGGCGGGTTCTTTTCAATATCCTGCGCGGTAATCACCGAGACGCCAGGCTGTTGCTTTAACTCCTGTTCAGCAGTGACCAGCATAGTCTGGTCGTCGGCCAGCATTTCTGTCTCAGCGTCGTTCGCGGCAGAGGCGGAAGAACTTAATATTCCCGCCAGCAGCAGCGCAACGGGGCGCTTCCGGACATGCATAGTTACATTCACTTAGAAAATCTCCCTGAATCGTTAAGGTATGTAAGCAAATGCGTATAATAATGATAATGATTATCATTTTACAACTATAATCGGGAACTTTTCCGTTATCGCTTGCGATGCATAAGGGAAGGGCTTGAGGAGAAGTGCAGAATCATATCCCAGCATTCAGCGCGCCAGACCACACGCAGAAATCAGGCTACGCAGTGCGTAATCCCAGCGCACAACGTGGTCCTGCCGCATTCCGGATTAGCCAGGCAACATCTGCCGCAATGGCGTTTCAGCCAGCCGCGGACACGCTGCCTGTGTTGGCGCAGGCCGTTATTCAATGAACCAGAAAACCGCCAGCGATCAACGCTGCGTGAAACTTCCGCAAAATCCGATTCTGGTGACGACAAAGAGAGAGGATTAACCGGCAACAGGATAACGCCTCGATAGGCGCTAACAATGTATAGCCGACGAGTAGGGCGGTGATGATCCACGCAAGAAGTTATGAGGTTGTGGGCCAGGTGGTGCTGCGGAATAAGATCATGACCAATGACCAATGACCAATGACCAATGAGCAGATGCGGGCCCGGCTCTCTGCTGATCAGTGAACAATGTCGGTATAAAACCGGCTTAAACTGTGACCCTCGTCACCTAATACCCAGAGCACGCTTTACTTCAATAACAGCCAAACTCTATTGTACCCCCAGAAATGTGAGCGCATCACAATCAGAAAAAGGCAGTGATCATGGAGGACGCTACCTTAATGCAGCACGGTTGCCGACGCACAAAGCATCATGCAACAGCGTATTTAGCCTGAGCAGAGGCTCGTCGTGTCTCTTACCTGTAATCTCAGCAATCTCCTGGCATTACAGGCAGAACAGGGTGGAAGCGAGTTAAAAATCTCCACTATCACAGCGGCTTTGGTGTTCTGAAGCGTGCTGGCAGCATGCCATTACCTCTCTGCTACAAGCACGAGCAGGCTGTTTTCAGGCTCAACAGAAGGTGAGTCTGGCAGGAGGATCACGATGAAGCGCTCACAACTCACACAGGTAATGGCTTAAAAATGTTACTCGCTCACAGTACTGAAGGTTACTTTGCCAACGGTTCCGGCACAACAGCCTGTTTTGCGTTTAACCCATCCTCGGCACGGGGCAGGCCCGGTCCGACATGCAACAGGATGCCTCATCAGCCGTCTTATACCAGGGTCTCAAGGCTGGCAGATTTCCCGGACGCTTTAGTTATTAAAAAAGGATGTAATCATGTATTACTTAAAGAATAATAATTTCTGGATATTCGGGCTGTTCTTTTTCTTCTACTTCTTCATCATGGGAGCCTATTTCCCGTTCTTCCCTATCTGGTTACATGATATTAATCACATCAGTAAAAGCGATACCGGTATTATCTTCGCCGCAATCTCTTTCTTTTCGTTACTGTTCCAGCCAGTATTTGGTTTACTGTCTGACAAACTGGGGCTGAAAAAGCATTTATTATGGATTATCACCGGAATGCTGGTGATGTTTGCTCCATTCTTTATCTACGTGTTTGGTCCGCTACTGCAAACTCATATTTTGTTAGGCTCAATTGTCGGCGGTATCTATCTCGGTTTTATCTACAACGCTGGCGCGCCTGCGATTGAAGCCTACATTGAGCGTGTCAGTCGGCGTAGCCAGTTCGAATTTGGTCGTGCGCGCCTGTTTGGCTGTGTAGGCTGGGCGCTCTGCGCGTCTATTGTCGGTATCATGTTCACCATTAATAACCAGTTTATTTTTTGGCTCGGTTCCGGATGTGCGGTGATCCTCGCCATTTTACTGTTTCTTTCCAGACCTCAGGCACAATCATCAGCAGAGGTGGCCGACTCACTGGGCGCAAACCAATCTCAGTTCAGCCTGCGTCTGGTGATGCAATTGTTCAGACAACCGAAATTATGGTTCTTAACACTTTACGTTGTGGGTGTTTCCTGCACTTACGATGTATTTGATCAGCAGTTTGCCAACTTTTTCACCTCATTTTTTAGCAGCGCCGATCAGGGAACCAGGGTGTTTGGTTATGTCACCACGATGGGGGAACTGCTCAATGCCTGCATCATGTTTTTTGCCCCGTTAATAGTGAACCGCATCGGCGGTAAAAATGCACTCCTGCTGGCCGGAACGATCATGTCGGTACGTATTATCGGCTCGTCATTTGCCACTACGGCAGTAGAAGTGGTGTTGCTTAAATCACTCCATATGTTTGAAGTGCCTTTTTTAATCGTCGGCTGCTTTAAATATATTACTACTCAGTTTGAAGTGAAGTTCTCAGCCACTATTTATCTCGTCTGCTTCTGTTTTTTCAAACAGTTGGCGATGATTTTCATGTCGCTGTTCGCTGGATTTATGTATGACCGCGTGGGTTTTCACGGCGCTTACCTGGTCCTGGGGCTGACCGCGCTGTTGTTTACCTTTATCTCTGTCTTTACGTTAAGTGGCAAAGGGGTATTGGTAGCGTTACGTCCTTCAGCTAATTAATCCGGCAACGAGAAGCATCCGGCGGGGCTGCTTTTACGTATTGAACGGACCCCGCAATTACAGCTCAGCCAGCGATAACGTCACGACCTTTTCGCTGGCTGAGCTGTATATTGCGCCATCCAAAAGCCTGAGCCCGTTCAAAACAAAATTTCCAGTGTCAGAAAGGATCTGGAATCAATCTTGCTGCTTCGGTATTCAATACTGGCTTCATTGAAGAGTTAAGCCGGTGCGGAGTTGCAGCAGCACTGCCTCTTATACCCGCTCAGTCCTTCCTTATGATGATGACCCTGCGGCAGTATCGGAGCCCGGCCAGAGAATATTTAAACCCTCAACCAGGCTTCTTTCTGATTTCGTCAGGATGATCGAAACAGACTGCGGCTGATGCTAAAACATGATGGCGCGGCCTTTTCAACCGCGCGCATTGGCTGCGACTATAAACGTCCGTTAAAGCCATCCCAGTAGCTTTTTGTGGCGCTTTCTAACATTATTTCAGCCCGTTTCTGCGGCCGGTCTGCGCTGAAGGATTGCTTAAGGAAGTTACTTTTCTGTGCGGCGGCGCTAAAAGGGCTCGTACAAGATTCATCGATCTGATCGCCCTGCTGAGTTTGCCGGACCGCCGTAAAACTATTTACACGCTGCTGTGCCTGCTCTTCGCTCAGGCCAGCGGCACGATCCTGTTTACCCAGCTCATAAAACTGACTCAGGAACTGCTTTGCTATCCGATAATTATCAGCAGTGAGTGGACGCGTATTGGGGTCAAAATGGAGTTTAGCTATCTGTGAGGCGGTATGGTGAGCATTTCTTTCCAGACTGGTTTCGGCCGTACAACCGCTTAGCATAGCTGCCGTCAGCAGCAGACCGATATATAAGGGTTTCCGGGTATCAATCATAGTTATGTCCATATATTTATATCTTTTTAATCAACGATTGTTACTGACTTCGATGAAATTACTCTTCATATGCAACCGTGTTGCGGCTTACAGCAAGAGAGATTGAATAATGACGCTTGCAAGGTTATGACGTAAAGAAAAATAGTGGATACTAACCAAAGTTTCAGAAATCTCTGCAGACCCAATGAATAAACCTGCTCAGAATTTCATAATACCTGATGCGTTTCTCATAACGCATCAGGAATACCCTTAACAACAGAGGGCCGTCAGAGAAGAGTATGAATTAAAATTTTCTCATCCGAATCGGTTTATATTTTTTATGCTGAGTGCGATAAGAAGATACCTTCTTCAATGCCTGGCATCCGCGATAACTTTATTTGAACTCCTGATTTTACACATCCGCAAACCACAATTTCTTGCTGATAAAGCCTGCGTATAGAGAGTTTTTTTCTATGCAAATTTAGTTATTCCAGGCGCCTTGCTCATTCTGAAACAGACTATCTCCTCTTATTCGTTTTATAAAGACTGTTATCGCATGGGCTTTTGCTTATACGCCTTATACCGATATTTTTCCTGTTGTCGCGTGTTGACTGCGAGAAGGGCCTTTTGTGATTCCTGATTCAGGGCTGAATGATAAGGATCACACTACAGCCTGAATTCCAGCGGAGCGTTTCTAAATAACTTCCACGTTGCTTCATCAGGCGCAGGAGGGATCTCAGCTCGCTTTACGGCAGATAGAGCCATTTTACACAGTCTGGCGTCACCGCTTTCTGCAACTGCATTTTCGACTACGCCATCACGTCGGAGCGACATTCTGACCGTGCAGACTTTTCCCCGCCAGGCATCCGGTTGATACATTTTTTTTTCAACGGCTCGTTGAATAACGACGGCATAGCGGCCTGCCGGACTGGCCATCGAAAGGAGATCATTTCCCTGCTGTGCAGGCATATTTTTACTGACGCCATTATTCTGAGAGAGGGTACACGCCACCAGAAAAAAAGGGGCTAAGAGCGCAAGTAGTCGAATTCTCTTTGGCACCATTCTGAACTCTCCCTGTTAAATTTAATGTTAAACGCAGCACAGGAAATGATCTTCCGGAATCATTTAACCTGGTTCATTCCAACCATAAACTGAGAGCAGTTTGATGATTCAGAGGCTGCATTTATCTGTTTAGTACTCAGGCTGAATGCTTTTGCAGACTGGGCATCGCCAAGTTTTTCTTTGGTCAGGCGTCCTAGTTCAACAATCTTCTCCGGACTTAACATATGATTATCTACAGCCACATTAAGCAGAGTACAGGTGGCATTAATGGTGTTATATTTAGATATCGTCAGATTATTGACTATATATCCTAACACTCCACCGACAACTAAAGCCAGAAAGGCCAGCATAACAGATTTCCTTGTGCTCATAAATCCTCTTATATCAGAATAATAACAATGAAAACCCGAATACACCAAGAACGCTGATGCGGGCAATGAAAGTATACGTGCAATGCAGCTATTAGCACCAGCATGAATCATTTCCATTTATATTGTGTTGATAGAGAGCCGCATAGAAACTACAAAACTCAAGCACTATGCCACCCGAGCAAATAACTAACACAACTCGTTGTAATGTAAGGATAAATTTAATACAAGATGAAGTCTTTCATGATGAAAAGCATCAGGCTATAGTGTTTATTTTCTGATGCAGGGCATTATGATTGTTAACATAGATGAAGAAATGGCAGCCTGAAAGTTCCCTGAAAAAACCCCCACGATCTTATTAACTGTCATTGACTCTGCCAGTAAATATGCGTGTTTACGTTGAGTGAAGTAACCTGTTACTACTTGAGGAACGCTGTCAGAAACTCACTGAATGCCGTTCCTGAGATCACAAAGCGTTCTGTGGCCATCTCCTCCTTACGTATTTCAGCTAACCGGGCCAGTGCACTTTCTGCATCAGCGGCTCTGACCTCTTCAAACATTTTCTTCCAGCCCTCGCCGACAAGGGAAGCGGCATTTGAAGTCTCCGATTTACTCACTACCGCGACCTGGTTATGTTTTTTATAAAAACAAAATTCAGCCATCTGTTTCTCCATAAATAAACTATCCGAGAAAAAACTATAATGCTGCGGTGGGTTTCTGTACAGATAAATATTCTGTGGTTGGGATAGACATGGGTAAATAAAAAATAATATATGCTTAACTTTATATATTCATATTGCAAAAAACATTTAACCGGAACAGCTTGCGATGACTGTCACTCTCCGATGCTGTGTGCAGCTGATGTCACCAGCAATTGTAACGTTTGGCTTTGATCACATTGAAGAATCAGCAACCAGGCCTGTTTGAATTTCTGATTATCCAGGCAACAGACCAATCCTGATTAGCGAACAGCAATACATATATCTGCTGCTGAACGAGGGTGGTGCACATCTCATGCCTTGAGGCTCCGATAGAGTCGCAGGATTACAAAGACAAAAAACAAGCTCGTTGGACCAGCAGACAGCAACCGGCGACGTTGTTGCCAGTCCATCATAGCGTGGTTGTCCGGATAACCGGCCTCCTGACTGTTTCTGATCGGGTTTTTGACCATTGCAGCGGGTGAGTTTTTACCCAGCAGCGCGTTGTATGACGTGGATAAAGTTCTTGATCACTCGCCCAGAATTCATCAGAACGCGTCATTGTGACTCCAGACTTATTAGGTCTGGAGTCATAAATGATCTGACGCTAAACTGTGTGACTTCGCAGCCTGCACGGAACAGTAAAAGGATCATTGTGACGCTAACAGAATTACGTTCACCTCATGTCGGCCGCCATGTACTGATCTGGCTTGATCAGGTGAGAACAGCCTCATTAGGTGAACTGGATAATTTTGGTGATGAAGGCTCAGTTGAGCAGGTGATGAAGGTCTGGGTCAAATTATCCCTGCTGATCAGCCGCCGCCGCCCGGAAATCGCCGTCTCATCACTGCTGAAACATGTTCTGCCGAATATTGGATCGCAACCGCTTAAATCGATCACCCGTTTACGACTCAACCGTCTCTATAACATTCTGATCGCTGACGGCAAGAAAGAGGAGGCGCGACGGGTATTTGCGTTGACCAAGCAGTTCCTCGCCTGGGCAGAGATGCAGGGCTATCTTGATCACTCCCCGATCGCCTCGATGAAAAAGCGTGATGTCGCCGGACGCGCGACGCCACCGCGCAGTCGTCAGCTGACGGATGCGGAAATCTGGGTGTTCTGGCATGGACTGGATAACTGGGCGTTATCGGAGCAGGCACGCTGGGCGCTGCGGTTGTGTCTGGTCAGCGCGCGTCGACCAGATGAAATTGTACAGGCGCAGAAAGCGGAATTTGATCTGGCGCTCGGCCTGTGGAAGCAGGGGACCCGTAATAAATCTCAGCGCGAACATATTCTGCCGATTTCACCGATGATGCGGATGTGCATTGATGCGCTGATGCAGGCGGCCGATCGCGATTCGCCCTGGCTGGTTCCGGCACCGCGCGATCCTCAACTTCCTCTGTCGAAAGGGGCGCTGAATCAGGCCTTACGCCGTATGATCCGCGCCCCGCGTGGATTGGGGCTGGAGCCTTTTACGCCGCGCGATTTACGCCGGACGGCCCGCTCCAAACTTTCCGCGCTGGACACCCCTAACGATGTCGCCAGGAAAATTATGAATCATGCACTGGAAGGCATCGACCGTGTCTATGATACGCACGACTACCTGACACAGATGCGCAGCGCAATGGATGCTTATTCCGCTGCGGTTGAACAGATCATTGGATGCGAAAGTTATGCCGATTTACGTCACCGCTTTGATGGCGAAACGCTGAACCTGAATGAGATCTCTGTTATGGCGATGTCGCGCTAAATATCCCGTTACGGCTGTCAGAAATGATAACGCAACCAGGCAAAATAGACGTTTCCGTTATTATGCGTGCCGGGAATATAGGTCATCTGAAAATCCAGCTTGCCGTATCCGACTGACGCCAGCGGCAGGATTGCCGGCACCGGAATATATTTCCAGTTATGCCTGGCCGTAACGCCGGCGGTATAACCGGCACCCCAGTGAAATTTATCATTCGCAAGGGGTCGCCACGTCGCTACCCAGCCATAGCCACCAAAGGGTTCCCATTTATTATAGGAGTCTTTAAATGCCATCACATAGAGGCCATTCCAGTTACCTTTTTCGTCGTAACGGGAAATCCCACCGCCTGCACCCCACGGTCTTTCATTATATTTTTCAATATGTTCTCGATCGTAGGTTGCCCGGTTGTGCCAGGTGATAGCGGGCAGATAGAAGTCGGTGCCATCGGGCTGTTGCCAGGTGGTCGAGACCTTATTACTGAAATTGTCCCAGCCTGCACTGAGGTTTTGCGAAATAGTCCCGGCATGAACTGAACCAGCGCTGCAAAGACTTAAAATAACCAACAGTGCGCCCGGTTTTTTAAATAACCGCATAGCAGTATCCTGTGAATCTGGTGTTGTGAAAAAGCCAAACTAAAGCGTAATGCCGGGCATTCTGGCATAAAAAACGACAACCTCAGGTCAATGAAAAGATATCAGCGCGCCAATTTCGTTCCCAAATGACACTCGCCCGGAATAAATGTCGTTCTGCGCCCTGAAATAATTAAGCCGGTTTTTTATTTTCATACCCTGCAATGATCCCGCCGCAATTCAATCTTCATTCTCACGGATTACTGAATAAATTCGCATCATTTGCTAACAAAATCTTGCAATGATAATCGCAATGCGTATATTTCTCATTTGTTTTAAATACAACATCACACCCGCGCTCAGGCGCTCAGGGAAAGGTTTCTGGTTCCTCAAACCATAAGCAGGGCACAGATGCCCGCAGGAAGCATGGTCGTGAACAGTGGCAGCAAAAAACATAATAAATTTGAGGAATTAACGATGTCTTTTCAAGTTCAGCACGCCAGGGAAGCGGGCACCTCAGCCCCGCTGCGCATCTCACTACTGGCCGCGATAATCGCCACCTCGCTGGCGCAAACAAGTGCTTACGCCGCTGAAACAGCCACACCGGCCGCCAGTGACAGTCAGACTATGACGGTCAGCGCCACAGCCGCGGCAGACGGCGCAACAGACAGCTCGCCGGCCACCGATTACAGCGTCCCGGTCACCCGTGCCGGCACTAAAATGCTCGGTACCGTTCGCGATGTGCCGCAGTCAGTCAGCATTGTCAGTAAGCAGCGAATGGAAGATCAACAGCTTCAGTCGCTAAATGATGTGCTCTCTAACACCACCGGTATCCGCGGAATCAGTGGTGATATGGATCGCACCAACTACTATGCCCGTGGTTTCATGATCGACAACTACATGGTGGACGGCATTCCGACTGCGTTCGCCTCACGCTGGAACCTGGGCGACGCGCAAACCGATATGGCGCTCTATGAGCGGGTCGAGGTGGTGCGGGGTGCAACCGGCCTGCTGACCGGGCCGGGCAATCCTTCAGCGGCAATCAATATGGTGCGTAAGCACGCCGACAGCAAAGAGTTTGGCGGCACCGTCTCCGCCAGCTACGGCAGCTGGAACAAACAGCGTTATGTCGCTGACCTTTCCGCGCCGCTGAGCGAATCCGGCAACGTGCGTGGCCGTCTGATTGCTGGCTGGCAGGATAACAACAGTTTCATTGAGCGTTACGGCGCAAAAAAACAGTTTGTTTATGGCGTGGTTGATGCCGATCTGACCGACTCCACTACGCTGTCCGTGGGCTATGAGTTCAGCCAGGTGAATACGGACGCCACCATGTGGGGCGGAGCGCCTCGCTGGTACACCGACGGTAGCCAGATTCATAGCCGTCGTGGTTACAATACCGCGCCGGACTGGGCCTATAACGACAAAGAGAACCGCAAACTCTTTGTTAACCTGAAACAGGACTTCGACAACGGCTGGAACATCACGCTGAACGGTGTGCACAACGAGATGCGACTGGACAGTAAACAGCTCTATCTGGATGGATTCTTCGATAAGAACACCGGCGTCGGATACTCCTCCTACGCGAATTACCCGGTGGTGGGCGGAACCGGTTACAACACCGGCAAACGCAAAGTTGATGCTGTTGATGCCTTTGCCAGCGGTCCTTATGAACTGTTTGGCCGCCAGCATGAACTGATGGTCGGCGTGAACTACAGCCGTCAGGACAACAAATATTTCAGCACCTTCGAAAATATCTCTTCTGAGTCGCTGGGGAATTTCAATGATTTCAACGGCCAGTATCCTGAGTCTGACTGGACGCCGCGGCTGCCTGCCAGTGACACGCAGCTGGTTCGTCAGAAATCGACTTATATGGCAACCCGCATCTCACTTGCCGATCCGCTGCACTTGATCGTGGGTGCCCGTTACACCAACTGGAACCGTGAAACGCTGACTGGCGAGCTGGAGAAGAATAACACTACCCCTTACGGCGGGCTGATCTATGACTTCGCGGAAAACTGGTCCGCTTATGCCAGCTACACCTCGGTGTTCCAGCCGCAGGATTATCGCGACGTCAACGGATCGTATCTGGCACCGGTGATCGGTAAGAACTACGAGGCGGGTCTGAAGTCGGACTGGATGAACAGCCGTTTTACGACCTCACTGTCGGTGTTCCGCACCGAACTGGATAACGTGGGCGAAGCCACCACCCAGACGGTAAAAGGTTCCGGTGACGTGGCCTACATTGGCCGTAAAGGCGTGGTCAGCCGTGGCGTTGAGTTTGAAGTCAACGGTGCATTAACCGATTACTGGCAGATGACGTTTGGCGGCACGCGTTACATTGCGGAAAACCGTGACGGCAGCACTTTCAACCCGCAACTGCCGCAGACCAGCTTTAACCTGTTCACCAGCTATCGCCTGCCTGCGCTGCAACAGCTGACGCTGGGCGGCGGGGTGAACTGGCAAACCCACGTCTGGAATGATGTCGGTGCGCCGGAAAGCAACGGCACCTGGCGCGCCCGTCAGGGAAGCTACGCGCTGGTTGATCTGTTTGCCCGCTATCAGGTCAACAAAAACCTGACGCTGCAGGGCAACCTGAATAACCTGTTCGATAAAGAGTATGACACCAACGTCGCCAGCTCCGTGGTTTATGGCGAACCGCGTAACGTCTCGGTTACCGCCAGCTACACCTTCTGATTCTCTTTATTGATGAAGGAAAAAACGCCTCTGCAGAGGTAGTGCTCAGCAGTGAAGTTTAAATGTGCAAAGGCTGTCACGGTCAAACGTGGCAGCCTTTTTACTGGGTGAGCATGCCGCAATGCGGGCCGGAGCGCCCTTTTTAACAGCACGCACTGAAGTTTCAGAGCAGGCTGGGGTCGATCAGGGGCAGGCAATCCGCAGCGCTGAACAGAATGAGTCGGCCAGGAGAGCCCGCAGGACGCGGGCGAAAGGCGGGGCGGCACAGGATGTGCCATCCCCGCCGGTCCGTCAGGCAGAGGAATGACGTGAAGGAACCGCGCAGCGGCGCGAGGACCGCCAGCCCCTGAGCGGCACCAGCCTGCGTTATCACCTGTCGCTTAACTGACGAGCATGACTCTGCAGAGGCGTTTTTTAGTGATCTGGCCGCTGTCACCCTCAGGTAAAGCGTAAAGCCAGATGAAAACCCTGTCCCGCTGCAACCAGAATCGCCGCTGATTGTTGTTCAAACCTGACGTCACCCGTCTGCAGCGCCGTTTTTACCCGGTTCAGATCGTCGGTGACAAAACCCAGCGCCACCATCCGCGCGCTGCCATCGTAATCTTCCGGCAGCGGACCAAATCGTTGCTGCGCATAGTCTGCCGAAGCAAAACGCACCGTGGCGGCACCAGCACGCAGCACAAATGCGCCTTCCGGGCAGGCGATGATTTTTGCGCTGCCAAACAGATGGCTATAAACCTGCGCCGATAAAGCCGGGTCCTGCGCCACAATCACAAACTCACTGATATTGCGTACGCCATTCGGATGCGACTGCCATGCCGGTTGCCAGACAGCCTCCGGCGTCAGATGCTGACAAAAAAAGCTGCGCCCGTTGGGAATTAAAGAGGGACGCAGCCGCACGGTGCGAAAACGCGCTTCACTCACCGACCCATCGGGCAGCGTAACCGGCCGGTGAAAGCTGGCAGGGGGATCGCCATCCAGATCCTGACGCTGCAGATGCTGATATTCACTTTCCGCATCGCTGCTCTTCCAGACCAGGCCGCTCAGACCGGGCGGCGATTGCCAGAGATCGGCGCGCCGACCGGCATTGCCCGGCTCATAGCCCAGCAGTTCGAGGTAATTTTCGCCGAACACCGCCAGATGATTGCTGGAACCCAGCGAGTGATGGCCGCGTTCGGTCAGCTGAAAACCGAGCCGCCGGAACAGCGCCTGGGCGGCATCAAGCTGATCGGCAACATTAATCACGGCATGATCGAGAATCGGTTGCGGCACAGGCACAGACAT
>NZ_CP090207.1 GCF_021397715.1 Pantoea agglomerans | reverse complement strand
GGCGGACTCCACTCGTACAAATTCGATAAGAATAGTAGGCGTTACTCTAAGAAACGTTCATTTTTGACACAGACGTAAGAAAGCGCCTGCGACCGCTATCAGCGGTTTTCCATCCTGCAATCACCGGAGGATCGTCAGCGGAAGGGCGGATCATAGCGCAAAGCGAGACAGAGATCTTCCCTTTCTACACAGTTTTGATCCTTTTTATCCACAGGCGAAAGGCGCGCAGAGAAGTTTACGCCAGTTGCAGGAAAAACCAGCAGGAATCTGGCTGAATGCGTCAGATTTTCGGGCGACTTCTCGTTTTATCCCCACGATCCGCCAATTTGATCGCAATAAGATCCGGTACGATCCTTGCGCTTTGACCGGGAGCCCGTATAATTCGTCACCCGGCGTTGTCGCGTTAAGCCCAATGCCCGGACTCAGCGGGCTGTATCCGTGTTTTCAGGTACTGCTGCACGCGAAGTAAATTGACTCGGGACTGTACAATTATTACAATCCCGCCTCTTTATTAAAGACACATTGAGGCGTCGGTCGATTTATTGGCCCGAAACGCGTCACCCAGTGAAAATTTTCAAGTTTAGGTAGAAACCGCCATGAAACGCACTTTTCAACCGTCCGTACTGAAGCGCAACCGTTCACACGGTTTCCGTGCTCGTATGGCTACAAAAAATGGTCGTCAGGTTCTGGCACGTCGTCGTGCTAAAGGCCGTTCTCGTCTGACCGTTTCTAAGTAATAAAGCTAACCCTGATGGGTAAGCTCGCATTTCCCAGGGAGTTACGCTTGTTAACTCCCACTCATTTCACTTTCGTCTTCCAGCAGCCACAACGGGCTGGCACGCCGCAAATTACTATTCTCGGCCGCCTTAACGCGCTGGGGCATCCCCGCATCGGTCTCACCGTCGCTAAAAAACATGTGAAACGCGCCCACGAACGCAACCGGATCAAGCGATTGACCCGCGAAAGTTTTCGTCTGCGTCAACATGAACTGCCGTCGATGGACTTCGTGGTGGTCGCGAAGAAGGGGGTTGCCGATCTGGATAACCGTATGCTGGCGGAAGCGTTGGAGAAATTATGGCGTCGTCACTGTCGCCTGGCGCGCGGCTCCTGATCGTCCTGATACGCGTCTATCAACGCGGCATCAGTCCATTACTGGGACCACACTGTCGGTTTCATCCGACCTGCTCTCAATACGGAATTGAGGCATTACGCAGGTTCGGCGTGATAAAAGGCAGTTGGTTGACGTTAAAACGCGTATTAAAATGCCACCCTTTGAACCCGGGTGGTGACGATCCTGTGCCGCCAAAAACCTTTGATACCAGAGAACATTAACGATGGATTCGCAACGCAATCTCTTTCTCATCGCTTTTCTGTTCGTGTCTTTTATGATCTGGCAAGCCTGGCAGACGGACCACGCTCCGCAGCCACAGCAGACGCAGACCACACAAAACACAAACAGCGTAGCGGGTGATGCCGCCAGTCAGGGTGTACCGGCCAGCGGTCAGGGCCAGACGATCACCGTTAAGACTGATGTCCTGTCATTAAATATCAACACCCGCGGCGGTGATGTTGAACAAGCACAGCTGCTGACTTTCCCGGACAAACTGGGTTCCGACCAGCCGTTCCAGCTGCTTGAAACGACGCCATCGTTCCTTTATCAGGCACAGAGTGGTCTGACCGGCCGTAATGGCCCGGACAACCCGAACAATGGCGCACGTCCACTGTTCACCACCACGCAGGATCACTTCGAGATGGCCGAAGGCCAGTCCGAGCTGCGTGTGCCGATGACTTATACCGCTGAGAACGGCGTGGTTTACACCAAAACCTTCGTGTTCAAGCGTGGCGAATATGCGGTTAACGTCGACTATCACGTCAACAACACCACCCAGCAGCCGCTGGAAGTGTCGCTGTTTGGCCAGCTGAAGCAGACCATTGATCTGCCTAAGCACCGTGATACCGGCAGCAACAACTTTGCACTGCATACCTTCCGTGGTGCGGCATACTCCACCAGCGAGTCGAAATATGAGAAGTACAAATTCGACACCATCGCCGATAACGAGAACCTGAGCACCACCACCAGCAACGGCTGGGTGGCGATGCTGCAGCAGTACTTCGCAACCGCATGGGTTCCGCGTACCGAAGGCACTAACACCCTTTATACCAGTAACCTGGGTAATGGCGTGGCGGCGATTGGCTACAAATCTGCGCCGGTGACGATTGCCGCGGGCGCACAGCAGAACCTTGGTGCGACTCTGTGGGTCGGCCCGGAAATTCAGGACAAGATGGCAGCGATTGCGCCGCACCTTGATCTGACCGTGGATTACGGCTGGTTGTGGTTTATCTCTCAGCCGCTGTTCAAACTGCTGAAATTTATCCACAGCTTTATCGGTAACTGGGGCTTCTCCATTATCGTGATCACCTTCATCGTGCGCGGCATCATGTACCCGCTGACCAAAGCGCAGTACACCTCGATGGCCAAGATGCGTATGCTGCAGCCGAAGATTCAGGCGATGCGTGAACGTCTGGGTGATGACAAGCAGAAGCAGAGCCAGGAAATGATGGCGCTGTATAAAGCAGAGAAGGTGAATCCGCTGGGTGGCTGTCTGCCGCTGGTGATTCAGATGCCTATCTTCCTGGCGCTCTATTACATGCTGTCAGGTTCGGTAGAGCTGCGTCACGCGCCGTTTGTGCTGTGGATCCATGACCTCTCTGCGCAGGACCCGTACTACATCCTGCCGATTCTGATGGGCATCACCATGTTCTTCATTCAGAAGATGTCACCGACCACCGTGACCGATCCGATGCAGCAGAAGATCATGACTTACATGCCGGTGATTTTCACCGTGTTCTTCCTGTGGTTCCCGTCAGGTCTGGTGCTGTACTACATCGTCAGCAACCTGGTGACCATTCTCCAGCAGCAGCTGATTTATCGCGGCCTGGAAAAACGCGGTCTGCATAGCCGCGACAAGAAGAAAGCCTAAGCGATGTAAAGCGGGAGCGATCCCGCCCTAAACGGTCTATCCTCAGGCGGTCAAAGCGACCGCCTTTGTTTTTTGTAGCGAGAGAGAATTTATGAGCCACAGCGATACTATTGTTGCCCAGGCCACGCCGCCCGGACGCGGCGGCGTCGGCATTTTGCGCGTCTCTGGCGCACGAGCCGCCGAGGTGGCACAGCAGCTGCTGGGCAAACTGCCTAAGCCACGCTATGCCGACTATCTGCCGTTCACCGATGCCGACGGCAGCGTGCTGGATCAGGGTATTGCGCTGTGGTTTCCGGGGCCAAACTCGTTTACCGGTGAAGATGTGCTGGAGCTGCAGGGCCACGGCGGCCCGGTGATCCTCGATCTGTTGCTGAAGCGCATCGTGGCGCTGCCCGGCGTACGCATCGCCCAGCCTGGTGAGTTTTCTGAGCGCGCCTTTCTCAACGATAAGCTCGATCTGGCGCAGGCCGAGGCGATAGCCGATCTGATTGATGCCAGCTCAGAGCAGGCGGCCCGTTCGGCGGTCAATTCGCTGCAGGGCGTCTTCTCTACCCGCGTCAATCAACTGGTGGAAGCGCTGACTCATCTGCGCATCTACGTTGAAGCCGCCATCGACTTCCCGGACGAGGAGATCGATTTCCTCTCTGACGGAAAAATCGAAGCGCAGCTGAATGCGGTGATGGCCGATCTGGATGGCGTGCGGGCTGAGGCGCGTCAGGGCAGCCTGCTGCGCGAAGGCATGAAAGTGGTGATTGCGGGACGGCCTAACGCGGGCAAATCGAGCCTGCTGAATGCGCTGGCGGGCCGGGATGCCGCCATCGTCACGGATATCGCAGGTACCACCCGTGACGTGCTGCGTGAGCATATTCATATTGATGGCATGCCGCTGCATATCATCGACACCGCCGGTCTGCGTGAGGCCAGCGACGAAGTGGAACGTATCGGGATTGAGCGCGCCTGGCAGGAGATCGAACAGGCTGACCGGGTGCTGTTTATGGTGGACGGCACGACGACCGATGCCACCGAAGCCGCCGCCATCTGGCCCGATTTTGTCTCACGTCTGCCGCCTGAACTGCCGATTACCGTGGTGCGGAATAAAGCGGATGTCACTGGCGAACCTCTCGGGCTGACTGAAGTAAATGGTCACTCACTGATTCGGCTGTCGGCCCGGACCAGCGCGGGCGTTGATCAACTGCGTGACCATCTCAAGCAAAGCATGGGGTTCGCCGGCAATATGGAAGGCGGCTTCCTGGCGCGTCGTCGTCATCTTCAGGCGCTGGAGTTAGCGGCGACTCACTTACTTCAGGGCAAAGCGCAGCTGCTGGGTGCCTGGGCCGGTGAGTTACTGGCAGAAGAGCTTCGCCTTGCACAGCAGGCGCTAAGCGAGATTACCGGCGAGTTCACCTCTGACGATCTGCTGGGCCGCATCTTCTCCAGCTTCTGTATCGGTAAATAACCGCTGATTTGCCGGCCCGACGGCCTCCCGCCGTCGGGCCTGATCCTTCCTCTCGCTAATCACGCCACCGCCATCCTTTTGCATCCTGCCTGCGGTGATTCTTGCTGATATGTTATTTTGCGGCGGCCCGGCATTGCCGTATAACGGTTGAAGCGCCGATCTGACGTGCGGCTACGGATTGCGGTGAACAATCCCCGCCTCATTCCGCCGGACCGGACGCAAACCCTATACGTGGATACCCTTGGGCGAAATTTTTCGCCTGACACAGGAGAGTTGCATGAGTACACCGCTCGACACTGCCGCACTGGACACGCTGTTTACCGACGCCCGCACCCACAGTTACTGGCAGGCTAAGCCAGTCGATAACGCCCTGCTGGAGCAGCTCTATGCCTTAACGGCGCTGGGCCCGACTTCGGCAAACTGCTCGCCCGCGCGATTTGTTTTCGTGACCTCGGCGGAAGGCAAAGAGAAGCTGAAACCGGCGCTCTCTTCCGGCAACCTCGAAAAAACCATGAGCGCGCCGGTCACGGTGATTGTCGCCTGGGACCGCGAATTTTATGAACAATTGCCCGCGCTGTTCCCGCATGCTGACGCCCGCAGCTGGTTTACCGGCAGCCCGGAAGCAGCGAAAGAGACCGCTTTCCGTAACAGCAGCCTGCAGGCGGGTTATCTGATTCTGGCGGCCCGCTCGCTGGGGCTGGATGCCGGCCCGATGTCCGGTTTTGATCCGGCCAAAGTCAATGACGCCTTTTTCCCCGACGGTCAGTATCAGGTTAACCTGCTGATTAACCTCGGCTATGGTGAAGCATCAAAACTGCACCCGCGTCTGCCGCGCCTCAGTTTTGAGCAGGCGTGCCGTTTCGCCTGATGCGCTCAGCGTCGCGATGCCCGTCGCGACGCTTCTTGTGGCACGATTGAAAACTCAGCGCCGCAAATTCTCTCTGATGGCTCGTCCTATTCCGAATTTACCCCAATCTGTGTGATGCCGGGTGCATTAAGCTAAGAAAATTCTTACAATGCAGCTGATGATTATCTGACCATTTTCACGGAGCGACAGATGGCTGGTCATTTTGTACGCTGGACGGGCAATCCCGACTTTTCTGCAGAAGATATGCGCATTCCCCAGGATATCGTTGACACGGCACAGCAGTTTGCTGATAAGCGCCGTGGACGTTTTCTTGCCGCGCGTACGCTGCTGGCGCAACTGATGCTGCGGGTTTATGGCATTAATCAGCTGCCGCGCCTGATTACCGACAGCAACGGGCGACCCGCTTTTGCTGACAGCGATCTGCCTGATTTCAGCATTGCCTATGCCGGTAATATGGTCGGCGTGCTGCTGGCTGAAGAGGGCGGACGCGCCGGGCTGGATATGGAAATTGTACGGGCGCGCAGCCGCCAGACTCAGGAGCAGCTGATGCAGGGATTAACCTCCGGCGAGATCGCCTGGATTAATGCCCAGCAGGATTTTGTCGAAGCCGTGACGCAAATCTGGACGCTGCGCCAGAGCATTCTCAAGCTGACAGGTGAGCGCCAGCAGGGGCTGGATTCACTGCGTCTGCTGCCAGGCGCAGGCCGCCTGCGCTCATCACTCTTTCCGGATATTCAGGTGGTATGCGATGCTGAGCCGACGCTGGTCTGGTCCTGTGCGCTTTCACCGGCGACCCAGCGCCTGCATCTGTGGGAGATGGATAATGACCACCAGTGGATCGTTTTACGCGAAGTGGAAATGAGTAAACCCAATATTGGTCCCCGCGCTCTGCGGCTGACCAGCCTGCCTACCGAACGCAGTCTGCATCCCGAAATCTAGCGGCTGAGCACCACCTGCGTATCGCGTAAAACCCCAACATTACGATCAGAAGAAAAGAAGTTTTTCATCTGTTCATGCGGCTGCTGCGCTGACCCATCTGTGACAATATCACTGAAAAAATTCATATTTTTGGCTGTGATCCCGACCGCAACGCTGCTACCTCGTGGGCTTGATGCAGGCTTTTGTGACCGTCATCACTTCATTCCGCGCTGTTTGTTTCTATAAAGTTGAACACAAGTAATCAAGGTGAGCTTTTGTTAAGCAGAGGATCACCAGCGCTGCCGTCAGTGGCCGCGCCTGAGGAGAGGATGATGGAAAAAATGAAGCTGGGCGTGAACAGCGCCATGTTCGATGGGCATTCGCCGGAAGTTGCCTTTCGTACCGTACGCGACGCGGGTTTTGCTTACATTGAGCTGGCTTACAATCAGGGCTATGTCGGGCAACTCGATCCGGCCCTGTTTGGCCGGGAGAATGCCGCACGCATCAACGATCTTAAACAGCAATATGGTCTGAAGATGCATGCACTTGGCTGCACCATTAATCTGGCAGCCCCGGATGCGGTGGAGCAATTCCGTCTGCGGGTGGCTTTTGCTCAGCAGATTGGTGCCCGCTATCTTAACGCCTGCACCGCGCGACGCGATGATCGTGCGGCATTAATAGATAACCTGCGACGCATGGCACCGATTGCCGAAGAGGCGGGCTGCATTTTGTGTATCGAGAATGGGGGCGATCCGGACTATGACGCCTTTGCGCTGGCGGAGGATGGCTTCGCGCTGCTGGAGGCCGTCAGCCATCCGGCGGTGGCATTTAATCTCGATCCCGGCAACATGGTGTCGCTCTGTCCGCAGCAGGATCCGATCGCTGAGGCGCTGACGATGCTGCCTGGCGCCCGGCATTGCCACCTTAAAGATGTGATGCGGCAGAATGGAGAATATCATTTCCCGCCGATTGGAGAAGGTGAACTCAATTATGCGCCGCTGCTTCAGGCGCTGGCGGAAAATGCTATCCCGGCCAGCCTGGAGATCCCTCTGCGAATGCACCGCCAGCCCGACAGCTGGCCGCAGCGGGCTGACCAGCCGGTTGATCCGGGCATCAGCCTTGAAGTGCTAATCCGGTCGCGGCTGGCGCTGGAAAAGATGCTGGGTTATCGGCTGGCTGCAGACCACTAACGGACCGTTCCTTAGCCGGTACGCACGCGGCGTACCGGCGGTGTCAGGCTGTCTGCGCTGCCCCGACGAGTGCCTGTTGCAGAAAATCCCGGCACGCCAGCTCGGTCTGCCAGCGATCGTCCCGATCGGTGGTGCGCATCTCCACTGCAATGCTGCGCTCCTCTAAGAGCGGATCGTCCGGCAGTTGACGGGCTGCGGCCACAATCTCCGCCGCCACGGCGGGCGTCAGGAAGCCAGGCGCGCCAAAACGCATATGGTGATCGCCGTAACCCGGATCGTGCGGATCGAGTATGGCATTGGATAAATGCAGCTGTGAGATCAGCGATCCGGACTGACGCAGAGCCGCGATCGGATCTTCCTGATTCAATGCCACATGCGCGCTATCCCAGGCGAGATAGAGCCGTGGACAGGTCCGGCGCAGCGGCTTCATCCAGTTCAGGGTTTCGTCAGTGGGGCCGATGAGCTGGCATTTATGGGCGAAGCGGTCCAGCGGCTCCAGCTGCATGATCATCTGCGGGTATTGACTCATCACTTCACCGATCTGTTCCAGCGTCTCGCCGAGTGCACTTTTGGCCGCTTCGCGCAGTGCCTCGCCGGGATCGCTGCCACTGACGAAGGCAATCCGGGTTGCGCCACAGTCGGCAGCACGATGCACCAGTTCGCAGGCCCGTTTCATGCTGCGCTTACGCTGAATCGGATCAGGGCTGCTGAGGTTCAGACCTTGCTGATTCAACACAAAGGTCATCCACTGTGTCAGCTTCACCTGCTGCGTTTCACTGATATCCCGCAGTCGTCGGGCCTGCGCCGCTTGCATCACCATGCCGGTTTCAATGAAACGATAAAATGGCTGCTGACTGAGGTGCTGAGCTATATCGACGACTTTGCTTTCATCCTGCATATCCGGAAAGAACAGCTCAGCAATATGAGCTGAGGGCACCAGCGCGGTCTGTTTCATCCTGCCTCCTGATTTATTCATAAGTTATTAATGAAAACTTTTGTTCATCAAGAAAAGCGTAATGTTGCCGGGATTAATGCGGCTGACTTCACATTTTTGACGGCGTGATGGGATTTTTTGCCCAACTGGTTAGTCACCGTTATCAATGATATGGCGCTATTATTCAGATTATTGTCCTGTTGCAGCCCTTTTTGACTGCATTTACGGAAGTGTGAGCTGTCGCAAATCTTTTCTCTGAGAATCCGCTTTAATGGCTATACATAAGATATGTTAATGAACATATGTTCAGTGTCCGGAATGCTTCCGGCATCGCCACTGACAAGCGGGAGAAAGTTATGCAAGCGTTACACCCTGATTCCGATACCGCGGCCCAGCCCACCCGGGTTCGCTGGCGCATATTCGCCGTACTCTTTGTCCTGCTGGCGGTCAATCTGATGGATCGCATTACGCTTTCCATCGGCATTCCGTTTATCAAAGATGAGTTTCACCTGTCGCCTGCCATGCAGGGACTGATTCTCAGCAGTTTTTTCTGGTCATACGCGTTGCTGCAGGTGCCGGGCGGCTGGGCGCTGGACCGCTTTGGTCCGCGTAAGGTACTGACGTTCTCCAGCATACTCTGGGGCCTTAGCCAGATTGGGCTGGCGCTGGCGACGGGCGGACTGTCGCTGATTTTCGCCCGCATTGCGCTGGGCGTTGCCGAAACGCCGATTTCGCCCTCCGGCGGCAAAATGAATGCCAGCTGGATGCCGAAATCGGAACGCGGCCGCGGCGCAGCCATCATGGATTGCGGCAGCCCGCTGGGTGTGGCGTTTGGTGGACTGATCATCGCCTATCTGATCGACATGCTCGATTCGTGGCGGCTGGCGTTTATCGTCGCCGGCCTGTTCAGCATGTCGCTGGCGCTGCTGGCGTGGTACAAGCTGCGCGATCGTCCGGAAGAGGACCCACGGGTTAACGCCGCCGAACTGGCGCAGATACGACAGGGTCGTGACGAGGGTGCGCAGCCGGATGCGCCGCCGCCAGCCGGTCCGGGCGTCGACTGGCGATCGCTGTGCGGTCTGATGTTTGGCCGGGCGACCTGGGCGATGATCTACTTTGGCCTGATGACCTGGGGACCCAGCTATCTGGCGCAGGCACGCGGCTTCGATTTGCGCTCCATCGGTAACGCCACCTTTGTGATTTTTATGCTGGGCGCAGCAGGATCACTCGGTGCCGGGTTCGCCGTCGATGCGCTGGTGAAGCGTGGCTTTCAGCACGGAACGGTGGTGAAGAGCCTGATTGCGCTGTCGGGCGGCGTTACGCTGCTGATCTTCTTTGCGTTGCCGGATGTCGCTAACCCGATTACCGCGGTGGCGATGCTGTCGGTCGCCTCCTTCTTCCTGACCGGCGGCGGCAGTATCTACTGGAGCATTCCGGCGCTGATCGCCCATCCGGCGCGCGCCGGTCTGGTCGGCGGTTTTATGAATATGGCGGGCAGCGTGGGCGGCATTCTGGTGCCGATCCTCGCTGGCCTGATCCTGCAGCTCACCGGCGGCTATGGCGGTGTGCTGACCTTCTTTACCTTGTGCGCCGCGCTCTACGTGGTCGGCACGCTGTTTATCCGTTTTGCGCCGCCGGCCGCGCCGTTGCCAACCGGCAGCACCCAAATCAGCTAACCGCTCTCGCCTGGCGGTTAGGCTGCCGGGCGACACCTTACAGGAGAGACTATGCTTCGTTTTGCCGCTAATCTGACCATGCTCTACACCGAATATCCGTTTTATGAACGCTTCGATCGCGCCGCTGAAGCCGGATTTGAGGCGGTCGAATTTTTCTTCCCCTATGGCCTGGAAAGCGCCGATATCCAGCAGGCATTGGATCGCAATCAGCAGCAGCTGGTGCTGTTTAATATGCCGCTGGGTGACTGGGATGCCGGTGACCGTGGATTCGCGGCGCAACCGGCGCGGCGTGAGGAGTTCCGCCGTGCTATCGACCAGGCGGTGAGCTATGGGCAGCAGCTGAAACCGCCACGTATTAACTGCCCGTCAGGACCGGCTGCGGGACAGGGCGATCCTCTGCCTACCCTGCGCGAAAATTTTGCCCTGGCGGCCAGCGCGCTCAGGGCGCATGACATTCAACTGGTGCTGGAGCCGATTAATCACGGTGATGTGCCTGGCGCGGTGATCTCCGGCGTGGAGCAGGCGGTGCGACTGTTTGACCAGATCGGCAGTGATAATCTGGCGGTGCAATATGACCTCTGGCATTCGCTGCGCGCCGGTGAAGATCCGTATCGCGTGCTGCCCGCCTTTATCGACCGTATCGCGCATATCCAGATTGCGGACGTTCCCGGTCGTCACCAGCCCGGCAGCGGCGAAGTCGATTTCGGGCGATTGTTCACGCTGCTGGATAACCTCAACTATGACGGCTGGGTCAGCCTGGAGTTTCATCCGCAGGGCGCAACGGACGCCAGCTTTGCCCATCTGCGTCAGCTTGGGGTGCTGAAATAAAAAAGGCCGCTGCCCTGACGGGAGCGGCCTGATGCGGCTATTGCGGCGGTTAATGTGCGTCGATAAACACAATCTTCAGCACAAACAGCAGTGCGACAATCACCACGCAAGGGCTGATTTCGCGCCAGCGGCCGGTGCCAAGTTTCATCACGCAGTAAGCGATAAAGCCCAGCGCAATGCCTTCGGTAATGGAGAAGCTGAACGGCATCATCGCGGTGGTGACGAAAGCGGGCACCGCTTCGGTCAAATCATCCCAGCGCACGCGCGACAGGCTGGCGGTCATCAAAACGCCGACATAAATCAGCGCACCGGCTGCGGCGTAGCCTGGCACCATGGCCGCCAGCGGCGACAGGAACATCACCAGCAAAAACAGCACGCCGGTGACCACCGCCATCAAACCGGTCCGGCCACCAATCGCGACGCCCGAGGTGCTTTCAATGTAGGCGGTGACCGAAGAGGTTCCTGCCAGCGCGCCGCTGACCGAGCTGATGCTGTCAACATAGAGCGCCTGCTGCATACGCGGGAAGGTGCCGGTTTCATCGGTCAGCCCGGCTTTGTCGGTAACACCGATCAGCGTGCCGGAGGAGTCGAACAGATTGACCAGCATAAAGGAGAAGATGACGCCAGCCATGCCGATGTTGAATGCACCTTTGATGTCGACCTGGCCCACCACTGAGCTGATGGCCGGCGGCGCGGAAAACAGGCCAACAAACTTCACGTCGCCCAGCATCCAGCCAATGGCGGTAGTGACCACCATAGAGATCAGTACGGCGGCATGGATATTACGTGACGCCAGAATAGCGATAATAAAGAAACCCAGCGCGCCCAGCAGTACGCTGTGCGAAGTCAGGTTGCCTACCGCCACCAGCGTATCGGGATTGGGCACAATAATGCCGGCATTTTTCAGCCCCATCATGGCGATAAACAAACCAATCCCGGCGGTGATGCCGACGCGCAGACTCAGCGGAATGTTGGCAATCATCCAGTAGCGCACCCGCAGCAGCGTCAGGATCAGCAGGCCCACCGCACCCCAGAAGATCGCGCCCATGCCGACCTGCCAGGAATAGCCCATCGCGCCCACCACCACAAAGGCGAAAAAGGCGTTCAGCCCCATCGCCGGCGCCAGCGCCACCGGCAGATTGGCAAACAGCCCCATCAGAATACTGCCGAAGGCGGCAATCAGGCAGGTGGTGACAAACACCGCCTGGGTGTCCATACCGGCCACGCCAAGGATCTGCGGGTTCACAAAGACGATGTAAACCATGGTGAGAAAGGTGGTTACCCCTGCGATCACTTCGGTGCGCACCGTGGTGCCATGTTCCTGCAGTTTAAAGATGCGCTGCAAAAGGCCTTGCTTGCTCATGCCATCCATCCAGAAGAAAAAATCATCGGCGCGTATCCTGGCGATTTTACCAGGCCAATACAATGATTTTTCGCAACCGATTGCCACTCTCGCAATCTTCGCTCAGTACGGTAGAGTGAGGGACGCCCATAAAATCAAAGGATAGAGTCTGATGTCAGTAGAATGCGTCTTTTTCGATTGCGATGGCACGCTGGTGGACAGCGAACTGCTCTGTACCCAGGCCTACGTCAATACCTTCGCCCGCTATGGCATCGACCTGTCGCTGCAGCAGATGTTTGAGCAGTATAAAGGCGTCAAACTGTACGACATCATCCGCGACGTCGGTGAAGCGCATCAGACGTCGTTACCGATGGAAGAGGTGGAAACCGCCTATCGTGCCGAAGTGGCACAGCTGTTTGACCAGCATCTCAAGCCGATCGACGGCGCGAAAGCGCTGGTTGAGCAGATCAAAGTGCCGATGTGCGTGGTGTCGAACGGAACGGTGAAGAAGATGCAGCACTCGCTGGGCTTAACCGGCATGCTGCCGCGGTTTGCTGACCGTCTCTACAGCGGTTATGACATTCTGCACTGGAAGCCCGATCCGGAACTGATGTACCACGCTGCCGAGCAGATGCAGGTCGCGATTGAGCGCTGCATTCTGGTGGATGACTCTGAAGCGGGCGCGCGTGCCGGCATTGCCGCCGGTATTCCGGTCTTCTACTACTGCGCCGATGCGCATAACCCGGAACTGGATCATCCGCTGGTGACGCGATTCGACAACATGGCGGAGCTGCCCGCGCTGTGGCGCGCCCGCGGCTGGGACCTGGTATAACAGGCTTCAGCCGGGCCCGGCCTGTCGTGTCAGCAGCGCGCGCAGCCCGTCAGCTGACGAAGTGACGTTTATCGACGCGTTTAAGTACCATCGCCAGCAGCAGGCTGCCGCCCAGCGTGACGCCGAATACCCATGGCAGATCGAGCCACGGACGTGACATATCGTCGTAATGATGGGTACGCAGATAGTGGATAAACAGCGCGTGAAAACCGTAGATCGGCAGTGAATAGCGCGCAATCAGCGCTAAACCCGGCAGCGCGCGCTGGTTAAGCGCATTTTTAAACACCATCAGCAGACTAATCGCCGCGATAAATACCAGAGGCCCGCAGTAGAGATACCAGGTGTCGTTAAACGCCCCGTTGACCCGTAACGCCTGCTTTGTGCCCAGCGCAATGCCTATGACGCAGGCGATAAATACACCAGTGGCGGCAGGCGTCAGCCCACGTCTTGTCGTCTCCATGGTGCCGATCGCCCGTCCTAACAGTGCATACAGCAGGTAATAGATGCTGTCACCGCTGACATAAAGGTTGACCGGCAGAAAGTGAAACGGCCCCAGCGACTGGCTGACGGTATTGGGATTGGCCAGTACCGCCAGCACCAGCACCAGCAGCGCCACATAACGCGCCTGCACGCTTTTCACCTGTATCAGCGGCGACATCAGATAGATGCCGATCAGCGCAAAAAAGAACCACAGATGATAAAAAACCGGCTTTTGCAGCATTTTCAGAATCGAGCGCCCTTCACTGATCGGCGTCAGCCAGGTGATGTAGGCCAGCGACACGGCGCTGTAAAATAACAGGCAGAGCACCAGCCGTATCATGTGGCGCGGCTGCGCGCTGCGCTCACCAAAAAACAGGTAGCCGGAGATCATAAAAAACAGCGGTACGCAGACCCGTGAGGCGGAGTTCAGCAGGTTAGCAACATCCCAGCTGGCGCCGGTTACCGCCATGGGGCCGGTGATATACCAGGTGGTGGTGTGGATCACGATCACCATCAGGCAGGCAACCGCGCGTAAATTATCGATCCAGTAAATCTTCTGCGGCATGGCGTCCTCTTGCGCATAGCGTCCGTGCGAAGAAGGGTAGCCAGGCGCGGCGATGGCAACAACCTTTAGCCGCAGGATTCAGAGACCTCTGTATGGCTGCAACAGGCGATTACGGTGAAACCGCGCCGCAACCGCACAGGATTTCCGGCTGCACATCGCGCGGTCAAAGGGTATACTGTTGCCCTCTTTTTTCATCTAGCCAATCGCGTGCAAATTCAACATGCAAAAGTTTGATACCAAGACCTTTCAGGGCCTGATCCTGACCTTGCAGGATTACTGGGCACGTCAGGGCTGCACCATTGTTCAACCGCTGGACATGGAAGTAGGCGCTGGCACTTCACACCCGATGACCTGCCTGCGCGCACTCGGCCCGGAGCCGATCGCCGCCGCTTACGTGCAGCCGTCTCGCCGTCCGACCGATGGTCGCTACGGTGAGAACCCGAACCGCTTACAGCACTATTACCAGTTCCAGGTGATCATTAAACCGTCACCGGACAACATTCAGGAGCTGTATCTCGGGTCGCTGAAAGAGCTGGGTATGGACCCGACGGTGCATGACATTCGCTTTGTGGAAGATAACTGGGAAAACCCGACGTTGGGTGCCTGGGGACTGGGCTGGGAAGTGTGGCTCAACGGCATGGAAGTGACGCAGTTCACTTACTTCCAGCAGGTCGGTGGCCTGGAGTGCAAGCCGGTGACCGGTGAGATCACCTATGGCCTGGAGCGTCTGGCGATGTATATCCAGGGCGTCGACAGCGTCTACGATCTGGTGTGGAGCGACGGTCCGCTGGGTAAAACCACCTACGGCGACGTGTTCCATCAGAACGAAGTGGAGCAATCCACCTATAACTTCGAATACGCCGACGTCAATTTCCTCTTTACCTGCTTTGAGCAGTACGAGAAAGAGGCGCAGCATCTGCTGGCGCTGGAAAAACCGCTGCC
Organism: Pantoea agglomerans; assembly: GCF_021397715.1. GTDB lineage: Bacteria > Pseudomonadota > Gammaproteobacteria > Enterobacterales > Enterobacteriaceae > Pantoea > Pantoea astica. The sequence continues at coordinate 4,168,492 of NZ_CP090207.1, read as the reverse complement.
GCTGCCCGCTTACGAACGCATCCTGAAAGCCGCACACAGCTTTAACCTGCTGGATGCACGCAAAGCGATCTCGGTCACCGAGCGCCAGCGCTATATTCTGCGTATCCGCACCCTGACGAAAGCCGTGGCTGAAGCTTACTACGCCTCTCGCGAGGCACTGGGCTTCCCGATGTGCAATAACAAAAAGTAAGAGGCAGCCATGACTGACAAAACTTTCCTGGTGGAGATCGGCACCGAAGAGCTGCCACCAAAAGCCCTGCGCAGCCTGGCTGAAGCCTTTGCTGCGCAGGTTACTGCGGAACTTGATGCCGCTAACCTGAACCACGGTGAGGTGACCTGGTTTGCCGCGCCGCGCCGTCTGGCGCTGAAAGTCGCTAACCTCAGCGCTTCCCAGCCCGATCGGGAAGTGGAAAAACGCGGTCCGGCGGTCAGCGCGGCGTTTGACGCCGACGGTAACGCCACCAAAGCCGCAGAAGGCTGGGCACGCGGTAACGGTATCACCGTTGATCAGGCTGAACGTCTGAGCACCGATAAAGGCGAATGGCTGGTTTATCGCGCCCAGGTTAAGGGCGAAGCTGCGCAAACCCTGCTGCCAGCGATGATCGCTACCGCGCTGAGCAAACTGCCGGTGCCAAAACTGATGCGCTGGGGCGACAGCGATGTGCAGTTTGTCCGTCCGGTTCACACCGTGACCCTGCTGCTCGGCGAAGAGCTGATCCCGGCCACCATTCTGGGCATCGACTCGGCGCGGACTATTCGTGGTCACCGCTTCATGGGCGAACAGGACATCACCCTTGATAATGCCGATCAGTATCCGGATGTGCTGGAGAAACGCGGTAAAGTGATCGCCGACTACCAGACCCGTAAAGCGATGATCAAGGCTGATGCCGAAGCGGCCGCGCGCCGTCTGGGCGGTAATGCCGATCTCAGCGACAGCCTGCTGGAAGAGGTCACGTCGCTGGTGGAGTGGCCAGTCGTCCTGACCGCCACCTTTGAAGAGAAATTCCTCAAGGTGCCGGCTGAAGCGCTGGTCTACACCATGAAAGGCGATCAGAAATATTTCCCGGTGTATGACAATGACGGCAACCTGCTGCCGAACTTCATTTTTGTCACCAATATCGAATCCAGCGATCCGCGCCAGATTATCTGGGGTAACGAGAAAGTGGTGCGTCCGCGTCTGGCCGATGCGGAGTTCTTCTTCAATACCGACCGCAAAAAGCGTCTGGAAGATCATCTGCCACGGCTGGAAACGGTGCTGTTCCAGAAAGAGCTGGGCACGCTGCGTGATAAAACCGATCGCATTCAGGCGCTGGCGGGCTGGATTGCCGGTGAAATTGGTGCCGATGTGAATCACGCCACCCGCGCCGGCCTGCTGTCGAAGTGTGACCTGATGACCAACATGGTCTTCGAATTCACCGACACTCAGGGCGTGATGGGGATGCACTACGCGCGCCACGACGGCGAAGCCGAAGATGTGGCGGTGGCGCTGAATGAGCAGTATCAGCCACGCTTTGCCGGTGATGCGCTGCCTTCCAGCCCGGTCGCCTGTGCGCTGGCGATTGCCGATAAAATGGATACGCTGGCCGGTATTTTCGGCATTGGTCAGCATCCAAAAGGCGACAAAGATCCGTTCGCACTGCGTCGTGCGGCGCTGGGCGTGCTGCGTATTATTGTTGAGAAGAACCTGCCGCTCGACCTGCAAACCCTCACCGAAGAAGCGGTGCGTCTGTATGGCAGCAAGCTGAGCAACGCTCGCGTGGTGGATGATGTGATCGACTTTATGCTGGGCCGCTTCCGCGCCTGGTATCAGGAAGAAGGTCACAGCATTGATACGCTGCAGGCGGTACTGGCGCGTCGTCCGACCCGTCCGGCAGACTTCGATGCCCGCATGAAAGCGGTGTCGCATTTCCGTACGCTGGATGCCGCCGCTGCGCTGGCCGCCGCCAACAAGCGCGTCTCTAACATTCTGGCAAAATCGACCGAAACGCTGAGTGACAGCGTGCAGGCGTCGCTGCTGAAAGAGAATGAAGAGATTCAGCTGGCGACCTTTGTCACCGCGCTGAGCAGCAAGCTGCAGCCTTACTTCGCCGAAGGCCGTTATCAGGATGCGCTGATTGAACTGGCGCAGCTGCGTGAAGCCGTAGATAACTTCTTCGATAAGGTGATGGTCAACGCGGATGATCCGGCGGTGCGGGTTAATCGCCTGACGCTGCTGGCGAAACTGCGTGAACTGTTCCTGCAGGTGGCGGATATCTCGCTGCTGCAGTAAACCTTTCAGTGCAGTATGGAAAAGGGACGAGCTATCGTCCCTTTTTTTATTAAGTTTTCCCGCCTCTAAAGCCTTTTCTGCCTGTTATCTGACGGCAACTGTTTTCAACCTTTAAATAACCTCAATTCTCATAAAGCAATAAATAATCGTTATAACGCCCCTTTGCCAACATAAATTTAAATTAAACGGCCCATCCATATCAGATTATTACAAAAATTAAATGGCCGCATTACACGTAATATATTTCGGTAATCCTCTTGTTAAGAAACCGCCTGAAAAAAAGATATTCTATTGTTTTTCTGATTTTCAGGTAGATAATTCGCCAGTAATTACAGCCGGTTAAAATTAATGAAATGGATTTTCATGAAACGAATTTTTTTATTCCTCAGGTTATCGCTAACGCGTTTATTCGTCGTGCTGGCGGGATCGCTGTTTAGCTGCGTTTTACCCCTGCTGGCGGCCACGCCAGCAGACACCCGCCAACAGGAAAGTCAGGCGATTGATGCTCGCGAGCAGTTGCGTCAGCAGGCGCGTGAACGTGCGCTGCAACAGCAGAATGCGCCGCAGGCTAATGAGCATCTTCCCCGGCCCGACAGATTGCTGCCCGATTATCCTGCCAGTGAGCATCCTTGTTTTATCGTTGATCGCCTTGTACTGACTGGCGAGGCAGCCAGCCAGTTTCAGTGGGCGCTCAATGCCGCCGCAGACGCCACCGGCCGCTGCCTGGGCAGCCAGGGGATCGTCCTCGCCATCAACAAAGTGCAGAATGCGATTCTCGCCAAAGGCTATGTCACCACTCGCGTGATGGCGCAGGAGCAGGATCTGACCAAAGGTGTGTTAACGCTGACGTTACAGCCGGGCCGTATCAGCAAGATCCGCTTTGATGAACCGGTGTCCTGGCGCGGACGGTTGTGGAATGCGATTCCGGCATCATCGGGCGATATTTTGAATCTGCGGGATATTGAGCAGGGTCTGGAGAACTTTAAGCGGGTGCCGAGTGCCAGTGCCGACATTAAAATCGTGCCTGGCGACAAGGAAGCCACCAGCGATCTGCAGGTCAACTGGCAGGAAGGCCGCCCGGTGCGGCTCAGTCTGGGACTGGATGACAGCGGCTCCAGAACTACCGGGCGCTATCTCGGTTCCGCCACCCTCGCAGTGGATGCGCCTTTTGCGCAGAACGATCTGTTCTACGCCAACATCGGCAAAAATTTGTTTGAGCATGGGCCTTTCGGCAACCGCTCGCACACCCTGAATTACTTTTTCCCGATAGGATACTGGGCCGTTTCCGCCAACTACAACGACTACACCTATCACCAGAACATCCCCAATGCCAACGAGGTGCTGCGCTACAGCGGCAAGAGCGACAATGTCCAGCTCACGGTCTCCCGGTTGCTCTACCGCGATCGGTCGCACAAAACCACGCTTAACCTGCGCGGCTATCGAAAGCACGCCACCAACGCCGTCAACGATATCGATATTGAGCAGCAAAAGCGGCGCACCGCGCGCTGGGAGCTGGGCCTGAATCAGCATAGCTACCTGGGCAGCAGCACGCTGGACGCTAATATTGCCTGGCGGCGCGGTACCGGTGCGTTTAATGCGCTTCCTGCGCCGGAAGAGTCGCGACATCAGGGCAGCGCACGTACCGGCATATTGCTGGGCGACCTCAGCATTAATCAGCCTTTCGCCGTGGGCGAGCAGCCCTGGCGGGTTTACAGCAGCGTGCGGGGACAATGGAGTCCGAATGCCCTGACGCCGCAGGAGCGAATGGCGATTGCTGGCCGCTATACGGTACGCGGCTTCGATGGTGAACAGATGCTGTCGGGGGAAAAAGGACTGCTGTGGCGTAATGAAATCGGCTGGAATCTTTTCTCGCGCGGACATGAGCTCTATCTGGCTGCCGATTATGGCCGGGTAAGCGGACCCGGCACGCACTACCTGGTTGGACATCAACTGGCTGGCAGCGCACTTGGCGTGCGTGGCGCACTATGGCAACGGTTCAGCTATGACCTGTTTGCTGGTATGCCGCTCTATAAGCCTGCAGGCTTTCATACTTCAGGCGTAACGGCAGGTTTTAGCATTAATCTGGAAATCTGATCGGCAAAGCCCGCTTTCCCGCTTCGCTAACGATTTGAATGGACCGCTTTTTCTCACGGATGTGACCCATGAATAAACATTGCTATCGTATTATCTTCAGCCGTACCCATGGGGAACTCCGTGTGGTATCGGAACTGGCCCGCAGTTGCAGCACTGAACCGGGCCAGAGTTGTGGCAACGGTTCGGCGCGCCTCTGGGTCACTCTACGCCGTGCGACGTGGCTGCTTGGACTGGCCCTGTTTGCCGGGCCAGCAATGGCGAACGGCATTGTAGCGGATAGTAATGCTACGCCAGGACAGCGGCCGGATATCATCGCTACCCAGAACGGGTTGCCACAGGTCAATATCACGGCCCCCAATCAGGCGGGTATCTCGCATAACCAGTATCAGCAATTCGACGTCGCGCAGAATGGCGCCATCCTGAATAACTCCGCAGTGATGACCTCAACACAACTGGCCGGAATGATTCAGGGCAACCCGGTTCTCAACCCAAACGCCCCAGCGGCGCGGGTGATCATCAACGAAGTAAACAGCAATAATCCCAGCCAGCTACGTGGTTATATGGAAGTGGCGGGCGGACGGGCGCAGGTGATCGTTGCCAACCCGGCCGGGATCGTCTGTAACGGATGCGGCACCATCAACGCCGGCCGCATGACGCTGACCACTGGCAAGCCACAACTCAATGCTGACGGCAGCCTGGCGGGTTATCAGGTCGAACGTGGCGTGGTGCGCATTGAAGGCGGCGGACTCAACGGCGATCCCCGTCATGATACTGAGTACGTTGATGTACTGGCCCGCGCGGTGGAGATCAATGCGGGCGTCTGGGCCAAAAAAGAGCTGGCGGTGGTGGCCGGTCGCAACCGCGTAAGCGCAGACGCACAGACGGTCACACCGCTGGCTGACGACGGCAGCGCCAGACCTGAACTGGCGATCGACATGGGGCAGATGGGCGGCATGTACAGCGGCCAGATCCGCATGATTGGCACCGAAGCGGGCGTTGGCGTACGTAATCAGAATGCCCAGGTTCAGGCGGGCAAAACGCTGGTGGTGAGCAGCGAAGGTAAGCTCGTCTGGCAATCGGCGGCACAGGATGGCGTGACGCAGGCTGGAGGCGACATCAGCCTGGCGGCCAGAGAGGATATTGACTATCAGGGCAAACTCCACAGTGGTGGTCAGCTGACGGTCCGGAGCCGCGAAGGCGGAATCACTCAGTCCGGCACCCTGGCGGCGGCAGGTGATGTGCGGCTGACCGCGGCCCGCGGCATACAGAGCAGCGGACACCTGCTGGCAGGCAGCGATGCCAGCAGCCAGGTTGTGCAGGAAGCTAATCTGCAGCTTGAGAGCCAGGATGTCATTCGCGCAAGCGGTAGCCTGCTGAGCAAAAAAGAGGTCAGCGTGCGCGGACGCCGGGTCGATCTCAGTGGCGCTCAGATCGCGGCCAGCCGCGCAACGCTGACGGCTCAGGAAGGGGGTGTTGCCGTGCGTCAGGCGGTGATCAATGGTGATGAGCTGGTGATTAACACGGCAGGTGATATTGAGGCGCAGCAGGCGCAGATTAGCGCCGGGCGCTGGCAGATCGATGGACGCAGCCTGTTCAGCCAGCAGGCCGGATGGTCACAGACCGGAAGTGGCGAAAGCCGCTTCACACTGAGTGGTGGGCTGGATAACAGCGACGGAACGATTGAGAGCCGGCAGCTCAGCTTCCGGGCCGCCTCCCTGAATAACCAGCGTGGGCGCATGGTCGCACTCGACAACGTGGCGCAAACCTGGCGGATTGACGGTCTGCTCGACAATACCGCGGGTGAGCTGGGTAACAACGGCGATCTGGTGCTTGAAACAGGCAGCCTGACTAACCAGGGTGGTACCGTCAAAACCCAGGCGGCACTGACTATGAATGCCAGCGCGGCTGTTAACAACAGTCAGGGTAAACTGCTGGCCGGTGATGCGCTGACGCTCAGCGCGGGTGCTGACCTGAATAATCAGTCTGGCACCCTGAACGGCGGTCAGCTGTTGCTGAATGTGCAGCATCTGAATAATGCGCAGGGCGAGATCGTCAGCCAGCGCGACCTCGGCCTGACAGTAAGTGGACTGGACAATCAGGCTGGCCAGATCGTAGCGCGCGGGGCGCTGGATATTCACACCGGTGAATGGAACAACCGTGGCGGCACGGCGCAAAGCGAAACGCAGCTCAGCGCGCAAGCCAGCAGCCTCAATAACGACGACGGCAAACTGCTCTCCAGCCAGCAATTAAGCCTCTCCGTGCACGATCAGATCAGCAACCGCACAGGTGAAATCAGCGGCACCGCGCTGAAGGTGAACAGCAGCAGCTTCGATAATACTCAGGGCAAAGTGATTGGCCAGAAGACGCTGGATCTCATTGCCGGTCAGGGGATTGACAACACACAGGGGCTACTGGGTGCGGGTGACGCACTGACTATCCGTACCGATGGCGAACTCAATAACCGTGGTGGAACGCTTCAGAGTAACGATCTGACCACACTGGCGGCGCGTGAGATGCAGAATGAGGCAGGTAAGATCCTCAGCGGCCAGCAGCTGACGCTGAATACCTCGGGCCAGCTGAGCAACCGTTCAGGTGAAATCAGCGGTAAATCACTGCTGCTTAACACCAGCCAGATCGATAATGCCCGGGGCAAACTGATTGCGCTGCATGATCTGAGCCTGGCGACGCCACAGGGCCTGGATAACAGCGGCGGCTGGATCGAAGCGGGCCATCATCTCTCCCTCAACAGCGGCGGACTCTGGCAGAACCGTGACGGTATGGCGCAGGGCGGTGAGCGGGTTACGGCGACGGCAGACCAGCTCAATAACGGCAGCGGCCGGTTGCAATCTGGCGGTGATCTCGCCCTTACCAGCCACGGCACTATTCTCAACCAGGGTGGCAAACTCACGGCGCAAAACGCGCTCGCGATCCGTGGCACCGCAGCGACGCTGTTTAATAACGATGGCGGATCGTTGCAAAGCGGTGGCGATCTTCTCCTGCAGGGTGGATCGCTGACCAATCGCCAGTCAGGACTGATTTTTAGCCAGCAGGCACTTACGCTCAATCTGACGGGCGATTGGGACAATCAGGGCGGCAGCCTTACCGGCAATGGCCGCACGCAGGCCAGCGCCGCGAATCTGTTGAATGCTCAGGGCGCGATCAATGCGCTGGACACGCTGGATATGCAGTTCTCCGGCCGTCTGGATAACAGCAATGGCCGAATTTTCAGCCGGTTAAACCAGACCCTCCAGGCGCAGGAGATGGGCAATGCCCAGGGCTGGATGGGCAGCCAGGCGAGCTGGACTGCCACCAGTGCCGGTTTCGATAACACGGCGGGCAGTGTGCAAAGTCAGCAGCAGGCGGAACTCACGGCGAACTGGCTCAGTAACGCCAGCGGCGTGCTGCAATCGGCTGCTGGTATGGTGTTACGTGTTGCTCAGGACATCAACAACCTTGCCGGTAAGATTTCTGCCCAGCAGCAACTGACGGTGCAAGGTCAGACCGACGGTAGTCGCGCCGGTAACATAAACAATACGGGCGGCCAGTGGCTGTCTGGTGAGGCGCTGACTATCACCGCTGCGCGTCTTGATAACACCCAGGGCGGTCTGCTCTATAGTCAGCGGCAGTCACGGCTGAACCTGGCCGGTGATCTGGATAACCGGGCCGGTAAAGTGCAGAGCGGCGAAGTATTTCAGCTGGATGCGCAGGTACTGAACAACGCAGGCGGCAACATCGACAGTCAGCAACAGCTTACCCTGCAGCTGTCTGGTCAGATTGATAACAGTGGCGGTGCGGTACGCAGCAACGGCGGACAGCAAATCAATGCCGCGACGATCGATAACCGTCAGGGCGTGTTCAGCAGTCTTGAGACGATAAACCTGACTACCGGGCTGCTGGAGAATGCCAGCGGCACGCTGATCAGCCAGGGCGCGGGCTTCTATCATGTCGACACGCTCAATAATCAGCAGGGCAAAGTTCACAGCGGGGCGGTGCTGACTTTGAATGCCACGCAGCTGAACAACCAGAGCGGACAGATGGTCGCCACTCAGGATTTAGTGCTGAACGCCACGGCGATCGATAACCGTTCACAGGGCATGATCAGCAGCCAGGCGGGACTCTCACTGCAGGCCGATCGCTTTATCAACCGCGACGGTGGCCTGTTACTCGGCACCACCTACACCGACATTTCTGTCCGTGATATCGATAACAGCGCCGGACGGCTGCAAAGCGCTGGTACGCTCATGTTGCGCGGTGTTGCACAACTGGACAACCGGCAGGGACGTGTGCTGGCGAATGGCGACCTCACCATCAACGGTGATCTCTCACCGACTGATTCACCGCTGGTGCTGCTCAATCAGAGCGGAAGGCTGGAGAGTGCTGGCGTATTGAGCATCCATGCACACTCTTTCAATAATCAGGACGGCACGCTGCTGGGCTTGCAGGCGCTGACGCTGACCGCGCAACAGGACTATACCCACAACGCGGGCGAAACTATCAGCAGTAACGGGACGGTAACCTTCTCTCTAAGCGGGGCACTGACTAACCTGGTTGACTGGCTGCTGCCGGGTAATCTGGTGCTGAATGCCTCGGCCATAACCAATCCTGCGATGCTGGTGGGCAAAACAGTTCAGCTCACTACCGGTGCGCTGCTGAACAGCGGGCGTCTTGAAGCTGATGCCCTGACGCTGAATGTCGACTCGCTGGATAACAGCGCCACCGTGATGGGCGATGAGGTCACCGTGCGTGGCCGGGTGATTGACAACCATGGACAGCCTGCAGTCATCGCGGCGACTGAAAGTCTGACGCTGCAGACCGGTGAGCGCCTGACCAACCGGGACGGCGCTCTGCTCTATAGCGGCGACCGGATGCACCTTCACAGTGATGACCTGATTGAGAATCGGGCAAGTTTTATCGAAACGGACGGTGATGCAACGATTGAGGCGCGGCGGCTCGATAACCTGCGCGAAGGGCTGGTGATAGAGCGTGAGGCTGAGACCAGCGACTACAAGTGGCATCGATATAACTACTACTGGCGATCTTACGGCTCAGCAGTGAGCACCGATCTCAGCACCATGGCGTCGACCACACAGCAACTGACTTTCCAGGATGAGGCAGCGGCGCAGAGTAATCCTTACGGCACGCTGCTGGCGATTGACGCGGCGGGCAAACGCGCTCAGGTGCGTGTCAAAAACAATCAAGGTCAACTGACTGAGCTGTGGATAAATTATCTGGCGCTTAAACCCAACGCCGACGGCAGCTATGCCATGACTTTTTATGAGACCCGTGGATACCGCCAGAAGGGTGCCCCGACGCCTTATCACAATACCTTCTGGCGCGAACATAACATTGGGCAAATTGAACAGTGGGACCCGGAACGTCACATCGACATCGATAGTGCGCCGTTTGTCTCCGATTACAATAATCTGCGTGAGCGTACTGCTACTGGCACGGTTACACGCGACCAACTGGTAAGCGAAGGCATCGGAGCCCGTATTCTGGCGGGTGGCAACATGATCCTGCGCATCACGGATAAGTTGCTCAATGACGCCAGCGTTATTACCGCCAATGGCAACCTGACACATGAAGGTGGGGGAAGCGTAGATAACCGGGGCTATTCGGTCAATGAGCGACGGCAGGAAGTGATTGTCGATCACTATGACAAGGATACCCATCACTGGTATCCGACCTTCAATTCCGATGAGACCACCGCCCTGGCAACCGTTGACGGCATCATTACCGGCAACGGAAACGTCACGATAAACGGATTCAGCATCACCAACACCACGGTTAATCAGGCGCAGATCAGCCAGCTTGAAGCGGCGCTGCAGGCAGTGGACGCTGAGCGTGCGGAGTATGAACGAAATCCGCTGGCCTTTGCCGTAGACGGCATTGCCCGTCATGACGGCGACACAGAACTTGCAGCGGGCGGCCAGCTTACGCAGTCCGGCCTCAGCTCCCCATCTCAGCCAGGACGACCGCTGTTACCGGCAGAGCTGGCCCTGACGGCGCTGCAACAACTGGAAAGAGTCGCCACAACCCTCCCCAATAACGGCCTGTTCAGTCAGCATACCGCGGCGGGCAGCCCGTATCTGGTGGTGACTGACGAGCGCTTTACCAGCCAGAGCAAATTTATCAGCAGCGACTATCTGCTCGAACAGGTGGGTTACGATCCGTCACTGGTGCATAAACGCCTGGGTGACGGTTTCTACGAGCAGCGACTGGTGCGCGAGCAGGTGCTGAAACTGACCGGCAGGCCTTCCGTTAACGGCTGGGATGCGATGGCGCAGTATCAGGAGTTGATGAACAACGGCTCTAAAGTGGCGCAGGATTTCCATCTGGTGCCGGGCGTGGCGTTGACGCCGCCACAAATCGCGGCGCTGCAACAGGATATCGTCTGGCTGGTCAGCGAAACTGTTGATACGGCAGACGGCCCTCAGACAGTGTGGGTGCCGAAAGTTTATCTGGCACAGACCACGCTGCGGTTAACCGGGGATGGGGCAGTGATTGGTGGAGGCAACCTGCAACTCTCGGCCGACAGCGTGACCAATGCCGCTAACCTGTTTGCTGACAAGGCGCTGTCCATCGATGCCGGAGAGTTTCTGCATCAAAGCGGCGATATCAAGGCGGGCAGCATTAATGTGCGGGCCGACCAACTGACAATCAGCACTAATTTGCAGGATGCGCTGCGTCAGGCGACGATGAGCGCCGATGATATTCGTCTCAGCGGTACTGATATAACGCTCGCTGGAGCGAAGCTGGATGCCACCGATAATCTCAGCTTGCTGGCAAGCAACGACCTGACCATTACCGCTGCGAAAAGCAGCCATACCGCGGATCTTGCTTTCATATCGGGCTCGATGGGGAACCGTACCCGCGACGGCATGGAAGAGGCTGGTTCACGGCTGGCGCATGTTAGTGGTGAATGGCAGCAGGCGCTCGGCAGTGAACTCAACGCCGGAGGCAATCTCCTTCTCTCAGCCGGGCGGGACGTCACACTCACCGGCAGTCAGGCCAATGCTGGCGGCCAGCTCGATGTGCAGGCAGCGGGCGATATCACTATCAGGGCTGAAACCACCACCAATACCACCCATCTTGAGGCTGACAGCCGCACCTCGTCGGTCAGCAACAGTCGCCAGGAAGATCGTCTGTTGCTCAGCACCCTGAGCGGCGCTCAGGGTGTGACGCTGGTGGCGGGTAATAACCTGCTGGCCGAAGGCGCGCAGGTCGACAGTACCGGGGGCCGCATTGGCGTCAGCGCGCAGAACGTCACCATTAAAGATGCGCGCGCCAGCCTGTTAGCTCAGGACAGCGAGAACAAGCGCGAAGGCAATACCCGCAGCCACCGCGAGGAGGAAAGCACACGTGAGAGCAGCACCGGCAGCACCTTCAGCGGGCAGCAGGGCGTGACGGTGATCGGGCGGGAGAACGACGTTACCGTCACTGGCAGTACGCTTCACAGCGAACAGGGCGCTGTCGGGCTGCAGGCGAAGCGGGACGTGGTGCTGAACAGCGCCACCGAACGTGAGTCGTTTTACAGCGAAGAGCGCTCAGAGAATAAAAGTCTGTTGAAAAAAAGCAGCGGTCACAGCGTGACGCGGGACGTTACCACCCGTGAGAACGGCAGCCTGCTGAGCGGCGAAAGCGTCACGGTCATCGCCGGACGCGACCTGACGGTGACCGGATCGGCGGTGGCTGCCGATCGGGACGTCAGTCTGCGGGCCGGGCGCGACGTGGAGATCGGCGCGGCAACCGAGACCGACAGCCACTACCAGCTGAAAGAAAAGAAAAAGAGCGGGCTGCTGGGCAGCGGCGGCATCGGCTTCACTATCGGCAAGCAGTCCACCCGCCATGAAATCGATGAGAAGGGCACGACCCAGAGCCAGAGCGTCAGCACCGTCGGCAGCAGCCAGGGCAGCGTGAACATCACGGCGGGCAACCGGCTGCACGTCGGCGGCGCAGACCTGGTGGCGGGTCAGGACCTGAACCTGACGGGCGACAGCGTAACTGTCGACCCGGGCGTTGATTCACGCAGCCGTAAGGAAACCTTCGAGCAGAAACAGAGCGGTCTGAGCATCGCCCTGTCAGGCACGGCGGGCAGCGCGCTCAACACGGCGGTGAGCAGCGCGCAGCAGGCCAGGAAGTCGGGCGACGGTCGGGTCAGCGCGCTGCAGAACACCCAGGCGGCGCTGAATGGGGTGCAGGCGGCACAGGCGGCTCAGATGGACGGGCTGCAGAACGGCGGAGAAGGCGGGAGCAACACCATCGGCGTCAGCGCCTCGTACGGCAGCCAGTCGTCGAAAAGCGAGACGCGTACCGAGAGCAGCCAGTCGCAGGGCAGCACGCTGACGGCGGGCCGGAACCTGACCGTCACGGCAACCGGCAAAAACGATACGGCGCAGAGCGGCGACATCAGCATCACCGGCAGCCAGCTGAAGGCGGGCGGCGACCTGGGGCTTGATGCGTCGCGGGACATCCTGCTGCAGTCGGGGCAGAACACGCAGAGCACCGACAGCAAAAACAGCAGCAAAGGCGGCAGCGCCGGCGTCGGTATCGGCGCGGGGTCGGGCGGCTACGGCATCAGCGTGTCGGCGAGCGTCAACGCGGCGAAGGGCAGTGAAAAAGGCAACGGGCTGACGCACAGCGAGACCACGCTGGACGCGGGCAACCGGCTCAGCCTGACCAGCGGGCGCGACACCACGCTCAGGGGCGCGCAGGCCAGCGGTGAGAGCGTGAAGGTGGACGCGGGCCGCAACCTGACGCTGGCCTCGGAGCAGGACAGCGACCGCTACGACAGCAGACAGCAGAGCACCAGCGCGGGCGGCAGCGTCACCTTCGGCTCAATGACCGGGTCGGCGAACGTGAGCCGGGATAAGATGCACAGCACCTGGCAGAGCGTGGCGGAGCAGACCGGCATCTTCGCCGGGAAGGGCGGCTTTGACGTGACCGTGGGTGAGCACACCCAGCTCGACGGGGCGGTCATCGCGAGTACGGCGACGGCGGATAAAAACCGGCTGGACACCGGCACGCTGGGCTTCGGCGATATTGAGAACCACGCGGACTATAAGGTGGAGCACCAGAGCGCGGGCATCAGCACCGGCGGCAGCGTGGGCGGTCAGTTCGCCGGCAACATGGCGAACGGGATGCTGGCGGGACTGAACGACAGCGGCAGCGCGGACTCCACTACGAAGTCGGCGGTGAGCGAAGGCACCATCGTTATCCGCGATAAGGAAAAACAGGCGCAGGACGTTGCAGATTTAAGCCGCGACGTGGAAAATGCGAATCCGGGTCTTGAGACCATCTTCGACAAGGAGAAGGAGCAGAACCGGCTGAAGGCGGCTCAGCTGATAGGGGAAATCGGCAGCCAGGCGGGCGATATTGCGCGGACGCAGGGTGAGATCATCGCAACCCGGAAGGCGAACGATAAGATGTCCGGCGTCACGCAGACCGACCGCGACAGGGCGCTGGCTGAGCTTAAAGCCAAGGATCCGACGAAGCAGTACAGCGCAGACGACGTCAGTAAACAGGTTTACAGCAACTTCTACAATCAGGCGTTCGCCGACAGCGGATTCGGTACCGGCGGTAAGGTGCAGCGGGCCATCAGCGCGGTGACGGCGGCGGTGCAGGGCCTGTCGGGCGGGAACGTGGCGCAGGCGATAAGCGGCGCGTCGGCACCGTACCTGGCGGAAAAGATACACGAGCTGACCACGGACGCGAACGGCAAGGTTAATACCGAAGCGAACCTGATGGCGCACGCGGTGCTGGGTGCGGTAACCTCGTATGCGGCGGGCAACTCGGCGCTGGCGGGCGCCTCGGGCGCGGCAATGGGTGAGTATATCGCGCAGCAGCTGTATCCGGGGGTTAAGCGCAGTGACCTGTCTGAGGAGCAGCGGCAGACGATAAGTGCGCTGGGTACGCTGGCGGCGGGTCTGGCGGGCGGCGTGGTTGGTGACAGCACGGCGGATGCGGTGGCGGGGGCTCAGGCGGGAAAAAATGCTGTTGAGAATAATCATCTAAGCAGCAAGCAGATAGATACTTGGTCTGCTGAAATGAAGCAGTGTCAGGCTGGCGGCGGTGACTGTAGCGGTATTATTACTAAGTACGAAGAACTGAGTACCGCACAGCAGAATCAGCTTATAAGCGACTGCGTAACCAGCCCGGCGACCTGCCAGCAGAAATACGGCGATGTGCTGGCCGACAGCATGGCGGTGAAACAGGCAATAGATCGGGCAATGGGCGAAGATATCCCGATCAAGATGGTCTACGATCTGACAGCAACCTGGGCGCACCAGATGGACGCAGACGGGATCGTTGCCAGCAATAACGTGTCAGAGCAGATCATGGCGAAATATGGCCTTGATCAGGCTCAGGCGGATATTATTGCGGGCGTGGCGCTAAGTGCACTGGGCGGGATGAATAAGGCTGGGAAAGGCAGTGCATTACCGACTCCGAAGGCGACAGTAGCTTCGAATGGCTTGGTTTATAAATCAAATCCCAAGCATACTGCTGGACAATTAGGTAATAGACCTAATGCAGGAATTGAACCTCAAGATTCTTTGAAATTATTTGAGTCTTCTGTTTCAAGCTCAAAAAAATATCCAAATAAGGAAGTCAGGTTTTCTGTTGATAGTAAAGGTAATGTTCACCGTTTTGAAGGTACAAATGGTGAATATCATTGGAATGGGAGTTCTGGTGATGAAAAAAATCCATTAACTGGGAAACAGATACCCAGTGATGTACAGAAACAGCTTGGAGTGAAAATAAAATGATCTATGGTGATCCATTTAGTTTTGCGCTTCAATTTGATGTAGTTGAAGCCTGGAATATCCCTGGAGATACGTGGAGAAATGGGGTTTTTTCACTATATATAGATGGTGAAAGGCTGTTTCATGCTATCGAGCCTGTAGAGTTAAAAACTACGTTTAGTTTTTATTGTAATGCACCATTGGATGAGCTTTGTATAAATGATTTGAGTATCGATGCTGATAGTTTATATAGGAATGCAGAAAGCTATTTTACCGGCGATGGTACTGAACTGATTGATGGATTATTCGATATGACATGTACTGCTATGGAAGATAATGCTTGTTACCTGTACCTCCTCAAAACAAGTACAGGAGATCGTCTGCTCTGGAGTACAGATGATGGTAAGCATATAAATGAAAAAACATTGCCAGAAAATACAATAAGTAAAATAGTGAGTCAGTTACAAAAAAGCTCAGTGTAATCAGTTGGGAGCTCAGCCAATCTGAAGTGCACCCCCCTACTCGTTGGATATCCAACGAGTAGGGGTGCACTTCAATCGAGCCGGGATATTTTTATCTGCCGATTAAACCTCAGCCAGCCGGATAATCAGCTGCCCCGCAGCCGGGATCACCTCGTTCTTCTGCCCGGTCGTAAATCCCAGCGCTTCCAGCCAGCGGCCCTTGATGGTGAGCTGCGGCAGCGGGTTCGGCTGGCCTTTATTAGGCCGGTATCCCACTCTGTAATAATATGCCCGCGATTCACCAGCGGCGGTTGTGGACGTACGGGTCCCTGACTTATGATGCGTGTTAGCCATAATTAACTCCCAATCAGTTAGTTGTGGTCAGCGTCTGTTACGGGGTGCAACCCGTAGCAGACGCGCTAAAAATCTCTCGTTACGTTCTCCCTTCTCTGTTTTCTCCTGTTCAAATATACACCTTCTTCTATATAAACCCGTTGGAAGTCAGGTAATAGATTGAGAGGCGTCTCTGAAAAACAGATTTTTTTCTCCTTTTGCCTGATTTGTGTGTATCCCTTCTTCCTGATGTTATATGTACCTGTAAGAGGGCTGATTTTCCTGCTTTGAATCCACATCAGCCAGCTTTTAATCTGTCTGCAAAATCTTTATCGCCTCTTTACCTTAACGGGTAATGACAGGATCTTCAGTGCTGATAAAATGCGCAGCCTGCACGATTAGGATTGTGAGGCCAGCACTGGCAGTACCTTCAGCGGGCAGCAGAGCGTGACGGTGATCGGGCGGGAGGGTGACGTTATCAGCGCCTCGTACGGCAGCCAGTCGTCGAAAAGCGAGACGCGTACCGCGAGCTTCCAGTAGCAGGGCAGCACGCTGACTGCGGGCCGGAACCTGACCGTCACGGCAACCGGCAAAAACGGTACGGCGCAGAGCGGCGACATGGGGCTTGATGCATAGCGGGACATCCTGCTGCAGTCGGCACGGAACACGCAGAGCACCGACAGCAAAAACAGCAGCAGGGGCGGCAGCGCCGTACCTGGCGGAAAAGATACATGAGCTGACAACAGATGCGAACGGTAAGGTCAATGTCCAGGCGAACCTGATGGCGTACGCGGTGCTGGGTGCGGTGACCTCGTATGCGGCGGGCAACTCAGCCCTGACGGGCGCCTCGGGCGCAGTAATGGGCGAGTACTTCGCACAGCAGATGTAGCCGGGCGTTAAGCGTGAGGACCTGGACTAAGAGCAGCGTCAGACAATGATTGCGCTGGGGACGTCAGCAGCGGGTCGTGCGGGCGGAGTCGTGGGGGACTGTACGGCAAATGCTCTAGCGGGTGCGCAGAGGTTAAAAATGCAATTGAGAATAATAATTTGCACACCACAGAAGCCAGGACTTTGATACAGAACTCTCTGAATTTGAAGCATCGGGTGGTGGCTGTCAGGGCGTGTTTAGAATGTACATCGAGATCAGCAAAAAAAACTAGAAACTGATTGATGCCTGTACCGGCTGCGTATTACCCAGGAATAGCTGATCCAGGGCACCACTAATATTGGAAATGATGCTAACCCGTCTCAAATCCGGCTGGATAAAAGGCCAGGGGTTTATCGTATCGATTTACCGACCATTCAAAAAATATTTAAAAATTGCACAACAATCATGAAACACCCATTGGCAATAAAAAACGTAAACCTTATGGTTTGTGCTTTACATGATGTTTTTATCCATTTGTTTTATGTATTTTATCTTCCTGCTCATGAGTAATGGATAACATTCACGTAAAATGGAGGGCATCATGAAGAAAAGATTGTTTTTTATATATCCGGATTTATTTATTACCCGATTAAGACAGTGGAACAGAAGAAAGAATTATTATCTCAAACAGGTGAAAATTAACGCCAGGATATATATTGCTAAAATGCTATGGGACAATCGCAAAAAAAAAGCCATTGATCTTACCTCGGTTAAAACGATATTGCTTTTGCGAAATGAAGGGAAAATTGGTGATTTAGTGGTTTCTACACCGCTTATAAAATGTCTTTATGAGGCAGGTTACAGCGTTGATTTACTGCTGACTAAAGCAACCAGCATGGTGATTAAAGATAATCCCTGTATCCGAAACGTCTATGAAGCAGAAGAGAGCACTAATGAGTGCTTTCTGAAAGGATTTAATCACAACGTTGCAAAATCAGTGGTTAAAGTGCTCAAAGAGAATAATTACGATCTGATTATTGACCTCTGCTTATTCGAGACGCCCGTACACCGGATAAGGCTTTTACGACAGATTAATGCAAGGTTTGCTATCGGTTTAAATAAAAAGAATTTTATTAATCATTATAATCACACTATTGCATTTAACGTTGAGGAAAAGCATGTCACTAACGCTTTTTGTTTGATTACTGATTTTTTAAATATCAATGCGATCGATCCAGTTGCCTATCACCTGCCTATTCCGGGTATCGTCCTCAGCGAAGTAAAGCATTTTCTTAAAGACATGAAGCATGCGACGAAAGTGATCGTCAATGCTTTTGCCGGATGTCCGGAGAGAAATTTCTCGCAAAAGCAGTTGTCAGATATCATTAATAGGATAAACCAGAATTCATCTGGCATCAGGTTCATTGTACTTGATCACCGACGAGAATTAACGATCCCACTCCCTGATAATGCAGTTATCAATCCCTTTAGTACATTGCACCATATGATGGCGCTGATTCATGAGGCTGATATAGTTATATCGCCAGATACTGCTGTTGTACATATTTCCGCAGCATGGAAGAAGAGGTTGATTTCTGTTTATAAACAGGTATCAGATAATAACAATTTATGGGCGCCCGGCTATGAAAATGCAAGCCAGATAATCGTTCCTAATCCAATAATATCTGATGCAGAACATGTGCCTGAAAAGATCTTACAGGAGATAAACCGAAGAGAACTGCTCGGGAATAACGAGGCGCAAAGATGGATAGCTGAAAGCCAGAATACGTAGTCTCTTCATACTATTCTGGTCATTCATCGGGTATATCGGCTGTTAGTGCTGGTGGATTCCGTCTATATCCGGCAATAGAGTGACATCAGAATACCTTGCCGAACGCCATTTTACCGCGTCGGCAAGTCTGGCTCAGCAATCCGTCACGCCGCAGGCGGCGTTGTCCGTGCAAAGCTCTCGCGCTGGAATAGCGTCTCGGCCAGTTTTACCAGCGCAGGTCGTTCCACGCACCAGTTCGGCACTACGCGACGAAAATTGAGGTAGCCGATCATACAGCCGGTGGCGATATCAGCCAGATTGAGCTGGCCGTTATTGAGCCATTTTCCCTCTGCGGCGATTTTCTCCAGCATATCGAGACTGCGCTGGATCTTCTCGCGGTTACGCAGCAGCACCTCTTCCGACTGCTGATCGCCTGGCCGCATCTGCTCACGCACAATCACCAGCGCGGCGTCGCTGACGCCATCTGCCAGCTTCTCCAGCTGACGGATCTGCAGTGACTGATGGGGATCGGCAGGCAGCAGGGCGGGCGCATCGCTGCGTAGTTCGAGAAACTCCGCGATGATGCTGGAATCGAACCAGATTTGTTGATCGTCAGCCACCAGCGCCGGAACTTTTCCCAGCGGATTGTAGTGCGGAACGTGACTGTCATCGCTGTAAGGCGATGCGTTAACGAACTCAAAGATAATGCCTTTTTCCAGCATAATGATCGAAATCTTACGCACAAACGGGCTGGTATAGCTGCCAATCAGTTTCATCGGGTTCCTCCAGGTTAGCTACGATTCGCCAGGAAACATAAAGGGGTTGAGGCTGCTACGGGCAAAGCCTTCCTGCTCCATCCGGGCATCCAGCACCAGCGACGCCAGATCGTCGGCGACCGGTTCGATAGCCGGATTTTTTTCCTGATAGAGTATCTTCAGATAGGTGCCGCAGTCGCCACAACTCTCCGCTTTCACCGCCGCATGTTCACTGTCAAGCGACCAGTAGTGCAGGTCGCGGGTCTGTTCACACTGGGTGCATTTGCTGCGCACCACATACCACTCACTTTCGCACAGGTTGCAGTGCAGATACCGCGCGCCGTCGTGGTTGCCCATGTGGACCACACTGGCGACCGGCATACTGGCGCACACCGGACAAAACTGCCGCTGATCGCCCATCTCAGCACGCGCTTTGCCTGGGATCATCGCGGCCATCTGCGCCCAGTACAGCGCCAGCGCGGCCCAGATAAACGGCGCTTTGTCGCTGCTCACCCTGGCATACTCGCCGGCAAACAGGGCGCTGGCCAGCGTTTCCAGTTCCGTGGCAGAGGCTTTCTCCAGATTCTCCAGCACCGCCAGCGCCTGGCCGCTCATCTCAGGCTTTAGTTCCGCAATCAGCGAGTGCAGTAACCGCTGCCAGTGCGTGTCGCGTGGCAGCGTGTGGATATCCAGTGGCGGCTTGCCCTCGCGGGCGCTCTCTTCCAGCCGCGCCCGCAGGTCCATATGCAGCGGATGGTCATACAGCACAATTTCCTGCGCTTCGGCGATCACCGCAGCAAAACGCAGGTAGTCGCCCAGAGGATTTTTAGCCGCCAGGTCACGCAGTCGCGCAGCACGACGGCTATACAGGTTTTTCAGCCGTGGAAAAAGTAACGGCGGAATCATCTCCGCCGTTGTTTTTTCGCTCTTCTCCAGCTGATCTTGCGGGATAATGCGAATGCTCATCAGGGGCGTTTTTCCTGTTTTATAGGCGGATTACGCTGCTCACGATACCAGCGTGGATGGTGGTGTCTGGCCCAGTCTGAACTGACCCAGCCCTCAATCATCGCCGTCAGCGTGCCTTTGACCCACAGCGCGGCATAGACATGCACCATGATGACCACGATCAGTGCGGTAGCCGACACCGAATGCACCACTAACGCCAGTCTGATCAGCGGAATAGTGAACGCGCCCGCGAAGTAAGGTCGCCAGATCACAATGCCGCTGACAAGCAGCAATACTAAGCTGATGATAGCAGCCCAGAACACACACTTCTGACCAAAGTTATATTTACCGGTATCACCGACCTCTTCATTCAGGGCAATACGGTGGATATTTTTCGCCCAGTAGAGGTCATCGCGGTTGATCAGATTATGTCGCCAGTAGCGTAAAAACATCAGCATAAAGGCGGCAAACATCACTACGCCAACAAACGGATGCAGGATACGCGCCAGCTGTGGCGTGCCAAATATCTGCATCAGCCAGTTAAATGAGGGAAAGAAAAAACCTAACCCGCTCAGTGCCGCCATGACAAAGCATAAGGCGACAATCCAGTGATTAATGCGTTCCACAGCGCGGTAACGCACCAGGCGATCGGAATGTTTCATTATTTGCGCTCCTCCGGACGATCGTCGTCGTCATCGTGATGCTCTTCGACCCGATTCGGGCCCACGCCGACATAGTGGAACAGCGAAGCCGCGAAGGTGGCGGCAAAGCCGACGGCGGCCAGCGGTTTCCAGATGCCTTTCCAGAAGGTGACGGTTGGGCTGATATGCGGATCGGCAGGTAACCCGTGATAACGCTGCGGCTGACTGGCGTCATGCAGCACATACATCACATGTGTTCCGCCCACGCCTGCCGGGTTGTAGACGCCCGCCTGGGCGTAACCGCGTGCTTTCAGTTCAGCAACCCGCTCGGCGGCCAGCGTCAGCATGTCGCTTTTACTGCCGAAATGAATGGCACCGGTCGGGCAGGTTTTCACACAGGCCGGTTCCTGGCCGACGCTGACGCGATCGACACACAGGGTGCATTTGTAGGCGCGGTTATCCTCTTTGTTCAGCCGTGGCACGTTGAACGGGCAGCCGGCGATGCAGTAGCCGCAGCCAATACACTGTTCTGACTGGAAATCGACAATGCCGTTGGCGTACTGAATGATCGCGCCCGCCGAAGGGCAGGCCTTCAGGCAGCCGGGATCGGCGCAGTGCATACAGCCATCTTTGCGGATCAGCCACGCCAGCTTGCCGTTCTCTTCCACTTCGGAGAAGCGCATCACCGTCCAGGATTTGGCGCTTAAATCGGTGGGGTTGTCATAGATCCCAACGTTATGTCCGACCTCATCGCGAATGTCGTTCCATTCGGAGCAGGCGACCTGACAGCCCTTACAGCCGATGCAGGTGGTGACGTCGATTAATTTTGCGACCTGGCGCTGATGATCGCGCGCCTGCGGCGGCGGGGTAAATCCATTGGTCGCTGAGCGACGAATAATATCTTGTGACTGGTAAGCCATTGTCATCCACCGTTACGCTTTTTCCACTTTCACTAAAAATCCCTTGTATTCCGGGGTCTGTGAGTTGGCATCGCCAACCGAAGGCGTCAGCGTGTTGGCGAGAAAGCCTTTGCGCGTTGTGCCTTCAAAGCCCCAGTGACAGGGAATGCCCACGGTATCGACCGGCTTACCGTCAATCATCAGACGCGGCAGTCGGCGCGTCACCACCGCTTTGGCTTTGATGTAGCCGCGGCGTGAAGAGACCTTAACGCGGTCACCGGCGCGAATCCCTTTCTCTTCGGCCAGCTCAGCGCCAATTTCGACAAACTGCTCCGGCTGGGCAATGGCGTTCAGCAAGGCATGTTTGGTCCAGTGGCGGAACAGCTCAGTGATCGAGTAGGTGGTCGCCACGCAGGGGTAATCCGCGGCCTCACCCAGACTGGCAGCATCGTTGCGGAACAGCCGGACAACCGGGCTGTGACGCTGCTGCGGATGCAGCGGATTATCACTCAGCGGGCTTTCCATCGGTTCATAGTGTTCCGGGAACGGGCCATCCGCCATTTTATCCAGCGCAAACAGATGACCCAGGCCGTCGGGCTGCATGATAAAGGGCCCGGCCTGCTGTTGCGGTGCCAGGGTTACCGGATAGTCCGGCACATCGATGCCCTGCCAGCGCGCACCGTCCCACTCAATCAGGCGGCGATGCGGGTCCCAGGCTTTACCCTGGCTATCGGCAGAGGCGCGGTTGTAGAGAATGCGCCGGTTAGCGGGCCAGGCCCAGGCCCAGCCGGAGACCGCGCCCAGCCCGGAAGGATCGGCGTTATCGCGTCGCGCCATCTGATTGCCCTGCGGCGTCCAGCTGCCTGCGTAGATCCAGCAGGCGCTGGCGGTGGTACCGTCATTACGCAGTTCCGAAAAGCCGTTGAGCTGCTGGCCTTTCTTCAGCAGTAGCTTACCGCTGTCATCGTAGATATCCGCCAGCGCGCGGCCGTTACTCTCCTGCGCCACCTCTTCCGGTGAGGGGTCCGCGGGGTCCTGGTAATCCCAGCGCATCGCCATCAACGGTTCAGGTGCGGTCCCGCCTTCCTGGCGATAAAGGTCGCGCAGACGCAAAAACAGATTGCCGAGGATTTTGCCATCATGCAGCGCTTCAGCCGGCGGCTCAGCGGCAGCCCAGTGCCACTGTAACCAGCGCGACGAGTTAGCCACCGATCCCGACTCTTCGGCGAAACAGGAAGAGGGCAGACGGAACACTTCGGTCTGGATTTTGGCCGGATCGACGTCGTTAAACTCATCATGATGTTGCCAGAAGCTGGCGGTTTCGGTGCTGAGCGGGTCGATCACCACCATATATTTCAGTCGGGAAAGGGCCCGAACCGCTTTATTTTTATCCGGGAAGGCGGCCAGCAGGTTAAAGCCCTGAATCAGGCAGCCGTTCAGCTCGCCCTGTTCCATCATCTCAGCCTGCGCCATGCAGTCGTAGCTTTTGTCCCACTTAGGCAGCCAGTCGTAGCCCCACTGATTTTCTGCCGTGGCGTTATCGCCATAGAAGCTCTTCATCAGGCTGACGAAAAACTTATCGCTGTTCTGCCAGTAGTTGACCTGGCCCGGCAGGGACGCCGCCGGCGTGGCTTTCTGCAGATAGCTCGCCAGAGTGGTCATTTTTTCTGACGGCAGCGGCAGGTAGCCCGGCAGGCTTTGCGACAGCAGACCAAGATCGGTAAAACCCTGCACGTTGGAGTGGCCGCGCAGCGCATTGATACCGCCGCCAGGCATACCAATATTACCGAGCAGCAACTGGATCATCGCGGCAGTGCGGATAATCTGCGAGCCGTTGGTGTGATGGGTCCAGCCCAGCGCATAGAGAATGGTCGTGGTACGATCGGGCACGCTGGTGGCAGCAAGCTGCTGGCAGACCGCGAGGAAACTCTCCTGCGCCGTACCGCACAGGCGTGCCACCATTTCCGGGGTATAGCGGCTGGCGTGGGCTTTCAGCAGGTTGAGCACGCAGCGCGGGTGGCTGAAGCTCTCATCGCGTTGCGCATGACCCGCTTCATCCAGCGCATAGTGCCAGCTCTGGCGATCGTACTGGCGGGTGGCGGCATCGTAACCGCTGAACAGACCGTCGCTGAAGCTGTAGCCCTCATCAACAATCAGCGCGGCGTTGGTGAAGGCCCGCACGTACTCATGCTGAATGTGGTCATGCTGCAGCAGATAGTTGATCACCCCCATCAGGAACACCACGTCGCTACCGGCGCGTATAGGCGCGTAGAAATCGGCCACGGCGGCGGAACGGTTAAAGCGTGGATCGACCACAATCACCTGCGCCTGATTATGGATTTTGGCGTCGATGACCCATTTAAACCCGACCGGATGCGCTTCGGCTGGATTACCGCCCATGATCAGCACCACATTGGCGTTCTTAATGTCGTTCCAGTTATTGGTCATTGCACCGCGACCAAAGCTGGGTGCCAGCGCGGCAACCGTCGGACCGTGACACAGCCGGGCCTGGTTTTCCAGCGCCAGAATACCGAGCGCGCGGGCAAATTTGTGGTCGAGCAGGCCAGTCTCATTGCTGGCGGCCGAAGAACATAACATCGAGGTGGTCGGCCAGCGGTTAACCGTGACGCCGGCAGCGTTAGTGGTCTGGAAATGGGCGTCGCGATCCTGCTTCATCAGCCGGGCGATGCGCTCAAAGGCCTCATTCCAGCTGATGCGCTGCCATTTATCGCTGCCTGGCGCGCGGTATTCCGGGTACTTCAGCCGCTGCTCACTGTGGATAAAGTCGAGCACGCCTGCGCCTTTCGGGCAGAGAGAACCGCGGCTGACCGGATGATCGGGATCGCCTTCAATGTGGTAAATCGAGGCGCTGGCGTTTTTCGCGCCGTCGCCCAGGCTGTAGATCAGCATGCCGCAGCCCACCGAGCAGTAGGTGCAGTTATTACGCGTCTCTCTGGCGCGGATCAGTTTATATTCCCGGACGCTGGCTAACGCCGTTGCCGGGGCGAAACCTAATAATGCTGCGCTGGTGCCCGCTAAACCGCCGGCGCAGAGTTTAAAGAAACTCCGTCTGTTAATTTGCATTTTCGTTCTTCTTTATTGGCTCCATTGCGAAGCCTTGCAAAATAGCAGCCCTATCTGCCTGTAAGTTGACCAGGGTCAAGAGGTTAGGCATTAGTAATCCGGCATTTACATTTTGTTAAAATTTTTTAGCAACGGATTTACTGCGCAAGACAATTTTCAGCGGCGGGCCAAAATTACGGCTCCTGAATGCTCACGAATGTTAAATCGGGAGAAATAATCATTCGCATTCTGCCGCCAGCGGGCGTGGCTGGGGCGATCCGGCGATAAATAACCGCATCAAATGCCTTGTGGTTTATTTGCGCTGTACCCGGTGTGAGGGCAAAATTAGTGGCTGTCGTTGCCGTTTAACCCGACAGCGCGAACAGCCGCATTTCATTATTTGTTAACAACAGGTCGTACTCCTTGAAAGCTATTCTGCAAACTCCCGGCGAAGATTTAACAACTCAGGCAGGTATCAGCGAAACGCTGGTGTGGCAGCGCGCTGACCTCGCGGTGGCTCAGCCTGACTGGCTGGCGGAAGAGGTGCCGGTGGCGCTGGTCTATAACGGCATCTCCCACGTTGTGATGATGACCACGCCAAAAGATCTGGAGGCCTTTGCGCTGGGATTTTCGCTGTCGGAAGGCATTATTGACGCGCCAGAGGATATTTTCGGCATGGATGTGGTGCCGGGTTGTCACGGTATCGAGGTGCAGATTGAGCTTTCCAGTCGTCGCTTTATGGCGCTGAAAGCGCAGCGTCGTGCGCTGGCTGGCCGTACCGGCTGTGGCGTTTGCGGTGTCGAACAGCTGGATCAGATTGGTAAACCGCTGGCGCCGTTACCGTTTACCCAGACCTTCGCGCTGGCGCAGCTGGATCGGGCGCTGGGGCAACTGAAAAATTACCAGCCGGTTGGACAGAAAACCGGCTGTACCCATGCCGCCGCGTGGGTACAGCCGGATGGAGAGCTGGCGGGCGGCTGTGAGGATGTGGGCCGCCATGTGGCGCTGGATAAGCTGCTGGGCTATCGCAGCCAGTCCGTCTGGGGCGAGGGCGCGGTGCTGGTATCGAGCCGCGCCAGCTACGAAATGGTGCAAAAATCCGCCATGTGCGGCGTCGAAATCCTGTTTGCCGTCTCGGCCGCCACCCGGCTGGCGGTGGAGGTCGCTGAGCGCTGCAACCTGACGCTGGTCGGCTTCAGCAAGCCGGGACGCGCCACCATTTACAGCCATCCACAACGCCTGATTTAAACCACTATCACCTGCGGCAGTGCCTGTTGCAGCGCCGCCAGCGCAGTGGAGGCCTCAGCGCCGCCATCGGTAATCAGCGTGGCGATCGCCTGCGGTGCGGCGTAAACCGTACGGCTGACCACGCCCAGCTTACTGTGATCGGCCAGCAGGATCGTCGCGGCGGATTGCTGCACCATCGCCCGGGCAATCGCCGCTTCGTGTGGATGGAAGCTGGTGGCGCCGCGACTCGCCTCAATCCCGACCGGCGACAGTAGCGCAACGTCGGCACGATAACGTACGATCTCCGCCACGGTTATTTCGCCGCGCGTCTGCTGCGCGCCGGCTGACAACGTCCCGCCCAGCAAAATAATCTCATTCCCCAGCACGTCATGCTCCTCTCCGGCGCTAAGCGCCAGCGCAGCCTGCAGGCTGTTAGTGAGGATGGTCAGGCCCGACAGGGCGCGTAGCTCCTCCGCCAGCAGCGTGGTGGTGCTGCCTGCATCCAGAAACAGCGTCTGACCCGGCTGCAACAGATCTGCCGCCGCCCGGGCAATGGCGCGTTTTTCTCTCGCCTGCACCGTACGCCGCACGGTCAGCGGCGGCTCAGGCGGCGTCTCGATCGCCACCAGACCGCCGTGAACGCGGCGTGCCAGCCCCAGCGCTTCCAGCTCAATAATATCGCGGCGCGCGGTTTCCCGTGATACGCCCAGTTCCCGGATGATGCGCTCGGTACTGACCTGATTTAAGTGGGTCAGCAGCGCCCGGATGCGCTGAAGGCGCGTTTCCTGCAGCATGGTCATTCCTTATTGCGCGCAGTGCGAAAGTCGGCTGAATCAGTGACTAAGCTTACCTGAGTACCCGGATGTCGTCATGTGTATTTGGTTGTATTTGTGTATTTGGTTGCATTTTTAGCGCAGGCAGGCATGATGGGTTATCAGCCTCAACCACTTCACCTCGCAACGGGAGTTACCATGGCCACGCGTTCCACCATTATGGATACCAACAGTTTTCGTGCTGAACATGCGGATGCGCTGGATAGCGACACGCGCAGGATGACCGAAAAACGCAGCAAAGTGCTCGGCGAATCTTATCGCCTGTTCTATCGCAAGCCGGTGCACCTGGTGCGCGGTGAAGGGCAGTATCTGTGGGATGCGGCAGGCGACAAGTATCTTGACGTTTATAACAACGTGGCGAGCATTGGTCATTGCCATCCGGCGGTGATTGAGGCGGTGACGCAGCAGATGAAAATGCTGAACACCCATACCCGCTATCTGCATGAAAATATTCTCGATTACAGTGAAGCGTTGCTGGCCACCACTCCTGCGGCGATCGATCGCGCCATGTACATGTGTACCGGTTCTGAGGCGAACGATCTGGCGATCCGCGTGGCGCGCGCTTTTAGCGGCGGCAGCGGCATTATCGTCAGTCAGGAGGCCTATCACGGCACCAGTGAGCTCACCTCCGGCGCTTCACCGGCGCTTGGCAGCGGACAGCCGCTGGCGGCTACCACCCGGCTGGTGATGCCGCCGGATGCTTATCGGGTTGATGCGCCCGATCTGGGCGAATGGTTTGCCGACCAGATTCAGCAGCAGATTGATGACATGGCGGCGCACGGCATTAAATTTGCCGGTTTTCTGGCAGACTCTATTTTCTCTTCTGACGGCGTACTGCCTGACCCGCGCGGTTTCCTGAAGCGGGCAGTGGACGTCGTTCATGCCAACGGCGGTATCTTTATCGCCGATGAAGTGCAGCCCGGCTTTGGTCGCACCGGCGATGCGTTCTGGGGCTTTGGTCGTCACGATGTGGTGCCGGATATCATCACGACCGGTAAACCGATGGGGAATGGCATTCCGGTATCGGGTCTGCTGGCAAAAAGTGAGGTGCTGGCCGCCTTCAGCGATTCGATTCCTTACTTCAATACCTTTGGCGGTAATCCGGTGGCGATGGCCGCGGCGCAGGCGGTGCTGAACGTGATCACCGAAGAGGGCTTGCAGGAACACAGCCGTGTGGTGGGCGCGAAACTGCTGGCCGAACTGCGCAGCCTGATGGACCGTTATGACTGCGTCGGGGATGTGCGCGGCGCCGGGCTGTTTATCGGCTTTGAACTGGTGACCGATCGTGACAGCAAAACGCCAGACAAAGCGCTGGCGCTGGACCTGATTGAGAAACTGCGTGAGCATCGGGTGCTGACATCGGTGGCCGGTCCGTATGGGAATGTGCTGAAACTGCGTCCGCCATTGGCGTTTCAGGAGAGCGACATCGACTGGCTGGTCGGGGCGCTGGATAGCGCGCTGCGCGAGCTGGGGCGCTGATCCCTGGCGGGCAAAAGGGGCGCTGTCGCCGTTGTTACGGCCCTGAGAGAGACGAGCCGGGCGGCCTGAAAAGGCGCATCTGAGGCGGCAGTCAGTAAAAACAACGGGTTGCTTTTGCCATATTCCTCAAATCCTTATGGTTAATAGGGCATTGATTACCCTTTTACGCTACATGAATTTAACTATAATGATTCGACTGCTTACGCGGCACGTCCCGAATTCGTCGTGCTGCTCAAATACTAAATGGAGAGGAAGAACATGAGTTATTCACTGCCATCCCTGCCTTACGCATACGACGCACTGGAACCGCATTTCGACAAGCAGACGATGGAAATCCATCACACTAAACATCACCAGACCTATGTGAACAACGCGAACGCGGCGCTGGAAGGCACTGAATTTGCCAATCTGCCGGTCGATGAGCTGATCACCAAACTGGATCAGCTGCCAGCTGACAAAAAAGGCCCACTGCGCAACAACGCTGGCGGCCACGCTAACCACAGCCTGTTCTGGAAAGGCCTGAAAATCGGCACCACGCTGCAGGGCGACCTGAAAGCGGCGATCGAAAAAGATTTCGGTAGCGTAGAAAAATTCCAGGAAGAGTTTGAGAAAGCGGCTGCAACCCGTTTCGGTTCAGGCTGGGCGTGGCTGGTTAAAAAAGGCGACAAGCTGGCGGTGGTCTCTACTGCTAACCAGGACAACCCGCTGATGGGCGAAGCGATCGCCGGCGTTTCAGGTTACCCGATCCTTGGCCTGGATGTGTGGGAGCACGCTTACTACCTGAAGTATCAGAACAAACGTCCTGACTACATCAAAGCGTTCTGGAACGTGGTTAACTGGGACGAAGCGGCAGCCCGCTTTGCTGCTGCTCAGTAAGTTAATCCCGCGTTAACAAAAAACCGGTGAAATTTATTTCACCGGTTTTTTTTATCTTTAATTCGCGTTGCCCCAAATTAAACCAAAAATCAACAAACGGTGCTTTTTGACCACGGTGAATTTTAACCTTACGGCACATTAACCTGCCGTTGACATTGGTTGTTTTATCCTCAGTGACATTCCTGCTCACTGCGTGTCGATAACTATGTCAATTATAACTACTCACGAAACCACCACGGATTCTTCTGCATCGCTGTTTTTTCAGTTAATCAGCGGGAAATATATTCCTGACAAGCTGTGGCTGAGTAAGCGTTTCCGGCTGAAATTTGTGTTAAGAAGCCTGATATCGCCGCTGACCACCACCCATTATTTACATCAGCTGTCGCAATTGCCGCAGATCGGACTGTTGATGAGCACCCAGGGGCTGCTGCCCGCCAAGCTGCACCGGCCCTATCTGCGTTCCGGTATCAGCATCGCTGCGCGCGCTCAGGCGATACTGGATCACTATACCCTGATGAATAACCTGCCGAATCCGATGTTGCGCCAGTTGCTGCAAAGCGCCGGTGATAATCTGCTGGCTTCGCTGAACGGTAAACATGATGAAGCGTTTTTACTCTCCTGCAGTTCAGGTTATTTTGACCGGGAAGGCGAGGTGACGCTGGTGCTGCGTTATAACGGTGAAATTATTGCTTCGCTTTCATTCTCAATTATTAACGAGAATAAAAAACGCACCTTATTAATTGGTGGATTACAGGGTCCGCGGAAACATATCAGCAATGATGTTATTCGCGAGGCGACCAAAGCGGCACACGGTCTATTTCCGAAGCGTCTGTTGATGGAAGTGGTATTTATTGTTGCGCAGCAGTGCGGTGTGGAAAATATTCTGGCAGTCGGTGATGAGACCCACGTTTTCCGAAGCCTGCGCTATCGTCACAGCAAGGGGGATAAGTTCTTTGCCAGCTACAGCGAGTTCTGGCTGTCACTGAACGGTGAAGCGCGACAGGATGGAATGTTTACGCTGCCACTGAGACTGCCGCGTAAAACGCTGGAAGAGATTGCCAGTAAGAAGCGGGCAGAATACCGCCGTCGTTATGAGATGCTGGATGCGCTGGCGGAGCAGGTGTATGCCACCGCCGGCGAGCAACGGGTCGATCAGGCCGCTGCCTGATCGGCCGATCAGAAGGCGGTTCTGGCGAAGCCGGTCATCGCGGTCAGCCCCATCTCACGTCCCAGCGCGGTCATTGGATGCACCACCACCAGGCCGCGCACGCTTTTCTTCAGCGCGCCCAGATTTGCCTGCTCTTTTTTGGTAATTTCGCGGCTGAAGCCCATTTTTTGCAGCTTCTGCGCCTCGGCACTGAGTTTTTCAACCCGCTGACCGCGCAGACGCTCAATCTCAATGACCAGCGTCTCTTTCTCTTTCAGCAGCGCGCCCAGTTTCTCGACATCACCCGATTCCAGTAACTGCGGCTCTTTGCGGTTCAGGGCGTCCAGCTTATCGCTGAGAAGTTTGATTTCGTTTTTTTCTTGCTCTTTCATGACAACAACTCGTTGAGGAAAACAGGCAAAGGATACACCAAATCTGGCGTATGTTCCCGGTTAGGTTATGGCGATGTCAGGCACCGGCCCGGCACCTGACAGGATTTAACTGGCGGACTTTTTGAACGCCTGCTTCAGGCTGATGCGGGAAATCAGTTCGGTGAGCGACAGCACCATGGTAGATCGTACCATCTGCAGGTAGCGCTGCTGCTGCATGCTGCGCAGCTCCGCGTCGTCGGTGTTAAATACCGGCGCAGGCGGCCAGGCCGTCACGCAGTGCAGCTCACCGAACGGACCGAGAATCTCATCGTCGGTAAAACGATAATCGCCACTGTCGTGATCCAGCTCCTCACGCAGCGCCAGCAGCAGTTCACCATCTTCATATTCGTGCCGGCTGATGACGCCGAGTCCGTAAATCAGCTTGAGCCGCACCGACAGTTCACCCAGCGGACCATTGCCCAGTAACAGCGGTTCCACCGCGTATTTGACGGCATAATCATCTTTGCGGAATACCTGCAATACCAGCAAATTGACCGCTTCAGCCAATAGCTCAACAGCGGCGATCAGAAAGCTTCTCACCGAGCGACCGGCGTTCAGGCGCTCAAGCACCCGGTTTTCAAAAGCTTGCTTCTCTTCCATTATTGCCTGCATAGGGTTGATACCGCCGTTGGGCGCAGGCGAACTGCACCCGGCTTGCGTCACTAACACGCGCGCATTATGCCATAGCGTGCCAGGCGCTCACCACAGCCGTCACAACTTCGCTGTTGGCATCCAGCCCGGAAATTTCCGCCAGCGTGGCCTGTGGACCTTTTTCTGCCAGCAGGGCAGCCAGCTCCTGAGCCTGCGGGTCCTGATCGCTGCGATAGTGCATCGCGGCGGCAATGCCCTGCACCAGACAGGCGTGCGGTAAACCGTACTCCAGCGTGCCCAGCGTCGGTTTAATCAGGCGGTCGCCTGCGCTCAGCTTACGCAACGGCTGGCGACCAACGCGCTCAACGTCATCTTTCAGGTAAGGGTTCTCAAAGCGACCCAGGATTTTCTGGATATAGGCCGCATGTTTATCCGCGTCAAAACCGTAACGCTTAATCAGCACCGCGCCGCTCTCTTCCATCGCGCCTTTAACCGTTGCCCGGATTTTTTCATCCAGGATCGCATCACGGATGGTCTGATGACCCGCCAGCTGGCCGAGGTAGGCGGTGATGGCATGACCGGTATTCAGGGTAAAGAGTTTACGTTCGACGAACGCCATCAGGTTATCCGTCAGCTCCATGCCCGGAATGGCCGGCAGATCGCCTTTGAACTGGGTTTTATCAACAATCCATTCGCTGAAGGTTTCTACCGTCACTTCCAGCGGATCGCTGCTGCCCGCCTCAGAGGGAGGCACGATGCGATCGACCGCCGAATCCACAAAACCGACATGCTGTTCCAGCCAGGCGTGATACTGCTGCGGCAGTGCCTTCAGCACATGCTGTTTCAGCTGGCTGGTGCCGCGCACCATGTTTTCACAGGCGATGATGTTTAACGGACGGGTGTTGCCGTTGTCGCTGCGTGTTGCCAGACCTTTAGCCACACTGCCTGCAATACGCTCCAGAATCTGCGGGCCGACCGCCGTGGTGACCATATCCACCTCAGCGATCAGGGTAATGATGTCGTCGCTGGTGCTGTTGACCGCGCTGACGCCTTTGACCATTTCCACTTTGGCCTGCTCGCCAACCACATGAACGGGATACTCATGACGCGCGTTGAGTGCATCCAGCACTGCCTGATTCACATCAGCAAAAACCAGTTCGATACCTGCATCCGCCAGTAATTTACCGATGAAGCCCCGACCAATGTTTCCTGCTCCGAAATGTAACGCTTTCATAATTTTTGACCCATATCAAATGACGATGGGGCGGGCACGCCCGCCCCAGGAATCGGGACGGGCCTGACCGCCCCAGGGAAAATACCATTAGCTTACGCGGTGAGCGGTTTGCCTGACAGCAGATCCAGCACTTCCTGTACGCTGGTGGTGTTAGCCAGCGTTTCAATCACGCGGTCATCGTCCAGCGCGTTGGTCAGGCTGGTAATCACCTGGATATGCTCGTTATTGCGGGCGGCAATACCGATAACCAGTCGTGCCACATCTTCGGCATCATCACCGAACTGCACGCCTGCCGGATACTGGCAGAACACCACGCCGGTTTTCAGCACGCGGTCTTTCGCTTCGACCGTACCGTGCGGCACCGCAATTGACTCTCCAAGGTAGGTCGGCGTCAGTTTTTCACGCGCCAGCATCGCTTCAATATACTCCGGCTCAACATAGCCGCCTTTTACCAGCTGTTCACCGGCGAAACGGATCGCCTGCTCTTTGTTGCTGGCACTCAGGCCGAGGAAGACGTTGTCAGCACCGAGTTTAAACAGGTGCGCATTACCTTCGTCGTAGCTGTCAGACAGCGCCGTTTTCACCGTTTCACGGTGTACTTCGCTGCGGTTCGCCGCCACCAGACGCTCGGTCAGGGTGCTGTAGAGCGCGCTGTCGAGGAAGTTATTCAGCGAGATATGCTGCGCATGAGGTGCCTGACGAATCGCGCGCTCGGTCAGATCGCGGTGAGTAATCACCAGATCAACATCACCCGGCAGGGCGTTAATCGCCGTGTTGGTCACCGATACGTTGCTTAAACCGGCATCCTGCACCTTTTTACGCAGTACGCCAGCACCCATAGCGCTGGAACCCATACCGGCATCACAGGCGACAATGATTTTACGCACATGGTTCAGCTCAACGCTCATGGCATCGCTGGCAACCGCGGCGCCTGCTGCAGACTGACCTTTAGACTGGGCTTTCATATCCTGCATGCGCTGCGTCGCGGCTTCGATATCGTCATCCTCTTTCACCTTGCTGGTTTTCAGCAGGATGGCAGAGACCACGAAGGAGACGGCGAAGGCTGCCACAATGGCCGCAATGTTGGCGAAGTAAGCGCCTTTTGGCGTCATCGCCAGCACCGCCAGGATGGAGCCCGGTGAAGCAGGGGAGACCAGACCGCCGTTGAGCAGCGTCAGGGTGAAGACGCCGGTCATACCGCCGAGGATCACTGCCAGCAGCAGACGAGGTGCCATCAGCACATACGGGAAGTAGATCTCATGGATGCCGCCGAGGAAGTGAATAATGGCTGCACCACCGGCCGACTGTTTCGCGCTGCCGCGACCAAAGAACATATAGGCCATCAGCACGCCCATGCCCGGACCTGGGTTCGCTTCAATCAGGAAGAAAATGGACTTGCCCGCTTCGCTGGCCTGCTGAATGCCGAGCGGCGAGAAGATGCCGTGGTTAATGGCGTTGTTCAGGAACAGGATTTTCGCCGGTTCAACGAAGATCGAGGTTAATGGCAGCAGGTTATTCTGCACCATCAGGTTGACGCCCGCCGCGAGGATGTGTGACAGACCTTCAACCAGCGGACCGATAGCCAGGAACGCCAGCAGCGCCAGCAGCATACCGATAATGCCGGCAGAGAAGTTGTTGACCAGCATCTCGAAGCCGCTTTTGATTTTGCCGTCAACGGCCCGGTCAAACGACTTGATCGCCCAGCCGCCCAGCGGACCGGCAATCATCGAGCCAAGGAACATCGGCATGTCAGCACCGACAATCACACCCATGGTAGTGATAGCACCGACCACGCCACCGCGGTCGCCGCCCACCAGACGTCCACCGGTAAAACCGATCAACAGCGGCAGCAGATAGGTGATCATCGGGCCAACCAGTTTGGCTAACGTTTCGTTAGGGATCCAGCCAGTTGGAATAAACAGTGCAGTGATGATACCCCAGGCGATAAACGCCCCGATATTCGGCATCACCATATTACTCAGAAAGCGACCAAAGCTTTGTACTTTGACCTTCACTGATGAGGACATAAACCCACCCCTTATTGAGACGCGCTGCAATAGGAGAGCGCGCTTGTTTTTGTTTAGCCACCCCGACAGTCAGCCGGTGGTATTACTGTATGCAGCCGGACTCTATCACGCGAATATGACGCTGCGTAGCGGTCAGAAGAAGTGTGATTTAGATCACGTAATCCAGGTGGGTGCGGGGGTGTTTTTAGTGATCGATGTCACAAAATTAACTCAGAATAATCTGTAGGTGGGCAGATTTTAACCGCAAAACCGGTCTGTTTGTGACTCTGGTCACAAATGGCGGGCAGCAGTTTGTTATAACTATGTGACTTAGATCACAAACTATTTTTGGTCAAAAATGCGCCCGATCACAGTTTCGTCAGGCCACAGAAAAGCAGGGAAAGAAAGGCGGCAAACCGGAAGGGAAAAGGGCAGGCGATCAACGCCTGCCGCTTGATGTGCTTACTGTAAACCACCCTGAACGGCCGCTTGCGCCTGGGTCAGCGCCTGGGCATTGGCTGATAAGGTACTCATCAGCGCATTGTACTGTGACGCCTGCTCCTGGGTCGGGAACTGCACGCCGCCCTCATTAAAGCTGACGCGGGTGCCCTGAGTTTGCAGGAAATCACCGGTCTGCACCGCCGCCTGGCTCAGCGCCTGCAGCTGTGGCAGCAGCGGGATCAGCTGGTTCGCCGGCACGGTGACCACCTTGTTATAGGCGGTATCGTAGACTTTTTTCAGTTCGTCTTCCTGCTTCAGCGCGGCTTTACTGCTGTCTGCCTGCATTTTGGCGCTTTCGATCTGCTGGGTGACAATCACCAGCGCACTGTTCGCCTGACGCAGCGAATCGCGACGGCTGAGGTAATCCTGCGGCACGCGAATGGCTGAAAGCTCATCGACTACCGGACGCATCCCCTGATCGACTGCCTTATTTGCCTGCTGTGAGAAGCCATACAGGATGGCGTAATCACTGGCGAATTTACCAAAGCTCTGCTTCTGATTTTCGCTCAGGCTCGGCAGGTGCTCGCCACTGCGCATCACGGTATTCTGTAGAAAATCGGTAAATGCTTTGCGCTGCTCGCCCTCTTTATCACCGCAAGCGGTGAGTTGCAGCACGATCAGCGCGCCAGCGACTACAATAGCGCCGCGCGCCCAGAGGCGTGTGAGTCCTAAAGCCATACGTTCAACTCCTGTCGGTGAAACTGGCTGATGTCCAGGTAAGAATGGCCTAAAGAATAGAACAAACCCGCGTCACGGCACAATGTGAAACCATCAGTGAGATGCGGCTGCACTGTCCGGCCACAGTGCGCGTCAACCCGATAACGGCTGAATCGGCGCACCGCTGCGGCCTGGCGCGGCGTCAGAAGACCAGCGCCTGTCCATCTTTACGGCTTTCGGTCGCCGCAATATAGAAGCCCTGCGGATCGCGGAGTATCGCCTGGGCGCCGCCAAAATTATAGTTACTCAGCGGATCTTCCAGTACCACATGGTGTCCCATGCGGCGCAGGGTGCTGAGGGTATTGCGATCGAGTGTCGATTCAAACACCACTTCACGGCCCTGCACCACGCGCCAGCGTGGCGCATCGATCGCCGCCTGCGGATTCTGTCGATGCAGCATAATCCGCAGCGCCAGTTGCAGATGCCCCTGCGCCTGCATCGGGCCGCCCATCACGCCAAACGACATCAGCGGCTGACCCTGACCATCCAGCGCGAAGGCGGGAATAATGGTGTGGAACGGCCGCTTACCGCCCGCTACCACGTTGGGATGGTGCGGATCGAGGGAAAAGCCGGCGCCGCGATTTTGCAGGCTGATGCCGGTATCCGGCACCACCACGCCCGATCCAAACCCCATATAGTTAGACTGGATAAACGACACCATCATGCCGCTGGCATCGGCGGTGGAGAGATAGACAGTGCCGCTCTGCTGCGGTGAGCCAAACCGGAAGTCACCGGCCTGTGCCGGATCGATCAGTGCTGCCCGCTGACGGATATAGTCGGCGCTTAACAGGCGATCTGCCGGAAATTCAAGGTGGTCTTCATCAGTGACGTAACGCTCAAGATCGACCAGAGCCAGTTTCATCGCCTCAATCGACAGATGCAGCCACTGCGGTGAATCGGGCGCATAGCGGCCAATGTCCCACGCCTCAAGGATGCCAAGGGCGATTAACGTGGCGATGCCCTGCCCGTTGGGCGGCAGCTCCTGCACCGAACCGCCGGCAAACGGGCGCGACAGTAATGTCACCCAGTCAGCGCGATGTTTGTTGAGGTCGTCGAGGCTCAGTGCTGCACCGTGCTCCTGAGCGAAAGCCACCATCTTTTGCGCCAGTTCACCGCGATAAAAACTCTCGCCCTGGGTATCGGCAATCTGCTGCAGCGTACGGGCCTGGGCCGGGTTGCGGAACAACTCACCAATGCGCGGCGGACGGCCCTGTGGCGCAAAGCAGTCACTGAAGCCGGGCTGATCCCGAAGTTTGTCGTAGCCGCGCTGCCAGAGATGACCAATCAATGGCGAAACCGGGAAACCCTGGCGCGCATAGTCAATTGCCGGCTGGGCTAAGGTTGTCAGCGGCAGCGTGCCAAAACGTTGCGCCAGCGTGACCCACGCCGAGACCGCGCCAGGCACCGTCACCGACTCCCAGCCGGTTTCCGGCATGGCGTGATGACCGGCAAAGCGCTGTGGGTTCCATGCCGCTGGCGAACGGCCTGATGCGTTTAACCCGTGCAGTTCGCGGCCATCCCAGACGATGGCGAAGGCATCGCTGCCGATGCCATTGCCGGTCGGCTCGACCACAGTCAGCGCCATCGCCGTGGCAATCGCGGCATCCACCGCATTACCGCCCTGTTGCAACATGCGCATACCCGCCTGGGCGGCCAGCGGCTGTGAGGTGGCCACAGCATGACGACCCATCATCGGCACCCGATGAGAGGCATAACTCACATTGAAATCGATATCGCTCATTGCTGTTCCTTCTGATTGATTAGCTGGCTGCCTGCTAGCAGACGCACCACGGCAGCGCAACGGGCTCACCTGCTGCCCGGCATCCGCACCCGTAAAAGGCGCTTTCACGCTGGTTGCGGCCACCGGCGCTGAAGCGGGTCCGGGCAGAGTAGAAGAATCGGCAGACTGTGGATGTGAGCTGTGCCGCGCAGACCGGGTCTGCCATCCCAGGACTATTCTTAATTTGATTAATAGAGTGAATATAAATGTTTAAGAAGTGAGCCATTGGCGTATATTTTGCACTCATTCATGAGGAAGTGTATTTCCTCACAGAATCGACAATATGCTGCCATAAAGCATGACGGCAGCCACATTACTACCAAACATAATTTGATTTTTTTACCGCTTGCTGAGGCAAAAAGATAATAGCCTCAACTATTTAGTGGCGCTGGAACTTTTTCGGCTAAGAAAAGATAAAAAAATAATTATAAATTGCGCGGCAAATCGTCAGGTCTCTATCCATACTTAGCTTCCCGGCATTTGTTGCATTGACCTGACATGTTTACAAGCAGTGCACAGCAGGCTGTGTCCCGTAGTGGTTTCTCTCATAACAAAAACAAACCCTTGCGGGATACAGCCTGACCAGGCCCGGTTTCAGAGTCTGACTTCAGACTCGTACCTCTCTACTTTCACGTGCTTCATAGTGAGTTTTTAAGGAGTTCTCTATGGAATTAAAAGACCCGATGTTTGAATTGCTCAGCAGCCTTGAGCAGATTGTTTTGACACGTGACAACCGTCCCGCTGAGTTATCTATTCAACGCCAACCTGCCGTGCCAGAGCCACAGCGTCTGCGCGAAATGACCGGCATGCAGGTTGATGAATTTGCAAAAGTGATGGGCGTAAGCGTTTCTTCAGTAAAAAGTTGGGAAGCCCGACGTACCCGTCCTTCCGCTACGGCACAGAAGTTAATGAAGCTGTTGCATGCCAACCCCTATCTGGGTCGGCAACTGCTGGAATAATGAAGAAAAAATCCAAAGGAACCCGCCATGGCGGGTTTTTTTTTAGCGCAGTTCGCGGTATTTAGCCGCCTGTTTCTCAAACCAGCTGTCCGGCACGTTGTAGGGCGGCTGTCCCAGCTGGGCGATACCCGCTTCGATAATGGTCGATGCCTGTTGCCATAACTGTGCATCGCCCTGTTTCAGCAAGGCAATCTGCACCTGTTTTTCCACCAGATAGATGCGGGCGAAGTGGGGATCGAAGCGCACAATCGCGCGGGTGTTATCGATGATGTCCGCCAGCTTGATGGTTTGCGCCTCCGGGCTGGCATCGGCGGTATGGCGAAAGTGCGCCAGTTTACGCGCCGCCCGGTTCTTAGCCGTCGCCGGTGCGCTGTCGGTCAGCATCCCGACCAGGCTGGCAACCCGCGCCCCAAACAGATTTTCGATATCGCCCAGCGTGGTCGGCGTATCTTCCACCGTATCGTGCAGCCAGGCCGCGGCCAGCAGCGCATCATCATCGCTGACGCTGCGAACTAATTCCGCCACTGCCGCCGGATGAACAATATAGGGCTCATCCGTATATTTGCGGCGCTGACCGGCGTCGGCGTGGGCCTGCGTAGCGTAACGTCGCGCCTGTTCTTCCAGTGAATTCTGCATGCGTTTACTCCGGATTAAAAAAATTTTGCTTGCAATTATCTAGCGCGCTATCTATATTGAATCTTATGAACAGTGATCAAGATGACAAAAAAGTGAAAACGATGCCACTGTTGGTCGATCAGCAGCTCTGCTTTGCCCTCTATTCCGCCAATCTGGCGATGAATAAGGTCTATCGCCAGTTGCTGACCCAACTCGACATCACCTATCCGCAATATCTGGTGATGCTGGTGCTGTGGCAGAAGGACGATCTTACGGTTTCAGAGATTGGCGAGCAGCTATTCCTGGATTCAGCCACCCTGACGCCGCTGCTGAAGCGCCTGGAGAGTGCGGGCCTGATTATGCGGCAGCGTACCCGACAGGATGAGCGTCAGGTCGCGGTCACGCTGACGGAGGCTGGCCGGGCTTTGCGCAGCAAGGCGGAAGCGATTCCGGAAGCGGTCAAATGTGCCACCGCCTGTGACGATGATGCGCTGCTGGCGCTGAAAGGGCAGCTGGATGACTTACGCGACAACCTGAACCGATCACGATAAATCTTACTGACGGGCGTCCCGCGCCCGTTGAACCTCACCGCCTCATTACGGCGTTACAAGTAGTGAGCGATTAAATAGCGTAACGGAGAAATGTCATGTCTTTAGAACAAGTGGTTTACCGCGCAAAAGCCAAAGCAACCGGTGGTCGTGATGGCCGTGCAACTTCCTCTGACGGTGTGCTGGACGTGAAGCTGGGCGTACCAAAAGAGATGGGCGGTGCAGGTGGTGAAGTGACGAACCCTGAGCAGCTGTTTGCAGCGGGCTACTCAGCCTGTTTTCTGGGTGCGATGAAATTTGTGGCTGGCCGCGACAAAATCACCCTGCCGAAAGAGGCGTGGATTGAAGGCGAAGTCGGCATCGGTCCGATTCCCAACGGCTTTGGTATCGAAGCGACCCTGAACATTCACCTGCCAGAGATGGAT
Source organism: Pantoea agglomerans (assembly GCF_021397715.1). Classification (GTDB taxonomy): domain Bacteria; phylum Pseudomonadota; class Gammaproteobacteria; order Enterobacterales; family Enterobacteriaceae; genus Pantoea; species Pantoea astica. The sequence continues at coordinate 4,128,282 of NZ_CP090207.1, read as the reverse complement.
GAAGCGGAAGCGCAGAAGCTGGTTGATGCGGCACATATCGTTTGCCCGTACTCAAACGCAACCCGTAATAACATCGACGTGACGCTGAATATTATTCGCTAAGCGTGCAGCGGGCCGCTACTCCGGCCCGCTCTCTTTCCCGCCCGTCGCGCCGTACCCGCTTTTTAACCCCGTTTGCAGTCTGAAATCTGACCAGTTATATCGATTGTACAAAAAATGTGCTAATCGGCTCGACAAAGATTATTTTCTGGTCTAACTACTGCAGCCATGTTTTACTGAGCCACCTCGCGTTATAGCCCATAAATCCGTTCAGAATTTTCCTTCATCTGGTCCGGTCCGCTTGTTCAGCGAACTCTGCCGCGTTTCGGTAGTCACATTAAAGATTTGGTAAAGCGCTTCATTCCGGGGAAACTCCATTTTTCATGAATTATATTAAAACCTTAACGCAGCAAAAGTTGTCGCTCCTGCTTGCGCTCTATCTCGGTATATTATTGAATTTACCGATTTTTTATCGCCGTTTTGACGGTTTCCTGACGAAATCGACGGTGACCAACTGGCTGACTGCTGTAACCGAAGTGGTAGCAATTGTGCTGCTGACTTTCTTCCTGATGCGGCTGCTGTCGCTGGGTGGAAAGTGGTTTTATCGCGTGCTGGCCACGCTGATTGTGCTGATTTCTGTTGCTGCCGCCTATTACATGGCATTTTTTAACGTCGTGATTGGCTACGGCATTGTGGCATCGGTGATGACCACCGATACCGATCTCTCCAAAGAGGTGATTGGCTACCATTTCATCCTGTGGATGGTGCTGGTCAGCGCACTGCCGCTGTTAATGATCTGGCGTAATAAACTGAGTATGACGCTGAATGAACAGCTGCGTACGCCAGGACAGCGCCTGAAACCCACCCTGATTATGCTGCTGTGCGTGGCGCTGGTCTGGCTGCCAATTCGGTTTTTCGACAAGCAGCAGAAGAATAACGAAGAGATCACCAACATCGATTTGCCGAGCTACGGCGGTGTAGTGGCGCACTCTTATCTGCCTTCGAACTGGCTGGCAGCGGTGGGGCTGTTCGCCTGGACCCGCATAGATGAGTCGCTGAATAGCGAGGAACTGCTCGATCCGGCGAAAAAATTTACCTACGTCGCGCCTGCCGGGCTGGACGACACCTATGTGGTGTTTGTGATTGGCGAAACCACCCGCTGGGATCACATGGGGATGCTGGGCTACGATCGCGATACCACACCTAAACTGTCGAAAGAGAAAAACCTGGTGGCGTTCCGCGGTGAATCCTGCGATACCGCGACCAAACTGTCGCTGCGCTGCATGTTCGTACGCGAAGGCGGCACCATGGATAATCCGGGTCGCACGCTGAAAGAGCAGAACGTGTTTGCGGTGATGAAAGAGCTGGGCTTTACCTCTGAGCTGTTTGCGATGCAGAGCGAGGTCTGGTTCTACGACAATATCAACGCCAATAACTTTGCCTTCCGTGAGCAGATTGGTTCAGAGAAGCGTAACCAGGGTAAAGCAGTCGACGACATGCTGCTGGTGCCGGAGATGAAGGCGTCACTGGATCGTTTCCCGAAAGGTAAGCATCTGGTGGTGTTGCATACCAAAGGTTCGCACTATCTCTATTCCCAGCGTTATCCGCGCAGTTTTGCGAAGTATCAGCCGGAATGTATGGGCGTGGATGAAACCTGCAGCAAGGCGCAGTTGATTAATGCCTATGACAACTCAGTGCTGTATGTCGATAGTATGCTCGACAGCGTGCTGGATCAGCTGCGTGATAAGAAGGCGATTGTCTTCTATGCCGCTGACCACGGTGAATCGATCAGCGAAAACATGCATCTGCACGGCACACCGCGTGAAATGGCACCACCGGAGCAGTTCCGCGTGCCGATGATCGTGTGGGCGTCTGATAAGTATCTGGCCGACAGCCAGAACCGCAGCAACTTTGAGCGCTTGCAGGCGCAGCAGCGCGTCGGCAAAACCCATCGTCATGTGGAGTTGTTCGATACCATTCTCGGTTGTCTGGGCTATACCTCACCCGATGGCGGGATCAACCCAGCCAATAACTGGTGTCAGGCACCGGCTACCCATCCGGCTAAACCGCTGTAATAACAACAGCGAAAGGGTGTGACGGCGGCTGGATTGCCGCTAACCGCGTGCTTTCCAGGCGATCGGCGGCAAAAGCGCAAAAAGCGGTTGACGCTGATCGGGGGTCGCAGTAACATGCGCCCCCATCGGCGAGTAGCGCAGCTTGGTAGCGCAACTGGTTTGGGACCAGTGGGTCGGAGGTTCGAATCCTCTCTCGCCGACCATATTTAAGAAACCTGTCTGAAAAGACAGGTTTTTTTTCGTCTGTAGAAAAGAGAATGAAAGGTACGGATTTTTCGTTGAGCGGGCTTCAGGGAGCATACGCCTTTCGCAAAGACGCCATCCCTGGCCCGCGATGCTTTGCTACAGGCGTATGCTCCCTTCGCTTCACGCCTGGCAGACGCATCAGGTACTTACAGAAGCATCTCAGACCACTGACAGATTTAAACCCGAGTGAATCTGGCCGCAGCGCATAAACTCAAGGCGTAGGGAACACGGGCAGTGGAGGAAAGCGTCCCACGCCAGGGACGGCGTGGGCCGAGCGTCCAGGGATGGTTTAAGCGCCTTTCCGATCTGCCCGTGTTCCTGAAGCAGTCTCGATCTAACCGCTAAGCATTCACACTCTTAACGCCGGGCGGGCTTCAGGGAGTATACGCCTTTCACAAAGACGCAAAAACGCCATCCCTGGTGGGATCAGCGCGGGCAATTACGCACCTTATCCCTGAGGTGCACCCGTAGCCGGGCCAACGCTTTGCGTTGTTCAAAAGCGCTCCCGGGGTTTTTGTCCCTGGCCCGCGATGCTTTGCGACAGGCGTATGCTCCCTTCGCTTTACGACTGGCAGCCGCTTCAGAGTGCTGACAAACTTCAGCTTCTGGCTGCTATCTTCCAGAAAGTTCCAATAAATCCCATCCGCTACGTATTCCGCTCATCCGCCGTTGTTATCGCCGCTTTCCCTCTGGCAGGCCTTGCCATGCAAGAGATGCAATCATAATTCGTGACACGTTCTTCTTATGACCGAAATCGGCAAGTTGCTGATTTCTTATGCTTCGGGACCAGCATATTCCGCTGGCTGAACGTCATAACGCACGGTGAATCGTTCAGTTATTCAACATTTGCCGGTAAAAGTTTTAAGTTTTTTAGCGGTGAGAATCACTAGCGATAAACCACGCTTCCAGCAGAATGTCTGGAAAATAAGCGACCGGCGCTGTGCATTGTATGGCTTTTATCCGGAAAGGGTTTTTTTTACCGTTGCTTGCTATCCCTCACACTCTGTGTAAATAACTAACCGTTGTATTGACGTTCATTGCAACTGTTGACAAATTGATGCGTCAATAAAGCCGCAGTTACGGAATTTTCTGAGTGATTCCATGGCATCAGAAAAAACAAAAAAAACGTAGTGCACTTTAACCACCCGTTCGGTGGTACGCCTGAACCGCATAAAAAAATCAGAGGTCGGGCAATGCACACAACATCACATCACAATGGAGCAAAAGCATGATCAACTCCCTGGCTAAATCCGGGATGCTGAAGGTCGGTCTGAGCCTGATTGCTATGACTGTCGCCGCCGGTGTTCAGGCAAAAACCCTGGTTTACTGTTCAGAAGGTTCTCCGGAAGGCTTTAACCCGCAGCTGTTCACTTCAGGTACCACTTACGACGCCAGCTCACGCCAGATCTACAACCGTCTGGTTGAGTTCACCATCGGCACCACCGAGCTGCACGCAGCGCTGGCCGAGAAGTGGGATGTCAGCGACGACGGCAAAACCTACACTTTCCACCTGCGTAAAGGCGTGAAGTGGCAAACCACCAAAGATTTCAAACCGACGCGCGAATTTAACGCGGATGATGTGGTGTTCACCTTTGAACGCCAGCTGGATAAAAACAACGCTTATCATGGCGTCTCCGGCGGCAGCTACGAATATTTCGAAGGCATGGATATGCCGAACCTGATCAGCAAAATCGAAAAAGTGGACGATCATACCGTGCGCTTTGTGCTGACCCGTCCTGAAGCGCCATTCCTGGCGGATCTCGGTATGGACTTCGCCTCTATTCTGTCGAAAGAGTACGCGGACAACATGCTGAAAGCTGGCTCGCCGCAGAAGGTCGACCTGAACCCGGTCGGTACCGGCCCGTTCCAGCTGCTGCAGTATCAGAAAGATTCGCGCATTCTGTATAAAGCCAACCCGGATTACTGGGGCACTAAACCAAAAATCGATCGCTTAGTCTTCTCAATTACGCCTGACGCCTCGGTGCGTTACGCCAAGCTGCAGAAGGGTGAATGTCAGGTGATGCCGTATCCAAACCCGGCTGACATTGCGCGCATGAAGCAGGACAAAAACATCAACCTGTATGAGCAGGCGGGCCTGAACGTCGGCTATCTCTCTTACAACGTTGAGAAAAAACCGCTGGATAACCTGAAAGTGCGTCAGGCCCTGACCATGGCGGTCAACAAACAGGCGATCATTGATGCCGTTTATCAGGGTGCTGGCCAGCCGGCTAAAAACCTGATCCCACCGACCATGTGGGGCTACAACGACGCGGTGAAAGATTACGCTTACGATCCTGAAAAAGCCAAAGCGCTGCTGAAAGAAGCGGGCATGGCTGACGGCTTCTCCATTGACCTGTGGGCGATGCCGGTACAGCGTCCTTACAACCCGAACGCGCGCCGTATGGCGGAGATGATTCAGAGCGACTGGGCGAAGATTGGCGTGAAAGCCAAAATCGTCACCTACGAGTGGGGCGAATATCTGAAGCGTGCCAAAGCCGGTGAACACCAGACCGTAATGATGGGCTGGACCGGCGATAATGGGGACCCGGATAACTTCCTCGCCACGCTGTTCAGCTGTTCAGCGGCGAAAGATGGCTCTAACTACTCGCGCTGGTGCGATAAATCCTTCGAGGATCAGATTCAGCCAGCTCGCGCCACCGCCGATCAGGCGAAGCGCATCGAGTACTACAAACAGGCACAGGTTGTCATGCATGACCAGGCACCGGCGCTGATGATCGCGCACTCAACGGTCTATGAACCGGTCAGCAAGAAAGTCTCCGGCTACAAAGTCGATCCGCTTGGCGGACACTACTTTGCCCAGGTAGACATTCAGGAATAATTGTTGCCTTTTCCGGGGCGGCTGCGCGTCGCTCCGGCTTTATCTCCCTGTTTTACTGGAAACGGTAGAGGCGCAGCCTGTCTGCGTCGCGGTCGGGCCTACCCGATCGTCAGATGTAAGCAATAACTACCCTCGCGGCGACGGTCGCGCGGACAAGAGAGAACCCGGATTATGCTGCAGTTCATACTCCGACGTTTGGGCCTTGTCATCCCAACGTTTATCGGTATTACATTACTCACCTTCGCATTTGTTCACATGATCCCCGGCGATCCGGTGCTGATCATGGCGGGCGAACGCGGTATTTCCCCTGAACGTCATGCACAATTAATGGCGCTGTTAGGCCTTGATCAGCCGCTGTGGAAACAGTATCTGCATTACATTAACGGCGTATTACACGGCGATTTGGGTATTTCACTCAAGAGCCGCATCCCGGTATGGGATGAGTTTGTGCCGCGCTTTAAAGCCACGCTGGAGCTGGGCGTCTGCGCCATGCTGTTTGCGGTCGCGGTCGGCATTCCGGTTGGGGTGATGGCGGCGGTGAAACGCGGCTCAATCTTCGATCACACCGCGGTGGGGATCTCACTGACCGGCTACTCAATGCCGATCTTCTGGTGGGGCATCATGCTGATCATGCTGGTGTCGGTGCAGTTCAACCTGACGCCGGTTTCTGGTCGCGTCGGCGACACTGTCTTCCTTGATGACACCATGCCGCTGACCGGCTTTATGCTGATCGATACCTTTTTCTGGGGCGAAGCGGGCGATTTCCACGATGCGGTAATGCACATGATTCTGCCTGCCATCGTGCTCGGCACCATTCCGCTGGCGGTGATTGTACGTATGACGCGCTCGGCGATGCTGGAAGTGCTGGGGGAAGATTACATCCGTACCGCACGCGCCAAAGGGCTGACGCGGATGCGGGTTATCGTGGTACATGCGCTGCGTAACGCCATGCTGCCGGTGGTAACCGTCATTGGTCTGCAGGTCGGCACCTTACTGGCCGGCGCGATACTGACCGAAACCATCTTCTCGTGGCCAGGTCTGGGTCGCTGGCTGATCGAAGCGTTGCAACGCCGCGATTATCCGGTAGTGCAGGGCGGCGTGCTGCTGACGGCGGTACTGATTATCCTGGTCAACCTGCTGGTTGATCTGCTGTATGGCGTGGTTAACCCGCGCATACGTCATAAGAAATAAGGGGGCATCATGTCTGTTGTTGATCCCGCCAGCGTAACCGCTGCACCCAAGCCGATGACCCCGTTTCAGGAATTCTGGCACTATTTTAAGCGTAACAAAGGCGCCGTGGTGGGCCTGGCGTACATCATCATTATGTTACTGGTGGCGGTGTTCGCCGATCTGCTGGCACCTCATGCGCCAGCTGAGCAGTTCCGTGATGCGCTGCTGCATCCGCCGGTCTGGCAGGAAGGCGGAAGCTGGAGTTATATCCTTGGCACCGACGATGTCGGCCGCGATGTGCTGTCGCGTCTGATGTACGGCGCGCGCCTGTCGCTGCTGGTTGGCTGTCTGGTGGTGGTGTTGTCGCTGATTTTCGGCGTGATCTTCGGCCTGCTGGCCGGTTATCTCGGCGGCGTGGTGGATGCCACCATTATGCGTCTGGTCGATATCATGCTGGCGCTGCCCAGCCTGCTGCTGGCACTGGTACTGGTGGCCATTTTCGGTCCGTCGATCGTTAACGCCTCTATCGCCCTGACGTTTGTGGCGCTGCCGCACTACATCCGTCTGACCCGCGCCGCGGTCCTGGTGGAGGTAAACCGCGACTATGTGACCGCCTCCAGCGTCGCCGGAGCCGGTATGCTGCGTCAGATGTTTGTAAATATTCTGCCTAACTGTCTGGCACCGCTGATCGTGCAGGCATCGTTAGGTTTCTCCAACGCCATTCTCGATATGGCGGCGTTGGGCTTTCTCGGTATGGGTGCGCAACCGCCAACGCCGGAGTGGGGCACCATGCTCTCCGACGTATTGCAGTATGCGCAAAGTGCCTGGTGGGTGGTGACGTTCCCTGGATTAGTCATTCTGCTGACCGTGCTGGCATTTAACCTGATGGGCGATGGTTTGCGTGATGCACTCGACCCGAAACTCAAGCAGTAAAGAGGCACCGAGATGGCGTTATTAAATGTAGACAAACTGTCGGTGCATTTCGGCGACGAAAAAGCACCGTTCCGGGCGGTCGACCGCATCAGTTATCAGGTTGAGCAGGGCCAGGTGGTCGGCATTGTGGGTGAGTCCGGCTCCGGTAAATCGGTCAGCTCACTGGCGATCATGGGGCTGATCGATTTCCCTGGCAAAGTGATGGCGGAAAAGCTGGAGTTTAACCAGCGCGACCTGAAACGCATCTCCGAACGAGAGCGCCGCCAGCTGGTGGGCGCGGAAGTGGCGATGATTTTCCAGGACCCGATGACCAGCCTCAATCCCTGTTACACCGTCGGTTTCCAGATTATGGAAGCGATTAAAGTGCATCAGGGCGGCAATAAACGCACCCGACGTCAGCGGGCGATCGACCTGCTGAACCAGGTGGGGATTCCCGATCCGGCGTCACGACTCGATGTTTATCCGCACCAGTTGTCAGGTGGGATGAGCCAGCGTGTGATGATCGCCATGGCGATTGCCTGCCGACCCAAACTGCTGATTGCCGATGAGCCGACCACCGCGCTCGACGTGACTATTCAGGCGCAGATCATCGAACTGCTGCTGGAGTTACAGCAGCAGGAGAATATGGCGCTGATCCTGATTACCCACGATCTGGCGTTAGTGGCTGAAGCCGCGCATCACATCATTGTGATGTATGCCGGTCAGGTGGTGGAGAGCGGCAAGGCGAGCGATATCTTTAAGGCGCCGCGTCATCCTTACACCCAGGCGCTGCTGCGTGCGCTGCCGGAGTTCGCGGCCGATAAAGCCCGTCTGGCCTCGCTGCCGGGCGTGGTACCGGGCAAATACGATCGCCCGGTTGGCTGCCTGCTCAACCCACGCTGCCCTTACGCGACGGACCATTGTCGCAAGGAAGAACCGGAACTGCGCACCATTCCAGGCCGCCAGTCCAAGTGTCACTATCCGCTGGACGATGCCGGGAGACCGACTTATGAGTCATGAAACAACCAAGCATGAGTATTTGTTACAGGCGATCGATCTGAAAAAGCACTACCCGGTGAAGAAAGGGTTGTTTGGTCAGGAACGTCTGGTGAAAGCGCTGGATGGCGTCTCGTTTAATCTGGAGCGCGGCAAAACGCTGGCGGTCGTTGGCGAGTCGGGCTGTGGGAAATCCACGCTGGGCCGCCTGCTGACGATGATTGAAACCCCGACCGAAGGACAGCTTTACTGGCATGGGCAGGATCTGCTGAAGCACGATCCGCAGGCGCAGAAACTGCGTCGTCAGAAAATCCAGATCGTCTTTCAGAACCCTTATGGCTCACTGAACCCACGCAAGAAAGTGAGTCAGATTCTGGAAGAGCCGCTGATTATCAACACCCAGCTGACCAAAGCCGAGCGCCGCGAGAAGACGCTGGAGATGATGGCGAAAGTGGGCCTGAAGACCGAGCATTATGACCGCTATCCGCACATGTTTTCCGGCGGTCAGCGCCAGCGTATTGCGATTGCCCGCGGGCTGATGCTCGATCCGGACGTGCTGATTGCCGATGAGCCGGTTTCGGCGCTCGACGTGTCGGTGCGCGCCCAGGTGCTGAACCTGATGATGGATCTGCAGCAGGATATGGGACTTTCCTACGTCTTTATCTCGCACGATTTGTCGGTGGTAGAGCACATTGCGGATGAAGTGATGGTGATGTACCTCGGCCGCTGTGTTGAGAAGGGCAGCAAAGAGGCGATTTTTGCCAACCCGCGCCATCCGTACACTCAGGCGTTGCTGTCGGCCACGCCGCGTCTCAATCCGGATGATCGCCGTGAGCGGATCAAGCTGACCGGCGAACTGCCGAGCCCGCTCAGTCCGCCACCGGGTTGTGCTTTCAACGCGCGCTGCCGCCGCCGTTTTGGCACCTGCGTTCAGTTGCAACCGAAGCTGAAAAGCTACGGCGGACAGCAGATCGCCTGCTTTGCCGTTGACCAGGATGAAAATCAGCCGGTCGGCGCGGCTGAAAAAGTCGGTTAACTCACCAAAAGGCTCCTGCTGGAGCCTTTTTTTAACGCAACTTACCCGCCAGCGCTTGCCGTTGCTGCCTCCTCTTCCTCGCCACCTTTCTCTGCCGCTGTTGTTTCGTTACCGACATTAACCAATGATTTTTCTGATGATATTTCCGGCAGAAACCGATAAGTATCCTCAACGATTCACCGGCTTTTTTCATGCTGACGTCAGCGTCAGATCAGGTGAAGGGTTTCGTCAGCAACGGGGATTAATCTCATCTTAACCACGCTGGTTGTGCCATGCGTAAGATGAGTTAACCGGATCGAATGAATGTAACAATCGGGCGAAACAATTTCACGTAAGCCTGACTTATTAATTTCTGACCAAAAGCACCCATCATCGGCTATTTACCGCCCCTATCGAATCTTTTTGATTAAACTATTTTATTGAATTTGCTGTTTTTGTAATCAGATTTTTCTCACCGAGTTTAAGCGGATGTGCTATATTCCAGGAAAATTCCCACCTTGTTGCAGGCCATGGCCAATGAAGAATAATTACGATGATTTGCAGCGTTTTAAAGAGAAAACGCAAACGCTCGACATCGACTTTAAAGATATGTCTGGCCAGACGCAGGAGGCGGCGGAACACAGTAAATGGGCATTGATTCGCCAGCTGGCGAAAGAAGAACATCAGACTCCGTTTGGCGGCGGCGAGCGTATTGACCTGCCGCAACCTCAGCCGCTGCGTGGTGATGAGTTCACGGCTCCACCGGCTGGGACACCGGCACGACATGCCGCACTCACTGCGCAACCGGCAATGGCAGCCCGCACCTCGATTCTCGATAGCCTGTCAGGCAATAACCTGCCAGCAACCAGCACGACTGAACGCGGCCCTTCATCACTCTTTCCGCCACCGCCACCGCTGCAAAAAGTGGCTGTGGCTGAGCCTGCGACCATGCTGCGTGCTGAGCCTGTCCGGCCTGCCACCGTGGCGGATCTTCAGCCCGTCGTCGCACCCACCGCCACCCATTCTGAGCCAGGACGATTTGGTGCGCTGTTCCGCTCGCGCGAGATTAATCTGCCGAAAGAAACCTTACTCAAACCGTTACTGGAGAAGATTGCGCTATGCCATTAGTTTGTGTGTGCTCGCCGAAGGGGGGCGTGGGGAAAACCACGCTGGCGGCGAATCTGGCCTGGAGTCTGGCGCGTTCCGGTAGCAAAGTTCTGGCGATTGATTTTGATGTGCAGAATGCACTGCGTCTTCACTTTGGCGTGCCGCTTCATGATGGCCGCGGATTTGTGGCGCGCTCAGAAGAGCAGGCGGACTGGAGCCAGTCGATTCTTACCACCGGCGGCAATATCTTTGTGCTGCCCTATGGCGACGTCACGGAGCCGCAGCGTGAACGGTTCGAAGAGAACCTGATGAAAGATCCCCACTTTATTAAGCGCGGTCTGGATACGGTGCTCAATTATCCCGGCCTGGTGATCGTGGCTGATTTCCCGCCTGGCCCAGGCCCCGCCCTTAAAGCAATGACGGCGCTGGCCGATATGCATTTAGTGGTGATGTTAGCCGATACCGCATCAGTATCGTTATTACCGCAGATTGAAGAGAACCGGATGATCGGTAAACCTCTCAATAATAAGCAGGGTCACTATTTTATCCTTAACCAGTGTGACAACCGCCGGAATATCAATCGCGATGTCACCGCATTTATGCAGCAGCGCCTGGGCGATAATTTACTGGGCGTGGTTCACCGTGATGAAAGTGTGGGTGAAGCCAATGCTTCGCAGCAGTCTGTTTACGATTTCAGTCCCGCCTCCGCAGCGGCATTTGATATTGAACTGATCGCGAAAAGGGTCAGCAGCATTCTGAATATCACCGTGGGTAATGGCGAAGTTCAGGCTCCCATCCGCACAAACCACTTTTAGTCGGCTTCCGCCAGGCGACTGACTTATACAGCTCTTCTCAGGGTGAATCATGAGTAAAATCGGGTTTTACCTGCTGCTGCTGGTGCTTGCACCCGTTGCCGCGGTGATCATCATTACGCCAATGGACAGCCAGAAACAGTATATTTTTGGTCTGATCAGCATCGGCATGATGTTTTTATTGGGTTTCAGCAAGAGCCGCAAAATAACTGTGGTGATGGTGATTCTCTCTGCGCTGATGTCCAGCCGCTATATCTGGTGGCGGACCACCGAGACGTTGCACTTTAATTCCGAAGTTGAAGCTATCTTAGGCATTGGCTTGTATCTGGCGGAGCTGTACGTCTGGCTGATCTTAATTCTTGGCTTCCTGCAAACCACCTGGCCATTAAAACGCACGATTGAACCCTTACCGGACGACACCAGCCTGTGGCCGACGGTCGATATTTATGTGCCTTCCTACAATGAAAGTCTTGATGTGGTGCGCGACACCGTACTCGCGGCGCAGTGCATCGACTACCCGCGTGACAAAATCAGGGTCTATCTGCTGGATGATGGCAAGCGCAGCGAGTTTGCCCGCTTTGCGGCGGATGTCGGCGTGGGTTATATCACCCGTGACGACAACAAACATGCCAAAGCCGGGAACCTCAACCATGCGATGAAAATCACCAAAGGTGAGCTGATTTGCATCTTCGACTGCGACCACGTGGCGACGCGCACCTTCCTGCAGGCGACGGTCGGACCGTTCCTGAAAGATCCGAAGTTGGCGCTGCTACAGACGCCGCACTACTTCTATTCTCCCGATCCCTTTGAGCGTAACCTGCGCGCCGCACGCAGCATTCCAAATGAAGGCTCGCTGTTTTATGGCCCGGTGCAGCAGGGTAACGATAACTGGAATGCCACTTTCTTCTGTGGCTCCTGTGCGGTTATCCGTCGTTCAGCGCTGGAAGAGATTGGCGGTTTTGCCGTTGAAACCGTGACCGAAGATGCACACACCGCCCTGAAAATGCAGCGACTGGGCTGGGGCTCAGCCTTTTTGTCGATCCCGCTGGCTGCCGGTCTGGCAACAGAACGTCTGGGCCTGCATATCATTCAGCGTACCCGCTGGGCGCGTGGCATGACGCAGATTTTCCGCGTCGATAACCCGCTGTTTGGCCGTGGCCTGAAGTGGCAGCAGCGCCTGTGTTACCTCAACGCCATGCTGCACTTCCAGTTTGGTCTGCCGCGTGTTGCCTTTCTGACGGCACCGCTGGCCTATCTGCTGTTTAATCTCAATATCATCCACTCCTCCGCGTCGCTGATTTTTGCTTACGTGCTGCCGCATCTGGTGATGTCGCTTTATGTTAACTCGCGGATGAATGGCCGTTTCCGCTACACCTTCTGGGGTGAGATTTACGAGACGGTGATGTGCTTCCATCTGGTGATCCCGACCATTCTGACCCTGCTGTCGCCAAAACATGGCAAGTTTAACGTGACCGATAAAGGCGGCGTGCTGGATCAGGGCTTCTTCGATTTCCACATCGTGCGTCCACATGTGATTGTGGCGCTGCTGCTGGGCATTGGCATTGTAGCTGGCGTGGTGCGTGCGGTGATGCATGACTATTTTGGCGTCGATCCTTACGTTATCGCGCTCAACGTCGGCTGGGCGATCTTCAGCCTGATCATTCTGATGGCGGCGATTGCCGTGGCGCGCGAAACCAAGCAGGTGCGAAAAACCATCCGTGTTGAGGTGCAAATCCCGGCGATTATTCATTACGCCAGCGGCATTTCATCGCGCACCCAGACCAGCAACCTTTCGATGGGCGGCGCGCAGCTTGATGCACCCGATGGACGTCATGAAACTGATGAGATTGAAGAGATTGATCTGCTGCTGAAATCCGGCGCGATCACTATCCCGGTCAGTCAGATTTCCGGCGATGATGAGAGCATCCGTCTGCGCTTTGAGGCGATGCCGCTGGCGCGACGTCGCGAACTGGTCCGTGTGGTGCTGGCTCGTGCGGATGCCTGGATCCAGCCGGAGTATAAGCAGGACAACCCGCTGATTTCGCTAGGCACTATTATCCGTACCGTCTTTGAGCTGTTCTGGCTGACCTGGAAAGGCCGCCACGATAAACGTAAAAATGTCGACCCGGTTGCCGCGGCGGCGAAAAAGGATGGGGCGGCATGAAGATCCTGACGCAAACTTTGCTGGTCAGTTCACTGACCGCAGCGTTATGGCTGACGCCCGCTGGCGCGGAAACGCCGGTTGTTACTGATAACAGCAGTGCTGCGCCGGTAAACAGTTCAGCCCCGACGCCGCCTGATGCTGCTTCCAGCACGCAGCCTGCCGATGCCACCGTCATTGCACCCGCGACAAATCAGGCTCCGGCCAGCGATGCGGCATCTGTGGCACCCATGAATAAGGGTTCCAGCCAGACGGCAGGTTCAGACCAGGTAGCGGTCCCGGTCAGCGGTGGAGAGTCTGCAATGCCGTCCGTGTCACCAGCGGCAAATGCGCCATCTGCGACACCGTCCGCAGAATCTGCACCGGTATCGGCGCCACAGAGTGCATCACCCAATGCCGTGGCACCCGCGGTGAACGCCTCTTACGCCCCAGGTAGCGAGGCGACATCACAAACTCCGCCATCTTCAGTGACCGATGACGCGACTTCAACGCCTCAGACCGCGTCATCGACCGGTGAGGCGGCGGCTTCTGCCCAGACCACCGCGCCGATGGCCGCCACCGGCGCGGTGACCCAGGACAGCAGCGCGCTGTCCGCGGTGCCCCTGCCGCAAGGCCTGAGCAGTGCCGATCCCGCGCTGGAAGCGGCCGCCAGTGCGCTGCCCTACGCGCCAGGTCAGGTAGCTGCGCCGGTTGCAGAAGCGCAGCCGCCGATCGCGGCTGCCATCAATCAGCCGATCAGTAGTGCTATTTCAGTGGCCCAGATGGGCCAGTCGCGCGGCATCACGCTGACCGGCGGTCAGCTTCAGTCGGGCATCACCTTCACCCTGCCCGGCGATGAAGTCATCACCAATGCGCGACTTAATCTGACGCTGCGCGTCTCTGCTGCGCTGGCGGCACGCAATACGTCGCTGCAGCTGATGCTGAATGGTCAGCCGCTCGGCACGCTGCCGCTGAGTGCGACGGACAGCGATGTCAGCGACTATGAGCTGGATATTCCGGCGGCGATGGTGGTGTCGGCGAATAACCTGAGTTTTAAAATCAATGATGCGGACAAGTTGCTGTGTGAAAGAGAGAGCGCACAGCAGTATCAGGTCACCATTCTGCCGAACACGTCGCTGCACCTTGAGGGCCAGAAGCTCAATATCGGCACCAGCCTGCGTAATTTCCCGCGCCCCTTCCTGGATCCTCAGCGGATGACGGCGTCCACCGTGACGGTGGGCTTTGCCAGCAATGTTTCAGCCGATGCCGTCAGCGCGGCGGCACTGGTGGCATCCTGGCTTGGCATTCAGAGTGATTATCGCGGCATCCGTTTCCCGGTGGTGCGCGGCGAACTGCCGGAACAAAACGGCATCCTGTTTGGTCATCCTGGTGACCGGATCGGCACCCTGACTTTCCCGGCCAGTAACGGTCCGATGTTGCAGGTGGTGGATAATCCTAATAATCCGGTTTACAAATTGCTGCTGGTCAGTGGCAACAATGAGGAGCAGTTGCGTCAGGCGGCGAACCGTCTGACGACGCAGCCACTGACGACTGATGAGAGTCAACTGCAGGTCCCTGCGCAGACTATTGCAAACCGCAAACCTTACGATGCTCCACGCTGGATTAACACTGACCGCCCGGTACGGCTGAGCGAACTGCTGCGTAAAGATCAGAGTCTGACCAGCAGCGGCATCTGGCATGATGCGCTGCGTGTTAATTTCCGCGCCGCGCCTGATTTGTTCCTGTGGGATGGCGACACAGTGCCGGTCAATCTGCACTATCGCTTCCCGTCCGAAAGCTGGATCGATGAGGATAATTCTTTCCTTAACGTCATGCTCAACGGTACTTTTCTGCGCAATCTGACGGTGAACAAAGTCGGCCTGCTGGAGAACGCCTGGCACCGTCTGGGCGGTGATGCGCGTCAGGAGCAGTATCAGCTTAATCTCGAACCCTACCTGATCTATGGCGATAACCAGCTGGCGCTCTACTTCAATATCAAACCGCGGGCTGATGCGCCCTGCGGTGTGTTACTGAACAACAACATCAAAAGCCGGATTGAAGAGGACTCATGGATCGATCTGAGCCATACCCGTCACTTCAGCATGCTGCCGAACCTCTCTTACTTTGTGGGTGCCTCTTTTCCGTTCTCACGTCTGGCCGATTTCAGCCAGACCACGCTGCTGCTGCCGGAAACGCCCAGCGATGCTGAACTGTCAACGCTACTGGATCTGGCGGCGCGGGCTGGTAAAGCCACCGGTCTGGCGCTGACACAGAATCAGGTACTGTTTGGCCTGCCCAGCGGCGGCACCCATCTGGCGCGCATACAGCAGAGCGATCTGCTGGCGGTGAGCACCACCGGCAACAGCGCTTTTAATCAGGCGATGCTGGCGGCTTCCCCTTATGACGCCACCAGCAGCACCTTTGGTGTGAAAGAACCCGACACGCTGGAAAAATTACGCGGCTGGCTGACCGGTGACTGGAGTCGTCAGCAGCTGGATGCCGATCGTTACTTCTCCTCCAACGAAGCGTGGCGAGGCTTCCTCAGCTACCGATCGCCATGGAACCGCGATCGGCTGGTGGTGATGACGGTGGCAACCAGCGACGATCAGCTGTTGCGACTGCATAACGATTTGAGTTCGGCGCAGATTAACGCCGGCATTCGTGGCGATACCGCGATTATTACCGATGAAAACGGCATTCGCAGTTTCCGCGTCGGCGCGCAGTTCCCCAGCGGTGAGTTGCCCTGGTACATGATGGTGGTGTGGTATGCCAACCAGCACTCGGTGCTGCTGGCGGTGGCGGCGATGCTGCTCTCCGCGCTGGTGGGCAGTGCGGCCTGGGTGATGCTGAAGCGTCATGCCTGGCGGCGTCTGAACCCGAAGCCCGATCGTGATTCCGGCAGGAAGTAAGGATAATAACAATGAAAAAAAATCTGTTAAGTGCCGGTATCCGTAAGGCGTTGCTGCTGGGCAGCGCGCTGGCCCTGTCACAGCCGCTGCTGGCGGCGGAAAGCGCCAACCCGGCGCTGCAGGCGCTGTTCGATCAGGCCTCTTACTGGCATCAGAAAGCGCATGACGACCTGGCGACAGCCTCACTGCAAAAGGTGCTGATGGTTGAACCCAACAACACTCAGGCGCTCTACCTGCTGGCGCTCTATTCACAGCAGGGCGGCGACACTGCGGCGGCGGCGCAGTATCGCGCCCGGCTGAGCCAGGTCTCCCCCAACGATCCGCACCTCGGCGAGCTGGATAATGCGCGCCAGATGCAGACCATTCCGCAGGCGCAGCTTGCGCTGGCGCGTCAGCAGGCGCGCAGCGGCAACATTCCGGCGGCGTTACAGACCTGGCGCAACACCTTCAGCGGCAATGCGCCGCCACCCAGCGTCGCGGCAGAATATTACCTTACTATGGCGGGCGACCGTACGCTGCTGCCGCAGGCGGTTGAGGCACTGCGCCAGTTTGCGGCTCAGCATCCGCAGGACACCGGCGCGCGGCTGGCGCTGGGTAAAGCGCTGACCTATCAGGAACCGACCCGTCGCGAAGGCATTGAGGTGCTGAGTTCGCTGGCGAGCGGTAATCAGGATGCCGACCGCTCACTGCGTCAGGCGCTGCTGTGGCTCGGTCCACAGCCGTCAGATGCGGCGCTCTATCAGACCTGGCAGCAACGTCATCCGCAGGATTCAGCGGTGATCGACTACTACCGTAAAAACGTCGGCGGCGCAGAAAAAGGGGCCGGATTCAGCGCGCTCAACAGCGGTGACGTCGGCGGTGCGCAGTCCAGCTTTGAAAAAGTACTGAGCGCGAATCCGCAGGATGCCGATGCGTTAGCGGGCATGGGTTATGTGGCCCAGCGAGCCGGACGTTATCAGGAAGCGGCGGATTATCTGCAGCGGTCTGCTCAGCTCGGCGGCGATCAGGGTTCATCGCGTCAGCAGCAGGCTGACGATGCGCGTTTTTATGCACAGCTGGCCAGCGCCCAGCAGGCACTGAAAAGCGGAGACACGGCGCAGGCGCTGACATTAAGCGAACCACTGGTGCAGGCTGACGGCGAAAAAGGGCTGGCCGCCAGACTGTTCCGCGCCGACGTGCTGCGCCGCACCAATCAGCCGCAGCAGGCGGAGCAACTCTATCGCACTATTCTGCAAAGCGATGCGGATAACCGCAGCGCCAAAGAGGGGCTGTTCTACGTTCTGCGTCAGCAGAATCGGGGCGCCGAAGCTAACACGCTGCTGGGGGCACTGCCGGACAGCGTGCGCCAGAGCGTCACGCCACGGGCCAATGAAGCCGATGCGCTGCGTCAGCAGGCGAAGCGTCAACTGGCGGCCGGTAACAATGCCGCTGCCATTGCGACGCTGCAGCAGGGTATTCAGCGCTATCCCACGGATGGCTGGCTGCGGCTCGATTTAGCCCGGCTCTACCGTCAGCAGGGCGACACGCTGCAGGCGGCCAACGTAATGCAGCCGGTGATGCGTAACGGGGCCAGCACCAGCGAACTGTATGCCGGTGCGCTTAACGCCAGCGAAAGCGGCGGCTGGCAACAGGCCAGCACGTTGCTGTCGCGCATTCCCGCTAACGCGAAGACGGCGGCGATGCGTGAACTGGCGCAGCGGGTTAATTTCAATCTGCAGATGAGCACGGCCGACCAGTATCTGGCGCAGGGCGCGACGGCTGCCGCCGCCAATACCCTGAAGGCGCTCACGGTTAATCCACCCACCAACCCGGTTGATGCCGGAAACCTGGCGCAGAAGCTGGCGCAGGCGGGCGATCTCACCAGCGCCGTTTCGGTGGTGCGGGCTAACCTGCAGCGTGGCGTGCAGGGCAATGCGGGCGATTATGCCGCGCAGATGATGGTGCTGAATCAGGCGGGCCTCGGCAGTGAGGCGCAGCGTTTCCTCAGCAACCCGGAACTGCAGGCGCGCAGTACGCCGACGCAGCTGGCCGGTATTCGCAATGGCTATCTGATTAACGAAGTGGATCGCCTGCGACAGCAGCGTCAGTACGCGGTGGCGTATGACAAGCTGATTGGTGCACTGCAGCAGGATCCGCAGAACCGCGATCTGATGTTCGCGATGGCCCGTCTCTACCAGGACGGCAAGATGAACCGCGATGCGGGCGTGGTCTATGACTACCTGATGACCCAGGATACGCCGACGCAGGATGCGCGCGTCGGGGCCATCAACGTCGCGCTGGCGCAGAACAATGTGCAGCGCGCTAATGAGCTGAGTCGCGGCCTTAACAGTACGACTCAGACACCGGATCGTCTGCTGCTGCTGGCGCGGGTGGCGGAAGCCAATGGCGAGCATTCTCAGGCGATGGCTTATCTGCGTTCAGCGCGCGGTCAGCTGATTGGCCTGCAGGGCGCGCAGCCTGGCAGCGTGCCGACCGTGGGCGGACTGGCGCTGGCGGATAATCCGTTTATCAACCGTGATACTTCGCCGGTGGGACGTTCACCATCCAGCTACGGCACCGTGCTGCCGTGGCAGGCGGCACCTGCGGGCGTTGCCGCTGGCGTGACAACGCAGGGTGAACCGGCCGCGGGCGGCGAAACTGTTTCCCGGCAGTCACAGATTCTGCACGATGTCGACACCATGATGGATTCGCTGCAGGAGAAAACCGGCAGCTGGAGTCAGGGCATGGTGCAGGTGCGCGGGCGTGATGGCGAGTCGGGCCTGAGCAAGCTGACGGAAGCTAAAGCGCCGCTGACCTTCTCTACCGTGCCGTTTGAAACGGCGCGCTTCGACTTTACCGCCACGCCGGTGTCACTTACGGCGGGCAGTGGCGCAGCCGATGCCTGGCGTCGTTTCGGCACCAATGCGCTGAGTCAGGGCAGGGTAGTGGCCGCAGGCGGTGCAACGGTGAATGACCTGCCGAACGCCACCACCGATTCGCAAACCGCTTCGGGCGTGGAGCTGAATCTGGCGCTGAAGGGCGACAGCTATAAAGTGGATATCGGCAGTACGCCGCTGGGCCAGGATCTCAGTACCCTGGTTGGTGGCGTGCAGTGGTCACCGAAACTCACCGACTTCCTGACGCTGATCCTGACCGGTGAACGTCGCGCGATTACCGACAGCCTGCTCTCTTACGTCGGCGCAGAAGATAAAGCCAGCGGCAAACGCTGGGGACGCGTCACCAAAAACGGCGCTAACGCCCTGTTAAGCTACGACAATGGCGATGCGGGTTTCTACGCCGGTGCGGGCGCGTACAGCTACCTTGGCGAGAATGTCGCCAGCAACAACAACCTGCAGGCGACGGCCGGCGCCTACCTCCGTCCGTTCCACACTGACGATCGCGAGCTGAAAGTGGGCATGAGTCTGTCATGGATGGACTTCTCGAAAAACCTCAGCTATTTCAGCTACGGTCAGGGCGGCTACTTCAGCCCGCAGAACTATGCGTCGGTCTCCTTCCCGATTGAGTTCTCCCGCAAATTTGACGATCTGAAGGTCAATATTGGCGGTGCAGCCGGTTATCAGACCTACAGTCAGGATAAAAGCGCGTACTTCCCGGCGGATGCCAGCCTGCAGTCAGAGCTGGAATCCCTTGCCGCCAGCGGCAGCGTGAAAGACGCTTACTATTCAGGCAGCAGCAAAAACGGCATCGGCTACAACCTGCACGCCGGGGCGGACTACAAACTCAATAAAGATGTGACGATTGGCGGCCAGCTGGGTTATGACACCTTTGGTGACTACAACGAAAGCAGCGCGCAGCTCTATGTCCGTTACCTGTTCGGAGAGAAGTAATGAGTGAGCATTCGGGGGTATCGCATCCTTATCAGCCGGGCTGGTTTGACCTGGTCAGCGTACTGATTGACGGGATGATCGCCAACGCCGGTCAGCAGGAGGCAGAAGCCTTTCTCTATAAGATGGGGGAATCGCTGGCGACCCGCTATCCTTTGCCAGAGTCGCGTACCGTGCAGGATCTGGAGCGCGAGTGCAATCTGCAACTGGCGCGGTTTAACTGGGGTTTTGTGCAGCTTCAGCCGGAAGAGAAGGCGCTGCTGATTGCGTATCACGCCTTACCGGCAGGCGACAACACCCACTCTCCGGCTGACTGGCAGGCGGCGTTTGGTGCGGTGATGGCCGGACTTTTTTCGGGCTGGTTGCAGGGCCAGGGCGGCAGCAGCATTGTGCCGGTTACGCTTGAACTCAACGATGGCAGCACGCTGCACTATCGATATCAATAGGATCGGAAATGAAACGTAATCCACTCTGGCGGGTCTGGCTCTGCTCTGTTTTACTGCTGGCCTGCAGCGCGCAGGCCAATGCCAGCGGCTGGGAGACTTTTAAAAGTCGCTTTGTGACCTCAGAAGGGCGGATCACTGACACCGCCAATAACAACGTCAGCCACACCGAAGGTCAGGGTTATGGCATGTTGCTGGCGGTGGCCAACAACGATCGCGCCACCTTCGATCGGCTGTGGCAGTGGACGCGCAGCCAGCTGCGTAATCCGCAGACCGATCTCTTCTACTGGCGCTACGTGCCAGGCAGTGACAACCCGGTCGCCGACAAAAATAACGCCTCGGATGGCGATGTGTTGCTGGCCTGGGCACTACAGCGTGCTGCACAGAAATGGCAGGTGGAGAGCTACCAGCAGGAATCTGACCGTATTCAGCGCGCCATTATCAGGCTGGATGTCACGAGTTTTGGCGGCCACACCGTGATGCTGCCGGGTGCGCAGGGCTTTAACAAAGTCAGTTATGTGGTGCTCAATCCCTCTTACTTCCTGTTTCAGGCGTGGCGCGAGTTTGGTGAACACAGCCATCTTCAGGTCTGGGATAAGCTGATTAACGATGGCTTTGATCTGCTGGGTAAGCTGAGCTTTGGCAAAACCGGGCTGCCAATGGACTGGGTCGCACTGAATGCCGACGGTTCGGTTGCCCCGGCCGTCGGCTACTCGAACCGCTTCAGTTACGATGCGATTCGCGTGCCGCTGAACATCTGGTGGTATGACCCGCACAGCCTGGCACTGGTGCCGTTTCAGCGCGTCTGGCAGGGTTACAGCCGCATGCTGACACCCGCCTGGTTCGACGTGCTGGCGAATGCCCCTGCACCTTACCATCTTGAGGGCGGACTGCTGGCGGTACGTGACCTGACGCTGAATGAAACCGGCTATCTGAGCGATAAGCTGGCTGCGGATCAGAACTACTTTTCTGCCAGTCTGCAGTTGCTGACCTGGCAGGCGTTTCAGGAGAAGCGCTGATAACCAGCAGAATGGCGGCGCTGGCCGCTGTTCTGCCACCGACAGCCACGCGCTCACAGGGAGCAGGCGCCGCGCCTGCTCCGCCTTTAACTGCCGGGTCACGGCTCTGCAGCCCGGCGGTTACGCGTTACTGCGGATAGGCGACCCAGTCGCCGCCGTTCAGCCTGATCCAGGGTTTGCCCTGATACATCATCACCACCGCACCGTCATTTTCCGACACCACCGGCGTCTGCGGCAGCTTGTCAGTCAGCACCGACATATTCACATTCGGGGCATTAAAAACCTGCCCATCTACGACGCGCGACACAATCTCTGATAAGGCCAGCAGGCTGGTTGGCGCATCAATGTTCAATGGCTGAGCCTGATGCGGCGCCTTCATTCCGACGAACTTAATGCCTACCGGTACGTGAGTAATATCCGGGCTGGGAATATCGCGCAGGCCGGACATCTGCATCTTATCTCCCTGCAATGCTGCGCCATGCTCAGGCACTACCATTACCATCACCCGTCGGCCCGACTTCTCCAGTTGCGTCATAAAGGCATCAAGCTGATCGAAAAGTAGTTGCGCGCGCGGCTTCCACGGCGCGGTTTTGGTGCTGCCGAGTTCGCGGGTGCCGTCGTGCAGCGGGATCAGATTGTAGAAAGTGGCGCTGCGCGCATCGCTGCTTTTGCTGCGGTCGTCCAGCCAGCGCTGCATCAGTTGCGCATCGTTGAAGACCGGCGAGCCGTCGAATGATGTCAGTTCTGGTGTGATACCCGCCTGTGACATCAGCGGTGCCTGAATATCGCCGCCTTCGCGCACCTCCTTCAGGTAGTTACCGAATACGCCGGTGTGATCCATCATCAACTGCTCTTTAAAGCCCAGCTTCGCCAGATTGTCGAACAGATAGCAACGCGGATCGGCAGGTTTATAGAGATCGCTATGCGAGGTCTGGCCACAACTGGCACGCAGCAGTCGGATGCCTGCCGGTCCGCTGTAGCTGGTTGCGGCGTTATAATTGCTCAGCATGATGTCGAAATGCTGCCACAGCGGATGGTTACGCAGCTGAGAAGCATCCATATCAGACCAGGCGAGCGAACAGATATTGATCACCAGGATGTCGAAAGGCTGCGAATCGGCGGGCAGATTGTCGGGAAAATGCGTCACGCGCTGGCGTTCACTTTCATGAAAGCGGTTCAGCCAGGCGGTGAGATTTGCGCTGGTCGGCGGCGCAGACTGCTCCAGACCGTCCGGCGTGGCGGCTGGCTGGCCGCCGCTGGGCGTCTGATTCAATACAACCTGTGGCGTGGCCGTCCGGGTCGGCAGCAGCGACATCGCCGGGCCAGCAATCGTCAGCACGTTAAGCCAGATCAGCATCAGCGAAACCAGCACCGTGATGCGAATCCATTGTGAAACAAACAGATAGAGAACCAGCAGCACAAAGGCGGCCCCCACCATTTGCCAGTTAATAAAGCGATCGGCCAGGTCGAGCAGATAGGCCGCAGAGAAGCCCGCCAGCTGATCGCCCTGGCTGAGTATGCTGCTGAGTCCTGGCAGCCAGGTGTCGTGCCAGAACAGCGCGATGCCAACCGGAATCGAGATCAACTGGCGGATGCGATGCAGGCGCGCCGAGGGTAACGGAAAAAGCAGCCAGGCGAGAAACACCAGATTGCTCAGGGCGTGAAAATTGAGATAGCCATACCACAGCAGGCCGAACTTCAGTAAAAAGTAGAAATTCCAGCCGCCCAGTCCGCGCCAGGAGGACCAGAAGCGGGAAGAGGAGGCCGCCGCAGGTTGATCAGTATTCATTAATTTTTTCTATCCGTTTCAGAGGATTGACGCTGCCAGTGACCTTCCGATTTAAGCGCGCGCGCCGGCAACAGGCGATTCATGATGCCGTTCCAGCGACGGGGTAGCCATTTTTGATATAACGGCTTTAAAAACAGCAGGATAACCAGAATAAGTAGCGCAATTTGTACCCAGTCCATCAGATTCATCAGGCTTTGTTCTCCGGCAATAAAGTGATGGGCTGCGGTGCAGCGCGTTCATCTGTTTCAGGCCGGCTCTCAACGGCGGCGCGGACCGTCTCTGATACCGGAGTCAGATCCTGAATTGCCATCGGCGTCAGTTTCTTGATATTGCTGACTTCCGCGAGGATCTGATTATCCTCAAACCAGACCATCCGGTTAGCAAACAGCTCGTCGTGAGGCAGAGAAAAGATATATTTCAATGCTTTATCAAGGTCGTTGTAGCGGCAGGAAGAGAGGAAAAGGATGACACGATCTTCCAGCACCGTGACCAGGTCGCCAAAGCGGCGCGGTTTACAGAGCGTCAGGATTTGCTGAGGCTTAAGCTGTGGCACCGGCCGCAACGCGACCAGCAGGCCCTTATCATTTTCCGGCAGCAGGGTATTGCTGATCAACTGGCCGACTGACTGACAGAAGGCGTCGAGACGCAGGTAGCCTTTCTCATGCAGAGGCTGCAACGAAGCGGTTAACGCCTCAAGACTGGCGGGAACGCGACGGTTAAACACCTGTCCCTGAAGGCCCTCCAGCGTGGTCAGAAAGCGCGACAGTGTGGCGTTGGTCGGGACGATGGCGTTCACACCGCAGGCCAGCAGCAGACGTTCGTCGCTATAACGCAGGCTGGCACCCATCTCGCGCACCACAATTTTCAGGCCGTTGCCGCGTGTACGACGCAGGCTGTGCACCATCTTCGCCAGTTCGTTGATATATTCGCTGCGGGTCAGGCTGAAAATCACCGTTGCGGCATTGGCCTGCTGCGCCCGCAACCAGACCTGTTCATTATCCTCGAACAGTTGCCACTGGCGTGAAAGCGGCGGTGCGCCCTCGAGCACGATGTTGTCCGCAAGATAATGCTGCTCGTCGTTGAGGCTCAGCGGTTCCTGCTTTTCATTTAAGGTAAAAAAGCGTTCATTTTCACAGCCCAGACGTATTGCCCGATCGGCAAGCAGGCGTTCCGCGGTATACCACCAGTTAATTCGATACTGCCAGCTATCCTGCTGAAAGCTCAAATGCGCAACGCCATCCAGCTGACGAAAATAACGCTGAAGATGATTACTCAGATTTATTATTGTGGCGCCGGAGGTCACGATTAAAAGGGTGAGCTTTCTTTTATGCAGCGTCTGACGCATGCCCTTTATCCAGCGGGATAATTCTGCGTCATCAAGCTTATCCCATTGCGCTGTGTTGCTATTAAATATCACTAACCCATTTTTACTGCCGAGCGTGCGCAGAAAATCACTTTCCAGCTGCAACAAACTGCCTTTGCTTTTGGAAAGAGAAAACAGCGGGATACGATCGGGTCCGCCAATGGGGTCGGGCGTCAGTAAATCACGCGGTGGCTGGTCAGCGCTGATCAGCGTTACGGCCTGCTGATGTGAAATTACCTGTCGAATAAAAGTGCGGGCGTCATCCTGCCGCGCACAGGTCACCCAATAACAGCCAGGCGTTTGCAATGCCGTTAATTCAGGCTGAACATGCAACAGCCCCAGCGAAAAAGAATTTTTCATATTGAATTCGTTATTTTTCCAGTCCAGGCTAGCTTATTATAGACAGGCCGGGATGTAACCTGAGAAATTTAAACATTGCTAATCACAGGCCGGCTCACATTGTTCTGCAATTGCCGCGTTTCTGGAAATGTTTTTCAACTTTCCTTTACGCGCAGTCCGTCATCCTGAGTGTGACGTTGTTTTATTTTTGGCGAACAGTAATGAAAAACCACAATCTCTATAACCCTGTTGCCGCTGATGGCGATCGTCAGGATGATATTAGTGCGTTGCGTGATGCGTTTTCTTTGCACTCTTTCCGCTATGTCGACATTGCGCGGGAAGAGCGCCTGAAAGCGATCGTGTCGCGCTGGCCGCTGTTAGCGGAAACCCTTGCCAGCCAGTCTGAGACCGATCGCTGATGCCGCAGATCGCGCTTCAGGGCGTACGGGGCGGCGTCGGCACGACTTCTCTTTGTGCCGGATTGGGCTGGGCGCTGGCGGCACTCGGCGAGCGAGTATTGTTGATCGATGGCTCCCCGGTCAGCCAGCTCGGCGTGCATTTTAATCTGCCCGCTCAGCAGGATAATGGCTGGATGAAAGCACTTTGTGAGGGCGGTGACTGGCAGCACAGCGGGCTTCGCTATCCCGATGGTCCTGATTTGCTGCCTCATGGGGTGCTTTCCCATCAGCATGCTTTGACTATTGCCAGACAGAATGAGGCGATCGCCGCGCCGCTGCTCCAGGCATTGCCGGACCTGCGGGCGCGCTATCAGTGGATTATTTTCGATTTGCCTGCCGATACCCTGCCCTGGCATGAAACGCTCTATCCGACGCTGGACAGCCTGTTGTGCGTCACTCAGCCAGACGCGAATTGCCATTTGCGGCTTAGCCAGCGTCAGTTCCCGGCGCGCACCCGTTTTATTATCAATCAGTTTAATGCCAACAGCCGTCTGCAGCAGGATCTTCATCAGCTCTGGATGGCCTCGCTGAATCCGCTGATCCCGCTGCTGATCCACCGGGATGAGGCGCTGGCAGAAGCGCTGATGATGAAGCAGCCGGTCGGCGAATACCGGCCACATGCGTTGGTCAGTGAAGAGATCATCACGCTGGCAAGCTGGCTGCTGCTCAATCTGAATGGAGTGAGCTCTTGAATCCGTTGTGCTGGCTGTTAACCGCGCCCGCCTGGCAATCGCTGCACAGGGGCTACACCACCGCACGAGGCAATGGCGCGTCCCGCTTCGCCAGTGCGCTCCATCTGTTCTGGTCGGTGCTGGGCCTGATGCTGCTTCGCTTCGAAACGCCGGGCTGGCAGCGGATTATTCAGCAGCGCCGCCGGCTCTATCCGCACATTTCGCCGGAGCGGCCGCGACCACTGGATATCCTGCGCTATCTGATCCAGACGCTGTGGCTTTTGGTGATCCTGCCGCAGAGCGATCGCGCTCGTGGCGGTTTCCGCGGCCTCGGTGCGCTGTCTGGCTGGCGCCATCATGGCTACCGCTGGCTGGACAGGGCCGTTGCCCACTCACAGACCCAGGGAATCGATGTGCGCATCGAACAGTGGCTGAAGCGGCTGTCGCCGCTGGTGCGACGCAGCCTCTTCGCCGTCACCGCCCTGTTTGCCACGTTGCTGGCGCTGCTCTGTATCAGCCAGCCCTTTGGTCTGATGACGCAGTTTATCTTTGTGGTACTGCTCTGGAGCCTGGCGATGCTGGTACGACGCGTACCGGGGCGTTTCCCGACCATGATGCTGATTGTGCTGTCGCTGACCGTATCGTGCCGCTACCTCTGGTGGCGCTATACCTCGACGCTGAACTGGGACGATCCGCTGAGTCTGGTGTTTGGTCTGCTGCTTATTGCGGCAGAGACCTACGCCTGGGTGGTGCTGGTGCTGGGCTATTTTCAGACGCTCTGGCCGCTTAACCGTCAGCCGGTGTCGATGCCTGTCGATCGGGATCAGTGGCCAGGCATCGATCTGCTGGTGCCAACCTACAACGAACCGCTCAGCGTGGTCAGACCCACCATCTACGCTGCCATGGGCATCGACTGGCCGAAAGACCGCCTGAATATCTATCTGCTCGACGACGGCGACCGGCCGGAATTCCGCGACTTTGCCGCCAGCGTGGGTATCAACTATGTCGTCCGTCCCACCCATGAGCACGCCAAGGCCGGCAACATCAATCACGCGCTGAAAAAGTACTGCCGCAGCGAATTTGTGGTGATTTTCGACTGTGACCATGTACCGACGCGCGCCTTTTTGCAGATGACCATGGGCTGGTTTATTAAAGATCCCCGGCTGGCGATGATGCAGACGCCGCATCACTTCTTCTCGCCTGATCCGTTTGAGCGCAATCTCGGGCGGTTTCGTCGTACGCCCAATGAGGGTTCGCTCTTTTATGGGCTGGTGCAGGACGGTAATGATACCTGGGATGCCACCTTTTTCTGCGGCTCCTGCGCCGTGCTGCGCCGCAGCGCGCTGGATGAAATTGGCGGTATTGCGGTGGAAACCGTTACCGAAGATGCCCATACCTCGCTGCGTCTGCACCGGCGCGGCTACACCTCTGCCTACATCCGCATTCCTCAGGCGGCCGGACTGGCGACCGAAAGTCTGTCAGCGCATATCGGACAGCGTATCCGCTGGGCACGCGGTATGGTGCAGATCTTCCGCCTTGATAACCCGCTGTTTGGTAAGGGGCTGAAGTGGGTACAGCGGCTCTGTTATGCCAACGCCATGCTGCATTTTCTCTCTGGCATTCCGCGGCTGGTCTTCCTGCTGGCGCCGCTGGCGTTTCTGCTCTGTCATGCCTACATCATCTACGCGCCTGCACTGGCGATCGCCATTTATGTTTTGCCTCATATGCTGCATACCAGCCTCACCAACTCGCGTATTCAGGGACGCTGGCGACATTCTTTCTGGAGCGAGGTCTACGAGACGGTGCTGGCCTGGTATATCGCCCGGCCTACCACCGTGGCGCTGTTCAATCCTCATAAAGGGAAGTTTAACGTCACCGCAAAAGGCGGGCTGGTGGAGGAGCAGCATCTGGACTGGGTGATAACCAAGCCCTATATGCTGCTGGTGCTGCTCAACCTCGCGGGGGTATTGATGGCGTTCTGGCGCATGCAGCACGGTCCGGCCAATGAGGTACTGACGGTATGGGTGAGCCTGATTTGGGTGCTCTACAACATGATTATTCTTGGCGGTGCGGTAGCGGTTTCGGTTGAAGCACGGCAGATCCGTGAGGCGCACCGGGTGGAGATCGCCATGCCGGCCGCCATTGCACGCGAAGATGGTCATATGCTGCCCTGTACGCTGCGTGATTACTCTGACGGCGGTGTCGGGCTGGAGATGCGCGAGCCGGATGCGCTGCGGGAGAATGAAAAAGTGTGGCTGCTGCTGCGTCGTGGACAGCAGGAGTTCAGCTTCCCGTGCCAGGTGCAGCGTGTCTTTGGCCACCGTGCTGGCGTGCGTCTCCATCAGCTGACCACCCAGCAGCATATTGAATTTATCCAGTGTACCTTCGCCCGCGCCGATACCTGGGCGCTGTGGCAGGACGGTTTTCCGGAAGATAAACCGGTGCAAAGCCTCGCCGATATCATGATCCTCGGTTTCAAAGGTTACCTGCGCCTGGCGGAATATGGCCCACCGCAGTTACGTCGGCTGTTTAACCTGCTTACCGTTGGGGTGAGCTGGCTGGCCTCGCTGTTGCCACAAGGCATCGGACGTGTGCCGGCTTCAAAAAACGCATTGAGTTGATGATATGACGATACCGAGAGTAAACAGGTGGTTTGCCGCTCTGCTGCTGGGCAGTGCAACGTTAAGCTGTGCCGCCGCGCAGGAGGACGTGCCCGCAAACATCAATGGTGTAACGCCTGTGCAATCTTTACCGCAGGATAACGGCGCACCGCTGCGGAACAGCCAGCTGAGCTTTGCCCAGCTGGCACCGCCGCCAGGCAGCATGACGCTGCGTGGCACCCGCACCACCGGACAGATTGAGTTCGGTGTGCGTAGCGATGAGGTGGTGACGCGCGCGTTGCTGAACCTCAGCTTTCGGCCTTCGCCCGCACTGCTGCCGACGCTGTCGCAGCTGAAGGTTTATCTCAATGATGAGCTGGTCGGTCTGATCACCCTGACGCCGGAACAGCTGGGTAAAGAGACCCAGACGCAGCTGTCGATAGATCCGCGTTACATTACCGACTTTAACCGCGTGCGTTTCGAGCTGGTGGGCCACTACGCCAACGTCTGTGAAAATCCTGCCAATAGCGCAATCTGGCTGGATATCGGCAAACAGAGCGGCATCGATCTGACGCTGCAAAAACTGCCGCTGAAAAATGACCTCTCTCACTTTCCCGAACCCTTTTTTGATTCGCGGGATACGCGACCGCTGACCCTGCCGATGGTGTTCAGCGCCCAGCCGGATGTCACGCAGCAGCGGGCCGCCGCCATTCTTGCTTCCTGGTTTGGCAGCAAAACGGGCTGGCGCGGGCAGCGCTTTCCGGTGCTCTACAATCAGCTGCCGCAACAGCAGCATGCGGTGGTGTTTGCCACCAACGATGCGCGCCCGGATTTTCTGAAAGATCTGCCGCCGGTGGCGAAACCCACAGTAGAGATTGTCAGCCAGCCCGATAATCCGTATGAAAAAATGCTGCTGATTCTGGGACGCAATGATGAGGACTTGCTGACGGCGGTTCAGGGTATCGCCCAGGGTGAGCTGCTGCTGCGCGGCGATATCTCAACCATCGACAGCGTTAAGCTGCTCTCCCCGCGCCAGGCCTATGACGCACCTAACTGGGTGCGAACCGATCGCCGCACCACTTTCGCCGAACTGACGCAATATGAGAATCAGTTGCAGTCTGATGGGGTGCAGCCTAATCCCGTTAGTCTGACCCTCAATCTGCCGCCCGATCTCTTCCTGGTTCGCGCGCGCGGTATCGATATGGATCTGAGCTATCGCTATACCGCGCCTTTCCAGTCGGATGGCTCACGGCTGGCGGTCAACCTGAATAATCAGTTCATTCAGGATTATCCGCTGCCGCCGAAAAACACCACGGGTCAGCAGCTGCTGCATATTCCGCTGATACAGGGAATGCTGGACAAGAGCCATGAGCTGCTGATTCCGGCGCTGCGCCTCGGGGTAGTGAATCAGCTGCGCTTCGATTTTGATTACGCCAACATTACCATCAGCGGCAACGCGGATGGGCGCTGCGAAACCGCAACGCCGATTACGCATCATGTGGTGGTGGACGACAATTCCAGCATCGATTTTTCCGGCTATCGCCACTACATCGAAATGCCGTCGCTGCGCGCGTGGGCGAATGCGGGCTTTCCGTTCAGCCGCTACGCCGATCTGGCGCAAACCCTGGTACTGATGCCGCCAAAGCCCGATGCAGAACAGGTCAGCACGCTGCTGAATACGTTGGGCAATATGGGTGCGCAAACCGGCTATCCGGCGCTGCGCGTTCAGTTGACCGATGACTGGGACACGGCGAAGAAGCAGGATGTTGATCTGCTGATGATCGGCGTCATCCCTAAAGATCTTCAGGATGACCAGCAGATCCCTGCGCTGGTTGACGCTACCGCCAGCTGGCTGAAAGAGCCTGTGCGACGGATCACTCCGGAGGTGAACCCACAAAGTCAGCGCGAGCAGGCGGCAGAAAGCACGACGACTATCAGCTCCCGCGGCCCGCTGGCAACAGTGATTGGCTTCCAGTCACCTTTTTACGATCAGCGCAGCGTTGTCGCGTTGCTCGCCGATGGCACGCCGCGCAGCTGGCAGTTGCTCAACGAGGCGATGGGTGACAGCGGCAAGCGTGGCACGATGTCTGGCTCCACCGTGGTGATCCGCGAGTCAGGGGTTAACAGTCTGCGCGTGGGAGAGAGCTACTACGTTGGTCATCTGCCGTGGTGGGAGCGTCTCTGGTCGCTACTCTCAATCCATCCCTTCTGGCTGGCACTTTGCGCACTCTTTGTGGTGGTGCTGTTCGCGCTGATGACCTGGCGTCTGATGCGAATTATTACCCGTCGTCGTTTACTGGATGAAGATGAATAACGCCCGGGTGCTGCGGGCAGGCATGCTGCTCGGCGCACTGAGTGCGCTGCCGGGGCTGGCTGCACCGGTCGACGGACCGGAGGTGTCGCCGGTCGAATGGTTGCTGTCACAGGTACGCACCGGCGAGTCGACCAACAAATACGATCTGGTGCAGCAATCGCTCTACCGGCTTGAGAAGATCGATCCCGATAATCCGCAGGTGCTGGCGGCTCGCCTGCGGCTGGCGCTGCGTCAGGGCGATATCCCTAAAGCGCAGATGCTACTGGAGCAGCTGAAAAAGGTTGCGCCCGACTCGGCCGCGACGCGTGAATCAGCCGTCGGCCTGACGCTGATGTCGTCGGATGGGCGGCAGCAGCTACAGCAGGCGCGCCTGCTCGCCACTTCGGGGCACCTGGCGGAGGCGAAAAGTGCTTACGATGCGTTGTTCGGCGGGGTTTTTCCGGATGCAAATACGGCGCTGGAATACTGGCGGCTGCTGGCACGCATTCCCGGTCAGGAGAGCGTCGCTTACCAGCAGCTGCAGGCGCTGGAGCAGCGCTACCCGGGCAATATCGGGGTTGAGCTGCAAATTGCACGCATGGCATTTGATCAACAGCAGCCGGCGCAGGCGATAGCGCAGTTGAAAAAGCTGGCAAACAGCAACGGCGGACGCGCCGCCGCCGCCGATCTCTGGCTGCAGCAAATCAACGATCAGCCGGTCAGCGACAGCAGCGTGGCGCAGTTAAAGGCTTATCTGGCTGTCTTTATCGACGGCGACGCACACCAGCAGGGCGCCGATGTGCTGGCGAAGCAGCAGGCGCAGCTCGCCGATCCCGCCTATCGCGAACGGATGCGTGGCCTGGCGCTGGTCGAGGCGGGCGATGTCAATAATGCAATGGCAGCGCTTAGCCGGGCAGTGAAGGATAACCCCAACGACGCCGAATTGATGGGTGCAATGGGGCAGACTCAGGCACGCGCCGGCCATCGTGATGTGGCGGTGCTCTGGCTGGAGCGCGCCGTTGAGGCGGGCAAGCAGAGCACGTTGATCGGCAAATGGCAGTCGCTGCTGCAGACTAACCGTTACTGGCTGGCGGTCGAACAGGGCGACAAGGCGCTGGCGCAGCATGACGTTGAGGGAGCCGAACGCGCTTACCGCGCCGCACAGAAAATTGATAGCACCTACAGCTATGCCCTGATTGGCATGGGCGATGTGGCGATGGCGCGTAAAGATGCGGCAGGTGCCGAACTGTTCTGGCAGCATGCGCTGCGGCTTGACGCGACCAACACCACCACCGTGCGTCGCCTGGCCGGGCTTTATCAGGCCGAGTCGCCTGCCCGCGTAATGCAGTTTATCAGTACGCTACCTGCCGCGCAGCAGCGCGAGATGGCGGGAACGTTGCGCGCGCTACGCAGTGACAGTCTGCGCGCCGAGGCCGATGCGCTCGCCCGACAGAATAAATGGCCGCAGGCGGCAGAGAAGTATCGGGCGGCGCTGGCGTTGCAGCCGGATGACGTCTGGCTGAGTTATCGGCTGGCGAGCGCGCTACGCGACGGTGGGGCCACCCAACAGGCGGATGCGCAGATCGCGACGCTGCAACAGCAGCATCCCGGAGATGCGACTGCGGTCTACGCCGCCGCACTCTACCTTTCCAGCCGGGATAATGATGACGCCGCACTGGCAACGCTGCATCGCCTGCCTGAAACGCAGTGGAACAGCAATATGCATGAGCTGGCTGACCGGCTCGGGCAGGATAAAATTTTTGCCAGCGCTGAAGCGCTTCGTGCGGCAGGGCAGGAGCCGGCAGCGGTGATGCTGCTTTACCAGCAGCCGGTTTCCAGTCGACGCGACCTGACGCTGGCCGACTGGGCGCTGGCTCGCGGGGATGCGCAGCAGGCACTGGAGACCTATCAGCAGGTGCTGTCGCGCGAGTCGGATAGCGGCGACGCAGCGCTGGGACGAATCGAAGCGCTGGTCGCGCTCCAGCGCACCGGTGAAGCACGGCAGGCACTTGAGCAGCAGCCAGCCCAGCCCAACACTCTTAATGCCGATCGCCGCGCCGCGCTGGCATGGCAGGCGGTGGGCGAAACCACGCAGGCTGCCGTGCGCTTTGCCAGCCTGAAGCAGCGCGCTGCGTCACTGCCGCCTTCACAGGATAAGGCACTGGTGTTTCGTGATGCGGCCCGGCTGGAGCGCACATAGCAGCAGCCAGAGATCGCACTGGCGGATTATCGTCAGGCGATGACAGCCAGCGGTATCGGCAGCGGCGAAAGTATCAGCCGCGCGACACGCACTCAGGCCCAGGATGACTGGCTGAAGCGCAGTATTCGCAGCGACACCGCCGATCTCTATCGTCAGCGTGAGACCACGCTGACGGTGCAGCAGGATTATTCGCGCAATAAGGGTACGGCTGGGGTCTCCGACTTTACTGCCCATACCACCATGCTACAGGCGGAAAGTCCGTTTGCCGACGGACGCGGTTTTTTCCGTCTCGACCGGGTGGACGTCTCGGCAGGGAGTTTTTCCACCCGCAACGGCAGCTTCAACGAGCAGTTTGGTAGCTGCGACGACGCCAGTTCCGGCGGATGCAGCCGCGATGCCAGTCAGCGCGCCGAGGGCACCGCGCTGGGCGTCGGCTGGCATAATGACCGCTGGTCAGCGGATCTGGGTACCACGCCGCTGGGCTTTGAGGTGACCAACTGGACCGGCGGTCTGAGCTGGAAAACTGACGTCAGAGATCTTGGCGTGACGCTGACCGCCTCGCGACGGCCGATCGCCAGTTCGCTGCTTTCCTATTCGGGCGCGCGCGATCCAGCGACCAACGGTGGAAAAAGCTGGGGCGGCGTAGTGGCAACGGGTGGCAGCATCGGGCTGAGTTACGATCAGGGTGGGGCGCACGGTGTCTGGGGCGACATCAGCGCGCATCAGATCACCGGTAAAAACGTTGCGGATAACAGTCGCGAGCGCTTAATGGCCGGCTACTACTACAAGCTCATTAATAGCGATAATCGCCGGGCCACCGTCGGGCTGAACAGCATGCTCTGGCACTACCAGAAGGATCTCAGCGATTACACCTTCGGTCAGGGCGGCTACTACAGTCCGCAGCAGTATCTCTCCTTTTCCGTGCCGGTCACCTGGCGACAGCGTACGGAAAACTGGTCGTTCGACCTGGGCGGCTCGGTTTCCTGGTCACATTCGAAAACCGATGCGCAGCAGCGCTATCCGGTCAATCCCGGTTTTACCCTTGCCAGCAATCCCGTTTCCGCCAGCAGCACCGGTAGCGGCACCGGGTATACGCTGCAGGGCGTGGTTGAACGTCGTATCACGCCCGACTGGTTTATCGGGGTGGGCGTCGATATTCAACAGGCGAAAGACTATACCCCAAGTCACGGGCTTATTTACGTGCGTTACTCTGCCGCTGGCTGGGAAGGGGATCTGGATATGCCGCCACAGCCGCTGACCCCTTACGCGGATTTCAAATAATCCCGACCGGGAAAAAGCCGGACTTTTCAGACGGTAAAAAAGTCAGTTTATGGGATATACTGGCGGGCATTGTACTGTCTGCTATCTGGGCTTTTTTCATCGTCAGGAGAGAATTTTTGCGGGTAAGCCGGTCACTTACGATAAAGCAGATGGCGACGGTTTCGCTGGTTGCGGTTATCACCATCAGCATCTTTATCGTCATCCAACTGTTTCATTTTGTGCAGCAGCGCAGGATTGACTACGCCCAGCAGATGGAGAATATCGCTCATACCGTGCGTCAGCCGCTCTCGGAAGCGGTACTGAGAGCCGATATTCCGCAGGCCGAACGCATTCTTCACTCACTGAAGCCCGCCGGGATTTTATCGCGTGCCGATGTGGTGCTGCCCAACGCCTTCCAGGCGCTGCACGCTGACTTTGAAAACGAAAAACCGGTGCCGCGGCTGGTGGCGCGCCTGTTTGAGCTGCCGGTGCAGATAACGCTGCCGCTCTACTCGGTCGAGAATACCGGCCTGCCGAAACCTCTCGCCTATCTGGTGCTGCAGGCTAACTCGACCCGCGTTTACCAGTTCATCCTCAGTACTCTGTCGACCATGATCACCACCTATCTGTTGCTGGCGCTGATTCTGTCGGTAGCGATCAGCTGGTGCATTAACCGGCTGGTGGTGCATCCGCTGCGTAATATCTCGCGTGAACTGCAGGAGCTGCCGCCACAGTCGATTCTGACCCACAAACTGACGCTGCCGCCGAGCCATCGCGACGATGAGATTGGCATGCTGATCCGCAGTTACAATCGTAATCAGCAGGTGCTGGAATCGGTACACGATGAGATGAGCCGGCTGACCACCCATTTTGACGTCACCGACCTGCCCAACCGGGCGCTGTTTCTGGCGCTGGTCGATCAGTATATGTGCAACCCTGACCAGCCACTCGGCCTGATGGTGATCCGTATTGAGACCCTGCAGGAAGCCAACGGCGTGCTGAGTGATGAGCAGCGTGACACGCTGATGCTGACCCTGGTCGAGAAGATCCGCAGCACGCTGGATGACCACACGCTGCTGGCTCAGACCGGCACCAGCGATTTCGTGCTGCTGATGAAGCGCGCCAGTAATCCATTCCGCGCGCTGCGGCTGGCGCGCAACCTGATGATTCGGCTTAACCAGCCGGTGAATCTGCATCAGTTGCAGCTGCGACCTAACGCCAGCATCGGGCTGGCGCTGCGCGACGACCAGCCGCTGAGCGCCAATGAGCTGCTCGATCGCGCGACCTCCGCCATGATGTCGGCGCGTCATCAGGGGAAAAATCAGATTCTGTTCTTCGATGCGGCATTAACCGAGCGGGCACAGAAACGCCTGACCCAGGAACACGATATTTTGCAGGGGCTGCATGACGATCAGTTCGCGCTCTACCTGCAGCCGCAGATTGATATGCGAACCGGCGAGCTGGCTGGCGCGGAAGCGCTGCTGCGTATGCGTCAGCCGGACGGCAGTTTTGGCCTGACGGAAGAGTTTATCGCCAGCGCGGAGGAGATTGGCGTCATTACCGCGATTGGCCGCTGGGTATTTGAAGAGGCGTGCCGGATTCTGGCAGGCTGGCAGCGACAGGGCATCATGCTGCCGCTTAGCGTCAATATTTCTGCCGTTCAGCTGCGCGATACCGCGATGGTCTCCCATCTGCAGGCGCTGCTGACGCGCCATCAGATTGCGCCCGGCACCTTTGTGCTGGAGATGACGGAAACCGCCCATATCGGTGATGCCGAGCAGGCGATCTCGCTGCTGCGGATGTTGCAACAAACCGGCGTCGCGGTGGCGCTGGATGATTTTGGCATGGGCTATTCCAACCTCAATTCGCTGCATCAGTTAAAAGCTCTGCCGGTCAATAAGCTCAAGATGGATCGCAGCTTTGTGGCGGCGCTGCCCGTTGATGACACCATGGTGCGCATCGTGGCGGCGATCGCTGACATTATTCACCTGGACGTGATTGCTGAAGGGGTCGAAACCGCTGAGCAGCGCGACTGGCTGCTGGCGCGCGGTATCTACATCGGTCAGGGTTACCTTTATGCTGAAGCGCTGCCGGTAGCGCGATTCAATCAGGCATGGATTGAAAAACCCTCACTGACGGAATAATTGCCTGATTCATTGATTTTGCGAGAATTTTAGTTACAAAACCCCATGCTGAAGCGTTTCAGTTCAGAATTACGTCGGTATCATTTCCCGCTGGTTTGTCAGCCTGTATTAATCACGTAAACAGAGTGTTATTTTCGGGTTACTGTCAGGCGCCGCCTGTGTTGCCCGTCAGTCACAATAACGAATCCGACAACATCACCTCACGGCGTTAGTGGACACCTGTTTATGAAAACCTCACTTTTTAAAAGCCTCTATTTCCAGGTGCTGATGGCGATTGGCATCGGCGTTTTGTTAGGCCATTTTTATCCGGAACTCGGGACCCAGATGAAGCCGTTGGGAGATGGCTTTGTTAAATTGATCAAGATGATTATCGCCCCGGTGATTTTCTGTACCGTGGTGACCGGCATTGCCGGGATGGAAAGTATGAAAGCGGTCGGCCGCACCGGTGCGGTGGCGCTGCTCTATTTTGAAATTGTCAGTACTATCGCACTGATTATCGGTCTGGTGGTGGTCAACGTGGTGCAGCCGGGTGCCGGGATGAACGTCGATCCGGCGACGCTGGATGCCAAAGCGGTGGCCATGTATGCGCAGCAGGCGGAACAGCAGGGCGTTGTGGCGTTCCTGCTGGATGTGATCCCTAACAGCGTGATCGGTGCTTTTGCCAGCGGTAACATTCTGCAGGTGCTGCTGTTCGCCATTCTGTTTGGTTTCGCACTGCATCGCCTCGGCAACACCGGCACGCTGATTTTCAACGTGATTGAAAACTTCTCGAAAGTCATTTTCGGCATTATCAATATGATCATGCGGCTGGCGCCTATCGGGGCCTTTGGTGCCATGGCGTTCACTATCGGTAAGTATGGCGTGGGTTCGCTGGTGCAGCTCGGCCAGCTGATTATCTGCTTCTACATCACCTGTATTCTGTTCGTGGTGATTGTGCTGGGGCTGATTGCGCGTCTGTTTGCCGGTTTCAGCATCTTCAAATTTATCGCGTACATCAAAGAAGAGCTGCTGATCGTACTGGGCACCTCCTCTTCCGAGTCTGCGCTGCCGCGTATGCTGGATAAGATGGAGCGGCTCGGCTGCAAGAAATCGGTGGTGGGACTGGTGATACCGACCGGTTACTCCTTCAACCTGGACGGGACCTCGATCTACCTGACCATGGCGGCGGTGTTTATCGCCCAGGCCACCAATGCGCACATGGATATCTTCCATCAGATCACGCTGCTGGTGGTGCTGTTGCTCTCCTCGAAAGGGGCAGCCGGGGTGACGGGCAGCGGATTCATCGTGCTGGCGGCAACGCTCTCCGCGGTGGGACATCTGCCGGTGGCCGGACTTGCGCTGATTCTGGGTATCGACCGCTTTATGTCTGAAGCCCGTGCGCTGACCAATCTGGTGGGTAACGGCGTGGCGACCGTGGTGGTGGCAAAATGGGTCGACCAGCTGGATCAAAAACAGCTGAATGACACGCTTGCTGGCCGGAATAAGGCGAAAAAAGCGTCTGAACCTTCCGTTTAATCATTGATTTTCACTTAAATCCCGACAAATGCCCGCTGTCGCTTGCCCTGACAGCGGGCATTTGGATAATAAACCCTACTTGTTTTTTTTGACGTTTTTCACTTCGTTGCGCGACATCCTGAGCTTCCTGTGGTCAAACACTCTGTTATTGGATAACAGCGCGATTCGGCGTCCAGCCGGTTCGCTAATAACAGCGGCAAAACGTGCCAGCGATAACGATATTTGAATTATTTGAGTAGGGGTTCACATGCAGGGCACCAGAATTCGGCTTTTGGTTGGTGGATTAGTGCTGGCAGCCACCAGCTATGGTCTCCAGGCAGAAACGCTGCAACCGGATCCGGCCTGGCAGGAAGGCAAGCTGGATAACGGATTTAACTGGCAGTTACTGGCCACACCGCAACGTCCCAGTGACCGCATCGAACTGCGTATGGTGGTGAATACCGGCTCGCTGGTCGAAAGTGCGCAACAGGCGGGCTTCAGCCATCTGCTGCCACGTCTGGCGATGGTGCATAACACCGCGCTCGACACCAACCAGCAGCGGGCGTTATGGCAACAGGCGATGGACCCCCAGCATCCGCTGCCGCCCGTTATCGCCTCCTATGACTTCACGCAATACAACCTCAGCCTGCCCAACAATCGCCCCGAACTGCTGAAAGAAGCCCTGAACTGGCTGGCGGCCACCGCAGGCAACATGGCGATTACCGAGCAGGTGGTGAATACCGCCCTGTCCGCATCCGATCCGGTCGCCACCTGGCCGAAAGATACCCAGGATGTCTGGTGGCGCTATCGTCTGAAAGGTTCGGCATTGCTGGCGCACGATCCCGCAGCGCAACCGCGTGCCCCGGTCGATTTAACCCAGCTGAATGATTTTTACCGTCAGTGGTATACCCCTGATGCGATGACGCTGTACGTGGTGGGTAATGTCGAAAGCCGTAGCCTCTCCGAGCAGATCAACAAAGCGTTTTCGCCGTTGACCGGCAAACGTGAAACCCCTGCGCCGCTGCCAACCTTATCGCCGCTGCCGCACGAGCCGGTTAACCTGGTCAGCGGCAAAATGACGCAGGATCGCCTGTCGCTGGTGTGGGATACGCCGTGGCAACCGATTCGCGACTCCCAGAACCTGCAGCGTTACTGGCAGGGCGATCTGGCGCGTGAAGCGCTGTTCTGGCATGTGCAGCGCACGCTGAGCGACAGCAAAGCGCAGGGCGTGCAGGTCGGTTTTGACTGCCGCGTGCTTTACCAGCGTGCGCAATGCTCAATCAATCTCGATGCACGCAATGAGACGCTGGCGCAGAACATGAATCTGGTGGCGCGTGAACTGGCGGCAGTCCGCGACAAAGGTTTACCGCAGGAGGAGTTTGATGCGCTGATGGCGCAGAAGCTGCTGGAGCTGAATAAGCTGTTCACCACCTATGCCCGCACCGATACCGATGTGTTGATGAGCCAGCGACTGCGCTCGCAGCGGAACTCGGTGGTGGATATCGCGCCGGAGCAGTACCAGAAACTGCGTCAGACCTTTCTTGCCGGTCTGACCCGTGAACAGCTGAATCAGGAGCTGCGTCAGCAACTGAGCCAGGAGCTGATGATGGTGCTGATTCAGCCGGAAGGCGAAGCCGAAACCAACGTCAAAAGCCTGCAAAGTGAGTGGGAAAAGGTGATGGCACCGCCTGTGGTGCCGGCGACCGGCAACGATGCCAGCCAGCCGGACAGCAGCGCCAGCGACATCCAGCCGCCAGCCGCATAATCAGGTTTTCGCCCTGAGCCACTCGGTCACTAACATCGGCCAGCTGGCGAGGGGCAAATCTGCCACGCCGCGGATTCCAAATCCGTGGCCGCCCTTCTGATAGAAATGCACTTCTGCCGGGACATTGTGCTGCCGTAACGCGCCGAAAAACGCCATGCTATGGTTCACCGAAACCGATTCGTCGTCGGCAGCGTGAATCAACAGCGTCGGTGGCACCAGCGGGTGTACCCGCGTTTCCAGTGAATAGGCTTCAATGGTTTTTTGATCCGGCCACGCGCCGAGCAAGCGGGTGCGTGAACCTTCATGCGCCATGCCGTCACGCATGCTGATCACCGGATAGACCAGCACCATCGCATCCGGACGCGGCGAGAAGTTTTCAGCACCATCCTGCACCGGATAGAGCTTCTCGGCGAAACGGGTACCCAGGCTGGCGGCGACGTGACCACCCGCTGAAAAGCCCATCATCACGATATATTTGCCGTTGAGCCCGCGCTGTGCCCGTTCACGCAGCACCCGCACCGCGCGCTGGGCATCGGCCAGCGGCGCATCGGGACCTTCGTGATGACCATCATAAGGCAGCCGGTAGGTCATCACCGCCAGGGTGTAGCCCATTGAGGTGAAGAAGGTCGCCAGCGCGCTTCCTTCGCGGTCGATCATCACGCGATGATAACCGCCGCCCGGCGCGACCAGCAGGGTAATGCCATTCGACTCTACCGGATACCAGATCGCCATTTCCGGGCAGCGTACGCCAGTGGCGGCCCGATCGTAAGGCTCATACTGTTTCGCCATATCGATGATTTGTGGCTGCGCGCGTGAATCGCTGGCGCCTGGCGCATCACCTTGAGGCCAGATATTAATAATTTCTGTGTGCATAACATGTCCTGATGCGAGGAGTGTTTTAATTGTTTTTTTCGCGGCCGGAGAGCACAGCGTCCTGCTGTTGTTGATTAAAAGATGGTCTTTTTTCCGGCGGACGTCCATCCGAAAACGACAAAAATGGCCAGATTCGGACTATGCCTGGTGGCGGGATTTTAAGAGTAACTCACTAATTTTAAAACATAATTTATAAGATGTTCTGGAGGCGCTAGCGGTGCGGGGCCGGCGATTAACGATGATTTATTTGTTTAAGGTAAATGGCCGATACAGCCCGCTTTGTTAGCTGAAATTTACCGGATATTTCGCTGCGGGCTGTTAAGAAGGAATAATGCGTCGGGCGGGTTATCCGTGGTCGTAATAACCGGCCCGCAGCCGTCGTTTAGTCGGGCATCGCCCCGGCCGGGATAATCGCGCCGCGATGCTGAATCACCGTGCTGGCGGTGAGGTGACCGCGCTGTGCCGCCGCTTCTGCTGAAGCACCTGTCAGACGGCGTGCCAGATAACCGGCACTGAACGAGTCGCCAGCGGCGGTGGTGTCGATGATCTTCTCTTTTGCCAGACGGACCGCTGGCACATCAATCAGGGGATCGTCGCTGATGGCAACCAGGCAGGATTCTGCGCCGCGTTTGATCACAATTTCGCTGGCACCGGCCTGACGCGTGCGCGCAATTACCGCCTCCAGCGGCTGTTCGCCCCACAGCAGATGTTCATCATCCAGCGTCAGAAAAGCGATATCGGTGCGGTTGAGCATGGCGCGGTAAGCGGCCTGGGCACTGGCCTGATCGGCCCATAAGCGCGGACGATAGTTGTTATCAAATATCACCTTACCGCCATTGGCGCGACAGCGATCCAGCAGCAGCATCAGTTTATCGCGGCTGGCTGGGGCTAAAATAGCCAGGCTGATCCCGCTCAGATAGAGATAGTCATAGTGCGCCAGCTGCTGACAGATCGCTTCTGACTGAGGACTGTCAAGCCAGTAACGGGCGGCGGCATCGCTGCGCCAGTACCAGAAGGTGCGCTCACCCTCAGCGTCGGTTTCAATCACATACAGGCCAGGCATTTTATTGTCGAGACGCTGGATCAGATCGGTATTGACCTTTTCCTGCTGCCAGGCGGCGATCATCTGATCGCTGAACGAGTCAACACCCAGCGCGGTAACATAATCGACCCGAAGCTGCTGCTGATCCACCTGACGGGCGATGTAGACCGCAGTATTCAGCGTATCACCGCCAAAGCCGCGTTTAATGTTCTCACCTTTTTCGGACAGCTCAATCATGCATTCACCAATAATGGCAATTTTTTTCTGCGTCATGGTTTTAGACCTGTAGTGAAATATCGCCATAGTCTCGCGTCTGGTATGGCAGACGTCAATGCTTTTAAAACGGTGTTTTAATTTAACTTAAGGTGACGAATAGCACCGATCTGGCAGATAAAGCGCGCTATGTTCGGCTTGTTTTGGCGATTGTGTCAGCTCAAAGGTTGTTAGACTTCCCGCTTTGATGTGGCTGGACATTTCATCAAGCGATCACAGGCATGGTCGATAATCACCGTTGAGTCGCCCATTTTGAGCGCTCGTTACCAACCAGGAAAACACCATGGTGATGGAGAGTATTCGTCAATGGCTACCATCTTCAACTGACCTCAACGCCCAACCGGAAACACCCCATTTCTGGCACCAGTGCCAACGATGCTATCGCTTCCAGCCGATTTATCAGGTGACGGGACGGTTGCTGGCAATCGAGCTGCTGACGGCAATTACGCATCCGTTGGCACCTGAAAAAAGCCTGTCGCCGGAAGCCTATTTTGCCGGGCTGGATATCCCCCAGCGGCTGCATGTGGTGCATGAACAACTCGAACTGTTAATGCAGTGGACACCCTTTTTCGAACAACATGGGGTGGTCGCTTCGGTCAACATTGATGGTCCGTCTCTGTTAGCGCTGCAGCATCATCCGGCGATCCGCAGCCTGATTGCTCGTCTGCCCTGGGTACGCTTTGAACTCACAGAGCACCATGTGCTGCCGCAGGAAGAGATGGTGGCGCAGATGCCGGAGCTGGGGCCACTGTGGCTGGATGATTTTGGCTCTGGCATGGCCAATTTCTCGGCGCTGACCGAACTGAAATATGACTACATTAAACTGTCGCGCGAACTGTTTATCCTGCTGCGCAATTCCGACGAAGGACGCAGCCTGTTTTCGATGCTGCTGGCGTTGATCAACCGTTACTGTAATGGCGTCATCGTTGAAGGCGTGGAGACGGAAGAGGAGTGGCAGCAGGTCAGACGCTCACCCGCCATCGCCGCTCAAGGCTATTTCTTTTCGCGCCCGCTTCCCTTTTCTGAATTGAATCATCTCACTATCCAGCTTCCCTGACGCCGTTGCTCACGGTCTCGACTATCTTTAACGGAGACAGTGAACGTGCAAGGAGAAAGCGCAATGTCGCGTACCGGGAAAATAGTCAGTTGGGTAGTAGGGATTCTGCTGTTGTTAATCGTGGTCATCATCGTGGTGATCGCCACCTTTGACTGGAATCGCCTGAAACCCACCATCAATCAGAAAGTCTCAACCGAACTCAATCGGCCCTTTGCAATACGCGGCGATCTGGGCGTTAACTGGGCGCGCAATCCGCAGGAACCGGGCTGGCGACGCTGGGTACCGTGGCCGCAACTGCATGCGGAAGATATCATGCTGGGTAATCCGCCTGATATTGCTGACGTCACCATGGTACATCTGCAGCGGGTCGATGCCACCTTGTCACCGCTGTCGCTGCTGCATAAAGAGCTGTTCATTCCGTGGATTAAGTTGCAGCGACCCGATGCGCGTCTGATTCAGACCGCGGATAAGAAAAATAACTGGACCTTTAACCTCGCTAACAGCGACAGCAAAGATCAGAATGCGGCGCCTTCCGCCTGGTCATTCCGTCTCGATAACATCCTGTTCGATCAGGGCCAGATCCGCTATCGCGATGCCATCAACCACGCCGATGTAACGGTCCAGGTTAACCCGCTGGGTAAACCGGTGCCTTACGCGCAGATCGCTGGCGGAGATGATAAGCAGCAGGGCGCGGGCGATTTTGTTTTCGGCTGGCAGGCGAACGGCACCTATAACGACGAGAAACTCAGTGGTCAGGGCAAAATAGGCGGGATGCTGTCGCTGCGCAGTCAGAACACGCCGTTCCCGGTGCAGGCTGACCTGCGTAACGGCAGCACGCGGGTCCAGGTCACCGGCGGAGTTCAGGACC
The DNA here is from genome assembly GCF_021397715.1 of Pantoea agglomerans. GTDB lineage: Bacteria > Pseudomonadota > Gammaproteobacteria > Enterobacterales > Enterobacteriaceae > Pantoea > Pantoea astica. The sequence goes on along the minus strand of NZ_CP090207.1, from coordinate 4,084,247 downwards.
CGATGAACCTCGGCGGACTCAATGTGCGGCTGCGCTTCTCGGGTGACACACTGGCGAATCTGTACGGGCTGACCGGCGTGTTGTTGCCTGACACTCCTCCGTATGAAACGGACGGTCACCTGATCGCGAAGTTCAGTGGTGAGAAAGGCGCGGTCTACCGCTATGAAAAATTCAACGGCCACATTGGTGACAGCGATATTCACGGTTCGCTGATCTATAGCCAGGGCAAACCGCGGCCGAGACTCAGCGGTGAACTGACTTCAGACCAGCTGCGGATGGCGGATCTGGGTCCGCTGATTGGCGTCGATTCCGGCAAAGGCAGCGACAAAACCGCGCAGGCAAAAGCCCGGCGCGGAGAGAAATCGAGCCAGCCCGCCGATCGGGTATTGCCACATGACCAGTTTGATACCAAAAACTGGGACGTGATGGATGCCGACGTGAAGTTCAGCGGTAAACGTATCGAACACAGCAATTCGCTGCCGTTAAGCGATCTTTATACCCATTTGCAGCTGAAAAACGGCGATCTGCTGCTGGACCCGTTGCGCTTTGGTGTGGCGGGCGGTGCGCTCAACAGCACCATCCGGCTGGAGGGGGATCACTCGCCGATGCGCGGTCGGGTTGACCTTCATATACGTAAGCTGCAGCTGCGTCAGCTCTTCCCGAATGTCGAGGCGATGAAGAACAGCCGTGGCCAGCTCAATGGCGATGCCAGCTTTACCGGCACCGGTAACTCAGTGGCCGATCTGCTGGCGACCAGTAACGGGCAGCTCAAACTGCTGATGAATGATGGGCTGATTAGCCGCAGCCTGATGGAAATTGCCGGACTCAACGTTGGTAACTATGTGGTGGGCAAGCTGTTTGGTGATGATCAGGTGCGCATCAACTGCGCCGCCACCGATCTCAAACTGCAGAATGGTGTGGCGACGCCTAACCTGTTTGTGTTTGATACCGAGAACGCGATTATCAATGTGTCAGGCAATGCAAACTTCGCCAGTGAGCGGCTGGATCTTTCGGTGAATCCGGAGAGTAAAGGCATCCGCATCGTGACGCTGCGCTCCCCGCTCTACGTGCGTGGCACCTTTAAAAATCCGGATGCGGGCGTGAAAACGGGGCCGTTGCTGGCACGGGGTGCCGCTGCCGTGGCGCTGGGCGCGGTCGTGGGGCCGGCAGCGGCGCTGCTGGCACTGATCTCTCCAAGTGATAACGAAGACAACCAGTGCAGCACCGTCCTGCAGCAGATGAAGCAGAAGAAGTAATTAGTTGCGATAGAGCACTTTGATAATGTGATAACCGAAACCGGTCTTTACCGGCCCGTATGGCGTTAACAGCGGGCAGGTAAAGACCGCCTTATCAAATGCCGGCACCATCTGTCCCTGACGAAATTCCCCCAGATCGCCGCCGTTACGGCCGGAGGGACAGGTTGAGTGCTTCTTTGCCAGCTGCTGGAAATTCCCGCCTTTTGCCAGTTTCGCCAGAATCTCTTTTGCCAGTGCTTCCTCTTTCACCAGGATGTGTAAAGCCGCCGCGGTTTTCGCCATGTTGCTATCTCGGTTGTGTATAATTGCCGCCCAGTATAAACCCCTTTCTTTTGATTCAACTGAGCGATTTTCCTATGCGTTTAAACCCCAGCCAACAACGCGCCGTCGAATTTGTTACCGGTCCCTGTCTGGTGCTGGCGGGCGCGGGATCGGGCAAAACCCGCGTAATCACCAATAAAATCGCCCATCTGATTCGGGAGTGTGGCTATCAGGCGCGCCATATCGCCGCGGTCACCTTCACCAATAAAGCGTCTCGTGAGATGAAAGAGCGTGTGGCGCAGACGCTGGGCCGCAAAGAGGCGCGCGGCCTGATGATCTCCACTTTCCATACTTTGGGGCTGGAGATCATCAAGCGTGAAACGGCGGCGCTGGGCATGAAGTCCAACTTTTCGCTGTTTGATGACCAGGACCAGCTCGGATTGCTGAAAGAGCTGACGAAAGAGTGGCTGGAAGAGGATAAAACCCTGTTGCAGCAGCTGATCTCGACCCTCTCGAACTGGAAAAACGATCTGGTCGATCCGCCGCACGCAGCGGCACGGGCGAGTTCAGAGCGCGATAAAATTTTTGCCCACTGCTACGCCCTTTACGACCAGCATCTCAAGTCCTGTAACGTGCTCGATTTTGACGATCTGATCCTGCTGCCGACGCTGCTGTTGCAGCGTAATCAGGAGGTGCGTGAGCGCTGGCAGCAGCGCATTCGCTATCTGCTGGTGGATGAGTATCAGGATACCAACACCAGTCAGTACGAGCTGGTGAAGCTGCTGGTTGGGGTGCGGGCGCGCTTTACCGTGGTGGGCGACGACGATCAGTCGATCTACTCATGGCGCGGGGCACGGCCACAAAACCTGGTGCTGCTGAAAGAAGATTTTCCGGCGCTGGAGGTGGTGAAACTGGAGCAGAATTACCGTTCCTCCCAGCGCATCCTGAAAGCGGCAAATATCCTGATCGCCAATAATCCGCACGTGTTTGAAAAACGCTTGTTCTCTGAACTGGGTCTGGGCAGTGAACTGAAGGTGGTCACCGCCAACAGTGAAGAGCACGAGGCGGAGCGGGTGACCGGCGAACTGATTGCCCACCATTTTATCAACAAGACGCAGTATAAAGACTACGCCATTCTCTACCGCGGCAACCATCAGTCGCGGGTGTTTGAAAAGTTTCTGATGCAGAACCGTATTCCCTATCGCATCTCGGGCGGTACCTCGTTCTTCTCACGCCCGGAGATCAAAGATCTGCTGGCCTATCTGCGTGTGCTGACCAATCCCGACGATGACAGCGCCTTTTTGCGCATCGTCAATACGCCGCGCCGCGAGATTGGCCCGGCGACGCTGCAAAAACTGGGCGAATGGGCCAACCTGCGCAACAAGAGCCTGTTTAACGCCAGCTTTGATGTCGGTCTGGGTCAGACGCTGGGCGGACGCGGACTGGAACATCTGCAACGCTTCACCCACTGGCTGAACGAGATTATCCAGCTGACCGAACGCGAGCCGGTGAATGCGGTACGCGACCTGATTCGCGGTATCGACTATGAAAGCTGGCTGTTCGAAACCTCCGGCAGTCCGAAAGCGGCAGAGATGCGGATGAAGAACGTCAACACGCTGTTTCAGTGGATGACGGAGATGCTGGAAGGCAGCGATCTGGATGAACCGATGACCCTGGCGCAGGTGGTCACGCGCTTTACCCTGCGCGACATGATGGAGCGCGGGGAAAGCGACGAAGAGCTTGATCAGGTGCAGTTAATGACGCTGCATGCGTCTAAAGGCCTGGAATTCCCCTATGTGTTTCTGGTGGGGATGGAAGAGGGACTGTTGCCGCATCAGAGCAGCATCGATGAGAACAATATCGAAGAGGAGCGGCGTCTCGCTTACGTCGGCATCACGCGGGCGCAGAAAGAGCTGACCTTTACCCTCTGCCGTGAACGTCGGCAGTATGGCGAACTGGTGCGGCCGGAGCCGAGCCGTTTTCTGCTGGAACTGCCGCAGGACGATCTGCAGTGGGAGACGGAGCGCAAAGTGGTGAGTGCCGAAGAGCGGATGAAAACCGGACAGAGTCGGGTTGCGGGCCTGCGCGCGATGCTGGATAAGGCGAAGAAAGGCTAAGCCGGTGGAAGAGGGGATGAGGCGACGACAGCGCGCCTCAGGCTGCCTTAACGGGTGCCGGTTACGACAGGGTCAGTAACCAGTGCACATAGGACTGATAATGGCTCTCCTGCTCCAGCAGCTCGCTGCGCAGCGGATGCGCCTCCAGCCAGCCATCAGGTAAAGTCAGATGCAGCGCGTCATCGTCAGCCTGCAGCCGGACTGCCGGCAGGGTGTCGTCGCGACGGCGGCTGGAGAAGATGATCGCCAGACGCAGCAGACGGCACATCCGTTCCGCCAGACGCGGCGGCAGGGCATTCTGCTGCGCCAGTAACGCCAGGTCGATACTGCCGCTCTGATTCTGCAGCAGACAGGCCAGCAACTTCTTCTGCGCCGGGGTAAAGCCGGGCAGATCGAGGTGACGGACCAGATAAGCGGCGTGCTGCGGCGCATGGCGGAAGTCGACGCTCAGGCCAATCTCATGAATGGCGCAGGCGCTGAGCAGCAGGTCACGGCAGCGCTGATCCAGCTTCCACAGGGTAGAGACCTGACGGAAAAAACGTTCTGCCAGCTGGCGGACCCGATCGGCTTGCTCTACGTCGATGCTAAAACGACGCTGGACGTTCTGTAGCGTGCGGGTGCGGATATCGCGGTCGATCGGCAGGTGCAGCATGCCGTAAACCAGCCCTTCACGCAGCGCGCCGCCCGCCAGCGTCATGCTATCAATAGCGAGTTCCTGAAAGATGGCGATCAGAATCGACAGGCCGCTGGGAAACACCAGCGCCCGTTCCAGCGTCAGCCCTTCAATTTCCAGCTCTTCCAGCTTACCGCACTGAATAGCGCGCTGCTTCAGCTGCTGCAGTTTATTCAGGGTAATGCGCTCGTCCATACCCTGCGCCACCATGATCTCCTGCAGCGCCTGCACCGTACCCGACGCGCCGACACAGGCCTGCCAGCCCTGCTCACGCAGTTGCGCGGCAATCGGCTGGATCATCTCGCGCGCCGCCTGTTCCGCCTGGTCAAAGTTCTCCTTCGCCAGGTGACGATCGCTAAAGAAGCGCTCCAGCCAGGTCACGCAGCCCATCGACAGGCTGAATAACACGGTGGCATGCGAACCATCACCGGTCGCCAGCTCGGTGCTGCCGCCGCCGATATCGACCACAAGACGCTGATCGGAACCGCCGGTGGTGTGCGCCACGCCCTGATAAATCAGGCGAGCCTCTTCTTCACCGCTGATGACGTTGATGGTACAGCCGAGAATCTGTTGCGCCGTATCGAGAAATTCCTGCGCATTCGCTGCCAGACGCAGCGTGGCGGTTGCCACCACGCGGATCTGATCGAGAGGGATATCCTGCAGTTGTTCAGAGAACAGTTTGAGGCATTGCCAGCCGCGCGTCATCGCCTCAGCTGACAAATGGTTGCTTTTATCCAGACCGGCCGCAAGGCGTACCTTGCGCTTAATTTTCGCGATGGTCTGAATACTGCCAGACACCTCGCGCACCACCAACATATGAAAGCTGTTAGAACCTAAATCAATCGCAGCATAAAGTGACGATGCGCTTAGCATGGTGAGCTTAACCCGAACGTTTACGGTTGTTGTTGCGTGGCGCACCGCGACGATTAGCGTTGTTGCCTCCGCGACGCGGACCGTTGCCGGTACGGCTGCGTGCCAGACGCTTAGGCGGCGGCAGGTCAGTCAGTAATGCATCGCTGTTGTACTTGCTGACCGGGATGCTGTGACCGATATACTCTTCAATCGCCGGCAGGTTCAGCGCGTACTCTTCACAGGCCAGGCTGATGGAGTGTCCGCTGGCGCCCGCACGACCGGTACGACCGATACGGTGTACGTAATCTTCGCAATCATCCGGCAGATCGTAGTTAAACACGTGCGTCACGGCAGGAATATGCAGGCCCCGGGCGGCAACGTCAGTCGCAACCAGAATATCCACATCCCCTTTGGTGAAGTCGTCAAGAATGCGCAGGCGCTTCTTCTGAGCGACATCGCCGGTCAGCAGGCCGACACGATGACCATCGGCAGCCAGATGGCCCCAGATATCTTCGCAACGGTGCTTGGTGTTGGCGAACACAATGGCGCGATCCGGCCACTCTTCTTCCAGCAGGGTTTGCAGCAGGCGCATTTTTTCTTCGTTAGACGGATAGAAAAGCTCTTCCTGAATGCGGTGGCCGGTTTTCTGTTCCGGTTCCACTTCAACATATTCAGCACTGTTCATGTGCTCAAACGCCAGTTCACGCACCCGATAAGAGAGCGTGGCGGAGAAGAGCATGCTGAGACGCTGGGTCGCTGCCGGCATCCGGCGGAACAGCCAGCGAATGTCTTTAATAAAGCCGAGATCGAACATGCGGTCGGCTTCGTCCAGCACCATCACCTGAATGGCACCGAGGTTAACGTGGTTTTGCTTCGCGTAATCAATCAGACGGCCAGTGGTCCCGACCAGAATATCGACGCCTTGCTCCAGCACTTTCAGCTGTTTATCGTAGCCATCACCGCCGTAGGCGAGGCCCAGTTTCAGGCCGGTTGAGGCGGTTAACGGTTCTGCATCGGCATGAATCTGCACGGCAAGTTCACGCGTTGGCGCGAGAATTAATGCCCGTGGCTGGTTAACCTGACGACCTTCAGGCGCAGGATGAGAGAGAAGATGATGAAACGTTGACGTCAGAAACGCCATCGTTTTGCCGGTACCGGTTTGCGCCTGGCCTGCAACATCACGCCCGGAAAGCGTAAAGGGCAGGGCTAACGCCTGAATCGGCGTGCAGTATTGAAAGCCTTTACTATCAAGGGCTTCAACGACTTTTGGGTGCAGGGCGAAGTCGGAAAACTTCTGTTCAGTTAAGTGTGTTTTGCTCATAGTGTGGTAGAATATCAGCTTACTATCGCTTTACGAAAGCGTATCCGATGAAATAAAGTCAACCTACATTGGTTTATATTACGCCAATTCGCCAGGCATAATCTTGTGGAGTAAAACATGAGCAGCGATAAAATCGTTCATCTGACTGATGACAGTTTCGACACCGACGTGCTGAAAGCCGACGGCGTTACACTGGTAGATTTCTGGGCTGAATGGTGTGGTCCTTGCAAAATGATCGCACCAATCCTTGATGAAGTTGCAGAAGAGTATGATGGCAAACTGACCATCGCTAAGCTGAATATTGATGATAACCCAGGCACGGCACCGAAATACGGCATTCGTGGTATCCCGACGCTGCTGCTGTTTAAAAATGGCGAAGTCGCCGCGACCAAAGTGGGCGCGCTGTCTAAAGGCCAGCTGAAAGAGTTCCTGAACGCCAACCTGGCGTAATTCAGGGCTGAACGTCTGGCAGTGGTGAATTTATCTCCTGCTGCTGGACGTTCGCTTTCAGGCGTGCTAAGTTACCAACACTGCATTACGAACTTACCTTGTAGTTAGCATCTAAAGTTTTCCCTTGTTAAACCCTGTCGCACTGTACCTTATAAAGATAGAACGGTTTAGCAATCTGACGGTTAGCTCCAACTCTGGCATCGCAATCGACCGTCTCCTCGCTTCCAGGTCGCCATCCCAGACGATGATCGTCGAGAAGAGTCGAAAAGAGCCATTAACGGCATGGATTAATTGCCATACCATTCACGACAAACATTTCGAGTATTACCCCGAGTTTAAGAACCCATCACTATGAATCTTACCGAATTAAAGAATACGCCGGTTGCTGAGCTGATTACTCTCGGCGAAAATATGGGGCTGGAAAACCAGGCTCGTATGCGCAAGCAGGACATTATCTTCTCCATCCTGAAGCAGCACGCGAAAAGCGGCGAAGACATCTTTGGTGATGGCGTGCTGGAGATATTACAGGACGGATTTGGATTCCTCCGTTCCGGAGACAGCTCCTACCTCGCCGGTCCTGATGATATCTACGTTTCCCCCAGCCAGATTCGCCGTTTTAACCTCCGCACAGGTGATACCATCTCTGGCAAAATTCGTCCGCCTAAAGAGGGTGAACGTTATTTTGCGCTGTTGAAAGTTAACGAAGTTAACTACGACAAGCCGGAAAATGCGCGTAATAAGATTCTGTTCGAAAACCTCACGCCGCTGCACGCAAATAAACGTCTGCGTATGGAGCGGGGTAATGGCTCAACGGAAGATCTGACGGCACGTGTGCTGGATCTGGCGTCACCGATTGGTCGTGGTCAGCGTGGTCTGATCGTGGCACCGCCAAAAGCCGGTAAAACCATGCTGCTGCAGAATATCGCGCAGAGCCTGGCGTATAACTACCCGGATTGCACCCTGATGGTGTTGCTGATCGACGAACGTCCGGAAGAAGTGACCGAGATGCAGCGTCTGGTGAAAGGCGAAGTTATCGCCTCGACCTTCGATGAGCCTGCTTCGCGCCACGTTCAGGTTGCTGAAATGGTGATCGAAAAGGCCAAGCGTCTGGTTGAGCACAAGAAAGATGTGATCATCCTGCTCGACTCCATCACCCGTCTGGCGCGTGCTTATAACACCGTGGTCCCGGCTTCAGGTAAAGTCCTGACCGGTGGTGTCGATGCCAACGCCCTGCACCGTCCTAAGCGTTTCTTCGGCGCAGCACGTAACGTGGAAGAGGGCGGCAGCCTGACCATCATCGCGACCGCGCTGGTTGATACCGGTTCGAAGATGGATGAGGTGATTTACGAAGAGTTTAAAGGTACCGGTAACATGGAACTGCATCTCTCACGTAAAATTGCTGAAAAACGCGTCTTCCCGGCGATCGATTACAACCGTTCCGGTACGCGTAAAGAAGAGCTGCTCACTTCTCAGGAAGAGCTGCAGAAGATGTGGATCCTGCGCAAAATCATTCACCCAATGGGCGAGATCGACGCGATGGAGTTCCTCATCAACAAGCTGGCGATGACCAAAACCAACGACGAATTCTTCGACATGATGAAGCGTTCCTAATCCGATACTGCAAAGCCGAACCACAGATTCGGCTTTTTTAGCCTAAATGCGCAGAAAATCGACCTTACGCCACGTCTCAACGTGGCGTTTTTCATTTCTGAGCTATAGGATTGAACACTGGCAGGAGCATTAATAATGACTGTGGTAGTGGTGGCGAATAAATGACCGTTCGTGCATCTCTTTATGCAGAATTCGGAATCCGACGCAGCGATAAGCGCATTGTTTCGCGTATTGTTGCCCGTGATGTTAGCTGAGAGCGTTTAACGTGAATTTACTCACTATGAGTACTGAGCTTGGTTTAATTTTTCTCTTTTCCCTGGCTTTCCTCTTTTTTGCCCGAAAAGCAGCTAAAAAAATTGGTCTGGTTGATAAGCCTAACTCACGTAAACGCCATCATGGCGCGATTCCGTTGGTGGGCGGCATTTCTGTGTTTGCAGGTATCTGCTTCACCTTCGCGATAACCAATTATTATCTGCCCCATGCGCTGCTCTATCTGGGGTGCGCCGGGGTGCTGGTGCTGGTTGGCGCACTGGACGATCGTTTCGATATCAGCGTGAAAATCCGTGCCGTGGTGCAGGCGATCGTCGCGGTGGTGATGATGACCGGCGCCAAACTTTATCTGCTGAGCCTTGGGTTTATCGTCGGCCCCTTTGAACTGATTGTCGGCCCGTTTGGCTATGTGCTGACGCTGTTTGCCGTCTGGGCGGCGATTAACGCCTTTAATATGGTTGATGGCATTGACGGCCTGCTCGGCGGACTCTCTTCGGTCACCTTCGCGGCGATGGGCATCATCCTCTACTTTGATGGCCAGACCAGCCTCGCCATGTGGTGTTTTGCGATGATCGCCGCCACGTTACCTTACATCCTGCTTAACCTCGGCTTCCTCGGCCGCCGCTTTAAAGTGTTTATGGGCGATGCCGGCAGCACAATGATCGGCTTCACTATCATCTGGATTCTGCTGGAAACGACGCAGGGTCTGAGCCATCCCATCACTCCCGTCACCGCACTCTGGCTGATCGCCATTCCTTTAATGGACATGGTAGCGATTATGTACCGCCGTCTGCGTAAAGGCATGAGCCCGTTTTCTGCTGACCGCCAGCATATCCACCATCTGATCATGCGCGCTGGTTTTAGCTCACGTCAGGCCTTTGTGCTGATCACCGTTGCTGCCGCGATTCTTGCCGGTATCGGTGTATTGGGTGAATACCTGGCGTTCATCCCGGAATGGGTCATGCTGCTGCTGTTCCTGGTGGCCTTCATGGTTTACGGCTACTGCCTGAAGCATGCCTGGCGCGTGGCGCGACGTGTCCGGCGTCTTAAACGCCGTCTGAGCCATTACCGTAACGCCAAAAACAATTTACCCCGCTAAGCGCTGATAAAGGATAACGCTGCCATGCCTGCTGAGATTGTGGACAACGAACTGGATATTCGCGGCCTGTGTTGCCGTTTATGGCAAGGCAAGCGCTGGATTGTCGGGCTGGCGCTGCTGTTTGCTCTGGTCGCCTGGCTGGCGACCCTGCTGATGAGGCAGGTCTGGAGCACCACCGCGGTTACCGATCGCCCGACCGTCAACATGCTGGGCTCTTACTATGCGCAGCAGCAGTTTCTTGCCAACCTGGATGTGCGCAATAACGCGCTGACGCTCTCTGCTCCCTCGCCCACGGTGATGGATGAGGTCTATCAGGAGTTCACCATGCAACTCGCCTCGTGGGATACGCGCCGCGAGTTCTGGCAGCAAACCGATTATTATAAAAGCCGTAAAACCGGTAACGCGCACAACGATGCCGCGCTGCTCGACGATATGATCAGCAATATTGTGTTCACGCCAGCCGATGCAGCACATAACCTGCCGGACAATGTCCGCCTTAAAGCGGAAACCGCCAGCGATGCCAATAACCTGCTGCGCCAGTACATTGCTTACGCCAGCGAGCGGGCGGCACGCCATCTGAATGAAGAGTTTAAAGGTGCCTGGCAGGCACGGACGGCGCAGCTTCAGGCGCAGGTCAAACGGCAGGAAGATGTGGCTAACGCGGTGTTTCAGCGTCAGCAACATCGCCTGGAGCAGGCGCTGAAGATCGCCAGCCAGCAGGGGATTAATGAAAAGCAGGCGCGCGAAGCCGGGGAAAACCTGGCGGACAGCGATCTGTTTCTGCTGGGCAAGCCGGTGTTACAGGGGCAGCTTGATACCCTGCGCGCCACCGGACCCAACTTCGATATAAGCTATGATCAGAACAGAGCCATGCTGACCACGCTGGTAGCCGGCCCGACACTGAACAGCAAGTTCCAGACTTACCGTTACCTGCGTACCCCGGAAGAGCCGGTGTCGCGTGATAGTCCGCGCCGCCTGTTCATGATGATTATGTGGGGTGCCGTAGGGGCATTGGTGGGTGCTGGTGTGGCGCTGACACGTCGTCCGCGTCTGATCTCAGACCAGCGTCATTGAGAGAAACAGTGTGAAAGTTCTGACAGTATTTGGTACCCGTCCTGAAGCAATTAAAATGGCACCGCTGGTTCAGGCGCTGGCGCAGGATCCGGCTTTTGAATCGCGGCTGTGCGTCACGGCACAGCATCGCGAGATGCTCGATCAGGTGCTGCGCCTGTTTCAGCTGCAGCCGGACTACGACCTCAATATTATGCGACCAGAGCAGGGGCTGACCGAGATCACCTGCCGCATTTTAGAGGGCATGAAGAACGTGTTGCTCGACTTCAAACCGGACATTGTGCTGGTTCACGGCGACACAACCACCACCTTAGCGGCCAGCCTGGCGGCGTTTTATCAGCAAATCCCTGTGGGTCATGTTGAAGCCGGACTGCGCACCGGCGATCTCGCCTCGCCGTGGCCGGAAGAGGGAAACCGCAAACTCACCGGCCATCTTGCCCGTCTCCATTTCACACCGACGTTGCGATCGCGCCAGAATCTGCTGCAGGAAAATCTGCCGGATGCGCGCATCGTGGTGACCGGCAACACGGTGATTGATGCGCTGTTATGGGTGCGCGATCGGGTGCTGGATGACACCAATCTGAATGCTCAGCTGGCGGCCCGCTATCCGTTCCTCGACGACAGCAAGAAGCTGGTGCTGGTCACCGGCCATCGGCGTGAAAGTTTTGGCGACGGATTTGAGCGCATCTGTAGCGCGCTGGCGCAGATTGCGCGTCAGCATCCGGAAGCGCAAATCGTCTATCCGGTGCACCTGAACCCCAACGTTAGCGAGCCGGTTAACCGTATACTTAGCGGCATTGAAAATATCATTCTGATCGAGCCCCAGGAGTATTTGCCTTTTGTCTGGCTGATGAACCGCGCCTGGCTGATTCTCACCGATTCGGGAGGGATTCAGGAGGAAGCCCCATCGCTGGGCAAGCCGGTACTGGTGATGCGTGATACCACCGAGCGGCCCGAAGCGGTCGATGCCGGTACGGTAAAACTGGTGGGGACGGATATTGCCAGAATCGTGGCTGAGGTCAGCACCCTGCTGACTGACGATAACGCCTGGCAGGCGATGAGCCATGCCCATAATCCGTATGGCGATGGCAAAGCCTGTGGCCGTATTTTACAAGCCTTAAAAGATAACCGAGCCGACTTATGAGTTTTGAAACCATTTCCGTGATTGGACTGGGATACATTGGGCTGCCAACGGCAGCCGTTTTTGCCTCAAAGGGAAAAAAAGTGGTGGGCGTTGATATCAATGCCCGTGCGGTTGACACCATTAATCGTGGCGCGATTCATATCGTGGAACCCGATTTAGACCAGGTGGTGCACGCTGCCGTGACGCGCGGCGATTTGCGGGCGACCACCCAGCCGGAAGCCGCTGACGCGTTTCTGATTGCGGTGCCAACGCCGTTCCAGGCGGGCTATCAGCCCGATCTGCGCTTTGTGAAAGCCGCAGCAGAGTCGATCGCGCCGGTCCTGAAACCGGGCGATTTAGTGATTCTTGAATCTACCTCGCCGGTCGGCACCACCGAGCAGATGGCCGCGTGGCTGGCGGCTGCGCGTCCCGATCTGCGTTTCCCGCAGCAGAGTGAGACGCCCGATATTTTTATCGCTTACTGTCCTGAGCGGGTGCTGCCGGGCAAGGTGATGGTAGAGCTGATCAATAACGATCGGGTGATTGGCGGCATGACACCAGCCTGTTCGGCACGCGCCAGTGAACTCTATCGGCTATTTTTGAAAGGCGAATGCGTGGAAACCAACGCCCGCACCGCTGAGATGTGTAAGCTGACCGAAAACAGCTTCCGTGACGTTAATATCGCCTTTGCAAATGAGCTGTCGCTGATTTGCGCCGCTCAGGGGATTAACGTCTGGGAACTGATTGCGCTGGCCAATCGTCATCCGCGCGTTAACATTCTGCAGCCTGGCCCGGGCGTGGGCGGGCACTGCATCGCCGTCGATCCCTGGTTTATCGTGGCGCAGAATCCTGAACTGGCCCGTCTGATTCGGACCGCGCGCGAAGTGAATGACGCCAAGCCGCAATGGGTACTGGATCAGGTCAAAACGGCGGTGGCGGACAGCCTGACGCAAACCGGCAAGCGTGCCAGCGATCTGACCATTGCCTGTTTCGGTCTGGCCTTTAAGCCTGACATTGATGACCTGCGCGAAAGTCCGGCAATGGGCGTTGCGCGACTGATTGCTGACTGGCATAGCGGCACCAGCTGGGTGGTTGAACCGCACATCGATCAGATTCCGGAGGTGCTGAATGACAAAGCCACGCTGGTCTCCAGCGAGCAGGCGCTGGCACAGGCGGACATTCTGGTGATGCTGGTTGATCACCGCGCTTTCCGCGCAGTGGATGCCGCCGCAGTCCGTCAGCAGTGGGTGGTTGATACCAAAGGCGTCTGGCGATGAAACGTTTTCTGGTTACTGGCGGTGCCGGTTTTATCGGCTCGGCACTGGTGCGCTTTCTGATTGCCGAAACTGATCATCAGGTCGTGGTGGTCGATAAACTCAGCTATGCTGGCAACCTGGCTTCGCTAAGCAGCGTCGCCGATTCGCCACGTTTTAACTTTGAGCAGGCTGACATTTGCGATCGCCCGGCGCTCGATCAGATCTTTGACCGCTATCAGCCCGATTGTGTGATGCACCTGGCTGCGGAAAGTCACGTTGATCGCTCTATTGATGGGCCGATTGCCTTTATCGAAACCAACATCGTTGGAACTTACCAGCTGCTGGAAGCTGCACGCTTTTACTGGCAAGCGCTGGATGCTACACGCAAAGCGGCGTTTATTTTCCACCATATCTCAACTGACGAAGTGTTTGGCGATCTGCATGGCAGCGAGGATTACTTCACCGAAACCACGCCTTACGCTCCCAGCAGCCCCTACTCTGCCAGTAAAGCCAGCAGTGATCATTTAGTCCGTGCCTGGCGCCGAACCTACGGTTTGCCGACGCTGGTGACCAACTGTTCAAACAATTATGGTCCATGTCATTTCCCGGAAAAACTGATCCCGCTCACCATCATTAACGCGCTGGCGGGTAAAGCGTTGCCGGTGTACGGCAACGGACAACAGATACGTGACTGGCTCTATGTAGAAGACCATGCCCGCGCACTGTATCAGGTGGTCAGCCAGGGCAAGCCCGGTGAGACTTATAATATTGGTGGCCATAATGAGCGGCGTAATATTGAAGTGGTGGAAACCGTATGCAGCCTGCTGGAAGAGCTGGCGGCAGATCTAAAACCGCAGCGGCTGGCCCATTATCGCGACCTGATTACCTACGTTACCGATCGGCCCGGCCATGACCAGCGTTACGCAATTGACGCCAGTAAGATCGCGCGCGAATTAGGCTGGACGCCGCAGGAAACGTTTGAAAGCGGCATGCGTAAAACAGTCGCCTGGTATCTGGCGAATCCCGACTGGTGGCAAGCCATTCTCGATGGCCGCTACCGTGGCGAGCGCCTCGGCTTATCGCAATAAACAGCGAAAGGAGCAGCGATGAAAGGCATCATTTTAGCCGGAGGATCGGGCACACGTTTACATCCCATCACCCGTGCAGTTTCAAAACAACTGCTGCCGGTCTATGACAAACCGATGATCTATTACCCGCTGTCAGTGCTGATGCTGGCGGGTATTCGCGATATTTTGCTGATTACTACACCAGAAGATCGGGCGCAGTTTGAACGCCTGCTTGGCGACGGGACGGAATTTGGTGTTCGATTGAGTTACGCGGTTCAGCCTCATCCGGATGGGCTGGCGCAGGCGTTTATCATCGGTGAATCTTTTATTGGTGACGACAATTGCTGCCTGGTGCTGGGTGATAATCTTTACTTCGGCCAGGGCTTCAGTCCGAAGCTGAAGAAAGTCGCAGAGCAGAACCGCGGCGCAACTGTGTTTGGTTATCAGGTAATGGATCCCGAACGCTTTGGTGTGGTGGAATTCGATGATGACTTTAAAGCGATTTCTATTGAAGAAAAGCCAGCGCAACCGAAATCCCGCTGGGCGGTCACCGGCCTCTATTTCTACGACAATCAGGTGGTCGACTTCGCCAGACAGGTGAAACCTTCGTCACGCGGCGAACTGGAAATCACTGCTATTAATCAGATGTACCTTGAGCGCGGTGAGCTGACTGTCGAACTGCTGGGAAGGGGATTCGCATGGCTGGATACCGGCACCCATGACAGCCTGGTGGAAGCGAGCATGTTTGTGCAGACGGTCGAAAAGCGCCAGGGCTTTAAAATCGCCTGCCTGGAAGAGATCGCCTGGCGCAACAGCTGGCTGAGTGATGACCAGCTACGTGCGGCCGGCGAAGCGCTGACGAAAACTGGCTACGGCCAATACCTGCTGGATTTATTACATGCCCGTCCACGTCAATATTAATCCCCTTAGCTGGGAGAGCCAGTTCTTCGGTATCGACACCGTGCGGCTGGATCCTAACGGTGATACTGCGCTGGACGCAGCGTTGCAGCATCCCTGCGCGCTGCTGCAGATTAAAGTACCTGCCAGCCAGACCGCACTGATTGATACGCTGCAGCAGCACCGGTTCCAGCTGGTGGAAGGCGAAGCGGACCTGACGCTGGCGATTAAACAGACCGAACGACAGAGCGGCATTCGCATTGCGCGCGAGGCGCAGATTCCGTCACTGCGCGAGGCGGCCTCGCAGCTGTTCAGTCAGAGCCGTTTCCGCGCGCCCTGGTATGCGCCCGACGCCAGCGGGCGTTTCTACGCCCAGTGGATTGAAAATGCGGTGCGTGGCACCTTTGATCACCAATGCCTGGTAGCTGCGGATGCCACAGGCCAACTGCAGGGTTTCGTCTCGTTGCGTGAAGTGGACGGTGATGCCCGCATCGGCTTGCTGGCGGTGCTGCCTGACGCGCAGGGCCAGGGGCTGGGTCAGCGGCTGATGCTGGCGGCAGCAGACTGGGCGCGGGCGCGGCAGCTGGCGCAGCTCCATGTCGCCACTCAGCTCAGCAATCTTACGGCGATGCGCCTCTATTTACGCAGCGGTGCCCGCATCGACAGCACCGCCTACTGGTTCTACAGGAAAGGTCATGATTCCATTTAACGCACCCCCGGTTGTGGGCACCGAAATTGAGTACATGCAGTCGGCAATGAACAGCGGCAAGCTGTGCGGAGACGGCGGTTTTACCCGTCGCTGCCAGCAGTGGATGGAGCAGCGCTTTGGCAGCAAAAAAGTGCTGCTGACGCCTTCCTGTACCGCGTCGCTGGAGATGGCGGCGCTGTTGATCGATCTGCAGCCTGGCGATGAAGTGATCATGCCGAGCTACACCTTTGTCTCTACTGCCAACGCCTTTGTGCTGCGCGGTGCGCGCATTGTGTTTGTCGATGTGCGTCCAGACACCATGAACATTGATGAAACGCTGATCGAAGCGGCCATCACTGAAAAAACCCGCGCCATCGTGCCGGTGCACTACGCAGGCGTGGCCTGTGAAATGGACACCATTATGGCGCTGGCGGCGAAGCATAATCTGTTTGTGATAGAAGATGCGGCGCAGGGCGTGATGTCACGCTACAAAGGCCGTGCGCTGGGCACCATCGGCCATATTGGCTGCTTCAGCTTCCATGAAACCAAAAACTACACCGCCGGCGGCGAAGGTGGCGCGACACTGATCAATGATGCCAGCCTGGTCGAACGCGCCGAGATCATCCGGGAAAAAGGCACTAACCGTAGCCAGTTCTTTCGCGGTCAGGTGGATAAATATACCTGGCGCGATATGGGGTCGAGCTACCTGATGGCCGATCTGCAGGCGGCCTATCTCTGGGCGCAGCTGGAAGCGGCCGAACGTATTAATCAGCAACGGCTGCGTCTCTGGCAGCGTTACTACGATGCGCTTCAGCCGCTGGCGGAGCAGGGGCGCATCGATCTGCCGGTGATCCCTGCCAGCTGCGAGCACAATGCGCATATGTTCTACATCAAACTGCGCGATCAGGACGATCGTCAGGCGCTGATCAACTGGATGAAAGAAGCCGAGATACTGACGGTGTTCCACTACATTCCGCTGCACAGTTCACCCGCCGGTCAGCGCTTTTCGCAGTTTGCTGGCGTCGATCGTTTCACCACGGTGGAAAGTGAGCGTCTGCTGCGCCTGCCGCTGTTTTACAACCTGTCGGATAATAACCAGAGCACGGTTATCAGCTCGCTGCTGAGCTTCTTTTCCTGATGTCACTCGCCAGAGCCTCGGTGTGGACCGCCTCGTCCACGCTGGTAAAAATTGTTGCCGGGTTACTGGTGGTCAAACTGCTGGCGGTCAGCTTCGGGCCGGAAGGCGTCGGTCAGGCTGGAAACTTTCGTCAGCTGATCACCGTACTGGGCGTGCTGGCCGGTGCCGGCATTTTCAACGGCGTGACCAGCTATGTGGCGCAATATCAGCAGCAGCCGGAGCAGTTGCGGGCGCTGGTCGGTACCGCGTCGACCATGGTGCTGGGCTTTTCCGGCGTACTGGCGCTGCTGTTCCTGCTGGCGGCTGGGCCGATCAGCCATGCGCTGTTTGGTCACGATCGCTATCAGAACGTGATCCGCGTGGTGGCGTTTCTTCAGCTCGGCATTGCCTGGGCGAACTTTAGTCTGGCATTGCTGAAAGGCTATCGTGATGCGCGCGGCAATGCGCTGGCGCTGATTCTCGGCAGCCTGATTGGGGTCGCCGGCTATCTGCTGTGCTGGTGGTTTGGCGGTTATCAGGGCGCACTGATCGGGCTGGCGCTGGTACCGGCGTTACTGCTTCTACCGGCGATGGCGCTGCTGAAACGCCGCATCCCTTTGCCGCTCAGCTGGCTGCGTCCGCAATGGCAGCCTGAACTGGCCCGTAACCTGACCAAATATACCCTGATGGCGCTGATTACCACCGTAACGCTGCCGGTGGCCTGGGTGATGATGCGTAACCTGCTGGCGGCGCAGCAGGGCTGGGCGCAGGTCGGTCTCTGGCAGGGCGTGACCAGCATCTCTGATGCCTACCTGCAATTTATCACCGCTACCTTCAGCGTCTGGCTGCTGCCGACGTTGGCGCGACTGGATAACAAACGCGATATCGCGCTGGAAATAGGGCGTGCTCTGCGCTTTGTGCTGCCGGCGGTGGCGGTGGCCAGTTTTGGCGTCTGGGTTCTGCGTGATATTGCCATCAGCCTGCTGTTTTCCGATGCGTTTCGCGGCATGCGCGATCTGTTTATCTGGCAACTGTGTGGCGATGTTTTTAAAGTGGGCGCCTACGTTTTCGGATATCTGGTGATCGCCAAAGCCTCGCTGCGCTTTTATGTTCTGACTGAGATCAGCCAGTTTGTGTTGCTGACGCTGTTCTCACGCTGGCTGATCCCGTTACATGGCGCAACGGGTGCGGCGCAGGCCTACATGTTTACCTATATGGCTTATTTCGCCCTGTGTTGTGGCGCCTTTATGATTTATTGCCGGAAAAAATGACTTTAATTCACGTTCTGGGATCGGATATTCCCCACCACAACCTTACGGTGCTGCGCTTTTTCAACGACGTACTGAGCGTTGAACAGCCTGCGGCCAAACCTCGCCACTTTATGGTGGTGACGCAGCAGCCTGAGAGCGTAGCGCCGTTCGGTGCCTTACAGATTGAGTGCTTTACCAGTAAAAAGGCGCTGGCGCAGGCGGTATTGCAGCGGGCCAGCAATCGTCAGCAACGCTTTTTCTGCCACGGCCAGTT
This sequence comes from Pantoea agglomerans, assembly GCF_021397715.1. GTDB lineage: Bacteria > Pseudomonadota > Gammaproteobacteria > Enterobacterales > Enterobacteriaceae > Pantoea > Pantoea astica. Next base: position 4,065,594 of record NZ_CP090207.1, on the reverse strand, counting down.
CAATCCCTGGATCTGGCTGGCGCTACTCAGCGGTAAGCTGCAGCGTTCCCAGCTGTTCTGGCACGTCTGGGGCGCCGATCTGTATGAAGATTCACGCAGCCTGAAGTTTCGCCTGTTCTATTTTCTGCGCCGGATGGCGCAGGGACGGGTGGCGCAGGTTTTTGCCACCCGCGGCGATCTGCATCATTACCAGCAGCGCCATCGTCGGGTGCCGGGCGCGTTGCTCTATTTCCCGACCCGCATGCCGGAAGTCGCGATTCACTCTGCGCCCGATCCGACGTTTACTCTGCTGCTGGGAAATTCAGGCGATCCCAGCAACCGGCACATTGATGGATTGAAGGCGATTCGCGCGCAGTTTGGCGACCAGGTGCGCATCGAGGTGCCGTTGGGTTATCCGCCGAACAATCAGGCTTATATCAGTCAGGTGCAGGCAGCGGCTGAGGCGTTGTTTCCGCAGGGTCAGGTGAACCTGATCACTGAAAAAATGGCGTTTGATAACTATTTAGCGCTGCTGGCGCGCTGCCATGTCGGTTATTTTATGTTTGAACGCCAGCAAGGCATCGGGACTTTATGCCTGTTGATTCAGGCCAACGTGCCGTTTGTTCTGAGTCGTAAAAATCCGTTCTGGCGGGATGTAGCGGAGCAGCAGCTGCCGGTGCTGTTCAGTGAGGATGCGCTGACGCCAGCGGTCGTTGCCGAAGCACGCCGTCAGCTGGCTGGCTGCGATAAGCAGGCGATCGCCTTTTTTGCCCCCGGCTATCTGGCGGGATGGCGCAACGCATTACGCCTCAGCGAAGGGGAGTTGTCATGAGCCTTATGCAGTTTAGCGGTCTGCTGATGGTTTATCTGCTGTCGCTGGGGTTTATTCTGACCCTGACCTGGCGGGAGTTTAAGCGGGTGCGTTTTAACTTTCACCTGTTCTTCACTCTGCTGTTTTTACTGACCTTCTACTTTGGTTTTCCGCTGACCAGCATACTGGTGTTCCGCTTCAATGTCGGGGTCGTGCCGGTGCCCTCACTGCTGGAGGCGCTGCTGTCGGCCACAGGTTTTTATGCCATCTACTACGTTAGCTATAAGGTACGGCTGAGGCCCGCTAATGCTCCGCCCGCTAAACCCTGGCTGCAGATGAATCGGGTCGAAACCCATCTGACCTGTGTCATTCTGGCGCTGGTGGCGCTGGGTACCGTGACGGTGTTTTTCATCCACAATGGGTTTCTGCTGTTCCGCCTGACCGCCTATAACCAGATTTTTTCCAGTGAAGTCTCTGGCGTGGCGCTGAAACGCTTCTTCTATTTCTTTATTCCGGCGATGCTGATCCCCTATTTTTTGCGTCCGACGCAGCGCAACTGGCTGCTGTTTCTGGTGGTGACAGTCGCGTTTGGTTTGCTGACCTATGCGCTGGTCGGCGGGACCCGGGCCAATATTATTATCGCCTTCGCCCTGTTTCTGTTTATCGGCATCACCCGCGGCTGGATTACGCTGTGGATGCTGGCGACCGCAGGCGTCATGGCGATTGCCGGAATGTTCTGGCTGGCGCTGCGCCGTTACAACCTCGACGTCATGGGCGATGAAGCGTTTTACACCTTCCTTTACCTGACGCGTGATACCTTCTCGCCGTGGGAGAATCTGGCGTTACTGCTGGATAACTATGCCCGTATTGAGTTCCAGGGGCTGGCGCCGCTGTGGCGTGACTTTTATGTCTTTATCCCCAGCTGGCTGTGGCCGGATCGTCCGCTGGCGGTGCTGAACAGCGCAAACTACTTCACCTGGGAAGTGCTGAACAACCACTCGGGACTGGCCATTTCACCGACGCTGATCGGCTCGCTGGTGGTAATGGGTGGCGTCTGGGCGATTCCTGTTGGCGCGGTGGCGGTGGGGATGATTATTAAAGCCTTCGATGCGCTCTATGCGCGCGGCTGCCAGGAAACCAATCGCTACAGCGGGGCGATCCTGCAAAGTTTCTGTTTTGGTGCGGTGTTCAACATGATCGTGCTGGCCCGTGAAGGGCTGGATGCGTTTGGCTCACGCGTGGTGTTTTTCGCGATTATTTTTGCCGCCTGCCTGGGCCTGGCTAAATTACTATTCTGGTTATTGGATCGCGCTGGTTTAATTCGCGACCGCAGCAGGCGGGTGTTACATAGCCCCTCCTGAATAACCTCTGGGATTGACGGAAGATATGACAAAGTTACCTGACTCGCCGCAGTACCTGATTCGCGGCGTCACCTTGTATGGCTTCGACAGTATGCCGTCGGCGGTGGATTTTTTAATGCCGCCGCAGGGCGTGCGCAGCGGCATCTTAGTGGCTATTAATGCAGAAAAGATTCTGACTGCTGAACAGGATGAGGGATTGCGTAACCTGTTAGCGCAGGCGGAGTTCGCTTACCCGGACGGCATCAGCATCGTCCGTTCAATTCGTAAAAAATACCCGCAGGCGTCGGTGCAGCGCATTGCGGGCGCAGATTTATGGGAAGCGCTGATGGAGCGGGCCGGACGCGAAGGCACGCCGGTATTTCTGATCGGCGGACGTCAGGCGGTGCTGGATGAAACCTGCGACAAGCTGCGTCGTCAGTGGAATGTGAACATTGTCGGGGCGCAGGATGGTTACTTTGCCCCAGCCGAACAGGACGCACTGTTTGCCCGCGTGGCTGCCAGTGGCGCGAAGCTGGTGACGGTGGCGCTGGGTTCTCCTCGTCAGGAGCTGCTGATGCTGGCGTGCCGTGCTCAATGGCCTGATGCGCTCTATATGGGTGTTGGTGGCACCTACGATGTTTTCACCGGTCATGTGAAGCGTGCGCCTAAAATCTGGCAGCGGCTCGGACTGGAGTGGCTCTACCGGCTGATCAGGCAACCGAGTCGCCTGCGGCGGCAATTAAAACTGCTGAAATATTTGCGCTATCACTGGCGGGGCGATCTCTGATATTGCTGATTAATGCCGCGTTTTTACCCGTTACGGCGGGAGAAGTGCACTATTTGTCGACGAAATGCACAAAGCGTAATCAAACGCGTTTTTTTATTGAAAAAGCACTAGACACGATTGGCGCTTATCTCTAGTATGCACATCCGCAACGGCGCTACGCGCCCGTAGCTCAGCTGGATAGAGCGCTGCCCTCCGGAGGCAGAGGTCTCAGGTTCGAATCCTGTCGGGCGCGCCATATCGTTTGTGCGCATGAGCTTCGGTGGTTTGATTTACCGCGTTAGTTGGCAGTAAAGATTCAGATGCTGCAGGTTTTGAACTTGTAACATTAAGTATTGTGGTGGCTATAGCTCAGTTGGTAGAGCCCTGGATTGTGATTCCAGTTGTCGTGGGTTCGAGTCCCATTAGCCACCCCAGATTTTGCTGGGATACGCGAAGGTGGCGGAATTGGTAGACGCGCTAGCTTCAGGTGTTAGTGTCTTAACGGACGTGAGGGTTCAAGTCCCTCTCTTCGCACCAGGCAAAACAGTTAAAAAAATCGGCGAGTAGCGCAGCTTGGTAGCGCAACTGGTTTGGGACCAGTGGGTCGGAGGTTCGAATCCTCTCTCGCCGACCATTTTAGAAACCTGTCTGAAAAGACAGGTTTTTTTTCGTCTGAGTAAAAAAAGAGGATGAGAATCTCCGAAGGAGGTTTGAGCCGAGCGTAGCGAGACAACGTTGCTTCAGCAACGGCCCGCAGGGCGCGGCTCGCAGAGCCGGGTAATCCTCTCTCGCCGACCATTTTAGAAACCTGTCTGAAAAGACAGGTTTTTTTTCGGCTGAATAAAAAGAGGATGAGAATTTCTGCGGGAGATTGGGGTAGGGGGCAGAGGAACAGCGTAGCTGTAAGTTCGAGCCTGCACAGGGAATACGGTCAGATCGGAAAGGCGCTAATGCCATCCATGGCCGCTCGGCCCGCGCCGTCCCTGGCGCGGGACGCTTTCCTCCTCTGACCCTATTCCCTGCGCGTTGAGCATTTGCATTGCGGGCAGACTGACTCTGGTTTGGGCTGGCAACCGTCTGGAGTGCTAATCTAAGTACCTGATGTGTCTGCCAGACGTGAAGCGAAGGAAGCATACGCCTGTAGCAAAGCATCGCGGGCCAGAGACAAAACCGCGGGGAACGTTTTTAAACAACGCAAAGCGTTAGCCTGGCTACGGGCGCACCTCAGGGATGAGGTGCGTAATCGCCCGCACTGAGCCCGCCAGTGAAGGCGTTTTTTGCGTCTTTGCGAAAGGCGTATGCTTCCTGAAGCCTGCCCAATGGTAGAAGCGTGTCTGCGCGTGTAGCCAGATTCATCCCACTTTGATTTCGCCAGCAGTATGAACTGGATCGGCAGCGTCGTGAATTGCCGACAGATAAGTCATTGTTATTATTGCGTTCACAGTCAGTTTATTTTAACTGTCTCTATTCAGAGACAGAGAAAGTCACCGCTGTCGCTAAATACCTACACTTCCCGGCAGGTCTCCCGCAAGATGCTTTCAGTTAATTCTTTAACTTGCTGATTTATTGAGGTTTTAAAAAAAATCATAAACCTGGCATGAATTATGCAATAATGATTTTGTAGATGCTCATTCCACCTCTTATGTTTGCTGATGCAACATAAACCTGGGAATGATGCAGAGCCAATTTTTAGGTACCTGTTGTCTGCCTGCCTGTATCGCATAAGTCTTACAGGGTTAACGGACACCACGTTGAGTCAGGTACCTCCCGGTTGTCTTACCGACCTGATCTTACACCTGCCAATGGCAGGTGTTTTTTTATCTGCGTGTTACTGAACGGACGGTAAATGACGGGCACAAAAAAGCCGGGCATGCCCGGCTTTCATACTCTGTTAAGCCCGATCAGCCGCCGGGATTATTCTTCAGCGTCAGCAGTAACCCCTCACGACGCATTTTCGCCGCTTCTTCCGGACGATGCAGACGATCATACACATCCGCCAGCCACGCATAGTCGAACGCATCAGGACGTTGCGCCAGCGCCTGCTGCAGCGCCTCGGCCGCCTGTTGCCATTCACCATGACGCATCAACAACTGACCCAGCGTGCTGTGTAGCAGCGGCGTCGCACCGTGTTGTTTGATCTGCTGGCGTAACGCTTTCTCCAGCGCCTCCGGATTGCCGCTCTTAATGCGCGGCATCAGCAGCACCAGCCGATCGTCATAGTGACGTTTCAGCCCTTCCAGCACGATTGACTGCGCGGTATCGTGATCGTCACACTCAATCAGGTGGTCAGCCATCGCCACCTGCAGCGTCGTTTCCTGGCGGGTTTTACGGCTCAGATTGCCCCACCAGCGCTTCAGTCCATCGCTACCCTGATCGGCCATCGCCTGACTCATCAGGCCCAGCCAGGCTTGCTGCTGCAGGGCAGTGCGATGATCGTCATCGCCGACCTGGGTTTTCTGCATCGCAGGCAGTATATCGAGCAGGGCGCTCCAGGCACCGGTACGGATATACGCCTGTTCGGCCAGACGCAGCACTTCAGGATGGCGCGGCGCGACTTCCAGTAATCGATCGATGCTGTGACGGGCGGCGTGATCTTCGTTACGCGCCAGCTGAATTCGCGCGCGGGCAATTTCTACCGGAATGGTGTTGCTGTCTGACAGCTCAGCCGCCCGCTCCAGATGCTGATTGGCGCGGGCTTCATCACCGCGCTGTTGCGCCGCTTCCGCCGCCAGCAGGTAGTTAGCGACCGGCACATCTGCATGATCGGCATCCTTAGAGAGCAGCTTTTCAACCTGACGATGGTCGCCTTCTGCCAGCTTCATCAGCGCCGACTGGGTATGACGCTGGGCGCGACGACGCTTACGGCCGGTAAACCAGCCGCGGGTACGGGCACCGGTACGCAGCACGCGACGCAGCAGCCACTCCACCGCCAGAATCACCAGCAGGCTGATGATCAGGATAATCACCAGGCCGGTAACGCTGGTTTCGATATTCCAGTTATCGGTCTGAATCAGCACATAGCCCTGATGACCGGCGATCATCGGTCCCAGCACCACGCCCGCAATCAGCAGGATAAAGAGGATAAATACCTTAAGCATGCTTAGCCTCCCTGCTGATTAGCAGCGGCAGAGGGTTGCGCTAACAGGTTCCGCACGCGGGTTTGCATCAGTTGCTCAAGTAACGGCTGGCTTTCCAGATTATCTGGCAGGTCCATATTGATGCTCTGCTGGCTCAGCTCATCCAGCTGGGCGAGAAACGCTTTGGTGGCGGCATCATTGGTGTCGTACCAGGCGCGAACCCAGGCAGAAACGGTGTCGATTGACTGTTTGTAGATTTCATCCTGATGGCGTGGCACCGCCTGGGCGGCGATCAGCAGACGAGAACGAATGTTCTCACGCAAATAAACGTCCTGATTAGGGGCCAGCAGCGGTTGTGCGGTGTTGTCACGGCGACGGATGGTAATGAAGTCATCCATAAAATTGTGCCAGCTCTTCACCAGATTCTGCCGCCATTCGCGCACCGAACCTGACAGTTCACCGCCGTCGCTATCCATCGGCGCATCATCGCTGTCATTATCGGCCAGACGCAGGTTATCGACGTTGTTCGACAGCTGGTTCAGTTTCAGGATCACACCGTCATAATCGACCTGAGTGACCGAAGAGAGCGTGCTGATATCCTGAGTCAGGGCGCGACGAACATTCATTACGCTCGGGTCATTCATATCGGCCAGACTGGCATCGGCGCTTTTCAGCAACGCGGCAGCGGTAGTGACATCCTGGTCGCTCCACAGTTTGCGACCGGCCAGTTTCACCAGATAATCAGCCTGTGCCAGCAACCAGCTACGGACATCGTTGCCTGAAATTACGGCGACTTTCTCACGCAGCGTTTCCAGCTCTTTTGTGGATGCGCCCTGTTGTGCTTCGGCTTTCTGCAGGGCCGTTTCGGTGCTGCTCAGCTGTTGGGTGAGCTGCTGCTTATCGCTACTGGCCTGCTGCTGGAGCGCGCTAAGCTGCTCGCTCAGGCGCTGGTTGGTCTGTGCCTGTAAATCAGCCTGATGTTTCCCATTAAGGTATAAACCCGCACCAATCGCCAGCGCAATGACGATCGCAACCGCACCCAGCACCATGCCACCGTTTTTTGCTTTACGGGGTGGTGTGGTGTTGCTGGCAGCAGAGCGGTCAACCGCTGGGGTGGTTTCTTCAACCATGGCGGAGGAGTCTTTTTGTTCCGTCATATGTGGCACATCCCATTGTTAAAGTTCAGCGTAACGCGCGCAACAGCGCATCGTTATCGGCACCATCGGCTACCTGAATATCCTGCCAACCCAATCCTGCGGCCAGGGTAGCCAAACGTTCACTGACGACAATCAGTCGGCAGTTGAGCAGCCATTCCTCGCGATCAACTGCGGGGAACAGCGAAAAAAGCTGTTGTAACATTTCACCGCTGGTGACCACCAGCACTGAGACGCCACGATCGCGCCATCTCCGGCCTTCTGTCGCGCCATTGTACTGCTTCTGACAGCGCTGATAGCAGGCCGCAAAGCTTACCTCTGCGCCCCGCTGAGTTAACGTGTCCGCCAGCAGCTCGCGGCCAGGGTCGCCCCGTAAAATAAGGGCACGTTTGTGGGCAACCTGTTGCAGCGTGTTTAACCGGATTAATTCTTCACTGGTTTCCTGCGCATGCGGCCAGGTCACCTGATGGCCACTGGCGGTATGAAACGCCAGTGCAGTAGAACGACCAATTGCATAATAGTCCAGCCCGGCGGGCCACGCTGTGATCGCGTGTTGAGCGTAGTGGATAACCTGCTGTGACAGGATAAAAACCAGATCGCCAGGCTGCAGCGCCGCTAACTTTTGCGGCAGCTGAGGCAGATCGACGCCCGGCGCGAACTCAATCAGCGGCAGGCTCCAGGCCTGCTTACCCAGCGCATGCAGGCGTGACACCAGCTCTGCTGCGGCGGGTTCCGGACGCGTCACCAGGATCGTCATGCCGGCGGCTGCCCCTGATAGACCTCACGCAGAATTTCACGCGCGCCGCCGTTCAGCAGTTCATCCGCAAGTGAAACGCCCATCTGTTCGGCCTGCGCGCGCGGTCCACGCCGCTCGCCGCTAACCATCACGCTGCCATCCGGTGCGCCGACCATGCCACGCAGCCAGAGCTCATCGCCTTCCAGCACGGCAAAACTGCCGATAGGAACCTGACAGCCGCCCTCTAAGCGGGTGTTCATGGCCCGTTCCGCTTTGACGCAGACGGCAGTATCATCGTGGTTTAATGCCTGTAACAGGCTGATTAAGGTGCTGTCATCCATGCGGCATTCAATGCCGACCGCGCCCTGGCCGACGGCGGGCAGTGAAATCTCAGCGGGCAGTGCCTGACGGATACGATCTTCCAGGCCCAGACGCTTGAGACCGGCGACGGCCAGGATAATGGCGTCATATTCACCGGCATCGAGTTTGCCGAGGCGGGTGCCGACATTACCGCGCAGCGATCGAATCACCAGATCGGGGCGACGCGCACTGATCTGGCACTGGCGGCGCAGGCTGGAGGTTCCGACCACCGCACCGTGCGGCAGGGCATCAATCGAATCATAATGATGAGAAACGAACGCATCGCGCGGATCATCGCGCTCGCAAATGGTGACCAGACCCAGCCCCAGCGGGAAATCGACCGGCACATCTTTCATCGAGTGCACCGCCATATCGGCACGGCCGTCCAGCATCGCCTGTTCAAGCTCTTTGACAAACAGCCCTTTACCGCCCACTTTGGCCAGCGGGGTATCAAGGATAATGTCACCTTTGGTGACCATCGGCACCAGCTCAACGCGCAGGCCAGGATGGGCGCTCATCAAACGTTGCTGTACATAATGTGCCTGCCATAAGGCCAGCGGACTTTGTCTTGTAGCAATTCTGAAAATTTTGTCTAACATGCTGTTAACCATTTTGATCGTTCACTGAATATCCTATCATCTATGGGGGAATGCTGTCAGTTTCAACGGATTGAAAACGGCCTGCTCGCGGATTAGGCCCGATTTATCAAGCCTCATTTGATACCGGTGCTGAAAAGGCGGGAAGCCAGTAAGAACGTGCTAAACTGTTAAGTAGCGCAACTTTCTTTACGGTCAATCTGCCGGGTGTTAGATTGATCACGTTTCCAGCAATAATCTGCCCACTTTTACACTTCATAAGCGGCAGATGGTGGAAACAGGGTGCTTAAACACTGGGACAATCAGGCGAAACGTCTTGTACCTCTACATTGAGACACTGAAACAGAGACTGGATGCAATCAACCAGCTGCGCGTCGATCGTGCACTGGCTGCCATGGGACCCGCTTTTCAGCGCGTCTACAGTCTGCTGCCAACCTTATTACATTATCAACATCCGCAGATGCCGGGTTACCTTGAAGGTAGCGTTCCACATGGCATCAGCTTCTTCACGCCTGATGAAAATCAGCGTCAGCTGCTGGCCGATTTGACCGGCGACAGCGACCTGCGTCTGGCGGATACGCCAAAAGGCGAAATGCCGATCACGGCGATCTATTCGATGGGCAGCACCTCGTCTGTGGGTCAGAACAGCGTGTCGGATCTCGACATCTGGGTCTGCCATCAATCCTGGCTGGACAATGAAGAGCGCCTTAATCTGCAGCGTAAATGTACCATGCTGCAGAAGTGGTGCGTCTCCATGGGCGTGGAAGTGAGCTTTTTCCTGATCGATGAGAACCGTTTCCGGCATAACGAAAGCGGTAATCTGGGCGGGGAAGATTGCGGCTCGACACAACACATTCTGCTGCTGGATGAGTTTTACCGTACTGCGGTGCGCATGGCGGGTAAACGTATCCTGTGGAATATGGTGCCGGGCGAAGAAGAGCACCATTACGACGACTACGTGATGTCGCTGTATGCCAAAGGCGTGTTGACGCCGAATGAGTGGCTCGATCTGGGCGGCCTCGGTACGCTGTCGGCGGAAGAATATTTCGGCGCCAGCCTGTGGCAGCTCTATAAAAGCATCGACTCACCCTACAAAGCGGTGCTGAAAACGCTGCTGCTGGAAGCCTACAGCTGGGAATACCCGAATACGCAGTTGCTGGCGATGGACATCAAACAGCGTCTGCACGACGGCGAAATCATCTGCTTCGGGCTTGATCCCTACTTCATGATGCTGGAGCGCGTCACCCATTATCTGACCAGCGTGGACGATCAGCCACGTCTCGATCTGGTGCGCCGCTGCTTCTATCTTAAAGTGTGCGAAAAACTCAGCACCGAAGAACATCAGCATCGCACCGGCTGGCGGCGTGAAATTCTGCTGCAGCTGGTGAAAGAGTGGGGCTGGGATGAAGAGAAAATTGCCATCCTGGATAACCGCGCCGAGTGGAAAATCGAGCGGGTGCGTGAAGCGCACAACGAACTGCTGGATGCGATGATGCAGAGTTATCGCAATCTGATCCGCTTCGCCCGCCGCAACAATTTAAGCGTCAGCGCAAGTCCGCAGGATATCGGTGTGTTGACCCGTAAACTGTACGCCGCGTTTGAAGCACTGCCGGGCAAAGTGACGCTGGTGAATCCGCAGATTTCGCCCGATCTCTCTGAACCGAATCTGACCTTTATCCACGTGCCGCCTGGCCGGGCCAATCGCTCTGGCTGGTATCTGTATAATCAGGCACCGGACATGGATTCGATCATCAGCCATCAGCCGCTGGAATATAACCGTTACCTGAATAAGCTGGTGGCGTGGGCGTGGTTTAACGGTCTGCTGACCCGCAAAACCCGGCTGCACATTAAAGGCAATGAGATCTGCGATCTGGCGCGCCTGCAGGAGCTGGTCAATGACGTCTCCAGTCATTTCCCGCTGCGTCTGCCGGCACCGACGCCGAAAGCGCTCTACAGTCCGTGTGAAATTCGCCACCTCGCGATTATCGTCAATCTTGAGCACGATCCGACCTCGGCGTTTCGCAATCAGGTGGTGCATTTCGACTTCCGCAAGCTGGATGTGTTCAGCTTTGGCCAGCAGCAACAGTGCCTGATCGGCAGTATCGACCTGCTCTACCGTAATTCGTGGAATGAGGTGCGTACGCTGCACTTCAGCGGCGAACAGGCGATGATTGAAGGGCTGAAAACCATCCTTGGCAAAATGCATCAGGATGCTGCGCCACCCGATACGGTCGAAGTGTTCTGCTACAGTCAGCATCTGCGCGGCCTGATCCGCACCCGTGTGCAGCAGCTGGTCTCGGAATGCATTGAGCTGCGTCTCTCCAGTACGCGTCAGGAGCCGGGCCGCTTTAAGGCGCTGCGCATGGCGGGCCAGACCTGGGGACTGTTCTTTGAACGCATGAGTGTGTCGGTACAGAAGCTGGAAAACGCGGTTGAATTTTACGGTGCCATCTCCAACAACAAGCTGCACGGCCTGTCGATCAAGGTTGAAACTAACCAGACGCCGCTGCCGCCGGTGGTGAACGGCTATGCCAGCGAAGGCATCATCCAGTTCTTTTTTGAAAACACCACCGATGAGCGTGGTTTCAATATCTACATTCTGGATGAGACCAATCGGGTCGAGGTGTATCACCACTGTGAAGGCAGCAAAGAGGAGCTGGTGCGTGACGTCAGCCGCTTCTACTCCTCATCGCACGATCGTTTCACCTACGGCTCCAGTTTTATCAACTTCAACCTGCCGCAGTTTTATCAGATCGTGAACACTGGCGAACGTTTCCAGGTGATTCCGTTCCGCAGCCAGACGCTGACCCAGCTGTGCGCCTCGCAGCCTGACAACGACAACGGCGACTATCAGCCGCGCTATCAGGTGCATTAATAGCGATCGGCCGCCTGCCTGTGCAGGCGGCCATCATCTTCCTGGCCTGACACTCTGCTCACGCTATTTGCGGGCATTTCCTGTTGCTTTTCCAACTTCAACTGCGATGATAAGCATCCAGGTAAAGGACATGAAGAGCATAAAGAATGAAGAAAGTGATAAGCCTGTTGGCGATGGCGCTGGCCGTGACCAGCCTTGCCGGTTGTGGTCTGAAAGGGCCGCTCTACTTCCCGCCAAAGGACCAGCCGAAGAAACAGCAAGCGCCGACTGAACGCCAGAAAGCCGATGCATCTAAAGCGGATGTGAACGGTCTGGTGACCGGCGATTCGAGCGCGCAAGCGAACTAATATCATGGCTTATCCGGCGGAGCAAAAAATGCAGTTCTCCAAAATGCACGGTCTCGGCAACGACTTTATGGTGGTCGATGCGGTGACGCAAAACGTCTTTTTCTCGCCGGAACTGATCCGCCGGCTGGCCGATCGCCATCTGGGGATCGGTTTTGATCAACTGCTGATTGTTGAGCCGCCTTACGATCCCGATCTCGATTTCCACTATCGCATTTTCAACGCCGATGGCAGTGAAGTCGCCCAGTGTGGCAACGGCGCGCGCTGTTTTGCCCGCTTCGTTCAGCTAAAAGGGCTGACTAACAAAAGCGACATCCGCGTCAGTACCCAAAACGGCCGGATGGTGCTGAGCGTTACGCCGGACGATCAGGTTCGCGTCAACATGGGCGAGCCCAATTTCGAGCCGCAGCAGGTGCCGTTTCGCGCCAATAAAGCTGAAAATCTCTATCTGCTGCGCGTTGCCGAACAGACGGTGATGCTGGGCGCGGTTTCAATGGGCAATCCCCACTGCGTGATTCAGGTCGAAAGCGTGAAAACCGCGCAGGTTGAACTGCTGGGCCCGATTCTGGAAAGCCATGAACGCTTCCCGGATCGCGTTAACGTCGGCTTTATGGAAATCATCAGTCCGGAACATATTCGTCTGCGCGTGTATGAACGCGGCGCAGGGGAAACGCAGGCGTGCGGCAGCGGTGCCTGTGCTGCCGTTGCGTGCGGCATTCAGCAGGGTATTCTGGCGCCTAAAGTGCGCGTCGATCTGCCCGGTGGAACGCTGCATATCGCCTGGAAAGGGGCGGGTCAGCCGCTCTATATGACCGGGCCTGCCACACACGTCTACGATGGGTTTATTCATCTATGAAAAATATCGAAGAGCAGACCGACACTACCGTTCTGCTGGACGATCAGGCCGTCAGCGATTATCTGCGGCAAAATCCCGATTTCTTCATCCGCAACGCCCGCCAGATTGAACAGATGGCGGTGCCGCATCCGGTGCGCGGCAGCGTGTCACTGGTTGAGTGGCACATGGCGCGGCAGCGTAACCACATTCAGCAGCTGGAAGAAGAGATCACCCTGCTGATGGAGCAGGCGACCGCCAATCACGAGCTGTTTGATCGCTTGCTGGCGCTGCAAAGCCATCTGGCGGCGGCCGATTCGCTGCAGGAGATGCTTAATCGTCTGCATCGCTGGGCGCGTGAACTCGGCCTGGCCGGTGCTAACGTGCGCCTGTTCAGTGATAAATGGCAGCTCGGCGCGCCCTCTGATTTCTTCCAGCTTAGCCTGTCACGTCAGGCGTTTGAGCCGCTGCGGATTCAGCGCTTCGGTAATCAGCATCACTATCTGGGTAATATCAATGGCCCGGAATTACTGCTGCTGTTGCCGCAGGCCAAAGCAATCGGTTCGGTTGCAATGTCCCTGATGGGCGAAGCGGGCGATCTGGGCGTGCTGATCTTCAGCAGCCGCGACAGCCAGCATTATCAATCCGGCATGGGAACGCTGCTGTTGCAGCACCTGTCGCAGATGATGCCTGATTTGCTGGCCCGCTGGGTTGAACGCGCATGAACAGCGCGCTGCAGGAGGCCGTCGACGGATTTCTGCGCTACCTGAAAGTGGAGCGCCAGCTCAGTCCGCTGACCCAGAGCAGCTATGCCCGCCAGCTGGCGGCGCTGGTGGCGATTGCCGATGAGATGAAGCTCAGTAGCTGGGCGCAGCTGGAGCCGGCGCAGGTGCGCAGCATGGCCGCGCGCAGTCGTCGCGCCGGCCTGGCCGCCAGCAGCCTCGCGTTACGCCTTTCCGCGCTGCGCAGTTTTCTCGACTGGCAGGTCAGCCAGGGTTTACTCAGCGCCAACCCGGCTAAAGGGGTGATGACGCCGCGTAAGGCGCGCCATCTGCCAAAAAATATTGATGTGGATGACGTCAACCAACTGCTGGAGATCGATCCCAGCGACCCGCTGGCGGTGCGCGACCGCACCATGCTGGAAGTGATGTACGGCGGCGGGCTGCGTCTCTCTGAACTGGTGAATCTGGATTGTCGCCACGTCGATCTCGACTCCGGCGAAGTGTGGGTGGTGGGTAAGGGCAGCAAAGAGCGTCGTGTGCCGATTGGCCGCACCGCTGTCAGCTGGGTCCAGCACTGGTTACCGCTGCGAGCGGCCTTTAACGCTGAAGATGACGCGTTGTTCCTCTCTACGCGCGGCAACCGGATATCGACGCGCAACGTGCAAAAGCGCTTCGCCGAATGGGGTATTAAGCAGGGCGTCACCAGCCATATTCATCCGCATAAACTGCGTCACTCCTTTGCGACTCATTTGCTGGAGTCGAGCGGCGATCTGCGCGCCGTGCAGGAGCTGCTGGGCCACGCTAACCTCTCGACCACCCAGATTTATACCCATCTCGACTTCCAGCATCTGGCTTCGGTCTATGATGCTGCGCATCCCCGGGCCAAACGAGGAAAGAACGAATGAAGTTTTATCGTCCGCTGGCTGCCATCAAAGCGATCACCTTCGACCTTGATGACACGCTGTATGATAACTATCCGGTGATCCGCCGGACCACCGCTGAGTCACATGCGGCGTTGCAGGCCTTTCATCCGGCGCTGCGCGATTTTACGCCGCAGGCCTATCAGGCGCTGCGTGATGAGCTGTTACAGCGTGAGCCGGAGATCTATCACGACGTGTCGGAATGGCGTCGGCGTTCTGTTGAGCTGGCGATGCTGAATATTGGCTTGTCGGCTGCTGAAGCGACGGCGGGTGCAGAGCAGGTGATGGCGGTGTTTCATCAATGGCGTAGCCAGGTTGAGATGCCGGATGAGACCCATCAGACGCTGAAAAAACTGGCGGAAAAAGTGCCGCTGGTGGCGGTCACCAACGGTAATGCCTGCCCGGAAAAAATGGGGCTGGCTGATTACTTTCAGTTCACGCTGCGGGCCGGACCGGATGGGCGCGCCAAGCCGTGGCAGGATATGTATCAGCGGGCGGCGCAGCGGCTGAACATTGCGCCACAACACATTCTGCACGTCGGCGACGATCTCACTACCGATGTGGCGGGCTCGCTGCGTTGTGGGATGCAGGCCTGCTGGATTAACCTGCGCCAGGGCAACCTGATGCAGATCGCGGATGCGCGCCTGCTGCCGCACGTCGAAATTTCGCAGTTGGCATCCCTCACCTCACTGCTATAATGGCTGTAAATTTATCCAGTCGTCTTCCCAGTTTTCGCGCTGCGCTTGTGACGGTCGCCGGGTTTAAACCCGCCGGCTGCATCAACCGGCTGCCGCAACGCGTGGCCTGCCATCAGGCGGACCAGACCGGACGACGACGCTTCTCTTCTTTGGTAAACGGGGCTTATGGACGTTTCTGAACTGCTCGACGGTTTGAATGACAAACAGCGCGAGGCCGTTGCGGCTCCGCGCAGTAACCTGCTGGTGCTGGCAGGCGCGGGCAGCGGCAAAACGCGGGTACTGGTGCATCGCATCGCCTGGCTGCTGTCGGTCGAGAACTGCTCACCTTACTCGATCATGGCGGTGACCTTTACCAACAAAGCGGCGGCCGAGATGCGTCACCGTATTGAGCAACTGATCGGTACCAGTCAGGGCGGGATGTGGATCGGCACCTTCCACGGCCTGGCGCACCGCTTGCTGCGTGCGCACCATCTGGACGCTAACCTGCCGCAGGATTTTCAGATCCTCGACAGCGAAGATCAGCTGCGCCTGCTCAAGCGCCTGATCAAATCGATGAACCTGGATGAGAAGCAGTGGCCGGCACGTCAGGGCATGTGGTACATCAACGGCAAAAAAGATGAAGGCCTGCGGCCAAAGCATATCGAAAGCTACGGTAACCCGGTCGAACAGACCTGGCTGCGCATCTATCAGGCTTATCAGGAAGCCTGTGACCGCGCCGGTTTAGTCGATTTTGCTGAACTGCTGCTGCGCGCGCATGAGCTGTGGCTCAACAAGCCGCACATTCTTAATCACTATCGCGAACGGTTCACCAATGTGCTGGTGGACGAGTTCCAGGATACCAACAACATTCAGTATGCGTGGATCCGTATGCTGGCGGGTGACAGCAGCCGGGTGATCATCGTCGGTGATGACGATCAGTCTATCTATGGCTGGCGCGGCGCGCAGGTTGAGAATATTCAGCGCTTCCTGCAGGACTTTCCCGGCGCGGAAACCATCCGCCTGGAGCAAAACTATCGCTCCACCAATAACATTCTGAAGTCTGCCAACGCCCTGATCGCCAACAACAACGGACGTCTGGGCAAAGAGCTGTGGACCGACGGCAGCGACGGCGAGCCTATCTCCATCTATTGCGCCTTTAACGAACTGGACGAAGCGCGCTTTGTGGTAAACCGCATCAAGACGTGGATGGAAAACGGCAATGCGCTGAACGATTGCGCCATTCTCTATCGCAGCAACGCCCAGTCGCGCGTGCTGGAAGAGGCGCTGCTGCAAAGCAGTATGCCGTACCGGATTTATGGCGGTATGCGCTTCTTCGAACGTCAGGAGATCAAAGATGCGCTCTCTTATCTGCGTCTGATGGCCAACCGCAATGATGACGCGGCATTTGAGCGCGTGGTGAATACCCCGACGCGTGGCGTCGGCGATCGCACGCTCGACGTGGTGCGTCAGACCGCGCGTGAACGGCAGATGACGTTGTGGCAGGCGACGCGTGAACTGCTGCAGACCCGGGCGCTGGCCGGTCGGGCTGCCTCGGCGCTGCAACGCTTCTGTGAACTGGTTGATTCGCTGGCTACCGAAACCGCAGAGTTGCCGCTGCACGTCCAGACCGATCGGGTGATCAAAGATTCCGGCCTGTGGCTGATGTACGAGCAGGAGAAAGGCGAAAAAGGCCAGGCTCGTATCGAAAACCTTGAGGAACTGGTGACCGCCACGCGCCAGTTCAGCTATCAGGATGAAGATGAAGATTTAATGCCGCTGCAGGCCTTTTTATCGCACGCGGCGCTGGAAGCGGGCGAAGGCCAGGCGGACAAATGGCAGGATGCGGTGCAGCTGATGACGCTGCACTCGGCAAAAGGGCTGGAGTTCAGCCAGGTGTTTATCGTCGGGATGGAAGAGGGGATGTTCCCAAGCCAGATGTCGCTGGATGAAGGCGGCCGGCTGGAAGAGGAGCGTCGTCTGGCTTACGTTGGCGTCACCCGTGCGATGATCAAGCTGACCCTGACCTATGCCGAAACCCGCCGACTCTATGGTAAGGAAGTGTATCACCGGCCTTCCCGTTTTATCGGCGAACTGCCGGAAGAGTGCATCGAAGAGGTGCGCTTACGCGCCAGCGTCAGCCGGCCGGTGAACCACCAGCGGATGGGCGCGCCGGTGAGCAAAAACGACAGCGGATTCGCGCTCGGCCAGCGGGTTCACCACGCAAAATTTGGTGAAGGCACCATCATTAATCTGGAAGGCAGCGGTGAGCACAGCCGCCTGCAGGTGGCCTTTCAGGGGCAGGGAATCAAGTGGTTAGTGGCGGCTTACGCCAAACTGGAAACCCTTTAGCTGCGGTTGACGACTTTTTCGTCTCAGCGTAACATGCGCCCACTATTATCATGAGAGGACAATGCCTTGGACACGCCCAGTCGATGCTGGCTCACTAACCTGGATAACAGGAATAACATCTAAGGCTACCTCTCTACGCGGGTAGCCTTAGCGGTTATCAGCGACCTCCCTTTACTAATCCCGTCGCACGAGTCAGCACTGATTTACCCTTGAAACTCTGTTTCCGTGTTCAGGTTGCCCGTTCCGCTTTGCGGAACGGCGAACGGCCTTGTCCCATTTAGTCTGCAATGGGGAGTATTGCTATGCTGAGCGCATTTAAACTGGATCACAGCCGCCTGACGCGTCTGGAGCTGGAAGACGAAAACGACAAACTGACCACCTCCGTCTGGGTTGATCTGATCGAACCGGAAGAGGGTGAGCGTGAACGGGTGCAATCGGAGCTGGGTCAGAGCCTGGCAACCCGACCTGAGCTGGAAGATATCGAGGCCTCAGCACGTTTCTTCGAAGATGAAGATGGCCTGCATATCCACTCCTTCTTCTTTTATGAAGATGCGGAAGATCACGCCGGTAACTCCACCGTGGCGTTCACCATTCGTGAAGGCCGCCTTTACACGCTGCGTGAACGCGAACTGCCGGCGTTTCGGCTCTATCGTATGCGTGCCCGCAACCAGACCCTGATTGACGGCAATGCGTTCGAACTGCTGCTCGACCTGTTTGAAACCAAAATCGAACAGCTGGCGGATGAGATTGAAAACATCTATAGCGCGCTGGAAAAACTCAGCCGGGTGATCATGGAAGGTCAGCAGGGCGAAGAGTACGATCTGGCGCTGTCCCGCTTAGCCGAACTGGAAGATATCGGCTGGAAGGTGCGCCTGTGCCTGATGGATACCCAGCGCGCGCTCAACTTCCTGGTGCGTAAAGCGCGTTTGCCGGGCAATCAGCTGGAACAGGCGCGTGAAATCCTGCGCGATATCGAATCGCTGTTGCCGCACAACGAGTCGCTGTTCCAGAAGGTAAACTTCCTGATGCAGGCGGCGATGGGCTTTATCAACATCGAACAGAACCGCATCATCAAGATCTTCTCGGTGGTGTCGGTGGTGTTCCTGCCTCCAACGCTGGTTGCCTCCAGCTACGGCATGAACTTTGAGTTTATGCCCGAACTGAAGTGGAGCTTTGGTTATCCGGCCGCCATCGGCCTGATGATTCTGGCGGGTCTGGCACCCTACCTCTACTTCAAACGTAAAAACTGGTTATAAAGCGTGCAACGGGTCGTCTGATACGGCCCGTTTTGCTGGTCCCGGTCTGCATTTCTGCGTAATCTACTCCCCTCTTTTTACAAATTATTAACTTCTTATGGACGCTCTCTCGTTGCGCGCACAATGGACACTGCTGTTATTAAGCTCGGTGCTGTTGGGCGGCGTGCTGCAATTTTTTCACCTGCCCGCCGCGCTGTTGCTGGGGCCGATGATTGTCGGAGTGGTGATGGGGCTGTCCGGCGCCACGCTGCGAATTGATAAACGGCTGTTTCTGCTGGCTCAGGCGATCCTGGGCTGCATGATTGCGCAGAGCCTTTCACCTTCGATTCTGACGCCGCTGATTCAGGACTGGCCGGTGGTGCTGGCGGTGTTGCTGCTGACGCTGGCCGCCAGCGGGCTGTCGGGTTTTCTGCTGGTTCGCTTCAGTCATCTGCCCGGCCCGACCGGCGCATGGGGATCGTCACCGGGCGGTGCCTCAGCGATGGTGGCGATGGCCGGTGATTTTGGTGCTGACGTGCGGCTGGTGGCGTTTATGCAGTATCTGCGGGTGCTGTTTGTCGCGACGGCGGCCGCAATGGTGGCGCGAATCGGGCTGGGCGATGCAGCCCACAGCATTTCGACGATTTGGTTCCCGCCGCTGAATCGCGGTTTTGCGGTGACGCTGGCGGTCATGCTGATAGGGGCATGGCTCGGCACCCGGCTGCGTATTCCTTCCGGTGCCTTATTGCTGCCGGCGCTGGCCGGTGCGGCATTGCACAGCAGTGAAATAGCGGTTTTGCAGGTGCCGGAATGGCTGCTGGCGCTGGCGTACGCGCTGATCGGCTGGAGCGTCGGGCTGCGCTTCACCCGACCGGTCTTTTTGCTGGCATTACGTACGCTGCCGCAGATGCTGGCGTCAATCTTTGGATTGATGCTGCTCTGTGGTGGGCTGGCGTGGATGCTGACGCGGGTACTGCATATCGATCTGATGACGGCCTATCTCGCCACCAGTCCCGGCGGGCTGGACACGGTGGCGATTATTGCTGCCGGCACCCAGGTCAACATGGCATTTGTGATGGCATTACAGACGCTGCGGCTGTTCACCATCCTGTTGACCGGCCCGGCGATGGCGCGCTTTATCTCACGCTATGCGCGGCCGGCCACGGAATGAAAATGCCACCGCATCACAGACGAACACCAGCAGCGCCAGCCAGATAAAGCCAAAGGTCACCATTTTGTCTGGCGTGATAGTCTCGCCGTAGAACACCACCGCCAGCACGAACATCAGCGTCGGGCCCAGGTACTGAAAGAAACCGACGGTGGAGAGACGCAGGCGGCTACAGGCAGCGGCGAACAGCATCAGCGGAATGGTGGTAACGATACCGGCCGCCACCAGCTTCAGGTTCAGGCTCAGCGGATTGGCGGATAAGTGGCTGGTGGCGCTGTCGGCAAAGCCAAACAGGTAGATGGCCGCCAGCGGAAACAGCCACAGGGTCTCAATCAGCATCCCGCTCTGCGCATCCACCTGAATCTTTTTACGCAGCAGGCCATAAAAGGCAAAGCTTAGCGCCAGACCCAGCGCGATAATCGGCAGCGAACCGAACTGCCAGAGCTGCACCAGCACGCCGACGGTAGCCAGCAACACCGCCAGCCACTGTAAGCGGCGAAAACGCTCGCGCAAAAACAGCATGCCGAACACCACGTTAATCAGCGGGTTAATAAAGTAGCCGAGGCTGGCTTCCAGCATATGCTGGTTATTGACTGCCCAGATAAACAGCAGCCAGTTACCGCCGATAGTGAGCGCGGTGATCGCCAGCAACAGCACTTTTTTCGGCTGGCGCAGCACGCTGCGTACGCCAGGCCAGCTGCGGGTCAGGGAGATCAGGATCAGCATAAACAGGGCTGACCAGATAACCCGGTGCGTCATGATCTCGGTTGCCGGAACGGCTTTCACCAGTTTGAAATAAGCCGGGGCGATACCCCAGATAAAGTAAGCACCCAGTGCAAAGCCGACGCCCTGGCGAGTTTGTTGCGTATCCATGTCAGTTCCGTTGTCAGGCAAAATTAGCCGATCAGATAAGTGGCGGTTGCTGTGGCGATATAATCGCCCTGCTGGTTGTGTAATTCGACGCGGGCCACCGCGACTTTGTTGCCGGCGCGCAGCAGGCTGCTGGTGGCGGTAAAGCGTTCACCGCGTCCCGGCCGTAAATAATCAACGCGCATGTCGATGGTGCCCATGCGGGAGAGACGCTGACGTAACTCCTCTTCGCTGATGCTCTGCTGGCGGGTGAGCGCATTGCTGACGCATACCATGCCCGCCGCGACGTCCAGCACCGAGGCGATCACCCCGCCGTGCAAAATCTGCTGTGCGGTGTTGCCGACCAGCATGGTTTTGTTGGCAAAACTGATTTCGGCATAGTCAGCCTCCAGCCGCGTCAGTTCCAGGCCTAACGCCTGATTAAACGGCATGTGATACACGAAAATTTCGCCAACCAGTTGGCGAGCTTCCTGCTGCGTCAGCACGAGTGATGACATGATGCGGTGTCCTGAAAAATTCGGGCCAGAGGGGCGCGTAATGTTAATGAGCTGTGTATTCTATGCCGCTCGCGAGGGGGTTTCCAGTTTAAGAAATCAGCTCTCATCATCATTGCCATTTGTGTGTAGAATGGCCTGCTTTTTAACACACCCTTTCGGTACTTTTTACTACGCAGCGCTCACCGGAGAATTTTATGCGTAAGCATCGCGCCTTGCTGGCGGCTATGGTATTACTTCCTGCACTGGCGCAGGCGGACGAAGCTCAGGTTAAAGATGTTCATGACGCGCCGCAGGTGCGTGGCAGCATTATCGCTAACCTGCTGGAGAAGCATGACAACCCGTTTGTTCTCTATCCTTATGAGAACAACTATCTTCTCTATACCTATACCAGCGATCTCAATAAAGAGGCGATCTCCTCCTATAACTGGGCTGAAAATGCCCGTAAGGATGAGGTAAAATTCCAGCTCAGCCTGGCGTTCCCGCTGTGGCGCGGTATCCTGGGTGATAATTCGGTGCTGGCGGCCTCTTATACGCAGCGTTCCTGGTGGCAGTTGTCGAATCGCGGTGAGTCATCCCCGTTTCGTGAAACCAACTATGAGCCGCAGATTTTTCTGGGCTGGGCGACCGATTACTCGTTCGCGGGCTGGACCCTGCGTGATGTTGAGGTGGGTCTCAACCATGAATCCAATGGCCGTAGCGACCCCACTTCACGTAGCTGGAACCGCGTCTATACACGTCTGATGGCGCAGAACGGCAACTTCATGGCGGAGATCAAACCCTGGTACCGCATTCCGGAAGGGGATAGCAGCGATGATAATCCCGATATCACCAAATATATGGGTTACTACCGCGCCAAATTGGGTTACATGCTCGGCGATAGTATCTTCAGTGTAGAAGGCAACTATAACTGGAACAGCGGTTATGGCGGCGCGACGTTTGGCTGGAGCTATCCGATCTCGGAGCACGTTCGCTTCTATACGCAGGTATTTAGCGGCTATGGCGAATCGCTGATCGATTACGACCATCGTCAGACCCGTCTGGGTGTCGGCGTAACACTTAACGACTTGTTCTAATCCCTAACGAAAGACAGGAATAGCGTGGCAACCTCGGCAGTCCTTAATCAGGAAGCGCTGGCGCAGCAGGTATTGCAGGATACCTTCGGCTACCAGCAGTTTCGTCCCGGTCAACAGACAATCATTAACCAGGCGCTGAGCGGGCGCGACTGTCTGGTGGTGATGCCGACCGGCGGCGGTAAATCACTGTGCTATCAGATCCCGGCGCTGGTACGCGACGGGCTGACGCTGGTGGTTTCGCCGCTGATCTCGCTGATGAAAGATCAGGTGGATCAACTGCTGGCCAACGGCGTGGCGGCGGCCTACCTCAATTCGACCATGACGCGTGAGCAGCAGCAGACGGTGATGGCGGATTGCCGCACCGGTCGGGTTAAGCTGCTCTATATCGCGCCAGAACGCCTGATGATGGATAACTTCCTCGAAAATCTGGCGCACTGGCAGCCCGCCATGCTGGCGGTGGACGAAGCGCACTGTATTTCTCAGTGGGGCCACGATTTCCGTCCGGAGTATGGTGCGCTGGGACGGATGCGTCAGCGCTTCCCGGAGCTGCCGGTGATGGCGCTGACCGCTACCGCCGATGAAACCACCCGCAACGATATCGTTAACCTGTTGCATATGCAGGACCCGCTGATTCAGATCAGCAGTTTTGACCGCCCCAATATTCGCTATACGCTGGTCGAGAAATTCAAACCTACCGAGCAGTTGCTGCGTTACGTGCAGGATCAGCGCGGTAAGTGCGGCATCATTTACTGCAACAGCCGGGCGAAGGTCGAAGACACCGCTGCACGCCTGCAAAGCCGTGGATTGAGCGTGGGTGCCTACCATGCCGGAATCGACAGCGAGCAGCGCGCCCGGGTGCAGGAAGCGTTTCAGCGCGACGATCTGCAAATCGTGGTCGCCACGGTGGCATTCGGGATGGGCATCAACAAGCCTAACGTTCGCTTTGTGGTACATTTCGATATTCCGCGCAACATCGAATCCTACTATCAGGAAACCGGACGAGCAGGGCGTGATGGCCTGCCGGCTGAGGCGATGATGCTCTACGATCCGGCAGATATGGCGTGGCTGCGCAAATGTCTCGAAGAGAAAGCGCCGGGTCCGCTGCAGGATATTGAGCGTCATAAGCTCAACGCGATGGGGGCCTTCGCGGAAGCGCAGACCTGTCGCCGTCTGGTGCTACTCAACTACTTCGGTGAAGGCCGGCAGCAGCCGTGCGGCAACTGCGATATCTGTCTCGATCCGCCCAAGCGCTACGACGGTCTGGTTGAGGCGCAAAAAGCGCTCTCCGGTATCTATCGCGTCGGCCAGCGTTTCGGCATGGGATATATTGTCGAAGTGCTGCGTGGAGCCAATAACCAGCGAATCCGCGAGCTCGGGCACGACAAACTGCCGATTTACGGGCTGGGCAAAGATCAGAGCCATGAGCACTGGGTCAGCGTGTTACGCCAGCTGATTCATCTGGGGCTGGTCACGCAAAACATCGCCATGCACTCGGCGCTGCAGCTGACCGAAGCGGCACGGCCGGTGCTGCGTGGTGAAGTGCCGCTGATGCTGGCGGTTCCGCGGTTGATTACCGCCAGGCCGAAAAGCAACAGTCCGGCGAAGTTTCACGGCGGTAACTACGATCGCAAACTGTTTGCCAAGCTGCGTAAGCTGCGCAAAGCGATTGCTGATGAAGAGAATATTCCGCCATACGTGGTGTTCAATGACGCCACGCTGATCGAAATGGCCGAGCAGATGCCGGTCAGCGCCTCAGAGATGCTCAGCGTCAATGGCGTCGGCCACCGTAAACTGGAGCGCTTTGGCAAACCTTTCCTGGTGATGATCAAAGAGCACCTTGATGATGAAGAGTAAAGGACACTGCATATGCTGATGTTATTCGCTACCGTGGCGCTGGTTCATCTGGTGGCTCTGATGAGCCCCGGCCCCGATTTCTTTTTCGTGTCTCAGACTGCCGCCAGCCGTTCGCGCAAAGAGGCAATGATGGGCGTGCTGGGCATTACGCTCGGGATTGTGGTCTGGGCCGGTGTGGCGCTGATGGGCCTGCATCTGATTCTGGAGAAAATGGCCTGGCTGCATCAGATCATTATGGTCGGCGGTGGCCTTTATCTGCTGTGGATGGGCTGGCAGCTGATGTGTTCAGCGCGTCAGCGTCACAAACAGCCGCAGCAGGATGAGCCGGTGGTTGAGCTGCCGAAACGCGGCATGAGCTTTATCAAAGGGCTGCTGACCAATCTGTCGAATCCGAAAGCGATCATCTACTTCGGCAGCGTATTTTCCCTGTTTGTCGGTGACGACGTCGGTGCAGCGGAGCGCTGGGGGCTGTTTTTACTGATTGTCGGCGAAACCTTTGCCTGGTTCGCGCTGGTGGCTGCCATTTTCGCGATGCCGTGGATGCGCAATAAGTATCAGCGGTTAGCCAAGTGGGTGGATGGCATGGCAGGCGTGCTGTTTGCTGGCTTTGGTCTTCATCTGATCATCTCTCGCTAATCCCGCCAGGTTATGCCGGAGCGCGCGTGGCGCATCCGGCATACACTTCACTTCTCCTCTCCCCGATATTTCATCTGAGTGACGGCTGTTACGCTCGGCGTCTGCCGATGGCGCGCTGTTGTAACCTCAGATAAATAGTCACTATTGGTTAATCAATGAAACCATCACCTCCGGTAAGGTCAGGTCTACGGACTGTTTTTTCATGGAGAGGATGATGAGAGTCAACACCGCGTTATTGCTATTAGTGACGGCTTGTCTCAGCGCCTGCGCCTCGCACGATGCTGCCGATTACCGAGCCCCTGAATCGGCGAAAGCGGATAAAGTGTCGGTGATCCTGGCGCAGGGGCTTCCGACGTCAGATCAGCAGCAGGGTGAAAGGATTAGCCAGATTTCTGCTGCTTTTCTCGGGACACCCTATCAAGCGAATACGCTGACAGGTTCGCCTGATACCCCTGAAGTGCTGGTGATCAATTTCAACGGTGTCGATTGTTTCACGCTGCTGGATTACGTGCAGGCGCTGAGCCGCAGCCACGACCGGGCCAGCTTTGAGGCTAACCTGATTCGAACCCGCTACGTTGACGGTGAGGTCAGCTATCTGAAGCGACGCCACTTTTTCTCCGACTGGTTCGCTGACCGTCCGCGCAATGCCAATGACATCACCCGCACCCTCAGCCCACAGGCGGTGACGGTAGTGAAGCAACTCAATCATCAGGCCAACGGAACAGAACGGGTGCCGGGCCTGGGTGTGATATCACGCCACATTACCTACATCCCGGCCCAGGCAATCACACCTCAGGTGCTGGAGCAGATCCAAACCGGCGATTATGTGGGCGTTTACGCCACACAGCAGGGGCTGGATGTCTCCCATGTGGGGATTGCTGTCCGGCATGATGGTCAGTTGTGGTTCAGGAACGCCTCCTCCCTGGCCGCCAATCGCAAAGTTGTCGATACGCCATTCAGGGAATATATGCGTTCAAAACCGGGCATGATGGTACTGCGTGCGGTGCCACTGACAGCGCCGTAGCGAAGAAGGGGAAGAAGGGATAATCTTTCGCGCCGACCTGAGTGCGTCGGCGCGTCAGGGATTAAGCGATTTTTCTGGCGCTTGCCAGCAGCGCACCCACCGCCATAAACAGCCCGCCAAAAATACGGTTCATCAGCTTCATCTGCTTCGGCCCTTTGATCCAGCCTGCAATGCGCGTCGCTAACGTGGCGTAGCCAATCATCACGATAATATCGACCACCACGGTGGTGACGCCCAGCACCAGATACTGCATCAGCAGCGGCTGGTGTGGCTGGATAAACTGCGGAAACAGCGCGGCAAGAAAAACGATGCTTTTCGGGTTGGTCAGGTTGACCAGCACCGCGCGTTTGAACAGGCGACGGCGTGGCATCGCTTTAGCCACCGCATCAAGATCGATGCCGCCCGCTGACCGCCACTGCTGAATGCCGAGCCACACCAGATAGGCGGCACCGGCCCATTTCAGGATTTCAAACGCCAGCAGCGACTGGGAAAACAGCGCCCCCAGACCGATACCCACCAGCACGATGTGCAACGCCAGGCCGACCTGCAAACCGGAAATAGAGGCCACCGTGCCGCGATAGCCGTGGCTGATGCCGGTACTCATGGTGTTGATTGCGCCGGAACCGGGCGACAGGCTTAAAATTGTGGTGGTCAGCAGATAGGTCAGCCACCATTCGATGGTCATGGGTTGCGCTCTCTTTGGCGGCAGAATTGTGACACAATACGCCAGAAATAAGCGCGGCGCTATGGCCGACGTACCGCATTAAAGACTCTTTTTTCCGGTCATCAGGGGGGCGAATGAATCAACATAAAGCCAGTTGGTTGCAACGAGAAAAAGCCTTTGCTGCCTTTGCTACCGGGCCGCTGCTCGACTTCTGGCACCGCCGTGAGGAACGTGAGTTTATCGGCGTCGGGAATCTCACCCTGCGCTATGTGCGTTTCACCTCTCCGCAACATCGGCGTGTCATTCTGATCGTGCCTGGCCGCATTGAGAGTTACATAAAATATCCTGAGCTGGCGTACGATCTGTTTCATTGTGGTTTCGACGTGGTGATCCTCGATCATCGCGGTCAGGGCCGATCCGATCGTTTGCTGGAAGATTCACACCGTGGTCATGTGGCTGAATTTACCCACTACGTCGACGATCTGGAAACGCTCTACCTGAAAGAGATTGTCAGCGGTCACTACCAGCAGCGTTATGCACTGGCCCACTCTATGGGCGGGGCGATTTTAACGCTGTTTCTGGCGCGCCAGCCGCAGGCTTTCCATGCGGTTGCGCTGGTGGCACCGATGTTTGGCATTGCGCTGCCGTTGCCCTCTTTCCTGGCGCACCGGATCCTCGACTGGGCTGAGAAACGGCCGGCACTGCGTGATGGCTACGCGCTGGGTACCGGACGCTGGCGTGCGCATCCGTTTGGCATCAACCGGCTGACGCACAGCGCCGAGCGTTATCGCCGCAGCCTGCGTTTTTATGCGGACGATCCGGCGATTCGCGTGGGTGGCCCGACGTATCACTGGGTGCGCGAAGGCATTCATGCGGGTCGCAACATCATCAGCCAGGCCGATAAAATCACTACGCCGCTGCTGTTGCTGCAGGCCAGTGATGATCAGGTGGTGGATAACCGCTCGCAGGATCTCTTTTGTGCTGCCATGGCGGCGGCAGGTCATCCGTGCGAAGGGAATAAACCGCGCGTGATTAACGGTGCGCGTCATGAGATCCTGTTTGAAAAAGACAACATGCGCGCCGAAGCGCTTAATGCAGTGATCGACTTTTTTTCATCGCATCGCTGACGTTCATTATCCGACTGGCTTCGGCCAGCAGAATCAGATACCCGAGGTTTTCATGTACCACATCGTTGCATCCGATCTGGATGGCACGCTGCTTTCTCCCGAACATCGCCTGACGCCTTTTGCGCGCGAAACGCTGCAACAGCTGGTCGCAAAGGATATTCATTTCGTGTTTGCCACCGGCCGCCATCATATTGATGTCGGACAGATGCGCGATAGCCTGGCTATCCCGGCGTACATGATCACTTCCAACGGCGCACGGGTGCATAATGCTCAGGGCGAGCTGGTGTTCAGCCATAACCTGGACGAAGACATCGCGAATGATCTGTTTGGTCTGCAGTATCATCACAGCGATATTCTGACCCACGTTTACCGTGATGATGAGTGGTTTGTCAGCCGTTCCCGCCCGGCTGAGCAGGATTACTTCCGTGAATCGGTATTTAACTATCAGGTCTATGAACCGGGTCTGTTGCCAACCGATAACATCAGTAAAGTCTTTTTTACCTGTGAAGATCCTGAGCATCTGATCCCGATGGAGCAGGCGATTGAAGCGCGCTGGGGCGATCGGGTTAACGTCAGTTTTTCACTGCCGACCTGCCTCGAAGTGATGGCGGGTGGCGTATCGAAAGGGCATGCGCTGGAGGCCGTAGCGAAGCAGCTGGGCCATACGCTGCATAGCTGTATCGCCTTTGGCGACGGCATGAATGATGTGGAGATGCTGAGCATGGCGGGTAAGGGCTATATCATGCAGAACGCCCATCAGCGGCTGAAAGATACCTTGCCGGAGCTGGATGTGATCGGTTCGAATGCTGATGATGCGGTGCCACAGACGCTGCGCACGCTCTACCTTTCCTGAGGATATCGCGCAAACAAAGGGCCGGTTAACCGGCCCTTTTTTATTGCCGTCAGGCCAGTTTCTGCTTGTGTTTATGCTCGCTGACCATGGTCAGCAACAGCAGGATCACCGCCAGTACGCAGCCGGCAATCATCACCAGAAAACCGCCATCCCAGCCAAAGTAGTCAACGGTGTAACCGACAATGGCGCTGGCCGCCACCGAACCGCCCAGATAACCAAACAGGCCGGTAAAACCTGCGGCGGTGCCGGCGGCTTTCTTGGGTGCCAGCTCCAGCGCGTGCAGGCCAATCAGCATCACCGGACCATAAATCAGGAAGCCAATCACGATCATACAGGCCATATCAACGCCAGGATTGCCCGCCGGGTTCAGCCAGTAAATCACCGTGGCGATCGTCACCAGCGTCATAAACAACACGCCGGTGGCCCCGCGGTTACCGCGAAACACTTTGTCTGACATCCAGCCACATAATAGCGTGCCCGGAATACCGGCATACTCATACAGGAAGTAGGCCCAGGAGGACTTATCCAGCGTGAAGTGCTTCACCTCTTTCAGGTAGGTCGGCGACCAGTCGAGAATGCCGTAGCGCAGCAGATAGACAAAAACGTTCGCCAGCGCGATGTACCACAGCAGTTTGTTAGGCAGCACATATTTCATGAAGATTTGCTTAGCAGTTAACTCCTCTTCATGACTGGCATCGTAATCTGGCGGATAGTCGTTTTTATACTCTTCGATCGGCGGCAGGCCACAGGATTGGGGCGTGTCGCGCATCAGGGCAAACGCGAAGAGCGCAATCAGGATGGCACCAAAGGCGGGCATATAGAGCGCCGCTTTCCAGTCGTTGAACCACGCCATGCCAAGCAGGAACAGCAGCGGTGGCAGGCCGCCGCCGACGTTATGGGCGCAGTTCCACACCGAGACAATGCTGCCGCGCTCCTTCTGCGACCACCAGTGCACCATGGTACGACCGCACGGTGGCCAGCCCATGCCCTGGAACCAGCCGCAGACAAACAGCAGCACGAACATCACCATAATGCTGGAGGTGGCCCAGGGCACGAATCCCATAAACAACATCACCGCCGCGGCCAGGATCAGTCCGGCTGGCAGGAAGACGCGCGGATTCGAGCGATCGGACACTGAGCCCATGATGAATTTCGAGAAGCCATAGGCGATCGAAATGCCTGACAGGGCGAAACCGAGATCGCCACGTGAAAAGCCTTGCTCGACCAGATAGGGCATCGCGAGCGCAAAGTTTTTTCTGACCAGATAGTAGGCGGCATAGCCAAAAAAGATCCCAATAAAAATTTGCCAGCGCAGACGACGGTAGAGCGGATCGACGCGATCCGCTGCTACCTGCGGCTGACGTGGTGCAGGTTTAAAAATACTCAGCATCAGTGAGGCCCTCCAGGGCACATTATGGTTTTTTACATTCCCAGCGGTGGGGTCAAAAAAGACAAAAAGAAATGGCGACGTGATGTTCCATTTCGCGCAAAGAATAAAATTAGTGACCTGACGTTACTGTGATGCGTGACACATTTGTTACAGTTTTATTACAGCGACGAGCGAAAGTGATCACCATATGGTTTATTTCGCGCATTCGGGGAAAAACGTCGCCAGCAGGAGACGGGGATGTTACAGCGGGGTTGAGCTGTTGCAGCAGTTGCGCATTGTTTGCTTTAAAAGTAATCGGATGTAAACCAGATAGTGCAGCCGATCGACAGCACATTGTTTACACTGACGCTCTGTTAACTTCGGGGTCGTTACCGTGTTCTTATTGATCATCACCACTATTCTGTGGGCTTTTTCGTTCAGCCTGATTGGCGAGTATCTTGCCGGCCAGGTGGACAGCTGGTTTTCTGTACTGATGCGCCTGGCGCTGGCCGCAATAGTCTTTTTGCCTTTTCTGCGCTGGCGCGGTTACCGTCCCTCAACTCTGCTGCTCTATATGCTGGTCGGGATGTTGCAGTTAGGAGTGATGTATCTGCTGAGCTTTGAAGCCTACCTCTATCTCAGCGTGTCGGAATTTTTGCTGTTTACGGTGATGACGCCGCTCTATGTGACCCTGATCTATGACCTGATTAGCCGCCGTCCGCTGCGGATCGGCTATATCTTCAGCGCGCTGCTGGCGGTCGCCGGGGCGGCCATTATCCGCTATGACAAGGTCAGCGATAATTTCTGGGTTGGCCTGCTGCTGGTGCAGCTGGCGAACATCTGCTTTGCTGCCGGTATGGTGGGGTACAAGCGTTTGCAGGAGACCCGTCCGATGCCGCAGCACACCGCCTTTTCCTGGTTCTACCTTGGCGCAGTGGTGATTGCGGTCATCGCCTGGTTCATCTGGGGCAATCCGCAGAAACTCCCGACCACCTCGCTGCAATGGGGCATTCTGGTCTGGCTGGGCGTGGCCGCTTCGGGTCTCGGCTACTTTATGTGGAACTATGGTGCGACCCAGGTTGATGCCGGCACGCTGGGCATCATGAATAACATGCACGTCCCCGCCGGACTGCTGGTTAACCTGGCGATCTGGCAGGAGAAGCCGCACTGGCCGAGCTTTATCGCCGGCGCGCTGGTGATCCTCGCCTCGCTGTGGGTGCATAAGCGCTGGGTGGTGGGGCGCAGTGACCGGTTATAAGGTGAAATGGGTGCGCTGACACCGGTAAATAGCGGCTGTTGCATAGGTGCGGCCTTCCGGGCTGGCGCGCCTGATCGCAAGGAATCTCACCTCCCTGTGGATCGGCCGGGCCATCCGGCCTGGACGCTTCGCTCTTCTGACGCGCCAGCCCTGGAGACGTGACAGCATCATCGCGGTTAAACCGGGGATCAGAGCGAACATGAAAGAGGAGAGGGCGGGCTGAGAAGTAAAGCGTCCGCCGCCG
This sequence comes from Pantoea agglomerans, assembly GCF_021397715.1. Classification (GTDB taxonomy): domain Bacteria; phylum Pseudomonadota; class Gammaproteobacteria; order Enterobacterales; family Enterobacteriaceae; genus Pantoea; species Pantoea astica. The sequence continues at coordinate 4,034,184 of NZ_CP090207.1, read as the reverse complement.
GGACAAAAACGGCGGCTGGCGCTCCAGGGATGCATTGACGCCGGCTTTACGCAGCAGCGCTCTATTGCCGACGGGATGACACGATATCAGGCAGGCTTCCCACTCTTAGGGCGCTGAATCATCGCCAGGCCTTTCAGGAAGTTACGCAGAATCTGGTCGCCGCACTCACGGTAATTTTTGTGGTCAGGTTTGCGGAAAATCGCACCGATTTCTGCCTGCGACACGGTGAAACTGGCGCGTTTCAGCACTTCAGGGATATCCGTGGTTTTCAGATCAAAGGCGATGCGCAACTTCTTCATAAAGATGTTGTTATTCATCTTGCGCTCAATGGAAGGAGCCGGCATCTCTTCACTTTTGCCACGACGGTAAAAGATCAGGCCGTTAAGAAAGTAGCCCATCAGCACATCGGGGCAGGGACGAAACGCGGCATCTTCATCTTTTTTCAGCCACGCCTGGATATCCGTCTGCGGGACTTCACACTGCGCCAGCGCAAAAATTTCCACCATTTTGGCATCGCTCAGATCGAGCATATAGCGCACGCTGCGCAGAATATCGTTGTTAGTCATGGTGAGATCTTCTCATGGTCAGTCGACAGGCTGCGCATTATAGGGGATTTTACTGTTGCTCGCGCAGGTTTGTACCTCGCGACTTACCGCTGCATTAACGCGGCAGGCTGCAGCGCATCCCGCACAAAGGGCAGATGTTCGCAGGCGTGCTGACGGGCAAAGCGGATAAAGGCTTCCAGCACCGGCTGACGCTGCTCGCCATCGCGCACTGCGGCATAAAGACGGCTCCACAGCCCGTCGCCCAGCGTTTTGGTCACCACCAGCCCCTGCTTCTCAAAACTCTCCACCACCCAGTGCGGCAGCGCCGCAATGCCCATCCGCGCCGAGACCATCTGGATCATCAGCAGGGTGTTATCGACGTTTTTCAGCGCCGGGCTGACGCCAGCTGGCTGCAGGAAGTGACGCCAGATATCGAGGCGCTGACGCTGCACCGGATAGATCATCAGCACCTCGTCGGCCAGATCCTCGGGTGCGATATGTTCAACCTGCGCCAGCGGATGATCCGGTGCCAGCACCAGTCGCACCTCAAAATCAAACATCGGCGAATAGAACAGCCCGGAGCGCGCCAGGATATCGGAGGTCAGCACCACATCCAGCTCGCCCTGCTGCAGCGCAGGCTGCGGATCAAAGGTGACGCCTGATTTGAAATCCATCACCACCTGCGGCCAGCTCTGACGGAAATTATCCAGCGCTGGCGTCAGCCACTGGATGCAGCTATGGCACTCAATCGCCACTCGTAAGGTGGTCTGCTGTGGTTCATGGCAGGCCTGCAACGCCTGCTGGATCTGCGGCAGCACCTGTTCGGCCAGCTGCAGCAGGATGTCGCCCTGTGGCGTGAAGCGCAGCGGCTGACTTTTACGCACGAACAGGCGGAATCCCAGCCGCTGTTCCAGATCGCTGAACTGGTGGGACAACGCCGATTGCGTCTGATGAAGCTGGGATGCCGCCGCCGCCAGCGAACCTGTATTACGCAGAGCCTGAAGCGTCCGCAGGTGCTTGAGTTCGATCATGAGAGTCCTTCACATCGAAAATGAACATATTGCGCTTGAGGAACATACAGTACCCGCAGATTATAGCGGTGTAAACATCTGGACGGCTAAACATCTTTGGCTGTCAGCCAAAGTGAAAGATTATCTGGAGAACAGCGAATGACAATCCTCAACCATACCCTCGGTTTTCCCCGTGTTGGCCTGCGTCGCGAACTGAAAAAAGCGCAGGAGAGCTACTGGGCCGGTAACAGCAGCCAGCAGGATTTGCTGGCGGTGGGCCGTGAGCTGCGGGCGCGTCACTGGCAGCAACAGAAAGAGGCGGGCATCGATCTGCTGCCGGTGGGCGACTTCGCCTGGTACGACCATGTGCTGACCACCAGCCTGATGCTGGGCAACGTGCCGGCGCGCCATCAGAATAAAGACGGTTCGGTTGATCTGGATACGCTGTTTCGTCTGGGCCGTGGCCGGGCACCGACCGGTGAGCCGGCGGCGGCGGCTGAGATGACCAAATGGTTTAACACTAACTACCACTACATCGTGCCTGAGTTCACCCAGGGCCAGACTTTCAGACTGGCCTGGACCCAGTTGCTGGATGAAGTCGATGAGGCGCTGGCGCTGGGCCACAACATCAAGCCAGTGCTGCTGGGACCGATCACCTATCTGTGGCTGGGTAAGGTGAAAGGCGAGCCGTTTGACCGCCTCTCGCTGCTGCAGGCGATTCTGCCGGTCTACCAGCAGGTCCTGGCGGAACTGGCGAAACGTGACATCGAATGGGTGCAGATTGATGAACCGGCGCTGGCGCTGGAGCTGCCGCAGTCATGGCGTGAGGCGTTCAGGCCCGCCTTTGATGCGCTACAGGGGCAGAGTAAACTGCTGCTGACCACCTATTTCGACAGCATCGGACAGAACATTGAGGTGATCCGTGAGCTGCCGGTGCAGGGGCTGCATGTCGATCTGGTACACGGCCGGGATGATATTCAGCAACTGAATCAGCAATTACCGGCCAGCTGGCTGCTGTCGCTGGGGGTGATCAACGGACGTAACGTCTGGCGTGCCGATCTGAGCCGCTGGTTTACGCGTCTGCAGCCGCTGATCGCCCAGCGCGCGCAGCTGTGGATTGGCTCCTCCTGCTCGTTGCTGCACAGTCCGATCGACCTGAGCGTCGAGACGCGACTGGATGAGGAAGTGAAAAGCTGGTTCGCCTTCGCGCTGCAAAAATGCACCGAGCTTTCACTGCTGACGCAGGCGCTCAACCGCAACGATGCCGCGTCACTGGAGGCCTGGAGCGCGCCGATTCGGGCCCGTGCGCACTCCAGTCGCGTGCATAACGCCGCGGTCAGTCAGCGTTTGCAGGCCATCACGCCGCAGGACAGCGAACGTCACAGCCGTTACAGCGAGCGGGCAAAAGCACAGCGCCAGCGCTTTAATCTGCCTGCCTGGCCAACCACCACTATCGGCTCTTTCCCGCAGACGCCGGAAATTCGCGGCCTGCGTCTCGATTTTAAACAGGGCCGCCTCGACAGCCATCATTACCGCACCGGCATCGCTGAGCACATCAGACAGGCGATCGCTGAGCAGGAGCGGCTGGGGCTGGATGTGCTGGTACATGGCGAAGCGGAACGCAACGACATGGTTGAATACTTCGGCGAACATCTGGATGGGTTTGTTTTTACCCAGAATGGCTGGGTACAGAGCTATGGCTCACGCTGCGTGAAACCGCCGGTGATCATCGGTGACGTCAGCCGGCCGGAAGCGATTACCGTTGAATGGGCGAAATATGCCCAGTCGCTGACCGACAAGCCGGTGAAAGGGATGCTGACCGGCCCGGTGACGATTCTGTGCTGGTCTTTCCCGCGCGAAGATGTGTCGCGTGAAACCATCGCGAAACAGATTGCGCTGGCGCTGCGTGATGAAGTCGCCGATCTGGAAAAAGCCGGTATTGGCATTATCCAGATTGATGAACCAGCGCTGCGCGAAGGGTTGCCGCTGCATCAGTCTGACTGGGCTGCCTATCTGAGCTGGGCGGTCGAGGCTTTCCGCCTGAATGCCGCGGTGGCGCGGGATGAAACCCAGATTCACACCCATATGTGTTACTGCGAGTTTAACGACATCATGGATTCTATCGCGGCGCTGGATGCGGATGTGATTACCATTGAAACCTCACGCTCCGACATGGATCTGCTGGCGTCGTTTGAACACTTTGACTATCCGAATGAAATCGGTCCGGGCGTCTACGATATTCATTCGCCTAACGTACCGAGCGTCGAGTGGATGGAAGCGCTGTTACGGAAAGCGGCGAAGCGGATTCCGGAAGCGCGTTTGTGGGTGAACCCGGACTGCGGATTGAAAACGCGCGGCTGGACCGAGACGCGGCAGGCGCTGGCAAACATGGTGACGGCGGCGAAGAAGCTGCGTGATGAAACAGCATAAAACGGGTCAGAACGGCGAGGCTGTTACGATATCGGGGCGCACAGCGCCCCTTTTTTGCTTATTGCGATGCGACGCCATACTGCCTGAACCAGGCCAGCATCCGCGCCCAGCCATCACTGGCAGATTCAGCATGGTAGCTCGGACGGTAGTCAGCATTAAAGGCATGTCCGGCTTCGGGATAGACGATGATCTCCGCGGTGGCATTGGCCGCGTGCAGCGCCTGACGCATCTGCTCAACGCTCTCCAGCGGAATCCCCTCATCCTGTCCACCGTATAAACCTAACACCGGGGCGCTAAGATCGACGGCGACATCGATAGGATGCTTCTGCTGCTTCATGGTCCGATCGCCGGTCAGACGTCCATACCAGGCGACGGCCGCGCGCAGTTGCGGATTGTGCGCCGCATAGAGCCAGCTGATGCGGCCGCCCCAGCAGAACCCGGTAATGCCCATACGCCGGATATCGCCGCCGTTACGCGCCGCCCAGTTGGCCGCATGATCAAGATCGGACAGCACCTGTGTATCGGGCACTTTGCTCACCAGCTCGCTGAACAGGGTCGGGATATCGTGGTAATCGTTGGGATCGCCTTCGCGGAAGTAGAGTTCCGGAGCGATAGCCAGATAGCCTTCCAGCGCCAGACGGCGGCAGATATCACGGATGTGTTCATGGACGCCAAAGATCTCCTGCACCACCAGCACCACCGGTAACGGACCGTCGGCAGATTTCGGTCTGGCATAAAAGGCGGGCATATTTTCGCCCTGGCTTGGCACTGAGGTCTCACCGGCGTGAATCGCCGGACTGTCGGTAATAATGGTGGTAGAAGCGGTGGGCAGAACGGCAGGCGCAAAGGTCCCTGCCGCGGCTTTTTGTGTCATATTATCACTGGTTTTCATTATTCTCTCCGTGCAAGCAATGGCGCAATCACGTAACTATAGCCTGGCCGGACACCGTGCGAGCCAGACGTCGGGTAACAGAGTCAGCAGCGGACAATACCATCCACCTCTTTAACACTGTGATGAGGCCGACACAGCCCCGGCGAAGCCAATGTCAGCGAAACCGATGTGATATTGTGATAAACATCACATTGTTTTTAGTGATAAATGTAACTTTCATTTTCTTCGGTGAATGCTGTCACATATTTATCGGGCGTGCTGACGTAGAGTGACGCGCTACCTTCCCTTAACAGGAGTCTGAAATGACACAGTCTGACGTTTTCCATCTGGGCCTGACGAAAGCCGATCTGCAGGGCGCCACCCTGGCGATTGTGCCCGGCGATCCGGAGCGCGTGAAGAAGATTGCCGGACTGATGGAGGATGCCACGCATCTGGCCTCACACCGCGAATTTACCAGCTGGCTGGCTAAGCTGGACGGCAAACCGGTGGTGGTCTGCTCAACCGGCATCGGCGGCCCTTCCACCTCTATTGCGGTTGAAGAGCTGGCGCAGCTTGGCGTACGCACCTTCCTGCGCGTGGGCACCACCGGCGCTATCCAGCCGCACATCAACGTTGGCGATGTGCTGGTAACCACCGGGTCAGTGCGTCTTGACGGCGCCAGCCTGCATTTCGCGCCGATGGAGTTCCCGGCCGTGGCCGACTTTGCCTGTACCACGGCGCTGGTGGCCGCAGCAGAAGCCTGTGGCGCGAAGACTCATATCGGCATCACCGCCTCTTCTGACACGTTCTATCCAGGCCAGGAGCGCTACGACACCTTCTCCGGGCGAGTGGTGAATCGCTTCCAGGGATCGATGAAAGAGTGGCAGGAGATGGGCGTCCTCAACTATGAGATGGAATCCGCTACACTGTTAACCATGTGCGCCAGCCAGGGGCTGCGAGCCGGCATGGTGGCGGGCGTGATCGTTAACCGTACCCAGAAAGAGATCCCGGATGCGGTGACGATGAAACAGACCGAAAGCGATGCGGTAAAAATTGTGGTTGAAGCGGCTCGCCGCTTGTTATAACCCTTACTGTCAGGCAGCAGGTTAACGGCCGGACATAAGGCCAGCCTGCTGCCGGATAGCCCCGGCGCAGCCTTTCAACGGAAGCTGAGAGTGCCCGATGCGCAAGACTATTCCCGTTCGTCGTCCCGCCGTTAACCTGAATCCCGTTGCGCTCAATGCCCGTCTTGAGAGCAGTGCCGCACAGTTTCGCGCCGCCATGCAGCAGGGCGATTATGCGCAGGCTGCCCGCTACTGCGAAGAGGTGCTGCGCTATCAGCCCCATCAGATGCAGGTACTCAGCGACTACGCGCTCTGTCTGATGCGTCTCGGTCAGCATCACAAAGCCTACAAAACCTACCAGAAAATTTACCAGTCGCCACCGGCGGTGCGCGCTACCGCGTCAGCCACCTGGCTGGATGGCCTGACCGAAGTGTGTGGCTGGCTGGATAAGCAGGATGAGGTGACGCGTTACGGCCTGGAATCGTTGCAGCAATCGGACGCCCGTTTCCGGCAGGGCGCGCGGGTTGCGTTTCCCGCTGCGCAGCCCGAGCCGATCGACCTCAGCCAGCCGCAGCAGAATGTGATCGCCTTCAGCCTGTATGGTGACCAGCCGCGTTACTGCGAAACCCTGATTAAAAACGTTGAGGTGGCGCCTGAGCTCTATCCGGGCTGGGTGTGTCGCATCTATCTGGATGACAGCGTGCCGCAGCATGTCTGGCAACGGCTCGATCAACCGCACGTTCAGCGGATCGATATGTCCCACGAAAAAACGTTGTTCCCGACGCTGTGGCGCTTTCTGGTGATGGACGATCCCGGCGTGAAACGCTTTATCGTCCGCGATGCCGACTCGCTGCTCTCCGAGCGCGAGGTGGCGGCGGTCAACGCCTGGCTGGCGTCGCCTTACTGGTTCCATCATATGCGCGACTACTTCTCCCATACCGAACTGCTGCTGGCCGGCATGTGGGGCGGCTGTCACGGTGTTTTTCGTCAGGTCGAACAGACCATGCGCGAATTTATTGCGCAATACCGCGGCAGCGAACGCTTTACCGATCAGTCTTTCCTCAAGACGGCGCTGTGGCCAACGGTGCGTGAAAGTGTTCTCAACCATGATGAACTGTTTCATTTTCATCAGGCGCAGCCGTGGCCAGCACATCCGCCAGTGCGCTGGCAGATGCCCCGATTTCACGTCGGCAGTAATGTCGGCTTTGCCAGCCTCACCGGTCAATCCCATGCCGCCGACGGTGCCCGTCAGCAGATAGAAATGAGCGGTGACGGCAAAAGCTGGCACTACCCGGCTCAGGTGAAAAATGGCCAATGGCTGCTGCCGATGCCCTATTTCCTGATTGATGAGTGGCAGGCCGGAAAGCTGACGGTGACCGTGCGCTAAGTGGTTGAGGGCATGTAAATATATCTGGACATTCATACAGTGCGACTCTACCTTTTCCCTCAGCAGCTTGAGTCGCGGGGAAATCATGGATCAGCACATCATTATCAGCGTCTGCCTGGCGCTCGCCGGAGCAGGGATTGGCTGGATGCTGGCACAGTTACGTGCCGGGCATCAGGCCGCCAGTTTCTTAACCGAACGCCGTCTGCTGGAAGAGGCGCAGCAGCGCCAGCAGCAGCAGATGGATCAGCTTCAGCAGCAGGCACAGCAGCGTGAACAGGAGTTACGCCAGCTGCATGGCGCGCTGAGCGGCGCCAATGAGCGTCTGCAACAGCTCGACTACTGGCGCAACGAAAGCGAACAGCTTAATCGGGAACTGCGCAACCAGCTGGAGGTTAACAGTGCCCAGGAAGCAGAACTGCGAGAAGTGACCATCCGCCTTGAAGAGACCCGCTTCGCTGCCGAAGAGAAGCAGCGTCTGCTGACCAACAGCGAGCAACGCCTCAGCGCCCAGTTTGAAAATCTTGCCAACCGAATCTTTGAAAACAGCGGCCGCCGCGTCGATGAGCAGAATCGCCAGAGCCTGGACAGCCTGATTGGTCCGCTGCGCGAACAGCTGGATGGCTTCCGCCGCCAGGTGCATGAGAGCTTCGGCGCGGAGGCGCGTGAACGGCATACCCTGACCCACGAAATCCGCCAGTTACAGCAGCTTAATGCGCAAATGGCGCAGGAAGCGCTCAACCTCACCAAAGCGCTAAAAGGCGACAACAAGATTCAGGGCAACTGGGGTGAAGTGGTGCTCAGCCGGGTACTGGAAGCCTCCGGGTTGCGTGAAGGTCATGAGTATGAAACCCAGGTCAGCATTCAGTCGGAGCAGCAGGGCAGGATGCAGCCGGATGTGATTGTTCGTCTGCCGCAGGGAAAAGATGTGGTGGTGGATGCCAAAATGACGCTGGTCGCCTACGAACGTTATTTCAACGCGGAAGATGAGGTTGAGCGTGAGCAGGCGATTCAGGAACATGTCAGCGCGATGCGCAGCCACATTCGGCTGCTGGGACGTAAAGATTATCAACAATTGCCCGGTTTACGATCGCTCGATTATGTGTTGATGTTTATCCCGGTCGAGCCGGCTTTTTTGCTGGCGATCGATCGCCAGCCAGAGCTGATTGGCGAGGCGCTGCAGCAAAACATTATGCTGGTCAGCCCGACCACGCTGCTGGTGGCGCTGCGTACCATTAATAATCTGTGGCGTTACGAGCATCAGAGTCGCAATGCGCAGCGTATCGCCGATCGGGCGACCCGGCTGTATGACAAGATGCGGCTGTTTGTCGATGACATGAGCGGCATTGGTCACAGTCTGGATAAGGCGCAAATCAGCTACCGTGAAGCGATGAAAAAGCTGGCCGAAGGGCGCGGCAACCTGATTGCGCAGACGGAAGGTTTTCGTGCGCTGGGGGTCGAGGTTAAACGTTCGATTAATCCTCAGCTGGTGGAGCGGGCAATGCCGGAACATCCGGCTGCCGAAGAGCCGGATCATGACGACGATACGGATGACAGTGACATGCGTGTGAGACGCCTCCACGAATAGTATGGGCGTAGCGTGCCTGACTTCCGTGACTCTGATACACTTCGGGAAGTATTGTTTGTGGAGCAGGTAAAACCGATGGCAGATGAATCACAGCAGGAAACCACCCATTTTGGCTTTCAGACGGTCGCCAAAAGCGAAAAAGCCGACAAAGTTGCGGATGTGTTTCACTCCGTAGCGGCAAAATATGACCTGATGAACGATTTGATGTCCTTTGGCGTCCATCGTATCTGGAAGCGTTTTACCATTGACAGCAGCGGCGTACGTCGCGGACAGCGCGTGTTGGATCTGGCCGGCGGTACCGGCGATCTGACGGCTAAATTTTCTCGCCTGGTGGGCGAAACCGGCCAGGTTGTACTGGCTGATATCAACAGTTCGATGCTGAAGATGGGCCGCGAAAAACTGCGCAATCTTGGCGTGGTCGGTAACGTCAATTACGTCCAGGCCAATGCAGAAGCTCTGCCGTTCCCGGATAACTACTTCGACTGCATCACCATCTCCTTTGGTTTACGCAACGTAACGGAAAAAGAGAAGGCGCTGGCCTCGATGTTCCGTGTGCTGAAGCCGGGCGGACGCTTACTGGTGCTGGAGTTCTCCAAACCGGTGATCGATCCACTGAGCAAAGCCTATGATGCTTACTCCTTCCATATTCTGCCGCGCATCGGGCAACTGGTAGCGCAGGACGCTGAGAGCTATCGCTATCTGGCCGAATCGATCCGTATGCATCCCGATCAGGAAACCCTGAAAGCGATGATGAACGACGTCGGTTTTGAAAATACCACTTACTCCAATATGACCGGCGGCATTGTGGCCTTACACCGTGGATTTAAGTTCTGAGTGAGATGGTGATGAAGCTAACGCCCTTGATTACCGCGGGCCTGGAAACCGCGCTGAACCGCATGTTGTATCGCGATCGCGGCCTGAAGGCGGCACGGCAGCGTCTGACCGGTAAGGTCCTGACGCTGCGTCTGAGCGAGTTTTCCCATCCGCTGGTGCTGGTGTTCAGTGAACAGCAACTGGATGTGCTGGCTGACTGGCAGGACAACAGTGACTGTACGGTGATTACCTCTCTGAAAACCTTGCCGAAGCTGCGTGACCGCCAGCAACTGACGCCGCTGATTCGCAGCGGTGAGCTGCAGGTGGAAGGCGATTTGCAGGTGGTACAGCAGTTTTCCGCGCTGATGGATCTGGCCGAGCTGGACCCGGCAGAGTATCTGGCGCCCTGGGTTGGTGATATCGCGGCCCAGGGCATCAGTCAGGGCGCGCAGCGGGCATTCCGGCTGGTGAAAGGCGAAGTCGGGCGTCGACAGGATGACCTCGGTCAGGTACTGACCGAAGAGTGGCGTGTCGCGCCAGGCTCGCTCGAATTAGCCTGGTTTTCTGAGGAGGTAGACGCGATGGAACGTTCGCTTGAGGCGCTTAATGCGCGTCTGGCGCAGCTGGAGGCAAAATGAGTTTTGGAGAGATCCGCCGCTTATATTTGATCATGAAGGTGTTTTTGTCCTATGGCCTTGATGAACTGATTCCCAACACGCGCCTTACTCTTCCGCTTCGCCTGTGGCGTCGCTGCATTTTCTGGTTACCTAATCTGCATCCGCACGAACCGACCGGTGCGCGTATGCGCATGGCGATGGAGCAGCTGGGACCGGTCTGGATCAAGTTTGGTCAGATGCTGTCGACCCGCCGTGACCTGTTCCCGCCAGCTATCGCCGATCAACTGGCAATTTTGCAGGATCGGGTTGCGCCGTTTGATGGCGTCAAAGCCAAAGCACAGATCGAAGCCTCTATGGGCGCACCGATTGAAACCTGGTTTGATGATTTTGACATCAAACCGCTGGCGTCAGCCTCGATTGCCCAGGTTCACACCGCCACGCTGAAATCGACCGGCAAGAAAGTGGTGATTAAAGTCATTCGCCCCGATATTTTGCCGGTGATCAGAGCGGACATGAAGCTGATCTACCGCCTGGCGCGCTGGGTGCCGCGTCTGCTGCCCGACGGTCGTCGTCTGCGTCCGGTGGAAGTCGTACGCGATTATGAAAAAACTCTGCTTGATGAGCTGAACCTGTTACGCGAAGCCGCCAACGCCATTCAGTTACGCCGCAATTTTGAAGACAGCCGGATGCTCTACGTGCCGGAAGTCTATTCCGACTACTGCAGCGAAACCATGATGGTGATGGAACGTATTTACGGCATTCCGATTTCAGATGTTGCCACGCTGGAACGGCACGGTGTCAACATGAAGCTGCTGGCAGAGCGTGGCGTGCAGGTGTTCTTTACCCAGGTGTTCCGTGACAGCTTCTTCCATGCGGACATGCATCCGGGCAACATTTTCGTCAGCTATGAGCATCCGGAAGATCCGCAGTATATCGGCATCGATTGCGGCATTGTCGGCTCGCTTAACAAAGAAGATAAGCGCTATCTGGCGGAAAACTTTATCGCCTTCTTCAACCGCGACTACCGCAAGGTGGCGGAGCTGCACGTTGACTCAGGTTGGGTGCCGCCCGATACCAACGTTGAAGATTTTGAGTTTGCGATCCGCACCGTCTGTGAGCCGATTTTTGAAAAGCCGCTGGCCGAGATTTCGTTTGGTCACGTGCTGCTGAATCTGTTCAATACGGCGCGTCGGTTTAATATGGAAGTTCAGCCGCAGCTGGTGCTGTTGCAAAAGACCCTGCTGTATGTGGAAGGGATTGGTCGTCAGCTCTATCCGCAGCTCGACCTGTGGAAGACTGCCAAGCCGTTCCTGGAAGACTGGATCAAAGATCAGGTCGGCCTGCCCGCCATTATCCGGGCAGTGAAAGAGAAAGCGCCGTTCTGGGCTGAAAAGTTACCAGAACTGCCGGAACTGTTTTATGACAGCATGCGTCAGCATAAACTTCTGCGGCACAGCGTTGACAAATTAGTGGGCGATCTTAATGCGCAGCGTAGCCGGCATCATCAGGCACGCTATCTGTTTGGTGTCGGTGCGACCTTGCTGCTCAGCGGCACGGCAGTGCTGCTTTCACGACCGGACTGGGACCTGTTCCCGGCGGTGTTGATGGCGGCGGGCATCGTCTCATGGTTAATCGGCTGGCGTAAGACAAACTGATTGTCACTTCAGCCTAAAACACGGTAATGTCGCTGGCTCAGTCCCGAATTGAAAAGGGCGCTCTGTGGTGCATTACCGCATCGTTTTTCACAGAATATTAGAGGCTATCTCATGGGCGGTATCAGTATTTGGCAATTGTTAATTATTGCCGTGATTGTTGTACTTCTGTTCGGTACCAATAAATTGCGTAATCTGGGTTCAGATTTAGGCTCCTCGATTCGTGGCTTCAAAAAAGCCATGGGCGACGAGGATGACAAAAAGGATCAACCGAAAGAACAGGACGCTGACTTCAACGCCAAAACGCTGGCGGACAAACAGCAGACTTCGGCGACCAAAGAAGACGTTAAGAACGACAAGCAGGTGTAAACCGTGTTCGACATTGGCTTTAGTGAACTGGTATTGGTGTTCGTGATCGGGCTGATTGTACTCGGCCCGCAACGTTTACCGGTTGCGGTGAAAACCGTGGTCGGCTGGATCAGGGCGATTCGTTCGCTGGCAGCCAATGTGCAAAACGAACTGGCGCAGGAGCTGAAACTGCAGGAACTGCAGGACAGTCTGAAAAAGGTGGAAGAAGCGGGCCGCGGCACGCTATCGCCTGAGCTGAAAGAGTCGATGGAAGAGTTGCGTAAAACCGCGGATTCAATGAAACGCTCGGTCAGTCAGAGCATCGACATTGAAAAAGAGGAAGACGAAGCCAACACCATCCACTCGCCACAGCACAGCGCGCCGCAGCCGGCGGCAAATCATCCTGCATCGGCAGAAACGGCGCCGACGCCTGCGACGGCTGACCATCAGGCCAGCGCACCGGCCCAGGCACCGGCACAGCAACCAGCTGCGCCGGCTGTTTCAGCCGGGAATCCGTCCCCGGCTTCGGTAGCCAGCGCGCCAGCCCAGGCGCCGGTGAGCGCTGACGTCGCTCCGGTGAACAAACCTGACACCACCACACGCACTTCCGCCTCTCCCTCTTCTGCAAGTGATGAACGATAATGGCCGTTGAAGATACCCAACCGCTCATCAGTCATCTGATTGAGCTGCGTAAGCGACTGCTGAACTGCATCATCGCCGTATTGGTGATATTCCTGGCGCTGGTCTATTTTGCCAACGATATCTATCAACTGGTGGCGGCGCCGCTGATCAGTCAGATGCCGATTGGCTCCAGCATGATTGCCACCGATGTGGCTTCACCGTTCTTCACCCCGATCAAACTGACGATTATTGTGTCGGTGTTTCTGGCGGTGCCGGTGATCCTTTATCAGGTCTGGGCGTTTATCGCGCCTGCGCTCTATCGTCACGAACGTAAACTGGTGATGCCGCTGCTGTTTTCCAGCACCGTCCTGTTCTATGTCGGCGTGGCGTTTGCCTACTTTATCGTCTTCCCGCTGGCGTTTGGCTTTTTCACCAAAACCGCGCCGATTGGCGTCACCATGGCGACTGACATCACCAAATACCTCGATTTCGTCATGACCCTGTTTATGGCGTTTGGCGTGGCGTTTGAAGTTCCGGTGGCCATCGTGCTGCTGTGCTGGACCGGCATTACCAGCCCGGACGATTTGAAAAAGAAACGCCCCTATATTCTGGTCGGGGCGTTTGTGGTCGGCATGTTACTGACGCCGCCGGACGTTTTTTCCCAAACTTTGCTCGCTATTCCGATGTACTGCCTGTTTGAAGTCGGCGTATTCTTTTCCCGTTACTATGTGGGGAAAGGCCGTCGGGCGCAGGATGAAGAGCATCACTCCGAATCCTGACGCGATCTTTACGCCCCGCACCGGCGGGAAGAGATCAATCCGAACCGCCCTCAGGGGCGGTTTTTGTTTAGTAAACTGTGGGAAAAATTATGTTTGATATCGGTGTAAACCTGACCAGCACGCAATTCGCCTCCGACCGGCCAAAGGTGGTTAAACGCGCGCGCGAAGCGGGCGTCACCGGGATGCTGATTACCGGCACCAATGCGCTGGAGAGCCAGCAGGCGCAGAAACTGGCTGAAGATCAGCCGGGCTTCTGCTGGTCCACCGCGGGCGTCCATCCGCACCACGCCAGTGAATGGTCAACGGAGATCGCCAGCACGCTGCGCCGGCTGGCGGAGAAACCGGAAGTGGTCGCTATCGGTGAATGCGGGCTCGATTTTAACCGTAACCTGTCAGCCCATGAGCAACAGGAGTATGCGTTTGAGGCGCAGCTGGCGCTGGCAGCCGAACTGAATATGCCGGTGTTTCTGCACTGTCGCGAAGCCCATGCGCGCTTTGCGGCGATCGTTGCGCCCTGGCTGCCAAAACTGCCGGGGGCGGTGATCCACTGCTTTACCGGCACGCGCGAAGAGCTGGAAGCGTGCCTGGCGATGGGGTTATCGGTGGGGATTACGGGCTGGGTCTGCGATGAACGCCGCGGACTTGAACTGCGTGAAATGCTGCCGCTGATTCCGGCTGACAAGCTGCTGCTGGAGACCGATGCGCCCTATCTGCTGCCGCGCGACATGCGCCCGCGGCCAACCTCTCGTCGTAATGAGCCCTGCTTTTTACCGCATATTGTGAATCAGGTGGCGACATGGCGTGGCGAGAGTAGCGAGGCGCTGGCGGCCCGCGTCGATCAGAATGCGCGTACGCTGTTCAGACTGGCTTAAATCTTGCGGAACTGCTTGTTATCCACGCTGCGCATCACCTGCTTATTCAGCAGATTGAGCAGCAGGATAGAGCGGGTTTCGCCATCCGGTTCGGCAAAGATGGCGCGCAGTCCTTCAAACGTTCCTTCGGTGATGACCACTTCATCACCGATTTGTGGCGTTTCAGGATCGAGCATAATCTGCGGCACGTCGGTTTCCAGCGCTTCAATCACCGCTGGCGGCACCGTGGCGGGCGTGGTGCCAAACCGCACAAAATGACTGACGCCGCGCGTACTGCTGATGGTGGTGGTATGAATCGCTTCCGGATCAAATTCAATAAACAGATAGTTAGGAAACAGCGGTTCACTCACCGTGGTGCGTTTACCGCGCACGATCTTTTCCAGAGCGATCATTGGGCTGAGGCAATTCACTTCTTGCCGCTCCAGATGCTCCTTCGCGCGCAATAGCTGACCACGTTTGCAATAGAGTAAATACCAGGATTCCATAACCGCTCCCATCGAATGGACGCTAAGAATAGCAAACCTGCTGCCAGAGTTATAGCGCATCGGGCAGGGGAAAAGCGCACCGCGCAGAAAATAAACTGAGACTTTTCTTAAGATGCCGGATAGCGACAGAAAAGGCGATTGGAAATTGACGTTTCACCCTGCTCTGTATCAGACTCGATGGCCATCATACCGGCGAAAAGGATCATCTGATGAAACTCTTTTTGTTAAGCAACGGCAAGCTGGCGGATGATGCGCCGCTGCTGGGTTATGCACAGCCGCAGTTACACGCCATGATTGCCCGACGCGCTATCCGTTCGGCAGTCCTGATCCCTTACGCCATTATTCGTGGCGATCATACGCAGCGCGCCGCCGATCTCAGTGCATCGCTGGGCATTCCGGTGCGTACTCTGGACGCGTTTGCCTCGCCTGCTGAGGCCATCGCCCAGGCGGAGCTGATTCTGGTCAGCGGCGGCAATACCTGGTTACTGAATCAGATGCTGCATGAACAGGGGCTGATCGTGGCGATACAGCGTGCGGTGCGTGAGCGGCAGGTGCCGTACGTCGGCTGGAGCGCCGGTTGTAATGTGGCGACGCCGTCGATTCGCACCACCAATGATATGCCGGTGCGGAGCAGCGTGGTGCTGCCTGCGCTGGGGCTGTTCCCGGTGCAGATCAATCCTCACTACCTGGATGCCAGCGCCACCGGTCATATGGGCGAAACACGCGACGAGCGGCTGGCGGAGTTCTGTGCCGTTAATCCAGCCGAATCGGTCATTGCCCTGCGTGAAGGCAGTTTTCTGCATCTGCATGACGATCGGCTACGCTATCACAGCGTCCGCAACGAAGACTTTAAGGTATTCCGCCACGGCGAGCCGATTCAGGCTTACCACGATACCCGCGCGCTGCAGCCGCTGGTCCCTTTTCGCTGTGATTAAGGTTGCCGTATAAACCTCAACACAACCGCATAATCAGCCCTATAATGGCCGATTCACTCTGGCCGGAAAGCTAAAGCCGCATGAAATATCACGATTTAAGAGACTTTCTCGCGCTGCTCGAACAGCGCGGTGAGTTAAAAAGAATTAAGCAGTCGATTGATCCTGTTCTGGAAATGACCGAAATCGCTGACCGTACGCTGCGTGCCGGCGGCCCGGCGCTGCTGTTTGAAAACCCGAAAGGGTATGACATGCCGGTACTGTGTAACCTGTTTGGCACGCCAAAGCGCGTCGCCATGGGGATGGGTCAGGAAGAGGTGAGTGCACTGCGGGAAGTAGGCAAACTGCTGGCGTTTCTGAAAGAGCCGGAGCCACCAAAGGGCTTTCGCGATCTGTTCGATAAGATGCCGCAGTTTAAGCAGGTGCTCAACATGCCGACCAAACGCCTGCGTAATGCGCCCTGTCAGGAAGTGGTGTTCAGCGGTGATGAGGTCGACTTGTCGCGCATTCCGGTGATGAAGTGCTGGCCGGGCGATGCCGCGCCGCTGATTACCTGGGGTCTGACCGTCACCCGCGGTCCGCATAAAGAGCGGCAGAATCTCGGTATCTATCGCCAGCAGGTCATCGGCAAAAATCGTCTGATTATGCGCTGGCTGTCGCACCGGGGCGGCGCGCTCGATTTTCAGGAGTGGAGCAAAGCGCATCCGGGCGAACGTTTTCCGGTCTCGGTGGCACTCGGAGCTGATCCTGCCACCATTCTCGGTGCGGTAACGCCGGTGCCGGATACGCTGTCAGAATATGCGTTTGCCGGTTTGTTGCGCGGCAATAAAACCGAAGTGGTGAAATGCCTGTCGAACGATCTCGAAGTTCCCGCCAGCGCGGAGATCGTGCTGGAAGGCTACATCGAAGCGGGCGACATGGCGCCGGAAGGGCCTTACGGCGATCACACCGGCTACTACAATGAAGTAGATAGCTTCCCGGTATTTACCGTGACGCACATTACCCAGCGACATCAGGCCATCTATCACTCCACCTATACCGGCCGTCCACCGGATGAGCCCGCCGTGCTGGGTGTGGCGTTGAATGAAGTGCTGGTGCCGATTCTGATTAAGCAGTTCCCGGAAATTGTCGATTTCTACCTGCCGCCGGAAGGTTGCTCCTATCGGCTGGCGGTTGTGACCATTAAAAAGCAGTACGCGGGACATGCCAAACGGGTAATGTTTGGCGTCTGGTCGTTTCTGCGGCAGTTCATGTACACCAAATTTGTTATTGTGTGTGACGATGATGTTAATGCGCGTGACTGGAATGATGTGATCTGGGCAATTACCACCCGCATGGATCCGGCGCGTGACACCGTGTTAGTGGAAAATACGCCGATCGATTATCTCGATTTCGCCTCACCGGTTTCCGGGCTGGGGTCGAAGATGGGGATGGATGCCACTAACAAATGGCCGGGCGAAACGCAGCGCGAATGGGGCACCCCGATCGTAAAAGATCCTGCGATTACCGCGCGCATTGACGCTATCTGGGATGAGTTAGGTATTTTTGATCAGCCGCCACAGCGTTGATGGCGAGCACAACCATAAAGACGACCCGACAGAGGGAACGCATGACAACGTTAAGCTGTAAAGTAACTTCAGTTGAAGCGATTACCGACACGGTGTATCGCGTTCGCCTGATTCCGGAAGCGGATTTCAGTTTTCGCGCGGGACAGTATCTGATGGTGGTGATGGATGAGCGTGATAAGCGCCCGTTCTCACTGGCCTCAACGCCAATGGAAAAGGATATCATTGAGCTGCACATCGGCGCGTCCGATCTCAACCTGTACGCGATGGCGGTGATGGATCGCATCCGTGACGATCGTCAGATCACCGTCGACATGCCGCACGGTGATGCCTGGCTGCGCGAAGAGAGCAGCAAACCGTTGATTCTGATCGCGGGCGGTACCGGCTTCTCCTATGCCCGTTCCATTCTGCTGACCGCGTTAGCGCAGCAGCCGGAGCGTGATATCGCCATCTACTGGGGCGGACGTGAGCTGAAGCATCTGTATGACCTGGATGAGCTGGATGCGCTGGCGGTGAAACACCCCAACCTGAAGGTGATTCCGGTGGTCGAGCAGCCGGACGCGGGCTGGCAGGGACGGTCGGGTACGGTGCTGACCGCGGTGATGCAGGATTTCAGTACGCTGAGCGAGCATGAGATCTACATTGCTGGCCGTTTCGAGATGGCTAAGATCGCGCGCGATCGCTTCTGTGCCGAGCGCGGTGCACTGGAGTCGCAGATGTATGGTGATGCTTTCGCCTTCATCTGATCGACAACAGGCCGAAAGAAAAAACCCGCCCATCACGGGCGGGTAAATCGGACAAAGAAGTGACCCAACGTATTACAGACGCTCGAATACGGTGGCAATACCCTGACCTAAACCAATGCACATGGTCGCCAGACCAAACTGCGCATCGCGTCGCGCCATGATGTTAAGCAACGTGGTACTGATACGCGCCCCGGAACAGCCCAGCGGGTGACCCAGCGCAATGGCTCCGCCATTCAGATTGACCTTCTCATCGAGCCGATCCAGCAGACCTAAATCTTTTATGCAGGGCAACGTTTGTGCTGCAAACGCCTCGTTGAGTTCAAACACGTCAATATCATTGACGCTCAGACCAGCACGTTTCAGCGCCAGCTTGCTGGCTGGCACCGGACCGTAGCCCATGATCGACGGGTCGCAGCCAACTACCGCCATACTCCGGATACGGGCGCGTGGCGTCAGTCCCAGTTCACGGGCGCGGGATTCGCTCATTACCAGCATCGCGGCCGCGCCATCAGACAGGGCTGATGAGGTGCCCGCTGTTACCGTGCCATTGACCGGATCAAACGCCGGACGCAGTGCCGCCAGGCCTTCGGCGCTGGTCTCTTCACGGATCACCTCATCGTAATCGTAGCGTTTGAGAATGCCGTCGCTGTCGTGACCAGCGGTGGCGACGATCTCCGATTTGAAATCACCGCGCTGGGTGGCCTGCCAGGCGCGCTGGTGCGAGCGCAGGGCAAACGCATCCTGCTGTTCACGGCTGATATGATGCATACGCGCCAGCATTTCGGCAGTCAATCCCATCATTCCGGCCGCTTTGGCGACGGTGCGGCCAAGACCCGGATGAAAATCGACGCCGTGACTCATCGGTACGTGCCCCATGTGTTCCACGCCGCCAATCAGGCAGCTGTGCGCATCGCCGACCATAATGGCGCGCGCCGCGTCGTGCAGTGCCTGCATCGACGAGCCACACAGGCGGTTGACGGTCGTCGCCGGAACCGAGTGCGGTATTTCAGCCAGCAGCGCGGCGTTACGCGCGATGTTAAACCCCTGTTCCAGCGTCTGCTGCACGCAGCCCCAGACAATGTCGTCCAGCGAGGCAGGATTGACCGCCGGGTTGCGGCTCAGCAGTTCACGCATCAGATGGGCGGAAAGATCCTCGGCACGTACATGACGAAAAGCACCGCCTTTTGAACGTCCCATCGGCGTGCGTACCGCATCAATAATCACCACATTTTCCATATTCATGCCCTCAGGCGCTTTTCAGCGCGGCTTCGTCAATTGGTTTGGCGGCGGGATACCAGCTCTGATGCTGATGCGCTTTTTGCACCAGCAGTTCAGGCAATTCATACAGGCCGCCGAGTGCGCTGTAGCGCCGGGCCTGATCGACCACGTTACTGTTGCCTAAGGTATCGAGATAGCGGAAGGCGCCACCGCGGAAGGGCGGGAAGCCGAGACCGTACACCAGTGCCATATCCGCTTCGGCCGGCGAGGCGATGATCTTCTCCTGCAGGCAGCGCACCACTTCATTCAGCATCGGCAGCATCATGCGATTCAGGATCTCTTCATCGCTGAAGACCCGCTTAGGCTGACAAACCTGTTGCAGCAGAGTGTCGACCTCGCTGTCCGCCACTTTTTTCGGTTTGCCCTTTTTGTCGTTTTCCCAGCGCCAGAAGCCTTTGCCATTTTTCTGACCGAAACGACCGGCCTCAAACAGCATATCGATCGCATCGCGATAGTCGTGCTTCATACGCTGCGGGAAACCTTCCGCCATTACGCTTTGCGCATGATGCGCGGTATCAATGCCAACCACATCCAGCAGCCATGACGGTCCCATTGGCCAGCCAAACTGTTTTTCCATCACTTTATCAATCTGACGGAAGTCGGCACCGTCGCGCAGCAGCAGGCTGAAGGCGGCGAAGTAGGGGAACAGCACCCGATTGACGAAGAAGCCGGGGCAATCATTGACCACAATCGGGGTTTTACCCATTTTGCTGGCCCAGGCCACCACTTTGCTCAGAGTTGCTTCACTGGTTTTCTCGCCACGCACCACTTCAACCAGCGGCATACGCGGCACCGGATTGAAGAAGTGCATGCCGCAGAAATTTTCCGGACGCTGCAGCGCCTGGGCCAGCTGGCTGATGGGAATGGTGGAAGTATTAGAGGCCAGGATGGCATCGTCACGCAGATGCTGTTCGGTTTCAGCCAGCACCTTCGCTTTGATCTGCGGGTTTTCGACCACGGCTTCGACCACCACGTCGGCGTGCTCGAAACCGGCGTAATCCAGCGTAGGCTGTATGGTCGCAATCACGCTGGCCAGCTTGTTGCCGTCAATTTTGCCGCGCTCCAGCAGCTTATTCAGCAGCTTGCTGGCTTCATTCATGCCGAGCGTCAGCGCCTGTGGATTGATGTCCTTCATTTTGACCGGCACACCTTTCCACGCTGACTGGTAGCTGATGCCGCCACCCATAATGCCAGCACCCAACACGGCCGCCTGCGCTGGCGCGCCGCTTTCGCTGCCGCGTTTTTTCGCCAGCCCTTTAACATATTGATCGTTGAGGAAGATACCGACCAGCGCCCGCGCTTCGTCAGACTGGGCCAGCGGGACAAAAGCGGCATTTTCCAGTTTTAGTGCATCATCACGGCCAAGACCGGCGGCCGCTTCAATGGTTTTTACCGCCATCATCGGTGCCGGATAATGTTTGCCTGCGGTCTGCATCACCATGCTTTTGGCCAGGGTGAAGCTCATTGCGGCTTCAATCGGACTCAGTTTCAGCGGTGCCAGTTTCGGTGCCCGGCGCGCGCGCCAACTGCCATCGAGCGCCGCGGCCTTCAGCATGGTGATACCCGCCTCGCGCAGTTTATCGCGGTGCACCACCGCATCGACCAGACCGAGTTTAAGCGCCGCGTTTCCGTCGACGTCTTTACCGGCGGCGATGATCTCCATGGCGCTGTCGGCACCTAACAGACGCGGCAGACGCACGCTGCCGCCGAAGCCTGGCATGATACCGAGTTTCGTTTCCGGCAGGCCGATGCGGGCGTCGGCAGTGGCGACACGCAGATCGGTGGCCAGTACGCATTCACATCCGCCCCCCAGCGCGTAGCCATCGATAGCGGCCAGTGTCGGCACCGGCAAATCTTCCAGCCGGTTAAAAATAGTGTTGGCGTAGCTCAGCCACTGACTGAGTTTTTCGGTCGGTGCGTCAAACAGCGAGAGGAACTCGGTGATGTCAGCGCCGACAATAAACGCCGGTTTAGCTGAGCTGAGCAGCACGCCGCGCAGGTCAGACTGCTGCTCCAGCACCGCAATGGCTTCGCCCAGGCTGGCGACGGTTTGCGTATCAAGCTTATTGACCGAGCCAGGGGCATCAAAAACCAGCTCGGCGATGCCATCGTCCAGCCAGCGAAGAGAAAGGTTAGCGCCTTGGTAGAGCATGTGCGTCTCCTGAAACCGCGGAAAAGTGATCTGGTCATACCAGATGATCGAGAGTGTGGGAGTGATGTTAATTTTTTGCAAACGGCTCTTTGCTTATTTGCTAACAAGATCACAGCCGCTCTCAACGCGGCATCCGATTAAGGGGTATGCTAAACTGCGGCCATTTCGCGACACTGGAGAGACGTCAATGGATTCACTGAAGACCTTGTATCACGCGCATATCGCCACGTTGCAGCAACGGGCGCAGCAGGTGCTGGCACACAATAAACTGGATGCGATGTTGATCCATTCCGGTGAGTTGTTGACGGTGTTTCTGGATGATCACACCTATCCGTTCAAGGTCAATCCGCAGTTTAAGGCCTGGGTGCCGGTGACCCAGGTGCCGAACTGCTGGCTGTGGGTTGATGGCGTAAATAAACCGAAGTTATGGTTTTACTCGCCGGTGGACTACTGGCACAACGTTGAGCCGCTGCCGGAAAGTTTCTGGACCGCAGATATTGAGGTCATCGGCCTGAAAAATGCCGATGAGATTGCGCAGCTGCTACCTGCTCAGCGTGAGAATGTCGCCTATATCGGTCCGGTAAATGCGCGGGCAGCGCAACTTGGCATCAGCTCCGGCAATATCAATCCCAAAGCGGTGATCGATTTCCTGCATTACCATCGCAGCATCAAAACCGAGTATGAGCTGGTCTGTATGCGCCAGGCGCAGAAGCTGGCCGTGGCCGGACATCGCGCCGCCAAAGAGGCCTTCTCTGCCGGTTTAAGTGAATTTGATATCAACCAGGCCTATCTGACCGCTACCGGCCACCGCGATACCGACGTGCCTTACGGCAATATCATTGCGCTGAATGAACACGCGGCGGTGCTGCACTACACCCGTCTGGATCATCAGCCGCCGGCAAAGCGCCACAGCTTCTTAATTGATGCGGGTGCCGAATATCTTGGCTATGCCGCGGATTTGACCCGCAGCTACGCGGCGCAGAGCGGTTCGCTGTATGCCCGGATGGTCGAGGCGATGAATGCGGAAGAGCTGGCGCTGATCGCCACGCTGAAGCCGGGCGTGCGTTACACCGATTATCATCTGCAGATGCATCAGCGTATCGCTAAGATGTTGCTGAAGTTCGAGCTGGTGCAGGGTATCAGCGAAGAGGCGCTGGTGGCGGAAGATCTGACCGGGCCGTTCATGCCGCATGGATTAGGACATCCGCTCGGCCTGCAGGTGCATGATGTCGCCGGGTTTATGCAGGATGAGCAGGGCACCCACCTTGCGGCGCCCGCGCAATATCCTTATCTGCGCTGCACCCGCGTGCTGCAGCCCGGCATGGTATTAACCATCGAGCCAGGTTTCTATATTATTGATTCTCTGCTGGCGCCGCTGCGTGAAGGCCGCTTCAGCCAGCATTTCAACTGGCAGGCCATTGATGCGCTCAGGCCTTACGGCGGGATTCGCATTGAGGATAACGTGGTGATCCATGCGCATCGCGTTGAGAACATGACCCGCGACCTGCATCTGGCCTGATGGACGCTTTTGATATTCCCGCTGTGGCTGTCAGCCTCAGTGAGGAGACCATCAAAAAGAGCCGCTTTATTACGCTGCTGGCCCACACCGACGGCGTTGAGGCGGCGCGCGCGTTTGTCCAGCAGGTAAAAAATGAGCATCCCGCTGCCCGGCATCACTGCTGGGCCTGGGTGGCCGGTGCGCCAGATGATTCACAACAGCTGGGTTTCTCGGACGATGGGGAGCCGTCGGGTACTGCAGGCAAACCGATGCTGGCGCAGTTGATGGGGGCCGGTATCGGTGAAATTACCGCGGTGGTGGTGCGCTATTACGGAGGCATCATGCTGGGCACGGGCGGATTAGTGAAAGCATATGGCGGCGGCGTGCAGCAGGGCCTCAGGCAACTGCCGCGACAGCGTAAAGTGCCGATGAAACAGTTTACGTTGCAATGCGACTATGCGCAGCTCAGCGATATCGAACGGCTGGTGCAGCGCGTCGAAGGCAAAGTCACTGACAGCCAGTACCAGGACCGCATCGTACTGACGCTGGCTCTGCCTTATGGACAAATCGACGGATTCCAGCAAAATCTGTCAGACTTTAGTCGGGGCGCGTTATCGCTTATCCCGCTCACACCTTGATGTTCTTCTCTTTTATTTAAAGGAACGGCTGAATGCACTTTCGCGCCATTACCCGCATAGTCGGTCTGCTGGTGATCCTCTTTTCAGTGACGATGATTTTGCCCGGCCTGGTCGCATTAATTTATCGTGACGGTGCCGGTCGGGCCTTTAGCCAGACCTTTATGATGGCGCTGGTGATCGGCTCGCTGTTGTGGTGGCCAAACCGCAAACAGAAGACCGAACTCAAGCCACGCGAAGGATTTTTGATTGTGGTGCTGTTCTGGACGGTGCTGGGCAGCGTGGGGGCGATGCCGTTTATCTTTGCTGAACAGCCGCACCTGTCGGTAACTGACGCATTCTTCGAATCGTTCTCTGGTCTGACGACCACCGGCGCAACAACGCTGGTCGGACTCGATTCGCTGCCAAAGGCGATTCTGTTCTATCGGCAGATGCTGCAGTGGCTCGGCGGTATGGGGATCATCGTATTAGCGGTAGCGATATTACCGATACTGGGTGTCGGAGGAATGCAGCTTTATCGCGCGGAGATGCCGGGACCGCTGAAAGATAACAAAATGCGGCCGCGCATTGCCGAAACAGCCAAGACCCTGTGGTTGATCTACGTTCTGCTCACGGTGGCCTGTGCGCTGGCCTTGTGGCTGGCGGGGATGCCAGCCTTTGACGCGATAGGGCACAGCTTCTCGACTATCGCTATCGGAGGCTTTTCCACTCACGATGCCAGTATCGGCTACTTTAATAGCGGCACCATTAATACCATCGTGGCGGTGTTTCTGCTGATCTCCGGCTGTAACTACGGTCTGCACTTTGCCATGCTGAGTGGCCGTAATCTGCGCGTCTACTGGCGTGACCCGGAGTTACGGATGTTTATCGGCGTCCAGCTGACGCTGGTGTTGATCTGCACGCTGGTGCTCTGGTTCCACAATGTTTACGCCAGTGGCTGGCAGACGCTGAACCAGGCGTTCTTCCAGGTGGTTTCCATGGCGACCACTGCCGGTTTCACCACCGACAGCATCGCACGCTGGCCGCTGTTCCTGCCGGTGCTGCTGCTCTGCTCCGCCTTTATTGGTGGCTGTGCCGGTTCAACCGGTGGTGGCCTGAAGGTGATCCGCATCCTGCTGTTGTGCAAGCAGGGGAACCGGGAACTTAAACGTCTGGTCCACCCGAATGCGGTTTACACCATCAAGCTGGGTAACCGGGCGCTGCCGGAGCGTATCCTTGAGGCGGTCTGGGGATTCTTCTCCGCTTATGCGCTGGTGTTTCTGATCAGTATGCTGGCCATTATCGCTACCGGCGTGGATGACTTCTCGGCCTTTGCTGCTGTCGCTGCCACGCTCAATAACCTCGGCCCCGGCCTGGGTGTGGTCGCGGATAACTTCACCTCAATGAATGATGTGGCGAAGTGGATATTGATCTCCACCATGCTATTCGGGCGTCTCGAGGTCTTTACCTTGCTGGTGCTGTTCACGCCGACCTTCTGGCGTGAGTAATTAAAAAAGGATGCTGAAATGAAAGCGCTGATTCTCTACTCGACCCGTGACGGACAAACGCAAAAAATCGCCTCTTATATTGCTGAGCAGATCGGTCAGCAGCAGAACTGTGATGTGCTGAATATTCAGGAGGCCACTACACCTGACTGGGCAGAGTACGATCGGGTGCTGATTGGCGCATCGATTCGTTATGGTCACTTCCAGCCGGTAGTCGACAAATTCGTTAAGCAGCATCTGCACGAATTGCAGCAGCGCACCAGTGGCTTCTTCTCTGTGAACCTGACAGCGCGCAAACCCGAGAAGCGTTCTCCGGAAACCAATGCCTATACCCAGAAGTTCTTAACACAGTCGCCGTGGCAGCCAGATTGCTGTGCGGTATTTGCGGGCGCGCTCTATTATCCGCGTTATCGCTGGTTTGACCGCGTCATGATTCAGTTGATCATGCGAATGACCGGTGGCGAGACCGATTCTACTAAAGAAGTGGAGTACACCGATTGGCAACAGGTCAGCCGTTTTGCCAATGATTTTGCACAGTTACCAGGCAAATTGTAGCGAAATAACGCGATTTGATGAAAATTACTTCGAACGATAATCTTTTTGCAATAAACGCTTGTCAGCCCGCGCGAACTCCCTATAATGCGCCTCCATCGACACGGAACAACGGCTTACCGGCCGCCGGGTTGAGAGGCACAGGAGACTGCGCCGCCGGAGAAAAACTTCCCAAAAAGAAGTTGACTCTGAAGGAGGAAAGCGTAATATACGCCACCTCGCGACAGACGGTTAACCCGCTGCTCGCACTGCTCTTTAACAATTTATCAGACAATCTGTGTGGGCACTCGCAGGATTGATATCAGCGTCTCCGGACGTAAAAAATATCAAGCCTCACGAGTGAACACATAATGAAATTCATTATGACGTTTTACAGATGAGCACCGCTTAACTTGTTTAAGCAAATCAAACTTAAATTGAAGAGTTTGATCATGGCTCAGATTGAACGCTGGCGGCAGGCCTAACACATGCAAGTCGGACGGTAGCACAGAGGAGCTTGCTCCTTGGGTGACGAGTGGCGGACGGGTGAGTAATGTCTGGGGATCTGCCCGATAGAGGGGGATAACCACTGGAAACGGTGGCTAATACCGCATAACGTCGCAAGACCAAAGAGGGGGACCTTCGGGCCTCTCACTATCGGATGAACCCAGATGGGATTAGCTAGTAGGCGGGGTAATGGCCCACCTAGGCGACGATCCCTAGCTGGTCTGAGAGGATGACCAGCCACACTGGAACTGAGACACGGTCCAGACTCCTACGGGAGGCAGCAGTGGGGAATATTGCACAATGGGCGCAAGCCTGATGCAGCCATGCCGCGTGTATGAAGAAGGCCTTCGGGTTGTAAAGTACTTTCAGCGGGGAGGAAGGCGATGTGGTTAATAACCGCGTCGATTGACGTTACCCGCAGAAGAAGCACCGGCTAACTCCGTGCCAGCAGCCGCGGTAATACGGAGGGTGCAAGCGTTAATCGGAATTACTGGGCGTAAAGCGCACGCAGGCGGTCTGTTAAGTCAGATGTGAAATCCCCGGGCTTAACCTGGGAACTGCATTTGAAACTGGCAGGCTTGAGTCTTGTAGAGGGGGGTAGAATTCCAGGTGTAGCGGTGAAATGCGTAGAGATCTGGAGGAATACCGGTGGCGAAGGCGGCCCCCTGGACAAAGACTGACGCTCAGGTGCGAAAGCGTGGGGAGCAAACAGGATTAGATACCCTGGTAGTCCACGCCGTAAACGATGTCGACTTGGAGGTTGTTCCCTTGAGGAGTGGCTTCCGGAGCTAACGCGTTAAGTCGACCGCCTGGGGAGTACGGCCGCAAGGTTAAAACTCAAATGAATTGACGGGGGCCCGCACAAGCGGTGGAGCATGTGGTTTAATTCGATGCAACGCGAAGAACCTTACCTACTCTTGACATCCAGCGAACTTTCCAGAGATGGATTGGTGCCTTCGGGAACGCTGAGACAGGTGCTGCATGGCTGTCGTCAGCTCGTGTTGTGAAATGTTGGGTTAAGTCCCGCAACGAGCGCAACCCTTATCCTTTGTTGCCAGCGATTCGGTCGGGAACTCAAAGGAGACTGCCGGTGATAAACCGGAGGAAGGTGGGGATGACGTCAAGTCATCATGGCCCTTACGAGTAGGGCTACACACGTGCTACAATGGCGCATACAAAGAGAAGCGACCTCGCGAGAGCAAGCGGACCTCACAAAGTGCGTCGTAGTCCGGATCGGAGTCTGCAACTCGACTCCGTGAAGTCGGAATCGCTAGTAATCGTGGATCAGAATGCCACGGTGAATACGTTCCCGGGCCTTGTACACACCGCCCGTCACACCATGGGAGTGGGTTGCAAAAGAAGTAGGTAGCTTAACCTTCGGGAGGGCGCTTACCACTTTGTGATTCATGACTGGGGTGAAGTCGTAACAAGGTAACCGTAGGGGAACCTGCGGTTGGATCACCTCCTTACCTGAAGATACCTTCCCGCGTAGTGCTCACACAGATTGTCTGATAGAAAAGTAATGAGCAAGACGGCTGCGAAGTCGCGACACTATCGTGTCCCCTTCGTCTAGCGGTTAGGACTCCGCCCTTTCACGGCGGCAACAGGGGTTCGAATCCCCTAGGGGACGCCACTTGCTTGGTGACAGGTGAAAGGTGTTGCCCACATATCTTAAAGATGACTTACGAGTCATGTTTAAGATATTTGCTCTTTAACAATCCGGAACAAGCTGAAAATTGAAACGACATGTCGTTTTCATTCTCCGTAATAAGAATGAAAAACACGATATGTTCGAGTCTCTCAAATGCTTGCAACACGCAGCGTTGAAAAACGCCTGTGGGTTGTGAGGTTAAGCGACTAAGCGTACACGGTGGATGCCCTGGCAGTCAGAGGCGATGAAGGACGTGCTAATCTGCGTAAAGCGACGGTAAGGTGATATGAACCGCTACAGCCGTCGATGTCCGAATGGGGAAACCCGGTGCACTCAGTGCATCATTGCAGCATGAATACATAGTGCTGCAAGGCGAACCGGGGGAACTGAAACATCTAAGTACCCCGAGGAAAAGAAATCAACCGAGATTCCCCCAGTAGCGGCGAGCGAACGGGGAGCAGCCCAGAGCCTGAATCAGCTTGTGTGTTAGTGGAAGCGTCTGGAAAGTCGCAGGGTACAGGGTGATACTCCCGTACACAAAAACACACATGCTGTGAGCTCGATGAGTAAGGCGGGACACGTGGTATCCTGTCTGAATATGGGGGGACCATCCTCCAAGGCTAAATACTCCTGACTGACCGATAGTGAACCAGTACCGTGAGGGAAAGGCGAAAAGAACCCCGGCGAGGGGAGTGAAACAGAACCTGAAACCGTGTACGTACAAGCAGTGGGAGCCTCTTTATGGGGTGACTGCGTACCTTTTGTATAATGGGTCAGCGACTTATATTCTGTAGCAAGGTTAACCGTATAGGGGAGCCGCAGGGAAACCGAGTCTTAACTGGGCGTTAAGTTGCAGGGTATAGACCCGAAACCCGGTGATCTAGCCATGGGCAGGTTGAAGGTTGGGTAACACTAACTGGAGGACCGAACCGACTAATGTTGAAAAATTAGCGGATGACCTGTGGCTGGGGGTGAAAGGCCAATCAAACCGGGAGATAGCTGGTTCTCCCCGAAAGCTATTTAGGTAGCGCCTCGTGAACTCATCTTCGGGGGTAGAGCACTGTTTCGGCTAGGGGGCCATCCCGGCTTACCAACCCGATGCAAACTGCGAATACCGAAGAATGTTATCACGGGAGACACACGGCGGGTGCTAACGTCCGTCGTGAAGAGGGAAACAACCCAGACCGCCAGCTAAGGTCCCAAAGTCATGGTTAAGTGGGAAACGATGTGGGAAGGCACAGACAGCCAGGATGTTGGCTTAGAAGCAGCCATCATTTAAAGAAAGCGTAATAGCTCACTGGTCGAGTCGGCCTGCGCGGAAGATGTAACGGGGCTAAACCATGCACCGAAGCTGCGGCAGCGACGCTTATGCGTTGTTGGGTAGGGGAGCGTTCTGTAAGCCGTCGAAGGTGTGCTGTGAGGCATGCTGGAGGTATCAGAAGTGCGAATGCTGACATAAGTAACGATAAAGCGGGTGAAAAGCCCGCTCGCCGGAAGACCAAGGGTTCCTGTTCAACGTTAATCGGAGCAGGGTGAGTCGACCCCTAAGGCGAGGCCGAAAGGCGTAGTCGATGGGAAACAGGTTAATATTCCTGTACTTGGTGTTACTGCGAAGGGGGGACGGAGAAGGCTATATCGGCCGGGCGACGGTTGTCCCGGTTTAAGCGTGTAGGTGTGTGTTCCAGGCAAATCCGGTTCACTTTACACTGAGGCGTGACGACGAGGCACTACGGTGCTGAAGTGATAAATGCCCTGCTTCCAGGAAAAGCCTCTAAGCATCAGGTAACACAAAATCGTACCCCAAACCGACACAGGTGGTCAGGTAGAGAATACCAAGGCGCTTGAGAGAACTCGGGTGAAGGAACTAGGCAAAATGGTGCCGTAACTTCGGGAGAAGGCACGCTGGCGCGTAGGTGGAGGGACTCGCTCCCCGAGCCGAAGCCAGTCGAAGATACCAGCTGGCTGCAACTGTTTATTAAAAACACAGCACTGTGCAAACACGAAAGTGGACGTATACGGTGTGACGCCTGCCCGGTGCCGGAAGGTTAATTGATGGGGTTATCCGCAAGGAGAAGCTCTTGATCGAAGCCCCGGTAAACGGCGGCCGTAACTATAACGGTCCTAAGGTAGCGAAATTCCTTGTCGGGTAAGTTCCGACCTGCACGAATGGCGTAATGATGGCCAGGCTGTCTCCACCCGAGACTCAGTGAAATTGAACTCGCTGTGAAGATGCAGTGTACCCGCGGCAAGACGGAAAGACCCCGTGAACCTTTACTACAGCTTGACACTGAACATTGAGCCTTGATGTGTAGGATAGGTGGGAGGCTTTGAAGCGCAGACGCCAGTCTGCGTGGAGCCAACCTTGAAATACCACCCTTTAATGTTTGATGTTCTAACGTGGCCCCGTGATCCGGGGTGCGGACAGTGTCTGGTGGGTAGTTTGACTGGGGCGGTCTCCTCCTAAAGCGTAACGGAGGAGCACGAAGGTCAGCTAATCACGGTCGGACATCGTGAGGTTAGTGCAATGGCATAAGCTGGCTTGACTGCGAGAGTGACGGCTCGAGCAGGTGCGAAAGCAGGTCATAGTGATCCGGTGGTTCTGAATGGAAGGGCCATCGCTCAACGGATAAAAGGTACTCCGGGGATAACAGGCTGATACCGCCCAAGAGTTCATATCGACGGCGGTGTTTGGCACCTCGATGTCGGCTCATCACATCCTGGGGCTGAAGTAGGTCCCAAGGGTACGGCTGTTCGCCGTTTAAAGTGGTACGCGAGCTGGGTTTAGAACGTCGTGAGACAGTTCGGTCCCTATCTGCCGTGGGCGCTGGAGAATTGAGGGGGGTTGCTCCTAGTACGAGAGGACCGGAGTGAACGCACCACTGGTGTTCGGGTTGTCATGCCAATGGCATTGCCCGGTAGCTAAGTGCGGAAAAGATAAGTGCTGAAAGCATCTAAGCACGAAACTTGCCCCGAGATGAGTTCTCCCTGACTCCTTGAGAGTCCTGAAGGGACGTTGAAGACGACGACGTTGATAGGCCGGGTGTGTAAGCGCAGCGATGCGTTGAGCTAACCGGTACTAATGACCCGTGAGGCTTAACCTTACAACGCCAGAGGCGTTTTTGAGAGACAGATTTTCAGCTTGTTACCGGATACGTTTGTGTCCTGCGGACCCGGGTCCGGAGGATTTTGCGCTGAGGCAAGGCGGCAACCGAGCGATACGAAGGAGCATACTGAAGTATGTGACGGAGTAGCGGGAGGGCGGCCAACGCAGCATCAGCACAAAAGACACAGGACAGAGCACAAAGAATTTGCCTGGCGGCTGTAGCGCGGTGGTCCCACCTGACCCCATGCCGAACTCAGAAGTGAAACGCCGTAGCGCCGATGGTAGTGTGGGGTCTCCCCATGCGAGAGTAGGGAACTGCCAGGCATTATATCAGTGAAGAAGCCCCGCACAGCAGTGCGGGGCTTTTTTACGTCTGAAGATCAGCGGAATTTTTCGCTGAGAGCCTGAAATTCCCCCTGCAACACCCGTCTGATACGGTAAACTACGGCCAGATTAATCAGTTAAGGCCGTCAAATGTCCAGCCAACATCCCTCATTACAAGCCGACAATACGCTTGGGCTTGCCATCCACACGCAACAACGCATTGTGGCGGAAACTCCCGCTGCTATCCTGGCTGCCTGGCAGGCCAGCCAGCATCAACAAACGCCGTTTATGGTGTTAGGTGAGGGCAGCAACGTGCTGTTCCTGGAAGACTTCGCCGGCACGGTGGTACTGAACCGCATTAAAGGCATCGGCATCCGGGATGAGTTCGATCACTGGAAACTGCACGTTGGGGCGGGCGAGAACTGGCATCAACTGGTGAAAAGTACGCTGGAAAAGGGCATTACCGGCCTGGAAAACCTGGCATTAATCCCTGGCATGGTCGGCTCAGCGCCGATCCAGAATATCGGGGCTTATGGTGTTGAATTAAAAGACGTCTGCGAATATGTCGATGTGCTTAATTTGCACAGTGGTCAGACAGAGCGGCTCGATCGTGAAGCCTGCGAGTTTGGTTATCGCGACAGCATATTTAAACACCATTACCAATCTGGCTATGTGATTGTAGCGGTAGGAATGATCCTGCCAAAACAGTGGCAACCGGTTTTGACCTACGGCGATCTTAAAACGCTGAATCCCGTCACCGCAAACGCCTGGGATGTCTATCATGCTGTCTGTGAGATGCGTCAGAGCAAGTTACCCGACCCTAAAGTCACCGGTAATGTAGGCAGCTTTTTCAAAAACCCGGTGATTAGTCAGGCGCAGGCAAGCCAGTTACTGGCTCGCTTTCCGTCGATGCCAAATTATCCACTGACGAACGGCGAAACCAAACTGGCGGCAGGCTGGCTGATAGATCAGTGTCAGCTGAAGGGGTTCCGTCTGGGCGG
This sequence comes from Pantoea agglomerans, assembly GCF_021397715.1. Taxonomy (GTDB): domain Bacteria; phylum Pseudomonadota; class Gammaproteobacteria; order Enterobacterales; family Enterobacteriaceae; genus Pantoea; species Pantoea astica. Next base: position 4,001,698 of record NZ_CP090207.1, on the reverse strand, counting down.
CGCAGCCGTGCATCAGCAGCAGGCTCTGGTGTTGATCAATGCTGAGGATGCGACCCCTGACGATATTGTGGCGCTGGCCCGTACCGTACGTAACCGGGTGGGTGAAAAGTTTGATGTCTGGCTTGAGCCTGAAGTCCGTTTTATTCAGGCACAGGGTGAGTGTAATGCTGTTGAGGTGATCGCATGAAGGACCACAACGTTCCATTGAAGCTGGTCGATATATTATCGGATGGCGAGTTTCATTCAGGCGAACAGCTAGGTGAAACGCTGGGTATGAGCCGCGCCGCGATCAATAAGCATATCCAGACGTTGAAAAGCTGGGGACTCGACGTTTATACCGTCACCGGAAAAGGGTATAGCCTGTCTGCGCCGATACAGTTGCTGGACGAACAGGCGATACTTTCACGGGTTAAGCAGGGCAATATTTCAGTGATACCGGTTATTGACTCAACGAATCAATATTTGCTGGAACGGATGCATGAACTTCAGTCTGGCGCTGCCTGTATTGCGGAGTACCAACAGGCTGGACGCGGAAGGCGTGGTCGCCAATGGTTCTCACCGTTTGGCGCCAACCTCTATATGTCGATGTACTGGCGTCTGGATCAGGGTCCTGCGGCGGCAATGGGGCTCAGTCTGGTTATCGGCATCGTCATGGCTGAAACATTACGCGCGATGGGTGCTGACGATGTCCGGGTTAAATGGCCCAATGATATTTACCTAAAAGATCGCAAACTAGCGGGTATCCTGGTCGAACTTACCGGTAAAACCGGTGATGCAGCGCATATTGTAATGGGTGCGGGGATTAATCTGGCGATGCGAACAGCGGATGCGTCACAGATCAATCAGGGTTGGATCAACCTGCAGGAAGCGGGTGTCACGGTTAACCGCAATGAACTGGCTGCCAGTCTGATTAACAGCTTACGTGATGCTCTGCCGGTGTTTGAACAGGAAGGATTAACGCCCTTTATTGCTCGCTGGGCCGCACTGGATAATTTTATTAACCGGCCGGTGAAGTTACTTATTGGCGAACGTGAAGTGCACGGCATTGCTCGTGGTGTGGATAGTCAGGGAGGGCTGTTATTAGAGCAGGATGGCGAAATAAAATCCTGGGTAGGCGGAGAAATATCCCTTCGGCCAGTCTGAATATAAAAGAGCCTGCATAATTGCAGGCTTTTTTATTGATGTCGTTTATTTACGCAGCCGGAGCTTATCGACCGCATGATTAGCACTCTTGGTCATAATCAGGCTGGCTCTTTCGCGAGTAGGCAGGATATTTTCCTGCAGATTCAGCCAGTTAATCTCTTTCCACAAGTTGCCTGCTATTTCAATCGCTTCCGCTTCAGAGAGCTGAGCATAATGATGGAAATAAGAGTCGGGATTGGTAAACGCGCCCTGACGGAATTTCAGGAAGCGGTTGATATACCAGCTCTGCAAGAGATCTTCTGCCGCATCGACATAAATAGAGAAGTCGACAAAATCGGAAACAAAGACGTGATGGGGATCGTGTGGATAATCCATCCCACTCTGTAATACGTTAAGCCCTTCAAGAATCAGAATATCGGGTTGCTGAATGACCTTATCACCGTCCGGAATCACATCGTAAATCAGGTGCGAATAGACCGGAGCGGTAACCTGACTGGCACCCGATTTCAGGTCGGAAACAAACTTCACCAGCCGATGCATATCATAAGACTGCGGGAAGCCTTTCTTCTTCATCAGACCCCGCTCTTTCAGCACCGCATTGGGATGAAGAAAACCATCTGTCGTGATCAGCTCAACTTTACGGTGCTCGGGCCAGCGGCTCAGCAGTGCCTGCAATACACGCGCGGTGGTGCTTTTCCCCACGGCAACGCTGCCAGCAATGCTGATGATATAAGGTATCTTTTGCCCGTTGGTGCCGAGAAACTGTTCCAGAACGGCCTGACGACGAACATTCGAGCTGATATAAAAGTTGAGCAGACGCGAAAGCGGCAGATAAATCTCTGCGACCTCTTCCAGCGAGAGGTCTTCGTTGATCCCCTCCAGCTGGGCGATCTCCTCTTCTGACAGCGTCATCGGGACAGAATCGCGCAATGCAGCCCACTGATCACGAGTGAACTGCAGATAAGGCGTCGTCAAAGGTGTCGTTTTATCCATAAGCATGCATCTGACCGCAAATTCGTAACTTTCAGGAGAATGTCGCCCGGATAGGTTAGACAACATGAGAAATTTGAATCGCGGATCACAGGTTTACCATTGAGAACAATGGGCTGGAGGGTATCACCAGTATAGCTTTCAACAGAAGTAAAAAGATAAATGAGCATTCGCTTTCGTCGGCATGCCCACAAAATGCTGCAATCCTGTTAACGTCTTAACCCGCTGTACCCGATGACTTTACGCTCTACGCTCTATTCCTGATGAGTATAGCGTGCGAAGGCTGACCTGCCCGTCTCGGCTTTTAAAGCCGCTGCTGTGGGCTTAGCCGTTCAAAGAGAGGGCATGGCTTATCTCTATCTTCTAACCGAACACAATGCAGCCTGTAAACGTACAGCTCACTGAGTAGTGACATCGGAAACAGGTCCCGATCAGCCTCACGGAATTTGTTTTTGCCGTAACGAAGAGGGGCTGATGACCAGAGAGGCGATAAAAGCATCACTTAGCGCCGTCACCGCGAAATAAATTTGCTGCTGAGATGTGCAGACCAGCATAACAGCCCAATCAATTCGTCTGTCAGTCTCCCGCACAGGCCGTCTGACACCCGACAAAATATCCCCGGATTGCACAATAATTCTGCATAAAAGCGCCAAATTGCGATGATTTGCACAAATAGTAAGCGATAGCGCAATTTAAACGATTTTTTTGTTGCATCCTGAAGCCGACCTTCCTAGAATGCGCGTCACTTGATGCCGGCTTAGCTCAGTTGGTAGAGCAACTGACTTGTAATCAGTAGGTCACCAGTTCGATTCCGGTAGCCGGCACCATCAAGTAGGTGGGATTCCCGAGCGGCCAAAGGGAGCAGACTGTAAATCTGCCGTCACAGACTTCGAAGGTTCGAATCCTTCTCCCACCACCATCTCAGCCTTGTGGTTGAGACCAGATAAACAACCTGTTTATCTGTCAGGTGAGTCACATCTCACCCTGAATTCAGGCTGGGCATTAGCGCAGTCAAAGTCGGTCAGCTTCGCTGACAGGCTGTGAATAATAGGGGAACATCCTCTGTTACTCACAAGCTACAGAAAGAACAGGTAGCCGAGTTCCAGGATGCGGGCATCGTATAATGGCTATTACCTCAGCCTTCCAAGCTGATGATGCGGGTTCGATTCCCGCTGCCCGCTCCAGATGTGCTGATATGGCTCAGTTGGTAGAGCGCACCCTTGGTAAGGGTGAGGTCCCCAGTTCGACTCTGGGTATCAGCACCACTTCCTTTATCTCCCTCCTGATTTTCTCTCTGTAACTTCCTTGCAGTCAGGCATTGCCTGGTTAATGTGATGATATCTTTGATATATCCGTGTCTTAGAGGGACAAGCGATGGCTAAAGAGCAATTTCAACGTAACAAACTGCACGTAAACGTGGGCACCATCGGTCACGTTGACCACGGTAAAACCACCCTGACTGCAGCTATCACCACCGTTCTGGCTAAAACTAATGGCGGCCAGGCGCGTGCATTCGATCAAATCGACAGCACGCCTGAAGAAAAAGCGCGTGGTATCACCATCAACACCGCACACGTTGAGTATGAGACGGCTTCTCGTCACTATGCTCACGTTGACTGCCCAGGCCACGCCGACTATGTGAAAAACATGATCACCGGTGCTGCGCAGATGGACGGCGCGATCCTGGTTGTTGCTGCGACTGATGGCCCAATGCCACAGACCCGTGAGCACATCCTGCTGGGTCGTCAGGTTGGCGTTCCTTACATCATCGTGTTCCTGAACAAGTGCGACATGGTTGATGATGAAGAGCTGCTGGAGCTGGTTGAGATGGAAGTCCGTGACCTGCTGTCACAGTACGATTTCCCAGGCGACGACACTCCAATCGTTCGTGGTTCTGCGCTGAAAGCGCTGGAAGGCGAAGCGGAGTGGGAAGCGAAAATCATCGAGCTGGCTGAACACCTGGATAACTACATCCCGGATCCAGTCCGTGCGATCGATATGCCGTTCCTGCTGCCAATCGAAGACGTTTTCTCAATCTCTGGCCGTGGTACTGTTGTGACCGGTCGTGTTGAGCGCGGCATCGTTAAAGTCGGCGACGAAGTTGAAATCGTGGGTATCAAAGATACTGCGAAATCAACCTGTACCGGTGTTGAGATGTTCCGTAAGCTGCTGGATCAGGGTCAGGCAGGCGAAAACTGTGGTGTTCTGCTGCGCGGTATCAAGCGTGAAGACATCCAGCGTGGCCAGGTTCTGGCTAAGCCAGGTACTATCAAGCCACACACCCAGTTCGAGTCAGAAGTTTACGTTCTGTCTAAAGACGAAGGTGGCCGCCATACTCCGTTCTTCAAAGGTTACCGTCCACAGTTCTACTTCCGTACCACTGACGTAACGGGCTCAGTAGAGCTGCCAGAAGGCGTGGAAATGGTAATGCCAGGCGACAACATCAAAATGGTTGTTACCCTGATCCACCCAATCGCTATGGACGAAGGTCTGCGCTTCGCAATCCGTGAAGGTGGCCGTACCGTTGGTGCGGGTGTTGTTGCTAAAGTTATCGCTTAATTATCGATAACGTTTGACGCAATGCACACGAAAAGGGCATCATTTGATGCCCTTTTTGCACGCTGCTTCATAGAACCTGGCTCATCAGTGATTTTCGATCATAATCATTGCTGAGACAGGCTCTGTTATGCGGCGTAGGAGACCGAGTTACGCCCCAAAAGCTCATTCGGTTTGGATGCCTCGCACTGCGGGGCAGAATAGTTTCTGAATTATTGTGGCAGGTTGGTTTATGAGTGCGAATACCGAAGCTCAAGGGAGCGGGCGCGGCCTGGAAGCGGTAAAGTGGGTAGTAGTCGTGTTACTGCTACTTGCAGCGATTGTAGGTAACTACCTCTATCGTGATGTGACACTGCCTCTGCGCGCATTAGCTGTAGTTGTGCTGATTGCAGCGGCCGGCGGCATTGCGCTTTTAACGACCAAAGGCAAAGCAACCGTGGCTTTTGCTCGTGAAGCAAGAACCGAAATGCGTAAGGTTATCTGGCCAACCCGCCAGGAGACGCTGCACACCACGTTAATCGTTGCCGCGGTTACCGCCGTGATGTCACTGATTTTGTGGGGGCTGGATGGTATTCTGGTCCGTCTGGTATCGTTTATCACTGGCCTGAGGTTCTGAGATGTCTGAAGCTCCAAAGAAACGCTGGTACGTCGTACAGGCGTTTTCCGGTTTTGAAGGCCGCGTAGCACAGTCGCTGCGCGAGCATATCAAATTGCACAACATGGAAGAGCTGTTTGGCGACGTCATGGTTCCGACTGAAGAAGTCGTTGAAATTCGCGGTGGCCAGCGTCGTAAGAGCGAGCGCAAGTTTTTCCCGGGTTACGTTCTGGTCCAGATGGTCATGAATGACGCCAGCTGGCACCTGGTTCGCAGCGTTCCGCGCGTGATGGGTTTCATTGGCGGCACCTCTGACCGTCCGGCACCTATCAGCGACAAAGAAGTCGATGCGATCATGAACCGTCTGCAGCAGGTCGGCGATAAGCCGCGTCCGAAAACGCTGTTCGAGCCAGGTGAAATGGTTCGCGTTAACGACGGTCCGTTTGCTGACTTTAACGGCGTAGTTGAAGATGTGGATTACGAGAAGAGCCGTCTGACGGTGTCCGTCTCCATCTTTGGTCGTGCAACACCGGTTGAACTCGACTTCGGTCAGGTGGAGAAAGGTTAACCTCTTTCCGCTCACAATTTAGCTGTTGCAGCAGGCGCGAAATTTAACTACAATTTCGCGCCTTTTGTTTTTATGCGCTGACAACAGCGTGTGAATCGTTATCACGGGGAGCCTTTTCAGGCGCTATAACCCATTTGAGGAAATATCATGGCTAAGAAAGTCCAGGCCTACGTCAAGCTGCAGGTTGCAGCTGGTATGGCGAACCCAAGTCCACCGGTTGGTCCAGCACTGGGTCAGCAGGGTGTTAACATCATGGAATTCTGCAAAGCGTTCAACGCTAAGACCGAATCTTTAGAGAAAGGTCTGCCGACTCCTGTTGTTATTACTGTATACAGCGACCGTTCTTTTACCTTCATTACCAAAACGCCTCCGGCTGCCGTACTGCTGAAAAAAGCAGCAGGCATCAAGTCTGGTTCTGGTAAGCCGAACAAAGATAAAGTCGGTAAAGTGACTCGTGCTCAGGTACGTGAAATCGCAGAAACTAAAGCTGCGGACATGACTGGTTCTGACGTTGAAGCGATGACTCGCTCCATCGAAGGTACTGCTCGTTCCATGGGCCTGGTAGTAGAGGACTAAGAAATGGCTAAGCTGACCAAGCGCATGACCGTAATTCGCGACAAAGTTGACGCGACCAAGCAGTACGACATTGCTGAAGCGATCGCTCTGCTGAAAGAACTGGCGACTGCCAAGTTCGTTGAAAGCGTTGACGTTGCTGTAAACCTCGGCATCGACGCGCGTAAATCTGATCAGAACGTGCGCGGCGCGACCGTTCTGCCACACGGTACTGGTCGTTCAGTACGTGTTGCTGTCTTCGCCCAGGGCGCTAACGCTGAAGCTGCTAAAGCAGCCGGCGCTGAGCTGGTAGGTATGGAAGACCTGGCCGATCAGATCAAGAAAGGCGAAATGAACTTTGACGTTGTTATTGCTTCTCCGGATGCAATGCGCGTTGTTGGCCAACTGGGCCAGGTTCTGGGTCCACGTGGCCTGATGCCAAACCCGAAAGTCGGTACTGTAACCCCTAACGTTGCTGAAGCGGTTAAGAACGCTAAAGCAGGTCAGGTTCGTTATCGTAACGACAAAAACGGCATCATCCACACTACCATCGGTAAAGTGGACTTCGACGCTGACAAACTGAAAGAAAACCTGGAGTCCCTGCTGGTTGCGCTGAAAAAAGCGAAACCTTCACAGGCGAAAGGCGTGTACATCAAGAAAGTTAGCCTTTCAACCACCATGGGCGCCGGCGTTGCCGTTGACCAGGCGGGTCTGAACGCAACAGCAAACTAATTGCTGCTTGAAACGGGCGAAAAATTCACCTAGAATCTTACGCCCGTTGCTCTGTTAATAACAGAACCGATACCAGAGAGTCAGAACCGGTCGCTGCGTTTATCGCCTTCCCGCTTTGAACCCTGCTGCATCAAACAGAATTTAGGTTGGAGCCAGGCCTTATCCTGGCCTCCGTCCAAGACCGCAGGAGCGGCTTATCTTCGGATATTTCGCTTAATTCCCTGCGTAGACGGTGACAGAACCAAAAGAATTTTTTCTTAGCTGGATTCTGCTCACCGTGTTCGAGCGCTTATTTCCCTTCGGGTGAGTAAGTGAAGTGAGTTCCGGGGAAATCCTTCCCCGGTCAAATCCAGGAGCAAAAGCTAATGGCATTAAATCTTCAAGACAAACAAGCGATTGTTGCTGAAGTCAGCGAAGTAGCCAAAGGCGCGCTTTCAGCGGTTGTTGCGGATTCCCGTGGCGTTACCGTTGATAAAATGACCGAACTGCGTAAAGCAGGTCGTGAAGCTGGCGTTTACATGCGTGTTGTTCGTAACACCCTGCTGCGCCGCGTCGTTGAAGGTACTCAGTTCGAGTGCCTGAAAGACACGTTTGTTGGTCCGACCCTGATTGCATATTCTATGGAACACCCGGGCGCTGCTGCTCGTCTGTTCAAAGATTTCGCGAAAGCGAATGCAAAATTTGAGGTCAAAGCTGCAGCCTTTGAAGGTGAGCTGATCACGGCGGCTAATATTGACCGTCTGGCAACTCTGCCGACCTACGAAGAAGCACTGGCACGTCTGATGTCGACCATGAAAGAAGCCGCTGCTGGCAAACTGGTCCGCACTCTGGCTGCTGTACGCGATGCAAAAGAAGCGGCTTAAGGCCAGATTCTTTTTCTTCGTACTTGCTAACGTATAAACTTTTTCTGATTCTTAGGAACAATTGTCATGTCTATCACTAAAGACCAAATTCTGGAAGCTGTTGCAGCTATGTCCGTAATGGAAGTAGTTGAGCTGGTTTCTGCTATGGAAGAAAAATTCGGCGTTTCTGCTGCTGCTGCTGTAGCTGTTGCTGCTGGCCCGGCTGAAGCTGTTGAAGAAAAAACTGAATTCGACGTTATCCTGAAAGCTGTTGGCGCGAACAAAGTAGCAGTAATCAAAGCCGTACGTACTGCAACTGGTCTGGGCCTGAAAGAAGCCAAAGATCTGGTTGAAGCAACTGGCGTAATCAAAGAAGGCATCAGCAAAGATGACGCAGCTGCACTTGAAGCTGCTCTGAAAGAAGCTGGCGCTGAAGTTGAAGTTAAGTAAGACAACCTTCGGGTTGCAGTCTGAGTAGTTTCAGGCTGATGGCTGGTGACTTTTTGGTCACCAGCCTTTTTGCGCTACAGGGCCTCAATGGGGTTTCACACTGTTTGTCCATTGTTGCTCTTCTCAATATCTTTCTCTATCGACGACTTAATATACCGCTTTCCTGTGCGGGTTCCCTGCCCTCGCAAAAGCGATGAAATGATTTAAGCGTGATAGAAAGAGGTATTGCACTGCTGCTGCGCAGCCAGTGAAACAAACAAAATCGTGTTGCATGAACTGTCCTGTCAGGACGGACAGCGTGGGTCGACTTGTCAGCTAGCTGAGGAACCCTATGGTTTACTCCTATACCGAGAAAAAACGTATTCGTAAGGATTTTGGTAAACGTCCGCAAGTTCTGGACATACCTTATCTCCTTTCCATCCAGCTTGATTCGTTCCAGAAGTTTATCGAGCAAGATCCAGAAGGTCAGTACGGACTGGAAGCTGCATTCCGTTCCGTCTTCCCTATCGCCAGCTACAGCGGCAACTCTGAGTTGCAGTATGTGAGCTATCGCTTAGGTGAGCCTGTCTTTGACGTGAAAGAGTGTCAGATCCGTGGCGTGACCTATTCGGCACCGCTGCGCGTGAAACTGCGTCTGGTGATCTATGAGCGCGAAGCGCCAGAAGGCACCGTAAAAGACATTAAAGAACAAGAAGTCTACATGGGCGAGATTCCGCTCATGACCGACAACGGTACCTTTGTTATCAATGGTACCGAGCGCGTTATCGTTTCTCAGCTGCACCGTAGTCCTGGCGTGTTCTTTGACAGCGATAAGGGTAAAACCCACTCATCGGGTAAAGTGCTGTATAACGCACGTATCATCCCTTACCGTGGTTCATGGCTCGACTTTGAGTTTGACCCGAAAGATAACCTGTTCGTCCGTATTGACCGTCGTCGTAAGCTGCCGGCCAGTATCATCCTGCGCGCACTGCATTACACCACCACTGAAATCCTCGATATCTTCTTCGAGAAAGTGGTGTTTGAAATCCGTGACAACAAGCTGCAGATGGAACTGGTGCCTGAGCGCCTGCGCGGTGAAACCGCTACCTTCGATATCGAAGCTAACGGCACCGTCTACGTCGAAAAAGCACGCCGTATTACTGCGCGCCATATCCGTCAGCTGGAAAAAGATGGCATTCAGCACATCGAAGTCCCGGTTGAATATATCGCGGGCAAAGTGGTCTCTAAAGATTATATCGATGAGAGCACCGGTGAGCTGATCATTGCGGCCAACATGGAGCTGTCGCTGGATGTGCTGGCTAAGCTGAGCCAGGCGGGTCACAAGCGCATCGAAACGCTGTTCACTAACGATCTGGACCACGGTCCTTATATCTCCGAGACCCTGCGTGTCGACCCAACCAGCGATCGCCTGAGCGCACTGGTTGAGATCTACCGCATGATGCGTCCTGGTGAGCCGCCAACGCGTGAAGCTGCAGAGAACCTGTTTGAGAACCTGTTCTTCTCTGAAGATCGTTACGATCTCTCTGCGGTCGGCCGCATGAAGTTCAACCGTTCATTGCTGCGTGATGAAATCGAAGGTTCAGGCATCCTGAGCAAAGAAGACATCATCGAAGTGATGAAGAAGCTGATCGACATCCGTAACGGTAAAGGCGAAGTGGACGATATCGACCACCTCGGTAACCGTCGTATTCGTTCAGTCGGTGAGATGGCTGAGAACCAGTTCCGTGTGGGTCTGGTGCGTGTTGAGCGTGCGGTTAAAGAGCGTCTGTCACTGGGCGACCTCGATACCCTGATGCCACAGGACATGATCAACGCCAAGCCGATTTCGGCGGCGGTGAAAGAGTTCTTTGGTTCAAGCCAGCTCTCTCAGTTTATGGATCAGAACAACCCGCTGTCAGAGATTACGCACAAACGTCGTATCTCTGCACTTGGCCCAGGTGGTCTGACTCGTGAGCGTGCCGGCTTCGAAGTGCGTGACGTACACCCAACGCACTACGGTCGTGTCTGCCCAATCGAAACTCCTGAAGGTCCGAACATCGGCCTGATCAACTCCTTGTCTGTCTATGCACAGACCAACGAGTACGGTTTCCTTGAAACACCTTATCGTCGTGTTATCGATGGTTTAGTGTCTGACGAGATTCACTACCTCTCCGCTATCGAAGAGGGTAACTACGTTATCGCTCAGGCGAACGCCTCGCTTGATGAGAACGGTGCGTTCGTTGATGACCTGGTCACCTGCCGTAGCAAAGGCGAGTCGAGCCTGTTCAGCCGCGATCAGGTTGACTACATGGACGTTTCCACCCAACAGGTGGTTTCTGTCGGTGCATCACTGATCCCGTTCCTGGAACACGATGACGCCAACCGCGCCCTGATGGGTGCGAACATGCAACGTCAGGCCGTTCCGACTCTGCGTGCTGATAAGCCGCTGGTTGGTACCGGTATGGAACGTGCTGTTGCGGTTGACTCCGGTGTAACCGCCGTAGCGAAACGTGGCGGTACCGTACAGTACGTTGATGCATCCCGTATCGTTATCAAAGTTAACGAAGACGAAATGCACGCTGGCGAAGCCGGTATCGACATCTACAACCTGACCAAATATACCCGTTCTAACCAGAACACCTGCATCAACCAGATGCCATGTGTTTCTCTGGGTGAGCCGGTTGAGCGCGGCGACGTGCTGGCAGATGGCCCGTCCACCGACCTCGGTGAACTGGCGCTGGGCCAGAACATGCGTGTCGCGTTCATGCCGTGGAACGGCTACAACTTCGAAGACTCCATTTTGGTCTCCGAGCGTGTGGTTCAGGAAGATCGCTTCACCACTATTCACATCCAGGAACTCGCCTGTGTGTCGCGTGACACCAAGCTGGGGCCAGAAGAGATCACTGCCGATATCCCGAACGTGGGTGAAGCAGCGCTGTCTAAACTGGATGAATCCGGCATCGTCTATATCGGTGCTGAAGTGACCGGTGGTGACATTCTGGTGGGCAAGGTAACGCCGAAAGGTGAAACCCAGCTGACGCCGGAAGAAAAACTGCTGCGCGCTATCTTCGGTGAAAAAGCCTCTGACGTGAAAGATTCGTCACTGCGCGTACCGAACGGCGTGTCAGGCACCGTGATCGACGTTCAGGTCTTTACCCGCGATGGCGTGGAAAAAGACAAACGTGCACTTGAAATCGAAGAGATGCAGCTGAAGCAGGCCAAGAAAGACCTGTCTGAAGAACTGCAGATTCTGGAAGCGGGCCTGTTCAGCCGTATCCAGAGCGTGCTGATTTCCGGTGGCGTTGAAGCAGACAAACTGGACAAGCTGCCGCGTGAGCGCTGGCTGGAACTGGGTCTGACTGACGAAGCTAAGCAAAACCAGCTGGAGCAGCTGGCAGAGCAGTACGACGAACTGAAACACGAGTTTGAGAAGAAGCTCGAAGGTAAGCGTCGTAAGATCACCCAGGGCGATGATCTGGCACCAGGCGTGCTGAAAATCGTTAAGGTTTATCTGGCCGTTAAGCGTCAGATTCAACCGGGTGACAAAATGGCAGGTCGTCACGGTAACAAAGGTGTTATCTCCAAGATCAACCCGATCGAAGATATGCCTTACGATGAACACGGCACGCCGGTTGACATCGTACTGAACCCGCTGGGCGTACCGTCACGTATGAACATCGGTCAGATCCTTGAAACCCACCTGGGTATGGCAGCGAAAGGCATCGGCGAGAAGATCAACGCCATGCTGAAGAAGCAGGAAGAGGTCGCGAAACTGCGCGAATTCATCCAGCGCGCTTACGACCTGGGCACCGACGTACGTCAGAAAGTTGATCTGAATACGTTCACCGACGACGAAGTTCTGCGTCTGGCTGAGAACCTGAAAAAAGGTATGCCAATCGCCACTCCGGTGTTTGACGGCGCGAAAGAGAGCGAAATCAAAGAGCTGTTACAGCTCGGCGGTCTGCCTTCTTCTGGTCAGATTACCCTGTTTGACGGCCGTACCGGTGAGCAGTTCGAACGTCAGGTAACCGTTGGCTATATGTATATGCTGAAACTCAACCACCTGGTTGATGACAAGATGCATGCGCGTTCAACCGGTTCCTACAGCCTGGTTACTCAGCAGCCGCTGGGTGGTAAGGCACAGTTCGGTGGTCAGCGCTTCGGTGAGATGGAAGTGTGGGCGCTGGAAGCATACGGCGCCGCGTATACCCTGCAGGAAATGCTTACCGTTAAGTCTGATGACGTCAACGGCCGTACCAAGATGTATAAAAACATCGTTGACGGCAACCATCAGATGGAACCGGGCATGCCAGAATCGTTCAACGTACTGTTGAAAGAGATTCGCTCGCTGGGTATCAACATCGAGCTGGAAGACGAGTAACCCCGATTCAGGCGGCGGGTCACTGCCGCCTGAAAGCGCAGGGTTAAGCGCTCGCAATTGTACTGGTTATGGGGCGTTCAATTTCGGTTGGACGCCCCCTGAGTCTCACTCCGACGGGAGCTAATCCGTGAAAGACTTACTTAAGTTTCTGAAAGCGCAAACTAAAACCGAAGAGTTTGATGCGATCAAAATTGCGCTGGCTTCGCCAGACATGATCCGTTCCTGGTCTTTCGGTGAAGTGAAAAAGCCGGAAACCATTAACTACCGTACTTTCAAGCCAGAGCGCGATGGTCTGTTCTGTGCCCGTATCTTCGGGCCGGTAAAAGACTACGAGTGCCTGTGCGGAAAGTATAAGCGCCTGAAACACCGTGGTGTGATTTGTGAGAAGTGCGGCGTTGAAGTGACCCAGACTAAAGTACGCCGTGAGCGTATGGGCCACATCGAACTGGCGTCGCCGACTGCGCACATCTGGTTCCTGAAGTCACTGCCATCGCGTATCGGCTTACTGCTGGATATGCCGCTGCGTGACATCGAGCGCGTGCTCTACTTTGAATCTTACGTGGTTGTCGAAGGTGGCATGACCAACCTCGAGAAGCGCCAGATTCTGACTGAAGAGCAGTACCTTGACGCACTGGAAGAGTTCGGTGACGAGTTCGACGCCAAAATGGGCGCCGAAGCGATCCAGGCCCTGTTGAAAAACATGGATCTGGAGCAGGAGTGCGAGCAGCTGCGTGAAGAGCTGAACGAAACCAACTCTGAAACCAAGCGTAAAAAACTGACCAAGCGTATCAAGCTGCTGGAAGCGTTCGTGCAGTCTGGCAACAAGCCAGAGTGGATGATCCTGACCGTGCTGCCTGTACTGCCGCCGGATCTGCGTCCGCTGGTACCGCTGGACGGTGGCCGTTTTGCTACGTCGGATCTGAACGATCTTTATCGTCGTGTGATCAACCGTAACAACCGTCTGAAGCGCCTGCTGGATCTGGCTGCGCCAGATATCATCGTACGTAACGAAAAACGTATGCTGCAGGAAGCGGTCGATGCTCTGCTGGATAACGGTCGTCGCGGTCGTGCGATCACCGGTTCCAACAAGCGTCCGCTGAAATCGCTGGCTGACATGATCAAAGGTAAGCAGGGTCGTTTCCGTCAGAACCTGCTGGGTAAACGTGTCGACTATTCTGGTCGTTCGGTTATCACCGTGGGTCCATACCTGCGCCTGCATCAGTGCGGTCTGCCGAAGAAAATGGCACTCGAACTGTTCAAACCGTTCATTTACGGCAAGCTGGAACTGCGTGGCCTCGCCACCACCATCAAAGCCGCGAAGAAAATGGTTGAGCGCGAAGAAGCGGTTGTCTGGGATATCCTCGACGAAGTGATCCGTGAGCACCCGGTTCTGCTGAACCGTGCGCCTACGCTGCACCGTCTGGGTATTCAGGCGTTTGAACCGGTTCTGATCGAAGGTAAAGCGATCCAGCTGCACCCGCTGGTTTGTGCGGCTTATAACGCCGACTTCGATGGTGACCAGATGGCTGTTCACGTACCGCTGACGCTGGAAGCCCAGCTGGAAGCACGTGCGCTGATGATGTCGACCAACAACATTCTGTCTCCAGCGAACGGTGAGCCAATCATCGTTCCTTCACAGGACGTTGTTCTGGGTCTGTACTACATGACCCGCGACAAAGTGAACGCCCGCGGCGAAGGCATGGTGCTGACCGGCCCGAAAGAAGCTGAGCGTGTTTATCGCGCTGGCCTGGCTGAGCTGCATGCCCGCGTTAAAGTTCGTATCACTGAATACAGCAAAAACGAGCAGGACGAATTCGTTCCGAAAACCAGCATTATCGACACCACCATTGGTCGTGCGATTCTGTGGATGATCGTACCGCAAGGTCTGCCGTACTCCATCGTCAACCAGGCGCTGGGTAAAAAAGCGATCTCCAAAATGCTGAACACCTGTTACCGCATTTTGGGCCTGAAGCCGACCGTTATCTTTGCTGACCAGACCATGTACACCGGTTTTGCTTACGCTGCCCGTTCAGGCGCGTCAGTCGGCATCGACGACATGGTTATCCCGGCCAAGAAAGTGGAAATCATCTCTGAAGCGGAAGCCGAAGTGGCTGAGATTCAGGAACAGTTCCAGTCAGGTCTGGTTACCGCCGGCGAACGTTACAACAAAGTCATCGATATCTGGGCTGCGGCAAACGAACGTGTTGCTAAAGCGATGATGGAAAACCTCTCAACCGAAACCGTGATCAACCGTCATGGCGAAGAAGAGAAACAGGTTTCCTTCAACAGCATCTTTATGATGGCTGACTCCGGTGCGCGTGGTTCTGCTGCACAGATTCGTCAGCTGGCCGGTATGCGTGGTCTGATGGCGAAGCCAGATGGCTCCATCATCGAAACACCTATCACGGCAAACTTCCGTGAAGGGTTGAACGTACTTCAGTACTTCATCTCAACCCACGGTGCACGTAAAGGTCTGGCGGATACCGCACTGAAAACTGCGAACTCCGGTTATCTGACGCGTCGTCTGGTTGACGTTGCTCAGGATCTGGTCGTTACCGAAGACGATTGTGGTACGCACGAAGGCATCATGATGACTCCGGTCATCGAAGGTGGCGACGTTAAAGAGCCACTGCGTGAACGTGTACTGGGTCGTGTAACTGCTGAAGACGTACTGAAGCCTGGCACCGCTGACATTCTGGTTCCACGTAACACCCTGCTCGATGAGCACTGGTGTGACGTGCTGGAACTGAACTCAGTCGACAGCCTGAAAGTCCGTTCGGTAGTAGGTTGTGAAACCGACTTTGGTGTTTGTGCACACTGCTACGGTCGCGACCTGGCACGTGGTCACATCATCAACAAAGGTGAAGCGATCGGTGTTATCGCAGCACAGTCCATCGGTGAGCCAGGTACACAGCTGACGATGCGTACGTTCCACATCGGTGGTGCGGCATCTCGTGCGGCTGCTGAATCCAGCATTCAGGTGAAGAACAAAGGTACCATCAAGCTGACCAATGCCAAGTCGGTAACCAACTCGGCTGGCAAGCTGGTGATCACCTCGCGTAACGTTGAACTGAAAATGATCGACGAATTTGGTCGTACCAAAGAGAGCTATAAAGTTCCTTACGGTGCCACCATGGCGAAAGGTGATGGTGAGCAGGTTGCAGCGGGCGAAACCGTTGCAAACTGGGATCCGCACACCATGCCGGTTATCACCGAAGTGGGCGGTTTCATTCGCTTCACCGACATGATTGATGGCCAGACGATCACCCGTCAGACAGATGACTTAACCGGTCTCTCCTCGCTGGTGGTTCTGGACAGCGCCGAGCGTACTGCGGGCGGTAAAGATCTGCGTCCTGCACTGAAAATTGTTGATGCCAACGGCAACGACGTTCTGATCCCGGGCACCGATATGCCGGCTCAGTACTTCCTGCCAGGTAAAGCGATTGTTCAGCTGGAAGATGGCGTTAAGATCAGCGCGGGTGACACCCTGTCGCGTGTTCCGCAGGAATCTGGCGGTACCAAAGATATTACCGGTGGTCTGCCACGCGTTGCCGACCTGTTCGAAGCGCGTCGTCCGAAAGAGCCAGCAATTCTGGCCGAGATCAGCGGTATTATCTCGTTCGGTAAAGAGACCAAAGGTAAGCGTCGTCTGGTGATTACACCGCTGGATGGTAGCGAGCCGTACGAAGAGATGATTCCGAAATGGCGTCAGCTGAACGTGTTCGAAGGTGAACGTGTTGAGCGCGGTGACGTGGTTTCCGATGGCCCGGAATCTCCACATGACATCCTGCGCTTGCGCGGCGTGCATGCGGTGACCCGTTATATCACTAACGAAGTGCAGGAAGTTTACCGTCTGCAAGGCGTTAAGATTAACGATAAGCACATCGAAGTCATCGTTCGTCAGATGCTGCGTAAAGCAACCATCATGAGCGCAGGAAGTGCAGACTTCCTCGAAGGTGAGCAGGCTGAATTCTCTCGCATCAAGATTGCTAACCGCGATCTGGAAGCGAACGGAAAAGTTGGCGCTACCTTCATGCGTGACCTGCTGGGTATCACCAAAGCGTCACTGGCAACCGAATCGTTCATCTCTGCCGCATCGTTCCAGGAGACCACTCGTGTCCTGACCGAAGCTGCAGTAGCAGGCAAGCGCGACGAACTGCGCGGCCTGAAAGAGAACGTAATCGTGGGTCGTTTGATCCCGGCCGGTACCGGTTACGCTTACCATCAGGATCGTATGCGCCGCAAAGCGGCAGGCGAAGTGCCGGTTGCACCGCAGGTCACTGCGGATGAAGCCTCAGCCAGCCTGGCCGAGTTGCTGAACGCCGGTCTTGGCGGTAACAACGACGAGTAATTGTCGCTGGTGAAATAAAAAACCCTGCCTCGGCAGGGTTTTTTTTTGGCTTCAGTACAGCTATTTCCAGTCATCGCGACCGAGGCCGATATCTTTCAGCTGCCCGTCGCTGAGCTTCGACAGAATGAGGCGGGTTTCACGCCGGCACTGCCAGCGTTTAAAGCTGCGCCACAGATAACGCACCAGCGTATAAGGGGTGCCTGTAAACGGTTTTCCCGCGCGATTTTCATCATATCCCATTGTCCGGTCCTCATTGAATTGCCTGAGACCATTTTGTTGGGAATGCGCTGTATGATACAGATGCAAAATTCACCTTTATTTAACATACAGATTGCTGGGAAACCGATCTGAATGGTAATAATAGTGGCTAACTGTACTGGTTAAGACTTTGCGAAACGAAGAGAGAGGATACGATGACCCGCTATGAACATCTGGCAACGCTGCTGGCACAGCGTATTGAACAGGGCCTGTACCGCAGCGGTGAGCGTCTCCCTTCGGTACGCAGCCTTAGCGCCGAGCATGGCGTCAGTATCAGCACGGTCCAGCAGGCGTATCACCTGCTGGAAGAGAAGCAGATGATCACGCCCCAGTCGCGTTCAGGTTATTTCGTCGCGTCGCGGAAAGCGACACCGCCGATACCGGCACTGACTCGGCCTGCGCAGCGTCCGGTTGAAGTGACCCAATGGGATGCGGTACTGGAGTTGATCAACAGTCGTCTGGACAACGATGTGCTTCAGCTGGGCAGTGGCATGCCGGATCTGACCCAGCCGACGATTAAACCGCTGTGGAAGGCATTCAGCCGCCAGGCCCAGAAGCAGGAAATGGCGTTACTCAACTATGACAACCTGTATGGCGTGCTGGAACTGCGGCAACAGGTGGCACGTCTGGCGATCGACAGCGGCTGTCAGCTCACTGCGGATGACATCGTGATTACCACCGGCTGTCATGAAGCGTTATCGGTGGCGGTACGCGCGGTCTGCGAGCCCGGCGATATCATTGCGGTGGAGTCACCCTCTTTTCACGGCATCATGCAGACGCTGCGCGGCTTTGGCATCCGCGCCATTGAAATCCCCACCGATGCGGTCACCGGCATCAGTCTGGAAGCGCTGGAACTGGCCTTTGATCAGTGGCCCATTAAAGCAGTGGTCGTGGTGCCGAACTGTAATAACCCGCTGGGTTTCATCATGCCGGAACCGCGCAAACGCGCGCTGCTGACGCTGGCACAACGTTTTGACGCCGCAGTAATTGAAGATGACGTCTATGGTGAACTTGCCTGGGAATATCCGCGTCCGCCGACCATTAAAGCGCTGGATCTGGATGGCCGGGTTCTGCTCTGCAGCTCCTTTTCTAAAACCCTGGCGCCCGGTTTACGGGTTGGCTGGGTAGCACCGGGCCGCTACCGGGACCGCGTTCTGCATATGAAGTACATCGTTACCGGTTCTACCGCCACGCAGCCGCAACATGCGGTGTCCGAGTTTATTCGTCAGGGCCATTATCAACCTCATCTGCGGCGGATGCGGCAAATCTACCATCGCAATTATGAAATTTTCAGTTGCTGGGTACGGCACTACTTCCCCTGCGGTATATGTGTTTCCCGACCTCAGGGCGGTTTTCTGATGTGGATTGAGTTGCCCGAACCCTTTGATGCGGTGCGGCTCAATCGCGAGTTGCATGAATCTAAAATCCAGATTGCCGTAGGCTCGCTGTTTTCTGCCTCGGGTAAATACCGTAACTGCCTGCGCTTAAATTATGGCTTGCCGATCAATGATCACACTGAACAGGCGCTGGCAAAAGTGGGAGCCGCCGTTGAGCGGGCGATGCGCGCCTGCCAGCATGATGATCTCCCCATTGCCTTAGCGTCCGATCTGCTGGTGGCTAAATAAGGAAGAAGCAGGGCCAGAAAGAGGGAGGGAACTGGCCCTGGTCAGATAACGATCACCTGACGACCGTTACCGTAAGCCGTAGGCCGATGCCGCGCCAGCAACTGAATGAATCACTGCGCGCGGCCTTCCTGCTTTTTCGCTGTCGTTACAGTACGTTGATTATTTTTGCGGCAGGTTACTCAGTCATACTCATGCAAACGGCTCCGGTTCGGCCAGTGCCAGCAGAATACGGGTCGCCTCACGCCAGTCATCTGCCTGAGTAATGGCGCTGACCACCGCAATACTGCCGACGCCCGTCGCCAGCACCGCTGGCGCGCGATCCACAGAGATACCGCCAATCGCCACGGTGGGAATGTGTGACAGGCGCGCCAGATGTCGCTGCAGTTCCGCCAGTCCCTGTGGTGCCGAGGGCATCTCTTTGGTCCGGGTTGGGAAAATGTGGCCCAGCGCGATATAAGAGGGCTGAATAGCCAGGGCACGATCCAGTTCGGCATCATCATGGGTAGAAATACCGAGCCGTAGTCCGGCCTGGTGGATCTGCGCCAGGTCTGCCACCTCCAGATCTTCCTGACCCAGATGCACACCGTAGGCGTGATGTTTAATCGCCAGCCGCCAGTAGTCATTGATAAACAGGCGCGCATCGTAGCGTTTGCCCAGCGCAATCGCCTGGGCGACAGCGGCTTCGGCGGCCTCGTCCGGCTGGTCTTTGATGCGCAGTTGCAGAGTACGGACGCCCGCGTCCAGCAGGCGTTCGATCCAGTCAACGCTATCGACTACCGGATAAAGCCCAAGGCGCGGCGCGGTAGCAGGAAATGCAGTCATTGTTACTCCTCCTTCATGGCATCGGCGGGGTGGTAAAGCTCACCACCGCGGCGGCGAAATTGTTCAGACATCTGAGCCATACCCACCTCAATCGGCTCAGCGCTGGCTTGCTGGCGTGCGGCAAAATCCCGCACCTCCTGCGATATTTTCATTGAGCAGAACTTTGGGCCGCACATTGAACAGAAATGCGCCACCTTGCCTGACTCCTGCGGCAGGGTTTCATCATGCATGGCGCGCGCGGTATGGGGATCGAGCGCCAGATTAAACTGATCTTCCCAGCGAAATTCAAAGCGCGCTTTTGACATCGCGTTATCGCGGATCTGCGCACCCGGATGGCCTTTGGCGAGATCGGCGGCATGAGCGGCAATCTTGTAGGTGATCAATCCCTGCTTCACATCCTCTTTATTTGGCAGCCCAAGATGCTCTTTGGGGGTGACATAACAGAGCATGGCGCAGCCAAACCAGCCAATCATGGCGGCACCGATACCTGATGTAATGTGGTCATAACCGGGCGCAATGTCAGTAGTGAGCGGCCCAAGCGTATAGAAGGGCGCTTCATGGCAATGGTCGAGCTGCTCCGTCATGTTGCGGCGGATCATATGCATCGGGACGTGGCCGGGGCCTTCAATCATCACCTGCACATCATACTCCCAGGCGATCTTTGTCAGCTCTCCCAGCGTACGCAGTTCGGCAAATTGCGCTTCGTCATTCGCATCCTGAATCGAGCCTGGACGTAAACCATCTCCCAGCGACAGTGAGACATCGTAGGCGGCACAGATTTCACAGATTTCGCGGAAATGCTGATAGAGAAAGCTCTCCTGATGATGCGACAGGCACCATTTCGCCATGATCGATCCGCCGCGCGAGACAATACCGGTCAGCCGTTTTGCCGTCATCGGCACATAGCGCAGCAGCACGCCAGCATGGATGGTGAAGTAATCAACCCCTTGTTCCGCCTGTTCAAGCAGCGTATCGCGGAACACCGCCCAGTTAAGCGCTTCGGCCACGCCGTTCACTTTTTCCAGCGCCTGATAAATCGGCACTGTGCCGATCGGCACCGGGCTGTTTCGCAAAATCCACTCGCGCGTTTCATGAATATTCCGGCCGGTAGAGAGATCCATTACCGTATCGGCACCCCAGCGCGTTGACCAGACCAGCTTTTCGACCTCCTCCTCAATCGATGAGCTGACCGCTGAATTGCCGATGTTGGCATTTACCTTGACCAGAAAGTGACGGCCGATAATCATCGGTTCCGATTCAGGATGGTTAATGTTGGCGGGGATAATGGCCCGACCCGCGGCCACTTCCTGACGGACAAATTCGGGCGTGATGTTATCCGGCAGTTGCGCGCCAAAACTATGGCCGGGATGCTGTTGCAGCAAAATCTGGTCGCGGATTCGCTCACGGCCCATATTCTCTCGCAGGGCGATAAACTCCATTTCCGGCGTAACGATGCCCTGACGCGCATAATGCATCTGTGTGACGCAACGGCCGGTAAGGGCGCGGCGCGGCACAGGCAGCGCGTTAAAACGCAGATGATCGAGGCTTTCATCCGCCAGACGCTGCTGGGTATAGCCTGAACTGCGCTGCGGCAGTGGCTGGCTGTCATGACGTTCTTCGATCCAGCCGGCACGCAGTTTCGTCAGTCCGCGATGCAGATCGATCTGCGCGGCGGGATCGCCATAGGGGCCGGCGGTATCATAGACCGGCACCGCATCATTCGGCTCATAGCGCGGCTGATCCTGGCTGCCACCGATGTGGGTCGGGCTGAGCCTGATTTCGCGCATTGGCACGCGAATATCCTCCCGGCTGCCGGTGATCCAGATACGTTCAGAACGGGGGAACGCGTTGCCGCCTTGCAGTGAATCGATAAATTCCTGGGCCTGGGCACGCTGTTCACGACGGGTCATTTTTGAGTCAGACATAGCAATCTTCCAGTTGAGTGGGAATGATGCTTGTCCGGAGTTCGGCAGGAGTAACAGCACGGGCAGCGCAAGACACTGGCGTACTGGCAATATTTACTCTTGTTCCCTTCGCAGGTTCTAACCTGATCAGGTTCCGCGGATCCCGAATTAACGGTCTCAGCCCAATTGGGCACTCCGACAAGAAGACGTTTTACGCTGCGCCGATAGGCACCGGCTTAAAACGATAACTTTTAAACAGAAAAAAGGTTCATCAGGCCTGAGCCGCCAGAACCCTTTCAGCATAAAAGGGCTGTAACAGAATCACAACCCCTTTACCGGTGATTAACGTTACGCCGGACGAGCCATCTGGCTGTCATTGGCTACCGGCGGGGGGGCCAGATGGTTGTCCCATGCCAGCTGGATCAGCTTATCTTCCAGCGTGAAGCGCGCTTCCAGCACTTCACCAACTTCAGACAACGCCTGCTGGAACGTCATGCAGTTATCGTCATCGATCGCCTGCTGCAAATGGCCATCGTACAGTTGCATCAGGCGCTCGGTGTTGGCTTCCAGCGGCGGGTAAACCTGGGCTGCTGCGATCATCGGGCTGTCACCGCTCATCTCGCTGATGATGCGTTCATAAATACTAAAGTGACCGGCGGAGAGATAATCGACCAGGCCATGACAGAAGTTATCCAGCGCCTGCTCATCGAGGCGGGTCAGAGCTTCTTTTTTCGGTTTCAGGCCGACCAGATGGTAATAGGTCACTAACAGCTGGCGACGGGCTTCCAGCCACGAATCGACCAGTTCGTTACTGCCACCTACGCGTTCGGCCAGGACGTCTAACTGGTTAAGCATATCTAACTCCATGTGAGTTATAGTTGTTTATCTACACACTTAACATCAGGACTTCAGCGTGCGAGTTGACGCTAAGGATGACGAAATAAATGCAATGCGAAATCTCAAGCGTAGACGCTGGATGGTGGATTGTCAGCCACGAGCAGAAACTTTGGTTGCCACAAGGTGATTTACCCCACGGAAGCGCCGAAAATTTCGGTCTGACTGGCACGAAAGCCCGACTGATTGGCGAGTGGCAGGGGGAAAACGTCTGGCTGATTTGCGAGCCGCGTTCAGAAAGCATGTTCTCGGTGCGGCAACTGATCGATCTGGATGTCGGGCTGTTTCAGCTGGCAGGTCGCGGCGTGCAGCTGGCGGAGTTCTACCGTTCGCATCGCTGGTGCGGCTACTGCGGCCACGAAATGCACCACAGTAAACATGAATTTGCCTGCCTGTGCAGCCATTGTCGCGAGCGATATTATCCGCAGATTGCGCCCTGCATCATCGTGGCGATCCGCCATGGCGACCAGATCCTGCTGGCCAATCATGCCCGCCACCGCAATAAGGTCTATACCGTGCTGGCCGGTTTCGTCGAAGTGGGCGAGACGCTGGAGCAGGCGGTGGCGCGGGAAGTGATGGAAGAGAGCAACATCCGCGTTAAAAACGTGCGCTATGTCACCTCTCAGCCGTGGCCCTTCCCGCAGTCGCTGATGACGGCCTTTATGGCGGAGTATGACAGCGGCGATCTGCAACATGACGGCAAAGAGCTGTTAGATGCCGCCTGGTTCCGTTTTGATGCCTTACCTTTGCTGCCGCCACCGGGCACCGTGGCGCGTCGCCTGATTGAAGATACCGTCGCCCTGTGCCGCGCCGGAGCGTGAAAGTGCTACACTACACGCCTGAAATTGAGAGAGTAATAAGATGAGTGAACTGAAGAACGACCGTTATTTGCGTGCCCTGTTGCGTCAGCCAGTTGATGTGACGCCGGTGTGGATGATGCGCCAGGCCGGACGCTATTTGCCGGAATACAAAGCGACGCGCGCCGAAGCCGGTGATTTTATGTCGCTGTGTAAAAATGCCGAGCTGGCCTGTGAGGTAACGCTGCAGCCGCTGCGCCGTTATCCGCTGGATGCGGCCATCCTCTTCAGTGACATCCTGACCATCCCGGATGCGATGGGGCTGGGCCTCTATTTCGAAACCGGCGAAGGTCCACGCTTCTCGAATCCGATTACCTGTCGGGCTGATGTCGAGCGCTTGCCGGTGCCCGATCCGGAAATGGAGCTGGGCTACGTGATGAACGCGGTGCGTACCATCCGTAAAAGCCTGAACGGTGACCTGCCGCTGATCGGTTTTACCGGCAGCCCGTGGACGCTGGCGACCTACATGGTGGAAGGCGGCAGCAGTAAGGCGTTTACCAAAATCAAAAAGATGATGTATGCCGATCCGGCCACACTGCATGCAATGCTGGATAAACTGGCGGACAGCGTCATCCTCTATCTCAACGCCCAGATTCGTGCTGGCGCCCAGTCGGTGATGGTATTTGATACCTGGGGCGGCGTACTGACCGGCCGCGATTACCGTGAGTTCTCGCTGCACTACATGCACAAAATCGTCGACAACGTGCTGCGTGAAAATGACGGCCGACGCGTGCCGATTACCCTGTTTACCAAAGGTGGCGGTCAGTGGCTGGAAGCGATGGCGGAAACCGGCTGTGATGCGCTGGGCCTCGACTGGACCACGGATATCGACGATGCACGTCGTCGTGTTGGCGATAAAGTCGCGCTGCAGGGCAACATGGACCCTTCAATGCTGTATGCGCCGCCCGCCCGTATCGAACAGGAAGTCGCCGGGATTCTGGAGCGCTTCGGCAACGGCACCGGTCATGTTTTCAACCTCGGTCACGGGATTCATCAGGACGTTCCGCCAGAAAACGCGGGCGTATTTGTAGAAGCCGTGCACCGTTTGTCACGTCCTTTCCATCAGGAGTAACTATGGATATTGCCGCACTTCGCGCTGAGCAGTTGCAACGCGCCGCTGATGTGGTGCGTGAAGATGATTTTGACGTCTTGCCGCCACGCTTTATCGGCGGGGCGGATGTGGGGTTTGAGCAGGAAGGCGCGGTCACCCGGGCGGCGCTGGTGGTGCTTGAATATCCCTCGCTAACGCTGGTGGAGCATCGCATTGCGCGCATTGAGACCACCATGCCGTACATTCCCGGCTTTCTCTCCTTCCGTGAGTATCCGGCGTTAATGGCGGCATGGCAGATGCTGGAGCAGAAACCGGACCTGCTGTTTGTCGACGGTCACGGCATCTCGCATCCCCGGCGGCTCGGCGTGGCGTCGCACTTTGGTCTGCTGGTGGATGTCCCGACCATTGGCGTAGCGAAACGCCGCCTGTGCGGCCGATTTGCCGAACTGGATGCGCAGCCGGGCAGCCGTCAGCCACTGATGGATAAAGGTGAGCAGATCGGCTGGGTCTGGCGCAGCAAGCAACGTTGCAATCCGCTGTTTGTCGCCACCGGCCATCGCGTCAGTCTGGATACTGCGCTGCACTGGGTTGAAAACTGTACGCGCGGCTACCGTTTGCCGGAGCCAACCCGCTGGGCAGATGCGGTTGCCTCGAATCGTCCGGCTTTCCAGCGCTGGCAAAACGCGCTTTAACACTGTTTGTGCTGCGCTTTTGCAGTTACACTGCCGCCAGCGAAACGAATAAGAGCCACCTTTATGTTACAAAATCCCGTTCATCTGCGTCTGGCGAAGCTGGAAAGCTGGCAGCATCTTACTTTTATGGCCTGCCTGTGCGAGCGCATGTATCCCAACTATCGGGCATTCTGCGAGCAGACCGAATTTGCCGATCCGGCACTCTATCGCCGTATTCTTGATCTGATCTGGGAAAACCTGACGGTCAAAGATGCGAAGATAAACTTCGACAGCCAGCTGGAAAAACTCGAAGCCGCCATTCCTGATGGCGATGCATTTGAGGTTTACGGCGTATATCCGGCGATTGATGCCTGTGTGGCGTTAAGCGAAGTGGTTCATGCGCAGCTGAGCGGCGACACTCTTGAGCACGCAATTGAAGTCAGTGAGACTTCAATTACCACCGTTGCCATGCTGGAAATGACCCAGGCTGGACGCGAAATGACCGACGAAGAGCTTCGTGAAAACCCGGCCATCATCGATGAATGGGACCTCCAATGGGAGATTTTCCGACTGCTCGCCGAGTGCGAAGAGCGTGACCTTGAATTGATCAAAGGTCTGCGATCGGACCTGCGTGAAGCGGGAATTAGCAACATCGGTATAAATTTCCAGCAGTAAGGCGACAAAACGTGACTTCAGGCCCGAATTAGCGCGCCTGGAGGCTTCACATCAGCCCCCTCTCTGGTCTACATTTGGGGGGCTGAAAATTGTGGCTATCGGTGCGTGCAGGCTGAAGAGTGCCAGAATATGGCTTTTCCCTCGCACTCGTTGCTTAGCAAGCGATAAATACACTTTAAGGATAACTTATGAACAAGACTCAACTGATTGATGTGATCGCAGAAAAAGCTGACCTGTCTAAAACCCAGGCAAAGGCAGCGCTGGAATCTACTCTGGCTGCGATCACTGAGTCTCTGAAAGATGGTGATGCTGTACAACTGGTTGGTTTTGGTACTTTTAAAGTGAACCACCGCGCTGAGCGTACCGGTCGTAACCCGCAGACTGGCAAAGAGATCAAAATCGCTGCAGCAAATGTACCGGCATTCGTGTCTGGTAAAGCGCTGAAAGACGCCGTTAAGTAAGACGTCGCACTGCGGTTAAGCTTTAAAACAGGGGGCGATTCGCCCCTTTTGTTTAAGGGGCCTGCCATCATGACCACGCTGTTTCAGCGTTTTTCCGCCCTGTCTCTCTCCTTGTTTCTTTTTGGTTGCAGCTCCACGCCCGACATTCCTCCTTTTTCTGCCAGTGGTTACCTTGCTGACCGGGGCGTCGTACGCATCTGGCGCAAGAATAATGACCATCAGTCCGTCCACATCCGTACCATCTTTACGCCATTTTCCGGTAGTGAAGGCGAGGTTACCGATTATATCTGGCTGGGACAGGCGTTAATCAGCGTTCATCGTCAGGTTAAAGGTGAGCAACCCGATGATGTCACCTTGCGTTTCGACCAGGAAGGCGGCCTCAACTTCATGCAGCGGCAGCTGGCTGACCGGCGTGAAGCCGTCAGTGCGGATTCGGTCGATCTGTATAAATTCGATGCCCAACGGATGCGCAACGTCAGCGATGCGCTGCTCAGCGGTCAGATATTCCTGCGACAGGGATACTGGTCAGGCGGCAATCTGGTTAAGAGCTGTGAAGGCCAGCAGGTCAGGCCCGCTTTTGATGCCGATGCGTTACGGACGCTGGCGCAGCAGCAGCGTGGATCGGCCAGGCCGCTGATGGTGTCGTGGCTGGAAGCGCCGGAAGGGGTGCAGCTATTGCGGATCAGTCAGCAGGATGACTGCGCACAGCAGCCGAAAGAAGACGATATGTAAGCCGAAGAAAAAGGGGCACTCTGTGCCCCTTTAACTTATTTGCGATTGATGGCGCGGTAGCCAATATCGCGACGGCAGAAACTGCCCTGCCAGGAGATGGGCTGTGCCAGTTGATAAGCCCGCTGCTGCGCAGCCGCAACATCGTCGCCCAGCGCCGTGACGCACAGCACCCGGCCACCGTGGGTGAGCACTAAATCGTCTTCCAGACGTGTTCCGGCGTGGAATACTTTGCCATCCTCAACTTCTTCCAGCGGCAGACCATGGATCTGATCGCCCTGTTGGTAATCGCCAGGATAGCCGCCCGCCGCCAGCACTACGCCCAGTGAAGGTCGCGGGTCCCACTCAGAGGTCTTCTGATCCAGCGTGCCGGCACAGGCCGCCAGACAAAGATCGACCAGATCCGACTGCAGGCGCAGCATGATCGGCTGAGTTTCCGGATCGCCAAAGCGGCAGTTAAATTCGATCACTTTCGGCTGACCGGCCTGATCGATCATCAAACCTGCATAGAGAAAGCCGGTGTAGACGTTACCTTCAGCGGCCATACCGCGCACTGTCGGCCAGATCACCTGATCCATAACGCGCTGGTGGATCTCATCGGTGACCACCGGTGCAGGGGAATAGGCACCCATACCGCCAGTGTTCGGGCCGGTGTCGCCATCGCCGACACGTTTATGATCCTGGCTGGTGGCCATTGGCAGTACATGCTCGCCATCGACCATCACGATGAAACTGGCTTCTTCACCGTCGAGAAATTCTTCGATCACAATGCGATGGCCCGCATCGCCAAAGGCGTTGCCAGCCAGCATATCCTGAACCGCCGCTTCCGCTTCCTGCAGCGTCATCGCCACAATCACCCCTTTGCCCGCCGCCAGACCATCCGCTTTAATCACGATCGGCGCGCCTTTCTCACGCAGATAGGCCAGCGCAGGTTCAACCTCGGTGAAGTTCTGATAGGCCGCACTCGGGATCTGATGGCGAGCCAGGAAATCCTTGGTGAAGGCTTTCGATCCTTCCAGTTGAGCCGCTGCCTGTGTCGGGCCAAAAATGTTCAGGCCTGCGGCGCGAAAGGCATCAACCACGCCCGCCACCAGTGGCGCTTCAGGGCCGACGATGGTCAGGTCGATGGCTTCGCGTTGGGCAAAGGCCAGCAGGGCAGGGATGTCAGTGGCAGCGATCGCCACGTTCTGCAGCGCGGGCTCTAATGCGGTGCCAGCGTTGCCCGGTGCCACAAACACAGTTTCTGCCAGCGGAGACTGCGCCGCTTTCCAGGCTAATGCGTGCTCACGTCCGCCATTGCCAATTACTAAAATTTTCATTTATCACTCTCCAGACGATTAATGGCGGAAGTGGCGCATATCGGTAAAGATCATCGCGATGCCATGCTCATCGGCTGCGGCGATCACTTCGTCATCACGGATTGAGCCACCAGGCTGAATCACGCAGCTGATACCCACCGCTGCCGCCGCATCGATGCCATCGCGGAACGGGAAGAAAGCGTCAGACGCCATGGCCGAGCCTTTCACTTCCAGCCCTTCATCGCCCGCTTTAATACCGGCAATCTTCGCGGAATAGACGCGGCTCATCTGACCGGCGCCAATACCGATAGTCATGTTGTCGCGCGCATAAACAATGGCGTTAGACTTAACGAACTTCGCCACTTTCCAGCAGAACAGCGCATCACGCAGCTCCTGTTCGGTGGGCTGGCGTTTGCTGACCACGCGAAGCTGGCTGGCATCGACCATCCCGAGATCGCGATCCTGCACCAGTAAGCCGCCATTAACCCGTTTGAAGTCCAGCGCTGCCACGCGGTTTTGCCACTGGCCGCAGATCAGCACCCGGACATTCTGTTTGGTCGCGGTAATTTTCAGCGCGGCCTCGGAAACCGCTGGCGCAATGATCACTTCGACAAACTGACGGCTGATAATGGCCTGAGCAGTCGCTTCATCCAGCTCGCGGTTAAAGGCGATGATGCCGCCAAACGCGGAGGTGGGATCGGTCTGCCAGGCACGCTCATAGGCCGTCAGCAGTGAATCACCGACCGCGACGCCGCAAGGGTTGGCATGTTTGACGATGACACAGGCGGGCTCGCTAAACTCTTTAACGCACTCCAGTGCCGCATCGGTATCAGCGATGTTGTTATAGGAGAGCGCTTTGCCCTGAACCTGCTGCGCGGTCGCGACGGAGGCTTCCACGACATTCTCTTCTATATAGAAGGCTGCATCCTGATGGCTGTTTTCGCCATAACGCATATCCTGCTTCTTAATGAAGTTCAGGTTAAGGGTGCGCGGGAAGCGACCGGCTGGCTGGCTGCGTTCACCATGATAAGCCGGCACCAGTGATCCAAAGTAGTTCGCGATCATGCTGTCGTAGGCCGCCGTGTGCTCGAAGGCTTTAATGGCGAGGTCGAAGCGGGTTTCAAGGGTTAGGGCATTCTGGTTGGCGTCCATCTCGGCCACGATAGCCTTGTAGTCGCTGCTCTTCACGACGATCGCCACATCTTTATGGTTCTTGGCCGCAGAGCGCACCATCGTCGGGCCTCCGATGTCGATGTTCTCAACAGCATCTTCCAGTGAGCATCCTTCACGTGCCACCGTCTGGGCAAAGGGATAGAGGTTTACCACCACCATGTCGATTGGGCTGATGTCGTGCTGCGCCATGATGGCATCATCCTGGCCGCGACGACCGAGAATGCCGCCGTGCACTTTCGGGTGCAGGGTTTTGACGCGTCCATCCATCATTTCCGGGAAGCCGGTGTAGTCAGAGACTTCAGTGACAGGCAGGCCCGCATCTGCCAGCAGGCGAGCGGTGCCACCTGTGGAGAGCAGCTCGACACCGCGGTCAGCGAGCGCCTGAGCAAATTCGAGGATACCGGCTTTGTCAGACACACTGAGCAGAGCGCGGCGTACAGGACGACGTTGTTGCATGGTGGTTTTATCCCTTGGCTTTGTTTCGCGTATATAAGAGCGTTACATCAAGCTTAACGATCCTTCCTTTGCTTATATAAGAAGAAAAGATCGAAAACTTCAGGTAACGCCCCGAAAAGGGGCATCCGTTACGTCGCCGGGCATTGTAGCGAAAACGTTTGCGTGATGCTCGCCTAAATTCGTTATGCCCGATGAATGTGGATAACTTTGTGTGTAACTGCGTATAACAGAGGGTTTTGCTGTGGAATGCAGCGAACAGTCTTTTTTATGCAATTTACTGGTTGCGCCTGCCGAACAACTCCCTATAATGCGCCTCCATCGACACGGAACAACGGCTTACAGGCCGCCGGGTTGAGAGGCACAGGAGACTGCGCCGCCGGAGAAAACTTCTCAAAAAGAAGTTGACTCTGAAGGAGGAAAGCGTAATATACGCCACCTCGCGACAGACGGTTAACCCGCTGCTCGCACCGCTCTTTAACAATTTATCAGACAATCTGTGTGGGCACTCGCAGGATTGATATCAGCGTCTCCGGACGTAAAAAAATATCAAGTCTCACGAGTGAACACATAATGAAATTCATTATGACGTTTTACAGATGAGCACCGCTTAACTTGTTTAAGCAAATCAAACTTAAATTGAAGAGTTTGATCATGGCTCAGATTGAACGCTGGCGGCAGGCCTAACACATGCAAGTCGGACGGTAGCACAGAGGAGCTTGCTCCTTGGGTGACGAGTGGCGGACGGGTGAGTAATGTCTGGGGATCTGCCCGATAGAGGGGGATAACCACTGGAAACGGTGGCTAATACCGCATAACGTCGCAAGACCAAAGAGGGGGACCTTCGGGCCTCTCACTATCGGATGAACCCAGATGGGATTAGCTAGTAGGCGGGGTAATGGCCCACCTAGGCGACGATCCCTAGCTGGTCTGAGAGGATGACCAGCCACACTGGAACTGAGACACGGTCCAGACTCCTACGGGAGGCAGCAGTGGGGAATATTGCACAATGGGCGCAAGCCTGATGCAGCCATGCCGCGTGTATGAAGAAGGCCTTCGGGTTGTAAAGTACTTTCAGCGGGGAGGAAGGCGATGTGGTTAATAACCGCGTCGATTGACGTTACCCGCAGAAGAAGCACCGGCTAACTCCGTGCCAGCAGCCGCGGTAATACGGAGGGTGCAAGCGTTAATCGGAATTACTGGGCGTAAAGCGCACGCAGGCGGTCTGTTAAGTCAGATGTGAAATCCCCGGGCTTAACCTGGGAACTGCATTTGAAACTGGCAGGCTTGAGTCTTGTAGAGGGGGGTAGAATTCCAGGTGTAGCGGTGAAATGCGTAGAGATCTGGAGGAATACCGGTGGCGAAGGCGGCCCCCTGGACAAAGACTGACGCTCAGGTGCGAAAGCGTGGGGAGCAAACAGGATTAGATACCCTGGTAGTCCACGCCGTAAACGATGTCGACTTGGAGGTTGTTCCCTTGAGGAGTGGCTTCCGGAGCTAACGCGTTAAGTCGACCGCCTGGGGAGTACGGCCGCAAGGTTAAAACTCAAATGAATTGACGGGGGCCCGCACAAGCGGTGGAGCATGTGGTTTAATTCGATGCAACGCGAAGAACCTTACCTACTCTTGACATCCAGCGAACTTTCCAGAGATGGATTGGTGCCTTCGGGAACGCTGAGACAGGTGCTGCATGGCTGTCGTCAGCTCGTGTTGTGAAATGTTGGGTTAAGTCCCGCAACGAGCGCAACCCTTATCCTTTGTTGCCAGCGATTCGGTCGGGAACTCAAAGGAGACTGCCGGTGATAAACCGGAGGAAGGTGGGGATGACGTCAAGTCATCATGGCCCTTACGAGTAGGGCTACACACGTGCTACAATGGCGCATACAAAGAGAAGCGACCTCGCGAGAGCAAGCGGACCTCACAAAGTGCGTCGTAGTCCGGATCGGAGTCTGCAACTCGACTCCGTGAAGTCGGAATCGCTAGTAATCGTGGATCAGAATGCCACGGTGAATACGTTCCCGGGCCTTGTACACACCGCCCGTCACACCATGGGAGTGGGTTGCAAAAGAAGTAGGTAGCTTAACCTTCGGGAGGGCGCTTACCACTTTGTGATTCATGACTGGGGTGAAGTCGTAACAAGGTAACCGTAGGGGAACCTGCGGTTGGATCACCTCCTTACCTGAAGATACCTTCCCGCGTAGTGCTCACACAGATTGTCTGATAGAAAAGTAATGAGCAAGACGGCTGCGAAGTCGCGACACTATCGTGTCCCCTTCGTCTAGCGGTTAGGACTCCGCCCTTTCACGGCGGCAACAGGGGTTCGAATCCCCTAGGGGACGCCACTTGCTTGGTGACAGGTGAAAGGTGTTGCCCACATATCTTAAAGATGACTTACGAGTCATGTTTAAGATATTTGCTCTTTAACAATCCGGAACAAGCTGAAAATTGAAACGACATGTCGTTTTCATTCTCCGTAATAAGAATGAAAAACACGATATGTTCGAGTCTCTCAAATGCTTGCAACACGCAGCGTTGAAAAACGCCTGTGGGTTGTGAGGTTAAGCGACTAAGCGTACACGGTGGATGCCCTGGCAGTCAGAGGCGATGAAGGACGTGCTAATCTGCGTAAAGCGACGGTAAGGTGATATGAACCGCTACAGCCGTCGATGTCCGAATGGGGAAACCCGGTGCACTCAGTGCATCATTGCAGCATGAATACATAGTGCTGCAAGGCGAACCGGGGGAACTGAAACATCTAAGTACCCCGAGGAAAAGAAATCAACCGAGATTCCCCCAGTAGCGGCGAGCGAACGGGGAGCAGCCCAGAGCCTGAATCAGCTTGTGTGTTAGTGGAAGCGTCTGGAAAGTCGCAGGGTACAGGGTGATACTCCCGTACACAAAAACACACATGCTGTGAGCTCGATGAGTAAGGCGGGACACGTGGTATCCTGTCTGAATATGGGGGGACCATCCTCCAAGGCTAAATACTCCTGACTGACCGATAGTGAACCAGTACCGTGAGGGAAAGGCGAAAAGAACCCCGGCGAGGGGAGTGAAACAGAACCTGAAACCGTGTACGTACAAGCAGTGGGAGCCTCTTTATGGGGTGACTGCGTACCTTTTGTATAATGGGTCAGCGACTTATATTCTGTAGCAAGGTTAACCGTATAGGGGAGCCGCAGGGAAACCGAGTCTTAACTGGGCGTTAAGTTGCAGGGTATAGACCCGAAACCCGGTGATCTAGCCATGGGCAGGTTGAAGGTTGGGTAACACTAACTGGAGGACCGAACCGACTAATGTTGAAAAATTAGCGGATGACCTGTGGCTGGGGGTGAAAGGCCAATCAAACCGGGAGATAGCTGGTTCTCCCCGAAAGCTATTTAGGTAGCGCCTCGTGAACTCATCTTCGGGGGTAGAGCACTGTTTCGGCTAGGGGGCCATCCCGGCTTACCAACCCGATGCAAACTGCGAATACCGAAGAATGTTATCACGGGAGACACACGGCGGGTGCTAACGTCCGTCGTGAAGAGGGAAACAACCCAGACCGCCAGCTAAGGTCCCAAAGTCATGGTTAAGTGGGAAACGATGTGGGAAGGCACAGACAGCCAGGATGTTGGCTTAGAAGCAGCCATCATTTAAAGAAAGCGTAATAGCTCACTGGTCGAGTCGGCCTGCGCGGAAGATGTAACGGGGCTAAACCATGCACCGAAGCTGCGGCAGCGACGCTTATGCGTTGTTGGGTAGGGGAGCGTTCTGTAAGCCGTCGAAGGTGTGCTGTGAGGCATGCTGGAGGTATCAGAAGTGCGAATGCTGACATAAGTAACGATAAAGCGGGTGAAAAGCCCGCTCGCCGGAAGACCAAGGGTTCCTGTTCAACGTTAATCGGAGCAGGGTGAGTCGACCCCTAAGGCGAGGCCGAAAGGCGTAGTCGATGGGAAACAGGTTAATATTCCTGTACTTGGTGTTACTGCGAAGGGGGGACGGAGAAGGCTATATCGGCCGGGCGACGGTTGTCCCGGTTTAAGCGTGTAGGTGTGTGTTCCAGGCAAATCCGGTTCACTTTACACTGAGGCGTGACGACGAGGCACTACGGTGCTGAAGTGATAAATGCCCTGCTTCCAGGAAAAGCCTCTAAGCATCAGGTAACACAAAATCGTACCCCAAACCGACACAGGTGGTCAGGTAGAGAATACCAAGGCGCTTGAGAGAACTCGGGTGAAGGAACTAGGCAAAATGGTGCCGTAACTTCGGGAGAAGGCACGCTGGCGCGTAGGTGGAGGGACTCGCTCCCCGAGCCGAAGCCAGTCGAAGATACCAGCTGGCTGCAACTGTTTATTAAAAACACAGCACTGTGCAAACACGAAAGTGGACGTATACGGTGTGACGCCTGCCCGGTGCCGGAAGGTTAATTGATGGGGTTATCCGCAAGGAGAAGCTCTTGATCGAAGCCCCGGTAAACGGCGGCCGTAACTATAACGGTCCTAAGGTAGCGAAATTCCTTGTCGGGTAAGTTCCGACCTGCACGAATGGCGTAATGATGGCCAGGCTGTCTCCACCCGAGACTCAGTGAAATTGAACTCGCTGTGAAGATGCAGTGTACCCGCGGCAAGACGGAAAGACCCCGTGAACCTTTACTACAGCTTGACACTGAACATTGAGCCTTGATGTGTAGGATAGGTGGGAGGCTTTGAAGCGCAGACGCCAGTCTGCGTGGAGCCAACCTTGAAATACCACCCTTTAATGTTTGATGTTCTAACGTGGCCCCGTGATCCGGGGTGCGGACAGTGTCTGGTGGGTAGTTTGACTGGGGCGGTCTCCTCCTAAAGCGTAACGGAGGAGCACGAAGGTCAGCTAATCACGGTCGGACATCGTGAGGTTAGTGCAATGGCATAAGCTGGCTTGACTGCGAGAGTGACGGCTCGAGCAGGTGCGAAAGCAGGTCATAGTGATCCGGTGGTTCTGAATGGAAGGGCCATCGCTCAACGGATAAAAGGTACTCCGGGGATAACAGGCTGATACCGCCCAAGAGTTCATATCGACGGCGGTGTTTGGCACCTCGATGTCGGCTCATCACATCCTGGGGCTGAAGTAGGTCCCAAGGGTACGGCTGTTCGCCGTTTAAAGTGGTACGCGAGCTGGGTTTAGAACGTCGTGAGACAGTTCGGTCCCTATCTGCCGTGGGCGCTGGAGAATTGAGGGGGGTTGCTCCTAGTACGAGAGGACCGGAGTGAACGCACCACTGGTGTTCGGGTTGTCATGCCAATGGCATTGCCCGGTAGCTAAGTGCGGAAAAGATAAGTGCTGAAAGCATCTAAGCACGAAACTTGCCCCGAGATGAGTTCTCCCTGACTCCTTGAGAGTCCTGAAGGGACGTTGAAGACGACGACGTTGATAGGCCGGGTGTGTAAGCGCAGCGATGCGTTGAGCTAACCGGTACTAATGACCCGTGAGGCTTAACCTTACAACGCCAGAGGCGTTTTTGAGAGACAGATTTTCAGCTTGTTACCGGATACGTTTGTGTCCTGCGGACCCGGGTCCGGAGGATTTTGCGCTGAGGCAAGGCGGCAACCGAGCGATACGAAGGAGCATACTGAAGTATGTGACGGAGTAGCGGGAGGGCGGCCAACGCAGCATCAGCACAAAAGACACAGGACAGAGCACAAAGAATTTGCCTGGCGGCTGTAGCGCGGTGGTCCCACCTGACCCCATGCCGAACTCAGAAGTGAAACGCCGTAGCGCCGATGGTAGTGTGGGGTCTCCCCATGCGAGAGTAGGGAACTGCCAGGCATCATACCAGTGAAGAAGCCCCGCACAGCAGTGCGGGGCTTTTTTACGTCTGCTATTTGCCACTTTAAGCTGAAACATTTT
Organism: Pantoea agglomerans; assembly: GCF_021397715.1. Classification (GTDB taxonomy): domain Bacteria; phylum Pseudomonadota; class Gammaproteobacteria; order Enterobacterales; family Enterobacteriaceae; genus Pantoea; species Pantoea astica. The sequence goes on along the minus strand of NZ_CP090207.1, from coordinate 3,965,820 downwards.
CATTTTCCGCATGAACCCTCGACATTATACAGCCACCAGGCTAATGTTGGGCATCTGGATGTCTAAACGTTTATATGGTTGTAAGAGGTGAGCAGGTTATGCCAATCAGGGTTCCCGACGAATTACCGGCAGTGAATTTTTTGCGTGACGAAAATGTCTTTGTGATGACATCGTCGCGCGCCAGTGTTCAGGAGATCCGCCCGCTTAAAGTGCTCATACTGAATCTGATGCCGAAAAAGATCGAAACGGAGAATCAGTTTCTGCGTCTGCTTTCCAACTCGCCATTACAGATCGATATTCAGCTGTTACGCATCGACAGCCGGGAGTCACGTAACACGCCAACTGAGCACCTCAATAACTTCTACTGTAATTTTGAAGATATTCAGCACGACAACTTTGATGGCTTAATCGTGACAGGTGCCCCGCTGGGGCTGGTCGATTTTAATGATGTGGCGTACTGGCCACAGATCCAGCGTGTGCTGCACTGGGCCAAAGAGCATGTCACCTCAACGCTGTTTGTTTGCTGGGCAGTCCAGGCAGCATTGAATATATTGTATGGCATTCCAAAGCAGACCCGGCACAACAAGCTGTCTGGTGTCTTTGAACATCAAATCTTGCATCCGCATGCCTTACTGACCCGCGGATTTGATGATAATTTCCTGGCACCGCACTCACGTTATGCCGATTTTCCGACCCAGTTGATCACTGATTACACCGATCTGGAATTATTTGCTGAATCGGAACAAACCGGCGCTTACCTGATGGCGAGTAAAGACAAACGACTGGTGTTTGTTACCGGCCATCCGGAATATGACGCACTGACCTTATCGGGTGAATATCACCGTGACTATGAAGCCGGCCTCAATCCTGAGGTGCCTTATAACTACTTCCCGCAGGATAATCCGGCATTGCCGCCGCGTGCCGCCTGGCGTAGTCATGGCAATCTGCTGTTCTCCAACTGGCTTAACTATTACGTCTACCAGATCACACCGTTTGATTTACGCCGTATGAATCCTACTCTCGAATAGGGCCGGGATTATCCTCAACTGAACCGTGTTAGCCGCTGGCGACACGGTTTTTTTTCGCCTGAATGATGCGATGAAAACTGTTCCCTTAAAGTTTCTAACTTTAATTGCATTAAAAACAATCGGATAAGTATGTTTAACTAATAAAATGGAAATAGTTTTTGATTTAATAAATTAAATGCATATGCTCTGATCCTGTAGTGTACAAAACAGTCGATCCGGGGATCCGCGTTATTCGATCCTCTGAATACAGGAGAGCGCCAGCATGACAGATTCTGTGATCAGCCATACCCTGACCTTCAGCCAGCCCTTTAACCACGCCGAACAACAGCTTCTTACTGCCGAGGCGATTCTGTTTTTAGATGCGCTGGTGACGCGCTTTGCCTCACAGCGTGACGCGTTACTGATGGTCCGCCAGCAGCGACAGCAGCAATACGATCGGGGCTATCTTCCAGACTTCGATATGGAAACAGCTTCCATTCGAGCTAGTGAGTGGACGATCCGTTCGATTCCGGCAGACTTACAAGATCGCCGGGTTGAAATAACCGGCCCGCCGGATCGCAAAATGGTCATTAACGCCCTGAATGCGAACGTAAAAGTTTTTATGGCGGATTTTGAGGATTCACTGTCGCCGGAGTGGAATAAGCTGATTGAGGGACAACTGACCCTGCGTGAAGCGGTACAGGGCAGCCTCAGTTATACCAGCGACGCCGGTAAAATTTACCAGCTGCGCGCCGATCCCGCCGTGCTGATGTGTCGGGTGCGCGGACTGCATCTGTCGGAAAAGCATGTCAGCTGGCAGGGCAATCCGATTCCCGCCGGCTTGTTTGATTTCGCGCTCTACTTCTTTCACAACGTTCATCCGTTGCTGGCGAAAGGCAGCGGCCCCTATTTTTATCTGCCCAAAACCGAAAGCTGGCAGGAAGTCGCCTGGTGGCGTGAGATCTTCAGTTTCAGCGAAGATCGATTCGATCTGCCGCGCGGCACCATCAAAGCCACGGTACTGATTGAAACCCTGCCGGCGGTCTTCCAGATGGATGAGATCCTGTGGAGTCTGCGCGATCACATCGTCGGCCTTAACTGTGGCCGCTGGGATTACATCTTCAGCTATATCAAAACGCTGAAACAGCATGCGGATCGGGTACTGCCGGATCGTCAGTCCGTCACCATGGCTCAGCCCTTCCTGGATGCCTATTCACGCCTGCTGATCAAAACCTGTCACCGACGCGGTGCGTTTGCGATGGGCGGTATGTCAGCCCTGATCCCAAGTAAAGATCCGGCGCGTAATGCCTGGGTACTGCAACGCGTTACAGAGGATAAGCAGCGGGAAGCGGACAATGGTCATGATGGCACCTGGATTGCGCATCCCGGCCTGGCGGATACCGCCATAGCGGTGTTTGATGCGGTGCTGGGCAACCGGCCTAATCAGTTATCGGTCACTCGGGAAGAGGATGCGCCGATCGAGGCGGCGGCGCTGCTGGCGCCCTGTACCGGTGAACGCACGGAAGCGGGCATGCGCGCCAATATCCGCGTGGCGCTGCAATACCTTGAAGCCTGGATCAGTGGCAACGGCTGCGTACCGATTGATGGCCTGATGGAGGATGCCGCCACGGCAGAGATAGCCCGTACCTCAATCTGGCAGTGGATACGTCATCAGCAAACACTAAGCAGTGGTCAGCAGGTCACCGCTGAACTGTTTCTGCGCTGGCTAAACGAAGAACTCCACCTGTTGCAGCAGAACCTGGGCGAAACCCAATTCAGTGCCGGTCGCTATGGCGAAGCGGCGCAGCTGATGGCGCAAATCACCACCGAACGCGAGCTGGTCTCATTCCTCACTCTGCCGGGCTATCGCCTGATCCCCTGACTCTCGGAGACATTGCCATGACACGTACTCAACAAATCCAGCAACTCGAACAGCACTGGCAGCACCCGCGCTGGGCAGGCATCACCCGTCCTTACAGTGCGGCAGAGGTGGTGAATCTGCGCGGCTCGGTACAGCCCGCCTGTACTCTGGCCCAGCGCGGCGCGGAAAAACTGTGGGCGCTGCTTAATGGAGAGGCGAAAAAGGGCTACATCAACAGCCTCGGCGCATTAAGTGGCGGGCAGGCTTTGCAGCAGGCGAAAGCGGGGATTGAGGCGATCTACCTCTCTGGCTGGCAGGTGGCCGCCGACGCTAACGTGGCGGGCCAGATGTATCCCGATCAGTCACTCTATCCGGTTAACTCCGTGCCGGAAGTGGTGACGCGCATTAATCAGACCTTTCAACGCGCCGATCAGATTCAGTGGTCCAGCGGGATTGAAGCGGGCGACAGTCGCTATACCGACTTCTTTCTGCCGATTGTCGCCGATGCGGAAGCCGGTTTTGGCGGCGTGCTGAATGCGTTTGAGCTGATGAAAGCGATGATTCAGGCGGGCGCGGCGGCCGTCCACTTTGAAGATCAGCTGGCGGCGGTGAAAAAATGCGGTCATATGGGCGGTAAAGTGCTGGTGCCGACTCAGGAAGCGATACAAAAACTGGTGGCGGCACGGCTGGCGGCCGATGTCATGGGCGTCCCCACGCTGCTGCTGGCGCGCACTGATGCCGATGCGGCCGATCTGATTACCTCAGACTGCGATGAGTACGACCGTCCCTTTATCTGTGGTGACCGTACCGCCGAAGGATTCTTCCGCACTAACGCCGGGATTGAGCAGGCGATCAGTCGCGGGCTGGCCTATGCCCCGTACGCTGACATTCTGTGGTGTGAAACCTCAACGCCGGATCTGGCGATGGCGCAGCGTTTTGCCGATGCGATTCATGCGCGCTTCCCTGGCAAGCTGCTGGCCTACAACTGTTCACCGTCATTCAACTGGAAAAAGAACCTCGACGATCGCACCATCGCCCGCTTTCAGCAGGCGCTCAGCGAGATGGGATATCGCTTCCAGTTCATCACGCTGGCCGGTATCCACAGCATGTGGTTCAACATGTTTGACCTGGCCCATGCTTATGCGCAGGGCGAGGGTATGCGCCACTACGTTGAGAAAGTGCAGCAGCCCGAATTTGCCGCCCGCGATCGCGGTTACAGCTTCTCATCGCATCAGCAGGAAGTGGGCACCGGCTATTTTGACCGGGTCACCACCACCATTCAGGGCGGTAAATCGTCGGTAACGGCGCTGACCGGTTCGACCGAAGAGCACCAGTTCTGAGTGAATCCCTGACAGACTGACTTCCGCCCGGCACGCCGCGGGCGGGCTTTACCGGAGCTGAAAATGCCGCCACGCGAATCGCTGATTGCACACACCATCCTGCAGGGCTTCGACGCACAATATGGCCGTTTTCTCGACATCACGGCCGGGGCTCAGCAGCGCTTTGAACAGGCAGAATGGCAGGCAGTGCAGCAGGCCATGAAAGCGAGAATTCATCTCTACGATCACCATGTCGGGCTGGTTGCCGATCAGCTGCGGGTGCTGAACGGCGCAGCCTGCTGGGATGAGGCGTTCTGGCTGCGGGTAAAAAGCCACTATGAAAGTTTATTGCCGGGCTATCCACGTTATGAAATTGCCGAGAGCTTCTTTAATTCGGTCTACTGCCGGCTGCATGGCCATGCCGATCTGCAGCCGGAACGGCTGTTTATCTTCAGCTCTCAATCACCTTCGGCACCGGGCAGCCCGTCGCGTCCGCTGGCGCGCGGCTATCATCCGCAGCAGGGCTGGCGGGCGTTGATCGAGCAGGTGCTGCGCGATTTGCCGTTAACGCTGCCGTGGCAGCAGCGCGAACGGGATGTCGGATGGATTGTCCGTCATCTGCAGACGCGCTTTTCTCATCTGGATCAGGGCTGGCTTGAAGTCAGTTGTGAGCTGTTTTATCGCAATAAAACCGCCTGGCTGGTGGCGCGCCTGCACCTGCCGGACGCCATCCATCCCTGCCTGTTGCCGATTCAGCGCAGTGAGGCGGGCGAACTCTGGATCGATACCTGTCTGACGGAGGTGGATGACGCCAGTATTGTGTTTGGTTTCGCCCGCGCCTATTTCATGATCTATGCGCCGATGCCGGCAGCGCTGGTGGCGTGGCTGCAACCGATTCTGCCCGCCAAGACCCTGGCCGAACGTTATATGGCGATTGGCTGCCAGAAGCATGGCAAAACCGAAAGTTACCGTGAATATCTGCAGGCGCTGGAGCAGAATACGGCCGCCTTTGAGATCGCACCGGGCATTCGCGGCATGGTGATGCTGGTCTTCACGCTGCCGGGCTTTGATCGGGTGTTTAAGGTGATTAAAGATCGCTTCGCGCCGCAAAAAGAGGTGACGGAAGCGCAGGTGCGTGCCTGCTATCAGCAGGTCAAAGAGCACGATCGTGTCGGACGGATGGCGGATACTCAGGAGTTTGAGCAGTTTGCCTTGCCGCTGGCGCGTATCTCGCCAGAACTGCTGGCGGAGCTGAACGCCTGTGCGGCGGAGAAGCTGCAGATTGAAGGCGACCGGCTGATCATTCGGCATCTGTGGCTGGAGCGGCGTATGCAGCCGCTTAACCTCTATCTGGCCCAGGCCAGTGCTGCGCAACGGCGCCAGGCGATTGAGGAGTATGGCAATGCCATCCGGCAGCTGGCGGCAGCCAATATCTTTCCGGGCGACATGCTGTTTAAAAACTTCGGCATAACCCGCCATGGCCGGGTGGTGTTTTACGATTACGATGAGATCCGGCCGATGCAGGAGCTGAACTTCCGTGAAGTGCCGGCCGCACGCTACGAAGAGGATGAGCTCAGCGCCGAGCCCTGGTATAGCGTCGGGCCGGACGATGTGTTTCCGGAGACCTTCCGCTACGCCTTATGCAGCGATGCCGCCACCGGTGCCTTGCTACTGGAACTGCATCCTGAGATCTTCGAAGCCCGCTGGTGGCGAGCCCAGCAACAACGCATTGCCGAAGGCCATGTTGAAGAAATCATCGCCTGGCGGCAGGCGCAGCGCTTCAGCGTACGTTACGCGACGGAGGCGATCAGCGGCCACTGTACGCCAGCGTGACCTGACGCGCTTCCCGGATCACCAGCGCACCCAGCTCGGTAATGCGATCGTCGGTCATCCGGGCGATTGGACCGGAGATAGAGAGGGCGGCAAACGCCTCGCCGTGCTCGTCATAGATCGGTGCCGCGACACAACGCAGTCCGAGCGCGTGCTCTTCATCATCAAACGAGAAGCCCGCTTTACGTACCTGGGCCAGATTCTCTTTCAGGCTCTGCGGCGACATCAGGGTCTTCGGCGTGTAGTAATGCAACCCTTTCTGATGCAGCAGCGTGGTAACCTGCTCATCGCTGAGATGGGCCAGGAACGCTTTGCCTGCTCCCGACGCGTGCATGGGCAGCTTGCCGCCGATCGGCGCGGACATGCGCATCAGCTGAGTACATTGCACCTGATCGATGATCACCGCCTGATGATCGCTGAGATCCAGTACCGCCAGATTAACCGTTTCGCCCGAGGCCTCCATCAGGCTGCGCAGCACCGGATGCACCAGCGCCAGCAGGTTACGACTTTGCAGAAAACTGCTGCCCACCACAAAGGCGTGCGCGCCGATGGTCCACAATCCCAGATCGCCCACCTGACGGACAAAGCCCTGCTGCTGCATGGTGCTGAGCAAACGATGCGTCGTGGAGTTGGGTAACCCGGCCTGCTGCGCCAGTTCAGTCAGCGCCACGCTGCCGTGCGAGTCGGCAATCAGCTCCAGCAGCGTCAGGCCGCGGGTCAGGGATTGCACCTGGCCGCCCGCGGGTGCGGCAGTGGCAGCAGTGCCGCGAGGTTTTTTGCCGCGCTTTACGGGAACAGGCGTCGCCATGATCGAATCTCCTTAGGAATGTGGAAATCATTTTCGTTTTAATCACGCGCTTTGCAAACGCTGGTTTTCTGGTCAGACCTGTTAGCGGCCGACCTGAAAATGTCTCAGCTAAGGTTGCTTTGTGGGTTAACCCGCTTGTGACAGAATGAGGAACAGCTATTTCAGCCAGCAGATTGACGCGGATGGGCCAACAGTGAGCAATAAAATCGACGCACTACATCAGCAACTCGCACAACGCATTATGGTGTTGGACGGCGGTATGGGCACCATGATCCAGAGCTATAAGCTGGATGAACAGGATTTTCGCGGCAGCCGTTTTGCCGACTGGCCCTGCGATCTTAAAGGCAACAACGATCTGCTGGTATTGAGTAAACCGGCGGTGATCCGCGAGATCCACGACGCCTATCTGGCTGCCGGTGCCGATATTCTCGAAACCAATACCTTTAACGCCACCGCCATCGCAATGGCGGATTATCAGATGGAAGCGTTATCGGCAGAGATCAACTACGAAGCAGCCCGTCTGGCGCGTGCCTGTGCCGATGAATGGACGGCAAAAACGCCGGATCGCCCGCGCTATGTCGCAGGTGTGCTCGGACCTACAAACCGTACCTGCTCGATCTCGCCCGATGTTAACGATCCCGCCTACCGCAACGTCACTTTTAATCAACTGGTGGAGGCCTACCGCGAATCGACCCGCGCGCTGGTGGAGGGCGGTTCCGACATCATCATGATCGAAACGGTCTTTGATACGCTGAACGCCAAAGCGGCCATCTATGCGGTGCAGACCGAGATGGAAGCGCTCGGCGTGACGCTGCCGCTGATGATCTCTGGCACCATCACCGATGCCTCCGGGCGAACGCTCTCCGGCCAGACCACCGAAGCCTTTTACAACTCCCTGCGTCACGCTGAGCCGCTCTCCTTTGGCCTGAACTGTGCGCTGGGACCGGATGAGCTGCGTCAGTATGTGGCGGAGCTGTCGCGCATCGCCGAGGGCTACGTCACGGCGCACCCGAACGCCGGTTTACCTAATGCCTTTGGCGAATACGATCTCGACGCGGCGCTGATGGCGCAGCAGATTGGTGAATGGGCAACCTCGGGCTTCCTGAATATTATCGGCGGCTGTTGCGGGACCACACCGCAGCACATCGCCGCCATGGTGGCGGCCGTGGAGGGCGTTGCCCCGCGCAAGCTGCCGGACATCCCGGTTGCCTGCCGCCTGGCCGGCCTTGAGCCGCTCAACATCACCGCCGAATCGCTGTTTGTTAACGTCGGCGAACGGACCAACGTCACCGGTTCAGCAAAATTCAAACGGCTGATTAAAGAAGAGAAATATAACGAAGCGCTGGAAGTGGCGCTGCAGCAGGTTGAAAGCGGTGCGCAGATCATCGACATCAATATGGATGAGGGGATGCTCGACGCCGAAGCGGCGATGGTGCGCTTCCTCAATCTGATTGCCGGTGAGCCAGATATTGCCCGCGTCCCCATTATGATCGACTCCTCAAAATGGGAGGTGATTGAGAAAGGGCTGCAGTGCATTCAGGGTAAAGGCATCGTTAACTCTATCTCGATGAAAGAGGGAGAAGCGGCTTTTATTCATCATGCGCGTCAGGTCCGCCGCTACGGCGCGGCGATGGTGGTGATGGCATTTGATGAAGTGGGCCAGGCGGATACCCGCGCCCGTAAAATTGAAATTTGTCGCCGCGCCTACCGCATCCTGACCGAGCAGGTCGGTTTCCCACCGGAAGATATCATCTTCGATCCCAACATCTTTGCGGTGGCGACCGGCATTGATGAGCACAACAACTACGCGATGGATTTCATCGGCGCCTGTGAAGATATCAAGCGCGAACTGCCGCACGCGATGATTTCTGGCGGCGTCTCCAACGTGTCGTTTTCGTTCCGCGGCAACGATCCGGTGCGCGAAGCGATACACGCGGTATTCCTCTACTACGCCATCCGGAAAGGCATGGATATGGGTATCGTCAACGCCGGTCAGCTGGCGATTTATGACGATCTGCCGGCGGAACTGCGCGACGCGGTAGAGGATGTGATCCTTAACCGGCGCGATGACGGCACCGAGCGGTTACTGGATCTGGCGGAAAAATACCGCGGCGGCAAAAGTGACGGCTCCCAGGAGAAACAGCTGGCGGAGTGGCGCAGCTGGGACGTGGTGAAGCGACTGGAATATTCGCTGGTCAAAGGCATTACCGAATTTATTGAGCAGGATACCGAAGAGGCGCGTCAGCAGGTGCCACGTCCGATCGAGGTGATTGAAGGCCCGCTGATGTCCGGCATGAACGTGGTCGGCGATCTGTTTGGCGAAGGCAAGATGTTCCTGCCGCAGGTGGTGAAATCGGCGCGCGTAATGAAGCAGGCGGTGGCCTATCTGGAGCCGTTTATCGAAGCCAGTAAAGAGGCGGGACGCAGCAACGGTAAAATCGTGCTGGCCACGGTGAAAGGCGATGTGCATGACATCGGAAAGAATATCGTTGGCGTGGTGCTGCAATGCAACAACTACGAAATTATTGACCTCGGCGTGATGGTGCCGGGCGAGAAGATCCTGAAAACGGCGCGTGAAGTGAATGCCGACATCATTGGTCTGTCCGGCCTGATTACCCCATCGCTGGATGAGATGGTCAATATGGCAAAGGAGATGGAGCGGCAGGGCTTCACCTTACCGCTGCTGATTGGTGGCGCAACCACCTCCAAAGCGCATACCGCGGTGAAGATTGAGCAGAACTACAGCGGTCCGACGGTTTACGTACAGAACGCCTCGCGCACCGTCGGCGTGGTGTCCTCGCTGCTCTCCGCTACGCTGAGAGACGATTTTGTGGCGCGGACCCGCAAAGAGTACGAAACCGTGCGTATTCAGCACGCGCGTAAAAAACCGCGTACGCCGCCGGTGTCATTGCAGGCGGCCCGCGACAACGCCACCTCGATTGACTGGCAGAGCTATACGCCGCCGGTGCCGCATCGTCCCGGCGTCAGCCCGGTCGAAGCCAGCATTGAAACGCTGCGCAACTACATTGACTGGACGCCGTTCTTTATGACCTGGTCGCTGGCCGGTAAATATCCGCGCATCCTTGAGGATGACGTGGTGGGAGAAGAGGCGCAGCGTCTGTTCGCCGATGCGAATGCGATGCTGGATCAGCTAAGCCAGCAGGCACTGCTGAAACCGCGCGGTGTGGTCGGTATTTTCCCGGCTAACCGGGTCGGCGATGACATCGAGATCTATCGCGATGAGCGCCGCAGCGAGGTACGAGTAGTGAGTCATCACTTACGTCAGCAGACCGAAAAAAGCGACTTCGCCAACTACTGCCTGGCGGACTTTGTCGCACCTAAATCGAGCGGCAAAGCGGATTATCTCGGTGCCTTCGCGGTAACCGGCGGGCTGGAAGAGGATGCGCTGGCAGAGGCGTACGATCGTCAGCATGACGACTACAACAAGATCATGGTGAAAGCGCTGGCTGACCGGCTGGCCGAAGCCTTTGCGGAATATCTGCATGAGCGGGTGCGTAAAGTGATCTGGGGCTTCGCGCCCAACGAAAACCTCAGTAACGAAGAGTTGATTCGCGAAAATTATCAGGGCATACGTCCGGCACCTGGCTATCCCGCCTGTCCGGAGCACACCGAGAAAGCGGCGATCTGGAGTCTGCTGGATGTGGAAAAGCAGACCGGTATGCAGCTGACCGAATCCTTTGCCATGTGGCCAGGCGCAGCGGTCTCCGGCTGGTATTTCAGCCATCCTGATAGCCGCTACTTCGCTGTGGCACAGATTCAGCGCGACCAGGTAGAGGATTATGCGGCGCGCAAAGGGATGTCGGTGACCGAGGTCGAGCGCTGGCTGGCACCGAATCTCGGCTACGACGCGGACTAAATAAAAAAGCGGGCTGAGGGCCTGATGCTCGTCAGTTAAGGTTAAATTTGCAAAGGCTGTCACGGTCAGACGTGGCGGCTTTTTTCTGGGCAGGCGTGCCGCAGTGCGGGCCTGAGCTCCGCTGCTGCCGGGCCATCCTCGCGCCGCTGCGCGGTGCCTTCGGCTTTGACGTCGTGCCGACGAACCGTTCGGGGATCGGCCTTCCCAGGCCGGCCCCGAACTCTCCACGCTTCCCGGCGTGGCGTTCTGGCTCAACGTCACGCCTCAGCGCTGCGGATAGCCCTTTCAGCGGCGCTCAGGCCTCTACCATCGTGCCCTTTTTAACAACACGCACTCAGGCTTCAGAGCAGGCCAGCCCCTGAACGGCACCAGACTGCATTATCACCTGTCGCTCAACTGACGCGCATCAGGCCTGGTGCCGCGTCCTGCTTAATTGAAACGCGCGTCGCGATCGGAGGTTAAATCATACAGCTGGTACTTACGGCCCAGCATCTGACCACCATCACGCGTCAATGGCACCCAGTTAACCTGCGCACGACCGCGAGTTGGGGTCACGGTGAACAGATCCATCGGGATGGAGATGTAGAACCCTTTGGTAAAGTCACCTTCGCCATACTCTTCAGACGACACGTTAGTTTTGGTGGCATAGACGCCCACCATCACACCGCTGTCGAAGCGTTTCGACACGTCTACCGTGACACCCTTATCTTTCGCCAGATACTGACCGACGCTGGTTTTCACCAGCACATCCTGCATGAACCACGGACGCCAGTAAGCGGTCAGGTTGCCGGTTGAGGCTTTGTAACGGGTAAACTCCATCATGTTGTCCCAGTCACGCTGCCGGACATAGTTGGCATCAACGCCCACCGCCCAGTTAGCATCAACCGGACGATAGAGCAGCTCGCCGCCCACGCCGCCATACATGGTCTCAAGATAACCGCCATACAGCTGACCATAGAAGCCATTACCGAGGTGGCCCATATAGTTGGCCTGCAGGTCGTTGACGTAGACGTTGTTCTCAACGTAGTCGCGGATATGGGTCCGCACGCGTGGCAGGCTGGAATCCGCCGGTGCGCCGTTGTAGTTGAACTTGTCATAGTTGTTGGCGAGGTTACCGAACAGGCTACCGCCCACCAGCAGGTGATCGGTCAGCCAGTAATCAGCGTTAGCCATTACGCCAACCTGATACATGTAGAAGCTTTCCGGGCCGCCTACCGACTGATTGAGCACCGGCGACAGACTGTAGTTCAGGCGATCTTTACGAATAAACATCCCCTGTTCGGTCTGGCCGGGATCGACCGGATTTTCACGCGTCTGCTGCAGCGGCTGTTCATGGCCCAGCGGATAACCGGCCAGCGTATTATGCAGGCTGGCAACCGGCGTCACGGTGGTGACCTGCGGCATATTGAAACGGGACTCGGTGACGCTGATGGTATCAATGTCCGCTGGCAGGTGATTCATGACGATGCGGTTAGCGCGATCGACCCCTTCCTGCGTATCACGATATTTGGTCTGCTCGCCGGAAACATACAGCGTGTGGCCTTTGGTCTGAATACGTGGACCGTCGAGTCCCGCATTGTACTTCAGCTCCGTCAGCTGATTACCGACCACGGTTGGCTCCAGCAGCTTCGGCTGAGGCTGCGGGTTATAGGCCGGTTTCTCGCTGTCGATATGCGCCTGGCGCAGATCGTTAAAGTTGGTGCGGATGGTCACGCCAAACATAAAGGTGTTGCCGCGCTCGTAGCTGGCATTGATATCGGCCCAGTCGGTGACGCGATAGATCGCCCCGACGTTAACCTTGCTGTTCTGCGTCAGCCGGCCGGCGAAATCATCCTGATAATCGTTGCCTTCATACTCCATCTTCAGCCGCAGCGGCTGCCACGGCGTCTGATACTCGACGCCGCCAAAGAAGGCCGTCGGGCCATGGAACATCTGCGAGCCATTGATCGATCCGGCTTCGCCGACCCGCGGACGCTGACAGTAGCTGTCGCTGTAGGAGCAGAACGGGTTCTTAACCGTGCCGCTGTTGCCGAGATAACCCCAGCCGAGGCCGAGCGTAAAATCAAATGGACCCCATGCTTTGCTGGCGACCAGATATTCACTGTCGAACAGGCCGGTACCGCCAAGATCGCGGGTACCCAGCGCCACTTCCGGCAGCCAGAAACCTTCCTGCCACAGACGCAGCTTCAGATCGAAGGCTTTATCTTTGTAGCTCTGGTTGCCACTGAAGTCTGACACGGCGCTGTACCGGCGGGTGCGCACGTCGGTGTAGCGCACGGTGGTTTCCAGCCACGGGAACAACTGCAGCGACGCGGAGTAATAGCGGTACTGATCGTTGTCGCGCGCGTTCAGGCTGAACTCGCCCTCTCTGGCCATGCGTGCCGTCGGCACCTGCATCAGGCCAACGCCACCGAAATCAGATTGTGAAGGTCCCACCGGCGCGGGCCAGGTTTCCGCCTGCGCCTGACAGGCTGTCGCCACAGAAACAGCCAACAGGCTGAAGAGATAACGTTTTTTCATCAGTCTGGTATCCGGTGAGTCAGAACGGAAAGGATGCGGTTATTCAGATCGTCATAGTCGCCGGGCAGGCTCCACGATGAGAAGCCAAGCCAGATAATGCTGCCAGGCTCTACTTCGGCGTGACGGTGGTTCCAGTAAGCAACCGGCACCTGCTGCGTCGCACCTGAAGGCGCGATAACCGTGACAAAATTTCGTTCCGCGCCAGACAGGCGTGCGTGATCGGCCAGATAGTCGCGTACCGACCGGCCCGGTTGCCAGCTCACCTTACCCGCGCCGGCGATGGCACCCAGCAGTAACACGGAATCCGATCGGGTTTGCAGATAGAGGTCGTAGCTGCCTTCAAGACGGCGATTGTCTGCCGGATGCAGACGCACCCAGTCGGGGTCGAGCGGGGTGAACTGACGGCCGGTGACCTTTATCGTACTGAGCTGGTGGATCACTTCATCAATTGCGGCGGCACGATCGCCACTGCTGTCGGCTCGCCAGGCGCGTAACTGGCCCAGCGTCTGCTGATACTGCTGCTGCGCGACGGCGCTGGCGCCGCGTTCCGCAATGACGCTGCTGCGCCAGTCGATCGATTGCTGAAGTGCGGGCTGGCTGACCAGCTGCGCCAGATCGGCGACCTGGCTGAGCTCTGCCTGCGCGCCGTTGTGCGGTGCATGGACCGTGACCTGCGCAGCGGCCTGCGCGCCTGAAGTGCTGAACAGACTCAATCCGGCCAGCAGGAGTGTAATTTTTTTCATGATTTCGCCGGCTTCAGAATGGTGGTCTCTACGGGGAAGGCATCAGCCGCCAGCATCTGACGGGCCTGCACCACATCGCCGCTGCTGTTGTCGATCCAGAAGGTGTTTTCCCACTCGCGGTTGCTACTGTCGAGGCTCACCTGCTCATGCCAGACGCGGCAGGCGATGCGGTTGCCCGCGACGGTCAGCACTTCATCGGTGCCGCGCTGGAAGGTGGAGCGAATCGTCCCGCCGCGGACATTGCCCTGTTCGGTCCACTGCATGATGCGGGTCCAGCTGGCACCGTTGCGGAGGTGCAGGCTGTCCGCCAGCGGATCCTGCTGCAGATTAGTAACGCTAAGCAGGTTATCAGGCAGCCCCAGGGTTTTAACCAGCCGGCCGTGCTGTGTCACCAGCATCGCCTGATCCTGCGTCACCCATTTCTGCTGGCCTGCTTCGTTGTAGCCAAGCACCACAAAGATTCGCGGGCCGTCATTGAGGCGGGCATAGAGGCTGGCATAGGGCAGGGCATCGACCTGCTGGTCGGTAACGGTGACGTCATCCGGCCCGTTAACGGCCAGCATGAGGGTCTGTTCAAGGCCTTTTTGCGTTTGTGTGCAGGCCTGCAGCAGCAGGCAAGCGAGCAGCAGAGGAAGTTGGCGCACTGTGTGTCCCTGATAAGTCATGCCAAAGTAAAAATAACCACACAGGCGTGTGGTTATGTTTAAAGGTCCTATACCCGCAGGGTTCGCGTTCCAGCGCAGCGTGCTGCATGGCTTAGCCGATCACTCACCGAGGTCAGTGGTTCCGCCGTGGCTGCTCAGCCTCTGTCTGGTCCCCGAACGCATTGGGTATCCATCAACGAGTGGTACTCGTCGTGGTCGTGGTTGTTGTACCGGTATTTGCACCGTCACCGCCGCCAGAAGCAGCAATGCCGAGCCCGACTAACGCGCCAAGTGCGCCGATACCGACAGCGGTTGACGTGCCAGCGGAGATAGCTCCCGCCTGCGCGCCAGCTGCGGCACCCGCTTCTTCCGGCGCTGCGAAAGCACTGGAAGAGACAGCAACGAAAATCAGGGCTGCACCGGCAACCATGGTTTTTTTCATAACAACGTTTCCTGCATTGAGTGAATGAAGGATTTCTGACCCGCAACACTCGCCGCGCAGAGCAGAACGCGGCAAACGCCACAGGCAGTCCCATTGCGGGCGCGTTCAGTATAGGGCAACAAAATACCAGAGTTCAGCAGGGGAAAAAGCAGGGGAACGGGCAGGAAAAAATGGCGGGATAATAAGCCAGTTTGAATTTAACACCTTTTTATATCGGAAGATTTCGGGTTAATACCGGATATTTCACCAGGGATAAAATAGATGCAAAGCGGATTGTTCTTTTTTAGTTATATTTGGTACGGAATAAGAATAATCAGAATTTACTCAGGATTGCTAAATTTTAAACTCATTAAAAATCAACAGGTAACTATTAGTTGGTTCGCGTTTCAGGTCCAGTTTAAACTGGATTCCGGCGATGCTGGCCAGGTTATGTTCAGAATTATCTTAGGTCATTTTAAGAATTATCCAACCGAAGCGGGGTAATAATAAGCGGGAAATTAGCCTGGGCGGGCAAAAAATCGGCAAAAAAAGGGCGGCACTGATGCCGCCCGGAGCAATTACCGCAGATTAACGCCAGGATTTATAGCGGTTAATTAAGGCATTGGTGGAGCTATCATGACTGGTAATTTTCTCGTCATTTTCCAGCTCCGGCAGAATACGGTTTGCCAGTTGCTTACCTAATTCCACGCCCCACTGATCGAAAGTGAAGATATTCAGGATCGCGCCCTGCGTGAAGATTTTGTGCTCGTACAGCGCAATCAGCGCGCCGAGGCTGTAAGGCGTGATTTCACGCAGCAGGATGGAGTTGGTCGGACGGTTACCTTCGAAGACTTTGAACGGGACGATATGCGCCACCGACTCGGCCGATTTACCCGCATCGGTAAACTCTTTCTCTACCACTTCGCGTGACTTGCCGAACGCCAGCGCTTCGGTCTGAGCAAAGAAGTTAGACAGCAGTTTTGGATGGTGATCCGCCAGCGCATTGTGGGTGATCGCCGGTGCGATAAAGTCACACGGCACCAGCTTGGTACCCTGATGGATCAGCTGATAAAACGCGTGCTGGCCATTGGTGCCCGGTTCGCCCCAGATAATCGGGCCAGTCTGGTAATCCACCGGATTGCCATCGCGATCGACATACTTGCCGTTCGACTCCATATTTCCCTGCTGGAAATAGGCGGCAAAGCGGTGCATGTACTGGTCATACGGCAGAATCGCTTCGGTTTCTGCGCCGAAGAAATTGTTGTACCAGATGCCAATCAGCGCCAGCAGCACCGGCAGGTTCTGTTCGGCTGGCGTGGTGGCAAAATGCTGGTCCATCGCATGCGCGCCACTCAACAGCTGTTCGAAGTTATCGAAACCGATAGAGAGAATGATCGACAGGCCAATCGCTGACCAGAGTGAGTAACGTCCGCCAACCCAGTCCCAGAATTCGAACATATTGTTGGTGTCGATACCAAATTCGCCGACCGCTTTGGCATTGGTTGAGAGCGCCGCAAAGTGCTTCGCCACATGCTGCTGGTCACCGGCCGTTTTCAGGAACCAGTCACGCGCGCTGTGCGCATTGGTCATAGTTTCCTGAGTGGTAAAGGTTTTTGACGCCACCAGGAACAGCGTCGTTTCCGGGCTGAGGTCTTTCAGCGTTTCGGCGATATGGGTGCCGTCAACGTTGGAGACAAAGTGCATGTTCAGGTGGTTTTTGTAAGGACGCAGCGCTTCCGTCACCATGAAAGGACCCAGGTCAGAACCGCCGATGCCGATGTTCACCACGTCGGTGATCGCTTTACCGGTATAGCCTTTCCATTCGCCGCTGATGATGCGCTCTGAGAAGCCCTTCATCTTATCCAGCACCGCATTGACCTCAGGCATCACATCCTTGCCATCGACCAGAATCGGCGTGTTGCTGCGGTTGCGCAACGCAACGTGCAGCACCGCACGTTCTTCGGTGCGGTTAATTTTCTCACCCGAGAACATAGACTTAATCGCGCCGCTTAAATCGGTTTCTTTGGCCAGCGCCTGTAATTTGTCGAGGGTTTCCTGAGTGATGCGGTTTTTGGAGAAATCCACCAGCATCTGATCATCAAAGGTGGCAGAGAATTTGGCAAAACGATCGGCATCCTGGGCAAACAGGTCGGCAATTTCCACCGATTTCATCTGCTCAAAATGCTGTTGCAGCGCTTTCCAGGCTGCGGTTTGTGTCGGATTGATATTTTTCATGGCAACACTCTTGTTGATATTAAGAACCGTCATTCCATCGGGGGCACATCGTACCCGGTTAGCGTTTCAGTATGACCACAGTTGCTACTGAAAGGAAAAATTTTGTCACCCGCCGCCGGATGAGCCGGACCTGGGCGATGGCGCGTCTGCGCGGCACGCCAGCATTGGCTGGTGCGAATCGCCTGTTATTTCATGCCGCAAAAGTGTGGCGTGAAGGCGGCAATAAATCCTTGTGCCGTATCAGTGATTGTTGCACTGGCTGAAGCCTTTTAGCACTCTAGTCGCTGCGCGGCGGGTAAATTTGTTTTACGGTGCGCCGCAAAGCAAAAATCTGACGGCCGCTGAGATTGACAGCAGGGCCAGAAACCGATAAATGTATGCGGCTACTTGCGCACCCGTGCGCAAGCCAGAAGAGGCGCGTCGCCCAGGCAGTGTGTTGGAGGAACCGTATCCGGTGAAAACACATGATGGGGAGCGACGCCGAGGTGGGTTAACACGCGGTGTGTTGCCTGTCGGCTACAGGGGCTGAATCCTCTGGGTTGTCACCAGAAACGTCCACAGTCGGACGTTTCGCAAGGTGGGGCGCTTCTGGGTGACTCGTCTACCCGATCTGGTCTGCCCGTTTCTGCTCTTTCCTTGTGCCTGGCTGAAAAAATGTTTCCCGACCGCATTATCGCCGGCGAGAACAAGATAACCTGACACGAGGTCATACATGTCTCAAACACTGATTGTGGCAAAATTTGGCGGCACCAGCGTTGCCGATTTTGATGCGATGAACCGCAGCGCCGACGTGGTGCTGAAAGATGCCGGTACCCGTCTGGTAGTGCTCTCCGCTTCGGCAGGCATTACCAACCTGCTGGTGGCGCTGGCAGAAGGTCAGCCGCTGCCACAGCGTGCCGTCCTGCTGGATGATATCCGCCGTATCCAGTATGCCATTATCGATCGCCTGCAGCGCCCCGATGTAATCCGTGATGAAATCGATCGGATGATCGACAACATCGCCATGCTGTCGGAAGCCGCCTCGCTGGCGACCTCCCATGCGCTGACTGATGAGCTGGTCAGCCACGGCGAGCTGATGTCGTCGCTGCTGTTTGTCGAAATTCTGCGTGAACGCCAGGTCAATGCCGAATGGTTTGACGTGCGTAAAGTGCTGCGTACCGATGACCGTTTTGGCCGGGCAGAGCCGGATGTGACGCTGCTGGCGGAGCTGGCGCTTGCCCAGTTGCAGCCGCGCGTGGAACAGGCGCTGGTGATCACTCAGGGCTTTATCGGCAGCGAAAGCAAAGGCCGCACCACCACCTTAGGGCGTGGCGGCAGTGATTACACGGCGGCGCTGCTGGGTGAAGCGCTGAAGGCGGCGCGGGTGGATATCTGGACCGACGTGCCAGGCATCTATACCACCGATCCACGCGTGGTACCGACCGCCAAGCGCATTGATGAAATTACCTTCGAAGAAGCCGCTGAAATGGCGACCTTTGGTGCCAAGGTGCTGCATCCGGCTACGCTGCTGCCGGCGGTGCGTTGTGATATTCCGGTGTTTGTCGGCTCCAGCAAAGATCCCGAAGCAGGCGGGACTCGCGTCTGCAACGAAACCCGCAATCCTCCGCTGTTTCGCGCACTGGCGTTACGCCGCAAGCAGACACTGTTGACGCTGCACAGCCTTAACATGCTGCATACGTTTGGTTTCCTTGCCGAACTTTTCAATATTCTGGCGCGTCATAACGTCTCTGTTGACCTGATCACTACCTCTGAAGTCAGCGTGGCGCTGACGCTCGATACCACCGGTTCCACCTCAACCGGCGACAGCCTGCTGACTCAGGCGCTGCTGACTGAGCTCTCGTCGCTGTGTCGGGTTGAAGTCGAAGAGGATCTGGCACTGGTGGCCATTATCGGCAATCAGTTGTCGAAAGCCTGTGGCGTCGGTAAAGAGGTATTTGGCGTGCTTGAGCCGTTTAACCTGCGGATGATCTGCTACGGCGCCAGCAGCTACAACCTCTGCTTCCTGGTGCCTGGCACCGACGCGGAAAGCGTGGTCCGTACCCTGCATCACAATCTGTTCGAATAACCGCAGACCGGTTTGCCGGTCGCCCTGGTGCGATCGGCAAAGCTGCCTCTTCCCCCCGCGATAAGCCGCCTGTTTTTATCCTATAAAATACAATGCCCTGAGCTGTTTCATTGCCAAATGAAGCTACCTTTCTCTGCGCATTTTGTGTACTTCCGTTGCGCTGCTGTTTTGCAGATTTATAATCCCGCCGCTGAATCAATTCACCCATTTTTAGGAAATAACATGAAAAGGTTAGTGGCAGAGGCGCTGGGCACCTTCGTGCTGGTACTGGGCGGTTGTGGGAGTGCGGTACTGGCGGCCGCCTTCCCCGGCCTTGGTATTGGTTTTATGGGCGTGGCGCTGGCGTTCGGGCTAAGCGTACTGGTAATGGCCTACGCGGTTGGACATATTTCCGGTGGCCATTTTAATCCGGCGGTGACGCTGGGCCTGCTGGCCGGCGGACGGTTTCCGGCGTCACAGGTCATCCCTTACATCATCGCCCAGCTGGTGGGCGGCATCGCGGCAGGCGCCGTACTCTATCTGATCGCCAGCGGCAAAGGCGACTTTAACGCCGCCGCCAGCGGATTTGCGGCGAATGGCTACGGTGAGCACTCACCTGGTGGCTTCAGCCTGTTGGCGGGCATGATCACTGAAGGCGTCCTGACGGCGGTCTTCCTGATTGTCATTATGGGTGCGACAAGCCAGCGTGCGCCTAAAGGATTTGCCCCGATCGCCATCGGCCTGGCGCTGACCCTGATCCATCTGATCAGCATTCCGGTGACCAATACCTCCGTCAACCCGGCGCGCAGTACCGCCGTCGCGCTGTTCCAGGGCGACTGGGCGTTGTCTCAGCTGTGGTTGTTCTGGCTGATGCCGATTATCGGTGCCGTGATTGGTGGTGTGATCTACCGCGTTTTAGACGAAAAAGCAGCGTAATTTCTTTAATTATCGGCGGATCGGCAGCAGTCGATCCGCATTTTCCTCTCTGACCCCATCTGCGCCTTACGCCGTGATAACGAAATGTTATGATCCCGCCTTCGCTTGTGCAGTCGTTCCTGCCTGGCGTAACTCTATGGCAAACCTGCAAAACATAACATTCTTATAAGGAAGTCTGGCTATGCTCGCCACCGTCACCCGCCTGTTCCCGCTGTGGGCCGTGCTGTTATCTGTCGCCGCCTATTTCTCTCCCGCGACGTTTCTTGGTATCGGTCCGTGGGTCACTTACCTGCTGATGCTGATCATGTTCGGCATGGGTGTCACGTTGAATATCGACGATTTCAAACGGGTGCTGACCCGGCCTGCGCCGGTGATTGCCGGTACCTTCCTGCACTATCTGGTGATGCCTCTGGCCGCATGGGGATTAGCGAAACTGTTTCATATGCCGCCCGATCTGGCTGCCGGTATGATTCTGGTGGGCAGCGTTGCCAGCGGCACTGCCAGTAACGTGATGATCTATCTGGCGAAGGGCGACGTCGCGTTGTCGGTCACCATCTCCTCAGTTTCCGCGCTGGTCGGGGTGTTCGCCACGCCGCTGTTGACCCGTTTCTATGTGGATACCCATATTCAGGTGGATGTGGTGGGGATGCTGCTGAGTATCGTGAAGATCGTGGTGATCCCAATCAGCCTCGGCCTGATCATTCACCACAGCATGAACAGCGTGGTGCGCCGGGTCGAACCCTGGCTACCGGCGTTCTCCATGGTCTGCATTCTGTTGATCATCAGTGCGGTGGTAGCGGGCAGTCAGGGCTTTATCGGATCGGTCGGATTAATGGTGATCGCGGCGGTGATCCTGCACAACGCTATTGGCCTGCTTGGCGGCTACTGGGGCGGCAAGCTGTTTGGCTTTGATGAGTCAACCTGCCGCACGCTGGCGCTTGAAGTGGGAATGCAAAACTCCGGCCTGGCCGCCACGCTGGGTAAACTCTACTTTTCGCCGCTGGCGGCGCTGCCTGGCGCACTCTTCTCGGTCTGGCATAACCTCTCCGGCTCGTTGCTGGCTGGTTACTGGTCAGGTAAGCCGATCAAGAAGAAATAAGTCAGGCGCCGCAGGTCAGCGCTGGCATCATGCCGCGCCGCAGGTCAGCGCTGGCATCATGCCGCGCCGGGAAGCTCATCTCCCGGCGCAACCCGTCGCCTGAACCCTCCATTACTCGTAATCGCGCTCATCGTCCGGCTGCTCCAGCACGGTATAGGCGACGCTGCAAAACAGCGAATTCAGGCGTTTCATATCGCCGAGTAAGCCCAGATGCAAAGAACTGGTCTCAATGCTCTGCACGTTCTGCTGATGCAGACGGTCAACGTGGGCATGAGAATAGCGACGAATCATCAGGCGGAAGCGATGCTTAGCGCGGCGCAGGCGTTTGGCGCTGGTGACGTCATGCGACAGAAACACCGACAGGCTCATACGCAGATTGGCGATCAGCAGCTCCTGTAACGTCTCCAGCTCTTTCAGCCCTTCGGCGGAGAAAGCGCGACCCGCTGCCAGCGATTTGTCGGCCACGTCGCCGCTCATCCGCTCAATGATGTCACCCGCCTGCTCCAGATTCAGCGACATCTCAATGATTTCACCCCAGCGGCGCGAATCTTCCGCTGGCAGATCCTCTTTCGGCATCCGCGCCAGGTAGAGTTTAATGGCGGTGTAGAGCACATCGACATCATCATCCAGCCGCCGCACCGTGCGCTCTTCGCGCGGCTCACCGTGCACCACTTTATTAAAGGCTTCCAGCATCTGTTCCAGCACATCACCCATACGCAACGCCTCCCGGGCAGCGTTGACCAGCGCCAGCGCCGGGGTATCGAGTGCGCTGCGGTCGAGATGTTTCGGCTTCAGGTGCAGATCGTTTTCAACGTCGTCAGAAATAAGCCGGCGGCACAGGCGCGCCATCAGGTCGGCAAAGGGCACCATCGCCACACAGCGGATCAGGTTGTAAAACACGTGGAAGAAGATCACCAGCTCTTCGTCATTGACCGGCAGCTTATCCAGCCAGTCCGCCACCAGATTAACGAACGGCAGGATCAGCGCGCAGCCAATCAGCTTAAACAGCAAACTGCCAAGGGCCACACGCTTGCCCGCCGCGTTAGAGCCGCTGGCGTTGATCATCGCCAGTAAGCCACTACCGAGATTGGCCCCTATCACCAGACAGAGCGCCACTTTAAACGAGATCACGCCGGTGGCGGTGAGCGTGGCGGTAATCAGCACGGCCGCCAGGCTGGAGTAGCTGATAATGGCAAAGACTGCGCCGATCAGCGCATCCAGCATGATATCGCCGGTCAGGCTGGAGAAGAGCACCTGTACGCCGGAGGCCTGAGTAATCGGCCGGGCGGCTTCGACAATCAGCTGCAGCGCCAGCAGGATCAGCCCCAGGCCGATACTGGCCCGGCCAAGCTGACCGGCCCGCGTCTGCTTGCGGCTGAGGAAAAAGACCACGCCAAAGAAGATGAACAGCGGCGACAGCCAGGAGAGATCAAAGGTGAGGATACGTGCCATGATGGCGGTGCCGACATCCGCGCCGAGAATCACCACCAGCGCCGGCGTCAGGCTGACCAGATTCTGCGCCACAAAGGAGGTCACCAGCAGCGTGGTGGCGTTACTGCTCTGTACCAGCGTGGTGACGCCGATGCCGGCCAGAAACGCCATCGGTTTTTTCTCCACGCTGCGGCTCAGTACCCGACGCAGATCGGCACCGTAGACCCGCATAATGCCGGTACGCACAATATGGGTTCCCCACACCAGCAGGGCTACCGCAGAGAGTAAATTAAGCAGGGTTAACACGTCGCGATGCTCCTCGACCATCAGGCTTTAAGCAGCACAGACTGCCAGCCTGACGGAGAGTGCAATCTGTGAAGGGGATTGCCGTGCTTTGCGTGATTTTTTCCTGTGTTTTAAGCCACCTGGCGCAAAGTCGACATCTCTAACTGTAGACCAATCTGCTGACCGTCGGGGTGTAAATCGGCGGCAGATCGGTTCAGCACATCGACAGCGAGCTCCACGCCCTGCGCCCGGATACGATAGCGAATCACGTTGCCGAGCAGGCTGTGGCTGAGGATTTCAGCCGGAATGCCGAGCCCTGGCGCGACGAACTGCATCGACTCGGGACGAATAGCCACCTGGCTGTGGAACGGCTGGCCGGTTAACTGCGTCGCCTGTTCGGCGCTCAGCAGGTTGTAGTTGCCAATAAAACCCGCGGCAAACAGATCGACCGGCTGGGTATAGAGCGCTTCGGCATCGCCATTCTGCACAATTTTGCCGCGGTTCATCAGCACAATGCGGTCCGATAAGGTCAGCGCTTCCTCCTGATCGTGGGTGACGAACAGGGTGGTGAGATTCAGCTCGCGCTGGATACGCCGGATCTGATCGCGCAGGTGACGACGGATGCGCGCATCCAGCGCTGACAGCGGCTCATCCAGCAGCAGCAGGCGCGGACGGGTCACCAGCGAACGTGCCAGCGCCACACGCTGACACTGCCCACCCGACAGCTGATGTGGATAGCGACGCGCATAATCGGTCAGTTCGACCAGCTCCAGTACCTCCTGCACCCGCTGGCGAATTTGTGCCTCGGGCAGCTTCTGCATCTTCAGGCCAAATGCGACGTTCTTCTCCACCGTCATGTTGGGAAACAGCGCATAGCTCTGAAACACCATGCCGATGGCGCGCTTCTGCGGAGCCAGCGGCACGATATCTTTGCCCGCGATAACGATCTCGCCGCTGTCGACCCCGGTTAAACCAGCCAGACAGCGCAGCAGCGTCGATTTGCCGCAGCCGCTGGGACCGAGCAGGGTGACAAATTCCCCTTCGTCGGCACTGAAATCGATCTGTTCGAATATCGTCGTCGGTCCATAGCGCTTATTCAGCTGTCTGACCTCAAGGTAGCTCATTCTCAGCCTCGTTCAGGGTTCAGGGCGTTGGCCAGCCAGGTGACCAGCAGCACCACAAAGAAGTAGGAGATCACCAGCGCGCTGGTGAAGTGACCGCTGCCGTTACGCATATTGAACAGATAAACCTGCAGGGTTTCATAGCGGTTACCGACCAGCAGGTTAGCGAAGACAAACTCGCCGATCAGGAACGAGAAAGAGAGCAGAACGGCAATCAGCATTCCTTTGCGCAGATTCGGTAGCACCACCCACAGCGCCGCCTGCCAGGTACTGGCACCCAGCAACTGGGCGGCATCTATCAGCTCTTTCAGGTTGATCGCCTGCATATTGTTGGCCAGCGCACGGTAAATAAACGGCAGAGCGATAGTGAAATAACAGCCAATCAGGATCCACGGCGTGCCGGTCAGCATCAGCGGAGACGAAGAGTAAAGCTGCAGCAATCCCACCGAGGAGACCACCGGCGGAACAGCGAACGGCATCAGGATCAGAATGTTCATCACCGCATCCAGCCGGGGATAGTAGTAAGCGATTACAAACATGGCAGGCAGCACCAGCACTAGCGAGAACAGCAGGGCGCCAAAGCAGATCAGCAGGGAATGACCCAGGGCCGTCAGAAACCGGCTATCGCTCCACAGCTGGACGAACCATTTCAGCGTGTAACCCTGTGGCAGAAGGGTATTACTCCAGTCAGACGACAGCGCATAGAGCAGCGTTGCCAGCAGGGGCAGGGCCAGCACGATAAACAGTAACCAGACCATCACCCGATGATAGAGATGTTCGGCGCGGGACATGACGGCTCCTTTCATGGCTGTTTCGCATTGAGGTAGCTACGGCGCACCAGATACTGCTGTACCAGCGTGATCAGCGCCATAATGGCCACCAGCAGCATCGCCAGTGCGCTGCCGGTGTTGGGATCGAGCGAGATATCCCCTGACACCAGCGCAGCGATACGCACCGGCACCACGTTAAAGTTACCGGTGGTGAGAGCATAAATGGTGGCGTAGGCCCCCAGCGCATTCGCCAGCAGAATGACAAAGGTTCCCAGCAGCGCCGGGAACAGAATCGGCAGGCCGATATGCCACCAGTAGCGCCAGCGGCTGGCGCCCAGCAGGGCGGCGGACTCCTGCCACTCGCGTTTCAGCCCATCAAACGCCGGATAGAGCAGCAGCACGCCCAGCGGGATCTGGAACCAGGTGTAAACCAGCACCATGCCGTTGCGCGAAAACAGCCTGAACGCATCAATGACGCCATAGTGGCGCAGCAGCAGGGTCAGAAAACCGTTCAGCCCCAGCAGGATCACAAAGGCGAACGCCAGCGGCACGCCGGCAAAGTTGCTGGTCATATTGGTAAACGAGATCAGGAAGCGCTGTAGCCGACCGCCGCCGAGCTGATGCAGCGAATAGCCGGTCAGCAGCGCAATCAGCAAGCCATAGACGCTTGACCAGAAAGAGATATCCAGCGAAAAGCGAAATGCCTGCAGATAGAAGGGTGACGTCAGAATATCGTGATAGTTATCCCAGCCCCAGCGGGTGTTCATTTCGCTCCAGAAGCTGTTGATGGCAATCCACAACAGCGGTGCCAGCTGAAAGGCGACCCAGAACAGGGTAAAAGGCAGTAGCAGTAGCAGGGCTAGTCCTCTTCCCTTCATAGTCGCCGCTCCGCCAGCAGCCCGCGACAGAGCGGTTTATCGTGCGCGACGCCGAGCAGTTCGCACAGGGTGCCACACAGGTCAGTCTGCTGCGGCAGTAGATCAGGTTGCTGCGAGAACGCCGCACCAAATACAAACAGCGGCACCTGGGTCTCTTCCGGCAGGATACCGCCGTGGGAGCGATCGTCGTTCATGCCATGATCGGCGGTCACAATCACCTGATAGCCCGCTGACAGCCAGCCTGGCATCCAGAGCGACAGCAGACCGTCGGCGATGCGCGCCCGGTTGCGGTATTGCGCGGAGGAGAGTCCCGATTTGTGACCGGCATCATCGATATTCATCGGATGAATCAGCAGGAAGTCCGGGTCATGGCGCAGCCGCAGGCTTTCGGCATCTTCAAACAGATGGGAGTCGGGATAGCTGTCATCAGAGTAGAAATGTCCGTACTGAATCGGCAGTTCCGGCGCGTCGGTGTGACGATCGCGCGCCGGAACAAAGGGCGTCCGGTTATAGAGTTCACTCACCCAGTGGTAGGCCGCCGCCGCGGTCGTCAGCCCGGCAGCTCGCGCATAGTGAAATACGCTGCGCTCGCGGCTTAATCGGTTGACGCCGTTATGAATAATGCCGCTTCTGACCGGCGTAACCCCGGTCAGAATGCACTCATAAAGCGGACGCGACAGCGAGGGAAGTTCGCAGGTCAGACGATAATAGTGACCGTTGCCCTGGGCACATTCGGCGTGCAGATAGCCCATTGCATACTGCGCCACCTGATTGCTCAACCCGTCCAGCACCACCAGGATAGTCTTCATTCCGTTCTCCTTGCCGCGCTTTACTGCTGCATATTGATAACGACGTTTTCCTGCCACAGACGCGGCAGCATTTTCGAGGACTTATCCCAGGCGGCCTGATCCTGAATCGGACGGGCATTTTTGTATTCAGACTGCGGCAGCAGACGAGCCTGAACGTCGGCTGGCAGCGTCAGATGTTCCGCACGAATCGGACGGGCGTAACCCTTCGCCAGATTGATCTGACCCTGGTCTGAGAAGATATATTCGCGCGCCAGTTTGGCGGCGTTCGGGTGTTTCGCATATTTGTTGATGATGGTGGTATAGCCGGAGGTGACCGAACCGTCTGACGGGATCACCACTTCGTAGCGATTTTTGTCGATCTGGTCGCGATAGTTGAGGCCGTTAAAGTCCCACACCACCGCCATCTGAACTTCACCTTTTTCGATGTTGGCAATCACCGGATCGGTAACGCCAAGGCGACCCTGTTTCGCCAGATCGCCGAAGAAGGCCAGCGCCGGTTTCAGGTTCTTCTCATCGCCGCCTAAAGCGTAGTTTGCTGCCAGTACGCCATTCGCCGCCTGAGCAGCCACGCCCACGTCACCGATAGTAACCACATACTTACCTTTTTTCAGATCGGCCCAGCTGTGCGGGATATCTTTCACCTGCTGCTTGTCGATCAGGAAGGCGATGGTGCCGGTATAGGCCAGCGCCCAGTTCCCCTCTTTGTCTTTAGCCCAGTCGGGGATCTGATCCCAGTGCGTGGGTTTATAAGGCTGAGCGACGCCTTTCGCCACCGCTACCGGGCCAAATGCCGCGCCGACATCGCCGATATCGGCGCTGGCGTTCTCTTTCTCGGCATCAAATTTCGCCAGCTCCTGGGCCGATGACATATCGGTGTCGCTGTGTTTAAGGCCATATTTGCTGCTGATATCGTTCCAGGTATCTTTCCAGTTGGCCCAGCTGTCCGGCATGCCGACGCTGTTAATCTGACCTTCACTGCGCGCGGCTTTTTCCAGCGCGGCAAGGTCGTTATCGGCGGCCTGCGCAACGGGCAGGGCGAGCACTACAGCACTGGCTACTACAGAGGCGATAAACGCTTTCATCTCAGTTGCTCCGGGTGTAAGTTGATGGGCCTGACTGGTCTAGTCCAGCAAGAACCGAGCCAATGTAGCCCCTGTATATGAACGATTTATGACAAAGCGATACTGTGCGGGGATGACGGAAGGCCAGCGCTCATCCTCCGCCAGTTTCTGGCAAGGGCTGAGGCGCGCATCTGAACGGTCACAGTGCGGAATCGCACCAAAATGAGGCTACTGTTGTGGAGTCGATAGCACTCAAAACGGCGGACGTGATCGCCAGCGCCTTACTCAGCCGTATTCAGGCGGGTGAGTTCAGCGGCGGGCGACTGCCTGCGGAACGCGCGCTGAGTGAGGCGTTCAGTACCACTCGCATCACCCTGCGTGAAGCCTTAGGCAAGCTGGAGGCGCAGGGCGTGATCTACCGTGAACTGCGTCGTGGCTGGTTTATTGCGCCGCCAAGGCTGATCTACAATCCGCTGCATCACAGCCATTTTCATGCCATGGCAAGCGAGCAGGGGCGCCAGGCAACCACCGAGGTGATTGCAGCTGAACAGGTTGCGGTGCAGGGCGCGATAGCGACAGCACTGCTGTTGCCAGCCGGAACACCGGTTTACCGCATTCGCCGGCTTCGGCGCATTGACGGCCGCGCGGTGCTGTATGTGGAACACTATCTTAATCCGCGTTTTTTCCCCGGCCTGCTTGATGAAGATCTCACCCGCTCACTGACCGATCTCTATGACCAGCGCTACGGCATTCGCTACGGTGGCGCGCGCTTTACCATTCTGCCAGGCCCGCTGCCAGAGATCGCCGCGCCCGCGCTGAACGTTGCCGCTGGCAGCCCGGGCTTACTGATTACCCGGATTAACCGCGATCGGCAAAAGCAGGTCATTGATTGTGATTGCGAATACTGGCGCTACGATGCGCTGTGTGTTGATGTCGAAGCCTAAGCGCCATATTGTGATTCAGGTCACACTCACGCATGATAGCGTCCGCTAATAACTCTCTTCTGAGGCGCTACATGAGTGACAAAAATCCGCTGGCCCGCCACCTTGCGACCGTACTGCAATGGGTGCTGAATCTGGGCCTGCTTAGCCTGGCAATTATCCTGATTGTCTTTCTCGGCAAAGAAACCATTCACCTGGCGAACGTACTGTTCAGTACCGGTGAAGAGTCGTCTTCCTATCTGCTGATTGAGGGAATAGTGATCTATTTCCTCTATTTTGAATTTATTGCGTTGATTGTTAAGTATTTTCAGTCTGGCTATCACTTCCCGTTACGCTATTTTGTCTATATCGGTATCACCGCAATTATCCGCCTGATTATTGTCGATCATAAAAATCCCTTCGACACCCTCTGCTATTCCGCCGCGATTCTGATTCTGGTGGTGACGCTGTGGCTGGCGAACAGCAACCGCCTGAAACGCGAATAAACCCGCTGCCGTCTGCAACGACGGCAGGTGTTCATCGCGCGACTCTGCGTTAAACTGGCGCCCTGAAAATAATTGGGAGTGGTGCTATGTCGCAAGACGCACTCAGCTTATTACGTGCGCTCAACTGGCTTTCACCGACGCAGGCCGCGCTTGCGCCGTCGCTGCTTGACTGGCTGATGGAGGAAGATTCCATGACCCGCCGTTTCGAGCAGCATTGCCAGCAGGTGATGGTAGAGCCGATACGTGAAGGCTTTATTGACGCCAGCGAGTTAGACGATGAACAGGCCCTGTTACCGGACGATAAGCGCTTCTGGCTGCGCGAAGTGCTGCTGTTCGGCGACGGCGTACCCTGGCTGGCTGGCCGCACGCTGGTGCCGGAAAGTACCCTGAATGGCCCGGAAGCGATGCTGCAGCAGCTGGGTACGCGCCCGCTGGGCCGTTATCTGTTCTCCTCATCAACTCTGACCCGTGATTTTATCGAACCGGGCAAAGTTGATGCGCTGTGGGGACGTCGCTCGCGTCTGCGGCTCTCCGGCAAACCGCTGCTGCTGACGGAACTGTTTTTACCGGCTTCGCCGCTTTATCGCGACCTGGCCTGAGGAATCCTGTGGTGGAAAAGAGCTTACATATCAATAAATGGCAGGCCTACAGCCGCCTGATGCGCATTGATAAACCGATCGGCACCTTACTGCTGTTGTGGCCCACCCTGTGGGCATTATGGCTGGCTGATATGGCGATCCCGCCGCTGCCGGTGCTGCTGGTGTTTGTTGCCGGTGTTTTCGTGATGCGTGCAGCGGGCTGCGTCATTAATGACTTTGCCGACCGTAAGGTGGATGGACACGTTGAGCGAACGAAACATCGGCCTTTAGCCAGTGGTGCGGTCACCAGTCGGGAAGCCAGACTGCTGTTCGTGGTGCTGGCGCTGGTGGCGTTTGCGCTGGTGCTGACCATGAACCTGATGACGATATTGCTCTCGGTGGTCGGTCTGGCGCTCGCCTGGGTTTATCCGTTCATGAAGCGCTATACCCATCTGCCGCAGGTGGTGCTGGGTGCCGCGTTTGGCTGGGCGATCCCGATGGCCTGGGCTGCGGTTAGTGAGTCCTTACCTCTGGTCTGCTGGCTGGTGTTCTTCGCCAACATCTGCTGGACCGTGGCTTATGACACTCTCTATGCGATGGTGGACCGTGACGATGATGTGAAGATTGGCGTCAAGTCGACCGCGATTCTGTTTGGTCGTTTCGACAAGTTAATCATCGGTCTGCTGCAGCTTGCGACGCTGCTGCTAATGGCGTGGGTCGGTATGCTGTTGCAACTCAACGCGGCCTTTTACTGGACGCTGATGCTGGCTGCTGCTCTGTTCGTTTATCAACAGAAGCTGATCGTCCGGCGCGACCGCCCCGCCTGCTTTAAGGCTTTCCTGAACAACAATTATGTCGGGCTGGTACTGTTCCTCGGCGTACTGATGAATACGCCGCCGTTCAGCCAGCTGTTCTGATAGGGGATTCAGGCACAAAAAAGGCGATCCGGGAGGCCGCCAAACCCGATGCAGGATGAATCCGACAGCAATGGATAAGCTCAACGCGCAGGGAATACGGGCAGAAGAGGAAAGCGTCCCGCGCCAGGGACGGCGCTGGCCGAGCAGTCAGGGATGACGCTTTTGCGTCTTTCCGATCTGACCGTGTTCCCTGAGCAGGCACCGTCTCACGGCGAATCTGACCAGACCTGACCTATAAAAAAGGCGACCTCATGAGGTCGCCTTTTTACTGTACGCTTGTTGTGTCAGTCGTGTGCCACGGCGCTTTCAATGGTCATGCGCACATCGCTGGTGACCAGGTCCGCCAGAATATGCCAGGTCGCCAGCGTCTGCACCACATCGGCATCGCCGCTGTCGCTGATATACCCTTCATCACGCAGCGTCAGCACCAGCGAGGTAAAGACCGCTTTGTCGAAGAACTCCGGCGCGTTGATACCGTGCAGCACCGACAGACGTTGTGCCAGTGTGCGGCTCTCTTTTTCCAGCGTCCCGCGGTTAATCGCCGGCTTCGCACTGAGAATCGAGAAGGTGATGGCATAACGCTGGAGCGTTTCACGCACCCCGGCAGCCAGCAGTTGCAGCGTACGGTAACGGGCCGCCGTAAAGCGCAGCTGGCCATCATCCAGCGTAATCAGGCCCTGACGCGCCAGTTCCTGACTGAGTTCCGTCAGCAGTTGCGGCAGCTCATCGGTCTGCCAGCGCAGGAACAGTTCGCTCTTCAGCATCGGGTAGATCAGGCTCACCTGGCGCAGCAACTCAGCTTCGCTCAGTGTCTGGTGCTGTTGCACAATGGCGGCGATCAGCGACGGCATCACCAGCATGTGGTGAATGTTGTTGCGATAGTAGGTCATCAGCACGGCCTGCTCACGCGGCAGAATGATGATGTCGCCAATGCTGTCTTTCTCGCTTTCAAACTTATTCATGCCCATCGCGTGATCCAGCAGCGCCTCAGCGGAGAGGTCAGGGACGGTGGCATTGGCAGAGTAAGGCACATTACGCAGTAGCTGGGTATAACACTCAAGCTGCTCAATCAGCTGTTCGCGGGTAAGTGAGCGCTGACGTGAGGCGAGCAGCGCGGTCACGCACAGGTTCATGGCGTTGGCCGCGCCCGCTTCATTGATGCGCACCATCAGGCTCGCTGCGATGTCATTGACGGTTGGGGTTAACCAGCTGGGACGCTGCGGCTCAATCGGATCGATGGCGTCACGCCACTCCGGCACCCGCTTGTTAAGGTAGTTAACCAGCGGCAGCGGTTCGCCAAAGTTAACGTAGCCCTGGCCGAGGTTACGCAGCTTACGCAAGCCGTGCACCATCTGCATGAAGCCTTCTTTCTCTTTCGCCGCGCCGCGTAGCTCTTTGGCGTAAGTCCCGACTTCCATCACGTGCTCATAACCGATGTAAATCGGCACCAGGGTAATCGGGCGATTACCGCCGCGCAGCATCGCCTGCAGGGTCATCGCTAAGGTCCCGGTTTTCGGATCGAGCAGACGACCAGTGCGGGAACGACCGCCTTCAACAAAGTATTCCACCGAATAGCCGCGGGTGAACAACTCGCCGAGATACTCACGGAACACCGTGGCATACAGCTTGTTGCCTTTAAAGGTACGACGAATAAAGAACGCGCCCAGACGACGGAAGATCGGTCCGGCTGGCCAGAAGTTGAGGTTGATACCGGCGGCAATGTGCGGCGGCACCAGTCCCTGATGATAGAGCACGTAAGAGAGCAGCAGGTAATCCATGTGGCTGCGATGGCACGGCACGTAGACGATTTCATGTCCATCCTGCGCCAGCTGACGCACTTTTTCGCCGCCGTTAACGTTGATGCCCTGATAGAGACGGCTCCAGAGCCAGCCCATCACGCGATCCGTCACGCGGATCGCTTCATAAGAGAAGTTCGCCGCAATCTCTTCCATCATCTCAACCGCATTCTGCTGCGCTTTTTCATGGGAGATTTTTTTGCTGCGGGCTTCATCTTCGACGGCTTTTTCAATCGCTTTAGACTGCAACAGGCGATTAAACAGATCCTGACGTGCCGGTAAACGCGGGCCAACCGCCGCCAGACGCTGACGGGCAAAGTGAATGCGCGCCACCCGGGCCAGTTTCTGGGCGATCGATTTGTCGGTGCCGTGCTCGGTCGCCATGCGGCGCAGCGAAACGGTCGGCGAGAAACGGACAAAACTGTCGCGTCCGTGCCAGATCACCGCAAAGAACTTTTGCACGCCGTTCAGTACCCGCAGGTGCGGTGCATCTTCGCCCTGAACCTCACGGCCTGGCGCACGACCAAACATCACCGTCACCGGCAGCATCTGAATATCCAGTTTGGGGTTATTGCGATGCAGGTCGAGATAATCGTGAAAAATCTTCACCGATTCGACGCTGGGCACAAAATAGGGGAAGACGCGCGGGCCATCGTGGATAAAAACGTGGCGCGGCAGCAGTGAACCATCAATCTCCAGCGGAGAGAGCGGGTCGGGCAGATGATGCCGCAGGCACTGCGCGCGTAAAGTCAGTAAGTCGGCCTTCGAATCGTAAGGCAGAACGTACATAATGGGCCGGGTCGGGTCCAGACCGTGTTCAGAAACGGGATCGGCCGGAATGGCCTTACTCTTTACCAAAAACGACAGTGGTAAATTCAGTAATTTGTAATAAAGTTTACGCCAACCTGACATAGACAACATGAAGCCTCTTGTTAGCAAAGCGCCGCAAGCATACCAGAAAGCGCAGCGAAGATCTGTGGTGGTGCCAATTGCACGCAGCCCAGACATTGACGTCAATCCGATGAAAGGGTTCCACCAATATGGCAAATAATGCCACCGGTCTTGTAAGAATTGTGAAAGCCGCAGGTTACTCATGGCAGGGCCTGCGTGCCGCCTGGCAGCATGAAGCGGCTTTTCGGCAGGAAGCGCTGGCCGCGCTGGTCGCCATTATTGTGGCCTGCTGGCTGGATGTCGATATCGTCTCGCGCATCCTGATGATTGGCGCTGTGGTGCTGGTAGTCATCGTTGAAATCCTCAATAGCGCCATCGAGGCGGTTGTGGATCGTATCGGTCAGGAGCGCCATCCGTTAGCCGGTCGGGCAAAAGATATGGGCTCGGCAGCGGTGCTGATCAGTATCTTACTGGCACTGTTTGTCTGGATCGCGCTGCTCTGGACACATTTGCGATAACCTTTCCACAACGCGCCATCTGGCGCGTTTTTGCCTGAGAATCGGTTTCCATTTCGCCAATACCTGTATATACTCACAGCGACTGTATAAACAACCAGGGGGCGGGATGAAAGCATTAACCAGCAGGCAGCAGCAGGTCTATGACCTGATTCGCGACCATATTACTCAAACGGGCATGCCGCCTACGCGTGCAGAAATTGCCGCGCAGCTGGGTTTCCGCTCGCCGAATGCGGCAGAAGAGCATCTTAAAGCGCTGGCACGTAAAGGGGTGATTGAGATTGTCTCTGGTGCCTCGCGCGGTATCCGTCTGTTAATGGAAGAAGAGGCCTCTGAAGGTCTGCCGTTAATTGGCCGGGTCGCTGCCGGTGAGCCGATCATGGCGCAGGAACATATCGAAACTCATTACAAAGTCGATCCGGGCCTGTTCAAACCCTCTGCCGACTTCCTGCTGCGCGTCAGCGGAATGTCGATGAAAGATATCGGGATTATGGATGGCGACCTGCTCGCGGTGCATAAAACCCAGGATGTCCGTAACGGCCAGGTTGTCGTGGCCCGCATTGATGATGAAGTGACGGTGAAACGCTGGAAAAAGCAGGGCGCTATCGTGCATCTCCTGCCGGAAAACAGCGACTTTGATCCGATCGTCGTCGATACGCGCGCGCAGTCACTGACCGTTGAAGGTCTGGCGGTGGGTGTGGTTCGCAACGGCGAGTGGCTCTGAGCCTGATATAACCGCGCATTCGTAGCGTCTGATGCTATTCTGTCGGCCCTAATTTTGTCGCTGCAGCTCCCCTCTCTGCAGCGCTGAGCACGGAACTGCGAATGCGTTTTTTAACGGCTACCGACAAAAAACTCTGGCGGCTCGCGCTGCCGATGATCCTTTCTAACATCACCGTACCCTTACTGGGTGTGGTCGATACCGCTGTCATTGGTCATCTCGACAGCCCGGTCTATCTTGGCGGGGTTGCGGTCGGGACGACAGTCACCAGTTTCCTCTTCATGCTGTTGCTGTTCCTGCGAATGAGTACCACTGGCCTGACGGCGCAGGCATTCGGCGCGGGCGATAAAAGGGCACTGGCACGCGCGCTGACCCAGCCTTTAATCATTGCGCTGCTGGCTGGCGTGCTGTTCATCTGTCTGCGTACCCCCATCACCAGCATGGCGACCTCTCTGATTGGCGGCGATCCCAAGGTTCTGCAACAGGCGACGCTGTTTATTCAGATCCGCTGGCTGAGTGCGCCTGCCACGCTGGCAAACCTGGTGATCCTTGGCTGGCTGCTCGGTGTGCAGTATGCGCGGGCACCGGTCATCCTGCTGGTGGTCGGTAATCTGGTCAATATTGTGCTCGATCTGTGGCTGGTGATGGGGCTGCACTGGGGCGTGGCGGGAGCGGCAACCGCGACCGCACTGGCAGAGTACATCACGCTGGCCGTCGGTGCGGTAATGGTCTGGCGGGTGTTGAAACTGCGCGGCATCACTACGGCAATACTGAAGCAGAGCTGGCGCGGTGATATTCAGCGCCTGCTGCGGCTTAATCGCGACATCATGCTGCGTTCGTTACTGCTGCAGCTCTGTTTTGCCTCACTGACCGTACTGGGCGCGCGCATCGGTCCGCAGGTGGTGGCAGTCAATGCGGTGCTGTTGATGTTTATCACCTTTACCGCCTACGCGCTTGACGGTTTCGCCTATGCGGTGGAAGCCTTTGCCGGCGAAGCACACGGCGCAAAAGATGGCAGCAAATTGCTGCGCGTCTGGCATGCCGCCTGCCGCCAGGCGGTGGTAGTGGCAATCGGTTTTTCGCTGCTCTATGCACTCTGCGGCCCGCACATCGTGGCGCTGCTGACCTCCCTTGAACCGCTGCAACAGGCCGCCGATCGCTATCTGGTATGGCAGGTTATTCTGCCGCTGATTGGCGTCTGGTGTTATCTGCTGGATGGCATGTTTATTGGCGCGACCCGTGGCCGGGAGATGCGTAACAGCATGATGGTGGCGGCACTCGGCTACTTCCTGACGCTTCTCAGCGTCCCGATACTGGGCAACCACGGATTGTGGCTGGCGGTAACGGTTTTCCTGGCGCTGCGCGGCGTGTCGCTGTGGCTAATCTGGCGTAAACACTGGCAGCAGAACAGCTGGTTCGACGCCTGATAGCGGGCGGCTTTAGCCGGTTCGCTACAGATTATTCTGTATTATTCCAGCAACCCTAAAATCTTCTACTACAATTAACCGTAAGCAGCGCAGTAAACCAGCGCTTTATATCGTCATTTTGTTTTCTTTCAAGATAAATGATGCAACCAAAGGATGACATAGAGGTCTGCCATGAATAAAGATCAAGCGAGCGGCAACTGGAAGCAGTTTAAAGGCAACGTGAAAGAGAAATGGGGCAAGCTGACCGACGATGACATGCAGGTTATTGAAGGCAAGCGCGATCAGCTGGTCGGAAAAATTCAGGAACGTTATGGCTATGCAAAAGAAGATGCAGAGCGCGAAGTAACGGACTGGGAAGGTCAGAACAAAGATTACCGTTGGTAATCACGCAGATTTACGGATAAAGCTCCTACCCGCCGGTACGGCTCATACCGGCAACCGCACAAGGATGTGCACATTACCCGCGTTTTCCCCGCTTTTTACCCTCGCTCTGATGATCGTGCTCGCAACTTTCATGGTGCGTGCAGGCTTCCACTGCAACACAACTCTCACATAATCCATGTGCTTCAATCACGCTGTGACGCAGGGCAAATTGTGCCTCGCCAGCCAGTGTCGCGATGATCTTTTCGACGCCCTGTGCCTGTTTCTCAGTTACAGCGGCACAGCGGTCACATACCAGCATCACCGACGTGTGGGCCGGTGCCTCGAAATGGTGACACATAACATAGCTATTATTGGACTCTACCCGGTGGATAAAGCCCTGTTCCAGCAGAAAATCGAGCGCCCGATAAACGGTGGGCGGCTTGGCCTGCGGTTCGCTGACCCGGAGTTGATCCAGCAGGTCATAGGCGCTGATTGAACCTGGCTGCTCAGCCATTAATCGCAACACTTCCGCCCGTTGCGACGTCAGACGCACACCGCGCTGCAGGCACAGTTTTTCCGCCTGGGTCATTATTTGCTGTGACGTCATGTTTGACATGAAAGTTCTCCGCTGGATAAGTGATGTTATTTTATCACACAAAATTTAGCCGCGCAGAGGTTGGTTGCCGGGCGGATCAGCACGCCTTTTTGCGCGTAAAAACAGCAGCAAAGAGGAGTAGGGTATCGCGATGGCGCGTTATCGGGGATAAATCAGATCCACATGATGACGGCCCGCAACGCGCCGTTTAGCGCTTTTGCTTTGCATCTCACGGAGTTAAGAAGTAATGTTCAGAAAGACTTAAGAAATGTCTGGTATTATTTTAATTTTTACCCTGTATTTTGAATAAAAATTATGACTTTCTGATTGGAAAACCTCCAATCCTTCGAATTAAGGCACTGTTTCCTTTGAATTCACAGCAATAACGCGTTAGCCAACGTTCACAATAGGGTTAACAAACTATTCAGTCGTTGAATGTTTCAACGGCAATTTCTCAGGTGATAGCAGGCAAATGGTGAAAAAATCCGCTCAACGCTCAGCGCTGGTGTACACCGCTGTATTGAATGCGCTTTTCCTTTCTTCTTCCGCCATGGCGGCGGGAACCTGGTATGATGCACGTAATGACGCCATGGGCGGTACCGGCGTCGCATCTTCTCTTTATGGCTCCGCGGTACTGGCCAACCCGGCTTTAATGACGCGAGCCAAACCCGATGATAGCGTCAGTATTATTTTCCCTTCAGCCGGTATTCAGGTTACCGACAAAGATCACCTGATCGACAAAGTGGATGACATCACCGATACCGTTGATCGTTACCGCGATGTGATCGGCAACCTGACCTTTGCCGATTATCTGCGTGGCTATCCTGAAGTGCGCGCCGCCTCAGGCGACGTCGCCAACAAGTTAAACGATCTGCGCGGCAACAAAGCAGACGGCAGTGCCGGGGTGGCGCTGGCGGTCACTGTTCCCAATGAGACGCTGCCTTTTGCCTTTATTACCAAAGCCTATGGCTCGGCACACGTGCGTGCCAACGTCGTCCAGAGCGATATCGATTATCTGCGCGGCGTGGCTAACGGCACGGTGCTCCCACGTCCGGGCGACCAGAACAACCTGCGTTCCAGCGCCAACGGTTTAGCGGCGCTGGTCACCGATTACGGTGTTGCGGTGGCGCATGAATTTACCATTGCCGGTCAGCCGGTGTCGGTGGGCGTCACGCCGAAGTTGCAGAAAACCTGGCTCTATAACTACACCGCCAGCATCTACAACTACGACAAAAGTGACATCAACAATAGCCAGTATCGCAGCTCGGACACCGGCTTTAACGTCGATGCCGGCCTGGCAACCACCTTTGCTGAAAACTGGACGCTGGGTATCACCGGACAAAACCTGGTTTCCCGCGATCTGCAGACCAAAGAGGTTAACGGCTTCCGCGATACTTACCAGATCCGTCCGCTGGTCACTACCGGTCTGGCCTGGGATAAAGGGCCGTTTACCGTCACCGGTGATGTTGACCTGACCGAAACCAAACGTTTTAAAACTCAGGATAACAGCCAGTATGCCGCGGTCGGTGCGGAATATCGGGTGCTCGACTGGTTACAGTTACGGGCCGGTTATCGCGCCGATATGCGTTCAAATGATGAGAACGTCGCGACCGCTGGTTTTGGCCTGTCACCGTTTAACAAGGCGGTCCATCTGGACCTGGCTGGCTCGGTGGGCGCTAACAATACCTGGGGCGCGATGATGCAGCTCGGCTTCAATTTCTGATCCTCTTTTAGCTGCGGTTCCGGGGCGGGCGATGCACTATCGCCCGCCCTTGTGTTATCCTTGCACAGAATTCAATCACTCTTAGATACCGGATTGCCTGCGCTTCATGGATACATTTTCTTCGCAACGTTTCTCGATTGCCCCGATGCTCGACTGGACCGATCGCCACTGCCGCTATTTTCATCGCCAGCTTACCGGCGATACGCTGCTCTATACCGAAATGGTCACCACCGGCGCGATCATTCATGGTAAAGGCGATTACCTGGCCTACAGCGAGGATGAACATCCGGTTGCTTTGCAGCTCGGTGGCAGCGATCCCGCCGCGCTGGCGCACTGCGCGAAGCTGGCTGAACAGCGCGGCTATGATGAAGTAAATCTCAACGTCGGCTGTCCCTCTGACCGGGTACAGAATGGCCGCTTCGGCGCCTGCCTGATGGCGGAAGCCGATCTGGTGGCTGACGCCATCAAGGCGATGCGCGATGTGGTATCGATTCCGGTGACGGTGAAAACGCGTATCGGGATTGATGAGCAGGATAGCTATGCGTTCCTGACCGATTTTGTCGGCACGGTAGCCGAACGCGGCGGATGCGAAACGTTTATCATCCATGCGCGTAAAGCCTGGCTGTCGGGCCTGAGCCCGAAAGAGAACCGCGAAATTCCGCCGCTGGATTATCCACGCGTCTATCAGCTGAAACGGGATTTCCCGCACCTGACGCTGGCAATTAACGGCGGCGTGAAAACGCTGGAAGAAGCGCAGACTCACCTGCAGCATCTGGATGGCGTAATGATGGGCCGCGAAGCCTATCAGAATCCCGGCATTCTGGCGCAGGTAGATCAGCAACTGTTTGGTCGCCAGCATCCGGCGGCCGATCCGGTGGCGGTGGTTCGCGCCATGTATCCTTACATTGAAGCTGAACTGGCGAAGGGCACTTACCTGGGCCATGTGACCCGTCATATGCTCGGTCTGTTCCAGGGGATTCCTGGCGCTCGCCAGTGGCGACGCTATCTCAGTGAAAATGCCCACAAACCGGGCGCGGATGTGCGCGTGCTGGAAGCTGCGCTGGCGCTGGTCGCGGATAAAATCCCGCAGGAAGCCTGATCGATCTGCGTGAAAAGAGACCAGCCCGGTGGGCTGGTTTTTTTTACGCCGAAATTTGGTTTTTTTGACGAATAATGGGTCTGTTGTTTGGGCTGTAGTCCGATAAAACAATCACTTACAGGTTGGCACGTTTCTTGTAATGATCGTTACAACGAGTCTCAATAAGGAGCGCTAACGTGGAAATTTTATTTGTATTGGGGTTTTTCCTGATGCTGTTGGTCACCGGTGTGTCACTGCTCGGCGTGCTGGCTGCGCTGGTAGTCGCTACCCTGGTAATGTTCGTCGGCGGACTGTTTGCACTTGTTATCAAAGTGTTGCCGTGGCTGGTGCTGGCGGTGGCCGCTGTCTGGCTGCATCGCGCTTTTTTCGGCGATCGCAATACGCGCGAATGGCGTAAACTCAAACGTAAGATCAACAGCTTAGACAGAAAAGGCTGGCGATAAATGCGGAGATGATCACAGAGTGAGGCTTTGCTTAGACGTTATCTGCAATTAAACATATTTTTTACTTATGTTTTCTGGCAGGATAGTCGCCGTTGAGTCAAAACGTATTTATCGCCGCTGTCCCTACACCAGCGCGAACGAAAATAAAAAATAGAGAAGGGCTTCCTGCGGGAAGCCCTTTTTGTTTATTACGCTTTGCTGCCGATCAGGGGATCAACAGGCTCGACCCCTGGGTGGCGCGGCTTTCCAGCATCTGATGCGCTTTACCCGCCTCCTTCAGGGCAAACTTCTGCTGTTCCGGCACCTCTACCTTGATCGCGCCGCTGGCCAGCAGTGAAAAGAGCTCGGCACTGGCGGTTTCCAGCTCCTGACGATTCGTGATGTAGCCAAACAGCGAAGGGCGGGTAACAAACAGCGAGCCTTTCTTGTTCAGAATGCCCAGATCGACGCCGGTCACCGGGCCGGAAGCGTTGCCAAAACTGACCATCAGACCGTGGCGGCGTAGCGAATCCAGCGACGCTTCCCAGGTATCTTTCCCGACCGAGTCATAGACGACGCCGACTTTTTTCCCCTGAGTGAGTTCGTTGACGCGCTGGGCAATGTTCTCTTCGCGATAGTTAATGGTGGCCCAGGCGCCGGCGTTTTTTGCCAGCGCCGCCTTTTCTGCCGAGCCGACGGTACCAATCAGGTGCGCACCCAGCGCTTTGGCCCACTGACAGGCGATCAGGCCAACACCGCCTGCGGCAGCGTGAAACAGAAAGGTTTCGTCCGCTTTGACTTTATAGGTCTGGCGCAGCAGATACTGAGTCGTCAGCCCTTTAAGGAAACTGGCCGCGCCCTGCTCAAAACCGATCGCGTCCGGCAGATGCATCAGGCGATCTTCTGCCACGTTATGCACTTCACTGTAGGCGCCAAGCGCGGCCTGGCAATAGACGACCCGATCGCCCGGTTTAAACAGGGTGACGTCACGGCCCACTCGCGTCACCACGCCAGCCGCTTCGGTGCCAAGACCGGACGGGAAATCGCTGACCGGATAGAGCCCGCTACGCAGATAGGTATCGATGTAGTTAATGCCGATGGCGCGATTTTCTACCTGAACTTCATTTCCGGCAGGGTCGGCAAGTTCAAAATCAGCCCACTGCAGAACTTCCGGGCCGCCGTGCGCGTTGAACTGAATACGCTTTGCCATGCTTACTCCTGTGATTGTTTCATCATGAGGGTGAGGCGCGCCCCCCAACTGAGGTATACTTGCGCGTCCCCACAGAAGATCGGTAATGCATTCACTATGGCAGGAAATAAACCCACCAACAAATCGAACGAAACGCAGGATCGCCAGCTGGAAGGCGTGAAAATGCCCCCGCATTCGCTGGAAGCGGAGCAATCGGTGCTCGGTGGGTTAATGCTGGATAATGAGCGCTGGGATAACGTCTCCGAGCGCGTGGTCGCCAGTGATTTCTTCAACCGTTCGCACCGGCTGATTTTTTCCGAGATGCAGCGGCTGCTGGAAAACAGCAAGCCCATCGACCTGATCACGCTTTCTGAGTCGCTGGAAACGCGCGGCGAGCTGGAGATGGCTGGCGGCTTTGCCTACCTTGCTGAACTGGCGAAAAACACCCCCAGCGCAGCGAACATCGGCGCTTATGCCGATATCGTGCGTGAACGCGCTGTCGTCCGTGAGATGATTTCGGTTGCCAACCAGATCGCTGATGCGGGCTACGATCCGCAGGGCCGCAACAGCGAAGAGCTGCTGGACTTCGCCGAATCGAACGTCTTTAAAATTGCTGAAGCGCGCGCTAATAAGGATGTCGGCCCGAAAAACATCGAGCA
Organism: Pantoea agglomerans; assembly: GCF_021397715.1. GTDB lineage: Bacteria > Pseudomonadota > Gammaproteobacteria > Enterobacterales > Enterobacteriaceae > Pantoea > Pantoea astica. The sequence continues at coordinate 3,923,800 of NZ_CP090207.1, read as the reverse complement.
GATCCTTGAGGCGACCGTTTCCCGAATCGAATCGCTTTATCAGACGCCGCACGATGGCGTCACCGGCGTCGATACCGGTTATCAGGATCTGAACAAGAAAACCGCCGGTCTGCAGCGCTCTGATCTGATTATCGTCGCGGCGCGTCCCTCAATGGGTAAAACCACCTTCGCGATGAACCTGTGCGAAAACGCCGCCATGCTGCAGGATAAACCGGTGCTGATATTCAGCCTCGAAATGCCCAGCGAACAGATCATGATGCGTATGCTGGCCTCATTGTCGCGGGTGGATCAGACCCGTATTCGTACCGGCCAGCTGGATGATGAGGACTGGGCGCGAATCTCCGGCACCATGGGCATCCTGCTGGAAAAGAAGAACATGTTCATTGATGACTCTTCTGGCCTGACGCCGACCGAAGTGCGCTCGCGTGCCCGCCGCATCTACCGTGAAAACGGGGGATTAAGCATGATCATGATCGACTACCTGCAGCTGATGCGCGTGCCTTCCCTGTCGGACAACCGTACGCTGGAGATCGCCGAGATTTCGCGCTCGCTGAAAGCGCTGGCCAAAGAGCTGAACGTGCCGGTCGTTGCGCTGTCGCAGCTGAACCGCTCACTGGAGCAGCGTGCCGATAAGCGGCCGGTTAACTCGGATCTGCGTGAATCCGGCTCGATCGAGCAGGATGCGGATCTGATCATGTTTATCTATCGCGATGAGGTCTACCACGAAAACAGCGATCTTAAAGGGATCGCCGAGATCATCCTCGGTAAACAGCGTAACGGTCCCATCGGCACGGTGCGTCTGACCTTTAACGGACAGTGGTCGCGTTTCGATAACTACGCTGGCCCGCAATACGACGACGAATAATCCCATCTTTGTGCTGTCATGCACGATCTGTGCATGACAGCCCCCATCATCAGAAAATAGTGTTGGACAACCCCGCCGATTATCGGGTTATCTGTAACAAAGCGATGCCTATAACGCTGTGGAAACGGAATGACTCACGTAGACGATTACGATCTTAAGATCCTGACTTTATTACAATCTAACGGCCGACTGACCAATCAGGAATTAAGCGATTTGGTCGGCCTGTCGGCGTCACAATGCTCACGCCGCCGGATCAATCTCGAACAGGCCAATCTGATTCTTGGCTATCATGCCCGGCTGTCGCCAGATGCGATTGGACTGGGAATGGTCGGGTTAATTGAGGTGCGCCTGATTAATCACACTGCCGAATATGTCGACAGTTTTCATCGGATGGTGGAGCAGGAAGAGGCGATTGTTGATGCCTACAAAACCACCGGCGATGCCGATTATCTGTTGAAAGTGGCCGTGGCCGATCTCAACTCACTCAGCGCATTAATCAGCCAGCTGGTGGCGGGACATCAAAGCGTTTCCCACGTTAAAACCTCGGTGGTGCTGGGACGGCTGAAAGAGAACGGGCTAATGATGACGCCTGAGCACAAGACGCGCTAAAAAGGTGCGTGTTGTGCGGTTTTGGTGCAAACTTGCGGCAAATAATGCAAAGAATGCGCACCAGAACAGATATTTGTGCATGAGTTGACGGTTTCACCGTAGATTTTTGCATCAAACCCTGCAATAAAGCGCCTTAGATATCAATGGGATAATCGCTGGCACCCTGCCGGTGGCCGCTTCATGCCACCGGTATGGTGCGTTTTTTGCATCTGACCCGCATCATTTGCATTGAGATAACCCCATGGATAACGTTGCAGAACCTTCCCGCATTCCCCACTCACGCATTGAAGATGCGCTGGCGATTGTGCTTGGCACGCTGATGGTCTCGTTTGGCGTCATTATGCTGAAACAGGCCGGCGCGCTGACCGGCAGTACCGCAGGCATCGCCTTCCTGATCAGCTATTTGTCGCCGCTATCTTTTGGCAGCGCCTTTTTTCTGATTAATATTCCGTTCTACTGGCTGGCGGTAAAACGCATGGGCTGGGAATTTACCCTGAAAACTTTTTGTGCCGTCGGGCTGGTGTCACTGTTTACCCACCTGCATCCGCTGTTTGTCCATTTTTCCGCCCTCGATCCGTTCTATGCGACATTGTTCGGTAACGTCATCATGGGAATCGGGTTTATAGTGTTGTTTCGTCATAAAGCCAGCCTGGGCGGCATCAACATTCTGGCGCTGTGGCTACAGGATCGCTTTGGCATTCGTGCCGGTAAGCTGCAAATGGCGGTGGATACCTGCGTGGTGCTGGCATCACTGTTTGTGGTGAGCGTGCCGATTCTGCTCGCCTCAATTGGCGGCGCGGTTATCCTGAACCTGATTATCGCAATGAACCACCGTCCAGGACGTTACCTGGTTTAATGACACTCTGTTACCCGAAGACCACTCATGGAGACCTACACCGTGTTTCAAAACGTTGATGCCTATGCTGGCGACCCGATTCTGTCGTTGATGGAAGCCTTTAAACAAGACCCACGCGAACACAAAGTGAACCTCAGTATCGGGCTTTATTATGACGAGCAGAACATCATCCCGCAGCTGAAAGCGGTGGCTGCCGCTGAGCAGCAGATGCACGCTGAGCCTCAGCAGGCGTCGCTCTATCTGCCGATGGAAGGGCTGAACAGCTATCGCAGCGCGATTGCGCCATTACTGTTTGGTGCCGACCATCCGATGCTGCAGGCGGGACGCATCGCCTCGATTCAGACGCTGGGCGGTTCTGGCGCGCTGAAAGTCGGTGCGGATTTCCTGAAGCGCTATTTCCCGCAGTCTGCGGTCTGGGTCAGCGATCCGACCTGGGAAAACCACGTCGCGATTTTTAACGGTGCCGGTTTCGAGGTCAATACCTATCCGTGGTATGACGCGGAGACCCACGGCGTGCGGTTTGACGCTTTCATCAGCGCGCTGAAAGCACTGCCCGCGCAGAGCATCGTCTTGCTGCATCCGTGCTGCCATAACCCAACCGGTGCCGATCTGACTGATGCGCAGTGGGATCAGACCGTTGAGGTGCTGAAGGCACAGCAGCTGATTCCGTTCCTCGACATCGCCTACCAGGGCTTCGGAGCGGGTATGGAGCAGGATGCGTATGCCCTGCGCGCCGTAGCGGCAGCGGGACTGCCTGCGCTGGTCAGCAACTCCTTCTCCAAAATCTTCTCTCTCTACGGCGAACGCGTTGGCGGACTGTCGATCGTCTGCGACAGCGCCGAAGAGTCGGCTCGGGTGCTGGGCCAGCTGAAAGCCACCGTACGCCGCAACTACTCCAGCCCACCGAATTTCGGTGCGCAGGTGGTGGCGCGGGTGCTGAACGATGAGGCCCTGAAAGCGAACTGGCTGGCGGAAGTGGAAGCGATGCGCCTGCGCATTCTGGCCATGCGTCAGTCGCTGGTAGAGGTGCTGAGCACCGCGCTGCCGGGTAAAAACTTTGACTACCTGCTGAAGCAGCGCGGCATGTTCAGCTATACCGGCCTGAGCGCGCAGCAGGTTGATCGCCTGCGCAATGAGTTCGGCATCTATCTGGTCGGCAGCGGCCGGATGTGTGTTGCCGGCCTGAACAGCAAAAATGTGCATCAGGTGGCGGAAGCCTTTGCCGCGGTGATGTAACAACCGATCCGTTCTGCAAAAAAACGCCGACCCTGTCCGTAATGCTGGTCAGTGAAGGTGAGATTTGTATAGGCTGTCACGGTCAAACGTGGCAGCTTTTTTTTGGGCGAGCGAGCCGCAGTGCGGGCCTGAGCGCCTCTGCTCTCGTGCCCTTTTTAACGGCACGCACTGAAGTTTCAGAGCAGGCTGGGGCCGATCAGGGGCAGGCAATCCGCAGCGCTGAACATTAGCCAGGAGAGCCCGCAGGACGCGGGCGAAAGGCGGGGCGGCACAGGATCTGCCATCCCCGGCGGTGCGTCAGGCAGAGGAATGACGTGAAGGCACCGCGCAGCGGCGCGAGGACCGCCAGCCCCGGAGCGGCACCAGACTGCATCACCAGACTGCGTTATCATCAGTGGCTCAACTGACGAGCACTACCACTCTTTCCGGCGGTTTTTTTATTTGTCCTCAGGGTTTACCTTTTGCCGACATGCTGCACACTTAAACGGGGTCATCGTTTCAGGAAAAATTATGTGGCATCAACAAATTCTGACGCTTAGCGCGAAACCACGCGGATTTCATCTGGTCACCGATGAGATCGTCGATGCGCTTTCCGCACTGCGTAACATCAACACCGGCCTGTTGCATCTGCTGTTGCAGCACACCTCGGCGTCGTTAACCTTAAACGAGAATTGCGACCCGACGGTGCGCAGCGATATGGAGCAGCACTTCATGCGGCACGTGCCGGAAGATGCGCCTTATCAGCACGACTACGAAGGACGTGACGATATGCCCGCGCACATTAAGTCGTCGACCTTAGGGGTATCATTACTGTTACCGGTTCAGCGCGGACGTCTGGTGCTCGGCACCTGGCAGGGTATCTGGCTGGGCGAACACCGCATTGATGGCGGTGCGCGGCGGATTGTCGCCACTTTACAAGGGGAATCTAATGACTAATTCAGATTTACTGACCTATTGCATGAGCAAGCCGGGCGCGGAACAGAGCGTCCACAGTGACTGGAAAGCGACTCAGATTAAAAGCAACGGCGTGTTGTTTGCGATGGTGCATGAGGTCAAAGGGCGGCCCGCAGTCTCGCTGAAATCGACGCCGGCGCTGGCGGAACTGCTGCGCGAAGAGCATAACGATATTTTTCCCAGCGAACATCTCAACAAATCACACTGGAGCACCCTGTTTCTGGATGGCTCGCTGAAAGATTCGCAGATCTATTATCTGGTTGATGCCTCCTTTGATCAGGTTGCGACTGCCAAATAAGCGGCAATAAAAAGCCCTCTTCCGTCAGGAAGAGGGCGATCGGGTATCGCGTTTACGCGGCAGGCTGATTACGTAAGGTATTAATATCGATAACGAAGCGATATTTCACATCACTCTTCAGCATACGCTCGTAGGCTTCATTGATCTGATCCATGGCAATCAGTTCAATGTCAGAGGTGATGCCGTGCTGACCACAGAAATCGAGCATCTCCTGCGTTTCCGCGATGCCGCCAATCAGTGAACCGGCGATGCTGCGACGCTTAAAGATCAGGTTAAATACCTGCGGGGCCGGGTGATCGTGCTCCGGTGCGCCAACCAGCGTCATGTTGCCATCGCGCTTCAGCAGGGTGATGAACGGGTTAAGATCGTGCTGTGCCGCCACGGTATTCAGAATGAAGTCGAAGCTGTTAGCGTGCTGCGCCATCTGCTCCGGATCTTTCGAAATCACCACTTCATCGGCACCCAGACGTTTACCATCCTCAATTTTAGACGGCGAAGTGGTGAACAGCACCACATGCGCGCCCATCGCATGGGCAATTTTGACGCCCATATGACCGAGACCGCCCAGCCCCACGATACCCACTTTTTTGCCGGGCCCGACATTCCAGTGACGCAGCGGAGAGTAAGTAGTGATACCGGCACACAGCAGCGGAGCAACGCCAGCCAGCTCCAGATTTTCAGGAATGCGCAGCACGAAGCTCTCATCGACGACCATCGCGGTTGAGTAGCCGCCGTAGGTAATCGCGCCGGTTTCGCGATCTTCACCGTTATAGGTGCCGACAAAGCCGTTTTCGCAATACTGCTCTAAACCTTCCTGACAGCTCGGACAGCTGCGGCAGGAGTCGACCATGCAGCCGACGCCGACCAGATCGCCGACTTTGTATTTCTGGGTCTGCGGACCCACGGCAGTGACGCGGCCGACGATTTCATGGCCAGGCACCACCGGGAAAATGGTGTTCTTCCACTCATTACGTGCCTGATGCAGGTCTGAGTGGCAGACGCCACAGAACAGGACCTCAAGCTGTACGTCATGAGCGCGAAGCTCACGCGGCTGATAATCGAACGGTGCCAGTTTGGATTTTGCATCCTGAGCAGCATACGCATGCGTAATATTCATGGTGTCTCCAGTTTCGATGTGTCGTGAGTGTTTTTCGTTGAAGCGCGGCAGCGAACGGCTGCGGCGAAAACAGGGCGACGCGCAGGGCGTGCCAAAGAGGAACCGATTAAGGATAGTCAGCGTAGCGGAAAGCGTATATGCCTATAGGTGTCTGAATCTTGCCTGATCCTGCATTTCTCTGGCTGAATGAGCAGCAGAAAAAAAAGGCCCGCACGCGGCGGGCCTGAGGTTTATTTGTTCAGCAACGGTTTGAGGAAGCGTGCGGTATGTGATTTTTCACACTCCGCCACCGTTTCTGGCGTACCGGCAACCAGAATCTCGCCGCCGCCGCTGCCGCCTTCCGGACCGAGATCGACAATCCAGTCGGCGGTCTTGATCACGTCAAGGTTGTGCTCAATCACCACGATGGTATTGCCCTGGTCGCGCAACTGATGCAGCACTTCCAGCAGTTGCTGAATATCGGCAAAGTGCAGACCGGTGGTTGGCTCATCCAGGATATAGAGCGTCTGGCCGGTACCGCGCTTCGACAGCTCACGCGCCAGCTTAACGCGCTGTGCTTCACCACCGGAAAGGGTCGTCGCTGACTGGCCAAGGCGGATGTAAGAGAGACCGACATCGATCAGCGTCTGCAACTTACGCGCCAGCGCCGGCACCACATCAAAGAACTCACGCGCTTCTTCAATGGTCATCTCCAGCACTTCGTGGATGCTCTTGCCTTTGTACTTCACTTCCAGCGTTTCGCGGTTATAGCGTTTGCCTTTGCACTGATCGCACGGCACATAAATGTCCGGCAAAAAGTGCATTTCGACTTTCAGCACGCCATCGCCCTGACAGGCTTCACAGCGTCCGCCGCGCACGTTGAAACTGAAGCGGCCCGGATTGTAGCCGCGCGAGCGCGCTTCCGGCACGCCAGCAAACAGTTCACGCACCGGCGTGAAAATGCCGGTGTAGGTGGCCGGGTTGGAGCGCGGTGTACGGCCAATCGGGCTCTGGTCGATGTCGATGACCTTATCGAAATGCTCCAGGCCGGTCACTTCACGATAGGCCGCTGGCTCGGCGATGGTTGCGCCGTTCAGCGCCCGCTGGGCAATCGGGAACAGGGTATCGTTGATCAGCGTCGATTTACCTGAACCGGAGACGCCGGTGATGCAGGTAAACAGACCCACCGGCAGCGTCAGCGTCACATCCTTGAGGTTGTTACCGCGTGCGCCGGTTACCTTCAGCACTTTGGCCGGATCGCCTTTAACGCGCTGCGGCGGAACGGCGATTTCACGCTTGCCGCTGAGGAACTGACCGGTCAGTGACGCTTCCTGCGCCATGATCTCATCCACGGTGCCTTCGGCGACCACCTGGCCGCCATGCACGCCGGCGCCGGGGCCGATATCGATCACATGGTCAGCCGCGCGAATCGCATCTTCATCATGCTCAACCACGATTACCGTATTACCAAGATCGCGCAGGTGAATCAGCGTACCGAGCAACCGCTCGTTATCGCGCTGATGCAGACCGATAGAGGGCTCATCCAGCACGTACATGACGCCCACCAGACCGGCACCGATCTGGCTGGCCAGACGGATACGCTGTGCTTCACCGCCGGAAAGGGTTTCCGCCGAACGGGACATCGACAGGTAGTTCAGGCCGACATTCACCAGGAAGCTCAGGCGATCGCTGATCTCTTTCAGCACTTTTTCGGCAATTTGCGCCCGCTGACCACTGAGCTTCAGGTTTTCAAAGAACGACATCGCGTGGCCGATACTCATCTCAGAGATGGTCGGCAGCGTGGTGTTCTCTACGAAGACGTGACGCGCTTCACGACGCAGACGCGTTCCTTCGCAGGTGGCACAGGCACGGTTGCTGATAAATTTCGCCAGCTCTTCGCGCACCGCTGATGACTCGGTCTCTTTGTAACGGCGCTCCATATTGTTCAGCACGCCTTCGAACGGATGGCGACGCACAGAGGTGTCACCGCGATCGTTGATGTACTTAAACTCAATGCTCTCTTTACCCGAACCGTACAGAATGACTTTCTGAACGTTATCCGGCAGGCTGCCAAACGAGGCTTCAATATCTAAATCGAGATGTTCCGCCAGTGAGCGCAGCATCTGAAAATAGTAGAAGTTACGGCGATCCCAGCCGCGGATCGCGCCGCCCGCCAGCGAGAGTTCCGGGTTCTGCACCACCCGGTCCGGGTCAAAATATTGCTGCACGCCCAGCCCGTCACAGGTCGGGCAGGCGCCCGCCGGGTTGTTAAACGAGAACAGGCGCGGTTCCAGCTCACTCATGCTGTAGCCACAAATCGGGCAGGCAAAGTTGGCAGAGAACAGTAGCTCTTCGGCCGCACTGTCATCCATATCCGCCACGATCGCCGTGCCGCCGGAGAGATCCAGTGTGGTTTCGAACGATTCGGCCAGACGAGTGGCGAGATCGGCGCGCACCTTAAAGCGATCGATGACCACCTCAATGGTGTGCTTCTTCTGCAGCTCAAGCTTCGGCGGATCGGAGAGATCGCACACTTCCCCGTCGATACGCGCCCGGATGTAGCCCTGCGACGCCAGATTCTCCAGCGTTTTGGTGTGCTCGCCTTTACGGTCTTTCACCACCGGTGCCAGCAGCATTAAGCGGCGGCCTTCCGGCTGGGAGAGCACCTGATCGACCATCTGGCTGACGGTCTGCGCCGCCAGCGGCACATCGTGATCCGGGCAGCGTGGCTCACCGACGCGGGCAAACAGCAGGCGCAGGTAGTCGTGGATCTCGGTGATGGTTCCCACCGTTGATCGCGGGTTATGTGAGGTTGATTTCTGCTCAATGGAGATGGCGGGCGACAAACCTTCGATATGATCGACGTCCGGTTTCTCCATCAGCGAAAGAAACTGGCGCGCATACGCAGAGAGCGACTCCACATAGCGGCGCTGACCTTCCGCATACAGCGTATCAAACGCCAGTGAGGATTTACCGGAGCCCGAAAGGCCGGTTACCACAATGAGTTTGTCGCGTGGGATGGTCAGGTTGATGTTTTTCAAATTATGGGTGCGGGCACCACGAACTTCGATCTTATCCATTCACCTTTCCCGGATTAGCAGCACTCACCGCGCCTTGCCGACACGGCCAGAATAAACGTGTCATTATGGCACAAAAAATAGACTGAATAAATATCCAGTACTCTTTGCCTTTTGGCGCTGGAGGATTAAAACTGGAACCCCGCTCTAAAGTGGGAAACAGACAGCAGGACGTGTTAGAATTGGTAGATTAGACTCTATGCATTAACTCATCGGGAGACAGCAACATGGCCAGTCGTGGCGTTAACAAAGTGATTCTTGTCGGGAATCTGGGTCAGGATCCGGAAGTACGTTATATGCCAAATGGTGGCGCTGTTGCCAACATTACGCTGGCTACGTCGGAAAGCTGGCGCGACAAGCAGACCGGTGAAAACAAAGAGATCACTGAATGGCACCGTGTGGTGTTGTTTGGCAAGCTGGCCGAAGTGGCGGGCGAGTATCTGCGTAAAGGTTCTCAGGTCTATATCGAAGGCCAGCTGCGTACCCGCAAATGGCAGGACCAGGGCGGCCAGGAACGTTACACCACGGAAGTGGTGGTCAACGTCGGCGGCACCATGCAGATGCTGGGCGGCCGTCAGCAGGGCGGTAACGCCGGTGCACCGGCAGGCGGCGCGCAGGGCGGCGGCAACAACAATGGCTGGGGTCAGCCACAGCAGCCGCAGGGCAGCAACAATCAGTTCAGCGGCGGCGCGCAGTCTCGTCCGCAGCAGCAGCCACAAAGCGCACCTGCCAGCAACAACAACGAACCGCCAATGGATTTTGACGACGATATTCCGTTCTGATCCCTGTCACCGTGTGACATCTGTTATAAACAGGCCCGGCATACCGGGCCTTTTTTATGTCCGTAACGGCTGAAACAGCAAATCCTGTCAGAACTCAGAACTCAGAACTCAGAACTCAGAACTCAGAGCCCAGAGCTCAGAACTCAGCCATTACAACTCAGACGTCTGACGACCATTCGGCCAGAATTGCGTCGCAGCTCAGCACGCGCGGCACATTGCCGGGTATCAGCAGCGATGACCACACCTCATTATGCTGGCCTATCAGCTGTTCGGCGCTCGCCCAGCGGCGGTCGGCGGTGGTATGCGCATCCGACGCCACGGTGATGCGATAGCCCGCACTGGCCCCGACTTTAATCGTGGTATCCAGGCAGTAGTCTGTGGCACAGCCGCACACCACAAATTCCTTCACCGCCAGCGTCTCAAGCAGTGCCGCCAGACCGGTTTGCCAGAAGCTATCGCAGGCGGTTTTAGTGATAAAGCAGGCGCCGGCAGGCTGCCGGATGTCGGGCAACAGCGCAAAGGCTTCGCTGCCTTCAGGCAGGCTCTCTTCTTCGGTGTGCTGAATAAACACCGTGACGTCGGCGCGTTCAGTCAGGCGGTTTATCTGCGCCACCCGGCCTGGCCGGTCAAAACGGGGCGTAGCGAACACGCCATTTTGCATATCGATAACCAATACCACTCGCTGTGCCATGCTTTATCCTGAGGAGTGAAAAAAACAGTGTTGCCTGGCGCAGGTCGGATAGCAATGTTTTGCATTTTATCGCCCATCAGAGGCATGCTAAACCACATATTGGTGAATTGAGGAGAGTGACGTGGAGGGCGTTCCGGCTATTTTTCCCTGCGAGAAAGATCGCGCGCAGTTTCAGCAGCTGTCGGAGTTACCCGGCGTGGAACTCTATCAGGCGCACATCTCCCGCTACGCCTTTGAACCGCATACCCATGAAGCCTTTGGGATCGGCACCATTGAAGCGGGCGCTCAGCGCTTTCGCTATCGCGGCACCCAATACACCGCGCCGAAAGATTCGCTGGTAATGATGAATCCGGACGAACTGCATACCGGTGAGTCGGCCTGTACCGAAGGCTGGCGTTATCAGATGATCTATATTCAGCCGCAGTTAATGGATGAGCTGACCGGCGACCGCGGCTGGTGGTTTAATGAGGCACTGCTGACCGATCCCCGCGTGGCGCAGCCGCTGTCACAGACCCTGGCGGCGCTGTGGCAGGCGGACTCGGTGCTGGCACGTCAGGGGTTGCTGTCGGAACTGCTGTCGCAGATGCGGCCACTGGCGCGGATGTCATCGCCGGGTCCGCGACAGGCGCAGCATCGCTTTGAACCGGTGCGCGACTATCTGCGGGCAAATCTGGCGGAGCCGGTACGGCTGGAGGAGCTGGCCGCGCTGGTATCGTTATCGCCCTGGCATTTCTTACGCGCTTTCCGCCAGCACTTTCATGTGACACCTCATCAGATGCTGATGGCATTCCGGCTGTATGACGCCAAGCTACGGCTGGCGCAGGGAGAGCGCGCGGCCAGCGTGGCGGCTGCGGTAGGACTCACCGATCAGGCACATCTGACCCGCGCGTTCGCCAACCGCTATGGCATTACCCCGGTGCGATATCAGAAACAGGTACAGCAGCCCTGAGAATCGCAATCTGCTACAAGCCTTTCCCGCCTCATTTCGTCACACTGCGCCAAAAAGTCATAAAGGAAAGAAATCATGCTCGCTGGCGTACTGTTTGCTGTTACCGCAGGTCTGATGTGGGGACTGATTTTTGTCGGTCCGTTGCTGGTGCCTGACTATCCCGGCGCATTGCAATCGGCTGGTCGCTATGTCGCCTTTGGCCTGATTGCGCTGCCGCTGGCCTGGCACGATCGCCACCGACTGCGGCAGCTGGCACCGGCGGCCTGGCGCGAGGCGGTAAAACTCTCGCTGGTGGGAAACCTTCTTTATTACGCCTTTCTCGCCAACGCGATCCAGCGTACCGGCGCGCCGGTCTCAACCATGATCATCGGGACGCTGCCGGTGGTGATCGCCGTCACCGCCAACCTCTGTTACGGCCATCTTGAAGGGCGGCTGCCGTGGCGGCGACTGTTTCCTGCTTTGATCATGATGGCGGCCGGGCTGCTGTGTGTGAATGCCGCAGAATTACGCAGCCAGGGCGCGACGCTGGATCTCAGCCGTTACCTCACTGGTATCGGGCTGGCGATGCTGGCGGTGGTGTGCTGGACCTGGTATCCGCTGCGTAACGCGCGCTGGCTGCGCACTCATCCTGAACTCCGACCCTCAACCTGGGCGACGGCGCAGGGGCTGGTCACGCTGCCGATGGCGTTAATTCTTTATGCGCTGGTCAGCCTTCAGCTCGCCTGGCAACAGCCCGCATTCGCGCTGCCGTTTGGGCCGCACCCTCAGGTGTTCATTCCCTTAATGCTGGCGATTGGCCTGCTCTGCTCCTGGCTGGGGACGCTGTGCTGGAATGCAGCCAGCCAGCGTTTGCCCACCGTCCTGATGGGGCCGCTGATCGTTTTTGAAATCCTCTTTGGCCTTTTATGGACTTTTCTCTGGCATCAAAGCTGGCCGCCGCTGCTCACGGTAACCGGAATTATTTTTCTGATGGCGGGCGTGCTGTGGGCGATGCGGATAAAACCGCAACCGCAGGTGGTGGCGGTGAAGACCTGATACGCACAGTGGCCTCCTTTTCCCGTTTCGCGCGGTCAGCGGTCCGCGCGGCTTTTTAAGATTAAGTCGCATCCCGATTCTGGCCCTTTTGCGCGCTTTTCCGGCGCGTAATCGATTTCATGCGCCAGCCTGACCTCGCGTTGTTCCCCTCATCCGGTTTCCCAGACGGCCAGGCCAGGCTAAAAAACAGTCTGCCAGCGAGCGAATCCGATCCTTTTGCCGGTTTAACGGCGTGACGGTGATGGAAAATCATCCATTAATCAGGCGAATTTCAGGCAATTCAGGACAATTATGCTTTTAACCCTGCGCTGTAATTGCTCTCTGGCCCTGATTAATGGGGGCTAAAAACCACCATTAACTTCATTCATTGATAAAAGAGTAAGAAAATTCCGCCGCTGCGTTTTTAATTAAAGGTTAATGTTTGGCACCATTGATGCGCAATGAAGTAAGAAAAAACTGCGATGCATTACGTTAGTGATAAGGAGCAATAAACTATTTATCCTGGATTAATCCTGGTGAAACTTTTGGCAACTTACACTCCTTGCCAATTAAAGCGTAACCGTAAAAATGACGATCAGATCCATCATTAACTTAAAGGCAGGTTGGCTATTTCTGACCGGATGTTTAAGACGGCTTAACGGAATAGTCTCTGTTTAGTTCCGATGATTAGCCGAGCTTAACCAATGAAAAGGAGATCCCAATCCCGTCGAAACGGGATTGGGAGAGGGGAAAGGGGCGTAGAATGCGAGACTTTTGCTGTTGTGAATCAATTTTACCGCAAAAAAAGAAGCTTAGCCGTGAAGCCATTCATTAGTTATAAATGGAGCGGAAAAGGGTGCCGCAATTGTCCTGTTAAATGATCTTCATCTCTTCTGGTAAGAACAAATCTCAGCGTTAAGTCTAAAAAGCGCGGTAGCATTGGGTTTAGCGATTCTCGGTGCCTGACGGATAATGATAGACACTGCGACTGATATCTAATAAACGGCAGCTGCGACGGGTGCCAATGTCGAAAGTACTCTGCAGGAAGTTGACTGCCTGACGCTTTTCATTGGTGGTAAAGAAGTTCTTCAGTACGCTTTGCAGCATCTCCTTGTCGGAGTTCAGGGTCTGCAGCTCACGGGTAAGATTCTGCAGTTTTTCCTCCAGCTCTTTGATTTTTCTGCCTTCTTCTGAAGACAGCCCAGAAAACTTCTTCTTCCAGCTGTAGAACGTAGCTTCAGAGATGCCAAGCTCTTCACAAATCTCTCTGACTTTAACGCCCGATTCAGAAGCTTTAATGGCATTTGTGATTTGATCTTCGCTGTATCGTGACTTTCTCATAAATGCTCTTACCTTTCTTATCGATTAATGGATGAGAATGACTTTAATAATTCCTGGCACTGTAAGTTTCTATTAATGCAGTATTAAAGTGCGCGTATTCAATTGCGAAGGTTAAATTAAGATATTTAGAATAAATATCATCATGGGATAAATCTTATTTTATTCCGATCAGGGGGGCGCGCCTTCCTGGAGGCGGTTTTTTGTTATAAATTCATCGCATCCCAAATACGAAAAAATTCTACGTACATTGGATATTTAGCATAACCGACTTGATTAATTCAGCGGTTATGTCTCTTGAAGATTGCACTATTTTCAGCCTGAAATCGTTTCCAGAAGAAGTGATTCGCGCCAGATATAATAAGAATTATCCTGAATTCATTCTCCGGATCATGATTTGATTCTCAATTTTCGGACCAGCTTGGTTTGAAGTCTTACATTTTCGCCAGGCCCACTGAGCGCTTATTAATTCGTTACAGGGATGTTGTACCGAAGCGGTTGTAGTTGAGTAATACTAAGGAAGAGTCGATGAAATTGAGCGTAATGTCGAATGCCGCCTGGATGATGTCTGAGAAGATCATCTCCGTGTTTGGCGTCATATTTGTGACTTCTTACGTGGCGAAATCCTTTGGCCCAACGGTGTTTGGCCAGATGGCGTTTTCAACCTCACTATTTGCGATGGTGCAAACCGTGGCAATCTTTGGCACCGAAACCATTCTGTTTAAGCGCGTCAGTAAAAATGCGTCGAAAGGCTTACGCCTGATGACCATCGCGCGCACCCTGCGGATGGTGTTATTGCTGCTCACCTCGGTGCCAGTCTTAATCTGGGTCTGGTACAACATGCAGGAAAATTTCCTGGCATTTGCACTGGCCTCATTTGTTGCCTCGGTTTTTGTCACCCAGGATACGTTCAGCGTTTATAACAATGCGCGTCTCGCTTCTCGGCTGAACACCATCGCCAACGCGGTCGGTATGCTGCTGAGTTTCGCGATTAGCTTCACCATCGCCTGGCTGCGCCTCAATCCGCTGTGGCTGACGCTGTCGATTGTGGCGGTGACGCTGGTGCCTTACCTGATCAAACGTCACAACTTTTATCAGGAACATCAGGATCAGATGCCGCCGCGTGAAAAGCGCACGGCTTATCTGCGTTACCTGATGTATGCCGGTCTGCCGCTGGCGATCTCCAGCATCTTTATTTCTGTGCAGGTCAAAGCGGCGCAGATGTTTCTGGCGGGCACCGCGCCGGCGCGGGATCTCGGGCTGTTTGCCGCCGCCAATACCATTTCTGCCTCCTGGATTTTTATCCCGGTGGCGCTGATCACCTCCTGCTTCACTGAAATCTTCAGAGAGCGTGGCGAGGTCGCCATCCGGCTGGCTGCCCGGCTCAATGGTTATGTGATGGGTGTTTCATTGCTGATGCTGCTGGTCATCTCGATGTATGGCGAGCAGATCATTATCGCGTTGTACGGTCCGGAATACACACAGTCAGGAAGTCTCATTACGTTGCTGTCGATAGCGACCAGCTTTTCGGCAATGGGGACAGTAGCTTATCGCTACATGGTCAAGGAAGGAGGGTTTAACTACCTGCTGAAGAAAATCATTTGTCTGATGGTCATCAGTTTGCCGCTCTCATGGTGGTTGATCCAGGGCCACGGCATCATGGGAGCCGCATGGAGCGTGTTCCTTTCCGAGCTTTTGTCCCTGACCGTAATGAATTACTTCTTTAAAAACGGCGTCATTCAAAAGATTCAGGTTTCCTCACTCAACTACAAAACCTACAAATGAGGTCAGATATGCTCAAGTTGAAAGAAGAACTCAGAAGAAGTGTGCAGTACTTTATTAAGAAGATGCCCTGGGCGTACCAGGACCGCATCTACTACTTCCACAAGTTCAGAAAGCTGCCCAATCTGCGTCAGCCAAAAGTGTTCAACGAAAAGGTGCTGTACCGTAAATTTGTCTATGGCGATTACCAGAACTACGGTCGTCTGTCGGACAAATATTCGGTACGCGAATTCATTGCTGAAAAAATCGGTAATGAGTACCTGATTCCGCTGGTACACGAAACCACTGACCCGACCACGCTGAACAGCTTACCGTGCTGGAAAGGGACGGTGATCAAGCCGAACCACGCCTCCAACATGGTGGAGATTCTGCTGGAAGAGCCAGACGCGCTGCGCAAACAGCAGATTATTCATGACTGCTATCGCTGGCTGAAAACCGATTTCGCTAACGAAGCGCGTGAGATCCACTATCGCTACATCAAGCCGCGCATTCTGGTTGAGAAGTACATTGGTGATGGCAAAAGCGCGCCGATTGATTACAAGTTTCATATGTTCAACAAGCGTGATGGCAAGTTCGAATATGTGTTGCAGGTGATCTACAACCGCTGCCAGCCGCTGCTGTCGATGAATTTCTATGTGAATAACCTCAACGAGGCGTTTCATAAGATTCGCGATACCGGTCTGGATGTCTCACCGATTCTGCCGTCACTGCAACATGCGCTCGATCTGAGCAAAAAGCTGGCCAGTGACTTCGACTACGTGCGGGTCGATTGGTATATCCATGAAGAACAGATCTATTTCGGTGAACTCACTTTCACGCCGGGTGCAGGCCTGGTGACCGGATTGGATCGGGGTTTAAACCAGATGATGGGAGATATGTGGATTCAGGACCGCCGCGGAACGCAGAGACCGGGCGTCACAGTGCAGGATGTTAATATCCCTGCCATGTTGAAGAAAGTTTAAGCACACACAGCAATGTAAAAAACCCCGCTTAGCGGGGTTTTTTATTGGGAAAAATCAGCACATTAAACGCGCATCATGACGCGCGCCCTCCATCAGGGCATCGGCCACTCAGCGGGCGCCTGACTCATTACGTCGATAAAGGCGTGCTTAGAGATTTCCATAAAGTTGTGCACGTTTTCCATGCTCAGGGTAATTCCCATCAGACCGGTAACAAACCAGCAGGTCATGCCCAAACCAATGCCGCCACACATGAATGCCATCACATGATGACTATCCTGACGCAGTTTGGTTTTCAGGGTGCTGGCGAAAAACATCATTACGGCGCTCAACAATTCCCAACGCATAACAAGAAGACTGGTGGTTAACGTAGCCATCGGCCGGACCTCAATATCAGTAAGTATTCCTGACAATCTGCGGACATCACCGGCGGCGGAAAAGCGTGTCAGGAAGTGCTTTAGCGCCGTCAACCCAGGTTCATAGTGTGACTTGGGTCACATTATATCACCCGATTTGAAATTTTGAACAAAATTTGACACTGGTATGGCAGGAAAGTGTTGCAGATTTGAACAGCAGGGGAAGCAGAGGCGATCAGGCGCGCCCGATGACGGGCGGCCTGGGCATTAGCGGACCGGGCAGCACTCGCCGGTGGTACGTTGGGTAAAGCTGGCCATGCTCTCTTTGCAGTCAAAGCTCAGCAGACGAGGGCGCTGAATCGCCTGACGACGCATGGTATGGCGATAGGCGGTAGGGGTTTGCGAAAACTGGCGGCGAAATACCCGCGAAAAGGTCTGCTGCGAGTCATAACCATACTGCATGGCAATATCAAAGACCGGACGCTGAGTCTGAGAGAGCGCCTCGGCAGCCAGCGTCAGGCGGCGTTCACGAATATAGCCACCCAGCGTCTGTTTCGTCACGGTACGGAACATACGCTGCAGGTGCCATTTCGAATAGCCCGATTTTGCAGCCACTTCATCAATGGACAGACTTTTGTCCAGATTCTGGTCAATCCAGTGCGTCAGGGAATGAATGATCTCTTCTTGCATCATGGCCTCATCCTTCTGGTGCTTAATTAGCGATAATGGGAGTTTAGTCGTTTTGATGGGATGCGAGTATAATTCCTCAAGTTAACTTGAGGTAAAGAGCCAGATGAAAAAAGATCGCAACTACCCCAAACCGGTATTAACGCCGGGCGAAGTGGCGCGCCGCAGCGGTGTCGCGGTGTCTGCGCTGCATTTTTATGAAACCAAAGGGCTGATTTTCAGCACCCGCAACGGCGGTAATCAGCGACGCTACAGCCGTGACGTGCTGCGCCGCGTCGCCATCATCAAGATTGCACAACGCATTGGCATTCCTCTGGCGACGGTCAGCGACAGCCTGGAGCATATTCCGGCCAATAAGCGGATGTCGGCCCCGGAGTGGGATGCATTGACCCAGCACTGGCGTGAGGAGCTGGACAAGCGCATCGAAACCCTGACCCGACTGCGTAACGATCTGGATGGCTGCATCGGCTGTGGCTGTCTGTCGATGCGTGATTGTCCGCTGCGCAATCCCGGCGACCGGCTCGGCCAGCAAGGATCGGGTGCGGTGCTGCTCGACCCGGAACAGGACGATAAACATCCGGACGCTGGGTGAGGTCTATACTGGTGGAAGGTCAACACACAGGGAATCATGATGATCACCGTTCACCATCTTGAGCAATCGCGCTCGCATCGGGTGCTGTGGCTGCTGGAAGAGCTGGAAGTGCCGTACCAGATCAAACGTTATCAACGCGAGCCCACCATGCTGGCGCCCGAGGCGCTGAAAAAAGTGCATCCGCTGGGTAAATCACCGGTGATTACCGATGAAAACCGGGTGGTGGCCGAATCGGGCGCCATCCTGGAGTACCTGGAGGAGAAATACGATCACGAATTTCGGCTGAAGCTCAGTGATGAAGAGGCGCGGCTGCAGTCGCGTTACTGGCTGCACTATGCCGAGGGATCGCTGATGCCGCTGCTGGTGATGAAGCTGATCTTCGGACAGATGGGGAAAGCGCCGGTGCCGTGGCTGCTGCGTCCGGTGGGCGCCGCGTTTGGCAAAGGGGTACAGAAAGCCTGGCTGGACAAGCAGCTGCAACCGCATAAGAAGATGATTGAACAGCATCTGGCGGCCAATCCTTGGTTTGCCGGGCAGCGTTTCAGCATTGCCGATATACAGATGAGCTTCCCGCTGCTGGCGCTGGCGCAACGCGCCGGGCTGGAGCAGATGCCCGCCAGTGAGAAATGGCTGCAAACCGTCCAGCAGCGCGCCGCCTGGCAGCGGGCTATCGATCAGGGCGGTGAGCTTTCCCTGCCAGGTTAATCCTCTTTGCTGGCGCACCGTTTTTTCGCCCGGTGACGCCAGCCTCTCCGCAGTAAAAAAGGCCTGTAACTTCAAGGTGTCAGCCGCGCGCGATAGCCTTTGTCCTGCCAGGCTGTAGGGCTGTTACCTGATCTTTGTGCTGAATAATGTCTTCCAGCCAGTTGAAAATGTGCCGCTAAACGCCGGATAATCGTTTGCCTTTTTATCTGGCGGTCCTTTGACTGCCAACTATCTGCGGCAAGGTAAACGTTTGCCTGACGGGCTTATTCCGTCAGCGCGCCCGGATTACCCGCTTATTTCAGGGACAGCGACGGTCGCAGAGCGATCCACACAACAAAAAATCTTTGAGGCTCAACTATGTCAATTGAATCACGCCCGGCCAGTGGAAAACTGGACGCCTGGTTCGCGATCTCGGCGCGCGGCAGCAGCGTGCGCCAGGAAATTCTGGCCGGACTGACCACCTTTCTGGCGATGGTCTATTCGGTGATTGTGGTGCCGGGGATGCTCGGTAAAGCCGGTTTCCCCCCAACGGCGGTCTTTGTCGCGACCTGTCTGGTCGCCAGCTTCGGCTCAATCCTGATGGGGCTGTGGGCCAATCTGCCGATGGCGATTGGCTGTGCCATCTCGCTGACTGCCTTTACCGCTTTCAGCCTGGTGCTGGGCCAGCACATCAGCGTACCGGTCGCGCTTGGCGCGGTATTCCTGATGGGGCTGCTGTTTACCCTGATTTCGGTCACCGGCATCCGTGCGTGGATCCTGCGTAACCTGCCGATGGGCGTGGCGCACGGTACCGGCGTCGGGATTGGCCTGTTTCTGCTGCTGATTGCGGCGGATGGCGTCGGGCTGGTGATAAAAAATCCGGCACCTGGCTTGCCGGTGGCGCTGGGCCAGTTCGCCACGTTTCCGGTGATCATGTCACTGCTTGGGCTGGCGGCGATTTTTGGCCTGGAAAAACGGCGGGTGCCGGGCGGCATTCTGATGACCATTATCGCCATTTCGCTGCTCGGACTGATCTTTGACCCGACGGTGAGCTACAAAGGGTTATTTGCGCTGCCCAGCCTGCGTGACGCCAGCGGTCAGTCGCTGGTGTTCAGTCTGGACATCATGGGGGCGTTGCAGCCGGTGGTGCTGCCAAGCGTACTGGCGCTGGTGATGACCGCCGTGTTTGACGCCACCGGCACCATTCGCGCGGTCGCGGGCCAGGCTAACCTGCTGGATAAGCAGGGACAGATAATCAATGGCGGCCGCGCATTGACGACCGATTCGGTCAGCAGCCTGTTTGCCGGCCTGGTCGGTGCCTCACCTGCGGCGGTCTATATCGAATCGGCAGCCGGAACAGCGGCGGGCGGCAAAACCGGCCTGACCGCTATCGTGGTCGGCCTGCTGTTCCTGGTGATTCTGTTTATGTCGCCGCTGGCCTGGCTGGTTCCGGCCTACGCTACCGCGCCGGCGCTGATGTATGTCGGCCTGCTGATGCTGAGTAACGTGGCGAAAATCGACTTCAATGATTTTGTCGATGCGATGTCTGGCCTGTTAACCGCGGTGATTATCGTGCTGACCTGCAACATCGTTACCGGCATTATGATCGGTTTTGCCTCGCTGGTGGTGGGCCGTATTTTTGCCGGCGAGTGGCGCAAGCTGAATGTCGGCACGGTGGTGATTGCCGTCGCGTTAGTGGCATTTTACGCCGGAGGCTGGGCGATCTGACTGTTCAACCGGACGTGCAGGCGTGCGTCCGGTATTTTTCACTTTTTTCCCGCCCGCCGCACGCGTAGCTGACCCTTCAGAGTTCGGTTTGTTTTACACTTTAGCGCTCAAACAATGATTGAAAGATAACGACGCCTAAGGAAAGCATGGAAATCTTTTTTACTATTCTCATCATGACGCTGGTCGTGTCGCTCTCTGGCGTCGCGGCTCGCATTCTGCCTTTTCAGATCCCGTTGCCGCTGGTACAGATCGCCGCTGGCGCGCTGATGGCCTGGCCCAACTTTGGTCTGCATGTTGATTTTGACCCGGAACTGTTTCTGGTGCTGTTTATCCCGCCGCTGCTGTTTGCCGACGGCTGGAAAACGCCCATCAGCGAGTTCCTGCATCATGGCCGGGAGATTATTGGCTTAGCGCTGGTGCTGGTATTGATCACCGTGGTCGGGATTGGCTATCTGATCTACTGGATGGTGCCGGGCATTCCGCTGATTCCGGCCTTTGCGCTGGCGGCGGTGCTGTCACCGACCGATGCCGTGGCGCTCTCCGGGATTGTCGGCGAAGGCCGCATTCCGAAAAAAATCATGTCGATCGTGCAGGGCGAAGCCCTGATGAACGACGCATCTGGCCTGGTGTCGCTGAAGTTTGCCGTCGCGGTCGCGATGGGCACCATGGTGTTCACCTGGGGCGGAGCCAGCGTCGAATTTCTGAAAGTCGCGATTGGCGGTCTGATCGCCGGTGTGGCGGTCTGCTGGCTCTACGGCAAATCACTGCGCATCCTCAGCCGCTGGAGCGGTGACGATCCGGCCACCCAGACCGTGCTGCTGCTGTTACTGCCGTTCGCCTCTTATCTGATTGCTGAACACCTCGGCGTGTCGGGTATCCTGGCTGCGGTCGCAGCGGGCATGACCATCACCCGTTCCGGCATTATTCGTCAGGCACCGCTGGCGATGCGTCTGCGCGCCAACAGCGTCTGGCAGATGCTGGAATTCGTGTTCAACGGCATGGTGTTCCTGATGCT
Organism: Pantoea agglomerans; assembly: GCF_021397715.1. Lineage (GTDB taxonomy): Bacteria > Pseudomonadota > Gammaproteobacteria > Enterobacterales > Enterobacteriaceae > Pantoea > Pantoea astica. Next base: position 3,902,232 of record NZ_CP090207.1, on the reverse strand, counting down.
GGGCCTGCAGCTGCCAGATATCCTGCAAACCTCGGTGGACCAGGCGAATGCCGATCCTAACGTCGAGCTGTGGATGCTGTTCGCCGACATCGGTCTGGTCTATCTGGCGCTGATGCTGGTGCGTTTTGGCTGGCTGTATATCATGCAGCGCTTCAGCAAACGTCTGCTGAAGAAAAAGCCACTGGAGTTCTCCAACTACTCGCTGCGTGAACTGCTGATCGCCTCGTTTGCCGGGGTCCGCGGGGCAATTACGCTTGCTGGTGTGTTATCGATTCCGCTGTTCCTCAGCAATGGCGACCCTTTCCCGGCACGCTATGAGCTGGTCTTTATCGCCACCGGGGTGATTCTGTTCTCGCTGCTGGTCGGCGTGGTGATCCTGCCGATTCTGCTGCGCGGCATCGATACCATCGATAAAGGCGCACAGCGCCGCGAGCTGCAAAATGCCCGTGCGGTGATGGCCAGCGTGGCGATTGAGAGCCTGCATAAGATGGAAGCGCGACTGGAGAATGAGTCGGATCAGAATATCGACCCGGAACTGCTGAAAGAGGTGAGCCTGCGGGTGATTGGCAACTTACGTCGCCGCGCCGAAGGCAAGAACGACCTTGAACATGCGCTGTTCGCGGAAAACCTGGAGCGCCGCTTCCGCCTGACCGGCCTGCGTGCCGAACGGGCCGAGGTCTATCACCTGCGCGCCACTCAGCAGATCTCCAACGAGACGATGCAGAAGTTACTGCACGATCTCGACCTGCTTGAAGCGTTACTGATCGAAAAAGAAGAGTAATACCCGGCCGGCACGCTGCGCAGCCGTTGCAGCGTGCCGCTGGCTCACACCGACAGGCGCGGTACCCGATCGGGCCAGTGTTCGCGGCAGCAGTCAATCCACGCCTGAGCACTACGCGACAGATAATTCCCTTCTCGCCAGATCAATCCCAGGCTCCACTTCAGCTCCGACTCCAGCGGCAGCCACAGCAGCGACTGCTTATCGAGACGCTGACAGATCGGCTCCGGCAGAATCGCCAGCCCCATTTCCGCCTGTACCATCGCCGCCAGAAAATCCCACTGACCGCTGCGCACCGCCACCGTTGGCGTCAGGTTCTGTCGCTGGAACGCCTGCATCAGCTGACGATTGAGCGAAAACTCCTCATTGAATATCAGCAACGGATGCTGCGCCAGTTCGGCCAGCCCTATCTGGCTGCGGCTCAGCCATTCCGGCCGACGCGGCAGCAGCACGCAGAGCGGATGATGCATCAGTGGCAGAGTGTTGAGCGGCAGGTCGGCATCGACCGGCAGCGCCGTCAGGGCGATATCGAGGCTGCCAGCCAGCACCGCCTGTTGTACCGTCAGACCGCCAAACTCAGAGATTTTCAGCTTCACGCCGGGATAGCGACGACGAAAGGCGGAGATCGATCCGGCAATCTGCATCCCGACCATCGGCGGAATACCGAGCCGCAGTTCACCGGTTTTCAGCTGGTTAATGTCGCCAATCTCCGCTTCCAGTTGATGAAACTCCTGCAGAATCGCCACGCCACGCTGATAGACCGCCTGACCACTGTCGGTCAGGTGCAGGCGACGACCATCACGTAGAATCAGGGTACAGCCCAGCTCCTCCTCCAGCTGTCGCAGCATTTTGCTAATGGTCGGCTGGGTGACGAACAGTTTTTGCGCGGCGCGGGTGAAACTCTGCTGGCGGACCACCTCGGTAAAGTAACGCAGGGCACGAACGTCCATAACTATTCCTTTCAGGCATGATTTCAATAATATTAATTCATTTTTTTCACTCTCTGTCGGCGATTTATACTGTTCCCCTGAATTTAATCGGGGAGAAAAGGTGATGGCACTCGCGCTCAGTTCACACAGGCCCGGCCGGTTGCAGTGGCTCAGCCTGCCGTTACAGCTGGGGTTGTATATCGGTGTGTTTGTTGCCTGTCAGCAACTGGTCAACTGGCTGCATCTGCCGTTGCCCGCCAATATTGTCGGTATGCTGCTGATGCTGGCGTTAATCGTCACGCGGGTGCTGCCACTGAGCTGGGTTAAAGCGGGCTCCCGCTGGCTGCTGGCGGAGATGCTGCTGTTCTTTATTCCGGCGGTGGTGGCGGTGGTGAACTACGGTGATCTGCTGCGGGTTGATGGCTGGCGCATCTGCGTGGTAATTGGCGTCAGTACGCTGCTGGTGCTGGCCTCGACCGCGCTGGTGGTCGATCGGCTTTACCGTTACGAAGTCGCGCGTGCCGCGCGTAAGCAGGGCAACGATGCGTGATCTGATGGTCAGCCTGCTGTGCGTGGCGGTCACACTGCTGGTTTATGCGCTGAATAAACGGCTTTATCGCCGCTGGCGCACGCTGCTGTTGATGCCGCTGGTGATGACGCCCGTGGTGCTGGTGGCGCTGCTGCTGCTGACCCACATCAGCTGGCAGGATTATATTGCCGAAAACCACTGGCTGCTGTGGCTGCTGGGACCGGCAACGCTGGCGTTTGCGGTACCGGTGTATGAGAACGTGGCCATCATCAAACGCCACTGGCTATCGCTCAGCGCGGGCGTGTTAACCGCTACTCTGGTCGCCGTCTGCAGTTCCGTCTGGCTGGCGCGTCTGTTAACGCTGCCGGAGTCGATTCAGCGCAGCCTGGCGGTGCGCTCCATCACCACGCCGTTTGCGCTGGCGGCGGCGGGGCCGATTGGCGGTCAGCCGGATCTGGTGGCGCTGTTTGTGGTCATCACCGGGGTGTTTGGCATGGCGGTAGGTGATGTGCTGTTTCTGCGGATTGCGATTAAGCAGGGCGTGGCAAAAGGCGCGGGATTCGGCGCAGCCTCGCACGGTGCCGGTACGGCTCGCGCCTATCAGCTCGGTCAGCAGGAGGGCGTGGTCGCCAGTCTGGTGATGATGCTGTCCGGCGTGGTTACCGTGGTGCTGGCGCCGCTGATCGGCCACCTGATGTGGGCGATATAGTCCCGACTGCGTTACGCAGGCGACGGCGGGCGGCCTGAATGAGACACGTATTTTTACGTAAAGTTTTCCAGATTTTGTTGTTTCCCCATTTCAGGCTGTTAACCTTGCCGCCGAATTAATTGTCCTTCATGGAGTGGAATCATGTTTAAGCAACTTGTTACCGGGAGCGCGCTTGGCCTCGTTTTACTGAGCGGTGCAGCACAGGCTATCGAAGGCAGTGTTGACGTCAGCGAGCACAACACCAACCTGAATGTAGGTCTTGGCACCACCACACCCGGCCTGTTTCTGAAAGGCAACTGGCTGCGCAGCGACCATGACGGCAGCACCTACGGTGCCGGTCTGGGTTACAACGTTGATTTCGGACCTCTGCGTCTGGCGCCGACCGCAAAAGCGATCTTCACCCATCCTGAAGATGGAAAAGATGGATTTGCGGTGGCGCTGGGTGGCGCAGCGCAATACAACTTCAACAGCATGTGGGGTCTGTATGGCGAATATTACTATGCGCCAGAATCGTTTACCGATCAGCTCGACAGCTACCAGGAAGCGGGCGGTGGCCTGAGCTTCACCCCGATTTCACTGCTTAACCTGCGCGTCGGTTATCAGTACATCGAACTGAACAACAAAGATGGCCGTAAAGATAACGTACTGGTCGACGGTCCGTACGTCGGCGCTTCGCTGCGTTTCTGATTCTGCCGATCAAGAGAAAAGGGCGGCACCCTGAGGGGTGCCGCCCTTTTTTTATCTCTCGCTTAACCGGAAACTAGTGCGCTCTGCCCTGATCGATACCGGAGCCGGTCTGCGAACGGATAAACTGCATCCGGAAGCGTGAACGCTCCTCGGCTCCCTGCTGCGAGTGATCGGTGACCGAGAACAGCCAGGTGCCGATAAAAGCAATCGCCATCGAGAACAGCGCCGGATACTCATACGGATAGATCGGCTTAGCATGACCCAGCACCTGCACCCAGACGGTCGGGCCGAGGATCATCAGCACCACGGCGGTAATCAGCCCCAGCCAGCCACCGACCATCGCGCCGCGCGTGGTCAGTTTTGACCAGTACATCGACAGCAGAATAATCGGGAAGTTACAGCTGGCGGCAATTGAGAAGGCCAGGCCCACCATGAACGCGATGTTCTGCTTCTCAAACAGGATACCCAGCGCAATCGCCACAATCCCCAATACCAGCACGGTGATCTTAGAGACCCGCAGCTCATCACGTTCGCTCGCCTGGCCTTTACGGTAGACGCTGGCGTAGAGGTCGTGCGAAACCGCCGAGGCACCGGCCAGGGTTAAGCCCGCGACCACCGCCAGAATGGTGGCGAAAGCTACTGCCGAGATAAAGCCGAGGAAGGTACTGCCGCCCACCGCGTTGGCCAGATGCACCGCCGCCATATTGGTGCCGCCAATCAGCGCGCCGCTGGCATCTTTAAACGCCGGATTGGCACCGACCAGCAGGATCGCGCCAAAGCCGATAATAAAGGTCAGGAAGTAGAAATAGCCCATAAAGCCGGTGGCCCAGAAAACGCTTTTACGTGCCTCTTTGGCATCGGCGACGGTAAAGAAGCGCATCAGGATATGCGGCAGGCCGGCGGTACCAAACATCAATCCCAGCCCCAGCGACAGCGCCGAGATCGGATCTTTCACCAGCCCGCCCGGCTGCATAATCGCGATGCCTTTCGGGTGGACCGCCATCGCTTCGGTAAACAGCGTATTGAAGCTGAAGCCGGTGGTTTTCATCACCATCACCGCCATAAAGGTGGCACCAAACAGCAGCAGCACCGCCTTGATAATCTGCACCCAGGTGGTCGCCAGCATGCCGCCAAACAGCACATACATCACCATCAGAATGCCGACCAGCACCACCGCCACATGGTAATTGAGGCCAAACAGCAGTTGAATCAGTTTACCGGCTCCGACCATCTGGGCGATCAGATAGAGCGCCACCACCACCAGCGAACCACAGGCGGACAGGGTACGGATCGGTTTCTGCTTCAGGCGATATGAGGCCACGTCGGCGAAGGTGTAGCGCCCAAGGTTACGCAGCCGTTCGGCGATCAGGAACAGAATCATCGGCCAGCCGACTAAAAAGCCGAGCGAGTAGATCAGGCCGTCATAACCGGAGGTATAGACCAGCGCCGAAATACCGAGAAACGAGGCGGCAGACATAAAGTCGCCTGCCATCGCCAGGCCATTCTGAAAGCCGGTAATGTTGCCGCCAGCGGTGTAATAGTCGCTACGCGAACGGGTGCGCTTTGACGCCCAGTAAGTAATGCCCAGCGTGGCACCCACGAAAATCACAAACATGATGATCGCCTGGTAGTTGACCGCCTGACGCTGCACCGCGCCGGTAATCGCATCGGCGGCCAGCGCCGAAAACGGCAGCAGCGCCGCCAGCATCCATAAGCAGAGACGTATCATGATTTCACCTCGCTCAGGATCGCTTTGGTCAGGCGATCAAACTCGCCGTTGGCGCGCCAGACGTAAATGCCGGTCAGCACAAATGACATCACAATCAGTCCGACGCCAATAGGAATACCGCGGGTAACGTTGGTGCCGGGATGGAGCGGCGTGCCGAGCCAGCCCGGCGCGAAGGCGATCAGCAGGATAAATCCGACATAGAGCACCAGCATGATCAGCGACAGCAGCGTGGCAAACGCCTGACGCTTACGAACTAACTCATGAAAGCGGGGATTACGTTCAATCTGTTGGTAGATTGCATCCTGTTTCGAAAGGGCGTCATTCATCACATTTTCTCCAGAGGTCTTGCAGGCGTAAACCTCACGCCTGGGCGCGGGTTCGGCTGGTAATTTTATTTGTGACTACAGAAACACACTGCGTAGGGCGGGCATGGCGGGAAATGATCTTCCCGCCGGATAAGGTGCGCTTACGGCATTTTGATCGACTGTTTCTCCTCAAGCAGTTTTTCCACTACGCCAGGATCGGCGAGGGTCGAGGTATCGCCAAGATTGGTGGTATCACCGGTGGCGATTTTGCGCAGAATACGGCGCATGATCTTGCCGGAGCGGGTTTTCGGCAGCGAGTCGGTCCAGTGCAGCACATCCGGGGTGGCAATCGGGCCGATCTCTTTACGTACCCAGTTACGCACTTCGGTGTACAACTCCGGCGACGGCTCTTCGCCATGATTCAGAGTGATGTAAGCGTAAATCGCCTGGCCCTTGATGCTGTGCGGAATGCCCACCACCGCGGCTTCGGCAATTTTCGGGTGCGACACCAGCGCTGACTCAATCTCAGCGGTGCCCAGACGGTGGCCGGAGACGTTGAGGACGTCATCTACCCGTCCGGTGATCCAGTAATAACCATCCTCGTCACGACGCGCGCCGTCGCCGCTGAAGTAGACATTCTTAAAGGTAGAGAAGTAGGTCTGTTCAAAGCGCTCATGGTCGCCATACAGCGTACGCGCCTGACCCGGCCAGGATTCAGTGATTACCAGATTGCCTTCACAGGCCCCTTGCTGCGGCTGGCCTTCATTATCGACCAGCGCTGGCTGCACGCCGAAGAAAGGTTTGGTGGCCGATCCCGCCTTGAGTTCGGTCGCACCCGGCAGTGGCGTGATCATGAAGCCACCGGTTTCAGTTTGCCACCAGGTATCGACGATCGGGCAGCGGCTGTTACCGATTTTCTTGTAGTACCACTCCCAGGCTTCCGGGTTAATCGGTTCACCGACCGAACCCATGATGCGCAGCGTGCTGCGGTCGGTGCCCTGAATCGCTTTATCGCCTTCGGCCATCAGGGCGCGGATAGCGGTCGGAGCGGTGTAGAGCAGCGTCACCTTGTGCTTATCCACCACTTCCGCCATGCGGCTCGGGGTCGGCCAGTTCGGCACGCCTTCAAACATCAGCGTGGTCGCGCCACAGGCCAGCGGGCCGTAAATCAGGTAGCTGTGACCGGTGATCCAGCCGACGTCAGCGGTACACCAGTAGACGTCGTCCAGATGGTAATCGAAGACAAATTTAAAGGTAGTGGCAGCGTAAACCAGATAACCGCCGGTAGTGTGCAGCACCCCTTTCGGCTTGCCGGTCGAGCCTGAGGTATAAAGGATAAACAGCGGATCTTCCGCCCCGACTTCAGCAGGAGAGTGATTGGTACTGGCATTCAGCATCAGCTCATGCCACCAGCTGTCGCGGCCTTCTACCCAGCCGATATCACTGCCGGTGCGCTGAAACACCACCACGTTCTTCACGCTGGTAACGTTAGGATTTTTTAACGCATCATCGACGTTCTTCTTCAGCGGGATGCTGCGTCCGGCACGAATCCCTTCATCGGCAGTAATCACCAGCGAGGCGCTGGAATCGACGATCCGGCCCGCCACCGCTTCCGGTGAGAAGCCACCAAAAATCACCGAATGGACGGCACCGATGCGCGCACAGGCCAGCATCGCTACCGCGGCTTCCGGTACCATCGGCATGTAGATCGCTACCACATCGCCTTTCTTCACCTTGAGTAATTCCAGCACGTTGGCGAAGCGACAGACTTCAGCATGCAACTGGCGGAAGGTCAGGGTCTTACTCTCGCTGGCGTCGTCGCCTTCCCAGATAATTGCCGGGTGGTCGCCGCGGGTCTGCAAATGCCGGTCAAGGCAGTTTGCCGCCAGGTTGAGCGTGCCATCTTCGTACCAGCGAATGTCAATATTTCCCGGCGCAAACGAGCAGTTTTTCACTTTGCTGTAGGGCTTGATCCAGTCGAGGATTTTGCCCTGTTCGCCCCAGAACGCATCCGGATCAGTGACAGATTGCTGATACATCGTCTGATACTGTTCAGCGGTAATCAGGGTGTTTGCTGCAATATTCTCTGGAACGGGATGTTTATGTATTTGGCTCATGGCGGATCTCCTTGAAGATGTTAATGATATGTCAATCAATGGTTAATTGAAGCCCGCCCTGAGGCTTTGTTTCTTTTTTGCGCCGTAGATCACGCGATAAACCCTGCGCGCGCCCGCGCGTCGATAACGGCCGAATTGCGCTTAACTCCCTGCCGGTAATAGGGAATTAAGGTGTAACCTTTTGTGTTTTCCCGTGTTCAAAAAGCGAGCAAACGCGCCGGGTGAGTTTTTGCGCAATTCTGCATAGCTATGCGTTAATTCATCGAACTAATACTTTTCATAACAGCAGGTTAGGGATTTACGGCTGGCGCAGCATTTTATGCTACTCAGGTGGTGAACTTTTAAACGAAGACGCCAAGGGTTGCATTTACCACAGTGAAAATGGTACTTATCTCGCCCCTGTTCTGCAGGTATCAACTCAGACCGCGTCTGAAAATGGGTATGGGAATCATCAGATTTTCGTGCGAGGCGCTGTCTCCAAACACCCTCTAATTTACCGGGCTTTTTGCTCACTTCCCTGTGTGTATTGTCTTCTGCACCTTCGCAGTAGAGAGAAACGGGTTTTGACTGAGGAAATTACGCGTTATGAAAGGTTTTAAAATCAGCCTGGCCTGGCAGATTCTGATAGCCCTGGTGCTTGGCATCGTTGTGGGTGCCGTGCTGCATAATCAGCCAGACAATCGTGAATGGTTAGTCACCAATATTCTCAGCCCGGCGGGCGACATCTTTATCCATCTGATTAAGATGATTGTGGTACCGATTGTGATCTCATCACTGATCGTCGGCATTGCCGGCGTCGGCGATGCCAAAAAGTTGGGGCGCATCGGCGTCAAAACGATTCTCTACTTTGAAGTGATCACCACCCTTGCCATTGTGGTCGGGATTACCCTGGCTAACGTATTTCAACCTGGCACCGGCATCGATATGTCAACGCTGGCAACGGTGGACATCTCTAAATATGAAGCCACCACGGCAGAAGTGCAGGGCGGGCCGCATAGCCTGGTCGCCACTATCCTGTCGCTGATCCCGCAGAACATTTTCGCCTCGATGGCGAAGGGTGACATGCTGCCGATTATTTTCTTCTCGGTGCTGTTTGGCTTAGGCCTCTCATCGCTGCCGTCAGAGCAGCGCGATCCGCTGGTGAACCTGTTCCGTGGCATCTCAGAAGCGATGTTTAAAGTGACGCACATGATCATGCGCTATGCGCCGATCGGTGTGTTTGCGCTGATTGCCGTCACCATCGCGAACTTCGGCTTCGCCTCGCTGTGGCCGCTGGCGAAGCTGGTGCTGCTGGTCTACGCGGCGATTCTGTTCTTCGCCTTTGTGGTGCTGGGCGGCGTGGCGCGTTTCTGTAAGCTGCGTATCACCACGCTGATGCGCATCCTTAAAGATGAGCTGATTCTCTCTTACTCCACCTCCAGCTCGGAGACGGTACTGCCGCGCATCATGCAGAAGATGGAAGCCTACGGCGCGCCGAAAGCGATCACCAGCTTCGTGGTGCCGACCGGGTATTCGTTTAACCTGGATGGCTCAACCCTCTACCAGAGTATCGCTGCCATCTTTATCGCGCAGCTGTATGGCATCGACCTGTCACTGGGCGACGAGATTATCCTGGTGCTGACGCTGATGGTGACCTCGAAAGGCATCGCTGGCGTGCCGGGCGTTTCGTTTGTGGTCCTGCTGGCAACGCTGGGCAGCGTCGGTATTCCGCTGGAAGGGCTGGCGTTTATCGCCGGTGTCGACCGTATTATGGATATGGCGCGTACCGCGCTGAACGTCATTGGTAACGCCCTGGCGGTGCTGGTGATTGCCCGCTGGGAAAACCAGTTCGACGCTGAGCAGGCGAAAGAATACGAACTGCAACTGCGGACTCAGACCGCCAGTTAATCACGCGGTTTAATAAAAAGGCTCAACGAAGGTTGGGCCTTTTTTGTTTCCGGCAAATGACTGTGACCGGTTCAACCGCACACCTTACCTGACACCTGACACCTGACACCTGACACCTGACCTTGTCTCTTCTCTTTTCAAAAGCGATCCAAAAGTCCGCGGGAAGAAAAGGTTCACCCGAAGAGTAAAGCGTCCCGCGCCAGGGAAGGCGCGGGCCGAGCGTCATGGATGACGAATGCATCTTTACGATCGGGTGAATCTTTTCTGACCCGGCACCCGACCTGAAGCACGCTTCCGGCAGACGATTTTAAAAGCGGATGAATTATCTCTGAACCCTGTCCCACGGAAGTGAAGCAAAAAACCTGCCCACCAGGATTCCCGTTTTATTTGATCCCCACCTCGCAGCAATAAAAAAAAGATCTCACCCCATGAATTAATCATTCGTTATGATATTTCATATATTGAATAATTTATTCCTATGCGGAGCCTGCTATGAAAATTGACCTCAGCCAGATGATCACCGAAGGCCGTAATCCTGCCAGTCAGAACATTGACGAACTGTCGACCGAAGCGATGCTGCGCGTCATTAATGATGAAGATAAAAAAGTGGCGCTGGCGGTGGAAGCGATTGTGCCGCAGATCGCCACGGCGGTTGACGCTATCTGCGCGGCGTTCCAGGCCGGTGGCCGGCTGATCTATTGCGGTGCCGGCACCTCGGGCCGGCTGGGTATTCTGGATGCCAGCGAGTGCCCGCCAACCTTTGGTACACCGCGCGAACAGGTGATAGGGCTGATCGCCGGTGGTCATAAAGCCATTCTGCAGGCGGTAGAAAATGCCGAAGATAACCGGGAGCAGGGCGCGCAGGATCTGCGCGACATCCACTTCAGCCGCCAGGATGTGCTGGTGGGCATCGCTGCCAGCGGCCGCACCCCTTACGTGCTGGGTGCGCTGGCCTATGCTGATGAGATTGGTGCCACCACCGTCGCGCTAACCTGTAATCCCGACAGTCCGATGTCGCAGACCGCTGCAATCGCCCTGACGCCCGTGGTGGGGCCGGAAGTGGTCACCGGCTCGTCGCGCATGAAAGCGGGAACCGCGCAGAAACTGGTGCTGAACATGCTGACCACCGGTGCGATGATCCGCAGCGGGAAAGTCTACGGCAACCTGATGGTGGATGTGGAAGCGACCAATCAGAAACTGGTGCAGCGCCAGGTCAACATCGTCAAACAGGCAACCGACTGCGATGACGCCACTGCCAGCACCGCGCTGAACGCCTGTGGCGGCCACTGCAAAACGGCGATCCTGATGGTACTGGCCGGACTCACGGCGGAGGAAGCGAAAACGCTGCTGGGGCAACATCAGGGCTTTATCCGCCAGGCGCTGCAGGCGGCGGGAGCACGCTGATGGCGAAAATCACTGACGCGCTATTACGCGACATTCTGCAGGCGGTCGGCGGCGCGCAGAATATCGCGGCCTGCGGCAACTGCATGACACGGCTGCGGCTGACGCTCAGCCAGCCCGAACGGGTCGACCTCACCCGGCTGAAAAGCCTGCCGGGCGTGCTGGGGGTGATCGACAGTGATGCCCAGCTACAGATTGTACTGGGTCCTGGCAAAGCGCAGACCGCCGCCGAAAGGATGCAGACCTTACTGGCACAGAGCGAAGCGCCTGCGCTCGGCGAACTGGCCGCACAGCATAAGCAACAATTAAAGGCGAAACAGACCAGCGGCCTGCATCAGTTTCTGTCGCGCTTCGCCACTATCTTTACTCCGCTTATTCCGGGCTTTATCGGCGCGGGCTTACTGCTGGGTTTCGCCACCCTGATAGAACAGAGCCTGCACCTCAATACGCCAGGCGACCATGCGCCGTGGCTGCTGCACAGCGTGGCTTACATGAAGGTATTCGGCAAAGGGCTGTTCACCTTTCTCAGCATCCTGATTGGCTATAACGCGCAGAAGGCGTTTGGCGGCAGCGGAGTGAATGGCGCGATCATCGCCTCACTGTTTGTGCTCGGCTATGTCCCGACCGCCACCGTCGGCTACTACAGCGGTATGGAGAGCTTTTTTGGCCTGACCATCGACCCGCGCGGCAATATCATCGGCGTACTGCTGGCGGCGATCATCGGGGCGGGCATTGAAAAGCAGATCCGCAAAATCATTCCGGATAATCTGGATATGATCCTCACCTCACTGTTTACGCTGCTGATCACCGGTGCAATCACCTACCTGCTGATTATGCCGCTGGGTGGCGAGCTGTTTAAAGGGATGTCCTGGCTGTTTATCCACCTGAATAACAACCCTTTTGGCTGCGCACTGCTGGCCGGACTGTTTCTGATCGCCGTGATGTTTGGCATTCATCAGGGGTTTATTCCGGTCTACTTTGCGCTGATGGAAACCCAGGGGTTCAATTCGCTGTTCCCGATCCTGGCGATGGCCGGTGCAGGCCAGGTCGGGGCCTCGCTGGCGTTATGGTGTAAGGCGGAAAAAGGAGCGCTGCTGCGGGCGCAAATCAAAGGGGCGATTGTTCCGGGGCTGCTTGGCGTCGGCGAACCGCTGATTTATGGCGTCACGCTGCCGCGCCTCAAGCCGTTTATCACCGCCTGTGGCGGCGGCGCGCTGGGCGGTTTCTTCATTGGCCTGGTGGCGTGGCTGGGCTTACCGGTCGGCATGAACACCGTGTTTGGCCCGTCCGGACTGGTGACGCTGCCGCTGATGACCTCCAGCCAGGGCATTTTTGCCGGCATGGCGGTTTATCTGGCGGGACTGGTGGTCGCGTGGACGGGCGGATTTTTTCTGACCTGGTGGTTTGGTACCCGCAACGTGGACCTCAGCTGACTCTGCGGCCCGCCGCGGCATTATTCTCCAGTCGTGCTAACGAATGAATAAAGGAAAAATTGTGAAAGCCGCTGCAAAGCGGCTTTTTTATTGCGGTTAATTAAGTCAAAACGCTAAAGAGAGTGATGGGCAATGCCGAAAACATAAAAAAAGATAATCGTTATTTCTCAACCTGACTTTTTCACACTGGCGTTCATCGGCAGCGTGCAGGAGATGGGTACTCAAGGACTCTTGTGATGCGTAACAACCAGCCTGTCTCCCAGCGTGAATATCTGTTCGACGATCATGCGACCCTGATGTCGACTACCGATCTCAACAGCTACATTACCTATGCCAACGATGCCTTTATCGAAGCGAGTGGATTTACTACCGAAGAGATTAACGGGCAGCCACACAATATGGTGCGTCACCCGGATATGCCGCCTGAGGCCTTTGCCGATATGTGGGCGACGCTGAAACAGGGCGAACCCTGGACGGCACTGGTGAAAAACCGCCGTAAAAATGGCGATCACTACTGGGTGCGTGCCAACGCCATTCCGGTAGTCCGGGACGGCAATGTGCAGGGCTATATGTCGGTGCGCACTAAACCGGGCGTGGAAGAGGTGCGTCAGGCCGAGGCGCTGTATCAGGATTTCCAGGCCGGACGCGCGAAAGGGCGACGTTTCTACAAGGGGCTGGTGGTGCGCAGCGGCTGGCGTCGTCCCGCCTCACTGCTGAAAACGCTACCGCTGCGCTGGCGCATCCGCAGCACGCTACTGACCTTATTGCCGCTGTCGGTGGCGGGTGTCTGGGCGCTGGGCGTCACGCCGACGGCGCTGGGCAGCTTCACCGCAGGCATGGCGGCGCTGCTGGCGCTGTCCAGCCTGTGGCTGGAGCAGCAGATCTCGCGACCTATCGAGCGGATGTGCAAACAGGCGCTGAGCGTGGCGACCGGTGCCAGTCATAAAGTCGAGCAGATGGATCGGGTGGATGAAGTCGGCGTGACGCTGCGCGCCATCGGCCAGCTCGGACTTATGTTCCGCTGGCTGGTCGATGACGTCAGCGGACAGGCAATCAACGTGCTCAGCGCCAGCGATGCCATCGCCCGCAGCAACAATGAACTGAGTCGCCGCACCGAGCAGGCGGCGGCCAACGTGCAGCAGACCGCCGCCACCATGAATGAGATGACCGCGACGGTGAAAAGCAACACCGAAACCGCTCATGAAGTGAACACCCTGTCGTCAGATACCAGCAGCGCGGCGATGAAAGGCGGCGACGTGATGAAAGAGATGATGGAGATGATGGGCGAAATTGCCGACAGCTCAAAGCGTATCGCCAACATTACCAGCGTGATCGACGGCATTGCCTTCCAGACCAATATCCTGGCGCTGAATGCGGCAGTCGAAGCCGCACGCGCTGGCGAACAGGGCAAAGGGTTTGCGGTTGTGGCAGGTGAAGTGCGTAACCTGGCGCAGCGCAGCGCCAAAGCCGCCAGCGAGATTAAAACGCTGGTAGAGACCAGCGCCAGCCGGGTGCAATCCGGCAATGATCACGCCAGCGCGGCCGGCCGGACGATGCAGGATATCGTGTCGCAGGTACAGAACGTCACGGCACTGATTGCGCAGATCAGCGCGGCCACCGCGGAACAGGCGACGGCGTTAAGCGAAGTCAGCAGCGCGGTGGAAGATCTCGACGACATCACCCACCAGAACGCCGCCCGCGTGGCCGAAAGCGCTGAAGCCTCCGGTCGGATGACGCATCAGGCTAACCGCCTCGTCGAGGCGATCAGCGTCTTTCGCTAAGAGGCCAGCGCCTGGGCGCTCTCGCGTCCGGCCCGCAGCGCGCCAGGCGACTGACCGACAATGCGCTTAAAGGCGCGACTGAAGGCGGCAATCGAGCCGTAGCCGAGATGAAAGGCGACGGCTTCCACCGCTTCACCGTTATTCACAATGCGCTGCACTGCCAGCCGCATCCGCAGTTCGGTCAGGTAACGCAGCGGCGTCATGCTGGTGGCGTTCAGAAAGCGTTCGGCAAATACCGAGCGTGAGCAGCCCGCCACGCGCGCCAGCCGCGCTACCGTCCAGTTTTCACCCGGTTCGCGGTGCATGGCCGCAATGGCCTGGCTGAGCCGCGGGTCGCGCATCGCCTGTACCAGTCCGCTACTTTTGCCGCAGCCGTTTTCCACCCAGCCGCGCACAATCAGCGCCGCCACCACGTCAGCCAGCCGCGAAAGAATGCCAGCGAAGCCCGCCTGACGGGTCCGCGACTCGCGCTCCATCGCTTCCAGAATCGGCCGGATCTCCGGGTATTGCGACAGCAGCGTGCTGACCAGCATCACATCCGGCATGGTATTGATCAGCGGCTGCATCCCTCCGAGTTCAAACGCCATACAGGCGCTGAACAGCAGCACGCTATGCTCATCGTCGCAGGCATCGGCTGGCGCATTAATGGCGCAGACGCTGTCGCAGATCGGCTTGCTGGTCATATTGGCGATGCACTGACAATCCGCTTCTTCGCTGGAGATCAGGCTGTGCGGTTTACCGTGCGGCACCAGCAACGCATCGCCGCTGTTAAGCTGAAACACCTCGCCTGAGGCACTGCGCACCAGCAGCGAACCGCGTCCGACAAAGTGAAACTGCGCCCGGCCTGGCGAATTGTCGAAGCGCAACCCAAACGGGGCGCTGACGGCGATGCGCTGATAGTTCACGCCGTACAGCCGCATTCCCATCAGCAGTTCACTGGTCAGATCTTCATAATGGCTCATGTGAATCCAGACGAATTATCAAAAATGACGGTGTAAGCATCATAGATCGTCTTGCGTCTGCCCTCTATGCTCACACTTACTTTTTTTCTATCCGGAGAAGCAGCATGAGTCTGACAACCGAAGTGGCTGATGAGGTTTCCTCGCCCGCCCGTCCCGCGTGGGGCGCGGTATTTGCTATGGCGTTTGGCGTATTCAGCCTGATCACCGCCGAATTTTTACCGGTCAGTTTACTGACGCCAATGGCCCACAGCCTTGGCGTCTCCGAAGGCCAGGCGGGCCAGACTGTTACCATCACCGCGCTGGTCGCGCTGTTTACCAGTCTGATCACCGCCAGCGTCACCCGACGGATTGACCGCCGCATCGTGATGCTGGTGTTTTCGCTGCTGCTGATCGCTTCAGCGCTGATGGTAGCGCTGGCTGGCAGCCTGACGACAATCCTGCTGGCGCGCGTGCTGCTGGGAATGGCGATCGGTGGCTTCTGGACGTTATCAACCGCCATTACCATGCGGCTGGTGCCGGCCGATCAGGTGCCACGCGCGTTATCGATTGTCTTTAGCGGCATCTCGCTGGCGACAATCATTGCAACGCCGCTCGGCAGTTACCTCGGTGGGCTGGTCGGCTGGCGTAACATCTTTATGCTGACCGCCGGATTAGGCGCGGTGGCGCTGCTGTGGCAGTTCTTTACCCTGCCCGCGATGCCGCTAGAGAACAAAACGCGCAGCGGCGGGGTACTGGATCTGCTGCGTATCGGGGTGATGCGCTGGGGTATGCTGGCCGTCATTATGATGTTTACCGGTCACTTCGCCTTCTTTACCTATCTGCGCCCGTTCCTGGAAAGCGTTGCCCAACTGAATCTCAACCAGCTGTCGCTGGCGTTGCTGGCCTTTGGCGTGGCGAACTTTTTTGGCACCTCGCTGGCCGGTTATCTGGTGACCCGCAGCGTATCGCTGACCCTGAGCGGCATGGCGCTGCTGATGAGCCTCACCGCGCTGCTGCTGGTGAGCTTCGGCGACGTCAGCTGGCTGGTAGGCGTCGGGGTGGCGGTATGGGGCATGGCGTTTGGTTCGATGCCGACCGGCTGGTCAACCTGGATTTCACGTGCCGTGCCGGACGATGCCGAATCGGGCGGCGGCTTACTGGTGGCAACCATCCAGCTGGCGATCACCGTTGGGGCAGCGGCAGGCGGCTGGATGTTTGACCTGCGCGGCGCAGGCGGTGTGTTCCTCGCCAGCGGGGGACTGATGCTGCTGGCGGCGCTGACTATCTTCACCCGGGTACGGCATCACGGTTAAATCGAGCAAGGCAGCCATTTATGCTGCCTTTTTTTCTGAGTGTGGATTATTAACCTTTTGAGCGATAACTATACAAGACGTGCTTTTTATCATCAGTTTTATTGAATGAGTTAAGCAAAAGTCTCCGCTTTTTACTGATCAAGATCCGGTCTAGTATATCTATCAACAAGGCAGCACGCCTTACCTGATAAAACTTAATCGAGGAATTGACCATGAAATCTATCAAAACTTTTGCAGCAGTTATCGCGCTTTCTGTTCTGCCATTCGCCAGTTTCGCCCAGTCTGTGACCGCTATCGACTCTACGCTTGATGGCGCTGAAGCGAAAATTGCTGCTCAGGCGCAGGAACAAGGTGCTTCATATAAAATCACCGAAGCCTACACCAATAACGGCGTTCACATGACCGCTGAACTGCTGAAATAAGCCACGCTTTATCCGCTTATGCTGACAGGACGCCACCCGGCGTCCTGGCGGCGTTTGCCGCTCATCCATAATAATCCTGTCTCTTTCCCCCCGAAATAATTATTATTCTCAAAAACAAACTCATCTGATCCCGGATCAGAGACTTTCTGGTTGCAATGTCGGGCTTTCTTTTCACCGCGTCTGCGGTGAATTAACTATGGAGAAGTTATGAAAGCGTTAATCAAAACCCGCTGGGCGCTGCGTCCTCTGGTGCTGGCAACCGCGCTGTTTTCTGCGTCAGGATTAGTGACGGCGCAGGCAGACGATATCAATCAGCCGATCGGCAAAGGCGTATATGAACTGGCCGTCAGCCCAAAAGATAACGCGCTGTTTGTGGCCTCATCGCAGAACAGCAGCGGTAACGGCGGCACGGTGTTTCGTCTCGATCCCACCACGCTGGCGGTGCAGCAGTCGATCAATACCGAACTGAAGGCGTTTGGCGCGGCGATCAATCCGCAGACAAATGTGCTTTACGTCGGCAATACCGTTGAGGGTTCGCTGACCGCCATCGATGCCAGCAGCGGAAAAGTGCTGAACACTCTGGTACTGGATAGCCGTAAGCGCAGTGAAACGGTGCGTCCGCTGCAGCCGCGACAGGTGGCGGTCGATGTCAAAACCAATCGCGTCTATGTTACCGGTCTGGGACCGCAGAGCGTGGTCTGGGTGGTGGATGGCAGTACGCTGCAACTGATTAGTACCGTGCCAGATACCGGCAAGATGGGAACCGGCCTGGCGGTCGATTCGGCGGCGCAGAAAGTCTACGTGACCAACGGCGACGGTGAACTGGTCACCATCAACGCCCGCACCAATGCCGTGGAGAAAAAGCAGAAGATCGATGGCGATAAAGCGCACTTTTTCCTGAACATTGCGCTGGATACGCGCGGTCAGCGAGCCTTCCTCAGCGATTCGAAGCAGGCGCAGGTGCTGGTGGTGGATCTGCGTAATCAGCAGGTGATCCAGCGGATCGCTGTGCCGGAGTCGCTGGCGGTGCTGTTCAATCCGGATCGTAATGAGCTCTATGTCACCCATCGTAAAGCGGGTGAAGTCAGCATCATTGATGCCAGCAGTTACAGCGTGAAGCGCAGCGTGAAAACCCCCGGTTTACCCAACAGCCTGGCGCTCTCTGCTGACGGCAAAGCGTTGTATGTCAGCGTGAAGCAACCGGGTTCGCGTAAAGCGCCGCCAAAAGATCCTGACAGCGTAATGCGTATTGCACTGTAAAAGGTGATCGCCGCTTATCGGCACGGGCGAGCCGTTTAACTCCGGCGTTGTGTACTCTGAAGCCACTCTGACGAGTGGCTTTTTGCTGTAAAAAAGCCCGCTGACGCGGGCCGGGAGCTGAGGTCATTTCCGACCGAGGCGGGAAGCCGATCACGCTAGCTACAGTGTCGCTATCCTTAATCGATCAGACCTCTTCTGACGCTTCGCGCATCATCTCATCGTGTGGGATATCATCCAGAATCTGCTCAAAACTGCGCAGACGCTTGTAGATCGACATCAGTTCAACCAGCGTTGACCATGAGGCGATCAGGTACTGGAACGAACCGCGCACCTGGTCAAACACGTTGGTGATCTGGTTCAGCAGGCCCAGCGTAATGGTGCCCGCCACAATCGACGGAAACAGCAGGAACAGGCCAAACACGTTATCAACCTGCAGATAGAGAATGCGGGTGATGTTGAAGTAGAGATAGTGAAAGTAGAGGCGGAAGTAGTTGAACCGCACCCGACCAAACAGCTCCTGCACCGTCTGCGGCCGGGCACGGTCCGCATTATCCTCGCCATACACCAGCTCTTTACGGTAAGCCGCTTCCACCCGCTGATTACGAAACTCCAGGCCTGGCAGTTTAATCCCGACTATCGCCAGTAATCCGGTGCCAAACACCGACCACAGCACGGCGGCAATCACCAGCGCATAAGGAATATTGCCAAGGAAGGGCACATCTTTAACGTGGTGTGATAGCGCCACCAGCACCGGCAAAAAGGCCACCAGGGTCATGATCGCCTGAATAAAACTGACGCCCCAGTCTTCCAGCGTGGAGGCAAACCGCATGGTGTCTTCCTGTACACGCTGCGCCGCACCTTCAACGTGACGCAGTCGCTGCCAGTTGTGCATGTAGTAATTGTTCATGGCGGTACGCCAGCGGAAAACCCAGTGGCTGATAAAGAAGGAATTAAGGACTCCAATCACCACCGCAATCAGCGCGATGCCGAGAAATGCGCGTACTTCGTGGTAAAACTCGACGATCTGCACCGATCCTGCTTTTGTCAGCGCCTTCTGAATCAGATCGTAAAACGGGCCATACCAGGCGTTGACCGCTACGCCGACCTGCACCCCAAACCAGGTGACAAAGATAATCAGCGCCGAACCCCAGACTGACCAGCGCTGCCACGGATGATTATCAATCAGCCGCCAGGCGAGGGCAAAAATGGCCACCATTACCCAGTAATAGAGATAAAACCACAGCTGGCTGGCGGCGATAAACCGTGCGGCAGTGGTTGGCAAAGGTTGTTTCATGGCGGCTTCGAATGTTGGCCACATACCGGGCAGGTGCGCGGCAAAGCCGAACCAGGCAAAAATCGCTAATAAGCTCCAGATGGCCGCTGAGCTGAAAAACAGCGCTGGCCGCGGGAAAAAAGACTTAAACATAGGCACTCCGCTGTTGTGTGTTGCCTGTTATAACGTTTTGCCTGCCTGATGTCTGTAGTCTGTTGTTTCTGCTGATGACAGTAAGGGGATAGATGTTAATGAAATTGTGCGGTTTTGTTTCCAGAGGCTAAATCTTTCTCGACAGCAGTGTTACACTAGCGCCCATTGTTACCGGTAACAATCAAGCTGTAACCCTGAATCCGCTAATAAAAACCATAACAACGCAACCATTTACCCTTTCATACCGCCTGAATGGCGGGAATGAGGCAATGTCATGTCAGAACAAAAAAAGGGTCATTCACGCAGGGATTTTTTGCTGAAGACTATTACCCTGGCGCCAGCAATGGCGGTAGGCACCACGGCGATGGGCGCACTGTCGCTGCCGCTGGCGGCACAGGCGGCTGAGGCCCCGGCCGCACCGCAACAGGCGCGTGACTACCAGCCAGCCTGGTTCACCGCCGAAGAATTTGCGTTTATCACCGCCGCCGTTGCGCGCCTGATCCCAAACGATGAACGCGGTCCTGGCGCGCTGGAGGCGGGCGTACCTGAGTTCATCGATCGTCAGATGAACACCCCGTACGCCACCGGCTCCAACTGGTATATGCAGGGACCGTTTAATCCCGACCTGCCCAAAGAGCTGGGCTACCAGCTGCCGCTGGTACCGCAGCAGATCTATCGCCTCGGCATTGCCGACGCCGATCATTTCAGCCAACAGCAGCATGGCAAGGCGTTCGCGCAGCTGAGCGGCGAACAGCAGGATGCCTTACTGCAGGCGATGGAAAGCGGCAGCGCGCAGTTCAGCCAGCTACCGGCCAAAACTTTCTTTGCGTTCCTGCTGCAAAACACCCGCGAAGGCTTCTTCAGCGATCCCATCCACGGCGGCAATCAGGGGATGGTGGGCTGGAAGCTGATCAACTTCCCTGGCGCACGCGCCGACTTTATGGACTGGGTAGAGCGCGGTGAACGTTATCCGTTCCCGTCAGTGTCAATTCGCGGGGAGAGAGCGTAAGCATGGCAAACGAAATGAAAAAAGTGGATGCGGTAATTGTCGGCTTCGGCTGGGCAGGCGCGATCATGGCGAAAGAGCTGACCGAGGCGGGCCTCAACGTGCTGGCGCTGGAGCGCGGACCGCATCGCGATACCTATCCTGACGGCGCGTATCCGCAGTCAATTGACGAGCTGACCTATAACGTTCGCAAAAAACTGTTCCAGGATCTCTCTAAAAGCACCGTCACCATCCGTCATGATGCTTCGCAGACTGCGGTGCCTTATCGCCAGCTGGCGGCGTTTCTGCCGGGTACCGGCACCGGCGGCGCAGGCCTGCACTGGTCCGGCGTCCATTTCCGCGTTGATCCGATTGAGCTGCAGATGCGCAGCCATTACGAAGAGCGCTACGGCAAAAACTTCATTCCGGAAGGCATGACGATTCAGGACTTCGGCGTCAGCTATGACGAACTGGAGCCCTTCTTCGACAAGGCGGAAAAGGTGTTTGGTACTTCAGGCAGCGCCTGGAGCATCAAAGGCAAAGTGGTGGGGAAAGAGAAGGGCGGTAACCCGTTTGCGCCCGATCGCTCAGATAACTTCCCGCTGCCCGCGCAGAAGCGCACTTATTCGGCGCAGCTGTTCGCCCAGGCGGCGGAATCAGTGGGCTATCATCCTTACGATCTGCCGTCTGCGAATACCTCAGGTCCTTACACCAATCCCTACGGCGCACAGATGGGACCGTGCAACTTCTGCGGTTTCTGCAGTGGCTATGCCTGCTACATGTATTCCAAAGCCTCGCCGAACGTCAATATTCTGCCCGCGCTGCGCCAGGAGCCGAAGTTTGAGCTGCGCAACAACGCTTACGTGCTGCGCGTTAACCTCACCGACGACAAAAAGCGCGCCACCGGCGTGACCTATGTGGATGGCCAGGGCCGTGAGCAGGTGCAGCCGGCAGATCTGGTGATCCTCTCCGCCTTCCAGTTCCACAACGTGCACCTGATGCTGCTGTCGGGCATCGGCAAGCCTTACAACCCGATCACCAACGAAGGCACCGTCGGTCGTAACTTCGCCTATCAGAACCTCTCGACGCTGAAGGCGCTGTTCGACAAAAATACCACCACCAACCCGTTTATCGGTGCGGGTGGCGCGGGCGTCGGGATTGATGATTTCAATGCTGATAACTTCGATCACGGCCCGCATGGCTTTGTCGGCGGATCGCCATTCTGGGTCAACCAGGCGGGCACCAAACCGGTCTCTGGCCTGCCGGTGCCAACGGGCACGCCAAACTGGGGCAGCCAGTGGAAAGCCGCCGTGGCCGACACCTATACCCATCATCTGTCGATGGATGCCCACGGTGCGCACCAGTCCTATCGCGTGAACTACCTCGATCTCGATCCGAACTACAAAGACGCCTATGGTCAGCCGCTGCTGCGCATGACTTTCGACTGGCAGGAGAACGACATCAAAATGGCGCAGTTCATGGTCGGCAAGATGCATAAAATCGCCGAAGCGATGAACCCGAAAATGATCATCGGCGGCGCGAAAAAGCCGGGTGCCCATTTTGATTCCACCGTCTATCAGACCACCCACATCAGCGGTGGCGCGATCATGGGCGAGGACCCGAAAACCAGCGCGGTCAACCGCTATCTGCAGAGCTGGGATGTGCCAAATGTGTTCGTGCCAGGCGCTTCCGCCTTCCCGCAGGGACTGGGCTACAACCCGACCGGCATGGTGGCGGCGCTGACATACTGGTCAGCCAGAGCGATTCGTGAGCAGTACCTGAAAAGCCCAGGTCCACTGGTGCAGGCATAAGGAACATGGCGATGAAAAATGGCATTCTGGCCCTGATTCTGGGCACCCTGACCTTCGCCGCGCTGGCGGATGACAACCGTGACGAGCTGGTGAAGCGGGGCGAGTATCTGGCGCGAGCCGGTGACTGTGTGGCCTGCCACACCGCGAAAGACGGTGCGGCGTTTGCCGGCGGCCTGCCGATGGCGACGCCGATTGGCACAATCTACTCCACCAATATCACGCCCGATGCGGCGACCGGCATTGGCGACTACAGCTACGATGACTTTCAGAAGGCGGTCCGTCACGGCGTGGCGAAAAATGGCGATACGCTCTATCCGGCGATGCCGTTTCCCTCTTACGCGGTGGTCAGCGATGAGGACATGAAGGCGCTGTATGCTTACTTCATGCACGGCGTGGCGGCGGTGAAGCAGCCGAATAAAGAGAGTGACATTCCGTGGCCGCTGTCGATGCGCTGGCCGCTGGCGATCTGGCGTACGGTATTTGCGCCGGAAGTGAAGGCGTTCCAGCCTGCCGCACAGGAAGACCCGGTGCTGGCGCGCGGTCGCTACCTGGTCGAAGGGCTGGGCCACTGTGGTGCCTGCCACACGCCGCGTAGCGTCACCATGCAGGAAAAAGCGCTGAACAACGAGGAAGGTCACGACTATCTGGCTGGCAGCAGCGCGCCGATTGATGGCTGGACCGCCAGCAACCTGCGCGGCGATAACCGTGACGGCCTGGGCCGCTG
Source organism: Pantoea agglomerans (assembly GCF_021397715.1). Taxonomy (GTDB): domain Bacteria; phylum Pseudomonadota; class Gammaproteobacteria; order Enterobacterales; family Enterobacteriaceae; genus Pantoea; species Pantoea astica. The sequence goes on along the minus strand of NZ_CP090207.1, from coordinate 3,879,065 downwards.
GAGTGAAGAGGATCTGCGTCAGTTCCTGCGCTATGGCCGCAACGATCAGACCGCCGCCTTTGGTGGCATGACCGAGGTGGTGGAGCACAGTCTGCAGCATCTGAGCGACGCCGATATCACCGCCATTGCGCGCTATCTGAAGTCGCTAGGTGCGAAAGATCCGCACCAGACGGTCTTCAGCGTCGATGACGCCACCGCCAAAGCGTTGTGGAAAGGCGATGACAGCGCGACCGGCGCATCGGTCTATGTCGACAGCTGTGCCGCCTGCCATAAAACCGACGGCAGCGGCTATCAGCGCTTCTTCCCGGCGCTGCGTGGCAATCCGGTGGTACAGGCCGATGATCCGACCTCGCTGATCCATATCGTGCTGGTGGGCGGTCAGCTGCCTGGCGTGAAGGGCGCACCGTCGACCATTACCATGCCGGCGTTCGGCTGGCGTCTGAACGATCAGCAGGTTGCCGATGTGGTGAACTTCGTGCGCAACAGCTGGGGCAACAAAGCGTCTGAACCGGTCAGCGCAAAGCAGGTCGCTGAGCTGCGTAAAGATGAGAAAGATCGCCTGGGCAGCGCCGATATCCGGGTGCTGGAAGGTAAGTAAACTGCCATAAAGCGGGCCGGTACCCTGGCGGTACCGGCCGCTTCTTTTCTGCTAGATATTCTCCAGATCGATCCCGCGGGTCTTAGGTCCGTACAAGCCCACCGACAGCATCACAATCAACATGCTCAGTACGATAAAGGCGATCACGCCTGGCGTACCGGCGTACTGCAAAATCACACCGATCAGAATACTGCTGAACACCGTAGAGAGACGGCTGAACGAATAGCAGAAGCCAACGGCACGGGCGCGAATGTGGGTCGGGAAAATCTCGGTCTGATAGGCGTGATAGCTGAAGGTCAGCCAGGCGTTAGACCAGGTGATAAGGAAACCACAGGCGATCAGCATCAGCGGCTGGGTCTGAAAGGCAAACAGCGTGCCGAACACCACGGTCATCAGCGATGACAACACGATCTGCCATTTATTCTCCAGCTTATCCGCGTAGCGGCTGGAGATCAGCGAACCGAGCGGATAGGCCAGCGTGATAAAAAAGGCATACAGCAAACTGTGGGTCACCGTGGTGCCGCTGCCCGACAGCAGCGCAGGCAGCCAGTTACCAAAACCAAAGAAGCCGATCGCCTGGAAGAAGTTCATCACCACCAGCATCAGGGTGCGCTGGCGGTATGCGGGTGACCAGATTTCACGGAAACGCCCCCGTTTTGGCAGCTGTGCGGCGGCGTCATCGGGCGGAAAGGGCGCGCCTGGCGTCAGGCCGCAGCGTTGTTCCATGGTAGAAAGCACCTGGTGTGCCTGTTGATGACGGCCCTGCTGTGCCAGCCAGCGCGCCGATTCCGGCAGGTTTTTGCGAATCAACCAGATCACCAGCGAACAGACCGCACCGGCGATCACCACCCAGCGCCAGCCTTCGAGGCTGAGAAGCGTTTGTGGCACCAGCCACCAGGAGATCAGTGCCACGGCGGGCACCGACAGAAACTGTACAAAAAAGGCGAAGGCGAACGCCCGGCTGCGCAGATGACTGGGCACCCATTCCGACAGATAGGTATCGATGGTTACCAGCTCGACGCCGAGGCCGATACCCACCAGCAGGCGGAACAGGATAATCATCTCTGCGCTCTGCTGAAACGCCATCAGCAGTGAAAACAGGCCGTACCACAACAGCGCGCACATAAAAGTCAGACGGCGGCCAAAGCGGTCGGCGTAAGGAGCCAGCAGGCTGGCACCGATAAACAGACCGAGAAAGGTGGCAGAAGCAAACGCCGCCTGATCGGAGAATCCGAACACGCCAGCGCCGCCGGTGTGAAACAGTCCGTCCGCCAGCAGACCGGAGCTGATATAGCCGGTTTCAAACAGATCGTAGAGTTCGAAAAAGCCGCCCAGCGCCAGCAGGGTGATAAAGCGCCATAATCCGGCGGACGAGGGCAGGGCATCAATACGGCCAGCTAAGCTGAAACGGGAGGCCGATGCGGCAGGCATCGGCGTGATCCCGGTGGTAACGGTGGTTGTCATGTCGGGGCAGACCTCGGGCAGTGTTTGCAGGAATCGCAGGGCTGATGCTTATTAAAATAGTTAACCCTTAGCACGCGAAGAAATAGCAGAATAATCAATTCGCCTGCGGTTGCCGAGAGGCATGTTGGTGAGTTTTTAGCAACGTACGTTGCACTTTTTGCCGTCCGTGGCGTTGTGCATTACGGCAGATGCGGCCAGATGCCCGGTCCGATCGGCAGTCCCAGCCAGTACCACACCACCAGCAGCGCAATCCAGCTGATAAAGAACACCAGCGGATAGGGGAAGATCAGCACGTAGTAGGTGCCGAGCTGCGCATCTTTCTGGTAGCGCTGCAAAAAGGCGAGGAACAGCGGCAGGAACGGCGACATCGGCGCCAGCGGCAGCACCGCCGAGTCGGCGATACGGAAAATCATCTGCGCAAAGGCGGGATGAAAGCCGAGCAGCATAAACATCGGCACAAACACCGGCGCCAGAATCGACCAGATCGCCGAGCCGCTGGCGATAAACATGCAGAGAAACGCCGACAGGAACATCAGCCCGAGAAAGGCGGGTGCGCCGCTTACGCCGGCACTCTCCAGCACGTCGGTCAGGCCGATCGCCATAAACTTGCCCATGTTGCTCCAGTTAAAGAACGCCACGAACTGCGACAGCGGAAACACCATTACAATAAACCCCGCCATCCCTTTCATCGGATCGACCAGCAGCTGCGGAATATCATCCGGACGGCGGATCTGGCGGGTCACCACGCCATAGGCAATCGCCACCACAAAGAAGAACAGAATGATGATCGGCACAATACCCTGAATAAACGGCGAGGGAATAATGGCCCCGCTGGTGGGGTTACGCAGCGGCGCATTCTCCGGTATCACCAGCAGCGCCATCAGGGCGATAAACAGCAGGGCGGCAATCCCGGCGGCGCGCAGGCCGCGGTTCTCCAGCGGCGTAAGAGCCGCCAGTTTTTCGCCGCTGCCCTGCCACTGTGGCAGGCGCGGCTCAACAAATTTATCGGTCAGCAGCGCTCCGACAAGGGTCAGCACAATCACCGAGGTCGCCATAAAAAACCAGTTATCGATGACGCTGACGTGCACCGTGTCGCTGACCGCTTTGGCTGCTTCGGTACTGATGCCGGAAAGCAGCACGTCGGTGGTAACGATCAGCAGGTTGGCGGTAAAGCCGGAGGCCACACCGGCAATCGCCGCCAGCAGTCCGGCCACCGGATGACGGCCGACCGCCAGGAAGATCAGCGCGCCCAGCGGCGGCATCACCACCAGCGCCGCATCGGAAGAGATATGGCTGAAAAAGGCGATAAACAGCACCATGTAGCTGGCGTAGCGGCGGTTGACGCGCGACGCCATCTTCACCATCAGCGACTGCAGTAAGCCGACTTTTTCCGCCAGACCGGCACCAATCACCAGCGCCAGAATCGATCCCAGCGGGGTAAAACTGCTGAAGTTTTTGATGATGTTGGGCAATATCCACTGAATGCCGGCGACGCTCAGCAGGTTATTAACCCGCACTATTTCGCCGTTGCTGGGGTTTTTAACCGCCAGATCCAGCGCACTGATAATGGCGGTGGCGATCATCAGCACCACAATCAAATAGACAAACAGTAAAAAGGGATTAGGAACTTTATTTCCCACCCGCTCAACCCAGCTAAAAAGTCGCCCAGGGCTGCGGTTCTCTGATGTTGCTTCCATAGTTTCTGGTCTCGTCTTGTGTCCCGTCATCCGGGTGCGCGTTCGCTGACGCCGGTCGTTGAGTGAGACGTCCGGCGATAGGTTACAAACGGCACGCCGGAATCCGGGAAGGTGTTTGCAATCATATTTTTTTATAGCGGTCCGCGCCGGTGACGCGGCCGTTGGCTCATTCGGCCAGTTTTGTCGGTGTGATCCCCGCCGGGATCGGGCAGTGATAAGGCTGTGAGGCGCGCACCCGATCGAACTCCGCCTGACAACGGGCCAGCGCCGCCGAATCCTGCAACAGCGTGACGACGGTGGCGGCCATCACTTTGCCAGCCAGAAACATCCCCTTATGCGCGATGCTGGTGCGACCCTGCGCCACCAGCTGCCAGGTATGCAGCGGCGTACCGAAGGTGAAGCAGGGCGCAAAGCACTGCGCGGTCGGCGTCACCCAGCTCACATCCCCGACATCCGTTGAGCCATACAGCAGCTCGCGCGTCACGGCATAAGGCGCTACCTGATCCATAAACAGCCGGTCACCCAGTTGCTCAACCCAGGCCTGGCCTGCTTCGCCGCCGGTTCGGGCTGCGTTGAGCCGCGCATTGCGCAGATCGTCGTCGGTCAGGGTGGCGCGTATCTCTGCCGCGAACGCTCGCTCCTCATCGCTGTAATCGGGCAGACCAAACTGATGCAAATAACGCTCCATCACGGCTTCCAGCGCGCGATTGGGCACGTAGTCAGAGCAGGCTTTGTCAAAACGCACCGTCAGGGTGGTGTCGGTCATCAGCGCCGCGCCGCGGGCGATATTGATCACCCGCTGGTAAATATCCTGCGCCTGCTGCAGTTCCGGCGCGCGGATCAGGTAGAGCACTTCCGCGTCGGCCTGTACCACATTCGGCGAGACGCCGCCGCTGTTAGTCACCGCATAGTGCAGCCGTGCTTCCTGCACGATGTGCTCACGCAGAAAATTGGCACCGGTGTTCATCAGGGTGACCGCATCCAGTGCGCTGCGACCGAGGTGCGGTGAGTTAGCGGCATGTGCCGCGACGCCTTTGAAGCTGAATGCCGCCTGGATATTGGCGAGCGTGCGCAGATTAAACATCCCGCTGAAGCCTTCGGGATGCCAGGTCACCGCGGCATCGACATCATCAAACAGCCCTTCACGCACCATAAAGGTTTTGCCGGAGCCGCCTTCTTCACCGGGACAGCCGTAAAAGCGCACCGTTCCGCCGGTATGATGGTGTTGCATCCAGGCTTTCACCGCACTGGCTGCCGCCACGCCTGCGGTACCGAGCAGGTTATGGCCGCAGCCGTGACCGTTGCCGTTGGCCTCCAGCGGTTGCGGGCGGGCGCATCCCGCCTGCTGGCTCAGGCCCGCCAGCGCATCAAACTCGCCAAGGATGGCAATCACCGGTTTACCGCTGCCGAAGCTGGCAATAAAGGCGGTATCCAGGCCGCCCACGCCGCGTTCTACCGTGAAGCCCTCCTCCGCCAGCGCATCGGCCAGCAGCGCGCAGGAGCGGGTCTCGGCAAAGCGGGTCTCCGGCGTATCCCAGATGGCGTCGCTGAGTGCGCTGAAGCGCGCCTGATGACGGTCGATATAATCAGCAATGAACGCTTCCATCATCGGTCTCCGTCAAACTGCGCCTGATTCAGCGCCAGGGTTGCCAGCATCGCGATCGCCACGGGCATCACCTGCTCATCAAAGTCGAACTTCGCGTTATGGTGACCCGCCGCCAGATCGCAGCCGAAGATGGCATACGAAGCCTGCCCGCCGCGTTGCTTCACCCGCTCCATCATGTAAGTGGCATCTTCCGATCCGGCCGCCTGAGCCTTACGATCGACCACCGAATCGAAGATGCCGAGCGCCTCTGCCTGCTGATGGATAAAATCGACCCACGGCTGGGTTGGGGTGCAGCTGCGGGCGGCCCCCATCAGCGTGACCTGGTGCTCAACGCCATACATCGCCGCCGCGCCAGCGATGACCCGCAGCGCCTGCTGGTAGATGTCATCGTTAACCTGATTGGTGACGCCGCGGGTTTCGACTTTCAGCAGCGCACAGTCGGGCACCACGTTACGTCCGGTACCGGCCTGCAGTACGCCAACGTTGACGCGCGCCACACCGCCGCTGTGCTGGGTAAGACCGTGCAGCGCCAGCGTTGCCTGAGCCGCCGCCAGCAGGGCATTGCGGCCCTCTTCCGGTCGGCCACCGGCATGCGCGCCGACGCCGGTGAAATTGACGTCGAGTTTGGTGGTGGCGAGGAAACTGTCGCTGCCACACACCAGCTCACCCGCTGGCACGCCGGTGCCGAGATGGATAGCGGTAAACAGATCAACATCATCCACCACGCCAGCCGCCACCATCGCTCTGGCACCGCGAACCCCCTCTTCGGCGGGCTGGAAAATGAGTTTAATCGTGCCGCTCAGCTGATCTTTCATCGCCATCAGCACCGAGGCGAGGCCGAGGCCGATGGTAGTGTGGCCGTCGTGTCCGCAGGCGTGCATCATGCCGGGATTGCAGGAGGCGAAGCCTTCACGCTGTGGCAGGTGATCTTCCGCCTGACTCTCATTGAGATCGAGCGCGTCCATATCGACCCGGAAGCCGATCACCGGGCCGGGACGACCGGTTTCCAGCGTGGCAACGATGCCGCAAAACCCACCGGAGAAGTGGCTGATCCACTGCGGTAACGCGCCCTGCTGCAGCGCCCGGGCTTCCTGCTGCTGCAGCACGGTCTCGCTGGGTAAGCCCATACGCGCATCGGCGTCGATCACCTCACGGCCCAGTTGCAGGTGATAACCCAGCTTGTGCAGCTCGTCGGCGACCCGCGTGGCGGTACGGAACTCCAGCCAGCCAGATTCCGCGTAATGATGGAACTCCCGGCGCCAGCTTTTGAGCTGCGCCAGCCGGGCGCTGATAAGGTCGGAAAGGGTATTCATCGGCACTGTCCTTACTGTTGGTTTTTTACGCACTGCCTCGAATCTACACAATGGTATTAGCCGGCATAAGATGCGAATATCTTGTGACTGATAAACAACGGTTATCACAAAAACTATGACTGCCAACCTTAAACTTCATCAGCTGCGCGCCTTTGTTGACGTGGCACGCCAGGGCAGCATCCGGGCAGCAAGCCGTCTTTCCGGGCTTTCGCAGCCGGCATTAACCAAAGCGATTCAGGAACTGGAGCGTGAACTCGGTGCCCGGTTGTTTATCCGCCGTCAGCAGGGCGTGGTCTTAACCGATATCGGTGATAACTTTTTTCGACATGCCAGTCTGGTGCTGGCGGAGTTGCGGGTGGCGCAGGAGGATATCCAGCAGCGGCTGGGGCTGGGCGGCGGGCAGGTGAACATCGGCGTCGGCGGCAGCGTGGCGCGCACCATCATGCCGCAGGTGATTAACCAGTTTCATCGTGAATACCCGCTGGTGAAGGTGCGCATCGTAGAAGGGCAACTGGTGTCGATGGTGCATGAGTTGCGGCAGGGCGCGCTTGATTTCACCATCAATACCTACGATCAAAGTCATCTCGATCAGGAGCTGATGTATGAGCGAATGATGGAGCGCGAGTACAAAGTGGTGGTGCGCAAGGGCCATCCGCTGGAGAAGGCCCGCTCGCTGGCCGAGTTGCAGCAGGCGGACTGGACCATGCCGACGCCCAAGGGCAGCTACTATCGCTTACTGCACGATCTGTTTGACGAGCGCGGCATGGCACCCAAAATTGTGGTGACCTGCGAAACCTTTATGGCCTGTACCAGCCTGGTGGCGCAAAGCGATTTCATCAGTATTTTATCGGTGGATGTGATCGACGATCCGATTCTCGGCCGCTCGCTGGTGGCGCTGTCGCTGGACGAACCGCTGCCGAAAGCGATCTTTTATCTGATTCAGCGTAAGGATACCGCGCTGACGCCGATGAGCAGTTATATGGCGCAGTTATTTCGTCGTTATTGCCAGCGCTGACGGGTAGCGTTCTCTCATCGTCTACACTTGGTGTATTCGCGTAAATGTGAGTTCAACCCACAATCGGAGGTGACGATGCAAGTCTGTCCATATCTGTTTCTCTATGGTCGCTGTGAAGAGGCAATCGAGTTTTACCTGCAGGCCACAGGCGGGAAACTGCTGGAGAAAATGACCTTTGGCGATATGCCAGAGCAGGGCGAGCAGGTAGGCGATCAATCTGCGCCGCCGCAGCCGCCGGAAAAAATCATGCACGCGCATCTGCGTATCGGTCAGGGAGAGTTGATGCTGAGCGACGGTAACACGCAGAAGCCGCCGGCCTCGGATCACGCCGGCTATGCGGTCAGCCTCGCTACCACGGATGCAGAGCAGGGCAAAACCTGGTTTGAAAAACTGTCCGTGGGCGGCAAAGTGACGACCCCGTGGCAGGAGACGTTCTGGTCAAATGGATTTGCGATGTTTATCGATCAGTTCGGCATTCCGTGGCGCATCAACGTGGTGAAGCCGCAGGAATAAAGCAGGATGCGGGATCGGCGCCGGTGACAGCGGCGCCGTTTTAGGGTCGCCTGAGCACGGCCAGCCTTGCAGCCAGCCGCCCGCTCATCAGAAGTTGTAACCCGCCACCAGGTAGTAACCCCAGCCGGTCGATTTCACTTCAAACGGACCGTTACCGAAGTTCAGCTCCTGCCCATCCGCCCACTGACCGCCATTGTGGAAGTAACGCGCCACGGCTGAGAAGTGCCAGTGATCGTAACCCAGCGACAGAATATGGCTGGAGGCGATTGAGTTGCTGGTGCGCGACGAACCGCCTTTCTCGTTGAGATCGGAACCCCAGTCAAAGTTGGTGAAGCCGACATAGCCAAGGTTACCGCCCCACAGCGTGGTGATCGGCACAAAGTATTTCACCTTGAAGCGATAGCCATCCCAGCTGTTTTCATTTGCCGCACCGTAGTTTTCCCACTGATATTTGGCATAGACGTTCAGTGACAGACCCACATCGCTGTGAGTATCGATATCGGTGCCCAGACCCATATACCAGGTATTCTGGCGGTTATCGCTGTTGCGGCCCATGTCGTAGATGTAGTTGTTGGCGAAATACCACTCTTTGAACGGACCAAAGGCCAGGCTGGTGCCGGTCAGTTTGTCGATCGAGAAGCGCGGTTCAATCTCCATAAACATCGGCGAACCGTGGTCAAAAATACCGTTGGCGTTGCTGTTACCCGCGCCGAAGAAGTTGGTCAGATCGAGATAACCGTAGAAATCGAACCAGTCTTTTTTGGCAAACGCTTCATATTCCAGATAAACGTCGTTGTTAAACTGCGGCCCGAAGCGCGTGTGGTAGCTGCCCACCACGTTTACGCTCTGATGCCACCAGTCGGACAGATATTGCGGATCGCTATCAGCGGCTTGCGCAACACCCGTCCAGGAACATGCCAGTACGGCACCTGCTATCAACGTTTTGAATTTCATTATCATTAACCACATGCTTTTGACCGCTGCACAGCAGGCGCAGTCAGAGAGAAGTCGATCCCGGGGTGGGGAGTGAGTTATTCAGGACATAACAGCCAGTTTCCAGCCCGCGTAGCGTGCCTGCAACATAGCGATAGAAAATAGATTTTGCTCACGTTTGTCAAAAAGTGTTGCATTACAATTCAGTGAAAATGTGACACGCTTCACAATAATGGCGGTGATCGAACGGAACCAGGCAACCGTTTACGTTGTCTGGTTCGCGATCAAACGTGCGGGATCAGGGAAAAGTGACGCGGACCTGCAAACCACAAATTGCACCCTGTGGCGTCAGGCAATTGGAAAGGGCGACATGAATCTGATGTTTCTGCGCAACGCTGCGCACAATCGATAAACCCAGACCACTGCCCTGCGCTTTAACATCAGGGGAGCGGGTGAAACGGTCAAAGGCGCGTTCAATAAAGGATTCCGGCATACCCGGTCCGTTATCGACAATATCCACCACCGTCTTGCCCGCCACCCGATGCAGCAGAACATCCACCAGGCTCCCTTCCGGCGTATGCAACATGGCGTTACCAATCAGGTTGTCGAACAGGCTACGCAGTTCAGAGCGGCTGGCCTGCAGGCGATACTGGGTCGAGCCGTTAAAGCCGATATCGATGCCGCGTTTATCGGCCACTACCATCAACTGCTCAATGCTCTCTTTCAGCAGATCTTCCAGTTCAATCTGCTCAATACTGGCCACCACGCTTTGATCTTCCTGACGGGAGACATTCAGCAACTGGGTCACCAGGTGACGGGTACGCGTCACGCCCGCTTCGAGCTGACTGAACTGCCGGCTGGCCTCGCCCGGCTGAATATGCTGACGCAGATTCTCCAGCTGCAGCGTGACAGCGGTGACCGGGGTTCGCAGTTCGTGAGCGGCATCTTCCAGGAACTGCCGCTGGGATGACCAGGCCTCGCGCAGCTTATTCAGCAACGCGTTATACGCGGCAACCAGCGGCAGGATCTCATCCGGCAAGCCTTCCGGTGAGACATTGTGCGGATGATGCGTCTCCTGCGCCGCGATCTGCCGCGAGGCGACCTGCAGATCGCGGGTGATCTTCCGCACCACCAGCCAGATCACCAGCAGCGACAGCGGCATCATCAGGATCAACGGAATGATCGCCGACAGCGCCCGTTTGACCATCAGCGCTTTCATGTAGCTGAGGTTGTGCATCACCTGAATGGTCTTGATCTCACTGCCAGGCTGACCGGGTCGGGTATAGATACGCCATTCGCAGTCATCACAATGGCCCACATCGACATCGCGGTAACCGCGCTGGGCTTGCAGCGGTGCGTGCAGTTCCGGCCACGAGCTGGCACGCAGCCTGCCCTGGTTATCCCACAGCTGCACCACAAAAGCGCTCTTCGCCTTGTCAGGCGGAATGAGCATCGGCATCAGTGCCGGCATCTGCTTGTTGGTCGACCAGGCATCGGCGATTTTCGACAGCTGATCGTCCTTCATGGTGCCGACCATGTCGCCATAGCAGCTGAAAAAATACCAGGTGACGCCGCCAATCATCAGCAGATGAATAATCAGCAGCGTACTGAGTAATTTATTGCGTAACGAACGCATAAAGGGGAACGGTTTCATATTGCCGGCACCCGCCAGCCCAGCCCGCGTACATTGCGAATCGCGTCGTTATCCAGCTTGCGCCGCATCCCGTGGATCAGCACATCAACCGCGTTGCTGCTCACTTCGTCGCCCCAGCCGTAAATACGGTTCTCCAGCTGCTCGCGCGAGAGAATCGCGCCGGGACGCTCCAGCAAGGCATAAAGCAGGGCATATTCGCGCGCGGTCAGCTGCTCGCGCTGGCCCTTATAGAGCACTTCGCGCGTCATCATATCCAGCTGCACATCGCCGCTGCCCAGCACCGAATCCGCCGCACCGTGGCGACGTCGGGTAATCGCCCGCATCCGGGCCAGCACTTCCTGCAGATCAAAAGGTTTAAGCAGGTAATCGTCAGCGCCGCTGTCGAGCCCCTGTATCCGCTGCGCCACCGTATCGCGCGCAGTCAGGATCAGCACCGGCGTAGAATCGCCGCGCCCGCGCGCCCGGCGCAGCACCTGCAATCCGTCATCACGCGGTAAGCCGAGATCCAGCAACACGCAGCTGTAGCCGCCTTCGCTCCAGGCGTTATGGGCATAAACGCCATCGCGTACCCAGTCCACCGACCAGCCCGCGCCCTCTAAAGCCTGCTGCAGGTTCGCGCCGATCATTTCATCATCTTCAACCAATAACACGCGCATGGCTGATCTCCTTCGTAAAGATGGGAGCAGTGTAAGCCCGGATAGTTAGCACAGAATTATCCGCCGTCATTCCGCCGTCATACTTCGTACTACAGCGGCGTTGGCTGCATTTACTCACCTCAGTCACTGACTGATGTCAGCTCCTGAGGATTCGCGCATTTGCCGCCTTGCTGTCGCACGAATTATTTAGGCGGACTCCGCCGCCACACTTCGCACTTCAGCGGCGTTGGCTGCATTTACTCACCTCAGTCACTGACTGATGTCAGCTCCTGAGGATTCGCGCATTTGCCGCCTTGCTGTCGCACGAATTATTTAGGCGGACTCCGCCGTCATACTTCGCACTTCAGCGGCGTTGGCTGCATTTACTCACCTCAGTCACTGACTGATGTCAGCTCCTGAGGTTTCGCGCATTTGCCGCCTTGCGGTAATACGAATTATAGGGGCGAATCGGGTGTGACTTAACGCAAATTAGCCTGGCGGATTCGACGGTGACTTAACACAAATTATTTAAAAGCTGGCCGCCAGGAGGCAACGAAAAGAGTTAAATCGACGCCGGTGTAACTTAACGCAAATTATTTTACCGGATTGCCAGGATCACTTAATGCTTATTATTCAGGCAGGTTGTTGCCGTTATCTGACCGATAAAGGGGGCCGCAGGCCGGAATCTGGCGGTTGCTAATTCTGCGCTAATTTTCTGCTAATTAAGGGATAAATTTAACCGGGTAAAGTGGGTTCACTGCACATCAGCGTAAATCAGGAGGAACCCATGAATCAGCGCGAGTTTATTCGGAGTTTGCTGGACTGGATTGAGAACAACTTAGGACACGATCTGCATCTGGATGAGGTGGCGCGTCGCTCTGGCTATTCCCGCTGGCATCTGCAACGGCTGTTTCGCCAGCATACCGGATTTTCCCTGGCGGAATATATCCGACAGCGCCGGTTAACCGAATCTGCGCTGACGCTGCTGAGCAGCAATGAAGCGATATTGCAGGTCGCCATGAACTACGGGTTCGACACCCAGCAGGCCTACACCCGCACCTTCAAAAACTATTTTATGATGACGCCAGGCCAGCTACGCCGCCAGCGCCGGGTCGAGCCGGACCGGTTACTGTTTCCGCTGGCCATGGCCAGTTGATGCCTTTGATGGCCTTCCCGCCAGATGAAACGCGCGGGAAGGTCGGCAGGCACGGCTCCGCTGTCTGATCCCATCCCTTCTTTTTTACTGACCTGCCGCCGTAAGCTGCCCCGAACATGCTAGTTTGATGCCAGAATCCTCAGGGTATCGGAGCGGTAACGCATGGAAAACAGTGCTAATTTAACCGCCATGCTGGTGTTTGCGCGGGTGGTGGAACTCCAGAGTTTCAGTGAAGCGGCGCGGGCGCTCGGCTGGTCTAAATCCCACGTCAGCCGCGAAATCTCCCGTCTTGAGCTGCGGCTCGGCATCCGGCTGTTGCAGCGCACCACCCGGCGACTGGCGCTGACCGAGCTCGGTCAGGCTTACTATCCCTATTGCGTCCGGATGCTGGCAGAAGTGCAGCGGGCCGATGCCTTTGTCCAGCAACTGCATCAGCAACCGGCCGGTAACGTACGTCTGCAGGCGCCGGTGACCTATGGCTGTCAGTGCGTGGTGCCGGTGCTTAATCGCTTTCTGCGCCGCCATCTGCACATTAACGTCGATCTCGATCTGACCGACCGTAACCACGATCGGCTGGATGAGCAGGTGGATGTGGCCATCGTGATTCGATCCCGGCCACCGCAGCAGGGGCATTTTCGGGTGATCAGCGACATTGAGTGGGGACTGTATGCGGCACCGGGTTATCTGGCGCAGCGGCCTGCTATCGATCATCCTGAGATGCTACCGCGCCATGACCTGCTGCTGTTTCATGGGCCGGCGCATACCGCCGCGCTGCCGTTTCGCCGCGACAAGCAGCGGCTGGCACTGGATGTCCGCAGCCGTTTTCGTGCCAATAACAGCATGGCGCTGCTGAACGCGGCGCTGGCGGGCAGCGGCATCGCCTATCTGCCCTCCTATATGGCGCAGGAAGCGGTCGCCCGTGGGGATATTCAGCAACTGCTGCCGGAGTGGCAGATGGATCGGCTACAGAGCTATCTGCTGCTGCACGACACGCTGCAGCCCGCTTCGCCAGTCAGCTTATTATGCGACACGCTGATCGCCGCGCTGGTCAGCCCGTGATTGTTGCTGTAGTGCAACAGTCAGCGCCACAAAGTAACTATCGTGCCGCCACTGTTGTTATCCGGCGCGCCTGGTTAGCCTGTATCCCTGATCAATGACGGGATATCTTTATGCAACAGCCAGCAGAAAAAGCAGAATTTCAGCACTGGAAGCGCAACTTATGGGTCTGTGTGCTGGGCTCATTCAGTACCATCGTGGCGATGACGCTGCTGCTGCCGTTTTTGCCGCTCTACGTTCAGCAGCTTGGCGTGCAGCAACCCGCCGCCATTGCGCGCTGGTCGGGGCTGGCCTATGGCGCCACGTTTTTCAGCGCGGCGCTGACCGCGCCACTCTGGGGCCGACTGGCTGACCGTTATGGTCGTAAGCTGATGCTGATCCGCGCCAGCCTCGGGATGGCTATCGCCATGTCACTGATCGGCATGGCGAGCGCGCCGTGGCAGCTGGTGGCGCTGCGTCTGCTGGCGGGTTTGCTGGGCGGATACGCCTCCGGATCGACCATTCTGGTGGCGGCGCAAACGCCCAAAGGCCAGACCGGCTGGGCGCTGGGCATATTATCCTCCGGTATCATGGCGGGCAACGTGGTTGGGCCGCTGCTGGGCGGCGTGCTGCCGCCGCTGATCGGTATTCGCCAGACCTTCTGGTTAACCGGCGCGGTGATTTTTCTCGCCTTCCTGGCGACCACTTTTCTGCTGAAAGAGCAGCCACGCGCCGCCGCCTCGCCGCGGGAAAATTCCGCGCCAGCGCCTGCGGCAACACCGGTAAATCAGCGGCGGGTTTGGCTGATGTGGCTGTCAGGCATGTTGCTGATCTTCGCTACGATGTCGATTGAACCGATTATCACCCTCTATGTCGGCGAGTTTGTGTCGGGTAATCACCAGATAACGCGGGTCGCCGGACTGGCGATGTCGGCTGCCGCACTGGGCACGGTGATCGCCGCACCGCGGCTCGGACGGCTGGCGGACCGTGTCGGACACGAGCGGGTGCTGACGACGGGCTTAGTGGTGAGTGCGCTGCTGCTGATCCCGCAGGCTTTTATTACCGCTGCCTGGCAACTGGTATTGCTGCGTTTTCTGATGGGGATGGCGCTGGGCGGACTGTTGCCCTGCATCACCGCCATTATCCGGCACAGCGTGCCGGGATCGCAGGTCGGACGGATGCTGGGCTATTCGACATCGGCACAGTATATCGGCCAGGTGACGGGCCCGCTGTTCGGCGGTCTGGTCGGGGGATCGTTTGGGATGCGGCCGGTATTTCTGGCGACCAGCGCGGTGATGCTGCTGTGCGGATGGCTGAACGGGCGGGCGATGAAAGATAGCGCGATCAAAAAAGGCGGACCGGAGTCCGCCTGATGTTAACCGCTGATGACAGGATTATTTCTGGTCTGGCAGCGCGTAGGCGATCACATAATCGCCCAGTTTGGTGCCAAACGAGCCGTGACCACCGGCCGCGATGACAACGTACTGCTTGCCATTCGCTTCATAGGTCATTGGCGTAGCCTGACCACCGGCTGGCAGACGTGCCTGCCACAACAGCTCACCGGTATCGGTGCTGTAAGCACGCAGGTAGTTATCGGCAGTTGCACCGATAAAGAACACTTTACCAGCGGTGGTGATCGGACCGCCCAGCATCGGCATACCCATTTTGAACGGAATCGGTACTGGCGCGCTGTCGCGGGTAGTACCAATACGCTGTTTCCACACCACGTTGTTGGTCTTCAGATCCACCGCAGAGACGTAACCCCACGCTGGCTGTTTACACGGCAGACCAAAGGGTGACAGGAACGGGTTCAGCTCAACACCGTAGGGAACGCCATACTGCGGCTGAATACCGGTTTCCGTGCCTGAACCCCCCTCAGCGCCTTTCGGCGGTTCGATCGGGTTGCCTGGACCACGAGGGATCAGCTTCGAGACAAACGGCAGCGCCATCGGGTTAGCAATCGCGATCTGACGATGTGGATCGACAGCGATGCCGCCCCATTCGAACATACCGAGGTTACCCGGGAACACCAGCGTACCCTGCTCAGATGGCGGGGTGAACGGACCTTCATAGCGCAGACGCTTGAAGATCACGCGGCACACCAGCTGGTCGTACATCGTCGCGCCCCACATGTCCTTGTCCGTCAGATTCTGTTTCGGACGGAAGGTCAGCTCAGAGTAGGGCTGGGTGGCGGAGACGTGATCGCCTTTCGCCGCACCCTGCGGAACCGGTGTTTCAGGAGCCGGAACAACCGGCTTGCCGGTACGACGATCCAGCACAAAGATGTTACCGGTTTTCGCCGGCGCATAAATCACCGGTACGGTGTTGCCCTCTTTATCGGTGATATCAGCCAGCGTCGGCTGCGATGGCAGGTCCATATCCCACAGATCGTGGTGCACGGTCTGATAGGCCCAGACCAGCTTACCGGTGGTGGCGTTCAGCGCCAGCACGCTGCTGGCATAACGTTCCTGTTCTGGCGTGCGGTTACCGCCCCAGATATCCGGTGTGCTCACGCCCATCGGCAGATAGACCGTATCCAGTTTCGGATCGTACACCGCCGGTGCCCATGAGTTCGGGGAATTCATGGTGAAGGTGTGTTCATCGGCCGGTATCGCGTTTGGATCTTTCGCGCCCGGATCGAACACCCACAGCAGTTTACCGGTATTCACATCAAAACCACGGATCACGCCTGACGGCTCGCGGGTTGAGTAGTTATCGGTGACTGCACCCGCCATCACGATGGTGGTGTTGGTAATCACCGGCGGTGAAGTCGGCTCATACTGACCTGACGTGGTCACGGGTTGTTTGTGTTGCAGATCCAGCTCGCCGTTGACGCCGAATGACGGGCAGCGTTCGCCGGTTTCCGCATCCAGCGCAAACAGACGACCATCGTTGACCGGCAGATAGATGCGACGTGAGCAGAGCGCAGGCTGGCTGTTGGCTGCATCGGCAGCGGCCGGCACTTCATGATAAGAGACGCCGCGACAGGTGACGTGCTGGAAGGTTGGATTCACCTTCATGCCCGGATCAAATTTCCACTTCTGTTTGCCGGTAGCCGCGTCCAGTGCAAACAGGATCTGGTGTGGCGAGCAGAGGTAAAGAGTGTCGCGGATTTTAATCGGCGTCACTTCGTCGGTGATTTCACCCGGATCGTTGGCGGTTTTTAAATCACCGGTCTGGAACTGCCAGGCGACCTGCAGCTCTTTAACGTTCTGGTGATTAATCTGCTTGAGCGGAGAGAAGCGGGTTCCCTGCTGATCGCGCGCATAAGCTGGCCAGTCACCGTCCGGAATGTTGCTCAGCGGCTGTGCCTGCGGGGCGTTGTCAGCGGTTTCCGGCAGCGTCCCGTTGATGACCTGCGGATCGTTGAACACGGCGTAAGCCAGTACCACCGCACTGGCGATCAGCGCCACGGCCATGGCACCCAGCGGACCTTTACCCACATTGTGCAGGCTGCGCCAGACAAACGGCAGCACCAGCCAGACGCCAAAGATCACCAGCACATCGGTACGCGGTGCCAGCGCCCAGAAGTCAGTACCGACTTCCCAGACGCCCCAGGCCAGCGTAGCCAGCAGCAGCAGGGCGTATACCACCAGCGCGGCGCTGTTTCGACGCCACAGCAGGAAAGCGGTGATCAGCATTGCTGCACCGCCGACGATGTAATACCAGGAACCACCAATGGCGGCTAACCAAATACCGCCAATCAGCATAAACGCACCCGTCAGCACTGCGAACAGCACCGTCAGGAAACGAATTACGCCAAAAGATGAGGAGTTTTTCCCCATAATATCGACCTCGTTTCGTTGCCATAAAACACACGAAAACAACCAGATAGGTTGTCTTCAGTTATCAAGTACAAATGATGAAGGGTGTTCTTAAATCTCTCTTCCGCTAAGTCAGACGATCCCTTTGTGTTAAATGTTATAGCAAAATTAGATCAAGGTTTGATTTTTTTAGCTTAAATCGCTTCACATACGAAGTCATACGACATTTTATGGGGGGTTATGAGACGTTAAGCGCACCGCCATGTGCCCTTAACGCCGGAAGGCAGGATTTGTGAATCAGCAGCTAATAAGTTCGCCATCCGAGCGTTGTTGTTGCCAGCCGCTGATATTAATCTCAGCGAACTGCTCCGCCGTTAAAGCTGGCGACTGACTGCGGACAATCACTTCTGCCCCTTTTTCCCGAAACGACGCCATAAAATAAGGGAAGGTGAATTTTTGATAATTATCTTTAAAGAACGGTTCGCTTAAAACAATTCCGGAAAAAGGGAACGATTCCAGTAATCGCCAGTCGGCACCGGGTGGAGCAAAATCATACAGCCAGAAATTAAATTTCTCCGTTAATTCAAGCAGTGACGCGCCGTGCGCCACTAAACTGCGATAATTAATCCCTACCCGGACACGCGGGTCCTGTAAATGCAAATAGGCTTCCGGCAGGGCAATCATTCCCTGTAAACGAATAGCCTCAACCGGAATAATCATTAATGCTGCTTCAGTAGCAATTTGATTGTGTAGCGAAATAATGTTGTGTGTATTAAGTATATTACTGCTGTCCTGAGTTTGTTGAAGATAGGGAACGCTATAGCAAATGCCAGCGACTTGTCGCTCAACATGATGGATAGGTTCAGTCACATAGGGGTTATATAAACTGTTTTTCATTATCTCTATGAAATGCAATATAAAAGGTGGTGTTGATAATTATTGATATAAAAAGTCGCATTTTTCTGAACGCGTGAATAAATATAGATCAACTGCTTATTCCAAATCACCCCTTTGTTGCCGGAAAAAGTAAATAAAGCCGATATGAAAGAGAAAATTATTCCTTTGGCGTCTGATGATTACCTGGAATATATTCAACAGTAAGGACCAATAGGCTGGTAATTATCAGGGCAGATCCCGATGAGACCCGCTGGCCGTGCAGGCAGGCAAGGCTGACGCGGCCGGTCCGCGCATCCTGACCCTTATCATGCCGTCAGACTGCACCAATAACACCGCGCAACAACGCGGGAATCATCACTTAATATGGGATAGAACATGGGATTGATGGCACCGGCAGCAGAAGAGTCGCTGTGGCGACACCGGACGTTTGTCGCATTCTGGCTGGCACGCACCTGCTCGTCGTTTGGGTTTCAGATGTTTTCAGTGGCGATCAGCTGGCAGATTTACGCACTGACCAACAGTGCGCTGGCGTTAGGCATGATCGGTCTGATGCAGTTTCTCCCTTCGGTATTGCTGGCGCTGCCGGCCGGACATCTGGCCGATCAGTACGATCGGCGACGTATCGTGTTGTTCGGTCAGCTGGTGGAGTTTGCCGCACTGCTGGGGCTGGTGGTGCTGACGCTGTTTCATTCGGTCGATAAAACCGCTTTGTGGGGACTGGTGTTTATGATTGCTGTCGCCAAAGCGCTGGAGTGGCCCGCCATGTCCTCGATGCTGCCGTCACTGGTGCCGCCGTCGATTCTGGCGCGCGCGATGGCGATGAACTCGGTGGGCGGGCAGGCGGCGGTGATTGTCGGACCGACCCTGGGCGGACTGCTCTACGTGGCCGGTCCTGAAGTGGTTTATGGCGTCTCCGGGCTGTTCTATTTTATCTCGCTGACGCTGGTCGCCCTGCTGCGCTATCAGCGACCCAGCCAGCCGCGGCTGCCGATGAACATGAAGAACCTGTTTGCCGGGATTCACTTCATCCGTGAGCGCAAAGATGTGCTGGGAGTGATCTCGCTGGACCTGTTTGCGGTGCTGCTGGGCGGTGCCACCGCGCTGCTGCCGATCTTTGCGAAAGATATTCTGCACACCGGCCCGTGGGGATTAGGGATGCTGCGCGGTGCGCCGTCGGTAGGCGCGCTGCTGGTGGGGATCTGGCTGAGTCGTCACAAGCTGGACAAGCATGTCGGCATGATTATGTTCGGATCGGTGGCCGGTTTTGGCGTCGCGACGCTGGTGTTCGCGCTCTCCAGTCAGCTCTGGCTGTCGCTGCTGGCGCTGGCCGCGCTGGGCGGATTTGATATGGTCAGCATGGTGATTCGCGGCGCGCTGGTGCAGCTCGATACGCCGGATGCGATGCGCGGGCGGGTCAATGCGGTGAACGCCATTTTCATCAACACCTCTAATCAGCTGGGGGAATTTGAGTCGGGGCTGCTGGCGGCCTGGCTGGGAGCGGTACCGGCAGTGGCGATTGGCGGTATTGGCACGCTGGTGGTGGTGGCGCTGTGGATGAAGCTGTTTCCGCATTTACGGCGGCGTCAGAAGCTGGAGAACGACGTCGATCCGGCATAAAAAAACCGGCCCGCAGGCCGGTTACAGTCAGGTTCCAGTCATACCGCTAGTCACAGCCTTTGGGGCGACGGGGGAGGCCGACCCGCAGGTAGGGCCATCAGGCCCCGGTTTTTCCCAGGTTGGCGTCAAATGTTTGCCAGCTTTCACGCATGTCCACTACGCTGCGGGTTTTGCGCGCCTCATCGATTTTTATCGCGGTGAGGCCCGCTTCCAGCGCGTCCACCACTGAAACTTTCAGCGGCGTTCCCTGTTTAATGTGTTTGACGATCTCTTCCGCCATCAGCGCGTCAGCGCCGTAATGGCCATCGTAAGCATTGCCGCTGTAGGCGGTATCGATCTCTTTCTCGCCGCTGCGCGCGTTGTGAACGCGGAAGTAGTTACGGACGAAATCGCCTTCAGCCATGCCGTCAGTGCCAATCACGCAGAAACGGCGGAACTCATCCGGCACGTTGAGGTTGGCGTGAAAGGCGAGGGTGGCACCGCCGGCATATTCAATCAGCGCGGTCTGGTAATCGACAATATCGGCGTCGCTGTCGAATACCGCATCGGTACTGGACCAGCCGCTGGGCTTGATGTGATACACCTCTGCGTCGGCGGTGATTGCACCCTGCGGCGCATGGGCTGGCGTAAAGGATTTACGGCCACCAAAGCTGGCAACCCGCACCGGACGCTGCTGCATTAAGCCCTGATAAAGATCGATGTCGTGGCAGCATTTTTCCAGAATATAGGGGCCGGCGTACTTTTCCAGCCGCCGCCAGTCGCGCTGGAAGAAAGCGCCGTGATACGGCTTGATATGTTCCGTGGCTTCAATCGAGGTGATCTCGCCCAGCCGGCCAGCGTCACGCGCCGCCAGCAGATCGTGATAGAGCGGGGAATAGCGCAGCACCAGACCGACCAGAATGCGCGCCTCGCCATACTGCCGCACCAGCTTCGCCATCTCCATGGTCTGCTGTTCATTGATCACCACCGGTTTTTCGGTAAACACGGTGTAGCCCGCTGCCAGCGCCTGGCCGACATGCTCAAGATGCAGAAAATTGGGTGAGCCGACCAGCACCACATCCATACCGCCGTGCTGCAACAGCGCCTCAATCGACTCAAACGACTGGCCCGGATCGATAGCGAAGCTGTGCAGATTGGGCAGTCCGGCAGGTGCCGGGTCGTAATAACCCACTACCGAGAAGGCGTCGTCGGCGTTGTTAAACTCTTTAATCACGTGGGACAGACGAAAGCCGAGACCGATAATGCCTACTTTCATGTTAAACCCCTGATGCTGAATTCGGATGATGCAGAGCCCGCCCGTCGCCCGGCGCGGCTGTTGATAATCTGACCATCAACTTATTACGATAGAAAAAGTAATGTCAATATCCGCCTGCGCGTTTTGCGAGGTGTCTTTGTGTTATATCTATGTAAATTAACAAAAAATAGCCAATCTTTTATTGCCATATTTATTTGTTATTGCGATTTAAGTTTTTTTACCCTATCGTTCGCTGATGATGGCAACAACTCTTAATCAGTGGAGGCGGGAGGAAGCGCGTGCAATCACACTATCTCCTTGGCATTGATGGCGGCGGCACCCAGTGTCGTGCGCGGTTAACCGACCTTCAGGGTACGGTGCTGGCGGAAGCCACGGGCGGACCCGCCAACGTCTGGTCGCAGTATGAGGCGGCGCTGGCCTGCGTTGAACAGCTGATTGATCGGGTATTTTCCCTGGCCGGATTAACGCCGCAGGCGCTGGCGCAGACCTCACTGGTGGCCGGATTAGCCGGTGCCAACGTCGTCTCGGTGCAGGCGCGTCTCTCCGGCTGGCAGCCTGCCTGTGCCGCATTGCAGGTGGTCAGCGATGTGGAAATCGCCTGTGCGGGCGCGCACGCCGGGCAGCCTGGCGCGGTGTTTATTATTGGCACCGGCAGTCAGGGCGCGGCCTGGGATGGCGAGCGCTTCACGCTGCTGGGTGGCTGGGGCTTTGCGCTTTCCGATCAGGGTTCCGGCGCGGAGCTGGGTCGCCGGGCGCTGCGTCTGGCGCTGCTGGCCCACGAGGCGATGGTTGAACACAGCGCGTTGACGCAGCAGCTGATGGCGCAGTTTGATCACAGTCCGGAAGCCATGCTGCTGTGGACCCGTACCGCCGCGCCTGCCGACTGGGCGCGCGTGGTACCGCAGATTTTCGCGGCGGCCAGCGCCGGTGATGACCATGCGCAGGCGTTGCTGCAGCAGACCGCAGCCGATATCGGCATGATGGTGCGTCGTCTGACCGCGCTGAGCAATGGACGGGTCGCACTGATGGGCGGGCTGGCCGCGCCGGTTTACCGCTGGCTGGCGACCGATATTCAGACCCGGCTGGTCACGCCGCTGGGTGACGCGCTGAGCGGAGCCTTAACGCTCGCCCGGACGCTGGCTGCCGGCGACCAGCCCGCTCCCTTTACCCCATCACTGACCTGAAGCCGGTTCCCCAGCGTCAGTGCGTCAATCTGAGGAATTTATGACCGCTCCCAACGTGACTGCACGCATCCTGCGGTTGATTGTTGAAAATGCGCCGATTAGCCAGTCCGACCTGAAAGTCCGCAGCGGGCTGAGCATGTCGACGGTTTCGCAAGCGACCAATCGCCTGCTGGCACAAGAGATTGTGCAGGAGCTGGGACTGCGGCGCGTGTCGATGGGGCGGCCAAAGACCTTGCTCGGACTCAATCCCGATCGTGCCAGCGTCATCGGCATCCAGCTCAACGCAGAGCGTAACCTGATCGTCATGACCGATCTCAGTGGCAATCTGCTGGGTGAACAGCAGATGCCGCCGGGCAGCATGTCCCCACGCCAGCTCGGTGATGCTCTGGCGAAATTTCTGCGCGGGGTGGAAGAGAAGCGGGTCGGGGCCATCGGGCTGGCGTTATCGGGACTGGTGGATGCCGAAAATGGTTACTGCATCCGCTCGAAGGTGCTCGACTGGGATAACGTTCCCATTGCCCGCCAGCTGGAGGAACGTTTCTCGCTGCCGGTGTTTATTGAGAATGACGCCAACGCGATGGCAATGGCGGCACTGGTGTTTGGCCAGCTGGGCACCGCCCAGTCGGCGGTGATTGCCACCTACGGTAAAGGGATCGGCGCCGGGATTATCCTTAATCGTCAGCTCTATCGCGGTCGCCACGGCAAAGCGGGCGAGATCGGTAACGGGCTGGTCGGGGATGGCTCGCTGCGCCTGCTGGAAGATGTGGCCTCCTCGCGCGCTATTTTACAGCGGGTAGCGGAAGACGAACCGGCTACGCTGACCTTACAGGCGCTGGATCAGCGCCCGACGCCTGAGGTGCTGGCGGCGCTGGAAGAGGCGGGACGGGAATTAGGGATTTCGCTGGCGAACCTGTCGGTGGCCTACGATCCGGACGTGGTCTATCTGGCGATGGAGCCGCATATGGCGTCACGCATTCTGCTCGACCACATCACCCAGAGCTTTCAGGCTTACCGGCTGAAACTGACGCCACACATGACGCCGCTGCAGTTTCTCACCGAATCCAACCGGATGTGGGCACTCGGCGCGGCCGGCTTTGCGGTGAATCGTCTGCTCGACCTGCTGGCCGCCCAGGCGGATGAAGAGCCGGTCACCTGACCGCTTCTGCCAGCAAAATGGGCGCCGAAGCGCCCGCCGATCGTCACCTCTTCGCCCTAACGCAGGCGTAATCCCTGCTGATCAAACAGCAGGCAGTGGGCAGCGGAAATCCCCAGTTCGACCTGCGCCCCCAGCTCACGCTGATGCGCCTCACGCTCTTCCACGACCAGCATCTGCTCCCGGCCAATATCGAGATAGAGATAGTTGGTATGGCCCAGCATCTCGCCATAGGCCAGCTCGCCGTGAAAGCGCAGTGCGTCCGGCGTCTGCGCGGCGGGCTGAAAGTGTTCCGGACGAATGCCGAGCGTCACGGTTTGTCCTTCTTGGCACGGCGCGGCGATGTTCAGCACCAGGCCATCTATCTTCAGTTCCGGCAGCCGCAGCTGCACTTCACCGTTTCCGACCGCCGCGATCTCCGCCTGCAGGAAGTTCATCTTCGGCGAGCCGATAAAACCGGCGACAAACAGGTTATCCGGGTCGTGATAGAGCGTCAGCGGCGCGCCGACCTGCTCAATCCGGCCCTGCCGCAGCACCACAATCCGATCCGCCAGCGTCATCGCTTCCAGCTGATCGTGGGTCACATAGATCATGGTGTTGCCCAGCGAGGCGTGCAGCCGGGCGATCTCAATCCGCATCTGCAGGCGCAGCTCGGCATCAAGGTTTGAGAGCGGTTCATCGAACAGGAAGATTCGCGGATGACGAATAATCGCCCGGCCAATCGCCACGCGCTGCCGCTGCCCGCCGGAAAGCGCGCGTGGCAGACGGTCAAGCAGTTCGGTCAGGTGCAGACGGGCGGCGGTCTGCTCAATGGCCTGGTTAATCTCCGCCTTCGACTTCTTCATCACCTCAAGCGGATAGGCCAGGTTACCGCGCACCGTCATGTTGGGGTAGAGCGCATAGGACTGAAACACCATCGCAATGCCGCGCTCGGTGGCGGGCTGTTGCGTCATGTCCTTTTCCTCAATCAGCAGCTGCCCGCTGCTGATCTCCTCCAGCCCGGCGATCATCCGCAGCAACGTCGATTTACCGCAGCCGGATGGGCCGACAAAGACCACAAATTCCCCGCTGTTGATCGTCAGATCGATACCATGAATCACATTAACGTGCTCGTAAGACTTCTTCACATTCTGCAAGCGCAGGCTGGTCATCGGCTACCTCACTCAGAGTAACTGGCCCATGTAGATGGCGTTGCTGCGCATAATCGGGGTGAATCCCATGCGCTGATAGAAGGCGCAGACCTGCTCGTTTTGCAGGCTGACGCCAAGATGAACGCCGCTGACGCCCGCTGCCCGCAGCGCCGCCAGCTCATGCTCAATCATTTTGCGTCCCCAGCCGCCTTTCTGTGCGACCGGTAACAGGTTGATATGCAGGTGAGCGGGCCACTGGGTAACCAGCGCGTCAGCCGCACGATCGGGATGGCGAATGGCGTCGAGTATTTTGTCGTCGAGCGGGGCGTCGGCGCGGCGTTGCTGATAATGCTGCTGTAGCAGCGGCCACCACTGCGTTTCCAGCTGCGCCTCGAAGGCGCGGGTATCGGGCGCGGCGACCACATAGCCCACTACCTCACCGGCGCTCTCCAGCACAAACGCAAAATCGGGTGCGAAGCGCGCATAAGGCACGGCAAACCGCTGGCCGGGATAGTCGGGATCAGAGTAGAGCGCACGGGCATCTCCGCCCGCATCCGCTGTTTCCAGGCAGATACGGTAGAGCGCCGGATAGTCCGCCGGGGTCGCCGGACGAATGACACCTTGATTCGCCATGGTGAGTTCTCATGAGTGGATGAAGGGGACAGTGACAGAGGCTGCCCGCCGATAAAAGTTACGTTAATGAAAGTGGACTTAGTTTTCAAGATAGAATAATTACCTTATCGCACTAACCCCCCTGGTTCAGCAAACTTTACCCGTTTCTCACTTCACAACTGTGATCGCCAACACGCCCGGCGCACGGCACTTGTCTGTGCTTTGACGGCTGGAAAAAACAGTAAACTGTGAGCGTGATAGGATTTTCATATGTTTTATCAGGCAGTTATTTTGTCAGAATGGCGCTGGAATATCATGCTGCGTGCAGGCTGCTTCAGCCTCTCTCACCGTGGCAATCCTTCACCCGGCCAGCGCAAACGGCTGATTTTAGCCGCAGATCGCTGTTTATTTGCGCGCGCTCACAGCGTTGCAATTTCACCAGCTGGCTGTTTGACTTTATTTTTTTATTAAAGTAAGTATGGGTGAGTGCATTTTCTATGCGGCTTCAGTCTGCGGGATGGCAGGCGGTGAGATGAAGGGATGCCGATCCTGGTCTGGAGAAGGTGAGCATAATGTCTGTTTCCTCAGTTGGTTTGTTCCGGGTTTGCAGTCTGGGTCGGCTTTTGGCGGCGGGCTTGCTGGCGGGCAGCGTTGCCCACGTCGCGCAGGCTGCTGTTACCCTGAATGAGTGGGATATCTATAACTATCCGCAGCAGACCGCGGCGGTGGATGAAGGTATCAAAGAGTTCACGCAGCAGAATCCAGGCATCGTGATTAACCGCTCGGTTCACTCATTTGAAGACACGCGTATTCCGCTCAAGCTGGCACTGACCGCAGGCGACGGTCCGCAGATCGCCCAGGTCAATCAGGGCGGCGGTGATATGGGATCGCTGGTCAAAGATAAGCTGCTGGTGCCGCTGGACAGTTACGCCAGCGCAGATGGCTGGACCACCCGCTTCCCCGACTCGATCCTCAAACGTAACCGCTGGTCAGACAGCGGCGAGTTCGGCAGCGGAAAACTGTACGGCGTTGCCAGCCTCGGCGAAATGGTCGGACTCTACTACAACAAAGCGTTGCTGGATAAAGCGGGAATCGCGGTGCCGAAAACGCTGGCCGAGCTGGAGAGTGCGATGGCGAAGCTGAAGCAGCAGGGCACCGCGCCGATGATGCTCGGCCTGCTGGATGGCAACATGGGTCAGCAACTGCTCAGCACGCTGTGGCAGGCGCAGATCGAAAGTCATGACCGCAAGACGCTGGATAATCTGATCTACGACGTCGGCGGCAGCTTCAAAGATGACAAACTGGTTAAGGCCGCCAGCATGATGAAGAGCTGGACCGATAAAGGCTACTTCTTCCCTGGCTTCCAGGGCATCGGTCACGATGATGCCGCCACGCTGTTCCAGAACAATCAGGCGGCGTTTCTGGTGAGCGGCACCTGGTATCTCGGCCAGTTTAAAGATAACAAAGATATTCACTTTGCCGCGATGCCGGCCGGTGAGGGCGTGAAACAGCCGCTGATGGTCGGCGGCACCGATCTGGCTTTCTCGGTGACCAGCACCGCGAAGGGCAAAGAGCAGCAGGATGCGGCGGCGAAGTTCATCAACTATATGGTGTCAGATGCGATGGCAGACCGCTGGCTGAAGGTGGGCTTCCTGCCCGCCAGCACCAACAAAGCCGCCAAAATGCCGGCGGACAATCCGCTGCTGGCGGAGGCGTATCAGGTCTGGCTGACGCTCAACGACTATGACGGTTTAGGCCACTACGTGGACTGGGCGACGCCGACCATGAATGCCGAACTGAACCAGAACGTGCAGTTACTGCTGGCCGGGCGTCAGACTGCCGATCAGATGGTGCTCAATTTCGATAACAACTATCAGCGTTACCTGAAAACCCTGAAACACTAAGCCGGTGGCCCGGCGCACCGCCGGGCCTGAGCGTCGTTCTGAGCCACGAGTACGGTTATGTTGAATTTAAGCGGTTGGCGTAATTTTCTCTATGTTCTGCCGGCGGTGCTGGTCTATGCGGTGTTTCTGCTGTTGCCGCTGCTGGCCTCGCTCGGCATCAGCTTCACCGAATGGGACGGCACCTCGCTGCCGGTGTTCAGCGGCGTCAGCAACTATCTGCGGATGTTCAGCGATCCGGTGTTCTGGATCGCGCTGGGCAATAACGCCATCCTGATGCTGTTCTACACCCTGTTGCCGATTAGCATCGGTCTGCTGCTGTGTAGCTTTTTGTATGACACCCGCAACAACAGCGAACGCAGCGTGCTGCGCATCCTCTTCTTCCTGCCCTATATCATGCCGATGGCGGTGCTGGGCGTGGTATGGCGCTGGCTCTATAACCCGGCGTTTGGCCCGATCGATCAGCTACTGCGGGCTATCGGTTTGCCGCAGCTGGCGATGTCGTGGCTCGGCGATTTTACCTGGGCGCTGCCGGCGGTCGGGTTGGTCGCCACCTGGTACTTCTTCGGTTTCTGTCTGGTGCTGTTTATGGCGGGCCTGCAACGAATGGACCCTTCGCTGCTGGAAGCGGCCGATCTGGATGGCTCGTCGCGTCGCCAGAAGTTTATGCGCATTACCCTGCCAGGCCTGCGGCCTGAGGTGCGGATTGCCCTGTTGCTGACGGTGATCGCCAGCCTGAAAGCCTTTGACCTGGTCTATGTCATGACGCAGGGCGGACCGGGTACGTCGACCATGGTGACCAATATCTTTATGTACAAGCAGGGGTTTGACCTGCACTACTTTGGTTATGCCTCGTCGGTGGCGGTGTTCAGTATGCTGATTGTATTAGGGATTAACTACCTGATTCACCTGGCCTTAAAGGAGCGGTACTGATGCGTAGTACGCCGGTGATTTCACGCGCGCTGATCTGGATCGTGGCGCTGATGACCATTCTGCCGTTTCTGATGGCGCTGATGACCTCGTTCAAAACCCAGATGGAGCTGTTTCAGGGCGTCTTCACGCTGCCCGCCTCGCTTAATTTTAAAAACTATCTCACCGCCTGGCAGCAGGGACATTTTAACGTCTACTTCCTCAACTCGGTGCTGGTGGTGATCCCGGTGGTGCTGTGCAGCGTGCTGCTGGGGATTCTGGCCGGATTTGGCTTTGCCTGGTTGAAGATCCCCGGTAAAAAGGCGATCGCGGCGATGCTGGCGCTGGGCATGGTGCTGCCGAGCGAGGCGTTTATCATCCCGCTCTATCACGAGCTGCGCTGGATGGGGCTGACCAACACCTATCTGGCGCTGATCCTGCCGCAGATTGCGCTGTCGCTACCCTTTACCACCCTGATGATCGCCAGTGCCTTTCAGCAGGTGCCGAAAGAGCTGGTGGAAGCGGCGGTGATGGATGGGGCTTCGCGGGTCAAAATTTTGTGGGGCATCCTGGTTCCGGCGATCTGGCCAACGCTCTCCACGCTGGGTCTGCTGCTGTTTATCTGGACCTGGAACGAGTTCCTGATCCCGCTGATTCTGGTCAACAAAGATGAGCTGCGTACCCTGCCGATTGGCATGATGTTCTTTCAGAATAAAAACACCATCGACATTCCGGTGCTGATGGCGGGCGCGATGATTGTGATTATGCCGCTGGTGGCGGTGTTCCTGATTTTCCAGCGCAAATTTATCAGCGGTGTGACCGAAGGTGCCGTGAAGTAATTTGTGAGCGTCGGCACGGAACGGTGCAATGGCGACCAGACAAAGGTTTACTGCGCCGCAACGTGCTGCAATTCCTCCTCCTCAATCCTGCGGGAGACGCATGATGCACCTTTCCCTTGCCGATTTTCATCCTGCCGCCGACGGCGAAACGCTGGATACCGCGCGGCTGCAACGCGCTATGGATCAGATTGCCGCGGCCGGTGGTGGCCGCCTGACGCTGCCTGCCGGACGTTATCGCAGCGGCTGTCTGACGCTGCCCTCTGATTTTGAACTGCACCTCGAAGCGGGTGCGGTGTTAATCGCCAGCCAGCGGCTGGCCGATTATCAGCCGGTACAGGCGCTGAGCAGCGCCGAGAAGTCACACAACGTGCTGCTCTACGCCCTGGGCCAGCGCAATATTACTATCAGCGGCACCGGTCGCATTGATGGCGATGGCGAAGCCTGGTTTGCCGCCGAACGTGATGAGCAGGGCTATCGTCTGCCGCGTGCCGACCGCCCGCGTATCCTCGTTTTTGAAGATTGTGAGCAGGTGAGGCTGGAAGATTTCACCATCGTGCAGGCCCCGATGTGGACGGTGCATCTGGTGAGCTGCCGCCATGTGCATATCGATCATCTCACCATCGACAACGCCATGACCATGCCGAACACTGATGCGCTCGATATCGACAGCTGCGAAGCGGTGTTTGTCAGTAACAGCTACCTCAGCGCCGCCGATGATGCTATCTGCATCAAGACCACCCACAAGCCTGCGGCGCTGCGGCGTCCGGCGCGGCAGATTATGATCACCAACTGCCTGCTGCGCAGTTACAGCTGCGCCTTTAAGATCGGCACCGAAACCTGGGATGATGTGGAGGATGTGACGGTGACCGGCTGCACCATTTTCGATTCCAATCGGGCGATTGGCATTCTGTCACGCGACGGCGGGGCGATGCGGCGTCTGCTGTTCAGCAATCTCACTTTTGCCTGTCACCATGCGCCGCCGTGCCACTGGGGTAAAGCCGACCCGCTGTTTATCTCGGTGCGGAGTCGCGATCCGGCGATTGCGCCCGGTATCGTGGAGCAGGTGCAGTTCAGTAATCTGACGGGCGTAGCTGAAGGGGCGATTAACCTGCATGCAGCGCAGCCGGGCTGGATCCGCGATGTGCTAATCAGCCAGGTGCAGCTGCGGCAAAGCGTGGCGCAGGTGGCGCAGGGTCAGTATGACATCCGGCCGCCGTGTAATCCCGATTCACCGACCGGCATGGGGCTGGATAACGCCTATAAGCTCGATCCGAAAACCGGCGAAGCCTTTGGCGTAGAGCGCTATCCCGGCGGTCTGCCGGGACTGTTTGCGCGCGGCGTGGAGAACCTGCAACTG
Source organism: Pantoea agglomerans (assembly GCF_021397715.1). GTDB lineage: Bacteria > Pseudomonadota > Gammaproteobacteria > Enterobacterales > Enterobacteriaceae > Pantoea > Pantoea astica. Next base: position 3,848,828 of record NZ_CP090207.1, on the reverse strand, counting down.
CACAACCTGGCGATCGTGCGGCCGGAGCCGTTACCGCCAGGCTGGCATCCCGACAGCGTGGTGCAACTGCCGGACTAACTCACAGCGCGGCGGCGATGGCACTGCCGAGCTGTTCGGTGCTGGCGCTGCCGCCGAGATCGCGCGTCAGATGCTCACCGGCGGCCAGCGTGCGTTCAATCGCGTCTAACACCGCGTCACCCGCCGCCTTGTAGCCCAGATGCTCCAGCATCATTGCCCCGCACCAGATCTGCCCAATCGGGTTGGCGATGCCTTTACCGGCGATATCCGGCGCGGACCCGTGTACCGGTTCAAACAGGCTCGGGAAGTGGCCTTCCGGGTTGATATTGGCCGACGGCGCGATACCGATGGTGCCGGTACAGGCCGGACCGAGATCGGAGAGGATATCGCCAAACAGGTTGCTGGCGACCACCACATCAAACCAGTCCGGATGCAGCACGAAATTAGCGGTGAGAATATCGATGTGATACTTATCGACGCGAACCTCGGGGAACTGACCGGCCATCGCCTCAACCCGGCTATCCCAGTAAGGCATAGTGATGGCAATGCCGTTCGATTTGGTGGCGGAGGTCAGGTGTTTTTTCGGGCGGCTCTGCGCCAGCTGGTAAGCAAATTTCAGGATGCGATCGACCCCGGTGCGGGTCATCACCGTCTCCTGGATCACCACCTCGCGATCGGTGCCGGGGAACATAGTGCCGCCGACGCTGGAGTATTCACCTTCGGTATTTTCGCGCACCACATAGAAGTCGATATCACCCGGCTGACGGTTGGCCAGCGGCGCTTTAACGCCCGGCATCAGGCGCACCGGACGCAGATTGACGTATTGATCGAACTCGCGGCGGAACTGCAACAGCGATCCCCACAGCGAAACGTGGTCAGGCACCACCTCCGGCCAGCCGACCGCGCCAAAGTAGATGGCATCAAACGCTTTCAGCTGCGGAAACCAGTCGTCGGGCAGCATCTTGCCATGCTGCTGCCAGTAGTCGGCGCTGGCATAATCAAACCACTCCCAGCGCAGCGGAATATTGAATTTTTCCGCCGCCGCATTCATCACGCGGATGCCTTCCGGCATCACTTCTTTGCCGATACCGTCGCCAGGAATTACGGCAATACGATGGATTTTGTCAGTCACAGGGCACCTTTCCGGTTGATGTTCGAATTGTGTACGCAGTATAACTGTCGATTCCGGGGAAATAATGAGCCTGAAACGCAATCCAGTGTTGAATCAAAGTAGAGAATCCCGCACCTCAACCGACGACCTGGCTTTCTTCGTGCGGCTTGCCGCGCTGGACAGCCTGACCGCCGCCGCCCGTGAACTCGGGCTATCGCTGGCTGCCGTCAGTAAACGACTGAGCCAGCTGGAGCAGCGGCTCGGAGTACAGCTGCTGCGTCGCACCACCCGACGGCTGGAGCTGACGCCGGAAGGACGCCGTTATCTGGCGGGCGCGCGTCCGTTGCTGGATCAGCTGGCGGCGCTGGAAGAGGCGGTGAGCGGCGAGACGGCGCAGCTGCGCGGCACGCTCAACATTAACGCCTCGTTTGGATTTGGCCGTCGCCATATCGCTCCCTGCGTGTCGGCGTTTGCCGCGCTGCATCCGCAACTCTCACTGTCACTGCAGCTCACCAGTCAGCCGCTCAATTTTCTCGATGCGCACATGGACATTGATATCCGGGTCGGCGAACCGCCCGACTCGCGGCTGGTGGCGCGAAAGCTCCGCACCAATCCGCGCATTCTCTGCTGCTCTCCGGCCTACGCTGCCCGACACGGCCTGCCAGAGACGGTACGCGATCTGGCGCAGCACAACTGTATTCTGCTGCGCCAGCACGACAGCGATTTCACTCTGTGGCGGCTGACGTGCGGTGAGCAGAGCCTCAGCCAGAAAGTGCGCGGCAGCCTGGTGACCAATGATGGTGAAGTGGCGATGCGGCTGGCGATGGATGGACACGGCATTCTGCTGCGTTCGTGGTGGGATGCGCAGCACAGCATTGATGCGGGCGATCTGCTGCCGGTGCTGCCAGACTGGCAGGCACCAGATGGCGATATTTTCGCGGTCTGGCAGGCGCAACGCCAGCTGCCTGCGCGCATCAGCGCCTTCGTCGCGTTTCTGCAACAGCAACTGCTGCCGGTCGGAGCGTGACGCTGCGATGGCGGACCCGCTACCGGCATACAGTGCAAAATCCGCAATGGCGACGGTAGTGCCGCTGCGTTTACATCTTTTTTTCTAATGCGTATGATTCTCATTCTTTTTGTTCTGAGCCTTCCCGCCGCGCCGCGGTCTGACGGAAGCCGTTCGCCTCTTACTGGAGTTAAGAATGAAAACCTTGTTCAGCCCGCGTAAAGCGGCACTCGTTCTGGCGATTGCCACCACGTTCAGCCTGACGGCCTGTCAGTTCCCGGCGCGAAAAGCAGACACCAGCACGCCTGTCACGCTGGAAACCTCAGGTCAGGGCAAACTGACGCAACGCGAACTGGGTGAAGGCCTGTACGAAATGGCTTATCTGCCCGCCAAAAATGCACTCTATGTGGCCAGCGCGCAGGGCTTCAAAGAGGTCAGCGGCGGCATGATTTATCGGCTGGATGCCACGACCCTGAAGACCACCGGCGAAGGGCATTACGACCTGAAAAACTTCGGTCTGATTAGCGCACCCGACGGCAGCGCGCTCTACACCACCAATTCGCTCGATGGCGGCATCTCACAAATCGATCCGGAAAGCGGTAAGGTGCTGAAGCGCCTGATGTTCAGTGAGAAAAATGAAAAAGGGTTGCCGTTCGGGACGCGGGAAGTTTTCCTGCACGATGGGCTGCTGTATGTCGGCGGCGTAGGCGATCCCGGTCTCATCTGGGTGGTCGATGCAAAAACCCTGACGCTGAAAACCCGCATCAAAAATGCCGGAAAATGGGTCACCGGCATCATCTATTCCCCGGTCAGCGATAGAATTTATGCCGCCAACGGCAGTGGTGAAATCCTGGTGATCAATCCGCGGAATAACAAAATTGAACAGCGGCTGACCGCAGGTGACGGCAAAGAGTATCTGTTCCTCAATATGGCGGAAGATCCGGCGACCGGCCGGCTGTTTGTCACCGATAATTCAAAGGCAAAAAATACGCTGGTGTTCGATGAGCGCAGCGGTAAGGTGATTAAGCGGCTTGATCTGGGGGATTCGCTGGGAATTAAATTCAACGGCAAGCGCAATGAGATCTACATCAGTCAGCGTGAGTCGAAGAAAGTGCTGCAGCTGGATGGCACCACCTATGCAGTGAAAAATAGCTGGTCGTTTGACGGCCATCCCAACAGTCTGCTGGTGTCGCCTGATGGTCAGACACTGTATGTCACGGTGAAACAGGGCTTTAACCCGGATCACAGCAGTCAGGGGCTGGACAGCGTGGTACGGATCGGACTGGAGTAACGGATGCAGGCGGCAGCGTTGCCGCCTGCATATTCAGGGACGCGACGGCGTCCCTTTTTTATTTCTCGACGCCCTGAACCAGGATCGCGCGGTAGTTGGCCCCTTTCAGGCGATGCACTTTGGCTGCCTGATATTCCGGGCTGTCATACCAGGCGTGTGCCGCTTCGCGGGTTGGAAATTCCAGAATCACCACGCCTTCTGCTTCCTGACCTTCCAGCGTTTCCAGCTCGCCATAAAAAGCCAGCGGAGTGATCGGATGATCGCCGCGTGCCTGGCCCGCTTTCTCGGCGTAGATCGCCATTTCATCATCGTTCAGGGTGTTATCACGAATAAATACGACGTAAGCACTCACAGGGTGTCTCCTTAAGCTTTTTTATCCTGGGTCTGGGTATCAAAGTCAGATGCATCATGACGCTCATGCAGCTGATCGGCCGGGTCGCCCATCACACGGTTAACCTTGCGGCCACGGATCACGGCAGGTCGCTGGGCAATCTCTTTCGCCCAACGCACCACATTTTTATAGGACTGCACATCGAGGAACTCAGCGCCACCATACTGGTCGTTCAGCACCAGATTGCCGTACCACGGCCAGGTCGCGATGTCGGCGATGGTGTAATCGTCACCGGCGAGGTAGCGATGGTCCGCCAGCTGGCGATCCAGCACGTCGAGCTGACGTTTGGCTTCCAGGGTAAAGCGGTTGATAGCGTATTCAATTTTCTCTGGCGCATAGTGATAGAAATGGCCGAAACCGCCGCCCAGATAAGGCGCGGAGCCTTGCAGCCAGAACAGCCAGTTCAGCGTTTCGGTGCGTTGAGCCAGATCTTTTGGCAGGAAGTAGCCAAACTTTTCCGCCAGATAGAGCAGGATATTGCCCGACTCGAATACCCGAATCGGCGGCGTGGCGGAGTGGTCACTCAGCGCCGGAATTTTGGAGTTGGGATTCACTTCAACAAAACCACTGGAGAACTGATCGCCTTCGCCAATGCGGATCAGCCAGGCATCATATTCGGCATCAATCACGTTCAGCGCCAGCAGCTCTTCCAGCAGGATAGTCACTTTCTGGCCGTTCGGGGTGCCGAGCGAATAGAGCTGCAAAGGGTGCTTGCCGACCGGCAACGCTTTTTCATGGGTAGGGCCAGCGAACGGACGATTGGTTTTCGCGCCGTTGCCCTTTGCTTCAGGGTCCCAGTTCCAGACTTTTGCGGGCTGATATGCATTTTCCGACATAGTGAAGGTTCGCCTTTGTGTGATGTTTGTCTGGAGTGTAGCAGGTGAAAAAAAGCCGGTTTAACTCTGCTGGCGGTGATCGCGGTCTGACAAATTGTCTGTCGTCCGGGTTATCGGCTGGGGGAGAAGTGAGAGACGACGGGCAAACGGTGCCCGCCGCGCGGACGGCGAGGCGGGCAGAGAAGGGGCAAAGCGCGGCCAGTGGCGGCCAGCGAGGTTATTTGCTCAGTAATTCGCGCTCAATCAGTTCACGGGTTTGTACCGCCTGCACCTTCATTTTCTCCGGATAACCAAACAGCGAGGCGGCGATGATCGGCTCGCCACCGACTTTGTAACTGCGTGTGGCAAAGTGAGTGTCGCGCAGCGTCTGGAACAGCGTATCGAAGTCGACTTCACCTTCGCCGACACCGACATGCTGGTGAATCGTGGCATCAACGCCTGGCGGGTTAACGATGTAGCGGCAATGTTTGGTGTGGTTCATGGTGTCCGCGATCAGCATGTGTGACAGGTCATCACCGGCATACTCCAGCATCGGTTTCACATCGCCTTTGCCTTTGTCATAGAAGAAGGTGTGCGGCGCACTGTAGATATACTTGACGTTATCACTGCGGAACGACTTCACGATATCCACCGTTTCGTTGTTCTCTTCGCAGAAATCCCACGGGTGCGCCTGAATCTCGATGCGGATACCTTCACGTTCGATAATCGGCAGCAGTTCATCCATTGAACGATAAAACATCTCTTCACAAATTTCCGGCTCGTTAGGCGTGCCGGAGAGTTCGGTGTTGATCACCTGCACACCCATCTCAACCGCAATCTCAATCATCCGTTTCCAGTTCTTCACCGCGGCCTGACGGCGGAGTTCGTCCGGACCGGACCAGCGATAGACCACGATAAACGAGGAGATCTCCAGCCCGGTGGCGTTGAGCGCATTCTTATATTCCGTCATGATTTCACGGCTGGCTTTGGGATGCTTATAGAACGGGTTGATCTGCGGATGCGGCGACTGTTCGATATATTTATATCCCCAGTCAGCCACCTGATGGACCATGCGGGTGATGCCCAGGTCTTTGATCACATCCACATCAAAAGCGATTTTCATCTGTCTGCTCCGGAAACATTAAGGTTGCTGTTCTTCATTAAACGTGACGCCGATCTGCTGTCTGACGTTATCCATGATGGCTAAGGTGGTGATTGCCTGATCGAGCGGATGGTTCGGTGAGTCGATCAGGTTCTGCCCGATACACCAGGCGAAGTGGTTGATTTCATGGCACAGTTGCTGATAGCGGTTGGCAGGCTCTTGCCACTGCAGGCTATGGCGTCGATCGCTGGAGGTCAGGCGAAAGTGACCCGGCGCGTAGAACTGACCGTCCAGCACCAGGCTGGCATCGCGCCCGGCAATCACCGCACCGCCTGGCGTGTTGCTGAACAGCGTGGTATTCAGCAGTGACTGCATACCGTGATGATGGGTCAGCAACATTGAGGTCTGGCCGTTTACGCTGCCGCCCGGCACCGGCTGGCCCTGGGCGATGATGCTGTCGGGTGCGCCGCCACCGATAAATACGCTAAGTGCCACCAGATAGCTGCCGAGATCCAGCATCGGTCCGCCAGCCAGATCGTGATTAAAGATGCGGTGATCCGCGGTAAAATATTCGCCATGATCGGCGATCAGCGTATGAACATCGCCGAGCACGCCATCCGCCAGCAACTGACGGATCACGTCATATTTTGGCGCGAAGTTGCACCACATCGCTTCCATGCACAACAGCTTACGGGCCGCCGCCGCCTGCTTCAGCTGAGTCGCCTGCTGCGCATTCAGCGCCAGCGGCTTCTCAATCAGCAGATGCTTTCCCGCCGCGATAGCGCGCAGGCCATCCGGAAAATGGTGGTTATGTGGCGTAGCGATATACACCGCGTCGACATCATCCCGTGCCAGCAGCGCATCCATGCTGCTGGCCGCATGAGCGATTGACCATTTTTCGGCAAACGCCTGCGCTTTGGCCGGGTTGCGTGCTGCCACCGCCGTCAGTTGCTGATCGGTGTGATGACGCAGCGCATGGGCAAAGTGATCGGCAATCCAGCCGGGACCGATAATTCCCCAGCGTAGCGGCGGCAGGGTTCGGGCGTCAGGTAAGCGTGGGGCAGGAAGCGTTGAAGGAAACATAGCCAGTCCTTGTTATCGGTGCAGGGTCCAGTCAGAACCCCACTATAGGAAGCCTGCTGCCACCGCTCTATTGTTTCGATGATGGGATTCCATCATGCGGTTTAGCGTCAGATTGATCCCCGTTTTAGCAAATGCCCGTTTTAAACAGAATCCAAAAAGCAATAAATATTTCATTTTGCGAAGGGGATCAAAATAATGAGGTGTTTCCTATCAAATAAATGAGAGAAAATGATCGGGCCTGCGGCAGCCGTGACTTTCTGGTGCCAGAGCAGCGCAGATATTGTCAGGGAGTTATCCCGTGACGGTAAACGAGAAGTGATACAGGGAGAGGATGGATGTCAAAAGTCACCATGACGGCAATTGCTCACGCGGCAGGCGTGGGGGTTGCGACGGTCGATCGGGTGCTGAACCGCCGTGCGCCGGTGCGAAGCGCAACCGAGCAGAAGGTGCTGGCGGCGGCCCGGCAGCTCGGTTATCGGCTGCCTGCGGCGTACAGCCTGCCAGCGGCGCAATCGGCAGCGGTTCAGTTACGCTTTGGTTTTATCCTGCTGCCGGCCCGTTATTCGTTTTATCAGCAATTGAGTGAAGCGCTGCAACAGCGGGCGCGCGGGCATCAGCCGCCGGGCAGCGAAACCGAATTTCGCTGGCACGATATTCACGAAGTGGAGGCGGTGGCTCGCTCTCTGCGCCAGCTGGCTCAGTGTTGTGATGTGATTGGCCTGGTGGCGCTGGATCATCCGCTGATTCGTCACGCGATTCAGGATGTGTCGCGGCTGGGCGTGCGGGTTTACGCGCTGTTGTCAGATTTCTCGCCCTGTGAGCACGCCGGTTTTATCGGCATTGATAACCAGAAAGCGGGGCGCACCGCCGGATGGATGGCACAGCACCTGTTGCGGCAGCCGGGATGCGTCGGCGTGCTGCTGGGCGACCATCGCTTTACCTGCCAGGAGCGCTGTGAGATCAGCTTCCGCTCTTACCTGCGCGAGTCGGGCGTCAGTCAGCGGGTACTCGAACCGTTAAAAACCCACGAATCCAATGAGGGCGGCTATCAGGCAACCCGGCAGTTACTGGCGGCGCATGACGATCTGGTGATGATCTATGCGCCCTGCGGCGGCATTGAGGGCGTGGTACAGGCCCTGCGTGACAGTGGACGTCGCCAGATTGATCTGCTGTGCCACGGTCCGCTACCCGGCGATGAACTGGCGCTGATTGACGGCACGATATCGCTGATGCTGCGCCATCGGCTTGATGTGATGGCCGATGTGGTGATCGCCACATGCCTGAACGGCGGTACGGAACAGCGCGATCACTTTGCTCAGGTCACGCTGCCGTTTGAGGTGGTGACGCGGGAAAACCTGTAAAATCCGCCAGATAGAGCGGTTATGATAAAAAACTATCATGAAATGAAATATTTAAACGCGATCCCTATCAAAAAATGAAACTTTCATTGTTGTCTGGGATGAAATTTTTATTTGATACTGCCTGCGATCCTTACCATAAAGGCAGATATCATGACCCTACATATTGCAAACGCGCCCTGCAGCTGGGGCGTTGACGATCCGAATAATCCGTTTCTGCCGCCCTGGCAGAAAGTGCTGACCGAAGCCGCCCAGGCGGGTTACCGCAGTATCGAGCTGGGACCCTGGGGCTATTTGCCCACCGATCCCGAAGAACTGACCCGGCAGCTTAATGACCATCAGCTGTCGCTGGTGGCGGGCACGCTTTTTGATGACTTAGTCAGCGAAGCGCATTTTCCCTCGCTGGTGACGCTGACGCATAACCTGTGCCGCAACCTGGCGCGGGTGCCGACCGCCGCGAAAAGCCACTCAACCAATGCGCCAGCGCCTTACCTGGTGATTATCGATTTCGGCAATCCGCTGCGGGCGAAATATGCCGGTCAGTCAGACAAAGCGCCGCGACTCTCCGATGAGGCGTGGCAACGCATGATGCAGCACATCACCACGCTGAGTCAGATCGCCTGGCAGGAGTATGGCGTGCGGCCGGTGATCCATCCGCACGTCGGCGGTTATATCGAGTTTGCTGATGAACTGGCACGGCTGGTGAATGATATTCCGCATCAGGTCGCTGGTTTATGCCTTGATACCGGCCATCTCTACTATGCCGGTATGGACCCGATTGAGGCGCTGCAACGTTACTGGACGCGCATCGACTACCTGCATTTCAAAGACGTTAATCATGCGCGCTGGCGCGACGTGATTACCCGCGGGCTCGACTTTTTTAGCGCCTGCGCTGAAGGCGTGCTGTGTCCGCTGGGGCAGGGCGCGATCGACTATCCGACGGTGCGCGCGCTGCTGGCCGAACGTGACTATCAGGGCTGGATCACCATCGAACAGGAACGTGACCCACGCCAGGCCGACACCAGCCTGGCTGATGTCACCGCCAGCCTGAACTACCTGCGCTCAATCGGATTCTGAGGACAACATCATGATTAACGGTAAAAAAGCACTGAATCGCTCACTGCGCTGGGGCATGGTCGGCGGCGGCGGAACCAGCCAGATTGGCTATATCCACCGTTCTGCGGCGCAGCGCGATGGCAACTTCTCGCTGCTGGCGGGCGCCTTTGATATCGACGCCGCGCGCGGGCGTGAATTTGGCAATGCGCTTGGTGTGGCATCTGAACGCTGTTATCCCGATTACGCCAGCCTGTTTACCGCAGAAGCGGAACGGGAAGATGGCATTGAAGCGGTCTCGATTGCCACACCCAACAATACCCATTTCGCCATTTGTCGGGCAGCGCTGAACGCCGGACTGCATGTGGTGTGCGAGAAGCCGCTCTGCTTCACCGTCGAAGAGGCGGATGAGCTGGAACGGCTGAGCCGGGAGAAGCAGAAGGTGGTCGGCGTGACCTACGGCTATGCCGGACATCAGCTGGTCCATCAGGCGCGCGAGATGATCGCTGCCGGTGCGCTGGGTGAGATCCGCATCGTCAATATGCAGTTTGCGCATGGCTTCCACAATGAGGCAGTCGAGTTGCAAAGCGAAAGTACCCGCTGGCGGGTCGATCCGCGCTTTGTCGGGCCAAGTTATGTGCTGGGCGATCTCGCCACGCATCCGCTGTTTATCGCGGAAACGATGCTGCCGCAGCTGAAAGTGACACGGCTGCTCTGTTCACGTCAGAGCTTTGTCGCTAGCCGCGCACCACTGGAGGATAATGCCTTTGTGATGATGGAATATGACAACGGGGCGGTTGGTACGCTCTGGGCCTCAGCGGTGAATGCTGGCTCAATGCACGGACAGAAAATTCGGGTTGTCGGCTCAAAAGCCAGCCTGGAGTGGTGGGATGAGCAACCGAACCAGCTACGTTACGAAGTGCAGGGCGAGCCGGTGCGGATTCTGGAGCGCGGCATGGGCTATCTCAGCCCGCGCGCGCTGGAAGAGGACCGCATCGGCGGAGGGCATACTGAAGGTTTATTTGAGGCCTGGTCGAATCTCTATCGGCGCTTCGCGCTGGCGATGGATGCCACCGATCGGCGTGACAGCGCCTTCCTGCAGGATTTCTGGTATCCCGATGTGCATGCCGGATTAATGGGCGTGCGCTGGGTGGCGCAGTGTGTGAAATCCGCGGATGCCGGCGCGGTGTGGGTCGATTGCTGAAGTGAGGCGTGGATCGCACCGTCGATGGCGGGTTCATCGCCCGGAAACGCAAAAACCCGCCAGAGGCGGGTTCTTTGAAGATGGTTTGCCGACTATCAAAACAAGCGTTTTATATTTATGTTCATGAAAATAATATACTTTAATTTGTCCAGCTAACTTAATTAACCTTGTCCGTTATTGTGTATTCATTTAACTGTTTTTAGTAAGGAGTGAAGGTTACGTATAAAACTTCAATGATTGTTTTTATTTTAAATGGGAAATAAAAAACTTCTTAATTCTAAAGTGTTTTATTAAAAGAATCTTGTGGAAATTAACTGTTTATCTTGATCGTATAATAAATCACCTGTAGCATAAGCACACATAAAGTGTAAGGATATAAGGTGCTTTATGGCATTACAAGGAAAGATGTTTTTGAACGGTGCTGATTATGCACCTTTCAATCTGTATGGTGTTGGTGTGTTTATGGCTTTTTCTGGTAATGGCATTTACCGAAACAAAGGGGCCTGCGGTGCCATTAAAGGTGATGGCCCATTACCACCGGGTAAATACTGGATAGTTGAGCGTGGTTCTGGAGGGTTCTTCTCAAGAAGAAAAGCAGAAGTTCAGGATACATGGAACAAAATTCGGCATGGAGCTACCTTTGGTCGTGATGAATGGTTCGCTTTATACAAAGATGACTGGGGTATTGATGATGGCACCTGGATAGATGATGTTTACCGTGGATTATTTAGGCTTCATCCGGGAACAGTATCCGAAGGGTGTATAACTATTGCACACAACTCAGATTACGCACTAATTAGAAATGCACTCCTTAATACTGCTCCGATACAGGTACCTTGCATGCGTTCCCTTATGGCTTGTGGCTGGGTTGAGGTCGTCGCTAATGGCTCAAACACTTGCCCGTAGGGCTGCGAAAACAGTATTTTTTATTATGATGATGATTGCTGTAGCTCGGATTCTTGGTAATCCTGAGATCTACATTAATCACACCCTCGCAAGTAAATTAGCTCTGTTTATTTGTGGTGATGTAAATGCAGAGTCGATTTATGATGCTTATTTTTATATCGATATTGTCTCTGTTTTAACAATCACTACGGGGATATACGTGATAGCAATAAAGCTGATCGGTAAAATAAGGAAAGAATAATATGCCAATTCCTCCGTATATGTGGCTTAAAGATGACGGCGGTGCAGATATTAAAGGATCTGTGGATATTCAAAATCGTGAAGGAAGTATAGAAATTATAGGTTTAAGCCACGGCATTAACTTACCTGTAGATAATGCTAATGGCAAGATTACAGGAACTCGCCAGCATTCGTCTATGATGATTGAAAAGGACGTCGATAGTTCTACTCCATATCTTTATAAAGCGGCTGCTACAGGTCAGACGCTGAAAAGTGCGGAAATAAAATTTTATCACATCAGCGATGCAGGGCAGGAAGTCTGTTATTATACCGTGTTGATGGAAAACGTAAAAATTACGGGTGTTAACTGTGGTGTGCCTAATGTTAAATTAGCTGGAAATGATAAAATGAATCACGTTGAAAGCGTCAGTTTGCAGTATGAAAAAATAACCTGGCGAATTGTAGATGGCAACGTCCAATATAGTGATGCCTGGAATGAACGAGCAACAGCTTAACAAGCCATCGCTAACATTTTTTGTGGCAATTTCGCGCTACAGCTTTAAACGTAAAATTTCCACGCTCTTCAGCTTTTACAGCCTTTTTGGCTGTAGCGGGCTTTATCCCATTACTCAGCAGCGTTTTCATCTCTATGAGCTTTGTATGAGCTTTGTATGAGCTTCTGAGAGAGATACAGAAGTGTAAGTGCCAGTTGAGAAGAGTTTTTGCTTACCATCATTGTGATAAGCGGCTTGCCAGTATTTGGATACATTCGGATGTCCGGGAAGATACAGCCCTTTGCCATCGGAAATTCTGGTTGGTTTTTCAGAAAGGCTGGCGTTTTTTACTGCAATATCAGTTATTAACTTTATAAAGCAAAACGGACGCCAGATGGCGTCCGTTTCTGAATGACTGGTGCCCAACCCGAAGATGCCGGGAGCATTTTTGCATCGCGCGCCACAGGGATGTGGCGAGGTCATCGAACCTTCGATGACGGGTTCGTTGCCCGGAAACGCAAAAACCCGCCAGAGGCGGGTTCTTTAAATATGGTGCCCGAACCCGGAATCGAACCAGGGACACGGGGATTTTCAATCCCCTGCTCTACCGACTGAGCTATTCGGGCAACGGGGCGCATTAAACCGTAAAGGCCGCCGGGCGTCAACGGCTTTCACCAAAAAACCACGGGAAACGTGACTGATTGCCTGCTTTTCAGTCAAAGCGGGTAAAACCTCAGGCCAGCGCGCCGTTTTTACGGCACAGCGCAATGCTGTAAACATCTTCCGCCAGCCGCTGAGCGGTAGCGACATCCTGCACGTTGCGCTTCACCAGCAGTTTGCTGAGACAGCCTTCCAGAATCAGCTCCATCTGATCGGCCACCATGCTCGGGTTATCCAGCGCCTGTTCCAGCAGAATCTCATGGGTGAACTGCCAGGAGGCGCGCTTCTGCTGCTCCGCCAGCTGATGAATCGGCTGGTCCGGCTGCGGATAGAAACTGCAGGCGGCAATAAACAGACAGCCAGGGAAACGGCCTTTGCTGACGTGTTCGCTTAACACTTCATAGCGCGCCATCAGCTTCTGTTCCGGCGACAGTGCCTCATCCAGCAGGATCTGACGCCGCCAGGTATCAATCTGCTGGGCGTGATAGCGCAGCGCATCGTAGAGCAGGGCGTCACGATCGGGCCAGAACAGCCGGAGCTGTTCGAGCGAAAGGTCGGTCTGGCCCGCCAGGGTTTCCAATGAGAGGGTGGCGGCGAGGCCGTTCTGTTCAAGCACATTCAATGCATGCTCGAGTATTTGTTCACGCTGCAAGTGACTCTCCTCTGGTATGCAGGCCCGGCGTTTTACACCGGGCAATTGCCTGACTCCAGTGTTGTTTATCGGGTGAGTTTCTGCAAATGCGCCTGGAAATCGGCAGCATTGAGAAACCCGGTGATGCGCGAATCAGCAATCTCATGACCCTGCGCATCAAAGAATAAAATGGTCGGTAATCCCAGCACCTGAAGATGCTGCAACAGCGCATTATCGCTAGCGCTGTTGGCGGTGACGTTAGCCTGTAATAGCTGCACCTGGCTCAGGCTATCGCGTACCGCGCTGTCGCTAAAGGTGTATTTTTCAAACTCTTTGCAGGCGACACACCAGTCGGCATAGAGATCGACCATGGTGATGCGGCCATTAGCCTGTTGCAGCGCCGTCTGTAACTGTAGAGGCGTCTGGATGGTCTGGAACGGCAGGTGTGCCACCGTCTGCTGCGCGGTCGGGCCACCAAAAGCCCAGTCCTGTAGTGGACGGGCGCTGATCAGGGCCGCAGCCAGCACGATAATCTGCACCACGCGCCACTTGCCGCTGCTGGCGCGCAGGCTGACGCTGAACGCCCAGCCAAAGAACGCCACGCCCAGCAGGCTCCACAGCCGCAATCCCCATAGCTCGCCCAGCACCCGTTCCATCAGGAAAACCGGTAGCGCAAGGATGACGAAACCAAACCCCTCTTTAACCGTCTGCATCCACGGCCCGCTCTTCGGCAATAGCTTATTGCCAAACAGGGTGACGGCGATCAGCGGTAACCCCATGCCAACCGCATAGAGCCACAGGGTACCGGCACCGGCCCACAGATTACCGCTCTGCGCAATATAGAGCAGAATGGCGCTGAGCGGCGCGGTAGTGCAGGGGGAGCAGATTAAACCGGCCAGCGCGCCCATCAAAAATACGCCGGGCAGCGAGCCGCCCTGCTGGCGATTACTCCACAGGGTTAAGCGGGTTTGCAGGCTGGCGGGCAACTGCAGCGTAAACAGGCCGAACATCGACAGCGCCAGCACGATAAACAGCAGCGACAGCGCCGACAGCACCCAGGGATGCTGCAACGCCGCCTGGAAACGCAGACCGGCAGCGGCCACTACCAGACCCAGCAGGGTGTAGGTCAGCGCCATGCCCTGCACATAGACCATCGCCAGTGCAAACAGCCGGCCAAACGAATAGTGGCGCTGGCCGCCGAGAATAATGCCGGAAATTAGCGGATACATGGGCAACACACAGGGCGTGAAGGCGACGCCAATACCAATCAGCAGCGCCCACAGCGGTGAAAAGGGCAGCGGCGTGGCGGGTGCAGGCGGCGGGCTTACCACCGGCGGGGCGCTACTGGCCGTGACCGGACTCAGCGGAACGGTGCGCGTTTCAGGCGGATAGCAGAACCCGGCAGCGGCACAGCCCTGATAAGTGACGCTCAGCGTGGCACCGCTGGCGGCCTGGAGCAGCGTCACCGGCACCGTCAGATCCTGCGGATAGATCTCACTCTTGCCATAAAATTCATCTTCATGCGGCTGTCCGGCGGGCAGCGTCAGCGGTGCCAGCGTGGCGTTGGCTGGCGTGAGGTGAATCTGCTGACGATAGAGGTAGTAGCCCGATTTGACTTTCCAGTGCAGATTGAGCTGCGCGCCCTGCTGGTCGAAGTCAAAACCAAACGCCTGATTGACCGGCACAAAACGGCTACTGGCGGTGTTGGAAAAAAGGGAAGCGTGCGCCTGCAGGCTGATAAACAGCGCCAGCAGCAGCGTAATTAAGCGAGAGATGCGTGCAGCCATGACAAGTATTCACTGTCTCCATGTTGAACCGGTAGCGCCAGCAGTTCCGGCACCTCGTAGGGATGCGCCTGTTTGATCAGATCGAACAATGCCTGCTGGTGATCGCTATCGCATTTCAGCAGCATCTGCACTTCGCTGCTCTGTTCGAGCTGGCCCTGCCAGAGGTAAAGCGAGGTCGCGCCCGGCAGCAGCGTGACGCAGGCCGCCAGTCTGGCCTCAAGCGCCAGGGTGGCCAGACGTTGCGCCGTCGCCTGATCGGGCGCGGTACAAAGGATAACGACGGCATTCATCGCAATGCTCCTGTTTCAAAGAGCGCCGATGATAGCACGCTCAGACAGCGATGCCGTTATCGGGCTATAGCAGCATCCCGCCGAAGATAAAGCCAGCCATCACCGACAGCGTAATGGCGATCACGCCGGGAATAATAAAGGCATGGTTGAAAACAAACTTGCCAATCCGGGTCGATCCGGTGTCGTCCATCTCCACCGCCGCCAGTAAGGTGGGGTAAGTCGGCAGCACGAACAGCGCCGAAGCCGCCGCAAAGGAGGCGATGGCGGTAAGCGGCGAGACGCCGAGCAGCAGGGCGGCTGGCATCAGCGCTTTGGTGGTCGCAGCCTGCGAATAGAGCAGCATCGAGGCGAAGAACAGCACCAGCGCCAGCATCCAGGGATAGGTTTTCAGGGCATCGCCGGCCAGCATCTGAATATCCGCCAGATGGGCTTTAACGAAGGTATCGCCCAGCCAGGCGACGCCCATCACGCAGATACAGGCGCTCATGCCAGACTTAAAGGTGCTGGCGCTGAGGATCTCGCCGGTATCCAGTTTGCAGCTAAGGCTGATCAGCGTGGCGATAGTCAGCATAAACACCACAATCGCTTCATTGCGCGGCAGCGGCGGATTAACGATCAGCCCAACGCTGGGGCTGGTGGCGGTGGCGTAAAGCACCACGGCGATGATGCCAACCAGAAACAGCAGCACCGATTTTTTTGCGCCCGGTTTCGGCTGATAGACGCTGGCACCGCGAAGTCTGACTTCGCCTTTGGCAAGACGCGCCTGATAAACCTCATCATCTTTAAGCTCTTTGCCAAGGAAGTTGGTGACCAGCGCCGCCAGAAACAGGCCGACCATGGTTGAGGGAATCGCGATAGCCAGCAGCGTAATGTAGCTGACGCCGCGCGGTTCAAGCAGGGTCGCGAAGAATACCACCGCAGCGGAAAGCGGCGAGGCGGTGATGGCAATCTGTGAGGCGACCACGGCGATGGAGAGCGGACGGGAAGGACGCACGCCTTGCTCTTTCGCCACTTCCGCAATCACCGGCAACGTCGAGAACGCGGTATGGCCGGTGCCGGCCAGCAGCGTCATCAGGTAGGTGACCAGCGGGGCCAGCAGCGTAACGTGACGCGGATGCCGGCGCAGCAGCCGTTCGGCCAGGCTCACCAGATAATCCATTCCGCCTGCGACCTGCATGGCGGCGATGGCGGCGATCACCGCCATGATAATTTCGATCACGTCGAACGGGATGGTGCCTGGCGGCAGGCCGAAGCCCAGCGTCAGGATCAGTACGCCCATTCCGCCTGCGAACCCGATGCCGATGCCGCCGAGACGCGCACCCAACCAGATCGCCAGCAACACGACAAGCAGCTCAACCACAAACATGCATCACTCCTGAATATTTAACCTGCGAGAATCTGTTGTGCTGTTTACCAAAGAAAAAGGCACACCGTGTTGATCGCGGTGTGCCTTTAGTTAACCAGCGTGGGTTAAACCTTACTGCTCGTTTTCGTCGGTATAACGTTTCGCTTTATAAACCGGATACATCAGGTTCTGTACCGAGAAAATATCGTCCAGTTCGCTTTCGGTCAGCAGGCCGCGTTCCAGCACCACTTCACGCACGCTCTTACCGGTTTCCGCGCAGATTTTGCCGACGATATCGCCGTTGTGGTGGCCGATGTAAGGATTGAGGTAAGTGACAATGCCGATCGAGTTGAAGACATAGGCTTCGCACACCGCGCGGTTGGCGGTAATGCCGTTGACGCACTTTTCCAGCAGGTTGTAGCAGGCGTTGGTCAGGATGCTGATCGATTCAAACAGCGCCTGGCCGATAACCGGCTCCATCACGTTGAGCTGCAGCTGGCCCGCTTCAGAGGCCATCGTCACGGTGATGTCGTTGCCAATCACTTTGAAGCAGACCTGATTCACCACTTCCGGCACCACCGGATTGACTTTGGCTGGCATGATCGACGAACCCGCCTGCAATTCCGGCAGGTTAATTTCATTCAGGCCAGCACGCGGACCCGAGGAGAGCAGGCGCAGGTCATTACAGATCTTAGAAAGTTTTACTGCCAGGCGTTTCAGTGACGAATGCACCATCACGTAGGCACCACAGTCGGAGGTCGCTTCGATCAGATCTTCCGCCGGCACCACCGGCAGGTTGCTGACTTCCGCCAGACGCTGCACCGCCAGGTGCTGATAGCCATCTGGTGTATTCAGGCGGGTACCGATAGCGGTGGCGCCGAGGTTCACTTCCAGCAGCAGCTCGCCGGTGCGCAGAATGCTTTTGGTCTCTTCATTCAGCAGCACGCTGAAGGCGTGAAATTCCTGACCCAGCGTCATCGGCACCGCATCCTGCAACTGGGTACGGCCCATTTTCAGGATGGTCTGGAACTCATCAGCTTTGCGCTGGAAACCTTCGGCCAGCTGACTGATGCCATCCAGCAGCTTCAGCAGGGAACTGTAGACCGCGATACGGAAACCGGTCGGGTAGGCGTCGTTGGTTGACTGGCATTTATTGACGTGATCGTTAGGGTTGAGGTACTGATATTCCCCTTTCTGGTGTCCCATCAGCTCCAGCCCGATGTTCGCCAGCACCTCATTAGTATTCATGTTAACCGAGGTTCCGGCGCCGCCCTGATAGACATCGACCGGGAACTGATCCATGCAGCGACCGTTGTTAAGCACTTCGTCACAGGCCTGAATGATGGTATTGGCGATGTTACGCGGGATGGTTTGCAGCTCTTTGTTGGCCATTGCTGCCGCTTTTTTGACCATCACCATACCGCGGACAAATTCAGGTATGTCGCTGATTTTACTATTGCTGATGTAAAAATTCTCAATCGCACGCAGAGTATGAACGCCATAATAGGCATCCGCCGGCACTTCGCGCATACCTAACAGGTCTTCTTCGATACGAATGTTGTTCGCCATGATAACCTTCTTGTTGTTGCCGCTAACCATCACAGAGGATGTGTTTATTTCGTCGTGGTGTACCCGTACCGACATTTTATCCGTCTTCATACTGGTGAGCACGATCATATTCTGATGCATCAGAAAAGCACGCATGCAGATCACTTAACGCTGCCGTCAGGTTAACGATATGTGAAGTTGGTTACAAAATTAACCCTGCGGGATAAATTTGACAGGATCGGTTGAAAAAGGCGGCACGGGTGCCCATCTCTTTTCTTATCATCACTGAGATGAACGCTTTCTGCTGATCGGCACGCTGCCGGTCAGCCCTCACTTACAGGAGAGTACGGTGCGCTGGATACCGTTATTAGTCTTTTTTGTCCTGGCCTGGATCGAAATTTCGCTGTTTATTCAGGTCGCGCACGTCATGGGCGTGCTGCTCACCATGCTGCTGGTGATCTTTACCTCATGCATCGGGGTCTCGCTGGTCAAAAACCAGGGCATGAAAAACTTCATGCTGATGCAGGAGAAGCTGGCGCGTAACGAAAGCCCGGCCAAAGAGATGATCAAAAGCGTGTCGCTGATCATCGCCGGTTTCCTGCTGCTGCTGCCCGGCTTCTTTACCGACCTGCTGGGCCTGCTGTTGCTGTTGCCGCCGGTGCAAAAGCATCTGACCCTGAAGCTGATGCCGCATCTGCGCGTCTGGCGCGGTCCGGGCGCCGGACCGGACAGCGGCTATACCATGGATGGCGAGTTCGAGCGCAAAAACAGCGATCGCCTTGAGCACCATGACGATCCCAAAGATCGCTGATGCTGTTATCAGCACGGTAAAACGCAACCTTCGGGTTGCGTTTTTTATTTCCGGCGGCGATCTTTGCGCCAGTTGCTCAAAAAGCCATCACTTATCACATCTGCGTAAAAAATTTGTTGTCCGCCCCCTTGAAAGAGGGTGGCGGCGGCCCTATCTCTCAGGTCACGAGGCCGGAAGCCATGCAGCCCGGTGTTCAACCCCAAAACTGAATGATTGGACTTCTCAAAGGAGAGCTATCAAATGAAAATTCGTCCATTGCACGATCGCGTTATCGTCAAGCGTAAAGAAGTTGAAGCTAAATCAGCTGGCGGCATCGTGCTGACCGGTTCTGCAGCCGGCAAATCCACTCGTGGTGAAGTGCTGGCTGTCGGCAACGGCCGCATCCTTGAGAGTGGTGACGTTAAGCCGCTGGACGTGAAAGTGGGTGACGTCGTGATCTTCAACGAAGGTTATGGCGCGAAAACCGAGAAAATCGACAACGAAGAGGTGCTGATCATCTCTGAGAGCGACATTCTGGCCGTTGTTGAAGCGTAATTTTTTCGCGTAATTCACTGAACGAAACGAATTTAAGGGATATTTAAAATGGCAGCTAAAGACGTAAAATTCGGTAATGACGCACGCGTAAAAATGCTGCGTGGCGTGAACGTACTGGCAGATGCAGTAAAAGTTACCCTGGGCCCGAAAGGCCGTAACGTGGTTCTGGATAAATCTTTTGGTGCACCGACCATCACTAAAGATGGTGTTTCTGTGGCACGTGAAATTGAACTGGAAGACAAGTTCGAGAACATGGGCGCGCAGATGGTGAAAGAAGTGGCCTCTAAAGCGAACGACGCTGCGGGCGACGGTACCACCACAGCGACCGTTCTGGCGCAGTCTATCATCACCGAAGGCCTGAAAGCGGTTGCCGCGGGTATGAACCCGATGGACCTGAAGCGCGGTATCGACCAGGCAGTTATCGCTGCGGTTGAGAAACTGAAAGCGCTGTCTGTACCTTGCTCAGATTCTAAAGCAATTGCGCAGGTGGGTACGATCTCTGCTAACTCCGATGAAACCGTGGGCCAGCTGATTGCTCAGGCGATGGAGAAAGTGGGTAAAGAAGGCGTGATCACCGTTGAAGAAGGCACCGGCCTGCAGGACGAGCTGGATGTGGTTGAAGGTATGCAGTTTGATCGCGGCTACCTGTCACCTTACTTCATCAACAAGCCAGAAACCGGTGCGGTTGAACTGGAATCTCCATTCATCCTGCTGGCTGACAAGAAAATCTCTAACATCCGTGAAATGCTGCCAGTACTGGAAGCCGTGGCGAAAGCGGGCAAACCTCTGCTGATCATCGCGGAAGACGTAGAAGGCGAAGCGCTGGCAACGCTGGTGGTTAACACCATGCGCGGCATCGTGAAAGTGGCTGCGGTTAAAGCACCAGGCTTCGGCGACCGTCGTAAAGCCATGCTGCAGGATATCGCTATCCTGACCGGCGGTACCGTGATTTCTGAAGAGATCGGTATGGAGCTGGAAAAAGCGGCTCTGGAAGATCTGGGTCAGGCAAAACGCGTTGTGATCAACAAAGACACCACCACCATCATCGACGGTGTGGGTGAAGAAGCGACGATTCAGGGCCGTGTAACCCAGATTCGTCAGCAGATCGAAGAAGCAACCTCTGACTACGATAAAGAAAAACTGCAGGAGCGCGTAGCGAAACTGGCAGGCGGCGTTGCCGTTCTGAAAGTGGGCGCAGCGACTGAAGTTGAAATGAAAGAGAAGAAAGCCCGCGTTGAAGATGCCCTGCACGCAACCCGTGCTGCGGTAGAAGAAGGCGTGGTTGCTGGTGGTGGTGTGGCGCTGGTTCGCGTTGCTGCACAGCTGGCCGATCTGCGTGGTCAGAACGAAGATCAGAACGTCGGTATCAAAGTTGCGCTGCGCGCAATGGAATCTCCACTGCGTCAGATCGTTTCTAACGCCGGTGAAGAGCCCTCTGTCGTCGCTAACAACGTGAAAGCGGGCGACGGTAACTACGGTTACAACGCACAGACTGAAGAGTACGGCAACATGATCGACTTCGGTATCCTGGACCCAACCAAAGTGACCCGTTCTGCTCTGCAGTACGCGGCCTCTGTTGCGGGTCTGATGATCACCACCGAATGTATGGTCACTGACCTGCCAAAAGGCGACGCACCTGATTTAGGCGGCGGCGCTGGCGGTATGGGTGGCATGGGCGGTATGGGCGGCATGATGTAATCTGCCGTTGACTGCTTAAGTCATCAGGAACCCCCGATCGGAAACGGTCGGGGGTTTTTCTTTTGGGGCGTCGGCATGTCAGCAGCGGCGAAGAAAACCCATTAACTTTTTTTATGTTGCAGGTCATTGTTTGACCAGTCCGGGATGCTCTAACGTGGTTAACGGAGCATACCGCTCCCTTTGTCACGGACTAACAGAGAGTTAAGGAAAAAAATGAACGATAAATGGGATTTCTATAAGGACGAAGCAGGCAAATGGCGCTGGAGAAGAACGGCATCGAATGGCAACATCACGGGCGCTTCCAGTCAGGGATACGTCAATAAGGATGATTGCGTCGAAAATGCCCGGCGTAATGGCTACAAAGGCTAATTACAGGCTGTAATAGCGTCACCCCCGATCGGAAACGGTCGGGGGTTTTTCTTTTGGGGCGGAAAATAGTATAAGTAGTGGCGCAATCGTTCGTCTTTTCTCTTGATATGTCACACTGTCTGCGAGGGCATCGCTGGATCTACTGGTTAAAATCAGTTCATCAGGATCGGCACGCTTGCCAGGCTGCTGGCGGCATGAAATATTGAGACGATATAACGGGATAGGGCAATGAATGTGCAGAAAGAAAACATCGCTTTCTGCTACGCTGCCACCCGACTCTGATGATAATAAATGGGGATTACAATGCGGATTAACCTCTTGCTCGGACTGACGGCTGGCGCGTTATTGCTGGCGGGCTGTAGCAGCTCTACTCAACTCTCCTCGGCAGGCCAGCGCGTGACTTTTACCGATCAGCAGCCCGGCAGTGAGTGTCAGCTTCTGGGGAATCTTACCGGCTCACAGAGTAACTGGCTGAGCGGTGCAGGTGGAGAGAGCAGCGCCCTGCGCGGTGCGGCAAATGATCTGCGCAACCGGGCAGCGGAAATGGGCGGCAACGTGATCTACGGTGCGACCAGCCCGACGCAGAACCTGCTGTCTGCCTTCGCGCCACTCGACAGCAAAATGACCGGCCAGGTTTATAAGTGCCCGTAATGTAAATCCGGCATGATGCCTTCTTCCGACGGCCGGCCTTGCGCCGGCCGTTTTTATTCCTGCCGCAACTGCAGATCGAGTGGTGTTTTACTCGGTTCGCCGCCAATTTCCCGCGCCAGCTTCGGCACCAGATAACCGGAGACCTGCGACAGCAGCGCCCGCACCAGCTGACGCGCCTCGTCATCAGAGACGTAAAAATGCGCGGCACCCTGTACCTTATCCAGCACGTGCAGGTAATAGGGCAGAATGCCCGCATCGAACAGCGCATTACTCAGCGTCGCCAGGGTCTGTGCATTGTCGTTGACGCCACGCAGCAGCACGCTCTGGTTAAGCAGCGTGACGCTCGCACGTTTCAGGTCACCCATCGCCTCACGCAGCGCGTCGTCAATCTCCTGCGCATGGTTAATGTGCGTGACCATCAGCACCTGCAGCCGCGTTTCGCTCAGCAGCTGACAGAGTGCGTCGGTAATCCGCGCCGGGATCACCACCGGTAAACGACTATGGATACGCAGCCGTTTCAGGTGCGGGATTTTCTCCAGCGCCGCAATCAGCCAGGCGAGCTCATGATCTTTTGCCATCAGCGGATCGCCGCCAGAGAAAATGATCTCATCCAGCTCCGGATGAGCAGCGATATAGTCCAGCGCCGCCTGCCAGTTACGTTTATTTCCCTGATTATCCTGATACGGAAAATGACGACGGAAACAGTAGCGACAGTTGACCGCGCAGCCGCCTTTCACCAGCAATAAAGCGCGGTTTCGGTATTTATGCAGCAAGCCAGGGACAACGTTGCTTTGTTCATCCAGCGGATCGGTGCTATAACCTGGCGCATCGATGAATTCCTGGCGACGGGTCAGTACCTGAAGCAGCAGCGGGTCGTGCGCATCACCTTTCTTCATCCGGTTGATAAACGCATGAGGAACGCGCAAGGCGAAAAGACGCCGCGCATCCGCACCTTCGGCCAGCTCGGTATGCTGATCCAGCGCTAAAATCCGCAGTAATTCATCAGGTTCAGTGACAACATCAGCAAGTTGCTGCAACCAATCTTCTCTGGAAGGTGTTTTTAGGGTTACAATGTGTGCCATTTTTTTGGCTTAGTACCAGTATCAATTTTCGTAGAGGGCCTTCATGGCGACTTATTCTAGCAACGATTTCCGTCCCGGTCTTAAAATCATGTTCGAAGGCGAGCCGTATGCCATCGAATCCAGTGAGTTCGTTAAACCGGGTAAAGGTCAGGCATTCGCGCGCGTTAAAATGCGTCGCCTGCTGACGGGTTCTCGCGTTGAGAAAACTTTCAAATCCACCGACTCCGCCGAAGGCGCAGACGTTATGGATACTAACCTGAACTACCTGTACAACGACGGTGAGTTCTACCACTTCATGCACCCGGAAAGCTTCGAGCAGTTCCAGGTTGAAGAGAAGACCGTCAGCGATGCCGCCAAATGGCTGCAGGATAACGCTGAATGTATCGTTACGCTGTGGAATGGCCGTCCGATCGCCGTTCAGCCGCCGAACTTTATCGAAGCTGAAATCATCGAAACCGATCCAGGCCTGAAAGGTGACACCGCAGGTACCGGCGGTAAGCCAGCCAAGCTCTCAACTGGCGCAGTGGTGAAAGTGCCATTGTTCGTACAAGAGGGCGAAGTGGTGAAAGTTGACACCCGCTCTGGCGAATACGTGTCACGCGTAAAATAAGTGCCGCAGGCGCATCCTCAGATGCGCCTTTTTCTTGTGTGAGTGAAAAAATGAAAAAGCTGGCAAAATTAATCGCATTCGCGTTGCTGGTCTCCTCTGCGCTGAGCGCCTGCAACACTTTCCACGGTTTTGGCGAAGATGTCTCCCACTTAGGTGGTGCCATTTCGCGTGCGGCAAACTGACTGTTAAACATCGTCTATTTTGTGGACTCGCCAGCGGCAGTCGTCGGAAATCCGGCTATGCTTAAAGCGCTGTACTTTTACATCCATCAAAAAGGACATTGTTATGTTAAAGAAAAGTATTGTCACACTCTTATCTGTACTGTTTCTCTCTTCACTGCTGACGGCCTGTAATACCACGCGTGGCGTGGGTGAAGACGTCGAAGCGGGTGGTCAGGCGATTCAAAACAGCACTAAGTAAACCGCTATTCCAACCGGTACGAAACACTTTTCGTACCGGCTGTTCGTTTCCGCACTATTTCTGTTTTACCCAGATTAACTCGTCAACCGGGAATCCATCCCGGCGTGCCTGATCGACCAGCTTCTCTTTCACGCCTGGCTCCAGTTGCGGAGTCCGCGAAAGAATCCACAGATAGTGACGATTCGGTCCGCACACCAGCGCATAGCGGTAGTCCGGGTCGAGGGCGATAACGTTATAGCCGCCGTAAAAGGGGCCAAAGAAGGAAACTTTCAACGCCGCGCGTTGCGGATCGCCGGTAAAGTACGCCTTGCCGATGCTCTCCTGCCAGCGCTGTTTCTTCACGTTGTAGCCACGATTGATCACCTTCAGACCGCCATCTTCGCGCGGACTGTAGTTCGCCGTCACCTGTTCAAGGCCGCGTTCAAAAGGGTGATTCAGGCGGGCAATCTCATACCACTGGCCGAGGTAGCGCTGGCTGTCAAAGTTTTCAATCACGGTGACGTTCTTTGGCGGCGTGGTGCTACAGGCGACGGAGAGAAAGGCGCTCAGGCTGGCAATAACGGTTTTCCATGGAGACATAGTGGGATTCCTTTGTGATTTAACTGCTTAAGTATAGAAGCCGAAACGCTGTTTTTGGCAGCGCGGGCGCGAGATTGTTTGCCGCAGGTATTGCAGGTAGACTTCCACCCCTTATTTGTATCAGGAGTCATCACCATGAGCGAAACGGCAAGCTGGCAACCAAGCGCATCCATCGCCAATTTGTTAAAACGCGCGGCGATTTTAGCCGAAGTGCGTCGTTTCTTTGCCGATCGTGGCGTACTGGAAGTGGATACGCCGGCGATGAGTCAGGCGACGATTACCGATATCCATCTGGTGCCGTTCCAGACGCGGTTTGTCGGGCCGGGTGCCGCGCAGGGGCGCGATCTCTGGCTGATGACCAGCCCGGAATATCACATGAAGCGCCTGTTGGCTGCTGGCAGCGGGCCGATTTACCAGATGGCGCGCAGTTTCCGTAATGAGGAAGCGGGCCGTCACCATAACCCGGAATTTACCATGCTGGAGTGGTACCGGCCGCACTACGACATGTATCGTCTGATGAATGAAGTCGACGATCTGATGCAACAGGTGCTGGAGTGCGACAGCGCGGAATCCCTCTCCTATCAGCAGGCGTTTATTCGTCATCTCGAAATCGATCCGCTCTCTGCGGACAAGGCGCAGCTGCGTGAAGTGGCAGAAAAGCTGGGCGAAGGCGAACTGGCGCGGGCGGAAGACGATCGCGATACCCTGCTGATGCTGCTGTTTATGCTGGGCGTGGAACCGAAGATTGGCCAGGATAAGCCTTGCTTCGTTTATCACTTCCCGGCCAGCCAGGCGGCACTGGCGGAGATCAGTACCGAGGATCACCGCGTCGCTGAGCGCTTCGAGGTCTATTACAAGGGCATCGAACTGGCGAACGGTTTCCGTGAACTGACGGACAGCCGTGAACAGCGTCAGCGCTTCGAGCAGGATAATCGCCGTCGTGCGGCGCGTGGCCTGCCGCAACATCCCATCGATACTCATCTGCTGGATGCGCTGGCGCATGGGATGCCCGCCTGTTCCGGCGTCGCGCTCGGCGTGGATCGGCTGATTATGCTGGCGCTGAAAGCGGAGTCATTGAGTGATGTAATCGCGTTTCCGGTGGATCGTTGCTAACCATCTGGCGGGAAAAAGGTGGAAAGGGCAGGGATGGCCCAGCCGATCGCAAAGGAGACCTACTTCCCTATAGGTCGGCCTCGCCTTCTTGGCTCGGACGCTTTGCTCTTCAGCTGGGCCAGCCCTGCCTGTCAGGCTAAATCATGGCGGCTGGCATGCCGCGTGCTGTGCTACTGGCTGCTGTCAGGAAACTCCTGAATGGTGACCGGCAGCGTCAGCGTCTGATCGTTACGCAAGACCTGCACATCAATCACTGAACCCGGGCGAATCTCAGCCACCTGGTCCATCGTCTCCTGCGCGGAAACCGCTGGCTTGCCGTTGACGCTCAGCAACACATCATTGGCCTGAATACCGGCTTTATCGGCCGGACCGTCCGGGGTCACCACGCTAACAATAATGCCCTGTACCCGATCCAGACTGCTGCCCTGACCATGCAGTGGCGGCAGTTCGCGCCCGGTAATGCCGATGTAGCCACGAATCACCCGGCCATCACGAATCAGCTTATCCATGATCTTCGAGGCCAGCGCAGTCGGAATAGCGAATCCAATGCCTTCCGGCGTTTCGCCATCATTGCTTTTGTCGAAGGTCAGGGTATTGATGCCCATCAGTTCGCCCAGCGAGTTGATCAGCGCACCGCCAGAGTTGCCCTGGTTAATCGAGGCGTCGGTTTGCAGGAAGTTTTGCCGGCCCGAAGAACTTAATCCTACCCGGCCGGTGGCGCTGATAATTCCCTGGGTGACCGTCTGGCCGAGGTTATAGGGGTTGCCGATCGCCATCACCACGTCGCCGATATGGGCCAGACGTTTAGGATTGATCGGGATAACAGGCAGGCTGGAGGCGGTGATTTTCAACACCGCCAGATCGGTCATGGCGTCTGAGCCCACCAGCGTCGCTTCAAAGAAACGGCCATCCTGCAGCGCCACAATAATCTGGTCGGCATTGTTGATGACATGCTTATTGGTGAGGATGTAGCCTTTTGCGTTCATGATCACCCCTGAACCCAGGGTAGTGATGCCGCGATTGTTATTGCCATGCGCGCTACGGTTGTAGACGTTCACGACTGCAGGCACAGCGCGTCGCACCCCCTGGTTAAAGCTAAAGGGAGTTTCGTCGTTACTGTCTTCGTGGTTATAGAGGGCGTCGCTGCCCATACGCAGTGCAGGCAGTGCTGCGAGCAAAATACCCGCCACAATCAGGCCCAGCACCACGGCACGCAAAAGTTTAAGAAACATGGTGTTAAATTACGCCAGGGGAGATCGCTGGGCAGAATAACATGAGAGCGGCGGACACACACGCGCTTGTGTCCGCCATAATGCGAGGTTTATCTCAACAACAGATAGATACTTTCGTCGCCGCGTACCACATTCAGCGCCAGTACCGGCGGTTTGCCTTCCAGCACTTTACGCATTTCCGCGATCGACTGAACGCGGTTGCGGTTAACGCCAACAATCACGTCATCTTTTTGCAGGCCAACCTGTTCCGCCGGCGTGCCTTTCTCGATGGTATCGACCTTCACCCCTTTATCACCGGTTTTGGTCTGGCCATCACTCAGCGTGGCACCCTGAAGTGCCGGCGACATCAATTGGGCACTGGCAGTGGTTTGTGCGCTTTGCTCCAGTGTGACGGTCACCGTGACCGGCTTACCTTCACGCAGCAAGCCGAGCTTCACCTGCTCGCCTGGCGCGGTGGTGCCGATCTTCACCCGCAGTTCGGCGAAGCTGGTAATCGGTTTGTCATTCACCGAGGTGATGATATCGCCGGACTTCACGCCCGCTTTCTGGGCTGCTGACTGCGGCAGCACTTCTGAGACAAAGGCACCGCGCTGCGCATCGACGTTAAACGCCTTGGCCATATCCGCGGTCATTTCAGTGCCTTTAATGCCGAGCTGGCCGCGCTTCACTTCGCCATATTTGATCAGCTGCTGAGCGAGATTCATCGCCATATCGCTGGGAATGGCAAAGCCGATGCCGATGTTACCGCCGCTTGAGGCCAGAATCGCCGTGTTAATGCCGATCAGTTCGCCATTCAGATTGACCAGCGCACCGCCTGAGTTACCGCGGTTAATCGCCGCATCGGTCTGGATAAAGTTTTCCAGTCCTTCCAGATTCAGGCCGCTACGCCCCAGCGCCGAGATAATACCGGAGGTTGCGGTCTGACCCAGACCAAACGGGTTACCGATCGCCACGGCGAAATCACCCACCTTCAGCTGATCGGAATCGGCCACTTTTACCTGAGTCAGGTTTTTTGCACCCTGGATCTGAATTAAGGCGATATCGGTCTGCTCATCATGGCCGATCAGTTTGGCTTCATATTCGCTGCCGTCGCCCAACTGCACATTAATCTTATCCGCGCCGTTGACCACATGGTTATTGGTCAGCACGTAACCTTTGGCGGCGTCGATGATTACCCCTGAGCCGAGTCCTTCAAAGGGCTGGGGCTGATTATTTCCGCCAGGCATCTGGCCGAAGAAGCGTTTCAGTGGTTCAGGAATATCCTGGCCCTGAGACGCTGACTCGGTGCCTTCAACGTGAACGCTGACCACGGCGGGCAGCACTTTCTCCAGCATCGGCGCCAGGCTTGGCAGCGGCTGACCGGCGATTTGTGCCGGTAGCGTTGCCATCGCGTCTGGCGCGGCGGCAAGGCTCATCCCAATACTCAAGGCTAATGCGCTAAACAGTCGGGCTTGTTTTTTCATTGCTACAACGCTCTCGCTGCAAAAAGTGGGAGGAATAAATCAGTGTGACAGTCGTTTGAGGTCAGGGTTCGCAAAAAACGTGGGCGCAGACCGGCTGCGCCCCAAAAAGATTAGTCGCGGGCAGGGCGCTCGCCGCGCAGTAAACCGGATGCCCCTTCAGAGTAGTCACGCGGCATCTGTACCGGGACCTGATCGTTATCGGCTTCCGCCTCGGTCAGCTGATAGGCAAACGGGTTTTTCTCACCCGGCAGATTAGGCAGCAGGTCGTTAGAACCTTTCGCCATATGCTGATAGAGCTGACGATAGTCGCGTGCCATGTTGTCCAGCAGCTCCGCACTCTGCGCGAAGTGATTGGTCAGCTCTTCGCGATAATCTGACAGTTCCGCTTTGGTTTTTTCCAGTTCGTACTGCATGCTGCGCTGCTCACGCAATTTCCTGTTGCCAAAACGCATCGCGACTGCGCCGACAATAATGCCTACCACTAAACCAATTAGCCCGTATTCCCAGGTCATAATGACTCCCGTGTTATTTCCGTTGTTCCGTAGGGCATTGCACCATTTCAATAGTAGTCACTATACCCGTTAATCTTATGGATGTGGAACTCTGGAGCGGCATGGCTTAGTGTAGAGCGGCCTTTTTTTCGACAACCGCTGTATGAATCAGACAAAATTCAGGGACTCTGAGAGAACAATGCAAACCTCATCTCCGCTTGCTCGTTATGAGCAGGCGCTGTCGCAGGGCGAATTCAAGCCCGATGACGTACAACGTGAAGCCATTACCCGTTTAGACGCGCTCCAGCACGCTCTGGTCGCCCGTCAGCAATCTGCTGCGCCTGCCACATCTGGCCTGCTGGGCCGCCTGTCGAAGCTGATCGGCAAAGAGAAAAATGAGACGCTCGCCCCGCTGCGTGGCTTGTACATGTGGGGCGGTGTGGGTCGGGGAAAAACCTGGGTCATGGATCTGTTTTTTCAGTCTATTCCTGGCGAGTGCAAACTGCGGCTGCACTTTCACCGCTTTATGCTGCGGGTACACGAAGAGCTGACCCAACTGCAGGGCCAGAGCGATCCGCTGCTGATCATCGCCGACCGCTTCAAAGCCGAAACCGATATCCTCTGTTTCGACGAATTTTTCGTTTCTGACATTACTGATGCGATGCTGCTCGGTACCCTGATGGAGGCGCTGTTTGAACGCGGTATCGCGCTGGTCGCGACCTCAAACATTCCGCCGGACGATCTCTACCGCAACGGGCTGCAGCGTGCGCGCTTCCTGCCAGCGATTGAGCAGATTAAAACCCACTGTGATGTAATGAACGTTGATGCGGGTATCGATTACCGGTTACGGACGCTGACCTCGGCCCATCTGTGGAACTATCCACTGAACGCGGCGACCCATGCGGAGATGGCGCGCATGTTCCAGGCGCTGGCGGGCGGTAAACCGGAGCAGGCACCGGTGCTGGAGATTAACCACCGTCAGATGCCGACGCTGGGCGTCAGTGAGGGTGTGCTGGCGATCAACTTCACGACCCTGTGCGGGGAAGGGCGCAGCCAGCATGACTACATTGCCCTGTCGCGCCGTTTCCACAGCGTGCTGCTGCATGATGTACCGGTGATGATTTATAAAACCGAGGATCAGGCGCGCCGCTTCCTCGCACTGGTTGATGAATTTTATGAGCGTCATGTGAAGCTGGTGGTGGCGGCGGAAACCTCGCTGACCGAGATTTATCAGGGGACGCGGCTGAAATTTGAGTACCAGCGCTGCTTATCCCGCCTGCAGGAGATGCAGAGCGAAGAGTACCTGCGTCTGCCGCACCTGCCGTGAGAATAAAGCGGATAAATAGTGAAATAGGGTTCGATTTTTGTAACCGACTTCTCTATAATCTTGCGACCCCACGTTACAGCAAAGGATTTTTTTCCCAAATCCTCTGTGTTCCAGTAACTCTATCCGAAGGGGTGGCTTGCTGGTCAAAATGGTCGTGTGAGCCTCATTCGTTTACTTAAGCGTTTGGGATTTCACCAACGTGTAACTTAATTTGGGTAAGCTTTTCGATGAAAACTTTTACAGCTAAACCAGAAACCGTCCAACGTGACTGGTTTGTAGTTGACGCAACGGGCAAAACTTTGGGTCGCCTGGCGACTGAACTGGCGCGCCGTCTGCGTGGTAAGCATAAAGCGGAATACACTCCGCACGTTGATACGGGTGATTACATCATCGTTCTGAACGCAGAAAAAGTTGCTGTAACCGGCAACAAGCGTACTGACAAGATCTACTATCACCACACTGGCCACATCGGTGGTATCAAACAGGCGACCTTTGAAGAGATGATTGCTCGCCGTCCTGAGCGTGTGATTGAGATCGCGGTTAAAGGCATGCTGCCGAAGGGCCCGCTGGGTCGTGCTATGTACCGTAAACTGAAAGTTTACGCAGGCAACGAGCACACCCATGCGGCACAGCAACCGCAAGTTCTTGACATTTAATCGGGATTAAAGGCAATGGCTGAAACTCAAAACTACGGCACTGGTCGCCGCAAAAGCTCTACCGCTCGCGTATTTATTAAGCCGGGTAGCGGTAACATCGTTATCAACCAACGTTCTCTGGAACAGTACTTCGGTCGCGAAACTGCCCGCATGGTAGTTCGTCAGCCGCTTGAGCTGCTGGATCTGGTTGGTAAATTCGATCTGTACGTCACCGTTAAAGGTGGTGGTATTTCTGGTCAGGCTGGTGCGATCCGTCACGGTATCACCCGCGCTCTGATGGAATATGACGAATCTCTGCGTGCGGAGCTGCGTAAAGCTGGCTTCGTTACCCGTGATGCGCGTCAGGTTGAACGTAAGAAAGTCGGCCTGCGTAAAGCACGTCGTCGTCCTCAGTTCTCCAAGCGTTAATTGTTTGCAGCTCTGGCTGCGACAATTGGCACAAAAAACCCGCTTCGGCGGGTTTTTTGCTTTCTGCCGCCGTACCGGTGCTGGCGGAAAACGTTAACGGCGCTCGCAATTTCCCCGCAAAGATTCATTCCACGCCCACAAGCTGCCTAAAATCTGGTAAACTCTGTGTCACTTTGCGCCCGCAGGCCGGTGCGTTATGCGTCTCCCCGCCGTCGGGATATCAGTATACGACGCAGCTAACGTGGGTTGCGTGCGAGTTCTATGAGCAAGTGAGTCGCCGGATGGTTGGCTATTCGCAGTAACTTTTTGTGAACAAACTTGGAGGTTTTCATGGCTGTCGCTGCCAACAAACGTTCGGTAATGACGCTGTTTTCTGGTCCTACTGACATTTTCAGCCATCAGGTACGTATCGTCCTGGCGGAGAAGGGTGTCAGCGTAGAGATCGAGCAGGTCGAAATGGATAACCTGCCGCAGGATCTGATTGACCTCAACCCGTATCGCACGGTGCCGACGCTGGTAGATCGTGAGCTGACGCTGTATGAATCACGCATCATCATGGAATATTTAGATGAGCGTTTCCCGCATCCACCGCTGATGCCGGTTTATCCGGTTGCCCGTGGTGAAAGCCGTCTGATGATGCACCGCATTGAGCAGGACTGGTACAGCCTGATGAGAACCGTTGAGAACAGCAGCGGTCAGGAAGCTGAAGCGGCTCGCAAGCAACTGCGTGAAGAGCTGCTGGCGATTGCACCGCTGTTTGGTCGCACACCGTTCTTCATGAGCGAAGAGTTTAGCCTGGTCGACTGCTATCTGGCACCGCTGTTGTGGCGTCTGCCGTCAATGGGCATCGATTTGATCGGCTCCGGTTCAAAAGAGCTGAAAGGCTATATGAACCGCGTGTTTGAGCGTGACTCTTTCCTTGCTTCATTAACTGAAGCTGAACGTGAAATGCGCCTGCAAGCCCGGGGCTGATTTATGGAAATGTCGCAACTTACCGCACGTCGTCCCTATCTGCTGCGCGCTTTCTATGACTGGTTGCTCGACAACCAGTTAACGCCGCATCTGGTGGTCGACATCAATCTGCCTGGCGTGCAGGTGCCGCTTGAGTATGCGCGCGATGGTCAGATCGTATTGAACATTGCGCCGCGCGCAGTCGGCAATCTCGATCTGGCTAACGATCAGGTGTCGTTCAACGCCCGTTTCGGCGGCGTTCCTCGCCAGGTTAATGTGCCGATGGCGGCGATTCTGGCGATCTATGCCCGCGAAAACGGTGCAGGAACCATGTTTGAACCTGAACCGGCTTACGAGCTGGCCTCTCAGGAGACGTCAGACGGTCAGGAAGAGACGATGATGTCCGTGATTGATGGTGATCGTCCTGACGATGCCGGCGATGACGAGACGCCACCTGACGACGATCCACCACCGCGTGGCGGACGGCCTTCACTGCGCGTCGTGAAATAACATCAGATACCCGTCATCACGACGGGTATTTTTTTGCCTGCCGATCGGGCATAAAAAAATCCGGCTGCCTGCGCAAGCCGGATTTTTTATGCGTTAACGCGGGCGCCGATTAATAGACGTCGCGCAGGTAACGCTTCTCTTTCTTCAGCTGATCGATGTAGTCCGCGGCACGTTCGCTGGAAAGTCCGCCGAACTGACGCACCACTTCATACAGCGCGCTGTCGACATCTTTCGCCATGCGTGAGGCATCACCACAGACGTAGAAATAAGCGCCTTCCTGCAGCCAGGCATAGAGCTCTGCGCCCTGTTCCAGCATACGGGTCTGCACGTAGATCTTCTTCTCCTGGTCGCGTGAGAACGCCAGATCCAGCCGGGTCAGTAAACCGCTGTCATGCCAGCCGGTGAGCTCGTCACGATAGATGAAGTCATGTTCCTGATGCTGATCGCCAAAGAACAGCCAGTTTTTACCCTGCGCGCCGGTCGCCTGGCGCTCCTGCAAAAAGGCGCGGAATGGCGCGATACCGGTGCCCGGTCCGACCATGATCAGCGGGGCGCTGTTATTCGCCGGTACGCGAAACGCTTTGTTTGGCGAGATGAAAATGGCGGGCTTTTCACCACGACGCACGCGCTCGGCCAGATAGGTCGAGCAGACGCCGCCACGATTACGGCCACCGCTGTGATAACGTACCGACGCCACCGTCAGGTGAACCTGGTTAGGGTGCGCCTTTGAGCTGGACGAGATAGAGTAGGCACGATGCTGTAACGGACGCAGCAGCGCGACAAATTCCGGCACCGGCAGCGAGCGGGTCAGCTCAAGCTGCAGCAGGTCGAGCGTATCTTTGCCCCACAGCCACACGCCGAGCGCATCTTTATCGTCGTGTTGCAATACGTGGCGCAGTTCCTGGTTGGTGGTGTTCTGTCCCACCCACTCAATCAGCTTGCGTGACGGTTCTGAAATTTCAAACTGATAGGTCAGCAGATCGCCGAGGCTGCGGTCAAAACCGGGTACCGGCGTCTGGTAATCGGCATTCAGCTGGGTCAGCAGCAGGCTGACCAGCGACGGTTCATTGACCGGAATCACGCCCAGCGCATCGCCCGCTTCATATTTCAGGCCGCTGTCGCTGAGATCAAATTCAAAGTGGCGAATGTCTTTCGCGGACTGCTCGCCCGACAGGCGCTTATTGGTGATCAGCGCTGCAGCGTAAGGATTCGACTTGTTGCTGCCCGGGATTACCGGCGCTTCTGGCGCGCTCTCCAGCACCGTGCCGCTACTGCCCGCGCTGGCGGCAAACTGTGGCATCGAACTGTTCAGCCATTCGCTGGACGGCTCTTCATAATCGATATCGCAATCAATACGATCGACCACGCGTTTCGCGCCCAGCTGCTCCAGACGCATATCAATGAATTTACCCGCCTGGCAGAAGCCATCGTAGCCGGTATCACCAATCGCCAGCACGGCAAAGTGCATCTGCTCCAGCCGCGGCGCGGTACTGGCGGAGATCGCATCCCAGAACAACTGAGCGTTGTCCGGCATTTCGCCTTCGCCGTAGGTGGAGGTGACGATCAACACGTGACGCATGGTGGCGAACACATCCAGATCGACATCGCCCAGCGCCTGAACCACCGGCACCAGCCCTTTGGCACGCGCTGATTTGGCGGCAGTTTGCGCCAGCGCTTCCGCGTTGCCGGTTTGTGAGCCGTAGAGAATATGCAGTTGGGTAGTGGCCGCGGCGCCCGTTCCGGCCGCAGGCTGCTGCTTGTCTTCTAACACCAGTAAACGGGAGTGAAGACCGGCGAGGAAGCCCGCCAGCCAGTATTTCTGATCGCCATTAAAGGGTGCATCTTCTGGAATATAAGGAATTTTCATGGGTACTTTTACTCAATCCCGTTTTCACCCGTCATAAGCCACGCCGTTCGCAGGAAGCCGGTCCGTTTTCTCCGCCGCCAGAGTCGGCGGCGGAGAGGGCGGACCTTCTGCTGCGCGTTACCACGCTTAATCCGGATAATATCAATTAATAATATTCACGTTCACTCAGGTCGGCCGTCCTGTCAGGACAGTTTACCCACCGCTGCGGCAATTTCAGGCAGTGCCGCACGGGCAAACAGCTCTTCAAAATCAGGCAGATGTCCCAGCACTTCACGGTTACAGGCATCCTGATACATAATCCAGCCATAGGTCGCCAGGCTGTCCATCGAACGGATGTTACGCTGCGTTAACGCGGCTTTGTAATCTGACATCCGTTTGGTACCGATCAGGCTGGCCAGCTCATCGTCGGTGTAGCTTTCAATGGCTGAACGGGCATGGCGTTGCAGCTTGCTGACCAGTGAAAAATCTTCGGTCATCAGCAGGTTGCGCACCGCTTTTTCAACCGCCGGATCTTCAACCGGTGTCCCTTTCGGCAATTTGCTCAGCGCCAGTTGCTGCGCGAAGCTCAGCACGGTGTAGTTGTTGAGCAGGACATACATTTCCAGCGTGTCGGTGGCACCGTAAGCCGGTACCGCGCCGTTGGCGATGGTTTTCCCCTGACGCCACGCGGCTTTAAACTTCGCCACCTGATGACCCGCCAGCGCTGTCGACAGCTCTTCCAGCAGATCTTTGCGCGTTTTCGCTTTCAGGATTTCACCGCCATCCTGGTAGAGCAGCAGCGAGCGCGGCATGACATAGACGAAGTGGTGACACTCGGTTTCCCAGTTCTCCAGCAGCCACGCCGCACGCGGCGATTGGGTCGCTTCCAGATGCCAGTTCAGCATGGTCAGCACCGCCTGCTTGTGGACCTGGGCCATCTCATCCTGATCGGCAATCGAACCAAACAGCACCGAATCGCCGGCAGCGTGGCTGGCCAGTGAGCCATAGGGATCGTACTGATAGGCGAACCCGCCGCTCATGCCGTTACCAAATCCTTTACCGAAGGTACCCAGGTTAAGGATGGCACCGTTAGTCATGTATTCGCAGCAGAAATCGCCAACCCCTTCAACCACTGCTGTGGCACCGGAGTTACGCACCGCGAAACGGTCACCCGCCTGACCCTGGACAAACAGACGTCCACCGGTGGCACCAAACAGGGCGAAGTTGCCGATCAGCACGTTGCCATCGCCATCCTGTGCGCCGCCGCCTGGCGACATCACCACCAGTTCACCGCCACACTGTCCTTTGCCGACGCCGTCGTTACAGGTGCCGTAGTGCCGCATCTGCATACCATCGTTGCAGAAGGCACCAAACGACTGACCGGCAGAACCGGAAGTGGAAATTTTCACGCTTTCCGGTGCCAGATAGTGACGGCCACGATCGTCCGCCAGCACCGCTGGCATCGCCTGCAGTTGCTCTGCGCTCAGCTGATGGTTCAGCATCCGCTCAATATCGATCGCCAGCTGGCCGCCCACGCTCTTATTGCGGTTGTTGAGCACCACGTTATCGCCCAGCGTAATCTCTGGCTGACGCTGTTCAACCAGCACCAGTTTCAGCTGCTCAACCCAGCCATCATCCAGCTCGAAATCTTTTTCCAGATAAACCGGATGTTCGATTTTCAGCTCCGGCACCACGGTCAGCATGGCGCGTAAATCGAGCTTGCCCACTTCCAGCGGGTGATCCATCAGGTGCAGCAGGTCAGAGCGGCCACGGGCTTCACGCAGCGAACGCAGGCCCATACGCGCCAGAATCTCACGCACTTCATGCGCAACATTGAGGAAATACTGCGCCAGCTGGCGTGGATCGCCATCAAAGGCTTCGGCGTTAGTGGTTAAGCCTGCCGGGCATTTGACGTTACAGTTTTTCGCCATCACGCATTTCAGCATCATCAGGGCAGTGGTGCCAAATTCAAAACTGTCGCCGCCCAGCAGCGCGGATTTCACCACGTCGCTGCCGGTTTGCTGGGCACCCGAACAACGCAGCAGCACTTTGTCACGCAGGCCATTGGCGCACAGCGCCTGATGCACTTCCGCGATGCCGATTTCCGCCACGCGGCCGGTATATTTCAGGCTGGTAACGGAAGCGGCACCGGTGCCGCCGGTGTTGCCAGCCACGTTGATGACGTCTGCGCCCGCTTTGGCCACGCCAACCGCGATGGTGCCGATGCCTTCCGACGAGACCAGCTTAACGATGACCCGTACTCGAGCGGCTTTACAGTCATGGATCAGCTGCGCCAGATCTTCAATCGAATAGGTGTCGTGATGCGGTGGCGGCGAGACCAGCTCGACGCCAGGCGTACCGCCACGGGCGGCGGCAATTTCCACCGTGACTTTAGCAGCCGGTAACTGGCCGCCTTCGCCAGGCTTCGCGCCCTGACCAATTTTAATCTCCAGCTCTTCCAGCATTGGATCGGCCAGATAGGCTGCCCAGACGCCGAAGCGACCCGACGCCAGCTGTTTGATGCGTGATGCGCGGATGGTGCCGTGACGTGAGTAGTGTTCGCCACCTTCACCGCAGTTACTCATGCCGCCAACCATGTTGGTGCCATGCGCGACGGCTTCATGGGCTGGCGCGACCAGCGCACCGTGACTCATCGCACCGGACGCAAAGGTCCGGGTGATTTCACAGGCGGGCTGCACCTCACTCAGCGGCAATGACGGCAGAGTAGTGAAAATACGCGACAGATAATCGGCCGCTTTGCCGTAAGCGGTCACTTTCAGACCACCGTCGACCACTTCACTGCTCTCGATATCGTCGTTAAAGCGGAATTTCAGCGCGCGCGACAGGTTCTGCAGACGCTCTGGCTCTGGCTTCAGGCCGGCGATCGCATCGGTCAGGCGCAGCATAAAGTGATTCAGGCTGCCATCCACCGCTTCACACACCAGGCCGCGGATCGCAAAGCCGTTGTTGGTCAGTGAATAACGGCCCAGCTTGCGGCGGAACTCCGCTTCACTGTCGATGTGGGTCAGGTCAGCCGGGAAGGTCAAAATATCGCGCAGTGCCGCCGGGCGACGTTTACGCTCTTCGTACATCAGGCTGGAGAACTGACGGTAATCGGCGGTGATGGCGAAATTGTTGATCACCTCATCCGGGATGCGCTCGAAGCTGCTGTCTTTAAAGGTTTCTGGCTTGATGCCAAAGGCGTTGTCGAGCTTCGCCAGCGTCATCAGGCGGATAAAGTTATCCTCTTCACGCGCTTTATTGGCAAAGCGGATCGGCTCTTCGGTCATATCAATAAAGGTACGTACCGCGATGGTGCCATACGAGTGGCCCGCGCCTTCGGCACGCTCTTTAAACAGACCCAGCAATGGCACTTCAGATTCGCCCTGAATCTTCAGCGCGCTCTGATGCCAGTCGACCGCCATCTGAGCGATGGTGGCGAAACCAGCGCCGCCAACCGGGGTTTTGATATTCGGGAAATACTTTTTCAGCACCGGATCGTCAGTGTTGAGGAAGTTTGGCTCAAAGAACTCACCGCTGCTGTAGCTTTCAACGGTACAGAGACCCACTTTGCCCATGGTTTTCATCAGCGCTTTTTCAGCCGCTTTGGCATAGCGTTTAAAGGCTTTGTTGCCTTCTTCGCCTTCACCGAACTTCTCTTCGGCGCGCATCTGCACACCGAGCGGATAGATAGCCGAGGCACCGAAGCCCAGCGTGGCGGCAATGTGGTGCGACGAAATGCTCTGGCCGCTCTCAACTACCAGCGAAACATCCAGACGCAGGCCTTCCTGCACCAGACGCTGGTTGATGGCAGAGACCACCAGCAGCATCGGAATCGCCGCCTGCTTAGAGGAGATGTGGCGATCGGTCAGGACCGCGATGCCGCCCTGGCTGCGGGCGAAATCGACCACCTGCTGCGCCAGATCGTCAATCGCCTTTTCCAGCGCGTTGGCGTTAGCCGTGGTGCTCAACAGATCTTTGCCAATCACCGGCTCATAGAGCATCTCAAAGCGGGCATAAGGTGCGATGGTCTGCTCGCGTAAACGCAGCATATCGAGGTGGCTGAGAATTGGCGAAGGCACCACGATCTGACGACCTTTGCTGCGGCCGAGATGCGGTTTAGCACCCAGCGCGACCCGCAGCGTCATGCCATCCACTTCACGGATAGAGTCGAGCGGCGGGTTAGTCACCTGGGCGAAGCGCTGAGAGAAATAGTGCGCCATGCCGCCTTCATGATCGGACAGACCGTTAATCGCGTTGCCGTAACCCATCGCTGAGATCTTCTCGGCGCCGGTGTTCAGCATCGGGTCCATCATGAACTTGAAGCTTTCCTGGTTGTAGTAGTAGGCCACAAAGCGCTGATAGGTTTTCAGGTCACCGCGATAGCGCAGCGGCGAACCCTGCTGCTCAGCTGGGATCTCTGGCAGATCTTCCAGTCCGACGCGCGCTTCACGCAGCAGCGCCGGATAATCTTTTTCGGCCGCCAGTTTTTCCAGCGCCTGCACCGTGGTGTAGCTGCGTTTTTCGCGATGATCGAAATAGAGCATTCCGCCCGCTTCGATACGGCCGCGACGCAGCACGCTTTCCGGTGGGAAGGCGATCTGGCCCGCTTCGGACATCGCGCCGATATATTCCGCGGTTTCCACCGAGCGCAGCGGACGCAGGCCAAGACGGTCGAGACGCGCGCCAATCACTTCGCCATTACCGAAGATTAATGCCGCCGGGCCGTCGTTCTTCTCTTCATACAGCGAGAAGTATTCCAGCATGTCGCGCACCTGTGGCGACAGCGAGCTGTCGTTTTCCCAGGCGGGCGGCATCATCGAGACCACGGCGGTGATCAGGTCAAGGTTATCTTCCATCAGACGGCTATGGATGCTCTGGTCGAGACGCGAGCTATCCGACTGGCCTTTCGGCCGCACAATTTTCTTGCCGCGCGCCAGCGCCAGTGCCGACTCGGCGATGCGGTTTTTACGGTCGGTATTCAGTTCACCGTTGTGCGCCATCAGGCGGAACGGCTGCGCCATGGTGGTATGCGGATCGGTGTTGGTCGAGAAGCGGGTATGGAAAAACAGCCCGCGCACCTGATGATCGGGATCGGTCAGATCTTTGAAGTAAGGGATGACTTCATTGGAATTCAGACGCGCTTTGAATACCTGAGTGCGCGAGGAGAGCGACAGCGGATAGAGACCGCCAAATTCGCTTTCGGTAAAGGCACGCGCTTCGATGGTTAACAGGGCGCGGTAAATGCGTTGTTCGAAGTCGTTTTGATCGACCACGTCCTGAGGTGCGGTGAAAATCCACTGCAGAATCGGTAGCTGGAACTGCACTGCCGCCGGACGCGTCACGCTGCTGTCGAGCGGCATGTCACGTTTCATGATCACCGGCAGGTTAAAGCTGCTCAGCGTTTCATCGACCAGACGTTCTGCATTCGCACGCAGTTCGGCATCTTTCGGCACAAAGAAGTTGCCGACGCCAAAGCGGCCCGCTTCCAGCGGCTGGCCGGTGATTTTACGGAAGAAATGCAGGGAGAGATCGACGTTAACGCCGGCGCCATCGCCTACGCCTTCCGCCGACATGCCGCCACGATGCGGTACGGTACAGAGGGCGCTATGCGCCATCTGCAGAATCTCATGGGTCTGCTCGCCGTCCTTACGCGTTATGAAACCTACACCACAGCTATCACTGCCTGCTGTTGGGTCATACAAGCCATAGGAATGAGGTTTGTTAGTGGACATTGAGGGTCTCCTTAAACTGCTTTTGACATTACCTGCACTGTTTCAGGGTCTTAGCGCAACTGAGGCGCACTTCATTTTCATCGCCATGCTCTGTCGAGCGCGCGTCATAACCCTGAGCATTTCTCTCCAGACATCGGTGAAACGTCCTTAATTGAGCTGCTCTTCGATTTCCGGTCTCTTAAAGGAGATGACTTAAACCACGCGGGAGTCTTCTTGTTGCATAGATATGCCGAGACACTGGCCCGTCAGGAAAGCTTTCAGCGGATTTCCAACTTATCGGGAAAGCGTAATCAGGTCAAATGAGGCGGACAGACGGGCTTATTGTGCCGTTTATCACGATAACTAGATGAATTTAAAGGGTTATAGGGTTTAAATTGTCTTACTTTAGCCCCTCTCGATCGGTCGATAAATGTGAACTGACTCACTGTAGTGCAGCCGTCCAATCTCTGCACCATGCTGGTGAGTCGGTCTTTAACAGCATTAAATGCTGTTCAGTACCGCTGATGCGCAGGATGTATCTGTTTTTCTTATGTCCGTATATTTGAATGAAACAGCGCAGGGTTATAAGAAAAATTAATCAGGATGGATATGCTTAAAACATCATTAAAGATGAATGAGTATTCATTAAATGGGGTCAGCCTGTACAACTGAGCGTTGCCAGGAGATTGAAAAAACACCGTGCGGAGGATTTGCCGTTTCAGCGGCGGCCTTACAGATTATTCATTTGGCACAATCAGTCAAGGGTTTTAATCCTGTTGTCATAAACGTCGCCGATCGGTAAGGCCGATGCACCATAAAAGCGCACTACATCGCTTATCTTCCCTTGCGCGGCTGCGACGGCGCAGCCCGAATTACGCTATCATGAGCCTGTTTCTCTTCCAGGGAGTTTTTATGAAACAAATTCGGCTGTTGGCGCAATATTACGTTGATTTGATGGTGAAGCTCGGCCTGGTGCGGTTCTCGCTGCTGCTGGCCTCGGCACTGGTGGTGCTGGCGATGATTGTCCAGATGGCAGTCACCATGGTGCTGCGCGGCCACGTCGAGAGCATCGATATGGTGCGATCGGTGTTCTTCGGGCTGCTGATAACGCCGTGGGCGGTCTATTTCCTGTCGGTGGTGGTCGATCAACTGGAAGAGTCGCGACAGCGGCTGGCGCGGCTGGTGGACAAGCTGGAAGAGATGCGTACCCGCGACCTGGAACTGAATCAGCAGATGAAAGAGACCATCACGCAGCTCAATCAGGAGATTACCGACCGTAAAAAGGCGGAGCAGGCGCGTGAACAGGTGATGGACAAGCTGCGCGAGGAAGTGACGCGGCGCGAACAGGCACAGATAGAGCTGGAGCAGCAATCCTCTTTTCTGCGCTCATTCCTCGATGCCTCGCCGGATCTGGTCTTCTATCGCAACATCGACAAGCAGTTCTCGGGCTGTAACCGCGCGATGGAACTGCTGACCGGCAAAAGCGAAAAGCAGCTGATTGGCCTGACGCCGCGTGATATCTACGATGATGAAGCGGCCACCAAAGTGCTGGAAACCGATGAGAAAGTGTTCCGTCATAACGTCTCGCTGACTTATGAACAGTGGCTGCAATACCCTGACGGGCGCAAAGCCTGTTTTGAGATCCGCAAAGTGCCTTATTACGACCGCGTTGGCAAACGCAGTGGACTGATGGGGTTTGGCCGCGATATTACCGAGCGTAAGCGCTACCAGGACGCGTTAGAGAACGCCAGCCGGGAAAAGACCACCTTTATCTCAACCATCAGCCACGAGCTGCGTACGCCGCTTAACGGCATAGTCGGGCTGAGCCGCATTCTGCTCGATACCGATCTGAATCAGGAACAGCTGAAGTACCTGAAAACCATTCATGTTTCGGCCATCACGCTGGGCAACATCTTCAATGACGTGATTGAGGTCGACAAAATTGAGCGGCGTAAAGTGCAGCTGGACAATCAGCCGCTCGACTTCACCAGTTTCCTCGCCGATTTAGAGAACCTGTCCGGGCTGCTGGCGCAACCAAAAGGGCTGAAGTTTGTGCTCGCGCCGGCGCTGCCGCTGCCGCACATGATCTCCACCGACGGCACCCGACTGCGACAGATCCTGTGGAACCTGATTGGCAACGCCGTGAAGTTTACCCAGCAGGGCGAGATCGTGGTGCGGGTGGCGTATGGGCAGGATGAGATGCTGCGCTTTGAGGTACAGGATTCCGGCATGGGTATCCGCCAGGAGGAGCAGGACAAGATTTTCGCCATGTATTACCAGGTCAAGGATCAGCACGGCGGCAAACCGGCGACCGGCACCGGTATTGGTCTGGCGGTATCACGCCGGCTGGCACAGGCGATGGGCGGCGATATCCGGGTGCAAAGTGCGCCGGGGCAGGGCTCATGCTTCACCGTAGAGGTTAAAGCACCACGCATTGCGGAAGAGGTCGAAGATGAAGGCGTAGACG
Source organism: Pantoea agglomerans (assembly GCF_021397715.1). Taxonomy (GTDB): domain Bacteria; phylum Pseudomonadota; class Gammaproteobacteria; order Enterobacterales; family Enterobacteriaceae; genus Pantoea; species Pantoea astica. The sequence goes on along the minus strand of NZ_CP090207.1, from coordinate 3,805,584 downwards.
ACAGCCTGCCTTTACCGGCGCTGCACGTTCTGCTGGTCGAAGATATTGAACTGAACGTCATTGTGGCGCGCTCGGTGCTGGAGAAGCTGGGCTGCAGCGTAGAGGTGGCGATGACCGGCAGCGACGCGCTGGCGATGTTTGACCCGCTGGAGTTTGATCTGGTGCTGCTGGATATTCAGCTACCCGACATGACCGGGCTGGATGTGTCGCGGGCGATTCGCCAGCAGCATCAGGGTGTGCATCTGCCGCCGCTGGTGGCGCTGACCGCCAACGTGCTGAAGGACAAAAAAGAGTATTTCGATGCCGGAATGGATGATGTGCTCAGCAAACCGCTGGCCGTGCCGGCGCTGACGGCGATGATCAAAAAGTTCTGGGACTACCAGGCGGAGCCGGAGGATGAGACAGCCCTCGACGAGGCGGATAACAGTCAGATGCTGCTGGATATCCCGATGCTGGAACAGTATCTCGAACTGGTCGGGCCGAGCCTGATTACCCAAAGCCTGACGATGTTTGAAAAGATGATGCCGGGTTACCTTGAGGTGCTGGAATCTAATCTGATGGCGCGCGACCAGAAAGGCATCGCTGAAGAGGGTCACAAAATCAAAGGCGCGGCGGGATCGGTGGGGTTACAGCATCTGCAACTGCTGGCAAAACAGATCCAGAGCCCGGAACTGCCAGCCTGGTGGGATAACGTCGTCGAATGGATTGATGAGCTGAAGCAGGAGTGGCGACATGATGTGCAGGTGCTGCGCGACTGGGTAGCGGAACAGGAAGTTTCATCCGCCAGAAAAAAATGACCCCAGCCGAGGCCGGGGTGCGCGAATACTGCGCCAACACCAGGGAAAAAGTAGCGGCTGCTATGCTTTGAGTAATAAATGCAGCCGCATGGTATTGGTTAACTCTGCCATCACCTTAGCAAATTCATCTTAACGTGTTACAAGATTCATTAAAATGTGTGATGTTGAGCAGCGTTTAAATACAGAAAACATTAATTTGGCAACACAGTCAAGTAAGGAATCATTTTCTGCGTTGCATTGCGGTAATTTTAATCAGTTCTCCCGCTTTTTGCGCGCTTTTAACGCGCCCGGACGGCAGCGGCAGACCGGGGGAAGGGGTCAGGCGAAGCCGCCGCTCTCTCAGGCGGATCTGCACTGCTAACGCGCTGATATTACTCGGCAGGGGTGCAAAATGGCGCGATTTATCCAAAACGTTTTGGAAAGGAAAAAAAGATTTCGCTTCTTCAGGCTGCTGACCGCCATCCCCGACCGTCAGGGCGGGTCATAAGTTAAGCAACTCAGCCATGCCAGCCGGGAGGTAGTGGCGAAAAATTGATGCATTATGCGAATAATCGTAGGCAATCAATGAAAAATATCGAAGCCAGAAAAACAGGATAGTTAAGCATGGCAAATGATTCAAATTAATGCTTATCACCAATTAATAAGCGTTTATCTGGAAAGGTGCTAAGCAATGCTGAGGAATGGAACCGATTCCTTTTTTACGGAAGTGCTTGAACTATTTCGATCTGTTGCAGCTTTTTAATGCAAAATAGCGGCCCGAAGTCTGGAAACCGCACGGCCATTTTCACCGAAAACGGCGATAAATGGTTTTACTACGCACTGATTACGCGAGTAATTGATTAACGCCTGAAACAAGTATGGGAAGATTGCATGAGTAAGCATAAAGGAAGCGTCGGGCAACGTATTAAGCGGATTGCTATCCGACTCATTCTGGCGTGGCTGGGGATTTGGCTGGCGGGCATTTTGCTGTTTTCATTTTTGCCAGTGCCGTTCTCGGCAGTGATGGTTGAGCGTCAGCTGGGCGCCTGGTTGCGCGGAGACTTCAGCTATGTGGCCCATTCGGACTGGGTCGGGCACGATGATATTTCTCCCTGGATGGGATTAGCGGTGATTGCTTCTGAAGATCAAAAATTCCCGACTCACTGGGGTTTTGATGTCGCGGCGATTGAGTCGGTACTGGATAACAGTGATAGCCGGATGCGTGGTGCCTCAACCCTGTCGCAGCAAACGGCTAAAAATCTGTTTCTGTGGGATGGACGCAGCTGGATTCGTAAAGGGCTGGAGGCGGGCCTGACGGTGGGCATTGAGACGGTCTGGACCAAGCGACGTATTTTAACCGTCTATCTGAATATCGCCGAGTTCGGGCCAGGGGTGTTTGGCGTGGAGGCAGCGTCACAGCGCTATTTCCACAAGCCAGCCAGTCGGCTGACGGCCGCTGAAGCGGCGTTGCTGGCGGCGGTGCTGCCTAATCCTATCCGTTTCCGTGCGGCGGCGCCGTCGGGCTACGTACGGCAGCGCCAGCAGTGGATTTTGCGTCAGATGCGCCAGCTGGGCGGCGAGGGCTTCCTGCAGCGTAACCGGCTGGATTAAGCCTTAATCTTCATCAAAGCCCGCTTCAAACAGCTCAATAACCGCAGCCAGCGCCGGGATCTCTTCCGGTCCGCTGGCTTCGATTTCAATATGTCCGCCCTGTGCCGAATCGAGCATCAGCAGCGCAATCACGCTGCTGGCTTCCGCTTCGGTGCCGGCTTCGTTGCGCAGCAGCACTTCAGCATCAAAGCTCTGCACCAGTTCAAACAATTTCATGGCTGGCCGGGCATGCATGCCCAGCTTATTTTTGATTTCAACGGTTTGTCTGACGGTCATGATTTACGCTTTTCCAACGTACGGTGGCGTGACTGGACATTCTTGCCGCGTGAACGGAAGTAGTCCGCCAGCTGCTCGGCAATGTAGACCGAACGATGTTTCCCGCCGGTACAGCCGATAGCGACAGTAAGGTAACTGCGGTTGTTGGTTTCCAGCATCGGTAGCCACAGTTCCAGATAACTGCGGGTCTGGTAAATGAAGTTATGCACCTCGGTATGGCGATCGAGAAAGGCGGCAACCGGCCGATCGAGGCCCGTCATCGGGCGCAGCTTAGGGTCCCAGTGCGGGTTCGGCAGAAAGCGCACGTCAAACACATAATCGGCATCAATCGGGATACCGTGCTTGAAGCCAAACGACTCAAACACCATCGTCAGCTCGCGTTCACGCTTGCCCAGCAGTCGGGTTCGCAGCATCTCCGCCAGTTCGTGCACCGACATCTCTGAGGTATCAATGATCAGGTCAGCACGCGAACGCAGCGGCTCCAGCAGATCGCTCTCTTCATCAATGGCACTTTCCAGCGATAAGTTTTTACTGGAGAGCGGATGCAGACGGCGGGTATCGCTGTAGCGGCGAATCAGGGTATTACGATCGGCATCAAGAAACAGCAGCTGAGGCGAAAATGTGTCGGGCAGATTATTCAGCGCGGTTTCAAAAACTTCAGGGGATTCAGGCATGTTGCGGACATCGATACTCACCGCTGCCGAGATGTTGCGTTCCGCCAGCGAGTTCGCTAACTCGGGCAACAGCACCACCGGCAGGTTATCGACGCAGTAAAAACCCATATCTTCCAGCGCGCGCAGCGCCACTGACTTCCCCGAGCCTGACCGACCGCTCACGATCATCAGCACCATGACCTTCTCTCCCGTTTTAAAACCGGCTCGCAGCCGGTAAAGACGCGTTACTGCTCTGACTGGCCTTCTGTGATAATGGCATAAAGCTCTTCATCACTCTGCGCGGCGCGCAGACGGCGGCAGACGGTTTTATCCGCCAGACGCTTCGCCACCAGTGAAAGGGTGTGCAGGTGAGTTTTGCACTGGTCAGCCGGCACCAGCAGGGCAAACAACAGATCGACCGGCTGATTATCAACGGCATCAAACGCTATCGGCTGCTCAAGGCTGATAAACACCCCGACAGCGCGCAGCGTATCCTCTTCCAGCTTACCGTGCGGAATGGCAATGCCGTTGCCAATGCCGGTACTGCCCATGCGCTCACGGGTGAGGATCGCTTCGAAAAGCGTCTGGTGCGGCAGGTTGAGCTGCTTAGCGGCCAGTTCGCTGATAATTTCCAGCGCGCGTTTTTTGCTCTGGCAGTGGACGCCGCTGCGGGTGCAGTCGGGCGAAAGCACTGTGCTCAATTCCAGTGTTAGATCGTTGTTCATTATCGTTTCACTTGCGAGTTAACCTGGTCATTAACCCTCAGCCTGTCATGATGCTGAGAGCGAATGGCGCTTGCTTAGATGACAAAACGGGGCGGATATCCGCCCCATACTGTCGGCTCTGCACGCAGAGCGCGCTTAGCGAGCGTGAAGGTTAGTGTTTTTTCAGTTTGTCTTTGTGTTTGGTCAGCTGACGGGCAAGCTTGTCGATTAGCCCATCGATGGCCGCATACATATCTTCCGCTTCCGACGTGGCGTGCAGCTCGCCACCGTTGATGTGAAGCGTTGCGTCGGCCACCTGCGTGACCTTCTCGACCTTCAGGACAATATAGACCTGATTGATATGTTCGAAATAGTGTTCCAGTTTGGCAAATTTACCGCTGACGAAATCGCGCAGTGGTGCGGTGATTTCAACATTTTGCCCGGTAAGGTTCAGCTGCATAGGTCTTCCTTCTCATTTCTGTCAAACCAGCTGTTTACGCTGGTTCGATGGCGGGATGGATAAAGACTCGCGGTATTTGGCGACGGTACGACGTGCCACCATGATCCCTTGATCAGATAACATGGAGGTGAGTTTACTGTCGCTCAAGGGTTTGGCTGGATTTTCCGCCGAGATTAATTTTTTCACCAGCGCGCGAATCGCCGTCGATGAGGCTTCGCCGCCACCTTCAGTATTCACATGACTGGAGAAAAAGTACTTCAGTTCAAAAATGCCACGCGGACTGTGCAGATACTTTTGCGTGGTCACGCGGGAAATGGTCGACTCGTGCATCTCTACCGCCTGTGCGATATCAGCCAGCACCATCGGGCGCATGTACTCTTCGCCCTGCTCAAAAAACGCCTGCTGCTGCTCGACGATACAGCGCGTCACCTTCAGCAGTGTGTCGTTGCGGCTTTCCAGGCTTTTAATCAGCCAGCGCGCTTCCTGCAGGTTACTGCGAATGAACTGGCTGTCGCTGTCGTTGCGCGTCGCCCCGCTCATGGCGGCATACTGCTGATTGATTTTCAGGCGCGGAACGCTGTCGGCGTTAAGCTCAACCGTCCAGCGGTTGCCGACTTTACGCACCAGCACGTCGGGAATGACATATTCCGGTTCGCCGGTATTAATCGACTGACCGGGACGCGGGTCCAGCGACTGAATTAACAGCATCGCCTCTTTCAGCACCTCTTCTTTAAGGCGCGTAACCCGCATCAGGCTGCGAAAATCGTGGTTAGCCAGCAGATCCAGATGTTCACTGACGATTAGCCGGGCTTCCGCCAGCATCGGCGTTTCGGGCGCATATTGCGACAGCTGAACCAGCAGGCAGTCACGCAGATCGCGTGCGCCAACGCCAATCGGATCAAAGCGCTGGATGCGTTTCAGCACCGCTTCAACTTCATCGGCCTCAAGCTCATCGTTGCCGATGCTGTCGAGAATCTCTTCAAGCGAAACGGTGAGGTATCCGGTGTCATCGATCGCATCCACGATCGAGGTGGCAATGGCGCGGTCGGTATCGCTGAACGGCGTCAGTTCAACCTGCCACATCAGGTAATCCTGCAGTGACTGGGTCGTCTCACCCTGATAAACCGGTAATTCATCATCCTGGTAATCGGTACCGGTGCCTGACGGCGTGCCGGCAGTGTAAATCTCATCCCAGGTCGCATCCAGCGGCAGCTCATCAGGCATCTCTTTCTGCTCAAGCGCTTCACGGGTATCCAGCGCTTCGCCTTCCTGAGCCTCACGAGAGTCGATTTCTTCATGCAGATCGGTCTGTTCAAGCAGCGGATTACTTTCCAGTGCCAGCTGTAACTCCTGCTGGAGTTCAAGCGTAGAGAGTTGCAGCAGGCGAATCGCCTGCTGCAACTGCGGTGTCATCGCCAGCTGTTGGCTGAGCCTGAGTTGCAAACCTTGCTTCATAGACAGGATGGTAGTTCCCAGGTAAACATCAGTATTTACGACACCTTATCAGAGTCTGAACTCTTCACCCAAATAAACCCGCTTAACCTGCTCATCTGCCAGAATTTCATTCGGCGTGCCGTGCGCGATCAGGTGACCCTGACTCACGATATAAGCCCGTTCGCACACCGCTAAGGTTTCGCGCACGTTATGGTCGGTGATCAATACGCCCAGACCGCTGTCACGCAGGTGCTCGATGATTTTCTTGATGTCGATGACCGAGATCGGGTCAACACCGGCAAACGGCTCATCCAGCAGGATAAATTTGGGGTTCGCAGCCAGCGCGCGGGCGATCTCGACCCGGCGGCGTTCACCGCCGGATAGCGCCTGGCCCATGCTGTCGCGCAGGTGCTCGATGTGAAACTCTTCCATCAGTTCGTTGGCGCGATCCTGACGCTGCTCTTCAGTGAGATCGTCACGGATTTGCAGGACCGCCATCAGGTTATCGTAGACGCTGAGGCGACGGAAAATCGAGGCCTCCTGCGGCAGATAGCCGATACCGCGGCGCGCGCGGGCGTGCAGCGGCAGGATACTGATATCTTCATCATCAATAATAATGCGGCCTGCGTCGCGCGGCACAATACCGACCACCATGTAAAAAGTGGTGGTTTTACCGGCGCCGTTCGGGCCCAGCAGGCCGACAATCTCGCCGGACTTTACCTGCAGACTGACATCTTCTACCACGCGACGGCCTTTATATGCCTTCGCCAGGTTTTCTGCGATTAATGTGGCCATAGCTATCAGTTACTCTTCTTTCCGCTGTTGGACGAACCTTTATCCTGCAGTTGCGATGGCACCAGCACTGTAGTGACGCGCTTGTTCTGGCCCTGGCTGTACGCCTGCATTTTCTGCTCTTTCACCAGATAGGTAATGCGATCGCCTTTGATGTTGCTGTCCTGCTGCTCAATGAAGGCGTTGCCGGTCAGCTCTACAAAGTCGTTAGCCAGTTCATAATGCAGTTTTGCCGCGTGGCCCTGAACGGGTTTGCCGCTGTCCTGCATCTGGTAAAAGGTAGCCGGATTGCCGTAGGCATCGACGATGGTTTTCTTGCTGTCGCCGCCCGGACGGGTCACGACCACTTTATCAGCGGTGATTTTGATCGAACCCTGGGTGACGATAACGTTGCCGGTAAAGGTCGCGACATTGCCCTGCAGATCCAGCGCCTGGTTCTGTGAGTCAATATTGACGGGCTTATCCGAGTCACCGGTCAGGGCCAGCGCAGGTACGCTGCTCGCCAGCAGCATGCTGGCCAGTAAAAACCTGAGGCTATTTTTGTTCATTTTGAATTTCATAAGAAGTTTTGACCTTTTCGATTAACTCGGCGTTTTTTGTCCGTAAATTGCCGCGCATTTTCATGCCGGTGGAGTTAAAACTACGGCCATATAACGTCACCTGGTCGTCAGAAGTTACATCCTGAGTGACAAGATTGATCTGGGCATTGTCGGTTTTGACCCGTTCAAGCTGAGAATCCTGCGTCAGCGTGTTCAGTTCAACATGACCATACAGATAGAGCATACGATCTTTAGTGAGCTTTGCTTTGTCCGCACGGAGTTTCCAGGTCGGCACTTTATTTTCGTCGTAAGTCGTCATGACCGGATTATCAAACCAGCTGATCTCCTGATCCGAAAAATAGGTCACTTTATCGGAGATCAACTTATACGACAGCGCACCCTGTGGGTTGTAGACCACGGTGTGTGAATCCGCACTGGTATAGGTCGGTGCCTGATCATCGGTGGCAACCGGCGTACTCTCATCCTGATTGGTAAGATTCCAGCCGATTAAAACCAGTGCAATCAAGGTCAGAATCAGCGTCATCCAACGCCTGCTTTTACTCATACTGATTGCCCTTTGGCATCCTCAAATTTGTTCTGCGACATTAAGATAAGATCGCACAGTTCACGCACCGCGCCGCGTCCGCCAGCAATGCGCGTCACGTAGTGCGCACGCGGCAACAGCACCGGATGTGCATCCGCCACCGCCACGCTTAATCCCACTTTTGCCATCACCGGCCAGTCGATCAGGTCATCACCGATATAGGCGACCTGCCGATCGGAAAGAGACAGTTTATCCAGAAGTTCGCCATAGGCCAAAAGCTTATCCGATTGTCCCTGATAAAGATGACGAATGCCGAGCGTTTTACAGCGATCTTCCATCAGACGCGCATTACGGCCTGTAATAATAGCCACTTCCACATCGGAGGTCAGCAGGCAACGTATGCCGTAGCCGTCCCGCACATTAAAGGCTTTCAGCTCTTCACCGTTATTGCCCATGTAAATCACCCCGTCGGACATCACGCCATCGACGTCGCAAATCAGCAGACGAATCTGGCTGGCGCGGGCCATGACCTCGGCGCTGACCGGTCCGTAGCAGGTATCAATCGGGGGAGTTGCCTGTTGCATTTTCATTTCCTGTTCAGACCACGCCAGCGCGTAGCATGTCATGCATATGTACCACACCGAGCAGATGGTCGTCATCGGCGACCAGGATCGAGGTAATGTTTTTGGTTTGCATCAGGTTCAGCGCTTCAACCGCCAGCATATTAGGTCGCACCCGAATGCCGCCAGGCGTCATCACTTCGCCAATGGTAGCGTGCTGGAAATCGATACCCATATCGAAGATGCGGCGCAGGTCACCATCGGTAAAAATGCCTTCAATCTTCATCAGATCATCGACGATGACCGTCAGTCCGAGGTTTTTGCGGGTAATTTCCAGCAGGGCATCGCGTAGCGACGCGTCACGAGTGACGTGAGGCAGTTCATCGCCGCTGTGCATGATATCGGCGACATGCAGCAGCAGTTTACGCCCCAGCGCGCCGCCGGGATGCGAGAGCGCAAAATCTTCGGCGGTAAAACCGCGCGCTTCCAGCAGCGAAACGGCCAGCGCATCACCCATCACCAGCGTGGCGGTGGTGCTGCTGGTGGGTGCCAGGCCGAGCGGGCAGGCTTCCTGCGGGACGCTGACGCACAAGTGGACATCGGCCGCCCGACCCATCGCGCTTTCAGGCCGGCCAGTCATGCAGATCAGCGTGATCTTCTGCCGCTTCAGCACCGGAATCAACGCGAGAATTTCATTCGACTCGCCGCTGTTGGAGATGGCGATCACCACATCATTCTGGCTTACCATACCGAGATCGCCGTGGCTGGCTTCAGCCGGATGGACGAAAAAGGCTGGCGTACCGGTACTGGCAAAGGTGGCCGCCATTTTTTTACCGATGTGTCCTGACTTGCCCATCCCCATCACCACCACTTTCCCTTTGCAGCCATAGATCAGGCTACAGGCGCGGGTAAAATCGTCGTTAATGTACTGATCGAGCTGCTCAAGGCCTTCACGCTCAATGCGCAATACCGCTTTGCCTGCGCGCTGGAAATCAAAAACTGCCGGTTGCTGATATGACATGGTCAGTCTGTCCTTGTTAGCCGTCCATCAACGCGGGCTGCATCCACAGCAGCGTCACCCAGACGAAGAAACCACAGAGTAAAAGTGCGCCTGCCCGGCGACCCACGCGTCGGCGGCGTAACAGGCAGAGCAGGGCGAACAGGGCGCTGACGCCCAGCATCACCCAGTAATCGCGGGCGAAAGCGTGGTAGTCGATGCTGCCAGGGTGCATCAGCGCCGGCAGGCCCAGTACGATAGCAATATTATAAATGTTGGCGCCGATCAGGTTACCGATCGCGATATCATCTTCGCCCTTCAGCGCGCCGGCAATCACCGTCGCCAGTTCGGGCAGACTGGTGCCAACCGCAATCAGCGTCAGGCCCATCACCAGCTCGCTGACGCCAAAATAGTCGGCAAACACCGTGGCGTTGTCGATCACCATCCGCGTCGACATCGGCAGGATAATCAGTGCGACCGCCAGCCAGAGGAAGGCCACCGTATTACCGCCTTCATCGCGCGGCAGTTCCGCCAGCTGTTCACGGGTCAGGGTATCGTTGTTATCCCGTTCCGCTTTGCGCGCGATGCGGATCACCACCATCAGATAAATGGCGGCGATGGCGATCAACCCGATGCCATCCAGTCGGCTAAGCTGATTATCAAACAGCATAAAACCACTGAGCAGCGTCACCAGTAGCATTAATGGCAGTTCCCGGCGAATCAGGTTTGAGTGTACGCTGAGCGGATGCATTAACGCAGCGGCACCCAGAATCAGTAAAATGTTGGTAATATTCGAGCCGAGTGCGGTGCCGACAGCAAGATCCATCTGGCCATGCTGCGCGGCGGAGAAGGAGAGGATCATCTCGGGCAGCGACGTGCCGATGCTGACCACCGTCATACCGATGATTAACGGCGGAATGCCAAATGATCGACAGAGTATCGAGGCGCTAAACACCAGACGATCGGCACCATAAGCCAGTAAAAGCAAACCGATAATCAGCAGTGCAGAAGCTACGAACATGAAAAATCCTTGCGTAAAAACCCCAGGCCGGCACGCCTTATCTGACGGGTTTCAGGTTCTGTGCGATGAATCAGGCGCTGATTTTGACCGTCTGAAAGGCAAAAGTAAATTTAATGGCCGTTTTCGCCAAATCTTACCGATAAGTTTCTGTAAAGCTATCGTGAATCAGGACCGAACAGGCTACCATCGTAACCCATGTTTACGCCCGATCCTTACAAGAGGTAATAATGATCCAGCAGCAGACGAATCTGGTTGAGGTTCGTGGCGTGAGTTTCGCGCGCGGAGATCGCCAAATCTTCGATGACATTTCGCTGACCGTACCGAAAGGCAAGGTGACGGCGATAATGGGACCCTCCGGGATCGGCAAAACCACTCTGCTACGCTTGATTGGGGGTCAGCTTCAGCCGACCCGCGGCGAAATCTTTTTTCGTGGCGAAAACATCCCGTCACTATCACGCGCTAAGTTGTATGAAGCGCGTAAAAAAATGAGCATGCTGTTCCAGTCTGGCGCGCTGTTTACTGACTTAACGGTGTATGAAAATGTTGCCTGGCCGCTGCGTGAACACACCCAACTGCCAGCCCCGTTACTGCACAGCACGGTATTAATGAAGCTGGAAGCGGTCGGCCTGCGCGGCGCGGCGCAGCTGAAACCGGCTGAGCTGTCGGGCGGGATGGCGCGTCGCGTGGCGCTGGCACGCGCTATAGCACTGGAACCAGAACTGATTATGTTCGACGAACCCTTTGTCGGACAGGACCCGATTACCATGGGCGTGCTGGTTAAACTGATTGATGAACTTAACCACGCGCTGGGGCTGACCTGTATTGTGGTGTCGCACGACGTACCGGAAGTATTAAGTATTGCGGACTACGCCTATATCGTGGCCGGACAGAAAATTATCGCACACGGCACCACGCCGGAACTGCGAGAAAACAACGATCCGCGTGTCCGCCAGTTTATTGATGGAGAAGCGGATGGTCCGGTTCCATTCCGTTTTCCTGCCGGCGACTATCTCGCGGATTTAACCGGCTCAGGGAGTAACTAAACTGATGGTGTTGAAGGCGCTGGCGGCATTAGGTCGTCAGGGAATTGAAACGTGCGCCAGTTTTGGACGCGCAGGACTCATGCTGTTTCATGCGCTGGTCGGCAAACCAGCGTTCCGCAGACACACGCCGCTACTGATTAAACAACTGTATAGCGTCGGCGTGCTGTCGCTGCTGATCATCGTGGTTTCCGGTCTGTTTATCGGCATGGTGCTTGGCCTTCAGGGGTATCTGGTCTTAACCACTTACGGGGCTGAAACCAGTCTGGGTATGCTGGTGGCGCTGTCGTTGCTGCGCGAACTGGGGCCGGTAGTGACCGCGCTGTTGTTCGCCGGACGGGCAGGCTCCGCACTGACCGCCGAAATCGGCCTGATGAAAGCGACCGAACAGCTCTCCAGCATGGAGATGATGGCGGTTGACCCGTTACGCCGGGTGGTATCGCCGCGCTTCTGGGCGGGGTTTATCAGCATGCCGTTGCTGGCGCTGATTTTTACCGCGGTGGGTATCGCTGGCGGAGCGCTGGTCGGCGTGAGCTGGAAAGGGATCGATCCCGGTTTCTTCTGGTCGGCGATGCAGAATGCCGTTGATTTTCGTTCCGATGTAGTGAACTGCCTGATTAAAAGCGCGGTATTTGCCGTTACCGTAACGTGGATTGCGCTGTTTAACGGCTACGATGCGATTCCAACTTCTGAAGGGATCAGTCGCGCGACGACGCGTACCGTGGTGCACGCGTCACTGGCGGTGCTCGGATTGGATTTTGTGCTGACAGCACTGATGTTTGGGAACTGATGCAATGCAAAGCAAAAAAAGCGAAATCTGGGTTGGCATTTTCATGATTATGGCGTTACTGGCAGCGCTGTTTCTCGCGCTGCGCGTCGCCGATTTGAAGTCGATGGGCACGGAACCGACGTGGAAGCTCTACGCCACCTTTGACAATATTGGCGGCCTGAAAGCCAGTTCGCCGGTAAAAATTGGCGGCGTGGTGATTGGCCGGGTGACCGACATTGAGCTGGAGCCAAAAACGCTGCTGCCACGCGTCACTATGGAGATCAGCGATCAGTACGCCAATAAGATTTCAGACACCAGTTCGCTGGCGATCCGCACCCAGGGATTGCTGGGCGAACAATTTCTGGCGCTAAACTTAGGTTTTGACGATCCCGAGCTGGGATCGGCAATGCTGAAAGATGGCGACACCTTACGTGATACCAAGTCGGCGATGGTACTGGAAGACCTGATTGGTCAGTTCCTCTACAAGAGCGGCGATAATAAACAGAATAATGACAGTAAGGATGCGCAGGAGGACAGCAACGCTGCCCCTGCGGCACCGGCTCAACCTTAAAACAAGAGGGTATATATGTTTAAACGTTTACTGATGATTGCCATGCTGGTCGTGGCAGTGCCATTGACGGCGAATGCGGCCGATCAGAGCAATCCCTACAAACTGATGAACGAAGCGGCGCAGAAGACCTTTACCCGTCTTAAAAATGAGCAGCCGAAAATCAAGCAGGACCCGAATTACCTGCGTGAGATTGTGCGTCAGGAACTGCTGCCGTATGTGCAGATTAAATATGCCGGTGCTCTGGTGCTGGGACGCTACTACCGTGACTCAACACCTGCGCAGCGCGAAGCCTATTTCAGCGCGTTCGGTGACTATCTGGCACAGGCTTACGGCCAGGCCCTGGCGCTCTATCACGGTCAGACCTATCAGATTCAGCCTGAGCAGCCGCTAGGCGATGCGAAAATTATCGCGATTCGCGTCTCAATTATCGATCCGAATGGCCGTCCGCCGGTTCGCCTCGATTTTCAGTGGCGTAAGAACAGCCAGAGCGGCAACTGGCAGGCGTATGACATGATCGCCGAAGGCGTCAGCATGATCACCACCAAACAAAATGAGTGGAGCGATCTGTTACGCACTAAAGGGATCGACGGCCTGACGGCGCAGCTGAAATCCTCCGCCGCGCAGCCGATCACGCTGGATAAACAGCAATAATGCGCGAATCGTTAAGCTGGCAGCGTGAAGCCAGCACACTGTCACTGAAAGGTGAGCTGGACCGCGATACGCTGCTGAGCCTGTGGCAGCAGCGTGACACGCTGATCAAAGACGTGGATATTATTGACGTCGCGGCGCTGGAGCGGGTCGACTCTTCCGGATTAGCCCTGCTGGTGCATCTGCGTGAAATCGCCCGGGCGCAGGGCATTACCCCAAGGTTTGCCGGTATCAGCGACAAACTGCAGTCGCTGATTACCCTTTACAATCTGCAACAGATTATTGTTTCTGCGGATAAAAGCGCCTGATTTCCGGTTGTTATGCTAAGCCCCTGTTTTACACAGGGGCTTTTGCGTATTTAAGAGTCAGCCGCTTTCCTCTAAGATGTCCCCCTTATTATTATCAGGTGAAGTTAAGCGCAATGGAAAACAGTGAAATTCAGGCCGTGCTGATGGCAGCATTGCCTTTAGATGAAGTGCATGTGATGAGCAATGATGGCAGCCATTTTCAGGTGATCGCCGTAGGCGAACTGTTTGGTGAGCTGAGCCGCGTTAAGAAGCAGCAGGCTGTTTACGCGCCGCTGATGGAATTCATCGCGGATAACCGCATTCATGCTGTCTCCATCAAAACCTATACTCCCGCTGAATGGGCGCGTGACCGTAAACTCAACGGTTTCTGATCCGTCAGCCTGGTGAACTCGCCGTGCGCGAGTCCGACCTTTAGCTAGTTAATTGAGAGCCGTGTTAATGGACAAATTTCGTGTGCAAGGCCCCACCCGCTTAAGTGGTGAAGTAACCATTTCCGGGGCGAAGAACGCCGCGCTGCCTATTCTGTTTGCTGCCCTGCTGGCTGAAGAGCCGGTCGAGATCCAGAATGTGCCCAAGCTGCGCGATATCGATACCACCATGAAGCTGCTGAGCCAGCTGGGTGCGAAGGTGGAGCGTAACGGTTCTGTGCATGTCGATGCCAGCGCGGTGGATGTCTTCTGTGCCCCTTACGATCTGGTCAAAACCATGCGTGCTTCGATCTGGGCGCTGGGTCCGCTGGTGGCGCGTTTTGGTCAGGGTCAGGTTTCTCTGCCGGGTGGCTGTGCGATTGGCGCGCGTCCGGTCGATCTGCATATTACCGGCCTTGAGCAACTGGGCGCTGAGATCAAGCTGGAAGAGGGCTATGTTAAAGCCTCCGTCAATGGCCGTCTGAAAGGCGCGCTGATCGTGATGGATAAAATCAGCGTCGGTGCGACCGTGACGATCATGAGCGCTGCGACCCTGGCGACCGGTACCACGGTGATTGAGAATGCTGCCCGTGAGCCAGAAATTGTCGATACCGCCAACTTCCTGAATACCCTCGGCGCGAAAATCAGCGGCGCAGGCACCGATAAAATTACCATCGAAGGCGTTGAGCGTCTGGGCGGTGGGGTTTACCGTGTGCTGCCGGACCGTATTGAAACCGGCACCTTCCTGGTGGCGGCAGCCATTTCAGGTGGCAAAGTGGTCTGTCACAAAACGCAGCCCGATACGCTGGATGCCGTACTGGCCAAGCTGCGTGATGCCGGTGCAGATATCGAAACCGGTGAAGACTGGATCAGCCTGGATATGCACGGCAAGCGACCGAAAGCGGTCAATGTCCGCACCGCACCGCATCCGGGTTTCCCAACCGATATGCAGGCGCAGTTCACGCTGCTTAACCTGGTCGCGGAAGGTACTGGCCTGATCACTGAAACCATCTTTGAAAACCGCTTTATGCACATCCCGGAATTAATTCGTATGGGTGCGCACGCGGAAATCGAGAGCAATACCGCAATCTGCCACGGCGTAGAAACGCTGTCTGGCGCCCAGGTGATGGCAACCGATTTACGCGCCTCTGCCAGCCTGGTACTGGCGGGTTGCATCGCGGAAGGCACCACGCTGGTCGATCGTATTTATCATATCGATCGTGGCTACGAACACATCGAAGATAAACTGAAAGCGATGGGCGCCAATATTGAGCGCGTCAGCGGCGAAGAGTAAGTCTGCTGAACGGTCCGGAAAAGAGCCAGCCCCATAACAGGGCTGGTTTTTTTTTGCCGGGTGAAGGCTAGAGATCGTTGTGGTCATCGGGTTGATCGAGCGAGGATCGAATCCGCTGCTTACGATCCAGCAGGCAGTGTGTATCGGGATCGTAGTAGCGGCTGGGCCAGATCTCCGAAGGATGTACCTTGATCGCCTCCGCGATCAGCCATTCACCTTTGGGCCAGGGCCGCGACAGTGCATTCGCCAGCGTTGATGAACTCAGGCCTGCCGCCCGTGACAGAGCGGCCAGCGTGGTACCGCGTTTGTGCAAGGCGGCGATAATATCGGCGGGATGCCAGTCCTCAATCCTTTTCTGCATAAACCTGTTCTCCTTGTCCTTGTTATTGCGTCACCCAGGCGGGCGCTGACTTTCCTTTTTTCAGTATTATCTGGAAAGTTGACGGTTTTTATAGCAAATAGGTTCCGTATGTTTCCAGTAAAATTTGGATCTTAATCCAGATCTGCGTGAACCCACGCAAAAGCGATGCAACAACAGAAACAGGGGAGAAGGAAGTGAGGCAGATAAACAAAACGGAGCCAGAGCTGGCTCCGTCAGGGGTTAAAAATCGCGCTGAACAGACATATGCGCCAGTGATTCCAGCGCGCTGCGCCACGGC
Source organism: Pantoea agglomerans (assembly GCF_021397715.1). GTDB lineage: Bacteria > Pseudomonadota > Gammaproteobacteria > Enterobacterales > Enterobacteriaceae > Pantoea > Pantoea astica. Next base: position 3,789,521 of record NZ_CP090207.1, on the reverse strand, counting down.
GTTTCCGGCAGAATTTTCAGGGCTGCAATCGCTTTATCCGCTTCCTGTTCCGCGCGCTTGCGCGTCCATTCCAGCGAACCACACTGATTCATTGCTTCCAGCACCGGTTCCAGCAGATGCCGGCCATTGCCTTGTTCAATCGCTTCTCTGATCATCTTTGCCTGATCGGGCGAGCCATGCTGCATGGCATGCAGCAGCGGCAGCGTCGGTTTCCCTTCGCTCAGGTCATCGCCGGTATTCTTACCCAGCGTTTCACCGTCGGCGCTGTAATCCAGTAAATCGTCAATTAACTGGAAAGCCGTGCCCAGATAGCGCCCATAATCCTGCAGCGCTTTCTCTTCTTCAGGCGTCGCCTCAGCCAGAATCGCAGAGGCCTGTGAGGCGGCTTCGAACAGGCGCGCGGTTTTACTGTAAATTACCCGCATGTAGCTCTCTTCGGTGATGTCCGGATCGTTCACGTTCATCAGCTGCAGGACTTCGCCTTCCGCGATCACGTTCACCGCTTCCGACATCAGCGCCAGAATGCGCAATGAGCCCATGCTGGTCATCATCTGGAAAGCACGGGTATAAATAAAATCACCGACCAGCACGCTCGCCGCATTGCCGAACGCCGCATTGGCGGTCGCTTTGCCACGACGCATATCGGATTCATCCACCACATCGTCATGCAACAGCGTGGCGGTATGGATAAATTCGATTAGCGCCGCATTGGTGACGTGCAGATCGCCCTTGTAACCCATGGCGCGTGCGGAAAGCACGGCGATCATGGGGCGGATACGCTTGCCCCCACCACTGATGATGTAATAGCCCAACTGGTTGATGAGCGAGACATCTGAATTCAGCTGGTCGAGGATGGTCTGGTTAACGGCAGCCATATCCTGTGCGGTTAATTCATTAATCTGTTCTAAGTTCATTCGTCTTTTCAGCTATGACTCGTTTCTCTGCCATGGTAAGTGCTTTTACCCAGCCAGCGTTCAGGTAATCTGTTACTGATTGTACTTGAATTTTCTGGTTGAGGAACGTTTGCGTTCAGCCTGTGTTTTTTTTCTGCAAGAGAGTGCAAAGTGCTCTTGTCTTCTCCTGGAGTTTTGCGTAGAATTCGCGCCCTATTGTGAATATTTAGCGCGCCGCCTGATGAACTAAAAGGCAAGCGCAGAAGCGGAGTTTTATATGTACGCGGTTTTCCAAAGTGGTGGTAAACAACACCGAGTAAGCGAAGGTCAGACCGTTCGCCTGGAAAAGCTGGACATCGCAACCGGTGAAACCATTGAGTTTGACCAGGTTCTGATGATTGCCAATGGCGAAGACGTGAAAATCGGCGCGCCACTGGTTTCAGGCGGTATGATCAAGGCGGAAGTTGTTGCTCATGGTCGTGGCGAGAAAATTAAGATCGTTAAGTTTCGTCGTCGTAAACACTACCGTAAGCAGCAGGGCCACCGTCAGTGGTTCACTGATGTGAAAATCACTGGCATCACTGCCTAAGAGGAGATCTGACAAATGGCACATAAAAAGGCTGGTGGTTCGACTCGAAATGGTCGTGACTCCAACGCAAAACGTCTGGGTGTAAAACGTTTCGGTGGCGAATCTGTTCTGGCAGGTAGCATCATCGTTCGTCAGCGTGGCACCAAATTCCACGCCGGTAACAACGTAGGTTGTGGTCGTGACCACACCCTGTTTGCTACCGCAGACGGCAAAGTAAAATTCGAAATTAAAGGTCCGAACAACCGTAAATACATCAGCATCGTTGCTGAGTAAGGTTGTCGTGACGCAGACGTTTAACGTCTGAACGCACGAATTAAAGGCCCCGCAACTGCTGCGGGGCTTTTTACATTCTGCGCTCGGTTGCCGTAAAGGCGACGCATCACAAAAGTTTGCTGTACACTTTATGTACGCACTGGCGAAAGCCAATCCTGATTTATCCGCCGCTGGTCAGCGCAGAAGACCCTGGCGGACCCGTTTGCAGAGTGCTGCAGACGATTGTGTGACGGAGATAGAAAATGAAGTTTGTTGATGAAGCGACAATATTGGTCGTCGCCGGTGATGGCGGTAATGGTTGCGTTAGCTTCCGCCGCGAAAAATATATCCCGAAGGGCGGCCCGGACGGCGGTGATGGCGGTGACGGTGGTGACGTTTATCTGATCGCTGACGAAAACCTAAACACCCTGATCGATTATCGTTTCGAGAAATCCTTCCGCGCCGAGCGTGGACAGAACGGCCAGAGCCGTGACTGTACCGGCAAACGCGGTAAAGACATTGTGGTGAAAGTGCCGGTTGGCACCCGGGTTATCGACCAGGGTACCGGTGAGACCTTAGGCGACATGACGCGTCACGGCCAGAAACTGATGGTCGGCAAGGGCGGCTGGCATGGCCTGGGCAACACCCGTTTCAAATCGTCGGTTAACCGTAGTCCGCGTCAGAAAACCATGGGTACGCCCGGTGAAAAACGCGACCTGCAACTGGAGCTGATGCTGCTGGCTGACGTCGGTATGCTGGGCTTGCCAAACGCCGGTAAATCGACCTTTATCCGCGCCGTCTCGGCAGCCAAACCGAAAGTGGCAGACTATCCGTTTACCACCCTGGTACCAAGCCTGGGCGTGGTGCGTATGGACAGTGAGCAGAGCTTCGTGGTGGCCGATATCCCTGGCCTGATCGAAGGCGCAGCTGATGGCGCAGGCCTCGGTATTCGCTTCCTGAAGCACCTTGAGCGCTGCCGCGTATTACTGCACCTGATCGACATCGACCCGATTGATGAAAGCGATCCGGTTGAAAATGCCCGCATCATTCTCGGCGAGCTGGAAAAGTACAGCGAGAAGCTGTTCAACAAGCCACGCTGGCTGGTGTTCAACAAAATTGATCTGATCAGTGAAGAAGAGGCGCAGTCGCGTGCTAAAGCCGTTGCTGATGCGCTGGGCTGGGAAGGGAAGTATTACCTGATCTCTGCCGCCAGCCGTACCGGCGTCAACGAACTCTGCTGGGACGTGATGAGCTTCATCAACGCGAATCCTAAAGAAGCCGAGCTCGAAGAGAAACAGCCGGAGAAAGTGGAGTTCATGTGGGACGATTACCACAAAGAAGCCATTGAAAACGCGGTTGAAGTGGAAGATGAAGAGTGGGATGAGGAGTGGGATGATGAAGACGACGAAGGCGTCGAAATCATTTATCAGCGCTAACCCTCTGTGCGCATCAGCAGACAATAGCTGATGCGTGATGCTCCCTTTTCGGGCTGAAAAGGGAGCATCACACCGGCGTTAGCGCATCACCGCCACGCCCAGACGGGCACTGCAACACAACTGATCCCGACTATTACGAATCTCTATCTGCCAGCTCTGGCTGCGCTTACCCAGATGTAACGGACGACAAATCCCGCGCACCACACCGCTTGATACCGCACGATGATGGCTGGCATTCACTTCCACGCCCACCACGCTGCTGCCTTCCTCTGTTGCCAGATAGCCCGCAATTGAACCCATCGATTCCGCCAGTACCACCGACGCGCCGCCGTGCAGCAGGCCAAAAGGCTGATGCGTTCGGGCATCGACCGGCATGGTCGCTTCCAGATAATCATCACCGATCAGGGTAAAAATGATCCCCAGATGCGCCACCAGCGAGTTCTCACCCAGCGCATTCAGCTCCGCAAGATCGATAGATCGTTTCCAGATCGCTGACATCTTCAGGCTCCCAGCGTTGCGCCGCCATCCACCACGATATCCTGTAAGGTCACATGGCTGGCGAGATCGGAGGCAAGAAACAGCACGCTGGCGGCAATTTCCTGCGGCTGCGCAATCTTTCCGAGCGGGATGCCGAGCTTAAACTGATCCGGGAAGCCCGCGATCATCTCCTGCTCACCGGTCGGCGTATGCCACAGGCTGCGCTGCATCTCTGTGTCGGTGGAGCCGGGTGAGACGATGTTGCAGCGCACGCCATACGGCGCCATCTCCAGACCCACGGTCAGGCAGAGGCTGCGCAGCGCCGCTTTTGATGCGCCGTAGGCGGACATGCCAATCCGCGGCGCGTGCGCTGAGTTTGAGGCGACGGTGACAATCGCGCCCGCCCGCTGCTGCCGGAACACTGGCAGGGTCTGCTGGAACAGGTTAAACGCGCCACCGGCATTGACGTTAAGACAGGCCTGCCAGTCGGTAAACGACAGCTCATCGGTGGCACCAATCCGCAGAATACCGGCGGCGTTAACCAGCACATCAATGCGCGGCTGAACCGCCAGCAAACGCTGGCAAAGGGTTTTCACCTGCTCCGGCTCGGAGACGTCCAGCGTATGACAGGGAAACGGGTAGTCGTGGCCGTGAAAACGTTGATCGAAGGCTTCAACCTGCGCGCCCGCCTGATGAAACGCCAGCGCGGTATGATAACCAATTCCCTGGCCGGCACCGGTTATCCAGACAATTTTTCCGCTGAAGTCGAATGCGTGGCTCATTGTGCAGGCTCCCGTGACAGCAGCGCCCACCAGCCATCAATACTTGGGTTTTTGGCCAGGCTGACAAAGTCGATATCGCCGTGCACCTGACGCCAGCGAGCCGCCAGCGCCATGACCCGCACCGAATCCAGACCGTAATCGATCAGGTTTTCATCATCTTCCGGCACGTCATCATCTTCCAGCAGCGGCAGAATCAGCGCCCGCAAATCGTCTTTGCTCAGCGGCAGCGGCATCAGGTCGGCGGTCATCACCACTTTGCCACTGCGGCCTGCGGTGTAGGTCAGCGCCATCATGTGCTCTTCGCGGCTGAAATCCGCCAGCGCATCGGCCACCATAAACGGCTGAATGTTGCGCATAAACGCATCGGTGGCGGTGGTCAGGCAGCCGATGTGGGCATAAACGCCGGTGATAATCAGCTGATCGCGGCCCATCTCCTGCAGGATCGACTCCAGCGGCGAGCGATGGAAGGCGCTGTAGCGCCATTTGGTCAGCACCTGATCGTCGGCATCCGGTGCCAGCGCGTCCACGATCTTCTGCTGATCGGGATGCTTATTCAGTCCTGGTCCCCACATATCGTTGAGCAGCGCACGATCTTCATCGCTCTGCGCATTGGGCTGGGCGGTGTAGAACACCGGAATCCCTTGTGCTTTGCAGTAACGACGCAGGCGGGCAATATTGTCGACCACCTGCTCCACCAGCGGGCTGTTTTCGCCCCAGAAATTCAGGAAATAACGCTGCATATCGTGGATCAGCAGCGCGGCGCGACCGGACTCCAGCGCCCATTTTACCTTGTTGGTCGGCAACTCAGTGGCGGCTGGCAGCGGATAAGAGGTCAGTTTTGGAATAGCCATAGAAAAATCTCCGGACAGATCAGGCTTGCGCTTGTTGATCGGCAAGTTGTTGGCGCAGACGTTTTTTATCCACCTTGCCGACGTGGGTCAGCGGCAGGGCTTCTACGCAGGTTATACGGTCGGGCAGTTTGAATTCTGCTACCCCTAATTCACGCAGGTGACGACGCAGCGCCACCGGTTTAACCGGCTGACGGGCCACAATAAAGGCGCAGCTTTTCTCACCCATCAGCTCATCGTTCATCGACACCAGCGCCGCGTGGATCACATCCGGATGACGTTGCAGCAGATTCTCGATCTCTTCTGCCGCGATCTTCTCGCCGCCGCGGTTGATCTGATCTTTCTCCCGGCCCTGGACGATGATGTTACCTTGCGGGGTGATCTCAATCAGATCGCCGGAGCAGTAAAAACCCTGTTGATCAAAGCTGGCGGCGTTATGTTCCGGGCTGTTGTAGTAGCCGCGGAAGGTATAAGGCCCGCGCGTCATCAGTCGACCAATGGCACCGGTCGGCAGCGGATTACCCTGTTCATCGGCGACCCACACTTCATCATCCGGCGAGATCGGGCGACCCTGGGTGGTCAGAATGGTGGTTTCATCATCATCAAGGCGGGTGTAGTTCACCAGGCCTTCCGCCATGCCGAACACCTGCTGCAGCTTGCAGCCGATCTCGGTCTGAATACGCGCCGCCAGCGTCTCGCCCAGCTTCGCGCCGCCAACCTGAATGCGTTGCAGCGATGCCAGTGCGGCATTGCTGCCCCATTCCTGAATCGCCTGCAGCCACAGACTCACGGCGGGCGGAACCAGACCGGTATCGGTCACCTGATGCTTTTCAATCAGCGGGAAGCAGAGCGTGGCGCTGGGATCGGCGGCCAGAATCACCTGTCCGCCTGCGTAAAACACCCCCAGCGCGCCCGGAGAGCTCATTGGAAAATTATGCGCTGCGGGCAGGGCGATCAGATAACGGGTGTCAGCGGTCACGCCACAGATCACATCACTTTCGCGGATGCTGTAATAGTAATCGTTATGGGTGCGCGGGATCAGTTTTGGCGTGCCGGTGCTGCCGCCTGACAGCTGGAAAAAGGCCACTTCATCGCCCGCAGTCGGCGTAGCGACAAAATCACCCGCCGGTTCGGCCAGCAGCGCTTCAAGGCTGTTTTCAGCCTGGCCGTTGCCGCGCAGGATCACCTGCTGTAGCCCGTTATGATCGCAGCACAGCTGGTCAATAAACGCCTCATCGGCGAACAGCGCGTGGCTGCGATCGGCAATCAGCAGGCGGGGCGCAATCTGGCTGGCGTACGCCGTCAGCTCAGTACGCTGATGACTGAACAGCGCGTTAACCGGCGCAACACCAATTTTAAACAGCGCAAACAGCGTCAGGTAAAACTCCGCCACGTTGCCGAGTTGCACCAGCGCGGTATCACCCGGTTTCAGGCCACGACGCTGCAACGCCGCCGCCAGGTTGTCACTTAAACGGGCCAGCTGGCGGTAAGTGAGCTGTCGATCGCCATCAATAACCGCCACGCTGTCGCGCTGCTGGTGGCGTTCGAGGATGTCGGTCATCGGCAGATCCAGCCAGTAACCTTTTTCGCGGTAACGCGCGGCCAGATCGTCAGGCCAGCGGCTGTAGGAAAGGGTCATACAGGTTCCTTTATTGCAGTCCAAAAGCGCGAAGCATGGTGTCGAGTTTGACGCCGGTTTCGCGCCATTCTGATTCGGGTTGTGAGTCAGCTACGATGCCAGCGCCAGCAAACAGTCGCACGCGCGGGCCATGCACCGTGCCGCAGCGAATGGTCACGACCCATTCGCCATTGCCCTGATCGTCGCACCAGCCGACAATGCCGCCAAACAGCTGACGTTCGAACGGTTCGAGTTGCTGAATCAGCTGTTGGGCGCGCTGATGCGGGAAGCCGCTCAGGGCGGGGGTCGGATGAAGCAGACAGGCCAGCGACAGCGCATTTTCACGAGGGTCGAGCACCTCGCCCTCAATCAGGGTGGCGAGATGCCATAGGGTTGCGGTGGTGATCAGCGACGGCACCTCTGGCACCGACAGCACCCGGCTGCGCGCTTGCAGCGTATTGCGCATCGCATCGGTCACCAGCTTATGCTCATGGCGATCTTTGTCTGAGCGCATCAGGCTATCGCCTGCCGCCTGGTCCAGCTGTGGGTCGGCATCACGGCGGGCCGAACCGGCCAGCGGACAGGAGCTGAAACTGTGGCCCTGTTTGCGGATCATCAGTTCCGGGCTGGCTCCGACCAGCGCACCGCCTTCCGGCAGCGGCAGATGAAAGTGGTAGCTGTTCGGGTTCTGCGCCACGATGCGTTGCATCAGGGCCGCGGTATCCACCGGCTGTTCAGCGGTGATATCCATCAGCCGCGACAGCACTACTTTATCCAGCTCGCCACGCTGCGTAGCAGAGACCGCCTGCGCCACCATATCGGTGAAAATGTCATGATCCGGTACCGCCGTGCGGCGGCGCACCTGCGGCAGATCGTTTTCACGGATTGCGGTTGCCGCGTGCAGATCGGCGCGGTTAAAGGTTTGCCAGGACTCAGGGATAAACAGCGCCGAGGGCTGATTGACGTCAAACGGAATCGCACCTACCAGAATCGGATGGGTAATGCCCTGTTTTCTGGCCGAGGCGAAATGGTGCTGCAATTGTTGCTGAAAATCCCCTGTCAGCGCATCGCCATCGTTGACCGGGGTGGTCAGCGTGGTGAAACAGCCTTGCGTGGTCAGGCTTTGCCAGGGAGAGGTAAACAGGAAACCGCGGCACAACGCGGAGAAATCCTGCAACAAGGGATGTTCAAACGTCAACGATTCCACCATAATTTTCACCTATAAATGATAAGATAATTAATAATGATTATCATTTGTATTGTGGCCCAGTAACCTACGTTGATTAGCCGGGAGTGTCAATAAATACGCGGTGTTTCGGCTGCGTTTTCCTGTTAAATCAGCACAAACAGCAGGGCAAATTGCCAGCAGAAAAGTGGACTGAAATTTATGACTAAACGTGGTGTAAAGGCGGCAATCGCGCTGTTTTTCTTCTGTATCAGTTTCGCGGCGGCGGCTCAGAACGGCTGGCCGCGCACGATAGCCGGCGCAAAAGACAGTGTGACCTTATCCCAGGCGCCAACCCGCATTGTCTCGACCAGCGTCACCCTGACCGGATCGCTGCTGGCGATTAATGCTCCGGTGATCGCCAGTGGCGCAACGGCACCCAACAGCCGGCTGGCCGATGGGCAGGGGTTCTTCCGTCAGTGGGGCGAGGTGGCAAAACAGCGCGGCGTAAAACGTCTCTATATTGGCGAGCCCAATGCTGAAGCGATTGCGGCGGAAGCACCGGACCTGATTGTGGTCAGCGCCACCGGCAATGATTCGGCGATCAAACTGGTCGATCAGCTGACCGCTATCGCACCGGTTCTGGTGATCAACTATGACGATAAGAGCTGGCAGCAGCTGGTGACGCTACTGGGTGAGGCAACCGGTCATGAATCTGACGCCGCCGCTCGCATCAGCGCGTTTGATGCGCAGGAAAAAGCGCTTAAATCCGCCTTAACGCTGCCGCCGCAGCCGGTTTCCGCCATGGTCTGGAACGGTGACGGTCGCGCCGTTAATCTCTGGACCGAGGCATCGGCGCAGGGAAAATTGCTGCAGCAACTGGGGTTCACCCTGGCCACGCCGCCAGCCGACATGCAGCACGGTCACAGCATGGGGCAGCGTAAAGACATTATTCAGCTGTCAGGGGAAAATCTGGCGGCGGGACTGAATGGTCACACCTATCTGCTGTTTGCCGCTGAGCCGCAGACCGCAGAGCAGGTGATGAAGAACCCTTTCCTGGCGCAGACCCCAGCGGTGCGTGCCAGCGCGGTTTATGCGCTGGGGCTGGATACCTTCCGGCTTGATTTCTACAGCGCCAGTAATTTGCTGACGCGGCTGGAAACGCTGTTCGTTAAATCCTGATATCCGCCGTCTGCGCAGGGCAGGCGGCTTCTAACCGGTGGATTCCGCCTGCTCAGCAGCAGGCGGCTGATAGCGGCGCAAACGCGCCATCAGTAGCCACATCACCATCCCCAGCACGATGGCGGCCAGTCCCAACAGGCCTGCCGCCTGTTGCGGCAGCAGCAGTGAACCCATCGCACCAATCATCGCCGCGCCAATCGCGTCACCGGTGACGTTCTGCGCTGTCCACAGGCTGTTGATCCGGCCAAGCAGCGCATCCGGGGTCAGCGTCTGGATCAGAGCATATTGCACCAGGCTGTTGATGGCGCTGAAATAGCCAAACGCGGCGAGGCAGACCAGGCTCAGGCTGAACCACGGCATCAGGCTGAACAGGGTAAGGGCAATAAAGGCGGCAATGGCGCTGGCCAGAATCAGGCGGCCCGGCTGCGCTGACTGCGCCAGCCGGCCGCTGGTTAAGGCTCCGACCGCGGCCCCGAGCGGCACGGCGGCATACATCAGCCCCAGCTGCTCCAGCCCGACCTGCCAGTGTGGCGCCAGTGCCGGATAGAGTACGCGTACCGCACTGGCTAAGGTCACCAGCGCGCCAACCAGCGCCGCCATACCGACTATCGGGCTGGCAAACAGGAAACCCATCCCGGCGGATAAGGCGGTCAGCGGATGTTCACGCGGCTGTGGCGGTGGGGCCAGCGTCGGCAGGCGCAGCAGAGTGAGTACCGTCAGCAAGGTGCCGAGCGCCGCCAGTCCGTAGTTCCAGGCCACGCCGCCGTGGGCGATCACCAGCCCGGCAATCGCCGGTGACAGAATGGCGCCAAAGCGCACCGTCAGCATGGTGATCGCGCCCGCTTTCATAATGTTTTCGCGGCCGACCAGCGCTGGTGTGGCGGCCAGCAGCGCGGTCACGCCGATCGCCCCAAAAAAGCCATCCCACAGGCCCAGCACAAACACCGCGATCACCGACGGAGCAGGCAGCAGCGCATTCACACACAGGGCGACAAAACCGAGGCCGCAGGTTGAACGGGCAAACAGGATCAGGCGGCGGCGCTCATAGCGATCGGCCAGTACGCCACCGGTGAGCAGGCCAATAAACATACCGGCACCGGCCAGCGTGACCGCCAGACCCACCAGCAACGGCGATTGCGTTAACTGCTGAATCTGCACCGGGACGGCGACCGCCAGCATACCGAGCGCGACAATCGAGATGAAGCGAGCAATAAACACGGCGCGAAAAGCGGGATGGGTTTTCAGCAGGCTGAGATCGATAAAGTGGGAGGGTTTGTTCATAACGTCGCCTTTTTGCACCCATTTTCCTCATCATTGAGTTTGCGAGTCATGGTAACATACAAAAAATGCGTAATAACGATAACAAGTATCATTATCATAATGGTTTCCATCCCGATGCCATTGAATCCGTAAAGGTTTAACTGTGATGCGTCAATTCCATGTAATAGCAGGCTCAGGGATGCTGCTGTTGCTGCTCCTCGCGCTCAGCCTGATGCTGGGGGCCAAATCCATAGCCTTCCATGATGTCACCCAGGCACTGCTGACCAACTGCTCCAGCGCAGACTGCATCATTGTGCGTGATGCCCGGCTGCCGCGTACCCTGGCCGGGCTGCTGGCGGGCGCAGGTCTGGGCGTGGCGGGCGCGCTGATGCAGAGCCTGACACGCAACCCGCTGGCCGATCCCGGAATCCTGGGTATTAATGCCGGTGCAGGTTTTGCGGTAGTGATCGGCATTGCGCTCTATGGTGCGGATTCCCCGATTGACTGGCTCGGTTTTGCCTTTGGCGGCGCGCTGCTGGCGTCGTTGCTGGTGGCGCTGACCGGGGCGGTCGGTGGCGGGCGGGTCAATCCGGTACGGCTGACGCTGGCCGGGGTCGCGCTGGGCGCGGTGCTGGAAGGCTTAACCTCCGGCTTGTCGCTGCTTAATCCTGACATCTACGACCACCTGCGTTTCTGGCACAGCGGGTCGCTGGATATCCGCAATTTTGCCATTCTGCGCACGACGTTTCCCGCGGTGGTGGTCGGCTCTCTGCTGGCGCTGCTGCTGGCCCGGTCGCTCAACAGCCTCAGCATGGGCGGTGATATGGCGACGGCGCTCGGGACCCGCGTTGTCCGCACCCAACTGATCGGACTGCTGGCGATTGCCTTGCTGAGCGGGGCCGCGACGGCCGCGGTAGGCCCGATTGCCTTTGTCGGATTAATGACGCCGCATCTGGCACGCTGGTTGCTCGGCAACGATCATCGCTGGATGCTGCCGGGTACCCTTCTTATCACGCCCTGTCTGCTGCTGGCCGCCGATATTCTCGGCCGGGTGCTGGTGCCGGGCGAGCTGCGCGTGTCGATTGTGACGGCGATTCTCGGTGCCCCGATGCTGATTGTGCTGGTGCGCCGCAAGGCTGGCAGAGGTGCGGTATGAAACGCGTCGTACTCAATGGCACCTGGCTGCTGCTGGCCTGTCTGGCGCTGGCCTTTCTCGGCGTGACGCGCGGCACCTTGCCGATCCCGGCGGCTCAGCTTTGGCAGGTGATCAACGGTGAGGCGGCACGCAATATTCAGCTGATCGTGCTGGAATGGCGTCTGCCGCGGGTGATGATGGCACTGCTGATTGGTGGTGCGCTGGGCGTCAGCGGCGCTATTTTTCAGTCGCTGCTGCGCAACCCGCTCGGCAGTCCGGACATTCTGGGTTTTAACACCGGGGCTTACAGCGGTGTGCTGGTGGCGCTGGTGCTGTTTCAGCAGAATATGGAAGGTATGACGCTGGCGGCATTGACCGGCGGCTTGCTGACCGCGGGTGTGGTCTGGCTGTTTAGCTGGCGCAACGGTGTTGAGACTTTTCGCCTGATTATTGTGGGTATCAGCGTGCGGGCATTGCTGATGGCGCTGAATAGCTGGCTGATTATCAGCGCTTCACTGGAAGCGGCACTGAGCGCCGGGTTGTGGAGTGCTGGCTCGCTGAACGGCATCAGCTGGGCGAAAACCACGCCGGTGATCAGCGTGCTGCTGCTGGCGCTGCTGGCGACGGCGCTGCTGGCGCGGCGCATGCGGCTGCTGGAGATGGGCGATGATACCGCCTGCGCGCTGGGCGTTCCGGTTGAGCGCAGTCGTATTTTGCTGATGCTGGTCGGGGTGATCCTGACGGCGGCGTCAACCGCGCTGGTCGGGCCGATTTCGTTTATCGCCCTGCTGGCACCGCAGATCGCCCGCCGGTTGTGCGGCGGCATCAAAGGTGCCTTGCCGCTGGCGGCGCTGTGCGGCGCGCTGCTGCTCACCGCTGCTGACTACGCCGCGCAGCACTTTTTCCTGCCCTATCAGCTGCCGGTTGGCGTCATCACGGTCAGCCTGGGCGGACTTTATCTGATTGCTCTACTGGTGCGGGAGGCGCGACGCCAATGACAGTGACAACACGTTTGCAGGGCGACGCGCTGACGCTCGGTTACGACAAAAAGATCGTGGCGGAGAACCTGTCGGTCACCATCCCTGACGGGGAACTGACGGTAATTATTGGCCCCAACGCCTGCGGGAAATCGACGCTGTTGCGCACTCTGAGCCGGCTGGCCGCGCCGTTACGGGGTGAGGTACTGCTGGATGGCAATGCAATCGCCCGTTACTCCACCAAAGAGGTAGCGCGCCGTCTCGGGTTGCTGCCGCAAAGCTCGAATGCGCCTGCCGGCATCAGCGTCAGTGAACTGGTGGCGCGCGGGCGTTATCCGCATCAGCCGCTGTTTGGCCGCTGGCGTCAGGAAGATGAAGCGGCGGTGCAGCAGGCGATGCTGGCGACCGGCGTGGCCGATCTGGCACAGCAGCAGGTCGATACGCTGTCCGGCGGGCAGCGGCAGCGGGTCTGGATTGCGATGGTGCTGGCGCAGCAAACGCCGCTGCTGTTACTGGATGAACCGACCACCTGGCTGGATATCGCCCATCAGATTGAGCTGCTGGAACTCATGCAGGATCTTAATCAGCAGCATGGTCGTACGCTGGTGGTGGTGCTGCACGACCTTAATCAGGCGTGTCGCTACGCCAGCCATTTGATCGCCATGCGTGATGGAGAGATTATCGCGGAAGGCAAACCGGCTGATATCGTGACGCCGGCACTGATTGAGGCCATTTACGGCCTGCGCTGCATGATTGTTGACGATCCGGTGGCGCATACCCCAATGATTGTGCCGCTGGGACGCGCAGCCCGCTGATCCGGCCTTCAGCCGTTGGGAAGGCGCGCAGCACTCAGCCGCGCGCCGACAGATTAAAACGCTGACAGCAACTGCTGCAGACGTGGCCCAATCTGCTCAAACATCCGCGGCGAAATGATCTCGACGTGGGTGCAATCCAGCGGCCAGATCTCCAGTTCGGCGACGTAGGGCGACCAGGCGCGACGGGCATCCTGACCGGGCTGCTGCGTCTGCTGCGCCAGGAACAGGGTGGCACGACCGGTAAAGTGCGCGCTGCGGGCGGTGGCCAGCAGTCGCACCGAGCTGGCGTAGTTGGCTTCGATGGTGGTAAACAGCGCCTCCATCCCTTCGCCCGCCTGCTGGCGCTGCGCGGCGATAAACTGTTCGCGCTCCCGGTTCACCTCTTCCAGTACCGCCGGGTCCAGCACGTTTTCCCCGCGTTTCTCATCCCAGTTCTGCGTCTCCGGTGGCCAGGTGTCCAGCAGGCCGAGGAAGGCGACGGTTTCACCTGCTGCTTCCAGCCGCGCCGCGATACCCTGCGCCAGCGTTCCGCCCAGCGAATAGCCGAGGAAATAGTAAGGACCTTGCGGCTGCTGCTGACGAATCGTTGCCAGGTGCGCTTCACACACCGCATCGAGATGCGGTGCCTGGTTGAGCGGACTGGCGAGGTCTGGCGACTGAATACCCAGCAGCGACCAGCGCGCATCGAGATAGCGTTGCAGCACGCTGAACTGCCAGGCAAAGCCGGAGGCCGGATGGAAGCAGAACAGCGTCGGCCCGTTGCCGCGCCGCAGCGGCAGCACCGCTTCAAAACCGGCACGGCTGGCCTCCGCCGCTTCACTGCTCAGCAAGGCCGCCAGTTTTTCCACCGTGGCGGCAACCATAATCTGGCCGACCGAAACCGGCTGATTGAGGCGACGACGCAACTGTGCCGCCAGCCGCATCGCCAGTAACGAATGGCCGCCGAGAGCGAAGAAATCATCCTGGGCGCTGACCGACTCCCGCTCCAGCAGGGTGGTAAACGCCTGCGCCAGCGTGGTTTCCAGCCCCGGATGCGGGGCGCGCCCGGCGTCTGCGGTTTGCGTTGCTGGCAGCGGCAGCGCTTTACGATCCAGCTTGCCGTTGCTGCTGAGCGGTAACGCGGCCAGCTGGACGATGGCGACCGGCACCATATGTGCCGGTAACTGCGTCGCCAGTGCCTGCCGCATCGCTGCGGCATCAATCGGCTGATCTGCCACCACATAGCCCACCAGCTGACGGGCATCACCCTGCTGATCGTTTCCGCCGCCCAGCACCCGTGCGTGCGTTACCGCCTGCGCCACGCCGGGCAGGGCAGCCAGGGCGTGATCGATCTCATTCAGTTCAATGCGCTGGCCGCGAATTTTGAGCTGATCATCGCTGCGGCCAAGGTATTCAACGGCACCGTTATTCAGCCAGCGAGCAACATCACCGGTGCGATACATCCGGCTGCCGTCGCCATATGGGTCAGCAACAAAACGGCTGGCGGTCAGGTCGGGACGATCCAGATAACCGTGTGCCAGCTGTACGCCGGTCAGATAGAGATCGCCGGCCACGCCAGGCGGCACCGGTTGCAGACCGGCATCCAGAATCCGTAAGCCGGTATTCCACACCGGGAAGCCAATCGGCACGCTGGCACCTTCGACCGCCGCCAGTTCCTCACCCGATGCCGGGTAGTAGCTGACATCCACCGCTGCTTCGGTCGGACCGTAGAGATTGTGCAGGGCGACCTGGGTCAGCGTTTGCCACTGACGTGACAGATCGGCCGGTAACGCTTCGCCGCTGCAGAATACCTGGCGCAGCGTCGCGCAGCGCGCCACGGCATCATCATCCTGCAGCGTGGCGACAAAGGCAGCCAGCATCGACGGAACAAAATGGGTCGTCGTAACGCGGTGGCGGGCGAACAGCTGTTGCAGCGCCTCCGGATCGCGATGCGCGTCTGGCGGGGCCATCACCAGTTGTGCGCCAGCTATCAGCGGCCAGAAAAATTCCCAGACCGACACGTCGAAGCTGCTCGGGGTTTTCTGCAATACCACATCATCGTTGCTGAGTGGATAGTGATCCTGCATCCACAGCAGGCGGTTGACGATCGCCTGATGGCTGACCAGCACTCCTTTTGGCCGACCGGTGGAGCCGGAGGTATAGATCAGGTAAGCGCCATCCTGTGGATGCGGCTGCTGTCCGATTGCCGTCCGGACCGGCGTGAGCAGCGCGTCGTAAAACAGCGGCGTGACCGGTGAAAGGGCCGCCAGCCGGTCAGCCAGTTCACGGCAGGTGATCAGGGTTTTCGGCGCGGCATCTTCCAGCATCATCTGCAGGCGGTCGTCGGGATAGCCGGTGTCGAGCGGCAGATAAGTGGCGCCCGCGCTGACGATGGCCTGCAGCGCCAGCGACAGGAAGATCGAGCGCGGCAGTGCGACGGCGACGATATCGCCCGGCGCCACGCCCTGCGCAACCAACTGCTGCGCCAGCGCCGCGACCTGCTGCTGCATCTGCTGATAACTGAGCTGATGCGCCTCATCCGCCAGCGCCGGTGCCAGCGGAGTACGCTGTGCCTGGCTGAACAGCAGGCTGCTCAGCGTCTCCGCCGGCAATGGCATCGTGGTGTTATTGAGAGCCGCTAACTGCTGATGTTCAGCGGGCGTCAGCATATCCAGTTCGCCGCACGGAGCGTCGGGACTGGCGGCCAGCTGTGACAGCATCAGCGCAAAGCGGCTGGCGTGCTGCTTCAGGGTCGTTTCGCGGTAGCGCTCGGCGTTTGCCAGCAGCTCCAGCGTCACATCGCCCTGCTCGCTGAGGTAGATAGCAATTTCCAGATCGCGCACCGGGCCGGAGGCGAGCTGGTGGGTTACGCCTTCAATACCGGCAAAATCGAGCTGGTAATCGAACATCTTGAGGTTGATGACCGGCCCGTAGAGCGGATCGCTGTCGCCGGAGCGGCCAAGATCACGCTGCACCTGCTCGGCATCGTAGCGCTGATGACGACGCATTTTCTTTATTTCGCCCGCCAGCTGCGCTGCCAGTACGCTCAGCGGCTGGGCCGGGTCGCTGTGTACCGCCATCGGCAGCACATTGATCACCGGACCGGTGGCGCACAGTGCCGCGGAACCGATGCGGCGCATAAAGATGAAACCTGCCGCAAAGTCGTTTTGCCCGCTGAGACGCGCCAGCCACAGCGAGACCAGCGCAATGGCGGTGTCCGCCGCGCTGAGCTGCTGCTGTCGGGTATGCGTCAGCAACGTCTGAAATGCGCTGCGATCCAGCGCAAAGGTATGTCGCAGCAGATCGGTACTGGCGCTCTGACCGGCCAGCGGCAGATCGGACAGCGAGGCGGGCGCGGGGAGCTGTGCGCCTTTTTCACGCCAGAACTGCGCATCACGCTGCCAGCCGGTGGATTGCTGATAGCGCAGGTACTCGTCAACCACCTCACTGAACGGGGTAAAGGGCGTCGGCTCCGGCGCTTCATCGCGCTGCCAGGCGCTGTAGAGATTGGCGATACGGCGGGTCAGGGCGGTAAAACTGAAGCCATCGACCACCAGATGGTGATAACGCTGATACCAGTACCAGTGATCGTCACTTAACCGCAGCAGGCTGTGATGATAAAGCGGCGCGCCGCTCAGCACCCGCAGGTCACCGGACATATCCTGCTGCATCAGCGCCCGTGCCGCAGCTACTGGATCGGCTGAACTGCGCAGGTCAATCACCTGCGGCTCAGCAAAGCGCTGCGGCGCAGGCCACTGCAGGGGTTCGCCCTCCTGCTCGCCGAACGCCATATTCAGCGTGTCCGCTTCCTGCATACCGGCAACGATGGCTTTGGCCAGCAGCGCGCTGTTGATCGCCCCGCGCAGCTCGACAAAGTGCGCCACCGCGTAGGCATTGGCGTGCGGAGAGAGCTGGTCTGCTATCCAGATGCCAGGCTGAGCGGCCACCAGCGGTAACGTTTTCTGTTCAGTCAGATTTGGGGTCATGGTGATCTCAGACATCGTCGCTCCCGCGCTTCGGGCGAATATCGTGCCAGTTTTCATTCAGCCAGCTCAGGCAAAGCGCCTGGGGCTGCGGTCCAAACACCGGCTGCCAGCCTGCCGGAACGGCCCGGAAGGCGGGCCACAGGCTGTACTGCTGCTGATTATTGATCAGTACGCGACATTCCTGCTGCGGATCGTCAAAGGGGTTGAGTTGTTGCATATCGGTCTCCTGCCCATGCAGTGCGGGCGAGATAAGCGAATCAGGGGTATTGCCACATTGCTTTAAGTCCGGCCAGCAGGCCGCCGCGCCAGCACAGCGCATCGTGTCCCCCTTCAACCGGGCGATAGCTGACCTGATGTCCGGCCGCGATTAAATCACGCTCAAATTGTTGATTCGCTGACAGAATCAGCCGCTCACGCCGTCCTGCTTCGAGGTAAAAGCGGCGCGGCGCTGCCTGCAGCAAACCTTGTTGTAGTTGTTGCGGTAGCCAGCCGTTGGGGTTACCGCGTTCCGGCCACCAGAAGGAGCCGGAAAGGCTGATGGCGGCACCAAAGGTCTCCGGCCAGTTTAAGGTGGCGTAGGCTGCGGAGAGCCCGCCAAAACTCTGTCCCGCCACCAGCGTGCTGCCGTCTGCCACCCGACAGGGGAGGGTTTGCTGAATCAGCGGCAGCAGCTCGAGCTGAACCGCCAGCCAGAAATCGGGATTGCAGGGCAGTTCACGACTGCGGTGTTCGCGATCGATGATATCGATCATCACATAGACCGCTGGTGGCAGTTCGCCGGCGGCGGTGAGCTGCCGGAGCGGACCGGCAACCGGCATGGTTTGCGCCCAGAACTGACCATCCAGCAGTAACGCCAGTGGACGTTCAGCGGGATGCGCCTCACCGCTACAGTAAATCCATACGTTACGCTGATTGCCCAGCCGTTCGCTGCGCCACAACAGTGATTGCAGCGGAATATCCGCCGGATGGCCGCGATCAACATCGCGCCACAGCGATTGATCGGGCGCCTGCGGCAGATGCAGCGGTGAAACCGCCATCCCACGGCCGCCTGCCCAGCCGCGCAGTGGATTAAGCGGATCAGCCTGTGCCGCTGGGAATTTTTCGCGCCACCATTGCCGCAGCGCCTGCATATCGGTCTGACCGTCGAAGGTCTGCGCCTGGCTATCGGGCATCAGGCAGTAGCTGCCGCGCCAGTCAGCGGGCAGAGTGGTTTGCCACCACCAGACATCGGTATGGGGAACGCGTATTAAGGAGGAGGGCGCAGCGGATTGATGATGATCGGTCACGCCGGTGATATTGATCCAGACGCGGCGCGTGGCTGAGTGTGACTCATCGCCCTGCGGATCACGCCAGAAGAAGGTGACCTGGCAGGTGCCTTCTTCACCGGGTTCAATCAGGGGAATGCCCTGTTGCTGCTGCTGTTGCCACCAGGCGTCACTGCCGGTCACTTCGTTTAACCACGTCATACGCGCCATCAGTTGATCACTGCACTTGATTAGGGTCATGCATGTTAGGAATAATAGTATTGATAATTATTTTCATTTGCAATAGGGTGTTTCCGCTCTACAGGGAGCGCGCGCATCCTCTCTGCCGTATCGGGCTTTGGACCAGGTGTAAGGTCGCCTGATAAGGGTCCGCAGAGAACTGGAATGCGTTGCAGGCAAGGTACTTACCTTTTCACCGGCGCGCCGGCAGTAGCCTTTCGCTGGCAATCCAGGAATAAAAAAATGAAAACGTTATCCCGGCTTTCTTTAGCCATTATGATTGAACTGGGTTTCACCACCTCTCTCATTTCTACCGGTGCAGCAGCCGCTGAGCCAGGCATCACCAGCAACGCCTCCGATACCGCCAGCGAAACCACCATGACGGTGACGGCCGCTCAGCAGACGCTTCAGGCGCCCGGTGTCTCCACCATCACCGCGGACGAAATTAAAAAACATCCGCCTGCGCGCGACGTCTCTGAAATCATTCGTACCATGCCCGGCGTTAACCTGACCGGGAACTCCACCAGTGGCCAGCGCGGTAACAATCGCCAGATCGATATTCGCGGCATGGGCCCGGAAAATACCCTGATTTTAATCGATGGCCTGCCGGTCACCAGCCGCAACTCGGTGCGTCTTGGCTGGCGGGGCGAGCGTGATACGCGCGGCGACACGAACTGGGTTCCGCCAGAGCTTATTGAGCGGATTGATGTCATTCGCGGTCCGGCCGCCGCCCGTTACGGTAACGGTGCCGCAGGCGGGGTAGTGAACATCATCACCAAAAAACAGATGGATAATCAATGGCACGGCTCCTGGAGCGGCTATTACAACGTGCCGCAGCATAAGGATGAGGGCGCAACCAGGCGTACAAACTTTAGCCTCGAAGGGCCGTTAGGCGACGACTTTAGCTTCCGGCTGTATGGCGGGCTGGCAAAAACCCAGGCTGATGCTTACGACATTAATGAAGGTCATGCCGCTGAGCGTACCGGCAACTATGCCGGTTCTTACCCGTCAGGCCGTGAAGGTTCGGTGAATAAAGATGTTCACGCCTTACTGCGCTGGGCCTTTGCGCCGATGCAGGCGCTGGAGTTTGGCGCTGGCTATAGCCGTCAGGGCAACCTGTACGCCGGTGATACCCAGAACACCAACACCAATGCGCTGGTGAAAAGTAAATATGGTGAAGAGACCAACCGCCTCTATCGTCAGAACTTCTCGCTGAAGTGGACCGGCGCGTGGGATAACGGCATCAGCACCGATACCTATGCGCAGTACGAGAACACCCGTAACTCGCGCCTGAATGAAGGGCTGGCGGGCGGCACCGAAGGGATCTTCTCCAACAGCAACTTTAATACCATCCAGCTGGATGATGTGCTGCTGCACAGCGAAATCAGTATTCCGTTCGAATGGCTGGTCAACCAGACCGCGACTCTTGGCACCGAATGGAACCAGCAGCGGATGAAGGACCCCTCCTCGACGACCCAGGCGGCCAATTACGGTTCAATCCCCGGCGTCGCTACCACCGGACGCAGCCCCTATTCGCAGGCGGAAATCTTCTCGCTGTTTGCTGAAGACAACATTGAACTGACCGACAGCACCATGCTGACGCCAGCGCTGCGTTTCGATCATCACTCCATCGTGGGCAATAACTGGAGCCCGTCACTTAACCTGTCACAAGGATTAGGCGATGACTTCACGCTGAAAATGGGGATAGCCCGCGCCTACAAAGCACCGAGTCTGTATCAGACCAACCCTAACTACCTGCTTTACAGCAACGGCCAGGGCTGCGCCGCCAGCACCGGTGCCTGTTATCTGATGGGCAACGACGATTTAAAAGCGGAAAACAGCATCAATAAAGAGATTGGGCTGGAGTGGAAGCATGAGGGTTATCAGGCCGGTCTGACCTGGTTCCGCAACGACTACCGCAATAAGATTGAGGCGGGCACGCTGCCAACCGGTACCGCTTCGAACGGTAAAACCGACATCTATAAATGGGAAAACGTGCCGAAAGCGGTGGTGGAAGGGCTGGAAGGAACGGTCAACGTGCCATTCTCTGAGAGCGTAAGCTGGAACAATAACTTCACCTACATGCTGCAAAGCAAGAACAAAGAGACCGGCGATCGGCTGTCGGTGATCCCGGAATATACGCTTAACTCGACGCTGAGCTGGCAGGCAACGCAGGATCTGTCGCTGCAAACCACGCTGACCTGGTATGGCAAACAGACGCCGAAAAAGTATGACTACAAAGGCAATCCGGTCACCGGCAGCGCCACCGATGAAGTCAGCCCTTACTCGGTAGTGGGCATGAGCGGCACCTATGACGTTAATAAATATGCCAGCGTCACCGTCGGGATCGACAACCTGTTCGATAAACGCCACTTCCGCGAAGGCAATGCGCAGACCACCGGTAACGCCACGACGGGCGCTTATCTCTACGGTGCCGGTGCCAATACCTTTAACGAATCGGGCCGCACTTACTATATGAGTGTCAACACCCGCTTCTGATGGAGTTAGCCGGATGACTCTGCCGCAGTTAATATGCTCCACGCGCAGGGAACAGGGGCAGGGAAGGGAAGCGTCCCGCGCCACGGACGGCACGGGCTGAGCGGCCAGGAATTGGCTTAAACGTCTTTCCGAACTGCCGCTGTTTCCCGTGCAGGCTCGGTCTTATCGCTGACGTGACCGGACTTTATCAAAAAAATGCAGCAGGTCGATCGCCTGCTGCATTTTTTATCTCTGCTTTATCAGTTGTTCTGATTAATATCGCGGTAGAGCCGGCTCTCAAATCGCACCAGCGGAATACGGCGGGTACGCTGATCTTCCGGCGGGACCGCATAACCGGAAAGGAACTGAACGAATGCCACCCGCGCGCCGCTGGAGGTGGTGATAAAGCCCGCCAGGTTATAAACCCCCTGCAGTGAACCGGTTTTCGCCGACACTTTGCCATCCAGTCCCGCCTCATGCAGACCGCCACGGTACTGCAGCGTGCCGTCATAACCGGCCAGCGGCAGCATCGAGATGTAATCCAGCGTGCTGTCATTCTTTGCAATGTATTGCAACACCTGCATCATGGTTTGCGGCGAAATCAGGTCGTGACGCGACAGGCCCGAACCATCAACCTGAATGCTATTACCCATGTCGATATTGGCTTTGGCTTTCAGGATACGACGAATCGCGTCCTGTCCGGCACGGAACGTCCCCGGCACGTTGAAGTAGTGATGACCAATGGTACGGAACACCGTATCCGCAATCATGTTGTCCGACTTCTTCAGCATGGTGTGCAACAGAGTATGCAGCGGCGCCGACTGGGTCGAGGCCAGCACCGTGCCTGGCTCGGTGGCCTGCGACTGACGTACCAGATGCCCGCTGTAATCGATCTCCGCCGCCCGCAGTTCCGCTTTCAGGATTTCGCCCGCCCAGGCCGCGCCATCCTGTACGGCAAAGGCCAGCGGCAACGGTTCGGCGCGTTGACGCATACAGCCGGTCAGGGTGTAGCGATTGAGTTCGCCCGGCACCACGTCCAGTTCGCAATATTGTCCTTCGCCGCTGTTGCGGCCGATGGTGCGTACCTGGCTGTACATGTGCGCCGGATAATAGGAGGCGATACGAACAAACGCATTCTCGCCCGGCGTATTCGCGCTGTAGAGCGAGACAGAAAAACAGTTTTTATCCACGATAGCGGCACCTGGCGGCGCGCTAAAGCACTGGGTCAGGTCGTTCCACGGCCAGCCTGGCGCCATGTCATGGCTGGCAAAAACCGAGGTATCAATCACCAGATTGCCTTTAATATGGGTGATGCCCTGTTTCTTTAACGCTGCCACCATGTTGCGCAGATCCTGGCGACTTAATGTGGGATCGCCGGCAAAACGCGCCACTAAATCACCGTTCAGCGTGCCATCGACCAGCGCGCCTTTGGTCTCAAAGGTGGTCTGAAAACGGTAATCTCCGCCCAGTTCCAGTAAGGCCGCCAGCGCTGTCACCACCTTCATGGTACTGGCGGGTAACGCCATCTGTTTTCCGTGGTAATCAATAATCGGCGTTGATGCACCCACTTTCTGCACCATCAGCGCCAGATTGGCGCCGTCTGGCAGATACTGCATGTATTCATCAACTGGCGCTGCTTGTGCCTGCAGCATAAATGCACAGGTTAATCCGGTAACAAGTCGTGAAAATCGCATAATCTCGCGGTAACTGGCAGGTGAAGCCGTCAATACTACGTCGCTGGACGGTGGAAAGTAAACGATGACCCGCAGTGAACTCTGGGGTAAAATACGTATCAAATTGCAAAACCCTTTTCTGGCCCGGAATGCTTTCTGGGTCAGGATTCTTTTGTTTGCAAAACGGGCTAATGCGTCGCAGAACGCTTTTTTCTGCAGTCACCGGTCAGGATGACACCGTTAAACAGGATAGATGACGAGGAGCTTAAATGAATCAGATTCCGATGACGTTAAGAGGCGCTGAAAGATTGCGCGAAGAGCTGAACGAGCTGAAAACCGTGAAGCGTCCGCGCATTATTGCCTCTATCGCTGACGCGCGCGAGCATGGCGACCTGAAAGAGAATGCGGAATACCATGCCGCACGTGAAGAACAGGGTTTCTGTGAAGGCCGCATTCAGGAGATTGAAGCCAAACTCTCCAATGCGCAGGTCATTGACGTGACCCAGATGCCAAAAACCGGCCGCGTGATTTTCGGCGCGACGGTTACCGTGCTGAATATCGAGACCGATGAAGAGTCGACCTATCGTATCGTGGGTGATGACGAAGCGGATTTTAAGCAAAATCTGATTTCGGTCAATTCACCGATGGCACGTGGCCTGGTGGGTAAAGAGGCTGATGATGTGGCCATTATCAAAACCCCTGGCGGCGATGTTGAATATGAAATCCTGAAGGTGGAATACCTTTAAGATGTTGCTACGCTTTGAAAAGCGTTAAAGCACAATGTAAAGAAAGGAAAAAGGCCGCACTGCGGCCTTTTATCTGAGGTAAGAGCATGGCACTTTCTTTGCCCACTTAACGTGGCAGAGAAATTTTGCTCTCTTTAGAAGGGCGATACAGCACCAGCGTTTTGCCGATCACCTGTACGTTGCTGGCGCCGGTTTCACGCACGATAGCCTCAACGATCAGCTGCTTTGTTTCACGATCTTCTGAGGCAATTTTCACCTTGATCAGTTCGTGATGGGCCAGAGCCTGCTCGATTTCGGCCAGCACGCCTTCGGTCAGGCCATTACCACCCAGCATAACCACTGGCTTGAGCGGATGGGCGAGGCCCTTGAGGTGCTGTTTTTGTTTGGTACTTAGATTCATCGTAGTTTTTTACTTACTCAGGGATTGAAAACGGTTCATTCTACCGCCATCTCGGGTATATCACCAAATCGACGCAACCCATTGCGTGCAGGTTTATCGCTACGATGACGATTTAGTTGGAAATATTATGACGGGTAAAAAGCGTTCGGCCAGCTCCAGCCGCTGGCTCCAGGAACACTTTAGCGATAAATATGTGCTTCAGGCGCAGAAAAAAGGGTTGCGTTCGCGCGCCTGGTTTAAACTTGATGAAATACAACAGGGTGACAAGCTTTTCAAACCCGGCATGACCGTGGTAGATCTGGGTGCTGCACCCGGTGGCTGGTCACAATATGTGGTACAGCAAATTGGGAACAAAGGGCGCGTTATTGCCTGTGATATCCTGCCTATGGATCCGATTGTCGGTGTCGATTTCCTTCAGGGCGATTTTCGTGAAGAATCGGTGATTAATGCGCTGCTTGAGCGCGTCGGCGATCAGAAAGTTCAGGTTGTCATGTCCGATATGGCACCGAACATGAGTGGTACACCTGCCGTAGATATTCCCCGGTCGATGTATTT
Source organism: Pantoea agglomerans (assembly GCF_021397715.1). Taxonomy (GTDB): domain Bacteria; phylum Pseudomonadota; class Gammaproteobacteria; order Enterobacterales; family Enterobacteriaceae; genus Pantoea; species Pantoea astica. The sequence goes on along the minus strand of NZ_CP090207.1, from coordinate 3,764,791 downwards.
AGTCGAGCTGGCGCTGGAAATGTGTCGTGATATCCTGGCACCTGGCGGCAGCTTTGTAGTGAAAGTGTTTCAGGGAGATGGCTTCGATGAATACCTGCGGGAAATTCGCTCCCTGTTTACGAAAGTGAAAATTCGTAAGCCGGACGCTTCACGGTCACGTTCACGTGAAGTGTACATTGTGGCGACTGGGCGCAAACTATAACCAAATTGCTGGAGAAGTCCGCAGTTTTGCTGCGATTCCATGTATGAAGGATCTATAGTACCCTACGCTATCTGTTAACACCGTTGTAATATGAGGTTAATCCCTTGAGTGACATGGCGAAAAACCTGATTCTCTGGTTAGTCATCGCGGTCGTGCTGATGTCAGTATTCCAGAGCTTTGGGCCCAGCGAGTCGAATGGCCGTAGGGTTGATTATTCAACCTTCCTGTCGGAAGTGAACCAGGATCAGGTCCGCGAGGCACGTATTAACGGGCGTGAAATTAACGTTATTAAAAAAGACAGCAATAAATATACCACCTACATTCCTGTCAATGATCCCAAGTTGCTCGATAACCTCTTGACCAAAAACGTCAAAGTGGTTGGCGAACCACCGGAAGAGCCAAGCCTGCTGGCCTCGATCTTCATTTCGTGGTTCCCGATGCTGCTGCTGATCGGTGTGTGGATCTTCTTTATGCGTCAAATGCAGGGCGGCGGCGGCAAGGGCGCGATGTCCTTCGGCAAGAGCAAAGCCCGCATGCTGACGGAAGACCAGATTAAAACCACTTTCGCCGACGTTGCCGGGTGTGACGAAGCGAAAGAGGAAGTCGCCGAGCTGGTGGAATATCTGCGTGAACCGAGCCGCTTCCAGAAGCTGGGCGGTAAGATTCCGAAAGGCGTGCTGATGGTCGGTCCTCCGGGTACCGGTAAAACCCTGCTGGCGAAAGCAATTGCCGGTGAAGCGAAGGTGCCTTTCTTTACCATCTCCGGTTCTGACTTCGTTGAAATGTTTGTCGGTGTCGGCGCATCCCGTGTGCGTGACATGTTCGAACAGGCCAAAAAAGCCGCGCCGTGCATCATCTTTATCGATGAGATCGATGCGGTAGGCCGTCAGCGTGGCGCAGGTTTAGGCGGTGGTCATGATGAACGTGAGCAGACGCTGAACCAGATGCTGGTTGAGATGGATGGTTTCGAAGGTAACGAAGGCATTATCGTTATCGCCGCAACTAACCGTCCTGACGTGCTTGACCCGGCGCTGCTGCGTCCAGGCCGCTTCGACCGTCAGGTTGTGGTGGGCTTGCCAGACGTACGTGGCCGTGAGCAGATTCTGAAAGTGCATATGCGCCGTGTGCCGCTGGCGACCGATATCGATGCAGCAATCATTGCGCGTGGTACGCCGGGCTTCTCCGGTGCTGACCTGGCTAACCTTGTCAACGAAGCGGCGCTGTTTGCTGCCCGTTCGAACAAGCGTGTGGTGTCGATGGTTGAGTTTGAGAAAGCGAAAGACAAAATCATGATGGGTGCGGAACGTCGCTCCATGGTGATGACGGAAGCGCAGAAAGAGTCAACCGCGTATCACGAAGCAGGCCATGCCATTATCGGACGCCTGGTGCCAGAGCACGATCCGGTGCACAAAGTGACCATCATTCCGCGCGGTCGTGCGCTGGGTGTGACCTTCTTCCTGCCTGAAGGCGACGCGATCAGCGCCAGCCGTCAGAAACTGGAAAGCCAGATTTCAACGCTGTACGGCGGTCGTCTGGCCGAAGAGATCATCTACGGTGCGGAACGTGTTTCTACCGGTGCGTCGAACGACATCAAAGTCGCGACTAACCTGGCGCGTAACATGGTGACGCAGTGGGGCTTCTCAGAGAAACTGGGTCCACTGCTGTATGCTGAAGAAGAGGGTGAAGTGTTCCTTGGACGTTCCGTCGCGAAAGCGAAACATATGTCCGATGAAACTGCCCGCATTATCGACCAGGAAGTTAAACACCTGATCGACAGCAACTACCAGCGTGCTCGCCGCATTCTGGGTGAGAACATGGACATCCTTCACGCGATGAAAGACGCGCTGATGAAGTATGAAACCATTGATGCACCACAGATCGACGACCTGATGGCGCGCCGCGAAGTGCGTCCGCCAGCGGGCTGGGAAGACCCAGGCAGCAGCAACTCTGACAGCAACGGCACGCCAAAGGCGCCGCGTCCGGTCGATGAACCGCGTACGCCAAACCCAGGCAACACCATGTCAGAGCAGTTCGATAAATAAGACGTCACCTCGTCAGACAAAACCCCGGCTGGTCCGGGGTTTTTTACATCCAGATATTGATCAGCAAGGAGTGATTCGCCATGAAGTTGTTCGCCGGTGATTCCCATCTCGATTTATCCTTTCCCCATGTGATGGGTATTTTAAATGTCACGCCCGACTCCTTTTCCGATGGCGGTAAACATAACGCGCTGGTCGATGCGCTGACGCACACCAATGAGATGGTCAATGCTGGCGCGACCATCATCGATGTCGGCGGTGAATCGACCCGTCCGGGGGCAGATGAGGTCAGCGTCGAGCAGGAGCTGGAGCGCGTCATTCCGGTGGTCGAAGCGATTGCCCAGCGTTTCGAGGTCTGGATCTCGGTTGACACCTCCAAAGCTGAGGTGATTCGTGAATCAGCGCGAGTGGGCGCTCACATCATTAATGACGTTCGCTCGCTCTCCGAGCCAGGTGCGCTGGAAGCTGCCGCTGCGACCGGTCTGCCGGTCTGTTTAATGCATATGCAGGGCGAACCCCGCACCATGCAGCAGGCGCCGCACTATGAAAACATCCTGAGCGAAGTGGACACTTACTTCGCACAGCAGATTGCGCGTTGCGAAGCGGCAGGAATCAAAAAAGAGCGGCTGATACTCGACCCGGGCTTCGGTTTCGGTAAAAATCTTAGCCACAACTATGAACTGCTGGCTCACCTCAGCGATTTTCACCATTTCGGCCTGCCTCTGCTGGTAGGCATGTCGCGCAAATCGATGATAGGTCAGTTGTTGAATGTCGGTCCGTCACAGCGTTTAACCGGCAGCCTGAGCTGCGCGGTCATCGCTGCCATGCAGGGAGCACAGATTATCCGTGCTCATGATGTTAAAGAGACGGCCGAAGCGATGCGCGTGGTCGAAGCGACCCGAAGAGCAAAAGGAGCATCATGAGTAATCGTAAATATTTCGGTACAGATGGCATTCGTGGCAAAGTCGGTGAAGCGCCAATCACCCCTGATTTCGTCCTGAAGCTGGGCTGGGCCGCAGGGAAAGTGCTGGCGCGTCACGGTTCGAAAAAGATCATTATCGGTAAGGACACGCGCATCTCCGGCTACATGCTGGAGTCAGCCTTAGAAGCCGGTCTGGCTGCCGCTGGCCTGACCGCGGCCTTTACCGGGCCGATGCCGACGCCAGCTATCGCCTATCTGACCCGGACCTTCCGCGCAGAAGCGGGGATCGTGATTTCGGCCTCGCATAATCCGTTCGACGATAACGGCATTAAATTCTTCTCCTCTGAAGGCACTAAGTTGCCGGACGATGTTGAAGAGGCGATCGAACTGGAGATGGAAAAACCGATTACCTGTGTCGAATCCGCCTTGCTGGGCCGTGCCAGCCGTATCGTTGATGCCGCCGGACGCTACATTGAATTTTGTAAGGGCACTTTTCCCAGCGAGCTTAACCTCAACGGCCTGAAAATCGTGGTCGACTGTGCCAACGGCGCGACCTACCACATTGCACCCAATGTGCTGCGTGAGCTTGGTGCCACGGTCATCGCTATTGCCACTCAGCCAGATGGGATGAACATCAACAAAGAGTGCGGCGCGACCGATCTGAAAATGCTGCAACAGCGGGTGCTGGCGGAAAAAGCGGATATCGGGCTGGCCTATGATGGTGACGGCGATCGCATCATGATGATTGACCACCTGGGCGAAAAGGTCGATGGCGACCAGATTCTCTACATCATCGCGCGTGAAGGGCTACGTCAGGGCCAGCTGCGCGGCGGCGTCGTCGGCACGCTGATGAGCAATATGGGCCTGGAGTTAGCACTGAAGCAGCTCGGTATTCCGTTTGCCAGGGCAAAAGTGGGTGACCGCTATGTGCTGGAGAAGATGCAGGAGAAAGGCTGGCGGCTGGGCGCGGAGAACTCCGGTCATGTGATTCTGCTGGATAAAACCACCACCGGCGACGGTATCGTGGCAAGTTTGCAAGTACTTACTGCGATGGTACGCAACCACATGAGCCTGCATGACCTGTGCAGCGGCATGAAAATGCTGCCTCAGGTGCTGGTCAACGTGCGTTTTACCGGCGAAGGCGATCCGCTGCAGAGCGAAGCGGTGAAGACCGCAACGGTAGAAGTGGAAAAAGCGCTGGCGGGTCGTGGTCGGGTGTTACTGCGCAAGTCAGGCACTGAACCGTTGATTCGGGTGATGGTGGAAGGCGAAAACGAAGCCCAGGTTACCGAGCTGGCCAACCGGATTGCCGACCAGGTAAAGGCATTTTAATGCGCTGACAGGCGGTTCGCAGGTTACCGAACCGCCTGTAAAATCACCGGGATGGCGTTTTTTTCTGCAATCGGTTGGGGTGATGAAAATTGCGCTTGCAGAGGTATCCGCCTTTGGTTAGTATTCACACCCGCTTCTGATGGGTGATGACGAGACTCCCCATCAATACTGGTTGAAGCTTTAACTGTACGATTATCGTGCAAGGAACAGGTTGAATATGTACGAAGCTCTTTTAGTTGTTTTCCTTATTGTAGCTATCGCCCTCGTGGGTATGATCATGCTGCAGCAAGGCAAAGGCGCTGATATGGGAGCCTCATTCGGTGCAGGCGCATCCGGTACGCTGTTTGGTTCTACGGGTTCAGGCAATTTCATGACGCGTACTACCGGCATCTTAGCGGCATTGTTCTTCATCATCAGCCTGGTTCTCGGTAACCTGAACAGTAATAAAGCGTCGAAAGGAAGCGAGTGGGAAAATCTTTCTGCGCCGGCGCAGTCTTCTCAACAGACTGAAAAGCCAGCTCAACCGGTTACGCCGGGCAGCGATATTCCTAAGTAAGATCGTCAGCACAACGAATCGTTGTGGTCAGTGAAGTGTCAGAAGCAGTGCCGTGGTGGTGGAATTGGTAGACACGCTACCTTGAGGTGGTAGTGCCCGATTGGGCTTACGGGTTCAAGTCCCGTCCTCGGTACCAAATCTTAGTATTACTTGCATTTTATGCAGGTTTGGCGTATTATTCGCCACGTTTTCGGACGCGGGGTGGAGCAGCCTGGTAGCTCGTCGGGCTCATAACCCGAAGGTCGTCGGTTCAAATCCGGCCCCCGCAACCACTTTCCCTTTGAGTTCTTTTTCAAATATACTGTGTGCATCGACGGACGCATTCACGGCTCATTTTTGAAAGAAAATTCTTTGGATGGAGTCCGGGCCGCATCGCGGCGTACAGGGTCCAGTGATTAAAAGCCCCGAATATTCGGGGTTTTTTGTTATTAGCGAATCGTAATACTGGGCTATAGGCCCTTTTTTTATGTCTTGGGGGTGGGCTTGTCCACATTAGAGCAAAAATTGACAGAGTTGGTATCGGCTCCGGTAGAAGCGCTGGGCTACGAACTGGTTGGAATTGAATTCGTTCGTGGTCGCACATCAACCCTGCGCATCTATATTGATAGTGAAGATGGCATCAATGTCGATGATTGCGCCGATGTCAGCCACCAGGTAAGTGCCGTAATGGATGTGGAAGATCCCATTACCGTGCCTTACAACCTTGAAGTCTCCTCACCGGGACTCGATCGTCCTCTGTTCACTGCAGAACACTATGTCCGTTTTATGGGCGATGAAGTGAGTCTGGTGCTGCGTATGGCCGTTCAGAACCGCCGTAAATGGCAGGGAATCATCAAGTCCGTTGATGGCGAGATGATCACGGTGAACGTTGAGGGTAACGATGAAGTGTTCGCGCTGAGTAATATTCAGAAAGCGAACCTGGTCCCCCACTTTTAAAAGTCCGGATTGAGGCTAACCAGGATGAACAAAGAGATCTTAGCTGTTGTAGAAGCCGTTTCTAACGAAAAAGCCCTGCCGCGTGAGAAAATCTTCGAAGCGCTGGAGAGCGCGCTGGCGACTGCGACCAAGAAAAAGTACGAGCAAGAAATTGACGTACGCGTCAGCATTGATCGCAGAAGTGGCGATTTCGATACGTTCCGCCGTTGGGAAATCGTAGAAGAGGTGACGCAGCCGACGCGCGAGATCACGCTGGATGCGGCCCGCTTCGAAGATGAAGCATTCAATCTGGGCGAATATGTCGAAGATCAGATTGAATCGGTCACTTTTGACCGTATCACCACCCAGACCGCTAAACAGGTTATCGTGCAAAAAGTGCGTGAAGCTGAGCGCGCTATGGTGGTTGATCAGTTCCGTGAGCAGGAAGGCGAAATTATTACTGGCGTGGTGAAGAAAGTTAACCGCGACAATATTTCCCTCGACTTAGGCAGCAATGCCGAAGCCGTGATTCTGCGCGAAGATATGCTGCCGCGTGAAAACTTCCGCCCAGGCGACCGTATTCGTGGCGTGCTCTATTCTGTTCGCCCGGAAGCGCGTGGCGCGCAACTGTTCGTGACGCGTTCCAAACCGGAAATGCTGATTGAACTGTTCCGCATTGAAGTGCCAGAAATTGGCGAAGAAGTGATTGAAATTAAAGCCGCTGCTCGTGATCCGGGCTCGCGCGCTAAAATTGCAGTCAAGACCAACGACAAACGTATCGATCCGGTCGGTGCCTGTGTGGGTATGCGCGGCGCGCGTGTCCAGGCGGTTTCCAGTGAACTGGGTGGCGAGCGTATCGATATCGTGCTGTGGGACGACAACCCGGCGCAGTTTGTTATCAACGCTATGGCGCCGGCTGATGTGGCGTCAATCGTGGTTGATGAAGATAACCACACCATGGATATCGCCGTAGAAGCTGGCAATCTGGCTCAGGCGATCGGCCGTAACGGCCAAAACGTGCGTCTCGCTTCACAGCTGAGTGGCTGGGAGCTGAACGTAATGACCGTCGATGATCTGCAGGCCAAACATCAGGCTGAAGCCCATGCAGCAATCGATATGTTCACCAAACATCTCGACATCGACGAAGAGTTCGCCACCGTACTGGTGGAAGAGGGCTTCTCTTCGCTGGAAGAACTGGCCTACGTGCCAATCAACGAGCTGTTGGAAATTGACGGCCTCGACGAAGAGACCATTGAAGCCCTGCGTGAACGAGCAAAAAATGCGTTAACCACCCTGGCACTGGCGAAAGAAGAGAGCCTTGGTAACCAGCAGCCCGCTGAGGATCTTCTGAATCTTGAAGGTCTGGATCGTGCTCTGGCTTTCCGCCTGGCGTCGAAAGGCGTTTGCACGCTGGAAGATCTCGCTGAGCAAGGTGTTGACGATCTGACGGATATTGAAGGCATGTCTGATGAGCAAGCCGGCGCGCTGATTATGGCCGCCCGTAATATCTGCTGGTTCGGCGATGACGCGTAATAACAGGAAGGAACAGCATGACAGATGTAACCGTAAAATCGCTGGCCGCAGAAATTCAGACTCCGGTCGATCGCCTGGTACAGCAATTTGCTGATGCGGGGATCCCTAAGTCTGAAAATGACGCAGTGACCCAGCACGAGAAAGAAACCTTATTGTCTCACCTGAATCGTGAGCACGGTCAGGTCGGTTCAGCTAAGCTGACGCTGCAGCGTAAAACGCGCAGCACCTTGAATATTCCAGGCACCGGGGGTAAAAGTAAGTCGGTGCAAATCGAAGTCCGCAAAAAGCGCACATACGTGAAAGGTGATGCAGAGTCTGAGCAAGCTCAGGCCGAAGCAGAAGCCGAGGCGCAGCGTGAAGCGGAAGAGCAGGCGCAACGCGAGGCTGAAGAAAAAGCCCGTCGCGAAGCTGAACAGAAAGCGCAACGTGAAGCCGAAGAGAAAGCCAAGCGCGAAGCCGCTGACAAGGCCAAACGTGCAGCAGCGGAAAATGAGAAAGTGACAAATCAACCTACCGACGAAGTGACCAAGGCTGCGCAGTCCGATAAAGCCCGTCGCGAAGCTGAAGCTGCCGAACTGAAGCGTAAAGCTGAAGAAGAAGCCCGCCGTAAGCTTGAAGAGGCTGCCCGCCTCGTAGCAGAAGAAGCCCGCCGTCTGGCCGAAGAGAAATCAGCGGAATGGGAAAAACCGGAAGAAGAAGATAAAGGCGACTATCACGTCACCACTTCCACCCATGCCCGTCAGGCTGAAGATGAAAACGACCGTCAGGTTGAAGCGGGTCGTGCGCGTGCGCGCACCACCGCTAAAGCGGCGCGTCCGGCGAAAAAAGGCAACAAACATTCTGAAGCCAAAACTGACCGTGAAGAAGCGCGTGCGCAGATTCGTGGTGGTAAAGGCGGTAAGCATCGCAAACCAAGCGCCTTGCAGCAGGGCTTTAACAAGCCGGCACAAGCGGTTAACCGCGATGTCGTGATTGGCGAAACTATCACCGTAGCCGAACTGGCGAACAAAATGGCGGTGAAAGGTTCTCTGGTCATCAAAGCGATGATGAAGATGGGCGCTATGGCGACCATCAACCAGGTTATCGATCAGGAAACTGCACAACTCGTTGCCGAAGAGATGGGCCACAAAGTGACCCTGCGTCGTGAAAACGAGCTGGAAGAAGCGGTAATGGACGATCGTGATACCGATGCAGCGCAGGAATCCCGCGCGCCGGTTGTGACCATCATGGGCCACGTCGACCACGGTAAAACCTCCCTGCTGGATTACATCCGCTCAACCAAAATCGCCTCTGGCGAAGCGGGCGGCATTACCCAGCACATCGGTGCTTACCACGTTGAAACCGATAACGGCATGGTCACCTTCCTCGACACCCCAGGCCACGCCGCGTTTACCGCGATGCGTGCACGTGGTGCGCAGGCAACGGACATCGTTATCCTGGTGGTGGCAGCAGACGATGGCGTGATGCCACAGACTGTCGAAGCTATTCAGCACGCCAAAGCGGCCAAAGTGCCGGTTGTGGTTGCGGTGAACAAGTGTGATAAGCCTGAAGCCGATCCGGATCGCGTTAAAAACGAACTGACTCAGTACGGTATCATTCCGGAAGAGTGGGGCGGCGAAAACATGTTCGTTAACGTCTCTGCGAAAGCGGGTACCGGCATTGACGATCTGCTTAACGCTATCCTGCTGCAGGCGGAAGTATTGGAACTGACCGCTATCCGTGAAGGTATGGCGAGCGGCGTGGTGATCGAATCGTTCCTCGACAAAGGTCGTGGTCCGGTGGCAACCGTGTTGGTGCGTGAAGGTACGCTGAACAAAGGCGACATCGTGCTGTGTGGCTTCGAGTATGGCCGCGTTCGTGCTATGCGTGACGAACTGGGTCGCGAAGTCATGGAAGCGGGTCCATCTATCCCGGTTGAGATCCTGGGTCTGTCCGGCGTACCGGCTGCCGGTGATGAAGCGACCGTGGTCCGTGACGAGAAGAAAGCGCGTGAAGTGGCACTTTATCGTCAGGGCAAATTCCGCGAAGTTAAACTGGCTCGCCAGCAGAAATCTAAGCTGGAGAACATGTTTGCTAACATGACCGAAGGCGAAGTGTCTGAACTGAACATCGTGCTGAAAGCTGACGTTCAGGGTTCTGTGGAAGCGATCTCCGACTCCCTGCTAAAACTCTCCACCGACGAAGTGAAGGTGAAGATTGTCGGTTCAGGCGTGGGCGGGATTACCGAAACCGATGCGACGCTGGCTGCGGCCTCCAACGCCATCCTTCTGGGCTTTAACGTCCGTGCCGATGCCTCTGCGCGTCGCGTCATCGATGCCGAAAGCCTGGATCTGCGCTACTACTCCGTCATCTATAACCTGATTGACGAAGTGAAAGCGGCGATGAGCGGTATGCTGGCGCCGGAATACAAACAGCAGATCATTGGTCTGGCTGAAGTCCGCGACGTGTTCAAGTCACCGAAATTCGGTGCCGTGGCAGGTTGTATGGTGACCGAAGGTAACATCAAGCGTCACAATCCAATCCGCGTCCTGCGTGACAACGTGGTGATTTACGAAGGCGAGCTGGAGTCACTCCGTCGCTTTAAAGATGACGTCAACGAAGTGCGTAACGGCATGGAGTGCGGTATCGGCGTGAAGAACTACAACGATGTCCGCGTTGGCGACATGATCGAAGTCTTTGAAGTGATTGAAGTTAAACGCACCATCGCGTAAGTCACTGCTGATGTGATGCAATTTGGGAGGCCACTGGCCTCCCGAATTATTTGGGAGAAATAATGATGGCGAAAGAATTTGGTCGCCCGCAGCGCGTTTCACAAGAGCTGCAAAAAGAGATTGCGATGATCCTGCAACGCGAGATTAAAGATCCGCGTCTTGGCATGATGGTTACCGTCTCCGGGGTTGAAGTCTCACGTGACCTGGCCTACGCCAAAGTGTTCGTGACCTTCCTGAATGATAAAGATGAAGAAGCGGTTAAAAATGGCCTGAAAGCGCTGAAAGAAGCGTCAGGTTATATCCGCATTCTGCTCGGCAAAGCGATGCGCCTGCGTATCGTGCCTGAGCTGACCTTCTTCTACGACAACTCGTTGATCGAAGGGATGCGCATGTCTAACCTCGTCAGCAGCGTCGTGAAAAACGATGCCGAGCGCCGTGGCCCTGACGCCACCGGTGATGACGAGGAGGCGTAATGAGTCGTCCGCGTCGTCGCGGTCGCGACGTCCATGGCGTGTTGTTGCTGGATAAGCCACAAGGCGTCTCGTCGAATGATGTGCTGCAGAAAGTGAAGCGTATTTTTAACGCCAACCGCGCAGGACATACCGGCGCGCTTGATCCGCTTGCCACCGGCATGCTGCCGATTTGCCTGGGTGAAGCGACTAAGTTTTCGCAGTATCTGCTGGACTCCGACAAGCGTTATCGGGTCATCGCTCGCCTTGGTGAGCGTACCGATACCTCTGATGCCGATGGCAACGTGGTGCAGACGCGTCCGGTGAACTTTACCCAGGCAGAACTGGATACGGCGCTGGAAGGCTTCCGCGGCGAAACGCTGCAGGTGCCGTCGATGTTTTCCGCGTTAAAGCATCAGGGCCGACCGCTGTATGAATATGCGCGCCAGGGCATTGAGATTGCGCGCGAGCCGCGTCCCATCACCGTCTACGAATTGCAATTTATTCGCTGGGAAGGTGATGAGCTGGAGCTGGAAATCCACTGCTCCAAAGGGACCTATATCCGCACTATCATTGATGATCTGGGCGAGAAACTCGGCTGTGGTGCGCACGTTATCATGCTGCGTCGGGTGCAGGTTGCACGCTATCCCTATGAGCGGATGGTGACGCTGGAACAGCTCCATAGCTTACTGGCTGAGGCGACCGAAGCCGGGATTGCGCTGGAAACCCAGCTGGACCCGCTGCTGTTGCCGATGGACAGTCCTGCCGCAGATTTCCCTGAAGTGAATTTGTTGTCTGCGGTTGCGGCATACTTCAAACAGGGTCAGCCGGTGCAGGCCAGCAATGTGCCGGCACAGGGGCTGGTGCGTGTCACTGAAGGTGAAGCGCGTAAATTTATCGGTATGGCGGAAATCGCCGACGATGGCCGCGTGGCACCGCGGCGTTTAGTGGTTGAATATCAGGATTAAGCGGCGTGTCGCTTTTTCGCTGATAGCGCATTTGCGTTGCTATCAGCCGAAGAGTAGAATAGCGCGGCTTTAAAGCGGGATGCTGAATTAGAGATCGGCACCCATACATTCATTTTTTACTGGAGTTTATTATGTCTCTAAGCGTAGAAGCTAAAGCAGAGATCGTTGCTAAATATGGCCGTGGTGCTAACGACAGCGGTTCAACTGAAGTTCAGGTTGCCCTGTTGACCGCGCAGATTACCCATCTGCAGGGTCACTTCTCTGAGCACAAAAAAGACCACCACAGCCGCCGCGGTCTGCTGCGCATGGTATCTCAGCGTCGTAAGCTGCTGGACTACCTGAAGCGTAAAGACGTTGCACGCTACAGCAGCCTGATCGAAAGTCTCGGTCTGCGTCGCTAAGTCTGAAAAATCGGGTCGCCGGGGCGTTATGCAGAGTTTCTGCACCAGACGTGTCTTGCGATCGGATTTGTGCGAGTTTCGTGAAGAGGGGGCCTTTATGGCCCCTTTTTTCGAGCAATCGGCAGCAATCCGGACCAAACTCATGTATTGTTGCTTAGTGTGATCTTTGTTTGCAGAGTTTCGCGCGGCTAATGAGAGGCTTTACCGCAGGGGCGGTTAAGGGTTGTCATTAGTCGCGAGGGATGCAACTGAAGATCGGTGATCAATGGCAGGCTTCAGATAGCCGTGCCCCGAAGTTAAGGACTTTGATTTTGCTGAATCCGATCGTACGCAAATTCCAATATGGTCAACATACCGTCACGCTGGAAACCGGCATGATGGCTCGCCAGGCAACTGCCGCTGTTATGGTGAGCATGGACGATACCGCGGTGTTCGTCACCGTTGTAGGTCAGAAAAAATCTAAACCAGGTCAGGACTTCTTCCCACTGACCGTAAACTATCAGGAGCGTACTTACGCTGCTGGTCGTATCCCGGGTAGCTTCTTCCGTCGCGAAGGCCGCCCAAGCGAAGGCGAAACGCTGATTGCGCGTCTGATTGACCGCCCGATTCGCCCGCTGTTCCCGGAAGGCTTTGTTAACGAAGTTCAGGTTATTGCAACCGTGGTTTCCGTAAACCCACAGGTTCACCCGGACATCGTGGCCATGATCGGTGCGTCTGCTGCGCTGGCACTTTCTGGCCTGCCATTTAACGGCCCAATCGGCTCGGCGCGCGTCGGCTATATCAACGATCAATATGTGCTGAACCCAACGGCCGATGAGCTGAAACAGTCTCGTCTGGATCTGGTGGTAGCCGGTACGCAGAATGCCGTTCTGATGGTGGAATCTGAAGCTGAGATCCTGTCAGAAGAGCAGATGCTGGGCGCCGTGGTCTTTGGCCACGATCAGCAGCAGGTTGTTATCGAAAACATTAATGCACTGGTTGCTGAAGCGGGCAAACCTCGCTGGGACTGGCAGCCAGAAGCCGCCAACACCGCGCTGATTTCTCGCGTGGCTGCGCTGGCTGAATCGCGTATCAGCGATGCTTACCGCATCACGGATAAGCAGGAGCGTTATACCCAGGTTGGCGTGATCAAAGATGAAACTATCGCTGCGCTGCTGGCTGAAGATGAAACACTGGATAGCGCTGAAATTGGCGATATCGTTCACAGCCTTGAAAAGAATGTGGTTCGTACCCGCATCCTGAACGGCGAGCCGCGCATCGACGGTCGTGAGAAAGACATGATCCGTGGTCTGGATGTGCGTACAGGCGTGCTGCCACGTACTCACGGTTCTTCGCTGTTCACCCGTGGTGAAACGCAGGCGCTGGTCACCGCAACGCTGGGTACCACCCGCGATGCGCAGAACCTGGATGAGCTGATGGGCGAACGTACCGACAGCTTCCTGTTCCACTACAACTTCCCTCCGTACTCTGTTGGTGAGACCGGTATGGTTGGCTCGCCTAAGCGTCGTGAAATTGGTCACGGTCGTCTGGCGAAGCGCGGCGTGTTGGCCGTGATGCCAAAAGCGGAAGAATTCCCGTACACCGTTCGTGTGGTGTCTGAAATCACCGAGTCAAACGGCTCCTCATCAATGGCCTCTGTCTGTGGTGCCTCACTGGCGCTGATGGATGCAGGCGTTCCGATCAAGGCTGCTGTTGCCGGTATCGCGATGGGTCTGGTGAAAGAAGACGAGAAGTTTGTGGTTCTGTCTGACATCCTCGGCGACGAAGATCACCTTGGCGATATGGACTTCAAAGTAGCCGGTAGCCGTGAAGGTATCACCGCGCTGCAGATGGACATCAAAATCGAAGGCATCACGCGTGAAATCATGCAGGAAGCGCTGAACCAGGCCAGGGGTGCGCGTCTGCACATTCTCGGCGTTATGGAACAGGCTATCAGCACGCCGCGTACTGAGATTTCTGAATTTGCGCCACGCATTTACACCATCAAAATCAGCTCTGACAAGATCAAAGATGTGATCGGTAAAGGCGGCTCAGTGATTCGTGCACTGACCGAAGAGACTGGCACTACGATCGAAATCGAAGATGATGGCACAGTGAAAATTGCTGCGACCGATGGTCTGAAAGCGAAAGAAGCCATTCGTCGTATCGAAGAGATCACCGCAGAGATCGAAGTGGGCCGCATTTACAGTGGTAAAGTGACCCGCATCGTTGACTTCGGTGCCTTCGTTGCTATCGGCGGCGGTAAAGAAGGTCTGGTTCACATTTCTCAGATCGCTGATAAGCGCGTTGAGAAAGTGACTGACTATCTGCAGATGGGTCAGGAAGTTCCGGTTAAGGTGATGGAAGTTGATCGCCAGGGCCGTGTCCGTCTGAGCATCAAAGAAGCGACAGAATCTAAGCCGCAGACTGAAGAAGCTGCAGCGGTGAGCACACCTGACGCGGAATAAGTCGTTGCTGATTTGCCTCTCCTTGCCTGGCAGGGAGAGGCGTTTGTGTCATCGCGAGGGCGGGAATCCTTGTGCACAGCAGGCGGGTAACAGGATGGTTATCCCAATGTTTGTATTCGGGAGTGGGAAATGAAGCCTTTTCTGCGCTGGTGTTTTGTTGCGACAGCTTTGACGCTGGCAGGATGCAGCAACTCCAATTGGCGTAAGAACGAAGTTCTTGCAGTACCTCTACAGCCCACACTGCAGCAGGAAGTGATTCTGGCGCGCATGGAACAAATTCTTGCCAGTCGCGCCCTCACCGATGATGAACGCGCACAGCTGTTATATGAGCGCGGAGTGTTGTATGATAGTTTAGGTCTGCGGGCATTAGCGCGGAACGATTTTTCGCAAGCGCTGTCTATAAGACCAGATATGCCAGAAGTGTTTAACTACTTAGGCATATATTTAACGCAGGCGGGCAACTTTGATGCCGCCTATGAAGCGTTTGATTCTGTACTTGAGCTTGATCCAACTTACAACTATGCGCATTTAAACCGTGGTATCGCCCTCTATTACGGCGGTCGATACAAGTTAGCGCAAGATGATCTGCTGGCGTTTTATCAAGACGATCCTAACGATCCTTTCCGCAGTCTGTGGCTCTATCTCGTTGAACGTGAGATGGATGTCGACAAGGCAAAAGTCGCGCTTCAACAGCGTCACGACAAAGCGGTCAGAGACCAATGGGGATGGAATATTGTCGAGTTCTACCTGGGTGACATCAACGAAAAGTCGTTGATGGAAAGTCTCCAGGCGGACGCAACGGATAACACCTCGCTCGCTGAACATCTCAGTGAAACCAACTTCTATTTAGGTAAGTACTACCTAAGTCTGGGGGAGAAGGACGACGCGAAAGCGTTGTTCAAACTGGCGGTGGCCAACAACGTCAATAACTTTGTTGAACACCGATACGCATTGTTGGAACTGGCGCAACTCGGCCAGGCACAAGACGATTTATCAGAATCTGACCAGCAATAGCTGACGAACTTTAATTGCCTGTAAAACCTGTCAAGTCATCATCTTCAGGGATGAGGGCTTTTCTGTTCGTCAAAACTTCTAATTTGAGCCGGTTCACACTTTTTGATGAAAATGACTGAAAGTTTTCACGACGAGTTATGTAGACTGGCCGCCGCAATCTAAGAGGCACGTGTACTACATGACTGATATTCAAACCACTTTTGCTGACCTTGGCCTGAACGCCGACATCCTTGAATCACTGAATGGCATGGGCTACGTTAAGCCATCCCCAATCCAGGCTGAGTGTATTCCTCACCTGCTGGCGGGCCGTGACGTGTTAGGCATGGCGCAGACCGGGAGTGGTAAAACTGCGGCCTTCTCGCTGCCGCTGTTACACAACATTGATCCTACTGTTAAAGCGCCACAAATCCTGGTGCTGGCACCGACCCGCGAACTGGCGGTACAGGTTGCTGAAGCAGTTACCGAATTCTCTAAACATATGCGTGGCCTGAACGTGGTTGCCCTGTACGGCGGCCAGCGTTATGACGTCCAGCTGCGCGCACTGCGCCAGGGACCTCAGGTTGTCGTGGGTACGCCTGGTCGTCTGCTTGACCACCTGAAACGCGGCACGTTAGATCTCTCTAACCTGCGCGGCCTGGTGCTGGACGAAGCGGATGAAATGCTGCGTATGGGCTTCATCGAAGACGTTGAAACCATCATGGCGCAGATCCCAGCCGATCATCAGACGGCGCTGTTCTCGGCTACCATGCCGGAAGCGATTCGCCGCATTACTAAACGTTTCATGAAAGATCCTCAGGAAGTGCGCATTCAGTCAAGCATGACGACGCGTCCTGATATCAGCCAGAGCTACTGGACCGCTTACGGTCGTAAAACAGATGCGCTGGTTCGCTTCCTTGAAGCGGAAGACTTTGATGCTGCCATCATCTTCGTGCGGACTAAAAACGCAACGATGGAAGTGGCTGAAGCGCTGGAGCGCAGTGGCTATAACAGCGCCGCGCTGAACGGTGACATGAACCAGGCACTGCGTGAGCAGACGCTGGAGCGCCTGAAAGATGGTCGTCTCGACATCCTGATTGCGACTGACGTTGCGGCCCGTGGCCTGGACGTTGAGCGTATCAGCCTGGTCGTTAACTACGACATCCCGATGGATGCAGAATCTTACGTTCACCGTATCGGCCGTACCGGTCGTGCGGGCCGTGCGGGTCGCGCCCTGCTGTTCGTTGAGAACCGCGAGCGTCGTCTGCTGCGTAACATCGAACGTACCATGAAGCTGACTATCCCTGAAGTTGAGCTGCCAAACGCAGAACTGCTGGGTGAGCGTCGTCTGGCCAAGTTTGCCGCTAAAGTTCAGCAGCAGCTGGAAAGCAGCGATCTGGATCAGTACCGTGCGCTGCTGGCTAAAATGCAGCCAGAAGAAGAGATGGATCTGGAAACGCTGGCAGCTGCACTGCTGAAGATGGCACAGGGCGAACGTCCTCTGATTCTGCCACCAGAAGCACCGCGTCCGGCACGCCGCGAATACCGCGATCGTGACGAGCGTGATGGCCGTCGTGACAGCCGTGAAGCGCGTGACTCACGTGGTCCACGTGAAAGCCGTGATGGCGACCGTCCACGTCGCGAACGTCGTGACGTTGGCGAAATGCAGCTCTACCGCATTGAAGTGGGTCGCGATGATGGTGTTGAAGTTCGTCACATCGTTGGCGCTATCGCTAATGAAGGCGACATCAGCAGCCGTTACATCGGTAACATCAAGCTGTTCGGCACCCACTCAACCATCGAGCTGCCGAAAGGCATGCCAGGCGATGTGCTGCAGCACTTCACCCGTACCCGTATTCTGAACAAGCCGATGAATATGCAGTTACTGGGTGATGCACAGCCGAACGAAGGCCGTGGCGATCGTCGTCCAGCCGGTGGTGGTGAGCGTCGTGGTCCTGCAGGTGCAGGCGCGGGCGCAAACCGTGAAGGTGGTCGTCGCTTCTCTTCTGAACGCCGTGAAGGTGGTCGTGAAGGCGGACGCAGCTTCAACCGTGAAGGCGGTCGTGGTCCACGTCGTGAAGATGGCGGTGCCGCAGCACCACGTCGTCGTGACGCATAACAGACGCTAAGTCGTGATAAAAAGGGAAGCCTTCGGGCTTCCCTTTTTTTGTCTCTGTCAGGCGCCGCCGCTGATCATCACGCGCTCGCCGCTGACATAAGCAGACTCCTCAGACGCCAGAAACAGCGCTACCTGCGCAACATCCTCCGGCAGACCAAAACGTCCCAGCGGCGTCGCCGCCAGCATTTGCGCCTTTAGCTGCGGGCTGAATTTCTTCGCTGCCAGCAAACCTTCGGTCAGAATCATGCCCGGCGCTAATGCGTTGACCCGGATATTTTTCGGACCCAGTTCACGCGCCAGACCTTGAGTCAGGGTATCGATAGCCCCTTTGGTGGCGGCCCACAGCACCGAGCCCGGCGTACTGTTTTTGCTGTTCAGGGCGCTGAGATTGATAATGCTGCCGCCGTGCGGCGGAAAGTGGTGAATCGCCTGCTGACACACCAGCAGAGTGCCGAGCAGATTGACGTCGAGCTGCTGGCGCATCGCCTCCAGCGTCAGGGCGGCAAAATCACCGTGATGAAAACTGCCGGCATTGTTAACCACAATATCGGGTGCGCCGAACTGCGCCACGGTGGAGGCAAACAGCCGCTCCACATCCCGCGGCTGTGAGACATCCGCCTGAACCGCCACGGCTTCGCTGCCCAGTGAGCGGATATCACTCACCACATCGGCGGCACCTGGCTCGTCCTGTCGATAGTTCACTATCACGCGCGCGCCAGCGGCGGCAAAAGCGATGGCGATCGCCGCGCCAATCCCTTTTGACGCACCCGTCACCAGCGCGACGCTGTTTTCCAGTGCTTTCATAATTTTGTTCTCTGCCGTAATGATCGCGTAGCCAGACTATGCGCGCTGACCCCCGGATGTGGGTAGCGCAATCCTGCAAGCTTTTTGCACAATCCTGCAAAAGTGATGGCGCGAGGCGGGCGTTGGAAATAACTTCAGGTAATATCGATAGCCTGATGTAGCGGCTGGCAGAAGCGGGAAGATTGATGACAGAAAATGATAGATGGCAGGCGCTGGCGCAGTTGATTGACCGCCACGCACCCACTGACGGGCGGCACAACAGCGCCATTGATTGCCTGTTTTTTGGCCGAAGCTCTGCGCCCAGCGAACCGATGCACATTGCCCAATGGGCCAGCTTCGCGCTGGTGGCGCAGGGCGGCAAGGCGCTGCATATCGGCGATGAGGTGCTGCATTACGGACCGGGCGATCTCTTGCTGGTGACACTGGATATGCCGGTGCGCTCCTGCGTGACCGTTGCCACGCCGGAAAAGCCTAATCTCGGCATTGGTATTGCCATCAATGAATCGCGGCTGATGCGCTATCTCGAACAGTTTCCGCCTACGCTGCCGCTGGCGCAGGCGGGCAGCGAACGTGGCATTACGGTACATAAGATGTCGCCGCTGCTGGTCGATGCGGTGATTCGGCTGGTGCGTTTACTGGACCAGCCGCAGGATATCGCCGCACTGGCACCATTGATTGAGCAGGAGATCTTTTACCGGTTACTGACCGGACCGGAAGGGCCGCGCATCCTGAATATGGCGCTGGCTGAGCGACCCGGCAACCGTGTGGCGCAGGCAGCGCGCTGGCTACGGGAAAACTTTCATCAGCCGCTGAAGATCGATCAACTCGCCAGCAGCGTGGGGATGAGCGTCTCGTCGCTGCATCATCACTTCAAGGCGGTCACCGCCATGACGCCGATGCAGTATCAGAAACAGCTGCGGCTGAATGAGGCAAGACGGCTGATGCGGGTGGAGAAGCTGGATGCCGGTACGGCGGGCTATCGGGTGGGGTATCAGAGTGCATCGCAGTTCAGCCGGGAATACAGCCGGTTTTATGGCTGCTCACCGGCGCGTGACAGTCGGCAGCTGGCGGCGGGCGCAGAGGCGTTGCGTCCGCCGCAAACCGGATTACAGACTGTGGGCCGCCTCCATCGCAATGGCGAATGAACGCAGACGCGCTTCAGTATCAAAAATCTGGCCGTTGACCATGATCTCGTCAGCCTGGGTTTCGCGCATCAGCGAGGCCAGTCCGTGACGCACTTTATCGGTGTCACCGACCAGTGACATGCTGAGCGCCTGCTGTACGCCATACTGCTCAGAAGGTGACCAGAGATTATCCATGTTCTCTACCGGTGCCGGTAACGGGCCTGGCTTACCGCGGCGCAGATTAATAAACTGCTGCTGCTGCGAGGTAAACAGGAAGCGCGCATCGCGCTCGCTGTCGGCGGCTACTACGTTGATGCAGACCATCGCGTACGGTTTTTCGAGGCGCGCCGAAGGCTGGAAATTCTCACGGTAGACATGCAGCGCCTGGAACAACTGGTCCGGGGCGAAATGCGAGGCAAAGGCGAACGGCAGCCCCATTCGGGCTGACAGCTGAGCGCTGTAAAGGCTGGAGCCCAGCAGCCAGACCGGAATCTTCAGACCCAGACCCGGCACCGGTTGCACCGGCGGCTGATCGCCCGGTTCGGCATCGAACCAGCTAATCAGCTCAGCCACATCGTCCGGGAAGGTATCGGCATGCATACTGGAGAGATGGCGGCGTAAGGCCATCATGGTGCGCTGGTCGGAGCCTGGCGCCCGGCCTAAACCCAGATCGATACGGCCGGGATAGAGCGAGGCCAGGGTGCCAAACTGCTCGGCAATCACCAGCGGCGCATGATTAGGCAGCATAATACCGCCCGAGCCCAGCTGCAGCGTGTCGGTGTTCGCCGCCAGATAACCTATCAGCACCGAGGTCGCGGCGCTGGCAATGCCCGTCATGTTGTGATGTTCAGCCAGCCAGTAACGCTGATATCCCAGCTTTTCAGCCTGACGCGCCAGCGCCAGCGAGGTATGGAACGCCTCACGCGCGGTCAGCCCCTGGGGAATCGGCGCCAGATCCAGCACGGACAAACGAATAGGTTTTTTCTCAGACATGGCTACTCCCGTTATAAGGCGCAGACGTTAAAATCTGCACCTTTTAGTATTACGCATCATTCCTTATATTAAAACTGCTAACCCCGGCAGGAATATAGTCGGTATGTGCTTTCCACTCAGGATGCCAGCGTCATGCCCGCCAGTTTGCGCCAGTAGCCGTTGCAGTCGTTGCCTTTGGCCATCATCAGCGGTGCCTGACCATTTTCATTGGCGCGGAAGCGATCGATCTCCGCCAGGGTGGTGCAATCCTGCGGTGAGAGCCGTACGCAATCGACCCGGTTGTGCATGCCCACCAGATCGTTGCCGAGGTTATAGCAGTAGCCACTCATGGTCTGAATGCCGTTGAGCACGAAGACCTGCTGACCTTCCTGCGATAAGACGCGACGACCTGTGGGATAGTTGATGCAGCAGGTTTCACAGGCATCTTTAGCCCGATTCTCTGAACGCGCGGTGAAGCAGCGTGCCGACAGCGCCAGCGGCAGATGACCATAGCCCAGCACCTCCACCTCAAACTGCTGGCGGATACCGCGCTCTTCGCACTGCTGCAGCAACTGCAACAGCCAGTCACGCGACATCTCGACCGGCATGCACCAGCGGGTCATGCCTTCTTTGACCAGCAGCTGCAGCGTTTCGGCGTTATAGACATTCAGCGTCGGCCCGGCGACAAACGGCAGATGACGTTCGGCAGCCATGTTCACCGTGCCGATATCATTGGCTTCAATCAGAAACTCGCCATTTTCGACGTAGCGCTGTAGCTCTTTCAGTTCTGACGGCGACTGCAGCAGCGCCAGCGTGCTGAGCACCACCTGTTTACCACTGGCCGCCAGTTCACGTGCCAGTGCCATCCAGTCCGCATAGGCGGTGGCGCGCCGTTTGCTGCATACCGCTTCGCCAAGGTAGATGATATCCGCACTGCTGCGCGCGGCCTGCTGGTAAAACTGCTCCAGCGTGTCAGTTGGCCAGTACCAGAGCACCGGCCCCAGGGCATATTGCATCATGACTCCTTATTGCCATTCACGGTGATAGGCGCCCAGCGTGGTCTGGGTGCCTTCGGACAGATCGCCCAGCGTCTGCATCCACTCCGGCGTGACCCCAAACTGCTCCGGCTGTGCCTGACAGCGATCGATCGCCTGACGCCAGACGCGCGCCACGTCAGCCACGTAGGCCGGGCTGCGCTGACGGCCTTCGATTTTCACCGAGGCGATGCCGGCCCGCAGCAGTTCCGGCAGCAGTTCCAGCGTATTGAGGCTGGTGGGTTCTTCCAGCACGTGATAGCGCTGATCGTTAACCTGATAGCGCCCTTTACATAAGGTGGGATAGCCTGCGCTTTCGTCGGGCGCATAGCGGTCAATCAGTACTTCATTCAGCCGTGACTCCATACCCTGCGGCGTCTGCTGCCAGCGCACAAACTTCGCGGGCGAGCAGGCGCCGGCGCTGTTGGGTGATTCACCGGTCAGCCATGATGAGAGATAGCAACGGCCTTCCGCCATAATGCACAGGCTGCCGAAAGCGAACACCTCCAGCGGCACCGGCGTTGAGCGGGCAAGCTGTTTCACCTGATGAATCGACAACACCCGTGGCAGCACGACCCGGTGTAAATTGAAGTGACGGTGATAAAAGCGAATGGCCTCAAGGTTAGTGGCGGAAGCCTGCACCGACAGATGGCGTTCAACCTCTGGATAGCGCGTCGCGGCATACTCCAGCGTGGCAATATCAGCCAGGATCAGCGCGTCTGCGCCGTTTTGCGCCGCCACGTCAATCGCCCGCTGCCAGCGTCCCATGCCATCCGGATGGGCAAAGGTATTGATGGCCACATGCAGTTTGCGGCGATGCTGATGCAGATAGCGTGCGGCTTCTGCCAGCTTTTTATCGGTGAAGTTGAGGCCCGCAAAGTGGCGGGCATTGGTATCATCTTTCAGTCCCACATAGACCGCATCAGCGCCATTCTCTACGGCGGTGCGCACTGCGGGTAAATTTCCTGCCGGGCAGAGCAGTTCCATCGGTAATCCTCTCGACATGCGGATGGGCGTCGAGTCTAGGCATCTGCCTGCGGGCAAACGTTGATTTGAGGCAGTGAAATTCCAATTGATCCTCGCTGGTGATGATTTTTTCATCATCGCTCAGCAGTTTTTATTGATCTCAGAGGAGGCGCGCAGAAAAGGATATGGCAATATACGTAAAATTTTCTGAAGGGAGTGAAGAGAGTGTTAGAGCGGTTACATGCCACAATTGTGAAAAAGGCGCCTGAAATCTTAGGCTTACCTGTAGCGCTAACCCCATTCCCGGTTAAGAAGTTGCTTTTGCAACAACTCCTGAACTGGCAATTTCGTCATGCTTTGGCTGAAGGTGAGTTAGACTTTCTGGAAGGACGCCTGCTCGGCATTGAGATTGCGGATGTCAATCTGCGATGGATCACCACGATGCAGGATGGCCGACTGGCGGTATTGCAGCACGCCGAAGCGGATGTCTGGTTTCGGGGCAATGCCAACGACTTATTGCTGGTGGCAGCACGCAAAGCAGATCCTGACATGCTGTTCTTTCAGCGCCGTCTGGCGATTGAAGGTGACACCGAGCTGGGACTGGAGGTGAAGAACGTAATGGATGCAATTGAACTCGACGCCATGCCCACCGCATTACGCACGGCGATTCAGCAGATGGCGACGTTCGCCGAAGCCGGAATGAAACAGGACGCGAAAGCCGCACAGGCGCGCGCGGGTGCTGTATGTTGATTCGTACCGAGATTGGCGTGGATGCCGCTGGCATCGACAGCTTACTCCGACGCTGTTTTGACCGTTCAGCCGAAGCTGAGCTGACCCAGGCGCTGCGTGAGGATGGCCTGCTGACCTTAGGCGTGGTTGCGACTGATGAAGAGGGCCAGGTGCTGGGCTATGCGGCTTTCAGTCCGGTCAGCGTGCAGGGCGAAGATCGCGGCTGGGTGGCGCTGGCACCGCTGGCGGTGGACGAAAGTCTGCGCGGTCAGGGCATCGCTAAGCAGCTGATTTATGAAGGGCTGGATACGCTGAATGAGTTTGGCTATAGCGCGGTTGTGGTGCTGGGCGATCCGGCGCTGTTTAACCGTTTCGGCTTTGAGCCTGCGGCACGCTATGGCCTGCACAGCCGCTGGCCCGGCAGCGAAGCGGCTTTTCAGGTTTATCGGCTGGCGGATAATGCTTTCGAGGATGCCGAAGGGCGCATCGACTTCGCGGAGCCGTTTAACCGTCAGCCTTAACCGGCTCACCCAGCCAGCTTTCCAGACTGACCGGCTGGCTCGCCACTAACCGCAACTTCTGCTGGCGCGT
This sequence comes from Pantoea agglomerans, assembly GCF_021397715.1. Taxonomy (GTDB): domain Bacteria; phylum Pseudomonadota; class Gammaproteobacteria; order Enterobacterales; family Enterobacteriaceae; genus Pantoea; species Pantoea astica. Next base: position 3,740,987 of record NZ_CP090207.1, on the reverse strand, counting down.
CAGTTGTTTAACCCGGTACTCCAGTCTGGAGGCGCTGGCACGATCGCCCGCCTCACAGTGAAAGACCAGATCCAGCGGGCCTTTGCCGCGCAGCGCGCGGGCACCGCGCCCACGCTGATGCTGATCCACCCGGCGCGGAACGTCGGTGGTGATACCGGTGTAAAGGCTCCCTTTCGCCGTGCGGACGATGTAGAGTTGCCAGTGCTGACTCATCGCAATCGATTCCAGAAAAACAGTGCCGGGCAGTGTAGCGCGCTTCGCCGCCTGCCGCTATCCGGTACGCAGCCAGGAGATCACCTTGTCCGACCATGCCCATCTTGTCCGCTATCTCAGAAAGCAGCACGTCCTTTCTCTCTGCTGTACCGCCGATGATGAGCTGTGGTGCGCCAACTGCTATTACGTTTTCGATGAAACACGCATGGCGTTCTGGATCATGACCGAATCGGATACCCGCCACGGGCTGCTGGTGATGAAAAACCCGCAGGTAGCTGGCACGGTTAACGGCCAGCCCAGAAGCGTGCTGCTGATTAAAGGGGTGCAGTATCGCGGCCAGATCGTGCAGTTAGAGGGCGAAGCGGAAAGCGCGGCACGCAGCGCCTATCAGCGACGATTCCCGATTGCACGCAAAGTGTCAGCCCCGTTGTGGGAGATCCAGCTGGATGAGGTGAAGATGACGGATAACGCGTTGGGCTTCGGCAAGAAGATTGCCTGGGTGCGGCAAGGATAAGCGCCCCTCTCCGGCCGGAGAAGGGCACAACAGCTTAAATCGCTTCGAGGATCCGCAGGGATTCGCGATTAAATGCGGGCAGATCGTCTGGCGTCCGGCTGGTCACCAGCTTATCGTCATCCACCACGACTTCTTTATCGTGGAAGTCAGCACCGGCATTGATCAGGTCAATAGCAATTGCTTTGACACTGGTCATCTTGCGGCCGCGCACGCCATTGGCGCTGATCAGCAGCTGTGGGCCGTGGCAGATCGCAAAGATCGGTTTGCCGCTGGCAACAAATTCTTTGGTAAAGGCGACAAAGCGATCGTCGCCGCGCAGCGCGTCGGGCGAATGACCGCCTGGCAGCAGAAGTGCGTCAAACTCGGCTGGGCTGACCTCATCAATACCGCGATCGATGGTCACTTCCGCTTCGCCCTGTTTACCTTTGACGACGTTACCCGCTTGCTTCTCGATGGTGATCACCTCAAAGCCAGCGCCTTTGTAACTTTCGGCCGGTGAGGTAAATTCTGAGTCTTCAAATTCATCGGTAATTAACACCGCAACTTTCTTGCTCATCTTTTCCTCCTTAAACGGTGGAGCGCAGGATGCGCTTTCCTCAATAACCTGTTAAGCCTGGCCGCTCACCGCCAGAACGCAAGCCGAGCCGTGTAGATCAGCTATCTTTTAACCTGTGAGCAGTGAAATAAGGATGAATCTGAGATGAATCGCGTATTACTGACTGGTGCCACCGGATTAGTCGGATCGCATCTGCTGCGCTTACTGATTGACGACCCGCGGGTGGATGAAATCATTGCGCCGACCCGACGGGCGCTGCCCGCGATGCGCAAGGTGATCAATCCGGTTGAAGCCGATCTCACCGACGTGCTTGGCCCGTTGCAGACCTCGCTGGACACGGTGTTTTGCTGTCTGGGAACGACGCGCAAACAGGCGGGCAGCAAGCAGGCCTTTATCCATGTCGATTACACGTTGGTGGTCGACAGCGGCCTGAGCGGTTTACGGCTGGGGGCAAAGCAGATGCTGGTGGTCAGCGCACACGGTGCGAACCGACACTCACCGTTTTTCTACAATCGGGTTAAAGGCGAAATGGAGAATGCGCTGCGGCATCAGGGCTGGCCGCGCCTGACGCTGGTGCGGCCTTCGTTGTTACTGGGGGATCGGGCGCAGACGCGCCCCGGAGAGAGTCTGATGGCGCCGCTGTTCAGGCTGCTGCCAGGCAACTGGCGTTCCGTGACCGCGCGCGACGTGGCGCGCTGCCTGCATCAGCAGGCCTTTACGCCGGGCGGCGACAGCGTGACCGTTATCGAGTCGGGTGATATTCCCCGGCACTCAGCGTAACTGCCAGATGCGCTGATTGCGGCTGCCGCGCCAGGGCAGAGTGAGATCTTTTTCTGCTTCAACGAAGCGGCCATCAATCAGCACGTCGAGATAATCCAGCACCTCGCGCTGCGCCGCATTGAGCTCCTGCATCCGGTAACCGGTCCAGAGCCAGATATCTTTGCCGTCGCACATCTGCCGTACCCGTTTCACCAGCCGGCGAATGTGCGGCACGTTATGCGGATGCAGCGGATCGCCGCCGCTCAGCGACAGTCCCTGACGCGGGATGCGGGTATCCTGCAAATCGGCCAGCAGCTGCTCTTCCATCGCCACGGTGAACGGCACGCCAGAGTCGAGCCGCCAGGTGCTCTGGTTGTAGCAGCCGCGACACTGATGCTCGCAGCCGGCGACAAACAGGGTACAGCGCGTGCCCGGCCCGTTAACGATATCCACATCGTAATAGCGATGGATATGCATCATCCCAGCGGACCCTCAAGATGTTTCACCCGGCGCTGCACTTCCTGCTGCTTACCGGCGTTAAACGGTCGTGCATCCGGGCTGCCGAGATAGCCACAGACTCGCCGGGTCACCGAGACGCGCGCCGGATCGTGATTGCCGCACTGCGGGCAGGTAAAGCCGCGGCTGGTGCAGGTAAATTCGCCGTTGAAACCGCACTCGTAGCACTCATCAATCGGGGTATTGGTGCCGTAATAAGGCACGCGGTCATAGCTGTAATCCCAGACATCTTCCAGCGCTTTGAGGTTGTGCTGAATGTTGGGGTACTCGCCGTAACAGATGAAACCGCCATTCGCCAGCGGCGGATAGGGCGCTTCAAAGTCAATTTTGTCGTATGGATTCACCTTCTTCTCAACGTCGAGATGGAAGCTGTTGGTGTAGTAGCCTTTGTCGGTGACGCCGGGCACCACGCCAAACTCCGCCGCATCCAGCCGGCAGAAGCGATCGCACAGGTTTTCACTCGGGGTACTGTAGAGGCTGAAGCCGTAGCCGGTCTCCTCTTTCCAGCGGTCGGTGGCGGCGCGCAGATGGGCGATAATCTCCACGCCTTTGGCGCGCAGGGCCGGGTCATCGTAGGGATGACGCTCGCCGCCGCTCAGTGCATTCAGGGTTTCATGCAGGCCGATATAGCCCAGCGACAGCGACGCCCGCCCGTTGCGGAAGATCGGTCCGACCTCATCATCGGCATTCAGCCGAACGCCGCAGGCCCCTTCCATATAGAGGATCGGCGCTACCCGCGCTTTCGTCTTCTCCAGCCGCGCCACGCGGGTCATCAGGGCCCGCTTCGCCAGCAGCAGACGTTCATCCAGCAGGGCCCAGAAGCGTGCGTCGTCACCCGCCGCCTCCAGCGCAATACGCGGCAGGTTGAGGCTGATTACGCCGATGTTGTTGCGGCCTTCGTGGATCTGCTCGCCATTCTCTTCATAGACGCCAAGGAAGCTGCGGCAGCCCATTGGGGTCTTAAACGATCCGGTGACCTGGACCACCTGATCGTAATTGAGGATGTCGGGATACATACGCTTACTGGCGCATTCCAGCGCCAGCTGCTTGATGTCGTAGTTAACATCGCCGGCGCGACGGTTGACCCCTTCACGAATACTGAACACCAGTTTCGGGAATACCGCGGTTTTACGGTTCTTGCCCAGGCCGGCCAGCCGGTTGCGCAGAATCGACTGCTGGATCAGTCGGGCCGCCCAGTCGGTGCCCAGCCCGAAGCCAAAGGTGACAAACGGCGTCTGACCGTTGGCGGTGTGCAGAGTATTGACCTCATACTCCAGCGACTGAAAGGCGTCGTAGCACTCTTTTTCGGTGCGCTGCTGCGCATACTGCTCCGCCTGCGGGATCTGCCACTCCACGGCGATGGCGTGATGGCGCTGATAACTCAGCTCAACAAAAGGTGCCAGCACCTCATCAATCCGGTTGATGGTGGTGCCGCCATAAATATGGCTGGCGACCTGGGCGATGATCTGCGCAGTCACGGCGGTCGCAGTGGCGATCGACTTAGGTGGTTCAATCTCAGCATTGCCCATTTTAAAGCCGTTGGTCAGCATCCCTTTCAGATCGATCAACATGCAGTTAAACATCGGGAAGAAGGGCGAGTAGTCGAGATCGTGGTAGTGGATCTCGCCGCGCTCATGGGCCAGCACCACGTCACGAGGCAGGATCTGCTGCTGCGCATAGTGCTTCGCCACGATCCCGGCCAGCAGATCGCGCTGGGTCGGGATCACTTTGCTGTCTTTATTGGCATTTTCATTCAGCAGGGCGGCGTTGGTCTGATCGACCAGCCCGCGAATGGCGTGATGTAACTGGCTCTGGCGATCGCGCGCAACGTCGCGATCGTGGCGATATTCGATATAGGTCCGGGCCAGCTGGGGATAAGGACCGGCCATCAGCGTCTCTTCAACGGCGCACTGGATCTCGCGGATATCCACTTCCTGGCGATCGGTCAGTTGCGCACTGACGCGTTGCGCCACCTGCTCGCACCAGGCCGCATCATCCACTGCTGCCGCGCGTGCAGCAGCAGCCACGGCCTGCTGAATCCGTTGTGCATCAAAGCCTGTGCGGCATCCGTCACGCTTAATTACTACCGTCGCCATTATCCCTCCAGAGACTATATATGGGTATTTGCAGGATTCTAGTCCCAACATGTAGTTATTGTTGTGAATTAATCGATCGGATTTTGACCTGCAACAAGGAAGGACGAGAGCGGCAGAAAAAAGCGTCGGATGTTAACTATTTCCGCCTTTAGTTCAAATTTCTTAATGGATTAACTTGCTTAACAGCGCGAAACAACTTTAATCAGGGTTTGCCCGTGATAAGTCATTGACTCTACAAGGATGCCCGCCAATGTGGTTACCCCGTTCTCTGATTGCTGGTTGTGGGGCGCTCAGCTGCCTGATGAATCTGGCGCTGGTCCCGGCCGCCCAGGCTGAAAAGCTGCCCCTGATGCCCTGGCCGCAGCGGGTTGAGCAGCCAGCCAGCGGCGGGTCGCTGACCCTGACGCCGCAGCTAACCCTGCAGATTACCGGCGATCATCTGGCCGGTGCCGAGGCGCGCTGGCTGGAGCGCATCGGCAATCAGACCGGCTGGCCGCTGCTGCCCGCCAGCCAGCCGGTGGCAAAACCGACCATCCGCATTGTGATCGCTGACGCCGTTGATCCTCTTCCGCAGCCCGACAGTGACGAGCGCTATCATCTGCAGATTGATGGCAACGGCGTGCTGCTCACCGCCCCCAGCCGGTTTGGTGCGATGCGCGGCATGGAAACGCTGTTACAGCTGATTCAGAACGGCGACCGGGGCGTCACGCTTCCTTACGTCACCATTGATGACCAGCCGCGGTTTCCATGGCGTGGCATACTGATCGACAGCGCGCGCCACTTTATGCCGATGGAGGCCCTGAAACGGCAAATTGATGGCATCGCTGCCGCCCGAATGAACGTTTTTCACTGGCACCTGACCGATGATCAGGGCTGGCGTTTTGCCTCCAGCCGCTATCCGCAGCTGCAGCAGAAAGCCAGCGACGGCCGCTATTACACCCAGCAGCAGATGCGCGACATCGTGCAGTACGCGACCGATCGCGGCGTGCGGGTGGTGCCGGAGCTGGATCTGCCAGGCCACGCCTCGGCGCTGGCGGTGGCCATGCCGGAACTGATCAGCGCGCCGGGCCCTTATCAGATGGAGCGTGGCTGGGGCGTGTTTAAACCCTTACTCGATCCCAGCAATGAGCAGGTTTATCAGGTGATCGACGATCTGGTGGGCGAACTGGCGGCGATCTTCCCCGATCCCTGGCTGCATATCGGCGGCGATGAGGTCGATCCGACCCAGTGGAATCAATCGCCGCACATTCAGCAATTTATGCGCGATCGCGGCCTGAAAGATGCCCATGCGCTACAGGCTTATTTTAATCAGCGGCTGGAGAAGATTCTGGAGAAGCATCAGCGTCAGATGATGGGCTGGGATGAGATCGCCCATCCCGATCTGCCGCGCAGCATTCTGATCCAGTCGTGGCAGGGCCAGGATGCATTGAGCGAGGTCGCCAAAGAGAACATGCGCGGCATCCTCTCGACCGGCTTCTATCTCGATCAGCCGCAGCCCGCCAGTTATCACTACCGCAACGAGGTTTTTCCGCAGGCGCTGAACGGTGAGGATCAGCTGCAGCCGGGCGAACAGGCGCAAAGCTGGGCGTTTACTCTGCCGCGCCTGAAAGGCAGTCCGGTGCAGGGCAGTTTTACGCTGATCGAGGGGCAACAGGGCTGGCGCGGCTTTATCGACTTTGCGGGCAAAGCCCGGCGGATGGTCAGCCAGATCGACTGGTTATCAACGCAACAGGTGCGTTTTCACGTCGACAGCTGGATGGGGCCATTGCAGCCGGTGGTAACGCTGCAACCGCAGATGCTCAGCGGCTATTTCCTGGTGGGAAACGTGCGCTATCCGGTCACCGGCAAATCGTTGCCGCAGGTGCCGGCCGGGATGGTGCCGGTGCTGCCGACACCGCAGCAGATGCAGCAAAATCTGCTGGGCGGTGAGGCGGCGCTGTGGGCTGAAAACATCAACAGCCAGATTATTGATACCAAACTCTGGCCGCGCGCCTTTGTGGTCGCCGAGCGATTATGGTCCGCTCAGAACGTCACCGATAGCGAGGAGATGTATCGGCGGCTGGCGGTAATAGATCGCTGGAGCAGCATCTCTGTTGGCACGCAGCAACATGCCCAGGCGGAGCGTCAGATGATGCGACTGGCGAACCGCAGCGATATCACTCCGCTGCAGGTGCTGGCCGAGGTGCTGGAACCGGCGCAGTATTACACCCGTCAGCATCTGAAGTTTCAGGCCGGTCATTATGATTATCATGAACCGTTAAACCGGCTGGCCGATGTGCTGCCTGCCGAAAGTGAGCCGGTGCGTCAGCTGGCGCAACAGGTCGCTGCGCTGATCGCCAATCGCAGTGACCCGGACGCGGCAGCGGCCCTTCGCCATCAGCTGCAGCGCTGGCAGGCTAACAGCGCGCAGGTGATGCCGGTGCTCAGGGCCAGCTATCTGCTGCAGCCGCTGGTACACAGCGCGCAACAGGTGGATGCACTGAGCCGGATGGGGATCGAACTGGTTAATGCTTATGCCCGTAATCAGGCGTTTGGGGCCAGCGAAGTGGCACAGATGCACGCCACGCTGGACGCGGCGGCTGAGGTGCAGGACGAGACGGTAATTGCGCTGGTCAGGCCGCTGGAGACGCTACTGCGCGCCTTTAAATAGCCCCATGCGGCCGGACCCGGCCGCACATTTTCAGGATGCCGGACCGCTGACCGAATGGCGACGCACCAGCGTCGGACTGAACATATGGGTCACTTCCGGCAGCGGCTGGTCGTTAGCCAGCGCCAGCGCCAGCTCAGCGGCCTGTTGCGCCATGGTGATAATCGGATAACGCACGGTGGTGAGACGCGGGCGCACGTAACGGGAGACCAGCACGTCGTCGAAGCCAATCAGCGACATCTCTTCCGGCACGCGAACACCATTATCGCTGAGCACCGCCAGCGCACCGGCGGCCATCGAATCGTTGTAACAGGCGACCGCGGTGAAGTTTTTGCCGCGTCCCAGCAGTTCAGTCATCGCCGTTTCGCCGCCCACTTCATCCGGTTCGCCCCAGGTGACCAGCCGATCGCTGCACGGCAGACCGTGCTCTTTCAGCGCATCGTAGTAGCCCTGCAACCGATCTTCGGCATCGGAGATGGTGTGGGTTGAACAGATGAAGGCGATATTCTGATGGCCCTGCTGGATCAGGTGACGGGTTGCCAGCCATGCGCCGTAGCGATCGTCGAGTGCGATACAGCGCTTCTCGAAGCCTTTAATCAGCCGGTTAAGCAGCACCATGCCCGGCACCTGCTTCATTAACTGCTCCAGTTCAGCATCCGGGATTTTCTTGGCGTGCACCACCAGCGCCGCGCAGCGGTGACGCATCAGCTGCTCGATCGCCTGCCGCTCTTTTTGCTCATTGTGGTAACCGTTACCAATCAGCAAAAAGTTGCCGGTTTTACCTGCCACTTCATCGACCGCTTTGACCATCGCGCCAAAAAACGGGTCAGACACGTCGCCGACAATCAGCCCGAGCGTTTCGGTCGATTGTTGCGCCAGTGCGCGCGCATTGGCGTTTGGGTGATACTGAAGTTGCTCCATCGCCTGGCTAACCGCCTGGCGTGAGCTGTCGCTGGCCTTGGGAGAATTATTGATTACACGGGAGACTGTGGCGACAGAAACGCCAGCCAGTCGGGCAACATCCTTTATGGTAGCCATGCGTTTACCTGCTTCCGGGGAAAACGTTTACACATCGCATCAGTGTTACGGAAAAGGGCCGCCACATCAAGCCAGCAGAATGTCAGCGACGTCGCAAAAGGCGGCAAAATCAGGCTCTCCGCCACGTCTTCTGTCAGGACCGCACGGCATGGTATGCTGATTATTCCTCACTCTCTGCCGTGAAAAACAACGATGAAAACCAAAGTGCCACATCTGGCGCACTGGGGCGCCTTCACCGCCGTCACTGAAAACGATCGCCTGATCGGGTGCGAACCCTTTTTTGCCGATGCCGATCCCTCGCCGATGATCAACACCATTCCTGAACTGGTCTACTCCGATAAACGCATTCGCCAGCCGATGGTGCGTCGCTCGTGGCTGAAGTCCCGAGAGAACAGCGATCGCACGCTGCGCGGCCGGGAAGATTTTGTTGCCGTTGACTGGGAAACCGCGCTCGATCTGGTGGCGGAAGAGAACCGCCGCATCCGCGAACGTTACGGTGCCTCGGGCATTTTCAACGGCTCGTACGGCTGGTCATCCGCCGGACGAGTGAACCACGCCCGCACCCTGATTCGCCGCTTCTATTTTCAGGGCGGCGGCGGCGTCGATCAGCAGGGCAACTACAGCTGGGGCGCAGCGCAATTTTTCCTGCCCTATGTGATTGGCACCTATATGCCACTGACCGGTCGCGTTACCGACTGGCCGGAAGTGGTGGAACACGCGGAAATTTTTGTCGCCTTTGGCGGACTGGCGCTGAAGAACGCCCAGGTCGCCTCGGGCGGTGCCGGGCAGCACAGCCTGAAACCGGCGCTGGAGCAGCTGGCAGCTAAAGGCACGCCGGTGATCAATATCAGCCCGATGCGCGACGACTGCCCGGCGTTCGTTAACGCCGAGTGGATACCGATTCGCCCGAATACTGACGTGGCGCTGATGCTGGCGCTGGGCTATGAGATCACCCAGCGCGGCGCGGTGGACGAGGCCTTTCTCGCCAGCCACTGCACCGGCTGGCCGCAGCTGCGCGCTTATCTGCTGGGCGAAACCGACGGCGTGGCGAAAACCGCCGGCTGGGCCAGCCGCATCACCGGCATCCCGGCTGACCGCATCGTGCAACTGGCGCAGCAGCTGATCGGCAAACGCAGCTTTATCACCTGTTCCTATTCGGTTCAGCGCGCCCATCGCGGCGAGCAGCCTTACTGTATGATGATCGCGCTGTCATCGATGCTGGGTCAGCCCGGTCTGCCGGGCGCGGGCTTCTCTTTTGGTCACGGGTCGATGAACAGCGTCGGCAATCCGCGCCAGGAGGGACCGGCACCGATGATGAGTACCGGTCCTAATCCATCGGGCCTGTCGATTCCGGTGGCGCGTATCAGCGATATGCTGCTCAATCCCGGTCAGCCCTACAGCTTCCAGGGCGAGACGCTGCACTATCCTGACATTCATATGGTGCACTGGGCGGGCGGCAATCCGTTCCACCATCATCAGCAGCTCAACCGGCTGGTGGCGGGCTGGCAGCGGCCTGACACCGTGGTGGTGCAGGATATTGTCTGGACGCCGGCGGCGCAGATGGCCGATATCGTGCTGCCCGCCACCACTACGCTGGAGCGCAACGACATTGGCGGATCGTCACGCGACCGCTTTGTACTGGCGATGCATCAGGCGATCAAACCGCAGCATCAGGCGCGCAATGATTTCGATATCTTTGCCGATCTGGCGGAGCGGCTTGGCTACCGCGACACCTTCACCGAAGGGCGCAACGAGATGCAGTGGATTGCGCATCTCTACCAGCAGTGTGCCGTGGCGCACCAGCGCAAAGGCATCGACTTCCCGGAGTTTGAGGCGTTCTGGCAGCGCGGCTTTGTGGAGATCCCGCAGGGCGGCAAACCTTACGTCTTTATGGATGCGTTCCGCGCCGATCCGCAGGCCAACCCGATCAACACCGCCAGCGGCAAAATCGAGCTGTTCAGCCAGACGATTGCCGACTACCAGCTTGATGATTTTGCCGGTCATCCGGAGTGGCGCGAACCGCAGGAGTGGCTGGGTGCGCCGATCGGCCGCGACTATCCGCTGCACATGATCTCGATCCAGCCCTCGGACCGGCTGCACAGCCAGCTCGATGCTACCGAAACGGTGCAGGGCAATAAAACCGCCGGTCATGAGACGCTCTATATGCATCCGCTGGATGCGGCGGCGCGCGGTATCGTGGACGGTGACGAGATTGAGGTCAGTAACGCACGCGGCGTGATACTGGCGGGCGTGCGCCTGACCGATGGACTGACGCAGGGCGTGGTGATTATCGCCACCGGCGCCTGGTTTGATCCCGGTTTTGGTCAGGCGTGGCAGCCCTGGGATCGCGCGGGCAACCCCAACGTGCTGACGCTGGATATTGGCACTTCGTCACTGACTCAGGGACCTAACGCCATGAGTTGCCTGGTGGAAATCAAAAAACATCAGGATTGCAAAATAGCGTAAGGATCTCATGGCTGGTTACACTTTGCCGGTAACTGTTGCGTTTGTGCGATAGCAGCCGATTAAGCCCGCTTGCTACAGTCAGGGTCCCAGAGGTATTGATGGGTGAACATCAATAGATTTTCTTGATTACACCAACCTGCGCAGATGCGCAGGTTTTTTTTGCCCGCCATTCAGCGGCCGATAACGAACTGATACACAGTTTTCCTGTTAACCGGTCAGCGCTTTCTTTATAACTGCTCAATTAAGCCCTCTTTTATCTCTTTAGCGCAGCGGATTGCCATGCCCCGGATTAAAAAACTACTGGGAAAAGACCAGATCAAAGCCCCGTTTAACCCTTTTCGCTTCCGTCTTATCTGCCTTGGTGTGCTGGCCTGCATGGTGGTGCTGCTGGCGCGCGTTGCGGATCTGCAGTTTCTTAACCAGCCGATGCTGGAACACGAAGCCGATCAGCGTTCGCTGCGTACCGTCACGCTGCCCACCAGCCGCGGCACCTTACTGGATCGTAACGGCGAAGCGCTGGCGCTCAGCGTACCGTCGCGCGATGTGATCGCCGATCCGCTCCGGGTGCTGGAGAGCAACCCCGACTTTACCAGTGCTAAATGGGCCTATCTCGCCGCCGCGCTGAATACCCGTCCGGAGCAACTCGCTGCGCAGATCACCGCCAATCCGAAACGTCGCTTTCTCTATCTGGGACGTAAAATCGAACTGGGTATCGCCAAAGATATTAAAGAGCTGAAGCTGAAAGGCATCAGTGAGGTCTACGACGACAGCCGTTTCTACCCGATGAGTGAGGCCTCTGCGCCGCTGATTGGTATCGTCGGCGCGGATAATGTCGGCCTTAACGGGCTGGAGAAGGGCTTTGACAAGGTGTTACAGGGCGAGCCGGGCAAAGAGGTTTATCGCCAGGACGCTGCGGGCAACATCATCGCGATGATTAACTATCAGCCGCCAACGCAGCCGCCGACGGTGCAGCTCAGTATCGACAAATTCGATCAATACACGCTCTACAGCAAACTGCGCGATGGCGTGCTGCTGAACAAGGCGGACTCGGGCGCGGCGGTGCTGGTGAAGATTGATACCGGCGAAATTCTGGCGATGGCCTCCTATCCGTCGTTCAACCCCAACAACTATGAAGGGGCCACCCCCGCGCAGATGCGTAACTCTGCCATCAATGACAGCTACGAACCGGGCTCGACCGTTAAGCCGTTAGTGGTGATGGAAGCGCTGGAGCGCCACCTGGTGCGCCCGGACTCGGTGATCGACACCACGCCTTACAGCGTTAACGGTCACCTGATCCGCGACGTGGGACACTGGCCGCGCCTGACGATGACCGGCATTCTGCAAAAATCGAGCGACATCGGGGTATCACACCTCGCGCTGGCGATGCCCGCCGAAGCGCTGGTAAACACCTATCATGCGTTCGGCCTGGGCAAACCCACCGGCTTAGGGCTGACCGGCGAAAGCGTCGGTTATTTCCCGCTGCATCGCACCCGCTGGGCCGATATCGAGCGCGCCACCTTCTCCTTTGGCTATGGTCTGCGCGTCACGCCGCTGCAGATTGCCCGCGAATACGCCACGCTCGGCTCTTACGGCATCTACCGTCCGCTGTCGATCACCCGGGTCACGCCACCGGTGATGGGACGGCAGGTGGCGAATCCGGAAACGGTGAAAGAGGTGGTACACATGCTGGAGAGTGATGTGTTACCGGGCGGGACCGGGTTGAAAGCCGCGGTGCCGGGCTACCGTCTGGCGACCAAAACCGGTACCGCCGAAAAGATGGGTAACAGCGGCAAATATGATGGCGGCTACGTCAACTATACGGCCGGCATCGCGCCCGCCAGTCATCCGGAAGTGGCGCTGGTGGTGATGATTAACCATCCGACCGCCGGCGATCACTTCGGTGGCTCGGTGGCCGCGCCGGTATTTGGCAACATCATGGGACCGGTGCTGAAGCATATGAACATTGCGCCGGATGCGATTTACAGCGCGGTAGCGGCTAATAAGTAAGATAAATCCGAATGAAATCAGAGTGTAAGGAAGGTGTGAGAATTATTCACACCTCGTTGCACTTCCCCGAATTCGGTTGCGTTTTCCCTCTGTTGCTGCGGCACGAAACAGTGCGAGGATAGAGGTCCCAGAGGTATTGATGGGTGTGAAAACAACACCGCTTCGGCAGTGATTACCCTGTTATTGCACCAACCCACGCAGATGCGTGGGTTTTTTTTTGCCTGTACCGGGCAGAGCGCACCGGCCGCATTTTTCCCGCCAGCGCGTGCCGTCAACATCATCATTGTTCTTAACGAAACCCTTACCCTTTGCCGATAGAAAGGCGCGTAACATTTCACCGATAATGCCCGCCGTGAGGCCCCGGCGGGCGGTTTTCATGCTGGCAGATTTGCCGCCGCGCCATCAGCCACTGCCGGTAACTCACTTCATATTCCGCATCCTCCGGGATGGTCTTTTTCTGTTTATCTGAAGAGTTCGATGATGACTCACCACTTACGCTCTGGGCGTTCCGGCTGGCTGAAATGGCTGCTTTTATTGATTGTGGCGGCGATTATCGCTGGCGTGGCCTGGCGTCTGTTGCCGATGGGTAAAGCACCGGGCGGAGCGATGCCACCAGGCGGGGCGATGATGCCACCGGGTGGGCGCGGTGCGCCCGGCAGGATGGGCGACGGCGCGACGCTGGTACACAGCGGTGTGGCGACCCGCGCCGATGTGCCGGTCTGGCTGAATGCGCTGGGCACGGTGATCCCCAACGCCAGCGTAACGGTCACCAGCCGGGTCGATGGTCAACTGCAGCAGGTCTTCTTCACTGAAGGCCAGCAGGTCAGCGCCGGTCAGCTGCTGGCGCAGATCGATCCGCGCAGCTACCAGGCGACGCTGAATCAGGTTCAGGGCGAACTCAACCAGAACCAGGCGCTGCTGAAAAGCGCCGAACTGACGCTGGCACGCTACCGCAAGCTGGCGGCGCAGGATTCGCTGTCGCGTCAGGATCTGGATAGCCAGATCGCCACGGTAGGGCAGTATCGCGGCGCAGTGGCCGCCGATCAGGCGCAGATCGCCAGCGCCAGGCTGAGCATCGAATATGCGCGCATTACCGCGCCGATCAGCGGTCGGGTTGGCCTGCGTCAGGTCGATCCCGGCAACATGGTGCAGGCCTCCAGCAGCACTGGCCTGGTAACCATCACCCAGATGCAGCCCGCCGCGGTCACCTTCAGCGTGCCGCAGAGCGAAATCCCGACGCTGGTGAGCGCCCTGCATCAGGGCCAGAGCCTGCCCGCCACCCTGTTTGATCAGGATAACCAGCAGGTTCTTGGCAGCGGCGAGGTGAAATACATCAGCAACCAGATCGATACCGCCACCGGCAGCGTCGAACTGAAAGCGATTTTCGCCAACCAGGATGAGTCGCTGTTTGCCAACCAGTTCGTCAACCTGCGGCTGCAAACCCGGGTGCTGAAAGGGGTGACGGTGATCCCGGCCCAGGCGCTGCAGTTAAGCAGTGACGGCAGCTTTGTCTTTGTTATCAATCAGGACAAGAGCGTCACGCGTAAACCGGTCACCACCGGTCCGGTGGTTGACGACGATCATCAGGCGGTCCTCAGCGGCGTCGCGCCGGGCGATCGGCTGGTTACCGAAGGCATCGATCGGCTGACCAACGGCAGCAAGGTCGCGCTGGCGGATGAGACGCCCGCACCGGCAAGCGCTGAGGCCAAATGAATCCGTCACGGCTGTTTATTCTGCGTCCGGTCGCCACCATCCTGCTGATGGTCGGCGTGCTGATTGCCGGCATTTTTGCCTATAAATTTCTCTCGACCTCGGCGCTGCCGCAGGTTGATTATCCGACCATTCAGGTCACCACGCTCTATCCCGGCGCCAGCCCGGATGTGATGGCGTCGTCAGTGACCGCGCCGCTGGAACGGCAGCTGGGCCAGATGGCCGGGCTGAGTCAGATGACCTCCGCCAGCGCCAGCGGCTCGTCGGTGATTACGCTGAAATTCAGCCTCGAACTGTCGCTGGACGTCGCCGAGCAGGAGGTGCAGGCCGCGATCAACGCCGCAGACAGCCTGCTGCCTGACGATCTGCCCAATCCGCCGACCTATAAAAAGGTCAATCCGGCGGACAGCGCGGTGATTACGCTGGCGGCCACTTCCGATACGCTGCCGCTGACCCAGGTGCAGGATCTGGTGAATACCCGGGTGGCGCTCAAGCTGTCGCAGATTTCCGGCGTCGGGATGGTGACGCTGGCGGGCGGACATCAGCCGGCGATTCGGGTACAGATCAACCCTAAGGCGCTTGCTGCCCATAATCTGACGCTGGAAGCGGTCAATACGCTGATTGGCAACAGCAACGTCAACGGCTCTAAAGGCGGCTTTGACGGCAAATATCATTCGGTGACCATCGATGCCAACGATCAGCTGCGCACCGCCGCGGAGTACGGCAACCTGATCCTCAGCTATGAGAAGGGCGCGGCGCTGCGACTCAGGGATATCGCCCACATTGAGCAGGGCCCGGAAAACAGTTTCCAGTCGGCGTGGGCCAACAACCAGCCGGCGATTGTGATCAACGTGCAGCGCCAGCCCGGCGCCAACGTGATTCAGGTAGTGGACAACATCAAGGCGCAGCTGCCGGTGCTGCAGGCGGCGCTGCCGGATGGCGTGAAGATGACCATCCTCTCCGATCGCACCCAGACTATTCGCGCCTCGATCAGTGACGTGCAGTTTGAACTGATGCTGTCGATTGCGCTGGTGGTGATGGTGACCTTCCTGTTCCTGCGTAACGTGGCGGCGACGCTGATCCCCAGTGTGGCGGTGCCGCTGTCGCTGATTGGCACCTTTGGCGTGATGTATCTGGCGGGCTTCAGCCTCAATAACCTGTCGCTGATGGCGCTGACCATCGCCACCGGTTTTGTCATCGACGACGCGATTGTGGTGGTCGAGAACATCTCCCGGCGGCTGGAGCAGGGCGAAACCCCGCTGGAAGCGGCGCTGAAAGGATCACAGCAGATTGGTTTTACCATCATCTCGCTGACCTTTTCGCTGATTGCGGTGCTGATCCCGCTGCTGTTCATGGGCGACGTGGTGGGGCGGCTGTTCCGTGAGTTTGCTATCACCCTGGCGGTAGCGATTCTGGTATCGATGGTGGTGTCGCTGACCCTGACGCCGATGCTGTGCGCTTATCTGCTGCGTCACATTCCGCCAGAACGGCAATCCACCTTTGCCCGCAAAGGCGGCGCGCTGTTCGATCGCCTGATTGGCGGCTATGACCGGCTGCTGACGGTGGTGCTGAACCACCAGAAACTGACGCTGCTGGTGGCGCTGGCGACGGTAGCCCTGACCGCGCTGCTCTATCTGGTGGTGCCGAAGGGCTTCTTCCCGACTCAGGATACCGGCCTGATTCAGGGTGTCACCGTCGCGTCGCAGGATGTTTCCTTCAGCACCATGGCGACCCGGCAGCAGGCGCTGTCGGCGCTGATCATGAAAAATCCGGCGGTAGAGAGCGTCTCCTCGACCATCGGCATTGACGGTACCAACAGCAGCCTCAACAGTGGCCGCCTGCAGATCAACCTCAAGCCGTTTGCCTCGCGTGACGTCAGGGCGGACGAAGTGATTAAGCAACTGCAGCAGGCCACCGCTGGCGTAACCGGCATTCAGCTCTATCTGCAACCGGCGCAGGATCTGACCGTTAACGATCAGGTCTCACCGAGCCAGTATCAGTTCACCCTTGACGACGCCGACAGCGAGAACCTGGTAAAATGGTCGCCTGCGCTGGTAGCGGCCCTGCAGCAGCGGCCGGAGTTCAACGGCGTGGTGAGCAACCTGCAGGATCAGGGGCGCGTCGCCTACGTGGAGCTGAACCGCGACAAGGCCGCCCGCTACGGCATCACGGCGGCGGATATGGATACCGCGCTCTACAACGCTTTCGGTCAGCGGCTGGTGTCGACCATCTTCACCCAGTCGAATCAGTATCGGGTGGTGCTGGAAGTGGCACCAGCCTGGCAGCAGGGGCCGGCGTCGTTTGATGATCTCTGGCTGCAACCCTCTGACAGCACGGAGAGCAGCACCTCCACCTCCAGCAGCACGACAACCGCAACGACCAGCACCTCAACCAGCAGCAGCACGGCCAGCAGCGGGATGGTAAAACTGACCTCGATTGCCACCATCCACCTGCGCACCGGTTCACTGATGCACATGCGGCTGAACCAGTTTCCGGCAGTGATGATCTCCTTCAACCTCAATCCCGGCTATTCGCTGGAGCAGGGACAGCAGGCGATCGCGGCGGTGCAGCAGCAGCTTGCTCTGCCGCAGAGCATTACCCTGCGCTATCAGGGTGAAACCTCCGCGTTCCAGAGCGCCACCAGCAACACCCTGTGGCTGATTCTGGCGGCGCTGATCACCATGTATGTGGTGCTCGGCATTCTGTATGAAAGTTTTATTCACCCGGTCACTATCCTCTCGACGCTGCCGTCGGCGGCAGTCGGGGCGCTGCTGACGCTGCTGCTGGCGGGCACCGAGTTCAGCCTGATTGCGCTGATCGGCGTCATCCTGCTGATCGGCATCGTCAAGAAGAACGCCATTATGATGATTGACTTCGCGCTGGAGGCGGAGCATCAGCAGCACCTCAGCCCGCGTGAGGCGATCCACCAGGCCTGTCTGCTGCGCTTCCGGCCGATTCTGATGACCACTATGGCGGCGCTGCTCGGTGCGCTGCCGCTGATGCTGGCGTCCGGCTCCGGCGCAGAGTTGCGTCAGCCGCTGGGGCTGGTGATTGTCGGCGGGCTGATTGTCAGCCAGGTGCTGACGCTGTTCTCCACGCCGGTGATCTACCTGTGGTTTGATGGGCTGGCGCAGCGCGGTAATCGCTGGGTGAAACGCCGTCAGCAGCAGGCGCGGAGCGGACAATGAATCTGACCCGGCTGTTTATCTTTCGTCCGGTGGCGACGCTGCTGCTGACGCTGGCGATTCTGCTGCTCGGTATACTCGGCTATCGGCTGCTGCCGGTCGCGCCGCTGCCGCAGGTCGATTTCCCGACCATCATGGTCAGCGCCAGCCTGGCAGGCGCCAGCCCGGAAACCATGGCGGCGACCGTCGCCACGCCGCTGGAGCGTTCACTTGGGCAGATTGCCGGTATCACTGAGATGACCTCCAGCAGCTCGCAGGGCTCCAGCAGCATCATTCTGCAGTTTGAGCTGGACCGCGATATCAACGGCGCGGCGCGTGACGTGCAGGCGGCGATCAACGCGGCGCGCAGCCTGCTGCCGAGCGCGATGGCGTCGCTGCCCACCTACCGTAAAGCCAACCCGTCAGACGCGCCGATCGTGATGCTGGCGCTGACTTCCGCCACCCGCACGCCCGGCGAGCTCTACGATCTGGCCGAGAGCAAAATCGAACAGGCGATGGGACAGGTCAACGGCGTCGGCGAAGTCTCACTGATGGGCAGCGCCTTACCGGCGGTACGGATCGATCTGCAACCGCTGAAGCTGACCCATTACGGCATCTCGCTGGATACGGTGCGCAGCGCGGTGGCCAACAGCACCACCAATCTGCCCAAAGGGATCTTACAGGGCAGCGGGCAGTCATGGCTGGTCGACAGCAACGGCCAGCTGGAGAAGGCGGCCAGCTACCGCGATCTGATCGTCAGCTATCAGCAGGGCAAAGCGGTGCGGCTGCATGATGTCGCCACGGTCTATGACTCGGTGGAAGATCGCTATCAGGCCGGTTTTCTCAATGCCACGCCTTCGGTGATGATCGGCATCAAGCGCCAGGCGGGCGCCAATATGCTCGACACCATCGACGCCATTAAAGCGCAGCTACCGCAGCTGGAAAAAGATCTGCCAGCGGATACCCGGTTACAGATCGTGGTAGACCGCTCGCCTGGCGTGCGCGCCTCGCTGTATGACACCGAAGAGACGCTGCTGATCGCGGTACTGCTGGTGATTGCGGTGGTGTTTGTTTTCCTGCGTAATCTGCAGGCGGTGATCATTCCGGCGCTGGCACTGCCGGTGTCGCTGATCGGCACCTGCGCGGTGATGTATCTGCTCGGCTACAGCCTGGATAACCTGTCGCTGATGGCGCTGATTATCGCCACCGGCTTCGTGGTTGATGATGCGATTGTGGTGCTGGAGAACATTACCCGCCACATTGAGCGCGGGCTGAGTCCGCTGCGGGCGGCGCTGCGCGGGGCGCAGGAGGTCAGTTTCACCGTGCTGTCGATGACCGTGTCGCTGATCGCGGTGTTTATTCCGATCCTGCTGATGGGCAGCATCGTCGGGCGGCTGTTCCGCGAATTCGCGGTGACGCTCACCGTCTCGCTGCTGATTTCGCTGTTTGTCTCTCTCAGCCTGACGCCGATGCTCTGTGCGCGGCTGTTGAAACCGAAACCGCCGGTCAGGCAGCGGCCGCACCCGCTCTACCAGGCAATTGAGAACCTGCTGAATCGGCTGCTGGCGGCCTATTCGCGCGGGCTGGAGTGGGTGATGCGCCATCAGAAACTCACGCTGCTCAGCCTGCTGCTGACGGTGCTGCTCAACCTGTTTCTCTATTCGGTGGTGCAGAAGGGCTTCTTCCCGAATCAGGATACCGGGCTGCTGATGGGTGCGTTACGCGCTGACCAGAACATCTCATTCCAGGCGATGAAGCCAAAGATGCTGATGTTCACCAAAATCATCGAGTCCGATCCGGCAGTAGAGAGCGTGATGTCGTCGATGGGCAGCGGGATGTTCGGCGCACGCAACAGCGCCAACTTCTTTGTCCGGCTGAAAGATTTCGATCAGCGTGACGCCACCGCTACCGAAGTGGCCAACCGGCTGAGCCGCAAAACCAGCCAGATCCCCGGCGCGCAGATGTTCCTGATGGCGGCGCAGGATTTGCACATAGGCGGACGCAGCGCCAATGCCACCTACCAGTACAGCTTACAGGCTGACGATCTCGATCTGCTGCGCAGCTGGACGCCGAAAGTGCAGGCGGCGCTGGCAGCGATCCCGCAGCTCAACAGCGTCGACTCCGATTCACAGACCGGTGGCCAGGAAGTTGAGCTGACCATCGATCGTGACCGCGCTACCCGGCTTGGGGTCAACGTGCAGATGCTGGATACCTTGCTGAATAACGCCTTCAGCCAGCGGCAGATCGCCACGCTTTATCACACCCTGAATCAGTATCACGTGGTGATGTCGTTGCAGGATAGCGACACCGCCAATCCGTCGATGCTGCAACAGCTGTATGTGATTAACGACAGCGGCGATCGGGTTCCGCTGTCGGCCTTTACCCGCTTCAGCGGCGGCAACGCGCCGCTGGCCGTCACCCATCAGGGCCAGTCCGCCACCAGCACCGTGGCGTTTAACCTCAATGATGGCGTCTCGCTGGAGCAGGCGCAGGTCCTGATCAAGCAGGCGATGGCGAAGCTGGGCCTGCCCGCCACCATCCAGGCCGGTTTTGCCGGGACGGCGGCGGCCTTTTCTCAGCTCACCGCCACGATGCCGTGGCTGATTCTGGCGGCGCTGGCGGCGGTCTATATCGTGCTCGGCGTACTGTATGAGAGCTATATCCATCCGCTGACCATTCTGTCGACGCTGCCGTCGGCGGGCGTCGGTGCGCTGCTACTGCTGCTGCTGACCAACACCCAGCTGACGGTGATCGCGCTGATTGGCATCATCCTGCTGATCGGCATTGTGAAAAAGAACGCCATCATGATGATCGACTTCGCCATCAGCGCCGAAAGAGAGCAGGGCATGACGCCGCAACAGGCGATTACCCAGGCCTGCCTGATGCGCTTCCGGCCGATCATGATGACCACGCTGGCGGCCTTTTTTGGTGCGCTTCCATTGGCGCTGGGCAGCGGCGGCGATGCCGATCTGCGCAGTCCGCTCGGTATCGCCATCGCGGGTGGTCTGGCGCTCAGCCAGCTGCTGACCCTGTTCACCACCCCGGTTATTTATCTGTGGCTCGATCGTCTGAGCCGTGCCACTCAACGTCAATGGCGTCGACTGCGCCATGCGGAATCCTGATTGATGAAACCCGTTATCCCGCTTGTTCTGATGCTGCTGCTGAGCGGCTGTACTGTTGGTCCCGACTACCAGCGTCCCGCGATGGCGATGCCGGTTCACTATAAAGAGGCCAAAGGCTGGCAGCCCGCGACGCCACTGGATCAGCAGAACAAAGGCGAATGGTGGGCGGTCTATCACGACGCCACCCTGAGCGGGTTGCTTAGCCAGGTGAGCATCTCGAACCAGAACGTCGCGAATTATGCGGCGCAGTACCGTCAGGCGCAGGCGCTGGCGAGTGAGTCACGCGCCGCGCTGTTTCCGTCACTGGGCTATGACAGCAGCGTAACGCGCAGCGGCAGCCACGCCACCACCGGCAGCAGCCGCACCACCAGCAGCAGCCATCAGGCGGAACTCAGCGCCAGCTGGGAGCTGGATCTGTGGGGCAAACTGCGGCGGACGCTGGAAGAGAACCGCGCCAGCGCGGCGGCCAGCGCCGCAGAACTGGCTAATATCACCCTGAGCGCGCAGTCTGAACTGGCGCAGGACTATTTCCAGCTGCGCTTTATGGACCAGAAAATTGCGCTCTATCAGCAGAGCGTGGCGGCCTATCAGCGCTACCTGAAGGTGATCACTAACCAGTATCAGGCTGGCACCGCGTCACTCGCCACCCAGGCGCAGGCGCAGATGCAGCTGGAGAGTGCCAGCGCCTCGGCGCAGGATTACCAGTGGCAGCGCGCCCAGATGGAGCACGCCATCGCGCTGCTGGTCGGCAAAGCGCCCGCCGACTTCAGCCTGCCCGCCGCGCCGCTGAACGCCACGCTGCCCGCCATACCTGCCAGCCTGCCGGGGCAGCTGTTGCAGCGCCGTCCCGATATCGCCTATGCCGAACGTAACATGGCAGCGGCAAACGCTGCGGTGGGCGTGGCGGTGGCCGGTTACTATCCCGATCTCACTCTGAGCGCCAGCGGCGGCGTCAGTTCATCGGCGCTGCATTCGCTGTTCGCATTGCCGAACCGCGTCTGGTCGCTGGGACCGGAGTTGAGCGGCACGCTGCTCGACTTTGGTGCCACCTCAGCGCAGGTCGATCAGGCACGCGCCAGCTGGGATGCCAGCGTTGCCAGCTATCGTCAGACGGTATTAGCCGCGTTGCAGGAGGTGGAAGATCAGCTGGTGGAACTCAATACCCTGCAGGGCGAGATAGCGGCCCAGCAGCGCGCAGCCGTGGCGGCGCAGACCTCGGCGCGGGTGACGCGCAATCAGTATCAGGCCGGGATGATCGACTACCTCGATGTAGCAACCACCGAAAACAGCAGCCTGAGCGAACAACAGAGTTTACTGACGCTGCAAAGCACCCAGTGGGTCAGCAGCGTGGCGCTGATTGCCGCGCTGGGCGGCGGCTGGCAGGCACCCTGAGCGTAGTGGATAATTCTGTTGTCGAACTGCGTCAAATCCTGCATCGTGAGGGGCTATTTTTCACGATGCTAAGGAGCGGGCATGGTATTCACACTATTGCGTCTGGTATTCCGCCTGTTATGGCGGGTCGAACTGCGCGGCGACGTCGCCGAACTGCATAAGCAGAAGGTACTGATCACGCCGAACCATATGTCGTTTCTCGACGGCATATTGCTGGCGCTATTTTTGCCGATTAAGCCGGTCTACGCGGTCTATTCGACTATCAGCGAAAGCTGGTTTATGCGGCTGGTTAAACCCTTTATCGACTATGTGCCGCTCGATCCCACCAAGCCGATGGCGCTGAAACAGCTGGTGCGGCTGATCGACAGCGGCCGTCCGGTGGTGATCTTCCCGGAGGGACGGATCACCGTCACCGGATCGCTGATGAAAATCTACAGCGGCGCCGGTTTCGTCGCGGCGCGATCTGGCGCGAACGTGGTGCCAATGCGGATAGAAGGGGCGGAGTTCACGCCGTTTGGCCGGCTGGCGGGCGTATTCAAACGCCGTCTGTTTCCGCGCATCACTCTCAGCATTCTGCCCGCGACCCGCATCCCGATGCCGGAAGCGAAACGGGCGCGCGATCGCCGGCTGCTGGCGGGCGAACATCTGCATCATGTGATGATGGAAGCCCGCATGGCGGTGCGCCCGCGTGAAACTTTGTTTGATGCTTTTCTCGCGGCCCGTTCACGCTACGGTGCCTTTAAGCGCTGCATTGAAGATGTCAATTTCAAGCCCGACAGCTACAACGGCCTGCTGAAAAAATCGCTCGGCGTGGGCCGCATCCTCGAACGTTACAGCCAGCCGCGCGAAGTGGTCGGTCTGCTGCTGCCCAACACTACCGTCACGGCGGCGGCAATTCTCGGCGCATCACTGCGCGGACGGGTTCCGGCGGTGCTGAACTACACCGCGGGCGTCAACGGTATGCGGGCGGCACTGACTGCGGCGCAGATCAAAACGGTCTTCACGTCGCGGCAGTTCCTCGACAAAGGCAACCTATGGCATCTGCCACAGGGGCTCGACGAGGTGCAGTGGATCTATCTGGAAGATCTGAAAGATACCGTTACCAGTAAGGACAAACTGTGGATCGTCGCCCATCTGCTGATGCCGCATCGCGCCCAGCTGCCGCAGCAGCCGGAAGATGCGGCGATGGTGCTGTTCACCTCGGGCTCGGAAGGCCATCCCAAAGGGGTGGTGCATTCGCATAAAAGCCTGCTGGCGAATGTCGAACAGATCCGCACCATCGCTGACTTCACCCCGCGTGACCGCTTTATGTCGGCGCTGCCGCTGTTCCACGCCTTTGGTCTGACCGTTGGCCTGTTTACGCCGCTGATGACCGGCGCGCAGGTGTTCCTCTATCCCAGCCCGCTGCACTACCGCATCGTGCCAGAGCTGGTCTACGACCGAAACTGCACCGTGCTGTTTGGCACCTCAACCTTCCTCGGTAACTACGCGCGCTTTGCCGCGCCCTATGATTTTGCCCGCCTGCGCTATGTGGTGGCCGGGGCTGAGAAGCTGCAGGAAAACACCCGCCAGATCTACATGGAAAAATATGGTATTCGCATCCTCGAAGGCTACGGCGTAACCGAATGCGCGCCGGTGGTGGCGATTAACGTGCCGATGGCGGCGAAGGCGCACACCGTGGGACGCATTCTGCCGGGGATGGATTCGCGACTGATGTCAGTGCCGGGCATTGAGCAGGGCGGACGGCTGCAGCTGCGCGGCCCGAACGTGATGAAAGGCTATCTGCGGGTCGAGAATCCCGGCGTGCTGGAAGTGCCGGTCGCCGATGATGGCGAAGGCAATCAGGAAGCGGGCTGGTATGACACCGGCGATATCGTCAGCTTTGATGAGGCAGGCTTCTGCCAGATTCAGGGACGCGCCAAACGCTTCGCCAAGATCGCTGGCGAGATGGTGTCGCTGGAGATCGTTGAGCAGATCGCCCTGAAAGCGTCGCCGGACAAGCAGCATGCCGCCTCGCTGCGGCCGGATGGTCAGCGCGGCGAGGCGCTGGTGCTGTTCACCACCGACGGCGAACTGGCGCGTGACGGCCTGCAAAAAGCCGCCCGGGAGCTGGGCGCGCCGGAGCTGGCGCTGCCGCGCGATATCCGGGTGATGAAACAGCTGCCGCAGCTCGGCAGCGGTAAACCGGATTATGTGACGCTGAAAAAGCTGGCTGAAGAGGAGCAGGCATGAACATCGAACGGGATGCGCCGCTGATGTCACGCGGCATGATCGCCGTGATTATCGCCCAGTTCTTTTCGGCCTTCGGCGATAACGCGCTACTGTTTGCTACGCTGGCGGTGCTGAAAAGCCAGTTCTATCCCGACTGGAGCCAGCCGGTGTTGCAGATGCTGTTTGTCGCCACCTACATTCTGCTGGCGCCGTTTGTCGGGCAGATGGCCGACAACATGGCGAAAGGGCGGGTGATGATGATCGCCAACAGCCTGAAGCTGCTGGGCGCACTGGCGATCTGTTTCGGCTTCAACCCGTTCCTCGGCTATACCCTGGTGGGGATAGGTGCTGCGGCCTACTCACCGGCCAAATATGGCATCCTCGGTGAAATCACCCACGGCGAAAAGCTGGTGAAAGCCAACGGGCTGATGGAAGGGTCGACCATCGCCGCGATCCTGCTCGGCTCAGTAGCGGGCGGGATGCTGGCGGACTGGCATCTGCTGGCGGCGCTCGGCATCTGCGCGGTCACCTACGGCGTCGCGGTTATCGCGAACCTGTTTATCCCGAAACTGCAGGCGGCGCGTCCGGGGCAAAGCTGGCAGATCGCCGCCATGCTGCGCAGTTTCTTCCGGGCGGCGGCGGTGCTCTGGCATGATGCCGAAACGCGTTTCTCGCTGCTCGGCACCAGCCTGTTCTGGGGCGCGGGCGTGACGCTGCGTTTCCTGCTGGTACTCTGGGTGCCGGTGGCGCTGGGCATTCATGACAACACCACGCCAACCACCCTCAATGCGATGGTGGCAATGGGTATCGTGCTGGGTGCGGCGGCAGCGGCGAAGCTGGTGACGCTGGAAACGGTGCGTCGCTGTATGCCGGCCGGGGTGCTGATTGGCGTAATGGTGGTGGTCTTCTCACTGCAGCATTCGCTGCTGAATGCCTATTTGCTGCTGATGGTAATTGGCGCGCTGGGGGGCTTCTTTGTGGTGCCGCTGAATGCGCTGTTGCAGGCGCGCGGTAAAGAGAGCGTCGGCTCGGGCAATGCGATTGCGGTGCAGAATCTCGGTGAGAACAGCGCGATGCTGCTGATGCTGGGGTTCTATACGCTGGCGATTAAAGCCGGTGCGCCTGCGGTCGCTACCGGCATCGGGTTTGGCGTGCTGTTTGCGCTGGCCATCGCCCTGCTGTGGCTGTGGCGACCGGCTAAACGCTAAGGCTGGCCGCCTCGCTGCCAGCGTCAGGCAGCGAGGCGGCTACGCATCCGTCGTGACTCAGCGACGAACGGCAATCGCCTCAATTTCAATCTTCACATCTTTTGGCAGGCGCGCCACTTCAACGCAGGAACGGGCCGGGAATGCCGCCTGATGCTCGGTGAAGAATGCCTCATAGGCTGCATTCACCGTGGCGAAATCGTTCAGATCCTTAACGAATACCGTGGTTTTCACGATATCGCCGACCTTCAGGCCAGCCGCTTCCACAATCGCCTTCACGTTTTCCAGCGACTGACGCGCCTGGGCGGTCACGTCATCGGCGACCATGCCGGTGGCCGGATCGACCGGGATCTGACCGGAGGTGATGATCATGCTGCCGAGATCGACACCCTGAACATAGGGGCCGATGGCGGCAGGGGCTTTTTCAGTACTGATTTCACGAGACATTATTGCTCCTTGAATAAGGCAGTAGGGCGGTGAGCCCGCCGGTGCTGACCATTATAGGGTCGGCCGGAACGATTACCAGTGACCCAACACCACATGGCGCGCGAACTCTTTTTCACAATATTTGCACTTCAGATGAACATCATCGGCGCGCTGCTTCACCGCAAAACTGGAGAAGACCGGTTCGCTGCGGCTGATGCAGTTGCTGTTCGGGCAGGTCAGCACCCGCTCAACGTGCTCCGGCAGCGTCGGGGCGATCTTCGCCACCACTTCGTAATCGTCGATGCGGTTGACCGTAGCATGGGGCGCATAGACCGCCAGCTGGTTGACCTGGTCGTCGGTCAGAAAGGTGTTTTCAATCTTGATCAGATCTTTGCGGCCCATCTCGCCTGACGGCAGATTCAGGCCGATGGTGATGCGCTGATCGGTCTCGGTCAGACGGAACAGGGAGAGCAGTTTGAATCCGACCTGGGCCGGGATATGGTCGATTACCGTGCCGCGCTTGATCGCTTCGACCTGCAATTTGTTGTCGTGTGTCATCTGAGGATCTCCTTACAGGGCGGGTTCGCTGTTTAATACCAGCGCCAGCAGAGCCTGACGCGCGTAGATGCCGTTTCCGGCCTGCTGGAAGTACCAGGCGTAGGGGGTTTTATCGACATCGGTGGTGATTTCGTCGATGCGCGGCAGCGGATGCAGCACCTTCATGTTGTCACGCGCCGTCGCCAGATCGGCGGCCCGCAGAATGAACTGCGCTTTGACGTTGGCATACTCCGACGGATCGAGCCGCTCTTTCTGTACCCGCGTCATGTAGAGGATATCGAGCTGCGGCATCACCTCTTCAAAGCTGTCATGCCGTGACCAGGCGATGTTTTTCTCATCCAGCATATCGGTGATGTAAGCCGGCATCGCCAGCGCATCGGGGGCGATAAAGAAGAAGCGGTTGCCATCAAACTTCGCCAGCGCCTGTGTCAGGGAGTGCACGGTGCGGCCATATTTCAGGTCGCCGACCATCGCCACATTGAGCTGGTTCAGGCGACTCTGGGTCTCCTGAATGGTGAAGAGATCGAGCAGCGTCTGGGTCGGATGCTGGTTGGCTCCGTCACCGGCGTTGAGAATCGGGATGCCGCCAGAGAACTCCGTTGCCAGCCGCGCCGCGCCCTCCTGCGGATGACGCATCACAATCGCATCAACATAGGTGCTGATCACGGAGAT
Source organism: Pantoea agglomerans (assembly GCF_021397715.1). Taxonomy (GTDB): domain Bacteria; phylum Pseudomonadota; class Gammaproteobacteria; order Enterobacterales; family Enterobacteriaceae; genus Pantoea; species Pantoea astica. The sequence continues at coordinate 3,713,715 of NZ_CP090207.1, read as the reverse complement.
GGTGTCGGCCAGGGTTTCGCCTTTCTTGCCCAGCGAGGTATTGCTGCCGTCGGCAAAACCCACAACCGATGCGCCGAGACGATGGATCGCCGTCTCAAACGACAACCGGGTGCGGGTCGAGGCTTCAAAAAAGCAGCTGGCGATCACGTTATGCTTCAGCAGCTCCGGCTGCGGGTGCGCTTTGAGCTGTGCAGCGGTATGCAGCACCAGTTCCAGCTCGTCACGGCTGAGGTCGTTGATCGAAATAATGTGCTTGCGATATAGCGGGTTAGCCATAGCTTTCTCCTCTGCGCGGCCGGATTGCGGACAAAAAAAAGCCCCTGATTAAGGGGCTTTTTTAAGATCGGGTCGATGACCGAAAGAAACAGCGGCGCCGCCTGTGGTCAGGCGTGATTGAGCGTCAAATTGTCCGCTGCGCTGTAGCATATTTCCTCCGGCAAATTGTGGCGCATTATACCCATTCGCTGCCGGGCAGCAAGGGAAAATCGTGCGCGAGGAAACCGTTTGCGCTGGCCCCGAAGCGGGGCGATTGGGCTGCCGTGCCTGGCTGATACAGGCAGACGCCGGGAATCTGCATCAGCGTTGCCCCAGCGTCGCCACCATCACCGCTTTGATGGTGTGCATCCGGTTTTCCGCCTGATCGAACACGATACTGTGCGGTGATTCAAACACCTCGTTACTCACTTCCATGCCGTTCGGCAGATCGTACTGTTCCGCCATCTGCCGGCCCAGCGTGGTCTGATCGTCATGGAAAGCGGGCAGACAGTGCAGGAATTTCACCTGCGGATTGCCGGTCAGATCGAGCATCGCCCGGTTAACCTGAAAGTCACGCAGCAGGGCGATACGCTCTTCCCACACCGCTTTGGCTTCGCCCATCGACACCCAGACGTCGGTGTAGATAAAGTCTGCACCTTTGACGCCGTCAGCAATGTTATCGGTGAGGGTGATTTTGCCGCCGGTCTGCTGCGCCACGTCGCGACACTGCTCCACCAGCTGCGCCTCTGGCCAGCAGCTCTGCGGTGCCACCAGACGCAGATCCAGCCCGACCAGCGCCGCCGCTTCCAGCATGGTGTTGCCCATGTTATTGCGGGCATCGCCGACGTAAACCAGCGTCATCTGGCTGAGCGTTTTGCCTGGCAGATGCTCCTGCATGGTCAGCAGATCGGCCAGCAGCTGTGTCGGATGAAACTCCGTGGTCAGTCCATTCCACACCGGCACGCCAGCGTGCTCCGCCAGGGTTTCCACCAGCTCCTGGCCGTAACCGCGATACTGGATACCGTCATACATCCGGCCCAGTACCCGCGCGGTGTCGCGCATCGACTCTTTATGCCCGATCTGGCTGCCGCTCGGACCGAGATAAGTGACGTTAGCACCCTGATCGTAAGCGGCAACTTCGAAAGAGCATCGGGTACGGGTCGAGTCTTTTTCGAAGATGAGCGCGATATTTTTGCCTTTCAGGGTCGGGACTTCACTGCCACTTTTTTTCGCGCGTTTTAATTCCGCAGCAAGGGTAAGCAGGTAATTAATTTCGGCCGGGGTAAAATCCAGTAGCCTGAGGAAATGGCGCTGATACAGCTGACTCATACAACACTCCGGTAACCATAAAAATGAATTAAAATTCAATCTAACCGTATGAATATGCATTTTCAACCCCGGCGAGAATAAACTTTTCGTTTTGTGTAGTGGCGCGACAGGCAGTGTGGGAAAATAATTGTTTATTGCCGAACTCAGAGAGGACATCGTTATGGCATATGAAGCATTATTGGAAGAGCAGCGTGAAGAGACGCGCCTGATCATTGAAGAGCTGCTGGAGGATGGCAGCGATCCCGATGCGCTTTATACCATCGAGCATCATCTCTCGTGCAACAACTTCGATTCACTGGAAAAGGCCGCAGTTGACGCCTTCAAGCTGGGTTATGAAGTGACCGAGCCGGAAGAGCTGGAGCTGGAAGATGGGACGACCGTGATGTGCGTTGACATCATCAGTGAATCGGCGCTGAAGCCAGAGCTGATTGATGTGCAGGTTGAGCAACTGGTGAACCTGATCGGTAAATACAATGTCGACTACGACGGCTGGGGCACCTACTTCGAAGACCCGGACGCCGAAGATGAAGATGACGAAGACGCCATCGACGATGAAGATGATAATGGCATTCGCCACTAAGTCGCGCAGGGCGGGGAATTCTCCGCCTCTCTTCTTTTCCAGCCCTGTTTTAACACCATGAACTACGCACCCTTACTTGAACCCATTTATCAGTTTCTGCACTGCCGCACGCCACAAGCCTGGATTGATGAGGCGCGTAAACCGGAAAATCTGACCCTGCTGTTAACCGATCACCTGGTGTGCGAACTGAAAGCCGCGCAGACCGCGGTCTGGCTGATCCGTAAATATGTGGCTGACAAACCCAGCGGTGAGGCGATCCTCGGCTGGCTGAAACCGTACGAAGATTTTATCTTCCGCGAAGATAGCGACAGCGACTTTATCAATGCCCATAAAAATCTCACCAAACGCATCATCGTCCGCAATGAACTGCCGTGGGCGGATGAGCTGGTGGAAAAGATGGTGCTGCTGATTAAAGAAGAGCTGCATCACTTCTATCAGGTATGGGAAATTATGCAGTCGCGCGGATTGGTCTATCAGAAGATCACCTCCAGCCGCTATGCGAAGTCCCTGCTGCGTGAAGTGACAACCCATGAGCCGGAGACGCTGGTGGATAAGCTGATTTGCGGTGCTTACATTGAAGCGCGCTCCTGCGAGCGGTTTGCGGCGCTGGCGCCGTGGCTGGATAGCGAGCTGGAGAAGTTTTATATCTCACTGCTGCGCTCAGAAGCGCGCCACTATCAGGACTATTTAACCCTGGCGGCGCAGATCTCAGCGAAAGATATCGCGCCACGGGTACGGGCGATTGGCGAAACCGAAGCGCGATTGATCAGCGAGCCGGACGGCGAATTACGTTTTCACAGTGGCGTACCGACCTTCTGAACCGCAGCGTTACAGCTAAAGAGACTGGGCTGACGGTGCAGTGGCCCGCAGCGGTTACAGGTTTTTCAGCATTCGCACTTCACAGTCAACGTGACCGGTACAGCCCATGGCGCTGTCGATATGCTCAAAGCCCAGCGATTCATACAGCTTAATCGCTCTGGTCAGGCTGGCCGTGGTTTCGAGGTAGCAGCGACGAAAACCGTGCTGACGGGCATGATCCAGCGCCCGCAGCGCCAGCTCGCGCGCCAGTCCCTGACCGCGTACCACAGGCAGGAAATACATCTTCTGCAGTTCGCAGATATCGGGCGCGCTGCAGGCCAGTGGCGCTACGCCGCCGCCGCCGACCACCTTGCCGTCAGCCTCAATAATCCAGTAGGCGCTCTGTTCGGCGCTGTACAACTCAAACAGGTGGTCAAGTTGCGGATCGGATACGGTGTATCCCTTATCCGCCGTCAGGCCGAACTCCGCTGAAACGTCGCGGATTACCTGGGCAATATGCGGATTGTCGGCGGCAGTAATCGGCCGCACCTGGAGGTGCTGAGAGTCAGAAATCATGTTGGGATTGGATTGTGCAATTCAATTAGACATACACCAGAAATAACATTATCGTCATGTAAAAGCAATATTTGTGATAATTCACACAGGCATTAAATGTGCATTTATCCTTTTTATGGTGATTTAATTAATTATTCTCTCTGTTGTCGTCACTGGTTCATTTAATAATAAATAATTATTCCCCTGACTTAATTATCCAGGTTTTTAATTGGCTGCTTTTATTTTATTTGATTTGAATCAAAATTCCAGTGGTTTACTGCTGTAAGTTAAGATCTTTAACGCTATTTAAGGGATTAATTTCATGGCAATTCCAGCTTACCTCTGGTTAAAAGATGATGGCGGCGCAGATATCAAAGGTTCAGTTGATGTTCAGCATCGGGAAGGAAGTATCGAAGTTCTTAGTTTCATGCATGGGTTGAGCATTCCTGTTGATCCCCACACGGGCAAACTCACCGGAACGCGTATTCACAGTGCATTGGAGTTCGAAAAAGAATTTGATTCATCCAGCCCTTATCTCTACAAGGCAGTATCCTCCGGACAAACACTTAAATCAGCTGAAATAAAATGGTATCGCATTAATCATGCAGGCCAGGAGGAAGAGTACTTCAACATGTTCATTGAAGGGGTAAAAGTGGTGTCAGTTAACCCACTTATGCATAACATTAAATCGATTGAAAATATGAACCATCTTGAGTCAGTGACGCTGCGCTACGAAAAAATCACCTGGAAGTATTGCGATGGTAATATTCAGCATTCCGATTCATGGAAGGAACGCGCGTAATCCAACTATTTAATGGCGTCGCACCTCTTTGCGTCATTGTAAGGAGCAGGTATGACATGGGTTTATGACGTGAGAAAGCGATCTTTTACACGAGATGGTGTCTATAAATTCGATGCATTATATGCCGGAGCTGAAGGATACAAAGACGATCCTGCATTAGCATGTGAAGTTAACAAAGGCCCTTTGCCTGCGGGCAAGTATAAGATTGGCCATCCGGTGGCAAAGCATCCGACAGCCGGACGATTTGTTCTCCGTCTGACGCCTTATGCAGGCAATAATATGTGTGGTCGCGCTGGATTCCTTATTCATGGAGATAATGGCTTTGGTACTGCCTCCAATGGCTGTATTGTTGCCTCTTTTAATGTCAGGAAGAGCATTGCAGATAGCGGCGACAGGGAGTTAATCGTGAAATGAAATGGCTTATTATCGTAGTCTTAACCTTGTTTGCGGTGGCCTGCGCATCAGGAAACCCTCAATCTGCTGAACAGGTTTTGTCAGATAAAGTGCTTACGGCCTCCATGAATAACGACAATAGCCCTCTCTCAGACGTTGATTATGACCAGATATCTGAATATCTTTCTCAGGGCAGACCACGCTGGATAGCACTTTATCCCATCCTTAATCAATCACCCTTCTTAGGGATAACATCATTTCAGGAAGGTTTGAATATCTCTATGGCCTATGCCTTACCTGAGAACCCTGAAGAAGTATTGAAGTTCGTTAATGAAAATAATATTAATAGTATATGCGGGCTGCCATTTATTGAACCCACCCAGAATGAAACAGAAGCGTACTTTATACTAACCAGTGCCGCACTTAATAAATTACCCACCGGAGGATACTGGCAAAAAAGATGCCTGGCTGTATTAAAAAAGCGTTATGCGGGTCAAAAAGGCGAGGTGAGGCCGGAGGACGGTTCATCACAACAATGATTATGCCTGTTAAATAACACACCTGATTTATTACTTAATCAACGTTTTGCGTTATAACCAGTCTTTCATCATTCCTGAAATCGCTAGTCTAAGCCAGGTTCTTTTGTCTGCGGCAGGTGGGCAGGGCAGAACAGTCGCCGGGTTTACTCTGTGATTAAGTCTGCACCTTGCTAAACGCTTACCTTTATTACCATTTATAAATAAAAAACCCTGCGCGAGCGCAGGGTTTGTTCAGGGCAGGGCAATCTGTCAATCAGAGCGCCGCAATCACCGCCTGCTGTTCAATCAGTTTTGCTTTTGATTGTTGCAGTTCGGCCACGCGTTCACGCTCTTTCGCCACGACCGCTTCCGGAGCGCGGGAGACAAAGCCTTCGTTCGCCAGCTTGGTCTCGATCTTCTCGATTTCCACATCCAGCTTAACCAGCTCTTTCGCCAGACGCTCCAGCTCAGCGGTTTTATCCACCAGATCCGCCATCGGGATCAGCAGCTCTGCGCCTTCAACGATCTTGGTCACCGAGACCGGGCCTTTCTCGCCCGCTGGCAGAATGGTCAGGCTTTCCAGACGCGCCAGGCGCGACAGGAAGTTACGGTTCGCTTCCACCCGACGCAGTGCGGCCGGTGAGCAGTCGCGCAGCAGCACGTCCAGCGGTTTGCTCAGCGCAATGTTCATCTCAGCACGAATATTACGCACCGCGACGATCGCCTGTTTCATCCACTCGATATCCGCTTTGGCTTCGGCATCTTCTTTCGCCACATCGTAGTGCGGGAAAGGCTGCAGCATGATGGTGTCGTCGCTGATGTTTTTCAGCCCCTTCACGCGCTGCCAGATGGTTTCGGTGATAAACGGAATAATCGGGTGCGCCAGACGCAGCAAGCCTTCCAGCACGTTAACCAGCGTATGACGGGTGCCGCGCAGTTCAGATTCACTGCCGCTGTTCATCACCGGCTTGGTCAGCTCCAGATACCAGTCACAGAACTGGTTCCAGGTGAAGTCATACAGCAGGTTAGCCGCGATATCGAAACGGTAGCTATCCAGCGCGTCACGGTAGGCTTTCACCGTGCTGTTGAACTCGGTCAGAATCCAGCGATCCGCCAGCGACAGCGTCATTTCGCCGCCGTTCTGGCCGCAATCCTGATCTTCGGTGTTCATCAGCACAAAGCGGCTGGCGTTCCACAGCTTGTTACAGAAGTTGCGATAACCTTCCAGGCGCTTCATGTCCCAGTTGATGTCGCGACCGGTTGAGGCGAGGGCGGCGAGAGTGAAACGCAGCGCATCGGTGCCTGACGGCTCAATGCCGTTCGGGAACTGCTTCTCGGTGCGTTTACGGATCTTCTCAGCCAGCTGCGGCTGCATCATGTTACCGGTGCGTTTTTCCAGCAGCGCTTCCAGCGAAATACCGTCAACCATATCCAGCGGGTCAATCACGTTGCCCTTGGATTTTGACATTTTCTGGCCTTCTTCATCACGAATCAGACCGGTCATGTAGACGGTTTTAAACGGCACCTGCGGTTTGCCATCTTCATCTTTGATGAAGTGCATGGTCAGCATGATCATGCGGGCAATCCAGAAGAAGATGATGTCGAAGCCGCTCACCAGCACGCTGGTCGGATGGAAGGTGCGCAGCGCTTCGGTGTTTTCCGGCCAGCCCAGGGTCGAGAAAGTCCACAGGCCTGAGGAGAACCAGGTGTCCAGCACGTCATCATCCTGACGCAGCGCCACATCGGCGGCCAGGTTGTTTTCAGCGCGCACTTCGTCTTCGGTGCGGCCGACGTAGACGTGACCGTTGTTGTCATACCACGCCGGAATGCGGTGACCCCACCACAGCTGACGGGAGATACACCAGTCCTGGATATCACGCATCCAGGAGAAGTACATGTTTTCGTACTGCTTCGGCACAAACTGAATGTCGCCGTTTTCAACCGCTTCCACCGCGACTTTCGCCAGCGGGGCGGTGCGCACGTACCACTGGTCAGTCAGCATCGGCTCAATGACCACGCCGCCACGGTCGCCGTAAGGGACGGTCAGGTCGTGCGGTTTGATCTCTTCGAGCAGGCCGAGCTGATCAACGGCTGCGACAATCGCTTTACGCGCCGCAAAACGCTCCATCTTCTGGAACGCCGCCGGGATCTCATCGGAACAGGCATCGCTGACTTCGCCGTTGGTGTCATACACCTGGGCGCGCTCGCGGATATCACCGTCAAAGGTCAGAATGTTGATCATCGGCAGCTTATGACGACGACCGACTTCGTAGTCGTTAAAGTCATGTGCTGGCGTGATTTTGACGCAGCCGGTGCCTTTTTCCATGTCAGCATGTTCATCGCCAACAATCGGGATCAGACGGTTCACCAGCGGCAGCATAACAAATTTGCCAATCAGATCTTTGTAGCGCGGATCTTCCGGGTTCACCGCCACGCCGGTATCACCCAGCAGGGTTTCCGGACGGGTGGTGGCGACCACCAGGTAATCTTTACCGTCAGCGGTTTTCGCGCCGTTGGCCAGCGGATAGCGGATGTGCCACATCGAGCCTTTGCTCTCGCGGTTTTCCACTTCCAGGTCAGAGATGGCGGTGCGCAGTTTAGGGTCCCAGTTGACCAGGCGCTTGCCACGGTAAATCAGGTTCTCTTTATAGAGGCGGACGAACACCTCTTTCACCGCATTGGACAGCCCTTCGTCCATGGTGAAGCGCTCGCGCTCCCAGTCAACGGAGTTGCCGAGACGGCGCATCTGACGGGTGATGGTGCCGCCGGATTCCGCTTTCCACTGCCAGATTTTGTCGATGAACGCATCACGGCCATAATCCTGGCGCGTTTTGCCCTCTTCAGCCGCAATCTTGCGTTCAACCACCATCTGCGTGGCGATGCCCGCATGGTCGGTACCGGCCTGCCACAGGGTATTTTTCCCCTGCATACGCTGGTAACGAATCATGGTATCCATGATGGTTTGCTGGAAAGCGTGACCCATGTGCAAGCTACCGGTGACGTTCGGCGGCGGGATCATGATGCAAAAGCTTTCCTGGCTGGTATCGCCATTCGGTTTGAAGTAGCCCTGCTTTTCCCAATGCTCGTAAAGCGGCTGCTCGATATCTTGCGGGTTATATGTCTTTTCCATTTCTGCTATGTCGTTTGCGGCTGTGGCGGCGTTGCCGTATTCAATTGGAAACCAACGCTGCGGTACGCTTTATAGCGGTCGCGCGCCAGCTGTTTGAGAGATTCTTCGTAAGGAACGAAGTCTATCACTTCATGGAAAGCAGTAGCAAAATCTGCGAACTGTGGCAGCAGGCTAATTAACAGGTCGCGCGGCGAACTGCCGCGACGCTGCGGCCAGGCCAGTTCAACCGGCGCGCCGTAGCGCGGGCCTTCACCGGCAAGGTTATGCGGCACGAAGGCGTTTGCCGGTCGTTGCCACAGTGCTTCGTCGAGACGAATTGCCTGCTGCTCATCTTCACAGGCGATCAACACCCGCTTTCCGGCCCGCCAGCGTGTTTCCGCCAGATTGCACACCAGCGCTTCAATGGCGCTCAGGCCGTCGCTCGGTGCATCGGTTTCCAGCACGTAGAAGGTTGCGTTTTTCATCAGTTTGCTCGTCAGAAGATCAAGGGCGGAATCTCATCCGCCCTTGTAGTCAGCATTGAGGCGATCAATCGTCGCCGTTCAATCCTGCCCGATTCAACAGAAACTGCGACAGCATCGGCACCGGACGACCGGTGGCGCCTTTGGCTTTGCCTGAACGCCATGCGGTACCGGCGATGTCGAGGTGCGCCCAGTTATATTTGCGGGCAAAGCGCGCCAGGAAGCAGGCGGCGGTAATCGCGCCGCCAGGCCGGCCGCCAATGTTAGCCATGTCGGCAAAATTGGACTCCAGCTGCTCCTGATACTCATCCGCCATCGGCAGACGCCAGGCGCGGTCACCCGACTGCTCAGAGGCGCTGATCAGCTCATGCGCCAGCGGATTATGGTTCGACAGCAGACCGCTGACGTGGTGGCCCAGCGCAATCACGCAGGCACCGGTCAGGGTCGCGACGTCAATCACCACTTCCGGATCGAAACGTTCGACATAGGTCAGCGCATCGCACAGGACCAGACGGCCTTCGGCATCGGTATTCAGCACTTCCACCGTCTGACCAGACATGGTGGTCAGCACGTCGCCCGGACGCATCGCCCGGCCATCCGGCATGTTTTCACAACCGGCCAGCACGCCGACCACGTTGAGCGGCAGGTTAAGCTCGGCCACCATGCGCATTACGCCATAGACCGAGGCCGCGCCGCACATATCATATTTCATCTCGTCCATGCTGTCGGACGGCTTAATCGAGATACCGCCGGAGTCGAAGGTCAGGCCTTTACCGACCAGCACGATAGGGCGTGCGTCGGCATCCGGGTTGCCTTTGTACTCAATCACCGACATCAGCGATTCGTTCTGCGAACCGGCACCGACCGCCAGATAGGCGTTCATCCCCAGCTCTTTCATCTGCTGTTCGCCGATGACGCGGGTGGTGACATTTTTGCTGAAGGCATCCGCCAGCTGGCGCGCCTGCGAAGCAAGATAGGCTGCGTTACAGATGTTTGGCGGCATATTACCGAGATCTTTCGCCGCTTTCATCCCGGCTGCGACCGCCAGACCGTGCTGGATCGCGCGCTCACCGCTGGTCAGTTCACGGCGGGTCGGTACGTTAAATACCAGCTTGCGCAGCGGACGACGGGGTTCCGCCTTGTTGCTCTTCAGTTGATCGAAGTTATACAGCGCCTCTTTCGAGGTTTCGACCGCCTGACGCACTTTCCAGTAGGTGTTACGGCCTTTGACGTGCAGCTCGGTCAGGAAGCAGACCGCTTCCATTGAGCCGGTATCGTTCAGCGTATTGATGGTTTTCTGGATGACCTGCTTATACTGACGCTCGTCGAGCTCGCGCTCTTTGCCGCAGCCAATCAGCAGAATCCGCTCAGAGAGGATGTTGGGCACGTGATGCAGCAGCAGTGTCTGGCCTACTTTTCCTTCCAGCTCGCCACGGCGCAGCAGGGCGCTGATATAGCCGTCGCTGATTTTATCCAGCTGTTCGGCAATCGGTGACAGACGGCGCGGTTCGAAAACGCCAACGACAATGCAGGCACTGCGCTGTTTTTCCGGGCTTCCGCTTTTTACACTGAACTCCATGCACTCTCCTGAATCTTAAAGACAACGGCCGCTGCTGCCGCTAGAATGTAGCGCGCTCATGACCCATTTATTCATCGTGGCAGCATGACAATCTGCCGCTGGAGGTCATAATGAATCAGGGTGACAAGATGTTGTTTTTCCACCACCCATGCGCGTTTGTCATACAATTTTAGCTACGATGACGGCCATTGATGAAGAAAAATGGCAAATAAGCGTTGAAACTAGCGATTTTCCTGCAAAAAGACAAGTTTTCACAGGCGTACTAAGCGTGATCATCATTAGATATCTGGTTCGGGAAACGCTCAAAAGCCAGCTGGCTATCCTCTTCATCCTGCTATTAATCTTCTTTTGCCAGAAGTTAGTCAGGATTTTAGGAGCCGCGGTGGATGGCGAAGTGCCGACAAACCTCGTTCTGACTCTGTTAGGACTGGGTGTGCCTGAAATGGCACAACTTATACTGCCCCTGAGTCTGTTTCTGGCGATCCTGATGACGCTGGGACGACTCTACACGGAAAGTGAAATTACCGTGATGCACGCCTGCGGCCTGAGTAAAGCCGTGCTGGTCAAGGCGGCGATGGTCCTGATGCTGTTTACCTCGCTGGTGGCGGCGGTGAATGTCATCTGGCTCGGTCCCTGGTCATCCCGTTATCAGGATGAAGTGACCCAGAACGCCAAAGCCAATCCAGGTACGGCGGCGCTGGCGGCCGGGCAGTTCCAGACCTCCAGCGATGGCAACGCGGTACTGTTCATCGAGGATGTCAAAGGCAACCAGTTCGGCAACGTGTTCCTGGCGCAGTTACGGCCAAAAGGCAACGCGCGGCCGTCGGTGGTGCTGGCTGACAGCGGTCATATGGAACAGTATAAAGACGGTTCGCAGGTGGTGACGCTGGATAAAGGCACCCGCTTTGAGGGCACCGCCTTGCTGCGCGACTTCCGCATCACTGACTTCACCAACTATCAGGCGCGCGTCGGCTACAAAGAGGCGACGCTGGACCCGAATGATGCGGAGCAGTCGAGCTTTACCGGCCTGTTCGGCAACGATTCGCCAACCTTCCGCGCCGAGCTGCACTGGCGGTTGACGCTGGTGTTTTCGGTGCTGGTGATGGCGCTGATGGTGGTGCCGCTCAGCGTGGTCAATCCACGTCAGGGCCGGGTGCTGTCGATGCTGCCTGCGATGCTGCTCTATCTGATCTTCTTCCTGCTGCAAAGCTCGCTGAAGTCGAGCGGGGCGAAAGGGCGGCTCGATCCGGCCGTCTGGATGTGGGTGGTGAATATCGGCTATCTGCTGCTGGCGGTACTGCTTAACCTGTGGGATACGGTGCCGATGCGTCGGGTCCGTGCCCGCTTCACACGCGGAGGATCGGTCTGATGTTTCGCGTACTTGACCGCTATATCGGCAAAACCATCTTCAATACCATCATGCTGACGCTGTTCATGCTGGTGTCGCTCTCCGGCATCATCAAGTTCGTCGATCAGCTGCGTAAAACCGGCCAGGGCAGCTACAGCGCGCTCTCCGCCGGTTATTACACCCTGCTCAGCGTGCCGAAAGACATTGAAATCTTCTTCCCGATGGCGGCGCTGCTCGGCGCACTGCTGGGGCTGGGGACGCTGGCGCAGCGCAGTGAGCTGGTGGTGATGCAGGCCGCCGGTTTCACCCGTATGCAGGTGGCGCTGTCGGTGATGAAAACCGCGATTCCGCTGGTGCTGCTGACCATGGCGATTGGCGAATTTGTCGCGCCTTCGGGCGAGCAGATGGCACGTAACTACCGGGCGCAGCAGCTGTTTGGCGGCGCGCTGGTGTCGACGCAAAATGGCCTGTGGGCGAAAGATGGCAACAACTTCATCTTCATTGAGCGTATCAAAGGCGACAATGAAATTGATGGTGTCAGCATTTACAGCTTCAACGATCAGCGTCGGCTGCAGAGCGTACGCTTCGCTGCGACCGCTATCTGGGATGCGGCGAAAAAGCGCTGGATTCTGTCGCAGGTGGATGAGTCAAACCTGACCGATCCTAAGCAGATTACCGGCTCGCAAAGCCTCAGTGGCGAATGGAAAACCAACCTGACGCCGGACAAACTCGGCGTGGTGGCACTCGATCCGGACGCGCTGTCGATTCGCGGCCTGTATAACTACAGCAAATATCTCAAGCAGAGCGGCCAGGAGTCCGGGCGTTATCTGCTGAATATGTGGGGCAAGATCTTCCAGCCGCTGTCGGTGGCGGTGATGATGCTGATGGCGCTGTCGTTTATCTTTGGCCCGCTGCGCAGCGTGTCGATGGGGGTGCGGGTAGTCACCGGCATCAGCTTCGGCTTCCTGTTCTACGTGCTGGACCAGATTTTCGGCCCGCTCAGCCTGGTTTACGGCTTGCCGCCGATTCTGGGGGCGATATTGCCGAGCTTCGCGTTCTTCGCCATCAGCTTGTTTATGCTGATCAAGCGGCGCTAAGCGAGCACCGCAACTGAAAAAGGCCGCGCAAGCGGCCTTTTTGTTTTTAACCTGCCGGCTCAGGAAGCATACGCCTTTCGCAAAGAGGCAAAAGCGCATCGGTGGCCGGTGATGATTGGCTGCAGGCGCAGGCTTCCATCGCTTTACGAATGAGCTCTCCGGAAACCGCTGTTTCAGCGGCGGAAAGCGGCTTCAGGCCACGCTATTTATCCAGCCTGTTATCCAGCCAGACAATGCGGGCAGAGCGGCTGGCAACTGCGACAGCAGATAGAGAATCAGACCAATGGTACCGCCCACCAGCGTGCCGTTGATGCGAATAAACTGCAGGTCTTTGCCGATATTCAGCTCGATTTGCTGTGACATCTCGCGCGCATCCCAGCTCTTCACGGTGTCGCTGATATGGCGCGTCAGGAAGCCAGCAAACTCCGGCGCTACGCTGCGCGCCGCCTGTTCGAGGTGCTGGTTCATCGAGTCACGCAGCGCCGGATCGGCAGCCAGGGTTTCGCCCAGCCACAGCGCCGCGCCGCGCACTTTCTCCTGCACCCGCGAATCGTCGCTGCTGAGGTCCGCTTTCAGCCAGTTACGCATATCGTTCCACAGCTCGCCGATGTAGCGATTAAGCGTGGCATCCTCTTTCAGCCAGCTCTTGATCACCTCGGCGCGCTCCGCCATCTCCGGGTCGGTTTGCAGTTTAACGATCAGGCGCTCCACCGCCCGGTTAAAGCCGAGACGCAGCTCGTGCCCCTGATCCAGCGCCACATCATCCAGCAGCGAATCGACCGCGTTCGCCACCAGTTCAGCGCTGTGCTCGCCCAGCCACTCGGTCGGCAACATTTTGGCTTTGATCGGATGCTCACGCTTCAGCCAGCGCACCAGTTGCTGCGCAATGAACTCGCGGGTTGAGGGCTTATGCAGCAGCGCCAGCAGCTGCTCGATCGCCGCGTCCAGCAGCGCCTGATGACGATTATTTTTGGTCAGGCTCTCCAGGATCAGCGCGCTGGTCTGCGTCAGATCGACCTTATCGATAGCGCGATGCACCGCGCGGCGCATGAAGTTCTGAATACGCGTGTCGTCGGTCAGATCGAGGAAGCCGCGCATCACCTGCAGCAGATGCCGCCCGATGCGATCGGCATTGCCGGGCGCATTCAGCCACTGCGCCAGCAGGTGCGACGGATCGTGACGGCGTATCAGGCTCAGCAGAGAATCGGTATCGAGAAACTTCTCCTGCACGAAGCGGCCGAGATTCTCACCGATACGGTCTTTGTTGCGCGGAATAATCGCGGTATGACGCGAGATAAAAGGCACCGGCACCCGGCGAAACAGCGCCACTACCGCAAACCAGTCAGCCAGCGCGCCGACCATCGCCGCTTCCGCTATCGCTTTCACGCCGCTGACCCAGAAGCCGGGCGGCAGAAACAGGGTGATGATGAAGGTGGCGGCGGCCAGTAACAGCAGCAGCAGCGCCAGACGTTTGGTCCGTTTCAGTTCGTGTTGTTTATCCATATCCCGATCTTAGCAGAGCGCGTTGTTCAGCGGCGGCGGCCACCCAGCAGGCTGCCGAGCACGCCGCGGATGATCTGGTTAGTTATCTGGCGGGTGGCGCTTTTCGCCATGGTCTGCACTACGCCATCGTGCTTACCGCCGCGTGGCCCGGTATGGCCAAACAGAATCTCTTTCAGTCCGCCGAGAATGCCCTCATCAACGGCCACGCTGTTGCCTTTGGCGGGCGGCGCATTGGTCTGTTCGCCGCTGGCCTGAAAGCCCTGCTGCAGCCGTTCAAAGGCTGATTCGCGATCGACCTCGCTGTCATATTTGCCATACAGCGGCGAGTGGTTGATCAGCCCGTTACGTTCATCGGCCGTTACCGGTCCCATGCGTGATCCGGGCGCAATCACCATCGCCCGCTGGACCACCGACGGGCTGCCTTTGGCATCGAGAAAAGAGATCAGCGCTTCGCCGGTGCCCAGCGCCTGAATCGCCTCCACGCTGCTGAAGGCCGGGTTAGCGCGCAGACTTTCGGCGGCCGTTTTGACCGCTTTCTGATCCTTTGGCGTAAAGGCGCGCAGGGCGTGCTGTACCCGATTGCCGAGCTGTCCCAGCACCCGATCCGGAATGTCTGCCGGGTTCTGGGTGACGAACCAGACGCCAACGCCTTTGGAGCGAATCAGCCGCATCACCTGTTCGATCTTTTCCAGCAGCACCGGCGGCGCGTCGTTAAACAGCAGATGCGCCTCATCGAAGAAGAATACCAGCTTCGGCTTATCGGGATCGCCCGCTTCCGGCAGGTGCTCATACAGCTCAGAGAGCAGCCACAGCAGGCTGGTGGCGTAGAGTTTCGGCAGCTGATAGAGCTTCTCTGCCGAGAGAATATTGATAAAGCCTTTGCCCTGATCGTCGACCCGCATCCAGTCGGCGATATCCAGCATCGGTTCACCGAAGAAATGCTCGGCACCCTGCTGCTCCAGCGTCAGCAAGCCGCGCTGAATCGCCCCGACCGAGGCGCTGTTAATGTTGCCGTAGTGGGTCTGAAAATTTTTGGCGTTGTCGCCGATGTACTGCGTCATGGCGCGCAGATCTTTGAAATCGAGCAGCAGTAAGCCCTGATCGTCGGCGATGCGGAAAATGATCTGCAGTACGCCGCTCTGGACTTCATTAAGGTTCAGCAAGCGCGCCAGCAGCAGCGGACCGAGATCGGAGACGGTCGCCCGCACCGGATGGCCTTTTTCACCGAAGATATCCCATAGCATCACCGGATTGCCTTGCGGCTGCCAGTCGGTGACGCCAATGCTGGCCAGCCGCTGCTGGAGTTTTTCGCTGCTCTGGCCCGCCATCGCCACACCGGTCAGATCGCCTTTCACATCGGCCATAAACACCGGTACGCCAATCGACGAGAACGATTCGGCCAGCTTTTGCAGGGTAACGGTTTTACCGGTGCCGGTCGCGCCGGTAATTAATCCGTGGCGATTGGCCATTTGCGGTAACAGTTCAAGCTGAACGTCGATGGTGCGGGCAATCAGTAGCGGGGAAGTCATGATTTTCCACTCTCAGGCAAGGGGTTATGCCTGAAGAATAGCAAGCGGGGCGGGGTAAAGCGGAGAACTTTTCACCAAAAAGCAGGCCGTTGCTCCGCAGAGCAACGGGCCAGGTTACTTCTGCACGTCTTCGAAATTGAGCAGGCTGACGCCGATCCCCTGCTGCACGTTGCGGATATTGCTGCGCACCGCCACCTGAGTCGCGCCCTGCAGCATCACGACAAAGGGTGATGACTGCTGCACCTGGGTCTGTAATTGCTGGTAACGGCTGCGACGTTTAACCGCATCGCTCTCACCGGCTGCGGCACGGGTGGCGGCGCTGAGTTCAGGGATGCTCCAGCCGACCCGCCACGCCAGCGTTTTGCCGCCGCCCGGCACGTTATAGGCAAAGGCGCTGGCGTTGGTGTTGGGATCGACATAGTCCGCGCCCCAGTAGGAGAAGATCGCCTGGAAATCGCGGCTGCGCATTTTACTCCACAGCTCCGATTCCGCCACCGGCTGAATATCCAGATTCACCTCCGCTTTGGCGAAGCTGGCCTGCAGCGCCTGCGCCACATCGATGTAAGGAGGCTGATTGACCACCGTCAGGGCAATGTGGGTGCCAGGCTTGATGCCAGCCTGTTGCAGAATCGACTGCGCCTTTTTCAGATCGTAATGGAACGGCGTGCTGTTCAGCGCGCCATCAAAACCGTCCGGCAAAAAGCTCTGATGAATGCGGTATTGCCCCTTTAACAGCTGATTCGCCAGGCTGTCATAATCGACCAGCCAGCGCGCCGCCTGCCACAATGCCGGGTTAGCCAACGCCGGTTGCTGCGGGCTTTGGGTGTTAAAGCCGAGGTAGTAGATCAGGCTGGAAGGGAAGGCATCGACCCGGACATCTTTCGTGCCTTTCACCGCGGCGATCTGATCCGGCCCGAGCTGATAGGCGACATCCACATCACCCTGCTGGATCAGCAGACGACGGGTGCCTGGCTCGGCGACCCCTTTCAGCAGCACCCGTTTCAGGTGCGACGGCTGCGTGCTGTTGGGATTGGCTTCCAGCACCAGCGCCTGCAGCGGCACAAACTGTTTGATGGCATAGGCGGCACTACCGGCGGAATGCGTTTTCAGCCAGCCATTGCCGTAGTCGTTGTTTGCGGCATGCTGTTGCGCCAGCTTGCTGTCGACCAGCGAGGCGACGGGCGCGGTGAGCAGTCGCAGTGCCAGATCGCTGCCGATTTGTGCCGGCCAGCGCAGCTCAAGCTGGTGGTCGTTAATCACCGTAAACTGCTGGTCAATGTTGTCGGGCGTCCAGCCAAATTCACCCAGGATGAACGAGGGTGCCTTATTGAGTTTCACCGCGCGGGTTAACGAAAACACTACATCCTGGGCCGTCAGGGGATTGCCGCTGGCGAAACGGGCCTGCGGATTGAGATCAAATACCAGGCTGTGTGGAGTTTTTCCCGGCTGCCAGCGGCTGGCCGCCAGTGGCGATAACTGCTGCGGGTCCTGATGATTCGGCTCCAGCAGTGTTTGATAAATGTTACGCAGGCTGCTGCTACTGATGGTTTCGAAACTTTCCGCCGGATCAAAACTGATGATGCCATCGAGTGGCACCGCAATCACCAGCGTATCGGCGGGCGTGGCGGCGTACACCGGGTGAGCCAGCGCCACGGCGGTAAGCAGTGAAAGAAGCGTTTTACGCATAAAGAGTTATCCTGAGTAGTTGATTAACCTACTCTATCTGGCGTGGAGAAAACTCAAAATGCCGGTTTGTTCTGAGCTTTGCACAATTATTACCAGCGTGATTCAGGCAAATGAACAAATAAAGATAGTGACCGACCGTAATTATTCTGACGGAATTTTGCGCATTATTTAAATAACGCCGGTTCCGCGCCACCGATCACATTTTGCGCGCTATCTGATTGTCTGACACTCAAAGTAAATATAATGTTGCCAATAAGAATAATTCTCTTGTATGGAAGTATGATATTTTTTTATCGGTTATTCTGCGTGATGATGACTGACCGAAAATAATAGTGTGCCGATACGCGGTAAAAACCGCCCTTTACCCGACGATTGTGCGGTTTTAGAATAAATTTCCTCGATCTAAAACTTTTACCAGCCTGTAACCTCAACGCAACACCATGATAAATTTTCACTAAAACACATCTCAAATTCAATTTTTACATTCAGACACATCTATATCCCTAAGATTGCCAGGTTATTAACCGATATGTTCCGTTATTCACATAAAAATTATTATACCCACCCTGTAGGTTCTGCAGACGTCTGTGCTGTGCGCGTTGATTCTCTGAAGTGACTGGCAATCTGCCAGCCGCTCGCGCTGCCAGCCTGACGATTGCGTAGCCTGTCAGTCGGGTATTTAGCAGATGAGAGTCGTGCGGATATGCTGTTACAAAAACCCACCACCAGGCGTAAATTTTTGCTGGGCTCATTACTGGCGTTGCCATTAAGTGAGCTGGTCTTTAAAGGCATCACTGCCGCCCAGGCTGCAGAGATGGCCGCCCCGGAATTAGCTGACTATAAACCCATCTTTTTCTCTGCCGATGAATGGCAGTTTATCCTTGCGGCCACCGATCGTTTGATTCCGGCGGGCGGCAAAGGTAAAGCGCCAGGCGCGCTGGAAACCAACGTGCCGATCTTTATCGATCAGCAGCTGCACAGCGAAGAGTTTGGCAGCGAAATCTACCTGCAGGGCCCGTTCAATATTCAGGCGCCCGCCACCATGGGCTACCAGATCCCGTTCCGTCCACAACAGATGTATCAGACCGCTATCCGGCTGATTAATCAGTGGTCGCAGAACACTCACCAGAAAGCGTTTCATGCGCTGACGCTGGAAGAGAAAGATGCGGTGCTGACCCAGGTCAATAAAAACGACATCGACTTTGCGGCGCTGGGCGAACCCAACCTCAAGGCGTCTCAGTTCTTCAGCCAGCTGCTTTCAGATACCAAGCACGGTTACCTCGCGGACCCGATGTACGGCGGCAATAAAGGCATGAAAGCCTGGATCGCCATCGGCTTCCCGGGCGCGCGTGCCAGCTTCACCGAATGGGTGAAACAGCACAACGTTCCGTATCCGCTGGGTCCGGTCAGTGTTAAAGGCGAGCGCGCGTAAGACGCATTCCGAATCAGGGTTTTGAAACAGGATTATCATGGCACAGGTTACTAAAAAAGAAGTCGACGTCGTCGTCTGCGGCCTCGGCTGGGCCGGCTCGCTGATGAGCATCGAACTGGCACTGGCAGGACTTGAAGTGCGCGCGCTGGAGCGCGGCGGCGATCGTGATTACGACGAGTTCGCCTACCCTAAACCGGCGGATGAATACGCCTACGCGGTGCGCAACAAAGTGTTCGCCACCCCGGCAGAAGTGGCGGTTACCGTTCGCTACAACAGCAGCCAGACGGCGCTGCCAACCCGTAAATGGGGCGCGTTTGCACCCGGCACCGGCGTCGGCGGTTCTGGTCTGCACTGGACGGCGGTACTGATCCGTCCAACGCCTACCGATATCAAACTCAAGACTTATGTCGATGAGGCGTACAAGCCAGGCATTCTGCAGGATGATATGCGGGTGATGGATTTCCCGTTCAGCTGGGAAGAGATCGAGCCTTACTACTACAAATTCGAACTGATTTGCGGCCAGTCGGGTAACACCGGCAACCTGCGCGGCCAGATTCTTGAAGGCGGCGATCCGTTTGAAGGACCGCGTTCGGAGCCTTATCCGCTGCCGGCGCTGGATGACACGCTGAACAACGTGATGTTCAAGGAAGTGGCGAAAAAGCTCGGTTACCATCCGTTCCCGAACCCGTCCGCCTGCGTGTCACGCGCGTGGAAAAACCCGTACGGCAACCAGATCGCGCCGTGCAACTACTGCGGCTACTGCAGTAAATATCCGTGCCTCAACTACTCCAAAGCCTCGCCACAAACCGCGGTCATGGATTCGCTGAAGCGGATGCCGAACTTCTCTTACGAAGTGAACGCGGAAGTGATCAAGGTAGTGCTGAACGATGATAAGAAAACCGCGAAAGGGGTGATCTACATCGATGCACAGGGCAATGAGTGCTTCCAGCCCGCCAAAATTGTGGTGCTGAGCAGCTTCCAGCTCTACAACGTGCGTCTGATGCTGCTCTCCGGCATCGGCAAGCCGTATAACCCGATCACCGAAGAGGGTGTAGTAGGACGTAACTACGCCTTCCTGTCGAACGGCGGCGCAACCCTGTTCTTCAAAGATAAAAACTTCAACCCGTACGCCACCGCGGGCGCCACCGGCCAGATGTTTAACGATATCTCGCCAGGCAACTTCGACGGCCCATCGCTCGGCTTCCTCGGCGGCGCGAAGATCCACAGCTCCCAGGCGACCGGTACGCCAATCAGCACCGCGCTGCCAAAAGGCACGCCAACCTGGGGCCTGGGTTACAAAGAGGGACTGGAAGAGTGGTACGGTCATTCAATGAAGATCAGTATCACCACCACCTGCCAGTCTTACCGCGATATCTATCTGGATCTCGATCCGAACTACAACGATCATCGTGGCCTGCCGCTGCTGCGCATGACCTTTAACTGGAAAGAGAATGAGCTCAAGCTGCAGCAGCACCTGAAAGGCATCGTCGGCAACATCGCTAAAGAGCTGAACCCGGACAGCATGAGCATGAGCTTCCTGCCGATGGGCGCGGACTTTGACCTGACCAAGTATGTCTCTACCCACAACGTGGGCGGCGCGGTGATGGGCGATAACCCGAAAACCTCGGCGCTGAACAAGTACCTGCAGAGCTGGGACGTGCATAACGTCTTTGTGCCGGGCGGCAACGCCTTCCCGCAGAACTTCCAGGCGAACCCGACCGACACCATCGGCGCTATTACGCTGATGGCGGCACAGGCGATCAAAGATCAGTATCTGAAAAATCCCGGCCCACTGGTACAGGCATAAGCGCATGAATAAGCTGAAACTGACATCCTTTTTATTCGCCAACGCAGTGCTGTTGGCCAGCGGTTTTGCCCTGCCAGCACACGCTGAAGATGAGGCGCAACTGATCAAGCAGGGTGAATATCTCTCCCGGCTGGGCGATTGCATGGCGTGCCACTCATTACCAGGCAAACCGGACTATTCGGGCGGGCTGGCGATTGAGTCGAATCTCGGCACTATCTTCTCCACTAACATCACGCCGGATAAAACCCACGGCATCGGCAACTACAGCGAACAGGAGTTCTCTGATGCGGTGCGTAAAGGGGTATTACCGGACGGATCGCGGCTCTATCCGGCAATGCCATACCCGGATTACGCCAAAATCAGCGATGCTGATATGCACGCGCTGTATGTCTACTTTATGAAAGGCGTACAGCCGAGCGCGGAACAGCCGCCGGAAACCAAACTGAGCTTCCCGTTCAGCCAGCGCTGGGGCATGCGCTTCTGGAACTGGGCGTTCACCTCGGACAAACCGTTCCAGCCGATTGGCGGCGCCTCTGCCGAGATCAATCGTGGTGCTTACATCGTCGAAAGCCTGGGCCACTGCGGCAGCTGCCATACGCCGCGCGGTCTGGGCATGAACGAGAAAGCGCTGGATAGCGGTGATGACAAATTCCTGGCGGGCGGTAGCCTGAATAACTGGGATGTGCCGTCACTGCGCGGGCTGCCGCGCTGGAGCGAGCAGGAAATCGTGGATTACCTGCAGACCGGCCGCAACGATAAAGCGGCGGTGGGCGGCGAGATGACCTCGGTGATTGAGCACAGCAGTTCGCACATGACCGACGCTGACCTGAAAGCGATTGCCGCCTACCTGAAATTCCTCGGCGGTAACCCGCCGTTGCAGGCTTATAACGTCCAGGCGCAGCAGGCGACCGAAGCGAAGCTGACCGCGGCGAAGAACCTGAGCGAAGGCGAGCGGCTCTATCTGGATAACTGTGGCGCCTGCCACTTTGTTACCGGCAAAGGCGCACCGGGGATCTTCCCGGAGCTGGATCAGGCGACGATCGTGAATGCCAAAGATCCAACCGGATTAATCCACACCATCCTGGCCGGTGCGCAGCAGCCATCGACAGAGAAAGCGCCGTCGAAACTGGCGATGCCAGGCTTTGGTCAGCGTCTGAGTGATGAAGAGGTGGCGAAGCTGGCGACCTTTATCCGTCAGGGCTGGAGCAACAAGGCACCGGAAGTGAGTAAAGATCAGGTTGCTGAAGTGCGGAAAACGCTGAAGTAACAGATGAAAAGGGTGCCCGGTCACGGGCACCCTTTATTTATGTTTAGCGTATTGATGATTAGTGGAAAGTGCGCACCACTTCCAGCACGCCGTTGATCACGAACTGCACGCCCATACAGACCAGTAAAAATCCCATCAGGCGCGAAATCGCCTCAATGCCGCTTTTACCCACGATTCTCATGATCGCCCCCGAACTGCGCAGCGAAATCCATAAAATCAGGCTCACCAGCAGAAAGGTCAGCACCGGCGCGGTATTCACCACCCAGACCGGAAAATCGATGCCGCTTCTTACCGTCGAGGCGGAAGAGATGATCATCGCAATGGTGCCCGGCCCGGCCGTGCTTGGCATCGCCAGTGGCACAAAGGCGATATTCACCGACTCTTTGGTTTCCTCCAGCTCATCCAGTTTCTGCTTTGCTTCGACAGAATGGCCGGCAGGCTTAGCCGGAAACAGCATCCGAAAACCGATAAACGCCACGATTAACCCGCCGGCAATGCGCAGGCCAGGGATCGAGATGCCGAAGGTATCCAGCACCGCATTACCGGCATACCACGCCACCAGCATGATGGCGAAAACGTAGATGGAAGCCTGTCTGGCCTGGCGGTTGCGCTCCTCGAAGTTCATGTCACCCGCGAGGCCAAGAAACAGCGCCACGGTAGTGAGCGGATTGGCGAGCGGCAACAGCACCACCAGCCCCAGACTGACCGCTTTGATTAACTCCAGCATGTTAAAATCATCCGTGAGTGATTAGTGTTTCGGACGCTCCAGCGCTTCGATTAATTCCGGGAAGAAGTCCTGCAGAATTTCGGGCGTCATCAGTTCCGGATACTGCATCAGATGCTCACGGATACGTTCGTTAATATCCGGCAGCAGACGCTGGGCGGCGGCGCTGGCGGTGATTTTGTGTTTCTTCATCGCGCGCAGCAGGTCGGCAGGCAGCGAATCTTCATCATCCGCATCATCGATCATCTCCAGCGCATCCAGCTCGTCAAACATCTCCATCAGCGCTTCGGTTTGCGGCGTGCGTGATTCATATTCACGCGGATGTTCATCTTCCAGGAAGCGCAGCATGGCGCGCATCGGGGTGCCGTCTGGCGTGGCCGGTGGCTCGGAGGCGAACCAGCTCAGTAGCTGGTGCATGGTGATCTGGTGGACGCGGAAGCCGCTGTCGACCAGTTCGTCAGCCAGCAGCTCGGCGGTTTCGTTTTCTATCAGACAGATGTGAGTGCGGTTTGGCTCATACTGATCCAGCCACTGATAGATCTCTTCAATCACGCCATCGTCGTACTCGAATTTTTTGGTGAAGTAGCTGTCGTCCTGGTCGTGAACGCAGGCCTGAATCCGATCGGGGTCGAAGTAAAGTGCGATGTTGATGCCTTTCATGCGTGCTGTCCTGTAGAAATCAAAACAACACTATAGCGCTCAACGTGCGGATAAGGGAGTGTCGGGGTTCACAGCGTGAAATGTAGCGAGGACTGGACCGGCCAATGCTCCCCGCTTTGTCGATGCAAGAGGGGAGTCAGCGGCGCGACGGCTTTATCAGGAGATAAAGTTTTTGCCCTGTTTTAACACCACGTCACAGGCTTTGGTTTTCAGCTTCTCGCCCATCGGCGAGCTGCTCAGGCTCTGCAGGTTGAGCTGCTGGCCGTTGCCGGTATTCAGCAGGCCCGCGACGCCCTGGGTGTAGTCAGTTTTCTGTTCCTGCGCGGTGGTGGTGTTCAGGCCGAGCTTGCTCAGCACCTGATCTTTCACCGACTGCACGTTGTTTTTCACCACGTTGTGCTCGACGCAATACTGCATCACGCCCGCCGCGTTGGTCATGCTGTTAGCGCTGACCGCTTTGTCGCCACCGTTCAGCAACCCGGTCAGGGAAGAGAGCGACAGACCGCCATTCTGCTGGCTGGTCCCGGTAGTGGTGCCGGAGTTCGTTCCGCTGTTCTGCTGGCTGAGCTGCGATGCCGCACTGCTCAGTTGATCCTGCCAGCTGGCGGCTGATGCACTGCCCGCCACCAACAGTGCCGCTAATCCCCATCCCCACGCGCTGCGTTGTGCTTGTTTCATCTCAACCTCTGTCTGTAATTGTATGGCCTCTTCAGCCTTGCTAAGAGCCACTGGCGAGCAGAAAGTTCCTGAATTTATCCATTAATAAGGCCTTTGGGAATATTCTGTAATCTCAGATTAAATAGCGTTTTCGATAATTTGTAGATTATTTACCTCTTCGCCTGGCGCAGAAGGATAATATGATTTTATCGGTTGTAATATTTTTAAATATTCATTTATATCATTGTTATCTTTCGCAGGATAATTCCTGGTTAAGGTAAATTTCCCCGCTGGGCTTAAATGTTTATTTTTAAGGTAGGTGCTTTTGCGCAGTTATGATTGTTGGTTAGAGTTATTTGATCTTAACTGTTTGTTTTAATGATTTTTTTGATCTATTGCTTAAAGTTATACTCTGCCATTTCAGCATTTTAATAACGCTGTCATGACTCATTTTTCCGCTATTTTTACGCAATGAATTTTTTATTCCGCCTTGCGAAATTCGTGAGAGTGTTCATGCTTAATCACTGTGTCAGGCAGTTGTGGCGATTATTTAAAAGTATTGATTTAACGGGAGCGAATATATGGCGGGGCAGCCAGAACACGATAAAGATGCTGAGGTAACGCTGAAACTCGCGGAAGAGCAGATAGCGCTGACAAAGCAAACCGTTGTCGATGGACATGTCCGCGTAACCCGTTCCACAACCGAGCATGACGAGGTAATCAGTACGCTGCTTAACCGGGAGAAGGTTGAGGTTGAGCATGTAGCGAAAGCACAACGCGTCGAGACGATGCCCGAAATCAGGGAAGAGAACGGTGTACTGATTGTCCCGGTAGTAGAAGAAGAGATTGAAGTAGTCAGAAAACTGGTGCTTAAAGAGGAGATTCACATCCGAAAAGTGCAGGAGAGCGTTCCTTTTCAGGATGTGGTTACCCGACGTGAGCAGCAGGCGAAAGTAGAGAGAGACGACGATCGGTAATAAACAGCTAACAAGAGAGGAATCTATCATGGCACAAGAAAAAATCGTAACACTGTTCGATTCTGCGATTCAGGCAGAGGCCGCGAAAAGAAATCTCGTGAAAGCAGGCTTTTCTGATCGGGACATCAGTCTTATCAGTGGAGAACGTTTGCAGCAGGAAGGCCAGTCAATTAAGCACCCGAGCATCTGGCAGCGCCTGTTTGGCCACACCGTTGATAAAGAGCAGGCGGATGTTTACACCAGAGCGATGGATAAAGGCGGCGTGGTACTGACGCTGCGCACCGAAGAAGAGAAGCTGGCGCGTGCCATGACTATTCTGCATTCGCATGACTCGGTTGATGTGCCATCGCGGATGCAAAGCTCAGTGGAGAACGGCGCACCTGCAGCAGGTATTAATCCGACCGCCGGTAAGCAGTTTGCCGGAGAGACCAACGATCGCCAGTTTGAGGATCGACAGGTTGAGCCACGACGCACCTCACTGACCGGTGATGAGAGCGAAGAAGATATTCTGCGCCTGGCCGAAGAGCAGATTGAAGTTGGTAAGCGTCTGGTGAGTGAAGGTTCGACCCGGGTTCGCCGCTATACCGTGACGGATCAGGTCTCTGAAGATATCTCGCTGCACGAGCAGCACGCTGACATCTTCCGTCGTTCGGTGAATGAACCGGCACTGGCAGGTGAAGTGGACTGGTCCGAGAAAACCGTCGAAGTGGCTGAAACCCACGAGCAGCCGGTGATCAACAAAACGACCCACGTGAAAGAAGAAGTGGTGGTGCGTACTGACGGCAGTGAACGTACCGAGACCATTAATGACACAGTACGTCGTCAAGAGGTGGACATCGACCATGCGCGGGCTGGACTGGATAACGAACTATCACCAACCGGTGCAGCAGGGGTTAAACCCGCTACCGCAGCAGGTGTGGGCACGCAGTCGCCAGGCGTAGCCACCGAGCGCGACCACAAAGCCGGCCTGACTGAGAAAGTGAGTGAGAAAGCCAGCGAAGCGAAAGACAAGGTTGAGAACAAGCTGAAACAGCGTGATTACGACCATTCGCATTGAGGTGCTCATCCTGTCAACAATGAGTGCTAATGGGCATCGCTGATGCCCAATGCTGAGCATGCAAAAGGGGTCAACCGTGAGGTTGGCTCTTTTATTTTGGGGTGTTGATCGGGGATTGAGAACGGGGTTCGGGAGCAGGACGCGCGGGAAGCGGGGGTGTTGTGAGTTTTTCGTATGGAGAGGGATGAAACGGGCGTGTGGGCATGATAGGTATGACGACATCGGACGCGGCATAATTTATCGTTGCAGGAGCAGGGCAGTGCTGTTCAGCGAGTAGCCAGCCAGCGGACAAATTACCGGGCCAACGTATGGCCGTGCGCGCAATATCACGCTACGCTGTTTTTTTCGCCGCTTAATGCACAACCCGGATGAATAGTGTTGCGCATGGTGGCCGTAACGGTATAATCCCCAACGTTTTCCGCATCCTCTTCAGTGCCGAAGTGGCGAAATCGGTAGACGCAGTTGATTCAAAATCAACCATCGAAAGATGTGCCGGTTCGAGTCCGGCCTTCGGCACCAAGTATGCAATCAAGTCACCTACGGGTGGCTTTTTTTGTTTCTGGGGTTTGGTAACTGCAGGGACATCCTCGCTTTTCAGTCGCCGTAATCACTTACCTTAAGCCAACCTGATTCTAGCTGCATCAACTAACTGATGTGGGTGTGTCTGCGGGTTGATCTCCGTTCGATTATATTTATACGCACGCGAACCCTCGAAAGGATACTCGACATGACTCTAAGTGGTGTGAAGGTTCGTTCTGAAAGATCTGAAGTAAAAGCCTATAAACTGGCTGATGGCTAAGGCATGGTGTTGCTGGTTCACCCTGGCGGTTCTAAATACTGACGGCTTCGTTATCGCTTTGGTGGCAAAGAGAAGATGCTGGAGTTGGGAAAATATCCTGAAGTTTCGCTGGCTGATGCCAGAGCGCGCCGGGATGAAGCGCGTAAGCTGTTAGCAAACAGCGTCGATCCCAGTGAGAACAAGGAAGCCCTTAAGGTAGAGCTGGAGCAAGAGGCAATAACGTTTGAAGTGGTCGCCAGAGACTGGCATGCCAGCAATCAGAAGTGGTCGGCATCGCATAGTGCTCGTGTATTGAAAAGCCTGGAAGATAATCTCTTTACTGCTATCGGTAAGCGGAACATGGCAGAACTGAAAACGCGAGACCTACTTGAACCCATCAAAGCAGTCGAGTCATCCGGACCCTTGAAGTCGCCGCCCGTTTACAGCAGCGTACTACCGCGATTATGCGCTTTGCTGTGCAGAGTGGCTTAATCGATTACAACCCCGCGCAGGAGATTGCCGGTGCGGTTGCTACGGCGAAAAGACAGCATCGTGCTGCATTAGAACTTAACCGTATTCCTGAATTACTTCATCGCATTGATCATTATTCCGGCAGACCGTTAACCAGGTTGGCCGTGGTACTCACTTTGTTAGTTTTCATCCGTTCAAGCGAGCTACATTTTGCCCGCTGGTCAGAAGTAGATTTTGAAACGGCCATGTGGACGATTCCGGGAGAACGTGAGCCACTTGAAGGTGTTAAGCATTCTCAACGTGGTTCAAAGATGCGGACTCCACATCTTGTTCCCTTGTCGCGTCAGGCCTTAGCTATTTTGGAAAAGATCAAAAGCATGAATGGGAACCGAGAGCTGATCTTCGTTGGCGATCACGATCCGCGTAAACCGATGAGTGAGAACACGGTGAACAAGGCTCTACGAGTAATGGGTTATGACACAAAAAAAGAAGTATGTGGGCATGTTTTCAGGACGATGGCTTGTAGCTCATTGATTAAGTAGGGTCTATGGTCCTATGGTCGAGGGATGCAGTAGAGCGGCAGATGAGCCATATGGAGCGTAACTCTGTACGTGTGGCTTATATTCATAAGGCCGAGCATCTGGGAGAGCGCAGGCTAATGCTGCAATGGTGAGCTGATTATCTCGACGCGATTTGTGAGAAGGGGGTTAGTCCGTTTTATTTTGCTAAATTAAATATGGGCTGATTAAAAAGATTTTCTATAAGAAATGCATTGGACATGCATTATTTTTTACTAATTTACTAATTTACTAATTTACTAATTTACTGATTTACTAATTTACTAATTTACTAATTTACTGATTTACTGATTTACTGATTTACTGATTTACTGATTTACTGATTTACTGATTTACTGATTTACTGATTTACTGATTTACTGATTTACTGATTTACTGATTTACTGATTTACTGATTTACTGATTTACTGATTTACTGATTTACTGATTTACTGATTTACTGATTTACTGATTTACTGATTTACTGATTTACTGATTTACTGATTTACTGATTTACTGATTTACTGATTTACTGATTTACTGATTTACTGATTTACTGATTTACTGATTTACTGATTTACTGATTTACTGATTTACTGATTTACTGATTTACTGATTTACTGATTTACTGATTTACTGATTTACTGATTTACTGATTTACTGATTTACTGATTTACTGATTTACTAATTTACTAATTTACTAATTTACTGATTTACTAATTTACTAATTTACTAATTTACTAATTTACTAATTTACTAATTTACTAATTTAATAATTTAATAATTTACTAATTTACTAATTTGCTAATTTGCTAATTTGCTAATTTGCTAATTTGCTAATTTACTAATTTACTAATTTACTAATTTACTATTTTCAGACACACAACTTAGCCCAGACAGTTGTAAATATCCCGCATAACGGGGTCATTAACTTTTATCGAGTTTATGATGCAGTACCTTTAAGAAAAGAACACTCAGCATAAGTGTGGCATGAATTATGCTGAGGGAGGAACATCCGCCACGTCACGTCACGTCACGTCACGTCACGTCACGTCACGACATCAACAACATCTTTGCCACTTAAGAAATCATTCGTTCGCGCAAAGATAAACTGCTTTAAAAACTGATCAATGCGAATATTTAGCTTAAACAGAGGTAAGGTTACGCCATCTTGCTTTTCAAAATAGACTTTGGCTTTCGCTTTGTCTACGGAATCTTTTAATGCGTCAAAGCGACCAAACTCGTTGAGATTCTTATCATTAACACTATCAGCCATTAATGCGATGAGTAGTCCTTTCTCTAAACCAAGAGCATTAACAACTGCGTTTAATTGCGCATTTTCAGCGTTATCTTTGTAGGTGTTGATGTAGTCTCTGAAAGTATGGCCTTCAATTAACTGCGCATCGCCGCGCTGCAAGTCGTGCAAGAAGAGTTTTGCGTACTTTTGTTCGTTTTGGGTGAGCGATGCAAACGACTTGTGCAGCTCATTTAATGTGGTTTCAATGCTCGCAGAGTCCTGGTGTATGTTCAGCTCTTTTAAAAATTTATCAAAGCGGCTGTTCATATAGTCGGCATCGATTTTGCCAGTATCTACTTCAGTTAAATAACCATTGATATCAAAAGGCACATTGTCGCCACCTTCGCCACCACCATCACTTTTGCCTGCCAACTCTTTGTAACGCAGGACCAGGCTCAGATAAGTTTGTTCGTCTATGGCCAGCGTTACCTCGTGTTCTACATCATTTTCAGTAAAGAAATAGGCTGACTGTTCCCAATGCAGACCTTGTACTTTAGCCGCTTCCAGGTGCTGGCTAAAGGTATTAAATAATTTGGCAAATTGGGCACAGGCTTCTATATCGTCTGGCAGCTTTTCAAAATTATCAACACCGGCATTGATAAACAGCTCTGTAATGTCAGTCACTAATTCATTCATGGCTTTAAGATTGCTTTCTAACCTATCAACAAATAAGCCAATAGGTCTGTCGCCGGAATACAGTTTTACCGCATCGATAATGTGCTTCTCCATGGTGTGCGGATAGCGGTAATAACGGATGATGCCGTGGGGTTTGTCGGGGCCAAATAAACGATTGGTGCGTGAGAACGCTTGAATAATGTTTTGGTATCTAATCACTTTGTCTAAATACAAAGTGTTAAGCCATTTAGAGTCAAAGCCAGTGAGCATTTGATCTACAACAATCAATAAATCTAATTGCTTCGAAGGCTCGGTATGAATGCGCTCGTAGGGCTTTTTATGGGCAAGGCGTGCCGCCAAATCTTTTTTGAAGGCCGCATGGCGGGCAAAATCAAAATCTTGACCGTAACGCGCGTTATAGTCGGCCATAATTTCTTCCAGACCATCGCCTTTAAAGGTGGGGTCACGGTCGCCACTACCGTCATTATCAATGTTCGGGTCAAACAGGGCTGAAACTTTAAGTTCAGGTTTGGCGGCTTTTAAACGACGATAATAATCAATGGCTTCAGCAATGCTGTTAGTGGCCAAAATGGCGTGAAATTTATTGCCTTGGCTGAGCACATCCCATTTATGCAGAATATCTTCCACCACTTTGGCTTGGTGAGCTTCGCTTAAATATTGGCTTTTAGGAACATAGTCTTCAATGCCTTTGTGGTACTTGCCTGTGGCGTCTTTATGGCCAGCCATAGGTACATCTTTCATAAAGTGGTTAAATTTTTTCTTTTTGGCTGGGTTATCCATGGCCTCCATCACCGTGTTGGCTTTGGCTTGCTCTAACGCTACCGCTTGTCTTAGATCACTGTCTCTAAAAGTTGGAACTTTGTAAGGGTCGAAGCCCAGCACGTTGCCATCGCGTATGCCATCGGCGATGCTATAGCGGTGTAGCTCGTTGCCAAATACGGTACTGGTGGTATTGCCGTTTTTTTCGTTGTCTTCTTGAATTGGTGTACCAGTAAAGCCAAAAAACAAGGCGCGCGGAAAGGTACATTTAATAATAATCAGCATGCCGCCAAAGGTAGAACGGTGCGCCTCATCGACAATAAACACCAAACGCTTAGCGCGAATTTTTTCAATATCCGCAGAGTTCGTGGCCGCGCCTTCATCGTCTACCGCTTCAAAAATATTACTCATCTTTTGAATAGAGCTAACAATTAAGGTATCGGCGGGGGCAGTGCTTTTTAATTTGGTAATCAGTACGTGAGTATTTTCAGTGGCTTGAACGTCTTCGCCATCGCCAGCAAAGTTGCGGTATTCCGCGAGCGACTGGGTGCCCAGCTCAATCCTGTCCATTAAAAAAATCACTTTATCGGCATCTTTGGATTGTGCAATCAACTGCGCCGATTTAAAGCTGGTCATGGTTTTACCCGAACCTGTGGTATGCCATACGTAACCCCCGAGGCGATCGGGATTATTGGCCGCGCTACCCAGTTGTTGCCAGTTGGTTTTGGCCACTTTGTCAGATATCGCATTAGCAGCGTAATACTGATAACTTCGCATTACCTTAAGCACGCCGTCGGTATCGTCGGCGACGGTATAAAAGCCAATCAACTGGTGCGCCATAGGGATGGAAAGCAAGGTAGAGGCGATGTCTTTCCAGTGGTTCATGGGTTCGTTATTAAAATCGGCCCAGTTAAATTGATAGTCGGGGTTAAACTTGCCGTCGAGCCCAGGATTGGCAAAGTATTTTGTCTCATTAGGTTCCATTGCCACATAGACCTGGATAAGCGAAAGTAAGCCGCTAAATACACCCTCTTTGCTGTACTTCTCAATTTGGTTCACTGCCTGGCTAACCGGAATGCCGCTGCGCTTTAGCTCTACATGGATCACCGGCATACCGTTAATCAGTAGCAGCACATCACCGCGTCTGTCGTTACGCAAAGGGCTACTGCGTTCAAATTTAGGCTGCTGCACTATTTGGTAACGGCTTTGGCCAGCGGCAATTTCCTGGCGATCATATATTTTTAAGCTGACTTCTTTGCCTATATGCAAGGTATCGGCTGGGTTATCGCGCTTAATCGCCACGGTTTTACCGTTAATTAAACCGTTGAGTTTGAGCGGGGTTTTAAGCTCTTTGATTTGCTCAATAATTTGCTGCATTTCAGTCGCGGTAAGCGGGACATCGTTTAAACGATCCCGCTGGCGATTGTTTTCAAACAAAATGTTTGCCCAGTTTTGCAGTAAATCCGCTTCGGTTTTGTTTTTGAGTATCTCTGTTTCCCAGCCTTTATGGGTCAGTACTTCAATAAAGGCCTGCTCAAATTTCGCTTCGGTTTTAAAGGTAATCATGATGGCGCTCCCTGTTAGACAAACATTTTACTTAAGCAGGCCTGCTTGATATTGTTAAGTTTGGCGATTTGTTGTTGGTGCTGGTTGATCAGGTTGTCGAGTTTCTGGAAAAAGCTACCGATGGCAGTTTGTTCCTCTAAGCTAGGCATAAGAATTTTCATGCGCCCAAGTTGCTTACCTGAAATTTCTAAAAAAGTGGAGCCAGATGCATGTTTAAGCGCAAACTCTTTGATTTGTTTGCCGGCTGAATAGATGAAATAGGGTGAAAATCCTTCTTTAACAATAAATGATTGAAAACCTTGATTAGTTGCACCAGGTTTAGCAAGAATTGCCATGTCGCCTATGCCTGCTCTACTAGTAAAGAGAATCGTATTACCAGCGGGAAGTATCTTTGCAGAAGAACTTTTCAGACCTAGAGCGGTAATTTTTTTCTGACTACCTCCAGCATATACATTGTTTCCAATTTCAGTAGGTGAATACCAATCAATATCACCGTCCCAAAATTCAGAAATTGACGTGCTGGGTGTACCGCCCCCTATAATTTCAGCGACATCAGTACCTAGCCCTTTCTCCTCCCACTTCTCACTAAACCCCTTAAAGCGGATTTCTGGTATAGTTTCGCCTTGTTTGGGGAACATTTTTTCCAGCATGGCTTTTTTGAAGTTGCTGAGTTTATCATGCTTTTGTTGGTGTTGGTTGATAAGCGAGTCGAGTTTCTGGAAGTAGTTGCCGATGGCGGTTTGTTCTTCATTTGTAGGAATTGCTACGACCTGACTTTTAACAATATCGGAATTAAGGTTAACCTGGCTTCCGGGCTGGCCAAATTGTTGCCACTTTGCTTCAAAGGATTTTAACCATTGATACATAAACTCAAGTTCAAAAAGTGGTTTTTTGAATATTAAGAAACCATCGTGAACTCCTGTTTCAACATAGTTAACTACAGGTTTACCAACACTCGCTGCTATGCTTAACAGCAGATGTTTCTCATGTAATACACGAGTTTTTTCTTGGCCAAGTTTTGAAATTCTCTGCTCTAAATAATGAATCCTGCCATCTTGCTCGGTCACATCTCTAATACGTAACCAACCAACACTTGATTGACTATCGAACCATTTAGGATCTTCAATCGGGCGAGGACTGGCGCCACGAACAATTTCAGCTAATTCACCTAATACCTTCTCCTCCCATTCCCCGCTAAACACTTCAAAGCGAATCTCTGGAGTATTGCTATTCACACTCATCTTATTCGCCCTTTAGTAAGCTGGTGAGTTCAGTCAAGCCCTGCATATCAAACTCATTACCTGTGAGCTCGCCCATAATATCCGCCAGTTCTTGCTCTGTGGTTTTTATCTCATTTGCCACTTGCGAATAGGTGACGGCATATTTATCAGCAAGGGCTTGTATCTGGCTGGTAAGCTGGCTAATCACGGCGGTTGGCATGGCTGCGAGTTCGGTGCTTAATGGCGCAATCCATTTAAGATGCAGCAGATTATTCACTTGTTCAGTGTTTAAGGCTTCGATAGTTTTTTTGGTTTTTAAGTGCAGGGCAGTGACGGCATCTTTGACCGTTTTTTTCAGGGATTTTTCTTCGTCGATTAATTTGTTTGCACGAATGATTTTGGCTTCATAGCTTTCTTCTGCCAATTTAACTTTGCTGTCTTTTTGTTCTTTCATGAAGGCCTTAGCGGCTTTGCTTAACTCGGTATTGGCAAAGCCGTCTTTGCTCTCTTTTACCGTATCTTGTTCTTTTTCTTCTTCAGTCAGGGATTCTAAAATTTCTTCAAGCGTGCTGGCGATTTCCGCCAAGCGAGTTTCTTTAACTGCCAGAGCCTGTAAGTCATCACTTAAGTAAGTTTGTTGCACTAAATCAAAGGGCAGTATGTGGCCTTTCCAGCCGTCTTGTACTTCGGTGTCTTTACCGTCTTTCTTCTTGATTACGATATTAGGGTCAACTTGTCTGGTGGCGGCAAAGCCTTCGGTTTGCATCATTTCTAAATCGGCGCTGATGATTTGCCATTGGTTGTTTAGAAATTGGTAAGCCTGGTATTTGTCGATTAAGGCAATCGGGGCTAGGCGAGCAAATAGCTCGGTAGTTAATACCGTTTCTTGTTGGTTACGCTGTACGTTTTGCCAGTTTTGTATTAACTGGGTGTTTAGCTGTTCATCAAAGCCATTGAAGGCCTGGCTGTAGGCGCTGATAAACGCTGATACTTGCGGGTGCTCACTGATGCTGGCGTTGACGTCTTGTTTGTCAATGGCCAGCTCACTGTAAGCGGGGGATTTTGGCGTAAACAGAGTACCGCGCAATAGCGGGAAAGCTTGCCAAAAAAGGTGTAGCCCGGCAATTTCGCTGTTGGGAATGCCGCCGAGCATGGTGGCGTGTAAATCCCAGCTTTGCGCCGCTGCAGAAGAATCCACATAGCGCGGTAGATTTAGGTTGTAGCCGTTGTCGCGCAGGGTTTGTTTGCTCACAAGTTGCGAGAACTTGTCGATACTTTCACGGTTAATCACCGCATCAGTAATGCGCTTGATATCACTGGCTTGAAGTTTATTGTTTTTGCCTTCTTTCATAAAGTGCCTAGAGGCATCGACCACCAATACATCAGTGTTTTGGCGTTTTTGCTTGAGTACCAAAATCACCGTAGGAATGCCGGTACCAAAAAAGATATTGGCCGGTAAACCGATAACCGTATCAATGTGATTCTGCTCAATGAGTTGCTTGCGAATTTCACCTTCTTCACCGCCACGGAACAAGACACCATGGGGCAGTACAATAGCCATAATGCCATCGGGTTTTAGGTGGTAGAGGTCGTGCAGCAAAAAAGCAAAATCGGCTTTGGTTTTAGGTGCCAGGCCAAAACGTGAATAGCGTGGATCGCTGTCTTTAAAGCTTGGGTCCCAGTTTTGTGAATAAGGCGGGTTGGACACCACTGCATCGACATGCAGGGTGTAGTATGAGCCTTGAGGATCGCTTTCATCAAAATACGGCCAATCATCTTCCAGGGTGTCGCCATTACGGGTTTTAATGTTGCTGGCCTTAATACCGCGCATGATGAGGTTCATACGGGTTAGGTTGTAGGTGTTGGCTTTTAACTCTTGAGCGTAATAGGTGATGCTGTCTTTGTTTTTAGCATATTTTTCGAACGCCTCACCGATATTGATCAGCAACGAACCCGAGCCGGAAGTGGGGTCGTAAATTTTAATAGTATCTTTGTGTTTTAACTCATGGGCGATGATGTTTGACATGAGTACCGAGACTTCATGAGGCGTGTAAAACTCACCGGCTTTTTTACCAGCATTGGCGGCAAATTTTTCAATCAGGTATTCGTAAATGTAACCCAGGACGTCATACCCTTGATTACTGTTCATGGGGATGCTTTTGATCAGGTGCAGTAGATCGCTGATGGCTTTGGTGCGTTTGCCAGCACTTTCACCCAGTTTGCTTAAACCTGTTTCTAAGGTGGTAAAAATGCCTTCAAACAGTTTTTTGTATGTTGGCGAAATCAAACGGCTAAAGGCGGAGAGCGCATCACGCACGTTAGATTCAGCAAATTCGGATGTTGGATCAATCCATGTAGAAAACAGATTATCGTAGGCTATAAAGTAGCCCAGGTTGTCTTGCACGTATTTAACGGTGTCGGCGTCTTCTTCATTGAGGGCTTTGATGTCTTCGGGCGTCATACCCTGTCTGGTGACAAACTGCACCAGCTGGTCGCTTAGGTATTTGTAGAAGATGAAACCGAGTATGTAATCTTTGTATTCGTTGGCTTCAATTTTAGAACGCATCTGGTTGGCTGATTCCCAGATTTTTGCCGCAAGCTGCTGTTTATTCACTATAAGTCCTGTTTAAATCGATTCTTTTTTGAAAAGGCTACTCTAGGGTTTGATTGTACGTTTGATAAAAGCTTCTTGCTAGTAGCAAGGCTTTCGAGTCTGGGCTAGTGAGGTGCATGCAGTGTCAATTCATGTTAGGGAAAGTCATCTTCAGCTTCTATGTTTTGGACTTGCCCACATCATTCTCTCCCCACGCTTTGCTGTTATCTGGTATGGCACAACCCATAATTTTAAAGTTTCTGAAAAAGCAAAGTGCCGCTGTATCGGTTGGTTAAAGTCATCGTGCGCAGGGTAGATCAGGTACATTTCACCAGTTCCATCAAGATATTTTTGGCCGTAGGCAAACATTTGATAGAAGTCGGCTTGTGCTAGTCCGTAGAGTGATTTTTTTTGCTGGCTGCTATTCACCAGCTTCCATTTTGTATCCATCACCATTTTGGTTTGAACCGGCTGGCGCGATTGAATCAACAAATCTGGGCGAAGTTTAAAGCATTCGTTAAGCCCATGCTTCACAAGGGAATAAGTGGCAGCCTGTGGTTTAACTTTAAGGTGAGGAGGAAGTTCGTAGGGGAGGGTTTGTGCAACAAAGGATTCAAATAGCGCTTCCATAGGGAATAGGAGTGAAATTGCATTGGTGTTTCCTTGCAAGGTACTCGGACTCATTCCTGTCAGGATCAACTGCGCCCAGGCCATTGGCTCGCTGTAATGAGCCATACCACGCTCGAGGCGTAGGCTGTTTATATCGCTTTCAATATCCCGACTCAGTGGAATACCGTCGAAAGCAAAGCGCAGTTCGTAAAGCCAGCGTTGATTCTCAGATGAAAGCTTCAGGCTAAGTAGCTTATCTAGCGCGGAGTGTAAGAGCCGATTGGCTGAACAATCCGGCATGTAGTCATCATAATCGACACAAAATTTATGACGATTCACCACGTTATGCCGCAACTGCGCGGAAAGCATCAGCTTGCCCTTCATAAAAGACAGATTACCTTGCTTGCTCACATAGTCTGATCGTAAACCTTGTTTAAGCAATTGGCTGACGCTTTGCAAAAACTGGCTGATAAAAATCTCGAGCAAAGGCATGCGCTGTGCTTGAAGAATGGCCTGCTGGGTTTGAATATGTCGAAACCCTGGTAGATGGCTTAGCATCGTAAGCAATATTTCTCGCGCACTCGCAGCTGTGAGGTTTTTGCCAACCTTGGGTAGTATCTCAAGTTGGAAACCGTGAGGTGTTGAAAGCATCCCCGCGTAGTTTTGCACCTGAAGCAATTTAAAACCTGAGCGGGAGGTGAGTTTTAGAAACTGGCTTCCTTGAATACTTGTTAGGCTAAGTTCTTCTAAATAATCAAAGACCTGTTGAGGGACCAGCTTTGCACCAACTGAAGCCGCTTTCCCACCCCCTAGCAGGTCATATTCAAAAACAGAGATCACTTCACCCATGGTTTAAAGCCTGCTCATCAAGAGTGGTCTGCTGTGGCTGATAAATAGCGCGGTAAGCCTGTGGCATATTCCAGATCTCTTCATCAAATGCTTCGAGCTCGTAAGCTGTTGATTGCTGATCATGGCGTCGTAAAGAATGATTGTTACCAAAAAGCGTATCCAGATCGTCGGTTTTCTCAATCACGAATTGCAGGCTGTCGTCTTGTTTCTGGTTGTCTGCCAGCACCAGCCTGATCTTGTTCCAGTCATCGAAAAAGTATTCCTGTAACAGCGGAATGATCTTATTCTGGAATGCGATCTTCAATTGTTTAAACGCAGCTTCTTCATCACCGGCATCGAGTGCATTTTTTACCGGCATAAAGAACGCATGCCCTAGCGTATGTTCACGATCGTAAAGTGCTTCGATGCGGCTGTTGAGTTTCTCTAACAACGACTCGAGTTCTATGCCTTTCACCTTACTTCCACTCAGCAAAGAGAGATCAGGCATCATCTCGATAAAGTCAAAGCGACGGCGCAAAGCCGTGTCCATCAGAGCTAAAGAACGATCCGCAGTGTTCATGGCTCCGATGATGTCGACATTGCCAGGTACACTGAAGTGATCACCGCTATAAGACAGTTGCAGGCTCATTGCATTGGACATACCTGCACGCTTGTCTACTTCAATGAGCGAAATCAGCTCGCCAAAGATCTTGGAGATGTTGCCGCGATTGATCTCATCAATGAAAATGGCGTAGCGATGTGCTGGATCGGCATTGGCACGCTGACACAGACGCATAAAGATACCCGGCTCAATAGGGTAAGAGATATTGCCACTCTCATCAGAGCGAGCGCGGATACCCTCAATAAATTCTTCATAGCCGTAAGATTGGTGGAAAGTAACCACCGCAAATCTCTGGATGGATTCGGCAGATTTAGGGCCGCTTTTAAGTTCGGCGTAGAGTTCTACCAAATCCTCCACTTGCTCGAGCTGTGAATCAACTAGCAACCATTCGCTATTATCTGTTTTGTTAAATACGGTAGGTTCACGACGATTCTTATAATCAACGGTTAACGACTCGGGAACGGTATAGGATTGCAAAGCAGCCCAGGCAGTATTCGATAAATTGCCATTACGACCATTTAATAATGCCTTACGTTGAAACCACGTATGCTCAATAATTTGGCGAACTTTTGCTCGTTTACAAAGATCGAGCAGTACCAGGGTTATGACTTGCATCCAGTTCAACGATTCAAGGCGAGAATCCAGCCAGGCATCACGATCGGCCGGTACAGCATGAGAAGTGTACTCTTTCATCCTTTGCTGCAACGTTAAGGTCTTCCCAGTTCCTGGTGGACCAAAGTAAATCACGTTAGTTGGTGAGTGTGAGAGGGGCTTAATTTCGGTGAGCTCACTACTGGTTGTTAATGTGATGCTGGATAGTCTCTCCTGTTTCTGCTCATTATCGCGCTCGCGTAATAATTCATAGAGATGCCAAATAGCCATATTCACGTAATAGGGATCTGCATTGGGAGAATGTGCGTGTATGGCTTGCTTCAATTCATGGTTTTTCTGCAACCAATTACCGTTCAGAGCCAAACCGAGGTGGAATTTCTTATTCAGAAAATCTGCCGCTTTAGTAAACGCATTCTCATCTACTGTACTGGTGCAGGTTCCTGGCGAAAACGCGGCAAAGACACGATTTCTCAAACTCCAATACATACGCTTCAGAAGCCCTGTATCTTTGGCCTGCTTTAGAGCATCGCCAACATATTGGTAGGTCGCTACATCCGGTTGCTGACGAATACGCTCGGTTAGTTCTCTAAGCAATGGAAGGCTCTGCTGATATTCCGCTAAAGACGGAACACCCTGGCTAATACTGGCAATACCGTTGCCACGTTCATACCAAAGCCGTTTGACCAAATCATCCGTTCCAGGCTTAGTAAAAGTTGAGGTTTGCTGTAGCAAGGTCGTAAATTCGCGGTATCGCTGATCCCACTTAGAAGCTGCGTAATCTTTATCTTTCGCCAGGGTACCAATTAATTCACTGATCGTCAGCTTGCCTGCTTCGACACTATCTACAAGAGTCATCATGACTTTTCCTCTGCTGTGACATTGCTTATTCTTTGACTAAGATGATGCGTTCTAACTGCATTGTATTAATCCCTGGGGCGGGCTTGCATACCTCCCTAAGACTTTTTCTCGATAAGGTATATGGATTTGTAGTATTCCTTTCGCTGCGGGAAGGTCGGTATTTCTTCCCCTCTCGAATCCCTTACAGCATCTCATGACCACTAGGCGTTGCCAAACTCCTGCTGATACCCTTCTTCTTTCACAGCCCTATTCTGTAAATAATCCTCAGTATCACGCCCCCATTCCCTGATCAAAACGAATCTTCAATATCTGACCACATTTATCATCGGGATGAATGGGGTTCATTTAATCTGTGAGGCTTATGGCACAGGATACACTGAAATAGTTATCCAGCTTTACATCGAAATGCTGAATCCCTTATGCCTCTCAGGCCTTAAACACCTGCGTCTGATGCCACTCAATAAACTGATCAGCAGGCCACAGCATTTTATCTTTAGGCAGATGAAGTCTTTGCCCCTCAAGTGACCAGAAAAGCTGCTCCACCATCGGACTACGGTTGATTCCACCTGATATCTGAATCCTGAGATCTTCATCAATGCCGATGGCACCCTTGTCGAATGCAGAGTGGTGTACGGAGCAGAGCGCCAGCCCGTTATTAACTTCACAAGGTCCGCCATATTGCTTCCAGCGTATATGCGCAGCCTCGAGTCCGACTAGCGCGCCATCCAGTCGCAGGTCATATCCGCAAATGGCACATTGAGAGTGATAAGCCCGCAATATCAAATCGCGAAAACGTGGATCGCGTGCTCTCATCAGCGTAATTAAATCAAAACCCAACAGTTCGGCCAGCTTTATCTGCAGGCTTTCCGGAAAGCGATCAGTCAGAATCTGCTGTGCCAGTTTATCGATTAAGGCTGGATTTTTTTGCAGAGTCTGGTAACTCTCCTCATCAAACCCACCGGCAACCTGATTCTCAATTAATTCTCGTTTTGTCGGCTGGATGTTGCCTTTACGTGGTTTGCAACTCTCGCTGTTTTCCAGCGTCCAGAACCCATCAGTCCTTAAGCGCCAGAAAGGCATATTCGGGTAGTAATCCCGTCTTTTAGGACCAAACTCGATCAGTAATCGGGTTAACGGTTCGTGAATTTCATTGCCGTAATCAAATAGTCGGGAATGACCTTTCCTGTATTGAGATAAGACGTAGAGGAGCAAAAGAGGCTTGTGCGGTGCACATTGGTCACCTTTGCGCCATACAGCGACATCGGAAATAGCGGCTTGTAGCGTTTTACCTGAGGTCATAATCGAGGGTAAGCAGTGAAAAATTATTGCGATCATGCTCTTAAAAACGAGGATGTTCAATGGGCGTACCTCAGTCACTCAGCGTGCTGCATATGTTTTCAACCGTACCGGGTTTGGGTATAAGTCAGGTACCTGATCCGCGAACGCTGGAGCGCGCATCCATCTCAAAATTCAATCGGCCAGATAAGGTTGGGGTGCCGCCAGACGCGGCGTTAGTCAAAGTGTCTGAGCTAAAGCACAAGTT
This sequence comes from Pantoea agglomerans, assembly GCF_021397715.1. Lineage (GTDB taxonomy): Bacteria > Pseudomonadota > Gammaproteobacteria > Enterobacterales > Enterobacteriaceae > Pantoea > Pantoea astica. The sequence continues at coordinate 3,672,622 of NZ_CP090207.1, read as the reverse complement.
CAGAATGTGCCCGAATAAATGAACATCCACAGCCGGACGTCATCATAGCGGCTGGCCGATAAAGACAAGCCTGTCAGAATACAGGCACGACGTTGCGTCAGACTCTTTGTCTGACACCTTACTTTTATTACTTACCGCTACTGGCCTGTCGCAGGCCCATCCGCCACAGTTTCCTGAACCGGCTACCATGAAAGTTTACTGTAAATATTATTGGTTCGAATGACATGCCCTTGCTTAATTTCGAAATATGATAATCAGCATAATCACTCCTCGATCTTTCCCTGAAAAATCATTTACACAAACGCTCTTATATGGAGTGTTTGTCTCGGGTAAAGATAATGAAAGTAACATTGCCTTCAGAATGTTAAACAAAAGCGATATAATTATAACAATCTTATAATAATCATTGTAAATCTTTACCCCTTTTGTCCTCATTAATTTTCCAATGGGTCTGACTTCCACTATAAAGGTTGGAAAATCGCCTGTAGCATTATCAATCAACTAGCCTGAATAAGGGATGATTATGGCTTTACATGGAAAGTTTGTAATTAATGATGCTTACTACTCACCCTTATTCTTTCCGGGCGTGGGAACGTTCTTAGCGTTCTCTGGCAATGGCGCTTACCGCAATCGTGGAGCCTGTGGAATGATTTCCGGAGAGGGGCCTGTACCAGCAGGTAAATACTGGATTGTTGATCGCCCTCAGGGAGGGCTCAAATCACAATTAAATGCCGGTGTCAGGGATATTTATAACCACTTTGCCAGCGGCGCTACGTTCAGGCATTCCGAATGGTTCGCAATATGGCGGGATGATTGGACGATCGATGATTACACATGGGTAGAGAACGTCAAGCGAGGTAACTTTCGTTTGCATCCGGGCGCACTATCCGAAGGATGTATTACGCTTCCGCATGACTCTGATTATGCCATGTTACGTAACGCATTACTGAGAACGCAAAAGATAGCGGTTCCTTGTATGAAGCAACTAATGGCCTACGGAACGATTGAGGTAATTGCCAATGGCAAAACATGCCCTTAATCTTTTTATCAAAATAGCGCTGTTTAATGCAATTATGCTGATCGTGGCTAAAGTTGTTCCCTATGATGGTTTAGTTGATGCAATTACGGCATTATTTGATTTTCAAAGCGCAGAGAGGTTTACCCATTTCATTCTGGGTGAGCCTGATCCGGAGCCCTGGGAAGCGTTACAGTTTTACTTTAGTCTCTTAATAAACACACTGATCGGTGTTCCTGTCATGAGCGCGGCTCTCACTGTTTTCAAGAGCATCAGGCATAAAACCAGATCGGTTTTCCTGGTTAAAGAGTGGGCTTTTTCAACATTACGCCGATTAGCAAAGATATTCGCGTTCACATTTATTTTTTGGATACTGTTCCGCTGCCTGCCTTATCACGTTTTTTTACCAGATGAAGAGATGTTTTCAGCATTTACTCTGGCGACGTTGGTAGTCTTAAACCTGCTATTGACGATTGCCTGCTACAGCTTAATTAAAAAGAAAATGACATTCAAAAGGAGTTTGTAAAATGCCTGTTCCCGCGTATATGTGGCTCAAAGATGACGGCGGTGCTGACATCAAAGGTTCAGTTGATGTTCAGGAACGTGAAGGAAGTATTGAAATTGTCGGTTTTAGTCATGGCCTGAACATTCCGGTAGACAGTGCTAACGGTAAAATTACCGGTAAGCGCTCGCACTCGCCAATGATGATTGAAAAAGAATTCGATAGTGCCAGCCCTTATCTTTACAAGGCTGTCGCAACAGGACAGACGCTGAAAAGCGCCGAAATTCGCTGGTATCGGATTAATTATGCGGGACAGGAAGAGTGCTATTTTATTATGACCATTGAGGGCGTAAAAATTACTGGCATCAATCCGGGAATGCCAAATACCAAAATGACCGGTAATTTACAGGTTAACCATATGGAATCTGTTTCCCTGATGTACGACAAAATCACCTGGCGTTATGTTGATGGCAATGTGCAGTACACAGATGACTGGAATGTACGGACCTGAAGAATGTTGATTACAGATGATTAAGCTCACTTTTAGCGCTGAAGTATCCGGCAAGACTTGAAGGGTTGTAATGAGACGTTCAATTACAACCTCTCAGAACCAGAACAAGCATTAACGATTGTTTTACCCGTCAACTCTCTGGATTACCTAAAAAATCTTTCGCACAGGCTTATAGGAATTTTGTAACGTATACGCCACAAGTACCAAACGGAACCTGGTTTTATGTAGGGTATCCAACCATAACGTCTCAGAATACTGTTTGTTATTTTCTGTGAAACCATGGCAGAACACTTATGGCTCATTAGGTTATTTCAATCACATAACGAAATGCAATGGGAAATTATGGTGGATGAAATTAATTTCCGCATTATCCAGAACTAATAGCGGATTTTAATCATTCAATAATGAGAAATTGAAACGATTAATCATATCCGAGGCTGAGCTGGATATGTAATTGGATGTGTGAGAAGTCGAAGAACTGATGGATGAGTTTTTCAGCGAGTATTCATTTTCAACTGCCTGTCTGGAGCAATAATAGTGTTTCTGGCAGGGCCAGTACCCGTTACAAAAGCATGTCTGGTCGTGTTCTCTGACACTTCGTATGTCGATTGAATCAGCTCCAGAGGGTTGTAGGCGGTTTAGCTAATTTCGTTATCCCGAAATTCCTATGCTCATTTGCATCCTAAACGCTGATCTCTCAACCGTAGCGCTTTTACCAATCATTCAGTTGCTAACCCGCTCCTCACAGAACCAGCTTTAAAAGCCCCATTCCTCTCAGCATTTGAAACAGGTTCCAGATCTGACCATTGCGGGTTGCTTGCATCAGCAAAGGCTGGAGAATAACGGCATGACTCACGCCCGGACCCGGAGCTCATCATGAACAGTACCGTCTATGACGCTTTCCGCTGCCTGGAGCTGCTCGCTTCAGCGAGCCGGCCTCAAGGCATTCGCGAAATGGGACGTGAACTGGCGCTCGACTCGGCCAAAATAACGCGCCTGATGAAAACGCTGCTGGCGCTGGATATGGTGCATCGCGATGCGCGGCGCAAATACACCCTTGGCATCGGTATCCATCGTCTCTCGGCCTACGCTATCCATAATTCAGCGTTTTATAATGCGGTGATCGGCATTCTGGAAGAGAGCGGAAATCCGGCTATTTCTATTGTTATCGGCGTCCTGAGCGGCACCAATGTGGTCTATATCATCCATACACGCGGAGGAGAAAGCATTGCCCGTGCTATCGGGAATTATCAATCCTATCCGGTGCATGACTCGGTGATTGGCATCAAATTATTATCAGCCATGAGTGATGAGGAAATTATCAGTCAAATCGGTATTCATGATTATCGGCTACTTAAAAATGATATCGAACAGGCACGCCGCCATCAGGTGTTCGCGAAAGCCTATGGTCAGCATGATTATCGACTGGCATGTAATATTCCCGGCATGCCAGCGGCCATCGCCTTATCTAATATCAACAGTGAAAAGATGGACGTTGAGATGTTAAGTTTGTACCTGATATCTGCCGCGAAAAAAATCAGTGGCGAACCACTGACTATTCTAAATCAATAGTTTACAGCGCTTCGCCGTTTCGGCAACCGACTGTCCTGGCCGGTATAACGACGAACCTATCCCGACACTGTCATAATGAACCAGATAGTCAGCCGCATTATCAACCGTTATCCCGCCGACCGCTGAAAACCGGACCGGCTGAGAGAGCGGGCCTTTGATCAGTTGCGGATAATTAATCGGCAATGCGCAGGCCGGAAATATTTTCATCACCGCCACACCCAGTTCGGCAGCAAGGAAAATTTCGCTGGCGCTAAACACTCCGGCATACACCGCTAATCTCTGCCTTTTCGCTTCGGCTATCACCTGCGGATCAAGATTGGGTGTAAGAATAAACCGGGCTCCGGCGGCAAGGCTTTCATCGACCTGGCGGCTATTCACTACCGTTCCTGCGCCAATATTCAGGCGGGGACCGAAGTGCTTAACCGCTCCCTGAATACTGGATTGCCAGTCAGGCGAGTTAGTGGTGATTTCAACCTGGCTGATGTCATTATCCAGCAGGCAGCGGATATGTTGATTAACCTCTTCCGGACCAATGCCGCGTAATATAGCGATAACCTGTGAGCTAATAGTCATGGCGGAATACCTCATTCAGACCGGCTATTAAGGCGGTTTCCGCAGGCAGAAATTCTGCCGGTTGATTTAGCGCCTCACAGGCCAGCCGGTAATGCGCTAACAGGCTTTCACTGCCAATAAAACAGATGGTCTCCGGGCCGGTAGCACCCAATAAAACTTCATGGCCGATCAGTAATCCGGATAACCATGCAGAGGCCGCCTCTGCCGCAAGCGCATTAAGGATATAACGACCCCGACAGCGAAATAGTTCGCTAACCAAATCGGTTTGCTGATGCTGAATAGTCTGCGCCGTTTCAATGCCGCTTAAAAAGGCTTCATCTGACCAGCATTGCTCGGGCAATCCTTTACCCAGCACCGAATGGTTAAGCAATAGCGCATAGAGCTCACCGGTCATCAGCGTCTGTAAGCGGGTCACCTGCTGCTGTTGTCGATCGATTCTGAGCCACTTGCTGTGGGTGCCAACCGCGGCAAAGTTCTGCACAGCAGAGAGCATCAACCCGCCGGCCAGCTGCATCTCTTCTCCACGGCAGATTTCATTCACCCGTCGGTCACAGATCCCCGGACGCAGACTCACCGGGTTCGGGATGATCCCCGGCAGCGGCTGCCCTTTACCGAAAAGCGCGCTGAAGCTAAGCGGTAGAGTGAGATAGCCCGCATCGGCGAGGCCGATATTGCTGCCAATCATGCCGCACAATATCACCGGCAGCTGTTCATCGTAAGCCTCGCCGAGCCTTAACAGTTGCTGCTGCAATATCAACGGCAAGGCATCGCGCTGGCATTTACCGACGCCGCAGTCCGCCTCGACCGTTTTGATCATCCTGCCATCTCGTACGCTCAGCGCCCGAAAATTACTGGTGCCCCAGTCGACCGCGATATAGTTCATGCCGGCCTCGCCAGTACCGCCAGCGGCAGTGCATCGGTCAGTTCCTTCAGCTCCTGACGGGTTATCTCATCCAGACTCTTTGCCGGTTCGCGGACGTAATCACTGGCAAAAATCCCCGCCCGGTGCAGCACGGTTTTATGAATAGCCACGCCGATACCGGGCTGGACACCGTAGCGAAGAAAGGGCAGGTAACGGTAAAAATGGCTCTGGGCTGCTTTTCGATCCTGATGCCAGCAGTGAAGAATGGTATTAATCACGTCCGGAAATTCGCAGGCGGGCATCGTGCCGGTTATCCCCCGGCAGAGCTCTTCAAACAGAAAGCCAGCATTCAGGCCGCCAAACAGGCCGACCCGATCGCCTAATGCCTGTTTCAGCGCGCTGATTTTTAGCGTCGTCGGCGGCTGCTCAACTTTGATGTACTTAATGGCCGGGAAATCTTCGCAAACACGGACCAGCGTCGTCACCGGCATGGTCACGCCGGTCATCAGCGGTGCATCCTGAATCATGATATCGATGCTGCACGCCTGACAGATATCGCGCCAGAAGCGATAGAGTTCTTCCGGGCCGGGTTTAACCACGGCGGGTGGATTGACCATGGCGATATCGGCACCCCAACGCTGTACCCGGTTGATCTCATCAATCGCGACGGCTGAAGAGGCGCCGCCCGCCGCCGCAACCAGAGGCAAATCGCCGACCTGTTTTTTGACGCAGTAAAAAAGCGCCTGCTTCTCATCCTGCGTCAGGGCATAACCTTCAGAGGCGTTGCCAAACAGCGCCAGGCCATCAACACCCTGCTGCAACAGAAAGTGGACCAGGCGTTCAACCGAGGCAAGATCCAGCTCGCCTTGTTCAGTAAATGCGGTGGCCAGAATGGGTACGTTACCTTTTAGCATGTTGCCTCCGTCAGATGTTTGCGTAAACGATCTTCATCGATTTCAATCCCCAGTCCGGCACCCTGTGGCAACTGATACGCGCCTTTTTCACAGACCAGCGGCTGTTTAAGTAGCTGATTAGCGACGTTGAAAACCGGAGGCTGGTACTCAAGCATGAACAGATTAGGTATCGCAGCAGCGGCATGGATTGAGGCGGCGATACACGGACCCTGACCCACGCTGAGATGAGGGGCTACACGCAGGTTCCAGGTTTCCGCCAGCGCGGCGATATGTATCAGTTCACTGATCCCGGTGCGGCCTACGTCAGGTTGCAGAATATCTGCGGCGCGTTGCTCAATCAGCGGCTTAAACTGGTAGCGGGTGCGTTCCGTTTCACCCAGCGCAATGGCAATCGGGCTTTTGGCGCGCAGTTCACGATGACCGGTAACATCTTCAGGCAGCAGCGGCGCCTCAAGGAAGCCAACACCGAGCGTATGCAGGCGCTGTGCGAGTTCACTTGCTTCGGCAACGCTGTAATTCCAGTGGGCATCAACGAACAGTTGTGCTTCCGGGCCGAGCGCTTCACGGATAACTTTCACATTGTGGATGTCTTCGCTGACGCCATATCCCAATGCCAGCTTAAAGGCATTGAACCCCTTTTCCTGCCAGCGTCTGGCCAGCCGCGCACGGGATTCCAGATCCGGTTCCGGCAAGCCGGAGACATAGCAAGGAATGGTCTCGCGGTAGGCTCCCCCGAGCAGTTGATACACCGGTAAATTGAGGATCTGGCCTTTAAGATCCCACAGGGCGATATCTACGGCGGCCAGCGCATCAATATGGTAGCCCGTGATATGGCCGCGATCGCGCATCGCATCGTACATGCGTGAATTCAGCACGGCGCTATCGAAGGGCGAACGACCGATAATTAACGGCCTGAACAGCTGGTTGATCAGTTCAGCAATCACCTGCGGCACCACCGGTGCCAGCGCCTCGCCCCAGCCGACGTGGCCGTCGCGGGTGGTAATCTTTACCAGGCAGGTTTCCATCTTGCGGGAATAGACGCAGCGGTATTCAGGACGGTAATAATAATCCGCTTCATCGTCAGCAGCCTTGCCGCCCAGATAGATCTGGTCAGCGGCAACTTTGAGCGGAAAGCATTCAACCTGACTGATTTGCATAGTAACTCCGGTTCAGATTAATCAAGGATTTTGCCGGCGGTCTCTTTGGCGAACCACACCGCAATAAAAGAGACGAGGGCAGTGATCATCACGTACCAGGCGGGAGAGAGCGGATCTCCGGTCCAGGCAATCAGGCTGGCTGAGGCCAGAGGCGTGACGCCACCAAACACCGCCACCGTCAGGTTGTAGGCGACGGCAATGCCGCCGTAGCGAATCGCGGTGGGAAACAGCTCCACCATCGCTGCGCCACAGCCGCCGTTAAACATGGCGACAAATACGCCCAGCAGGCTCATGGCCGCTATCGACGTCATCACCGAACCTTGCGTCATCAGCAGCATGGCGGGATAGGTGAGCAGAATGAAGCCGCCACATCCCATCAGCATCAACGGACGGCGGCCCCAGCGATCGGAAAGATAGCCGGTAAGCGGCATACAGACAGCGACGCTGAGCAAGCCCAGCGTGGTGATGAGATAAGCGTCGGTCCGGCTGTAATGCAGGTGGGTGGAGAGGTAGCCCGGCATAAAGGATTGCAGCACCCAGCTGCTGACCGCTTTGACCACCACAAAGCCGACGCAGAAAAGCAGGGCGCGACCGGATGAGCTGAGCGTCTTACGCAGCGGCGATTTCTCGATCTTTCCGCTGGCCTGCAGCTTATGAAACGCAGCCGAGTCTTCCATATTGCGACGCATATACAGCCCACCCAGGCCGAGCGGGGCGGCAAGCAGGAAGGGAATACGCCATCCCCAGTCGTTCATTGCGGCGTCGCCTAACGCATGGGTCAGCAGCAGTACCAGCCCTGAGCCACAAACAAAGGCCATAAAGCTGAAGTTTTCGCTCCAGCAGGTGAGCGTAGCCCGCCGGTTCGGTGCGGCGCTTTCGGCCAGATAAGTGATAACGCCAGAGCTTTCACCGCCCGCCGCAAAGCCCTGCACCAGCCGGGTTATCACCAGCAGGATAGGGGCGATAATGCCCGCCTGGTGCCAGGTCGGCAAAATCCCCATCACAAAAGTTGAGAGTGAGGTAATCACAATCACCGTGACCAGCACTTTGCGTCGGCCCAGACGATCGCCCATTGAGCCAAAGAACAGCCCGCCCAATGGACGCATAAGAAAGCCGGAACCGAACACGGCGAAAGACTTTAACAGTGCGGTCGCGGGATCGGCGCTGACAAAAAAGTTGCTGGCGATAATCGCCGCCAGGGTGCCGTACAAGCCAAAGTCAAACCACTCGATAAAGTGACCTATCCCGGCAGACATCATAATTTTGGCGGTGCGTCTGGGCGAACGTTTAACTGTCGTCGGCGCGACCTCAATACCGTACTGGCGGGCTGAATGATCCATACGCTCTCCTGAAGGTGATAACGATGAGTGCATCGGTTGGCTGATGGAATGAGCGTATGAGCTTTAGGCGGAGCATGTCGGAACGGGCGAGGATTGCGTGAGGTGGAGCAAAGATTGAATCGTTTTTTTGCTTCACATAGTGAAGCAACCAGCGGCGCGCCGGTGAAATGCAGGCTTCTGCGCGGCATCAGCCCTGTTAACTAATCTTTTAATGAAAGAGCGGCCAGCGCAGCAGAGAGCACTTCTCTCCGCCACGCTGGCCGTTGCGATTACCTTATCACTAACCCAACATCACGCCATCTTCAGCCGCTGCAGCCGTTTCTCGCGGCGGATTTTGCGCTCTTCCATTACCGCTACCATCGCCATCAGAGTGATACAGGCGATAGCGGCAGCATCCAGCGCGGCAAAGGTGCCGGCCCAGCCGGTCAGGCCGAATATCGGCGTGCCGTCGGCGATCATGCCCAGGCCCAGTTTGGCGAAGCTGTCACCAATCAGATAGGCGAAGGTGCCTTTGATGCCATCCGCTGCGCCGATGGCTTTTTTCGGCACAAAGCCGACCGCGGCGACGCCGATTAACAGCTGCGGACCAAACACCAGAAAGCCGAGCGCGAACAGCGAGGCCAGATAGATATACTGGTTGCTGGCATGCTGATAGATCCCCAGCGTGGCGATAATCAGCGCCAGCGCCACACAGGCCACCAGCCCGCGACGACCGTTGGCCAGATCGGATAACCAGCCCCACAGCAGCGTGCCGACCAGCGCGCCGACCTCAAACAGGGTAAAGCCCTGAATCGCCACCTCTTTAGAGAGCTTCAGCTCCTGAAACGCATAGACGGTTGACCACTGATCGATGCCGATGCGCACCACATAGAGGAAGATGTTGGCGAAGCAGAGCAGCCAGATCACTTTGTTTTTCAGCACGTACTCAACAAAGATCTGCCATTTGGTCATCGACTCATCTTCGGCTTCCTGATCCTCTTCGCTCAGCACTTCGTCAAACAGCTCTTCGGCTTTGCCCAGCCCATAGGACTCCGGTGAATCACTGCCGAAACGCAGACCGATAAAGCCAACAATCAGCGCGATGATCGACGGGAAGATAAACATCCCTATCACATGGCCGTCGAACAGATAATTGGCACCAAACAGCGCCACGCCGGCCGCACCGGCACCGCCGAGGTTGTGCGAGATGTTCCACATTCCCAGATAGGTGCCACGCTTGCGGCGCGGGGTCCATTTGGTGATGGTGGAGTAGCTGCAGGAGCCGCCGGTACTCTGGAAGAATCCGCTTAAAGCATAAAACGCAATCATCAGAAACAGGCTGACCGATCCGGTACCCATGCTGGCGCTGAAGCCGAGCATACAGATGGCCGACAGGATCAGCATAAACGGCAGGAACTGCTTGGTGTTTTTGCCGTCGGCGTAATAGGAGACCAGCGTTTTACCCACGCCGTAGGTGATCGAGAAGCCGAGGCCGATCATCCCCAGCTGCGTCATGCTCAGCCCGTAGGTGGTGATCATGTCGTTCTGCGCAATGTTGAAGTTTTTGCGGATCAGATACATGGTCAGGTAGCCGATAAACACCACCAGATAGGACTGCATAAAGGGTCTGAACCACAGCTTGCGCCGCTCGTCGAGCGGCAGGTCCAGGGTCGGTTTGCGCACCTGATTAAGAAAGGCCAGCATGGATGGGGGTTCTCCTGGTTGGAAAAGCTGCAACGGGCAGCGAATGGCTGGCATTGTAAAAATCAGCCGCCCGCCTGGCCTGAGACAGCCGCCAGGCGAAACCAGGAAAATGTCTTAGTTTTGCCCGATATGCGGCAAAAAAGAGAGGCGCATCACGCTTCGTCGACCGGACGCGGTGCCTGCGCATTGAGAAACGGCAGCAGCAGCAGCGCGGAGATCCCGGCCGCAATCGCAATCACCGCAAAGAAGCCGCTCCAGTGCCAGCTGTCGATCACCCACGCCAGCGGCCAGCCGGAGAGCGATGCGCCAAGATAGGCGAACAGCCCGACAAAGCCGGTCGCCGCACCCGCCGCATCCTTGTGAGAACACTCGGCCGCCGCCATGCCAATCAGCATCTGCGGACCCGAGACAAAGAAGCCGGTGGTGAAAAAGCACGCCGTCTGCATCACGTAGCTGGTGAACGGCATCAGCCACAGCGATCCCACCGACAGCAGGATCCCGGCGGCGAAAATCAGGTTCATCGGGCCGCGGTTGCCGTTAAACAGCTTGTCCGATCCCCAGCCGGCCACCAGCGCGCCGATAAACCCGCCCAGCTCAAACATCGTCACCGCCGAATTGGCGGTCACCAGATCGACGCCCAGCGTCTCTGAAATATAGAGGTTGCCCCAGTCGTTGATCGCCGCGCGCACCACGTAAACCAGCACGTAACACAGCGCCAGCAGCCAGATGTAAGGGTTCAGCAGCACGTAGCGGGTGAGGATCGCTTTGCGGCTCAGGCCCGCGCCTTCCTGCTGCTGCGCCGTCTCCATCTCATCCTGCCGCCAGTCGCCGACCTCCGGCAGGCCAACGGTCTGAGGCCGATCGCGCAGTCGCCAGCAGAGAAACAGACCAGCCAGAATCGCTAATCCGCCCGCCATCATCATCCCGCTGCGCCAGCCGTAGTGCAGCGCCACCGCCCCGATCATGATCGGAATCAGGGCGCCGCCGACGTTGTGCGCGGTGTTCCACAACGCCCACCAGCCGCCGCGCTCGTTACGCGAATACCAGGCGGTCAGCAGGCGGGCGCAGACCGGCGCGCCCCAGCCCTGGAAAAAGGCGTTAACCGCCCACAGCAGGGCAAAGGCCCACAGCGAGGTGGAGAAGCCGAACAGGATGTTTACCACCCCGGTGGCAATCAGCCCCAGCCCCATAAAGTAGCGGGCGTTGGAGCGGTCGCTGACGATGCCGGAGAAAAATTTCGACAGGCCGTAGGTGATGTAAAACAGCGTCGCCAGCAGGCCGATATCGGTGCGGGTCATCACGCCGCTGGCGAGGATCTCCGGAGCCGCGGCGTTGAAACTTTTGCGGGTAAAATAGAACAGCGCGTAGCCCAGCCAGATGGTCATCATGATGTGTCGTCGCCAGTAGCGATAGCGGCGATCGATCTCCGCTTTATCCTGCAGCGGCGTGGCGTTGGCCGGGGTTTTCAGAAAGCTAAACACATTCACTCCTCACACCGTACGCAGCGGCAAATGGACGCTGACGCGGGTGCCGTGGGTACAGGATATCGCCAGCGTGCCGCCCAGCGCGGTTACCCGTTCGCGCATCCCGGCCAGGCCAAAACCTTGCTGGCCGGAACCGGACGGCAGGCCGCAGCCATCATCTTCAATCACCAGCATCACCCGTTCATCCTGCTGCCAGCCTTTGAGCGTTACCGCACGGGCGCTGGCGTGTTTCACGATATTGTTCAGTCCCTCCTGGCAGACGCGAAACAGCGTGACGCGCTGGCCTTCGCTGAGCAGGCTCTCATCGACGTGCCAGTCGAGATGGCTGACGATGCCGCGATCGTCGAGTTCCATCTCACGCATCAGCGAGCGGACCGCCTGCTCCAGCGAGAGATCGTCTAACTGACGCGGTCGTAACCGTCCCAGCAGCCGCCGCACCGAATCGTACACGCCCAGCGACAGCTGCTCGATGTGTGCGCCGCTCTGGATCACCCGGCCATTATCGGGCGCCAGCCGCTGGACGATGCCCGCCTGGGTACGGATCGCGGTGATGGTCTGGCCGATGTCATCGTGCAGCTCACGCGCCACCTCCTGGCGTACGCTCTCTTCGGTTTCCACCAGACGTTCAGCCAGCCGCCGGTTGCGCGCCAGCTCATGCTGCAGCGACTGATTAAGCTCCCGCAGCCGCTGGATACCGGCACCCAGCAGCAGCCCGGTCAGGCTTTGCGCCAGCAGCGACAGCAGTAGATCGACCGGATGATCGTGCCAGGTCTGGCTGGCAATCAGGGCAATGGCGTTCATCAGGGTGGCGATCAGCGCACCCTGCCAGCCGTAGTGCCACGCCAGCGCGATAATCGGCAGCGCCAGACAAAACGGCGTAAATCGCGACAGCTCCGCCGGCAGGCCAAGCTGCAATCCCAGGCTGATGATAAACAGCAGCAGATACCCGATCAGATGCCGGGCGCGCCAGTAAACCGGCTGGGAGACCAGCGCCGGGCCCAGCGGCTGCCAGCGGGTGCGGGTGAGATAGTGCCAGATAACCAGGCAGGTCGGAGCCAGCGTCAGCCCGCCAGTGAGCGTCAGCAGCAGGGCGTTCAGCACCTCCTGCTGACCGGCCCACGGCAGCAATGTCAGCACGCCGCCGAGCATCAGCAGTGGCAGATGGGCCAGCGCGACTTCGTGCGACAGCCAGATCAGCAGCAGCCACTCGCTGACCAGCAGTACCGGCCAGTAGCCGCGCGGACACTGCAGCATCAGCCCCAGCCGCAGGCCAAACGGAAACAGCAGCACCGCCAGCTCGGGTCGTTCCACCAGATGCAGGCTGATGCTCCACAGGCAGAACCAGGCCGCCGAGAAGATGCAGACGCTGGCGGCCACCGATATCAGCCGCGACAGAAGCGGCGTCATTGCCAGCCGTCAAACATGCGGCGCGCCAGCTCGACGTCGTTGCTGACGCCGAGTTTTTCCATCAGGTTGGCGCGATGAACGTGAACGGTTTTGGGCGACAGCCCCAGCTCGGCTGCAATGGTTTTTACCGGCATCCCCTGCGACAGTTTCTCGGCCACCTGGCGTTCGCGGCGGGTCAGCGGGTCCTGGCGACCGGCGGCCAGCTTAAGGGCAATCTCCGGCGTCAGGTAACAGCCACCGGCGGAAACCGTGCGCACCGCGGCGATCAGCTCATCGGGACGACAGCGTTTGGAGAGATAACCGCGCGCGCCGGCGTTAAGCGCCTGTTCGACCAGTGCCGGACTGTCGTGTACCGACAGCATGATGGTGGCTAAGCCCGCGGGCAGCTGGCTCAGCAGCTCCAGTCCGGAGAGATCGGGCATTGAGATGTCGCAGATACAGACCTGTACGCCGCGTCCCGGTAAACCCGCCAGCGCCTCACGGCCCGATCCAAACTCGGCCACAACCTGAAAATCGGGTTCCAGTCCCAGCAACTGGGCAAACCCGGAGCGGACGATAAGATGATCGTCAATAAGCGCGATGGTAATCATGATGCGTTCCTGGCGGGAAAATTCGCGCTTACCTTAGCGATAAGCGCATGGCTGTTCAAGTCGTGAGCAGTCTGGCGTGCCAGCGGTCGCGGGATGTTGATCCTGGTGGGATCGGGGCGATCGTCACGACTTTACCTTTTCGGCTATGTTGCTGAACTGTCTGGCGGAACGATCCCCGGGAACGTCACGTATTGCTCTGGTCCTGCTTAGACAGCGGCGAGGCATATGGGCAAACAGTCACATTTTTTAGCGAGCTAAACGTCCTTAACGCACGCTATCTTTTCCAAACCAGGGTTTTCGAGTTTCGATATCTACGGCAGTCAGACGAAACGTATCGTTATTATATTTATCTTTAGCACAATTTAATTCGTAAAATCCCCAGTAGCCAGGGTTAGAGAAATAGAGAGTGTATTTGTCGCTATTGAAACCAAAGTATCTCTCATCCTCTCTTTTTATTATTAATTTTCCACACTTCGCCTCATCACGCCATTCAAATCGGGTTGCGTGATCTAAAACTGAGGAGAGGATGTTTGCTCCCCAGTGTGGAATCGCAAAAAGCACCACGGATACAGCCAGAAAAAAAGCGATTAACGTTGCGGTCTGATAGCCTTCGGTTTTGTCTGCCTGAGTAATGAAAATCAGGTAGCTTACCGGCTGGAGCAGCAATGCCAGTGCCATAATTGAAAAAACAAACTTCCAGATGAATTCAGTATAAGGTACGGAGGAAATACTCAATGCGCTGAATTGGGTAAAGTAACTTGATGCCAGTGCATTAGTTAAAATAAAACAGAGCGGTAAGAAAAACCAGAGCGTCAGCCTGATTTTTCGCAAGGAGAGATTTCCATTTTTTTCTAAATCGTAAAAAGTCAGAATACCGCCCGCAAGCGTTAATAAAATGAAGGTAAGAAACAGAAGTCTGCCTGTAAAAACAAAGCCCAGGGGAAGTACTATATAAGTTAACCCAAATACTAACCACGAGAGTAATGATAGTGTGCCAGCTACTTTCTTCAGCGTGCGATTCTGATATTTGAATATGAATGTATGAAATATCGCTAATGCTCTGTGCGGCAAAAAAATTATAGATGAAATGATAATTATCAAGCCTATTGAGCCTGCTATTTCCTTAATGTTTTTTTCAAAGCCGGAAGATCCTATAATAGTGACTAAAGTAAAGAAAATAATCAGGTCTAATCTGTATTCCTGGGTGATCCGCTTTAATTTTCTCAAAAAACGCATATTACATCCCTGATAATTTAATATTTGTAGATAATATTCTATAGAATACACGAAGAAAATGGGATAGAGATAAAATTCATTGTCTTTTGAAGGGGAATATCAGTTGTTCAGAAGGCTAAGTGAAGCCCGATGAGGAAAGGTATGGTGATAATAACTTAATGCAGCAAATCAGCAGTCATTATGTTTAAGCAGTTAAGGGCCGCTTATCGCAGCCCCAGGAACTATTAATGCAGGCAGCACTGCTTATATTTTTTACCGCTGCCGCACGGGCAGGGATCGTTGCGGCCAGGCAGTTTTTCTACTGAGATCGGCTTCTGTGGCTCCGGCACTGCTTCGGGCTGGGAAATCCAGTGATCGTGCAGCGCCAGCGCAGCCGGGCGGATCGCCTCAATGCTGGCTTCCATCTCGTCCGGCGTCATCGCATCCAGATTTTCGAGGTTCTCTTCCACGCCGTGTAGGGCGATGGCATCCAGCGCCGGTTGCAGATCCTGCGGCAGGGCAGACCAGTCGGTCAGCGATACGCCGCGCATGTAGCCGAAGCACCACTCTTCAACCACGGTAAATTCCAGACCTTCCATCTCACGGATGCCAAACAGCGGTTCGAACTGCTCAGGAAACTCAGAGAGCCGGTCAGCCACGTCATTCATGTGCTGAAAACAGAGCTCCATAAAACGTGTCATCTCACGTTCGTTGCTCCATTTTGGGATCCTCTTCTCGCCACCCCACAGCGCCACCAGCCATTTGCTCGGTTCGACAGTGGTCGGGCCGGACAGCACCGCGGTCAGCAGGCCATCCAGTTCAGAGACATCAAGAATCGACGCTTCGCTGCCATATTTTTCCAGCATATCTTCCAGCCATTGCAGCTCTTTCTCGGACAGTGGGCCTTCTTTCATGCGGTTGCCTCCCGGGCATTTCAAAAATGTGAGCACGGCGTTCACGCCATAAAGCCGCAGCAGTGTACACCCTTGCGCGCCGCAACACAGCTTACCTGCGGTCTGACGGGCTTTTTTCCGGGCAGGCGATAACCCCGACGCGGCAGCTGTGAATCCGCGTTGAGTGCCACTTTTAACCGGTTGAGTGCGCTATAGCCGCTGGCTGCTTTGTAAGACATTTTGCGAAAAATCGGGTTTGTTACACGACTGATCAAATTAATTGGCTGATTATTATAATAAAAATGAGAACAGACTTTTTCTCCCGCCGGATGAGGACGTCACGCCGCGGGAGGACAGCGCACAGCCGCAGGCTCCGATCGCTGATCCTGCTGTAGCCTGCTCTCATTCGGAGCCTCGCGGCCCGGCACAATTTACGCCTATGGCGTGCCCGATCGGCTTCACCGCTATCCGGTTACGCCCGACAGCGATACGCTGCTCGATTATCTCGCCGATTTCTCTGCGGCGGCGGTGCGTGGCCGCATTACTCCAGTTCCGGCTAGGCGCTGCCCGGCTACATTTTGCGTCAACGCTTCCATCCGAATATCCAGTTGCTGGCTACTTTGGCGGCTATGCCAGCTTTATCGGCTACGATAGCGCCAATGGGATTGCGATTGTGGTGCTGCAAAATGGAGCAGCGATTCAGGCATTGCGTTGTTGGTCGATCAGGCAACTAAGGATAGAGTGGTCGGACAGTAACCGGTGCGCGGTGAAGCGAATAGCGTCGTCTTTCCTTACACTTAGCTTTGACGAGAGGGGAACTGACTCGCTATAAAGAGTGTCTTTAGCCTGTCTACTGTCACTAAAATCAATTTAACGTGGAAATCATTATGCGCAGGACTCAACGTGTACTTTTCTCAATGGGATTACTGGTTGGCTCGCTGAGCCTGATCCCTGCAGTGCAGGCCGCTGGTGAAGCAACGGATACCGTTCCGCCGCCGCCACAGATTCAGCCCGCCAATCCTGCAACCCAACCGCAGCCCGATGCCGCTAACGCTCAGCCGGATGCCGGTGCGGCGCAGACGCAGGCGCCATCCAGCTCACAATCGAACGATGGCATTACGCCGACCACGCCGTCGCCATCCAATGGCGGACAACCGAACTACGATCTCAACACCATCATCATCGACTACAAAGAGTATAAAGTCGGCGATACGGTGCCAGAGAAATACACCGATAAAACCTACACCATCGTTGAGTGGCAAAAACGTAATCTGCCGGCGCCGCAGGAGAATACCCACTGGGCCTACATCAACGCCAATTACATCCTGATCACCAATGACACCGGCAAAATTGTCATGGGGAAATCGGGCGACATCTTTTTCCGCGGTTAACATCAGCGGATCAAAAATCAGCCGGTCAGCACGACCGGCTTTTTTTTAGCTGAAACGCTCCGCACCAAAGCTTGCCAGCATCGGATGTTTTTCGCCGCTGACCATCTCGTCCGCCAGTAATTCCCCGACAATCAGCGCCAGCGTGGCACCGGAGTGGCTGAACGCCACGTAACAGCCCGGCACCTTTTGCAGTTCACCCAGCACCGGATCGCCATCGCCCGGAATCGGCTTGAGTCCAATCTTCCAGCTCTCAGCTTTGAGCGGCCGATCGCCACGCAGTAACCGGCTGGCTTCCTGCGCCAACTGCGCCACCACCTGCTCATCAATCCGGTATTCCCCGTCGGCCAGCGGCTGGATATCAGCCTCATACCAGTCGTGATCGAGCGCAAAACGGTTGCCAGGATTGGGACGAACCGCGGCGCGCGGGGTGTTCAGCACCGCTTTCAGCGGCTGGGCGGATGGTTCGGTGATCACCAGCATCGAAACCGGCGAGCCGTTGGGGATAGTCACACCGAGCGGTGCCACCACATCCGGCGTCCAGGGACCGCAGGCAACCAGCACCGCATCGGCGCGCAGCTCGCCTTTATCGCTACGAATGCCGCAGGCCCGGCCCCGATCGGTGATCACGCTGGCTTTACCGGCGTGTTCTACCACTTCGCCGCCCAGTGCGCGGAACTGATTGACCAGATAATCCACCAGATGCGGCAGGCTGACCCAGCCTTCACCGGGATTAAATATTGCCTGGGCCGCCAGCGCATCGGGATCGACCGCGGCATCCGCCTGCGCCACGTTTTCAGCCGTGATCAGCTGTGAATCGTAGCCGTGGGCTTTTTCATAGGCGTGGCGCGCCTCCGTCGCGGTAACGTCACTGTCCGACCAGCAGATCCCGCCGTCAAACCGCAGCCAGTCGAGTGTCGGATGCCGGGCAAACAGGGTGCGATAGCGATCGATGCCGGCCATGCGTAGCGCATGATAAGGTTTCGACCGCTCGCCCGCTGAGTTGAGCCACGACAGCGAGCGTCCTGAGGCGCCGGAGCAGAGCGCGGCTTCGGTCACTAAGGTTACCGCTGCCCCGCGTTTCGCCAGCTCGAGCGCCGTCGATACGCCCAGCACGCCACCGCCCAGCACCACCACTTTCATTTCAGTTTTTACCGCCATTATCAGGTTCCTTACTCAGTTACAGCACTTCAGAGAGAAAACGTTGCAGGCGCGGCGACTGCGGCGCATCGAAAATAGCGGCTGGCGGCCCGGCTTCAACAATCTCGCCTTCGTCCATAAACACCACCTGATCCGCCACTTTGCGCGCAAAGCCCATTTCATGCGTTACCACCACCATCGTCATGCCGCGACGACAGAGATCGGCCATCAGCGTCAGCACGCCTTTCACCAGTTCGGGATCGAGCGCCGAGGTCGCCTCATCAAACAGCATCACCTCCGGATCCATCGCCAGCGCGCGGGCAATCGCCACCCGCTGCTGCTGGCCGCCGGAGAGATCGCGTGGCCGGTGATCGGCGCGCGGACCCAGACCAACCTCTTCCAGCCGCTGACGGGCAATCGCCATCGCCTGCGCTTTGGGCAAGCCTTTTACGCGCCACGGGGCCAGCGCCACGTTCTCCAGCGCGCTGTGATCGGGAAACAGGTTGAAGTGCTGAAACACCATGCCAATCCGCAGCCGCAGTGCGTCCGGTTTGTCGCGCAGTACCGATCGGTCGGCCAGCAGCACATCGCCCGATTTCGGTTCATGCAGCCGGTTAATACCGCGCAGCAGGGTCGATTTGCCCGAGCCGGATGGCCCGATAATGCAGGTAGTGCTGCCAGGCGCGACTCGCAGCGAGACGTTACGCAGCACCTCAATCGGGCCATAGGCGAGGGTCAGATCGCGCAGCTCCAGGCTGGCTCCGTGCCAGCTGGCGCTGGTTGAGCGGTTATTCATGGTTGCCTCCGGTCAGCGGGTGAGTGGCCAGCGCGCCGTTGGGCCGTCTGACTTCCTCCACCTCTTTTAAACCACTTTGTGGCGCGGTCAGGCGACGGCGGCCGGTGCGGTAACGCACATCCACGTAGTTGACCATGTGCGTCAGCGGCACGGTGATGATTAGATAGAACAGCCCGGCCAGCATCAGCGGCGACAGATTGCCGGTCAGCACCGCCGCATCCTGACCGACGCGAAACAGCTCACGCTGCTGGGTCATCAGCCCCAGCAGGTAGACCAGCGACGAGTCTTTAATGATGGCGATGAACTGATTGACGATGGCGGGCAGCACCCGGCGGATCCCCTGCGGGATCACCACCAGCCGCATCGCCCGGCCATAGCTCATCCCCAGCGCGCGACAGGCTTCCATCTGGCCGCGTTCGACACTCTGAATGCCGGCGCGGAAAATCTCTCCCATGTAGGCGCTGGCAATCAGGCTGAGGGCGAAGATCCCCAGCGGGTAAGGCGTCGGACCGAACAGCTGATAGCTGAATCGCGCCAGGCCCTGACCAATCAGCAGGATGGTCAGAATCGACGGCAGACCGCGAAACAGATCGGTATACAGCCGGGCGGGCAGGCGCAGCCAGCGAGAGGGCGAAATGCCCATCAGCGCCAACAGCAGGCCAAACAGTGTGCCAAGCAGGGTGGCCGCCAGCGAGATAATCACCGTATTCACCAGCCCGGTGGTCAGCATCTGCGGCAGTACTTCCCTCATTGAGGAAAAATCAAAGAAGGTGCGGGAAAGAATCGTGAGCAAGTCCATCGCCGTCTCCATGCAGTGCGGGGCATTCCCCGGTTAACTCAGGACGCGAACGTCCGCCGCTTTACTGACCGCCAGGCAGATACTGTTTGGGCATTGGCGAGCCGGGGAACCACTTCTGATAGAGCCGCTGCCAGGTGCCGTCCTGCATCGCCGCTTTAATGGCGCTGTCCAGTGCGGCCTTAAAGGCGGGTTTGCCTTTGGCGATGGCGATACCGGCTGGGGCATCAAAAGAGGGGATATCGGCAGCAGAGACCAGCTTGAAGCGGTCGGCGTAGCTTTTGGCGGCCTCATAGTCGAGGAAGATGGCGTCGAGCGTGCCATTATTGAGCGCCGAGACCGCGCTGTTGTTATCCGGGAAGCGCACGATGTCGGTCTGGGTGAAGTGTTCGACCGCGTAGTTCTCCTGCAGCGTGCCCTGAACTACACCGAGCCGCCGTTTTGCCAGACTGGCGACATTCTTCACGCCGCTGTCGCTGCGGGTCAGCACGGTGAGAAAGCCCGCCAGATAGCCAGTAGAAAAATCGACGGTTTTTTCCCGTGCCGGGGTGATGCCGATCGCCGCGACCGCCGCATCATACTGACCGTTGGCGACCGCCGGCATGATGGCGGAGAAGTCCTGACCGACAAAATCGACCTTATCGATTCCCATGCGATGGGCGACATTTTTAAAGAATTCGACGTCAAAGCCGGTGAACTGACCGCTGGCATCGGTGAAGGTATAAGGTCTGGAATCGCCGACGCTGGCGACGCGTAGCTGGCCCGGTTCGATCAGGCCGTAGGGATTGTCATCGCTGGCAGCCAGCGTAAAGAACGAAAGTGCACAGAGTGCGAGCAGGGTGCTGAACGTCTTGCTGAACACAGTGCCGAACAGCATGCCAGGCCGTTTGCCCGTTTTGGTTTGCGATTTCATAGCTCATCCGTTTTTGCAGGTTTAAACATCAGAGACTGTTGAGCCGGTGATTATTTTTGAGACCGGTCTCAACGCAGGTGACACCTTGTGGACGTGGGCGTTGTGAGACCGGTCTCAAGGGGTTACAATGAGTTTAAGCACAGCCTTTTTTCGGCGTCAATCTTCCTGTCATCAACCTGTGATTCAAAATAATTATGACCAGCCAGAAATTACGTTCTAAAGCACCCACCGTGGCGGATGTGGCGCGCGCGGCAAAGGTTTCCAAGGCCCAGGCGGCGCGTGCGCTAGGGGGCTATGGCGCGGTCAGTGATGAGGTGCAGGCGCGGGTAAACAGCGCCGCTGCCGCACTGGGCTACCGTCCGAATGAGCTGGCGCGCAGCATGAATACCGGGCGCTCTAACACCATCGGTGTGATTGTCGGGGATATTGAAAATCCCCACTTCGGCCTCGCCCTGCGCGGCATGGCGGATGTGGCGCGTACCGCCGGTTATCATCTGCTGCTCAGCAACAGCGACGAAAAGCTGCAGGCTGAACAGGATGCGGTGCGGGTGATGCTGGAGAAGCGGGTCGACGGCATTATCGTGGCCCCCAGTTGTTCAGAGCGCGATCAAAACAGCCATCTGATGCAGGTGCTGGAAGAGGGTCGGGCGCTGAAACTGTTCGATCGTGCAGTTACCGGCCTTGATGTCGAAGCGATCTGTTGTGAATTCACCGAAGTGGCGGCTGACGCCACCAGCAGGTTACTACAGGCCGGCCATCGTCATATCGCCTATGTCACCAGCATGGCGCTGACCGGTGACTACTGTGCGCCAGCTGATTTTGGCCTGACGCCGGTTGCCCAGCGCGTCGGTGGCATGATGCAGGCGTTTGCCGCGGCGGGAGTGGAATTTGATCCGTCGCTGGTAAAAGTGAATGCGCTGGATGAAGCGCAGATCGCCCGCATCGTGGCTGAGCTGTGGCAGCGCCCGCAGCCACCCAGCGCGCTGGTGGCCTCTGACAGCGTGGTAGCGATGTGGCTGCTGCGTGAAGTGACGCAGCGCGGGCTGCGCATCCCGGAGGATCTCTCCTTCGTGATGTATGACAACTTTCCATGGAGCGAGATAGTGACGCCGCCGCTGACGGTGGTGGCGCAACCGGTGTACGAGATGGGGCGTGAAGCGGCACGCCGGCTGATTGCCGAAATTCGTGGCGAAGCGGCCGGTCCGATGCCGCGCTTTGATGCCCGGCTGATACTGCGGGAATCGATTGCTGCTCCGGCCAGCGACAGTGAGCCACGCGCCAGACGTTAATCCGGCCAGCCCAGTAACCGGCGTAGCTGACGCACCGCCGCGCCGATCTGCGAACGGCTGCTGTTGCCGTAGCCCATCACTAAACCACGCTGCGCCGGTTCAGTCAGATAAAAGGTAGAGAGCGCGGCGGGCGCGTAACCTGCCTGAAGCAGATGGCGGACAATGGCTGTATCGTCCTGAGCCGCATCAAGCGGCAGCACCAGATGCATCCCGCTGTCGCCGCCCAGTAAGGGGATCGGCTGGCCTGCCGCCTGCTGCAGCTCGCTGCGCAGCAGCGTCTGACGCTGGCGATAGAGGCGGCGCATCTTACTCAGGTGTCGGCTGTAGTCGCCGCTGAGAATAAAGCGCGCCAGCGCCTGCTGCTCCAGCGGATTACCCCCGCGCAGCAGCTGATGCAGCGCCGGTCGCAGATTGCTGACCAGCGGCGCGGGCAGCACCATAAAACCGATACGCAGGGCAGGGAACAGCGTCTTGCTGAAGGAGCCGAGGTAGATCACCGGCGCATTATCGGTCATCCCCTGCATGGCGGTAATCGGCTCGCCGTGGTGCCGGAAATCGCCGTCATAATCATCTTCGATAATCCACGCCTGCTGCTGCCGTGCGGCCGCAATCAGCGCCAGCCGCCGGGCGGCGCTCATTACCGCGCCGGTGGGGTACTGATGGGTCGGTGTGGTGTAGATCAGGCGCGGTGGCGTCTGTTGCCAGTGTTGCGGCTGCGGCGCCAGGCCCTGCTGATCGATCGGGATCGGAACCAGCCGCAGATCGCCAGCCTGCATTGCCGCTTTGGCCCCGCGATAGCCCGGATCTTCAACCCAGCCATAATCGCCCGGATCGCTCAGCAGGGTGACACACAGCGTCAGCGCCTGCTGTGCCCCTTCGGTAATCACAATCTGTCCGGCGTCACATCGTACACCGCGCGTGATGCGTAACTGCTGTGCCAGCGCGGCACGCAGTTCAGGATCACCCAGCGGATCGCCATAGCCCAGCTGGCGCGGTGGCGTGTGGTTCAGCACATGATTCAGTGCCCGACGCCACGCGGTCAGCGGGAAATGGTTCAGCGCCGGGATGCCGGGACGCAGCGGCAGTGTACCGGTGTCGAAACGCTGGCTGAGCTGAAGGGCAGCCAGCCGTTTTGCCAGCGGCCAGTGGGCTAATTCGTCGTCATCCGGCCGGGCAGTGGGTAACGCCAGCAGGCTGACGCGGCTGCCCTGCCGATCGCTCATCAGATAGCCTTCCGCCTGCAGTTGCGTCCAGACGTTAAGCACCGTATTGCGTGACACCTGTAGCTCAGCGGCCAGCTGTCGGGTGGCGGGTAACAGCGCGCCAGCCACCAGCTGGCCCTGTAAAATGCCCTGTTTTATCCGCTGATACAGCTGCTGTTGCAGCGTGGTGCCGGCGGCTGGCGTTAACGGTGCCAGCAACAAAGGATGGCTCTCCGCTTTCATCGCGCGCTCCCGTGGATCTATCATTTTCAAACATTGTGGTACTTTTTAACCTACCAGGATAGTGGCAATCTGCAGACATCATCGGAAGCCAGGAGGCGGTATGTCACAACACACTAATCAGTATGGTCAGCCAGTCGGACATCCATTGCCGGACTGGCAACCACGTCCTTTCCCCCAGCCACAGGTTTTCAGCGGTGAGGTTTGCCGCCTTGAACCCTTCAGCGTGGCGCGTCATGGTGAGGCGCTGTTCGAAGCCTACGCCGCCGCGGAAGAGGGTCGCGACTGGACCTATATGTTCGTCGGGCCGTTTGATGACCGGCAGGCGTGGCAGGATCACGCGACTCAGCTGGAGGCCAGTCGCGATCCGCTGCATTTCGCGGTGATCGATCTTGCGACCGGACTGGCGGCAGGCAGCCTGGCGTTGATGCGGATCCAGCCGGAGCATGGGGTGATCGAAGTCGGACATGTGGCATTTTCACCGCAGCTGAAGCGGACCCGAATGGCAACAGAAGCCCATTACCTATTGATGCGTTACGCCTTCGAGACGCTGGGTTATCGCCGCTATGAGTGGAAGTGCGATAGCTTAAATGCACCGTCACGCCGGGCGGCGGAACGTCTCGGCTTCCGGCACGAAGGCGATTTCCGCCAGGCGATTGTTTATAAGGGCCGCAGCCGCGATACCAGCTGGCTGTCGATCATTGATGGCGAATGGCCGCAGGTGAAAAAGGGGCTGCAGCGCTGGCTGGCCAGCGACAACTTTACTGCCGAAGGGCAACAGCGCGAGAAGCTGGAAACCTTGCGCGAGCGGCCCTGACCGGTTGCCGGAGAGTCAGATGAACAGGGTTTTAATGGCCGCCACCAGCAGGGTGGTGGTCATCACCATAAACAGCCGTTTAACCCAGCGCATGTCGTTTTTAACGGTCACCATTTCATCCCTGAGCATCTCTGTTGTCCGGGTCAGGCTGATGAGGCCTGCATCCAGCTTATCGGTTTTGACGTCAAGCTGATTAAACCGGCTGCCCAGCTTATCGACCTTCCTTTCAACGTGCCCGAGACGCTCATCGATCTGGTCGACTTTGCGCTCAACGTTGCCGAGACGTTCATCGATCTGGTCGACTTTGCACTCAACGTTGCCGAGACGTTCATCGATCTGGTCGACTTTGCGCTCAACGTTGCCGAGACGCTCATCGATCTGGTCGACTTTGCGCTCAACGTTGCCGAGACGCTCATCGATCTGGTCGACTTTGCGCTCAATGCGGCTGAGTTGTTTATCGTTCTGCTCGCCCGGCTTCCCTTGCTGCAACTCCGTAAAGATCTCCACCATCACCTCCGCCTGCTGGTCGTCGATCCCTGCCCGCTGCAGGGCTTTGAAGGCTTTGTGGGTATTCATCATAGCGCGGGTCATCTCTGCCTCTCCTTCGGCAATACGGTGATAGCGGCATGATGACAGGGCCAGCAAAGGGTGCCACAAAGCGGGTGTTATTTTGCGCGATCTTCCAGAAAATATCAATTAATTCAACAAGTAACGTGAATTGAGTTGCGAGCGATCTCGCAACATTTTAGGTTGAGGGCGGGACGATCTCCGCTGCGTGATGTTGCAACGGAGATCAGAAAAAGCAGAGGTTACGATTGCGGCACGATCCTGATTTCCACCATGCCAATGCCCAGTTTGCGCGGGTCCTGGCCGGTAATATTGCCGATATTACTCAGCTGCGGTTCCGGCGGCGCAATGATCAGCTCATGCGTGGCGGTCGGGTTTTCAAAATGCAGCGTATGGGTCGAGACGGTTTCACCCAGCGACAACAGCTGCTGCTGATCCCCGACCCGCACCGGGATCTGGCGATGGGCGTTAGCCCCGTAGGCGCGGGCGGTAATCACCAGGTCAAACTTCGCGGGGAGCGGGTCGACGTACTCAATCTTCACTTCCGGTGCCAGATTGGCATTGGACCAGCGGCCCCAGCTTTCCGGTCGGGAGATACCGCTAAAACGTTTGATGCTCTGGGGAGCACCCGGCACGTCGAGCCTGAAGCTGTCGGCGCTGTAACGAATGTCATTATCCTCAATGCGGATCTGCGCCAGATTACGCTGATAAGCCGCATCGCTGGTAGCTGCGGTCGGGAATTTCACGTTGCCTTTCCACTGTGGCTGATCGATAAGCGTCACCGTGGGCGTTGCGCCGAGCTGGCCCATGGCCACACAGAAATCCCCTGACAGCGCCAGCGATGGCTGCCACAGGCGCGCCATTTTGAAGCAGCGATCGACCCAGAGAAACTTATCGGTCGAGGTGAAATCGGCCAGCTGATAGCGCAGCGGCGCTGAATATTCGCCTTCCGGCATCGGCTCGACGTGCTTATCGCTGATGCGGAACAGGATCGGTAATTTAAAGGTGGTGCCCGAGAAGCTGAAGGTATGCTTCGTCTGATCAACGGTAAAGCTGTCCATCATCTTCGGGAAATTCCACAGCTGGATGATGTCGGGCTTCCAGCTCGTCACCTTCGTTTTCATATCGTCAAACTGGGTCGAGAGCGAGACGCTGCTCAGGCTGCTGCGACCCAGGCCAATGGCGTTGTCGCCGCCGAGAATATCCAGCAGCGTCGCGCCGTTATCCAGCGTACTGCGGCGCGCATCAATCACTTCCGCCTGCGGTTTATCGCCGCGGATCACCATAAAGAGATCGTGACGCGGCTGCTTAATCAGATACTGATGGGCGGTGTTATTCATCGCCAGGTGATCGGAGGTGACCACAATCACCGTCTGCTTAAACCACGGCGAGGCTTTGATCCGCTCAATCAGCCGCGCGACGTGCTCCTGCGAACAGGCGACCGCGCTGAATGACTGGTTCGGTTTACCGTCGAAACTGTAGCTCTTACGTTCACAACTGCGGGAGATAAAACCGTCGGGATGATGGGTATCGACCGTCAGGGTAAACAGCGCAAAAGGTTTATTGGCCTGTGACAGTTCCTGATACTTTTCAAACACTTCATCCATCACCGTATCGTCATAGTAACCCCAGTTATTGCGATAGGTCGGATCGGCAACGCGGCTTTTCAGCTCCTGCGCACCATACAGGTTGGCCGGATCGAAGCCGTGCGATTTCAGAAACACATCTTTACCGGCGAAACGCAGGTCAGCGCCCTGAATAAACCAGTTCTGATAACCGGAGTTTTTCAGGATGTCACCCAGGCAGACGTTCTGCGGATAGAAGCTGGAGAGTGAGGCTGAGGCATTGCCGTCAAACGGCGCAAACAGCGGAATGCCGCACATTGAGGCGACCATACCGGCGATGGTGTAGTCGGTACCCGGCAGCTGCTCGGTCTGGCTGAAGTCGATGCTCTGCTCTTTCAGGCGGCTGAGTTCAGGTGCCAGGCCGGGAAAGGCGTGCTGGTCAAAATAGGTGCGCTCCAGACTTTCGCCGTAGATGTAAACCACGTTGAGGTGAGGCTGATCAATGCGGTTACGCGGCACCTTATAAAAGGCGTCGAAGTCGGAGTCAGCCAGTTGGGTATGCGATACGATCAGCGACGTCACCTGACGAAACGCAGGCGTGGTCTGCACTGAACCCAGCGCGCAGACGACCGCCAGCAGCGACCAGCCGATATGGTGTGGCCGTTCACGCCGTCGCAGTATCCACGACAGCAGGCAGAACAGCAGAAAAAGCACGATGATCAGCCCGATGCCCGGCACCACATATTTACTGACCCCTGCGCCGGTCAGGCTGTTGGTCAGGGTATAGAGCACCGCATCATTGATGCCGTCGCCGGTGAAGTAGTTGCTGGCGTAGAGCGTCGCATTCAGCACCACAAACAACACCAGCAGGATTAGCACCACGAAGAACCAAAATTTGTTACGCCCGGCTTTACAGGAATAGATAGCAATAGCGGCCAGAAACAGCCCAAGTGACGCTAATTCGGACAACGGCAAATCCTCTCTTGATATGAGTACGCGGCGCTTCAGACTGCCGGCCACCTTCGGGGGGATGGTTTTTCGACAATCTATATTGGCTGTAACCCGGCTGCAACACATCCAGCCAGATTTGTGCGGTGAGGATCATATTGATGAGAGAGGGGATCAGAGGGGCATTTATCAGGCCTGACGGCGGCTGGCGCACACCGTCAGTCGCACTGGCGGGAGCACAATTTCAGAGTTTGCCGGTCAGGTATTGTGCCTCACCGTCGGCGAAGCTCCAGTCGCCTTTGTCATTGGTGATAAAGCTGATCATCAAATCGTTGCCCTGCACGCCGCAGCTCTCCCGCAGTTCACGCGCCAGTTCGGCCATAAAATGCTGTTTCTGTTCGCTGCTGCGCGGGCTGGTGTAGACCCGCACCATCACCAGATTATCGCTGCGGCTGAACCCCAGTCCGGTGTCCTGAAACACCATCTGATAACGCTTGTTTTCCTGAACAATCTGGTAGCGATCGCGCTCAGGCACCTGAAAGGCGGTGAGGACGGCACGGTGTGCCGCATCCAGCAGCGTACGCAGTTCTGATTCTGAACGACCCTGAATAACATCAAATTGCAGCAGTGGCATTGGCGGTTCCTCGCGGTAAAAAGGATATCTGTTGCGACTATAGTGACCGCTTTATCCGCCGGGAAAAAGCGGGTAGCCTGAACTGATTATTCACAATATTGAACAATGAAAATGAAAGAGCTGAAGACCGATGCGCTGTGGGATCACCTGCACTGGCTGACGGTGCTGGCGGAGCAGGGCAGCTTTACCCGTGCCGCAGATCGCCTTGACGTCAGCAAAGCGGCGATGAGTCAGAAAATCAAAGAGCTGGAGCAGATGGCGGGCGTGCTGCTGGTTCAGCGCACCACCCGCAGCGTGCGGCTGACCGCGGCGGGTGAAAAGCTGGTGGAGGAGCTGCGCGAGCCGTTTGCCCGCATCGAGCAGAGCTTTTTCAGCGTACGTGACACCGCCGGTCCGGTGCGTGGACGGGTACGGGTCACCGCGCCGGTCGCCTTTGCCCGTCAGCAACTGGTGCCGCTTATCGGCGAGTTTCTGCGTGACTATCCGCAGGTTCGCCTGCAGCTGGACGTCACCGATCGCATTGTGTCGCTGAGCAGTGAAGGGTTTGATCTGGCGATACGCCACAGCGACCGGCTGCCGGAAACCCATGTGGCGCTGCCGCTGTGTGATACACGCACGCTGCTGGTGGCCTCACCGGCCTATCTGGCCGCGCACGGGCTGCCGGTGGTACCACAGGATCTGGCCCGGCATAACTGCCTGTACTATCCACGCGGGGTGGAATCACCACGCTGGAGCTTTGTGAGCGACGGTGATGATGAGCGGATTCAGGTGCGGATTCAGGGCTGTTTTGCCACCAATAACAGTGAGTCGATCCGTGATGCGGCGCTACAGGGATTAGGCATTGCGATGCTGCCCGACTTCAGCGCCAGCGCGGCGCTGAAGGACGGTTCACTGCAACAGGTGCTGCCAGAATGGCAGGCGGTCGAGGCGTTCGCCGCCCGCCTGTGGATAGTGCGGCCCTGGGCGGCACAGGTGCCGCGCGCCGTCACCACCTTTGCTCACTGGTTACGCGCGCGCTTTGACGCTTAGCGGCAGCGTCAGCGCCGGTGCGGTCTGCTGCATCATCTCACCCATCAGGCTGCGGCGATTATACAATCCCAGCCGCAGATTAAAGTCGAGATGCAGCCGCTCGTTACCGGTCAGTTTAATGATCGGGGGTGGCGTTTGCGGTCGTTGCTGAAACAGCACGGAATGGGCGAAGGCGCTGCTGCTGTCGGCATGAAGACGTTGATAATAGTAGGCGTTGGCCTCGCCTTTACGCAGGTAGAGATTGGCGCGACGGTATTCGCGCATCGCCACCTGCTGTGCCAGCGACAGCAGCTGACGCGACGGATTATCCATATTCTGCACAATCATCGGGAAATCATCGCGCTTCTTCAGATCCTGAAAATAGTTCTGGATGCCGACATTTTTAACCGGCGCCAGCTGTTTCAGCCACTCGCGGATAAACAGGTTTTGTGGCGCAGCGGCGACAAACCAGCTTTCGAGCACCGGCGCGAGGAAGTTCAGGGTCGATTGTTCGCAGTAATAACCGATCACATCCATCGACCGCTCCTGATGAACACGATGCACCCAGCCGAGATCTTCAAACAGCAGGGTACTGCAATCAATGCCGATGCCGCCGTAGCGGTGGATCAGTTCAAGACGAATAATTTCACTTTTATGGGCCAGCGTCAGATCGGCAGTGATAAAGTCGAGATCGGGCAGCCACTGCGGCAGGGTATGCCGGGTAATCAGATAAACCTGGTGATCGGGATTATCCCGACGGATTTTACTGATATTCAGCGCCATTGAGGTGGGCAGCTGATCGTTATGCCAGTACATCCAGACAATCTTTGGAATCTCCGGCAGGCTTTTCTGCTGCGATATCAGCACCACATTCTCTTCCTGGCCCGGATCATATTCCGGAGCGCTAAAGAGGCCGTGTCGCTTTTTATTCCATAACATCTGACTACTGAATGATATTCTTTTCCAGTTGCGCCAGATCTTATGCGCAGGGCGTTGGCGATGTAAACTCATGGTGCACCTGTTGTTTTTATTTTCCCGTCATATTGCAGAAAGCGCGCCCGGTAATTAATGCGATAGCGGGGCGTTGCAGCCTGGCTGCAATTTCAATCAGTGCGGGAATTATTAAAGGGTTTCCCTGATGGCGGCGCAGTGAAAAAGCGCGCGATAGTTTCCTCACGGCTGTTTTAAATTGCACTGCACCTTTTTAATAAAACATTATTTAGCTATAAGCTATGTCTTTTTTCGACTTTCGGATAATACGGAAATAATCCGGTCAGCTGATGAATTTAATAGGTTAACCCGCCTTTATCATTTATTTCGCCTCGCCTGCATTGCCTGATAAGGAAATTCTGAATCACGCCGCCGGGGAATAGCCTGTGCCGTGGCCAGGTTGCCTTTCCGCTGCCGGATTGCGCTTAAACGGCTGCGTTAGCTCTGCTCATCAATCGCTCACAGCGTGTCGCGCGTTGACGATTGTCTACGCTTAAAAGGACCTTACTGAGAAAGGAGCGCGCATGCAGAGTGAATCTCACGGTTTACTGGCGGTGGATAAACAGGGCAACCGCGTCCTGTTTCTCAACCCGGAGACCTTTGCGGTACAGCGGGAACTTAATGCCTTTCCGCCGCGGCCGCACGAACTGGTGATGTTAACGGCGTGGGGCAAAGCCTATGTCCCGATTTACGGCGATGGCGTTCACGGTAACAATCCGCATCCGGGCCATAAAGTGGCGATTATTGATTTACAGCGCCGGGAGATCAGCGGCTTCATTGACCTGTCGCCGCTGCGGGCACCGCACAGCGGTCAGCTGGGCCGCGATGGCAAAGTTTATCTCTGCTGTGAGGAGAGTGCCGCGGTGGCGGTGATCGATCCCATCACTGACCAGCTGGAAAAAGTGATTCCGATCCCTTCCCATCAGGCGCATCGCCTGACGCTGTCGCCCAGCGGTCGCAAATTATTCACCGATAACGAAGAGGACGCGACCATCACGGTGGTCGATCTGTGCGAAGCGGAAGGGCGGATCATCGATACCATTCTGCTGCCGGGGCCGATTGCCGGTATCGCCGCGTCACCCAAACATCCTTACCTGGTAGCCAGTGCCGCCGATGCGCCGCTGCTCTACGTTATCGATCGGCAGAGCCATCGGATTCGTCAGCGGCTGGCGCTGCCGGGTCATCAGCGTTCATGTCAGGTGGTGCGGTTCAGCGCCGATGGTGAACTGCTGGTGGCGATAGGTGAGGGTGAGCCGGTGGTGACCCTGTTTGACGATCTGCTCAATCCGCTCGGCGATATTGCGGTTGGCAGTACGCCGATGGATGGCTGCTTCAGCCCTGACAAGCAGCTGTTACTGATTGCTAACCAGGGCGATGGCACGCTAAGCGTGATCGATCTGGCACAGCGGAAAGTGATTGCCACGCCGCGGGTAGGGACCGGGTGTGAAGTGCTGAGCTATTTTTCGCGCGATCAGATAAACGGCCGATGATAAATCGCCGAGCTCCAGTGGCGGCTGCTGGCATGTTTTTCCGCCTGCCAGCCGCGTTTGCGCAGCTCGCGGGCGATCATCTTATTCATGATGCCGTGCCCCAGCAGCAATACGGTTCCCTGTCGGGCATGTTCTATTAAGCGATCGGCGGCCAGCGAGGCGCGATGGCGTGCATGCCGCAGCGATTCCGACTGACCGGCGTAGCCACACAGCCACAAAACCCGCAGCAGCGCCAGCCAGAGCAGCGTCGGCAACTGGAGCTGGCTGCCAGGTAACAGCGGCACCGCGACCTCACTGAATAACGCATCAACCTCATGCGGCTGCAAACCGAGCTGGCTCAGTGACGAGCGGGCGCGGGGCAACGGGCTGCAAACCACCACCGTTGCCTGACGCGCGATGGAGAGGCTACGCGGCGGTGGACCGTCGCTGACCTGTGACAGATCGTAGGCTTCGCACCAGTCCGCCAGCGCCTGCACGTTGTGCCGTGGGCCAGGCGGATGGTCGGGCTTACCGTGTCGCATTAAAATAATCGTCATAACCTTCCTTCTCTCTCTTCACCTCAGGGTAAAGCATTGCCTGCGTTTGCCAATCCCCGCCACTTTTTTAAGAGAATGCTCAGGTTGTCATACTCAGGTAACAGCGCCGTGCGACAACAGGACGCGATGAAAGGGATCGCTTATCGATTTAGCTTAATGATAAGAGAAAATGCTACTTTACTGGTTGTGGTGTCTTTTTTTTGCGCAGGGTGATTAGTGTAACTGGCTGAATTTGCGATAAAAACGCCTGGTGACGCAACGTGATAATGAAATTTAGCTAACAAATTAGCTGAAGATCTATTGATTTATCTACGCGCGTAGATACACTATGTGCCCAGTGATTGCTCACGGTGCATGATGCACGGCAGGCGCCATTGATTGTGAAGTTACATTCGCTCCATTAAAGCGACTGGTCAAAAAAAGATCGGCGAAAACGAGCGAGGACAAGATTCCAACACCAGGGAATCCCTTAACCTTTCATCATGGTTAGTCATCCGAACGTCGCCACCGGGGGAGTTCCGCTTACAATCCGGGAACCGACCCATGGACGGGCGTTTATCGATCTGCATACTCATTCAGGGACCGGGTTATGACGGCACACAGCACCGTTAAGCAGCAGGCATCACAGCCTTCCACTTCAGCCGCCGACGAGCGGTTTAATACCCCTTCAGGCCGCAAAGATTTCTGGCGCGCCACTTTCTCATGCTGGTTAGGTACGGCAATGGAGTACGCGGATTTCGCGCTCTATGGCCTTGCCGCCGGCATTATTTTTGGTGACGTTTTCTTCCCGGAATCGACCCCGGCGATGGCGCTGCTCTCCAGCTTCGCGACCTGGTCGGTCGGCTTTATTGCCCGGCCGATTGGTGCGCTGTTCTTCGGCTGGCTCGGCGACCGCAAAGGGCGAAAGGTGGTGATGATTGCCACTATCATCCTGATGGGCGTCTCTACCACCTTTATCGGTTTAATCCCCAGCTATGCGTCGATTGGCGTCTGGGCACCCGCCTGTCTGGTGCTGCTGCGCTTCACGCAGGGCTTTGGTGCGGGTGCTGAACTCTCGGGCGGTACCGTAATGCTGGGCGAATATGCGCCGGTAGAACGTCGCGGCCTGATCTCGTCGGTGATCGCGCTCGGTTCCAACAGCGGTACGCTGCTGGCCTCGCTGGTCTGGCTGGTAGTGGTGCAGATGGATCAGCAAAGCCTGCTGGAGTGGGGCTGGCGTATCCCGTTCCTCAGCAGTGCTCTGATTGCGCTGGTGGCACTGTGGATTCGGCGTAACCTGCGTGAAACCCCGGTCTTTGAGCGTAAAAAAGCGCAGATGGCGGCGGAGCGTGCGGGCGTGATGGCGGCTCAGCCCGCGGTCGACTCGCGTCCTTTCTTTCAGCGCACCCGCGCCTTCTGGACCATGGTCGGCCTGCGTATCGGCGAAAATGGCCCTTCTTATCTGGCGCAGGGATTTATTGTTGGCTACGTCGCTAAGGTGTTGATGGTGGATAAATCGGTGCCGACCACCGCCGTTTTTCTGGCGTCGCTGCTAGGCTTTATCATTATCCCCTGTGCAGGCTGGCTGTCGGACCGTTTTGGCCGTCGGATAGTCTATCGCATGTTCTGCCTGCTGCTGATGGTCTATGCCTGGCCTGCCTTTACGCTGCTGGATAGCCGCGAACCGGCCTTGATCATTCCGGTGATTGTGGTCGGGATGGCGCTGGCATCGCTGGGCATTTATGGCGTGCAGGCGGCGTGGGGCGTAGAGATGTTCGGTGTCCATCATCGCTACACCAAAATGGCGTTCGCTAAAGAGCTGGGTTCGATTCTCTCTGGCGGCACCGCGCCGCTGGTGGCGGCAGCGATGCTCTCCTACAGCGGTCACTGGTGGCCGATTGCGGTCTACTTCTCGGTGATGGCCGCCATCGGGTTCTTCACCACCTTTGTGGCGCCAGAGACGCGAGGGCGGGATCTCAATCTGCCCGATGATGCGATATAGCCGGGACAATAAAAAAGTGCAGCAGGCCGTGTAATACGGCCTGCTTTGTTTAGGGAGGAAAGGGATGTGGCTAAGTCGTTAACAGGAAAAGTCACCCGCAGTGAGGTCGCGAAAGCGGCAGGCACCTCGGTGGCGGTGGTCAGTTATGTGATTAATAACGGTCCACGTCCGGTTGCCGATGCGACACGTCAGCGGGTGCTGGCTGCGATTCAGGCGACCGGATACCGGCCCAATGCCGCAGCGCGCGCACTGGCCTCCGGAAATACCAAAACCTTTGGTCTGGTGGTTCCCAACATCAGCAACCCGTTTGTGGCCTCGATGGCCCACGTCCTGCTTCAGGAGTCACTTAATCACGGTCATGTGATGCTGCTGGGCGATGCGGGCGATGACCGCAAGCGCGAGCTGGAGTTGATTCAGGGGTTGCTGAACCGGCAGGTCGATGGGCTGTTTTATAACAGCGTCGATCGTCATCCCTACATTGAGATGATCACAGCCAGCGGTACGCCGCTGGTGATGCTGGAACGGGTAGAGCCGCAGCCGGGCGTCAGTATGCTGCGGGTCAATGAGCGTCAGGCCGCCTGGCAGGTGACCTCACACCTGTTGAGCCACGGTTATCAGCAGGTGGGAATGATCAGCGGCCCGACAGAGATGCTCAATGCGCAGGATCGGATTCAGGGCTGGCGTGACGCGATGCAGGATCGCGGCCTGGCGATTGATGAAGCGCTGATCTTTCCGGCCAGCTATAGCCGTCAGGGCGGTTACGCCGCGGCTCAGACCATGATTGCACGTCGTTGCGTACCGCGTGCGCTGTTTACCAGTAATGAAGGTCAGGCCCTGGGCGCACTGCGCGCCTTCTCCGAACATCAGATCCGCGTCCCGCAGGATGTGGCTCTGGTCTGCTTCAACGGCACTGAACACGCTGCCTTTCACGTTCCGACATTAACCACGGTGCGCCAGCCGCTGCGTGAGATGGCGCGTTGCGCTATCCGGATGCTGAAAGAGGGGCATGACGAAGCACAACTGGAAGAGTTTCCACACTATCTTGAAATCGGTGAATCCTGCGGCTGTAAGCCGCAAAGCCAGAGTTAACCTGACAAATCCATGAAAAGAATCATTATTGACTGCGATCCCGGCAACGGCATCGCGGGTGCTAACACCGATGACGGGCTGGCGATTGCGCTGGCTCTGGCCTCTCCTGCACTGTCGCTGGAGTTGATCACCACCGTGGCGGGTAATACGCCCTGTGAGGTGGGGACGCGCGTCGCCAAAGATCTGGTCACCCGGCTGGGATTGCCCATTCCGGTGGTTCAGGGCGCGCCGCGCGCCCTGCTGGAAGATCCGGTGCCGTGGCGGGAGGTGCTGGATGATCGGGTCACCGCGTCTGGTCTCAGCGCGCTGTGGCAGGATGTGCGTCAGCCGGCCGATCTACCGGCAGAGGCGGGCGAGGCGGCTGACGCCATCGGCAAACTGATTTGCGACAATCCGGGCGAGATTACGCTGGTGGCGATTGGTCCGCTGACCAATGTGGCGCTGGCGATGCAGCGTTATCCGGCAATGGCGGAATCGGTGGCGGAGATTGTGATCATGGGCGGGGTATTCGCGCTGGATGATTACATCAAAGACACCAATTTTGGTCTCGATCCGGAAGCGGCGCATCAGGTGTTGCACAGCGGCGCAACCCTGACGCTGGTGCCGATGGATGTCACGACCCAGACTCTGCTGACTCAGCAGGATCTGACCCGCCTGACCGCCGTAGATCATCCGCTGACCCACTTTGTGCGCGACACGCTGCGGCCGTGGATCGACTATTCGATGCAGACCCGTCATCTGGCCGGCTGCTGGATTCATGATGCACTGGTGATCGCCTGGCTGCTGAATCAGCGGGTGGCCTCCGGCATCGATTATCGGGTCGATATCGAACTGCGGGCCGGGCCGACGCGCGGCAAAAGCTGGCGTTACCGTCAGCCGCTGCGCGTGACGACCGGCATCCCGGAAAACTGTGGTGCGTTAGTCCATGTACTCCATCGCGTTGATAACGCGCAGCTGCTCTCGATCATCGAGCAGGCGTTTCATCGCCTGACAGCCTGAAAATCGGGGCGAAACCCGCCCCGTAATGCCGCTGTACCCCCTTTCTGACACGCTTATTTACAGCCTGAAGCAGCGGCTGACAATTGCGTAGCACGCTAACCTTTCTGACATGATATATACAAGTGGTTAACAAATTCGCAACCATACTGCGGGTTGCGCTAACCCCTTTCCGGCCACTGTGCCGAAGCCGCTCAGACAGGATAGTGACATGCTTAACTGGACCCCGACCCAGCGAAACGTGGCCTTTGCCAGTTTTGCCAGCTGGACGCTGGATGCTTTCGACTTCTTTATTCTGGTTTTTGTGCTCAGCGATCTGGCGCACTATTTTCACACCTCGGTTTCCGAGGTCTCGCTGGCAATTATGCTGACGCTGGCGGTACGGCCAATCGGGGCGCTGCTGTTTGGTCGCCTGGCGGAGCGCTATGGCCGTAAGCCGATTCTGATGCTGAATATTGTGCTGTTTTCACTGTTCGAACTGCTCTCCGCCTGGTCACCGACCTTTGGCGCGTTTCTGGCATTCCGGGTGATTTACGGCGTGGCGATGGGCGGGATCTGGGGCGTGGCCTCTTCGCTGGCGATGGAAACCATTCCGGATCGCTCTCGCGGGCTGATGTCCGGCATTTTCCAGGCGGGTTATCCCTGTGGCTATCTGCTGGCGTCGATCGTCTTTGGCCTGTTCTTCGCTACCGTTGGCTGGCGGGGAATGTTCCTGATTGGCGCGATGCCGATTCTGCTGCTGCCGTTTATCTACTTTAAGGTGCCGGAATCGCCAGTCTGGCTGGCGGCACGGCAAAGTAAAACCAGCTCGGCGCTGATGCCGATCATTCGCCAGCACTGGAAAATCTGTCTCTACATGGTGCTGCTGATGGCCTGCTTTAACTTTTTCAGCCACGGTACCCAGGATCTCTATCCTACGTTCCTTAAAGTGCAGCACCAGTTTGATGCCCATACCGTCAGCATTATCGCCATCGGCTACAACATCGCGGCGATGCTGGGCGGCATCTGCTTCGGCTCACTGTCGGAACGTATCGGCCGTAAAAAGGCGATTATTCTGGCGTCACTCCTGACATTGCCGATTTTACCGCTGTGGGCTTTTTCCAGCGGCTCCTGGGCAATCGGCATTGGCGCTTTCCTGATGCAGTTTATGGTGCAGGGCGCGTGGGGCGTGGTACCGACCTACCTGACCGAACTGGTACCCGCTAACGCGCGCGCCGTGTTGCCAGGCTTTGTTTATCAGCTGGGGAATCTGATCGCCTCCGTCAACGCCACGCTGCAGTCGCGCATTGCAGAAGCGCACGGCGGCAATTACGGACTCGGCATGGCGATGGTGGCGGGTACGGTGGCGGTGCTGATCTGCCTGTTAGTGGCATTCGGCCGCGAAACACGCGGCATCGAAATTTCCGGCGCGGTGGCCCGACAGCCCGATTAACGCGCTTCGCAGACGTCAATCCATCGGGCGGCGGTCAGTTCAGCCATCTGTTGCGGGCTGATGCGCACCGCGCTATGGATGGCGCCTGCCGCGGGCAGCACCTCGTCAAAACTGCGCAGCGATACATCGCAGTAAACGGTCAGCGGATTTTCCAGCCCGAACGGGCAGACGCCGCCGACCGGATGGCCGGTCCAGTTAATCACCTCATCGACGCTGAGCATCCGCGCTTTGGCGCCCAGCGCCGCTTTCAGCTTGCGGTTATCCAGCCGGGCGTCACCGCGGGTCACGATTAGCACCACTTCATCTTTCACCTTTAACGACAGGGTTTTGGCGATCTGACCCGGCGTGACGCCGTGGGCGCGGGCGGCCAGCTCAACCGTCGCGGTGCTTTCGGCCAACTCAATAATTTCAATTTCAGGGGCGTGTTCG
Source organism: Pantoea agglomerans (assembly GCF_021397715.1). Lineage (GTDB taxonomy): Bacteria > Pseudomonadota > Gammaproteobacteria > Enterobacterales > Enterobacteriaceae > Pantoea > Pantoea astica. Next base: position 3,634,658 of record NZ_CP090207.1, on the reverse strand, counting down.
GCAAAGAACTGGCGGACTGACTCCAGGCTCATCTTTCTCTCCAGGCTGATCGAAGGCGTAGAAATTGCCACAAGCCTTCGGGCCTGTAAACGAGATTAGCGGAGATTCCGTGACAGAATGCGTCGCGATCAGCTGCTGCTTAATGTGCAGTTGCCGCACTGCGCCACATCGGGAATGCGATAACGCTGGCAGCAGCTGCGACGAACCAGTTCGCCGTTGCGGGGGATCATGGTGCGGTAGAGCGGATTATCACTGCCATCCAGCAGCCGCTGGTTGAAGAACAGCGCCTGTTCCAGCTGCGCCACCTGCTGCTCGCCAATCTGACTTTTCAGCTCACCGAGAAACCACTGAAACGAAAAACCCATGTTGTTCCAGATCAGTCTGGCATTGATGTCGCCGTGGCGGGTGATGCTGTTGACCACCGGAATCAGATGCTGCTGAATCAGCCGATCGAGGCGCTGCTGTGCATTAAGATAGTGCGCATCGTCATCTTCCTGTACCGCAATCCAGAACGCGGCGGGATGACCCTGCTGAAACTCAACCCGGATCTGTTCAGGCGAGCAGTCGAGCGCGCGCGACTCCTGCAGTAAGGCTATCATCAGCGGCGGCAGCAACAGGCCAAAATACCACTGCGCCCACAGTGACAGCACCGGCTTTGCTTCCCGCACGGCATCAGGATGATCGCGATAGAGATAGTCGCTGTAGCGCTGAATCAGTGGGGTGAAGGTGGCGGTTTGTGACCATTCGGCGAGCGTCAGGCAATCGGGCGGGGCAGGCCGATCGAGCTTAATCGACTGCTGCAGGTAGTCGGGCTGTTGTAATAGCCGCTGCTGCAAACTTTCCGCCAGCGAACCATCGTGTTGCCGGAAGATTATCGACTGCGTGCTAAAGCGATTTTCCTGTGCGGTTACGGTTGCCATGTCGACTCGCGAAAAGGGTAGATAAGAAAGCAAATGATAATCGTTATTGATTCACTCTACAAGCTGTGCAAAACAACAGCAAGTGATAGCCGGTAACAGGGAGTAAAAATTAAGTCAGGAATAAGAACTAATAGAATGAAAAATGGCGGGTCGTTGCGCCGACACGATAATAGCCGGTTCCGGCGCAGAATATTACGCCCGTTCAGTGGACGGCAGGTGTTGAGCTTTAGGCAAATCTTCCCAGGCCAGAATGGTATTTCTTCCCTGATTTTTGGCCACATATAATGCGCGGTCCGCATTCGCCACCGCCTGGTCAAATTCATTATCATAAATAGGCGCAATACCGGCGCTGATGGTGACATGGGTCGAGACTTTTTCGTTAAAGCGATGAGGGATTTCTAAATCAACCACATACTGACGAATCCGCTCTGCCAGTTTCATCGCAATGGAACTGTTAACGTTGGTCATTAATACCAGAAACTCTTCGCCGCCATAGCGGGTCACCACATCACGCGAACGCACCGCATCACGAATCGCCACCGAGACCCGCGCCAGCGCCTGGTCACCCATCGCATGACCATAATTATCGTTGTAGGCTTTAAAATGATCGATATCTAGCAGCAGCACATAATGACTGCCTGCATGGTTTTCCAGAATATTGTCGAGCCGGTTTTTCAGCCCGCGGCGGTTATACAGGCCGGTGAGCGGATCGAGCATACTGAGGTCGCTGAAGGCCTCTTTCTCCTGATAGAGCTGGTGCATCAGGCGCAGGGTAAAGTTATCGGCGCGGCGGCGCATCAGGTGCTGGAGCGAGAAACCGATCAGCGGCAGCGCGATGTTGAGCAGGATCAGCGGCAGATGTTCACCCTTGTCCAGCAGCAACACGGTTAACACCGGCGGCGTGATATGCAGGCAAAAGGCCAGCAGATGATCGCTGAGGGCAATGGCGCTGATAAAAAAGACGCTGAGCAAACTGATAATCAGAAAACCGCCATCAAAATAAAAGATTTGATTAAAGCGATAGTTAATGTGCCAGGCCCACAGTACGCCCAGTATAAAGGCAACCGGATTTAATAGCGGTAATTGTACTTTAGGGCGAATTAAGCAAAGGCATAAAATGGCGCTGCTAAAGATAGCCACCAATATTACCGGTAACGTCATTTCACTCTGCTTTATCGGCGTCAGACAAAATAGCGAGATAACAGCGTTAAGGAACAACAAAAGCATGAGCGAAAGTCGATATTTGCTGTGTTTCAGCTCTTCATAAGAGTGTAATTTCATTATAAATACTCGTTACGGCCCTGAAATATCAAAGCGCAAGCCGGCAAAACTTTTACCGGACGGTGAGCAAATTATTGCTGTTATTAAAAGTGTTATCGGCCGCAATCTAGCATTTTCCAACTGGTCTGTCATCTTCCGGACCGGACCCGACAAAAACAGGCTGCACAAGGCACAGAAGTGTCATATGATAATGGGAATGCTTATCATTTGAGGTGTGGATCATGGGGATGGCTATCATTGCCGCCTGCGGCCTGTGGGGATTTAGCTGGGTGATGGGGAAAAAACTGGACAGTGCCTGGGGCGTGCTGCTGCCATGCGCCGCCATGCCATTATTTGCCTTGTGGGGGCCGAGCTTCAGCCAGTGGCGGCTGGTGATGGTTGTTGCGCTACTGATGACGATTGTGATGCTGTTTAATCAACGCTTACGCCACTATCTGCTGCTGCCATCATGTCTGGCATTAGCGGGCGGACTGGCGGCGGTATCGGTGAATTTTCATCTGAATTAACGACAGGAAATGGCGAAAGAATGCGTACAGGATGGACAGAACAGAAAGGATTACAGCAGGAAGATGACAACGTTGGTGCGAAGAGAGGGACTTGAACCCTCACGTCCGTTAAGACACTAACACCTGAAGCTAGCGCGTCTACCAATTCCGCCACCTTCGCATCGAGTTGTCTGTTCATATCACCGCAATGGTGCGAAGAGAGGGACTTGAACCCTCACGTCCGTTAAGACACTAACACCTGAAGCTAGCGCGTCTACCAATTCCGCCACCTTCGCGCAGTGCTCGCGATATGAAACTTGTGATTTTGGTGCGAAGAGAGGGACTTGAACCCTCACGTCCGTTAAGACACTAACACCTGAAGCTAGCGCGTCTACCAATTCCGCCACCTTCGCATACCCGTAACACGTTGAGAATGTTACAACCACGGAGGCGCATTCTAGAGATTTTACTCTTTGCGTCAACAACTATTTCGTCGGGCTGAAACGATCGCTGTAAAAAGCAACGTTTTCAGCCCGGCAAGGCGGTTAACGGCGGGAAAAGGCCTTAGCGCGTTTTCGCTCCGCGACCATAGACGGCGCGATACACTTTAAAGCGGCCGGTTTGTGCGATCACTTCATGGCTGCCGAACGTTTCATCCAGCACCTGTGGATAGGGCAGGAAGGTGTTAGCAACGATACGCAGTTCACCGCCGGTGTTGAGATGCTTCACCGCGCCACGAATCAGCGCCTGTGCGGCGTCAAGGCTGGTCTGAGTGCCTTCATGGAACGGCGGATTCGAGATGATCATGTCGAAGCGACCGGTCACATCAGAGAAGACGTTGCTGGCGAACACTTCGCCTTCCAGGCCGTTGGCAGCCAGCGTGGCTTTACTCGCTTCAATCGCCGCGGCGTGGACGTCGCACAACCACAGACGCACTTTTGGCGAACGCGCCGGCAGCGACGCGGCAAGCACACCCGCACCGCAACCGATATCCAGCACTTTACCTTTGGTATGTGCGGTAAAGGTCGACAGCAACAGCGCACTGCCGCTATCCAGACCGTCACGGCTGAAGACGCCAGGCAGAGTATGAATGGTCAGATCGTTGAGCTGATAAGTATGACCAAAGGTGCTGGCATCAAACTCAGGCTGTTTGTCGAGGCGACCGTGGTAAAGGCCACAGCGGCGTGCGCTGTCGATCTTCTCCAGCGTGACCCACTCTTCCAGCATCCCTTCAGCGCTGCGCACGCCGCTGCGGTTTTCACCCACCACAAAGACATCGCAGCCCACCGGCAGCAGTGACAGCAGGTTCTGCAGCTGGAACTGCACTTCGGGTTTGTTCTTGGTCCAGAAATAGACCAGCGTATCGCAGCCCTGCACATCCTCCGCCTGCGCAACCAGTCCATAACGCGCCTGTTCGCCCATGCGGTGGCTCAGGTTTTGCCAGTGATGATATTGCTGGGTATGAACGCGCGAAGAGGCGGTCTCCAGCTGAGCGGGCAGGTCATCCTGCAGATCGCCAGCAAACAAAACGTGGCGGGCGGTAAATTCATCACTGTGGCGCAGAATGACTTCGCTGGCCGGGGTAAAAGCAGACATGTAGGGCTCCTGTAAGATCTGAGCGGCGATTATAGTGGTTTGTTGGCGCATGTTCGATGGGTTTGCTAGCATAGCGTCGCATTCAGGCAGCAGAACAGGTAACACCATGACGTCCAGGCGCGACTGGCTTTTACAGCAAATGGGAATTACGCAGTATCAGCTGCGCCGCCCGCGCGTGCTTCAGGGCGAAATTGCGGTCACGCTGGCACCGGACACGCAGCTGATTATCGTGGCTGACACACCGCCCGGCCTGCACGAACCGCTGATGCGCGACGTGCTGCATACGCTGAATCTGCAACCCACTCAGGTAATGACCGTGACGCCGGACCAGCTGCAAATGCTGCCGGAAACGCTCAATTGCGCAGGCTGGTTGCTTGGGGTCGAGAGCGAACAGACCTTTAACGGCGTGGCATTAACCAGCGCCTCCTTCAATGAACTGATCAGCAGCGGCGCCGCCAAACGCGCGCTCTGGCAACAGATGTGTAACCATGACAGCCATCTCTTTTCTCACCCCTGACGATCGGGCGCAGGCCTTTGCCATTGAGCGTCGTAGTCACGCCTTTCCCTGGAGTGAACAGACGTTTGCCAGTAACCAGGGCGAACGCTTTCTCAATCTGCGACTCGATGTGGACGGTCAAATGGCCGCCTTCGCTATCACTCAGGTGGTACTGGATGAAGCCTCGCTGTTCAACATTGCGGTCGATCCCGCCTGGCAGCGCCGGGGATTTGGCCGTCAATTGTTACAGCATCTGATTGATGAACTGATTAAACGCGACGTGCTGACGCTGTGGCTGGAAGTGCGGGCCTCAAATCTGCCGGCAATTGCGCTCTATGAGCAACTGCAGTTTAACCAGGTCAGCCGCCGTCCCAACTATTATCCCACCGCCAGCGGTCGCGAAGACGCCATCATCATGGCGCTGACGCTGTAGCGGTGTTAAGGAGCTTTGATGTTAGATAACTGGGATTGCATCCTGTTTGATGCTGACGATACCCTTTTTCATTTCGACGCCTATGCCGGATTACAGCGACTGTTTGCCGGCTACGACGTGCAGTTTTCCGACCAGGATTACGCCGATTATCAGGCGATCAACAAGCCGCTGTGGGTCGATTATCAAAACGGTACTATTTCGGCGCTACAGTTGCAGACCCAGCGCTTTAATCACTGGAGCGAAAAGCTCAGCGTGGCACCGGAGATCCTCAACAGCGGCTTTCTCACGGCGATGGGCGAGATCTGCACGCCGCTGCCGGGCGCGGTCAGCCTGATGAACCGGCTGCATGGCCGGGTGAAGATGGGCATCATCACCAACGGTTTCACCGCGCTGCAACAGACGCGGCTGGAGCGTACCGGTTTTCGTGATTACTTCTCGGCGCTGGTGATCTCGGAACAGGTGGGCGTGCCGAAACCGGCCGCAGAGATCTTTGATTATGCGCTGAAGCAGATGGGCAACCCGGATCGTCAGCGGGTGCTGATGGTGGGGGATACTCCGGAGTCGGACATTCTCGGCGGGATGAATGCCGGTCTGAAAACCTGCTGGCTCGATCACGGTACCCGTCCGCTGCCGGAACATATTCATCCGACCTGGCAGGTCAAATCGCTGAGTGAACTGGAAGCCCTGCTGGCCGGTTAATGCGGGATGCCTCGCAAAGCCGCACGCTGATTGCTAAAAAGGCCCGTCTGACGGGCCTTTTCAGTTGTATTATCGCGCGGTGGGATCAGCGACGAGGCGCTACTCTTTTTTCTCGTCTTCCTCATCGCGATCTTCTTTCACCGGCGTACTGGCGGTGAGCAGAAACGGCGACTGCTGCCAGCGGGTCCGGCGATGGCGCAGCAGGGTGCGGGAGAGAATAATGCCGATCGCCAGCGCCAGCAGCATCATCAGGCGCAGAATGTTGGTGGTGTTATCCACCTGGCGCGATTCGGTGACCAGTACGTGGGTATCGAGCGTGACGCGCAAAAAGCCGAGCGGGCCATCGTTACCGGCCAGCGGCTGGACAATCTGATGATTGAAATAGCTGCCGGCGCGTTTGCCATCCAGCGCCAGCCGGTCGCGCACATTGATATTTTCACCGCTGTGCGCCACTAAGCTGCCGTCGCCGTCATACACCGAGGCGTCGAGGATGCGGCTGTTGGCGGTCATCTGATTGAGAATGGCTTCAATCTGGTTGCGGTTATTTTCGCTGTTATCCATCAACGGCTTCAGGCTGAACGCCACCTGATTGGTCAGGGTATGCGCCAGCTCCTCGACCTGTTCGGAACGCGCCATTTGATGGCCGAGACTGAACCAGGAAGCGCCCTGCATCAGGACCACCAGCAGCGCCATTGAGATCAGCACAATCACCGTGCGATGTAAGCGAAATTTTAGTGCGGTTTTAGCCATCAATAATCCGTGTCACGTCACAACAGAAAGCCTGGAGATTATGTTGCCAGAAGCGGCGCAGACAAGGTAGCCTCTTGCGTGGTTTTGTTGTCCCTACAGGAGCTGTGATGCCAAATCGTTTAACCTGGTGCGATCTGCCCGCCGATGTCTCTCTCTGGCCGGGTTTGCCCCTTTCTCTTAGCGGTGATGAAGTGATGCCGCTGGATTATCGCGCTGGCCGGACAGGCTGGCTACTGTACGGCCGCGGGCTGGATAAGCAACGGCTGACCGACTACCAGCATCAGCTGGGTGCCGCGATGGTGATCGTCAGCGCCTGGAACGTCGATGAGTATCAGGTGATTCGCCTGGCGGGCTCGCTAACGCCGTTCGCCAGCAAACTGGCGCATGACGCCGGGATGGACGTGGCGCCGCTGGGTAAAATTCCGCACCTGAAAACGCCGGGCCTGTTGCTGATGGATATGGACTCCACCGCGATTCAGATCGAGTGCATCGACGAGATTGCAAAACTGGCCGGCAGTGGCGAGCGGGTGGCAGACGTCACCGAACGCGCAATGCGCGGCGAACTCGACTTCACCGCCAGCCTGCGTGAGCGGGTGGCGACCCTGCAAGGGGCCGATGCTAATATTCTGAAGCAGGTGCGCGATGCGCTGCCGCTGATGCCGGGCCTGACCACGCTGACGCAAAAACTGCAGGCGCTGGGCTGGCAGGTCGCGATCGCCTCGGGCGGCTTTACCTATTACGCCGAATACCTGCGCGACAAGCTGCATCTGTCAGCGGTAGTCGCCAATGAACTGGAAATCCGCGACGGCAAACTCACCGGCAACCTGCTGGGACCGATTGTCGACGCACAATACAAAGCCGACACGCTGAAAAAGCTGGCGCAGCGTTTTGACATCGCGCCGGAACAGACCGTGGCGGTTGGCGATGGGGCCAATGACCTGCTGATGATTAAAGCCTCAGCGCTGGGCATTGCCTACCATGCGAAACCTAAGGTGAATGAGCAGACTGCGGTCACCATTCGCCATGCCGATTTAATGGGGGTGTTCTGCATCCTCACCGGCAGCCTGATCCACGAAGAGCGTTAACTGAGGTATTGATTTGGCCAAAGCGGCAAAACGCGCATTTGTCTGTAACGAATGCGGCGCAGACTATCCACGCTGGCAGGGGCAGTGCAGCGCCTGTCACGCCTGGAACACCATCACCGAGGTGCGGATCGCCGCCTCGCCTGCTGCGGCGCGTAACGAGCGTCTGAGCGGTTACGCGGGCAGCGCCGGTACCAGTCGGGTACAGAAGCTGTCTGAAATCAGTCTGGAGGCGTTACCGCGCTTCTCGACCAGCTTCAAAGAGTTTGACCGGGTGCTCGGCGGCGGCGTAGTGCCGGGCAGCGCCATACTGATCGGCGGCAGTCCGGGAGCCGGTAAATCGACCCTGCTGCTGCAGGTCATGTGTCGCCTGTCGGAAGGGATGAAAACTCTGTACGTCACCGGGGAAGAGTCGCTGCAACAGGTAGCAATGCGCGCCCATCGTCTGGGATTACCGACCGAAAACGTCAATATGCTGTCGGAAACCAGCATCGAGCAGATCTGCCTGATCGCCGAGCAGGAGCAGCCGCAGCTGATGGTGATTGACTCGATCCAGGTAATGCACATGGCGGAGATCCAGTCTTCGCCGGGCAGCGTGGCGCAGGTGCGAGAAACCGCCGCCTACCTGACGCGCTTCGCCAAAACGCGCGGCGTGGCGATCATCATGGTCGGTCACGTCACCAAAGATGGTTCGCTGGCCGGTCCCAAAGTGCTGGAGCACTGTATCGACTGTTCAGTGCTGCTGGATGGCGATGCCGATTCCCGCTTCCGCACCCTGCGCAGCCATAAAAACCGGTTTGGCGCGGTGAATGAATTAGGCGTGTTTGCCATGACCGAGCAGGGGATGCGTGAAGTCAGCAACCCGTCGGCCATCTTCCTATCGCGTGGCGAAGAGGTCACTTCCGGCAGCTCGGTCATGGTGCTGTGGGAAGGAACGCGTCCGCTGCTGGTGGAGATTCAGGCGCTGGTGGACCATTCGATGATGGGCAATCCGCGGCGCGTGGCGGTGGGGCTGGAACAGAACCGCCTGGCGATTCTGCTGGCGGTGCTGCACCGTCATGGCGGGCTGCAGATGGCGGACCAGGATGTGTTCGTTAACGTGGTCGGCGGCGTCAAAGTCACCGAAACCAGTGCTGACCTGGCACTGATGCTGTCGATGGTGTCGAGCCTGCGCGATCGTCCGTTGCCGCAGGATCTGGTGATCTTCGGCGAAGTGGGGCTGGCAGGCGAAATCCGACCGGTCCCCAGCGGTCAGGAACGTATCTCCGAAGCGGCAAAGCATGGCTTTAAACGGGCCATTGTGCCGGCTGGCAATGCACCGAAAAAACCGATCGATGGAATGCAGGTTTTCAGCGCGAAGAAGCTGGCGGATGCGCTGGCGATTCTGGACGACCTGTAATGCGCCTGACGTCCGCTGATGGCGTGCCGTCAGCGGGCGAGGAGACGCGTTCAACCTTAACCGCATTCACGCAGGAGGCACGACATGTCGTCGTTTGATTATCTGAAAACGGCCATTCGCCAGCAGGGTCACACGCTGCAACAGGTCGCTGACGCCAGCGGCATGACCAAAGGCTATCTGAGCCAGTTGCTCAATGCCAAAATCAAAAGCCCCAGCGCGCAAAAGCTGGAAGCGCTGCATCGCTTTCTCGGGCTGGAATTTCCGCGTCGTGATAAAACGGTTGGCGTGGTGTTTGGCAAGTTTTATCCGCTGCACACCGGGCATATCTATCTGATCCAGCGCGCCTGTAGCCAGGTGGATGAGCTGCATATCATCATGGGCTATGACGAGCCGCGCGATCGTGAGCTGTTTGATAACAGCGCCATGTCGCAGCAGCCGACGGTCAGTGATCGGTTGCGCTGGCTACTGCAAACCTTCAAATACCAGAAAAACATCCGCATCCACGCCTTCAATGAAGAGGGAATAGAGCCCTATCCGCACGGCTGGGATGTCTGGAGTGAAGGCGTCAGCGGCTTCCTGAACGAGCACGGCATCACCCCGGATTGCATTTATACCAGTGAAGCGCCCGATGCGGAGATGTATCAGCAGCATCTGGGGATTCAGACGATACTGGTCGATCCCAACCGATCCTTTATGAGCATCAGCGGCGCACAGATCCGCCAGGACCCGTTCCGTTTCTGGGAATACATTCCGACCGAAGTGAAGCCGTTTTTCGTGCGTACCGTGGCGATCCTCGGCGGCGAGTCGAGTGGTAAATCGACGCTGGTGAATAAGCTCGCCAATATTTTCAACACCACCAGTGCCTGGGAATATGGCCGCGACTATGTCTTTTCGCACCTCGGTGGTGACGAAATGGCGCTGCAATATTCTGACTACGACAAGATTGCACTGGGTCAGGCGCAGTACATCGACTTTGCGGTCAAATATGCCAACAAGGTGGCGTTTATCGACACCGATTTTGTCACAACTCAGGCGTTTTGCCTGAAGTACGAAGGGCGCGAACATCCTTTCGTTCAGGCCCTGATCGACGAATATCGCTTCGATTTAGTGATTTTGCTGGAAAATAATGTGCCGTGGGTGGCAGACGGATTGCGCAGTCTCGGCAGCTCCGTCGACCGCCGCGAATTTCAGTCGATGCTGGTGACGATGCTGCGTGAAAACAATATCGATTTCGTTCATGTGCGGGAAGATGACTACGACACCCGTTTCCTGCGCTGCATTGAAGTGGTGAAAGGGATGCTGGGCGAGAAGAACGCCCAGCCCTGAAGCGAAAAGGGGACCGTGGCGGGTCCCCTTGCCAATTAATAAACCATCACTACTTTGCCACGCATGTGGCCTTCCAGTACCCGCTGATGGGCCGCTTTCAGCGTCTCAACGCTTAATCCCTGCAGCGTCTCGCTCAGGGTGGTTTGCAGCTTACCTTCATCCAGCAGTGCTGCCACGGCATCCAGAATTTCACCCTGACGCGCCATATCCGGCGTATTAAACATGCTGCGGGTATACATCAGCTCAAAGTGCAGTGCTGCGCTTTTCAGCTTCAGCTGATCCATCGACAGCGGATGCTCGTTCTCCACGATGGTGCAGATATGGCCCTGCGGCGCGATCAGCTTCGCCATGGTTTCCCAGTGACCGTCGGTATCGTTGAGGCAGAAGATATAATCGACCTGCTTGATCCCCTGTTTTTCCAGTTCACCCGGCATATCTTTATAGTTGATCACCAGATCGGCACCGCGATCGCGGCACCACTGCGCCGAATCTTCCCGGGAGGCGGTAGCAATGACTTTTACCTTGCTGTGCAGCTTCGCCAGCGGGATCGCCAGCGATCCGACACCGCCTGCACCACCGACGATCAGCAGTGTTTGATCTTCGCGGGCAGCGGTCAGATTCAGCCGCTCAAACAGTCCTTCCCAGGCCGTCAGCGCCGTCAGGGGGATGGCCGCCGACTGCGCCCAGTCGAGGCTCTTCGGCTTGTGGCCGGTAATGCGTGCGTCGATCAGCTGCTCGGTGCTGTTACTGCCGGGACGGGTCAGATCGCCAGCATAGTAGACTTCATCGCCCGGCTTAAAATTGCTGACTTTGCTGCCGACTTCCAGCACCACGCCGCTGGCATCCCAGCCGAGAATACGGGGCACCTGCAGCCCGTTTTTGACCGCGCCTTTGTGAACCTTGGTATCAACCGGATTCACCGAGGCGGCTTTCACCTCAACCCGCAGGTCATACTCGCCTGGCGTTGGGGTTTCAGGAAAGATTTCAATAAAGTTTTCAGGACTCTCTGGATTAATAGCAATAGCGCGAATAGACATAGTGATTCTCCTGTGTGATTACGCTAAGTGTAGAACCTGGATTTAGCGGTGATAAGATGGACAATCTTTCATAGAGTGTTCGTCTGAGGTGAACAATGGCGTTTCGTCAGTGGCAGGACATGGCGCTTTTTGCGCTGGTGGCGGAGTGTGGCAGTTTTACTGCTGCGGCGGAACGCGCGGGGTTGCCAAAATCGAGCGTCAGTCAGCGCATCAGCCAGCTGGAGCAGCGGCTTGGCATCCGGCTGCTGAACCGAACCACTCGCCAGCTTAATCTGACCTTTGCCGGAGAACGCTATCTGCTGCACTGCCAGGAGATGATGCAGGCCAGCGAACGCGCCGATCAGGCGATCGCCAGCCTGCGCGAGAATCCTAGTGGCCGGCTGCGTATCACCAGTCCGGCCGGCATTGGCGCCACGCTGCTGGCGCGCTGCAATGCGGCGTTTTTACAGCTTTATCCCGACGTAACGCTGGATGTCTCGATCTCGGATGATATGCGTGATCTGGTGCAGGAGGGGTTTGATGTGGCGCTGCGTACCGGTCAGCCGCAGGAGTCATCGCTGATTGGTCGTCGGGTTGGCTATTGCCAGCGCCTTCTGGTGGCCTTGCAACACTATCTTGATCGGCATCCGCCGCTGGTGCATCCGCAACAGCTGGCTGCGCATCGCTGCATCGCCCATCGCGCCTGGAACGAGTGGGTATTACAGCGTGACGATGAGTATTATCGCTGGCTGCTGCCGCCGGGCCATCTGACGGATAATTTAATCTACGCCCGTGAATCTGCGCTGGCAGATGCTGGCATTACGCTGTTGCCGCATTTTCTTACCGACGGTGCGATGGCGGACCCGCGTCTGGTGCCGGTGCTGCCGGACTGGCAGATGGAAGGGAATGAACTGTGGCTGGTCTATCCGGGACGTAAACTCAACTCGCCGGCGCTGGCGCGCTTTGTTGAGTTTGCGCTGCAATTCCCGGTGTTCAGGGATTTTTATCGCTGACTTTTATATAACAGGAATTACATTAACTTATAAGTTTGATACCTGTAGCAGAAAATTATATTTCATTAAATATGATGATATTTCCTGTGGTTCTCAGAGGAAGAGGATTTATATGAAAGCTCAAAATTTAAAGACTGCATGTATCAAAACCTTATCAAAAAGTGAGCTTTACGATCAGCGAGAGTTTAATGGCGTAACGGCTCTTAAAAATATTCTGGGTGATGAAAATAGGGTGATTGAAACTACTTTTATCCTTAGGGGCAGTAATGTCAGCTGCAATGCATCCGTTACCTGGTATGATGCCAGAGAGTCACATGAAACTCGTTCCGAGTTCCGACTTTACTATGAAAGCAATCCGATAACAGAACTGGCGGTTCCCGGAGATAATATTGTGATTGGTTTTGATAAAAAGAATATATTCACCTGCATTTTATTTAAAACAAATGATGAGGAGCATCAAGGGCTTATTGAACAATGGACTCAGATTTATTAATTTAATAAAAAAGGGAAGCACTCGCTTCCCTTTTTAACATCAATCACGCTGCGATTACTTAATCATACGCTTGTACTTGATACGCTTCGGCTCCAGCGCTTCGGCACCGAGGGTGCGCTTCTTGTACTCTTCGTATTCGGTAAAGTTACCTTCGAAGAATTCGATGTTGCCTTCATCCTGATAGTCCAGGATGTGGGTCGCGATACGGTCCAGGAACCAGCGGTCATGCGAGATCACCATCGCGCAACCCGGGAACTCCAGCAGGGCGTTTTCCAGCGCACGCAGGGTTTCAATGTCCAGGTCGTTGGTCGGTTCATCGAGCAGCAGCATGTTGCCGCCAACCTGCAGCAGCTTGGCGAGGTGCAGACGACCGCGCTCACCGCCCGACAGTTCACCGACGCGTTTGCCTTGATCGACGCCTTTAAAGTTAAAGCGACCAACATAGGCGCGGCTTGGCATTTCGGTGTTGCCGATACGCATGATGTCCTGACCGCCGGAGACCTCTTCCCATACGGTTTTGGAGTTGTCCATGCTGTCACGGAACTGATCGACTGACGCCAGCTTGACGGTATCGCCGAGCACGATGCTGCCGGAGTCAGGCTGTTCCTGACCGGACATCATGCGGAACAGCGTCGATTTACCGGCGCCGTTCGGACCGATGATGCCGACAATCGCCCCTTTCGGTACCGAGAACGACAGATCGTCAATCAGCACGCGGTCACCGTACGATTTACGCAGATTGCTGACTTCCAGCACTTTGTCACCCAGACGTGGGCCAGGCGGAATAAACAATTCGTTGGTTTCGTTACGCTTCTGGTATTCGGTGTTGTTCAGCTCTTCGAAGCGCGCCAGACGGGCTTTACCCTTAGACTGACGGCCTTTAGTGCCCTGACGAACCCACTCCAGCTCTTTCTCAATCGACTTGCGGCGGGCCGCTTCAGACGAGGCTTCCTGCGCCAGACGGGCATCTTTCTGCTCCAGCCAGGAGGAGTAGTTGCCTTCCCACGGGATGCCTTCGCCGCGGTCCAGTTCCAGAATCCAGCCCGCCACGTTATCAAGGAAGTAACGGTCGTGGGTAATCGCCACTACGGTACCTTCGAAGTCGTGCAGGAAGCGTTCCAGCCAGGCGACAGATTCGGCATCCAGGTGGTTGGTAGGTTCGTCGAGCAGCAGCATGTCTGGCTTTTCCAGCAGCAGACGGCAGAGTGCGACGCGGCGACGTTCACCACCGGAGAGCGTGGCGACTTTCGCATCCCAGTCTGGCAGGCGCAATGCATCCGCAGCGCGCTCCAGCTGAGTATTCAGATTGTGACCATCGTGTGCCTGGATAATCTCTTCCAGACGGCCCTGTTCAGCGGCCAGTTTGTCAAAGTCCGCGCCTTCTTCGGCATACAGCGCGTAGACTTCGTCGAGACGTTTTAACGCGCCAACCACTTCAGACAGCGCCTCTTCAACCGACTCACGCACGGTGTGTTCCAGGTTGAGCTGCGGCTCCTGCGGCAGGTAGCCAATCTTAATGCCTGGCTGCGGGCGCGCTTCTCCTTCGATATCTTTATCGATGCCGGCCATGATGCGCAGCAGGGTGGATTTCCCGGCACCGTTCAGGCCGAGGACGCCGATTTTCGCGCCAGGGAAGAAGCTAAGGGAGATGTTCTTCAGGATGTGTCGCTTCGGCGGAACCACTTTGCCGACGCGGTGCATGCTATAGACGAATTGAGCCACGTTGTATTGAGCCTCTGGGTCTGTTGGTCATTGGGATGATGTCAAAGTTTAGCCTTTTTCACCGTCTAATCACAGCCGGGGCGCGGCGAATTTCCGACGTGTGCCGCAGTTCGGCCTGACTGCCTGATTTCCGCGCAGCCGATAATGCACAGGCGTTTTGTCGGAAAAGGGGACCGGACGCGCCATCAGCGTCTCGCTGGCGGGATGCGGTTCCGGGGAGTGGCAAGAGTAACGTGAACGGCTGACGGCGAAGTATTCTGCCGCCGTCAGGCAGACCTTTACGGCAGGCGCAGCGGAATCGCCTGTTGCGCCAGCCAGTTTTGCAGAGCCTGATCGGGTGCGCTGTCACTCACCAGCAGATCAAAGCGGCGCAGTTCGGCGATGCGGGCAGGCAGCACCTTGCCATATTTACTGCTGTCAGCCACCAGAATGCACTGGCGCGCCCGACGCATTGCGTGATGCTTCATCGCCAGCTCATTGATGTTGTAGCAGGTCGCGCCCTGATCTTTATCGATCCCGGCCGCTGAGATAAACGCCAGGGTCGGACAGAGATCGTCGAGGATCGAATGGGCGCCGATCGGCGTAAACAGCGCGTTGTCGGCATGAAATTCGCCGCCACTGAGGATCACGTTACAGGCCGGTTTCTCTTTTAACGCCAGGAAGGTGTTCATGGCGCAACAGATCGCGGTAAACGGCAGCGCGTCAGGAATGGCATCGACGATGTAGGGCAGGGTGGTGCCGCAGTCAAAAAACACCGTGTCATTTTCACCGATCAGGCTGGCGGCAGCCTGTGCCAGCCGCTGTTTTCTGGCCGCATTCTGGCCGTGCTGGTCGGTGACAAAGTAGTGGCCAGCGTGGCTTTTTGGATCGCTGACGATGTAGCCGCCCAGCAGCACGACGCTGGAGGCCGGCTCGGTCAGATCGCGGCGGATAGTCATCTCTGACACGCCAAGCAGCTGCGCCGCGTCTTTCAGATGCAGTTTATCGGTGCGTTTAAGCGCCTGCGTCAGCTTATGAATACGTTCGTCGCGCCGGGTTTCCATGTTCATCTCTGTCTGTTGAGTATCCTGCTGGGCTGATTGAGGGACCGGAAACCGGCGTAATCATCGCGACAAACCTCACAGATTTTAAGGGGTTGCGTCCTCTCCGCCAGGCTGATTTTCAATCTTACCTGCAATTGCTAAACCCCGCAAACCTCCAGCGCCGTCGCCCGGCGGTGGCCTTTCAGCCGCCAGGCTGCGACCCTGGCGGCAGTCTGCTCTGCTGTCTGATTGTTACAATCGTAACACGATAACCGGCCTTAATTCGGCCTGAACAGCAGAATCCGCCCCTTCAGGATGTGGTTTTTATCACATATTTAACCAGCAGGAATTGTTATTGTTACTTTTATAACATTTGCTGGTTAAAAAACATCCGGGAGAAAACAGTCATGGATATCGCAGTCATCGGCTCAAATATGGTCGATCTGATTACCTATACCAACAGCCTGCCGAAAGCGGGCGAAACCCTTGAAGCGCCCGACTTTGCCCTTGGCTGTGGCGGTAAAGGCGCTAACCAGGCCGTCGCGGCAGCGAAAATGGGCGGCAAGGTGATGATGGTCAGCAAGGTCGGTGACGACCTCTTTGCCCCCAACACCGTGGCTAATCTGCAACAGCAGGGCGTGGACACGCGCTTTGTCACCACCGCACCGGACACCTCCAGCGGCGTCGCGCCGATCTTTGTCGATGACCAGTCGCAGAACCGCATTCTGATTATCAAAGGCGCTAACCAGCAGCTGAAGCCGGCCGATATCGACGCTGCCGCAGAGGCGCTGAAAGCCTGCCAGCTGATCATCCTGCAGCTGGAGATCCCGCTGGAAACGGTCTATTACGCCATCGATTTTGCCCGTCAGCATCAGATCACCGTGATCCTTAATCCTGCGCCAGCGGTGGCCGATCTCGACATCCACTACGCCTGTAAGTGCGACTTCTTTATGCCTAACGAAACCGAGCTGGAGATCCTCACCGGGCTGCCGGTCAGCAGCGATGATGAGGTGATCCTCGCCGGACAGTCGCTGTTAAAACGCGGGCTGAAAAACCTGATCATCACGCTCGGCAGTCGCGGCTCGGTCTGGATGAGCGGCGATAGGGTGCATCGGGTGGCCGCCACGCCGGTTCAGGCCGTCGACACCAGCGGCGCGGGCGATGCTTTTATTGGCTGTTTTGCGCACCTGCTGGTTAAAACCGGTGATGTCGCGGCCGCCATGACCCAGGCGTCGGCCTATGCCGCCTGCAGCGTCACCGGACGCGGCACCCAGCGCGCCTATCCCGACGCAGAGAGTTTTCAGCGCTTTCTTAACCTTCACTGAGGTCACGCTATGCAACAGAATATTGTTCAGCAATCTGATGGCTATCTGAATAAAACGCCGCGCTTTCAGTTCATCCTGCTGTCGTGCCTGTTTCCGCTGTGGGGCTGCGCTGCCAGCCTCAACGATATCCTGATTACCCAGTTTAAAAGCGTGTTCGCGTTAAGCGACTTTGCCAGCGCGCTGGTGCAGAGCGCCTTTTATGGCGGCTATTTTCTGATTGCGATCCCAGCGTCGCTGGTGATCCGCAAAACCAGCTACAAGCTGGCGATCCTGACCGGCCTGGCGCTCTACATCCTTGGCTGTGTGGCGTTTTATCCCGCCTCGCACATGGCGACCTACACCATGTTTCTGGCGGCGATCTTTGCTATCGCCATCGGCCTGAGCTTTCTTGAAACCGCCGCCAACACCTACAGCTCGATGATTGGCCATCGCGACCACGCCACGCTGCGGCTCAACATCAGCCAGACCTTCTATCCGATTGGGGCGCTGATGGGCATTGTGCTGGGTAAATACCTGGTGTTCCAGGATGGCGACAGCCTTGAGAGTCAGATGGCGTCCATGACCGCAGAGCAGGCGCACGCGTTCCGCCTGACGATGCTGGAACATACGCTGGAGCCCTACAAATATCTGGTGATGGTATTAGTGGTGGTGATGCTGCTGTTTATGTTTACCCGCTATCCGCGCTGCAAACCGCAAAGCAACGAATCATCGCTGCCTTCGCTGGCGGAGACCTTTCGCTATCTGGCGACTAACCGCCATTTTAAACGCGGCATCGTGACGCAGTTTCTCTATGTCGGGATGCAGGTGGCGGTCTGGTCGTTCACCATTCGTCTGGCGCTGACGCTGGGTGCGACTAATGAACGTCACGCCTCCAACTTCATGATCTACAGCTTTATCTGCTTCTTTATCGGCAAGTTCGTGGCGAATTTCCTGATGACCCGTTTCCGCGCTGAGAAAGTGCTGATCGCCTATTCGGTGCTGGGCGTGCTGACGCTGGCGTATGTGATGCTGGTGCCGAACTTTACCGCCGTCTACGCCGCCGTGTTCGTCAGCGTGCTGTTTGGTCCCTGCTGGGCGACCATTTACGCCGGAACCCTGGCGACGGTCGATAATAAATATACCGAAGTGGCCGGTGCGTTTATCGTGATGGCGATTGTCGGTGCTGCATTCGTCCCGGCGCTGCAGGGGCTGGTGTCTGATCTGGCTGGCTCAATGCAGCTGGCGTTTGGCGTCTCGTTGCTTTGCTTCGCTTGGGTCGGCTTTTACTTCTATGGCGAGCTGCGCCATAAGAAACCGGTGTCTGGCGGTCGTCTGCTGGAGGAGGCATCATGAAAACCCGTTTACCGTTACGCCGTGAGCAGTTCCATTTTACCCCTGAGGTGTTGCTGGAGAGCGATGACTTCCGGGTGGTGTTGTTTCGCTACCCGGCGGGGATTGAAGCGGTGCGCATACATAACCGGCGCGGCAGCGTGACCATACTGCCGTTTCTCGGTCAGATGATCTGGGACGTGCAGTTCGACGATCATAACCTGACCATGGGCAACAGCTTTAAGCAGCCGCTGCCCGGCGATTCGATCATCGATACCTACGGCTGCTTCGCGTTCCACTCGGGATTGCTGGCGAACGGCTGCCCGTCGCCCGAGGACAATCATCCGCTGCACGGTGAGATGGCCTGCGCCCGGATGGAGAGCGCCTGGCTGGTGCTGGAGGATCAGACGCTGTCGCTGGAAGGGGAGTGTGAATATGTTAAAGGCTTCGGCCATCACTACCTGGCGGCACCCGCCGTCCGCATTCAGGCCGATCGGCCCCGGCTGACGATCGCGATGACGGTGACTAACCTGGCTGGCGCGCCGATGCCGCTGCAGTATATGTGTCATCTTAACAGCGCGTGGATCGATCAGGGACGTTTCCGGCAGTCGATCCCCGAACAGGCTTTTCAGCTGCGTCGCTCGATCCCGGCCCATCTCAAACCAACGCCTGCCTGGCGCGACTACACCGCGCAGCTGGCTGCCGATCCACAGGCGTTACAGCAACTCGATCAGCCGGAGCTGTGCGATCCGGAGATCGTCTTTTTCGCCGACGATCTGCCGCAGTATGGCGATGAGGTGCAGTTTGAGCTGCACGCGCCGGCGGGCTACGCTCTGATGACGCGCTTCTCTACCGCGCAGTTTCCTCACGCCACCCGCTGGCTGCTGCACAACGCCGATCAACAGGTCGCGGCCTATATCCTGCCCGCCACCTGTCGGCCGGAAGGCTTTCTGGCGGCGCAGCAGGCCGGCACCCTGATCACCCTGGCCAGCGGCGAACAGCGCCACTTCTCCGTCGAGACCGGCTTGCTGTAAGCGCGATGCGCGGCCTTAAATCGCCACCAGGCCGCGCACGCCATCGGCTTCCATGCTGTCGCCGCGGCCACGCTGCACGATTTCGCCGCGCGACATCACCAGATAGCTGTCCGCCAGTTCAGCGGCAAAATCATAAAACTGCTCAACCAGCAGGATCGCCATATCTCCGCGCTGCGCCAGCTGGCGGATCACCGCCCCGATCTCTTTGATCACCGACGGCTGGATCCCTTCGGTTGGCTCATCCAGGATCAACAGCTGTGGGCGGCAGGCCAGCGCCCGGCCGATCGCCAGCTGCTGCTGCTGACCGCCGGAGAGATCGCCGCCGCGGCGTGACTTCATGGCAAACAGCACCGGGAACAGCTGGTAGATCTCATCCGGGACCTGACGTGCCTGCGATGCCGGAAAGCGGGACAACCCCAGCAGCAGGTTCTCCTCCACCGTCAGCCGCGGAAATATCTCCCGGCCCTGCGGCACATAGGCGATGCCGGACTGCACCCGCTGGTGCGGTTTACGGCCGTTGAGCTTCTGCTGCTGCCAGTGGATCTCGCCCGATTTCGCCGGAATCAAGCCCATCAGGCACTTCAGCAGCGTGGTTTTCCCCACGCCGTTGCGGCCCAGCAGGCAGGTGATCTCACCGACTTTCACCTCAAACGACAGGCCGCGCAGAATATGACTGCCGCCATAATATTGATTCAGTTCAGTAACCTGTAACATCTCAGCGCCCCAGATAAACGTCGATAACCTGCTCATTGGCCTGCACCTCGCGCAACGAGCCTTCGGCCAGTACCTGTCCCTGATGCAGCACCGTGACGTGGTCGGCAATGGTTTCGACAAAGCCCATATCATGCTCCACCACCATCAGCGAATGCTTACCCGCCAGATTGCGAAACAGCTCGGCAGTGTAGTCCGTTTCGGCATCGGTCATGCCCGCCGCCGGTTCATCCAGCAGCAGCAGATGCGGCTCCTGCACCAGCAGCATACCGATCTCCAGAAACTGCTTCTGACCGTGCGACAGCAGGCCCGCTCGACGCTGCCGTTCAGCGCCGAGCCGCAACAGCTTCAGCACCTCATCAATCCGATCCTGCTGCTCGCCACTGAGGCGAGCGCGCAGGCTGGCCCACACCGATTTGTCAGCCTTCAGGGCGATCTCCAGGTTCTCAAACACGGTTAACGCTTCAAACACCGTCGGCTTCTGGAACTTACGGCCGATCCCGGCGCGGGCGATCTCCACCGGCGACAGGCGGGTAAGATCGCTGTCCTGATCGTAGATTACCCGGCCGGAATCGGGCCGCGTCTTGCCGGTGATCACGTCCATCAGCGTGGTTTTGCCCGCGCCGTTAGGGCCGATCACGCAGCGCAGTTCGCCGACGCCGATCTGCAACGAGAGATCGGTCAGAGCGCGGAAGCCGTCGAACGAGACGCTGATCTTCTCCAGCTGCAGTACCGGATCGCGCTGCGCCCGATGGCGATCCGCCGGGTGAGGTTGGGTAAAGAGTGCGTCAGTCATGTTTCCTCCGGCGCAGCAGGCCAATCACGCCGTGCGGCAGAAAGAGCGTCACCAGGATAAACATCAGGCCGAGGAAAAACAGCCAGTATTCCGGAAACGCGACGGTGAAAAAGCTGCGCGCGCCGTTCACGATCGCCGCACCCAGCAGCGGACCGATCAGCGTACCGCGACCGCCCAGCGCCACCCAGATGGCGGCTTCAATTGAGTTGGCTGGCGACATCTCACCGGGATTAATAATCCCGACCTGCGGCACGTAAAGCGCTCCGGCCAGCCCGCACAGCATCGCCGACAGCGTCCAGACAAACAGCTTAAAGCCGCGCGGATCGTAACCGCAGAACATCAGACGGTTTTCGGCGTCGCGCACCGCGGTCAGTACCCGGCCAAACTTGCTGCGCGCCAGCGCGAAGCCGATCGCCAGGCTCAGCAACAGCAATCCTACCGTCGCGATAAACAGGCCGATGCGGGTGCCGGTCGCGCTGACTGAAAAGCCGAGCAGGGTGGTAAAGCCGGTGAAACCGTTGTTGCCGCCAAAGCCGGTTTCATTGCGGAAAAACAGCAGCATACCGGCGTAGGTCAGCGCCTGGGTGATGATGGAGAAGTAAACGCCTTTGATGCGGGATCGAAAGGCAAAAAAGCCAAATACCAGCGCCAGCAGGCCCGGCGCCAGTACGCTGAGGCAGAGCGCCCAGGCGAAGTGCTCGGTCCCGCTCCAGAACCACGGCAGCTCACGCCATGACAGAAAGGACATAAAGGCCGGTAGGCCTTCGCCCGCCGCCTGGCGCATCAGGTACATGCCCATCGCGTAGCCGCCCAGGGCGAAAAACAGACCGTGCCCCAGCGACAGCAGACCGGCGTAGCCCCACACCAGATCGAGCGCTACCGCCACTACCGCATAGCAGAGGATTTTGCCGACCAGCGTCAGGGTATAGGTGGAGATCGCCAGCGGATGACTGGCTGGCAGCAGTGCCAGAAACGGCATCACCAGCAGCGCCAGCGTCACCACCAGGCCGATGCTGAGCGTCAGGCGCGGCGCTTTGCGCGCAGCACGGAGCGTCATGGGTTGCGTCATCAGTCAGTCACCCTTCCTTTCACCGCAAACAGCCCCTGAGGACGTTTCTGGATAAACAGCACGATAATCACCAGAATCAGGATCTTGCCGAGCACCGCGCCAATTTGCGGCTCCAGCACTTTATTAAGAATGCCGAGGCTGAAGGCGGCAACCACGGTGCCCGCCAGCTGGCCGACGCCGCCCAGCACCACCACCAGAAACGAGTCGATAATGTAGCCCTGGCCGAGTTCCGGTCCGACGTTGCCGAGTTGCGACAGCGCCACGCCGCCCAGACCGGCAATGCCGGAACCCAGGCCAAACGCCAGCATATCGACGCGACCAGTCGGCACGCCGCAGCAGTCCGCCATGGCGCGGTTCTGGGTCACGGCGCGCACGTTCATGCCAAGACGGGTGCGATTCAGCAGCAGCCAGGTGAGCGCCAGCACAAACACCACAAACAGGATCACCGCGATGCGGTTCCACGGCAGCACCAGGTTAGGCAGGACCTGCAATCCGCCCGACAGCCATTGCGGATTCGCCACTTCGAGGTTTTGCGCCCCGAACAGCATCCGCACCGCCTGGATCAGCATCAGGCTGATTCCCCAGGTCGCCAGCAGCGTCTCCAGCGGGCGACCGTAGAGATGGCGGATCACCGTGCGCTCCAGCGCCATCCCGATAGCGGCCGTCACCATAAACGCCACCGGCAGCGCCAGCAGCGGATACCAGGCTAAATAGTGCGGGGCAAACTGCTGAAACAGGCTCTGTACCCACCAGGTGGCATAGGCACCGAGCATCAGCATTTCGCCGTGCGCCATATTGATCACCCCAAGCAGGCCGTAAGTGATCGCCAGTCCCAGCGCCGCCAGCAGCAATACCGAGCCCAGCGACAGACCGCTGAACGCCTGGCCCAGCAGATCGCCCCACATCAGGCGTTTCTGGATCTGTTGCAGGCTGTCGGCGGCGGCGGCGCGCACCGTGGCGTCCGGTTCATTTGTCGGCTGGGTTAAGCGTTGCAGGCTGGCCTGGGTATTGGGATCGCTGGACTCACCCAGCAGCGTCACCGCCTTGAGCCGCACCATCGGCTGGGCATCCGCCAGCTGCAGGTTAGCCAGCGCCAGCGTCAGCGCGGCATGTACCCGGCTATCTTTTTCAGCCGCCAGCCGCTGCTCAATCAGCGGCAGCTGATCGGCCGCGCCATCATTTTGTAGCTGTCGTGCAGCGCGCAGCCGCAGATCGGCATCGTCACTCACCAGCTGGTGGGCCGCCAGTGCGCCGTTAATCAGCACCCGCAGCCGGTTGTTGATAAACAGTTTTTTCAGAGGGCCGTCTGGCTGTGGCTGGGCATCCAGCGGCAGCAGCCTGTTGCCCTGCTGGCTGAACGGTTGTTTATTCTGGTCGATGACCACGCTTTCGGCATTCAGCGCTTCCAGCAGCGGTAACCGGCTGCTGTCTGGCGCGGCGGCCCACTGTTGCAGCAGTGTCGCCTGCTGGCTGCGGCTGGCAGCGGCGAAGTCGGCCGCCGGTCCGGCGCTGGCAAGCAGCGGCATCAGCAGCAGCAGGCTGAAAAGGCAGCGGCAAAGGTTCATAGAGAGGACCTCGTTAAAGAGATAAGCGGCAGACGATCTGCGTTGTGCCATCTACGCAGCGGGGCGCCGGTCTGCAAAGCCGCAGGCCGGCACCTGACGCACTTACTGCGCGGCTTTCATCGGGTGATCCGGTTTCTTATCATTACCGGCAATGTACGGGCTCCACGGCTGCGCGCGTACCGGCTGATCGGTCTGCCACACCACGTTGAACTGGCCGTTCTCTTCCACTTCGCCAATCATCACCGGCTTATGCAGATGGTGGTTGGTCTGATCCATGGTCAGGGTAAAGCCGTCTGGTGCCTTAAAGGTCTGACCGGCCATCGCCGCCCGCACTTTATCCACGTCGGTGGTACCGGCTTTTTCTACCGCCTGCGCCCACATATGAATGCCGACATAGGTCGCTTCCATCGGATCGTTGGTTACTACCGTCGCGGCGTTTGGCAGGTTGTGTGCCTTCGCATAGGCGCGATAGTCGGCGACAAATTTCGCGTTGGTCGGGTTATCGATCGACTCAAAATAGTTCCAGGCAGCTAGCTGACCGACCAGCGGTTTGGTATCGATACCGCGCAGCTCCTCTTCGCCGACCGAGAAGGCCACCACCGGAATATCGGTGGCTTTAATGCCCTGATTCGCCAGCTCTTTATAGAAGGGAACGTTGGAGTCGCCGTTGATGGTGGAGACCACCGCCGTTTTGCCGCCGGCAGCAAACTTTTTGATGTTGGCGACGATGGTCTGATAATCGCTGTAACCAAACGGCGTGTAGACCTCTTCGATATCTTTATCCTGTACGCCTTTGCTGTGCAGGAAGGCGCGCAGGATCTTATTGGTGGTGCGCGGATAGACATAATCGGTGCCGAGCAGGAAGAAGCGTTTCGCGCTGCCGCCATCCTCGCTCATCAGATATTCCACCGCCGGGATCGCCTGCTGGTTAGGCGCTGCGCCGGTGTAGAACACGTTAGGTGACATCTCTTCACCTTCATACTGCACCGGATAGAACAGCAGGCCATTCAGCTCCTCAAACACCGGCAGCACCGATTTACGCGATACCGAGGTCCAGCAGCCAAACACCACGGCCGCTTTATCCTGGGTCAGTAACTGCCGCGCCTTCTCGGCAAACAGTGGCCAGTTGGAGGCGGGATCGACCACCACCGGCTCCAGCTTTTTCCCCAGCACGCCGCCTTTGGCGTTGATCTCATCAATGGTCATCAGCGCCACATCCTTCAGTGGCGTTTCCGAAATTGCCATGGTCCCGGAGAGGGAATGCATAATACCGACCTTAATGGTGTCAGCCGCCTGAGCACTCCAGGCGAGACCCATGCTGGCAACGGTAGCGGAAAGCGCGAAAGCCTTGAGCAATGAACGTCTTTTCATGGTGATAAAACCCCTAATTGTGATGTTTGTTATTCAATGGGTTGAAGCCGGGCCTGCTGGAGTCGGTGCAAAGTAATTTTCCTGACTTCCGCCTTGCTGACGGCGATATGGTCGGTCAGGATGCGTTGTGCCTCCTCGGTCTGTTGCTGAAAAATCGCCTGTAAAATCTGTTCATGCTCCTGATAGGTCGCGGTTATCCGATCGTCAGAGGTGAAGTCGAGACGGCGGATGATGCGGATTTTCTCCGTCAGCTCAGCGTGAATACGCGCCATCTCCGGATTGCCTGCGGCGGCGACCAGCGTCATGTGAAACGCCTCATCATGTTGTGACACGGTAAGGCCGGCAGTCAGCCGCTCGTCCTGGCACCAGAAGCGTGTCAGCCCGCTTAACAGGGCGCTGCACTGCGCGGCGGGCAGGGCGCACAACCGTTTCACCGCCTCACACTCCAGCACGGTACGCAGGTCATACAGCGACTCGAACCAGGCAAAATCGAAATTCCTGATCTGCCAGCCGCTGCGGAACCACACCTCAACGAAGCCTTCACGTTCCAGCCGGAACAGCGCCTGACGGACCGGGGTGCGGCTGACCGCCATGCGACCGGCAATTTCACTTTCGCTGAAGCGGTCGCCGGGCATCAGGCGAAAGGCAAAAATCTCCTCCTTCAGCGCCTGATAAACCCGTTCCGCCAGCGCTTCCGGCCGGACTTTCGGGGTGGGAGAATGCATCGTCATCGTGACTCCTTATTCCAGCCACAGCAGGCTTTCGCCCGGACTCACCGGACGACCCGCCTGACAGGCAATACGTTTCACCCGTCCGTTCTGCGGCGCGACAATCGCCAGCTCCATCTTCATCGCCTCGACGATCACCAGCGTCTGACCGGCGCTGACCGTCTCACCCGGTTGCACCAGCACTTTCCAGATGTTGCCATTCATATCGGCCTGCACCGCCAGCGCGCTCTCATCCTGCTCAGCGACCGGCGGCGGGGCATCCGGCGTCAGCGGCGCGTTCTGCTCTTCCTCTGCCCACAGCGTTACTTCCCGCTCAAACGCGGCCGCCTGACGCTGGCGGAAGGCCGCAATCTCCCCGGCGTTGTCCGCCAGGAACTGCTGGTGGGCAGCGAAATCAAACTCTGTCTCTTCAATCCGTACGCTGGCGCGGCCTTCGCGGAAATCTTCCCGCAGCTGCGTCAGTTCGGCTTCGCTCACCGGATAGAAACGCACCTGATCGAAGAAGCGCAGCAGCCACGGCTCTTCAGCCGCGAACTGCGGGTTTTTCAGGAAGGTGTTCCAGATCGGTAACGTGCGGCCAACCAGCTGATAGCCGCCGGGTGAATCCATGCCGTAAATGCACATGTACATGCCGCCGATGCCGACCGTGCCTTCGGCGGTGAAGGTGCGTGCCGGACTGTATTTGGAACTCAGCAGACGATGGCGCGGATCGATCGGCACCGCACAGGGCGCGCCGAGATAGACATCGCCCAGCCCAAGCACCAGATAGCTGGCGTTGAACAGGGTGTCGCGCACCTGTTCGCGATCGGTTAATCCATTGATACGCTGAATAAAATCAACGTTGTTTGGCAGCCAGGGCGCGCTGGACCGTACCGTCTCCTGATAGCGGGTTACCGCATCCAGCGTGGCACTGTCCTCAAACGCCATCGGCATCCAGACCACGCGCGACGGCACTTTCAGCGTGCTGACGTCGCCCAGCGTCGCTTCCAGCGTCAGCAACAGCGACATCAGTTCAGACTGACTGAGGATGCGGCTGTCGTAGCGCACCTGCAGCGAACGCACGCCGGGCGACAGCTCTTCGACGCCGGGCACCGCCCGCTCGCGTAGTGCAGCCATCAGCAGGTGAACGCGCAGTCGCAGCGCCAGATCCAGCACGTTATCGCCATATTCAATCAGCACATATTTGTCGCCCGCCTGACGGTAAACCGCCTGCGGTGTGGTTGCGGTGGCGTCCAGTGCGGCCAGCACGGTGGCGGAACCGTGCTCGGTTTCGGCCAGCGAAGGGATAGCAAACGCGGGGGAATGATGTGGGCGCAGCGTGGCGATCGCCTGCTGCTGTGCCTTTTCCCGCGCCAGTGCTTCATCAGCCGCGATCGGATGGAAACGAATGCGATCGCCCGGTTTAACCTGACCGACTTTCCACAGCTCGGCTTTGGCGATGGTGACCGGACAGACGAACCCGCCCAGGCTCGGGCCGTCATGCGTCAGGATCACCGGGAAGTCGCCGGTAAAATTGATGGCACCAATGGCATATTCGCAGTCGTGGACGTTAGAAGGGTGCAGGCCCGCCTCGCCGCCGTTGGCGCGGGTCCAGCTCGGTTTCGGGCCGACCAGCCGCACGCCGAGGCGGTTGGAGTTGTAATGGACCTGCCAGTCGCTGGCAAAAAATTCGTCGATAGCGGCCTGGGTGAAGAAGTCTGGCGCGCCGTGCGGGCCGTAGAGCACGCCAATGCGCCATTCGGTGCCGTAGTGCGGGATCATGGCCGGATCGGGTGCCTGTGGCGCGCTGATCGGCGGCGGTGTGGTGCAGGCTGGCAGTTCAGGCCGGGAGAGGGTCAGCATGTCCGCGACGCGCAGCGTCCGTCCGGCGTGGCCGCCAAACTGGCCCAGCGAGAAGGTGCTGCGGCTGCCGAGGTATTCCGGCACGTCGAGGCCGTTGCGTACCGCCAGATAGCCGCGGCAGCCCTGTTGCGCGCGACCCAGCGCCAGCGTCTGTCCCGCTTTGATCGTCAGCGGCTGCCAGTTGCTGACCGGCTCGCCCTCCAGCGTCGCCGCACAGTCTGCGCCGGTCAGTGCGATAATCGCATCGCAGTGGAAGCGCAGCGTCGGGCCCTGCAGGGTAAACTCCAGACCCGCCGCAGATTCGTCGTTACCGACAATCCGGTTCGCCAGCCGAAAGGCGAAATCATCCATCGGGCCGGAAGGCGGAACGCCAATGTCCCAGTAGCCGAGGCGGCCGGGATAATCCTGAACCGAGCTGAAGGTACCGGGCTGCAGCACTTCAATCACCGGCGCGGAGGGGGTGAAGCTATCAAGATATCGGGTCCAGACCGCGCCGCTGCGAAACGCCCCGGTCGCCACGATCTGCCGCAGATAGTCGAGGTTAGTAGCGATGCCATGCAGCTGAGTGGCGTCCAGCGCCTGTTGCATCTTCTCCAGCGCCGCCTCGCGGCTGTCGGCGTGCACAATCAGTTTGGCGATCATCGGATCGTAGAAGCTGGAGACTTCGCTGCCGGTATCAATGCCGCTGTCGACGCGCACGCCGGCGGGAAAGCTGACGGCGGTGAGCAGGCCGGGGCTCGGCTGGAAGTTTTTCAGCGGATCTTCCGCGTAGAGCCGCACTTCAATGGCGGCGCCCTGCGGTGGCTGCTGCAGGCGCGGCCAGTCGATCTCATCGCCCGCCGCCACTTTTAACATGCACTCGACCAGATCCAGCCCGGTCACGCATTCGGTGACCGGATGCTCAACCTGCAGCCGGGTATTCACTTCGAGAAAGTAAAACGCCTGCTGAGTGACGTCATAGATATACTCGACGGTACCGGCGCTGCGGTAGTTGACCAGCTCACCCAGACGCACCGCCGAGGCGAGCAGGGCGTCACGCGTGGCGGCCGACAGGCCCGGAGCCGGGGTCTCTTCCACCACTTTTTGATTACGCCGCTGCAGTGAGCAGTCGCGCTCACCCAGCGCGACCACGGTGCCGCGACCGTCGCCAAAGATCTGCACTTCGACATGGCGGGCGCGATCGATGCAGCGCTCCAGAAATACGCCAGCATCACTGAAGAACTGTTCGCCCAGACGACGCACGCTCTCCCAGGCGCTGGCTAACGCCGCGGCATCGGCGCAGCGCGTCAGGCCAATCCCGCCGCCGCCCGCGGTGCTTTTCAGCATCACCGGATAACCGATCTCATCGGCGGCCTGCAATGCCGCCTCCAGCGAATCCAGTAGCGGCGTGCCGGGCGTCATTGGCACACCGGCGCGTGCGGCCAGTTCACGGGCGCGGTGTTTCAGACCGAACTCGCCGATCTGTTGCGCTGTCGGGCCGACAAAGGCGATGCCCGCCTGCTCACAGGCTTCGGCGAACGGCAGGCTCTCGGACAGGAATCCATAGCCCGGCCAGATAGCTTCAGCGCCGCTCTGCTGCGCTGCTGCCAGAATTTTGTCGATGCGCAGATAGCTGTCGCTGGCTTTATCGCCGCCCAGCGCGATCGCCACATCGGCCTGCTTAACGTGCTGCGCATTACGATCGGCATCGGAGTAGACCGCCACGCTTTTCACGCCCAGGCGTTTCAGGGTACGGATGGCGCGACAGGCGATTTCGCCACGGTTGGCAATGAGTACGGTGCTGAACATGGTTTAGTGACTCCCTTGCGTCGCCAGCCAGTTGCGCCAGCCGCCCGTTTCAGTAATTTCCAGCGCGTTTTTGAGCGCGGACCCTTCACAGATAAAGCCTTTTACTACCCGGCCGTCCGCCAGCGTCAGGCTGCCGATGCCCAGCGGCGGCGGGATCTCCGCCACGAACTCACCAAAGCGCGCCAGCGGGATATCCCACAGCTCGACGGTGATAGCGGCACCGCGATCGTCGCGCATCAGGCCAGGTTTTTTGATCGGCCCATTCAGCAGCGCAAACAGGCGATAATCCGGCGCGGTCTGCGTCTCCTCCACCCACACCGCCTGACGGCTGGTGAGCTGGAAGTTAAGCGGCATCCCGGTGAGATGCGCGCCGACCACCGCCACCCGTACGTGATCGGCTGAAGGCGGCAGGACGCGCGACCGGGTCGGCTGCGGCTGGCCGGTGGCACCGAGCGGTAGCGCTAACTGCTGCTGCCAGCGCAACCCAAAGTCGGCCAGCGCACGATCGTGCCAGGCAGGCGCGATCAGCGTAATGCCCGCCGGTAAATCGTCATTGCGGAACGGTCCGGGCAGCGCCAGCGCGGCGAGATCGGCCAGGTTGGTGAAGTTGGTGTAGGTGCCGAACTGTGAGTTGTACGCCACCGGCTCCTGCTTCATCTCCGCCAGCGTGTGGATGGTGGGCGAGGTCGGTACCACCAGCGCGTCAAATTGCGCCAGAGTCTGCTGAATCTGACGCGTCAGCTCCGCCCGCAGGTACTCCGCCTGATACGCCTCAACGGCGCTGTATTTCAGGCCGCTGGCGACGATGCCGTGCACCACCGGGTCCATCTCCGCCGGACGATGCAGCATGTCGCCGACCGCGGCGGTACGCTCGGCCACCCAGGGACCGGAATAGAGCTGCTCTGCCAGCTGGCTGAACGGCGTGAAATCAATCGGCTGCAGCGTTACGCCCGCAATCAGCAGCGCTTCCAGCGCCCGATCCCAGGCCGCTTCGGCTGCCGCATCGTCAAAGAATTCTGGATTCGCCGGGATGGCAAAGTGAGGGTGAGCGGGCAGGCTGGCCGGTGCGGTATGCGGATTGACGCGCGAGTAGGCGTCAGCGGCGTCATAACCACCGGCCAGAGTGGCGACGGTAAAGGCATCCTCCACCGTCAGGGCAAAGACGGAGAGCGTGTCATTCAGCCGACAGGCCGGCACCACGCCGTGCGCAGAAAACCAGCCTTTGGTGGGTTTCAGGCCAACAATATTATTAAATCCGGCCGGGACCCGACCCGAACCGGCGGTGTCGGTGCCGAGTGAGAAGCCGACCAGCCCGCGCGCTAACACCGAGGCGGAACCGGAGCTGGAGCCGCCGCTGACGTAGTCGGCATCAAAGGTATTAGAGACAGCGCCATAGGGTGAACGGGTGCCCACCAGGCCGGTGGCAAACTGATCGAGGTTGGTTTTGCCAATCACCACCGCGCCAGCGGCTTTTAGTCTGGCGACCACCGTCGCGTCGTTATCTGCGATATAGGTAAAGGCCGGGCAGGCGGCGCTGGTCGGCCAGCCAGCAATATCGGTGTTGTCCTTGACGGCGAACGGCACGCCAAACAGCGGCAGCGATGCGGGATCGCGCTGGTACTGCGCCAGCAGCGGTTCCAGCTGCGCCATCAGCTGAGCCGGGGTCGCGAGATAGATCCAGGCGTTATCCTGCGGGTCCAGCGCCGCCAGATGCGCCTCCAGCAGCGGAATAATCTGCTGCGGTGCCGATTGATAGCGTTGCTGCCAGTCGTGAAGGGTCAAGCCAAAGGTCGAAGCCATACGTTGAATTCCAGCTGGTATACAAGATGGGGTTCAACAGAGCAAAGGCTGTGCCATTTTTTTAACGCTATGATTCAACGCGTTAAGTGTGGTTGCCATAAGTTTTTGTGATGATTATTTGCACAATTGCGGCGCAGCGGACGGGCGATGACGGTGCGTTTAACCTCTGCGTGCGTAAATTTTGTGAAGAACATGGCAAGAGCCGGGTGGCCTGGTTAGCATGAAGGGAGTCTGGCAACCTGCCGGCGCCCAGCAACAGAGGAGATTTACGTGGTGAAGTGGCGTAACTGGATGATAGGGATCTGCCTGGTCGGCACGGCCAGCAGCGCATGGGCCGATTCGCTTGATCAACAACGACAGCGTTATCAACAAATTAAACAGGCCTGGGACAGTAACCAGATGGCCACGGTGGATCAGCTGTTGCCAACGCTACAGGATTATCCCCTTTATCCTTATCTGCAGTATCGTCTGCTGGCGCAGGATCTCGATCAGGAGACCAGCCTGGCGGTGCAAAACTTTATCCGTCAGTATCCGACGTTGCCACCGGCGCGTTCGCTCAGCACCCGTTTTATCAACGTGCTGGCGCATCGCCAGGACTGGCAGGGCGTGCTTAATTTCAGTCCGACCGAGCCGAAACCGGTGCAGGCGCGCTGTAACTGGTACTACGCCAAATGGGCCACCGGCCAGCAGCAGGCGGCTTTTGACGGCGCGAAGCAGATCTGGCTGCGCGGCACGGCGTTGCCCAACGATTGCGATAAGCTCTTCTCGGTATGGCAGGCCTCCGGCCAGCTCTCACCGATTACCATTCTGGAACGCATCCGGCTGGCGATGAAAGCGGGCAACGACAGCCTGGTGAGCTATCTGGCGAAATCGTTGCCGGCCGATTACCAGACCATGTCAGATGCGATCCAGGCGCTGCAGCAGGACCCGCTGACGGTCAGCACCTTTGCCAGCGCCGTCGGACCAACAGACTTTACCCGTCAGGCCACTCTTTACGCCTTCACGCGGGTAGCACGGCAGGATATGGAAAACGCCCGCAGCCTGATCCCGATTCTGGCGCGTGCCCAGAAAAT
Organism: Pantoea agglomerans; assembly: GCF_021397715.1. Lineage (GTDB taxonomy): Bacteria > Pseudomonadota > Gammaproteobacteria > Enterobacterales > Enterobacteriaceae > Pantoea > Pantoea astica. The sequence goes on along the minus strand of NZ_CP090207.1, from coordinate 3,602,515 downwards.
GGGGCCGGAGGATGAGCAGGCGCTGAAGGAGATCGTGGTGTGGCGCATGATGGGCAGCGACCTGACTTCAGAACAGGCGCGCTGGCGTGATGCGGTAGTGATGAACAGCGAATCGACCGCGCTGGTGGAACGCCGGGTGCGGCTGGCGCTCTCCCAGCACGATCGCCGCGGTCTGAATACCTGGATCGCCCGCCTGCCGCTGGAAGCTAAAGAGAAGGATGAGTGGCAATACTGGCAGGCCGATCTGCTGTTTGAAAAAGATCGCAAAGAGGAAGCGGAAGAGATCCTGCGTAAGCTGATGCAGGCGCGCGGCTTCTATCCGATGGTAGCGGCGCAGCGACTGGGTGTGGACTATCCGCTGCAGGTCGATGAAGCGCCGAAGCCCGATAGTGCCACGGTTCAGGGCGCAGAGCTGGCCCGGGTTCGTGAGCTGATGTACTGGGGACTGGATAACCTGGCGCGCAGCGAATGGGCTAACCTGATTGCCAGCCGGCCGCACAGTCAGCAGCAGATGCTGGCGCGTTACGCCAACGAGCAGGACTGGTGGGATCTCAGCGTGCAGGCCACCATTACCGCCAAAATGTGGGACAGCCTGAAAGAGCGCTTCCCGCTGGCGTGGCAGAGCGTCTATCAGCGTAATACCCAGGATAAGCAGATCCCGCCGAGCTACGCGATGGCTATCTCACGTCAGGAGAGTGCATGGAACCCGAAAGCGCGCTCACCGGTCGGTGCCAGCGGCCTGATGCAGATCATGCCAGCCACTGCGGCGCATACCGTCAAAATGTACAATATTCCGGGTTACGCCAATACCAGTCAGCTGCTGGACCCGGAGACCAATATCCAGATCGGGACGCAGTACCTGGAGTATGTCTATCAGCAGTTTGGTCAGAACCGGATCTTCGCCTCGGCGGCTTACAATGCCGGGCCTGGACGGGTACGCAGCTGGCAGAAAGTCAGTGGCGGTAACCTCGATGCGGTGGCGTTTATTGAGACCATTCCGTTCTCAGAAACCCGTGGCTACGTGAAGAATGTTCTGGCGTATGACGCCTACTATCGTCACTTCATGGGCCAGCCTGACAAGATCCTGTCAGATGCTGAGTGGAATCGCCGTTACTAGCTGTGCTAAGCTTCCGTACTCTTTAGCGAGTACGGAAGCCTCTTCATGACCCAACCTGATTCCCCCACCGATGCGCACCTGGCAGAGGATAGCTGGCATCGCTTTGTCGGGCTGATGCAGCAGGCGTTTGCGGACGGCCACGCGCTGCCGCTGATGCAGCTGATGATGACACCGGATGAGCGCGAAGCCTTTGGCACCCGTCTGCGGATTATTGAAGAGCTGATGAACGGCGAGATGAGCCAGCGCGAGCTGAAAAACGAGCTTGGGGTCGGCATTGCAACCATCACGCGTGGCTCAAACAGCCTGAAAGAGGCCCCGCCCGAGCTGAAACGCTGGCTGGAAGCGCATCTGGGCCGTCGCTGATCACTGCTGATAAAGCGGATGAACAAACGGGCAGAGCGCCAGGATCAGTGCCTGATGATAGACGCTGGAGCGGCTGAGCAGGCCCTGAGTAAAAGCACCAATCGCGCCGCCCTGCTGTTTAATATTCTCAATGCCGGTTAACCGTGCCATCTCCTCGCCCAGCTCGCGGCCTTCACGCAGTCCAGCCAGTACCACCGGCGGCAACGTGAAGCTGGCCGAGCGGGATTCTCCACGCTGTTTCTGATTTTCCACCACCATCCAGGCAAAGGCGCAGTCATCTTCAATGCCGGCCTCAATGGCCACCCAGAATGCTGCTTCAGGTCGGACCTGTCGGGCATTCATTACCCGCTGACGTGCGCCAGTTCGCGTTTCAAGATGGGTTAACGGCTGTGCGGCAACGCCGCTATCGACCTCGACCCCTTCAATATGGCAGGATCCCTCGCCGAAAACGTCGTTGAATGCCTGCGCAATCGCGCGAATCTTCGCTGGGTTGGTGGTGGCTGCGACAACATGGTACATAATTGATTGAACCCTTAGGTGATTAAGAGCCTGGCCCATCAGGCTATTTTACTGGCCAGCCTGAACCTGAGCAGTGCCACAACCCTTACGTACTGCCTGTACGCTCCGGTTGTTTCGCGCTGCCTCTCGCCAGACTGCCTGCAACGATGACGTCTGATGGGGAAGGCTCTAAGGCGATTTTTGTCGCAGTATAACGGAAACTAAGCATGCTACAGGTCTATCTTGTTCGTCACGGTGAAACGGTATGGAATGCGGAACGCCGCATTCAGGGTCAGTCCGACAGTCCGCTGACGGAAAAAGGTGAGCAACAAGCCCATCAGGTGGGTGAACGCGTCAGGAGTCTGGGCATCACGCACATTATCGCCAGCGATCTCGGGCGTACGCGCCACACGGCTGAGATCATCGCCGATGCCTGTGGTTGCGTGGTGACGCTCGATCCTCGCCTGCGCGAACTGAACATGGGGGTGCTGGAGAAGCGTCCGCTCGACGGGTTAACCGCCGAAGAGGAGCAGTGGCGCGCCACGCTGGTTAACGGTACCGAAGGGGGACGTATCCCGAACGGTGAGTCGATGACCGAGATGGCCACGCGGATGCATCAGGCGCTGAATGCCTGTCTCGATCTGCCTGCGGGCAGCCGGCCACTGATTGTCAGTCACGGCATGGCGCTGGGGGTACTGGTCAGCACCATCCTCGGCCTGCCAGCCCATGCGGAGCGGCGTCTGCGGCTGCGTAACTGCTCGATCTCACGCGTCGATCATCAACAGAGCGCCTGGCTGGCGCAGGGCTGGGTGGTGGAAACGGCCGGGGATATTTCCCATCTTGATGCGCCGGCGCTCGACGAACTGCAGCGCTAAAGAGAAGTACTTTCTGCCGTCGGCATGACGGCAGAAGGGCTTAACTGGCGGCGGGCTGGCGACGAATCGGAATCAGATATTCACAGCGGATCTCTGTTGGCGGCTCGCTGCGCTTTTTACCACCGTCGGTGATAAACCGTTCAATATCCTGTCCCTGGCGGCGGGTCAGGCCCAGCGTCGGCATACAGGTGCCGTACAGCAACAGGATAAACTCCTGCAGCTCAACGCGCGGTCCGGTGTAGGTGAACTGCACATAATCGCCCGCTTCGAGGATCACGCTCTGGCCGGAGTGCAGATTCATGGCGCTGTCGGCCGGCACTGCGGTGGTGTAGAGGATCTCCTGCTCATCATCCTTATCCTGGCTGGCGCGCACCTGGTGCAGGCCATACAGCACCGGCGGCACCGTATCGGTCTCCAGCAGGAACTGCTTCCAGAAGTGGATGCGCATTTCGTCGCGGTAACTGGAGATCTGCTCCAGAGTACAGGTGTAGTTCTGGGTTTGCCCCACCAGCACCGTTTCCGGCAAGGTAACGAAGCTCGGTTCAGGCTGCGTCTCATCGCCGAGGCGAATTGGCGGACGGATGCCAAATGAATTCCACTCTGAAGAGCGGCGATACCAGGCCGGCGTCTGGTTAAACTGCTTTTTAAACGCACGGGTAAAGGTCTGCTGCGAGTCAAAACGATACTGCAGGGCAATATCCAGAATCGGGCGGCTGGTCAGACGCAGTGCAACTGCGGCCTTTGACAGACGTCGCGCACGGATATAAGCGCCAATTGCATGGCCAGTGACGTCCTTGAACATCCTTTGTAAATGCCATTTAGAGTAACCTGCTTTCAGGGCGACGTTGTCCAGTGAAAGGGGTTGATCCAGATGGCTCTCCAGCCAGACAAGCAAATCGCGAATGATACCGGCTTGGTCCATAAAACATCCTCATACTCTGGTGGTGCAGCTAAACGCAGTCGTCGAATAATAGCACTAAATGCTCAAAAGGCGTGGGCAGCTTTCTCAGGAAGATGGTGCTACATCAGTGCGGGCTTAAACCCGTTTTGGTTTGGTCATTAACTCGATTGACAGTACATTACAGTCTCGTCTATTCCATTTGCAATGGTAACTCCATGACAATATCTCGTCTTATGATCGCCGCGTTTGCCACTCTGACCTTTTCCAGCCCGCTGCTCGCCGAGGAAATTGGCTCGGTAGATACGGTGTTCAAGATATTCGGACCCGACCACAAGATTGTCGTTGAGGCCTTCGATGACCCCGATGTTAAAAATGTAACCTGTTATATCAGTCGGGCGAAAACCGGCGGCATCAAGGGCGGATTAGGTCTGGCGGAAGACACCTCTGACGCAGCCATCTCATGCCAGCAGATCGGGCCGGTCGAGCTGAGTGAGAAGATTGCGCAGGGCAAAGCGCAGGGTGACGTGGTGTTTCGCCAGCGCACCTCACTGATCTTCAAGAAGCTGCAGGTTGTACGCTTCTTCGATAAAAAGCGCAACGCCTTAGTCTATCTGACCTACTCCGATAAAGTGGTGGAAGGCTCGCCGAAAAATGCCCTGAGCGCAGTCCCGATTATGCCGTGGCGCTAAGGCAAAAAAAAACGCCCGTCAGGGCGTTTTTTTACCAGCGGACCGGTTAGTCCTGCAGGTCGCCGCAGAAGCGATAACCTTCACCATGAATGGTGGCGATAATCTCTGGCGTATCCGGCGTTGATTCGAAATGCTTACGAATACGGCGGATGGTCACATCGACGGTACGGTCATGCGGTTTGAGATCGCGACCGGTCATTTTTTTCAGCAGATCCGCACGGGTCTGAATCTTGCCCGGGTTCTCGCAGAAGTGCAGCATGGCGCGGAACTCACTGCGCGGCAGCTTGTAATGTTCACCGTTCGGGTTGATCAGCGAGCGGCTGTTAATATCCAGCTCCCAGCCGTTGAACTTATAGCTCTCAACCTGACGACGCTCTTCGCTTGGCAGCGCCAGATTCATGGTACGTGACAGCAGGTTGCGGGCACGGATCGTCAGTTCACGCGGGTTAAAGGGCTTGGTGATGTAGTCGTCAGCGCCAATTTCCAGACCGAGAATTTTATCGACTTCGTTATCACGGCCGGTCAGGAACATCAGAGCGACGTTAGCCTGTTCGCGCAGTTCACGGGCCAGTAACAGGCCGTTTTTACCGGGCAGGTTGATGTCCATAATGACCAGATTGACGTCATTGTCGGTCAGCACCTGATGCATTTCAGCACCATCCGTCGCCTCATACACCACATAACCTTCCGCCTCAAAAATGCTTTTGAGGGTATTACGCGTGACCAGTTCGTCTTCAACGATAAGAATGTGCGGGGTCTGCATGTTTAGCTACCTAAAATTTGCCAACAAATTAAAAACAGGGCGTACAGCGCTATGGCGTTCTTCATCATCGAGAGCGGCGGACCGTGCTGAACCGTTGTACGGAATACTATTCTGATAAGCCATCTATCAACGTCAACAACAGTATTAGCTCAGCCAGTCAGGATGAAAATCGCATGCCCCGTGAGAGAAAGATAATGGCGCATATCCTAACTGCATTAACAGCAACCTAACAGCACCAACTACAACCGATAAGCATAAAAACAACGCTTCGTTGACTTATATCAAATGCAATTGTAGCACGTTAACACTTTTGTGAAAAACTTCTCGTAGATTGCCTGCTTAGCTCACAAAAAGCAGCATTTTTGCTACATTTGCGGCGCGTAATTTGCAAACTATAACCGAAAGGGAACGGTATTTTAGCTTACTGAATTTCAATGAATTTATAACGATTTTATAAATAAGGCCCATCTGAGCCGCAAAAACGCGTTTGGCATCGATTTCTGGTGGTTTTAACATCTGCTTTTGTTGTTTCTGCGAGGCGGCTAAATCATTAACAGCCGTGTTAATATGGCGTTATGTCAGCAAACCCAACGGAATAAACATGCTTTTTCCCCTGATTCTGGTCTCGCCTGCCCGGGCAGAAAATATTGGCGCTGCGGCGCGCGCGATGAAAACCATGGGCTTTAGCCAGCTGCGGATTGTCGCCAGTGACGCCTGGCAGGACCCGGCAGCGCGCCGGGTCGCGCATGGTGCCGGCGACATCCTCGATAACCTCCAGACCTACGCGACCCTGGCTGAGGCGTTAGCGGATATTGACTTCTCGGTGGCGACCACCGCCCGCAGCCGGGCAAAATTCCGCTATTACGCCACGCCTGAACAGGTTGAAATTCAGCTGCTGGAAAAGCGTCAGTGGGTGAACAGCATGGCGCTGGTCTTTGGACGTGAAGACAGCGGGCTGACCAATGAGGAGCTGGAGCAGGTTGATCTGCTGACCGGCATTCCGATGGCGAACGACTACCCATCGCTGAATCTGGGGCAGGCGGTCATGGTCTACTGCTATCAGCTGGCGAAGCTGAATCAGGTGGCGGCACCGGCAGTCGCGGCGGCAGACGCTCAGCAGCTACAGGCGCTGCGTCAGCGTTTTCATCAGTTACTGCAGACGCTGGAAGTCAGCGACGACGAGAAAATGGCAGACTGGATTAACCAGCGCATTGGCCTGCTGGAACAGCGTGACAGCGCGATGCTGCACCGCCTGCTGCATGACATAGAAAAAAAACTTATAGATAAATCCTCGGGAAAAAGCGGATTTTCCAGCGACAGATCGTAGAGAATTTTAGCATGGCAAACGATCGCACACGATTTAGCGCTTTCACAGGCAGCTGTGCGCAGTGCCGAAAATTTGACCTTCGGACAAATTCGTTGACTTAACGTGCGCTTTGCTTTACTTCTGAAGGCCAGACGGACAGACAAAAACAGACAGAAAATAAATCTCAATGCGTAAAAACAGCCTGAACATCACAATCATTACCACCACCATTACCTCAGGTAACGGTGCGGGCTGACGCATACAGGAAAAAACAGAAAAAAGCCCGCACCTAAACAGTGCGGGCTTTTTTTTCGGCTTAAATTCAGGAGAGTTTAAATTATGCGAGTGCTGAAATTCGGCGGGACCTCGGTGGCGAATGCGGAAAGGTTTCTCCGCGTCGCCGACATTCTGGAAAATAATGCGCAACAAGGACAGGTTGCAACCGTGCTCTCTGCGCCAGCGAAGATTACTAACCATCTGGTGGCGATGATCGAAAAAACCATCAGTGGTCAGGACGCTTTGCCGAATATCAGCGATGCCGAACGCATCTTCAGCGCGCTGCTGCAGGGCCTGGCGGACGCGCAGCCCGGCTTTGAGTACGATCGCCTGAAAACCCGCGTTGACCTTGAGTTTGCTCAGCTGAAACAGGTGCTGCATGGCATCAGCCTGTTAGGGCAATGTCCCGACAGCGTGAATGCGGCGATTATCTGCCGCGGTGAAAAACTCTCGATCGCCATTATGGAAGCGCTGCTGCAGGCGCGAGGCCACGAGGTCAGCGTTATCGATCCGGTCGAGAAACTGCTGGCAGTTGGTCACTACCTCGAATCGACCGTAGATATCGCCGAATCGACCCGTCGCATTGCCGCCAGCCAGATCCCGCCACAGAATATGATCCTGATGGCCGGCTTCACCGCCGGCAATGAGCGCGGTGAACTGGTGGTACTGGGACGTAACGGCTCAGACTATTCGGCAGCGGTGCTGGCGGCCTGTCTGCGCGCTGACTGCTGTGAAATCTGGACCGATGTCGATGGCGTCTATACCTGCGATCCGCGCCAGGTGCCGGATGCGCGCCTGCTGAAATCGATGTCCTACCAGGAGGCGATGGAGCTCTCCTATTTTGGTGCCAAAGTGCTGCATCCGCGTACCATCGCGCCGATTGCCCAGTTCCAGATCCCGTGCCTGATTAAAAATACCGCCAACCCGCAGGCGCCCGGCACGCTGATTGGCGGCCAGGGCGAGCTGGATGAGAATCCGGTCAAAGGCATCACCAACCTGAATAATATGGCGATGGTTAACGTCTCCGGTCCTGGCATGAAAGGGATGGTCGGAATGGCGGCTCGGGTGTTTGCTGCGATGTCACGCACCGGTATCTCGGTGGTGCTGATCACCCAATCCTCTTCCGAATACAGCATCAGCTTCTGTGTACCGCAGAATGAACTGGCGCGGGCGCGCCACGTGCTGGAAGAGGAGTTCTATCTTGAACTGAAAGATGGCCTGCTCGATCCGCTGGATATCATTGAAAACCTTGCGGTGATTTCGGTGGTCGGTGACGGTATGCGCACGCTGCGCGGCATTTCGGCAAAATTCTTCTCGGCGCTGGCGCGCGCCAACATCAATATCGTGGCGATTGCCCAGGGCTCGTCCGAGCGCTCGATCTCGGTGGTGGTGAATAATGACGAAGTGATCACCGGGGTGCGTGTGGTGCATCAGATGTTGTTCGCCACCGATCAGGTCATCGAAGTGTTTGTGGTCGGCGTTGGCGGGGTGGGCGGCGCGCTGCTGGATCAGTTACACCGTCAGCAGGCGTGGCTGAAGCAGAAGCATATCGATCTGCGGGTCTGCGGCATCGCCAATTCACGCGCGCTGTTGACCCATGTACACGGCATCGATCTGAGCAACTGGAAAGCGGCGCTGAGCGAAGCCAAAGAGCCGTTTAACCTCGGCCGTCTGACCCGTCTGGTGAAAGAGTACCATCTGCTGAACCCGGTGATCGTCGACTGTACCTCCAGCCAGGCGGTGGCCGATCAATATGCGGATTTCCTCAGCGAGGGTTTCCACGTGGTGACGCCGAACAAAAAGGCCAACACCTCGTCGTGGAATTATTACCAGCAGATGCGCTCGGCGGCGGCGAAGTCACGACGTAAATTCCTCTACGACACCAACGTCGGCGCAGGCTTACCGGTGATCGAAAACCTGCAGAACCTGATGAATGCCGGTGACGAACTGCTGCGCTTTTCCGGTATTCTCTCCGGCTCGCTGTCGTTTATCTTCGGCAAGCTGGATGAGGGCGTAACGCTGTCTCAGGCGACGAATATGGCCCGCGAAATGGGCTTCACTGAACCCGATCCGCGTGACGATCTCTCCGGCACCGATGTGGCGCGTAAATTGCTGATTCTGGCCCGTGAAGCGGGTCACCAGCTGGAGCTGAGCGACATTGAGATCGAACCATTGCTGCCGGAGAGTCTGACCGCCATTCAGGATGTCGAACAGTTTATGCAGCGCCTGCCGGAGCTGGATAACGCCTTTGCCGCACGGGTGGCGCAGGCACGCGATGAAGGGAAAGTGTTGCGCTTCGTCGGGGTGATTGAAGAGGGCGGCGTCTGCAAAGTGAAAATCGATGCCGTTGACGGTAACGATCCGCTGTATAAAGTGAAAAACGGCGAGAACGCGCTGGCCTTTTACAGCCGCTACTATCAGCCGATTCCGCTGGTACTGCGCGGGTACGGTGCAGGAAATGATGTGACGGCAGCCGGTGTTTTTGCTGACCTGCTGCGCACGCTGTCATGGAAGTTGGGAGTTTAATAATGGTAAAAATTTATGCACCGGCCTCAATTGGTAACGTCAGCGTCGGCTTCGATGTGCTGGGCGCGGCGGTGTCGCCGGTGGATGGCTCGCTGCTGGGCGACTGCGTCTCGGTCGAAGCGGCCGATCGCTTCAGCCTGACCAACGCGGGCCGTTTCGTGACTAAGCTGCCAGCCGATCCCAAAGAGAATATCGTTTATCAGTGCTGGCAGCGGTTCTGCGAGGCGCTGGGGAAAGAGATTCCGGTGGCGATGACGCTGGAGAAGAACATGCCGATCGGCTCCGGGCTGGGGTCGAGCGCCTGTTCGGTGGTGGCTGGCCTGATGGCAATGAACGAATTTTGCGGCAAGCCACTCAGCGACAGCCAGCTGCTGTTGCTGATGGGTGAACTGGAAGGGCGGATTTCCGGCAGCGTCCATTATGATAATGTGGCACCGTGCTTCCTCGGCGGCATTCAGCTGATGCTGGAAGAGAACGACATTATCAGCCAGCCGGTGCCGGGCTTTGATGACTGGCTGTGGGTGATGGCCTACCCAGGCATTAAAGTTTCTACCGCCGAAGCGCGCGCGATTCTGCCGGCGCAGTATCGTAAAGAGGACTGCATCAAGCATGGCCGTCTGCTGGCGGGCTTCATTCATGCCTGCCATACGCGTCAGCCGCAGCTGGCAGCTAAACTGATGCAGGATGTGATCGCCGAGCCTTATCGCACCCGACTGCTGCCAGGCTTCGCCGATGCACGGCAGGCCGCGCAGGATATTGGCGCGCTGGCCTGCGGGATTTCCGGCTCCGGTCCGACACTTTTCGCCGTTTGCAATCAGATGGAAACGGCACAGCGGATGGCTGACTGGCTGAGCCAGCACTATCTGCAGAATGATGAAGGCTTCGTCCATATCTGCCGTCTTGACACGGCTGGCGCACGACAATTGGGATAACGCATGAAACTCTACAATCTAAAGGATCACAACGAGCAGGTCAGCTTCGCCCAGGCGGTGAAACAGGGTCTGGGTTCGCAGCAGGGGCTGTTTTTCCCGCTTGAGCTGCCAGAGTTTGAACTGACCGACATCGACGCGATGCTGGAGATGGATTTTGTCAGCCGCAGCAGCAAAATTCTCTCGGCCTATATTGGTGACGAAATCCCGGCCCACCAACTGGCTGAGCGTGTTAAAGCCGCGTTTGCTTTCCCGGCACCGGTCAAGGCGGTCAGTGAAGATATCGCCTGTCTGGAACTGTTCCACGGCCCGACGCTGGCGTTTAAAGATTTCGGCGGCCGTTTTATGGCGCAAATGCTGGCGTATGTCAGCGGCTCAGATGAGCAGATCACCATTTTAACCGCCACCTCCGGCGATACCGGTGCGGCCGTGGCGCACGCTTTCTACGGCATGAAGAACGTGCGGGTGGTGATCCTCTATCCGCAGGGCAAAATCAGCCCGCTGCAGGAGAAACTCTTCTGTACCCTGGGCGGCAACATCGAAACTATCGCTATCGACGGCGATTTCGATGCCTGTCAGTCGCTGGTGAAACAGGCGTTTGATGATGCAGAGCTGAAGCAGGCGATTGGTCTGAACTCAGCCAACTCCATCAACATCAGCCGCCTGCTGGCGCAGATCTGCTACTACTTTGAAGCGGTCGCCCAGTTGCCACAGGAAAAACGTAATCAGCTGGTGGTGTCGGTGCCGAGCGGCAACTTTGGCGATCTGACCGCCGGTCTGCTGGCGAAATCGCTGGGTCTGCCGATCAAGCGCTTTATCGCAGCCACTAACGCCAACGATACGGTGCCGCGCTTCCTGGGTAACGGCGAGTGGCAGCCGAATCTGACGGTCTCGACGTTGTCGAATGCCATGGATGTCAGCCAGCCTAACAACTGGCCGCGCGTTGAAGAGCTATTCCGCCGTAAGACCTGGCGGTTAACCGATCTGGCCTACGGCGCGGTTTCGGATGAGACCACCCGCGCCGCCATGCGTGAGCTGGCGGAACTGGGCTATATCTCTGAGCCGCACGCTGCGATTGCCTGGCGTCTGCTGCGCGATCAGCTGCAGGATGGGGAGTATGGTTTGTTCCTTGGCACCGCGCATCCGGCGAAATTCAGAGAGAGCGTGGAAGAGATTCTGGAGCAGACGCTGACGCTGCCACCAGAGCTGGCGGAGCGGGCAGAACTGCCGTTGCTGTCACATCAGATGCAGGCCGATTTTGCCGCACTGCGGGCCTTTCTGCTGAAATAACCCTTTGTGGTGCTTCCCGAATAACGGGAAGCACCACGGGCGCAGCCGGTTACAGCCCGGCGCGCTTAAACACCAGCTCCGTCTCGCTGCTGCTGGCAGCATCAAAAGCATAGCCATCCACATCAAACGCTTTAAGCTGTTCCGGCTTTGTCAGACGCTGCTGAATCACGAAGCGACTCATTAATCCGCGCGCCTTCTTGGCATAGAAGCTAATCACTTTATAACTGCCGTTCTTCTGATCGAGGAACACCGGCTTAATCAGCTGCGCCTGCAGCTTTTTCGGTTTGATCGCCCTGAAGTATTCGTCAGAGGCGAGGTTAATCAGCACCGCGTCACCCTGTTCCGCCAGCGCGGCGTTCAGCGTCTCCGTCAGCAGATCGCCCCAGAAGCTGTAGAGATCTTTGCCAGCCGGATTGGCCAGCCGGATGCCCATCTCCAGCCGGTAGGGCTGCATCAGATCCAGCGGACGCAGGACGCCATACAGGCCGGACAACATACGTAAATGCTGCTGAGCGAAATCGAAATCCTGATCGCTGAAGGTCTCAGCCTGCAAGCCGGTGTAGACATCCCCTTTGAACGCCAGAATCGCCTGGCGGGCGTTGTCCGGGCTGAAATCGGGCTGCCAGCTGTTAAAACGCTCGGCATTGAGGTGCGCCAGCTTGTCACTGATGCCCATTAACGAGGCGATGCTGGCGGGTGACAGATCGCGCGCAATTTCAATCAGCTGTTGTGACTTTTCTAACAGGGCAGGCTGGGTAAACCGCGGGGTCGCCAGCGGACTTTCGTAATCCAGCGTCTTGGCGGGCGAGATCACCATCAACATAGTTGCTTCCTCGGTTAACACCTGGTTTTACAGGGAATTGGCTGTTCGTTAAGCCACGCAGTGTACCAAAAAAGCCGCAAAGAATGACGAATCACACCTATTTGTTCACGCTATGGTAAACGGCATTCCCTGACCTTGCGCCACCGTTGACGCGTGATATTATCGCAACAGCCTTTTTTCACCCTGACAGTTAACTAAGAGAAAAGAACATGACGGACAAACTTACTTCCCTGCGTCAGCTCACCACCGTGGTAGCCGACACCGGTGATATTGCAGCCATGAAGCTGTACCAGCCGCAGGACGCTACTACCAACCCTTCTCTGATTCTCAACGCCGCACAAATCCCTGAATACCGCAAACTGATCGATGAAGCGATCGGCTGGGCGCGTGAGCAGAGCAGCAACAAAGAAGAGCAGTTGCAGCTGGTTTCTGACAAGCTGGCGGTTAACATCGGTCTGGAAATTCTCAAACTGATCCCCGGCCGCATTTCGACCGAAGTCGATGCCCGTCTCTCTTACGACACTGAAGGCAGCATCGCCAAAGCCCGCAGCCTGATCAAACTCTATAACGATGCCGGTATCAGCAACGATCGCATCCTGATCAAACTGGCTTCAACCTGGCAGGGTATCCGCGCGGCGGAGCAGCTGGAAAAAGAAGGCATCAACTGTAACCTGACGCTGCTGTTCTCCTTCGCCCAGGCGCGTGCCTGTGCTGAAGCGGGCGTGTTCCTGATTTCACCGTTTGTTGGCCGTATTCTCGACTGGTACAAAGCCAACACCGATAAGAAAGAGTATGCCGCGCACGAAGATCCAGGCGTGGTATCGGTTTCTGAAATCTACAACTACTACAAGCAGCACGGCTATGAAACCGTGGTGATGGGCGCCAGCTTCCGTAACGTCGGCGAAATCATCGAACTGGCTGGTTGTGATCGTCTGACCATTTCGCCTGCGCTGCTGAAAGAGCTGGCAGAAAGCGAAGGCACGCTGGAGCGCAAGCTGAGCTACAGCGGTGAAGTGAAAGCGCGTCCGGCCCGCATGACCGAGTCTGAGTTCCTGTGGCAGCACAACCAGGACCCAATGGCGGTGGCGAAGCTGGCCGAAGGTATCCGCAATTTTGCCGTTGATCAGGGCAAACTTGAGAAGATGCTGGCAGAACTGCTGTAATGCCTGACCGTGACGGCACTGTCCGTCACGGTTTCCCTTTTCCGTCACTTTCGCTTTGTATTATCCTTTCTGCTCTTCCCCTTTTATTCCACCGCACCGCGGTAAATCACAGCGAAGATAATCATGAACACATTACGCATAGGCCTGATCTCGGTATCCGATCGCGCCGCCAACGGCATTTATCAGGATCAGGGCATTCCGGCGCTGGAAAGCTGGCTGAACAGCGCCATCAGCACGCCATTTGAGATCGAATCACGGCTGGTACCGGATGAGCAGCCGATGATCGAACAGGCCATTTGCGAACTGGTTGATGAACGTTTTTGCCATCTGGTACTGACCACCGGCGGCACCGGACCGGCACGGCGCGATGTCACGCCGGACGCTACCTTAGCGGTTGCCGATCGCGAAATGCCCGGTTTTGGTGAGCAGATGCGCCAGATCAGCCTGCAGTTTGTGCCGACCGCCATTCTGTCGCGTCAGGTCGGAGTGATCCGCAAGCAGTCGCTGATCCTTAATCTGCCCGGCCAGCCGAAATCGATCAAAGAGACGCTGGAAGGTCTGAAGGATGAAGAGGGTAAGGTGAAGGTGCACGGCATTTTCGCCTCCGTACCTTATTGTTTACAGTTGCTGGAAGGACCATACGTGGAAACTCACGCCGACGTGGTAGCAGCTTTTCGGCCTAAAAGCGCGATACGTGAGATAAATAACTAAATATTCCGCTTTTCAGGCATAAGCTACAGCCTGGCTGGTGTGGCAAAAGATTGACGGTATAGTAAGCCCAGCTTTACAACCTTTTCTCTTTTGCCTCTGGAATATTATGAATCCGACATCTGTTCAGCGCCTGACTGGCAAAGATTACAAAACGCTGGCGCTGGCCGCTCTCGGCGGCGCGCTGGAATTTTACGACTTCATCATTTTCGTCTTCTTCGCCGCAGTGATCGGCGAACTCTTTTTCCCCGCCGATATGCCTGAGTGGCTGCGCCAGTTGCAAACCTTCGCGATATTCGCGGCCGGTTATCTGGCGCGCCCGCTGGGCGGCATTATCATGGCGCACTTTGGCGATAAGGTCGGGCGTAAGAAGATGTTCAGCCTGAGCATCTTACTGATGGCGTTGCCGACCCTGATGATGGGCGCGTTGCCAACCTGGCAAACGCTCGGCATCGCTGCGCCGATTTTGATGCTGCTGCTGCGTATGTTGCAGGGTGCGGCGATTGGCGGTGAAGTGCCGGGTGCCTGGGTGTTTGTGGCAGAGCATGTCCCTTATAAACGCATCGGTATCGCCTGCGGCACGCTGACCGCCGGGCTGACCGTGGGTATTTTGCTGGGTTCGGTGGTGGCGACGCTGATCAATACCTCGATGACGCAGCAGGCGATCCTTGAGGGCGGCTGGCGTATTCCGTTCTTGCTCGGCGGGCTGTTTGGGCTGGGGGCGATGTACCTGCGCCGCTGGCTGCATGAGACGCCGGTATTTGTGGCGATGCAACAGCGTAAAGCGCTAGCGGAGACGCTGCCGCTGAAAACCGTGCTCACCCGGCATAAAAAATCGGTGGCGATCTCCATGCTGCTGACCTGGCTGCTGTCAGCCTGCATCGTGGTGGTCATCCTGATGTCGCCGGTCTGGTTGCAGAAGCAGCAAGGGATTGCGCCCGCGCTGACCCTGCAGGCCAACAGCATCGCCACCGTGATGCTCTGCTTCGGCTGCATTATTGCCGGTATGGCGGCTGACCGCTTTGGTGCCAGCCGCACGCTGTGCGTCGGCAGCGTGCTACTGGCGCTGTGTAGCTGGCTTTTTTACCATCAGGTTGCCAGCCATCCGCAGCAGCTGTTTCTGCTGTATGGCGTGGTGGGATTAAGCGTCGGTGTGGTCGGCGTGGTGCCGTTTGTGATGGTGCGCGCGTTTCCGGCTGAGGTGCGTTTTACCGGTCTCTCATTCTCTTACAACCTTTCCTATGCGATTTTTGGCGGTCTGACGCCTATCGTGGTTACGCTGATGATGCGTTTTTCGACCTTCGCGCCCGCCTGGTATGTGCTGGCCCTGGCGCTGGTGGGGCTGGTGGTGGGTATCTGGCTGCGGCGTGATATCAGCCATCAGCCTGGCCTGTATCAGGCGGTGAAACAAGGGTAACGGCATAAGCGGAGCCAGGCTCCGCTTATAACGCTGCTCAGACCTGCTTTGCACCAATCGGCAGAACAACGCGGTCGAAGGTTTCGTTCAGCACTTCACCCATTGCCAGATAACAGGCGCTGGCGCCACACACAATACCCACCCAGCCTGCATAGGGCACCAGTGCTGGCAGATGCATCAGATGCGCCACCGCCAGCAGGGCAAACAGCAGCGTCAGCGAGGCAAAAACAAACTGCAGCATCCGCGCACCCTTCAGCGTCCCGACGAACATAAAGAGCGTGAAGATACCCCACAGTGCCAGCCAGGCACCAAGAAAGCGTTCGTCGGTGGCATTTGCCAGACCCATTTTCGGCAGCAGCAGTATCGCCACAAAGCTCAGCCAGAACATGCCGTAAGAGGTAAAGGCGGTCAGCCCAAAGGTATTGTTCTTTTTGAACTCAAGCAGTCCGGCCAGCACCTGCGCGATCCCACCATAAAAAATGCCCATCGCTAAAATGGCGACGTCCATGGTGAACAAGCCAGTGTTGTGCAGGTTCAGCAGAATAGTTGTCATGCCAAATCCCATGAGTCCCAGCGGGGCAGGGTTAGCCAGCGTTGAATTTGCCATAGTTCCTCGGCGGTTAAACGATCGTTGATGAAAGAAAAGGTCTCCGCCTCGCTCCAGGCGCTAAGCGGAGCGCCGCATCATATTCACCACCCTGCCAGCGATCTTTGATCCCAACAGGGCCAATGATGAAAAATTTTTTTTTGGTTTAACCCTTGATGCGCATCGAAGCGGCCCCATTTACTTGTCATCGAGCGTTGTGAACGTTGGAAAAAAAGCATGTGCTGGCAGGTTGAATGCAAACAACCCGCCCACATAAAAGGTTCACAACCCAAATTGGCAACGAATTTAAGTGGGAGATGTTTAGATGGGTAAGATTATTGGTATTGACCTGGGTACAACCAACTCTTGTGTTGCGATCATGGATGGCACTAAAGCACGCGTGCTGGAGAATGCCGAGGGCGATCGCACCACGCCTTCAATTATTGCTTACACGCAGGATGGCGAGACTCTGGTCGGTCAACCGGCTAAACGTCAGGCAGTGACCAACCCGCAGAACACCCTGTTCGCGATTAAGCGTCTGATCGGTCGTCGCTTCCAGGACGAAGAAGTGCAGCGTGATATCAAAATCATGCCGTACAAAATCACCAATGCAGACAACGGTGACGCCTGGCTGGAAGTGAAAGGTCAGAAAATGGCACCCCCGCAGATCTCTGCTGAAGTGCTGAAAAAAATGAAGAAAACCGCCGAAGATTACCTCGGTGAGCCAGTAACTGAAGCCGTTATTACCGTTCCGGCCTACTTTAACGATGCGCAGCGTCAGGCGACCAAAGATGCCGGCCGTATCGCGGGTCTGGAAGTGAAGCGTATCATCAACGAACCAACGGCAGCCGCGCTGGCGTATGGTCTGGATAAAGGCCAGGGCAACCGCACCATCGCAGTTTATGACCTGGGTGGCGGTACCTTCGATATCTCAATCATTGAGATCGACGAAGTTGATGGCGAAAAAACCTTCGAAGTTCTGGCGACCAACGGTGATACCCACCTGGGTGGTGAAGACTTCGACAGCCGCCTGATCAACTATCTGGTCGCAGAATTTAAGAAAGATCAGGGCATCGATCTGCACAACGATCCGCTGGCAATGCAGCGTCTGAAAGAAGCGGCAGAAAAAGCGAAAATCGAGCTTTCTTCAGCACAGCAGACCGACGTTAACCTGCCATACATCACGGCAGACGCGACCGGTCCTAAGCACCTGAACATCAAAGTGACCCGTGCGAAACTGGAGTCACTGGTGGAAGATCTGGTTGCCCGTTCTATTGCGCCACTGAAAGTTGCGCTGCAGGATGCCGGTCTGTCAGTGTCTGACATCAACGACGTTATTCTGGTTGGTGGTCAGACGCGTATGCCGCTGGTTCAGGCCAAAGTAACGGAGTTCTTTGGTAAAGAGCCACGTAAAGACGTGAACCCGGACGAAGCGGTTGCAGTAGGTGCAGCGGTTCAGGGTGGTGTACTGGGCGGTGACGTGAAAGACGTGCTGTTGCTGGACGTAACGCCACTGTCACTGGGTATCGAAACCATGGGTGGCGTGATGACGTCGCTGATCAGCAAGAACACCACTATCCCGACCAAGCACAGCCAGGTGTTCTCAACAGCTGAAGATAACCAGTCAGCCGTGACGATTCACGTGCTGCAGGGTGAGCGTAAACGCGCCAATGACAACAAGTCACTGGGCCAGTTCAACCTGGACGGTATCCAGGCGGCACCGCGCGGTATGCCGCAAATCGAAGTCACCTTCGATATTGATGCGGACGGTATCCTGCACGTGTCAGCGAAAGATAAGAACAGCGGTAAAGAGCAGAAAATCACCATTAAAGCCTCTTCCGGTCTGAACGACGAAGAGATCGAAAAAATGGTGCGTGACGCGGAAGCGAACGCTGAATCTGACCGTAAGTTCGAAGAGCTGGTACAGACCCGTAACCAGGGTGACCAGATTGCCCACAGCACGCGTAAGCAGCTGGATGAAGCGGGCGATAAGCTGACCGCTGACGACAAAGCGCCTATCGAAGCTGCGCTGGCCGCACTGGAAACCGCGCTGAAAGGCGAAGACAAAGCGGAAATCGACGCCAAAATGCAGGCGCTGATGGAAGTGTCTGGCAAACTGATGGAAGCCGCACAGCAGTCTCAGGCGGGTGCGGCGGATGCCGGCGATGCGTCAGCGAAGAAAGATGACGACGTTGTCGACGCTGAATTTGAAGAAGTGAAAGACAACAAGAAATAATTGCCCCTGACCGGGCGCGACGGTTGGCCTGACAGCCGTTGAAACCAGCACGGGCGTAGGAGTTCTCTCCACGCCCGTGCGATCATGTTAAGGGCTAAATAAATATGGCGAAGAGTGATTACTACGAGATTTTAGGCGTCGCCAAATCCGCAGACGAGCGTGAAATCAAAAAGGCTTACAAACGCCTGGCGATGAAGTTTCACCCGGACCGCAATCCCGGTGACAAAGAGGCCGAAGCCAAATTCAAAGAGGTCAAGGAAGCCTACGAAATCCTGACCGATGCGCAGAAGCGTGCGGCCTACGATCAATATGGCCACGCCGCCTTTGAACAGGGTGGCATGGGCGGCGGTGGATTCGGTGGCGGCGGCTTTGGTGGCGGCGGCGCAGATTTCAGCGATATCTTTGGCGACGTTTTCGGTGACATCTTTGGTGGCGGCCGCCGTCAGCGCGCAGCCCGTGGCGCCGATTTACGCTACAACATGGAGCTGTCGCTGGAAGAAGCGGTACGCGGCGTGACCAAAGAGATCCGCATTCCTACGCTGGAAGAGTGTGACGTCTGCCACGGCAGCGGCGCAAAAGCGGGAACGCAGCCTCAGACCTGTTCGACCTGTCACGGTGCGGGCCAGGTGCAGATGCGCCAGGGCTTCTTTACCGTGCAGCAAGCCTGTCCGACCTGTCGCGGTCGCGGCTCGGTGATTAAAGATCCGTGCAATGCCTGTCATGGTCATGGCCGGGTAGAGAAGTCGAAAACGCTGTCGGTGAAAATCCCGGCCGGAGTCGACACCGGTGACCGCATCCGTCTGAGTGGTGAAGGTGAAGCCGGCGAGCAGGGCGCACCTGCGGGCGATCTCTACGTTCAGGTATCGGTGAAGAAGCACCCGATCTTTGAACGTGAAGAGAACAACCTCTACTGTGAAGTGCCAATCAACTTTGCGATGGCAGCACTGGGCGGTGAGATTGAAGTGCCGACGCTGGATGGTCGTGTGAAGCTGAAAGTGCCGTCTGAAACCCAGACCGGTAAACTGTTCCGCATGCGCGGACGCGGCGTGAAGTCGGTACGCGGCGGTGCGGTTGGTGATCTGTTGTGCCGGGTGGTGGTGGAAACGCCTGTCAGCCTCAACGAGAAACAGAAAGCGCTGTTGCGTGAACTGGAAGAGAGCTTTGGCGGACCGAGCGGCGAGCACAACAGCCCGCGCTCCAAGAGCTTTTTCGACGGCGTGAAAAAATTCTTTGATGACTTAACCCGCTAAGTTCATCCTGCTCCGAAGCCAGCGCCAGGTCGCTGGCTTTTTTTTGCCTGGGGCGATAGCTCGCTATTTCCGAGCGATATACGCTAAATAATCTGTTTTTTTCGAGCTATCATTATCGTTACTCTTAGAGACTTTGATTGATCTCTGGATGGATAAGGATAACGCGTGTGAATATCAGACTAAAAAAAATCCTGAATAGTGATGCGACCGGCGGGGTAGTGCTGATCCTGGCGGCTGCGCTGGCGATGATTCTTGCCAACAACGGTGACACACAACAGGGTTACCGCGACCTGCTGGCAATACCGGTCGAGTTTCGTTTTGGCAATCTCGATATCAGCAAAAATCTGCTGCTGTGGATCAACGATGCACTGATGGCGCTGTTTTTCCTGATGGTGGGGCTGGAGGTCAAACGGGAACTGGTGATGGGCGCGCTGGCTAAGCGTGACCAGGCGATTTTCCCGCTGATTGCCGCACTGGGCGGGATGGTGGCACCGGCGGTGCTGTTCCTGCTGTTTAATGGCGCTGACGCCGAAACACGCAGCGGCTGGGCGATCCCGACCGCCACCGACATCGCCTTTGCTCTCGGTATTCTGGCGCTGTTAGGCAGCCGCGTGCCGCCCGCGCTGAAGATCTTCCTGATGGCGCTGGCGATCATCGACGATCTCGGGGCGATTGTGATTATCGCGCTGTTCTATACCCACGATCTCTCGGTCGCTTCACTGGGTGTGGCCGCCGCCGCGATTGGCGTGCTGGCGCTGATGAACCTGCTCAACGTCCGCAATACCGGGCTCTATTTACTGGTTGGCATGGTGCTGTGGACGGCGGTGCTGAAATCGGGTGTCCACGCGACGCTGGCTGGTGTGGTGGTCGGCTTCCTGATCCCGCTGGCGAAGAAAGAGGGGCACTCACCGGCCATTCACCTGGAGCATGCGCTGCATCCCTGGGTGCGCTGGCTGATTCTGCCGCTGTTTGCTTTTGCCAATGCCGGGGTCTCACTGAAGGGCGTCTCGTTTGATAGCCTGTTCTCGCTGCTGCCGCTGGGGATTGTTGCCGGACTGCTGATCGGCAAACCGCTGGGGATCACCCTGTTCTGCTGGCTGGCGGTGAAAACCGGCTTAGCCCGGCTGCCGGAAAATACCCACATTAAGGACATCGCGGCGGTGGGCGTGCTGTGCGGTATCGGCTTTACGATGTCGATCTTCATCGGCTCGCTGGCTTATGGCGATACCAATGCTGAACTGATTACCCTGGCGAAGCTCGGTATTCTGATTGGATCGATTCTCTCTGCGGTGCTGGGCTATCTGATTCTGTGGCGGCGTCTGGCCAATCGCCCGGCGCAGCTACGCGGGAATCCGGACCATGTCGCACATTAATTACAATCATCTCTACTACTTCTGGCACGCCTGCCGGGAGGGATCGATTGTCGGTGCGGCGGAGGCGCTCTCCCTGACGCCGCAAACTATTACCGGACAGATCAAGGCGCTGGAAGAGCGCCTGCAGGGCAAGCTGTTCCGCCGTCAGGGACGCGGGCTGGTGCCGACTGAGCTGGGGCAACTGGTGTTTCGCTATGCGGACCGCATGTTTATGCTCGGTCAGGAGATGCTGGATATCGTCAACTACCGCAAAGAGTCGCATCTGCTGTTTGATGTGGGCGTGGCGGATGCGCTCTCTAAGCAACTGGTGAGCAAAGTGCTGGAGACGGCGGTGGTGGCGGAAGAGAAGATCCATCTGCGCTGCTTCGAGTCGACCCATGAAATGCTGCTGGAGCAGCTCAGTCAGCATAAGCTGGATATGATCATCTCTGACTGCTCCATCGACTCTACCCAGCAGGAAGGGCTGTTTTCGGTCAAGCTGGGCGAGTGTCCGGTCAGTTTCTGGTCCACCCAGCCGCTGCCAGAACAGCCTTTTCCCGCCTGTCTGGAGACGCGCCGCCTGCTGATTCCGGGACGCCGTTCAATGCTGGGACGTAAGATTCTTAACTGGATCGACAGTCAGGGTTTGCAGGTTGAGATTCTGGGCGAGTTTGATGATGCCGCGTTAATGAAAGCGTTTGGTGCTCAGCAGAATGCGCTTTTTGTCGCTCCGGCACTGGACCGGCAGGAGATCTGGCAGCGTGAGGTGATCAGGGAGATCGGACGGCTGGATACGGTATTAGAGGAGTATCACATCATCTTTGCTGAGCGAATGATTCAGCATCCGGCTGTCCAGCGTATCTGCCATGCCGACTTCAGCGCGCTGTTTCCTCGCCATATCGCAGACGAAAAAAAACCGGCATAGCGCCGGTTCTTTCAACAAAGCGATGAACAAGCGGCGATTAAGCCAGTTTGTTGATCTGTGCAGTCAGGTTTGCTTTATAACGTGCAGCTTTGTTTTTGTGGATCAGACCTTTAGCAGCCTGACGGTCCACGATTGGTTGCATTTCATTGAATGCGTTCTGCGCAGCAGCTTTGTCGCCTGAAGCGATCGCCGCGTATACTTTCTTAACGAAGGTACGCATCATAGAGCGGCGGCTAGCGTTATGCTTACGGCGTTTCTCAGATGTTACGGCGCGTTTCTTAGCTGATTTGATATTAGCCAAGGTCCAACTCCCAAATGTGTTCTATAGAGACAAATCAAAGGCCGAGGACTATGCCCTTCCAACCTGATTTTGTCAATGGATTTGTGCAAATAAGCGTCGCTCTATGAGCAGCACTCGGTTACGTATTTGATGGCGCAAGATTCTACCAGCTTCGCCTCGCTGAATACAGTATTTCGCGACAAAATTCTTATCCGGGGCTTCCACGCCAGTAAATGCGCACCGTTAAGCATGAAAGGCGTGCTGACGGGTTAACCTCAGCCGGTTTCAAGGGTATAATCCGCCGATTTCCACCGGTTTGAGTCAGCCATGAAGTTTATCCGCGGTATTCATAATCTTAACGAGCAGCATCGCGGCTGCGTTCTGACCATTGGTAATTTCGATGGCGTGCACCGCGGTCACCAGGCGCTGATGTCCCGTCTGTGTGAAGAGGGACGGAAGCGTAATTTACCGGTGGTAGCGATGGTTTTTGAGCCACAACCGCTGGAGCTTTTTGCGGGTGACAAAGCCCCGGCTCGTCTGACGCGTCTGCGTGAAAAACTGCGCTACCTGGCTGAAGCTGGGGTCGATAAAGTGTTGTGCGTTCGCTTTGACCGCCGCTTTGCGGCCCTGTCCGCCCAGAGTTTTATCAGTGAATTACTGGTCGAAAAACTGGGCGTGAACTATCTCGCGGTGGGCGATGATTTCCGCTTTGGCGCTGGTCGCCAGGGGGATTTCCTGTTATTACAGAAAGCCGGTGCGGAGTATGGCTTTGATGTCGTCAGCACCGAAACCTTCTGTGACGGCGGCAAGCGCATCAGCAGCACCGCCGTTCGTCAGGCGCTGGCCGCGGATGACTTAGCGCTGGCGCAGTCGCTGTTAGGCCACCCCTTCAGTATTTCAGGTCGTGTGGTGCACGGTGATGCACTGGGACGCACGCTGGGTTTTCCTACCGCTAACCTTCCTCTGCGCCGCAGCGTTTCACCGGTGAAAGGGGTCTATGCGGTAGAGGTACACGGCCTGACGCCAGAGCCGCTACCCGGTGTCGCCAACATCGGTACCCGCCCGACGGTAAAAGGTTTACGCCAGCAGCTTGAAGTTCACCTGCTTGACATCAATATGAATCTGTATGGCCGGCACATCGACGTGGTGCTGAAGCATAAATTACGAAACGAGCAGCGCTTTGCCTCACTGGAGGCGTTGAAAGAACAAATTGCGAAAGATGTGGTAACGGCCCGGCAGTTCTTTGGGCTTTAACCTGAGCGAAAAACGGAATCGAGAATCTGATGAGTGACTATAAATCTACCCTGAATTTGCCGGAAACGGGATTCCCGATGCGTGGCGATCTGGCCAAACGCGAACCGGGAATGTTGCAACGCTGGAATGCTGACAACCTGTACGGCATTATCCGCGAAGCCAAAAAGGGGAAAAAAACCTTTATCCTGCATGATGGCCCTCCGTATGCAAACGGCAGCATTCATATTGGTCACTCCGTTAACAAGATTCTGAAAGACATTATCGTCAAGTCGAAAGGCATGGCGGGCTACGACTCGCCGTACGTGCCGGGCTGGGACTGTCACGGTCTGCCGATCGAGCATAAAGTTGAACAGATGATCGGCAAGCCAGGCGAGAAGGTCACTGCCGCCGAGTTCCGCGCCGCCTGTCGCCAATATGCGGCTGAACAGGTTGAAGGCCAGAAGGCGGACTTTATTCGTCTGGGCGTGCTCGGCGACTGGGATCGTCCTTACCTGACGATGGATTTCACCACCGAAGCCAACATCATTCGCGCGCTGGGTAAAATCATCGGTAACGGTCACCTGCACAAAGGCGCCAAGCCGGTGCACTGGTGCCTCGACTGCCGTTCTGCGCTGGCAGAAGCGGAAGTGGAGTATTACGACAAGACTTCGCCTTCAATCGACGTGATGTTCAACGCTATCGATGCCGACGCGGTGCGTCAGGCGTTTGGTGCGGCGCAGGTTGATGGCCCGATTTCCCTGGTGATCTGGACCACCACGCCGTGGACGCTGCCGGCTAACCGCGCGATCTCATTAAACGCTGAATTTGACTACCAGCTGCTGCAGATCGACGGTCGCGCGCTGATCCTGGCGAAAGAGATGGTCGAAAGCGTGATGAAGCGCGCTGGCGTCAGCGAATGGCGCGTGCTGGGCGAATGCAAAGGCGCGGCGCTGGAGCTGCAGAAATTCCAGCATCCGTTCATGGCGATTCAGTCGCTGGTGGTACTGGGCGATCACGTGACGCTGGAAGCCGGTACCGGTGCGGTGCACACGGCACCAGGCCACGGCCCGGATGACTATATCATCGGCCAGAAATATGGCATCGAAACCGCCAATCCGGTCGGTCCGGATGGCAGCTATCTGCCAGGCACCTATCCGACGCTGGATGGGGTCAACGTCTTTAAAGCCAACGACATGATCGTTGAGCTGCTGAAAGAGAAAGATGCGCTGCTGCACGTTGAGAAACTGCTGCACAGCTATCCGCACTGCTGGCGTCACAAAACGCCGATCATCTTCCGCGCCACACCGCAATGGTTCATCAGCATGGATCAGAAAGGCCTGCGTGCGCAGTCGCTGCAGGAGATCAAAGGCGTGCAGTGGATCCCGGACTGGGGTCAGGCGCGCATTGAATCGATGGTGGCTAACCGTCCTGACTGGTGCATCTCGCGTCAGCGTACCTGGGGCGTGCCGATGGCGCTGTTCGTCCATAAAGAGACCGAGCAGCTGCATCCGGAGACGCTGGCGCTGATGGAGAAAGTCGCGCAGCGCGTAGAGCAGGATGGCATTCAGGCATGGTGGGATCTCGATCCGCGTGAACTGATGGGCGATGACGCCGATAACTACGTTAAGGTGCCTGATACCCTGGACGTCTGGTTTGACTCCGGTTCAACCAGCTACTCCGTGGTCGATGCGCGTCCGGAATTTGGCGGTCACGCCCCGGATATGTATCTGGAAGGTTCGGATCAGCATCGCGGCTGGTTCATGTCCTCACTGATGATCTCCACGGCGATGAAAGGCAAAGCGCCTTATCGTCAGGTACTGACCCACGGCTTCACCGTGGATGGTCAGGGCCGCAAGATGTCGAAGTCGATCGGCAACACCGTCTCGCCGCAGGATGTGATGAACAAACTGGGCGCTGATATTCTGCGTCTGTGGGTGGCTTCAACCGACTACTCCGGCGAAATGGCGGTGTCAGACGAGATCCTGAAGCGTTCTGCCGATGCTTATCGTCGTATCCGTAACACTGCCCGCTTCCTGCTGGCTAACCTCAGCGGATTCAATCCGGCGACCGACCTGGTGCAGCCGGAAGAGATGGTGGTGGTGGATCGCTGGGCCGTGGGCCGTGCGCAGGCGGCGCAGGCGGATATTACCGCGTCCTACGAAAACTATGACTTCCATGAAGTGATCCAGCGCCTGATGCAGTTTTGTTCGGTGGAGATGGGCAGCTTCTATCTCGACATCATCAAAGACCGTCAGTACACCGCCAAAGGCGACAGCCTGGCGCGTCGCAGCTGCCAGACCGCGCTGTGGCACATCGTTGAGGCGCTGGTGCGCTGGATGGCACCGATCATGTCGTTTACCGCGGATGAGATCTGGGGCTACCTGCCTGGCGATCGCGCGCAGTATGTCTTCACCGAAGAGTGGTATCAGGGCCTGTTTGGCCTGGCAGAAGATGAAGCGCTGAACGACGCCTACTGGGCTGAGCTGCTGAAAGTGCGCGGCGAAGTTAACAAGGTGATCGAGCAGGCGCGTGCCGACAAACGTATCGGTGGCGCACTGGAAGCGACGGTGACGCTCTATGCCGAGCCAGAGCTGGCGGCCAAACTGCAGGCGCTGGGCAATGAACTACGCTTTGTGCTGCTGACCTCGGGCGCGCAGGTGGCGGATTACGCCCTGGCGAACGACGAAGCGCAGCAGAGCGAATTGCTGAAAGGTCTGAAAATTGCCCTGCATAAAGCGGAAGGCGAGAAATGTCAGCGTTGCTGGCATTACACTACCGACGTCGGTCAGAACCCGGAGCATGCTGAAGTGTGTGGTCGCTGTTATACCAACGTAGCCGGCAACGGTGAAGAGCGTAAATTTGCCTGATGCGTAAACCTATTTTCTCAACCGGATTGCGCTGGCTGTGGCTGGTGCTGGTGGTGATTGTTGTCGACTTCGCCAGTAAGCAGTGGGTGATGAACAACATGATGCTGCACGAAACGCAGCCGCTGATGCCGTTCCTGAATCTGTTCTACGCCCACAACTACGGTGCGGCGTTCAGCTTCCTGGCGGACAAAGGCGGCTGGCAGCGTTGGTTCTTTGCCGGTATCGCGCTGGCGATTGTGGTCTCGCTGCTGGTGATGATGTATCGCAATCGCGCCAGTCAGAAGATCGCCAATATCGCCTATGCACTGATCATCGGCGGAGCGATAGGCAACCTGTTTGATCGCTCTTATCACGGCTTTGTGGTCGATTTTATCGATTTCTACGTCGGTAACTGGCACTTCGCTACATTTAATATCGCTGACTGCGGCATCTGTATTGGTGCGGCGTTAGTGGTGCTGGAGGGCTTTTTCAGCCCGGCCAGCAAACAGGCAAAACAGAAAGGGTAAGTGATGAGTGAGTCTGTACAGCGCGACAGCGCGGTGTTGGTGCATTTTACGCTGAAGCTGGAAGACGGCTCGACGGCGGAATCGACCCGTGCAAACGGCAAGCCGGCGCTGTTTCGTCTGGGCGATGGCAGCCTGTCGGCCGCGCTGGAACAGGCGCTGCTGGGGCTGAAGGCGGGTGAAACTAAACAGTTCACCCTGGCGCCCGAAGAGGCGTTTGGCAGCGTCAGTCCTGATCTGATCCAGTATTTCTCCCGTCGTGATTTTATCGACGCGGGAGAACCTGAAGTGGGTGCCATTATGCTGTTCACCGGCATGGGCGGCAGTGAAATGCCAGGGGTGATCCGTGAAGTCTCAGGTGATTCCATCACCGTCGATTTCAACCATCCGCTGGCAGGTCATCGTGTTCAGTTTGATATCGAGGTGCTGGAGATTGATCCGGCACTGGAGGCGAACGATGCAAATCCTGTTGGCTAATCCGCGCGGTTTCTGCGCTGGCGTAGATCGGGCAATCAGTATTGTCGAGCGTGCGCTGGAGATGTACGGCGCGCCGATCTATGTGCGTCATGAAGTGGTGCACAACCGCTACGTGGTCAACAGTCTGCGCGAACGCGGCGCCATCTTCATTGAAGAGATCAGTGAAGTGCCGGATGACGCGATTCTGATCTTCTCTGCGCACGGTGTCTCTCAGGCGGTGCGTGCAGAAGCGAAGGCGCGCAATCTCACCATGCTGTTTGATGCTACCTGTCCGCTGGTGACCAAAGTACATATGGAAGTGGCGCGCGCCAGCCGTAAGGGCGTGGAAGCGATTCTGATTGGTCACGCCGGGCACCCGGAAGTGGAAGGCACCATGGGGCAGTACAACAACCCCAAAGGTGGTATGTATCTGGTCGAGTCGCCGGAAGATGTGTTTAAGCTGACGGTGAAAGACGAGAACAATCTCAGCTTCATGACGCAGACCACGCTGTCGGTGGATGATACCTCTGACATCATTGATGCGCTGCGTCAGCGCTTCCCGGCAATCATCGGGCCGCGTAAAGATGACATCTGCTACGCCACCACCAACCGGCAGGAAGCGGTGCGTACCCTGGCTAAAGATGCGGATGTGGTGCTGGTGGTAGGCTCGAAGAACTCTTCTAACTCTAACCGTCTGGCAGAACTGGCGCAGCGTGCCGGTAAACTGGCGAAGCTGATTGACTCTGCCGATGATATTCAGGAAGAGTGGGTCAAAGGTGTTGACTGCATCGGCGTGACCGCAGGTGCATCAGCGCCCGATATTCTGGTGCAGCAGGTGATCCAGCGCTTGCGTGACCTGGGCGGCGAAGCGGCGATTGAGCTGATTGGTCGTGAAGAGAATATCGTCTTTGAAGTGCCGAAAGAACTGCGGGTTGATGTGCGTAACGTGCAGTAAGTGACTGATTGTGATTTAAAATAAAGGCCGACTCTGTTCGGCCTTTTTTGTTTTTCTCTCTCGCCAA
Source organism: Pantoea agglomerans (assembly GCF_021397715.1). Lineage (GTDB taxonomy): Bacteria > Pseudomonadota > Gammaproteobacteria > Enterobacterales > Enterobacteriaceae > Pantoea > Pantoea astica. The sequence continues at coordinate 3,574,161 of NZ_CP090207.1, read as the reverse complement.
TGCGCTGCCATGATTGCTTTTACTGATAATCGCGCGCGGCTGGCATAAAATTCTTATTATCCCTGATTAATAGTGGCGTGCCTGTTAACTCGTGGTTAACCTGATGACGCTTTGGATGCATAGTTTTGTTTTAGGAATGAATAAATATGAAGAATATCCGCATTGCCATTGTCGGCGCACCGGGCCGTATGGGCCGTCATCTGATCCAGGCGACGCAGCAGGCGGACGGGGTAGAACTGGGTGCCGCGCTGGCGCGTCCGGGCTCTTCTCTGATCGGCAGCGACGCCGGTGAGATGGCCGGTATTGGCAAAAACGGCATTATTATCGCTGACGACTTAGGCGCCGTGATCGATGACTTCGATGTGCTGATCGACTTTACCCGCCCGGAAGGCACGCTGGATTACCTGGCTGTCTGTCGTGAGCAGGGGAAAGCGATGGTGATTGGCACCACCGGTTTTGATGAAGCCGGTAAAGCAGCGATCCGTGCCGCCGCAGAAGAGATCGCCATTGTATTCGCCGCTAACTTCAGCGTGGGCGTGAACCTGGTGCTGAAGCTACTGGAGAAGGCGGCCAAAGTAATGGGCGACTATGCGGATATCGAAATTATTGAAGCTCACCATCGTCATAAAGTGGATGCGCCGTCTGGCACCGCGCTGGCGATGGGGGAAGCGATTGCCGATGCCATGCAGTGGAAACTGGATGAGCATGCGGTCTATAGCCGTGAAGGCCATACCGGTGAGCGCCAGCCACAGACCATCGGCTTCGCGACGGTGCGGGCGGGGGATATCGTGGGTGAGCACACGGCGATGTTTGCTGATATTGGCGAGCGGGTAGAGATTACCCACAAGGCTTCAACCCGTATGACCTTTGCAAATGGTGCTGTTAAGGCGGCATCCTGGCTGAAAGACAAAAAATCTGGCCTGTTCGATATGCGTGATGTGCTGGATTTATCGATGTTGTGAGTGTTGTGAACCATCGTGATGTGGTTGTTTCAATCGGTAATTACTTGATTGAAAGGGGGCAATGTTTTCATTGCCCTTAATTTTATCAAAAACAGGCGTTTCGATGTCATAATGCCTCGTAAAATCCATTTTTAATCTTTATCATTGATTTTCTGCTCTTAAAATTGCTATTTTTGACCATTTGGTCAAAAATAATCGCCGCTACGTCACGGTTTCGATTTTTTGCTGTCTGGCAAACGATTATTCCACCGAGTTTTCCTCTCTTTTTACCGCTCATGCCCGTTTTACCACTCAGAAGGCAGATAATAGTGAAAAAATACCGGCTCAGGGTAGACAAGCACCAGGTCGATCATTAGAATGCGCGCAATTTGCCAAAAATCGACAATTCAGGCGGTTTTTGCATTGATTCAGGCCACTATTTTGAATTAATATGCAGATATTGTGACTGTTTATTCCCTGGAGGATGTTTTGATTAAGTCAGCGCTCTTGGTTCTGGAAGACGGAACCCAATTCCACGGTCGGGCCATCGGGGCAACAGGGTCGGCAGTGGGGGAAGTCGTTTTCAATACCTCAATGACCGGTTATCAAGAAATCCTCACTGATCCTTCCTATTCCCGCCAAATCGTCACTCTCACTTATCCTCATATCGGCAATGTCGGTGCCAATGCCGCCGACGAAGAATCCAGTCAGATTCATGCTCAGGGCCTGGTTATTCGTGATCTGCCGCTGATCGCCAGCAACTTCCGTAGCGAAGAGGGCTTATCTGCCTACCTGCAGCGCAATAACATTGTGGCGATTGCCGATATTGATACCCGTAAGCTGACGCGCTTACTGCGTGAGAAAGGGGCACAGAACGGCTGCATCATTGCCGGTGACAACCCGGATGCTGCGCTGGCGCTGCAAAAAGCCCAGGCGTTTCCGGGTCTGAAAGGAATGGATCTGGCGAAAGAAGTCTGCACAGCGGAAACCTATAGCTGGCAGCAGGGCAGCTGGCAGCTGGAAGGAGGACTGCCAGAGCAGGCCTCAGCGGAAGCGCTGCCTTACCATGTGGTCGCTTATGACTACGGTGCCAAGCGTAACATCCTGCGGATGCTGGTGGACCGCGGCTGTCGCCTGACGGTCGTTCCGGCACAGACACCGGCCGAAGAAGTGCTGAAGCTGAACCCGGATGGCATTTTCCTCTCCAACGGTCCGGGCGACCCGGAACCCTGTGACTATGCCATCAGCGCCATTCAGGCCTTCCTGAAAACCGATATTCCGCTGTTTGGTATCTGCCTCGGCCACCAGTTACTGGCGCTGGCCAGCGGAGCGAAAACCGTCAAGATGAAGCTGGGCCACCACGGCGGCAACCATCCGGTGAAAGATCTGGATAACAACCGCGTGATGATTACGGCGCAGAACCACGGTTTTGCGGTGGATGAAACCGATCTGCCGGCGAACCTGCGCGTGACGCACATTTCGCTGTTTGACCAGACCGTGCAGGGGATTCACCGCACGGACAAGCCCGCGTTCAGCTTCCAGGGTCACCCTGAAGCGAGTCCGGGACCGGGCGATGCCGCACCGCTGTTTGACCACTTTATTGAATTGATTGACGCATTCCGTTCGAAAGCGAAGTAATCAGGAGCTAATCATGCCAAAACGTACAGACATAAAATCCATCCTGATTCTTGGCGCCGGTCCGATTGTGATCGGCCAGGCCTGCGAATTTGACTATTCCGGTGCGCAGGCGTGTAAAGCGCTGCGTGAAGAGGGTTACCGCGTCATTCTGGTCAACTCCAACCCGGCGACCATTATGACTGACCCGGAAATGGCCGATGCGACCTACATTGAGCCGATTCACTGGGAAGTAGTACGTAAAATCATCGAAAAAGAGCGCCCGGATGCGGTCCTGCCGACCATGGGCGGCCAGACAGCGCTGAACTGTGCGCTGGAGCTGGAACGTCAGGGCGTGCTGGCGGAATTTGGCGTCACCATGATTGGTGCCACTGCCGATGCGATTGATAAGGCTGAAGACCGTCGCCGTTTCGACGTGGCGATGAAAAGTATCGGGCTGGATACCGCCCGCTCTGGCATCGCGCACAATATGGAAGAAGCGCTGGCGGTGGCTGAAGATGTCGGTTTCCCCTGCATCATCCGTCCTTCATTCACCATGGGCGGCACCGGCGGCGGTATCGCCTATAACCGCGAAGAGTTTGAAGAGATTTGCGAACGCGGTCTCGACCTCTCTCCGACCAACGAGCTGCTGATTGATGAGTCGCTGATTGGCTGGAAAGAGTATGAGATGGAAGTGGTGCGTGATAAGAACGACAACTGCATCATCGTCTGCTCAATCGAAAACTTCGATGCGATGGGTATTCACACCGGTGACTCGATCACCGTCGCACCTGCCCAGACGCTGACCGATAAAGAGTACCAGATCATGCGTAACGCCTCGCTGGCGGTGCTGCGTGAAATCGGTGTCGAAACCGGTGGCTCCAACGTGCAGTTCTCGGTCAACCCGAAAAACGGTCGACTGATTGTGATCGAGATGAACCCACGCGTCTCGCGCTCCTCCGCGCTGGCGTCCAAAGCCACCGGCTTCCCGATTGCTAAAGTGGCAGCCAAACTGGCGGTCGGCTTTACCCTCGATGAGTTGATGAACGACATCACCGGCGGCTTAACGCCAGCCTCGTTCGAGCCCTCGATTGACTACGTGGTGACCAAGATCCCACGCTTCAACTTTGAAAAATTTGCCGGTGCCAACGATCGCCTGACCACCCAGATGAAATCGGTGGGTGAAGTGATGGCGATTGGCCGCACCTTCCAGGAATCGATGCAGAAAGCGCTGCGCGGGCTGGAAGTCGGAGCTAATGGCTTCGACCCGAAAGTTCACCTCGACGATCCGGAAGCGCTGACCCGCATCCGTCGCGAACTGAAAGATGCCGGTTCTGACCGCATCTGGTACATCGCGGATGCGTTCCGTGCCGGCATGTCCGTGGATGGCGTCTTCAACCTGACCAACATCGACCGCTGGTTCCTGGTGCAGATTGAAGAGCTGGTGCGGCTGGAAGAGCAGGTAGCGCGTGAAGGGGTTAACAGCCTCGACTATACGTTCCTGCGCGCCCTGAAGCGTAAAGGCTTTGCCGATGCACGACTGGCGACGCTGGCTGGTGTGGCTGAAAGCGAGATTCGTAAGCTGCGTCAGCAGTTTAACCTGCACCCGGTCTACAAGCGCGTGGATACCTGCGCCGCAGAGTTCGCCACCGATACCGCTTACATGTACTCCACTTATGAAGAAGAGTGCGAAGCGAATCCGAATCAGGATCGCGAAAAGATTATGGTGCTGGGCGGCGGACCCAACCGTATCGGCCAGGGCATTGAGTTCGATTACTGCTGCGTGCACGCGGCGCTGGCGCTGCGTGAAGATGGTTACGAGACCATTATGGTCAACTGTAACCCGGAAACCGTTTCGACCGACTACGACACCTCTGATCGCCTCTACTTCGAACCGGTCACGCTGGAAGATGTGCTGGAGATTGTGCGCATCGAGCAGCCGAAGGGCGTTATCGTCCAGTATGGCGGTCAGACCCCGCTGAAACTGGCGCGCGCGCTGGAAGCCGCTGGCGTACCGGTTATCGGAACCAGCCCGGACTCGATTGACCGTGCTGAAGACCGTGAGCGTTTCCAGCAGGCTGTCGATCGCCTGAACCTCAAGCAGCCGGCGAATGCCACAGTGGCGACGCTGGAGCAGGCGGTGGAAAAAGCCGCCGGACTGGGTTATCCGCTGGTGGTGCGTCCTTCCTATGTGCTGGGTGGACGCGCGATGGAGATCGTCTATGACGAAATCGACCTCAAGCGCTACTTCCAGACGGCGGTCTCGGTTTCAAACGATGCGCCGGTACTGCTCGACCGCTTCCTTGATGATGCGGTAGAAGTGGATGTCGATGCGATTTGCGACGGTGAGCGGGTGCTGATTGGCGGCATCATGGAACACATTGAGCAGGCTGGCGTGCACTCCGGTGACTCCGCCTGTTCCCTGCCGGCCTACACCCTGAATCAGGAGATTCAGAATGTGATGCGTCAGCAGGTTGAGAAGCTGGCGTTTGAGCTCAACGTGCGTGGCTTAATGAACGTGCAGTTCGCAGTGAAAGACAATGAAGTCTATCTGATTGAGGTCAACCCTCGCGCCGCGCGTACCGTGCCGTTCGTCTCCAAGGCGACCGGTGTGCCATTGGCGAAAGTGGCAGCGCGCGTGATGGCTGGCAAAACCCTGGCCGAGCAGGGCGTCACCGAAGAGGTGATTCCGCCTTACTATTCGGTGAAAGAGGTGGTGCTGCCGTTCAACAAGTTCCAGGGTGTCGACCCGATCCTGGGCCCGGAAATGCGCTCCACCGGTGAGGTGATGGGTGTGGGCCGGACCTTCGCTGAAGCCTTTGCCAAAGCGATGCTCGGTGCGCAGAGCAACATGAAGAAATCAGGCCGTGCGCTGTTGTCGGTGCGTGAAGGCGATAAGAAACGTATCGTCGACCTCGCCGCTAAACTGCAGAAGTTTGGTTTCGAACTGGATGCGACCCACGGTACGGCGGTAGTGCTGGGTGAAGCCGGCATCAATCCGCGGCTGGTCAACAAGGTGCATGAAGGGCGTCCGCACATTCAGGATCGTCTGAAGAATGGCGAGTACACCTACATCGTCAATACCACCGCAGGCCGTCAGGCAATTGAAGATTCCAAGCTGATTCGCCGCAGCGCACTGCAGTATAAAGTGCACTACGACACCACGCTGAACGGCGGTTTCGCCACGGCGATGGCGCTGAATGCCGATCCGACGGAACAGGTTATTTCGGTGCAGGAAATGCACGCACAAATCAAAGCGAAATAATGGTGATAACGGCTCCTGCGGGAGCCGTTTTTTTTGGCTTTTATTGGTACTGAAATGCTCGTGATAAGCAGACGCATTTGAATTAAAGTTACTGATTTGGCTTAGTTTTTTAGCTTTCGGTGCGAATAAAGTCGTTTCGCACGTTTTTATAATTGAAACGCTTCCTGTACAAATCTTTCATCAGTACTATGCCTGCCGCTTATTACCAGAGCGGATTCAGGACAAAAATAAAATGAAAATGCGTACTTTTTCTCTGAGTGCAGTGGCTGCACTAATGGCAATGCTCCCTTTCGCCAGCCAGGCGGAAATCACCCTGTTAAAACAGGACCCGCAGGCGGGCGATCCGCTTAGCCGTCTGAACTTTGCCGTGGGCGGCAGTATTCGTGCCCAGGTCAACCACCAGACCGGCGTCAATGATAAATCCTACAAGCGTGACGGCTTTGATGGCGGCACCCGTTTCCGTTTCGGTGCTGACTACTACCTGTTTGATGATGTCAGCTGGATCAGCTACTACGAGCTGGGCGTCAACGTGCCGGCGGTATTCGACTGGGATCGTCACTACGCGGATGGTGCCAATAACACCACCCGTCGCCAGCTCTATACCGGTCTGAAAAGCAAAACCTGGGGTCAGCTGACCTTTGGCCAGCAGAACAGTGTCTATTACGACGTAGTGGGCGCCAAAACCGATATCTGGGATTACGACATGATCGGCCAGGCACCTGGCAACGGCATCAATGGCGACTACGACGGATCTTACCGCTCGCGTAAGCAGCTGAAGTATAAAAACACCTTCGGCGACGTCGATCTCTATGCCTCCTACCTGTTTGACGATAACGAATATCTGCCAGGCAACGGCCTGCGCTACAAACGTAAAGGCGGCGGTTCGCTGGGTCTGGATTATCACATCACTGACGATCTGACCTGGGGCACGGCGTGGAACTATACCCATGCGGCGATGCGTAACCCGGATAACGGCGACAGCAAAGATTATGACCAGAACATTCTGGGTACTGCGCTGAGCTGGACGCCAGGCAACTGGACCCTTTCGGCGGGCGGTGGCTGGTATCAGAACTTCATGACCACCAAACGCAAAGATGTGCACGATTACTTTGCTGACGACGCCTGGGGCATTGAATACTTTGCCGGTTATAAAGTTCCGGTGGCGCAGTACGGTCTGAAAGCGGTGCAGCCTTATGTCATGGGCGATCGTATCGAGTACGCTAACGGTCGTAATTACCAGCGTATCGATAACGGCCTGGGCGTTACGCTGTTCCTCGACTACGGCTTCCGCGTCGATTACGAACATGTCTTTACCTCCAGCACTGATAACCTCGGTGATATGAATCTGGTGCGTCTGCGCTACGACTTCTGATTATCCTGGCGGCTCCTGCGGGAGCCGTTTTTATCTCTTCCTCTCCCTTTTGTACCAGCCTGAGCCGGATCTCTGGCGAGCTGTGGTCAACTGCTGCCAATGTGCGGTGAAAAACTCTGCATCAGCGCGAAAACGCGGTGGCTAAACAGCTTTACGCAAATAGACCTTTCCCGCTATCGACGAAAGTTTCGCCTTTACGTATGATGGCGCCAATTTTTTCCAGTGAGTGGTTAACATGATTAGTCTTATCGCGGCATTAGCAGCAGATCGCATTATTGGTATGGAGAACGCCATGCCGTGGGACCTGCCTGCAGATTTGGCGTGGTTTAAGCGCAACACGCTGAAAAAGCCGGTTATTATGGGGCGGCTGACCTTTGAATCGATTGGTCGTCCGTTGCCGGGCCGTCTGAACATCGTGGTCAGCAGCAAGCCGGGCAGCACGGAAGGCGTTACCTGGGTCACCTCGCTGGAGGCGGCGTTAGAGGCTGCAGGTGAGGCGGAAGAGGTGATGGTGATTGGTGGCGGCCGGATTTATGAGCAGATGCTGCCGCGCGCTGACCGTCTCTATCTGACCCATATTGATGCGGAAGTGGAAGGCGACACTCAGTTCCCGGACTATGAGCCCGATGAGTGGCAATCGACCTTCAGCGAGTTTCATGACGCGGATGCGCAGAACTCACACAGCTACTGTTTTGAGATCCTCGATCGCCGCCGTTAAGCCCGCGCGCAATAAAAAACGCCCTGAATTTTCAGGGCGTTTTTGTTTGTCTGATCAACCTGCGGATTGTTGCGTAATGACTTCATCCGGCAGCGGTTGCTGGCGATTGGAAGGCTGCACATAGTAGCGCTGACTTTCCCAGTGCAGCAGGGTCAGCGTGCCGCCCCAGCAGCAGCCCGTATCCAGACCAATAATCCCTGCAGGCGTGCCTTTGCCTTCCAGCGAAGCCCAGTGACCGAACACAATGGTGTAGTCGCGTGCTACCGGTCCCTCAATGTTGAACCAGGGCTTTAACGGCGGCAGCGCCGACTCCGGCGCATCCTTACAGATCATATCCAGCTGACCATTCGGGAAGCAGTAACGCATGCGGGTCAGGGCATTGGTACTGAAGCGCAGGCGGGCCAGTCCGGTGAGCTCTTCGCTCCAGTTGTTCGGCATGTCGCCATACATCGCATCCAGGAACAGCGGATAGCTGTCACTGGCGAGCACCGACTCTACTTCACGCGCACACTTTTTCGCGGTTTCGATATCCCACTGTGGCGTAATACCGGCATGACCCATCACCAGCTTGTGCTCTTCATCGACCTGTAACAGCGGCTGCCGACGCAGCCAGTTAATCAGCTCGTCGGCGTCGTCTGCTTCCAGTAGCGGTGTCAGACGATCTTTAGGCTTATTACGGCTGATGCCGGCATAGACAGCCAGCAGATGGAGATCGTGATTACCCAGAACCAGCCGCACCGCGTCACCCAGCGATTTAACGTAGCGCAGGACTTCAAGCGAGCCGGGGCCGCGTGCCACCAGGTCGCCGGTCAGCCACAGCGTATCCTGCTGAGGATCGAAATCGACCTGCTGCAGCAGCGCACGTAATTCGTCGTAGCACCCGTGAACGTCACCAATCAGGTATGTGCTCATAGACTTTTATCCAGTATGAAAATTTGCCCGACGACGCGGGCAACAGGCGTGTAAATCAATGAATGTGAGTCTGAATTGCGAGGCGGAAAACCGGGATCTCAACGTGAAAGGTTTCACCCTGCTCGTCGACCATCACGTAGTGTCCCTGCATGGTGCCCATCGGTGTTTCAATCACGGCACCACTGGTGTATTGAAATTCATTACCGGCGGCGATGTGCGGCTGTTCACCCACCACGCCTTCGCCCTGAACTTCAGTTTCCCGGCCGTTACCGTTGGTAATCAGCCAGTAACGTCCCAGCAGTTGCACCGATGAACGGCCGAGGTTGCGAATGGTAATGGTATAGGCGAAGACGTAACGTTCGTCATCCGGTGAGGATTGCGAAGCAACGTACTGGCTTTGCACATGAACCGAGACGCGGGCCGTTTCACTCATCACTTACTCCTGCGATTTTCCCTGATGGTCCGCCAGCCAGTTTGCCAGCTGACAATATTGCGCAACCGAGACGTTCTCGGCCCGCAGGGTTGGATCAATCGACAACGCTTCCAGCGCTCCGGCCGCGACCATATGGCTCAGGCTGTTGCGCAGGGTTTTACGACGCTGACCAAAGGCTTCAGTGGTCACGCGGCTCAGGATACGCACGTCGCTGACCGGATGCGGCGGCTCGGCAAACGGCACCAGACGTACCACGGCAGAGTCCACTTTCGGCGGCGGGGTGAAGGAGTGCGGTGGCACTTCCAGCACCGGGATCACCTGGCAGTAATATTGCGCCATCACCGTCAGACGGCCATACGCTTTGCTGCCCGGACCGGCCACCAGACGGTTGACCACCTCTTTCTGCAGCATGAAGTGCATGTCTTTGATCGAACCAGTATAGCTGAAAAGGTGAAACATCAGCGGGGTCGAAATATTGTACGGCAGGTTACCAAACACACGCAGCGGCTGGCCTCTTTCCTGCGCCAGCGCGGCGAAGTCGAAGGTCATGGCATCCTGCTGGAAAATGGTCAGCTTCGGTCCGAGGAACGGATGGGTTTGCAGGCGCGCAGCGAGATCGCGGTCCAGTTCCACCACCGTTAAGCTGTCGAGGCGTTCGCCCACCGGCTCGGTTAAGGCACCCAGGCCAGGACCGATCTCCACCAGCGCTTCATCGCGCTGCGGATGGATAGCGGAGACAATGCTGTCGATAATGTACTGATCGTTCAGGAAGTTCTGCCCGAAACGTTTACGGGCGTAGTGCCCCTGATGGACGCGATTATTCATTACTGCTCTTGATCATAGTGATGGCGAGGTTAAGCGCCGTGATGAAGCTGCCCGGTTCAGCCTGGCCCAGCCCGGCAAGTTCAAGCGCGGTACCGTGGTCAACTGAAGTCCGGATAAAGGGCAGGCCAAGGGTAATATTTACCGCCCGGCCAAACCCCTGAAATTTTAGCACCGGCAGGCCCTGGTCGTGATACATCGCCAGCACCGCATCGGCATATTGCAGATATTTGGGCTGGAACAGCGTATCCGCCGGCAGCGGGCCGGTGAGCTGAATGCCCTGCTGACGCAGTTCGTTCAATGCCGGGATTATAACGTCGATCTCTTCGCGACCCATGTGGCCGCTTTCACCCGCATGCGGGTTAAGGCCGCAGACGTAAATGTGCGGCTCGGCGATGGCGAATTTCTGCTGCAGGTCGTGATGCAGAATGGTAATGACTTCGTGCAGGCACTCCCGCGTGACCGCGTCGGAGACCGCTTTCAGCGGCAGATGGGTGGTGGCCAGCGCAACGCGTAACTCTTCTGTCGCCAGCATCATCACTACCCGATGGCCACCGGCGCGATCGGCAAAGAACTCGGTATGACCGGTGAAGGCGATACCGGCATCGTTGATCACGCCTTTGTGTACCGGGCCGGTGATCAGAGCGGCAAATTCACCGCTCAGACAACCGTCACAGGCGCGCGCCAGCGTGGACAACACATAGTCGCTGTTGGCCACGCAAAGCTCACCAGGCGATACTGGCTGTGCGGTTTCAATCGGCAGGATGGTCAGCGTACCCGCCTGCTGCGGCTGTGCCGCCACGCCAGGCTGGTAATTCCGCAGCGTCAGCGGCAGACCGAGCTGCGCCGCACGCTGTTGCAATAAAGCCGGTGAGGCGCACACCACCAGTTCAACCGGCCAGTTTTGCTGGGCCAGTTGCACCGTCAAATCGGGACCAATCCCGGCAGGTTCGCCGGGCGTGATCACCACACGGGCATTACTGCGCATTGCCATCCAGAATCTTCACGTAGGCACTGGCGCGTTGTTCCTGCATCCAGGTCTGTGCTTCTTCTGCAAACTTGCGGTTGAACAGCATACGGTAAGCACGCTCTTTCTGGGCCGCATCGGTTTTATCCACCTGACGGGTATCCAGCAGCTGAATTAAATGCCAGCCGAAAGAGGAGTGAACCGGCTGGCTGGTCTGGCCTTTTTGCAGGCGCAGCAGCGCATCACGGAACGCCGGATCAAAGGCTTCCGGTGAGGTCCAGCCGAGATCGCCGCCCTGGTTGGCCGAGCCGGGATCGTCAGAGAACTTTTTAGCGGCGGCCGCGAAGGTGGTTTTTCCGCTGCGGATATCGGCGGCAATCTGCTCTAACTGAGCACGCGCCTGATCGTCAGTGAGAATCGGCGACGGCTTCAGCAGAATGTGACGCGAATGCACTTCGGTCACCGAGACATTTTTGCTCTCACCGCGCAGATCGTTCACCTTCAGAATGTGGAAACCGACACCGGAACGAACCGGACCGACGATATCGCCTTTTTTCGCGGTTGCCAGCGCCTGTGCAAACAGCGTTGGTAACTCTTCAATTTTGCCCCAGCCCATGTTGCCGCCTTTCAGCGCCTGCGAGTCAGCTGAGTAGGTGACCGCCATTTTGCCGAAGTCAGCGCCGTTTTTCAGTTCACCCACCAGCTGTTTCGCCAGGGTTTCCTGCTCATCGACCTGCTGTTGGGTCGGGTTTTCTGGCAGCGGCAGCAGGATGTGGCTGACGTTCAGCTCGGTGCCCTGGCTGTTCTGAGAGCCGATCTGGGTGGCAAGCGTATCCACTTCCTGCGGCAGAATGGTGACGCGACGGCGCACTTCGTTATTACGCACTTCCGCAATCAACATCTCTTTACGGATCTGCGAACGGTAAGTGCCGTAGTTCATGCCGTCGTAAGCCAGGCGGCTACGCAGCTGATCGAGGCTCATGCGGTTCTGCGCAGCGATGTTCTGAATCGCCTGATCCAGCTGCTGGTCGCTGATCTCAACGCCCGCTTTTTCGCCCATCTGCAGAATAATGTTATCCATGATCTGACGTTCCAGAATCTGGTGGCGCAACGTTTTGTCATCTGGCAACTGCTGACCTGCCTGCTGGGCCTGAGATTTGACGGTGCTCATCATTCCGTCAACGTCGCTCTCAAGCACCACGCCGTTATTGACCACGGCTGCAACTTTATCAACCACTTGTGGTGCTGCGAACGCGGTGTTGGCACTGATCGCCACACCAAGAATCAGCATTCTCCAGTTCTTCATACTTTATCCATTGTTGGTTCCGCACTGCGGGATTGCCTGTCAAACATCACAACATCAGAAAGCGCGCTGGTAAGGAATGATGCCCTGACGCAGCATTTGGTTGGTGCCTAAGCCATAGTTGGAACTCAGACCACGCAACTCAATGTTGAATGAGATTTGGTTGTCATACTTACTGTCGTCATTTTCCCAACCGTTAATTTTGCGCTCGTAGCCCAGGCGAATGGCGTAACAGCATGAGCTGTATTGCAGGCCAACCAGTTGCGATGCCGGACGCGTGTTGCGGGTATCGTAGTAGTAAGCGCCTACGACAGACCATGCATCCGCAATCGGCCAGCTGGCCGTGGTGCCGACCTGAGAAATCCCGTTTTTGTAGATCGGGTTATTCACCAGCGTACTGTCATTCAGTGCGGTCGCCACGTATTCCGGGCTGCTGTAGCGGTAGCTCAGCTGCACCATACGATCGGCATCACGACGGTATTCCAGCACCGCATTTCCCTGGGAGACGTTATCGAGTTTGGTATCATACTGAATCCCACCCCGAACGCCCCAACGATCGCTTACTTTCCAGTATGTATCGCCAGCCCAGATCAGGCTGCCGGTATCATCTTCTTCACTGGTCTGATTAACGCCAGTGCGTGAAGGGGTAAACGAGTAGATTTGACCCACGGAAACGTTAAAACGTTCAACCAGATCGTTATCATAAATACGTGAGGTGACGCCGGTCGCCACTTCGTTGGCCGACGCGATGCGATCCAGGCCGCTATAGGTACGGTCGCGGAACAGACCGGTATAGTCGGTTTGCAGCTGGGTCGAGTCGTAAGGATAGATATTGCTCTGGTCGCGATAGGGGATATAGAGATACTGCACCCGCGGTTCCAGCGTCTGGGTATAGCCTGCCGCCGAGCTCATGTCGCGGTCAAACACCATCCGGCCATCTACTTTAAACTGCGGCAGGGTACGGTTGACGGACTCATCGAGCGTGCCGCTCTTACCATTTACGTTGGCGTAATTGTTGTTGTAGAAATCGACATCCGTTTGCTGATAGTGGGTCGCCAGCAGCTTCGCTTCGGTATCCAGACTGGCCCAGCCGTTAGAGAGCGGCAGGTTCAGGGTTGGTTCAATGTGTAAACGGGTCGCTTCAGGATAGCGATCGCTGACGTTAGTGAACTTCACCGCCTGGGCGTAGATACGGCCATCAAACGGACCGATATCGTTCTGATAGAAATTGAGGTCCAGCTGCGGCATCGCACGGTAGACATTGCTGCTGCTGGTATCGCCAAAGACCTGGAAGTCTTTGGTCGAGAGCGTGGCATCCCAGTTGGTGTCAGCGTAGCCGATACTGAATTTCTGCGTAGCGTAGTTGTCGGTCGAGCTGTAGTACTTCGAGTCGAGATCGTTGAAGTAGTACTGGTCGCTGACCTTGGTGTAGTCGGCGCTGAAACGCCAGTTCTTGTCGTAGACACCGGCGTGACGCCAGTAGAATAACCAGCGGTCAGAACTGTCGTCCTCGGCGATGCCGCGCACCGCTTTGTCGTTATCGTACTGTTTGTCCGAGCCCAGATAGTCGAACTCCACCAGACCTGCACCAGCCACAGTCAGATAACGAAATTCGTTTTCAAACTGCATGCCGCGCTTACTCATGTAGTGCGGCGTGATGGTGGCATCGGCCTGCGGCGCGATGTTCCAGTAATAGGGCAGCACAAATTCAAAGCCGTTGTTGCTGCCATATTTTGCATTTGGGATCAGGAAACCGGAGCGGCGGCGATCGCCGATCGGTAACTGCAGATAGGGACTGTAGAACACCGGTACCGAGCCGAGCTTAAAGCGGGCGTTCCAGATCTCCGCCACTTCCTCTTCACGGTCCTGAATGACTTCCGAGCCCACCACGCTCCAGCTGTTGGAACCTGGCAGACAGGAGGTGAAGCTGCCGTTTTCCAGAATGGTATAGCGGTTATTGCCGCGCAGCTTCATCTGGTCAGCGGTGCCGCGCCCCTGACGATCCACCATCTGGTAGTCGCCATTCCAGACGTTGGTGTCTTTGCTGTTGAGGTTTGACCAGGCTTTCGGACCTTTCAGGATGACCTGATTGTCGTCGTAGTGCACATTACCGAGGGCATCGACGGTACGAACCGGCGTGGTCTGGCCCTCCTGCTGACGCTGATGAAGTTGTACTTCATCCGCCTGCATCCGGCTGTTGCCCTGTTCAATATTCACATTGCCGGTGAAAACCGCATCATTGGGGTAATTCCCCTTTGCGGCGTCGGAGTGAATGGTCACCGGCAGCTGGTTAGTGTCGCCACTTACCAGCGGGCGGTTATAACTCGGCACGCCTAACATACACTGCGACATCAAATCGTCGGCAAAGGCTTGCTGGCTAATGGCTGAGCCGATCAGAGTGGCCAGCAGGGTAGGTATATGTTTTTTCATACGCGGTATCGAGAATTCCATGAAAACTGGCATCATGCCGACAATCGGGTCAGAGACTAACTTACTGCCCGGCGTTGTGCCAGCGTTAATCCTTTTCTGTCCGCGTTGCCGTTAGGCGCTGAGATAAATGACAGGTATGATAATGCAATTTTCAGCCGCAAGCATGGCGAATTGAGGAGTTTATGCGCTACTGGGGAAAAGTTGTGGGTCTGGCGGTGGGATTACTTTCCGGTGCAGGCTTTTGGGGTATTGTGATCGGTTTGATCATTGGCCATATGATTGACAAAGTTCGCGGCGCACAAGGCAAGGCTTACTTCTCGAATAATCAAACCCGACAGACGCTGTTTTTCAGCACCACCTTTCAGGTGATGGGCCATCTGACCAAGTCAAAAGGGCGCGTCACCGAAGCGGATATCCAGATTGCTTCGCTATTAATGGAGCGGATGCAACTGCACGGCGAATCGCGTACGGCGGCACAGCGCGCGTTCCGCGAAGGCAAGCAGGCCGATTATCCATTACGCAGCAAGCTACGCGAACTGCGCAGCGCTTGTTTCGGACGCTTTGACCTGATTCGGATGTTTCTTGAGATTCAGATTCAGGCCGCCTTCGCGGACGGTTCACTGCATCCTAATGAGCGTCAGGTGCTCTACGTGATTGCGGAAGAGCTGGGAATATCGCGCGGTCAGTTCGATCAGTTCCTGCGGATGATGGAAGGCGGGCAGCAATTCGGCGGCGGTCAGCGTTCAGCCGGTGGCTTCCAGCAGGCGCAACGCGGACCGACGCTGGAAGATGCCTGTAGCGTGCTGGGCGTAAAGAGCAGCGATGATGCCACCACCATCAAACGCGCCTACCGCAAGCTGATGACGGAGCACCATCCCGATAAGCTGGTGGCCAAAGGGCTGCCGCCAGAGATGATGGAGATGGCGAAGCAGAAAGCGCAGGAAATTCAGGCGGCTTACGACCTGATCCGCAAAGAGAAAGGGTTTAAATAATCGCGCTGTTGCCGTGACGTCTTTCCCGACGTCACGGGCTGCCCGGCCGGTGATTAAAAGTCGGCGGGCTGGCGGAAGGTCATGAGGTTACCGAAAGCGGGATGGGTAATGGTCAGGGACTCCGCATGCAGCAACAGACGGGGTGCCATCGCTTTGGCCTCCGGATGCGCATAAAAGTTATCGCCCAGAATCGGATGCCCCAGCGCCAGCAAGTGTACCCGCAGCTGATGTGACCGGCCGGTAATGGGTTTCAGCGACACGCGTGCGCTGTTATCGGCGCGATACTCCAGCACCTGATATTCAGTCTGTGCGGCTTTGCCGGTCTCAAAGCAGACTTTCTGCTTCGGTCGGTTGGGCCAGTCGCAAATCAGCGGCAGATCAATCAGCCCCTTCTCCTCTGCCGGATGGCCCCAGACGCAGGCGACATAGCGCTTAGCCGGCTCACGCTCCCGAAACTGCCGTTTCAGCTCGCGCTCTGCCGCTTTGGTCAGCGCCACCACAATCACGCCGCTGGTGGCCATATCCAGCCGGTGTACCGACTCTGCCTGCGGGTAATCACGCTGGATCCGCGTCATCACGCTATCTTTATGTTCGTCCAGCCGGCCCGGTACTGAGAGCAGGCCGCTGGGCTTGTTCACCACCATGATGTGCGCATCCTGATAGAGGATGTGCAGCCAGGGTTCACGCGGTGGATTGTAGGGTTCCATGCATCTTTCCAAAAATAAGGGGCCATGCGGCCCCTGAGCTTACTGGTGAGTCACCACAATCAGGCGCAGCGCGTCGAGACGCCAGTTAGCCTCATCGAGGCTTTCCAGCACCTGCTGACGGTTACTTTCCAGCGCCTCGATTTCATCTTCACGAATGTTCGGGTTGACCGCTTTCAGCGCTTCCAGGCGGGAGAGTTCCGCACCCAGCTTCTCGTTCGCTTCTGCGCGGGCAGCATCAATCACCGCACGCGCTTCGCTGACTACCTTCTCTTCGCCCTGGGTCAGAATGGCGTGGACATCCTGCTGTACCGCGTTGACCAGCTTACTGCCGGTATGGCGGTTAACGGCATTCAGCTGACGGTTGAAACTTTCAAACTCCACCTTGCCCGCCAGGTTGGTACCGTTACGATCCAGCAGCAGACGGATTGGCGTCGGCGGCAGGAAGCGGGTCAGCTGCAGATGCTTCGGTGCCTGCGCTTCGACCACGTAGATCAGCTCGACCAGCAGCGTACCGACCGGCAGCGCCTTGTTCTTCAGCAGCGAGATGGCGCTGCTGCCGGTATCACCCGACAGGATCAGATCCAGACCATTGCGGATCAGCGGATGTTCCCAGGTAATGAACTGGGTATCTTCGCGTGACAGCGCCTGTTCGCGGTTAAAGGTGATGGTACAGCCATCTTCCGGCAGGCCAGGGAAGTCGGGCACCAGCATATGATCGGATGGTGTCAGCACGATCAGGTTATCGCTGCGATCTTCCTGATTGATACCCACAATATCAAACAGGTTAAGCGCGAAGTTCACCAGGCCGGTATCATCGTCCTGATCAGCGATCGCATTCGCCAGCGCCTGAGCCGCGTCGCCGCCGTTGGAGTTCAGCTCCAGCAGGCGATCGCGTCCCTGTTCCAGCTGCAGTTTTAGCGCATCATGCTGCTTACGGCAGTCAGTGATAAAGGCATCGAAGCCGTCACTGTTTTCCGGTGCCGCCAGATAGTCGATCAGCTGCGAATGCACGCTGTCATAAATGGTGCGGCCGGTCGGGCAGGTATGTTCAAACGCATCCAGCCCTTCGTGATACCAGCGCAGTAACACCGCCTGTGCGGTCTTCTCCAGCCACGGCACCAGGATCTGGATATCGTGCGCCTGACCAATACGATCGAGACGACCGATACGCTGCTCAAGCAGATCCGGGTTAAACGGCAGATCGAACATTACCAGACGGCTGGCGAACTGGAAGTTACGGCCTTCTGAACCGATTTCTGAGCAGAGCAGCACCTGCGCGCCGTTCTCTTCCGAAGCAAACCACGCCGCAGCACGGTCACGTTCGATGATCGACAGACCCTCATGGAACACCGCCGCCCGGATACCTTCGCGCTCACGCAATACCTGCTCCAGTTGCAGCGCCGTGGCGGCCTTGGCGCAGATCACCAGCACTTTCTCTTTACGGTTGCTGGTGAGGTAACCCATCAGCCACTCCACGCGCGGATCGAAGTTCCACCAGGTGCCGCTGTCGCCTTCAAATTCCTGATAAATCTGTTCCGGATAGAGCAGGTCACGCGCGCGTTCTTCTGCGCTTTTACGGGCGCCCATAATGCCGGAGACTTTAATCGCGGTCTGATACTGCGCTGGCAGCGGCAGACGAATCTGGTGCAGTTCGCGTTTCGGGAACCCTTTGACGCCGTTACGGGTGTTACGGAACAGCACGCGGCTGGTGCCGTGGCGATCCATCAGCATCGAGATCAGCTCCTGGCGCGCCTCCTGTTTGCCGTCACGATCGCTGTTGGCGACCTGCAGCAGCGGCTCAATATCCTGCTCGCCGACCAGATCGTTGATCCGGTTCATCTCCTGCTGCGAGACCGGCTGATCCGCCAGCAACGCGGTCACCGCATCGGCAATCGGCCGGAAATGCTGCTGCTCTTCAACAAAAGCGGCAAAGTCGTGAAAGCGATTGGGGTCAAGCAGGCGCAGACGGGCAAAGTGGCTCTCCATGCCCAGCTGTTCCGGCGTGGCGGTTAACAGCAGGACGCCAGCGGTTTTTTCCGCCAGCTGCTCAATTACCTGATATTCGCGGCTCGGTGCGCCTTCCGACCACGCCAGATGGTGCGCTTCATCGACCACCAGCAGATCCCATTCGGCATCGGCCAGCAGTTCAAGACGCTGCTTGTTGCGGCGCACAAAGTCGAGCGAACAGATAATTAACTGTTCGGTTTCAAACGGATTATCGCTGTCGTGCTGGGCTTCGGTATAGCGATCGTCATCAAACAGTGCAAAGCGCAGGTTGAAACGACGCAGCATCTCAACCAGCCACTGATGCTGCAGGGTTTCCGGCACCACGATTAATACCCGGTCGGCGCGTCCGGCCAGCAGCTGCTGCTGGATGATCATCCCGGCTTCAATGGTTTTACCCAGTCCGACTTCATCCGCCAGCAGCACGCGTGGCGCGTGGCGACGGCCCACATCGTGGGCGATATGCAGCTGATGCGGAATCAGGTTGGTGCGCATGCCACGCAAACCGCTGATCGGCAGACGATATTGCTCACTCTGATATTTGCGGGCGCGGAAGCGCAGGGCGAAGCGGTCCATCCGGTCGAGCTGGCCGGCGAACAGACGATCCTGCGGCTTGCTGAAGACCAGCTTACTGTCGAGCATCACTTCGCGCAGCATCACGTCGCTTTCGTCGGTATCAAGACGGGTGCCGATATAGGTCATCAGGTCATTTTCGTTGCGTACTTCATCGACTCGCATCTGCCAGCCTTCATGGCTGGTGATGGTGTCACCCGGATTGAAGATGACGCGGGTAACAGGCGAATCGTTGCGGGCGTAGAGGCGGTTTTCCCCGGTGGCCGGGAACAGCAGGGTGATCATGCGGGTATCAACCGCCACCACCGTGCCCAGTCCCAGTTCACTTTCCGTATCACTAATCCAGCGCTGACCTAATGTAAAAACCATATATTTTTAGCTCGAATTTTAACGTTTTTAGAGGTGTTCCCGGATACTCAGGCAATAGGATTTCATCCAAACGAACAGGTCTGGAGAGTCTCTCTTAGCGCGGTGAGTATCAGGAAGGGCGCTATGGTACTGGATGGCAGGGCATTCGTCACCTGTCAAAAAAGACCCAACTGCCCGGTAATCAGTGTAGCAAAGTCCCCTCCGACGAAAGGTAAAATCCCGTCGGCGACCGGTTGTAACTGCTTACTGACGTAGTGATCGTAATCCAGTGGCGTGGTACGCGCCTCCAGTGGCTCCGGGCCGGCCGTCGCCATCACGTAACGAATCCGGCCGCCATTCTGGTACTGCAACGGCCGGTTTAATTTGCGATTCTGCTCATCCGCCAGCCGGGCGGCGCGGACGTGCGGCGGCACATTTTTTTCATACTCTTTCAGCGGACGGCGCAGACGTTTTTTATAAATCAGCTGATCGTCGAGTTCACCGGCCAGCAACTGCGCCACGGTAGCACGGATATAGTCCTGCCACGGCTCACGATGGAAAATCCGGCTGTAGAGCTGCTGCTGAAACTGCTGTGCCAGCGGCGTCCAGTCGGTGCGTACCGACTCCAGCCCTTTAAACACCATGCGTTCGCCCGCCGCTTCACGGATCAGGCCGGCATAGCGTTTTTTACTGCCCTGTTCAGCGCCACGGATGGTGGGCATCAGAAAACGGCAGAAGTGATTTTCATACTCCAGCTCCAGCGCGCTGGTCAGGCCCTGGGTCTGCTGCAGATGGTCACGCCACCAGGCGTTCACTTTTTGTGTCAGCTGCTGACCAATCGCGGCCGCATCCTGTTCATTGTGGGCCGATTTCAGCCAGACAAAGGTCGAATCGGTATCGCCATAAATCACATCGTAGCCTTCCGCCTCAATCAGCGTGCGGGTCTGCTGCATAATGGCGTGACCACGCATCGTAATCGAGGAGGCGAGGCGCGGATCGAAAAAGCGACAGGCGCTGGTGCCGAGCACGCCATAAAAGGCGTTCATGATAATCTTCAGCGCCTGCGACAGCGGCTGGTTGCCCTGCTTTTTGGCGGCTTCGCGGCCCAGCCAGATCTGTTCGACGATAGCGGGCAGGCAGTGGGTATGACGTGAAAAGCGCGCCTCGCGAAAGCCTTCCACCGAATCAGCATCATCAGGGTGCGCCAGCCCTTCCACCAGCCCAACCGGATCGATCAGGAAGGTACGGATAATCGACGGATAGAGGCTTTTGTAATCCAGCACCAGCACCGAGTCGTAGAGGCCTGGCCGCGAATCCATTACGTAGCCGCCAGGGCTGGCTTCCGGCGCCACATCGCCGAGGTTCGGCGCGACAAAGCCGACCCGATGCATACGCGGAATATAAAGATGACCGAACGCGGCGACCGAACCACCGTGGCGATCCACCGCCAGGCCGTTCACCGCTGCCCGTTCCAGCAAAAACGGCATGATCGCCGTTTTGTGGAAAATGCGCGTCACCAGTTCACAATCTTTCAGGTTATAGCGCGCCAGCGCTGGTTTATCGTTGGCGAAGCGCCAGTTGATCTCCTCCATGCGCTGCCACGGGTTATCGATCGCCTTGCCTTCGCCCAGTAACTGCTGCGACACCGATTCCAGGCTGAATGACGGGAAATCCCAGAAAGCGGATTTCAGCGCGTCAATACCGTCAATGATCAGCCGGCCGCTGGCCTGGGCGAAAAACACGCCGGGCTTGAAGCCATGCTCACGCCACTCCAGCGCGCTGTTCTGACGACCCAGCCGCAGCGGAATCGCGTAGCGATCGGCGTGTTTCTGCAATACCCGCAGGTCAAACTGCACCACGTTCCAGCCGATAATCACGTCGGGATCGTGCTCAGCGAACCACTGGTTGAGTGCTTCAATCAGTTGCGGTCGGGTATCAAGGTAGATCAGTTCAAAATCGAGTGCGCTGGCATCGCCGTTTGCCGGACCGAGCATGTAGACCTGGCGCTGGCCGCAACCCTCCAGCCCGATACAATAAAGCTCACCGTGCTGGGTGGTTTCAATATCCAGTGAGACCCATTTGAGCGGGGGCCGATAGTCGGGATGCGGCTTCAGTCGGGCGTTCACCACGCTGTCGCCCCGGGCTTCGCCATCAAACCAGACCGGTGCGGTAATAAAACGCTCCATCAGATAGCGTTCCGGCGGGCGGATATCCGCTTCATAGACCGGAATCCCCTGTTCGCGCAGCCGCTTTTCGATCTGCTGCAGCTGGCGATTCTGTCGGCAATAGAGCCCGAACACCGGGCGCTGGCGAAAATCTTTCAGTTCGAGCGGCTGGATGCGCAGCTGACGCTCATCCTTCAGCAGCTCGCTGACCTGAGACTGAAACTCACGCGGAATAAACGCTACTGACTCCTGAACCGGCAGCACCACGCGCTGCGCACCCTGATCGGTAGCGAGCCAGAGGATAATTTCGCTGCCTTGCGGCGTATCGCGCCAGTGGCGGGTAAGCAGAAAACCTGCGCGGGGCCTATTCACATCGTCTCCAGACTCAGGATTTTTGATCGGTGAGAAAACCCGCTCAGTATAACATGGATATTTATACAGTTCCGCCGCTGGGTTTTGTCAACATTGTCCTACAATTCTTGCCTTGACGCTGTGTAGCTGGCTCTGGACAATCCAGCCTTCTGCTTTTTCTAAGGAAGTTTATGGAAGCCTGGGTTCAACACCTGTTTACGCAGTCGCTGGAGTGGGCGCTGTTTGCGGTGGCGTTGGTCACCTTTCTGGAATCGCTGGCGCTGGTCGGGCTGTTGCTGCCGGGTACCGTGCTGATGGCGAGTCTGGGCGCGCTGGTGGGGAGCGGACAGATTGGTCTTTATCCGGCCTGGGCGGCGGGTTTTGTCGGTTGCCTGATTGGCGACTGGGTTTCCTACGGGATCGGCTGGAAATTTCAGGGGCCGCTGCATCGCTGGAAGTATCTGCAAAAGTACAAAGGTCTGCTGGATAAAACCGAACACGCGCTGCATCAGCACAGCATGTTTACCATTCTGGTCGGGCGCTTTGTCGGGCCGACGCGTCCGCTGATCCCGCTGGCCGCGGGGATGCTGGAGCTGCCGGTACGTAAATTCCTGCCGCCTAATCTGATTGGCTGCCTGCTGTGGCCACCGCTCTATCTGCTGCCCGGCATCCTGGCGGGCGTGGCGGTGGATGTTCCCGAGGCGGCGCAGGGCGGCAACTTTAAGTGGCTGCTGCTGGCGGCCGCGATTGTGGTGTGGCTGGGTGGCTGGCTGGGCTGGCGCTGGTGGCGCAGTGGCAGGAGTCAGGACTGGGCGACTGCGTATCTGCCGCCGGAACGGCTGCGCTGGCTGGGACCGCTGGGGCTGGCGCTCGCCATCGCCGCCTTCGTCGGCATTCAGTTCCATCCGATGATGCCGATTTTCCGCCATCTGCTGTGGCAGGTCTTCTTCGAGTAATTCAGCGGCGCGGGATGCCCAGCACCTCGGCTTCCCGCGTCTCGCCCGACAGCAACTGTCGGGTCGCGCCATCCCAGTAAACCCGACCATCGACAATCACTACGCTGCGCGGCGCGATCTGCTGCGCATCTTCCAGACTGTGCGACACCATCAGCAGCGTGATGCTGCGCGCTTCACACACCGAGCGCACCAGCTGCAGCATTTCGCTGCGCAGCGCCGGGTCGAGCGCCGAAAACGGCTCATCCAGCAGCAGCACTGGCCGGTCACGCAGCAGGCAGCGCGCCAGCGCCACGCGCTGACGTTGTCCACCCGACAGCTCGCCCGGCAGCCGCGCCAGCAGATCGCCCAGCCCCACCTGTTCAGCCAGCGCAGCCAGCTGCTGACGCTGATCGGCGTTCAGTTTCAATCCCGGATGCAATCCCAGCGCCATGTTCTGCTGCACGCTGAGGTGCGGAAACAGGTTGTTCTCCTGAAACAGCATCGAAACCGGCCGCCTGGCCGGTACGCTGTGGCTGTGGTCCTGACCATCAATCAGCAGCGTGCCCTGACGAATCGGCAGAAATCCGGCGATCAGACTGAGCAACGTGCTTTTTCCCGCCCCGCTTGGGCCGAGGATCGCCAGACGCTCGCCGCGCCCGGCGTGCAGGCTGAAGCGCATCGGCAGATGCTGATAAAGGTAGGTAAGGTTATTCAGAGTCAGCATGGCGGCCCGGTAATTTTTCCATCAGGGTGAACAGCAACAAACAGAGTAACAGCAACAACAGGGCGGTCACTGCGCCATCGGCACCGCGATAGGCGCCGATCTGTTGATAAAGGTAGAACGGCAGCGTGCGGAAGTCGGCGTTACCAAACAGCGCCACGACACCAAAATCACCAATCGACAGCACGCAGGCAAACGCCAGCGCCTGCGCCAGCGGACGCTTCAGCGCCCGCAGTTCAATCAGTCGCAGCCGGTTCCAGCCGTGGATATCCAGTGATTCGCAGAGTCTGCCGTAGCGCCCGGCGACGTCACGCATCGGGTTTTCCAGCACTTTCAGCGCATAGGGAATGGCGATCAGCGCATTGGTGAAGATCACCAGCCCATCCGCCGAGTCCGGCAGGCCGACGGTGGCGTTAAACAGCAAAAAGAAACCGGTCGCCAGCACGATCCCGGGCATGGCCAGAATCAGCATACCGCTGGTGTCGATCAGCTGCGCCGCGACCGGATGCTGGCGCAGGCGCAACTCGCGACTGCTCCACAGCAGCATCAGCGTCAGTGTGACACAGAGCAGACCGGCACCCAGCGCAATGCGCAACGAGGTCAGCGTCGCCTGCCACAGTGCTGGCTGGGCCAGCGCGCCGCGCAACCCGCCGTGCAAACCATCCACCACCACTGCCGCCAGCGGCGGCAACAGCAGCAGTAACGCCAGCACAATCAGCAGGCCATCGGTCAGCTGCGCCAGGCGCGAATCCTGCGGATCGCGCCAGCCGTGCAGCTGGCTGGTGCCGACGGGAATCGCCTTGCTGAAACGCTGGCTAAGCAGCACCAGCGTCAGACAGCAGCCGAGCTGGATCAGCGCCAGCAGGGCGGCCCGTCCGGGATCGTAGTCGTAACTGAGCGCCTGGAAGATCGCCAGTTCAATGGTGGTGGCCTGCGGCCCGCCGCCCAGCGACAGCACGGTGGCGAAGCTGGCGAAGCAGAGCATAAAGATCAGCGCGCCGGTCGGCAGCAGCTGACGACGCAGCCACGGCCACTCCAGCAAGCGAAAGTGGTGCCAGCCGCGCAGATCAAGCTGCGCCGCCAGCTGGCGCTGTTCCGCCGGAATACTTTCCAGCGCCTGCAGCATCAGGCGCGTCGCCAGCGGCAGGTTAAAAAAGACGTGTGCCAGCAAAATGCCCTGCAACCCATAGGGCGAGAAGCGATAATCGATGCCGATCAGCTGACAAATCTGCGCCAGCCAGCCGACGCGACCATAGACCGTCAGCAAGCCGAACACCGCCACCAGCACCGGCAGCACCAGCGTCATGGCGCACAGGCGCAGCAATAACTGGCGGCCGGGAAAGCGGCGTCGATAGAGGGCGCGGGCCAGCGGCAGGGCGGGCAGCAGCGACAGCAGGGCAGAGAGCAGCGCCTGACCAAAGGAGAAGGCGATAACGTGATGCAGATACGCGTCCTGCAGCACGCTGCGCCAGTCGGTGACCGGCGCGGCATTCCACAGTGAGCCAAAGGCGAACAGCGCCACGCTGATTAACAGCAGCGTGGCGAGCGAACCAGGAATCAGCCAGCGCGGCATCAGCGGCTGACGGCGCGTTGCCACTGGCTAATCCAGCCTGAACGCTGGCTGGCAACCTCTTCCGGCGAGTATTGCAGCGCGGTGGCAGGCACCTTCAGTGTCGAAAATCCGGCCGGCAGGGTGGTGTTGATCACCGGATACATCCAGTTGCCGGTCGGGATGGTGTTCTGGAACGCAGGCGACACCATAAATTGCATGAACTGCTGCGCCAGTTTCGGCTGTTTGCTGCTGGCTAACTGTGCGGCGACCTCAACCTGCAGATAGTGACCTTCGGCAAACGGCGCGGCGGCGTAGTTCTCTTTTTTCTCTTCGATGAGGTGGTAAGCCGGCGAGGTGGTATAGCTCAGCACCAGATCGCCTTCCCCTTTCAGGAACAGGCCGTAGGCTTCACTCCAGCCCTTGGTGACGGTCACGGTTTTCTGCGCCAGCTTTTGCCACGCCTGCGGTGCCTGATCGCCATAGACTTTTTGCATCCACAGCAGCAGACCTAATCCCGGTGTACTGGTGCGCGGATCTTCGTAGATCACCCGCCATTTTTCCGGGCTCTCTACCAGCTCTTTCAGGCTTTTCGGCGGATTTTTCAGGCGGGTTTTGTCATAGACGAAGGCGAAATAGCCGTAGTCAAACGGGATAAAGGTGCTGTCGTGCCAGCCGCCCGGTAGCGTCAGCTGCGCGGTATCGACCTGACTGGCGGCGAACAGGCCGGTTTTTTGCGCCGCCTGCAGCAGGTTGTTATCCAGTCCCAGTACCACATCGGCTTTGCTGTTTTTGCCTTCCATCCGCACGCGATTCAGCAGCGATACGCCATCTTCCAGCGTGACAAATTTCAGTTCGCAGTCGCACTGCGCTTCAAAGGCTTTTTTAATCGCCGGGCCTGGGCCCCAGTCAGCGGAGAAGGAGTCGTAGGTGTAGACCGTGAGCACCGGTTTAGCCGCCAGGACCGGCGTGGAGAGTAACAGCAGCAGTGGCAGAACTTTGTTTAACACTTTGCGCTCCTTCGGGAGAATAGGGGATGAGTCGCAAAGGATCTGAGCAGCAGGTCTCTCAAATCCCTACGTCGGTATTAACCGAATCAGGTTCGACGGGTCTTTCTCAGCCGCACGCGGCACCCCGTTGAGAACGTCACATTCTAGTCATTTCAGCCGTAGCGCGAAAGCGTTACAGCGCGGGCGGCGCAAACCAGGCCGATTTAAAATCGAACCAGCCCAGCGTATTCATCCGTACGCCGCGCATACTGCGCTGACCTTCCAGCAGCAGCCAGTGATGAAACAGTGGATGCAGCCCGGCGTCTTCCACTAACCGCTTACTCCATTCCGCCAGCGGCAGCGCCTTTTCGCGCCAGCGGGCGGCATCAGCCTGCCAGTCAATCGGCAGGCAGTGATGCAGCAGCGGGATCTCATACAGCTGCGCAAACAGTGAATAATTCAGCGGCAGGGTAAAGTTCACGCTGCCGAGCCAGATGTCACTTTCCGCTTCACCCTGATACCAGCTTTCGTAGCTGATCTCGCGGGTCTCCAGCGTGACGCCGTGCTGCGCCAGCAGCGGACGCAACGCATTGGCGATCCCTTCGTGCTCGACGTGCTGGCTATACCAGGTCAGCGTCAGATGGGTCAGGCCGGGCGGCTTTTCTACCGGCGTCAGATCGCGCCGGTGATGCCAGCGCGGCAGCAGGCCATAGGCTGGAAACCAGTAGCGCTGATAACCCACGCCAGCATGATTGAGCAGGGCGATAGGGTTAAACAGATAGCTGACCCAGCGCCGTATCGCCTCGTCGCGGCCCTTCTCTGAGCGCTGATCGAACAGCAAATAGTAGCAACCCTCTTCGAGGCGGCTCTCTTCCTGCACCTCATCTGCGCCGTCGCCCTGCAGACGTACGCCCGCATAGACCAGTTCGTCGCTGATATCCGGCAAGACCCAGATAGAGACGTCATCAATCAGGGCGCGAAAGCCGAAGTAATCATCAAAGGCTTCAATCTTCAGCTGGCTTTCCTGATTGCGGATCACGCTGTACGGGCCGGTGCCAATCGGCTGGCGGGCAAAGTCGCGCAGCGTCGGCCACTCGCGCGGCAGGATCATGGCGCTGACGCTGGCCAGCAACCAGGGTAACCAGTCGTCGGGCTGGTTTAAGGTGATATCCAGCGTCCAGGGCGCGGGCGAGTCGATCTGCTGAATGTGGGAAAACAGCGGCTGCTGGCGCTGACGTCCCAGCGAATCGATCACGTCGGCCATCTCCAGCTCGCGACCATGATGAAAGCGAATCGCCGGACGCAGAAAGAAGCGCCAGTGTAGCGGGGAGGTTTGCTGCCAGTGGTGGGCGATATCAGCCTCGATTTCCCCGTTTTCCTCATTTATGCGCGTCAGGCCGTTGAAAATCTGGCGGGCAATATGGGTTTCGGAGCGGCGCAGGGCGGAGCCGGGTTGAAGATTAAGCAGCGGACGGTAGTAAAGCACCCGCAGAATGTGTTTGCCCTGGCGGAAGCTGCGGCCAAGGTGGGCGCCAATCATCTGCCTGACCTGATTTTTATCGCCGACCAGCTGCACCAGCTGATCGATGCGATCCTGCTCCAGCAGATCCTCCGCCCGCTGCTGCTGTAGCGCCAGGCCGGTGTAGCAAAAAGTGAGCTGCGAGCGCTTACCGCGTCCGGCCTCAGCCTGCCAGATCAACCAGCCGGCAGCCTGCATCCGGTTGAGTAAATTACGCATATGACGACGCGAGCAGTGCAGCAGGTCAGCCAGTTCACTGAGGGTGATCTCCTGCGTCTGACCCTGACAGCTTTGCCACAGGCGAATAAACTGCTGCTTCAGACGAGATGAGGACATAAAAGAGGAACTCCTGCTGAAAAGCGCTCTGTTTTTCTTGCCCTATTTTAAGAGCAAACTTTCCCTTATGGGAAGAGCGGGAGGCATTCAGCAATGAATGGCGTTCGACCCTCATGCCGCTGTTCAGCGGGATGCTTTTCTGAGTAGGGTGCATTTACACCGCCAGCAGATGATCTCTGCTGGCTTTTTTCATGCTGCACGGTATCGTCTACCCTTCTTCTCTTCCCCTGTTCATCCTGTAAGGGATTTCGGTATGAAATCGCTGTTAACGCGGCAGCGCCGCATCAATCCGATC
Organism: Pantoea agglomerans; assembly: GCF_021397715.1. Taxonomy (GTDB): domain Bacteria; phylum Pseudomonadota; class Gammaproteobacteria; order Enterobacterales; family Enterobacteriaceae; genus Pantoea; species Pantoea astica. The sequence continues at coordinate 3,545,900 of NZ_CP090207.1, read as the reverse complement.
TATCTCGCTTTTATGGTCGCCTCGTTCATGCTGGGCGTGGCCGGTGCGCTGCAGGCACCGACGCTCAGCCTGTTTTTAACCCGCGAGGTGCAGGCTCGCCCATTCTGGGTCGGGCTGTTTTTCACCATCAACGCGGTGGCCGGTATCGTGGTGAGTATGCTGGTGGCGAAGCGATCGGACAGCGTCGGCGATCGCCGTAACATCATTCTGTTTTGCTGCCTGATGGCGCTGGTCAATGCGCTGCTGTTTGCTTTTACCCGCCATTATCTGACGCTGATTACCCTTGGGGTGCTACTGTCGGCGCTGGCCAGCGTGTCGATGCCGCAACTGTTCGCGCTGGCGCGTGAATATGCCGATCAGTCGGCGCGGGAAGCGGTGATGTTCAGTTCAGTGATGCGTGCGCAGCTATCGCTGGCGTGGGTAATCGGACCGCCGCTGTCATTCGCGCTGGCGCTGAACTACGGCTTCGTAACGCTGTTTATGGTGGCGGCAGCACTGTTTCTGATCTGCATTCTGCTGGTGTGGTTTACTCTGCCGTCGGTACCGCGTGCCACACCGCTGCTGCAAAGCGGCGGCCTGCCGCTGAGCGGCTGGCGCGACCGGGATGTGCGTTTACTGTTCATCGCCTCGGTGACCATGTGGACCTGCAATACCATGTATATCATCGATATGCCGCTCTACATCAGTACCACGCTGGGATTGCCGGAAAAGCTGGCCGGGCTGCTGATGGGCACCGCCGCCGGGCTGGAGATCCCGGTGATGCTGCTGGCCGGACATTACGCCCGTAAAGTGGGCAAACGGCGGCTGATGTTGCTGGCCGTGGCGGCCGGTGTGCTGTTCTACCTCGGGCTGGTGCTGTTTAATTCGCGTACCTCTTTGATGGTGCTGCAGCTGTTTAATGCGGTCTTTGTCGGGATTATCGCCGGGATCGGCATGTTGTGGTTTCAGGATTTAATGCCGGGGCGGCCAGGTGCGGCGACAACGATGTTCACTAACTCCATTTCAACCGGCATGATTCTGGCGGGAGTGATTCAGGGAACCCTGAGTGAGCGGCTGGGACATGAGGCGGTTTACTGGCTGGCGTTTGGGCTGGCGATAGTGGCTTTGGTGATGTCGGCGCGGGTGCGCGACGTATAAAGAAGCAGGGCGACGTCAGCGTCGCCCTGTCATGATGATCAGCGCAGGTAGGCTGGTTGATTCTGCTCATACTGCGAGATTGACGCTTCATGCTGCAGCGTCAGGCCGATGCTGTCGAGGCCGTTGATCATGCAGTGACGGCGGAAGCTGTCGAGCTCAAACGGATAGACCTTATCCCCCGCAGTGACCGTCTGCGCTTCCAGATCGACCGTAAAGCGAATGCCGGGCTGGGCCGCCACCAGTTTAAACATCTCATCCACTTCCTGTTCGCTTAATTTCACCGGCAGCAGCTGGTTATTGAAGCTGTTGCCGTAAAAAATGTCAGCGAAGCTCGGCGCAATCACCACGTGAAAACCGAAATCGGTCAGCGCCCACGGCGCATGCTCACGAGAAGAGCCGCAGCCGAAGTTTTCGCGCGCCAGCAGAATGCTGGTGCCTTTGAACTCCGGCTTGTTGAGTACAAAACCGGGTGTCGGCACCGTACCGGCATCATCTTCAAAGCGCCAGTCGTGGAACAGATGCTGGCCGAAACCGGTACGGGTCACTTTCTGTAAAAACTGCTTAGGAATGATGGCGTCAGTATCAACGTTAGCCGCATCCAGTGGCGCAACAATGCCGGTGTGTTGGGTAAATTTATTCGCCATGACTCAGGCTCCTGTCAGTTGACGGATGTCAGCAAAATGGCCGGTGACGGCAGCTGCCGCAGCCATTGCCGGGCTGACCAGATGCGTCCGGCCACCGCGGCCCTGACGACCTTCAAAATTGCGGTTGCTGGTTGAGGCGCAGCGCTCGCCCGGATTCAGGCGGTCATTGTTCATCGCCAGACACATTGAGCAACCTGGCAGACGCCATTCAAAACCCGCTTCCAGGAAGATTTTATCCAGACCTTCCGCTTCGGCCTGGGCTTTGACCGGGCCGGAACCCGGCACCACCATGGCGATCACGCCTGGCGCAACTTTACGACCTTTGGCGATGGCGGCTGCGGCACGCAGATCTTCAATGCGTGAGTTGGTGCAGGAGCCGATAAAGACTTTATCAATCGCCACATCGGTCAGCTTAATGCCCGGCTGCAGATTCATGTAGGCCAGCGCTTTCTCCGCTGAAGCACGCTCGACCGGATCGGCGAACGAGGCGGGATTCGGGATCACCTGATCGACGGCAATCACCTGACCCGGATTGGTACCCCAGGTAACCTGAGGAGCGATCTCTTCTGCGTGCAGAGTGACGACTGCATCAAATTTCGCGCCTTCATCGGACTTCAGCGTGCGCCAGTACGTGACAGCCTGTTCCCATTTCTCATCTTTCGGCGAGAACTGACGACCCTTCAGGTAGTTGAAGGTAGTGTCATCCGGCGCAACCAGACCCGCTTTGGCACCCATCTCAATCGCCATATTACACAGGGTCATGCGGCCTTCCATACTCAGCGCTTCAATCGCCGGACCGCAGAACTCCACCACATGACCGGTGCCGCCCGCGCTGCCGGTTTTACCGATGATCGCCAGCACGATATCTTTGGCGGTAATGCCGGTTGCGGCTTCGCCCAGAACTTCAATTTTCATGGTTTTCGCCCGACCCTGTTTCAGCGTCTGGGTCGCGAACACATGTTCCACTTCTGAGGTGCCGATACCAAAGGCCAGCGAGCCAAAGGCGCCGTGCGTGGCGGTGTGTGAGTCGCCGCAGACGATGGTCATGCCCGGCAGCGTCATACCCTGCTCAGGACCGATAACGTGGACGATGCCCTGGAACGGGTGGTTCAGGTCATAGAGCTGGACGCCAAACTCGGCGCAGTTTTTCATCAGCTCCTGCATCTGAATACGGGCCATCTCACCCGAGGCGTTAATGTCTTTGGTCTGGGTAGAGACGTTGTGATCCATGGTGGCGAAGGTCTTTTCGGGCTGACGGACTTTACGCCCGTGCGCGCGCAGACCGTCGAACGCCTGAGGTGACGTCACTTCATGGATCAGGTGGCGATCGATGTAGAGTAACGGCGTTTCGTTCGGCGCTTCGTGGACGACATGTGCATCAAATAACTTCTGGTATAACGTTTTCATTATTTTATTTTTCCTCGGCGATAAAGCGGGCGATGATGCTGCCCATCTCATCTGTGCTGATCGCTGGGCCGTCACCGGCTAAATCTTTGGTGCGGTAGCCCTCTTCCAGCGCCCGGCTGATGGCGCGCTCAATGCTGTCGGCGGCGTCATCGGCATTCAGGCTGTAACGTAACAGCAGCGCCAGTGACAGGATCTGCGCCACCGGGTTAGCGATATTCTGACCGGCGATATCAGGCGCAGAGCCGCCCGCCGGTTCAAACAGACCAAAACCTTCTTCGTTCAGGCTGGCGGAAGGCAGCATGCCCATTGAGCCGGTGATCATGGCGCACTCATCAGAGAGAATGTCACCGAACAGGTTAGAGCAGAGCAGTACATCAAACTGCGACGGGTCTTTGATCAGCTGCATGGTGGCATTGTCGATGTACATGTGGCTCAGCTCGACATCCGGATACTCTTTAGCGATCTCATTGACGATCTCACGCCACATCACTGAGGTCTGCAGCACGTTGGCTTTGTCGATGGAGGTCACTTTATGACGACGCTTGCGCGCTGACTCAAAGGCGATGCGGGCGATGCGTTCAATTTCGAAACGGTGGTAAACCTCGGTATCAAAGGCCCGCTCGTGCGGACCGCTGCCTTCACGGCCTTTCGGCTGGCCGAAGTAGATGCCGCCGGTCAGTTCGCGCACGCACAGAATGTCGAAACCTTTAGCGGCGATGTCGCTGCGCAGCGGACAAAAGGCTTCCAGCCCGCTGTAGAGCGCTGCCGGACGCAGGTTGCTGAACAGACGGAAATGTTTACGCAACGGCAGCAGCGCACCACGCTCAGGCTGCGAGGCGGGCGGCAGGTGTTCCCACTTAGGTCCGCCAACTGAACCGAACAGAATGGCGTCCGCCTGCTCACAGCCAGCAACGGTGGCTGGCGGTAACGGTTCGCCATGCTGGTCGATGGCGATGCCGCCGACGGCGTATTCGCTGGTGGTGATGCGCATGTCGAAGCGCTGACGAATCGCGTCTAACACTTTCATTGCCTGCGCCATCACTTCAGGGCCGATACCGTCACCCGGTAACACTGCGATATGGGAAGAACTGGACATAGTTATACCGTTTCCTTCTGATCTTTAAATTTGCGCTGCAATTCTTGCTCAACCTGTCTGGCGCGCCAGATGTTGTTCAGGGCGTTCACCATCGCTTTGGCGGAGGATTCGACGATATCGGTCGCCAGACCGACGCCGTGGAACTTACGGCCGTTGTAGCTCACGACGATATCCACCTGACCCAGCGCATTTTCGCCGTGGCCTTTGGCGGTCAGTTTGTAGTTCACCAGCTCTGCATCCAGCTGGGTGATGCGATTGATCGCCTGGTAGACGGCATCCACCGGGCCATTGCCGGTTGCGGCATCCGATTTATTCTCGTCGCCACAGCCCAGATTGACCGAGGCAGTGGCGGTAATGCTGGAGCCGGTCTGGACATTAAATTCGTGCAGCTGGAAGTGTTCCGGTTCTTCATTCTGTTTATTGATAAAGGCCAGCGCTTCCAGGTCGTAATCAAATACCTGACCTTTCTTATCCGCCAGCTTCAGGAAGGCGTCGTACAGGGTATCCAGGTTGTAATCACGTTCTGCGTAGCCCATCTCTTCCATGCGGTGTTTGACCGCCGCACGGCCTGAGCGCGAGGTCAGGTTGAGCTGAATTTTGTGCAGGCCAATCGATTCAGGCGTCAGGATTTCATAGTTTTCGCGGTTCTTCAGCACGCCATCCTGGTGAATACCGGAGGAGTGGGCGAAAGCGTTAGAGCCGACCACCGCTTTGTTCGCCGGGATCGGCATATTGCAGATCTGGCTGACCATCTGGCTGGTGCGGTAGATTTCCTGATGATTGATATTGGTGTGGACGTTCATGATCTGCTGGCGGGTTTTGATCGCCATGATCACCTCTTCCAGCGCACAGTTACCGGCACGTTCGCCCAGGCCATTCAGCGTTCCTTCAACCTGACGCGCGCCTGCCTGCACGGCGGCGAGGGCGTTACCGGTCGCCATGCCCAGGTCATCATGGGTATGCACAGAGAGAATCGCTTTATCGATGTTTGGCACGCGCTGAATTAACTGGCTGATGATGTGCGCATATTCGCCTGGCAGGGTATAGCCAACGGTGTCGGGGATGTTGATGGTGCGGGCACCGGCGTTAATCGCCGCTTCAACCATCCGGCACAGATCATCAATCGGGGTCCGGCCGCCATCTTCACAGGAGAACTCGACGTCATCGGTATAATTGCGGGCGCGTTTCACCATCTTCACCGCACGCTCAATCACCTCTGGCAGCGTACTGCGCAGTTTAGTGGCGATGTGCATCGGCGACGTCGCGATGAAAGTATGAATACGGAAGGCTTCGGCAACGCGCAGTGATTCGTAAGCGGCGTCAATATCTTTCTCTACACAGCGCGCCAGACCGCAGACCCGGCTGTTTTTAATGGTGCGAGCGATAGTCTGTACGGATTCAAAATCACCGGGAGAAGAGACCGGAAAACCAACCTCCATAACGTCAACGCCCATGCGCTCCAGCGCTAATGCGATCTGCAATTTTTCTTTCACACTCAGGCTGGCCTGTAATGCCTGCTCACCGTCGCGCAGAGTGGTATCGAAAATAATGACTTGCTGGCTCATCGTAATCATCCTTATGCATTTCTCTTGCCTTGCAACGAGCATAAAAAAACCCGCGACAGGCGCGGGTTTTTAACTTTCAGCAGGTTTGAATCAGTGTTTGATTCCGCCCACAAGTCTACCGCGCAAACTGAATGCGTTTAGTAGTAGACCGAGTAGGCGAGAAGAACGAAACATGGATTCAAACCTCATAAAATTTTGTGCTGCACATATTGGTACTGGAATCCCCCAGCGATGTCAACCTTGAATGAAGGGCTATTTTTTGCGGCGATGAAGGAAAATATTCTGTCAGATATCGGTGAAGCAGCGTAATGCACAGCAGCCTACGCGGTGCGGGTTAAAACGGGTTGCTGTGGGCGGTGTGATGACGCCTGTTGTTTTTTAATTTATTGAAAATAAAAAGTTATTCGATTTCTCTGTCACGCAGCCTGGTGACAATTATTTTCGCCTGTTCAGCATAATCGTATGAACTTTTATGGTTTTAAGGTTAATTACGCCAGAAAAGAAATGAGACAGGAAATTGTGGGCTGTGTCAGGCGGCAATAACTTTTCGCTATTTCTTAGATCGCGCTGAAAATAATTTCATCGCCAGCATTTTCCTCTGCGGTTCTGCGGCGTAATTAGTTTAATCGGCGTAGCCCTTTCTTATCGCGCAGAGCCTTTACGTTCGCACGGTTTAATTTGCGCGAGTTTGCGGTTTGCCTGCCAGGTTAACTGCGGTTATGGTAATCGACCTACTCTCAAAACAATGAACTCAACAGAATTCTCTGTATCCGGACAGCGGAATGCGTTTCCGTCGTGCGGGCATAAACATAAGGTTTTGATCTTACATTGGCAAAGCAGGTATCGGGGTGACGTAACGCGCAAGGCACGTTAGCGCAGCCCGGTCCTCACGCCTGGAGGCAGAAGATGGAGATGTTGTCAGGAGCCGAAATGGTCGTCCGTTCGTTAATCGATCAGGGCGTTAAGCAGGTATTCGGTTATCCGGGTGGCGCGGTATTAGATATTTACGACGCGCTGCAAACCGTCGGAGGTATCGACCACGTTCTGGTGCGCCATGAACAGGGCGCGGTGCACATGGCTGATGGCCTGGCGCGCGCGACCGGCGAAGTCGGCGTGGTGCTGGTGACGTCCGGACCCGGTGCCACCAATGCGATTACCGGTATCGCAACCGCCTATATGGATTCAATCCCGCTGGTGATTCTGTCGGGCCAGGTGCCGTCGTCGCTGATCGGCTATGACGCCTTTCAGGAGTGCGACATGGTTGGCATCTCCCGTCCGGTGGTGAAACACAGTTTCCTGGTGAAAAACACCGAAGAGATCCCGACGGTGCTGAAAAAAGCATTCTGGCTGGCCTCCACGGGACGTCCGGGACCGGTGGTGATCGATCTGCCGAAGGACATTCTGAATCCGGCCAACAAACTGCCTTATCACTGGCCGGAAGAAGTGAGCATGCGCTCTTATAACCCGACGATTCAGGGGCATAAAGGGCAGATCAAGCGCGCACTGAATACGCTGCTGGCCGCGCACAAACCGGTGATGTATGTCGGCGGGGGTGCCATTACCGCAGGCTGTGAGGCGGAGCTGCTGCAGCTGGCGGAGAGCCTGAATATTCCGGTGACCACCTCGCTGATGGGGCTGGGTGCGTTTCCTGGCACTCATCGTCAGTGCGTGGGGATGCTGGGGATGCACGGCACTTACGAAGCCAACATGACGATGCACAATGCTGACCTGATTTTTGGCGTCGGGGTGCGCTTTGATGACCGTACCACCAATAACCTGGCAAAATATTGCCCGGATGCCACGGTGATGCACATCGATATCGATCCGACCTCCATTTCGAAAACGGTGGCGGCCGATATTCCCATCGTGGGTGATGCCCGCCAGGTGCTGCAGCAGATGCTGGAGTTACTGGCTCAAACCGACAGCAAACAGCCGCTCGATAGCCTGCGCGACTGGTGGCAGTCGATAGAGGGCTGGCGCAGTCGTCACTGCCTGGAGTTTGATCGCACCAGCGCGAAAATCAAGCCGCAGGCGGTCATCGAAACCATCTGCCGCCTGACAAAAGGTGACGCCTATGTCACCTCTGACGTTGGTCAGCATCAGATGTTCGCAGCGCTCTACTACCAGTTTGATAAGCCACGCCGCTGGATCAACTCCGGTGGCCTCGGCACCATGGGCTTTGGCCTGCCGGCGGCGCTGGGTGTGAAAATGGCATTGCCGGATGAAACCGTTATTTGTGTCACCGGTGACGGCAGTATCCAGATGAACATTCAGGAGCTCTCCACCGCGCTGCAGTACAATCTGCCAGTGCTGGTGCTGAACCTCAACAACCGTTTCCTTGGCATGGTGAAACAGTGGCAGGATATGATCTATTCTGGCCGTCACTCCCAGTCTTATATGGAGTCGCTGCCCGATTTTGTCCGTCTGGCTGAAGCCTACGGCCATGTGGGGATCGCCATTGAGCATCCGGCTGAGCTGGAAGAGAAGCTGGCGCTGGCGCTGGAAACGCTGGCGCAGGGCCGTCTGGTGTTTGTGGATGTCACCGTCGACGGCAGCGAGCACGTTTACCCGATGCAGATTCGCGGTGGCAGCATGGATGAGATGTGGTTAAGCAAAACGGAGAGGACATAACTATGCGTCGCATTTTATCGGTTCTGCTGGAGAACGAATCCGGCGCATTATCCCGCGTCGTCGGCCTGTTCTCACAGCGCGGATATAACATCGAAAGTCTGACCGTTGCGCCAACCGACGATCCGACCCTGTCGCGGATGACCATTCAGACGGTCGGCGATCAGAAGGTGCTGGAGCAGATTGAGAAGCAACTGCACAAGCTGGTAGACGTGCTGCGCGTCACCGAGCTGGGGCAGGGCGCTTACGTTGAACGCGAGATCATGCTGGTGAAGATTCAGGCCAGTGGCTACGGCCGGGAAGAGGTAAAGCGCAACGCGGAGATCTTCCGGGGTCAGATCATCGACGTGACGCCAACGCTGTACACGGTTCAGCTGGCGGGCACCAGTGACAAACTGGACGCTTTCCTGGCGACGGTGCGTGACGTGGCGGAAATTGTTGAAGTCGCACGCTCCGGTATCGTCGGCGTGTCACGCGGCGATCGCATCATGCGTTAATCACGCTACGTCATCACTCAGGATGTCTCTAACCCGGCGAAATGCCGGGTTTTTTTATTTTTTATGCGCCAGGCGGGTTACATTCAGAAAAGCGGTTGCTCCGCGCACTTTTCTGCTGTTAGATGATAACCATGAGTTGTCCATAGCTTAACTGCGGCTATTTTTGTCGTTCGAGCGGCCTTGATTGAGGGTTATCGTGAAACTGGATGAAATTGCGCGCCTGGCAGGCGTGTCGCGCACCACGGCCAGTTATGTCATTAATGGCAAAGCGCGGCAGTATCGTGTCAGCGACAAAACCGTTGAGAAAGTGATGGCGGTGGTGCGTGAGCACAATTACCACCCTAACGCGGTGGCGGCTGGCCTGCGTGCCGGGCGTACGCGATCCATTGGCTTAGTTATTCCCGATCTTGAGAATACAAGTTATACCCGCATCGCAAATTATCTTGAACGTCAGGCACGCCAGCGTGGCTATCAGCTGCTGATCGCCTGTTCGGAAGACCAGCCTGATAATGAGATGCGCTGCATTGAACATCTGCTCCAGCGGCAGGTTGATGCGATTATCGTCTCAACCTCGTTACCGCCAGAGCATCCGTTTTACCAGCGCTGGATCAACGATCCGCTACCGATTATCGCCTTAGACCGCGCGCTCGATCGTGAGCACTTCACCAGCGTGGTGGGCGCCGATCAGGATGACGCTTATATGCTGGCGGCGGAATTACGGCAGCTTGAGGTGAAGAATGTGCTGTTCCTCGGCGCATTGCCTGAGCTTTCGGTCAGTTTCCTGCGCGAGATGGGATTCCGCGAGGCGTGGAAAGAGGATACCCGTCCGATTGACTACATCTACTGCAACAGTTTTGAGCGCAGCGCAGCGGCCGCACTGTTCGAACAGTATCTTGAAGATCACCCGATGCCTGAAGCGCTGTTCACCACCTCGTTTGGTCTGCTGCAGGGCGTAATGGATGTCACGCTGAAACGTGACGGGCGGCTTCCCACCGAGCTGGCTATTGCCACTTTTGGCGACCACGAATTACTGGACTTTCTGGAGTGTCCGGTACTGGCGGTCGGTCAGCGTCACCGGGATGTGGCAGAGCGGGTACTGGAATTGGTTTTAGCGTCGTTAGACGAACCGAGAAAACCTAAACCGGGTTTAACCCGCATCCGGCGTAATTTATACCGCCGTGGACAATTAAGCCGGAAAGTTAAATGAGTCACGGGCAGTATTACTGCTGCCCGCCGTTTTAAATTGCTGTTCTGACATCGACAAAAAAATCACTTGAGGTAAAAAAGCGTAAATTCTGCTCATTGAATCTAACAAATCAAAAAGCTTTATTTATATTATTTGTTTATATCTTCAACAAACCTTCTTCCCCGTCTTGCCTGAAGCCGCTGGGCTTCCTTTCGGAAATCCCCTAAAATGCCGCCGCCGTCTCAGAAACCACGATAAATATTTAGCGCTTTACATTGTTTCATTTTTAGCCATTTTTTTGCGCGCCGCTATTTTTATTCAGGTATTCATCGGTTTAATTTTTATTTTTCCCCCTTTTTTGAATATATCGACACCGGAGGCTAATTTTCCGGCCTGTAAAGAGTGATATTCAACTGCCGCTCCGGCTTGACAAGGATTTCATCGGGTCCTTAAACTCGTTTCGTGGTAAAAAGTGGGATAAAGTGGCGTAAATGGGTAACCAGGGGGTAAGGCTGACATGTTCCGTGGAGCAACGTTAGTCAATCTCGACAGTAAAGGGCGGCTCGCTGTACCAATGCGATATCGCGATTTACTGAACGGTGAGTCGCAGGGGCAGATGGTCTGTACCATCGACCTCCACCAGCCATGCCTGTTGCTTTATACCCTGCCCGAATGGGAAATCATTGAAAAAAAGCTTGCTCGCTTATCCAGTATGAACCCGCTTGAGCGCCGCGTGCAGCGCCTGTTGTTGGGGCATGCCAGTGAGTGTCAGATGGACAATGCAGGCCGCTTGTTGCTGGCGAATACGCTTCGTCAGCACGCCAAATTAACCAAAGAAGTGATGCTGGTTGGACAGTTCAACAAGTTTGAACTGTGGGATGAACAGACCTGGTATCAACAAGTCAGGGAAGATATTGACGCAGAACAGTCGGCTCAGGAACCTTTATCTGAGCGGTTGCAGGACTTGTCGCTATAGCTATGCAGGAAAATTTTAAACATACCACCGTGCTGTTAGATGAGGCGGTTAACGGCCTCAACATCAGGGAAGACGGCATCTACATCGACGGCACGTTTGGTCGTGGCGGTCACTCGCGCTTAATTCTTTCGCACCTTGGCGCGGAGGGAAAGCTGATCGCTATCGATCGTGACCCGCAAGCTATTGCCGCGGCCGCTGAGATCACCGACCCGCGTTTCTCAATTATTCATGGTCCTTTTTCCGCGCTGGCAGAGTACGTTTCTGAGCGTGAATTAGTCGGTAAAATTGACGGCATTTTGCTCGATTTGGGCGTCTCATCGCCGCAACTGGATGATGCCGAACGCGGCTTTTCCTTTATGCGCGATGGACCGCTGGATATGCGGATGGACCCGACGCGCGGCCATTCTGCCGCGGAATGGTTGCTCCACGCCGAAGAAGCGGACATCGCTTTCGTGCTGAAGACCTACGGTGAAGAACGTTTTGCTAAACGTATCGCCCGCGCCATTGTCGAGCGCAACCGCGAGCAGCCGATGACCCGGACCAGAGAACTGGCAGAGGTGATCGCCGCCGCTACGCCGATCAAAGATAAGTTCAAACATCCGGCGACGCGCAGTTTCCAGGCGATTCGCATCTGGATCAACAGTGAACTGGAAGAGATCGACATTGCGCTGAAAGGCGCGGTTGAGGTACTGGCGCCGCAGGGACGGCTGTCGGTGATCAGCTTCCACTCGCTAGAAGATCGGCTGGTGAAGCGCTTTATGCGCGATCAGAGCCGCGGACCACAAGTGCCGGCCGGATTACCCATGACCGAACAGCAGTTACGTGCGCTGGGCGGACGTGAACTGAAGTTGCTGGGCAAACTGTCGCCGGGCGACGCGGAAGTCGCTGAGAACCCACGCGCGCGCAGTTCGGTATTACGTATTGCGGAGAAGACCGACGCATGATCGGTAATGAGCGCCACAGCCTGCCCGCCGTAATTGGCGGGGATCTACTGCGAAAAGGCAAGATCCCGTTTCTGCTGCTGATCGCCGTGCTGGTTTCTGCGGTACTGGTGGTTACCACCACGCATAAAACGCGGTTGCTGACCGCACAGCGTGAGCAACTGGTGCTGGAGCGTGATGCGCTTGATATCGAGTGGCGCAACCTGATCCTGGAAGAGAACGCGCTGGGCGATCACAGCCGTGTTGAACGAATCGCAACCGAGAAGCTGCAATTGCAGCACGTTGATCCTTCACAAGAAAATATTGTGGTGCAGAAATAAGGACCTCAGATAGCGAATGAGCGGCGCAGGCAGAACGCTGAAGTTGAAGAAACCGGAAGATAAAGCCAGCTTTGTAAGCTGGCGTTTTGCGTTGCTGTGCGGCTGTATTTTGCTGGCGCTGGGAGGCTTACTGTCGCGTGTGGCCTGGCTGCAGGTTATTAACCCTGACAAGCTGGTGAAAGAGGGCGATCTGCGCTCGCTGCGCGTGCAGGCGGTGCCGACCTCGCGCGGCATGATCAGCGATCGCGCTGGCCGTCCGCTGGCGGTGAGCGTGCCGGTTAACGCCATCTGGGCCGATCCTAAAGAACTTCATGCCGGGGGTGGCGTGACGCTGGACAGCCGCTGGAAGGCGCTGTCAGATGCGCTCTCCATTCCTCTCGACCAGCTGGCCGCACGAGTAAACGCCAATCCGAAAGGCCGCTTTGTCTATCTGGCGCGCCAGGTCAATCCGGCTATTGGCGAATATGTCAAAAAACTCAAGCTGCCCGGTATCCATCTGCGCGAAGAGTCGCGTCGCTACTATCCGGCCGGACAGGTCACGTCCCATCTGATTGGTTTTACCAACATCGACGGTCAGGGCATTGAAGGCGTTGAGAAAAGTTTCGATAAGTGGCTGACCGGCGCACCGGGCGAACGTACGGTGCGTAAAGATCGTTTTGGCCGGGTGATTGAAGATATCTCCTCGGTCGACAGTCGCGCCGCGCATAACCTGACGCTGAGTATTGATGAGCGCTTGCAGGCGCTGGTCTATCGCGAACTGAACAACGCGGTGGCCTTTAACAAAGCGGAATCGGGCACGGCAGTGCTGGTGGATGTGAATACCGGTGAAGTGCTGGCGATGGCCAACAGCCCGGCGTACAACCCGAACAACCTCAGCAACACGCCAAAAGATCTGATGCGTAACCGCGCCATCACCGACATCTTTGAACCTGGCTCTACCGTCAAGCCCATGGTGGTAATGACCGCACTGCAACGCGGCGTGGTTAAAGAGAACAGCGTACTGAATACCGTGCCGTACCGCATTAATGGTCATGAGATCAAAGATGTGGCGCGCTACAGCGAACTGACCCTGACAGGGGTCTTACAGAAGTCGAGTAACGTCGGGGTTTCACGTCTGGCGTTAGCGATGCCATCCTCAGCGCTGGTAGATACTTACGCGCGCTTTGGACTGGGCAAACCGACCAATTTGGGGCTGGTCGGGGAAAGCAGTGGCTTATACCCTCAAAAACAACGGTGGTCTGACATAGAGAGGGCCACCTTCTCTTTCGGCTACGGGCTAATGGTAACGCCGTTACAGTTAGCGCGAGTCTACGCAACCATTGGCAGCTATGGCATTAATCGCCCGCTGTCGATTACCAAAGTCGATCCGCCGGTCGCGGGACAACGCGTTTTCGATGAGTCACTGGTTAAAACCGTGATGCATATGATGGAAAGCGTGGCGCTGCCCGGTGGCGGTGGTGTTAAAGCGGCGATTAAAGGCTATCGCATCGCGATCAAAACCGGTACGGCGAAAAAGGTCGGGCCGGATGGACGCTACGTCAATAAATACATTGCTTATACCGCAGGTGTCGCGCCTGCCAGTCATCCTCGATTCGCGCTGGTGGTGGTGATCAACGATCCCCAGGCCGGCAAGTATTACGGTGGTGCGGTCTCTGCGCCGGTGTTTGGTGCCATCATGGGCGGCGTATTACGCACCATGAACATCGAGCCGGATGCGTTACCGACCAATGACAAGAACGAGTTGGTGACTAACAGAAGTGAGGAATCAAGTGACAGATCGTAACCTGCGCGACTTACTCAGCCCCTGGGTGCCAGGCGCGCCGGCGCGTCCACTGCGTGACATGACACTGGATAGCCGTATTGCGGCATCCGGCGATCTGTTTGTCGCTGTTGCAGGCCATCAGGCCGATGGACGCCGTTTCATTCCGCAGGCGATTGCACAGGGCGTAGCCGCCGTGATCGCGGAAGCGGAAGGAGAGGCGGCCGACGGCGAAATCCGTGAAATGCACGGCGTACCGGTTATCTATCTGACGCAGCTGCATCAGCGTCTTTCGGCACTGGCTGGCCGTTTTTACCAGCAGCCGGGTGAAAAACAGACGCTGATTGGCGTCACCGGCACCAACGGTAAAACCACTACTACCCAGCTGCTGGCGCAGTGGGCCAGCCTGCTGGGCGAAACCAGTGCGGTCATGGGTACAGTAGGTAACGGATTGATCGGTCAGCTTATCCCGGCTGAAAACACCACCGGCTCGGCGGTCGATGTGCAGCATCTGCTGCACGATCTGGCAGAACAGGGCGCTACGCTGACTGCGATGGAAGTCTCGTCGCACGGGCTGGTGCAGCATCGTGTGGCGGCGCTGCCGTTTGCAGCCGCTGTGTTTACCAATCTCAGTCGCGATCACCTCGATTACCACGGTGATATGCAGCGTTATGAGTCCGCTAAATGGCTGCTGTTCTCTGAGCATCAGGTCGGACAGGCGATTCTGAACGCCGATGATGAAGTCGGCCGTCGCTGGCTGGCAAATCTGCCTGATGCGGTCGCCGTAACGATGGAAAATAATTTACAGCCTGGCTGTCACGGTCGCTGGCTGAAAGCCGACGCGGTGCAGTATCACGATAACGGCGCGCATATCCGTTTCAGCTCCAGCTGGGGCGAAGGCGAAATCGACAGCCGTCTGATGGGCGCGTTCAACGTCAGCAATTTACTGCTGGCGCTGGCGACGCTGCTGGCGCTCGACTATCCGCTTGATGCGCTGATCAACACCGCGCCGCAGTTACAGCCGGTCAATGGCCGGATGGAAGTGTTCAGCGCTGCCGGCAAACCAACGGTGGTGGTGGATTATGCCCATACGCCGGATGCGCTGGAAAAAGCGCTGGAAGCGGCGCGGCTGCACTGCAAAGGTCAGCTGTGGTGCCTGTTTGGCTGCGGCGGCGATCGCGACAAAGGCAAACGTCCATTGATGGGGGCCATCGCTGAGCAGTTCGCCGATCGGGTGGTGATCACCGACGACAATCCACGCAGTGAAGATCCGCAGGCAATTGTGCAGGACATTCTGACCGGCTTGCTGGACCCAGGCCGTGCCCGCGTCGTTGCGGGCCGCGCGCAGGCGGTCACCAGCACCATTATGCAGGCGAAGCCGGAAGATATTGTGCTGGTGGCGGGTAAAGGTCACGAAGATTACCAGATCATCGGCAATCGCCGGCTGGACTACTCCGATCGCGCCACGGTAGCGGCGCTGCTGGGAGGCGCGGCATGATTCCGGTCTCCTTACATACGCTCGCGGAAATCACCGGCGGCACGCTGTATGGCAGTGATTTAACCGTAACTGACGTCACCACCGACACCCGCAAGGTGACGGCGGGCAGCCTGTTTATCGCGATTGTGGGTGAGCGTTTCGATGCCCATGACTTCGTCGGCGACGCGATTGCTAACGGCGCGCAGGCATTGCTGGTGAGTAAGCATTTACCCGTCGCGGTCCCTCAGGTGGTGGTTGCCGACACCCGACTCGGTTTTGGCAAGCTGGCGGCCTGGGTTCGTCAGCAGTCGACCGCCCGCGTGGTGGCACTGACCGGTTCATCCGGTAAAACCTCGGTTAAAGAGATGACCGCGTCGATCCTGCGTCAGTGTGGTGAAACGCTCTATACCGCCGGTAACCTGAATAACGATTTTGGTGTTCCGATGACGCTGCTGCGTCTGACGACAGACCATGAGTATGCGGTGATTGAGCTGGGTGCCAATCATCAGGGCGAAATCGCCTACACCACCGATCTGGTGCGGCCGGAAAGTGCGCTGGTGAATAACCTGGCGGCGGCGCATCTGGAAGGCTTTGGTTCGCTGGCCGGTGTCGCCAAAGCTAAAGGCGAGATTTTTATGGGCTTGCCCGCCAACGGCACGGCAATCCTCAACGCGGATAGCAACGACTGGCCGAACTGGCAGGCACATCTGCAGGGCCAGACGGTCTGGCGCTTCTCGCCTGACGCGGCGGGATGTGACTTCGCTGCCCGCGACATCACCATTGCGCAGGATGGCACCCATTTTGTGATGGTCACGCCGCGCGGTGAAGTGGCGATTACGCTGCCGCTACCGGGACGGCATAACATTGCCAACGCGCTGGCCGCCGCGGCCCTGGCGCTGTCGGTTGATGCGCCGCTGAGCGCGGTCCAGCAGGGTCTGAAAACCTTGCAGTCGGTACCGGGGCGTTTATTCCCGATACGCTTAAATGCGCACCAGCTGCTGCTGGATGACAGCTATAACGCCAACGTCGGATCGATGACCGCCGCGGCCCAGGTGTTGTCAGAAATGCCGGGTTACCGGGTGATGGTGACCGGCGATATGGCGGAACTGGGTGATGAGAGCGAGCAGTGTCACCGTGAAGTCGGACTGGCGGCGCGTGCCGCGGGTATCGATCGGGTACTGAGCGTGGGTAGCGTGAGTCAATTGATCAGCGAGAGCAGTGGTGCTGGCGAACATTTCAGCGATAAAACTGCGCTGACTGAACGTTTGCGTCAGCTGTTGTCCGAACACAAAGAAATGACTGTCTTGATTAAGGGTTCGCGTAGTGCCGCCATGGAGCAGGTAGTACAGAGCTTACAGGAGAAAGGAACATGTTAGTTTGGCTGGCCGAGCATCTGGTCGCTTTTTATTCCGGCTTTAACGTCTTTTCGTATCTGACGTTTCGCGCCATTGTCAGCCTGCTGACCGCGTTATTTATCTCGCTGTGGATGGGACCGCGCCTGATTGCCTGGCTGCAAAAATTGCAGATTGGCCAGGTGGTGCGTAACGATGGCCCGGAATCGCACTTCAGTAAGCGCGGTACGCCGACCATGGGCGGCATCATGATCCTCACCTCTATTACCATCTCGGTGCTGATGTGGGCTTACCCGTCTAACCCGTATGTCTGGTGCGTGCTGGTGGTTCTGATCGGATTCGGCATCATCGGTTTTGTCGACGACTACCGCAAGGTGGTGCGCAAAGACACCAAAGGCCTGATCGCCCGCTGGAAATATTTCTGGATGTCGGTGATTTCGCTGGGCGTTGCGTTTGCGCTTTATGTGGCGGGAAAAGATACGCCCGCCACGCAGCTGGTGGTGCCGTTTTTCAAAGACATCATGCCGCAGCTTGGTCTGTTCTATGTGGTGCTGGCCTACTTTGTGATTGTCGGTACCGGCAACGCCGTCAACCTCACCGATGGTCTTGATGGGCTGGCGATTATGCCGACGGTATTTGTCGCGGCGGGCTTCGCGCTGGTCGCCTGGGCAACCGGTAACGTGAAGTTTGCTGAGTACCTGCACATTCCTTATCTGCGTCATGCCGGTGAGCTGGTGATCGTCTGTACCGCCATCGTCGGGGCAGGGCTGGGGTTCCTGTGGTTCAACACCTATCCAGCCCAGGTCTTTATGGGCGATGTGGGATCGCTGGCGTTAGGCGGCGCGCTGGGCACCATTGCGGTGTTGCTGCGTCAGGAGTTTTTACTGGTGATCATGGGCGGCGTATTTGTGGTTGAAACGCTGTCGGTGATCCTGCAGGTGGGATCGTTTAAGTTGCGCGGCCAGCGTATTTTCCGCATGGCGCCGATCCATCACCACTATGAACTGAAGGGCTGGCCGGAACCGCGCGTCATTGTGCGCTTCTGGATTATTTCGCTAATGCTGGTGCTGATTGGCCTGGCCACGCTGAAGGTGCGTTAATCATGGCTGACTATCGGGGTAGAAAAGTCGTCATCATCGGGTTAGGCCTCACCGGTCTCTCCTGTGTTGATTTCTTTTTAGCGCAGGGCGTAACGCCTCGCGTGATGGACACCCGTGTGTCGCCGCCGGGGCTGGAGAAATTGCCAGCGCAGGTGGAACGCCATCTGGGCGGCATTAATGCTGACTGGCTGCTGGATGCTGACCTGATTGTCGCCAGCCCGGGCGTCGCGCTGGCGCATCCGATTCTCAGCGAGGCGGTCGACGCCGGGATTGAAATCGTCGGTGATATCGAGCTGTTCTGCCGTGAAGCGCAGGCACCGATTGTGGCGATTACCGGCTCCAACGGCAAAAGCACCGTCACCACGCTGGTCGGCGAGATGGCGAAAGCCGCTGGCTGGCAGGTGGGCGTAGGCGGGAATATTGGTCTGCCGGCGCTGAGCCTGCTGCAATCGCCGGCGCAACTCTATGTGCTGGAGCTCTCCAGCTTCCAGCTTGAGACTACCCACAGCCTGAAAGCGGCGGCGGCGACCGTGCTTAACGTCACCGAAGATCACATGGATCGCTATCCGCTCGGTATGCAGCAGTATCGCGCCGCCAAGCTGCGCATCTATGAAAATGCGCAGGTCTGTGTGGTCAATGCCGATGATGCCCTGACCATGCCGGTTCGTGGCGCGGATGCGCGCTGCATCAGCTTTGGTATCGACTTTGGTGACTATCACCTCAACAAGCAGCAGGGCAGCGTCTGGCTGCGGGTGAAGGGCGAGAAGGTGCTGAACACCGCTGAAATGAAGCTGGTGGGGCAACATAACTATACCAATGCGCTGGCTGCGCTGGCGCTGGCCGATGCGGTCGGCCTGCCACGCGCCTCCAGCCTGGCGGCGCTCACCAGCTTCAACGGTCTTGCGCATCGCTTCCAGCTGGTACATGAACATCAGGGCGTGCGCTGGATCAATGACTCCAAAGCCACCAACGTCGGCAGCACCGAAGCCGCGCTGAATGGCCTGCAGGTCAGCGGCACCTTATGGCTGCTGCTGGGCGGCGACGGCAAATCAGCCGATTTCTCCCCGCTGACGCCTTATCTGCAGGGCGATAATCTGCGGATCTACTGCTTTGGCCGTGATGGCGATGCGCTGGCCGCGCTGCGTCCGGAGATTGCCGTACGCACCGAAACGCTGCGTGAGGCGATGGAGCAGATCGCCCCGCAGGTGAAGTCAGGCGACATGGTGCTGTTGTCACCGGCCTGCGCCAGTCTCGATCAGTTCCGTAATTTTGAGCAGCGTGGCGAACAGTTCGCGCAACTGGTGAAGGAGCTGAGCTGATGCGTATTCCTGGCGCCGGACTGGCGCGTTTCTTCTCAGGCCGCCTGCAGGATTGGGTGATGGGGGCGCGCGAAAGCGATGACACCTCGCTGGTGCTGTATGACCGCACGCTGCTGTGGCTGACGCTCGGCCTGGCGGTAATTGGTTTTGTGATGGTGACTTCCGCCTCTATGCCGGTGGGTCAGCGTCTTAATGACGATCCGTTTTACTTCGCCAAGCGTGATGCGTTTTATATCGCGCTGGCAATCGGCATGGCGCTGGTGACGCTGCGGGTGCCGATGGATTTCTGGCAGCGCTACAGCAACGTCATGCTGATGGCCTCGGTGGCGATGCTGCTGATTGTACTGGTAGTGGGTAGCTCGGTTAACGGCGCGTCGCGCTGGATCGCGCTCGGACCGCTGCGTATTCAGCCAGCAGAACTCTCCAAGTTAACCCTGTTCTGCTATCTCGCCAGCTATCTGGTGCGCAAAGTGGAAGAGGTGCGTAACAACTTCTGGGGCTTCTGTAAGCCGATGGGCGTGATGGTGGTGCTGGCAGTGCTGCTGCTGGCGCAGCCGGACCTCGGTACCGTGGTGGTGCTGTTCGTGACCACACTGGCGATGCTGTTCCTGGCGGGGGCCAAGCTGTGGCAGTTCCTGGCGATTATCGGCTCCGGCATCTTTGCTGTGGTGCTGTTGATCATCGCGGAACCGTACCGTATGCGCCGCGTCACCTCCTTCTGGAACCCGTGGGAAGATCCGTTTGGCAGCGGCTACCAGCTGACTCAGTCGCTGATGGCGTTTGGTCGCGGTGAATTCTGGGGCCAGGGGCTGGGTAACTCGGTGCAGAAACTGGAATATCTGCCGGAAGCACACACCGACTTTATTTTCTCGATTATCGGTGAAGAACTCGGCTACATCGGTGTGGTTATGGCGCTGTTAATGGTATTCTTCGTCGCTTTTCGTGCGATGTCGATTGGCCGCCGTGCCCTGGAGCTGGATCAGCGTTTTTCCGGCTTTCTGGCCTGTTCAATCGGTGTCTGGTTTAGCTTCCAGGCGCTGGTCAACGTCGGCGCGGCAGCCGGTATGTTACCGACCAAAGGTCTGACGCTGCCACTGATCAGTTATGGCGGGTCGAGTCTGATTATCATGTCGACCGCCATCGTCTTTTTGTTACGCATAGATTATGAAACGCGACTGGCAAAAGCGCAGGCGTTTACCCGAGGTGGTCGATGAGCAGTAAGCGATTGATGGTGATGGCGGGCGGAACCGGTGGGCATGTCTTTCCCGGTCTGGCTGTCGCCCATCATCTGATGGAACAGGGCTGGCAGGTCCGCTGGTTAGGCACCGCCGACCGTATGGAAGCGGATTTAGTGCCAAAGCACGGCATCGACATCGATTTTATCCGCATCAGCGGACTACGTGGCAAAGGCTTTAAGGCGTTACTGCTGGCTCCGCTGCGCATCTTTAACGCCTGGCGTCAGGCGCGCCGCATCATGAAAGCCTGGCAACCGGATGTGGTGTTAGGAATGGGCGGCTATGTTTCCGGACCCGGCGGTTTAGCGGCCTGGAGCTGTGGCATCCCGGTGGTGCTGCATGAGCAGAACGGCATTGCCGGCCTGACCAACAAGTGGCTGGCGAAGATCGCCACCAAAGTGCTGCAGGCGTTTCCCGGTGCCTTTCCCCGAGCTGATGTGGTCGGCAATCCGGTGCGTACCGATGTGCTGGCTCTGCCGCTGCCGGCTGAGCGTCTGGCCGGTCGCACGGGTCCGATCCGGGTACTGGTGATTGGCGGCAGTCAGGGCGCGCGGGTACTCAACCAGACACTGCCGCAGGTTGCTGCGGAGCTGGGCGAGGCGATCACGCTGTGGCACCAGACCGGTAAAGGCGGCTTGCCGGTGGTGGAAAAAGCCTATCAGCAGGCGGGTCAGCCCCAGCACAAGGTCACCGAGTTTATTGATGATATGGCCGCCGCCTATGCCTGGGCTGATGTGGTGGTCTGTCGCTCCGGTGCCTTAACGGTGAGCGAAGTCGCCGCCGCAGGATTACCCGCGATTTTCGTGCCGTTTCAGCACAAAGATCGCCAGCAGTACTGGAACGCGCTGCCGCTGGAAAAAGCCGGCGCGGCCCGAATTTTTGAGCAGCCGCAGTTTACGGCGGAGGCGGTTGCGGATCTGCTGCGCCACTGGGATCGCCCGACGTTACTGACGATGGCTGAACAGGCCCGTCAGGTTGCGATTCCCGATGCGACCGATCGGGTCGCGCAGGAAGTGGCTCGCGCCGCAAAGTAATCATTCCGGTCAGCGCGTCTGACCCGTGCTCAGGTTGAGCACAAACTGAAAGAGCAGGTAATTGAGAGCGATGAATACACAACAATTGGCAAAACTGCGAACTATCGTGCCCGAGATGCGTCGCGTCCGGCACATCCACTTTGTCGGCATCGGCGGTGCAGGCATGGGCGGTATTGCCGAAGTGTTAGCAAATGAAGGCTACCATATCAGTGGTTCAGATCTGGCCCCTAACCCGGTGACCCAGAACCTGATTGCGCTGGGTGCCACCATTTATTTCAACCATCGCCCTGAAAATGTCACCGACGCCAGTGTGGTGGTGGTCTCCAGCGCCGTTGCGCAGGACAACCCTGAGCTGGTGGCGGCGCGCGAGCAGCGTATCCCGGTGATCCGCCGGGCCGAAATGCTGGCCGAGCTGATGCGTTTCCGTCATGGCATTGCCGTTGCCGGCACCCACGGCAAAACCACTACCACGGCGATGGTATCGAGTATTTATGCAGAGGGCGGCCTCGATCCGACCTTTGTTAACGGCGGCCTGGTAAAAGCCGCAGGCACTCATGCACGTCTGGGCAGCAGCCGTTATCTGATTGCGGAAGCGGATGAGAGCGATGCGTCGTTCCTGCATCTGCAGCCGATGGTGGCGATTGTCACCAACATCGAAGCCGACCATATGGATACCTATCAGGGTGACTTCGAGAATCTGAAGCAGACGTTTATTAACTTCCTGCACAACCTGCCGTTTTACGGCCGTGCCGTGATGTGTGTGGATGATGTGGTGATCCGCGACCTGATCCCGCGAGTGGGGCGTCAAATTACCACTTACGGTTTCAGCGATGACGCCGACTTCCGCATTGAAAATTACCATCAGCGCGGCTCGCAAGGGCACTTTACCCTGGTTCGTCAGGACAAACCGCTGCTGCAGATAACCCTGAATGCGCCGGGTCGTCATAACGCGCTGAACGCGGCGGCGGCAGTGGCCGTAGCCAGCGAAGAGGGCATTGAGGACAACGCAATTCTGGCTGCGCTGGAGAGTTTCCAGGGCACCGGTCGCCGGTTTGATCTGCTGGGTGAATTTCCGACAGAACCGGTTAACGGTCAGACTGGCAGTGCGATGCTGGTTGACGACTATGGCCATCATCCGACCGAAGTGGACGCAACGATCAAAGCGGCGCGCGCCGGCTGGCCGGATAAAAAGCTGGTGATGGTGTTTCAGCCACATCGCTACACCCGTACCCGCGATCTGTTTGATGACTTCGCGAACGTGCTGTCGCAGGTCGATGTGCTGCTGATGCTGGATGTCTATTCTGCGGGTGAAACGGCGATTCCAGGCGCGGACAGCCGCTCGCTGTGCCGCGCGGTTCGCAATCGCGGCAAAGTGGATCCGATTCTGGTGCCGGAACATAACGCACTGCCGGAAATGCTGGCGCCACTGCTCTCTGGCAACGATCTGATTCTGGTGCAGGGTGCCGGCAACGTCGGCAAGGTCGCCCGCAAGCTGGCGGACTGCAAACTGCAGCCGGAACGCAAAGCGGAGGACCGTCATGGCTGACAAAGTCGCCGTATTGATGGGCGGTACATCCGCCGAGCGCGAGGTTTCACTGATGTCGGGTCAGGCTGTACTGGCCGGACTGCGTGAAAGCGGTATTGATGCGCACGCCGTCGACACCCGCGATGTGTCAGTGCTGACACTAAAAGAGCTGGGCTTTACCAAAGCCTTTATCGCCCTGCATGGCCGCGGCGGCGAAGATGGCACGCTGCAGGCGGTGCTGGAGTTCCTGCAACTGCCCTATACCGGCAGCGGCGTGATGGCATCCGCAGTGACCATGGACAAGCTCCGCACCAAACTGCTGTGGCAGGGACGCGGCTTGCCGTCGGGTCAGTTTGTCTGGCTCACGCGCCAGCAGTTCGATGCCGGACTGGATACCACGACCGATGCCGCCATCGCGGCGCTGGGTCTGCCCTTATTCGTCAAGCCCGCCTGTGAAGGCTCCAGCGTCGGGATCAGCCGGGTCAACACGCTGAGTGATTTGCCTGACGCGCTGGCGACGGCGTTTCAACACGACGATAACGTGCTGGTTGAAGCGTTTCTCAGCGGTGCGGAGTACACGGTGGCGATTGTCGGCGATCGCATCCTGCCGTCGATTGAAATAAAGAGCGCCAGCGAGTTCTATGACTATGAAGCAAAATATATTTCTGACGATACTCAGTACGTCTGTCCGGCCGATCTGAGCCCGGCGCGTGAAGCGGAATTGCAGCAGCTGGTACTGGCAGCCTGGCATGCGCTGGGTTGTCGCGGCTGGGGCAGGGTGGATGTGATGGCCGACGGTGCAGGCAACTTCCAGTTGCTGGAAGCTAATACCTCACCGGGAATGACCAGCCACAGCCTGGTGCCGATGGCAGCGAAACAGGCCGGAATGAGCTTCGCGCAGCTGGTTGCCCATATTCTGGAGTTGGCCGACTGATATGTCACAGGCGGCGATGAGAGTTCGAAACCGTGAACCGCAGGAGCGTATACGCACCGGGCGCAGTAACGGAGCCCGACTGTTCGGCATCGTTTTTTTGCTGATCGTAATCGGGATTATGATTTCTGGCGGGCTGGTGGTGCTGAAGTGGATGAACGATGCATCGCGGCTGCCGTTGTCGAAACTGGTGGTGACGGGACAAACCCATTACACCACCCACGATGACATCCGCCAGGCGATTTTGTCACTTGGCGCGCCGGGCACCTTTATGTCGCAGGATGTGGATATTCTGCAGCAGCAGATCGAGCGGCTGCCGTGGATTAAGCAGGTCAGCGTGCGTAAACAGTGGCCGGACGAACTGAAGATACATCTGGTGGAGTATACGCCGGTGGCGCGCTGGAACGATCTGCACATGGTAGACGCGGATGGCGTCTCCTTCAGCGTGCCGGCCAACCATATCGGCAAGGAGACTCTGCCGATGCTGTATGGGCCGGAAGGCAGCGAGAAAGAGGTGCTGGCGGGTTTTCACAGCATGGACGATGTCCTGAAGGCGAGAAAGTTTACCCTGAAGGTCGCGTCGATGACGGCCCGGCGTTCATGGCAGCTGGTCACCAGCGACGATGTGCGCATCGAACTGGGGCGCAGCGACACCATGAAGCGCCTGAACCGCTTTATTGAGCTCTACCCGGTGCTGCAACAGCAAGGTCAGAACGAGAGCAAACGTATCAGCTACGTGGATTTACGATACGACTCGGGCGCCTCTGTTGGCTGGACGCCGGTCGTGATGGAGCCACAGGACAGTAATCAGCAACAGAACCAGGCACAGGCTAAACAACAATGATCAAGGCAACGGACAGAAAACTGGTAGTTGGACTCGAAATTGGCACCGCGAAGGTTGCCGCCCTGGTTGGGGAAATTCTGCCCGATGGTATGGTCAACATTATTGGGGTGGGCAGCTGCCCGTCCCGCGGTATGGATAAAGGTGGCGTGAATGACCTTGAGTCGGTGGTGAAATGCGTTCAGCGCGCCATCGATCAGGCTGAGCTGATGGCGGACTGCCAGATTTCCTCCGTCTACCTTGCGTTATCGGGCAAACATATTAGTTGTCAGAACGAAATCGGGATGGTTCCGATTTCCGAAGAGGAAGTGACTCAGGATGATGTGGAGAACGTAGTGCATACCGCTAAGTCGGTGCGTGTGCGTGACGAGCATCGCATCCTGCATGTTATTCCTCAGGAATACGCCATCGATTATCAGGAAGGGATCAAAAACCCGGTCGGACTGTCCGGCGTGCGCATGCAGGCAAAAGTGCACCTGATCACCTGCCACAACGATATGGCGAAAAATATTGTAAAAGCCGTTGAACGTTGTGGCCTGAAAGTTGACCAACTGATTTTTGCCGGCCTGGCGTCCAGTTTTGCGGTCCTGACCGAAGACGAACGTGAGCTGGGTGTCTGTGTTGTCGACATCGGTGGCGGTACAATGGACATTGCCGTATATACCGGCGGCGCTTTACGGCACACTAAGGTTATTCCTTATGCAGGCAACGTGGTCACCAGCGACATCGCCTATGCCTTTGGCACACCGCCGACCGATGCAGAAGCGATCAAAGTGCGTCACGGTTGCGCGCTGGGATCGATTGTCGGCAAAGATGAAAACGTTGAGGTGCCAAGCGTCGGTGGACGTCCACCGCGCAGCCTGCAACGTCAGACGCTGGCCGAAGTGATTGAGCCGCGTTATACCGAGCTTTTGAATCTGGTCAATGACGAGATTCTGCAGTTACAGGAACAACTGCGTCAGCAGGGCGTGAAGCACCACCTGGCCGCGGGCATAGTCCTGACCGGCGGTGCGGCGCAAATTGAAGGACTGGCGGCCTGTGCGCAACGCGTATTCCATACGCAGGTGCGCATTGGACAACCGCTGAATATTACCGGCTTAACTGACTATGCGCAGGAGTCATACTACTCCACCGCGGTGGGACTGTTGCATTACGGCAAAGAGTCGCACATGAACGGCGATGCCGAGACCGAAAAACGGGTCTCTGTAGGCAACTGGTTCAAGCGCATCAATAGTTGGTTGAAAAAAGAGTTTTAATTTTTGTGAAAGGGGATCATGCTGTTTTCTTTAGTGATCTCCAGGCGACAGGCACATAACGGAGAGAAATCATGTTTGAACCTATGGAATTAACCAATGACGCGGTGATTAAAGTCATCGGCGTCGGCGGTGGCGGCGGTAACGCCGTAGAGCACATGGTACGCGAGCGTATCGAAGGTGTAGAATTCTTCGCTGTGAATACCGACGCGCAAGCGCTGCGTAAAACAGCTGTCGGCCAGACGATTCAGATCGGTAATAACATTACCAAAGGTCTGGGTGCGGGTGCGAACCCGGAAGTCGGCCGTAACTCTGCAGAAGAAGATCGCGAAGCACTGCGTTCTGCGCTGGAAGGGGCAGACATGGTGTTTATCGCAGCGGGCATGGGCGGCGGTACCGGTACCGGTGCAGCACCTGTGGTGGCGGAAGTGGCGAAGGATCTCGGTATCCTGACCGTTGCTGTTGTCACCAAGCCGTTCAACTTCGAAGGCAAAAAGCGCATGGCGTTTGCCGAGCAGGGGATCGCGGAACTCTCTAAGCATGTCGATTCACTGATTACTATTCCAAACGACAAGCTGCTGAAAGTTCTGGGTCGTGGTATCTCTCTGCTGGATGCTTTTGGCGCGGCTAACGACGTGCTGAAAGGTGCGGTTCAGGGTATTGCCGAACTGATTACCCGTCCGGGTCTGATGAACGTCGACTTCGCTGACGTGCGCACCGTGATGTCCGAAATGGGCTACGCGATGATGGGTTCAGGCGTTGCCTGTGGCGAAGACCGTGCGGAAGAAGCGGCTGAAATGGCGATCTCCAGCCCACTGCTGGAAGATATCGACCTCTCTGGCGCGCGCGGCGTGCTGGTCAACATTACGGCTGGTTTCGACCTGCGTCTGGATGAGTTCGAAACCGTGGGTAACACTATCCGCGCCTTCGCTTCTGACAACGCGACCGTTGTAATCGGTACCTCACTCGATCCGGAAATGAACGACGAACTGCGCGTCACCGTGGTGGCAACCGGTATCGGCATGGACAAACGTCCAGAAATTACGCTGGTGACTAACAAGCCTGCCAGCCAGCCAGTGATGGATCATCGCTATCAGCAGCACGGTATGTCACCGCTGCCGCAGGAGCAGAAACCGGCGGCCAAAGTGGTTAACGACCAGGCTGCGCAATCGAACAAAGAGCCAGACTACCTTGATATTCCGGCATTTTTGCGTAAGCAGGCCGACTAGGATTAACCCTATAATTGGGTTTCTCCGCTCTTTGTGCTAAAGTGTCTGCCCGCTGGTAAAGTATACTGGCGGTCGGAAAGGTAATATTGCGAGATAATACGATGATCAAACAAAGGACACTAAAACGTATTGTTCAGGCGACTGGCGTCGGTTTGCATACCGGCAAGAAAGTCACCCTGACATTACGCCCTGCGTCGGCTAATACCGGGGTCATCTATCGTCGCACCGACTTGAATCCACCGGTAGATTTTCCGGCTGATGCAAAATACGTGCGCGACACCATGCTGAGTACCTGCCTGGTGAATGATGAAGGCGTGCGTATTTCAACGGTCGAACACCTTAATGCCGCCCTGGCGGGTCTGGGTATCGATAACATTATTGTTGAAGTCGATGCACCGGAAATCCCGATCATGGATGGCAGCGCAGCACCGTTTATCTATCTGCTGATGGATGCGGGTATCGAGCAGCTCAACAGCGCGAAGAAATTTGTGCGCGTTAAGCAGACCGTGCGTGTGGAAGAGGGTGACAAATGGGCCGAGATCAAACCGTACAACGGTTTCTCGCTCGACTTCACCATCGACTTCAAACACCCGGCGATCGATTCCAGCTCGCAGCGTTATGCGATGAACTTCTCTGCTGACGCCTTTGTTCGTCAAATCAGCCGGGCGCGTACATTTGGCTTTATGCGTGAAATCGAATATCTGCAGTCTAAAGGCCTGTGCCTGGGCGGTAGCTTAGATTGTGCGATAGGTCTGGATGATTTCCGCGTACTGAATGAAGAAGGCCTGCGTTTTGAAGACGAGTTTGTCCGTCACAAAATGCTGGACGCTATCGGCGACCTGTTTATGTGTGGTCATAACATCATTGGCGCATTTACTGCGTTCAAATCGGGCCACGCACTGAACAACAAGCTGCTGCAAGCGGTTCTGGCTAAGCAGGAAGCCTGGGAATGGGCAACCTTCGAAGACGAAGCTGAACTGCCGCTGGCATTCAAAGCACCGAATCTGGTTCTGGCTTAATTACCTCAGAACGTGAAACGGCTGGTTATGCTGACACCCTCTCCGGTCAGCGGCGCCAGCCGTTTTTTTATTGCCTTCATTCCCGTTCCCGGCTATTGCGACACGGCTCGCATCACACCGCTTTATTTGCTGAATTGATGTACAATCGCGCGCGATTTCTCGCACCGCCACTTTAATCCCAGGTGTGGATGCCCCACATTAGTGATACTATCTCTGGCGCTTTTACAGGCTGAATACCGCTGCGGCTCGCGGCGGACGAACAAAAACGGAAGCGCAACAGAGCATGCGCGATGGAAAGGTTGTGATCGGAATTCTTCTGCGCTGGCGACAATTAGGTAGACGCTATTTCTGGCCTCATCTCCTGTTAGGGATGGTCGCGGCCAGTCTCGGCTTACCTGCCTGCGCGCAAAGTTCTGAACTCAATACCTCGTCTGAATCGCCAGCCAGTAGCCTGTTTATGGGTAACGCCGCGCGCTTTGATCACCTGATTCGCCTTCAGGAAGCGGCACGCCGTCCCAGTTTCAATGTCGACTACTGGCACCAGCACGCCATCCGCACTGTTATTCGCCACCTCTCTTTCACGCTCACGCCCCAGGCGCAGGCGGAACAGCAGACGTTGCCGCTGGCGGCTCAAAAGCTGGCGTTGATCGATTCGCTGCATGATTTACTGACATCTCACTCTGCGCTGCGCGCTGCGCCGCAGACGCTCTCAACGCCGCCTCTGTTTACCGCGCCAACCCGCTCATGGGTTGAATGGCATGCCCGCGTGCATGGTATTCGCGCCGGACCCGCCCGATTGTTCTGCTAATATTTTTGGTTTTATTCACTCTGTTTAGATTTTGCAGGCCGGAATGCTCCGGCTGAATTGAGAATATATTTACTATGTTAATCAAAATGTTAACCAAGGTTTTTGGTAGCAGTAACGATCGTACTCTGCGTCGCATGCGTAAAGTGGTAGACGTCATCAACAAGATGGAGCCGGACTTTGAAAAGCTCTCTGATGATGAACTGAAA
This sequence comes from Pantoea agglomerans, assembly GCF_021397715.1. Classification (GTDB taxonomy): domain Bacteria; phylum Pseudomonadota; class Gammaproteobacteria; order Enterobacterales; family Enterobacteriaceae; genus Pantoea; species Pantoea astica. Next base: position 3,516,415 of record NZ_CP090207.1, on the reverse strand, counting down.
GGCAAAACCGAACTGTTCCGCGAACGTCTGAAAAAAGGCGAGACGCTGGAAAGCCTGATTCCGGAAGCGTTTGCTACCGTGCGTGAAGCGAGTAAGCGTGTGTTCGGTATGCGTCACTTCGACGTCCAGCTGATTGGCGGTATGGTGCTGAACGACCGCTGCATCGCGGAGATGCGTACCGGTGAAGGTAAAACCCTGACCGCAACGCTGCCAGCCTATCTGAATGCGCTCTCGGGTAAAGGCGTACACGTCGTTACCGTCAATGACTATCTGGCACAGCGTGATGCCGAGAATAACCGCCCACTGTTTGAATTCCTCGGCCTGACCGTCGGCATCAACATGTCGGGCCTGCCTGCGGTGGCGAAGCGCGAAGCGTACGCGGCTGACATCACTTACGGCACCAACAACGAATATGGCTTCGATTACCTGCGCGACAACATGGCTTTCAGCCCGGAAGAGCGCGTGCAGCGTAAACTGCATTACGCGCTGGTGGATGAAGTTGACTCCATCCTGATCGATGAAGCGCGTACGCCACTGATCATTTCAGGACCCGCGGAAGACAGTTCTGAGCTCTACACCAAAGTGAACAAGATCATCCCGCATCTGGTTCGCCAGGATAAAGAAGATACGGAAACCTATCAGGGTGAAGGCGACTTCTGGGTCGATGAAAAAGCGCGTCAGGCGCATATGTCTGAACGCGGTCTGGTCAAAGTGGAAGAGCTGCTGGTCAGCCAGGGCATCATGGAAGCGGGCGAATCCCTCTATTCGCCGACCAACATCATGCTGATGCACCACGTTACCGCGGCACTGCGCGCCCATGCACTGTTTACCCGCGATGTCGATTACATCGTGAAAGATGGCGAAGTGGTGATCGTGGATGAACACACCGGTCGTACCATGCAGGGTCGTCGCTGGTCTGACGGTCTGCATCAGGCGATTGAAGCCAAAGAAGGCGTTGAGATCCAGAACGAGAACCAGACGCTGGCCTCTATCACTTTCCAGAACTACTTCCGTATTTACGAAAAACTGGCCGGTATGACCGGTACGGCAGACACCGAAGCGTTCGAATTCAGCTCTATCTACAAGCTCGACACCATTGTGGTGCCGACCAACCGCCCGATGGTGCGTAAAGATCTGGCCGATCTGGTCTACATGACCGAGAAAGAGAAGATCGATGCGATCATCGAAGATATCCGTGAGCGGACCGCCAACGGCCAGCCGGTACTGGTCGGGACTATTTCGATTGAAAAATCGGAAGTGGTATCGAACGAACTGACGCGTGCCGGTATCAAACACAACGTTCTGAACGCCAAATTCCACGCCCGCGAAGCGGAGATCGTGGCCCAGGCGGGTCAGCCTGGTGCGGTCACCATCGCCACCAACATGGCCGGTCGTGGTACCGACATTATGCTCGGCGGCAGCTGGCACGCTGAAGTCGCTGAACTGGAAAACCCGACCGAAGCACAAATCGAAGAGATCAAAGCCGCATGGCAGATTCGCCATGATGCAGTACTGGCGTCCGGTGGTTTGCACATTGTCGGTACCGAGCGTCACGAATCGCGTCGTATTGATAACCAGCTGCGTGGTCGTGCTGGTCGTCAGGGTGATGCCGGTTCTTCACGCTTCTACCTGTCAATGGAAGATGCGCTGATGCGTATTTTTGCCTCGGATCGCGTCTCAAACATGATGCGTAAACTGGGGATGAAGCCAGGTGAAGCGATTGAGCACCCGTGGGTCACCAAAGCTATTGCCAACGCGCAACGTAAAGTGGAAAGCCGTAACTTCGATATTCGTAAGCAGCTGCTGGAATATGATGATGTAGCCAACGATCAGCGTCGCGCCATCTACAGCCAGCGTAACGAACTGCTGGATGTGTCGGATGTGAGCGAAACCATCAATAGCATTCGCCATGACGTCTATAAAGCGACCATCGATACCTACATTCCGCCGCAGTCACTGGAAGAGATGTGGGATGTGCCGGGTCTGGAAGAGCGTCTGCGTACCGATTTCGATCTTAACCTGCCGATTGCGGAATGGCTGGATAAAGAGCCGGATCTGCATGAAGAGGTGCTACGTGAGCGCATCATGACGCATGCGATGGAGAACTATGCCGCCAAAGAAGAGGTGGTTGGCGCTGAGATGATGCGTAACTTCGAAAAAGGCGTGATGTTGCAGACGCTGGATTCGCTGTGGAAAGAGCATCTGGCAGCGATGGACTACCTGCGTCAGGGTATCCATCTGCGTGGTTACGCGCAGAAAGATCCGAAGCAGGAGTACAAACGTGAGTCGTTCGCCATGTTTGCCGCCATGCTGGAGTCACTGAAATATGAAGTGATCAGTACGCTGAGCAAAGTGCAGGTGCGGATGCCGGAAGAGGTTGAAGCGATGGAGCAGCAACGTCGCGAAGAGGCTGAACGTCTGGCCCAGCAGCAGCAACTGAGTCACGTTGAAGAAGAGACGCTGGCGGCAGAAGCGCTGGCGCAGCAGAGTGGCGAACGCAAAGTCGGCCGCAACGATCCCTGCCCATGTGGTTCAGGTAAAAAGTATAAGCAGTGCCACGGTCGTCTGGCCTGAGATTAAGCACTGATGAAAAAGGAGCCTTTGGCTCAATGCTGATCAGTTAAGGTTAGATTTGCAAAGGCTGTCACGGTTAAACGTGGCAGCTTTTTTTTGTGCAGGCGTGCCGGAGTGCGGGCCTGCGCACCTCTGCTGCTGCCGGGCCGTGAGGCAGAGAAATGAAGTGAAGGCACCGCGCAGCGGCGCGAGGACCGCGCCAGCCCCGGCTCGGCACCAGACTGCGTTATCACCTGTCGCTTAACTGACGAGCGTTAGCCTCTGGCTCCTTTTTTATTGCCGCAGCGTTGAGCCGGATGAGGGCGGCAGGCCAAAGCGATTAACATCCGTCACACCCTGTTTTACACTCATCCTTCATTCATCCAACATTACCAGGATATTCTTCATGAAGCACCTGCAGGTCGCGGTTGGTATTATCCGCAATGCCGATAAACAGATTTTCCTTGCTCAGCGCGCAGCAACCTCCTATATGGCCAATAAATGGGAATTTCCCGGCGGCAAGATCGAAGCGGGTGAGAGCGCTGAACAGGGGCTGATTCGCGAGTTGCATGAAGAGACCGGCATCGAGGTTACCGAGGCGCATCCGATTGGACAGGCTGACCACAGTTATGAGGATTTACGGGTAACGCTGCACTTCTTCCTGGTCGAAGGCTGGAAGGGCGAGCCGTGGGGCAAAGAGGGGCAGCCGCAACGTTGGGTTGATCAGCAGGCGTTGGTCGCCGAGGAGTTTCCGCCGGCCAATCACCCACTGATTGCTCGCCTGGTCGCCGGCGAGCTCTGACAGGGCGGAGCCGTGGGCTCCACCTGACGATTAATGGTCCTCTTCACTCCAGTTATCGCTGTCATTCAGGTCGCCGCTGCTGGGAATACGTTTCTCTTCAGCGGCCCATTCCCCTAAATCGATCAGCTGGCAGCGCTTGCTGCAAAACGGCCGCCACGGGCTGAGCTCATCCCAAATCACATCTTTGCCGCACTGTGGACAGGCGACGGTCATCACTTCTTGCTGCATATTCACCTCTAACAACAGGCCAGTTGAAAATTGAGTCGGGCCGGAACCTCGCCACGCTCACTATCAAGCGGCATAAAACGAATGGCATAACGGCTTTTATGTCCGGAGACCTGTGGATAGAGCGCATCCTCCAGCGACAGCTGCAGGCGCAGCAGGTCCGCACCTTCAGCATTGTCCTGATAAAAGCCATTCAGGCTGGTCTGGGTACGAAATGTGCCTGACTGACGGATCAGATCGAGGATCATCGCCAGCGCATGATGCAGCGGCACCAGCGTCTGCATCCAGGCCTCGACCTGAGCATCGCGCGCTTCCTGCGGCAGGTGCAGCCAGATGTGCAGGCCAGGCAAATCAAAACTACAGCAGCCGCCTGGGATACTCAGACGCTGGCGCACCAGCGCAATCAGGCGATCCTCACGCAGTTGCTGCCCCATCCGTGGCGCATTCATCAGCTGGGTTGCCTGCATTTTTAACTTGTCACGCAGGGCATCGACCAGCGTCATATCCACGCCGGGCACATCCGCCCAGGCGCGGAGCTTCTGCTGCTGGCGCTCCAGCTCTTTCAGTAACTCGGTGCGCATATCGCCGCGCTCAAAAATATCGAGCAGTTCGCCGATCAGACGAAAAAAGGTCAGGGCGTTGACGGTTTTATCCAGCGGGATGGTCTCATCTAACTGATTAATCAGAAACTCAACCCGTAGCCAGGTGCGCATTTTTTCATTCAGGGGATGTTCAAACAGAACGGGTGTGCTCATGGTGTTAATCCTGTTTCGTTGCCGCCAGCCTGAGATAGCGCTGATGAAGTTCGGCAACCTGTGGCAATGCGTCTTCAGGCTCGCCACTGTTATCAATAATGTCATCGGCACAGGCGAGGCGTTGCTGCCGCGTGGCCTGTGCCGCAAGAATACGTTGCGCCTGAGCAAGTGAAATCTGGTCGCGCTGCCGGGTGCGGGCGATCTGCGTCGCTTCGTCGACATCAATCACCAGTACCCGATCAGCCTGGTGCTGTAGCTGATTTTCTACCAGTAATGGCACTACCCACAGCACATAAGGCGAAGTGGCTTCGGCGATCAGCTGTTGGGTGCGGGCGTTAATCAGCGGATGCAGCAGGGCGTTTAACCAGTTTTTCTCTTCCGGCGTCTGAAAAATAATATCGCGTAACCGCGCACGATCCAGGCTGCCCTGTTCGGTCAGGATAGCGGCGCCATAACGCGCTTCTATCGCCTGTAACGCGGGCGTTCCGGGCTCAACGACTTCCCGTGCAATCAGGTCAGCATCGATAATGTTGACCCCGAACGCAGCAAACTGCCGGGCAATCGAGCTTTTACCGCTACCGATTCCCCCTGTCAGCGCTATGGTATAGGGCCTATTTCCCATCTGACTTCTCTTTTGGACACAGGTTCATGTTAAAGGTCTGGTTCACAAAGGCAAAAATGCGCGCCAGATCACAACGATAACGCTCAGCTAAATTTAACGGATTGTAGCGTAAATAAAGTGAAATTCGCAGTCTTGTCGCCGGACGATACGCGCGTATCATAAGGTCACTGGAGCCGTGCTGGCTTCGCGGACCGCGGTTCGTTGCCACTCACCAGGACATAACAGATGCGTATTGAAGAAGATTTGAAACTGGGCTTTAAAGACGTCTTAATCCGGCCAAAACGTTCTACGTTGAAAAGCCGCTCACAGGTTGAGCTGGAGCGCAGTTTTACCTTTAAGCACTCCGGCCTGAGCTGGAGCGGCGTGCCGGTGATTGCCGCTAACATGGATACCGTCGGCACCTTTCTGATGGCGGAAGCGCTGGCCAGCTTTAATATTCTGACGGCGGTACATAAGCATTACAGCGTAGATGACTGGCGTGCCTTCATTCAGCGCGTGCCCGAGACGGTTTTGAACTCGGTAATGGTCTCTACCGGTACCTCTGAAGCTGATTTCACTAAGCTGAACGCCATTATGGCGCTGTCAGAGAAACTGCAGTTTATCTGCATTGACGTTGCCAACGGCTATTCCCAGCATTTTGTCGATTTTCTGCAGCGTGCCCGCGAAGCCTTTCCTGGCAAAACGATCTGTGCCGGAAATGTGGTGACCGGAGAAATGGTAGAAGAGCTGATTCTGTCAGGTGCCGATATTGTCAAAGTGGGCATAGGACCCGGATCGGTCTGTACCACACGGGTGAAGACCGGCGTGGGTTATCCGCAGCTCTCAGCGGTGATTGAGTGTGCTGATGCGGCGCACGGCCTGAGCGGTCAGATTGTCAGCGACGGCGGTTGTTCGGTGCCGGGCGATATTGCCAAAGCCTTTGGTGGCGGCGCTGATTTCGTGATGCTGGGCGGAATGCTGGCCGCACACGATGAATGCGAAGGGCGAGTCGTCGAAGAAAATGGCGAAAGTTTCATGCTGTTTTATGGCATGAGTTCAGAGTCGGCAATGAAGCGTCATGTCGGTGGTGTGGCAGAGTATCGTGCAGCGGAAGGGAAAACCGTGAAGTTGCCGTTGCGCGGCCCGGTGGCTGAAACCGCGCGTGATATTCTGGGCGGCCTGCGTTCAGCCTGCACCTATGTAGGTGCCGAGCGTCTGAAAGAGCTGACGAAACGCACGACCTTTATTCGGGTAGCCGAGCAGGAAAACCGCGTTTTTAATCGTTAATGATCCAGCGAGAGTCAGTGATTAATAGTCAGTGACAGATGATCAGTGATAGATGGTCAGTGGCAGATGGCAGATGGCAGATGGCAGATGGCAGATGGCAGATGGCAGATGGCAGATGGCAGATGGCAGATGGCAGATGGCAGATGATGGCGAGTTAATGATGGTTGATCGGTTACCGGCGGTCAGGCTTTGACCGTCAGTTCCGATACCGACGCACCAGGCGTGGTTTAGGGTTGCTCATCCATCGATCGACCTCCATCTGAGGCTCCTCAGCGGGTGTCACATCTTACTTATCTGACTTCACATTAAGGCGCGCAAAATGCGCGCCTTAATGCATCGCATCACCTAATCCGAATACCGGCAGATACATCGCGATCACCAGCGTGCCGACAATGCCGCCAATCACGACCATCATCATGGGTTCCAGCGAGGCGGCCAGCGTGTCAGCCCGTTCACGGGTTTGCCCCTCATGCCATTCAGCCAGCCGTGCCAGCATCAAATCCAATGCACCCGCCTCTTCACCGACGCGAATCAACTGACCACAGAGCGCGGTAAATAGTGGATGCTGTGCCAGCGCCTGATGCAGCGGTTTCCCTTCGGCGATATGCTGCTGCAAACCGGCAATCGCTTCCCGCCATAACAGTGAAGAGAGTGTCACCTCGACGGCGGCAAGCCCCTGTAACAGGGTTAATCCGGCATGCTGTGTCAGATGCAGAATGGTGTAAATCTGGGTTAACTGTGAACCGCGCCAGAGCCCGGAGAGCAGCGGGAGACGTAAAAACAGTCGCTGTTCCCATCGCTGCCAGTCTGCTGAGCGCCGCCGCAGTTGCTGCCAGCTCACCAGCGTCAGCAACAGTACGCTGGCTATCAGCAACCCCCATTGCTGCAACGCGGCAGAAAGCTGTATCACTGCGGCGGTAAAGGCTGGTAAGGGCGCGTCAAACGAGGCGTAGACCGCGACAAACTCCGGCAGAACGAACAGCAGCATGCCGCAGCTGACGGCCAGCGCCACCAGCAGAATGAACAGGGGATAGCGAAGCGCCTTCACGACCTGACGCCATAACTGATGTTGGCGGGTCTGCTGCCGGGCCAGTTCATTGCAGCAAACATCCAGTTGTCCGGTCAGTTCACCGACCTCCATCAAAGCCGGGTAAAGGGCCGGAAAGATCTGCGGCCACTCACGCAGCGCCTGTGAAAAGGGCTGACCGCTGATGACCCGATGATGTAGCGCCATCATCAGTGCACGCCAGCCAGCATGGGGATGGCCTTCAGCCAGCAGGGCGAGACTCTCGGCCAGCGGCAAACCGGCTTTAAGCAGGGTAGCCAGCTGGCGAATCAGATCGGTTTTGTGCTGCCATTTCCAGTCCGCCTGGCGCCAGACCTTGTCACGTTTCCAGCTGACCGGCAGCAGATCGCGCTGTGCCAGCATCAGCAACAGGTTTTCACTGTCGATAGCCAGCAGCTGACCGCTTTGCAGCTCGCCCTGGCTATCGACGGCCTGCCAGCGAAACAGCGCCGGATTAGCCATCTTCCAGTCCGATAACCCGCTGCATCTCTTCCAGCGAGGTATCGCCCCGGCTCACCGCCTCCAGCCCGGAGGCAAGCAGGGTACGCAGCCCCTGCTGCTTTGCCAGAGCAAGCAGATTCTCAAGCGGCATCTCTGCCGCAATGGCGTTTTGCAGCCTGGCGTTCACCGGCAGCAGTTCAAACAGCGCCAGCCGGCCAAAGTAGCCGGAGAAGCAGTGATCGCAGCCGGGCGCGCGCCAGGTCTGTAAGGTCCCGGGCCAGAATTCGGCAGGGTAGTGCGCTACCGCCTGAGCCGGCTGACGACAGTGCGGGCAGAGACGCCGTACCAGGCGCTGCGCCACGATCAGCCGTAGCGCCGACCCCAGCAGGTAACCGGGAATACCCATCTGTCGAAGGCGCGTCAGGGTTTCGGCGGTTGAGTTGGTATGCAGGGTCGAGAGCACCAGATGCCCGGTCTGTGCGGCCTTAACCGCAATCTCGGCGGTTTCTGCATCGCGGATCTCGCCGACCATAATTACATCCGGATCCTGACGCAGCAGCGCACGCAGCACGCGATGGAAGTCGAGCCCGTTTTTACTGTGAATCTGCGTCTGATTGATGCCGGGTAACGGTATCTCTATCGGATCTTCAACACTACAGAGGTTTTTGTCGGGCGTATTCAGCGCACTAAGCCCGCTATAGAGCGTGAAGGTTTTGCCGCTGCCGGTCGGTCCGGTCACCAGGATCAGCCCTTGTGGCTGCGCCAGCGCCGAGCAGAGCAGGCGTAACTGGGCGGCGGGAAGCCCCAGCTTATCCAGCGATAGTGCGGCGCTTTCACTCTGCAACAGCCGGACCACGGCTTTTTCCCCGCCGTGAATCGGTAGCGTGGCAAGGCGAAACGAGGCCGGTTTGCCGGCAATCTCCAGGCTGAACTGACCATCCTGCGGTAACCGGCGTTCGGCAATATCCAGGCCGCCAAGGATTTTAAGACGAGCCAGCAATGCGGCGGGCGGGATGGCTGGCAGTGCTGAGAGCGGATGCAGGACACCATCAATCCGCAGCCTGACTCTTAGCCCATCCCGCCAGGGTTCAATGTGAATGTCTGATGCGCGACGCTCCAGCGCCTGCTGCAGTATCTGCTGCGTTGCCTCAATGGCTGACTCTGAAGGAGCATCTTCGCGTGCTGACAGCGGTTTTTCACTGTGCTGCAACTGGTCGAGACGCGCCTGGGGCCAGCACTCAATCTCAATCTGGCACTGGCTGGCAAAATGCAGAGCCTCAGCCAGCCCCGGCGGCACCGTTTCCGCCACGGCAACCCGTAGCTGGCCGGCATCATGGTGCAGCACCAGGGCGCGATAGCGCTGGCATAATGCCGCAATCGCCGCATCAGGCTTCATCGGCGGCTCCTTTATCGGCAAAGCGGAACTGCTCAAGGCAATTGTCACGCAGGCTGCTGTTGCTGCTGGTGCAGCTACGTTGCCAGCTGATGCCGCCTTCGGTGCTGTCCCATACCGGCAGCATCTCGACGCTTAACCCATTCAGGCTCTCCTGGCCGGTCAGGGTGATGACGCCATTGGTGACGCTTAGGGCGGAAACATAGCGCGAGCTTCTGGCAGCAGGAATGCCGTGTTCGCCAGCCTGACAGGGCGTCGGGCCGCCGCGCTCCAGCGCACAGAGCTCCACTGCGGTTTTATACGGCACCATCGTTTGCAGCATGTCGGTGAGCGCTGCGCGCTGCAGATAGTTTTGGTAAGCAGGCAGGCCAATGGCGCTGAGGATCGCCACAATGCCCACCACAATCATCAGTTCGACCAGGGTAAATCCACGTTGATAATCCATTTCGTCTTCTCCAGTTTAAGAAGCCGACAGACTAAAAAAGGGGCTTGAGGAATCACAGACGCAGAGTGAAACAATGGAAAAGAAGACGAGAAGAGAGTCATGGCTTGCAGTGCAGCCGAAATCGTTATGGAAGCGGGATCGCATAAAGCGCCGTGCTGGCGGCACGGCGCGCGAGCTTACTGCTGCTGAAAACGCATCGATAAATCGAGTGCACGCACATGTTTGGTCAGCGCACCCACCGAGACATAATCGACGCCGGTCTGCGCAATCTGGGGGAGCGTGGTTTCCGTGACGTTGCCCGAGACTTCCAGCAGCGCGCGCCCCTGATTCAGCGCTACCGCCGCACGCATCTGCTCCAGGCTGAAGTTATCCAGCATCACAATATCTGCTGCTGCCTCCAGCGCCTGACTCAGCTCATCCAGCGATTCCACTTCTACCTCTACCGGCACATCCGGCTGCAGCCATTGCGCCTTTTCCACCGCCTGACGGATCGATCCGCTGGCAATAATGTGATTCTCTTTAATCAGATAGGCATCGGAGAGGCCCAGGCGATGGTTACTGCCGCCGCCGCACAGGACGGCATATTTCAGTGCGGTGCGCAGGCCGGGCAGGGTTTTTCGCGTGTCCAGCAGTTGCGTCTGACTGCCCGCCAGCAGCGCCACATAGCGGCTGACTTCGGTGGCAACGCCCGAGAGGGTCTGAACAAAATTGAGCGCGGTACGTTCAGCGGTCAACAGCAATCGTGCCGGACCCTTGATATCGAACAGCGGCTGGTCAGCTTCGATCCGATCACCATCCGCGACATGCCAGGTCAGGGTTGCGTGTGAGCCGAGCTGAATAAACACCTCCTCGACCCAGCGTTTACCACAGAAAACACCCGCTTCACGGGTAATCACCTGAGCATGGGCCTGCGTTTCAGCCGGTAACAGCTGAGCGGTGATATCACGGTCGGCATCAATTTCGCCGCCAAGATCTTCCTGTAACGCACGCGCAACCGCCTCGGGAATATCACCTTCGATGCGTCTAATCAAAGCCTGACGGCGGCTGTCTGGATCATAACCACGCGAAGACATAAGCGTTGAACTCCAAAATGGGATGGTGAGTAAGGTGTCCACAATAGCCTGAACCGTAATCGCGTACCAGCGATGGACGTAATTTTGTTTAGTATCCTTAACACGCGCCGCTCGTCTGGCGGCTCAGCGACGCATTTAGAGGCAATAATCCCTTACTATTCATGCTATTCTCAGCCTGATTGAATAAGGAAATGCAGCATGAAAATTGAACATGGCTGGCTGACCGGGGTACGTCAGGTCCCCTCGCCGCATTGTAATGAGCGACCCGACGATGAGGCGCCTTCGCTGCTGGTGATCCACAATATCAGCTTACCGCCAGGCGAATTTGGTGGCCCGTGGATCGATAAATTGTTCACCGGCACGTTGCCGCCGGATGCGCATCCTTATTTCGCAGACATTGCCGCACTGCGCGTGGCGGCGCACTGCCTGATTCGTCGTGATGGCGAGATCGTACAGTACGTTTCCTTTGATAAACGTGCCTGGCATGCTGGCGTGTCGCAGTTTGAAGGCCGTGAGAACTGCAACGACTTCTCCATCGGTATTGAACTGGAAGGTACGGATAGCGATCCCTATACCGAAGCGCAATACCAGTCGCTGCAACGGGTCACGCAACTGCTGTTGCAGCACTACCCGCTGACGCCTGCGCGCATTACCGGACACAGTGATATCGCACCGGCGCGCAAAACCGATCCCGGACCTGCTTTTGACTGGGGCTACTATAAGCAGCTGTTAACGCAGCAAAAATCCTGATTTTTGCGGAGTCAGTATGACGTTGTTTACCTTGTTGTTGGTTTTAGGCTGGGAACGCCTGTTTAAGCTGGGCGAGCACTGGCAGCTGGAACACCGGCTGGAGCCGTTTTTTCGTCGCCGCCAGCATGTCTCAATGGTGCGTACCCTGCTGATGACGCTACTAGTGATGGCCGTGACGGCGCTGGTGGTCTGGAGCCTGAAAGGCCTGCTGTTTGGCGTACTGCAACTGCTGTTCTGGATCGTCGTCGGGCTGCTGTGTATCGGCGCGGGGTCGGTGCGACAGCATTATCACACCTACCTGAAAGCGGCCAGCCATGATGATGCGGCTGCGCATCAGGCGATGGCGGCCGAGCTGACTCTGATACACGGTGTGCCGGTAGAGTGCAGCGAGCGCGAATTTCTGCGCGAACTGCAGAATGCGCTGATCTGGATTAACTTCCGCTTCTACCTCGCGCCGATGTTCTGGCTGGTGGTCGGCGGGGCCTGGGGTCCGGTGCTGCTGGTGGGATACGCCTTCCTGCGTGCCTGGCAGGGCTGGCTGGCAAAACAGGGCACGCCGATGGCGCGTGCGCAGTCTGGCGTCGATGGCATACTGCATGTGCTCGACTGGATCCCGGTGCGACTGGCCGGTGTGGCCTACGCCTTGCTGGGGCACGGCGAGAAAGCGTTGCCGGCGTGGTTTGCCTCGCTCACCGACCGTCATCGTTCGCAGTATCAGGTGCTGACCAGCCTGGCGCAGTTCTCGCTGTCGCGCGATCCACACACCGATAAAGTCGAAACGCCACGGGTTGCCGTGGCGTTAGCAAAACGAACTTCACTGGTGCTGGTCGTGGCCGTGGCGTTGCTGACGATCTACGGCACGCTGGTGTGATCGGCGGGCGGCACGCCAAAATCGGGTGTGCCATCTGCCCGCCAGTCAAAATACTTCAGCCGGGTATGGCGGTTCGGGTCCCATAACGGGTCGCCCTCAATTTCGGTGTAGTTGCGCGCGTGGTAAACCAGCACGTCGCGTCCCGCCTCATCCTGGGTAAAACTGTTGTGGCCCGGCCCATACTGATGATTATCCCAGCTCGACACAAACACCGGCCGGGCAGATTTCTGCCATGCCGTGACGTCGAGCGGATCGGCATCCATCGCAATCGACAACAGGCCCAGACAGTAATTCTCATCGGTGGCGCTGGCCGAGTAGGTGACAAACAGCCGGTCACCGTGGCGGATCACCGCCGCGCCTTCGTTAACGCTAAACCCGGCACATTCCCACTCATATTCAGGCCGGCTCAGCATCACCGGCGTCCCTTTCAGCGTCCAGGGGTTGAGCAGCTCGGCCAGATAGAGGTTGGAGTTGCCGGGAATCGACGGATCTTTCTGCGCCCACAGATACCAGTTCTTGCCCTGATGCACGAAGTGGGTGGCATCCAGCGAGAAACTGTCGAACTGGCTGAATACCCGACGACACGGCTGCCATTCACCCTGCAGCGGATCGGCCGCATCACACACCAGCGCATACATCCGGTGCTGAAACAGGCCATCTTTGATGTCGCGTGTCGGCGCAGCCGCGAAATAGATCACCCACTGGCCGTCGATAAAGTGCAGTTCCGGCGCCCAGATCAGCTCGCTGCAGGGACCGCTGTCCGGCTTGCGCCATACCACTACCGGTTCGGCAGTGCGCAGACCGGCCAGCGTATCGGCACGACGGATCTCCAGCCGGTCATATTCCGGCACTGAGGCGATAAAGTAGTAGTGTTGATCATGACGCAGAATAAACGGGTCGGCGCGCTGCTCGATAAAAGGGTTAGGCAGGATAGCGGTCATTTTACTTCTCCGGTTTGCGGGACAACGCCGTCGCGTGTGCGAACAGTCTGTAAATCACGGAAATTTTCGCGACGCAGCGCGAGATCCTGCTGAATAGTGAGCATCATTTTACGGTCGACCTTCATCAGCCGTACCACACCTGCCGTAATCAGATAGCCAATGCCCGGGATCACGGTAAACAGCAGCATGATGCCGTTAATGGCCTCCGGCGACTGCTGTTTAGCCCCGGCATTGTAGCCGTAGATCGACAGCAGGAAGCCGACCATCGCCCCGGCGACCGCCAGTCCCACTTTGAGAAAGAACAGGTTACCGGAGAAGCTGATACCGGTGATGCGCTTGCCGGTTTTCCATTCGCCATAGTCATCAACATCGGCCATCAGCGACCAATGCAGCGGCGACGGGATCTGATGCAGGATATTCAGCACAAAGTAAGCGATCACCACCATCAGCGTGGCGTGCGGATCGATCCAGTAAAACGCACTGGAGAACAGCGCCAGCGCAATGTTGGTCCAGAAGAAGACCTTGAGCTTACACCAGCGATCGGTCAGCACTTTTGCCAGCGTACTGCCGAACATCATGCCAATCACGCCGAGGCTGATAAACAGCGTGGCGAAATGGGTCGATTGCCCCATCACCCAGGTGACGTAATACATGGTGGCGGCCATACGGATAAAGCCGGGACAGACGTTGCAGAAGGTCAGCAGCAGAATGCGCACCCACTGATCGTTTTTCCAGACGTCGCGCAGATCTTTCTTCAGGTCGTCATTGCTGGGAACGGCGGGGTGAATACGCTCACGCACCGTGGCAAAGCAGAACAGGAACATCGCCAGACCGATAGTCGCCAGCACGGTCATCGCCATCTGATAGCCGCGCGCCTTGTCTTCGCCGCCAAACCATTCCGCCATCGGCAGCAGCGACATCGACAGGATCAGCGTAGCGATGCCGACCATCACGAAGCGGTAAGACTGACAGGAGACGCGTTCGCCGGGATCGTTGGTAATCACGCCGCCCAGCGAGCAGTAAGGAATGTTGATGGCGGTGTAGGTCAGCGACATCAGGAAGTAGGTGACGAACGCCCAGATGACCTTGTTATGGTAGGTCCAGTCCGGCGTGGTAAACATCAGCACGCTGAACAGCACATAGGGAACCGAGACCCACAGCAGCCACGGGCGGAAGCGGCCCCAGCGGCTCTGGGTGCGATCGGCAACCGCGCCCATAATCGGATCGGTCACCGCGTCCAGCACCCGCACCGACAGCAGCAGTGTGCCGACCAGCGCCGGGGCTAAACCAAAAACATCGGTATAGAAGTAGTTGAGGAACAGCATGATGGCACCGCCAATCATGTTGCATCCGGCATCGCCCATGCCATAACCCAGTTTTTCTCGAAACGAGAGGGCTGCACCTTTCATGGTTCTCTCCTGCGCATCCGGTGTGAACAGGAATTATTGTCGCTAAATCAGAGAGATGACTGGGAGTAAATCGCCATGAAGATGGACAAAACAGGTGCGCGGGGAGAAGTGTGAACTGGATCGGGCTTTAGCGCCAGGCGGCGGATGAGGCGGAATGCCTGCTGCAGCACGCCACGGCGCTGCAGCAGGTCAGGGCTTATCAGGCTTTCTGGGCCTGATTCTTAATGAAGTAACCAATCCCCAGAATCACCAGCCAGACCGGAATCAGCCAGACGGAGATCGCCATGCCCGGCGTGGTTGCCATCAGCACCAGAATCGCCGCCAGGAAGATCAGGCAAATCCAGTTACCTACCGGATAGAGCAGCGCTTTGAAGCGGGTAGTCACCCCTTGCTGATCTTTCTTACGACGGAACTTGAGGTGCGCCAGGCTGATCATCGCCCAGTTGATCACCAGCGCCGAAACCACCAGTGACATCAGCAGGCCAAAAGCCTCGCCCGGCATCAGGTAGTTGATTAACACGCAGAGCGCAGTGGCGACGGCTGACACCAGAATGGTCAGCACCGGCACGCCGCGGCGGTCCACTTTCAGCAGCGCTTTCGGCGCGTTGCCCTGCTGCGCCAGACCAAACAGCATACGGCTGTTGCAGTACACGCAGCTGTTATAGACCGACAGCGCCGCCGTCAGGATCACCACGTTCAGCGCATTAGCCACCATCGCATCACCCAGTTCGTGGAAGATGAAGACGAACGGGCTGACGTCTGCGGTAACGCGGGTCCACGGCATCAGTGACAGCAGCACCGCCAGCGAACCGATATAGAAAATCAGGATGCGCCACAGCACCTGATTGGTCGCTTTAGGAATGCTGGTTTCCGGATTATCCGCTTCTGCCGCGGTGATCCCCACCAGCTCCAGACCACCAAACGAGAACATGATGATCGCCATCACCATCACCAGCCCGCCGAGGCCATGCGGGAAGAATCCGCCCTGTTCCCACAGGTTGCGTACGGTGGCCTGCGGGCCGCCGTGACCGCTGAACAGCAGCCAGCCGCCGAACAGGATCATGCCAATCACCGCGACCACTTTAATAATGGCGAACCAGAACTCCATCTCACCAAACACTTTCACGTTGGTCAGGTTAATGGCGTTGATCATCACAAAGAAGATGGCGGCCGAGGCCCAGGTCGGGAAGTCAGGCCACCAGAACTGGATATATTTACCGACAGCGGTCAGCTCTGCCATCGCTACCAGCACATAGAGCACCCAGTAGTTCCAGCCCGATGCGAAGCCAGCAAAGTTGCCCCAGTATTTATAGGCGAAGTGGCTGAAGCTGCCGGCAACCGGCTCCTCTACGACCATTTCGCCCAACTGACGCATGATTAAAAAGGCAATAAAACCGGCAATGGCATACCCCAGAATGACTGCCGGTCCGGCGGATTCAATGACCGACGCACTGCCGAGAAACAGGCCGGTCCCCACCGCACCACCCAGCGCGATGAGCTGAATATGGCGGTTCTTCAGACCGCGTTTCAGCGCTTCGCCTTGCTGTTGTTCCATACAAACCTCGTGATGTTTTTATTCTTCGTTCGCAGCGCAGTCCGCTGTAAGGAAGTGGTTACATTAACGTATTGATTATTTTACGGTATCCGGCGTGCTGTCTGCTGCCAGGCGCTACCCTGGCGACAAGAATAGTGATAAGCGAATCGCTTTGCACCTGCTTTCGCTTTTCGTGCTGGGCATTGACTGAAAAAACAGCGCCAGCTCACGTCTGTGACAGGCAAATTTCTGCCATGAAATGATGCCGATGACGAATAGGTTTCGCTTATGGTAGCCGCTGCGGTTAGCGGCTAAACGGGTGTAAGGTTTGGTAAAAGTGAAGTTATTTAACATTTACTTCCAGGGTAATTTTTCATTTTTTTAACCGCAAGTTAGCGTCACCACTGGCTTTCACCGTTGCGGAATGTGACCGGGACCATATAGACACAAGGTGAATACTTTGTTACTTTACCGGCACCTTTTGACAATTGGTATTACCAATTTACTCCGGACGATTGGCTAATAAGAAGGGAAGATGGCTTACAGTAAGATTCGCCAACCCAAGCTCTCCGACGCCATCGAGCAACAGCTCGAATCCCTGATCATGGAAGGGACGCTGCGTCCGGGAGAGAAGCTGCTCCCCGAGCGCGAACTCGCCAAACAATTCGATGTCTCACGTCCGTCCCTCCGCGAAGCAATCCAGCGCTTAGAAGCCAAAGGATTACTGCTACGCCGTCAGGGTGGCGGAACGTTCGTACAGGAGCATCTCTGGCAAAGCATGAGCGATCCACTCGTAGAGCTTCTCGCCGACCATCCGGAATCACAATTTGATCTGCTGGAAACGCGCCACGCCTTAGAAGGCATCGCCGCTTATTATGCGGCACTGCGCGGCACCGAAGAGGATCTGCTGCGGATTCGTGATTGCCATCTGCAGATCCAGCAGGCACAGGACAGCGGCGACTTAGACGCCGAAGCGGACGCAGTGATGCAGTATCAGATCGCTGTCACAGAAGCAGCCCATAATGTCGTGCTTTTGCATTTGCTACGCTCTATGGGCCCTATGCTGGAACAAAACGTCCGTCAGAATTTCGAATTGCTCTACTCGCGCCGGGAAATGCTGGCGAAAGTGAGCGGTCACCGCGCCAGAATCTTTGAGGCGATTGTGGCTCGTGAGCCGGAAAAAGCGCGCGAGGCTTCACACCGTCACCTGGCGTTCATTGAGGAAATCTTGCTGGACAGAAGTCGGGAGCAGAGCCGTCGAGAACGCTCCCTGCGTCGTTTACAGCAACGTAAGGAATAACGTGCGACAAAGATCGTACGGACATGTGCGACGAGCCTGCCTGCATGTGCTGTAACAGGCTCCCGATTATTCAACGTATTAGACACAGATAAGGAACACACCCATGTCAGAACGTTTACACAATGACGTGGATCCGATTGAAACTCGTGACTGGCTACAGGCGATCGAATCGGTCATCCGTGAAGAAGGTGTTGAACGTGCGCAGTATCTGATTGATCAGGTACTGGGTGCAGCCCGCAAAGGCGGCGTGAACGTTGCTGCAGGATCTTCTGCAATCAGCAACTATATCAACTCTATTGCCGTTGAAGATGAACCGGACTATCCGGGCAACACCTCTCTTGAACGTCGTATCCGTTCCGCGATCCGCTGGAACGCCATCATGTCGGTGCTGCGCGCATCGAAGAAAGATCTGGAACTGGGTGGCCATATGTCCTCCTTCCAGTCTTCTGCCACCATTTATGAAGTGTGCTTTAACCACTTCTTCCGCGCGCGCAGTGAGAAGGATGGCGGCGACCTGGTTTACTTCCAGGGCCACATTTCCCCAGGCATCTACGCCCGTGCGTTCCTTGAAGGTCGTCTGACCGAAGAGCAGATGAACAACTTCCGTCAGGAAGTGGCCGGTAAAGGCCTCTCATCTTATCCGCACCCGAAACTGATGCCGGAATTCTGGCAGTTCCCGACCGTTTCTATGGGTCTGGGTCCGCTGTCGGCTATCTATCAGGCGAAGTTCCTGAAATATCTGGAACACCGTGGCCTGAAAGATACCTCTGCACAGACCGTCTATGCCTTCCTGGGTGATGGCGAGATGGATGAGCCGGAATCAAAAGGCGCAATCACCATCGCCACCCGTGAAAAACTGGATAACCTGGTCTTCATCATCAACTGCAACCTGCAGCGTCTGGATGGCCCGGTCACCGGTAACGGTAAGATCATCAACGAGCTGGAAGGCATCTTTGCCGGTGCTGGCTGGGAAGTGATCAAAGTCATCTGGGGCGGTCGCTGGGATGAGCTGCTGCGTAAAGATACCAGCGGCAAGCTGATTCAGCTGATGAACGAAACCGTTGACGGCGATTACCAGACCTTTAAATCCCGTGATGGTGCCTATGTGCGCGAGCACTTCTTTGGTAAATATCCGGAAACCGCCGCGCTGGTTAAAGATATGTCCGATGATGAAATCTGGGCACTGAACCGTGGCGGCCACGATCCGAAGAAAATCTACGCGGCACTGAAAAAAGCGCAGGACACCAAAGGCAAACCGGTGCTGATCCTGGCGCATACCATCAAAGGTTATGGTATGGGCGACACCGCGGAAGGCAAAAACATTGCTCACCAGGTGAAGAAGATGAACATGGATGGCGTGCGCTATATCCGTGATCGCTTCAACGTGCCGGTAGCGGATGACAAGATTGAATCTCTGCCATACGTGACCTTCGACAAAGGCTCTGAAGAGTACAACTATCTGCACGGTCAGCGTGAGAAGTTGGGCGGCTACCTGCCGACGCGTCAGCCGAAGTTCACCGAAAAGCTGGAGATGCCAGCGCTGGAAGAGTTCAGTGCGCTGCTGGAAGAGCAGAACAAAGAGATCTCAACCACCATCGCCTTTGTGCGTGCTCTGAACGTGATGCTGAAGAACAAGTCGATCAAAGATCGTCTGGTTCCGATCCTCGCCGATGAAGCGCGTACCTTTGGTATGGAAGGTCTGTTCCGTCAGATCGGTATCTACAGCCCGAACGGTCAGCAGTACACCCCGCAGGACCGCGAGCAGGTGGCTTACTACAAAGAAGACGAGAAAGGCCAGATTCTGCAGGAAGGGATCAACGAGCTGGGCGCAGGTTCATCCTGGCTGGCGGCGGCGACCTCTTACAGCACCAACAACCTGCCGATGATCCCGTTCTACATCTATTACTCGATGTTCGGCTTCCAGCGTATCGGCGATCTGATGTGGCTGGCGGGCGACCAACAGGCGCGCGGCTTCCTGGTCGGCGGCACCTCCGGTCGTACCACACTGAACGGCGAAGGTTTGCAGCATGAAGATGGTCACAGCCACATTCAGTCGCTGACCATCCCGAACTGTATCTCCTACGATCCTTCATACGCGTATGAAGTCGCGGTGATCATGCATGACGGTCTGGTGCGGATGTATGGCGAAGCGCAGGAAAACGTCTACTACTACATCACCACGCTGAACGAAAACTACCACATGCCAGCGATGCCGCAGGGTGCGGAAGAGGGTATCCGTAAGGGTATCTACAAGCTGGAAACGGTCGAGGGCAGCAAAGGCAAAGTCCAGCTGCTGGGTTCAGGCTCTATCCTGCGTCACGTACGTGAAGCTGCGCAGATCCTGGCGAATGACTACGGTATCGGCTCTGACGTCTACAGCGTCACCTCGTTCACCGAACTGGCTCGTGATGGCCAGGATTGTGAGCGCTGGAACATGCTGCATCCGACCGAAGAACCGCGCGTGCCTTACATCGCGCAGGTGATGAACGATGCACCGGCCGTCGCTTCAACCGACTACATGAAGCTGTTCGCTGAGCAGGTTCGTAGCTATGTCCCAGCCAGCGATTATCGCGTACTGGGTACCGATGGCTTTGGTCGCTCTGACAGCCGTGAGAATCTGCGTCATCACTTCGAAGTGGATGCATCTTATGTGGTGGTTGCCGCGCTGGGTGAGCTGGCTAAACGCGGCGAGATCGAGAAGAAAGTGGTGGCCGACGCGATCACCAAATTCAGTATCGATGCCGATAAAGTTAACCCGCGTCTGGCTTAAGAGGTAATAGAGTAATGGCTATCGAAATTAAGGTACCGGATATCGGGTCTGACGAAGTTGAAGTCACCGAGATTCTGGTGAAAGTTGGCGACAAGGTGGAAGCCGAACAGTCGCTGATCACCGTGGAAGGCGACAAAGCCTCAATGGAAGTGCCTTCGCCGCAGGCTGGCGTGGTCAAAGAGATCAAAATCGCCACCGGTGACAAAGTAGAAACCGGCTCGCTGATCATGATGTTTGACGCGGAAGGTGCGGCAGAAGCCGCACCGGCACCGGCCGCAGAGAAAAAAGCAGACGCGGCCCCGGCGGCTGCCGCTGCTACCGCCAGCAAAGATGTCAATGTTCCGGATATCGGCGGTGACGAAGTCGAAGTCACTGAGATTCTGGTGAAGGTTGGCGACAAAGTTGAAGCCGAACAGTCCCTGATCGTGGTGGAAGGCGACAAAGCCTCGATGGAAGTCCCGGCCCCGTTCGCGGGTACCGTGAAAGAGATCAAAATCGCGACCGGCGACAAAGTCAGCACCGGTTCACACATTATGGTGTTTGAAGCGGAAGGCGCAGCGCCGGCCGCTGACGTGAAACCTGAAGTTAAAGAAGAAGCGGCAACGGCTCCGGCTGCGGCTGCGGGCGCAAAAGAGGTTAACGTTCCGGACATCGGCGGTGACGAAGTTGAAGTCACTGAAGTGCTGGTGAAAGTCGGCGACAAAGTTGAAGCTGAGCAGTCACTGATTGTGGTGGAAGGCGACAAAGCCTCGATGGAAGTCCCGGCCCCGTTCGCGGGCACCGTGAAAGAGCTGAAAGTGGCGACTGGCGACAAAGTCAGCACCGGCTCGCTGATCATGGTGTTTGAAGTTGAAGGTGCTGCGCCAGCCGCCGCTCCTGCAGCAGCGAAACAGGATGCCCCGGCACCGGCAGAGAAGGCCGAAGCTAAAGCCGCGGCACCAGCCGCCGCCAAAGCGGAGAGCAAAGGCGAGTTCGCAGAGAACGATGCCTATGTTCACGCGACCCCGGTGATCCGTCGTCTGGCGCGTGAGTTCGGTGTTAACCTGGCGAAAGTCAAAGGCACCGGCCGCAAAGGTCGCATCCTGAAAGAAGACGTGCAGAGCTACGTTAAAGAGGCCGTGAAACGCGCTGAAGCAGCACCGGCTGCTGCCAGCGGCGGCGGTCTGCCTGGCATGCTGCCATGGCCGAAAGTGGACTTCAGTAAGTTTGGCGAAATCGAAGAAGTCGAACTGGGACGCATCCAGAAAATTTCTGGCGCGAACCTGAGCCGTAACTGGGTGATGATCCCGCACGTTACGCATTTCGACAAAACCGATATCACCGATCTGGAAGCGTTCCGTAAGCAGCAGAATGCGGAAGCCGAGAAGCGTAAGATGGACGTGAAGTACACCCCGGTGGTGTTCATCATGAAAGCGGTCGCTGCGGCACTTGAGCAGATGCCACGCTTCAACAGCTCGCTGTCAGAAGATGCGCAGAAGCTGACGCTGAAAAAATATATCAACATCGGTGTGGCGGTTGATACGCCAAATGGCCTGGTGGTTCCGGTCTTCAAAGACGTGAACAAAAAGGGCATTACCGAGCTGTCGCGTGAACTGATGGCGATTTCGAAGAAAGCGCGTGACGGTAAGCTGACGGCAGGCGACATGCAGGGCGGATGCTTCACTATCTCCAGCCTTGGCGGTTTGGGTACCACGCACTTCGCGCCGATCGTCAACGCGCCGGAAGTGGCTATCCTTGGCGTCTCGAAGTCGGCGATGGAGCCAGTCTGGAATGGTAAAGAGTTTGCGCCGCGTCTGATGATGCCAATTTCTCTTTCCTTCGATCACCGTGTTATCGACGGTGCTGATGGTGCGCGTTTCATCACTCTCATCGGCAATATGCTGTCCGACATTCGTCGTTTAGTTATGTAAATGTGAAGAAGGCCGGCGAAAGCCGGCCTTCCTGTAACGATTCGTCGCACCGCGGTTGGCAGTTTGTTAACAATTCTGTAAACTCTTGCGGTGAAAGTCCCGGTGGAACAAGGGCATCATAAGAACGTCTGACCCGCCGGATATCAAATAAGAGGTCATGATGAGTACAGAGATTAAAACCCAGGTCGTAGTACTTGGGGCGGGTCCTGCAGGTTACTCTGCAGCCTTCCGTTGCGCGGATTTAGGTCTGGAAACCGTACTGGTAGAGCGTTACAGCACCCTTGGCGGTGTTTGTCTGAACGTCGGTTGTATCCCATCTAAAGCGCTGCTGCACGTTGCTAAAGTGATTGAAGAGGCGAAAGCCCTTGAAGAGCACGGCATTGTGTTTGGTCAGCCATCGACTGATATCAACAAAATTCGCAGCTGGAAAGAAAAGGTAATTAACCAGTTAACTGGCGGCCTGTCAGGTATGGCAAAAGGTCGTAAAGTGAAAGTGGTTAACGGCCTGGGCAAATTCACCGGTGCTAACACGCTGGTGGTTGAAGGAGAAGGCGGCGCGACCACCATCAACTTCGATAACGCCATCATCGCTGCGGGTTCACGCCCAATCGAACTGCCGTTCATTCCACATGAAGATCCACGCGTCTGGGACTCAACCGATGCGCTGGAGCTGAAAGAAGTACCGAAGCGCCTGCTGGTTATGGGTGGCGGTATCATCGGTCTGGAAATGGCGACGGTCTACCATGCGCTGGGTTCAGAGATCGATGTGGTCGAGATGTTCGATCAGGTTATCCCGGCTGCGGATAAAGATGTGGTGAAAGTCTTCACCAAAAAAATCAGCAAGAAATTTAACCTGATGCTGGAAACCAAAGTGACCGCCGTTGAAGCAAAAGACGATGGCATTTACGTTTCCATGGAAGGCAAAAAAGCACCAGGCGAAGCACAGCGTTACGATGCGGTGCTGGTGGCTATCGGTCGTGTACCGAATGGCAAAGGTCTGGATGCCGGCAAAGCGGGCGTGGAAGTGGACGATCGCGGCTTCATTCGCGTCGACAAGCAGATGCGTACCAATGTGCCGCACATCTACGCTATCGGCGACATCGTCGGTCAGCCAATGCTGGCGCACAAAGGCGTGCATGAAGGCCACGTCGCGGCGGAAGTGATCTCCGGTCTGAAGCACTACTTCGATCCGAAAGTGATCCCATCCATCGCCTATACCGAGCCAGAAGTTGCCTGGGTTGGTCTGACCGAGAAAGAAGCGAAAGAGAAAGGCATCAGCTACGAGACCGCCACCTTCCCGTGGGCAGCCTCAGGTCGTGCTATCGCTTCTGACTGTGCAGACGGCATCACCAAACTGATTTTCGACAAAGAGACGCACCGGGTGATCGGTGGCGCGATTGTCGGCACCAACGGCGGCGAGCTGCTGGGTGAAATCGGTCTGGCGATCGAGATGGGTTGTGATGCGGAAGATATTGCGCTGACCATCCATGCTCACCCGACGCTGCACGAGTCTGTGGGTCTGGCGGCAGAAATCTTTGAAGGCAGCATCACCGATCTGCCTAACGCGAAAGCGAAAAAGAAATAAGCCTCATTGCCCAATAGAAAAGCTCCCTTTACGGGAGCTTTTTTTTGCCTGAATTTTGTGCTGGCGATTAAGTGTGCATTTGGGTTAAGTCTGGGTGTAAAATTCGGTAGAATCAGTGGTGGCTGAAAAGTAGTTAGTAATCAAACGGATAATTTTAGAGTGTTCCCCGCGCGAGCGGGGATAAACCGTGCCTGAGCCAGAATCCGGTCCGGCCCTAATCGTGTTCCCCACACCAACCGGGAAAAACCACCTCAACCCTTACTCATCCTCTCGCGCAAACCATCCACAACCCATCAACTCTGCCGATCAACCGCCACCTGGTCGATAAACATCTGCGCCAGTACGGCGATCGCCGCATTGCCTGGCAATCTCTCTTCATTAATGCGCAGCATCAGCGAGGTTGAGCGTCTACGGCCCTGCAGCAGCGGGAGCGGGCGCAGCTCGCCGCTGGCCAGTAGCGCGGCAATGTTCTTCTCCGGCAACCAGCCATAGCCCAGCTGATGCTGCACCGCCTCAATGGCTGCCGACAGGGTGGTGAACGACCAGTTCTCGGCCTGCTCACCGCTGACCTCTGACTGCTGCTGTTGCTGGCGATCGAGGATGGTGATGCAGGGCCAGCGCGCCAGAGCGGCGGCACTGAGCGGTGCCGGCTCGCTGTGCAGAGGATGATCGCGATGAGCGACCGCAATAAAGTCAACGCTCATCAGACTTTCCCCGGCTAACGGTTCGTCATCACTGCGCGCTACCAGCCAGAGATCGGCCTGCTGCTCCGCCAGTCTGGCGGGCGTTTCGCTGCGGACGATTTCGCTGAACCAGACGCGGACGTGCGGATAACGCTGCTGAAACTGATGCAGCACCGTAAACAGCAGTGGCTTGGGCGCAATGGCATCGACCATCAGGTCGACACGCGAGGGTTCACCGCGCTGCAAGGCGGCAGCCTGCGCTTCCAGGCTGCTAAAACCGGTCAGCAGCGGACGCGCCTGCGCCAGCAACTGCTCGCCCTCCGCCGTCAGTACCGCGCGTCGTCCTTCTTGTTGCAGTAGCGCGATGTCCAGTCGCTGCTGCAACAGGCCAATCTGATAGCTGACTGAGGACTGGCTACGGTTATTTTTTTCTGCCGCCAGCGCAAAACTGCCTTCCTTTACTACCGAGTCGAGCAGGAACCACTGTTCGAGTGTCGTTTTATGCATGGATACTCATCGAAAATTTGAATGAATTAGCGTTAAAAATAGCGTTATTAATCGTTTTTGTAACGCGCAATAATCTCCTCAAGGAAAACAAATGAGGAATTAATCATGAGCACTTTTGATAAACATGACCTGTCAGGCATCGTCGGCAAACATCTGGTTTACACCTATGACAACGGCTGGAATTACGAGCTCTACATCAAAAATGCCAGCACCATCGACTATCGCATTCACAGCGGTATGGTCGGTAATCGCTGGGTTAAAAATCAGCATGTCTATGTTGTTCGTCTGGCGCAGGATGTCTATAAAGTTTCCTGGACTGAACCAACCGGCACCGATGTCAGCCTGGCCGTTAATCTGGCTGATAAAATTTTCCATGGCACCATCTTCTTCCCACGCTGGGTCATGAACAACCCGGAAAAAACCGTCTGCTTCCAGAATGATCATCTGGAAGAGATGGCAAAATTCCGGGAAGCGGGTCCGGCTTATCCAACCGAAGTGATTGATGAGTTCGCAACGCTGACCGTAATCCGCGATGTGGGTGAAAATAACGAAAGCGTGATCGACTGCCCACCTGACCAGTTGCCAGCGAATTTTCCGGACAACCTGAAAAATTAAACCTGCACAGAAGAGGTCATGACGACCTCTTCTTAATAGCAGTTTCTGTCTTGTAGCTTCTGATCTGTTTTGCGAGGACGAAAAATGGAATTATCGACAAAGGTTTTTATCAGCAGTGATGCCCATGATGGATTCGGGGTCAGCTCCACTCTTATCATGGGCGAAAAAGAGGTGATGCTGGTGGATGCGCAGTTTACCCTGGCAAATGCGCATCGACTGGTGGCAGAGATTATTGAAACCGGTCTTGAGCTAAAACGGATATTCATTACCCACCTGCATCCCGATCACTTTCTTGGTCTTGAAGTCATTAAGTCTGTTTTCCCACACGCTGAAATCCTCTCTTACAAGCAGGTGGCGGAAGACGTTAACGACGCTTTTGACTTCAAAATTGATTACTGGGGCAGGCAGGTTCTGAAAGCGAATGGGGCTCGCACCACCTATCCGATTACCGAGATTGAGGAGGAGACGCTCTATCTGGAAGGCCAGCCGATTAACATCCTCGGACTGCTCAGCGGCGATTGTATCCGGGTGACACCGCTCTGGATCCCTTCGACCCGCACGCTGATCGCCTCCGATGTGGTGTTTGCCGATGCCCACGTCTGGATTGCCGACATGCGCACGCCGGAACGGATGGCGAAGTGGATGCAGAGCCTGGATACGCTGGAAGCGCTGGCACCGAAAGTGGTGATCCCCGGTCACTCCTGCACCACGCCAACGTTGAGTCCGTCAGCAATTGGCTTTACCCGCCGCTATATCAACGATTTTATTAATGCGCTGCATCGGGTTAACAACAGCGAGGAGCTGATCGCGGAGATGGAGAGAATCTATCCCAACCTGCCGGTGAAAATCTGCCTCGACTACAGCGCCAGAATTCTGAAAGATCACTATGTCTGGCCTGGTGACTGGCCTGAATCACTGCGCGAAATGAAAACCACGCTCTAGCCGTTACGCTATCAGGCCGGTTCAGGCTGGCCTTAACGGCCACGACCCAATCCGGGCCATTCCCGCCAAAACGTTAATCCTGCCGCGTCTTCTATTCCTGCGCGTTATGCATTTCAGACAATTCACTGCCTGATTAACCCTGACCGGCGCGTTATTCAGTCGTGACGCTTTTCTGCCGCGCGATCGCCTGCTTTGCTGGCCTGTTTGTGGTTCAGATGCCCGCTGCCAGCAGGCAGGAAACCGGCAGAAACGGTTATGCATTTAATGTTGTATTTTTGTAAACAGATTAACAAACACCCGAAATCCTGCTATTCTGCCCTCCGCGAAACCGGGCACCTCAACCTGGACATCATAAGGTAAGGTTGTTCTCCATAAGTGAGCAAGGTGGTCGGAAAGCCCTACATAATGAGAGCGAGGATAACGTCGTGCTAGAAGAATACCGTAAGCACGTTGCCGAGCGTGCCGCAGAAGGGATCGTACCTAAGCCTTTAGATGCTTCCCAAATGGCCGCGCTGGTTGAACTGCTAAAAAATCCACCTGCGGGTGAAGAAGAATTTCTGACCGATCTGTTGGTCAACCGTGTTCCACCGGGCGTCGATGAAGCGGCGTACGTTAAAGCGGGTTTCCTGGCCGCTGTCGCCAAAGGCGAAGCCACCTCTCCTCTGATCTCTCCTGAAAAAGCGGTTGAACTGCTCGGCACCATGCAGGGCGGTTATAATATTCATCCGCTGATCGATGCGCTGGAAGACCAGAAACTGGCACCGATCGCGGCCAAAGCTCTTTCACACACGCTGCTGATGTTCGACAGCTTCTATGACGTGGAAGAGAAAGCGAAAGCGGGCAATGAATACGCGAAGCAGGTGATGCAATCGTGGGCCGATGCGGAATGGTATCTGTCACGCCCTGAACTGGCTGAAAAAATTACCGTTACGGTGTTCAAAGTCACCGGCGAAACCAACACCGATGATCTCTCTCCGGCTCCGGATGCCTGGTCACGTCCTGACATCCCACTGCACGCGTTAGCGATGCTGAAAAATGCCCGTGAAGGCATTGAGCCGGATGAGCCAGGCAACGTTGGCCCGATCAAACAGATCCAGGCGCTGCAGGCTAAAGGCTTCCCGCTGGCGTACGTCGGTGACGTCGTCGGTACCGGTTCCTCACGTAAATCCGCCACCAACTCGGTGCTGTGGTTTATGGGCGACGACATCCCGAACGTGCCGAACAAAAAAGGCGGCGGCGTGGTGCTGGGCAGCAAAATTGCTCCAATCTTCTTCAACACCATGGAAGATGCGGGCGCACTGCCGATAGAAGTGGATGTGAACAACCTGAACATGGGCGATGTCATCGACATCTATCCATTCAAAGGCGAAGTGCGCAACCATCAGACCAACGAACTGCTGGCCAGCTTCGAACTGAAAACTGAAGTGCTGATTGACGAAGTGCGTGCCGGTGGCCGTATTCCGCTGATCATCGGTCGTGGCCTGACCACCAAAGCGCGTGAGTCGCTGGGTCTGCCGCACAGCACCGTATTCCGTCAGGCGAAAGATGTCGCGGAGAGCACCCGCGGTTTCTCGCTGGCACAGAAGATGGTCGGCCGCGCCTGTGGCGTTGAGGGTGTTCGTCCGGGCGCCTATTGCGAACCGAAAATGACCTCAGTAGGATCGCAGGATACCACCGGTCCGATGACGCGTGATGAGCTGAAAGATCTGGCGTGCCTCGGTTTCTCAACCGATCTGGTGATGCAATCATTCTGTCACACCGCAGCTTATCCTAAGCCAGTGGATGTGAATACGCACCATACGCTGCCCGACTTCATCATGAACCGTGGCGGTGTGTCGCTGCGTCCGGGTGACGGCATCATCCACAGCTGGCTGAACCGTATGCTGCTGCCGGATACCGTCGGCACCGGCGGTGATTCACATACCCGTTTCCCGATCGGTATCTCTTTCCCGGCGGGTTCAGGCCTGGTGGCGTTTGCCGCCGCGACCGGCGTGATGCCGCTCGACATGCCGGAATCGGTGCTGGTGCGCTTCAAAGGTAAAATGGAGCCAGGTATTACGCTGCGCGATCTGGTTCACGCCATCCCGCTGTATGCCATCAAACAGGGTCTGCTGACCGTTGAGAAGAAAGGTAAGAAAAACATCTTCTCTGGCCGCATCCTGGAGATTGAAGGTCTGCCGGATCTGAAAGTCGAGCAGGCGTTTGAGCTGTCAGATGCGTCAGCGGAACGTTCAGCGGCGGGCTGTACCATCAAGCTGGATAAAGACCCGATCATTGAATACCTGAACTCCAACATCGTTCTGCTGAAGTGGATGATTGCTGAAGGCTATGGCGATCGTCGTACGCTGGAGCGTCGTGTTGAAGGGATGGAGAAATGGCTGGCGGATCCACAGCTGCTGGAAGCGGATGCGGATGCGGAATATGCCGCGGTGATTGAGATCGATCTGGCAGATATTAAAGAGCCGATCCTCTGCGCACCAAACGATCCGGATGATGCCCGTCTGCTCTCTGATGTGCAGGGCGAGAAGATCGATGAAGTCTTCATCGGATCGTGCATGACCAACATCGGTCACTTCCGTGCAGCCGGTAAGCTGCTGGATAGCCATAAAGGGCAGTTACCGACTCGTCTGTGGGTGGCACCGCCAACCAAGATGGATGCGGCGCAGCTGACCGAAGAAGGCTACTACAGCGTATTCGGTAAGAGCGGGGCGCGTATCGAGATCCCAGGCTGTTCACTCTGCATGGGTAACCAGGCACGCGTGGCGGACGGTGCGACGGTGGTCTCCACCTCAACCCGTAACTTCCCGAACCGTCTGGGTACCGGCGCGAACGTCTATCTGGCATCAGCCGAGCTGGCGGCAGTGGCCTCACTGTTAGGCCGTCTGCCAACGCCGGATGAGTATCAGCAATTTATGGCGCAGGTGGATAAAACCGCCAGCGACACTTATCGCTATCTCAACTTCGACCAGCTGACGCAGTACACCGACAAAGCTGACGGCGTGATTTTCCAGACTGCAGTCTGATTCACTGACCGATAGCCGTAAAAAGGGGCGATGATTCGCCCCTTTTTTTCGTCTGTGCGACGGCAACCGGCGCGATGAAAAGCTGCATTTCGCCGGACAGCCTGCAATAATGCGCCACTTGTCACACTTTGCCGTTGAGGCAGCGCTGACACTGATAACGTGACGCGATGATGTAGAGAGGAACGGGCGATGGAATATGAATTTTTACGCGATGTGACCGGCCAGATTAAGGTGCGCATGTCGATGGATCACGAAGCGGTCGGCCACTGGTTTAATGAAGAGGTCAGAGACGATCCTGGCCTGCTGGACGAAGTCGAAGCCGCAATCGAAGATGTGAAAGGCAGCGTGCGGCAATGGCAGCGCGTCGGCAGCGAGTACACCATCCTGCTGGATGAGGAAGAGGTGATGATCCGCGCCAACCTGCTGGCGCTGGAAGATGACGGCATGGAAGAGGGGATGAACTACTACGACGAAGAGAGCCTCTCGTTCTGCGGCATTGAAGATTTCCTGCTGGTGATCGCCGCCTATCGCCAGTTCGTCAATCAGTATGGTAATAAAAGCCGGGCGACCTGAGCCGCCCGGCCGGTTAACTGAGAGACGCCCCGCCACACAGCACTAGCTGCTGTCCGGTCATCGCCGCCGCAGCCGGCGTGAGCAGAAAATGCACCAGCCCGGCCACTTCCTCCGGTTGAATAAAGCGGCCAATTGGCGGCAGCCTCGGTGGTGAACTGGCCCGACCCGGCTGTTGCAGCATCGGCGTGTCGGTTGCGCCAGGCGCCACAATATTGGCGGTAATGCCGCGTGGTGCCAGTTCTGCAGCCCAGCTGCGCACCATCCCGATCATTGCGGATTTGGTCGCCACATACTGACTGCGGCCCGCCGCTCCGCCTGAGGTGCGGCTGCCCAGCAGCACAATCCTGCCGCCACTGGTCATCCGTGGCGCGCAGTGATTAGTCAGTTGCTCCGCCGCTGCCACATGCAACTGCCATAAGCGCGCGCTGGCGTTGAGATCGAGTTCACCCAGCGGCGCAGCCTGCATCATGCCTGCCGCATGTACCAGCGCCTGGGGCACCGGCAGTCGGGCTAACACCTTCTGTAAGGCGGCGGCATCGCTGATATCCACCTGATAGCTCTGCAGTGCCGGATGTTGCCGCGTCAGCGCCGAGCGACTCAGACCGATCACCTGCCAGCCCTCCGCCAGCAAGCGGTCAACAATCGCCTGGCCGATACCTGAGCTGGCACCAGTGACCAGCGCCATTTGGTGAATCACGCGCGACCTCCCGCCACCCACGACTCTTCAACGCGAACATACTTGATTGCCTGACGATAAAAGGTGTAGGCGATATGCAGTTCACCGCCGGCTCCCTGTTTGATGCTTGGATAAGAGAATTCACGGTTCAGCTTCTGCTGTGAATTGTTGGTCATGCAGTAGCCATCGCCTTCATCCAGATTACGCTGCAGCGGCCAGCTTATGCCGCCGTCATGTGAAATCGCCAGCGTCATAGGCGCGCGCGGTGCACCCCAGAAGGCCGTTCGCGCGCCGTGTGCCACTGGCTGCACGGCGACAGCTACCTCATCATCATCCTCATCTTCAATTTCGTCATACAGCGACAGCCGCCGCTCACTCGCGCCTTCCGCGCTCATCGCATTAAACACCAGCGCCAGATGACCATTGCGCAGCGTGGTGACCTGAATCGATGAGTTATTGTTAGGCAGCGACAACGGCTGTGGGGCACTCCAGCTTTCACCCTGATCAAATGAGCGGCTCTGGTAAATATGATCGGCCCAGCGGCTGCGATAGAGTGCTAGCAGCGTACCGTCATCCAGCAGCGTGACGTTCATGTGGACGCAGCCGGTGCTGTCAGGCACGCTGACGTCGCGCCAGCTCTGGCCTTTATCTTCTGAGATTTTTACCGCGCTCACGTCATAGCTGCCGACCCACTTTTCGCCGGGCTGCGTCAGGCAGTAAAACACCGGCAGCAACCAGTTACCGTTGGGCAGCACCACAATCGGCTGGCGAATAAAGGTGCCAGGCTTATCCAAAAGTGTGCCGATGGCACCCCAGCTGCGGCCCAGATCGTGCGACTGGCGATAGCGAACAATCGCGGTGTCCTGATTGCCCGATTTCTGCGCCGTCCACAGCAGCCACAGTACCTGGTCGGGATCGAGAAACAGCACCGGATTCTGTTCTGAACGGCCCGGATCGTCAGAGAGTTTTTGGGCTTCACTCCAGCGATCGCTGCCTTTTTGCAGTCGTGAACACCAGACAGAGATATCGGCGATCCCTTCCTGCGTGCCGCCAAACCAGACGCAAAGCAGATCGCCATCGGGCAGTGGCAGCAGGTTAGCCGCGTGGTTTTGCGGGCAGGAGGAGGGCAGCATCGCAATCTGCTGAGCGCTATCCTGCGGGTGAGGCGCAAGCAGGCCGGTGCGTTCTACGGTGACGGTTTCCTGAGTCATTTTAGGCTCCACTGTTTTGTGCATTGTGTTGCGATTGAGGCTGAGACTGGCGTGACGGGATACAGCGGTCAATCACCATAATGATTGCCGGGGTGATCAGCGCCACGTACATATTGTCGATACCAAACGGGTTACCCATCAGGAACCAGACGGAGGTGACAACGCAGGCGCCAATCAGACCGGCATTGGCGCCGCGTGTGCTCTTAAACCACGGCAGGTAGAAGGCCATGATCGCCACAACGGTAATTGACAGGCGAATCGCACGGGTAAAGAACGAGAGCTTCAGCACTTCCGGGAAGAACAGAACAAACAGCAGCGGGAAGAAGCCGATGCCAATCGAGATCCAGCGCGTCATTTTAAATTCGCGTTCTGGGGTCGGGTTACGATAAGGCACGTAAAAGTCTTTCACCACCAGCGAAGCGATGGCCAGCGCCACGGTACCGACGCTGACGAAAATCGAGGCTACCAGCGAGGTAGTGACAATGCCCGCCAGCCACGGTGACATATCCTGCAGAAACACCGGCAGCGCATAGAGGCTCTTGATATCCGGGTGAGCAAACTTCGCTGCCACGCCAATCAGCGCCATCGCCAGACCGATCGGCAGGCAGAAGAAAAAGGCGACCCAGGTGGCACGCTTCGCTGACTTTACATCTTTGGTGGAGGAGATTGCCTGGATCACAAACTGGGTACAGAAGATCGAACCCACGGTCCCAATCAGCCAGGCCACAATCGTACTGGCACCGACATGACCATCCCATGTCCAGTAGAACGCCGGCATTTTCTCCATCATTGGGGCGACGCCCCCGGTCATCTTCAGCGCCACATAGAGGATAATCAGGATCCCCATATACTTGATGGCGCTGTGCAGCAGCGTGACCCAGGCCACGCCTTTCATGCCGCCAAACGCAAAGTAGAAGGTGCTGACCACCGCAGTGATAAAAGCAGCCTGGGTCAGGTCGATCTTGAGTACGGTGGAGATTGCCGCCGCGCCGCTGATGTAATTGCCGACGTTCACCAGCAGCAGCGCATAGATCATGATCAGCGAGATAATATTTTTGGTCGAACTGCCATATTTCTCGGCGATAGCACCGGAGATAGTGATCTTTCCGGTGTTGTAGATGCGCTTAACCAGAATCAGGCCAAACAGCGGGAAACCAATAGCCGCGCCAATCACCGACCATGAGGCGGCGAAGCCATCTTCAAACGCCGCCTGCGCGGTGCCGATGGTGGATTTTGCCCCGATATATTCAGACATCAGCATAATGCCGACGATAAAAGCAGGCATGGCGCGCGAGCCTTCCATAAAGTCGCCGCTGGTTTTACTGCGCAGCCGCCAGGTGAGCCAGGTGGTGAACAGGATATAGGCGACCACCATGCCGACGATCAGTAAGGTGCTCTCAGTTGAAAATGCTTTCATCATGACCTCGATTGTTCTGGCAGATGGCGACCATCAGGTTCGTTCTCATCTGACCGGTAGGGTGCAAAGGTGATGGACGTTATCGCAGGTAGTGGTTCACGATTTGACGGATCTGCTGCTGCTCTTCGGCGCTGAACTGCACCGCATAGCGGCTTTCACCCACCTCAAAGCCCTGGAGGCTGACCGCTTTTTTCACGGCGGCCGGTGAGAAACCGATGCTGTAAAGCGCGGTGCGCAGGCCGGTGACGTTCTCCTGTGCCTGATGCGAACCGGCAATATCGCCCGCATGGAAGCGCGCCCAGATGGCGTTAATCGCCTCTGGCGCCACGTTTGCCAGCCCGGAAATTGAGGCGGAGCAGCCATCCACGAAACCCTGGTGGATCAGCGAATCCGGGCCGTTCAGCACATCAAAGTCCTGGCAGTCGGCGGTAGCCTGCAGAAAGCCGCTCAGACTTTCATAGCTGCCTGCTGAATCTTTAATGCCGATGATGTTCGGGTGCGCGGCCAGCGTATGAACGGTCTCTGGCTGCAAAGTATTGCCGGTACGCGCCGGGATGTTGTAGAGGAACAGCGGCACCGTAAGCGCGTCAGCCACGCGCTGATAGTGGTCGATCAGCTCCTGCTGTTTAAGCGGAACAAACCACGGCGTGATCGCGGAGACAGCATCTACGCCAAGATTGGCAATCTGTTTGCCTAGCCGGATAGTTTCACGGGTCGAAATCTCTCCGATGTGCGCCACCACCGGCATCCGGCCGTTAACTTCATCGACGCAGGTGGTGGTAACCGCGATCTTCTCCTGCTCGTTCAGCACAAAGAATTCGCCGTTGGTACCGCCGCAGAAGATGCCGTTACCGGCGTTGATCTGGCGTCTGACCTGTTCGCGCTGCCTCTCCGGATCAAAGGCACCTTCCCGGTCAAAAGTGGTGACGATGGCGGTCAGTACGCCGTTTATTTTCTTATTCATGACAATCCTCATTACGCCTGGCAGGAAGGGAAAAGCGTCAGGTAGACGGCGCGCACATCGTCGGCGGTGACCGCCATCGGCACGTTGTTCATCAGACGCTGGACGTCGAGCGCGGCTTCCACTAACCAGGGCAGGTGATCCGGGCTGATGCCCAGGGCTTCCAGGCTGGCAGGCAGCTGCAGCCGCGCTACCAGCGCGGTGAAGTAGTCGACCAGCGCGTGTGATTTCTCTTCATCGCTTAAACGGACGTCGGCGTCGGGCAGCAGATCATAGGCCTGAGCGAATTTGCTCACCGCCGCCGGACGGACAAAGCGCATGCAGGGAGCCAGCAGGATGGCGTTGGCGACGCCGTGTGGCAGATGATATCTGCCGCCGAGCGGGTAAGAGAGGGCATGCACCAGATGTGTCCCGGCATGGGCAATCGATGCACCGCCATAATAAGAGGCCCAGAGCATCTCCAGGCGTGCCTGCAAATTTTCTGGCTCGCGCAGGGTGGTTTCGAGATTAGCGAACAGTTTCTTCATCCCAGTCAGCGCATAGTTGTCGCTGACCGGGTTGGCGACATTGGCGGTAAAGCACTCAATCAGATGGCAGAGGGCGTCAATACCGGTTGAAGAGGCGATGTGGGCCGGCATGCTGGTGGTCAGTTCCGGCACCAGGGCCACCACATCGGGCAGCATCACTGGTGAAATAATGCCGACTTTGGTCTCTTTCTCCGGGATCGCCAGGATCGCATTGGGCGTCGCCTCAGAACCCGTGCCTGCGGTGGTAGGGATCAGTATTGAACGGGTACGGCGCTGCGGTTTTTCGCCTGCCAGCAGGGCGTCCAGCGAAGGCGCGGCGTCGATGCACAGTACTGAGAGCAGCTTCGCCACATCCAGCACGCTGCCGCCGCCGATGCCAATCACCATATCGACATGGGGCCGGGAGAGCGTCGCGATAATCGCTGCCACATCATGCTGGCTTGGTTCAGGCGGGACGCTGTTGACCACGCTGATACCCGGAATCTGATCCCGAAGTTGAACCATCAGCGCCTGCACTGCCGGAATAGCCTCAATGTTCCGGTCAGTGACCACGACTGCTGTCGATATCCCCTTCAGCAGATAGCGCATGTCGTTTAACGCCTGATAACCGCTAATCACCGTGCTGTTAATGTTCATTTCATACCCTTATTTCTGTCCTGTCTGAGCAGATGATTAATCTTGCTCAGCGCAATGCGAAGTCAGTCACTCTCAGTGGCTAATTTTATAAGGCATATCGATTTCGATTAATTTGAACTTGCTCACATATAATCAATCATGATTGAATATAATCAAATGCAGCGACAATCGCCTGACAGGAGTGAGGATGGGCTCATCATTATGGAAAACCCCGGTGCTGGTCATCGCCGATGACTTTACCGGTGCCAACGATGCGGGTAGCGGACTGGCACAGGCTGGCGCCCGCGTACATGTGCTGTTTGGCACTAAGGCACCGTTGCCAGACGACGCTGCGGATGTGCTGGTCATCAGCACCGACAGCAGGGCAGCCAGCGCCAGCCAGGCCGCAGAGCGCGTCGCTCAGGTGGTGCAGCACTTCGCCGCAGAGCTTCAGCAGGGCTGGCTGTTTAAAAAGATCGACTCCACGCTGCGCGGCAACGTCGGTGCTGAAACCGCGGCTGCGCTGCACGCCAGCGGCAAAAGGCTGGCGCTGGTTGCGCCAGCCGTGCCACGACTGGGCCGCACCACACGCGAGGGTAAAGTGTGGGTCAATCAGCATTTACTGACAGACACCGAATTTGCCAGCGATCCGAAAACCCCGATCCTCAGCCCCCGCGTACTCGATCAGATGCAGATCGACGGCACGGAGATCGATCTCCCGACGCTGCGCAGCGATCGGCTTGATGCGGTGTTAGCGGCGGTGCATGGCGTCGTGGTGGTGGATGCCGAAAATGAAGCCGATCTGGCGCGACTGATAACCGCTGCGGCGCGGCTGGCAGAGAAGCCGCTGCTGGTGGGAGCCGCCGGATTAAGCGATGCGCTGGGCGCAGCGCTCTCTGTTCGCCCGTCGCGGCCCGTGCTGGCAGTAGTAGGATCGATGAGCAGCAGCGCGCAGCAGCAGATCGCCACGCTGCTTAAACAGCGGGCAGTTGAGATAGTGGATGTCGATATCCGTCAGCTGTTTCAGCAGCCCGCCTGGCCCGACCGGGATCGCTGGATCCAACAGGCTGAAACCGCACTGCGTGCCGGTCGCCATACGGTGATCCGCACCTGCCAGCAAGAATCCCAGCGTCACGATATCGGGCATCTCAGCCAGCAGCACAGCGTGACCCGCCAGCAGCTGGGTGAAGCGATCAGTCAGTTGCTGGGCGAAATAACCCACAGCCTGTGCCGGACACAGCTGCCGCATGCGCTCTATCTGTCGGGAGGCGACGTGGCGATTGCCGTTGCCCAGGCACTGGGGGCCAGCGGCTTTAAAATTCAGGGTCTGGTGGCGGGCTGTGTGCCGCACGGGGTTCTGCTTAACAGTGAATTTACTCTGCCGGTGATGACCAAAGCGGGTGGCTTTGGTGATGAAAATACCCTGGTAGCAGCCATTGGTTTTATTGAGGAGAAGTCGAGTGAGTAAAATTATTGCGATCACCATGGGCGATCCGGCGGGCATCAGCCCGGAAATCATCATTAAGTCACTCTCTGAAGGTGAGCTGAATGGCATTCCTGCGGTGGTGATAGGCTGTGCCAGTACGCTGCGCCGCATTATGGCGATGAATATTACGCCACAGGCCGAGCTGCGGGTGCTGGACCGGGTGCAGGATGCGCGGTTTGCACCCGGCATCATCAACGTAATCGATGAGCCCCTGGCCGATCCCGACGCGCTGAAACCTGGCGTGGTGCAGAAAGAGGCGGGAGATCTGGCATGGCGTTGCGTGAAGTGTGCTACAGAGCTGGCACTGGCGGGCGACGTGCATGCCATAGCCACCGCGCCGCTGAACAAAGAGGCGCTGCATGCGGCGGGCCATCTCTATCCTGGTCACACTGAACTGCTGGCGCATCTTACCGGGACCAGAGATTACGCCATGGTCCTCTATACCGATAAGCTGAAAGTGATTCATGTCACGACCCACATTGCGCTGCGTAAGTTCCTCGATACGCTGAACCAGACGCGCATCAAAACCGTGATTGGTATGGCGGACACTTTCCTGCGTCGGGTCGGTTATACCCAGCCGCGCATTGCCGTGGCGGGCGTTAATCCGCACGCCGGTGAAAACGGCCTGTTTGGCGATGAGGAGATCACCACGGTTGCGCCAGCCATTGCGGCAATGAAAGCGCAGGGGATTGATGTCTACGGGCCTTGTCCGCCGGACACGGTGTTCCTGCAGTGCCAGGATGGACGGTATGACATGGTGGTCGCGATGTACCACGATCAGGGGCATATTCCGCTTAAACTGCTGGGATTCTACGACGGGGTTAACATCACGGCGGGCCTGCCGTTTATCCGCACCTCGGCGGACCACGGCACCGCATTTGATATCGCCTGGACAGGTAAAGCGAAGTCTGACAGCATGGCGATCTCTATTAAACTCGCGATGCAGCTCGCATAGGGATATATGAAGGGACAGAGCCGTCTTGACCAGATTATGGATTACCTAAAAAGTCATAATCTGGTGACTGTTGAGCAACTAGTCAGTGCCATCTCCGCCTCACCGGCTACCATTCGACGTGATTTGATTAAGCTGGATAAAGAAGGGGTCATCAGCCGCAGTCATGGCGGCGTTACCCTCAACCGCTTTATTCCCACGCAACCGACGACGCTGGAGAAAATGCAGCGTAACCTGGCCGAAAAGCAGGCGATTGCGGCCTGTGCTGCCCGTTTTGTTCAGGCGGGCGATTCGGTGGTGCTGGATGCCGGTACCACCATGCTGGAGCTGGCACGGCAGCTGACCCATCTGCCGCTGCGGGTGATTACCGCCGATCTGCACATTGCGCTGTTTTTGTCGGAATTCAGGCAGATTGAGGTGACGATTATCGGGGGTCGCATTGATGATTCCAGCCAGTCCTGTATTGGCGAGCACGGCCGCCGGCTGTTGCGCGGCATCAATCCCGATATCGCTTTTGTCAGCTGTAACTCGTGGAGCCTGGAGCGCGGTATTACCACGCCAACGGAGGAAAAAGCCGGACTGAAACACGATCTGCTGGCCAATGCTTCTCGCCGGATATTGCTGGCAGACAGCAGCAAATATGGTTCCTGGTCGCTGTTTTGCGCCGTGCCGCTGGAAAGCCTGACCGATGTGGTCACTGACTGCCGGTTAGAGGAAGAGGTCGGCCTCGCCCTGCGCGAGCGCGGGATTACGCTCGCACTGACTTCAACCTGAAGACGTTTCAATGGGCTTGTCCCGCAGCCATCTGTCGTCAGAGGTATCGCTAGCGATGATAAGCATCATTCTCTGTCAGCGTTGCGGCGGGTGCATCAACGCTGACCCGTTCAAAGATCAGATTACTGACGCCGGCTATCTTGCCAAATTCCTGCGCCTGTAGCCGGATATCACTGAAACGTAACTGATCAATCGGCTGTTCCGCCGCGCCTTCAATAAAAAACGCGCGTGAAAACAGGGCGGGTTGACTCAGGCTACTGGTAATGTGGCTGATGGTAATATTCTCCACTCGCGTCAGCCCGGCCAGCCCCTCTACGCCCGATGCCAGTTTTCGCCAGTGCGGCGGCTGTTCTGCGTCGGCTGACTGTGCGCTGTAGCTGTACTGCGGGAACCAGTTCAGCTGGAGCATAAAGGGATAGCAAACATCCTCAAGCGTCAGGTGGCGGACAATAATATTGCTGATCCATCCCCCGCGGTTGCGGGCTGACTTAATGCGAAATCCGACTCCGGTACCGGAAAAACGATTGTGCTCGATTATGACGTTTTCAATACCGCCAGAGGTTTCGCTCCCCAGCGTAATGCCCGAGCCCTTCAGCAGCGTACAGTCGCGAATAATAATATCGCGCGCCGTTCTGCCCAGCTGTTGCGCTTCGGCACCGCGTCCCGATTTCACGCAGATATTGTCGTCATTGCAGGAAACGGTACAGCCTTCGACGCGAACCTGCTGGCTGGAATCAATATCGATGCCGTCGGTACTGGGGCCTGTCTGGTTCAGCACCCGCAGACCCTGCAAAATAACCTGCGTTGAATAACAGATGTGAACATTCCAGAAGCCGGAATCCCGTGAGGTAAAGTCCGCCAGCGTCACGTTCTCACTGTGATACACCACCAGGTTACGCGGCCGCTGGCAGTCGTAATCCACCACCCAGCGCAGGCCGCGCTGACTGTATTCCGCCAGCATCCCACTGTTTTCATCATCGCCCCAGAATTTATGCCACCAGACGGCGCCTTGCCCATCAATTGTGCCATTGCCGCACAGCGTGACGTTTCGGCAATGATTGATGTTAAGAAGCGCCGCCGGCCAGACCATATCAATCCCCGCCACGCGGCTGTCGATTTGTGGATAATCTTCCAGCTGCTGACTGCCAAGCAGCACCGCATTGTCAGCCAGCTCCAGCGTCATGTTGCTCTTTAAAAAAAGTGCTCCGCTGAGAAAGCGTCCTGCCGGAATCAGTACGGTATCGCCGTCGGTTGCGCTGTCGATGGCGCGTTGAATCGCCTGGGTAGAAAGAGAGGTGGCGTCCGGTACGGCATCGAAATCCATTACGTTAATTCTTGCCATTTTTTTGCCTGTCATGGGATGAAAGAGAAGCGTCCAGCGCTGAAAATATCATCCTCAGACGGAAAAATTATTGTTGGCGATCGGGTATTGGAGACGTTGCGATGATGGGGAAGTTGAAGTGACAGGGAGGGAAGGCGCGCCCGATGCTGCAGTCAGCGCGCCGCCACCTACGATTACAGCGTCTTTAAGCCCACTGACGGGATATTTCTGCCGTAATAAATTTCACGCATCTCTTTCCACAGCAGGTCGGTGATTCGCTTGTGTTCCTGCGGGCTGAGATCTTCAGGCTGGGTGTTGAACAGGTAGTGCTTGAGATCGAACTCTTTCAGCAACATCTTGGTATGGAAGATGTTCTCCTGATAAACGTTCACATCCACCATGTCATACATCGCCTTCATATCATCCGACATGAAGTTCTGGATCGAATTAATTTCATGATCGATAAAGTGCTTCATCCCTTTTACGTCACGGGTAAAACCGCGCACCCGGTAATCGACCGTCACGATGTCAGATTCCAGCTGGTGAATCAGGTAATTCAGCGCTTTCAGCGGTGAAATCACGCCGCAGGTTGAGACTTCAATATCGGCGCGGAAGGTACAGAGTCCGCCTTCCGGATGGCTTTCCGGATAGGTGTGTACGCAGATATGGCTCTTATCCAGATGGGCCACCACCGAATTTGGCAACGGGCCAGGGTGTTCCGAGTTATCGATATCTTTCGGATCGATCGGTTCTTCGCTGACCAGAATGGTGACGCTGGCACCCTGCGGCTCATAATCCTGGCGCGCAATGTTCAGCACGTTGGCACCAATGATCGAGCAGGTCTCGGTCAGAATTTCGGTCAGACGATTAGCGTTATATTGCTCATCAATGTAGGCAATATAACCATCGCGTTCAGCTTCAGTATTCGCATAGCAAATATCGTAAATACAAAAACTCAGGCTCTTAGTCAGGTTGTTGAAGCCATGTAGTTTTAGCTTTTGCAATTTTATTCACCCCCTTAGAAATGTGCCATCAGCGTGTGGCGGATAACGCATTCAACAGATATTGCGGCAGGGCAAA
Source organism: Pantoea agglomerans (assembly GCF_021397715.1). Lineage (GTDB taxonomy): Bacteria > Pseudomonadota > Gammaproteobacteria > Enterobacterales > Enterobacteriaceae > Pantoea > Pantoea astica. The sequence goes on along the minus strand of NZ_CP090207.1, from coordinate 3,475,341 downwards.
ACTGCCGGTATGGATTGCCGGTGTATAGTAACGGCAGGTCAGGCCAGCGGCCTCAAAACGCGCCTGCAGGGTAGCGCTATCGATCTGGCGCAGCGCCGGATTGTCACTCGCCCAGGCAAAGGTCATGATGCCGCCGTAATAGGTCGGAATTGCCGCCTGATAGAAGCTGACATCGGAAAAATAGTGGCCCAGTTTGCGATGGCTGTTAACCGCTTCATCCTGTTGCAGGAAGCAGACGCCATTCTGCGCCACAAAGATGCCATTTTCATTAAGGGCCGCTTTGCAGCCGGCATAAAATTCTGAGGTAAACAGACTTTCACCGGGACCGATGGGATCGGTGCAGTCAGAGATGATGACATCAAATTTTTCGGTGGTCTGATTGACGAAGTTAACGCCGTCGTCGATCACCAGGGTAAAGCGCGGATCGTCATAGGCACCGGCGCTGTGGTTCGGCAGGTACTGGCGGCAGAAGGTGACCACGCCAGCGTCGATTTCCACCATGGTGATCTTTTCGATCTGCGGATGACGCGACACTTCACGCAGCATGGCACCATCGCCGCCGCCAATGATCAGCACGCTTTTCGCCGCGCCGTGCGCCAGCAGAGGAACGTGGGTCATCATTTCATGATAGATAAATTCGTCGCGCTCGGTGGTCTGCACCACGCCGTCCAGCGCCATGACGCGACCCATCGCGGCATTTTCGAAAATGATTAAATCCTGATGCGCAGTTTTCTCACGATAGAGCTGTTTATCGATGGTGAAATACTGACCAAAACCGGCATGAAGGGTTTCATACCACATTTCATTTTGGGCCATGGTGGGGCTCTCCTCTGATGACATCGCCATGAAAATGGGCGGCACATCATAGCTAACTCTGACCGTGGTTGCACGGTCAAATGTCCAGCAGAAGAGAGAGGAGGATTAGCGGACGTAAGCCAGCAGGCTCAGCGAATCGCGTGCCAGCGACTTACATTTTTTATCGTTGGTGATGGCGATGCCGCTCAGGTCACGATAGCTCTCTTCGCCCAGCGCCTTCATGTTGTAATTGCTGTAGTTGCTTAAATCCCAGCGGTTCTGCTGAGCAAAAAAGACCAGTGCCTTACGGATCTGCGCATCCGGCAGATCCTGATAGCCGCAATCATTTTTCAGATAGACGAACACCGCCGTCAGATCGGCCAGATCTTCCGCTTCGGATTCGCTCAGGGCAAAACTGGTGGAGGAGAAGCCAAGGAGTCCCGTCAGCAGCAGGATCTTAAAGCTTTGCTTCATAATCGTTCTCTTCAATGGATATTGTTAATGACGTTAGCACAGTTACTATCAGGTTTTCGATTAATTTGCCGTACCGTGCGGCTCTCCGCCTTTTTTCGGCTGATTCCGGTGCGTAACGCTTGACCTTCCCATAAGGTCAGGGTTTAGGCTGTCTGCTCTCATGCTACAAGGATGATTACCATGCAACGTCGCCAATTCCTGAAACTCACGGCCGCCCTGAGTGCGGCCGGGGCGCTGCCGCTCTGGAGCCGCTCGCTGATGGCTGCCAGCCGGCCGCTGTTACCGATTCCGTCACTGCTGTTGCCGGATGCCAGAGGCCAGTACACGCTGACCGCTATGCAGGGCACTACGGAGTGGAACGGTAAGGCGGTGCCGACCTGGGGTTATAACGGCAGCTTACTCGGGCCGGCGATAAAGCTGCAAAGTGGCAAGCCCGCCACGGTGAACATTCATAACCGGCTCAGCGAAGCCACTACGCTGCACTGGCATGGGCTGGAGATCCCTGGCGCCGTCGATGGCGGTCCACAGGCCAGCATCGCGGCTGGCGGCTCGCGACAGGTCTCTTTTACTCCCGATCAACCGGCTGCGACCTGCTGGTATCATCCGCATCTGCATGGGAAAACCGGGCATCAGGTGGCGCAGGGATTGGCCGGGCTGATCCTGCTGGAAGATGATGAAATGGGTAAATTGCGGCTGCCGACCCAATGGGGCGTGGATGACGTGCCGCTGATCTTTCAGGATAAACAGCTGACCAAAGATGGCAGTCAGATTGATTACCAGCTGGATGTGATGCGCGCAGCGGTTGGCTGGTTTGGCGACATGATGCTGACCAATGGCGTGCAGTACCCGCAACATGCGGTGCCGCGCGGCTGGCTGCGGTTGCGGTTGCTGAATGGCTGCAATGCCCGTTCGCTACAGGTTGCCGCCAGTGACCAGCGTCCGCTCTATGTCATCGCCAGCGACGGCGGGCTGCTGACCGAGCCGGTGAAGCTGGCGTCACTGCCGATGCTGCCGGGCGAACGTTTTGAAGTGATGATCGATACCTCGGATGGGAAAGCCTTTGATCTGGTGACGCTGCCGGTCGGGCAGATGGGCATGACGCTGGCACCGTTCGACCAGCCGCTGCCGCTGGTGCAGATTTTGCCGCTGCGGGTGATGGCCAGCGCCACGCTGCCGGATCAGCTGGCAACGCTGCCGCCAGTGCCGAAAACCGAGGGGCTGAACACGCGCTGGCTGCAACTGATGATGGACCCGCAACTGGATCAACGGGGTATGCAGGCGCTGATGCAGCGCTACGGTGACAAGGCGATGGGCAAGGGCGGCCACCACGCGATGCCGCAGATGCAGGAGAAAAAGACGGCAGAGCCGATGCCGCCGATGGAAGGTATGGATCACAGTATGCACGGCATGGCACAACCGGCCGGTTATGATTTCCGAAACGGCAATAAGATCAACGGCCAGGCGTTCAACATGACGAAACCGTCCTTTGCGGTGAAGCTGGGCGAGTTTGAGAAATGGACGATTTCCGGCGAGGGCGACGCGATGCTGCATCCGTTCCACATTCACGGCACCCAGTTCCGTATTCTGTCAGAGAACGGCAAGCCACCGGCACCGCATCGTCAGGGCTGGAAAGATATGGTGAATGTCGACGGCTGGCGCAGCGAAGTCCTGGTGCGCTTCAATTACGTCGCCGCCGCCGAACATGCTTACATGGCCCACTGTCATCTGCTGGAGCATGAAGATACCGGCATGATGCTCGGGTTCACCGTCAGCTGAAATCAGGCCTGATCCAGCGCCAGCCGGATATCTTCAATCAGGTCGCCCGCGTTCTCGATGCCGATCGACAGCCGCACCGTGGCATCAGTGATCCCGATACGCTGACGCACTGCCTGCGGCACGCCAGAGTGGGTGGTGCTGCCGGGATGGCTGGCCAGCGACTCGGTACCGCCGAGGCTCACCGCCTGCTTGAACAGCGCCAGCGCATTGAGAAAACGAAATGCAGCGGGCTGACCTCCGACAATATCAAACGAGAAGGTCGAACCGGCGCCGCTGCACTGCTCGTGGTAGGTTTTGCCTTCGGCACTCTCTGCATCCAGATAGGGCAGCCAGTGCAGCTTGGCCACCTTCGGATGATCGCGCAGGAAGGCGGCCACCGCCTCGGCATTGTGAAACGCTTTCTCCATGCGCAGCGACAGCGTCTCCAGCGAGCGGCTGAGCATCCAGCTGGAGTGCGGATCGAGTTGTGTGCCGATAGCGCTGCGCAGCGCGCGGACCTGCGCCATTAACTTTTTACTGCCCATCGCTGCCCCGGCAATCAGGTCGGAGTGACCGCCTACATATTTGGTCAGGGAGTAGAGCGACAGATCGGCACCCAGCGTCAGCGGCTGTTGAAACAACGGGCCGAGCAGCGTATTGTCGCAGGCGATAATCGGGCGAGAGCCCTGCTGCTGGTCAATCTCATCGGCGATGCGCGCCATCAGGCGGATGTTCACCAGGCTGTTAGTCGGATTGGCTGGCGTCTCGATCAGGATCATCGCGACCCGGCCCAGCGTCATCGCCTGCTGCGCCGCTTCACGCACCCGGTTCTCGTCATTCCCGTCGCTAAAGCCGACCGCCTTAATCTCCAGATTGTGCATCGTCTTGCTGAGCAGGGTTTCGGTGCCGCCATACAGCGGCTGCGAATGCAGGATCACCTCGCCTGGTCGGGCAAAGGTCAGCAGCGCCGTGGCGATCGCCGCCATGCCGGAAGAGAACAGTGAACAGCTCTCCGCCTGCTCATAGACCGCCAGCCGATCCTCAACGATTTCACTGTTGGGATGGTTAAAGCGCGAATAGACCAGCCCGCCCGTTTTCCCTTCGGGCGGTTCACGCCGGCCTGAGACGTAATCGAAGAAATCCCGTCCCTCTTCGGCGCTGTCAAAGACAAAGGTTGAGGTCAGGAACACCGGTGGCTTGACCGCACCTTCAGAGAGACGGGGATCGTAGCCGTAATTGAGCATCTGAGTTTCAGGATGCAGCGGGCGATCGCCGATGTGAGTTTTCTTGCTTGATGACGTCATTGAGATCTCCGGCCTGCGGCGCGAGTGGAGTAATGATATGTTGGATAAAGGCTACCATGCAGCGAATCATGCTGGTAAATGCCAGAAAGTTCTAAGGTAATGCGCATTGCAACGACCCCGCGGCGGGCGGCAATAAATTTCGCTACGGTATCGTTTGCTTCGCGCCGATCGCAGCCGCCACGCTGATGACTATGATAGACTTCGTGGCTTTTCTGACGTAACCGGGCTGAAAGCAATGAAACACACTGTTGAAGTGATGATCCCTGAACAGGCAATCGCCGCGCGCATCGCTGAACTGGGCAAAGAGATTAATGACCACTACCGTGACAGCGGCAGTGACATGGTGCTGGTGGGGCTGCTGCGCGGCTCTTTTATGTTTATGGCCGATCTGTGCCGTGCCATTGACGTCCCGCACGAAGTCGATTTTATGACCGCGTCCAGTTACGGCAGCGGCATGTCCAGCAGCCGCGATGTGAAAATCCTGAAAGATCTGGATGAAGATATTCGTGGCAAAGATGTGCTGATCGTCGAAGATATCATCGACTCCGGTAACACCCTGAGCAAGGTGCGTGAAATTCTGCAGCTGCGTCAGCCGAAGTCACTCGCCATCTGTACCCTGCTGGACAAGCCGGAACGCCGGGAAGTGGAGGTCAACGTGGAGTACGTCGGCTTTGCGATTCCGGACGAGTTCGTGGTCGGGTTCGGGATCGATTATGCGCAGCACTATCGTCATCTGCCCTATATCGGCAAAGTGGTGCCGACCGAATCCTGAGTCGCGCACACCGCACCGCACATTCTTCCAAGGCCAGCCGCGCCGGCTTCGTGTAGGCTGTGTCGCGCCTGATGCCGCTTATTTCTCGCTATACAGCAGATTAGCGATGCCGTGACGGTAACGTTGTTCAAGGATTTCGCGGCTGTTTGCCGTAACGTCAAGGTTACGCAGACAGCCGTCATGAATGCCGTAAACCCAGCCATGCAGTGAGACATTTTGCCCGCGTTTCCAGGCAGATTGCAGCACGGTTGAGTGTCCCAGGTTATAGACTTGTTCAACAACGTTGATTTCGCACAGTTTATCCAGACGTTTATCCGGCGGGAGTTCCCCCAGCAACACGCTATGCTTGTACCAGAGGTCGCGGATGTGCAGCAGCCAGTTGTCGATCAACCCCAGTTCCGGGTTATCCATCGCCGCCTGCACGCCGCCGCAGCCGTAGTGACCGCACACGATGACGTGTTCAACTTCCAGCACTTCGATGGCGTACTGCACCACGGAAAGACAGTTGAGATCGGTGTGAATCACCAGATTGGCAACGTTGCGGTGGACAAAGAGTTCACCCGGTTCCAGTCCGGTCAGACGTTCGGCGGGGACGCGGCTGTCAGAACAGCCAATCCACAGGAAGCGCGGTTTTTGTGCCTGGGCGAGCCGCTCAAAAAAGCCGGGATCTTCTTCGACCAGTAATTTAGACCATTCACGGTTATTACTGATCAGGGTATCGATATCTGTCATGGCGTTGAGCGACCGGTTACTGCGCAGAGTGCGTGGGCGTACTATAGGCGAAGGCTTCACAAATTTAAACGGCATCAGATTGCCATCAATACAGGGTATGGATTCGGAATGACATATGCACTGGAACTTTCCCGGCTGACCAAGACCTATCCCGGCGGCGTGCAGGCGCTGAAGGGTATCGATCTTAATGTTGAAGCCGGTGATTTTTATGCACTGCTGGGACCGAACGGCGCCGGTAAATCGACCACCATCGGCATTATCAGCTCGCTGGTGAACAAATCTGACGGCAGCGTCCGGGTGTTTGGCTACGATCTGGAAAAAGATGTGGTCAACGCCAAACGTCAGCTCGGCCTGGTGCCGCAGGAATTTAACTTCAACCCGTTTGAGACGGTGATGCAAATCGTCGTCAACCAGGCGGGTTACTACGGCGTTGAACGCCGCGAAGCCAATGAACGGGCAGAAAAGTACCTGAAACAGCTCGATCTGTGGGGCAAACGCAGCGAACGCGCGCGGATGCTCTCCGGTGGCATGAAGCGCCGTCTGATGATCGCCCGGGCGCTGATGCACGAACCTAAGCTGCTGATCCTCGATGAGCCGACTGCTGGCGTTGATATTGAACTGCGCCGCTCAATGTGGGTGTTCCTGAAAGATCTCAATGCCAAAGGCACCACCATTATTCTCACCACTCACTATCTGGAAGAGGCCGAGATGCTGTGCCGCAATATCGGCATTATCCAGAGCGGGGAACTGGTCGAGAACACCTCGATGAAAGAACTGCTTTCCAAACTCAAATCGGAAACTTTTATTCTCGATCTGGCACCGCGCAGCCCATTACCGACGCTGGAAGGGTTTCAGTACCGTCTGGTGGATACCTCGACGCTGGAAGTGGAAGTGTTGCGCGAGCAGGGTCTGAACAGCGTGTTCAGCCAGCTCAGTGCGCAGGGCGTGCAGGTGCTGAGTATGCGTAACAAAGCCAACCGTCTGGAAGAGTTGTTCGTCGGCCTGACGCAGGGAAAAACAGGAGCAAAAGCATGACACATTTGTACTGGGTGGCGCTGAAGAGCATCTGGGCCAAAGAGATTAACCGTTTCGCCCGCATCTGGATCCAGACGCTGGTGCCGCCGGTGATCACCATGACGCTTTACTTCATCATCTTCGGTAACCTGATCGGCTCCCGGATTGGTGAGATGCACGGTTTCAGCTATATGCAGTTTATCGTGCCGGGTCTGATCATGATGGCGGTGATCACCAATGCCTACGCGAACGTGGCCTCATCGTTCTTCAGCGCCAAGTTTCAGCGCAATATTGAAGAGCTGCTGGTGGCGCCGGTGCCAACCCACATTATCATTGCCGGTTACGTGGGCGGCGGCGTGGCTCGTGGCGTCTGCGTCGGCATTCTGGTCACCGCCATTTCGCTGTTCTTTGTGCCGTTCCATGTCCACTCCTGGACGATGGTGGCGGTGACGCTGCTGCTGACCGCCGTGCTGTTTTCGCTGGCCGGTCTGCTGAATGCGGTGTTTGCCCGAACCTTTGATGATATCAGCCTGATCCCGACGTTTGTGCTGACGCCGTTAACCTACCTCGGTGGGGTGTTCTATTCCCTGACGCTGCTGCCTCCATTCTGGCAGGCCGTTTCAAAACTGAATCCGATTGTTTATATGATCAGCGGCTTCCGTTTCGGCTTCCTCGGCATTAACGACGTGCCGCTGGTATTTACGCTGTCGGTATTGATCGCCTTTATCGTGGTGTTCTACGGGCTGGTCTATACCCTGATTCAGCGCGGGCGCGGATTACGTACCTGATCAATAAAATAAAATTAAAGCCACGCGGTGATAACAGCGTGGCTTTTTTTTGTCCGCCTGGAAATCATCCGCCTTAATCTGGTTGATAGTATTAATTTTAACGTTTTAGTGACATCATAAATTCCCCCTTCATTATTAGCTTTCCGCTGCGGCAGAACTGATTCCGGCTACTGGCTGATAACCTTGAGTATTATCTGATAATAATTTCTTTTTAATTTATATCATCATGATTTTAAAAATCTTAAATTTTTTTAGGAATTGGATTAAATGCTGACTGTTGTTTATTTGTACAATAGTGATCAGGATATCGCCAGATTAACGTTGTTCCTCTGCTCACGGACAGAAAGTGGGAATGTTGAGTATTCAATAAGAAAATGGTCTGCAATCAGGGCCACTATTAAATACAAGGCAGGAAAAGATGAATCGTATTACGTGGATCGATAATCTGCGGGGATTAAGTATTCTCGCCATCATTTTTTTGCATAGCACCATCGCCGTACATAATAATGCCGGACACTTTACCGTCTTCAGTAACCTGTTAAATGAAATGCTTGCACCCGTTCGACTAGGACTGATGTTTTTCGTTTCAGGCTTATTTGTTGATGCGGGCCTCAGAAAAGGGCTGGGTCCTTTTTTTAATAATAAGATCCGCAGTATTCTCTATCCGTTCGTGGTCTGGGTGATTATTTATGGCGGGTTAAAGATCGTCTTCAGCTCAATGGCCAATACCCCGCAATCACCGCTGAATATTATTCTTTCCCACCTGACGGGCGGGGGAGATATGACCTGGTTCCTGCAGTCGCTGTTTATTTTCTTCGTGGTGATTATTTTTGCCCGTCACCTGCCGTTCCTGCTGGTATTCGCGGTCTGCATGGGGCTGAGCTGGGGATTACCGGCGATCGATCCTGACAGCGTCTTTGCCAGCTTTGATAATACCCACGTCAATAAGGCGTTCTATCTGTTCGTCTTCTTCTACCTGGGTGATTACATCGTCAGAAAACAGGTTGATATCGCTGATAAGGTGCAGCATGGGCCGACGCTCATTCTTTCACTGCTGAGCTTTGTGCTGCTCTCCTGCTTAAATATCTTTATGCTGGAAACCCACTCCCCGGCGTTACTGTCGCCGCTGGCGCTGTTGTCAGTACCGTTTTTTGTCTGGATTGCGCTGAAGTTAAAGTCGGGGCTGGTCTACTATATCGGGGTCAATTCTATCGTCTTTTACCTGTCGCACTATCTGGCGATTCAGTTCTTCAGCAAGATGGTGAAGTTTGAAAGCCCGTCAGCCTGGGTCAACGATCTGAAATTTATATCGGCCTTTCTGGTGGCGCTGGCGCTGCCGTGGACGCTGTGTCTGCTCAGGAAACGTGGCTGGTTCAACTTCCTGTTTACCATGAAAAAACCGTCTAAAACGCTTGCCACTAAACCGGTGTAACACGGCGGGTGAGGTGAAAAGAGGGGCACCGATGGTCGATCGGCGCCCTTTTTAGGTCAGGCAACCTGGACGGGGACAGCTTTAGCCAGCCGCTTCATCTGGTTATCGCCTTCAAAATAGGCCACTTTAGGCTGCCACTGGCGCGCTTCTGCATCCTCGACCTGCACGTAAGAACAGATGATCAGAATGTCGCCTTCACAGGCGCAACGCGCTGCTGCCCCGTTGACCGAGATGATTTTTGAACCCCGTTCAGCGGCAATGGCGTAGGTGGAAAAGCGCTGGCCGTTGGTGACGTTATAAATATCAATCGCTTCATATTGCAGAATGCCGGACGCATCGAGAAAGTCCTGATCGATGGCACAGGAACCTTCATAGTTGAGGTCCGCCTGTGTCACCTTCACGCGATGCAATTTGCCTTGTAGAACGGTACGGATCATAGCCAGAAACCTTGTCAGACGAGGAATAAAATGACCTGCAGCTTACTGCGTCAGGTCCACAGTTTGATTATCGATTAAACGGGCATTACCCAGCCAGGCCGCCATCAGCACCACGGCGCGCTGGCTATCAACCGTCAGGGGTTGCAGCGTTTCCGCGTCGCAGATGGCCAAACCATCCGGGCGCAATCCCCGCTCCAGCAGCGTCTGATTCGCCTGTTCAATAATCTCTTCAATGTGGCGTTCGCCGTCAGCCAGCCGCGCCGCCATCTGATTCATAACCTGACTCAGCGCAGGTGCCAGCTTACGTTCGTCAGCGGTTAAGTAGCCATTGCGCGAACTCAGCGCCAGGCCATCTTTGGCGCGCACCGTTGGCACGCCGACAATCTCAATGTCGAAGCCCATATCCGCCACCATCTTGCGAATGATAGCCAACTGCTGAAAATCCTTTTCACCGAAACAGGCAATGTCCGGCTGCACCAGGTTAAACAGCTTGCTGACAATGGTCGCCACGCCGCGAAAATGGCCGGGACGCGTCTCGCCCTCCAGCAGCGAAGAGAGCACCGGGACTTCAACAAAGGTCTGATTCTTCAGGCCGTGCGGGTAGACTTCAGCCGGCGACGGGGCAAACACCACATCAACCTGATGACGGTTCAGCTTCTCGCAATCTTCCTGCAGAGTACGCGGATAGCGCGCCAGATCGTCAGGACGATCAAACTGCATCGGGTTGACGAAGATCGAAACAATCACGATATCGCCGCGCGCACGCGCTTCATCCACCAGCGTTAAATGGCCTTCATGCAGGTTGCCCATCGTCGGTACCAGCGCAATGCGCTTAGCTTGCTGCCGCCAGCGACGCACTTCCCGGCGCAGCATGGGCAGCGTTTCAATGATCAACACGGTGACTCTCCTGAATTACTGGAAACTGTGCTCTGCCGCCGGATAGGTTCCGGCTTCGACGTCGGCGATATAGTGGCGAATCGCGGCGCGGATATCACCGGTCGCGGCCAGAAAGTTTTTGGCAAATTTGGGAATATGGCCACCGGTCACGCCCAGCGCATCGTGCATCACCAGGATCTGTCCATCGGTGACGTTACCGGCACCAATGCCGATCACCGGAATAGAGAGCGCAGCGGTCACGCGCTGAGCCAGCGAAACCGGTACGCACTCCAGCACCATCAGCTGCGCACCTGCCGCTTCCAGCGCCAGCGCATCTTTCACCAGCTGCTCTGCGCCCGCTTCATCGCGGCCCTGCACCTTATAACCGCCAAAGATATTGACCGACTGCGGCGTCAGCCCGAGGTGACCGCAAACCGGCACGGCACGCTCGGTCAGCATCCGCACCGTCTCTGCCAGCCAGCTTCCGCCTTCCAGCTTCACCATGTTGGCTCCGGCACGCATCAGCTGAGCGGCGTTGTCGAAGGTCTGCTGTGGCGTGGCGTAACTCATAAACGGCAAATCGGCGAGCAGCAGCGCCTGAGGCGCGCCGCGCCGTACGGCGGCAGTGTGATAGGCGATATCGCTGACCGTGACCGGCAGGGTGGAATCGTGACCCTGTACCGTCATGCCAAGGGAATCACCAACCAGCATCACCTGAATGCCTTCATCGGCAAACAGGCGGGCAAAACTGAAATCGTAGGCGGTCAGCGTGGCAAATTTTTTGCCGTCGGCTTTCCACTGACGCAGATGTGACATTGTGGTGGGTTTCATGGCGCTCTCTACTCAGAAATTCTGATGGGCGCAGTTTACTGGATAGCGTTCAGGAGCGGAATCGAAGAAGTGAGATTGTGTGCTCAGGCGTGCCAGAGACGGATATCGCGGCTATCGAGCGTCGCCAGAATAGCGCTCAGCGCCCGGCCATCCGGCAGCGTGGCGTCAGGGGCAATCGCCAGCAGCGGCACCAGCATAAAGGCGCGGTTCAGCAGGTCATAATGCGGGACGATCAGCCGATCGCTGTTAATCACCGCTTCGCCAAACAGCATCACATCAATATCCAGCGTGCGCGGGCCCCAGCGTTCCGCCTTGCGGACCCGGCCATGTTCGCGTTCAATCTGCTGGGTATGATCCAGCAACGCGTCCGCACTCAGTGAGGTCTCCAGCGCCACGGCGGCGTTGAGGAAATCAGGCTGATCGGGTGGGCCATAAGGTGGCGTGCGGTAGAACGGGGAGGTGGCAATGCGTTGCGTGTGCGGCAACGCATCCAGTGCGGTCAGCGCTGCATCAACCTGATGCAGCGGATCGGCAAGATTACTGCCTAATGCCAGGTAAACCCGGGTCATGAGGCGTTTTGATTGTCGCGACGCGGAGCTGATGGACGACGGCGTGGACGGCGCGATTTATGACGCGGTGCCGGATCGTCACCCAGGTTGTTCAGCATGTTTTTCTGATGGGGCGGAGCCGCCACCTGAAACTCTCCCCACCACTGGCTCAGGCGCAGCAGTTCCGGGTTGTTCTCTACTTCCGCGCGCAGGGCCAGCAGGTCATAGGCGGCACGGAACTTAGGATGCTCCATCAGCTTCCAGGCGCGTTTACCGTGGCGACGCGACATGCGTAACTGCAGCAGCCAGATATCACGAATCAGCGAGGTAATCCGTTTCGGGATCGCCAGCGCGCGGCAGGCTTCATCCAGCGTATCGTTCATCGCCATCGCAAAGGCTTCGAAATAGGTCAGGCCGCTCTCCTGCGCAATGCGCTCCGCGGTTTCGAGCTGCGGATACCAGAACATGGCGGCGAACAGGAAGGCCGGATTAACGCGCATGTCGTTATGGATGCGGTTATCGGTGTTTTTCAGCACCTGTGCCAGCATCTTCTCCATCAGGCTGTCACTCTGCTCGGTGAAGTTGCGCGCCAGCGTCGGGAACAGCGGCTGGAACAGCTGATATTCACACAGCTTGAGGTAGGTACTGTAACCGTAACCCGCCTGCAGCAGCTTCAGCGACTCTTCGAACAGGCGCGCAGGCGGAATATCACGCAGCAGCGACGCCAGACGCGGGATCGGCTCGGCCGTTTCCGGCGCAATGCTCATATTGAGCTTGGCGGCAAAGCGCGCTACGCGCAGCATCCGCACCGGATCTTCGCGATAGCGGGTTTCCGGATCGCCAATCAGGCGAATGATGCCCTGTTGCAGGTCGTTCAGGCCGCCGACATAGTCGCGCACGCTGAAATCGGCGACGCTGTAGTAAAGACTGTTGATGGTGAGATCGCGGCGCTGGGCATCATCTTCGATAGTACCGAAGATGTTATCGCGCAGCAGCATACCGCTCTGGGCGCGCTGCGAATTGTTGCGATCGTCCTCGCTCTCTTCCACCTGATGATGACCGCGGAAGGTCGCAACTTCGATCACTTCCGGACCAAACATCACGTGCGCCAGACGAAAACGGCGACCCACCAGGCGACAGTTGCGGAACAGCTTGCGCATCTGCTCTGGCGTGGCGTTGGTCGTGACATCGAAATCCTTGGGTTTTTGCCCCAGCAGCAAATCGCGCACGCCACCGCCTACCAGATAGGCTTCATAACCGGCTTTATTCAGGCGATAGAGCACTTTGAGGGCATTTTCGCTGATGTCTTTGCGTGAGATGGTGTGGCTTTCACGAGGAATGATGGTCATAAGACGCTCTGGTTCAACCTCTGCAGGGGCTTCCTCTTCATCACGCTTCAGGACTTTCCGGCAAAAATTAGCTACTCGGGTAAAAATGGGACACCTCGACAGTGGCGTAAAAGGGTGTAGGTAAAATCAGCGGCTAATCATAGCCTGTTGAGAACGATTTGAGAATGCTGTTGTCTCTGCATCCGGTTTCAGGGCGTTGTCATGGGGCATCAAAGCGATATTCCACTGCGACACCGCCTCAGACAGCAGTTTGTCCTGCGTTAAGTCCTGCCAGCCGCTGGAAACAGGTTGGCCGAGGAAGCGTAACGCCGCAACCAACAGCGGTCGCGCATCGCCATCGGGCAAGGACGGCGCATGGTTCTGCTTCGATAACTTATTGCCATCGTGATTCAGCGCCAGTGGCAGATGCAGATAATCGGGCTGCGGCCAGCCAAACTGCTGATAGAGCGCAATCTGCCGTACCGTGGGCTCAATCAGGTCCGCGCCGCGCACTACTTCTGTAATGCCCTGGAAATGATCGTCAACCACCACCGCCAGGTTATAGGCAAACAGCCCATCGCGGCGGTGAATGATAAAATCTTCCTGCGCCAGTCGTGGGTCCACCTGCACGTTGCCGCGTAACCGATCGTCAAACGCCAGTACCGGGTTGTGCTGCCGCAGGCGCAGCGCCGCATTCTCCGGCCCGCGCTGCCGATCGCGGCAGTAGCCATCATAAAAGCCGCCAATCTGCTGAATGCGGCGACGGGTGCAGGTACAGAAGTAACTCTGTCGATGCTGCTGTAGCCAGGCCAGCGCCTCGCGGTAGGCATCGTGGCGCTGTGACTGCCACAGAACCTCACCATCCCAGGTTAAACCGTAGTGCTCCAGCTGATGCAGGATGCGGGTTGCTGCGCCCGGGACTTCACGCGGCGGATCGATATCTTCAATTCGCACTCGCCAGAGACCCTGCTGCGCACGCGCACTCAGGTAGCTGCCTAATGCAGCAATCAGCGAGCCAAAGTGAAGTTCACCAGACGGGGAAGGGGCGAAGCGGCCAATACAGGAGGTGGTCATAGGCAGTAAACGTGACCACGCAGCGGAAAAAACGGTTGTTGTTCCACTGCGTGGCAACGTGCTGGACGCGGCATTAGCCGGCCATTTGTTTCTCACGAATTTCTGCTAACGTCTTACAGTCGATGCAAAGATCGGCAGTAGGACGTGCTTCGAGACGGCGAATACCAATCTCAACGCCACAGGAATCGCAATAACCGAAGTCGTCATCTTCAACTTTCTTCAGTGTTTTCTCGATCTTTTTAATCAGTTTACGTTCGCGATCGCGGTTACGCAGCTCCAGGCTGAACTCCTCTTCCTGCGCGGCACGGTCAACCGGGTCGGGGAAGTTAGCAGCTTCATCCTGCATGTGCGATACGGTGCGATCGACCTCGTCCCGCAATTGATTACGCCAGGCTTCCAGAATCTTGCGAAAATGGGTCAGCTGCGCGTCGTTCATATACTCTTCGCCCGGCTTCTCCTGATAAGGCTCCACCCCAGCGATGGCGAGAATACTCAGGGACGATGTTTTACGGTTTTGCCCTTCTTGCATGTTGTTTCTCCTGGATAACACGCACTATACCCTTCGACTTTCGTCTTGCAGGTGCGTTGCTGCTAGCCTGCTGTTTGACATCTACGGGGTACATCGATCCCCCATTGGGGAAAAAAACAGGCCGCTATAAATAACAGAAGCAGTCAGGGTTGGCAATTATTCGTGAACACACCTTGACAAGCCTGTGAGGAACAGCGTAATTGGGCCTTAGCTCAGAACATTCTTACCACATAAAATTGCAAAAGATATTACAAGGTTACGTTCAGCGGCGTTTTAAGAAACATGCCCGCTGCGGATAAGTCCGCCCGATACGCTAAAACCTCCACGCCTTCCCGCTGCGCCTGGACCAGTTGCTCTGCGTAAGCCACGTCAATGTGACGCGCCGGGGAAACGTCCTCAATCCCCGAGTGCAGAACGGCAAACAACAAAACGGCCCGATGACCTTCTGCCGCGACCATAGCCAGCTCGCGCAGATGTTTCTGTCCCCGAACCGTCACCGCATCCGGAAAATAACCTTTTCCTTCATGTAAAAGGGTTACGGATTTCACCTCAATATAGCAGTTGCGTCGGTCCTGCGCCTTGAGCAGAAAATCAATTCTGCTTTTTTCACTGCCATATCTCACTTCGGCCTGTCGCTGCGAATAACCGGCCAGTTCGGGCAGCCGTTGCTGATCGAGCGCTTCAGCCACCAGTTGATTGGCGCGCAGCGTATTGACGCAGATCCAGTGGCCCTGTTGCGTTTCGGTCAGCTCCCAGCTGTGCGGGTATTTTCGCGTCAGACTGTCTGAGGTGGAGTACCAGACCCGATCGCCAGGCGTGGCACAACCGGTCATGGCGCCGGTATTGGCGCAGTGGATGGTGAGGATTTCACCCTCCGGCGTCTCAACATCGGCCAGAAAGCGTTTGTAACGGGCGATCAAACGGGCAGGTTTGAGGGGGGGAGAGAAGTGCATAAGGTTCCTGGATTAAGGCTGTAACGGCCAGCTGGCCAGCGCGCGATAGCGGGTCCGGCCCTGCACGTAGTCGGAGGCGAACAGAGAAAACTGGCTGACGCGAAAGCGCCAGTGAAAGCCGCGTGGCGGCAGGGCCACCGGCTGGGTTGCATGGCGCAACAGGGTAATGTGCGGATGAAACGGCTGCGGACTCTGGTGACAGCCGTGCCGGGCGGCCTGCGCCCGCAACAGGCTGGCCAGTTGCAACAGACCGCGCGGCGCGCGCTGGCAGCCGAGCCACACCACGCCGGGACGCGGCCAGTGACCGGCATCATCCAGATCGAGATCAAACGCCGGCTGCACAATGCGCGATGCCAGGGTTTGCAGCCGCTGCGCGGTCTCTGGCGTCACCTCACCGAGAAACGCCAGCGTCAGGTGCAGATTGGCGGCGGCGACCGGTCGGCCCGCCTCGGCGGGAAAGGTTTCGGCCCGCCAGCGCACCAGCTGTTGCTGCATCGCGTCAGGCAGGCTGAGGGCAAAAAATAAGCGTTGTGTCGCCATGGCGCTCTCCGGCAAATATCACGGATGAATGCTACAATGCGCGCCATCTTAGCACAGGCAGAAGCGGAGTTTGCTGTGAGCGATTTACCGGTCAGCGCGGTGCTGCCTGACATTCTGGCAGCGCTGAGCCGCGCCTCACAAATCCTGCTGGCGGCACCGACCGGCGCAGGCAAATCAACCTGGCTGCCGCTACAGCTGTTGCAGCAGGCGGAGTTGCCAGGCCGGATCATTATGCTGGAGCCGCGACGGCTGGCGGCGCGCAACGTGGCGCAGCGGCTGGCGGAGCAGCTGGGCGAACAGCCGGGTGTCACGGTCGGGTTCCGGATGCGCGGCGAAAGCTGCGTCGGGCCACAGACCCGGCTGGAAGTGGTGACCGAAGGAATGCTGACCCGGATGTTACAGCACGATCCGATGCTGGACGGGGTTGCGCTGGTGATCCTCGATGAGTTCCACGAGCGCAGCCTGCAGGCCGATCTGGCACTGGCGCTGCTGCTGGATGTCCAGCAGGGACTGCGCGATGACCTGAAGATTATGCTGATGTCCGCCACGCTGGACAACGCCCGGCTGGCGGCGCTGCTGCCGGATGCGCCACTGATCGTCTCAGAAGGGCGCAGCTACCCGGTTGAACGGCGCTACGCCTCACTGAACGCTAACGTACGTTTTGAAGAGGCGGTGGCGCGTGAAGTGGCGCAGCTGCTGCGCGAGGAGCAGGGCTCGTTGCTGCTGTTTTTGCCTGGCGTGGCGGAAATCGAACGGGTTAAGCGCGAGCTGGAATCACGCATCAGTGACGACGTCGACCTGACGCCGCTGTATGGCGCACTGCCGCTGGCGGCACAGCGTCGGGCGATTCTGCCCGCCGAACAGGGAAGACGCAAAGTGGTGCTCGCCACCAATATCGCCGAGACCAGCCTGACCATTGAGGGGATTCGGCTGGTGGTTGACAGTGCGCTGGAACGCAGTGCGCTGTTTGATGCCCGCAGCGGCGTGACGCGTCTGCAGACTCAGCGCATCAGTCAGGCCTCGATGACCCAGCGCGCCGGACGTGCCGGACGTTTAATGCCGGGCATCTGCCTGCATCTGCTGCCGCAGGAGCAGGCGTCACGCGCGGCGGCACAGAGCGAAGCGGAAATCCTGCACAGCGATCTCTCCTCACTGTGGCTCGATCTGCTGCAGTGGGGCTGTACCCAGCCGCAACAGCTGCAGTGGCTTGATCTGCCGCCGGCCAGACATCTGGCAGCGGCGCAGCAACAGTTAACCCGCCTCGGCGCGCTGGACAATCATGGACTGCTCAATCCGCAGGGACGGCGGATGGCCGCGCTGGGCTGCGATCCCCGGCTGGCGGCGATGCTGTGCGCCGCCGGGCAGGATGCTGATGCGGTCGCCAGCGCGGCGCTGCTGGTGGCGATTCTGGAAGATCCGCCGCGCAGCGGCGGTGCCGATCTGCGTGATGCGCTGCACCGGCCGCAACCGCAGTGGCTGCGTCGGGCGCAGCAGTGGCAGCGACGGATCAAGGTCAGCGGCGGTCGGGTGGATGAGGATCGCTTCGCCAGCTTGCTGGCGGCAGGATTTGGCGATCGACTGGCGCGACGGCGAGACGAGAGCGGCCGTTATCAGCTGGCCAATGGACTGGGCGCCCGGCTGGATCAGCAGGATGGCCTGACCCGCAACGCGTGGCTGATCGCCCCGGCGCTGTTGCAGGTCAGCGCCACGCCGGACGCACGAATGCTACTGGCGCTGCCGGTCGATATTGAGGCGCTGTGTCAGCAGCAGCCAGCGCTGATTGAACGCCGGACCGAAGTGGAATGGGATGAGGAGAAAGGCACGCTGCGCGCTTTCCGGCGTGAGCAGATTGGCGCGCTGGTGCTGAAAACCCAGCCGCTGGCCCGCCCGGAACCGGCGGTGCTGCACGCAGCGATGCTGCGCTGGATCGCCGAAAAAGGTCTGGCGGTATTGGGCTGGACGCCGCAGGCGGAGCAGCTGCGGCTGCGCATCCAGTGTGCCGCACAGTGGTTGCCGGAAGAGTCGTGGCCGGCGGTGGATGACGCCGCGCTGCTCGACAGCCTCTCGCAGTGGCTATTGCCGCAGATGTCCGCCGTGCGCGATCTGAAAACGCTGCAATCGGTAGACCTTGTCAACGCGCTATTACATTTACTCACATGGTCACAACGTCAGCGGCTGGATAGTGCGCTGCCAACTCATTACACTGTGCCGACCGGAAGCCGGCTGCCGATCCGCTATGATGCAGACAAGCCACCGGCGCTGGCGGTGCGGATTCAGGAGATGTTTGGCGAAGCCACCAATCCTGCCGTTGCGGAAGGTCAGGTGCCGCTGGTGCTGGAGCTGTTATCACCGGCGCAGCGCCCGTTACAGATTACCCGTGACCTGGCGGCGTTCTGGCGCGGCGCGTACCCGGAGGTCCGCAAAGAGATGAAAGGACGCTATCCTAAACATCCCTGGCCAGACGATCCGGCCACCGCCTTGCCAACAAGGCGCACCAAAAAAATGTCCCCGCAGGGTTGAGACCGCTGGATCGAATTCAGAGGGTTCTGCCATGCGGAACGCCAGAAAGCAGTTAGAGTAGCGGCGCAGCCGTAAGCTATGCCTGGAGAATAAAAGCAATGTCTGGGAACGATCGCGAACCTATTGGGCGCAAAGGTAAACCGTTGCCGCCGCGCAGCAGCGCGCGCCGGGGACGCCGCAGGGATATCGAACAGGATATCGATCAGGACGATTTTAATGATGACGAGGAGGAAGCGCCGGTGCCACGTAAAGGTAAAGGTGGAAAACCGCCGCGCGGCAAACGCCGTTGGCTGGGATGGTTAATTAAGCTGTTCCTGGTGTTTGTGGTGGTCATGGCCGCGTGGGGCGTCTACCTCGACTCGGAAATTCGCAGCCGGATAGACGGTAAAGTGTGGCAACTGCCCGCCACCGTTTATGGCCGTATGGTCAGCCTTGAACCGGGGATGGCCTACAACAAAAGTGAAATGGTCGCGCTGCTGGAAGGGACGCAATACCGCGAGGTGTCACGCATCACCCGGCCTGGCGAGTTTTCGGTCAAAGGCAACACCATTGATCTGCTGCGTCGTCCGTTCGATTTCCCCGACAGTAAAGAGGGGCAGATCCACGCACGGATGAGCTTCAGCAAAGATGAGCTGAGCGAGATTAAAAACCTCGATACTGGCCGCGATTTTGGCTTTTTCCGCCTCGATCCGCGACTGATCACCATGCTGCAATCGCCGAACGGTGAACAGCGTCTGTTCGTACCGCGCGCCGGTTTCCCGGATCTGCTGGTCGATACGCTGATTGCCACCGAGGATCGCCACTTCTACGAACATGACGGCATCAGCCCCTATTCGATTGGTCGCGCCTTCCTCGCCAACATCACGGCCGGGAAAGCGGTGCAGGGCGGCAGTACGCTGACCCAGCAGCTGGTAAAAAACCTGTTCCTCACCAACGAGCGTTCGCTGTGGCGTAAAGCGCGTGAAGCCTACATGGCGGTGATCATGGATGCGCGCTACAGCAAAGACCGCATTCTGGAACTCTACCTGAACGAGGTGTATCTCGGTCAGGCTGGCAGCGATCAGATTCGCGGCTTCCCGCTGGCCAGTCTCTACTACTTTGGTCGCCCGGTTGATGAGCTGAGTCTGGATCAACAGGCGATGCTGGTCGGCATGGTGAAAGGCGCGTCACTCTATAACCCGTGGCGTAACCCGAAACTGGCGCTGGAACGCCGCAATCTGGTGCTGCGCCTGTTGCAGCAGCAGAAAGTGATCGACCAGGAGCTGTATGACATGCTGTCGGCGCGTCCGCTGGGCGTGCAGCCGAAAGGCGGGGTGATTACGCCGCAGCCAGCCTTTATGCAGATGGTGCGTAATGAACTGCAGGCGAAGCTCGGCGACAAGGTGAAAGATCTCTCCGGCGTGAAGATCTTCACCACCCTCGATCCGGTCTCGCAGGATGCGGCGGAAAAAGCGGTGATCGACGGCATTCCCACGCTGAAAAAACAGCGTGGCCTGAAAGATCTGGAAACCGCGATGGTGGTGGTTGACCGCTTCAGCGGTGAAGTGCGCGCCATGGTCGGCGGTGCCGATCCGCAGTATGCCGGTTACAACCGTGCGCTGCAGGCGCGCCGCTCGATCGGTTCACTGGCCAAACCGGCGACCTATCTCACCGCGCTGAGTCAGCCGAACAGCTATCGCCTGAACAGCTGGATCGCCGATGAGCCGATTGCGCTGAAGCAGCCCAACGGCAGCGTCTGGAAACCGATGAACGACGACCGTCGCTTCAGCGGCAAAGTGATGCTGGTGGATGCGCTGACCAACTCGATGAACGTGCCTACGGTGAATCTGGGGATGACGCTGGGTCTGGATGCGGTGGTTGATACCTGGAACAAGCTGGGCGTGCCGAAAGATCAGCTGCATCCGGTGCCCGCGATGTTACTGGGCGCGTTGAACCTGACGCCGGTTGAAGTGGCGCAGGCGTTCCAGTCGATCGCCAGCGGCGGCAACCGCGCTTCGCTGTCGGCGGTGCGCTCGGTGATCGCGGAAGATGGCAGCGTGCTCTATCAGAGCTATCCGCAGGCGCAGCGCGTTGAGCCGGCTCAGGCGGCCTATCTGACGCTCTACACCATGCAGCAGGTGGCGGATCACGGTACGGCGCGTGCGCTGGGGGCGCGTTTCCCGAATGCCCACCTGGCGGGCAAGACCGGAACCACCAACGATCTGGTCGACAGCTGGTTTGCCGGTATCGATGGTAAAGAAGTGGCAATTACCTGGGTCGGTCGTGACAACAACCAGCCGACCAAACTCTATGGCGCCAGCGGGGCGATGCAGCTCTATCGCCGCTACCTTGACAACCAGGCACCGATGCCGTTGCAGCTGACGCCACCGGAAGATGTATCACTGATGAACATCGACTCGGCCGGCAACTTTGTCTGCGGCAGTGGCAGCAGCACCTGGCGTTCACTGCCGGTCTGGGCGCTGGACCCGAATGCGCTGTGTCAGCAGCAGCAGCAACAGGTCCAGCAGCAGCAACAGCTGTTTGATCAGCAACAGCAACAACAGCAGCAGCAACAGCAACAACCGGCTCAGCAACCGCAGGAGCAGAAAGACAGCGACGGCGTAGCGGGATGGATAAAAGATATGTTTGGTAAATAATTTCACCAGACTGGTTAAAAAGGGCGCTTCGGCGCCCTTTTTTTGTGCCTGATCAATACCGGTTAATCGCGCTACAAACGGCGTCACGCCTGGGATTTATCCTTGCAGTCCCGGCGGCGTTTCGCATATTATCCGACCGTTATAATAATCATTATCGTTTCGATTCGCCTGCCGATCCCTCATAGTTAAGAGACACCTTTATGAATGCGCGAACGACTTTTCCTTGTTCTGTAAAAAAACAGTTTTACCGCCAGCCTTTGGGAATCATGATTGCGCTGGCTTTGACCAGCCTGAGCAGTAACCTGCTGGCGGAGGAGACCCTGGTGGTGTCAGCAGACGGCGGTGCCAGCGCGCCAGCCGAAAGCGCGTGGGGACCAGCGGCGACTATCGCGGCGAAACAGAGCGCCACCGGGACCAAAACCGATACGCCGATCGAAAAAAATCCGCAGTCTGTTTCCGTGGTGACACGCGAAGAGATGGAAATGCGTAACGTCACCAGCGTCAAAGGGGCGTTTAACTACACGCCTGGCGTGCTGACCGGCAACCGCGGCAGTTCAGACGTGATTGATGCCCTGTCGATTCGCGGCTTCAGCGAAACCAATACCAACCAGTACCTGGATGGCCTGAAA
Organism: Pantoea agglomerans; assembly: GCF_021397715.1. GTDB lineage: Bacteria > Pseudomonadota > Gammaproteobacteria > Enterobacterales > Enterobacteriaceae > Pantoea > Pantoea astica. The sequence continues at coordinate 3,453,374 of NZ_CP090207.1, read as the reverse complement.
CTGCAGGGGGATAACTACTCTGAGTTCGCCATCGATCCTTACTTCCTGGAGCGCGCTGAACTGCTGCGTGGTCCGGTGTCGGTGCTGTACGGCAAGAGCAATCCCGGCGGTGTGGTCTCGCTGGTGAGTAAGCGTCCGACTCAGGAAACCCTGCGTGAAGTGCAGTTCCAGATGGGCAACGATAACCTGTTCTCAACCGGCTTCGACTTTGGTGGCGCGCTGGATGATGATGGCGTCTACAGCTATCGTCTGACCGGTCAGGCGCGCAGTCAGGATGCGCAGCAGGCGATGAACAAAGAGAAGCGTTACACCCTCGCGCCGGCATTCAGCTGGCGTCCGGATGACCGTACCCGCATTGATCTGCTGACCTATTTCCAGAACGAGCCGGAAACCGGCTATTACGGCTGGCTGCCGCGCCAGGGCACAGTGGTGCCGATTACCCGTCCTGATGGCAGCGAGTACAAACTGCCAACCAATTTTGATGAAGGCGAGCAGAGCAACAAGATTTCGCGTAACACCAAAATGGTTGGTTATAACGCCGAGCACAGCTTTAATGACACCTGGACGGTGCGCCAGAACCTGCGTTATGCCGACCTGCGCACCGATTACCGCAGTATTTATGGCAGCGGTTTTAATCCGCAAACCCAGGAGATTAATCGCGGCTCCGCCATTTCTGAAGAGAAGCTCAATCAGTTTGCGGTCGATACTCAGGCGCAGGCGAAATTTGCCACCGGCCAGCTGGATCACACGCTGCTGCTGGGCGTCGATTATCAACGGACCCGTAACGATATTGATGCTGCCTTCGGCACTGTTACGCCACTTAATGCGATCAACCCCCAATATGGCAATGACACTGCAATCGGTACGCCATACCCTTATCACTATCTCAATAAACAAGAACAAACCGGCCTTTATGCACAGGATCAGATGGAGTGGAATCGCTGGGTACTGACGTTAGGCAGCCGTTACGATTACGCCACGACCTCTGCGCTTAACCGCAGCAGCAGTACCGAAGTGAAAAATCACGACCAGGCATTCACCTGGCGCGGTGGTCTGAACTATGTGTTTGATAATGGTGTGGCTCCCTACTTTAGCTACAGCGAATCATTCATTCCCAACACCGGCACTACGTCCGGCGGTCAACCCTTTGATCCCTCACGCGCAAAGCAATATGAAGCTGGCGTGAAATATGTTCCCAAAGATCGTCCAGTGGTGCTTACCGCCGCCGTTTACCAGCTGACCAAAACCAAAAACCTGACGGCTGAACCCGGTAATCTCAATTTCAGCGTGCAGGGCGGTGAAATCCGGTCGCGCGGTGTGGAACTGGAAGCCAAAGCGGCGCTCAATGCCAACGTCAACCTGACCGCGTCCTAGACCTATACCGATGCGGAATATACCGAAGATACGCTGCTGAAAGGCAAAACGCCGGTACAGGTGCCGAAGCACATGGCCTCCTTGTGGAGTGATTACACCTTCCACGAGACCGCTTTGTCAGGGGTAACGATCGGCGCTGGGGTTCGCTACGTGGGTGAAAGTCAGGGGCTGTATGCTGAAACCACAGATAATAGCGCTGCTGGACTCTCGAACCAGAACTTTAAGGTGGCCGGTTACACCACGGTCGATGCCGCGCTGAAATACGATCTCGCGCGTTTCGGTTTGCCGGGCTCGACAGTGGGCGTCAACGTCAACAACCTGTTTGACCGTGAATATGTCGCCAGCTGCTACCGTGACTACGCCTGCTACTGGGGCGCGGAACGCCAGATTGTGGGTACTGCCACTTTCAGATTTTGATTTATCCGGGCGCTGCGGCGCCCGTTCACAGGGATAACCATGCCGCATCCGCACGCAGAAGACGCGACCTTTACACTGGATAACGCCAGTTTTCAGGTACCGGGTCGTACTCTCCTTCAGCCGCTGTCGCTGACCTTTCCGCCTGGCAAAGTCACCGCGCTGATTGGTCACAACGGCTCGGGTAAATCGACGCTGCTGAAAATGCTGGGTCGTCATCAGAGCGCCAGCACCGGCCAGGTGCTGCTCAACCAGCAGCCGGTTGAACGCTGGAACAGCAAGGCTTTTGCCCGTGAGGTGGCCTATCTGCCGCAGCAGTTACCGGCCGCGGAAGGCATGACGGTGCGCGAGCTGGTGGCGATTGGTCGCTATCCGTGGCACGGTGCGCTGGGGCGTTTTGGTCAGGACGATCGCGACCGGGTCGAGGATGCGATTGCGCGCGTCGGGCTGAACGCCTTCGCCGGACGGTTAGTTGATAGCCTGTCGGGCGGTGAACGTCAGCGCGCCTGGCTGGCGATGATGGTGGCGCAGAACAGCCGCTGTCTGTTGCTGGATGAGCCGACCTCGGCGCTGGATATCGCCCATCAGGTCGAGGTCCTGGCGCTGATTCAGACCCTGAGCCGTGAGCGCGGGCTGACCGTGATTGCGGTGCTGCACGATATCAATATGGCGGCACGCTACTGTGATCATCTGGTGGCGCTACGTCAGGGTGCGTTAATCGCCCAGGGCGGGCCGGAGACGATCATGCAGGCTGAGGTGCTCGGCGAGATTTACGGCATCCCGATGGGCATTTTACCGCATCCGCAGGGCGGCGCCCCGGTCAGTTTTGTCTACTAAGGATGGCCTCATGCCCGATCTGTTACGCCGCAGGTTGATGCTGGCGCTGGCGGCTGCACCCTTGCTCCGCAGCCTGCCGCTGGGCGCTGCCACGCCAGATCTGTCGCGCATTATTGCCCTGGAATGGCTACCCACCGAACTGCTGCTGGCGCTTGGCGTCACGCCCTATGGGGTAGCGGATCTGCACAATTACAACATCTGGGTCGGCGAGCCGTCACTGCCCGACGCGGTGGTGGATGTGGGCCTGCGCACTGAACCGAATCTGGAACTGATGGCGCAGATGCAGCCGTCGCTGATCCTCTGTTCTAACGGCTACGGTCCGTCGAAAGAGAAGCTGACGCGTATTGCGCCCATTATGGGTTTCGATCTGAACAGCGGTGACGGTAAACCTTTTAGCACCGCGCGCGCCTCGCTACGTCAGCTGGCATCACGCCTTGGATTAAGCGCTGTGGCCGGGCAGCATCTGCGCGAGGTCGACAATGAACTGGCTGCGGCGCGCCAGCGTCTGGCACCTTATGCCGGACGGACGCTGTTGCTGATGTCGCTGCTCGACAGTCGCCACGCTATTACCTTCGGCAAAAACAGCCTGTTTCTTGAAGTCATGACCTTGCTGGGCCTGAAAAATGGCTGGCAGGGCGAAACCAACTTCTGGGGCAGCGCGGTGGTGGGTATCGAACAGCTGGCCTCGCTGGGCGAGGTGGATGTCATCTGCTTTGATCATGATAACGAGGCGGATATGCAGCAACTGATGCGTAGCCCGCTGTGGCAGTCAATGCCGTTTGTACGGGCCGGGCGCTTTCAGCGCGTACCGGCGGTCTGGTATTACGGCGCGACGCTGTCGGCGCTGCACTTTGTGCGCGTGCTGGAACGCGCGCTGGAGACGTACTGATGCGCCATGCTCTGTTTCCCACGGCGCTGCTCAGCCTGCTGTTTCTGCTGGCGGCGGGCCTGACGCTGGTTAACCTGCAGCAGGCGTTACCGCCGGCGCAGTGGTCGCAGGCGCTGTGGTCGCCTGTCACCGATAACGTGGCGCAGATGGTGTTTCACTACAGCCTGCTGCCGCGTCTGGCGCTGGCGCTGCTGGTTGGGGCCGGGCTGGGCTTAGCCGGTTTGCTGTTCCAGCAGGTGCTGCGTAATCCGCTGGCCGAACCGACCACGCTGGGTGTCTCCTCTGGCGCACAGCTCGGCATCACCGTGGCGACCTTGTGGCAGTTGCCCGGCGGCGCGATCACTCAGCAGTTCGCTGCCCTGATCGGGGCCGTCGGGGTTGGCGTGCTGGTGTTTGGCGTGGCGTGGCGCAAGCGTCTGTCACCGGTCACCCTGATTCTGGCTGGCCTGGTGCTGAGTCTCTACAGCGGCGCGGTGAACCAGATTTTTGCCATCTTCAATCACGATCAGTTGCAGAACATGTTCCTGTGGAGCACCGGCGCGCTGAATCAGATGAGCTGGGAAAACGTGCTGCAACTCTGGCCGCGTCTGCTGCTGGCACTGCTGCTGGCGCTGGCGCTGCTGCGTCCGCTGACGCTAATGGGGCTGGATGATGGCGTGGCGAAGAATCTGGGGCTGGCGCTGTCGCTGGCGCGTATCGGCGCGCTGGCGCTGGCGATCCTGCTCAGCGCGCAACTGGTCAATGTCGCCGGGATTATCGGTTTTATCGGGCTGTTTGCGCCGTTGCTGGCGAAGTTGCTGGGTGGACGCCGGTTAATCAGCCGGATGATGCTGGCACCGCTGATCGGCGCGCTGCTGCTGTGGCTGGCGGATGGCTGCGTGCAGTGGTTGAGCGTCCACTGGCGCGATATCCCGACCGGCACCGCCACCGCGCTGCTGGGCGTGCCGATTCTGCTGTGGCTGCTGCCACGACTGCGGACCGGCTCGGTGGCACCGGCGCTGAACCAGGGCGATAAGGTTCCGGCTGAGCGACAGCATCTGCTGCGCTGGGCGCTGGCTGGCCTGCTGGTGCTGGCACTGCTGGCGTGGGGCGGCCTGGCGTTTGGCCGCAATGCGCAGGGCTGGATCTGGTCTGCGGGCGAGATGCTGCATCAGCTGCTGCCGTGGCGCGCCCCGCGCGTGCTGGCCGCGCTGGTGACCGGGCTGATGCTCGGCGTGGCGGGCAGTCTGATCCAGCGTCTGACCGGTAATCCGATGGCCAGCCCGGAAGTGCTCGGCATCAGTTCCGGTGCCGCCTGTGGTGTGGTGGTGATGATGTTCTTCGTGCCGAACGATGCGCTGATGTGGCTGCTGCCCGCTGGCGCGATCGGCGCAGCGCTGACCCTGCTGGTGATCATGGCTGTAGCCAGCCGCGGCGGCTTCTCGCCGGAGCGGATGCTGCTGGCGGGGATGGCGCTTAACAGCGCCTTTGTCACGCTGCTGATGCTGCTGCTGGCCAGTGGCGATCCGCGCATGGGCGGCCTGCTGAGCTGGATTTCCGGCTCCACCTATAACATCAGCGGCAGTCAGGCGATACAGAGCGCGATCTGTGCGCTGCTGCTGGTGGCGCTGGCCCCGCTGGCCAGCCGCTGGCTGACGCTGCTGCCGCTCGGTAGCGCAACGGCACGCTCGGCTGGCATGGCATTAACCCCGGCCCGGCTCAGCCTGCTGCTGCTGGCTGCGGCGCTGACTGCCAGCGCCACGCTGACTATCGGACCGCTGAGCTTTGTCGGACTCATGGCACCGCATATGGCCCGGATGCTGGGCTTCCGGCGGGCCTTACCGCAGTTGCTGCTGTCAGGCTTGCTGGGGGCGGGATTGATGGTGCTGGCGGACTGGTGCGGGCGGATGCTGGCGTTTCCGGATCAAATCCCGGCCGGGCTGATGGCGACCTTTTTAGGCGCACCTTACTTTATCTGGCTGCTGCGGCGTTCAGGCTAAAAAAAAGACCGGCGCTTGCCGGTCTGAGATTGCTATTACTGGCGATTACAGCTTCGCGAAACAACGACGCGCGGCGTCGATGGTGCGCTGAATATCTTCTTCGCTATGGGCCAGCGACATAAAGCCCGCTTCAAAGGCCGACGGCGCAAAGTAGACGCCTTCTTCCAGCATCAGGTGGAAGAAGGTTTTAAAGCGCTCCACATCGCAGCGGGTGACGTCGGCGTAACAGGTCACGCTGTCAGCATCGGTGAAGAAAAGGCCAAACATGCCGCCGACGTGGTTAACCACCAGCGGAATGTTTTGCTGCTGCGCCGCGTCACGCAGGCCGGTCGCCAGTTTGCGGGTCAGGGCATCCAGCGTCTGATGGGTACCAGGCTGCGCAATCTGAGTCAGACAGGCGTAACCGGCCGCCATCGCGATCGGGTTGCCCGACAGCGTACCCGCCTGATAGACCGGACCGGTCGGGGCCAGCGCCGCCATCACTTCACGACGGCCGCCAAACGCGCCAACCGGCATCCCGCCACCGATAATCTTTCCAAGGCAGGTCAGGTCCGGACGGACGTTGTAATACTCCTGCGCGCCGCCCAGCGCCACGCGGAAACCGGTCATCACTTCATCAATGATCAACAACGCGCCGAACTCATCACACAACGCCCGCAGGCCGGGCAGGAAGTCTGGCTGCGGCGGAATGCAGTTCATATTGCCGGCGACCGGCTCGACGATGATCGCCGCGATCGCTGCGGGATACTGTTCAAAGGCGGTGCGGACTGAATCGAGATCGTTATAGGTGCAGGTCAGGGTATGCTTCGCAAAATCGGCCGGCACGCCTGGTGAATTAGGCTGACCGAGAGTTAATGCGCCCGAGCCGGCTTTGACCAGCAGATGATCGGCGTGACCGTGATAGCAACCTTCGAACTTGATGATTTTATCGCGGCCGGTAAAGCCTCGCGCCAGGCGAATGGCGCTCATGGTGGCTTCGGTGCCGGAGTTGACCATGCGCACCATCTCCATGCTCGGCACCAGTTCGCACACCAGCTGTGCCATGGTGACTTCCATTTCGGTTGGCGCGCCAAAGCTCAGGCCGCGCTCAGCGGCTTCAATCACTGCGTTGCGAATCCCGGCGTTATTGTGCCCCAGCACCATCGGGCCCCATGATCCGACATAATCAATGTAGGCTTTGCCATCGGCGTCATACAGGTAGGCGCCATTGGCGTGTTCGATAAACAGCGGAACGCCGCCCACACCGGTAAATGCGCGTACCGGCGAGTTTACGCCACCCGGAATCAGGCGTTGTGCCTCGGCAAACAGTTGTTCGGACTTACTCATTTTCGGCTCCAGCGGTTCATAAAAATATCGCGCCATTCTACGGAAGAGGCGCAGCAGACGAAAGCCGGTTTCACCAGCCGCTATACTTAACCTTAGTGAAAGCGGCACAGAGTGCGAAGGGCAGAGCTTGATTGCGCTGAGGTGCTGGCAGATAATAGCGGTATTAAGGTCGTTTTCTGACCTGGACGTTTAGCGGAGTAAAACATGAGTGATGATGTAGCAGCACTGCCGTTGCAGTTTACCGACGCAGCAGCCACCAAGGTGAAGAACCTGATTGCCGACGAAGAGAACCCGGCGCTGAAATTACGCGTTTATATCACCGGCGGAGGTTGCAGCGGCTTCCAGTACGGTTTTACTTTTGATGACCAGATGAACGACGGCGATATGACTATCGAGAAACAGGGCGTTTCGCTGGTGGTCGATCCGATGAGCCTGCAGTATCTGGTGGGCGGTTCGGTGGATTACACCGAAGGGCTGGAAGGCTCACGTTTTATCGTCACTAACCCGAACGCCAAAACCACCTGTGGCTGTGGTTCTTCGTTCAGTATCTGATGATGCAGGCCGTCTTCCTGACGGCCTCGCTTACCACTCTATCGTTACCAGCTGATGGTTTTTTCTTTCACTCCCCTCTGACTGAATGACGCTGCGCGTCACCCGCGGTTGCGCACTTGCCTGTCCGCCGCAGTCGATCTGCGGCACAGACCGCGCTTCAGGACGCTGAATTTCACAGCGTGAAAAGATGACAAGCCTGACGCCAATAGAGCCGCTCACCGATCCCGCCAGCGTGTACGCCGGGATCAGCAGCCCCATCGCCAGTAGCAGTGCTCTGGTCATGTAAGGTTCCTGGTGTTGTTCAAAAAGCGCTAAGCGCTAAAAGGACGGCGAGCATACGTGGCGCGCGCGTCTCATATCTTGATTAACGGCAAAAAAGGCTGTTTCTTTAACCGATTAGTTGGATTTTTGTGCGGGATGCAGGGCGGCACACAGCTGTCCGGCCGCCAGTATCAGCCGTGGGCCGGGACGGCTGAGCCAGTCATCATTAATCGCGATCACCGGCACGCTGAGCTGCGGCTGCCAGAATGTCCGGACGTTCTCAGCCTGGCGGGCAGTCCCGCCGATCACAATCGCCTGCGGATGACGCATCAGCACCTGTTCGCGGCTGACCTGCGGCCAGCTGACACGGCTGTCAGCAAAGATATTCCGACCGCTGCAGAGTTCAATGATCTCGTTTTGTAAGGTCGATCTGGCGGCGGTAAACAGCGGCTGCTGACCAAACTGTAAAAACAGCGGCACCACCGGCAGGTGAGCGTAGCGCTGACGCAGCCCGGCTTCCTGCTGTCGCAATTGCTGTGCGGCTTTCACGGCCTGTTCGGGATGCGGGCTCCACTGCGCCAGCTTGTCCAGCGTGGCGATCATCTGATCCAGCGTAACCGGATCGACCCATTCTATTTTCATTCCGAGCTGCTGTAGCTGATCGATCTGCCGCTGCGGGTTGCCGCCACGCCAGGCTAAAATCAGATCCGGCTTCAGTTGCAGAATACGTTCGAGGTTAATTCCCTGCCAGTTGGCAACCTGCTCAATCGGTTTCGCCTGCGGCGGATAGTCAGACCAGGCGCTGACCGCAATCGGGGTAATCCCGGCGGCAAAGGCGAGTTCAGTCAGGTGGGGAGCGAGGGTGATAACACGCGGTGGGGAAGCCAGCAGGCTGCCGCTGATCAGCAGCAGCCAGCAGAGCAGTAGCGATTTAGCCACGCGCCAGGCGCGCCAGCAGGTTCTCCACCATCAGCGACGACTGCTTAGCCGCAACGCTGAGGAACTCATCAAAGCTCAGATGCGAAGCCTGGTCAGCGACGTCAGAGATAGCGCGAACCACCACAAAAGGCACCTGGAACTGGTGACAGACGTGACCGATGGCCGCGGCTTCCATTTCTACGGCGATCGCCTGCGGGAACTGCTGACGAATGCGTTCCAGCGGCCCGGCACCGTTGATAAAGGCGTCACCGCTGACCACCAGGCCACGTACCGCATTGAGATCGAGCTGCTGAATGCAGGCTTCGGCGGCGGCAATCAGACCACTGTCGGCGACAAAGGCTGCCGGGCAGCCGGCCATCTGGCCTGGCTCATAACCAAAGGCGGTGACATCAGCATCGTGATAACGCACTTCTTCCGATACCACGATATCGCCCACGCTCAGCGAAGAGGCTAAGCCACCGGCAGAACCGGTATTGATCACCACGTCTGGCTTACACAGCTGCAGCAGCAGGGTGGTACCCAGCGCGGCGGAGGTTTTACCAATGCCCGATTTCAGCAGTGCAACCTCAACGCCGTTCAGGATGCCGGTATAAATTTCACAGCCAGCCAGCGATAAAGTTTGACGGTTTTCGATTTTGTCGCGCAGCAGGGTAACTTCCTGCTCCATCGCACCAATAATGCCTGCTTTCATAGTGAGTCCCGCTAATGTAAAAGGTCGAAATTTAGGGCATAGTCTAGCATGGCTAACAGGGGATTAATTCACGAAAAAATAAGGGGTAATCAATGTCAGCGATCAATTTCAGGAAGAAGATCAGCTTCTCACGCCCTTATACCAGTCGAAAAGATCCGGAGGGGGAATATTACATTACCCGCCACTTTGAGAGCGACCGCGGACGGATCATTAATTCCGCGGCCATCCGCCGGTTGCAGCAGAAAACCCAGGTCTTTCCGCTGGAGCGTAACGCCGCGGTGCGCTCACGGCTGACCCACTCGCTGGAAGTGCAGCAGACCGGTCGCTACATCACCAAGGAGATCCTGCAGACCCTGAAAATGCAGGGCGGGCTGGCGCAGTATGGGCTGGACGAGCTGGAAGGCGCATTTGAAAGCCTGATCGAGATGGCGTGCCTGCTGCATGACGTGGGTAATCCGCCGTTTGGTCATTTCGGCGAGGCGGCAATCAACGACTGGTTTGAAGATAATCTTCCCGCTGAGCTGGTCGATCCGCTGGTGGCGGGCGTGGAAGGCGACACGCAACGCCGCGCCTTCGACCAGTTAAATGCGATGATCCGTCAGGACTTGTGTCATTTCGAAGGCAATGCACAGGCGATACGGATGGTTCATAGCCTGTTGCAACTCAACCTCAGCTATTCGCAGGTGGCCTGCATTCTCAAATATACCGCGCCAGCCTGGTGGCAGGGCGAGAAGCCCGCTGAATTTAGCGTATTAATGAAGAAGCCGGGCTTTTATCTTTCCGAGCAGGACTATATTAGCGACCTGCGCGCTGCGACCAATATGGCCGAACATCACCGTTTTCCGCTGACCTATATAATGGAAGCGGCCGATGACATCTCCTATTGTATTGCCGATTTGGACGACGCTGTAGAAAAAGATATATTTAATGTTGAGAGTTTGTATGAATTTCTCAATAAAGCCTGGGGTCCGGTTAAAAATAATGACGCATTCAGCCGCACCATTGGCGAAGCCTGGCGTGAAGCCTGCAGTAAAAAACGCCGCAGCCGCAGCGATCAATTTTTTATGTCATTACGCGTAAATGTTCAGAGTGTGTTAGTGACCTATGCCGTGAAGCGTTTTGTTGATAATCTGCCCGCGATATTCGACGGTCACTTCAATCATGCGCTGCTGGAAGATGATGGCGAAGAGGGCCGTCTGCTGCAGTTATTCAAAACGGTAGCGCGCCAGCAGGTATTTAATCATTCCGAAGTAGAACAGCTTGAATTACAGGGCTACCGGGTGATCAAGGGATTGCTGGAAATTTATCAACCGCTGATGCGTCTCAATTACGAAGCCTTTACTACCCTGATAAACGAGGACTTTTTGCGGCAGCACCCGATAGAGACCCGGCTGTTTCATAAACTCTCCGGCAAACACCGTAAAGCCTATCTGCATAAAATGCGTACGCTGGTGGTAGAGCATAAATATGAGCGGCTGTTGTGGGAACGTTATTATCGTTTTCGCCTGATTCAGGATTATATTAGCGGGATGACCGATCTCTACGCCTGGGATGAGTACCGGCGTTTAATGGCCGTCGAATAATCGTCAATTGTAAAGGTCGGGAATAAATTTTTACCTTTGGTTGAAACTTTAAAAGGAACTTCGCGCTAAAACAATTATCTCACTCATCGACCACAGCAATGGTCTGGACAGTTATCCTCAAGAGAAACCAAAAAATGAAAAAAAAGAGCTTAATGTTAAGTGCGCTGGCCCTGAGCCTGAGTATGGCACTGGCGCCCGTGACCGTTTCCGCTGCGCAAACCGCCTCTTCTGATAGTCAGCAACTGCCAAGTCTGGCACCGATGCTGGAGAAGGTGATGCCTTCAGTGGTCAGTATTAGTGTAGAAGGCACCACCACGGTAAAAACACCGCGTATGCCGCAGCAGTTCCAGCAGTTCTTTGGCGATAATTCGCCTTTCTGCCAGGATGGCTCACCGTTCCAGAGTTCACCGATGTGCCAGAGCGGCGGCGGTGCTGAGGGCGGCGCGCCTGGCCCGAATACGCAGCAGGAAAAATTCCGTGCGCTGGGATCGGGTGTGGTGATCAACGCTGAAAAAGGCTATGTGGTCACCAACAACCATGTGGTGAATAACGCCACCAAAATTCAGGTTCAGCTGAGCGATGGCCGTCGCTATGACGCGAAAGTGATCGGCAAAGATCCAAGCTCTGACATTGCCCTGATTCAGTTGCAGGATGCGAAAAACCTCACCGCAGTGAAAATGGCCGACTCTGACAATCTGCGGGTCGGTGACTACACCGTGGCGATCGGTAACCCGTATGGCCTGGGTGAAACCGTGACCTCGGGCATCGTCTCCGCGCTGGGCCGCAGCGGCCTGAACGTGGAAAATTACGAGAACTTTATCCAGACCGATGCGGCGATCAACCGGGGTAACTCCGGCGGCGCGCTGGTTAATCTTAACGGTGAGCTGATCGGTATCAATACGGCGATTCTGGCACCGGATGGCGGCAACATCGGTATCGGCTTTGCCATCCCGAGTAATATGGTGAAAAACCTGACTGCGCAGATGGTGGAGTTTGGTCAGGTTAAGCGCGGTGAGCTGGGTGTGCTGGGTACCGAGCTGAACTCTGAGCTGGCGAAAGCGATGAAAGTCGATGCGCAGCGCGGTGCCTTTGTCAGTCAGGTGCTGCCAGGTTCGGCGGCGGCGAAAGCCGGTATCAAAGCGGGCGATGTGGTGGTGTCAATGAACGGTAAACCACTGACCAGCTTTGCGGCGCTGCGTGCCGAAGTGGGTTCGCTGCCCATCGGCACCACCCTGAAGCTGGGCCTGCTGCGCGACGGTAAGCCAGTGGATGTTTCGGTTCAGTTGCAGCAGAGCAGCCAGGCGAAAGTGCAATCCGCCACCATCTACACCGGTATTGAAGGCGCGGACCTCAGCAACAGCGAAGTCGGCGATAAAGGGGTTCGCGTGGATAACGTCAAAGCGGGCAGCGCTGCTGCGCGTATCGGCCTGAAAAAGGGCGATGTGATTCAGGGCGTGAACCAGCAGCCGGTGACCAATCTGGGCGAACTGCGTAAGATCCTTGATTCTAAACCGTCGGTACTGGCGCTGAACGTCAAGCGCGGCGACAGCAGCATCTACCTGCTGATGCAGTAAGCGATAACGCAAGGCTATCAGGCGGACTTCGGTCCGCCTTTTTTATTTCCTCTGTCCGTCACCGGGCAGAATGTGATGCTGACCGCAAATTCGCTAAATGCACGGCTGGCTCTGTGCAGTTGCACAATGTTCTGGCCGCCATCCATGCGTATTCTATCTCTCCCCCTCTTTTTCTGGAGTAATGGATGGCTACCTATCATCTTGATGCCCGGCTGGCGCAGGATATCGTGGCGCGCACCATGAAAATTATTGACAGCAATGTCAACGTGATGGACGCGCGTGGCCGGATTATCGGCAGCGGCGATCGCGAGCGGATTGGGGAATTGCACGAAGGCGCGCTGCTGGTGCTCTCTCAGGGACGGGTGGTCGATATTGATGAAGCGGTGGCGAAACATCTGCACGGGGTACGGCCGGGCATTAACCTGCCGTTGCGGATTGATGGCGATATTGTCGGGGTGATCGGTCTGACCGGTGAGCCGCTGGCGCTGCGCCATTATGGTGAACTGGTCTGTATGACGGCAGAGATGATGCTGGAGCAGGCGCGGTTGCTGCATATGCTGGCGCAGGACAGCCGCCTGCGTGAAGAGCTGGTGCTGAACCTGATTCGCAGCGATACCCTGTCGCCCCAGCTAACCGAATGGGCGCAGCGGCTCGGCATCGATCTTAACCAGCCGCGGGTGGTCGCTGTGGTTGAGGTCGATAGCGGCCAGCTCGGTGTGGATAGCGCCATGTCAGAACTGCAACAGCTTCAAACGCTGCTGACCACGCCGGAGCGTGACAATCTGATCGCCATTGTTTCGCTAACCGAAATGGTGGTGCTGAAACCGGCCCTGAACGGGCATGGACGTTACGATCAGGAGGATCACCGCCGACGGGTAGAGCAGCTGTTGCAGCGGATGAAAGAGAGTGGTCATCTGCGGATGCGGATTGCGCTGGGGAACTTCTTCACCGGCCCTGGCAGCATTGCACGTTCTTACCGAACTGCCCGCACCACCATGATGGTTGGTAAACAGCGGATGCCGGACGTGCGCAGCTATTTTTATCAGGATCTGGTGCTGCCGGTGCTGCTCGACAGCCTGCGCGGCGGCTGGCAGGCCAATGAACTGGCGCGGCCGCTGGCGAAGCTCAAGAGCATGGATAACAACGGCTTGCTGCGACGGACGCTGATTGCGTGGTTTACGCATAATGTGCAGCCGAGTGCGACTGCACGTGCGCTGTTTATCCACCGCAATACGCTGGAATATCGACTGAACCGGATTTCGGAGTTAACCGGGCTGAATCTCAGCCATTTTGACGATCGGCTGCTGCTCTACGTGGCACTGCAGCTGGATGAGCAGGGCTGAGAGAAACGGCGCGGCAGAAAAAGCAAAGGCCAGCAGTGCTAGCCTTTTTCATCGCTGGTCTGGCAGGGAATTAACGACCGCTGCGGGTCAGCTTTTCCAGATCAGATTCAATTTCGGTAATCTTGTGTGATACCACGCTTTCCAGATGACGCAGGTCATCAAGGATTTTGCGTTTCAGGTCCACTTCAACCTGGTCGCGCTGGCAAATCTGGTCCAGCTCGTCGATCACATAGCGCAGATTAGGACTGATTTCCTGCACTTCTTTGTAGCCCTGCGTGGCGTGATCGGCTACTACGGTTTTGCGCTGACGCGGATATTTGAATTTTACGCTTTTGGCGAAAAACTCCCCTTTGTCTTTGCGGAAGTAGATCTTGAGAATATCGTTATTGGCTTCCTGACGCAGGCTGTAGCGATCAATATCGTCCGGATTACTGATACCTAAGCTTTTCAGATTGTCATACATAGCGTTGTTTCCATCAAAAAGTGAGAAGCGCGCAGTCGTGTTCATGACGTTAAACAACTGTAGACATAAATAAGCTGGATGAACATTGCGCGACGGGATTTAACTGGCGCGGATTATGACCTGAATAAAAACTAAACGCACCAGTTAATTCGCGGCGCGAAGCATGTTATTTGGGAATGGCTGTAAAGAAAAGATGACGGGCCGGTTTCCAGCCCGTCAGTGACATCAGTCGATGGTACGCAGCAGTTCGTTGATACCTGTTTTGCCAAGCGTTTTCGCATCTACTTTCTTGACGATAACGGCACAGTAGAGGCTGTAGCTGCCATCTTTAGAGGGCAGGTTACCGGAAACCACCACCGATCCCGCCGGCACGCGGCCATAATGCACTTCACCGGTTTCGCGGTCATAAATTTTGGTGCTCTGGCCGATGTAAACGCCCATCGAGATCACCGAACCTTCTTCAACGATGACGCCTTCAACGATTTCAGAGCGCGCGCCAATGAAGCAGTTATCTTCGATGATGGTGGGGTTTGCCTGCAGCGGTTCCAGCACGCCACCGATACCCACGCCGCCAGAGAGATGAACGTTTTTACCGATCTGCGCACAGGAACCCACGGTCGCCCAGGTATCCACCATGGTGCCTTCATCCACAAAGGCACCAATGTTGACGTAAGAAGGCATCAGCACGGTGTTGCGGGCGATATAGGCACCCTGACGCACCGCCGCAGGTGGCACGACACGGAAACCCGCTTCTTTGAAACGCGTCTCATCCCAGCCAGCAAATTTCATGGGTACTTTGTCGTAGAAACGGGTTTCCGCGCCTTCCATTACCTGGTTGTCGTTGATGCGGAAAGAGAGCAGGACCGCTTTCTTCAGCCACTGATGCGTTACCCACTCGCCGTCGATCTTCTCGGAAACGCGCAGTGCACCGCTGTCCAGCAGAGAGATCACCTGGTTGATGGCATCACGGGTTTCGTTGTCGACGCTGGCTGGGGTGATATCAGCACGACGTTCGAAGGCGGATTCAATAACGCTCTGTAACTGTTGCATATTTTTTTCCTGATCTGTCATGTGCAGTGCCGGGCAATCCCCCGACACCAGTAAAAAGTTTAAGATTCACAAATCGACTTTGGTCACACTTTATCGTTTGGATTAAGGGCTTCTGTCAACCGTTGTTGCAACGCTTTACGCATTTCTTCACTCAGCGCCTGGCGCTCACTGTTGGCGAGAATAAACAAATCTTCGACCCGCTCGCCGATGGTGCTGATGCGCGCGCCGTGCAGCGAGACGCCGAGATCGGCAAACACTTCACCGACCCGCGCCAGCAGGCCAGGCTGATCGAGCGCCACCAGTTCCAGGTAGCTGCGGCGGTCGGTGTGGGTTGGCAGGAAATTGACTTCGGTATCCACGCTGAAGTGCTTCAGTTTGGCCGACGGACGACGGGTTCGCGGCGGCACCCAGTCTGACTGGGTAATCGCCTGTTCCAGCGCCTGAATAATCATCGGATGGCGGTCGGGTGACAGCGGACTGCCATCGGGCTCCAGCACAATAAAGGTATCCATCGCCATGCCGTCGCGGCTGGTAAAGATTTGCGCATCGTGCACGCTGAGGTTGCGGCGATCCAGCTCGCCCGCCACGGCGGCAAACAGGTGCGGTCGATCCGGACTCCAGATAAAAATCTCGGTGCCGCCGCGCGTCGCCTGCGGGCTGACCAGTACCAGCGGTTTTGTCAGATCGTGGCCCATCAGATGCCGGGCATGCCAGGCGATCTGATTCGGCGTATGCCGCAGGAAATAGTCGGCGCGGCAGCGGTTCCAGATTTGGTGCAACCGCTCTTCATCGATATTGTCCATCCGCAGCAGCGCCAGCGCCTGCAGACGATGGTGGCGCACCCGTTCGCGCAGGTCCGGGCTATTCTCCATACCGCGCCGCAGCTGTTTCTCGGTGGCGAAAAACAGTTCGCGCAACAGGCTCTGCTTCCAGCTGTTCCACAGGCTTTCGTTGGTGGCGCAGATATCCGCCACGGTCAGGCAGACCAGATAGCGCAGCCGGTTTTCATTCTGCATCACCTCGGCGAACTGCTGGATCACCGTCGGGTCCTGAATATCGCGGCGCTGCGCGGTGACTGACATCAGCAGATGATGGCGCACCAGCCAGGCGACCAGCTGGGTTTCACGCGAGTTCAGGCCGTGCATTTCAGCGAAGTCGAGCGCATCCTGGGCGCCGAGAATCGAGTGATCGCCGCCGCGCCCTTTGGCGATGTCATGTAGCAGCGCAGCCATCAGCAACAGCTCCTGCTGCGGCAGGCGCGGCCAGAGCTCAACGCATAGCGGGTGCTGCGATCGGGTCGTTTCGCTGGCGAAACTCTCCAGCTTCTGCAGGACGCGAATGGTGTGCTCATCAACGGTATAGGCGTGGAACAGATCGAATTGCATCTGGCCGACAATATGACCCCACAGCGGCGTGTAAGCCCATAACACACTGTGACGATGCATCGGCACCAGCGCCCGGCTGACGGCGCCAGGATGACGCAGAATAGACATAAAGGTGCGACGCGCTTCCGGGATCTGACACAGCGGCTGTTTCAGATGGCGGCGCGCATGGCGCAGATGACGCAGCGTGGTGGAGTAGATGCCTTTAATGGCGTCGTTGCGCACCATAACGTAGAACATGCGCAGAATCGCCTGCGGCTCACGCTCAAACAGGGTGGCATCGCGCAGGTCAATCAGGTCGCCGCGCAGCTGAAAGTCATCGTCGATCGGGCAGGGCTTTTCACTGGTCGGCAGCGCCAGAATGGCTTCATCAAACAGCTGCAGCAGCATCTGATTCAGTTCACCGATCCGCCGCGTGACCCGGTAAAAATCTTTCATCATCCGCTCGACCGGCTCGTTGCCTTCGCCCTGATAGTTGAGGCGTTGCGCCACGCTGAGCTGACGATCGAACAGCAGACGGTTGTCGTAGCGGGGCAGGGAGAGGTGCAGGGCGAAGCGGATGCGCCAGAGAAACTCCTGGCACTCGTTCAGCTCGCTGCGCTCCACTTCGGTGAGGAAACCGAAGCCGACCATCTCATCCAGCGTGGTGGCTCCAAAATGGCGGCGCGCCACCCATTGCAGAGTGTGGATATCGCGCAGACCGCCAGGGCTGCTTTTGATGTCTGGCTCAAGGTTATAGCTGGTGCCGTGATAGCGTTTATGGCGCTCCTGCTGCTCTTCGATTTTGGCGGCGAAAAAGGATGACGAGGGCCAGAATCCGTCGCTGAAGACGTTTTTCTGCAGTTCAAGAAACAGCGCCACATCACCGGTCAGCATCCGTGACTCAATCAGGTTGGTCGCAACGGTCAGATCCGATAAGCCTTCCAGCAGACACTCTTCCAGAGTGCGCACGCTGTGGCCGACTTCCAGCTTCAGATCCCACATCAGGGTCAGCAGCGCGCTGGTGCGCTGTGCCGCCTGGTCATCCAGCGGCTGACGGCTGAGGATCAGCACGTCGATGTCCGACAGCGGATGCAGTTCGGCACGGCCATAACCGCCGACGGCCACCAGGGCGATATCACTCATCGGGTCAAAGCCGAAGAAGCGCCACAGGCGACGCAGCAGGCGATCGATAAACAGCGTGCGGGCGTCAATCAGCGGCTCGACCGGTTCACCGGCGTCGAACGCGGTGGACAGGTACTGATGAAACTGCTCCAGCCGCTGTTTCAGGATGTCGCGGGTGAGCTGATCGTCATCCCATTCGGCCGGGGAATCGACCAGACCGTTTTGTACCTCTTCCGACAGGCTCACGCTCATGCAGCTCTTCTCTTCTTCAGCCAAAAAAAAGCCGGCATAGCGCCGGCTTGATTCTGTAGTGGGGGAATTACCCTTCAGCAACCAGCACCGCAGGCAGGGTGTCATCTTTGCGCAGGGTTAAGATCTCACAGCCGTTTTCCGTCACCACAATAGTATGCTCATACTGCGCGGACAAGCTGCGATCTTTGGTTTTTACCGTCCAGCCATCTTTCATGGTGCGGATGCGGTAATCGCCCGCATTGACCATCGGTTCTACGGTAAAGGTCATGCCCGCCTGCAGCACCACGCCGCCATCGTCCGCATCGTAATGCAGCACCTGTGGCTCTTCATGGAAGCCCTTGCCGATGCCGTGACCGCAATACTCACGCACCACCGAGAAGTCATTCGCCTCCACATATTTCTGAATCGCGCGGCCCAGCTCACGCAGACGGATGCCTGGCTTAATCAGGCGCAATGAAAGATAGAGGCTCTCCTGCGTGACGCGGCACAGACGCTCGCCCTGAATGGTCGGCTTACCCACGATAAACATCTTCGAGGTATCACCGTGGTATTCATCTTTAATCACGGTGACATCGATATTGATGATGTCGCCATCTTTTAACTGGCGGTCATCGCTGGGGATACCGTGACAGACCACCTCATTGACCGAAATGCAGACCGACTTCGGAAAGCCGTGGTAGCCGAGGCAGGCAGAAACTGCCTGCTGATGCTGCGTGATGTAGTCGTGGCAGATGCGGTCCAGCTCACCGGTGGTGACACCCGGTTGAACGTGTGGCTCGATCATCTCCAGCACCTCGGCAGCCAGACGGCCCGCAACGCGCATTTTTTCGATTTCTTCAGGGGTTTTAATTGAAATTGCCATTAAATTAATCCGCATTTGTCGAAATTTTCGACAATAATAAGTTCTGTGCTGTCATGTTAGCAGCCAGTAAATGGGCTGCCAAATAGAGAACGCGCTGGCCTCCGTCAGCGATCATTTATTGGCGTCCAGGGCGCGGTTATGGTATAAAGCGCGCCGACGATTCTCTGCAGGCTGGGTCTATCGGTCGGCAGGAAACGCATAACTCTCATTATGTGTAATAAAACACACATGTATCGACACATACGCCGGGGTGCCTTGAAAGAGGTCGGTCGTATGGGATACATGGAGGCCCAACCCCAATCAAACTTTTAGAGGTTATCATGGCAACTGTTTCCATGCGCGACATGCTCCAGGCTGGTGTTCACTTCGGTCACCAGACCCGTTACTGGAACCCAAAAATGAAGCCATTCATCTTTGGTGCTCGTAACAAGGTTCACATCATCAACCTGGAAAAAA
Source organism: Pantoea agglomerans (assembly GCF_021397715.1). Lineage (GTDB taxonomy): Bacteria > Pseudomonadota > Gammaproteobacteria > Enterobacterales > Enterobacteriaceae > Pantoea > Pantoea astica. The sequence continues at coordinate 3,434,043 of NZ_CP090207.1, read as the reverse complement.
CTGTCCCTATGTTCAACGAAGCTCTGGCTGAACTGAACAAGATCGCTTCCCGTAAAGGTAAGATCCTGATCGTAGGTACTAAGCGCGCTGCTGCTGAAGCGGTAAAAGAGTCTGCACTGAGCTGCGACCAGTTCTTCGTAAACCACCGCTGGTTAGGTGGCATGCTGACCAACTGGAAAACCGTACGTCAGTCAATCAAACGTCTGAAAGATCTTGAGACTCAGTCTCAGGATGGTACTTTCGACAAACTGACCAAAAAAGAAGCGCTGATGCGTGGGCGTGAGCTGGCCAAGCTGGAAAACAGCCTGGGCGGTATCAAAGATATGGGCGGTCTGCCAGACGCGCTGTTTGTTGTTGATGCCGACCACGAACACATCGCAATCAAAGAAGCAAACAACCTGGGTATCCCGGTATTTGCTATCGTTGATACCAACTCAGATCCAGATGGCGTTGATTTCGTTATCCCAGGTAACGACGATGCGATCCGTGCTGTAAACCTGTACCTGACTGCCGTTGCGACCACCGTGCGCGAAGGCCGTTCTCAGGACCTGGCTGAGCAAGCTGAAGAAGCGTCTTTAGAAAACGCTTAATAAGGTTTGCTCTGCATAAGAGCCCTTAGTATTCAGATGTGATCTGTAAGGGGCCAATGCTGGCCCCTTTATTTTATCTAAGTCTGTCACGCTCCCTTCGGGACAGCGGGACAGAGTAAATTTTCCGCAAATAAGTGTCTGTGGGTGCAAACGTACCGGGGCACGAACCGAGGATTCTGGAATGGCTGACATTACCGCTGCATTGGTAAAAGAACTGCGCGAACGTACTGGCGCGGGCATGATGGATTGCAAAAAAGCGCTGACTGAAGCGAACGGCGACATTGAGCTGGCGATTGAGAACATGCGTAAGTCTGGCGCAATCAAAGCAGCGAAAAAAGCAGGCAACGTTGCTGCTGATGGCGTAATCAAAACCAAAATCGTTGGTGACTACGGCGTGATTCTGGAAGTGAACTGCCAGACTGACTTCGTTGCGAAAGATGGTGGTTTCCAGGCATTCGCAGACAAAGTTCTGGATGCGGCTGCAGCGGATCGCGTTACCGACGTTGAAGTCCTGAAAGCGCAATTCGAAGAAGAGCGCGTTGCGCTGGTTGCTAAAATCGGTGAGAACATCAACATCCGCCGTGTGGCAATCCTGGAAGGCGCAGAGCTGGGCAGCTACCTGCACGGCGCACGTATCGGCGTACTGGTTTCAACCACTGGCGCAAACGAAGATCTGATCAAGCAGATCGCGATGCACGTTGCGGCGAGCAAGCCTGAGTTTGTTAAGCCAGAAGACGTTTCTGCCGACGTGGTAGAGAAAGAGTACCAGGTTCAGCTGGACATCGCGATGCAGTCTGGCAAGCCAAAAGAGATTGCAGAGAAGATGGTTGAAGGCCGTATGAAGAAATTCACCGGCGAAGTTTCTCTGACCGGTCAGGCTTTCGTTATCGACCCAAGCAAAACCGTTGGCCAGGCGCTGAAAGAGCAGGGCGCTGACGTCATCAATTTCATCCGCTTCGAAGTGGGTGAAGGCATCGAGAAAGTTGAGTCTGACTTCGCTGCAGAAGTTGCAGCCATGTCCAAACAGTCTTAATGCTCTGAAAGAACCGCCAGAAGGCGGTTCTTTTTTGTCTGTGAACCGCAACAGACACGTTTTCAGTTTCATCCCAATAGCAATTTGATTGCGGTAAGCGGATGATCGATCAGATTTTACTTCTCCTTATCACCCTATCTTCCAGGAAGAACTGACCATGGCGACCAACGCAAAACCTGTTTATCAACGTATCCTGCTGAAACTGAGCGGCGAAGCCCTGCAAGGCGCTGAAGGTTTTGGTATTGACGCGAGTGTGCTTGACCGTATGGCACAAGAGGTAAAAGAACTGGTTGAACTGGGCATCCAGGTTGGCGTTGTGATTGGCGGGGGTAACCTGTTCCGTGGCGCAGGCCTGGCACAGGCGGGCATGAACCGCGTCGTGGGCGACCACATGGGAATGCTGGCGACCGTGATGAACGGCCTGGCAATGCGTGATGCACTGCACCGCGCCTATGTGAACGCACGCCTGATGTCGGCAATTCCACTGAACGGCGTCTGTGACAACTACAGCTGGGCGGAAGCGATTAGCCTGCTGCGCAACAACCGCGTGGTGATTTTCTCTGCCGGTACCGGTAACCCGTTCTTCACCACTGACTCTGCTGCCTGTCTGCGCGGCATTGAGATTGAAGCCGACGTGGTACTGAAAGCAACCAAGGTTGACGGCGTTTACTCTGCCGACCCGGTGAAAACCCCGGACGCGACGCTGTATGAACAGCTCACCTACGCTGAAGTGCTGGATCAGGAGCTGAAAGTGATGGATCTTGCCGCCTTCACTCTGGCGCGTGACCATAAATTGCCGATCCGCGTCTTCAACATGAATAAACCTGGCGCACTGCGTCGCGTAGTGATGGGTGAAAAAGAAGGCACCCTGATTACGCATTAATACCCGAGGCGAGATAAAATAAGGTATATTCTGTCAGCGCGATGATAACGCATCGCGCACCAGTCAGGATTATCGATGATTATCGATCCCGCTTCCGGTTATGCCGGAACTGGCCAGGTCAAACCGAATCCAAGGGTTTCAACGTGATTAACGACATCAAAAAAGATGCTGATACGCGCATGGACAAATGCGTCGAAGCATTCAAAACCACCATCAGCAAAGTGCGCACCGGTCGTGCTTCACCTTCGCTGCTCGACGGCATCGTCGTCGAATATTACGGTACGCCAACGCCGCTGCGTCAGCTCGCCTCCGTCACCGTGGAAGATTCACGCACGCTGAAAATCAACGTGTTTGATCGCTCCCTCGGTCCGGCAGTCGAAAAGGCGATCATGACCTCCGATCTGGGCCTGAACCCAAGTTCAGCCGGCACGGATATTCGTGTTCCGCTGCCTGCACTGACGGAAGAGCGCCGTAAAGACCTGATCAAAATCGTGCGCGGCGAAGCCGAGCAGGGCCGCGTGTCGGTACGTAACGTCCGTCGCGATGCCAACGATAAAATCAAAGCGCTGCTGAAAGATAAAGAGATCAGCGAAGACGACGAGCGTCGTGCGCAGGATGAAATTCAGAAAATGACCGATGCACACATCAAGAAAGTTGATGCTGCACTGTCAGAAAAAGAGACGGAGCTGATGGATTTCTAATCCCATCACTGCCGGACAAAACGCCGTACAGAGAGGTATTCGTATGAATGCGACATCTGGCGGCGTTTTACATTGTGCCTGCGGGCACGTCTGTTGACTTCACATGGATAGCATCATGAAGCGATTAACTCTGCTGGGCTCAACCGGGTCGATCGGCACCAGTACCCTGGCGGTGGTGCGCGCCAATCCGGAGCGTTACCAGATTACGGCGCTGGTTGCCGGCCAAAACGTAGCGCTGATGGCCGAACAGTGTGCCACTTTCCATCCGCGCTATGCCGCAATGGCCGACGAAACGTCAGCAGCCGCGTTGCGTGAGCGACTGAGAGCACTCAAGGTAAACACTGAAGTGCTCTCCGGCGTTCAGGCAGCCTGTGAGCTGGCAGCGCTGGATGAGGTCGATCAGGTGATGGCGGCAATTGTCGGCGCATCCGGTCTGCTGCCGACGCTGGCAGCGATCCGCGCCGGCAAAACCGTGCTGCTGGCGAATAAAGAATCGCTTGTCACCTGCGGCCGTTTGTTTATGGAGGCGGTGCGCCATCATAATGCTCAATTACTGCCGGTCGACAGCGAGCATAACGCCATTTTTCAGAGTTTACCGGCTACCATCCAGCATCAGTTAGGTTACGCTGACCTGCAGGATAACGGCATTGAGTCGATTATCCTTACGGGATCAGGTGGTCCTTTTCGTGACACAGATTTAGCGGATCTTAGCGCCATGTCGCCGGATCAGGCCTGTGCACATCCGAACTGGTCAATGGGGCGAAAAATCTCCGTTGATTCGGCCACCATGATGAATAAAGGTCTTGAATACATTGAAGCCCGTTGGCTGTTTAATGCCAGCGCAGCGCAGATGGAAGTGATACTGCACCCACAATCGGTGATTCACTCCATGGTGCGATACTGCGATGGCAGCGTGCTGGCTCAGTTGGGTTCTCCCGATATGCGTACGCCGATTGCCCACAGCATGGCCTGGCCTGCGCGTATTCACGCTGGCGTCACGCCGCTGGATTTCACCCGCATGTCGGCGCTGACGTTTGCAGAACCTGATTTTGGTCGCTACCCCTGTCTGAAGCTGGCGATTGACGCTTGTGAAGCAGGGCAGGCGGCGACCACCACGCTCAATGCTGCCAACGAGGTTGCCGTTGCGGCTTTCCTGAATCACCAGATTCGCTTTACCGACATCGCCGCGCTGAACAGCGCTGTGCTGGCGGCACAGGCGTGTCCGGAACCGGATTCGGTGGACGCTGTCCTTGAAATCGATCGCACCGCACGCGCGCTGGCGACAGAAATGTTGTCGCGCTTCACGTCGTGACGCCGATCGTTATGAGGCCATTTGTTCGCTTCAGGTGAAAATGGTATAGTCGCTGGCTCGCGTTTCACGGTCTGTCACCGGATTCGGTGTAGCCTGACATAAGGTGTCAGGATTTAGATCGGGCGCAATGTATTCAGAAACCACAGCATTTCTGATGAAAGGAATAGAGTACGCGTTATGTCGTCTAACAATCACAACAACACTGATGACCAGCAGGAAACCGGTCCGCGCCACGTCGCTATCATCATGGATGGCAATGGTCGCTGGGCCAAAAATCAGGGAAAATTGCGTATTTCCGGCCACAAAGCGGGCGTGAAATCGGTTCGCCGCGCGGTCAGTTTTGCCGTGAGTAATAACCTTGAGGCGCTGACGCTCTATGCTTTCAGTAGTGAAAACTGGAGCCGTCCGGCGCAGGAAGTCACCGCATTAATGGAGCTGTTTGTCTGGGCGCTCGACAGTGAAGTAAAGAGCCTGCACAAGCACAATGTCCGTTTACGCATCATTGGCGATACCAGCCGGTTCAGCCCGCGTATTCAGGAGCGGATTCGTCGTTCTGAGGCGCTGACCGCAAATAATGATGGCCTGACGCTCAACATCGCTGCGAACTACGGCGGCCGTTGGGATATTATCGAAGGCGTGAAAAAACTGGCAGAACAGGTACAGGAAGGTTTACTGCGTCCTGACCAGATTACCGAAGAGAGCCTGACGTCGCAGCTCTGTATGCATGAGCTGGCGCCAGTGGATTTAGTGATAAGGACCGGGGGAGAGCATCGGATTAGCAACTTCCTGCTGTGGCAAATTGCCTATGCTGAATTCTATTTTACCGATGTGCTCTGGCCGGATTTCGATGAACACGTTTTTGAAGGTGCACTGAATGCATTCTCTCTGCGGGAGCGTCGTTTTGGCGGCGCTGCACCAGGCGGCGCCTGAGCAATCTGGGGGTAACCTTTGCTGAAGTCTCGTCTGATTACCGCGTTGATATTAATTCCGCTGGTAATTGCTGCTCTGTTCTGGTTACCGCCGGTGGGTTTTGCTATTACCACCATCGTTATCTGCATGCTGGCTGCCTGGGAATGGGGGCAACTGGCTGGCATGGCGTCCCGTCAACAACGCATCTGGCTGGCCGTGCTCTGTGGGCTGCTGCTGGCGCTGATGCTGTTTACCTTGCCACCTTATCAACATGATGTGCATCTGCCGCAGGTCGCGACCTCGCTTTGGGCGTCGCTGGTGTGGTGGGTTGTTGCGCTGTTGCTGGTGCTCTCCTATCCTGCTTCGGCGTCGTTCTGGCGCCATTCGCGTCCGCTCCGCTTACTGTTTGGCGTGTTAACGCTGGTGCCTTTCTTCTGGGGCATGATGGCGCTGCGTCAGTATCATTACGATACCGACCATTTCGCCGGTGCCTGGTGGCTGCTGTTTGTGATGTTGCTGGTGTGGGGCGCCGATTCGGGTGCCTACATGTTTGGCAAAATGTTTGGTAAGCACAAGCTGGCACCGAAAGTCTCTCCAGGTAAAACCTGGGAAGGTTTTCTTGGCGGTCTGGTGTCGTCGGCGCTGATTGCACTGCTTTTTGCCACGCTGGCACCGCTGACGGTATCAGCCGGCACGCTGGTGATCTGCGCGATTATTGCCACGCTGGCCTCGGTGCTGGGTGACCTGACCGAGAGCATGTTCAAACGTGAAGCGGGGATTAAAGACAGTGGCAACCTGATTCCCGGTCACGGCGGCATTCTGGATCGCATCGATAGTCTGACGGCGGCAGTGCCGGTGTTTGCCTGTTTACTGCTGCTGGTGTTCCGCACCCTTTAAGGACAGGCAACGATGTTGAGTATAATCTGGAGTTTTGTCGCCTTTATCGTCGCGCTGGGCGTGTTGATTACCGTACATGAGTTTGGCCACTTCTGGGTCGCTCGCCGCTGCGGTGTCAAAGTCGAGCGCTTCTCCATCGGTTTCGGTAAGTCACTCTGGCAGCGCCGCGACCGTCACGGCACCGAATTTGTTATCGCGCTGATCCCACTCGGCGGCTACGTCAAAATGCTCGACGAACGCGTTGAAAGCGTACCGGCTGAGCTGCGCCATCAGGCGTTCAATAACAAAGCTATCTGGCAACGAGCCTCGATCATTGCGGCCGGTCCCATCGCCAATTTCCTTTTCGCCATCTTTGCTTACTGGGTTGTGTTTATTCACGGCGTGCCTGGCGTACGTCCGGTCGTTGGCGAAATTTTAAACGGTTCGGTGGCTGCAGAAGCGCAAATTAAGCCTGGCATGGAACTAAAGGCGGTTGACGGTATCGAAACGCCTGACTGGGATGCTGTACGCATGGCGCTGGTCGGTAAAATCGGCGACAGCACTGCCACCTTAACCGTGGCGCGTTTCGGCGAAGAGGCCACGCAACAGAAGCCGCTGGATTTACGTAACTGGCAGTTTGAACCTGATAAGCAGGACCCGGTGGTGGCATTGGGTATTCGTCCGCGCGGTCCGCAGATAGAAACCACCCTCGCCGAAGTTCAGGCGAACTCGCCAGCCAGTGAAGCCGGTTTGCAAGCAGGCGACAGGATCGTTAAAGTCGATGGTCAGCCATTATCGCAGTGGCAGGCTTTTGTCGCTCAGGTCCGGGATAATCCCGGCAAAAGCATGGCGCTTGAGGTGGATCGCGGCGGTGACAACATCACGCTGACGATGACGCCAGAGGCGAAACCTGGCAACGAAGCGGAAGGGTTTGCGGGCGTCATTCCCCGAATTGTTCCACTGCCAGAAGAGTATAAAACGGTAAGACAGTATGGCGCGTTTGCGGCAATCGGCGAAGCCAGTGTAAAAACCTGGCAACTGATGAAGCTCACCGTTTCTATGCTGGGCAAGTTAATAACCGGTGATGTAAAGCTGAACAACCTGAGCGGACCAATTTCAATTGCGCAGGGTGCAGGATTGTCAGCAGAGTATGGGTTGATTTACTACCTGATGTTTCTGGCGTTGATTAGCGTCAACCTGGGCATCATCAATCTGTTTCCTCTGCCGGTTTTAGATGGTGGGCACTTGCTCTTCCTGGCGATCGAAAAGATCAAAGGTGGACCGGTGTCCGAGCGAGTTCAGGACTTTAGTTATCGCATCGGTTCGATTTTACTGGTGCTGTTAATGGGGCTTGCACTTTTCAATGATTTCTCCCGTCTGTAATCGCGGAAACGCGAACATTCGAGGGATGTGTTAGGAAAACGCATAATAACGATGGCGATGAAAAAGTTGCTCATAGCGTCGCTGCTGTTTAGCAGCGCCACCGTTTACGGTGCAGACGATTTCGTGGTGAAGGATATTCATTTCGAAGGGCTGCAGCGAGTCGCCGTCGGCGCGGCTCTGCTGAGCATGCCAGTACGGGTTGGCGATACGGTGAATGACGATGATGTCAGAAATACCATTCGCTCGCTGTTCGCTACTGGCAACTTTGAGGATGTTCAGGTCCTGCGAGACGGTACAACGCTGATTGTCCAGGTCAAAGAACGTCCTACCATTGCCAGCATTACCTTCACCGGTAACAAAGCGGTGAAAGAGGATCAGCTTAAACAAAATCTGGAAGCCTCTGGTGTACGCGTCGGCGAAGCGCTGGACCGTACCATGCTCTCTTCCATTGAGAAGGGACTGGAAGATTTCTACTACAGCGTCGGTAAATATACTGCCAGCGTGAAAGCGGTCGTTACGCCGCTGCCGCGTAACCGTGTCGATCTGAAACTGGTGTTCACCGAAGGTGTCTCTGCCAAGATTCAGCAGATCAACATCGTCGGGAACAAAGCCTTCAGTTCCGATGAACTGATCTCCCGTTTCCAGCTGCGCGATGAAGTGCCGTGGTGGAACGTGGTCGGCGATCGTAAATACCAGAAACAGAAACTGGCGGGCGACCTTGAAACCCTGCGCAGCTTCTATCTCGATCGCGGTTATGCCCGCTTCAACATCGACTCCACGCAGGTCAGCCTGACGCCGGACAAGAAGGGCATCTACATTACGGTCAACATCACCGAAGGCGATCAGTACAAAATCGCTGGCGTGATCGTCAATGGCAGCATGGCAGGCCATTCAGCAGAAATTGAACATCTGACCAAGATTCCGGCGGGCGAGCTGTATAACGGCGCGAAAGTCACGAAGATGGAAGATGACATCAAGAAGCTGCTGGGTCGCTATGGCTACGCCTATCCGCGCGTGGTTTCTCAGCCAGAGATCAACGATGCCGATAAGACGGTAAAACTGCATATCAACGTGGATGCCGGCAACCGCTACTATGTCCGTAACGTCCGTTTCGAAGGCAACGACACCTCGAAAGATTCGGTGCTGCGTCGCGAAATGCGTCAGATGGAAGGGGCATGGCTGGGCAGCGATCTGGTTGAGCAGGGCAAAGAGCGTCTGAACCGTACCGGCTACTTCGAAACCGTCGATGTCGATACGCAGCGTGTGCCCGGTTCGCCTGATCAGGTTGACGTGGTCTACAAAGTTAAAGAGCGTAACACCGGTACCTTTAACTTCGGCGTCGGTTACGGCACCGAAAGTGGCGTCAGCTTCCAGGTCGGCGTTACGCAGGACAACTGGCTGGGCACCGGTAATACCGTTGGCATCAGCGGTACCAAAAACGACTACCAGACCTATGCCGAGTTCTCGCTGACTGACCCTTACTTCACCGTTGACGGTGTCAGTTTGGGTGGTCGTCTGTTCTATAACGACTTTAAAGCAGACAACGCTGACCTTTCTGACTATACCAACAAAAGTTATGGTGTAGACGGAACGCTTGGCTTCCCGATTAATGAAAACAACACCCTGCGTGTCGGTCTGGGCTATGTCCATAATGACCTGTCAAACATGCAGCCGCAGGTTGCGATGTGGCGTTATCTTAATTCGGTCGGCAAGCCGCAGCAGCTCAATGACGAAGGGGATTTCTCAGCAGATGACTTCACCTTCAACTACGGCTGGACCTATAACACCCTGGATCGCGGTTTCTTCCCGACCTCCGGTAACCGGACCAACCTGAACGGTAAGGTCACCATTCCAGGCTCGGATAACAGCTTCTACAAGGCCACGCTGGATACTCAGCAATATGTGCCGATTAACCAGGATCGCACCTGGGTGCTGTTAGGCCGTGGTCGTGTCGGTTATGGCGATGGTCTCGACGGCAAAGAGATGCCGTTCTATGAGAACTTCTATGCCGGTGGTTCCAGCACCGTTCGTGGCTTCCAGTCCAATACCATTGGTCCGAAGGCTGCGTACTACAATAATAACTCGTCCAACTGCCGGATCGCCGATCCAAACGGTGTCTGTAAGTCGGATGATGCGGTGGGCGGTAACGCCATGGCGATAGCCAGCCTGGAGCTGATTACGCCAACGCCGTTCCTGAGCGAGAAGTATGCTAACTCGGTCCGTACCTCGGTGTTTGTCGATGCCGGTACGGCGTGGGATACCAAGTGGGAAAATACGGCGGAAACGCGTGCAGCGGGTATTCCGGACTACAGCGATCCAAACAATATCCGCGTATCAAGCGGTGTTGCGCTGCAGTGGATGTCGCCGCTCGGCCCACTGGTGTTCTCTTACGCCCAGCCGATCAAGAAAATTGATGGAGACAAGTCAGAGCAGTTCCAGTTTAACATTGGTAAAACCTGGTAATGTTCTGAGCAAGGATGCATAGCTGAAGTCTTGCTACCGGGCAGCTCATGTTGCTGTTCCGGGGCAAACACTGTGTCGCTGACACAAACGTTGATGGTAAGGAGTTTATAGTGAAAAAGTTGTTGTGTGCCGCAGGTCTGGGTCTTGCTTTAGCGGTTTCCGCTGGTGTTCAGGCTGCTGACAAAATTGCAGTGGTAAACGTGTCCAGCATTTTCCAACAGTTACCGCAACGTGCGACTGTTGCTAAACAGCTGGAAAATGAGTTCAAAGGCCGCGCCACCGAACTGCAGAGCCAGGAACGCGATCTGCAAACCAAAATGCAGCGTCTGCAGCGTGACGGTTCTACCATGAAGGCCAGCGAACGCAGCCGTATGGAAAAAGACGTGATGTCGCAGCGTGAAGCCTTCTCCTCTAAAGCGCAGGCTTTCGAGCAGGATAATCGCCGTCGTCAGATGGAAGAGCGTAACAAGCTGCTGAGCCGTATTCAGGATGCCGTGAAGAAAGTCGCTGACAGCGATGGCTACGACGTCGTAATCGACGCTAACGCGGTGGCTTATGCATCAAACGCAAAAGACATCACTGCCGACGTGCTGAAACAGGTTAAATAATTGATGTCATCTATTCGACTGGCTGATTTAGCCCAGCAGTTGGATGCAGAATTGCACGGAGATGGCGATATCGTCATCTCCGGCATTGCTTCTATGCAATCCGCCACAACTGGCCAAATCACTTTTCTTGCAAACAGCCGTTACCGCGAGCAACTCGCCCTGATTAAGGCCTCAGCCGTGGTGCTGACGGAAGCGGATCTGGAGTGGTGCCACACCGCAGCGCTGGTAGTGAAAAACCCTTACCTGACGTATGCGCGTATGGCGCAAATACTCGATACTACGCCTCAACCGGCCAGCAATATTGCGCCCAGCGCCGTTATCGATCCCAGCGCCCGACTCGGCGCGAATGTCGCCATTGGCGCGAATGCAGTGATCGAAGCGGATGTTGAACTGGGCGACAATGTGGTGATCGGCGCGGGATGCTTTGTTGGCAAAAAAACCCGCATCGGCAGCGGCACGCGTTTGTGGGCCAATGTCTCGGTTTATCATGAAATTCAGATCGGTCAGGATTGTCTGATTCAGTCCGGTACCGTCATTGGTTCTGATGGCTTTGGTTATGCCAACGATCGCGGTAACTGGGTGAAAATCCCCCAGTTAGGTGCTGTCATTATCGGCGATCGTGTGGAAATAGGTGCCTGTACCACCATTGATCGCGGTGCGCTGGATAACACTCTGATCGGCAATGGTGTTATCATAGACAACCAGTGTCAGATCGCCCACAACGTGGTTATTGGTGACAATACTGCGGTTGCAGGCGGTGTGATCATGGCGGGTAGTTTAAAAATTGGTCGTTATTGTATGATTGGCGGTGCCAGCGTCATTAACGGTCATATGGAAATCTGTGACAAAGTGACGGTGACCGGTATGGGCATGGTCATGCGTCCGATCACAGAGCCTGGTGTATACTCGTCGGGCATTCCGCTACAACCCAACAAAACCTGGCGCAAAACTGCAGCGCTGGTGATGAACATCGATGACATGAGCAAACGCTTAAAAGCCATCGAGCGCAAGGTCGGTAAAGACGACTAACCGCCATCCCAAAACTGACCGGCTTTCATAATAAAAGTGTTAAGCAGGGAAGCCAGGCGCCACAGAACCTATTTGCGGCCTGCGGACGATCATATTGATCTGTGCAGGCCGTGTTATTGATGTCATCAGATTTTTAGGACGGGAAGAGTATTTTGACTACTGAAACTCATACTCTGAAAATTGAAGAGATTTTAGAGCTGCTGCCGCACCGCTATCCGTTTCTGCTGGTAGACCGTGTGCTGGAATTTGAAGAGCACAAATACCTGCGCGCAGTAAAGAACGTTTCTGTTAATGAACCGTTTTTCCAGGGGCACTTCCCTGGTAAACCGATTTTTCCTGGCGTTCTGATCCTGGAAGCGATGGCGCAGGCCACCGGTATTCTGGCGTTCAAAAGCGTGGGTAAACTGGAACCGGGTGAACTCTACTACTTTGCCGGTATCGACGATGCCCGCTTCAAGCGTCCGGTCGTGCCGGGCGATCAAATGATCATGGAAGTCACTTTCGAGAAAACCCGCCGTGGTCTGACCCGCTTTAAAGGCGTGGCGACCGTCGATGGCAAAATCGTTTGTGAAGCGACCATGATGTGTGCCCGTAGCCGGGAGGCATAATTCGTGATTGATCCTACCGCCACTATCCATGCCAGTTCTGTCATCGAAGAAGGCGCCATTATTGGCGCTAACGTTCACATTGGTCCGTTTTGCTTTGTTGGGGCCAACGTTGAAATCGGTGAGGGAACGGTCCTGAAATCACACGTCGTGATTAACGGCCATACGCGTATCGGCAAAGATAATCAGATCTATCAGTTCGCCTCGATTGGTGAAGTGAACCAGGATCTGAAATATGCCGGTGAACCGACGCGGGTTGAAATCGGCGATCGCAACCGCATCCGTGAAAGCGTGACGATTCATCGCGGCACGACGCAGGGCGGCCATGTCACCCAGGTGGGCAGCGATAATCTGCTGATGGTGAATGCGCACATTGCGCATGACTGCGTGATCGGTAACCGCTGCATCTTCGCCAACAACGCGACCCTGGGTGGTCACGTCACGGTCGATGATTTCGCCATTATTGGCGGCATGACGGCGGTACATCAGTGGTGCACAATTGGTGCGCATGTGATGGTTGGCGGCTGTTCCGGCGTAGCGCAGGATGTCCCGCCTTACGTGATTGCTCAGGGCAACCACGCCACGCCGTTCGGGATCAACATTGAAGGTCTGAAGCGTCGTGGCTTTAGCAAAGAGTCACTACACGCGATTCGTAATGCCTACAAATTGCTTTATCGCAGCGGCAGAACGCTGGATGAAGTGAAGCCGGAGATTGAAGCGATCGCGAAGCAGCACAGCGAAGTGCAGCCTTTCTACGATTTCTTTGCCCGCTCAACCCGTGGATTAATTCGTTAATCCATGTCAGCGCGTCCCTTAACGATTGCCCTGGTCGCCGGAGAAACCTCCGGCGATATTCTTGGTGCCGGTCTGATCCGCGCGTTAAAAGCGCGCCATCCTGAGGCTCGCTTTGTCGGCGTAGCCGGTCCGCTGATGCAGGCGGAAGGCTGCGAAGCCTGGTACGAGATGGAAGAACTGGCGGTGATGGGCATTGTTGAAGTGCTGGGCCGGCTGCGACGCCTGCTGACCATCCGCCGCGATCTGACTCAGCGCTTTACCGAACTGCAACCGGATGTGTTCGTCGGTATCGATGCGCCCGATTTCAATATCACGCTGGAAGGCAACCTCAAGCGCGCGGGCATTCGCACTATCCACTACGTCAGCCCGTCCGTCTGGGCATGGCGGCAAAAGCGCGTGTTTAAGATTGGCCGTAACACCGATCTGGTGCTGGCGTTTCTGCCGTTTGAAAAAGCCTTCTACGATCGTTATAACGTCCCCTGTCGCTTTATCGGCCATACCATGGCGGATGCAATGCCGCTGCAACCCGATAAGCTGGCCGCGCGCCGTCACCTGGCGATTGCCGATGATGCGCTCTGCCTGGCGCTGCTGCCTGGCAGTCGCGGTGCAGAAGTGGAGATGCTCAGCGGTGATTTTCTCAGAACCGCCCAGCGACTGCGTCAGCACTATCCGGCGCTGGAGATTGTGGTGCCGCTGGTTAACGCCCGACGCCGCGAGCAGTTTGAGAAAATCAAAGCCGAAGTGGCACCTGAACTCCCGATGCATCTGTTAGATGGTCACGGGCGTGAAGCGATGATTGCGAGCGACGCCGCATTACTGGCGTCCGGCACTGCCGCACTCGAATGCATGCTGGCAAAATGCCCGATGGTGGTCGGTTACCGGATGAAGCCTGCTACCTTCTGGCTGGCGAAGCGGCTGGTGAAAACGCCCTACGTTTCGCTCCCCAACCTGCTGGCCGGGCGCGAGCTGGTGACCGAGTTGCTGCAGGATGAATGTCAGCCGGATGCGCTGGCAGCCGCCTTAGATCCGCTGCTGCACGCCGGGCCTGAGCGCGACACTCTGCTGCAGACGTTTCATGAATTACATCAACAGATCCGCTGGAACGCCGATGAACAAGCGGCGGATGCGGTACTGGAGCTGGCCAATGCCTGATTTTATCTATCCTGCTGCCGGGCTGATTGCCGGCGTGGACGAAGTAGGGCGCGGGCCGCTGGTCGGCGCGGTCGTCACTGCCGCAGTGATCCTCGATCCGGCGAAGCCGATCGTTGGCCTGGCGGATTCGAAAAAATTGTCAGAAAAACGCCGGCTGGCGCTGTATGACGAAATTAAAGAAAAAGCGCTGGCCTGGAGTCTGGGTCGTGCGGAACCGGAAGAAATTGACCAGCTGAACATTTTGCACGCCACCATGCTGGCAATGCAGCGCGCGGTCGCCGGTCTGCACATTCTGCCGGACTACGTGCTGATTGACGGTAACCGCTGTCCGGCGCTGCCGATGCCGTCGCAGGCGGTGGTGAAAGGGGATAGCCTGGTCGCAGAGATTAGCGCCGCCTCCATCATCGCCAAAGTGACGCGTGACCGTGAGATGGCGGAACTCGATCTGCTGTTCCCGCAGTATGGTTTCGCGCAGCACAAAGGTTATCCGACGGCGCTGCACATGGAAAAATTGACGCAGTATGGCGCCACGCCGCACCACCGTCGCAGTTTTGCTCCGGTACGCAACGCGCTGATTGATGCCGACGTACTGGCAGCCCGCCAGCCCCTTACGCTTAAATAGCCTGACACTGTTTTAACCGGAAACTGATATGGCTGAACCCCGTTTTATACATCTGCGTGTCCACAGTGACTATTCGATGGTTGATGGCCTGGCGAAAACCGGGCCGCTGATCAAGAAGGCGGCTGCCCTGGGTATGCCGGCGATGGCGATTACCGATTTTACTAACCTGTGTGGATTGGTGAAATTCTACGGTGGCGCGCACGGCGCAGGGATCAAGCCGATCATTGGCGCCGACTTCAACGTCGCCAGCGAACTGATGGGGGATGAGTTAACCCAGCTGACGGTACTGGCCGCTAACAACACCGGTTATCAGAACCTGACGCTATTGATTTCCCGCGCCTATCAGCGAGGTTATGGCGTGGCCGGACCGATCATCGATCGTGACTGGCTGGTGGAGTTAAACGAGGGATTGATCCTGCTGTCGGGCGGACGTCGCGGCGATGTGGGACGCAGCCTGCTGCGTGGCAATACGGCGCTGGTTTCGCAGTGTCTGGCGTTTTATCAGCAGCATTTTGCCGATCGCTACTATCTGGAACTGGTGCGCACCGGTCGTCAGGATGAAGAGAGCTACCTGCATGCGGCGGTTGAACTGGCAATCGCAGAAGGCGTACCGGTCGTCGCCACCAACGAAGTCTGCTTCATTAATGAAGAGGATTTCGACGCCCATGAAATCCGCGTTGCCATCCACGATGGCTACACGCTGGACGATCCAAAACGTCCACGCAACTACAGTCCTCAGCAATATATGCGCAGCGAAGCGGAGATGTGCGAGCTGTTTTCGGACATCCCCGAAGCGCTGGAAAACAGCGTAGAGATTGCTAAGCGTTGTAATGTTACCGTCCGGTTGGGTGAGTATTTCCTGCCACAATTCCCGACCGGCGACATGACCACCGAAGATTATCTGGTGGTGAAGTCGCGTGAAGGACTGGAAGATCGTCTGGCTTTCCTGTTCCCCGATGAAGCGGAACGCGCAGAGAAACGCCCGGAATATGATGAACGTCTGGAGATTGAACTCAACGTTATCAACCAGATGGGTTTCCCAGGCTACTTCCTGATCGTGATGGAGTTTATCCAGTGGTCGAAAGATAACGGCGTACCGGTCGGACCGGGCCGTGGCTCTGGTGCCGGCTCGCTGGTGGCGTACGCCCTGAAGATCACGGATATCGATCCGCTGGAATTTGACCTGCTGTTCGAACGTTTCCTTAACCCGGAACGTGTGTCGATGCCCGATTTCGACGTCGATTTCTGTATGGAAAAGCGCGATCAGGTGATTGAGCATGTCGCTGACATGTACGGACGCGAAGCGGTTTCCCAGATCATCACCTTTGGTACTATGGCGGCGAAAGCGGTGATCCGCGATGTGGGCCGCGTACTGGGGCATCCTTACGGTTTCGTCGATCGCATTTCAAAACTGATCCCACCCGATCCGGGCATGACGCTGGAAAAAGCCTTTATCGCGGAGCCGCAGCTGCCGGCCATGTATGACGCGGATGAAGAGGTGAAAGCGCTGATTGATATGGCGCGTAAGCTGGAAGGCGTCACGCGTAACGCCGGTAAACATGCCGGTGGCGTGGTGATTGCGCCGACCAAAATTACCGATTTCGCACCGCTATATTGCGATGAGCACGGCCAGTTTCCGGTCACCCAGTTCGATAAGAATGATGTGGAATATGCCGGGCTGGTGAAGTTTGACTTCCTCGGCCTGCGTACGCTGACCATCATCGACTGGGCGCTGAAGATGATCAACCCGCGCCGGGAAAAGCAGGGCCTGGAGCCGATCGATATCGCCGCCATCCCGCTGGATGACAAGAAAAGCTTCGACATGCTGCAGCGCTCGGAAACCACCGCGGTGTTCCAGCTGGAATCACGCGGCATGAAGGATCTGATCAAGCGTCTGAAGCCTGACTGCTTCGAAGATATGATCGCCCTGGTGGCGCTGTTCCGTCCCGGTCCGCTGCAGTCCGGCATGGTGGATAACTTCATCGACCGTAAACATGGTCGTGAAGCGATCTCCTATCCGGATATTCAGTGGCAGCACGAAAGCCTGAAGCCGGTACTGGAACCAACCTACGGCATCATCCTCTATCAGGAACAGGTGATGCAGATCGCCCAGGTTCTCTCCGGTTATACCCTGGGCGGCGCGGATATGTTGCGCCGTGCGATGGGTAAAAAGAAACCGGAAGAGATGGCCAAGCAGCGTTCGGTATTCCGGGACGGTGCGGAAAGAATGGGCATCGACGGCGAACTGTCGATGAAAATCTTCGATCTGGTAGAAAAATTTGCAGGCTATGGCTTTAACAAGTCACACTCCGCCGCCTATGCGCTGGTTTCTTATCAGACGCTGTGGCTGAAAGCGCACTATCCGGCCGAATTTATGGCGGCGGTCATGACCGCTGACATGGACAACACCGAGAAGGTGGTGGGTCTGGTGGATGAATGCTGGCGCATGGGACTGAAAGTGCTGCCGCCAGACATCAACTCCGGTCTCTATCAGTTCCACGTCAATGAAGCGGGCGAGATCGTCTACGGTATCGGCGCGATCAAAGGCGTCGGCGAAGGCCCGATCGAAGCGATCATTGATGCCCGTAACGAAGGCGGTTACTTCCGCGAACTGTTTGATCTCTGCGCCCGAACCGACACCAAAAAGATCAACCGCCGGGTGATGGAAAAATTGATCATGTCTGGCGCCTTCGATCGTCTCGGACCGCACCGCGCCGCGCTGATGAGTTCACTCAGTGACGCGCTGAAAGCCGCCGATCAGCACGCCAAAGCGGAAGCGATTGGTCAGGCTGACATGTTCGGCGTGCTGGCCGAGGAGCCGGAGCAGGTTGAGAAATCCTACGCCAGCGTGACGCCGTGGCCAGAACAGGTTCAGCTCGATGGCGAACGGGAAACGCTGGGGTTATATCTGACCGGCCACCCGATCAATCAGTATCTGAAAGAAATTGAGCGTTATGTCGGCGGGGTACGGCTGAAAGATATGCATCCTACCGATCGCGGTAAAATTACCGTCGCGGCCGGTCTGGTGATCGCTGCACGCGTAATGGTGACCAAACGCGGCAACCGAATTGGTATCTGTACTCTGGACGACCGTTCCGGCCGTCTTGAGGTGATGTTATTTACCGATGCGTTAGACAAATACCAGCAGTTGCTGGAGAAAGACCGTATCCTGATCGTCAGCGGACAGGTCAGCTTTGATGACTTCAGCGGCGGCCTTAAAATGACCGCCCGGGAAGTCATGGACATCGACGAAGCGCGCGAAAAATACGCGCGCGGACTTGCTATCTCGCTGACGGACAGGCAAATTGATGACCAGCTATTAAACCGACTCCGTCAGTCCCTGGAACCTCATCGCTCAGGGACCATTCCGGTGCATCTCTACTATCAGAGAGCCGACGCGCGAGCGAAGCTGCGCTTTGGTGCAGCGTGGCGAATTTCGCCCAGCGATCGTTTACTTAACGATCTGCGCTCGTTGATTGGATCGGAGCAGGTGGAACTGGAGTTTGACTAAAACAGGAACATTATGAGTCTTAATTACCTGGATTTTGAACAGCCGATCGCAGAACTGGAAGCGAAGATCGATTCGCTGACCTCGATTGGCCGTCAGGATGATAAACACGTTAATCTGGACGAAGAAGTTCAGCGCCTGCGCGAAAAAAGCGTTGAGCTGACCCGTAAAATCTTCGCCGACTTAGGCGCATGGCAAATCGCCCAACTGGCGCGCCATCCTTTGCGTCCTTATACCTTTGACTACGTCCGTAACGCGTTCGACGATTTCGATGAGCTGGCGGGCGACCGTGCTTATGCGGATGACAAAGCGATTGTCGGCGGTATTGCGCGTCTTGATGGCCGTCCGGTGATGATCATCGGTCACCAGAAAGGGCGTGAAACCAAAGAGAAAATTCGCCGTAACTTCGGCATGCCAGCACCGGAAGGCTACCGCAAAGCGCTGCGCCTGATGGAGATGGCTGAACGCTTTAAAATGCCCATCATCACTTTCATCGATACTCCTGGCGCCTATCCGGGCGTGGGTGCCGAAGAGCGTGGTCAGTCAGAAGCTATTGCGCGCAACCTGCGTGAGATGTCTGGCCTGAAAGTGCCGGTCATCTGTACCGTAATTGGTGAAGGCGGTTCTGGTGGTGCGCTGGCGATTGGCGTGGGCGATAAAGTTAACATGCTGCAGTACAGCACCTATTCAGTGATTTCACCGGAAGGCTGCGCCTCGATTCTGTGGAAGAGCGCCGATAAAGCGCCTCTGGCTGCGGAAGCGATGGGCATTACCGCTCACCGTCTGAAAGAACTGAAGCTGATCGACTCGGTAATTCCTGAGCCGTTGGGTGGAGCGCACCGTCATCCGGTCGATATGGCGCAGTCGCTGAAACAGCAGCTGCTGGCCGACCTGGCCGATCTCGACGGCCTGAGCACGGAAGAGCTGCTGGATCGTCGTTATCAGCGCCTGATGAGCTACGGCTACGCCTGATTCTGATTAGGTAGATAGCTAAAAAAGCGGACTCCGGTCCGCTTTTTTTATGCCGCCAGCCTCTCCTGTCTGTTTAATGCCCACCGTTGCGCCTTCATGCTGTTCATCCGGCAGGTGGCTTGCCGGCTGGCTACACCTTCAATCGGTTAGCGTATATGCTTATCCGATGCCACGACAAAGGGAGGTGAGCATTGAATATTCTGGCGATCATGGGCGCGCACGGCGTGTTTTATAAAGATGAGCCGTTGCGTGAACTCGACGCGGCATTAAATCTGCAGGGTTTTCAGCTACTTTACCCAAAAAACAGCGACGATCTTCTGAAACTGATTGAACACAATCCGCGTATCAGCGGCGTGATCTTCGACTGGGACGCGCATAACAGCCCGGAACTCTGTGGCGAGATCAATCAGCTCAACGAATACCTGCCGCTCTATGCTTTCATCAACACCCATTCGCAGATGGATATCAGCATCAATGAGATGCGGATGCCGCTGCACTTCTTTGAATACGCGCTCAATGCCGCCGACGATATCGCGCTGCATATCCGCCAGTACACCGATGACTACATTGACCACATTACGCCGCCGCTGACCAAAGCGCTGTTCACCTATGTCAAAGAGGGGAAATATACCTTCTGCACGCCCGGTCACATGGCGGGGACCGCCTTCCAGAAAAGTCCGGTCGGCTGCCTGTTCTACGATTTCTTCGGCGCGAATACCCTGAAGTCCGATATCTCGATCTCAGTGACTGAACTGGGCTCGCTGCTCGATCACACCGGTCCGCATCTGGAAGCGGAAGAGTATGTGGCGCGCACCTTTGGCGCGGAGCAAAGTTACATGGTGACCAACGGCACCTCGACCTCAAATAAAATTGTCGGCATGTATGCGGCACCGGCCGGTAGCACGGTATTGATCGACCGTAACTGCCACAAGTCTCTGACGCATCTGCTGATGATGAGCGATCTGATCCCGATCTGGCTGAAGCCGACCCGCAACGCGCTGGGTATTCTTGGCGGGATTCCAAAACAGGAATTTACCCGCGCCAGCATCACACAGAAAGTCGCGGCCACGGAACGTGCCAGCTGGCCGGTCCATGCGGTGATCACTAACTCGACCTATGACGGCCTGCTCTATAACACCCAGTACATTAAAGAGACGCTGGATGTGCCGTCGATTCACTTTGATTCCGCCTGGGTGCCCTATACCAATTTTCACCCGATTTACGCCGGTAAAAGCGGCATGAGCGGCGAACGTATTCCGGGCAAAGTGGTGTACGAAACCCAGTCGACCCACAAGCTGCTGGCGGCCTTTTCACAGGCGTCGATGATTCATATTAAAGGCGACTACGACGAGCAGACCTTTAACGAAGCCTACATGATGCATACCACCACTTCGCCGAACTACGCCATTGTCTCGTCGATTGAAACCGCGGCGGCGATGCTGCGCGGTAATCCGGGCAAGCGGCTGATCAACCGTTCGGTAGAGCGCGCGCTGCATTTCCGCCGCGAGATCCAGCGTCTGCGTGAAGAGTCTGACAGCTGGTTCTTTGATATCTGGCAGCCGGAACAGATCGATGAGGCGCAGTGCTGGCCGATCCAGCCTGGCGACGAGGCGTGGCACGGCTTTACCCAGGCCGATCGCGATCACATGTATCTCGATCCGATCAAGGTCACCATCCTGACGCCGGGTATGAGCGAACTGGGTGAGATGGCCGAAGAGGGGATCCCGGCTGCGCTGGTGGCGAAGTTTCTGGATGAACGCGGCATCGTGGTAGAGAAAACCGGCCCTTACAACCTGCTGTTCCTGTTCAGTATTGGCATCGACAAAACCAAAGCGATGAGCGTGCTGCGCGGACTGACTGAGTTCAAGCGCGCTTACGATCTCAATTTGCGGGTGAAAAATATGCTGCCGGATCTCTACGCTGAAGATCCCGACTTCTATCGCAATATGCGGATCCAGACGCTGGCGCAGGGCATCCATCAGCTGATCCGCCATCACGATCTGCCGCGTCTGATGCTGCAGGCGTTTGATGTGTTGCCGGAGATGAAAATGACGCCGCATCAGGCTTTCCAGCAGCAGGTGAAAGGCAATATTGAAACCGTCGATATCAGCGAGCTGGTCGGGCGGGTGTCAGCCAACATGATTTTACCCTATCCGCCGGGCGTGCCGCTGGTGATGCCGGGTGAGATGATCACGGAACAGAGCCGTGCGGTACTCGATTTCCTGTTAATGCTGTGCAGCATTGGCCGCCACTATCCGGGCTTTGAAACCGATATCCATGGTGCCACGCTGACCGACGAAGGGGAATATCGCGTTCGGGTGCTGAAAAACGACGCCAGTTAAGAACTTTGTAGATTGTCAGCTATCGGGTGCCTGCGTAAGGTAGGCGCTCGTCTGAAATTAAGGAATTGAAATGCTGCAGTTAACGGCTATCCACCACATTGCGATCATCGCGTCAGATTATCAGCGCAGCAAAGCGTTCTATTGTGACGTGCTGGGCTTCAGCCTGATGGGCGAATATTACCGCGAAGCGCGCGACTCCTGGAAAGGGGACCTGGCGTTACAGGGCCAGTACACCATCGAACTCTTCTCTTTCCCTGAGCCGCCGGCACGGGTCAGTCATCCTGAAGCCTGCGGATTGCGTCACCTCGCGTTTACCGTGCCGGATGTCGCCGCCGCCGCCGCAACGCTGGCGGAGAAAGGCGTGGTGTGCGAACCGATCCGAATTGATGAGCTGACCGGTAAACAGTGCACCTTCTTTGCCGATCCAGATGGTTTGCCGCTGGAGCTTTATCAGGCGTAAAATAGCGCGCTCAGTGGGCCACATCCGGTGGCCCGATTGTCTGGATTGCACCATGTCTTTGTCCGCTCTTGATTCTTTGCTGCAACCGGATGCCGCGCTGGTGGTGGCGTTCAGTGGCGGACTCGATTCCACCGTCCTGCTGCATCAGGCATGGCGCTGGCAGCAGCACTCTCCTCAATCCCGCCTGCGGGCGCTGCATGTTCATCACGGCCTGAGTCCTAATGCCGATCGCTGGGCGGCGCACTGTCTGGCGCTCTGCCAGCAATGGCAGCTACCTTGCGAGGTGCTGCGGGTCAGGATCGATAGCCGCGACAGCGGCATTGAAGCCGCCGCCCGCACTGCCCGCTATCAGGCACTGAGCGCGGCGCTACAGCCTGGCGAAACGTTACTCACTGCCCAGCATCTCGACGATCAGTGCGAAACCTTTTTGCTGGCGCTGAAGCGCGGCAGTGGTCCGGCGGGCTTAGCCGCGATGCCGCCATCCCGCATGTTGGGCGCGCATCGCCTGCTACGTCCGTTGCTTAATCATTCCCGCCAGTCACTGGAGCACTATGCCCGAACGCATCAACTGGTGTGGGTTGAGGATGAGAGCAACCAGGATTTGCGCTACGACCGTAACTTTCTGCGCCAGCGTCTGCTGCCGGAACTGAGTCAGCGCTGGCCCCATTTTGCCGAGGCGACGGCGCGCAGCGCGGCACTCTGTGCTGAGCAGGAGCAGTTGCTGGATGAGCTGCTGGCCGAACAGCTCGCCGCACTGACTCAGCCCGACGGCAGCTTACACTTTCCACCTTTACTGACGATGAGTGAGGCGCGCGCCAATGCGCTGCTGCGCCGCTGGATTGCCGGGCAGGGTGGATCGATGCCGTCACGCGATGCGCTGAACCGTATCCGTCATGAAGTGATGGCGAGTCGCGAAGATGCCCAGCCGCGGCTGCAGTCTGGTCAGGCTGAACTGCGACGCTATCGCCAGCAGCTCTACTGGCTGCCGCGGCTCAGCTCACTACGCGATATCCAGCTGGCGTGGCCCGATATTAGCCAGCCGCTGGCGTTGCCGGACAATCTTGGCCTGCTGCAGGCCAGCCAGGCCCAGCGCCCGTTACGTCTTCCCCAGCCGGATGAGCAGATCAGCGTGCGGTTCCATGCGCAGGGCCAGGTTCATCTGGCAGGGCGTAGCGGCGGACGGGAAATGAAGAAGCTGTGGCAGGCGTTGCACATTCCGCCGTGGCAACGCGAACGGATTCCATTAATTTTTTACAACCAGACGCTGATCTGCGCGCCGGATCTTTTCATTACCCGTGAGGGCGCGGCCATCGATTCGGATGGCTGGCAGGTTGTCTGGCATTCGAAATAGAAACGCAGGAGAGCAATGATGAAAACGTGGATCGCGGCGTGTTTAGTGGCCGCCGCGCTACCGGCCTGGGCGGCGGGTGATGCGCAGAGTGGGGCGCAGAAGGCAGCCAGCTGCATGGCCTGTCACGGTGCAGCAGGAAAAGCCACGGTGCCGCTCTATCCCAATCTGGCCGGGCAACACGCTGAATATCTTGAACATGCCCTGCAGGCTTATAAGAAAGGTGAGCGTAACGGGGGGCAGGCTGAAGTGATGAAAGCGTTCGTCGCGGGATTAAGTGATGCCGATATGGCAGATTTGGCGGCCTACTACGGGTCGTTACAACCCTGAAACGGAAGAGGGCGGGAAAGTCCCGCCCGGAAAACGTGGATTATTCTGCGCTGACAACGACCGTTCCCAGTTCAGGGTGACTGAAGCTGGCGATATGGTCGAGGCGTAACTCGCGGGTTTCACCGGCAAGATCAATGGACAGATATTCCACATTCTTGCGTGAAAATATCTCGCCGGCCTTCGCCTTGAGCTGCTCGCCATTTTTCATCTCCAGCGACAGCATCCAGTTATTTTGGCAGGCGAGTTCCAGATTGTCGTAATCATCGCAATTGATGGGTTGGTACGCTTCATTTATCAACATAGTCGCTCACCAATAAGTTAGCAGCGGCGTAGGCCGCCTGTTCCCTGACAGAAGAGTTTAGCGCAGTATTTGCGGCAATATCATTAAGCGCCTTCAATGCGCAGCCAATCGCATCGGGTATGTAACCTAAATCCCCGCTGCCGATTTCGGCATATTTTCGGCGAACTAACTCACAATAATTTTGCACGTGGCCCTCCTCAGCAGAGCGTCAATACTCTGGTTAACTGGCGACTATATCACAGCCATTTGCAGGAAATCAGCCCGCTTAAAGCAGGAACAGCGCGCAAATCACTGCTAAAGTGACAGATTCCGCTGTCTGACGCGGAAAGAGTCAAAGCACAAAAGGTTAAGTTGATGAACAGGTTATCGGCAGTAAGCGCCATAAGCGCAGGGGAAGGTGGCAGATGATTATGCTGTCACGCAGTGTTGAAATCCCGGAAAGTGAAATTGAGCTGACCGCGATTCGTGCGCAAGGCAACGGAGGACAACATGTCAATAAAGCCAGCACGGCGATACATTTGCGGTTCGATATCGCCGCGTCCTCGTTGCCGGACTTTTATAAACAGCGATTGCTGAGCGCCAGTCATCATTTGATTACCCGCGAAGGAATCGTGGTGATTAAGTCGCAGGAGCATCGCAGTCAGGAGATGAACCGTGAAGCCGCGCTTCAGCGTCTGGTGAATCTGATTCGGGAACTGAGTACGGTGGAAAAGGCCCGACGCGCGACGCGGCCGACCCGCGCTTCTAAAGAGCGACGGCTGGAGGGGAAAGCACGGCGCAGTACCACTAAGTCGATGCGCGGCAAAGTACAATAAAAAACGCCCCGCAAGCGGGGCGTTTGAGAGCTGAAAAAGTCAGGTTCGTGCGGCGATGAAATCGAGCCTGCTCAGAGAACAAGGTCAGATCGGAAAGTCGCTAAAGCCATCTATGGCCGCTCGGCCCGCACAATTACGCACCTCATCCCTGAGGTGCGCCCATAGACGGGCCAACGCTATGCGTTGTTCAAAACGCTCCCGGCGTTTTTATCCGGGCGGCGGGACGCTTTCCTATTCTGATCCGGTTTCCTTCGCGTTGAGTTCATCCGTTGCGGCCAGATTCAGCCCGCTTTGACTATCGCTAAGAACTTACTTATTCAGAGCCTTCAGCAGGAAGTCGACGATCTCATCCTGCTTAATCATCTGCTTCTCACCGGCACGGCGCGCTTTATATTCAATCTCCTGATTGTCGAGATTGCGATCGCCAATCACGATGGTGTGCGGCACACCAATCAGTTCCATGTCGGCAAACATCACGCCCGGACGCTCTTTACGGTCATCCAGAATGACATCCACACCTTTGGCGCGTAGCGTCGCGTAGAGCTCTTCCGCCAGCTCTTTAACCCGGAACGATTTCTGCATGTTCATTGGCAGAATCGCCACTTCGAACGGTGCCAGCGCCGCAGGCCAGATAATGCCGCGTTCATCATGGTTCTGTTCAATCGCCGCCGCGACGACACGGGTGATGCCGATGCCGTAGCAGCCCATGCTCATCACCTGATTGCGGCCATCTTCACCCTGAACCGAGGCTTTCATCGCGTCAGAATATTTGGTGCCGAGCTGGAAGATGTGACCCACTTCGATGCCGCGTTTAATCTGCAGCGTGCCTTTGCCATCCGGGCTGAGATCGCCTTCGACCACGTTACGGATATCCGCCACGCTGGCCAGCGGCAGATCGCGCTCCCAGTTGATGCCAAAATAGTGTTTACCGTCGACGTTTGCGCCAGCGCTGAAATCACTCATCTTCGCCACGGTACGGTCGGCGATGATTGGCATCTTCAGCCCGACCGGACCGATAGAACCCGGACCCGCACCGACGGCAGCCCGGATCTCTTCTTCGGTGGCGAACACCAGCGGCGCAGCGACGATCTCCGCTTTTTCCGCTTTGATCTCATTCAACTGATGATCGCCGCGGACCAGCAGGGCAACCAGCGGATGGCCGCTCTCTTCCGCACCTTTGACGATCAGCGTCTTCACCGTCTGCTCAATCGGCAGCTGGAATTGCTCAACCAGTTCGGCGATGGTTTTGGCATCTGGGGTATCAACGATGCGCATTTCCTGGGTCGGCGCGGCGCGTTCGCCAGCTGGGGCAACGGCTTCGGCCAGTTCAATGTTAGCCGCATAGTCAGAGTCAGTAGAGAAGATCACATCATCTTCGCCGCTCTGCGCCAGCACCTGGAACTCATGTGACGCGCTGCCGCCGATCGAGCCGGTATCCGCCTGCACCGCACGGAAATCGAGTCCCATGCGGGTGAAGCTCTGGCTGTAAGCGCGATACATCGCCTCGTACGTTTCCTGCAGTGACTCCTGCGAAACGTGGAACGAGTAAGCATCTTTCATGATGAATTCACGTGAACGCATCACGCCAAAACGCGGGCGCACTTCATCACGGAATTTGGTCTGAATCTGATACAGATTCAGCGGCAACTGCTTATAAGAGCTCAGCTCGTTGCGGATCAGATCAGTGACCACTTCTTCATGCGTCGGACCCAGCACGAATGGACGATCGTGGCGATCGGCAATACGTAACAGTTCCGGGCCATACTCTTCCCAGCGACCGCTCTCTTGCCACAGGTCGGCAGGCTGCACCACCGGCATTGAAATCTCAATCGCGCCGGCGTTGTTCATCTCTTCACGCACGATGTTTTCGACTTTTTTCAGCACGCGCACCCCGGTCGGCAACCAGGTGTACAAGCCAGAAGCCAGTTTGCGGATCATTCCGGCGCGCAGCATCAGCTGATGGCTGATCACTTCAGCGTCGGAAGGCGTCTCTTTCTGAGTAGAGAGCAGATATTGAGTAGTACGCATTGATTACGATTCCAGTTGATCGGAAAGTCACAGACAGAATTTTGCTGGCGGCTAGTGTACCAGTGAGATCACCGGCTCAAAAGCGGGTTTTAACGCGGGTCGATGGCGATCACTTCCGTTCCGGCCTCGTCGATGCGCCAGCGCACATTAAAATCGATCAGCCAGGCGGCATATTCCCGTTGCTCCACTTCACCTTTACGGTAAGCGGGACGAGGGTCCTGCGCCAGCACCTCACTGATAAAGCGCGCCAGATGCGGGTAGCGCACCTGCTGCTGTTGCAGTTGCTGCTGCGCCTGAGCCGAGAAGCGGACCGGCATATCAGCCGCCGGTGCGGCCTGAGCAAAACCAGCCTCGGCGTGCGGTATCGCTTCCGCAAACGGCAGATAGGGTTTGATATCAACCACCGGCGTTCCGTCGACCAGATCCAGACTGCCAAGCTGCAGGATCACCTGCTGTTTGTCGACATGAATGCCCTTGAGCTCAACCAGCGACATGCCAATCGGATTAGGGCGGAAGGTTGAGCGGGTCGCGAACACCCCGATGCGCGCATTGCCGCCGAGCCGGGGCGGACGGACCGTCGGTCGCCAGCCACCGGCCATGGTCTGATGAAACACGAACAGCAGCCAGAGATGACTGAAGGCTTCCAGCCCGCGTACCGCTTCCGGCTGGTTATAGGGTGCCAGCAGGTGCAGCTCGCCGCCGCCGTCCTGCACCAGACCGGGCTGGCGCGGTACGGCAAACTTCTCTTTCCACGGTGAGCGGATTACCCCAATTTGCGCAAAGGCGAATTCACTCATTGATTACTGACTTTCAGCGCCGAACCCTGGCATACCGCCTGGCGGTAGCAGCCTGGCGTTCCGGTCACAATTTCACATTTATGCAGCAGCACCGCGTTGGCTTTCATCTGCGAGGCGCGGATCTGCAGGCGTTTACGCGCGGTGGCGATGTTAGCCGGCGAGTTCTGGTTACTGATCTGGCAATCTTCAGCCGAGACTTCGCCCAAATCGCGGAACGGTTTGCTGACCAGGTCAGCCGCATCGGTGTAGAGCTTAACCGGTGCAGGACGCGACGCAGGTTTGCGGGCCGGTTCGCTGGATTGCTGCGGACGAGAAGGTGCGCTGCTTATCGGGTGATATTCATGGACACACCCGGTCAGCATCAATGCTAACAAGCAGAGCGGTAAAAAACGCATGGCAACATCCTCAGGTTTCAAAAAGTGGCGTTATTGAAACAAGGACCAGAATAAATAACAAGTCGGGCAGGAGACCCAATAACAGAAAGGGCGGCATCGCGCCGCCCTGGTAGAAATGAGTAACCGTATTACCAGCCTTTAACGGCGCCGCCGTTGAAGACTTTATTCGCGGCTTCGCTGACTTCGTCAGACTGATAAGCCTCAACGAATTTCTTCACGTTTTCCGCATCTTTATTGTCTTCACGCGCCACAATCAGGTTCACGTAAGGGGAATCTTTATCTTCGACAAAGATACCGTCTTTGGCTGGTGTCAGACCAATCTGGCTGGCGTAGGTGGTGTTGATGACCGCCAGCGCAATCTGCTGATCGTCGAGTGAACGCGGCAGCTGCGGTGCTTCCAGCTCAACAATTTTCAGATGCTTAGGGTTCTCGGTGATGTCCAGCGAGGTCGGCAGCAGGCCCACGCCATCTTTCAGTTTGATCAGACCCACTTTCTGCAGCAGCAGCAGGGTACGGCCCAGGTTGGTCGGATCGTTGGGAATCGCCACCTGAGCGCCGTCCTGCAGCTCATCCAGTGATTTAATCTTTTTCGAATAGCCCGCGATTGGGTAGACGAAGGAGTTACCGACGGAGACCAGCTTATAACCACGATCTTTGATCTGCTGATCCAGATACGGTTTATGCTGGAAGGCATTCGCGTCGATATCGCCTTTGCTCAGCGCTTCGTTAGGCAGCACGTAATCGTTAAACGTCACCAGCTCAACGTCGAGGCCATACTTCTCTTTCGCGACTTTCTGTGCCGCTTCAGCTACCTGCTGCTCAGCACCGACAATCACGCCCACTTTGATATGATTGGGATCTTTCTCTTTTTGATCGCATCCTGCCAGCGCAATCGCGCCAATCAGTGCACCCACAGCGGCAATTTTTTTAAATCTGAAAGACATATCCTTTCCTTAATAGTGTTATTGCTGGCTTACTTATGGGACACCGCACGTACGATGCGGTCGCCACAGAATTGAATGAGATACACCAAAACCACTAACAACACCAATACCGTATTCATCACGGTGGCGTTGTAGCCGATATAACCGTACTGATAACCGATCTGACCCAGACCGCCAGCGCCGACTGCACCACCCATTGCTGAGTAACCGACCAGCGTAATCAGGGTAATCGTCGCGGCGTTGACCAGGCCTGGCATCGCTTCCGGCAGCAGAACCTTACGGACGATCTGCATTGGCGTGGCGCCCATCGCGCGTGACGCTTCAATCAGTCCGGTTGGCAGCTCCAGCAGGGCGTTTTCCACCATACGCGCAATAAAAGGTGCGGCACCGACGGTTAACGGCACGATGGCGGCCTGTAAGCCAATTGAAGTGCCGACGATGACGCGGGTGAACGGAATCATCCAGACCAGCAGAATAATGAAGGGAATCGAACGGAAAATATTCACCAGCGCCGAGAGCACCCGGTAGAGTCCCTGATTCTGCAGAATCTGGCCTGGACGGGTGACATACAGCAGCACGCCGACCGGCAGCCCCAGCACAAAGCCAAAGAAGCCCGAGACAAAGGTCATCATCAGCGTTTCCCATACGCCGCGCCCCAGCAACCACATCATCGCCTCAGACATAACCTAACACCTCTACTTTCACGTGATTCTCCTGCAGCCAGGCGATGGCCTGACGGGTATCGCTTTCTGTGCCGTGCATTTCGGCCAGCATAATGCCGAACTTCACACCGCCGGCATAATCCATCTGGGCACTGATAATGTTGTTATTGACGTTGTAACGGCGGGCCGCTTCCGACAACAGTGGCGCATCGACCGATTTACCGGTGAACTCCAGACGCAGCAGCGGCACACTGTCATGGCTGGCGACGGCGGAAAGACGCTGTTGATAGTCATCCGGGATATCCAGATGCAACGTTGACTGAATGAACTGCTGCGCCAGCGGCGTTTTCGGATGCGAGAAGACTTCACTGACGCTGTCTTTCTCGATCAGTTCGCCCTGACTGATAACCGCGACCTGGTCACAGATGCGTTTCACCACATCCATTTCATGAGTGATCAGCAGGATGGTCAGGCCGAGACGGCGGTTAATGTCTTTCAGCAGCTCCAGAATCGAGCGGGTCGTGGCCGGATCGAGCGCGCTGGTGGCTTCATCGCACAACAGCACCTTAGGATTACTGGCCAGAGCGCGGGCAATGGCGACGCGCTGCTTCTGGCCGCCTGAAAGGTTTGCGGGCCAGGCATCATGCTTATCGGACAGGCCGACCAGCTCCAGCAATTCAGCGACCCGCGCCTTAATCTGCTCGCGTGACAGGTTACCCAGCTCCAGCGGCAGTGAAACGTTGCCGGCGACGGTACGGGAGTTCATCAGGTTAAAGTGCTGAAAGATCATACCGATCTGACGACGCGCCTGGGTTAACTGGCGTTCACTAAGTGCAGTCAGGTCAGCACCATCTACCAGTACCCGGCCTGAAGTCGGGCGCTCAAGCAGATTAACGCAACGGATCAATGTACTTTTGCCGGCACCGGAAGCCCCGATGACGCCATAAATTTGTCCGGCAGGCACGTGCAGACTGACGTCAGATAACGCCTGAATGGTGCGGTTGCCTTGCTGGAACACCTTAGTGATATTTTCTAATTTAATCATTACGTTATTTATTATCGTGTTGCGTTGTCCGTGGTGTGGCAGGCGGTTAAGCCTGATATGCTGTCAAAGCTGGATGGATGGTAAGGCATCCAGACGTCTAAATCAATGGAAGTGATTCAATCTGGCATTCTCCCTTTTATAGCAATCATGCGATACTGATCGGCAATTTTTACAGCAGGAGTTTCTACGTGGCGAATAAAGTCCCAGCCATTTTTCTTGATCGCGATGGCACCCTCAACGTCGACCATGGCTATGTCCATGAAATTGATAACTTCCAGTTCATTGACGGCACGATTGAGGCGCTACAACAACTGAAGCAGATGGGTTTTGCTTTGGTCGTAGTGACCAATCAGTCTGGTATTGCGCGCGGCATGTTTACCGAAGATACCTTTATGCGGCTGACCGAATGGATGGACTGGTCATTAGCCGATCGTGATGTGGATCTCGATGGCATCTATTTCTGTCCGCATCATCCTGAGGCGACTGTTGAAGAGTTTCGCCAGGTGTGTGATTGCCGCAAACCACAGCCGGGGATGTTGTTAACGGCGCAGCTGGAACTGCACATTGATATGGCGGCTTCTTATATGGTGGGCGATAAGCTGGAAGATATGCTGGCGGGTCAGGCTGCAGGCGTGGGTAAGAAAGTACTGGTCCGTAGTGGTAAGCCGGTCACCGCTGAAGGCGAAGCTGCAGCAGACTGGGTGATTGATAGCCTCGCCGCGCTGCCAGCACGCATCAAACAGGGCTAAAACGGCGCTTTTGTGCAAATTTCAGACGAACAGCAAAAAAGTTTAAATTTGCACTTGCGCTATCTGAAGCGTCCCCTATAATGCGCCTCCACTGACACGGAACACCGGCTTACGGAGTAACGGGTCAGCAGGCACAGGAGACTGCGCCGCCGGAGAAAAACTTCTGAAATAGAGGTTGACTCTGAAGGAGGAAAGCGTAATATACGCCACCTCGCGACAGACGGTTAACCCGCTGCTCGCACTGCTCTTTAACAATTTATCAGACAATCTGTGTGGGCACTCGCAGGATTGATATCAGCGTCTCCGGACGTAAAAAATATCAAGCCTCACGAGTGAACACATAATGAAATTCATTATGACGTTTTACAGATGAGCACCGCTTAACTTGTTTAAGCAAATCAAACTTAAATTGAAGAGTTTGATCATGGCTCAGATTGAACGCTGGCGGCAGGCCTAACACATGCAAGTCGGACGGTAGCACAGAGGAGCTTGCTCCTTGGGTGACGAGTGGCGGACGGGTGAGTAATGTCTGGGGATCTGCCCGATAGAGGGGGATAACCACTGGAAACGGTGGCTAATACCGCATAACGTCGCAAGACCAAAGAGGGGGACCTTCGGGCCTCTCACTATCGGATGAACCCAGATGGGATTAGCTAGTAGGCGGGGTAATGGCCCACCTAGGCGACGATCCCTAGCTGGTCTGAGAGGATGACCAGCCACACTGGAACTGAGACACGGTCCAGACTCCTACGGGAGGCAGCAGTGGGGAATATTGCACAATGGGCGCAAGCCTGATGCAGCCATGCCGCGTGTATGAAGAAGGCCTTCGGGTTGTAAAGTACTTTCAGCGGGGAGGAAGGCGATGTGGTTAATAACCGCGTCGATTGACGTTACCCGCAGAAGAAGCACCGGCTAACTCCGTGCCAGCAGCCGCGGTAATACGGAGGGTGCAAGCGTTAATCGGAATTACTGGGCGTAAAGCGCACGCAGGCGGTCTGTTAAGTCAGATGTGAAATCCCCGGGCTTAACCTGGGAACTGCATTTGAAACTGGCAGGCTTGAGTCTTGTAGAGGGGGGTAGAATTCCAGGTGTAGCGGTGAAATGCGTAGAGATCTGGAGGAATACCGGTGGCGAAGGCGGCCCCCTGGACAAAGACTGACGCTCAGGTGCGAAAGCGTGGGGAGCAAACAGGATTAGATACCCTGGTAGTCCACGCCGTAAACGATGTCGACTTGGAGGTTGTTCCCTTGAGGAGTGGCTTCCGGAGCTAACGCGTTAAGTCGACCGCCTGGGGAGTACGGCCGCAAGGTTAAAACTCAAATGAATTGACGGGGGCCCGCACAAGCGGTGGAGCATGTGGTTTAATTCGATGCAACGCGAAGAACCTTACCTACTCTTGACATCCAGCGAACTTTCCAGAGATGGATTGGTGCCTTCGGGAACGCTGAGACAGGTGCTGCATGGCTGTCGTCAGCTCGTGTTGTGAAATGTTGGGTTAAGTCCCGCAACGAGCGCAACCCTTATCCTTTGTTGCCAGCGATTCGGTCGGGAACTCAAAGGAGACTGCCGGTGATAAACCGGAGGAAGGTGGGGATGACGTCAAGTCATCATGGCCCTTACGAGTAGGGCTACACACGTGCTACAATGGCGCATACAAAGAGAAGCGACCTCGCGAGAGCAAGCGGACCTCACAAAGTGCGTCGTAGTCCGGATCGGAGTCTGCAACTCGACTCCGTGAAGTCGGAATCGCTAGTAATCGTGGATCAGAATGCCACGGTGAATACGTTCCCGGGCCTTGTACACACCGCCCGTCACACCATGGGAGTGGGTTGCAAAAGAAGTAGGTAGCTTAACCTTCGGGAGGGCGCTTACCACTTTGTGATTCATGACTGGGGTGAAGTCGTAACAAGGTAACCGTAGGGGAACCTGCGGTTGGATCACCTCCTTACCTGAAGATACCTTCCCGCGCAGTGTCCACACAGATTGTCTGATAGAAAAGTAATGAGCAAGACGGCTGCGAAGTCGTGACACTATCGTGTCCCCTTCGTCTAGCGGTTAGGACTCCGCCCTTTCACGGCGGCAACAGGGGTTCGAATCCCCTAGGGGACGCCACTTGCTTGGTGACAGGTGAAAGGTGTCTCCACGAAGTATCTCAAAACCGATTCGGCTGCGTAAGCAGCGGAGCCGCGTTTGAGATATTTGCTCTTTAACAATCCGGAACAAGCTGAAAATTGAAACGACATGTCGTTTTCATTCTCCGTAATAAGAATGAAAAACACGATATGTTCGAGTCTCTCAAATGCTTGCAACACGCAGCGTTGAAAAACGCCTGTGGGTTGTGAGGTTAAGCGACTAAGCGTACACGGTGGATGCCCTGGCAGTCAGAGGCGATGAAGGACGTGCTAATCTGCGTAAAGCGACGGTAAGGTGATATGAACCGCTACAGCCGTCGATGTCCGAATGGGGAAACCCGGTGCACTCAGTGCATCATTGCAGCATGAATACATAGTGCTGCAAGGCGAACCGGGGGAACTGAAACATCTAAGTACCCCGAGGAAAAGAAATCAACCGAGATTCCCCCAGTAGCGGCGAGCGAACGGGGAGCAGCCCAGAGCCTGAATCAGCTTGTGTGTTAGTGGAAGCGTCTGGAAAGTCGCAGGGTACAGGGTGATACTCCCGTACACAAAAACACACATGCTGTGAGCTCGATGAGTAAGGCGGGACACGTGGTATCCTGTCTGAATATGGGGGGACCATCCTCCAAGGCTAAATACTCCTGACTGACCGATAGTGAACCAGTACCGTGAGGGAAAGGCGAAAAGAACCCCGGCGAGGGGAGTGAAACAGAACCTGAAACCGTGTACGTACAAGCAGTGGGAGCCTCTTTATGGGGTGACTGCGTACCTTTTGTATAATGGGTCAGCGACTTATATTCTGTAGCAAGGTTAACCGTATAGGGGAGCCGCAGGGAAACCGAGTCTTAACTGGGCGTTAAGTTGCAGGGTATAGACCCGAAACCCGGTGATCTAGCCATGGGCAGGTTGAAGGTTGGGTAACACTAACTGGAGGACCGAACCGACTAATGTTGAAAAATTAGCGGATGACCTGTGGCTGGGGGTGAAAGGCCAATCAAACCGGGAGATAGCTGGTTCTCCCCGAAAGCTATTTAGGTAGCGCCTCGTGAACTCATCTTCGGGGGTAGAGCACTGTTTCGGCTAGGGGGCCATCCCGGCTTACCAACCCGATGCAAACTGCGAATACCGAAGAATGTTATCACGGGAGACACACGGCGGGTGCTAACGTCCGTCGTGAAGAGGGAAACAACCCAGACCGCCAGCTAAGGTCCCAAAGTCATGGTTAAGTGGGAAACGATGTGGGAAGGCACAGACAGCCAGGATGTTGGCTTAGAAGCAGCCATCATTTAAAGAAAGCGTAATAGCTCACTGGTCGAGTCGGCCTGCGCGGAAGATGTAACGGGGCTAAACCATGCACCGAAGCTGCGGCAGCGACGCTTATGCGTTGTTGGGTAGGGGAGCGTTCTGTAAGCCGTCGAAGGTGTGCTGTGAGGCATGCTGGAGGTATCAGAAGTGCGAATGCTGACATAAGTAACGATAAAGCGGGTGAAAAGCCCGCTCGCCGGAAGACCAAGGGTTCCTGTTCAACGTTAATCGGAGCAGGGTGAGTCGACCCCTAAGGCGAGGCCGAAAGGCGTAGTCGATGGGAAACAGGTTAATATTCCTGTACTTGGTGTTACTGCGAAGGGGGGACGGAGAAGGCTATATCGGCCGGGCGACGGTTGTCCCGGTTTAAGCGTGTAGGTGTGTGTTCCAGGCAAATCCGGTTCACTTTACACTGAGGCGTGACGACGAGGCACTACGGTGCTGAAGTGATAAATGCCCTGCTTCCAGGAAAAGCCTCTAAGCATCAGGTAACACAAAATCGTACCCCAAACCGACACAGGTGGTCAGGTAGAGAATACCAAGGCGCTTGAGAGAACTCGGGTGAAGGAACTAGGCAAAATGGTGCCGTAACTTCGGGAGAAGGCACGCTGGCGCGTAGGTGGAGGGACTCGCTCCCCGAGCCGAAGCCAGTCGAAGATACCAGCTGGCTGCAACTGTTTATTAAAAACACAGCACTGTGCAAACACGAAAGTGGACGTATACGGTGTGACGCCTGCCCGGTGCCGGAAGGTTAATTGATGGGGTTATCCGCAAGGAGAAGCTCTTGATCGAAGCCCCGGTAAACGGCGGCCGTAACTATAACGGTCCTAAGGTAGCGAAATTCCTTGTCGGGTAAGTTCCGACCTGCACGAATGGCGTAATGATGGCCAGGCTGTCTCCACCCGAGACTCAGTGAAATTGAACTCGCTGTGAAGATGCAGTGTACCCGCGGCAAGACGGAAAGACCCCGTGAACCTTTACTACAGCTTGACACTGAACATTGAGCCTTGATGTGTAGGATAGGTGGGAGGCTTTGAAGCGCAGACGCCAGTCTGCGTGGAGCCAACCTTGAAATACCACCCTTTAATGTTTGATGTTCTAACGTGGCCCCGTGATCCGGGGTGCGGACAGTGTCTGGTGGGTAGTTTGACTGGGGCGGTCTCCTCCTAAAGCGTAACGGAGGAGCACGAAGGTCAGCTAATCACGGTCGGACATCGTGAGGTTAGTGCAATGGCATAAGCTGGCTTGACTGCGAGAGTGACGGCTCGAGCAGGTGCGAAAGCAGGTCATAGTGATCCGGTGGTTCTGAATGGAAGGGCCATCGCTCAACGGATAAAAGGTACTCCGGGGATAACAGGCTGATACCGCCCAAGAGTTCATATCGACGGCGGTGTTTGGCACCTCGATGTCGGCTCATCACATCCTGGGGCTGAAGTAGGTCCCAAGGGTACGGCTGTTCGCCGTTTAAAGTGGTACGCGAGCTGGGTTTAGAACGTCGTGAGACAGTTCGGTCCCTATCTGCCGTGGGCGCTGGAGAATTGAGGGGGGTTGCTCCTAGTACGAGAGGACCGGAGTGAACGCACCACTGGTGTTCGGGTTGTCATGCCAATGGCATTGCCCGGTAGCTAAGTGCGGAAAAGATAAGTGCTGAAAGCATCTAAGCACGAAACTTGCCCCGAGATGAGTTCTCCCTGACTCCTTGAGAGTCCTGAAGGGACGTTGAAGACGACGACGTTGATAGGCCGGGTGTGTAAGCGCAGCGATGCGTTGAGCTAACCGGTACTAATGACCCGTGAGGCTTAACCTTACAACGCCAGAGGCGTTTTTAAGAGACACGATTTTCAGCTTGTTTTCCGGATAATTATTTGCGGAAACGAAAGATTTTGCGGCGAGACAGGGCGCAGAGCGATGACGTCAGCGGGAGCATACGGAAGTATGTGACCGGTGCGGCTGAGCGATGGCAGCGCGGTCACGGCGGAAAAGGTTCGTTTCATGCACAAAGAATTTGCCTGGCGGCTGTAGCGCGGTGGTCCCACCTGACCCCATGCCGAACTCAGAAGTGAAACGCCGTAGCGCCGATGGTAGTGTGGGGTCTCCCCATGCGAGAGTAGGGAACTGCCAGGCATCAAATTCGTTCCTTTTCCCCTGACAAGGAAAAAACAGGAACAGACGGCCATCAGCCAGTTGCTGACAGCTGTGAAAGAATCGGTGGAGCGGTAGTTCAGTTGGTTAGAATACCTGCCTGTCACGCAGGGGGTCGCGGGTTCGAGCCCCGTCCGTTCCGCCACTTAATTGGAAAGCCCTGACTTAACGGTCAGGGCTTTTTCCATTGCGGCGAAGAAAGCTGGCGTGGTCTTACGGCAGCGCTGCGAAAATCTGCAATCGCACGTACAATCGGGCCAGTTAAGGTGATTCTGTCGCCGAACGATCCTCGATCCGCCAGGGTTGATCGGCGGTCCACTCACTGAGAAAATCGATAAAGGCGCGTACCCGCTGACTCAGACCAGTGTCACTGTAATAAACGGCATTAAAGGGCATCTCAACCGGCAAACGCTGCTCTGCCAGCACCTCAATCAGTTCCCCCTCAGCAATTTCGCGATCGATCATATAGTCAGACAGGCAGGCAATGCCGTTACCGTTCAGGCTCAACTGCTTGATGGTTTCACCGCTGTTAGACGCAATTTCCCACCTGATATCGTAAAGTTCGCCATTTTCCTGGGCGACAGGCCAGCGGTTGAGACGTGACGGGTCAGCGAAGCCGAGACAGCGATGTTGAGCCAGATCCGCGACTGTTTTCGGCATGCCGTATTCAGCCAGATAGGCTGGCGACGCAACCAGCTTGCGGTAGCTATTAAACAGCAGTCGTGCGCGCAGCGTAGAATCCGTCAGGCTGCCTGCGCGAATGGCCACATCAACTTTGCGTTCAATAAGGTTGATAAAGCTCTCTGAAGAGATCAGAGAGAGCGTAATTTCCGGATAGCGCGCACGGAACGGTTTGATCATCGGCATCAGTAAATGCAGGATCACCGGCGTCGCGGCATCGATACGCAACAACCCTTTAGGTGCCTGCAGGCTCTCAATCAACTCGCTCTCCGCACGGGTCATCTCTTGCAAAAAGCGTTGCACATGACGGAAATAGCGCTCGCCCTCCTGAGTCAGCGCCAGTTGACGAGTAGTCCGGGTCAGTAACGCAATGCCCAGCTTGCCCTCAAGCTTTTTTATCGTCCGGCTGACAGCAGAGTTCGCCATCTGCATCTGCTCAGCAGCACGACTGAAGCTGCCACTTTCTACTACACTGACAAACACTTTCAGCTCGTCGGAAGACGCCTTCATGACTCCTCTCCGTATAGTGACGTAAAATCGGTTACCGGACCGATAGACTGGGGTGTGAGGCCATTATTTGTCATCATTATAGGGGCTTGTTCAACCTCTGGCCGAATAGCGCGGTGCCTTTTAGCGGGGTAACAGAGCCAGACCGGACAAAAAAGGCGGATTTGCTGACGAAAAGCGGCATGGATTCCGACATTGATCAGCATCCATTGAAACCCCGGTCTAAAATCCCTATAACAGATCAGTGTTATCTGTTTTTGAATCATCAGCCAGGCGGGAAAGTGCGCAAAAAAACTTATGCAATGCGATATGTTGCGGGACAACCAGCGGAACAGATTTTTCCGCCGGGCGCGATGCTACATCTCGGTCAGGGACTGCCACCCGGCGCGCCATTGCCCGCTCATCCCAACCTGAAAGTTCTGGTATGGAATATCTTCAAACAGCAGCGTGCCGACTGGATGTCAGTACTGGAAGGATTCGGCAAAGACGCTCATCTGGTGCTGTTGCAGGAGGCGCAGACCACTCCGGAGCTGGTGCAGTTCGCCACCAGCAATTATCTGGCTGCCGATCAGGTGCCCGCCTTTGTGCTGCCTCAGCACCCCTCAGGCGTGATGACGCTGGCTTCGGCTCACCCAGTCTACTGTTGTCCACTGCGCGAGCGTGAGCCGCTTCTCAGGCTGGCAAAATCGGCGCTGGTCACCGCCTACCCGTTACCCACCGGCGATATGCTGATGGTGGTGAACATCCATGCGGTCAACTTTAGTTTAGGCATCGATGTCTATAGCAAGCAGCTGGGACCGATTGGCGAACAGATCATGCACCATCGCGGACCGGTGATTATGGCAGGGGATTTCAATGCCTGGAGCCGCCAGCGCATTAATGCGCTCTATCGCTTTGCCCATCGGATGAAGCTGGAGGAGGTAATGTTTACCGCCGATCATCGTCGTAAAGCGTTTGGCCGTCCGCTGGACTTCGTCTTTTATCGCGATCTGGCGGTGAGTGAAGCCTCGGTGCTGGTCACGCGTGCGTCTGACCATAATCCGTTACTGGTGGAGTTTAACCCAAGAGGCTAATCGGTGCGGATGGCGTAAGTTAATCCGGCTGTCGCGGCAGGGCAGGAAGGGTGAACAAGCGGGGCAAATAAAAGAAAAAGGCTGACAATTGTCAGCCTTTTCAACGTATCAGGTATCAGGATTCGCGTTATTATTCACAAACAGCGTTAAGTTATCGCCGGGCTGAATATCTTTCGCATTGTCCAGCACACTGTTCCAGCGCATCACGTCTTTGATATTGACGCCGTGATGCCGTGCAATACTGGCAAGAGAATCACCCTTACGAACACGATAGGTGATGCTGTTGCCGTTATCAGCCAGTCGGGTGCCATTCGAACCGATAGTCAGAGTCTGACCCGGTCGGATATCAGCACCGCGCAGGTTGTTATCCTGCTTCAGTGTGCTCACGCTAACGCCAAGTTTCGAGGCAATCCCTGACAGGGTATCACCCCGTCGCACTTTGTAACCGCCACTGGCGCTGGCTTTCGCCAACTGGGTCGGTTGCACGGCTGCGATATCACCCGATGCCAGTGAGTTACGCAACTTCGCGACGTTGGACTTGGGCACCATAATATAGTGCGGTCCGTTTGGCGCTGTTGCACCGCCTTTGTAGCCAGTATTGAAGCTCTTTAACTTAGTGAGCGACATACCCGCCATTTCGGCAGCCTGCGTCAGTTTAATCTGCTGACCCACTTCCACCCGTGCCAGAGCACGGCTTTCGTTCGGTGTCGGCAGTTTGATACCGTAACGCTTGTTATTCTTGAGCAGCTCACTCAGGGCTAACATTTTCGGCACATACACCGTCGTTTCGCGTGGCAGCGATAAGTGCCAGAAGTCCGTCGGCTTACCGCGCGCCTTATTCTGCTTAATCGCCTTGAGCACCCGCCCTTCACCACTGTTGTAGGCGGCAATGGTCAGTAACCAGTCACCGTCAAACATGGTGTTAAGACGCTGCATCATATCCAGCGCAACTTTGGTGGATGCGACCACATCGCGTCGCCCATCGTAATATTGGTTCTGTTTCAAACCATAGTTTCGACCCGTTGCCGCAACAATCTGCCAGATACCAGCGGCATTGGCGGATGAGGTTGCATGAGGATCAAAAGCGCTCTCCACTATGGGTAGCAGTACCAGTTCCATCGGCATTTTACGTTTCTGTATCTGCTCGACTATCCAGTACATGTACGGCTCTGCCCGTAATGTTACATCGTGGAGATAGCTCTTATTTTTTAAAAATTTTCTTTTTTGTTCGCGGATTGCCGGGTTTTCCGGAATCCCCATCTTCAACTCGTCACTAATGAAACTCCAGAGATCTGCGTCTGCTGCGAGGCCAGTTCCATCTTCCTGCCAACGCGGCGACAAAAACTCGTCTCCGTACTTTCCATTTTCACCTTGACCAGCTGAAGACAGACTCTGGGCATGCTGTTCGGGGATATTGGCGTCATTCCGTGATGCCTGACATCCCACCAGCAAGACCGAGGCGAGTAATATCGCTTTAGCCTTCATGTGTGTGTCAATAGTTCGCTTAAAAGACGAGCAACTATACGTGACGACTTTTCACAACACAACCCGAAAAATCAAAAAGCGTCTTTCTTCTCGCGTAGAACGGCAAATGTTTGCCATACCGGCTCTGCAGGCGAATTAACGCTTAAAGCCCTTTGCAAATCAGGATCTTGCGTACGAAGAAATAAATTTATTGACCGTTCGTGCGCCAGTTTTGTTGGCAAACTAATGCCATTTTCGGCGCGTAAGTCCTTAATTTTCTGATATTCAGCCGTTATTTGCGGGTCATGGGGCAGAATAGCCGCAGCAAACTTCAAATTGGATAAAGTATATTCATGTGCGCAGCAGACCAGTGTTTCGCCCGGTAACTGATTAAGCTTTTGAAAGGAATGGTACATTTGCTCGGCGGTCCCTTCAAAAAGACGTCCACAGCCGCCTGAAAACAGCGTATCACCACAAAAAAGATAAGGTGCGCTGTAATATGAGATATGTCCTAAAGTGTGTCCTGGCGTGGCGATCACCTCAAAGGACAAACCCATTACCTCGACCCGATCACCTTCGCGAACCCGGGTTTTTGCCCCTTTACTGACGGTTTCCTCTGGACCGAAAACCTCAAGCTGCGGGAACTGCTCACACAGCGCTTTTACCCCACCGGTGTGATCGTTATGGTGATGGGTTAACAGAATGGCGACCGGTTGCCAGCCGTTGGCGGCCATTTTTTCCAACACCGGCTGTGCCTCGCCGGGATCGACAATCAGGCATTTCCCGTCATCATCTGTCAGTGTCCAGATGTAGTTATCCTGCAACGCAGGAATACTGGTAAGATTCATCATCACCTCTCGCAGGCCGAAGGAAAAGGAAGAGGGTAACGCATGAAGCCCGCTAAAACACGCCAGATTCTGAATGCGCCGCTCTCATGGCGCGATATGCCATGGGGAGACTATTTTCGTGACGCGCTGACGCAGCAGCTTCAGCCTTACCTCGGAAAGCTATATGGCTTTCATATGCTTAAGCTTGGCAACCTGAGCGCAGAAATCAACACCGAAAACTGCGCTATTTCACATCAGGTCAACGTCGGCAGTGAGGGCGAGCTGTTACAGGTGCTGGCCAATCCGATGCAGCTGCCGTTTGAATCGAAATCCATTG
This sequence comes from Pantoea agglomerans, assembly GCF_021397715.1. Lineage (GTDB taxonomy): Bacteria > Pseudomonadota > Gammaproteobacteria > Enterobacterales > Enterobacteriaceae > Pantoea > Pantoea astica. The sequence goes on along the minus strand of NZ_CP090207.1, from coordinate 3,391,915 downwards.
ATGCCTGTTTACTGGCGCACACTCTGGCATGGAGTCAGGACCCGCATCGGGTATTACGTGAAGTCGATCGGGTGTTAATTGACGATGGCTGGATGATCATCAGTGGCTTTAACCCATTCAGCCTGCTCGGCGTCAGTAAAATCGTGCCGGGTTTACCGCGCAAAGCGCCGTGGAGCGGCAGGATGTTCAGCCAGATGCGGCTACTGGACTGGCTGGGATTGCTCAATTACGAAGTGGTCTACCGCACCCGCTTTCAGGTGCTGCCGTGGCACCGGCAGGGCGGGAAATTGATCAGCGCCCATCTGCCGGCGCTGGGATGTCTGAATATTGTGGTGGCGCGTAAACGCACCTTCCCGCTGATTCCGACCCGGGCGAAGAAAAGCCTCAGCACCAGTAAAATTCGTCAGACGGTCAACGCCACGCGCCAGTTCCGGCAGAAAGAGGATCAGGATTCGGTTTTATAACCGATGTCATCAAAGGCGGGATTCTCAGCGGCACTGCGCGCCAGTTCATCACAGCGCTCATTTTCCGGGTGACCGGCATGGCCTTTAACCCACTCCCACTGGATTTTATGGGTGCTGAGCGCCAAATCGAGACGCTGCCAGAGATCGACATTCTTCACCGGTTTTTTGTCGGCCGTTTTCCAGCCGCGTTTCTTCCAGTTGTGGATCCAACTGGTAATACCCTGACGGACATACTGACTGTCGGTGCTGAGCACCACGTCGCACGGCTGTTTCAGCGCCTCCAGCGAGACAATCGCCGCCATCAGTTCCATCCGGTTATTAGTGGTAAGGTGATAACCGGCGCTGAAGGTTTTCTCATGCTGGCCGTAACGTAAAATGGCACCGTAACCACCGGGGCCGGGATTTCCAAGACAGGATCCATCGGTGAATATTTCTACCTGTTTGCGCATCTCTGGTAGACTTCCTCTCAAAAACGCTAAGTCTGACATAAAACGGGTCTTATGAGCACTGCAAATAACCGCCAGATCGTACTCGATACTGAAACCACCGGCATGAACATGATCGGGGTGCATTATGAGGGTCACCGCATCATTGAGATTGGTGCGGTCGAAGTGATTAACCGCCGCCTGACCGGTAACAACTTTCATATGTATCTGAAGCCCGATCGGCTGGTGGATCCGGAAGCCTTTGGCGTGCACGGCATTGCGGATGAGTTCCTTGCTGACAAACCGACGTTCAGCGAGATCGCCGATGAGTTTCTCGACTACATCCGCGGCGCTGAGCTGGTAATTCACAACGCGCCGTTTGATATCGGCTTCATGGATTACGAATTTGCCAAACTGCAGCGCGGCATCGAAAAAACCGAAACCTTCTGCAAAATTACCGACAGCCTGGCGCTGGCGCGCCGGATGTTCCCGGGCAAGCGCAACAGCCTTGACGCGCTCTGCTCACGCTATGAGATCGACAACAGCAAACGAACCCTGCACGGCGCACTGCTCGATGCTGAGATCCTGGCTGACGTCTTTCTGACCATGACCGGCGGGCAGACTTCACTCTCATTTTTATCGGAGAGTGAAAGCGCACGCCAGGCGCAGGGCGAAAGCATTCAGCGTATCGTGCGTCCGGCATCCGCCTTACGGGTAGTGACCGCCAGCGATGAGGAGATCGTTGCGCATGAATCGCGTCTCGATTTAGTAATGAAGAAGGGCGGTAGCTGCCTGTGGCGCGGCTGAGATCGATGATTTTGCGGGTAAAATCAACGAGAAGGTGAAAAAACCAGCAAACGATTTCTGCTGCCGGAAAAAGCGTTGACGTGTTAACAGCCTGCCATTAATATTCGCCTCGTTCTCGACGGGGAACAAAGCGCGGAGCGGTAGTTCAGTTGGTTAGAATACCTGCCTGTCACGCAGGGGGTCGCGGGTTCGAGCCCCGTCCGTTCCGCCAATCTCTTTAAAGAAGCCGATTCAGAAATGAATCGGCTTTTTGCTGTCTGCGCGCCAGGCCTTTAGGCGTGCTTAATCCTTCTGCACCGCCACATCACTGCGCCAGGCTGCAACGTCTTCTCCTTCACGCTCGTCACGGGCAATAAAGCGATAACAGCCGGCTGCCAGACCTGCACCGATAAACCAGCTAAAGTTCGCAACCTCATGCAGTGACGGAATAAAACTGATCACCAGACAGATCGCCACCGACGGCAGCAGGGCGCCAATGGCTTTCGGGTTAAAGCCGCCGCGATACCAGTAACGGCCTGCCGGAGTATCATTGAAGAGATCGTCGACATCGATCCGGCCACGTTTAATCAGATAAAAATCAGTCAGCAGGATGCCGAACAGTGGCCCGATAAAGGAGCCCAGCACGTCGAGCGTGTAGTGAATCAGTTCCGGTGACTGGAACAGGTTCCACGGCGTCAGCAGCACCGAACCCACCGCGGCGATCATCCCGCCCGTCCGGAAGCTGATCTTCTGCGGCGAACAGTTAGAGAAGTCAAAGGCGGGTGAAACAAAGTTGGCAACGATGTTGATGCCGATGGTGGCGATGATCATGGTCAGCAGGCCAATCGCCACCGCCAGATCGTTGCCGACCCGGCTGACCGTTTCGATCGGGTCGGTGATCATTTTGCCGAACAGGGACTGCGTACCTGAGACAATCACCACCGTCACAATCGAAAACAGCAGGAAGTTGAACGGTAAACCCCAGCGGTTGCCGCGACGGATCTCCGACATGCTTTTACCGTAGCGAGAGAAATCACCAAAGTTCAGCAGCGGACCGGAGAAGTAAGAGACCACCAATGCGGTGGCGGTAATCATCTGCCAGGTCTGCTCACCCGCCGACAGCGACTTGCTGGCAAGGGTGAATGAGATACCATCAAAACCGGTCTTGTATACAATCCAGCCCGCCAGCGCCACCATCACGACATAAACTGCCGGTCCGGCAACATCAATAAAACGCTTAATGGCGCTCATGCCGTGCCAGAACACCATCGCCTGCAGCAGCCACATCGTACCGAAGCAGCACCAGCCCAGCAGCGACAGGCCCAGCCAGCTGCTTTCAGTCATGGATGACAGCGACGGCACAAACTTCAGCAGCACCAGCATCAGGGCGTTGGCGGCTAAATAGGTCTGAATGCCATACCACGCAAAGGCGATCAGGCCGCGAATCACCGCCGGAATATTGGCGCCAAACACGCCAAACGCCTGGCGGCAGATCACCGCGTAAGGTACGCCCGCCATCTGACTCGGTTTCGCCACCAGATTGGCGCAGAGCTGCACAATACAGATGCCGACCAGCAGACACAGCAGCACCTGCCAGCTGGCTAACCCCAGCGTAAAGAAGCTGGCAGCCACCACATATCCGCCCATGCTGTGCACATCTGACATCCAGAACGAAAAGATGTTGTACCACGACCAGTTCTGATCGCGGGTCGGTGCCAGGTCGTCGTTACACAGCCTTGGGCTGTAGCTGGCGTTGGCTTCAGAGGCCTTGCTGGCCACCGTTGAATGATTTGGCATGAAACCTGCTCCTCTACCCGGGAATGGAATGAATAATTGCGTGAAACGCTACTGCAGGATTCAGGCCAGATTTGATTTCTTGTATACAAAAATTATTGTTCACGTATACGATATGAGTGCGCACAGTCACCTACCGGAGCGGGTAATGAAGAGTGAAACAGGCCAGAGACAGGCTACCGAACGGCATGATAAAGATGAGGTTATCTACCAGGCGTTGATGAACGCCATCGTTGAACATCAGTTGCCGCCCGGCAGTAAGTTGCCGGAAGAGGCCCTTTCTGCGGTGTTTGGCGTCAGTCGGACCGGGATTCGTAAAGTGCTGCAACGCCTCGCCGCGGTGCAAATGGTCACGCTGACGCCCAAACGCGGTGCACAGGTCACCACCCCAGGCGTCGATGAGGCGCGCGATATTTTTCGTACCCGCAGCTTATTGGAGTGCGCCAATCTGCCTGCGGTGCTGGCGCATCTGCAGGCCCCGCATCTGGCGGCGCTGGCACAACTGATTGAGCAGGAGAATCAGGCGCACGCCGATCGTGACGGCGCGGCCGCGATTCGGTTATCGGCGGCCTTTCATATACAGCTGCAGGCGATCTCAGGTAACCAGGTGCTGACCGGGATCGTAACCCGCCTGACGCAGCGCTCATCGCTGGTGATTGCCGCCTATGGCGCGCCGTGGCAGCACGGCTGTCGCTGCGACGATCACAGCCGGTTGCTCAGCCTGCTGCGGGAACGCGCCTTAGCGCCGCTGACCCAGGCCCTGCAACACCATTTTGATCATATCGTCTCCAGCCTGCACTTTGAGCGCAGTGGCGAGACGCTGCCCGATTTCAGCCGGCTGTTTGGCAGCGACAAAGGAAACGCATCATGAGCCTGATTCAGGTCATCAACCCGAATACCAGCCTGGCAATGACCGAAACCATCGGTCAGGCGGCCCGCGCCGTGGCGGCACCCGGCACCGACATTCTGGCCGTCTGTCCGGCACACGGCGTACCGTCGATTGAGGGGCACTTCGATGAAGCGATAGCCGCTATCGGCGTGCTGGAGCAGATCAAACTGGGTAAAGCGCAGGGTGTCAGCGGTCATGTCATTGCCTGCTTCGGCGATCCGGGCTTACTGGCGGCGCGGGAGTTGGCCAGCGGGCCGGTGGTGGGGATAGCGGAAGCAGCGATGCACACCGCGACGCTGCTGGCGACGCGTTTCTCGATTGTCACCACGCTGCCACGCACCCTGGTCATTGCGCGTCATCTGCTGCAGCAATATGGCTTTACCCATCACTGCGCGGCGCTGCACGCCATCGATCTGCCGGTACTGGCGCTGGAAGATGGCAGCGGTGTTGCGCAGGAGAAGGTACGTCAGCGCTGCATTCAGGCGAAGCGTGAAGATGGCAGCGGGGCGATTGTGCTGGGCTGTGGCGGCATGGCAACGCTGGCCGCTTCGCTGACGCAGGAACTCGGTTTGCCGGTGATTGATGGCGTGGGTGCGGCGGTCAAAATGGTGGAGTCGCTGGTGGCGCTGGGCTTTGGCACCAGTAAACATGGCGATCTGGCCTGGCCTTTGCAGAAACCTCTCTCAGGTGCGTTTCAGCATCTAAACTAACGGAACTCTCCCGATTGATCACAGGAAGCGAGTAATGACTGACGCTGCAGAGAAAAAAGAGTACAGCTTTAACAAAAACTATCCGCGCGATTTAATCGGTTATGGCGCTAACCCGCCGCACGCCGCCTGGCCTAACAACGCCCGCGTGGCGGTGCAGTTTGTCCTGAATTACGAAGAAGGGGCGGAAAATAGCGTGCTGCACGGCGATGCCGGCTCAGAGCAATTCCTTTCCGACATCATTGGCGCGGCCAGTTATCCGGATCGCCACATGTCGATGGAGTCGCTGTATGAGTACGGCTCACGCGCGGGTTTCTGGCGCATCCATAACGAATTTCAGAAGCGCGGTCTGCCATTAACCGTCTTTGGCGTGGCGATGGCGCTGGCGCGTCATCCGGAAATCGTTGAGGCGATCAAACAGGCGGATTACGACGTAGTGAGCCACGGCTGGCGCTGGATCCACTATCAGGGCATGGACGCAAAAACCGAACGCCAGCACATGCAGCAGGCGGTGGACGTTTTGCTCGACCTGTTTGGTAAAGCGCCGACCGGCTGGTATACCGGGCGCGACAGCCCGAATACCCGACGTCTGGTGGTGGAGCAGGGCGGTTTCAGCTACGACAGTGATTACTATGGCGACGACCTGCCGTTCTGGACCCAGGTCACCTGCCAGGATGGTACGGTCAAACCGCATCTGATCATCCCTTATACCCTGGAGTGCAACGACATGCGCTTTGCCTCGCCACAGGGCTTCAACACCGCTGAACAGTTCTTCACTTATCTGCGTGATACCTTTGACGTGCTGTATGAAGAGGGCGAAACCGCACCGAAAATGATGTCGGTGGGGATGCATTGCCGCCTGCTGGGCCGTCCGGGAAAATTCCGTGCCTTACAGAATTTCCTCGACCATATCCAGCAGCACGATGACGTCTGGATTTGCAGCCGTCAGCAGATTGCCGATCACTGGATCAAAACGCATCCGGCACCCGACGCGTCCTGATGACTGCAAGGCGTTTCATTCAGCCGTCAGGCCGGATGAAACGCCTCGCCAGCCCGCTTAACTCATCAGGCTTACCTGCGCCGCAACGATGCACCAGCCGTGCGGCAACCGCACCCAGGTTTGCTGCTGGCGGCCGATTTTATCGCTGCCGGCGCGGGTAAATTCGGTGCTGCACACCGCGTAATCTTCGCCAAAGGTGGTGATCACCGTGTTGCGCAGCGTCCGGTCCAGCCCGGCGGAAGGGCGGGCCGCCCGGAATGCGCGGATCTCATCAATGCCATACAAATTCTCACCGGCACCCAGCCGCACGGTACGGGGATCATGCCAGAACAGCGCATCCAGTTCGGCGATATCGTTGCCGATCAGCGCCTGCTCGTAGCGGGTAAACTGCGCCGTCACTTCACTGACTATCTGCGGTAAATTGATCTGTTGAATGTCCATCAGGCTCCTGCCATGTTGATTTGCGCCACGGTGAACCCTTGCTGCTCCAGTACCCAGGCAGCCCGCAGCACCGCGGCTTCATTAAAGGGACGGGCGATTAACTGCAGGCCAATCGGCAGACCGCTTCGGGTCGCCAGCGGCACGGTACAGACCGGCAATCCCAGGAACGAGATCGGCTGCGTCAGCATACCCATGCTGGCTTTGGCGGGCAGTTCCTCCCCATTAATGGTGATCGTTTGCTGTCCAATGGTGATCGCGCTGCACGGCGTCGCCGGGGCAATCAGCAGATCAAACTTGCTGAACAGCGGCAGCACCTGCTGCTGGAAATGGCGGCGGAAACGCTGCGCCTGCAGATACCAGGCGGCGGGCATCATCGCTCCCGCCAGTAAACGCTCGCGCGAGTTGGGCTCAAACTGTTCCGGCATCTGGCGCAAGGCGGGCAGATAAGGCGTGCCGCCTTCCGCCGCCGTCATGATAAAGGCCGCAGAGCGTGCCAGCTCGGCTTCCGGCATCATCACCTCGTCCTGCGCGTTGAGCGCGGCGGCAACAACGGCCACCGCAGCCCGCGCCTCCTCATCACACCATTCACTGAAAAAGCCGCCCAGTACGCCGCAGCGTAGCCCTTCCAGACCCCGGGACAAGCCTGGCAGCGTCGCGGCAGCAGGACGACTGGCCTGAAACGCATCGGCGCTGTCTGCGGCCTGTAGCTGGTCATAGACCAGCGCCAGATCGTCGACCCGACGGGCGAAGGGACCGATGTGGTCAAGGCTGGCGACAAACGGATGGCTGCCGCTACGCGACAGGCGGCCAAAGGTGGGCTTCAGGCCAAAGGTGCCGCACAACGAGGCGGGAACCCGGATCGAGCCGTTGGTGTCAGTGCCAAGTGAAAAATGGACCAGACCGGCCGCCACCGCCGCGGCTGAACCGCCCGATGAGCCACCAGCTACGCGGCTCAGGTCGCGTGGATTACGGGTCGCGCCGTAGTGGCTGTTTTCGGTGGTAAAGCCGTAGGCGTAGGCGTCCATATTCAGCATACCCGACAGCGTCGCGCCCGCCTGCCGCAGCCGGTCGATGGCAAAGGCATCGGCACGCGCCGCGGGCCGCTGGCTGAACAGGCTGGCACCGGCCAGCGTACTGTAGCCTGCAACGTCAAACAGGTTTTTTACCGCGTAGGGAATGCCCGCCAGCGGCGGCAGATCTTCACCGCGCTGCCGCTTTGCATCAATACTCTCTGCCTCTTTCAGCATCCGCTGCCCGGTCACCTCAGTCCATGCATTGAGCTGTGGATTGTGCTGCTCAATCGCCTGCAGTGTGGTTTCAGCCACCTCTCTGGCACTGATCTCACCGCTGTGGATCGCCAGCCGTAATGCCTGAATCGAAACGTCGCTCAATTTCATGCCTGATACACTCCCGCGACGTCCAGCCGATCGTCGAGCGGATAAGCCATCAGCGGCTCCGCCATCTGCGCAATTCGCGTGAGCTGGATTAATAACTCTGCGCGCCGGGCGTCATCCAGCTCCAGTTGCAGTATCTGCTCCATATGAGCGATGTAGTGGGTCCAGTCTGGTGAGTTCATGGTGGGCTCCTGTTAAAAACCGGCGGCGCTGCCGTTGCTGCGCGGATCGCTGGCGCCTTCAAACATGCCATTGCTGTGACGCACAATTGCGCCCGCATGGCCGACAAATTCACTGAAGGCCGGCAGCAGTTCGACCTGATGTCCCCACTGGCGCAGCTGCTCCACCGTTTCCGGTGCCAGGCGGCTCTCCAGTTTGAGCGAGTCGGAAGACTGGCCCCAGGTGCGGCCCAGCAGCCAGCGTGGCGCGCTCACCGCCTGCTGCAGCGGCAGGCCCTGAATCACATGACGGGTAAAAATCGCCGCCTGGGTCTGTGGCTGGCCGTCGCCTCCCATCGAGCCATAAACCAGCGTGCGGCCATCTTTCAGCCGCGCAGCCGCCGGATTCAGGGTATGGAACGGCTGCTTGCCAGGGGCTAGCGCCAGTAGATGATCGGGATCGAGACTGAAGGCCGCACCGCGGTTCTGCCAGGTGATACCGGTGCCGGGCAGCACCACGCCGCTGCCAAATTCGTGATAGATACTCTGAATAAACGATACCGCGAGGCCGCTGCTGTCCATCACGCCCATCCAGACCGTATCGCCCGGCCCGCGGCCGTTGCCCCAGGGCGCCGCCTGGCGATCGTCAATCTGGCTGGCGAGCGTGCGAAGATGATCGCTGTCGAGCAGCGCCTGCAAATCTTCGGTAACGTGACGCGGATCGGTGATGTGTTTGTCACGCAGCGCAAAGGCTTTTTTGGTCGCCTCAACGATGCGGTGGATAGTCTGCGCTTCAGTGGCGTCGCCCATCTCCAGCACGTCGGTGATGCCCAGGATCGCCAGCGACACCATGCCCTGGGTCGGCGGCGTCATATTCCAGATATCGCCTTCGCTGTGTGACAGATGCAGCGGCGTACAGCGGCGGGCGCGCTGCTGTTGCAGATCCTCAAGGGTGATCGGCATACCCAGCGCTGACAGCTCACTGGCGAGATGGCGCGCCAGCGGACCGCGATAGAAACTGTCGAGTCCCTGTTCCGTCAGCTGACACAGCGTTTGCGCCAGCGCTGGCTGAGTAAAGCGGCTGCCCGGTTGCGGCACATCGCCATCGGGCATAAACGTGGCGGCAAAGCCGGGCTGATGCTGCAACTCGTGGCGGAATGTCGTCGTGGCGGCGGTCTGCGAAGCGGTGACCGGAATGCCATCGGCGGCATAACGAATGGCATCGCGCAACAGACGCGCCAGCGGCAGCGGCGTACCGCCCAGCTCCGCGCCCAGCTGTAACGCTTCCTGCCAGCCGCTGACCGTGCCGGCAACGGTTAATGCGGCTTTCGGACCGCGATGCGGGATCTGTTGATGATCGGCGTAAAAGTCGAAGTGGGCCAGCGATCCGGCGGCGCCGCTGGCATCAATCGCGACAGGATCGCCGCCCGGCGGCATAATCAGCCAGAAGCCGTCGCCGCCAAGGCCATTCATGTGCGGATAGACCACGGCGATGGTTGAGGCCGCCGCCACCATCGCTTCAATGGCGTTGCCGCCGTCACGCAGCACCGCCAGCGCACTTTCACTGGCCAGATGGTGCGGCGTCACCGCCATCCCCTGCGGGGCCATATTGCTTTGATTCATGCTTTTCTCGTTCTGTTATCGGGTGACAGAACGGTATACAAAGCAAGAGCTGTTCCAGTTTTCATTCCGGCCGTTATGACAGCCGCGTTAACCTGGCGCAAATTATGCTAGCTTCAGCTGAAACAAAAGTTACAGGACCTGTTATGCAACAGCTTGATGAACGACTCAGAAGCCACTATTCCCAGCTCTCACCGCAAGAGCAGCGTATTGCTGACTTTGTTTTTGACCATTTTGACGATCTGATCAGCTACAACAGCGCCGAGCTGGCGCGGCTCAGCGGCGTGTCGAAAGCCACCGTCAGCCGGTTGTTCAAACGGCTGGGCTATGAAAAGTATAAAGAGATGCGCGATGAGCTGCGTACCCTGCGACAGAGCGGTATGCCGCTGACCGATAACCGCGATGCGGTGCAGGGCAACACCTTGCTGTCGCGCCACTATAAGCAGGAGATGGCTAACCTGACGCAATGGGTCAATAGCCTGGACGCGCAGCATTTCGGCGAGGTGATCCAGCAGCTGGCGCAGGCAAAACGGGTGTTTATCATTGGGATGCGCAACGCTTATCCGGTGGCGCTGCACCTGCGTCAGCAGCTGATGCAGGCGCGGCCGCAGGTGCATATTCTGCCGCAGCCAGGCCAGACGCTGGCCGAGGAGCTGGTGGATATTACGCCGGACGATATGGTGGTGGTGATGGCGTTCCGCCGTCGCACCCGGATGATTCGCCCGCTGATGCAGCAGCTACAAACCGCCGGCATCCCGCTGCTGGCGCTGTGTGAGCCGCAGGCGCAAACGGTGATTGCGCTGGCACGCTGGCAGCTCTGTGCGCCGCTCGACAGCGTCTCGGCCTTTGATAGCTACGCCTCGGCAATGAGCCTGATCAACCTGATCGCCAACGCGCTGCTGCATGAAATGCTGGCGCAGGGCCGCCAGCGCATTCATCAGATTGCCGACCTTTACCAGCAGTTTGACGAGCTGGAGCACCGCTAACAGGCACCGTTTTGGTGCCTTGCCCCATTTTAGTACAACCTTTCCCGACGGCGTATCGCGGCGGATAACGCCGCTTTTCTCACCATCTCATTGCCACTCCACCTTTTTTCTCCCGCTGCGCTGATTGGCACATTAGTTGCAGATTGGAAGCTAAAGAATCTTTTGTTTCACACAATCTCACCGGGGTGCATAATGAAAAAAGTTTTGATGGCGGTTGCCGCAGCGGCATTACTGATGGCACAGGCAGGCAGCGCGCTGGCCGATCAACTGCAGGATATCCAGCAGCGTGGCGTGATCCGCGTGGCTGTGCCCCAGGATTTCCCGCCGTTTGGATCAGTCGGCACGGATCTGCAACCGCAGGGTTACGACATCGACATGGCGAAGTACCTGGCGAAGCAGATGAAACTTAAGTTACAGCTGGTGCCGGTCAGCAGTGCTAACCGGGTGCCTTATCTGCAAACCGACAAGGTCGATCTGGTGATCTCCAGCATGGGCAAAAATGCTGAACGTGAAAAAGTGATCGATTTCACCCGCGCCTACGCGCCGTTCTTCCTTGGCGTCTTTGGGCCGAAGGGCGAAGAGATCAAATCGGCGGCGGCACTCAGCGGCAAGTCGATTGGCGTCACGCGCGGTGCGGTGGAGGATATGGTGCTGAGTGAGGTGGCACCGAAGGACGCCCAGGTAAAACGCTACGAAGATAACAACACCACGCTGTCAGCCTACCTCTCCGGTCAGGTGCAGTATGTGGCGACCGGTAACCTGGTCGTGGCCGCGATTGCCCGCCAGAACCCGGCCAAAGCCCCGGTGGCGCAGTTTATGCTGAAAGATTCGCCCTGCTTTATTGGCCTGAAGAAAGACCAGCCGGCACTGAAAGCGAAGATTGATGCGCTGATTGAGCAGGGTATCAAAGATGGCACCCTGAATAGCCTGTCAGAACAGTGGCTGAAAGCCCCGCTGCCCGCCAGCCTCGGCGCCTGAGGAACGGATAATGATCGGGCAACTTAACTTTCCCGCCCTGTGGCCTTACTGGCCGGAGCTGCTCTCCGGCCTGTGGGTCACCATCCAGTTGACGCTGCTGGCCACCGTCGGCGGCGTCAGCCTCGGCATTGTCGGCGCAGCATTGCGCAGCGGCAAACCGAGCTGGATGAGCCGTCTGTGGGGCGTCTACGTCGAGCTGATCCGCAATACGCCGTTCGTGGTGCAACTGTTCTTCATCGTGTTTGGTCTGCCTAACCTGGGCCTGAAACTCACCGCTGGCGAAGCGGCGCTGCTGGCGATGCTGATCAACCTCGGCGCCTACAGCACCGAGATCATCCGCGCCGGTATTCAGGTGACGCCAAAAGGGCAGTGGGAAGCGGGCCGGGTGCTGGGCTTAACCCGTAGCCAGACCTTTTTGCGGGTGGTGCTGCCACCATCATTGCAGCGCATTTATCCGGCGCTGGTGAGTCAGTGCATCATTGTGATGCTCGGATCGTCGGTGGTGTCGCAGGTCTCCTACGAGGAGCTCACCTTCGCCGCTAACCTGATCCAGTCGCGCACCTTTTTAAGTTTTGAGGTCTATCTGGTGACCACGTTGATCTACCTGGCGTTGTCGATTGCGATGCGTCAGCTGCTGCTGGCCATTGGCCGTAAATGGTTTGGAGTGCAGGCATGATGACAACCTTCACCGACTGGGACATCGTGCGCAACCTGCTGCTGGCGGCGCGCTGGACCCTGCTGCTCTCTCTGGTGGCGTTTGTCGGCGGCACGCTGGTGACGCTGCCGCTGCTGTTTATGCGGCTGCTGCAGCGTAAATGGCTGACGCGCTGGGTGCGCGGCTATACCGCGCTGTTCCAGGGCACGCCGCTGCTGATGCAGCTGTTTCTCGCCTTTTTTGGCGTCGGCCTGTTCGGGATTGACGTCGCGCCCTGGACGGCGGCCTCGCTGGCGCTGACCTTCTACACCAGCGCCTTTCTGGTCGATATCTGGTACGGCAGTATTCGTGCGTTGCCGAAAGGGCAGTGGGAAGCGTCACGCTGTCTTGGCCTGAGCTTCGGTCAGACCCTGGCGCGGGTGATTGCGCCGCAGGCGATCCGCATCGGCATCGCCCCGACCGTGGGCTTCGCTGTGCAGGTGATCAAAGGCACGGCGCTGGCGTCGATTATCGGTTTTATCGAGCTGACCAAAGCCGGCACCATTCTGAACAACGTGACCTACCAGCCATTTAAAGTCTTTGGGCTGGTGGCGCTCGGTTACTTCCTGATGTGTTATCCGCTGTCTCGCTACAGCCAGTATCTGGAGAAAAAATTCAATGCCGCTCATCACCATTAATCAGGTACAAAAATATTACGGCGACAACCATGTGTTGAAAGGCGTGGATCTGGATATCGACATGGGCGAGGTGATCTCGATTATCGGTCGCAGCGGCTCAGGCAAAAGTACCTTGCTGCGCTGCATCAATGGGCTGGAGGGTTATCAGGAAGGCAGCATCAAACTGGGCGGCATGACCATTACCGATCGCGATTCGCAGGCCCGCGAGATCAGCCGTTCAGTCGGCATGGTGTTTCAGAGTTTCAATCTGTTCCCGCACATGACCGCGCTGGAAAACGTGATGCTGGCACCGCGTCGGGTACTGAAAAAGAGCGAGGCGGAGTGCCGGGCGCTGGCGACGCAGATGCTGGAGAAGGTCGGCCTGGGCGAACGCCTCGATTACTATCCCGCCAGCCTCTCTGGCGGCCAGCAGCAGCGGGTAGCAATCGCCCGGGCGCTGGCGATGACGCCGAAAGTTTTACTCTGTGATGAGATCACCTCTGCGCTCGATCCTGAGCTGGTCGGCGAAGTGCTCAAAGTGCTGGAGCAGCTGGCAGCAGAAGGAATGACGCTGATCCTCGTCACCCATGAAATGAACTTCGCCCGCGACGTGGGCGATCGCGTGGTCTTTATGCATCAGGGGCGCGTCTGGGAGCAGGGCGACAGCAAAACGCTGTTTGCACAGCCGCAATCGCCAGAGCTGAAACAGTTTATCTCCTCGGTCCGCCTGTAGGTCTTCAACAAGGAATTTATCATGGATATCACTCGCTACCCGCAACTCAATCCACCGCAACGTCTGCTGATGGGGCCTGGACCGATCAACGCCGATCCGCGCGTGCTGCGCGCCATGTCGAGCCAGCTGCTCGGCCAGTACGATCCCGCCATGACCCACTATATGAATGAGGTAATGGCGCTCTATCGCGGCGTGTTTCGCACTGAAAACCGCTGGACGCTGCTGATTGATGGCACCTCACGCGCCGGGATCGAGGCGATTCTGCTCTCCGCCATCCGGCCCGGTGACAAAGTGCTGGTGCCGGTGTTTGGCCGCTTTGGTCATCTGCTGTGTGAAATCGCCCGCCGCTGCCGCGCCGAGGTCCACACCATTGAGGTGCCGTGGGGCGAAGTTTTTACTCCGGATCAGATTGAAGATGCGATCAAAAAGGTGCGGCCACGGCTGCTGCTGACGGTGCAGGGCGACACCTCTACCACCATGCTGCAACCGCTGGCGCAGCTGGGCGCGATTTGCAAACAGTATGGCGTGCTGTTCTACACCGATGCCACCGCGTCGCTGGCGGGTAATGCGCTGGAAACCGATGCCTGGGGGCTGGATGCGGTCTCAGCCGGGATGCAGAAGTGCCTCGGCGGGCCATCCGGCACCTCGCCGATCACCCTGAGCGAACAGATGGAAGCGGTGATCCGCAAGCGGAAGTGCGTCGAGCAGGGGATCCGCACCGCCGCGCATCAGGATGGCGAAGAGGAGATGATCTACTCCAACTATTTTGATCTCGGCATGATCATGGATTACTGGGGACCGGAGCGGCTTAATCATCATACAGAGGCGACCAGTGCGCTGTTTGGCGCCCGCGAATGTGCCCGTCTGATCCTGCAGGAAGGGCTGGATAACGGCATCGCCCGCCACAAACTGCACGGAGAGGCGCTGCTGAAAGGGATTCAGGGCATGGGCCTGGAGACCTTTGGCGATCTGCAACACAAAATGAATAACGTGCTGGGCGTGATGATCCCGTCCGGCGTGAACGGCGACCAGGTGCGCAAGCTGATGCTGGAAGATTTCGGCATTGAGATTGGCACCTCGTTTGGCCCGCTGCACGGTAAGGTGTGGCGCATCGGCACCATGGGTTATAACGCGCGTAAAGATTGCGTGATGCAGACGCTGGCGGCGCTGGAAACGGTGCTGACCTATCTGGGCTATCGCACGCCGCAGGGCGCTGCCCCGCAGGCGGCCTGGGACTACTACGGGAGCCAGGCATGATGATGAATGCCAGCGAAGCCCACGCCGCCGCGCAGCGCGTCATGGCGCGCTGTGATGCGCTGGCAGCGATCAGCGAAACGGCGCAGGGACTGACGCGCGTCTATCTGTCGCCAGAGCATCTGCGCGCCAACGCCTGCGTAGGCGAGTGGATGGCCGCCGCCGGAATGCAGGTATGGCAGGATGCGGTCGGCAATATCTGTGGTCGCTATGAAGCCGCGCAAGCCGGCGCGCCCGCCTTGCTGCTGGGCTCGCATCTCGACACGGTGCGTAACGCCGGTCGCTACGACGGGATGCTGGGCGTGCTGAGCGCCATCGAAACCGTGCAGTGGCTGCATCAGCACCAGCAGCGTTTGCCGCTGGCGATTGAGGTGATCGGTTTTTGCGATGAAGAGGGTACGCGCTTTGGCATTACGCTGCTCGGCAGTCGCGGCATTACCGGCAGCTGGCCGCAGAGCTGGGTAACCCATCCTGACGGCAACGGCATTACCGTGGCGCAGGCGATGGCGGATGTCGGGCTCGACAGCCGTGAAATCGCCTCAGCGGCGCGTCGGGTTGAGGATATTGTCGGCTACCTTGAATTGCACATTGAGCAGGGACCCTGCCTGGAGCAGGCGGATCTGCCATTGGGTGTGGTGACGGCGATCAACGGTGCGCGTCGGCTCAACTGCCGTTTCATCGGCGAAGCCGGTCATGCGGGCACGGTACCGATGGCCCACCGCAAAGATGCGCTGGCCGCCGCTGCCGAATGGATGGTGTTTATTGAGCAGGCGACCCGTGAGCAGGACCCGCAGCTGGTCGCCACCGTCGGTACAATTAACTGCGCGCCGGGTGCGGTGAACGTCATCCCTGGCGAGGTATCGCTGTCGCTGGACGTGCGCGGGCCGCAGGACAATCCGCTGGAAGCGCTGCTCTCCAGCCTGTTAACCCAGGCAGAGGCGATTGCGCTGCGTCGCGGACTCCACTTTGAGGCGAACGAATATTACCGCATCGGGGCCACCGCCTGTGACTCCGCGCTGCAACAGGCGCTGAGTCATGCGGTGGAAACGGTACAGGGACGCAGCCTGTCGCTGCCAAGCGGCGCGGGCCATGATGCGATCGCGATTGCCGAACGCTGGCCGGTCGGGATGCTGTTTGTGCGTAATCACCGCGGCATCAGCCACCATCCGGCGGAGTCGGTAGCGGTGAACGACGTCGCCCCGGCGCTGCAGGCCTATCTGCAGGCGGTTTGTCTGATAGCTGAACGGAGCTGAGCATGGAATTAACCCTCTTTAATCAGTTACCGGCGGAGCAGGCGCTGGCGGCGATTGCCCACTGTGTGGCGATCCCACACTGGCAGCAGGCGCTGGTGGCGGCGCGGCCCTATCCTTCAGTGGCGGCGCTGCTCGCCACCGGCGACAGTCTGGCGCGTCAGTGGCAGAGCGATGATTTACAGGCGGCGCTGGCTGCCCATCCGCGTATCGGCGAGCGGGCCAGCGGCAGCGACAAACAGGCCACCCTGTCGCGCGGTGAACAGTCCGCCATGCAGCAGGCCGATCGGTCGCTGCAGCAGGCGATGCAGCAGGGCAATCAGGCTTATGAGGCGCGTTTTGGCCGGGTGTTTTTAATCCGCGCCAAAGGACGGAGTGCAGAGCAGATGCTGGCGGAATTGCAGCGTCGGTTACAGAATGATCAACAGGCTGAGCAGCAGGAAGCGCTGGATCAGCTGCGGGAAATTACCCTGTTACGCCTGGAGGAGAGTATTGAATGAGCACCGTCACCACCCATATTCTTGATACGGCGCTAGGCAAACCGGCCAGCGGCGTGGCGATTTCGCTGGAGCAAAACAGCCCGGAAGGATGGTTTCCGATTTCTCAGGGCGAGACCGACAGCGACGGTCGTCTGAAAACCTTAACCCCGGAACCTCTGGCGCCAGGCCACTATCGCTTAACGGCGGAGATTGGCGACTATTTTGCCGCCGCCGGTCGGGATGCGCTCTACGTCAGCGCCCAGATCGATTTTGTCATTGCCGAGGCGGGCAGCCATTTCCATCTGCCGTTCCTGATCTCGCCGTGGTCGTGGTCAACCTATCGCGGCAGCTGATCGTCTCCCCTGAACCTCAGCCGGGTCGTTTACAATGAAAAACGATCCGCATCCTGCCACGCCGGGAAGCGTTCACGATAGGCATTGAGCGCCTCCAGCGACAGCTCCGCATCCAGCCGGGCGCGCTGGAACGGCTCGGCGGCACTGAGGATCTCACCCTGCGGCGAAATAATCTGGCTGTCGCCGCGGTACTGATGCTGGTTGCCGTCACTGCCGACCCGGTTACAGCCCGCCACGTAAGCCTGATTTTCAATCGCGCGCGCCAACAGCAGCGCCTGCCAGTGCAACGCACGCGGCGCAGGCCAGTTGGCGACGTACAGCGCCAGATCGTAGTCGTTGCGATTACGCGAAAAGACCGGGAAACGCAGGTCGTAACAGATTTGCGGCAGAATGCGCCAGCCGCGCCATTCCACAATCTGACGCTGCTCGCCGGGCAGATAGTGATGATGCTCGTCCGCCATGCGAAACAGATGCCGCTTGTCATACTGATGCAGCGTGCCGTCCGGCTCGACCAGTAAAAAGCGATTTACCGCGCCGTTTTCGGTCTGGATCGCGGCACTGCCGCCGATCAGGGCGTCAGTCTGCCGGGCGTGCTGCTGCAGCCACTCCACTACCTGTGCCTGCGGCAGCGAATTTTTTGCCGCCTCCATCGCAAAGCCGGTGGTAAACATCTCCGGCAGCAGAATTAAATCGCGTCCGGTGATGCCAGCCAGTTGCTGATCAAAATGGCGCAGATTGGCTTCGCCATCCATCCAGCTCAGTGTTTCCTGCAATAGGGTGATGTTTAAAGCTGACATAGGCGCTCCGCGGCGGCATCCAGCGTCGCCGGCTGTTTAGCGAAACAGAGGCGAATCAGTTTATGAGGAAAGGGATCGGCGCAGAACACCGACAGCGGTATCGCCGCCACACCCACCTCTTTGGTCAGCCACTGGCAGAAACTGACATCGTCCAGATCGGAGATCGCGCTGTAATCCACCAGTAAAAAATAGGTGCCTTCGCACGGCAGCACGTTGAAGCGGCTGTGCTGCAATCCGGCGATCAGCTGGTCGCGCCGTGCCTGATAAAACGCTGGCAGCTCGCGATAATGTTCCGGCTGGTGGCGCAGCATATCGGCAATCGCCAGCTGCGCCGGGGTATTCACCGAAAAGGTCAGATACTGATGCACCTTGCGTACTTCAGCGCTGATTGCCGCAGGCGCAATGCAGTAACCCACTTTCCAGCCGGTCATATGGAAGGTTTTACCAAACGATGAGACGGCAATGGCGCGCTGACGCAGTTCAGGATGGGCCAGCACGCTGGCGTGACCGGCCGGATCGAAGCAGATATGCTCATACACTTCGTCGCTCAGCACATAGACTGGCAGCCCGGCAATAGCCTGCCACAGCGCGGCATAATCCTCGCGCTGCCAGACGGTGGCCGACGGATTGTGCGGCGTATTCAGGATTACCAGCCGGGTTTTGTCACTCAGCAGTGCACTAAAAGCCGTCCAGTCAACGCGAAAAGCCGGTGGCTGCAGGGGGATGCGCTTCAGCACGCCACCCGACAGTTCAACCGCCGGCGCATAACTGTCATAGCTGGGGTCGAAACAGATCACCTCATCGCCCGGCCTGATCAGCGCGGTAATCGCCGCATACAGCGCTTCCGTCGCCCCGGCCGTGACCGTAATCTCCTGATCCACATCCGGACGATAGTCATAAAGCGCCGCGGTCTTCTCCGCAATCGCCTCGCGTAACGGCAACGCACCGGTCATCGGCGCATACTGGTTCGCGCCCTGGCTAACGTGATACGCCAGCCGCTGCTGCAAATAGTCCGGTCCGTTAAAATCAGGGAAGCCCTGAGAAAGGTTGATGGCGTTGTGCTGCTGCGCCAGCGCACTCATCTGGCTAAAAATAGTGGTCCCAAGCGCCGGAAGTTTGCTCTCGGGAATCAGGTTGTGCTGCGTCATGGTTATCTGGCCTTCAGCGCGAATGTCGATGCGGAGTCACCCGGTGTTTGTGCCACTATAAACAGGATGGTAGTATTTGGCAATCGAGACGCTTAGACGGCTAAATGCGTCATGCTACGCACCTCAGCGGCGTTGGCTGCGTTTGCTCCTGCCGTCATGCTCCGCGCGTCAGCGGCGTTGGTTGCGCTTGCTTACCCCGGTCACTGACTGATGTCAGCTCGCGGGGATAAGCGCACTTACCGCCTTGCTGACACACGGATCATTTGGCAGGAGCGTGAGTCTTACTCCTTAAGAATGTAGCAAACATAACCTGTTGTATTTTAGAGGCCGTTACCGTTATCTGAGTCACCAGGCATCACATTCCACCGCAAGGAAATATTTGGCAGGGGCGTGAGTCTTATTCATTAAGAATGTAGCAAACATAACCTGTTGTATTTTAGAGGCCGTTACCGTTATCTGAGTCACCAGACATCACATTCCACCGCAAGGAAACTCTATGTCGGATATTCACCCGTTAGATCAACTGGTCGCCGCCTGTCACTGGATTGGCGCGAAGGGCTGGGCACCCGCGACCGGCGGTAATATGTCTGTGCGTCAGGATGCGCAGATCTGCCTGCTGAGCGAATCGGGTAAAGATAAAGGCACGCTGACCCGCGATGACTTTATTCAGGTTGATATTGCTACCAGCCAGGCGCTGTCAGGCCGTAAGCCGTCGGCGGAAACCGGCCTGCATACGCTGATCTATCGGCTCTTCCCCGAGGCGGGCGCGGTGCTGCACACCCACACCGTCAATGCGACGGTGTTATCGCGGGTCGAGCAGGGCGCTGCGCTGCTGCTGCACGGCTATGAGATGCAGAAAACCCTCACCGGTCAGCATAATCATCTGGATACTGTGGCCATTCCGGTGTTCGACAACTGTCAGGATATTCCGGCGCTGGCGTCGGAAATTGAAGATTACGCCGCCCGGTTTCCGCTGCGCTATGGCTTCCTGCTGCGCGGTCACGGCTTAACCTGCTGGGGCCGTGATGTCAGCGAAGCGCGTCGCCAGCTGGAAGGGCTGGAATTTTTATTTGAATGTGAACGTCAACGTCGCCTGCTGGAGAACGCATGATCCGCGCCATTGTTACCGATATTGAAGGCACCACCAGCGATATCCGCTTTGTCCATAACATCCTGTTTCCGTACGCGCGTCAGCATCTGGCGACTTTCCTGCGTGACCAGCAGCAGCAACCAGAAGTGCAGGCTGCGCTTCAGGCGGTGCGGGATGAGGTCGATCAGCCGCAGGCCGATCTCGCCACCCTGACGCAGATCCTGTTCAGCTTTATGGATCAGGATCGCAAATCTACCGGCCTGAAAGCGCTGCAGGGGATGATCTGGCGCGACGGCTATCTCAACGGCAGTTTTACCGGACATCTCTATCCCGATGTGCTGCCTGCGCTGACCGCCTGGCAGGCGCAAGGCCTTAAACTCTATGTATATTCCTCAGGCTCGGTGGCGGCGCAGAAATTGTTATTTGGCTACAGCGACGAAGGTGATATTACTGGCTTATTTAGCGGCTACTTCGATACTCATGTCGGCGCGAAACGTGACGTCACAGCGTATCACACCATTGCCGCACAGATTGGCCTGCCAGCCGAACAGCTGCTGTTCCTGTCGGATATCCATCAGGAACTGGATGCGGCTGCTCAGGCCGGCTGGCATACCCTGCAGTTGATACGCGGTGAGGCGGATGGCGAAAGCCGCCACCGTCAGGTCACTGATTTTTCTGAGATTAAACCGGAGTCGATTTAGAATGAGTGCACTGACTATTTTTACCGACAGCGAAGCCAGCCAGCCGATATGGCACAGCACCGAGGCAGAAGCGATTCGTGAGCGACTGAATGCCAAAGGCGTTCGTTTTGAGCGCTGGGAAGCCGATCGCGATTTGGGTGAAAATCCGGACCCCGAAACGGTGATCAACGCCTATCAGCACGCTATCGATCGGCTGGTGGCGGAGAAGGGCTATCAGAGCTGGGACGTGATCAGCATGCGCGCCGATAATCCGCAGAAAACCGTGCTGCGCGAAAAGTTTCTTTCCGAGCATACCCACGGCGAAGATGAGGTGCGTTTCTTTGTTGAGGGTGCCGGACTCTTTTGCCTGCATCTGGATGGCGAAATCCTGCAGATCCTGTGCGAAAAGAACGATCTGATCTCAGTGCCGGCCGGCACGCCACACTGGTTTGATATGGGATCGTCACCGCATTTCACCGCCATCCGGATTTTTGATAATCAGGAAGGCTGGGTGGCGAACTTTACCGGCGATAAGATTGCGGATGCTTATCCGCGTCTGGCGTAATCGGTCAGATCCTATCGGTGATCCCGCTGAGCGCAGCGGGATCACCGGCTGACTTACTGTGGCTGGAAAATCCCGGCCTGAACCTGCTCAGGTGTCACCACGCCGGTGTCCAGCACCCAGCCGCTGATCAGGGCGGCTGGCGTCACATCAAACGCCGGGTTATAGACGTTCGCCGCTTCAGGCGCCCACTGCACGCTACCAAAACTGCCAGCCACGCCGGTCACTTCGCTGGCGGCGCGCTGCTCGATCGGGATCGCTGCGCCGTTCGGGCATCCGCGATCTAGGGTGGTGTGCGGCGCGGCAACGTAAAACGGGATCTGATGGTAGTGTGCCAGCACCGCGAGGCTGTAAGTGCCGATCTTATTGGCAACGTCGCCGTTGGCGGCAATCCGGTCCGCGCCGACCCACACTGCATCCACCTGTTTAGTGGCCATCAGGCTGGCGGCCATGCTGTCGGTAATCAGGGTATAAGGAACCGCCAGTTCGCCCAGCTCCCACGCGGTTAACCGACCACCCTGTAACAGCGGGCGGGTTTCATCCACCCAGACATTATTAACCCGGCCCTGCTGATGAGCGCGAACAATCACTCCCAGCGCGGTGCCGACGCCCGCCGTTGCCAGCCCGCCGGTGTTGCAGTGGGTCAGCAACTGGCTGCCAGGTTTCACCAGCGCGCTGCCTGCGGTGGCAATCGCTTCGCACAGTTGCTTATCTTCTTCGACCAGCCGCCAGGCTTCTTCTGCCAGCGCGGTCGCGAACGCCGGCTGCGCCAGCGCCTGTTTCATCCGATCGAGGTTGTTCATCAGATTGACGGCGGTAGGGCGGGCGGCACGCAGGATCGCCAGCGACTCTGCCAGTTGCGTCTGGCTCTGACCCTGTTCTGCCAGCAACGCCAGCAGCAATGAGGCGGAAAGGCCAATCAGCGGCGCACCGCGTACCCGCAACGCGTGAATATGCTCAACCAGCTGCGCGACGCTGTGCGCCGGCAGCCAGTTTTTTTGCTGCGGTAATGCCTGCTGATCGAGTATCCAGAGCTGATTGTCACGAACCTGTAAGCTGGTGGTCTGAAGAGTCTGCATGGTGGGTTAAATCCCTGTTGCGTTAATGTCGGTTATTGTGCCAACATGCTCGGCGGATGTATAGACGTCTGAACGGCTTTTACACCGGGATTATTCCGCCTTCGAATGATGAGGAACAGGCAATGTCGCAATACCGTACCTTCACCGCTGCTGACGCGGTGGACTATGCCCGACAATTTGGCGGGCTGGACGATCCCTCCGTCCTGAGCCGTGCCGAAGAGATTGGCGACGGCAACCTCAACCTGGTGTTTAAAATTTATGATAACCAGGGCAACAGCCGGGTGGTGGTCAAGCAGGCACTGCCGTACGTGCGCTGTGTCGGTGAGTCCTGGCCTCTGACGCTGGATCGGGCGCGGCTTGAAGCGCAGACCCTGGTCGAGCATTACAAATATTGTCCGCAGCACACGGTGCAGATTACCCATTACGACGCGGATCTGGCGGTGATGGTAATGGAAGATCTCTCCAGCCATCATATCTGGCGCAGCGAGCTGGTGAAGGGCGTTCACTACCCTGACGCGCCACGGCAGCTGGGCGAGTATCTGGCGCAGACCCTGTTTCACACCTCCGATTTCGTGCTGCATCCGCATCACAAGAAAGCGGAAGTGGCGCGCTTTATTAATCCGGAAATGTGCGAAATCACCGAAGATCTCTTCTTTAACGATCCCTACACCGATCATCCGCGCAACAGCTATCCGGCAGCGCTGGAGCCGCTGGTTGACAGCCTGCGTCACGATGATGCGCTGCGTATTGCGGTGGCCGGTCTCAAGCACCGCTTCTTCGCCCACGCCGAAGCTCTGCTGCATGGCGATATTCACAGCGGATCGATTTTCGTCGCAGACGGCAGCCTGAAGGCGATTGATGCGGAATTTGGCTATTTCGGACCGATAGGCTTTGACGTCGGCACCGCGCTTGGCAACCTGCTGATCAATTACTGTGGCTTGCCTGGCCTGCTGCCACCGCGTGAAGCGGCTGATGGGCGCGAACAACGCCTCAGCGATGTGCATCGCGTCTGGACAACCTTCTCCAGCCGTTTCCAGGCGCTGGCTGCCGAGAAAACGGCTGACGTGGCGCTGGCCTATCCCGGCTATGTCGGGGCGTTTCTGCGCAAAGTATGGGCGGATACTATCGGCTACTGCGGAACCGAACTGATTCGCCGCACGGTAGGCATGTCACACGTGGCGGATATGAAGCTGATTGCCGATCCGGCGATGCGCACTGACTGCATCCGTAACGCGATTAACCTTGGACGCACGCTGATTCTGGCGGCCGATCACGTTGAAGATGCCGATGCGCTGATTGCCCGCATCCGTCAGGCAGGATAAAAAAGACCGACGTGATGTCGGCCTTGAGATAAAACAAAGATTGTCGGCGATGAGGGTGTGCCCGCGCCGGAAACACCATCAGATTAAACGTTAAAGCCATCCCTGGCTCGCGCTGAGCGTGCCAGGGATGGCTTTTTTGCCTCTTTACGGAGGGCGTCGCTGAATTAACGGGCCGACATCACATCGGCCCGCAACCTTATGCCGCCTCGCTGGCGCGTGGCGAAGCGGATTGTGGTTTCTTCTCCGGCACCGGCACTGCCAGCGCATCCGCTTCAAACTCATCCACATTGATAGAACGCAGGCGGCTGGTTTCAGCGCGGCGCAATATCTCTGCTTCTTTATCGTCAATCCAGCCCTGCTCCAGCGCCCGTTTTGCCAGCTCATCCAGCCGGGTAAAGGAGAGATGCTGCTTGTGCTGTTTGCTCAGTCTGTCGTGAATCACTTCTGCGGCCATCACATCCTGCAACGCCTGTTCCAGCTGACCGGCCGGATTATTTTCCACCGACGCCAGATACTGTCCGCGTCCCAGACGGGTACGGGTGGCAGACGGCAGCTGCAGTATTTTTGCCAGCTGATGATCCAGACGATCGGACGGGGCCGGGCAGTGGTGGCCACCGGCAAAAATCACCAGCCGTAATGCGCCTGCCACCATCCGGTTAGGGAAGTTGCGCAGCAGGTCATCGATCGCCACTTCCGCCTGATGCAGCGCATCCTGAACGCCCCAGTGCACCAGCGGCAGGTCCGCTTCATTGCGGCCTTCGTCATCGTAGCGTTTCAGGGTGGCAGAGGCCAGATAGAGCTGGCTCAGAACATCACCCAGTCGCGCCGAAATGCGTTCACGGCGTTTCAGGCTGCCGCCCAGCACCGCCATTGAGACATCCGACAGCAACGCGAGGTTAGCGCTGATGCGGTTGAGCTGCTGATAATAGCGGCGCGTGGCATCGCGGGTTGGGGTCGCGCTGGTGCGTCCGCCAGTTAAACCGAGCCACAGGCTGCGTACCTGATTACTGCCGACGTGGCCGATATGGCTGAACAGCGCCCGATCAAAGGCGTTAACGTCGTTACTCGCCGCGGCCGCCATCTCCTGCAGAATATAAGGATGGCAACGAATAGCGCCCTGACCGAAGATGATCATGCTGCGGGTTAAGATGTTGGCCCCTTCAACGGTAATGGCGATCGGTGCACCCTGATAGGTGCGTGCCAGGAAGTTGCTGTTGCCGAGCATAATGCCTTTACCCCCGGCAATATCCATCGCGTCGATGATCGCCCGCTGACCACGATGGGTGCAGTGATATTTCACAATCGCCGACAGCACCGCCGGTTTTTCGCCCTGCATAATGCCCGCGGTGATCAGCGTCGCCGCCGCATCCATCACGTAGGCGTTACCGGCGATACGCGCCAGCGGCTCTTCAATCCCTTCCATTTTACCGATCGACAGTCTGAACTGACGGCGGATATGGGCATAGGCCCCAATCGCCAGCGCCGCGCTTTTCAGGCTGCCGGTCGAGTTGGATGGCAGAGTGATGCCGCGACCCACTGACAGACATTCAACCAGCATACGCCAGCCCTGTCCGGCCATTTCCGGTCCGCCGATGATGTAATCGATCGGCACGAAAATATCCTTGCCGCGCGTCGGACCGTTCTGGAACGGCACGTTCAGCGGGAAGTGACGATGACCGATCTCGACGCCGGGGGTGTTAGTCGGGATCAGCGCGCAGGTAATGCCCGGACTGGCGTTGTCGCTGAGCAGATGGTCGGGATCGGAGAGTTTAAATGCCAGCCCCAGCACGGTGGCGATCGGTGCCAGCGTAATGTAGCGTTTGTTCCAGGTCAGCCGCATACCCAGCACCTGCTGACCCTGCCATTCACCCATGCAGACCACGCCGGTATCGGGAATCGCACCGGCATCTGAACCCGCTTCCGGGCTGGTCAGGGCGAAGCAGGGGATCTCTTCACCTCGCGCCAGACGCGGTAAATAGTGGTTTTTCTGTTTTTCAGTACCGTAGTGCTGCAGCAGTTCGCCCGGACCGAGTGAGTTCGGTACGCCAACGGTAATCGCCAGAATGCCCGATACGCCCGCCAGTTTCTGCAACACGCGCGCCTGAGCGTAGGCGGAAAACTCCAGCCCGCCATACTCTTTTTTGATGATCATGGCGAAGAAGCGATGCTGTTTCAGATAAGCCCACAGTTCCGGCGGCAGATCGGCCAATTCATGGGTAATCTGGAAATCATTCGCCATCCGGCACGCTTCTTCAACCGGACCATCCAGGAAGGCCTGCTCATCTGGCGTCAGGCGAGGCTGCGGATAGTTGTGCAGCTTCTGCCAGTCCGGTTTGCCCTGAAACAGATCGCCTTCCCACCAGGTGGTACCGGCATCGATCGCCTCTTTCTCGGTGCGTGACATCGGCGGCATCACCTGCTGAAAACGCTGCAACATCGGTTTTGAGAACAGGTTGCGGCGCAGCGACGGCAGGTTAAACGGCAGCAGAATAATTGCCAGCGGCAGCAGCAGCCACGGCGTCCAGAGATGTGCGGCCGCCATCGCTGCGGTCCACAGCAGCAGAATCAGGCTGCTCAGCCGCAATGACAGGCGGTGATAGAACAGGGCGCCAATCAGCACCACCGTGGCAAGTATCGAAACAACCATCATAATGAACCACTCCATAAGAAGTAAGAGGTCTGACCTGTTATGCATAGAGGTTTAGAATAGTTGGCTGTTTTTATCAATTCGTTTACATCGCAATTACAACCTGACTCACAAAATCAATTTTTCGACCCGTTTCGCTTCCGGCTGTGCAGAGATAATGCCAGCGGCAGTCGGGTGGGGATGGCGTGATGCTTTGCGCTGCCCGGCCATTCCGTTAAACTTGCTGCGATTAACCTCTCCTAAAAAAGGACACGCCTATGTACCAGGACATCATCCGCTCTGAGCTTAACGAAGCCGCTGATACGCTAAATAAATTCCTTAGCGATGACGCCAATATCCATGCGATCCAGCGTGCTGCGGTGCTGCTGGCAGACAGCTTTAAGGCGGGCGGCAAGGTGCTCTCCTGCGGCAACGGTGGGTCGCACTGCGACGCGATGCATTTTGCTGAAGAGCTGACCGGCCGCTATCGTGAAAATCGTCCTGGCTATCCGGCGATCGCCATTTCAGACGTCAGCCATCTCTCCTGCGTCAGTAATGACTTCGGCTACGATTATGTGTTCTCACGCTACATTGAAGCGGTAGGCCGTCCGGGCGACGTGCTGCTGGGGCTCTCCACCTCCGGTAACTCTGCCAACATTATCAAGGCGATTGAGGCGGCACGGGCGCAGGGGATGAAAGTGATCACCCTGACCGGCAAAGATGGCGGTAAGATGGCGGGCAGTGCCGATATTGAAATCCGGGTGCCGCACTTTGGCTATGCCGATCGCATTCAGGAGATCCACATTAAAGTGATCCATATCCTGATGCTGCTGATTGAAAAAGAGATGGTGAAGTAACTCGTTAGCCTCTCGCCTGGCGGGAGGCGTCTGACTCTAAGGCGGTGGCTATGTGCGAATTGCTCGGGATGAGCGCCAATGTTCCCACGGATATCTGTTTCAGCTTTACCGGCCTGGTGCAGCGTGGTGGCGGAACCGGCCCACATAAAGATGGCTGGGGCATTACCTTTTACGAAGATAAGGGCTGTCGTACCTTTAAAGATCCGCTGCCGAGCTTCAACTCACCGATAGCGCGGCTGGTGCAGGAGTATCCGATCAAATCGCATTCGGTGGTGGCGCACATCCGCCAGGCGAATCGTGGTCAGGTCTCGCTGGAAAATACCCATCCGTTTACCCGCGAATTGTGGGGCCGCAACTGGACCTATGCCCATAACGGACAGTTAAAAGGCTACCGGCAGCTTGAGACCGGCACCTTTCGCCCGGTCGGTGAGACCGACAGCGAGAAAGCGTTCTGCTGGATTCTGCATCAGCTGGCGACGCGTTATCCGCGCACGCCGGGCAACTGGCCCGCGGTGTTTCGCTTTATCGGCGAGCTGGCGGGCAGCCTGCGGCAGAAAGGGGTGTTTAACATGCTGCTGTCGGATGGGCGTTATCTGATGGCTTTCTGCTCCACCAACCTGTTCTGGATCACCCGGCGCGCGCCGTTTGGCCGCGCGCAGCTGCTCGATCAGGATGTCGAAGTTGATTTCCAGCAGCACACCACGCCGCACGACGTGGTGACGGTGATTGCCACGCAGCCGCTGACGGCCAATGAAACCTGGCAGCGGATTGTGCCAGGTGAGTGGGCGTTATTCTGCCTTGGAGAGCGCCAGGAATGAGCGTGAAGCAGCATCGGGATTGGTCACGACCGGGCTGCTGTTCATCACATACTTACCGCTGGTGACATTCACCGTCGGCGGCTGGTGATACTTCGCAAAATAAGCGTAACCCGGCTGCAACTGCTGCCAGAAACTGGCGTAGGTGGAGTAACGGTGACGCTGCATATTGCTGTCGGTCATGCGGAACGGATAGATACTGATGCTGATATCCTGCTGGCCGTTACGCAGCGCCGCATTCACATAAGTAAAAATCTCATCCATATAGGCGTTAGTCATGGCGTAGCAGCCAATCGATTTGCAGTCGCCATGGATCATCAGGTAGTTACCGCTGTAGCCCTGATTGCGATCGTACTGATTCGGAAAGCCGATGTTGATCGCGCGATAAAACCGGCTATCCGGTTTCAGCTGGTTCAGCCTGACGTTATAAAATCCTTCCGGGCTTTTGAAATCGCCTTCACGACGTTTCGGGCCGAGGCCACCAGAAAAATTACAGATGCGGTAGGTATCCAGCAGGCGGTATTCGTTACCAATTTTGCCGTACAGTTCGAGGGTACGCTCTTCCTTGAAAATCTGAATATAGACCGGCGTGCCGAGTAACTGTTTCTTTAATTCTTTACTGACCGGTGCCGCTTGCTGCGCGGGTTCGGGGGTCATTGCCATGCTGAGGGCTGGCAGTAAAATCATCGCAAACAGGAGTGCGATTTTGCCCATGCTGTGTGTACCTTGAGGTGAAGAGAACAATGACGCCATCGTGCGTCTCTGCTTGCATTATCGGAACTATCCGCTACCGCAGCGCAACATTAAACACTGTCTGTTTTTTTAGCAAGACAGCACGCCAGAAATTCGCAATTTCCTGAACAGAATACGGCCAGAAATTTGTAAACTTTAATGCCGGTCGCGACAAATATTGCAGTTACCTTCGCCAACTGTATACTTATCCAGTGCTGGAGGGGGTATGCGTAAAATCATTCATGTCGATATGGACTGCTTCTATGCTGCGGTGGAGATGCGCGATAATCCCCTGTTGCGTGACATCCCGATTGCCATCGGTGGCAGCCGCGAACGTCGCGGCGTCATCAGTACCGCTAACTATCCGGCGCGCAAATATGGCGTGCGCAGCGCCATGCCGACCGGGATGGCGCTGAAGTTATGTCCCCATCTGCGGCTGCTGCCCGGACGCTTTGACGCCTATAAAGAAGCCTCGGCGCAGATCCGCGAGATCTTCTCGCGCTACACACCGCTGATTGAACCGCTGTCGCTGGATGAAGCCTATCTGGATGTGACAGACAGTCCACACTGTCACGGCTCCGCCACCCTGATCGCCCAGGATATTCGCGCCACCATCCTGCGTGAGACCCGGCTCACCGCCTCGGCCGGTATCGCCCCGATTAAATTCCTGGCAAAAATCGCCTCCGACCTGAATAAGCCGGACGGGCAGTTTGTTATCACGCCAGCGGAGATGTCCGGATTTTTACTGACGCTGCCGCTGGCAAAAATCCCTGGCGTCGGCAAGGTCTCGGCAAAAAAGCTGGAAGAGATGGGGCTGGTCACCTGCGGTGATGTCCAGAAGGCAGATTTAGCCCAGCTGCTGAAGCGCTTTGGTAAATTTGGTCGGGTGCTGTGGGAGCGCAGCAACGGCATCGACGAGCGTGACGTGGTGGTTGAGCGGGAACGTAAATCACTCGGCGTGGAGCGTACGTTGGCAGAAGACATTAACGACTGGGACGCCTGCCTGGAGATCATCGATTTTCTCTACGCCGAGCTGGATCGCCGGCTGGGCCAGATCCGACCCGATAAGCAGGTCGCGCGTCAGGGGGTGAAACTCAAGTTCAGCGACTTTCAGCAGACCACCCAGGAGCATATCTGGCCGGTGCTGAATAAAGAGGACATGATCGCGATTGCCAGAAAAACCTGGGATGAGCGCCGGGCCGGACGGGGCGTCAGGCTGGTGGGGCTGCACGTCACCCTGCTCGATCCGCAGCTGGAACGGCAGCTGCTGCTGGGGTTGTAACCGTCAGCCTCACCGACCGGTAAGGCTGACATCCAATTACTTCTTATATTTCGCCGCCAGCGTGGCAAACCACGGCGCGACGAAATCATCATTACCGCCCCATCCAGGCACGATTTTATTCAGCGAGGCAACGTTCACCGCGCCGGGCTGGCTGTTGAGCTGCTGCTGAGAGATCGACGCCGCCTTAAACTGATACGTGGCTGGCGTCGCTTCACCGGCAATCTTTTTCGCTACCAGACGCATGTTCACCGCGCCGATGGTTTTAGGATCGACCGCCACGGTCTGGACCCACGGGCTGTTCTTCTCACGCATCAGTTGCAGATCCTGGTTCGAGACATCAATGCTGTAGAGCTTGATCTCGGTACGGCCATTCTCCTGTAGCGCTTTATAGGAGCCCTGGCTGAACGCATCCCACGCGCCCCAGATCGCATCGATTTTGCCTTTCGGGTATTTAGCCAGAATGGCGCCAATCTTGTTGGCGGTATCGCCCTGAACATCGGTGGAGACGGCGCCAATCGACTCCAGCTGATGAATGCCTGGATTCTCCTTCAGCAGTTTCTCGTACACCACCTGACGGCGTTCCATAGGCGGGAAACCGGCGACCCACAGTTTGACGATATTGGCTTTGCCGTTGAAATCTTTAATTAACTGACCCAGCGACAGCTGCGCCAGAGAGGCGTCATCCTGCGCGGTGACGGTGACACCGTCAATCGGGCTATCAACCGGGGTATCAAACACCGACACTTTAATGCCCGCGTCGGCGATGCGTTTGACCAGGCCGCTGGCGTAAGGCGCTTTGCCGTGCGACAGCACGATACCGTCATACTTCTGGCTGATCGCCTGGTTAACGAAATCCTGGAAACGCGCATCGTCGCCGTTGCTCAGAAAGGTGCTGACCTTAAAGCCCAGCTGGCGACCCTGCTGAATGGCACCGGCGACAAACTGGGTGGTGTTATCGTCAGAACCGAGGTTACGGATCACCGCGATGCGGATCGGGCCGTCATGGCTGGCGATGGCAGCCGGTACCGGGGTGACGGTATCCGCGAAAGCGGCGCTGGCGTTCAGCAGGCTCAGTGCCAGCAGCGAGAGCGTTATTTTTTGCATTATTATCAACTCCGGGTAATGCGCCTTAGCGGCGCTGAATATAGGTCATGGCCAGTGCCAGAGCCAGCACCAGTCCTTTAATAATGTCCATGGCGTAGTAGGGGACGGAGAGCATCACCAGCCCGTTCTGCAGCACCCCGAGGATCACCGCACCGACCAGCGTGCCGAGCGCATTCGGTTTGCCCGATCCCGCCAGCGAGAAGCCGATCCACGCTGCCGCCACCGCGTCCATCAGATAGCCGCCGCCGGCGTTAACCTGCGATGAGCCGATACGCGAGGCGAGCAGAATGCCGCCCAGTCCGGCCAGCAGCGAGGCGATCACATAGGCCAGCACGCGATAGCGGGTAGTGCGGATACCGGAGAGCCGCGCCGCTTCGGGATTGCCGCCCAGCGCATACATCCGGCGGCCATGTTTGGTCAGCGACAGCGCCAGCTGCGCCACCACCGTGACCACCAGCATAATAATGACGATGGTCGGCACCTGGCCCAGCAGGCCAAACGCTGCCGGAATGGTGCCTTCCGCCATATCGCCGCCTGGCAGCACCATGTTTTCGGTGATGGAACCGCCAAAGCTGTAGGTCATCGCCACGCCCTGAATCACAAACAGCGTTGCCAGCGTCGCCAGCATGTCGGGGATGCGCAGGATCACAATCAGAAAGGCGTTACACAGCCCGACCAGGGTGCAGAGCGCCAGGGTGATCAGGATCGCCTGAGTGGTATCCATGCCGTACCAGACAAACAGCGATATCACCAGCGCGTTGGCCAGCGAAGCGGTTGAGCCAACCGACAGATCAAAGCCGCCGACGGTGAGTGAAATCGATACGCCAACCGCGATGACCGTGACAATCGCAATCGATCGCAGAATATTGATGATGTTATTGGGTTCGAGAAAACTGTCTGAGGCCAGACCAAAGGCAGCGATCAGGATCACCACCGTCAGTAACATGCCCCATTTATAGAGGAAATCGAACAGTTGATGACGCCACGACGTGGACGGCAGATTCAGGCTGGTTTCTTTGCTGCTCACGCAGGGGTTCCTCCGGTGGAATAAAGCAAAAGCGTCTCTTCGGTAACGTCGCGCGCGGCCAGTTCGGCTACGATGCGTCCATCCCACAGCACGCAAATCCGGTCGCATAAGCCGACCAGTTCAGAAAATTCACCTGACGCGTAGATAATGCCTTTACCTTCGCGCGCCAGGCTGTCGATCAGGGTGAAGAGTTCGGTTTTGGCTTTGATATCGACGCCTTTGGTCGGCTCATCGAAAATCAGGACATCGGCGTTGTTGCGCAGCCATTTACCAATCGCCACTTTCTGCTGGTTACCGCCAGAGAGGCGACGAAGCGGCTGGGCCGGGCCGGTGGTGCGCACCTGAAGCCGCTGAATCACCTGTTCTGCCCAGCGCCACGCCTGGCGATGCCCGAACAGGCTCCAGCGAGAGAAACTGTCGTCCGCACTGACGCTGAGGTTCATCGCTACCGACTCATCAATAAAAATGCCTTCTTTACGCCGTTCTTCCGGCACCAGCGCCATGCGCCGGCTGACTGAATCGTGCGGGGATTTCGGCCGCCACGGCTGGCCGTGCAGCTCGCCTTTAGTGATGCGGCTTTTACTGGCGCCAAACAGCGCTTTACACAGTTCGGTTTTGCCGGCACCGGCCAGTCCGGCGATGCCGAGAATTTCCCCTTTGTGCAGCCGCAGCGAGATATCCTGCAACAGATGTTCATCATGCAGCCCGTCAACCGCCAGCAGCAGCGGCTGCGGTTGCGGTTCACGTCGGGCGGGATAGATATCGGTGAGCTGATGCCCAAGCATTTTTTCCACGATCTGCTCGCCACTCAGCGCCGCCATCGGCCCGCTCTCAATCAGCCGGCCGTCGCGCAGTACCGTCAGGCGATCGCAGATCGCTTTCAGTTCGTGAATACGGTGCGAGATAAAAATCACGCCGATGCCGCTGGCCTGCAGGCGACGCACCACGGTGAACAAGCGTTCGCTCTCATGCTGATCCAGCGGGGCGGTCGGCTCATCCAGAATCAGAAAGCGGCAATGATGCGACAGCGCACGCGCCAGCAGAATCTGTTGCTTTTCAGCCAGAGTGCAGCGCTCAACCAGCCGGTTAACGTCCAGCGTCACCTCCAGCTGTGCCAGCAGAGTGCGCGCCTGGCGACGGATCTCGCCCCAGTGATAGCCGTGACCCGGCTCCGCCAGCCGATCCAGCAGAATGTTTTCCGCCACGCTGAGCTGCGGCACCAGTGCCACGTCTACTTCCTGCTGAACCAGATGGATACCGAGCTGTTTAGCATCACGCGGCGTGCGGATGGAGACCGGCTCACCATCCAGCAGGATCTCGCCGCTGTAGTGGCTGTGCGCACCGGACAGTATCGCCATCAGGGTCGATTTGCCTGCGCCATTCGCGCCGGTCAGCGCGTGAACAGAGTGGCCTTCGCTGACAAAATCGACCGACGTGAGCGCGGCGAACCCGCCAAAAGCGATGGAGATGTTACGCATCTCAAGGCGGTTTAACGCAGCCATGTCACCATTCTCCTGAAGAATCACTGGCCGCATTTTTTCCTGAAGCTTCAGGCGCGGCAACGACCGAAAGCGCATAAGCTAGCACGAAACGGTCTTAGCCATCCAGACATCTGGACATAATGGTGGCTATAACCAGCGAAGCGCGAAAGCGTGGCGGTTTCAGGTGGGGAAGGGCGTTCAGGGTGGTGAATTATGCTATTGCGGCACGGCAGGCATAAAAAAACCAGGCCGGAGCCTGGTTAAACTTTTTGCGGTGAGATTACTTTTCTGGCACCGCATTCAGCAAGGTGGTCAGCAATTTCCAGTAAAGGCCGACGCTTTCAATATGCACCTGCTCATCCGGTGAGTGTGGACCGGTGATGGTCGGACCGATCGACACCATATCCATCTGCGGATAAGGTTTTTTGAACAGACCGCACTCCAGACCGGCATGAATCACCTGAATGTTGGGCGTTTTGTCGAACAGCGCGATATAGGTCTGACGGGTCAGCGCCATGATCGGCGAGTCCGCGTCCGGCTGCCAGCCTGGGTAGCCGCCTTTCGCTTTGGTCTGCGCGCCTGCCAGTTGGCCCAGCGAGGTCAGCATCTGCACCACATAATCGCGTCCGGTGTCGATCAGCGAGCGGATCAGGCAGTTGATTTCGGCTTTATCCGCGTCCATCGTCACTACGCCGATATTCAGCGAAGTTTCGACCACGCCTTTCGCCACATCTGAATTACGGATCACACCGTTTGGCGTGCTGTTCAGCAGATTCAGGAAGCGATCGCGGCTGTCAGTGGTTAATGCTTCACCCTGATGGGCCAGCGGTTCGGTGACCAGCGCGATGTTCGGCTCTTTAATGCCGTGCTCGTTCTGGATGGCGGTCAGGAAATGCGCCGCAGCAGATTTCAGCGCATCGGCCTTGTGGCTCTCGACGGCAACGGTCGCAAAGGCTTCACGCGGAATGGCGTTACGCAGCGTACCGCCGCTAAACGCCAGCAGACGCAGGTCCAGTTCGGCAGCGTGCGCCGCCAGGAAACGCGCCAGCAGTTTGTTGGCGTTGCCGAGGCCCATATGAATATCGGCACCGGAGTGACCGCCGCGCAGCCCTTTCAGCGTCAGCTTCAGGGTCTCGAACGCAGCAGGCACCGCTTCACGGGTCAGTGGCAGGGTAGTGACGAAGTCAATACCACCCGCGCAGCCCATGTAGATCTCACCTTCTTCTTCCGAATCGGTGTTGATCAGGATGTCAGCCTGCAGCCAGTTCGGTTGCAGACCAAAAGCCCCATCCATGCCGGTTTCTTCGGTCATGGTCAGCAGCACTTCCAGCGGACCGTGAGTCAGGCTGCTGTCAGCCAGCACCGCCAGCGCCGAGGCCATACCGATGCCGTTGTCTGCGCCCAGTGTGGTGCCGCGCGCTTTCACCCATTCGCCATCAATCCACGGCTGAATCGGATCTTTGGTGAAGTCGTGTACGGTATCGTTATTCTTCTGCGGCACCATATCGAGGTGCGCCTGCAGCGCAACGGGCTTGCGGTTTTCCATCCCGGCAGTGGCGGGTTTACGAATCAGGATATTGCCGACCTGATCGCGCTCACACCAGAAGCCTTGCTCTTTGGCCCAGCCGACGATGTAACTCGCCAGCGCTTCTTCATGAAAAGAGGGATGAGGAATAGAGCAAATCTTAGCGAAAATATCCCACAGTGGCTGTGGAGAGAGTTGAGACAATTCAGACACGACAAGTCTCCTGTGTCAGTGCGCCGGACCAGCCGGACATCGCGAGTTTCCAGTGAAAGATCGCCGCCAGAGAATCTGGCGAGATGGCCTGAGAATATCACTGTTTTTCGTCGGGTGTGCACTCAGACGCGCTAAAAAGCCGCAACCGACGCGCGGGTGCTGGTTTTTAGCGCGTCAACTCCTTATAATCTCGCGCAACCTTTTCCCCGTTGCACATTTTTAAGCCACTCCGGTTGGCTGGGATTCCTATTCTATGAGCGAAAAATACGTCGTTACCTGGGACATGCTACAGATTCATGCCCGTAAACTGGCTCAGCGCCTGCTTCCTGTTGAACAGTGGAAAGGCATTATCGCGGTCAGCCGCGGCGGTCTGGTACCGGCTTCGCTGCTGGCGCGTGAACTGGGGATTCGCTATGTCGATACCGTCTGCATCTCCAGCTACGACCACGATCATCAGCGCGAAATGAAAGTACTGAAGCGCGCAGAAGGCGATGGCGAAGGCTTTATCGTGATCGATGACCTCGTCGATACCGGCGGCACCGCGCAGGCGATCCGCGAGATGTACCCGAAAGCCCGTTTCTGCACCATTTTTGCCAAGCCGGCCGGACGCCAGCTGGTGGATGATTACATCGTCGACATTCCGCAGAATACCTGGATCGAGCAGCCGTGGGACATGGGCGTGGTTTACATTCCGCCAATCGTTAAAAGCTGATTGATGCGCCTCAAACAACGCCCGGTTTTCCGGGCGTTGTGCTTTCTGCACCTCGCACCCTGAACTGGCGTACAGTAGACTTAGCCATCGCCGTTTCTGCCGCAGGAGAAGTGAGTATGTCGAGCAAAAATCTCAGCGAGGAGTTGTTCAAACCCCGCTTTAAACATCCTGAAACCTCTTCTTTAGTTCGTCGCCAGCATCACACGACGCCCGAGCTGCACTCCGCCCTGGATGGCGACAGCCAGCGCGGCTGGTATCGTATGCTGAACAAGCTGATGTGGACCTGGCGCGGCCTCACGCCGCAGGAGATCAGCGAAGTGCTGGCGCGCATCGCCATCAGCAACGTAGAGCATACTGACGAGACGTTGCTGGACACGGTGATTGGTTTCCGTGGCGGCAACTGGAACTTTGAATGGTGTCGCCAGGCGGGTATCTGGCAGCAGAAAGCGCTGGAGTGCAGCGACGACAGTGAAGCGGGCGAATACTGGCTGCACGCGGCGCAGCTCTATAGCGTGGCCGCCTATCCCTATATTAAAGGCGATGAGCTGGCCGATCAGGCGCAGACGCTGGCGAATCGCGCTTATGAAGAGGCGACGCAGCGGCTGCCGGGTGAGCTGAAGCCGCTGACATTTGCCATCAGCGGCGGCAGCCCGGTCAGCGGTTTCCTGCATATGCCCGCTGGCGTCGAGGCGCCTTATCCCACCGTGCTGTTCTGCGGCGCGCTCGATTCACTCCAGAGTGACCACTATCGTCTGTTTCATGACTATCTGGCGCCGCGCGGTATCGCGATGCTGACCATTGATGTGCCGTCCGTTGGCAACTCGGTGAAGTGGACCCTGAATCAGGACACCAGCTTTTTGCACCAGCAGGTGCTGCGCCAGCTGGAAACCGTGCCGTGGATCGATCACACTCGCGTGGCGGCCTTTGGCTATCGCTTTGGTGCTAACGTGGCGGTGCGGCTGGCTTACCTCGAATCACAGCGGCTGCGCGCGGTGGCCTGTCTCGGCCCGATTGTGCATGCGCTGCTGACCCAGACGGCGCTGCAGGATGAGATTCCGGATATGTACATGGATATGCTGGCGAGCCGGCTGGGAATGGCTTCCTCGTCTGACCGCTCCCTGCGAACCGAACTTAACCGCTATTCGCTGAAAACTCAGGGACTGCTGGGCCGCCGCACGCCGACGCCGATGCTGTCCGGCTACTGGCAGAACGACCTGTTCAGCCCGGAAGAGGAGAGCAAGCTGATTGCCAACTCCTCGGCAGAGGGCAAAGCGTTGCTGATCCCGGTGAAACCGATGATGGCCAGTTTTGACCGGGCGCTAAATGAAATTTGCGACTGGCTGGAGAAGCGTTTAAAAAGGTAACTGGCAAAATTTACAGTATTTGCTACAACTATTACCTGAATTATTCCGACTGCGGTGCCGCACTTCACTCACCTCAGGCTGTGATGCCAGCGACATGACGTGGAGCAGACGGCGGCAGTCCGGATGATTGAGGATCGATATCGGTCAAAACCTATGGAGAATTAGCATGACGTTACCGAGTGGTCATCCCCGCAGTCGCCTGCTTAAGCGCTTCACTGAGCTGGGGCCGTATATTCGCGATGGGAAATGTGGTGAAACCCGTTTCTTTTTCGACTGCCTGGCTGCCTGCGTCAATGTGAAACCGGCACCGGAACTGCGTGAGTTCTGGGGCTGGTGGATGGAGCTGGAAGCGCAGGCCGATCACTTTACCTACGTCTACCATATCGGTTTGTTCGATAAAGAGGGCGACTGGTCGGTGGCAACCGTAAAAGGCAAAGAGAACACGGCGCGCGTGGAAGAAACCTTACGGAATTTCCACACCCGCCTGAAAGCGATGCTGCAGGAATTTGAGCTTGGGCTGATTCCGGCCAGCGATTTCGATGAGAAACCGGTTAAGCTCAGTGCCTGATCGGCGGGTTTAATAACAGAAAAGGGGCGAGTTAAACACTCGCCCCTTTTTTTATGCAGACACATTCAGATTAAGGGTAACGCACTGCGTACCCGCGTCCGCCACAGCAATCAACAGGGACGGCGCGGGTGCGACAGATATCAGAACTGGTAAGTCATACCCACGGCAACCACGTCATCGTTGTTGATTGACAGGGCGTTATCGTCATCCAGCTGGTTGATTTTGTAATCCACAAAAGCGGACATGTTTTTGTTGAAGTAGTAGGTGGCACCCACATCGATATATTTCACCAGATCCGCATCGCCGATGCCGTTCTCGATGTCTTTGCCTTTGGTCTGGACATAGCCGATAGACGGACGCAGGCCGAAATCAAACTGATACTGCGCCACCAGCTCGATGTTCTGGGCTTTGTTGGCGGCACCGGCTACGGCAGCACCGGTGTTGCGGTTGGTGCCGCTGATTGGCGTCATGTTGCGGGTGTCGGTATAGATAGCCGCCAGGTAAACGCTGTTGGCATCATACTTCACGCCTGCGCCCCATGAATCTGCACGGTCACCGCCGCCATAGGCACGCGCCTGCTGCTGGTTGGTGCGGTCAGAGGAGGTAATGGCACTCATCAGACTCACGCCGCTATCGCCCAGGGCATAGCCGAGTGACGCACCGTAACCATCGCCGTTCTGGCGGTTGATGTCGGTACGGCTGTTGGCGCTGCTGGCGTCATTTTTGCCCTGATACTGCAGTGCAAATTTCAGACCATCCACCAGGCCGAAGAAGTTGTTGTTGCGGTACGTCGCTACGCCGGTGGCGCGCTGGGTCATAAAGTTATCAGAACGCGCGGTGCCGTCACCGCCAAATTCCGGGAACACGTCGGTCCAGGATTCAACGTCATACAGCACGCCATAGTTACGGCCGTAGTCGACAGATCCATACTGTGAGAATTTCAGACCGGCAAAACCGAGGCGGGTTTTGTTACCGTTGTTGGCATCGCTGCCTTCGGAGTTGTTGACGTTGTACTGATATTCCCACTGACCGTAACCGGTCATCAGGTCGTTGATCTGCGTCTGGCCTTTGAAGCCGATACGCACGTAGGATTTGTCGCCATCTGAGCCGGCATTATCGCTGAAGTAATGTTCAGCTTTCACTTTGCCGTAAAAGTCCAGTTTGTTGCCATCTTTGTTATAGACTTCGGCAGCCTGTGCGGTAGACGCCAGCGCCAGAGCGGAGATGATCATTGCCAGTGTGCTTTTCTTCATTTGCTATCAATCCCAATGTGTACGTCAAAAAGTTGTGAAAGTTTTTGTAAAACACCGACTTTTTACCGGTCGGCGATGAACTTTTTATGACACTTTTCGTGATTTCTTGTTAACCGTGAACTTTTGGTCTACGCCCTTGTCCGCGTAAAATCGTGCTTTTCCCCCGCTGGCTGTTGGCTTCCTTATCGACTCCTGTTAAAACGTCCTTTCGTAAAAATTTTTCACTACGGCAGGAAATATGAGTGGCAGTCAGACCTTAGTGGTCAAATTGGGTACCAGCGTTCTCACCGGCGGGTCACGCCGGCTGAATCGGGCGCACATGGTGGAGCTGGTTCGTCAGTGTGCTCAGCAGCATGCTGCAGGCCACCGCATTGTGATCGTCACCTCCGGCGCGATGGCGGCCGGACGCGAACATCTGGGTTACCCCGAACTGCCGCCGACCATCGCCTCAAAGCAGCTGCTGGCTGCGGTGGGGCAGAGCCGTCTGATCCAGCTGTGGGAGCAGTTATTCTCCATCTATGGCATTCACATCGGTCAGATGTTACTGACCCGCGCCGACATGGAAGATCGCGAGCGTTTTCTGAATGCCCGCGACACGCTGCGCGCACTGCTCGATAACCACATTGTGCCGGTGATCAATGAGAACGATGCGGTGGCAACCGCCGAGATTAAGGTGGGCGACAATGACAACCTGTCGGCGCTGGCGGCGATGCTCGGCGGCGCGGACAAACTGCTGCTGCTGACCGATCAGCAGGGCCTGTTTACCGCCGATCCGCGCAGTAATCCCGACGCTGAGCTGATCAGCGACGTGCATGTGATTGACGATGCGTTACGCTCATTAGCAGGCGGCAGCGTTTCGGGACTGGGCACCGGTGGAATGTCGACCAAGCTGCAGGCGGCGGATGTCGCCTGTCGTGCCGGTATCGATGTGATCATCGCTTCAGGCAGCCGCAGCGGCGTGATCGGTGATGTGATTGATGGCAAGCCGGTAGGGACGCTGTTTCACGCTCAGCAGTCGCCGCTGGAAAACCGCAAACGCTGGATTTTTGGTGCACCGCCTGCCGGTGAACTGACGGTGGATGACGGCGCGCTGGCGGCGATTATCGAACGGGGCAGTTCGCTGCTGCCGAAAGGCATCCGCGCTATCCAGGGTAATTTTTCCCGCGGTGAAGTGATCCGCATTCGCAGCCTGCAGGGACGGGATATCGCCC
The DNA here is from genome assembly GCF_021397715.1 of Pantoea agglomerans. GTDB lineage: Bacteria > Pseudomonadota > Gammaproteobacteria > Enterobacterales > Enterobacteriaceae > Pantoea > Pantoea astica. The sequence goes on along the minus strand of NZ_CP090207.1, from coordinate 3,351,445 downwards.
ACGGCGTATCGCGCTATAACAGCGACGCCATGCGGATGATTGCCGGACACCACAGTCAGCAGATCAGTGAAATCCTCGGCTATGAATATGGCCCGGTGGCGGTTCACCGCGACGACATGATCGTCAGTTAAGGAGCAAACAATGCTTGAAGAGATGGGAAAAGCGGCCCGCGCAGCAGCCTATCGCGTGGCCGATCTGTCGACCGCAGAGAAAAACCAGGTCCTGATGACCATTGCCGATCGTCTGGAAAACGAAAGTGCCGATATCCTGGCCGCTAATGAACTGGATTTAGCCGATGCGCGCCAGAACGGCATGAGCGCAGCCCTGTTAGATCGGCTGACGCTGAATCCGCAGCGGCTGAGCGGCATCGCCAGCGACGTCCGTCAGGTCTGTCAGCTGGCCGATCCGGTCGGGCAGCTGATTGATGGCGGTCTGCTCGACAGCGGGCTGCGTATCGAGCGCCGCCGTGTGCCGCTCGGCGTGGTGGCGGTGATTTATGAAGCGCGCCCCAATGTGACGGTGGATGTCGCCAGCCTGTGCCTGAAAACCGGCAACGCGGCGATTTTGCGCGGCGGGAAAGAGACGTGGCGCACCAACGCCGCCACGGTGCGCGTTATCCAGAACGCCCTGCAGCAGCACGGCTTACCGGCGGCGATTATCCAGGCGATTGAAAATCCCGATCGTGAACTGGTGAATCAGCTGCTCAGGCTGGATCGTTACGTTGATATGCTGATCCCGCGCGGCGGCGCGGCGCTGCACAAGCTGTGTCGTGAAAACTCCACCATTCCGGTGATCACCGGCGGCATCGGCGTCTGCCACATCTACATTGATGAAACCATGGAGATCGAACCGGCGCTTGAGGTGATTGTAAACGCCAAGAAACAGCGTCCCAGCGCCTGTAATTCGCTGGAGACCTTGCTGGTGGATCAGGCGATTGCCGACCGTTTTCTGCCCGCCTTCAGCGCTCGCATGGCGCAGGAAAATATTGTGCTGCACGCTGACAGCAACGTGCTGGCGCAGCTGCAACCGGGGCCGGCGCAGGTTAAACCGGTTAATCCGTCTCAGTATGATGATGAATGGCTGTCATTGGATCTCAATGTGAAGCGGGTGGCGAATATGGATGAGGCGATCGATCACATCCGCACACACGGCACTCAGCATTCCGATGCCATTCTGACCCGCAGCACCCGCAATGCTACCCGCTTTGTTCGTCAGGTGGATTCTTCAGCGGTCTACGTTAACGCCAGCACCCGCTTTACTGATGGCGGACAGTTTGGGCTGGGAGCGGAAGTTGCCGTCAGTACCCAGAAGCTGCACGCGCGTGGCCCGATGGGATTAGAGGCGCTGACCACCTACAAATGGATTGCCTGGGGCGACGACACCCTGCGGGCATAATCCCCCTCTTTTCTTTAACAAAACGGGAGTCTTTTTACAGACTCCCGTTTTTTTTATCGACCAATTCCGGTCCATTCAAAGTTAGAGTTTCTCGCCTGTAAGATAATTTTCTGCCGCTGTCGGGTCGCTTCAGCGGAAAAAGCTGACTGAATTTCACGCAATTCCTTACGGAAGATTCCTGAAAGCCGGTGCTATACGCGGCCTGAGGCAATATTTTTTGTTCAGGCGCAAACGGCAGAGGATAATGATAATTAGAAATGCTTGATAAAGCGGTTAGGTAGTAAACGGACGGTAATATAAAATGAACTGGTAGCAATAATGAAAATAACATCCAGTACCTCCTCTATGGCTGATTATTAACTAATGGTTAAAAAAGAAAGTACAAGACAAGCTTTCACCGCCAGGCTGATCGCGGCCTGTGAGAGTGCCGGCATTGTCGGACATGGACGAAACAAACAGGTTGCTAAGGCCCTGCAACAGCAAGGCTGTAAGATTTCAACGCCGGGGGTGTGGAAGTGGTTTAACGCCCAGTCAGTGCCCGATGGAGGTAACCTGCTGGCCCTCAGCCAGCTGCTGGGCGTCCGGGTCGAGTGGTTGCAGTACGGTATGGATCATCCGGCTGAACCGGTGACGTTCAGCGCGCTGACCAGCCATAAAAACGTGTTTCGCGTTGATAGCCTCGATATCGGCCAGAAAAGCGCGGCAGGCGTGCCTGCGCGCGATGAGTTTGTCGAAACCATCCACGCGATCGAATATGGTCAGGATGAGGCGCGGGTGCTATTCAATGGCCGCCCGGCAGAAAATATCCGCTTAATTGCCATCAACAGCGATTCGATGGCGGACACCTTCGCGCCCCGCGATCAGCTGTTTGTCGACATCAGCGTGCGGATGTTTGACGGTGACGGCATCTACATTTTCACGCTGGACGAGCAGCTCTACCTGAAACGCCTGCAGCTTCAGCATAAGAAAATAGCTGTTATATCAGACAATAAGCGCTACGAAACCTGGTATCTCAACCACGATGACGTGGCCAGCCTCAAGGTACTCGCCAAAGTCATCATGAGCCAGGCGCGAGACTATCAGATCCTCGGCTAAGCCCGTTGTCAGCGGTCCGGATCCGATTGCCTGCAAAAAAATAATCGACATAAATTCAAAAATTTAACCAGCGGTAAATAAAAAATTAACCAACAGTGTTTGATAAAGCATAAGAACCTGTTAATAATTTGAACATGGATGAACGAAGCAGTTCTATCAGGGATGAGCCGCTCTTAAACAATTGAGGCGCTGCACAAGCGCGAATCAAACCACCCAAAAGTCAGTGAACTTTGGGATGGGGTGGATGCGCAAAATGCAGCGTCGTCAGATGCCGTTTATTCCCCTTCGCCTACTTTCCACCTGGCTGCTCACGCAGCCGGGCGGTGAGTGTGTGAGCGTGAATCGCGACATTCGGGCCCGTTCGGTTCGCCGAAAGCTCGCGCCTGCCACCCCATCGCCAAAGACTCATTCACAGGAGGAGTTATGGCGATAATTCACTATGGCAAAAGCGTTTTTATGGGCAACGCACGTACTCGTCGCCATCGGCGGCGCCAACCTCTCAGCAGCCTGAAACAGAGCATTGACCAGGCCCTGAACTTCCCACCGGAAACACCCACCCTGCGGCGAGCGGAACAAATCTGCCAGCGTCAGGTCACTCCGCGCGTGGATCGCGCTATCACCGCGCCACGCGCTAAAAATCAGGAAACGCCCAGTTTCGACAACTGCTGTCTGCCGCATGTGCATCTCTACGCAGTGCGCTGAATAGCGTCAGAAATCCCCCGTTTTACCCTCCGTTCTTCGTCCGCCACCTCCATTTTTAACTGGCCGCAATCCGGTTAATTACTGTTCAGTTTTGCTGCAGGGTTATCCCTCTCTGCGGCGGGCGTGGTGGTGGGTATTGATCAGCGGGCGTTATGTATTTTTTTCACAGGGCTGAGTCGCTCTGACCCGTCATTGAGGAATCGTTATGAGCCAGATCATTGCAATGCTGAACTTTGAAGAGGGGTATGCCGACGTGCCTTATCTCGACACGCTGGGCTTCCCGACCGTCGCGGGCGGCATCCGCATCGGCCCGAAAGGGGCTTCGCTGAGTAACTATGCGTTTCGGGTGCCGCGACGCGTCGGAGATGTCTGGAAGCAGTGCATCGTGGAAGGCAAGGTGCAGGAGATGCAGAGCCGCGAGCTGCTGCGCAATGCGCTGGCGAAATGTAATGACGCCCGCACCGATGTGCTGCTGAGCATGGCTTATCAGCTGGGCGTCGATGGCGTCTTGCAGTTCAGAAACATGCTCAGCGCCATCACCAGTGAAAATTTCAACGAGGCGGCTGACGCCATGATGAACAGCCTGTGGGCGCGTCAGACGCCGGGCCGGGCCAGACGTCATGCCGAAGTCATGCGCAGCGGCACCTATGCCGTTTATCGGGGGCTGCTATGAGATGGCTCATGTTTCTCATCGCCGTGCTGACGGCGATCATTATTCTCCTGCTGCTTCAGCGCTTTACCACGCTGCAGTTTGTCTCCCATGCCCGTCTGTTATTCAAAACCTGGTCAGTCTGGCTTGCGTCGCTGGGGTCAATGCTCAGCGCCTGGGCGCAATCCTTTCCCTCAGCGGCGGTGGATGCCTGGAACGTGTTGCCGGAAGACGTCAAATCAATACTGCCGCACAACTACCTCGGACTGGTCGGCGCCTTCATGGTGGCGATGGGGGTCATTGCCCAGTTTGTTCGTCAGAAAAACCTGCTGAATGAGAAGCAGCAGGCGGAGGTAACCAAATCATGACCCTGTTAACCACTTTACTCGGCGGCGGCTGGCACTGGATCGCGGCGCTGGCTGCGGTGATTGCGGCACTGGGCGCCAGTTATTTTGGCGGAAAGAAAATCGGCAAAGTGCAGCAAAAAGCCCGTTCTGACGTCGATAACGCGCAACAACAGGCGTCCCGCGTCGAAGCGGTCGCGCAGCAACAACAACGTAACCGTGAGGAGGCCAACCGTGTGGCGACTGACAATCACAACCTTGATGACGCTGCTGCTCGCGACAAGCTGCAGCAGTCGAAATACCACAAACCCTGAGCCGGTAGCGATAACCGATTCAGCCTGCGTGCTGTTTTCCCCTCTTTATACCTACGGCGATGACGCACAAAAGATGGACGTTCGCACCGTGCGCGCTATCAACACCCACAACGACATGTGGGACACCCTCTGCGGCCATCCGGCCACTGCTAAGTAACCTGCTGATAATCAGTGTTTTATCTAAGTAATCCTGAGGAGGATTCTATGATCGAAGTTAACTCTTTTGCTGAACTGCGCACCACAGTCCCGTCAAAATCAGGTGAAGTTGCGATTCTGAAACGCTATTACGATAAAGATTCCAGTTTTCGTGGCGGCGCGGATTTTGTCGGCTTTCTCAGCACCACCGTCCTGAAGGATGATGGCGGTACGGTGGCGATTGGCAACGGTTTTTACTGGAAACGCACCATTAACGATCCCACTGAAGTGAATATTCTGCACTTTGGCGCGAAAGGGGATGGCGTCACCGATGATACCGACGCGTTTAAGCGGATGCTGGCGTGGACCCAGACCTACAACACCTACGTCAAAGCATTGCCGGTACGTTTTCCCGGTGGCCGCTTCCTGATTTCACCCATTGATCTCAGCGACACGGAAATCCCGTTCTTTGGCCTGTTAGGCGACGATCTGGAGCTGGGCTCGCTGCCGCGCACCACCATTGTTTCCGATAAAAGCGCCAATACTGTGTTTAAAGTAAAGGCCCGCCGTACCGCGATCAAAGGGATCGTCTGGAACGGGCAGGCCAGCGCCGATACCACTGCCAAAGTCACCATTTTACCCGAGCAGTGCAGCAACAATCAGCCATTCTTCGAAAATACCTGTATCGAAGGGCAAACCGTCAATATCAGCTGCTTCCGGGCGCAAAGCACCGGCGGCACGGTATTTAAACTGCAGGATACGCTCGACAGCAAGTTCGACCAGATCTACACCACCAGCACCTTCTCACGGGTGTTTGATGTTGGCTGGTCTAACTCGCCGAATGGCGTCTGGGATCACTCCACCGCTATTGAGTTAAGCAATGCCAACTTCCAGTCGGGTTATGGCGACGCCACGCTCTATATGCCGCGTATGACCCAGGGCATCCTGCGTAATGTCTGGATTGAGCATACCCGTAATCCCGGCGATCTGTCGGATGGCGGCTGGACCATCGATACGCTGAACATTGAAGATTGCGGTACGCCGCTCAATCTCAACAATGCCCGCGTCATCATGCGTCAGATCAACCTGCAGGCCGGGGCGAAAATCAGTAATGACCTGGCCGCCGGTAAATGGCTGTCGACCTTTGAATATGGTTATCGTCGTGATGAAAACCACGGCAGCTATTTAACCGGTTCGCTGCGTGTCGGCTATTTCAGCGGATATAAGGTGGTGAACAATACCGATACTGATAACTGGTATCGGCTGGGGCAGCTCTATTTCCCGGCACCTAATCAGGCGTGGGTTATGGAACTGATCGGGAAAGCGGATACCACGACGCCCTCCGGCACGGCGGGATCGCCGGTAAACCTGCCGGGAACCGGCAGAACGCTGATTAATCTGCAGCGACTGGAGACGGTGTGGGCGGATGCCTATCACATGGGCCAGCCGTCGGTGATGGATATCCGTTACAACCGGGTCGGCACTACCTATGCGGTGGTCTGGGTTAAGCTGCGGGCCAACAGTGGCGAAACCATGTTCAACCTCAAAACCACCGGGCCGACCCGCTTCGATACCGGTTCCTGTTCGCTGTTCCAGTCCGATATGTCGGTGGTCACCGATATCACTAAAGTCGGGACGCTGAAACCGGCGGCACGCTTTGGTATGCATAACGGACTGGCGGGTATTGGTGCCAATGAAAAAGGGGTAGTGACGCTCGCCACGGCGGCGGGAACCCCGGCGAACAAAACGGCACCAACCGGGTTTGTGCTGATCAATATCAACGGTGTTGACCGCAAGGTTCCTTACTACGATTGATGATCGGCACTTTTTGGGCGAGGCGGCGGCCTCGCCCTTTTTTGTCTGAAACCCGCCCACCGCGGTCCCATTCTGGCATGAGGTGGTGCGAAAATCCGCAGTTGAATGGCCGCTCTCTTGACGCATTTCCGCTTTTTTTCTAAGGTATTTCCCCGCTAATCCCACCCGTTTGCCGGTATAGCTCAGTTGGTAGAGCAGCGCATTCGTAATGCGAAGGTCGGAGGTTCGACTCCTCTTACCGGCACCAGTTATATCAGTCAGTTACCTTCCAGCCGTATCTTCACTTTTATCCCCTACAACCGATCGTCAACAGCCGTTCTCCTGCTTCTATTAAGGAGGCCATAAAAATTGCAGCCAGATGTAATATTCAGCCTGACCGCCCGTGCTGGCTCTCAGCCCGTGGCGCTGATGGAGTGATGCAGTGATGTACCGGACGACCATCGGCCGACGTCTGAAGCATCCTGAACGAGGAAACGGAGATGAAAAAAATTCTGCTGGCTGCTGCCCTGACGATGGGGTCATTTCTTGCGAATGCAGCTGACAAGCCTTACCTGTTTGATTTTATTCAGGCTAAAGAGAGTGGGGCGGCTTATAACAGGCTGGTTGAGCGCTACAGGTTGCCCGCATGGGTCAGAAATGGCGGGACCAGCTTTCCGGCCGATGAGGTCGTGATGAAAGGCGTGAAGTATCAGGTTCTTTCAGGTTGTAAGCCTCATCACTGCCCGGTGCAATCTATCGCCATCCTTTATTCACCTGATAACGGGGTTATTCATGGTCTCTTCTCTGAGTACGATATGAAAAGCGACCGCCAGACGCTCAACTGGATGAACCTTAATCCGACCGACTCTGCAGAGATGCGCAGCATTCTGTTTAACCGATTGAATGGTGGCGCTTCACACTGAGGCGCCTGCGGGGCCATTCAGACTACGCTGGCGGCGATTCAATTAAGGGTTACTGACGATTAATTTGAATTGCTGCTTGCGTCACCCGGCGAAGTGTGGCCTAATGAATCGTCGGTTTGATTAACAGACACTATCAAAGTAAGTATCCAAAGCAGTTCTCATCTCTAAGTTTGTCGCGAGACATCCCTTCTTTTTGAGTCTTCTCTTACGTTCTGATTAAAATCTGTTCTCAGGCCATTATGCCGGAAGGCTCGATATATTAAGGATTTAAGCATGTCTAACAAAATTCGCGGTACCGTTAAGTGGTTTAACGCAGAGAAAGGCTTCGGTTTCATCTCTCCTCAGGACGGCAGCAAAGATGTATTCGTACATTTCTCTGCAATCCAGGGCACTGATTTCCGTTCATTAGATGAAGGTCAACAAGTTGAGTTTACAGTAGAAAATGGCGCCAAAGGCCCAGCTGCTGCGAACGTTGTTGGTCTCTAAGGACTGAAAATTACATTTAAATGTCCTCACTGTAATGGCTCACAGTTTCGTACATCACACTTTGATGTTACAAGAGCCAATCCGCATGGAGCGAAATGCATTTTCTGCAAATCTGTCGTTGTTCAGGTGAACGCGGCGAGGATTGCACTTCAGAACCAGCCTCGCGCTTTCTGATTTAAGGCTAACTGAGCTTTATAGCGTTGTTGCATTGACTGTAATGAAAGGCTGCCACTGGCAGCCTTTTTTGTTTCTGTCATTCTGCTTCTGCTTCTGCTTCTGCTTCTGCTTCTGCTTCTGCTTCTGCTTCTGCTTCTGCTTCTGCTTCTGCTTCTGCTTCTGCTTCTGCTTCTTCCTCTGATGTTCCCGCTATTCCGTTTCTTACTCATGGCTCCGCGGGTTGCTGGCGAAAGCCCTGACGTCATCGTTTCTCAATGCCACCGATATTAACGCCAGTTCAGGCACTCATCCGGCCACAACGCGGCGGGATAACATCGTCACGGCCCGCCGAAGCAGGCCGCTGGATGGTGATCAGAAACCGACTATCATGCTGTGTGCGCAGCATTCAGCGAGAGCTGTCCTACTTTAAACACGCTCATCGCCTGCGCCATCCGCTCAGCCTGATCCTGCAACGCCTGTGAGGCCGCGGACGCTTCCTGCACCAGCGCGGCATTTTGCTGCGTCACCGCTTCCATCTGGGTAATCGCCATGTTGATCTCACTGATGCCGCTGCTCTGCTCGCTGCTGGCGATGGTGATTTCACTCATGATGTTTGCCACGCTCTGTACGCTGTTGACCACTTCGCCGATAGTTGAGCCAGCGTGAGTCACCAGTTTGCTGCCTTCATCCACTTTCGCCACTGAATCTTCAATCAGCACTTTAATCTCTTTGGCGGCAGAGGCCGAACGCTGCGCCAGATTGCGCACTTCAGAGGCAACTACCGCAAAACCCCGTCCCTGTTCACCGGCACGCGCTGCTTCGACGGCAGCGTTGAGTGACAGAATGTTGGTCTGGAAGGCGATGGAATCGATCACGCTGATAATATCGACAATTTTCTTCGACGACAGGGCAATGGCCTCCATCTTCTCGATCACCTGCTCCATCACCACGCCACCTTCGCGCGCGACGCTGGAGGTACTCGCCACCAGCTGATTAGCTTCACGGGCGTTATCGGCGTTGTGCTTCACGGTTGAAGTCATCTGCTCCATCGCAGATGCGGTCTCTTCCAGCGAACTGGCCTGCTGCTCGGTGCGGGTCGAGAGATCCAGGTTGCCGCTGGAGATCTGGTTTGATGCCACCGCAATGGTATCGGAACCGGTACGCACTTCCGTCACGATGGAGAGCAGGTTATCGTTCATCCGATGCAGCGCCTGCATCAGCACGCCGGTTTCGTCGCGTGACGTCACCTGAATTTTTGAGCTCAGATCGCCAGCAGCAACGCGTTCGGCCACATCCACCGCGGCCACCAGCGGGCGCACGATCGAACGCGTCAGGAAAATACCCAGCATGATGGAGGCCAGAATCGCCAGCGCAGAGAAAATCAGCGTGATGGTGATAGCCGACTCACCATTCGCCACAATGCTCTGACCTTCACCGCGCAGCTGAGAATCCTGAGAATTGGCAAAAGCGACAGCATCATCAAGGAATTTGTTCTGGGTCGCGGTCATCGATTTCAGCACATAGGCGCTGGCCGCATCGAAATTGCCGCTTTTCACCAGAGTAATCAACTCCGCTTTAACCTTTTCAAACGCTTCAGCAGAAGCCAGCAAACCGGCAATTTTTTTCTTACCGACCGCGGTAACCTGAATATCAGCGATCTTTTTCATCGCGGCGTTAGTCCGCTGAGTGGCTTCATCCAGCTGACCATAACGTTTAACGTTCATTTCCGGACGGTTGGTGTCGATCACGATGCCGCGCAGGTATTTGATCTGATCGTTGACACCATCGCGCACATCAAATGCCAGTCGCACTTTTACGTACCGATCGTCAACGATCGAGGCAATGGCGGTGTTAATGCTGTTAATTTTGGTTATGGATGTCACACCAATAACTATCAGTAACGTCACAACAATACCGAAGGCTGCGCCGAGCCGCATACCCACCTTCATATTCCTGATACTGACCATGTTCTTTTCCCCGTTTTATTATTTATCACTCTGTTATCAGCAATCAGATTCCTTGCTGCTGTGCGCGATTCCACTGCTGTGCCCGGCGTCGTGGCGCCGAAAAAAAGGTGATCCCGCGCACACTGTTATCGGAGCGTTAAGCTTTACCTTTAATTTTTTTGAAGTAACAGGCAGGGAAAAGCGCACCATTAATCGCCTGGATTAATCGTGTTTAACAAAACCGTCCCGATAAAAGAGGAAAGCCGGATGGGATCGGCTGGGCTGACAGCCATGACACTGGCAGCCTGAACCGTCAGGGAGATGAAAGATTAGAAAACTAAAAAATAGAGGCCGACCCAGAACAGAATGCTAAGGGTCACTGCGCTGATCCAGGCAAACTGACGTAAACGGCCACGCAGCACGTTTTGACGGGAGGTAACAGGTAAGGTTTCGCTGTGCATGGGTAAATTCCTGGCTAAAGAGTAAAGACGCAGTACGAAACAGACCAGAGCGGCAGACCGATGCTGAAACGCCTCAATCTGCCTTTTGCTTAGCGGGCTGCTTCGAGAACGTTAAAAATCACATCAGAGAGTTCGTTTAATTCGAATTTAGCGACATATCCGTCGGCACCCACTTTGCGCACGTGGTCTTCATTGGCGCTGCCTGACAGTGAAGAGTGGATCACCACCGGCAGACGCTTCATTACTTCGTCACGCTTAATGTTGCGGGTCAGGGTGAAGCCATCCATCTCTGGCATTTCCAGGTCGGTCAGCACAAAGGCAATTTTGTCGTGAATCGACTCGCCCGCTGCCTGCGCTTCCTGACTCATCAGCTTGAGTTTTTCCCATGCTTCCAGGCCGGTATTGAACATCAGCGACGGGATGCCCATGCTCTTCAGGCCCTGTTCCAGCAGCTGACGCGCCACTTTGGAATCTTCCGCCACAATGGCGACGGCGCCAGGGCGATAGTTAAATTCACGCGCTTTGGTTGCTTCCGGTTCCACACCGCGAACAGAAGGAATGATGTCATACAGAATCTGTTCAACATCCAGCACCATCGCCAGATCGTTACTCTGTTTGTCACTGTCGAGACAGGCAATACTGGTGATGTTGCGACCACCGATACCGGCTTCTGCGGTATGTACCTGGCTCCAGTCGAGGCGCACGATGTTTTCCACCGACTCCACCGCGAAGGCCTGCGTGTTACGCGCATACTCGGTGACCAGCAGCAGATTCAGGCCGGTCTCCGGCACGCAGCCGGCAACCGCCGGCAGATCGATAACCGGAATGAACTGACCGCGAATGCTGGCCATACCCAGCAGCGGTGAACGCATCCCGGCGGCTTTGGTGATGGCGGGCATCGGCACAATTTCACGCAGCTTGAAGACGTTAATGCCAAACAGTTCTGACTTGCCTTTCAGCTGGTCGGAGCCTAAGCGAAACAGCAGCAGTTCAAATTTGTTCGATAACGCGAGGTTTGCTCTCTCATCAATCTCTTTTTGAAAATTATCCATCGTTGCCTCTGCATTAACGCAGCTGGTGAAATAGGGTGTGAACAGGTTATCGGCAGCAAAAGGAAAAAGGTGAGAACAGAAGGGTGAAATAAAACGGACGCCAATTATTGTGCCAGGCTTATCGGTGAAGGTTCGACATGGACACCTTTCCAATACAGGAGTGTGAAATGAAAAAAGTAATTTTAGCGTCGCTGTTGGTGGTAATGAGTGCTGGCGTGTATGCCGAAGAGGGGGGATACAAAGCGGGTGAAGCACCGCCGCCGCAGCACAAAGAGGATGCAGGCTATAAGGGATCGGAAGATACCGGGCAGACTCATATCAACCAGATTCGCGATTTCCGTCAGGGCGGATACGTGACGCTGGAAGGTTATATCGTAAAGAAACAGCAGGGTGATACCTATCAGTTCCGCGATAATACCGGCACATTACCGATCATTGCGCCGAAGAAAACCTTTGATGGTAAAACCTACAGCGCTGAGGACAAAGTACGCGTCAGCGGCAAGGTGCAGGGTAAAGGGGACAAAACCACGCTGCACGTCACGCAGATTGACGAGCCATAATAAACCGGGCGAGGCGCCAGCCTCGCCCTGAATATTAATCCTTCAGCAGAATCGCCCGGCAGGTTTTGCCTTTGATTTTCCCCTGCTTCAGCTTCACCAGTGCGCCTTTCGCCTGCGCGGCATCAATCGCGACGTAGGCGTGAGTCGGCGTCAGCACAATCTTACCGATCTGCTCAGCGCGATAGCCCGCTTCACCGGTCAGTGCGCCGAGGATATCCCCCGGACGGATCTTGGCTTTGCGGCCACCATCAATGCACAGGGTCATCATCGCGGCAGGCAAGGGTTTGCTGTTGCCCTTTTTCAGGGTGCTGGCGGCGATCCACGGCAGTTTCTGCTGCAGGAAATCTTCCAGCGCATGGGCGCGTGCCATCTCATCGGCCGCAACCAGGCTCACCGCGACGCCGTGCTCGCCGGCGCGGGCGGTACGGCCAATGCGGTGCAGATGCACTTCCGGGTCCCAGGCCAGCTGATAGTTCACCACCATCGCCAGCGATTTGATGTCGAGACCACGGGCGGCCACGTCGGTGGCGACCAGTACCCGGCCGCTGCCGTTGGCGAAGCGGATCAGCACCCGCTCACGATCGCGCTGCTCAAGATCGCCATGCAGCGGCAGGGCGCTGATATCACGCGCGTTCAGCGCTGCAGCAATCTCATCGCATTCACGACGGGTGTTACAGAAGACGACGCATGAGGCGGGCTGGCGCTCGCTCAGCAGGGCGATCAGCAGCGCTAATTTTTCACCGTGACTGGCCTCGATGAACTGCTGTTCAATCGACGGCAGTTCGCTGACTTCTTCCGTCACCACGCTCAGCGCATCGCGCTGGAAGCGGCTGCTGATGGCGGCAATGCCCTCGGGCCAGGTGGCGGAAAACAGCAGCGTCTGGCGTGACGCTGGCGTCGCCTCAATAATGGTTTCCATGTCGTCGCGGAAACCCATCTCCAGCATCCGGTCAGCTTCATCCAGCACCAGCGTACGCAGCTGTTCCAGCTTCAGGTTTTCACGCTTGATGTGGTCCAGAATACGACCCGGCGTACCGACCACAATATGCGGCGGATGCACCAGCGAATCACGCTGGGCGCTCATCGGCTGGCCGCCACACAGGGTCAGAACTTTAATGTTACGGGTGAAGCGTGCCAGCTGACGCAGCACGTTGCCGACCTGATCCGCCAGTTCACGGGTCGGGCAGAGAATCAGCGCCTGGGTCTGAAACCGGGCGCTGTCGATATGGTGCAGTAAACCAATACCAAAGGCGGCGGTTTTTCCGCTGCCGGTTTTTGCCTGCGCGCGCACGTCACGACCCTGCAAAATGGCGGGCAGCGTGGCGGCCTGAACCGGCGTCATGCTGGTATAGCCCATCTCGCGCAGGTTATCGAGCTGGCTGTCGGGAAGGGTATTGAGGGTAGAAAAAGCGGTCACGGGCGCGGCCTCTGAGGCTAATAGTGAAGGGCAGTATTGCGCGCGCAAGTCTGGCAGAAAGCCGGGCTGACGGCAACGGGAACCTTGAGGTTAGCAGTATGAAACAATTTATGGCGGAACGACTAAAAATTAGCCGAAGTGGGGCTGAAATTGGTGGTTTTTTTTAATCCTTTATCGCTGGTGAAAGAACGACCTGCCGTTACGGTTATCCATCAAGGCCAGTTATTAGTTTATAACTCACCGTTTTTAAAACTTTATTTCATTGTTAATCAGATAACTCCTTAATAGTGACTCCAGTAAAAGAATTAATCATTAAAAAATATCACCCTTAATGCCGATAAAAATCTGGCGCTAATTGCTTTATATTTAGCGCGCCATATTCCTGGTACAACGACCGGTAGAGGGTATTTTCATTGAGTAATAGCATCCAGGGACCACATGAGAATGTGCTTAAAATAGTAGGCCGCGCCGTACTGACACTGCACGTTCATGGAGAGAGCTTATCAGCCGATAAGATCGCTTCAATGATCGGCTGTTATGCGGAAGATGAGCCCTGTGATCAGGAAGATCGTCGCTTATATGCGCTGGCAATGGAATTAATGTCGAATGATAAATGGGCTAAAACCGCCTGACGGTTTGGTCCATTCAGGTAAATGCAGAGCCTCCGATTCGGAGGCTCTGTTGTTTCAGGCAGAGGCCAGCGCAAAGACCGGCTTGCCGCGCGAAAAGGTCGCCACTACCGGTGAAATGCGGGCCACCGCTTCAGCAGAACAGCTCGCTGCAACCAGCATCATGCTGGCTTCATCACCCGATTTCGGCCACTGACGTTCGCCGGTCGCTGACAATGGCAGTTGATTACCGGTGGCAATGGACAGCGCCCGTGACAGCGAAAACTCATCCGATCCCCGATAAAGCTGCGCGTACAGATTCGCTTTCTCCAGCATGCTGCCGGTGCCAAACGGCGACCAGTGATCGATCACGCTGTCGGTCCCGGTCATGACGTGAATGCCAGCTGCCTGTAACTGCGGAATCGGCATGGTGAGTTTACCGATCGGCAAAGTCGAGGCGACGCTGAACTGCTGCTCAGCCAGCCCCTCTATCATCCTGTCCAGCGCGCTGCCCTCCAGCGTGGCCAGCGCAAAACCGTGGCTCAGCGTCACTTTGCCCTTCAGCGCCGGGTTGCGGGCCACGGTATCGATCATGTACTGAATCGCGGCCACGCCGGCCGCGGACGTTTCATGCAGGTGAATATCGACGCCGCGCTGATAGTCGAGTGCTATCAGGAACATCGCATCCAGTGACTTTTCCATTGCGCCATCCACATTAGTGGGATCGAGGCCGCCGACATACTGAACGCCGCGCTGCATCGCTTCGCGCATCAGGCCATCGACCTGAGAATGCAGCAATCCATGCTGCGGAAACGCCACGATTTCGCAGGGAAAATTGGGGTGATTCGCCAGCGCGGCCTGCAGATGATCGAGGCTTTGCAGACCACTGACCGGATCGATATTGCAGTGGCTGCGGGCGCGGGTGGTGCCTTTGGCGTGTAGCAGCGCAATCAGGGCCTCGGCACGAGCCTGAGAATGTGGCAGCAACTGCGGGATCAGCGCCTGTTCCCGGGCGATCATATCCATGATGGTTTTGCCCTGACGCGGACGCGGTGCCTGCCACGGGCCGCCATAAAAGGTCTTATCAAGATGGATATGCATATCCTGGGTCGAAGGCAGCAGCAGCGCGCCCTCTGCATCCCACGCCGGTAACGTGCCGTCGCCCTGGCCTGCGGGTTGCAGTCGATCGATTTTTCCGTTCCGCACGCTGATGTCATACAGCGCAGTCCGGGTGGCAATAATCTCATCGCCCTCGCGTTCAAATCCTTCTTCCAGCCGCACATTACGCAGCAGGTAGTGATCCTTTTGCGGCAGGGCAGCGGCGCGGTCGGCAACAGGGGATACGACGCGGGTCGCCACGCTGGCCTGGCTCAGGCCTGCGGCCAGTAAACCACCGGCTGCGGTCCAGCGTACGCTCTGGCCGAGGAAGTCACGACGGCTCGGAGAAGGGGAAGTGGGCATCAGAGGCTCCTGCAAAATGAACAAGACCCTAATCTGACAAACGGCAGCCCGGCTTGCTGCGCTATTTTCCACTGCTGGCTATTCGAAATGTCACTGCCAGCGCAACTGACCAAATGTTACCAGCGCCTCAGCCAGTTCACGCTGCAACGGATCCTGCGGCTGACGGCAGAACAGCGCCAGCTCGAAACTATCAATCACCGGCAGTCCCTGTTCGCTGCCCAATACCCGATGCTGCGGCAGGCGACAGCTGGCAGGCAGCAGCGTCAGACCGAGCCCCCCGGCGCTGGCGGCAGCAAGCGCCACCAGACTGGCGCTGCTGTAGCTGATACGCCAGCTACGGCCCAGCGCGTCGAGCGTCTGGCAGACCTCATCGCGGTACAATCCCTGTTGCGGAAACAGCACCAGCGGCACCGGCGTCTGCTCAAAGCAGGGTGACGCGGCGCTGTCGAGCCACAGCAGCGGTTCCGGACGCGACGCCAGCGGCCGCTCGCCATAGGTCTGTTTGATCAGCATGATATCCAGCTCTTCACGCTGCCAGGCCCGCCGCAGCTCCACCTGCATTCCGCTCATCACATCCAGCCGCAGCTGAGGATGGGCACGACTGAAATTCGCCAGCAGGCCCGCGGTCGGCGCGGCGAAATCTTCCGGCACGCCGAGACGCAGCACGCCCTCGCGCCACTGATCGCTCAGCACGTCGTGCGCTTCAGCGTTCAGGGCGATAATCCGGCGGGCATAGCCCAGCAATTTTTCACCCTCTTCGGTGATCTGAACCTGATGTGACGAGCGCACCAGCAAATCTTTACCCACCATCTCTTCCAGCCGTCGCACCTGTTGACTGACGGTGGATTGCGACAGATGCACCCGCTCAGCGGCGCGGGTAAAGCTGGCCGTTTCACACACAGCCACAAAGCTCAGCAGTTGCTGCGGCGTAAACATCGGCTGACGATTCATTTTCCCACTACCTGACAGAGTAATATTTCATTTCCAGATAGTAGCGATGAGTGTCAGGCTGGCAACTTTTAATTCTGCGGATTTCAGATGAACAGAGAAAATAAGCTGCTGCTGGCGGCGCTGGTGCTGGCCGGGCTGAACATGCGCCCGCTGATGACCTCGGTCAGCCCGCTGCTGGAGCAGCTGCGACAGAGTATTGGCCTGTCGCCGCTGGCGGCATCGCTGCTGCCCGCGCTGCCGATGATGATGATGGGCGCGATTGCGCTGACCAGCGCCCGGCTGATGCAGCGCTTTTCGGTGCGTAACCTTTTGCTGGGCGGATTGTTTCTGCTGCTGCTGGCGCTGGTGAGCCGGCTGTTTATCAGCAACGGTCGCTGGCTGGTGCTCAGCACGATACCGGGCGGAGCGGGGATTGGCGTGGTGCAGATGGCGATGCCGGGTCTGATCCGTCAGCGCTTCAGCCGTCGCAGCGCGCCGGTGACCGGCCTGTGGGCTGGCGCGCTGATGGGCGGTGGCGGGATCGGCGCGGCGCTGACGCCGTGGCTTAATACGCATTTCGGCTGGCAGGGCGCGCTGAGCAGCTGGACGCTGCCGGTGGTGCTGGCACTGCTGCTGTGGCTGTTTATTCCGACCGCTGCGCCGGCAAAAGCGGCGGCGGTGGCGCAGCCTGCGTTATGGCGTAAAACCCGCGCCTGGACGCTGGCGCTGAGCTTCGGGCTGGTGAACGGCGGCTATGCGATCTGTGTCGCCTGGCTGCCCGATTTCTATCACCAGCTGGGCTGGAGCGCGCAGGCGGGTGGCTCGCTGCTGGGCATGATGATCGGTTGTCAGGTGGCGGGCGCACTGCTGCTGCCGCTGCTGGCACGCGGCAGCGATCGCCGGCCGCTGCTGTTGCTGACGCTGGCACTGCAGCTGTGCGGGATGCTCGGTTTCCTGCTGGCACCCCAGGCGGCGCCGTGGCTCTGGGCGGGCATCGCCGGTGTCGGGCTCGGCGGCGCGTTTCCGCTGGCCCTGGTGCTGGCGCTGGATCATCTGGCGCAGCCGCAGGCGGGCGCGCGGCTGGTGGCGTTTATGCAGGGTATCGGTTTTATCATTGCCGGCAGTATGCCGTTTATCGCCGGACAGCTTCACGCGCTGACTCATCATTTCACCAGCGTCTGGCTGTTACAGACCACGGTGACCCTGGTGTTGATCGTGCTGAACCTGCGGTTTCATCCATGCAGCTATCCGCGGGCATTTCCGCAGCAGCAGGGCTGAATCTGGTCCTACCAATTGCGGCAAAATTTTTCTGTAGTTCACACATCGGGAAAATTTTCGCCGCTTTTGTTGCCTCTGATTAACAAAGAATTAACTATCTGTTGCCATAAAGCCCGATAATTCGATTTTTGGTCAGACCACTCATCGGCCGGGTTGATGGTGCGCGGCACACGGCTGGACGCGCACCACGTTTCCTCTTCTTCTGGAGATAGCGGCATGCAGGTGTGGCAACAAAATTACGATCCGTTAGGCAATATCTGGCTTTCAAGCCTGGTGGCGCTGATCCCGATTCTGTTTTTCTTCTTTGCGCTGATTAAGCTCAGGATGAAAGGGTATCTGGCCGCCAGCGTCACCGTGGTACTGGCGCTGCTGGTGGCGCTGTTTCTCTATCAGATGCCGGTGGCGCAGGCAGTAGCGTCGGTGGTTTACGGCTTTCTCTATGGCTTGTGGCCCATCGCCTGGATCATTGTCGCGGCCGTTTTCGTCTATAAAATTTCAGTCAAAACCGGTCAGTTCGACATTATCCGCGCCTCGATTCTGTCGATCACCCCCGATCAGCGGCTGCAGATGCTGATCGTCGGCTTCTCATTTGGCGCATTTCTTGAGGGAGCGGCTGGCTTTGGCGCGCCGGTGGCGATCACCGCCGCGCTGCTGGTCGGTCTGGGTTTTAACCCGCTGTATGCCGCCGGACTCTGCCTGATTGTTAATACTGCGCCGGTCGCCTTTGGCGCAATGGGTATTCCGATTATTGTCGCCGGGCAGGTGACCGGGCTCGACAGTTTCGCTATCGGGCAGATGGCCGGACGACAGTTACCCTTGCTGACCCTGATTGTGCTGTTCTGGATTATGGCGATCATGGATGGCTGGCGCGGCGTCAAAGAGACCTGGCCGGCGGTGCTGGTGGCGGGCGGGTCATTTGCCATCGCCCAGTTCCTCAGCTCCAACTTTCTCGGCCCGGAACTGCCGGATATCATCTCGTCACTCGCCTCGCTGATTTCGCTGACGCTGTTTCTGCGCGTCTGGAAGCCGGTGCGCATTTTCCGCTTTGAGAATGGCGATGCCGCGCCGGTCGATCCCTCCGTACCCCGGCAAAAATATCGGCTGGGACAGGTGGTGCGCGCCTGGATGCCGTTCCTGTTTCTCACCGCCACCGTAACGCTGTGGAGCATCCCGCCGTTTAAAGCGCTGTTCGCTAAAGGCGGCGCGCTGGCGGAGTGGGTGCTTAACCTGCCGGTGCCGTTGCTGAACGAAGGGGTGGCGCGTATGCCGCCGGTGGTCAGCAGCGCCACGCCTTATCCGGCCATCTTTAAGTTCGATCTCTTCTCCGCCACCGGCACCGCGATTTTGATTGCGGCGATCGTCGCCGTCGTTTACCTGAAGATGAAGCCCAGGGCGGCGCTGCAGACCTTTGGTGAAACGCTGAAAGAGCTGGCGCTGCCGATCTACTCGATTGGCATGGTGCTGGCCTTCGCCTTTATCTCTAACTATTCCGGCCTGTCAGCGACGCTGGCGTTAGCGCTGGCGCACACCGGTCACGCCTTCACCTTTTTCTCGCCGTTCCTCGGCTGGCTCGGGGTGTTCCTGACCGGCTCGGACACCTCCTCGAATGCCCTGTTTGCCGCGTTGCAGGCTACCACCGCGCAACAGATTGGCGTGTCGGACGTGCTGCTGGTGGCGGCCAACACCACCGGCGGCGTTACCGGCAAGATGATCTCGCCGCAGTCGATCGCCATCGCCTGTGCGGCGGTCGGCCTGGTTGGCAAAGAGTCTGACCTGTTCCGCTTTACCGTTAAACACAGCCTGATTTTCACCTGTATGGTCGGCGTGATTACCACGCTGCAGGCATACGTCTTCCCCTGGATGATCCCATGAACACCGTTTCCGATCCGCTGGTGACGCGCCTTAGGGCGTATATCACCGAACACCAACTGACGCCGGGTATGCGCCTGCCTGCCGAGCGAACACTCGCGGCTGAACTCGGCGTATCGCGCTCGTCGCTGCGTGAAGCGTTACAGCAACTGATCAGCGGCGGTATGCTGATCAGCCGTCGCGGCGGCGGCACCTGGGTCCGGCAGCAGCTGGGCCCCTGGTCGGAACAGCGCATCGTTGAACCGATTCGACAGTTACTGCGCGACGATCCGGACTACCGCTACGACATTCTGGAGGCGCGACATGCGATTGAAGCCAGCACCGCCTGGCACGCCGCGCTGCGCGCCACGGAGGCGGATCGCGAGCGGCTGCAGTACGCCTTTGACGCCACGCTGAAGCTGAAAGAGAGTGACGATCCTGACCTTGCCGCACAGGCTGACGTGCGCTTTCACCTGGCAATTGCCGAGGCATCTCACAATCTGGTGCTGCTGCAAACCATGCGCGGTTTTTTCGAACTGCTGCAATCCTCGGTGATGCAGAGCCGTCAGCGGATGTACACCCAGCCCGCGATTTTCGCCCGGCTGACCGAACAGCACCGGGCGCTGCTGGACGCCATTCTGGCCGGGGATGCCGAAGGCGCACGCCAGGCCGCGATGCAGCATCTCGGCTTTGTTCACACCACGATGAAAAATCTGCATGAGGATGAGGCGCGTCAGGCGCGTATCACCCGCTTACCGGACACTGAATCACGTAACCGTAAGGAATCTGATTGATGATTATCTCTGCTGCCAGTGACTATCGCGCCGCCGCGCAACGCATCCTGCCACCTTTCCTGTTCCACTATCTCGATGGCGGGGCCTATGTCGAGCACACGCTGCGCCGCAACGTCGAGGATCTCTCTGATGTGGCGCTGCGCCAGCGCATTCTGAAAAACATGTCTGAGCTGAGCCTGGAAACGACATTATTCAATGAGACGCTGTCGATGCCGGTGGCGCTGGCACCGGTTGGTTTGTGCGGCATGTATGCCCGCCGTGGCGAAGTGCAGGCGGCGCGCGCGGCGGCGCTGAAAGGCATTCCGTTTACGCTGTCGACGGTGTCAGTCTGCCCGATAGAAGAGGTCGCGCCGCAGATCAATCGCCCGATGTGGTTCCAGCTCTACGTGCTGCGCGACCGCGGTTTTATGCGCAATGCGCTGGAGCGCGCCAAAGCGGCGGGCTGCTCCACGCTGGTGTTTACCGTGGATATGCCGACGCCTGGGGCGCGCTACCGCGATGCGCATTCCGGCATGAGCGGCAATCATGCGGCGCTGCGCCGCTACTGGCAGGCGGTCACCCATCCGCAATGGGCGCTGGATGTCGGGTTGCAGGGACGGCCACACGATCTGGGCAATATCTCGACCTATCTGGGTAAACCGACCGGCCTGGAAGATTACATCGGCTGGCTGGCGAACAACTTCGATCCCTCTATCAGCTGGAAAGATCTGGAGTGGATACGTGAATTCTGGGACGGCCCGATGGTGATCAAAGGGATTCTCGATCCGGAGGATGCACGGGACGCGGTGCGTTTTGGTGCTGACGGCATCGTGGTTTCCAATCATGGCGGACGCCAGCTGGATGGCGTGCTGTCGTCGGCGCGCGCGCTGCCAGCGATTGCCGATGCGGTGAAAGGCGACATCACCATTCTGGCCGACAGCGGCATTCGCAACGGGCTGGATGTGGTGCGGATGATTGCACTTGGCGCTGACAGCGTGTTGCTGGGACGGGCCTTTATCTATGCGCTGGCGACCCACGGTCAGCGAGGCGTAGAAAACCTGCTGACCCTGATCGAGAAAGAGATGCGGGTTGCGATGACTCTGACCGGGGCGAAGTCTATCAGCGAGATCACCCGCGATTCGCTGGTACAGGCCGAGGCGGTGCTCAGTCCGCAGAGCAACCCGTCACGGCCGCGCGCGGTAAGTTAACCGGCGAAAACGGAGGCGTTGTCTATACTTAGCTTCTTTACCAACAGGAGGAATAACATGACCATTCATAAGAAAGGTTCGGCGCACTGGGAAGGCGATATCAAGGGCAAAGGCACCGTCAGCACCGAGAGCGGCGTGCTGAGCCAGCAGCCTTACGGTTTCAACACCCGCTTTGAAGGCGAGAAGGGCACCAACCCGGAAGAGCTGATTGGTGCGGCGCATGCGGCCTGTTTCTCCATGGCGTTGTCGCTGATGCTGGGTCAGGCGGGCCATCCGCCAGAAAGCATCGACACCACGGCAGACGTCTCGCTGGATAAGAAAGGCGATGGCTTTGCCATTACGAAAGTGGCGCTGACCAGCACCATCTCTCTGCCTGGCATTGATGCGTCCACCTTTGATGAAATCATCAATAAAGCGAAAGCGGGCTGCCCGGTTTCTCAGGTGCTGAATGCGGAAATCACGCTGGATTACACCCTGAATAACTGAGGCCGACGACAGGTCGCCTTTTCGCGGCCTGGGCGTTATGCTACGCAGTACCGGTCCTGCAGTTGACCGGAACAGATGCGCCTTGTGGCGCATCTTCGCATTCTGGCGGGGAGGGATTCGATGTGACGAGGTATCGGGCGGCCAAAAAGCACTGGAAAATGGTGCTGGTTCTGTTTTGCATTTGTGGCGCACTGCTGCTGATACGCTGGGCTGCAATGATTTGGGCCTGACCGGATGAACAGAATTGGTCGCCATACGCTGGGCATTTTATTAATGGTGATACTGGTACTGGAAGCGATTCACTTCTTACTGACGGCTTCATGGCTGCCGTGGCAGTAATGTCCTTCAGACACAGACATCCTCACGCCGCCGGGCACGCACGTCGCTGCGCGCAATGCGATACGCCTTGCGTGGGTCGCCGACCACGAACTCAAAGGTAGGCGTATAGTAAAATGGCAGCCAGCCGCCGTAGCCGCTTTCCCATTCCCAGCGAACGGGGCAGGGCCACAGAATGCCATCATACAAAATGTAATAAACCCAGCGTCCGTTTGGACGACGGGGACGTGATGTTTTCATGGGATTCACAACGGTATTGGTCAACAACAGCTCATATTTTGTACGCTAATGCGTCAGCTTGCAACGTTACAGCCGGGTTTATTGCTGCTGGCCCTGATTTAACGATGCACTTCACCACACAGCAGGACCACGTTGGGCCTGACTTTATGAATACGGTTTGCCATGGTTTCACAGGCGCTTTTGGTCGGAAAAATGTGCTCAGAAACCGGCAATGCCTCACAGGCATCGTAGCCGCACGCGCTCACTAATAACACAAATCCTATCAACATAGATCGACTCCTTTGCACGGTCTGGTGGTCCGGACGGCAGTGCTTTTTATCCCTTTTTTTGATCCAGTATAGTCAAACGCGTCGGGGCGGCATTACCCGCCCGAGCTATCGCCCTGAGCCGGGCAGGCAACAGGGGCCGATCAGCCCGCGAAATACCAGGCAGGCAGCAGGGCGATCAGGTTGTTGAGAGTGTGCAGAAAGATCGGCAGCGCCAGGCTATTGCTGCGTAGGCGCGCGTAGCAGAGCAGCAGCGAAAACAGCGTCAGGGCGATGATGGTCTGCCAGTGAACATATTGGGTATGCATCACCGCGAACAGCAGCGAGGTCAGCAGCATACAGGCGAAGCGGCTGCGTGGCGCCCACAGCAAAAAAGCCTGTAGCAGAAAGCCGCGAAACAGGACTTCTTCAAATACCGGTGCCAGCAGCACCGCCGTCAGCAGCAAAATCAGCAACGAATTACGTCCCTGCTGCGCCTGCATCACCAGCCAGCCTTCCGGCTGCATAAACTGCATCTGTGCCGCCATCAGCACAAACAGCCCGCCGGTGTACAGCAGGGTCTGTAGCGGACGCAGTTCACCCAGCGGCAAATCGGTCCGGCGCTGACAGTAGAAGCGATAAAGTGGATAGATCACGGCAAATTCAAACAGACAGAGCACCGGCACCAGCAGGCCGTCATTACGCAGCACGCCGTAATTCGGGAACAGGGTGATCAGCATGGTGACAAGGTAATAGACCACAAAGCTGCCGACGTAGAACAGCGTCAGTGTCACTCTGTCGGAATTGGTATTCATAGACGACCCAGCCAGCGAAGGTTAGCGCATAGTAGCAATGCGCCTGATCGCTGTCGAGTCAGCCAATAACACAATATTTAAGCGCTAAATTTTAACCGCAGGCTAAACACCCGACGTCACGGGCCGATAACTGAGGAAACTAATCTGGCTGGCCCGACGCTTTATGTCACGGACCGGCTGTTCCTAACGGACTTTATGTCGTGTAGTGAGTAGGCTTAATGACTTTTGACCCTCCGGCACCGCCGTCACCTTCTTTTGCGCACGCCGCCGAAGACCGCACTGTCCGCTTTACGCGGCGCAGCCTGCGCACGCTTTCGCTGCTGCTGTTCGGCGTGCTGTTTCTGTCGATGCTGATGGTACTGACCATCGCGCAACGTCAGAACAGCGCGTCGATTGAGCACGATCAGTTGCTGATGCAACAGACGTGGAAAACCCGTCAGGACGCGATGGTGACTGATATCCGGGACTACGCGTTCTGGGGCGAAGCCTGGCGTAATCTGCATCTGACAGTGAATAAAGTCTGGGCCTATGACGAAGAGAACTTCGGGCCGGGGCTGTATGAGGAGTATCACTACGAAGGTGTCTTCGTCGTCGACGGTCAGGGACGCACCAGCTATGCGGTGATTAACGGTCAGCTGACCGATACGCCGCTGGAAGCCTGGCTGGGCAGCCAGACCCACGGGATGATCGCGGCAGCACGTCAGCTCAATAACGCCGCTCTGGCCCGTAACGCCATCATTAATCGGCAGCCCGCGATTGTGGTGGCTGCGCCGATCAGTCGGGGTAAAGTGGCTACGCTGCCGCTGAAAGCGGGCCCGCCGTCGATCATGGTGTTTGTGAACCTGTTTACTCCTGCCAAGCTGGAAGAGTTGGGTGCGGCGCTGGATGTGCGCGGGCCGCGAATGGCCAACAGCGCGCTGGATGCCGAACGTGAACCGCGCATGTTGCAGCCGATCAGCGGCAGCGCGCCGCTGGTGCTGCGCTGGACCCCCAAAATGCCGGGCATGGGGCTGATCTGGTTTCTGCTGCCGCTGCTGGTGATCATGGCGATTATCATCGCCTTAATTACCCGTCGCGTCAGCCGCCATGCGCTCTATAACGCCATTCTCTCCGACCGACGCTTTGCCATGCTGGCGATCAGTCAGCAGGAGCTGGCAAACAGCGAGGCCCGCTTCCGCGATCTGGCTGAAGCCGCGTCGGACTGGATCTGGGAGACCGATGAAGAGGGCCGGCTGATCTATTTGTCGGCGCGTTTTCACACCGTGACCGGCCATGAAATCTCACAGTGGCTCGGACGTCACATCGATCACTTACTGACGCATCCCAGCCATTCGCTGGTTACCTGGCTGCTGCGCCAGGAGCAGGAGCCGCAACAGATGCCGCTGCGCTGCCAGTTTATGTCGGCGCACGGTGACCGCCGCATTGGCCAGCTGGTGGCGAAAACCGTCTGGCACGATCGGCGCTGTATCGGTTTTCGCGGCACGGTCTCCGACATCACCCAGGGCATGGAAGCGGAAGCGCGTATTCAGTTCCTGTCACGTCACGACGTATTAACCGGGTTACCCAACCGCGTTCAGCTACAGGAGTTCCTTACCCATCATCTTGAGCTGGCCGACGACAGTCACCCGCTGACCATTATCAGCCTCGACCTCGATCAGTTCCGGCCAATCAACGAAACCTGGGGCCATGCGGCGGGCGATGGGGTGCTGAATCAGATGGCGCAGCGGCTGAAACGCTGCATCGGGCCGCATGAGCTGGCGGCCCGGCTGGGCGGCGATGAGTTCGTGCTGGTGCTGCGTGAAGGCAACCGTGACAAGGTCGATGAGCGCTGCGCCCAGCTGGTGCACGACGTTCAGCAGCCCGTTACTACCGGCCAGCACGTTCACTATCTGACGGCCAGCCTCGGTATCGCCTGTGCGCCGCAGGATGCCTGCCATCCGGAAGCGCTGCTGCGCATGTCAGACATCGCGCTGAATGAGGCGCGGGAAGCCGGGCGCAATCAGTGGGTGTGGTACGCCAATGAGATGGCCAGCCAGCGCAACAGCAAACGTGATATGGCACAACGCATTGAGAAGGCGCTGAAGAACAATGAGTTTCGTCTGCACTATCAGCCGCGTTATCAGCTGCTGAGCGGTCAGCTGGCCGGTGCTGAAGCGCTGATCCGCTGGCAGATCGCGCCCGATCAGTGGATCACGCCGGATCGTTTTATTCCGCTGGCGGAAGAGAGCGGACTGATTGCCACCATCAGCGACTGGGTATTGATGCGCGCCTGTGAAGATGCGCTGGCGTGGGGCGGCGACCGCTACGTCTCGGTTAATATTTCCCCGATGGAGTTTCGCACCAGTGACCTGGTGAAGCGGGTGGCGGATACGCTGGCAAAAAGT
Source organism: Pantoea agglomerans (assembly GCF_021397715.1). Classification (GTDB taxonomy): domain Bacteria; phylum Pseudomonadota; class Gammaproteobacteria; order Enterobacterales; family Enterobacteriaceae; genus Pantoea; species Pantoea astica. The sequence continues at coordinate 3,325,404 of NZ_CP090207.1, read as the reverse complement.
GGCTTGCCCGCCACGCGGCTGGAGCTGGAAATTACCGAAAACGTGACCTTTGAACATCCGCAGCATGCGCTGGAAGTGATGCAGGGCTTGCGTTCGCTGGGGGTGAGGCTGACGGTGGATGACTTTGGTACTGGCTATGCCGCGCTCGGTTATCTCAAAACTTTCCCGTTCAACGGCCTGAAGATCGATCGCTCGTGGATGAAAGATTTTCCGGAGTCGCAACAGGCACAATCGGTGGTCGCCGGGATTATCGCCCTGGCGCGCGCCTTTGCGCTGACCATTACCGCCGAGGGCATTGAGACAGAAGCGCAACTGAATCAGCTCAAGCTGCTATCGTGTGAAGAAGGGCAAGGCTACTTCCTCGGTAAACCGATGCCGCTGGCCGCATTCAGCACGCTTCTGGAAAGAACCACGCAAAGTCCGCCCGATCAGACTTAACGAACTTTGACAGCCACGGCGGTCATCAGCATGGCACAGACGATAAAGATAATAAGTTCCATGGTTACCTCTCTCAGTAGCTAGGAATGCTCTTAAAATATTGTAGCGTCTGAATGGGTTAATTTTGCGCACTACGTGCGATTAATCTTAAAAAACGGCAGGCGTTCCGGCGTGGGTTTCCGGTCATCGAAGATAACTTTACTTTTTTTGGGTTCAGTTCAGTGCGCCCGCTTTGCTACTCTTGCAGCAGGGTTTACCCCGTTCAACAGGAGATCAAACGTGAAACATTATGGAAAAGCGCTACTTATGCTGGGTCTGTTGACCCTCACGGCCTGTCAGTCTGCCAGCAAACCTGACACCGCCAGCGCGCCGAAGGACCCGGAAGCGGACCGCTGTGGCGCTTCTCAGTATCAGAATTATGTCGGCAAACCGTTAACGTCACTTCAGGGTCAGCATTTCGATCAGAAGGTGCGGGCTATTCCGTATAACTCGGCCGTCACGATGGATTTCAACCTCAGCCGGCTTAACTTCCTGGCCGACAAAAGCGGCAATATCAGTCAGGTTTATTGCGGATAGCGGAAAATCAGGCGTGTTGTCATAGCGTTGTCACAACGGCAGGCGAGGATAGTGCGGCGTTTAAGAGACTTCCTCGTCACTCCCGATAGACAATGCTCGTCTTATTTATTCCCGCTGCGGCGGGAATTTTTTTTGCGTTGTTCAGAATCGGCAGAGGAGCAGAGATGAAACGGACGATAAGGGCATTGCTGCCCGCTTTATTACTCAGCACCACGCTGGCGCAGGCCGCCAGTGATGAGGCCTGGCAACAGAGCCGTCAGGTCATGACGCAGGCCTGCATTAACGCCAGTACCCTGAGCAAAGTCAGGGTACTGGGTGAACCGATAGCGTATGACGACAGCGTCGGCTACAGCGCACTGCTGCTGGAAGGCCGCTATCCGCAGCCGCAGATGAAAAATAAGCGTGGACGGGAGCTCTGCCTGTTTCAGCGCAGCAGCGGACGCGCCAGCGTCAGCGAGGCGGATCGACTGCGCTGGGTCAGGTAACGCGCTACTCCTCAGGCTGGGTTTCGATCAGCTGAGCCAGCAGGGTGCGGTAGTTCTGTAGTCGCGTCTCATCGCCTTCAACTTCCAGTTTATCAATCACCCGCGCGACAATCGCTTTCGTGGTGGCGGGCTGACCTGTCTCCATCAGTTCACGCAGGATCACCGCCAGCAGGTCAGACTCGGGCGGCACCCGCCAGTCCGGGCTATTGAAATAGTCGGTGATAGCTCGGCTGGCGCTGTTAGGTTGCACTCTCATTCACTACCTCCGCTAAAACAACAACACATCCCTTACGCACAGGCATAAGGGCTCGGTTTATCGATTGAGTCGGGTCACCTCACATCTCACAAAGGGTGGGTACCCTCATTGTGAGGCTATTGCGGCTGGCAGAAGGCTCGGCGCACCGCACGCAACTGGCGATTTTTTAAACATAGAACCGGGCGCGATGATTGTCAGTAACAGGCTGAAATATTTTTTCATACTGAGATTTACCGCTTCGCTTCGCTGCCGGTTCAGCCGCAGCAAGCTGCTGCGAACGCCTGTTCAGAGAAAATTTGTGCCGGGTTACAGCCGGAATCGCAGCGTAAAACCGCGTTTTACCGGCTGTAACATGTTTTGCCGGTCAGCCACAGCAACCACGCGGTAGACTTTAGCCTCTGTCTCCTGCAAGCCATCCGCTCATGCCACGCGTAATAGAACCCTGGAAAATTAACCTGATTTCGGTCTGGTTTGGCTGTTTTTTTACTGGCCTGGCGATCAGCCAGATCATTCCGTTTCTGCCGCTCTACCTTGAACAGCTTGGCGTCAGCGGCGGTGAGTCGCTCAGCCTCTGGTCGGGTCTGACCTTCAGTATTACCTTCGTGATCTCGGCGGCAGTCGCACCGCTGTGGGGCAGCCTGGCGGATCGTAAAGGCCGTAAACTGATGCTGCTGCGTGCCGCTTTTGGCATGGGCGTGGTGATCCTGCTGCAGGCGTTTGTCACCGAAGCGTGGCAACTGCTACTGCTGCGCGCGCTGATGGGGCTGACCTCCGGCTACATTCCCAATGCGATGGCGCTGGTGGCGGCGCAGGTGCCGCGTGAACGCAGCGGCTGGGCGCTGAGCTGCGTCTCGACCGGCCAGATTGGCGGGGTGATCCTCGGTCCGATGCTGGGCGGACTGCTGGCGGACTGGGTCGGGTTACGCACGGTTTTTATCGTTACTGCCGTACTGCTGATGGTCAGTTTCCTGGTCACGCTGTTTCTGATTAAAGAGACCGGGTATACCCCGGTCAGCAAGAAAGATAAGCTCAGCGGGCGCGAGGTGTTCCGTTCGCTGGACAACCCGAAGCTGATGATCTGTCTGTTTTTCACCACCATGGTGATTCAGATGTGCAACGGATCGGTGAACCCGATCCTGACGCTGTTTGTGCGCGAACTGGCACCGACCGCAGAAAATATCGCTTTCCTTAGCGGGGTGATCGCCGCATTGCCTGGGGTGTCAGCGCTGCTGGCCGCACCCCGGCTGGGGCGGTTAGGCGATCGCATCGGTACCCAGCGTATCCTGCTGGCCACGATGGTGATCTCGCTGCTGCTGTTTGTTGCCATGTCGTTTGTTACTAGCGCCACCCAGCTTGGGGTGTTGCGTTTTCTGCTGGGATTCGCCGATGGGGCGATGATGCCGGCGGTGCAGACGCTGCTGGTGCGCCACTCACGCGACAACATCACCGGCCGTATCTTTGGTTATAACCAGTCGTTTATGTACCTGGGCAACGTTGCCGGTCCGCTGCTTGGCGCAGCGGTGTCGGCGGTGGCGGGCTTCCGCTGGGTCTTCTTCGCCACCGCCGTGGTGGTGCTGATTAACGTGGTATTTCTGAAGCGCTTTTACCGGCGTCCGAAAACGCCGCTGCCGGCGTCGGTAGGCAAAGCGTCAGCTCCGCCTGCCAGCGCTGCTGAGTCAGTAAAAACTCAGGACTGACGCTCGGACTCCAGGAATCATCACCGCCCACGCCCATATGATGCAGGTCCAGATGCAGCCAGCAGCCCGCTTCGGGCTGCAGCAGGTGACGATGCGAGGTCTCACGCAACTGCTCCAGGCTGAAGCGGCTGAGGGAGAAGGCGAAATCCCCCTTCACCTGCCAGCTGCCGCTGTCGAGCTGGCGGGTACCGCCACGCAATCCGTTTTCACCTGGAAAGACATACGGCGTAAAGAGCTGCGCCAGCGGCAGTTGCCAGCGCGAGAACTGCGCGGCGAGCTGACGATCGGGGTAGTTTTCGTGTGGCCCCAGCCCCAGCCAGCTGACCTGCTGCGGTACCGTTGCCAGCTGACAGCGTAAACCGATACGCGCTGGCGGCGGTAAGCCACGTGACTGTTCAACCGACAGCGTGATCTGCAGCTCGCCCTGCGGCGTAAACCGATAGCGCTTGCGGCTGATAAAGGCCAGCTGGTCATTGGCGTACCAGCCATGCAGCGTCCCGATCTCTACCGCCTGCGGCAGTTCACTGGTTTCCAGGGCGATCAGGCTGCTGCGCATCTGATCATAACCCGCGGCCTTCCAGCGCTCAGCCCAGGCGTTGGGATCGATGCGTTCGGCTTCGCTGGTACCGATATCATTATCCAGCGGTGCCCGGATAAAGCAGTCACGCAGCGGTGACAGCAGCGTCGGCTGATCTTCTGTGTACCACTGCACCAGTTCACCGCTCTGGCGTGAGAAGCACCAGCGCTGTTGTTGATGGGTCACGATAATCTCATCGTCATTCTCATTCATCACAGGCGTCGCTGCCGCGGCGGGCTGCGTCGGCAGAAGCAGCGCTGACGGCAGTGGCCATTGCTGCCAGGCGACGCGCCAGTCTGCCGGACTCCAGTCGGTGGCTTCAATCTGATGTACCGCCAGATTGAGCCAGCACTCGCCCTGAAGCGCAGCGGGCGGGGTCAGGCTGATGCGCTGCTGGCCCTGCGCAGCGAGGTCCAGCCGCACTTCACCTTCTGCCACGGCCTCGCCTGCCTGCTCGATGCGCCAGCGCAGCACTTCATTGTCGCTGCGGCGGAACAGATAATCGCTGCTGACGGTAAAGCTAAACGGATCGTTTGCATCGGCTTCAAACTGATAAAACTGCTGAGCGCACTGTGCTTCAGACAGCGCCGGATGCGGTGTGCGATCGGCAAACACCAGCCCGTTCATGCAGAACTGGCGGTCGTTGGGTTTATCGCCAAAGTCACCGCCGTAAGCCTGCCACGGCTCGCCCTGCGGGTCATAGCGGGTCAGGCTCTGATCGACCCAGTCCCAGACAAAGCCGCCCTGCAAGCGGGGAAACTGACGAAAGGCCTGCCAGTATTTCGCGAAACCACCAAAACTGTTGCCCATCGCATGGGCGTATTCGCACAGGATCAGCGGGCGGGTTTCGCCCGGCAGACCAATCCACTTTTTCAGTGACCATTTCGGCACGGCAGGGAAGGGTTGATCCTGATCCACCCTGGCATACATCGGACAGATAATGTCGGTCGCGGCGCTATCGGCACCGCCGCCTTCATACTGCACCGGGCGGGTCGGATCGACACTTTTGATCCAGCGATAGAGCGCATCATGGGTGCTGCCGTGCCCAGACTCGTTACCCAGCGACCAGATGATGATGCTGCAATGATTGCGATCGCGCTGCACCATCCGGGTGACGCGTTCGCTAAAGGCGGCAAACCAGCGGGGATCGTCCGCAAGCCGGTTCATCGGCTGCATACCGTGAGTTTCGATATTGGCTTCATCCACCACATAGAGGCCGTAGCGATCGCATAACCGGTACCACAGCGGATGGTTTGGGTAGTGTGAACAGCGCACCGCATTAAAATTGTGCTGCTTCATCAGCATGATGTCGCGCCGCATCGTCGCCTCATCCATCACCTGACCTCGCTCAGGATGGTGCTCATGACGGTTAACGCCGCGGATTAACAGTGGTTTGCCGTTCAGGCACAGCAGGCCATTATCGATAGTGACCTGACGGAAGCCGACGTCCCAGGCTTCCACCTCAATTAGCTGCTGGTGTTCATCCAGCAGCGCCAGCGTGGCGCGGTAGAGATGAGGCGTTTCAGCACTCCACAAGCTGGGCTGCTCCACCCGCAGATGCAACAGCGCGCGTTCCGGGTAGTGGCCGCGTTCGTCAATAATCGCGCTGCCGAGCGGCTGCTGGCACTGGCCTATCTGCTGTTCACCCTGCCACAGCGTCAGGCGCAGCTGATATTCAGCCGGCGTGACGGCGGGCAGCGTGACCTTCACTTCCGCCCGCAGCTCGGCACTGGAGAACTCCGGACTCAGTCGGGTTTCCAGCAGCACGTCAGCCAGTTGTACTGCGGGTTTATGCAGCAGGGTGACGTCGCGGAAAATACCGCTCATTCGCCACATGTCCTGATCTTCCAGATAGCTGCCATCGCTCCAGCGCAGCACCATCACCGCCAGACGGTTATTGCCGGGCAGCAGATGCGGCGTTAAGTCGAACTCCGCCGGTAAACGGCTATCCTGCGAATAGCCGATCCAGTGGCCGTTGCACCACAGATGAAAGGCCGAGTTAACCCCGTCAAAGATAATGCGGGTCTGGCCGCTGGCCTGCCACTGTGCGTCGGTGGTGAATGTGAGCGAGTAACAACCGGTTGGATTCTCCTGCGGCACGTAGGGTGGATTGACCGGGATCGGGTATTGCACATTGGTATAGATCGGCGCGTCATAGCCGTGCATCTGCCAGTTCGACGGCACCGGCAGCGTGGCCGCCTCCGGCAGATCCTGCAATAGCCAGCTGGCCGGAACCGCTTCAGGCTGCGAAAAATAACTGAATTTCCACTGCCCGTTGAGGCTCTTTTGCGAAGGTGAAGGGCGATCGTCGCGCGCCGAGATTTCGTCGCGCCAGCTGGCGAACGGCGGATGCGTATCGAGCCGATGCAGTGCGGTGATCACCGGATTTTCCCAGTCGCGGCGGGAAAGAATGTCATGAAAAGCAGCCTGAGTCATAAGGGTATCCTTAAAATGTAATGCGCTCACAATGCGCAAAAAAAGCCAGGCTGTAAAGAGTCCGCCTTAACGTTTTGAACAAAATAAGCGGATCAGGGTAGGGCGAAAAGCCAGCGGATGTTGAGATTGTGACGTCGTACTGCCCGTAAAACGTTAAGCCTGGTCAGCAAAGATGAATAGCGGCCCGATACGGAGGATTCTCACTTGTCGGCCTGCAGGCGGCTCCCTACACTCAGCGCGATTTCTTTATCCTGAGGTTGATATGGTTCGAATGATTAAGCTGGCGGCCGTTGTGGCAGTGGTTACCGCGCTGAGCGGATGTATTTTTCCTCCACCGGGCGGCGGCTGGGGCGGACACGGCGGTGGACATGGTGGTGGACCGGGTCGCGGGTTTGTCGATCCGCGTTAAGGCGTAGCGGCCAATTTCAGGCGCGCGAAACGTTACGCAGCGTCACTTTTTGCCGGCAAAACGTTTCGCCTGCACCCACAGCCGGAAGCCGGTTAATAGCGAGGCGTAATCAGAGGGTTAGTGGCGTGACAAAAGCGGTATTACCCTCTGTTTTTTTTGTTGTACCAGTGCTAATTTCTGCTTTTCTTCTCTGCAGAGATGACAGCATGAAAAACCTGATTGCTGAACTATTGGTTAAACTGGCTGAAAAAGAGGAAGCGTCAAAAGAACAGGTCGCTCAGATTGAGGCGCTGGAGATCGTCGTGACTGCGCTGGTGCGTAAGCTGGACCCGCAACAGCATCAGGCGATAACCACCGGGATTGAAACGGCGATGGACAACGCTGCCGACGCCAGCGATGAAAATGCTCTGTTGCTGCGTAACTACATCAATAAACTGCTCAAACATCCCCGCGTATAATGGCGGCGGCGCAAGGTGGGGTGGCATCATTTGCGATCCTGGCGGCACTTCAGCCTGAAATTCCCCCGCTTTGCTTATTCACTGCCAGAATTAAGATGGGTAACTCACTGTGGAGAAGATGCAATGAAGATCGGTTTAATGGCAATGGTCATGGCGGGCCTGCTGGTCAGCGGAATGCCCCATGCGGCGGAAAAAACGCCGCAGCAGCAAAAAATGACCATGTGTAATCAACATGCCACCTCACAAGACCTTAAAGGCGACGCCCGTAAAAGTTTTATGAGCGACTGCCTGAAGAAAGACAGCAAAATGGCGGGCATGTCGCCTCAGCAGATGAAAATGAAAACCTGTAACAGCGAAGCCGGGAATAAGAAGCTGGCGGGCGATGCCCGTAAGACCTTTATGAGCCAGTGCCTGAAAAAAAGCTGATGCCTGCCGGCCACCTGGGTGGCCGCCTTTTCCTCTCCGTTCCTGCCGATTAAAATATCCGATAAAACAGGCAACTAACCGCCTCGTTAACATTCCGACATGAGCATCTCGATTCCTTTGCCACACTTACTGTTTGTAGGGGTTTGCGCGGCAGGTCGTTTTTTGCTGCGCATCCGAAAACCAGAACGCAAAAGGAGCCATGTCGTGAACTATCAATTTACCGTAGCCCTGAATGAGTTGCCGCAGCGTCAGCCGGTTAAAAAAAAGCTGGGTGAGACAGAAGTGTTGCTGATCCGTGACGGTGAAAGCGTACGTGCCTTCCAGGCGAAGTGTCCTCACGCTGGCGCACCGCTTGAACAGGGCGCTATCTGCGGCGACCGTCTGGTCTGTCCGTGGCATAAGGCAGCGTTTAACCTGGCGGATGGCAAAATGCGCGAGCCGCTGGCGTTAGCCGATCTGAAGCAGTATCCGCTGCGAATTGAAAACGGCAACGTGCTGGTTAACCCTAAGGCGATGTCGCCTGCCGCGCCGATCGGCAGTGGGGCGAGCGCGCCGGTCTTCGTGGTGCTGGGCGGCGGCGCGGCGGGCAGCGCCGCGCTGTGGCGTCTGCGTCATGACGGCTTTAAGGGCCGCGTGGTGCTGGTCGAACGTGAGCAGGATGCCCCTTACGATCGCACGACGCTAACCAAATTTGTTCCCTCCGGCAAAATGGATATCAGTGAGGTTCCGCAGTTGCTGAAAGAGGATGTGATGGATCACGTAGAGCGCATCAGCGCCACCGTCACCCGCCTCGACAGTCAGCAGCAACGGTTGATTTTCGACTCGGGGGAGTCGCTGCCGTTCGACAAACTGTTGATCGCCAGTGGTGCCACGCCGGTTCTTCCTGAGCTGCCGGGCAACGATCTGACCGGCGTGCATCTGTTGCGCAGTAAAGACCAGACCGAGGCGCTGCTGCAGGCGGTAGATGCCAGCCAGCAAATTGTGATTATCGGCAACAGTTTTATCGGCACCGAAATGGCTTCGGCGCTGCGTAATCGCAATATCGACGTCACGGTGATTGCCCGTCAGCCGCTGCCGTTTGTAAAACAGTTCGGCGAACAGATTGGCCGCTATTTTTATCAGCTACATCAGGAAAATGGCGTCAAATGGGTTGAGGGGGAGATCGAGGCGTTACAGGGCGACAAACATGTCACCGGCGTGCGGCTAAAAACCGGGCAGCAGCTGGCGGCGGATGTGGTGCTGTTTGCCACCGGGGTAAAACCGGCAACGCCCTTTATCCACGATCTACCGCTGGCGGAGGATGGCAGCCTGCAGACGGATGAACAGCTCCGGGTGGCAGAAAACATCTGGGTAGCGGGCGATATTGCCACCTGGCCGTCGGCACAGGGGCCGCTGCGCATTGAGCACTACCGCGTGGCGCACCAGCAGGGTCAGACGGCAGCGCGCAATATGCTGGATCAGGCGGTCGCTTACGATCGGGTGCCGTTCTTCTGGACCACTCAATATGGCACGCGTTATGAATATCTGGGCCATGCTGCCGAATGGGATGAATACCAGCTGCTGGGATCGCTGGAAGATAAGACCTTTATTGCGTTGTATGGTCATCACGGGCAGCTGGCTGCGGTCTGCTCATGTGGGCTCTACACCCTGACCGCTGAACTGATTGAGCGGATGCAGCAACCGATGACGCTGGCGCAGGCAGTCGCGCTTTATCAGGCGCAGCAGGGCTAATTCGTCGCGGAAAAGAGCAGGCGCGGGCCTGCTCTGTTTCTGCGCCATGAAATGCGGCGTTAACTGCGGCTCAGTTTTTCCGATTTCGCCATGCACTGCTGCATTGCTTCGATAACCGCCGAACGCAGCCCTTTCTCTTCCAGTACCTTTACTGCTTCAATGGTGGTTCCGCCAGGCGAACAGACCATATCTTTCAGCTCGGCCGGATGCTTACCGGTGGCTAATACCATCTGCGCCGCGCCTTTTACCGCCTGCGCCGCAAACTGATAGGCCTGGGCGCGCGGCATCCCGCCCGCCACGGCCGCATCGGCCATCGCTTCAATAAACATAAACACGTAGGCTGGCGCAGAACCGCTGACGCCAACCACCGAATGAATCAGATACTCATCCACCACAGCGGCTTTGCCGAAGCTCTCAAAAATCGCCACCACCTCATCCGTTTCACTCTGATCAACCAGCGCGTTAGGGGTAACGGAGGTCATGCCTTCGCCCACCAGTGACGGGGTATTTGGCATCGCCCGGATAATTTTGCGATCGTAACCCAGCACCGAAGAGAGCGAATCCAGCGTTACGCCAGCGGCAATCGACACCACCAGCGCCTCTTTCTTCAGGTTGCCCGCCAGATCTTTCAGCACTTTAAGGATGACGTTGGGTTTGACCGCGCCAAACAGGATATCGACGTCACGCGCCATCGCCTCGGCGCTCTCGGCGGCGTTAATGCCGTACTGCTGCGCCATCGCCTGGTTAGTCTCGGCTTTACGATCGTAAATAAAGATATCAGACGGCGCGATTTTGCCACTGTCTACCAGTCCGCCAATAATCGCTTTTGCCATGTTGCCACCGCCAATAAACCCGATTTTCTTTGCCAGCATCGCCATCTCCTTAGTCATTATTCGCTGTTCTTAACGGGCTAGCTTACTGCAGCCAGCCTGAATAACAAGTCAGCCGCGCCCAGGCCCAGGCACCGCGCTGCAAATAAAATTTGCCATTGCGGATGAGTCCGGCAAGATCGACGCATTCTCTGATAAGAAGGAATCATGATGGCTATCTGGGTCGATGCTGACGCCTGTCCGAATGTGATCAAAGAGGTGCTCTACCGTGCTGCGGACCGCACCGCAACCACTGTGACCTTTGTCGCCAACCAGTTTTTGCGCGTACCCTCTTCGCCTTATCTGCGTACTTTGCAGGTACCGGCGGGATTTGATGTGGCGGATAACGAAATTGTCCGGCGGGCGCAGCCGGGCGATCTGGTGATCACGGCGGATATTCCGCTGGCGGCTGAAGTGATTGAAAAGGGGGCGGCGGCGCTGAATCCGCGCGGTGAACGCTACTCACCGGCCACCATTCGTGAACGGCTGACGATGCGTGATTTTATGGATACCCTGCGGGCAAGTGGCGTGCAGACCGGCGGCCCCGCGGCGATGAATCCGCGTGACCGCCAGCAGTTTGCTAACGAACTGGACAGCTGGCTCAGACAGCAAAAACGCTGAGCTTAGACGAAGTTATCGTCGTCGAAATCGTTACCGCCAAAATCGTTGAGATCGCTGTTATCGGCGAAGCCATTATCCCAGCCCGCATTCTGATCGAGGAATGCGCTGTCCTCACCGCCACCATTAAAGGTGTTGAGGTTGTCATTAACATCCGGCAGCGGCGGCTCGTTAATGATGTTCACAATTTCTTCCGGCTGGGAGTGATGAAACATGCTGGTCAGCATATCCGCCATCACCACGCCGCCCGCAACGCCCACCGCGGTTTGCAGCGCACCGCCCAGGAAACCGGTACCGCGTGCGGCTGGCGCACTGGCATATTGCGGTGGCTGTGCCGCCTGCTGCTGCGGCGCACTGTTCCACGCCGGAGGCTGCTGTTGCGCAGGCGGCTGCTGGCGTGATCCGCTGCCAAATAAGCCCGACAGAAACCCTCCGCTGCTCTGTGCCTGCTGTTGCTGCTGTTGCTGTTGCGCCAGTCGGCTCTCCAGCTCAGTTACCCGATCATTGAGTTTTTTCAGCGCGGCTTCCTGAATCAGAATCGCCTGCGCCATGTAATAGGGCGCGCCCGGCTGCGCCTGCAGATGCTGGTTAATCAGTTGTTCGGCAGCGGCATCGCGTGCCACGGTCTGGCTTTCTGCCTGTTTAAGACGGCTGAACAGCCCTTCGATCAGTTGTTGTTCTTCGCGTTGCATGATGACTCTCCTGTTGCGATTCTATTCAGTATATGGGGCTGCCAGGCTGCAAAGTAAAATTGTGGCGGTAAGCAAATGTTGCGGACGTCACCACGCACCCTCCATGCACAAAACGTGCATGCGTTTCGCTTTGAAAATAAAGGAATTGTCTGAAGTTGTCGGGTCTGGCTGCGCATTTCATGCTTGATGGGTAGAGGCAAAAAAGAAATCCAGTTATCATGCGTCGCATTATTGAGCGAAATATCCAGCCGCAGCATGCGGCAAGGCGGAGGAATGGCCCTGATGTCTCTACCCATCTTTTTGATTGGCGCACGCGGTTGCGGCAAAACCACTGTCGGCAAAGCGTTGTCGCAGGCGTTGGGCTACGCCTTTTGCGATACCGATCATCATCTGCAGCTCACCACGCAGCGCAGCGTGGCGGAGATAGTGGCAGCTGAAGGCTGGGAAGGGTTCCGTGCACGGGAAACCGAGTCGCTCAGGGCGGTGACCGCGCCGTTGACGGTGATTGCGACCGGCGGTGGCATGGTGCTGGCCGAAGAGAACTGCCGCTTTATGCAGGAGCAGGGCCGTGTCATCTGGCTTAGCGCCTCGCCGGAGGTGCTGGCGGAGCGGCTGGAGAGCCAGCCCGAAACGGCACAGCGCCCAACGCTAACCGGACGCCCGATTGCCGATGAGATGGAAGAGGTGCTGCGTGAGCGCGCCCATTTATACCGCGCGGCGGCTCATCATCAGGTCAATGCCATGCAGTCGCCTGAGGGCGTCGTCGATGAGATCCTGCACTCGTTATCGCTGGCGCGCGCCAGCTAACCCTCAGATTTTTCCCGCTTTGATCCCGCTTACAGTGCGGTTGTCTATACTTAGCTTCTGACAGGCATCGGCCTGTCTTGTGGAATGTGATTCAGCTAAGAGGGACACAGTATGCCGACAAGACCACCGTACCCACGCGAAGCGCGAATTGTGCCGGTTGAAAAGGGCACCGAAGCTAATAAAGTCACATCGTATGAATTACGTGCTGACCATCCCAAACCAAATTCATTAATCAGTGAGCACGAAACGGAAGAGGAAGCGCGTGACGCCAAGCTGCGTTACGAAGACGTCGAAAAAGAGTAAAACGTTGCCGCTGGCAGGGATGCCAGCCGACATCATGCCAGAATGACGCAATTTTTTGGCTGAATCCATTTAGCCTTCCCTTCTGTTCTGCCTCACCGGACTCCCGCCAGATAAAGCCCCGCTAATCATTCTTCCGCCCTGATTTTGTCCGCCTGTCGATCGGTTCAGCTAAAAATTGTCTCTTGACCGATTCAGCGCAACGTTTTATTTTCGATTTACCGAATCAGGAACTCAGTTCCATATAGTGAAACTCGCTGCATGACCACACTCGAAAATGCCGCCGCCGTACTCAGACTGTTCCAGCGCAAAGGCGTGACTCAGGGACATGTCGGGCTGACATTTAGTGAAGTGGTTGATGCGCTGACGCTGCCGAAAAGCACCGTTTCACGTCTGCTGGCCACGATGGAGAGTCAGGGGCTGCTGGAGCGGGATGCCGAAACGCGTTGCTTTCATATTGGTCGCGTCCTGTTGGCTGCAGCCGGACATTATCTCTCGGCGCCGCTGGTTGATAGCGTCTCCGCGGCCATGGTCAGGCTGGCAGAGAGCACCGGCTGTATGGGCTATGTCTCTAAGCTGGCCGGACGCGAAATATTAGTCATGCGTATGTTTCATGGTCGCCATTTCACCCAGATGGTGACGCCGCCAGGCAGTCGTATGCCGGCGGCCGCAACCTCAACCGGCCGGGCGCTGTTAGCCCAGCTGAGTGATGAAGAGGTTCAGGCGCGTTATCTCGATAACTGGCAGGTGGTTTCCGCAAATTCACCTCAAACGCCTGACGCGCTTTGTGCACGATTAGCTGAAGTGCGTCAGCACGGCTGGTCACTGGCGCGCAATGAGTCACTGCCCGGCATCAGCTCGCTGTCGGTCTGCGTGCATAACAAACATCATGGCGAAACGGTGGCGCTCTGCCTCTCGTTTCTGTCGCAGGAGAGTGAGCCGGGCTACCCGTCAGACCTGCTCGAAGCATTACGCGCAACGGCTGCAGAGATAGCCGAAAAATATGGCGCGTAACTTCACAACGATTTTATCGGCGTAATATTTCGCCACACCAGGGAAAACAAAGGCCTTCGGGCCTTTTTCTTTCAATCTGATCGTCACTCTTTGCGCAGCATCGGTTGCTGTGCGCGCCTCCCCACGTCTTTTTACGGCTTAAAGCCTGGGCTGCGCGCGCCTGTAGCTGGCTGCTGCGGCGTGTCCGATCGGTGAAATATAAAAACGACGTAAGCCAGCTGGCTGGCAATACGTTATTTCATTTCGTCTGGGTAGGGAGGGGTGGGAATATATGGAACGGGTCAATCCGATTAAGCACGCTGGCGTTGCGCTGGTTTTAATTTTTCTTTCAATTGCGGGTGCCATTATTGGTATTCAGCTGATCACCACCATTGGGGTGACACCCAATACCTCCATTATTGGCGCGCTGTTTGCCATGCTGCTGGCGCGCATTCCGCTACAGGCTTTTCGCCGTTATCGCTCAATTGAAATCCAGAACCTGGCGCAGACCGCCATCTCCTCGGCCACCTTTGGTGCGGCAAATAGCCTGCTGATGCCGATTGCCGTGCCCTGGGCGCTGGGTGAACCGCAACTGGTACTGCCGCTGTTCTGTGGCGTCAGCGCGGCCATGCTGCTGGATGCCTGGCTGCTCTATCGACTGTTTGATACCCGCGTCTTCCCGGCCAGCAATGCCTGGCCGCCGGGCGTTGCGGCGGCAGAAGCGATTAAGGCTGGCGATAAAGGCGGACGTCAGGCGTGGCTGCTGGTGATGGGCATTGTGGGTGGCATCGTCGGCGCGATGCTGAAGATTCCGATGTCCGCTTTCGGCACGGCTTTTATCGGCAACATCTGGGCGCTGTCGATGCTCGGCATCGGCTTCCTGCTGCGCGCTTATGCTCAGCCGGTGGCCGGTATTGATATTAACGCCCTCTACATTCCGCATGGCGTGATGGTCGGTGCCGGTCTGGTGGCGCTGATTCAGGTGGTGATGGTGATCCGCAGCCGCAAAAACGATGCGCTGGTGGTCAGCCGTAATGGTAATGAGGTGCAGCGGGCGCTGGGATTGGGCAGCGTTGGCTACATCCTCATCTCGGCGCTGCTGGCGCTGGCCGGCGGATTATGGAGTGAAATGGGGCTGGCGATGCTGCTGCTGTTTATTCTGTACGCCGCCTTTGCCGCCTTCGTTCACGAACTGATTGTCGGCATTGCCGCCATGCACTCCGGCTGGTTCCCGGCGTTTGCGGTGGCGCTGATCACCCTCATTATTGGCATCCTGATTGGCTTTCCACCGCTGGCACTCTGCCTGCTGTGCGGCTTTACCGCCGCCACCGGACCAGCCTTTGCCGATATGGGTTACGACCTCAAGGCGGGCTTTATCCTGCGCGGTAACGGCGCAGATATGCAGCAGGAGCTGTGGGGCCGCCGCATCCAGCTGATCGCCGCGATGATCGCCTTCGTGGTGTCGATTCCGCTGGTCTGGTATGCCCACACGCTGTTCTTCACCGACAACCTGCTGCCGCCAGTGGCGCGGGTCTATGCCAAAACCATTCAGGCTGGCGCAGAGCCAGGCATTGCCGGCAACCTGCTGATCTGGGCGATCCCTGGCGCGATAATTCAGCTGATCGGCGGGCCAAAGCGCCAGTTAGGCGTGCTGTTAGCCACCGGTTTACTGATCAATAACGCCATGGCCGGCTGGGCGGTGGTGGTGGGGATCGCGCTGCGTATCGTGATCATTCGCGTCTGGGGCGAGCGTGGCCGTTCGCCAATGGAAGTGATGGCCGCGGGCTTTATTGCCGGTGATGCGCTCTTCAGCTTCTTTAATTCACTGTTTGCCAGCAGCAGTAAAAAATAGCTAAGGATTAACCATGAGTTTACAGCAGACCTTGCAGGTCTTTGAGTTACTGGATAGCGCCCTGATTGACGGGCAGCAGGTAGTGGATCTGTTCGCCGCGTACCCGGAAGTGCAGGCCAGCGTGAAGCGGGTTTCCGGTCCCAAAGGCCGGACCGATTTTGTACGCATCGCGATTGCTGGCACGCAGGGCAAAGCCAGCGGCGGGACGGCACCGACGCTGGGCATTATTGGTCGTCTTGGGGGCATCGGCGCCCGGCCTGGGCGCATCGGCATGGTATCCGATGCCGACGGAGCCGTGGCGGCGATCGCCAGTGCGCTCAAGCTGGCGCAGATGCAGAGCAAAGGCGACCGGCTGGCGGGTGACGTAATTGTCACCACTCATATCTGCCCGGATGCGCCCACCCGGCCGCATCAACCGGTCGACTTTATGGATTCGCCGATTGACGATATCACCATGAATGATAACGAAGTGGTCGAGGGCGTGGAGGCGATTCTCTCCATCGACACCACCAAAGGGAACCGCATCATCAACCACAAGGGCTTTGCGCTCTCGCCCACGGTGAAAGAGGGTTACATTCTGCGGGTCTCTGAGGATCTGTTGCGCATCATGGAGATGACCACCGGTCGTCCTGCCGTCACTTTTCCCATCACTACTCAGGACATCACCCCTTACGGAAATGGCATCTACCATCTGAACAGCATTCTGCAACCGTCGACCGCCACCGATGTGCCGGTGGTGGGGGTGGCGATCACCGCAGAATCGGTGGTGCCGGGCTGCGGTACCGGTGCCAGTCATGAGGTGGATATCGCCGCTGCGGCGAAATTTGCGGTGGAAGTGGCGAAAGAGTTTGGTCGCGAGACCTGCCACTTTTATGACGCAGAAGAATACGCGCGGCTGCTGGCGCTCTACGGCAGCCTGGGACATTTGCGTCAGCGGAATCACTGAGATGGCTAAATCCCTGGTCACTCTGACCATCGGTCAGTCACCGCGCAGCGACATTCTGCCGCTGCTGCGTCTGCATCTGCCGGACGCCGTGACCGATCATGCCGGCTTGCTTGATGGATTAAGCGCGGCCGATATCGCGGCGCAGTATGGTCCGGCGGCGGGCGAGAAGATCCTGGTTTCCCGGCTGCAGAGTGGTGAGCAGGTACGGCTGGCGGCATCCAGAGTGGAGCAGGGATTGCAGCGCAAAATCAGCGCTCTGGAGCAGGCGGGTTACGACACCATTCTGCTGCTCTGTACCGGCGAATTTGGCACCTTACGCACCCGGCGCGCGCTGCTGCTGGAGCCGGATCGCATTATCCCGCCGCTGATCTGCGCGATGGTTCAGCAGCAGCGGGTCGGGATTGTGGTGCCGGTTGAAGAGCAGGTGGTGGAACAGGCGGCGAAGTGGCAGTTGCTGCCCACGCCAGCCCATTACGCCGTCGCCAGCCCCTATCAGGCCGATGAGGCCACCTTCGCGGCGGCGGCCCGCACGCTACAGGCTGCCGATGTCGGTCTGGTGGTGCTGGACTGTTTTGGCTATCACCAGCAGCATCGGGCTGCGCTGCAGTCGCGGCTCGGCGTACCGGTATTGCTTTCGAATCAGCTGGTGGCCAGGCTGGCGGCAGAACTGCTGGGCTGACGGGAGAGATCACAAACGACCATCATTTCGCGTGACAGATCAGCGAGTTCCCTTCTACACTGCCAGACACCTTAATGTGCTGTGAGGAAGTATTATGCTCAACATTAGTGAGTATTTTGACGGAAAAGTTAAATCCATCGGTTTTGACAGTGCGAGCACCGGCCGTGCCAGCGTGGGCGTGATGGCTGAAGGCGAATATACCTTTGGTACCGGTCAGCCGGAAGAGATGACCGTGGTGAGCGGCTCGCTGAAGGTACTGCTGCCGGGTGAAACCGAGTGGCAATGGTTTGAGGCGGGTTCGGTGTTTAACGTGCCGGGCCACAGCGAATTTCACTTACAGGTTGGCGAACCCAGTTCTTATCTCTGTCGCTACCTGAAAGGATAAAAAAATGGCCGCAATGCGGCCATTTTCTTTCAGAGCGACGCCAGCTTAACGCTGTGCTTCGCCGCCTAACGCTTCCACCAGGTTGCTGGTCAGCGCAGCCAGTTCGCTGGTCATCAGAATAAAGTCGGCGTCAAAACGCTGGGCAAAATCTTCCCGATCAATATCATCGTTCTGGTCGCGCAGCGTGTCGCTGAACTTCAGGCGTTTGATTGAACCGTCGTCGGCCAGCATAAACTGAATGCGCTCCTGCCAGTCCAGCGCCAGTTTGGTCACCAGTTTACCCGCTTCGATGTGATTCGCGATCTCATCACAGACCAGATCCTGTTTCTTGCAGCGGATCACGCCGCCATCTTCCAGCAGCGCTTTCAGCTCGGCTTCATCCATCAGGGCGAAACCGGCGGGCACCTCGCCAGAACGTACCCATTCGGTCAGGGTCAGTTCAATCGGGCTTTCCAGCGTCAGCGGCACCACCGGCAATGAGCCGAGGCTTTTGCGCAGCAGCGCCAGCGTATCTTCCGCTTTTTTGGCGCTGGCGCAGTCAACCATAATCAGGTTGTTCACCGTGTCGATCCACAGCCAGGTCTGGCTAAAGCGGCTGAAGGCACGCGGCAGCAGGCTGTGCAGCACTTCATCTTTCAGCGAATCTTTTTCGGTCTTCTTCAGCTTGCGGCTCTGCTCCGCTTCCAGCTTGTCGATTTTCGCTTCCAGCGCCTGTTTCACGACCGGTGACGGCAGCATTTTCTCTTCTTTGCGGGCGCAAATCACGATCTGACCGTTGTTTTCATGGGTCAGCGCATCGCTGCGGTTGCCCATCGGCGGCACCCAGCCGGTTTTGCTCATATCCTGACTGCCACACGGCGAAAAAGTGAAGGCGTCGAGCTGTTTTTCCATCTCATCTGCGGACAACGGAATGTCACGATTCAGACGATAAACCATCATATTTTTAAACCACAACATCGGGATTCCTTACCGTGGCGCGATCGGGCGCACAAGTCTAACAGAGTCAGCGCGCATGATAGCGAAACATCGGAGTGGTTTCATTGCCTTTCCGGCTGACGCCTTCTACTGTATGTTCCACCTGAACGAATAACGAGGAATAAACCGTGCGCATAGGCATTGATTTGGGTGGCACCAAGACAGAAGTGATTGCGTTATCCAACGCCGGACAGGAGCTGTTTCGTCACCGGGTCAATACCCCGCGTGATGACTATCAGGCAACGGTCCAGGCGATTGTCGATCTGGTCAGGCTGGCAGAGCAGAAAACCGGTCAGACCGGCACCGTTGGCCTCGGTATTCCCGGCACGATTTCGCCCTACAGCAAGCGGGTCAAAAATGCCAACTCCACCTGGCTTAACGGTCAGCCGCTGGATAAAGATCTGGCGCAGGCGCTGAATCGTGACGTGCGCATCGCCAACGACGCGAATTGTCTCGCCGTTTCCGAGGCGGTTGACGGAGCGGGTGCCGGACAGCCGCTGGTGTTTGCGGTGATCATCGGCACCGGATCGGGTGCCGGGATCGCAATCAACGGCCAGTCTCGTATCGGCGGTAACGGCAATGCTGGCGAGTGGGGCCACAATCCGCTGCCGTGGATGGATGAAGATGAGCTGCGCTATCGGCAGGAAGTGCCCTGTTATTGCGGGCAGCAGGGCTGTATTGAGACCTTCGTCTCAGGCACCGGTTTCGGTATTGATTATCAGCGGCTGAGCGGCGTGTCACGTAAAGGGGCGGAGATCGTGGCGCTGCTGGAACAGCAGGATCCGATCGCTGAACTGGCGATGAGCCGATATGAACTGCGGCTGGCAAAATCGCTGGCGCAGGTGGTGAATCTGATCGATCCGGACGTGATCGTGCTGGGCGGCGGCATGAGCAATGTGGATCGTCTCTATCAGACGGTGCCGACGCTGATGAAAAAATGGGTATTCGGTGGCGAATGCGAAACGCCGGTGCTGAAGGCGCAACACGGCGATTCGAGTGGCGTGCGTGGAGCAGCCTGGCTCTGGCCGCTCAACCACTGATTTTAGCTAGCCTGTCCGGGGCGCGACCTCAGGCCGCGCCCTGCTATTCACCCACCAGCATACTGTCCTGCGGCGCGCGATCGCGCTGTGCCTTAGTCGCCAGGAAGTAGAGATAGCCCACCAGCATAAAGGCGACGAACAGCGCGCCGATCACCGGGTTAAACCACAGCATCGCCAGCAGGCAGATCACCGATAACAGCAGGGCGATGCCCGGTACGATCGGATAACCTGGCGCACGGAAGCTGCGCGCCAGATCCGGTGCCGAACGGCGCAGCCGGAACAGGCTCAGCATACTCATGATATACATCACAATGGCGCCGAACACCGCCATAGTGATCATCGCCGCCGTCAGCGTCATCCCCTGCAGATTAATAATTCCGTCGCTGTAAATGGCGGCGATCCCCAGTATCCCGCCGGTAATAATGGCGCGATGCGGCGTCTGAAAGCGCGACAGTTTCGCCAGCCCGGGCGGCAGATAGCCGGCGCGGGCCAGCGCAAAGAACTGGCGTGAATAGCCGAGGATGATGCCGTGGAAGCTGGCGATCAGGCCAAACAGGCCGATCCACACCAGCATGTGCATCCAGTTAGAGTGTTCGCCGACGATCATTTTCATCGCCTGCGGCAGGGGATCGTTGATGTCGGACAGTTTACGCCAGTCACCCGCGCCGCCCGCCATCAGCATCACGCCAATTGCCAGCACCACCAGCGTCAGAATGCCGCTGATATAGGCTCGCGGGATGGTACGGGTCGGATCTTTCGCCTCTTCCGCCGCCATCGCAGCACCTTCAATGGCAAGGAAAAACCAGATGGCGAATGGGATTGCGGCAAAAATACCGGAAAACGCCGGCATACCGAAGCTGTCGCTGCCGGCCCAGCCGTGCGCGGCAAAGTTCGCCAGGCTGAAACCGGGCGAGACCACGCCCATAAACACCAGCAGCTCAATCACCGCCAGAATGGTCACCACCAGCTCGAACATCGCCGCCAGTTTTACGCCAAGAATATTCAGCGTCATAAACAGCAGATAAGCGCCGACCGCGGCGGTTTTCGGGTTGAGTGCCGGATACTGCACGTTGAGGTAGGCACCAATTGCCATCGCAATCGCCGGTGGCGCAAAGACGAACTCAATCAGCGTGGCCAGACCGGCAATCAGCCCGCCGGTTTCGCCAAAGGCGCGGCGGCTGTAGGCAAACGGCCCGCCGGCGTGAGGAATTGCGGTGGTCAGCTCGGTAAAGCTGAAAATAAAGCAGGTATAGAGCGTGGCTATCAGCGCGGTGGTGACCAGGAAGCCCAGCGTGCCCGCCACCGCCCAGCCGTAACTCCAGCCAAAATATTCGCCTGAGATAACCAGGCCAACCGCAATTCCCCACAGATGCAGGGTGCCCAGCGTGGGCTTGAGTCTGTTTGTCATACTGTTATCCCCGTCGTTGTTGGTGCCGCGCGGCAGTGATACCGCACCTCATGGTTTACGCTACAGTGAAGGGATAATGCCGTTGCCTGACGGGCCGCGACTTGACGCCGGCGCGGTCAATGCTGTCCTCCACGGTCAACTCACAGGCAACACCGGGCCAGATGCACGCTGCGGTCAACTTTGACTCCTCTGCGGTCAAGCAGCTCAGGTTCTGGCAACGCATGCTGAGGTTACGCAAGTGACAGGAGCCGGAATGATGAGCGCGAAACAATATGACAACCTGACTGATTCTCAACTTACCGCACTGGCACAGCAGGCGCTGGGCTGTTATCCCGCCGCACTGCAGGGCACCCTGCGGCTGCTGTGTCGTTCGGAGAACGCCACGTTTCTGCTGCAGGCGGGCAGCCGGCGTTATGCGCTGCGGCTGCATCGCGGCGACTACCATCAAAAAGCGGATATCCTCAGCGAGCTGCTGTGGCTGGACGCGCTGCGCGAAACCGGCATCGTAGTACCCGAGGCGGTGCCGGACAGCCAGGGCGAAAGGGTACTGACGCTGCGTTTGCCGGACGGTGGCGAGCGGTATGTGGTGCTGTTTCACTGGATCGACGGCGAGATGCCGACCACCGAGGTGGACCCGCGCGCCTTTCAGCAACTGGGGCAGATTACGGCCCGGCTGCATCAGCACAGTAAACAGTGGCAGCCGCCGGCTGGTTTCCAGCGCATCCTCTGGGATCACCACACCATGACCAGCGCGCAGAGCCACTGGGGACGCTGGCAGGATGCGCCCAATCTGCCTTCCGCCGATCATGGGATCATCGAACAGGCGATCGCTCAGGCGGGCGAGGCGCTGACGGCGTTTGGCAAAGGATCGGATCGATTTGGCCTGATCCACGCCGATCTGCGACTGACTAATCTGCTGCTGCACCAGGGTGAAACCCGGGTGATCGATTTCGATGACTGCGGGCTGGGCTGGTATCTGCACGATCTGGCGGCAGCGATCAGTTTTGTCGAGCATCATCCGCGGGCGGCAGAGTGGATCGATCACTGGATTCGCGGCTACGAGCAGGTGTCGCACATCAGCGATCGGGAGATGGCGATGCTGCCAACGCTGCTGATCCAGCGCCGTATCCAGCTCACCGCGTGGGTAGGATCGCACGCCGAAACGGAGATGGCGCAGAGCCTGGGTCCGGAATGGGCCCGCCATTCAGTGCGGCTCTGCCGGCGTTATCTGGAGAGCGAGCAGTTGCCGGTCGGGGTCTGATGCACCAGCGGCGGGCGCAGGTGCGCCGCCGCAGTGCTGTGCGTCCAACCGCC
Source organism: Pantoea agglomerans (assembly GCF_021397715.1). GTDB lineage: Bacteria > Pseudomonadota > Gammaproteobacteria > Enterobacterales > Enterobacteriaceae > Pantoea > Pantoea astica. Next base: position 3,303,037 of record NZ_CP090207.1, on the reverse strand, counting down.
GCGGTCTAACCCGCTGAAATCCTGAAGGATTAAGCTGGTACGGAAATTGCTCAGTCTGTTAATGGGTTTTCCCCTGAATCTGACTGAGGCGACCATGAATCCGATGATGATAAAACAGCCCGATGCATTTGCTGCCTGCTCCGCTGCGGCGGAGGCCGGTAATCACGGCGTGCTGGCCGCTGCGGCCACCGGCCTGAGCGATTTTATTCATACCCGTGGCGGTGACGTGGACCGTATCTTCGGCATCAGCGGTATCGATCCGGAGCGGCTCACCAGCCCGACGCTGAGCCTTGGGCTGGTTAACTACTGTCGGGTGCTGGAGGAAGCGGCACGACACTCCGGTTTTGATAACTTCGGTTTGCACTACGGCAGGCAGTTTAAACCGCAGTCATTAGGCCTGATTGGCTACATCGGCCTCTGTTCCGCCACGCTGGAACAGGCGCTACACAATGTGGTCAACGCCTTTCCGTGGCATCAGCACGACACCTTAACCCGGCTGGTGGACAAAGGAGAGTGCTGGCGGCTCGACTATCAGGTTCGCCACGGGGCGATTCTGACGCGCCGTCAGGATGCGGAGCTGACGCTGGGGATGTTCATGAATCTGATTCGTCATGTGGCGGGTAAAAACTGGGCACCGCGCGAGGTGCATTTTGAACATCCGCGCCCGGAACAGTGGCACGATCACGGGAAAGTGTTTGATGCGCCGGTCTGGTTCGATCAGCCCTTTAACTCGCTGGTGATCCCAAAGCGCGATCTGCTGCGCAGCATGCCGGAAAGCGATCCCATGTTGCTGATGGTGATGCAGGATGCCATCCGGCGGCTCAATCGGGCCGCTTCACAGCAGAGCATGGTGGAGCAGGCGCGCTCACAGGTAAACCTGTCGCTGATGCAGGGCGAACCGGTGCTGGAGGAGGTGGCTGATAAGCTGGGGTTATCGAGCTGGTCACTGCAGCGGCGGCTGCGTGAAGAGGGCTGCAGCTTCAGCGCGCTGGTGGATCAGGTACGCTGCGAAATGGCGACGCACTATCTGCAGCAGAAGCAGCTGCCGATCTCCGAAATGGCACTGCTGCTGGGCTACTCGGAAGTCAGCGCCTTCTCACGCGCGTTTCGGCGCTGGTTCGGCATCAGTCCGCGTCAGTGGCGCCAGCACGGGCTGGCAAGCTAGACTTGCGCGGCGCAAAGCCAAACCACGCCGGCTGAGTACGCACCGGCGGCGGCGGCAAACCTTTGGTCTGCGCAGCCAGCTGCCAGGCCCGTAAGCACAACGCCTCATCGCCCTGCGTCTGCGTCACCGCATAGCGTCCACTCTGTTGCCACTCCAGCCGGACCAGACATTGCTGGCCCGCATAGCGCGCCGCATCGCTGAACTGCTGATTCAGCCGGTGCTGCATTTGATTAGTCCACTGACAGGATGCGCTGTTGGGGTCCTTCGCGGGCTGACAGAGGTTGACCACACTATCCCGTTGCTTTGGTTCAGAATGCTGGCAGCCGCTCAGGACGATCGCAATAATTACGCCCGGCAACACTTTCATCTTTATATTAATTAAATTCATTGAACTGACCAATTCTGATTAAAGTTCTCTTCTTCTGCTGCCGACAGTCTACAGACCGGACTGGCGAATGCTATGGCATTACTCCGACTGTCGGCAGAACCAGAATTTACCGCCCCGAGCGCGGTTTCTTATTATTTATTCATGGAACAGAAATGCAGAAAAAATATGCCGTTGCGGCACTCACCTTACTCAGTGCTTCGCTGCTCAGCGGCTGCGCGACTGAATCCTCCCGTGCGATTGAAGCACCCCAGGTTCGTGCAGCCAGCCAGCCCGCTTACCAGGGCGTGCGCAGCCCGATTGCGGTTGGTCAGTTTGATAACCGCTCCGCTTACATGAACGGAATTTTCTCGGATGGCGTTGATCGGCTGGGTAATCAGTCAAAAACCATTCTGATCACCCATCTGCAGCAGACTAACCGTTTCAGCGTACTGGATCGCAGCAACCTGAAAGAGCTGGAGCAGGAAGCCGACTTCAAACGCAGTCAGCAAAATATCAAAGGCGCGAACTATATCATCACCGGTGATATCACCGAGTTTGGTCGCAAAGAAGTGGGTGACCAGCAGCTGTGGGGCATTCTGGGCCGCGGTAAGAGCCAGATCGCCTATGCCAAAGTCAATCTCAACGTGGTGGATGTCACCACCTCTGAAGTGGTGTTCAGCGCGCAGGGCGCTGGCGAATACCAGCTTTCAGCCCGTGAGATCATCGGTTTTGGCGGCACCAGCAGTTATGACTCGACGCTGAATGGCAAAGTGATGGATCTGGCGATTCGCGAAGCAGTCGATCATTTAGTGGATGGAATCAACAACGGCGCCTGGCGTCCGGCTAAATAAGGAAGTCATAAATGAAAGCGATCACACTGGGCGGCCTGCTGATGGCGGCTGCACTGCTGGCTGGCTGCGCGCCAAAAGCGCCGAAAACGATTTACTACTGGGGCGACTATCAGCAGCAGCTGTATAGCTACTATCAGAAGGATAGCGATCCACTGAAGCAGATCGACGCGCTGAATCTCGACGTTGAAAAAGCCCGTGCGGCAAACCAGCCGGTTGCGCCAGGGCTGCACGCGCAACTCGGCCTGCTCTACGCCAAAACCGGCGATACCCATAAAGCCTTCGGCCAGTTTGCGACCGAAAAGCAGCTGTTTCCGGAAGCGGGCCCATACATGGATTTTCTGATGAGTAACAAACAAGGAGTGACCCGGTGAAAAAACTGATTGTTCTGTGTGGCGCCCTGGCCGCGCTGCTGCTGACCGGCTGTGCGCAGCATAAAAAACCCTATGACTATAGCGCGTTCCGTGCCAGTAAACCGGCGTCGATTCTGGTGTTACCCGCCGAGAACAAAGCGCCGGATATCAATGCCGCTCACAGCCTTACGTCGCTGGTTACCCGGCCACTGGCTGAAGCGGGTTATTACGTTTTTCCGGTGGCGGTGGTGGAAGAGACTTTCCAGCAGAATGGCCTGACCAGCGGCAGCGAAATCCAGGCGGTCAGCCCGGCGCGTCTGAATAAAATCTTTCACGCCGATAGCGCGCTCTATATCTCCATCAGCGAGTACGGCAGCAGCTACCGGGTGATCGACAGCGTCACCACCGTGTCGGCGACCGCGCGCCTGGTGGATCTGCGCAGTGGCAAAGAACTCTGGCAGGGCTCCGCTTCCGCCAGTGACAATGAAGATGGTAACAACAATAGCGGTGGTCTGGTCGGCATGCTGGTCAGTGCGGCAATCAACCAGATCGCCAGCAACGTCAGCGACAAAGCCCATTCGATTGCCGGTCTCACCAGCAATCGCCTGCTGGCGCAGAACGAGCAGGGCGGTTTGCTGACCGGCCCGCGCTATAAGCTGATCAGCGCCCGCTGATCGGTGGCAGAGCGGGCGCTGCGGCGCCCGCTATCCCTGCGGCAGCTCCAGCTGGCTGTAGCCCAGCCCGTTCATTTTCCGCACTTTAATCTGCACCGGTATCCGCTCTTTCATCGCTTCAACGTGGCTGATCACGCCGATGGTTTTGCCGCTGGCGTTGAGCGCATCCAGCGCGTCGAGCGCGGTATCGAGCGTTTGCGCATCCAGCGTGCCAAACCCTTCATCCAGAAACAGCGATTCAATGCGGGTCTTGTGGCTGACCAGGTCAGATAACGCCAGCGCCAGCGCCAGGCTGACGAGGAAGCTCTCGCCACCCGACAGCGTCCGGGTATCGCGCGCCGTGTCAGCCTGCCAGGTATCCACCACGTCGAGCTCCAGCAGATCCTGCGCGCGACGCTGCAACAGATAGCGGCCATGCAGCCGATCGAGCTGGCGATTCGCCAGCGCCACCAGATGATCCAGCGTTAAGCCCTGAGCAAAGCGGCGGAACTTATCGCCGCTGGCCGAGCCAATCAAATCGTTAAGCAGTCCCCACTGCGCCAGCACTGCTTCATCCCCGGCAATCTGCGTCATCAGGCTCTGCTGCTGGTCACGCAGGTGGGCATCGCTCTGCAACTGCTGCTGGATCTGGCCCTGCTGGCTGGCATTGTCACGCAGCGCCAGCCGGAGCTGTTCCAGCTGCTGCGCCAGGACCTCGGCCGAAGCGGGCATCGCGGCAGGCTGTGCCTGCTGGTGGGTCGCCAGCCGCTGATGCAGATCCGTCAGCCGCGCCTGCTGCTGCTGCCGTTGCTGATCGATCTGCTGTAGCTGCTGGCGCAGTTGCTGCACCGTCTGTTCATCGAGTAGCGCGGCGCGCAGTCGGGCTTCATCACTGAAACCGGTGGCGGCCAGCGCCTGCTGCAACCGCTGTTCCGCCTCGGCCAGGCGCGCGGTAAGCGTCTGCTGCTGACTCGCCACTATCGCCAGCTGACCCTGCAGGCTGCTGACCTCGCTTTGCGTCTGCTGTAAGCCATCCCGCAGCTGCGCGAGCTGCGCCTCGTGCTGGCGGAGGCTCTGCTGCATCTGCTGACGGGCGTCAGCCACCTCGCGATCGCCAAACAGCGCCTGGCGCTGCTGGCGCATCTCATCGAGCCGGGTCTGCTCGTGGTGCAACTGCTGCTGCTGAGCGGTCAGCTGCTGCTGTTCCCGTTCTGCCTGCTGTTGCAGGGCAGCCAGCTGGGTTTCGCCGCGCAGCAACTGCGGCTGCAGGTTAGCGAGTAACTGCTCACTTTCCTGCCAGCGCTGCCAGCGGGCCTGCTGAGTCTCCAGCCATGACGCGCGTTCAGCGGCGGCAGGCAAGGTCAGGTTATGCTGGCTGAACTGCTGTTGCAGCCCATCCTGCACCTGCTGCCAGTCATGCTGTTCCTGCTGCTGGTGCTGTTGTAGCGCGATGAGTGCCTGCTGCAGGTTATCCAGCGACTGCTGTGCCAGCTGCTCAGCCTGCAGATGCTGCTGCCAGATCTGCGCCTGCTGAAGATGATGGTCTTTAGCCGCCTGGCGCGCCTGTTCAGCGGTTTCCAGCGCCAGCCGTTGCTGCTCAAGCTGCTGTTCCCGTTCACTTTGCTGCTGCCGCCACTGGGCTAATGCGTCAGCGTCTGACAAGGTGAAGGTAAGTGCCAGCTCACCGCTGAGCGCCTGCCATTGCTGCTCCAGCGCGGTGATGTGCCGCTGGGTTTCTGCAATATCGTCGCGCAGCGACTGCTGCTGGATCGCCGACTGTTTCAGTTGCTCTTTTTTGGCGGTGCCCGCTTCGCGAAGCGCGTCGACCTGCTGTTGCAGAGCCGCACGCCGCTGCTGACTGGCACTGATTTCCAGCGTGCTGTAAGCCTCAATCGCCGGATGGCTGCAGGAGCCGCACAGCGGGCAGGGCTGGTCAGGCGTCAGCTGGGCGCGATAGTGCGACAGATCGGCAATCTGCTGCTCCAGCGCGCAAATTTTCTCCACATCGTCCAGCTGCTGTTTTTCGCGTTTCCACTGATCGCGCAGGCTCTGTAATTCCACCTCCGCCTGCTGGTGGGCCTTTTCCAGCCCGGCCAGCTGCTGCTGGCGCTGACTCTGTTGCCGATGCAGCGGTTGCCACTGAGTCGAGAGCAGCAGCAGCTGCTGGCGCGCCGCGCGGCTGGCGTGCAGCTGGCTCAGCGCTTCACGCAGCGCCGCTGGCGGGTGCTGCTCCTGGAGCGAAGTTAGTGCTTGCTCCGCTTGCAGCAGCGCCTGCGCAGCGGCCTGTTCGGCTTGCTGGCGCGGTAATGCTTGCTGCGCCTGCTGCTCCCGTTCGGCCTGCTGCGCCGCGATCTTCTGCTGCTGTTGCTGCTGCTGTTGGGCCAGTCCGGCCAGCGTCGCTTCACGCTGCGCCAGCTGGGCGAAGCGTTCCTGCCACAGCGGCAGCAAAGCGCCCCATTGCGCCATATCGGCTAACTGCTGTCGCAGGGTTTGTTGCCCGGCGATCGCCTGTTGTAACGCGGTTAGCTGGCGGGTCTGTTCCGTTAACGCGCTTTGGGTCTGATCGTACTGCTGCTGCTGGCGATCTTTTTCCTGCTGCTGCCGGGTCAGCTGTTGTTGCAGCACGCGCAGTGACTGATCAAGCGGGATGACCTGTTCGTTGAGCAGGCTCTCCTGCTGCTGCTGTTGCTGGTGCGCCTGTTCAGCGGCGGCCTGCGCCGCGGCGGTAAGCTGCTGCTGGCGCTGTTGTTCAGTCTGCGCCCGCTGATGGGCCTCGGTGAGCTGCTGCTGGCGGCCGCGCACTTCATGCTGCTCCTGCGCCAGCTGGTCGCGCTGTTGCAGAGCTGGTCGCAGTTTTTCAGCCGGTTCGCTGCGCGCCAGTCGCTGCCGATCCGCTTCGGCGGCCTGTGCTGCTGCTTCAGCCTGCTGCAGAGCCGTGTTCGCCGTGGCGATCTCCTGCTCTAATTGCAGCGCCTGTTGCTGCCACTGCTGCTGCTGCTGAGCCTGCTGATAATCGCGGCTCAGCGTCTGTTCCGCCTCGCTCAGCCGGGCGATCTGCTGTTGCAGCGCGGTGCGTGTTTCATCATCCAGCAGCGCCATCGCTCCCGCCCGGCTGCGCAACAGATCCAGCGCGGTCCTGGCCTCTTTATGACGTTCATAGATCGCCATGGAGATCAGGCCGTAAATTTCGGTGCCGGTCAGCTCCTCCAGCAGTTCGGCACGTTCGCTGGCTTTGGCGTTGAGGAAAGCGGCGAACTGGCCCTGTGACAGCATCATAGAGCGGGTAAAGCGTTCAAAGTCGAGACCGGAGAGGGTCTCGATCAGCCTGAGCTTGTCGCCGACCTTGTCGGCGACGATGGTGTCATCGGCACAGCGCGCCAGCTCAACCCGTGGTGCCTGCAGTTTGCCGTCGGCGGTGCCGCGGGCGCGGTTCTGGCTCCAGAAGGCGCGCCAGGCTTCGCCTTTGATCTCAAATTCGACTTCGGCCAGACACTCGGCGCAGTCGCGGGTCATCAGCGCATTCTGACTCTGGGAAATGGCTCCGAGGCGCGGCGTCTGGTGATAGAGCGCCAGACAAATAGCATCCAGCAGGGTGGTTTTGCCTGCGCCGGTTGCGCCGGTAATCGCGAACAGGCCGTTGCTGGCAAAGGGTTCGGCACGGAAATCGATAAACCATTCGCCACGCAGTGCGTTGAGGTTTTTAAAGCGTAGCGTGAGGATCTTCATTGTGGCTCCCCGATATCGGCCAGCGTCTGGCGGAATAGCGTGGTCATCTGGTCGATCTGCTGCGGCTGCAGTTCGCTATCCAGCGCCAGCCGACGGGCAAACACCTCTTCCACTTTCAGCTCGCTCAGGGTTTCGTTATCCAGCCGTGCCAGGCTGTGCTGGCGCTGCTCACGGCTGCGGCGTAACAGTAAGACTTCCACCGGCAGTTCTGCGGTCAGGGTTTCCACCTGTCGCTGCAGATCGCTGAGGTACTCCTGGGTCGTGACTTCGATATCCAGCCAGGTCGGCTTTTCCTGCGGCACGTCGCTGAATGCGCTGAGCTGCTGCGCAATCTGCGCCAGCGAGCCTTTCAGCACCTGCATCGGCTGCACCTGCGGCACCACCAGCGGGCTCACCGATTGCAGACCGCTGGCGGTAAATTCCAGCAGGAAGACGCTTTTTTCACTGCCCAGCTCATCAAAACTGAGCGGAATCGGCGAGCCGCTGTAGCGGATATGCTCACTGCCCGCTACCCGCTGAGCACGATGAATGTGGCCCAGCGCGATGTAATCAGCGTCCGGAAAGGCGGAGGCCGGAAAGGCGTCCAGCGTGCCGATATAGATGTCACGCACCGAGTCGCTCTGGCTGACGCCGACGGTGGTGAGATGGCCGGTCGCCACGATCGGCAGTGCCGGCTCCAGCGCCCGTGCGGCGGCAACGCGCTGCTGATAGTGGTGAGCAATCGCCTCCAGCAGCGACGTCTGCTTGTCACGTCCGGACTGACCGGCGCGGCTGCGCAGGATGTCGCGCGGTCGCAGGTAAGGAATGGCGCACAGCCGCACGCCCGGTTCGCCCTGACGGGTAGTGAGCACCATCACGTCACTCTCCGCCTGCGGCGTGGCGATCACCCGGGTATTCAGACAGGCGAGCAGCTCGCGCGACTCATTGAGCGTCGCCACCGAGTCGTGATTACCCGCCAGCACAATCAGCTGGCAGCCGCTGGGTTGCAGCGCCACCACAAAGCGGTTGAACATTTCGCGCGCGTAGCTGGGCGGGGTGCCGGTATCGAACAGATCGCCGGCGACGATTAACGCATCCACCTGATGCTGTTCAATCTGGATCAACAGCCAGTCGAGAAACGCCTGATGTTCCGCCGCCCGACTTTTGTTGTAAAAGAACTGCCCCAGATGCCAGTCCGCAGTATGAATGATGCGCATAAGAGTCCCTGCCGTTGTGATTCGCCCGGCGATTATACTGGCTCTGCGGCCAAAGCAAAAAATTGTCGCTGCGCTGTCATAAATGATTACCAACGGGGTTACAGGCGGGTTATGTTTTTCATAAAAGTGTCACAAATCTGACGCATAATGGCGCCGCGAATCTCAGTGACAGCCGTCATATCAGCAGGAGTAATAATGGCTAAGCGCATTTTGGTTGTGGAAGATGAAGCCCCAATCCGTGAAATGTTGTGTTTTGTTCTGGAGCAGAACGACTATCAGCCAATCGAGGCGGAAGATTATGACAGCGCAGTGGGTAAGCTGATTGAACCCTGGCCCGATCTGATCCTGCTGGACTGGATGTTACCTGGCGGCAGCGGCATTCAGTTTATCAAACACCTGAAACGCGAAGCGATGACCCGTGATATCCCGGTGATGATGCTGACCGCCCGCGGTGAAGAGGAAGACCGGGTGCGCGGGCTGGAAGTCGGTGCTGACGATTACATCACCAAGCCTTTTTCGCCGAAAGAGCTGATGGCGCGCATCAAAGCGGTCATGCGCCGTATCTCTCCGATGGCGGTGGAAGAGGTGATTGAGATGCAGGGGCTGAGTCTGGACCCCTCCTCGCATCGGGTGATGTCGGAAACCACGCCGCTGGAAATGGGACCGACCGAATACAAACTGCTGCACTTCTTTATGACGCACCCGGAGCGGGTCTACAGCCGCGAACAGTTGCTGAACCACGTCTGGGGCACCAATGTGTATGTTGAAGATCGCACCGTCGATGTTCACATTCGCCGTTTACGTAAAGCGCTGGAAGTCTCCGGCCACGATCGCATGGTACAAACCGTCCGTGGAACAGGGTATCGTTTCTCTGCCCGCTACTAAACGGAGTTTTCACCGTGCTGGAACGCCTCTCCTGGAAGAGATTACTGTCAGAACTGCTGCTGGCCTGTTTGCCTGCGTTGCTGCTCGGTCTGCTGTTCGGCTATCTGCCGTGGTGGCTGCTGCTGAGCGTGCTGGCGGTGCTGCTGTGGCATTTTCACAACCTGATGCGGCTGTCGCACTGGTTATGGCTCGATCGTACCATGACGCCGCCTGCCGGACGCGCCAGCTGGGAACCGCTGTTTTACGGGCTTTATCAGATGCAGTTACGCAACCGGCGGCGGCGGCGTGAGCTCGGCAACCTGATTAAACGCTTTCGCAGCGGCGCCGAGTCGCTGCCGGATGCGGTGATCCTCACCACCGAAGAGGGCACCATCTTCTGGTGCAACGGGCTGGCGCAACAGCATCTCGGGCTACGCTGGCCGGAAGATAATGGCCAGAACATCCTTAACCTGCTGCGTTACCCGGAGTTCTCGCGCTATATCCGCCAGCGTGATTTCGATAAGCCGTTAACGCTGGTGCTGAATAACCAGTATCACATGGAGTTTCGCGTCATGCCCTACAGCGAAGGGCAGTGGCTGCTGGTGGCGCGCGACGTGACGCAGATGCATCAGCTGGAAGGCGCGCGGCGTAATTTCTTTGCCAACGTCAGCCATGAGCTGCGGACTCCGCTGACGGTGCTGCAGGGCTATCTGGAGATGATGAACGACTCGGTGATGAACGAGCGTTCGCGCGGCAAAGCGCTGCACACCATGTCGGAGCAGACGCGCCGCATGGACAGCCTGGTCAAACAGCTGCTGACGCTGTCGCGAATTGAAGCCGCACCGGCGATCGACCTGAAAGAGAAGGTTGACGTGCCGGTGATGCTGAAGCTGCTGCAGCATGAGGCCGCGACCCTGAGCAACGGGCGGCACGACCTCCATTTCCATACCGACCCGCATCTGAAAGTGTTCGGCAACGATGAGCAGCTGCGCAGTGCTATCTCCAATCTGGTCTACAACGCGGTGAACCACACGCCAGACGGTACCCGCATCGATATCAGCTGGCTGCGCAGCAAGCAGGGCGCCACCTTCCGGGTCTGCGACAATGGACCGGGCATCGCCGCGGAACATATTCCCCGTCTCACCGAGCGCTTCTACCGGGTCGATAAAGCGCGATCGCGCGCCACCGGCGGCAGCGGGCTGGGGCTGGCGATCGTGAAACATGCCCTGAGCCACCATAATGCGCGGCTGGATATCACCAGCGTGCCGCATCAGGAGACCTGTTTTACCTTTACCCTGCCAGCAAGGTTGATTGTCAGCGGTGGGATGCAGGAGAATGCCGTTCATTAATCGCTGCCGGATCTCCCTGATGCGCCTCTTTCTTTTATTGATCGTTACGCTGCTGCCGGGCATGGCGCTGGCACAGTCCGGCGCGCTGTCGGGCAACCTCAGCAGCGTTGGCTCCGATACTCTCGGTTATCTGATGACGCTGTGGGGTGAGGATTTCAGCCGACAGGCACCGGGGGTCAATGTGCAGGTGCAGGCATCCGGCTCCTCGACCGCACCCACGGCGCTGGCGGCTGGCGCCGCGCAGCTCGGCCCGATGAGCCGGCCGATGCAGGCAGATGAGCGTCAGGCGTTTGAAGCGCGCTATGGTTATCCGCCGCTGGCGGTGCCGGTGGCCATGGATGCGCTAGTGGTGGTGGTGAATCAGCGCAACCCGCTACAGCAGATCACGCCGCGTCAGCTCGACGCCATCTTCTCCATTACCCGACTGTGCGGCGCAACGTCAGTGCCGCAGCGCTGGGGCGATCTCGGTGCCCAGGGCGCCGGGTGGGCCCGACGACCCATCCAGCGCTACGGCCGCAACTCCGCCTCAGGCACCTGGGGTTTCTTCAAGCAGCAGGTGCTCTGTCAGGGCGATTTTCGCAACGACGTCGCGGAATTTCCCGGATCGGCGGCGGTGGTGCAGGCGGTGGCCGGCAATCCCCGCAGCATTGGCTACGCCAGTTTTGGCTTCCATCTCAGCGGCGTAAAGATGCTGTCGGTGGTTAACCCGCAGGGCGAAGCTGTGCCACCCGATGCGGAAGCGATCCGCAGCGGCCGCTATCCGTGGGCGCGTCCGCTCTATCTCTACGTCAACAAGGCACCGGGTAAGCCGTTACCGCCGCTGGTCGCCGCCTTTCTGCAACAGGTGCTCTCGGTGCAGGGACAGCGTCGCGTCAGCGAAGCGGGTTACCTGCCGCTCTCTGATCGTCAGATGGCAGAGGCACGCGCAGCGCTGCACTGATGGTAACGGCGATGCGCTGCCGCCTTGCTGCCATCAACATGAATTTTCTTCACGTCTGTTGAATTTTCTTCTGTTGCAACGGAACGCAACCCATGTCACTCTCCGCTTAGACGTTTAGCCATCCAGATGTCTATTTATATCAGAATGCAATTATTTCCTGCCGTAACCATCGGCAGGCGAGTCAGGAGTGATCATGCAAAGACAAACCGCCCCGTTCCGTGCCGATACCGTTGGCAGTTTCCTCCGTCCCGCCGCCATTAAGCAGGCGCGTGAGCAGTTTGCTGCCGGAGAGATTGATGCCGCCGCCCTGCGCCAGGTTGAAGATGACGCCATTCGTGATGTGGTCGCGAAGCAGCGTGAAAATGGTCTGCAGGTGGTGACCGATGGCGAGTTTCGTCGCGGCTGGTGGCACTTCGACTTTTTCTACGGCCTGGATGGGGTAGAAGCATATGAAGCCGAGCAGGGGATTCAGTTCAACGGTGTGCAGACCAAAGCCCATGGCGTGAAAGTGGTAAGCAAGCTCGGCTTTTCCAGCCATCCGATGCTGGATCACTTCCGTTTCCTGCAAAGCGTTGCCGGTGACGCCGTGCCGAAAATGACCATTCCCAGCCCCAGCGTGCTGCACTTCCGCGGCGGGCGCAAAGTGATCGACGCGCAGGTTTACCCGGATCTGGCGGATTACTTTGACGATCTGGCCCAGACTTACAAAGATGCGATCAAAGCGTTTTACGATGCGGGCTGCCGTTATCTGCAGCTGGATGACACCGTCTGGGCCTACCTCTGCTCAGAAGATCAGAAGCGTGAGATCCGGGCGCGTGGCGACGATCCGGAAGCGCTGGCGCGGACCTATGCGCAGGTGCTGAACAAGGCGCTGGAAGATAAACCGGCCGACCTGACCGTGGGCCTGCATGTCTGTCGCGGCAATTTCCGTTCAACCTGGATCTCAGAAGGCGGCTACGAGCCGGTGGCGGAGATCCTGTTTGGCAGCGTCAACGTCGACGCCTTCTTCCTGGAATATGATAATGCCCGCTCCGGCGGTTTCGAGCCGCTGCGCTTCATTAAGCCGGGACATCAGCAGGTGGTACTGGGTCTGATCACCACCAAATCGGGTGAACTGGAAGATCCGGCGCAGGTGAAAGCGCGACTGGCCGAAGCCGCACAATATGTGAGCCTCAGCCAGATCTGCCTTAGCCCGCAGTGCGGCTTTGCTTCCACCGAAGAGGGCAACAGCCTGAGCGAAGATCAGCAGTGGCAGAAGATTCGGCTGGTGGTCGATATCGCAAAACAGGTGTGGTAATGCTGTAAAGCTGTGCAAACAGGCGCGTAAAACGCGCCTTTTGTGCATTTATCAGCGGCCTGATGCGGGTAATTCTCGCGGTCTGTTTATTATTTAGGCACATCATCTTGGGTGCCTGCGCTAAAAATCAACGCTATCCACTGGCTCCGTTCTAAATAGCGGGATATCCTTCTGGTTTTCCGATCCCGTATTGCCTTTCCCCGCTATAAACGTTTTACTTAGCCCCGTTGTCGATCCATCCCTCCGTGAACAGAAAAAAAGCAGTTTAAATCACCTGCGCTTCACCTCACGACGAGCATAATGCGCTGACATTGGCTGGCTGGTCGGGGTTTTAACGCAGCAAGGGGACAACACTCACTCAACTTCCACCGCAACATCAGTGACAGGCCGTATGACACATCGTTTAACTTCGAAAGACATTCTCGCGCTGGGCTTCATGACATTTGCCCTGTTTGTTGGCGCGGGCAACATCATTTTCCCGCCGATGGTGGGCATCCAGTCTGGTGAACACGTCTGGACCGCCGCTATTGGCTTTCTGATCACCGCTGTGGGTCTGCCGGTAATGACCGTGGTCGCGCTGGCGCGCGTCGGCGGCGGCGTCGATGCGCTCAGTACGCCTATCGGTAAGGTTGCCGGTCTGGTGCTGGCCACCGTCTGCTATCTGGCGGTCGGGCCGCTGTTCGCCACGCCGCGCACCGCGACCGTCTCGTTTGAGATGGGGATTGCCCCGCTGACCGGTGAAGGCGCGATGCCGCTGTTTATCTACAGTCTGGTCTACTTTACGCTGGTGATTGGCGTGTCGCTTTATCCAGGCAAACTGCTCGATACCGTGGGCCACTTCCTGGCACCGCTGAAAATTGTGGCGCTGACCGTGCTGGGCGTTGCCGCGCTGGTGTGGCCAGCAGGCGGCACCATTCCGGCCACGGCCGATTATCAGCGTGCGGCCTTCTCCAGCGGCTTTGTTAATGGTTATCTGACCATGGATACGCTGGGCGCGCTGGTGTTTGGCATCGTCATCGTCAATGCTGCCCGTTCACGCGGCGTAGATAATGCCGCGCTGCTGACGCGCTATACCGTGCTGGCCGGCCTGATTGCCGGTGTTGGCCTGACGCTGGTTTATCTCTGCCTGTTTAAACTGGGCGCGGGCAGCGGGGCGCTGGTGGATCAAAACGCCAACGGTGCAGCGATTCTGCATGCCTATGTTCAGCACACCTTTGGTAACATGGGCAGCTTCTTCCTGGCCACGCTGATCTTCATCGCCTGTATGGTCACTGCCGTGGGTCTGACCTGCGCCTGTGCGGAATTTTTTGCGCAATACCTGCCGTTGTCGTATAAAACGCTGGTGTTTATCCTTGGTCTGTTCTCGATGGTGGTGTCGAACCTCGGCCTGAGCCACCTGATTCAGATTTCCATCCCGGTACTGACGGCAATTTATCCGCCCTGTATCGTGCTGGTGGTGCTGAGCTTCACCCTGAACTGGTGGAACAAGAGCAGCCGGATTATCGCGCCTGCTATGCTGATCAGCCTGCTGTTCGGTATTGTGGATGCGATTAAAACTACCGGGTTTAAAGATTTGCTGCCTGCATTCAGTCAGCATCTGCCGCTGGCCGATCAGGGTCTTGCCTGGTTGCCGCCATCGCTGGTGATGCTGCTGATTGCCGCCGTGGTCGATCGGGTTAAGGGACGCGAACAGGTCACCGTTCACTCGTAACAGACGGCACTGATTTTTCTTTAACCACGGGCTTGCCCGTGGTTTTTTCATTTCACAGGTACAGGTTGTTATGCAAGAAACCAACAAGCTCAAACGCGGACTGAGCACGCGCCACATCCGCTTTATGGCGCTGGGATCGGCGATTGGCACCGGGCTGTTTTACGGTTCCGCCGATGCGATCAAAATGGCCGGACCCAGCGTGCTGCTCGCCTATATTATCGGCGGGGCAGTGGCCTACATCATCATGCGCGCGCTGGGCGAGATGTCCGTCAACAATCCCCAGGCCAGCTCCTTCTCACGCTACGCCCAGGACTATCTCGGCCCGATGGCCGGTTACATCACCGGCTGGACTTACTGCTTTGAAATCCTGATTGTGGCGATCGCCGATGTGACGGCGTTCGGCATCTATATGGGCGTCTGGTTTCCTGAGGTGCCGCACTGGATTTGGGTACTGAGCGTGGTGCTGATTATCGGCGCGGTCAACCTGATGAGCGTGAAGGTGTTCGGCGAAGTGGAGTTCTGGTTCTCCTTCTTTAAGGTCGCCACCATTATCGTGATGATCCTCGCCGGTTTCGGCATGATTATCTGGGGCATCGGCAACGGTGGCCAGCCGACCGGCATCCACAATCTGTGGACCAACGGCGGCTTCTTTGCCCACGGCGTGGTCGGGATGCTGCTGTCGCTGCAAATGGTGATGTTTGCTTACGGCGGGATCGAAATTATCGGTATCACCGCCGGGGAAGCGAAGGACCCGGAGAAGTCGATTCCCCGTGCCATTAACTCGGTGCCGTGGCGCATCCTGGTGTTTTATGTCGGCACCCTGTTTGTGATTATGTCGATCTATCCGTGGAACCAGGTAGGCACCTCTGGCAGTCCGTTTGTGCTGACCTTCCAGCATCTGGGAATTGCGGCGGCGGCCTCGATTCTGAATTTTGTGGTGCTGACCGCCTCACTCTCCGCCATTAACAGCGACGTGTTTGGCGTGGGCCGTATGCTGCACGGTATGGCCCAGCAGGGACATGCACCGAAGATGTTTATGAAAGTCTCTTCCCGCGGCATTCCGTGGGTGACGGTGGTGGTGATGATGTTCGCGATGCTGATTGCGGTCTATCTCAACTACCTGATGCCGGAGAAGGTGTTCCTGGTGATCGCCTCGCTGGCGACCTTTGCCACGGTCTGGGTGTGGATCATGATTCTGCTGTCGCAGATCGCCTTCCGCCGCAAAATCGGCAAACAGGCCGCCAGCCAGCTGAAGTTCGCGCTGCCAGGCGGCAGCTGGACCGCCGGTGTCGGTGTCGCCTTCCTCTGCTTCATCATTGCGCTGATTGGCTATTTCCCGGATACCCGGGTGTCGCTCTATGTCGGCGTGGTGTGGATAGTGGTGCTGCTGCTGGGCTATAAGCTGGTGCGTAAGCCACACTAATCCCTTTGCGGCTCCCCGGCATCCGGGGAGCCGCAGGCGTCATGCCGCCTCTGCCATTCTCTTCCCTGATCCCAACCTTTGACCTTCCCGGCATCATCTTCTTAGCAACCTCTCTGCGCCAGAACAGGCGTGACGGCGGCAGGTTACAGAGGGTGGAATATCCTTTAGCGTGGGCAACGGATGATTGACAGGGATTGAGCTGGCCGTCAGGTAAAACCCGGCGGTGAGGAGGTCAGGCTGGAGGATGAGTGCATGGCAGGGAGCGGCGAACAAATAAAAAAACGGCGAAACCAGTCGCCGAAATATTCAAGAGAATCAGAGAAATAAAAAGGGATGATTGACGGGGTTATCGTAAAACAAAATTAACGCCGCTGGTAGCCAGGCTATTTTAAATAAGAAAACTCCCCGCCCGCGCTGATTCAATTAATTAATCGTGGCAGCGCTGCACAGCCACAGCGGCGTAAATTTGATTAGCCGCAGGATCAGGGTAATCTGACCGAAACCGGCATCGTGGCGCTGTTGTCCAGCCGTTTTTGCCATTGCGTCAGCGTCGATTGATAAGGGCAAAGCAGGCCGACATCGGTGATCCTGCAGTCTGGCTGATGCCACTCCTGACGTAATAAACCCTGTGTATCATCAATCGGCTGTAACTGCCGCAGGCCATCCAGGCTCTGCGCCTGGAAGTAAAGCCGCAGAAAACGCTCGCCGCTCTGGCTGTCGCGCCAGCGCTCCAGCACCAGGCTGCTGCCGGGCGGGATATTGCCACGGGCGTAGCCGGGCAACTGCCAGTCAAATCCCAGTAGCGTACGCACCATCGCAATATTGGTGTCATGCGCCACCAGAATCAGCCAGCGGGTAGAAGAGGTTGTGCTGGTCATTTCAGTCAGCATCGCGTTAAGCAGAATTGAGCCCCGACGCTGCGCCTGATAGAGCAGGTCGTTGCTGAGATCATAATTGGCGGTCAGCAGCGGCAGCAGCGAGGTGATCTGCGCCGCACGGGTGATATGTCCCCACGCCAGCTGATCGAACGGCAGATTTTCGCTGTAACCCAGCCGCAGCGTCTCCACCATGCTGGCCATCACGCTCAGCCCCTGAACATAGGTGTTGCCGCTGCGGGTTTGTTTGAATTGCCATGGCCGATCAAAAAAATCACAGCGATCGGTGGGTGGGCAGACCGCCGCTTTCAGCTGCTGAATCGCCGGCTGCAGTTGCTGCTGTAGCTGTGCCAGATCGCCCGCTTTCTGCTGCTTTGCCGCTAACTCCCGATCGGGATCGGTTTTTGCGATTTCCAGCTTATCGCTCTGGAACAGCGGATCAATCTCACCCGCCACGTAATGGATTGGCACGCCGCAGCCCGGAAACGCGCTGTCAGCGATCGCCTGAGCGGTGGCACGGGTGCGCTGGAGCGGGCTGGCGCGCAGATAGACCTCGGCTGAGGAGGGACAGCCAGCCGGCAGCAAACCGAGCTGGCGATAGTGCTCGCCCTGCCAGCGCCCCTTGTTGACTACGGCGCTGTAACCGTGACCGGTCAGCTCGCCATCCGCCGTTGACCACACCGGCCAGGATTGCTGGCTGGCGGCTTCGATCTCTTTCCGGTTGCCGGGGGTCGGTGGCCGCACGCCGTGGCGGCTCAGCTCAACCACTTTCTCCAGCTGGTAGTGGGGCTGCGGTGCCGCCTGCAGCGGCAGACTCAGCAGCCAGAGTGAACTTAGCGTTAACACCCAGCCGCGCCACCGGTTACGCATCATTTATTCATCCAGCGCGCGATTGCCGGTCAGCGCTTTGATCTGTGGATAGAGTGCAGCGTTCGCCAGCAATACCGGATTGCCGTTTTTCAGGCCGTCGTTAGCGAGGTAATCGTTGGTCATGCCGCCCGCCTCGCGCATCAGCACGATACCCGGCAGGCTATCCCAAGGATGCATATGCGCTTCGTAGTAGCCAATCAGCCGGCCCGCCGCCGTCCAGGCACTGGTCAGCGCGCCGGAACCGATGCGGATAAACATCCCGCCCTGTTGAATCAGCCCGCCGATCAGTCGGGTGACGCTTTCCGCGCCGGTGCGGCTGGAGTTGCTGATGCCGAGCAAGCCTTCGTTGAGCTGCTGCGCGGCGTGAACCTGCAGCCGGGTCTCATTGACCCATGCGCCCTGGCCCTGTCGGGCATGGAACAGCTCCTGATGATTGGGATCGCATACCACGCCAATCACCGGTTCACCGTCACACACCACCGCCAGTGAAACGCACCAGTTAGGCAGGCCGTTAACGAAACAGGCGGTGCCGTCAATCGGATCGACGACCCAGATAAACCGGGCATGACCCATTTCGCCGCCGCTCTCTTCACCGTAAACGGCATCCTCCGGGAAGCGCTCCTCAATCAGCGTTTTGATTAAGGCTTCGACGTTGCGATCGGCTTCGCTGACCACGTCCTGCAGATCCCTCTTGTGTTCCACCACCAGGTTTTGACGCTGCTGATACCAGGAATAAGCCCGGCTGGCCGCCGCACGGGCGATGTCGCAGGCGTAACGATAACGCGCGTCAATTTCAGAATGCGAAGCGGATGACATCTTTCCCTCTTATGATTTTTTTGCCATAGCGAACGGAAGTCGCGCCTGAACAGGCGTTCTGGCTGTGTGGTTTGCTTAACTATTGTTAAGAAAGGCTTCATTAAGCCGCAGATGAGACGCGATGGCAAGATGGGGAAGGGGCGGTCAGCCCGCTTTTTTGTGCGTTAATGGCCGGCAGCCGCCGGCTGACAGAAGAGAATCAGGTTTTACAGCGTTCTGGCCGTCGCCAGCGCCATTAAACGCGGATAAAAAATGAAAAACAGCGCTTCGAGCTGATCGTAATTTTCCGTGAAATCCTGATAAGAGTCGCGCAGCGCCGCCAGGCGCGGGCGGCGACTGGCCATACCCTGCAGCACTCGCTCCAGACGTGCAGGCTCGGCATAGTGCTCAAACCAGCGCTCGCGCCACATCACCGCGTTCAGTTGCTGAAAGGGTTCGGGCGTCGCCGCCAGCTGCGGCATGATTTCGCGCTCGGCGGCGGCCGAAAATTGCGTCAGGGTCAGGTCGGGAGTGAATTGCGGCCAGTGACGGGCGAGAAAATGGTCCCAGATGACATCGAGGGTGATCGGGGCGACGCGGTAGGTTTCCGGGCGGAACAGCTGACGGGCACGGCGGACTTCTGGCAGCGCATCGGTCATCACGTCGAGCCGGCGATGCATCAGAATACCGTCCGCCACCGGCGTGGGCCAGTGCTGGTGCGGGTTACCCCGGACAAAATCAGCCATTAAATTGCCGAGCAACGAGCTGTCAGCCAGTTGGGCCAGATGGAGATGTGCAAGAAAGTTCATGCTGCATTATAGGCTGAACTGCCTTTGCGCAGCCAGTTGTTCAGAATTGGTCGATTTTCCGCTAAACTGTGCCGCCTGTTTTTGCCTGAGAAAGAACTCTTTCATGCGTGTCGCCGATTTTGCTTTTGAATTGCCCGAATCCCTGATTGCCCACTATCCGCAGGCGCAGCGCAGCGGCTGTCGTCTGCTGTCGCTCGATGGTCCCAGCGGCGCACTGACGCACGGTGTCTTCACCGACGTGCTGGATAAGCTCAATCCAGGCGATCTGCTGGTGTTCAACAACACCCGCGTGATCCCGGCGCGCGTCTTTGGTCGTAAAGCCAGCGGCGGCAAAATCGAAATGCTGGTGGAGCGGATGCTTGACGACAAGCGCGTGCTGGCCCATGTGCGCGCCTCAAAAGCGCCTAAGCCGGGCGCCGCCCTGTTGCTGGGTGAAGATGAGAGCGTTAAAGCGACCATGGTGGCGCGCCACGATGCGCTGTTCGAGATCGTGATTGACGATGAGCGTGCGGTGCTCGATATCCTGAACAGCGTCGGTCATATGCCGCTGCCTCCTTACATCGATCGCCCGGATGAAGAGGCTGACCGCGAGCTTTATCAGACCGTTTACAGCGCCCGTCCGGGTGCCGTCGCGGCCCCGACCGCCGGTCTGCACTTCGATGAACCGCTGCTTCAGGCGCTGAAAGAGAAGGGCGTTGAGATGGCCTTTGTTACGCTGCATGTCGGGGCCGGAACCTTCCAGCCGGTGCGCGTCGACAACATTGAAGAGCATCATATGCACGCCGAATATGCGGAAGTGCCGCAGGAGGTGGTGGATGCGGTGCTGGCCTGTAAGGCGCGCGGCAATAAGGTGGTCGCGGTCGGCACCACTTCGGTACGTTCGCTGGAGAGCGCGGCCAAAGCGAGTCAGGATGCACTGATTGCGCCGTTCTTCGACGATACCCAGATTTTTATCTATCCGGGCTACCACTATCAGGTGATCGATGCGCTGATCACCAATTTCCACCTGCCCGAATCTACCCTGATTATGCTGGTCTCGGCGTTCGCCGGTTACCAGCACACCATGGCAGCCTACCGCGCTGCCGTGGCTGAGCAATATCGTTTCTTCAGTTATGGTGACGCGATGTTTATCAGCAAAAATCCGCAGGCGCCGCTGGAAAAAGTTGGCGACTGATTTATTAACCCATGACCTGTTGCGCCGCGTGGTATTCAGGCAGTACATGTGTTACTTGCCGCGTCGCGCGCACCAGACCAGTTGCTGCTCAATGGCGCGCAAGACGGAATGCTCGCCGGGTGGGAAGGTTATGACAGAAAAAAACTGCTATGTCGGTTCCGTTACAGGGTCAATGCAAATTACCTTTGCATAAACCCAATTCTCTTATTCCCTTATCAACCACAGGTATTATCCGGCCTGCTTCGCGGCCACACTGAATCTGAACAGCCGCTGCTGTGGTGAAGTGTACTTTATCTGCATCGAATTTAGGTTAGCATTCTGAAAAGGTGTTGATGGGGATGGCTAACTTTTTTGGAAGCGGGGAGGCGTTAAGGCTATCAGGGATTCTCTTCAGGACCTTTTCTATATCATATCCTCTAACTGGTTTTTCGTCAGTAAAAGAGTAGGTATCAGCAACTAACCTGATATATTTATGGTGCAGAGGTTTCCTGCCTATCTCGACAGAAATATTAAAAAAAGCATATCATGATGCATAAAAAAGGGGCGTTAAGCCCCTTTAATAAATGACAGGATAAGATGTTAATTTAACCCTTTATCATAAACGTAGAAAAGAGAACTTTGGTACTTTATGATTGTATCGGGCTTTCCATATTGTTTATTGATGCCATCAATGCATAGATCTATATTTGAGCATGACTCGCCATCAGAAGATAACATTATGAATGTTTTCTTATTTCCAGGTTTAATTTTGTTTCTGAAAGATTGAGCATGGGGGGTATTCCAATCAATAAAGCCATTGTCATTTCTAAATATAACAGGGCTGAAATCAATTTCCCCTTTCGAAAGCCAGTTTACGACGTTTGGATTACCCGACCAATATGGACCAAAGCCATAATTCAGGCCGTTTTGTTCCATGAATTTAACTTGAGATTCGGCAGAGGAGACAAGATTGTCACTATTTTGTTTCAAATGAACAACTAAGGAAGAGATGGAAATAAATGAAATTGCAATAATGTAAAGATGTTTTGAACCATGCTTTGATAATATCATAAAAAAAGATATTATATAAAATACATAAACTATGTTTACTAAGAACCTGGCGGAATAGTATTGTTTTTCTGGGGAGCCCAATATATAAGCTCCAGATATCCCTGCCACACTCATAACAAGTAAGAAAGATATTGCGTTTTTTTCAGCGAAATATAATTTGTATAAACCATAAACGCCAAGGGTCATGATAACGACAAATGATGCAATCCTTGAAATTTCATTGTCAGCGTAGAATAAGTTTAACATAGAACCTATCCCATACGCATACCAATATATATTGGATTTTATTACTTCAATGCTGGCCAGATGAAAATGGGATAAAGGCACTGCGAGCCAGTTCTGGATTATATGGCTGAAATAAATCAATAAGGAAATGAGTGCTATTGTAGAAGGGATGAATTTATTTTTTTTATCCGTGCTGTCACTTAAAAGTTGGTACAATAAAAAAGGAATACCAAATGATGCAATATACCAGGGATCAGAGACGCCAGCAATCAATATTATTAGTGAGGAGATTATGGATGCTAAAATCTTACGATTTATTCGCAGGTTTACGTAAATTAACAAAAGACCATAAAGATTCGATGTGTTATGAGAAAATGGATGGGAGATAAATCCAACCTTGTAACAAAAATAAGGGAGGAAACATAAAAAAGGAACTATAAAGATAGAGTTTTTATTTGATGTTATTTTGCTTAATATCAGGAATGATATAATGGCGCAAGTGAAGACCTGTAGAGATGATATTGCAATAAGAGTGTTTATTGACTCATATCCGAATATTTTATAAATAATAAAATGAATAGGGTATACTGAGAGATACCAATTGTCATCAGTTGGGATCCATTCTTTTATTGCATGAAATCCGCTTCTTTCTATTTCTCCCCAGACTAATGCAGAGTTTATTGTATCTGCATCAAGCGTAAAGTACTTGCCAGAGGTATATATTGATAAAATAAGTGAAAATGTTGAAATTAAAAAAAATAGGTATGATTTATTCTGTTCTGTGTTTGTCATTATAAGGGAGTCCGATAATTTAAATGATTTATTTATCTGTGTTGTTTTTTAAAATAAACTTTGGTCTCCTTTTTGATTCGATATATATCCTTCCGATATATTCACCCAGAACGCCGATGCCGATCAACTGAACACCGCCGAGGAAAAGTATTGAAACCATAATGGACGTATATCCATGCACCGCATTTCCATATACTAACTTTTCAAAAATCATGAATAATCCATAAAAGAAAGAAAGACCGGCCACAGTCAATCCTATGTATGACCATATACGAAGTGGGAAAGTTGAAAAAGATGTAAACCCCTCTAGCGCCAGGTTCCACAACTTCCAGCCATTGAATTTACTCTTTCCAGCCACCCGGTCTTCCCGGCGATACTCAACGACAGCAGTCTTTCCTCCGACCCAGCTAAGTAAACCCTTCATGAAAATATTTCTTTCTTTAAGGCGCAAAATGCTTTTCACAATGTCTTTCGACATAAGGCGGAAGTCGCCGACATTCTCTTCTATTTTTGGATTGCTTATTTTATTGTGCATCCTGTAGAAAGCTGATGCAGTTCTACGCTTCAGGTAGCTGTCACAGCTTCTGTCTGCTCTCTTTGCAAGAACGACATCATAACCTTCTTGCCACTTAGCGATAAGCTCAGGAATGACTTCGATAGGGTCCTGTAGATCAACATCTATAGGTATGATGGCGTCACCGGTGGCAAATTCCAGTCCCGCATAAAGCGCTGGCTCTTTGCCGAAATTCCTTGTGAAAGATATGGCCTTAACAAGGTCATCTTCAGATGAAAGGCGATTAATAATGCTTTCGGTGCCATCTGAACTGCCGTCATTAATAAATACTATCTCAACATCTTTCCCTTTGAACTGGTCTAACTCCCTCACTGCTGAATAGAAAATAGGTATCGCTTCCTCTTCATTGAGAACAGGGACAATAAGAGATATTTTCATTTTTTCTTCCTGAATATTATGAACTTAGAATAAAAAAAACCACACACCAGGCTTACGCATGAGAATACAAACAACGTCATGACAGGAGGGACGTGTAATCTGTCAGAGTATGATCCAATCATGATGGCAACTATCCCCATGAAGAAAACATACATGATGTATCTGATCGTCGTCGCTTCAGTGCTGAACGTCCATCTTGCATTTGCAAAGAAGGAGAATGTTACAGCTGCACAGAATGCGATGAAATTAGCAAGTGCCTGAGGCTGACCAGACTTGTAGAAAATTGCAAAAGTCAGCCAGTGAATTAGCGTGTTGATTATGCCTACGGTTGTATACCGCGCGAACAGATTAAACATTCTTGTGTCCATAGTTAAAGTCGGAGGATTTTGTCACTGGATGAGGCCATGATCAAGAACTCCTGGAAAGATGGTGCATCTTCTGAAAACCCGCTCCCTTATGTTTTAAGTGTGACAAATTTGTGACAAAAAATTGACACAATTGCGCAGAAATCGATAAATCCTGTAATACAATGACGGCGTCCCCGATCGGGTGACTGGCTGGCTTGTATAGCAGCTTCTGTGGTTGTTATCATGCGCCACGTTTAATTAGACATCGGACTGTTTCTCCGGTGGAGGCTTTGTGAAATTTGAACTTGATACCACAGACGGGCGCGCGCGCCGTGGCCGTCTGGTTTTTGATCGCGGCGTGGTGGAAACCCCGGCGTTTATGCCGGTCGGTACCTACGGCACGGTAAAAGGCATGACGCCGGAAGAAGTGCAGGAGACCGGCGCACAGATCATTCTGGGCAATACCTTCCATCTCTGGCTGCGTCCCGGCCAGGAGATCATGAAACTGCATGGCGACCTGCATGACTTTATGCAGTGGAAAGGGCCGATCCTGACGGATTCGGGCGGTTTCCAGGTCTTCAGCCTGGGCGACATCCGCAAGATCACCGAAGCGGGCGTGCACTTCCGTAACCCCATCAACGGCGACGCCATTTTCCTCGATCCTGAAAAGTCGATGGAGATTCAGTATGACCTCGGCTCCGACATCGTCATGATCTTCGACGAATGTACGCCGTACCCGGCGGACTGGGACTATGCCAAACGTTCAATGGAGATGTCGCTGCGCTGGGCAAAACGCAGCCGTGACCGTTTTGACAGCCTGGGTAACAAAAATGCGCTGTTCGGTATCATCCAGGGCTCGGTTTACGAAGATTTACGAGATGTGTCGGTGAAAGGTCTGGTAGAGATTGGCTTTGATGGGTACGCTGTGGGCGGCCTGGCGGTGGGTGAGCCTAAACAGGACATGCACCGTATTCTTGAGCACGTCTGCCCGCAGCTGCCGCAGGATAAACCGCGCTATCTGATGGGTGTCGGTAAGCCTGAAGATCTGGTGGAAGGGGTCCGTCGCGGCGTCGATATGTTCGACTGTGTGATGCCAACCCGCAACGCGCGTAACGGCCATCTTTTTGTCACTGACGGTGTGGTGAAAATCCGCAACGCGAAATACAAAGATGACACCGCACCACTGGATGCGGAATGTGATTGTTACACCTGTCGCAATTACAGCCGCGCCTACTTGTATCATCTGGACCGTTGTAACGAAATACTGGGCGCGCGTCTCAATACGATTCACAATCTGCGCTATTACCAGCGCCTGATGGCAGGTTTACGCCAGGCCATCGAAGAGGGTAAATTAGAGCGCTTTGTAAACGAGTTCTACCAACGGACGGGCAAAGAAGTTCCGCCTTTAACGTCTGATAATTCATCTATGAGGGAAATTTAATGAGCTTTTTCATTTCTGACGCCGTGGCCGCAGCAGGCGCACCGTCGCAGGGAAGTCCGTATTCTCTGGTGATCATGCTGGTGGTGTTTGGTCTGATTTTTTACTTCATGATCCTGCGTCCGCAGCAGAAACGTGCGAAAGAGCACAAGAAGCTGATGGATTCCATCTCAAAGGGCGATGAAGTGCTGACCAGCGGTGGCCTGGTAGGTCGCGTAACAAAAGTGTCTGACACTGGCTACGTCTCTATCGCGCTGAATGAGACCAATGAAGTGGTCATTAAACGTGATTTCGTCGCTGCCGTTCTGCCGAAAGGTACTATGAAGGCGCTGTAATTCTATCTTCCCTAAGGGAACTGCCGTGTTAAATCGTTATCCTTTGTGGAAGTATGTGATGCTGGTCGTCGTGATTCTCGTCGGCCTGCTGTATGCGCTTCCCAACCTCTATGGTGAGGATCCGGCCGTTCAAATCACTGGCGCGCGCGGAAGCGCCGCCAGTGAGCAGACGTTGGATCACATTCAGTCCGCATTAAAACAAGACAATATCCAGAGCAAATCCGTTGCGCTGGAAAACGGGGCGATTACTGCGCGCTTTGCTAACACCGACGTGCAGTTGCGCGCCCGTGAAGCGATCATGAAAGCGCTGGGTGAAGACTACGTCGTGGCGCTGAACCTGGCACCGGCCACGCCGCGCTGGCTGACGATGCTGTCAGCGGAACCGATGAAACTCGGTCTCGATCTGCGTGGTGGTGTGCACTTCCTGATGGAAGTGGACATGGATACCGCCTTAGGCAAGCTGCAGGAGCAGAATGCCGATACGCTGCGTAGCGATCTGCGCACCAAAAATATTCCTTATACCAACGTCAACAAAATCGCGAACTACGGCGTGGAAATTCGTTTCCGTGACGCCGCCAGCCGTGATGCTGCTGTCTCCTGGCTGACCTCCCGTCATCAGGACCTGGTGATCAACAGCAGCGGCAACGATGCGCTGCGCGCTACCATGAGCGATGCGCGCCTGAGCGAAGCGCGTGAATATGCGGTTCAGCAGAACATTACTATCCTGCGTAACCGTGTGAACCAGCTGGGCGTAGCCGAACCGCTGGTGCAGCGTCAGGGTTCCGATCGCATTGTGGTTGAGCTGCCAGGGATTCAGGACACGGCCCGCGCGAAAGAGATTCTGGGTGCGACCGCGACGCTGGAATTCCGTCTGGTTAACACCAGCGTTGATCCTACCGCGGCGGCCAGTGGACGGGTGCCGGGTGACTCTGAAGTCAAAGATATGCGTGACGGCCAGCCGGTGGTGCTCTACAAGCGGGTGATCCTGACCGGTGACCACATCACCGACTCGACCTCCAGCATGGATGAGTACAACCAGCCACAGGTGAACATTTCACTGGATGGCGCAGGCGGTAACATCATGTCTAACTTCACCAAGGACAACATCGGCAAGCCGATGGCGACCCTGTTTGTGGAGTACAAAGACAGCGGTAAAAAAGATGCCAATGGCCGTTCGATTCTGGTGAAACAGGAAGAGGTGATTAACGTCGCTAACATCCAGTCTCGCCTCGGTAACAGCTTCCGCATCACCGGCATCAACAATCCGAACGAAGCGCGTCAACTGTCGCTGCTGCTGCGTGCCGGTGCGTTGATTGCGCCAATCCAGATTGTGGAAGAGCGCACCATCGGCCCGACCATGGGTCAGCAAAACATTACTCAGGGTCTGGAAGCCTGCCTGTGGGGCCTGCTCGCCTCGATCCTGTTTATGGTGGTGTTCTACAAGAAGTTTGGTCTGATTGCGACCAGTGCGCTGTTGGTGAACCTGGTGCTGATTGTCGGCGTTATGTCACTGCTGCCTGGCGCGACCCTGACTATGCCGGGTATTGCCGGTATTGTGTTAACGCTGGCGGTGGCAGTCGATGCTAACGTACTGATTAACGAACGTATTAAAGAAGAGCTGCGTAACGGGCGCTCGGTTCAGCAGGCGATTCATGAGGGCTATAAAGGCGCCTTCTCCAGTATTGTCGATGCGAACGTGACCACCCTGATCAAAGTCATTATTCTTTACGCGGTCGGCACCGGTTCGATCAAAGGCTTTGCGATTACCACCGCAATTGGTATCGCGACTTCAATGTTCACCGCGATCGTCGGTACCCGTGCCATTGTTAACCTGGTTTACGGTGGCAAACGCATCAACAAGCTGTCTATCTGAGGAGTGCGTTGTGGCACAGGAATATAACATTGAGCAGTTGAACCACGGGCGTAAAGTCGTCGACTTTATGCGCTGGGATAAGCTGGCCTTCATCATCTCAGGTCTGCTGATTATCGCCGCGATTGCCATTGTCGGCATCCGTGGCTTCAACTGGGGACTCGATTTCACCGGCGGTACGGTGATTGAGATCGCGCTGGAAAAACCGGCCGATCTCGATACGCTGCGTGGTGATTTGGTGAAAGCGGGCTTTGACGAGCCGCTGGTGCAGAACTTTGGCAGCAGCCGTGACGTGATGGTGCGCATGGCACCGGTCAGCGGACCGGCAGGCACCGAGTTAGGCAACAAAGTGGTTTCGGTGATTAACCAGACCACCCAGCAGAACGCCACCGTGAAGCGTATCGAGTTCGTTGGCCCGAGCGTCGGTAGCGATCTGGCGCAGGCGGGTGCGATGGCGCTGCTGTCGGCACTGGTTGCGATTCTGATCTATATCGGTTTTCGCTTTGAGTGGCGTCTGGCGCTGGGTACCGTACTGGCGCTGGCGCATGACGTGATCATCACCTGCGGCCTGCTGGCGCTGTTCCGGATTGAGATCGACCTGACGATTGTCGCCTCGCTGATGTCGGTGATTGGCTACTCGCTTAACGATAAAATCGTGGTTTCCGACCGTATTCGTGAGAACTTCCGCAAGATTCGCCGCGGCAGCTCTTACGACATTACCAACGTGTCGCTGACCCAGACGTTAAGCCGTACCCTGATTACTTCACTGACCACGCTGGCGATGATCCTCATCCTGTTCATCTTTGGTGGCGCGTTGCTGAAAGGCTTCTCACTGACCATGTTGATCGGTGTGACCATCGGTACGATTTCATCGATTTATGTCTCGTCGGCGCTGGCGCTGAAGCTGGGCATGAAGCGTGAACATATGCTGGTGCAGAAAGTCGAAAAAGAGGGCGCGGATCAGCCTTCTATTCTGCCGTAAGCGTGGCAGAGTGATGAAAAACGGGCGGCCTGTGAGGGTCGCCCGTTTTTATTTGCGCCGGTTAAGGCGCAGCAGGAGTGGTTTGAGTCGGTGAGTCAGCGGTCACATCGTGCACTCGGAGATATCCCAGCTGATCCGGCGTCAGGCCACTCAGCCGCAGCGGAACATCCGCTGAGTGTTGCGGTAACAGCGAGGCGGGAACGGCAATGGTCTGGCTCAGGCTGTCGCTGTTAAGCGGCTTGCCGGTTGCCGGGTCCAGTACGCCCCAGATTACCGTCGCGTGCAGCGCAGGCAACGGTTGATCGCCCATCGAGCGGATCGACAGCGTAGCCCGCGATCCACTGGCTTCTGCCACCACCGGCGACAGCGTCAGCCGTAGCGTGCCGAGCTGAGTTTGCAACGCCACCGGGGTATTCGCCTGCGGCACCAGCCATGCGCCGTTGGTTGAGTGGCTGTTAAGCTGCCCCTGAATCTCCAGCGCACTCGCCTGGGTGGTTAAGTGCTGCATCTGCTGATTAAGCTGGCTCACTTCCTGATGCAACTGTTTAACCTGCGGGTTCGTCACCGGGGTACTACAACCGCTCAGTAACGCCAGTGAAAGTGCTGCTGGCGCCCAAACCGTCCTGATCATAAGTTATCCTTGTCGCTTATTTTGGAATGCGTAAAACCTGGCCAGGATAGATCTTATCAGGATGCGACAGCATTGGCTTGTTAGCTTCGAAAATCTTGTTGTATTCGTTAGGATTTCCATAAACCTGTTTTGAAATAGCGCTCAGCGTGTCGCCTTTTTTCACCGTGTAGAGTTCCGACTCGGCTGCGCTGTCGTTCACGGTCACCTTGTCTTCCACTTTGGTGATGCCCGCTACGTTGCCGGCGGCAACCAGAATCTTCTCTTTCAGCTCCTGTGACAGGCCATCACCGCTGACTGTAACGGTGTCGCCATCCACTTTCACATTCACTTTGTCACTGTCCGGCAGGCCGAGCTTATTGATGTGATCCTGCAATTTTTTACTCTGGTCATCGCCGCCATTCACGGCATCCCACAGCTTTTCACCCGCTTCTTTCACGAAATTGAACAAACCCATAAAACCTCCAATGTGTCAGGTAAATTATTTTACTTGCAGCTCATTAAGCGTAGTCCCTTTTGCCGCAGGTGAAATTTACCACTGTTTATGCTGCGAGGTGAATCCTGCAAACGCACGGAAGAGATTTTGTTGATCGGCAGTTCGCGCTACACTGTCAGGCCCATTTCTCTCGCGTCAGGAAACGTCATGCATTGCCCATTCTGCTCCGCTGTGGACACCAAAGTGATTGATTCTCGTCTGGTTAGTGAAGGATCGTCGGTGCGACGCCGCCGCCAGTGTCTGATGTGTCATGAGCGTTTTACCACTTTTGAGGTGGCAGAACTGGTGATGCCGCGCGTGGTGAAGAGTAATGACGTACGCGAACCTTTCAATGAAGACAAAATGGCCAGCGGGATGATGAAGGCGCTTGAGAAGCGTCCGGTTAGTGCCGACGCGGTTGAGAGCGCGGTAAACCACATTAAAACCCAGCTGCGCGCCACCGGCGAACGCGAAATTCCCAGCAAACTGATTGGCAATCTGGTGATGGATGAGCTGAAAAAGCTCGATAAAGTCGCCTATATTCGTTTTGCCTCGGTTTACCGCAGTTTCGAAGATATACGTGATTTTGGCGAAGAGATCGCCCGGTTACAGGATTAAGCGATGACCGATGAAATCTATATGGCGCGCGCGCTGGAACTGGCGCGGCGCGGCCGTTTTACCACCATGCCGAATCCGAACGTCGGCTGTGTGATCGTACGCGACGGTCAGGTGGTGGGCGAGGGCTGGCATCAGCGTGCCGGTGAACCCCATGCTGAAGTCCATGCTCTGCGGATGGCCGGTGAAAAAGCGCGTGGCGCGACCGCCTATGTCACGCTGGAGCCATGCAGCCATCATGGCCGCACGCCGCCCTGCAGCGATGCGCTGATCGCCGCCGGTGTCAGCCGGGTAGTCGCGGCGATGCAGGACCCCAATCCGCAGGTTGCCGGTCGCGGTCTGCACCGTCTGCATCAGGCCGGGATTGCGGTCAGTCATGGGCTGATGATGGACGAAGCGGAAGCCCTGAACCGCGGTTTCCTGAAGCGGATGCGTACCGGTTTCCCGTGGATCCAGCTCAAACTGGGTGCCTCGCTGGATGGTCGCACTGCGATGGCGAATGGCGAAAGCCAGTGGATCACCTCAGCGGCCGCGCGTCGTGATGTTCAGCGGTTACGGGCGCAAAGCGCCGCGATCCTCAGCAGCAGCGCCACGGTGCTGGCTGACGATCCCTCACTGACGGTGCGCTGGTCCGAACTCAACGCCGACACCCAAGCATTACTGGATGAGCAGCAACTGCGGCAGCCGCTGCGGGTGATCATCGACAGCCAGAACCGGGTGACACCGCAGCATCGCCTGATTGACCAGCCGGGCGAAACCTGGCTGATGCGCCATCAACCCGATCAGCAGTCGTGGCCTGCCAGCGTCACGCAAATCGCGGTACCGCTGCGCGAACAGCAGCTGGACCTGGTGGCGATGATGATGCTGCTGGGTCAGCGTCAGGTGAACAGCGTCTGGGTCGAAGCGGGTGCCAGCCTGGCGGGCGCGCTGCTGCAGGCCGGACTGGCGGATGAACTGATTGTTTATCTGGCACCGAAGTTACTTGGCGACCAGGGTCGCGGCCTGTGCCAGCTGCCGGGCCTTGATCGGCTGGCCGATGCGCCGAACTTTGTTTTCCGCGACGTTCGTCAGGTCGGCGAGGATTTACGCCTGACCCTGACGCCGCAATAACACGGACGGAAAAGCGAGAGCACGCCGCCGAAGAGTATGATAGAATCCGCCCCCCTGCGCGGGGCCAAACAAACCCCCTGAAAGGATAAGTATGAACGTTATCGAAGCTGCTGTTGCAACGCCTGAGGCCAATGTTGCCATCGTTATTGCGCGTTTTAACAACTTCATTAATGACAGCCTGCTGGATGGTGCAGTTGATGCCCTGAAACGTATTGGCCAGGTCAAAGATGACAATATCACCGTAGTCTGGGTTCCTGGCGCGTATGAACTGCCTCTGGCAGCGCGCGCGCTGGCAAAAACCAGCAAGTATGACGCCGTTATTGCACTGGGTACCGTGATTCGTGGTGGCACCGCTCACTTCGAATATGTGGCCGGTGAAGCCAGCTCCGGTATCGCCAGCGTCGCCATGAACAGCGAGATTCCAGTCGCGTTCGGCGTGCTGACCACCGAAAATATCGAGCAGGCCATTGAGCGTGCTGGCACCAAAGCCGGTAATAAAGGTGCCGAAGCGGCCCTGACTGCGCTCGAAATGATCAACGTATTGAAAGCCATTAAAGCCTGATTTTTGTAAGGGGAATTTTGTGAAACCTGCTGCTCGTCGTCGCGCCCGTGAGTGCGCTGTTCAGGCGCTTTACTCCTGGCAGTTGTCTAACAACGACATTGCCGATGTGGAATACCAGTTTCTGGCGGAACAAGACGTCAAAGACGTCGACATTAGCTATTTCCGCGAACTGCTGTCCGGTGTGGCGACCAACAGTGCGTATCTGGATGGACTGATGAAGCCTTACCTGTCGCGTCAGCTCGAAGAGCTGGGCCAGGTCGAAAAAGCTATCCTGCGTATCTCGCTGTATGAGCTGAGCAAACGCGATGATGTGCCCTATAAAGTGGCCATCAACGAAGGGATTGAGCTGGCGAAAGTGTTCGGCGCTGAAGACAGCCATAAATTTGTTAACGGCGTACTGGATAAAGCCGGTCCACAGATTCGACCCCATCGCAAATAAACAAAAAGGCCGGCTTGCCGGCCTTTTTTCATAAAGGGTTAAGCGGAACGCAATTATGTCTTGTGGTGAATTTGAACTCATCGCACGCTACTTCAACCGCAGAACGCGCAGCCGTCGTGACGTCGAACTCGGCATCGGCGACGATTGTGCGTTACTTAGCGTGCCGGAAAAACAGACGCTGGCGATCAGCACCGATACCCTGGTCGCGGGCGTGCATTTCTTACGGGATATCCATCCTGCCGATTTAGGCTACAAAGCGCTGGCGGTTAACCTCAGCGATCTCGCCGCGATGGGCGCCGATCCGGCGTGGCTGACGCTGGCCTTAACCCTGCCGCAGGTCGATGAGAGCTGGCTCTCTGCGTTCAGCGAAAGCCTGTTCGAGCTGCTGGAATATTATGATATGCAGCTGGTGGGCGGCGATACCACGCGCGGCCAGCTGAGCCTGACGCTGGCGATTCATGGCCTGGTGCCGCAGGGCCGCGCCCTGAAACGTTCGGGCGCAAAACCGGGTGACTGGATCTACGTCACCGGCACGCTGGGTGACAGTGCGGCCGGTCTGGCGCTGCTGCAACATCACTGCCGTATCAGCGATCCGGCGGTGCATGAAGCGCTGATTAAACGCCATCTGCGGCCGATGCCGCGCATTCTGCAGGGGCAGGCGCTGCGCTCTCTGGCTTCCTCGACGGTGGATCTCTCTGACGGGTTGATCTCTGACCTCGGTCATGTGCTGAAAGCCAGCGGTTGTGGCGCGCGGCTAAACCTCGACGCGTTACCGCTCTCTGCCGCGCTACGCGATCACTTCGAGCCCGATCAGGTGTTACGCTGGGCGCTGAGCGGCGGCGAAGATTATGAGCTCTGCTTTACCGTGCCTGAGGTGAACCGCGGCGCGCTGGACGTGGCGCTGGGTCATCTTGGCGTGCCTTATACCTGCATTGGTCAGATGGCACCGGAGTCGGAAGGGCTGCTGCTGCTGGAAAACGGCAAGCCAGCGACGTTCCGCCATAAAGGGTTTGATCACTTTGATGCTAAATAACGACGTGGCAAAAGGCCGGCTGCGGATGAGCAATCCCTGGCATCTGCTGGCGACCGGTTTTGGCAGCGGACTCAGCCCGGTGGTGCCTGGCACCATGGGATCGCTGGCGGCGATTCCCTTCTGGTGGCTGATGACATCTCTGCCGCAGGATCTTTACTCGCTGGTGGTGCTGGTGGGGATCTGCGTCGGCGTTTACCTCTGTCATCGTACCGCCAAAGATATGGGCGTACACGATCACGGCAGCATTGTCTGGGACGAGTTTATCGGCATGTGGATCACGCTGATGGCGATCCCGGTTAACAGCTGGCAGTGGGTGCTGGGCGGCTTTGTGCTGTTCCGCATTCTGGATATGTGGAAACCCTGGCCGATACGCTGGTTCGATCGCAACGTGCATGGCGGTATGGGCATCATGGTTGACGATATTATTGCCGGCGTGATTGCCGCGGCGATGCTGTATGGCTTTGGGGTCTGGCTGGCCGGTTAAGACGGTTGTTGGCATCCCGCATGGAATGCCGTTATTGCCGCGCACCTTAACTCCGCGGTTAAGGTGCGCGCGTCAGCGTTTACTCGTATCCGACCGCCTGATGCGGTTGATAGACCTCTTCCAGCGCGGCAATCTCAGCTTCACTCAGCGTCACCTCTACCGCCCTCACCAAATCATCAAACTGCTCAGCTCGCGAAGCACCAATAATGGGTGCGGTGACGGCTGGCTTACTCAACAGCCATGCCAGCGCTACCTGCGCCCGGCTAACCCCTTTATCCTCAGCGACCTGCGCCAGCCGTTGCGCGATCGCCGCATCGTTCTCTTCAGTGTTGGCATACAGTGATTCCATCACCTTATCTGAGCTGGAACGCGCGGTGGTTTCGCCCCACGGACGGGTCAGCTTGCCGCGCGCCAGCGGACTCCACGGCAGCACGGCGATCTGTTCCTGCAGGCAGAGCGGGTGCATTTCACGCTCCTCCTCACGCTGAATCAGGTTGTACTGATCCTGCATGCTGACGAAGCGATGCCAGCCCCGATCCTTCTGCATCGTAAGTGCCTGAGCAAACTGGCTGGCATGCATCGATGAGGCACCGATATAGCGCGCTTTGCCGGATTGCACCACATCGTGCAGCGCTTCCAGCGTCTCCTCCAGCGGCGTGTCGTAATCCCAGCGGTGGATTTGCAGCAGATCGACATGCTCCATTCCCAGGCGCTGCAGACTGTCATCAATCGATTGCAGGATATTCTGGCGCGACAGGCCCTGCGACAGGTTACTCAGCGGAAAGTAGACTTTGGTAGCGACCACTACCTCGTCGCGGCGGGCAAAGTCTTTCAGCGCCCGGCCGAGGATCTCTTCACTGCTGCCATCGGAGTAGCTGTTGGCGGTGTCAAAAAAGTTGATGCCGGCATTCAGCGCCTGCTGGATCAGCGGACGACTGCTCGCTTCCGGCAGCGTCCAGGCGTGATTGCCGCGGGTCGGCTCTCCAAAGGTCATACAGCCGAGACAGAGACGCGAAACCTGCAGATCGGTATTACCCAGTTGAATGGTTTTCATAATGGCTCCAGCGGCATAGCGCATGATTTTTAGCAGAGAATAAGCATAGCAAGGGTTGCGCTCCCCGAGGGGAGCGCAGAGGAGGGGATTACTGCGCCAGCCAGCTGGCGATCTGTTGCTGAATACCTTCTGCATCCAGCAGATAGTCATGACGGATTTCGTCCTGCGTACCCTGCGGGATGAACTCATCAGGCAGGCCGATATTCAGAACCGGAATGCGCAGACGCTTCGCCATCACCAGTTCGTTGACGCCACTGCCCGCGCCGCCTTTGATGGCGCCTTCTTCCAGCGTAATCAACGCTTCGTGACTGGCCGACAGCTCAGCGATCAGCGCCTCATCCAGCGGCTTAACGAAGCGCATATCCACCAGCGTGGCATTAAGCGCTTCTGCTGCGGCAGCCGCTTCCGGTAACAGCGTACCGAAGTTGAGGATCGCCAGTTTTTCGCCCTGACGCTTCACCACGCCTTTACCCAGCGGCAGGCTTTGCAACGGTGCCAGCGGCGTGCCGATGCCGGTGCCGCGCGGATAACGTACCGCGCTTGGACCATCCTGATAGTGATAACCGGTGTAGAGCATCTGCCGGCATTCGTTCTCATCGCTCGGCGTCATGATCACCATATCCGGCACGCAGCGCAGATAGGCCAGATCAAACGCGCCCTGATGGGTCTGACCATCGGCACCAACAATGCCGCCGCGATCGATAGCAAACAGGACCGGCAGTTTCTGGATAGCCACGTCGTGGATCAGCTGATCGTAGGCGCGCTGCAGGAAAGTGGAGTAGATGGCAACGATCGGTTTGTAGCCGCCAATCGCCATCCCGGCCGCGAAGGTCACTGCATGCTGCTCAGCAATCGCCACGTCAAAATACTGGTTAGGATATTCGCGTGAGAAGCCGACCATACCGGAGCCTTCACGCATCGCGGGGGTGATCGCCATCAGTTTCGGATCGTCGGCTGCCATTTCGCACAGCCAGTTACCGAAAATCTTCGAGTAGCTCGGCAAGCCTTCTGCGCTTTTGGGCAGTTCGCCGCTGGCGGGATCAAATTTCGGTACCGCATGCCAGGCGATCGGATCTTCTTCTGCCGGCGCGTAGCCTTTGCCTTTTCGGGTCATGATGTGCAGGAACTGCGGCCCTTTCAGGCTGCGCATGTTGCTCAGGGTATTGACCAGCGTCAGCACATCGTGACCGTCGACCGGACCGATATAGTTAAAGCCCAGCTCTTCGAACAGCGTACCCGGCACCACCATGCCTTTCAGATGCTCTTCGGTGCGGCGCACCAGCTCTTTAATCGGCGGCAGGCCGGTCAGCACGCGCTTTCCGCCTTCGCGCAGTCGCGCATAGGTTTTGCCCGACAGGATCTGCGCCAGGCGATTGTTCAGCGCGCCGACGTTCTCCGAGATCGACATCTCGTTATCGTTCAGGATCACCAGCATGTCTGGTTTGATATCGCCCGCGTGGTTCATCGCTTCAAATGCCATGCCCGCGGTGATGGCACCGTCGCCGATAATACAGGCGGTGCGACGACCCAGGCCTTCGCGCTCTGCCGCCGCCGCCATGCCGAGACCCGCGCTGATTGAGGTTGACGAGTGGCCGACGCTCAGCACGTCATATTCACTTTCGCCGCGCCAGGGAAACGGATGCACGCCATTTTTCTGGCGAATAGTGCCAATGCGATCGCGACGACCGGTCAGGATTTTATGCGGATAAGCCTGATGACCCACATCCCAGACCAGATGGTCGAACGGGGTGTTGTAGACATAATGAAGCGCAACCGTCAGTTCGACCACGCCTAAACCCGACGCAAAGTGGCCGCTTGAGCGGCTCACGCTGTCTAGCAGATACTGACGCAGTTCATCACAGAGCGCGGGCAACTTCTCTTTCGGCAGGGCGCGCAGCTCCTGAACCGTATTTGCCAGCGCCAGTGTCGGGTATTTTGCAATATCAAAACTCATCAGAGACTCATTATGGAAGTTATTTGTCGCGTTCAATTATGAAGCTCGCCAGCGCCTGCAATGCTGTGGTGTTATAGGATTGCGCTGCGAGAATTTCTAATGCATCAAGGGCTTCCTGATACAAATCCCGCGCTTTAGCACGGGCCTGTTCTAACCCTAACAGTGAAGGATAGGTGCTTTTGCCGAGATGTTGATCGGCTCCCTGACGTTTTCCGATAACCGCGGTATCGCCCACCACATCCAGAATGTCGTCCTGTACCTGAAAGGCGAGGCCGATAGCCTCAGCATAGCGGTCGAGTGCCGGTAAAGCTGCCCGACCCGTTTCGCCTGCCGCCAGCGCACCCAGCCGCACTGCGGCGCGAATCAGCGCGCCGGTCTTATGGCGATGAATCTGCTCCAGCTGAACCAGATCCACCGACTGACCCTCTGCCGCCAGATCCAGTGCCTGACCGCCACACATCCCCGCCACGCCGCTGGCCTGCGCCAGTTCCGACAGCATCATAAGCCGATACTCTGCGCTGACGCCCGGCATTGGCGTATCGGTCAGAATCGAGAAGGCCAGCGTCTGTAAGGCATCGCCGGCCAGTATCGCGGTATCTTCGCCATACTTAATGTGGCAGGTCGGCTGCCCGCGACGCAGTGCGTCGTCGTCCATCGCAGGGAGATCGTCATGAATCAGAGAGTACGCGTGAATGCATTCAACCGCCGCAGCGGGCGCATCCAGACTCGCCGGGTCGGCATGAAGCATTTCGCCGGTGGCATAAACCAGAAAAGGGCGCAGGCGTTTACCGCCTAATAATGCCCCATAATGCATGGCATTAACCAGAGGAGAACTCTGAAAAGGGAGTGGCTCTATAAAGCGCGTCAATGCGGCATTCACCTGCTGGTGATACCCATTCAGCATCTGGGCAAAATCCATTAGTCGTTTTCCGGGGTAAAAGAGGTGAGTTCGGCATCTTTATCGTCGCTCAGCAAAATGCGCACACGCTGTTCAGCCTGTTGCAACGTTTGCTGACCGGTACGCGCCAGTTGCACGCCCCGCTCAAACTCATTCAGTGCCTCTTCCAACGGCAGTTCACCACTTTCCAGACGGCTGACAATCTGTTCCAGCTGCTGCAATGACGTTTCAAAGCTGGCTGGCTGTTCGGCTTTTTTCGGCATATTTTGGGTCGACTCACGGTTGGGACATTATCCTGCAATCGGTCATGGTAGCTGAGACCAAATGATTAGCAAAATAATCAATGCGGCGGCTGTTGAAGAAGCAGTCACCTGACAAAGGTGATATACTCCTGCGCCTCGGATGCGGTTGCGCCATGCAGCCCGCAATTTTGTGATTTTACCAGCTAAGTGCTGCCTGTTTTAGCACTTATTTGCCCAACGAAGCTGTGTCGCCATGAAGTTTATCATCAAGTTATTTCCTGAAATCACCATCAAGAGTCCGTCGGTGCGTTTGCGCTTTATTAAGATTCTTGCCAGCAATATCCGCAATGTCCTTAAGACTGTCAGTGAGGATATCGCGGTCGTGCGCTATTGGGATCATATTGAAGTGCGTTCTAAAAATCCGGCGCTCGGGGAGATTATTCCTGATGAGCTGACGCGCATTCCAGGGATCCACCACGTTTTAGCGGTAGAAGATCGCGAATACACCGATATTCATCATATCTTTGAGCAGACCTTAGCCCAGTACCGCGACAGCCTGGAAGGAAAAAGCTTCTGCGTCCGCGTTAAGCGTCGCGGTAAGCACAGCTTCAGTTCACAGGATGTGGAACGTTATGTCGGTGGCGGACTGAATCAGCACATCGAAAGCGCGCGCGTTCAGCTTAAAAACCCGGACGTGACGGTCAATCTTGAAGTGGAAGAGAACCGGCTGACGCTGGTGACGGCGCGCTATGAAGGGCTGGGCGGATTCCCGATCGGCACTCAGGAAGATGTGCTGTCGCTGATTTCTGGCGGCTTCGACTCCGGCGTCTCCAGCTATATGCTGCTGCGTCGCGGCAGCCGCGTGCACTACTGCTTCTTTAATCTGGGCGGCGCAGCGCATGAAATCGGCGTTCGTCAGGTCGCGCACTACCTGTGGAATCGCTTTGGCCGTTCGCATCGGGTTCGCTTTGTGGCGATCAATTTCGAGCCGGTGGTGGGTGAAATCCTGGAAAAAGTGGATGATGGCCAGATGGGCGTGGTGCTGAAACGCATGATGGTGCGTGCCGCCTCCATCATTGCTGAGCGCTACGGCGTGCAGGCGCTGGTGACCGGTGAAGCGGTCGGCCAGGTCTCCAGCCAGACGCTGACTAACCTGCGCCTGATCGATAACGCCTCGGACACCCTGATTCTGCGTCCGCTGATCTCGCATGATAAAGAGCACATCATCAAGGTGGCGCGTGAGATCGGTACTGAAGATTTTGCCAGCACCATGCCGGAGTATTGCGGCGTGATCTCAAAAAGCCCGACGGTGAAAGCGGTTAAGGCGAAGATTGAGGCAGAGGAGCAGAATTTCGACTTCGCTATTCTCAATCGGGTAGTGGAAGAGGCGACCAACGTCGATATCCGTACCATCGCTGAGCAGACCGAAGAAGAGGTGGTGGAAGTTGAAACTGTGGCCTCGCTGGGCGATAACGATATCGTGCTGGATATTCGGGCGATTGATGAGCAGGAAGAGAATCCGCTCAAGCTCAGTGCGACTGAGGTTAAATCGCTGCCGTTTTATAAGCTCAGCAGCCAGTTTGGCGATCTCGATCAGAACCGTACCTGGTTGCTCTATTGCGATCGCGGCGTGATGAGTCGTCTGCAGGCGCTTTATCTGCATGAGCAGGGCTTTAAAAACGTTAAAGTTTACCGCCCGTAGGGCTTCTCCGCCGGTAACAACGCCAGTCGGGACGATCACCGTCCTGACTGGCCGCCGCTGTTATCATCAGGCCTGATAGTCGTAAATGCCCGGAGCCAGCACCAGTTGTGCCGCTACTTCGCGCGCCATCTCTTTTCCCACCAGCAGATCAATCAGCTTCAGGGCAAAATCCATCGCAGTACCGGGTCCCTGACTGGTCAGCAGCTTCACCCGCGGGTCCCAGACCACCCGACGCTCCATCCATTTCTCTTCAGGAATTGTCTGTTTCAGGCCGGGAAAGCCCGTCATGTTGCCTACCGGGAACAGATCGTGCGGCACCAGTACCGTACCGGCCGCGGCACAGATGGCCGCAACAATTTTATCGTTAAGATGATACTGCCGCACCGTTTCGACCAGCAGCGGGCTGTCGCGGAATGTCTTTGCGCCTTTCAGCCCGCCGGGCAGCACTATCGCCGTATAATCGTTATCTGCCACCTCGACCAGGGGCGCATCGGCCAGCAGGCGAACGCCACGTGAGCAGCGGATTTCAAGGCTGCCATCACTCTCAACGCTGGCGGTTACCACTTTCAGTCCGGCCCGCACCAGCAGGTCGATAGTGGTAACGGCTTCGGTCTCTTCACTGCCATGTGCCAGGCAAACCAGTACCGATGCGTTCGCGGACATAATAAGACTCCTTACGTTTAACAATGTCATACAGACGGCTGTTTTCAGTCAGCACCAGGCCGTGGGCGCGGGCGCGGCGCAGCAGAAAGCCGCTGATATAGTCGATTTCAGTCAGCCGCTGAGCGCGGATATCCTGCAGCATCGACGAGGTATTGGCGGCGGTGCTTTCAATCACGTCGAAAATCATATCCTGCAGGCTTTCGCTGGCGACGGCCTGACCTTCGCGCTCCATGACCCAGCTGATCTCCTCGCACAAGCGTGCGATCGGGTCGGCATAGGCGCGTAACGCACCGTTCTGACACTCATACTCTACCGTCATCGGATTAATCACGCAGTTGACCGCCAGCTTGCGCCAGCAGGCGGCGCGGATATTGTCGTGCCAGGCGACGTCGGGTAGCGCATGATGCAGAATCTCAGCCAGGTCGCTGTAAGCGGCGCTTTTGCGGTTGCCGGGACCGATATGAGTGATGCCGCTGGCGATGTGTTTAATCACCGTGCCGTCGCGCATCGCGGCATGAGTGGTGACGCCGCGCAGCAGCGGCTGAGTCAGCCCTTTCAGCTCCTCCAGCGTCCCCATGCCATTGTGCAACAGCAGCACCGGGCAGTTTTCTGCCAGCACGCTTTCAAGATTTTTAACCGCCGGGGAGACCTGCGGGGCTTTCAGGGTCACCAGCAGCAGCTGGCTTTCAGCCAGAAACAGCGGATCGTTAGCGATAAACGTACGGTTTGAAATGTTGCCTTGCGGATCGACGACATTGGCTGAGCAATAAGGCTGAGGGACCCGTAACCATCCCTGAACCTCGTGTCCCTGGCGAGCCAGCGCCGTGAGCCAGACCTGCCCCAGAGCACCGCAACCTAACACGGTAATTTTCATACTGCCTCCCGCTGGCGGGCTATCCATTTATTATTTACTGTCACTGTACAAGTATAGCGTTGTACGCAGCCTGATTTTATTTAGCGCCTTAAGACGCGTATTATGCATGTCACTTTAGCGTCAGGAGAAGAAGAGATGCCATCTTTCGATATCGTTTCAGAAGTCGATCTGCAGGAAATTCGCAATGCGGTGGAAAATGCCAACCGTGAAGTGTCTACCCGCTTTGATTTCCGCAACGTGAGCGCCGAATTTGAGCTCAACGAAAAGAATGAAACCATCAAAATCACCAGCGAGTCCGATTTTCAGGTCAAACAGCTGGTCGATATTTTGCGTGAGAAACTGCTGAAGCGCGGAATTGAAGGCGGTGCTTTAGAGGTGCCGGAAGAGATTGAGCACAGCGGTAAAAGCTGGGCGGTGGATGCCAAACTGAAAAAAGGCATTGAAAGCGATGTCGCGAAGAAGCTGGTGAAGCTGATTAAAGACAGCAAGCTGAAAGTGCAGACGCAGATTCAGGGTGAAGCCCTGCGCGTGACCGGCAAAGCGCGTGATGATTTGCAGGGTGCGATGGCAATCGTGCGCGGCAGCAATCTGGGACAGCCATTCCAGTTTAAAAACTTCCGCGATTAAGCGGCAGCAGGCTGAGTTTCAGCATGAATGCAGTGATAAAAACCCGGCTAAGGCCGGGTTTTTTGTTGTTGAGTTTGGGTGGGCTTCTGTTGCTTTAAAAAAGTCGAAATTCTGGAGGGAGTTGGGAGCTGTAGGGCGTTTGTGCGATCGCGCGCTTGTTCAGGGAGCATGTGCCTTTCGCAAAGACGCGAAAGCGCCATGGATGGCGGCTTTTGCGACTTTCCGATCTGACCGTGTTCCCTGAGCCAGCTCGATCCTGAAGCGAAACGAGCTGACGTTATCACTAAACTTTTTTAAGCTAGCAACTACCCAGCAGAGCTTCCAGCTCAGGGCGGCTGGTAATCTTGCTATCAATTTTGATGTAAGCGCTTTTCTCTTCCGGCACGATGAACACCGAGTTGACGCCAGGCTGCGCTTTCAGGCGCTGCTCCAGATTGGGGGCCGCCAGTGCCGCATCGCTCAGCACCAGACGCAGGCTGCTGACGTATGGCGGCTCCTGCATTGTCATGCTGACAAACAGCCAGGCGGCGGCAACGATGGCACCGACCAGGAATACGGTCTGCGCATCGAAGTGACCGAATACCCAGCCGCCCATGCTGCCGCCTACCGCCACGCCGAGGAACTGGCTGGTGGAGTAAAGACCCATCGCCGTGCCTTTATAGCCAGCGGGCGACTCTTTACTCACCAGCGACGGCAGAATCGCTTCCATCAGGTTAAAGGCAAAGAAGAACAGCTGAACGCCGATCACCAGCGTCCAGAAGTGACCCGCCGCGCCCCACAGCACGATCTCAGCCACCACGATCGTCCCGACGCAGCCCACAAACACTCGCTTCATGCGGCGTTTCACTTCGGCGTAGATGATGAACGGCACCACGCCGGCAAAGGCAATCAGCATCGTCGCGAGATAGACTTTCCAGTGCTCCGGAGCCGGTAAGCCCGCCTGTTCAAACTGGCCGGGCAGGGCGACAAAGCTCGACATCAACAGCACATGCAGGCAGAAAATACCGATATTGAGTTTAACCAGTCGGGAATTGGCCAGCACTTTGCGGAAGCTGCCTTTAACCATGCCGGATTCACGGTTCAGCACATGGTGAGAGGCAGATGGCACCACCAGCAGGGTAATCACAATGCCGAGCGAAGCCAGGATCGCGATCATCCAGAACAGCGCATGCAGACCCAGCGCATGAGTGACGATCGGGCCGACCACCATCGCAATCGCGAAAGTGATACCGAAACTGATGCCGATAAAGGCCATCGCCTTGGTGCGGTTCTGTTCACGGGTCAGATCGGACAGTAACGCCATCACCGCGGCGGCAATCGCCCCGGAGCCCTGCAGAGCGCGCCCCAGGATAATCCCCCAGATCGATTCGGTGCAGGCCGCGATGACGCTGCCGAGCACAAACAGCAGCAGCCCGCCAACGATCAGCGGCTTACGACCGATACGGTCTGAGAGCAGACCAAAAGGAATCTGAAATATCGCCTGAGCCAGGCCATAAATGCCAATCGCCAGGCCGATTAAGGTTTCGCTCGCACCCTGTAACGCCATGCCATAAGTGGTCAAGACCGGCAGGACCATGAACATTCCCAACATGCGCAGGGAAAAGACCGTACCGAGGCCCCATGTGGCGCGCAGCTCCACCGGAGTCATTTTATTATCGTTCATTCCAACCTCTGTTAATGTGCTGCGTTCATTCTAGGGGGCGGGGCAGGGCGGGTAAAATAATAGTTTTTAAGCAGTGGTAACAAAAAGAAAGGGCGCGAAAATCGCGCCCTTTTCATGCTGTTGCGGTATCGGTTACCCGATGTAAGTCAGCAGGTCTTTTGAGGCGGGTGCCATCGAATCTACCGACATCATCACGCTCAGCGCGGTGATAGCGACGATAGAGAAAACGAACAGCTTCCGCGCCCAGACACGATCGTTAGAGGTCTTGTAACCCGATAACGCCATGCCCAGCCACCAGACGCTGACGGCCGCAGCGACCACCAGATATTTGTAGCCAGCGTAACCCCCCAGCGTCAGCATCAGCGTGGCAATCATAAACGCCAGAATGTAGAGCGTAATATGATTCTTCGCCACCGAGATACCTTTCACCACCGGCAGAACCGGGATGTTGGCGGCCTGGTAATCTTTAAAGCGGAAGATAGCAATCGCATACGAATGCGGCATCTGCCACAGGCTAAAGATCGCCAGCAGGATTAACGCGCCCGCATCAAACTCGTTGGAGACCGCGCAGTAACCGATCACCGGCGGCGCGGCGCCAGACAGGCTGCCGATCAGCGTACCGTAGACAGAATTACGCTTCATATAGAGGCTGTAAACGCCCACGTACACCACGAAGCCCATCACCGCCAGCCACATGGCCAGCGGGTTAGCGCCGAAATAGAGCAACGCAAAGCCAGCAATACCCAATACAGTGGCATAAACCAGGCTTACTTTCGCGGAGATGAGGCCTTTTACCAGCACCCGATTCCTGGTTCTCTCCATTTTGATGTCGATGTCGCGGTCAATCACGTTGTTGAAAACACAACCTGATGCGACCACCAGTGACACGCCAACCAGTGCGGTGAGAAACAGGGCGTAATCAATGCTGCCTTTAGAAGCCAGCAAAAATCCGCCGATCACAGAAATTAAATTCCCGAAAATAATTCCTGGTTTTGTAACTTGCAGGTATTGCTTAAACATTACGCGCGACT
The DNA here is from genome assembly GCF_021397715.1 of Pantoea agglomerans. Classification (GTDB taxonomy): domain Bacteria; phylum Pseudomonadota; class Gammaproteobacteria; order Enterobacterales; family Enterobacteriaceae; genus Pantoea; species Pantoea astica. The sequence goes on along the minus strand of NZ_CP090207.1, from coordinate 3,258,577 downwards.
CTTTAGTGAGGCATCATGTTGTAGTTGAGGTTCCACATGATCCACAGTGAGCCTACAACGACAATCAGGATGATGATTGCCGAGAAGACAATGGCCACCATGTTCCAGCCACCCTCAGATTTGCTGTCTAAGTGCAGGAAGTAAACCAGGTGCACCAGCACCTGAATCACTGCACAGACCAGCACAACACCGAGAATGGTACCGTGAGAGGCACTGCCATCCATTACCATCCAGAACGGGATCGCCGTCAGGATGATAGAGAGGATGAAGCCGATCATGTAAGACTTCACGCTACCGTGAGAAGCGCCATGTTCGTTAACAGAATGACTCATTACATGGCTCCCATCAGGTATACAACGGTGAAGACGCAAATCCAGACCACGTCCAGGAAGTGCCAGAACAGGCTCAGACACATGATACGGGTACGGTTAGTGGCATTCAGGCCGCGTTTAGAGACCTGGAACATCAGCACCAGCATCCAAATCAGACCTGAGGTCACGTGCAGACCGTGGGTACCGACCAGCGTAAAGAAGCCAGACAGGAAGCCACTGCGATCCGGACCAAAGCCTTCGGCAATCAGGTGATGGAATTCATAGATTTCCATGCCGATGAAGCCCAGACCGAACAGGAAGGTCAGCGCCAGCCAGCCGATAACGGCACCTTTTTGCTCCTTGTTCATGGAGATAACAGCCATGCCGTAAGTGATCGAACTCAACAGCAGCAGGGCGGTTTCTACCAGAACAAATGGCAGTTCAAAGATATCTTTACCTGCCGGGCCACCGGCAGTGTTGTTGACCATAACTGCATAGGTCGCAAACAGGGTTGCGAAGATAATGCAGTCACTCATCAGGTAGATCCAGAAGCCAAAGACTTTATTGGCTCCTGCATCGTGATGCCCATGCTCCGCATGGGCGTCGTGGTGATGCTTAATCAGAGTTTCAGTTGACATTATTTCAGACCTGCTTTGCTGATATCGTCAAAGTGCTGCTTCTCAATCTTCTGAACTTCGGCAACCGGTACGTAGTAATCCACGTCCTCGTCGAAGCTCTTCACGATCCAGGTAACGATCATGCCGAGGAAAGAGAGACCTGCCAGCCACCAGATGTGCCAGATCAGCGCGAAGCCCATAACCGTGGCGAATGCACAGATGATCAACGCGGCACCACTGTTTTTCGGCATATGAATTTCTTCATATTTTTCCGGCTGTTTGTACGCTTCGCCTTTCTCTTTCATTTCCCAGAAAGCGTCACGCTCATGCACATGCGGGATCACGGCAAAGTTGTAGAACGGTGGTGGTGAAGAGGTTGCCCACTCCAGCGTACGGCCGCCCCACGGGTCACCGGTCAGATCGCGGTTCTGGTCACGGTCACGGACCGAAACGTAGAACATGGTCAGCTGACACAGGATACCCATTGCAATCAGACCGGCACCGACCGCAGCAACCACCAGCAAGGAGTGGAACTGTGGATCGATATCCTGGCTCAGACGACGGGTCATACCCATGAAGCCCAGTGCGTACAGCGGCATAAAGGCAACGAAGAAGCCAATAATCCAGAACCAGAATGCGCGCTTGCCCCAGGTTTCGTTCAGGGTGAAGCCGAAGGCTTTCGGGAACCAGTAGGTCACGCCCGCCATACAACCGAACACCACACCACCGATAATCACGTTATGGAAGTGTGCAATCAGGAACAGGCTGTTGTGCAGAATGAAGTCAGCACCCGGAACGGCCAGCAGTACGCCGGTCATACCCCCTACGGAGAAGGTTACCAGGAAGCCAACGGTCCACAGCATGGCAGAGTGCATCTGAATGCGGCCCTGATACATGGTGAACAGCCAGTTAAAGATTTTAACCCCGGTCGGAATCGCGATGATCATCGTCATGATACCGAAGAAGGCGTTAACGTTGGCACCCGCACCCATGGTGAAGAAGTGGTGCAGCCAGACGATGAACGACAGAACGGTAATGGCGATGGTCGCCCACACCAGCGAGGTGTAACCAAACAGACGTTTTTTGGAGAAGGTCGCGGTAATTTCTGCGAACACACCAAACACCGGCAGGACCAGAATGTACACTTCCGGATGACCCCAGACCCAGATCAGGTTGACGTACATCATCATGTTCCCGCCCATTTCATTGGTGAAGAAATGGAAGCCGAGATAACGATCAAGCGTCAGCAGCGCCAGCGTAACGGTCAGAACCGGGAACGCAGCGATGATCAGGACGTTGGTGCACAGCGCAGTCCAGGTAAAGACCGGCATTTTGAACAGGCTCATGCCCGGTGCGCGCATCTTCAGAATGGTCACGAAGAAGTTAATACCGGTTAAGGTCGTACCAATACCGGAGAGCTGGAGACTCCAGATCCAGTAATCGACCCCGACGCCGGGACTGTACTCCGCGCCGGAGAGCGGCGGATAGGCCAGCCAGCCGGTCTGTGCGAACTCGCCCACACCCAGCGACAGGTTAACCAGGATCACACCGACCGCAGTAAACCAGAAGCTCAGGTTGTTCAGGAACGGGAACGCAACGTCGCGTGCGCCAATCTGCAGCGGAACGGCGATGTTCATCAGGCCAACCACGAACGGCATCGCCACGAAGAAGATCATAATCACGCCGTGCGCGGTAAAGATCTGGTCGTAGTGATGCGGTGGCAATATGCCTGCTTCCCCGGCCGAAGCCAGAACCTGTTGGGTACGCATCATGATCGCATCGGCAAAGCCACGCAGCAGCATGACGAAGGCCATGATGATATACATGATACCCAGTTTTTTGTGGTCAACAGACGTTAGCCATTCTGACCACAGATATTGCCATTTACCAAAATAGGTGATGGCAGCAATGACCGCCAGACCACCTAAGATGATACCGGCGACCGTAACCATGATAATCGGCTCATGGTACGGCACTGCATCCAGTGTTAATTTTCCGAACATCGTATTATTCCTCGGCTCCCGCGGAAGCGGCGTGACTCATGTCCATACCTTCGTGCTCTGGCATGTCCATTTTCCCGTGGCTCATCTTGAACTTGTTAATGACTTGCAAGAACAGTTTCGGATCAGCTGAAGAGAAATATTCCACCGGATGATTTTCGCTTGGCACAGCCACTTTCTCGAAATCTTCCATAGTGTTCAGCGTGTTAGGGGCTGCTTTAACTTTAGCCACCCACTGCTGGAATTCCGCATCGTCTTTGGTTGCAATGGCTTTAAACTTCATGCCAGAGAAACCGCGACCACTGAAGTTCGCAGAGATACCGTCGAAAATCCCTGGCTCATTCGCAATCAGATGCAGCTTGGTCTGCATACCAGCCATCGCATAAATCTGGCTGCCGAGCGTCGGGATGAAGAAAGAGTTCATGACGGAGTTGGACGTGATTTTGAAGTTCACGGGCGTATTTGCCGGGAAGGCAATCTGGTTCACGGTCGCAATACCCTGTTCCGGGTAAATGAACAACCATTTCCAGTCCAGCGCAACCACATCGATCTCAACCGGTTTCACATCAGATTGCAGCGGTTTGCTGGGCTCCAGTGCGTGGGTTGATTTCCAGGTCAGCACGCTGAGGAAGAGAATGATCAGGATCGGAATGGTCCAGACCACGGCTTCCACTTTGTTAGAGTGTGACCAGTTCGGGCTATACTTCGCATTCGTGTTGGACGCCCGATATTTCCAGGCAAACACCACGGCCATCAAGACTGCGGGGATGACGACGATCAACATCAGGCCAAAGGCAGTCAGTATCAGCGAACGTTGCTCCAGTGCAATCTGTCCTTTGGGATTTAACAATGCACTATCGCAGCCACTCATTAATAAAGTGCCTGCAATTAATGACAAAATCCCCAAACTTTTATTGTATTTACTGAGTCTCATTTAACGACCTCAATGACAAAGGGCTCTATTGTCGTTTAAGTGTGCGCGCATTTTACGGGAAGGTTTATGCAGTGTAAACCAGCTTAAGGATGTGTCAGAGGCGTGTTGACACCTTTTGCTAAGGGTGTCACAGATGTTGCTTCAGGTGACAAATTATTAACGCAGACAAGCAGTTGGGGCCAATATAACAAAAACCAATGGAAGTAACCGCTAAAAAATCAGGGAAAGGAATAACCCTTACTTTTATCTCCAGATTATTTAACAAATTCGCATCATTTGATCGATGAAATTTAACCAAACTAATTGCTCACCGGTTTTTAGTATTTCAGAGGTTCCTATTTTAGCAAGAATGTTTTTTTTAAAAATAACACGCGATGATAAAACTCAGCGACCTCTGGCTGCAGGCAAACAATAAGCGGTCACCGGTGAAACATTGATTCCGCTAATGACTGGTGGCGGCAGAGGATGGCGTGTTTTTCAGCGCCCGATAGTCGAGCAGCACGCCCGCCAGCACCGCCAGCAAGGTCAGCGCCATTCCGATTTCAAACAGTGTTGAAAGCCACGGTGCCAGGGCTGTTACGCCGAGCGCGTTAAGCGCCAGCGTCAGCAACCACAGCGCCAGTACGCCGCACCCTGTGGCGAACAGACGGTTGGTCCAGCGATAGCCTTGCGGGTAGCAGCAGCGCACCAGGAAGGTGCCGCTTTGCTGTACCTGATCCAGCGTCTGGCGGCAGAATGCCAGCAGCACTAATCCCGGTAAGCCAGCGACCACGGTAAAGGCATAAAACGTCGGCCAGCCCCAGAGTTCCACCAGCCAGCCGGCAGCCGGACCGACATAAACCCGGCCAACGGCGGAGAGCGCCGACAGCAGAGCAAACTGCGTCGCGGAAAAGGACTTGTTGCACAGCGTCATTAACAGCGCCACAAACGCGGCAGTTCCCATACCGCCGCACAGGTTTTCAACAAAGACTGCGCTCGCCATGCTCCACAGATGCTTGTCGGTCACCGCCAGCAGCCAGTAGCCAAAATTCGACACCGCCTGCAGTACGCCAAAAATCATCAGTGCCCGGAACAGGCTCAGACGCTGCATCAGCACGCCGCCATACAGCGCGCCGATAATGGTAGCCAGCAGCCCCAGCGTTTTATTCACCAGCCCGACATCCCCGGCGTTGAAGCCCACACCCCGGATCAGGAAGGTGGTCGTCAGCGAGGCGGCAAAGGCATCGCCCAGCTTATAAAGGATGATCAGCGTGATCAGCAGCCAGGCGTTGTTGCGCTGGAAAAAGTCTTTAAGCGGGTCGACCACCGCCTGCCGCAGTGAATGCGGCGTGGAGATGCGTGTATCCGGCTCACTGGCCATCAGCGTGGCAATGATGCCCGGCACCATCATCAGCGCCATCAGCCAGTAGGTCGCCTGCCAGCCCAGATAGCGGTCAGCCAGCCACAGCGCCAGTCCACCCGAAATCAGCATCGCCAGCCGGTAGCCCAGTACGGTAATTGCCGCGCCGCTGCCGCGTTCTTCAGGCGGCAGGATGTCCGTTTTCCAGGCGTCGAATACGATGTCCTGTGACGCAGAACAGAAAGCGATCAGCACGGCCAGCGCGGCCATCAGAGTCAGATCCCGGCTGGGTTGCAGAAAACCCATCGCCACAATGCCGCCGACCAGCGCCAGCTGACTCAGCAGTAACCAGCCGCGACGTCGCCCAAGAAACGGCGGCGTGTAGCGGTCCATCATCGGCGACCAGAGAAACTTAAACACGTACGCCTGTCCCACCAGCGAAAAGAAGCCGATGGTTTTCAGGTCAACATTTTCCACCGTCATCCACGCCTGCAACGTACCGGCGGTCAGGGCCAGCGGTAGCCCGGAAGCAAAGCCAAGCAGCAATAAGACGGCGGCGTTTTTCTGACTGAAGAGGCGAAGATAGTGGTTCATGCTGACCCTGATGGTAACGATGTGCCCGGCGCAGCGCCGGGCAGGCGTGAAGCGGAATTAACGGGCGTTTTGCTTGATGAAGTCGTTGACGCTGGTGTCCTGCGCCATATCAGCGATGACATCGCTCATGGTGGAGTTGACGGCGTCGGTGATCTTCTGGTTACTGGCGCTGAAAGCACCTTCTACGCTGTAGGTCTGGCGGTAGTTTTTAACCTGCTTGTTGCCATTTTTCGCGGTAGCGATGATGGAGATATCCGCTTTGGTGGTAATGCTGTAGCGCACATTGCCCTGGGTCACGTCGGCATAGAGGTTGTTCACCACAATCTGCAGATCGACCGCGCCATTCGGGCCCACCATATAACCGCGTGCGGTCATCTGCTTCTCCAGCACTTCCTGCAGCAGGAAACGCAGATCGCGCGAAGGCGTCAGCGTCACTAGCTGACCATCACGGTTCACTTTTGCCAGCGCCTGATCGCTGCGTTGATCGGCGCCGTTGATGCTGACAGTTACGCCCATCAGGCCAGGGTCCTGCTGAGGCAGCTGAATTTTGGGCTGGATAGTAAGGGTATTATTGCTGGTTGCACAGCCGGCCAAAATGAAGGCAGCCAGCAGCGGGAATAACAGTTTTTTCAACATACTTTTTCTCGTGGGTGTCGGGGGTTGGTTTGCAAAAACTGCCGCCATCATAGCATTGCCCGGCAGTGAAAAAAGCCCCGTTAAAGGGGAAAATACGTCTCAGGCAGATTTTAAACGGGATCGTTCAGGTCAGGGTTTGCTGCCGCTTTCCTCTGCGTTATCATGCGCGCCGTTGTGGCCCGGCCCGCAAATGTAATATTTACCGTCGGGCTGCGGGAAAGCGCGGGAAAAGCGACTAAGATTGAAAGAGATGGGGCACAGCGCTCGCCATTGAGGAGTAATACCCATGATTCGCGAACAAATAGAAGAAAAGCTGCGCCTGGCTTTTGAGCCGGCTCATCTGGAAGTGCATGACGAAAGTTATCGCCACAACGTTCCTGCCGGGTCTGAGAGCCATTTCAAAGTGGTTATTGTCAGTGATTGCTTTGCTGGTCAACGTTTCCTGGCGCGACATCGTGCCATCTACGGTGAACTCGCGGCCGAATTAGCTGGCAGCGTGCATGCTTTAGCCCTTCATACCTATACCCTGAAAGAGTGGGAAGGACTGCAGGATACAGTGCTGGCTTCGCCAAACTGTCGCGGTGCCGGAACGCTCGCCTGACGCTCTCCTCTGAAACGGCCTGCGGGCCGTTTTTTTCTGTTATTTCGCCAGAAACGCGATCTCCGGCTCAAAAAAGCAGCAAAGCTGCTGAAAAGTGGTGAGTTAGCATCCTCGACTCATTCCAGCGATGCCGCTATAATGCTGCGTCTATTTTTCCGGAATGTCTTCGGGACGCTTCTGGTAACAGGGATCAGGTTCTCTTCACGGAAGCCGTCCCGGTTGTTGGATACGGCGCATTTCACTATGTGTGGTGTCTGAAGTTGACCGAGCACGTGATTTTTTGAGGTAACAAGATGCAAGTTTCTGTAGAGACCACTCAGGGCCTGGGCCGTCGCATTACGATTACTGTCGCTGCTGACAGCATCGAAAGCGCAGTAAAAAAAGAACTGGTTGACGTTGCCAGGAAAGTCCGCATCGATGGTTTCCGTAAAGGCAAAGTGCCGATGAACATCGTGGCGCAGCGTTACGGCGCTTCTGTCCGTCAGGACGTGCTGGGCGATCTGATGACGCGTAACTTCGTTGACGCCATCATCAAAGAGAAGATCAATCCGGCTGGCGCACCAAACTATGTGCCGGGCGAATACAAAGAAGGTCAGGATTTCACCTACGCGGTTGAGTTCGAAGTCTATCCGGAAGTTGAGCTGAAAGGCCTGGAAAACATCGAAGTCGAAAAACCACTGGTTGAAGTGACCGATGCTGATGTGGACACCATGCTGGACACTCTGCGCAAGCAGCAGGCTAACTGGATCGAAAGCGATGCAGCAGCGGGTCCGGAAGATCGTGCCACTATCGATTTCAACGGTTCAGTAGACGGTGAAGAATTCGAAGGCGGCAAAGCCTCTGATTTCGTCCTGGCGATGGGCCAGGGCCGCATGATCCCAGGCTTCGAAGAAGGCGTTGTGGGCCACAAAGCGGGCGAGACTTTCACTATCGACGTGAAATTCCCGGACGACTACCACGCAGAAAACCTGAAAGGGAAAGATGCGAAGTTCGAGATCGTGCTGAAGAAAGTTGAGACGCGCGAACTGCCAGAACTGACTGAAGAGTTCATCAAACGTTTCGGCGTTGAAGATGGTTCAGTTGCCGGTCTGCGTGCAGAAGTGCGTAAGAACATGGATCGTGAGCTGAAAGGCGCAATCCGTAACCGCGTGAAAACTCAGGCGATTGATGGCCTGGTTGCCGCTAACGAAATCGACGTGCCAGCTGCCCTGATCGACAGCGAAATCGACGTTCTGCGTCGCCAGGCTGCACAGCGTTTCGGTGGCAACGAGCAGCAAGCGCTGGAACTGCCACGCGAACTGTTTGAAGAGCAGGCGAAACGCCGTGTAGTCGTGGGCCTGCTGCTGGGCGAAGTGATTCGTACCCACGAGCTGAAAGCTGATGAAGATCGCGTTAAGGCGCTGATCGAAGAGATGGCGTCTGCGTATGAAGATCCGCAGGAAGTCATCGAGTTCTACAGCAAGAATAACGAGCTGATGAACAACATGCGCAACGTCGCGCTGGAAGAGCAAGCGGTTGAAGCGGTACTGGCGAAAGCTAAAGTGACCGAGAAAGAGACCAACTTCCAGGATCTGATGAATCAGACCGCTCAGGCCTGATCACGCAGTTAACCGTCTGTGCTAAGCCCGTGACTGAAAAGTCGCGGGCTTTTTTGTGTTTCGCGTTTGAGCGCACACTCCTGACCGCTATTTGCCTAATTAATCGGCAAATTCTTCACGCATCGCTTTTTCCGGGTTAGCGATTGAGGAAAAGGTTGTTATGCTTGAAACAACTGGGCAGCATCCCCAGATACAGGGAGTATGCAAGAAAACAGTTATGCTGACTGATTAACCGTCCTGAGGTGTCGGAAAGAGGCGCAGCGTGGTTTTTCCCGCTCGTCTTACGTAGAATCGGTACAGAATGTTGCCAATGAAATTTATCCAGGAGACGGTAATGTCATACAGTGGCGATCGTGAATATACAGCACCGCACAATGCGCTGGTGCCAATGGTGGTCGAACAAACTTCGCGCGGTGAGCGTTCTTACGACATCTACTCCCGTCTGCTCAAAGAGCGCGTCATCTTTCTGACCGGCCAGGTTGAAGATCACATGGCGAATCTGATCGTGGCGCAGATGCTGTTTCTGGAAGCAGAGAACCCGGAAAAAGATATCTATCTCTACATCAACTCACCAGGCGGGGTGATTACCGCCGGGATGTCGATCTACGACACCATGAAATTTATCAAACCGGATGTCAGCACCATCTGTATGGGACAGGCCTGCTCAATGGGCGCCTTCCTGCTGACGGCGGGCACTAAAGGCAAGCGTTTCTGCCTGCCAAACTCACGCGTGATGATCCACCAGCCGCTGGGCGGCTATCAGGGTCAGGCATCAGATATTGAAATCCATGCGCGTGAAATCCTGAAAGTTAAGCAGCGTATGAATGAGCTGATGGCTGAACATACCGGTAAAACGCTGGAAGAAATTGAGCGTGATACCGAGCGTGACCGTTTCCTCTCGGCGAATGAAGCGGTAGAGTATGGATTAGTCGATTCAATTCTGACGCATCGAGAATAAGACCCGCTTTACCCTTGTCCTTACGCTATAGTTAACGGGATAAGGGTATAGTTTGGGTTGAATGAATTTCGGCCGTCTCCGCACGGCCAGCGCCGTACGCCGGTATGGCCTGAGAACAAGAAGAGGTTAACTGATGACAGATAAGCGCAAAGACGGTTCAGGAAAGTTGCTGTACTGCTCTTTTTGCGGCAAAAGCCAGCATGAAGTGCGAAAGCTGATTGCCGGGCCGTCAGTGTATATCTGCGATGAGTGTGTTGATCTGTGTAACGACATCATTCGCGAAGAGATTAAAGAAGTTGCCCCGCATCGCGAACGTAGCGCGCTGCCTACACCGCATGAAATTCGCCATCACCTCGATGATTATGTAATCGGCCAGGAAAAGGCGAAGAAAGTGCTGGCTGTAGCGGTGTATAACCACTACAAACGCCTGCGCAATGGTGATACCAGCAATGGCATCGAACTGGGCAAAAGTAACATTCTGCTGATTGGCCCAACCGGTAGCGGTAAAACGCTGCTGGCAGAAACCCTGGCTCGCCTGCTGGATGTCCCGTTCACCATGGCGGACGCCACCACGCTGACCGAAGCGGGTTACGTGGGTGAAGATGTCGAGAACATCATTCAGAAGCTGCTGCAGAAGTGTGATTACGACGTTCAGAAAGCACAGCGCGGCATCGTCTACATCGATGAGATCGACAAGATTTCACGTAAGTCTGACAACCCGTCCATCACCCGTGACGTGTCGGGCGAAGGCGTGCAGCAGGCGTTGCTGAAACTGATTGAAGGCACCGTGGCTGCCGTTCCGCCGCAGGGTGGACGTAAGCATCCGCAGCAGGAATTTTTGCAGGTTGATACCTCGAAAATTCTGTTTATCTGCGGCGGCGCCTTTGCCGGACTGGATAAAGTGATTGCCCAGCGTGTGGAAACCGGATCGGGTATCGGTTTCGGTGCCACCGTAAAAGGCAAATCGCAGAAAGCCAGCGAAGGCGAACTGCTTTCACAGTGCGAACCGGAAGATTTGATCAAGTTTGGTCTGATCCCGGAATTCATTGGTCGTCTGCCGGTGGTTGCCACCCTCAGCGAACTGAGTGAAGAAGCGCTGATTCAGATTCTGCGTGAACCGAAAAACGCCCTGACAAAACAGTACCAGGCGCTGTTTAACCTGGAAGGCGTTGAGCTGGAGTTCCGTGACGAGGCGTTAACCGCTATCGCGAAAAAAGCGATGTCACGTAAAACCGGTGCGCGTGGTTTGCGTTCAATCGTCGAAGGGGCGTTGCTGGAAACCATGTACGACCTGCCGTCGATGGAAGATGTCGAAAAAGTGGTGATTGATGAATCAGTTATTGATGGTCAGTCTGAGCCGATGCTGATTTACGGTAAGCACGAAGCGCAGGCTTCTGGCGAATAAATAAACAGATCATCCAGGTTGTCATCTTAAAAAAGGGGAAAATGTTTCCCCTTTTGCTTTTCTCACCTCTGTGACGTTGAATGTCGGACGATCATCCCCATATACTCAGATACCTGTGGGTTTAACTGCATACCTGCCTGATGCGGTTCCCATCACCTGGCGGACATTAAACTAAGAGAGAGCTCTATGAATCCTGAGCGTTCTGAACGCATTGAAATCCCCGTGTTGCCGCTGCGCGACGTGGTGGTTTATCCGCACATGGTAATTCCGTTGTTTGTTGGCCGGGAAAAATCAATTCGGTGCCTCGAAGCCGCAATGGATCATGATAAGAAGATCATGCTGGTCGCACAGAAAGAGGCTTCAACGGATGAACCTGGCATTAACGATCTCTTCTCAGTAGGGACCGTTGCGTCTGTATTGCAAATGCTGAAACTGCCGGATGGCACGGTTAAAGTGCTGGTCGAAGGTTTGCAGCGCGCCCACATTACGACGCTGGCCGATAACGGCGATCATTTTGTGGCACAAGCTGAATATCTGGTTTCACCAGAGATTGAAGAGCGCGAGCAGGAAGTGCTGGTGCGCACCGCAATCAATCAGTTTGAAGGCTACATCAAACTCAATAAAAAGATCCCGCCTGAGGTATTAACCTCGCTGAACAACATTGACGATGCGGCGCGCCTTGCCGACACCGTCGCTGCACATATGCCGCTGAAACTGGCTGATAAACAGTCTGTGCTGGAGATGTCCGACGTTAACGAACGTCTGGAATATCTGATGGCGATGATGGAATCGGAAATCGATCTGCTGCAGGTTGAGAAGCGTATTCGCAACCGCGTTAAAAAGCAGATGGAAAAGAGCCAGCGTGAGTACTATCTGAATGAGCAGATGAAGGCGATTCAGAAAGAGCTGGGCGAGATGGACGATGCGCCTGACGAGTACGAAGCGTTAAAACGCAAAATCGACGCGGCAAAAATGCCGGAAGAGGCGCGTGAAAAAGCGGAAGCTGAACTGCAGAAGCTGAAAATGATGTCACCGATGTCAGCCGAAGCGACAGTGGTACGCGGCTACATTGACTGGATGGTGCAGGTTCCGTGGAATGCGCGCAGTAAAGTCAAAAAAGACCTGCGTAAAGCCCAGGAGACGCTGGATACCGATCATTACGGCCTTGAGCGCGTGAAGGATCGTATCCTTGAGTATCTTGCGGTCCAGAGTCGCGTCAGCAAAATCAAAGGCCCGATCCTCTGCCTGGTCGGACCGCCAGGGGTAGGTAAAACCTCGCTGGGTCAGTCAATCGCTAAAGCGACCGGACGTAAGTATGTGCGTATGGCGCTGGGCGGCGTGCGTGACGAAGCTGAAATCCGCGGTCACCGCCGCACCTATATCGGTTCGATGCCGGGCAAACTGATCCAGAAAATGGCGAAAGTTGGGGTCAAAAACCCGCTGTTCCTGCTGGATGAGATCGACAAGATGTCGTCTGATATGCGTGGCGATCCGGCTTCGGCCCTGCTGGAAGTGCTTGATCCTGAACAGAACATTGCGTTCAACGACCACTATCTGGAAGTTGATTATGACCTGTCGGATGTGATGTTCGTGGCGACCTCGAACTCAATGAACATTCCGGCACCGCTGCTTGACCGTATGGAAGTGATTCGTCTGTCGGGTTACACCGAAGATGAAAAACTTAACATCGCCAAACAGCATCTGCTGCCGAAGCAGATTGAGCGTAACGCACTGAAAGCCCATGAGATCACGGTTGAAGACAGTGCAATCGTCGGCATCATCCGCTACTACACCCGTGAAGCCGGTGTGCGTAGCCTTGAGCGTGAGCTGTCGAAACTGTGCCGTAAAGCCGTGAAGTCGCTGCTGATGGACAAAACGCAAAAGCACATCACCATCAACGGTGAAAACCTGAAGGATTTCCTTGGGGTGCAGCGCTTTGACTACGGTCGTGCTGACAGTGAAAACCGCGTGGGTCAGGTTACCGGTCTGGCGTGGACTGAAGTGGGCGGCGATCTGCTGACCATCGAAACCGCCTGCGTGCCGGGTAAAGGCAAGCTGACCTATACCGGTTCCCTGGGTGAGGTGATGCAGGAGTCAATTCAGGCCGCCTTAACCGTGGTCCGCGCCCGCGCAGAGAAACTGGGCATCAATGGCGACTTCTACGAAAAACGTGATATCCACGTTCACGTTCCGGAAGGCGCGACGCCAAAAGATGGTCCAAGTGCCGGTATTGCCATGTGTACCGCACTGGTGTCCTGTCTGACCGGGAATCCGGTTCGCGCCGACGTGGCGATGACCGGTGAAATCACCCTGCGTGGTCAGGTACTGCCGATTGGCGGATTGAAAGAGAAGCTGCTGGCAGCCCACCGTGGTGGGATTAAAACGGTCCTGATCCCGGATGACAACAAACGCGATCTGGAAGAAATTCCACAGAACGTGATTGCCGATCTCGACATCCATCCGGTGAAACGCATTGAAGAAGTGCTGAATCTGGCACTGGAAAATGCGCCTTACGGTATGCAGGTCGCGACAGCAAAATAGTGATTAACGGCATAAACCGTTAAAAAGCGAAGCTGGCAGGGCAAATGGTGCTTGCCAGCTTTTTTTTGTGCCGCTAATTTAGGTGGCTGCCGAAGCGGTGTTCTCGGAGAAATTACGTTGTTTCGGCTCCACAGGCTTGATATAACTTGCTGCGCGTTCGGATCCGGCGGGAAGCGCGGGGACGATGTGAAATAATAAAAGAGGGGATGAATAGAGTGAATAAGTCACAGTTGATCGACAAAATTGCTGCGGATGCTGATATTTCTAAAGCAGCAGCGGGACGTGTTTTAGATGCATTTATGGGTTCTGTTTCTGACGCGCTGAAAGGCGGCGATGAAGTGGCGCTGGTTGGTTTCGGTACTTTCTCTGTGCGCGAGCGTGCTGCACGTACTGGTCGTAACCCACAAACCGGTAAAGAGATCACTATTCCGGCCGGTAAAGTACCGGGTTTTCGTGCTGGTAAAGCATTGAAAGACGCAGTCAATTAATAACAACGAAAACGTTCATTGACGTATTTTCTTCAGTGGATCAGAGGACGGTTAACGCGTTCTCATGTAACATACGGGCACATCAATCAGATGTGCCTTTTTTGTTTTAACCGGCGATAATCAGGCCGTAACAGGGACCTGAGCCGGACTGAGGCTGACAGCGAAGTCTGCAGCTGCGTAATGCGTCAGGAAACGGCGTATTGCGCCCGAGCTTTACATTCACACTACAGCGGAGTGTTGTCATACCATGATGGACAATTTACGCGCGGCGTCGAACCATGTCGTGCTCAAGATTATTTTGGGGTTGATTATCCTCTCCTTTGTGCTGACGGGCGTTGGCAACTATCTGATTGGCGGCAACAATGACTATGCAGCCAAAGTTAACGGTCAGGAAATCAGCCGGGCGCAGCTGGAGCAGGCGTTCAACAGTGAGCGCAGCCGTCAGCAGCAGATGCTGGGCGATCAGTTCTCTCAGCTGGCCAGTAATGACGGTTACATGCAGCAGATCCGCCAGCAGGCGCTGTCGCAGTTAGTCGATCAGGCCCTGCTCGCCAGCTATATCAAAGATCTGCATCTCAGCATCAGTGACGATCAGGTCAAGCAGGCGATTTTTAATCAGCAGGCTTTCCAGACCAACGGCAAATTTGATAACGCTAAGTATCTGGGCATGATCGGCAGCATGGGCTTCAGTGCTGACCAGTATGCTGAAGCGCTGCGTAAGCAACTTTCTAATCAGCAGCTGATTAACGCGGTCGCGAACACGGACTTTATGCTCAAGGGCGAAACCAGCAAACTGGTGGAGCTGGTTTCACAGCAGCGCGCTATTCGTCAGGCGACGCTGGATGTCAACGCGCTGGCGGCAAAGCAGACCGTGACTGATGATGAAATCAATCAGTATTATCAGCAGCATAAAGCGAATTTCATGGCGCCGGAACAGTTCCGTGTCAGCTATATTCTGATGGATGCGGCCAGCATGCAGCAGGCTGCCAGCGAGGCCGACATTCAGGCCTGGTACGACCAGCATAAAGCAGACTATACCCAGCCGCAGCGTAATCGCTACAGCGTGATTCAGACCAAAACCGAAGCGGACGCCACGGCGTTGCTGGCCCAGCTGAAAGACGGTGCCAGCTTTGCTGATCTGGCAAAAACCAAATCCATCGACCCGATTTCCGCACGTAAAGGCGGTGATATGGGCTGGCTGGAACCTGCGACCACGCCAGATGAGCTGAAAAATGCGGGTCTGACTGAAAAAGGCCAGATGTCCGGGGTGATTAAATCCTCTGTAGGTTTCCTGATTGTGCGCCTCGACGATATTCAGCCAGAGCAGGTTAAGCCGCTGGATGAAGTGCGTGATGCCATCGCCGCGAAAGTGAAGCAGGAGAAGGGCGTGGATGCCTTCTATAAACTGCAGCAGAAAGTCAGCGAAGCGGCCAGCAACGATAATGAATCGCTGGCGGGTGCCGAGCAGGCTTCCGGTCTGAAAGCCAAAGAAACCGGCTGGTTCAGTCAGGATGCGCTGCCGAAAGAGCTCGACTTCGACGCGGTGAAACAGGCGATCTTTAACGGAGGTCTGGTTGGTCAGAACGGTGCGCCTGGCAATAACTCTGACATCATCAGCGTTGACGGCGACCGGGCCTTTGTACTGCGCATCAGCGAGCACAAGCCGGAAGCGGTCAAGCCGCTGGATCAGGTTAAAACCCAGATTGCGGACACCCTGAAACACGATAAAGCCACACAGCAGGCAAAATCGCAGGCGGACAAGCTGCTGGCCGACCTGAAAGCCGGTAAACAGGATGCGTTAACCGCTGCGGGCCTGACTCTGAGCGCCAGCAAAACGGTTGATCGCAACGCGCAGGACCCGGTAGCACAGGCGGCCTTTAATCTGCCACAGCCGGCAGAGAATAAGCCATCCTGGGGCGTGAGCGAAGATATGCAGGGCAATGTGGTGCTGGTGGCGGTAGATAAAGTGACGACCGGCAGCATGCCGCAGGCGCAGATTGATGAAATGGTCAAAGGCGTGACGCAGAATAATGCCCAGCTGACCTTCGAAGCGCTGCTGCAGAATCTGCGTAAAGAGGCCAAAATTAAGTACGGCGCTGCCGCACAAATGCAGTAAGCCTCGCAAAAACTGCGTAACAACTGAAATAATCAAAGGCCGCATTCGCGGCCTTTTCCATATCTGAGATCGCTGTTTTGAAGCCTCTCTTCTTTGGTGACACTCTGTGATGGCTGTTAACCACAAGGAGAAATACAGCATGGCTAAATCTACTTTATTCGCCCTTTACCTTTCACTTGCGCTGGGCGGCGCGCTTTATCAGACCTCACTTTCTGCCGCACCCGCGCCCGCTTCGGACAGCCGCGCAGCCGCGAAAACTGACCTGTCCTCAACGCCATCTGCAGCCGTACCGCAGCAGGAGCAGGTCAGCATCAATGAGGCGACCGCAGAACAGCTCTCGGCGGCGATGAACGGGGTCGGGCTGAAGAAAGCTCAGGCGATTGTCAGCTATCGCGAACAGTACGGTCCGTTCAGCGCGATTCAGCAATTAAATGAGGTGCCGGGTATCGGTAACGCCCTGGTGGAGCGAAATGCGGCCCGACTGAAATTGTGAAGCGCCGCGCATCTCTGATGCTTTCTCTGCTGTAGGGAAACCACTCTGCTAAAGTGAACAGGTCCAACCAGTTAACTCGCAGCAGCAGGAGAGCATAAACATGCAGACCACAATTAAAGTGCGCGGCTACCATCTCGATGTCTATCAGCACGTTAACAACGCGCGCTATCTGGAATTTCTTGAGGAGGCGCGCTGGCAATGGCTGGAAGAGGTTGAGGCGTTTCACTGGTTGCTTGAGCAAAAACTGGCGTTTGTGGTGGTAAACATCAACATCAACTATCGTCGCCCGGCAGTGCTGGGCGACGTGCTGGCTATCGACAGCGAGATAACTCAACTGAACGGTAAAAGCGGCATTATTGCGCAGCGGGTGTTGCTGGCGGGAGGAGAAACGGTTGTCGCCGATGCCGCGCTGACCTTTGTCTGCATCGATCTGCGCAGTCAGAAAGCGGTGCCGCTGGAGGGCGAGTTACGTGAGCGGCTGACACGCCTGATTGCATCCTGACAGAGCAGAAGCGGCAACCGGGATTGATTGCCGCCCGAAGCCGGTTATTTCAGGCCGCTTTTGGCCTTGAGCGCCGCCATCACGCCGCTACGATCGTTAAGGTAGCCCTGCAGACCATTGGCGCGTAAGTGGCAGGCGGCACACTCACCGCAGCCGTCTCCCTTGATGCCGTTATAGCAGGTCAGGGTCTGCTCGCGTACCAGCGGCAACTGCTGCCAGTAATCAGCCAGCGCCCAGGTTTCCGCTTTGTTCAGCCACATCAGCGGTGTTTCAAATCGGACTTCGCGCGCCATCCCCAGGCTGACCGCATGATTCAGCGCTTTCACAAACTCGTCGCGGCAGTCGGGATAGCCGGAAAAATCCGTTTCGCACACGCCGGTGATCACCGCTTCCGCTTCGACCTGATAAGCATAAACCGATGCCAGCGTCAGAAACAGGATATTGCGGCCCGGCACGAAGGTGCTCGGCAAACCGCTGGCGTTGGGGTCCCAGGTCGGCACCGGAATATTATCCCGCGTCAGGCTGCTGACGGCGAGATCGTTCAGCATCGTGACATCCAGCACTTTATGGGCGCGAGCGCCTAACCGGATGGCCAGATCGCGTGCGACATCGATCTCTTCGCGATGGCGCTGACCGTAATCGAAAGTGACACAATGAACTTCATCATATTGCTGCAAAGCCTGAATAAGGCAGGTAGTGGAATCTTGTCCACCACTAAAAACTACAACGGCGCGTTTCATGCTGTTTTCCTGATCGTTAATTATCTGCTTATGGTAATGCCTCATTCCGCCGCTGAACAGCTGCGTGGCGGATCAATCGGTGGCGGGATCCAGGCGCGACTAAAATCGAACCAGCCCAGGGTGTTCAGTTCGATTCCTTCAACGCCGGGCGGGGCGTAAATCTGATAGCGATAGTTAAACAGCGGCAGCAGGATGCCCGTTGCCATCAGCTGTTGATAGAGCTGGTGCAGCGCCTGGCGGCGGGCCTCACTCTCTGCAACCTGCTGAATCGCCAGCAGACGGGTTTGAACTGCGATGCCCTGCGGCGTCGGCCAGAAGGGATGCCACAGCCGATCGATCTGTAACCAGTTCGCCAGGGTGAAAACCGGGGCATCGCCAATCAGTCGGTCACCCATGACGATATCGGCCTCATCCAGCTGCCGGATACCGTGCCAGCTCTTTACCGGATGAAACACCACGCTGAGCCGGCAACCGTGCTGTTGCAACAGCTGGCGCAGCGCCTCTGCCGTCTGGTGCAGTTCCACCGGCAGCTGATAATGCAGCGTCAGGCTGGCGGGCAGGCAGCGGCAGCGGATCGGCATCAATAGCTGGCACCGGCCAGCCTGGCAGCAACTCCTGGCTGGGGGTAATCAATCCCTCATCAAGCGGTAAGCGACCAATAATGCCGCTTTGCTGGATCAGCTGAAACAGCCGTCGCGCCTGATCCGGGGAGAAGCCCGCGCGGGGCCGACAGGCCAGATAGCAAAAACCCAGGCTGATACTGCTGCTCACCGGTTGCAGGGATTTCAGATCACCGGCATCGCCTATCGCAATCTGTACCGGATGACGACAGCTACTGCCCAGCATCGGATCAAACAGCTGTGGGGTGATCCAGTACTCCACCGCCTGCAGCAACGGCAGACGCAGATGCCAGCGGGCATGGCTTTCGATTCTCACCAGTTCAGGGGTGAAGTGCATGAGCTTCCACGGACCGCTGCCGATGCGGTTATCGTCGGGATGCGGTAGCAGGCACAGCAGATGAGCGAGTCGATGGGGCAGCCAGAAGTCGCTGCGTCTCAGGGTAAACCGCACGGCCAGCGGATGAGGCGCATCAACGCTGACCACATCAGCCAGCAGCGTGCTGACGCGCGGCTCCTGCAACAGCTGTCGGAACTGCGCGACCAGCTGAGCGGCCCGTATCGGCTCCTCGTTATGCCACACCAGCTGCGGTCGTAACCAGAATAACCAGCTACAGGCTGACGCATCCTGTTGCCAGTGATGGGCCAGATCCCCGACCGGCTCATCCTGTTCAAAGCGGGTCAGCCCCGAATAGAGCTGCCGCACCAGATGCTGCTCGGCGCGGCCCGTGATCTGCCGCGGCTCGGTACTCTCCAGCGGACGATAGTAGGGAATGCGCAGCACCGGTGAATCGTTCTGCCACTGTCCGCCCATCAGTGGCCGCAGCATGTTAATCAGCCGTTCCGGCGGCACATCCAGCAACTGCAACGCATCGGCGGTATCTCCGGCATCGAGCTGGCGTTGCAGTAACTGCTGACGCAGCTCTTCAGGCGAGCGCAGAAACCGGAGCTGGCCCTGTTTGCCACGCCCCGGCTCACCGTGCCACTGCAACCAGCCCGCATGTTGCCACTGAGAAAGCAGAGTACGCAGATGACGTTCACTACAGATGCAGTGCCGCGCCATGTCGGCGACGCAGGTTTGCTGAGCCGCGCCCTGGCTTTGCTGCCACAGGCGCTGAAACTGATTAAGACGGTTGAGCTGGCGCATCATAAACCCGGAACAGTTTTTTCAAAGTATTCACTATTAGTTCCGTAATTAACAGGCAATAGTAGTGCTCATTGTGACAGCAGAGGAATGATTATGGTGCGCTTAGCCGCCTTTGATATGGATGGCACGTTATTACTGCCTGACCATCAGTTGGGCCAGCAAACGCTGGCGAGCCTGCACGCGCTGCATCAGCGCGATATCCATCTGACGCTGGCTACCGGCCGTCATCTTCTGGAGATGCAGATCCTGCGGCAAAAGATGACCCTGCCAGCCTGGCTAATCACCGGTAATGGCACCCGGATACACGATCAACAGGGTAACCTGCTGTATGCGCACGACCTGCCGCCTCAGGTGGCGGAAGAGGTGATCCACAGCCACTGGGAAACCCACGCCAGCCTGCATGTCTTTAACGATAGCGGCTGGTTCACTGATCGTCCGCAGCCAGCGCTGCTGGCCGCCCATCAGATGAGCGGATTCCACTATCAGCTGCGTGATCTGAAAACAATGCCGGCTCATCAGGTCACCAAAATCTGTTTTGTTGATCATCACTCGTCGCTCTGCCAGCTGAAAACCCAGCTGGATGCCGCGCTGGGCGAGCAGGCCAATATCTGCTTCTCTGCGCTGGATTGCCTGGAGGTGTTGCCGAAAAACTGCAACAAAGGCAGCGCACTGGCGCGGTTATGCGATCATCTTTCACTGACGCTGGCGGAGTGCATGGCGTTCGGCGATGCGATGAACGATCGGGAGATGCTGGCGCAGGCGGGCCACGGTTTCATCATGGGAAATGCGATGGCGCAGTTAAAGGCGGCGTTACCGCATTTACCGGTATTGGGGCATTGCGAGACACAGGCGGTGTCTCACTATTTAAATCACTGGCTGGCCACACCCTGCCTCGCGTATTCCCCCGAATGCTGAGGATTGCCTTGTACCGGACAGGATGTCCGGTTTTTTATTCCAGCTCGCGCTGCCACGGCGTGATATCGCCAATGTGCTTCGCCACCCATTCCGGCTGGTAATAGCTATCCGGATAGCGCTCGCCGCTGTCACACAGCAGCGTCACCAGTGCGCCTTGCTGATTGGCGGCCCGTAAGCGTTTCGCGACCTGCATCATGCCCCAGAAGTTGGTGCCGGTAGAGGCACCGGGTTTACGTCCCAGAATCTTTTCCAGTTTCAGCATGGCGGCCAGCGTCGCCCCATCGGGCACTTTCATCATTTCATCAATCACGTCTGGCATAAATGAAGGTTCTACCCGTGGACGACCAATGCCTTCAATCAGGCTGCCACGTGTGCTGGTCAGGCTGGCATCGCGCTGATGCCAGTAATCAAAAAACACCGAGTGCTGCGGATCGACCACCAGCAGTTGGGTAGCGAAGCCCTGATAGCGAATATAACGTCCCAGCGTGGCGGAGGTGCCGCCGGTGCCGGCGCTCATGATCAGCGTATGCGGAACCGGGTAAGGCTCGTGCTGCATCTGGCGAAAAATGCTTTCGGCAATGTTGTTATTACCGCGCCAGTCGGTTGCCCGCTCAGCATAGGTAAACTGATCCATAAAGTGGCCGTTCAGCTCGCGCGCCAGCCGTTCCGACTCCACGTAGAGCTGGCAGGGATCTTCAACGAAATGGCACTGCCCACCATAAAAGGTGATCTGCTCAATTTTACGTTTCGCCGTGCTGGCGGGCATCACCGCGATAAACGGCAGGCCCAGCAGCCGTGCGAAGTACGCCTCAGAAACCGCAGTGCTGCCTGACGAGGCTTCAATTATTGGCGTATCCTGTTTAATCCAGCCATTCGCCAGGCCATACAGAAACAGTGAGCGCGCCAGCCGGTGCTTGAGGCTGCCACTCGGATGGGTACTCTCATCTTTCAGGTAAAACCAGATGCCGGGAAAGTCCGCCAGATCGAAACGGATCAAATGGGTCTCAGCCGATCGTTGAAAATCGGCGTTAATTTCGTTGATAGCGTGGCGAATCCAGCAGGTGTGCATTCTGAGCGTCCGGCAGTGAGAGTTGCGGCTATTTTAAGGCACGGGCAGGAAAAAGAGATTGCAATATTGACGCTAAAATAGCGCTAATGGAGAAAATCATTCTCTCGGAGTGGCGAATGTTAGATAAAACTGACCTGAAACTGCTGGCGTTACTGCAGCACGATTGCACCCTGTCGCTGCAGGCTTTAGCCGAGGCGGTCAACCTCACCACCACACCCTGTTGGAAGCGCCTGAAAAAGCTCGAAGATGATGGCATTATTCGCGCGCGGGTGGCGTTACTGGATGGTGAAAAAATCGGATTGTCACTGACGGCGTTTATGTTTGTGAAAACCCAGCAGCACAGCAGCGACTGGTATCAGGCGTTTGTCTCGGTGGTCAACAGCATGCCGGAAGTGATGGCCTTTTACCGGATGGCCGGTGAGTATGACTATCTGCTGCGTATTCAGGTCTCTGATATGAAAAGTTATGATGCTTTTTACAAGCGGTTAGTCAATGGCGTCCCAGGCCTGATTGATGTGACCTCCAGCTTTGCCATGGAAGAGATTAAATACACCACGGCTTTACCCGTCGCCTCATAAAGGCATGAGATTGAGAACAGCGTTGTGCGATTATTCAGTCAACTAAGTTGGTATTTTCTGCGTGAGTGGCGGCGCTATCTGGGCGCGGTCACCTTACTGATCATTATTGCCATTCTGCAACTCCTGCCGCCGCATGTGGTCGGGGTCATTGTGGATGGCGTGACGCAAAACAGCATGAGCCTGCGTCAAATCATG
Source organism: Pantoea agglomerans (assembly GCF_021397715.1). GTDB lineage: Bacteria > Pseudomonadota > Gammaproteobacteria > Enterobacterales > Enterobacteriaceae > Pantoea > Pantoea astica. The sequence continues at coordinate 3,236,183 of NZ_CP090207.1, read as the reverse complement.
CTGTGGATCGGCGTGATGCTGGCGACCGCGGTGGTGGTGTATCTGCTGCGCTACGTCTGGCGCGTGCTGCTGTTTGGTGCCTCTTACCAGCTGGCGGTTGAGCTGCGCGAAGATTTCTATCGCCAGCTCAGCCGCCAGCAACCGGCCTTCTATCTGCGCCACCGTACCGGCGACCTGATTGCGCGTGCCACCAATGATGTCGATCGGGTGGTGTTTGCCGCCGGGGAAGGGGTACTGACGCTGGTCGATTCGCTGGTGATGGGCTGCGTCGTGCTGCTGGTGATGAGCACCCAGATCAGCTGGCAGCTGACGCTGCTTTCGCTGGTGCCGATGCCGATCATGGCGATCGTGATTCATCGCTACGGCAATCAGTTGCATCACCGCTTTAAGGTGGCGCAGGCCGCGTTTTCCAGCCTCAACGACCAGACACAGGAGAGCCTGACCAGTATTCGGATGATCAAATCCTTTGGTCTGGAACAGCATCAGTCGCAGCAGTTCTCTGAGATCGCCCGCGATACCGGCGAAAAAAACCTGCGGGTGGCGCGGGTCGATGCCCGTTTCGATCCCACCATCTATATCGCCATCGGCTTCTCAAATCTGCTGGCGATCGGCGGTGGCAGCTGGATGGTCTGGCACGATCAGATGACGCTGGGTCAGCTTACCAGTTTTGTGATGTACCTCGGTTTGATGATCTGGCCGATGCTGGCGCTGGCGTGGATGTTCAACATCGTCGAGCGCGGCAGCGCCGCCTGGAGCCGCATCCGCGCGCTGCTGGCGGAAGCACCGGCAGTGGAAGATGGGGATAAAATCCTGCCGCCGGAAGCCGGTCCCCTGCAGGTGGCGATCCGGGCGTTTCACTATCCGGCCAGTGCCGAGCCGGTGCTGAGTAATGTCAGCTTTGAACTGAAGCCCGGCGAGATGCTGGGGCTATGCGGCCCGACCGGCAGCGGCAAGAGCACGCTGCTCAGCCTGATCCAGCGCCATTTTGACATTCAGCAGGGCGATATCCGCTATCACCAGATTCCGCTGCCGCAGTTGCGGCTGGATAGCTGGCGCAGCCGGCTGGCGGTGGTAAGTCAGACGCCGTTTCTCTTTTCCGACAGCGTCGCCAGCAACATCGCGCTGGGGAAACCGGGCGCAACTCAGCAGGAGATTGAGCAGGCTGCCACGCTGGCCTGCGTCCACGACGATATTCTGCGGCTGCCGCAGGGCTATGAAACCGAAGTCGGGGAACGTGGCGTCATGCTGTCGGGCGGGCAGAAGCAGCGCATTTCTATAGCGCGCGCGCTGCTGCTGAACGCCGAGATCCTGGTGCTGGATGATGCGCTGTCGGCGGTGGATGGCCGTACCGAGCATGAAATTCTGCATAACCTGCGTCAGTGGGGACGGGGCCGGACGTTGATCATCAGTGCGCACCGCTTATCGGCGCTGACGGAAGCCAGTGAAATTCTGGTGCTCCAGCACGGCACTATCGCCCAGCGTGGCGATCATGATGCGCTGGCAGATCGTCCCGGCTGGTATCGCGACATGTACCGTTATCAGCAGCTGGAAGCCGCGCTGGATGACGATGAGAATGAGAAAGGAGTGCCGCATGGCTAAGTCTGCACGCTTGTGGCCGACCCTGAAACGTTTACTCAGTTACGGCAAGCCGTGGCGGAAATCCCTGTCGCTGGCGGTGGGGATGTTATGGATTGCCGCCGCTGCCGAGGTGACCGGACCGGTGCTGGTCAGCTACTTTATCGACAATCTGGTGGCGAAACATCAGATGCCCTGGGGGCTGGTCGCCGGGCTGACGGTAAGCTTTATCTTGCTGCAACTGCTGGCTGCAGCGCTGCATTACTGGCAGGCACTGCTGTTTAATCGCGCCGCCATCGGCGTGGTGCAGCAGTTGCGCTGCGACGTGATGAATGCTGCGCTGTGTCAGCCGCTCAGCGCCTTTGATACCCAGCCGGTCGGACAGATTATTTCACGCGTGACCAATGACACCGAGGTGATCCGCGATCTCTATGTCACGGTGGTGGCGACGGTACTGCGCAGCGCGGCGCTGGTGGGTGCCATGATGGTGGCGATGTTCAGCCTTGACTGGCGCATGGCGCTGGTGGCGATGATGATCTTTCCGCTGGTGCTGGTGGTCATGCTGATATATCAGCGTTACAGCACGCCGATTGCCCGTCGGGTCCGCAGCTATCTGGCTGACATCAATAATGGCTTTAACGAAGTGATCAGCGGCATGAGCGTCATCCAGCAGTTTCGTCAGCAGGCGCGCTTTGGCGAGCGGATGGGGGAGGCGAGTCGTTCTCACTATCTGGCGCGGATGGAAACGCTGCGGCTGGATGGTTTTCTGCTGCGCCCGCTGTTAAGCCTGTTTTCGGCGATGGTGCTGTGCGGATTGCTGATGCTGTTCAGTTTCTCCGTTCCTGGCGTGTTTGAAGTCGGGGTGCTGTACGCCTTTATTACCTATCTGGGCCGGCTGAATGAGCCTCTGATTGAGCTCACCACGCAGCAGTCGATGCTGCAGCAGGCGGTGGTCTCCGGTGAGCGTATCTTCGAACTGATGGATGCAGCGCAGCAGCACTATGGACCCGATTCTCAGCCGCTGGCGTCAGGTCGCCTGACTCTGAAGAATCTGAGTTTTGCCTACCGTGAAGATCGTGACGTGCTCAGCGATATCAATCTTGAGGTGCCGTCACGCAGCTTTGTGGCGCTGGTCGGACATACCGGCAGCGGCAAAAGCACGCTGGCGAACCTGCTGATGGGCTACTACCCGATTACCCGCGGCGAGATTCGCATTGATGACCGTCCGATTGGTGAACTCAGTCATGCGGTGCTGCGGCGGGGTATCGCGATGGTTCAGCAGGACCCGGTGGTGCTGGCGGATACGTTGCTGGCCAACGTCCGGCTCGGCCGTGATATCAGCGAAGAGGTGGTCTGGACGGTACTGGAGCAGGTACAGCTGGCTCCTCTGGCGCGCGCATTGCCTGACGGCATCCATACCCGGCTGGGTGAGCAGGGCAATAATCTGTCGGTAGGGCAGAAGCAGCTGCTGGCGCTGGCGCGGGTGCTGGTCGACCTGCCGCAGGTGATGATCCTTGATGAAGCGACCGCCAATATCGACTCGGGTACCGAGCAGGCGATTCAGCAGACGCTGCGAACTCTGCGCCAGCACAGCACGCTGGTGGTGATTGCGCACCGGCTTTCAACCATTACCGAAGCCGATAACATTCTGGTGCTGCATCGTGGACGGGTGGTCGAACAGGGTAATCACGCGCAATTACTGGCGCTGCAGGGGCGTTACTGGCAGATGTACCAATTGCAGCAGGTAGGCGATGATCTGGCGACGGGCATCCCCTTAACAACTGAAGCGTAAGTTGCACCTTTTTTGCGCGGTTTTATCAGAATAATCTGGTTAAATGCACTCCTTTGACGCCTGGCGCACCAAAGGAGTGCATTGGCTGTGCTGACGCGCGGCTATTCCTTCCTCTCCTCACCGATCCCGGCTAAAACACGCCTTGCCCCGTCTCGCCTCAGAGATTGATTCCGCTGTTTTTTTATTTGTGGCACAGGCTTTGCTTAACTCTCTGCGTGTCTGTGAGACTCACTCATTTAATCGCTGGAGGGGATCCAATGAAGCTGGTTACCGTCGTAATTAAGCCATTCAAGCTGGAGGATGTGCGTGAAGCCTTATCCTCTATCGGCATTCAGGGGCTGACCGTCTCCGAAGTAAAAGGATTTGGTCGCCAGAAAGGCCATGCGGAGCTTTACCGTGGCGCAGAGTACAGCGTGAACTTCCTGCCTAAGGTCAAAATCGATATCGCGATTGCCGACGACCAGTTAGACGAAGTGGTGGATGTCATCAGTAAAGCGGCTTACACCGGCAAAATTGGCGACGGTAAAATTTTCGTGGCTGAACTGCAGCGCGTCATCCGTATTCGTACCGGCGAGACCGACGAAGCCGCTCTGTAATTAAGACTCAGTACTGTGATGGGATGGATAAAAATGAATAAAGTTTTCGCTAAGTTGGGCCTCACCAGCCTGGCACTGTTACCATCGCTCGCGATGGCTGCACCTGCCGTTGCGGACAAGGCTGATAACGCATTTATGATGATTTGCACCGCGCTGGTGCTGTTTATGTCGATTCCAGGGATTGCGCTGTTTTACGGCGGTTTGATTCGCGGCAAGAACGTCCTGTCGATGCTGACTCAGGTGGCGGTGACCTTCTCGCTGGTGTGCGTATTATGGATGGTTTATGGCTATTCACTGGCCTTCAGCGAAGGTAACGCCTTCTTTGGTGGCTTTGGCTGGGCGATGCTGAAAAATATTCAGCTGACCGCGGTGATGGGAAGCTTCTACCAGTATATCCACGTTGCCTTCCAGGCATCATTTGCCTGTATTACCGTCGGCCTGATTGTCGGTGCTATCGCTGAACGTATCCGTTTCTCTGCGGTGCTGATTTTTGTCGGCGTCTGGCTGACCCTGGCCTACCTGCCTATCGCACACATGGTGTGGGCGGGCGGCTTCCTGGCGCAGGATGGCGCACTGGACTTTGCTGGCGGCACCGTGGTGCATATCAATGCCGCCGTGGCGGGACTGGTCGGCGCTTACCTGGTGGGTAAACGTGCTGGCTTCGGCAAAGAAGCGTTTAAACCGCATAACCTGCCAATGGTCTTCACCGGTACGGCCATCCTCTATGTCGGCTGGTTTGGTTTTAACGCCGGTTCTGCCTCGGCGGCTAACGAAATTGCAGCACTGGCCTTCCTGAACACCGTGGTCGCCACGGCGGGCGCGGTACTGTCATGGACCTTTGGTGAGTGGGCCGTACGCGGTAAACCTTCACTGCTGGGTGCCTGTTCCGGCTTCATCGCGGGCCTGGTCGCCATCACCCCAGCCTGTGGTTACGTGGGTGTCGGCGGGGCGTTAATCATTGGCCTGGTCGGTGGACTGGCCGGTCTGTGGGGCGTCACCACCCTGAAAAAATGGCTGCGGGTCGACGATCCTTGCGATGTGTTTGGCGTGCATGGCGTCTGCGGCATCGTGGGCTGTATCCTGACTGGCGTCTTTGCTTCTTCTTCGCTGGGCGGTGTCGGCTATGCAGAAGGCGTGACCATGGGCCATCAGGTATGGGTGCAGCTGTTCAGCGTCGGCCTGACCATCGTCTGGTCTGGCGTCGTCGCCTTCATTGGCTTCAAGCTGGCGGATATGATTGTGGGACTGCGCGTGCCGGAAGAGCATGAGCGTGAAGGTCTGGACGTCAACAGCCACGGCGAAAATGCCTATAACCAGTAACCTTCACTATTAAATAGCCAATCAGGGGCGAGCAATCGCCCCTTTTTTTATTCGCTGCGCTGGCGCATCACCCCTTCCTGCACCGTCGAGGCTACCAGCACGCCTTGCTGATTATAAAACTCGCCTCGCACAAAACCGCGCGCCCCCGAGGCCGAGGTGCTGACTACGCTATAGAGCAGCCATTCACTGAAGTCGAACGGACGGTGAAACCACATCGAGTGATCGATGGTCGCCACCTGCATATCGGCTTCCAGAAAGCCCTTGCCGTGCGGCTGCAGCGCGACCGGCAGAAAATTGAGGTCAGAGGCATAGCCCAGCAGATATTGATGGATACGCAGATCGTCCGGTAACACGCCGTTGGCACGGATCCAGACCTGACGTTCAGGTTTATCAACGTGGCCCTTGAGCGGATTGTGCAACTGCACCGGGCGAATCTCCAGTGGCCGTTCGGCGATAAATTTCTCTCGCAGTTTTTCCGGCAGCATATGCGCCATTTTCTGCGCCATCACCTGCTCGGAGAGCAGATTCTCAGGACCGGCCACCTCGGGCATCGCATTCTGATGTTCAAAACCACTTTCCGGTGCCTGGAATGAGGCGGTCATATAAAAAATCGGCTGGCCATTCTGTATCGCACTGACGCGCCGGGCGCTGAAGCTCTTGCCGTCACGCAGGGTTTCAACATCATAAATAATCGCTTTCTGGCTATCGCCGGGCCGCAGGAAATAGCTGTGAAAGGAGTGGATGATGCGATCTTCCGCGACCGTCTGCTTGGCTGCATACAGCGCCTGTCCGACTACCTGACCGCCAAACACCTGACGCAGTCCCAGATCTTCACTCTGACCGCGATACAAACCCTCTTCCAGCTTTTCCAGATTTAATAAATTCAGCAAATTTTGCAGTGCCTGGCTCATGGCGCATTCCTCAATATAGTGACCCGCTCAGTGTGAAAGATCCGACCAGTTCACGTCAATCAGACTTTCCTCTTTGCCGTCGCCAGGCAAACTCCCGATTTTGTGCCAGAATTAAGCACATACGGCGAGTGAAGCGCTGTACGCAGGATTCGCTGCCGAAAATCATTTTGATCAAAAGGAGACGACATCAATGAAACTCTGGCATGTGTTCAGTGGGGTAGTTATGGCGGTGGCTGTTGCAGGATGCGCCGACAAAGGTAAACCGGTACCAACTCCAACGTTGGGCTCGGCCGTGGCGGGACAGCAGGCGGCGATTGCGCAGCCTAACGTCAGCGGTTCGGTCTATATCCGACAGCGTATTGCGCTGCCGCCGGATGCGGTGCTCACCGTGACGCTCTCTGACGCCTCTGTGGCCGATGCGCCATCGAAAGTGTTGTCACAGCGCGTGGTACGCACCGAAGGTAAACAGGCACCGTTCCAGTTCGTGCTGCCGTTTAACCCAGCCGACATTCAGCCGAACGCGCGTATTCTGCTGAGCGCCGCTATCTCGATTGATGGCAAACTGGCCTTTATTACCGAAGGCGTGAAGCCAGTGATTAACCAGGGTGGCACCAAAGCTGAGCTGCTGCTGGTGCCGGTTCCGTCAATGGCGATGCCAACCCAGCCGGGTGCCGCGACCACCGTGCCGTCGACATCACCGACTCAGGTGACGCCGTCCGCTTCTGTGCCAGCCCCGACCAGCATGTAACTTACTGTGGGGCGACTCTGTCGCCCCTTTTCGGGCTTAAAAGCGCCAGCGGTAGGCCTCAAGGTCGATGCGGCCATCATCACTCACCACTACACCTTCCGCCTCCAGCGCATCGCGCTGACGAAACAGTCCGTCCCCCTGAAGCGAGATCGCCCCATGCCGGTTAACCACCCGATGCCAGGGCAGGGTGCTGCCCTGCGGCAGGCGACTCAGTACACCGCCGACCTGACGGGCGGCGCGTGGAGAGCCCGCCAGCAGCGCGACATCGCCGTAGGTCGCTACCTGGCCCGCAGGAATCGCGGCAACAATTTGCCAGATGCGTTGCTGAAAACTGTCAGGCTGATCCATCTGCTTATCCCGTCTGGAAAAAGGGCGTCAACTTTACCACGTCAAACCCCAGTGATACGCGGCAAACTGTGGGTTGTTCAAGAAACCAACGGTCGTCCCGACTGCGCTTGCAATTGCCAGGGCCTTCCCCGATAATGCCTGCGCTCTCGAAATGAGGGCTTGTCAATGGGGGCCCTGTTGGTTCTCCCGCAATGCTAGCTTGTGAACTCGGTCAGGTCCGGAAGGAAGCAGCCGCAGCAGGTGACGCGTGTGCCGGGATGTAGCTGGCAGGGCCCCCACCATTTTTATCTCCCGCATAACCTATCCCTTATCAGATTCCAGACAGGCGAAACTCGCCTGAGGCCGATCCATTGCCGGCAGGCGAGAGTATTAAATGCTTAGGATGAGGCAATCGAACGAAAGGGTTGTGCAAATTAACGCACAAATTTCCACACCGAACCTGGTACTTTATCGTAAAGCTTGTTCATCGTCAGTTCAGCCAGGCGATGATCGGCCGCTGAGTAAAATACCGCTAACTCATCTTCAGGTAATTCATACTTGTTTTTTTCAATGACCCTTTCAAGGGTATCGATTGAGCGACAACGACGCAGTCGCATCAAATAATCCGTTTTAGTCAGGTTTTTGTTCATAAATAAACCGTTCTCACGTCAGTACTTATAATGAATGGCTCGGTTGCTGGAGAAAAGCGCACTCTTCAGTGAACAGGTTAAATAAGCGTTTAGCTGAACGTTGCCACCGTTGCAGATCCTGAGTATTGACACCATAGTTGCTGAACAACATAAAGGTATCATCAAGATATTCATCGATTTGCGAAATCAGCGCTTCATCTTCAACGTGCTTAATTTTGTAATTCATGGTGAAAGAGGCGATATGCTCGATCAAATCGTTGAGCTGTAAATTGCTTTCAGAAGTGGGATCATTAACCCAGCCGTGATGGCTATCCGTTAATGTTGCCATGCTCTCGTCAAACAGACTCTCACACAGGTATTTAAGCTGGGCAATATCATGCCGTTTCGGTGAGTATTCGTCCATCTTTTTCCCCTCCATAGCTAGCACAGTTGCCGCGCGGCGGCGATATAGGGTAAAGCGGCCAGGAAGCGATTTATCAGGCAGTTATTAAACGGGATTCGTCAAATATAGTGTAAAACCATTAGTTCTGCTCACCTCCATTACTAAATATTACAATTCGTCGGCGGGCGAAGGCCGCTGGTTGCCGATCACATCAAACACAAGCGCACCGGGCTCAATATGAAAGGAAACCCGTTCTGACTGGCTAACGGTTTCATTTAGATCCAGGCAGGGACTAAATAAATTCCAGGCAAAATCGTAAAGTAACTTAAAACTATTGGGCCCCTGCTTTTCCACAGAAATAATTTTCAGGCTGCCTGGAACTAATCGGGCATCTTGTGAATACCAGTGTAAATCGCCTACCAGCCCATCCGATATTTTGAGAATATTCCGCTGAACAATCGCTGCTATTTTTGCGCAGTCCGATTCGTCCTGTGCAATATCGCATTCAATTCGTGACAGCATAACCGATCCGTTAATAACAGTTGATAAACCTATCATTGGTTTTCTGCAACCGCTTTGCAAGCCAGCCGCGAATGAAATTGTCGATTTCGGGCATTTTCCCCACGATAAACCTGACGTCATCGCCATGCTGCCTGCATCGGGACCGACTCGCCGCCGGATTAAATATATTTTTTGATACACATTGGGCAGGTTGCCGGGCGGCAAGATCAGATAGTATAGTTGTTATGTTATAACATAATGGTGAAAAGATGCGGCAGAGTGGACTGTTAATGTCACTGGGTGGACGACTGGCCGTGGCGATGCTCTTCATCGCCCTACTGACGGCAGCCATGTGGTGGGGAATCAGCGGATGATTGTGTTTCACGGGCTACAGGCGGGTTACCAGGGACAGCAGGTGACACCGGAAATAAACGGTCAGATCGTGCCGGGTAGCATGACCGCGCTGGTCGGCGCTAACGGCAGCGGCAAGTCAACGCTGCTAAAGACCATTGCCGGGCTGCTACCGCCCGTAAAAGGGCGGTGCCAGCTGCAGGTCACCCGCCGTGATACCGGCTGGCTGCCTCAGCGTAGTGAACTGGAAACCCGTTTTCCGCTGACGGTATATGAACTGGTTTCGATCGGTTGCTGGCCGCGCTGCGGCTGGTTTGGCGGCATTCATCGGGCATTACGTCGGGAGATCTGGCAGGCGCTGGAGGCGGTGCAGATGGCAGAGTACGCCGATGCGCAGCCGGTTACCTTATCCGGTGGGCAGCTGCAACGCGTGCTGTTTGCCCGACTGATGCTGCAGCGTAGCCGGCTGTGGTTGCTGGATGAACCCTTTAACGGCATTGACAGCCAGACCGTGACATTACTGATGTCGATCCTGGAGCAACAGCAGCAGGCGGGCACTACCTTGCTGGTGGTGCTGCACGACCGTCCTCTGGTCGCGCGCTACTTCAGCGAGGTGCTGTCGATGGATGACGGCACCTTCAGCCAGACGCCAGTCGCCGGTTCAGCAATGCAGAAGGTGGCACCGTGACGCTGATTCAGCCCTTTATCGAATTTGGTTTTATGCGACGTGCGCTGGTGGCCTGTATCGCACTGGCGGTCAGCGCGACTCCGCTGGGTGTGTTCCTTTCGTTACGTCGCATGAGCCTGATTGGCGATGCGCTGTCCCATGCGGTGTTACCGGGTGCCGCTATCGGTTACCTGATCTCCGGCCTTTCGCTGGTGGCGATGGGCATTGGCGGCCTGATTGCCGGGCTGGCGGTGGCGCTGCTCTCCGGGGCGGTCAGTCGTTATACGCCGCTGAAAGAAGATGCCAGCTTCGCCGGTTTTTATCTGGGTTCGCTGGCGCTTGGCGTCACGCTGGTCTCACTGCGCGGTTCAAGCGTGGATCTGCTGCATGTGCTGTTCGGGTCGCTGCTGGCGGTGGATAACGGTGCGCTGCTGCTGGTCGGCGGTATCGCCGCCTTTACCCTGATCCTGCTGGCAATACTCTATCGCCCGCTGGTGATTGACGCTTTTGACAGTGACTTCCTGCGCGCGCAGGGCAGATGGAGCGCGCCGCTGGTGCATGGCCTGTTTCTGATGCTGGTGGTGCTGAATCTGGTGGCGGGTTTTCAGGTGCTCGGCACGCTGATGTCGGTGGGATTAATGATGCTGCCCGCCGCCAGCGCCCGGTTCTGGAGCCGCCATCTCGCCGCGATGCTGGCGATTGCCATTCTGATGGCGGTGATCTCGGCGCTGGCGGGGCTGATGCTCTCCTGGCACTTTTCGCTGCCGGCCGGACCCGCCGTGGTGCTGAGCGCCGCCATGCTGTTTTTTCTTTCGATTCTGACAGGGCCGTGCGGTGGCATTTTGCGCCGCCATTAAACGTAAGGGGTAGCTATGAAGAAATTACCGGTTAGTCTGGCGCTCGCCGCGCTGTTTGCCGCGCCATTAGCCATGGCAAAAACGGTGGATGTGGTAGCCAGTTTTACAGTGCTGGCAGATATCGTAAAACAGGTTGGTGGTGATCATGTCAGGGTTAAAAGCCTGGTCGGGCCGGATGGCGACCCGCACACCTTCGAACCGACGCCACAGGACAGTCAGGCATTGGCGAAAGCCGATCTGGTGTTTGTCAGCGGTTTAGGGCTGGAAGGGTGGATGGACCGGCTGGTCAGCGCGTCGGGCTATCGCGGGCAGCCGGTGGTGGCCTCAACCGGCATCACCACGCGCAGCATGGAGGAAGAGGGGAAAACCATCACCGATCCCCACGCCTGGAACAGTATGCAGAACGGCGTAATTTACGCCACCAACGTGATGAATGCGCTGGTCATGGCTGACCCGGAGGATGCCGCGCAGATTCGTCAGCGTGGTGAAAACTACATTCAGCAGCTGCAGGCACTGGATCTCTGGGCGAAAACGGCGTTTGACCGGGTGCCCGCCGGACGACGTAAAGTGCTGACCAGCCACGATGCGTTTGGCTATTTTGGTCAGCGATATGGCGTCACCTTCCTGGCGCCGGTCGGTTTCTCCACCGAGTCAGAGGCCAGTGCCAGTGAAGTTGGCAGCCTGATCTCACAGCTGAAACAGCAGCATATCCAGCGTTACTTTATTGAGAACCAGACCGATCCGCGACTGGTGAAGCAGATTGCCAGCGCGACCGGTGCCCAGCCAGGCGGCGAGCTCTATCCCGAGGCGTTGTCACCGGCGACCGGTCCGGCACCAACCTATGAAGCGGCATTCAGACACAACGTAAATGCGATGCTGAAGAGTATGCAATAGTGATAAAAAGGCCGGGCATCCCCGGCCACTCATCACGACATAAACTAGCGTTTTTTCTTTCTTCCCTGCACCGCCTTGAAGCGCGGATTTGATTTGCAAATGACGTAAATACGGCCTTTACGGCGCACCACTTTGCAATCCCGGTGGCGACTTTTTGCTGAGCGCAGCGAGCTTAATACCTGCATGATCCTCTCCCTTACTTACGGCCCAGAAAGCGACCAAAACGCTGGTTAAAGCGTGCGGTACTGCCCTCTTTGGCAAAATCTTTCTGCTTACCGGTATAGAACACATGCGAGGCTGACGACACATCAAGCGTGACGTAAGGCAGGGTTTCGCCTTCAAATTCCACGGTGCGGTCAGTGCGGATGGTCGAACCGATTTTGAACCAGACGTCCGCCGAGGTGTCATGGAAAACCACATGGCGATAGTCGGGATGGATATTCGCTTTCATAATACTCACCTATGTAATGTTATAATATAACAATATTATGCGCCGGGTTTACCGGGATTGCAACCGTCGGCAGGATCGGAAGCCGCAAGGGCAGGCAACGGCGTAGTAACGTTGGCGCAGAAAAAGGGGAGCAGGAAAGGCCAGGTACAGGCAAAGGTCGGGGCAAAAGCGTCAGCGCAGCAAAAGGGAAAACCAGACAGCCGCCGTCCGGCAAACAGAAATAAAAAAGGCCGCTTGCGCGGCCTTTTACCTTTTCACTACTCAGTAAGCATTAGTGAGTCGGGTTGTGTTCAACCGGGTGACCTTTTTCGATTTCCGATTTGTTCTTATTAAAGCGGCGACGGACCACCACAAAGAACACCGGAACGAAGAAGATAACCAGTAAGGTCGCGGTAACCATACCACCGACCACGCCGGTACCGACGGCATTCTGCGAACCTGAACCGGCACCGGTACTGATCGCCAGCGGCAGTACGCCGAGAATAAACGCCAGCGAGGTCATCAGGATAGGACGCAGACGCATACGACAGGCTTCCAGCGTCGACTCAACCAATCCTTTGCCCTCTTTATCCATCAGATCTTTAGCAAATTCGACGATCAGGATGGCGTTCTTCGTCGAGAGGCCAATGGTTGTCAGTAACCCCACCACAAAGTAGACGTCATTACTTAATCCACGCAGCGTAGTGAAGATCAGTGCACCGATGACCCCGAGTGGCACCACCAGCATAACGGAGAACGGAATCGACCAGCTCTCGTACAACGCCGCAAGACAGAGGAAGACCACAATCAGCGAGATGGCATACAACGCAGGCGCCTGGTTGCCTGACAGCCGTTCCTGATAGGACATTCCGGTCCAGTCATAACCGATACCGGCAGGCAGCTTCGAGGCCAGCTCTTCCATCAGATCCATTGCCGTACCGGAGCTCTTACCTGGCGCAGCCTGTCCGAGGATCTCCATCGCTGGCAGACCGTTGTAACGCTCAAGACGCGGTGAACCATATTGCCATTTTGCTGACGAGAAGGCAGAGAAGGGCACCATGGTTCCGCTGCTGTTGCGCACATACCACTTACCAATGTCGTCCGGCAGCATACGGGAATCTGCACGTCCCATTACGTACACTTTCTTCACGCGACCGCGGTCGATGAAGTCATTGACGTAAGAGCCGCCCCACGAGGCCGCCAGCGTAGTGTTGATATCACTCAGGGAAACGCCCAGTGCCTGCGCTTTCTCCTGATCGATAATCAGCTTGTACTGCGGTGTATCTTCCATGCCGTTAGGACGTACGCCGACCAGCGTATCCGGATGCTGAGCGATCATACCGAACAGCTGATTACGTGCTTCGGTGAGCTTTTCGTGACCCAGGTTATTCTGGTCAATCAGCTCAAAGTCGAAGCCGGTGGCATTACCCAGTTCGATAATCGCGGGCAGGTTGAATGGAATGACCATCGCATCTTTGATCGCGCCCAGCGCCTGCATGGCACGGCCCGCAATCGCCGGCACTTTCAGATCGCTGCTGCCACGCTCATCCCACGGCTTCAGACTGACGAAGGCGATACCGGTATTCTGTCCACGACCGGCAAAACCAAAGCCGTTAACGGTAAACACCGACTTCACCGAATCCTTCTCTTTCGTCAGGAAGTAATCGGTCACCTGGTCCAGTACTTTCTGGGTACGTTCCTGGGTTGCGCCAGCAGGCAACTGCGCCTGTGCCAGCAGCAAGCCCTGGTCCTCTTCCGGCAGGAATGAGGTCGGTAAGCGCAGGAACAGAAACGCCATGCCCACCACAATCACCAGATAGATCAGCATATAGCGGCCAGTACTGCGAACGATATGGCCTACGCTATCCACATAGTGATTAGTGCTCTTATCGAACATACGGTTAAACCAGCCGAAGAAACCGGTGGTCTGGCCGTGTTCGCCTTTTTTAACCGGCTTCAGCATGGTGGCACACAGCGCTGGCGTCAGAATGAACGCAACCAGCACCGACAGGGCCATCGCCGAAACGATAGTAATAGAGAACTGGCGGTAGATAACCCCGGTTGAACCCCCAAAGAAGGCCATCGGGATAAATACGGCTGCCAGCACCAGGGCGATACCGACCAGTGCGCCCTGAATCTGCTCCATTGACCGTTTGGTCGCTTCTTTAGGCGGCAGTCCCTCTTCCGCCATGACGCGCTCAACGTTCTCGACCACCACGATGGCGTCATCCACCAGCAGGCCGATAGCCAGCACCATCGCGAACATCGTCAGGGTGTTTATTGAATAGCCAAAGGCGCTGATAACGGCGAAGGTACCTAACAGCACCACCGGCACGGCGATCGTCGGGATCAGCGTGGCGCGGAAGTTCTGCAGGAACAGGTACATTACCAGGAACACCAGCACAATCGCTTCTAACAGCGTTTTCACCACTTCGAAGATGGAGATCTTCACAAATGGGGTGGTGTCGTAAGGATAAACAACCTTCATACCGGCCGGGAAGGTAGACTGCATCCGGGCCAGTTCAGCTTTCACCGCGTTAGCAGTATCGAGCGCATTGGCGCCGGTCGCCAGTTTGATACCGATACCGGAAGCCGGTTTGCCGTTATACCGGGCTACGATATCGTAGTTTTCAGCGCCGAGTTCAATCTTCGCCACGTCACGCAGACGCACCTGCGAGCCATCCTCATTCACCTTGAGCAGAATTTTGCCGAACTCATCGGTAGAGGTCAGACGGGTTTGCGCAATGATAGAGGCGTTCAGCTGCTGGCCTGGCACCGGTGGTGTACCACCGAGCTGACCGGCTGCTACCTGGGTATTCTGAGTATTCAGCGCACTGATCACATCAACCGGCGTCAGGTTGTAGTTGTTCAGCTTGTGCGGGTCCATCCAGATACGCATTGCGTACTGGGCACCAAACACCTGAGTGTCACCCACGCCCTTGGTACGGCTAAGCGGATCTTTGATGGTAGAGGCAATATAGTCAGAAATATCATTCTGCGTCATATTGTCATCATCACTGATGAAACCGGCCACCATCAGGAAGCTGCTGGAAGATTTTTTAACCTGAATCCCCTGCTGTTGCACTTCCTGCGGCAGTAACGGCGTCGCCAGTTGCAGTTTGTTCTGCACCTGAACCTGCGCAATATCCGGATCGGTGCCGGACTCAAACGAGATAGTCAGGGTCAGAGTACCGGATGAGTCGCTGCTCGAGGACATATACATCAGTCCGTCGATGCCGTTCATATTCTGTTCGATGACCTGGGTCACCGAATCCTGCAGTGTTTTCGCATCTGCACCTGGGTAGGTGGCCTGAATCTCAATCGCCGGCGGCGCAACATTGGGATATTGCTCGATCGGCAGTTTGAGAATCGATAGCGCACCGACCATCATGATGATGATGGCGAGCACCCACGCAAAGATGGGGCGATCGATAAAGAACTTAGCCATGAATCAACGGCTCCTGTTATGACGATGACTTATCAGACTGCGACTTTGCATCGGGCGCAGCTTTAGCATCGTCTGAGACTTCTTGTGGAGTAACCTGTGCACCCGGCTTGGCGCGTTGCAGACCGGTACTGATCACACGTTCACCTGCTTTCACACCGTCGGTCACTAACCACTTATCGCCAATTGCTTGCGTGGCGGTCACGGTACGTGATTCCACTTTATTATCCGCACCCACGACCATCACGGTCGCCTGACCGGTTGGCGTACGGGTGACCGCCTGTTGCGGTACCAGCAGCGCGCTTGGGTTGGTGCCTTCATCCAGACGGGCGCGAACAAACATGCCAGGTAACAGCACATGGTTCGGGTTCGGGAAGATGGCGCGCAGGGTAATAGAACCGGTGGTTTCATCAACGGTCACGTCAGAGAACTCCAGCGTACCCGGCTGGGCGTAGCTGCTGCCGTTTTGCATCAGCAACGTCACGTTGGCTTTGCCATCGTTCTGCTTCAGCTGACCTGACTCCAGTTCGGAACGTAAGCGCATGAAATCTTCGCTCGACTGGGTGACGTCAACGTACATCGGGTCGAGTTGTTGCACGGTGGCCAGCGCGGTGGTTTGTGCGCTCTGCACCAGCGCACCTTCGGTGACCGATGATTTGCCGATGCGGCCGCTGATAGGGGAGGTAACTTTGGTATAGGCCAGGTTAATGCGAGCCGTCTCAACGTTGGCTTTGGCGACCTGAACCGCGGCATCGTTTTGCGCGGCGGTAGCCACGGCAGTGTCATAATCCTGCTGACTGATATATTTGGTGCCCAGCAGCGGCTTATAACGTTTAACGGTCAGTTGGGCGATACGGGCATTGGCTTCTGCCTGCACCAGATCGCCTTTTGCGCTGTCATAAGCGGCCTGGTAGGTTGCAGGATCGATCTGATAAAGCGACTGACCCGCTTTGACATCGCTGCCTTCAATAAAATTACGCTTCAGAATGATACCGGAAACCTGAGGACGGACTTCAGCCACGCGATATGCAGAGGTACGGCCAGGCAGTTCGGTGGAAATTTTCAGCGGTTCGGCTTTTAAGGTGACAACGCCCACTTCTGGCGCCTGTTGTTGGGCGGCTTGTTCGGATTTATTGTTATCACATCCTGTTAACAAAAAGCTGCCTGATAGCATCAGGACGGCCGCCAGAGGCGATAATCCTCTGATTTTATTCATAAATAAACCTCTAGTGTCCGATATCAATTGATCAATGGATCACAATCCGAAGAACCCATTGCTGCGTCAAATCGCGGGTCATGCTATGGTACATACATTCACAAATGTATGTAAACTTACACGTCTGTAAAAAAAGCCCCCTATGGCACGAAAAACCAAAGCGCAAGCACTTGAAACACGGCATCAAATTCTCGATGCCGCCGTCATCCTGTTTTCACAACAGGGCGTTTCTGCCACTTCACTGGCGGATATTGCTTCAGCGGCCAGCGTCACGCGGGGAGCCATCTACTGGCATTTCAAAAACAAAGCTGATGTTTTGCATGAAATCTGGCTTCGCTGTGATGCCGGGCTGGATAATGTGGAACTTGAGTATCAAACAAAATATCCCGGCGATCCACTCTCTGTTTTACGCGCCATGTTGGTCTATATCTTTGACGCAACAGCAAACGATCCGCAACGCCGCGCACTGATGGAGATTATTTTCCATAAATGCGAGTTTGTTGGCGAGATGGCGGCGCTGAAGAATATCCAGCAGAGCTTACTGCTCGAATGCTACGACAAAATTGAAGATGTGCTGCGTCAGTGCATCGAAGCGGAACAGCTTCCGGGTAGCCTCAATACCCGCCAGGCGGCGCTGATTATGCGCGGTTACGTTAATGGCATGATGGAAAGCTGGCTGTTTACGCCAGAAAGTTTCGATTTAGCCGGCGATGCGCCTGCGCTGGTGGATGCCTTTATCGATATGCTGCGCCTCAGCCCGACCCTGACCGCCCGCGGCTAAGCCGGTGGCTGGCGGTCACGTTTGTTCTCAAAATCACGCTGCACTATTGCCAGCGCCGACAGCACGGTTTCAACCGGCAGCTGATGCTCTTCCAGTAACTGAATCAGATCCACCGCCAGTTTAACGTCATCCGGGGCATTCTCCAGTGACATCTCTCCTCCTATATACGCAGTTTCGCTGCCACCAGCAGCATTAACAGGGAACCGGCAATCGCCATGCCTAATGCGCCGATGTGCAGCGTCGCCAGGCTACCCAGTTCAAAATAGCTGGCAATGTATCCGCCAATCAGCGCGCCAATCATCGACAGCGTCAGAGTCGCAAACAGGCCACCCGGCCGGCCGGGCATCACGATGCGTTTAAGCAACCCTAACAGCAATCCGCAGAGTAGCCAGATCAGTAAACCCATTATTTTTCTCCGTGCCGAACCCTAACGAGTATAGAAGCGCTTTTTTGCCGCAGCGCTTTATTCCTCCTGCTGACCGCCGCGCAGCGATAATGCCCATTCTACCGAGCGAATCGCCTGCCGACAGCGTGCCAGACGGCCCTCTAATGTCTCCAGATCCTGCTTCAGCTGATGCTGAACCGCCAGCGTTTCCGCCAGCGCCAGTCGCTGTTCGCGCTGATCAATCATCGCCAGCAGCCGCCGCTCATATTCACGATATTCCTGATATTTGACGGCGCGAGGATTGCTCAGTGGCTTTTCACGCCGGGTACGCAGCTGCTGGGTGCTCGCTTCACGTTGCAATGCCGCCACCTGATCGACCAGTCGTTCGGCCAGCCAGGCGCTACGGACCAGATCGCTGGCGCTGTCGCATAGCCGGGTAAAATTCTGCTCCACCTCAGCCAGATAGTCGGCGAGGCGGGTTCCTTTGGTGCGGAACAGCTGACTGTCGAAGCGCGGCAGGCGACAGTGTCCGTCGGGATGTGCCGCGATATCCTGACGTAGCGCAATAAGTGCCTGCTGCAGACGCTGTTGTGCGGAGATCGCGCTCATGCCGTCAGGCTCCGTTGTGCTAACGTAGGCGGATGAGGAAAGAGTTGGGCGGCATTCATGCAACGCATTCTGTTATTAACCCTCGGCTGGCTGGCGATTATGCTGGGGACCCTGGGCATTGTATTACCATTATTACCTACCACGCCATTTATGCTGTTGGCCGCCTGGTGCTTTGCCCGCTCATCGCCGCGCTTTCATCACTGGCTGCTGTGGCGCTCGCCGTTCGGGCGTTATCTGCGCCACTGGCAGCAGCATCGCGCCATGCCGCCCGGTGCGAAAGGGCGCGCTATCTGCCTGATTGTGGTGACCTTTGCCATTTCAATTGCGCTGGTCCATCTGTGGTGGATACGGATTCTGCTGCTGGTGATGCTGACGATACTGCTGCTGTTTATGTGGCGGATTCCGGTGGTGTCAGAAACAGCGGATGCGCCGCCACCGCCGCGATAAAGTTGCATTTATCCGGTCATTTGCTTAGATTTGGGCGTCTTCGTGCGTGGCTTCCCTTTGTGAATTGACTTCCGCTGAGCCTTTTACCAGGTATTGGCGCTATTGAAGCTGCGCGAAACAGAATTTTTTACCAGGCGTATCATTATGACCGACACTGCGCAGCAGCTTGAATTCATTAAAAACAGCATTAAAAGCATTCCTGATTATCCGAAGCCGGGCATCCTGTTTCGTGACGTAACCAGTCTGCTGGAAGATCCTAAAGCCTATGCCGCGTCAATTGCGCTGCTGGTTGAGCGCTATCGTGATAAAGGCATCACTAAAGTGGTCGGCACCGAAGCGCGCGGTTTTCTGTTCGGCGCGCCAGTGGCGTTAGGGTTGGGCGTAGGGTTTGTTCCGGTGCGTAAGCCGGGTAAGCTACCGCGTGAAACCTACAGCGAGGCTTACGAGCTGGAGTACGGCACCGATCGGCTGGAACTGCACAAAGATGCGATTCAGCCGGGCGACGTGGTGCTGGTGGTGGACGATCTGCTGGCGACCGGCGGCACCATTGAAGCCACCGTCAAACTGATTCGTCGCGCAGGCGGCGAAGTCCGGGATGCCGCTTTCATTATTAACCTGTTCGATCTGACCGGTGAAACGCGTCTGAAAGCCCTCGGTGTTGAGAGCTACAGCCTGGTCAATTTCCCCGGCCATTAAGCCTTTTTTTCGACCCTGTCATGCGGCAGGGTCGTCACGCCTTCTCGTTCAAGATAACGAGTGCCAGGCAAAAGCGTAGCTGTTAGACTACTGCAATCCTGTACAGGGGTTGCAGAGCGTCTGCGCTCATCTTTTCCATCCAACTTCGTCGAATCCACATGAGCTATCAGGTACTTGCGCGAAAATGGCGTCCCCAGGCTTTTGCTGATGTTGTCGGTCAGGAACATGTTCTGACGGCGCTGGCGAATGGATTGTCTCTGGGACGTATCCACCATGCATATCTCTTCTCCGGCACACGCGGCGTAGGGAAAACCACCATTGCGCGTCTGCTGGCTAAGGGCCTTAACTGCGAAACCGGAATCACCGCCACGCCCTGTGGACAGTGTGATAATTGCCGGGAGATCGAGCAGGGCCGTTTTGTCGATCTGATCGAGATCGATGCCGCGTCGCGTACCAAAGTCGAAGACACCCGCGATCTGCTCGACAATGTGCAGTACGCACCGGCGCGCGGCCGCTTCAAAGTCTATCTGATTGATGAAGTACACATGCTGTCGCGCCACAGCTTCAATGCGTTGCTGAAAACGCTGGAAGAGCCACCGTCACACGTCAAATTTTTACTGGCGACCACCGATCCGCAGAAACTGCCGGTGACGATCCTCTCCCGCTGCCTGCAGTTCCATCTCAAAGCGCTGGATGTCGATCAGATCCGTCAGCAGCTTGAGCATGTTCTGCAGCAGGAGCAGATCGACAGCGAAACGCGGGCGCTGCAGTTGCTGGCCCGCGCCGCTGACGGCAGTATGCGTGATGCCCTGAGTCTCACCGATCAGGCGATCGCGATGGGGCAGGGTGCCGTGACCAGCACCACGGTCAGCGCCATGCTCGGCACGCTGGACGACGAGCAGCCGCTCGGCCTGCTGGAAGCGCTGGTCGATGGTGATGGTCAACAGGTGATGTCGCTGCTGAGTCAGGCCGCATCGCGCGGCGTGGAGTGGGAAGCGCTGCTGGTTGAAATGCTGCGCTTACTGCACCAGATTGCGATGGTGCAACTGCTGCCAACCTCGCTGAACGACGATGACGAAAGCAACGCGCTCAGGCTGCGTGAGCTGGCGCGCGTGGTGCCGCCTGCCGATCTGCAGCTCTATTATCAGACCTTACTGATGGGCCGCAAAGATCTGCCGATTGCGCCCGATCGCCGGATGGGCGTAGAGATGACGCTGCTGCGCGCACTGGCGTTTCATCCCAAAGCTGCGGTAGCTGAACCGATTGCCCGCCCGGCGTTAACCCAGCAATCAGCGCCGGTACCACCGACGGAACAGCCGCCGTCACCGCAGGCCGCGGCGCAGCCCCGGCCCTCGGTAGCGCCGTCGCAATCCTCTGCGACGTCACCGCCATCGCCAGTGCGTACGGCAGCACCATCTTCTTCAGCACCGTCACCGGCGGCACAGCAGCCGGTCGCGGCACAGCCGCAGATGGCCGCGCCGGAGCCGGTGCCACAGTCACCGACCGCCGCGCCAGCGCCGACCACCGATAGCGCGCTTTCCAGTTCCACCAGTCAGCTCCTGCAGGCGCGCACCCAGTTGTTGCGTCAGGGAGCGAACAAACCAAAAAAGAGTGAGCCGGCGGCGCCAGGTGCGCGGCCGGCCAACTCCGCGCTGGAGCGGCTGGCCTCGGTTACCGAGCGCAGCCAGCAGCGTATCCGCGAGCGGGAGCCTGCGGCACCGGTAAAAGAAGAGGCCTATCGCTGGAAAGCGCAGACTCAGCCGGTGGTGGTGGCCGAACCGGTCGCCACGCCAAAGGCCTTGCGTTCTGCGCTGGAGCATGAGAAAACCCCTGAGCTGGCGGCGCGCCTGGCGGAAGAAGCCCAGCAGCGCGATCCCTGGGCGGCGGAAATTGCCGCTCTGCCGTTGCCTAAGCTGGTGCAGCAGCTGGCGCTGAACGCATGGAAAGAGACCACCGAAACCGGGGTTATCCTGCATCTGCGTTCCAGCCAGCGCCACCTCAATTCGGCGTCCGCTCAGCAGGTGTTGAGTGCCGCCCTGAGTGAAGCCGCCGGGCAGGGAGTTGAACTCTCGGTGGTTGAAGACGATAATTCAACGGTGTTGACGCCACTGGAGTGGCGTCAGGCCATTTACGAAGAGAAGCTGGCGCAGGCGCGTCAGTCGATCACCTGTGATACCCACATTCAGACGTTACAGCGGTTTTTTGACGCCGATCTGGATGAGGAGAGTATCCGACCTGTTTGAACACGCTGCCGCTATCTCAACGATAGCGTTGTGGCCTCAGCTGAGAGAGAAAACTATGTTTGGTGGTAAAGGCGGATTGGGCAACCTGATGAAACAGGCCCAGCAGATGCAGGACAAAATGGCTAAGGTTCAGGAAGAGATCGCCGCGCTGGAAGTGACCGGTGAATCAGGCGCAGGCCTGGTGAAGGTTACCATCAACGGTGCGCACAACTGCCGCCGCGTGGAAGTCGATCCCAGCCTGCTGGAAGATGACAAAGATATGCTGGAAGATCTGATCGCTGCGGCGTTCAACGATGCCGCACGCCGCATTGATGAAACCCAGAAAGAGAAGATGGCTTCTGTCTCCTCCGGTATGCAGCTGCCACCAGGCTTCAAGATGCCGTTCTGATGCAAACCAGCCCACTGCTTGAATCACTGATGGAGTCGCTGCGCTGTCTGCCCGGCGTTGGGCCGAAATCGGCGCAGCGCATGGCGTTTCAGCTGCTGCAACGCGATCGCAGCGGCGGGATGCGCCTGGCACAGGCGCTGACCCGGGCGATGTCAGAGATCGGTCACTGTGCCGATTGCCGTACCTTCACCGAGCAGGAGATCTGCACCATCTGCGCCAATCCACGGCGTCAGCAGAATGGACTGATCTGTGTGGTGGAGAGTCCGGCGGATATTCACGCCATTGAGCAAACGGGCCAGTTTGCCGGTCGTTACTTTGTGCTGATGGGACACCTGTCGCCGCTGGATGGCATTGGTCCGGCCGATATCGGTCTGGATCGCCTGGAGCAGCGGCTGGAGAGTGAAACCATTCAGGAAGTGATCCTCGCCACCAATCCCACGGTGGAAGGGGAAGCGACCGCCAACTACATTGCAGAGCTGTGCGGTCAGTATGGCGTTGACGCCAGCCGCATCGCCCACGGTGTCCCGGTTGGCGGTGAGCTGGAGATGGTCGATGGCACCACGCTGTCCCATTCACTGGCCGGACGTCACAAGATTAAATTTTAATCACTTGCCGGTGTTGTGACAGACACCGGCTTGAAAACCTCGCCGTCATCCCCACATCAACCTCAACGTTTGTTCAACCTGTTTTGTTGAGGTAGCAATGACCATGAAAGGACAAGAGACCCGTGGCTTTCAGTCAGAAGTGAAACAACTTCTGCACCTGATGATCCATTCTCTCTATTCAAACAAAGAGATTTTCCTGCGTGAGCTGATTTCCAACGCCTCGGATGCGGCAGACAAACTGCGTTTCCGTGCGCTGTCCGATGCCAGCCTGTATGAAGGTGACGGCGAACTGCGCGTCCGTCTCTCTGTTGACAAGGACAACCGCACCCTGACGCTGAGCGACAACGGTATCGGTATGCGTCGCGACGAGGTGATTGAGAACCTCGGGACCATCGCCAAATCGGGCACCAAAGCGTTTCTGGAATCACTGGGTTCCGATCAGGCCAAAGACAGCCAGCTGATTGGTCAGTTCGGGGTCGGCTTCTACTCCGCATTTATCGTGGCGGATAAGGTCACGGTTCGCACCCGTGCAGCCGGTGCGTCAGCTGACGAAGGCGTTTACTGGGAATCGGCGGGTGAGGGCGAATATACCCTGGCTGATATCGAGAAAGCCGATCGCGGCACCGAAATTACCCTGCACCTGCGCGAAGGTGAAGATGAGTTCCTCGACGCGTGGCGCGTTCGCAGCATCATCAGCAAATATTCCGATCACATTGCGCTGCCGGTTGAAATCGAAAGCAAAGATGAAGAGAGCGGCAGCACCAGCTGGGAAAAAATCAACAAAGCCCAGGCGCTGTGGACCCGCAACAAGTCTGAGATCAGCGACGAAGAGTACCACGAGTTCTACAAGCACATTGCCCATGACTTCAGCGATCCGGTCGCCTGGAGCCACAACCGTGTGGAAGGCAAGCAGGAGTACACCAGCCTGCTCTACATCCCGGCGCGTGCCCCGTTCGATATGTGGAACCGCGATCACAAGCACGGCCTGAAACTCTACGTACAGCGCGTCTTTATCATGGACGACGCCGAGCAGTTCATGCCGAACTACCTGCGCTTTGTGCGCGGTCTGATCGACTCTAACGATCTGCCACTGAACGTCTCCCGTGAGATCCTGCAGGATAGCCGTGTGACCCAGAGCCTGCGCGGCGCGCTGACCAAACGCACCCTGCAGATGCTGGAAAAACTGGCGAAAGACGACAGCGAAAAATATCAGACCTTCTGGAAAGAGTTCGGTCTGGTGCTGAAAGAGGGGCCGGCAGAAGATCACGCTAACCAGGAAGCGATTGCTAAACTGCTGCGCTTTGCCACCACCCAGAGCGAAGGCGCGGCGCAAACCGTTTCGCTGGAGGATTACGTCAGCCGGATGGTGGAAGGTCAGGAGAAGATTTACTACATCACCGCAGACAGCTATGCGGCCGCGAAGAGCAGCCCGCATCTTGAGCTGTTCCGCAAGAAAGGTATTGAAGTGCTGCTGCTCTCCGATCGTATCGATGAGTGGATGATGAGCTACCTGACGGAGTTCGACGGTAAAACCTTCCAGTCGGTGAGCAAAGCCGATGAGTCGCTGAGCAAGCTGGCGGATGAAGAGACCGAAGAGCAGAAAGAGGCGGAAAAAGCGCTGGAGCCGTTTGTTGAGCGGGTGAAAACGCTGCTGGGCGAGCGGGTGAAAGAGGTGCGTCTGACCCATCGTCTGACCGACACACCAGCCATCGTTACCACCGATGCCAACGAAATGACCACCCAGATGGCGAAGCTGTTTGCCGCCGCCGGTCAGGACGTGCCGGAAGTGAAGTATATCTTCGAGATCAACCCGGATCATTCGCTGGTGAAACGCGTGGCGGAGACCGAAGATGAAACCCGCTTCGGCGAGTGGATCGAACTGCTGCTGGATCAGGCGCTGCTGGCTGAGCGCGGCACCCTCGACGATCCGAACCAGTTTATCCGTCGCATGAACCAGCTGCTGACAGCATAATGACAACAGGCCGGTAGTTTTCATCGGCCTGAATGCAGATATCCTGCTCCCATCGCATTGACGCTGACGCCGTTCAGCGCTGAGTGTGCGGGCTTTCAGGGTTAAAAAGCAGTGAATTTATCAGTTCTCTGAAGCCGGTGATCATCACCGGCTTTTTTTATGGCTGCGCAGCCTCACGCAGCCAGTCGCGGAACAGGCTGATGGCCGGATCGTGACGCCGGCTCTGTTTGGTCATCATCCAGGTGGCCCGTTCAACCCGGACAAACCCGAGCGGCGCCATCAGAGTGCCATCTTCCAGCTCCTGCCGGACCAGCAGGCGCGGCGCCATTAATATCCCCAGCCCACTGCGTGCCGCCTGAATACCCAGCGTCAGGCTGTCAAAATGCTTACCGCCGCTAAAACCGCCACTGACGCCCGCTTTTTCCGCCCACTCTCTCCAGGCGTGCAGGCGCGTATCAGCATGCAGCAGCGGCAGGGCGGAGAGATCGCTGCCGTTTTGCAACTGGCTGGCAAACTGCGGCGCGCACAGCGGACCGATCTCATCTTCACTGACCAGCGTGGCGTCAATGTCATCCTCAGGCGGTTCGCCGTGGCTCAGGATCAGCACATCGATATGTTCACTGCGCAACTGCGATACCGCGGTCAGCGGCTGAAAGCGGATCTCAATTTCCGGGTAACGCTGGTAGAAGCTGGCGATGCGCGGAATCAGCCACTGTGATAAAAAACTGGGGGCGCAGGAGAGGCTGATATGCTGGCGCAGGTCGGTACGAATGGTTTCGCAACTGCTGAGTAATTCACTGAACGCCTGATGGCAGCTCAGCAGCAAACGTTCACCGTGTGAGGTTAACTTTACCCGGCCGTTGCCGCGGACAAACAGCGGCTTACCCATCCAGCTCTCCAGCTGCCGAACCTGGTGGCTGATCGCACTGTGCGTAACGTGCAGCCGATCCGCCGCCACGCTAAAGCTGCTGTGTAATGCCGCCTGGTGGAAATAGTGCAGCGCTCTCAGCGGTGGCAGTCCGGTCATCCTCATCCCCTGTTTAAAAATCTAACAGCGATTGTTCATTTATATCATTTTAAAGTCCAGCCGCATTCCCCTACTCTACAGGGCAGATTCTGGCGGGTTGACTCAGCCCACTATCTGTGTTTTTTCCGGCGATTCCGCCTCACTTCGCGCTCCGCTACCTCGCAACATAACTAAAACGAGACAACCATGGCACACGCCCCTTCTTCCTCTGCCACGCCGTCAGAGACGCGCGACCGTCTGCGCCTGGCGCTGTCACGTTTTTACAAGCTGGAGCAGTTTGATCTTTTCTTCGCCCCTTCGCTGCATGTGGCACGGGTGCTGCTGTCGCAGCTGTTTCTGCGCCAGGAGCAGGCGCGCAATCAGACCCGCTATGCCTCCCACTATCCGGTGACCGAACTTAACGTGCTGCCGGCAATTCCACTGATGGCCGGCAACATCATGCTGGTACCGCACGTCGATCTGCCGAACGGCCGGGTTCGCCCGCTGCGCGATTGCCAGAATCAGGGCGTCACTGAGGCGAGCGAAAGTTTTGCCAGCGTGCTGCACCATAACCTGATCGATGATGCGCATCTGTTTGTCACCCGGCTGGATCGTCATGCCGAGATCTGTGGCGATCTGGTGCTGGTGGCGCTGCGCACCTGTGACTTCAGTACCCTGGTGCGCAGTGAACTGCGTCTGTTTGAGCAGGGGCTGACTCTGACGGCGGTTAACCACGCGCTGCGGCGCTTTGACGATCCGCAGTGGCGGCCTTACAACGCCGCTACCGTGGATGCGCTGTCGCTTGCTGGTCCGCCGGTGCTGCACTCCAGCCACCAGCCAGGTTTACCCTTTGCCAGCTTTAGCGTGCCGCCGGCAATCATCACCAGCCTGTGTGACGCAGAGGATGTGGTGAAATGGCCGCAGCAGGCGCGGCTGCAGCTCAATGCCAACGTGCGCGGCAGCGGCAAAAAGAGCATCAATATGACCCATCAGTTGGGTAAGCGATTGCAGGTGTTGTTTGGCGCTGGCGGTAAATCTGAAAAAGGCGCGGGCAGGTCGACAGGCGCTGTTATCGGGCCGGAAAGGCAGTAAAGTAGCCGGGTGCGATCCGCGCCCTTCCTTGTGATGAGCGGGTCATAATGGTATGTTCTTCGCCTTCTAAGATAGATCAATGCGATTCGCAAGGGGATTTACGCAATGCGTATTATTCTGCTCGGAGCTCCGGGCGCAGGTAAGGGGACTCAGGCCCAATTCATCATGGAGAAGTACGGCATTCCGCAAATCTCCACCGGCGACATGTTGCGTGCAGCGGTAAAAGCGGGCAGCGAGCTGGGCAACCAGGCGAAAGCCATTATGGATGCTGGCAAACTGGTAACCGATGAGCTGGTGATTGCGCTGGTTAAAGAGCGTATCACTCAGGAAGACTGCAAAAACGGTTTCCTGCTGGACGGTTTCCCGCGCACCATTCCTCAGGCGGATGCAATGAAAGAAGCCGGGATCACCGTGGATCACGTGCTGGAGTTCGCGGTACCGGACGAACTGATCGTTGAGCGTATCGTTGGCCGTCGTGTTCACGCGCCATCAGGCCGCGTTTACCACGTCACTTTCAATCCACCGAAAGTGGAAGGCAAAGATGACGTGACCGGCGAAGAGCTGACCACCCGTAAAGACGATCAGGAAGAGACCGTGCGTAAGCGCCTGGTGGAATACCATCAGATGACCGCGCCGTTAATTGCTTACTACAGCAAAGAAGCGGAAGCAGGCCACACGGCTTATCACAAAATCGACGGCACCCGTAAGGTGACCGAAGTAAGCGCTGAGCTGGCGAAGATCCTCGGCTAAGCGTATCGGGGCCGGTATTACTGGCCCCTTTTGCAGTAATTGCTTTTACCTCCCACTAATTCCGCTACAATTTCCTCGTTTTCACGCATCCCCGTCGTCATCAAGGAATCACAATGAGGCAAGATAAGCCCGGCGTGTTACTGGTTAATTTAGGTACGCCAGACGCCCCAACCACACCTGCTGTTAAACGCTATCTGAAACAGTTTTTAAGCGATCCTCGCGTGGTCGATACCCCGCGCTGGCTCTGGTGGCCGATTCTGAATGGTGTCGTGCTGCCGTTTCGCTCGCCGCGCGTGTCGAAGCTCTACGCCTCAGTCTGGATGGAAGGCGGTTCGCCACTGCTGGTATACAGCCAGCGTCAGCGTGATGCGCTGGCGGCGCGCGTGGATATGCCGGTCGAACTTGGCATGAGTTACGGTAATCCCAGCATGAAAAGCGCGGTGGATAAGCTGATGGCGCAGGGCGTGACGCGCCTGATCGTGCTGCCGCTTTATCCGCAGTTCTCCTGCTCAACGGTGGCAGCGGTGTGGGATGGATTAACCGCGGTATTCAAAGATTACCGTTCGTTGCCCGAAGTGCAATTTATTCGCGACTACGCCGAGCATCCTGCCTATATCGCGGCGCTGAAGGCCTCTGTTGAACGCTCTTTTGAGCGTCACGGTCAGCCCGATCTGCTGGTGATGTCGTTCCACGGTATCCCGCAGCGCTTCGCTAATGAAGGCGATGACTATCCTCAGCGCTGTGCCGACACTACCGCGGCACTGACCAAAGCGCTTGGCCTGCGAGAAGATCAGTTCATGCTGACCTTCCAGTCGCGCTTTGGCCGTGAACCCTGGCTGATGCCCTACACCGACGAAACCATGAAAAGCCTGCCAGCCAAAGGGATCAAACACGTACAGGTGATGAGCCCCGGCTTCTCTTCAGACTGTCTGGAGACGCTGGAGGAGATCAGCGGTGAAAACTGCGAAATCTTCATGCACGCCGGTGGCGAGAAGTTTGAGTACATTCCGGCCCTGAACGCCGACGAAGCCCACATTGAAATGATGGTCCAGCTGGTCAGCGCACGCCGTTAAGCGAAGGCAGAGAGTGTGATATCATTCTCTGCCTGTTTTTCCAGACGGCATTCCCATGAAATTTCCCGGCAAACGCAAATCCAAACACTACTTCCCGGTCAGCGCGCGCGATCCTCTGTTACAGCCTGCTCAACACGACGTTGACGCCGGAAGCTGGGTGGTTGGTATCGATCAGACGCTGGTCGATATCGAAGCGAAAGTTGATGAGGCTTTCCTGACCCGTTATGGCCTCAGTGCCGGCCATTCACTGGTGATTGACGATGCGGTGGCGGAAGCGCTCTACAACGAACTGATGCGCGATGCGCTGATTACCCACCAGTTTGCCGGCGGTACCATTGGCAATACCCTGCACAACTTCTCGGTGCTGGCCGATGATCGATCGGTGCTGCTGGGCGTGATGTGCAACAACATCCAGATCGGTGGCTACGCCTATCGCTATCTGTGTAATACCTCCAGCCGGATGGATCTCAACTACCTGCAGGGCGTAGACGGCGCGATTGGCCGCTGCTTTACGCTGATTGGTGAGAACGGTGAGCGAACCTTCGCCATCAGCCCGGGCCAGATGAACCAGCTGCATCCCGATAATGTGCCGGAAGAGGTGATTGCCGGAGCCTCGGCGCTGGTGCTGACCTCCTATCTGGTGCGCTGTGCGGAAGGCGAGCCGATGCCGCAGGCCACCTTACGGGCGATTGAGTACGCCAAACGTCATAATGTGCCGGTGGTACTGACGCTGGGAACCAAACATGTGATTGGCGATAACCCGCAGTTCTGGCGCGACTTCCTGCGCGAGCACGTTACGATCGTGGCAATGAATGAAGAGGAAGCGCTGGCGCTGACCGGCGAAGCCGATCCGCTGCTGGCCTCCGATATGGCGCTGGAGTGGGTCGACCTGGTGCTCTGTACCGCCGGACCAACCGGGCTGTATATGGCGGGCTATACCGAAGACGAATTCAAACGGAAAACCAACCATCCGCTGTTGCCGGGCGCTATCGCTGAGTTTAACCAGTATGAGTTCAGCCGGGTGATGCGCCAGCAGGATTGCCAGCAACCGCTGCGGATTTTCTCGCACATTGCGCCTTACATGGGCGGACCGGAGAAGATCATGAATACCAACGGTGCCGGGGATGGCGCGCTGGCGGCGTTACTGCATGACATTACCGCCAACAACTACCATCGCCTCAACGTCCCTAACTCCAGCAAACATGCGCGTCCGTATCTGACCTATTCGTCGCTGGCGCAGGTGTGTAAGTATGCCAACCGCGTTAGCTATCAGGTGCTGAATCAGCATTCACCACGCTTAACCCGTGGCTTACCGGAGCGGGAAGACAGCCTGGAAGAGTCCTACTGGGATCGGTAAAGCGGGCAGCTACCGCGCGGCAGACAGTTGGCAAGCTCAAATCAGGTTGAATCTGGCAGCGATGGATTAGCTTAACGCGCAGGGAACGGGGTCAGAGGAGGAAAGCGTCCCGCCGCCTGGATAAAAACGCTACGCGTTGGCCCGGCAACGGGCGCACCTCAGGGATGAGGTGCGTAATCGGGCGGGCCGGGCAGGTCATGGATTGGCTTTAGCGTCTTTCCGATCTGACCCTGTTCCCTGTGCCGTCACGGTCTCACAGCTAGCCGGGCCAGATGAATCAGCGCACGACATCGCAGGGCTGTAAATCTTCGCCCTGCGTCATCTCATCCTGCAGGATTTGCAGCATACTGCTGGCGATCTCACGTTCGCCCATCACCACGCGGGTTGCGCCGCGTTCCATAATATATTCCACTTCATCGTCATAGTGGGCGCGGGCGATAATCTCGATATTCTGATGCTTCTCGCGCGCGGCGGTGACCACTTCGCCCGCTTCATAGCCATTCGGGATAGTCAGCAACAGCCAGCGGGCGCAATCGAGCCGCGCCAGTTCCATGGTTTCAGCGCGTGCCGCATTGCCCAGCACCGCTTTAATCCCTTGCTCGCGCAGTGCTTCGACGCGTGGACGAGAATTTTCAACCACCACCAGCGGCACGTTGGCCTCAATCAGCTTCTGGCCGATCAGGCTACCGACCCGGCCATAGCCGACAATCACCGCATGATTGCAGAAATTCACCGGAATCTGCTTCTCTTCCTCGATCGCTTCTTCCAGCGTCTGCTCCTCGATGGTTTCGGTTTTCGCCAGAAAACGCTCCAGCAGGGTAAACAGAATCGGGTTGAGCATGATCGACAGGATCGCGGCCGCCAGCACCAGATTGCGTCCTTCATCACTGAGCAGGCCGAGCGAGATGCCGAGTCCGGCGAGAATAAAGGCGAACTCGCCAATCTGCGCCAGACTGACCGAGATAGTTAAGGCGGTGCGGCGGGAGTGGCCCAGCAGCGTCACCAGCAGCCAGGCGGCCATCGATTTCCCCACCACAATAATCACCAGCGCGCCCAGCACCGCCAGCGGCTGCGTCACCAGGATGGCGGGATCAAACAGCATACCGACCGAGACGAAGAACAGCACGGCAAAGGCGTCGCGCAGCGGCAGGGTATCCCGGGCGGCACGATGGCTCAGTTCAGATTCGTTCAGCACCATACCGGCAAAGAAGGCGCCGAGCGCGAATGAGACATCGAAAAATTCAACGGCGCCAAAGGCAATCCCCAGCGCCAGCGCTAACACCGCCAGCGTAAACAGCTCGCGTGAGCCGGTGGCGGCGCTGCGGGCAAGAATCCAGGGCACGGCGCGGCGGCCGACCACCATCATCAGTATCATAAAGGCGGCGACTTTACCGATGGTCCACAGCAGGTCCCACGCCAGCAAACCGGCGCTGGCGTTCCCCTGTTCCATCATGCCGGCAATCGCGGGCAGCAGTACCAGCGTCAGCACCATCACCAGGTCTTCAACAATCAGCCAGCCAATGGCGATCTGGCCGCGCTGGCTATCAATCAGCTGGCGCTCTTCTAATGCCCGCAGTAACACCACGGTACTGGCGGTAGAGAGACAGAGGCCAAACACCAGACCGGTCATCCACGACCATCCCAGCGTCCATGACAGCCCCATTCCCAGTAACGTCGCCACCGCGATCTGCGCGACGGCACCGGGAATGGCGATCGACTTTACCGACATCAGATCTTTCATAGAAAAATGCAGGCCAACGCCGAACATCAGCAGGATCACGCCCAGCTCCGCCAGTTCCGGCGCGAGATTGGTATCCGCGACAAAACCCGGCGTAAAGGGGCCGGCCATCACGCCCGCCAGCAGGTAGCCGACCAGCGGTGAAATACGCAGGCGGTTTGCCAGCATCCCAAGGAGAAAGGCCAGAACCAGCGCCCCGACAATAGTGGTGATCAACGGTGTGGTGTGATGCATGCCTGTCTCCTTGTATACAAATGTATCCGCTTGTAACAAATGAGTTTAATGCAAAACAGGCGCTTTCGCTGAGCAATTTGCGGGAAGAGCAGAAAAAAACGATTAAAAGAGATGAAAACGCAACAGAAAGCCTGTTTTGGCTGATTATCGAGAATATGGGCCGGATTGACGCTTTATCAAGGGCCGGCTAAATAAAAAAGCATGCCGTTAAATGCCCTAAGCGTGACGCGAATAACCGGAAAATGCGCCTGGCCGCCTGATAAACCTCATCCTGGCGCGGTTTTGCGCTGGAGTTCACGATTCAGCCTGCCGGGCCCGCTTACGGCGCGCTGAAAACGCGCCCCCGGTTAGGGTTAATCGCGCACCCAGTGTGCGTTGGCCTTGAGTTCATCAGAATAATGTGCGAAACAGTGGGGCAGTCCGGTCAGCGAACCCGCAGAGAGAAACCGGCCAGAGAGAAATAAGGAGATTAACGGTGTTGTTATCACGATGGGCAGGATTGGGCGGTGCGCTGGTACTGGCGTTAATGCCGCTGTTTTCTCAGGCTGCAGAGCCAGACCGCACGTACCGTTTTAGCCTGCTGCACACCAATGATGAACATGGTCACTTCTGGTTTAATCCGCAGGGTGAATATGGTCTGGCAGCACAGAAAACGCTGATGGATAGCCTGCGCTACGAGGTGCAGGCCAAAGGCGGTGGCGCGTTAATTCTTTCGGCGGGTGACGTAAATACCGGCGTGCCGGAGTCGGATGAACTGGATGCCGAACCCGATTTCCGTGGCATGAACCTGATTGGCTACGATGCGATGGCGCTCGGCAATCATGAATTTGATAAGCCGATTGCGGTGCTGCGCAAGCAGGAGAAGTGGGCGCGATTCCCGTTGCTGGCCGCCAACGTCTACCAGAAAAGCAGCGGCGAGCGGATGTTCAAACCCTGGGCGGTGTTCAATCGTCTCGGCCTGAAAATTGCGGTGCTGGGGCTGATCACGCCTGATACGGCACGGCTGGCCAATCCGGCCGGCTTAACCGATATCGAATTTCGTGATCCCGTCGCCGAGACGGTCAAAGCGGTGGCTGAGTTACGCGCCACCGAGAAGCCGGACGTGATTATCGCACTGACGCATCTGGGCCACTACGACGACGGCAAACACGGCAGCAACGGTATCGGTGATGTTACCCTGGCGCGCAGCCTGCCGGCCGGGACCCTTGACCTGATTGTCGGCGGTCACTCGCACGATGCGGTCTGCATGGAAAAAGAGAACGTCAGCGTAAAAAATTATCAGCCGGGTCAGCCCTGCCAGCCCGATAAACAGAACGGCATCTGGATTATGCAGGCAGAGAAATGGGGCAAATATGTCGGGCGCGGCGATTTCACCTTCCGTAATGGTCAGGTGACGCTGGAGTCCTACCAGCTGGTGCCGGTTAATCTCAAACATCTGGTGAAAAACGCAGACGGCAGCGAAACCTGGCTCACCTGGCAGCAGGAGATCCCGAAAAACAGCGCCATGATGAAGCTGCTGATGCCGTTTCAGAAACGGGCTGAGGCGAAGCTGACCGTCAACGTCGGCAGCATAGTGGGAGATTTTAATGGCGAAAAAGAGCAGGTGCGCTTTGAGCAGACCAATCTCGGCCAGCTGATTTTACGCGCGCAGATGGCGCACACTAAAGCGGACTTTGCGGTGATGAGCGGCGGCGGTATCCGAACTTCTCTGAAATCGGGCAAACTGAGCTGGCGCGATCTGCTGCAGGTCCAGCCGTTTGGCAATCAGGTGGTGTCGGTGAGCCTGACCGGTGCGGAGATCAAAAAATATCTGGCGGTGGTCGCCAATATCCAGCCTGACTCAGGCGGCTACGCCCAGTTTGCGGGTATCAGCCTGACGGCTGACGGCAAAGAGGCCAGCAATATCCGTATCAACGGCAAGCCGCTGCAGGATACACAGCACTATCGCATGGCCACCAACAGCTTTAATGCGGCGGGCGGCGACGGCTATCCACGACTGGATAACCATGCCGGTTACGTTAACAGCGGCGCGCAGGATGCGCAGGTGCTGCGCGACTTTATCAAGGCGCACTCACCGGTCAAAGCCAGCGACTATCAGCCACAAGGCCAGGTTGTGCATCTTACCGATGAGCAGATCAGGCAACGTGATGAGGCGGCGGAGAAAGCGCGTAAACGCAACTACCCCAAAATGATTCTGGCATGGATCTGGCCGTGGGGGAATGAAACAGCCCGGGCCCACTGAACGTTTCGGGAGGCATAGCGCCTCCCGATTTTCTTTATGCCTGACAGGATTTACGGCTGATCCAGCGCTCGCGCAGTTTATCCCAGATCCAGTTATAGCCCATGGTGTAAGGCAGGAAGAACAGGAAGAAGCCCACTTCCACCAGGAAAGCCTGCCACAGTGAAATATCCAGCATCCAGGCGGCAATCGGCAGGCCGATCAGAATAAATCCTCCTTCGAATCCCAGCGCGTGCAGCACGCGCACGCCGGCGCTGCGCTTCTGTCCCGGCGGATGCAGTCGATCAAATCCGGTGTTGTAGATCATGTTCCACAGCATGGCGACGGTGGACAACATAATGGCCAGCGATCCCATCTGAAACAGCGGCTTATTCATTACCCAGGCGGCCAGCGGCGACACGGTCAGGATCGCCAGCGTTTCAAAACAGACGGCATGTAAAATACGTTCTTTGATTGAGCGGGTACGCATTGCTTCATTCTCCTTCGTTTATGCCACGCATTCTCTCACCACCGGATGCTAGAATAAAATGAATACCTATCGAAAAAAGCGATGGATAAGATGCGTTACTCCCCGGAATCCCTTGAGGCGTTTGTTCAGACCGTCACCAGCGGCTCGTTTTCAGCCGCCGCCCGCGCGCTGGGAAAAAGCCAGTCCACCATCAGTGCAGCGGTAGCGAATTTAGAAGACGATCTCGGCTTTGTGCTGTTTGATCGTGGCGGACGCCAGCCAATATTAACCGAGCAGGGACGACGCGCCCTGCCGCAGGTGCAGCAGATCCTGGCAGCCAGTGAGCGGCTCGATGCGCTGGCGATACGTTTATCGCAGGGCGTCGAGCCCCGATTAAGTTTTGCCGTTTCCGACTTCTGGCAAACCGATCATCACGAACATCTGCTCAAGCAGTTTGACGCGCGCTACCCGGAGATTGAGCTGGAGTGCATGATTGCAGAGGATGGCGATGTGCTGGATCTGCTGCAGGCCGGACGCGTTCACCTTGGCGTGGTCCGGGCGCAGCCCGCGCTGCCAGCGGATATCGCCGTGGCACGGTTGCAGGTGGAAGCGGAAATGGCCGTCTATCTGCATCGCGATCATCCACTGGCGACGCTCAACGCCGTCAGTGAAAGTCAGCTTGAAGAGGTACGACATCTGCGGCTGAACACCTGGGTCGAGCAGCGGGAACCGATCTCACTGGGGCGGGTCTGGTCGGCACCCACCTATTTACTCCTGCTGGAGATGGCGGAGCAGGGCTTTGGCTGGAGCATCCTGCCGCGCTGGCTGGTAAAGCAGTTTGGCCACGGCGTGTTGCAGGAGTTGCCACTGCCGGGCTGGCCGCAGCATATCGCGGTTGAGGTGATCTGGTCGCGGCGAAACCCGCCGGGCCCGGCGGGACGCTGGATGATCGATCAGCTGTGCGCTCAGCCGCGGGTTTAATCGTGGCGGGCAATGTCCGCCAGCGGCGCAGCCAGCAGGCGGGCCAGATCCTGCGGTGCCAGTTCTATATCGAGCCCGCGCTTGCCGCCGGAAACAAAAATGGTGGCAAAGTCAGCAGCAGAAATATCGATCACCGTGGGTAGCCGTTTCTTCTGGCCCAGCGGGCTGATGCCGCCCACCAGGTAGCCGGTCACCCGCTGCGCCTGCAGCGGATCGGCCATATCCACCTTTTTCGCGCCCAGTGCTTTCGCGACTTTTTTCAGATCGAGCTGGGTCGACACCGGCGTAACCGCCACCGCCAGCTGTTTCGCTTCACCATTCAGCGCCACCAGCAGCGTTTTGTACACCTGACGTGCGTCCAGATTCAGTTTCCGCACCGCCTCATCGCCAAAGTGGGTTTCGTGACTGTCATGTTCGTAGGGGTGCAGAGTGAAGCTGACTTTTTGTTTTTCCAGCAATTTTACCGCAGGTGTCATACCGGTCCCTTCCTGAGAAAAATCTTATTACCACAGATGAATGAATAAAGGTGGCGAAAATTTGTGCTTTGGGCGAGAATTGGCCGCGCGCCAGCAATCTGATTGCTGAGCGATAACCAAAATCATAAACAAATTCCTCTTTGACGGGCCGGTAACATTACCGGCTCTCTTTTTTTCAGGGCTTCTTCAGCATCCCGGGCAGGTTATCCTCACCGTAAAGATGCAGCGCACCAACTGCCACCACATATTCCCCCGCCGCTAAGGCCTGCAGTTTATCCCGCCACTGCGCATTACGCTGACCGATCAACGTATCATTCAGCGCCTGACTGAAGGTCGCGGGCAGCGCAATCTGCGGCTGACGCGGCGGCGTATCCAGCCACCAGCTCACCATCATCTGCAGCAGCCGGGCGTTGGTATGCCAGTGGGTCAGCGTATCCTGCAGCAGCGCCATACCATCATCCGGCAGGGTATTCAGCAGGGCGATCTGCGCCTCAGCGCCCTCCAGCTCTATCACCGGCTTGTTCCACTGCTTTGCTGCCTGCAACAGCTGATAGTCAATGCCGTAGTCGGGGCGTAATCCCAGCCGCTGCGCCTGCTGCGCCTGTAGCATCAGTGCAATTTGCCAGGCGGGCAGGGTGTCAAACGAACCGATCGACAGGTTCATCTCATCACACAGGCCGGTGAGCGTTTGCAGAGCCGCGTCATCCAGCCGGGTAGCCAGCGGTGGACGTTCTGCGCTGCGATCGAACGGTGAGCCACCCTGAGTAATATCCGCTTCGACGATCAGTGCATCCGCTTTCTGCAACTGACGCAGCAGCCGCGCAGGCAGCGGCTGCATATCCCGCGTGCCCATATGAATGCTGCCCACCAGGTGCAGATGACAATCGCCGAGCCGGACATCCATGGCCGGCCAGCGATAACTGGCGGGAAAGAGTTGGCTGATAAAGCCGCGCAGTGAGCGCCAAACGTTGCCTGTCATTCCCGGTCCTTCGCTATGTTAAACCCCCATGCTAGCGGCTTCAGGCTTTGAAAAACAGCACCGAAACGGCTAATCCTGGCGCGGGGGCTGATAGCGCAGCAGGCGATTAGCATTCGCCACCACGGTAATTGAGGAGAGCGCCATCGCAGCACCCGCCACAATCGGGCTGAGTAACGTACCGGTCAGCGGATAGAGCACGCCAGCCGCCACCGGAATACCGAGGCTGTTATAAATAAATGCGCCGAACAGGTTCTGCCGGATATTCCGCAGCGTCGCTGACGAGATCGCTAACGCATCGGCCACGCTGTTGAGATCGGCGCGCATCAGGGTAATGCCCGCGGTTTCAACCGCCACATCGCTGCCGCCGCCCATCGCAATACCCACTTCAGCCTGGGCCAGCGCCGGCGCATCGTTAATGCCATCACCGACCATCGCAACGCGTCGTCCCTGCTGCTGCAACTGCGCAATCGCCGCGGCTTTGCCTTCCGGCAGTACGCCCGCGATCACCTCATCAATCCCCACCTCAGCCGCAATGGCCTGCGCGGTTTTCTGATGGTCGCCGGTGAGCATAATCAGGCGATAACCCGACTGATGCAGCCGCTTCAGCGCCGTTGCGCTCTCCGGCCGCAGGGCATCGCGCAGGGCGATCAGGCCGATCAACTGGCCCTGCTCAGCCAGCAACACCGGCGTCGCGCCCTGTTGCGTCAGGCGTTCGATATCGGCTGCGGCGGGCTGGCAATCCACCCCGTTTTCCTGCAGCAGGGCGGCATTGCCCAGCAGCAGTGCTCTGCCATCGAGTATGCCGCTGACGCCCTTGCCGCGTATTGTACGAAATTGTGCCAGTGCAGGCGGACTCTGCAGGTCAGCTTCGGCAACAATGGCTTTTGCCAGCGGATGACCGGAGGAGAACTCCAGCGCGGCGGCACTCTGTAATACCGACTTACGGCTGGCTGTACCCCAGACCCGCACCTCGCTGACCTGCGGCGTACCCGCAGTCAGGGTACCGGTTTTATCAAACACCAGCGTGTCGATCTGGCTGGCGCGCTGTAACGCATCGGCATCTCGCACCAGCACGCCCAGCTCGGCGGCACGACCTACGCCCGCGATAATAGACATCGGCGTTGCCAGCCCTAACGCACAGGGACAGGCAATGATCAGCACGGTAGTGGCAATCACCAGCATATAGGCGATCTGCGGCTGCGGTCCGAACAGGTACCAGATGCCGCCGCTGATCAGCGCAATCGCCACCACCACCGGGACGAAAACCGCGGAGATGCGATCGGCTAACCGGCCGACATCGGGCTTGCTGCTTTGCGCCTGACGCACCAGCCGGATAATGCGCGACAGCGTGGTGTGGCTGCCGGTTGCGCGGGCTTCAAACTGCACTGAGCCATCCTGAACCAGGGTACCGGCAAACACCGCGTCGCCCTGGCTTTTGCTTTGTGGCACCGCTTCGCCGGTCAGCATCGCCTCATCAAACCAGGCTTCGCCAGCGGTGATCTCACCATCGACCGGCACCCGATCGCCGGTTACCAGACGCAACGTCATGCCGGCCTGCACCGCATCGATCGGGATCAGCGTATCGCCCTGAGGATCGACCCGTCGCGCCTGCGCCGGGGTCAGATCGAGCAGACGTTCCAGCGCTTTTGACGATCGCTGACGCGCCCGCTGCTCCAGCGCATGACCGAGATTGATCAACCCAAGGATCATGACGCTGGCTTCGAAATAGAGGTGCCGC
The DNA here is from genome assembly GCF_021397715.1 of Pantoea agglomerans. Taxonomy (GTDB): domain Bacteria; phylum Pseudomonadota; class Gammaproteobacteria; order Enterobacterales; family Enterobacteriaceae; genus Pantoea; species Pantoea astica. The sequence continues at coordinate 3,197,284 of NZ_CP090207.1, read as the reverse complement.
GCCTGCGCCGGGAAAAAGTCGGGCCAAAGCACCACGCTGAACGAGTAGATCCAGGCCGCGGCAGTACCCAGTGCCACTAGCGTGTCCATGGTAGCGCTGCCGTTGCGCGCGCTGCGCCAGGCGCTGCGATAGAAATGAGTGCCGGTGATCACCATCACCAGCAACGTGATAACGCCCAGCGTCAGCCAGCGGCCGTGGTTGCTGGCGGTGAGCATCATGTTGTCGCCCATCATTCCCCAGATCATCAGCGGCACACCAAAAACCAGTGCCACTGCCGCCTGCCAGCTGAAACGGCGCATCGCGCGACGTGAACTCTGCTGCTGTTTCTCACGCCGCTCCTGCTCATCGTCGACCACCTGCGCGCCGTAACCCGCGGCATCCACCGCGGCGACCAGCTGTTGCGGTTCGACCTCGCCCAGCACCAGCGCGCTGCGTTCGCCCAGGTTAACCCGGGCCTGACTGACGCCGGGCACCTGCTGCAGTGCCTTTTCAACCCGGCTGACGCAGCTGGCGCAGGTCATGCCGTCAATCAGCAGCATGTGAGCGGGAACGTTTTTTTCTGCCGGACGGGAGAGCGTATCCGTTGTCAGCGCCTCCGGCGGCGGCTCCGATGCTGTCAACGGCTCAGGCTTTGGGGAAGCGTCAGCCGCTTTCAGCGTGGCGTGATAGCCCGCCTGTTCGACGGTGGCGATCAGGGCTGCCGCATCGGCCGCGCCGGAAACCCGCGCTTCCTGCTGGGTAACCTCTGCCTGCTCAACATCGTCCCGCTGTTCCAGCGCCTCTTTCACCCGTTTAACGCAATGGCCGCAGGACAGACCGTCCAGGGCCAGAGAAATGGTCTGTGACATGATGAACTCCTTGTGTGATCAGATTTGACCGGCTGGTCAGTTTCGATTCATGATTAAGCATAAACCTTCCATCAAGGGGAAGGTCAAGGGGGACAAAATGAACATCAGCGATGTGGCGAAAAAGACCGGGCTGACCAGCAAGGCGATTCGTTTTTATGAAGAGAAGGGGGTCGTCACGCCCCCGTTGCGCAGTGAAAATGGCTATCGCAGCTACAGCATGCGCCATCTGGATGAACTCAATCTGTTGCGCCAGGCGCGTCAGGTTGGCTTTACGCTGGATGAGTGCCGTGAACTGGTGGCGCTGTTCAATAATCCGTCGCGCCACAGCGCCGACGTCAAGGCGCGTACCTTACAGAAAGCCGATGAGATTGCGGCACATATTGAAGAGCTGCACGCGATGCGCGCACGCTTACTGGCGCTGGCCGAGGCCTGTCCGGGCGACGACAGCGCCGAATGCCCAATCATCAATAATCTGGCCGGATGCTGTTCTCAGCCGGGCGGTAAGCGCGGCTGAATGCGCAGAGTAATGCCTTCAACCGCCACCACTTCGACCGGCGTGCCCGCTGGCAGATTCTGCTCTGCCTCTACCCGCCAGCTGCTGTCACCGATTCGCACATGGCCGGTGCGGTTGTGCAGCGCGCTCTCCAGCGTTAACTGCAGGCCAATCATCTGGCTGCCGCGCTGATTAAGGGCATTCGGCGTCTGATGCGCTTCCCGATGGCGCATCCAGCGATACCATAAAAAGACGCAGACCAGCGTCAGAACGGCAAACATTGAGCCCTGAGCGGTCCAGCTAAACGGCATTACCCATTCGATAATGCCGACCATTACCGCGGCCAGGCCGCTCCACAGCAGATAACCGCTGGTGCCCAGCATCTCTGCTGCCAGTAGCAGTCCGCCCAGCGTCAGCCAGAACCAGTGCGGATGGGCAATGATATCGACCAGCATCAGCGTTTCGACTCGGTACGGGATGCTTTCAGCAGTTCACCGATGCCGGCAATCGAACCGAGCAGGCTGCTTGCCTCCAGCGGCATCATCACCACTTTACTGTTATCGGCCTCGCCAATTTTTTGCAGCGCGTCGGTATATTTCTGTGCCACGAAGTAGTTGATCGCCTGGATATCGCCAGCGGCAATCGCCTCAGAGACCATTTTGGTGGCGTTGGCTTCCGCTTCCGCCTGCCGTTCCCGCGCCTCTGCCTGCAGGAACGCCGAGGTCCGTTCCCCTTCGGCTTTCAGGATCTGCGACTGTTTATCCCCTTCGGCGCGCAGGATAGCCGCCTGGCGAACCCCTTCCGCCGTGAGAATATCGGCGCGCTTGGTCCGCTCCGCTTTCATCTGCGCATTCATCGCACCGATCAGCTCCTGCGGCGGACGAACATCGCGGATCTCGATGCGGGTAATCTTGACGCCCCACGGATTGGTCGCTTCATCGACGATATGCAGCAGGCGGGTGTTGATGCTGTCGCGTTGCGACAACATTTCGTCCAGCTCCATGCTGCCAAGCACGGTGCGCATATTGGTCATGGTGAGGTTCAGAATAGCCTGCTCAAGATTGCTGACTTCATATGCGGCACGCGCCGGGTCAACGACCTGAATAAAGCAGACCGCATCAATGGTGACGTTGGCGTTATCTTTAGAGATGATCTCTTGCGAGGGGATATCCAGTACCTGTTCCATCATGTTGATCTTACGACCGACACGATCCATGAACGGCACCACCAGGCTTAACCCGGGTTGCAGCGTACGGGTATAACGGCCAAAACGCTCAACCGTCCATTGAAAACCCTGTGGCACAATCTTGACGGTCGCCCAGACAGCCACCAGCGCCAGCACGATCAGAGCAGGAATTACAGTTATCATACAACCTCCGCGTTGTCAGATTAACGGGCCGAGTCGCTTCGGCCCGTGGTCCCGCCGTTAGTAGAGCAGGGAATAGAGCTGGCGACGGTAACGGGCAGCGAGTGCGTCGCCGGTTCCCAGCGCCGCCAGAATCTCCTGCAGCATTTTACGCGCCTGGCCGTCAGCAGCGTTAAGATCAGATTTCAGGAAGCTGAAAAGCAGTTCCAGCGCTTCTTCATTACGACCCACCTGATGCAGCTGTAACGAGAGTTTAGCAGCCAGTCCGGCGTTAGTCGGGTCGGCTTCCAGCTGAGATTGCAGCTGCTGAATCTCCGGCGTATCTGCGGCCTGTTTCAGCAGATCGATCTGCGCCATCAGGCTTTGATAACGGGTATCCTGATCCTGTAACGGTACGGCTTTCAGCACCGTTTCCGCTTCATCGCTGCGGCTCAGGGTGATCAGCACCTCGGCCAGCAGAAAGCCAATTTCGCTCGACTGGTTGCTCAGCTGCCAGGCCTCTTTTAACAGCGGCAGCGCCTCCAGCGGCTTGCCTTCTTCCATCAGCGCCATCGCCTGCTGAGCTTTCAGCTCCTCTTCACGCGGCAGCACTTTTTCCAGCAGGGCGCGAATCGCTTCTTCGGGTTGTGGTCCCTGGAAGCCATCGACCGGCTGACCGTTCTGGAACAGATAGACGGTTGGAATCGAGCGCAGACCAAACTGCGACGCCACCATTTGCTCTTTATCGCAATCCAGTCGGGCGAGAATAAACTGGCCGGCATACTCCTGCGCCAGCCGCTCCAGCACCGGCGTCAGCTCCTGGCAATGCTGGCTGCGCTCAGACCAGAAGTAAAACAGCACCGGCAGCTGCATCGACTGCTCAAGCGTCTGATGCAGGTTAGATTCGTTGATGTCGATTATCGAAGCATGTGGTGACATGGAGAAGTCTCTTTGCAAAAAGTGTTTAAAGAATATGGGGCCGACTGGCCGCGCTTCAAGTTCTAATCAGGCCGGGCGCTTAATGACTGCGCAAAATGCGATCCAGCATCCAGCCTGGCAACAAGCGTTTCAACAGGCTCATGGCATGTGCGACCAGCGTCACCGGATAGCGTAAACGTGGATGTTTACTCTCGAGTGCATGACGAAGTTTAGGCAGAATGGCCTCCGGTGGCAGCGTAAAGCGCGCGGCAATGCCCGGATTGCGCACCGGCTTATCCTGCTCGCCCTGGGTCACATTATCGGTGAAACGGGTGTTAATCGGGCCCGGTTCAATCAGGCTGACGCGGATCTGACTGCTCCGCAGCTCCAGCCGCAGCGCATCGCTCCAGGCTTCCAGCGCATACTTACTGGCGGCGTACGCGCCCCGGCCCGGCGTCGAGATCAGCCCGAGCACCGAACTGGTATTAATAATCCGGCCATCGCCGCTGGCCGCCAGCGCGGGGATCAGCCGCAGCGTCAGCTGATGAACGCCGAAAAAGTTACTGGAAAACTGCTGCTCCAGCTGCTGACGAGAGAGGGTGCGTAACGGTCCATAAAGACCAAAACCGGCATTATTAAACAGGCCGGCGAGACAGTTATCGCTGAGCGCGATGACCTTATCGGCAGCGTGATCGACGCTGTGTGGATCGTCGAGATCCAGCTGCAGTCCGATAAAACCCAGCGTCTCCATGCGCGCCACATCATCCGCCTTGCGGCAGGCGGCGATCACCCGGTAGCCGCGCGCCTGTAAATCGTGCGCCGCCACCAGACCAATACCGCTGGAACAACCTGTTATCAGGATGGTTTTTTGCATTTCTTTACCCTTTTTGCACGCCTGTTCGCGCTACGGCTGCTTAACTAAGGGAGCCAGCTCTTTTGCCATCAGCTGCGCAATAAAAGATTGCGCATCCGGATTGGGATGAATACCGTCCTGCTGCATCCACTCCGGCTTCAGATAGACCTGCTCCATGAAAAAGGGCACCAGCGGAATATTGTACTGCTGCGCTAAATCAGGATAGATACCGCTGAACGCCTCGGTATAGCGGCGTCCGTAATTGGCCGGCAGCCGAATCTGCATCAGCAGCGGCTTCGCGTTGGCGGCTTTAACATCGTCGATCACTTTACGCAGATTTTGCGCGATATCAGCGGGCGGGAAACCACGCAGACCGTCGTTACCGCCCAATTCGATTAACACCCATTGCGGCTGATGCTGCTTTAATAGCGCCGGCAAACGCGCCAGTCCTTGTGCGGCGGTATCGCCGCTGATGCTGGCGTTGATCACTCTGGGCTGCTGTTGCCACTGCTTATCCAGCAGGCTCGGCCAGGCCGCAGTCGCAGACATCCGGTATCCGGCGCTCAGGCTGTCGCCCAGTACCATCAGGGTGTCAGCGGCGGCAAAACGCGACACCAGCAAAAGAATCAATAACAGGAAGGGATAATGCCAGCGGAAAACATTGTTGAAGTTCATCATCTTACTAAATCCGTCGGTCAGGGAGAGCATCAGTTAACCATCCTTACCGGAGTTGAGTTAGTTGTCAAACCAGCCGAGACCATCGCGCTGATCGGCGAGTCGGGCTCCGGTAAGTCAACCCTGCTGGGGATTCTGGCCGGGCTGGACGATGGTAGCAGCGGTGAGGTTCATCTGCTGGGCCAGCCGCTGCACCAGATGAATGAAGAGCAGCGTGCGGCGTTACGCGCTCGCCAGGTCGGGTTTGTCTTTCAGTCTTTTATGCTGGTGCCGACCCTGAATGCGCTGGAAAATGTGCAACTGCCGTCGCTGCTGCGGGGTGACAGCGATCGTCAGAGCCGCGAGCAGGCGCGGGAACTGTTGACGCTGCTCGGGCTGGGTGAGCGTCTGCACCATCTGCCGGCGCAGCTTTCCGGCGGCGAGCAGCAGCGTGTGGCGCTGGCGCGTGCCTTCAGTGGCCGTCCAGGCCTGCTGTTTGCCGATGAGCCGACCGGCAATCTTGACCGCAAAACCGGCGATCGCATCGCCGACCTGCTGTTTTCGCTGAACCGCGATTTTGCCACCACCCTGATTCTGGTCACCCACGATGAGCAACTGGCGGCGCGCTGCGATCGTCGCCTGCGGCTGCGTGACGGTAAATTATGGGAGGAGCAATGATCTGGCGCTGGTTCTGGCGCGAGTGGCGCTCGCCCTCGCTGTTAATTGTCTGGCTGGCGTTGACGCTGGCGGTGGCCTGCGTGCTGGCGCTGGGGTCGATCAGCGATCGGATGGAGAAAGGCCTCAGCCAGCAGAGCCGTGATTTTATGGCGGGCGACCGGACGCTGCGCAGCAGTGATACGGCGCCGGAGGCGTGGCTGGAGAAAGCGCGGGAAACCGGGTTGACGGTCAGCCGGCAGCTAACCTTTATGACCATGACCTTTGCCGATCAGACGCCGCAGCTGGCAGCCGTGAAGGCGGTGGATGATCGCTATCCGATGTTTGGCACGTTGCAGACCCAACCCGCGGATCTGAAGCCGCAGGCGGGCACCGCGCTGGCGGCACCGCGGCTGATGGCGTTGCTCAATCTCAAGGTCGGCGATCTGCTTGAGGTGGGCGATACTCAGCTACGGATTGCCGGTGAAGTGATTCAGGAGCCGGACGGCGGTTTTAACCCGTTTGAGATGGCACCGCGGCTGCTGATCAACCTGGCGGACGCGGCAAAAACCGGAGCGATTCAGCCCGGCAGCCGTATCAGCTGGCGCTACAAATTTTCCGGTAACCCGGAGCAGCTGGCGCGTTATGACCGCTGGATAGAGCCGCAGATCAAAGCTGACCAGCGCTGGATCAGCGTGGAAAACTCAGAGGATGCGCTGGGACGTTCGATGCAGCGGGCACAACAGTTCCTGCTGTTATCTGCGCTGCTGACCCTGATGCTGGCGATTGCCGCGGTGGCAGTGGCCATGAGCCACTATTGCCGCAGTCGCTACGATCTGGTGGCGGTGCTGAAGACGCTGGGGGCCACTCAGGGGGCGTTGCAGAAGTTGATTATCGGTCAGTGGCTGGCGGTGCTGCTGCTGGCGGCGATAGCAGGCAGCCTGCTGGGCCAGGCGGTTGAAGCGGTACTGATGGCGATGCTGAAACCGGTGCTGCCGGCCAGCTTACCGGCGGCCAGCGTCTGGCCGTGGGTCTGGGCGGTTGGCTCGCTGTTCGTTATCTCGCTGCTGGTGGGGCTGCGGCCTTATCGCCTGCTGCTGGCGACGCAGCCGTTGCGGGTGCTGCGGCGTGATGCGGTCGCTAACCTGTGGCCGCTGAAAATCTATATTCCGCTGATGGCTGCGGTGGTGGTGGGGCTGCTGGCGCTGCTGGTAGGCGGCAGTAAAATGCTGTGGGCGCTGCTGGCAGGCGTGGTGGTGCTGGCCGGACTGCTGTCGTTGCTGGGCTGGGGCACGCTGCTGCTGCTGCGTCGGCTGGTGGTGCGCAACCTGGCATTACGGCTGGCGATCAACCGCCTGCTGCGTCAGCCGGGCATCACGCTGAGTCAGCTCTCCGCCTTTTCGCTGTCGTTTATGCTGCTGGCGCTGCTGCTGGTGATGCGTGGCGATCTGCTGGATCGCTGGCAGCAGCAGCTACCGGCCGACAGTCCGAACTTCTTCCTGCTGAATATGACGGCGGATCAGGTGCCGCAGGTGCGCGATTTCCTGCAGTCTCATCAGATCAAACCCGAAACCTTCTACCCGATAGCGCGGGTGCGGCTCAGCGAACTCAATGGCAAACCGGCCGATCCGACGCGGGATAACGCTCTCAACCGTGAACTTAACCTCACCGCGCTGGCGGAGCGGCCGGATCATAATCCGCTGGTTGCCGGTCGCTGGCCGCCGAAAGCGGGCGAGGTCTCGATGGAGGCGGAGCTGGCGAATCGCTTAGGGCTGAAACTCGGTGATACCCTGACCTTTGATGGCGATACGCAAAAATTCAGCGCCAGAATCACCAGCCTGCGTAAAGTGGACTGGGAGAGCCTGAAGCCGAATTTCTTCTTTATCTTCCCGCCGGGCGCGCTGGATAGCCAGCCGCAGACCTGGCTCACCAGCTTCCGTATGGAGGCCAATCCGGCATTACTGGCGGAGCTGAACCGTAGCTTCCCGGCGCTGAGTCTGCTGGATATCGGCAGTATCATGCGGCAGATCGGCCAGGTGCTGGCGCAGGTCAGTCAGGCGCTGGAGATTATGGTGATCCTGGTGACCGCCTGCGGCGTGCTGCTGTTGCTGGCGCAGATTCAGGTCGGGATGCGTCAGCGGCGTCAGGAACTGGTGGTGTACCGGACGCTGGGCGCCAGTAAACGGCTGCTGCGCACCACCTTATGGTGCGAGTTTGCCCTGCTTGGCGTGGTTTCCGGGGTCGCCGCGGCGATTGGCGCGGAAGCGGCGCTGTGGGGATTGCAGCGCAAGATCTTTGATTTTCCGTGGCAGCCTGACTGGACGCTGTGGCTGGCGTTACCGCTGTGCGGCGCGTTGTTGTTGTCGCTGTGCGGGGGCTGGCTTGGCGTGCGGTTACTGAAAGGCAAAGCGCTGTTCAGGAAGTTTGATGCGGCATGATGCGGCATAAGGAAGGGCTGAGTTTAATCCTCCTCCAGATCGCATGTCGTCAGCATCCGGTCGTCTTCCCGATCGCAGCCAGAACCAGCAAGCGGGTAACGGGAAACGCAGAGCAAAGCGTCACGCCGCCTGGATAAGAACGCCGCAACGCATTGGCCCGGCAACGGGCGCACCTCAGGGATGAGGTGCGCAGTGGTGCGTGGCGGGCTGGCAGGGATGCCGTTTTTGCGTTTTTGCGATCGTTTCCCGTGACCGGCGTCTGCCTCTGACTTACCGGGAACTGCGCCATCGCGCTCAGCCGCCTGATAAAGCCATCAGCAGGCGGTGCGGAGATTACAGTTTCTCAACCGCCCAGGCGATACCGCTGGCGTACTCTTCCGGTAGCTGTGGCACCAGCGCGTTAAGGGCCGCCCTGAGCCGCGCGGTATCACCGTCGGTCAGGTTAAGATGCCCGACCTTACGGCCCGGACGCACCTCTTTGTCATACCAGTGCAGATGCACCAGCGGCTGCTGCAACCAGTCAATGTTCACGGCGGTGCCAATCAGATTGACCATCACCGACGGCGCAAACACCACCGGCTGTGGCAACGGCAGCCCCAGAATTGCCCGCAGATGCAGTTCAAACTGGCTGATCGAGGCGCCATTCTGCGTCCAGTGACCGCTGTTGTGAACGCGCGGCGCCAGTTCATTAATCAGCAGACCGTCCGGCGTGACAAAACACTCCATCGCCATTACGCCGACGTAGTTCAGTTCCTGCATGATGGCGCTCAGCATCGCTTCCGCCTGCTGCTGCCGGGCCTGATCCGCCACCGGCCACGCCACGCTGGTGCGCAGAATGCCATCCTGATGCAGGTTGTGGGTCAGCGGATAGAACACCGTGCCACCATCGTGACCGCGCGCACCGACCAGCGACACTTCGCCGGAGAAATTAATTCCCTGTTCGACGATGCATTCGCCATAGCACTCTTCCGGCAACGCATCGGTTTCACCGGCGCGCAGACGCCACTGGCCGCGACCGTCATAGCCGCCGGTGCGGCGTTTCACAATCGCCAGTTCGCCGAGCGAGTCAAACACTGACGGCCATTCGCTTTGGTCGGCCAGCAACTGCCAAGGCGCAGTCGCAAGATGGAGCTGATCCAGCAGCTGTTTCTGAGTAAAGCGATCGGCCAGACGCGGAAAAATCTCGCGGTTCACAAACGCCGGGTGGCTCGCCAGTTCACGCGTCAGCGCGGTTTCCGGCCAGCGCTCGATTTCGGCGGTGATGACGCTGTCGGCCATCGGCAGGGCAGCCGGATCGGCATCCAGACCCACCGGATAGACCGCAATCCCCAGCGGTTCACCCGCCTGACGCAGCATACGGCCTAACTGACCGTTACCGAGTACGCAAACCGGCTTCATGCGTCCTCCCGCGGATCGGGATGATTCAGCACCTCATCGGTCTGGCTCTGACGCCAGTTCGCCAACCGTGATGCCAGCGCGCCGTCGTGAATTGCCAGAATCTGCGCCGCCAGCAGTGCGGCATTGGCGGCACCAGCTTTGCCGATCGCCAGCGTACCGACCGGAATCCCGCGCGGCATCTGCACAATCGAATAGAGGCTATCGACGCCGCTCAGCGCGGCGCTCTGTACCGGCACGCCCAGTACCGGCAGCAGGGTTTTAGCCGCCAGCATACCCGGCAGATGTGCCGCGCCACCCGCGCCAGCAATAATGACCTGAAAACCCTGGTCAGCAGCGGTTTCGGCAAAGCTGAACAGTTTATCTGGCGTACGGTGTGCGGAGACCACTTCAACATGGAAGGGCACGTCCAGGCTGGTAAGGATTTCTGCAGTGAACTGCATGGTGGACCAGTCACTTTTAGAACCCATAACAATCGCGATGCGGGCCGGGGCGGCGTTGGATGACATGCGGTCAACTCCTGTGAATGAACAAACAGACCTGGCCGGGCGGACAGGTTTTGAAGGGCACAGAGAATAGCATGAGAAGCGAGCAAGGAAAACGGTTGCGTCGGGCGAAAGGGGCGGATTTTCCCGACGATTAAAAGTCGAAATCGATCAGCTGAATGCCGCTGGCGTCGAGCTGAATCATCGATCCCCGGCTGTGCCAGGCACCCAGTACCGCGCGCTGCGCGGTTTCATCCTGTAGCGTCAGCTGATGAATGGCCGGACGGTGGGTATGGCCGTGGATCAGCAGACGTACCTGCTGGCGCAGCATAGTGGCGGTCACCGCCTCGTGGTTCACATCCATGATGGAGATGGATTTATGCTGATTGGCCTGTTTGCTGTCGGCACGCATCCGGGCGGCGATGCGTTTACGCAGCGACAGTGGCAGCGCAAGAAACAGCCGCTGAATCCACCGGTTATGGACTTTAGCGCGAAAACGCAGATAGCCGGCGTCGTCGGTGCAGAGCGTATCGCCGTGCATGATCAGCAGGCGGTGGCCGTAGAGCGTCAGCACCTGTTCTTCAGGCAGCAGCGTCATCCCGCTGGCGCGGGCGAAGCGCTGACCGATCAGGAAATCGCGATTGCCGTGAATAAAGTAGATCGGAACGGAGAGGGCGCGCAGGGCGCTGGCGACCTGCTGATGCAGCGGATTCGGATCGTCGTCACCAATCCAGGCTTCAAACAGATCGCCAAGAATATAGAGCGCGTCGCAGTGTGGCGCTTCGCGCTGTAAAAAATGCAGAAAACCGGCGGTGATCGCCGGTTCTTCCTGACACAGATGGAGGTCTGCGATAAACAGGGTACGCGACATTACTCGCTGACGGTCACTTTCTGGATGATCACGTCATCTTTCGGCACATCCTGGTGCATGCCGCTGCGGCCAGTAGAAACGCCCTTGATTTTCTCGACCACATCCATGCCTTCAACCACTTCGGCGAATACACAATAACCCCAGCCCTGGACGCTTTCGTCACGGAAGTTCAGGAAGTCATTGTCAGCCACGTTGATGAAAAACTGTGCGGTCGCAGAGTGCGGCGCAGAGGTACGTGCCATGGCCAGCGTACCTTTGGTGTTTTTCAGGCCATTGTTGGCTTCGTTCTGGATTTCATCTTTGGTGGCTTTCTGCTTCATGCCCGGCTCGAAGCCGCCGCCCTGAATCATAAAACCATTGATCACCCGGTGGAAAATGGTGTTGTCGTAGAAACCTTCACGGCAGTAATCCAGGAAGTTCTTTACGGTTGCCGGCGCTTTATCATCGAAGGTTTTGATTACGATATCGCCATGGTTCGTCTGGAAAGTTACCATTATTGTCGTCCTGTAAAGGTTGTCGTCAGTTGCTGAGGCCGCTTTATCGGTTGGCGTGCCTCTTTTTGTCGACCGTTCTTATATCATAATTTCTGATGACGCGTCAGCAGCGCGGCGCAGTTGGCTTGCTTTGCGTCGCGCGAGCGATAAAAATACGGCACAATGTCTGGATACTTAAAAGTGTCAACCACACGCCAATACGGAACCGTTCAATGCTTAAGATTTATAACACCCTGAGTCGACAGAAAGAGGAATTCAGACCCATTCATGCCGGTAAAATCGGGATGTATGTTTGCGGCATCACGGTGTATGACCTCTGTCACATTGGTCATGGGCGGACGTTCGTGGCGTTTGACGTGGTGGCACGCTATCTGCGTTACCTCGGCTACCAGCTGGACTACGTGCGTAACATCACCGACATCGACGATAAAATTATCAAGCGTGCCAATGAAAACGGCGAGAGCATCGAAACCCTGACCAACCGGATGATTGGTGAGATGCACAACGATTTCGCTGCGCTGGGCATTCTGCCGCCCGATCAGGAGCCACGCGCCACGCGCCACATCGCTGAGATCATTGAGCTGGTGGAAACACTGATCGCTCGCGGTCACGCTTATGTGGCGGACAATGGCGACGTGATGTTTGATGTGCTTAGCGATACCGATTACGGCGCGCTGTCCCGTCAGGATCTGGAGCAGCTGCAGGCGGGCGCGCGGGTTGAAGTCGCCGACGTGAAGCGCAACCCGATGGACTTCGTGCTGTGGAAAATGTCCAAAGCGGATGAGCCAGCCTGGTCATCGCCGTGGGGCAATGGTCGTCCCGGCTGGCACATCGAGTGCTCGGCAATGAACTGCAAACAGCTCGGCACCCATTTCGATATCCACGGCGGCGGCTCCGATCTGATGTTCCCGCACCATGAAAACGAGATCGCTCAGTCGAGCTGCGCCCATGACGGCCCTTACGTCAACTACTGGATGCACTCCGGCATGGTGATGGTTGACCGCGAGAAGATGTCGAAATCGCTTGGCAACTTCTTCACGGTGCGTGATGTGCTGCAACATTATGATGCTGAAACCGTGCGTTACTTCCTGATGTCCGGTCACTATCGCAGCCAGCTGAACTACGGCGAAGATAACCTGAATCAGGCGCGTGCGGCGCTGGAGCGTCTTTACACCGCGCTGCGCCACACCGACAGCAGCGTACCTGCCCAGGGCGGCGAAGCGTTTGAAACACGTTTCCGCACCGCCATGGATGATGACTTCAACACGCCGGAAGCCTATTCGGTGCTGTTTGATATGGCGCGTGAAGTCAATCGCCTGAAAAGTGAAGATCGTGACGCAGCGAATGGCCTGGCGGCGAAGCTGCGTGAAATCGCCAACGTGCTGGGCATCCTGCAACAGGACCCGGAGCAGTTCCTGCAAAGTGGCGCGCAGGTGAATGATGAAGAAGTCGCAGAGATTGAACATTGGGTGAAAGCGCGTGCCGATGCGCGTGCCGCCAAAGACTGGGCGCAGGCGGATATCGCCCGCGACAAGCTCAACGCGCTCGGCGTGATCGTTGAAGATGGACCGCAGGGGTCCAGCTGGCGCCGCAAATAAACCGGAGAGGGCGAGCAATCGCCCTTTTTTTATGGCGATTGAACAGATTCAGATACGCGGCTTTCGATCGATTCGTGATCTGACGCTGCCGCTGCAGCAGCTCAATGTGGTCAGCGGCCCTAACGGCTGCGGTAAATCCAACCTCTATAAAGCGGTGCGGCTGCTGCATGAGGCGGCCAGCGGGCGTCTGGCGCTGGCGCTGGCTGACGAAGGCGGCATTCAGAAAGCGATGTGGGCCGGTGGCTTACGCCGGGGCGATCGCCGACACGATCCAAAGCGGCTGGAGCTGGCGGTGGTGATGGAGGATATGGATTACCAGCTGGAGATTGGCTTTCCCGAACCGCTGGTCACCAGCCTGTTCAATCTCGATCCGTTGGTGAAGCAGGAGCGACTCTGGCTGAGCGGTCAGCAGCGCCGTCCTTCCGCCTGCATTATGCAGCGCGAAAATCAGACCGCCTTTCTGCACAACGTTGAGGGCGAACGCGTCGCTTATCCGGCGGTGCTGCATCCCGAAGAGTCGCTGTTCGGTCAGCTTGGCGAACCGCATCGCTATCCGGAGCTTTCGCAGCTGCGTGAACGTCTGCAGCAGTGGCGTTTCTATCATGAGTTCGCGGTCTGGCCTGGCTCACCGATACGTGCGCCGCAGATTGGCGTCCGGGCCCCGGTGCTGGCGCATGACGGCAGTAATCTGGCGGCGGCGTGGGCGACCATTGTGGAGCGCGGCCATTCAGAGCTGTTGTTTGAGGTGATGGCGCAGGCCTTTCCCGACAGCCAGTTTGAGGTGGAGGTCCAGAACGGTCGTTTTCAGATGCTGATGTCGCGACGTGGCATTCTGCGCCCGCTGGAAAGCGCTGAGTTTTCTGACGGTACGCTACGGTTTCTCTGTCTGGTGGTGGCGCTGCTCAGCCCGCGTCCACCCGCCTTTATGGCGCTGAATGAGCCGGAGAACAGCCTGCATGAAGATCTGCTGCCGGCGCTGGCACGCTTAATCGCTGAAGCCAGTGAGTTCAGTCAGCTCTGGATCACCAGCCATTCGCCCCTGCTCGCGACGTTGATTGCGCAGCACACGGCGGTGAATCATATTGCGCTGGAACAGCGGGAAGGGGAGACGCGGGTGAAGGGGGAGACGTTGTTGTAACAGCGTCCCCGCAGGGACGCCGGAGGTTTACGCGACCACAGTAATGCGGAAACCTGAAAATTCTACGGTCTGACCGGCTACGATTTTGCAGCGTTTACGCGTTTCCACCGCGCCATCGACCTTCACTTCACCCTCGGCAATCACGACTTTAGCCTGTGCGCCGCTCTGAACCCAGCCTTCCAGTTTCAGCAGATCACACAGATCGACGTGCGGGAATTTTCCCAGCGAAAAAGTTGCCATTTATTCTACCTCTCCATCATGAAACTCTTCACACGCCTGCAGCGTGTTTTGAATCAGGGTTGCAACGGTCATCGGTCCGACACCGCCTGGTACCGGCGTGATATAGGCCGCGCGCTGTGACGCGGAATCAAAATCGACGTCGCCAACCACTTTGCCGCTTTCCAGCCGGTTAATGCCGACATCAATCACAATAGCGCCCGGCTTAATCCAGTCGCCCGGAATAAAGCCCGGTTTACCGACCGCAACCACCAGCAGATCGGCATGTTCAACGTGATGACGCAGATCTTTGGTAAAACGGTGGGTAACGGTGGTGGTACAGCCCGCCAGCAGCAGTTCCATACTCATTGGCCGGCCAACGATGTTGGACGCGCCAACCACCACGGCGTTCAGGCCGTAGGTGTCGATGTTGTAGCGTTCCAGCAACGTCACGATACCGCGCGGGGTGCAGGGACGCAGTTTTGGCGCACGCTGGCACAGGCGACCGACGTTATACGGGTGGAAGCCATCGACATCTTTATCGGGCGTGATGCGCTCCAGCACTTTGACGTTGTCGATGCCGGCGGGCAGCGGCAGCTGCACCAGAATGCCATCAATGTCGTTGTCCTGATTGAGCTGGTCGATCAGCTCCAGCAGCTCCGCTTCGCGGGTGGTGGCGGGCAGATCGTAGGAGCGGGAGAGGAAACCGACCTCTTCACAGGCGCGGCGTTTGCTGGCCACATAAATCTGCGATGCCGGGTTTTCACCCACCAGAACCACTGCCAGACCCGGCGCACGTTTGCCGGCCGCCAGACGCTGCTTCACTTTTTCCGCAACCTCAAGGCGCACCTGCTGCGCAATCGTTTTACCGTCCATAATTTTTGCTGCCATCAGAGAGGAAATCCACTGTGTTGTGTTGAATCGGGGGAAGGGGGCTATTTTGTCAGAAGCGTGGCGCGCTGTCAGTTACAGTTTCAGACGCGTACGCGCTTTCCGGCTTTTTCGTCGCGACGAGTGCCGGCCTGCATGCGTATGATATCTGCAGGACAATCAGGGGACGATGTAATGATTTGGATAATGCTTGCTACTCTGGCGGTGGTGTTTGTCGCTGGATTTCAGCTGCTCACCGCTGGCTCACGTCACGCCGCTCAGCGGCTCAGCAAACGGCTGCAGCTGCCACCGGTACAGGTGGAATCAATGATCTCTATGATGGGGAAAGAGGCGGCGAAAGAGTTTACCGACTATCTCAGCAACGATAATGAAACGCATCTGCATAATGGCGCAGCGGTACTGCTGATCTGGCAGGTGTTGATTGTGGACGGCAGCGAGGAGAACAGCCAGCGCTGGCATGCGATTCTCAGTCGTGCCGGTTTTCCACCGCTTATTAGCCGCCAGCAGCTGCTGCTCGCGCTGGGCTTTCTGCGCCAGCTGGAGCCGGACATCCCGGCGCTACATGCACTTCGTGAGCAATACAATGCGCGTTTCACATCACAAGGGATTGAGCTGGAAGGAGAATTTACCGACAACAGTAAACTCGTGTCGCTCAGCGAATGGCGCAGGCGTCACTGACGCCAATTGGTCATTACCGCAGCAGTTCGCTGCGGAGAAACGGCAAAAACGTTGACGTACCCGCTTCCCGACGTATAATCCGTGCCATCTCCATGCGCCCTTAGCTCAGTTGGATAGAGCACCGGCCTTCTAAGCCGTAGGTCACAGGTTCGAATCCTGTAGGGCGTACCAATACCTTTCAATTACTTACGCCAGCTTCAATCCTACCTGATTATCTCCTTGTGTCGTATTTGTGTCGCTCTCACCCAAAAGTGAGTCAATTTTGCGCGCATGCTCGGTCAGGTGGTTAGGTGCAAGGTGAGCATACCGGCGCACCATTTCAATGCTTTCCCACCCACCCATTTCCTGCAGCGCAGACAACGGCACGCCAGACTGGATTAACCAGCTTGCCCAGGTGTGCCTTAGGTCATGAAAGCGAAAGTCTTCTATCCCTGCCGCTTTTAGACCGATATTCCACGCCGTGTTATCATCACTGCGCATTTTCCTGCCTGCCGGTGCCAGCGTTCCGTCGCTGCGATGCTTCGCCTTGGTGTGTACGAACACACAGCGTGAATGCTTCCCTATCTGTCCCTTCAGCACTTTGCATGCCGTATCATTCAGAGCCACGCCAATAGCCTTGCCCGCTTTGGCGTTCTCCGGATTAATCCAAGCAACCTTCCTTTGCATATCAACCTGCGTCCATTCCAGATCCAGAATATTTGAACGACGAAGCCCGGTAGCCAGCGCGAATATCACCACCGGCTTAATGCTTTCCGGCATGCATTCAATCAGCCGGTTTGCTTCCTCTCGGGTTAGCCAGCGGATGCGCTTGCTGACTGGCTTCTTTGTTTTGATAACCGGCGCGGTCTTTATCCAGCCCCATTCATTTGCTGCTGCGCGTAACAGCGATCGCATAAATGAAAGGTAATGGCTCTTTGTTCCCGCGCTGACTGGCTTGTCCTTGTATGGCGGCGCCGGCTTTTCATCCCTGATTGCAGTGTCGCGCTGTATCTCCCACTTCCTGCGGTGGTTGCGGTTTATCATCCTGCTCACAATCTTCTGCACTTCCTCGCCGGTAATGGTGGCGATATCGCGTCCGGCGAAGTGCTTGAGAAAGAATTCAATCTTAACCTTGTCATCATCAAGGCTTCGCTTGTGCTCCTTCTCATCCAGCCACCGCATGCAGGCCTCTTCGAATGACCTCTGCGGCAAATCCCCTAACTCCTCTACCCGCCAGGCTTCTGACTTCAGCCTGTCGTGCAACTCCTGCGCTTGCTTTTTGTCCGCTGTCCCAAGCGATCGCCTAACTCTTTTGCCATTCGGGGTAAAGAAATGACAGTGCCATACTCCTCCCCTGAGGGTGATTGACATGATGGACCTCCAGTTGTGCCATCACCCATGCTCGCCGGGCGATTTTGAGTTGGATTTGAAAGATAAGCAATACAGGCTGATCGCAGCACTAGGTACTTGCCGGTATCTCCACCCGTCCGCCGACCAACCAGATCGCCGCGGTTAATGAGATTGCTCACTGTTCGGGAAGACACTTTCAGAAAGCAGGCGGCCTCGGCGAGCGTCAGCGCCTCATCGTTTTCCATATCTACTCCTTATACGGCCAGTTCCAGACCAGCACGATGCAAATAAAAACGACGAGCCACAGAGTGAACTCGCCGGGGGAGATGTCGCTGATGGTGTTCATCAGTCAAAGAACCGGATGGTGTAAGCTTTTCCCCAGCCAACACCAGAGCAGACAACTCCATTTACCTGCGATCCGGATTGGGTCGTTGCGGTGAATCCGGTGTGATAGAAATCCTCTTTCCCACAACCAAACCATGAATAACCGGTCTGCTTTACGTCCTTGTAACCGTTCTGAGCCAGAACCTTGCTAGCCCCGTCCGGGTCCGTGCAGGCGGATAACAGAAACACGAAAGCGGCACAGGCAAAAATGCGCATAACAACTCCTCACGCAGAGCGCGATAGTGAATAGGGTGGGTGGGGGTTACTTCAGGGTGATGTGGGGGATTTTTCCAGCGGCGATTGCGTCGTATGCCTTTCGATAATCTTCCATTCTTGCCTCGCTTACCGGTCCGTCCTGATGATTCCAGTTAATGGCATAAAAGAGGGCGACACCAACCTCCTCACGCTTGCGCTCGGCTTCGTTGCGGCGTGGCCTGAAATCTATTTGCGGCGCGAAAAATACAACCTCTTCGCCGTTAACATCAGCGATTAGGTTTTCTTTTCCTGATGCGATAACGGTACAGATTTGCCAGAATTGATTTGCTGCTTGTCGCACCATGTATTCGCACTCAGTCCCAACCGGCGGCAGGCCTTCACCATTCCATTCCGGCTGTTGCAATGCGGAAAAGGCTGATTCATATTGCTCCAATGTGACTTCCTGAAAGGAGCCATCTGTGAACCATTGATTTCCCGGGTTGGCGGTGAAGCTCAAGCTATGTTTTTTCATAAATTCCCTAAGGTTAAGCACATCATTGGTGGATGAAGGCCATCCGCCATGCTTAGGTAACTCCTGCACTAACAAATCAATCAGCTTCATGCCACGCTCCTCTGGCTATGCGCCCGCAAGTATTTCTCATGGTCTTCTCTGCATTCGGCGTCACAGTAGTGACCCTTGTCGATCGGCTCCTCGCACCAGTTGCATTCACCGGTGTAAACCATGTTGGGCTTAGGCCGGTTAGCAAGGGCAATCTCAATCATCTGCTGCTCGCGTTCTGCTGCTTCATCCAAAATATCGGCATGGCTCATGGGTTTTACTCCTTGATATTGGCAATCATCTGATCAATGTAATCATCAACTTCAGCTGCATCGCCCGTCGCATCCTGAAGTACTGAAACCAGCTCATCGTCGGACATAGAGAGCGCAGAAAGAATCTCAAGGATGCAGTTGCCAGCAATATATAGTTCGCGCTGGTCAGAACAATCAGCAAAGCAACCTTTCACCGCGGAAATGAGGTTAGCGCGTAGCTCTTTCGGGTAGTCGGTGTTAATCATTTCGGTTTCCTATAGGCAATAAAAAACCCCGCCGTGGCGAGGTTCCATTGTTGATCGATAAATAAATCTAAGTGTACTTAATGCCGTGATGCTTACATGCGATCTCAATAAACTTCCTTGAGATATCCTGTGTCATCCACGTTTTTTCAGCCAGATGCCAAACCCAATGCAAAATCCTTTCTGCTGTTGCGCACTCATTTAATGGAACACCATATTCGTATGCAACGTTGATAAGAATGTGGTCGCCATCAATTTTAACCTGCTGTGAAAGCAACTGGTCTTTCTTCATCCAGGCAGGCATTCCTTGCTCGTGATCGTCTGATTCAATCATTTTCCTTCTTCCTTCTGATAAATCGGGTCAGTCCCGCGCGGATAGTTTAGCGCAACGTTCCTGTAATGCTGCAATCTCTGGCTGAAATACTCCTTCAGCGCTTCCGGCTGCTGCATCTCCACTTCATGCGGGATAACAGGCTGATTCATACGCTCCTTGTATGCAACTCCTGACGCGGCTAAATCAACGTTAATCCTGTCGCGTTCTTCTCTGCTGCGTGCTGCTAAGTTGTGTGACATGGCGATGTCCTCCTGTGGGGAGTATATCGCTATTTCTTCGAAAGCTGCTCTAAAGCTAGCTCTAAAGCGATGGTGTAATCGCTGGCATATTCCTGCATGAGGTCCAGCAGCATCTGAAGCTGATACACCAACTGCTCTCTGTCGGTCTCAGCATCGTTTTCGGCAAGCATAAAGCAAAGCTGGCCGACAATACGGCAGGCTTCCTGATAGACACTCTCGGACAGTTCATCGTAATCAGACATAGCGACACCTAACAGTCAGGGCGTGCGCTTTATATAATCACAAATGGTGCCGAAGTGAAGTTGTTAATAGGTCACAAAAAAGAAGGTAAAGACCGCGAGAAGGAACAGAGATACAACCATTACTATGCACGCAGCCTCGAATGGCTCAGGCTTCCTCACTTTCCCTTTCCTCGATATTTTTTAAAACCTCATCGCGACATGCATTCCAGCCGGCACTTTTACCAGCATCAAAAGCGCCTTTAGCTCCGTGGTACACGAATGCTCCTAGAATTTCATCCGGCACCAGCTCTGCAAGGCCGGAGGCAGGTGAGGCATCATCGTGCAGCTTAGTGATAAGCTCTTCAAGCAGCTTTCCTGTTTCTGTTTTCGTACAATGCTCTGCCCATTCACGCTCAGATAACAGGCCGATCACCTCTTTAACGTCGCTGACTATCGCCTCCGCTGCTTCTGCGCGCTGCTCCAGCGCCCGGAATGCTACGGCAATGGTGAGGATGTTTTCGTACCAGTCTTGGGCGATAATTTCGTTCTCTGCTTCCACGACGTCAGCCGTGTACTCTGAGTGCCGCGCCCTTTTAACCAAATCAACTAATTCATTCAGCTTTTTCATTATTCCTGCACCTCATAGCCAAGTTCATTAAGCATTTGCGTAACGACTGCTTTGTGCAGCCATTTCCCGCCTTTACTATCGCGACGCATAACCGGTGCCGCTTTATCAAAAAGATCGCCAATCCCCGGGCTGAAACCTTTTGGCAGCTTAACCGGCTGCGCTGTCAGGGCGGCCAGCGCGATTTCTGCCGTCTGTAACTCCAGCTGATACCTGGTCAGATCGAACTGGCCTGGCATGTGATTTTCAAGGCGCGCGATATGCTCGGCTTTAAGCCGGACTTCTTCCTGACAGTATTCAATCAGCGCCTGTTCCTGCTCTTCGGTCATGATGGCTCTCCTGCTCGGAGTTGGGCGGCATTGATCGCTTCGCGAACTACCGGCCTGTAGTAGTGATGGAATGCCATGGTCAGCCCCAACTTTGTTGCGGACTGATTCTTTTCGCTGAGCAGCCCCAGTCGCATGCAGATGGTTGTTGCTGTCCATCCTGAGTGATACCCGGCAGCACGCTTCATCACTGTTTCTGCAAGGATAGTGCGGTAGTCATCCCGGCCGAAATTGGTATTCTCAAACGCTTTTGCAATGACCTCATCGGTCAGGTGCTTATCGCAGACAATAGCCATCACTCACCATCCTTACCGGCGCGGAGTTGGGCGGCGAAATCCTCAGCTCGGCATGCTGTAATGCGGTGGCTGCGCTGCTCGTCACCCGATAATGAATCCGCAATCACGCGCTGCTGATGTGCGAATGATTCCACACCCTCAGCCCGCAAGTTATTGCGCTCTGCATCAAGCTCCGGACCGACGCGAATCACACGATCAACCAGTCGCTGCACCCAGCGGTTTATCGAGAAATTAAATTCTTCTTTCGATTCAGGGAGAGCAACTCCCATAACCGCTAAGGCTGTCTCAATGTTTTTGGGAATGAATACGCTATCCCACTCCAGTTGCTTTACCTTTGCTTCCAGGGCGGCGATTTGCATATCGCGCCAGCCCAACTCAGCGGCAATGTCTGACTTTGAATGAAGTTGCTCTGCTGTCATAGCCATTACGTGATTGCCGTAGTGATTTCCGGCTCTGTCCATCTCAAGTAAGTCACGTTTTGAATAATGCTTTTTCATCTCTTACCCCTTATGCCGCTGGCAGGCTAACTGCCGCGGCGAAAATAGTTAGCCTTTAAATTCGGCACAAGCGGTCACGACCCGTTCACACGTATCTACGTCGAACATGCCGATATGGCAGTTTTTGAACGGGATGCTCAGTCGCTTACTTAGCCACTCATAAGCACCTCGCCGGGACTTTCTTCCTGACTTCCATATGGGGTCGAAAGCTGCGTGAGCTGCGCTCTTGGCCTTTCGCAGCTCTGCATTTGCGAGCCGACCCAGCGGAACTGCGTTTGATCGCTTATGACATCCAACCCATGCGGCGCAGGGTGGGCACTTCCAGAATTGCAGCCCCGCGAGGTCGGGCCGATTCGGGTACATATCCTTCCCGCTCACAAGCGCAGCATCCTTACCGCAATAGTCACAAATCACACTCACTTGCTCTCCTTAGTCGCCGTGATAGCGGCGTGCTGCCCATTCCGGATAGGCAGGGTTGGTATCTCTGACCGGCATGTCATGCTTGCTGTGCCGGTTGCGCTCAATGGCTTCCTGATGCTCGACGTACTTCGTCAGACGCCGCTCCGTGGCCTCCTGCACCCATTCCTTTGTCTGCTCAGTGGTCCGTACTGATAGCGACACCCTCACGCCTTTCTTCGCCAGAATCTGCTGCTGTGCGTCCTGCATCGCTAACATCCATCTGCGCTGTGATTCCGTTTCATCAGGGCGTGCAGAGTCCGCCGAAGGTTCGGTGATGGTCATGAGGGTGCCTTATTAGTGGGTGTTAGAAGGGGATCGAATTATCGTATTGAGGTTCGGTAGATTGACCATGCGACTGCTGCGGCCGACTCTGTTGCTGACCGCTCTGCTTTGGCGGAAGGTCGATATCCCGCACGAGAATCGTTGGCGTAGAAACCTTTGTGCCGTCGTCTTTCGTCCACTCCTCAAGCACAAACTCGCCGGTCACTGTGACCTTTGCACCTTTCAGAATGCTGGCCGACAGCTTCTCTGCCATAGCCCCGAACATCTTGCATTGCAGCCAGGATGTTTTCTCGTTGTCACCAAATCCGGACTTGGCCGGCAGAGAGAACGACGCGATGTGCTTTCCGTTTGGTGTGACACGCAGAACGGCATCCTTGCCGACATTACCTGCGATTGTGATCGTGTTGATTGGCATTATGCTGTGGCTCCTTCAAGCTCTGATTTGCGAATTTCATAGACTTCCTGAGCTTTAGCCTGCTCAGGCTTGCCGTCCAGCATCTGCCAGGCTTTAGCAAATGCGGTTTTCAGCTCAGGAATAGTTGATTTAAGATGCGCCGCCTCGGTGAATGCCTTCAGAACTTCTTCTGGCGACATGGATGGCTTCTGAGGCTGCTGCTTTGC
The DNA here is from genome assembly GCF_021397715.1 of Pantoea agglomerans. Classification (GTDB taxonomy): domain Bacteria; phylum Pseudomonadota; class Gammaproteobacteria; order Enterobacterales; family Enterobacteriaceae; genus Pantoea; species Pantoea astica. The sequence continues at coordinate 3,174,434 of NZ_CP090207.1, read as the reverse complement.
ATTGTTCTGCTGGTTCTTGTGCTCGTCCGTGTCAGCATCTTTTGAATCATCAATGCCGAACAGGCCATTCAGGCAGTATTTGCGGGCGTAGGAGCTGGTAGCGCCAGTAATCTGCGCGTCATCCATGCCTTTCTTATCGACGGCTTCACGGGCCATTGCAGAGGCGCTGTGTGTGGTCTCGCCATCGGTTATCGTCGCCGTAGCTTTGACGTAATAGCGATCGCCAATCAAAACGATTTCGTCCGAGATGGACAGGAACAGGCCATTAAGCAGCGGCTTCACACCCTCAAGGATGTCTTCGCAGCTGCGGTAGTGATACTTGCCAAAGCTATTGTACTGGCCCTTCGGCGCGTTCAAAGTGCGCTGTATCTCTGCCAGCCTGACGTAGAATTCCTTACTCATAGGCAACTCCCATTCTGCTTGCCTGCTGCTCCGTACGGTAATCAGCCGCCGCATCCATTGCAGCCTGCTGTGGCGTCATCTCATCAAGCACTGGCTCTAAGATGGCCTTCATCATTTCGATGAAATAGATACCCGGATCAATCATGCTGCGTGCTCCTGGTGAATTGTGTAGCCCTGCTCTGTGAGCCACTCCATGACGTCTTTGATATCAAGCTGGTTAAGCACCTGCCTGCCACTGAAGTCGAGCAGAGAGACCTCATCTGCCTCGATAATCATCATGCCAGGGCGATATCCGGCGCGCGTCTTAAGCTCGCCACATTCAATCTTCATTTTCATTTCAGCGCCCTGCGCAGTAACTGCATCGCCATATCCCATTTGGCACGGTCACCAAACAGATGAGCCTCTCTTGAAAGCTCCTGAGCCTTCGTGAAGTAACGTGATTTCATGACTGAACTCCTTTGCGGATGGAGATGAACAGGCTGCGAAGGCGACGTGCAATGCGTTCTAGCTGGGATTCAAAGTCGAAAGGGCAGCCCAATGCCGCCCCTGCCGTTGCATAAGCTGGCATGGGATACCTCGTGATAAATTTGGTTGGTGTAAAAAGAAGGGGCCATTGCGGCCCCCATAAGGTGTGTTACGTTCTGGTTATCTATCCTGCTGAAATCTCAGCGTTGGTGCGTAGCAGCTCAAAGCCGTCTACACAGGCGGCTTTACGGTGTCACTCAATTCACTGCTATAAACCCCAGCACCATCAACACACCAATAGCTATCCAGCCGATAATCCATTCAGCGTTGCTCATGGAACCTCCAATAAAAAAGGCTGCGGGTTAGGCAGCCTGATTGATGTAAGTGCCGGGATATTTATCCACGCCCGGCGCGTGTCCCTGCCATTCCCCAACAGCAAGAATTCGTTTAATCTTTAAGCTCCCCAACAGTAGAAAGGATGTGTTCATGCAGACCATGAAGACCGTTTGTCCTGATTGCGGTAGCGAGATGTTCAAGAGGCCCGACGATTTTGATTTTGACAGCAATTTCGTTGACGTTTTCTGTGCTGATTGTGGTAGAGAAATCACCAGGAGCGATGTTGTCAATCAGGCTACGGATGTGGCTAAAAAACAGGTTGACGATATGCTGAGGAATACCCTCAAAGGAACTGGCTGGAAATTCAAGTAACTTAGCAATCTCATTCACCTGACTTTCCGCCTTACTGGCGTCTATACGAATCTCAATAGGCGCTATTTTTTTCTCAGTCATAACTACCTCGCCGTTACGATGTCTTTTGAGTTGCGATAGCCAGCTGCAAAAATAGCTATCTCCGGTAAGCACTGTGATGTGCTCTCATGCCTGTCACGCAGAGAAGGGGAGATAACTGCTTTCTCTACTCTCTGGTTGCAGCTGGATAAGGTGCTGACGATGCGGCGCTCGAAACCCTGCTGTTGCAGCTTCATGGCCCGATGCTCTACTGCGCGTTGCAGTTTCTTGCGTTGCTTGTTGTTCATCTTGCCTCCGGTAATTGGCTTAGGTGGTGTGATGGCTGGCGTCGAAAGTGCCAGCTTCCGTGGAGGTCTTATTGTCAGGCTGCCGGGAGCGGCCGCTGTACCTGACCATAACCCGTCGTATTTTCTCGGCGACAATTCCCACGGTATTGAAACCGCTACCTTTAGCGCATCGACCTGCGCATTCATCACACCCCAAAGCCAACTTCACTTTGGTGAGACCGAATCAGTCTCAATCTCTATTGTTAAAGAACCCGCCACTCCGTTCCCTGTGGCCTGCCAGCGTCCTGCTGATGGGATAAACAATAGCATTGCGTATTATCCATAGCAATACGTATTAGTAAAAAAGTAATAGCTAAACGCATAAACCAATGATGCGCAAAAGAAAAAAATTAGTTATTTGGGTAATTTTGAGAGTGATTTCGGAGCGGTAAGAAAAAAAGGGTAAGCGTTAGCTTGATTTATGGAAGGATGTGTTTCACTATGAAAACACTGTTTGGATAAACAGTAGTTAACTGGGGCGATCAACCTAAATTGTTGAATCTAATATAAAATGGGAGGGGGTATGGCAACGGCTTTGCTTAGGAATAGGCAAGGAGGGTATATTGAATACACCCCCCTAAAAAAGAGGAAGATTACTTTTTGCGTTTTAGATCGCGAAGCAGGAACACGACCACGCCAACAACGGAGGAGTCTAAGGCAGGAGACAAAGGCACTCGCTCGTCATCAACTGACAGATAGCCTGTTGTGCCGCCATCAACGAACTTGTAGACGGAGTATGATCCGTTAACGAGAGCATAGACAAGATCGCCATTACCAGGCTTCTCAGCTGTATCTACGACCACCACAGTACCCGCAGGCGCCTCGAAACAACCGCTGTTCCTTTCGAGCACGAATGCGCGGCATGTATCACTCTCTACCGAGACAGGTACGTAAACATAATCAGTAGTTTGATGATTATCTCTGTCAAAAATCGGTACCGGGAAAACACCACCCAATTTCATTTCATTAGACGGCGGCTGAGGATAAGTCATCTTCTCTTCAGTCGTCATCTGGCCGTCACCATTTGCCAGCCACTCAACGCTAACTGACAACGCACGCGCTATATCCACAAGGCGTGTTGACCCTTTGGCTTCACCTTTAACAAGGCGCCAAATCGTTGGTTGAGCAACGCCAGTCGCTTTAGCTAAAGCTCCCTGTGACATTCCTCGTTCTTGCATGGCCGTAGCCAATCGTTCTGCGAGAGTTTTATTCATACCCGGCAATTTATAACTAGGCGTATTACGCGTCAAATGCGGAAAGCTATTGCTTTCACCGATACTCATTGCTATTATTCTCATTGTGATAATACGTAAAGGAATTGCACATGACCAACAAAGCTATCCAACGAGCTGTAAACATCGCTGGCAGCCAGCAGAAGTTAGCTGCCCTGTGCGGCGTAAAGCAGCCAACTGTTTGGCGATGGCTTCACGGCGGCGGCATTGATGCCAAATACGTGATGGCAATTGCCAAAGCCACGCAGGGCAAAGTTAAACCTCACGAGATTCGACCTGACCTGGCAGAACTCTTAGCAGCTTCTTAAGCAACACCGCTCTTTATCAATCAGACCGGAGGCTGTTTCGGCCCCCAAAACTCAAGTGACTTGCTCACCGCAATGTCACGCAATTACTTAACCAACAAAGGAATTTTACATCATGGAAATTGCAAGCTATCGCAAAAAAGCGAGAGAGATTGAAAGCCAGTTACTGAACAAACTGGCTGAACGTGGACAGGGAACACTGGCGAAGGTACTCGACCTGGACGACGCAGCTGTAAGCCGTATGAAACGTCCATCAGGAAAGCAGCGTCACAGCTTCTTCCAGATGATGAGTCTGGCACTGGCGTATCTGGATGTTGTTTCACCTGAATCAGAAATGGCGCAGCGGTTGTTGCGCATAGAGCAGTTACTGACAAAAGAAAAGGCCCCGAGCGCTGGAACGCTAGAGGCCTGATGCACGAATCATACTGGATCAACGTACAGGAGTAATTATGAGTTCTTTATTATCGCTTTACAAGGCAAAAGAGAAAAACGGCACGGAAACAACGGTCAAGAAAACCTTTCTGGTACCGCTGGCAGAGCTTTACGTCGAGCCGGGTTACAACGTGCGCGAAATCGACCAGGAGCACGTCGCTGAATTTCGTGATGCATTCATTGCTGGTGAGTTTGTGCCACCACTGGCGGTTCAGGTTACAGAGCAGGGCATCAAGATTATCGACGGTCACCACCGGTACTATGGCGCGAAAATGGCGTCTGAAGCCGGGCATGAAATACCACGCCTTGAGTGCAAAGACTTCTCAGGTTCCGAAGCTGATCGCATCGCATTCATGGTCACCAGTTCACAGGGTAAGGCTCTGTCTCCTCTGGAACGTGCGGCGGCATATCAGCGCCTGCTGAATCAGGGCTGGACACCTGCTGAGATTGCCAAAAAGGTTAAGCGATCACCAGCTGATGTGGATCAGCATCTTCAGTTGCTGGAGTGTGGAGAGAGCCTAATCGCAATGGTTAAGGCGGGCGAAGTAGCCCCCACTACCGCTGTTGCTTTATCACGTGAGCACGGCCCGAAAGCAGACGCTGTTGCACAGGCGCAAATGCAGAAGGCCAAAGCCGCAGGTAAAACCAAACTGACGCGATCAGCGGCCATTCCTCAGTTCAGCGCATCAAAGGCACGCCGCCTGGCTGAATTGCTGGTTGATGCAGAGTTTTATCGGAATGGTGGTTTCGACAGCCTGATTCTCGCTCATGGCACCACTGAAGAGATAAAGCGGATTCTCGCTGATTATCGCTCTGGCATTACTTCTGACGGGGGCGGCGATGAATCTTGCGCATGACAACGTATCACCAATCAGGCCCGCTCTCAGGGCCGTGGAGCAACGTGTGGCAGATACAGACGATGGATACACGCGTCTGGCAAACGAGCTGTACGAAGAGCTGATAGGGGCCAACCTGACCAGGAATCAGGCGAAGGTTGCACATGCTGTTTGCCGGAAGACATACGGCTTCAACAAGAAGATGGATCGCATTGCTGATAGTCAAATTAGCCAGCTCACCAAACTGCCCAGGCAGAAGGTGAATAAGGCAAAAAACGAGTTAATTCAGATGTGTGTTCTGGTCAGGGAAGGCATGCTAATTGGACCAAACAAGAACCTCACGGAGTGGCAAATTCCTGAGTGTCACCAAGATGGTGTCACTGTCACCAAATCAGTGACAAAAAGTGTCACCAAAACGGTGACAGGGTTGTCACCAAAACAGGGACACACAAAAGACACTATTACAAAAGACAAGAAAGACATTAAATCTACGTCAGAGAATTCTGGCGAATCCTCCGACAGCCCCCTGAAGAGTCTTCCTGTGATTAGACCTGAAGCAGCCACACACTCACCGAAAGGCGACAAGTGGGGCACTGCTGATGACCTGAAGGCAGCCGAGTGGATATTCAGCAAAGTGCAGATGGTTACCCCAACAGCACAACAACCCAACTGGCCCGCCTGGGCTAACGACGTCCGCCTGATGAGAGGCGCCCTTGAGGTAACGCATCACGACATTTGCGAAACCTTTAAGTGGGCCAACGCCGATCACTTCTGGCAGAGCAACATCCTCAGCCCTGCAAAACTCCGCGCCAAGTGGGACACACTTCGTGCGCAGATGAGTCAGCCAGGGCGTAACCGGCAGTCAGTGGCTCAGCAACCCGCTCAGCACTGGAACAGCCGCGAAGCCTGGGAGAATGAATTCCTATGAGAAATCTCGTATCAGCAATTCAGAATCGTGATGCAGGCGCACTGGCTCGCATTGCAGGAGATGGGCCGCGCCCGGTTGAGCGTGGAGTGCATGAAGATGTTGAGCGGCTGGTAGACGCTTTGTTTTCGAATCTTAAACAGGTATTCCCGGCGTCGGTAAGCACAGCATGGCGTAACCCGAATGATGAAGCCGCAGCAAAGCGCCAGTGGATCGCCGCGTTTGCAGAGAACGGAATTCATAACAAGCAGCAGCTATCGGCAGGCATGAAGCTGGCCCGCGCCAGTGGCTCACCGTTCCTGCCGTCGCCCGGTCAGTTTATCGAGTGGTGCAAGCAGGGTGAACACCGCGCCGCCGGTCTGCCGACCGATGAGGAACTGTATGACATGTTCCGCCTGTACTGTCGCGACCGTGGCATGTACGACAGCAGCGAAGAGTTCCCATGGGAAAGCCCGGCATGTTTCCACATGGTGACAGCGGTCTACAACCAGATGCGCTCTTTCAACCTGACTGATACGGAGTGTCGCAAACGCCTGGGCGATGAGCTGCGCAAGATGTCCCGTCGCATCGAGGCTGGTGAAATCATCCCGCCGCCACGCAAACAGATTCCTCAGCTGCACATCCCGACCGGTAACGAAAAGGCGCTGGACCACCTCGCCGACATTCGCCGCCGCTTTGGGTTGAAAGGTGGTCGTCATGACTGAGGTGAACCGCATCCGCTTTGAGCGCCTTTACCGCAGCGTGCACGGCGATAAACACAACCTGACCCGATCACATCTTGGCTATCAGGACGCCACCGTTGACCGGGCATTTTTCTTCTGGCTTGAGGGAAGGGAGAGTGCAGCATGACACAGGTAACTCAACTGGTAATCACACCGCCACTGATGCGTCAGGCCCGCAATATGACGCTGGCAATCATCGACCTGGCTAAGAAGCGCGACCTGACGCCGGAGCAGTTCCGGGACCGCCTGCACGCTATCGACATGCTGGCGCGTGAAGCACACGACACGATTGTTGATGCTGAGTTTGAGCAGGAAGACAGGAGCACCAATGAAAAAGCTAACCGCTGAGAAGTGCAGAAGCGTTATTCAGGGCTTTAAGTGGATGGCTGCCGAAGGCCCGGGCATGTCTATCCGCGATGAATATGACATTCAGGCTTATGAGCATGCACTAAAGGCTCTTGAGCAGCAGGAACGGGGGGATAGTGGCTGGATTGAGTGGGGCGGCGGCGCTAGCGGAAGCTGCCCAGTCGCATATGCGACCTTAGTAGAGGTTAAATCCAGGAATGGACATGTAGCAGAGGACTGCGCTGAGGCTTTTGAGTGGTGCCACGAAGCAGATGACGACGACATCATCGCCTACCGCATCATCCCGGAGCAGCCCACCAATCAGAACGGAGAGCAGTGATGATATTCGCCAAGATAATCGGCACTGCATGGATGGTGATGGCATTTTTCTTCTGCATCATCCTACTCATTAAAGGAGTTAACGGTGGTAATTTCACGCTATTTAAGGGTGTTGGGGCCGTGACTTTCTTCTGGTTTATTATTGGTTTCGCACCCGTGGCAGTCGCTAAATTCGCATGGAGTTTTATTAGATGACAAACAACGATGAGCTGGAAAGGCAGGTGCTTAGCATTATGCGCATTGAGCAGCAGGAGTACTGGCGCTGGTCAAGAGGCGAATATTACCACTCAATGCCAACGTTCCTGATTAAAGACCACTACAACCGAACTAATCCCGAAAACGAAACCGACTCGGCAACGCTGCGAAAATTGCTGACCGATATGGCGAAGCGCGGATTGGTCGAGAAATGTTATCGCAGCCGGATTGGCCAAGCCTTTTGGACACTTCCTCGCGGCAAACAGGAGAAAGCATGAACAATGTAATCCCCCTCAGACCTAAGCATCAACCCCTCAAGGATTCACACTCAGCGCTACTGGCAGCCCTCAAGATGCTTCGTGAAGGCGGACACAGTAAGCAGAGCATTGACCTGTTGTTGAGCGCAGCCGCTGACAACATCCATGACTACGTGGAGACAATCGAAGGGAGGTAACAGTGGAGACGCAGCGTTATCTACTGAGAGACAACAACATCAGACAGAACTGCATCAGCGCCATCCAGCAACTCCCCGCCAGCCAAGATAAGCCATTCGAAATTGTCATCCAGGAACGCAAGCGCACGACGGACCAGAATCGCCGTATGTGGCCGCTTCTCCATGACCTTTCCCGGCAGGTTGAATGGTATGGGCAGAAGTACACCCCGGACGACTGGAAAGACCTTATCACCGCCCTCGTAGCGAAATCCAAAAACGAACAGCAGCGCACCGCACCAGGTATCGGCGGCGGCGTCGTCATGTTTGGTTCACGGACCAGCAAGATGCGCGTGAGCGAAATGGTTGAGGTCATCGAGGCTATTTACTGGTTTGGCACAGAGCAGAACGTGAAATTCAGCGACGAAGCCCGGTTAGAAATCGAATGGGCGCAGCGCTGGGGCGAAAATAACAGGAGCAAAGAATGAGTGATTACACAGGAAGCAACACTCCGATCGACATACGAAACCTCTGGCAGACGCCGCCCGAAATCTACGCTGCTTTAAACCGGGAGTTCAACTTCATTGGTGATGCAGCCGCAAGCGATCTCAATCATCTTCACCCGAAATATCTGACAGAGCAGCAGAACGCACTGGATGAAGTTTGGGAATTTTATTTTCCTCCTGGCTACATCTGGCTAAATCCGCCCTACAGCGACATTGGCCCTTGGGTGGAAAAGGCGTCTTCCATTGATAGCGATGTACACGGCGTGGTGATGCTGGTTCCTGCTGACACGTCAGTTGGCTGGTTCGCAGATGCACAGAGGACATGCAGTGAAGTGCGTTTCATAACCGGCGGCCGGCTGTCCTTCGTCCGCGCTGATACCGGAAAACCAGTCAATGGCAACAATAAAGGCTCGATGCTGATTATCTGGAACCCACACATGCTGGCTCGCTGTGCTGTCAGCTTTGTAGATCGTGATTTCCTGATGAAGTACGGCCGCGTTGTGATGGGGAGTAAAGCAGCATGAGCAAATTAACCACAGCAATTCATCAGGTGTTATCAGACGACGAATGGCACACATCGAAAGAGATTATCGATCGCGTCTGCGTGCTTGCATCTGCAAAGCGCATCAACGTGACGGTCGCCCTGCATGACATGGCCGACAACAACAAAATAAAGCGTCAACGGTTAGGAAACTCGGACCATGACTACCAGTATCGGATGGGCGCCTTCAGCATTGGATTTGGTATCAGCTACAACATGGCAATGCTCGACAACCTGTTAGCGAAAGTGAGAGGTGCTCATGCGAATGACATGGTTCGTTCATGACCCTGTAGACACTGAAACCGCTAACGAACTCCTTTCCCGCTACGCCTCTCGCAACATAAAAACTCAGAAGACACTCGCAACCGACCCGCGCCTCTGGCTGGTCAGCGCGCTGCTGCCTGAGTTCCGGAACGAGCCAATACCGAGCAGGCAGTATAAAAACCCAATGTGGAGCTGAAGATGAATTACAGCGAAATGAAGGATCATGAAATTAATGCCGCCGTTGGTGAAGCCATGGGATGGAATGCAGAATTCATCCATCAGGACGACAGCGTAATGTTCAGGGATGACCTTGGCAGACTGCGAGGCAGAAAAAGTTACTGCAACTCATGGGCTGATGCCGGGCCGATTATCGAGAAGTATCGAATAACCATGAATGCTCAATTTGGAGGGTGGTTTTGCTTTGTTTCAACAGCCAAAACCATGAAGCAACTTGAAGAGGGTAATCATCATTTTTCACATATGCATGGCAACCCACTGCGCGCCGCCATGATTGTCTTCCTGATGATGCAGGAGCAACCCAATGCGTGAACGCTGCTGCCGCTGTCACATAACACTCACCTCAGAAGACAAGTACTGGTATGGAGCATCATGTGAAAACTGTGAAACAGATTACCGTTTCGAGCAGGCCGAAATGCATCAGCCAATCAAATCCGCCTACTGGCGCTGGCGAGCCATCTGCTTCTGTATGCGTTGGTTGCGAGGTGCGCCTGTCGCCGCAGGAAACCTATGCATGCGATACCTGCGCTGCCGGCTGGATGAAAGACGCAAACTTCAACATGTGCGGAGGGGAAGATAATGGCTGAGTTAAGAGCTGGAGCCTTGGCCTTAGTGGTTGGCGGCCATAAAAATGAGGTGTTAATAGGGCGAACGGTTGAGCTAGTTAGGCTTGTTGCCGCTGAGAGCATGGTAAAGATTCCAGGGCAGCCGCTTTTCTGGAATGAAGCGCCAGCGAGGTGGTTGATAACGAAGAAGGGTTTGAGGGTCATCCTTTCCAATAAATCCGTTTTGCAGGGGTTTGCGCTCATCTCCCCACAGCACTTGGTTCCTATCGACGGCGACGACTTCCAACACGAAGATGAACGACAGAAGGAGCTGACACATGGCTAAAGGCATAAAGCCGCCGAAGCCAAAGAAATGCCCCATCTGCACTACCGAATACATTCCCCGAAGTTCACTCCAGAAAGTCTGCCACAACTACAAATGCGCCATGGAATTCAACCGACAGGTTGATGAGCGTAATGCTGCGCGTGAAAAACGTAAGCAGGAACGCCTACAGCGCGATGATTTGCGGCAACGTAGGGAAAGACTTAAGGGTAAATCGGAGTGGAACAGGGAGGCTCAGGCAGCGGTTAATAAGTTCATCTTCTGGCGCGACTATGGCGACCCATGCATAGCCTGCGGCAAGCCACTCAACTACGGAGTGCGCGGCGGGGCAGTAGACGCCAGTCACTACCGATCGCGAGCCGCGGCACCATGGCTCCGCTTCAATGTCTTCAACAATAATGCTGGCTGCGTTCACTGCAATCGTGACCTGTCCGGAAACCTGATCCCCTACCGAATAAACCTTATCGAGAAGTTTGGCCTGCACAGGGTCGAGCGCATCGAGCATGACAACACCGTTCGCAAATTCGATATCGAGTACCTGAAGCGAGTGAAATCCATATTCACGCGCCGGGCACGCCATTACGAGAAATTGCGTAAACGTCAGATGGAGTATGTAGCATGACCGAATACCTCAGAGAGAAGTGGCTCCGCCTTCGCATCTACAAACGCAAAGGTGGATTCGCGGTTGATTATCAGATCATTCATAACATGGCGAAAATGATGGGAGTTAAACATGGGGCTTGAAGCGACAGTCAAATATCATTTTGCGAAGACAGCGAGCTTTGCCGGTATGCCGCCTGCAACAGCCTCAGATGCTTTATCTGGCACTGACTATATGGCAGCCATGGGAATGACCCAAAGTCGCGCTCCGCTGGGTTACAGTGCGTTTATGGGTAAGGTTGGAGTAAGCGATAACGACGCCCGACGCGCCGTATCGTTATTAACTGAATATGCTTTGAGTACCTGCGATAAGGTTGCCGCCTTGCGCAAGCTAGACACTGATATTAAGCCAGCGGTTATGCAAACGCTCGCAACTTATGCCTACATGGATTATTGCCGCAGCGCTGCCAGCGTCAAGCCGTGCGAATGCTGCCAGGCGAAAGGATTCATTGAGGCGGATGTGTTCACCATGAAGTCACCGCTATCAGGCGGTTCATCCAGAAGCGTGAAAGAGGTTGTCCGCGTTATCTGCAAAGCCTGCAACGGGAAGGGCGTGGTCTCATCATCATGTCGCGACTGTAGCGGGAGGGGCCGGGCGGTTGATCGCAAACTGACTGAAGAGCAGGGCGTTCCGGTTCTGGGAGACTGTAAGCGCTGTTGCGGTCGCGGTTATGAGCGCATTCCATCTACGGATGTTCATCGCACAATCACAGGTCTCACTGATGCGGTGTCGCTTGATACCTGGAAGAAGTCCGTTAAGCCGTACTATGACGGCCTGATAGGCAAGGTGGAGATGGAGGAATCATGGGCTAATGCCGCCCTCAATCAGGTAACTCGATAGCGCAATCGGAAATAGCTCATTAATTTATCGTGGACTATTTACTTTTCCCGAAACTGGGGATATTATTCCTAACAGTTGAAGTTGCGCGCTGTTGTTTGAAGCGTTAACGTAATCCAGTCAGTTCCATCGATTTGTGATAGTCAAAGCGCCCTCCGGTCTCACCAACTGCGAGGGCGTTTTTTATTGGCGCGAAAGTATCAGGTAAGAGCATTAGGTCGAACGGCATACCCCGACTCCAGAATAGCGCGCCGTGAAATGTCGCCGGGGAATGTGACAACGCGTATCAGTGCTCTTTCCGATAGTTTTCGCGAGCGACTTTGCGGGTTTTTAGAAACGAACCACAAAGATAAATGCAAACGATGATGCAGTTCTGATGGCGGCTTAACAGCCTGTAAGTCAGTGAGGTCTTCCAATCCCTCATAACCGAATTTGGCGCACTGGCCCGGTGTGATTAATAATGGGCGCACAACAGGTGATAGCATTGGCGTGACAGCCTCATAAGCTAATCCACGCAGCCGGCGGGTAATCCCCAGTCGATCCGTTCAGTGCTATTTCCGTTGTGGTGAATGCGCAGGCTGATGCGCGGTATGTGATAAGCGAAACCTCGAGAGCTAATCATGTTTTCCTAGATGCCGGAGATCAGCACCGGCCACCACAATACCTGAGCCGAATAAACTCATATAATCGGCTCATCCCCTCCCGGGGATAAGATTCACCTCATACCCTGTAGCGGATAAGTAACATCACTTAACTATTTCAGAAGGTCGCCATTAGAGCGGCCTTTTTTCATTTCAGCGCCCAATGGATTTCCTCACACTTCATCCTGTGTCTTTTACGCGGGCGCTTTTTTCTACGGTGGATATCCGCAATCGCGGGATTCTCATTGTGATCAACTAAGGCTGCGTCGGGCATTAGACGGCGGGAAAGCTCGGGAAGGTTTCTCAGGTGACAGTGGGAAGTTTAACCGGGCTTGTTCTGTTCACAATGTCATCAATTCCTAAACAGGATAAGTCCCCGTATCAGGGGGTAGGAATGCGTCGCATGCCATATAAATCAGATCCGGGCTTATTCGCCGCCATGATCGCCCTGGGGATGACAGTCCTCGGGTCGATAGCAGCATACGCCTACAAGGTATTAAGCGGGGACGCTTTCAGCTGGCGCACCCTGTGTCTTCAGATGATCGTCTCCGTGTTTGCCGGGTTCCTCATGATGCTGCTCGCCATTTACTGGCAGTGGCCGCAGGAAGTCACCGGCGCAATCTGTGGTATGGCTGGCTGGTCCGGTTCATCTCTGATTAAAACCCTTGAAAAGCGTTTCCTGCAGAAAGCTGCAGGAGATTCGGGAGTTGCTGAATGATGACCAGAGACCAGTTTGAAAAGGCTGCATCTATTTCTGATGCACTCGCCAGCCGGTGGTATCCACACGTTCTGGCTGCAATGAAAGAGTTCGGCATTGATACACCAAAGCGCCAGGCTTACTTCATTGCACAGGTTGGTACGGAGTCAGGCGGGTTCACTGTAATCAGGGAAAGCCTGAATTACTCAGTTGCCGGACTGGCAATCTTCGCATCCCGTCTTACTGCTGCACAGCGTGAGCAGCTCGGCCGCAAGTCAGGTGAGCCAGCCTTATCGCAGGAGCGGCAGGCTGCCATTGCCAATATCGTTTACGGTGGACGCTATGGTAACAACCTGAATGGAGATGGCTGGAAATATCGTGGGCGAGGGCTGAAACAGGTTACCTTCCGCGATAACTACGCAGCCTGCGGTAAAGCATTAAACCTGCCGCTTCTATCTAATCCCGATTTACTGCTGGAAGACGTCAATGCCGCTCGCTCGGCTGGCTGGTTCTGGCAGGCTAACGACTGCAACCGCTTCGCCGATGCTTCTGACGTGACCGGGCTTACCCGCCGGATTAATGGCGGCACAAACGGGCTGGCAGATCGCATTGCGCGCACAAGGATTGCAGAGCAGGTGCTCCTATGACAGGTAAAGCGCGAATGGCGAGATATCGCCGTTTCATCCCCGTCATCTTCTCGGTAATCATCATCGGGTTCGTTGGCAAGCTCTGGTATGACAATGCCAACCTCACAGATCGCAACAACCGCCTGCGTGAGCAATTCATTCTGGCGAATGAGCGGAACATGAAGTTTGCTGAGGGATTAGGGCCGATTACGAAGCGACTCGATAGCCTGGCAACAACGCTCGATGAAGAAAGCCGCCGGCGCTCTACTGCCGAGACCCATGCTAACTCATTGCAGAAAGAAAACGAGTTCCTCCGCTCCAGCAAGCAGTGCTCAATAGCAATCGATCCTAGTGCTGTTGATAAAGCTAACAAGGAAGGCGGAACAGTGATAATTCAGGCTGCGCCGGCAGGTGAGTGATGATCAACTTCCCATTTAGCTGGCGAACCATGCTGTTCGGCGTCTTAATTGTGATTCTGGTTTTGGTCTGCAGGCTAGCCATTTACTACCACGGTAAATACGTTAGTGCTGACAGCCTTGCAACCGAGCGCCAACAGACGATTGATGACATGCAAGTGCGTCAGCGTGATGTTGCCGCGCTTGATGCCAAATACACGAAGGAGTTAGCCAGTGCAAAAGCTGAAAATGATGCTTTGCAGCGCAAGCTTGATCGCGGTGGTCGGGTGCTCGTCTCAGGCAACTGTCCGAAGCAGACCACCGGCACCGCCAGCCTGGACAATGGAACCACCGTCGAACTCTCTCCAGTTGCTGGACGAAACGTTCTCGGTATCCGATCCGGAATTAAAAGCGACCAGTCAAAAATAGCCGCATTGCAGCAGTACATCAGAGAGCAATGCTTGAAGTAAACCAGCCTCGCAGTTGCGGGGCTTTTTATGTCCGCAGTTAAAACCACACGCGCCATGCCCGGCGCATTAAACAACACAGAGCCTTTCAGGAATCAGCTTCGGAGATAACCGTTATAAGCGGCGGCTTCTCTGTGGGCGGTTATCTGGGCAACGAGGCTTATTCACTAAAAGGTAATCGCGATGAATAAATTTATTGAGAGAGCATCAAGAATTGGTCGTCTGTATTCGGAGTATTTACGAACTCAGGCCGGTGAGATGGATGTTCTAGCTGAAATTCAGAAGATGGGCGATGAGCTTAAAGCAGCGGGGTGTGTTAACTCCCATTTCTTTGATGCCTTACTTAGGCACGGATTTATGCATGACATGATTTCTGTAAATAAACAGAGGGCGGATGGTAAACCCCATGTGTATGTTTTGCATGCAGAAGATAGCGGACTTACCAAAATCGGATTCAGTACTCGTGTAGACAAGCGAGTGAGTGAAATTGCCCGGATGAGCGGAGCGTCACTGAAGATGATCGCAAAGATACCGGCGCAGAGAGGTTTGGAGACTGAATTGCACCAGAAGTATGGCGGGTTCAGAGCGCATGGGGAGTGGTTTTGTCTAATGAAAGAGCACCTTTCAGAGTTGGCATCATATCCCGGAAACCTTATTGCCAATAAGTGACCATCACAAGGCGCATTTCCGAGAGCGCCTGATGATGAACCTCTACGACAAGGGATAACGGTTAGCCACGCTGTGAATTTTTTTATAAGAAGCTTGAACCAGTGTGGTTGGGTTAGTAAGATTCAGGAAACGCATTTATTAAAGGAATAAACGTTATACCTGAGCACAGTTAGGGTGTTCACCTTTGGCTAATTTGCCGTCGCGGACGTTGTTCGCTTTAAAAGAAGGGTATAGAGATGCGTACAGAGGATGATCTGAAAGAAATAAAGGAAAGCTTACATAGGATCGCTTACGGCGGGCGGTCTACAGGAAACCTTTGGGCTATCATCGCACAACTCGTTGTTTTTAACTTCGGGCTTGTTTTTATGATTTATGAACATTCAAAGGGATCTATTGGGTTATTGTTTGCGTTAGTTTATGGTATATCCGCTGCTTTATTGTTTCTAAGTAGGTGGAGTTTAATACCTCTATTTATATGCTATGTATATGTGAGTTTATGCTGGTCCATTATTCCTTTCGGCGTGTTCATGGATGCAAAACACCCAATTCTTGCATGGGGTGGTGGTGTTATTGTCTTTGCTTTTTTTATGTGGTTGCATATCTTTTATGTGACAGATGATGTCTTTAAAAGAAAGATTAAGGGCAGCAAAAAAAAGTAAAAACATCCTCAAATTTGCTCATTAAGGGCTCGCTTCGGCGGGCCTTTTTTATTGGGGCCTATATGACCGACACCTACCGCATCACCGTTACCACGAAGTCAGGCGAAACTCACGAAGGCCTGATGAACCGATCACAGCCTGAGATGGATAACGGCTTCATCGGTGTCGCCAAAGAAGATGGCGCTTGGCTATACCTCGCGCCTGATGACGTGCTCAAGATTGAGTATGTGCCGGAGCAAATTTATTGATTTGTTAGTGAGAGCAAGGGGCGATATCACGCCCACTAATGGAGCTATCACTTATCGGCGGCGATAAATACGACCAAGCGCGTTGATTGCAGCAATCTTTATGTCTTTATTAAGATCATTGGTAAGTTGCAATAAGCGACTTTCAATCTCATGAGTTGGACTAGAACCCTCACCCAATGCTTGAATCGCTGCTATTTTAATATCCTTGTTTAAATCATTAGTTAAAGCCAGAAGGCGATTAACGACTACCTGATTCATATACAGCTCCTTAATTTGAGAGGCAATAATGGCACTCACCGACAAACAAGAAATGTTCTGTCGCGAGTACCTCATCGATTTGAACGCCACACAAGCGGCCATTCGGGCGGGGTACAGCGATAACACCGCCCGCAAGATTGGCAGTGAAAACCTCACAAAACCAGACATTGCGCAACGCATCATTGACCTTAAATCAGAGCGCAACGAAAGGGTAGAGATAAACGCAGATTATGTTCTCCGTCGCTTAGTTGAGATCGACGAAATGGATGTGCTCGACATCCTGAAAGATGACGGCGGACTGAAGATGGTTCACGAATGGCCGAAGGTATGGCGCACCACGTTAAGCGGGCTGGATATCCTCACCACCGTCACCAACTTCGATGAAACGACGATGGAGAACATCCTCAAGAAGATTAAGTGGCCCGATAAGGTGAAAAACCTTGAGCTGCTTGGCAAGCACATCAGCGTTATGGCTTTCAAAGAGCAGGCGTCGCATGAGCACACTGGCAAGAACGGCGGCCCGATTGAAGTGGCAACGCTGACCAAAGACGAATACAAAGCTGCCCGGCGGGAGATGTTGGAGGATGACGACTGCTGAGCAGAAGAATTATGCGCGACGCTTAGAGTGTGAAGAGGATGGGCTCTATTACGCCAGATACTTCTTCAAGCAGCGCACCGGCGGCAAGATGATTGTTGCTCCCCACCACAAAGTAATCCAGCAGACTCTTGATCGTGTAATTAGCGGCGAAATAACCCGCCTGATAATCAACGTTCCGCCTGGCTACACCAAAACCGAGCTGGCAACCATCAATATGATGGGACGAGGGCTGACGCTTAACAACCGCGCCCGCTTCATGCATCTGTCGTACTCGCACAATCTGGCGCTACTTAACTCGTCTACTGCACGCGGCATGATCAAGTCGAAAGCATATCAGAGCATGTGGCCGATGGAGCTGCGCGACGATGCAGACAGCAAGGCGATGTGGTGGAACGAGTTCGGTGGTGGTGTATACGCATCATCCGCTGCTGGTCAGGTTACCGGTTTTCGTGCAGGCCATATGGAGCCGGGCTGGCAGGGCGCATTGATTATAGATGACCCGGTTAAGCCAGATGATGCATACAGCGAAACCGTTCGTGATGGCGTGAACAATCGCTTTAACGAAACAATCAAATCACGTTTGGCAATTGAAACAACGCCGATGATCGTGATTATGCAGCGCATCCACTACCAAGACCTTAGCGGTTATCTGCTTCGCGGTGGTAGCGGTGAAAAGTGGCATCACCTGAACCTGCCAGTGCTGATCGACAACACTCTGAGCTATTCAGAGCAGTATCCAGAAAACACTCACGCCATACCGATCGATCATGGCCTGCCTGATGGTTGGCTATGGCCGTTCAAGCATAACGAATCACATCGCATATCGCTGTTCTCCCACCGACGTACTGCTGAAGCTCAGTACATGCAGAAGCCACGGCGCTTCAATGCTGAGGGTGCATTGTGGACAGAGGCCATGATAACCGCCTCGCACGCTCTGAATATCCAGCACGAGAAGGTAAGAACAGTAGTCGCAATTGACCCGCAGGCTACCAACAGCGAAGAAAGTGATGAGTCAGGAATTGTTGTTGCCAGCGCATACGGCGCCGGAGACAGGAAGCAATTCACAGTGGATGCAGATTACAGTGGTAAATACTCACCAGCTGGCTGGGCAAAAAAGGCGATGTTCGCGTATGACGAGCATGATGCTGATGCGATCGTAATCGAAACAAATCAGGGTGGCGATATGGCAGAGGAAACGCTACGCAATGCTGGCTTTAAGGGGCGAGTAATCCGCGTGCATGCCAGCAAAGGAAAATATGCCCGAGCTGAACCAATCTCTGCGCTTTATGAGCAAGGCCGTGTCGCCAATAACGGCAATCTCTACGTGCTGGAAAATCAGCTAATGGAATACGTGCCGACCACCGCCAAAAAGTCGCCTGACCGCCTCGATGCGATGGTTTATGCGCTAACCGAATTAGGCGGCGCTCAACCGATGGGCATGATGATTCCAAAACGCCTGCAAGGCAGATAACACACCAACGGACAAACCATGACTGACAAATTATCACTAGCCGTCAATCACGCGCTGAATGACGTCAGGCTTGCTCGTGCGCGGCAAATGGCATTTAACCCTGGCATGGGGCTGGATGCGAAACGTGAAAGCGCGTGGTGCGAATACGGCTTCAAAGAAGAGCTGACATTCGATGATCTGTACAAGCTCTATCGCCGCGGCGGCATTGCGCACGGGGCGGTGAATAAGCTGGTTTCAAACTGCTGGAAGACAAACCCGCAAGTTGTTGAGGGTGAGCAGTCAGACGACTCACGAGAGCTTACTGCATGGGAGCGAGCCAGCAATCAGGTGTTCACTCACCGTTTCTGGCGCACCTTTGCCAAAGCTGACGCTCGTCGCCTTGTCGGTAGATGGGCCGGCATCCTGCTACACATCAAAGACAGCAAGAAGTGGGATGAGCCAGTAGTTAAAGGCAAAGCACTACAAAAGATAACGCCGGTTTGGGCGAGCGCATTGAAGGTGGGCGGTCGGGATAAAAACGGCGCCATAACAATGTGGCAGTACACAGAATCGCTTTCTGATAGCAGTACGGCGCAGCGCAACGTTCATCCTGATCGCGTACTGATTATCGGCGATATGTCAGAAGACGAGATTGGCTTCCTTGAGCCTGGCTATAACGCATGCGTCAGCCTGGAAAAGGTTGAGGGCGGCTCAGGTGAGTCATTCCTGAAGAACGCAGCACGCCAGCAGAATATCAACTTCGATAAAGAGATAGATTTCAACAATCTGGCCTCGATGTATGGCGTCACAGTTGATGAGCTTCAGGAACGCTACAACGAAGCAGCCAGAGAGATTAACCGCGGCAACGATACGCTGCTGATTACTCAGGGTGCGCAGGTCACATCACTGGTTAGCCCGGTATCAGACCCTTCACCGACTTATGAGGTCAACCTAAAGACCTTCAGCGCTTCGGTAGATATTCCATCGCGCATCATCGTTGGCAACCAGTCAGGTGAGCGGGCCAGCACCGAAGACCAGATTTACTTCAACAGCCGCTGCCAGTCGCGACGTGGTGACCTGTCGTTTGATATTGAGGACATGGTCGATAAGCTCACATCTCTGCAGGTTATCAAGCCGGTCGCGAAATTCAGCATCGTATGGGATGAGCTAAACGAGCAGTCACCATCTGACAAGCTCGATAGCGCCACCAAGATGAGCAGCATCAACCAGACATCTCTCGCATCAGGCGAGCAGGTATTCACGGTCGATGAAATACGCGTTGCTGCAGGATATGAGCCGGGCGGCGGTGAGCCATTACCGGAGGATGAGGAAGATGGCGAGAATGAAGAAGAAGGCGAAGCCAGCAATCCTGCCCGGCAACAAGCTTGACCCGACCGGCGTTGACCGCCTTGAGCGCGGCGCAATGCGAGAGTACGGCAGGCGCCTTAAGCAAATCAGCACACGCTACATCGAGCTCCTTAACCGCATCCCGGCAGAGCCAGCAGTAAACCAGCGTTACACCTTCCAGTTAGACCCAACCCTGCTTTCAATGCTGCTGCAAAACGGCGATTCACTCGTTGATGAAATCCTGCTGCAGGGTGGCGAATTCAATCCGTGGCTCTTTCAGGACTACGTTTCACCATCCTATCAGCGAGGCACGTCGCAGGAGTTTGCCAACCTGTCTCAGCAATCTCCCGCGTACGAAGCAGATCGCGGCAGCGTGCAGGAAATCCTTCTCAGTGATGCCTATCAAAGCCGGTTAATTCTGGTGAGAGCCCGCACCTTTGAAGAGATGAAAGGACTGGCTGCGGATGTTAAGCAGGACCTGTCGCGAATCCTGACTGATGGAATGGGCCGCGGACAGGATCCGAAAGAAATAGCCAGACGGCTGCGTGACCAGATAGGTATTGAGCAGGGCCGTGCTAACCGTATAGCCAGAACGGAAATCACCACCGCACTACGGCGTGCCAGATGGGATGAGCATGATTCAGCCAAAGATGAACTGGGTCTGAATGTCATGCTGCTTCATCTGTCTGCCCTGAGCGCCACAACGCGCCGGACGCACGCACTGCGCCACGGAAACCTTTACACCTCAGAAGATGTCCGCGACTGGTACAGCATCAACGGCAACGCGATCAACTGCAAATGCTCTCAGGTCACTGTGCTGGTTGATAAGAAGGGCGTGCCGCTCAATTCCTCAGTAATCGATATCGCCAAAAAAGAGTTTGCCCAGACATGGGGAAAACGCATGGCAACCAATAAATCACATCACTGCTGCGACCATAAGCACGCGGCTTAATCGAGAGATAACCATGACTATGCAGGTCAACGTCACCACTAAGGTGAACAGTCAGGCTATTCGCCGTGAAACGTATAACGGTCGGCCGCATCTGGTGCTGCCAAGTTACACGCTGCCAGCCAACGTTGTGATGAACGGCGGCCTGTATCCGGCATCTGAAATCGACGCACATTATCAGGGGCTGGAAGGCACGCTGGCGCCACTCGGTCATCCGACTGTAGACGGCCAGTTTGTCTCAGCCTTTTCACCTGAAGGCATCAACGCAGGTCACATTGGCGCATGGAACCGCAATGTTAAGAAGTCCGGCAACCGCGTTTATGCGGAGAAGTGGGTTGATACCACCGTAGCGAATCAGAGCGAAGGCGGGCGGGAGCTGCTTGAGCGCGTTGCCGCCATTGAGCGTGGTGATGACGTTCCGCCGATCCACACCAGTGTTGCCGTCTTCCTCGACCAGATGGAATCCAGCGCAGAACAGAAGTCGCAGGGCATCGAGTGGGTCGCGAAGATTAACATGATGGACCACGACGCCATTCTGCTTCATGAAGTTGGCGCAGCGCAGCCCGAGCAGGGTGTTGGCCTGATGGTTAACGCTGACCAGGCGAAAACGCTGCAATCCAACACTGACGCGCTGATTGGCGAATCATACCGCGAACGGGAGAGACGTCTGGAGCAGGCTGCCCGAGATAAGTTTGCTACCGGGCCGGATGATTACGCGTGGATTGCTGACTTCACTGACTCACAGGCGATCGTCATCCGTAACGGGGGCGATGCGCAGGTTTACGGTTACACCACCGAAGGCGGCAAGATCACCTTTGACGATACCGGCTCAAAAGTCGCCCGCCAGGAATCATGGGTCGCCATCGTAGCCAACAAAGTTAAATCCCTTTTCACACCGCAGGATGCTCCTGCAACAAACCACCAAACGGAGGGCGATATGCCTTTAACCAAAGAAGAACTGGAACAGATTGGCACTATCGTCAGCGGCGCTATCGCTGCTAACAACGAAGCGTCACTGAAGCCCATTACTGAAGCACTGGCAGGCATCCAGGCCAATCAGAAAACGCTGTCAGATTCACTGACCGCCAACTCACGCGCTGAAGAGAAAACCAAGCGTGATGCTGTGGCAGCAGCGCATGGCGAAATCGTTGCTAGCGCACTGTCAGGCGAAGCCCTGGACGCAATGTTTAAGTCTCTGGGTGAAGCTACCCACATCGGCACCAACAGTGCCAAAAACCCACCAGTGACCGGCGCACCGGATCCGGCTGCTTACTTCGGAGGTGCTGCGTAATGGCACGTTATCGTCGCGTTAATATCGACGGTCAGTCTCTGTACAAGACCGAAACCCGCGTTACTGCTGCAGCTCTGCTGCCGGGTACTGCGGCTGTAATCAACGACGACAATGAGTTTGCGCAGGCTACCGCGCTGGCTGGTCGTCTCTACATCATTGACGTTGCCTACCATCAGGGCCTGAAAATCACCGAAGCCGTGCCGGCTGGCGACTCTGCTGTAGGCAACTACGTGGAAGAAGGTCGTGAGCTGGCGCTGCTGTGCGCTGCAGGCACCTACGGAAAAGACGACCCGATCAAACTCGGAACGAACGGTCAGTTCACCAAAGCCACATCTGATACCGATTCGGTTATCGGCTACAGCCAGGATGAAGCGACTATCGCTGCGAGCTCTACCGACTTTATCCGCGTGCGTATGCGCGTCGGCACCGTTGCCGCAGCTGCTGGCGCTTAATCAGGAGAATAAGAATGTATTTTACCGCTGAAACACTGGCTGCTAACAGCCGACTGCGCGGACACTGGAACGAGCTGTGGGCGAACCGTGACATCTTCAATGCTCAGCACGACATGATGGTTAACGCGTTTCGTACGCGCATGACGCATGACATGCTGGCAGCGAATGCCATCGGCGGCTTTACCCGCGAGTTCTGGGCTGAGATTGACCGCCAGATTATCCAGATGCGAGATCAGGAAGATGGCATGGAAATCATCAACGACCTGATGGGCGTGCAGACCGTTCTTCCTATTGGCAAGACTGCGAAGATGTATAACGTATCAGGCGACATCGCAGATGACGTATCCATCAGCATTGATGGTCAGGCACCATATTCATTCGACCATACTGATTACGATGGTGATGGCGACCCGATTCCTGTGTTTACTGCTGGTTACGGCGTCAACTGGCGTCATGCTGCTGGCCTGAGCACTGTCGGTATCGATCTGGCGCTTGATTCTCAGGCCGCCAAGCTGCGTAAGTTCCATAAAAAGCGCGTGGATTACTACCTGAATGGCAGTGACGCAATCTCCGTCGATGGTATGAAAGGTCAGGGCATTCGCAACCACCGCAACACTTCCAAGATCAACCTTGGAAGCGGCGCTGGCGGTGCAAATATCGATCTGACTACGGCTACCCCGGCTCAGATGCTGGCCTTCTTCGGTCCAACTGGTGCCTTTGGTCTCAATGCTCGCCGCAACAAAGTCGCTGCTTATGACAAGTTGTGGGTGAGCGCCGAAATCTGGGCGAACATGTCCAAGCCTTACACCATTGAAGTTGGCAGCGGCTCGAATGCCTTTGTAAACGGCACCGTGCTGGATGCGATCGCTAAATTCATTCCTGCCCGAGAAATTACCCCGACCTTCGCACTTACCGGCAATGAATTCTTCGGCTACCAGCGCCGTCAGGACGTCATTTCTCCGCTGGTTGGTATGGCTGTTGGTACTGTGCCGCTCCCGCGTCCAATGCCGCAGAGCAATTACAACTTCCAGATCATGTCTGCAGAAGGTTTGCAGATTAAGAAGGACGGCGAAGGCCTGTCCGGTGTGGTCTACGGCGCGAACCTGGCTTAAGGAGAAATCATGGCTGATAAATACGAAGTGATTAGGCCGTGGCACGGCGTGACAAAGGGTGATGTGGTGCAGCTGGAAACATTGCATCTATCACTTAAATCACACGTCCGCAAGCTTTCTGATAAAGCATCGGCTGATTTGGTTCCGGCAACGCCTAGCGCCACGTCAGACAAGCAGGCCCGCAAAGATGCGATCACCAAGCGTCTTGATGAGCTGGGTATTGAGTACAAAGGCAATCTCGGCGCTGACAAGCTGGCAGAGCTGCTGCCGGACGGTGAGCTGGAAAAGCTTTTCCCAACCGCTGAATAACAACCGCCGCGCTGGCGGTTTTTTTATGCCCTGTTCCGGCAGGGCTGAGAGGTATTCATGGTTACCCAGGAACAGGCAAAAGAGTATCTGGCTAGCCAGGGTATTACGCTGCCAGATTTCATTCTCACGGCGCTTGTTGAGCAGGCAAACAGCATTCAGGAATGTCTGGATGCTAATTACCCGCCAGCTACTGCGTTACTCATTCAGATGTACCTGTTAGGACTGATGGGGCTGGGGCAGGGCGATAAATATATCAGCTCTCAGTCAGCCCCATCTGGTGCGTCGAGATCATTCCGCTACGGCTCATTTGCAGATCGCTGGAAGGGTTCGCTTGGACTTCTGCGCGGCCTCGACAAAAACGGGTGTGCCACTGCATTGATACCCGCCGACCCAACTCAGCAGTCCTTTGCAGGCATTTGGATTGCCAAGGGCGGATGCATGTGTGGTGGGCGATGATGAGCTGGCTACCTTCAACACAACCACCAAAGCCATTCGAACGCGTCTGGGTGACAACTTCAAGTGGTCGACAGACAACCGGCTATATGAACAGCAGCGGTGAGTGGGTGATTACCTGCCCTCGCATCGCTGCTGAAAAGCCCACCGTTGTTAGTTGGAGGGCATGATATGACCAGAACCGGCGGCTTTGTCGAATCAGGCAAAACCTACATCGCAGGCGAACACTGCTGTGACCACCTCATGCCCCGCGTGGATTATAGGGCAGAAAAGTCACACGGTGACGTCACAATCAATTTGGAGGTGAGCATTGAGCAGCCTAGCCAGTTGGTCATACACAGCTCAGGCGACAATCTGGAAACCTTTAGGGCTGGATGAGTACGGAGATTCTCTAGGCTGGTCTGAGCCGATGGTGATTGCCTGCGACTATCAGGGTGGACTGAGCAAGCGGTTAGGGGCGATTGGCGGCGAGAAGGTAGTTAATAACACCATATGGACGGAGTACGCACTGGCAGATACCGGTGATTACATCCTGATTGGTGCGTCGAGCAATCCTGACCCGATCGCAGCGGGCGCTGATGAGGTTATGCAGGCTATTCGCTATGCAGACACCTTTGAGCGGCTGACTGATGATTACGCAATCCTGACAGGAGCCTGATATGGGAGTAAAAGTCCGCGGCATCCGGCAGGCTCAGCAGAACCTCAACGCACTGATTGGCGACATTCAGGGCAGGAAGGCTGTCAGAGCCATTCAGAGCGCATTAATCATCGGTTCTTCCCGTGCAGCGCTGTACACACCTATCGACACATCCACGCTCATCAACAGTCAGTTCCGTGAGGTGAGCATTAACGGAACGCGCGTAGTTGGCCGGGTTGGCTACACAGCGAATTATGCGGTTTACGTCCATGACCCTAACGTGCCGCAGACCTTCCGCCGGGCAACGGCTCAGAAGGAGTTTTTGACCAAAGGCTTTGAAGATGAGCGTGACGCAATCACAGCGGTCATTGCTAAGGAGATGGCACTTTGAACCCTCCAATGCATACCAGGGTGAAGAACTACCTTAGCGATGCAGGACTCACCGACGGCTTTCAGGTGCAACTCCTGATGTGGAATGACTCTGGCAGTCTTTCCGATCGCTTCATGGTTTTCCGGCCCAATGGCGGCTCAGCGATACGTAATCAGCTTGGTGGTGAATATTACGTACTGCTCGACGTAATCGGAGCCAAAGGCGGGAACGGCGCGGTAGATGAGCGGGTACAGGCCATCATTGATTACGTCCAGCAAAACCCTATGACTGACGCCTGTGTCGGTTATCTCCAGAACCTCGGCGGCATCCCTTCGCCAGTTCCAACAGCCGAAGGCCGCCTGGTCTATCGGCTCCAGTTTGTTGCCACTTTCGGCAGCTAGATAAACGTCAAAGAGGAATTACCCATGGCAGATTGCCAGAACAGCAACGAACGTTTGTTCGGTGGCGCCGTTGTGCTCGAAGTGGCTGACGGTTGCCCCGATCAGGTGCCGCAGGAATCGGAGTGGAAAGCGCTTGCCGCCGGCACATCAAAGGGCTTCGACTTTAGCCCGAACACGGTAACCAGTGATGCAGATGACGGCGGCGGTTATGTCGAAAGCATCATTACTAACTCCGATTTCACCATCAGCTTTGAGGGTGAAGTGCGTAAGAAAGGAAAGCTGGACCAGTACGGCGTTGGCCGATTCATTAAGTATTTTGCCGCCGAACTGAAAGCACGTCGTCAGCCAGGTCTTTGGGTGCGCATGGAATACGGCGAAGTGACCTTTCAGGGCTACATGGTCATCACCGCCCTTAGCTCTGACGGTGGCACAAATGACATTGTGACATTCACTACTGAGTTCAAAGTCGGTGACGCCAGCACGATTCAGGTTATCGACACTGACGAGACGGTCCCAGCTACCGGCGTTACAGTTACCCCGGCCACTACCTCAGTCGTGGTTGGTGCAACTCGCCAGCTTACCGGCACTGTGTTACCGGCTGATGCAACTGATAAGTCCGGCACATGGACAACCTCAGATGCAACGAAAGCAACCGTCAGCAGCACCGGCCTGGTTACTGGTGTGGCCGCCGGCACAGCGACGATCACATTCAAGTCGAATGACGGCAACTTTACTGGCACTACGGCTGTAACGGTTACTGCTTCGTAACCATTCCAAAGGGCTGGGTTCAGCCCTTGATAATGATTATGGAGGTTCAATGACGCCCTGGAAGGAAATAGGCGAGTGCCTGATTAGCAGCGGTGCCGAGGAGTATTTCTTTCGACCATCTTTCACTGCTATGTCCCGCATCGGAACGCCAGAGGAAATCGTAGAGACTTTCTACGCGCTGCATAACGACGAAGCGACGCCACGTCTGAAAGCTCTGGCTGAGAACTATCAGGCTATCCCTGAGCATCAGCGACGATTCTATGCTGCATACAGCGGCAGCGATATTGCGCCGGCTTTCGCGCTTAAATGGCTCCTATCTTCCTCGTGCTCTAAAGCTGCGATATCTGCCGCTATGATTGTGCTGGTCGCCTGCTGCGATCGTGATGTGACTCCGCTAACCGGCGAGATCGTACCAGGTAAAACAGGACGACGCGCATTCATGTATCGGCCCGGTGCGATGCCGATTAGTGACATGGTGTTGATTGCACAGTCTCTCATTCAGCACGGAATCATCGGCAAGGCAAAAGTCAGAAAGCTGCAGCGGCATGAAGGAAGCAGCACATCATCTGAATTCAACGCCTTCGAGTACATCAGCGCGGCCCGAACCCATCTCGGTATGAGCAGGGAAGAGGCAGAGCAGCTAACGATGACGGAGTTTCAGATGATGCTGGCTGCGAAGTTTCCAGAACAGAAGGGCTTCACGCGTGAGGAGTATGATCAAGTGACTGAAGAATTTATGGCTAGGAAGGCCAGGCGGACGCAGAAAGTCTATTAAAAAACCCGACACAGAGGTCGGGCTTATTCAGAGTGGAGGGAGTTAAGCGGCTTGCTTGGCGCTCTTTCTCTTACCATGACACTCTTTAGTACCATCAATGGTGTTTGCAGCCAGAAACTTAGGTGCAGCGGCAAGCATGTTCTCCATAGCTACACCCATGCGTGCAAACGCATCAGACGTACGGATTTGAACTTCTGCAGCTTTACTTTGACGGATATGTTTCATGAGCTCTCCTGTGCCTGCAACTACAGGCAATATCTACGGAACACGCGGCGGACCATTTCACAAACCACGACCGTGATGGGCCAAGGATTATACTTTTAATATTGTGATTGTCTACCTAGACATCAAGTATAGACATAATCACATGCTCTATCTCTGCGATAGATGCTGTCATCAGCGTGTCATCACCCCTGAATCCAAAGGAACTGTATAGATTCATGAGGTCTTGGGTATCTGGTTCTATCACATTGACGGTAGAACATTCAACAGCCGAGCAAAAGAGATATGCAGCAATTAACGTTATTTTGAGCATTTTGCCATGCAAAGGATGATCCGGTACATGCCTAACAAAGCTCTCTACAAACTGGATGTCAAAACTCTTTGCTTCTGTATTGTAGGTGCAAATTGCCGCACCCGCTGGAATTCCGCTTTCCGATGAGATCAGCTTAACTGTCATCTCAAATTTGTTGTCATGATTACCAAACTCAGCAAATGCGAAATCCCAGTTTAGCTCAACAAATTGAGAAGAAAGCCACTGATAATCTTCATCAGTGATAGCGCCTACCGCCAAGGGTATACCCGCACTATCAATCAGTAGCTGAAGGTTAGCTAAAACTGAGCTACCGATCTGTTCCAAGTTCATTTGCGGACCCTCCGTTTTGTGAGGGCGAGAGAATATCATGACCTCATCCTCAGTACATAGTATCGGCAAGAGTTGCTTATGCTTTAGCTGATTTCTTTGCACCACCTTGCAACCACTCCATGCTAGGATTTATCCCATCTTTTACGTTTGGGGGTGGGGCATGAAGAAGGCATTAGGTTTGGTAGCAATCATCGTTTCTTTTGGCGCTTCATCAGCGCCGTATCAGATTCAAATCCCGACTGATTCTAAAGCCACTTATACCGTGATCGAAAAAGGTAGTCAGGGGAATCTGAGGACGATAGTTACCAAAAGGGAAGGGACATACGGTACTACTTTCTCTCAGCGCATTTACAACTGTGACTCGAACGAGGTCAAGTATCTCGGGTCTGGCGACTCACTCGAAGAAATGAAAAATGCTAAAGCCGATCCGAGTATGGCGCCCATAGTAAACCAGTCCATTGCTTACTATGTAGGGCGAGAGGCCTGCAAATAATATCAACCCGCTCCGGCGGGTTTTTTTACGCCCGGAGTAATTGAATGGCTAACGAAAGACAGCTTGGCAATATTGTTTACGAGGTTGAGTTAGAGGTTGCGAAGCTACTTGAAGCGCAGCGAGAAGTTAACTCCCGGCTTGATAGCATGCAGGATGGGATGAGCCGTTCAAGCCGATCAGCTGACCGACTAGAAACATCTTTAAATCGAGTGGGAGCTGCAGTTGCCGCTGCCTTCACAATTGATACTGCGCGCCGCATTATTGAAATCGCCGACAACATGTCGGTGCTTCAAGCTCGCATTACCCGGTTAAGCAGTAGCGCAATAGAGGCTGAAGAGACAATGAAGTCTCTTTCCTCAATTGCATCTACTACCGGTAACAGCCTGGCAGATACCGAAAAACTTTGGGAGTCGATGACATCCAGCCTAAAAGAGGCCGGTGCCACAAACTCTCAAATATTAGCTCTGACATCTACCCTGCAAAAAATAGGTACGATCGGAGGTTCTTCTGCAGAGGAAATGAGCAACGCCCTACGCCAGTTCGGTCAGTCAATTGCAGGCGGCGTTGTGAGGGCAGAAGAGTTCAACTCTGTTTTGGAACAGATGCCTGAACTTGCCCGGCAAATCGCTACAGGGTTAGGGCTCAGCATGGGCCAGCTTCGGCAGCGAATGCTTGAAGGGAAGTTAACAGCGGCCGATGCGCTGAATGCTATTCAGGGCAGAGCGCAGGTAGTGAATGAAGAATTTGATAAAATGCCGGTTAGCGTCGAGCGGGCAAAAAACAGTTTAGATGTTGCTTTTAAAAACGTCATTGGTGACCTGAATCAGTCTATTGGGCTTACGCAAACGCTAGCCGGTTTGATGCAGACCGTCTCCGACAACCTTAACTACTACAATCGCAACGCTGGCGATGCATCTCGAATGCCTAAATTAATTCAGATGCAAAAGGATCTGAATGATGAGGTTAAAGATGGTCAGCGCTGGTACGAGACTGACACAGTCTTTCAGCAAAGAAGGGGGCAGGCGGCATCTCAGTTAAAACAGGTTGAGCAGGAGATTGCTAGCATTCGAGCCAAGGCTGCAAGCGATGCTAAGAGTAATGGGACATTTAACAGCCCATCTACAGGTGGAGACGATAAGTTAACCCAAAAATTACTGCAGAACTCTCAGCGCCGGCTTGCCCTGTCGAAAGTTGAGGGAGAAGCCCGCGCGAAATTGATGGCTCAGTATGATGCTGAGGATGCTGGATGGAAAAGCAACGACCCCCGCATTAAACAACTTCAAGACCAGTACGCGCAGACCCTCCGGAATACTGAAGCTACTAAGCAAAATAATAGTGAAGGGAAGAGAACAGAATCTCAGACGCAAGCCATTAGCGAAAGATTGGCTGACCTGAAAGAACAGTCTGAGTTGGCTGCAACATCTACCCAGGATCTGAGTCGTGAGCAAGCGATATTGCGTGCTCAGCAATCTCTAGGAAAAGCGGCTACAGAAGACCAAATTCGACAGGCGGGAGTTTACGCCGCGAAAACATTCGACAGCGCCAAAGCCGTCCGGGATTTGGCCCAGGCTGAGCAGGGGCGGAAGTTTGCAGGTCAGGAGGTAGCAGCAGCTAAAGCAACACCTGATGCGCTCTCTGGGGCCGTGCAAGACCCAAACGCACAGATAGACCTTCAGGAGCAACAAAAGCTTGCTGCCTTGGCTAAGTATCAGGCTATCGACATACAGAACGCTCAGCTTTATGAAGATGCCAAAACTGCCATCCAGCAACAGGCGGCTAATGCTCGTCAGCAGATTGCAGTGAACGAAGCAAATATGCAGTCGCAGGCTATCTCCTCAATTGTTGGTTCGGTGTCGCAGGGATTTGATGGGCTGGCAAACTTAGCCGCGGGAGCGGCAGGGAAAAGCAGCGGCGCCTATCAGGCCATGTTCGCTCTGAGCAAAGGATTTGCCGTAGCTCAGGCAGCACTAAACCTGCAACTGGCCATTTCACAGGCCATGGCTGATCCAACAGCTTTAACGCCAGCTCAAAAGTTTGCTAACTATGCTGCGATTGCCAGTGCTGGCGCATCACTCCTGACCAGCATTGGCAGTATCTCTATGGGTGGCGCTCGCGAGCACGGCGGTCCCGTCAACGCCAGCAGCATGTACCGGGTAGGTGAAGGCGGTAAGCCTGAAATCTTCAAAGCCAGCAATGGCAGCCAGTACATGATCCCCGGCGACAATGGTTCGGTAATCAGCAACCGGGATATTGGCGGTGGGGGCGGAGCCGGTGGTGGGCTTGTGATGAATTTCAACTTCGACATTCAAACCACTGGCGGCGTTGACGAAGCCACGCAGAAGCAGATGGCGCAGATGATGCAGACTATTGCCATTCGGACTATCAAAGACCAGCAGCGCCCTTCAGGTTTACTCAGTAAAGGTAGATAACCCATGCCAGAAACTTTCATATGGAGCCCTCAAAAGGGCTTCACGGGCGACCGTACGCCTGATGTAGCCGTAGTTAAGCTGGGCGATGGTTATGAGCAGCGGCAGGTTAAGGGTATCAACCCGTTAATGGGGCGGTACCAGCTGACTTTCGTTGGCTTCGACGATGCCAAATGCTCACGACCTAACGCGGCTAAAGCGGCCGATGCGTTCCTGAAAGCAAGGATGGCTGTCGAAGCGTTCTACTGGACGCCATCGGATACCGGCGTGCAGAGGCTGTATGTGTGCCGGTCATGGTCACTGAAGAAGACAGGCAATAAGCATGAGCTGACCGCCACGTTTGAGCAGGTGCCGAGATGAGAGATATACCAGCAGAACTGATTATCGAAAGCACTGACTCGGGTGTTGGCGCGATGCTCGACCTTTTCGAAGTGGACCTGCAGTCATTCGGCGGTGATGTCATTCGCTTCCATGCAGGCACGAACGGCTATTACGGCGACGTCATCTGGCAGGGCCGACAGTACTCAGCCTATCCGATCGCGGTTGAGGGATTCGAAACCAAGTCCGAAGGCACCTATTCGCGCCCGACGATGAAGGTGGCGAACATCACCGGCCTTATCACTGGCATCAACCACGATTTCGATGATGCGCTTGGTGCCGTAGTGACGCGCCGTCAGGTTCTGGTAAAGCATCTCGACGCGGTGAACTTCCCGAATGGTAATGCCGATGCAGACCCGACTATGGAAGCCGTGTCTCGTTACGTCATAGAGGAGATGGCGGAAGAGACATTCGAGACCGTGACCTACAACCTGGCGACACCGGTTGACTGCGATAACGCCATCATACCGGCGCGAACCATTCTGGCGGATGTCTGCCAGTGGGTTTACCGCGGCGACGGCTGTGGTTATTCCGGCGGGCCGGTTGCTGATGAGAAAGATAATCCAACCTCTGACATGTCACGGGATAAGTGCTCAAAGCACCTTACCGGATGTCGCATGCGATTCCCTAAACCTGAGCCGCTGCCCTATGGCGGCTATCCCGGCTCTGCCAAGGTGTCCTGATGATTGAAGATGAATGCCTGACATATGCAGCGTTATCCCGGGATGAAGTGTGTGGTCTGATTATTGATGACGCTCGGTTCATGCGCTGTGATAACCAGCACCCGGACCCGGGGCGAAACTTTCGCATAAGCGATACAGACTGGATGAGAGCAGAAGCGGCGGGAGAAATCACCGCCGTTTTTCATTCCCATCCTGAGCCAAAGCTCGTTCTTTCGGCTGCCGACAGGGTGGCGCAGATTTCTACCGGAATTGAGTGGTGGCTGGCAAGCGCCGGCAGGCTTCTAAAGTTCCGACCGGTACCGCATTTACTGGGCCGCCGGTTCGACCATGGCGTGATGGATTGCTATACGCTTTTCCGGGACGCCTACCACCTGTGCGGTATCGACCTGCCAGACTTCGAGCGTACTAACGGATGGTGGGTTCGGGGTGAAAACCTCTACCTGAAGAATATGGCTGCTAACGGATTTTACGAAGTTACTCCGGCCGACATTCTGCCGGGGGATGTGATTATCCGGCGCGCCTTCCCTGAATCAGACCCTTGCCACGCAATGTTATGGCTAGGAGACAACACAGTGCTTCATCACGAACTGGCCGGGCGCCTCAGCCGCCGCGAACCTTACCGGCAAGCCTATGTAAGCCTGACGCACTCTATATGGAGGCATGAACAATGCTCATCTTTAGATTTGCGGGGAATCTCCGACGACATTTCCGCCAAATCACTCTGAACGTCGATACGCCTTCGCAAGGCCTGCGCCTTCTGCTTGCTCAATGCCCCGAATTCAAACGCGATTTCTATAAAACCCGTCTGCGTCTTCGCATCGATGGCGGTGACGTGTCACAGGATAACCTCGAATTCCACATGAACAGGCACCTGAAAGACGGCGCGACAGTCCTCTTCGTGCCGATTGTAGAAGGTGCAATCAGCGCCGTAGCTGCAGTCTGGATCATGGTGGCCGTCACGGTCGCCTCGGTTGCTTACTCGCTCTATATGACCTCACACATGAAGACGCAGAGCGCCGCAGACCAGGACACAAATTCCATTACCAACAACTCTTTTACCAGCGCAGAGAACCGAATCGGCCAGGGCCGGGCGGTTCCAATACTCCTGGGCGAAATGGTGGTTGGCAGCAACGTTATCTCTCTCGGTATTGATACCAGCAACAATCAGGACTGGGACATTTCCATCAGTTAAGGTGAAAGCATGAGCTCAGGCGGCGGTGGCGGAAGCACTCCCAAACTTATCGACGACAACCTCAAATCAAAGCAGTTTCTCAAAGCCCTCGATCTCATCTCTGAAGGCCCGATTTACGGACCGGTAGACCAGAACCACCTTTCCTCGTTCATGGTGAATAAAACGTCCGTCACTGATGCAGCTGGCAACGTCACAATCAACGGAGTCAGCGTGGCGTGGCGGCCGGGTTCTGCAAATCAGGCGCCGATCACCGGCTTTGACGCGATTGAAGCGACCACGGTCGTCAATACAGACTTAACGCAGAGCACACCGCTGGTACGTACGGTAACTGACACTGACGTGACTCGAGTGAGAATGAACATCGGTGTAACCGGCCTGGTAGAGCAGGACACCAAAGGAAACCAGCACGAAACCTCGGTGACCATGGTGATCGAGACGCGCAACGGTTCGGCTGGCTCATGGAGCATTCAGAAAACGGTTACTATCAGCGGAAAAATATCAGGAGAGTACCTTGAGGCGCATATCATTGATGCCCCCCTGCAGAAGCCATTTGATATCCGGCTGCGTCGTGTCACTGCTGACAGCTCCAGCGACCTGCTTACTAACGGAACCATCTGGAACAGCTTTACTGAAATCACCGACGATAGCCTGTCATACCCATATTCAGCCGTAGCGGGCGCAGTGATTGACCGGGACCAGTACACCGACACGCCAACCCGCACCTATCACCTGCGTGGGCTTATTGTTGATGTGCCGGACAACTATGACCCGATTGCCAGAACATATTCTGGCATCTGGACCGGCGGGTTTAAATCCGCATGGACCAATAACCCCGCATGGCTGTTTCGCGCCTTAGTAAAAAATACGCGTTTTGGGCTGGCCCGCCGGGCAGGATACATCGATGTTGATGATGGCAGCCTTTATATCCTGTCTCAGTTCTGCGATCAGCTTGTTGATGATGGATATGGCGGCAAAGAACCACGCTTCACCCTGAATGCTTACATCACTGAGCAATCCAGCGCCCGCGACATTCTCGACAAGATTGCAGGCATGTTCCGCGGCATTGCTCTGTGGGACGGCATGCGATTCTCAATCATGCTGGACAACCCGCGGGACCCGGTGGCAGCTGTAACCAACGCCAGCGTTGTGGACGGGTTATTTACTTACAGCTCCATGAAACGCTCAGAGCGCTTTAACGCCGTCGTGGTGTCATGGACTGACCCAAACAACGGATGGGAGCAGGTCAAAGAATACGTCTCTGATGACCAGATGATTGACCGGTACGGCTACAACGAAACGACGCTGGAAGCCTTCGGTTGCACCTCCCGCGGGCAAGCTTTCCGCGCCGGTAAATGGCTGCTGGAAACCTGCAAGAGAGAGACCAAAAAAGTCACTTTCAAGATGGCGCGAGATGCTATTGCCTTCATCCCGGGCGATGTCATTGAGGTCATGGATAATGACTATGCCGCCACCAGGCTTGGCGGCCGCATCATTTCTCATAGCGGCGCCGTAATAACAGTGGATGCCGATGTTTCATCTCTGGCCGGCGGCGGCGACACAATGTCGCTGATGGGTTCGAATGGCAAATTCACCCGCTATCAGATTGCCTCAGTCTCAGGGCGTATCATCACCCTGCGAACTGCGCCGAACTGGGTTAAAGACGGAACGATATTCGTCATCTCTACTGGTGACGTGGCAACGCGGCTGTTTCGCGTCATGGGAGTCTCTGAAGACGAAAATAACTCTGTATACAGCATCTCAGCAACGCTCTATGACCCGAACAAGCAGGCGGTGGTGGATGATGGCGCTGTATTCGAAACGCCTAACGATACCCTGAATGGATATCGCGTCCCGAACATCGAAAACCTGCGGATCATCAACGTCAATAGCGAGACTATTCAGGTCACAGCAACCTGGCAGACAGCAACGCTTACAAAGAAGATCGTGTTCGAACTCTATGTTTATAACGCGGACGGGAAGGTAGTTGCTCAGTACGAAACAGACCAGTTTCGCTATGACTTCTATGGACTGGATGCCGGTATCTATACGCTGGGCGTGCGTGGCCGCAACGAAAACGGCATGAAGGGTGCCGAAACTCAGGTCAGCCTGGTGATTGGCGCGCCTTCTGCACCTTCGTTCATACAGTGGACACCAGGCATCTTCTCGGCCGATATCGTGCCGGTGATGAATGTCAGCGCAACAACAGATACGACATTTGAGTTCTGGTACACAGGGGAGGTGCCGGCCAGCTCTATCGGTGCCGTGGAGACGGAGGCGCAGTTTCTCGGCAGGGCTTCACAGTGGACTCTTCATGGCCTGAAGGCTGATAAAACCTACTACATGTACGTCAGGACCAAAAACGCCTTTGGAGTGTCTCCTTTCGTACAGGTATCAGGTCAGGCATCTTCCGATATTCCGGGCATGATTGATTACATCGATAAGGCGATAAGAGAGTCGGAAGCATTCGACCGGCTTACCTCCAACATTGATACGAACATTGAGGGGATACTGCAGAATGCCCTGAACCTTGACGCATCTGTTGACCACCAGCTCGAGGCTTACGGGCGCAACCGCGCCGATATCATCTCTGTACGCCAGACGGTTGCCAGCAACGACAGCGCCTACGCTCAGAAATTTGAGCAAATTCAGGCTCAGTCAGACCAGAACACAGCATCTGTGCAACAGGTTTCCAGCGCTTACTCTGACCTCAGCGGCAAGCTTTCGGCCCAATGGGGCGTGAAGGTGCAGGTAGATAGTAACGGCAACAAATATGTTGCTGGCATGCAACTGGGTGTCGAGGGGAGTGGAGGCTCAACTCAGTCGTACGCACTATTCAGCGCTGATAACTTCGGCATCTATAACACAAACAACGGCACATATCAGTTGGCGTTTGCAGCTGTGAATGGGCAGGTTTTCATTCGCGATGCCTTTATTCAGGATGGATCAATAACAAACGCAAAAATCGGAAATGTCATTCAATCTACAAACTTCGTATCAGGAGCAACGGGGTGGGCTCTTAATAAGAGCGGCGTATTTGAAAACAACGGATACGAGCCAGGCCAAGGAAGGATGGTTCAAACCAATAACCAGATAAGCGTATATGACGGCAACGGTGTATTGCGTGTAAGAATAGGGAAGCTAAGCTGATGGGATACGGTCTCGGAACATGGGATTCAAACGGCATTGATAACAATACCGGATTGGTCCGGATTTTAGCTGTAGGTACATGGACAGTTTCGGAGCAGCAAACCGGATCGATCAACTTCATCATCCCATCTGGATATGTGATGGATTATCTCTTTCAATCCTCTCAAATATCCTTTTCCACAAATCGAAGGCGGGTAACCATAAATGGAGGTTTAGTAACTCTCTCAGCCGTTGGAGGTGGGGATTTCTCAAGCGGAACGGAAGCGGCCAATGCTGGATATTACCTGTTTTTTTTGAGGGCTCAATAATGTCATATGGAGCTTTATTGTCAGATGAAAGTGGAGTTCCTTTTTATATTGATGGAACTTTACCATTAAAGCTGATTGACATAAAAACCTTCACGACGGGGAATGCAGGCGGATATTTCTTCCTTTTTCCTGATGATGGGAGAATGAGATTTGTTTTCGCAAAGGCAAATAAAGATGGATATTTCTATTTGCAGCGTGGCAACCTTGAAAACTCTGACTGGGTTTTGAATAATAGCTTTCCAAGCGGAACTGTCATAACGGCATACATTTTTGGATATCGGGTTGAGGCAACAATTCCAAAATGGGGCATGGCAATTTGGAATGAAAAAAACGAGTGTGTTATCCATAATGAAACCAAAGTCCTGAGAGGGGTGACATCACTAGGAAACCCGGATGTAGATCAACAGTCAGGTATGTACTATCAAACAACCCTTAATGGTGATTGGGCTGTTGCGCCTACCATTACCGGGGGAGCGACTGGCGTAATTAACTCGGGGGGAGTCAGGCCGTACTCAAATTTCTTTTACACAGTTGCCTATTACAATGGCATTCAAACACTGATCAGATCTCATGGAACCGTGGGTGACTCTTTTCCCGGTGGCGTGAGTAATCTAGTAGTGGTTAACACCCGGTGTAAATTGAATGCTATAGATGTGAGCAAATATTGAATAATTCGATCCTGTGAATTAATTGGTTTTGTTGATGCTTTGCCTGGTTTGGGATACAAGGATAGGAACCAAGCAAGGATGATGAAATGAAAAAAATTCTGTTATTAGTTGTTGCAGCGACACTCGCCGGATGCCAGACATTACCTCCTGTAAAATGCTCTGCAACTGCCAGAATCGGCGGTCAGGATGTAAAGGTGCCTATCTATGGCGTCAAGAGTGTAGCAAGCCAGACTAAGTATTACGCAGGAAATCCTTTTGGATGGAAGTGGGTTTCTAAGTCAAACTTCACTCAGAGCACCTGCGATAAATAGTAAATAACTCAAATCAATGAACCCGGCCACCGCGCCGGGTTTTTATTGCCCGGAGAAAGCTATGCCAGCAGGCACTATTGCACTAACCAACAACTCAACCGCAGTTAACGGCTCAGGTACTAATTTCTCTTCCGAGCTAAAGGCGAATGACTTCCTCATTACTATTGTCGGAGGTGTCACGTACACGCTTGCTGTGCAATCTGTAAACTCCGCTACCGGACTGACGCTGATTACCGCTTACAATGGGCCCACAACATCAGGTGTAGCATGGACGGCTTTACCTAACGGAGCAATGGTAGGTATTCCTGCTCAGACCGCAGCTGATACAGCAAGGGCCATTCGCGGGCTAAATCTCGACAAGGCGAACTGGCAGCAGGTCTACAGCGCTTCAGGAAATATCACAGTTACCCTTCCAGATGGCAGTCAATACAGTGGCCCATCATGGAGCAGCCTGAGTAAATCACTGGCCGGGCTAGGTAACGCTGCAACAAGAAACGTGGGAACCGTAGCGGGCACAGTAGCTGCAGGAGATGACTCACGATTAAATACAATTAATGGCAAGAGCGGCGGTACAATTTCATCTGCACTGACCGTAAATAAACTTTCTGCAGACGGAAGTAATACTGTTGGTGATGGTCTCAGTATTGTGGCTGCTGACCCCAGCTTCAATATAGTCATGCAGTATTATCTTGTAACTGGTCAATATCATAAGTTCAGGATGGTCCAGAATGGAACGGAAACATTGCAAGTACGATCTAGCGGAGCAGTATATGCATCATCCTTTAACCCAACATCTGATTCGAATCTGAAGTTTAATAAAACCTTTATCGAATCAGCATTAATGAAGTCTATGTCACTTCGAGGGATGACATATGACTTAAATGGAGATCGAAAAGCGGGGGTTATAGCTCAGGACGCGTTAAAAGTTCTTCCCGAATCCGTGACCCGGAATAAAGACCCCCTGGTGCTGGAGGATGGGACGATACTCACAGAGACGTTGTCACTGGATTATAGCGCCATTGCCGGGATGCATACTGAAGCCCTAAAAGACCTTATGCCGTTGATGCTCGAGATGCTTAATGACCCGGAAGCAGCCAAAACAAAGATTACAGAGTTGATCAGCGCGATTAACAAATCTACTGATGACGTCAATAAAACAAGCATGAAAATGGAATGGGCCTTACTTAATCCGCCGATCTGGCCATCTGAGCCTGAACCGTCAGGTAATATGCAGGCAGATGATGTGTCGAATGAGCCTGCCGAATAATAAATTACACAAAAAAGCCCCGGCGACGGGGCAGAACGGACCGCGCCCATCTCAGCAGGCTGCGGGGTGTCATTTGAGATTAGTCATCACTGAAACTGTGGGCAAAAAAATACCCGCCCCCCAATGAACAGGGCAGGTACAAAGTGAGGTGAAGCTCTCGAACGCGCAAAGGCGTTCTGTTGTTTTTAGGCTCTCTACTGTGCTTGCAAGAAGGACGTAGGGTGGATTTCACTTCTTGCCGGATGGGAGTTGCATCCATTCACCTTCCACATTAAAAATTTTATTCATAAACAACTCAACAACAAGCGTAAGCGGTAGTCTTTTTTTGGTGTAGTGCTGCTGAACGAGTGACATAAAAAACCCGGCACGGTGGCCGGGTTATCATGCCTTACTCGATTTCACCAAAAACCCTTTTCAGGCCCGATTCATATTGCTCGCTACTTTCTGACATCGAGGCCATGCCTACAACCTTACCGATATGATGGCGAAGCGCTTTGTCTCCCACCTCAGAAAGGAACTGATGGATCTTGTCGCTACGAGAGCCTTTTTCATCACGGCTTTGTTTCGCCAACTCAAAAACCACGCCTTTGCTTTTCGCTAACGGTTTGTATATATGGCGCTCTGTAAACCACCTGAAAGCGATCGGATGACCTCCCTTGTCAGGCTTGTTAAGTCCGTAGAGTCGGTACCATTCATAATAAAGTTCATCCGGGAACACTTTTGACCAAGCTCTAGCCTCCTCCTGCACATGGACTTTGAAAGCTTCAATAACTTCCTGAGCTTCAGGCTCATAGCCTGCTACGGCGTATGCTAAGCCACGAATGCCAGACTTGGCCGAGGCGTTGATAATCTTTTGCGCTGTGTCAGCGGAGGCAATCCTGGACTCCGGCAGAGCCTTAGCCTCTCTGGCATCAATAAGAGCCTTTCCAATATCCACAATCGTGGTGATATCGTAACCATGAGCATTTGTGATATTTTTGGATTGCCCACTGTATTGAAAATTAAAGGCTTTCTTCATTTTAGCCCTCAATTCTGGATCACCATGTTCTTTCATGTACGGTGCTTCAAGAAGCCTGTCTATATCGCGCGCTAAATCGCCAATGCCAAGCAGCTTAGCAAGCCCTGTCTTTGTTACTACAGGAGTTTTGGTCTGGTCATCTAGGATGTAGCACTCTGCATTTACGCCAAAGTAATCTTTAAAATTCCCCTTGTGAGTGGCTTTGAGCGGTTTTGATGCCCATCTAGCAGCAGCTGCTTTTTTTGCAATATCAGATCTCTGTTCCTTTGTTAAGGACTCAGCTCGTGCAATCCCGCCCTTCGCCTTACCTGCTGGTTCTACATTACTTTTTGACATTTGCATGCACCGTTTTTGTGAAATGTGCTTGCATAATAACAACTGTATATATTTACAAGCAAGCATGATTTGGAAAATATTTATGCTTGCATTTAAAAGAAGCGTGAGTCTTGCCCTTGATCAAAACCACCGATCGATATTACTGTTTATTCATACAGTATTTATCAAGGGAGGATTTGTCATGCCGCGCGACTACGAGATTAAAGGTGCATTCGTCAATGCCATTAAACGCGATTCAACAGGGCGGTACATTGTGACCACGCAGAACTTTGTCCATCAGCTTGAGCGAGTAAACTGGCACTTCAGCCTGCGTGAGGCTAATCAGTGGATAAAGACGCACGCAAGCACGTTCCGTGACGTTTCCACGCAGGAGGGGAAGGTCAAGACTTATGCCCAGTTCAACCCGAACGGGGGAATTTGACCATGGGATTTCCATCTCCTGCGCAGGACCATGTTGAGCACCGACTAAGCCTGAATGACATTCTGATGCCTAACCCGGCCAATATGATGCGCATTGAAACTCCGGAAGGGTTTGTGCTGGTTGACCGTTCCATCCCGCCTAAGCCCGGCGACAAGGTTGCATTCCAGTTTGAGGATTACCCGCAGATTGGGAAACTGTTCCCCTCGGGCATCATCACTCAGGACGGCGAGACGATCGACGGTCAGGGTTTAGATGGGGTAGTGGTGCTGGGAAAGGTGACGGCCGAAGTGCTGGCTGTGTATGAGCCATACCGGCCGACTATCTGATAGCTCAGGTTCGAATCCTATTGTGTGACTCGAACGAATGAAATGGTGTGTCGTAATTGTGTCGCCACATAACGCAGATGAATTTCTGATAACTGCACTTAACGACACAGTACGACACATCACTTTGCGCGAGCATGGATTTCTGGCCTTAAATCAGTGTATTAAATGATGATCTACTATCTTCTAAGCCGTAGGTCACAGGTTCGAATCCTGTAGGGCGTACCAATCTTTCTTCTTACACCCTCTCCTGAAGTCTGCAAAATCCCTTAAAAAACAAGCGCATTATCAAAATCAGCGTCTGCTGAGGTCTCTTCTCATCTCCTGTAATCCACTTCCTTCTGGGGGTACGTTCAGGGGTATGTCTCTGTTCAATGAAATGAAGTCCCCCAAAATCAAAACTGAATGCCCGCGAGATAGGCACTGCCAGGCCCAGAGACAAACCCGGCAGCAGAGTGACCCGGTATGTCACGAGACTATTAATAATAACTGGGCCGCACACGATTGAATTGCGAGAAAGTTAATGGGTTGAGTTTGATCTCAATTAAGCCCTATGGCAGATGCCTGACTACACCGATGACGCTTTTGCATGAAGAGCATAAGCAGTGTGATTGCCAGAATGCCGTTTACAGACTTACGTATAAATAGCAGAAAAAGGAGTTTTACGTCCTGATTTTTAAATGCAATGAATGAAGGGCCTTTGCAAAATAGTTTTTTTTGTCTGATTTACTTCGATTAATAACCCTGAGTGCATGCTTTTTTAAATGAATGGATGATTGTTTCGGTTGATTGAAGACTTATTTTAAGTACATATCACTAACAATCCGGACTCATTATTTTATTTTATACTTTTTTTAATATTTTATGCAGAATTTAAAACCGGAAAAGTCGGATTGATGAGGTTACGTTGGAGCAAAAAACTCTGTAATTTGCTTTTTTTGATACTTTAATCCAAGAGCGATTAACGAAATCACTTGGTAAAAATATCTGTAAATCAAATGGTTAAGTGATGTTTTCGGAGTATTCTTACAAAAATTGACACTAACGAGGTACGCAGGGAAAATATGCCCCGTGCTGTTGCGGTATGTCCGGCTTAAATATAGTTCGTGTTCAATCTATATAGGCTGGGGCGGAAAAACCTCCTTAACTGATACGGAAATATTTCACATATTTTCGACGGTTTCCTGTTGTCTGAAACAGAAAGAAAAAGGTGCGTTTTCTGATAGCAATAGTTCCTGAAGCGTCAGGATATTTTAAATATTCTTAAGGAAAGCAAAAGTCATGAAATTTAATAAACTCGTTGTGGCATTAGGTATGGTTATGGTTGCCGGCGCGGCTAATGCAGCCGATCAGGGCCACGGTACTATTACCTTCACTGGCTCTATTACTGACTCGCCATGCTCCATTACGGCAGAAACGGCCAACCAGACCGTAGACCTGGGGCAGGTGTCTAACTCCGCGTTAAACAACGGCCAGACCTCTTCCCCGGTAAATTTCTATATTCAGCTTGAGCAATGCGATGCCAGCAAACTGACCAGCGGCG
Source organism: Pantoea agglomerans (assembly GCF_021397715.1). Taxonomy (GTDB): domain Bacteria; phylum Pseudomonadota; class Gammaproteobacteria; order Enterobacterales; family Enterobacteriaceae; genus Pantoea; species Pantoea astica. The sequence goes on along the minus strand of NZ_CP090207.1, from coordinate 3,131,848 downwards.
CATCTGTTGGTTTTACCGGGGCGACCGACGCCAATAACTCAGACATGCTCGGTATCACCGGCTCTGCAACAGGCGCAGGGATTGTGATCACCGATGGTAGCAACACGCCTGTAAAACTGGACGGTACGCTATCAAATGCGCAGACCATCGGCGACGGCAGCAACAAACTGTCCTTCTCAGCCTACGTACAGGCTAATGGCGCGTCGGTAACGCCGGGTGATTTCTCCTCCACCGCTGACTTTACCCTGTCCTACAACTAAGCGTTTCGGCAAGCCGATGCAGTACTACTGCCTTCAGGCCTGCGTTCTGAATAAGCCCGGCAATGCCGGGCTTTCAAGGGGAGGAGATGGGAAAGCTTTCTAACACAAGGCGGGTACTGCCCTTCATGTTGATGGCGCTGCTGCCGGCGGACGGGCATGCGCGCGCTCCGGATCGGGGGCACGGCACCGTCAGCATGAAAGGCAGCATCATTGACACGCCGTGCGCCATACAAACAAGCGACACTAACCAGGTGGTCTACCTCGCCGTAGATACGACGGGAGAGCTTATCCATGACGGTCTTGGCTCTTCGAGGCCGTTTTTTATCCACCTGACAAGTTGCGTTCTCGAGCCCCGGGCGCCGCATGCCAAAAAATGGAGCGGGTTTCAGGTGACCTTCGACGGCGTTGCCGACGGGGATTTGTTCAAAGTAGAAGGTGCGGACGGGGTTGGGATACAGATAAGTGACCAGAACGGGCAGGTAGCCAGTCCCGGCGTGCCGCTTCCGGGTGTACCGCTAACGACGGAAGCACAGGTGCTTGAGTACACCCTGCGCGTCGTTGCGGCGCCGCACCGCCTGCGCGCCGGCGACTACCGGAGCACTATCCGCTTCAAGGTCGATTATTTCTGAGGGCGTTTTCTTTTAATTATTTTTTGTTTCTTCTTTTCGGTTGATTTAATTCGGAGCCATTGCGGAGCGTTTTTTGTGTTTTTGATTCGATATTCATCTTTTCAATGCCGTAAAGCTAAAGCCGTATGTCTCAGGGCCGACTTTTTCCACCTTACGCTTCGTCCACTGACGTTACTGGTGCTCCTTGCCCTATCTGCCGGGCAGGTATCGCAGGCTGCGGAAGACGCTATCGAATTTAACACGGACGTCCTTGACGTTAAGGACCGCAGCCGCATCGACCTGAATCAGTTTTCCCGGGCCGGTTATCTGCTGCCGGGGGACTACCATCTGGTGGTTCGAATTAATAAGGCAGAGCTGCCGGAACAGACTATTTCGTTTATCGCGCCGGATGACGATCCGAAAGGGTCTGAGCCCTGCCTGACGCCTGAGCTGGTATCGGATATGGGCCTTAAAGAGAGCGCGCTTCGTCAGGTGACGTGGTGGCATAACGGGCAGTGCATGAATACGGCGTCGCTTGAGGGGATGACCGCGCGAGCGGACCTGGGCACCGGCGCGCTATACCTGTCCATCCCTCAGGCCTGGCTGGAATATACCTCAGAAAGCTGGGACCCTCCGTCGCGCTGGGACAACGGTGTAACCGGTTTACTGTTTGACTATGACATTAACGCTATGGACACCCGCCAGGCAGGCTCCGGAAAACAGCAGTCCGTGAGCGGGAACGGGACTACCGGCGTCAACCTCGGCCCCTGGCGCCTGCGCGCTGACTGGCAGGCAAGCTATGACCGTACGAGCGGGCAGACCGGCAGTACGCAAAAAAGCTGGGACTGGAGCCGGTATTACGCCTACAGGGCAATTACGTCCCTGCGCGCGAAGCTGATGATGGGGGAAAACTATCTGTCCTCATCGATGTTTGATAGCTTCCGTTTTACCGGCCTCAGCCTGGAAACAGATGACAGCCAGCTGCCGCCGAACCTGCGCGGATATGCGCCTGAAGTGACCGGCGTGGCGAAGACCAACGCAAAGGTCACTATCACCCAGCAGGGGCGGGTGCTGTATGAAACCACCGTTGCGGCAGGGCCATTTCGTATCCAGGACCTCAACGACACGGTCACCGGTAAGCTGGATGTGAAGGTTCAGGAGCAGGATGGCAGCGTGCAGACCTTCCAGGTTGACACCGCTTCCATTCCGTATCTCAGCCGCCCGGGTCTGGTGCGCTATAAGGTATCTGCCGGTAAGCCGTCGGACTATGACCATCACAGCCAGGGGCCGGATTTCCTGACCAGCGAGTTCTCCTGGGGGGTGAACAACGGCTGGTCGCTCTACGGCGGCGGCCTGTTTGCCGGAGACTATAACGCGCTGGCGTTGGGGCTTGGACGTGACCTGCTGGCCTTCGGGGCGTTGTCTTTTGACGTCACGCAGTCGCGGGCAGTTCTGCCCGACCAGAAAACGCGGCAGGGTGGGTCTTATCGCCTGAGTTATTCAAAGCGTTTTGACGAGTACGACAGTCAGATAACGTTCGCCGGATACCGCTTCTCAGAGCGCGAGTTCATGAGCATGACGCAGTACCTTGATACGCGCTACCACAGCGCCACCAGTAACGGCAACGGCAAGGAGCTGTACACCGTCTCCCTGAACAAGCAGTTCAGGGATGTGAACATGAGCACGTACCTGAACTATAGCCATCAGACCTACTGGGACCGGGAGGCGAATAATACCTGGAACGCATCGGTTTCAACGTATTTTGATGCCGGCACCTTCCGCAACGTGAGTCTGAACCTGTCGGCTTCCCGTACCAAAGTTAACGGAAAAAATGATGACGGTATGTACGTCAGCCTGTCTCTGCCCTGGGGCAGGAGTGCAGCGCTGGACTACAGCGGACAGTTTGGCGGCGGTGTCAGCAGCCACAGCGTGGGCTATTACGACCGTATTGATGAAAACAATAACTACCGGATCTCAGCCGGCGCCGCACAGGGCGGCGACAGCACGGCCAGCGGCTACTTTACCCATGAAGGGGATATTGCCGAAATGACGGCTAATGCCAGCTACAACAGCAGCAACTATCGCGCGTTCGGCATGTCGTTGCGCGGGGGCATGACCGCCACCCTGTATGGCGCTGCGCTGCACCGCGCAGGAAATTCAGGCGGCACCCGCATGATGGTAGACACGGACGGGGTCAGTAATGTGCCGGTTCGCGGGTACGGAGGCGTGGCGCATACCAACCTGTTCGGCAAGGCGGTTATCACGGATATCAGCAGCTACTATCGCAGCAGCGTGAACGTGGACCTGGATGCTCTGCCGGATGATGTGGATGCCACCCGCTCAGTCATTCAGGACACCCTGACGGAAGGCGCTATCGGCTACCGGAAATTCGGCATCCTGTCCGGGCAGAAGGCCATGGCGGTGATTAAGCTCGCCGACGGCAGCGCGCCGCCGTTCGGGTCAACGGTAACCAATGCGGACCAGATTCAGACGGGGGTTGTGGGTGACGGTGGCAACGTCTGGCTGACTGGCCTCAGGGCTGACGGGGTAATGAACGTCAGCTGGAGCGGTGAGGTGCAGTGCCATATCCACCTGCCGCCGGAACTGCCGGAAGACATGAGCCGGACCCTGCTTCTGCCGTGTGAAGGCGTGACGGGAGGGGCTGTGCCTGATGGTAAACGGAAGGAACAAAAAGCGCACGATGTCGCCGCCGCTATCCCGCACGAGGGCGGCCTCAGCTACGGTGCCATCGGTGCGGAAAAGGACCGTCTCACTCACCCGTAAAACGGTGATTAAAGGCAATTAGCCTTGTACCACCACGACAGACGGGGCTGTGCCAGGAAGCAGGTCGGGCAGGGAGGCCCCCTTTTAAATGTGGTGACAGAACATCCGGAGGCTGCAGGCATAACGACCGCAGCTGACGGAAATATTGTTTAACCGGCTGGCTCCGAAAAAGCTGGCCTCCAGTAATCCGCGAGAGCCCGATACATGAAACTTAAGACCCTCTCCCGCACGGCAGCGTTGTCCATAGCAGCGATTATGGCAGCACAGCCGGTGCAGGCCGCTATTTCCCTGGACCGGACGCGCGTTATTTTTGACGGCACCCGTACGTCCACGTCCCTGACTATCGCAAACCAGAACAAGACGCTGCCCTATCTGGCTCAGGCCTGGGTTGAAGATGCTCAGGGGAACAAGATTGAAAATCCGCTGACGGCCCTTCCGCCGCTTCAGCGCGTTGAGCCCGGGGCAAAAAGCCAGATAAAACTTCAGGTTACCGGTGGAGCTACGCCGCTGGCGCAGGACAGGGAATCGCTCTATTACTTCAATCTGCGCGAAATTCCGCCTAAAAGCGATAAGCCCAACACGCTGCAGATTGCGCTGCAGACCCGGGTGAAGCTGTTCTATCGCCCGGCATCGCTGGCGCTGGAGAGCGGAGCGGTACCGCAAAAGGCACTGACTCTGACCCGAAGCGGTGACCGCTATACGGTGAATAACCCGACCGGCTATTACGTGACCATTGTTCATGCGGCGGCCGGCGAGAAGGGAGCCGATGTGCCGGGCTTTAAGGCCGATATGGTGGCGCCAAAAGGCAGCCTGACGCTTGGGGGAAGTGCATCCGCGCTGGGCAGCCATCCGGTGCTGACATTTATTAACGACTACGGCGGTCGACCGCAGCTTCTTTTCAGCTGCAGGGGCGCTACCTGCACCGTTACCGGAACGAAAGAGGGTTGATGCTTTCCTCGTATGCCTGAATCCGGGAGTCAGACATGAACCGACAAAATGACACGGCGGAATTTCTGTCCGGTATGAGCTGGCGGAAGACCACGCTAACGCTGGGCCTGCTGGCAGCGCTGGCCAGCGGCGCGCTGTCGAAAACCGCGACCGCAGTGGATGACTGGAACGTGGACGGCGAACACGGTGAGCTGCGCGTCTATGGCCTGCTTCTTGAGGGCGCCTGCCAGCTGGACATGACGTCAGCTTACCAGACGGTGAGTCTTGGTCCCGTTGCCCGCCATGTGCTCGCCAAAACCGGAGACAGGGGGGAGCCGGTATCGTTCCGGATTAAGCTGAGCCGCTGCAGCCGCACCGGGGGAAATCAGTCTGACCGGTATACCGGGACAAGCACGCAGGATGCCATTCAGCCTGTGGTAACGCTCTCTTTTACCGGCGTCACTCTCCCGCAGGCTCCCGGCCTGTTAGAAGCGACCGGCGTAAGCGGCGTAGGGCTGGCCGTTGCTGACCCTCTGGGGCGGCCCGTTACGCCGGGTGAGCGCGGAGAGCCACTGTTCCTGGCACCCGGCGATAACGTTCTGACGTACACGGTGACGCCGGTGCGCACGGCGCAGAGGCTCACGACGGGGGAGTTTCGTGCGGTGGCCGGCTTTAAGGTGAGTTATGACTGATGATATCGCGACGATGAGAGAAAAACGAGTAATGCCCGGGCTGGTCCTGCTGCTGTGGCTGACGGTCGCTGGCCCATCGCAGGCGCTGGAAAACAACCTGCAGATAAGCGGCACGCTCGTCACCGAGCCCTGTACGCTGGATGTGAACAATAACACGCAGACGGTGGACTTCGGCACGGTGATTGAGAAAGGGCTCTATAAAGACGTTCGCACGCCGGGCGTGCCGTTTACCATTTCGCTGACGGAATGTGACATCAGCCTGGGGAAAACGGTAAGCCTTACGCTCACCGGCGCAGAAAGCACACCGCTGCCGGGCTATCTGACCGCGACGGGCTCCGGCAGCGCCGGCGTTGCCATTGGTATTGAAACCCCGGAGGGTAAAAACCTGCCGGTGAATCAGGCCATGACCGGATTTGCGTTAAATGACGGTACGACGGAAATCGTTCTGCAGGCCTATGTGCAGGCTGAGCCGGACGCCATTAAAAATCAGTCACTGGTGCCCGGCGCCTTCTCCGCCACGGCCACGATTGACGCGGAATACCCGTAAACGGAGCCATGACGAGATGAATACATTTATTCAACGCTGTATCCCCGGCCTGATTGTAACAGTGACGATGTTGCTGTTCAGCGCTCCGACGATGGCGCTTAGCGGGCGGGCAGCGGGCGACCAGTTCAAAATGAATATCAATATCAGCGGCACGGTGGTGGTAACGGGGAGCTGTACCTTTAACTCCGGAAGCGGGGGTAACATAACCTATCAGGAATGGAAAAATGTTACCTACAGCATGGCAAATGGCTTCAGGCTAATTGGTGAATATACCCTGGCGATTGATGGTGCAATGACCTGCTCCGGTGATACTGAAGGTGCAGCTACAATGACATTTACTGATTACCATGGAAATGGGGTGGACTTCGATGGACATAAATTACTGACTGTAGTAGGCGCTTCAAACATTCTGGGTGTTGAACTTCTTGTAAACGGTGTAATACAGGATGTAGGAGCCCCCTTCAACGTTGATATGACCAATCCACCGCAGCTGGAGGCTAAGCTTGTTCAGACAGGAACAGCAGATTTCAACGGGTCGATGGTGCTGGCTGAAACTGTCCTGACTATGGAGTTTCAGTAAGGCTTCTCGATGGGCGAAGAAAATCTAATTATGTGTAAAAGAATACTGAAATTTATAATGGTATTTGTCCTGGTCATGACGGGCAGATTTTTTTGTTATGCTGCGCAAACTGGAGACACTAAGAAAATAGTATTCGAGATATACATGGTGCAAACCACGCCTTGCGCTATAAACGGTGACCAGCCAATAATGGTATCTTTTGGCAATGTGGGTATAAGTAAAATTGATACCGGAAGGTACGTTCAGGACCTGCATTACAGCCTGAACTGCGGCGGTGCAACCAGTAAGGATAAGGTTTCAATGTTTATCAAGGCGAATCCTGCCACCTGGGATACGAAGGCCATAGCAACCGACGTTACCGGGTTGGGCGCGCAGGTGCTTAAAGATGGCAGTCCTATTGAGCTCAATACATATATATCAATTACTGACCCGGCAAATCCACCGTCACTTCAGGTTCGTCTGGTCAAAGACCCGGATGTACAATTGACAGACCAGTCGTTTGTAGCTACAGGAACGTTAGTAGTGGACTATGTCTGACCTGAAAAAACATAGGGAATTCATTTCTCATGGTGAAGATTTATTTGCAAAGCTCCTGTTAATAATCCTTGTTTTGGGTTAAGAAAGTCTCGGTAGGCAGTTTCATCTTTATTTTTAACTGATGTTATGTGAATAAATTTCCATAATTCAGTGGTTTTGTGCTGGGCGTTAATTATTAAGATAATAAGTGGGTGGGAATTAGATTGATTCTGATTCCACCCCCCCCCCCCTTGGTTAAATGGTTTTTGGAGTGGTAAATGAAATATAAGGTCAATTTTTTATTCGCTGTTTCATTTATTTTGTGGAGCTTGAGTGCTGCTGCCAATACATACTGGAACACAGGTATGGGGGCTCAGATGGGTACTTCAATTTCACCAAGCAACAAAGCTTGTGCGGGTACAGGTATAAACACCTTTAGCTATTATAAATTATGCGTTCCGTACAAAGATGCACCTTGGGGGTACGATGTCGGTCAAGAATTCAACGCCGCTTATGAAAATGACGGTAAGTATATGAGCTTTGTGTTGTGGGGCACGTTTTATGTTCCATATACGGGCACTTATAGATCAAGGCTGCATTTATGTGCAGGCTCATGGGGAGTTGCATGTACGATCTCAAAGAGCTATACATTTTATGATTCCGTTGCATCCGTTAGGCTGGAACAAAACAAAACGATAGAAAGTCAGCAGCCTTATTTTGGTAGCTTTGTAGGAGCAAAATTACAAACTAAATCTATGGTTTGCTACACACTGGTTGATGATGCGGGAAATGAATGGTCAACCCACCAATGGGATGGCGCAGTATGTGCTGATGCTCATTTATTACCCTCTCAACCAGCAACATGTTACTTAAACTATCATACAGATTTGGATGTAGAGTTGGGTATGCTTGAGCGAAGTAAGATAGCCACCGTACCAGCAAGCGGCACCTCAGGTAATATCAAAAAGACATTTCCGGTGCTCTGTACCCGCGATGCCGGGGTTACCGTGAAAACAACGTTTCAGTTCACGTCTTTAACTGTTAATGGCAATGAAGTGGTTTCAACCAGTACCCCAAACCTCGGGGTTGCCATTTTTTATAATGGAAAGCTGGTCGGTCCTGCTTCCACACCCATAATCGAAACTTTCGAAAATGGTTACACCGATCGCGAACTGGAATTTCAGGCGGTTCGCAACCCTGTTGTCGAGGCCAAAAATATTCCCACCGGTGCCTTTACCGCCAGTGCGGTAATGGTTATGACCGAGCAGTAGTTTCGCGGTTATTTAAAATTTCATGAAGTATAAAGTTTTTTTATTTATGTGATTTCTACGCCCGCTTAATTTCGGCTTTATATGCCAGCTTATTAATTATATACGCCATCTTCCGGATGGCGGGGAGCTTATTATGTCTTTTTCACGCCGTCGCGGTGGCGATAATAATCGCGCTTTTACGGTTGGTATTTCTGATATCACCGGCATTCGTGAAGACTACCATCGTCTTCGCCTGCTTGAGAATGCCGTTATTAACTATGGCGGCGGCAGGCGTGCGCTTGAGACAAGGGTGCGTGACACAGCTCGTCGCATGCGTAATGTAGATTCAGAAGCCGCTGCGCTACTTTATGACGTCACGGCCTACCTGCGTGACGTGGCCATTGCTGGCGAGCTGGATGAAGAAGACTGTTTTGGGCTGCGCGCCCATCGCGGGGTGTCTTTCTCGTGATGCTGGGTAATAAATTTCAGCGCAGCTGCATTCCTGCCGTTGTATTGCTTGCATGCGTGACGCTCCCCTTTTCCGGCAGCGTCGGCCCCGGCATGCTGGGGGGGCACAATCTGCTGGTCTGGGCCTGCGTGGCGATCTGGCTGGTTGTTCTGTGGTGCGCACGCAACACGCTTGCGCCGCGCGGGCTGGTTGTCGGGGTGCTGTCAGCGGCCGTCCTGATGACCCTGCCACTGCTGTGGACGACGGTGCCGGCCTGGCGGCTTAATGCCCTGCCGCGCCTGGTCGGGCTGTGGGCCGGCACTGGACTGTTTATTCTGCTGCTGCATGTTCGCTTCGGCGTGCGGGGCCGGGCGCTGCTTGTTTCCGTTCTGGCGGCGGGTGCCTTATTACAGGCCCTGATGGCGCTGGCCCAGCTGTTGTTTCCCCTGAGCCCTTTCGTTCGCGGCATGCTTCACTATGACGTGCTTTCCGCCCAGGGACGGGCGCTCGGCAGTCTGGGGCAGGTGAACCTGCTGGGGTCGTTTCTGGCGACAGGTGCCGGAGCAACGCTGTGGTGCCTTCTTTCTCTACCCGTTCGTCGCCGTAGCCTTCGCCTGTGCGGCTGGCTCGCGCTGGCGCTTATTCTGGCTGCGCTGGCCGTAGCCCGCTCCCGCACCGGCTGGCTGGGAGGACTTCTGGCGTGCGGCGGCGTGCTGTGGCTGGTTGGTCGGCACCGTCACTGGCGCGCGCTGGGGGGATGTGTCCTTCTCAGTAGCATTATGGCCATCGGCGTACTTTCCGTGCAACCGCAGGTCGTTGTGGCAACCGCTCATGCGGTTTCACCTCGGGCGGCCGACACTTTCAGCCTCGACCGGATGCGCAGCGAGTCTCGCGAACGTCGCCTGCAGATGCTGCGCGTGACGGCAGAGCTCATAAAGCAACGTCCGCTTGCGGGCAGCGGGCTCGGCAGCTTTGAACGACGCTGGTCAGACGGGCTTGAGGCGCTGGGTGAGGTCAGCGCGACCCCGGAGCGGGTTATCTATCCTCACAATGAACTGCTGTACGTCTGGGCGGAGGGCGGTGCTGTAGCGCTCGCCGGATTGCTGCTCGCCGGCGTGCTCTGGATGCTGCCAGCTGTCTCTTTCCTTCGCGCAAAAGGAAGGCCGGGTGCAGCCCGACATTATATCAGCCTCTGGCCGCTGTCCCTGCCGCTGGCGCTGCACGCCATGACCGAATTTCCGTTTTATCTGTCAGCCCTGCACTTCGTTCTGTTCTTGTTGCTCTGGCGTCTGGCGCTGCCGGACGGCCGTCGGTGCGAAGATGTCGCCAGAAAAGCGTGGCTGGCCCTTCCTGCCGGTCTGGCCGGCTTCGTGGTGCTTGCTGCGTGTACCCTAAACCTCATTCATCTGCGTGAGGTGGAGAAAAGCGGTTTTTCATCTCCCATAACGCTTTTTCTGCCCGAGGTATCGCAGCTGATGCAGGCGGATCGCCTGCAGTTTGACCGCTGTGTCAGCCTGCTGATTGCTTATAACCAGCCCCGGGATGTAAAGCTGCTGCAGGCCTTTGTTCAGGAGGCTAACGGCTACCTGTCCGCCCATAACGATCCGAATCTGATGGACTCTCTTATCCGTGTGGAAAAAGCTTTGGGTCGTGAGGAGCTTGCGGCGGACACACTACGCCGCGCGCGGGTGAGCTTTCCCGGCGATCCCCGTTTTCACCTTACAGGAGCGCAGCTATGAGGCTCTGTTTTATTGTCAACGATGACCGTTACTTTGTTCTGCACTGGCTGGCGCGCGCTCGCGCCGCACGCGCTGCCGGCATGGAGGTGCACGTGCTGGTTCGGTCGTCGTCGCCGTCTGTGATGGCGACGATGCAAGCCGCCGGCCTGCAGGTCCATTCTCTCGTCCTGAAAGCCACCTCCCGCAGTCCGCTGAATTTTCTGCTTAGCGCGTGGCAGGTCGGGCGTCAGGTGAAGCGACTCCAGCCGGATGTGGTGCACGCCATCACGCTTAAACCCTGTCTGATCGCTGTCATGCTGACCGGACGCTATCGCGTAATGATGAGCTTCCCGGGGCTGGGACGGTTGTTTAGCGGTCGGGGATTGTCGTTACGGCTTCTGAGAAGGCTGGTCTGCCAGGTCTGGCGATTTGCAGCCCGCCATCCGACCTGTCTGATGGCTTTCGAGCACGAAGATGACCGGCGGCGATTAACAGATCTGGCTCGTCTGCCCGAGCGCGCCACCCGGGTGACCGGTGTATCTGGCGTGGACCCCTTCGTGTACAGGGACTCTCCCTTGCCGGCCTCACAGCCGCCGGTGGTTCTCTTTGCGGCCCGCCTTATCCAGTCTAAAGGGCTTGATACGCTGGTTGGCGTCTGTCGTACGTTGCGGCGTCTGGGAATAGCCCTGACTCTTCAGGTGGCCGGTCTGCCGGTTCCCGGCGATCCGGATGCTATCCCCGAACGCGTGCTCAGTCTGCTGGCTTCGCAGGGGGATATTGAATGGCTGGGAGAGGTTGAAGAGAAAAATATGCCAGCGGTGCTGGCAGGAGCCACCGTGGTGGCGCTGCCTTCCCGTTATGCAGAGGGTGTTCCCCGCATTCTGCTGGAAGCAGCCAGTTGCGGGCGTCCGGTGGTGGCGTTTGACCGCGGCGGCGTCCGGGAACTATTGCCGGATGATGGGTGTGGCATCAGGGTGCCGGACGGTGACGTGTCCGCCTTTACCGTGGCGCTGGCCCGGGTACTGCGGGACCGCGAGTATGCCATCCGGGCGGGGGCTGAAGGACGCAAAAGGGTACTGCAGTCTTTTACCGCCGAGGCTGCGGCCCGTCAGAATCTGTTGTGCTATGCCGCCCTGACCGGAGCAGATCCAGCCGCTTTTGGTCGTCAGACCCGGGAGGTGCTGCTATGACTCACCGCTATTCGGTTCGCCGCTGGTATGAAATGGTGCTGGTGCTGCTGCACAAGGAAATGCAGGTCCGGTACCGGGGCAGTCTGTTGGGGTACGTCTGGTCGGTTGCTCATCCCCTGACCTTTGGTCTGATTTATTGGGTCGTTTTCGGCAAGGTAATGCGGGTGCCGGTAGCTGAGTACCCGTTGTTCCTGCTGAGCGGACTCTTCCCCTGGCAGTGGATGGCCGCCTCACTGGGCAATGCTCCTGATGCGTTTCTGGCCAACAGCGCCATCATCCGTAAAACCGCCTTCCCGCGCGGCGTTCTGCCGTTCAGCCAGGTGCTGATGGAAGGGGTGCACTTTCTGTGCGCGCTTCCGGTTCTGACTGGATTTTTACTGTGGTATGGCCACCAGCCAGCCCTGTGCTGGCTGTGGGCGATACCGTTACTTTTCCTGCTGCAGTTGCTGCTGCTGACGGGCATAACCTTGCTGCTGGCAAGCCTTACGCCGTTTTTGCGCGACCTGGAACGTTTTGTTCAGTTGGGCATCATGATGCTGATGTATTCCACTCCGATCATCTGGGCACCGGATATGCTGCCTCTGCGCTGGCAGTGGCTGCTGAACCTGAATCCGGCCGCTCCGCTGGTCATGGCCTGGCGCGAGCTGTTGCTGGATAACCAGGTCACGCTATCTCGCTTTCCGGTGATGGCGCTGATGGTGCTTCTGAGCTTACTGGCGGGTTCACAGGTACTACGCCGCCTGGCTCCACGACTGGCGGAGGTGCTGTGATGAAGGCAAAGCAACCGGTCATAACCTTTGATCATGTGATTAAGCGGTATCCGTTGTATCACCATCTGGGGAGCGGGCTAAAGTCCCTGCTGTTGCATCCCCGGCGAGCTCTGGCGTTGTGGCGGCACCGTACCCATACCGCGCTGGATGACGTCAGTTTTTCTGTTCATTCGGGAGAGTCCGTGGCCCTGATGGGGCGCAATGGTGCCGGTAAAAGCACCACCTTGTCCCTGGTGGCCGGCGTACTGCAGCCCTCCGCAGGGAGAGTAACGGTGCGTGGACGGGTGGCCTCTCTGCTGGAACTGGGCGCTGGTTTTCATCCGGAGCTGACGGGGCGCGAGAATATCCGTCTGAATGCCACGCTGCTGGGTATGAGTCAGGCGGACATCCGTCAGGCTATGCCGCGCATCATAGAGTTCGCCGGGCTGGGTGACTTTATCAATGAGCCGGTACGCATTTATTCCAGCGGTATGCAGGCCCGTCTGGGATTTGCCGTTATTACCGAAGTCTCACCGGACATTTTACTGGTTGATGAGGTGCTGGCCGTCGGAGATATCGCCTTCCGCCAGCGCTGTCTGGATGTGCTGACCGCCTTCCGGAAAAAGGGCGTTACGCTGCTGTTTGTCAGCCATAACCCGACGGATATCCGCCAGTTCTGTGACCGGGTACTGTGGTTTGAAAATTGTCGGCTGGTGGCGGACGGCACGCCGAAAGAGCTGTTGCCTCGTTATCAAACGGCAATGAAGGCTGCCAGGCAGTAAGGTTTTCCAACGTTAATCTGAGTCTCACTATGCTATTACCATCCGTTTTTATCGTCGGTGCTGGCCTGGCCGGCAGCACCGTCGCACGCCTTCTGGCAGAGAAGGGCATTACCGTTACCCTGTACGAAGCGCGGGACCATTTGGCCGGAAATTGTTATGACGTCCGCTGTTCACAAACGGGGGTCAGAGTGCATCAGTACGGTCCCCACATCTTCCATACGGCGGATGAGGCTGTCTGGCAGTTTGTGAACCGTTTTGCCCGCTTTATGCCCTATTTTCATCGGGTCTTTACCACGGCACGCGGCCAGGTCTGGTCCCTGCCGGTCAACCTGCTAACCCTGAGCCAGTTCCGGGGCCAGGCGATGACGCCGCGCCAGGCGCGTGACTGGCTGACCTCGCTGACGACCGGCACGGCTCAGGCTGCGGGGAACCTTGAGGCCCGGGGGCTGCAATTGATGGGGCGGGATCTGTATGACGCTTTCTTTCGGGGATATACCGAAAAACAGTGGGGATGTCCGGCTTCGGAGCTGCCGGCCGCCATCCTGAACCGACTGCCGTTCCGGTTTGATTTCAGTGACGGGTACTTCAGTCACCCGTATCAGGGAATGCCTGCGGAAGGATATACCGGGCTGGTCAGGGCAATGCTGGACCACCCGGGCATTCAGGTGCATACCTGCCATAAGGTGACGCCAGCAGAGGCCAGGGAACTGGCGCGGCGGGGACATCTGTTCTGGTCCGGTCCGCTGGATGCCTATTTTGGTCATGATGCTGGCAGATTGCGCTACCGGACGCTGGATTTTGTCCGGGAGGTCGTGCCGGCAGACTGGCAGGGTTGCGCTGTAATGAACTATGCCGATCCTGACATCCCCTGGACCCGTATCACTGACCATGCCCGTCTGAGCCCGTGGGAACACCACGATAAAACCGTTATTTTTCGGGAGCATTCCCGAGAGGCCGGCCCTGGCGATATCCCGTACTACCCGGTCCGCATGGCAGAAGAAGAAACTCTGCTAACTCAGTATCAGGAACGAGCCCGGCAGCAGCCGAACGTCACTTTTCTTGGCCGGCTTGGTACCTGTCGCTACCTTGATATGGATGCCACCATTGCGCAGGCCATGGGGGCGGCCCAGGCCTTTTTAAGCTCTCCTGCATGGCCAGAGGCGGCGTCATGAAGGTGGCGATGCTGATGGTAACGTATAACCGCCTGCCGAAGCTGCGACGGGCACTGAAGCATACGCTGGCGCAGGGGTTTCATTCCGTGTTGGTGGTTAATAATGCCGCCACCGATGGTACTGGTGACTGGCTGGCACAGCAGAACGATCCGCGTTTGCAGGTGCTATCACTGCCGGAGAACACTGGCGGAGCTGGCGGCTTCAGTGCCGGCCTCGCAGCTTTGGCGGAACAGCCGGGCTGGACGCATGTTTGCCTGGCGGATGATGACGCCTGGCCGGCGGATGACTGGCTTGATGCTTTGACCCGGGAGCCGGTTGCCGATGCATATTGCAGCGATGTTCGTCGTCCGGACGGTCAGCCCTGTACCATGAACCTGCCCTTCATCCGCGTGCCGGCTACCCTGTGGCAGACTCTGCACTATGCCTGGAACCCGGCAGCGTTCCGGCCCAGTGTAAGCCGTACCCGGGTAGAGAGCCTTTCGTTCGTGGGGGCCTGCGTCAGTCGTGAATGGCTGACACGCTTGCGCGCCGTTCTGGATGAACGGTTATTTATCTATTATGACGACCTCAGCGCAGGGGCCTCCCTGTCCAGGCAAGGGGCCAGGCTGGTCTGGTCGCCAGCCCTGCGTTACGTCCATGATGTTCCTTCACAGGGGCGCATTTGTGCTCGTAAACGGTATTACCTGACCCGAAATCTTTTATGGCTGCGGCATTCCCGCGCCGGTTCGCCGTGGTCGCGATCTGTCACCTTACTGCGGCTGACGCTGCAGCTTTATGGTGCCCTGCTTGATCAGCCGCGCCTGCCAGCGATGGCGGCCTGGCGTGCAGGTTTCCTGGATGGCATGCGTACGGACCTATCACACATAAGAGAATAGCCGTCATGGTGCCTGGCTCTGTTTGTCTACTGCCTTCTGTATCAAGGCGCCTCACAGAGCCGGTTATCTGCCGCTTCAATGATTTGAATTTCCTTTACCGGGACGCTGCGTGCACTGCTACCAAGTGACCACTGAATATCACTAACTTTATAAACGAAAATGAATATTAAAATTCTGGTTTGCCATCACAGGTCATACCCTTTTGTTAAAAACGAGTGCTTCCTTCCTGTTCAGGTCGGAAAAAGCATCAGTGAGTTCAGTCTGGACTACGCAGTACCGGATAATACCGGAGACAATATTTCGGATAAAAACGCCTCGTGGTGTGAACTGACAGCGCTTTACTGGGCGTGGAAGAATCTTAATGCCGACTACTATGGCCTGATGCATTATCGCCGCCTGCTTAATTTCAGGGCTGAGGATGACGGGTGTTACATCTTCAACGAAATAACGGATAAGCAGGTTCAGGATTTTGGATGGACGCCGGATAACGTCAGGAAGACCTGCGCCCGGTATGACATCATCACATCTCCTCTGTGGCAAATTCATCCGGCGGGTCTGCCCAAAAAAGTGATGAGTGCCCGTGACTTTTATGCCAGGGAACATGATGTTCGCGTGCTGGATACCGTCCTGCAGATCGTGAAAAAACAGTACCCAGATTATTATCTGCCGTTACTGCAAAGCCTGAGCGAGAGCAGTTGCTCATGGGGAAATATTGCAGTAATGAAGTCCCTTTACTTTCATGAGTACTGCCAGTTTTTATTTGGCGTGCTTGGCGAAGCTGAAAAGCGCATTGATCTTTCCGGCTATGACCCGTATCAGCAACGGGTTTTCGGCTTTATCGGAGAGCGTTTATTAAACGCCTATCGGGTATATGCGCAAAACACCTATCCCGGCCTGAAAGTAGGGACCCTGGCGCTGGCCTATGGCGTGACGGAGAAAGCGGTTTTACATGCCTCGCATCCTGTCGTCACGCCGGCAGTCCGCAGGACCGGCAAGGTGAACATCTGTATGTCCTTTGATGACCATTATGCGCCGCATGCCGATGTGGCCATTACTTCACTGATTAGCAATGCGCACCCTGAGCAGGTGATTGATTTTTATATTATCTGTGACGAACGATTAACCCAGGCGAACAGGGAGAAAATAAAGTCAGCGCAGATTCGGGCACCGGAGGTGAAATTTCACTTTTTGCCGGTCAGCGCGAGTATGCTGCCAGCATTACCACTGAACAGAAAATATATTTCACTTAACACCTACTACAGGCTGCTGATGCAAAGGTTGCTGCCAGCCACTATTGAAAAAATCATCTATCTTGACTCAGATGTGGTTGTCTGCGGAAACATTGCAGAACTGTGGGATACAGAGACAGAAGGCTACTGCATAGCGGGCGTTCAGGATGAGGGCGGGGTATTTCAGGCGCGACGTTTGCATCCCTATGCGCATCAGGATTACATCAACGCAGGCGTGCTACTGTTTAACTTCAGGGAAATAAACCGACGCTTCCCGGATATGTTTATGACCTGTTTTGAACGTTTTTATCAGCACAGGGGGCTGATCACTCTGCAGGATCAGGACATCCTGAATATTATCTTTAAAGACTGCATTAAAACGCTCCCGCTCAAATGGAACGTTAGCAGCCGGATGTTTACCTTTAACGAGCTTGAGCATAAATACTCTTTGGCAATGGCTGAGGAGGCGATAAATTCTCCCCACATCCTGCATTTTACAGACAGTAAAAAACCGTGGGGCATGTTTTGTGATCATCCCTTACGGCATATCTATTGGCAGTACCGGGAAGCAGGGCAATACAGTTTATTGTCGATGAGGGAAAGGTTCACGCGCAAATTTCAGGGGAATATTAATTACACCGTAAAGGGGAGCTCTGTGGTTTTGAAAATATATAAAGCTGAGCTCGTTATTGCTAAAAAAATATTTTCCGTGCTGCGCAGAATTACCGGACTCATTCGAGGCTTGTTTTGCCCTGAAAAGTCCATCATGGATTGAGGTAATTATTTGAAAGATAAGATGTAATTCTCTGGTTGCGCCGTGCCCGCGTTTAGCAGGCCAGAGGGGGCGAGAGCTTTTTCTGAAAAATAAATAACTGTTTATACCGCTAATCAGTGATTTTCGGGCTGATCCTTATACGCAGAAATTATCAAAATAGTCCTTAATAAATATAAACCGGAGATTTTTTACGTGACAGAACGTCTTTCCTCACACCAAAAACGACTTTTGCTCCGCTATCAACGGCTTTTGATGCGCTGGCGTACCGAACCCGCTCAGGTATCTTTGAATGAGGTGGCAGAAGCCCTGTATTGCTCCCCCCGTTATGCAAGGACATTATTGAGTGAAATGCAGCAATCAGGCTGGTTGAACTGGAAAGCCAGGGCGGGTCGTGGCGCAACCGGCGTGCTTCAGTGCCGCGTTGATCCTGCGGCGCTTAAGGCTTTGCTCGACGGTGACTATGCAATGCAGACAGATCAAACTCTTATCTCGGGGCCGGTTTATTCAGCAGATAACGATGATGGGGAGGGATATGTTATTCCTTTTTTCCGCCCCCTGATGAAAATCACGCCTTCCCTTTATACCGCATGGCCTGAACGTCATCTTATACAGATGGTACATGCAGGGCTGATGCGATTCGTGCCGGGAGCGGCCGGGCCAGTTCCTGGACTGGCACATACTGCTGAAGTCAGCGCTGATGGTCTGAGCTGGACGCTCTATCTGCGACGGGGATTAGTCTGGCACAATGGGGAGCCGCTGCGACCAGAACAACTTGTATCAGCCTTGCAGCGTCATGTTGGCGGACCAGGATTACCGCATGTGGCACAGATCACTCTGTCGGGATATGTCCTGCAGTTGAAGCTGACAAATCCTGATGTTTTACTGCCACACCGACTGGCACATCCGGCTTATTCCCTGTCACACCCTGAAGACCATACTATCGGACTCGGTCCGTTTCGAATAAAAGAGCATACAGAATCGGCTCTGGTTTTACAGCGTTCAGCATTCTGGTATGGGGAACGGCCTCAGGTAGCAAAAGTAAGTTTCAACATCCACCCGCGCCCTGCGCCGGATTGGTCGGTAATTACACTGAAAACAGCGCAGCTTCCTGTCTCGTCTGAAGATGTGAAAATACTATCCGGAGATGGAGGGGTTACCTTCCTGACTTATAACTCGACGCGGAAGTCAACTACGCTGGCACAGCAGGCTGTTATCCGGCGGATCATTCAGGGACATGTGCAGCGTATGTTGATGGAGACCACAACGATTGCAGAATGCCCTGAGTGGCTGCGCGGGGAAAATAGCGAGGTAGAGTCTGCTGACTTGCCGCCACAACTGAATATTGTTTACTGCCTCTTGCCCGAACTGACAACGCTGATAGAGCAATTAAAGAAAAGTCTGCGGTGGCGGGGTTGCCAGCTGAATGTGACGACGCGGGCAGCCAGCCACTGGCTACTACCGGAGGAGGACTGGTCATCGTTTGATTTATGTTTAGGATTCCAGCCGATGGGCGCGCACCTGGCCGGCACACTGGAAGAGCATTACCGACACTGTCATATGTTCAGAGCATTCTGGGGTAAAGACTTTAATGAGCGGGGTGAACAAATTTTGAAGAGGGCGGTAAAAGGATCTCCGTCACAGCACTCACGCCGCATCAGGCGTCTGTTCTGTTATTTAAAGCATAACGGGTGGGTGACTCCTTTGTATATCCAGCGCTGGCGACTCCTTGTGCCTGAGCAGGTCAAAGGGGTGGAAACCTGCGAGTTGGGTTGGCCTGACTTTACACGCTTATGGATGACATAAAATGCTAAAGTGATACTTCTCACAGATGTTGTTCTGTTATCGCTAAGAACTAACCGTCAGAAGACTTATTGAGATATTGAGAAAGCAGGGTAGAGACAACCTCATATAATATCTGTCTTCTGAATATTTATTATTGAGATGATGTTAAATAAAAGTCATTGATCAGGATTTTACTTTAAAATTTCCAGGGCTGTTTTGAATGACGGTCGGGCATTACGTCTGCCCGGAAAGTAAGACCGGTATAGCACCTACACTATATCCGGCGCAAAATCATTCAGAATGTAGGGTGGATAGTTCGTTCGGTTATTTTAACGCAATGTTTAATGGGGCCTGTTCCATAATAAAGATAGCTAAAGTCATCACTCTTGTTGTCATGAATCAGCACGTCGCCATTGACGAATTTAACAAGCTCTAGCCTGCCTGTTTTTTTGTGTCCGGCACCTACCTCAAAGTTATCCTTCCACTTCTCTTCAGTATGATTATAGACGTGAAGGATAACCTCGATACGACCTCTTTCCGGGCAATCCAGATATAAAAGGGTAGAAGAAAAATTCAGGGCTTGAGCCGTGAGGCTTGTAACTATGGATAGGGGAATTAAAAGATGTTTAGGGGAGAACATAGCTGCAATATAAATGATGAAAACAATAGATATAATTTTAAATCATCTTTGTCAGACAGTATTGCTCACGATCAGTTTTAGTGCAGGTTAAGTCCATCTATTTATTCAGGAGTGGTGAATTTTATATCAACACAGTGGGAGCGGTTTATTAGCGTTGTAAACTCTCTCATAGCGGACGTTCGGCTCAGTTATCTGGTCCGCTTCTGCCAAAGAGGCATTGTAATTTTGATGATCCAGGTAATCTTGATGATCTGGAAGTTCTTATCTATGCGAGCGATGACCACTATCTCGAGGCGATGGCTATTTTCTGCCAAAAAACAGGGTTAATAGAATTCTGATATAAAGCCATATTTTATCAATTTTCCCTGAAGTGCGTAAGTTCATAATGCTCCTTTCAAAAAATATATTTCCTTTGAAAATACAGTGAGGTGTATGGAGCGGCATTAAGGTTCTTAATTTGACATGATAAACTTATAGGATTTATTTTAATAATGAAATTCTTTAAATGCTAATAACTAGTTATCATCTGAATTTGCATTTATTTACAAATTGTTGGTTAAATATTGCGCATTCACTGTGTATTTTGAATTGAGATTCTTTATATTTAAAAATAAAAGCTTTTCATAAATTAATTAGAAAGTGCAGGCTAGCTAATGAACAGGAGTAAGCTAAGTGGCTTGCAAAAAAAGGAATGTTTCCATTGCTGTTTTTAGAGCTGGTATCTATTTTATTATGCATTCCTGCTGGGTATTTTTTTAAAAATTAATGTGTTTGAGAATTCAAATTTTCAGAAAATAAACACTAAAGCCATAAATAAAATTTGGTCGGAAAGGCTTTATTGCTTTCCGGCCTGCCTGTTCGTTATGTGATCTTTTTTTACATTTTTTATGGTCTTTGTGGCCTTGGTTTCTGGGTGTTCTTACACGCGTTGTGTAAATGTTAGTGGTGAAATAACCTTTGTGACGCGAACAATAACTGTTTTCAGTCCATAACAAGGTTTGATTATAAACTGTGTGGTTGCACAGGGGGAAGATTAAGAAGGCACAGACGCTATATAATATTGCGTTTTACGCTCAGGCCATTAAATTGACAGATGCGATAAACCCGCTTGTGATTAACATAAAGATCTTTACGCCGCAGAAGCTGTGTAACTAAAGCGGCGGCGTTCAGGTGCCAGCGCAGTGATGCGTAGAGATAGCTGCGCGTCATCAGCCGGACGTTGAGCATCATAGTGGCAGGCCGACAGAGACAAACCAGTGAGTCTGCAGGCTCGACGTTGCAACATACCGGCCGCAACACACATCAACAGCACGGGTTGCCGTTTCTGGGCTGTCGTCAGGACTTTCGCCCAGGAGCCACCTGAAGCGCTTCCTTATCCAGCATGGCTTCGACAAGCAGCTTCCTGAGTCTGGCGTTCTCTTCCTCAGCCGACTTCAGCCGTTTAACTTCCGGCACCTCCATGCCGCCATACTTTCTGCGCCAGCTATAAAATATGGCGCCGGCAATAGCGTGCTGGCGGCAGAGCTCCCGGAGGAAACACCGGCATCAGCCTGACGCAGGATAGGATACTGATGATCTGTTCGTCGGAAAGTCGCTTCTTCATGAGGATGTCCTCACGTTACTGATGAAGACATGACTAACATCGCGGTATATTAATCAACAAGGAGCAGATTGCCTTCAACCTGTATCACCGGGCTATTTGAATTAACCCTGTTCAGTTATGAATGATTTCAGCCAATTTCAGTCGCTGGCAGGCCAGTCCTGAAAGCTACGGGCTGGTTTCAATCGATAGCGAAGAAATCACGATTATCCATTGCCGAAAAAGTGACGAATAAAGTGAGGCGGGGCGAGGGAGGATAAATGAGCATTTGCTCATTCTTCCCTGCGCAGACCGGTTTAAAGGAAAAATGCCAGTCCAGCGACATCTTTGTTCGCGTAATAAGAGAAATAAACAGTGGCTCTCTCCGTTGCAGAGAGAGCCACAGATTAACCTATTAAGATGGCCCGGATGTCATTAACGTTGGTTAACGTCGGTCCGGTGATCAGCAGGTCATTAATCGCATGAAAATAGCTGTAGCTGTCATGCGCATTCAGATAGCTAAGCGCATCAAGCCCACAGGTTTTACCGCGCACCAGCGTATCCGGAAAAACCATCGCACCCGCAGCCTCCTCGGTGCCATCAATACCGTCACTGTCTCCCGCGATGGCCCAGATTCCGCTTTCTCCCCGCAGTGCGCAGGCCAGCCCAAGTAAAAACTCGCTGTTACGCCCGCCTTTACCTGCCTTTGCCTCGTTTACCGTGACCGTTGTTTCTCCCCCGGAGAGCAACACAGCCGGCCCTTTCAGCGGCTGACCGTGCTGCTTCACCGATTTTGCGATGCCCGCCATAACGGTGGCGACCTCCCGGCTCTCACCTTCGATGGCATCGCCGAGTATCAGCGGGGTGATCCCGTGACGACGCGCGGCGCTGGCCGCGGCCTGTAATGCCATCGCGGGTGTGGCAATCATTCTGACCTCACCTTTAGCCAGCATCCCTGATAATGCCGTCGGCTGGCTCAGCACATGGCGAACTGCTGCGGAGATCGGAATAGCGTAGCGCTCCAGTACCTTCAGCGCCTCTTCTGGCGTGCTGCTGTCAGCCACCGTCGGACCGGATGCCACATCCGCCGGATTATCACCCGGCACATCGCTGATAATCAGCGAAACCACCCGGGCGGGCTGCGCCAGTGCAGCCAGTCGGCCGCCCTTTATCGCCGACAGATGACGCCTGACCAGATTCATCTCTCTGATGCTGGCACCGCTGTGCAGCAGTGCCCGGGTAACTGACTGTTTATCGGCCAGCGTGATACCCGGCGCGGGTAAAGCCATCACGGCGGAGCCACCGCCAGATATCAGCGCCAGCACCAGATCGTCGGGTGTCAGGCCGCGCAGCGTTTCCAGAATCAGCATCGCTGCCGTTTCACTCATTGCATCTGAAACCGGATGAGACGCCTCCAGAATACGGATGCGTCCGGCGGGTACGGCGTGACCGTAGCGCGTCACCACCACGCCACTGACTTCCACATCTGGCCAGGCGGCATCCACCGCTGCCGCCATAGCGGCCGACGCCTTGCCGGCCCCGACCACCACACAGCGGCCGGCGGGCTTCCGCGGCAGCGCGGCCGGCACGACAGGTCCGGGACGGGCGCTGTCAACCGCCTGCGTAAAGATATCCTCCAGTATCGCTGCGGCCTGATCGTTTCTCATCGTTATGCACTCTCGGCAACGGTTGAACGGGATTCGATGAACTGCACCACGGCACGCGTAACATCGGCGGTGGTTGCCGTGCCGCCCACATCGGGCGTCAGGATGCTGTGGGTGCAGACATGTTCGATGCCTTCCATGATCAGCGCGGCGGCTTCAGGCTCGCCCAGATGCTCCAGCATCTGTACCGCCGTCCAGAAGGTGGCGATCGGGTTGGCGATGCCCTTACCGGTGATATCAAAGGCTGAGCCGTGGATCGGTTCGAACATCGAAGGAAAACGCCGCTCAGGATCGATGTTCGCCGTCGGCGCTACGCCGAGGCTGCCCGCCAGCGCGCCCGCCAGGTCGGATAAAATATCGGCGTGCAGGTTGGTGGCGACGATGGTATCCAGGCTCTGCGGATGCAGCGTCATGCGGTGCGTCATGGCATCCACCAGCATCTTGTCCCACTGCACATCCGGAAACTCCTGCGCCACCTCAGCGGCAATTTCATCCCACATCACCATGCCATGACGCTGCGCATTGGATTTGGTGACTACCGTCAGCAGCTTACGCGGGCGGGATTGCGCCAGTTTAAAGGCATAACGCATGATGCGCGTGACCCCGACGCGGGTGAAAATCGCCACTTCGGTACCGACTTCTTCCGGCAGACCTCTATGGGCGCGGCCACCGTTGCCGGAGTATTCCCCTTCGGAGTTTTCGCGCACGATCACCCAGTCGAGATCGCCTGGTCCGCGGTTGCGCAGCGGCGAGGTGACGCCAGGCAGAATTTTGGTTGGCCGCACATTGGCGTACTGATCGAATCCCTGGCAAATCGGCAGGCGCAGCCCCCAGAGGGTGATGTGGTCAGGCACATCTGGCGCACCGACCGCGCCGAAATAGATCGCATCGAATCTTTTCAGCGTCTGCAGGCCATCTTCCGGCATCATCACGCCGTAGCGTTTGTAGTAGTCGGAACCCCAGTCGAAGGTCTGAATATCAAATTTCAGCTGCGGATCGCGCTGTGACAGTGCCTTCAGAACCTCAACGCCGGCTGAGATGACCTCAGGGCCGATACCGTCAGCAGGAATAGCGGCAATAGAGTAGTTACGCATGATGTTTCTCCGTATCGATTAATGGGTGTGAGGTTGATGAAGTTCAGTGGTCTGTGGCTTTTTCGCTTTTCCGGACAGTATCAGTACCGTCAGGGCTGAAATCAGCAGCAGTCCGGCCACGAAATAGAGTCCCCAGGTATAGCTGCCGGTTTGCTGGCGGATGATGCCAATCATCATCGGGCCGACAAAGCCGCCGAGGTTGCCAATCGAGTTGATGGCAGCGATGCCAGCCGCTGCCGCTGGCCCGCTCAGGAACAGGGTCGGCATGCTCCAGAGCGGTGGCTTGGATGCGCTGATCCCGACGGTAACCAGCGTCAGGGCGATAATCACTGAGAAAAGCGTGCTGACGCTGCCGGCATAAATCAGTCCGGCCGCGGCCAGCAGACAGGCAGCAATAACGTGCCAGCTGCGCTCGTTGGTCCGGTCGGAGTGGCGCGCCCAGAGGATCATGCCGAGAACGCCGATCACTGCCGGGAAAGCATTGAGGAAGCCGATTTCTAACGATGAGGCACCGAAGCTGTGAATAATCTGCGGTGCCCAGATACCCAGGGTATAAAGGCCGGCCGAGGTGCCAAAATAGACCAGCGCCAGTGCCAGCACCCGCTTATCCGCCAGACCGCGCCATGCGCTGCTGTGGCTCTGTCCCACCGCACGCGCCTGCTCTTCAGCCTGCATGGTGTTTTGCAGCCAGCTCCGCTCCTCTTCGGTCAGCCATTTCGCTTTAGCCGGACGGTCGGTGAGCCAGAACAGCACCACGATGCCCAGCAGTAACGCGGGGATCGCCTCCAGCACGAACATCCACTGCCAGCCGGCAAAGCCCATCAGCCCGTGCATCTCCAGCAGCGCGGCGGAGATCGGTGAGCCCAGCGCGGTAGAGAGCGGCGCTGCGGCCATGAAAATAGCGGTGACCTGCGCACGTTTTACCGCCGGGAACCAGTAGCTGAGATAAAGAATGATGCCCGGAAAGAAACCGGCCTCGGCCACGCCGAGCAAAAAACGCAGAATATAGAAACTGGTGGTGCCCTGCACAAATGCCATACAACCCGAGACCAGTCCCCAGGTAATCATGACGCGGGCGATCCAGATTCGGGCACCGACCTTATGCAGAATCAGGTTAGACGGGACTTCAAACAGAAAGTAGCCAAGAAAGAAAATCCCGGCCCCCATCCCGAAGACCATCGGCGAAAAACCCAGGTCCTGATTCATGGTCAGGGCGGCAAAGCCAATGTTAACCCGGTCGAGAAATGCGATGAAATACAACAGCATGATAAAAGGAATGATCCGCAGCGTTACTTTGCGCATCACCTTTTTTTCGAGGTCATTGTGCATAACAGGATGCTCCACAGTCAGGTAGGGTTGTTATCGTTTTGTTGTGAACTCAGTATGCTGTTTTGACTGGCGTTATCATCGGCAAGGGTTTATATAAATAAGTTGAATAATCTGAATGCGGGCGAAAAATGGATATAAATCAGCTGAGATGCTTCGTGGTGGTAGGTGATGAACTTCACTTCGGCAGGGCAGCCCGCAAGCTTGAAATGATGCCTGCGTCACTCAGCCGTTTTATCCGGTTGCTGGAGGAGGATTTAGGCATACGGCTGCTGAATCGTTCGACCCGGAATGTGACTCTGACCCGGGAAGGCGCAGAGTTTTTGAGTGAGGCTAAGTCCGTGGTTGCTGATTTTGATGCGTTACGGCAGAGGTTCCATAAAAACATCGCTGCGCAGAAAAAGACATTGCGGATCGGGGCCATTGACAGCGCGGCGAGGGGATTACTGCCGAAACTGCTCAACCTGTTCGTCAGCGCCTTTCCTGATGCGGATATCCATATCAGCGAAGATAAATCGCACAGCCTGATCCCACGACTGACCTCCGGCTGGCTGGATCTGGTCTTTGTCCGGCCGCCAGAACAGACCGACGTCACCCTGACCACGCGCTTTATTGCCAATGAAACCTGCGTGCTGGCGGTGCCGGCGCATCACCGGCTGGTGGATTACGCGCAGGTGAGCATCGACGATTTTTGCGACGAGCCCGTCATCGTGCCGGAAAGACGCACCCGACCTCACAGCCATGACCTGACGATGAACCTGTTCAGAGCGGCGGGCCGATATCCGGTGATTGCGCAGTATGCCGAGGAAAAACAGACCATCCTGAGCTTTGTCGCTGCCGGGCTGGGCGTGGCGCTCGTTCCTTCCTCTTACCGCAACATGAACGCGGATGGCGTAAAGTACCTGCCGCTGGCACCGGTCAATGATATGGAAATTGAAGGGCTGCCGCTCTGTGTGATGTGGCACCAGGGAAACAGGGACAGATATGTGAATGCCGTGCTTAATATCCTGGCGGAGAACAGCGAGATATTGACGAAAGATCTGTAGTGATCTTCATGCATACCCAGGGCGCTGGCGAGGTGGAAACGGCCGCCAGATCAGACTTCCCCATAGCGTGGTGATGCTTTCGGCCAGATAAGGGCGTTGCCTGTCAGCGCGCCAGCCAGAGAGGATCACCCGCCAAACGCCTGAAAAGCCCGCCAGGTCGGTGATAAACGTAACCACTGGTAAACAAGTTTGAGTTTTAGCCATTCCTGCAGGAAGTCAGCTTTTCACTGGCTATGCTTGTACCTGACTGGAACACGCCAGTTATTACAGGGAAAAAATATGCAGAAGTTAACGTTTGGCATCATGGTTGCTGGCCTCCTTTTCGGCATGAGCATGCAGGCTGAGGCGAAGGGATGCCTGAAAGGGGCTGCGGTCGGCGGCGTCGCTGGTCATGTTGCCCATCACGGTGTTGCAGGTGCCGCTGCTGGCTGCGCGGTAGGTCATCACATGGCTAAGAAAAAAGAAAAAGAAGCGGAAAATCAACAGCAAAGTCAGAAGTAACACCCTTTAACCTTTGCTACAGCGTTGTTTGAATTAACCCTGGTTCAGTAGCGACTGATATCAGCCAGATTTCAGTCGCTGGCTGGCCAGGGTTGAAAGCTGTGGCATGGTATTAATCAGCGATGAAGCCATAACAGCCGAAAAAATAAAGGATAAAGTGAGGCGCGGCCGGGGCAGCAGAACTCGCAGCCCGAAGCGGACGTTTATTCAGACATTCAGCGAGTCCTTTCAGATGAGCTGACCTTAATCCCCCGTGAACTCTCCCTGAAATCGCTAAGCCCTTTATCTGCTGCAGCAGAACCAGAGAGTTCATCCGTGGTCGGGCCGCGACAACCGTCCGCTTGCCACTGTCATTCTTTTGTCATTACTCGCTCACCCTGATGTCAGGGCCGGTTGCTTATTCTGAAGGTGAACTTTCACAATCAGGAGTATGACAATGAAACTGAATACCATCACCCTGGCCCTGGGTATGCTGCTGGCTGTCGCCGGCGGTGAGGCGCAAGCGCAGTCGCAGCCGGTAAAAAATATTGTGCTGGTACACGGCGCGTTTGTTGGCGGCGCGGGCTGGCGGCCGGTCTATGACCGGCTGACGCATGACGGCTATCAGGTGACGCTGGTACAGGAGCCGCTGACCAGTTTTGCAGAGGATGTGACGGCAACGCGACGGATTATCGATCAGCAGAATGGGCCGGTGATTCTGGTCGGCCACAGCTACGGCGGGGCGATCATCAGTGAAGCGGGTAACGACAGTAAAGTGGCAGGGCTGGTCTACATTGCCGCTCATGCGCTGGACAACGGTGAAACCGAGGCCAGCAACGGGAAAAAATTCCCCAACAGCGCCCATCCGTTTGCCCGATCGGCCGATGGCTATCTGACGATTGCGCCACAGTATTATCACAGCGATTTTGCTGCCGACCTGCCCGCCGCGCAGGCTGACTTTGAGGCACATGCGCAGATGCCAACCAACGCCGCGGTGTTCACCGCTAACATTGCCGATCCGGCGTGGAAAACCCGGCCCAGCTGGTACATGGTGGCGAAAGCTGACAAAATTATCAGTCCCGATCTGGAGCGGATGTACGCCCGACGTGCGCACAGCCATACGGTAGAAATTGCCGGTGCCAGCCATTCGGTCTATCAGTCACATCCTGAGGATGTTGTAAAATTGATCGAGCAAGCCGCACAACAGGCACAGCCCTGAAAACAACCCGCGGGAAGAGGCGCATGAAAATTCTGGTGATTGAAGATGAGGCCAAAGCGCGTGATTACATGCGCAAAGGATTGACGGAAGCCGGCTTCATCGTCGACGTGGCGGACAATGGCGTGGATGGTCTGTTCTATGCCCGTGAGCATCACTACGATCTGATCCTGCTCGACGTGATGCTGCCCGGCATCGATGGCTGGCAGGTGATGGCGGAGATGGATCAACAGATCCACACTCCGGTGATCTTCCTGACCGCCAAAGGCACGCTGGAAGATCGCATCAAAGGACTGGAGCTGGGCGCGGATGATTACCTGGTTAAACCCTTTTCCTTTGCCGAACTGCTGGCGCGCGTCCGTACTCAACTGCGGCGCGGCAGCCAGCAGAAGCTGCCGGACATTCTCACGCTGGCCGATTTGCAGCTCGACGTATTTAAACGCCGCGTCGAGCGCGGTGGCCAGCGCATCGATCTCACCAACAAAGAGTTCAACCTGCTGCACCTGTTCCTGCTGCATCCGGGTGAAGTGCTGACCCGGACGCTGATCGCTTCCCGCGTCTGGGACATGAATTTTGATAGCGACACCAACGTGGTTGATGTGGCGGTGAAGCGTCTGCGTCAGAAAATTGATGGTCCGTTTGCTCAACCACTGATTCACACCGTGCATGGCGTGGGTTATCGCTGCGAAGCCGAAGCGTGAAGCGCCATTCTCTGACGCTGCGTCTGTCGCTGATGCTCAGCGTCACGGTGATCGTTATTTTTTCACTCTGTGGTTACGCGCTTTATCATTCACTGGCAACGCAAATCAGCGTGCGGGATGATGCTGCCCTGCTGACGCGCATCGATCAGATTCGTACGCTGCTGCGCGATGAAGATGCCATCACGCTGATCCAGCAAAAACCCCGCCTGTTTGCCAACATGCTCGGCAATACCGAGTCGTTGCTGGTTCTGCGGTTTCCCGGCCAGCCGCCGCTGATTGTGGTGAATCCGGGACAGCGTCCTCTGCCTGCCATCACGCCGATTCCGGCTGACCAGCCGCTGACGCTGTCGTCGGTGCATCATCTTGTCAGCGCAGGAGGCACGCCGTTTATCTCGGCGGCGGCGCTGGCACCAACCCGCGATGGCAACGGCCAGATTGAGATCGTGACCGGCCGCCTGATGCGCGACCGCACCCAGACTCTGCAGCATTACCGCGACCAGATAGTGCTGGCGACCACGCTGGCGGCCGTGCTGGTGGCGGCCATCAGCATCTGGCTGGTGCGACGCGCGCTGTCGCCGCTGCGCAGCCTGGCGGCAGAGGCGGAAGCGATCGATGTGCGTCATTTAGCACGACGGATGCCCGGACAGGCGCAGGCGGAATTAGAGCCGCTGGTGGCGGCGTTTAATCAGATGCTGAGTCGCCTCGAAACCGGCTATCAGCAGTTGAGTCAGGTCTCGGCGGATATGGCGCATGAACTGCGCACGCCCATCGGCACGCTGCTGGGGCAGACCGAAGTGGCGCTGAGCCAGACCCGCAGCCTGGGTGATTATCAGGCATTGCTCGGCTCCAACTACGAAGAACTGGAACGGCTGGCGAAGATGATCGACAACATGCTGTTTCTTGCCAGAGCGGAAGATGCCAGTCAGGCACGGGATGAACAGCGTATCGATCTGGCGTCGCTGGGCGAGAAGCTGCGGAGCTATTTCGACGATATGGCGGAGGAAAAAGCGATGCGGCTGGAGATGGCGTTAAACGGTGAACTGCAGGCCGATCCGCTGTTGCTGCAACGCGCGCTGGCCAACCTGATGGCCAATGCGCTGCGCTATGGCGATGCCGGCACGCCGGTGAGAATCAGTAGCAGGATACTGCCATCGGCGGTCGAACTGGTGGTGGAAAATCACGGCCCGACGCTGAGCGCTGACCAGCAGGCACGCGTTTTTGATCGTTTCTGGCGCGCCGATGCGTCACGGCATCAGGGCAGCAGCGGGTTAGGGCTCGCTATTGTGCGCAGCATTATGCAACGCCATCAGGGACGTTGTGAGGTGCAGAGTGCGCACGGCATCACGCGCTTCACGCTGCGCTTTCCACAGCCAGCGTGATCGCCGGAACATGACAGTCAGGCATATGTGCCTTAGCGGCGGGTCTGGTGACGGAGACGTTTGCGGGTGACCCGATGATAGCAATAGGCCAGCGAAAAAGTGACACAAAGCAGCCTGTTGCTGGTCGACAGCAATCCACTCGCCAGCAGCCTGAAACCCTCAATCGCTTTTGGCAGCGTGATGGCAGGGTTCTCGCTCGCTGCGACCCAAAGGGCGGCATTAAAAGCCGAACCATTGAGTAAGCGCGCGGCCGCTTCAGTATCGACCGGCCTGAGCGCGCCGCTTGCGGCCATTTCCGCCAGTGCGCTGCGGGTGGCGTCGAGACAGGCATTCTGGCTCGGCCAGCGGCTGGGATCGCCAGGAAAAGCCGGGCCATCCAGCAAGACGATACGCTGCACTTCCGGGTCGAGCGCCATTTCAATGTAAGCGGCACCCTCCCACATCAGTTTTTCCCAGTCCGAATCGGCGCTAGCGGCCACCTCTCTGGCACGCAGCGCGATCTCGCTGTCGACCTGCGACACCACCGCGGCCAGCAGCCCCTTTTTATCACCGAAATGATGATACAGCGCACCGCGGGTGAGCCCGACGCTGGCGGATTGAGGCGGCGGCCAATCCCTGTTCGGCAAAGGCTTCCTGGCAGCAAAAACCAGTTTGCCACCGTGCTGGAGATTAAAAATGAAATATGGACAGAGGCGCCTTACCCGAACTGGACCGCGGTAGGCGGGTTTTGATTTTGAAATTAAGGTAATTGCCCGGCTGCCTGAGCCGGCGGATAACCGCTGATGCTGGGCGTCTGACGCTGATTCAATGGTGGCGGGCCGCTTTGTGGCAAGAGACCGCCGGTGGAAGGCATACCGGCGGTCTGATCGGGGCAATGCGGGTTCCGCTGCCTGAACCTGGCGCGGTTGAGTTCAGTGCCTGTTACTCCACGCTACACCGGACACGAAGGCCGGAGAGGGCGAGATCGCTCAGCGCGCGGGAAGGCGCGGCACAGCCTGCTGCGATAATGTGGACTTTCATGGCCTGGCTCTGGGGTGAGAGCGCCGTATGCGTCACACAGTGCTGGGTCATCATGCCGGTGAGATAGATATCGGTAATACCGTGTTCGCTGAGTAACGATTCAAGATTGGTGTTAAAAAAGCTGTCCGCTTCCGCCTTAACCACCACGGGTGCATTCTCCAGCGCCACCGCGATATCAGGATGAAACGCGGCGCCTGCGGTATCCGGACGGAAAAACGGCGCTTCAGCCGTGGCGATATGCTGAACGCCGACGATCAGCCATCCCTTTTCCCGCGCGTCATCAATCGCGTTAACGGCCGCCTTGCACGCCTCTTCGGCGGCCTCAAGCGGAAAGGCTCCGCCGGGGAAATAGTCATTCTGAATATCAATCACGATCAGGGCATTTTTCATGGTGAATCCTTTATTAGCAGGGAGGAAAGAAAACTTTTTGGTCAGCTACCCGGTCACGACCGCGCCGATGATGAATATCTTCCCGGCGACCGCATCGCATTAGCTGCCCGGTAAGCGGGCAGGGCATTGTATCTGTGGCATCAGGCCAGCCGATCATCGCCCGATCACGGCGACGTTGTTGTGGCTGAAGCCGTTACCCGTTTCTGATGCCAGGCCAGCCACAGCAGCGGCATTGTATTGATAGTGCCGAAAGCAGTGAAAATATCCTGAAGGCCGCTTTGGTTTGAAGGATGTTTGGGGCTGGGGGTTTTATTTTAAGACAGCTTATTCTTAGCGCAGCGGGATAGAAAATTAAACGTCGTCTTATACTTTGAATATCTGTTTCTGAATATTAATGGCGATAAAAGTTGTCTGCTTATTTGAGGAGTGGATTTAACGATCGCTAAGGGGGATGAGTGTTATGGATTGCCCGTTATGAGGGTAAGTTGTGGGGAGAGATAATGTTGAAGATAACATTGCATTGCCACGAAAAGCAGTGCCGTGGCCTGGGCCACGGCCAGCGAATCAGGCTGATTGCCACTCGCTTTCAACATCTGCCTTCGCTTTGGAGAGAATGACTTTATTATCATCCACCTCTTTCACCCAGCTAAAGGGAATAATATGGTGTTGTCCACCCGCTTCAGGATCGCTTTTTGCCAGTTTAATTTTGTCATCGCCTTCAAAATGGTCAACAATCCCTACGTGTTCACCATTAACATCAACGACCTGAGCGTGGTCTAAAATTTGTGATTTATCTACCATGGTGATTTCTCCTTATTCGTTTGTGAGGTCATCGCCTCAGACGAATTAATCCTGGCTGCTGAACCTGAATTACGCCAGTATATTAACAAAATGAAATATTTTTAGCTTAACATCCTGCATAATAAAGGCTTATTTGGCGGAAATATCAGACCACTCAATAATGAAAATAATATTGTCGCTGCGTTGGCCCAGGCCAATAGCGAACGCGAATACAGACTTTGCGAATCGCTTCCCATCATCAGCGCTTCAGCGACGCATCAGTTGAAGGCCGCTAAGATAGAGGAGAGTTCTGCACGGCCAGTCCACCTCAACAGGAGACGTAATGACAGTCATCGATTCGTTTAACCACCAGGGTGGCGTCTGGATTAACCCGCCACCGCACCACCGCCTTGAAAAAGATCAACTACGCTTCGAAACGGCGCTTAACAGCGATTTCTGGCAGCGCACCTGGTACGGTTTTGAGCGGCACAGCGGGCACGCTTATGGATTCTGGATCGATGAGGACTTTACCGTACAGGTGCAGGTCAGGGCGGATTTCAGCCAGCTCTACGATCAGGCCGGGCTGTTTATTCAGGATGATGAGACGCACTGGGTTAAGGCGGGAATTGAATTTAATGATGACCAGCCCGCGATGGGCTGTGTGGTGACGCGCGAAAGATCAGACTGGTCAACCGGTCTGTTTCCCGGCGATCCGCGCACCTTCTGGCTGCGGGCGACGCTGGTCAATGAGGCGCTGCGCATTCAGTACTCCAGTGATGGTGAGCACTGGCCGCTGTTACGTCTCTGTCCGTGGCCAGGCCATGCGCGGCGCTTTGTCGGAGTGATGGGTTGCTCACCCGAACGCCAGGGGCTGGCGATCGGTTTTAGTGACTTCATCATCAGCCCGCCGTCCGGCAAAGCGCTGCACGACCTGTCGTAAACGGTGCATAGCCGTGAGAGATCAGCGACTCGCTGAGATCCACTCCCACGGCTGAGTGTTGCATTCAGAGGGGACGCGCTGCCTCTGCTGCGGCGCGGTATCGGCAGGAATCCCCGCGACAAGCGACGTCGCTGCATCCTCTGTCTGAAACTCAGCATACCGGCTCAGGACACCGCTGCGTTTAATCGGGTCATGCTTTGCTCTTTACTCCGTTCTGGCCGTCACGGCACGGTTGCGCGCCACGATCGCCTCGTGTGTCAGCTCTCCGGCAGACATAAATTCTTTAATTAACGCATCGCGGTTGAGCGGCGCGCGTTGGCGATCGGCGGCCTGCAGGGCGGCAATCAGCGCCGGCTTTGTCAGTTCGGTACAGTAGGCGGGCGTGCCCGGCTGCTGACGCCATGAGTCATTCAGCAATCCGGCATCAACCGCATCAAAACCGGTCGCCTCGACCAGTGACATCGCGACCGCTCTGGCCTGCGGATCGTCACCGGCTACCGGGATCGCCAGACGTCCGGGCTGATCCGCCGGCAGGCCTTTATCGGCCAGCGTTGCCGCCAGCACCGCATTCCACGCTTTGATCACCGGACGATGCAGTTGCTCGCTGGCCCAGTCACTTTCCGTCTGACCATTCCGGAGTGCCGCGATATCGCCGTCACGGAACGGATAGTAGTTGCTGGTATCAATAATGATCGCTTCTGACGGCGCGGCGTTTAACAGGCTGGTCATCAGCGGATGTTTATCAAACGGTATCGCCAGGATAATCACCTCTGCATCCTGAACCGCAGCCTCGCGCGTCACTGCCGTGGCACCCACTTCGCTTGCCAGTGCCTGAATAGAGTCAGGGCCGCGTGAGTTAGCCAGCCGGATACGGTGACCGGCGGCGGCCAGTTTACGTGCCAGGGTTGCGCCGATATTGCCTGCGCCAATAATGCTGATATTCATCGTCTGCCTCGTTGTGGTTGAGAGTAATGACTACGCCGGATGGGCGAAGTTGAGCAGGGTGTCGCGCAGCGCAGCCAGTTGCTGATCCGTCATGTTGCAGGCGGATTTGATGCTGTCGGTGATTGACCACAGCGTCTGCTGCAGCGCGGCACCCTCATCAGTCAGCGTAATCAGAACGCGCCGCTCATCATGACGATCGCGGGTACGCACGATCCGGCCAGCCGATTCCAGGCGCTTGAGAACCGGCGTGATGGTGCCGGTATCCATGCCCAGTTTCATACCCAGATCGCCCACGGTGCGCGGCGTCTCGCTGAACAGCTCCAGCATCACCAGATATTGCGGAAAGGTCAGGCCGAGCGGATCTAAAAAGGGCTTATGCATCCGGTTCATCCGGCTGGCCGCGCCATACAGGGCGAACGACAGTTGTTTGCCGATGTCGGCACGAGACTCGCTGCTCATCTTTTTACCTTGTGTTTGATTATCTAGTGCAACAGATAAAAGTGTAGGGTAAGTGACGCAGAGATTAAAGGCGGCAGCGCAGGTAATTTGTGCGGTTTTCAGACCGGCTCTATCGGGCAGGGCTGTTCGCCCCTGGCCGATAGGCACAGGGGCGATGCCGGTATCAGGACGCTCAGGCGGCCATGTTACGGCACGCTTCAGCGCAGTGGTGACAGGCTTTAGCGCAGTGCT
This sequence comes from Pantoea agglomerans, assembly GCF_021397715.1. Classification (GTDB taxonomy): domain Bacteria; phylum Pseudomonadota; class Gammaproteobacteria; order Enterobacterales; family Enterobacteriaceae; genus Pantoea; species Pantoea astica. The sequence goes on along the minus strand of NZ_CP090207.1, from coordinate 3,097,074 downwards.
GGCAGTGATCGTGCTGATGCTGACCGCACTCATCGCCGCACTGCTGGCAGACTTCAGCACACAGCTGGCAGAGCTGGCGGGCCGACTCACTTTGCAGGGTCATAAACTGTGCCGCGAGACGGCAGATATTGGCGCACTGCATATCCAGCCGGATACAGTTTCGCATCATCTCAAGGTTCTCTTCCTGCAGGCAGGACGCCGCGCAGTTATCGCAGGCCGCCGCACACAGATAACAGGCCTCAATGCACTTTTTAAATTCTTCGTTCATGTTGCCTCCTTTATTTCTGTTTCGGGTTACCTCCTTAATCCTGGAAAAGATCGCGGATTATGCAAATAACGAATAAGTTAATAACCTTTTCCGCACTTCGCTTATTTTTGCTGCAGTGGCCAACTGATAAACGGTGCCTGTTAAGCGGCATTGCATATCGGCGCGATATAGTCTTAATTATTAAGCCTGAATCAGCGGTGCCTCATTGCCCGTAAAAGACGACGACGCCTTAACAGGGAACGCTATGCATCGCATCACTGGCCCGAAGCAACACCTCATCAGTCCGCTATTGGTGGTGGGCCTCTGTGCCGGATGGGCAGAGCAGGCCGCTGCGGATACCGTCTGGCTGAATAATGGCGACCGGCTGACCGGCACGGTGCGCTATCTGAGCGACGGTAAACTGGCGATCGAGACCGCCTATGCCGGCACGGTGACCCTCGACTGGAATGTGGTCAGTACCCTGGCGAGCGATAATCCGGTCAACGTCGAAAACAAAAAGACCGGCGAGCACTATCAGGTGCGGCTCTCCTCCTCCGATCCGGGTTATGTCTGGGTGGAACGCAATGAGCGCGAAGAGAAAGTCTCGGTAAAGCGTATCGATGAGTTTATGAAAGCCAAAGTGCGCACCGATCAGCTGTCGTGGACCGGCAATATCGACGCCGGCATGAAGGTCAAAAAAGCCTCGACCAAAACCGACGATTACAGTTTTTCCCTCAATACCAAACTGGCGCAGGGCAAATGGCGTCACGATATCGGTGCAACCTACAACCGCGAGCAGGAAAATGAAGACGTCAATACCGACAACTACAGCCTGCGCTACGCCTTTGATTACCTGTTCAGAGAACAGTTCTTCTGGCAAACCCGCGCCACCTACAAACGCGACTGGGTAGAGGATCTTTCGCGTCAGGCTCTGATTGGCACCGGTCCCGGCTACCAGCTGTGGGATACCGAACTGAGTGCGTTCTCGGTGTCGATACTGGGCGGCGCTTTTGGCTATGGCTACAGCGATGGCCGCGAGGAGAATCATTTTGGCGCCTCGGTGCGCTGGAGCTACCAGCGTTACCTGCTGGGCAAATCGGTCACGCTCTACAGTAACGGCGACGTCGGCCATTCGCTGGATGATGATGGGGTATTTACGCTGGATGCGGAAGTGGGCCTGCGTTATACCCTGACCTCCTGGTCAACCCTGCATCTGGGCTATCACCGCAACCTGGTCAGCGGCACGCCGGACACCCTGAATGAAGGCACATTCTCCACCGGCTTAGGCGTGAAGTGGTAAGGCCGGTCGCGTTAATGGTTGCAGCAAATCTTTACCGTTTTTCTTAGGATGCCGGCCCGGCTTTGACTAAGCTGCTGATACCGATAAAGGGAGAATGCAGAAGATGATCGTAAGCAGCAGGGTCTATCGTCCGGGATGCGCAGGCGAAGAGGTGGATGTTGAGCAGATCAGTGAAGTAATTAAACAGCCGGATGCCTTTATCTGGCTGGGCCTGTGGCAGCCTGATCCGGCATTCATGGCGAAAATTAAAGAGGAGTTCGGGCTACACGAACTGGCGGTTGAAGATGCGCTTTACGCCCATCAGCGGCCGAAAATTGAGCATTATGGCGAATCGCTGTTTATCGTGGTCAAGACGGTACGCGCCAGAGATGACAGTTGCGAACTGGGCGAAACCCATTTCTTTGTCGGAAAAAACTTTCTGATCAGCATCCGTCACGGCGCCTCGGAGAGCTACTCCCCGGTACGTCAGCGGGCTGCGGAGAATCCGGCGTTGCTTAAACTGGGACCCGGTTATCCGCTCTATTGCCTGCTCGACTTTATTGTTGATCGCTATGCTGAACTCTCAACCTCGCTGAATGAGCGGGTCGGGCAGATGGAGAACGATCTGTTCAAAAGCGAGTTTGATCGTCAGTCGGTGCAGGCGGTCTACACCTTGCGTCGTCATCTGCTGACGCTGCGTAACGCTGCGCTGCCGCTGGAGGAGATCTGTAACCAGCTTATTCACCTGCATGAAGATCTGATCCCCCGTCCGCTGCGGGCCTATATTCGCGACGTGCAGGATCACGCACGTCATGTGGTGACCGACGCTGAGGATATGCGCGAGATGCTGACCAGCGCCATGCAGGTCAATCTGGCGCTGGTGACGGTGCAGCAGAACGAGGTGGTAAAAAAACTGGCGGGCTGGGGCGCGATTCTGGTGATCCCGACCGTGGTATTCAGCATGTATGGCATGAACTTTGAACATATGCCGGAGCTGAAGTCCCTGTATGGTTACCCGCTGGCGGTGGGCATCACGCTGCTGGCGTGCGGCGGACTGTGGGCAAAACTCCGCCGTTCAGGCTGGCTGTAGCGGCAGAGACCGCGGAGAGATGACGCGGCAGCTTATTAACGCGCTGCGCTTAATCTTATTTAAGCGCAGCGATAACCAACGCAGAAAATAATCATTTTCATCCCTTGAGTCACGTCATTATCAATTCAGAATAATCCTGAGATGGCCCGGTTTCTTTATTCCGACCAATCCTTAACTAGCTGCCTTTATATTTCTTCGCTACGCTGATAATACCTTGTTAAATACGTCGCCCCGGCGAAAAACCGTTTGCGTTGCTGATATTTCAGCAGTAGCCGGTGAGACGTGCTTATAACCGGAGACATTCTGATGACAGAACGGACTCATCCTCTGCGCCTGGTCCTCTCTGGCGATGGCCCGCTTGCGCACGTCGCTAAGGGTACGTCCGATCGTGAATGAGAACGACTGGGTGTTGATCATTGCCCGGGCGCAGTTTGCGCTGACGATGGGGATGCATATTACCCTGGCGGCACTGACGCTGGGGCTGGCCCCTTTTCTGGTATGGTTTGAAGCGCGCTGGCTGTGGGGAAAACAGCAGGCTGCCCGTGATGCGCTGCACTTCTGGTTGACGATTTTCTCCCTGACGGTGGCGATTGGCGCGGTTTCGGGCGTGGTGATGGAGTTTCAGTTCGGTACCCACTGGGCGCGCTTCTCTCATCAGGTGGGTGGCGTTATCGGTCCGCTGATGTTTTACGAAGTGCTGGTCGCCTTTTTTCTCGAATCGGCGCTGACCGGCGTGATGCTGTTTGGCTTTAACCGCATCCGTCCTGGCGTGCATTTTGCCGTCACCTGTCTGGTGGCGTTCGGGGCGCTGCTTAGCGCGTTCTGGATACTGGCGGCCAACTCATGGATGCATACGCCAGTCGGCTTCACCCGCGATGAGAACGGCGTTTTTCTCGCTGACAGCTGGCAATCGATTTTGCTGTCACCTTCCTTTCCGTGGCGCTTCAGCCATATGGTGATGGCGTCACTGATTGCCGTGGCGGTGCTGATTATGGGCGTGGCGGCCTGGCGGCTGCGGCATTTCAAGGCGGAGGCCGCGTCGCGACTGATGCTCAACAGCGCGCTGACCTTTCTGCTGTTCGCCGTTCCGGTGCAGATCGTACTCGGCGATCTGCACGGTGAAAATACCCGCGACTATCAGCCCGCCAAACTGGCCGCCATCGAAGGCGGCTGGCATCCGCCTGCGCCGGGTGAGGGCGAGCCGCTGCGGCTGTTTGCCGTGCCGGATCAACAGGCGCAGCGCAACCATCTGGAGATCAGCCTGCCCAATCTCGGATCGCTTTATCTGCGGCACAATCTTTCCGGCCACATTAAAAGCCTGAGTGAATTTCCCGCCGATGCGATCCCGCCGGTGCTGCCGGTCTTTTTCGCCTTTCGCCTGATGGTGGGGCTGGGGATGACGATCTTACTGACCACGCTGGTGGCGAACCTGCAGCGCTGGCGTGGACGGCTGCCGGTTTCGTGGCGCTTACTGCGCTGGCTGACGTGGCTCACGCCAGCGGGCTTTGTCGCGCTGCTGTCGGGCTGGGTGGTCACCGAGGTCGGGCGGCAGCCGTGGACGGTCTACGGCATGGTGCGCACCGCTCAGAGCGTGTCGCCGCTGGCGCTGAGCACCACGCTGGGCATTTTTCTGGCGGTACTGCTGATCTACGCGCTGGTGTTTGCCCTCGGCTTACACTATCTGCTGCGCCGGATTAAAGGTGAACTGCCGTCGGGAAACCCGGTGGTCATTCAGCTGAAAACGCCCAATTAGGAGTTCGTCATGGCCGATCTCTCTGCGTTGATCATCTGTTTCTCGCTGCTGCTCTATCTGCTGCTGGATGGCACCGACCTCGGCGTGGGTATGCTGTTCTTCTGGTTTCACGATAATCAGCAGCGTGAACTGATGACCCACAGCATTCTGCCGGTCTGGGATGCTAATGAGACCTGGCTGGTGCTGGCCGCAGGCGGTTTACTGGCGCTGTTTCCCCCGGTCTACAGTCTGCTGCTCAGTGAGTTAAGCGCGCCGCTGTTTGTTATGTTACTGGCGCTGGTGGTGCGGGCGATGGCGCTGGAGTATCGCGCCCAGAGCAGCACCCGGCTGCGCCACTGGCTCGACCGTATCATGGCCAGCAGTTCGGCCCTGGCGACCTTTATTCAGGGCTGGTGCGCCGGGATGATCATCAGCGCTCAGCCGCATAGCGGCCTGCCTGACGGGCTCAGCCTGGTTCCGCTGATCAGCGGCGCAGGCTTAATGGCGATCAATTCGCTGCTGGCCTGCTGCTGGATCGGCTGGCGCATCGGGGAGAAGGTTCAGCCGCTGGCCGAAGCGCAGAGCTGGCTGTGGTGGCTGCTGGCGCTGATGCTGTTTCTGCTTGAGCTCTATCTTAACGCCGACCTCTGGCAGCAAAGCTGGCAGCGACCGCTGGGTAAAGTGGCTGGCGTGGCGATTGTCATGCTGTGGATTGCTCTGCCGCTGGCGCTGTGGCGCGCCCGACCGCTGGTGCAACTGATTGTGACGCTGATGCTGATAGCTGCGGTGTTTATCGGCCTGCTGTGCGGTCTCTATCCCTGGTTAGTGCCGTACCATTTCGCCATCAATGACAGTGCATCGGCCCCGGCCACCCAGGGTTTTGTGCTGGTGGGGGCGGCGATCGCCATGCCGCTGACGCTGCTTTACCACAGCTGGTCGTTCTGGATTGAACGTCGCGGTAAATAATCGGACTCCCGCTATGCTTTAGTCAGCGTTCAGTTTGGTTTGTGCAGACAGGAGACGATGCCACAGTGAAAAAAGATCATATCAGCAGTCGGGATTACCCGATCAAAGAAGATGTTCGCTGGATACGCCGCGAATGGCTGATTCAGCGCGTTGGCGAGTACCTCCTGATCTTGCTGGTGATTCTGGGTGCCTGCGGACTCTTTTCAAAAGGGGTGCTGAGTAATGGCACAACCCAGTCGCCGGATGGCGCGATTCAGGTGGAATATGAGCGGTTTGGCCGGGTTCAGAGCAACATGGATATGACCATCCGGCTCCGGTCGCCACAGGCGGAGCAGTTCAGCGTCACCCTGGGTAGCGGGGCGCTGGATAATCTGCAGATCCAGACGCTGCAGCCGCAGCCGCTGGAGGCGATCACCATCGGCAGCGATCTGCGGCTGACCTTCTCGTCGCGTGATACCGGTCCGGATCACGCTATCTGGCTCGGTTTGCAACCGCGCAGTCCTGGCCGGGTTCACGTCAGCGTCAGCAGCGGCGATCGTCCGCCGGCCCGTTTTACCCAATGGATTTATCCCTGACAGGAGTGCGTTATGGAAACGGTATTACGTGCAGCGGGTATCTATCTGGTGCTGATGGTGGTGATCAAAATTGCCGGCAGACGCACCCTGCTGCAGATGACCTCGTTCGATTTAATCCTGCTGTTGATTATCAGTGAAGCGACCCAGCAGGCGCTGCTGGGAGACGATTTTTCGGTCACCGGGGCTGCCCTGACCATTATCACGCTGGTCACGATCGATATCCTGCTGGGGAAACTGAAAAATCGTTTTCCGGTGGTGGAGCAGGCGATTGATGGCGGTCCGGTGATTCTGGTGGAGCATGGCAATTTACTGACTGAACGGATGAAAATGACCGGTATCAGCCCTGATGATGTGCTGGAAGCCGCGCGCTCCAGTCAGGGGCTTGAGCGTTTTGATCAGATTAAATATGCGGTGCTGGAGGTGAACGGCCACATTTCTGTCATCCCGCAGCCGCAAAAATAATCACCTTCTGGCCGTGCCGCCGCAGAGTGGTTTGCCGGTACGGCTTTTTTATTTCGTATCAATAAATTAGCCGCTGGCGGCTTTTGCTCCACGCTTCGCTTATTCCTGCCGTTTCCCTTGTGATTCTGTGGATTTCGTTCAGACTTAGCTTACCACTCACGTTTTTATAACCAGAGCTGGCCTGACTCCCAATCAGCGTTATGCTTTCACGGTCAGGTTTAAAGTGAATAATTTTAGTCGTTTTACCTTCTATCCGGTCACCGGCTGGCATGTCGGGCCGTTACCCGGTCATCAGGCGCTGGTGCTGCAATTTGGCTACCACGATCCTCAGGCACCCTTCACCAAACGTCAGCAGGAGTCACTCTATTTCGGCATGACGATTGAGATGGCGAAAAAGCTGGTGGTTAACCTGTCAGAACATATTGATTACGCAGAAGAAAATGCGGAAAAGCCCTGATTCTACTGTTGTCACCGGCTCAGGGTTTATCTGACGGCACATACACCTTTAGCGCATTCGCAATCAGGCGAAAATGTGCTGGCGTCTGTCCGACAATCTCGCCGTCCGCATTAATGTCATGCGGGCGACGGGTCTCAATGGTCAGTTCGGTCGTCGAAAATGCCCGCACGTTACGCCAGCGCCCCTGCGTGCCACGCCGCAGGTAGGGCAGCAGCGCGATCAACTGCCAGCTCTGTTGCAATTCCAGACTGTAAACATCCAGCAGACCATCATCAGGAGCGGCCTGCTGTTCAACCGTCATGCCGCCGCCATAAAACCGTCCGTTGCCCACTGAGATCTGTACGGTTTTAATCGGCGTCCGTTCGCCCTGATGGATCAGCGTGGCGCTGAAAGGGCGACTCTGACGGAGCAGCCGGAAGGCGGCCAGCGCATAGCCGGCAACGCCCCAGCGCTTTTTCGATTCTGCCGTCAGATGATGCGCCAGCTGCGCGGAAAAACCGATGCTGGAGACGTTAAGGAACAGATGCTGGTTCACTTCGCCAAGATCGACCGGGCGCAGTTGTCCATCCGCGATAATCTTCACCGCCTGCTCCAGACGCGGACTGATGCCCAGGGTTCGGGCGAAATCATTGGCGGTGCCGAGCGGTAAAATGCCGAGCGGCAGACCGGTTTGCATCAGACCGGGCGCAGCGGCATTGAGGGTGCCGTCACCGCCGCCGACAATCACCGCATCAACGCGATCCGCATAGGCGCCGATCAGTTCGCTGTAGCTGCGCGAATCCTGTTCATCCGGTTGCAGCAATCGAATGCCGTAGTCGGCGAGCAGCCCTCTGGCGCGGCTGGCGTCGGTTTGTCCTTTACGTGAACGCTGATTAATCAATAGCAGGGCGGTTTTAACCTGTTCAGACATCGCTGTGGCCTATCCTTATGGCATTACAAAAGTCATGAGCCGGCAAGTACAGCACCTGTTGTGCCGGGGAACAACCCGCCTTGCGCTACTTTACGCAGCGCGACAGGCGTACCGACTGATAATAAAGATCGTCTACACTGCTAATGTTCAGGTCCACACGCAGGAGGAACAATGACGGAACACGAATTCAGAACGTTGTTAGCCGAACAGGGTTTTGATGAGCCGGTACTGGTTGAGCGCGCACCCGCCACGCAACTCGATAATCATGTCCATCCCTTTGAGGCGCTGGCCCTGATTCTCAGTGGTGATATCACCATCAGCACCGAACAGAGCGATACCACCTATCATCCCGGCGACACCTTCCATCTTCAGCCGAATGAACTGCATCGTGAGGCGTTTGGCCCGCAGGGTGTGCGTTATCTGGCGGGACGGAAATACGATTAAACCGGCTATCGGGATGCTATGACCTCTTTTGACGATCTTTTTAACCGCCTGGCGCAGTCACCGTTTCGCCAGCGCTTTCGGCTGGGGCGTGCAGAATATGACTATGTTCGCAGCCGGGATGAGGCGACGCTGCGCCAGCATGCGGCAGAGTTTATCGCCCGGCGGCTGGCACCGGCCCGGCCCGCTAACGACGGTAAGCAGACGCCGATGCGCGGCCATCCGGTGTTTATCGCCCAGCATGCGACCGCTACCTGTTGCCGTGGCTGTCTCAGTAAATGGCACCAGATTGCTCCGGACCAGCCGCTCAGCGCGGAGCAGCAGGCGTATGTGGTAGCGGTGCTGCTGCAGTGGATAGCGGCTCAGATGCAGCGGCCGGCACCGGCTGCCCGACCGCAAAAAGCGCAGGTGAAACCGGATGACGATCCGCAACTGGCGTTATGGTGAGGGGGGAATATCGGGCGAACAGCGCTTTTTCTGGCGAAAACTGGCCCTTTTTCATTCCTGGTTTATTCTTAAATCTTTCCTGGCAGCGCTATGCCAGGATTAAAACCTGACACGGCAACTATTCAATACAGAGGGAATTATGAAGAAAACAATTATTGCACTGTCTGCTATTTTACTGGCTTCGCCAGTCTTTGCCGCGACCACCACAGACAACACCGTTGCGGAAGCGCATAAAGGCGCGGATACCGCTAAAGAAAAACTGCATCAGACGCAGCATCAGGGCGAAGAGATGAAACTCAAGTCCGAGCATGCGGCTGAAGGCAAAAGTGATGCCACCAGCAGCAAAGTGACCGAAGGGGCGCAGAAAGGCTGGAACAAAACTAAAGAAGGCACCGAGAAAGGCTGGGATAAAACCAAGCAGGGTGCTGAAGACCTGAAAAACAAAGCGACCAACTAAGTCGGCTGGTTTGCAGAAAAAAGAAACCCACCCTAAGGTGGGTTTTTTTTATTTCTTACTCGCGCTGGCGTTTTTTTCCGCTTCGGCGGCGGCCAGTGCCGAGACTTTGATCTCCGCTTCGGCGGCGGCATCGGCTGCCGCTGCGGCGGCTTCAGCAGCAGCTTCGGCTGCGGTATCTGACTGCTTCTTGCCTTCCTCGATCACCTCTTCATCAATCTCTTCGATATTCTCGCGGTTGTCGCGGCCCGACAGCAGATTCCAGCAGGCGATAAACAGCGCGGCGATCACCGGACCGATCACAAAGCCATTAATGCCGTAGATTTCCATGCCGCCCAGCGTGGCGATCAGGATCAGGTAGTCCGGCATTTTGGTATCTTTGCCCACCAGCAGCGGACGCAGAATGTTATCCACCAGCCCAACAATCACCACGAAGAAGCCGACCAGGAACAGACCTTTCCACAGTGCGCCGGTCGCAAAGAAGAAGATGGCCGCCGGTACCCAGATGATGGCAGAACCCACCGCCGGGATCAGTGACAGGAACGCCATCAGCGCGCCCCACAGCAGGCTGCCGTCGATGCCGGTAAACCAGAATGCCAGACCGCCGAGTATCCCCTGAACGATCCCGACCACCACGGTGCCTTTCACCGTGGCGCGCGCCACCGCAGCGAACTTCACCATCAGGTGATGCTTAACGTAGGTCGACAGCGGTAACGCTTCCAGAATCAGATGCACCAGGTAGGAACCATCTTTCAGCAGGAAAAACAGCAGGTAGAGCATCACGCCAAAGCCGACGGTAAAGCTAAAAGTGCCTTTACCGATGATGAAAGCGCTGCCCGCCACATACTGTCCTCCCTTCAGGGCGAACGACGAGAGCCTCTCCTGAATCTGGGTGGCGTTATCCAGATTATTTTCAGCCAGGTAATGTTTCGCCCAGCGCGGCAGATGCTGCAACAGGTCGGCAAACACCACCGGGAACTGCGCCGAGTTGGTCTGGAGCTTGTGATAGACCGCATTGGTTTCCACCACCAGCGACGAGGCGATAATCGCCAGTGGCGTGAACACAATCAGACAGATACAGAGCAGGGTCAGCAAGGCGGCCAGGCCGTTGCGTTCGCCCAGCCGGGTACGCAGGTAGGTTTTTAGCGGATGGAAAATAACCGCCAGAATCGCCGCCCAGAGAATCGGCGAGAAATAGGGTGAAAGCACCTCAAAAAAGGCGAGAGTCGCAATCGCCAGAATCAGAATGAAAAATCCGATATTCAATCCTTTAAAACGCATGGAAAAACCTCATGGTAAACGTCCCCTGAAAACCCTGAATGCCGTCTGTTCTGCGCATAGTCTCGCTTACGCGAGGGCTATCCGGCGAATGTCGCGTCAGGCTTTGACTCTGTAACAGCTGCCAGCAACAACACTATTCTGGCTAACAATTTGAAAGATAAGGTGGAAATAATAAACGGAGCGATCCCGCTCACAACCTGACTTTGCTGACGGAAAGCGCTTCGCTTTATTCCGACGCGCTAAATCCTACCTTAGCGTAGCGGTTTCGCCCATTATTGGTAGCAAACAGATTCACGATCGCAGGTTGCACTGCCGATATACCGCTAAGGGCAATGAAACGATGGCGGTCAATCATGAACAGAATAGTGATGTCAGGCGTGCTGGTGATGCTGCTAAGCGGCTGCGCCACCAAACAGTATCCACAGGCAGCCGTGGTAACGCCGGAAGAGACGGCGATGCTGGATTGCAAAATGCTGGATCAGGAGATCGTGAAAGCGCACGACGTGCAGGGCGAGATTGATCACACCGGCCGTTTCGATGCGCTGACCCTGTTGGGGTTCGTCGGGGATTTCGGTCTCGGTAATGGCATTGCGAAGCTCAGCGCCAGCCATAAGGCGGATACGCGACTGCAACAGTTGCAGTCGCTAAAAGCCGCAAAGTGCAGCCAGCGTCTGGCGTAGCTGGCTGACGCCGGTCAGACCCGCGTGCGCTGGCTGACGTGCTGCATCCTGACATTTTCCGCCGCGCGTTTACCGGCGAGGAAGGCGTGATCGGAATTGTAATACTCCCACTCGCTGTAACGGCCGGAGAGATGGACATCCTGGGTCAGCAGCCACTGCCGGATCAGCGCTACGTTGCGGCTGCGCGCATGGTCATAGACCACATAGGCGTAGGGCATATCAACCTGCGACGCGCAGAGCAGCGGATCGTCAGCGCGGATCATCCCGACCCGGATGCAGTCCTGACGGCAGCGCTCAATCAGCGCTTCGCCCTCCAGCGGCAGCGGGTTGGCGGCATTGTAGGTGATCTCGCAGGTTAAGCCGAAACCGCCCGGCGGATTGCAGTGCGGACTGGCATTGCCCTGGACGAAAATGCGATGAAACAGCGTATCGCCGGGATAGTAGATCCAGTGTTTTTCGGTCAGGTCAGCGCGGCCAATCCCCAGATTAACGCAGCGTACCGAAACAAACTGCAGCTGCTGTGCCGCCTGCTGCACGTTTTCCGGTACCTCATCGCCCATCAGTTTAATCAGTTCCGGCAGCGGCATGGTGCTGATGAGTTGCTGATAACGGTAGTAGCGTCCGTCGGCCAGCAGCGCAACGTGCGCCTGCGGATGAAGACGAATCAGGCGTGCCCCGGTTTCAAGCTGGCATTTGAGATGCGGCAGAAATCCGGACATCAACGCCTGGAAGCCGCCACGCAGCGGATAGCCAAAGCGGGCATTGGGACCGACCGGTTTCGCCAGCGGCTGCAGCGCGCCATCAATAATCTGCGCCAGATCCGGCAGCGGTACCCGGCCACCGAGCCACGAGGTTTCCATCTCTGTCAGCGGCACTTTCCACAGCTTCTGGTTATAGGGCAGGGCGAAGTGACGTGCGATGCCTTTACCCCAGGTGCGCAGGATAAAATGCTGGAAATCCTCTTCCTCCTGCACCTCGCCAACGCTGTTGCCCTCATCAGGCAGCGCACCGTCGGCGCAGCAGTCTCGTCGCTGACGTGCCCGCTCCAGCGGCACGGTGACCGGCGCGCTTTCGCCGTAGCGGGCTTCAATCGCGCCCAGCACACACTCCTTCACCACCTCAATCGGCAGACCATGCAGCGCTGACTGGAACGGATAGCGGGTAAAAACGCCGTCGGTATAGACCCAGGCTTCACGCGCCTGCCAGTGCAGGTTGTCGCCCAGCAACATCTCATACAGCTGCAGCACATACGGGTCCTGCGAAAACATAATGTGACCGGCGTAATCGAAGGTGAATCCCTGATCTTCAACCGATCGGCACCAGCCGCCGGGCGTGGCATTTTTTTCCAGCAGTACTGCGCCTTCGCCATAGTGATAACCGGCGCTCAGGCCGGTCGGACCGGCACCGATAATCAGACAGGGAACCGCCTCGCTCTCCAGCATCGCCGGGGTTAATGCGCTGACGTTGGCCTGCGGCTCTGCCAGCGATGCGGCGGGCGTGGTGAGGGACTGCTTGTGGCTTAACGCCTGCTGGATCAGCTGATCGACCTGCTCTGCCGTGCGGTCCCACGAAGTGGCATCGACTTTTGCCTGCATTTTGCCAGCCAGCGTCAGCCGGTCGGCCGCACTCAGCGCGATGGCCCGTTCACAGGCGGCGATGAATTGCTGATGATCGCCGGCGACCGCCACCTCATCGGCATAATGGCGGGCGACATCGATGATGGCGGTACTGACAATCGGCAGCTGCGCGGCCATGTATTCCAGCACTTTGGTGGGTGAAATGTAGCGGGTCGAGGCGTTGAGGGCGAAGGGCATCAGACAGACATCCCAGCCGGCAAGAAACTGTGGCAGCGCCTGATAGGGCTGCTGGCCGAGCCAGTGAATATTGTCGCGCTGCGGCAGGCTGGCCGGATCGATTTTCACCACCGGACCGACCATAACAATCTGCCAGTCGGGATGCGAGTCAGCCAGCGCGGCGATCAGCGGCAAATCGATGCGCTCATCCAGCACGCCGTAATACCCGAGGCGCTGCGCAGGAATCGTATCCTGCAACGGATGACGGTTACTGCGATCGCGCGCCTGCTCGAAGTGGACCGCATCCACGCTGCTTGGGAAGCAGTACACCTGCGGATGTTTATCGCGTTTGGCTTCATACAGACTGGAGCCGCCGGTCAGCACCAGATCGGCGCGGGTCATTAGCGCGGATTCACGCTGCTGTAGCTGGCGCGGCGCATTGTGAAAGGCAGAAAGTTCATCCATGCAGTCATAAATCACCAGCGCCGGATTAAACGGCGTCAGCAGCGGCAGCGCCATCGGCGTATAAAACCAGACCAGCGGCTGTTCATCTTCTTCCAGCAAGGGCGCCAGCAGCAGTTGCAGCGGCGCAATCTGGCTGTCGTGAAAGCCCGCAGCCTGAATATCCGTATGCGGCTGGATCACCGTAATATTGGCGGCCGGCTGGCTCTGATGCAGCCCTGGCGGCCCGGCTTGCCAGACCGGCTCCTCGACAAACAGCACCCGATAGTGCTGCGCCAGGCGCGTCAGCAACTGCTGCGGGCGCTGAAAAACAAATCCCCAACGTAAATGACTGAAAACAATGAGTACGGGTGGGTTCATAGTGGGCTCCTGACGATGCCGTTGTGATTGCTGGATGTGTTGCAGGGTTTGCTGCGCCTGGTGTAATGCGTGGGCATAAGGTTGCTGTAACTGACGGGCGTAAGGATCGGGACCGAGCCGATCGAGATCCCATAAGCCGCTGCGGGTCCAGAAGGCTGGCTCCTCCCACAGCGGGCGATCGAGGATCGGATAGAGGCAGATGCCGAGCAGATCGACAGCCGCCAGCTGCGCCTGCGCTACTTCGGCGGCGACCTGGCTGATCCAGGCGCCGCGTCCGCTGCCGACATGGCTGGTTTCTGCCAGCAGCAGCGGGCGCTGATAGCGCTGATAAACCTGCTGCAACAGCTGATGCAGCGGCACACGGCGGGGATCGCCCAGATGCCAGTAGAGGCGCCGATTCGAGCCCTGTTCCCACTGGTTGTCGTGGTAGTAATTCACGCCGATCAGGTCGAGATAGCGCGCAGCCCCACCGAGTTCGGGATACAGCCTGCCGCTCAGCATGTCCCACGCCTGATACTGGGTTTCGCGCATCCGCGCGGCGGTCTCCGCGCTGCTGGGATCGGCAGGATCGGCAACGATGTGGATCAGCGGATCGCAATGCAACAGGCGCGCCCGCGGATCGGCCTGCCAGATGGCTTCGCAGGCCGCCAGCGTGGCGCGCACCAGCTGCCGTTTGGCTGCATCGGCCCGATCCGCTGCCGTACAGTCGCCAGCGGCAAATAGGCCAACCGAAATGCCCCAGCTGAGAAAAGAGATTTCATTCATTGGCGAATAGACCGGCGCGGTGCGATACCACGGGGCCAGAAACTGTGCCAGCGCACCGCAGAAGGCGGCGAAACGGCTGACAAAGTCGCGATCAAACAGGCTGACGCCGTCGGGCCAGCCGTAGTGGCAGAAGGTCCAGCTGATCTGGATGCCCTGCTGCTGCGCCGCCTGCATCCGGGCAGCCACGTCTGAAAAGTCATAGCGGCCATGCCGTTCGCACAAACGCCAGCCCGCACTTTCGCGTACGGTGCGGATAGCAAAGGGCGCCAGCGCGGCGTAATCCTCGGCTGCACGCGCCTGGTGTTGATTGAGCGCATTCATCGACAGCGCAACACCGGCGGGATTAACGTGATCGGCACCTTCATAGCCGGCCTGCCAGAAACTGATAAAGGGGGTCATGGCATCTCCCATAAAACAGCAACAGTTCGCCCGCTGACAGGCCGTCCGCGGACGGGTCAGGTTGGGGTACAGGTATGCAAAGCAGACTGGCCGATGATGCCACTCTGAACGGGCGGGCAATCCTTGCCAAAAGCAACCGACACTGAGCCGCAGGCGCAGAGTCCTGTCGCATTGACGACGAGTGAGAGATAGCGGGTGGAAGCACGCAGCGCTATCGGCAGGAGAAAAAGTTCTGGCTTCTCGTAGAGTTACTGAACCTTGTGGAAGCCTTACTGGAAAGTATAGGTAAGGTGCGACTCTTCGCAATGTGTTGAAGTAAAAAGAAAAAGCACAGCGGCAGAATGTAGTCGCTATAAATCAGGAAAATTTAAGCATCAGCGTTTTGCGGCTGGCGATAAGCGAAACGTGACCAGAACCACAGGCTTTTCAGCTTTGTGAACCTTTTCCATGAGATGCAAACCGGGCAGACTTCGCGGCCTGCGGGTTGCTGCTTCGCTTGCCTTTTCATCCAGCGCCAGCAAGATTAATTAATCACTGGCCTCGATCGGCAGGCCGTTAATTGACCGATCAGCGGGTCGCGGCTCTTTTTCACTGACAGGATGTTTCACAGGATATGTTCTCTTTCGACTGGCACCGCTTTTTACTCAACGATCAACCGGCCACTTTTCTGTTGGAGGTGGTGGCACGGGTGATGATCGCCTATCTGGTGGTCTTCACCTTTTTAAAAGTCTCAGGCCGGCGCGGTGTGCGTCAGCTATCGCTGTTTGAACTGGTGGTGATTCTGACGCTGGGTTCCGCTTCGGGCGATGTGACCTTCTATGACGACGTGCCGGTCCTGCCGGTGATCATGGTGTTTGTGGTGTTGCTGACGCTCTACCGGCTGACCACCATGCTGACGGCGCGCAGCCCGCGCTTTTCGCGCCTGATTCAGGGAGATGTGATTACGCTGATCAAACAGGGTTTATACGTGCTGGAGAGCCTCGATCATCTGAACATTTCGGAGGATGAGTTCTATATGGAGCTGCGGCAGAGTGGGGTCGAGCACCTGGGGCAGATCCGGCTGGCGCTGGTGGAGGTGGATGGTCAGCTGAGTATTTACTTCTACGACGATGATGAGATGCGCGCCGGTTTAAGCGTGTTACCGCCCGAACACCGTCAGGATTTCGACACCGTGCCGCACAGCGGGCTTTACGCCTGTACCCACTGCGGCCAGACGCAGCAGATTGCGGGTCAGCAGCAGGCTGTCTGCCCGCGTTGCCAGCGACAGCGCTGGTCCGCAGCGCTGAAAACCCGCCGCCTGCACTGACCGCGCGTCACGTCAGGGCAGCGGGTGAGTTCCTGCGAAACAGGCGCTGAGCGGACGAATTTGCTGGCCGTCGGGGGTGAAGTTGTCGGCGGCCAGCCAGTCGCTCAGGGCGCGCCGGATGTCAGGCCATTCAGGGTCAATGACCGAGAGCCAGTCGGTATCCCGGTTGCGTTGTTTACGCGTCATGGCCTGACGAAAGCGCGCCTCAAAGCGAAAACCCAGCCGTTCGGCCGCCCGTCGCGAGGCGAGGTTGGTTGAGTCACAGCGCCAGGCGACCCGACGGTAGCCGAGCGAAAAGGCCTGTTGCAGCAGCAAAAAAATCGCTTCACTGCCCAGTGCGCTGCGCTGCATCAGGGGCGACCAGGTGACGTGTCCGATTTCTATCGCACCGTTGCGGGTTTCAATACTGGCAAAGCAGACCACGCCCAGCGGCTGCTGCTGGCGGTTGCAGACCGCATAGGGCACCAGACCGGTATCGGCTACCTTTTCTGCGATCCACTGCTGCATCTGCGCCAGCGAAGCCGGACGCTCAGCGCCCAGCCAGCTCCAGTCCCGATCGTCCGGGGCCAGCATAAAAGCCTGCAACAGGCATTCCGCATGGTCCTGATGCAGTGGCAGCAGGCTGCCATGCTGGCCCGGCAGCGGCTGGCGAGGCGGGATGGTGACCGGCTGCCAGTCGGGCAGCGCGTTACCGACCGGCTGATTATCGTGATAGGGGTTCAACGGCGTCTCCTGCGGCAAAAGGGGCGTCAGAAAGGGAGGTAGCTGCAAGCCGGACCGATACCCTGCTGGCCTGAACGGCTGTTTTAACGGCGCTTAAACCGGTAGCGGCTTGTTCCCGCTCACCACATAACTTTGCCTGCCACTGACAGAAAATCAAACAGATTCGGGCAGCATAGCGACCTTCTTCCCCCTCCAGGAGTCACCGATGAGTATCAGGCTGGCCAGCGCGTTGCTGTTTTTATTGTTATCGTTCGGCGCTTTTTCACAGCAGGTAATCAGTGAAAGTCATCCCCATTCACGCAGCGCAAGGTTACTGGAGCAGGGGAATCTGGCGGATACCGCCGATACGCCGGATGAACATCTGCAGGAGCCACGGTCACCGCGCGTCAGCCTGCAGCGCAAGCCGTGGCTGTTATAGTCGCCCGGTGCTGCCGGCTGAAAAGGGAGCCGGTGACACCGGGCAGGTGGGTTACAGCGTGGCCTGAGTGGCGGTCATGCCGGGTACCAGAATTACTTTGCGGCAATCTTCCTGGCGCTTCTCAAAGATTTCATAGCCGCGCGCCGCATCTTCCAGCGGCAGGTGATGAGTGACAATCTCTTCCGGTTTCAGATGACCCTGTTCGATCAGTTTAAGCAGATCCGGCAGGTAGGCGTGAACGTGGGTCTGGCCCATCTTAAAGGTCAGCCCTTTATCAAACGCATCGCCGAACAGGAAGCCGTGGATAAATCCGGCGTAGACGCCCGGCACGCTGACGATGCCGCCACGCCGCACCGCGGCAATACACTGACGCAGCGCCTTGCCGCTGCTGCCTTCCAGCTTGAGGTTGCTGAGCACGGTTTCCGTCAGGCTGCCTTTGGCTTCGAATCCCACCGCATCGATCACCGCATCCACTCCCCGATGACCTGCGCTGTGTTCGATAATCCAGCCCGCCGGGTCGTTGATCTGATCAAAGTTGATCGGAATCACGCCGTAGCGATCGCGGGCAAAGTTCAGGCGATAATCGTTATGATCGATCATATAGATCTGTTCCGCGCCCTCCAGGCGGGCACAGGCGGCGCTGAGTAATCCCACCGGTCCGGCACCAAAAATGGCAACGCTGGAGCCCGGTTTCACTTCAGCATTTTTAACCGCCTGCCAGGCGGTGGGCAGGATATCGGAGAGGAACAGCACTTTCTCATCGGATAACAGCGACGGCACTTTGAACGGGCCGGTATTGGCTTTCGGCACCCGGACATATTCCGCCTGTCCGCCCGGCACGCCGCCATAGAGTTTGCTGTAGCCAAACAGCGCGGCGGGCGGCGTTATGTTTTTACGATTAAGGATGGCACCGCGACCGCTGTTAGTGGTTTCACAGGCGGCATACTGATGCAGATGGCAGAAGAAACAGTCGCCACAGGCGATAACAAACGGAATGACGACCCGATCGCCTTTGGCGACGGCCGTAACGGCGCTACCGGCTTCCACTACTTCACCCATAAATTCATGACCGAAGATATCGCCATGACCGGTACCGGGGATCTTGCCACGGTAGAGATGCAGGTCCGAGCCGCAAATCGCGGTGGCGGTGACGCGCAAAATGATGTCATCGTCAGCTTCCAGACCCGGATCGGGGACGTTATCCACGCTGACTTTATGCGGACCGTGATAGGTTAATGCTTTCATCTGTTCAACTCCTGCTGATGAGTGTATGCGGCATGAAAAAAGACTCGCCGCGACAAAGCGGGGGCAGACTCAGGGAACCTGAAATCGAAACCTGTCTGAAGTGTAGCCAGCATCCGGACAGTAAGCAGAGCGGTGGGGCAGACGGGCGGCGTTAAGCCGTTAATGAGGTCTGGGCACGCCTGCCGCCAGCAGGAGGCACGTACTCAGTCAGGCAGGGTGCTGAAGGCGCGCCGGTAAACGGTATCGATTTGTGGCGGAACCTGTTCGATGTAGCGTCGCGCATGCTTACGTGTTTCACCTTCCAGCCGCTGCAGATAATCCAGCGCCTCATCCAGGGTCGGAATGCGACCTTCTGTTCCGTCGATGCAGGCGGGCAAGGCGGTCCAGATCAGCCCTTCAATGCCTCTGGCACGCGCCCAGTCCGCCAGCGGTCCCACCGCCGTCTCCGTCACCGTCAGTATACCCAGCCCATCGTCGCGGCTTTCCGGAATGCCTTCCCGCTCACGCAGCGCGCCACAGGCGGTCTCCAGTGAGGCGGTATTCAGCCAGGCCCACAGCACCGGGACCGGCGTGGCATTCAGGCAGATGGCCGTCGCCAGTTCACCGCCTTCGCTGATGCGGACAAACTCAATCGGCACCGCTGGACCATCGCAATGCCAGGGGCTGGCAACCGGCAGCGCCCCTGATTTCCAGATCAGCGATCCCCATCCAAGGCAGGCAATTTTCATTCTCTTCTCCTGTGTCATGGCGTCAGCGTAACGCCTGAAGCATAGCTAAAGCGTAGCCCGTCTGACGCACTCATCGCGCCGATGACCTGACGCCAGTGCGGTAAAGCAGGCTGAAAAATGGCATCATCGGCTATGGTCGTTGCGCACAACCTGACGGTTTTTTCAGCGATGTATGCGCAGTAAGCCGTATAACTTGAACTTTTATCGTCAGGTAGTGTAAAAAGAGGCGCACGCAATCGATTACCTTTGCGCCAGCGGATCGGAATACCACCTGCCGATGCGGCTGACGCAGTGATGTCTGGCCCGGAGCGGACGCTGCAACACTTTCCGTTCTGGCTGTCAGATAACCGGCGGCTTTTAACAGGGAATAGCAGATGAAAACCACGCAAACGAGCACGCTGGGCGCGCTTGAACGTGACGCTGATACGGCATGGCGTAAAACCGATACGATGTGGATGCTGGGCTTATACGGCACCGCGATTGGCGCGGGTGTGCTGTTCCTGCCGATCAATGCTGGCGTCGGGGGACTGATTCCGCTGATCATTATGGCGATCCTCGCCTTTCCGCTGACCTTCTTTGCCCACCGCGCCCTGACGCGCTTTGTGCTTTCCGGTAAAAATCCGGCTGGCGACATCACCGACGTGGTGGAAGAGCACTTTGGCTCCGGCGCCGGTAAGCTGATTACGCTGCTCTATTTCTTCGCTATCTACCCGATTCTGCTGATGTACAGCGTGGCGATTACCAATACGGTGGAGAGCCTGATGGTCAATCAGCTCGGACTGGTACCACCGCCGCGCGTGCTGCTGTCGCTGCTGCTGATTGTCGGCCTGATGACCATTGTGCGTTTCGGTGAGCAGATGATCGTTAAAGCGATGAGCGTGCTGGTCTATCCGTTTGTCGCGGTCCTGATGCTGATGGCCTGCTATCTGATCCCGCACTGGCACGGTGCCGCGCTGACGACGCTGAGCAGCGCAACGCCCAGCGGAAACGGTTTATGGATGACGCTGTGGCTGGCAATTCCGGTGATGGTGTTCTCTTTTAACCACTCGCCGATCATCTCGTCATTTGCGCTGGCGAAACGTGAAGAGTATGGCGACGCGGCAGAGAAAAAGTGTTCACGTATTCTGGCCTGCGCCCACCTGCTGATGGTGATAACGGTGATGTTTTTTGTCTTCAGCTGCGTGCTGAGCCTGTCGCCCGCCGATCTGCACGCGGCGAAGGCGCAAAACATCACCATCCTCTCCTATCTGGCGAACCATTTTCAGGTGCCGGTTATCGCATGGCTGGGGCCGATCATTGCGATTGTGGCGATCACCAAATCGTTCCTCGGCCACTATCTTGGCGCGCGGGAAGGCTTTAACGGCATGGTGAATAAAGCGCTGCGCAGCCGCGGTAAACAGATGGCGCCTGCCCGGCTGAACCGCCTGACCTCCCTGTTTATGCTGCTGACGACCTGGCTGGTGGCTACGCTCGATCCCAACATTCTTGGGATGATTGAGACGCTCGGCGGCCCGGTGATTGCGATGATCCTGTTCCTGATGCCGATGTACGCGATTCAGAAAGTCCCGGCGATGCGTCAGTACAGTGGCAAAATCAGCAACCTGTTTGTGGTGCTGACCGGCCTGATTGCTATCTCTGCGATCTTCTACTCACTGGCGCACTGATCGGTACCCGCGTAGGCCAGTTATCAATCTGCTGCTTCCATACGGCGGATATGGGCCAGCAGTTCGTCCGCCTGCTGTTCGGCAAAAACGGTAATGCCGTGCTGACGTAACAGGGCGGCGGCAACGCCCGCGCCGCGCCGCCGTTGACCGCTAAAGCGACCGTCATAAATGCCCTGACTGCCGCAGGTCGGGCTGCCATCGCTGAGCAGGGCGTAGCGGCATCCGGCCTGCTGTGCAGTTTCGAGTGCCAGATTTGCGGCGAGCAGATAAATCCGGGTCACATCACGCCCGTCAGACTCCACCACACGGGCTCGTCCCGCCAGCACATCGGCACCGCTGCCGCCGACAATCTCCGCCGGCAGGCGTGGCGTCGGCAAACCGGCGGCCAGTTCAGGGCAGTGAACCACCAGCCGCTGTTCACGCTGCCACTGTGCCAGCGCGGCCAGCACCCATTTTTTGTCACTGCCGTTGTAGCGCACCCGAAACCCCATCAGGCAGGCGCTAATCAATATCTTCGCGCGACGATCCTGCATGTTCATCGGCCTCCCGGCTGACGTATTTATTCAGCAATGGTTTACTTTTGTTACTTATTAGCATGTTAGAGTTAACGCGAATAATTATTATTCCTTAATCGGGTGCTGAGAAAATGAAAACCAGGCTGCTTGCCGCCATCACATTGTTGCTGTCAACCGCCTGTGCGGCCACCACCTATCCGGTCACGGTGACCGATCTGGATGGGCAAACCATCACGCTGCAAAAAGAGCCGCAGCATCTGATTTTGCAGGATGGTCGCGACATTCTGGCGCTGGCGTTACTCGACCGGCAAAATCCGTTTCAGCGGGTGGTGGCGTGGAATAACCTGCCGAAAAAACAGGATACCCAGACCTGGGATCTGCTGAAGCAGCGCTGGCCAGAAGCGACGTCAATCGTTGATATGGGCTTTAATGACCAGGGCCAGGTCGATCTGGAGAGCGTTCTGGCGAAGCAGCCCGATCTGATGATTGCGCAGCTGCGCGCGAAACCGGCGCTGACCCAGTCGGGTGTACTGGCGACCTTAAAAAATCTGCATATCCCGGTGCTGTTCATCGACGATGAGCTGAAGCCGAAGCAGAATACGGTGCCGGGTATCACGCTGCTGGGTAAAGTGCTGAACCGCGAAGCCGAGGCTAAAGCCTATACCGATTTTTACCAGCAGCGCTGGCAGCGGATTCAGCAGGGCGTGGCGCAGGTGCAGCACAAGCCGACAGTATTTATCGAGCCGATAGCCGGTAACAGCGATAACTGTTGCTTTACCCACGGCCATAACGGCTGGGGCGCGCTGGTGGAAGCGGTAGGCGGCAAAAATATTGGCTCGGCGCTGCTGCCAGGCAGTTCAGGCTTTGTCTCACTGGAAAAAATCATCGCCATGAAGCCGGACGTCTACATCATGACCGGCTCAAAACGGCCCAACAGCAACGTACTGCCGTTTGGTTATGGGGCGACTCAGGCTGAAATTACCGCGACTTTTAATCGCCTGCTGAGCCGTACCGGCCTGGCGCAGATCGCCCCGGTGAAGCAACAGCGGGTCTACGGTCTCTATCACCATTTCTATAACCATCCGTACAACATTATCGGCATGGAAATTCTGGCAAAAGATCTCTATCCGCAGATCTTCAGCGATGTTGATCCCACCGCTGATTATCATTACCTGGTCAGCCACTTTACCCGGCTACCGGATTCGCCAATCATTCTCAGTACGCCCTGATCCGGCGCGATAGAGAGCGCATCGGCCGATGCCCTGATTATTGCCGGGCCTGAAGCCGTCAGCGGCGATCGGGTTTCGCCGCTGGCCGCCATCCCGCCATTGGGTTTCGGCCTGCTCGTTACGCTGTTCGGGTTAATAAGGCGTCTGGCAAAAATGGAGCAAAATCGGGTTACTGTTAAGAAAGCGATAAGTAAGCGTAATAGTGTGTAAGTTACCGTTTTTTAAGACTTTTACTGATGCTGATGCGTCATATTATTGCCACTATGATGCTCAACGGTGCCTGAATAGCCGTTTCTTCGGAGGCAGTACCATGAAAAAAACAACGTTAACACTTATCGCTTCACTTTTTGCATGCAGCACCCTGTTTTCTCACACCGCACTGGCGGATGGCCCGGGCGACGATCATGGTCAGCGCTGGCAGCAGGGCGGTCAATCGCACGCTGACAATCATGGTCAGGGACAAGGTCGGGGCAACGGTCACGACAACGGCAAGGGGCACGATCGTGCCGATAATGACCGACATAATAACGACCGGCACAACGATGGCCGGCGCGATGAGCGCGATCACTTTGCCTGGAACGGTCACGATTTCCGCCGCGGCCATGCGATCCCGTCGGAATATCGCGGCGATCGCTATCGCATCAACGACTGGCACGACCGGGGCTTACGTGAACCGCCTCGTGGCGAACACTGGGCCTACATTGACGGTAACTATGTGCTGATTGCGGCCGCGACCGGCATTATTACCTCGCTGATCCTGAGTAGCGCGCTGCACTAAGTCACCGAACTCAGCTCCCGACCAGGGTGTGACGGATGGCAATCGCCATCCGTCACACTTTCCGTTTTGCCGCGCCAGCAGCTATCCTGACAGTCCACTCAGAAAACCTTCGCGTGTAAGGAGTCATGATGACGACGGTTAAGATGGTTGCGGTAGATATGGATGGCACCTTTCTGGATGACCAGAAGCAGTACAATCGATCCCGCTTTCTCGCCTGCTATCAGCAGCTCACCGCCCGTGACATTAAATTTGTCGTCGCCAGCGGCAATCAGTATTACCAGCTCAAATCATTTTTCCCGGAGATCGCCAGCGACATCGCCTTTGTGGCGGAGAACGGCGCGTGGATTATCGATCGTGATGAAGAGCTGTTCTGCGGTGCCTTTGAACGTCGCGATGTGAAAGCAGTAATCGATACCCTGCAAAACGGTCACTATCCCGGCCTGCGTTATCTGCTGTGTGGACGTAACAGTGCTTATTACTTTGATGGCATGGAAGAGAGCTGGCTGGTTAAGATGCGGCACTACTGTCACCGCCTCAGGCCTATTCACCAGCTGGATGAGACGGGCGACGATCGGCTGTTCAAATTCGCGCTGAATCTGTCAGATGACTACATCGAACCGCTGATGGCGGATATCGAACATCTGCATCAGGGCAAGGTGGCGGCGACGTCCAGCGGACACGGCTCCGTTGACCTGATTGTGCCGGGTCATCACAAAGCCAACGGCCTGAATCTGCTGGCGCAGCGCTGGGGGATCAGCCACGACCAGGTGCTGGCGTTTGGCGATGGCGGCAACGATCTGGAGATGCTGAAACAATCGGGCTTCAGCTTTGCCATGGCCAACGCGCCGGATCGGGTTAAACAGGCGGCCCGCTATCTTGCGCCTGCCAACAATCAGCAAGGGGTGTTACAGGTGATTGAGCAGATGCTGGCAGGCGAGGGGCCGTTCGCTTCTCCGGCGGGCTGACGCGCAGCCGGTCGCGCCTGGCTGCGGCGTTGCCGTGCTGCGGCTGCGGAGCAGCTAATCCCTTTGCATGGATCAGTCGGTGAGCGTCCACGCCTCTGCAAGCATGGCGTGCATCTGTTCGCGACTGTAATTCACCAG
Source organism: Pantoea agglomerans (assembly GCF_021397715.1). GTDB lineage: Bacteria > Pseudomonadota > Gammaproteobacteria > Enterobacterales > Enterobacteriaceae > Pantoea > Pantoea astica. The sequence continues at coordinate 3,072,565 of NZ_CP090207.1, read as the reverse complement.
CGAATTTTTACTGTTTGCGCGCGCCAGCACCCATTCGGCTTCTGCCGTGGTCAGGGTGGGGCCATCGCGCCAGAACGGGGTAATCGCCCGCTGTTGCAGCCACTGCTTCAGGAAGCGTGCCGGTGAATCGGTCGGCTCGCTGAACAGCTGCGGATGCAGCTCATCCATCAAGGCGCGCTGCTGCGGATGGTGGCTGTCGGCCAGCTGGTCGAGGAACGGAAACAGCAGGCGTCCGCACACTTCACCGTGGTGAAACGGTTTGATCGCCCCCAGTTCACCGGCAATCCCATGAATGACGCCCAGCCCGGCGCTGCTCAGACTGACGCCGCCCAGCCAGGAGGCCATCATCATCGCCTCGCGTGCCCGATCGCCTTCGGCATCATGCCGGTTGAGATCCGGCCAGGCCTGAACAAACTGGCGCAGGCCGGTCAGCGCCAGCTGGCGGGTAAACAGATTGCCTTTGCCTGAAAGCCAGGCCTCAAACAGATGGGTGAAGGCATCAATGCCGCAGGTCGCCAGTACGTGATCGGGAGCGCCTTTCAGCAGATCGGGATCGAGAATCGCCACCTGCGGCACAAAGACCGGATGGCGCAGCGAGGCTTTGACCTGGATATCGCGCTGATCGGTGACCACCGCATTTTGCGTTACTTCACTGCCGGTACCGGCGGTGGTCGGCACCGCAATCAGCGGCAGCGTCACCGGCTGCACCGGCGTGTCGCCCACTTTCTCCAGATAACGCGCGGTCGGCAGCGGATGCTGCATCATCGCACTGAAGGCTTTGGCAGCATCCAGCACGCTGCCGCCGCCAATCGCTACCACGCGGTCAACGTGTCCACGCCAGCGCGCGACCCAGCCATCAATCTCTGCGGGTGAGGCTTCATGACTGACAATTTCGTAGCCAATAATCTGCTGATTAAGCTCTGCTTTCAGGCGGTCATAGGCCGGTCCCTGCAAAAACGATTGTCCGCAAAACAGCAGGGTGGGCAGCGACTCCGCCGCCAGCATCGGCACCAGCTTATCCAGACTGCCGCGTCCAGACAGGGGTCGTTGATTACCGTACAGCTCACTCAGATTCTCACTCACCAGCGCATCCTTTTACATTTTCGCTAAAATCTGAGTGTAACGAAAAGCGCGCCGCCTGCGCTGGCAATCTTTCTGATAACGCATTTGCAAAAAGTTGATCACCTTCGCAAAACAGAAATTCACTGGCGGCGGGGTGGTGCTTTCCTGCGCATGTTACCCTTAACATGTTATCGGTAACAGCGGTTGTCGGAATGTTAAAAATTCTTACAGGCGCACTGTTTTGTAGCCCTCAGGGGATGATGATAACAAACCGGCACTGAACGCCGTTCAGTGCGCAAGGTGGAGAAAACCTATGCCATTACTCTATGTGGCGATTGGCGTCGCGTTACTGCTGCTGCTGATGATTCGCTTTAAGCTTAATGGATTTATCGCGCTGATTCTGGTGGCGCTGGCGGTCGGTGTGATGCAGGGCATGCCGGTCAACAAAGTGATTACGTCGATTAAAGCGGGCGTGGGCGGCACGCTCGGCAGCCTGGCGCTGATCATGGGCTTTGGTGCCATGCTCGGCAAGATGCTGGCTGATTGCGGGGGCGCGCAGCGCATTGCCACCACCTTAATCGAAAAGTTCGGCACAAAGCATATTCAGTGGGCGCTGGTGCTGACCGGCTTTATCGTCGGCTTCGCGCTGTTCTATGAAGTCGGTTTTGTTCTGATGCTGCCGCTGGTGTTTAGCGTGGCTGCCTCAGCGCGCGTGCCGCTGCTCTATGTCGGGGTGCCGATGGCGGCTGCGCTCTCAGTCACCCACGGTTTTTTACCGCCGCATCCTGGCCCGACCGCTATCGCCACGCTGTTCAATGCGGATATGGGCAAAACGCTGCTGTTCGGTACGCTGCTCGGCATTCCTACCGTGATTCTGGCGGGGCCGGTTTATGCCCGCTTCCTGAAAGGCATTGATAAACCGATCCCTCAGGGGCTCTACAACCCAAAAACCTTTACCGAAGCTGAGATGCCGGGATTTGGCGTCAGCGTCTGGACCTCACTGGTGCCGGTGGTGCTGATGGCGCTGCGCGCGGTCGCCGAAATGCTGCTGCCAAAAGGCCATGCGCTGCTGCCTTACGCCGAGTTCTTCGGCGATCCGGTGATGGCGACGCTGATTGCGGTACTGATTGCGATCTTCACCTTCGGTCTGAACCGTGGCCGCAGTATGGATCAGGTGATGGAGACCCTGAGCGATTCGATCAAAATCATCGCCATGATGCTGTTAATCATCGGCGGCGGCGGGGCCTTTAAGCAGGTACTGGTCGACAGCGGGGTGGATAAATATATCGCTAACATGATGCACTCTACCCAGCTGTCACCGATCTTTATGGCCTGGTCGATTGCGGCGGTACTGCGTATTGCGCTGGGGTCGGCAACCGTTGCGGCGATCACCGCGGGCGGCATCGTCGCACCACTGATTGTAACCAGCGGCGCCAGCCCGGAACTGATGGTGATTGCAGTCGGGTCGGGCAGCGTGATTTTCTCTCACGTCAACGATCCGGGCTTCTGGTTGTTCAAGGAGTATTTCAACCTGACTATCGGGGAAACCATTCGTTCGTGGTCAGCACTGGAAACCATCATTTCGGTCTGTGGCCTGATCGGGTGCTTACTGCTGTCGATGGTCATCTGACCGGCAGCCGCTGGCAGCGTGTCTGCCAGCGGCTGGCTGTGTTAACCGGCCTGCGTCATACCGCCAGTGCGCGGAAAGCCGCCAGCTCCGCCTCTGACATCCCCGCCTCACGCGCGGCCTGGCAGATCTGCTGCCAGCTGGTGCTGTCCAGCGGAATCCCTTCACGATCGCGTGCGATACGATTAGCCTCTTCCCACTCACCCGGAACCTGTATCGGCGCATCGCCGCTGCGGGGTGACGCTTTCACCCAATCAATAAACGCTTCCGCCTCATCCTGCATCGCGGGTGCATCAAACGCGTCGGGATTAAGAATGATGGTGGTCATACAGTTAAAGATGGCGTCATTGCCGCTCTGCAACGTGGCCTGATGGGTTGTCCGTCCGCCCGACAAGGCGCCGCCAAATATTTCACACAGCGTCGCCAGCGCGTAGCCTTTGTGCAGCCCAAAGGGCAGCAGAGAGCCATAAGGTGACTGGTGCATCACGCCAGGATCGGTGGTGGGCTGGCCCTGCGCGTCGATCAGGTAACCTGGCGCGACCGCTGTGCCTTTGTTCCACGCGACGCGGGTTTTGCCATAGGCGATGCCGCTGGTAGCGAAATCAAGCAGCAGCGGGCGGGCATGTGGACGCGGAAAGATGGCACAGAATGGATTGGTGCCGAAGCGGCGATCGCTGCCGCCAAACGGCGCCACCATCGGGTCGCCCATCACGTTGACGAAGTGGAAAGAGACGAAGCCGGCCGCTGCACACTGCTCCGCCCAGTGACCAATACGACCAATGTGATGCGAATGATGAAGGCCGACCGCGGCGATGCCCAGTTTCTGCGCCCGTTCAATGCCGAGCTTCATCGCTTCCCAGGCCGCGACCTGACCGAAGCCCTGATGGGCGTTCAGCGTCAGCACGGCACCGCTGTCTTTATCGAGCGTAGGGCGCTGATTCAGTCGAAGATGCCCCTGTTTCAGTGATGCCATGTAACTAGGGATCATCCCGACGCCGTGCGAATCGTGTCCGGCCAGATTGGCGGCCACCAGGTGATCGGCCACCAGGCGTGCCTCTTCCGGCTGGCTACCGGCAGCGAGCCAGATAGCTTCGGTGAACTGATGCAGCCGGGCGGCATTAATAGAGTGTAGGGTGCTCACGATGTTCTCCTTTTCAGTGGGATAGTTCATCCTGGGTCGAAAAAGGCAACACGGCAAGTGCGATTACGGGCAGGAAAAGGGCCGCGAAATGCGGCCCGCTGTCTTGATAACAGGATGAGGCTGAACGCCTTAATGTGGCTGTTCAAAACCTGCTTTAATCATCTGTTCCCGCAGCGCACGCGCAATCTCGCGGTTGCCGCCAGTGACCGGATAAATCACGTTATTCACCACATCATCAAGATAATGCTCCTCGAACTCCTGCATCGTGAGTTGGGTGCCGCCTTCATCGTTGATGGCGAAAGAACCTTTGATGTGGTCGCCGCTATTTTTTGCCTTGAGGCTATAGCGGCCCATGCTGGTATTAATCGTGCTCATAAGATCTCCTTGCTAAGCATATTCAGGTCTTAACCAATGAGGCCCGCCTTGCCGGTTAAATTTTAGCCAGGATTTTTCTGTAAAACGAAAAGCGGCGAGCGGTAAAATCCGCAGTTGCGATCTCACTCTCAGAATTTCGATAAAAACCGCCTGAATCCGACAAGGGCGGCGGGGCGATCAGGGGAAGCGGCAAAGGGTTTTATTTTGGCTATACTCTTTATGGGAAAGGTTTTTTTACTGGTGAGGGAGAAGGAAATGAAAATTATTCTGTGGATTATTGCCATCATTTTTATCGTGGGACTGTTAACCCTGACAGGGGTGTTTAAACTGATTTTCTGATCGCGCTTTTCGGCTTCAGCGGGCACCTTGATCAGGTGCCCGACACATTTTTATGCTGGCCAATCAGGCAATGGGTGATTGGGTCCATACGCGTCTCTGGCAGCAAATCTTTTACTCCCAGCCGCTTTTTACAATGTGCACAGCAGGCTCCATGAAAAGTGAGAGGCTCCCCATCCCGTTCAGTGAAAACAAACCGGGCACTCCCGCACTGGCTGCAGCGAATTTTCATTACCATCCTGACTCTCCTCCCCCTTTAGTAACAATCCGTTGAGTTAGTGCGCGATCGATACCACAGGTAAACGTTCCTTATTTATTTCCTGACAATATTATCGCGCCGTTCGCAGCAAAAAATAGTGTCTTGTGGCGAGCGTTGTTTGTTGCCAAATGCGAATCGAATGGCAAAAAAAGCACTTCTTTGATTTAAATCAATGTTTATTGTCGACTGCCTGAAATGCAGCCAGATAGCCGGCTGAAGCGGGGTTGCTGGGCCTGAGGGGTTGATCTGACTCAGTAAAAAAGCAGATTTAATTATCTGAAAATCACCCGAGGTGGTCAGTAGCGGGCAAATTTTTTTGGTCTGATGACTCGCTGGGTTAAAAAAAGCTGGCAAATGCGTTGGCATTGTTTTTCACTACCCGCTAAAAAAGGGCGCGATGAGCGCTTTTTTGCTGTCAAAGGGCTAAAGTCAGAACGGCAGGAATTTTCTGGTTAGCGTAAGCAGTCCAATTACTTTTGATGCAAAAAGAATCCGGATTCCAGTGAGTTAACGGATTTTACCGGTTAAAATCACCGGCCCTGGAAGCGGTTTTTTCGCAAGGCAAAAAGTGGAAAAGTGTGATGCGTAAGCAGAAAGTCGAAATTTATCACTTTTTCATCAAATGACACTGGACAAATCTCTCCGCAATTGCTGTACTAGATGGCGACACAGTTTAGTGTCCATTTTTCATGTAAAGGTAATATAGATGTCTAAGATCAAAGGTAACGTTAAGTGGTTTAATGAATCCAAAGGATTCGGTTTCATTACTCCTGAAGATGGCAGCAAAGATGTATTCGTACATTTCTCTGCAATCCAGAGCAACGGCTTCAAAACTCTGGCTGAAGGTCAGCGCGTTGAGTTTGAAATCACCGACGGCGCGAAAGGCCCATCTGCTGCTAACGTTATCAGTCTGTAAGTTAACAGTCAGAATTCTAAAAACCCGCCTGATGGCGGGTTTTTTTATGGTAAAAATCACCTGAAAACTCCCTTCATTGCCCGCTGTGCCACTCGCTACGCCGCACAAACTGCGCGACGCTTCACAATAAATCCTCGTAACATAATCATAACAACCTTACTTGCAGCTTTTTCTTGTCCAACGCTATATAACAGAGCGACAGGACCAGGCTATTGAGGAAACAGGATGAACATACGTCAGGCGGATTTAAAAGACAGTTTTGCCTTGAGTGCCTTACTGAGTGAGCTGGGCTACGGCGGCACGGAAAATTTCATTGAGCAGCGCCTGGCGCAGTTAAGCAGCGATCCCAGCGAAGCGCTGCTGGTGGCGGAGTTCGGCAATCAGGTGCTCGGTTTTTTATCAATGCACTTTATTCCACAGCTGGCACTGGCCGGCGATTTTGCCCGCATCAGCTACTTCTGTATCGCTGAAGGCGAACGCAGTAAAGGCGTCGGCCAGCAGCTGTTACAGCACGCTGAATCACTGGCGGCACAGCGCGGTTGCGATCGGATGGAAGTGCATTGCCATCACTCCCGCCTCAAGGCGAATCAGTTTTACGCCCGTGAAGGCTACGTTGAATCGCCACGCTATCACGTTAAAGATCTGCCCGCGCGTTAGCTTCACGGCCGGAAGCGATAACCAGTGCCTCGGCTATCATCTCCCGTTGTTCATCCCTGAGGCTGGCAATGCTGACGCGGATAAACTGCGTGGTGCCCAGGCTGCAGCGCTCACCCGGTAACACGGCGATACCGCGTGCCGCCAGGGTGATCATGGCAAACTGCTCTGAAGCGACCGGGATATAGAGGCTAAGCCCATCCTGTGGCGGCAACAGAAGTCCGCGCTGCGCCAGTGCTTGCCGCAACTGCTCGCGTCGCTGATGATAAACGTCCCGCGCGCTGGCGACCTGCTGCTGCGTCGTTTCATCTTCCAGCAGCCACGCTACCGCATCCTGTAATATCCGGCTGGTCCAGCTGACACCAAAGTTTCGCCACGCCTGGATGCGTTTTACCATCTCTGCGGTGGCCGACAGTACCGCCAGACGCAAATCGGGGCCGTAGGCTTTAGAAAACGAGCGGACATGCAGGGTTCGCTCGGGAAACTGCGATCCCAGACTCCAGCCCGCTGCGGCGGAAAGATCCCCAATCCCATCGTCTTCCACAATCAGCGTGCTGCTGTTCGCCAGTAGCTGGGCCAGCGCCTGACGTCGTCCGACACTGATGGTGCGCCCGGTAGCCGAATGGGTACGTGGCTGATAGATCATCATCACCGGCGCACGGGTGAGCAGCTGACTTAACACCTCAGGCAAAGGTCCCTCCGCATCGCAGGCCAGCGGCAAAATTTCAGCGCCCACGTTATCCAGCATATCGAGCAGGCGAGTGGCTGTCGGGTCTTCGATGATCACCCGATCGCCGGGTGAAACCAGCGTCTGTACCAGCAGATTCATCGCATCGAAACCCCCATCGGTTGCCAGAAAGGCTTCCGCCGCATAGGGCCAGCGCGGCGTGACCGCCTGCAACAGCGGGGCGGAAATCGGCTCACGAACGTAGCTATTCAGTTGAGGCGACCGCAACGCCGCCTGTAGCGCATTGTGCAGGTCAGGTAACAAGGCGGGATCGGGAGAGGCCATCGCCAGATCGGCGCGAATGTGTTCGCCATAGTTGCCGATCTTTTCAAAGCGGATCGGCCGCGGCATCACGGTGTTGCCACTGACCCAGACGCCACTGCGGCCTTTTCCCGCTAGCACTTTATGCTGCCTTAGCCGCGACCAGGCAGCGGAAACGGTTGCCGGGCTGACACCCAGCCGCTCCGCAATATCCCGTACCGCCGGCATCTGCATGCCGACGGCGATCTCACCGTCGCGAATCAGGCGGGATGCCGTTTGGGCGATGCCTTTTACCGACGGGGTTGTTATCTGACTACAGAACCACTCTGGATCGATCATTTGCGTCATAAGAAAATACTTTGTTCAGTAACAAATTAATGATTGTTCAGCTCAGTATTCCGGATCTAGTATCAAATTCAAGCACTATTTGAGCTATCAACCCACCCGGCTTCACGGCACGACGTAAACGGAGAGATCATGGCAAGGCTGAGTATCAGACTGGCAGTGCGCGACTGGGACTATTTCACCCCACTGGCGCTGGGCGATATCAAACCGGACAATTTTGATCTGCACATCGACCGCGTCGGCACGCTGGTGAACGATCTCGCCACCAGCCCCGATTACGATGCGGGAGAGGTGTCGTTCAGCCGCTACGCCCAGGCGCGGGCCAGAGACGATGATGCTCTGCTCGGTATCCCGCACTTCCTGATGCGCGGTTTTCGCCAGCGCTGCATTATCACTACCGCCGACAGTCCCATCACCACGCCTGCAGAGCTGAAGGGCAAAAGCATCGGTGTTACCGGCTGGCAGGATTCGGGCAACACCTGGACGCGCACGGTACTGCGCGAAGCGGGAGTAGACATTGACGACGTTCGCTGGTTTGCCGGGCGACTGACCGCCGATCATCCGATTGTCGATCGGCTGGCCGGATTTGGCCGGCCAGGCCGGATAGAGCCAGCGCCGGGCGAGCGTCCTCTGATTGAGCTGCTGAAAGCGGGAGAGCTGGATGCGGTCTTTACCCCGTTTATGCCGGAAGGTTTTTTCCTGCCGGCGTCCGGTCTGCGTCAGCTCCAGCCGGACTTCTATCAGGCCGAGCGGGCCTACTTTCATCGCGTCGGTTACGTGCCCGGCATTCATATTCTGGCGTTAAAACCGGCGCTGGCGGCACAGCATCCGTGGCTGCCTGCCGCTCTGAGTGAAGTCATCGATCGTTCCTACGCGCTATGGATGCAAAAACGAGAGAAATATGCCGATACCACGCCGTGGCTGCTGGACGATCTGCGACGCACCGCGCAGGAATTACCGGCCGGCTGGAATCAGAATGGTTTTACCGCTAATAGAAAGATGATTGCGGATTTTGCCCGTGAACTGTTCCAGCAGGGACTCACCCACAAATTACTGACGCCGGAAGCGATGTTTCCGCTGGCAGGAGGAGAGAAATAATGAAAGTTGCGATGGGACAATTTGCGGTCAACCGTGAATGGCAGGAGAACGCCACACTCTGTCTGGATTTAATGCAGCGCGCCGCCGCTGGCGGGGCCGATCTGCTGGTGCTGCCGGAAGGGGTGCTGGCGCGGGATATTGCCGATCCCGATTTAGTGCTGAAAGCCGCACAACCGCTGGATGGCCCATTTCTCACCCAACTGCTGGCAGCCAGTGAGAATAACGATCTGACCACCATGATGAGCGTGCATGTTCCCACTGAACAGCAGAAAGCGCTCAACGTACTGATCGCTATCCGCAACGGGAAAATCATTGCCGCTTATGAAAAATTGCATCTCTACGATGCCTTTGCGATGCAGGAGTCACAGCGGGTCAATCCGGGACATGTCATCCCGCCGCTGGTTGAGGTCGCGGGGATGAAAGTCGGCCTGATGACCTGTTATGACGTACGTTTCCCGGAGCTGGCCCGCCGGCTGGTGCTGGATGGCGCGGACCTGCTGGTGTTGCCTGCTGCGTGGGTAAAAGGGCCGCTGAAAGAGATGCACTGGGAGCTGCTGACCCGCGCCCGTGCGCTGGAGAATACCTGCTACATGGTGGCGGTAGGCGAGTGTGGCCCGCGCAATATCGGTAACAGCCTGGTGGTCGATCCGCTTGGTGTTGTCATCGCGAATGCGGCTGAATCGCCAGCGCTGATGTTTGCCGAGCTCGATCCTGAACGCGTGGCCTATGCCCGCCGCGTGCTGCCGGTGCTGGAGAATCGTCGTTTCGCCCGTCCCGAACTGAACTGACCCCTGATCCTGGAGGACGAACCATGACTAACAGAGTGACCGCCTTAACGCTGGCGCTGGGACTGACCGCAGGCCTGGCGCAGGCTGCCGACATCCTTCCGACCCAGACGGTCGATCAGGCTTTACACGATCGTTTGCCGGAACAGATCAAACAAGCGGGACGGATGATTTCCGTCAATAACGGCTCGTTTCCGCCCTATGAGATCGTCAATGGCCCGCACTCAATGGAGGGCGCATCGGCGGATCTCACTACTGCACTGTCGCAGCTGCTGGGCGTGAAGATCGATCATGCCACGGTGAGTGGCCTGTCCGGCGTGCTGACCGGGATTAACGCGGGCCGCTATCAGCTGGCCATCGGCCCGATTGGCGATTATCCGGATCGCCAGCAGAAGGTCGATTTTATCGATTTTGTGCAGGAGTTTGTGGTGTTTGGCGTACAGAAGGGCAATCCGGCGCAGATCAATCAGCTTGAGGATACCTGTGGCAAACGCATTGCGGTGATGGCGGCGGGATCGGCGGAACAGGTGATACGCCAGCAATCCGCCCGCTGTACGGCCGCCGGAAAACCGGCGGTCACGGTGCAGGCCTTTACCGATCAGCCGTCGTCGATTCTGGCGGTGCGCTCGAAACGTTCGGATGCTTTTTTCTCTTCACAGGCGCCACTGACCTGGTTTGTTAATCAGGCCAAAGGTCAGCTCGAACTGTCAGGCAAAGGACAGAAAAACGGCTTTGGTGACATTTTCCAGGGAACCGTGGTGCCGAAGGGATCACCGCTAGGTGGCGTGGTTCTCGATGCCTATAAGGTGCTCTATCAGAACGGTACCTATGCCGCCATCATGAAAAAATGGCAGCTGGAGGGCAACATGACCGCAGCGCCCGGGCTGAACCTGGCCAGACAGGAGGCGAAATGAGCCTGATTCGCCACGATTCGCCGATCAGGGAAGAGCGGCGCGATGAGGCGCAACTGCGCGACGTCGCTTTCGCCCGCAGCGCACCCGCCTATGGACGCTGGATCAGCTGGATTGTGGTGCTGGTGGTCGGCTCCAACCTGCTGTGGCTGGTGATGACCAACCCCAATTTTGAATGGCAGGTGGTGCTGAAGTGGTTCACTGAAGGCTCGGTGCTGAAAGGGTTACAGGTCACGCTGGGACTGACGGTGATCTCAATGGTGCTGGGCACGCTGCTGGGGCTGCTGTTAGGCGTCTGGCGGCTCTCTGATAACCGGCTATTGCGTGGCATCGCCGGGCTCTATATCTGGTTTTTCCGTGGCACGCCGCTGCTGGTGCAGCTGATCTTCTGGTACAACCTTTCCACGCTGTTTCCCGCGCTGTCGCTGACGCTGCCGTGGACCGACATCACTCTGGCCAGCTGGAATACCAACGATCTGATCACTCCACTGACCGCCGCTATCGCCGGACTGGCGCTCAATGAAGCCGCTTATATGGCTGAAATTATTCGCGCCGGACTGCTGTCGGTGGATAACGGCCAGGTAGAAACCACCCAGGCATTTGGTATGAGCCGGGCGCGGGCGCTGCGACGAATTATTATTCCTCAGGCGATGCGGTCGATCATTCCGCCTACCGGCAACCAGCTGATCAGTATGATCAAGGCGACGTCGCTGGTCAGCGTGATTGCGATGGGCGATCTGCTCTACTCAGTCCAGGCGATCTACAACCGGACCTTTGAAATTATTCCGATGCTGATGGTGGCGGTTATCTGGTATCTGCTGATCACCTCAATCCTCAACCTCGGGCAATCCGCCATTGAGCGCTATTACGCGCGCGGTACCCGTCGGGTGACCAGCGTAGCGAAGCGCCCGTCGCCACGAAACAACAGCGTACCGCGACAGAAGGAGGAGCAATGAGCCAGACAGAACCGTTAGTCTGCGCGCGTAACGTGCAGAAGCGTTACGGCGACAATCAGGTGCTGAAGGGGATCGATCTTGATGTCTGGCCCGGTGAGGTGGTGGTGATCCTGGGACCGTCGGGATCGGGTAAATCGACCTTTCTGCGCTGCATCAACCATCTCGAAGAGATGAATGGGGGATCGATTCGGGTAGGTGATGAGCAGATTGGCTACGTGCTGAAACGCAATCTGCTGCACCGTTTGTCGCCGCGTCAGATCGCCCGTCAGCGGCAGAAGATTGGCATGGTGTTTCAGCAGTTCAATCTCTATCCGCACATGACGGTGCTGCAGAACATCATTGAAGCGCCCATTGGCGTCCATAAATTTCCGCGTCAGCAGGCGCTGGAACATGCCCGATCGTTACTGGCAACGGTGGGGCTGAGTGACAAGGCGGATGCCTGGCCGCGCCATCTGTCGGGCGGTCAGCAGCAGCGTGTGGCGATTGCGCGCGCGTTAGCCATTAAGCCGCAGCTGATGTTGTTTGATGAACCGACGTCGGCGCTGGACCCGGAACTGGTGGGCGAAGTGCTGGCGACGATGCGCACGCTGGCCGATCAGGGATTGACGATGATAGTGGTGACCCATGAGATCAGTTTCGCCCGTGAGGCGGCTGACCGGGTGGTGTTTATGGATGGTGGCGTGGTAGTGGAGCAGGGCACGCCAGCAGAGGTGATTGCTAATCCTCAGCATCCCCGCACTCAGGCATTTCTCAGCCGTTTTATCTGATACTGAGGCCAGTGCGATCTTACTCTGTTACAGATTGCAGTTGTCGCGGCAGGCAAACTGCGCGTAAATAACAGTCACCGTTATTCGCTGAAGTTGAAAGGTTAAATATGGAAGGTATCAGTATTGCCAAACTGCTGATCATCGGTGCGCTTATCGTACTGCTTTTTGGCACCAATAAGTTACGTTCTCTGGGTGGCGATCTGGGCTCCGCAATCAAGGGCTTCAAGAAAGCCATGAAAGATGAAGACACCAGCGCAACCCGGACCACGGCTGAAGACGTACCGGCCGATCGCGTCGTCCATAAAGATTAATCGGTTATTGGCTGATAATAACTGTTACTTTTTATGTCTGACCGGCATTAAAAAACCAGACTGCTGCCAGTCTGGTTTTTTTATCTTTGCCGATCAGCAGCGCGAGCTTATTTAACTTCCAGACCTTTCGCCTGCATATCCGCATGATAAGAAGAGCGGACAAACGGACCGCAGGCTGCATGGGTAAAGCCCATCGCCATCGCTTCTTCTTTCATCTCATCAAATTCCGCCGGGCTGACGTAGCGCTGAACCGGCAGGTGATGACGGCTGGGCTGCAGATACTGGCCGAGCGTCAGCATAGTCACGCCGTGACGACGCAGATCGCGCATCACTTCGACGATCTCTGCATTGGTCTCACCCAGACCCACCATCAGACCCGATTTGGTCGGAATATCAGGATGCGCTTCTTTAAAGCGCTCCAGCAGTTTCAGTGACCACTCATAGTTAGCGCCAGGACGAACCTGACGGTAGACGCGCGGCACGTTTTCCAGGTTGTGGTTAAACACATCCGGCGGCGTAGCGGTCAGAATTTCCAGCGCGCGATCCATCCGGCCACGGAAGTCAGGCACCAGGGTTTCAATTTTAATGGTCGGATTCTTTTCACGGATCGCACTGATGCAGTCGGCAAAGTGCTGAGCACCGCCATCACGCAGATCGTCACGGTCAACCGAGGTGATCACCACGTAACGCAGACCCATATCAGCGATGGTCTGTGCCAGTTTGCCCGGCTCGTTTGCATCGGGTGCGTTAGGCCTGCCATGCGCCACGTCGCAGAATGGGCAACGGCGGGTACAGATCGCGCCGAGGATCATAAAGGTGGCGGTGCCGTGGTTGAAGCATTCAGCAAGGTTAGGGCAGGAGGCCTCTTCACAGACCGAGTGCAGCCCATTTTTTCGCATCGCGGCTTTAATGCCCTGAATACGACTGGAGTCAGCAGGCAGCTTGATTTTCATCCATTCCGGCTTACGCAACATCTCTTGCCGTTCAACGGCCACGGTTTTCACCGGGATCAGCGCCATTTTGTCTGCGTCACGATATTTGACGCCGCGTTCCATCTGAATTGGTTTACTCATAAATCAGCAGGTTCCGGTCGGATTGCGATTTGAAAGCGTTCTCACTCAACCCGAGAAGGGTGCTTTCAACTTTATTTGAAAAAAGTGCAAAAATTATATCATCTCATCGCCCCGGAAGCAGCCACCGTCAGCGCGGATAAGTTACATATTTGTAAATTCGCATTCAGCGTTAAGGCTGAAGCGGCAAATCTTCCTCTGACCATTCAACATTTTCATAACCTGTCAGACGGGCAAATGCGTCAACCAGCGGGGCCTGAACCTGTTCCAGCCGGATGTCTGGCTGAAACTGCTGCAGCTGGGTCATGCTCATGCCCGCATAGCCACAGGGATTGATTCGCGAAAAGGGTGCAAGGTCCATGGCGACATTCAGCGCCAGACCGTGAAACGAGCAGCCTTTACGGATCCGCAGCCCGAGTGAACAGATTTTTTGTTCACCCACATAGACGCCAGGCGCGTCGGCGCGCGCGCGGGCATTGACGCCAAATCCGGCCAGGGTAGCAATCACCGTCTCTTCCAGCGCGGTTACCAGCTGGCGTACGCCTAGCTTGCGGCGCTTGATATCAATCAGCACGTACATCACCTGCTGGCCCGGTCCATGATAGGTGACCTGGCCGCCACGGTCGCTCTGCACCACCGGAATATCGCCGGGCATCAGCAGATGCTCCGCTTTTCCTGCCTGGCCCTGGGTAAATACCGCAGGATGTTCCACCAGCCAGATCTCATCGCGACTCAGGCTGTCGCGCTGGTCGGTATAGTGATGCATGGCGTCGGAGACGGATTGCCAGTCGCGTAAACCTGACCGGCGGACGAGAAGGGTTTCAACTGACAAAACGATGACCCGCTTTAACAAATTAAGCTGAGAATAACGTCGGCAAACCGTCCGGGTAAGACGCTTCGCCGACTCTGCAAATCAGAGCACCATGCGTACGATTTCGATCTGGCCCAGCTCTTCGTACAGGCGTTCAACCTGCTCGATGTGGGTGGCGGTAATGGTGATGTTTACGGAGTGATAGTTGCCCTTGCTGCTCGGCTTGACTTCAGGACTGTAGTCGCCGGGCGCATGGCGTTGCACCACTTCAACCACTTGATCAACCAGCTCCGGTTGCGCCAGACCCATTACTTTGTAGGTAAACGGGGTAGGAAATTCGAGCAGTTCATTCAGTTTGGTTTTCATATTGACTCCGGTGCATAAAAAAAGACTCCCGCCTGAGCGGGAGCATCATAATAACCTGTAATGGGGGCGATGGGGTGACTTTTCAACCACCCACTACGCTTAGCCGAACCAGTGATGGAACATCAGTTTGATGTAGTCCACGATGCGGCTGAAGAACCCGCCTTCCTGAATCTCATTTAACACCACCAGCGGACGCTGTTCGATGGTTTTGCCATCCAGCTGGAAGTTAATGCTGCCGACGACCTGATTTTTCTTCAGCGGCGCGTGCAGCTCGGTGTTGTTGAGCACATAACTGGCTTTCAGATCTTTCATCCGGCCGCGCGGAATCGTCAGGTAGGCATCTTTCTCAACGCCGAGCTGGACGCGATCGTTGTCGCCAAACCACACCGGCTCAGAGGCGAACTCTTTGCCCGCTTTCAGCGGTGCGACAGTTTCAAAGAAGCGGAAGCCCCACGTCAGCAGTTTTTTGCTTTCGGTTTCGCGGCCTTTGTAGGTGTGACCGCCCATTACCGCGGAGATCAGACGCATCTGGCCTTCGGTAGCTGAAGCCACCAGGTTGTAACCGGCCGCATTGGTGTGACCGGTTTTAATGCCATCCACGTTCAGGTTGGTATCCCACAGCAGACCGTTACGGTTCATCTGGCGGATATTGTTGAAGGTGAACTCTTTCTCTTTATAAACAGCGTACTCTTCCGGCACGTCGCGGATCAGCGCCTGACCAATCAGCGCCATGTCGCGCGCCGAGCTGTACTGACCTTCGGCATCCAGACCGTGTACCGTCTGGAAATGGGTATTCTGCAGGCCAATCGCTTTGACGTAGTTGTTCATCAGATTAACGAACGCATCCTGGCTGCCGGCGACATAGTCAGCCATGGCGACACAGGCGTCGTTACCCGACTGCAGCACAATCCCACGCGTCAGCTGTGAAACCGGAACCCGATCGCCCGGCTTGAGGAACATCAGCGATGAACCTTTAAACACCGGATTACCGGTGGCCCAGGCATCCGGACCAACGGTGACCAGATCGTCCTGATGGATTTTGCCCGCTTTGACTGCCTGGCCAATCACGTAGCTGGTCATCATTTTGGTCAGACTGGCCGGATCGCGACGGGCATCGGCATTCTTTTCCGCCAGCACTTTGCCCGAGTTGTAGTCGATAAGGACATACGCTTCGGCATCAATGTCCGGTACGCCCGGAATCATGGTCTTGAGATTGACGTCATCAGCAATAGCGGCATGGCTGAGAGAGAAGGCGATCAGTGATCCCACTGTCAGGCGTTTCAGCAAACGAGATGATTTCAGCGTGTTCATGTGTAGGACTACAACATCCGTGGTTTTGAGGTTAAGTAAATCATTCATCATACCCAATGGCCGTCTGGACCGCATCGGGCAGGATGATTGGGTTGTTAGCAGACGTAACGGTAAACCGTTCAATCAGCGACGCGTACTGGTAATAAATGAGGCCGTCTGGCCATCACTGCTCAGACGCTGTTGCAACGCGGCCGCTTCGGCACGGGTCGGATAACCGCCGAGCTGGACGCGATAGACATTGCCCGCGGTTTCCACCGTGCCGGGCACGCCATAACGCTGGCTCAGGCTTTTCATCAGTTGCTGCGCCCGCGCCGGATCGTTCAGCGCGCCGACCTGCACCACATAGCCACCAGCGGCTGGGCTGGCAGTCGGTGCCGCGCTGGCTTCTGCGGCTGCCGGTGCGGCCGTCACCGCAGGCGCGGCGGCGGGTTCATTGCCTTCCAGCACGCCGGTGGCTAACGGCTGAGGTGCGCCGAGGAAACCACTGCTCTGTACCGGTGCGCCCATGTTGTCACTGCTCTGCAACGTGCTGTTGCTGATCGCCTCGACGTTTTGCGGTGCAGGCTGGGAAGCTGCGGCGCTGCCGCTGTTCATCACGGCACCTCCGCTGAGATCCGGGCGGGCCGGCAGGGAATAGCTCTGTTTCGCGACCACCGTTCCGATGGTGCCGGGACCGGAAAGCGTCCCATCCGGCGCGACCTTAATGTAATCAACGCGGACCCGTGAATTATTGGAGATATTGAGGCGATCCCCTGCGGCGCGCGACAGGTCGATGATACGGCCTGGCGTATAAGGGCCGCGATCGTTAACCCGCACCACAATCTGGCGACCATTAGCGATGTTGGTGACGCGCACATAGCTCGGCAGCGGCAGCGTAGGGTGCGCGGCGGTGAGCGCATCCGGATCATAGGCTTCGCCGGTAGCGGTGCGATTGCCTTGGGCTTCTTCGCCGTACCAGGTGGCGAGGCCCACTTCACTGTAGTTCGACGGATCTTTAATGATGCGGTAGTTTTTGCCGTTGACGCTGTAATCCTGGCTGGTGCCAGGATTAATCGGCTCATAGCGTGGCTCAACGCCTGGAATCTCCACCACCGGGCCATTATAAGCCGGTTGTGGCGGCGCGGTATTTTGGGGTTCCGGCGTGGTACAGGCTGCCAGAACCAGTGATGCCAGTGCAACGCCAAGCCATTCCTTACGCATCTGCTGCCTCTTAAACACTTTTAGATAACATTTTTCGGTGAGTATGGATCGACATCACAATGCCAAATCCCGCCATGAGCACGATAAGCGCGGAGCCGCCATAACTGACCAGCGGCAACGGCACGCCAACTACCGGTAAGATACCACTAACCATGCCAATGTTAACGAAAACATAAACGAATAAAATCAGCATTAAACCGCCGGCCATTACCCGACCAAAGGTGGTTTGCGCCCGGGCTGCCACGATCAAACCGCGCATGATCAGCAGCAGATAGAGCGCCAGCAGAACCAGCACGCCCACCAGCCCTAACTCTTCGGCCAGCACGGCAAAAATAAAGTCAGTGTGGCGCTCCGGCAAAAACTCCAGCTGTGACTGGGTGCCCTGCAGCCAGCCTTTGCCCCGCAGCCCGCCAGAGCCAATCGCAATTTTCGACTGAATAATATGGTAACCGGCGCCCAGCGGGTCGCTTTCCGGATCGAGCAGCATCATCACGCGGTCACGTTGATAGTCGTGCATCAGGAAGAACCACAGAATCGGGATAAAGGCCGCCACCAGCAGCACCGCGACGCCAATCAGTTTCCAGCTCATGCCGGACAGGAACAGCACAAACAGTCCCGAAGCGGCAATCAGGATCGAGGTGCCGAGATCGGGCTGCGCCGCCACCAGCAGAGTGGGCACAAAAATCAGGATCAGTGCGATACCGGTATTCTTCAGGGTTGGCGGGCAGACGTCACGGTTAATAAAGCGCGCCACCATCAGCGGCACGGCAATCTTCGCGATCTCCGACGGCTGAAAACGGACGATACCGAGGTCGAGCCAACGCTGCGCCCCTTTACTGATCTGCCCAAACGCATCCACCGCAATCAGCAAAATGACGCAGATGATATAGAGGTAGGGCGCCCAGCCTTCGTAGACGCGCGGCGGCACCTGCGCCAGCACAATCATGATCACCAGCCCCATCGCGATCTGACCGATTTTGCGTTCCATCATGCCCGGGTCCTGACCACTGGCGCTCCAGATCACCACGGCGCTGTAAATCAGCAGGCCGAGAATCACCAGCATAAACAGCGGATCAATATGGATGCGGGTCCAGATTGATCGTTTCTGCGGACTATCGTTCATCGACATGTTTATTCACCTTCATAGCCGGGCGGCGTGGGGGCGGCGTCCGGCAGGACAGTATTGTTATCACCTAACATGATGTGATCCAGAATCTGGCGCATAACGGTACCCACAGCCGGTCCGGCGCCGCCGTTTTCCAGGATAATGGTCACCGCGACCCGAGGCTTGTCATAGGGAGCAAACGCGGTCATCAGCTTATGGTCGCGTAATCGTTCGGCAATTTTATGTGCGTTATAGGTTTCATTCTCTTTCAGGCCAAACACCTGCGCCGTTCCCGATTTGGCGGCGATTTTATAGGGTGCGTCAGCAAAGCTCTTGTGCGCGGTGCCGTTAGGGCGATTAGCCACGCCATACATGCCGTCTTTGGCAATTTCCCAGTAGCCGGAATGAATGTCGCCAATCGGCGTGGCTGGCGGCTGGCGATAGGGCACCAGGGTGCGTCCTTCGCGGGTCGCGCGCAGCATGTGCGGCACCCTGATCACGCCGTCGTTAATCAGAATCATCATCGCTTTGTTCATCTGCAGCGGCGTCGCCGTCCAGTAACCCTGGCCGATGCCCACCGGGATGGTGTCGCCCTGATACCACGGCTTTTTAAAGCGTCTGAGCTTCCAGTCACGGGTTGGCATGTTACCGGCGCTCTCCTGCGGCAAATCGATGCCGGTACGGTTGCCGTAGCCAAACTTGTTCATCCATTCCGATAGCCGATCGATGCCCATGTCATAGGCAACCTGATAGAAGAAGGTATCGGCAGACTCTTCCAGCGCTTTGGTCACGTTCAGCCGGCCGTGGCCCCATTTTTTCCAGTCACGAAAACGCTTCTCAGAGCCCGGCAACTGCCACCAGCCCGGATCGAACAGGCTGGTATTGCGGTTAATGACGCCAGCACTTAGCGCAGAGACCGCCACATAAGGTTTCACCGTCGAGGCGGGAGGATAAGCGGCCTGAATGGCACGGTTATACAGCGGTCGGTTTTCATCGCTGAGCAGGCCGCGATAATCCTTGCTGGAGATACCGTCGACAAACAGGTTCGGGTCATAGCTGGGGGTGGAAACCATAGCGAGGATCTCGCCGGTACGCGGATCGCTGACCACCACGGCGGCGCGACTGCCGGTCAGCAGCGTTTCGATATACTGCTGCAGCTTCAGGTCGATGGTCAGGTAGATATCACGGCCCGCCTGCGGCGACTCTTCGTGCAACTGACGGATCACCCGGCCACGGTTGTTGACTTCAACCTCTTCAAAACCGGTTTTGCCATGTAGCAGATCTTCGTAATAGGCTTCAATGCCCAGCTTACCGATGTCGTGCGTGGCTGCGTAGTTCGGCCATTTCCCCTCTTTATCGAGGCGGGCGACGTCACGATCGTTAATTTTTGACACATAACCGACAACGTGCGTCAGGGTCTGGCCAAACGGGTAGTAGCGGCGCTGATAGCCTTTAACTTCAACGCCGGGAAAGCGGTACTGATTAACGGCAAAGCGCGCGACCTGCACTTCGTTCAGGCCAGTCTTCACCGGAATAGAGGTAAATCGACGCGAGCGTTTGCGCTCTTTTTGAAAGTTTTCGAGGTCGTCGTCGGTGAGTTCAAGAATCGGGCGCAGATTATCCAGCGTCTGCTGCAGATTATCGACTTTTTCCGGCACCAGTTCGGCCTGATAGATGGTGCGGTTCAGCGCCAGCGGCGTGCCGGTCCGGTCATAGATAATGCCGCGGCTGGGCGCAACCGGCACCAGCTTGATGCGGTTTTCGTTTGAGCGGGTGCTGTAATCGTCAAAGCGTAAAATTTGCAGGTGGTAAAGGTTAACCACCAGCACGGAGGAGAGCAGTAAGATCCCGACGAAAGCGATAAATGCCCGGCGGACAAAGAGTTTCTGTTCGGCACTGTAATCGCGAAAGGCGTTGCTTTGTAATTTCATCCGCTACTTGTCATGTCTGATGTGGGCTGATCGGTCATTCACGATGATAAGGATGATTTGTCGTTATGCTCCATGCACGATACAGGCTTTCGGCCACCAGCACGCGCACCAGCGGATGGGGCAGCGTCAATGCTGACAGTGACCAGCTCTGTTCGGCCGCCGCTTTACACGCCGGGGCCAGACCTTCAGGACCGCCAATCAACAGGCTGACATCGCGACCATCCAGCTTCCAGCGTTCAAGCTGCTGTGCCAGCTGCGGGGTTTCCCACGGATGTCCGGGAATATCCAGCGTCACGATGCGATTGCCTTTGCCGACCGCCGCTAACATCGCCTCACCCTCTTTTTCAAGGATGCGTTTAATGTCAGCATTTTTGCCGCGTTTACCTGCGGTGACTTCGGTCAGCTCCAGCGGCATATCTTTCGGGAAGCGGCGCAGATACTCCATAAAACCGGTCTGCACCCAGTCAGGCATTTTGGTGCCGACGGCAACAAGTTGCAGTTTCACCGGTTAGCCCCAGAGTTTTTCCAGCTCATACAGCTGGCGACTCTCTTCCTGCATCACATGCACGATGACATCACCGAGATCAACCACAACCCAATCTGCTGTGCTTTTGCCTTCAATGCCTAACGGCATCAGGCCAGCTAAACGCGACTCCTGCTCTACGTGTTCTGCGATAGAAGTCACATGACGCGTGGAGGTGCCGGTGCAGATGATCATGAAATCGGTGATGCTGGATTTGCCCTGAACGTCGATGGTGACAATGTCCTGGCCTTTGAGATCATCAATCTTATCAATAACGAACTCTTGGAGTGCTTTACCTTGCAAAAGGTTCCCCTCTAAAACTGGTGGTGACGAGCCGGCTGTAAGCCCGGATTATGCAGCCAAAAAATTAAGCGGCGCAGTATAGCATGCCCGGATCAGTCGCGATATAAGCCTGCGCGGTCGATATAATCGATAACCGCAGCGGGCAGCAGGTCGTCGCAGGATTGATGATGATGGCGACGGCGACGGATCTCGGTAGCGGAGATGTCAACCAGCGGCGTTTCTGCCAGCCAGATATGGCCAGCGGGCTGAAGATGGAGCTGTTGTACGTCGTGCGTCACATGCTGATCGAGCCAGCGCTGCATCTCTGGTGACGCCATCTGCGTCGGATAACCCGGCCGCTGGCACACCAGCAGATGACAGAGCGTCAGCAGATCCTGCCAGCGATGCCACTTTGATAAGCTGAGCAGCGAATCCTGACCGATGATAAAGCCCAGCGGTTGCCGGGCACCGCGCTCGGCACGCAGGTTTTCCAGCGTGGCCACGGTCCAGGAAGGCGTATCGCGCTTCAGTTCGCGGGTATCAATGTCAAACAGCGGCAAGTCGGCGATGGCGCAACGCAGCATATCGACCCGCTGATCCGCGCTGGCTTCCGGCTGCGGACGATGCGGCGGGACGTTGTTGGGCAACAGCGTGACTTTTTGCAGCCCGGTCTGCTGCGCCAGTGCTTCAACCGGACGCAGGTGGCCGAAATGAATCGGATCGAAGGTGCCGCCAAACAGCGCGTGTAACTCAGACATGGGCGAAGCTCGCGGGAAACGCGCGGCTGCTGAGCAGCAGCGTCAGGGTTTGCAGCTGCGGCCAGACCGGCTGGCCGTAATCCTGCTTTAAGGTGATCTCTATCTGACTCAGCAGATGAATAGCGCGTTGCAGACGCACCGCATCCAGCCGTTGCAGCGCCTCCGTGAACAGGGCACGGCGATTCTGCCAGATGCGCTGCTGATCCATCAGCGTACGCAGCGGCTGTTGTGTTTGATGGCGTTGCAGATGCAGCAGCGTCAGTAAGTCGCGTTGCAGAGTACGCAGCAGGATCACCACTTCGCTCTCTTCCCGCTCCAGCTGATGCAGGATATGCAACGCGCGGCGACTTTTGCCCGCCAGCACGGCATCAACCCAGTGGAAAGGGGTAAAGTGCGCCGCATCGCTGACCGCTTCTTCAACCCGTGGCAGCGTCAGTTTGCCATCCGGCCACTGCAGCGACAGCCGCTCCAGCGCCTGGGCCAGCGCCAGCAGATTGCCCTCATAGCAGTAGCACAGCAGCTGAATCGCCGCGTCATCTACCGCCAGTTTCAGCGCTTTGGCGCGGTTCGCCACCCAGCGCGGCAGTTGTGCCTGTTCCGGGGTCTGGCAGGGGACTAACACGGCGGAAGCGGAAAGGGCTTTAAACCAGGCGCTGTTTTCCTGCGCTTTGGTCAGCTTCGGCATCCGGCATATCAGCAGAATATCGGCATGCAGCAGTTGTGACAGCTTAACCAGCTGCTCAGCCATCGCGGCATTCGGGCCATTGTCGGGGAATTGCAGGGTGAGCGTCTGCCGCTGGGCAAACAGACTCAGCGACTGACAGCTGACGAACAGGCTCTCCCAGTCGGTCTGGGCATCAAGACTGACGCTGAAGTGCTCTTCAAAGCCCTGCGTGGTGGCGGCTGCCCGGATCGCGTCTGCGCTCTCCTGCAACAGTAAGGGTTCGTTACCGGCTAACAAATAACAGGCGCGCAGCCCCTCACGGAGCTGCGCGCTGAGTTGCTCAGGATAAATCCTGATCATTGCAGACTGGTGGCAGAGGAAGAAGGGACTTCCTCTGAGTCCTGACCCGGCACCGGAATCGTCGTCTGGCGCAGGGTGTCTTTATTGTTGAGCTGGGCGGCATGAACCGTCAGCAGCTTACGTACCAGCTGTTCGGCAGCACGCTGACGCATCTCCTGCGTAATCATGTCCTGCTCAGCATCTTTCGCCAGCGCCGCATTCGGGTTATCGAAGAACGAACGATAGACCGTGGTGCTGATCGGATAGATACCTTTGCCCGGCAACAACACCTGCGCGGTAATGGTCATCACCAGCTGGTACTCGGCGGCGGTACCAGTGATAAAGACCGACGCGGTATCGCGGCCCTGCAATTCGCTACCCAGACGCAGCGTCGGGATATCGGTGCGGTTCTGCTTGCTGTCCTCAACAATGCGCACATTGTTGATACGCAGCTGCTGACGAACGGTACGCGCCAGTGGCCCGTAAGGATCGCCGGTAGAAACAATCAGGGTTTTCAGTTCACTCGGCACCTGGGTGGTGCCGCGTGGATGAAAACCACAGCCAGCGGTGATCACCACCGCCAGCATGACAAACAACCTGATAATCGGATGTCGCACAGTTCCTCCTGAACTTAACCCACGACCAGGTTAAGCAGTTTGCCCGGTACATAAATGACTTTACGAATCGTCACGCCGTTCAGGTACTTCGCCACCAGATGCTCCTGGGCAGCGCGTGCCTGAACCTGTTCCTGTGTGGCATCGGCTGGCACAGTAATTTTACCGCGCACTTTACCGTTAACCTGCACCACCACCAGCAGTGAATCTTCCACCATTGCGGCTTCATCAGCAACCGGCCACGCGGCTTCATCAATCGTGCCTTCGCCACCCAGCGTCTGCCACAGCACATAGCTGGCATGCGGAGTGAACGGATAGAGCAGACGGACGATCGCCAGCAGCGCTTCCTGCATCAGCGCACGATCCTGCTCGCTCTCCTGTGGCGCGCGCGCCAGCTTGTTCATCAGCTCCATAATGGCGGCAATGGCGGTGTTGAACGTCTGACGACGGCCAATGTCATCCGCCACTTTGGCGATGGTTTTGTGCAGATCGCGACGCAGCGATTTCTGCTCATCATTGAGGCTGGCGACGTCGAGCGCTACGGTAGCGCCTTTCTGCGTATGGTCGAACACCAGTTTCCAGACGCGCTTCAGGAAGCGGTTAGCGCCTTCTACGCCTGATTCCTGCCACTCCAGCGTCATATCAGCTGGAGAAGCAAACATCATAAACAGACGTACGGTATCGGCGCCGTAACGCTCGACCATCAGCTGAGGATCGATGCCGTTGTTCTTCGACTTCGACATCTTGCTCATGCCCGCATAGATCACCTCGCGGCCCTGAGTATCAACCGCCTTGATGATGCGGCCTTTCTCATCGCGTTCCACGTTAACGTCGACCGGAGAGACCCAGTTACGCTCGCCGCTGGCACCCAGGTAATAGAAGGCGTCGGCCAGTACCATACCCTGACACAGCAGGCGTTTGGCCGGTTCACTGGAGTTAACCAGACCGGCGTCACGCAGCAGTTTGTGGAAGAAGCGGAAATACATCAGGTGCATGATGGCGTGTTCAATCCCGCCCACATACTGATCGACCGGCAGCCAGTAGTTCGCCGCCGCCGGGTCCAGCATGCCATCTTTGTAGTCTGCACAGGTATAGCGCGCGTAGTACCAGGACGATTCCATAAAGGTATCGAAAGTGTCGGTTTCACGCAGCGCTGGCTGGCCGTTCACCGTGGTTTTTGCCCACTCCGGATCGGCTTTGATCGGGCTGGTAATACCGTCCATCACCACATCTTCCGGCAGGATCACCGGCAGCTGGTCTTCTGGCGCAGGCATGACCGTACCATCTTCCAGCGTGACCATCGGGATTGGCGCACCCCAGTAACGCTGGCGTGAGACACCCCAGTCGCGCAGGCGGTAGTTCACTTTACGCACGCCCACGCCTTTTGCGGCCAGCGCTTCGGCAATGGCGTTGAAGCCGGCGGCATGATCCAGACCGTTAAATTCGCCTGAGTTAAACAGCGCACCTTTCTCGGTCATCGCCGCAGTGCTGACGTCTGGCACGCTGCCGTCAAGGTTCAGGACCACGGGCTTGATCGGCAGATCGTATTTGATGGCAAATTCCCAGTCACGCTGATCGTGTGCCGGAACCGCCATGACCGCGCCGGTGCCATATTCCATCAGCACGAAGTTAGCCACCCAGACCGGGATGGGCTCGCCGGTCAGCGGATGGATAGCAGACAGGCCGGTAGCCATGCCTTTCTTCTCCATGGTCGCCATTTCCGCTTCAGCTACTTTGGTATTGCGACATTCGGCGATAAAGTCAGCCAGCGCCGGGTTATTCACCGAAGCCTGGGTAGCCAGCGGGTGACCGGCCGCTACCGCGACATAGGTCGCACCGTAAAAGGTGTCCGGACGGGTGGTATAGACGGTGACTTTTTCTTCACTCTCCGCCACGTCAAAAGTGATTTCTACCCCTTCAGAGCGGCCAATCCAGTTACGCTGCATGGTTTTGACCTGCTCAGGCCACTCTTCCAGCGTATCAAGGTCGTTCAGCAGCTCTTCGGCGTAATCGGTGATTTTAATAAACCACTGCGGGATCTCTTTGCGTTCAACTTTGGTATCACAGCGCCAGCAGCAGCCATCAATCACCTGCTCGTTAGCCAGCACGGTCTGGTCATTCGGGCACCAGTTCACCGCAGATGTTTTCTTATACACCAGGCCTTTTTCATACAGCTTAGTGAAGAACCACTGTTCCCAGCGATAATATTCCGGCTGACAGGTCGCCAGTTCACGGCTCCAGTCATAACCAAAACCCAGCAGTTTAAGCTGGTTTTTCATGTAGGCGATGTTGTCGTAGGTCCAGGGGGCCGGTGCGGTATTGTTTTTGACCGCCGCGCCTTCCGCAGGCAGACCGAAGGCATCCCAGCCGATCGGCTGTAGCACGTTTTTGCCGAGCATACGCTGATAACGCGCGATTACGTCGCCGATGGTGTAGTTACGAACGTGGCCCATATGCAGGCGACCAGAAGGATAGGGCAACATGGAGAGGCAATAGTATTTTTCTTTGCCTTCCTGCTCAGTCACTTTAAACGTTTCGTTTTCATCCCAGTGCTGCTGCACACGGGATTCAATCTCTTCCGGGCGGTATTGCTCTTGCATGGCTGCCTGTGGTCCTTAATGAATAACACTTTGCTGATATTAAGATCCGCATAGCATACCCATAAGGCCGCGCATCAACAACACTTCCCACTTTTGCTGGCGCGATTTCTGCGGAAAGCGTCAATGCCTTCACCCTTTTGTAATTCCCTGTACAGACGACACGGCAAACAGCGCAAAGCGACTAAACTTACTGCAGCGATTATCTACATAAAGGAGAACAAAATGAATAAAGTGGCTCAGGAATATCGCGAGTCGTTAGCGGTGCTGACCGAACGGCTGCGTCAGGGCGATCGGAATATTGATAGTCTGATTAGCGAACGGCGCAGCCAGCTGATGGCGCGTCCGGATCTGACCACCGCTGAGGTCGATCAGGCGCTCAGCTCGGTGCGCCGCGATTTAGAAGAATTTGCACGCAGCTACACCGATGTAGAAGAACCGCTGGCCGATTCCCTGTTTATGCGGATTATCCGCGAAAGCGTCTGGAAAGAGCTGGCGGATATCACCGATAAAAGCCAGCTTGAGTGGCGTGAAGTGTTTCAGGATCTGCATCACCATGGCGTCTATCAGAGCGGCGAGGTGGTGGGGCTGGGCAATCTGGTATGTGAAAAGTGCCAGTTCACCCGGGCGATCTACACGCCGGAAACCCTGTCGCGCTGTCCGGAGTGCGGTCACGATCAGTTTCAGCGTCAGCCATTCGAACCCTGAAAAAAAGGTGAGCTACCTGGCCTGATGCTGGGCAGTTAAGCGACCGGTGATAACGCAGCCTGGTGCCGCTCAGGGGCTGGCGGTCCTCGCGCCACTGTGCGGTGCCTTCACTTCATTCCTCTGCCTGACGGACCGCCGGGGATGGCACATCCTGTGCCGCCCCGCCTTTCGCCCGCGTCCTGCGGGCTCTCCTGGCAGACTCATTCTGCTCAGCGCTGCGGATTGCCTGCCCCTGATCGACTCGAGCCTGCTCTGAAGCTTCAGTGCGTGTTGTTAAAAAGGGCACGATATTGGAGGCCTGGGCGCCTCTGCTGCTGAAAGGGCTATCCGCAGCGCTGAGGCGTGACGTTGGGCCAGAACGCCACGCCGGGAAGCGTGGAGAGTTCGGGGCCGGCCAGGGAGGGCCGATCCCCGAACGGTTCGTCGGCACGACGTCAAAGCCGAAGGTACCGCGAAGCGGCGCGAGGACGGCCCGGCAGCAGCAGCGGTGCTCAGGCCCGCACTCCGGCACGCCTGCTCAGAAAAAAAGCTGCCACGTTTGACCGTGGCAGCTTTTGCAAATTTAATCTTAACTGACCAGCATCAGGGCAACCGGGCCCGCCTTTCTCTGGTGCAAAAGATCCCGTGCAGAAAATCAGTGCAGAATTTTTGCGAGGAAATCTTTGGCGCGGTCAGACTGCGGGTTATTAAAGAAGTCATCTTTGTTGGTGTCTTCGATAATTTTACCCTCATCCATGAAGATCACGCGATTGGCCACTTTCCGGGCAAAGCCCATCTCATGCGTCACCACCATCATCGTCATCCCTTCCTGCGCCAGTTCAACCATCACATCCAGCACTTCATTAATCATCTCGGGATCAAGCGCGGAGGTTGGCTCGTCAAACAGCATCGCAATCGGGTCCATGCAAAGCGCGCGGGCAATCGCCACACGCTGCTGCTGGCCGCCCGAGAGCTGACCTGGAAACTTCTCGGCGTGTGCCGATAATCCCACCCGATTGAGCAGTTTCAGCCCCTTATCACGCGCTGCCGCTTTATCGCGCTTCAGCACTTTGACCTGCGCCAGCACCAGATTGTTGATGATGCTGAGGTGCGGAAACAGTTCGAAGTGCTGGAACACCATCCCGACCTTGCTGCGTAGCTGGGCGAGATTGGTTTTCTTGTTGTTCACTTCGGTGCCGTTTACCGCGATCACGCCTTGCTGAATCGGCTCAAGGCCATTCACTGTCTTAATCAGGGTCGATTTACCGGAGCCGGACGGTCCGCATACCACCACCACTTCACCTTTTTTAACTTCGGTAGAGCAGTCGGTCAGCACCTGAAAGTGACCATACCACTTAGAAACGTTTTTCAGGCTAATCATTTAAACCGTCCTTTTTCTTTTTAGATAACTGACCAGCAGTGACGCGCTCAGGCTGATAACGAAGTAGACCAGACCGGCAAACAGAACCATTTCAACCTGGGTGCCGTCGCGTTCACCAATGGTGGACGCCGTACGGAAGAAGTCCGCCAGGCTTAACACATAGACCAGCGAGGTATCCTGAAACAGCACGATACCCTGGGTCAGCAGCAGCGGAACCATGGCGCGGAACGCCTGTGGCAGGATAATCAGTTTCATCGATTGCCACTGAGTCATGCCCAGCGCCAGCGCGGCGTTGCCCTGACCGCGTGAGATACTGATGATCCCGGCGCGAATAATTTCCGAATAATAGGCGGCTTCAAACAGCGAGAAGGCCACCATGGCGGAAATCAGTCGGATATCAGTTTTGGGTGACAGCCCCAGCACCTGCTGCAGGAAACTTGGCACCACCAGATAGAACCACAGCAGTACCATCACCAGCGGCACCGAGCGGAACAGGTTGACATAAATTCTGGCGAACCAGCTGATGGGCTTAAAGGTCGACAGACGCATCACCGCCAGCAGCGTGCCCCAGAGAATACCGAAGACCACGGCGGTGATGGTGATCTTGAAGGTGATCACCAGACCGTTCAGCAGATAGGGCAGGCTGGGGGTAATTGAACTCCAGTCAAACTCGTACATTACTTGCCTCCCCCATTGCCAGGCAGACGCACTTTGCGTTCGACCAGGCTCATCAACAACATGATCACCAGGTTAATGGCGATGTAGGCCAGCGTAATGGCGGTAAAGGATTCATAGGCGTGCGCGGAGTAGTCGAGCAGTTTGCCCGCCTGCGCCGCCATATCAACCAGACCGATAGTGGAGGCGATGGCGGAGTTCTTGACCAGGTTAAGCATTTCCGAGGTCATCGGCGGCACGATCACCCGATAAGCGTTCGGCAGCAGAACATAGCGGTAGGTCTGCGGCAGCGTTAAACCCATCGCCAGACCGGCATTCTTTTGACCACGCGGCAGCGACTGAATCGCGGCGCGTACCTGCTCGCAGACGCGGGCAGCGGTAAACAGGCCAAGACAGATCACCGATGAGACGAAGAACTGAATATTGGGATCGAGCTCGGCCTTGAACCACATACCGAGGTTCTCGCCCACCAGTTCCGGTGCCACCAGATACCAGAAGAAGAACTGCACAATCAGCGGAATGTTGCGAAACAGTTCGACATAGCAGGTGCCAATGGTCGACAGCAGTCGATTAGGCACGGTGCGCAGAATGCCGAAGAATGAACCCACGCAGAAAGCAATAATCCAGGCGCAGCAGGAGACGGCAATCGTCACCTGAAAACCGGACCACAGCCAGCCGAGGTAGGTCGTGTTACCGAACGGGGCCTGTTCGAGGAAAATGCCCCAGTTCCAATCGATACCCATAACGAGCTCCGGTAAAAAAGGGTAGCTAAGCTACCCTGAAGATTGATGAACGGCGTTTTCTCTCCTGGACCAGGGGAACGACCCGGTTCAGTCTGTCTGTCCGCGCCGCGGTTTCAGCAATCGAGAGGGCAGCCAGGCCGCCCTTGGTATACCCGTCGTCTTTCAGGCTGCATTTTTGTTGGCTACGTTCACTCACCCGAATCACTTACCTGAGTAAGCTCATCGGGATTCATTCTCTTGCCGTCTCAATGCAAACTGAAATCCATTGGGTATTTTGTTGTTAGTTCAGTGCTTTATCATTTGGCGTCTTGAACAGCGCTTTCATGTCATCTGACAGTTCAAAGTTCATGTTCAGGTTTTTCGGTGGGATCGGCTGTTTGAACCAGGTATCGAACCATTTTTCAGCCTGACCTGAGGTCTGGGCTTTGGCGATGGTTTCATCCACTAAGGTTTTAAACTGCGGATCGTCTTTACGCAGCATACAACCGTAAGCCTCTTTGGACTGCGGCGTCCCTAAGATCTCCCAGTTGTCTGGTTTTTTCGCTTTGGCACGTTCACCAGCCAGCAGCGCATCATCCATCATAAAGGCCACGGCACGGCCGGTTTCCAGCGTACGGAACGAGTCACCATGATCCTTCGCGCTGATAATACGCAGGTCCAGTTTCTGTTCGTCATTCAGCTTGTGCAGTAACACTTCAGAAGTGGTACCGGAGGTCACCACCACGGTTTTGCCTTTCAGGTCGGTGAAATCTTTAATCGGACCGCCTTTTTTCACCAGCAGACGAGTACCAATGACGAAAATGGTGTCTGAGAACGCGGCTTGTTTCTGGCGCTCCAGGTTGTTGGTGGTAGATCCACACTCAAAATCGTAGGTGCCGTTTTGCAACAGCGGAATACGGTTTTGTGAGGTGATTGGGATCATTTTGATCTGCAGATCAGGCTTGTTCAGCTTCGCTTTAATGGCGTCCACAATGGCTGCGGAATAGGCCTGTGAGTAGCCGACGACTTTTTGCTGGTTGTCATAGTAAGAAAAGGGAACTGATGATTCGCGATGCCCGACCACAATGACGCCATTGTCATTGATCTTCTTCAGGGTGCCGCTGAGATCTTCCGCCTGGGCCGCTCCCGCTGCTGCGCCGATCAGCAGAAGAGATAATGCCACTTTGCGTAGTTGCATGTTCCAACTCCTTCGTATGGAAAATGCACAGGATATAACCTGTGCTGATTATGATGTTGTGTGTATTTGCTGCTGCTTTTCTTCGGTTTACCCTGCAGCGCGGCTGCGCGCAGAATAGTCACTAACATAGCGGATTGTTAACGCGATGAAACAAAAAAGTTTCTTTTTTGCGAGGTGATACGCACCAAAAAAAGGCAGTTTTTCCTGCCTGCGCGGTAAAGGTGCAGGCGAAGTAACTATTTTGGTGCAACCGGACTCACGTCAGCGCGTACAACTAGCCTGTTTGCGAAAAACACTGAAATATTTAGCAATCATCGTGCCAGAAACGGGTTCAGACGCGATAACGCAGCAGAGTCTGCGGTCAGGGAAGGGGAAAATAGCGGGGAAAAGCGATAAAAAAAGGCGAAGCAACCGCTTCGCCTTTCAGCATACTGGCAATCAGCGGCGGCGACGCAGCAGGGCAATCAGCGCCGCCAGGGCGGTGAGGATCCAGACTGGCCAGACGCCAGCCTGCGCATACGGTGTTTCACCGGTAGTCGGAGTGACCTTGTCGGTTAAGACGCCGCGGGTGAACTGTGGCAGCATCTTTTCCACGTCACCACGGGCATTAACCACCGCCGTCACACCATTATTAGTGCTGCGTAACAGTGGACGACCCAGCTCCAGCGCCCGCATCCGCGCCATCTGGAAATGCTGCCACGGACCAATAGAGTGACCAAACCAGGCATCGTTAGAAACCGTCAGCAGGAAATTGGTATCGGGATGGAAGTTGGCGCGCACCTGTTCACCGAGCACGATCTCGTAGCAGATGGCGCTGGTCAGGTTGTAGCCCGCGACCCGAAGCTGCGGCTGAAGATAAGCGCCACGGCTGAACGCCGACATCGGCAGATCGAAGAACGGCGCGAGGGGACGCAGCAGATCGGCCAGCGGCACAAATTCACCAAACGGCACCAGATGGTTTTTCTGGTAGCGGTTACCGCTGAAGTAGTTATACGGCGCATGACCGCCCAGCACGATCACCGTGTTGTAATCGTGATAACGGTTCTGCTCCAGTCGCGAGTCGACGATGCCGGTAACCAGCGAGCTGCCACGTGCGCGCAGTTCATCATCCAGCGAGCGCAGAAACGGCTGCTGATTACTCTCCAGATCGGTAATGGCCGATTCCGGCCAGATGATAATCGGCGTTTTGCCCATCAGCGGCTGACTGAGCTCGCTATAGATGCGCAGCGTGTTCAGTAACTGCTGCGGGTCCCACTTCATCGACTGGGGAATATTGCCCTGTACCAGCGCCACATCCACCGCGCGTGCCGGTAACGGCTGAACCCACTGAACGTAGCGCAGCGGCCACGGCAGGGCCAGCAGCAGCAGTGCCGCCACCAGGCTTTTCATATTGCGCTGTTGCAGGGCATAGACCAGCAGGCCAGCGATTGCCATCAGCAGGAAAGTCAGCGTTTCCACGCCGCCCAGTGGCGCCACGCCTTTCAGCGGGCCATCTATCTGGCTGTAGCCAAATTGCAGCCACGGAAAGCCGGTCAGGATCCAGCCGCGCAGAAACTCGGTGATCTGCCATAACGCCGGTGCGGCCAGCGCCAGACGCCACAGCGTCGTGCGCGGCCAGAGGCGATTCAGTACGCCGGCAAACAGCGCCGGGTAGATCGACAGATAAGCTGCCAGCAATGCCACGATAAAGACATTCACCGGGCCAGGCATGCCGCCAAAGGTGGCGACACTGACGTAAACCCAGTTGATGCCGCTGCCGAACAGACCCAGTCCCCAGACAAAGCCAATCGCGGTGGCCTGCGGGCTGGAGCGGTTCAGGGTCAGAAGCTGTAAACCGCACAGCGACAGCAGCGCGGCGGGCCAGAAATCGTAAGGAGAGAAGGCGAGGGTGCCAGACGCACCCGTTAATAAAGCCAGCAGCAGGCGAACCCGCTGACGCGGGTAAAGTGAGGCTAAAGCCATAGACTTATTCGTCATCCAGTTGAGGTTGTGGCGAGTTTTCCGGAATTGTGACATGAACCTGGATGATACGGCGGCTATCGGCCATCGCTATTTTGAACTGGTAACCCTCAATTTCGATGCTCTCACCGCGCGCCGGCAGATGACCGAATCCCTGCATCACCAGACCACCGATGGTATCGACCTCATCATCGCTGAACTGCGTGCCGAACACCTCATTGAAATCTTCAATCGCGGTCAATGCCCGCACCGTAAAGGTGTGGCGGTTGAGCTGACGGATATCACGATCTTCTTCGTCGTCATACTCATCCTCAATTTCACCGACAATCAGTTCCAGAATGTCTTCGATGGTCACCAGGCCTGAGACGCCACCAAATTCATCGATCACAATCGCCATGTGATAACGCTGAGAACGGAACTCTTTCAGCATCCGGTCTACGCGCTTGCTTTCAGGCACCACTACCGCCGGACGCAGCACTTTTTCAATGCTGAACGGTTCAGATTCGCTGCTCATAAACGGCAGTAAATCTTTGGCCATCAGAATCCCTTCAACGTGATCTTTGTCTTCGCTGATCACCGGGAAGCGCGAATGGGCCGACTCGATAATCACATCCAGACACTCTTCGAGGTTCTGATTGCGTTTCAGGGTAATCATCTGCGAGCGCGGGATCATGATGTCACGCACGCGCTGCTCCGCAATATCCAGCACCCCTTCGAGCATGTCGCGGGTATCCTGGTCAATCAGGTCTTTATGATTTGAGTCGCGGATCAGCTCCAGTAGCTCATCACGGTTTTTCGGTTCACCGTGAAAAAGTTGGTTGATCAACAGGGAAAAGAATCCCTTTTTACTACTGGGTGCATCGCTGTTTTGAGAATGGTCGTCGCTCATGGCGGTTTTTAAAGATCTCTCTGGTGAGGAATTAACGCTGCCAGCAAAGCACTGGCAGCAGGATAGCCGGAACCCAGGGTTCAGGCGTCTTCTTTCTCCGAAATGTACGGATCAGGATAACCAAGAGCAAGCATTATCTCGGTCTCCAGTGACTCCATCTCTTCGGCTTCGTCGTCTTCAATATGGTCGTAACCCAGCAGGTGAAGCGTGCCGTGGACCACCATATGCGCCCAGTGGGCTTCTACACTTTTGTTTTGCTCAGCCGCTTCCTGCTCCACCACCTGACGACAAATAATCAGGTCGCCCAGCAGCGGCAGTTCGATGCCCGGCGGAGCCTCGAACGGGAAAGAGAGCACGTTGGTGGGTTTATCTTTACCGCGATAGGTCAGATTCAGCTCATGACTTTCCGCTTCATCCACCAGACGCACCGTGACTTCGCTTTCCGGCTGAAAAGGAGTGGCCGCCGCTGACAGCCAGCGGTGAAACTGGCTTTCAGTGGGCAGATCGGCGCTGCTTTCACAGGCGATCTGCAGGTCAAGAATCACCTCGCTCATTTGCTCTCCTGCGTCACGCTCTGGGCGGCCAGCGCCTCACGTTTACGCTCTTCAGCCTGCTGATCGCGGCGTTTCTGATCGGCCTCTTCCCAGGCTTCATAGGCGGTGACGATACGCGCCACAACCGGATGTCGCACCACATCTTCACTGTGGAAGAAGTTGAAGCTGATCTCTTCCACGTCCGACAGCACTTCAATCGCATGGCGCAGACCCGATTTAACGTGGCGTGGCAGGTCAATCTGGGTCACGTCACCGGTGATCACCGCTTTCGAGTTGAAGCCGATGCGCGTCAGGAACATCTTCATCTGTTCGATGGTGGTGTTCTGGCTCTCATCAAGAATAATAAAGGCGTCATTCAGCGTACGGCCACGCATGTAAGCCAGCGGAGCCACTTCGATGACGTTGCGCTCCATCAGCTTCTCAACCCGTTCAAATCCAAGCATCTCGAACAGCGCGTCATACAGCGGGCGCAGATACGGGTCTACCTTCTGGCTCAGATCGCCGGGCAGAAAGCCGAGCTTCTCACCTGCTTCTACCGCCGGACGGGTCAGCAGGATACGGCGAATCTCCTGACGTTCCAGCGCATCCACGGCTGCTGCCACCGCCAGATAGGTTTTACCGGTACCGGCAGGACCGACGCCAAAGGTGATGTCATGGTCGAGCACGTTGGCGATATACTGCGCCTGGTTTGGCGTGCGTGGTTTGATCACGCCGCGCCTGGTCTTGATATTGACCGCTTTGCCATACTCCGGCACGCTTTCGGCAGTCTGCTCCAGCACCCGGCTCTCTTTAATCGCCAGATGGATCTGGTCCGGCTCAATATCCGGAATGTCACCGCGTACCGGCGCGGTATCCACATAGAGTGTTTTCAGAATGTCAGCCGCCGCATTCACGCAGAGTGCGCGCCCGACCAGCTTAAAGACGTTGTCCCGACGATTGATCTCAATACCCAGACGACGTTCAAGCTGTTTCACATTATCGTCAAATGGACCGCACAGGCTCATCAGACGACGATTATCGGCCGGTTCAAGGGCGATTTCACGAGTTTCGATATTCAAACGAATCCTTTGGGTCACTCAGGGCCAGTTATGAGGGTTGTCTGACGCACCGTTGGGCTTAAACGGATGCACCATAACGAAATTATTTATGCCGTAACGCCTGGGCGCAAGCTTAAGGAAAGATATTTGGGCGGCACTTTCAGAAACCAAGTGCAACAAAGTGAAATTGGCGGCAATGCTGCGCGCATTGCCGCAAGTATGGCAGGCATCAAGGCTGGAACAGACCCACGCCGATCTCGTTCTCTTTACGGGTGCGGGCAATGACGGAAGCCGGACTTTCGGCCATGCGCAGCCCCATCTCTTCTTCAGTACGCACCAGCTTACCGCGCAGCGAGTTGGTGTAGACATCGACGATTTCGACATCAACGAACTTGCCGATCATCTCAGGCGAACCTTCAAAGTTCACCACCCGATTATTTTCGGTGCGGCCAGAGACTTCCATCACGTTCTTACGGGAGATGCCTTCCACCAGAATACGCTGCACCGTACCGAGCATCCGGCGGCTGATCGCCTGCGCCTGCTGGTTGATGCGATCCTGCAGAATCCACAGGCGCTGCTTTTTCTCCTCTTCGCTGACGTCATCCGGCAGGTCAGCTGCCGGCGTGCCCGGTCGCGCCGAGTAGATAAAGCTGAAGCTGACGTCGAAATTGACATCGGCGATGAGCTTCATGGTCTGCTCGAAATCCTGCTGGGTTTCACCCGGGAAGCCGATGATGAAGTCGGAACTGATCTCAATATCCGGGCGCGCCGCGCGCAGCTTACGGATAATCGCCTTATACTCCAGCGCAGTGTGCGCCCGTTTCATCAGCGTCAGGATCCGGTCGGCACCGCTCTGGACCGGCAGATGCAGGAAGCTCACCAGTTCCGGCGTATCACGGTAGACCTCGATGATGTCATCGGTGAACTCAATCGGGTGACTGGTGGTGAAGCGAATGCGGTCGATACCGTCAATGGCCGCCACCAGGCGCAGCAGTTCCGCGAAGGTGCAGACGCCGCCATCAAAGGTGGCCCCGCGATAGGCGTTAACGTTCTGGCCGAGCAGGTTGACTTCGCGCACGCCCTGGGCCGCCAGCTGGGCGATCTCCAGCAGAATGTCGTCGCTCGGACGGCTGACTTCTTCACCGCGGGTATAGGGTACCACGCAGAAGGTACAGTATTTGTTGCAGCCTTCCATGATCGAGACGAACGCGGTAGGACCTTCTGCGCGCGGGTCCGGCAGACGGTCAAATTTCTCGATTTCCGGGAAGCTGATGTCAACCACCGGGCTTTTACTGCCGCGTACGGTGTTAATCATTTCCGGCAGACGGTGCAGGGTCTGCGGGCCAAAAACGATATCCACGCAGGGCGCACGCTGGCGAATGTGATCCCCTTCCTGCGACGCCACGCAGCCGCCGACGCCGATGATCAAATCCGGGTTACGCTCTTTTAACTTTTTCCAGCGTCCCAACTGGTGGAAAACCTTCTCCTGCGCCTTCTCGCGAATAGAACAGGTGTTGAGCAGCAGAATATCCGCCTCTTCAGCGACCTCGGTCAGCGTGTAGCCGTGCGTACTGTTCAGCAGGTCAGACATCTTAGATGAATCATACTCATTCATCTGACATCCCCAGGTTTTGATATGCAGTTTTTTTGTCATCGAACTAGCCATTGATTCAGTGCAGTGAAGTGCAGGGCGCGTATTGTAATGCTTTGATGCTGTTGTGACCAGCCTAAGGGCTTTTCTGATCGTGCCAGAATTTTCCGGTACACTTTGCTTCAATCAGACCCGTGTTGCGCAGGCTGGCGGGAAAAGAAGAAGGATAAAAGCAATGCAGGATAACCAGTTTGATGTGGTGATCGTCGGCGGCGGCATGGTGGGTGCGGCGCTGGCGTGTGGACTGACGCAGCATAAATTTCGCGTGGCGGTGATTGAGCGCGCGGAGCCGGCCCCTTTTGCCGCGGAGAGCGATCCCGATCTGCGGATCTCAGCGATCGGTTCATCCTCGGTGGCGTTATTAAAGCAGCTTAACGTCTGGTCCCGGGTTGAAGCGATGCGCTGTGCGCCCTATCGCAAGCTGGAAACCTGGGAGTGGCAATCCGCGCAGGTCAGCTTTGATGCCGCCTCGCTCGGGCTGCCGGAACTCGGTTTTATGGTAGAGAATAGCGTGCTGCAACGGGCGCTGTGGGAAGAGATGCAGGCGCTTGGCGTCACGCTCTGTTGCCCGGCCACGCTGGAGAACCTGCAGCAGGAGAATGGCGGCTGGCGTGTTGATCTGAGCGGCGGCGAGACGCTGCATAGCCGGCTGGTGGTGGGCGCAGATGGCGCTAACTCTCAGGTGCGGCAGATGGCGGGGATTGGCATTCACGGCTGGAGCTATGCCCAGTCCTGTTTGCTGATTAGCGTCAGCTGTGAACATCCGGCAGGCGATGCCACCTGGCAACACTTTACCCCGCAGGGACCGCGCGCCTTCCTGCCGCTGTATGACAATCGCGCCTCGCTGGTGTGGTATGACGCTCCTGCGCGGATACGTCAGTTGCAGGCGATGGCGCTGCCTCAGCTTGAGAAAGAGGTTGCCAGCCACTTCCCGGCGCGTCTGGGGCGGTTTAAAGCCCACGCCGCGGGCGGGTTTCCGCTGGTGCGACGTCATGCGGCGCGTTATGTGCTGCCCGGACTGGCGCTGGTGGGCGATGCGGCCCACACCATCAACCCGCTGGCGGGGCAGGGCGTCAATCTTGGCTATCGCGATATTGATGCGTTGATCGATGTGCTGGTCACCGCGCGCGGTGCGGCGGAAGACTGGGCGGCGGAGCGGATATTACAACGCTATCAGCGACAGCGCCGTACCGACAACATGCTGATGCAGGGCGGGATGGATCTCTTCTATTTCGCCTTCAGCAATCAGCTGGCGCCGCTGCGGTTTGCGCGTAATCTGGGGTTGATTGCGGCCGAGCACTCCGGGGTACTGAAGCGGCAGGTGCTGCGCTATGCGCTGGGGTTATAAGCTGGCCTGACAAGGCCGAACGGCTCGGAGTAAGACCGGGCCGTCTCACTGGCTGACAGCGTTCAGGGAAAGCACAAAAACAACAAAGCCCGCAAAAGCGGGCTTTGTTGTGCAATTTGGCTGGGGTGCAGGGATTCGAACCCCGGAATGCTGGTATCAGAAACCAGTGCCTTACCGCTTGGCGACACCCCAATAGGTGTTAATTCAAATTGTCTTTTGTGTGGCTGGGGTGCAGGGATTCGAACCCCGGAATGCTGGTATCAGAAACCAGTGCCTTACCGCTTGGCGACACCCCAATAATATGGTGGCTACGACGGGAATCGAACCTGTGACCCCAGCATTATGAGTGCTGTGCTCTAACCAGCTGAGCTACGTAGCCAAATTGTACTGCATTTCGATGATGGCTGGGATACCTGGATTCGAACCAGGGAATGCCGGTATCAAAAACCGGTGCCTTACCGCTTGGCGATATCCCATTCGTCCACTCGCAGCCACGAGATTCATCGAAATTGGCTGGGGTACCTGGATTCGAACCAGGGAATGCCGGTATCAAAAACCGGTGCCTTACCGCTTGGCGATACCCCATCCATGCTGCCGAATAATGAAATGGTGCGGGAGGCGAGACTTGAACTCGCACACCTTGCGGCGCCAGAACCTAAATCTGGTGCGTCTACCAATTTCGCCACTCCCGCAAAAAAAGATGGTGGCTACGACGGGAATCGAACCTGTGACCCCAGCATTATGAGTGCTGTGCTCTAACCAGCTGAGCTACGTAGCCATCTTTTTTTCGCGTTACCTTCATCGGCGTTGCGGGGCGCATTATGCGGAGTTGACTTAACAGCGTCAACAAGTTTTTTGCCGTTTTTTTACGGATAACCGCTGTTTGACCGGCTTATAACCAGGCTGCTGGTTTATTCAACAATTTTACAGTGAATACAACGCTGATGATGAAAAAAATGGGCCCGCAACGGCCCATTTTTCTTCTGTTTCAACGCCCTTATTTATAGGCTGACTGATGGACGCCGACGGCGCGACCAGAAGGATCGTCCATGTTTTTAAATGCTTCGTCCCACTCAATCGCCTTGGCTGAGGAGCAGGCCACGGATGGACCACCAGGCACGCACTCTGCCGCGCTCGGTAACGGGAACAGCTCTTCAAAGATTTCACGGTACAGATAGGCTTCTTTCGAACCCGGCGTGTTGAACGGGAAACGGAAGTGCGCGGTGGCCAGCTGCTGGTCGCTGATTTGCTTCGCGGCAACCTCTTTCAGCGAGTCGATCCAGCTGTAACCCACGCCATCAGAGAACTGCTCTTTCTGACGCCATGCTACGCTTTCCGGCAGGTAGGACGAGAAACATTCACGCAGGATGTGCTTCTCCATTTTGCCGTTGCTGCCACACATTTTGTCGGCCGGGTTGATGCGCATCGCCACGTCGAGGAATTTTTTATCCAGGAAAGGTACACGCGCTTCCACGCCCCAGGCTGACATCGCCTTGTTGGCACGGGCGCAGTCGAACATGTGCAACGCCTGCAGTTTACGCACGTTTTCTTCGTGGAACTCTTTGGCGTTCGGCGCTTTATGGAAATAGAGGTAGCCGCCGAAGACTTCATCCGCGCCTTCACCCGACAGCACCATCTTGATGCCCATCGCTTTAATTTTACGTGACATCAGGTACATCGGCGTGGACGCGCGGATGGTGGTGACGTCGTACGTTTCGATGTGGTAAATCACATCGCGAATCGCATCCAGACCTTCCTGCACGGTGAAATGAATTTCGTGGTGCACCGTGCCGAGATGTTCTGCAACCGATTTGGCCGCTTTCAGATCGGGCGATCCTTCCAGGCCCACCGCGAATGAGTGCAGCTGTGGCCACCAGGCATCACTTTTATCCTGATCTTCTACCCGCTTAGCGGCAAAGCGCTTGGTGACGGCAGAGATGATTGAGGAATCGAGTCCGCCCGACAGCAGCACGCCGTAAGGCACATCAGACATCAGATGGCTTTTCACTGACTCTTCCAGCGCATGTTTCAGGCCGGCAGCGTCGGTGGTGTTGTGTTCGACATTTTTATATTCCATCCAGTCACGCTGCCAGTAGCGACGGATTTCACCATCGGTGCTGGAGAGATAGCTTCCCGGCGGGAACTCTTTGATTGAACGGCAGGCCGGCACCAGCGCTTTCATCTCTGACGCGACATAGAGGTTGCCATGCTCATCGTTACCCATATAGAGCGGGATGATGCCGATGTGATCGCGGCCAATCAGGTAACTGTTTTTAACGCTGTCATACAGAATGAAGGCGAACATACCTTCCAGATCGTCGAGGAAATCAACGCCTTTTTCCTGATACAGCGCCAGGATGACTTCACAGTCAGATCCGGTCTGGAACTGATAGCGGTCGCTCAGCTCTGCGCGCAGCGCCTGATGGTTATAGATTTCGCCGTTAACCGCCAGGACGTGAGTGTGGTCGGCGTTGTACAGCGGCTGTGCGCCATTGTTGACGTCAACGATTGAGAGGCGTTCATGCGCCAGGATGGCATGGTCATCGGCATAGACGCCAGACCAGTCCGGGCCGCGATGACGCATTAAGCGTGAACATTCCAGCGCTTTTTTGCGCAGCTCAACAGGATCGGTTTTCAGATCCAGCACACCAAAAATTGAACACATAACTGACTCCTGAGCTCACCTTACGGCGATGTTATCTTTTGCGTTTGTCCGGCAGCCTGACGCTGCGTGATGTATAAGAAAATGCGCTATTTGGTGCATTCAATGCAAGATGTATAAGAAAATGCGCTATTTGGTGCATTCAATGCAAGAAGAATCACGATTTACTGACAAAAAGATTGTTGGTATGGCGATAAAATTGAACAAACTTCAATTTAACGGCAATTTTATTGTCGAATCGATAATGAAATGCATTTTCTGGCTGAATTTTAGCCGAAGGAAAGGGCGGGTAATCGGTCGAAAAGAGGGGACGCATCACGCTTTAGCCCGATGCGTCATAAGAAAAAGGCATCAGAACAGGTCAATATCCGCGACGGAAGGGTAGATCCAGTCTGGCCGGAATGGCATGGCATCAATATCGCTTAAGGTTGATACGCCAGACAGCACCAGCACCGTCTCCAGCCCGGCCTGAAAACCGGCCAGAATATCGGTGCGCAGATTGTCACCGACAATTACCGTCTCTTCCGAGTGCGCCTGCATCTTGTTCAGGGCCGCACGCATAATGTACGGGCTCGGTTTACCGACGTAGAACGGGCGGCGGCCGGAAATCTTCTCAATGCCGGCACAGAGCGCGCCACAGGCGGGAACAAAGCCGCGCGCATGGGTATCCGGGTTTGTGGCAATGAACCGCGCGCCGTTGGCGACAAAAAAAGCGGCCTTGTGCATCATGTCCCAGTTGAACGAGCGCGTTTCCCCAACGATGACAAAATCGGGGTTGATATCGGTGATGGTAAAGCCCGCTTTGTAGAGTTCATGGATCAGCGCGCCTTCACCAATCACATAGGCTTTTTTGCCTTCCTGGCGGCGCAGAAAGTCTGCCGTGGCCATCGCCGAGGTATAGAACACCGAATCCGGCACTTCAACGCCCGCCGAAGCAAAACGGTTCGCCAGATCCTGCTCGGTTTGCGAAGGGTAGTTGGTCAGCAGCACCAGCGGCATCTCTTTCGCCAGAATGCGCTGCAAAAACTCCTGCGCGCCGGGAACTGCCGTATTGTCGTGCATCAGCACGCCATCAATGTCACAAATTACGCTTTTAATGGTCATAGTCAGATCCGATGTGGCCCGCCAGAGCGGCAGGCTGAGCTTATTCTTCGAGAAGATGTTGCAGCAGAATGCCGTTAAGCATGGCACGTTTTGCCAGCGCAAAGGCGCCGATTGCCGAACGATGATCCAGGGTTGAGCGGACCACCGGCAGATTTTTGCGGAACGCGGCGAGAGCCTGGGTATTAATGCAGCCTTCAATTGCCGGCAGCAACACTTTCTCCGCGTCGGTGATTTCACCGGCCAGTACCACTTTTTGCGGATTAAACAGGTTGATGGCAATGGCGATGGCTTTGCCGAGGTAACGGCCAACATATTCAACCACTTCACAGGCCAGCGCATCGCCCTGATTGGCCGCTTTACAGATGTGCGACATCTGGCACGCCTCGAGCGTCAGTACGCTGGGGTAGCCCTGATTCAGCAGGTGACGCACCCGGTTTTCAATCGCGCCGTTGGCGGCGATGGTTTCGAGGCAGCCAAAATTACCGCAGTGGCAGCGTTCCCCCAGCGGATCGACCTGAATGTGACCAATCTCCCCGACGTTACCGTTGCTGCCGAGAAAAATATGGCCGTTGGCAATAATGCCGGCTCCGGTGCCGCGATGTAAGCGCACCAGAATGGAGTCGGCACAGTCGCGGCTTGCGCCAAAATAGTGCTCAGCCAGTGCCAGGCTGCGAATATCGTGACCGACAAAGCTGGTCACGTTAAATCGCGCTTTCAGGCTGGAAACCAGCGGCCAGTGACTGACGGCAATGTGCGGCATATAGCGGATCACGCCGTTAATCGGGTCAACCAGTCCGGGCAGGATGACCGAGATGGCAATCAGCTCGCGGATCTTGCGCTGGTGCTGCTCAATAAAGGCGCTGATGGCGTTGAACAGTGCATGCTGCAGCGTCTCCTGAGTACGTTCCGGCAGCGCATAATCCTCCTGCGCCAGGGATTTACCGCTCAGATCAAACAGCGTCAGGGTGGCATCATTGCGTCCGAGCCGGACGCCGATGGTGTGGAAATGGCGGGTTTCAGTGATGATAGAGATGGCGCGGCGACCGCCGGTAGAGGCTTGCTGATCGACCTCTTTGATCAAGCCGCGCTCAATCAACTGACGCGTAATTTTAGTGACGCTGGCGGGCGCAAGCTGACTGAGTTCGGCTATCTGAATGCGCGATATCGGCCCCTGTTGATCAATCAGCCGGTAAACGGCTGCGCTATTGAGTTGCTTAACAAGATCGACATTTCCTATTTGTGACTGGCCGCCAGTGGTCATTCAGTGCTTACTCGCTCAGGACGTCGTCTCCGTTGACAAACGTCTTAATGATTTTAAAGTCGCGCGTAAACACAGTCAGGTTCGCGATTTTTCCTGCTTCGATCGATCCCAACTGCCTTTCCACGCCCATCGCCCGTGCCGGGTAGAGTGACGCCATGCGCAACGCTTCATCCAGTGCAATGCCAGCATGTTCAACACTGTTTTGTACTGCTTCGATCATGGTGAGGGCAGAGCCGCTCAACGTGCCGTTTTCATCAACGCACAGACCATCACGATAATAGATTGTTTTACCAGCAAAAATAAATTCGCTGATCGCCGCGCCAGCGGGTGCAGTGGCATCGGTTACCAGCACCAGCTTATCGCCTTTAATGCGTTTTGCGTTGCGGACATTGGCGTAATGAACATGTAAACCATCCGCAATGATGCCGCAGTATACATCAGGCGAATCAAACAGCGCACCGATAAGACCCGGTTCACGACCGGCAAAGGTCGGCATGGCGTTATACAGGTGCGTAGCAAAGCTGACGCCAGCGGAGAAACCGGCTTTGGCCTCTTCATAGGTGGCGTTTGAATGCCCGGCAGAGACGATGATACCCGCTTCAGTCAGCTGACGAATCACATCGCTGCCCGCATTTTCCGGGGCCAGCGTCACTTTTGTGATCACATCCGCGTTTTCGCACAGGTATTGCACCAGCGCAGCATCCGGCAGGCGAATCAGCGCCGGATTATGGGTGCCTTTCTTCGCTTTGCTCAGCCACGGGCCTTCCAGATGCAGTCCCAGCGCCTGATGCTGATGTTTCTGCAGATAAGCGCGCATGGTTTCAATTGCGCGCTGCATTAATTCGTCGCTGCTGGTGATCAGCGTCGGTAAAAAGCTGGTGCAGCCTGACTTCTGATTAGC
Source organism: Pantoea agglomerans (assembly GCF_021397715.1). Lineage (GTDB taxonomy): Bacteria > Pseudomonadota > Gammaproteobacteria > Enterobacterales > Enterobacteriaceae > Pantoea > Pantoea astica. Next base: position 3,028,434 of record NZ_CP090207.1, on the reverse strand, counting down.
GCGCTGCATAATTTCCAGCGTCTCAACGCTGAGCGCGTCAATGTCGTCATTAAACTGAACGCCGCCGCAGCCATTGAGCTGCAGATCGATAAAGCCGGGAGCAATGATGGCGCCGGCCATATCGCGCTGCTCCACGTCTGCGGGCAGCGACTCACGTGGGATCACGCGGTCAATGCGGCCATTGGCAATCACCACGGCGTGATTATCCAGAATCTGGTGGCCGCTATAGATCCGGCCGTTAACTAGTGCGTACATCTCTTCTCTCCCGTCCTGACCTGCTGCTGCCTGTGGCAACAGCAGGTATGACAACGTTTTGTGTTACACGCCTTTCATATTTTCCGCTTCCATCTCGCGGAAATACTTCACGGTTTTCACTTTCAGTTCCATGGTGGCCGGCTCATCACACACCACCACCGATTTCGGGTGCAGTTGCAGACAGCTGATGGTCCACATGTGATTCACGTTTCCTTCAACCGCCGCCTGCAGCGCCTGGGCTTTAACGTGGCCGGTAACCAGAATCATCACTTCTTCCGCGTCCAGCAGAGTACCGACACCCACCGTCAGCGCATATTTTGGCACCTGATCCACATCGCCGTTAAAGAAGCGCGAGTTTGCCACGCGGGTGTCATGGGTCAGAGTTTTAATCCGGGTACGGGAAGCCAGTGAAGAGGCTGGTTCATTAAAGGCAATGTGACCATCGTTACCGACGCCGCCCATAAACAGGTGAATTTTGCCCAGCGCGCGAATTTTCTCTTCGTACTGGCGACATTCTGCGTCAATATCCGGCGCATTACCATTCAGAAGATTGATGTTTTCTGGTTGAATATCAACATGATCAAAGAAGTTGCGATACATGAAGCTGTGGTAGCTTTCCGGATGCTCTTTCGGCAGGCCGACATATTCGTCCATATTGAAAGTGATAACATGTTTAAAGCTAACCTGGCCCGCTTTATGCATCTCAATCAGGTGCTTGTAGGCTTCGAGCGGTGTTCCGCCGGTCGGCAGTCCCAGCACAAAGGGTTTCTCTGCCGTTGGGTTGAAGGCGTTAATCCGGTTCACAATGTGGCGTGCGGCCCATTTGCCGACCTGGGTCGGGGTGGCTAAAGGAATCAGTCTCATGTTTCACCTCAATTAGGAAATGGATAGGAGGGCGCGAATCGGTTGTGTTACTCATTAGCCTAAACGGATTATGTCATCCCGCCACGGTCTGAGTGCGCCTCAATATTTCGGATCATAAAATAAGTTTGCGGCTATAGCCAGATGTTGCCGTATCAAAGGATGTTTTTTGGTGATAAAAGTCACAATAGTGGTGGTTTTAATTTGCGAGGCGAATTAATTTATCATTACACTTCGCAGCGTGATATGAAGTGTCATTAAGGTCTTTGCTGCCGACATAACAACATAAAGCGGCGCAGAGCGATAAGCAGGCTCATAGGGGGAAGGGTAAATGTTAGGTTACTTACAGAAGGTAGGCCGTGCGCTAATGGTGCCGGTGGCGACCCTGCCAGCGGCAGCGATATTAATGGGGGTCGGTTACTATCTCGATCCCGTCAGCTGGGGTGCGGATAATGCGCTGGCCGCGCTGCTGATTAAATCCGGTGCCGCTATCATCGAACACATGTCAGTGTTGTTCGCTATCGGTATCGCTTACGGAATGTCCAAAGACAAGGACGGCGCAGCGGCGCTGACCGGCTTCGTCGGATTTTTAGTGGTCACCACGCTCTGTTCACCGGCTGCGGTGGCGATGATTCAGAAAATACCGCTGGAGCAGGTGCCTGCTGCCTTTGGCAAAATCGAAAACCAGTTTGTCGGTATCCTGGTCGGTATTTTATCAGCGGAAGTCTATAACCGCTTCAGTCACGTCGAGCTGCCTAAAGCGCTCTCGTTCTTCAGCGGACGCCGACTGGTACCGATTCTGGTGTCGTTCCTGATGATCTTAGTCGCCTTTATCCTGATGTATATCTGGCCGGTCGTGTTTAACGGTCTGGTCAATTTCGGCGAACATATCCAGAAACTTGGCTCGGCTGGTGCGGGCATCTACGCCTTCTTTAACCGTCTGCTGATTCCGGTCGGTTTACATCATGCCCTGAACTCGGTGTTCTGGTTCGACGTGGCCGGTATTAACGATATTCCTAAATTCCTCGGCGGTGCTCAGTCGCTGGCTGACGGATCGGCAACGGTCGGCATCACCGGTCGTTATCAGGCGGGCTTCTTCCCGATTATGATGTTCGGTCTGCCGGGTGCCGCGCTGGCGATTTACCACTGCGCACGGCCGGAAAACCGCGTAAAAGTCGGCAGTATCATGCTGGCGGCAGCCTTTGCGGCCTTCTTCACCGGTATTACCGAACCACTGGAATTTTCCTTTATGTTCGTGGCACCGGTGCTCTATCTGATCCACGCTGTGCTGACCGGTATTTCGGTCTTCATCGCGGCCAGTATGCACTGGATTGCCGGTTTCGGCTTCAGCGCCGGGCTGGTGGATATGTTTCTGTCGACCCGCAACCCGCTGGCAACCCACTGGTACATGCTGATTCCGCAGGGGCTGGTGTTCTTCGTCATCTACTATGTGGTGTTCCGTTTCACCATCAAAAAATTCAACCTGATGACCCCAGGCCGTGAGCTGGCGGTAGCCGGTGATGAAAGCGATGGCTACGACGTTAACGTCGATAAAACTGACAACGGTGAAAGTGCAACAGAGACGCTGGCGCGCCGTTACATCGGTGCGATTGGCGGCTCTGAAAACTTAACCAGCATTGATGCCTGTATTACCCGTCTGCGCCTTAACGTCAATGATTCGGCCCAGGTTAATGAAAGCGTGGCGAAACGTCTTGGCGCGTCCGGGGTGATTCGTCTTAACAAGCAGAGCGTGCAGATCATCGTCGGTACCCAGGCAGAAAGCATCGCTTCAGCGATGAAAAAAGTGCTGACTAAAGGCCCGGTCGCCGCAACGGCCAGCAGCAGCGCTACGCCAGCCGCCGCCCCGGAAGTGAAACCGCAGGCGGTGCTGAACAGTGAAAAGCGAGTGATTGCTACGTTACTGGCACCGGTCAGCGGTGAAGTTGTCGCGCTGGATGATGTGCAGGATGAAGCCTTTGCCAGTAAAGCGGTGGGCGACGGTCTGGCGATCAAACCCAGCGATAAATGGGTAGTGGCACCGATCGCCGGTACGCTGGTGAAAATCTTTAATACCAATCACGCCTTCTGTCTGGAAACTGACAACGGCGTTGAGATTGTGGTGCACATGGGGCTGGACACCGTGGCGCTGGAAGGAAAAGGCTTTACCCGCCTGGTGGAAGAGGGCGCCAGCGTGGTGGCCGGTCAGCCTGTGCTGGAGATGGACCTTGATTTCCTGAATGCCAATGCCCGCTCGATGGTGAGTCCGGTGGTGGTCAGCAACAGCGATGATTTCGCTGGTCTGACCTTGCTGGCCAGCGGCCAGGTGGTGGCGGGTGAAACCCCGCTGTATGAAGTGAAAGGCTAATCCCCGCAACAGAACCCACAAGGCAGGAAGCGATTCCTGCCTTTTTTGTTTTAAAGGCTTAACAAACGGTTGTTTCCCTCTGGCGCTTTGTGGATCATACTCCGTTACTTCGTGGTACAAATCACCCGCTATTCGTATTGAGGATTTTTGAGATGAGTGAGGCTGAAGCCCGCCCAACTAACTTTATTCGTCAGATCATCGACGAAGATTTGGCGAGCGGTAAGCACAGCAGCGTGCATACCCGTTTTCCGCCGGAGCCCAATGGCTATCTGCACATTGGTCATGCGAAATCGATCTGTCTGAATTTTGGCATCGCCCAGGATTACCAGGGGCAATGTAACCTGCGTTTCGACGATACCAATCCGGTAAAAGAGGATGTGGAGTTCGTCGAATCCATCAAGCGTGACGTCAAATGGCTGGGCTTTGAGTGGAGCGGTGAGGTTTGTTACTCATCAAACTATTTTGATCAGCTCTACAACTATGCGATTGAACTGATCAATAAAGGGCTGGCTTACGTCGATGAGCTGACCCCGGAAGCGATCCGCGAATATCGTGGCACTCTGACCGCGCCGGGCAAAAACAGTCCCTATCGCGACCGCAGCGTGGAAGAGAACCTGGCTCTGTTCGAGAAAATGCGTAACGGGGAATTTGCTGAAGGTACAGCCTGTCTGCGCGCAAAAATCGATATGGCCTCTAACTTTATCGTGATGCGCGATCCGGTGCTGTACCGGATTAAGTTCGCTGAACACCACCAGACCGGTAACAAGTGGTGCATCTATCCGATGTATGACTTTACCCACTGCATCTCCGATGCGCTGGAAGGCATCACGCATTCACTCTGTACGCTGGAGTTCCAGGATAACCGTCGTCTCTACGACTGGGTGCTGGACAACATTACTATTCCGGTGCATCCACGTCAGTATGAGTTCTCTCGCCTGAATCTTGAGTATGCGGTGATGTCGAAACGCAAACTGACTCAGCTGGTGACCGAGAAGCACGTTGAAGGCTGGGATGATCCGCGCATGCTGACCGTTTCTGGCTTACGCCGTCGCGGTTATACCGCCGCCTCAATCCGCGAGTTCTGCCGCCGTATTGGTGTTACCAAGCAGGACAATATTGTGGAAATGGCGTCGCTGGAATCGTGCATTCGTGACGATCTCAACGAGAATGCGCCACGCGCGATGGCGGTGCTTGATCCACTGAAAGTGGTGATTGAAAACCTGCCAGCGGGCCATCATGAAACCATCACCATGCCTAACCATCCTTCTAAACCGGAGATGGGAACGCGTGAGGTGCCGTTCAGCCGTGAGATCTGGATCGATCGGGCGGATTTCCGCGAAGAGGCTAACAAGCAATATAAGCGTCTGGTGCTGGGCAAAGAAGTTCGCCTGCGCAACGCTTATGTGATCCGTGCTGAGCGGGTGGCGAAAGATGATGCGGGCAACATCACCTGCATCTACTGCACCAGCGATGTGGATACCCTGAGCAAAGATCCTGCAGATGGCCGTAAGGTAAAAGGCGTGATCCACTGGGTATCAGCAGACCATGCGCAGCCCGCAGAGTTTCGTCTCTACGACCGCCTGTTCAGCGTGCCAAACCCGGCCGCGGCAGACGATTTCCTGTCGGTCATCAACCCGGATTCACTGACCATCAAACAGGGCTTTGTTGAGCCGGGCCTGCGCGATGTGGAAGCAACCACACCGTACCAGTTTGAGCGTGAAGGGTATTTCTGTGCCGACAGCGTCTATTCGAAGCCGTCACAGCTGGTGTTTAACCGTACCGTCGGTTTGCGAGACACCTGGACTAAAAGCGGCGAATAATCATTAACGCTGGCTGATAAAATGACAAAAGGGCGACTTATCGCCCTTTTTTATTGTCCTGATTTCTGCCATCGCCGAGGTTTGTGCTGCAAGCCTGGTTCTGTGGTTGTTACAAATTTGTGAGAGAAATCTGAGTTTAAAAAAATTAATCAATTACCAGATGTGAATTATCGGCGTTCAGGTAGGCTATGCGCACTCAGACAGAGCGCAGCGAGTGATATAAGGAAAAAAAATGACCGTTCTCGCCCAGGAAGCCAAACACAGTGTCGTCGTTTTACATCAGCTTATTGAACGTATTTTCAATCAGCCTGCCGGATCCGATGACAGTTTTGAACTGATGATGTCCTATTTCCACCCTGAATTTCGCATGGTAACGCCACGGGGAAATCAGCTAAACCTGAACGAAGTGGAAGAACTTTTCCGTCAGCTGCACGGCAAGCGGGAAGGCATGCGTATCGCCACCTGTGAGCACGTCATTATTTCACATCACGATCAGGAAGTGACGGTACAGTATCGGGAGATGCAGATGCTGAATGGCGATAATCAGAGCCGCATCGCGCTGGCGATTCTCGACTGCAGCACCTCGATTCCGCGCTGGCGTTACCTGCAGGAAACGCTGGTCGCCTGACGACCCGGCGTAGTAAGGACGAAAAAAAACCGGTCTGTGAACCGGTTTTTTTATATCAGGCAGGATCAGTGTTACTGATCGTGCAGCGTTTCATCTTCACGGCAGTCACCCAGCGCGCAGTGACCATAGAGATAAAGGCTGTGGTTCGTCAGCTTAATGCCGTGGCGGGTCGCAATTTCCCGCTGACGGGTTTCGATCGACTCATCGCTGAACTCGATCACTTTACCGCAGTCCAGGCAGATCAGGTGGTCGTGGTGATGCTGCTGAGTCAGTTCAAACACCGACTTGCCGCCTTCGAAATTGTGACGGGTCACAATGCCGGCATCATCAAACTGGTTCAGCACACGGTAAACGGTGGCCAGACCAATCTCTTCGCCGATATCGATCAGGCGTTTGTACAAATCTTCCGCGCTGACGTGATGGCACTCAGGTTCCTGAAGCACTTCCAGAATTTTCAGTCTGGGCAGCGTGACTTTCAGGCCAGCCTTCTTTAATGCGGTATTGTTGTCAGTCATGCGGATTTTGTCCTGTTACTAATATTCACTTTTGTGGCGCTTGGCCTTGAATGTCGATCTACACCCATTCTCATTTGCGTCTCATTATAGAACTGAAGCCGTGAAATGAAAACCGAGGGGAGTGCCTAAATCACCATGGGCTGTATGGGATACGTCACCGAGCCGGGGAGGATTTCTGCAGGAGTCTGTTAACATTTCGCTTAGCCCTATCTGCTGCCAGAGAAAATAAGCGGAAGATCGATGCGGGTATTCTACAGATTAAACGAAGAAAGTTAAAAAAATGTGGCTATTATTTCTATAGGAATTTCCATTGCCTCAATGTGAGCTGGCGCTCACATTGAGGCGGAGAGCATCAGGCTTCGAGGATCTCTTTGAGCTGCAGTTCATCAAAGATCTGCTTCACCCACTGCTCAACGCGCGCATTGGTCAGCTCAGGCTGGCGATCTTCATCAATGGCCAGGCCCAGGAAGTGCGTATCATCCGCCAGACCTTTTGAGGCCTCGAAGTGATAACCTTCGGTTGGCCAGTGACCGACGATCACGGCGCCATGCGGCTCAATGATGTCGCGGATGGTGCCCATCGCGTCACAAAAATACTCGGCATAATCCTCCTGATCGCCACAGCCAAACAGGGCAACCAGTTTGCCGTTGAAATCGATCTCTTCCAGCGTCGGGAAAAAGTCATCCCAGTCGCACTGCGCTTCACCGTAATACCAGGTCGGGATACCCAGCAGCAGGATGTCAAACGCTTCCAGATCTTCTTTAGTGCTTTTCGCGATGTCGTGGACTTCTGCAACGTCTTTACCCAGCTGTTTCTGGATCATTTTTGCAATGTTTTCGGTGTTGCCGGTATCGCTGCCAAAGAAGATGCCTACGAGTGCCATGAGTAAAATAACCTCTTAAATCCTGATGATGAGATGTGTGCCGCAGCACAATTCAGCGAATAATAGCAGACGAGGCAAACCCGCGGAACGGTTAAAGCCTCGACATTTGCCTCTGCGTGCGTTTTGCCCGCATTAATCCAGTTTGAGTTGCGCCAGCAGCATTTGTTCAATCAATTCGCTACGGCTGAGATTACGCTGTTCTGCCAGCGTATTGAGCGCTTCGACGGCTTCACTGTTCATTTTCAGTTCGACACGGCGAAGCCCGCGTCCTTTGTCACGTTTCAGTTGATTGCGCTTATTGATGCGCAGCTGTTCATCACGCGATAGCGGACTGGTTTTAGGTCGACCAGGGCGGCGCTCATCAGCAAACAGATCGAGCGTCGTGCGGTCAGTGTGTTCTTTTGCCATGGCTTAGTGAAACTGAATGGTGCGGGCGCCAGACGCTCGCCGCGCAGATTATAAATTATTGGCCGTTACCGCGGCAAAATGACCGGCGGCAAAATTTTAGCGCGCCATCATACTCCAGGCTAACTTCCGACGCCAATCCTAAACATTTACCGCCAGGTATTTGCTTTTAAAGCGCAAAAAAGCGACGAACGCTGCGTAATACCGCATCCGGTTTCTCTGCGTGTACCCAGTGTCCCGCGCCGCTGATCACATGCGCATGGGCCGCCGGGAACTGTGCAATCAACGCATCCCGGTACTGATTATCCAGATAGCTGGAGTCGCCGCCGCGGATAAACAACGCCGGATGCGGCCAGGCGGGCACCGGCTGCCAGCCAGAGATGGTGGCATAGTTGTCCCACAGTACCGGCACGTTGAAGCGCCATTCGCCCTGCTGGAACGATTTCAGCAGAAACTGGATTACGCCTTCTTCATCAATGACGCCGCGCATGATTTGCGCCGCCTCACTGCGCGAGGTGACGCCCGCTTCCGTGACCGCGCGGATCGCCGCAAAAATGGTGTCGTGGCGGCGGGTCTGATAATCCACCGGGGCGATATCGATCATCACCAGACGGGCAATGCGCGCCGGTGCCAGTGCGCTCATGGTCATGGCGATTTTGCCGCCCATCGAATGACCGATCACCGCCACCCGATCGATGCCGTGGGCATCCAGCGTGTCAAACATATCCTGTGCCATCACAGCGTAGTTCATCTCATCGGATCGCGGTGATAATCCATGATTGCGCACATCAACCTGCAGCAGCGGGCCGGCATCTTTCAGCCCGCGAGCCAGCACGCCAAGGTTATCCAGCGTCCCGAACAGGCCGTGGATCAGCAGGATGGGCAGGGAATCGGTGGGGGATTGTTCAGTTTGCAGACGGGCGTTCAAAATCATGGCAAAGTTCTTAAGTTTGAGACCTAAGCTTAGGTTATCATGGATTCACCTTTTCAGGCGCGCCGGTTCCGGCGGCATTAGGACATATTCTGACTTTTGCCCGTAAACCGTTTGATTGCTAACAACCCGCCTGAATTTAACTTTATAATCCTCATGTTAGAACCTGCTCACCTTTCGAATCGCCAAACTATGTTAAGGGCTTTTCAGGATACAGGTGGTTCTGTCATGAGAAAGAACCGTACGGAATAAGATGAAAACGATCGAAGTTGACGAAGAGCTCTACCGTTATATTGCCAGCCACACGCAACACATTGGTGAAAGCGCATCCGACATTCTGCGTCGTATGCTGAAGTTCACGGCCGGTCAGACTGCGCCCGCGGCGCCTGCGCAAAACGCGGCATCCGGTGCGGCGAAAGAGACTCAGCCTGCGGTGGTCGGTTCACGTCCACAGGATCGGGTACGCGCCATGCGCGAGCTGATGCTGTCTGATGAATATGCGGAGCAGAAGCGGGCGGTTAATCGCTTTATGCTAATCTTGTCAACGCTCTATCGTCTTGATACCGCAGCCTTTGCTGAGGCGACTGCATCTCTGCAGGGCCGTACCCGCGTCTATTTTGCGGGTGATGAGCATACGCTGTTGCAAAATGGCACCCATACTAAGCCGAAGCACGTACCCGGCACACCGTACTGGGTGATCACTAATACCAATACTGGTCGCAAATGCAGCATGGTCGAACACATCATGCTCTCCATGCAGTTCCCGCAGGAACTGACAGAGAAAGTTTGCGGCACCATTTAAACTGAAGCGTCAGGGAGAAGCGCCAATGGCCAATCACCCCCGTGCCGGGCAACCCGCCCAGCAGAGCGATTTGATTAACGTTGCACAATTAACGTCACAATATTATGTCCTGCAGCCCGATGTGGCGAACCCGGAACATGCGGTGAAGTTTGGCACCTCTGGCCATCGCGGTAGTGCAGGGCGTCAGAGCTTCAACGAGATGCACATTCTGGCGATTGCTCAGGCGATCGCTGAAGAGCGTAAAAAGAACGGCATCACCGGTCCGTGCTACGTCGGTAAAGATACGCACGCGCTGTCCGAGCCGGCGATTCTGTCGGTACTGGAAGTGCTGGCAGCGAACGGTGTTGATGTGATCGTGCAGCAGGACAATGGTTATACGCCAACGCCTGCTATCTCGAACGCCATTCTTGAGCACAATAAAGCGGGTGGCGCACTGGCCGACGGCATCGTGATTACCCCTTCGCACAACCCACCAGAAGATGGCGGCATCAAGTACAATCCACCTAACGGCGGACCGGCTGATACCAACGTCACCAAAGTGGTTGAAGATCGTGCCAATCAGCTGATCAAAGATGGCCTGAAAGAGGTCAAACGTCTGCCGATCGATCAGGCACTGGCCAGCGGTCATGTGGTCGAGAAAGATCTGATCCAGCCTTACGTTGAAGGTCTGGCGCAGGTGATCGACTTCCCGGCGATTCAGAAAGCTGGTCTGAAAATCGGCGTTGATCCGCTGGGTGGTTCCGGTATTGCTTACTGGCAGCGTATCGCCGAGCACTACAAGCTGGACCTGACGCTGGTGAATGACGCGGTCGATCAGACTTTCCGCTTCATGCATCTGGATAAAGATGGCGTGGTTCGTATGGACTGCTCATCAGAGTGCGCCATGGCAGGCCTGCTGGCTTACCGTGACAAGTTCGATCTGGCATTCGGTAACGATCCCGATTATGACCGTCACGGCATTGTGACCCCGGCGGGTCTGATGAATCCTAACCACTATCTGGCGGTGGCGATCAACTACCTGTTCCAGCATCGTCCGCAGTGGGGCCAGGACGTTGCCGTGGGTAAAACGCTGGTTTCCAGCGCAATGATCGACCGTGTGGTTAACGATATTGGTCGTAAGCTGGTTGAAGTCCCGGTTGGCTTTAAATGGTTCGTTGATGGTCTGTATGACGGCAGCTTTGGTTTCGGCGGCGAAGAGAGCGCCGGTGCCTCATTCCTGCGCTTCGATGGTACGCCATGGTCAACCGACAAAGACGGCATCATCATGTGCCTGCTGGCAGCAGAGATCACCGCTGTTACCGGTAAAAACCCGCAGCAGCACTACGATGAACTGGCTGAGCGCTTTGGTGCGCCAAGCTACAACCGTCTGCAGGCCTCAGCGACTTCTGCGCAGAAAGCCGCGCTGTCGAAGCTGTCCCCTGAGATGGTGAGCGCCGATACGCTGGCCGGTGATCCAATCACCGCGCGACTGACCGCTGCACCAGGTAATGGCGCATCGATTGGTGGTCTGAAAGTGATGACGGACAACGGCTGGTTCGCTGCCCGTCCGTCAGGCACCGAAGACGCCTACAAAATCTACTGTGAAAGCTTCCTGGGTGCCGAACACCGCGCGCAGATCGAGAAAGAAGCGGTTGAGATTGTCAGCGAAGTGCTGAAAAACGCCTGAGTCATCGGGCAGTGAAAAAGGCGCCGCGGGCGCCTTTTTTTATGGCATAAAGCGGTAGCCAATGCCGGTTTCGGTCAGCAGATGTACCGGCTGGGTTGGGTTCGCTTCCAGCTTTTGCCGCAGATGTCCCATATAGATGCGCAGATAGTGGCTGTGCTCTACTGCATTCGGTCCCCATACCTGGCTCAGCAGCTGGCGCTGGGTCAGCACTTTGCCGGCATTGTTAAGCAGGATGCTTAACAGGCGAAACTCTATCGGGGTGAGATGGATCTCCTCACCGCTACGCTGTACCCGCCGCGCAGCAAAATCGACACTGACATCCGCAAAACTGACGCGGGCATCGGGCTGCTGGCTGCTGTGACGCCGCAACGCCACCCGGACGCGTGCCAGCAGTTCACCAATGCCGAACGGCTTGGTCAGATAGTCATCAGCTCCGGCGTCCAGCGCCGCGATTTTATCCTGCTCGTCGCTGCGCGCTGACAGTACAATCACCGGCACCGCGCTCCACTGACGCAGGTCACGGATAAAATCGGTGCCATCACCATCCGGCAGGCCTAAATCAAGGATCACCAGATCGGGCTTACGCGTTGCGGCCTCAATCAAGCCGCGTTGCAACGTATCGGCATCGAAGACTTTCAGGGCTTCATTTTCCAGCGCCAGCCGGACAAAGCGGCGGATCTCTTTTTCATCTTCAACGATTAAAACCGTGGTCACGCAAACCTGCCTTGAGTAAACAGTGAGGTCATACTTTACCAATAAATTATTCTGCCGTCCGTGCCGGTTGCGCAGGGCTGGGTTCAACCTGACGGTAACTCACGGGTAACAATTATGTAACTTAATTACAGGTTAATTCTTAAACGGCAAAATTCCGGTCAAATAAGTGGTCAGATGAGTAGTAAAATTACACAATACGGCGTAATCTTAGACACAGATCACACTCACACCTTTTAACTGACCGGGAGGCGATAACCATGTATCAGGCTTATCCACGTTCCAAAATCATTTTGCGTCGCACGCTGGTGGTGCTTCTCGGCGTCGTGGCGTTACCGGTGATGCTGTTTCGTCAGGATCGCGCGCGTTTCTACAGCTATCTGCATCGGATGTGGTGCAAAACCAGCGCGAAGCCGGTATGGCTGGCGCAATCTGAAGCTGCCGGCGGCGCTTTCTGGTAAGGGCGTTTCCCGCTGAATCAGCCTGGTCACCTGACCAGGCTTTTTTTTGCGTTTTTTCTTAGGTTCCGGCGACAAAACTACCGGGCCACCCTGTTTTCCTGACCATTTTACGCTACACTTAAACCTCTACAAGATTTCGGAGGTTGTACAAGTATGAGCGAAAAAATCCCGGTGGGAATCAGTGCCTGCTTGCTTGGTGAAAGCGTCAGATTTGACGGTGGACACAAGCGCCTTACTTTTGCTACCGAAGATCTCACGCCATTTGTGCGGTTCGAGCCGATCTGCCCTGAAATGGCGATCGGTCTGCCCACACCGCGTCCCGCTTTACGCCTGGTTGACCAGGGCGATGAGGCACTGCATCTGTGCTTCAGTAAAGATGGCGGGGAAGAGGTGACTGACCGGATGCGTGACTGGTCAGCCGAGCGCGTGAAATCGTTGCATCATCTGTCAGGTTATATCCTGTGCGCCAAATCTCCCAGCTGCGGCATGGAGCGGGTGCGGGTTTACGAGCCAGAGACCAATAACAATCGTAAAGCCGGCACCGGTATTTTTGCTGAGTTTTTGCAGCGTGAAATGCCGTGGCTGCCGCTGGAAGAGGATGGGCGACTGCACGATCCTGCGCTACGTGAAAATTTCATTGGCCGTATCTGCGCGCTGCATGAGTTTAACCAGATGTGGCAAAGCGGCCTGACCCGTCACCGTCTGATTGCCTTCCACAGCCGCTATAAGTTACTGATGCTGGCCCATTCGCAGGAAAAATACCGCGAGCTGGGGCCGTTTGTGGCCTCAATGAGCGAGTGGGCGTCGCTGGAGGCGTTCGCCTTCGAATACCGCAACCGGATGATGGCGCTGATGTCACGGCCCGCTTCACGCCGGAACCATACTAACGTTCTGATGCACGTTCAGGGCTATTTCCGCCGTCAGTTAAGTTCACCACAGCGTCAGGAGCTGGCGACGCTGATTGATCGTTACCGTCAGGGGACGCAACCGCTGCTGGTGCCGATCACCATTCTTAAACATTACATGGCGGAGTTTCCGCATCCCTGGCTGGCTGAGCAACGCTACTTCGATCCCTATCCCGAAGCGCTGCGTTTACGTTACGGACAATAATTCAGGAGTGTTATGACCACCCATCTGGTCTGGCTGCGTAACGATTTACGCCTCAACGATAATCTGGCCCTGCACGCCGCCTGCCGCGACAGTGAAGCCAGGGTGATTGCCCTTTATCTCGCCACGCCGAAACAGTGGCAGCAGCATGATATGTCACCGAGGCAGGCGGCTTTCATCCATGCCAGCCTGCAACTGCTGGCGGAATCGCTGGCCGAGCGCGGCATTGCGCTGCATTATCAGGCGTGTGAAACCTTTAGCGATGCGGTCGATTCTCTGGTGGCGTTTTGCCAGCAGCAGCAGGTCGACCAGCTGTTCTATAACTATCAGTATGAAGTCAACGAACGCCAGCGTGATGCCGATGCCGAGAAGCGTCTCGACGCCGCTGGCGTGATCTGTCAGGGATTTGATGACAGTCTGCTGCTGCCGCCCGGCAGCGTGCAGAGCGGTGACCGCTCGATGTATAAAGTCTTTACCCCTTTCAGCAAGGCTTTTGTCCGAAGGCTGCAGCAAGGCCTGCCGGAATGCGTGCCAGCGCCCAAAGCGCGTCACGGTGCGCCACTGAAAAGCACCCCGATACCGCCCTTTGATTATCCTGTCGACAGCGTTGATGAAACGCTGTTTCCGCCCGGCGAAGCGGCGGCCCTGAAACGCCTGCGGCAGTTTGCGACCGGGTCCGTGCTCGACTATCCCGCTGAGCGCGATCTGCCGTCGCGGGACAGCACCAGTCGGTTGTCGGTTTATCTGGCAACCGGTGTACTGTCGCCTCGTCAGTGTCTGCATCGGGTGCTGCATGAACACCCGGACGCGCTGGATAACAGCCGTGCCTTTAGCTGGCTGAATGAGCTGATCTGGCGCGAGTTTTATCGTCATCTGCTGGTGGCCTGGCCAGCGCTGTGCAAACATCAGCCGTTTATCGGCTGGACGCGGCATGTTGAATGGCAGCGTAACTCTGCCCATTTTGAGGCCTGGAAAGCGGGGAAAACCGGCTATCCGATTGTCGATGCGGCAATGCGGCAGATGAACTCGCTGGGCTGGATGCATAACCGGCTGCGGATGATCACCGCCAGCTTTCTGGTTAAAGACCTGCTGATCGACTGGCGCGAAGGCGAACGCTACTTCATGCAGCAGCTGATTGATGGCGACCTGGCGGCGAATAATGGCGGCTGGCAGTGGGCAGCTTCAACCGGTACCGATGCCGCACCCTATTTCCGCATCTTTAATCCGACCACCCAGGGCGAACGCTTTGATCCGCAGGGCGCCTTTATTCGTCACTATCTGCCGGAGCTGGCGGAAGTGCCGGACAGCGACATTCATCAGCCGCTGCTGTGGGCCGTGAAAAATCAGAAGAAACTCGATTATCCGGCACCGATCGTGGAACATAAGGCCGCACGTAAAAAGACATTAGACGCCTTTGAGCGGGCAAAAAGCGCTGCCTGAGGCGATCAAGGAGCCACGATGAATCATTACCAACTTGAAACGCTGATCAATCAGCAACTGGAAAGCCAGAACTTCAGCGATTACGCCCCGAATGGTTTGCAGGTCGAAGGCCGCAGCGAAGTGAAAAAAGTGATCACCGGCGTCACCGCCTGTCAGGCGCTGCTGGATGAAGCGGTGGCGCGCCAGGCGGATGCGATCGTGGTGCATCACGGCTACTTCTGGAAAAACGAACCTGCCGCGATTAAAGGCATGAAGCGGCGTCGCCTGCGCACGCTGCTGGCGAATGATATCAACCTGTATGGCTGGCATCTGCCGCTCGACGCGCATCCGCAGCTCGGCAATAACGCCCAGCTGGCGAAGCTGCTGGAGATCGACGTGCGCGGCGAAGTGATGCCGCTGGTGTTCTGGGGTGAACTGGCTGAACCCCTTTCCGGTCAGCAGCTGGCGCAGCGCATCGCCGATAAGCTGGGACGTGAACCGCTGCACTGCGGTGATAACGCGCCCGCGCTGATTCGTCGTATCGCCTGGTGCAGCGGCGGCGGACAGGGCTTTATCGATCAGGCCGCTGCCTTTGGCGTCGATGCCTATATCACCGGCGAAGTGTCGGAGCAGACGATTCACAGCGCGCGTGAACAGGGGCTGCACTTCTTCGCCGCCGGTCACCATGCGACCGAACGCGGTGGCGTTAAAGCACTGGGCGAGTGGCTGGCACAGCACCACGGCCTGGATGTCACTTTTATCGATATTCCCAACCCTGCCTGATCCTACTCCACAGGTCCTGCATCCCGTGCAGGACCTAAATCTGTTGACACGCCTCTGTCACTTTCGCATAACTATTTGCTTTGAGTAGATAAGCAAACGGCTGAGCCGTGCGCCTGAATGTTTCTGGCGCGCCGGATTTCAGCTTAACGGGAGGTCGCTGTTGCAACGAGCACGTTGTTATTTACTGGGTGAGCGCGCGGTGGTGCTGGAGCTTGAACCCCCGATATCGCTGGCCAGCCAGCAACGAATCTGGGGACTGAATCAGCGCCTGCAGGCGTTCGGGAGCGTGCTGGAGGTGATCCCCGGCATGAACAACATCACCCTGATACTGCGTGATCCGCAGCAGAGCGCGCTGGACGCCATTGAGCGTTTACAGCGCTGGTGGGAGGAGAGTGAAGCGCAGTTGCCAGCGTCGCGTCAGGTTGATATTCCGGTGATCTATGGCGGCGAAGCGGGTCCGGACCTGGCGGTGGTGGCGGAGCAGGCCTCGCTCTCGGTCAGTCAGGTAGTTGAGCTGCACAGCAGCAGCGAATATGTGGTCTATTTTATCGGTTTCCAGCCCGGCTTCCCCTATCTGGGTGGGCTTGATCCGCGCCTGCATACGCCACGGCGGGCAGAGCCACGGGTCTCAGTACCCGCGGGCTCGGTGGGTATCGGCGGCAGCCAGACCGGTGTTTATCCGCTGGCGTCACCGGGCGGCTGGCAGTTAATCGGTCAGACGCCCATCGCGCTGTTCGATCCGCTGCAACAACCGCCGACGTTACTGCGTCCCGGCGATACCGTGCGCTTTGTACCGCAAAAGGAGGGCGTATGTTGAGGATTCTGCGGGCCGGACTGGCAGCGACGATTCAGGATGCGGGCCGTCACGGCTGGCGACAGTATGGCATCAGCCTCGGTGGGGTGCTGGATCAGCCCGCCATGACCACCGCTAACTTGCTGGTGGGTAATTCCCCTGATAGCGCGGTGGTGGAGATGGTGCTGGGCCAGTTCAAAGCGGAATTTACCCGCGCAGGCTGGTTTGCGCTGACCGGCGCAGGCTGTAACGCCGAGCTGGACGGTAAGCCGGTGTGGACCGGCTGGCGTACCCCGGTTAAAAAAGGGCAGGTGCTGTCACTGGCGATGCCGGTGCGCGGGATGCGCAGTTATCTGGCGGTGCAGGGTGGCTTCGATCTGCCTGAAATGCTCGGTTCATTCAGCACCGATCTGAAAGCCGGATTTGGCGGTTTCCACGGACGTAAACTGCAGGATGGCGACTGTCTGCCGCTCGGGAAACCGACCCGCCAGTTTTCGCGCAAGGCGGGCGTGCGGCAACTGCTGTGGGGCAACCGCATCCGGGCGCTGCCTGGGCCGGAATATCACGAATTTAGTCGCGAGGCGCAGCAGGCATTCTGGCGCACCGCGTGGAAACTCAGCCCGCAAAGCAACCGGATGGGTTACCGGCTGGAGGGGCGTCAGCTCAACCGGGAAACCTCGCGCGAACTGCTGTCGCACGGTCTGGTGCCTGGCGTGGTGCAGGTGCCGCCTAACGGTCAGCCGATCGTGCTGATGGCGGATGCCCAGACCACCGGCGGCTATCCGCGTATCGCCTGTATCATTGAGGCCGATCTCTATCACCTGGCGCAAATCCGCCTGGGTGAACCGATTCACTTTATTCATTGCACCTTGCCGGAGGCGATGCAGGCGCGTCAGCATCAGCAACGGGCGCTGGATCAGATGGTATGGGGACTCGCTGATGAAGATTGATTTAAATGCCGATCTGGGCGAAGGCTGCGACAGCGATCGCGCACTGCTGCAACTGGTCAGCTCCGCTAACATCGCCTGTGGCTTTCACGCCGGTGATGCACAGACCATGCTGCAATCGGTGCGCTGGGCGCAGGCGGCGGGTGTGGCCATTGGGGCGCATCCGGCTTTCCCCGATCGCGAGAACTTTGGCCGTAGCGCGATGCAGTTGCCGCCGGAAACGGTCTACGCCCAGATGATCTATCAGATTGGGGCGCTGAAAAGTCTGGCAGAAAGCGAAGGCGCGCGGCTGGTGCATGTTAAGCCGCACGGTATGCTCTACAACCAGGCGGCGGCAGACGCGGTGCTGGCTGATGCCATTGCCCGCGCGATCAAGGCAGTGGACAGCCAGCTGATTATGGTTGGACTGGCGGGCAGCGAATCGATTCGGGCGGCGGCGCACTACGGTCTGCGTACCCGTGAAGAGGTGTTTGCTGACCGCGGTTACCTCAGCAGCGGAGCGCTGGTGCCGCGCAGTCAGCCCGGTGCGCTGATTGAGGATGAACAGCAGGCGATTGATCAAACGCTGAATATGGTACAGCAGGGCAGAGTACAGAGTATCAGCGGGGAATGGGTCGCGGTTAAGGCGCAAACCGTCTGCCTGCATGGCGACGGTGCACATGCGCTGCAGTTTGCCCGGCGACTGCGTGATGCTTTTGCCGCTCAGCAAATCTGCGTCACCAGCGCCTGAAATACTTTTAGCCCGGCTCTATCCGGGCTTTTTCATACTCTAAGGGGAAAAGATGGATAGCGTGGTAACTCTCTGGCCGCTGCTTGGCATTGCAGCCATTATCATCGGCTTCGTATTACGTTTTAATCCGGTACTGGTGGTGATTGTCGCCGGTTTCGTCACTGGTTTAGCGGCCATGATGCCGCTAGCCGATATTCTGGAAAAGCTCGGTTCAGGCTTTCTTAACACTCGTAACCTGCCGCTGATTCTGTTGCTGCCGCTGGCGGTCATTGGTCTGCTGGAACGTCACGGTCTGAAAGAGCGGGCGCAGGCGTGGATCGCCCAGATTAAGACGGCTACCGCCGGACGTCTGCTGATCGTCTATCTGCTGGTGCGCGAACTGACTGCAGCGCTGGGGCTGACCAGCCTCGGCGGGCATCCGCAGATGGTGCGCCCGCTGCTGGCACCGATGGCGGAAGGGGCCACGGAAAATCGCTACGGTGACGTCTCGCCAGAGGTGCGCCATCGCCTGCGCGCCATGTCAGCGGCCACCGATAACGTCGGCCTGTTCTTTGGCGAGGATATTTTTGTCGCCTTTGGCGCCATCATCTTCATGCACAACTTTATGCAGGAGTCGGCCGGGATCCAGACCGAACCGCTGCATATCGCCCTGTGGGGCATCCCGACCGCTGTGGCCGCCTTTCTGATCCACTCGGCCCGTCTGGTGCGGCTGGATCGTCGCCTGGCGCGTGAGTTACAGACGCTGAACGGTCAGGCATTGAAAGCCAAAGGAGGGCAGTGATGTTTCAGCAACAATATCTGATGTGGCTGGCAGGCCTGATCCTGCTGGTGGTGGCCGTTCTTTCCTGGGGCGATCGCGCCAATCCGCGCCGCGTGACCACCGGTCTGTTCTGGGCGCTGTATGGACTGATTTTTCTGGTCGGCGACTGGACCACGCACCTGATGACGCAGTGGATGGGATCGGCGGCAGCCGGCACCCGAATGCTGAACATTGGCGTCGGCGTCGCGGTGGTGGTGATGGCCTTGATCGCTGGCTTAGGCGGCGTGAAGCTGGGCCGCTATCATCAGCGCACTGATGAAGAAAAACAGGCCAGCGCGCTGCGACTGCGCAATAAACTGTTCCTGCCAGCGCTGGCGATCCCGGTGGTGACGGTGGCAGGCGTGCTGGCTTTTAACCATATTCCAGGCTTACAGGAGTGGGTGTTTGGTCCCGGTAACCATGCGACGCTGGTAACGCTGTTTTCGATGATGATCGGCTGCCTGATCGGCTGGCTGGTGGCGCTGAAACTGACTCATGAGAAACCGGTGCAGTCGATGCAGGAGACGCGACGGCTGCTCGATGCGATCGGCTGGGCGTTTATTCTGCCGCAAATCCTCGCCACCCTCGGCCTGTTGTTTACCACGGCTGGGGTCGGCAGTGCGATTTCTCATCTGACGGAAACGTATCTGGCGGTGGACAGCCGCTTTATCGCGGTGGCGGTTTATGCCGGCGGTATGGCGCTGCTGACCATGGTGATGGGTAACGCCTTTGCTGCGTTTCCGATTATCACCGCTGGCGTGGGCATCCCGATTCTGGTGCTGCAGCACGGCGGCAACCCGGCGGTGATGGCCGCCATCGGGATGTTCTCCGGTTACTGCGGCACGCTGATGACGCCGATGGCGGCTAACTTTAACATCGTCCCGGCGGCGCTGCTGGAGTTGCCGGACCGTAACGCGGTGATCAAAGCTCAGGTCCCGACCGGTGTGCTACTGTTAATCGTTAACATTTTCCTGCTCTATTTCCTGATGTTCCTGTGAGGCTGAATGAAAACTGTCCTGATGACCGCCTTTGAACCCTTTGGCGGTGAAAGCATTAACCCCTCGTGGGAAGCGGTCAGTGCGCTGGAAGGCAAAGAGATTGCTGGCGCGCGGATCGTTATCCGTCAGCTGCCGGTGGTCTTTTCTGACGTGCTGGATGTGCTTTACCAGGCGCTGGATGAGGTAAAACCGGATGCGATTCTGTCGGTCGGGCAAGCGGGCGGGCGCAGCGACATTACCGTTGAACGCATCGGTATTAACGTTGATGACGCGCGTATCCCCGATAATGCCGGCCGTCAGCCGGTGGATGAAGCGATTGTCGCGGATGGCCCGGCGGCCTATTTCTCGCGTCTGCCGATCAAGGCGATTGTCGCCGCACTGCGTGAGGCGGGGATTCCCGCCTCGGTCTCCCAGACTGCCGGCACCTTTACCTGCAACCGGGTGATGTATGGCCTGCTGCACTGGCTGGCACAGCAGGAGACGCCGGTGCGCGGCGGTTTCATCCACATTCCTTATCTGCCGGAACAGGCGGCGCAGCATCCGGGCGCGCCGAGCATGTCGGCCGCGAATGTGATTCAGGCGCTGGAGATTGCGGTCCGGATCACGCTGGAAACCGCTGAGGATCTGAAACTGGCTGGCGGCGCCACCCATTAAGAGGATTCACCATGCCTGAAGGACCAGAGATTCGCCGGGTGGCGGATCAGCTTGAAACAGCGATTGTTGGCCAGCCGTTAACCGAGGCGTGGTTTGCCTTTCCCGAACTGAAAACCTATGAACCGGCGCTGATGGGCGAACAGGTAGAGGCGATTGAGACGCGCGGCAAGGCGTTGCTGACACATTTCAGCAACGGTCTGACGCTCTACAGCCATAATCAGCTGTATGGCGTCTGGCGCATTGTGACACCGGAAACGGTATTACAGACCACCCGGCAGCTACGGGTGCGGCTGGCCACGGCCAGTCAGGCGATTCTGCTGTATAGCGCGTCAGATATTGAACTACTGAATGCCGACACGCTGGCCGCGCACCCGTTTCTTAACCGCATCGGGCCGGATGTGCTCAACAGTGCGCTGACATGGGATGAGGTGAAGCTGCGGCTGCTGTCACCGCGTTTCCGGCGGCGTCAGTTCAGTGGGCTGTTGCTCGATCAGGCTTTTCTGGCCGGGCTGGGCAATTACCTGCGCGCTGAGATCCTCTGGCTGGCGCAGTTGCTGCCGCATCACCGGGCGCAGGAGCTGAACGAGGATCAGCTGACTGCATTCAGCGAGGCGCTGTTATCCGTGCCGCGCCACGCCTATCGAATGCGTGGCACCATGAAGAAATATCACCACGAGGCGGCGTTTCAGTTTGAGGTGTTTCACCGGCAGGGCAAGAAATGCCGGCGCTGTGGCACGGTGATTGAGAAGGGCACGCTTTCATCACGCCCTTTTTACTGGTGTCCGGGCTGTCAGCACTGAATGCCTGACGGTGACATTAAAAAAACGGGGCCAGATGGCCTGATGCTCGTCAGTTAATCGACAGGTGATAACGCAGTCTGGTGCCGCTCAGGGGCTGCCGGTCCTCGCGCCGCTGCGCGGTACCTTCACTTCATTCCTCTGCCTGACGGACCGCCGGGGATGGCACATCCTGTGCCGCCCCGCCTTTCGCCCGCGTCCTGCGGGCTCTCCTGGCTAATGTTCAGCGCTGCGGATTGCCTGCCCCTGATCGCCCCCCGCCTGCTCTGAAACTTCAGTGCGTGCTGTTAAAAAGGGCACGATAGTGGAGGCCTGAGCGCCTCTGCTGCTGAAAGGGCTATCCGCAGCGCTGAGGCGTGACGTTGAGCCAGAAGTCCACGCCGGGAAGCGTGGAGAGTTCGGGGCCGGCCAGGGAAGGCCGATCCCCGAACGGTTCGTCGGCACGACGTCAAAGCCGAAGGAACCGCGCAGCGGCGCGAGGACGGCCCGGCAGCAGCAGAGGTGCTCAGGCCCGCACTCCGGCACGCTCGCGCAGAAAAAAAGCTGCCACGTGACCGTGACAGCTTTTGCAAATTTAACCTTAACTGACAAGCATCAGGCCAGATGGCCCCGTTTTTGTGTTGGGAAATAACGTTTATTTGTCCAGCTGCGAGTTAAATTCGCGCTCGGTATAACCGGTGTAGAGCTGACGTGGACGGGCAATTTTCATCCCTTCGTCGTGCATCTCTTTCCAGTGTGCAATCCAGCCAACGGTACGCGCCATCGCGAAGATCACGGTAAACATGGATGACGGGATACCCATCGCTTTCAGAATAATGCCAGAGTAGAAATCGACGTTTGGATAGAGTTTGCGCTCAATAAAGTACGGGTCGTTCAGCGCAATGTGTTCCAGCTCCATCGCCACTTCCAGCAGATCGTCCTTCATACCCAGCTCATTCAGCACTTCATGGCAGGTATCGCGCATCACGGTCGCGCGCGGATCGTAGTTCTTGTAAACCCGGTGACCAAAGCCCATCAGGCGGAAGGAGTCATTTTTATCTTTGGCACGCTTCACAAATTCAGGAATGTGCTCAACGGTGCTGATCTCTTCCAGCATACGCAGCGTAGCTTCGTTCGCGCCGCCGTGCGCCGGTCCCCACAGGGAGGCGATGCCCGCCGCGATGCAGGCAAATGGATTCGCGCCAGAAGAACCAGCGGTACGCACGGTCGAGGTTGAGGCGTTCTGCTCATGGTCAGCATGCAGGATCAGGATACGGTCCATGGCGCGTTCCAGTACCGGGTTAACCTTGTACTCTTCGCACGGCGTGGCGAACATCATGTGCAGGAAGTTACCGGCATAAGAGAGGTCATTACGCGGATAAACGAACGGCTGGCCGATGGAGTATTTGTAGCACATCGCGGCCATGGTCGGCATTTTGGAAAGCAGGCGGAACGCGGCGATTTCGCGGTGACGCTCAATGTTTACGTCCAGCGAATCGTGGTAAAACGCCGCCAGTGCGCCGGTCACACCACACATCACCGCCATCGGATGCGAATCACGACGGAAACCGTGGAACAGACGGGTGATCTGCTCATGAATCATGGTATGACGGGTAACGGTGGTACGAAATTCTTCAAACTGCTTCTGATTTGGCGCTTCGCCATTCAGCAGGATGTAGCACACTTCCAGATAGTTAGAGTGGGTCGCCAGCTGGGCGATCGGGAAGCCGCGGTGCAACAGGATACCTTCATCACCATCAATAAAGGTGATTTTTGATTCGCAGGATGCGGTAGAGGTGAAACCCGGATCGAAGGTAAAGAGTCCACTGGAGCCGAGGGCGCGGACATCAACCACATCCTGGCCCAGCGTGCCTTGCAGCACATCCAGTTCAACGGACGTTTCATCTTGTAGGGTTAGCGTCACTTTTTTATCTGTCATTTTCGTCTCCATAGCGCCTTAGGCAGGTAAAGATCTTTAGACACCTGAAACGCGTTCATGTTGCGGTTGGCAAAACTTCACAGCATCACTCTGCTGTCTTATAGCTGGTGCAGGGTACAGAGTGAGAGGCGCGTTCCCAGCAGGAACCGTAGAGCCATGGACATGCTGCATATCGCGGTTGTTAAAGATCCGGTCAGGACATAACTTCTTGGTAACCAATAACCTGATGCTTTTTAATGCTTACGTTCGCAATGTTACATAACTTGCGCTTAGGGGAAAGTGTATCCCCATAACTTTTGTGCATCATAGGAATTTGTAGCGTTAGTTTGTAACTGAATTGTTGAACTATTGTCAAATCAGATAATTAAAATTGTATCATTTGTGAAAATCGTGAGTAGGATCACTGTTCCACCTAAAATTTACCAAAGAGTTTGTAGGGGAATTGTAATCAGAATGTGATCCTCCTATACTCCAGCCAGGTCTCCGGAACACCCTGACACCAGGAGCCACCCAGCGTTTCTACCGCGTCAATTAACACTGGATGTTGCTTTTTTGGTGACGGTTAAAGTCTGCCACGCGTTGTGATTAGACTCCGCCTCAGGTCCGGAGGAAGCAAAATAAAAAAGAGCTGTGTGGGCAAAACCGTGAAAAAACAAAGACCTGTCAACTTGGATCTCTCGACGATCCGGTTTCCCGTTACTGCAATATCGTCCATTCTTCACCGCGTCTCCGGCGTAATCACATTGGTTGCCCTTGGCATCCTGCTGTGGCTGCTCGGTCTCTCTCTCTCCTCTCCGGAAGGTTTCCAGCACGCTGCAACCATCATGGATGGCTTCTTCGCGAAGTTCATCATGTGGGGCATTTTAACGGCGCTGGCCTATCACGCGGTGAGCGGGATTCGTCATATGTTGATGGATTTTGGTTATCTGGCTGAAACCCTGCAGGTGGGTAAACGTTCGGCTTATATGACTTTTGTGATCACTGTCGTGCTGGCAATTCTGGCGGGAGTCCTCGTATGGTAAGCAATGCATCCGCGTTGGGTCGCAACGGCATTCAGGACTGGCTGCTGCTGCGGGCAACGTCAATTCTGATTACGCTCTACATCGTCTATATCCTCGGTTTTGTGGTGATGACAGACACGCTGACGTATGAGCTGTGGCGTGGCTTCTTCGCTTCCGCATTCACCAAAGTGTTCACCCTGCTGACGCTGTTTTCCATTCTGATCCACGGCTGGATCGGTATGTGGCAGGTGTTGACTGACTACGTCAAACCACTGGCAACCCGTCTGTTGTTGCAGTTTGTGATTGTGGTGGCGCTGTTGTGGTATGCGATCTATGGATTTGTTGTGGTGTGGGGTGTGTAAATGAGTTTGCCAATCAGAGAGTTTGATGCCGTGGTGATCGGCGCAGGTGGCGCAGGAATGCGAGCCGCACTGCAAATCTCCCAGGCCGGCCAGAGCTGTGCCCTGTTATCCAAAGTTTTCCCGACCCGTTCCCACACCGTATCTGCGCAGGGCGGTATTACCGTCGCGCTGGGTAATACCCATGAAGATAACTGGGAATGGCACATGTACGACACCGTCAAAGGCTCCGACTATATCGGTGACCAGGACGCGATTGAATATATGTGTAAAACCGGCCCGGAAGCGATTCTGGAGCTGGAGCACATGGGTCTGCCGTTCTCGCGTCTGGATGATGGCCGTGTCTATCAGCGTCCGTTTGGTGGTCAGTCGAAGAACTTCGGCGGCGAGCAGGCGGCACGTACCGCGGCGGCAGCGGACCGTACCGGTCACGCCCTGCTGCACACGCTCTACCAGCAGAACCTGAAAAATAAGACCACTATCTTTTCTGAGTGGTATGCGCTGGATCTGGTGAAAAATGCCGACGGCGCCGTGGTTGGCTGTACCGCGATTTGTATCGAAACCGGTGAAACCGTTTACTTCAAAGCCAAAGCTACCGTGCTGGCCACTGGCGGCGCGGGGCGTATCTACCAGTCCACCACCAATGCGCACATCAACACCGGTGACGGTGTCGGCATGGCGCTGCGCGCCGGCGTACCGGTGCAGGATATGGAGATGTGGCAGTTCCACCCAACCGGCATCGCCGGCGCTGGTGTGCTGGTGACCGAAGGCTGCCGTGGTGAAGGCGGTTATCTGCTGAATAAACATGGCGAGCGCTTCATGGAGCGTTATGCGCCGAATGCCAAAGATCTGGCGGGCCGTGACGTAGTTGCGCGCTCGATGATGATCGAAATCCGTGAAGGTCGCGGCTGCGATGGTCCGTGGGGCCCGCACATTAAACTGAAGCTCGATCACCTGGGTAAAGAGGTGCTGGAGTCACGTCTGCCAGGCATTCTTGAGCTGTCGCGCACCTTTGCTCATGCTGACCCGATTAAAGAGCCGATCCCGGTAATTCCGACCTGTCACTACATGATGGGCGGCATTCCAACCAAAGTGACCGGACAGGCACTGCGGGTGAATGAGCAGGGCGAAGACGTGGTGATTCCAGGGCTGTTTGCGGTGGGCGAAATCGCCTGCGTATCGGTTCACGGTGCCAACCGACTGGGCGGCAACTCGCTGCTCGACCTGGTGGTCTTTGGCCGTGCGGCCGGTCTGCATCTGCTGGAAAGCATTCAGGAGCAGGGCGATCTGCGTGATGCCTCTGAAGATGAAATTGATGCGGCGATGGCGCGCTTCAACCGCTGGGAAAACAACACCACCGGTGAAGACCCGGTTGAGATTCGTAAAGCACTGCAGCGTTGCATGCAGAATAACTTCTCGGTCTTCCGTGAAGGCGATGCCATGGCGCAGGGCCTGGAAGAGCTGAAAGTGATTCGTGAACGCCTGAAATCGGCGCGTCTGGATGATCGCTCACCGGACTTCAACACCCAGCGTATTGAGTGTCTGGAACTGGATAACCTGATGGAGACGGCGTTTGCCACGGCGGTGGCGGCTAACTATCGCACCGAGAGCCGCGGTGCACATAGTCGCTTCGACTTCCCGGATCGTGATGATGAAAACTGGCTGTGCCACAGTCTTTATGTCCCGGAAACCGAGAGCATGACGCGCCGTGAGGTGAACATGCAGCCGAAACTGCGCGCGGCCTTCCCGCCGAAAGTGCGTACCTACTAATTTCGGAGACGATGATGAGACTCGAGTTTTCAATTTATCGCTACAATCCAGAGGTCGATGACAAACCGCGGATGCAGGAGTACAGCCTGGAAGCGGAAGATGGTCGCGACATGATGTTGCTGGATGCGCTGATCCGTCTGAAAGAGAAAGATCCGACGCTGGCGTTTCGTCGCTCCTGCCGTGAAGGTGTGTGCGGCTCTGACGGCCTCAACATGAACGGTAAAAACGGTCTGGCCTGTATCACGCCAGTCTCGGCGTTAGGCAACGGTAAACAGAAAATTGTTATCCGTCCGCTGCCCGGTTTACCGGTGGTGCGTGACCTGGTGGTAGACATGAGCCAGTTTTATGCACAATATGAGAAAATTAAGCCTTTCCTGTTGAATAATGGGGAAAATCCGCCGGCACGCGAGCATCTGCAATCGCCGGATGAGCGCGAGCATCTGGACGGATTATACGAATGTATTCTCTGTGCCTGTTGTTCAACCTCATGCCCATCGTTCTGGTGGAATCCGGAGAAGTTTATCGGACCTGCTGGCCTGCTGGCCGCGTACCGCTTCCTGATCGACAGCCGCGACACCGAAACCGATGCGCGTCTCGACAATCTGAACGACGCTTTCAGTGTATTCCGCTGTCACAGCATTATGAACTGTGTGAGCGTATGCCCGAAAGGGCTGAACCCGACGCGCGCCATCGGCCACATTAAGTCGATGCTGCTGCAACGCGGGGCATAAGCACCACACCATCCGGGAACCTCAGGTTCCCGGTGGTTTACGGAAGCCTCTGTAAGCGCGGTCTGGTACTACGTTTACAAAGGTTCCCTTACGGGCCACGCGCGCGCTGCGCACAGTGCTCGTATCGCTGAACTCACTACGGCAAACCGCGAAAGCGGCAACAAATGAAACCTCAAAAAAGCATAGCAATGCTTAAGGGATCACAATGCAGAACAGCGCGATGAAGCCCTGGCTGGACTCCTCCTGGCTGGCCGGCGCGAACCAGTCTTACATAGAGCAACTCTATGAGGATTTCCTGACCGATCCTGACTCTGTCGATGCAGTGTGGCGCTCGATGTTCCAACAGTTACCGGGCACCGGAATGAAACCTGAGCAGTTTCACTCCACCACACGTGAGTACTTCCGTCGCCTGGCGAAAGACGCATCTCGTTACACCTCATCTGTCTCCGATCCAGAAACCAACTCCAAGCAAGTGAAAGTGCTGCAGCTGATTAACGCGTTCCGTTTCCGCGGCCATCAGCACGCCAATCTCGATCCGCTCGGCCTGTGGAAGCAGGATCGGGTTGCCGATCTGGACCCGGCTTTTCACGATCTGACCGACGCCGATTTTCAGGAAAGCTTTAACGTAGGTTCGTTTGCCATCGGCAAAGAGACCATGAAGCTGGCCGATCTGTTCGAGGCGCTGACCCAGACTTACTGTGGCTCGATTGGTGCGGAGTATATGCACATCAATAACACCGACGAGAAACGCTGGATTCAGCAGCGTCTTGAATCGGCGGTGGGCCATGCGTCATTCAGCAGCGAAGAGAAAAAAGGTTTCCTGAAAGAGCTGACCGCGGCAGAAGGTCTGGAAAAATATCTCGGGGCTAAATTCCCGGGCGCCAAACGCTTCTCGCTGGAAGGCGGCGATGCGCTGGTGCCGATGCTGCGCGAAATGATTCGCCATGCCGGTAAAAGCGGTACCCGTGAAGTGGTACTGGGTATGGCGCACCGTGGTCGTCTCAACGTTCTGATCAACGTGCTGGGTAAAAAGCCGCAGGATCTGTTCGACGAGTTCGCCGGTAAGCATAAAGAGCACCTCGGTACCGGTGACGTGAAGTACCACATGGGCTTCTCGTCTGACGTCGAAACCGAAGGCGGCCTGGTCCACCTGGCGCTGGCGTTTAACCCATCGCACCTGGAGATCGTCAGCCCGGTGGTGATGGGGTCAGTGCGTGCCCGTCTGGATCGTCTGGAAGAGCCAAGCAGCAACAAAGTGTTACCGATCACCATTCACGGTGATGCCGCTGTGATCGGCCAGGGCGTGGTGCAGGAAACCCTGAACATGTCCCAGGCGCGCGGTTACGAAGTGGGCGGTACCGTTCGCATCGTGATCAACAACCAGGTTGGCTTCACCACCTCCAACCCGAAAGATGCGCGCTCAACGCCTTATTGCACCGACATCGGCAAAATGGTGCTGGCACCGATTTTCCACGTCAATGCGGATGATCCGGAAGCGGTGGCGTTTGTTACCCGTCTGGCGCTCGATTATCGCAACACCTTTAAACGTGATGTGTTTATCGATCTGGTCTGCTATCGCCGTCATGGTCACAACGAAGCCGATGAGCCGAGTGCGACCCAGCCGCTGATGTACCAGAAAATCAAAAAGCATCCGACGCCGCGTAAAATCTACGCTGACCGTCTGGAGAGCGAAGGGGTAGCCACTCAGGAAGATGCGACCGAGATGGTCAATCTCTACCGCGATGCGCTGGATGCCGGCGAATGCGTGGTGCCGGAATGGCGTCCGATGAGCCTGCACTCCTTTACCTGGTCGCCTTACCTCAACCACGAGTGGGATGAGCCATATCCGGCCCAGGTCGACATGAAACGTCTGAAGGAACTGGCGCTGCGTATCAGCCAGGTGCCGGAAGAGGTAGAAGTCCAGTCACGCGTCGCCAAGATCTACAACGATCGCCGACTGATGGCCGAAGGTGAAAAAGCCTTTGACTGGGGCGGCGCGGAAAACCTGGCCTATGCCACGCTGGTAGATGAAGGTATCCCGGTTCGCCTGTCGGGCGAAGATACCGGTCGCGGTACCTTCTTCCACCGTCACGCAGTGGTCCACAACCAGGCGAACGGCTCAACCTATACCCCGCTGCACCATGTGCACAGTGGTCAGGGCCAGTTCAAAGTCTGGGACTCCGTGCTGTCAGAAGAGGCGGTGCTGGCGTTTGAATATGGTTATGCCACTGCAGAACCGCGTATCCTGACCATCTGGGAAGCGCAGTTTGGTGACTTCGCCAACGGTGCCCAGGTGGTGATCGACCAGTTCATCAGCTCCGGTGAGCAGAAATGGGGCCGGATGTGTGGCCTGGTGATGCTGCTGCCGCACGGCTATGAAGGTCAGGGTCCTGAGCACTCCTCAGCACGCCTTGAGCGCTATCTGCAACTCTGCGCTGAGCAGAACATGCAGGTCTGCGTGCCGTCTACGCCAGCGCAGGTTTATCACATGCTGCGTCGTCAGGCGCTGCGCGGAATGCGTCGTCCACTGATTGTGATGTCACCGAAATCGCTGCTGCGTCATCCGCTGGCGATCTCCACGCTGGATGAACTGGCTAACGGCAGCTTCAAACCGGCGATTGGCGAAATCGACGATCTCGATCCGCAGGGCGTGAAACGCGTGGTGTTGTGCTCCGGTAAAGTCTATTACGACCTGCTGGAACAGCGCCGTAAAAATGAGCAGACCGATGTGGCTATCGTGCGCATCGAGCAGCTCTATCCGTTCCCGCATCAAGCGGTACAGGAAGCTTTAAAAGCGTATTCCCACGTGCAGGATTTTGTCTGGTGTCAGGAAGAGCCACTGAATCAGGGTGCATGGTACTGCAGTCAGCACCATTTCCGCGAAGTCGTGCCGTTTGGCGCCACCTTGCGTTATGCAGGCCGTCCGGCATCCGCTTCACCGGCCGTGGGTTACATGTCCGTACACCAAAAACAGCAGCAAGACCTGGTTAATGACGCGCTGAACGTTAATTAATTAAAAGGAAAGATAATGAGTAGCGTAGATATTCTCGTTCCCGACCTGCCTGAATCGGTTGCCGATGCCTCCGTGGCAACCTGGCACAAAAAACCAGGCGATGCAGTGACTCGCGATGAAGTGCTGGTTGAAATTGAAACTGACAAAGTGGTGCTGGAAGTGCCGGCATCCGCTGACGGTATCTTAGAAGCCGTGCTGGAAGATGAGGGCGCAACCGTCACTTCACGCCAGATCCTGGGCCGTCTGAAAGAGGGCAACAGCGGCGGTAAAGAGAGCAGCGCGAAGTCTGAAAGCAAAGAGTCGACTCCGGCTCAGCGTCAGACCGCCTCCCTGGAAGAAGAGAGCAATGATGCGCTCAGCCCGGCCATTCGCCGTCTGATCGCGGAACATAACCTCGACGCTTCGCAGATCAAAGGCAGCGGTGTTGGTGGTCGTCTGACCCGTGAAGATGTTGAAAAACATCTGGCCAACAAGCCTGCTGCGCCGAAAGCCGCTGCACCTGCCGCTGACAGCGCGCCGCAGCCTGCTGTGGCAAACCGCAGCGAAAAACGCGTGCCGATGACCCGTCTGCGTAAGCGCGTGGCTGAACGTCTGCTGGAAGCGAAGAACAGCACTGCGATGCTGACCACCTTCAACGAAATCAACATGAAGCCAATCATGGATCTGCGTAAGCAGTATGGTGAGGCGTTCGAGAAGCGTCACGGCGTGCGTCTGGGCTTCATGTCGTTCTACATTAAAGCGGTTGTTGAAGCGCTGAAACGCTATCCGGAAGTGAATGCCTCCATCGATGGCGAAGATGTGGTTTACCACAACTACTTCGACGTCAGCATTGCCGTCTCGACGCCACGCGGTCTGGTCACGCCAGTGCTGCGCGATGTTGATGCACTGAGCATGGCTGACATCGAGAAGAAAATTAAAGAACTGGCGGTGAAAGGCCGTGACGGCAAGCTGACGGTTGAGGATCTGACCGGCGGTAACTTCACCATCACCAACGGCGGTGTGTTCGGTTCCCTGATGTCTACACCGATCATCAACCCGCCACAGAGTGCCATCCTCGGTATGCACGCCATCAAAGATCGTCCGATGGCGGTCAATGGTCAGGTGGTGGTGCTGCCAATGATGTATCTGGCGCTCTCCTACGATCACCGTCTGATCGATGGCCGTGAATCTGTCGGCTACCTGGTTGCGGTGAAAGAGATGCTGGAAGACCCGGCGCGCCTGCTGCTGGATGTCTGATTTTCATCGGGCGCGCCTCGCCGCGCGCCCAACCTCTTTACTCTTTTCAGACCTGAATGGATAGAACATCATGAACTTACACGAATACCAGGCGAAACAACTGTTTGCACGGTATGGCATGCCAGCACCGACCGGTTACGCCTGTACTACACCACGTGAAGCGGAAGAAGCAGCCTCGAAAATTGGCGCAGGCCCGTGGGTAGTAAAATGTCAGGTTCATGCCGGTGGCCGCGGTAAAGCGGGCGGTGTGAAAGTGGTTAACAGCAAAGAAGAGATCCGTGCCTTTGCTGAAAACTGGCTGGGCAAACGCCTGGTGACCTACCAGACAGACGCCAATGGCCAGCCGGTCAACCAGATTCTGGTTGAAGCAGCGACCGACATCGATCAGGAGCTTTACCTGGGTGCGGTGGTCGATCGTGCAACGCGTCGCGTGATCTTCATGGCCTCAACCGAAGGCGGCGTGGAAATCGAAAAAGTGGCGGAAGAGACCCCGCACCTGATCCACAAAATGGCGCTTGATCCCCTGACCGGTCCACAGCCTTATCAGGGCCGTGAGCTGGCATTCAAACTGGGCTTGTCCGGTAAGCTGGTGGGTCAGTTCACCAAGATCTTTATGGGTCTGGCGACGCTGTTCCTGGAGCGCGATCTGGCGATGGTTGAGATCAACCCGCTGGTGATCACTAAGCAGGGCGATCTGATCTGCCTGGATGGCAAACTGGGCGCCGATGGCAATGCCCTGTTCCGTCAGCCAGAACTGCGCGAAATGCGCGATCCAAGCCAGGAAGATCCGCGTGAAGCCCATGCGACACAGTGGGAACTGAACTATGTTGCGCTGGAAGGCAACATCGGTTGTATGGTGAACGGCGCAGGTCTGGCGATGGGTACCATGGACATCGTTAAGCACCACGGCGGTCAGCCAGCCAACTTCCTTGATGTCGGCGGCGGCGCAACCAAAGAGCGCGTCACAGAAGCCTTCAAAATCATCCTGTCTGACGATGCGGTGAAAGCCGTGTTTGTTAACATCTTCGGCGGTATCGTACGCTGCGACCTGATTGCCGACGGCATCATCGGCGCAGTGGCTGAAGTGGGTGTTAACGTACCAGTCGTGGTACGCCTGGAAGGTAACAACGCCGAGCTGGGCGCCCAGAAACTGGCGGACAGCGGTCTGAACATCATTGCAGCAACCAGCCTGACAGACGCCGCACAGCGTGTTGTTGCTGCCGCGGAGGGTAAATAATGTCCATTCTGATCGACAAAAACACCAAAGTCATTTGCCAGGGTTTCACCGGTGGCCAGGGGACTTTCCATTCTGAGCAGGCGCTGGCTTACGGCACCCAACTGGTTGGCGGCGTGACGCCAGGCAAAGGCGGCACCACGCACCTTGGTCTGCCGGTGTTCAATACCGTGCGCGAAGCCGTAGAAGCGACCGGCGCAACCGCCACCGTCATCTACGTACCGGCACCGTTCTGTAAAGATGGCATCCTCGAAGCGATCGATGCGGGCATTAAACTGATCATCACCATCACCGAAGGTATCCCGACGCTGGATATGCTGACGGTGAAAGTGAAGCTGGATGAAGCAGGCGTGCGGATGATCGGTCCAAACTGCCCAGGCGTGATCACCCCAGGCGAATGCAAAATCGGCATCATGCCGGGCCACATTCACCAGCCGGGCCGCGTCGGCATCGTGTCACGTTCAGGGACACTAACCTATGAAGCGGTTAAGCAGACCACGGACATCGGTTACGGCCAGTCGACCTGCGTCGGCATCGGCGGCGACCCGATCCCAGGTTCTAACTTCATCGACATCCTGAAAATGTTCCAGGACGATCCACAGACCGAAGCGATCGTGATGATCGGTGAGATCGGTGGCAGCGCGGAAGAAGAAGCGGCGGCGTTCATCAAAGAGCACGTCACCAAACCGGTTGTTGGTTACATCGCGGGTGTGACGGCACCTAAAGGCAAGCGTATGGGCCATGCGGGCGCCATCATTGCCGGTGGTAAAGGCACCGCTGACGAGAAGTTTGCGGCGCTGGAAGCAGCGGGCGTGAAAACCGTTCGCAGCCTGGCTGACATTGGTGATGCCGTGAAAGCGGTACTGCCAGCGAAATAAGCCGGACCGTTCCGACAAAAAAGCCACCTCATGCGGGTGGCTTTTTTTATGCGGTTAAACGGCCGCCAGAGCTTGGTGCGGCTGGGCCGGATACCGCGCTGAATCATCCTCTAAAAACCGCCAACGTTAATTAAATAGATCAAAGGTAACCTTTTTTAAATAATATTCAGCGCGACGATGACATCCTGATAACAAGAAACCTACCTGAACATATCTGGAAACTTATTGCGTTAATCCAGATCAATTATCGGCAAGTTATAACCAACTATTCCGCTGGCAAAGCGCAGCGTTAAAGGCGTAAATTGCGCTGCATCAATCCAGCCTTTTACACAAACTTTCAAACGTTTGCTCTGACCGGGGATGACACCCTCTTTTCTGTTGTTTCTGCTTACGTTGAAGATAGCGCTGCGTTGACACTCAGGGCTGCTTTACCCGTTATTTGCCAGCATCGGGCAGCTCATTTACCGGTTCCGCCGGGTATAAAAAAACTGGAATTAATAAACAGTCGTTCCTGACTCAGATTACGCGCGCCGCTGACGCGCGCGTAACGAGATAATGCGAGGAGCAAGGAGTCATTATGTTAGATATCGTCGAGCTGTCGCGGTTACAGTTTGCCTTAACGGCGATGTACCATTTTCTGTTCGTGCCTTTAACGCTGGGTATGGCGTTTTTGCTGGCGATCATGGAAACGGTTTACGTCCTGAGCGGTAAACAAATTTATAAAGATATGACTAAATTCTGGGGCAAGTTATTTGGTATTAACTTTGCGCTGGGTGTGGCTACCGGTCTGACGATGGAATTTCAGTTCGGCACCAACTGGTCCTATTATTCTCACTACGTCGGCGATATTTTCGGTGCGCCGCTCGCCATTGAAGGCCTGATGGCGTTCTTCCTCGAATCCACCTTTGTCGGTCTGTTCTTTTTTGGCTGGGATCGGCTGGGCAAAGTGCAGCATCTGGCGGTGACCTGGCTGGTGGCGCTTGGCTCAAACATGTCTGCGCTGTGGATTCTGGTGGCCAACGGCTGGATGCAGAATCCCATCGCTTCTGAGTTCAACTTCGAAACCATGCGTATGGAGATGGTCAGCTTCTCTGAGCTGGTGCTGAACCCGGTTGCGCAGGTGAAATTCGTTCATACCGTGGCAGCCGGTTACACCACCGGTGCGATGTTCATTATGGGCATCAGCGCCTGGTACATGCTGAAAGGGCGTGACTTCGCCTTTGCTAAACGCTCGTTCGCCATTGCGGCCAGCTTTGGCATGGCGGCGATACTGTCGGTAATCGTGCTGGGTGATGAGTCCGGTTATGAGATGGGCGACGTGCAGAAAACCAAGCTGGCAGCGATTGAAGCGGAATGGGAAACCCAGCCCGCGCCTGCGTCATTTACCCTGTTTGGCCTGCCGGATCAGGAAACCCGCGAAAACAAATATGCCATTCAAATCCCGTGGCTGCTCGGCCTGATCGCGACCCGATCCACCGACACGCCAGTGACCGGTCTGAAAGATCTGATGGCGCAGCATGAAGTGCGTATCCGTAACGGCATGAAAGCCTACGCCTTGCTGAATGAACTGCGTGGCGGCAGCCAAGACCCGGCAGTACGCGATGCGTTCAACGCCCATAAACAGGATCTTGGTTATGGTCTGCTGCTGAAGCGCTATACCGACAACGTGGCGGATGCGACCGAAGCACAGATTCAGCAGGCGACGCAGGATTCCATCCCGCGCGTGGCTCCGCTTTACTTCGCCTTCCGCATCATGGTTCTTTGCGGCGTGCTGCTGCTGGGTGTGATGACCCTGGCGTTCTGGAGCGTGATCCGTAACCGCATCGGTAAGAATCGCTGGTTACTGAAAGCGGCGCTGTTTGGTATCCCGCTGCCGTGGATTGCCATCGAATCGGGCTGGTTTGTGGCCGAATATGGTCGTCAGCCGTGGGCGATCGGTGAAGTGCTGCCGACCGCGGTCGCCAACTCGTCGCTGACCACGGGCGATCTGCTGTTCTCCATGATCCTGATCTGCGGCCTCTACACGCTGTTCCTGATAGCTGAGATGTACCTGATGTTTAAATTTGCCCGCCTCGGGCCGAGCAGCCTGAAAACCGGGCGTTACCATCATGAACAGATCACGGCGATCACCCAGCCGGTGCAGGGATAAGGAGAAGGATCATGTTTGATTATGAAGTACTGCGCTTTGTCTGGTGGCTGCTGATAGGCGTCCTGCTGATTGGCTTTGCGGTCGCGGATGGCTTTGATATGGGCGTCGGTATGCTGACGCGCATTCTGGGCCGCAACGATACCGAACGCCGCATCATGATTAACTCGATTGCGCCGCACTGGGATGGCAATCAGGTGTGGCTGATCACGGCGGGCGGCGCGCTGTTTGCTGCCTGGCCGATGGTCTATGCCGCCGCGTTTTCCGGCTTCTATGTGGCGATGATTCTGGTGCTCGCCTCGCTGTTCTTCCGTCCGGTGGGTTTCGATTACCGCTCGAAGATTGAAGACAACCGCTGGCGCGGTGCCTGGGACTGGGGCATCTTCATCGGCAGCTTCGTGCCACCGCTGGTGATTGGCGTGGCGTTCGGTAACCTGTTGCAGGGCGTACCGTTCCATGCTGATGAGTATCTGCGCCTGTTCTATACCGGTAACTTCTTCCAGCTGCTGAATCCGTTTGGCCTGCTGGCGGGCGTGGTCAGCGTCGCGATGATTCTGGCGCAGGGCGCGACCTACCTGCAGATGCGCACCACCGGTGAACTGCATCTGCGGTCACGCACTGCGGCACAACTGGCGGCGCTGGTGATGATGGTCTGCTTCGTACTGGCGGGCGTCTGGGTCAAATATGGGATTGATGGCTACGTAGTCACCAGCACCATCGATCACTTCGCTGCCTCTAACCCATTGGGTAAAACCGTGGTGCGCGAAGCGGGTGCCTGGATGGTCAACTTCCAGAATCATCCTGTGCTGTGGCTGTTCCCGGTGCTGGGTACTGTGCTGCCGCTGCTGACCATCCTCTGCTCACGGGTTGAGAAGGGCGCGTGGGCGTTCCTGTTCTCTTCCCTGACGCTGGCCTGCGTCATCATGACCGCCGGTATCGCGATGTTCCCGTTCATCATGCCATCCAGCACGGTGCCGGGAATGAGCCTGACGATGTGGGATGCCACCTCCAGTCTGCTCACCCTGAAAATTATGACCGTCGCCGCGGTGATTTTCGTACCGATCATTCTTGCCTACACCAGCTGGTGTTACTGGAAGATGTTCGGTCGCATCACTAAAGAGCACATTGAAAGCAACAGTCACTCACTCTACTGATTAAGGAGACGACGCATGTGGTATTTTGCCTGGATTCTTGGCACCTTGCTGGCCTGTGCCTTTGGTATCGTCACCGCACTGGCGATTGAGCATGTCGATGCGCAGGATGAGACACACTGATGCGTACCGTGATTCAGATGCTCTATGGTCTGATGGATAAGGGCCCGTTACGGGCCCTTTCACTGCTGCTGGCGCTGGTGACGGCTGGCGGCGTGCTGTGGGACCCGACGCGCTTTGCCGACCACGCAGGCCGGCTGCCTGCACTGCAGGCGGTGGTGCTGATTTGGGCGATCTGCTGTGGCGTGATCCACGGCGTCGGTTTCCGGCCACAACATACCCGATGGCAGGCGCTGTTTTCTCCCTTACCGGCAATGGGGGTGCTGTTTATCGCGCTTTATCGCTTTTACGCTTAATCTCCCGCCATATCGACGCTGTGAGTGAGTTTTTGTCAGCGTCCGGTCAAGAAATCTCCCTGAAATCGTTCCGTTTGTTTCGGTGCGATAATTATTTTCGCCTGGCTCTGGCGACCCATTCCAAACCCGATTTGTCTTGCGTATAGTAGCAACGTTTAAAACGAGGCCGGGATATAGAGTGAGTACAACGCTGTTTCGCTGGCCGGTTCGGGTCTATTACGAAGATACTGATGCCGGTGGCGTGGTTTATCACGCCAGCTATATCGCTTTTTATGAACGAGCACGTACCGAAATGTTGCGTCAGCACCATTTCAATCAGCAGACGCTGTTAGAACAGCAGGTCGCTTTTGTGGTGCGGCGCATGACGGTGGACTATCTGGCCGCAGCGCGTCTTGATGACCTTCTGGAAATCCAGAGTGAAGTGACATCAATGACCCGGGCGACTATGACGTTTACCCAGCGTATCGTGAATGCTGAAGGCAAAGTGCTCAATGAGGCAGAGGTCCTGATTGCCTGCATTAACCCACATCTGATGAAGCCGATTGCGCTTCCCAAGTCTATTGTCGCGGAGTTCAAGCAGTGACTGACATGAACATTCTTGATTTGTTCCTGAAGGCGAGCCTTCTGGTCAAACTTATCATGTTGATTTTGATCGGCTTTTCGATTGCCTCCTGGGCGATCATTATTCAGCGTACGCGTATTCTCAACGCGGCGGGGCGGGAAGCGGAGGCGTTTGAAGACAAGTTCTGGTCCGGTATCGAACTCTCTCGTCTCTATCAGGAGAGCCAGGGTCGCCGTGATGAACTCGCCGGGTCGGAGCAGATTTTCTACTCCGGCTTCAAAGAGTTTGCCCGTCTGCATCGCGCGAATAACCACGCGCCTGAAGCCGTCATTGAGGGCGCAAGTCGTGCAATGCGCATCTCGATGAACCGTGAGCTGGAGGCGCTGGAAAACCACATTCCTTTCCTCGGCACCGTCGGTTCCATCAGTCCCTATATCGGTCTGTTTGGTACCGTCTGGGGAATCATGCACGCCTTTATCGCGCTGGGCGCGGTGAAGCAGGCGACTCTGCAAATGGTTGCACCAGGTATTGCTGAAGCGCTGATCGCCACGGCGATCGGTCTGTTTGCGGCGATCCCGGCGGTGATGGCCTATAACCGACTGAACCAGCGCGTGAACAAACTGGAGCAGGGCTATGACAACTTTATGGAAGAGTTCACCGCCATTCTGCATCGCCAGGCTTTCTCCAGCGATAGCGCTAAGTAAATAGAGGTTAATGATGGCCAGAGTACGTGGTCGCAAACGCCGCGACCTGAAGTCGGAAATCAACATCGTTCCGCTACTGGACGTCCTGTTGGTGCTGTTGCTGATCTTCATGGCGACGGCGCCCATTATTACCCAGAGCGTAGAAGTGGACCTGCCTGATGCCACCGATTCGAAAACCGTCGCCAGTGACGATAACCCGCCGGTGATTGTCGAAGTGGCGGGTGTCGGTCAGTACAGTCTGGTGGTCGATCACGATCGTATGGATCAGTTGCCACCGGAGCAGGTTATCAGCGAAGCGCAGCGTCGACTGGAAGCGAATCCAAAGACCGTCTTTTTGATCGGGGGCGCGAAAGAAGTGCCTTACGACGAAATTATTAAAGCGCTCAA
Organism: Pantoea agglomerans; assembly: GCF_021397715.1. Taxonomy (GTDB): domain Bacteria; phylum Pseudomonadota; class Gammaproteobacteria; order Enterobacterales; family Enterobacteriaceae; genus Pantoea; species Pantoea astica. The sequence continues at coordinate 2,989,598 of NZ_CP090207.1, read as the reverse complement.
CCTGCTGCACCAGGCGGGTGTTAAATCTGTCGGTTTGATGACGCAGCCGATTTAAAATCGAACCGTTTTTTGGGAACCGAGTGTGTCGAAGGCAACCGAGCAAAACGAGAAGTTAAAGCGCGCGATAATCATTTCGGTGATTCTGCACATCGTGCTGATCGCGCTGCTGATATGGAGCTCGTTTAATGAGCACATTGACGCCAGCAGTGCCGGTGGCGGCGGCAGCGATATTGATGCTGTGATGGTCGATCCCGGTGCGGTAGTGAGTCAATACAACCGTCAGCAGAACCAGCAGAGCGACAGCCAGCGCGCTGAACAGCAGCGTAAAAAGCAGGCGCAGCAGCAGGCTGAAGAGTTGCAACAGAAACAGGCCGCTGAGCAGCAGCGTCTGAAAGCGCTGGAGAAAGAGCGGCTGGAAGCGCAGGAAAACGCCAGACAGCAGGCGAAGCAGCAGGCCGAACAGCAAAAAGCGGCAGAAGAGGCAGCGAAGCAAGCGCAGGAGCAACAAAAAACCGCTGAAGCGGCTGCAGCGAAAGCGAAAGCGGACGCAAAAGCTCAGGCGGATGCGCAGGCGAAAGCCGCTGCTGAACAGGCCAAACAGGCTGCCGCAGAGGCGAAGAAACAGGCCGATCAGCAGGCTAAAGCGGCCGCGGCCGCGGCAGCCAAAGAAAAAGCCGTAGCCGAAGCCAAAGCGAAGTCGGAAGCTGAGGCGAAAGCCGCTGCAGAAGCTAAAGCGAAAGCTGCGGCCGATGCGAAAGCTAAAGCGGCTGAAGAAGCCAAAGAAAAGGCGGCTGAAGCCGCGAAAGCGAAAGCCGAAGCCGCTAAAGAGAAAGCAGAAGCCGCCGCCAAAGCCAAAGCGGACGCAGCTAAAGAGAAAGCGGAAGCCGCTGCGAAAGCGAAAGCGGATGCAGCCGCCAAAGCAAAAGCTGACGCCGCAGCCAAAGCGAAAGCCGATGCGAAGGCCAAAGCCGCTGCAGATGCCGCCAACGACAGCGATGTTGATGACCTGCTAGGCGGACTCGCCTCCGGTAAAAATGCGCCGAAAAGTGGCACTTCTGGCGGCGCAGCAGGTCAGGGAAATCAGAAGAAAGCGGGTGCCTCAGGAGCGGAGATTAACTCCTACATGGGCCAGGTTGTCAGTGCAATTCAAAGTCGATTCTATGATGCGGATCTCTATCGCGGAAAAACCTGTGATTTGCGGATTAAACTTGCGCCTGATGGATTGTTGATTGATGTTAAGTCAGAGGGTGGCGATCCCGCGCTCTGTCAGGCCGCGATTGCTGCCGCCAGACAGGCACGTATACCGAAGCCACCTTCACAGGCGGTCTACGAAGTGTTTAAAAACGCCCCAATGCGTTTTAAACCGCAATAATGCAGTATCTGACGGCAAGTTGATCTAAGGTTAGCTTGCCGTAATTAAGTCGTACTCATGGTTTCCAGGAACAGTGCCAATTATCGTGGACTGAGGTTCAGATAAGGGAGATAAAATGAAGCAAGCTCTTCGCGTTACGTTAGGCTTTTTTATCCTGCTGTGGGCAGCCGTGCTGCATGCAGAAGTTCGTATTGAGATCACCCAGGGTGTGAATACCGCACGCCCGATTGGCGTGGTCCCGTTTAAATGGGCCGGTGCTGGCGCCGCGCCAGAAGATATCGGTGGCATTGTGGCGGCTGACCTGCGCAACAGCGGTAAATTTAATCCGCTTGATCGCTCACGTCTGCCACAGCAGCCAACCAGCGCGCAGGAAGTTCAGCCTGCTGCCTGGAGCGCGCTGGGCATTGATTCCGTCGTTGTGGGTCAGGTGCAGTCTAACCCGGATGGCAGCTATCAGGTCTCTTATCAGCTCGTCGATACCGGCGGCGCGCCAGGAACCGTGCTGGCACAGAACTCCTTCAAGGTGACCAAACAGTGGCTGCGCTATGCGGCGCACACCGCCAGTGACGAAACCTTTCAGAAGCTGACCGGCATTAAAGGCGCTTTCCGCACCCGTATCGCCTATGTGGTGCAGACCAACGGCGGTCAGTTCCCATATGAACTGCGCGTGGCGGATTACGATGGCTACAACCAGTTTGTGGTACACCGCTCGCCGCAGCCGCTGATGTCACCCGCCTGGTCGCCAGATGGCAGCAAAGTGGCTTACGTGACCTTTGAAAGCGGCAAGTCAGCGCTGGTAGTGCAGACGCTCTCCAACGGTGCTGTGCGCCAGGTCGCCTCTTATCCACGTCACAACGGTGCGCCGGCGTTCTCACCAGATGGCTCAAAACTGGCTTTTGCCCTGTCTAAAACCGGCAGCCTCAACCTCTACGTCATGGATCTGGCGTCCGGTCAGACCCGTCAGGTGACCGATGGCCGTTATAACAGCACCGAACCGACCTGGTTCCCGGATAGCCAGACGCTGGCTTATACCTCGGATCAGGCGGGTGCGCCGCAGATTTATAAAGTGGGTCTCAACGGTGGCACGCCACAGCGTATTACCTGGGAAGGCGGTCAGAACCAGGATGCGGATGTGGCTACCGATGGTAAATCAATGGTGATGATTAGCACCAGTGGCGGTGCTCAACACGTCGCCAAACAGGATCTGGAAACGGGAGCCGTTCAAACGTTAACGGACACGTTCCTGGATGAAACGCCGAGCCTGGCACCGAACGGCACAATGGTAATCTATAGCTCTACTCAGGGGATGGGTTCCGTGCTGCAGCTGGTTTCAACCGACGGCCGTTTCAAAGCGCGTCTTCCGGCAACTGATGGACAGGTAAAATTTCCTGCCTGGTCGCCGTATCTGTAATGTCTGACTTAACAGACATCACAAACAATAAACAATAATGGGATTTTTGAAATGCAACTGAACAAAGTGCTGAAGGGTTTGATGCTGGCTCTGCCGGTTCTGGCAGTAGCGGCTTGTAGCTCACACAAAAACAACAACAATGACCAGACTGGCATGGGCGCTGATGGCGCTTACGGTGCAAATTCTGGCATGAACGGCAACGGCGGCAACATGTCTTCTGACGAGCAGGCGCGTCTGCAGATGCAGCAGCTGCAGCAGAACAACATCGTCTACTTCGGTCTGGACAAATATGACGTTCAGTCTGATTACGCTCAGATGCTGGATCAGCATGCTGCCTTCCTGCGTAGCAACCCATCTTACAAAGTGACCATTGAAGGTCACGCGGATGAGCGCGGTACGCCGGAATACAACATCGCCCTGGGCGAACGTCGCGCCAGCGCAGTGAAAATGTATCTGCAAGGCAAAGGCGTTTCTGCCGATCAGATGTCTATCGTTTCTTACGGTAAAGAGAAGCCAGCGGTTCTGGGTCATGACGAAGCGGCTTACTCTAAAAACCGTCGTGCCGTACTGGTCTACTAAGAGAATCACATGGTTAGTAACTTCAGACATCATCTGTTGAGTCTGTCGTTACTGATTGGCGTAGCGGCCCCCTGGGCCGCTAATGCCCAAGCGTCAATCAGTAGCGTTGGCTCCGGCTCGGTCGAAGACCGTGTCACCACTCTTGAACGAATCTCCAATGCCCAGGCACAGCTGATGCAACAACTGCAACAGCAGATGAGCGATAACCAGCGTGACATCGACTCGCTGCGTGGGCAAATCCAGCAAAACTCGTATCAGCTTAATCAGGTCGTCGAGCGTCAGAAGCAGCTCTATCAGCAGATCGACAGCCTGAGCAGCAGTAACAGCGGCGGCGCGCAGTCAGCGGCTGGCAGCGATGCCTCAGCCGGTGCAGCAGCGGCCACCGACGCGGGTGCGGCGGCTGCCACTGATAGCGCACCGACGCAGAGCGGTGATGCGAACAGTGATTACAATGCGGCTGTTGCGCTGATTCTGGAGAAGAAACAGTACGATCAGGCGATCACTGCGCTGCAGGCATGGGTAAAACGTTACCCTGATTCGACCTATCAGCCGAACGCCAATTACTGGCTGGGACAGCTGAACTACAACAAAGGCAAAAAGGACGACGCGGCCTATTATTACGCCACGGTGGTGAAAAACTATCCGAAGTCGCCGAAAGCCGCAGAGGCGTTATTGAAAGTGGGCGTCATCATGCAGGAGAAAAACGACACGGCGAAAGCCAAAGCGGTTTACCAGCAGGTGATCAAACTTTATCCCAATACCGACTCTGCAAAACAGGCGCAAAAACGTCTGGCAGGGATGTAATCTGTACGGTTCAGACCGGATATCGTGTGATTTCTGGTCTTGCCGTATGAAAGGTAAGCAAACGACGCTTTTGGCAGAAATAAGGGTTGCGCTACCTCAGTAAATCAGTAATATATGCCGCCGTTGCCGGGTGACATTGCAAAATTGCAAAAGTGTCCGGTAAGCCTGAAGATGGGTCGTTAGCTCAGTTGGTAGAGCAGTTGACTTTTAATCAATTGGTCGCAGGTTCGAATCCTGCACGACCCACCATCTCCGGTCAGACGCGTTATTAATTGCGCGCCCTTTCAGGAAATAACCTTCAGCATTGCTTCACAACCTAAGATGGGTCGTTAGCTCAGTTGGTAGAGCAGTTGACTTTTAATCAATTGGTCGCAGGTTCGAATCCTGCACGACCCACCATCTTGTTTCAGGCGCCTGGCGCGAAGAACGGTTGTAAGCCCCCAGCGGGTCGTTAGCTCAGTTGGTAGAGCAGTTGACTTTTAATCAATTGGTCGCAGGTTCGAATCCTGCACGACCCACCAATTAAGAAAGAAGCGCCTTTAAGGCGCTTTTTTCGTTTTCAGGGCATAGAGTTAAGCGTGCCGGATGAGAACCTGCCGCAGGTTCGACTGAATCGCCAGGAGCGATTCAGGCTGATGCGCCAGGAGCGATTCAGGCTGATGCGCCAGCATCACCCGCAGGGCGAGGCCCCGGATGGGCCGAGGCTTATCCTGCACGACCCACCAATTAAGTAAGAAGCGCCTTTAAGGCGCTTTTTTCGTTTTCAGGGCACAGAGTTAAACGTGCCGGATGAGAACCTGCCGCAGGTTCGACTGAATCGCCAGGAGCGATTCAGGCTGATGCGCCAGCATCACCCGCAGGGCGAGGCTCCGGATGGGCCGAGGCTTATCCTGCACGACCCACCAATTAAAAAAGAAGCGCCTTTAAGGCGCTTTTTTCGTTTTCAGGGCACAGAGTTAAGCGTGCCGGATGAGAACCTGCCGCAGGTTCGGCTGATGCGCCAGCATCACTCCATTTCCCGACTACGACAGACTTTTCCAGATATGCATCACCGCGTAGCTACGCCACGGCCGCCAGACCTGTGAACGCTGCTCAGCGGCGCGCGGCGTCAGGCCACCCAGATTATTGCGCACCGCAATATCTTCTTTCGGAAACGCATCCGGCCAGCGCAGGGCGCGCATCGCAATATAGTGAGCCGTCCACGGACCAATGCCCGGTAAGCTCATCAGCCGCGTCATCATCGCCTCAGGCGACAGCGTGGCATTGAACCGTAGCTCACCGCTGGCGCAGGCGCTGGCGAACGCCTGAATCGCTCTGGCGCGGGCGCTGACAATCCCGAGCCGGGCAATCTCATCCAGCGCGGTTTCTGCAATCCGTTCCGGACGGGCGGAGTAACGTGACAGATCGGCGAACGGCGTCACGCAGGCCTCGCCAAACGCCTCAGCAAAACGGCTGCTCAGCGTGGTCGCGGCTTTCACCGTGATCTGCTGACCAAGTATCGCCCGGACCCCCATTTCAAAGCCGTCAAAGGCACCAGGCACCCGCAGGCCGGGATAATCCGCCAGGCTCTGCGCCAGCAGCGGGTCCTGTTGCAGGTGCGCCGCAATTCGCTGTGGCTGCGCATTAAGATCGAACAGATCGCGCAGCCGACGCAGCAGGGCGGGCAACACCGGCGTTAAGCTGCTGGTGAACTCAACCTGCAACGCCTGTTTTGCCGGCAGATGTGACACGCTGACCCAGCCGCGATAGTCGCCCAGCGCCACGGTGCGCCGGTAACAGTTATCTTCAACCGCCTCGATCTCTTTCATCAGGCGGAGCTGCAGAAAACTGAGCATCGCCTGCCAGTCGTAAGGCGGACGATAGCTAAGCCGCAGCCGCATAGTATCATCAGGCTGCAGCTGTGCCGCCGGCAGCGTCTGCTTGCGTAAGGCACCCGGTGTCATGCGGTAACGGGCCTGAAAGACATCATTGAAGCGCCGCAGGCTGCCAAAGCCGCTGGCATAGGCGACATCAATAATCGGCAACCGGGTTTCGGTCAGTAGCTGTTTCGCCAGCAGCATCCGACGCGTCTGCTTCAGCTCCAGCGGCGAGACGCCCAGCTCCTGCTGCACAATCCGCCGCAGCTGGCGTGCGCTGATGCCAAACTCGGCCGCAATCTCATCCAGCCCCTCGTGCTGCTCCAGCACGCCTTCCTCAATGCGCTGCACCAGCCGATCGGCAATGCGATGCGCATGATCCACCGGCGCATTGCCCGGTGCCAGTTCTGGCCGGCAGCGCAGGCAGGGACGGAACCGCGCTTTTTCGGCCGCTTCGGCGCTGCTGAAGAACAGACAGTTTTTCTGCATCGGCGCTTTCACCGGGCAGATCGGACGGCAATAGATGCCGGTTGAGGTGACGCCGACGAAGAAAACTCCATCGAAGCGGGTATCACGTGAGGTCAGCGCCTGATAGGCAATCTCGGGATCGAGCATGGTCTTTCTCCGGCAAATAAAGCGCAGCCTACGCCGGATACGGCAGGCAGACTGGCTGTTTTCGGACAGCACAACAGTTTATCGTCGTGACCGAAAACAGCCAGCCTGACGGCTGAAAAGTGCGATAATCGGCACTGACTCAGTGAGCGGAGAATCAGCATGTATTACTTCAAACCTATCGTCACACCGGTCGGCGAACTCAAGCTGGTGGCCAGCGACCGTGGTCTGGTCGGCATTTTGTGGGAGAACGACGATCCCAGACGCACCCGGTTTCTACCGCAAACCCGTCACGATGACCTGCCGGTGTTTCTGGCGGCCGAACAGCAGCTGGCGGAATATTTTGCTGGCAAACGCCGCTGTTTCGAACTGCCGCTCGACTTTGTCGGCACCGACTTTCAGAAGAAGGTGTGGCAGGCGCTGGTGGCGATCCCGTTTGGCGAAACACGCAGCTACAGCCAGATTGCCCGTGAGATTGGTCATCCGCTGGCAGTCCGTGCGGTCGGGGCCGCCAACGGCCGTAATCCGCTCTCGATTATCGCACCCTGCCATCGGGTGATTGGTGCCAACGGTAAACTCACCGGCTTTGCCGGGGGACTGGAGATCAAAGCCTTTCTGCTGGCACTGGAAGCCCCGCAGGCACACCTGGCGCTGGCAACCACCACGCAGCCCGACGTGAGCTGATTATTCATACGGGCTGAACAAAAACCCCACGACACACCGAGACATTTCCGCTATCGTGTTTAGCATATAAAACACGATGGCGGGATCAACGCCATAAGTCGCCTTAACAGGCGATTTTCGTTAATTAGATAAAACGAGAGCTGTGTCATGAGTGTGATGTTCGATCCTGAGAGCGCCGTTTACCCCTTTCCGCCTAAACCGGCCCGTCTGACTGACGATGAAAAAGCGGGCTACCGCGAAAAAATCAAAGCGTTGCTGAAAGCGCGTAACGCCGTCATGGTGGCGCACTACTATACCGACCCGGAAATTCAGGCGCTGGCCGAAGAGACCGGCGGCTGTGTCTCGGACTCGCTGGAGATGGCGCGCTTCGGCAGTCAACATCCGGCCACGACCTTGCTGGTGGCGGGCGTGCGCTTTATGGGTGAAACCGCCAAAATTCTCAGCCCGGAGAAGAGGGTGCTGATGCCGACGCTGCAGGCGGAATGCTCACTCGATCTCGGCTGCCCGATTGAGGAGTTTAACGCCTTCTGCGATGCCCATCCCGATCGTACCGTGGTGGTCTACGCCAATACCTCCGCGGCGGTGAAAGCACGCGCCGACTGGGTGGTGACCTCCAGCATCGCGGTTGAGCTGATTGAACATCTCGACAGTCTCGGTGAGAAGATCATCTGGGCACCGGATCGCCATCTTGGCCGCTACGTGACGCAAAAATCGGGCGCGGATGTGCTGTGCTGGCAGGGCGCCTGTATTGTGCATGACGAATTTAAAACCCAGGCGCTGCAGCGCATGAAGGCGCTCTATCCCGACGCAGCGGTGCTGGTGCATCCGGAGTCGCCGCAGGCGATTGTCGATCTGGCCGACGCGGTGGGCTCTACCAGCCAGCTGATTCAGGCGGCGAAATCGCTGCCGCATCCGCAAATGATTGTGGCCACCGATCGCGGCATCTTTTATAAAATGCAGCAGGCGGTACCGGAGAAAGAGCTGCTGGAAGCGCCGACCGCTGGCGAAGGGGCTACCTGCCGCAGCTGCGCCCACTGTCCGTGGATGGCGATGAACGGCCTCAGGGCGATTGCAGAGGCGCTGGACTCGGGCGGCGCGCAGCATGAGGTGCAGGTTGACAATGACCTGCGAGAAGCCGCGTTGCTGCCGCTTAACCGCATGCTATCCTTTGCAGCGGATCTTAAACTCAACGTGAAAGGAAACGCGTAAGCGTTTCTTTGACAGGTGCCTGGCATGGACTTCTTCAGCACACACAATATTCTGGTTCATATTCCGCTCGGTGCGGGCGGCTACGATCTCTCGTGGATTGAGGCGATCGGCACGCTGGCAGGCTTGCTCTGCATCTGGCTCGCTAGCCTGGAAAAGATCGTCAACTATCCGTTTGGCCTGATTAACGTCACGCTGTTTGCGGTGATCTTCTTTCAAATCCAGCTCTATGCCAGCCTGCTGTTACAGCTGTTCTTTTTTGTCGCCAATCTCTATGGCTGGTACGCCTGGAGTCGCCAGACCGACGACCACCAGGCCGCGCTGAAGATTCGCTGGCTGCCGTTACCTAAAGCGCTGGCGTGGGCGGTGGGCTGCATCGTTGCGATTGCGCTGATGACGCTCTATATCGACCCGGTATTTGCCGTCCTGACGCAGGCAGCGGTCACGCTGATGAACGTTCTCGGACTGACGGTGGCGATGCCGGTGCTGCAACCGGATGCCTTCCCGTTCTGGGATTCGTGCATGATGGTGCTGTCGATTGCGGCAATGATTCTGATGACGCGCAAATATGTTGAGAACTGGCTGCTGTGGGTGATTATCAACGTGATCAGCGTAATGATCTTCGCCCGTCAGGGGGTGTATGCGATGTCGCTGGAGTATGTGATTCTGACGCTGATTGCGCTGAACGGTTCCCGGATGTGGATTCGCAGCGCGCGGCAACAGGGTTCCCGCGCGCTGTCGTCTCAGTGAGCGTGATGCTCGCCCGCGGCGTGATGGTGCGCAGGATGAGAGTGATCTGAGCCACCGCTGATGCCGAGCTCACACTCGGCACCGGCACAGGGCTGATACTCCATCTGTACGGTGGCGTGCGCAATCTGATAGTGCTGCTGCAGATAGGCGTGAATGCGGTGCAGCAGCGCATCATGATCGTACGGCGGGATCACCTGCACATGCAGCGTCAGCAGCGGTTTCTCGCCAACCTGCCACAGATGCACATGATGCACGTTGCGCACTTCGGCAATATTCAGGGTCAAATCGCGAATCAGCCGGGTGACGTCAAGCGAGCGCGGCGCACCTTCCAGCAGCTCCTGCAGGCTTTCACGCAGCAGCGCCCAGGCGCTGCGCAGTACCAGCAGCGACACCAGCAGGGACAGGATCGGGTCAATCGGCGTCCAGCCGGTCAGCATAATGATCACTGCCGCCGCCACCGCCCCGACCGAACCCAGCAAATCACCCATCACATGCAGCGCCGCAGCGCGCACGTTGAGGTTCTTCTCGCCGCTGCCGTGATGCAGCAACCAGAACGACAGGATATTGGCCAGCAGTCCCGCGATAGCAATGCCCAGCATCAGCCCGCCGGTGACCGGCTGCGGATCGGCGAAACGGCGCACGGCTTCCCAGACGATCAGGGCGGTAATCACCAGCAGGGCGATAGCGTTGACGAAGGCGGCCAGCGTGGTCAGGCGCAGCAGGCCGAAAGTATGGCGTGCATTGGGCTTGCGGCGGGCAAACTGCACTGCCAGCAGCGCCATCAACAGCGCTGCCGCATCGGTCAGCATATGTCCGGCATCGGCCAGCAGCGCCAGCGAGCCAGAGAGCCAGCCGCCAATCACTTCGGCGATCATAAACAGGGTGGTAACGCCAAATGCCGCGGCCAGACGGGTACGATTGCTATCCTGCCCGCTATGAGTGTGGGTGTGTGCCATAAGAATCCAGTTTTTTCAGTAACCTGTTAGTCAATAATATCAGTAATCGCCACGTTTCAGCGGTGTCCTGATGCTGTTTTGCCTGCTCCGCTAACTGCTGGCTAAGCTGCGCGCCTTCCTCCAGCCCGACCAGTAACCAGCTGCCTTTCATCCGGTGTGCGGCTTCCGCCAGCTGCGTCCAGTCCTGCCGATCGCGCGCCGCGGCAAGCCGCGCCAGATCCTGGCTGACGGTGTCGCGTAATGTCTGGCTCAGACGGCCAAGGAACCGGTCGTTGTGCTGCGCCAGTCGTAACAGGTTGTCATCCAGTGCCGCCAGCGGATCGGGCTGCCAGGCGGCCAGCAGGGCGCTGAGATCGGATAACTGCACCGGTTTAATCAGCACCCGTTCGCCGGCCGCCAGCGGCTGGGACAGCAACTGGGCGTCGGCTGAGCACAATACCCGCATCGCCTGACGGCCACGCTGACGATCGCGACGGCGCAGCAGCCGCAGCAGCAGCGTGCCGTCGGGACGCGGCATCATCTGGTCGATAAACAGCAGGTCATACGGCTGCTGCGCATCGGCGCGCAACAGGTCGCGGCCCTGCTCGAAGGTATCGGCCTGAATAGCGAAGCGCGCCAGCTGCTGCTGCATCACCAGCAGATTGGTGGGATGGTCATCAACAATCGCCACCCGCAACTGCGGGTAGCCGGGCAGGGCAGATTCGCTGACAGGGCTGACCGGCTGACAGGGCTCAAGCGGAAGCGTGACCGTCACTTCTGTGCCATGACCGGGTTGAGAAACCAGCCGGATATCGCCGCCCATGCGCAACACCATTTCCCGGCAGATAAACAGCCCCAGGCCGCTGCCCTGGACGGAAACCGATTTGCCGGACGGTGCCTGATACCAGGGATCGAACAGCTTCTGCTGCTCCTCCGGCGGAATGCCGCTACCGCTGTCGCTGACTGTCAGCTCCAGCTGCTGTCGGGCCGCCAGCGTCAGCCGGATCTCACCGTGCCGGGTAAATTTCAGCGCATTGGTCATCAGGTTATTCACTACCTGTTGCAGGCGATCGGCATCGATCAGAATCGCCTCCGGCAGCGGCGTCAGCGCCCTGACCACCAGACGCGGTCCGTCAGCGCGCATCAACGGATGGTAAAAGTGCTGCTGCTGTTCGAGCCAGGTCGCCAGCGCCAGCGGACGCGGCGACAGCGTAAAGCTGTTGCTCTCAATCCGGGCGTGATCCTGCAGGTCGTTGAGTAAGGTCAGCAATGATTGCGCGCTGCTGTGCAGTAGCGTCAGATTCTGGCTGCTGTGCTGCTGCTTTTCCAGCTCCAGCAGTCCGAGAATCGCCTGCATCGGCGTGCGCAGCTCATGGCTGACGGTGGCCAGAAACTGACTCTTCATCGCGTTGGCGCGCTCCGCCTGCTCACGCTGCTGACGCTCCCGGCGCTGCTGCCAGTAGCGGCGCGCCAGTAACAGCAGCAGTAAGGCGATCGCCGCTCCGGCCACTACCAGCACCATCATCGGTAAGGAGCGCATCACCATCACGCTGCCCGGCTGTGGCGGAGTGGACCAGCTATCGCGCATCTGGCTCTGGGTTTCAGCCGGAATCTGCTGCAGCGCCCGATCCAGCAGCGCACGCAGCACCGGCTGCTCCGGGGCGACGCCCAGCGCGATCGGCCAGGCGATGTCGCTGGCGGCGAAGGCGAGATGAATACGGGGATCGTTGCGGCTGGCGATGCGCCAGCGGGCTGACAGCACGTTATCGACCAGGGCATCAATCTGGCCTCTGGCCAGCGCATCGTACAGGCTGTTGCGATCGGCAAAGCGCTGCGGCTGCAGGTCGTCGGGCAACAGCCGCTGCGCCAGATCGTCCTGTAGCACGCCGACCCGCTTACCGCGCAGGTCACGCCAGTGCGTCAGGGAATGGGGCTGAATGCTGTAGATGCCCCACAACGCCCGCCACACCGGCAGCGAGGTGCTCTGCATCGCATCACCGTTAAGCGGTTGCATCAGCTGCAGCATCGCCTGCTGCTGACCGATCAGTGCGGCGGCCTGGCGGGGATTGCTGACCCATACCGGCTCGAATTGCAGTCCGGTACTCTGGGCGATCACTTTCAGCAGCTCGACGCCGTAGCCGCGCGCCGTGCCGGTGCTGTCGCGGTAGCTCCACGGATAGTTATCCGGCTCGGCGGCGTAGAACACCCGTGGATGGGCGGCAATCCATGCCCGTTCATCCGGGCTGAGCATCAGCGTCTGGGTATCCTGATAGCGTGGCAGGATGCTGCTCCAGCGCGCCTGAAGCGTATTCATCAGCTCGGCGGGCAGCTGACGCAGGCTCTGATTGATCCAGTTAATCAGCTGCGGATCGCGGCTCACCGCGCGCAGGCTGAGCTGACCGGCCTCTATCCGCGAAGCAATCTGATAAATCTGACCCTGCTGCAGCTGACTTAACAGAAAGCCGGCGCTGGTCTCATCCGCCACCACATAATCGTTCTGCTGATTAAGCAGGGTATAGAGAGCCTGCAGATCGCTGCTATAACGCCGCCAGCGATGGCGCGCCGCCAGATCGGGCGGCAGCTGTGCCAGCGTGGTGTCACTGATCGCCAGCTGGGCATTCTGGCTGTTAAACATCACGGCGCGCTGATTCTGCTGGTTACGGTAGATGCGCAGCGGGCTGCTGTACCAGATGTCACTGCTGAGCGTGCCTGGCGGTAACGGCGCGGCCAGCATACCCAGGGCAAAATCGATCTCTCCGTCATTCAGCGCCTGCAACAGATGTGCCTGATCGGCGTACAGCGTCAGACTGAACTGGGCACCGGTCAGCTGACGCAGCGCCGAGAGATAATCGGCATTGATGCCATAGAGATCGTTGCCGATGCGCATCGCCCAGGGCGCGTTGTTCTCCTCCAGCAGACCGACGCGCAGCATCCGACCCTGCATGGTTTCGGCGCGGTTCACCGGCAGCATCATCGGCAGATTTACGCTGCTCACTGGCCGGACGGCCATCCCGACCCCGCTCCATAACAGCAATAAAATCAGCAGCCAGTTCCTCACTGCTGCGCTTTCCACAGGTCAGCCAGTTCCACCACCGAGCGGGCACCGGTCTTTTCCAGAATATTCTTTTTATGAGTGCTGACGGTTTTGTTGCTGATATGCAGCTGAGCGGCAATTTGCAGGTTAGAGAGGCCGCTGGCCAGTAATGCCAGGACCTGGCGCTCTTTCTGGGTCAGCGGCAGTTCTGGTTCATCCTCAATAGCAGGAAAGGCCGTGTGACCGCCCAGCACCGCCAGAATCGCGCTCAGGAGCTGCTCCATGCGCTGACTTTTCACCACATAACCTGCCGCACCCAGCGCCTGAGCGCGTCGCATGGTGTGGTGGGTTTGCTGCGCCGAGTAGATCAGCACCGGGCAATCGGGCAGATGAATCTTCAGACGGCGCAGAATCTCCAGGCCGTCGCCATCCGGCAGGCCAATGTCCAGCACGATAATATCCAGCGGCAAAGAGAGAAAGGCGCGTGCGGCTTTTTCACTGCTGGCGGAGTAAAGTTTTACCGGAATCGGTGACTGAGTCAGCGCAGCCTCAAGGGCGACCTCGACCAGTGGATGATCGTCAATCAGAAGCAATGCGGCCATGAATATTTCCCTGTTAATTTCACCGGCTCAGCATAGCGGAAGAGAAGAGAGGAGGGGAGAAAAAGACAGGAGAGCAGAGGCTCTCCTGATCGGACGGAATTACTGTGAGGTGCCGTCGGTTTTGGTATTCACGTCACCGCCACCTTCTTTGGTCTGGACTTTTTTATTGATGTTCGGGCATTTGCCATCTTTACACTGGCTGTTCTGGTCGATTTCATTCGCAGACATATTACCGCTGCTGGTATTGCTGCCAGAAGTTGCCGGATTCGTGTTGGTGCCGGTGTTATTAATATTGCTGTTATCAACATTATTCGGTGGCAGATTTTCTTTCGCACCGCCCGCCGCTGCGCCTGCATCGGCAGCCTGGTTAGCCGTACCATTGTTGCCGCTCGCCGCCATGGCTGCGCCGCTGCTCAGAGTCATCGCTGCTGTCAAAAAGAGTAAGGCAAACTTTTTCATCATTATGCTCCCGTTAATTAATGAAGTTGCTGCTTCAAGCCCAGAGGTGCAATTTGGATAAAAAGGTCCCGTACGAAATAAAATTCGCCGGTTGGCTTAAACAGGGTGATTTAATCGGGTAAGCAGTCCGTTTATCAGTGCCTACCATTAAAAAGTCTAGACGCTAACCCGATTAATGCAAATATCACCCGAACATTTAACCCGTAGCGGGAATTTACACCCCTGGCGCTTCGGGCTACATTGGACAGGTTGTGCCCGGCGCGCGCTGGGCCTGAAATAATATGGAATCAGTATGAATTACCAGAACGATGATTTACGCATCAAAGAGATTAAAGAGCTGCTGCCGCCGGTTGCGCTGCTGGAAAAATTCCCGGCCACCGATCGGGCTGCCGAAACAGTTTCACAGGCGCGTCAGGCTATTCATCAGATCCTTCAGGGTCAGGACGATCGTCTGCTGGTGGTGATCGGGCCGTGCTCGATTCACGACACCGAAGCCGCGAAAGAGTACGCCGCCCGACTGCTGACGCTGCGCGACGAGCTGAAAGGCGAGCTGGAAGTGGTCATGCGGGTCTATTTTGAAAAGCCGCGCACCACGGTGGGCTGGAAAGGGCTGATCAATGACCCTTACATGGATGGCACTTTCCAGCTGAACGACGGACTGCGTCTGGCGCGTAAACTGCTGCTGGAGATCAACGACAGTGGGTTACCGGCGGCCGGCGAGTTCCTCGATATGATCACCCCACAATATGTGGCCGATCTGATGAGCTGGGGCGCGATTGGTGCCCGTACCACCGAGTCTCAGGTACACCGTGAGCTGGCGTCGGGCCTCTCCTGCCCGGTGGGCTTTAAAAACGGTACCGACGGCACCATCAAAGTCGCCATCGACGCGATCAACGCTGCCGGTTCGCCGCACTGTTTCCTGTCGGTCACCAAATATGGTCACTCGGCGATTGTCGAAACCAGCGGTAACGCGGATTGCCACATCATTCTGCGCGGCGGTAAAGAGCCAAACTACAGCGCGCAGCACGTCAGCGAAGTCAAAGCCGGACTGGCGAAAGCGGGCCTGCCGCAGCAGGTGATGATCGACTTCAGCCACGCCAACAGCAGCAAGCAGTTCCAGCGGCAGATGGTTGTGGCGGAAGATGTGGCGCAGCAGATGAGCAACGGTGAGCGGGCAATTATCGGCGTGATGATTGAGAGCCACCTGGTAGAAGGCAACCAGAGCCTGGAGAGCGGCGAGCCGCTGGTCTACGGCAAAAGCGTCACTGACGCCTGCATCGGCTGGGATGACACCGACAAAGTGTTACGCCAGTTAGCGGCAGCGGTAAAACAGCGTCGCGGCTAAAGGAAGCACGCATGAAAAAGGCCAGACTTGCGTCTGGCCTTTTGGCGTTTTAGCGCAGAATTACTTCGCTTTACCCTGATTCGCAACGGCTGCGGCTTTCGCTGCAATCTCGTCGGCATCACCCAGGTAGTAACGCTTCAGCGGTTTGAAGTTTTCATCGAACTCATACACCAGCGGTACGCCGGTAGGGATGTTCAGTTCGAGGATTTCATCTTCGCTCAGGTTATCGAGATATTTCACCAGCGCACGCAGTGAGTTGCCGTGTGCGGCGATAATCACTTTCTCACCGCTTTTGATGCGCGGCAGAATGGTGTCGTTCCAGTAAGGAATCACGCGATCGATGGTCAGCGCCAGGCTTTCGGTGGTTGGCAGCTGCTCTGGGGTCAGTTTCGCATAACGCGGATCATGGCCCGGGAAACGCTCATCTGAACGATCCAGCTCTGGCGGGGTAACGGCAAAGCCGCGACGCCACTGCTTAACCTGCTCGTCGCCATATTTCGCGGCGGTTTCTGCTTTATCCAGACCCTGCAGCGCACCGTAGTGACGCTCGTTCAGACGCCAGGTTTTTTCGACCGGCAGCCAGGCCTGATCCAGCTCATCCAGCACGTTCCACAGGGTGTGAATCGCACGCTTCAGTACTGAGGTGTAAGCAAAATCAAACACAAAGCCTTCTTTCTTCAGCAGTTGACCCGCTGATTTGGCTTCGCCACGACCTTTTTCAGAAAGGTCAACATCATACCAACCGGTAAAGCGGTTTTCGTTGTTCCACTGGCTTTCGCCGTGACGCACCAGAACCAGCTTAGTTACAGCCATAGCTTAACTCCTTAATACTGTGATGTTTCTGTGAGAATGGAAACCTGCTGCTGCCAGCCCGTTCAACGAGCCAATTGCGCCATACCATAACGGAAAAGCGGGCAGCACGTAAGCCTGTCGGCAACGCACTGCGCGTTTTTCAGCCGGTGACTCAGCGCGGCGTGAAGCGATAACGCGTCACCGATTCCCAGCGATCTCCCGGCTGCAGCCAGCAATCAGGCTGCGGCCATTCCGCATGATTAGGCGAGTCCGGTAAAAATTCACTCTCCAGCGCAATGCCCTGGAAAGCAGTATAGCTCTCCTGCTCACGGGCACGGGTGCCAGCCAGATAGTTAGCCGAGTAAAACTGCAGCGCCGGCGCGGAGGTGGTGACGCTAAGCTGCAGTTTGCCATCTTCCGACCAGAGTTCAGCCGCGGGCTGAGTGGCGTCGCCGGCGCTGTTAAGCAGGAAGGCGTGATCATAGCCCTTCACCGCACGCTGATCGTCGTCGGCGAGGAAATCCTGCGCCACCGGTTTGGCCTGACGGAAATCGAAACTGGTGCCTGCCACCGCTTTCAGTGGCGCATTCGGAATCCCGTCGCTGTCGACAGGCAGGTAACTGTCGGCGTGCAGTTGTAAGCGATGCTGACGCGCGTCGCCATGATGCGCATCAAGGTTAAAGTAAGCGTGGTTGGTGAGGTTGACCGGACAGGCCTGATCGCAGCGCGCTTCATACTGAATGCTCAGGCAGTTATCGTCATCCAGCTGATAGCGCAGATCGGCAATCAGATTGCCCGGATAACCCTGATCGCCATCCGGCGAATCCAGCCGATAGTGCACTTCAGTTTCCGACTGGCTGACGATTTGCCAGCGACGTTTATCAAACCCTTCCGGGCCGCCGTGCAGCTGATGCGGGCCCTGATTGGCCACCAGCTGACGGTTCAGTTTATTCAGCGTCGCTCCGGCGATGCGGTTGGCATAACGGCCCACCGTGGCGCCCAGATAGGCATCCTGGTGCAGATAGTCAGAGGGCGTGGCACAGCCGAGCAGTGCCTCACGGACCGTGCCATCCTGCATCGGCACCCGGGCCGACAGCCAGGTTGCGCCCCAGTCCATAAAGGTCACCAGCATGCCGTTCGCATTGCGCAGCACGGTGATGCGCCACGGTTGCCCGTCCGGCGCATGAGAATTAACGTCGTTTAGCATAGGCCAGCTCCCGCTGAGGCTTTACAAACGTAGAAGGTCTCTTTGATGCCGGTCGCTGCTTCATACTGCTCTGCTACGGCGGCTTTCACCTGATCAACCAGATCGAGCGGCATCAGCGCCACGATACAGCCGCCAAAGCCACCGCCGGTCATGCGCACACCGCCGCGCTCGCCAATCTGCGCTTTCACGATCTCAACCAGGGTGTCGATCGGTGGCACGGTGATCTCGAAATCATTGCGCATCGATGCGTGAGATTCGGCCATCAGCTGGCCCATGCGCGTCAGGTCGCCACGGGTCAGCGCATCGGCGGCTTCCAGGGTACGGGCATTTTCCGTCAGTACGTGGCGCACACGCTTCGCCACCTGCGGATCAAGCTGCGACTGCGCAGCTTCAAATTCAGCCAGTTCGACATCACGCAGCGCTGGTTTATTGAAGAAGCGCGCACCGGTTTCACACTGCTGACGACGGGTGTTGTACTCGCTACCTACCAGCGTACGGCGGAAGTTAGAGTTGATGATCACCACCGCGATATCTTCCGGCATTGAGACCGGGCGGGTCCCCAGCGTGCGGCAATCGAGCAGCATGGCGTGATCTTTCTGGCCCAGCGCCGAGATCAGCTGATCCATGATACCGCAGTTACAGCCGACGAACTGGTTCTCAGCTTCCTGACCGTTGACCGCAATCGCCGCGCCGTCCAGCGGCAGATTGTAGAGCTGCTGCACCACGGTGCCGACCGCCACTTCCAGCGAGGCTGATGAACTCAGGCCCGCGCCCTGCGGCACGTTGCCGCTGATCACCATATCGATGCCGCCGAAATCGGCGTGGCGCTGTTGCAGGTGTTTCACCACGCCGCGCACATAGTTGGCCCACATCGGCTGCTCCAGGCTGCGGATCTCTTCATCCAGCGAGAAGCTGTCTTCAGCGTTGTCGTAATCGACCGCTACCACCCGGATCTGACGATCGTCACGGCGCGCGCAGGCGATCACCGTCTGATAATCGATGGCGCACGGCAGCACAAAGCCATCGTTATAATCGGTATGTTCACCGATCAGGTTAACGCGGCCCGGAGCCTGAATGGTGTGGGTCGGCGCGTAGCCAAAAGTGTCGGAGAAGACCTGCTGCGTGATGGTTTTTAAGCTCATTATTGTGCCTCACGGAAGTGAACGTCGCTGACAGAACGCAGACGTTCCGCCGCCTGTTCCGCCGTTAAATCGCGTTGGGTTTCGGCCAGCATTTCATAGCCAACCATAAATTTACGTACCGTTGCTGAACGCAGCAGCGGCGGATAGAAGTGAGCATGCAACTGCCAGTGATCGTTGGCTTCACCGTTGAACGGTGCGCCGTGCCAGCCCATCGAGTAGGGGAAGGAGCACTGGAACAGGTTGTCGTAGCGGCTGGTCAACAGCTTGATCGCTTTAGCCAGATCGCTGCGTTGCGCCTCGTTCAGATCGGTCAGACGTTGAACGTGTGCTTTCGGCAACAGCAGGGTTTCGAACGGCCACGCCGCCCACCACGGCACCACGGCCAGCCAGTGATCGGTCTCGACCACGGTGCGGCTGCCATCCTGCTGTTCACGGGCGAGATAATCGACCAGCATCGGTGAGCCATGCTTCGCAAAATAGGCGCGCTGATGATCGTCTTCGCGCTGCGCTTCATTCGGCAGGAAGCTGTTAGCCCAAATCTGGCCGTGCGGATGAGGATTAGAGCAGCCCATCGCTGCGCCTTTGTTTTCGAACACCTGCACCCACGGATAGTGCTGACCGAGATCGGCGGTCTGTTCCTGCCAGGTGCGTACGACTTCCTCCAGCGCGCTTAACGACATCTCCGGCAGCGTTTTGCTGTGATCCGGCGAAAAGCAGATCACCCGACTGGTGCCGCGCGCGCTTTCACAGCGCATCAGCAGATCGTCGCTCTCTGGCGCGTCTGGCGTGTCGGTCATCAGTGCGGCAAAGTCATTGGTAAAGACATAAGTGCCGGTATAGTCAGGATTTTTGTCACCGGTGATGCGGGTATTGCCCGCACACAGGAAGCAATCGGGATCGTGCGCCGGTAAGGTATTGACCGCCGGGGTCTCCTGCGCGCCTTGCCACGGACGTTTTGCCCGATGGGGTGA
This sequence comes from Pantoea agglomerans, assembly GCF_021397715.1. GTDB lineage: Bacteria > Pseudomonadota > Gammaproteobacteria > Enterobacterales > Enterobacteriaceae > Pantoea > Pantoea astica. The sequence goes on along the minus strand of NZ_CP090207.1, from coordinate 2,969,837 downwards.
AACGAGAATCCATTGATCAATCAGTGGATTGTAACGGCGATGCGGGTGATCGACCGGGTTAAATTTTTCCATGTTGAATCCTGGTAAGCGTCAAAAGCCAAAGAGGCATCGGTAAAAAGTAGCACATCAGCGCGCCCGAAAGCGTGATCAAGTCTGGATAAATGGTATCGTTTACACAAGCTGAATATTCTCATTTCGTGGCATTGTGACGGAATTGCAGGCGGGAAAGCGCAGGGTAAGTGGTAGCGGTTACATCTGAGGGTGAAGCAGACGCCGTCTGACCGGCGTCTGGCCGATTTATTTCAGCTGCTGCTGCGGGTAGTGATAGCCGCCGTCACCGGCAACAAAACTCAGACGGTGCGTGATGCACTGCGGCGCATCTTCGGCATGATGTGAGACAAACAGTAGCTGAGTGCGACCTTCGCCAATCAGCACATCGATAAAACGCCGTACCAGCTGACGGTTGATCGGATCGAGTCCCTGCAGCGGCTCATCCAGAATGAGCAGCGTCGGATGCTTCACCAGCGCGCGGGCAATCAATACCAGCCGCTGTTGTCCCCACGACAGGCTGTGAAAGGGCGCATCCGCCAGCGCATTGTTCATCCCGAGCAGCGCCAGCCATTGCCGGGCCAGCGCCTTCTGACGGTCTGACGCGGCCTGATAAAGACCAATCGAATCGAAAAAGCCTGACAGGATCACCGTCAGCACGTTGACGCTGACGCGATAATCGAGATGCAGGCTGCTGCTGACATAGCCAATATGCTGCTTGATCTCCCAGATGGTTTCACCACTGCCGCGCCGGCGACCAAACAAGGTCAGGTCGTTGCTGTAGCCTTGGGGATGATCGCCGGTCACCAGGCTGAGCAGGGTTGATTTACCGGCGCCGTTGGGGCCGATAATCTGCCAGTGCTCACCGGCATTGACCTGCCAGTTCAGCCCGTCGATCACCGGCCGATCGTGATAAGAGACCACGCCGTTGCGCAGAATCACGCGCGGCGCATCATCCGCCAGCGACGGCAGCTGATCCGGCGCATCTGCTTCCGGCAGCGCCATCCCCAGCAGTTGTTCACTGTGCGCCAGCTGCGCCACCAGCGCTTCGGCTAAAATGGTCTGGCGCGGGCCGATATGGGTGAGGGTACACTCCGCCAGTACTCCAATCTGCTGTATGTACTCGGGAATATCATCAAAGCGGTTGAGCACCAGCACCAGAGTAAAGTCGGGATGCTGCAGGCTGCGTAAGGTCCCGGTCAGGCTGGCGCGTGACGCCACATCCAGCCCGTCAAACGGCTCATCCAGAATTAACAGATCCGGCTGCTGCATCAGCGCCTGGCAGAGCAGCGTCTTGCGGGTTTCGCCGGTGGAGAGATATTTGAAGCGGCGCGTCAGTAACTGCTCGATGCCAAACTGGCGGGCCAGCTGTGTACAGCGTTCCGGCTGCTGCATTTCCGCCTGGATCACCTCAGCCACGGTCAGGCCGGTATCCTCTTCACCTTCACTGAGCAGGTCGGTGTTGTTGCGCTGCCACTCATCGGCGACCAGCTTTTGCAACTGCTCCAGCGACAGTCGCGTCGGACGCTGGAAATCACTGCTGACCGAGCCCGCCAGCGGCGACAACTCGCCAGAGAGGACGCGCGCCAGTGATGACTTGCCGCTGCCGTTGGCACCGACAAAGGCCCAGCTCTCGCCACGCTGAAGCTGAACCTCATTCAGGGTCAAAACCCGGGTATCGCTAAGACGAAACGTGCCTTGCGAAATCTGCAATGAAGCCATGATCTGTTCCATTTTTTGCATCGTGTTACTGTGTTGTAACCACTGGATGCGATGAAGTCAAATCAGCCGGGGAAAATCATACCAGGGTGGCGACGATAGCGTGTTCCGCGTCAAAATGGGCGATGACCGGGTCGCCAGGCTGCAGGTTCTGCTGCTGCAACGCAACATTGCTCAGCGTCGCGCACAGGGTTTCTCCGCTGGCAAGCTGCATCAGCAGCTCACTGAACTGTTCGCCAGGCTCTATGGCGCTGACGGTCGCCGCCAGCTGATTGTCGCCGTCGCCGGCCTGGCGGCTGACCCGAATCCAGGGCGCCTTAATCAACAGCAGCACCTCTTTGCCGGCAGCCAGCTGCAGGCGATCGGCACTGCGCTGGGTCAGCGCCACCCGGAGTTCGGTGACGCCGTCAGCCAGTAAAATCCTGAGATGCTGCACCACCGACTGCGCATCGTTGCTGATCACGGTGCCAAACAGCTGATTCCGGGCGCTGGTTTGCAGTGAGAAGCGCGCAATGGCGGCCAGCAGACTGTCGAGCGGCAGCGCATCCTGTTGCAGGGCGTCAAACGCTTTTTGCTGGATCTGCTCCATCAGCTGAAACAGCTGAATCAGCCGTTCACCGTAGCGCGTCAGGGTAGCGCCGCCACCGCCTTTGCCGCCGGTGGCGCGTGCCACCAGCGTCTCATCCGCCAGCTGGTTCATCTCATTGATCGCATCCCAGGCACTTTTGTAACTGATGCCCGCCAGCTTTGCGCCCTGACTGATTGAACCGGTTTGCTGCACGCGTTTCAGCAGTTCGATGCGGCGCGGATCGGCAAACAGTTTTTGCTGTAAACGAATATGGAGGGAAAGTTCGGCTTGCATAGCGACTCCGGCAAAGGGTTAAGGCGTATCTGCGCGATGATAGCGGCGTTTCGTGACCAAAGTAAAAGCACGAAAAGGGCTGCGCAAAATTTTGCTGACCCGTTACAATCACTTTTTTGTTCGCAGAGTGAGACGCTCCATGCTGGAATTACTTAAAAGCCTCGCCATAGCTGTGCTTATGGTCCCTGTCGTCATGGCGCTGATGTTAGGTATGATCTATGGCCTGGGTGAAGTGTTTAACGTCATCTCAAAATTTGGTCATCGCGAAAAATCTTCAGCCCGTTCGCACAATTAATTGCCTGTCACGCCCGCCTTTGTGCGGGCGTGCTGCTTTCTGCTACCGCTACCTCCACTTCCACTCATCCTTCTGCTAAAACTGCCGATAAATTAATAACACTGCCGGAACGGGCGTTGTATTATCCGTTACACAACGAATAACCGGAGAAGATCATGTCTTTACTACAGTACCGCTGGGGAATCGCCGCACTGGTGACCGTTTCACTGACGGGCCAGGCGCTGGCGGCGGAAAAAGTGACCGTCTTTGCTGCCGCCTCGCTGACCAACGCCCTGCAGGATATCGCCCATGACTATCAACAGCAGACCGGCGTCACGGTGGTCTCATCGTTCGCCTCCTCCTCGACGCTGGCGCGCCAGATAGAGCAGGGCGCGCCAGCTGACCTGTTTATCTCCGCCGATCAGCAGTGGATGGATGATGCGGTGGCGAAAAAGAGCGTTAACACCGGCAGCCGTTACACGCTGCTGGGCAACGATCTGGTGCTGGTGGCACCGCGCGGCGCGGCGGCGAAGAAGGTTGAGCTGAATCAGCAGACCGACTGGAAAACGCTGCTGCACGGAGAGCGTCTGGCGGTAGGCGATCCCGACCATGTTCCGGCCGGTATTTACGCCAAAGAGGCGCTACAGAAGCTCGGTGCCTGGCAAACGGTTGAACCGGTGCTGGCACCGGCAAATAATGTGCGGGCCGCACTGGCGCTGGTTGAGCGTAATGAGACACCCTATGGCATTGTGTACGGTTCCGATGCAGTCGCCAGTGCGAAAGTGCAGGTAGTGGGACGATTCCCGGCCTCCAGTCACAAACCGGTAGAATATCCGATGGCGATCGTTAAAGATCGCGACAATGCCGCCGTTAACGCTTTTTATCACTACCTGAAAGGACCGCAAGCAGCGGTCGTGTTTAAACATTACGGATTCACACCAACGAAATGATACTCAGCGATCCCGAATGGCAGGCGGTAGTGCTCAGCCTGAAAGTCTCTGGCATTGCCGTGCTGGGCAGCCTGCCGTTCGGCATCCTGATGGCGTGGATTCTGGTGCGCTGCCGTTTTCCCGGTAAAGCGCTGCTCGACAGCCTGATTCATCTGCCGCTGGTGCTGCCGCCGGTGGTGGTCGGCTATCTGCTGCTGATCGGCCTGGGACGACGCGGCATCATCGGTGAAAAACTCTATGACTGGTTCGGCTTCAGTTTTGCCTTTAGCTGGCGCGGCGCAGCGCTGGCGTCGGCGGTGATTGCGTTTCCGCTGATGGTACGCGCCATTCGCCTGGCGCTGGAAGCGGTCGATATCCGGCTGGAGCAGGCCGCACGCACCCTGGGTGCCGGACGCTGGCGGGTATTCTTTACTATCACGCTGCCGCTGACTCTGCCAGGCGTTATCGTCGGCACGGTGCTGGCCTTTGCGCGATCGCTGGGGGAGTTCGGTGCCACCATTACTTTTGTCTCTAATATTCCCGGCGAGACGCGCACCATACCGCTGGCGATGTACAGCCTGATTGAAACGCCAGGCGCAGAAGGCGCCGCCGCGCGGCTGTGTGTGATTGCCATCGTGCTGGCACTGGCGTCGTTACTGGCGTCAGAATGGCTGGCGCGACTGGGCCGTAAGCGGATGGGGAACTGATGCTGTCACTGAATTTTATCCAGCAGCAGGGCGATCATCGGCTGACGATTGACCTGCAAATCCCTGCTAAGGGCATCACCGCCATTTTCGGCGTGTCGGGTGCCGGTAAAACCTCGTTAATCAACGCCATCAGCGGGCTGACGCAGCCACAGCATGGCCGGATAGAGTTGCGCGATCGGGTGCTGTTTGATGCAGAACAGCAGATTTCGCTGCCGCCGGAAAAGCGCCGGATTGGCTATGTGTTTCAGGATGCGCGGCTGTTTCCACACTATCGGGTGCGCGGCAATCTGCAATATGGCATGGCCCCGGCGATGAAAGCGCAGTTCGACTCGCTGGTCTCCCTGCTGGGTCTGGAGCCATTGCTGTCGCGCTTTCCGCTGTCGCTGTCGGGCGGTGAAAAGCAGCGGGTGGCGATTGGCCGGGCGTTACTGACCGCGCCGGATATGTTGCTGCTGGATGAGCCGCTGGCGTCGCTGGATGTGCCGCGTAAACGCGAGCTGATGCCTTATCTGCAAAAACTGGAGAAGCAGGTGGAGATCCCGATGCTCTACGTGTCGCACAGCCTGGAAGAGATCCTGCATCTGGCGGATAACGTGCTGGTGCTGGATAACGGTAGCGTGAAAGCGTTTGGCCCGCTGGAGCGGGTCTGGAGCAGCAGCGCGATGCGACCGTGGCTGCCAGTCAGCGAGCTGAGCAGCGTGTTGCGGGTACAGGTGCTGGAGCAGCATCCTGACTATCCGATGACCGCCCTGTCGCTGGGTGATCAGCATATCTGGGTCAGCCGCATCCATCAGCCGCTGAAAACGCCTCTGCGGATTCGTATCGCCTCGGCCGATGTCTCGCTGGCGCTGCAGCCGCCGCACAATACTTCCATCCGCAATATCCTGCCGGCACAGGTGGTGGAGCTGGTAGAGGTCGGCGATCAGGTGGAGGTGAAGCTGCGCATCGGCATCAGTGAACTCTGGGCGCGCATTACGCCGTGGGCGCGGGATGAGCTGGGCATTCGGCCAGATCAGTGGCTCTATGCCCAGATAAAAAGCGTTTCGGTGACGCCCTGATGACTAAATGTACTGATAATTCGTTATTTTTTAATGAAATTATTTAATGGGTCTCTGTTTTTCTGACTTGCTTCGGATGTTTTATTGAGTAGGGTTCTGACACCTCTGAACAGAGAGCGTGGGTTCTTGCTTTCTTCTCTGGTTGTCGTGAAGAGAAGAAGTGGAAAGCCGACATTAATAATCTGATGAGTATTGATATTCAATTCCCTGTCAGGAAGGGTGATACCGACCAGACGTTTAAACCAAATTAAAATGTGAAACCTTTTGGTGGCCCCGAACCGTTACCAGAGGGATTCTGCAAAACTTTCTGTGGTTCAGGGCAACGCCCTATAAAATGGCTTTCACCGTGCTTCTGTTTGGTGGCCTGGATGACATCACTATGCATCAATCAAAGAAGCGTTTGATTCGGGTGGCAGAGCAGCGTGGTCAATAGCGCTATATGTCCCGGAATCGTCTATAACTTCAATCCATGTTCTTTGCAGTATTTAACACTGTATACTTCTGATAAAAGATTTTCGACTTCAGGTACGGTCAGTGCAAATACGGCATCACGGGCGAAATATCCAAAATGACGCACGACTAAAAACACTGGCTCTTGTGTTTTCAGATCATTCTCTTCACCGTATTCCAGAATATCATTGTAACGTCCACCAATGACCTTTTGCTTTGTTTCCTGACGCTGAATAAAGGGTTGTTTAGACCAGGCCAGAAATTCAAAAAAAGGTGCGGTGTTTTCCGTGATTCGACTATCTGTATAGATAAAGGGAAGCGCAACATAGTCGTAGCCCAGGTCAACGACAAATTGCACAAAGGAGAGGTCGTCCGGCACTTTCATGGGATAAACTTTAGGCGCGTAGGGAGCAACGATTGAGCCATCAATGAAAGAATAATAATGCACATCACTGGCGTAGCGGGTTAAATGACCAACCTGTAACGATGTACAACCCGTGAGCATCAATGATAATAAAAGCAGAGCCTTGTTGAATCTATTTTTAAACATATCCCATACCTACAGATAAATAAGGGTTATCGGCAGGTGAAAAATAAGCTTTAGCGTTTTTTAATTGAAAGTGGTGGGCGGCCTGATATCAAATAGCTTTATATCTTTCTTATGGCGGCACTGTTTTTTGATATTTTTCCGTCATCAATACTGGTGTCAGCTTTAATGACTATTTATGTCACATTGCTTTATATCAATGTCAGGTGTTTAAAGGTTAAGAGTGAATAATAAAATGCAGGGCTTATTTAATAAAAGATTAATAAGGGCTTGAATGTATACAGACCCTCCTCAGAGTCATGTTGCGTTATCTATTGTTTTATCCCTGCGTTAAAATTTGCTTTTTGCTTCTCAACGCATTAAATGAAACAGACCCTTTTTCATCGGGTCAATGCCGGGCGCGCATTACGCCGTGGGCGCCGGATAAGCTGGGCATTCGGCCCGATCAATGGCTCTATGCCCGGCTACAAAGCGTCCCGGTGACGCCCTGATTACAACACGTACTGATAGAGGGTTTCGGCGATACCGGGCTCGAGGTTAGTGCCGATCACTTTTTTCGCCCGCGCTTTGATCGCTTCATCAGCATTGCCCATCACCACGCCCAGACCGGCGGTTTCCAGCATACTGAGATCGTTATAGTTATCACCGAAGGCGATCACATCGGACATGCTCAGCCCCAGCGATTCCACCCACTGCGCCAGTCGCTTGCCTTTGCTGTTGCCGCCTTTGGCGATATCGACCTGATCGTGCCACGACCATTCGCAGGCCAGACCCAGTTCCGCCTCGACTTTGCTGGCAAACTGCTGCAGTTCGGGAATGTTGGGATGTGACAGCGCAAATTTCCAGATGGAATCCGCTTCACGCGCGGCCTGCGCCAGATCGGGTACCTGCCGGAACACCGGGCGCTGGTGCGGCGGCAGCGATTCAGCCCAGTTGAGTGTGCGGGTAACGTGACCGGTCGGCGTCTGATAGAGCATCGCATCATCGACATACAGCAGGCCGTGAATCCGCTGCTGATCCAGCATCTCAATCACCTGCAGCGCCAGCTGGGTGTCGAGCGGATCGGCGGCCAGCACCTTTTTCGCCTGATAGTCATACAGATAGGTACCGTTACAGCAGATGGCTGGCGTATCGAGCTCCAACGCCTGATAAAAAGGGTGAATGGCGCAGTGGTGGCGTCCGGTCACGATAGCGACGTGAATGCCCGCCTCGCGCGCTTTTTTCAGCGCCTCGACAGACTGCGGCAGAATGGTTTTGGCGGGTGTTAATAGCGTGCCATCGAGGTCGAGGGCAATTACACGGTAGCTCATTAATCCTTCCGTTCGGGTAGCGTAGCGAAGCCTCAAGTCTACACCTGACCGCGGTCGCGAGACAAAAAACCGGGCACAAATGATTCCAGCATGGCAAAAACGCGCTACAGTGACTCACAGATCATCATCAGGCAGCCAAAAAGGAGAATGCATGAAACAAGTTGTCTACACCGCCAGTCCCGAGAGCCAGCAGATCCACGTCTGGCAGATGAATGAAGAGGGTGCGCTGACGCTGCTTCAGGTGACCGATGTCGCTGGCCAGGTTCAGCCCATGGTGGTGAGTCCGAACCGCGAATTTCTCTATGTCGGCGTGCGCCCCAATTTTCGCGTGCTGGCGTTCCGCATCGCCGCTGACGGCACCCTGACGGAAGCCGGACAGGCACCGCTGCCGGGCAGCCCGACCCATATCTCTACCGATCGCAACGGTAAGTTCCTGTTCTGCGGCTCCTATAATGACGCCTGCGTCAGCGTCAGCCCGATTGGCGAGGATGGCGTGCCACAGGCACCGCTGCAGGTGATTCACGGACTGGAAGGGTGCCACTCGGCCAATATCGACCTGGCTAACCAGACACTCTACGTACCGGCGCTGAAACAGGATCGCATCTGCCTGTTTGCGCTGGGTGACGACGGCCAGCTGACGCCACGCCCGCAGGCGCAGGTCACCACCGTCGACGGTGCCGGTCCGCGCCACATGCAGTTCCATCCGAACGGTCACTACGCCTATTGCGTCAATGAACTCGACAGCACGGTCGACGTCTGGGCGTTAGATAATGAAGATGGCGAAGTTGAGAGCGTACAGACGCTGGACATGATGCCGGCTGATTTCAGCGGAACCCGCTGGGCCGCAGATATTCATCTGACGCCGGATGGCCGTTTCCTCTACGCCTGTGACCGCACCAGCAGCACGCTGGCGGTGTTCAGCGTCAGTGAAGATGGCGGACAGCTGACGCTGCAAGGTTTCCAGCCAACTGAAACCCAGCCGCGCGGCTTTAATATCGATCACAGCGGACAGTATCTGGTGGCGGCGGGGCAGAAATCCCATCACATTGAGGTCTATCGCATCACTGAACCACAGGGACTGTTACAGCCGCTGGGACGCTATGCGGTCGGACAGGGTCCGATGTGGGTCGTGGTACATCAGTTGCAGGCGTAACGCTGCAATTTAACGCCTCTCCCGGCTGGGAGAGGCGTAGCGGAATTACTGGTAGTTCACGGTCAGTGACGCGCTTGCCAGCGCGTGAAAATGGACATTAAAGCCGACCATGGCACCACTGGCACCCTCATCCACCTCAATCTTTTCCACATCCAGCGCATGTACCGTGAAAATGTAGCGATGGGTTTCGCCCTGCGGCGGCGCCGCACCGCCATAACCGGCCTGACCAAAATCTGTCCGGGTCTGGATCGCCCCTGACGGCAGCCCGGCCTGACCGGAGCCCGCGCCCTGCGGCAGAGAAGTGGTGGTAGCCGGAATGTTCGCCACCAGCCAGTGCCACCAGCCGGAGCCGGTTGGCGCGTCGGGATCGTAGCAGGTCACCACAAAACTTTTGGTACCTTCCGGGGCTGCTTCCCAGGCCAGATGGGGAGAGATGTTCTCGCCCTGATAGCCCATACCGTTGAAAACGTGCTTCTCAGGCATTTTATCGCCGTCGTTAAAGTCCTGACTATAAACGCGCATTACCTCTCCTCACGTGTCGATCATTAGCCTGACATCATAACCAAACGCGCAGTCAGTTCCAGCGCTTCGCCCGCTTCAGTCGGCAAAATGTGAAGAATGCTCAAGCGCTGCCCCAATCGCCTGCACCAGTTTGCTCAGCGCCTGCGGCGTGATGATATAGGGCGGCATCAGGTAGATCAGCCGGCCAAACGGCCGGATCCAGACCCCTTGCTCAACAAAGAACTGCTGCAGCGCCGCCATATTCACGGCACGGTGAGTCTCGACCACGCCAATTGCGCCCAGCACCCGCACATCCGCCACCTGCGGCGCACTGCGCAACGGCAGCAGCTCTGCCAGAAGCTGACGTTCGATAGCGGCAACCTGAGGCTGCCATTCGCCTTCGGCCAGCAGGGTCAGGCTTTCAACCGCCACCGCGCAGGCCAGCGGATTGCCCATAAAGGTCGGGCCGTGCATAAAACAGCCGGCCGCGCTGCGGCTGATGGTATCGGCAACTTCACGAGTGGTCAGGGTCGCCGCCAGGGTCATCATGCCGCCGGTCAGCGCTTTGCCGACGCACAGAATATCGGGCGTGATGCCAGCATGTTCACAGGCAAACAGCTTGCCGGTGCGACCAAATCCGGTAGCAATCTCATCGGCAATCAGGAGCAGGCCGTAACGATCGCACGCTTCACGTACCTGCTGTAAATAGCGCGGATGGTAGAAGCGCATCCCGCCAGCGCCCTGCACGATCGGCTCCAGAATCACCGCCGCCAGCTGCTGATGATGCTGTTCTATCAGCCGGGCGAAATCATCAAAATCCTGGCGCTCCCATTCATCATCAAAGCCGCAGGCCGGAGCCGCTGCAAAGTGATGTTCGGGCAGATAGCCGCGCCACAGGCTGTGCATCGAATTTTCCGGATCGCACACCGACATTGCCGCAAAGGTATCGCCGTGATAGCCGCGCTTCAGCGTCAGGAACTGCTGCCGGGTTTCACCGCGTCCCAGCCAGTACTGCAACGCCATCTTCATCGATACTTCCACCGCCACCGAGCCGGAATCGGCGAGAAAAACGCACTCCAGCGCCGCGGGCGTCATCGCAACCAGCTGGCGGCAGAGCGCCACCGCGGCGGGATGGGTAATGCCGCCAAACATTACGTGTGACATCTGCGTCATCTGCTGCGTCAGCGCCCGGTTCAGCCGTGGATGGTTGTAACCGTGAATCGCCGCCCACCACGAGGACATGCCATCGACCAGTTCGCGGCCATCGGCCAGTTGCAGTTGAAAACCCTGGGCGGCAACCACCGGATAACAGGGCAGCGGGTCGAGCATTGAGGTGTAGGGGTGCCAGATGTGCTGGCGATCAAAGCGGGCGTCTTCAGGCGTGAACATAGGCGTCGTAAACCGGAGTTGTAAACCAAAATAAAAAAATATAGTTTACAAGTATAACCACGTTAATCGTCGGGATGACACCCTTTTTTTGGAGCACGTAATGGCACAACGCTGGACAGTTGCACAGGCCCAGGCCCTGTTTGATCAACCTTTTCTTGAACTAATGTTTGAAGCGCAGCGGGTGCATCGTCAGCACTTCGATCCGCGTCAGGTACAGGTCAGCACCCTGTTGTCGATCAAAACCGGTGCCTGCCCGGAAGACTGTAAATACTGCCCGCAGAGCGCGCGCTACAAGACCGGCCTGGAGTCGGAACGCCTGATGGAAGTGGAGGAAGTATTGACCTCTGCGCGTCAGGCCAAAGCCGCCGGCTCAACCCGTTTCTGCATGGGCGCGGCATGGAAAAATCCGCACGAGCGCGATATGCCCTATCTGGAAAAAATGGTTGAAGGCGTGAAGGCGATGGGCATGGAAACCTGCATGACGCTGGGTACGCTCAGCGATCAGCAGGCGCAGCGGCTGGCGGGCGCCGGCCTGGATTTTTATAACCACAACCTCGACACCTCGCCAGAATTTTACGGCAGCATCATCACCACCCGCAGCTATCAGGAACGGCTGGATACGCTGGGCAAAGTGCGTGACGCCGGGATCAAAGTCTGCTCAGGCGGCATCGTCGGTCTGGGGGAGACGGTCAGCGATCGCGCCGGTCTGCTGGTGCAGTTAGCCAACCTGCCGACCCCGCCGGAAAGCGTGCCGATCAATATGCTGGTGAAGGTCAAAGGTACGCCGCTGGCGGACAACGATGACGTTGAGCCGTTCGATTTTATCCGCACAATCGCGGTGGCGCGCATCATGATGCCAACCTCGCACGTCCGGCTGTCGGCGGGCCGTGAGCAGATGAGTGAGCAGACCCAGGCGATGTGCTTTATGGCCGGGGCGAACTCGATTTTCTACGGCTGCAAACTGCTGACCACGCCGAACCCGGAAGAGGATAAAGATCGCGTGCTGTTCCGCAAGCTGGGGCTGAACCCGGAGCATACCCACACCCAGCACGGCGATCAGCAGCAACAGCAGCAGCTCAGCGACCAGCTGATGCACGCCGACACTGAACAGTTCTATAACGCGGCGCTGTAATGAGCTGGCAGCAACGACTGGCACAGGCGCTGGATCGGCGGCGTGCCGCCGATGGCTGGCGGCAACGCCCGGTAATCGATCATCAGACCACCCGCACGCTGCACAGCGGAGGACGCGTTTATCGTCATTTTTCCAGCAACGATTATCTCGGCTTAACCCAGCATCCGGCGGTGATTGCTGGCTGGCAGCGCGGCGCAGAACAGGCGGGAGCCGGTGCCGGTGCGTCAGGCCACGTCACCGGCTATCACCGGCAGCATGCGGCGCTGGAAGCGCAGCTGGCTGACTGGCTCGGCTATGACCGCGCGCTGCTGTTTATCTCCGGCTTCGCGGCGAATCAGGCGGTGATCCATCTGCTGGGGGAGGAAAACGATCGTATCCTGGCCGATAAGCTCAGCCATGCTTCGCTACTGGATGCCGCCAGCCACAGTCCGGCGCAGCTGCGCCGTTTTACGCACAATAGCCCGGCGAGTCTGGCGGCGCGGCTGGCCGCACCCTGCAGCGGCGAAACGCTGGTGGTGACCGAAGGGATTTTCAGCATGGATGGTGACAGTGCGCCGCTGGCGGCGATAGCGGCACAGACGCGCGACGCGCAGGGCTGGCTGCTGGTGGACGATGCGCACGGGATCGGCGTGACAGGCGAGCAGGGGCGCGGCAGCTGCTGGCAGCAGGGAATAAAACCGGAGCTGCTGGTGGTCACCTTCGGTAAAGCCTTTGGCGTCAGCGGGGCGGCACTGTTGTGCGACGCACAAACCGCCGACTATTTTGTGCAGTTCAGCCGCCATCTGATCTATTCGACCGCGATGCCCGCCGCCCAGGCGGCGGCGCTGCAGGCGTCGCTCAGCCAGGTGCAGCAGGGCGATGCGCTGCGTCAGCGGTTGCAGGAGAATATCCAGCGCTTCCGGCGTGGTGCCGCCTCGCTGCCGTGGCAACTAATGGATTCCGCCAGTGCGATTCAGCCGTTAATCGTCGGCGACAATGCGGAAGCGATGGCGCTCTCCGCCCGGCTGGCAGAAGCGGGCTGCTGGGTCAGCGCCATCCGGCCGCCAACCGTACCGCCGGGCACTGCCCGGCTGCGTATTACCCTGACGGCGGCGCATCAGCCGGACGACATCGATATTCTGCTGGAGGCGCTGCATGACGCTGCAGGTTGATAAGCGCGCGGTGGCACGCGCCTTTGGCCGGGCGGCCGAACACTACGATGCTCATGCCGCGCTGCAACGGCTGAGCGGCGATGCGCTGCTGGCACGGGCACCGGCGCACAGTGGACCGCAGCTACTGGATGCCGGCTGCGGTACCGGCTGGTACAGCAGGCAATGGCGTGAACGTGGTAAGCAGGTCACCGCGCTCGATCTCTCGCCGCAGATGCTGCAACAGGCGCGCGCCAGTAATGCCGCACAGCACTATCTGGCCGGAGATATCGATGCCTTACCGCTGGCAGCGGGCAGTTTTGATCTGGTGTGGAGTAACCTGGCGGTGCAGTGGAGCAACGATCTGTCGCAGGCGCTGGGCCAGTTCAGGCGGGTGCTGCGTCCCGATGGTACGCTGCTGTTTTCAACCCTGAGCGCCGGTTCATTGCAGGAAGTCCATCAGGCCTGGTCGCATCTGGATCACCATCCGCACGCTAACCGCTTTCTCACCGAGCAACAGATTGCGGCAGCCTGCGCTACCCACCAACTGAACTGCGAGTCGGCGCTCATCACCCTGCATTTCCCGGATGCGCTCAGCGCCATGCGTTCGCTGAAAGGGATTGGGGCAACTCATCTGCATCAGGGGCGGGATGGCCCGCTATTAACCCGACAGCGGCTGGCACAGTTAGAGGCGCACTGGCCGCGCGATCGGCACGGTTTCCGTCTCAGTTATCATCTCATCTATGGAGTAAGTTCATCATGAAGCGCTGGTTTATCACCGGCACCGACACCGAAGTCGGTAAAACGGTCGCCAGCGGCGCCCTGTTACAGGCCGCCCGGGCGGCAGGTTATCGCTGCGCGGGCTATAAGCCGGTCGCCTCGGGCTGCGAAATGACGCCGGAGGGGCTGCGTAACAGTGACGCGCTGGCGCTGCAGCGGTACAGCAGCGTGCCGTTAGACTATCAGCAGGTCAATCCGCTGGCGTTCCTTGAACCGACAGCGCCGCACATCGTCAGTGCCGAAGAGGGCAGGCCGATCACTCATCTGGCGCTGTCGGCGGGCCTGGCGGCGCTGGAACCGCTGGCAGACTGGATTCTGGTTGAAGGCGCAGGCGGCTGGTACACCCCGTTATCCGCAACGCACACCTATGCTGACTGGGTCAGCAGCGAGCAGTTGCCGGTGATTTTAGTGGTCGGTGTCAAACTGGGCTGCATCAATCACGCCATGCTGACCGCGGAGGCGGTACGCGCTCGCGGGCTGCGTCTGGCGGGCTGGATCGCCAACACCGTGGTGCCGCCAGGACAGCGTTATCAGGAATATCTCACCAGCCTGACGCAACGCCTGCCTGCACCCTGTCTCGGCACTATTCCCTGGCTGACCGAGTCGCAACAGGACAACTGCGGGCACTATCTGACGCTGCCAGCGTAAATCAGGCCACCGTCAGCCATTTGTTGACGGTGTGGTCATCCAGCTGCGCCATTTTGCCCTGCGCCACGTTACGCCCGCGATGCAACAGCAGAAAATAGTCTGCCACGCGACGGATCAGGGAGAGACGCTGCTCCAGCAGCAGGATCGTCAGGCCATAGTCGAGGTTCAGTCGGCGAATCAGATTCCCCATCTCCTCTTCCAGCCACGGCGACATGCCGTCGGTGGGCTCATCAAGAATCAGCAGTTTTGGCTGCAGCACCAGCGCGCGCGCCAGGGCCAGCTGCTGCTGCTGATCGATCGGCAGATCGCCGCTGCGCTGCTGGCGTAGCGAATAGAGCGCCGGAAACAGGTCAAACACCATTTCGGGAATGGCGCGGTGGCGGTCGGCCTGACTGGCACCGGCCAGCAGGGCGATCAGCAAATTATCTTCCACGCTCATCTGGGTAAAAATATGGCGTCCCTGTGGCACATAGCCAATTCCCATCTGCGCCCGCTGTTCAGCTGGCTGCAGCAGCAGGTCGGCGGGCGGTGAACCATCTTCTTTCCATGAGATCGATCCGCTGTTGATCGGCAGCCGGCCCATAATGCAGTTGACCAGGGTGGTTTTCCCCATGCCTGGCCGACCAAGAACGCCGGTGCAGGTGCCAGGCGACAGATCGAGATCCACGTCCCACAGGATATGATTTTGACCGTAAAATTGATTTACCGAACGTAAACTCAGCATCTGACACTCTCCTTTCCGATCATTAGCCTGAATGCTTCCGCTCTGTGTCGTCTGGCAAACAAGGTATCAGCAATGGTCATCTCACCACTGCAGCACAGTGCGCGCGATGCGCGTTGACGCCATTCAATCTTGCAATTCCCAGGCCAGATTCAGCGGTGTGCTTTTTTTCAGCGGCCAGCGCGGCTGCGCGCCGGGAAAAGATGAGGAATGCTTATCAATTTCTGGGGGTGATAACCGGGCTGCACTTTCACAGTGCCAGCGGGCGGCGTTTCTGGTGCAGTCGTGCGAAGATGAGGCAACGATTCTGATTAAGAATGGCGGGCTGGCGGGGCAAATCAGCAGCAGAGAGTCTGGGTCAGTTAAAAAAAGCAGAACAATTTGTCAGCGGCGGTGGAGAAATTTAGCGGAAAAAAAATTATTTTCAGCAAACCCAGGCGGCAGGGAAAAATTATACACAGCCGATGGCGGCGGGGCTGCCATCACTTATCCACCATTCCTGTGGATAACCTTGTGCATTAGGTAATGAAAACAGGTTGGAAGCGAGGAAATACGCGGCCTGGTTACATAATGTCGAGAATCTGGGCTTTTCGACATAGTATAATTAAATCAATTACTTATTAAAAAACAAGCCTGCGATTTATCTGTCAGTTCACTGAACTGTAATTTTATGACGCTCTATTGACAAATGTTAAATCCGATCTCCGCCTGGGGATAACCTTGCGCAACAACCGCCGGGCTAAAGCCAGCGGCAACCGGTGACCAAAAAGTACGCCAGCCGGGGCCCTTACTCTGCCTCAACACTGTTTTTATATCCAGTATTAATTTCTGGCAAAATCACCATAGCAGAGTAAAATAGGTGCCTGCCCGCCGACTTCTTCAGCAGGAACTGCATTCATGAGTAAAGCCTTTAAATTAAATTCCGCTTTCAAACCTTCCGGCGATCAGCCCGAGGCGATTCGTCGTCTGAAAGAGGGTCTGGAAGATGGACTGGCCCACCAGACGTTATTAGGCGTAACCGGCTCGGGAAAAACCTTCACCGTGGCCAACGTGATTGCCGATCTCAACCGTCCAACCATGGTTCTGGCGCCGAACAAGACGCTGGCGGCTCAGCTGTACGGTGAAATGAAGGAGTTTTTCCCGGACAACGCGGTCGAGTTTTTCGTCTCTTACTACGACTACTATCAGCCGGAAGCCTATGTGCCCAGTTCCGACACCTTTATCGAAAAGGATGCCTCGGTTAACGAACACATTGAACAGATGCGTCTGTCAGCCACCAAAGCATTGCTGGAGCGGCGCGACGTGATTGTGGTCGCCTCGGTGTCGGCGATCTACGGTCTGGGCGATCCCGATCTCTACCTGAAAATGATGCTGCACTTAACCCGCGGCATGATCATCGACCAGCGCAGTATCCTGCGTCGCCTGTCGGAGCTGCAATATACCCGTAACGATCAGGCGTTCCAGCGCGGGACTTTCCGGGTGCGTGGTGAGGTGATTGATATCTTCCCGGCGGAGTCAGACGATATCGCCCTGCGCGTCGAGCTGTTCGATGAAGAGGTGGAGCGCCTGTCGTTGTTTGACCCGCTGACCGGCCAGATCGATTCGGTGGTGCCGCGCTTTACCATCTATCCGAAAACGCACTACGTGACGCCGCGTGAGCGCATTATTCAGGCGATGGAAGATATTAAAGTGGAGCTGGCGGATCGCCGCAAAGTGCTGCTGGAAAATAATAAGCTGCTGGAAGAGCAGCGTATTACCCAGCGTACCCAGTTCGATCTGGAGATGATGAGCGAGCTGGGCTACTGCTCCGGCATCGAAAACTATTCACGCTATCTCTCAGGACGCGGACCCGGCGAAGCCCCACCGACGCTGTTTGACTACCTGCCGGCCGACGGCCTGCTGGTGGTGGATGAATCGCACGTTACCATTCCGCAAATCGGCGGCATGTATAAAGGCGACCGGGCGCGTAAAGAGACGCTGGTGGAGTACGGTTTCCGCCTGCCGTCGGCGCTGGATAACCGTCCGATGAAGTTTGAAGAGTTTGAGGCGCTGGCCCCGCAGACTATCTATGTGTCGGCTACGCCGGGCAAATACGAGCTGGAAAAGTCGGGCGACGAAGTGATCGATCAGGTGGTGCGTCCAACCGGTCTGCTCGACCCCATCCTCGAAGTGCGTCCGGTGGCGACCCAGGTCGACGATCTGCTGTCGGAAATCCGTCAGCGGGTGGCGATCAACGAACGCGTGCTGGTGACGGTGCTGACCAAGCGCATGGCGGAAGATCTGACCGAATATCTGGAAGAGCACGGCGAAAAGGTGCGTTATCTGCACTCTGACATCGACACCGTGGAACGGATGGAGATTATCCGCGATTTACGCCTGGGTGAGTTTGATGTGCTGGTGGGCATTAACTTACTGCGTGAGGGGCTGGATATGCCGGAAGTGTCGCTGGTGGCGATTCTGGATGCGGATAAAGAGGGCTTCCTGCGTTCCGAGCGCTCGCTGATTCAGACCATTGGCCGTGCGGCGCGTAACATCAACGGCAAAGCCATTCTGTATGGCGACAAAATTACCCCGTCAATGGCGCGGGCGATTGAAGAGACCGAACGGCGTCGCGAGAAACAGCAGCAGTACAACGAAGAGAACGGCATTGTGCCGCAGGGCCTGAATAAAAAGATCACGGATATTCTGGAACTGGGCAACAACGTGGTGAAAACCCGGGGCAAAGCGAAACCGGCACGACGCGGTGCCGCCGAGGCGGAAGCGGATTATCTGGCGCTGTCGCCGCAGGCCCTGCAGAAAAAGATCCACGAGCTGGAAGGGCAGATGCAGCAACATGCGCAGAACCTGGAGTTCGAACAGGCCGCCAGCGTGCGCGATCAGCTGCATGAACTGCGCACGTTGTTTATCGCCACCTCGTAACTCAGTTAAAGCCCTGAATGGCGTGCTCCAGCGCGACCCGCAGCAGCTGGCGGTCGTGACGATATTTGATATCGGCGGCTTCCAGCGGCTCGCGGACAATCAGCCGGTTATCGACCTGACTGATATCGGCGGAAGGGCTGACCACAATCGCGTCGATCACCCGTTTGCCAATGTAGCGCTCCATCATCGCCAGCTTGTCGGCCACCGTCAGGCTGGCCGCCGCCGGGCTGAGTTCACGACCCAGATTGCCGATAAATACCATGGTGGCGGGCGTGCGACGCAGCGCCTGCGCCATCTCTTCCATCAGCAGAATCGGCATCAGGCTGGTGTAAAAACTGCCTGGTCCGATCAGAATTAAATCCGCTTCGCCAATGGCATCCAGCGCTTCCCGGGTCGGCTGCACGTTGGGATGCAGCATCATCTCCTGCGGCGGCTGCTTCATTTCATCAATCGCCGTTTCGCCGTAAACCATGTTGCCTTCCACGTCGAGCGCCACCAGATCGACCGGTTGCTCCGACATCGGAATCAAAAACGCATCGACCTTGAGCAGATTACGAATGATGTTGATCGCTTCCAGCGGGCGCACGCTCAGGTGATCCAGCGCTTTCAGCATCAGATTACCGAGGTTATGTCCGGCCAGTTCACCGTTACCGGCAAAGCGATATTCAAACATCGCTGAAGCCACGCTCGGTTCGGCGATCAGCTGGTTAAGGCAGTTACGCATATCGCCCCAGGCGATGCCGCCTTCTGAGCGGCGAATACGGCCGGTTGAACCGCCGTTGTCGGTGGTGGTAACGATGCCGGTGAGACGCGAGCCGAGCGGCGACAGCGCAGACATCACGCGGCCTAAACCGTGTCCGCCGCCGAGAGCCACCACGCGATCAAGATCGGCCAGTGTGCGATTCATACTTCTCCTTAATAGCCTGTCGCGTGGCGTCGCTCTAAACGCTAAACCCGCGCGGATGACTTGCGTCAAAATCTGAAGCGCATTTTAACGTATCCTGTCGCGAAAATGCGGTGAAAATTCGATATGTATCAGAATATATAACGAAAACAGCGAATGGAAGAGTAGCGAAATTCACGCTACCATCCTGTTAACCGCGCTGATCAACGGGTCAGCGTACACTCCAGCCTGATTGCCTACGTCTGCGGATAGGGGAGTCAGGCCGTAGCCATTGAGCTACCAGGGTGCAGGAAGAAATGACTGCATCTCCCAATCTGGAAAGGTGTTCTGGTGTCACAATTTACTGATGCATACGCGCGTAAGTTCTATTACCTGCGCCTGTCGGTCACGGATGTGTGTAACTTCCGCTGTACCTACTGTCTGCCTGACGGCTACAAGCCGCACGGCATTCGCAACAAAAGCTTTCTCTCTCTGGATGAAATCCGTCGCGTCACGCGGGCTTTCGCCGCTGCCGGCACGGAAAAAGTGCGGCTCACCGGCGGCGAACCGTCACTGCGTCGCGACTTTACCGACATCATTGCCGCGGTGCGTGAAAACCAGTCGATTCGCCATATCGCCGTCACTACCAACGGTTACCGGCTGGCGCGCGACGTGAAGCAGTGGCGTGAGGCGGGCTTAACCGCGCTCAACGTCAGCGTCGATAGCCTCGATGCCCGTCAGTTTCACGCTATCACCGGCCAGGATAAATTCCATCAGGTGATGGCGGGCATCGACGCCGCCTTTGATGCCGGTTTTCACCAGGTAAAAGTCAACAGCGTGCTGATGCGCGATCTCAATAGCCGCAACCTGGCAACCTTCCTCGACTGGATCCGTACCCGTCCGATTCAGCTGCGCTTCATTGAACTGATGGAAACCGGCGACGGCGGTACGCTGTTCCGCGATCAGCACGTTTCCGGCATGGTGATCCGTGACCAGCTGATTGCGCAGGGCTGGCAGCGGCGTGAAAGCGGCCGCAGCGACGGCCCGGCTCAGGTCTTTTACCATCCCGATTATGTCGGTGAGATTGGCCTGATTATGCCTTACGCCAAAGATTTTTGTGCCAGCTGCAACCGGCTGCGGGTTTCGGCCCAGGGCAACCTGCACCTCTGCCTGTTTGGCGACGGTGGTGTGC
Source organism: Pantoea agglomerans (assembly GCF_021397715.1). GTDB lineage: Bacteria > Pseudomonadota > Gammaproteobacteria > Enterobacterales > Enterobacteriaceae > Pantoea > Pantoea astica. The sequence goes on along the minus strand of NZ_CP090207.1, from coordinate 2,949,488 downwards.
CGCTGCGCGATCTGCTGGCCTCTGACGATCAGCAGGCGGAACTGCAGGCACGCATCGCCAGCAGCCTTGGGCAGAAAAAGCAGACCCATTTTCTCCATCAGGGCAACACCGGCATCACGCAGAATCTCTCTTACATTGGCGGTTAATTTCAGGAGGCGTTATGGGCAAAGCAGCCAGCGAATTTCAGGCGGTACAGATTGCGGTGATGACGGTGTCAGATCGCCGCGACGCCAGCGAGGATAGCTCGGGCGACTATCTGCGCAGCGCCGCCCTTGAGGCGGGTCACGAGGTGGTCGATCATGCCATCGTGCCGGATAATCTTTACCGCATTCGCGCCACCGTATCGCGCTGGATCGCCAGTGACGACGTGCAGGTGGTGATCATTAATGGCGGCACCGGCTTCAACCTGAAAAACAGCACGCCGGAAGCGCTACTGCCGCTGTTCGACCGCGAGATTGACGGATTTGGCGAGCTGTTCCGGATGATCTCCTATGAAGAAATCGGCGGCTCGACGCTGCAGTCGCGCGCCATTGCCGGAATGGCAAATCAGACCTTAATTTTTGCGGTGCCAGGCTCGACCAGTGCCTGCCGCAGCGCCTGGGAGCGGATCATCGCTGACCAGCTGGATGCGCGCACCCGTCCCTGCAATTTTGTCTCACATCTGAAAAAACGGTAAGTATGTCGCAACTCACACACATTAATGCCGCGGGCGAAGCGCATATGGTGGATGTCTCCGCCAAAGCGGAAACCGTGCGCGAAGCTCGGGCGGAAGCGCTGGTGCTGATGCACTCTGATACGCTGCAGATGATTATCGATGGCAGCCATCACAAAGGGGATGTGTTCGCCACGGCGCGCATCGCCGGTATTCAGGCGGCTAAACGTACCTGGGAACTGATCCCGCTCTGCCATCCGCTGATGCTGAGCAAAGTGGAAGTCAACCTGGTGGCCGAACCGGAACACAACCGGGTACGCATCACCTCGCTCTGCCGCCTGACCGGCAAAACCGGCGTTGAGATGGAGGCGCTGACGGCTGCCTCGGTGGCGGCCCTGACCATCTACGACATGTGCAAAGCGGTTCAGAAAGATATGGTTATTGACCAGCTGCGCTTAATCAGCAAAAGCGGCGGCAAAAGCGGTGATTTTCAGGCGGTGTCCAGTGATTAAGGTGCTGTTTTTTGCTCAGGTGCGTGAGCTGATCGGTACCGCATCGCTGGAGATTGCCGACACCTACCCGGATGTGGCTGCACTGCGCGCGGCGCTGGCGCAGCAGGGCGATCGCTGGGCGTTAGCGCTTGAGTCCGGCAAGCTGCTGGCAGCGGTGAACCAGACGCTGGTACCGATGAGTCATGCGCTAAGCGACGGCGATGAAGTAGCCTTTTTCCCGCCTGTAACCGGAGGTTAAGATGGAAACCCGGATTCGCGTCGGCCCGGCACCTTTTGATATGGCAGAAGCGTATCGCTGGCTGGCGGCCTGTGACGAAGATGGCGCAGTGGTGACCTTCACCGGCAAAGTGCGTAACCACAATCTCGGCGACGACGTCGCGGCGTTAACGCTGGAACACTATCCCGGCATGACCGAAAAAGCGCTGCAGGAGATTGTGGATGCGGCCCGCCAGCGCTGGCCACTGCAACGCGTCACGGTGATCCATCGCACCGGGGAACTGTTTCCCGGCGATGAAATTGTGCTGGTGGGCGTCACCAGCGCGCACCGCGGCAGTGCCTTCTCCGCCGCGGAGTTCATTATGGATTACCTGAAAACCCGCGCGCCGTTCTGGAAACGGGAAGCAACCGCCGACGGCGATCGCTGGGTGGATGCCCGCGACAGCGATCGCCAGGCGGCGCAGCGCTGGGATTAAGGCTGTTTTAACTGCTCGGCCGGGCCAAAGTGGGTCTGGCCGTGGCTGTGTTCACCGCCGCCGTGGGTGCGTTGCAGCTGAATTACTTCGCCCTGTTGCCAGGCATTGGCTCCCGGTTCAGCCGGATGCGCCACAATATCCGCCCGCTGGGCGCGAATTTTTTTGCTGTCGACATCGAAACGGCGATCGCGATCCGCCAGCAGGCGCGAGTCCATCTGACCGTCAGCGGTAAAGCCCATCATCAGTGCCGGAATGCCAATCGGCAGAGTTTTGTCACGATCGGTATGCCAGGTGTGCCAGGTTTTGCCATAGGTATTGACGATGCGCTTCATCAGCGCGTGGTCGGCGGCCTCCGGCAAACCGGGCGCAATCAGCGTGCCCGATTTCACTTCATACTGATGGCTGTGCCACAGCTTCTTCTCTTCCGGCGGCAGGGTTTTATATAACCGCTCGCTGATGATGTACTCCACCCCCATCAGCCGCGCATCGCGGGTATTGCCATCGTAGATCACCGCCTGCATCACATCCTCATTCAGCACCGTCACATAATGGTGCGCTTCCATCTGACCGTTCTGATCGCCATTGTAAAAATGGAAGCCGTCGAGATAGGTATTGATGGCGTCGATCGGTGGACGGGACTGCATCACCTCCGCGCCGGTTTCCAGCAGTTTGAGTGACGAGGAGGTGGGTGCGCCAGGCGACTGCACCTGAGCCGGAGAGTTATTGGCACCACATCCCGCTAACAGCAGGCTGAATGCCGCGACAGGCCAGAGTTTTAACATCGTAAATTCCTTTAACGGTAAAAGAGGTAACCTTAGTACAGGTAGAGAGGTTCAGAAAATCAGCCCTGCCGGTAAAACGATGGCAATGGTAGAGTAGGGGTTTGATTGATTCTGAGGACAGGCATGTCATCCACCCCAATACTGCAACGTCTGACGCTGGTCGCCGCACTGGTGCTGGCAGGCTGTAGCAGCAAGAAAACCCCCGAGGTGCCGGTCCGGCAGCCCGCCGATGTCAAAGCACAAATCCAGCGGCTGTTGCCTGCTCACGTCAGCAATAAAGCGGACTGGACCGACGACATCTACACCACTTTTCGCACCCAGCAGCTCGATCCCAGCGTCAGTAATCTGTGTGCGGTGATTGCAGTGGCGGATCAGGAGACCAACTTCAGCGCCGAAGCGACCGTGCCGGGCCTGCCGAAAATTGCCTGGGGCGAGATCAACCGCCGGGCGGCGAAGGTGCATGTGCCGGCGTTTGTGGTCCGCACCGCGCTGCTGATTAAATCGCCCAACGGCGAGAGTTACGCAGCCCGTCTGGATAAGGTGCGCAGTGAGAAAGAGCTGAGCGCCATTTTTGATGACCTGATCGATATGGTGCCGATGGGGCAGACGCTGTTTGGCAATCTCAATCCGATTCATACCGGCGGGCCGATGCAGGTCAGCATCGCCTTTGCGGAAGCACATGCCAAAGGCTATCCGTGGCCGATTGATGGCTCTATCCGCCGCGAAGTCTTTACCCGTCATGGCGGCATCTACTTCGGGACCCTGCATCTGCTGGGTTATCCGGCCGATTACAGCCGGCCGCTTTACCGTTTTGCCGACTTCAACGCTGGCTGGTATGCCAGCCGCAACGCCGCGTTCCAGGCGGCAGTGTCACGGGCGACCGGAATGAAGCTGGCGCTGGATGGCGATCTGATTCTTTACGGCAGCGACAAGGCGGGCACCACCGAGCTGGCAGTGCGTACCCTGGCGAAGCAGATCGATATGAGTGACAGCGAAATCCGCCGCGACCTGGAAAAAGGGGAGAAAGCAGATTTCAGCGACAGCACGCTGTGGCGGCAGGTGTTTACCCTGGCCGATAAGATGGCGGGTCGTCGGCTGCCGCGAGAAATGTTGCCGGGCATCAAGCTGGAAAGCCCGAAAATCACCCGTAATCTGACCACCGCATGGTTTGCGCAGCGCGTCGATAGCCGCTATCAGCAGTGTCTGTCGCGTCGTTAAGGGGATGTTGTGGCACAGTTGAGTCGGGCTGTGCCACACTTAGTCAGGCTCCGTCCGCGGAGCACGTCCAAATCCGTTCAACAAGAGGTGCATCATGGACCGATATCCACAAAACGATTCAATTGTTCAACCTGCGTCACGTGGGCTGCAAGCCTATATGGCCCAGGTGTATGGCTGGATGACCTGCGGTCTGTTACTGACAGCGTTTGTCTCCTGGTTTGCCGCGCGTACGCCCGCGGTGATGGAGCTGGTGTTTGCTAACCGCATCACTTTCTTTGGGCTGATTATCGCGCAGCTGGCACTGGTCTTTTTCCTCTCCGGCATGGTGCATCGCCTGAGCGGTGCCGTCGCCACCGGGCTGTTTATGCTCTATTCGGCGCTGACCGGCGTCACCATGGCGAGTATTTTTCTGGTCTATACCTATTCGTCCATTGCCAGCACCTTTTTCGTCACCGCCGGGATGTTTGGTGCGATGAGTTTCTATGGCTACACCACCAAACGCGATCTGAGCCGCTTTGGCAGCCTGCTGTTTATGGCGCTGATCGGCATCGTGCTGGCCTCGCTGGTGAACTTCTGGCTGAAAAGCCCGGCGCTGATGTGGGCCATTACCTATATCGGTGTGGTGGTGTTTGTGGGCTTAACCGCCTATGACACCCAGAAGCTGAAAAATATTGGCGAGCAGATTGATGCGCGCGACACAGAGAACCTGCGTCGTTACTCGATTATGGGGGCATTAACGCTCTATCTCGACTTCATCAACCTGTTCCTGATACTGCTGCGGATTTTCGGCAACCGCCGCTAAGGTCAGGTTACAGAAAGGGAGACGCGCTCAGGTTGCGCGTCTCCCTTTTTTTTCACTACGATTTCTGTAATTTCTGCTCGTTCTTATGACGCAGATGCTTCGCCCGACTCTCCAGCACCAGATAGAGCACCAGCGCCAGCAACAGCGGCAGAATGAAGTAGAGCACGCGGTAGGCCAGCAGGGCGGCGATGATCGCGCCATGCGTCGTATGCTGACCGCTGAGCAGGGCGAGGAACACCGCCTCCAGTACCCCAATCCCGGCCGGAATGTGAATAATCACCCCGGCGATACTGCTGATCAGTAATACCCCCAGCACCATCGGATAGCCGACATCACGGCCCAGCAGCAGCCAGATAATCGCTCCCATCACCATCCAGTTGGCGCAGGAGACGGCAAACTGAAACAGCGCCATCCGCAGTGACGGCAGCTGTAACGTCTGGCCTTTCACCGTCCAGCGGCGACGCTTCGAGAAGGCGCAGGCCCAGAGATAAATTGCCACCAGCACCAGCAACAGCACGCCAATCAGCCGCAGCGTGGTTTCACCAATAAACCAGCCGCTGGGGATCGAGACCATCCCGGCGCTGAACACCACGCCAGCCAGCAGGATATAGCCCAGCCAGTTGGTGGCGATACTCAGTGAAAAGATGCGGGTGATGGTGCCGCTGTCGAGCCCGAGGCGGGAATAGAGCCGGTAGCGCATCGCCACACCGCCGACCCAGGTACTCAGCGTCAGGTTGAAGGCGTAACAGATAAACGACACCAGCATCACCTGGCGTTTCGCCAGCTTATGACCGCAGTAGGCCCGGCCAATCAAATCGTAACAGCCATAGACCAGGTAACTGATCACCACCAGCCCGGCGGCGGTCAGCACCACAAACCGGTTGTAGTTGACGATCACGTCATAGACATCTTCCCAGTTCACCTTACGTGCATAGACCACCAGCAGCACAATCACCGCAATGAAGAACAGCACGGTGAGAATTTTTTTCGCCAGTTGCCAGCGTGGATGCTTTTTCGCCATCAGGGTTTTGCTCCTTCATTGTCGGCTTCAACACGATCCTGCGTCTCCATTTCCGGCTGAACCGGCGCATCAACCTGCGCCAGCAGCGGCGTATGCGCCGGTAACCAGCCGGCGATGGCCGGGAAATGACGCAGAAAGTGGAACACCACCACACTCTTACTCAGTTGCCACCAGTTACGCGGCGGCAGGCGATCGTCCTCTACCCGCTGGCAATCTTTAGCCAGCAGGGCTTCAAGGTTATCGCGTAGCGTCTGGTTAAACTGACGATCGTGAATAATCAGGTTGGCTTCGAGGTTAAGCGACAGGCTGAGCGGATCGAGATTGCTGGAGCCAACGGTCGCCCAGTGATCATCTTTCACCGCCACCTTACCGTGCAGCGGACGACGGCAATATTCGTAGACTTCGACCCCCGCATCGACCAGGTAGTTGTAGAGCAGTTCGGCCCCGACTTTGACAATCGGCATATCGGGTTCGCCCTGCACAATCAGCCGGACGCGCACCCCGCGCTGGGCCGCATTGCGCATTTCGCGCAGCAGCCGGTAGCCAGGGAAGAAGTAGGCGTTAGCGATAATCACATCGCGTTTCGCCTCGCGCAGCATCTCCAGATAGTGCATTTCGATGTCATCACGGTGATCGTCGTTATCGCGATAGACATACAGCACCTGGGCGTCGCCCGGCGTGGCGTTGACGGCCGGGCGATGCGAGCGCGATCCCCACCAGCGGCGGGTGGCCTGCTCGCTGCCAATCGCCTGTTGCAGATAGCGGGCGATATCTCCCACCACCGGGCCTTTCACCTGCACCGCGTAATCCTGCTTGGCTTCCGGACCATAGTCACTGTTGTGCTCAGCCGAGAAGTTAATCCCGCCCACAAAGGCGACCACCTCATCCACCACCACCGTTTTACGGTGCAGGCGGCGGAACACGTTGGTGCGCATTCCCATCACCAGCGGGCGCGGATCGTAATAGATGAAACGCACGCCCGCGCCGGTCAGGCTGTTGACGAATTTGTCGGAGAGATCGGGCGAGCCGTAGCCATCCACCATCACTTCAACTCTGACGCCGCGCTGGGCGGCCGCCAGCAGTTCGCGATGCAGGGCGTTACCAACCTCATCTTCAAACAGAATAAAGGTTTCCAGCAGCACGGTGCGTTCGGCACGCTGAATCGCCCCGAATACCTGCGGGAAAAACTCTTCGCCATTCTCCAGCAGGCGCAGCTTGTTACCCTCTTGCCAGTGAAAATTCATAGATGAATCTCCACCGCCAGCGGCGCATGATCGGAAAGATGCGACCAGGGTTTTCGCGGCAGCGTCCACGGATGACTGACCGTAGCGTTGCGCACATAGATGCGGTCGAGCCGCAGGATCGGAAAGCGCGCCGGGAAGGTGCGCGCCGGGCGTCCGGTTTTCATGCTGAATACCTCTTTCAGGCCTGCGCCATGTTTTAAGATGGCGTTGGCGCGTCGCTGCCAGTCATTAAAATCACCGGCTACCACCACCGGCGCGTCGGGCGGCAGTGAGTTGACCATTTCACAGATTTTTTTCATCTGCGCGTGACGATGCGCTTCTTTCAGACCCAGATGAACGCAGATGACATGCAGCGTGCCGTGCGGCTCAGGCAGGGCAATCTGACAATGCAGCATGCCGCGGTTTTCACTGCCCGCCACCGAGATATCCCGGTTTTCATATTCGGTGATCGGGAAACGGGACAGCACCGCATTGCCGTGATGTCCTTCCGGATAGACCGCGTTGCGCCCATAGGCGAAATCGTTCCATATGGTGTCGGCCAGAAACTCATAATGCGGCGATTCAGGCCATTCTTCATGGTTAAGAGAGTGGATGGCATGGGTGCCCATCACCTCCTGCAGGAAGACCACATCCGCCTCCGTTGCGCGAACAGCATCGCGTAATTCAGGCAGGATGAAGCGGCGATTAAAAGGGGCGAAACCCTTGTGTGTATTGATCGTCAGGACTTTTATTGAAAATCCTTGCTGGTTTTGTGGCATACTCGCGACGCACTCCTTTTCATCATCAATAGAATCAAAGTGTAGTCTTTGTCACAAATGGAGGGTGAAGAAGGGCGATAATTAAGGCGTTATCCGAAAATTGTTTTACATTGAGGAAACCGTTTCCGGCTTGTGCCGGTAGCACTTGGGCGACCTGTTGGGTCTGCCAGGAGAATTGAATGAAATGGTCTAATCGTATTCAAATCATCACGGGTCAGACGTACGTGCACATTGCGATGCATTTACTGGTGATCGCGGCGCTGATCTGGGGCTGGAAACACAAAGCCCTGGTTGATGTCTGCAGCACGCTGGTGACCACTTATGCACTGGTGTTTATCGCCATGCTGGTGACGCAGCGCAGTGCCCGTTTACGCACGCTCGGTGATTATCTTGAAGAAGCGACCACCACTTACTACTTTGGCGCGGCCATGATGACACTGTTCCTGGTGTCGCGGATTTACCACAACAACCTGCTGCTGGCCTCGCTTGGCGTAGTGATGTTGCTGGGTCCGGCGCTGGTGTCGCTGCTGGCGAAAGAACCGCCGCGGCGCATTGAAAAAAAACGTAGCTAAGTTGAAGGCCACCGCAAGGTGGCCTTCCTGTTTCTAACGCACTAAGTTATGTCAGGAAATGTGAGCTATCTCGCACAGTGCAGCTAAAGCTGTTACACTCGCCCGCTTACGCATCGTAGTTTGTGCCCTTTTCACGCGTCAGCCCCAGCTGGCGTCACTATCCCTCTGAAAACTACACCGTGAATCACGGCCAGAGCGGACCGGAGTAAACCACGTAATGTCTTTTGACTCTCTCGGCCTGAGTGCCGATATTTTGCGCGCGGTTGCCGAACAAGGCTACAGCGAACCTACACCTATCCAGCGCCAGGCGATTCCTGTGGTGCTGGCAGGCCGCGATCTGCTGGCGAGTGCCCAGACCGGCACCGGCAAAACGGCCGGCTTTACCTTACCGTTACTGCAAAAACTCTCTGCCAACGCGGGCGCTATCCGCGGTCGTCGTCCGGTGCGGGCGTTGATCCTCACCCCGACCCGTGAACTGGCGGCGCAGGTAGGCGAAAACGTCAGCGAATACAGCAAATATCTGCCGCTGCGCTCACTGGTGGTCTTCGGTGGCGTCAGCATCAACCCGCAGATGCTTAAACTGCGTGGCGGCGTCGATATTCTGGTGGCGACGCCAGGCCGTCTGCTGGATCTGGCGCAACAGAACGCCGTTGACCTGTCACAGGTCGAAATTCTGGTGCTGGATGAAGCGGATCGGATGCTCGATATGGGCTTTATCCACGACATCCGTCGCGTGCTGGCGCGTCTGCCGGCGAAACGCCAGAACCTGCTGTTCTCCGCCACCTTCTCTGATGAGATCAAAGGCCTGGCTGAGAAACTGCTGACTAATCCTGAGCTGGTGGAAGTGGCCCGCCGCAACACCGCTTCCGAGCAGGTGGCGCAACAGGTTCACTTCGTGGATAAGAAGCGTAAGCGGGAACTGCTGTCGCAGCTGATCGGCGAAGGCAACTGGCAGCAGGTGCTGGTCTTTACCCGCACCAAGCATGGCGCTAACCACCTTGCCGAGCAGTTGGGCAAAGATGGCATCACCGCCGCCGCCATCCACGGCAATAAAAGCCAGGGTGCCCGTACCCGTGCGCTGGCCGACTTTAAATCCGGCGGCATTCGCGTGCTGGTGGCGACCGATATCGCGGCCCGTGGCCTGGATATTGAAGAGCTGCCGCACGTGGTGAACTACGAGCTGCCTAACGTTGCCGAAGATTATGTCCACCGTATCGGCCGTACCGGTCGTGCCGCGGCCACCGGTGTGGCGTTATCGCTGGTCTGCGTTGACGAGCATAAACTGCTGCGTGACATCGAACGTCTGCTGAAGCGCGAGATTCCGCGTCTGGCGATTGCCGGTTATGAGCCCGATCCGAGCATTAAAGCGGAACCGATCATTAACGGTCGTCAACAGCAGTCGCGTGGCGGTGCAGGCGGCGGCGGTCGTGGTCGCAGCCAGGGTGGACAGGGTGCCGGTGCGCCACGTTCATCAGGCGAAAAGCGGCCTCAGGCGCGTCGTCAGAGCCAGCCAGCTCCGCAGGGTGATCGACCGGCTGCTCGTCCGCGTCGTCCGGCAGCGAAGCGTACCGGAAACGTCTGAGTATGAGGGTTTTACTGGCGCCGATGGAGGGCGTGCTTGATTCGCTGGTGCGCCAGCTGTTATCGGAAGTGAACGACTACGATTTGTGCATCACTGAGTTTTTGCGCGTGGTCGATCAACTGCTGCCGGTAAAATCCTTCTACCGTCTCTGCCCCGAACTGCAACATGCCAGCCGCACGCCTTCCGGCACGCGGGTGCGTCTGCAGCTGCTGGGGCAGCATCCCGAATGGTTAGCTGAAAACGCCGCCCGCGCGGTGGAACTCGGCTCCTGGGGTGTTGACCTCAACTGCGGCTGTCCGTCGAAACTGGTGAATGGCAGCGGCGGCGGTGCCACTCTTCTTAAAGATCCCGATCTGATCTATCGCGGCGCGAAAGCGATGCGTGAAGCGGTGCCTGCAGATTTGCCGGTAACGGTCAAAGTACGGCTTGGCTGGGACTCCAGCGCCCGCAGTCTGGAGATTGCCGACGCGGCAGAACAGGCAGGTGCCACTGAACTGGTGGTACACGGCCGGACCAAGGAAGACGGTTATCGTGCTGACGCCATTAACTGGCAGGCGATTGGCGAGATTCGCCAGCGGCTGAAGATTCCGGTGATCGCCAACGGCGAGATTTTTGACTGGCAAAGTGCGCAGGACTGCCTGCGGATTACCGGCTGTGAGGCGGTGATGTTAGGCCGTGGCGCGCTCAGTATTCCCAACCTTAGTCGGGTGGTGAAGTACAACGAACCGCCGATGCCCTGGCCGGACGTTGTTAAGCTATTACAGAAATATACCCGTCTGGAAAAGCAGGGTGATACCGGCTTGTATCACGTAGCACGCATTAAGCAGTGGCTCGGTTACCTTCGCAAAGCCTATACCGAAGCCGACGGGTTATTCAGTGAGATCCGCGCGCTGAAAACGTCCAAAGATATTGCAAACGCTATCCAGCGAATGTAATTGCCAGATAGGGCCTGGTCTGAGTACTCGCGATGTAAAAGGGATATTAAGTTTGAACATTGCATCGAACATTCAATCCGAATAGTGCAAAAGAGATTACTTCACTCATTAAACGGCAGAAATAGTCTGGAATGATTCAGTCAGAAATCAGCTGTGATTGACTCTTTCTTACCACGCATGTTCTGGAATTTATCTGGCCGCTTTCCTTCTTATTTACGTTAAATTCTATCTGTCTGCCATTCCCTATCACCCTAAATTTTCATAGTCAAAAGCGCCGACCCTCACTTCACTTTCTATCAAAACAACGGCTTTAAAGCTGTCAGCTAATTAGCCAATCTATCTCGTCAGTATCGATGATGAATCTAACATAGCCATGTTAAATTATTTAATAAAAACAAAGTGTTAATTTTTTGATTACTCATCCAATTCCGATTTATTGTTACCTGCTGCGGTGAATCATCATCATGCAGGCCTGAACAATGACGCCAGACTCCTGATAACAATTGTTTATCCAGGCTTGATGCGGGTAAATAACTGGAAAGACGTATCCAATTTACGTTACTGTTGGGATAAGACAGAGAAGGTGAGCGCAAAAGCTGATTGTTTAAATAATGATTTATATCAATAAAAAGTCAGGAAGTAATTTATTTCTCTTTGCTGAACCGAATCTGTCGAATTAGTATGAAAAAAAGCCAATGGATAGGTGGTAAATGATGAACAGGGATACAATATTAATTATCGATTCAACGACAGAACATCATTTTGACACTCCATGTGTTGAAAGACAAATCAATAGTGGTAACGATGTCGTTCTGACTCACATCTCCAGTTTAAGCGAACTGGATGAAAAATTCTTACATAAAGCTTCTGTTATCTTAGTATGGGCGTGTATTCCAGCCATTCAATTTGATGACTCTTTTTTTAAAAAAACACCTCATTGTCAGGCCATAATAAAAGTTGCAGTGGGTTATGACAACATTGATGTCGAAGCAGCCAATAAGCGTCAAATTCAGGTTTTTAACATTCCAGATTATGGAACAGAAGAAGTCGCGGATCATACAATAGCGTTATTGCTCGCCTGTGTCAGAAAACTAAAAATTTCTGATGATGCGGTTAATAAAAACCAGTGGGATTGGTCATGCATTAAACCGTCCGTTCGTTTGCGTGGTAAAACATTAGGTATTATTGGTTTTGGCAGGATTGGTGCCTCAGTGGCATTACGAGCTAAAAGTTTTGGATTGAATGTGCAGTTTTTTGATCCCTATGTTGTAAGCGGGCTAGACAAGTCAATGGGTGTGGTTCGTACTGAAAATCTGGATGAACTATTGATTAGTTCAGATTTTATATCGGTCAATGCTTCACTTAATAAAACCTCCTATGCAATGTTGAATGATCAATCTTTTGAAAAAATGAGAAAAGGAGTAGTGATAATCAACACGGCCCGAGGAGCCATTATTGATACACCTGGCCTTGTTAATGCGTTTAAGTCTGGGAAAGTTTCTTCTGCGGGGCTGGATGTCATTCAGGAAGAGCCAAGGGTACATCCCTATTTGAAATTAAATGAAAATGTAATATTAACCGCGCACTCAGCCTTTTATACAGAAGAATCATTTAAAGAGATGCGGGTTAAATCAGCAACAATGGCCCGGGATTTATTAGCTGGAAAATCAGTCAGGAACGAAATCAGATGTACAGGTTATGAGGGGGAGTCGTAAAAATGGAAGATAAAGAAAATAATAAAGTTTTTGCTCAAAAAACCACAAAGTATCTGGATAGTCTGATGGAAAAGAGTTCGTCAGTTAAAGCGATGTATCAATTTAATCCGGATAGTGAAAATCCTTATGCAAACGTAAATGTTGATTTACTGAACGAAAAGAAATCGTCACCTGTTGCCGGAGCTGTAAAAAAATATGAAGGGCAATTATTAGTTCTTTTATCCTATACATGTGCTGCCAACTGTCGTTACTGTGAAAGACAAGATCGGGTTGGGGTTGGCTTAGATGTTGATGGTTGGCTCAGGAAAGAACAAATAAATAATATTGTCAATTATATTAAAAGTAATCCCGACATCTATGAGGTCATCGCGAGTGGTGGTGATCCTCTTATGAATCCTAAAGGGTTGCAACACCTGTTCTCTGAGTTACGTAAAATTGAGCATATAAAAGTTGTTCGTATTCACACGCGCCTCCCTTTGCAAAATCCGGGAAAAATTAACTGGGAACTTATGGGTGAAATAGTAACAACAACCAATGTTGTTTATCTGAGCCTTCATATTGATCATCCCGATGAGTTACGGCCTGAAATCATTGACGCAATAAACCGATTTCGCAAAATGGGATATATTCTGCTTACCCAGACTGTATTTTTAAAAAGTGTTAATGATAATAAGGATGTTTTAAAGCAACTGTTTTTGAAATTGTTCGAATTGGGTGTTCGTCCTTATTATATCTATCATGGTCAGGAGGTTTATTCTACGCGAAGTTTTGTCATGTCGCTTGACGACGAGATTAAGATTATGACTGAACTTAGAAATGAATTATCCGGTCTTGCGTTCCCTCAGCATGTAATAGATATCCCTAAAGGGATCGGGAAAGTGATTATTCCAGGGAATCATTGGGATTTTAATTCCGGGATGGTCAGAGATTTTACAGGCGTCAATATCAGCACAGATACATGGGAGAAGTGCGATGGAAACAGCAACTAAAAGCATCATTATCGTTTTACAAAACATAGTTACTTTTCGCGCGGATTGGAAATACCTTGCCACTCATGCCATAAAGTCTAAGCTTTTTTTAATTACTGGTCATACCGGGAACGCGAATCTTAGCGAGAGTAATAAATGTGCTTTTTCTGAGCACATTCTTTGTGATGAATTTGATTATGATAATGTCAAAAAGGCCTGTGAAACAATTTTTAAAAAGGAAAACTGCACCGATTTCAGCCAGGTTAGAGTAGTGACTAATGATGAGTATTTCTTAGGGCTTGCAGCTCAGATACGTGATTGTTTTGGTATTGCTGGTATATCTGAAAAAGATATTTTTCCCTTTATAAATAAAATCATTATGAAAAAAGTGGTTTCAAAATCGAGCGTTAAAATTCCTGACGTGATTGAGTTCAATCCGGGAGAGTTTACTAATAAAGCAGACGACTATCTCAATCATATCGAAAAAAAGTTAGGGTATCCTGTTTTTGCTAAGCAAGTCGATTCAGCTGGAAGCGAAAATGTCGCTAAAATTTTCAATCGTTCGCAACTAAACAAATGGTGTGAAAAAAATAAATTAAATCTTAATTATGAAATTGATGAGTTTATCAAAGGGGATTTGTATCATATTGATATTTTGATAAAAGATGGTGCGATGATTGAGCGGTTGATATGCAAATATTCTTGCCCGAATGCTGATTTTTTAGATGGAGTTGCATTAGGAAGCGTGCAAATCAGAAAATCAGATAATGAATTTGAAATTTTATCTCAAGCCACCATCGATATACTTGCTGCCTTTGAATGCTTGCCTGATGGTGCGATCCATTTGGAGGTTTTTCTCACCAAAGATAACCAGGTCGTCTTTGTCGAAATCGCAGCTCGTGCTCCCGGAGGCTGGATCCCGCAAATGCATAAACTAGCAAGAGGATATAATATCGAAGAGCAGCATTTTTTATTACAAATGAATTTGTTCAGAACGTTAAAAATTGATGCTAACAATCATTCAGCGTGGATTTGGTTCCCACAAAAGGAAGGAATGAAAGTCAGAAAAGTTGAACCTCAAGTATTGACCAGTAAAGTGACGATAACCTGGGATCTAGAAGACGGGAAAGTTCAGAAAAAACCGACCAGCGTCAGAGACAAAGTATGTGGCATTCTTTTAGAAAACAAGGAATACATTAGACTGCAAACAGACTATAAAAAACTCTTAGAAGAATTTAATCCTTATAAGTAGGTGGTCTATGTCAGTTGCCCGTAAGCTCCTCAAATCCTGGTGGCCAGGCGCAGGTAGTTCTTCTATTTTAAATCTTGAATTGCCAGTCATTTCCATCATTATTTCCATTTACAGTTATAAAAGTCTTATCGATTATGCAAATGCATTGGCGATATTTATGTTTGCAAATGCTTTTGTGTATCCGCTTACTACCGTAGTGATAAAGCAAGGCCTGGTAACATCAGTGCGGAAATTTTCATTTATACTAATCTTGTCAGTTTTTATATTGGCAAACATACTTTTTCTTTATTATGGTTTAATACACGGCTATGATTTATTGTTGAGTCATCTTTTCTCAATTTCTCTGCTTGCTGTTGGAATGAGAAGGTATCTTCATGGGGTAGTAATTTTAAAAGAGGCTACATCGATCATCTTACCAGCGTCGATAGTAAGGCTTATTGTTTCTACTTCAGGATGTTACCTGTTAATCAGCCACGGCCTCAGCAATGCGTATGCTCCAGTTGTCGCCTTAGTCTCTGCCGCCTGGATTGAATCAATGATACTGTTTGTTTTTGTCCATAACAAAAAACATAACATTTTTTCTACACCTCGCGGAACTTCGGGAGAAGGAATGTTTCGGATCTATTTCTCCGCACTTTTTATCATGGCTTCAGCATTAATGAGTAACTCATTTATTACTTATCTTATAAATGCTTCTGATAGCAGCAGTAAATCTTTTCAATTAGAAGCATGGGCTATGCTTTTTGGCGTGGTTTGCATTGCGACATCATCAATATTCGATGTTGAAAACTTTATTATCAGATATGATGCGGCTGTAAAAAAACAAACTGAATTGTTTGGTTTTTTTTTCGTTGCCTTTATGTCGGCCATTTTTATGAGCGCGATATATATTATTTTTATTTTTTACGTTATGTCGCCTGAAAATATTGAACCTCTGAGCGCAATGATATGTCCGATAGCCCTTTTGTCTGTGCTTATCTCGCTTTGTTGGCTGGTAAGATCTTATACGCGTGCCAAATTAATAATGATGGATTCAACTAAGATAATAATATCATCAATTGGTATGAGTTTTATATTGGTCTATCTGGCAAGAAGCTATATTGTTCTGAGTGATGAATATCAGTTGTTATTGTCGCTTTTGTTTTATCTGATGATAATAATCGTTGAATTATTAATGCATTTTATTTTTTTGATTGCCAGATCGTTAAAGGAAAGATTTACCGTATAAATTACAAGGAGAGAATGTGAATAATCGAAAAATATTAGCTGAGGCTAAGCGTAAACCTTCGCTGATCGATATAAAGGTGCTGACTTTGACAGATAATGAAAAAGCGCTCCTTTTAAAAGCGGCAGAAAAGGATATTGCAGAAATAAAAGAATCGTTACCGCAAAGAGTTAAAGATGCCATCAGAAAACTGGGTGCGCCAGAAGGTCTTGTTGCTGTTCTGATTAAAGGCGTACCTATTGATATACCTGTTCCGTCAACGCCTGTAAACGCTGATGATTGTAAAAATAAATTAATGCCAGTCGCTGACTCGATGATTACGGCCTTTGCCTTAGAAGGCGGCCCTTTGCAGCACTTCATCGGAAAAATAGATCTTTACCAACAAAGTCATGTCCACAATCTTTACCCTATCAAAGGTAATGAGAATACGCAGTTAGGCTCGAATAGCTGCACCCTGGATTGGCATGTCGAGGATGGTTTCTTACCACAACAGCCTAATCTCTGCGCTTTATTGTGTGTTCGTGGTTTTAACGGTGCCAGAACGCAAGTAGCTTTTGCAAGGAAATTTAAATTGTCACCTGAAACTGATGCCATCCTGCGTCAGGAACGATTTACTATCAGCTATGATGAAACCTTTTCTCTAAAAGGGAAGGCGCTTATTACGCCTGTTATTTCAGGTCCGAAAAATGATCCTCTTGTCAGAGTTGATTTTCCTGTAACACAAGGGTTAGATCCTCAGGCGAGTGCTTCGTTAGCCGCACTTAAAAAGGAGATTGATACCGTGGCTGAATCTTTTGTTTTAGAGGCAGGGGATTTGCTTTTTTTCGATAACCATAAGATTGTTCATGCGCGAAATGCCTACAATACGTCATATGATGGCACTGGAAGGTGGCTTAAGCGAGTGCTTGTTAGTGAGCGGAACATTTAAGATTTACGCCTCCCTCTTTTAATCGGGAGGCAATAATATTTTTGTTTATGAGTTTTGCTCAGTCGATTAGGTTAACTAACTGAAAAATAGCGTCTCCAATTGGGTTATTAACCATCATCAGGATCTTCATATCGTCTGGGCAATGGCTGCGAGCCGGTAAAATTATATCCTGTTTTGAGTAGAGTTAACCTGCGCTGAGAGGACAACGATGCCCTGGCCGGACGTCGTTAAGCTATTACAGAAATATACCCGTCTGGAAAAGCAGGGTGATACCGGCTTGTATCACGTAGCACGCATTAAGCAGTGGCTCGGTTACCTGCGCAAAGCCTATACCGAAGCCACCGGGTTATTCAGTGAAATCCGCGCGTTAAAATCCTCGGGCGACATTGCCCACGCCATCGATCGTTACGCCATTGTTCATGGTTTGTGATAAAAAATCAGGCGACCCCTTAGCGGCCTGACGGTATAGTGGGAAAAATTTCCCTTACCTTACAAGCCTGCTATGTCTGATGTCGCTGTATTGAGCAACAGCCAGCTCAATAAACGTATCCTCTCGGTAATCGTTTTCACCTTCTTCTGCTATCTCTCCGTTGGTCTCCCGCTGGCCGTGCTGCCGGGCTTTGTCAAAAACCATCTCGGATTCAGTTCCTTTGTCGCCGGGCTGATCATCAGCCTTCAATACTTTGCCACGCTGCTCAGCCGCCCGCAGTCAGGTCGTCTGGCCGATAGCCTCGGTCCGAAACGGGTGGTGATGCTGGGATTGCTCTGCTGTGGCATGAGCGGGGTGCTGACCATCATCGCTGCGCTGCTGAGTGAATGGCCGTGGCTGAGTCTGGCGCTGCTGGCGCTGGGGCGACTGTTTCTTGGCGTGGGTGAGAGCTTCAGCAGCACCGGTTCAACCCTGTGGGGCATGAACATCGTCGGTCCGATGCAGACCGCGCGCGTCATCTCGTGGAACGGCGTCGCCACCTATCTGGCGATGGCGATTGGCGCGCCGCTTGGGGTGATGCTCAACAGCGGATTAGGCATGAGCGGCTTTGCCGGTCTGATTGCGCTGATGGGCGTTATCGGCTATCTGATGGCCAGCCGCAAACCGGCGGTGACCGTCAGCGTAGGGGAACGGATTCCGTTTCACCGGGTCTTCTCCCGCGTCTGGCTCTATGGTCTGGCACTCGGCTGCGGCACCATCGGTTTCGGCGTCATCGCCACCTTTATCACCCTCTATTTTGCCAGCCGCGACTGGCAGGGTGCGGCCTGGGCGCTGTCGGTCTTTAGCCTCGGCTTTGTGCTGGTGCGCCTCGGTTTTGGCCGCTTTATCACCCGTTTTGGCGGACTGCAGGTTTCGCTGTTCTCTTTTATGCTGGAGTCTCTGGGCCTGATCATCATCTGGCAGGCCGACAGCGCCTGGCTGGTGGGCGCGGGGGCCTTTCTTACCGGCTGCGGCTTCTCGCTGGTCTTTCCGGCGCTGGGCGTCGAGGCGGTTAAGCAGGTCGGGCGTCAGGATCAGGGATCGGCACTGGGCACCTATTCCGCCTTTCTCGATCTCGGCCTCGGCCTGACCGGTCCGGTGGCGGGACTGTTCATTGGTCACTGGGGAATGCAGTCGGTTTATCTGGCGGCGGCGCTGATGGTGCTGGGCGCGCTGTTGATTACGCTGCGGCTTTACTGGCAAAACCGGCAGACAGGTTAACGGCCCGCCGGTTTTGTATGATCAGAGATGAATAAACAGCCAGTAGAGCAGCGCCGAGAGCAGAATCGACACCGGCAGGGTCAATACCCAGGCCACCGCCAGATTACGCAGCGTCGAGAGCTGCAAACCGGAGCGGTTAGCCGCCATGGTGCCCGCCACGCCCGACGACAGTACGTGAGTGGTGGAGACCGGCAGACCGAAGCCGTCTGCCGCGCCAATGGTCGCCATCGCCACCAGCTCGGCGCTGGCACCCTGCGCATAGCTGAGGTGCGTTTTACCAATCCGTTCGCCCACCGTCACCACAATCCGTCGCCAGCCGACCATGGTGCCCAGCCCCAGCGCGATCGCCACCACCACTTTTACCCACATCGGAATAAAACGGGTCGCGCTGTCGAGCTCGGTTTTCACCGCTTTCAGATTACGTTCGGTCTCTTCCGGCAGCTTTACTTCGGCGCTTTGCAGATGCTTGATGGTCTCTGAGGCCAGGTACATCTGGTTACGGGTGTTGGCCACCGACTGCGCCGGAATATTGTCCATCGATCCGTAGCGGCGTATCTGGTCGCCAATCTCGTTGAGAGTCATCGCCAGTGCCGGTAACACGTTGGGATTGAGCTGGCTGCTGCCGACAAAGGCGATCAGCACGTCGCGGGCGGCGGGCGGCTGAGGTGCGGCCGGCTGCAGTTGCAGCAGCTGATGTTCAGTGACCTCGGTTAATGCCGCGACGCGTGGGATCTGATCCGGCGGCAGCGATCGGTTAAGTGCGTAGGCGATCGGCATGGTGCCGACCAGGATCAGCATAATCAGCCCCATCCCTTTCTGACCGTCGTTAGAGCCGTGCGCAAAGGAGACGCCGGTACAAGTCAGGATCAGCAGGCCGCGGATCCAGACCGGCGGCGGCTGGTCATTCTGCGGCGCGCTGTAGAGCTGGCGATTGCGGATAAACAGCTTCATCACCCACAGCAACAGCCCGGCGCAGACAAAACCGACTACCGGTGACAGCAGCAGCGCATAGCCGACCTTCAGCGCCTGATCCCAGTCGACACCGCTCAGGCCGCTGCGCCCGTGCAGCATCGCATTCGCCACCCCGACGCCGATGATCGAGCCAATCAGGGTATGCGACGAGGAGGAGGGCAGGCCGAAATACCAGGTGCCGAGGTTCCAGATAATCGCCGAGAACAGCAGGGCATAAACCATGGCAAAGCCGTTACCGCTGCTGGCCTGTAGAATCAACTCGACCGGCAGCAGGGAGATGATGCCAAAAGCGACCACGCCGCTGGAGAGCAGCACGCCGAGGAAATTACAGATACCGGACCAGACCACCGCCACGCCAGGGGTCAGTGAATGGGTATAGATCACCGTCGCGACGGCGTTAGCGGTGTCATGAAAGCCGTTGACGAACTCAAAGCCCAGCGCGATCAGCAGCGCCAGTCCCAGCAGGAAGAACGGCAGATAGCTGGTCACCGGCATGTTGGTTTGTTCAACATCATTGACCAGATTCAGCCCGGCAAACGCCAGCCCGGCGACCAGCAGGATGAAAAACAGCGGCTTGCTAAAGCGGCTGCTTTTGCCGTTGAAATCAGGGCGTCGGGTCGATGAGGAAGAAGAGAGACTGTTTTCGCTCATGGTGTACCTCGAATTGCGGATGCCGGATGCTGATTTGCACCGGTACATCGCAGTGTGATACGCGCTTTCTATGACAGTAAAATGACGACCAGCCGCGCGATACGGCGACACCAGAAGCCGCGCTGACCGCTCCCGGCCGGGCGGGCAACGCGCAAACGGAAGGGCAGGGTCTGGCAAATGCAGGCAATAAAAAAGCCAGCGACGGGCGCTGGCTTCGGAGAGCGAAACGGCGATTACGAGTTGTTATTCGCCGTGGCAGGCGCAGGTGCCGTAACCGGCTGCTGCTGTGGCTGCGCGGCGTCGGTGCTGGCGCCCTGTGACGTGACTGGCGTCATTGGCTGCTCCTGTGGCGCAGCCTGCGGGTTCTCAGGCACGTCAACCGGTGCGGTCTGGATGTTGTTCTCCACACCGTTAACTTTTACCGGCATACCGGTACGGCCCTGAATGGCACCGTTCACCTGGTCCTGATTAACACTGGCATCAACCAGCACTTTACTCACCGCCTGCGTCAGCGTAATCGGTACCAGCTCACGCGAGTTAAACTGCTCTTCAGTGGTCGACAGCGGGTTATGCACTTCGACATAACGCGAACCGTCCGGCTCGACGGTAGCTTTCACCGGCTGATCAACGAACTGCACCCGCGTACCAACCGGCACGTTCTGGTACAGCCATTTGATATCCTCGGCGCGCAGACGCACACAGCCGTGGCTGACGCGCAGGCCGATACCAAAGTTGGCATTGGTGCCGTGAATCGCATAGAGGCGGCCGATATAGAGCGCATACAGCCCCATCGGGTTATCCGGACCGGCCGGGAAGACGGCTGGCAGATTCTCGCCGCGTGCTGCATATTCGGCGTGCATCGCTTTGGTTGGCGTCCAGGTCGGGCCATCTTTTTTACGTTCTACCGCCGTGGTCCAGTTGATCGGGGTATCTTTACCCAGCTCACCGATACCAATCGGCAATACCACCACGGTTTTGCTGCCTTTCGGGTAGTAGTAGAGACGCATCTCAGCGCTGTTAATCACAATGCCTTCGCGCGGTGCATCAGGCAGGATCAGCTGCTGTGGGATGATCATTTTACTGCCAGCCTTAGGCAGATAAACGTCAACCCCCGGATTGGCTTCCAGCATGTTGCTGAGGCCCATCTGGTATTGCGCCGCAAAGGCTTCCAGCGGCAGTTTGCTGTCCTCAGGAACAGTAATCTCGATATTTTCGCCGATCAACCGGCTGTTGGCCGGCGGTAACGGGTAAACCACAGCAAAGGCTGACTGGCTAAACGCCGCCAAAGCCAATGCGATTGAAGCGAACGCGCGAATGCTCATTTTCATATTTTACAAGTCTTTATCGCCATGTTTCAGGCTTGTCAATGTGTCGAACCCATGCTGGCCAATGTGACCTGCTGCGCATTATATGTTCATTAATCTGACGATGTGAATCAGGATTTTAACCTGCCGGAAATACTTTACGTAACTTCCCGTGTTAAACCGGCATTTTTCAGCCACCGCTGGCATAAAAAAACCGGCTTCAGGGCTGCCATAACGTCACTTCACCACTGAGTTTACGATTCAGAAAAAACGCGGCACTGATTAACGCCAGATGCGTCAGCGCCTGTGGCGTATTCCCCAGCGCATGGCCACGACTGTCGAACTCCTCGGCGTACAGCCCCAGCGGACTGGCGTAGCTTAGCAGCTTCTCAAATTCGAAATGCGCTTCCTGAATCCGGCCCGCGCGGGCCAGGCATTCGACATACCAGAATGAACAGGCACCAAACGATCCTTCCGACCCTTGCAGACCATCTGCCGGCGTCTCGTCGATGTTGTAGCGCCGGACCATGCCGTCGCTGACCAGATGCGTTTTGATCGCATCCAGCGTGGCGAGCCAGTCGGGATCGGTGGCCCCGACAAAACGCACCAGCGGCATCAGCAGCATGGATGCATCAAGATGGTCACCGTGACGGGTAGAGGAGAAATGGCCGCGCTCGCTGTTCCAGAAGTTGGCCCAGATATCTTCCCGGATCTCACGCCGCACCCGATCCCAGCGCTCATACGGCATCGGCAACGAGCGCTTCATGCCCAGGCGCAGCGCGCGATCCATCGCCACCCAGCACATCAGGCGCGAATGCAGAAAATGCTCCGGCTGGCCGCGCATCTCCCAGATACCGGCATCGGGCTGATTCCACTTGTCGCACAGCCGATCGATCATCTGTGTCACATGCTTCCAGCCACGTTGCGAAATTGCCTCGCCATATTTATTGGCCAGGTAGATCGCATCCATCAGTTCGCCGTAGATATCCAGCTGGGTCTGCTGCCACGCATCATTACCGATGCGCACCGGCCGCGAATCCCCGTAGCCTGACAGATTGAGCAGCTCCATTTCGTGCAGCTCGGTGCCGCTGTCCAGCCGGTACATCACCTGCAGGCGCATTTCGTCATGATGGCTGTTTTCAACACAGCGTCCGACCCATTGGGTGAAATGTTTGGCTTCATCGACGTAGCCGAGGCGCATCAGGGCATACATGCTGAATGAGGCGTCGCGGATCCATGAGGCGCGATAATCCCAGTTGCGCTCGCCGCCCAGCTCTTCCGGCAGGCCAAAGGTGGCGGCGGCGGCGATTGAGCCGTGACGATGCGAGGTCAGCAGTTTTAACGCCAGTGCGGAGCGCTGAACCATTTCGCGCCAGCGGCCCTGATAGGTGCTGCGGGCGCTCCAGCGACGCCAGTAATTCAGCGTCTCTTCAAAACAGTGTTCGGTGGAGAGCGCTTCGATGTGCGCGTCGTTGACGCTGCCAAACTCAAATTCGGCATGTTCACCCGCCTGCAGGGTAAAATTCGCGGTGGCACTGTTTTCCTCCAGCGTCATCACCACGGTGGCGGCCAGCCGCAGCGAAGGCTGACCTTCGGCGTGAAAATCGATGCAGCCATGCTGCACTTCGGCGCGGGTCTGCGCCCGGGCGTAGTCGTGGCGGGGCGAACAACGCATGGTAAAGCGCGCCTTGCCGCGCACCATTTTCACCCGCCGGATCAGCCGGGGCAGTTTGTCAGCATTATCGCAAATCGGCATGTAGTCGGTGATTTCGGCTACCCCTTCATCGCCCAGCCAGCGGGTTTGTAAAATGTTGGTATCAGGCAGATAGAGCTGCTGGCGGCGCACATCCTGCCAGTCCGGGGCCAGAGAGAAGAGTCCGGCGTCATCACTGTCGAGCAGCGCGGAAAAAACCGAAGGGCTGTCGAGTTCAGGCCAGCAGAGATAATCGATGGTGCCGTCATTGGCGACCAGCGCACAGGTGCGCAGATCACCAATCACGCCGTGGTCCTCAATGTTGCGTTTTACCTTACTCATTCTGGTCTCCCTGTTAGTGTCATTGCTAACTATAGTCGAGGCGGCAGCGTCGGCAGCCGCCTGGCACAGAGGGTTAATTCAGTGCCGGATTCCGTCAGCGGCCGATTGACAGAATGGGCGCTGGCGGCGGGCGAATTTTTCAGGGACGTTATACTGGTGATGACACTTTCCTAAAGGAGGCCGTTATGACCACACCACAGAGTAAAGTCGCCATTATCACCGCATCAGACTCGGGCATCGGCAGCCGCTGCGCTGAAATGCTGGCAGAGCAGGGCTTTGACATTGGTATCACCTGGCGTTCCGATGAAGAGGGCGCGCAACGTACCGCACAGTTAGTGCGGGATAAAGGCCGGCGTGCAGAGATTATCCAGCTGGATTTGGCCGATCCTGAGCAGGGCGGTCAGTCGCTGCAACAGCTGATCGATCGGTTTGGCCGGATTGACGTGCTGGTGAACAACGCCGGGGCTAACTTCAAGGCGGACTTCCTTGATGTCACCTATGAAGACTGGCGTAAAACCTTTGCCGTCGACGTGGATGGCGTCTTTGTCTGCGGCCAGATTGCGGCCCGTAAGATGGTTGAGCAGGGCGAAGGTGGCCGGATTATCAATATCACGTCGGTGCATGAGCACACGCCGCTGCCCGGTTCGGTGGCCTATACGGCGGCAAAACATGCGGCGGGCGGCCTGACTAAATCGATGGCGCTGAGCCTGCTGCCGCACAATATTCTGGTGAATGCGGTGGCACCCGGCGCGATCGCCACGCCGATGAATAAGATGAGTGATGAAGATGCGCACAAGGTGAAGATGCCGGAGATCCCGGCTGGCCGGCCTGGTGACACCCACGAGATCGCCAGCATGGTTGCCTGGCTCTGTTCTGAATGGGCGACCTACACCACCGGCCAGTCCTTTATCATCGACGGTGGATTCATGCTGGCGAATCCGCAGTTCAAAGGTTACTGATCGGCCCGACGATTATGCCAGCGGCGGATCACCCAGCGCAGCACAAAGGCAAACACAATCGCACCGACCAGCCACAGCAGATGCTTGAGGTGCTGGTCGAGTTTGTGCAGCCACGGGGCGATGATGCCGCCGGCAAAATAGCCGAGCGTGACAAAAATCAGTGCCCAGATTGCCGCCCCAATCACGTTGAGAATGAAAAACTTCATCGGGTTGAGGCGGCTGGCACCGATAATGATCGGGCCAATCAGACGGAAGCCATACATAAAGCGCACGCCGATGACAAACAGGCTGGGCCGGCGCTTGATCAGCCGGTTCGCCTTCACCACTTTATCCTGATGTTTTTTCAGACGGCGCAGAATGCGCGCGCCATAGCGGCGTCCAATCCAGTAGAGCAGCTGATCGCCAATGATGCCGCCAGCCATGGCGGCCAGCACCACGCCCGCATAGTGCAGCAGGCCTTCATGGGCGGCGACGCCGCCAAGCAAGGTAAACGTTTCCCCTTCCGCAATACAGCCGATCAGCAGCGCCAGATAGCCGTACTGGGTAATTAATCCGTTGATATCCAAATGCAAAATGACTCTCCCTGTTTGACTCTGTTTCTTTAAGTCTATACGCGTTTTGGTTTCGCTTCCGCCCGGCGTCCGCCCCTGCGCTTATTTTTGCTGTTTTTTTGCTCAGCTGCCACGAAAGTTGTTCTGCCGTTTATACTTGAACTGTCGCTGCCCTCAGAGACTCTGTTGCCGTTTCGGGCAGCCCTTCGCATCAGAGGAGTGACTGTATGAACCATGTCTGGGGACTTCTGGCGCATCCGAATCAGGAAATGCGTCATATCAAGCAAGAGAATGAGAGCGTCTCGCACCATTACACCCACCATGTTCTGCTGATGGCGGCGATCCCGGTTATCTGTGCCTTTATCGGCACCACGCAACTGGGCTGGAATCTCGGTGAGGGGCAGTTTGTTCAGCTTAATATCGCTACCGGGATTGGGCTCGGTATCCTGTTCTATCTGATTATTCTGGGTGGCGTGGCGGTGATGGGCCGGGTGATCCACTGGATGGCGCGCAATTATCCGCAGCGGCCTGGGGTACAGCGCTGCACGGTGTTTGCGGGCTATGTCGCCACACCGCTGTTTCTCAGCGGGCTGGTGGCACTCTATCCGCTTGTCTGGCTGTGCGTGCTGGTCGGCGCTTTAGCGCTGGTCTACACCGGCTATCTGCTCTATATCGGCATTCCGCTGTTTCTGAATATTGACCGTGAAGAGAGCCTGCGTTTCTCCGGCTCCACGCTGGCGATTGGCGTGCTGGTCTTTGAAGTGTTACTGGCGATGACCGTCATTCTGTGGGGTTATGGACCCCGACTGTTCTGATCTGCCGCTGCCGCCGTGCTGGCGGCAGCGCCTTTTTAACGCCCGGAAACAATCTCACCAGGAAATTTCTTAACCTTCAGCGTATGATGCTGCTGCCAGCCCGCGCTCTGACTGCACTGATGCGGGCGGCCTGTGTCTGACACAGCGCACAATCTCAACCGGGTCTTTTTTCTACGATGCCTGCAAAAATTCGTTTCACTTTGTTCTCGCTGGCGCTGCTCGTTTCCGGGCAGGGAATGGCATTACCGGCGAAGGCGACCACCTCGCTGTCACAAATGGCGCCGATTGCTCAACCGCAGATTGCCTCTGGCAGCGCGATGATTGTCGATCTCACCAGCAATAAAGTCCTGTTTTCCAGTCATCCGGATCGGGTCAGGCCAATCGCCTCCATCACCAAACTGATGACCGCAATGGTGGTGCTGGACGCACATCTGCCGATGAATGAGATGCTGACGGTGGATGTCAGCCAGACGCCGGAGATGCGTGGGGTATTTTCACGCGTCAAACTCAACAGCCAGATCAGCCGCCGCAATATGCTGCTGCTGGCGCTGATGTCCTCAGAGAACCGCGCCGCCGCCAGCCTGGCTCATGCTTATCCGGGCGGCTATAACGCCTTTATCCAGGCGATGAACGCCAAAGCGCGCGCGCTGGGTATGAAACAGACCCGCTACGTTGAGCCGACCGGGCTTTCTACGCAAAACGTCTCCAGTGCCCAGGACCTGATTAAGTTACTCAAGGCGACGCGCGAATATCCACTGCTCGGCGCACTCAGCACCACTAAAGAAGAAACCGCCGTCTTCACGCATCCGAGCTATGCGCTGCCATTCCGCAACACCAATCATCTGGTGTACAAAAATGACTGGCGCATTCAGCTGACTAAAACCGGCTACACCGACGAGGCGGGCCACTGCCTGGTGATGCGCACCATGATCAACAATCGCCCGGTAGCGCTGGTGGTGCTGGACGCGTTTGGCAAATATACCCACTTCGCGGATGCCAACCGCCTGCGTGACTGGATTGAAACCGGCAAGGCTGCGCCGGTGCCGGCCGCCGCGCTGGCGTATAAAAAACAGAAATCAGGCCAGGTCGCCAGCAACGGTGCCAGCAGTGCCGACGTCGAGTAGAAAAGAGTCGGTGTCGCGCACTGCGCGCACTGGCATTGCCTGCAGGCTGAGCAGGACATCGGGAAAACGCGGTCAGAGGCGTAAAGCCATTTTTACCTCTCTGGCCGCCCGACGTTAACCCGAAAAATGCCCGTTATTCCTATATTGCCATCCCTTGCAAAGCCCTACACTACGCGCGACTGGCGAGGGACGATCGCCTGATTTAAGCTGCCGGAATCTTACTCATATGTTTAAGCTACGATCCTTTTTTGCATTGTTAATGCTGGCGCTGGTGGCATTTGCCCCGGCGCTGACGCTGGCCGCGGATGATACGGCCAGTGCTGCTCAGGACCAGGACGCTCCGCCGAAGCTGAATGCCGCGGTTGAACTGCCGAAAATGCAGAAGATCCTCGATAAAATCAAAAGTCAGGTCTCCGTCGATGCTGGCGAAAACAAGCTGACTCAGCTCAATGAAATGGCGCTTGAGCTCTCTGGTAATGCCGACACGCTGGGACAGGCGCTGATCCCCGATCGCCAGCAACTGGACGCCCAGTTGCAGGTACTGGGGCCGGCACCCAAGGCTGACAGCGGCGTAAAAGAGACGCCGGAAGTGACGCGCAAGCGTAACGCGCTGGAAAGTCAGAAAAGCAAACTCGACGACCAGATCAAACAGGCCGAAGGCATTAAAAATGGCGCACTGACGCTCTCCTCGCAGATTACTAACCTGCGTCGTGACCAGTTAAAAAGCCAGCTGGCGCTGAACTCCGGCACCATTCTGGGGCCGCGTTTCTGGTCACCGCTGCTCAATAGTCAGGACCTGGATGGCGAGAAAATCGGTGAATTCCTGCAGGAGCTGCAGGACACCGCGGTACTCTCATGGGAGCCGGGCTGGCGCGTGGGCAGTGTCTTCTGGCTGCTGGCTGCGCTGTTAGTGATGACGGTCGGCCGTCGTTACAGCGAAGAGTTTCTGGCCTGGGTCAGCATTCACAAACTGCCGGAAGGGAAGTTACGTCGCAGTTTCCTGGCGGCTGCAATCGCCCTGACCACCCTGGCGGCTGTCGTCCTCACCTTTAACTTTATCGCCCTGGCCTTTACCCGCCGTGATGAGGTTTCTGAAAATGTTCAGGACTTCGTGGATCAACTGGTTCGGCTCAGCGTCTTTTGTGGCCTGATTGCCGGGCTGGGACGCGCTTTCCTCTCTACCCGCAGGCCCAGCTGGCGGTTACCGACCATCTCTAATGAAGTGGCGATGGCGTTAAAACCCTTTCCACCCATTACCGCCGTGCTGGTGTTTATCTTTCAGACGGTCGAGTCGTTTAACTACAGCGTCGGCACCAGCCTGAATACCACTATTTTTGCCAACGGCCTGACGGCACTGCTGATTGGCAGTACCGCGCTGGCGATCAGTATGCGCACCAATCGGGTTCGTCGTCGCATGACGCAGGCGGGCACACCACCGGAAGCGCGATCGACGCTGGTCGGACTGATCCAGATGGGCCTGACGCTGACCGGCATCGCCATTCTGGTGTCGCTGCTCATTGGTTACGTCACGCTGGCACGCTTCCTGAGTTATGAAGTAATCTGGTGCGGCCTGCTGTTTGGTTCGTTCTACTTCCTCAGTCATCTGCTCAACGATGGCTGTGAGAGCCTGTTCTCGACCAGTAACGCAACCGGTCGTCGCATTCAGAGTTCGCTTAACATCAATGAGCGTCATCTGCAGCAAACGGCTACGCTGCTGACGGCCATCGGCAAAACCTTTCTGGTGCTGGTTGTGGCACTGGCGCTGGTCAATGGGACCTTTGCCTCGTCAACGCCGATTGAGCTGCTGCAAAAAGTGATCGAGTTCTGGGGCGGTAAAGGACTTGAATCCCTGAATATCGTACCGGCGCATATGGTGAATGCGATAATCTGCCTGATCGTCGGCATCTATGTGCTGCGTTCAATACGCCGCTGGCTGGACAACGATTTCCTGCCGAAAACCACCATGGACGTGGGGATGCGGGTGTCGCTGGTGACGCTGTTCAGCAACATCGGCTTCGTGCTGATTATTCTGCTGACGCTGTCGATCATGGGCCTGCAGTGGAACAAACTGGCGTGGATTGTCAGCGCGCTGTCGGTAGGTATCGGTTTTGGCCTGCAGGAGATTGTGAAGAACTTTATCTCCGGGTTGATTCTGTTAACGGAACGTCCGGTAAAAGTGGGCGATCTGGTGACCATCAGCGGTATTGAAGGGGATATCCGCCGGATTAACGTGCGCGCCACCGAAATTCAGTTAGGCGATAAATCGACCGTCATCGTGCCGAACTCGCAGTTCATCTCGCAGAACGTGCGTAACGCCACCATGGGCAATGCGCAGGGCGTGGTGACGATCACGCTCACTTTCCCGCTGAATATCGATCCCTCTAAAGTGCGCGATATCCTGCTGGAGGTCTACAACGAAAACGAACGTATTCTGGAGACGCCAGAGCCGTCGGTGTCGTTCAAAGATCTGACCCAGCAAGGGATTGTACTGAGCGTGACCGGCAACGTGGCCGGGCAGCGCCAGATCGCTGGCGCGAAGAGCGACCTGCTGTTTGATATTCTGACGCGTCTGCGCAAAGAGGGGATACTGCTCTCGACGCCGCAAACCATGATTATTGAACGACGCCAGCAGGCGGTGGCGGCCAGCGAAGAAGAGAAGCTACTGTCGTAACGCGAATCTCCCGATCCCGATGTCATGCTTCTGATTGCATGATCCTGAGGCCGACAAACGTCGTAATGCCAGTCAGTTAAGCAACTGACTGGCCCTTTTTCGGGGCTGTAGTGTATTTCCAGGGCCTCTCCGTTACCACCTTCGGGAAGGCCCTTCCCTTCTTGTCGGTAACTTCACCCGTTCTCTCATACTTGCAAGATCACGCATCAGTTTCGGTATACGGCCTGGTGAAGCGCCCTGCAGGGTCATCCGCATTCTCATGGCCATTCCGCAGGATTCTGAGAAGCTCAGTTGATTCGGCCAGTCTCCTTTCAGCTGTTCCGCCATTTTAATTATCTGATATCTCAACAGATTATAAGCCAGTGAGGCACCTTACAGTTCCTGCTCCACAAGCTCCGGCTTTTGACTTCTCAAGTGCCTGTCCAGGGTGCATAAAAATCCGGAAACAGGTGAGCATTTCCGGATTCTTACAGAGCTACTGGATCGTTCAGGTGACCCTTAACTGATCAGCATTACCCTGTATGGGCGCTTTTTTTGCCTGAATTTTGTGCTGATGCATTAGTGTGCATTTGGGTTAAGTCTGGGTGTAAAATTCGGTAGAATTAGCGTTGACTGAAAAGTAGTTAGTAATCAAACGGATAATTTTAGAGTGTTCCCCGCGCGAGCGGGGATGAACCGCTGCCCGCCCTGCTGCATCAGAACCATGAACGGTGTTCCCCGCGCGAGCGGGGATGAACCGCAAAAGTACGGCTCCGCGCAGCCGGATGACTGGTGTTCCCCGCGCGAGCGGGGATGAACCGTCGTCATCCTGGGAGAGGACCGCGACCAATGGGTGTTCCCCGCGCGAGCGGGGATGAACCGGCGGAGGGGCTGACGCAGGCAAAATTATGCGAGTGTTCCCCGAACGTTGGCCGCATCAGTGTTCCCCGCGTGAGCGGGGATAAACCGCCGGAGCGGCTTTATAATCCTCCAGGATCGCCGTGTTCCCCGCGCGAGCGGGGATAAACCGGTCTGAATATGATAAGAAGCCCGTTACGGCTAACAACACATAGAGTGAAAAGTCATCTTTCTAAAAAAGCCCGCGTTTAAGCCTGATTACAGTCAGTTAAATATATCAATGAATATAAATTCGCAGGAAAGCTTAGCGAGGGAGAGAAGGGATCAGGATTTCAGCCCGGTTGTACTTCATTAACGGGGAGCAGGTCAGGCCCGAACTCTCGGACCTTATTTCCTTAACTGACGAGCATTACGACAAACGTTGGCCTTTTTTTATCGCGGTTTACCGGCCTGGCCGCCTGGGCTAATAAATCCGGCCTGACGTTGCCAGACCGCACCTCGGCCGCGTGCTGTCCCTCTGCTTTACAGTGACTCAACCCGGCTGCTGCGGAGCCCATCGGCGCTGACCGAACGTACCTGTACTGCGCCACTCACCTGCGGTGGTTGAGCGGCATCGTACCGCTGCCAGTGTGTGCCGTTATCCAGACTGTATTCCAGCGTCACACCAGGCAACGCAACATTCATCGCCAGCACGCCTGCGACAATTTTCGCGCCCGGCACCGGCAGCCGATAAGCGATACCGGCTTTGTCCAGCTTCGCCAGCTCACGCTGTCCCAGCAGGTTAGCGAAGCGTTGCCAGTCCTGCTGGAGCGCATGACGATCCACCAGACGGGTCTGCCCGCCGATAAATTCCCGTCCGGCCCGGTAGTCCAGCTCCCAGCTGGCACGATGCCAGCTGCGCTCTGCCACCGCAAACAAACGGGGATAAATCATATATTCCATCTGCGGGTCGGTACGCACGGTTTCACTCCAAAGCTGCGCGGAAAGACCATAGGCACCGGTCCACGGCTTATCCGATTTAGCGCTGAAAGCGTTACCGTCGCGATCTGTTGAGGTTTCAGCATTCTGCGGCAGGTTATCGGGGGCGAAGGCAAATATTTTGCGTTCATCACTGAAGCGGGTGCCCCAGTAGTAGCCGCGTTCCTGCGGATTGACCTCTGAGGGGAAATCGAGATAGAGGTAGTCGGGGCTGGAAATCACCACATCATAGCCTTTCTGTGTCCAGTCACTGGCGCTGTCAAAACCGCCCCAGTAGAGCGTATCCCAGAAATTGACCGCCACGCGTGGGGTGGCGAACGCACGCGCATCTTTGGCATCTTTTAAACCGTCCTGCCACGCCTGCATTTTGCCGATACCGTGACGCTGAACAATCGCACTGACTGTCATCGCAAAATAGCTTGGCAGATGTGCCAGATCGTTGACTTTTCCGCTGTTGATCAGCGCCTGACAAACCTGCGATTTAGCCCAGGGACGATCTTCCTGCTGCCAGTCGCGCAGGCCGGTGCCGGGCTTAGGCTGGTGGCGGTCGGAATAGCCCGGCCCGAAGCGAATATTTTTCGCTTCGTCACCCCCGAAATGCCAGGTGGTCAGCGGCTGTCCCGCTTCGCGGTGCATCGCCTGAATTTCACCGATCACTTTGTCGACAAAGCGCTGGGAAGCATCAATGCAGGGATTGAGATAGCTGGTGCGATCGTAGAGCTGTACCGAGGTGGTATTAGAGTCATCCGTCGGATCGATCAGGCGATATGCACTGGCCTGATCGGGTTGCCCGGCATGCATCAGTCGCTGGTAGCGTGCCTCCATGGCGATCACTGCCGCACGCGCATGGGCGGGCATATCGATCTCCGGGATAACGGTGATATGGCGCGCCTGCGCATACTCCACAATCTCGATGTAGTCGGCGCGGCTGAAATAGCCGCTGCCGTTGTTGTCACTGAACGGCCCCGAACCGAGCTGCGGCAGCAGGCAGCGCTGTTCAGTGAGATCGTGACAGCGCTGGCTGCCCACCTCGGTTAATTCCGGCAGGCCGGGAATTTCAATCCGCCAGCCTTCATCATCACTCAGGTGAAAATGGAAGGTATTCATCTTCCATGCCGCCATCTGATCGAGCAGCCGCAATACCGCCTGCTTGCTGTGGAAGTTGCGTGCCACATCAAGAAAGGCACCGCGATAGGCGAAGCGGGGCGCATCTGTCGCATCCAGCGTGGCGATCTGCGGGGTGCCGTCAGCAGGGATCAGGGAGAGAATCGACATCAGCCCATAAAACGCTCCCGCGGCATCGTAGCCGACGATGCTGGCACTGCGGGCGTTGATATTCAGCCGGTAAGCACCGGATTTGGCCAGTGCGCCGCTGAAATAGCCAGGCCGGATGTCACTGGTAATCGCATAGCCCGACGCGCGCTGTTGGACCCCCAGTTGTTCAAAGCGCTGAACAACCGCCTGGCGCGTAGCGGTACTCAGCCCGTTGAGCGACAGCGTGACGCCGCGGCTGAGTGAGGCATCGTGCGGATGAAGTTTAACCTCAAGCGGCGTCGGGCTGATCTGACCGCGTAAGGCCGAAGCGGGCAGAGGCGTGATATCGCTGTTTTTATCAAAGCGGCTGACGGGCTGCATCAGGACATTGTGGTCATCCGCGCTGCGTCGCCAGTTATCCCCAAACGGCAGCACAAACTTACTGAGATCTTCGCTGTCGGTGCTGGCAATGATTTGTGGCGTTGCCTGACCGGCGGTGACATACCAGCGCGGCATCACATCGGTGATAAACAGCTGCCAGTACTCGTTCACGATCGGAATCTCTACCGACTCGCCAGCCCCGATGCCGGTGAACTTATTGGTCGGCTCAAGACGGGTTAAATCACCGACTATATGGGTCATCTTAAACTGGTCGTTATCCACCCGCAGCGTCTGATGGACGTTGCTCATATATATGGCCCAGTGTTTGTCCGTCAGCGCCGGACCGTGGTTGGTCAGGGTAATGGTGGCGCGATTACAGGCCGCCCAGTCTGCCCCTAATGCTGCGCAGTCGACCCCGTGCAGGGCGGCCAGATTATCCTTCACCTGATAGGTCACGCCAAACTGGCTGATCTGATTTACCAGCGACTGCTCCGACGGACTGGCAGCGCTGGAGAGGGCAACGCTCAGCAGGCTGAGCGCAAAAAAACGTTGGGTTAACATGTCATCATCCTTGTTTCGGCTAGAGAGATCCCGGTCAGCGGCGTGGGTCAGAACAGGGTAAAGGGTGCGATCACCATCAGCTTGATATCCTTCTCGTCCTGAAAAATATTGCCGTAGCCCCCGCTGTAACTGGGCAGATTGCTGTGATTGTCGTAACGGGTGTAGTGCAGTTTAATCAGCGTATCTTTAGCGCGGCCCTGCTGAATCTGGTAGATCAGATCGAGGTTCCAGGCAGACTCGGTCAGCCGTTGACGCTGGTCAAACTGAGGCTGGGTGGCGGGTCTGGCGTCCCAGCCCCAGACCCAGGAGCCGCCCACTTTCCAGCCCGCCAGCTGCCAGGGCGTTAAGTCGAGCAGGGCACCGGCAAAAATCGCTTTTTCACCGTTGGCGTTCCAGTCGGAACGGGCATCCCACCAGATATCCAGTCGTCCGTTGGAGCTGGCGTAACCCGGCGTCATACGTTGTAAAAAGAAGCCCTGATTCCCTTCGGCTTTAACCCAGGTGCCTTCGAGTCGCAGATCAACCGGGCCGACGGTGTAGCCGACAGTGATCGCCTGTAACCAGGCCAGGCCGTCATAGACATCACGGGGATTAGCGGCACCGCCCGCTACTTTGTCGTGCGCCCCGTAAAACTGATAGCTGGTGTAAAGTGCATTGCCGTTTGGCGTGGCTGACCACGAGGCTTTGGCGAAATATTGATCCATATAATCCGCCGCCTGGCCAAAAGCGCCCTCAAGCACCAGATTATTTTTGAAGTCATATTTCATGCCGAACGAATGCAGATAGCTGACAGGCGTTTTGCCATCAGCCTGACGAAAATCATATAAGTCACGATACCAGGGCGCTTTATATTTGTCGCTCCACATCCAGGAGAGTGATAATGCACCGGCCTGCTGGAAATCATACAGCGCACCGACTTCGACGCCGCGATAGGTTCCGGGTAAGAAACTCCAGTGTGGCGCAATAATTGTCTGGCCGGTTGGCTGAATATACCCGGCGCGCAACCAGTAATCGTTATATTTTAATTTCAGTGCGGCTTTATAAACAGAAGCACCGCCGCTGTCGCCATTCCACTTTTCATCCCAGCGGGTACGCGCCTTACTGAAGCCAATTTCATTGGGTGCGGCGGGGCCGCTGTTGGAAAGCTCAGCAGCACCGAAAATCGCGAGGTCCAGACCAATCCACTCCCCGACATAGCCTGACTGATAGTCGAGATTACTGTTGAGCGAGGCATGATGTAAATTAGCCCGATACTGCCCCTGATATTCACTGGTGGGATCGGTGTCTCTGCGATCTCGCTGACGCTGCCAGTAAAAAACATTTCCCTTTAGCGACGAGTCATCAATAAATCCGCTGGCGTAAGCCGGTGATGAACTTATTGCTGTTGACGCAATTATTACGGTGGCTATTTCAATTAACGTTAACGCGTAGTTAATTTTTCGCATGACCACTCTTCCCTGAATGAATTTAAGATGCTTGCTATGAATTTTTATGGCGACAATCTATTTTTCGCGACGCGAAATATCAATTGGCGGCAGGGTGTTTTGTGAACTATTGCGCAGAACCCGATGAGATAAAATAAAGCAGGTGCAATATGGGAGGGGAAATTAATATTCTGATAAAGATGTTAGTTATTGGCAGGGCTGCTGCAACGGGAGGCTGGCGGTGCGAACGGACTTCCCGGTTGTGTGACAATCAGCCTGCTCAGATAAGCAGGCTGACTGATAAGGCGATTAAACCTGCTTCACTGCCCATCCCTTATGCTTACTGGTTTTGCCAATCCCCGGATTAAAACTGTTAGTGGGATCGAGCTGCCGGTAAAAGGCCGCCAGCTGCGGTTTGGCCTGATAGAGATGACCGACGTTGTGCTCCGCCGGATACTCCGCCCCGCGCGCCTGTAAAATCTCCAGCATCTGCGCTTTCAGCTGATGAGCATCAACGCCTTTTCTGACGATGTAATCCTGATGGAACACATGACAGAAAAAGTGACCGTAGTAGAGGCTGTGGCTGAGTGAGTTTTTTATCGCCTCGGGCAGGGTTTCAAACCAGTTAGGGTCATTGCGTCGCAATGCGATATCCAGTGCCAGAATATCTTCCACCTCATCCGCATGCACCGCGTGATAGCGCACCGCGGCGCCTGCGGCGGCAAAACGATGCAGGAAAGCATGGGCACCTTCTTTCCCATCACACTCAAAAAATTCGCCGCCGCCTTCGCGAAAGTAATCGCGTAAATAGTTACGCGCTTCAGCCACGCCGTCGCCGGACATTTTCAGCATCAGGTAATGTTCATATTTGTCGCGATACTGCTTCATTCGTTCAGGCAGATGCGCCGGAAAGAGGCGGCTCAGGCGCTGCAACAGGCGATCGCTGAAGTGCGGTTTGATAAATGACAGCTTGCTCAGCCAGGCATCCACACGACCTTTCAGCGTGAAGAACAGCGGCATCTTGTCGGTGCCCAGCTTGTCGATCATCAGAAAGGTATCTTTGCCGTAGACTTCGGCGATGTCATAGATATCGCGGTGCATATATTCACCCGCTACCGGCAGATTGCTGAAGTGCGCCAGCATGTGGCGGCGAATGTCGCTCAGCACGTCGGGATCGTTGGTACCGATATAGAACACCTGCTGCTGCGGTTCGCTGGCGAAAGTATCGAGACGCACGGCGAAGACCGCCAGCTTACCGGCACAGCCGGAGGCTTCAAACAGGCGACGCGCATCGGCGTTATAGCGGGCGGGCGTATCCGCATCCACTTCACGAACCCGGTCGGCATATTCATGATCGGAGGCGTGACGGCCATCATGCAGGACATCGCTCTGCTGCCAGCGATCGTCATCCAGCCGGCCCAGAATCTCTTCCGGTGAATGCCCTAAATCGATGCCAAGATGGTTAACCAGCCGCAGTTTGCCCTGGGCATCTATCTGCGCGAACAGCGCCATTTCGCTGTAGGCCGGGCCGCGTTTGATCAGCGACCCGCCGGAATTATTACAAATTCCGCCCAGCACCGAGGCACCAATGCAGGACGATCCAATCACTGAATGCGGCTCGCGTCCCAGCGGTTTGAGCACTTTTTCCAGCTGATAGAGCGTGCTGCCGGGAAACGCCAGCACCTGTTTGCCGTCATCAATTAACTGGAGCTTATCCAGCCGCAGCGTACTGATGATCACCAGCGGACGATCGTAATCGTCGCCGTGCGGCGTCGAGCCTTCAGTCAGGCCGGTATTCGCCGCCTGCATCAGAATAATGGCGTCGGCATTGACCAGCGTCTGCAATACCCGCCACAGCTCCAGCAGCGTGGCAGGAAACACCACCGCCAGCGCGTCGCCTTCGCCGGAGCGAAAGCCTTTACGGTAGCGGGCGGTCTGTTCAGGTTCGGTAAGCAGATGCGCAGGGCCGACCAGGCGGCGTAAGTCAGAAAGCAGGGCAGAGGTCTGTTTCATGGGCAATTCCCTTGTCTTATCAGTGCGTCATTACTGTAGCACGTCAACTCGCTGCAACGCAGTGTGACACCGGCAGGCTACCTGCTATTCTCTTCTTGTGGCACACTGCCGCCTGTTTATTCGATATTGCGCAGTTACTTAAGAGAACCCAACCTGATGAAATGGATTTACTCTGTTAGTCTCGCTGTCTCCCTCGCGATGCAACCGGCATTGGCTGAGACAATGCCAGGTAACCACCCGATGACCGAGCAGGCGCGGGATGCGTTCGTCAACGATCTGCTTAAAAAAATGACGCTGGATGAGAAGATCGGCCAGCTGCGTTTAATCAGCGTCGGGCCTGATAATCCAAAAGAAGTCATCCGGGAGATGATTAAGAAAAGTCAGGTTGGCGCGATTTTCAATACCGTAACCCGTCAGGATATCCGTGCGATGCAGGATCAGGCGATGCAGCTCAGCCGCCTGAAAATTCCGCTGTTTTTCGCCTACGATGTGATCCACGGCCAGCGCACCATTTTCCCAATCCCACTCGGCCTGGCCGCCAGCTGGGATCTGGACGCAGTGAAAGAAGTAGGGCGGGTTTCCGCCTATGAAGCGGCCGACGATGGCCTGAATATGACCTGGGCACCGATGGTCGATGTCAGCCGTGAACCGCGCTGGGGTCGTGGCTCAGAAGGCTTTGGCGAAGATACCTACCTGACCGGCGAAATGGGCCGCAGCATGGTGCAGTCGATGCAGGGCAAAAGCGCGGCCGA
Organism: Pantoea agglomerans; assembly: GCF_021397715.1. Classification (GTDB taxonomy): domain Bacteria; phylum Pseudomonadota; class Gammaproteobacteria; order Enterobacterales; family Enterobacteriaceae; genus Pantoea; species Pantoea astica. The sequence goes on along the minus strand of NZ_CP090207.1, from coordinate 2,911,658 downwards.
TCGCTATAACATCATGACCAGCGTCAAACACTTCGCACTGTATGGCGCGGTGGAAGGCGGGCGGGATTACAACACCGTGGATATGAGCCCACAGCGGATGTTCCAGGATTATCTGCCGCCCTATAAAGCCTCGCTGGATGCCGGCAGTGGCGGCGTGATGGTGGCGCTGAACTCGATCAACGGTGTCCCGGCTACCGCCGATGGCTGGCTGCTGAAAGATCTGCTGCGCGATAAATGGAAATTTAAAGGGATCACCATCAGCGATCACGGCGCGATCAAAGAGCTGATCAAGCATGGCGTTGCCAGCGATCCACAGGATGCGGTGCGTATCGCGCTGAAGTCGGGCGTCGATATGAGCATGAGCGACGAATATTACAGCAAATACCTGCCCGATCTGGTGAAGAGCGGCGCGGTCAGCATGGCGGAAATTGACGATGCGGCGCGTCACGTACTCAACGTCAAATATGATATGGGACTGTTTAACGATCCCTACAGCCATCTGGGTCCGAAAGAGAGCGATCCGCAGGATACCAATGCTGAAAGTCGCCTGCATCGGGCCGAAGCACGCGATGTGGCACGCAAAAGTATCGTGCTGCTGAAAAACCGGCTGGAAACCTTACCGCTGAAGAAATCGGGCACCATTGCCCTGATTGGTCCGCTGGCAGACAGCCAGCGCGACATCATGGGCAGTTGGTCAGCCGCTGGCGTGGCGAAACAATCCATTTCGCTGCTGCAGGGGATGCGCAATGCCACGGCGGGCAAAGCGACGCTGCTGTATGAAAAAGGGGCCAATATTACCGACAACAAAGGCATTCAGGATTTCCTAAACCTGTATGAACAGGCGGTATCGGTCGATCCCCGTTCGCCGCAGCAGCTGATTGATGACGCGGTTGCCAAAGCGAAGCAGGCAGATGTGGTGGTTGCGGCGGTAGGTGAAGCGCAGGGGATGGCGCATGAAGCGTCGAGCCGCAGCGATCTGGTGATCCCACCGAGCCAGCAGAAACTGTTAGCGGCGCTGAAAGCCACCGGCAAACCGCTGGTGATCGTGCTGATGAATGGTCGTCCGCTGGCGCTGGTGAATGAGGATCGGATGGCTGATGCGGTGCTGGAAACCTGGTTCAGCGGCACCGAAGGCGGTAACGCTATCGCTGATGTGCTGTTCGGTGATTACAATCCGTCGGGCAAGCTGCCGGTCTCCTTCCCGCGCTCGGTGGGCCAGATTCCGATCTACTACAACCACCTGCCGACCGGCCGTCCGTACAACCCGGAGAAGCCGAACAAATATACCTCGCATTACTATGATGCGGCCAACGGCCCGCTCTATCCGTTTGGTTACGGTCTGAGCTATACCACTTTCACCGTGTCGCCGGTAAAAATGTCATCGCCGACCATGCCGCGTAACGGCAGCATCGAAGCCAGCGTTACGGTGACCAACAGCGGCAAGCGTGACGGTGCCACCGTGGTGCAGCTTTATCTGAACGATCCGGTCGCCTCCATCAGCCGTCCGGTGCAGGAACTGCGCGGCTTTAAACGCATCATGCTGAAGGCGGGCGAGTCACAGACCGTGACCTTTAAGATTGATGTCGATGCGCTGAAGTTCTGGAACCAGCAGATGCAGCAGGTGGCGGAACCGGGTAAATTCAATGTGATGATCGGGCTGGATTCAGCGCGTACCCAGCACGCCCAGTTCGACTATCTATAACCGTTCACCTTCCCTCGTTCTGAGGGAAGGTGGCGCGGCGCGCCGGCAGCAACGGCGCGCCGCCTCCTTTCCGTTATCAGAGTGCTCATGATTAATCTGCGTGACCGCATCCAGCAACAGGTGTTTCGCCTTAACGGCCTGTCGCTGAATGAATTCGATATTTCTCAGCCGCCCGGCGATCCCGGCCTGTTTGGCCCGGATAGCGTTATCTGGCAGGTCCACGGTGATTTTACCTCGATGATGTGCGGCGGTATCAGCGCACTGCTGTTACAGATGCTGCACCCGGCAGCGCTGGCGGGCGTCTGGGACCACTCCAATTTTCGCCAGGATATGATGGGCCGCCTGCGCCGCACCAGCCAGTTTATCGCGGTGACCACCTTTGGTAACACTCAGGATGCCCATACGCTGATTGAACGGGTAAAGCGGATTCACCTTAAAGTCAGCGGCGTCGACAGCGCCGGTAAACCCTATGCGGCCAGCGATCCGCATCTGCTGACCTGGGTTCACGTAGCAGAAACCAGCCGCTTTCTGGCGGCTCATCTGCGCTACAAAAACCCGCGTCTCAGTCGCGCCGATCAGGATCGCTATTATCAGGAAGCCGCGCTGATCGCCGAAGCGCTGGGCGCGGAGAAGGTGCCGAAAAGCGTCCTCGATGTTGCCGATTACCTGCAACAGATGCGTCCGGAGCTGCGCTTTGATCAGCGCACGGCGGAAGTGACGCGCCTGCTGATGAACGCGCCCGCCCCAAGCTGGCAGGCCAGACCGGTGATGAAGGTGATGCTGAAGTCAGGTTTTGGCCTGATGCCGGACTGGGCGCAGGCGATGTCCGGGCGCGAAACCGGTCGCTTTCAGCAGGCGATGATCGATCAGCAGATCGCGGCGATTGCCGTCGGGTTGAGATGGTCGATTCAGCGCGGCGCCTGGTATCGGGCGATGGTCAGGATGGGGCGAGATCCGGGGTGAGGGGAGTTAAGATTAGTTTTAGCGAAGCCGTAAAATAGTGAAATGCTCAGTCTTGTAATCACCTTTTTAAGGCTGTCTGATTCAATGCCGAATGGTTTTTTAAGAAGGGGATTTAAAAAGCAATGCTAAATTCCCGTCGATCCGGTGAGAACGCTAACGGGAATTTAAAATTGTGTATGAAAATATTAATTAGGCTTTTTTACTTTCTAAATTTAAGCATGGCATTCTGCCATTTATTATGTTGCCACGTTTGAATTCTGTTTCTTTAATGCTGACATCATGTGATGAGTTTTTTCAACATTGGTAAATAATCGTGCCAGATAAGCACCATCATGATTATTTGTTATGAATAATTCGGTTCTACTGAGTATAGAATTGAATATAGTAGTAACTATGCTTTCATCAATATTGATAATGTCTGTGGACTTCCATATTGGGAGTTCGTGAAAAACCATAGCGCTCATATATCTGTTGCCATGTGTTAATATGCCGTATATTTTTTTGTCTCGTAATTTATTTATGTTTTTTGATTTCTCTTCTATTTTGCTTTCTATAACTCTTTGAAGTTTTACTGTATTTATAACCCGTACGCTTGATACCGATGAGTTAAATACGGAACGATATAAAGCACCCTCAAGGTTTTCAAAAAACTTACCACGCTGTGATTTCAGTGTTACAATATTACTAGCCGTACCTCCGGCACAAACCAATGAGTTTAATGCATCGTCAATTGTTATTACATTATTTGAAAAGATGGTGTTTTCGTTATTTCTAAGTAACTGGTAAGTATAACCATCAATAATTAGCTCTTTACTTAATCTGTTCTGCTCAGTTTCTTGAGACGCAAAATCTCTACCTAATACTCTGTTTTGGTGATTGTTCGCGCGAGTAATGCTACGAACGATACCTGCATCTTCTATGACTATAAATCTAGCTTGTATTTTTACTTTTCTTAGGGATTCATCGTCAATGGTTTTCTGTTTCGCCAGAATGCCTAGCGAGCTTACTGTTTGCGCTCCATTAATTATGCTGATATCAGAAAAAGAAAATAAACCACGGGTTCGATCTGTTGATACATTACGACGATGGGAATTAGCTGATTTAACTAATACCGTTATCCCATTGTTATAAAACCAAAAGTTTTCAGGGGCGCTAATTGCTGTCTTTTTTATAGATTCATTAACATCTGTATTTCCTAGTATGTTCCTAATGTTTTTGAAAATAATTGTTGACCGTGATTTTCCCACCATTCACTGACTTGATCTGCTGTAATAATTCCAAAATACGCTTCATATGGATCCGATATTTTTCCATATTCAGAAAGCTCTACATCCTGAAGGTTTATTGCAGATAAAGACTGACCTTGAATAGCATTGGTAATATCCTCAGCAGAAAAAATATGAACTTGGAATGGGTAATCACTGGGATTAATAGAGGTTGTATCTACACAGGCTGCTTCATTTAGTTCTTGTTGCCATGCCTGCATATCACTAAGTATCTCGTCAGCCGCACCAGTTTTTCCAGTGTGAGCCATAACGAATAAAAATTTATAGTCCATAGAATCCAGAGCAACATCTATGTCCGACGATATTGCTTGAAGCTGGCTGTCGAATCTTTCATATTCTTGCCTTTGCAATTTTGAACATGCATCTTTAAATCTTAGGAAATCAGCTGTGTTCCATGTACTTTGTCCATTCTGATTGAATTTTGCCTGAACTACGATAAGTAACTTATCAACATGAGAAACATAAATAGCATCAATTCCCCCATCTTGAGAGCTATCACAAACAGAAGAACCGGCTAAAATGTCATCAACACCACCATGGCAACTAACTGCAAACGCAGCAATAGCTCTACTTGCCATCTTTTCGTTATATTGTGGTGAGGTTTGATCGCTGCATTCACGTTTATGAATGTGATTTTGAAAGCGTTCCCTTAAAGTAGTTCCAATCCTTTTGGCTTGAACTCCTGCTGTTGCTGAGGCTGGTGCTGCATTCGCACTAGGGGAAATGTCAGTTACAATCGTCATTTTAGAACTATTCCTTATTCATTTAATATCAACTGGATATTATCAATTAATTTTCATTGATGTAAGTAAATCATTAGAATTCATAACTGATAAGTGATTTTTTATGGATATAAGGCAAAATTTAGAAATTTTAGTCTACCCGCTTTTTAATTAGCCTATTAGCTGCTGTCGTCGTGCTCATTGTCTTATAGCGTACTTCGAACGTATAACTGCCCAAAGCACGTTTAAACGTATATTTAATGGCACCACATAATTCATGAGGTTCATTTTCTCATCAACCTAACTTTCTCTCATCTGCCTCGCAAATCCACCCCCAGCCTCCACACTTTGAGACTATTACCCTTGTCTCAGATGGCGGCAGTCACGATCCTGCTCTATTCTCGGGGAAAATGGATTCCTCCAGGCTTTGTCGAGGCACTATGACGTACAAATCCCTGATTGCTGAAGTCCACAATCAGCAACACACCCTGACCGCGATTGTCGAGCAGGATGCGCGCACCGCCTATTTTTATATCTGGCCGACCGATCTGTTTCGCAGCCAGTACGCGGTGCGCGGCTGTTGGTTACGAAACCTGCTGCCGGCACCGGCACAGGAAGATCGCGAAGCGATGGAGCAGGGCATTGCGCCGCTGCTCAGCGCCGAGTATTGCCGCAACCTGGAAGCGGAGCCGGAACTTGATCCGGCGGGCTTACAGGTGCTCTGGGAGCCGAGCGATGATGGCGCGGCCCTGTGGTATTACGGGCAGCTGCTGGCCGTTATTCCAGGCTGGAGCCTGTATCAGGAGAAGCAGGTCAGTTTCTCCGCCGGCTGTATCAAAAAAAACCGGCTGACGGCCCCGCTGGGTTCGGCCTCCACTAACGACTATTACGCCCGCGCTGAACAGCAGCGCCAGTTCTGGCGTGAATGGCACGACGGTAGCGAGTGGGACAAGGTGCAGCAGGATTTAATGGCCTGCTACCAGGCGCGCTTTGGCGAGTCGGTGAAATATTACGCCATCGATCAGGGCAGCTGGCCGCCAATGGCGATTTCACAACACTGGCATCAGGGCGTCTGGTACTTCCTGACGCTTGGTATGAGCATCCGCCCGATGCCGCAGGTTGATTATCTGTTTGATGAGCTGGCTCCGCAGTATCGCCGTATCGAACTCGGCATGGCGGTTGACGGCGAAGTGATGACCGAAGGCAATGCGGTGCAGATGGCCAGTGCGCTGGCGGAATTTGTGCATCTGCCGTGGGCGCGCCTGACCTGGCTGGGGGAAGGGCATACGCTGGCGTCGGAAGTGGCGCCGGTGGGTTTTGACAGCTTTTTGCTGTCGGGCGAGCTGGCTACTGAGAGCGCGCAGCTGAAGCTGCCGAAGCGCGACGGCGACCGGCCAGCGCTGCTGTGGGCCACGCCGGTTACCGAGGCGGAGCGCCAGTTTGCTCAGGCGGATGAGCACGGCGGGCAACGGTTGCGTGAGCGATTGACGGCTGACGGCAATAACCACATCTTCCGGCCACGTCAGCAGGTGGTGGATTCACCGGAATAACGCGCAACGTCGCTGCTTCGGGCAAATCAGGAGCGGCGGCATCGCCAGGCGCTAACACTAAATTCTCAGGCGAATCAGTCATATTTTAAAACTGTGATCCTGCTCATCTCAAGTTCCGCTGGGCCGCGCCGTTAACCCGAATAAGGCAATCGCGCCACACCAGGTCCAGGGGAACAAAGATGTTAAAAACAACACAATCCCGCTTCACCGCAACACTCATCGCTTTCTTTGTTGCGCTCCTCCTGATCACCGTCTGGGTGATTAACCAGTTTGTTGCTCCACAGCTGATCGACAGCGAAAGAAGTCTGGTTCGCTATCAGGTCGATTCACTGGCTTCCGGCATCGTCGAACAGATGAACCGCGTCCAGGCGCAGCAGCGCGCCATCACTGAAGCTGCGTCTGTGATGGATAGCGCCACCATCGACACCTTACTGCCTACGCTGGTGAACCAGTATCAGGACAGCAACGTGTTTGGCGGCGGTATTTGGCCTCTGCGCAATCGTCGCGATCCGGCGAAAGAAAAAAACAGCAGCTTCTTTGCCCGTAACGCCAGTAATGAACTGCAGGTCAACACCTACTGGAACTCCGATGCGGCTGATAAATACTGGGAGCAATCCTGGTACAAAGATGGCATGGCGGCAGCGAAAGGACAGTGTGCCTGGGCTAAAGCCTATCAGGATGCGGCCAGCCCGCAGCCGCGCACCAACTGCGCCATGGCGATCTATCGCGATGGCACCGTCTGGGGCGTCTCGACCATCGACGTAACGCTCGGTTTCTTCAACCAGCTGGCGAAACAGATGGGTGAAACCATTCATGGCAACGTGCTGATCGTTGAAGCCGACGGTAAAGTGGTTGGCAACGGTGCGCTGGTCAATGCCGCGCCGAAACTGGAGAACCTGGCTGATGTGCAGTTGCCGATGGCCGCGCCGCTGAAAGCGCTGCTGAGCGGTGTCGGCAGCCAGCCGCTGGAAACCACCTTTGATAGCAACGATGGTGAACAGACCCTGCTGGTGCAGGCGATTCCCGGCAGCCCGTGGTATCTCGCCAGTAGCCTGCCGACCAGCCTGCTGAAAGCGCAATCTCACAATATGCTGACCCGGCTGGGCCTGGTGCAGATCCCGCTGGCGGTGATCCTGCTGCTGGTGCTGCTCGGTTTTGTCCGCGCCATGATGAAACGCCTCAGCGTGCTTAACAGCAACATCGAAGCCCTGTCGACCGGCGGTGCGGATCTGACTCAGCGTCTGCCCGCCAGCAACAGCCCGGAATTTAACGCGGTGGCGCAGAGCTTTAACCAGTTTATCAGCTACCTGCAGGGGCTGATGCAGCAGGTCGGCGACAGCGCGCTGGCGATAACCGCCGCCTCACGCGAAATTGCCAGCGGCAACGCTAACCTCTCGTCGCGTACTGAAGATCAGGCCAGTTCGATTGTCGAAACGGCGGCCTCAATGGAAGAGCTGACCGGCACGGTACGGCAGAATGCGGACAACGCCACCCATGCTAACCAGCTGGCGGGCGATGCGTCACAGGTTGCGGCGCGCGGCACCGAAGTGGTGCGTCAGGTGGTGACGACGATGGGCGAAATTCATCACTCTTCGCGTAAAGTGGTCGATATCATCAGCGTGATCGACAGCATCGCCTTCCAGACCAACATCCTGGCGCTTAACGCGGCGGTGGAAGCGGCGCGGGCCGGTGAGCAGGGGCGTGGTTTTGCCGTAGTGGCATCCGAAGTGCGTAACCTGGCACAGCGTTCGGCTAACTCGGCGCGTGAGATTAAAAAGCTGATCGAAGAGTCGGTGTCGAATATTGATGCCGGCAGCGCGCTGGTAGAACAGGCGGGACAAACCATGGATGAGCTGATGCAGGGCGTCAGCAGCGTGACCACCCTGATGAGTGAAATCATGTCAGCCAGCCGTGAACAGAGTATGGGTATCGAACAGGTAAACGTGGCGATTACCCAGCTTGACGGCACTACCCAGCAGAACGCCGTGCTGGTGGAGCAGGTTTCCGCCGCTGCGCAGGCAATGGAAGTTCAGAGCACCCAGCTTGAGCGGGTGGTGCAGAGCTTTAAATTATAATTCCTCTCCAGGCCAGCCTCGCTGGCCTGATTTCCTTCCCGCTTCATTTGTTTATCAAAGACTGGCTGTCGTTAAAAAAACCTTTTTTGGCCGCCCAAACAGGCAATCTTGTGCCAGAATAGTTGGGAATAATCTCAAGGAAACGCCATGTCTGCTATTGAAGTTATCCTCGTTGACCACCTCGATCGTCCCACCGGCAAAATGGAAAAGCTGGAAGTGCATGAAAAAGGATTGCTGCACCGCGCGGTGACGGTCTACGTCTTCAATTCCCGGCAGGAGCTGCTGTTGCAGCGGCGCGCCAGTGATAAATATCACTGTGGTGGATTGTGGAGTAACACCTGTTGCGGCCATCCTTATCCGCATGAATCGACCCGGGATGCGGCCGAACGCCGCCTGCGCGAAGAGATGGGCATGACGGTCAGCCTGACGCCGATGTTCGAGCTAAGCTACAACCTGCCGCTGAGCAATGGCCTGACCGAGCATGAATATGGTCACGTCTTCTTTGCCGTCAGCGATCGTCTGCCGCAGCTTAATCCGCAGGAAGCGGACGCCTTTGATTACCGTTCGCTGGCAACCATTGAACAGCAGATGCAGCAGCAGCCACAGCAATTCACTCCGTGGTTTTTGCATACTTTTCCGCGCATTCCGGCCCATCTCGACGCGTTTCCGGCATAAAAAAACCGCACGCTAAGGTGCGGTTCTGGTCGTCGATAACGCGTTGGCTCAGGCAGCATACCTCCTTCGCAAAATCGCTGTTTAAGGCAGGCTCAGCACGGGCCATGCACGGCTCGCGCTGCTTTGCTACCGACGTACGCTCCCCTCGCTTTATCTTCCGCAGCCGTTATCGCTACATCCTGAGAAGCTATTCAGGATCAACGCGGCAGCTCAAAATCCTCGGCATCAACATCGTAGCCTGACGGTTCCCAGCGGATCGCCAGTAACGCCAGCAGGCCCGCCAGCGGTGCCAGAAAAATGACCCAGAATACGCCGGTCCCGAGCGCCGCAACCAGCACCGGAAACAGAAACAGCGACAGGGTCGAACTGCCACGCATCAGCGTCTGGTTAAAGCCAACGCCGACGCCGCGCAGTGAGGTCGGATAGCTGAGCGAAGCAAAGGTCATGGTATGCGAACCGGGACCGAAACCCTGACCAAACAGGAACAGCGCCAGCATACCAATCGCCAGTGCCGCTTCCTGGCCGCCTTCCGGCCGACCAATCAGCGCCAGCCCGAGCAGCGCCACGCACTGACAGGCATAACCGGCCACCGACATCTTCCACGCCCCGAGACGTGGCACCAGCCGCACCGCCAGAATACCGCCGACAAAGGCAAACAGCAGATTCAGCGCCAGCGATACCAGAATGGTGGTCAGCATCGACTGGGCAAAGAAGCTGGTGATAATCACCGGCAGGCCAAACGCCACCGCGTTATAGGCGAAAGAGGAGGCGATGGAGGTGATGGTCGCCAGCAGGGTGCGGCGTCGATAGACCCCCTGCAGCAGCGCACCGTAGTTACGCCAGCTGGCCGGCCGCGCCGGTCTGACCGGCGTCAGCGCCGCATCCTGCGCCACCTGGGCGTTAATGTTCCACGCGCTGCGCAAAATAGAGGCGGCGCCCTGCAGATCGCCCTGATTCGCCGCCCAGACCGGCGACTCGCTCATGTAACGGCTGCGAATAGCGATGATGATAATCGCCGGTACTGCACCAAAGCCAAGGATCAGCCGCCACAGCCAGTCGGTATGGCTTTCCGGCAGCACTGCGTAGAGCAGCAGCACCAGCAGATAAGAGATGCTGATCGCCGCATACCAGGTCGGACACCACATCGCCACGCTGGCCGCCTTGTTACCCTTACCGCGCAGCTTTGAAAACTCCGCCAGGAACGCCATCGCCACCGGCAGATCGATGCCGACGCCGAGCCCCATCACAAAGCGCGCCCCGCCCAGCACATATTCGTTCGGCGCAAAGGCACAGGCGATCGCCGCCACCACGAAAAAGAACATATCGGCCATGAAGACCCGATAACGGCCGATTTTATCGGTCAGGTAGCCGCCAATCAGCGCGCCAATGATCGCACCAAAGGTGATAGCCGAGGCGACCATGCCGGTGCCGGTCGGGCTGAGATTAAATTCGCGCGCCACGTCTTTGATGCCAAACGCCAGCGCGCCGAGATCGTACGCGTCGAGGAAGACGCCACCGAGCGCGATGGCGACCACAATTCGCGCATTATTGCGGGCGCTATCGCCGCTGTTAACTAAGCGGGAGACATCGGCCGCGCTGCGGATCCACTGCGTTTCGCCGGTCGGCGCACTCCCTGTTGTTGCCACATGGGCGGAAGAGATCAGGTCGGACATGATGTTGTGATTCTTTTATTTTTGAAAACAGGGTATCGAGAATAGCCGTTTAGACGCCCAGACGTAAATTCATTTCAGTTATGAGCAATAAGTTTTTAGTCTCAAATCGTTATCAATTTGCGATAAAGTCATCTACGGTCCGGCATAGCCAGGCTACGCTTTTAAAGCGGCTAACCAAACCGCTGTGCGTCAGGCTACGGTCTTCATAACGGGCACGCGACGGCTCTGCCGGAACAGCGCAGTGCGCGTTATGCGTCATCCTGATCTCCCGGCGTGAGCACAATCGATAACAATTCTCTGATACAACAGGCGATAACACGCGATAAGGAACAGGTCATGGTCAGAATTCGGGGTTGGGTTGGATTGAGCGCCTTGCTGCTCAGTCTGGGCATTGCACACGCGGCCGATCCGGTGCGGGTCGGGTCGAAAATTGATACCGAAGGATCGCTGCTGGGTAATGTGATTTTGCAGGTGCTGGAGAAGCACGGTGTAAAAACCGTCAATAAAATTCAGCTGGGGACCACGCAGGTGGTGCGCGGGGCCATCACCGCCGGGGAGCTGGATATCTATCCGGAATATACCGGTAACGGTGCTTTTTTCTTTAATGATGAAAAAGACAGTGCCTGGAAAAATGCCCGTCAGGGCTACGAAAAAGTTAAAAAACTGGATGCTGAGAAAAACCATCTGGTGTGGCTGACGCCTGCGCCTGCCAATAACACCTGGACCATTGCGGTACGTAAAGATCTGGCCGAGAAAAACCAGCTGACCTCACTGGCCGATCTCAGTGCCTGGCTGAAAAAAGGTGGCACGTTCAAGCTGGCCGCCTCGGCAGAATTTATTGAGCGCAGCGATGCGTTGCCCGCGTTTGAAAAAGCCTACGGCTTTGATCTTAAACAGGATCAGCTGCTGTCACTGGCTGGCGGGGATACCGCGGTGACGATCAGTGCGGCGGCGCAGCAAACCTCAGGGGTTAACGCGGCGATGGCCTACGGTACCGACGGTCCGGTTGCGGCGCTGGGTTTACAGACGCTGAGCGATCCGAAAGGTGTACAGCCGATCTATGCGCCAACGCCGGTTATCCGGGAATCGGTGCTGAAAGCCTATCCGCAGATTGATGCGTGGCTGAAGCCGGTATTCAGCGCGCTCGACGAGAAAACGCTGCAACAGCTGAACGCCAGAATCGCGGTCGACGGCCAGGATGCCAGCAGCGTGGCGAAAGAGTGGCTGCAACAGCAGAAGCTGCTGTAACCGATGCGGATATCGCGGGAAGCGATACGACGTCCCGGTCAGCAACCCGTTGCGCTGTTGCTGCTGGTGCTGCTCAGCCTGTCGCTGGTGGCGCTGCCCTTTCTGACCTTTGCGCCGAATCGGCTGGTGGCAGGCGAGCCGCTGATGGGCTGGCAGATCAGTCAGTCGGCAGTAGTGCTGCCGCCTCTGGCGGTATTGTGGCTGCTGCTGTGGTTTGCGCCGTCGCGCATCAGCCTTAGTCTGGCGCTGTTGTCGGCTGAACTGATGCTGGCGGCAATGATCTGGCTGAGTGGCAATCAGGCGACGCTGCTCAGCCAGCACGGCAGCCGGCTGGCGCGCACCAGCTTTGCCAGCGGCCTGTGGTGCAGCGGGGCGCTGCTGCTGCTGCTGATTACCGACACCGTGCGGCAACTGACCCGCCACCGGCTGGCACAGCTGCTGCTTAACCTGCAGGTGTGGCTGCTGCCGCTGTTGCTGCTGTTCAGCGGCCAGCTTAACGATCTCTCCCTGCTGAAAGAGTATGCCAATCGCCAGGCGGTGTTTGACGCCGCGCTGGTGCGTCATCTGACGTTGCTGGCCGGTACCGTTCTGCCTGCGCTACTTATTGCGCTGCCGCTGGGTATTCTGCTGTTCCGGCAGCCTCGCTGGCAGAGCGCGGTGTTTGGCGTGCTGAATGTGATCCAGACGGTGCCGTCGGTGGCGCTGTTTGGCCTGCTGATTGCTCCGCTGGCGGGACTGGCACTGCGTTTTCCGTGGCTGGGCGACTGGGGGATCAGTGGCATCGGCATGGCACCGGCCCTGATCGCGCTGGTGCTGTACGCCTTACTGCCGCTGGTGCGCAGCGTGGTGGTCGGGCTGCAACAGGTCCCGCAGGAGGTACGTGAAAGCGCGCGCGGCGTCGGCATGAGCGGCTGGCAGCAGTTTATGGCGGTCGATGTGCCGCTGGCACTGCCGGTGTGGCTGGCAGGTCTGCGGGTGGTGGTGGTGCAAACCCTGGGCATGGCGGTAGTGGCGGCGCTGATTGGCGCGGGTGGCTTTGGCGCAATTATTTTTCAGGGCCTGCTGAGCAGCGCGCTGGATCTGGTGCTGCTGGGCGTGATCCCGGTGATTGCGCTGGCGGTCACCGTCGATGCCCTGTTCCGCCTGCTGATCTCACTGCTGGAGAAAAAAGATGATTGAATTTAAGGGCGTTTCGCGCGCCTTCAACGGCAAAGCGGCGGTCAGCGATCTCTCCCTGACGGTGGCGGAAGGGGAGTTCTGCGTGCTGCTCGGCACCTCCGGTTCCGGTAAATCGACCACCCTGAAGATGATCAACCGACTGGTGGAGTTCGACAGCGGCGAGATCCGTTTCGCCGGTGAGTCGATTCGCCAGCTTGATGCCCGTGACCTGCGGCGACGGATGGGCTATGCCATTCAGTCCATCGGCCTGTTTCCGCACTGGACGGTGCAGAAAAATATCGCCACGGTCCCGGCGCTGCTCGGCTGGTCAAAACAGCAGGTTACGCAGCGGATAGCGGCGTTACTGGCACTGCTGAATCTTGACCCGCAGCTGCTGAATCGTTATCCGCATCAGCTGTCCGGCGGACAGCAGCAGCGGGTGGGCGTGGCGCGCGCGCTGGCGGCCGATCCGGAGGTATTGCTGATGGATGAACCCTTTGGCGCGCTCGATCCGGTGACCCGCGGCGCGCTGCAACAGGAGATGCTGCGTATTCACCGGCTGTCGGGCCGCACCATCGTGCTGGTGACGCATGACATTGATGAAGCGCTGACGCTGGCCGATCGCCTTGTGCTGATGGATAACGGTGAGATCGTCCAGCAGGGTAAACCCGCTGAGCTGCTGACCCAGCCGAAAAATGATTTTGTGCGGGACTTCTTTGGCCGCAGCGAAATGGGCGTGCGGCTGCTGGCGCTGGGGCAGGTCGGTGATGCGGTGCGACGGGGCGAATGGCTGACGGGCGAACCGATCGCCGCCGGGCTGACGCTGCGTGAAGCGCTGTCGCAGTTTATTACCCGGCGCACCGACAAACTGCCGGTGATCGATGAACAGCAACAGCCGCTGGGCGTGCTCTACTTCAACGATCTGCTGACGCTGCGCGAGGAGACCGCATGCGCTGGCTGACCGATCCGCTGTTGTGGCTGGTGCTGCTGTATGGCGCGCTGCTGACGCTGATGCCCTACAGCGGGCCGCTGTTTCATCACTGGTTCCCGGAGCTGGCCCGGCCGCTTTACCAGCAGGAGACATTCTGGCAGCTGACGCTGGCGCACCTGTTTCTGGTGATCACCGCGAGTCTGCTGGCGATGGTGATTGGCGTCGGGAGTGGGGTTCTGGTCACCCGGCAAGCCGGTCGGGCGTTTCGTCCGTTAATGGAAACGCTGGTGGCGGCCGGACAAACCATCCCGCCGGTGGCGGTATTAGCGATTGCGGTGCCGGTGATGGGATTTGGTGCCTGGCCAGCGGTGGTGGCGCTGCTGCTCTATGGCTTGTTGCCAATCTTACAGGGCACGCTGGCGGGCATCGACAGCGTCCCTGCCAGCAGCCGGGAGATTGCCGAAGGCGTCGGGATGAGCGCATGGCAGCGTCTGTGGCAGATTGAGCTGGCGCTGGCTGCGCCGGTGATTATCGCCGGTATCCGCACCTCGGTGATCATCAACATCGGCACAGCCGCTATCGCCTCGACGGTCGGGGCAAAAAGCCTGGGCTCACCGGTGATCATCGGTTTAAGCGGATTTAATACCGCGTATGTGATTCAGGGGGCGTTACTGGTGGCGCTGCTGGCGATTGTCAGCGATCGCCTGTTCGAGCGCCTGCAACGGTGGTTTAGCGTGAGTGCACAATGAGAGAGTAACCGACCAGCATCAGACCGCTGGTACCGCCAGCCGCCATAATGAAAAACAGCGTAGCGAAGAATGTTTTTTTCCAGTTCATGGGAAAACCTGAGCGCGTTGTAATGAGGCGGGAATGATAGCGCGCGCAAGGCAGCAGGCAAAGTGCCCAGCGTGCGTTTTTGTCATCAGGGTGTTTCGTGCAACCGCACGGCGTAACCCTGTTCCTGCCAGTGCGACAGCTGTTCCTGCTGACGACGGGTCAGTTTTTTTCCGGTAAACACAAACATATTCATGCCAGGAAACAGCTCCGGGCGCGGAACGTCGAGCGGTTCAGCCAGCACATCGATCCGCCAGCCGTGCTGCGACAGGCGCCAGCCTTCCAGCCAGATGCGGGTGCGGTCATCAATGCCCCAGCCGATAATCAGGGCATCTTTGCCCGCTTTTTTACGGCTGGCGGTCAGGCAGAACGCCACATAATCGATCAGCAAGCCATCCAGCAGGCTGCACATGGTACGGGCGGTGTTTTGATCAAGACTGAGCTTCTGACGCACCGGCATAAAAACGTGGTCAATCAGCGCATCGATCGGATGTTCGCGACCGATAGCCGCAATTTTGTTACGCAGTTTGGCGGGTCTGACATGGCGTAACACACTGATGAGTTCATCCTGCAGGGTGGTCCAGCCATCATGCGCATCGACATCACCCCCTTCCAGCAGCGCTTTAACTTTGCCGACCGGCACGCCGCTCTCGATCCAGCGCATGATCTCTTCAATACGCTGAACATCTTCTTCATCAAACTGACGATGCCCACCTTCGGTCCGTTGCGGCTTCAGTAAGCCATAACGTCTTTGCCAGGCGCGCAATGTCACTGGGTTTATGCCACAGCGCTCGGCGACGTCACCGATACTGTATAGGGTCATAAATTCCTCTTTATACTGATCTGAGTGGAATTACCATAACGAAGCAAACTAAGTTGTACAATACATTTTTGAATGTACAACTTGACCGCTGCGCCTTTTCTCAGCTATATCTCATATAAGAGAAATTATTCCCAATTATGAGAAGGTACTATGTCGGACCTGAACACCGAACAACGCCTGGCAGCGCGACTCGCGGAATTACGTCTGCAACGTGGCTGGTCGCTGGATGAGCTTGCAATCGCTACCGGGATCAGCCGTGCCTCATTATCACGCATTGAGCGAAGCGAGACCAGCCCCACTGCCGCATTGCTTAATCGCCTGTGTGTAGCCTACGGATTAACGATGTCGCGCCTGCTGAGTGAAGTGGAGGAGGATGCGAAGCTGCTGATCCCGTATGAGCAGCAGCCGGTATGGAGTGATGAAGCCAGTGGATTCCACCGGCGAAATGTGTCACCGCCTGTTACTCATTTTAGATGCGAATTGGTGGAGGGCAAATTACGGCCCGGTGCGCGTATCGATTATGACGCCCCGCCGATACAGAGTATGGAGCAGCACATCTGGCTACGTGAAGGCGGCCTGACCGTCAGCATGGCAGACCAGCAGTGGACCTTACGTCCGGGCGACTGTTTACGCTTTCATCTGACTGGCAAATCGGCCTTTGAAGCGCACCTGACCGAGGGCGCGCGCTATTTACTGGTGGTGGCAAAACCATGATCGACTATCAGATGCTCAGCGCGACGCAGGCGCAGCAGCGCTTATCCGAACTTTGTGACGTGCTGCAGGGCTGCGTCGCGCAGGGGGCCAGCGTCGGATTTATTGATGCTGCCGATCAGCAGGCGATCCTGCGTTTCTGGCAGAATCGGATCTACAGCCTGGCAAGCGGCAATGACGAACTGTGGGTGGCGTGTCAGCACGGCGCGATCGTGGCGACGGTGATGATTAACAACAGCGCAATGCCCAACGGCCGTCATCGGGCGGAGATCAGCAAACTGCTGGTCCACCCGCGGGCGCGCCGCCAGGGGATTGCCCGTCAGCTGATGCAGCAGGCGGAACAGCGGGCGCGGCAGATGGGGAAAACGCTGCTGGTGCTGGATACGCGCAGCGGCGATGTCGCCAGCGATCTCTACCGTTCGCTCGACTGGCAGGTCGCCGGCTCGATACCCTTTTATGCCGAATCCACCACCGGCGAGCTGGATGCGACGACCTACATGTTTAAAGTGCTGAGCTGATCCGGCACCGAATACAATAAGAGACGGGATTTGGAACCGCAGACGAAAAAATCTGCCTGAAAGCTGACGTCGTCAGCATACTGTGTAAAAATACAGGCAATTTTTATGGTGTGGTAACAAACAAAATGGCCCTGACAGCAGCAGTAAAAAGCCAGATAGCGCAGTGGTATAAAGCGCTGCAGCAGCAGGTGCCCGATTTCATTCCGCGCGCCGCCCAGCGGCAGATGATTGCCGAAGTGGCAAAATGTCTGGCGGGCGATGATGCGCGCCATCTGGCGGTGGAAGCGCCAACCGGCGTGGGAAAAACCCTTTCTTATCTGATCCCCGGTATTGCAGCCAGCCGCGCTCAGGAAAAACGGCTGGTGATCAGCACCGCCAACGTCGCGCTGCAGGATCAAATCTTCACCAAAGATCTGCCGCTGCTGAAAAAAATCATTCCCGATCTCACTTTTACCGCCGCCTTTGGTCGCGGCCGCTATGTCTGTCCGCGCAATCTGGCGGCGCTGGCGGCTGACGACGATCAGCAGGGCGATCTGCTGCTCTACCTGGATGATGACGCCATCAGCAGCACCAAAGAGGAGCAGACGCAGTGCGGCCGGTTGCAGAAAGCGCTGGACCGCTATCAGTGGGACGGCCTGCGCGATCACAGCGAGGAGAACGTCAGCGACAGCCTGTGGCAGCGGCTCTCCACCGACAAAGCCAGCTGCCTCGGCGCTCACTGCCGCTGGTATCGCGAATGCCCGTTTTTTGTGGCGCGGCGTGAAATCGAGCAGGTCGATGTGGTGGTAGCCAATCATGCGCTGGTGATGGCGGCGATGGAAAACGAATCGGTGCTGCCGCCGGCGAAGAATCTGATGCTGGTGCTGGATGAAGGCCATCATCTGCCGGAAGTGGCGCGGGACGCGCTGGAGATGAGCGCCGATATCACCCCAGGCTGGAGCAGCCTGCAGCTGGATCTGTTCATCAAGCTGGTAGAGAGCATCATGACCCAGATGCGGCCAAAATCGCCGCCGCCGCTGGCCAATCCGGAGCGGCTGAAAGCGCACTGCGAGGAGCTGCGTGAGCTGCTGACCATCATCAGCCAGGCGCTCAATCCGCTGTTGCCGCCGCACAATCAGCCGGGCGAATACCGTTTTGTTTTGGGTGCGTTGCCGCAGGAGCTGCTGGACCTGTGCGCCCGGTTGTTCAAACTCAGCGATGCGCTGCGGGGCCTGAGCGAAGGCCTGATTAACGCCCTGAGCGAGCAGACCGGCAAGGTTGATGTGGTGCGGCTGCACCGTAATCTGCTGCAGCTGAACCGTCAGTTCGGCTGGTTTGAATCGGTCAGTAAGCTATGGCGACTGGCGGCAATGGAGAAAGCCTCCGGCGCACCTGTGTCGAAATGGATCACCCGCGAACTGCGCGAAGGGCAGGCGCACCTGCTGTTTCACTGCGCCGGGATTCGCGTCAGCGATCAGCTGGAGAAAATGCTGTGGCGGAAGATTCCGCATGTGGTGGTTACCTCCGCCACGCTGCGCTCGCTCAACAGTTTTAATCGCCTGCAGGAGATGTCGGGGCTGAATGAAAAAGCGGGCGACCGTTTTGTGGCGCTCGACTCGCCGTTCAACCACGTTGAACAGGGCAAGCTGGTGATCCCGCAAATGCGTTACGAACCGCTGATGACCCACGAAGCGGAGCACATCGCTGAGATGGCGGGCTTCTTCCGCCAGCAGATGAGCCTGAAGCAGCATAAAGGGGTGCTGGTGCTGTTCGCCAGCAACCGGGCGATGCAGCAGTTTGTCGCCTGCCTGCCCGATTTGCGCCTGTCGATGCTGGTGCAGGGCGATCAGCCGCGTAGCCGACTGGTCGATCTGCATCGTCAGCGGGTGAGCAAAGGCGAGACCAGCATTCTGATTGGCCTGCAATCGTTCGCGGAAGGGCTCGATTTAAAAGGCGATCTGCTCAGTCAGGTGCATATTCATAAAATTGCTTTTCCGCCGGTAGACAGTCCGGTAATTTTAACCGAAGGCGAATGGCTGAAGAGCCTGAAGCGTTATCCGTTTGAGGTGCAGAGCTTACCCAGCGCCTCGTTTACCCTGATTCAACAGGTCGGACGCCTGATTCGCAGCCATCAGTGTTATGGCGAAATTGTTATCTATGATCGCCGTCTGCTGAGCAAAGCCTACGGCAGCCGACTGCTGGCGGCGTTGCCGATTTTCCCGATTGAGCAGCCCGAACCGCCAGAGCCGGCAGCGATACCGGCCGCACCGGCCGCCACGCGCACCGTGCGTAAACGACGTCCGACGCGGCGCTGAACCGCCGCACACTTAACCGGAAGCGAGTGATGGAACTGAATAAAATTATTAAAGAGATCGGCCGCGGAAAAAACCATGCCCGCGACATCGATTTCGACACCGCCGTGGCACTTTACAGTGCGATGCTGGCGGGCGAAGTGCCGGATCTGGAGCTGGGCGGCATTCTGATTGCGCTGCGTATCAAGGGTGAAGGCGAAGCGGAGATGCGCGGTTTTTATCAGGCGATGCAGGCGAAGATGATGAGGCTGAACGCCCCGGCCAGCCGGCCGATGCCAGTGGTAATTCCGAGCTATAACGGCGCACGTCGACAGGGCAACCTGACGCCGTTGCTGGCGCTGCTGCTGGTGAAGCTCGGTTTTCCGGTGCTGGTGCATGGGGTCAGTGACGACGCGACGCGCATCACCAGTGAAGCGGTGTTCGCTGCGCTGGGCGTGATGCCGGTCACCACCGCTGAACAGGCGCAGGCAAAGCTCGATGCGGGCGAACTGGCGTTTATTACCGTGGATCATCTCTGCCCGCCGATGGCGAAACAGCTGTCGCTGCGCTGGCGGATGGGAGTGCGTAACAGTGCGCATACGCTGGCAAAACTGGCGACGCCGTTTGGCGAACGCGAGGCGCTGCGGCTGTCGAGCGTATCGCATCCGGAATATGTGCCGCGGGTGGCGAAGTTCTTCAGCGATATTGATGCGCCTGCGCTGCTGCTGAATGGTACCGAGGGCGAGGTTTATGCTAATCCGCAGCGTTGCCCGGCGATCAGCGTGATCCGCGGCGCGGGATCGGAAGCGGAAGTGTGGGTAGAGCGCCAGCCAGAGGTCCAGGTTGAGTTACCCGCGGATAAAACAGCGGCGGTGACCGCCGCCTGGATAGAGCAGGTGATTAATCAGCAGCGCCCGGTACCGCAGGCGCTGCGGCTGCAGCTGGCCTGCTGCCTGCGCGCCAGCGGAGAATGTGACTCGCTGGAAGCGGCCGACCAGCGGCTGCGCGCCGCCGGTTACTGAATCAGGCGATTGGCAGCGCCTGTTCCACCAGATCCTGCCAGAAGCGAATGCCGATTGGCAGCAACGCGTCATTAAAGTCGTAGCGGGCATTATGCAGCGGCGCCGACGGGGTGTCACCGTCGGCGCCGAGCCAGAAGTAAGCGCCCGGACAGGCTTCCATCATGCAGGCAAAATCCTCAGAAGCCATTGAGGGATTAACCTGCCAGTGAACATGCTCTTCTCCCAGCGTTGCCAGCGCCACTGCGCGCACCTGCTCCGCCGGACCGGCATGGTTGGCGGTTACCGGATAGCCAGGTAACCAGTGTGTCTCGCCGCTCACCCCGAACGGGCGGGGCAGGGTGGCCACAAATTCATCGATCAGCGTCCGGACTTTGTCGCGTACCGCCGGTTGCAGGCAGCGAACCGTGCCGCGCAACACGATCTGTTCCGGGATGACGTTAATCGCCTCACCGCCGTGGATCTGCGTGACGCTGACCACCGCCGAGGAGAGCGGTGACAGCCGGCGCGACGGAATGGTTTGCAGCGCCAGGATCAGCTCAGCCGCCACCACCATCGGATCGGCACCGCTTTCCGGCATCGCCGCGTGGCAACTTTTGCCGTGCAGGGTGATCTCAAACGAATCCAGCGAGGCCATCATCGCACCAGGATTCACCGCCAGCGACCCGAGCGGCAGGCCCGGCCAGTTATGCATGGCGTAGACCGCATCCATCGGGAAGCGCTGAAACAGTCCCTCCTCCACCATTTTACGCGCACCGCCCAGATTCTCTTCGGCGGGCTGAAAAATAAAGTGCACCGTGCCGCTGAACTGGCGGGTCGCCGCCAGCTGTCGGGCAGCGGCCAGCAGAATGGCACTGTGACCGTCGTGGCCGCAGGCGTGCATCACGCCCGGCGTGGCGGATCGCCATTCGACCTCACCTTTTTCGGTGATCGGCAGCGCATCCATGTCGGCACGCAGCCCGATGACCGGGCCGGAACCATTGACCAGCGTGCCAATCACGGCCGTCCCTGCCAGACCGCGAAATACCTGTAATCCGGTCAGCTCAAGTTCGCGTGCAATAAGATCGCTGGTGTGATGTTCCTGGTAACCTAATTCCGGCTGGCGATGGAGCTGGCGGCGCCAGTGCAGGGCATCTTCAAGCAGGGCGGGGGAAAGGGTCATGCAGAATCGCGCTCCATACAGAATGAGAAGATTTCACTTTAGTGGTCGGGGAGCACGCCGTCTATTGCCGTAACGGCGAAATCTGGCTATAGGCTAAATCAAAATGGAATAACTAATAAGTAACGGTGACCGCTGGAGCAGGATGAGGCGCAAAAAAACGGGGCCAGCGCGGCGCTGACCCCGGTGATAAATTACTTCTGCAGCATCGGCAGGTTAAGCCCGTGCTGCTCAGCACAGGCCTGTGCCTGGGGATAGCCGGCGTCGGCGTGGCGCATTACGCCGGTCGCCGGATCGTTCCACAACACCCGACCCAGACGCGCATCGGCCTCTTTGCTGCCGTCACAGACAACCACCATACCGGCGTGCTGCGAGAAGCCCATGCCGACACCACCACCGTGATGCAGGCTGACCCAGGTCGCGCCGCCTGCGGTGTTGAGCAGCGCATTGAGTAACGGCCAGTCTGATACCGCATCAGAGCCATCTTTCATCGCTTCAGTTTCACGGTTCGGTGACGCCACCGAGCCACAGTCGAGGTGGTCGCGACCAATCACCACCGGCGCTTTCAGTTCACCATTGCGCACCATTTCGTTGAAGGCCAGGCCAGCAAGGTGTCGTTCGCCCAGACCGAGCCAGCAGATGCGGGCCGGCAGTCCCTGAAAGGCGATGCGCTCCTGCGCCATATCCAGCCAGCGATGCAGGGTTTTGTGCTGCGGAAACAGTTCTTTAAGTTTGGCGTCGGTTTTGTAGATATCTTCCGGATCGCCCGACAGCGCCACCCAGCGGAACGGGCCTTTGCCTTCACAGAACAGCGGGCGGATGTAAGCCGGGACAAAGCCAGGGAAGTCGAATGCGTTGGTGACTCCTTCATCCAGCGCCACCTGACGGATATTGTTGCCGTAGTCGACGGTCGGGATGCCCATATGGCAGAAGTCGAGCATCGCCTGTACGTGAACCGCCATGGAGGCGCGTGCCGCTTTCTCTACCGCTTTCGGCTGCGAGACTTTCTCCTGCTGCCAGCGCGCCAGATCCCAGCCAATCGGCAGGTAGCCATTGATCGGGTCGTGGGCCGAGGTCTGATCGGTGACGATATCCGGTTTCGGTCCGCCCGCCCTGGCACGCTTGACCAGTTCCGGCAGGATCTCTGCCGCATTGCCCAGCAGTCCGACGGAAATGGCTTTTTTCGCTGCGGTCGCTTCATTAATCAGCGCCAGAGCCTCATCCAGCGAGGTCGCTTTATGATCGACGTAACGGGTACGCAGACGGAAATCGATGCGCGACTCCTGGCACTCAATGGCCAGCACGCAGGCTCCCGCCAGCACGCCCGCCAGCGGTTGTGCGCCGCCCATACCGCCGAGACCGGCAGTGAGGATCCAGCGTCCGCTCAGATCGTTGTTGTAGTGCTGACGTCCCGCTTCAACGAAGGTTTCGTAGGTTCCCTGCACGATGCCCTGCGCGCCAATGTAGATCCACGACCCGGCGGTCATCTGGCCATACATCATCAGGCCCGCCTTATCCAGCTCATGGAAGTGATCCCAGTTGGCCCAGTGCGGCACCAGGTTGGAGTTAGCCAGCAGCACGCGGGGTGCATCGGCATGGGTACGGAACACCCCGACCGGCTTGCCGCTCTGGATCAGCAGCGTCTCATCCGGCTGTAACGCCTTCAGCGAGCGCAGGATCTGCTCGAAGCACTCCCAGTTACGCGCCGCTTTGCCAATGCCGCCATAAACCACCAGATCTTCCGGCCGCTCGGCAACGTCAGGATCGAGGTTGTTCTGGATCATCCGGTAAGCGGCTTCAATCAGCCAGTTGGCGCAGTGCAGCGTGGTGCCATGTGGGGCACGAATTTCGCGGGCCACGGCCTGAGACAGGGTTTCGCTCATTACAGATTCCTTATTCAGCAGAAGTGAAGGCGCGCAGGCTCGGTAGCAGCGCGGTCAAAGCCTGAGGCCAGTCAGCGCGACTAGCCCACTGACGCATCGCGTCGATATCGGGTGCCAGCAGGCGGTCCTCTTCAAGGAAAGCCACCTGCTCGCGGATAGTGCCAATCGCCTGCTCAAGGGTCGGCGAGCTTTTCAGCGGTCGGTTAAATTCAATGCCCTGCGCCGCAGCCATCGCTTCGATGCCGACCACCGCTGCGCTGTTGAAACACATGCTGCCGAGGCGGCGGGCGGCGTAGGTCGCCATAGAAACGTGATCTTCCTGGTTAGCGGAGGTCGGCAGGCTGTCCACGCTGCCGGGATGCGCCAGCGATTTATTCTCGGAGGCCAGCGCCGCGGCGGTGACCTGAGCAATCATAAAGCCGGAGTTAACCCCGCCGTCATGCACCAGAAACGGCGGCAGACCGGATAAACCGGTGTCCAGCAGCAGCGCCAGGCGACGTTCAGAAATCGCGCCAACTTCAGCAATCGCCAGCGCCAGGATATCCGCGGCAAACGCCACCGGCTCGGCATGGAAGTTACCGCCGGAGATCACATCGCCGCTGTCGCTGAACACCAGCGGATTATCAGAAGCGGCGTTGGCTTCAATCTGCAATATTCGCGCCGCGTGGCACAGGTTGTCGAGACAGGCCCCCATCACCTGCGGTACGCAGCGGATGGAGTAGGGGTCCTGCACCCGGCCGCAGTGGGTATGAGAGGTGAGGATTTCACTGCCCTCAATCAGGGTGCTGACCGCCGCGGCGACCGCAATCTGCCCCTGCTGACCGCGAGCCTGGTGAATGCGGGCGTCGTACGGCTTCAGCGAGCCTTTAATCGCTTCCAGCGACAGCGCACCGGCCATCAGTCCGGCGGCAAACAGGTTTTCCCCCTCAAACAGGCCACGCAGTGCCAGCGCGGTCGAGACCTGGGTGCCGTTGAGCAGCGCCAGCCCCTCTTTCGGCCCGAGCACAAACGGTGCCAGCCCAACCGCGGCCAGGCCTTCCGTCGCCGGGATCAGCGCGCCGTTGAGCCGCACCTGGCCTTCGCCCAGCAGCATCAGCGACATGTGGGCCAGCGGCGCCAGATCGCCAGAGGCACCGACCGAGCCTTTCTCCGGAATAACCGGCATCACGCCCGCGTTGAACAGGGCCAGCAGCGCCTCGACCAGTTCGATCCGCACCCCGGAGTGACCGCGCGCCAGGCTGATAATTTTGGTGGCAACCACCAGACGGGTCACATTGTCCGGCAGCAGATCCCCGAGGCCGACGCTGTGCGACAGCACCAGGTTACGTTGCAGATCGGCCAGCCGGCCCGCCGGAATCTGGGTCTGCGCCAGCTTGCCGAAACCGGTATTAATGCCATACACCACCTTGCCGGAGGCGACGATGGCCTCGACGGTTTGCTGCGCATCGGCAATCGCCTGACGTGCTGACTGATCAAGGCTAAGCGTGACGTTACCCTGATAGATAGCGCGTAATGTGGCGAGATCCACCTCGCCCGGCACCAGGTGTAATACCTGCGACGAACCTGACATAGTCTACTCCTGTCTATACAAGTGTGCTGGCGGGGCTGCGTGATATTCATTGCCCTGATCCAGCGGGATAATGCGAGTGAAGCATAAGTGTCTATTCTTGTCTATACAAGTAGCAAAGGGCGTGCCAGGCCGATCACAAAAATGCACTGCCCGCCCTGTCTGGGCGATCGGCAAAGTGTGATACAGCACCTGCACCAGAGCGATGCACAGCCTGCACCGATGGGGCGCAGCCGACGGAAACGGATGTATATACATTCACGTAGCGAGACAGTAAACTTGAGGCATTATCTGGATAAGGAACAGCAAATGGTCGAGCATACGGCACTGGCACAACTGGCTGCGGCCATGAGCGATGAACCCGCGCCGATTTATCAGCGGGTGAAGCAGGCGATTGTCAGCCAGATTCGCGAAGGGCTATGGAAAGCGAACCAGCGTGTGCCCTCAGAAAGTGAACTGGTGAATGAACTGGGCGTCAGCCGGATGACGATCAACCGGGCGCTGCGTGAACTGACCAGCGAAGGGTTTCTGGTACGGATGCAGGGCGTCGGCACCTTTGTCGCCGAGATGAAAGGCTATACCGCGATGCTGGAAGTGCATAACATCGCCGATGAGATCGCCCAGCGCGGTCATCAGCATAGCTGCAAGATCCTGGCTATCGGCCAGAATAAAGCCGATCCGGAGCAGGCGGCGGTGCTGGGACTCACTACCGGACAGACGCTCTATCACTCGCTGATTGTCCATTACGAAAATGAGCTGCCGGTGCAGCTGGAAGATCGACTGGTCAACCCGCTGGTGGCACCCGATTATCTGACCCAGGATTACCACAGCCAGACGCCTTACACCTATCTGATGCGGGTCGCGCCGCTGACCGCGGGCGAGCACATTGTTGAAGCGGTGCTGCCCGATGCGCGTCAGCGTAAGCACCTGGCGCTGGAGGAGCATGAGCCCTGCCTGCTGATCCGTCGTCAGACCTGGAGCGATAACAAAATCGTCACCTATGCGCGCCTGCTCTATCCCGGCTCACGTTATAAATTGCTGGGCCGCTTCAAGGGACACGGTTAAGCCGGGTCAGCAGCAGCCGGGCATCGTCGCCGATCGGGCTGAGCCGGATCGTCTCATCAACCCAGGCCGCACCCTGCTGTGCCGTCAGTCGCTCGCCGTTTGCCAGCTGCCATGCACCCGCCACGACCCAGGCGACACCGTGCAGGCTGCTGACCGCATCGGTTACCACCTCAACCGTTGCCTGCCATTGCCCGCGTCGGGTCATGATATTGAAATCCTCACTGATTCCGCCCTCAAGCCGGGCGTTTAACGCCAGTTCGCCAGCAAACGCCCAGGGCTGGAGCGGCGTTAAACGCTGCTCAACGCCAGGAGCGGTGAGGGCGACCGCGTCACCGTGCAGCAGAGTGATGATGCGATCCACGCCCGGAAAGGCGGAGAACGGCCCGTCCTGCGCCAGCGTCGCGATGCTGGCTCGCCATTCAAACGCGGCCGCGCCAGGTGGATAACTGATTAACTCGCGGGTCTCCCCGCCGCCGTTACGCCAGCGACTGACCGCCAGCTCAGCATACGCAAATCGAATCATCGCAGTGCCGCCATCGCCTGACTGAACCGGGCGGCACAGGCTTCCTGTGCCGGATGATAACCCTCCTCGATAACCGCTTTACCGGCGACGTAGACGTCACGGATCTGATCGCGCTGACCGGCAAACAGCCAGCGATTCAGCACCGAACGGGGCTCCACGCTGCCGAGCCACGCCTCGTCACGCAGCACCAGCCAGTCGGCCCGCTGTCCCACCGCCAGCGACCCTTGCTGAATGCCGCACGCCTGAGCGCCGCCAGCCGCTGCTTGCTGCCACAGCAGATCGCCGACCGAGGCCTGGCCCGGCAGAGTGATACGATTGCGGCGCTGGTCACGCAGCCGCTGGGCATATTCCAGCCAGCGTAACTCTTCGTTGATACTCAGCGAAACGTGGCTGTCCGAGCCAATACCCCAGCGTCCGCCCTGGGCGATATACTCCACTGCCGGAAAGATGCCATCACCGAGGTTGGCTTCGGTGGTCGGGCATAATCCCGCCACCGCGCCGCTGGCAGCGAGACGTGACAGTTCGCTCTCATCCAGATGCGTGGCGTGAATCAGGCACCAGCGCGCGTCGACCGCAAAGCGATTCAGCAGCCACGACACGGGTCGTTCACCGCTCCACGCCAGCGAGTCGCTGACCTCTTTTTGCTGTTCAGCAACGTGAATATGTACCGGCAGCGCCGGATCACTGGCTGCCAGCACCTGATGCATCTGACTTTCACTCACCGCGCGCAGCGAATGGAAGCAGAGACCGGCATTCAGCAGCGGCCGGTTTCGTTGCAGCGCATGCAACCGCGACTGCTGCTGCAGATAACTCTCGGTTTGCTGAATAAAGCGTTTCTGTCCGGCCGCAGGCGGCTGGGCACCAAAACCGCTGTAGCTGTAGAGCACCGGCAGCAGGGTCTGACCGATTCCCGCTATCTCTGCCGCGCGGATCAGCTGTTGCAGCATCGCGTCGTCCGGGTAGGGCGCGCCGTCAGGATCATGATGCAGATAGTGAAATTCTGCCACCTGGCTGTAGCCGCCTTTCAGCATCTCAATGTAGAGCAGAGCGGCAATATCGCCGACCTGTTCCGGCGTCAGGCGCTGCACCATCCGGTACATCAGATCGCGCCAGGTCCAGAAACTGTCCTGCGGATCGCCCGCCACCTCGGCTAATCCCGCCATGGCGCGCTGAAAGGCGTGTGAATGCAGATTAGCGATCGCCGGGATCACCTCGCCATTCAGCCGGATCGCCCCGGCGTCGTGGCTGTCGGGGGTCACTGCATCAATAAAACCGGCCGGATTGACCGAGATCCGAACCTGATGTCGCCAGCCTTCAGCCAGCATTGCGCGCGGGGCAAAAAAAGTCGCCATGGTTGATCCTCAACGGATGTAGTTGTATATACATATACATACTTTAACGCACAGTGTAAACGGCGGAGGCATGAGGCAGCGATGGCAGAGGATATGCGCGTAGAGAGTGTGTGGACCGGAGCCGATCTGGTCACCATGCGTGACGGAAAGTACCATCTGATCCCGCAGGGCGCGCTGGTCGTCCGGGCGGGCAGGCTGGTGTGGGTCGGCCCTGAAGCGGAGATGCCCGCTTTTATCGCCGAACAGCACCACCTGCTGCCCGGCGGCATTATTACGCCGGGGCTGGTGGATTGTCATACTCATCTGGTGTTTGGCGGCGATCGCAGCCAGGAGTTCGAGCAGCGCCTGAATGGTGTCAGTTATGCGGAGATTGCGGCGCAGGGCGGCGGCATCCTCTCTACCGTGCGCGCCACCCGCAACGCGACCGAGGATCAACTGGTAGCCGCGGCACGCTGGCGGCTCGATCGCCTGCTGGCGGAAGGCGTCACCACCGTTGAGATCAAGTCCGGCTACGGGCTGGATGAAGAGAGCGAACTGCGGATGCTGCGTGCGATTCGCCGGCTGGGTGCCAGCGTGGCCGCTGACGTGCGGGCAACCTGTCTGGCCGCCCATGCGTTTCCGCCGGAGTTTAAACATCATCCGGAGGGCTGGATTGATATCATCTGCCAGCGCCTGTTGCCTGCGGTGAAAGCAGCGGGACTGGCCGATGCGGTCGATGCCTTTTGCGAGCATCTGGCGTTTTCACCGCAGCAGGTGACGCGGGTATTTGAATGCGCGAAAGCGCTGGGACTGCCGGTGAAGTTGCATGCTGAGCAGCTTTCATCGCTGGGCGGGGCGACGCTGGCGGCCAGCTTTGGAGCCTTGTCGGCCGATCATCTTGAATATGCGACCGAAGCCGATGCGCAGGCGATGGCGCAGCACGGCACGGTCGCCGTTTTGCTGCCCGGTGCGTTTTATCTGCTGCGTGAAACCCAGCGTCCGCCGGTGGAACTGTTTCGTCGCTACGGCGTGCCGATGGCGCTGGCCAGTGACGCCAATCCTGGCACTTCACCCGCTCTGTCGCTGCGGCTGATGCTGAACATGGGCTGTACGCTGTTTGGCATGACGCCGGAAGAGGCGCTGGCCGGGGTCACACTCTATGGCGCTCAGGCGCTGGGGTTAGCCGACACACAGGGTTCGCTCGAAGCGGGAAAAGTAGCGAACTTTGTCCACTGGCCGCTGGCTCGTCCGGCGGAACTGGTTTACTGGCTGGGGGGCGAGTTGCCCTGTACCGTCATCTATCGTGGAGAACGCCGATGAATGCTTTTCATTTTACTCAGGGCCAGCTGCCGCTGCTGGTCAGCATCCCGCACGCCGGTACCGCACTGACGCCAGAGGTTGAAGCCGGACTGAGCGAGGCCGCACGCGGCCTGCCGGACACCGACTGGCACATTCCGCTGCTGTACGATTTTGTCCGTGATCTGGGGGCCAGCGTGCTGATTGGTCACTATTCCCGTTACGTGATCGATCTCAACCGGCCGCCGGATAACCAGCCGCTCTACAGCACCGCCACCACCGGCCTGTTTCCGGAGACGCTGTTTGACGGCACGCCCACTTTTGCGCCCGGTAAAACGCCGGATGCGGTCCAGCGTCAGGGTTATATTGACCAGATCTGGCAACCCTATCACCAGCAGATCCAGCTGGAGCTGGCACGCCTGAAAGCGCAGCACGGTTATGCGCTGCTGTTTGATGCGCACTCTATCGCCAGCGAGATTCCGCGCCTGTTTGAGGGGCGTTTGCCCGATCTCAACGTCGGCACCAACGACGGCGCCAGCTGCAGTCCGGCACTGATTGCCGCCATTCAGGCGGTGTGTGCCGAACAGAGTGATTACAGCTGGGTGGTGAATGGACGTTTCAAAGGCGGCTACATCACCCGCGCTTACGGTCAGCCGCAGCAGCAGATCCAGGCGGTACAGCTGGAGCTGGCACAGCTTAATTACATGGATGAGACGCCGCCCTATGCGTGGCAGCAGACACGCGCCAGCCAGCTGCAAAAATTACTGAAAGCGATGTTGCAGCGGATGCTGATGCAAGCCAGCGCCTGATAGTCCGATGCACTTACCCGGTGCATCGCTGCGCTAATCAGGTGCAACAGCGGACGCATACCCGCGTGTCGCCCGCTGTTAACCCGCCTTCCACCGCCAGAACAGAGCTGGCATAACCTTTGCTAAGTTGTATGTACAAGTGCAACGACGGCCATTCACGCAGAATAATTCTTGTCTGGCTCACAAAACGATAAAGACGGCAATGAACTGCGCCACGTTAACTTGTATATACATGACATATCATCCTGTGAAATTTATGTTAAATCTCGCCAGGGCGATGACCAGGCCGCAACTTTTCAGGAGAACCGTATGACACACCGTCAGATCCTTCGTCGTTTAACGCTCGCGACCCTTGCTTCCAGCCTGTTGCTCTGTGGCGTGACTGCCCAGGCGAAAGAGTGGAAATCGATCACTATTGCTACCGAAGGCAGTTACGAACCCTGGAACCTTACCCTGCCTGGCGGCAAGCTGGGCGGCTTTGAGCCGGAACTGATGGCTGACCTGTGTCAGCGTATGGCAATCCAGTGCAAGCTGGTAGTGCAGAACTGGGATGGGATGATCGCTGGCCTCAACGCCGGGAAATATGATGTGATTATGGACGCGATTGTTATCACTCCCGATCGCAAAAAAGTGGTGAATTTCACCGTACCTTACGCCTCAACGCCCGCCACCTTTATCAGTACCAAAGGCAGTCTGCTGCCTGCCGATGCCCAAATCATCAAGCTGCATGATGATGCTCAGCAGATCGAGCAAGCCATTGCCCCGCTGAAAGCGGCGCTGAAGGGGAAAAGCATCGGGATCGCCTCCGGCACGGTCTATACGCCGTTCATCGATAAATATTTCAAAGATGTCGCCGATGTTCGCGAGTACACCAGCTCTGCCGACGCGATTCTCGATTTGCAGGCGGGTCGTATCGACGCCGTGTTTGACGACGTGACGTTTGCGCAGTCAATGCTGGCGCGCCCCGATAACAGCAACCTCAGCTTTAGCGGCCCACAATTGGGCGGTCCGATCTGGGGCGAGGGCGAAGCGATGGGGGTGAGGATGGCGGATAACGATCTGAAAGCCAGACTCGATCAGGCGATCCAGGCAGCGCTGGCCGATGGCACGGTGAAAAAACTGAGTGAGAAGTGGTTTAAAACAGACGTCACCCCCTGAGTGAGGTAAATCATGATGAGCCTGCTGAGTTTTGGTGCAGACGGTTGGGGTCGCTTGATCCTGAGCGCGACGCTGACCACCGTGCTGCTCTCCTTTGCCGCGCTGCTGGTCGGAGCGGTAGTAGGGTCCGGCGTGGCGGCGGCAAAGCTATCGCCGCACCGGGCCGTGCGCTGGCTGGGAGAAGGCTATTCGGTGGTCTTTCGCGGCATTCCTGAACTGCTGGTGATCTACCTGTTCTACTTCGGCGGATCGGGTTTGATCACCCTGATAGGGCAGCTGTTTGGTGCTGATGGGTTTATCGAAGCGCCGCCGTTTCTGATCGGCGCGCTGGCTATCGGGCTGATTTCCGGCTCTTATCAGGCGGAAGTCTACCGTGCCGCCCGACTGGCGCTGGCAAAAGGGGAGATTGAAGCCGCGGTGGCTATCGGGATGCCGCGCTGGCGCATACGGCAGCGCATCCTGCTGCCTCAGGTAGCGCGCTATGCGCTGCCGGGGCTGTCAAACGTCTGGCAGATGAGCCTGAAAGATTCCGCGCTGGTGTCGGTGACCGGCATCGTGGAACTGATGCGCGCCAGCCAGATCGCGGCCGGTTCCACCCGGGAATACTTCACCTTTTACCTGGTCGGCGGTGCCTGCTATCTGGCGCTGACGCTGCTGTCGAACCGTGCCTTTTTGCGGGCCGAATCCCGCCTCGGTCGTGCCTGGCAAAGCCGTACCGCAGCCCAGCATTAAGGAGTCCGATAATGATCGATTTTGCTTTTCTCAGTGACACCTTTCTTAAGCTGAGCGCCGCGTTGCCGGTAACCCTCGGCCTGTTTATCAGCGCCTTCCTGTGCGGCGGCGTGCTGGCAGTGGGTATCCTGGCGATGCGCATGAGCCGCTGGCGGCTACTTAGCGCCTTTGCCCGTGGCTATATTCTGGTGTTTCGCGGTTCACCGCTGATGATTCAGCTGTTCCTGATCTACTACGGACTCGGGCAGTTTGGCGTGATCCGTCACAGTTTCGTCTGGCCGTTTTTGCGTGAGCCGTTTAGCTGCGCGGTGCTGGCGCTGTCACTCTGTACCGCTGCCTACACCGCAGAGATTCTGCGTGGCGCATTACTGGCGGTGCCGCCCGGCCAGGTGGAAGCGGGCATGGCGTGTGGTATGTCGCGCGGCCTGCTGCTGCGGCGAATTATTGCGCCAGTGATGTTGCGCTATGCGCTGCCCGCCTACTCGACGGAGGCGATTCTGCTGGTCAAATCGACCGCGCTGGCCAGCCTGGTCACGGTTTGGGACGTCACCGGCGTGGCGCAGCAGATTATTCAGCGAACCTATCGCACCATGGAAGTGTTTCTCTGCGCCGCGGCAATCTACCTGATCCTCAATTTCATTATCGTTCAACTGTATGCCTTGCTGGAGCGGCGTCTGACACCGGTACATAAACCGGCAAAAAAGCCGTTACCAACCGCTAAGCCGATCCCCGGAGGAGAATAATATGTCAACCCTGCCACCTGTCACGCTGTCGGCCAGCGATATCCATAAATCCTTTGGTGCGATGGAGGTGCTGAAAGGCATCTCACTGCAAGCGCACCAGGGAGATGTCATTTCGATTCTGGGTGCCAGCGGCTCGGGGAAAAGTACCTTGCTGCGCTGCATCAATCTGTTAGAGACGCCTGATGCCGGCGTTGTCAGTGTCGGCGGCGAAACCATTGAGATGAAGCGCCATGCCCGTGGTCATCAGCTGGCAGCGAATCCGCGACAGATTGAGCGGTTGCGCTCGCGGCTTGGCATGGTATTTCAGAGTTTTAATCTCTGGTCACATTTAACGGTGCTGCAAAACGTCATTGAAGGACCGCATTACGTGCTGAAGCGTGACAAAAAAGCCTGCATCGCCGAGGCAGAGAAGCTGCTGGATCGTGTTGGCTTGCTGAACCGCAAGGATTTCTATCCGGCGCAGCTCTCAGGCGGACAGCAGCAGCGGGTGGCGATTGCCCGCGCGCTGGCGATGGACCCTGAAGTCATGCTGTTTGATGAACCGACCTCGGCGCTCGATCCCGAACTGGTGGGGGAGGTGCTGAAGGTGATGCGCAGCCTGGCGGAAGAGGGACGTACCATGCTGGTGGTTACGCATGAGATGGGATTCGCGCGTAACGTCTCTAACCGGGTGGTATTTATGCATCAGGGCACCATCGATTGTCAGGGCACGCCACAGGAGATGTTTGGTGAGCAGGGATCGGCGCGTTTTAAACAGTTCATTTCCAGTCATCATCAGGTGGAGCCGGTGCTATGAGTCAGACTATCGTCTGGGGCGATACGCCGCTACAGTGGCGTGACGTGGTTCAGGTGGCGCGACAGGGCGCGACGCTGACGCTGAGCGACAGTGCCTGGCAGCGCATTGCCCAGGGTCGGGAAATTGTCGGTAATATCGTGGCGGCAGGAGAGGTGGCCTATGGCATCAATACTGGCCTCGGCGCGCTGTGCAATATCACCCTGCCGGACGATGAGCTGAGCCAGCTGTCACGGAATACCTTACTCAGTCACGCCTGTGGCGTCGGGCCCGGTCTGGGAAAGCCTGAGGTCCGCGCCATTCTGTGTGCCGCGATTGCTAATTACAGTCACGGTAAATCGGGCGTGTCGGTGGCGCTGGTGGAACGACTGCTGGCGCTGCTTAATTTGCACATCACGCCGCAGGTTCCGTCTCAGGGCTCGGTGGGCTACCTGACCCATATGGCGCACATTAGCCTGGCGCTGATTGGCATCGGTGACGTGGAGTATGATGGGCAGCTGATGCCGGCGCAGCAGGCGCTGGAGCGCAATGGATTAACGCCTTATCGGCCTGCGGCAAAAGAGGGGCTGAGTCTGGTCAACGGCACGCCGTGCATGACCGGTCTCGCCTGCCTGGCGCTCGACGATGCCGAACGTCTGCTGGACTGGGCCGATGTCACTGGCGCGATGAGTTTTGAAGCCTTGCGTGGCCAGCTGGCGGCTTTTGATCCTGAGGTGCTGGCGCTGAAAGCCAGTCCCGGTATCCAGCGCAGCGGTGAACGTTTACGCCAGTTATTAGCAGACAGCAGGGTGTTAAGCGAGAGTCAGGGCATTCGCACTCAGGATGCTCTCAGCCTGCGCTCAATGCCGCAAGTGCATGGTGCCTGTCGCGATCAGTTCGATCATGCGCAGTGGCAGGTGTCGACCGAGCTGAATGCCTGTACTGACAATCCGCTGGTGCTCGGCACGCCTCAGGCATGGCGAGTGGTTTCGCAGGCCAATCCACACGGCGAATCGGTGGCAATGGCGTGTGACTTACTGGCAATTGCGCTGGCGGAGCTGGGTAGCATTGCCGAACGGCGGCTCGATCGGCTGGTTAATCCACTGGTGAGTGGGCTGCCGCCGTTTCTGGTGGCGCAACCTGGCGTCAATTCCGGCATGATGATTGCCCAATATGTTGCGGCGTCGCTCTGCGCGGAAAACCGCCAGCTGGCACAACCGGCGGTGCTGGACAACTACGTCACCTCCGGATTGCAGGAGGATCACCTGAGTCTCGGCACCGGCTCCGCACTCAAGCTGTTAAAGCTGGTGAACAATGTCGATCACATCATCGCTATCGAATACCTGTTGGCCGCACAGGCACTGGAATTTCACGGCGAGGCGCGGTTAGCCCGTGGCACCTTACGTGCCTGGCGGCATCTGCGACAGCATGTGGCAAGCTGGCAACAGGACCGCTGGCTGGCACCGGAGATTGCCAGGGCGGTAGGCGAAATTAAAGCGCATCGGCCTGATGCGCTTTAACCCTTAGCGGCGGCGCGCGTCGGGGCGAACTAAATCGAAGCGTTGCGCTTCGCTGATGCCGTAGTAGGCGCTGGGTCCACCGGCACGCAGAATCGGCTCGGCTTTGGCGGTCTGATAAATACCCGCTTCCAGCAACGTTTCACTGATGTGGATCGCCACCGCTTCGCCCAGCACCAGCCAGCTCTCTATCGGCTTTCCCTGTGCATCCTGTAACTGGATCAGCTGCGTCAGCCGACACTCAAAGTTAACCGGGCTCTCGCCGACCAGGCTGGCTTTCACCTGTGAGGCGGGTAACGGTGTCAGTCCGGCATAGGCAAACTCATCCTGATCGGCGGGCAGTGACGCCGAGCTCTCATTCATCGCTTCAGCCAGTGGCCGGGTCGCCAGATTCCAGACAAACTCTTTGGTGTCAGCGATATTCTGTACGCTGTCTTTCCAGCCGCTGCTGGCGAAACCGATGATCGGCGGATGGTAGTTAAAGCAGTTAAAAAAGCTGTAAGGCGCCAGATTGCGCTGACCGCTGGTGCTGATCGAACTGATCCAGCCAATCGGACGCGGGCCGATGATAGCGTTCAGCGGATCGTGGGGCAGACCGTGGCCGGCACGCGGTTGATAGGAATAGCGTTTATGCGTCATAACCTCTCCGGTGGGGAATTTTATTCATCTTAGCCCGACAGCATCGTCTGGCAACACCCCAAATGCGTAAGCGGATTGTGCGGGTTTATTTTCCGCCGCCTACAGCGTATTGTACGCGCGCCTGAATAATTGAGAGAACGTATGAAAAAGTCAGCCAGCTCGTCGCCTTTCCACGCCCGCAATCGCCACCAGGGCGAATACGATTTTGCCGCGTTAACCGCTGCACATCCGCCGCTGGCGGCCAAAGTGCGGCCCAACGGCTATGGCGTGCAGTCGATCGATTTTGCCGACGCGGACGCGGTGATGTTGCTCAATCAGGCGCTGATTAAACTGTTTTACGGCATCGACTGGCAGCTGGCACCGGGTTCGCTTTGCCCGCCCGTGCCGGGCCGCGCCGATTACCTGCACTATCTGGCCGATCTGCTGGCGCTGGATAACCACGGCGTCATTCCGACGGTTGACGTGCTCGATATTGGCTGCGGTGCAAACTGCATCTATCCGCTGATTGGCGCGGCGGAGTATGGCTGGCGCTTCACCGGCACCGAAATTGATGAGGCGGCGATCAAAGCCGCCAACCGGATTGTCGCCGCTAATCCCGGCCTGGCGCGCCAGATCCGCCTGCGCCGGCAGAAAAACAGCGATGCGGTACTGTCAGGCGTGGTGAGTAAAACCGAATTTTTCCACGCGGTAATGTGTAATCCGCCGTTCCACGCTTCGGCTGAGGAGGCGGCGGCGGGATCGCAGCGTAAAGTGCGCAATCTGGGCCTCGATAAAAATGCGCCGCTTAACTTCGGCGGTCAGCACAATGAGCTGTGGTGCGTCGGCGGCGAAAAGGCGTTTGTCGGTAAGATGATCGGTGAAAGCGTGGCGCTGGGGCGCCAGGTGATCTGGTTTACCTCGCTGGTGTCGCGTAAAGAGAATTTAGCCACGCTGGAAAAACAGCTAAAAGCGCTTGATGTTGCTGAGGTCCGGGTAGTGAATATGGCGCAGGGACAGAAACAGAGCCGCTTCCTGGCGTGGAGTTTTATGCCCGCCGCTCAGCGCACAAAAGGACTCAGCCGCTAATCCTCAGGGCGGGCCGGCGGGTCCGCCCTGAACTTCTGGCAGCGGCGGCATCGGCCACATCGCTGGCGGTTTGCATCACCTGCACTCTCTGGTGCGGCGCTTTAATCCCGGCGGCGTCAAAGTGCTTCTTCACTTTATCGTCCAGCGCAAAACGCACTGTCCACTGCTTCAGCGGTTGGGTAGTAAAGGAGACGTGCACCCTAAACGGCTGGTCGGTCAGGCCGACCAGCCCGGCAAAACCTGACTCGCCAGTCACCCTGCCGCGAATTTCCGGATTCTCCAGTCACTCTTTCACCGCCGCCTGCAACGCCTGATTAGCGCGTTCGCTATCCTCATTGCGATCCACATCATAGTTGGCGAAAAACGACCCGATGTTGCGCACAAAGTTGGCAAAGGGAGTAATCGATGAGCAGGGAATGATGTGATAGGCGCCGGTATCCTGACGCACGCCGACCGAGCGAATCGACATCCACTCTACCGTGCCGGTAATGGCACCGATGAGCACCAGATCGCCGGTATTCATCCCGTTTTCGAACTGGATGAAGATACCGGTAATGATATCGTTCACCAGCGTCTGTGAGCCAAATGAGATCGCCAGCCCCAGCGCACCGGCATCGGCCAGCAGCGGCGCAATGTTCACGTCAATCTCAGAGCCGGATCATAAGGGTGATGGTAGTGATCACCACCTCCAGCGCATTGCGGAACAGGGTGAGTAAGGTGCGGGTGCGGGCGCTCGGCATCGGACGGCCATGTGAGTCGGATGCCAGCCGGCTCTCAATCAGGCTGGGCAGAAAAAGCGGGCCGGCAGTGCGGCCCGCCCGTGATCACGAGACGTGCTGCAGAAATTCGCGCAGACGGTCGCTGGGAGGATTGCTGATCAGGCTGTCCGGATCGCCATCTTCGGCAATGCGGCCTTTGTCGATAAAGATCAGACGCGATGCGACTTTCTTCGCGAAGCCCACTTCGTGGGTCACGATCACCATCGTCATGCCTTCTTCCGCCAGGTCCTGCATCACTTTCAGCACTTCGTGACGCAGTTCCGGGTCCAGCGCCGAGGTCGGCTCATCGAACAGCATCATTTTGGGTTTCACCGCCAGCGCACGGGCAATCGCTACCCGCTGCTGCTGACCGCCGGAAAGCTCAGACGGGAAGTGATGGGCGCGTTCTGCCAGCCCCACTTTGCCCAGCAGCTCTTTCGCCAGCTGACGTGCCGCCTCTTTGCTGGCGCCGCGTACCCGAATCGGACCAAAGGCGACGTTATCCAGCGCACTCATCTGTGGGAAAAGGTGAAACTGCTGGAATACCATGCCCGCTTCCTGACGGATCAGGCGGTCATCTACTTTCGGATCGTTAACCCGCAGGCCATCGACGATCAGTTCGCCGCTGGTGATCTCTTCCAGTTTGTTAATGCAGCGCAGCAGGGTGGATTTACCTGAGCCGGACGGCCCGATAATCACCACGACTTCGCCCTGATTAATCTTCAGGTCAATGTTATGCAGCACCTGGGTCTGACCAAAATGCTTCGAGACATCTTTAAATTCAATCACAGGATTTTCACCCTTTTCTCAACACGGCGCAGCACAAAGCTCAACACCAGGGTAATCACCAGATAGATGATCGCGACGGCGCTCCAGATCTCCAGCGCGCGGAAGTTACCGGCGATAATCTCCTGACCCTGACGCGTCAGTTCAGCGACACCGATAACGATAAACAGCGAGGTATCTTTGATGCTGACAATCCACTGGTTACCCAGCGGTGGCAACATGCGGCGCAGCGCCAGGGGCATAATCACATAGCGCAGGGTTTCGCGGCTCGACAGGCCGAGCGCCAGGCCCGCTTCACGAAAGCCTTTGTTGATCGACAGCACCGCACCACGGGTAATTTCCGCAATGTAGGCGCCGGAGTTAATCATAATGGTGACCACGGCCGCGCTGAACGGATCGATACGCAGGTCGGGGAAGGCCATCGGCAGGGCGAAATAGATGAACATCACCTGCACCACAATCGGGGTGCCGCGGATGATTTCAATAAACACCAGCGCAATGTTGTTGGTGATCCAGCCGCCGTAAGCGCGGGCGAAACCGGCGACGAGGCCGATAATCAATCCGCCCACCAGTCCGATGATTGAGATGATTAAGGTCATCTTCGCGCCTTCGAGCAGCGCCGGCATGGCGGGCCAGATAACGCTCCAGTCAAACTCCATGGTGTGACTCCAGATATGTTGCGAGGAAAAAAGCAGGGAAAACGTTTCCCTGCTGAAAATTAAAACTGCTGCAAATTGTTATTTAGGTTCAGTACCGAACCATTTTTTATACAGCTGATTGTAAGTGCCGTTCTCTTTGATAGTTTTCAGTGCGCCGTTTACTTTTTCACGTAAATCGTCGCTGCCTTTCGGGAAGGCGATGCCGTACTGCTGCGCTTCAATCGATTCGCCTACCGCTTTAAAGCGGCCTTTACCGGCGGTATTGATGAAGTAGAGGATGTTTGGTGTATCGTGCAGAACCGCGTCAGCGCGGTTGGTGCCGAGTTCCATGTAGGCGTTATCGATGTTCGGGAACTGACGCAGATCTTTGGTTTTGATGTTGGCTTTGGCGTAATCCACCGAGCCGGTGCCGCTCTTCACTGCCACTACTTTGCCGGTCAGATCGCTGATGCCTTTGATGTCGTTTTCGTTATTACGCACCATTACCAGCAGACCGCTTTTGTAATAGCCATCAGAAAACTCGATCGCCTTTTTACGTTCTTCGGTAATGGTAATTCCCGCCAGCGCCAGATCGACGTTGCGGGTCTGTAGTGCCGGAATAATGCCGCTGAAATCCATTGGCTTGAGGGTGTAATCGAGCTTCAGTTGTTTAGCGATCGCATCCCACAGATCAACGTCGAAGCCGACATATTTGTCGCCCTGTTTGAACTCAAAAGGAACGAAGGCGGTGTCAGTGGCGACCACCAGTTTCTTTTCTGCTGCAGTGGAAGAGAGGGAGAAGGCCAGCGCCAGCGCGGCCACAGAAACTTTTAACAGTGACTTCATCATTTTTCCTTATTACTACCAGGCGGCAGGGCCTGTGTTTGCGGCTTGTCATATGAAAGAATTATGCCAACTTTGCAAAATACACCAAATCAGTAGGTTAAATAACCCAGCTGACTCGATTTTGCAGGAATATCTGCCTCTGCACTAATTTGGTGACCCAAATTAGTGCAAGTTGCTGTTTTGGTGCAACCGGTAGTGTGCCTCAGATGTTAAAGCTGTGAAGCGAAGGAGGGAAGAACTGTTAACAGGGTCATAAAATTACGATCGTGCAGACGTAAAAAAGGCGGGTCTCCCCGCCATTTTTGTCTCATTGATGAATCAATGGAAATTATTCAATGTTCGCTTCGATAAACCACAGGAATTTATCCAGGTCACGTGAAGCAGCGGTAAAGATATCCGCGGTATCTTCATCTTTCACTTCTGAGATAGCTTTACGGGTATCGTTCGCCACGATGCTGTAACGATCGGCCAGCGCTTTCAGATGGTCCTGCACGCTGTGGATGTTAAGCGGATAGCTTTTCAGTGGGGTTTTATCATTCACCACCTGCGCGGTACCCAGCGCGACGCCGCCTAACTGTACAACACGTTCTGCAATGGTGTCCTGGTGGTCAGTGATGGCGGTACGGAAGCCGTCCAGCATTTCATGTACACCAATAAAGTTAGCGCCACGCATGTTCCAGTGGGCCTGCTTGGTGATCAAAGACAGATCAATAAACTCGACAACCAGACGGTTCAATACCTCAATGGTGGCTTTTTTCTCATCATCTGCCACATCGTTACGGGTATAAATCAGGTCGGAAGATTTAGTTTTAACCAATTTAGCGGTACTCATCGTTTCAGTCCTCTCTTTGATGGTTGTCCTAATCAAGTACCGGATAAGTATAGCAGCGGTTTTCAGCTTTGCATTAACGGCCGTATCGATGAATGAAATAGCGTGTAACTTTGGAACGGCGGATGGCAGTCGGGAAAGATTAACGAAATGTTAAAATATAAACCTGAGGATTTTAGCAACAAAAACATCAGGTTAATCTTATATGTAAATAACCGATAAGCGACTGTTTCAAAATACGAAAGACAGCCTGTTGATTTAGTTAAGAATAATTCTCACGTTGAGTGTGATTGTTATTTAAACGATTGAACCCGACGCTATTTATCGCTTATTTGGGCGTGCCGCTGTTAATTTCCACTTCGCTCAACTGGCTCTTTTTCGGCTTCATCGTGAGAGTCGAACCGGCTGAGGCGCTGATGATCGCCAGCAGCGCCAGCCATTGCGTCAGGGTTAAGGTCTCACCGAGAAACAGCATGCCAGAAAAGGCCGCCATCGCCGGCTCCAGACTCATCAGCGTGCCAAAGATACGGGCCGGTAAGCGCGTCAGGGCGATCATTTCAAGCGAGTAGGGGATAGCGCTGGAGAGTAACGCCACCAGCAGCGCCATCGGGAGAATACTCCAGTGCCAGATACCGCTTTCGGCGAAGGTCAGGCCGAGCGGGACAAAAATGACCGACGCAATCAGGGAGCCGATCGCTACCGTGGCGGGACCGTGTTCGGCACCGGCGCGCTGACCCGCCAGAATATAAATCGCCCAGCAGGCGCCTGCGCCGACCGCCAGTGCCGCGCCCAGCGGATCGATGGTTGCCATTCCGGCACCCAACGGCAACAAAAATCCTAATCCGATGACCGCCAGCAGCACCCAGACAAAATCGAGCAGGCGACGCGATCCAAATAGCGCCAGCGCCAGCGGGCCGGTAAACTCAAGGCCGACCGCCACGCCGAGCGGTACGGTCCGAATCGCCAGGTAGAACAGAAAATTCATCGCGCCCAGCGCCAGTCCATACATCAGCAGCGGTTTACGCTGTTCCCGGCTGAAGCGTAAGCGCCACGGTTTAAAGATCACACAGAGGATCAGCGTGGCAAAACCAAGACGCAGTGCAGTAATGCCGGTTGCCCCAACGCTGGGGAACAGCGTTTTGGCCAGGGAAGCACCGCCCTGGAGCGATAACATCGCGATCAGCAGCACAGTAATCGGTAGCAATACGGGCGTAAGGTTTTTTGAAGCTGAAGAGGCAGACATCCTGTGTACATTTCCTGGTGGTTAACCCGATGAGTCAGTGAGTGTAAAGGAAATGGCGGCCAAAAAAATGACAGAGTGACGTTTAAATTTGCGTTAACTGCACAAATTTTGTCCGGATTCAGGGCCATTTTGGTAAAGAAACGTCAGGATTTTTTAGGATTTAACTTAAAGACCCAAAAGAGGAAAAAAAATTTATTGCAGGAAGATGACGGTTTTTATAAGAAAAATGAATGACATAGGATGTCGCATTAACTTCCTGTTACACCAAACATTCTGTTAGACAACAAAATGCGGGCAGAGTTTCTCGCTATTTTTTGTTATATTTTCAGCGTTGTCAGGAGAGAAGTATTTTCACATTTGAGGTGGTTATGAAAAAAATTGCATGTCTTTCAGCATTAGCCTGTGTACTGGCAGTATCTGCAGGTTCAGCAATGGCACAGAGCACCGTAACTGGTGGCTATGCTCAGAGCGATTACCAGGGCGTGGCTAACAA
Source organism: Pantoea agglomerans (assembly GCF_021397715.1). Lineage (GTDB taxonomy): Bacteria > Pseudomonadota > Gammaproteobacteria > Enterobacterales > Enterobacteriaceae > Pantoea > Pantoea astica. The sequence goes on along the minus strand of NZ_CP090207.1, from coordinate 2,869,648 downwards.
AGCTAACGGCTTCAACCTGAAATACCGCTATGAAGACGGTTCTAACCCACTGGGTTGGATCGGCTCATTCACCTACACAGAAAAAGATAACACCGATTCTGGCATTTATAACAAAGGCCAATACTACGGTGTGACCGGTGGTCCTGCTTTCCGTCTGAACGACTGGGCAAGCATCTACGGTGTTGTGGGTATCGGTTACGGTAAATTCCAGCAGAACGATACTGCATCACGTGACAAATCTGATTCAAGCGACGTAGGTTTCTCTTACGGTGCAGGTATGCAGTTCAACCCAATCGAAAACGTTGCACTGGACGTGGGCTACGAGCAGAGCCGCATCCGTAACGTTGACGTTGGCACCTGGATTGCCGGCGTAGGTTACAGCTTCTAAGTTTCAGCTTAGACGACCTGCCAAAAAACGGCCCTTTATGGGCCGTTTTTTATTGCGCGCGATTCAGACTGCCGCAGCCACCAGGCCGTCTTCGGCTGCCAACCGGAGTAAGCGCCGATCAAAACGAGAAAAGCGGGTGGAGAGATCTGCGATAACGCGGTGACGGCTTACTGTGGGCGTCGTTGACGGCGGTAACGATGATGGCAGCAGAAAAGATGGCAGCAGAAAAGGGCACGAGCAGAAAAACCGAAGCGGCCCTTCAGCCGTTTGCTGAAAGGCACCAAAGGGGTGGCTGTGAAAAAATTAACCGCGCCAGATCAGATTCTGGCAGTGACGATCTTCAGGCTTTTTGCCCAGTAATTTTTCAATCAGCATCAGGCGCAGCGTGAATGGGGAACGCGTCAGCAGGCACAGCCAGGATTTCATCTCCGTGGTTGTTCTCTTTTCAGCCTGGAAGCATTTGCTGCAGTCTGCACAGCATTTCAGGGTGCTCATAGAATCACCTCCCAATCAGTATCGACGTAAAAGTAAGCAGAGTCCGGCGACGTAACCCATAAACAACAACAGTAACAGATAGGGATCGAACATGATCTTCATCTCCGGCTGCTTACATTATCAACAAATATAGCATTGGCTATATCATTTAGCCAAGGCTAATCACGAAAAATTTGAGCTTCTTTGCACCTGGTTTACAATGAGCGCAGCTACATCCGTACGGCAGTGACAGTACGGAACATAATAAAGAGGAAGCTGAATGACTCGTCGTGCCAAAAGCGTGGTTTCTGCCCCGCAAGGACCACTGAAAGATATTGAAGAGCATGTCGAAGGTTTTCGGCAGGTGCGTGAAGCGCATCGTCGTGAATTAATTGATGACTACGTTGAGTTAATTTCTGATTTGATTGGTGAATTTGGCGAAGCACGCCAGGTTGATATGGCCGCACGCTTAGGCGTTTCGCAGCCGACGGTCGCCAAGATGCTGAAACGTCTCGGCAGCGCCGGGCTGGTTGAGCAGGTTCCTTACCGTGGTGTGTTTCTGACCCGCGAAGGCGAAAAACTGGCTGAGGAGAGCCGGGCCCGTCATCACATCGTTGAAACCTTCCTGCTGGCGCTGGGGATCAGCCCGGAAACGGCCCGCCGTGACTCTGAAGGGATTGAGCATCACGTCAGTGATGAAACCCTGGCCGTATTCCAGAAATTTTACGAAACACGTTAACCTTTAAGGCGCACCGCCATCATGCCGCAGCTGTTTCGATCTTTTTTGCATGACTCGATTTTGCATTTACTCGTCGTTATTGGTGTGGTTCTGGCATTTCTGGCCGATTTTCGCTGGCCCGATCTGCCTGGCGCGGTCGACTGGCACACCATCATTACCCTGACCGGTTTATTGATCCTGACCAAGGGGCTGGAAACCAGCGGCTATTTTGATGTGCTGGGCGGCCGGTTGATTGCCCGCTTTCGTCATGAGCGCGCGCTGGCTCTGTTCATGGTTCTGGCCGCCGCGTTGCTTTCGACTTTTCTTACCAATGATGTGGCGCTGTTCATTCTGGTGCCGCTGACTCTGACGCTGCGCAAGTTCTCCCGCTTGCCGATCTCCCGGCTGATTATCTTCGAAGCGCTGGCAGTAAACGCCGGATCGCTACTGACACCGGTCGGTAATCCGCAAAACATCCTGTTATGGAGTCACGGCTCGCTGAGCGTGGCCGGTTTTATTGTGCAGATGCTGCCGCTGGCGGTCTGGCTGCTGCTCAGCCTGGTGGTGTTAACCTGGTTTAGCTTTTCGAAGCGTACCATCGACAAGCATGAAAATCCTGAACAGCCTCAGTGGCAGAAGCCGCTGTTTGTGGTCAGCGTACTGTTATACGTGCTGTTTATCGCCGGGCTGGAGTGGGAGATCACCGGCTGGGTGCTGCTGTTGATCCTCGCTATTTTTATGGTTATGGCGCGGCCGGTTTTACTCCGCATTGACTGGAGTTTGCTGGCGGTCTTTATTGCCATGTTTATCGATGTCTGGCTGCTGACGCGTTTGCCGGTGATGCAGGCGCACTTTGATCAAATCACCCATCTGGGGCAGGGGCAGCTCTACCTGCTGGCGATTGGATTATCGCAGGTTATCAGCAACGTCCCGGCGACCATCCTGCTGCTGCAAAAAGTCCCGCCGTCGGAGGTGCTGGCCTGGGCGGTGAATATCGGTGGTTTCGGCCTGCTGCCTGGCTCGCTCGCCAACCTGATCGCGTTACGGATGGCGCAGGATCGCGCCGTCTGGTGGCGTTTTCATCTCTTTTCCCTGCCGTTACTCGCCTGGTCAATGGCCAGCGGCTGGGTGCTGTTGCGTCTGCTCAATTAAGCCCATCAGATCCTGCTGCCGCTCACAGGTGGCAGGACGTGCCTCTTTTCTCAAGTTAAGTAAAGTTGCACTGGATTTTGTCAATTTCCGATCTAAGGTTAACGAGACCTTTTATGCCCGGGAATTAGGGCCTTAGCCAGTGATGGGAACTATGAGCGAGAACAACCAACGCGATCCACACCAGCAGGACGCCGATAACGCGTCGGATAAGACCAATCAGTCTGATGAAAATCAGCAGCAGGATCAGCAGCCTGAACGCAAGCGACCCGGTAAAAAGCCGTTGATTATTCTGGCGATTGTGGTGGTGGTGATGCTGATTGTGGGTTTCTGGTTCTGGTTCTCTACCCGTAATCAGGAGACCACTGACGATGCCTTCACCGAAGGCGATGCCGTGACGATTGCCCCGAAAGCGTCCGGTTATGTGGTGAAGCTGCTGGTTAAAGATAATCAGCGGGTGAAGAAGGGCGATCTGCTGGTCGAAATCGATCCCAGCGACAATAAGGCCCAGCGCGATCAGGCGAAGGCGCAACTCGGCCTGGCGGTGGCTCAACTGCATCAGGCACAGGCGCAGCTGGCGCTGTCGCGGGTGCAGTATCCGGCTCAGCGCGACCAGGCATTAGCCGATCAGGCCAAAGCGGAAGCGAACCTGCTTAACGCGCAGGCGGATTACCGTCGCCAGCGGGGCGTTGACCCGCGCGCCACCAGCCAGCGTAATATTGACACCGCGGCGGCGCAGTTACGCTCGGCGCAGGCCCAGTTGCAGAGCGCGAAAGCGCAGGTAGAAGTGGCGTCGCAGGTGCAGTTGCAGATTCGCCAGCAGGAAACCAACGTTGAAGCGCGTCAGCAACAGGTCGAACAGGCGAAAGCGCAGCTCAACACTGCCGATCTCAATCTCTCTTATACCCAGGTCCGTGCGCCTTACGACGGATTTGTCACCAAACGTAATGTGCAGCCCGGTACGCTGGTTCAGGCAGGAACTTCCCTGTTTTCGCTGGTTTCTCCCGATATCTGGATCACTGCCAACTTCAAAGAGTCGCAGCTTGAACGCATGAATCCCGGCGACAAAGTGGCGATTACCGTCGATGCCTGGCCGGATATGAAGCTGGAAGGGCACGTCGACAGTATTCAGATGGGCTCCGGTTCGCGCTTCTCGACCTTCCCGTCAGAAAATGCCACCGGTAACTACGTCAAAATTGTTCAGCGTGTGCCGGTAAAAATCGTGATTGATAAAGGTCTGGACCCGAATCATCCGCTGCCGCTTGGTCTGTCGGTTGAACCGAAGGTGACGGTGGAATGAGTACCACCCAGAGCTGGAAACCGGCCAGCAATCCGTGGTTAGTGGCGATCACGGTCACCCTGGCGGTGTTCATGGAGATTCTCGACACCACGATTGTCAACGTGGCGCTGCCGCACATCGCCGGTTCGCTCTCTTCCAGCTACGATGAGTCAACCTGGGTACTGACCTCCTATCTGGTGGCGAACGGCATTGTGCTGCCGATCTCCGCTTTCTTCAGCCGTCTGTTTGGGCGTAAACAGTTCTTCCTGATCTGTATCGTGATGTTCACCATCTGCTCATTCCTGTGCGGCATCGCCACCGAACTATGGCAAATAATTCTGTTCCGCGTGTTACAGGGCTTTTTTGGTGGTGGCCTGCAGCCGGTGCAACAGTCGGTGCTGCTGGACTATTTTAAAGCCGAAGATCGCGGCAAAGCGTTTGGCCTCTCGTCTATTGCGATCATCGTTGCGCCGGTTATCGGCCCGACGCTGGGCGGCTGGATCACCGATAACTACAGCTGGCGCTGGGTGTTCTTTATCAATATTCCGGTCGGCGTGCTCACCGTACTGGCGATCTACCAGCTGCTGGAAGATCCGCCGTGGGAGCGCAAATGGGCCAAGGGTAAACTCAAGATCGATTACATCGGTATCAGTCTGATCACGCTGGGTCTTGGCTGTCTGCAGGTGATGCTCGATCGCGGCGAGGATGAGGACTGGTTCGCTTCGCACTTCATTGTGCTGTTTGCCATTCTGGCGCTGATCGGCATTGTTGGCGCGATCTACTGGCTGATGTATGCCCGCAAACCGGTGGTCGATATTCTGGTGATGAAAGACCGCAATTTCTGGGTTGCCGGGCTGTTGATGGCCGGGATGGCGATGATCCTTTATGGCAGCTCGGTGGTGTTACCGCAGCTGGCGCAGCAGGATCTGGGTTATACCGCCACCTGGTCCGGTCTGGTGCTGTCACCCGGTGCGGTGCTGATTGTACTGACGATCCCGCTGGTGCTGAAGCTGATGCCGATTGTGCAGACGCGTTACATCATCGCCTTTGGTTTCAGCTGTCTGGCGGTGGCCTTCCTCTACTCCGCTACGCTGACCCCCAACGTCGATTTCACCACGCTGGTACTGATGCGCAGTGCGCAGTCAATTGGCCTCGGTTTCCTGTTTGTGCCGCTGACGACGATTGCGTTTGTCACGATTCCGCAGCGGCTTAACGCTGACGCCTCGGCGCTGTTTACCATGTTCCGTAACGTCGCCGGGTCGATTGGCATTTCATTATCGACCGCTGCCATCACCGAGCGTGAGCAGGTCCGTTCCGCCCATATGGTGCATAACATGACGCCGCTCAACGAGCCGTTCAATATCACCGTTCAGCACTGGGCGCAGGCGATACGCGACTTTACCTCAGCGGTCGGCGATCCGATCACCCTGGCGACCGGTCAGCTCTATCAGGAGATGATCGCCCAGTCGCGCATTCTCGCTTACATCGATGTTTTCTCAGGCCTGAGTATTGTCGCCCTGATTTTGATTCCATTTTGTTGGCTGCTGTCGCCGATTAAGAGCGAAGGCAGTGCAGGAGCACACTGACATGAAGGTTATTACTTCCCGCGGCCTGAAACCGTTGAGCCTGTTAACGCTGGCAATGTGGCTGGCTGGCTGTGCCGTCGGGCCAGATTATCAGGCCCCGAAACCCACGCTGCCTGGCAGCTATAACACTTTGGATTCGCAGGAAGCGTCAAAGCCGCAGAGTGCGGCGATCAACTCGCGCTGGTGGCGAACCTTTAACGATCCGCAACTCGACAGCCTGATTGCCCGGGCGATTGAGGGCAACCTGACGCTGCAACAGGCGGTGCTGCGCATTGCCGGCGCGCGCGAGCAGCTGAGCCAGGCGCAGGGCGGCCTGTTTCCCAGCCTCAACGGTTCGGCCAAAGTTAATCGCCAGCAGCTGGGTCTGGAAGGATTGCTGAAAGCCAATGGCGCAACCGACCAGCTCGACAGTAATGTCGCCAGCCAGCTCGATGGCCTGACGCAGCCGGTCACCCTTTATCAGGGCAGTTTCGATGCCAGCTGGGAACTGGACCTGTGGGGCAAAGTGCGCCGTCAGGTTGAATCCGCCAATGCTCAGCAGCAGGCGGCGATTGAGCAGCGCAACGATGCGCTGGTGTCGCTGGAAGCGGAAGTCGCGCGCGCCTGGCTGCAACTGCGCGGCGCGCAAAGTACTATCCAGACGCTGCAGCAGCAGATTGATGTGGCACAGCAGACCGTCGAACTGACTCAGAGCCAGCAGCGTAACGGGCTGGCACCCTTAACCGATGTGGAGAACGCCCGCGCCCAGCTCAGTAGCCTGCAGGCGCAGCTGCCGCAGTATCAGTCACAGGCGCGCCAGGCGATGAATGGGTTAGCGGTGCTGCTGGGCAAAACGCCGGGTTCGCTGGATGCGGAACTCAGTACGCCTAAAGCGTTACCGCCGCTGCCGCAGTTTGTCCCGGTCGGCATTCCTTCCACGCTGGCCCGACGTCGTCCCGATATTCGTCAGGCGGAAGCGACGCTGCATGCACAGACAGCAGAGATTGGCGTCTCCGTGGCGCAGCTATTCCCCAGTCTCTCCCTGACCGGCCAGCTTGGCGTACGCAACACCGACGTCAGCTATCTGGATAACTGGAGCAGTCACTTCTACAGCTACGGTCCCGCCTTATCGATTCCGATTTTCCAGGGCGGACGGCTGGTGTCGAGCGTTAAGCTGGCGCGCGCGCAGCAGGCCAGCGCCGCACTCGATTATCGCCAGACGGTGCTGACCGCCTTACAGGATGTGGAAAATGCGCTGGTCAGCTATCGCGCCGATCAGCAGCGCGTCACCGCGCTGGACCAAACCACCGGTTCGCTGCAGCGTGCCTTTGATCTCGCCAGCGACAGCTATCGTCAGGGACTTTCAACCTTCCTGGAGGTGCTGGATGCGCAGCGTCAGCTGGCGCAGGCTGAAGAACAGGCCACCCAGGCACGGATGCAGAGCGCGCTGGATTTAGTCGCTTTGTATAAAGCGCTGGGCGGCGGCTGGGAAACCTATCAGAACGTCGACCTGCCGCAATATTCTGTATTTGGTCCGGCGACCACGGTTAATTAATCGCCAGGCTGTGGCAGCATACGCGCTGCCACAGCCTGTTAACGCCTCACCCGCGTTGTCGTTTTTGTGGACAGCAGCCTGCGCTATTTACCCATTATTTTCGCGTTAACACCTTGAATAATATCTCTTCCTCTCCATTTTCGCCGTCGGGCAGGGAGGAAAATAAAACAGCATGACTGTCAGGACTATTATCTTGTGCCGCGGCGCAGGGCTGGGCATTATTTTGCAACCCGGATAAATAACCTCATTTTAACCCTGCATCGGGTGCGGGCTTTTTGCGTTTTTATTCACGGCGCTGGATTTTAAGCCTGCCAGCTGTAGCCCCTAATAGGTCGGGCGGTGCCCTGGCTAATCTGTCATCCTGCGGCCGGTCACCTGAGGATTATCCGACAGTCAGCGTCCGACGCCACAAATTTTTTAAAACCGCCGCGTCAGGAAATAAAAAATTGCAGGCTGGATACACCTTTTGCGCTATTACCGCGCAGAAGCGGGGACATTTTGAACCTTAATCTGTAACCTTGTGTGACTGAGATCGAAATTCAGACAGCCGTTAATGATCTTTTTTCTGGCGACATCGCAAAAATAAACAGTTCCGGCGGACGGTTTCCCCCGCAGCTCTCTGCCGGGCGCGGCAGGCAACGGATGCATGAAATCGATTCCAGCACCAGAAGTGCAGCGCCGTTCGGTGTTAATTCAGCGTTAATAAAACGTCAGGAATTAGCCGCTAGCGTTGACGAGGAATTTTAAAATTAACCGATAAGAATTATCCGTAGCGTAAAAATAATTTATTTTTTTATTTGAATTAGGTAATCTTGTCGCTACAGTTTTATTAACCCCCTTAATCAAGGACATTGTGATGAGTGACGCATTTAAAGTTCTGAACAATATTCGCACATTACGTGCCCAGGCCCGTGAACTGCCATTGAGCGATCTGGAAGAGATCCTGGAAAAATTAACCGTTGTCGTTACCGAGCGCCGTGAAGAAGCGGAAGCGGAAGAGACGCAAAATCGCGAAAAAGAAGAAAAGCTGTCGAAATATCGCGAAATGCTGCTGGCTGACGGCATCGATCCTAATGAATTATTAGGTGCGCTGGAAACCGGTAAAAAACGCGCTAAGCGTGCGCCGCGTCCGGCTAAATATTCTTACACCGACGAAAACGGTGAGAAAAAATCATGGACCGGCCAGGGCCGTACCCCGGCAGCGATTAAAAAAGCGCTGGACGCCGGTAAAAGCCTGGACAGTTTCCTGATCGATTGATCGACACAATCCTTGTAAGTGGGAGCCGGGGGGCCATTATGGCCTTCCGGCTTTTTTATTTCTGTCGGGATATCAATCACCACGCCCGCAATCCACGGCTGATGCTGGCGTGCGCTGCGTCACATCTGGCATAATAGCCGCCGTTTTTTCATCCACTCTCTTCACAAAGGTCAATGCCGTGTTAGTTAGCAGCAATATCACCATGCAGTTTGGCAGCAAGCCACTGTTCGAGAACATCTCCGTTAAATTTGGCGGCGGTAATCGTTACGGTTTAATCGGTGCGAACGGCAGCGGAAAATCCACCTTCATGAAGATTCTGGGTGGCGATCTGGTGCCTTCTGGCGGCAACGTCTCATACGATCCGAATGAAAGGATCGGTAAGTTACGCCAGGATCAGTTCGCCTTTGAACAATATAGCGTGCTCGACACCGTGATTATGGGTCACCATGAATTATGGGAAGTGAAGCAGGAACGCGATCGTATTTATTCTTTGCCGGAAATGAGCGAAGAGGAAGGGTATAAAGTTGCCGACCTTGAAGCCGTTTACGGTGAAATGGACGGCTACAGCGCCGAATCCCGCGCTGGCGAGTTATTACTGGGCGTTGGCATTCCGGTTGAGCAGCATTATGGCCCGATGAGCGAAATTGCGCCGGGCTTTAAATTGCGTGTGCTGCTGGCGCAGGCGCTGTTCTCGAATCCTGATATTTTGTTACTGGACGAACCAACCAACAACCTGGATATCGATACCATCCGCTGGCTGGAGCAGGTGCTGAACGAACGCGACAGCACCATGATTATCATTTCGCACGATCGTCACTTCCTTAATATGGTCTGTACCCACATGGCTGATTTGGATTATGGCGAGCTGCGGGTCTATTCCGGTAATTATGATGAATATATGACCGCAGCGACCCAGGCGCGTGAACGTCTGTTAGCGGATAACGCCAAGAAAAAGGCGCAGATTGCCGATCTGCAATCTTTCGTCAGCCGCTTTAGCGCCAACGCCTCTAAATCCCGTCAGGCAACCTCGCGTGCTAAACAGATGGATAAAATTAAACTGGATGAAGTAAAAGCATCCAGTCGTCAGAACCCGTTTATCCGTTTTGAGCAGGACAAGAAGCTGTTCCGTAATGCGCTGGAAGTGGAAGGCTTAACCAAAGGCTTTGATAACGGTCCGCTGTTTAAAAATTTAAACCTGCTGCTGGAAGTTGGTGAAAAACTGGCGGTGATCGGGGCTAACGGTATCGGTAAATCAACCTTTCTGAAAACCCTGGTCAGCGAGATGACGCCTGACAATGGCAGCGTTAAATGGTCAGAGAATGCGCGTATCGGCTATTACGCGCAGGATCATGCTGAAGATTTTGCTAATGACCTGACGGTATTTGACTGGATGAGTCAGTGGAAGCAGGCTGGCGATGATGAGCAGAGCGTGCGCAGTATTCTTGGCCGCCTGTTATTCTCTCAGGATGATATTAAGAAACCGGCCAAAGTGCTGTCCGGTGGTGAGAAAGGTCGTATGCTGTTCGGTAAGCTGATGATGGAAAAACCGAACATCCTGATTATGGATGAGCCGACCAACCACCTCGATATGGAATCCATTGAGTCGCTGAATATGGCGCTGGAGATGTACGAAGGCACGCTGATTTTCGTTTCGCATGACCGTGAATTTGTCAGCTCGCTGGCGACCCGGGTCATGGAGATTAAATCGGATCGGGTGGTGGACTTCACCGGTAATTACGAAGATTACCTGCGCAGTCAGGGCATCGTCTGATGGAAACGGGGTGGCACAGGCCACCCCAATTTTTTTGGTGGTCTGGTGGTTCAGCGCAGACTCAGGCTCAGGGTGCATACGCCTTTCGCAAAGAGGCAAAAGCGCCATCCATGGCGGGCTCAGCGCGGGCCATCCCTGGCCCGCGATGCTTTGCTACAGGCGTAAGCTCCGTGAGCGATGAGTTTTGCGCTGTCTTGAAGTAGGGCTGAGCATGGATGCTCAGCGCAGGCTCAGGGAGCAGAGGCGTTCCTGCCGACGCTACGCGTTCCCACCACACACTTCACACTGCGCGTCCTGCGCCACTTTCATGCTGCGAAACTCCGCACTTAGCGCATCGTACATCAGCAACCGACTGGTGGCGGGCGTACCGTAATTCGCCAGCAGCTTAATCGCCTCCATAGCCTGCATTGCGCCAATCACCCCAACCAGCGGTGCCATGACGCCCGCTTCGACACAGCTCAGCGTCTGCTCGCCAAACAGTCGGCTGATACAGCGGTAGCAGGGCGTACCCGGCTGCCAGCTGAACACGCTAATCTGGCCTTCCATCCGGATTGCCGCGCCCGAGACCAGCGGCACCTGCAACTGACGACACAGCCGGTTGAACTGCTCGCGCGCCGTCACGTTGTCGGTACAGTCCAGCACCACCTGCTGCCGGGCGATCAGCGCCCGCAGCGCCGCATCGTCCAGTTCGCCGTTTACCGGCTGCAGATGGCAGTGAGGATTGATGGCGGCCAGGCTACGGGCGGCGGAATCGACCTTAGCGTGACCAATATCCGCGTCGTGGTGCAGAATCTGCCGCTGTAGATTGGAGTGTGAAACGCTGTCGAAATCGAGCAGCGTCAGGGTACCGACGCCCGCTGATGCCAGATACGGCGCGGCGGCACAGCCCAGCCCACCCAGACCGACAATCAGCGCATGACTGGCTTTCAGCCGCTCCTGACCGTCAAAATCGAAGCCGCGCAGGACAATCTGCCGGTTGTAGCGCAGCATCTCCTCATCCGTTAATTCAGGCAGCATTTATCCCTCCAGCAGTGCATTGAACGGCTCGACCTCGACCCACTCGCCCGGTTCAACGTTGCCACGCTCGCGCTCCAGCACGATGAAACAGTTGGCCGCGGCAAAAGAGCTGAAGACGTGTGAACCCTGCATACCGGTGGTGTGAACCTCGAGTTCGCCGTTAACATTCTGACGCAGGATGCCGCGCTGAAAATCGAGCCGGCCTGGCGATTTTTTCAGGCGTGAGGCGCTGCGTACTTTCTGACGCGGCGGCAACGCCGCTTTTTTCTGACCGGTCAGGGCGGCGAGCAGCGGTTGCACCAGCTGATAAAAGGTGACCGCAGCGGAAACCGGATTACCCGGCAACCCGCAGAACCAGCTGCTGGCGAGACGGCCAAAGGCAAAAGGTTTACCGGGCTTGATCGCCAGCTTCCAGAAACTGATGGCACCCAGCTCTTCCAGCATATTTTTGGTGAAGTCTGCTTCGCCCACCGACACGCCGCCGGTACTGATCACCACATCAGCCTGACGGTCGGCTTCCTCAAATGCAGCCCGCAGCGCGACCGGATCGTCTTTAACAATGCCGAGGTCGATCACCTCACAGCCCAGCTTGTGCAGCATCAGCGAGACCGCAAAGCGGTTAGTGTCATAAATCTGTCCGGCCGCCAGCGGCTGGCCCACCGGCTGCAGCTCGTCGCCGGTTGAAAAAATCGCCACTCGCAGTTTTCGCCGCACGGCGACCTGGGCGATACCCAGCGATGCCAGCAGCGGCAGCTCAGCCGCGCCCAGCCGCACGCCAGCGTCAAGCACCACATGACCTGGCTGGATATCATCACCGGTCAGGCGAATATTTTGCCCGGCACGCACCGGTGCGGTAATCACAATCGAATCACCCTGCGTTTCAGTCTGTTCCTGCATCACTACCGCCTCACAGCCTGGCGGAATCGGCGCACCGGTCATGATTCGCACCACGCTGCCGTGCGGCCATTCACCACTAAAGGGCGCACCCGCAAAAGCCTTACCGGCAACCGGCAACGGCTCACCGCGACTGACATCTGCCAGCCGCACCGCATAGCCATCCATCGCTGAATTATCAAATGGCGGCACCGCAATCGGCGAGGTGACAGCAACGGCGGTAATACGGCCGACCGCTTCCGTCAGCGGAACGCTCAATGAGTCGGTGATTGGCTTCAGCTGCGCCAGCATGGTCTGTTGAGCCTCCTCAAGGGAGATCAATCCTGCAGTAAAACTTTCCATGATTATTCCAGTCGGGTTATTTCAGATGCTGCTTATTATGGTGGGAATTGTCCGCTGAGTCACATCGCTATCCGCGCGCGCTGACATCCGCCGTGTTCCAGCCGGTGGCAAGCCCGGCTAAAGTGAAATATCGCCGGAAGAAAAGGTTATAACCATCGGAACAGTTTCTGCTTTACAACACTTAGCAGGCTTTCTATAGTCAAAAATCAGCAAAAATGGATGAAAACCATTCTAAATCAGTGTTTTTCGTGCTGATGCAACCACAGGACAGAGCGTTATGGTCAAAGCAGTGATTGCCATTCATGGTGGGGCAGGCGCGATTACGCGTGCTGCAATGAGCGACGAAAAGGAGCAGCACTATCGTCAGGCCCTGCTTGACATTGTGACGCACGGTCAGCAGATGCTGGCGCAGGGAGCCAGCGCACTCGACGTGGTGACGGAAGCGGTGCGTCAGCTGGAAGAGTGTCCGCTGTTTAACGCGGGCAAAGGGGCCGTCTTCACTCATCAGGGTACTCATGAGCTGGACGCCTGCGTGATGGATGGCCGCACGCTGAACGTCGGGGCGGTGGCGGGTGTCTGCCGGGTACGTAACCCGGTACTGGCGGCGCGCGCCGTGCTGGAGCAGAGCCCGCATGTGCTGTTTATCGGTGAAGGCGCAGAGCAGTTCGCCGAGGCGCAGGGCCTGACGCCGGTGGCAGCAGACTATTTCTCCACCCCAGATCGCTGGGAGCAGCTGCAGCGCGCATTAAACAGCGACGAAGCGGTGCTGGATCATGATGGCGCGGCCGGCGGCGACGATCCGCTCGACCCGGACCGCAAATTTGGCACGGTAGGCGCCGTGGCGCTCGATCTCGAGGGTAATCTGGCTGCGGCAACCTCCACCGGCGGCATGACCAATAAGCAGGCGGGACGGGTCGGTGATTCGCCGCTGCCGGGCGCGGGCTGTTACGCCAGCAACGACAGCGTGGCGGTCTCCTGTACCGGCACCGGTGAAGTCTTTATCCGCACCCTGGCGGCCTACGATGTGGCGGCACAGATGCGTTATGCCGGTCGCACGCTTCAGCAGGCCAGCGTCAACGTCATCCACGATAGCGTGCTGGAGCTGGGTGGCAGCGGCGGTTTGATCGCCGTCGATCGTGAAGGCAACGTGGCGCTGCCGTTTAATAGCGAAGGAATGTACCGTGCCTCAGCACGGGTCGGTGAGGCGGCAGATGTGGCGATTTATCGCGACAGTTAAGGAGCAGGCATGAACCATCGGCAGGCGTTGCCGCCGCTGGCATCGGAGCAGGTGCTGGCAGTTCGCGATCTTAATGTGCATTTTCAGCAGCAGGGCACGGTCACCCAGGCGGTGCGCCATCTTTCGCTCGATCTGTTTCGCGGTGAAACCCTGGCGCTGGTGGGTGAATCGGGCTCCGGCAAGTCGGTAACCTCGCTGGCGCTGATGCGGCTGATCGAACAGAGCGGCGGCGTGGTGAGCGGTGAGGTGCAGTTGCGTCGCCGCAACGGCGAGGTACTGGATATTATGCGCGCGCCGTCCGGCCAGATGCGGCGGGTGCGCGGAGCCGATATGGCGATGATTTTCCAGGAGCCGATGACCTCGCTCAATCCGGTGTTCAGCGTCGGGGAACAAATTGCCGAATCGATTCGTCTGCATCAGGGCAAAAGCCACGCACAGGCGCTGGCAGAAGCGCGCCACATGCTGGACCTGGTGCGTATTCCCGATGCGCAAAATGTCTTGTCTCGCTTCCCGCATCAGCTCTCCGGCGGAATGCGCCAGCGGGTGATGATCGCCATGGCGCTCTGCTGCAAACCGGCGTTGCTGATAGCCGATGAGCCGACCACCGCGCTCGACGTCACCATTCAGGCACAGATCCTGCAGCTGATCCGCGTACTGCAAAAAGAGATGCAGATGGGCGTCATTTTTATCACCCACGATATGGGTGTGGTGGCGGAAATGGCCGATCGGGTGCAGGTGATGTATCGCGGCGAAGTGGTGGAAAATGCCCCGGCGGCGCAGCTGTTCAGCGCGCCACGCGAGCCTTACACCCGGGCGTTGCTGGCGGCAGTGCCTAAGCTCGGATCGATGCAGGGCCAGCCGCTGCCGGCGAAGTTCCCGCTGTTACAGGGCGGAGAAGAGCAGGAGACGCCGCAGGATACGGTGCGCCGCGACCAGCCGCCAGTTCTGCAGGTACGCGATCTGGTGACCCGTTTTGATATTCGCGGCGGGCTGTTTAACCGGGTGAAAAGCCGGGTACACGCGGTTGAGAAAGTCAGTTTCGACCTCTATGCCGGTGAGACGCTGGCGCTGGTCGGTGAATCGGGTTGCGGTAAATCCACCACCGGTCGCTCCCTGCTGAAGCTGGTGGCCAGCCAGGGCGGCACGCTCACCTTTAACGGACAGCGTATCGATCATCTGCGTGGGGCCGCGCTGGCTCATCTGCGGCGAGACATTCAGTTTATTTTCCAGGACCCTTACGCCTCGCTCGATCCGCGGCTGACGGTAGGCTTTTCCATTATGGAGCCGCTGCTGGTGCACAAAGTGATGCCGCGTCGGGAAGCGGAGCAGCGCGTCGCCTGGCTTCTGGAGAGAGTCGGTCTGCTGCCGGAGCACGCGCAGCGCTATCCGCACGAATTTTCCGGCGGACAGCGCCAGCGCATCTGCATTGCCCGCGCGCTGGCGCTTAACCCGAAAGTGGTGATTGCGGATGAATCGGTTTCGGCGCTGGACGTCTCTATCCAGGCGCAAATCATCAACCTGATGCTCGATTTACAGCGCGAATTTGGTATCGCGTTTCTCTTCATCTCACACGATATGGCGGTGGTAGAGCGTATCAGTCACCGCGTGGCGGTGATGTATCTCGGCCAGATTGTTGAGATGGGGCCGCGTCAGGCGGTGTTTGAGCAGCCGCAGCATCCTTATACCCGCAAACTGATGGCCGCGGTTCCGGTCGCCGATCCGGCGCATCCTCGCCGGGAGCGTGCATTAATGGTTGACGAGATCCCCAGCCCGATTCATGCGTTAGGGGATGAACCTGAAGTGGCACCGTTGATGGAAGTGGCGCCAGGGCATTTTGTCGCCCGCCACGTTATCAGCGCCACCTGAATAGTGAAGATATCGCTTCGGCGACCCACCCGACAGGGATTACAGGAGAACAAGATGCAGATAACGATGCGTAAAGGGTTACTGGCGGCTGGCGTATTAAGCAGCGCCCTTACATTGCCCGCCTGGGCGGCGCAGGATGCGGTGATTGCCGTCGCGTCTAACTTCACCACCCTCGATCCGTATGACGCCAATGACACGCTGTCGCAGGCGGTCGCCAAATCGTTCTATCAGGGGCTGTTTGGTTTTGATAAACAGATGAAGCTGACCAACGTGCTGGCAGAGAGTTATCAGGCCAGTCCGGATGGTCTGACCTACACCATCAAGCTCCGTCCGGGGATTAAATTCCAGGACGGCAGCGACTTCAATGCCGAAGCGGTGAAGGTCAATCTCGACCGTGCCAGCAACCCGGATAATCACCTCAAACGCTATAACCTGTTTAAGCAGATTGCCACCACCGAAGTGATCGATCCGACCACGGTGAAAGTGACCCTGAAGCAACCCTTCTCCGCCTTTATCAATATTCTGGCGCACCCGGCTGCGGCGATGATCTCGCCGACCGCACTGAAAAAATATGGTAAGGATATTGGCTTCCATCCGGTCGGTACCGGTCCGTTTGTGTTTGAAACCTGGAACCAGACTGACTTCGTTAAGGTGAAAAAGTGGGACGGCTACTGGAAGCCGGGCTACCCGAAACTGGACAGCATCACCTGGCGACCGGTAGTGGATAACAACACCCGTGCGGCGATGCTGCAAACCGGAGAAGCTAACTTCGCATTCCCGGTTCCTTATGAGCAGGCGAAATTGCTGGAGAAAAACAGCAAACTTGACGTGGTAACCACGCCGTCGATTATGCAGCGTTACATCAGCCTTAACGTCACCCAGAAGCCGTTCGACAACCCGAAAGTGCGTGAGGCGCTTGAATACGCCATCAACCGTCAGGCGCTGGCCAAAGTGGCGTTTGCCGGTTACGCCACGCCAGCCACCGGTATCGTGCCGCCTGCTATCGATTTCGCTCAGAGCTATCCCGCCATCAGCTACGATCCGGCTAAAGCCAGGGCGCTGCTGAAAGAGGCGGGTTACCCGAACGGCTTCGAAACCACGCTCTGGTCGTCACACAACCACAGCACCGCGCAGAAAGTGTTGCAGTTCACTCAGCAGCAGCTGGCGCAGGTTGGCGTGAAGGTTAAGGTAACCGCGATGGATGCCGGTCAGCGTGCGGCAGAAGTGGAAGGCAAAGGGCAGAAAGAGAGCGGTGTACGGATGTTCTACACCGGCTGGTCCGCCTCAACCGGTGAAGCAGACTGGGCGCTGACGCCGCTGTTTGCCACCGCCGCCTGGCCGCCAGCGATCTTTAACACCGCGTTTTACAGCAATCCTAAGGTGGATAAAGATCTGGCAGATGCGCTGAAGACCACTGACCGTGCGCAGAAAGCCCAGCTGTATAAATATGCTCAGGACACCATCTGGCAGGATCATCCGTGGATCCCGCTGGTGGTTGAGCAACTGGTGTCTGCCAACAGCAAAAATCTCAGCGGTTTTTATGTGATGCCCGATACCTCATTCAGTTTTGATGAGGCCAGTCTGAAGTAACGGAGCCGGCCAGCCCGCGTGGCTGGCCGCAGCTGCAGGATGTTGCATGTTTAACTATTTTATTAAGCGGCTGTTGGGGCTGATCCCCACCTTGCTGATTGTTGCGGTGCTGGTGTTTCTGTTTGTTCACCTGCTGCCGGGCGATCCCGCGCGCCTGATTGCCGGACCGGAGGCGGATGCCTCGGTGGTGGCGCTGGTGCGGCAGGAACTGGGACTGGATCTGCCGCTGCCGCAGCAGTTCTGGCACTTTATTCTTAATGCGCTGCAGGGCGATTTCGGCCAGTCGATGGTATCGAAACGGCCGGTGGCGGATGAGATCGCTTCGCGTTTTATGCCGACATTGTGGCTGACCCTGACCAGCATGATCTGGGCCGTGATATTTGGCATGGCGATTGGCATTGTGTCTGCCGTCTGGCGCAACCGCTGGCCCGATCGCCTCGGCATGACGCTGGCGGTCTCCGGCATTTCGTTTCCGGCTTTTGCCCTCGGCATGTTGCTGATGCAGGTCTTCTCGGTGGAGCTGGGCTGGCTGCCGACGGTGGGCGCGGAGAGCTGGCAACATTATATTCTGCCGTCGATAACCCTGGGAGCGGCGGTGGCGGCAGTAATGGCGCGTTTTACCCGTGCCTCTTTTGTTGAAGTAATGCAGGAAGATTACATGCGTACCGCGCGCGCCAAAGGGGTGCGCGAGTCGCTGGTGGTGGTGAAACATGGATTGCGCAACGCGATGATCCCGGTGGTCACCATGATGGGCCTGCAGTTCGGCTTTCTGCTCGGCGGATCGATTGTGGTCGAGGTGGTGTTTAACTGGCCGGGCCTGGGTCGGCTGCTGGTTGATTCCGTCACGATGCGCGACTATCCGGTGATCCAGGCGGAAGTGCTGCTGTTTTCACTGGAGTTCATTCTGATCAATCTGATCGTCGATATGTTGTATGCGGTGATCAATCCCGCCATTCGCTTTAAGGAATCGCGATGAAAAACTGGCGACGCGATGCGGCCCTGAAAACGCTGCCGCTGATCAAGGAGAACCGGGTACGCACCCCGTGGCGTGAGTTCTGGCGGCGTTTCCGGCAACAGCCGGTGGCGCTGCTGGCCGGGCTGTTTGTGCTGGTGCTGATTGTACTGGCGTTTATCGCGCCTTACGTGGCGCCGTTTGATGCTGAAAATTATTTCGATTATGACCGGCTGAATGATGGGCCCTCGCTGCTGCACTGGTTTGGGGTTGATTCACTGGGCCGCGATATTTTCAGCCGGGTATTGGTAGGAACCCGTATCTCACTGATTGCTGGCTTCTTCTCGGTGGCCATCGGTGCGCTGATCGGTACGCTGTTTGGGCTGCTGGCGGGCTACTACGAAGGCTGGTGGGACCGCATAACCATGCGCGTGTGCGACGTGCTGTTCGCTTTTCCCGGTATCCTGCTGGCGATTGCGGTGGTGGCGATCATGGGCAGCGGCATGAGCAACGTGATCGTGGCGGTGGCGATCTTCAGTATCCCGGCGTTTGCCCGCCTGGTGCGCGGCAATACGCTGGTGCTGAAGCATCAGACCTATATTGAGTCGGCGCGCAGCATCGGCGCATCGGACTGGACCATCATCATGCGCCATATCCTGCCGGGTACCGTCTCGCCGATTGTGGTCTATTTCACCATGCGCGTCGGCACCTCTATCATTACCGCTGCCAGCCTGTCGTTCCTTGGACTGGGCGCGCAACCGCCGACGCCGGAGTGGGGCGCTATGCTGAATGAGGCGCGGGCCGATATGGTGATTGCGCCGCACGTCGCGATTTTCCCCAGCCTGGCGATCTTCCTCACCGTTCTGGCATTTAATTTACTCGGTGATGGGCTGCGCGACGCGTTGGATCCTAAACTTAAAACATGAAACCTTTCGATTACGATCAGGACTTCACGACCCTCGATTTTCGTCAGCATCCCGAACGTTATCAGGTCGGGCGCGGCGAGCAGGGGGTATTGATGGTCGAGCCTTATAAGAGCGAAATCCTGCCGCACTGGCGTTTTCGTACCGTCCCGATTGCTAAAGAGTCGGCTGAAAAAATCATGGCGCTGTTTGAGGATTACCGTCGGCAGGATGATTTTGTTGGCATGGATATGGCGCGCAAATTTATTCAGATGGGGTATACCCGTGCGCGGCGCTACAGCAATCATCAGGGCGGCCGCAAATATGATGCTGATGGCAAAGAACTGCCGCGGGGCGTTAATGAAGAAAAGGCCGCGGCGGCGGCCGTTTTCAAAGGCTACTGGGATCGGATTCGGGCAGATGAGGATTATCTGAAACGCAAAAAGGCGCATCAGCAGCAGTATGGCTAAGCGCCGGGCCAGTCCGGCGGCGCGTCACAGGCTACTCCCCGCCGGACAGGATGGATTTATACCCGGCTCGCCCAGAGATCGTACTCGTCGGCATGGTCGACTTTAACCCTTAGCATATCGCCCGGTTTGACGTTGCGCTCGCCGTTCAGATAGACCGCGCCGTCAATTTCCGGGGCATCAGCCATACTGCGGCCAATCGCGCCTTCCTCGTCCACCTCATCAATAATCACCAGAATCTCACGACCAACTTTCTCCTGCAGACGTTCGGCTGAGATCTGCTGTTGCAACTGCATAAAGCGATCGTAACGCTGCTGCTTCACCGATTCATCGACCGGATCGGGCAGCTGATTCGCGGTCGCGCCTTCCACCGGGCTGTACTGGAAACAGCCCACCCGATCGAGACGCGCCTCTTTGATAAAGTCGAGCAGCAGCTGGAAGTCCTCTTCGGTCTCGCCGGGAAAGCCGACGATGAAGGTAGAGCGCAGCGTCAGTTCCGGGCAGATTTCACGCCAGCGCTTGATCCGCTCCAGCGTGCGTTCCACTGCGCCAGGACGCTTCATCAGCTTCAGAATGCGCGGGCTGGCGTGCTGCAACGGAATATCGAGATAGGGCAGAATTTTGCCGGCCGCCATCAGCGGAATGACCTCATCCACGTGCGGGTAAGGATAGACGTAGTGCAGACGCACCCAGACGCCGAGCTTCGCCAGTTGCTCACACAGGCTGACCATGCTGGTTTTCACCGGCGAGCCGTTCCAGAAACCGGTGCGATGCTTAACATCCACGCCATAAGCGGAGGTATCCTGCGAAATCACCAGCAGCTCTTTAACGCCCGCTTCAACCAGCCGTTTAGCCTCATCCAGTACCTCGCCGACGGCGCGGCTGTCGAGATCGCCACGCATTGACGGGATGATGCAGAAGGTGCAGCGATGGTTGCAGCCTTCGGAAATTTTCAGATAGGCGTAGTGACGTGGGGTCAGCTTCACGCCCTGTTCCGGCACCAGGCTGAGAAACGGATTGTGCTGAGGCTTCGGCACGTAGCGATGGACGTGCGACAACACCTGCTCATAGCTGTGCGGACCGGTGATCTCCAGCACTTTCGGGTGCACTTCACGAATCTGATCAACTTTTGCACCGAGACAGCCGGTGACAATCACCTTGCCGTTTTCATTCAGCGCTTCGCCAATCGCCTCAAGCGACTCCTGGACAGCACTGTCGATAAATCCACAGGTGTTGACGATGACGATTTCAGCATCGTCATAGCGCGGCACCACATCATAGCCCTCGGTGCGCAGTTCGGTGAGGATGCGCTCGGAGTCAACGAGGTTTTTGGGGCAGCCGAGCGAGACGAATCCGACCCGTGGCGGCAAGGTTTTTGTTGTATCAGACATGGCTCTGTTTCCGGTTCAGCACAGCGATGGCGCGGGATTCTACCTGTGTTGCAGAAAAAATTGTAGCGTTATCTGTAAGGGATTAGCGGCGTGTAAAGGTGTGAAAAAACCGGTAAAACCTGGCCCGCTGATCGGGTGAAAAAGTGCGGGCGGCGGGCAGGGCAAATTTCCAGTAACTCCCGGTGCTGTAAAAAGAAAATCACCGTACAGCAGGTAAATAGCGATTTAAGCGAAACGCTGACAGAACGCAGCAAAAAACAGCCTTAGGAAATCGCCGGTTGATATTCACTTGTTTTCATTAATAATAAACGGGCAAATCAACACTGAAGGGGCTATGCCCTTCAGGTAACGACGTGGATAATGTGAGAGCTAAATAATGAAAGAGATCATCAATGGATTTCTGAATTTCCAGCAGAATGTGTTTCCTGAAAGGAAGGATCTTTTCAAAAGCCTGGCGTCAAATCAAAATCCCAAAGCGCTGTTTATCTCCTGTTCTGACAGTCGGCTGGTGCCGGAACTGGTAACGCAGCAGGAGCCGGGCGAGCTGTTCGTTATCCGCAACGCGGGCAACATTGTGCCTTCGTTTGGCCCGGAGCCGGGCGGCGTCTCAGCGACCATCGAATACGCGGTGGTCGCGTTGGGCGTCTCCGACATCATCATCTGTGGTCACTCTAACTGCGGTGCGATGAATGCTATCGCCTCCTGCGCCTGCATGGATACCATGCCCGCGGTTGAGCACTGGCTGCGCTATGCCGACGCGGCAAAAGCGGTGGTGGAGCAGCGCAACTATGACTCGCCAGAGAAAAAGCTGAATGAGATGGTGAAAGAGAACGTCATCGCTCAGCTCAATAACATGAAAACCCATCCTTCCGTGTCGGTGGCGCTGCGTAACGGTAAACTGCGTCTGCATGGCTGGGTATACGATATTGAAACCGGCACCATCATGGCACTGACGCACGGCGGTAAAGAGTTTATTACCCTGTCAGAAAACCCTGATACCTGTTTCGAGTAACCTGCCTGCCCGCTGCAGTCTGCAGCGGGTCATTCCCGCTATTCAGAGCAGATAACCCATTAAAATAACGATTATTTTTACTGTTTCCCGTCTGATTTACTCTATGCTTGCCTGAACCTTCCTGATATAAGCGAGTCGATGATGCGTAAACCTTCCGTGGCTGCTCTGCTGGCGGTCTCTGTTCTGCTGCTCAGTGGTTGTACTTCTCATGTTGCTGACAAGCAGCAATATTCAGGCTTTTTAGGTGATTACAGTCAGCTGAAGCCCACTGAGTCGGCCAGCGGCCAGCCGACTTTGCGCTGGATCTCACCCGACTATCAAAGCAGCCAGTATAAGGATGTGCTCTATACGCCACTGGTCTACTATCCGGCAGCCCATCCCACCGCACGCATCAGTCAGCAAACGCTGGATCAGGTGCTGAGTTATACCGACATTCAGTTAAAAGGCGCTATCGCGACCCGCCGACCGCTGACAAATCAGGCGACGCCGCACACCCTGAAAGTGCGGGCCGCCATCACCGCCGTGTCAGCGGAGAACCAGGGAGTGCAATTCTATGAGGTGGTGCCGGTAGCGGCAGTGGTGGCGAGCACCATGGCCGCATCGGGCCATCGTACCCAGAACAGCGAGCTGTTTCTGGAGATTGAAGCCAGCGATGCGGTAACCGGCAAACCGCTGATCCGGGTAGTGCGTAAAGCGTTCGGCAAAACGGTCAGTAACAGCAATACGCCGATCACGTTTGAAGATCTCAAGCCGGGTATCAATACTATGGTGCGTGATACGGTAAGTTTTAACGCGCCGTAAACCTGCGAGATTAACGGGTGGTATTCGGGTTTTAACCGGCAGTCAGCGCGCCTGTTCCCCGTGTGAGCGGGGATAACCGTCTCCATTTCGGGGGCCGCCGATCACTGGCTTGCAAAAAATGACGATGAAACGGCTGTCCGAGCGGGTTCCTCCCGCTGTCTGGCATTTCGTTCGTCAGCCGGTGCGATGGCGAGGCATACGGCCTGTGATATCCTATGCGTGTGATGATCAGAGTCAGGCCCGATGAAAAAAAAGAACAGCACACCCACGCCCCACGATGCCACATTCCGGCAGTTTCTCACGCAGCCGGACATTGCCCGTGACTTTATGGAACTGCACCTGCCCGCAAAGCTGCGTGCACTCTGTGACCTCAGTACCCTGAAGCTGGAATCGGGTTCGTTCGTTGAAGACGACCTGCGCCAGTATTTCAGCGACGTTCTCTATAGCCTGAAGACCACGGCTGGCGACGGCTACATACACGTGCTGGTTGAACACCAGTCTACGCCGGACAGGCATATGGCGTTCAGGCTGATGCGATACGCCGTGGCGGCCATGCAGCGCCATCTTGAGGCTGGCCATAAGGCGCTGCCACTGGTGATACCGGTGCTGTTCTATACCGGCAAGCGCAGTCCTTATCCGTACTCAACGCGCTGGCTCGATGAGTTCAATGATCCGGCGCTGGCAGAAAACCTCTATGGCAGCGCTTTTCCCCTGGTGGATGTAACGGTCATTCCGGACGATGAGATTATGGGGCACCGCAGCATGGCGGCGCTGACGCTGTTACAAAAGCATATTCACCAGCGAGACATCGCCAGCCTGACCGATCGGCTGGCCACATTACTGATGGCGGATTATCTTTCTTCACCCCAGGTAACAGCGCTGATACACTATTTACTTCAGGCAGGTGAGTCAGCTGACTCTGAAGCCTTTATTCGCGAACTGGCACAGCGTGTGCCGCAACACGGAGACGCACTTATGACCATCGCACAACAGCTGGAGCAGAAGGGCATCGAGAAGGGCATCGAGAAGGGCATCGAGAAGGGCATTCAGCTTGGTGAACAACGAGGCATTGAGAAAGGCGAGCGCGAAGCCACGCTGAAAATTGCCCGTACCATGCTTCAGAACGGCATTGACCGTACTACCGTCCAGAAAATGACCGGTCTTTCAGAAGACGAACTGACACAAATCCGACACTAAAACCAGCAGTCGGGTTGGGTAAGGAAGGTCAGAATTATGATGGATATATCAGCGGTAACAGCAAAAATTAAACGCGTCAGATGCAGAGCGTTTTTCTCCGGTCAGGACTTTAAGCTGATACCGGAAAACTAATTAAACCCGATCTCACCCGTCGGGTTTTTTTATGCCCAGCATTTGCCGCCGGCTATCCTCAGTTCCAGCCGACAGACTGTAAGACCATGAGTACGGAACCTGTGGCCTTGCTGAGCACAATCGCGATGTGGTTGCTGGATTATCAGTCTGGGAATTAAGATTTATATCTTTGATATCAGATCAATAGCGTGAAACTGCGGCGGATTCCTGCCGGACCTTAACGAATAACATCCTCATGCCCTCTTCGCGGGTTTGAAGACAGTTGTACCGGATGAGGACCTTAATCATCTTGCCCGCTGATACCGGAATAAGGTGATGATTGACTGAACTGCGATGAGTGGAAATCCCCTAAGCTCGCCCGGCACTGTTGAGTGGGAGCAACCCGATTTCAGGTACGGACTCACGACTACAGGTTGTTGCTGCTCGCGTCGTGAAGTTTTCCCCGCGCCCCTGAATATAAACCGAAACCAGGCTACGACTGGCATTGTTGGTAGCCTGTTCTCCACATCATCAGGGCGACAGACCGCTGTCGCCCAGTTTAATCTTTTGTAAATCCTCAGCATCATCGCACTGCGGCTGACTACGCTTAAGGGCATTCCATCCCGTCAGGAGAACGCTATGGTTCGTGTCGCTCGCGCGTTATTGTTCAGTGGTTCACTTATGGTCGCCTTGCCGCTGCTGGCGGCAGAACAGCAGGTCGAGGTGCAGCTGTTACAGGATAAGTTACAACATCCATGGTCCGTGGCGTTTCTGCCCGACAACCAGACCCTGCTGATTACCGAACGCAGCGGCCAGTTGCGCAGCTGGAATCCGGAACGCGGTCTGTCGCAGCCGATCACCGGCGTGCCGCAGGTCTGGGCGCAGCGGCAGAGCGGCCTGCTGGATGTGGTGCTGGCACCCGATTTTGCCAGCAGTCGCCGCGTCTGGCTGAGTTACACCGAAGCCAACAGCAGCGGTAAAGCGGGTGCGGTAGTGGGCGTCGGGACCCTGAGCGAGGATAACCGGCAACTGCGCGATTTCCGCGTGGTGATTCGCCAGACGCCGATGCTCTCCAGCGGCAACAATATCGGCACCCGCCTGGCGTTCGATAAGCAGGGTTTTCTATGGATCGCCTTTGGCGACAACTTTGCCAGCAGCACGGCCCAGCATCTCGACAAGCTGCAGGGGAAATTGCTGCGGCTGAATGCCGATGGCAGCGTGCCCGACGATAATCCGTTTGTGAAGCAGAGCGGGGCGCGCCCGGAGATCTGGGCTTATGGTTTGCGTAATCCGCAGGGCCTGGCACTCAATCCGTGGACCGGCACGATATGGGAAAACGAGCATGGTCCGCGCGGCGGCGATGAAGTGAATATCATCGCTAAAGGGAAAAACTACGGCTGGCCGCTGGCTACCTACGGTATCGATTACAGCGGTGACAAAGTCCCGGAATCGAAAGGGACGCACGCTGCCGGAACCGAGCAGCCGATCTATCACTGGAAAGATTCGCCCGCCATCAGCGGCATGGCGTTCTATAACAGCGCCCGCTTCCCGCAGTGGAAGAACTCGCTGTTTATCGGCGCGCTGAAAGAGAAAAACCTGATCCGGCTGAGCATTAACGGTGAAAAAGTGGTGGAGGAGCAGCGTCTGCTCAGCGACCAGAACGCACGCATTCGTGATGTGCGGCAGGGACCGGATGGCTATCTCTATGTGCTGACCGATGAGGCCAATGGGAAACTACTCAAAGTGGGGTTAGCGCAGGACGCCAGCGCGTCCCGCGGCTAGCTTAACGGGCCCAGTGGCAGATCTGCCATCCGCGATTTAACGCTTCCTGATGCAGCATTGCATCAGGGTTGATCACATGCGCATGATCGGCCTGCTCCAGTAACGGCAGGTCGTTCATTGAGTCGCTATAAGCCCAGGTGCGGCCAAAAGATTCGCTCTGCTGTAACGCTTTCCAGTCACCGAGCCGTGTCACTTTGCCCTCTTTGTAGGTCATGGTGCCGTAGGTCTTGCCACTGTAACGCTCATCTACGATCTCGACGCCGATAGCCAGCGCGCCGCAGGCACCCAACTGATGGGCAATCGGTACCACCAGATGCTCACCACTGGCGGAGATAATCATCACTCTGTCGCCGCGAGCCTGGTGCCACTGGATGCGTTCACGCGCTGCGGGGTAGACGCGCGGCATGATGTCGCGATGGATAAAGCGACGCACCCAGCCTTCAACGGTCAGGGTCGCCATTCCGGCCAGCGGGGCCAGCGTGGTATTCATGTACTCTTCAATGGAGAGCGTGCCGGCATAATACTGTGCCATTAATGCCTGTTCCTGGTCGATCAGCTCGCGCGGGGCGAAGCCCTGCGAAACCAGCCAGCGTAACCACAGGCCGGTGCTGTCTTCACTAATAAGCGTCTCATCCAGATCAAAAAGGGCTAAGTCCATGGTCGGTCTCCTCGGCTGACTGGCTTTCAGGTTAGCTGATATTTGTGACCGGCTTAACTGTTCTGCGAAAAATCGGAATTGCACGCATTTTTGATGACGACAGAGCGGGGTGAAACTGGCACGCGCGCGGCAGGGATGCCAGGGTTACTCTACTAAACTCTAAAAAACTTTACGATTCGGCGGTTTTTTTCACTGCCGCCAACGGTTAGCGTTCTCAGTGGAGGTTTTCTGCCTTCAGAATTCCGATTTAATAAGGACAATCCGGTCAAGCCCATGACAAACTCTCGCGTTGCTTCTCGCCTGCGGCTACTTGCTGCCACCTCTTTACTTCTTATCGTCCCGATCGGCGCCTTTGCTGAACAGGCACCGGCCGCGCCAGGCATTGATGCCAAAGCCTGGATACTGATGGATTACGCCAGCGGCAAAGTGCTCGCTGAATCAAACGCCGATCAGCGTCTCGATCCCGCCAGCCTGACCAAAATGATGACCAGCTACGTGGTGGGTCAGGCGATCAAAGCCGGCAAAATTAAGCCGGACGATCTGGTAACGGTAGGGCAGGACGCCTGGGCGACCGGTAACCCTAAGCTGCGCGGCTCATCGCTGATGTTTTTAAAGCCGGGCGATCGCATTCCGGTCCATGAGCTGAATAAAGGCATTGTGATCCAATCCGGTAATGACGCCTGTATCGCGCTGGCGGATTACGTGGCGGGCAGTCAGGATTCGTTTATCGGCCTGATGAACAACTACGGTAAAGCGCTGGGGCTACAGAACACCCACTTTATGACAGTGCACGGGCTGGATGCTGAAGGACAGTACAGTACGGCGCGCGATATGGCGTTAATTGCTCAGGCGCTGATCCGTGACGTGCCGGAAGAATATGCGCTGAATAAAGAGAAAGAGTTCACCTTCAATAAAATTCGCCAGATGAACCGCAACCGCCTGCTGTGGAGCACTAATCTCAAGGTCGACGGTGTCAAAACCGGCCACACTTCCGGTGCCGGTAATAATCTGGTGGCTTCAGCAACCGAAGGTGATATGCGGCTGATTTCGGTGGTGCTGGGCACCGCCAGCGATGCGATTCGTTTCCGCGAAAGTGAAAAACTGCTCACCTGGGGCTTCCGCTTCTATGAAACCGTGACGCCGATTAAGGCCGACGCGCCGTTTGCCCAGCAGCGGGTCTGGTTTGGCGACCAGAGTCAGGTCAATCTTGGCGTGTCAAAAGATGCCGCGCTGACCATCCCGAAAGGGCAGATGAAGAACCTCAAGGCGAGCTTTAAGCTCAATTCGCCACAGCTGGAAGCGCCACTGAAGAAGAATCAGGTGGTCGGCACCATCGATTTCCAGCTGGATGGCAAAACCATCGACCAGCGTCCGCTGGTGGTGTTGCAGGAGGTGCCGGAAGGCGGCTTCTTCAGCCGGATAGTCGATTTCGTGATGATGAAATTCAATGGCTGGTTTGGCAAATGGTTTTCATAAAAGAGCAGGGACACAGGCTCGTTCTGCGTTGACCAGGAAACAAGGTCAGATCGGAAAGTCGCTAAAGCCATCTATGGCCGCTCGGTCCGCACAATTACGCACCTCATCCCTGAGGTGCGCCCGTAGCCGGGCCAACGCTTCGCGTTGTTCAAAAACGCTGCCGGCGTTTTTATCCGGGCGGCGGGACGCTTTCCTCCTCTGACCCTGTTCCCTGCGGTAAATCCGGGTTTGCCAACGTGCTGGGGACGCCGTGGCGTCCCTTTTTTAATCCTGTATCCAGCCTTTGCGAATCGGCAGAGCAAACAGTGCGCGGTAGAGCGGGTTAATCACCGCCAGCATCCGGTTACCATAGATCTGCCAGGCCAGATGGGAGGCCAGGCAGCTCAGCAAACCGACCAGGAAACCGCCCAGCATATCCAGTGGCCAGTGGACGCCCAGATAGATGCGTGACCAGGCGATGGCGATACCCGCCAGCATCAGCACCACGCCGGACCACAACCGATGCCAGAACACAAACGCCAGCGCAAAAGTAAAAATGGTGGTGCCGTGATCGCTGGGATAGGAGTCATCTGCCGCATGGTGCAGGAACTGGTAACCGAGTCCAATCGCGAACGGGCGAGGATGCGGTAATAGCTGGCCGACACACCAGGAGATTGCCAGCGCATAAAGCAGCGCCATGCCGGTTTTTAACACCAGCACCCGCTGTGACGAGACCTGTTCACGCGGTCCCCATAGCCACAGCGCGACGATTAAGAGCGGCACGATGGCAATCAGATCTTTGGCGATAAAGGTGGCCAGCTGTAGCAGCCAGGCGGGTGACGCGGGTGTGGCATTGATGGCGATAAACAGTGAGCGGTTGAGTTCTTCCATTATAGGGGGCATTCCTCTGCAAACAGGCCGCTAATCAACGGCGGCGTCATCCAGACGGGCAGACACAGCCTGACTATCGCGGCAAATCAAAAGTCAGCGACGACGCGCTAACCAAAATATTCAGCACAAATTGCTAACAGCACCGGCACACTATCCTGCTTTTTTACCCTGACTTTCACCATAGCCGGGCTCTTAATCTGCATACGAGTTGCTTAACGGTTTAAGTTTGGTCGTGACACGACGGCTTTTCAGACCAGAAAGGGCGCAGCGTGGGGGAAAAAGGGCATAAAAAAACCCGCCGGGAAAAAGACCAGCGGGCTCCACAATTTGGGGATTTCAAAGAAAAGCAGTGGCACTTATTCAGACTGCCCCTTAATAAAAAAGTTCTGGACGCAGCCAAAAAAATTTTATAAGGGCAAAAGTGGCCAGACAATCACGATCAGCGTACCGGCCAGCGTCAGCAGGACGTTCGCAATGGCATAAGTCCCGGCATAGCCCAGCGCCGGAATATTGCTGCGGGCGGTATCACTGATGATCTCCATCGCCGGCGCGCAGGTGCGTGCGCCCATGATTGCGCCGAACAGCAGCGCGCGGTTCATGCGCAGAACGTAGGCACCAAACAGATAACAGATGATCACCGGGATCAGGCTGACCAGCAATCCACACAGCAGCATCAGGGCGCCGTCACTGCTGATGCCGTGATTGATACCGCTACCGGCACTCAATCCTACGCCCGCCATAAAGACCATCAGCCCGAACTCTTTCACCATGGTGAGCGCGCCCTGTGGAATGTAGCCAAAGGTAGGATGGTTAGCACGCAGGAAGCCGAGCATGATGCCGGCAAACAGCAGACCGGCTGCGTTACCGATGCCAAAACTGAAATTGCTGAACTGAAAGGTAATCAGACCAATCATCAGACCGACAATAAAGAAGGCGCAGAAGGCCAGCAGATCGGTCATCTGACTGTGAATAGCGATAAAGCCGATGCGATCGGCCACGCTTTTAACCCGTCGTGCTTCGCCGCTGACCTGCAACACATCGCCCTTGTTCAGCATGATGCTGTCATCGATCGGCATCTCAATCTGGCTGCGAATCACCCGGTTCAGGAAGCAGCCATGATCGGTAAGGTTCAGTTTGCTCAGCCGCTTGTTCACCGCATTGTGGTTTTTCACCACAATCTCTTCGGTCACAATGCGCATATCCAGCAGATCGCGGTCAAACACCTCTTTGCCGTTACGGAAGCTGGGATCGAGACGGGCGTGCGCATCGGGATAGCCAACCAGCGAGATGTCATCGCCCAGCTGCAGCACCGCATCGCCATCCGGGCTGGCGAGAATACCGTTACGACGGATACGCTCGATGTAGCAGCCGGTCTGACGATAGATACCGAGTTCGCGCAGGTTTTTGCCGCCGCTCCACGCCACCAGTTCCGGGCCGACGCGATAAGCGCGGATCACCGGTAAAAAGACTTTTCGCTGGCTGTCGGCATCCAGCCCGCGCTCGCGCGCGATCTGCTGGGCGCAGGTCGGCAGATCCTGATGCTGCAGTCGCGGCAGATAGCGCGCGCCAAAAATCAGGCTCACCAGGCCAATCAGATAGGTCACCGCGTAGCCGAGGCTGAGCTGGTCCTGCATTAATCCCAGCTGTTTACTGTCGCTGATACTTTGCCGCAGCGTATCGCCGGCCCCGACCAGCACTGGCGTAGAGGTCATTGAACCCGCCAGCATGCCCGCAGTCAGCCCGATATCCCAGCCAAACAGTTTACCCAGACCCAGCGCCAGAATCAGCGCGCTGACCACCATCACAATCGCCAGCATGAAGTAGTTTTTGCCGTCGCGGAAGAAGATAGAGAAGAAGTTGGGACCCGCCTCGACGCCGACACAAAAAATAAACAGCATAAAACCAAGACTCAGTGCATCGGTATTGATCGTAAAATGCTGTTGCCCCAGTAATAGCGACACCACCAGTACGCCAATCGAATTTCCCAGCTGTACCGAGCCCAGACGCAATTTCCCCAGACAGAGGCCGAGCGCCAAAACGACAAATAATAACAAAACGTCATTTCCACTTAACAATTCTGCGACGTTAATATTCACTGTTTAACTTCTTGTTTACGTGTAACCTGTTGAAGAGTGGCCTGTTTTTCGCTATCTTGAGCAAGCCGTCGGGGTTGTATTGTATCAATGCTGCAAATGAAACCGTTGTAGCGGCCGCTATTCTAATCAGAAATAACTTCCTCAGCTATTGGCTAATTTCATTCGTTAACACAACGGACTGTTTCTTTTTATTTCCACCTTTACGCAGCAGGGTTAAAGGCGAGTTTTATCCTGGTCATTTTTTTAGTCAGCGAGGTGATATGCCGCAGCGTTCTTATCTCTGGACGACCCGTCTGTGTGGCGTGGTGCTATATAGTCTGGTGTTTGTTTTTACCGTCCACTTCTGGCAGGCGGGTCCTGATCCCCTGCGCGGTCAGCCAGAACTGCTGCTGTTTATACTGCCCGGGTTTGTGATGGCGTTAATGCAGGTGAAGAGTCCGCTAAAAAGTACCTTGCTGATGGCGCTGTGGGGCACGCTGCTGGCCGCGCTGCTGTTACACACGACGCTGCTGAACCACTCCAGCGGGCTGTTTGTGGTGGCCTGGAGTGTCAGCGCCATGTTCTGGGCCGGCTGCGGCGCGCTGCTGGTACGTCTGATGCAGATTGTGCTGGCATCGCTGAATTAAACCGCACAGCGCAGTAACGCACGCCAGCCGTCCCGGCATCAAAGGCTGAAGGCGATTCAGCCCGCAGTGGCGCAGCAAAAAGGCGAGACCGCTAACCGCGTCTCGCCTTTTTTATTATCGTGCCAGAGATCGGAGATTAGGCGACGAAGCCCAGGTTCTCTTTGGTCCACGCGGCGAACTCGGTGTAACCGCCGACGTGTTGATCATCCAGGAAAATCTGTGGCACGGTGGTGACCGGTTTACCGGCACTGGCTTCCAGATCCGCTTTAGTGATGCCTTCCGCCTGAATATCGACGTACTGATAGCTAAAATCATCACGCTCAGCAGTGAGTTTATCAGCCAGCTCTTTAGCGCGGACACAGTAAGGGCAGCCTGGGCGACCAAAAATTACAGCAATCATGAAGAACTCCTTGCAGCGTGGCGTGTGATCTAAGTCACACAATAAAACTGAGAATGGTAACCATCATGCCCGCTCGTATCGCTTAAAGAAAGCAGGATTTGCCTGTTAGTCTGATGCCCGCCACCTATAGCGGCGGCCCTGTCGCCGGCCCCGCGCCAGTGCGACTTTCACCTGCCAGCGGTGGGCAATTTTCCGGTTGTTAACCATAATTGACGCTCAATAACCGGCTACGGCAGGAGAAGACAATGCAGAATGTCACCCGATTACCCCGGATGGTGTTGGTGGCGGAAGCGCTTGGCGGCCTGATGATTCTGGCTGCGCTGCTGCTGGTGAACCGCTGGCTGCCCGCGCCCGGCACGCTGGATGCGAAAGCGCTGGCGACCGGGCTGTTTATCGCCGGGATTGTCCTGATGCTGCCCGCCGCCTGGCTATTAATGTGGCGCACCGCAAAAGCGATTGCGCCGCAGTTGTTTAACCATACTGACAAAAAAAGATAATGTTGCTGGAGACTTTATGACACCGACCATTGATTTACTGTGCAGCCACCGCTCCATTCGCGCCTTTACTGACCAGCCGGTCAGCGAAGCGCAGCGTGAAGCGATTCTTAATGCGGCGCAATCGGCGTCCACATCCAGTTTTTTGCAGTGCTCTTCGATTATCCGCATCACTGACAAAGGGCTGCGCGACCAGCTGGTGACCCTGACTGGCGGCCAGTCGTGGGTGGCCGATGCGGCGGAATTCTGGGTCTTCTGCGCGGACTTTAATCGTCATCTGCAAATCTGCCCGGATGCGCAACTGGGCCGCGCTGAGCAGCTGCTGCTGGGCTGTGTTGATACCGCGCTGATGGCGCAGAATGCGATGGTCGCGGCCGAATCGCTGGATCTGGGCGGCGTCTTTATTGGCGGTATCCGTAATAACATCGCCGAGGTCACCACGCTGCTGGGCCTGCCAAAATTTGTGCTGCCGCTGTTTGGTTTTTGCCTCGGTCATCCGGAATCAAAGCCGGACGTTAAACCGCGTATGCCCCACGCCATGCTGGTGCATGAGAACCGCTACCAGCCGCTCGATCCCGCGGTGCTGGCCGAATATGACAGCCGCACTGAGCTCTATTATCAGCATCGTGACAGCAACCCACGTAGCGAAACCTGGAGTGAACTGATTCAGCGGCTGATTATTAAAGAAACGCGTCCGTTTATGCTGGACTACCTGCATCAGCAGGGATGGGCAACCCGCTAAGCTGAAGCCGGGGGCAGACGATGAAAATAGCGATTCTGTCGTGCGATGAAACGCTTTACTCCTCCCGGCGGCTGCGTGAGGCGGCGGAAGCGCGCGGACATCAGGTGCAAATCATCGATCCGCTCTCCTGCTACATGAACATCAATCCCGCCTCGCCAGCGGTGCACTATTGCGGTGAACCGCTCGGCCACTTTGATGCGGT
Organism: Pantoea agglomerans; assembly: GCF_021397715.1. GTDB lineage: Bacteria > Pseudomonadota > Gammaproteobacteria > Enterobacterales > Enterobacteriaceae > Pantoea > Pantoea astica. The sequence goes on along the minus strand of NZ_CP090207.1, from coordinate 2,836,366 downwards.
GATTCCGCGCATCGGTAACCTGACCACCTTTTACGGTACCGCGGTGCTGCGTCAGTTTGAGATGGGCGGCAGCTACCCGCTGAATGAGTCAGCGGCGATCACCCGCGCACGCGACAAATTGCGCTCGCTGCAACTGCTGGCGCGTGAGGGGATCGATATGCCGGTTACCGGCTTCGCCTCCTCGCCAGATGATACCGACGATCTGATCGCTATGGTGGGCGGCGCGCCGCTGGTAGTGAAGCTGGTGGAAGGGACCCAGGGCATCGGCGTGGTGCTGGCCGAAACGCGTCAGGCGGCGGAAAGCGTCATCGATGCGTTTCGCGGACTGAACGCCCATATTCTGGTGCAGGAATTTATCAAAGAGGCGCGCGGGCGCGATATTCGCTGTCTGGTGATTGGTCAGCAGGTGGTGGCGGCGATTGAGCGGGTGGCGAAAGAGGGCGATTTTCGATCCAATCTGCATCGCGGCGGCAAAGCGTATCCCATCCCTATCACCGATCAGGAGCGGCAGATCGCCGTCAAAGCGGCGACCACGCTGGGGCTGGAGGTGGCCGGCGTCGATATTCTGCGCGCCGATCGCGGTCCACTGGTGATGGAAGTGAATGCCTCGCCGGGCCTGGAAGGAATAGAGACCACCAGCGGTCTGGACATCGCCGGATTGATGATCGGCTGGATTGAGCGGCAGGCTAGCACCGGGCTCCGTCCTAAAACCGCGGGCTGACACGCGCTTTTCAGCGGTTTTCGTGGCATCGACGCGCATTTTTCCGTAAGCTAAGTCGCCTGTTTATCACCCCATGGGATTTTACGATGGATTCTCTTGTCGTTCCGGATATCGACCTGTTGCGTCGCTGGCTGGATCAGCAAAATATCACCTGGTTCGAATGCGATGCCTGTCAGGCACTTCATCTGCCGCACATGCAAAACTTCGACGGGGTGTTTGACGCCAAAATCGATCTGGTCGACAACGTCATTCTGTTTTCGGCGCTGGCTGAAGTGAAGCCTACAGCGTTGATTCCTCTGGTGGGCGACCTGTCGCAAATCAATGCCAGTTCGCTGACGGTGAAAGCGTTTATCGACATTCAGGATGATAACCTGCCGAAGCTGATTGTCTGTCAGTCAATGACCATCACCGCAGGGTTAACCTTTGGTCAGTTCTCGCACTTTATGAAACAGAGCGAAGAGCAGATCTCAATGGTGATCCTGGAGGCGTTTGCCAACAATCTGCTGATGATTGGTGAAGAAGAAGAGCATGTACCGATGACCAGCGTCCATTCGGTGCTGCATTAAGCGCTTAACTGACCCAATCGCCAATCAAGCCGTCCCTGTGACGGCTTTTTTTATCTCCGCCGCGCCCGATTGCCATAATTTTTTATTCTGCATTTTGCCCTTTAGTGCCAGATATTTGTCGTTCTTTATGCCAGTAAAGCCGAACCTCATAGCTTAAACATGCATAAAATATCGCTTTTAGGCGTTTTTTACGCTGAGGTCTGGTGCAGCCTGAGCCGGGGGGCTATTCTTGCGGGGCTGTGACAGCCGCGTAACTGCGCAACAGCTAATGGTTTTTGCTATTACACTTCCGCTGAATAATGATTCATTGTGTCACTGACTTTACACACAGAACGCAACGTATGGATCTCTGGTTTGCAGCGTTGTGATGACCCGCTCAGGAGGATGGAAAACATGTTCAACCAACGTCAGAAATGGTTGTCAGGTGTGGTAGCTGGCGTGCTGATGGCCGCGTCTGCCAGCACCATGGCGGAAGATAAAACGCTGCACGTCTACAACTGGTCCGATTATATCTCGCCAGATACCGTGCCGAATTTTGAAAAGCAGTCCGGCATCAAAGTGGTCTACGACGTGTTTGACTCCAATGAAGTGCTGGAAGGCAAACTGATGGCGGGCAGCACCGGCTACGACGTGGTGGTGCCATCCTCCAGCTTCCTGGCGCGTCAGCTGCAGTCCGGCGTGTTCCAGCCGCTGGATAAGAGCAAGCTGCCGAACTACAAAAACCTCGATCCGGCGCTGATGGAAAAAGTGGCGCAGCACGATCCGGGCAATAAGTACGCCATTCCTTACCTGTGGGGCACCACCGGTATTGGTTACAACATCGAAAAAGTGAAAGCGGTACTCGGCGCAGACGCACCGGTCAACAGCTGGGATCTGGTGATGAAGCCGGAAAACCTGGAGAAGCTGAAAAGCTGTGGCGTCTCTTTCCTCGATGCGCCGGAAGAGATTTTCGCTACCGTACTCAACTATCTGGGCAAAGATCCCAACAGTTCTGATGCCAAAGATTATTCCGGCGCGGCCACCGATCTGCTGCTGAAACTGCGTCCGAATATTCGTTATTTCCACTCGTCGCAGTACATCAACGATCTGGCTAATGGCAATATCTGCGTGGCGATTGGCTGGTCCGGCGACATCCTGCAGGCGAAAAACCGGGCAGATGAAGCGAAAAACGGCGTGCACCTGGGTTACAGCGTGCCGAAAGAGGGCGCGCTGGCCTTCTTCGATATGATGGCGATTCCGAAAGACGCGAAGAATCTTGACGGTGCCTACGCCTGGCTGAACTACATCATGGACCCGAAAGTGATCGCTGACGTCTCCAACAAGATGAACTACGCCAACGGCAATAAAGCCTCGCTGCCGCTGATCAATGCAGATGTGCGTAACAACCCAGGCATCTTCCCGACGCCGGAAGCGATGTCGAAATTGTTCGTGCTGAAAGTTCAGGATCCGAAACTGGATCGTGTGCGTACCCGCGCATGGACTAAAGTAAAAAGTGGTAAGTAATTCGTTCTGAACGGATTGACTGATTACGCATCAGCAACAGAGGCGCAGTGTCGGCCTCTGTTGTGCCATTTTAGCGGCGGATTCTGCCGCGAGGTTCCGCCTGGCTCCGGAGAGATACGTTAGTGAACGATGCCATTCCCCGTCCTCAAACTAAGACCGCAAAGGCGTTAACGCCGCTGCTGGAAATTCGCAACCTGACAAAATCCTTCGACGGCCAGCACGCTGTGGATGATGTCAGTCTGACCATTTACAAAGGCGAGATTTTTGCCCTGCTGGGCGCGTCGGGCTGTGGTAAATCCACTCTGCTGCGGATGCTGGCCGGTTTCGAACCGCCAACCAGCGGCCAGATCGTGCTGGATGGTCAGGATCTGTCGCACGTGGCGCCTTATCAGCGCCCAATCAATATGATGTTTCAGTCTTACGCGCTGTTTCCGCACATGACAGTGGAGCAAAACATCGCCTTTGGCCTGAAGCAGGATAAGTTGCCGAAGGGCGAAATCGCCAGTCGGGTGGCGGAAATGCTGGCGCTGGTGCACATGCAGGAATTTGCGAAGCGTAAGCCGCATCAGCTTTCCGGCGGTCAGCGTCAGCGTGTGGCGCTGGCCCGGAGCCTGGCGAAACGGCCTAAGCTGCTGCTGCTGGATGAGCCGATGGGCGCGCTGGACAAGAAGCTGCGTGACCGTATGCAGCTGGAAGTGGTGGATATCCTGGAGCGTGTCGGCGCCACCTGCGTGATGGTGACCCACGATCAGGAAGAGGCGATGACCATGGCGGGCCGCATCGCCATTATGAATCGCGGCAAGTTTGTACAGATTGGCGAGCCGGAAGAGATCTATGAGCATCCGACCAGCCGCTACAGCGCCGAATTTATCGGCTCGGTGAACGTCTTCGAAGGGCTGCTGCGTGAACGTCAGGCGGATGGCCTGGTGATCGACAGTCCCGGTCTGGTGCACCCGCTGAAGGTCGACTCTGATGTCTCGGTGGTGGATAACGTGCCGGTTCACGTCGCGCTGCGACCGGAAAAAGTGATGCTGTGCGATGAGGTGCCGGCTGATGGCTGCAACTTCGCCGTCGGTGAAGTAGTTCACATCGCCTATCTCGGTGACCTGTCGATTTTCCATGTCCGTCTGCATAGCGGACAGATGATCAGCGCACAGTTACAAAACGCGCATCGCTACCGCAAAGGGTTGCCGACCTGGGGCGATGAAGTCCGCCTCTGCTGGGAAAGCGACAGCTGCGTGGTGTTGACGGTTTAAGGAGCGGCTATGAGCCAGATTTTCCAACGCGCCAAAGCGCCCGCCCGGCTGGTCGGCACGCCGCTGCAACGCTGGGCCACGCGGATTAAGATGCAGCACGGCCGCAAGCTGGTGATCGCCTTACCTTATGTCTGGCTGGTGCTGTTGTTTCTACTGCCGTTTCTGACGGTGCTGAAGATCAGCTTCGCGGACATTGCGCGAGCGATCCCTCCTTACACCGAGCTGGTGAGCTGGGCGGACGATCAGTTTAGTATTGTGCTCAATTTCGGCAACTACCTGACGCTGACCGACGATCCGCTCTATGTCGACGCTTATCTGCAGTCGCTGAAGGTGGCGGCGATCTCGACGGTAATCTGTCTGCTGATTGGCTATCCGCTCGCCTGGGCGGTGGCGCACAGCAAGCCGTCGATGCGCACCATTTTGCTGCTGCTGGTGATCCTGCCATCCTGGACCTCGTTTCTGGTGCGGGTCTACGCCTGGATGGGGCTGCTGAACAACAACGGCATTCTGAATCGCTTTCTGCTGTGGCTGGGCGTGATCGATCATCCGCTGGTGATCCTCTATACCAATACCGCGGTCTATATCGGCATCGTTTACTGCTATCTGCCGTTTATGGTGCTGCCGATCTACACCGCGCTGACGCGTATCGACTACTCGCTGGTGGAAGCGTCGCTGGATCTGGGCGCGCGTCCGCTGAAGACCTTTTTCAGCGTGATTGTCCCGCTGACCAAAGGCGGCATTATTGCCGGTTCGATGCTGGTATTTATTCCGGCGGTCGGTGAATACGTCATCCCGGAACTGCTCGGCGGCCCGGACAGCATCATGATTGGCCGTATTTTGTGGCAGGAGTTCTTTAACAACCGTGACTGGCCGGTCGCCTCGGCGCTGGCGGTGATTATCCTGCTGATCCTGATTCTGCCGATCATCTGGTTCCATAAGCATCAAAACCGTGAGATGGGGGAGAAGGCATGAATAACTTGCCAACCATTCGCTCGCCCTGGCGTACCGGCATTCTGGTCTGCTGTTTCCTGTTCCTCTATGCGCCGATGTTGCTGCTGGTGGTTTACTCCTTCAACAGCTCACAGCTGGTAACGGTATGGGACAGTTTCTCTTTCCACTGGTATCGGGTGCTGTTCCAGGATAGCGCGATGATCGATGCGGTGATGCTGAGCCTGAGCATCGCCGCGCTCTCCGCTACCATGGCGGTGGTGCTGGGGACGCTGGCAGCCGTCATCATCGTGCGCTTTGGCCGTTTCCGCGGCCATAACGGCTTTGCGTTTATGCTGACCGCGCCGCTGGTGATGCCTGACGTGATTACCGGGCTGTCGCTGCTGCTGCTGTTTGTGGCGATGGGGAACGCCTTCGGCTGGCCGAGCGAGCGCGGAATGCTGACCATCTGGCTGGCGCACGTCACTTTCTGTACCGCTTATGTCGCGGTGGTGATCAATTCGCGACTGCGCGAACTGGACCGGTCGATTGAAGAGGCGGCGATGGATCTGGGCGCAACGCCGCTGAAGGTCTTCTTCGTGATTACCGTACCGATGATCGCCCCGGCTATCGTCACCGGCTGGCTGCTGGCGTTTACGCTGTCACTCGACGATCTGGTGATTTCCAGCTTTGTGACCGGGCCTGGCGCCACCACCTTGCCGATGGCGATTTTTGCCACTGTGCGGCGTGGCGTCAATCCGGAGATCAACGCGCTGGCCTCGCTGATCCTGTTTGTGGTCGGTTTAGTCGGTTTTATCGCCTGGCGGGTGATGGCACATGAAGAAAAACAACGTTTAAGCGATATTCAGAAAGCTAAACGTGGCTGAAATCCGTAACCTTTGCCACTATAAGAACGGGCTGGTTTTTACCGGCCCGTTTTTCGATCGGCTGGAGTCACGGACTATGTCAGAAATCTTTAAAAACAGCAGCACGCTCTCCGAGGCACCGGTGCCGGTCACCGTGGCGGGCATTGCCATTATTGCCACGCGTTGCCTGAGCGTAGTGATGCTGGCCAATGAACTTGGCTACAGCGAGCTGGCCAACTTTGTCCACCGCAGCGCCCAGGCCTGGGACTCCACCTTTATCTTTGTCGCCAGTCAGCTGATCTTCCTGTTCGAACTGCGTTGCGCCTTCACCCTGATGCGCGGCAGCAACCGCGGGCGCTGGGGATATGTCGCCACGCAGGTGATTGTGCTGGGCTATATGCTGATGGCGTCGATGGGCTGGATCTACCCGGAGATCTTCAGCATTGATGGCGACAACAATCGCCAGATCGTCCACCACACCCTGCTGCAAAAGCTCCCTGATCTGCTGGTGCTGTTGCTGCTGTTTGTGCCGCTCAGCAGTCGCGCATTTTTCAGCAAGCGATGATACAATCGCGCTCCGCCCGACCTCTCCACCGTTAATACAGGCTTTCCCATGCATTGCGCGCTCTATGACGCTAACCGTTGCCGCTCCTGCCAGTGGCTGGAAAAACCCTATCCGCAACAGCTGACCGATAAACAGTCCAGGCTGGAACAGCTGCTGGCTCAACAGCCGGTCGCGCAGTGGTTGCCACCGATCACCTCGCCGCAACAGGCGTTTCGCAATAAAGCCAAAATGGTAGTCAGCGGCAGCGTGGAACGCCCGGTATTCGGCATGGTGCAGCGGGATGGCGAGGCGATCGACCTGTGCGACTGTCCGCTCTATCCAGCCAGTTTTCAGCCGGTATTTGCTGCGCTGCGGCCGTTTATCGCCCGCGCCGGTCTGACGCCCTATAACGTGGCGCGCAAACGGGGCGAGCTAAAGTACCTGTTGCTCACGGAGAGTCAGCAGGGCGGCATGATGCTGCGCTTTGTGTTGCGTTCCACCACGAAGCTGGAACAGCTGCGTGCGGCGCTGCCGGAACTGCAACAGCAGTTGCCGCAGCTGATGGTGATCTCAGCCAATATTCAGCCGGTGCACATGGCGATTCTGGAAGGGGAGCAGGAAATAGCGCTGACGCCGGCGCAGTCGCTGGCGGAAAACTTTAACGGCGTACCGCTGTGGATCCGTCCACAGAGTTTCTTCCAGACCAATCCGCAGGTCGCCAGCGCGCTCTACGCCACGGCACGTCAATGGGTGCGGGAATTGTCGGTCACCAGCATGTGGGATCTGTTTTGCGGCGTGGGCGGATTTGGCCTGCACTGCGCCACGCCTGAGATGCAGCTGACCGGCATTGAAATCAGCGCCGAGGCGATTAAATGCGCTCAGCGTTCAGCGCAGATGATGGGGCTGGAAAAGGTGCAGTTTGCCGCGCTGGATTCGACCGCGTTTGCTACCGGTCGTGATGCGGTACCGCAACTGGTGCTGGTGAATCCACCGCGTCGCGGCATTGGCGCTGAACTGTGTGACTATCTCAGTCAGATGGCGCCCGATTACCTGCTCTATTCCAGCTGCAATCCACAGACGCTGGCGCAAGACGTGGCCCGGCTGAGCGACTATCAGCTGAGCAAAGTGCAGCTGTTTGATATGTTTCCGCACACTGCCCATTTTGAAGTGCTGGCGCTGTTAACCCGCCAGCCGCGCTAAGCTGCGCGGACTCAGGTAGTGAGCCCGCGTCTGTGGTTTATTCAGGGAACCACTGCTGGTTAATCTGCTGCCAGCGGCCACTGGCCTTCAGTTCGGCCAGCGCATGATTAAAGCGATCGCGTAATTCGGTGTTGCCTTTACGCACCGCAATGCCGAGGCCGGTGCCGAAGTAGTCGGCATCGGTGACGTGCTCGCCGACGGTCGCCAGATCGCTGTTGGTCTTCAGCCACTGATTCACCACGGCGCTGTCACCAAACACCCCATCCAGACGCCCATTCTTCATATCCAGAATCGCATTCTGATAGCTGTCATAGGCTACCACCGTCACCTCAGGATGTTTCTCCTGCAGGTATTTCTGGTGGGTAGTGCCGTTCTCGACGCCGAGACGCTTGCCCTTCAGAGCAGCAAAATCACTGAACTGGCCTTTGCGGGCAATCACGATAGCGGAGTTGGCGTAGTAGGGCTGAGTAAAATCGACCTGCTTGCTGCGCTCGGCGGTGATGTCCATGCCGGAAATGACCGCATCATAGCGGCGGAACTTCAGCGAAGGGATCAGGCTGTCGAAGGCATTGTTGGTAAAGGTACAGTCCGCTTTCATCTGCTGGCAGAGCGCCTTCGCCAGATCGATATCGAAACCGACCAGCTGATTTTCACGGTTCAGCGATTCGAACGGGGGATAGGTCGCCGAAGCGGCGAAGCGAATTTTATCAGCGGCCTGGGCGCTGAGGGCCAGCGAAGCCAGCGTGGCGGCAACAATCCATTTTTTCATTATACGACTCCTGTAATCACAACCTGTTCACGACTCTGAGAGGGACTTACCCTGCCAGATAATGAATTTTTATGCAATCATTGTGAGTTTTCAGGCGAGTCAGGCGGGCGATCCCGCCTGACCATCAGTTGCGTTGCTCAAAGGCCAGCGCGCGTTTTTCGATCAGCCGCATCATCAGCGTCAGCACGCCGTTGACGCAGAGGTAAACCAGCCCGGCGGCGGCATACACCGTGACGTCATAGGTACGGCCGTAGAGCAACTGACCGTGTCCCATTACTTCCATCAGGGTAATGGTATAGGCCAGCGAGGTGCCTTTAAACACCAGCACCACTTCATTGGAGTAAGAGGAGAGGGCGCGCTTAAATGCATAAGGCAGCAGAATACGCAGCGTATCTTTGCGGTTCATGCCGAGCGCGGCACAGGATTGCCACTGACCAGAGGGAATAGCCCGCACCGCGCCGTAAAACAGCTGGGTGGTGTAAGCCGCGCTGTTCAGCGACAGCGCCAGCATGGCGCACAGCCAGGGTTGCGACAGCAGGTGCCACAGCCACGGGATCTGCTGGATCGCCGGAAACTGGCCGGGACCGTAGTAGATCAGGAAGATCTGCACCAGCAGCGGGGTGCCGGTAAACAGCGTGATAAAGCCTTTCACCAGCGGATTCAGAACCGGCGTTTTCAACGCCAGCACCACGGTAAACAGCAGCGCCAGCAGCAGTGCCAGCACCAGCGAGGCCGCGGTCAGCGTCAGGCTGGTATGTAATCCTTTCAGTAATTCGGGCAGATACGCCAGCATCAGCTGTTCCCCCGTTCAAATCGGGTCGTACGCAACTCAATGCGGCGAAGTATCGCCTGGCTGAACAAGGTGATCACCAGGTAGATGGCTGCCGCCACCAGAAACCAGGTAAACGGCTCCTGCGTGCGGGTCGCAATACTTTTGGTTTGCAGCATCAGGTCGTTGACGCTGATCAGCGATACCAGAGCGGTATCTTTCAGCAACACCAGCCACTGATTGCCAAGCCCCGGCAGGGCATGGCGCCACATCTGCGGCATGATCAGACGCAGAAATATCGCCGACTTTTTCATTCCCAGCGCCTGGCCCGATTCCCACTGGCCGATCGGCACCGCTTTCAGCGCGCCGCGCAGGGTTTGTGAGGCGTAGGCGGCATAGAGCATCGCCAGCGCAATCACACCACAGAGAAACGGACTGACGTCGAAGTTTTCAATCTCAACCTGCACCGGCAACTGAAACAGACCGAAATTGAGCGTGAATCCATCAGAGAGGGTCAGCAGCAGCTGAGAGGCACCAAAATAGATAAACAGCACCACCAGAATTTCCGGCAGACCGCGGATCAGGGTAACCAGGCCGGTGCCGATCCACGCCAGCGGTTTCCAGCGCAGTGACTCCCAGCCAGCGAAAATCATCGCCAGCACCAGGCCAGCGATAAGCGCACAAACAGCAAGGCCGACGGTCATACCGGCGGCGCTTGCGAGTGGGATCATTTCATTCATCAGAAATTACTGCGGGAACCATTTGCTGTAGATGGTTTTGTAGGTGCCATCGGCTTTGATCTTCTCCAGCGCACCGTTGAATTGGGTCTGCAGATCGGTGTTACCGGTACGCACCGCAATACCCAGGCCGGTACCAAAGTAGGCTTTATCGGTCACTTTCTCACCCACCGGTGCCAGCATCGCGTTCTGCTTCAGCCACTCGTTGACCACCGCGGTGTCACCGAATACCGCATCGATACGGCCATTTTTCAGGTCCAGTACCGCGTTCTGATAGCTGTCGTATGGCACGGTGGTGATTTCACTGTGCTTCTCGGTCAGGTATTTCTGGTGAGTGGTGCCGTTTTGCACGCCGACGCGCTTGCCTTTCAGCGCTTCAACGCTGGCCACTTTACCTTTCTGCGCCACGAACAGCGCCGAGTTGTCGTAATAAGGTTTGCTGAACAGCACCTGTTTTTCACGCTCAGGGGTGATATCCATGCCCGCCATCACTGCATCAAAGCGACGGAATTTCAGGCTGGGGATCAGGCTGTCGAACGCCTGGTTGGTAAAGGTGCAGGTTGCATCCATCTCTTTACACAGCGCATTGGCCAGATCGACATCGAAGCCCTGAATTTTGTTGTCAGCATCGACGAACTCAAACGGAGGATAAGAGGCTTCGGTGGCGAAACGAATGGTCTGCGCCGCGGTGGCGCTCAGGCTAAAACCAGCAAGCAGTGCAGCAAGTACGACTTTTTTCATTGTTAGCATCCTGACTTAGTGCGAAAGATAGTGAGCAAACGCCTCGGTTTGCGGCTGTGTAAAGCGGCTGGCATCGCCCTGTTCCACGATATGACCATTCTCCATGTAGACCACGCGGCTGGCGGTTTTACGCGCCACTTCCACTTCATGGGTCACGATCACCTGGGTAATCCGGGTCTGGGCCAGCTCGCGAATAATGGTGACGATCTGTGCGGTAATTTCCGGGTCGAGCGCGGCGGTCGGCTCATCAAACAGCAGCACCTGTGGCTCCATCATCAGCGCGCGGGCAATCGCCACACGCTGCTGCTGACCGCCGGAGAGATGCAGTGGAAAGCGGTCGCTGTAGGGCGTCAGGCGCAGACGATCGAGCAGCTTATCTGCCCGGGCGCGTGCGTCGCTCTTGCTGAGGCCGAGTACACGGCAGGGCGCTTCCATCAGGTTCTGCAGCACGGTGAGGTGCGGCCAGAGATTATATTGCTGAAAGACCATCCCGACATTCTGACGCAACTCGCGGATCGCGGCTTCAGCCGGTTTCTGACTGAAGTCGAACTGATTACCGGCGATCTGCAACTGACCCGAACGGGGTTGCTCCAGTAAATTCAGTACCCGCAGCAACGAACTCTTACCGGCGCCGCTGGGACCCAGCAACACCAGCGTTTCGCCTTGCGGACACTCAAGGTTGATGTCGAACAGCGCCTGATGAGCACCGTAGAAGCAGTTTATTGCGTTTAGTTGAATACTCATGCGCCAGATTTGAATAGCTATTAGTGTCGCGGATTTTAACGTCACCAGAATAGTTATGCAATTGAGGTGAGTTAAAATTTATGAAACAGCAGTGAAACCGCTAAAGCTTAGCACAATATCGTGTGCTGTCCGGCAGAGAGAGACGACGCCACGCGCGCCAGCAGAAACAAAAAAAGCGCGGGCATTGACGCCTCGCGCTTTTTTATCACGCCATCATCGGGTGATTATTTTTTCGATTTTTCAAGCATCTGGCTCAGACTGCCACCCTCGGCATGCGCCGGGTTAGCCATGTAGCGCACATCATCGACAACCCAGCAACTGCCCTGGTGGATCATCAGCACTTCATCCTGCCACTGCTTGCCGTCACGACTCAGCTCAACCCGCAGCGGAATGTTACGCGCATCACGATTAGGAATGGTGGAAGCGTCCGCTACGCTGGCCGCGGTCGGACCCTGCGACAGGCTGGAGAAGAGATCGCCATTGCGCCACTGCGCACCGGCATTGCTGCCGCTGGCGGCCTGCAAAGAGCGATAGAGCGCATCGCTCAGATAAGGGCGGTATTTCGCCAGCGTGGTGCTGTCGGGCAGACCCTGAGTCGGCTGTTCAACGCGCAGATCGTAGAATTGCTGGGCTACCTGATCCGGGCCACCTTCAATACAGGGCGCGCTACGCGGGCCATTATCCTTAATCACTGGCTCAACGGTGGTACAGGCGCTGAGCAGCAGGGCCGCTGGGATCATTAACGCAAACGCGTTGTTTCTCATCTCGATTTCCTTATAGTTCTCTGGCAAGTTGCCCTTTTTAGCATAGAGTATAGCCGTGCTTTTTAGTCGAAAGAGCCTTAGTCCGTTTTTCAACAAGGAGATGACGATGAAATTTACCACAACCCCCACGCTGGAAGGCCACAGCATTACGGAATATTGCGGTGTGGTGACCGGTGAAGCGATTCTCGGCGCCAATATCTTTCGTGATTTTTTCGCGGGCATTCGCGATATCGTCGGCGGTCGCTCCGGCGCCTATGAAAAAGAGCTGCGTAAGGCGCGTGAGATTGCATTCAAAGAGCTGGAAGAGCAGGCCAAAGCGCTGGGCGCCAACGCGGTGGTCGGCATTGATATCGATTACGAAACGGTCGGTAAAGATAGCAGCATGCTGATGGTGAGCATCAGCGGTACGGCGGTGATGGTGCGTTGAAACGCCTGCTGTTGCTGTTAGCGGCGCTGCTGCTGGTCGGCTGTCAGTCCGGGGTGGAATCCCGTTCCGGCTACTGGGCCGACCTGCGACATCCCGCGCAGGGAGCCCGGCCACGGGTCAAGGTGATTGTGATTCACTATACCGCCGAAGATTTTCCCTCTTCGCTCGCCACCCTGACCGATCAACAGGTCAGCGCCCATTATCTGATCCCGCGTCAGCCGCCACAGCGCGGCGGCAAAGGCGTTGTCTGGCAACTGGTGCCGGAGCAGCAGCTCGCCTGGCATGCCGGACCGAGCTTCTGGCGCGGTGCCAGCCGCATTAACGATACCTCGATTGGCATTGAACTGGTGAATCGCGGTTACCGCCGTACCCTGACCGGCCGCCAGTGGCAACCGTTCACCGCAGCGCAAATCACCACGCTGGAGGCGCTGTTGCGTGACATCAGCCAGCGCTACGCTATCCCGCCGGAAAACATCGTCGGTCACAGCGATATTGCGCCGCAGCGCAAACAGGACCCCGGTCCGCTGTTTCCCTGGCAGCAGCTGGCGCAGCGCGGCATCGGTGCCTGGCCCGACGCCCGACGCGTAGCGTTTCACTTAGCCGGTCAGGACCCGCAGGCTGCGGTGCCGGTTGAGCTTATCGTGGAGAGATTACAGCGCTACGGCTACCAGGTGGACAACGTAATGGAGGCGCGCCAGCAGCAGAGGGTGATCGCGGCGTTTCAGATGCATTTCCGCCCGGCAGACTATCGCGGCAACGCCGATGCGGAAACCGCCGCGATAGCGGCCGCGCTGCTGGAAAAATATGGCGCGGCGCAGTAATCAGGCTGATTTACTGCTGAAGAAAGGCTTTCCAGTGGCTAACAACCTGTTCGAGTGCCGCGCGATCGGCATCCAGATGGGTGACCAGTCGGGTACGGGGACCGGCGCTGATCAGCACGCCACGCGCCTTCATCCAGGCGGCTAACGGTTCAACCTGATTGACCGGGAGCTGGACAAACAGCATGTTGGTTTGCTGATCGATCACCTCAACGCCCAGTTCATGCAGCTGCTGCCCAAGCCAGGCGGCATTGTCGTGGTCCTGTTGCAGCCGCGCCACGTTGTGCTGCAGGGCATAGAGTCCGGCCGCCGCCAGAATCCCGGCCTGGCGCATACCGCCGCCGGTCATTTTGCGCCAGCGGCGCGCGCGCTCAATCAGCGCCGCATCGCCACACAACAGTGACCCGACCGGCGTTCCCAGCCCTTTTGACAGGCAGATGGTCAGGCTATCGCAATAGCGGGCAATGCCTTCCAGCGTGGTCTGCTGAGCGACCACGGCGTTAAAGATGCGTGCGCCATCAATATGCAGTGCCAGCGCGTGCTCACGGGTGAAGTTGCACGCCTGTTCCAGATAATCTAACGGCAATACTTTACCGTGATGGGTATTCTCCAGACTCAACAGGCGAGTGCGGGCAAAGTGGATATCGTCAGGCTTGATCGCGGCGGCCACCACGTCGAGCGGCAGGGTGCCATCGTCGGCGGCCAGAATCGGCTGCGGCTGGATACTGCCCAGCACCGCCGCGCCGCCCGCTTCATATTTGTAGTTATGCGCCTGCTGGCCAACGATATATTCATCCCCGCGCTGGCAGTGGCTCAGCAATGCCACCAGATTGGCCTGGGTGCCGGTCGGGAAGAACAGCGCCGCCGCTTTGCCGCTCAGGCGCGCCGCTTCTGCCTCCAGGGCATTGACGGTAGGATCATCACGATAGACATCATCACCGGTTTCGGCGGACATTATGGCGCTTAACATGGCGGCGCTGGGCCGGGTCACGGTATCACTGCGTAAATCGATCAACGGGGGGCTCCTGGACGTGGCGGTAGTCAAAAAAAAGGCGGGCATCGCGCCCGCCTGGGTGATGCTGTTGTTTTACCGCAGCCAGTTGGTTTTCGCCAGTTCTACCACCTCATCGCCGCGACCATTCAGAATGGCGCGCAACATGTAAAGGCTGAAGCCTTTGGCCTGCTCCATTTTGATCTGCGGTGGCATCGCCAGTTCTTCTTTGGCGGTGATGACATCGACCAGCACCGGACCCTCATGGGCAAACGCCTGCTCCAGCGCGCCGTTCAGCGCCGAGGCTTTTTCAACCCGGATGCCTTTGATCCCGCACGCTTCGGCGATAGCGGCAAAATCGGGATTATCCAGCTCGGTGCCGTCAGTGAGGTAGCCGCCCGCTTTCATCTCCATCGCCACAAAGCCCAGCACGCTGTTGTTGAAGATCACCAGCTTGACCGGCATTTTCAGCTGCGCCAGTGAGATAAAGTCGCCCATCAGCATGCTGAATCCGCCGTCGCCGCACAGCGCCACCACCTGGCGATTGCGGTCAATCGACTGCGCGCCCAGCGCCTGCGGCATTGCGTTCGCCATGGAGCCGTGGTTAAACGATCCCAGCAGCCGACGCTTGCCGTTCATCTTCAGGTAACGCGCCGCCCAGACGGTGGGCGTGCCGACGTCGCAGGTAAAGATGGCATCTTCGCTGGCGTAGTGACTGATCTGCTGTGCCAGATATTGCGGATGAATCGGCTGTTTATCGTTGGGCTGCGCCAGATCATCGAGGCTTTTACGCGCATCGACATAGTGTTCCAGCGCGCTGTCGAGATGGCTGCGATCGGTTTTGCTGGTGAGCTGTGGCAGCAGTGCCTGCAAGGTGGTTTTCACGTCGCCAACATAGGCTTCATCGACGTGACAGTGCGAGCCGAGGCTGCCCGGATTGATATCAATCTGAATGATCCGGGCTTTTTCCGGATAGAAGGCGCGATAGGGAAACTGAGTGCCGAGCAGGACCAGCGTTTCGGCATTCATCATGGCGTGAAAGCCGGAGGAAAAACCGATCAGCCCGGTCATGCCGACATCGTAGGGATTGTCATATTCGAGATGCTCTTTGCCACGCAGCGCATGGACAATCGGCGCTTTCAGTGTTTCAGCCAGCTTCACCACCTCCGGATGCGCGCCAGCGCAGCCGCTGCCACACAGCAGGGTAATGTTGCTGGCTGCATTCAGGGTCTGGGCCAGCTGGGCCAGTTCGGCGGCCTGCGGCAGCACCTGTGGCAGCTGCGGCGGATACCAGGCGGGATTGGCATTTTCAGGCGCAGGCTTGAGTGCCACATCGCCCGGCAGTACCACCACCGAGACGCCGCGATTGAGGATCGCTTTGCGCATCGCGATAGCCAACACCTGGGGTAGCTGCTCCGGATTAGAGACCAGCTCGCAATAGTGACTGCATTCGCGGAACAGCTCCTGCGGATGGGTCTCCTGGAAATAGCCGCTGCCGATCTCACTCGACGGGATATGTGCCGCAATCGCCAGCACCGGCACGCGGTTGCGGTGACAGTCAAACAAACCGTTGATCAGATGTAAGTTGCCTGGCCCGCAGGAACCGGCGCAGACCGCCAGCTCACCGCTGATATGCGCTTCCGCGCCCGCCGCAAACGCCGCGACTTCTTCGTGACGGGTCGGCATCCATTCAATGGTGCCCATGCGGTTCAGGCTGTCGCTCAGGCCGTTTAATGAATCCCCGGTAACGCCCCAGATTCTTTTAACCCCGGCGTTTTCAAGCGTTTTGGCGACCAGCGCCGCCACGGTTTGTTTCATCTTGTTCTCCTTTGTGGATGCGCCACCACGATGGCGCGACCAAAACCGCAAAAAAGAAGCGTAGACGATGCGGCAGAAAAGCAGCCGTGAAAAAATGCGCTGGCGGCTTCCCGCCTCGATCAGGCGGAGAACAGGGCGATAAGAATCGGAGCCAGCAGACTCATCACGAAGCCGTGCACAATGGCGGCGGGCACAATCTCATTGCCGCCCGCCCGCTGCAGCACCGGCAGGGTGAAGTCCATTGAGGTGGCACCACATAAGCCCAGGGCGCTGGAACGATGGCGGCCGATCAGCGCCGGGATCAGCATGATCGCCACCAGCTCGCGCAGCAGATCGTTGAAGAAGGCGGCGCTGCCGATCACCGGCCCAAACGCTTCAGTGATCAGAATACCGGAGAGAGAGTACCAGCCAAAACCGCTGGCTAACGCCAGACCGGTTTTCAGCGGTAATCCCAATGCCAGCGCCGCAATCAGGCCGCCGATCAGCGCGCTGACCAACACTACGCTAGCCACCAGCATTCCGCGTCGGTTGAGGATGATCTGGCGTAGCGTCATCCCGCTGCCGCGTAGCTGAATCCCTACCAGAAACAGCAGGAAGATCAGCGCATATTCGCTGGCGGTGGCCGCATGATGCAGCAGCGGCCACTGCGTCAGGCCAAGCACAAACCCGATCACCACCACACCGCATAACTTCAGCGAATCCAGCGCCATGTGCAGCCGCGACGGCAGTTTTTCCTGCTTATGGGCATGCTGCCACGGCACACGTTTTTCCAGCCAGCGCAGCGCCAGCAGGTTGCATAACAGAATGCAAAGTGCGGTGACCAGCGCGGTGTGAAATACGGTCACCAGATTGCTGCTGAGGTTATCGAGGAACGCCAGGCTGATGCCCATAAAGAACAGAATCACGTAGACCATCCAGCCTAACAGCCGATTGACCTGACGCAAAAAGGAGGTTTGACGAAAAGGGAGCAGCCAGCCCGCAATCAGGGGCAGCAGAATAATCAGCAGTCCGGAGTACATAACGAATAAGGTCATCCATGAGGAAAGTGGCGACACGCTAACCAAAAAGTGCAATGGAGTAAACCCCTGATGCCGACCGACTTGACCGGCCCGTCTCCGCCAACCATGCTTCGTTTAATAAGAGGATGGCACCCTATGATTCTGGAACATATCGACATTCGCGGTTTTCGCGGCATCAATCAGCTTTCACTGCCTTTAACCCAGACCAATCTGCTGATTGGTGAGAACGCCTGGGGCAAATCCAGCCTGCTTGATGCGCTGAGTTTACTGTTATCACCCCATCACGAGGAGTATGTGTTTACCCCGGGCGACTTCCATTTCACCCCGGGCGACGTCACGGATTCGAAACGTCGTCTCTCGGTGGTGTTTCACTTTCGTGATGACGGCAACAATCATGATGCGCTGCTGGAGCCCTTCTGGCAGCGTGATCCGCAAGGTGCGCGCTGGATCTTTTACAGCGTGCGCGCGACCTGGCGTGCGGAGGGCATCAGCGCCAGCCGGCGCCTGGTTGACCGCCAGCTGCAGCTGTTGCCACAGGAAAACGGCGCGGCGGCCATTGCGCTGCTGCTGCGCCGTCATCCGGTGTTGCGGCTGCGCGATGCGCGCTTCAGTCCACGTTCCCGCCATGAGCGGCCGCGCGAGGCAGCCGACCCGGCTCTGCATCCGCAACTGCTGGCTGGCATGGAAGATCTGGCGCGCGATCTTGAGCGGCATCCGCAGCAACTGAGTGATGAGGTGCTGCGGCAGGGACTGAAAACCCTGCAACAGCTGATGGAGCACTATTTTCTGGTGCAGCAGCCCGCTGCATCGGCGGTAGCCCGACGGGTTGATCCGCAGGTGCGGGATGGCGATCAGGGATGGCGGGCGCTGGACCAGCTTAATCAGCTGATTGCTGGCAATGACTCGCGCAGCCGGCAACTGATCCTGCTGCAGATGTTCACGCTGCTGATCCAGGCGCGCGGCGATCTGCCGCTGGCACCGGATGCGCGTCCGCTGTTACTGATTGAAGATCCGGAAACCCGTTTGCATCCGATTATGCTGTCGGTGGCGTGGAACCTGCTGTCATTGCTGCCACTGCAAAAAATCGCCACCACCAATTCGGCAGAACTGCTGTCGCAGGTGCCGGTGGAGAATGTCTGCCGGCTGGTCCGTGAACCGTCACGGGTGGCGGCGTGGCGCATCGGGCCGGAAGGATTGAGTGCGGAGGAGAGCCGGCGCATCGGTTTTCATATTCGCGTCAACCGGCCTGCCGCGCTGTTTGCCCGCTGCTGGCTGCTGGTGGAAGGGGAAACCGAAGTCTGGATCATCAATGAGCTGGCCCGGCAGTGTGGCTACAGCTTTGCCGCCGAAGGGATAAAAGTCATTGAATTTGCTCAGTCGGGCCTCAGGCCACTGCTGAAATTCGCCCGCCGGATGGGCATTGCCTGGCATGTGCTGACTGACGGCGACGAGGCGGGCAACAAATATGCCGCTACCGCCCGCAGCCAGCTGCAGCCGCACGATAGCGAGCAGCAGCATCTGACACAGCTACCCGCATGGGATATTGAAAACTTTCTCTTTCAGCAGGGATTTCGTGAGGTTTATCTGGAGACAGCGCACCTGCCGTTAAACGTGAAGATGAGTGCCAGGCGTATTATTACTCAGGCGATTCACCAGACCTCGAAGCCTGAACTGGCGATCGCGGTGGCGAACGCTGCGGCTGAACGCGGTCCGGATGCCATCCCGGCGTTGATGCGCGAAATGTTCGCTCAGGTCATCGGGCTGGCACAGGGCAAGGCAGACTAACGCGTCGCCACAAGAAAAATGCCAGCGTCGTTGGCTGGCATTTTTAGGGGAGTATTCAGAATGGGGATGAAGGTGTCAGGCAACGGCCTGTACTTCTGCCGGCATCTCTACCGGTACAATCAGACTGGCGTGATTGCCCTTCGGACCTTCGTGGACATCAAACTGAACCTGCTGGCCAGCTTTCAGCGTTCTGTAACCCTCCATCTGAATCGTTGAGTAGTGTGCAAAGATATCTTCGCCACCCCCGACTGGACAGATAAAGCCAAAGCCTTTGGCGTTATTGAACCATTTAACTGTACCCGTCTCCATGCTTTTACTTCCCTCGCAAGACATTTTATAAGTAGGTGAGGTCATTGAAGCTGTGAGTCGAGTTTGATTAAAACTCAATCAGCTTGTGCAAGTAGAATGTAGAGAAATGGCGGCTGGCGTCAAGCAAACCCCCAGGCTGGATGGGGAAAAAATCATCAAAATTTGAGGCAGTTAACGCTATTGCGAATTTTGTGATACAGGTCGCGGGTGGGATTTTCCGAATAAATTTTCATCAGCGGCCAGGCGCTTGACAGGCATGTTAAACTCTCAACATGTAGCCGCTTAAATGCGATGGTCGAAATCTCAACGGAACACTATGGCAAACACAAACGACTGGCTTAACTTTGAACATCTGGCCGAAGACAAAGTACGCGAAGGGTTAAAGCCGCCTTCAATGTATAAAGTCATTCTGAATAATGACGATTATACACCTATGGAATTTGTTATTGACGTTGTACAAAAGTTCTTTTCTTATGATGTTGAACGTGCAACGCAGCTGATGTTGAAAGTTCACTACCACGGCAAGGCGATCTGTGGTGTATTTACTGCAGAAGTCGCCGAGACCAAAGCGGCCCAGGTGAACAATTATGCGCGGGAAAATCATCATCCGTTGCTGTGTACGCTGGAAAAAGCCTGATCGCGTCTCCATATAGGAAACAGGTCAGAGCGATAATTGGGGGAGGTGCCTAATGCTCAATCAAGAACTGGAACTCAGTTTAAATATGGCTTTCGCCAGAGCGCGTGAGCACCGTCATGAGTTTATGACCGTCGAGCATCTGTTACTGGCGTTGCTCAGTAACCCGTCGGCCAGAGAGGCACTGGAAGCCTGTACGGTGGATATAGTGGCTCTGCGGCAGGAACTCGAAGCCTTCATCGAACAAACCACACCCGTTCTACCTGCCAGTGAGGAGGAGCGCGATACACAACCGACGCTCAGCTTCCAGCGCGTATTGCAGCGTGCGGTTTTCCATGTCCAGTCATCCGGTCGCAGCGAAGTTTCCGGTGCGAACGTGCTGGTCGCTATCTTCAGCGAACAGGAGTCGCAAGCCGCTTATCTGTTGCGTAAGCATGAAGTCAGCCGTCTTGATGTGGTGAACTTCATTTCTCACGGTACGCGCAAAGATGAGCCTGGCCAGGCGCCTGGCGCAGAAAATCCGGTTAACGAAGAGCAAGCAGGCGGGGAGGAACGTATGGAAAACTTCACCACCAATCTTAATCAGCTTGCTCGCGTCGGTGGCATCGATCCGCTGATCGGTCGCGATAAAGAGCTGGAGCGTACCATCCAGGTGCTGTGCCGTCGCCGTAAAAACAACCCGCTGCTGGTGGGTGAATCGGGCGTCGGGAAAACGGCGATTGCGGAAGGACTCGCCTGGCGTATCGAGCAGGGCGACGTACCGGAAGTCATGAAAGACTGCACCATCTACTCGCTGGATATTGGTTCGCTGTTAGCTGGCACCAAATACCGCGGTGACTTTGAAAAACGTTTTAAAGCGCTGCTGAAACAGCTTGAGCAGGATGAAAGCAGCATTCTGTTTATCGATGAAATCCATACCATCATCGGTGCAGGTGCGGCCTCAGGTGGCCAGGTTGATGCCGCTAATCTGATTAAACCGCTGCTCTCCAGCGGGAAAATCCGGGTAATGGGTTCCACCACCTATCAGGAATTCAGCAACATCTTCGAAAAAGACCGTGCTCTGGCGCGTCGCTTCCAGAAGATCGATATCACGGAGCCTTCTGTTGATGAAACCGTGCAGATCCTGAATGGCCTGAAAACCAAGTACGAAGCGCACCACGATGTGCGTTATACCGCGAAAGCGGTGCGTGCGGCGGTGGAACTGGCGGTGAAATATATCAACGACCGTCATCTGCCGGATAAAGCGATTGACGTGATCGATGAAGCCGGTGCGCGTGCGCGCCTGATGCCAGCCAGTAAACGCAAGAAAACCGTTAACGTGGCTGACATTGAAACCGTGGTTGCGCGTATTGCCCGCATTCCGGAGCAAAGCGTCTCGGCCACCGATCGCGATACGCTGAAAAATCTGGGCGACCGCCTGAAAATGCTGGTGTTTGGTCAGGACAACGCCATTGAGGCGCTGACTGAAGCGATCAAAATGAGCCGGGCAGGATTGGGTCAGGATCGTAAGCCGGTGGGATCGTTCCTGTTCGCCGGACCGACGGGCGTCGGTAAGACTGAAGTCACCGTACAGCTGGCAAAAGCGCTGGGTATTGAACTGCTGCGCTTTGATATGTCCGAGTACATGGAGCGTCACACCGTCAGTCGTCTGATTGGTGCGCCTCCGGGTTATGTTGGCTTTGATCAGGGCGGCCTGCTGACCGATGCGGTGATTAAACATCCTCATGCGGTAGTACTGCTGGATGAGATTGAGAAAGCGCATCCTGACGTGTTCAACCTGCTGCTGCAGGTGATGGATAACGGTATGCTGACCGATAACAACGGTCGCAAAGCGGACTTCCGTAACGTGGTGCTGGTGATGACCACCAACGCCGGGGTACGTGAAACCGAACGTAAATCTATCGGCCTGATTCATCAGGACAACAGCACCGACGCGATGGAAGAGATCAAAAAGATCTTTACGCCAGAGTTCCGCAACCGTCTGGACAACATCATCTGGTTCAGTCACCTGTCACCAGAGGTGATTCATCAGGTGGTCGACAAATTTATTGTCGAGTTGCAGGCGCAGCTGGATGCGAAAGGCGTGTCGCTGGAAGTCAGTGATGAAGCGCGTGACTGGCTGGCTGAGAAGGGCTATGACAAAGCGATGGGTGCCCGTCCGATGGCACGCACCGTGCAGGAAAGCCTGAAGAAACCGTTAGCCAATGAATTGCTGTTTGGTTCGCTGGTGGATGGTGGTTCAGTCTCGGTAGCGCTGGATCGTGAGAAAGGTCAGCTGACCTATCACTTCCTGAGTGCAGAGAAACGTAAAACCGAAGGCACCGTGCATTAATTGACGGATGCCAGATATGAAAAAGGCCGGATTAAAATCCGGCCTTTTTTTTCGCTGCATTTCTGATGCCGCGAGACTATCGCAGCTTAGCGACTACGGAAGACAATGCGGCCTTTGCTCAGGTCGTACGGGGTCAGCTCGACTGTGACTTTGTCGCCCGTCAGGATGCGGATGTAGTTTTTGCGCATTTTACCGGAGATATGAGCGGTAACCACGTGTCCGTTCTCAAGTTCTACGCGGAACATGGTGTTAGGTAACGTATCCAGTACGGTACCTTGCATTTCAATATTGTCTTCTTTGGCCATCGAATCCTCTGGGTGTACTACCTTTCAGTTGAACCGGCAAGATAATGCCCAATTCAACGATTTATGTAAAGAACCGTCGGCGATTTTGCCAACGCTTTGCCGTGCTTCGCGTGATACGCGAGCATTACGGTAAAATTCGGGTGTTTATGTGACGTCTGCGGGGGATTAGCGGGCTAAGAATCTGTATCAACCGGTTACACGCGCACGATTGAAACAGTTCCGAGAGTGCGTTGAGATTCCCAGCCTGGCAATTCCGGCTCGTGATAACCAAGCGCGGACGACATACCAAACTCGATTATTATATCACTTATACGCCTTTATGTGTGCAAAACATCTGCGCGCGGTTAAAAAAGCGTTTGTGTCCGCCAGCATCCGTCGCTGACCGGTTGCCACGCAAGGCTTTGTACATATTGCAGATAGTCAGCGCGCGGGATTTCCCGCGCCCCCAGCGAGGCAGTATGGGGGTTAAGTACCTGACAATCCACCAGACGCCCCTGATGTCTGATAAAGTGCTGGCAGAAGACCAAAAGTGCGGTTTTTGAGGCATTCTCCTGACGACTGAACATCGACTCGCCGCAAAAGATCTGTCCCAGCGCCAGACCA
This sequence comes from Pantoea agglomerans, assembly GCF_021397715.1. Lineage (GTDB taxonomy): Bacteria > Pseudomonadota > Gammaproteobacteria > Enterobacterales > Enterobacteriaceae > Pantoea > Pantoea astica. Next base: position 2,813,218 of record NZ_CP090207.1, on the reverse strand, counting down.
TACATTCCCCCCACCAGTTTCTGCTCGTCCCAGACCTCTATCGAGTGCGCATGACCCGATTCATACAGCCGCAGCCAGGCCCGCTTTACCTCAAAGGTAATCCAGGTGCCTTCTTCACGACCAGTGGCACAGCCGTCAATCACGTCGCTAAACGCTTCGTTCATCGTGACGCGATAGGGCGAGCGCTGATGAAAGCGCTTCATACTGCGACTCAGATGAAAATGCTCCGGTAACAATACCGCGCGCGGATCGGGTGACCACCAGAGGATGGGATCGCCGGGAGAAAACCAGGGGAATATGCCGTGCTGATAGGCGTTAAGTAAGCGGGCAGGGGAGAGATCGCCACCCATCGCCAGCAGGCCATTCGGCTCGCGCAGCGCCATCTCCGCAGGCGGAAATTGCAGGGATTCCCGTGACAGTTGTACCAGTCTCATCGCGTTGTTCTACTCATCAGCATGTCGCTAAGACTATAGCGCAATCCGCTGCCGGAAACGCCAGTAGCGGCCCGCTTTTGAGATTAATTCGGCATGGCTTCCCTGTTCGACAATGACGCCATTATCCATCACGCAGATGCGGTCCATCTGCTCCAGTCCGCTCAGGCGATGGGTCACCATAATCACCGTTTTGCCTGCCGTAAGCCGCTGCAGCAGAACAAGAATCTGCTGTTCCGTCGTGGCGTCCAGGCCTTCGGTGGGTTCATCCAGCAGCCAGAGATCGCCGTTATGCAGCACCGCCCGGGCAATCGCCAGACGTCGCAGTTCGCCGCCAGAAAGCGGACGACCGCCTTCGCCCATCCAGGCATTTAACGCCTCTGGCGTTTCCAGCAGGCGCTGCAGACCGGTATCGATCAGCGCCTGGCGTAATGTCTCATCATCGGCAGTGGGGCAGGCCAGCAGTAAGTTATCCCGCAGGCTCTGGCTGAACAGGTGCACCCGTTGCGTCACTACGCTGATGCGCTGGCGCAGGGCTGATTCCGGCCAGGCGGCGATCGGCAGATCGTTGAGAATAATCGCGCCCTGCTGGCTCTCCCAGGCACGGGTCAGCAGCCCCAGCAAGGTCGATTTTCCACAGCCGGTAGGACCGAGCAGCGCAATGCGCTCGCCCGCATTAACCTGCAGCGAAAGCTGGTTCAGCACTTTATCCGGACGATCGGGATAGCTGAAATCGAGCTGGTCGATCTCTACTGCCAGGCTACCGGGGCGGGCGCTGCCGTGGGTCGGGAATGTGATCGCCGGTGCCTGATCGATAATGTCATTGACCCGCTGGGCCGAGGCCATTACCTGCGACATCGGCAGAAAGGCAGCGGCAACCGGGGCCAGCGCTTCAAACGCCGCCAGCGCGCAAAACACCACCAGCGCAATGAGTGAGCCGGGTAACTGCTGTTCGCTGATGCTGCCGGCACTCAGCCACAATAGCGAGGTCACTGTCAGGCCGCTGATCAGCAGCAGCAGGCTCTGCGCCGCCGCCTGTAAACGTAGCTGCTGGCCCTGCGCCCGTAGCCAGTGTTGTTCTTCTTCATCCAGCCGTTTACGCCACGCCGGCGAGGCGCCATACAGGGTAAGTTCCGCCTGACCAGCCAGCCAGTGCATCAGTTGTGAGCGCCAGCGGGCCCGGCCACCGGCAATCGCCACACCGGCAGGCGAGCCCAGGCGATAAAACAGGGGTGGCAGGATGATCAGCGTGGCGAGCATGATCGCGCCCAGCGTCAATGCCAGCTGGAGATCGATAAAACTCAGACCCACGGTGACCACTATCGTCACCACCAGCGCGCCCGCCAGCGGGGAAATAACCCGCAGATAAAGATGATCGAGCGTATCGACGTCGGCAACAAAACGGTTGAGCAGATCGGCCTGGCGAAAGCGCGATAGCTGTCCCGGTGACAACGCAATCAGGCGGCTGAAGGTATGCACCCGCAGATGCTGTAGCACCCGAAAAGTCGCGTCGTGACTGACCAGTCGCTCAGCATAGCGGGCGGCGGTGCGGATGATGGCTGCGCCGCGCACCCCTGCGGCGGGTAGCATATAGTTGAACGTGTAGAGTCCGGCGACACCCGCCACGGATGAAGCGGCGAGGAACCAGCCGGAGAGCGTCAGCAAGCCGATGCTGGCCAGTAAAGTGAGGATCGCCAGCACAATTCCCAGCGCTAAGCGAAAAGGATGACGCAGCCAGAGGCGAAGAAACGGACGCAAAGCGGACATCAGTTAATCTCCTGTTGACGGTGCTTCAGCATTTCACTGAACGGACCCGGCTGCTGCGACAGCGTCGGCCAGTCACCTTGTTGTACCAGCTTGCCCGCCTCCATTACCCACAGTGTCTGCCAGTCGCGTAATGCATCCAGCTGATGCGTAATCATCAGGGTAGTCTGCTGAGTGGCAGCCTGATTCAGCGCCTGCATGACGTGACGTTCACTGAGCGCATCCAGACTGGCGGCAGGTTCATCGAGCAGCAGCAAATGAGAGGGTTTATAGAGCGCCCGCGCCACCGCAATACGCTGCGCCTGACCAACCGACAGCTGATTGCCGCCATCGCCTGGTTGAGTTTCAATGCCCTGCGGCAGTCGCGACAGAAATTCGTTGACGCCGCAGGCCTCGAGCACGGCGCTAAAGCGTCCGGCATCCCATTCTGCATTCATCACTATATTGTCGCGCAGCGTAGCGGCCGGTAGCTGAGGATTTTGTCCGACCCAGCTGAGCTGCTGATGCCAGTCAGCCCGGCGCATCTCGCGCAATTCAACACCGTTCGCTTTCAGCGAACCCTGATAGGGCAGGAAGCCCAGCAGTACGTTCATCAGCGCGGTTTTACCGGCTCCGCTTTGGCCAACCAGCGCAACACGTTCACCTGCTGCCAGGCTAAAGGTCAGCGGGCCACACAGTATCTGGCCATCTGGTGCACAGACCTGCAGGTCGATGGCGGCGAGCGTAATCGGCCGATCGGCAGTAAACGCTGTTTCACCCTGTTCCGGGCCGCGGGTCGGGTTAGCCTGCATAAACTGTTCAAGCGCATCGGCACCGCCGACGGCCTGCGCTTTAGCATGGTAAAACGCCCCTAAATCACGCAGCGGCTGAAAAAATTCCGGCGCGAGGATCAGCACCAGAAAACCGGCAAACAGGGTGACGCCCTGACCGTAGTCGCCAAAGTGCAGTTCACCGAGGTAGGAGAAGCCAAAATAAACGGCCACCACGGCAATCGCTAACGAGGCGAAAAATTCCAGTACCGCTGAAGAGAGAAAGGCTAAACGCAGCACTTCCATGGTGCGCTGACGAAAATCGGTGGTGGCCGCCGCCACGGCCTGCTGCTCTGCCGCACCGCGGTGAAACAGCCGCAGCGTTTCGCGGCCGCGTAAACGGTCAAGAAAGTTACCGCTCAGGCGCGCCAGCACCAGAAAGTTGCGGCGGTTGGCTTCGGCTGCGCCCATCCCGACCAGGGCCATAAACAGCGGAATTAACGGCGCGGTAGCAAACAGAATCAGACCCGCTGCCCAGTTGAGAGGAAAGAGGGTTAACAGGATGCAGCAGGGGATCAGCACCGCCAGCGTCATTTGCGGCAGATAGCGGGCATAATAGTCCTGCATCTCTTCAATTTGCTCAAGCAGCAGGGTGGCCCAGCTGCCGGCAGGCTTGCCCTGAATCCAGGCCGGACCCAGCGCTGACAACCGGTCTAACACCTGCTTACGCAGCGCCTGACGAATCGCCTGACCGGCACGATAACCGACTCGCTCGCGGGCATAGTGGATCAGGGCGCGAATGGCGAAGCAGAGCAGTAACAGCAGCATCTCGCCACTCAGCGCCGCGCGCGGTTGCTGTTCAATAATCAGCGCCTGCAGCAGCGCGGCCAGCAGTCCGGCCTGAGCAATGATCAGCAGTGCGCTGATTACGCCCAGCAGCGTGCTCAGTCGCAACCAGCGACCGGCGAAATGACGTTGCTGACGAAGCCAGCGGGTAAGATGCTGCTGCCGGGTTTTGTCCATGCTAAACCATGATTTGAGCCGATGAGCGATGAAAAATGACAGGGCATTTTCATCCCGTTCAGGCGCAAGAATCTAGCATGCGGGCCATAAAAAAGGCGACTGAAAAACAGTCGCCCGGAACATTTGAGATCAGAGGGTTAACAACTTACTTATCGTTTTTAACCAGTCCGTCAAGAAAACGTTCAGCATCTAACGCCGCCATACAGCCGGTACCCGCAGAGGTAATGGCCTGGCGATAGATATGATCCATCACGTCACCCGCGGCAAAGACGCCTGAAATGCTGGTCTGGGTCGCATTGCCGTGCAGGCCCGACTGGACTTTGATGTAACCATTTTCCAGTTCGAGCTGACCGTCGAAAATCGCGGTATTCGGACTGTGTCCGATCGCCACGAACAGACCTGCCACCTCCAGCGCTTCTGTTTCAGCGTCATTCTGGGTTGAGCGCAGGGTCAGACCGGTAACGCCCATCTGATCGCCCACCACTTCTTCCAGCGTGCGGTGGGTGTGCAACACGATATTGCCGTTGCGCACTTTTTCCATCAGACGATCAATCAGGATCTTTTCTGCCCGGAAACTGTCACGACGGTGAATCAGATGCACTTCAGCCGCGATGTTTGCGAGATAAAGGGCCTCTTCAACCGCAGTGTTACCGCCACCAATGACCGCCACTTTCTGATTGCGGTAGAAGAAACCGTCACAGGTGGCACAGGCGGAAACGCCTTTACCTTTAAACGCCTCTTCTGACGGCAGGCCCAGGTAGCGGGCAGAGGCACCGGTTGCGATGATCAGCGCATCGGCAGTGTATTCGCCGCTGTCGCCAGTGAGACGGAACGGGCGATTCTGCAGGTCGACGGTGTGAATGTGGTCGAAAATAATTTCGGTATTAAATTTTTCGGCGTGCTCATGCATGCGCTCCATCAGCGATGGACCTGTCAGATCGTGCGGGTCGCCCGGCCAGTTCTCCACCTCAGTGGTGGTGGTCAGCTGTCCGCCTTTTTCCAGCCCGGTGATCAATACCGGATTCAGGTTGGCGCGTGCAGCATAAACGGCTGCGGTATAACCCGCTGGACCGGAGCCCAGAATGAGTAACTTACTGTGTTTGGCCGTACTCATGCGTTCCTCAGTTTCATTCGGCTGACATAGCCTGCGATTGTAGGGAATATCCGGCGGCAAAGACAAGGCTTCGGCAATTTTGTTAACGATAGCTGCAAACGGCGTAGTCGATGAGTCCCTTTTTCACCTGCCGTCTGCGCCAAAAGGGGGCAAAAATCGGTTTTAGTGGGTGCAGCAGTTCAAAAATACTCATTTAAAAACAGATACCCAGCGGTCTGTCTGGCATCTTGTACTGAATTTGGACATTTTACTTTGACAATCGCCTGCGCTTTTGCGAAAACATTATCAGAAGCGAATAACATTAATCGGAACAAAACAGGGTTTCCTCTCTTGTTTTGCACGCAACACCGAATAAATGCAGCCTGATATTGGTAATGACGCATGATGTGGACAGACAACATGCGTCATACGGATAAGTGTGAAAGCGCGCAGGCTCGGTTAGTTCACTTCAGAAATGCCCCGAACAATGAGCGTTTTCAGGGCGTGGCAGGTAAAGGGAAGGAATTAAGAGAGACAATAATAATGGTAGACAATAAGAAACGCCCCGGGAAAGATCTCGACAGAATTGACAGAAATATTCTGAATGAACTTCAGAAAGATGGTCGCATTTCAAACGTGGAACTTTCCAAACGCGTAGGGTTATCGCCTACGCCATGTCTTGAGCGTGTGCGTCGTCTCGAGCGTCAGGGTTTCATCCTTGGCTATACCGCGCAGTTAAACCCGCACTATCTGGATGCATCACTGCTGGTGTTCGTTGAGATTACTCTGAATCGTGGTGCGCCGGATGTGTTTGAGCAATTTAACGCCGCCGTACAAAAACTTGAGGAAACTCAAGAGTGTCACCTCGTTTCTGGCGATTTCGACTACCTGCTGAAAACGCGCGTACCTGACATGTCTGCCTACCGTAAACTGCTGGGTGAAACCCTGCTGCGCCTGCCGGGCGTAAACGACACGCGGACTTACGTGGTGATGGAAGAGGTTAAACAGAGCAATCGACTGGTGATCAAAACTCGCTGATGCGGGGCAGGTGCAAAACCTGTGAGATTTCGGTACACTCCTGTGAATTCATACAGGACCAGCGTCGGGCCAGCCCGACGCTGTTGCTTCTTACTTTACAGGCACCTGGAGAGTTCTCTTGAGCCAGGAATACACAGAAGATAAAGACGTTTCGTTACAATCGCTGAGCAGTGGACGTCGTCTGCTGGAAGCGTTGCTCATCCTGGTGGCACTTTTTGCCATCTACCTGATGGTTTCTCTGGTCAGTTTTAACCCTTCCGACCCGAGCTGGTCGCAAACGGCCTGGCACGAACCCATTCATAACATTGGCGGCAGCGTCGGCGCCTGGCTGGCTGACACCTTACTGTTCATCTTTGGTGTGATGGCCTACGCCATACCGCCGGTGATCCTCGGTCTGTGCTGGATTGCTTTCCGCCAGCGCGATAATCAGGACTATTTTGACTATTTCGCCGTCGGCTTACGCCTGATCGGCGTACTGGCGCTGGTAGTGACCACCTGTGGTATGGCAGCGCTGAACGCGGATGATATCTGGTACTTCGCCTCAGGCGGCGTCATTGGTAGCCTGGTCAGTAATGCGATTGCGCCGTGGTTTAGCCCGGCGGGCGGCACGCTGACCCTGCTCTGCGTCTGGGCGGCGGGCATCACGCTCTATACCGGCTGGTCGTGGCTCACTATTGCCGAAAAAATTGGTGGGGTGGTGATGGGCGTGCTGACGTTTGCCAGCAACCGGTCCCGTCACGATGAACCCTGGCAGGAAGACGAGGATGAGCCGGATGCGCGTGAGCATGCTGACGCGCCGCTGCTGCATGCGGCAAATCCGGACGACGACGATGTTCTGCTTTCTGCACCGCGCAGTGCGGCTGCCGGGGCGGAACTCTCTCAGGATGATCCACTGCTGGCGAAAGCTGCTGCTGCGACCAGTGCCGCCGTCGCGGCCACCACGGAAGCGGCAGAGGTGGCGATCGCCCCGGCAGCCGTTTCTGCGCCTGTCGCACCAGCAACACCAGCCGTTGCGGTGCCTACCCCGGCAACCGCCGTACCTGTGTCGCAGCCTGCTTCATCCCCGGCCTTTACGGCACCGCAGACCCCTGCGCCAGCCGCCAGCCACGTTACTGAATCCGCGTTTGCCGCAGCCAGTTCGCCAGCGCATAGCGCCCCAGCGGAGACGCCTACGTTATACCGCTTTGAAATGCCGGATGAAGCGCCTGCTACACCGTCGTTCAGCGCCTATGACGATGACGAGCCTAAGATGGGTAACTGGCGTGACACGCCATCGATGCCGGCCGCGCCGACTGCAGCGGTAGCTGCGGCAGCCGCAGCGGCTCAGGCAACGACGCGCACCGCGCCGGTGTTCGATCTGGCGCCGGAGACCAACCTCAATCCGCAGGTTAAGCAGGGCATCGGTCCGGCACTGCCGCGGCCAAATCCGGTCAAATTGCCGACCCGTCGTGAGCTGGCCTCGTATGGCATTAAGCTGCCGTCTCAGCGCATGGCGGAAGAGAAAGCGAAAACCGAAGAGAATGTTCCGACCACCGCGGTCGAAGCCGAAGCGGAAGCGGCATTGCAGCAGGATGAACTACGTCAGGCGTTCCAGTCTGAGCAGCAGCAGCGGTATGGCAGCAGCTGGCAGCAGGAGGACGAAGAAGAGCAGGAGGCGCAACAGCAGGCGGCTCTGGCCCGTCAGTTCGCCGAGCAGCAACAGCAGCGCTATGAGCCGGAAGTAAAAAAAGAGGGTCCGATCTTTAATCTGGATACGGCGTCTGCGTTTGACTTCTCACCGATGAAGGACCTGGTCGATGACGGTCCGGTCGAGCCGCTGTTTACCATTGCGGCCACGCCTGAACCTGAAGCGCCTGCCACCTCACATGAGCCCTGGCAGCAGACGCGTGAGGTTTCATCGCCACAGGCTTCTGCACAGGTTCCGGCACCTTCCGCCTTTGCACCCGCTGCGGCGTCAGCTCCTGAGCAGCCCGCCTATACGGCGCCGGCCACCACGCCGTCGTCATACTCTGCTTCCTCTGCCACTGCACAGACGCCAGCGCCAGCCGCTTATACGGCACCTGCCGCTACGCAGCCGCCGCACTCTGCATCATCTGCGGCTTCACAGGCATCTGCCTATACGGCGCCTGCAGCCGCGCCGGTCGAAGAGGCGAAGCCGTCACTGCATGAGAGCCTGATTCATCCGTTCCTGATGCGTCACGAACAGCCGCTGGAAAAACCTTCAACCCCGCTACCTTCGCTGGATCTGCTGACCGCACCGCCAGAAGAGGAAGAGCCGGTTGATATGTTCTCGCTGGAGCAGACTGCCCGACTGGTTGAATCGCGGCTGGGTGATTACCGGGTGAAAGCCGAAGTGGTGGGCATCTCGCCTGGTCCGGTCATTACCCGATTCGAACTGGATCTGGCACCGGGTGTTAAAGCCGCACGCATCTCCAACCTGTCGCGCGACTTAGCACGTTCGCTCTCTACCGTCGCAGTGCGTGTGGTCGAGGTGATCCCAGGCAAACCCTATGTGGGTCTGGAACTGCCGAATAAGCATCGTCAGACGGTCTATCTGCGTGAAGTGCTGGATTGTCCTAAGTTCCGCGACAATCCGTCACCGCTGGCGGTGGTGCTGGGCAAAGACATCGCGGGTCAGCCGGTCGTGGCCGACCTGGCGAAAATGCCACACCTTCTGGTAGCCGGTACCACCGGTTCCGGTAAGTCGGTGGGCGTTAACGCCATGATCATCAGCATGCTATACAAAGCGACGCCGGAAGAAGTCCGCTTTATCATGATCGACCCGAAAATGCTGGAATTATCGGTGTATGAAGGGATTCCGCATCTGCTGACCGAAGTGGTCACTGACATGAAAGATGCCGCGAATGCGCTGCGCTGGAGTGTGGGTGAAATGGAGCGGCGCTATAAGCTGATGTCGGCGCTGGGCGTGCGTAACCTGGCCGGTTACAACGAAAAGGTTGAACAGGCTGAAGCGATGGGCCGTCCGATTCCCGATCCGTTCTGGAAGCCGGGTGACAGCATGGACATGACGCCACCCGTGCTGGAAAAACTGCCTTATATCGTAGTGATGGTGGATGAGTTCGCCGACCTGATGATGGCAGTAGGTAAAAAAGTTGAAGAACTGATTGCCCGACTGGCTCAGAAAGCCCGTGCCGCCGGTATTCACCTGGTGCTGGCAACCCAGCGTCCGTCAGTGGATGTCATTACCGGCCTGATTAAAGCCAACATCCCGACGCGTATTGCCTTTACCGTATCCAGCAAAATCGACTCCCGTACTATCCTTGACCAGGGGGGTGCAGAATCGCTGCTTGGCATGGGTGACATGCTGTATATGCCGCCGAACTCGTCGATGCCGGTGCGTGTTCACGGTGCCTTTGTCCGTGATCAGGAAGTGCATGCGGTGGTTCAGGACTGGAAAGCGCGCGGTCGACCGCAATATATCGAAAGCATTACGGCGGGCGAAGAGAGCGAAGGCGGCGGTGGTATCGATAGCGATGAAGAGCTGGACCCGTTGTTTGATCAGGCGGTGGGCTTTGTTGTTGATAAACGTCGCGCCTCAATTTCAGGCGTTCAGCGTCAGTTCCGCATTGGCTATAATCGGGCTGCACGTATCATTGAGCAGATGGAAGCGCAGGGCATTGTTTCTGCACCAGGGCACAATGGTAACCGTGAAGTCCTGTCACCACCGCCACACGATATGTGACGGCTGACGATACGTTTTGCAACATTAATCAATGAGCCAGTTTCGACTGGCTCATTGTTTTCAGGCGCTTAAACCCCATATCTGACTATGCTTTCGGTTTATTCTCCTGTTCTGATCACGGAATAGCGACCAGGCTGAAGAGAGTGAGTCATGGGAACGTTTAAATAAGGAATTGAAGCAGATGAAATTACGCGTAATCGCTCTTGGCCTGTTGGCCACCTTTTCATCAGCCAGCGTACTGGCTGATGCGTCCAGTGATCTGCAACAGCGCCTGAACAAGGTCAGCAGCTTCCATGCCAGCTTCACGCAAAAAGTGACCGACAGCAGCGGGGCTAACGTGCAGGATGGTGAAGGTGAGCTGTGGGTGAAACGTCCCAGCCTGTTTAACTGGCATATGACCGCCCCGGACGAAAGCATCATCATCTCTGATGGCAAATCACTGTGGTTCTACAACCCGTTTGTTGAACAGGCGACGGTCAGCCTGCTGCAGAATGCCACCAGCAACACCCCTTTCATGTTGATTGCCCGTAACCAGTCCAATGACTGGAAGCAGTACAACATTAAACAGCAGGGCGACAATTTTGAACTGACCCCTAAAAACAGCGATGGCAACCTGAAACAGTTCACCATCCAGGTGACGCCAGGCGGCACCATCAACCGCTTCAGTGCTATTGAGCAGGATGGTCAGCGCAGCGATTACCAGCTGAAAAGTCAGCAGAATGGGGCGATCAGCCCGGATAAATTTACGTTCACTCCGCCAAAAGGCGTCACGGTGGACGATCAACGTCAGTGAGGTCGCAGTGAGTAACCTGTCCCTGGATTTTTCCACTGAAAATTTCAAACCTCTGGCCGCGCGTATGCGGCCAGAAACGTTGAAACAGTACATTGGTCAGCAACATCTGCTGGGTGCCGGAAAGCCGTTGCCGCGTGCCATTGAAGCAGGCCATCTGCACTCAATGATTCTGTGGGGACCGCCCGGGACCGGTAAGACTACGCTGGCTGAGATTATTGCTCATTATGGCAACGCCGACGTAGAGCGAATCTCTGCGGTGACCTCGGGCGTTAAAGAGATTCGTGAGGCTATTGAGCGTGCCCGTCAGAGCAAGCAGGTCGGGCGACGTACCATTCTGTTCGTGGATGAGGTTCACCGCTTCAATAAAAGCCAGCAGGATGCATTTTTACCGCACATTGAAGACGGCACCATCACTTTTATCGGTGCAACCACCGAAAATCCTTCGTTTGAACTTAACTCGGCACTGCTGTCGCGCGCTCGCGTCTATCTGTTGAAATCGCTGACCCACGACGATATTGAGCAGGTGCTGGATCAGGCGATGCAGGATAAAGCGCGTGGCTACGGCGACAGCGACATTGTGCTGCCCGATAATACTCGTCGCATGATCGCTGAGCTGGTGAATGGCGATGCGCGAAGGGCGCTCAATACGCTGGAGATGATGGCCGACATGGCCGAAACCAACGCATCGGGCCAGCGTGAACTGACGCCGCAGTTGCTGAATGAAGTCTCAGGTGAACGATCAGCGCGCTTTGATAATAAAGGCGACCGCTTTTACGATCTGATCTCGGCGCTGCACAAATCGGTGCGGGGTTCCGCGCCGGATGCGGCCCTTTACTGGTATGCGCGGATAATCACTGCCGGCGGCGATCCGCTCTATGTGGCGCGTCGATTGCTGGCGATCGCTTCAGAAGATGTGGGTAATGCCGATCCGCGTGGAATGCAGGTGGCGATTGCGGCCTGGGACTGTTTCACCCGCGTCGGGCCCGCCGAAGGGGAGCGTGCCATTGCTCAGGCAATCGTCTATCTGGCCTGCGCGCCCAAAAGCAACGCAGTCTATACCGCCTTCAAAGCGGCGATGCGTGATGCGCGCGACCATCCCGATTATGATGTCCCGGAACATCTGCGTAACGCTCCAACGAAACTGATGAAAGAGATGGGGCTGGGCAAAGAGTATCGTTATGCGCACGATGAGGCTAACGCTTACGCGGCCGGAGAGGTCTACTTTCCGCCCGAAATGGCCAGTGCGCGCTATTACGTTCCGACGCAGCGTGGGCTCGAAGGTAAGATTGGCGAAAAGCTAAGCTGGCTGGCTGAGCAGGATCAAAATAGCCCGACAAAACGCTACCGCTGAAACAGACGTTACGGTAATGTGGTCAAGGTTTTCAACGCATTCCGCTGGAGTGCGTCCCTTCTTTCAACCAACTTTTAAATACACAGGATAAGCATGCTCGATCCCAATCTGCTGCGTAACGAGCCAGACGCAGTCGCAGAAAAACTGGCACGCCGGGGATTTAAACTGGATGTGGAAACGCTGCGTTCGCTTGAAGAGCGTCGTAAAGTCTTGCAGGTAGAAACAGAAAACCTGCAGGCGGAGCGTAATGCCCGATCCAAATCCATCGGCCAGGCCAAAGCACGTGGGGAAGACATCGAGCCACTGCGTCAGGAAGTGAATGCGCTGGGCGAACGCCTGGATGCCGCTAAAGCAGAACTGGATGAACTGCAGAATCAAATTCGTGACTTTGCGCTGGCGCTGCCCAATATTCCGGCAGATGAAGTGCCTCTGGGCAAAGATGACAGCGAAAACCAGGAAGTCAGCCGCTGGGGCGAACCGCGCCAGTTCGACTTCGAGGTAAAAGATCATGTAGAGCTGGGCGAAGCGGCTAAAGGGCTCGATTTTGCAGCCGCCGTGAAGCTGACCGGTTCCCGCTTTGTGGTGATGCAGGGTCAGATTGCGCGTCTGCACCGCGCGCTGAGTCAGTTCATGATTGACCTTCACACTGAGCAGCATGGCTACCTTGAAACCTACGTGCCGTACCTGGTAAACCATGAAACGCTGTATGGAACTGGTCAGTTGCCGAAGTTTGGCGAGGATCTGTTTCATACCCGTCCGCTGGAAGAGGAATCAGACAGCAGTCACTATGCCCTGATCCCGACCGCTGAAGTGCCGCTGACCAATCTGGTGCGCGATGAGATTCTTGAAGAAGAGAGCCTGCCGGTTAAGCTGACGGCGCATACTCCTTGCTTCCGTTCTGAAGCCGGTTCCTACGGTCGTGACACGCGGGGTCTGATCCGTATGCATCAGTTCGATAAAGTCGAAATGGTGCAAATTGTCACGCCGGAACAGTCGATGGATGCGCTGGAAGAGCTGGTCGGTCACGCTGAGAAAGTGCTGCAACTGCTGAACCTGCCTTATCGTAAGGTTTTACTCTGTACCGGCGATATGGGCTTTGGATCGACCAAAACCTACGATCTCGAAGTCTGGTTACCGGCGCAGAACACCTATCGCGAAATCTCCTCATGTTCCAACATGGGCGACTTCCAGGCGCGTCGTATGCAGGCACGCTGCCGCAGCAAACAGGAGAAGAAACCTCGTCTGGTTCATACCCTGAATGGCTCAGGCCTGGCTGTCGGCCGTACGCTGGTGGCGGTGCTGGAAAACTATCAGCAGCAGGATGGCCGAATCGAGGTGCCTGAGGTTTTACGTCCGTACATGAACGGCGTTGAAATTATCGGCTAAGCCATCTCGTTTTAACTGACCCGGCTATGGCCGGGTTTTTTTATCTCCGCCATTCCAGAATAGGATTAATTCGTTTCAGAACTTATCACAAATAAACGTTATCGATGGTCATTCGGTCGAATGGCTTAAAAATGCGATTTTTCATAGAGATAGCGTTTATTGTCCTGCCGCTTCGTCCTGCTGTAACCCACTGAAGATTAGTAAATTAAATTGTCACGCAGCAAAATGTGCTGCGCGAAATTTCCGGCCATTGACTTTAAAAAAACCAATGGCAAACTGCGCGCAATTTCCTTCATTCGCTTTGGTTTTTTCCCCATATGTCAACCTGGTCACGCCCCGTGTTATTGCTGCTTTGCGGCCTGCTGTTAATGACCGTCTCTATTGCCGTGCTTAACACTCTGGTCCCGCTGTGGCTGACCCATGACTTACTGACAACCTGGCAGGTAGGTATTGTCAGCTCCTCCTATTACACCGGTAATCTGGCCGGGACGCTGCTGGCCGGCTGGTTAATCCGCCAGTATGGCTTCAACCGGAGCTATTACTTTGCGACCGCTCTGTTTGCCATAGCCACTATCTGCCTGGCAATGATGGATGGGTTCTGGGCGTGGAGCTCGCTGCGTTTTGTCGCCGGTGTGGGCTGTGCGCTGATGTGGGTGGTGGTGGAAAGCGCATTGCTGTGCAGCGGGACGGTACGCAACCGTGGCCAGCTGCTGGCGGCGTATATGATTGTCTATTATCTCGGTACCGTGGCAGGTCAGTTGCTGGTCAGCAAGCTGTCGACTGAACTGTTAAGTGTGATCCCCTGGGTAACCAGTCTGGTATTTTGTGCGGTGTTACCGCTGGTGTTTACCCGCGTGTCTGCCAGTGGCGATACAGCAGAAGCCGCGCCAGGTCGCATCTGGCCGATGCTGCGTCGTCGCAGTTCGCGCTTAGGCATCAATGGCTGCATTATTTCAGGAATCGTTCTGGGCTCGCTTTATGGTCTGATGCCGCTCTACCTGTCGCACCAGGGAATGAGCGATGCCAATGTTGGCTACTGGATGGCGCTACTGGTCAGCGCAGGTATTGTCGGGCAGTGGCCAATTGGCCGACTGGCAGATCGCTTTGGCCGGATGCTGGTATTACGGGTACAGGTGTTTGTGGTAATTCTGGGCGCGATGGCGATGCTGACCAGCGCCGCGATGGCACCGGCACTGTTTGTGCTGGGGCTGGCGGGCTTTACGCTCTATCCGGTTGCTATGTCGTGGGCCTGTGAAACCGTCGCACATCATGAACTGGTAGCGATGAATCAGGCGTTGTTGATGAGTTATACCGTTGGCAGTCTGGTAGGGCCAGCGATGACCTCAATGCTGATGCAGAATTATTCTGACCGACTGCTGTTTGTGATGATTGCTGCGGTGGCGCTGATCTATCTGGTAATGCTGCTGCGTAAGGCTGATCATCACGCCACGCCGGTGGCGCATGCCTGATTGCCGGAGCGTAAACTGATTGCCAGACAGTAGAGCTTAGTGCTCGTCCTTTAAGCGCCGAGTGATAACGCAGTCTGGTGCAGCTCAGGGACTGGCGGTCCTCGCGCCGCTGCGCGGTACCTTCACTTCATTCCTCTGCCTGACGGACCGTCGGGGATGGCACATCCTGTGCCGCCCCGCCTTTCGCCCGCGTCCTGCGGGCTCTCCTGGCAGACTCATTCTGTTCAGCGCTGCGGATTGCCTGCCCCTGATCGGCCCCAGCCTGCTCTGAAACTTCAGTGCGTGTTGTTAAAAAGGGCACGAGCGTGAAGGCCTGAGCGCCTCTGCTGCTGAAAGGGTTATCCGCAGCGCTGAGGCGTGACGTTGGGCCAGAACGCCACGCCGGGAAGCGTGGTGAGTTCGGGGCCGGCCAGGGAGGGCCGATCCCCGAACGGTTCGTCGGCACGCCGTCAAAGCCGAAGGTACCGCGTGAGCGGCGCGAGGACGGCCCGGCAGCAACAGAGATGCTCAGGCCCGCACTCCGGCACGCTGGCGCAGAAAAAAAGCTGCCACGTCTGAACGTGACAGCCTTTGCAAATTTAACCTTAACTGACGAGCATTAAGCCACGGGTTATTTCAGATATTTTTCGCTTAATCAGTACATGACTTCATGGCCGTAACTGGCGAGGATGTTTTTAACCCGTTCCATTGTCTCTTTGCTGGGCGGCTTAACGCCATCCAGCTTGTACTCTTCACCCATCGCAATCCATTTGTGTTTGCCCAGTTCGTGATAGGGCAACAGCTCAATCTTCTCCACGTTTTCCATATCGCGGGTAAATTCACCCAGCCGATGCGCGGTATCGTCGTCGTCAGAATAGCCAGGCACCACGACAAAACGAATCCAGGTGCGCTTACCTTTTTTCTGCAGATAGCGAGCAAAGTCCAGCGTGCGATGATTCGAGACGCCGACCAGGATCTGGTGAACGTCATCATTCATCTGTTTGAGATCGAGCATTACTAAATCGGTTACGTCGAGCAACTCGTCAATCACCGGATCGTAGCGACGGACAAAACCGTTGGTATCAAGACAGGTATGAATGCCTTCGGCTTTACAGGCGCGAAACCAGTCGCGTACAAACTCCGCCTGCAAAATGGCCTCACCGCCCGATGCCGTCACGCCGCCGCCAGAGGCATTCATAAAATGACGATAAGAGAGCACATCCGCCATCAACGCCTCGACGCTGATCTCTTTACCCCCGTGGGTATCCCAGGTGTCGCGGTTGTGACAGTAGAGGCAGCGCATCAGGCAGCCCTGAAAGAAGGTGATAAAGCGGATGCCGGGACCATCGACGGTACCGCAGGATTCGAACGAGTGGATACGACCGTTGACTGACATTGCGATGTTTTCTCCAGTGAGTCTGCCGGGACAGACGGCGCAATCTCTGTTGCGCTCAGGGCAGGAAATCGATTCTGGTTGTGACCTCAACGGAGATCACCAACAGAGCAGACTTTGAATAAAAGGCTCCCTGCGGAGCCTTTTTTTATCGAACGGAGCGGTGATTACAGTGACTGTGTAAAGGTACGGGTAATCACATCCTGCTGCTGTTCTTTAGTCAGCGAGTTGAAGCGTACAGCGTAACCAGAAACACGGATAGTCAGCTGAGGATACTTCTCTGGATGCTCCATCGCGTCCAGCAGCATTTCACGGTTCATTACGTTGACGTTCAGATGCTGACCGCCTTCGATGCTGGCTTCATGATGGAAGTAACCATCCATCAGACCGGCAAGGTTGGCTTTACGCACGTTATCATCTTTACCCAGCGCGTTCGGCACAATCGAGAAGGTGTAAGAGATACCATCTTTCGCATAGGCAAACGGCAGTTTCGCTACTGAGGTCAGAGAGGCAACAGCCCCTTTCTGATCGCGACCGTGCATCGGGTTGGCACCTGGTCCGAATGGCGCGCCAGCACGACGTCCATCAGGCGTATTACCGGTTTTTTTGCCGTAAACCACGTTAGAAGTAATGGTCAGGACAGACTGCGTCGGTACGGCATGACGGTAAGTGGTGAGCTGCTGAATTTTCTTCATGAAGCGCTCAACCAAATCACAGGCCAGGTCATCAACCCGTGGGTCGTTGTTACCGAACTGTGGATATTCGCCTTCGATATCGAAGTCGATAGCCAGACCATCTTCGTCGCGGATCGGTTTCACTTTGGCGTATTTAATCGCAGAAAGTGAATCCGCAGCAACGGAGAGACCCGCGATACCACAGGCCATGGTACGGTAAACGTCACGATCATGCAGCGCCATCAGTGCCGCTTCGTAGCTGTACTTATCATGCATGTAGTGAATGATGTTCAGCGAAGTCACGTACTGTTTTGCCAGCCAGTCCATGAAGTGATCCATACGCTCCATGACGGTGTCGAAATCCAGCACGTCGTCGCTGATTTTGTCGCCTTTCGGTCCAACCTGCATTTTCAGCTTTTCATCCACGCCGCCGTTGATTGCGTAGAGCAGGGTTTTCGCCAGGTTGGCACGCGCGCCAAAGAACTGCATTTGTTTACCGACAATCATCGGGCTGACGCAGCAGGCGATGGCGTAGTCATCATTGTCAAAGTCAGGACGCATCAGGTCATCGTTCTCATACTGCAAAGATGAGGTATCGATAGAAACTTTAGCGGCATATTTTTTGAAGTTAATCGGCAGTTTTTCAGACCACAGAATGGTCATGTTCGGCTCTGGTGAAGGACCCATGGTGTAGAGGGTATTCAGGAAGCGGAACGTACTTTTTGATACCAGGGTACGGCCATCAACGCCCATACCTGCCAGTGATTCAGTGGCCCAGATAGGGTCACCTGAGAACAGCTCATCATATTCCGGCGTACGCAGGAAACGGACCATACGCAGTTTCATCACCAGATGGTCAATCAGTTCCTGTGCCTGTTCTTCAGTCAGTTTACCGGCTTTAAGGTCACGTTCGATGTAAACATCAAGGAAGGTTGAGACGCGGCCAAATGACATGGCAGCACCATTTTGAGATTTAACTGCAGCCAGGTAGCCATAGTAAGTCCACTGCACGGCTTCCATCGCATTGGTCGCCGGGCCGGAGATGTCATGGCCATATTTTGCTGCCATCTCTTTAATCTGTGCCAGCGCACGATGCTGATCAGCAATCTCTTCACGCAGACGAATGGTCGCTTCCAGATTAACGCCATTCTCTAAATCTTCCTGCAGTGAGGCGAACTGAGAGAATTTATCCGCCATCAGGAAATCGATGCCGTACAACGCCACACGACGATAGTCACCAATGATACGGCCGCGACCATACGCATCCGGCAGGCCGGTCAGAATACCGGATTTACGGCAGCGCAGAATATCCGGTGTATAAACATCGAAGACACCCTGATTATGGGTTTTGCGGTATTCAGTGAAGATTTTTTTCAGCGAAGGATCGAGTTCACGGCCATACACTTTGCATGAGCCTTCGACCATTTTGATGCCGCCATAAGGAATGATGGCGCGTTTCAGCGGTGCTTCGGTCTGCAGGCCAACGATTTTTTCCAGTGGCTTAATAATGTAACCCGCGTCATGGGAGGTAATGGTTGACGCCAGGTCGGTATCGAAATCTACCGGTGCGTGGGTGCGGTTCTCAATTTTGATGCCTTCGAGTACGCTTTCCCATAATTTGGTGGTCGCTTCGGTTGGGCCCGCCAGGAAAGACTCATCACCTTCATACGGTGTGTAATTTTTCTGGATGAAGTCGCGTACGTTGACGCTATTCTGCCATTCGCCTTCAGCAAATCCTTCCCAGGCTGAAGCCAGTTTTGCATTAAGTTCGGTCATAATATACCTGCCTTATATGAGGAGACTTTACGGTCGGGCGCCGATGATGCCTGCGCCGTCAAAAATGCATTTAATGTGACTGGTCACCATCGCGAAGATAGATGATCCAGTAGGTCAACCCGACCAGTACACCGCCGCCGATAATATTGCCGAGGGTAACAGGAATCAGGTTGTCAAAAATAAAGTTACTCACCGAGAGCGATTGGAACTGTGCGGCAGTGGTGCCGGTCGCCTGCCAGAACTCAGGAGCGGCGAAGTCGCGAATCACAATTGCAAACGGAATCATGAACATATTGGCGATGCTGTGCTCGAAGCCGCTGGCAACAAACATCGCGACCGGTAGTATCATCACCACCAGCTTGTCAGTGAGCGTACGGCCTGAATAACTCATCCAGACAGCCAGGCAAACCAGCAGATTCGCCAGGATCCCCAGACAGACGGCTTCAACAAAGGTGTGATGCATTTTATGGTCAGCGGTTTGCAGGACGTTTAAGCCCCAGGCGCCGTTGGCCACCATGTACTGACCAGCAAACCACATCAATGCGACAAAAAAGAGTGCGCCCACCAGGTTGCCGATATAGACGTTGATCCAGTTGCGGGCCAGCTGACCCCAGCTGATGCGTCCGCTGGCTTTGGCCACAACGATTAGCACGGTAGAGGTGAAGAGGTCGGCACCACAAACCACGACCAGCATTAAACCCAGTGAAAAACAGATCCCGCCGATCAATTTAGCAATGCCATAGGGCATTACGGCGGTACCGGTGGTGGCTGTGATATAAAAAACAAATGCGATGGAGATAAAGATGCCGGCGTTTATCGCCAGAAAGAAGGTGGTAAAAGGATGTTTGGTCGCTTTATATATACCCGCATCTTCAGCAACTTTCGCCATCGCAGCCGGTAATAAAAGATTAAAAGGGTTGTCAGCTTTCACACTAACTTACTCCAGAAGTTGTCTGAAAAAATACTAACAAAGGAGTATAGGTCAGTAATTGATTTGGATCATGTTTGCCGGAGCGGCAGCGGCGATGAGTAATATCCGAGGCGTTAAAAACAGATAATTCTTTGAAATATAATAAATAAATAAATTTTAAAAATACAAATATATTTTAATGATAATGTTCAGCTACACTTTTTCAAGCGGCGATTATCATTCATTGTTAACGGATATGTTAATTAATATGAAGTGTTGTGACGTAAAAAAATTTTAATGGCGCTAATGTTTTTTAGAAATAACGCCCCATCTTCCGGATGATCCGGTAGCCGGGGCGTCAGCCTGTTTTACTGCTTAGCGCAGATGAATTATGCGCTTTGCCAGTAACGACGCTTCGCAGCCTGCAGTTTTTCATAGGCCGCCAGCAAAGACTGGTGCGCCGGGAACGCTTTCAGTTCCTCATCCACCGCCTGAAGGCCATAGAATGGGCTTTCACCACTGATCGCTGCGGAAGCGGCTTCCATTGCCTCTGTGCCGTACATGCGCACAAACGCATGATGATATTGCAGCGGGTCACGCTCATCTTCCATCGCCAGCAAAAGCAGTGTCTGCAGGCAGCGATAGTAGTTAGCGCGTTCAGGCGTAAAGATGGAACTGTTGAATTCCATTGTCCATTCCGTCCAGATCAAGGCCTGATCCAGGTCGCCTCCCGCCATTGCCAGCATCGCTTTCAGCTCGCCAATGCGCAGGGTATACCAGCCGTTATCTTTACCGGTCGCCAGGCCCAGCAGTTCGCGGACGCGGGTAAAGTCATCAAAGCCTTCGTCATCGAGCTGGCCAATCAGATCCAGATACTCTTCCGGATTCCAGTTGCTGTCAGGCAGAGCCAGTAAGGTTTCACGCATACCCGCGCCCATGCTGTTATTCGCCAGCAGCAGGTCTTCCGCCGGATAGATGTCCGACATGCCAGGTACGATAATACGGCAGGCATAGACGCCCAGATGCTCATAATCAGCGATATAGACTTCCTGATCTTCAGCCGCGAAGATCGCCATCAGCGTGGCAAATTCCTGTTCCGTGGTGCCAGCAAAGGTCCAGTCAACAAACGGGTAATCTGCCGTCTCTTTAAACAGGTCCCAGGAGATCAGGCCGCTTGAATCGATGAAGTGCGTTTCGAGATTCGCGTGTTCCGCGACTTCTTCATCATCGAAGGTGGGCGGCGTGAACACATCCAGATCTTTGAGGCTGCGACCCTGCAATAACTCGGTAACGGTACGTTCAAGCGCCACGCCAAAATCAGGATGAGCACCGAACGAAGCGAAACAGGTGCCGTTGGCCGGATTAAACAGGACCACACAGATGACCGGATATTTTCCGCCCAGCGAGGCATCGTAAGCAAAGATGGGGAAACCTTCCGCTTCCAGGCGCGCAATCGCCTCGACCACGTCAGGATAACGCTGCATCACGGCATCCGGAATGGCCGGCAGGCTGATGGCTTCAGCGATGATGCGGTTTTTAATGTAGCGCTCGAAAACTTCTGACAGCCCCTGAACCCGTGCCTCATTAGCGGTGTTGCCCGCTGACATCCCGTTAGAGACGTAGAGGTTACCGATGATGTTCATCGGAATGTAGACGGTTTGCTGATCGGACTGACGGGTAAAGGGCAGGGCGCAGATGCCACGCTCAACATTGCCGGACTGCAGATCAATCAACTCTGCGGCGGTCAGCGCATTATCCGGATCGTAAAAAGCGCGCAGGCGCGGGTCAAGAATGCCTTCTGGCAGAGATTCATCAGCCGGCAGCGCAAACCATTTTTCATTGGGATAGTGAACGAAATCGCCGTTGGCGATAGTTTTTCCTAACCAGAAATCAGCGAAGAAATAGTTGGTTGAGAGACGCTCAAAATATTCACCCAGTGCAGAGGCGAGTGCCGCTTTCTTGCTGGCCCCCTTACCGTTCGTGAAGCACAACGGGCAATCGCGGTCACGAATATGCACAGACCAGACATGGGGAACAGGATTCAGCCAGGAGGCCTCTTCAATATTAAAACCAAGGTCCTGAAGCTTGTTCTGGAAACGGGTGATGGAGTCTTCCAGCGCGGCATCTTTGCCCGGGATAAATGTTTGCGTCATAGTGCCGCTCTCTCAGTTGTCATAGGGTGCGTAAAGCGCGCAATGATACGGATTTTGCCGACGATCCGCTATCAAGGCGGGATAAATTTACCGGCTTAGTGTTCATCACCAGGGCTGTCAGACCAAACGGCAATTCGGCAGGCTGGACGAAGCCTCACAAAATTTTGTGTTGGTTTGCATTGGTAACATAACCTCCGGCACGACGGATTCAGAAAATGTGACCGTCACCGGATTTATGATTGCAGCCATCAGGATGCAGTGATAAAACCGGTAAGTTATTCATAACCGTTCGATATGACAGTGGTGAGGGGAAATGACGCAAGTTTATAATTTTAGCTCCGGCCCAGCGATGCTGCCGGTTGAAGTGCTCCGTCGTGCAGAACAAGAGCTGACAAACTGGCGTGGCCTGGGAACCTCCGTAATGGAGATCAGTCACCGCAGCAAAGAATTTATTCAGGTGGCCGAAGAAGCGGAGCAGGACTTCCGTGATCTGCTAAAAATACCGGCCAATTACAAAGTATTATTCTGCCACGGCGGCGCGCGTGCGCAGTTTGCTGCTGTGCCGGGCAACCTGCTGGGCAATGCGTCATCGGCTGACTACGCCGATGGCGGCTACTGGGCGCACAGCGCAATAAAAGAAGCGCAGAAGTATTGCTCCCCACGCACCCTGGATGTCAAAACCACACGTGACGGTAAACGTGCGATTCTGCCGATGCGGGAATGGGACTTTAGCGACGACTCTGCTTATCTGCACTTCTGTCCGAACGAAACTATCGACGGTATTGCGATCGACGAACAGCCTGATTTTGGCAGCAAAACGGTGGTCGCAGATTTCTCCTCTACCATTCTTTCGCGTCCGATTGATGTCAGCCGTTATGGCGTCATCTATGCCGGTGCGCAGAAAAACGTCGGACCCGCCGGATTAACGCTGGTGATTGTGCGTGAAGATCTGTTAGGCCAGGCGCAGGCCTCGGTACCTTCCATCCTTGATTATAAGGTGCTGGCGGACAATGACTCGATGTTCAATACTCCGCCCACTTTTGCCTGGTATCTTTCTGGCCTGGTGTTCAAATGGCTGAAAGAGAAGGGTGGCGTGGCTGAGATTGACCGGATCAATCAGGCCAAAGCTGACCTGCTGTATGGCGTGATCGATCACAGCGGTTTCTACCGCAATGACGTGGCGACAGAAAACCGCTCACGCATGAATATCCCTTTCCAGCTGGCTGATGCAACACTGGATGCGCTGTTCCTTGAAGAGTCTTTCAGGGCCGGACTGCATGCGCTGAAAGGACATCGGGTCGTCGGTGGAATGCGTGCCTCGATCTATAATGCCATGCCGCTGGAAGGCGTTAAGGCGCTGACCGATTTTATGGTTGATTTTGAACGCCGTCACGGCTGATTAATAACATATCAGCATCAATGCTGATGCCAGACCTCGTCAGTTGGCGAGGTCTTCGTATTTTTTGAGGATTTCGTTTCACATGCAGGACTCCCTGACTCTCCAACCCATCGCGCGCGTCAACGGCACGGTAAATCTGCCGGGATCTAAGAGCGTATCGAATCGTGCATTGCTGCTGGCGGCACTGGCTAAAGGCACCACCCGTCTGACCAACCTGCTCGACAGCGATGATGTTAAGCACATGCTGAATGCCCTTAGCGCATTGGGCGTAAACTACACGCTTTCCAGCGATCGCCGGGTGTGTGAAGTCACGGGAAAGGGCGGTCCGTTGCAATCCGATCAGCCTCTCTCGCTATTCCTGGGGAATGCGGGTACCGCGATGCGTCCGCTGGCCGCCGCGTTATGCCTGGGTCAGCAGGATATTGAACTCACTGGCGAACCGCGTATGAAAGAGCGGCCAATCGGGCATCTGGTCGATGCATTACGCCAGGGCGGTGCCACTATTGAGTATCTGGAGAATCAGGATTATCCGCCGCTGCGTTTGCGTGGAGGCTTTACCGGGGGTGACGTCAGCGTGGATGGCAGCGTCTCCAGTCAGTTCCTGACGGCGCTACTGATGACTGCACCGCTGGCTGAGCAGGACACCCGTATCAGCATCAAAGGCGAACTGGTTTCGAAGCCTTACATCGATATTACGCTGCACCTGATGCGCTGCTTTGGCGTTGAGGTTGAAAACCAGAACTATCAGCATTTCCTGATCAAAGGACAGCAACACTATCAGTCACCGGGCGACTATCTGGTTGAAGGTGATGCCTCTTCGGCTTCCTATTTCCTCGCCGCTGCCGCTATCAAAGGTGGAACGGTACGGGTGACCGGGATTGGCCGCCACAGCGTGCAGGGCGATATCCGTTTTGCCGATGTACTGGAAAAAATGGGCGCGCAGATTGAGTGGGGCGACGACTACATTGCCTGTACGGCCGGAAAGTTACAGGCGATTGATATGGACATGAACCACATCCCGGATGCGGCGATGACCATTGCCACCACGGCGCTGTTCGCCGAGGGAACCACCCAGTTGCGTAATATCTATAACTGGCGGGTGAAAGAGACCGATCGACTGAGCGCGATGGCCACTGAACTGCGCAAAGTGGGCGCAGAAGTGGAAGAAGGCCACGACTTTATCCGCATTACCCCGCCGGCGACGCTGGTTCATGCGGATATTGGTACCTATAACGATCACCGTATGGCGATGTGTTTCTCGCTGGTGGCGCTCTCTGATACGCCGGTTACCATTCTTGATCCGGGCTGTACGGCGAAAACGTTTCCCGACTACTTCGCTCAGCTGGCAAAAATCAGCCAGCCAGCCTGATGCCTCATCTCCGGTGCGTTACTGCACCGGAAATCCTCATATTATCTGGCCGTATTGCGGCAGAGATCCTCTGATTTACCTGGAATTATTAACACCGTCAGTGCGAAAGGGTAACCAAGGATGGTTGGGCAGCGTATAATGCTAGTCATTACCGATGGCCAACAGGCCGACAAGCGCGCAGCAACAGGAGGGAATAATGACAGTAACTGCCCCGGTCATAACTATCGATGGGCCAAGTGGTGCGGGAAAAGGGACCCTGTGCAAAGCAATGGCGGAAGCCTTGCAGTGGCATCTGCTGGATTCCGGCGCAATTTATCGCGTGCTGGCGTTAGCCGCGTTACATCATCAGGTCGATATCGAATCTGAAGAAGCGCTGGTGCCGATTGCCGCACATCTGGATGTGCGCTTTGTGTCACAAAATGGCGAGATGCAGGTGATTCTGGAAGGTGAAGATGTCACCAGCGAAATTCGTACCCAGGAGGTCAGCAACACGGCTTCCCGCGTGGCGGCTTTTCCACGAGTACGTGAAGCGTTACTGCGCCGTCAGCGCGGCTTTCGCGAGGCGCCGGGTCTGATCGCCGATGGTCGCGATATGGGCACCGTGGTTTTCCCGGATGCGCCGGTCAAAATTTTCCTGGATGCCAGCGCTGAAGAGCGTGCCCAGCGCCGCATGCTACAGTTGCAGGATAATGGCTTTAATGTTAACTTTGATCGCCTTTTAGCCGAGATAAAAGAGCGTGATGACCGCGATCGTAACCGCGCAATTGCGCCTTTAGTAGCCGCTGGCGATGCATTGGTTCTGGACTCTACTGAAATGTCTATCGATCAAGTCATTGAAAAAGCGCTACACTATGCCCGGGAAAAGCTGGGCATTACGGCTTAACTGAATTTATCACCCTGTACCAGGGATCCGGTGCCGGGCATGTGAAACAACCCCATCCGACATGAAGTCAGATGGACGTTAAATTGAAGAATCCTGAAGATTATCAATATGACTGAATCTTTTGCTCAACTATTTGAAGAATCCTTAAAAACAATCGAAACCCGCCCGGGTTCTATCGTTCGTGGCATCGTCGTTTCTATCGACAAAGATGTCGTTCTGGTTGATGCGGGTCTGAAATCTGAATCTGCAATTCCTGCAGAGCAGTTCAAGAACGCAGCCGGCGAACTGGAAATCCAGGTTGGCGACGAAGTTGATGTTGCTCTGGATGCAGTGGAAGACGGCTTCGGTGAAACCCTGCTGTCCCGTGAGAAAGCTAAGCGCCATGAAGCCTGGATCACGCTGGAGAAAGCTTACGAAGACGCTGAAACTGTTACCGGTGTTATCAACGGCAAAGTTAAAGGCGGCTTCACAGTTGAGCTGAACGGTATCCGTGCGTTCCTGCCTGGTTCACTGGTTGACGTTCGTCCGGTGCGCGATACGCTGCACCTGGAAGGCAAAGAGCTTGAATTCAAAGTGATCAAGCTGGATCAGAAACGCAACAACGTCGTGGTTTCACGTCGTGCGGTTATCGAATCCGAAAACAGCGCAGAGCGCGATCAGCTGCTGGAAAACCTGCAGGAAGGCATGGAAGTCAAAGGTATCGTTAAGAACCTCACTGACTACGGTGCATTCGTTGATCTGGGTGGCGTTGACGGCCTGCTGCACATCACTGACATGGCCTGGAAGCGCGTTAAGCATCCAAGCGAAATCGTCAATGTGGGCGACGAAATCACTGTTAAAGTGCTGAAGTTCGACCGCGAGCGTACCCGCGTATCCCTCGGCCTGAAACAGCTGGGCGAAGATCCATGGGTTGCTATCGCTAAGCGCTATCCGGAAGGCACCCGCCTGACCGGTCGTGTAACCAACCTGACTGATTACGGCTGCTTCGTGGAAATCGAAGAAGGCGTTGAAGGTCTGGTACACGTGTCTGAAATGGACTGGACCAACAAAAACATCCATCCGTCTAAAGTTGTTAACGTAGGCGACGTGGTTGAAGTTATGGTTCTGGACATCGACGAAGAGCGTCGTCGTATCTCCCTGGGTCTGAAGCAGTGTAAATCTAACCCATGGCAGCAGTTCGCTGAGACGCACAACAAAGGCGATCGTGTTGAAGGTAAAATCAAGTCAATCACTGACTTCGGTATCTTCATCGGCCTGGACGGCGGCATCGACGGTCTGGTTCACCTGTCTGACATCTCCTGGAACGCGACCGGCGAAGAAGCCGTTCGTGAGTACAAAAAAGGCGACGAAATCGCTGCCGTTGTACTGCAGGTCGATGCAGAGCGTGAGCGTATCTCGCTGGGCGTTAAGCAACTGGCAGAAGATCCGTTCAACAACTACATCACGCTGAACAAGAAAGGCGCTATCGTTAACGGCAAAGTAACTGCTGTTGATGCTAAAGGTGCTACAGTTGAATTAGCAGACGGCGTTGAGGGTTACCTGCGCGCTTCTGAAGCTTCACTGGATCGCATTGAAGATGCCACTCTGGTTCTGAGCGTTGGTGACGACGTTGAAGCCAAATTCACCGGTGTTGATCGTAAAAACCGTGTGGTTAGCCTGTCTGTCCGTGCGAAAGACCAGGCTGACGAGAAAGAAGCCATCAATACTGTTAACACCAAACAGGAAGAAGGCAATTTCTCTAACGCTATGGCTGAAGCGTTCAAAGCGGCTAAAGGCGAGTAATCGACCTGAAGCACCGGGTGGGCAACCACCCGGTTTCGGTAAAAGCTGTCATACTTTCCCAGAGGGATAAACCGGAGGTTACATGACCAAGTCAGAACTGATCGAAAGACTGGCGGGACAGCATACTCATATACCGGCGAAAGTCGTTGAGGATGCAGTAAAAGAGATGCTTGAGCACATGGCCACAACGCTGGCACAAGGCGAACGCATCGAAATCCGGGGATTCGGCAGCTTTTCTTTGCACTATCGCGCTCCGCGCACCGGTCGTAACCCGAAAACGGGTGACAAAGTGGATCTGGAAGGTAAATACGTTCCCCACTTCAAGCCAGGCAAAGAGCTGCGCGATCGCGCAAATATCTACGGCTAAGCCGATACCGAACCAGACAAACGACACCTCCGGGTGTCGTTTTTTTTTACCCGCTATTTTTCCGCGCTGACATCCGGATGGGTGCAACCTGTTCTGCAACACCAGCGAATTAATGCGATACCGCTCGCGACTGTCTGATTACCTGCTTTAACGCCTCCTCCAGCCGTTCAGAATAAGTCTCTTCATCAGGATGGATGTGATTATGCTGACATGGATGGTTGTAGCCCGGCTGGGCATTATGGCTACGCTGCCTTTACTGTTTATCGCCCGGCTTCCTGCCGGGGAAAGCATTCTGGGCTTGCTGCTGACAGGGATCGCATTACTGCAATGTCGTCTGCCAACCCTGCGCATAAGCGGGCTCGCACTGCTGCTACTGGCATGGGCTTGTAACGATGCAAGGTTAATGGTCAGGGATATTGAGCATCATGCCGCACGACCAGCCACCTACAGCATCCGCATTGTCGAACTGAAAAAGGAGAGCAGGCAAATCAGGGTTCACCTGCTGAAAGAGGGCGAGCGCTGGCTGTTTCCACCTCGTTTTGCCTGGCTCTATTTCGATGCCGATCCTGAACAGTATTGTCCCGGCCAGCGCTGGACAATGCGATTACGACTGCGGGCGGTTCATGCCCGGCTGAATGAGGGCGATTTTGATGCTCAGCGTTTTGCGCTGGCGAATAATACGCCGTTACAGGGGCACATTCTTCAGCAGGTTGCGGATAAGAGTCAGTGTAACTGGCGCTGGCGATTCATCCTGCGGCACCGCAGACAGACAGCCGCCTTACCGTCACATGCCACATTAGAGGCTCTGGCCTTCGGCATCCGCGATGATTTGAGCCGCGAAACGCGTCAATTGTTGCGTGATACCGGTACCGCTCATCTGATGGCGATTTCAGGTATGCACATTGCGCTGGCGGCAGGCAGCGGCTGGCTGCTGGCTCGCGGACTGCAATTTGCGCTGCCGGCCCGCTATATCAGTTACGGTTTTCCACTGTTACTCAGCTGGCTGTTTGCTGCGCTATACACCTGGCTGTCGGGGGCGCATCCGCCAGCACAGCGCGCACTGCTGGCGCTGACGCTCTGGACGCTCACCCGCATTGCCAGCATTCAGCTCAATAGCTGGCAGGTCTGGACATATTGCGTAGCGCTGCTGTTGATCCTCGATCCCCTGACTGTGCTGTCAGAAAGCTTCTGGCTCTCGACGCTGGCTGTCGCCATGCTGCTGATCTGGTATCACTGGTTCCCGCTCTCCCGCCGATTCCGCCATCAACGGCGCTGGTTACCGCTGCAGCTGCTGCATCTTCAGCTGGGAATGCTGTTGCTGATGGCACCGCTGCAGGTGGCTATCTTTAATGGTATCAGCCTGACTGCACTGGTGGCTAACGTGTTGGCCGTTCCGGTGGTGTCATTCGTTACCGTGCCGCTGATTCTTATCGCAATGCTGCTGCCTCTACCTGCGTTATCGATACTCTTCTGGCAGGCTGCGGATCTGTCGTTACGGGCACTATTACAGTCTCTGGCAGCCTTGCCGCCAGGCTGGTGGCCGCTGCACGGCACCGTTTTTTTCGCGGTGCTGATATGGGGCGGTCTGATTCTATGGCGAACCCAGCTGTTCTTCGCTCTGCCTCTGAGCAGCAGTGCAATTGCGCTCGCGATAATCATGAGTCGCCAGCCGAAACAGGAGCCGGGATGGCGCATCGATATGCTGGATGTCGGTCACGGTTTAAGTATGGTGATCAGTCAGGGCGATGAAGCGGTACTGTATGATACCGGTCCGCGCTGGCAGAGCGACAACGCTGGCAGCCGGGTGATTATCCCCTGGCTGGAGCGCAAGCAGCTGCGACTGAAGCAGATCATCCTCAGTCATAAACATCTCGACCACAGCGGTGGACTTGCGGCGATAACTGCGCGCTGGCCGACGGTTAACGTGCGTAGCGCGCTGGCAAACGACGCCCATCTGCCTTGTGTACGCGGTACGCAATGGCGCTGGGGCCGGCTCCAGTTTGACGTTCTCTGGCCATTGTCCCTGCCGACCCGCGGCGACAACAACGATTCCTGTGTCATCATCGTCGATGATGGTCAGGTGAGATTGCTGTTAACCGGCGATATCGAGGCGATAGCGGAGCGTCAGCTGGTGGCGCTGGAGAAGCAGCGTCTCAGGGTCGATATCCTGCAGGTGCCGCATCACGGCAGCCGCACGTCCTCAACCCCGCTGTTGTTGCGCAGCGCGGCCGGCAAAACAGCACTTGCCTCTCTGGCGCGCTACAACGCCTGGCATATGCCGGCAAAAAGCGTGCTGGAAAATTACCAGCGAGCCGGTTTTAACTGGCTCGACACCGGTCAGTCGGGCCAGATCAGCATCACTATCCAACAGGGTAAAATTGCGGTTTACAGCCTGCGCGATCAATTAATGCCCCGTTGGTACCATCAGTGGTTTGGCGTCAAACGCGAATCCAGGTAGAATGGCCGGCTATTTCCAACAGCGTGAATAAATAATGCATCTAGATAAAGATCTCTCTACGTGGCAGACATTCCGCCGACTCTGGCCAATGATCGCGCCTAACAAGGCGGGATTAATTGTGGCGTCCGTTGCCCTGGTTATTAACGCTGCGGGCGACGCCTTAATGCTCTCCCTGTTGAAACCGTTACTGGATGATGGTTTTGGTAAAGCCGATAAATCGGTGATGCTGTGGATGCCGCTAGTGGTTATCGGCCTGATGCTGATCCGCGGCGTGACCAGCTATATCTCCAGCTACTGCATCTCCTGGGTTTCTGGCAATGTGGTAATGACTATCCGCCGTCGGCTGTTCAGCCACATGATGGGCATGCCGGTCTCATTCTTCGACCAGCAGTCGACCGGCACCCTGTTGTCACGTATCACCTACGATTCAGAGCAGGTTGCGTCTTCCTCTTCGGGTGCGCTGGTTACGGTGGTACGTGAAGGTGCCTCCATTATTGGCCTGTTCATCATGATGTTTTACTACAGCTGGCAGCTGTCGTTGATTCTGATTGTACTGGCACCGATCGTTTCCTTTGCGATCCGCACCGTCTCCAAGCGTTTCCGTAACATCAGTAAAACCATGCAAAACACCATGGGCCAGGTGACGACCAGCGCGGAACAGATGCTGAAGGGTCATAAAGAAGTGCTGATTTTCGGCGGCCAGGAGATCGAGTCTGAGCGCTTTGCCCGCGTCAGTAATCGCATGCGTCAGCAGGGTATGAAGCTGGTTTCAGCCTCGTCCATCTCCGATCCGGTGATTCAGCTGATCGCCTCTCTGGCACTGGCTTTTGTACTCTATGCTGCCAGCTTCCCGAGCGTGATGGATACCTTAACCGCCGGTACTATTACCGTGGTCTTCTCATCAATGATCGCGCTGATGCGTCCACTGAAGTCACTGACTAACGTTAATGCCCAGTTCCAGCGCGGTATGGCAGCCTGTCAGACGCTGTTCTCTATTCTGGACAGCAAGCAGGAAGTGGATAACGGTACTCGTGAAATCACCCGTGCGAAGGGCGATATTGAGTTTCGTAACGTCACCTTTACCTATCCGGGTCGTGATATTCCGGCGCTGCGTAATATCAATCTCTCGCTGCCGGCAGGCAAAACGGTGGCACTGGTGGGGCGTTCCGGCTCCGGTAAGTCGACCATGGCTAGTTTGCTGACCCGCTTCTACGATATTCAGCAGGGCGAAATTCTGCTGGATGGTTTCGATTTGCGTGAGTACACCTTACGTTCGCTGCGTAACCAGGTCGCCCTGGTGTCGCAGAATGTTCATCTGTTCAATGACACCATTGCTAATAATATCGCCTATGCCCGCAGCGAGCAGTACAGCCGCGCGGAGATCGAAAAGGCCGCGACTATGGCGCATGCGATGGATTTCATCAATAAGATGGATAAGGGCCTGGATACAGTGATCGGCGAAAACGGCGTGCTGCTGTCAGGCGGCCAGCGTCAGCGTATTGCGATTGCGCGTGCTCTGTTACGTGATTGCCCGATTCTGATCCTTGATGAAGCCACCTCGGCGCTGGATACCGAATCTGAGCGGGCCATTCAGTCGGCGCTGGACGAACTGCAGAAGAACCGTACCTCTCTGGTGATTGCGCACCGACTCTCTACCATCGAAAAAGCGGATGAAATCGTGGTGATTGAAGATGGTCAGATTGTTGAGCGCGGCACGCACCAGGTGCTGTTAGCGGAGCGTGGGGCCTATGCCCAGCTGCATAAGATGCAATTCGGCCAATGATTGAGCGCATCTGGAGTGGACGCTCACCCTTATGGCTGCTGTTATGGCCACTGAGCCTGCTGTATGGGGCGATCGCCACTCTGATTCGTTACAGTTATCAGCGCGGCTGGCGTAAAAGCTGGCGCGCGCCGCTGCCGGTGGTGGTGGTGGGCAATCTTACGGCTGGCGGTAATGGAAAAACGCCGGTGGTGATCTGGCTGGTCGAGGCATTGCAACAGCGCGGTCTGCGCGCGGGTGTGGTGTCGCGTGGCTACGGCGGTAAAGCAGAACATTATCCGCTGCTGGTTACCGCCCGGACCGCTACCGAACAGGCCGGCGATGAGCCGGTGCTGATTGCCCAGCGCACCGGTGCGCCCGTGGCCGTGGCACCAGAACGGCGGCGGGCAATTGAAGCGCTGCTGAATCAGGGGCCGTTAGATGTGATTATCACTGATGACGGCCTGCAACATTACGCATTGCAGCGCGATCGCGAAATTGTGGTGGTGGATGGTGTCCGTCGCTTTGGCAATGGCTGGTGGCTACCCGCCGGACCGATGCGTGAACGCGCCGATCGTCTGCGCCAGGTTGATGCGATTGTGGTCAACGGCGGAGAAGCGGAGCCCGGTGAAATTGCGATGCAGCTTCAGCCAGGCCTGGCAACCCATCTGCTGACCGGCGAAACCCGCCCGGCTGACCAGCTTCATTCGGTGGTCGCCATGGCCGGTATTGGTCACCCGCCGCGCTTCTTTACCACCCTGAAACAGCAGGGGCTGACGCCGGTCGCCGAGATCGCGTTTGCCGATCATCACGCTTACAGTCAGGATGAGCTGGCGCGGCTGACTCAGGCCGGACAGCAACTGCTGATGACCGAAAAAGATGCGGTAAAATGCCGCCACTTTGCCCAGCCCAACTGGTGGTATCTGCCGGTCGATGCCAGTCTGAAGGGAGAGGCCGTAGCACCGCTGCTGGCCGATATTGAACAGCTGTGCCGCAGCGGCCAGCCAGGACATTAATTTCCCGATCAATAAGGAAGAGAATGAACCCGCAGCATTCACTTTCGTTACGACAAGCACGCCACCTTCATCTCGCCGCGCAGGGCCTGCTGCGCCCGCCAGCAAAACGCGCCCGCTATCAGGATCTGATTGACTGCATCTCACGCATGTCGCTGCTGCAAATCGATACCATTAACGTCGTTGCCCGCAGCCCCTATCTGGTGCTGTTCAGTCGCCTTGGTGACTATCCGCAGGCGTGGCTGGAACAGGCACTGGCTGAGGGTAAGGTGTTTGAATACTGGGCACACGAAGCCTGCTTTATTCCACGCGCCGACTACAGGCTGCTGCGGCACCGCATGCTGTCGCCGGAACGGCTGGGCTGGAAATATAACGCGCAGTGGGTAGCTGATCATCAGCAGGAGATCGCCGAATTGCTGCAGCAGATCCGCGAAAACGGTCCGGTGCGGGCTGCCGATTTTGCGCCTGCCGAAAACCATAAACCGGGATGGTGGGCATGGAAACCGCACAAGCGGCATCTGGAGAATCTGTTCAGCGCCGGTGAGTTGATGGTGGCCGAACGCCGCAATTTTCAGCGGGTATACGATCTGCGCAGCCGGGTAATGCCTGACTGGCAGGATGCGCTGCACAGCATCAGCGAAGCCGAAGCGACCCGCTTAATGTTACTCAACAGTGCCCGCAGTCTCGGCATCTTTCGCGCCAGCTGGCTGGCCGACTACTACCGGCTGAAACGGGTGCCGCTGAGCGCCTTCCTGGCGGATGCGCAGGACGCGGGAGAAGTCATCGCGGTGACCACCGAAGAGCTGGGCGAAATGTGGCTGCACCGTGATTCGCTGCCGTTGCTTGAATCCCCGTTACAGGCAACCCACAGCGCGCTGCTGTCGCCGTTCGATCCGGTGGTCTGGGATCGCAAACGCGCGCTGGAGCTGTTCAGCTTTGATTACCGCATTGAGTGTTATACGCCCGAGGCAAAACGGAAATTTGGCTATTTCGTATTGCCGATCCTGCATCGTGGCGAGATAAAAGGTCGACTGGATGCCCGGATGGTGCGCCAGTCAAAACAGCTGGAGATTAAAAATGTCTGGCTGGAGGATCGGACGCGGGTCACGTTGCAATTTGCCGGAGATATCCGGCGGGCGATAACGCGTTTTGCAGCCTGGCAGGGCGCGGAAACCGTTTCTCTGCTGCAGGTTCCCGCCGCTCTGCGGCAGCACTGGCCGGCCAGCTGGTCACTGCAATCCCAGCCTGGCAACCGGTGATGCACTGATACGTTTTACGCCCTGCCGCCCGGGCTGGGCTATGGTATGCTTTATCCCTTACGCATTCGGTCCCTGATGGAGGACATATGGATCATCGTTTACTCGAAATCGTTGCCTGCCCGGTGTGCAATGGCAAACTTTACTACAACAATGCGCAGCAGGAGTTGATCTGCAAACCGGATGGCCTGGCGTTCCCGGTGCGTGACGGTATTCCGGTATTACTGGAGAATGAAGCGCGCACGCTGTCGGTTGAAGAGATTCATCCATGAGTTTCATCGCCATCATTCCTGCGCGTTATGCGTCAACCCGCCTGCCAGGCAAGCCGTTAGTGGATATTCACGGCAAGCCGATGGTGGTGCATGTAATGGAGCGCGCCCGTGAATCGGGCGCCAGTCGGGTCATCGTCGCTACCGATCATCCGGATGTGGCACAGGCGGTGCAAGCCGCTGGCGGTGAAGTCTGCATGACGCGCGCCGATCATCAGTCCGGCACCGAGCGTCTGGCAGAGGTGATTGAAAAATATCAGTTTGCTGATGATGAGATCATCGTCAACGTGCAGGGCGATGAGCCCATGATCCCGGCGGAGATCGTGCGCCAGGTCGCCACCAATCTGGCCGGTTCCACGGCAGGAATGGCGACGCTGGCGGTGCCAATCACCGATGCGGAAGAGGCGTTTAATCCGAATGCGGTGAAAGTGGTTATGGACGTGCATGGCCATGCGCTCTATTTTTCGCGTGCCACTATCCCCTGGGATCGTGAACGTTATGCCAGCTCGCGCGAGCAGATTGGCGACACGCTGCTGCGTCACATCGGCATTTATGCTTATCGCGCGGGCTTTATTCGCCGCTATGTCGCCTGGGCGCCTTGCCCGCTGGAGCAGATCGAGCTGCTTGAGCAGTTGCGGGTGCTGTGGTACGGCGAGAAAATTCATGTTGCGGTGGCGAAAACGATTCCCAGCGTTGGCGTTGATACGCCGGACGACCTGCAGCGCGTTCGCGCAGCAATGCAGGCCTGATAAAACGGGGAGAGACTCCCCGTTACTGCGCAGTTTTGTTGATCCGTCGCTAAACTTCTTATCTGTAGTCCCTTCAGGATAGTCTGCTATTCATCTGAGGAGGATGCCCCATGGAACAGCTCAAAACCGAACTGGCGCTGGTGCTGGGCGAGCCCATCAGCCGTCTCGAAATCATCAGCGAACATCCGCCTGCCCGAATTTATGCGCTGTACGACGATAAAGGACAGCCGATGCCGGTGATGGCGAAATATTTCCGTCATCAGGGACGTGCCGCGCTGGAAGCCAAAAAACTGGCGTTACTCGGCCACGCCGGGCTGATTGCGGTGCCGGTGGTATTTGGCCTGGTGATGAGCCAGCAGCCGCCGGTGCATGAAATGCTGCTGCTGGCGCGACTCAATGGCGTACCGGCAGAAGCACCGGCGCGTGATGCACAACGCTGGCAACAGTTTTGCGAACAGGTGGTGGAGGGGCTGCTGGCCTGGCACCGGCTCGACAGTCATGGACTGGTCGGTACGGTGGACAGCACGCAGGAAAACCGCTGGCCCGCCTGGTATGCGCAGCGGGTTGAGGTGCTATGGGCGACCCTGAGCTATCTGCGTCCGCCCGGCTTTACGCTGGACGACCGTCAGATTCTGTTTCGCAGCCGGGCGCGGTTAGCGCATCTGTTCCGCGACTTTAACGATCCCTGTGTCATGGTGCACGGTAATGTCAGGCTGCAAAGTACGCTGAAAAATCCGCGCAGCGATCAGCTGCTGGCGATGACCCAGCCTGGACCGATTCTATGGGCACCGCGGGAATATGACCTGATTCATCTCGATGATTCGCCAGCCGAAACCGCGCTGCTGCACGCTTACCTGCAGCGGGCCCCGGTGGCAGAAGGCTTTGTCTGGCGACGGTGGCTCTATCAGCTGTGGGACTGCATCGATCAGCTGGTGCAGACCGGCGAATTTGACCGGTCCCGTTTTGATCATGCCCGCACCCAGCTACTCCCCTGGCTCGGATGACCGCGTTGTGTCTCCCTTCAGTCGCTGCAATACCGTACCCAGTGTTTCATACACTGCCCGCTCGCTGTGACTCAGCCAGATAGAGGACGGAATGGCGCGCTCCCAGCCATTCAGCGGCGAGGTGATCGCCAGCTGGTTGGCCGGCGCAGCAATCGGATTCAATCCTGCCGCCTGGAAGAAACGCATTGCGCGGGGCAGATGATTGGCTGAGCTGATCAGCAGAAAGGGGCGCTGACCAATCTTCTTCTTCACCGCCTGTGCTTCGTCAGCGGTATCCCGCGGCTGATCGAGAATCTGAATGCGATCGGCCGGCACGCCGAGACTTTCGGCAACCTGCGCGGCGACCCAGGCGCTGCTCTTTGGATTGGTGCCACCCGCGGCGCCGGTAAAAATCAGGGTAGCCTGCGGATAGCGATGCCACTGACGTACCCCTTCCGCCACGCGTGGCAGGCTGTTGTTGAGCAGGTTTGAGCTGGGCGCCCAGTCCGGATTAAAGGTGTAGCCGCCGCCGAGTACCACGATGTTATCGACCGGCTGCGTGCCGTTCCAGGTCGGATAACGGCTATCGAGCGGCAGCAGCAGCCGATCGGCCAGCGGCTGCAGGCTTAGCAGCAGCAGAAATAACCAGCTGGCGGAGATCAAAATTTTGCCGCTTTTCTGCCAGTCAGTGAACCAAAGCAATAAAATGCCGAGCGCCATCAGCAAAAGCAGAAACGGCAGGGGCAGCAACAGCCCGCCGATCACTTTTTTCAGGGTAAAAAGCATCTAAAAAGACTCCTGTTGTCCGAAAAAACAGCAGCCGGAAGGGAAGATGGGGATGAAAGGTTCATTCTTCTGGTGCCTGTGACAAAATAGCACAAGTCTCACCGCAGCATACCGGAGCACATGCCATGCAGGATCGTAACTTTGACGATCTCGCGGATAAATTTTCGCAAAATATATACGGCACCACCAAAGGGCGAGTGCGCCAGGCGATCCTGTGGGATGAGCTGGAAACTATCCTGCCCGGACTGTCACCGCATCCGCTGTCGGTGCTGGATGCGGGCGGCGGCGTGGGGCAGGTCTCCAGCGGGCTGGCCGCGCGCGGCCATCAGGTTCTGCTGTGTGATCTTTCAGGCGAAATGCTGCGCCGGGCAGAGGAAAATGCGGCAGCGCAGGGTGTGAGCCACAACATGCAATTCAAACAAATTAGCGCCCAGCAGGTGGGTGAACATTTGGATAAGCCGGTGGATCTGGTATTGTTTCACGCTGTGCTTGAGTGGGTTGCTGAACCGGAAAAGGTGCTGCAGGCGCTATTTGATCTGTTGCGTCCGGGCGGCGTCATGTCGCTGATGTTTTATAACCTGCACGGCCTGACGCTACGCACCTTAACGCTGGGCAATTTTGGCTATCTGCGCACCAATCTGACCAAGCGTAAAAAGCGCACGCTATCACCTGACTATCCGCGCGATCCCGATCAGGTCTACCGCTGGCTGGAAGCGTGCGGCTTCGTCATTGAACAACGCGCCGGCATCCGGGTATTCAGCGACTACATGAAGCCGCCGAAAGGCGAGCCCAAAAGCGACGACGAAATTATTGAGATGGAGCGGCGTTACTGCCGTCAGGAACCCTTTTTGAGCTTAGGGCGCTACATCCATGTGACTGCGCGCAAACCCGGGCAGAAGGACGAATTATGAGTGAATTTTCCCAGACGGTACCTGAACTGGTATCCTGGGCGCGCAAGAATGACTTCTCTCTTGCGCTGCCAGTAGAACGTCTGGCCTTTTTGCTGGCTATCGCCACCCTTAACGGTGAGCGGATGGATGGCGAAATGAGTGAAGGCGATCTGATTGATGCTTTCCGTCACGTCAGTAAGGCTTTCGAACAAACCCACGAAACCGTGTTGGTTCGCGCCAACAACGCCATCAACGATATGGTGCGACAGCGCCTGCTCAACCGCTTTACCAGCGAGCTGACCGAAGGCAATGCCATCTATCGTCTGACCCCGCTGGCGATCGGCATTACCGACTACTACATCCGCCAGCGCGAATTTTCGACCTTACGCCTGTCGATGCAGCTCTCTATCGTTGCCAATGAGCTCAAGCGCGCTGCCGATGCGGCTCAGGAAAACGGCGATGAATTTCACTGGCACCGCAACGTCTTTGCGCCGCTGAAATATTCGGTGGCTGAGATATTCGACAGCATCGACATGACGCAGCGTCTGATGGATGAACAGCAGCAGGCGGTGAAAAATGATATCGCCGAGCTGCTGAATAAAGACTGGCGCGCGGCGATCTCCAGCTGTGAAATGCTGCTGTCGGAAACCTCCGGTACGCTGCGTGAACTGCAGGATACGCTGGAGGCGGCGGGCGACAAGCTGCAGGAGAACCTGCTGCGGATTCAGGATGCGACGCTCGACAGTCCGGATCTGGGCTTCGTCGATAAGCTGGTGTTTGATCTGCAAAGTAAACTCGACCGTATCACCAGCTGGGGCCAGCAGGCGATCGACCTGTGGATCGGTTACGACCGCCACGTCCATAAGTTTATCCGTACCGCCATCGACATGGATAAAAACCGCGTTTTCGCTCAGCGTCTGCGGGTCTCGGTGCAAAATTACTTCGATGCGCCCTGGGCGCTGACCTACGCCAACGCCGATCGCCTGTATGACATGCGCGATGAAGAGCTGACGCTGCGTAATGACGAGGTGATGGGTGAACTGCCGGCCGAGATGGAGTACGAAGAGTTCAACGAAATTCGCGAGCAGCTGGCAGCGATGATCGAAGAGGCGCTGCAGATCTACAAAACGCAACAAAAACCGCTCAACCTCGCGTCAGTGATGCGTGACTACCTGGCCCAGTATCCTCGCGCCCGTCATTTCGATCTGGCGCGGATTGTGGTCGACCAGGCGGTGCGTCTTGGCGTTGCGGAAGCTGATTTAGCCGGCTTGCCTGTGGAATGGCAAGCCATCAATGATTACGGAGCCAAGGTGCAGGCACATGTCATCGACAAATATTGAACAAGTGATGCCGGTTAAGCTGGCACAGGCACTGGCAAACCCGATCTTTCCCGCGCTCGACAGCCAGTTGCGCGCCGGACGACACATCGGTATTGAAGAGCTGGATAATCACGCTTTTCTGATGGATTACCAGGCGTTTCTCGAAGAGTTTTACAGCCGCTATAACGTTGAGCTGATTCGTGCGCCGGAGGGCTTTTTCTATCTGCGTCCGCGCTCTACCACGCTGATCCCGCGTTCGGTGCTCTCTGAGTTAGACATGATGGTGGGAAAAATCCTCTGCTATCTCTACCTCAGCCCGGAACGCCTGGCCAATGAAGGGATCTTCACTCAGCAGGAGTTGTATGACGAACTGCTGTCACTGGCTGATGAAAGCAAGCTGCTGAAGCTGGTTAACCAGCGTTCGACCGGCTCAGATCTGGATCGCACCAAACTGCAGGAGAAAGTGCGCGCCTCGCTGAGCCGTCTGCGCCGCCTGGGGATGGTGTGGTTCTTCGGTAACGACAGCAGCAAATTCCGTATCACCGAATCGGTATTCCGCTTCGGCGCTGACGTGCGTAGCGGTGACGATGCCCGTGAAGCGCAGCTGCGCCTGATCCGCGATGGCGAAGCGATGCTGCTGGAGAACGCCACCGCAACGGCAGACGCCGATGAAGGCGACGAACAGGAAAGCGATGCGAGTGAGAACGCAGAGGAACAACAGGCATGATTGAACGCGGAAAATTTCGTTCGCTTACGCTGATCAACTGGAACGGCTTCTTTGCCCGCACCTTTGATCTTGATGAACTGGTCACCACTCTGTCAGGCGGCAACGGTGCGGGTAAATCTACCACCATGGCAGCGTTTGTCACCGCGCTGATCCCCGATTTGACGCTGCTGCACTTCCGTAACACCACCGAAGCCGGCGCGACCTCGGGCTCACGCGATAAAGGCCTGCACGGTAAGCTGCGGGCTGGCGTCTGCTATTCCATGCTCGACGTGGTTAACTCGCGCCATCAGCGTGTGGTGGTTGGCGTGCGGCTGCAACAGGTGGCCGGACGGGATAAAAAAGTCGACATCAAGCCGTTCAGTATTCATGGCCTGCCGACCGACACCAATCCCACCGACATGCTGACCGAAGTCCTCAACAGCCGGCAGGCGCGCGTGCTGCCGCTGAACGAGGTCAAAGAGCGGGTTGAAGCACAGGAAGGGGTGCAGTTCCGCGCCTACAGCTCGGTCACCGATTATCACGCCATGCTGTTTGATCTCGGTGTGGTGCCGCGTCGTCTGCGCTCCGCCAGCGATCGCAGCAAGTTTTATCGTCTGATTGAAGCCTCGCTGTATGGCGGTATCTCCAGCGCCATTACCCGCTCGCTGCGTGACTATCTGCTGCCGGAAAACAGCGGCGTGCGTAAAGCCTTCCAGGATATGGAAGCCGCGCTGCGCGAAAACCGCATGACGCTGGAAGCGATTCGCGTCACCCAGTCAGATCGCGATCTGTTTAAGCATCTGATTTCGGAAGCGACAAGCTACGTCTCCGCCGACTACATGCGGCACGCTAACGAGCGACGGGTCCATCTCGACAACGCCTTACAGCTGCGTAATGAGCTGTTCAGCAGCCGCAAACAGCTGGCGTCTGAACAGTATCGCCACGTTGAAATGGCGCGCGAACTGGCTGAGCACAGCGGAGCGGAAAACGACCTGGAAGTGGATTATCAGGCGGCCAGCGATCACCTGAATCTGGTACAGACCGCGATGCGCCAGCAGGAAAAGATTGAGCGCTATGACGCCGATATTGAAGACCTGACGCTGCGGCTGGAAGAGCAGAGCGAAGTGGTGGCGGAAGCGCGTGAGATTCAGGAAGAGAATGAAGCGCGCGCCGAAGCGGCTGAACTGGAAGTCGATGAGCTGAAAAGCCAGCTGGCGGACTTCCAGCAGGCGCTTGACGTGCAGCAAACCCGCGCCATTCAGTATCAGCAGGCCTTGCAGGCGCTGGAACGCGCCCGTTCACTCTGTCAGTTGCCCGACTTAACCATCGACAACGCGGCGGAATGGCAGGCCAGTTTCCAGGCCAAAGAGGAAGAGGCGACCGAACGGTTACTCAATCTTGAGCAGAAGCTGAGCGTGGCGGAAGCGGCGCACAGTCAGTTTGAACAGGCGCTGGCGCTGGTGACCAGCATTGCCGGCGACGTGACCCGTCAGGACGCATGGCAGACCGGCCGGACGCTGCTGCGCGACGCCAGCAATCAGCGCCATCACGCTGAACAGCTCTCTTCGCTGCGTCTGCGCCTCAGTGAGCTGGAGCAGCGTTTACGCGAGCAGCATGAGGCTGAGCGTTTGCTGGCGGAGTTCTGTAAACGCCAGGGGCAGCATTATGAAGCTGATGCGCTGGACGGTTTGCAGCGTGAGCTGGAAGCGCAGATTGAGCAGCTGAACAGCAGCGTGGCGGATGCCGGTGAGCAGCGCATGATGATGCGTCAGGAGCTGGAACAGCTGCGCGAGCGTATCGCCACGCTGACCGCCCGCGCGCCGCACTGGCTGGCTGCGCAGGAAATTCTGACGCAGCTGAGTGAGCAGACCGGCCAGGCGCTCGCCAGCAGTCAGGACGTGACCGAATATATGCAGCAGCTGCTGGAGCGGGAACGTGAAACCACCGTTGAACGTGACGAAGTGGCGGCGCGTAAACGTGATATCGAGCAGCAGATTGAACGTCTCAGTCAGCCTGGCGGTGCCGAAGATGCGCGCCTTAACCAGCTGGCGGAACGTTTTGGCGGCGTACTGCTGTCAGAAATTTATGATGACGTCACGCTGGATGATGCACCTTACTTCTCGGCGTTGTACGGTCCGTCACGTCACGCGATTGTGGTGCCGGATCTGTCGCTGGTACGTGAGCAGCTCGACGGGCTAGAAGAGTGTCCGGAAGATCTCTATCTGATCGAGGGCGATCCCCAGTCGTTTGATGACAGCGTATTCAGCGTTGATGAACTGCAGAATGCGGTGGTGGTGAAGGTTGCAGAGCGGCAGTGGCGCTATTCCCGCTTCCCGAAAATCCCGCTGTTTGGCCGTGCTGCGCGAGAAAATCAGCTTGAGCTGCTGCACAGCGAACGCGATCGTCTGGCCGAGCGCTATGCCACGCTGTCGTTCGACGTTCAGAAAACCCAGCGTCTGCATCAGTCATTCAGCCGCTTTATCGGCAGTCACCTCGCCGTGGCGTTTGATGCCGATCCGGAAGCACAGATTCGCCAGCTGGGCGCACGTCGCGGTGAGCTGGAGCGGGCACTTAACCAGCACGAAAGCAACAATCAGCAGCAGCGTCAGCAGTTTGAGCTGGCAAAAGAGGGCGTAGCGCAGCTAAACCGCCTGCTGCCGCGCGTTAACCTGCTGCTGGATGAGACGCTGGCCGATCGCTGTGAAGAGATCCGTGAACAGGTTGAGGAGGCGCAGGAGGCGGCGCGCTTCCTGCATCAACACGGCGCGAAACTGGCGAAACTCGAACCGATTATTGCCGTATTACAAAGCGATCCTGAACAGCATGAGCAGCTGCAGGCCGATTACCAGCAGGCGCAGCAGCAACAGCGCAACGCCCGCCAGCAGGCTTTTGCCCTGACGGAAGTAGTGCAGCGTCGTGCGCACTTTGGCTATGATGATTCGTCCAGCATGCTTAACGGCAACAGCGATCTCAGTGACAAGCTGCGTCAGCGTCTGGAGCAGGCTGAGGCGGAACGTAGCCGCAGCCGTGAGCGTCTGCGCGAGCATCAGGCGCAGCTGACGCAGTATGCTCAGGTGCTGGCCTCGCTGAAAAGTGCCTATGACGCCAAGCGCGACATGCTGAAAGAGTTGCAGCAGGAGATGCAGGATATCGGCGTTCACGCCGATGCCAGCGCCGAAGCGCGGGCGCGCGTCCGTCGTGATGAGCTCTATACGGCGCTGAGCCATAACCGTGCACGGCGTAATCAGCTGGAAAAACAGCTGACCTTCTGTGAAGCGGAGATGGATAACCTGCAGAAGCGACTGCGCCAGCTGGAACGCAACTATCATCAGGTGCGTGAACAGGTGGTCAGCGCCAAAGCGGGCTGGTGTACGGTGCTGCGGCTGGTGAAAGAGAATGGTGTCGAACGTCGCCTGCATCGTCGCGAACTGGCCTATCTGAGCGGTGACGAGCTGCGTTCTATGTCGGATAAAGCGCTGGGTGCGCTGCGTCTGGCGGTGGCGGATAACGAACACCTGCGTGACGTGCTGCGTCTGTCGGAAGATCCGAAACGGCCGGAACGCAAGATCCAGTTCTTTATCGCGGTTTACCAGCATCTGCGCGAGCGTATTCGTCAGGATATTATTCGCACTGACGATCCGGTTGAAGCGATTGAGCAGATGGAAATTGAGCTGAATCGCCTGACGGAAGAGCTGACGGCGCGTGAACAGACGCTGGCTATCAGCTCACGCAGCGCCGCCAACATCATCCGCAAAACCATTCAGCGTGAGCAGAACCGTATCCGCCAGCTGAACCAGGGTCTGCAGACCGTGAGCTTTGGTCAGGTGCGCAGTGTCCGGCTCAACGTTAACGTGCGTGAAACCCATGCAATGCTGCTGGATACGCTGTCGGAAGAGCATGAACAGCATCAGGATCTGTTTAACAGCAACCGTCTGACCTTCTCAGAGGCGCTGGCGAAACTTTATCAGCGTCTTAATCCGCATATCGACATGGGGCAGCGGACGCCGCAGACCATCGGTGAAGAGCTGCTGGACTACCGCAACTATCTTGAGATGGAAGTTGAAGTTAACCGGGGTTCTGACGGCTGGCTGCGTGCGGAAAGTGGGGCGCTGTCGACCGGTGAAGCGATCGGTACCGGGATGTCGATTCTGGTGATGGTGGTGCAGAGCTGGGAAGAGGAGTCTCGCCGTCTGCGCGGTAAAGACATCTCGCCATGCCGGTTGCTGTTCCTTGATGAAGCCGCCCGTCTTGATGCGCGTTCGATCGCCACGCTATTTGAACTGTGTGAACGGCTGGAAATGCAGC
The DNA here is from genome assembly GCF_021397715.1 of Pantoea agglomerans. Lineage (GTDB taxonomy): Bacteria > Pseudomonadota > Gammaproteobacteria > Enterobacterales > Enterobacteriaceae > Pantoea > Pantoea astica. The sequence continues at coordinate 2,769,240 of NZ_CP090207.1, read as the reverse complement.
TGGTGATCGCCGCCCCGGAAAATATCAGTCCGGAGAAAGGCACAACCTATAAGCTGGTGCGTAAAGTATTCAACAATACCGAGCATGTGCATGTGGTTGGCCTGCGTGGTTTTGCGGCCGATCCTTCACCGACCCGACGGCAGGATGAGAACGATTCTCTGCCCGATTTAGCCGGTGAAAAATCGCAGGCGGAAACATAGTCAAAAACTGATCCATTGGTTAATCTGGTAACGGCATTTGTCGCGTGAGGCAAATGCCGTTTTTGTTTGTATACTCAACATTATGAGTAAGCAGCCCGGTCGCAGTAGTTTCAGGGAACGCTGCGCAGTTGAACAGAGAAGGGGGCAGGGATGTTGCTGGCAAATAGGTTTAAACATCATCGTGTTGTTTCATGGTTAGCGCTGGCGCTAACCATGGTTCCATTTACGCTGCCGCAGGCCGCTGTGATCGCCGCTATGCCGGGCACCACACAAAGTGCGATGTCAGTCACCGAAAGTCAGCAACGTATCCGGCAGGCGTTTTCCAGTGCCGATCAGCCTTTTTATCTGGGGCCACTGGCGACGCTGTATGCGTCCCGTCATATGCAGCCGCTGTGGCAGGATCGCCAGGCGGTGCAAAAATTTCAGCAACAGCTGGCTGAGGTCGCGCTATCCGGCGTGCAACCCCAGTTTACCCGCTGGGTCGAACGTCTGACTGACCCGGCCATTACCGGCTTTGCCCGCGATGTGGCGCTCTCTGACGCGATGCTCGGCTATCTGCAGTTTGTCTCCAGCGTGCCGACGCAGGGTGAAACCTGGCTTTACAGTAACGTGCCCTACAAACTGGCCCAGCCGTCAGTGGCGGTGGTTAATCAGTGGCAGAATGCGGTCAATGCTGGTTCTGACAGCATTTTTATCACTTCACTGGAACCGCAGCATCCGCAATATCGCCCAATGCACGCTGCGCTAAAAAATCTGCTCAGCGATAAACGGCCATGGCCGCAGCTGAAGAATAGCGAAACCCTGCGTCCGGGACAGGTGAGTGATGATGTGCCGGCGCTACGTGAAATCCTGCAGCGCAGCGGGATGCTCACCGCACAGGCTGATGCGCCCGCGCCGGATGAGGACGCCGTGCCGGTGACTTCTGTACCGGTCAGCCACAGCGACCAGCCGGTGGTGGTCAGCCCGTCTGCGACGCCGGTTTCCGATCTGCCTGTTGCCACGCCGCAGTCACCGGGTAATGTGCAGAGCCTGACGCTGGATGCCAATAACAGCGCGAATGTTTACGACACGACGCTGGTTGCAGCGGTGAAGCGTTTTCAACAGTGGCAGGGACTGGATGGCGACGGGGCGATCGGTGCCAGAACGCGTCAGTGGCTGAATGTGTCACCCCAGATGCGCGCCTCCTTGCTGGCGCTGAACATTCAGCGGCTGCGGCTGCTGCCGGATGATATGCACAACGGCATCATGGTCAACATCGCTAACTACTCACTGATTTACTACAACAACGGTAATAAAATTTTGTCGTCGCGGGTGATCGTTGGTCGTCCCGATCGCAAAACGCCACTGATGCGCAGCGCGCTCAACAATGTGGTGCTGAATCCGCCGTGGAACGTACCGACCACGCTGGTGCGTAAAGACATTATTCCCAAGGTGAAGCAGGACCCTGCCTATCTCTATAAGCACGGCTATACCCTGCTGTCGGGCTGGAGTGAGGATGCCGAGGTGATCGACCCGAGCATGATTGACTGGAGCATGGTGTCGGCCTCATCGTTCCCCTATCGCCTGCGCCAGGCCCCAGGCCAGATGAACGCGCTGGGACGCTACAAATTCAACATGCCGAGTTCAGATGCCATCTATCTGCACGACACGCCGAATCATAACCTGTTCCAGCGGGATATCCGGGCGCTGAGCTCAGGCTGCGTGCGGGTGAATAAAGCCTCTGAACTGGCGGGGCTGCTGTTGCAGGATGCCGGCTGGAATGATTCGCGCATCTCCAGCACCCTGAAAGAGGGCGATACCCGGTACGTACCGATTCGCCATCGCATTCCGGTTAATCTCTATTACTTAACCGCCTGGGTAGCGGATGATGGCAAACCGCAGTTCCGAACAGATATTTACAATTATGATGACACTGCACGCTCCGGCAGCCAGGCGTTACAAAGGGCTGAGCAGTTGTTGCTCTAGTGTTTGATTTTCAATCGTTAGCCGTCGGCTATTGTTAACGAAAATAGCGCTCAAATGGCGATCCCGCTCGGGATCGCCGCACATTCTCGCCCCACATGGGTTGACGCCTCTCTGAGAGAAAGTTATGGTTCGGCCTGTGCGCTTTTTGCACATTTCTATGGCTTCACTCTCAGGTAATACGGTTAATGTCTACTATTGATTCTTTTCGTCGCAAGCTACTGCTTTGCGGAAGTGCGGCCGCCGGGCTGGCATTATTGCCCGCTTCTGCAAGGGCCTCGCTTTCAACTTCTCGCCCGCGTGTATTAACGCTGAATAACCTTCACACAGGTGAAACCCTTAAAACTGAGTTTTTTAATGGTAAACGTTACGACAAGGATGAGTTGTCACGATTAAATCACTTTTTCCGTGACTATCGCGCCAATAAAGTGAAAAGCATTGATCCCCACCTGTTTGACCAGATTTTTCGTCTGCAGGCGCTGCTGGAAACCCGTAAACCGGTGCAGCTGGTTTCTGGTTACCGTTCGCTGGCGACCAATAACATGCTGCGCGAAAGCGGGCCTGGGGTAGCGAAACACAGCTATCACACCAAAGGTCAGGCGATGGATTTCCACATTGAGGGCGTTACCTTAGCCAACGTTCGCAAAGCGGCGTTATCTCTGCGCGCGGGTGGTGTAGGATATTATCCTCGCAGCAACTTTGTACATATTGATACCGGGCCGATCAGGCACTGGTAATGACGCCGGCAACGCTGCGTGAGCCGGTCATGGAGCGTTATGAACTACCACATTATTCCTGTTACCGCCTTTGCCCAGAACTGTTCGGTGATCTGGTGTGAAACCACCGGTGAGTCGGCGCTGGTCGATCCGGGCGGTGACGCTGAACGTATCAAACAAACGCTGGAACAACACAAGCTGAAGCCTGCGCAGATCCTGCTGACTCATGGTCACCTTGATCATGTCGGCGCGGCGGTGGAACTTGCAGCGTTTTACCAGATTCCAATCGTCGGACCGCAGAAACGCGATGCCTTCTGGCTGGAAGCCCTGCCGACTCAGAGCCGGATGTTTGGACTGGAAGAGTGCTCGCCTTTTACGCCGGACCGCTGGCTGGAAGAGGGTGACAGCGTGCAGGTCGGGTTGGTGACGCTGGAAGTTTTACACTGTCCAGGCCATTCGCCGGGTCATGTGGTGTTCTTTGATCGTCCGGGACGCTTGCTGATCTCCGGTGATGTGATTTTCAACGGTGGCGTCGGCCGCACCGATTTCCCGCAGGGCGATCATCAGCAGCTGATCGATGCCATCCGGAGCAAATTATTGCCGCTCGGCGATGATGTGACTTTCCTGCCAGGACACGGCCCGATTTCCACGCTGGGCCGTGAACGAATCAGTAATCCTTTCCTGCAATAAAAAATGGGCCAGTCGGCTAATGCTCGTCAGTGAAGGTTAACTTTGCAAAGGCTGTCACGGTCAGACGTGGCAGCTTTTTTTCTGAGCAGGCATGCCGGAGTGCGGGCCTGCGCACCGCTGCTGCTGCCGGGCCGTCCTCGCGCCGCTGCGCGGTACCTTCGGCTTTGACGTCGTGCCGACGAACCGTTCGGGGATCGGCCCTCCCTGGCCGGCCCCGAACTCTCCACGCTTCCCGGCGTGGCGTTCTGGCCCAACGTCACGCCTCAGCGCTGCGGATAGCCCTTTCAGCAGCAGAGGCGCTCAGGCCTTCACCATCGTGCCCGTTTTAACAACACTCACTCAAGTTTCAGAGCCGGCCGGGGCGGCTCCGGGGCAGGCAATCCGCAGCGCTGAACATTAGCCAGCAGAGCCCGCAGGACGCGGGCGAAAGGCGGGGCGGCACAGGATGTGCCATCCCCGGCGGTCCGTCAGGCAGAGGAATGAAGTGAAGGCACCGCGCAGCGGCGCGAGGACCGCCAGCCCCTGAGCGGCACCAGACTGCGTTATCACCGGTCGCTTAACTGACGAGCAATGGGCCAGCCGGCCCATTTTTTAGTCGTGATACGCGGTTACAGTACCGCGACAATCGCCTCACACAGCGCCGACATATTATCTGGCGTCATGCCCGCAACGTTGACTCGTCCTGAGTTGACCGCATAGACCGCAAACTCCTCGCGCAGACGAATCACCTGATCTTTGGTCAGGCCGCTGAACGAGAACATTCCGTTCTGTTTGATGATGAAGCTGAAGTCACGCTGCGCGCCTTTCTCCGCCAGAGTATTCACGAACAGCTGACGCATACGCTGGATGCGCTGACGCATGTCTGACAGCTCCTGCTCCCAGATGGTACGCAAAGCGTCGTTGCCGAGGATGGTGGCAACAACGGCGGCACCGTGAGCTGGCGGATTGGAGTAGTTCGCCCGGATGGTATATTTCACCTGGCTGAAGGCGGTATCCGCCACGCTTGCCTCGGCGGCCACCAGGGTAATGGCGCCTACACGTTCGTTGTACAAGCCAAAGTTCTTCGAATAGGAGCTGGCGACAATCAGTTCCTGATGGGACGCGGCGAAAATGCGCAGTCCTTCGGCATCCTCATCCAGACCGCGGGCGAAGCCCTGATAGGCAAAGTCAAACAGGGGTAACCAACCGCCAGCCTGTGACAGCTGCGCCAGCTGCTGCCACTGTTCAGCCGTTGGATCGATGCCGGTTGGGTTATGACAGCAGCCGTGGAACAGCACCACATCGCCTGGCTGCACCTGTTTCAGTGATGCAACCAGACCGTCAAAATCGAGCGTATGATTTTCAGCGTCGTAATACTGATATTCACACACCTCAAGACCAGCAGCATTAAACACATTTTTGTGGTTCGGCCAGCTGGGATTGCTGACCCAAATCCGCTTTACGGATGTCTGGGTGGCAAGGAAATCGGCCGCTACGCGCAGCGCACCGGTACCGCCTGGGGTCTGTGCCGTACGGGCGCGGCCAGCGGTAATCAGTGGGCTCTGACTGCCAAACAGTAACGCCTGGGTACAACGGGCGAAATCCGCCAGACCATCAATGCTGAGATAGTTTTTGGTGGTTTCGTTTTCCAGCAGATACTGTTCGGCTTTTTTAACGCTGGTCAGCACCGGTGTCTTACCGGTTTCATCTTTGTAGACGCCAATACCGAGGTTAATTTTGTTAGGGCGGTCGTCAGCGCGAAACAGATCGGCCAGCCCAAGAATGGGATCGGCGGGTGCAGCAGAGATCGATTCAAACATGAGTCAGGTCCAGTAGCGGGAACGTTAGCAAAATGAGCTCTCAGGTTAGCGTCACGCCAGGCAAATGCCAACCGTTTGCGAGCGTTATTGATACTTTTTGCGGGCTTGCTTCAGCGAGAGGAAATAAAAAAAGGGAGCGTGGGTAAGCGTCGGGAGAAAAAGGGCGTCTGGCTGGATAACAGACATAAAAAAACGGGGCCGATGGCCCCGTCTTCAAACAGTTCTGACAGCGAGATTAGAACTGGTAAACCAGACCCAGTGCAACTACGTCGTCTGTATTCAGACCCAGACGGTTGTTGTCATCCAGCTGGTTGATCTGGTAGTCCACATAGGTAGACATGTTTTTGTTGAAGTAGTAGGTTGCGCCCACGTCGATGTATTTAACCAGGTCAGCATCGCCCACGCCTTCGATATCTTTGCCTTTAGACTGAACGTAGGCGATAGATGGACGCAGGCCGAAGTCGAACTGATACTGTGCAACCAACTCAATGTTCTGCGCTTTGTTTGCGAAAGCAGTGGTATCGGTGCCAGGTCCAGTTGTCAGAGTGAACGGCGTTGAGTTACGGGTTTCACCGTAATAAGCCGCCAGGTAGACATTGTTTGCATCATACTTCAGACCGGTTGCCCAGTTTTCAGCGCGTTTACCCTGACCGACAACAGTACCGTTAGCTGCAACGCCAGCGGCCTGTGCATCGGTACGGTCGCTGCTGCTATAGGCACCCACAACACCTACACCGATTGGTGAGACGTAAGACGTTGACAGACCCCAGCCGTCGCCGTTTGAACGACGAATTTCATCACGCTCGTTTTTGCCCTGATACTGAACGGCGAAATCCCAGCCATCTACCAGACCAAAGAAGTTAGTGTTGCGGTAAGTCAGCAGGCCGGTGCTACGACCGTTCATGAAGTTATCTGAGTATCCTGAGTCGCCACCGAACTCTGGCAGCATATCGGTCCAGCCGATTGCATCGTAAACCACACCGTAGTTACGGCCGTAGTCGATTGAGCCAGCATCACCGAATTTCAGACCGGCAAAGCCCAGACGGGTTCTGTTACCGTCTTGCGCGTCAGAACCTTCAGAGTTGTTCGCCTGAACGTTGTATTCCCACTGGCCGTAACCGGTCAGCTGGTCGTTAATCTGAGTTTCACCCTTGAAGCCGAAGCGAACGTAAGTATTGTCGCCATCGCTGCCGTCGTTATCAGAGAAGTAATGCAGGCCAACGGCTTTACCGTACAGGTCCAGTTTGTTGCCGTCTTTATTATAAATTTCGGCTGCGTTTGCTGCGCCTGCGGCTAACAGAGCAGGGATAACCACTGCAAGAATATTGCGCTTCATCATTATTCATTACCCTCGTTGGAGTTATTTGTACACCTGCCACTGCCGTCAAGAAACCTTTACGGGAACCCTGAGAGAAGTTTGGTGTCTTCCTGTGTCTGCACGCATCTTTCCATCCAACCCGCCTTAATTCTACCTCGAAAATGCTACGAAACTCGTAATCTGGTTTCAAAAGGAAAATATGTATTACAAAATGTAAAAAACACGGAACTTTGTGAGAGAACTCAAAATTTACAAAAATAAAAAAAGGCCGGCAGTGCCGACCTCTTTATATATATGAATTTCTTATAATTAATGCTGAAAGTTAGAAACTTGCGTTGCGTGGAGTGCGTGGGAACGGAATTACATCCCTGACATTCTGTACGCCGGTCACATAGGCGATTAAACGTTCAAAGCCTAATCCGAAGCCAGAATGTGGCACGGTGCCATAGCGACGAAGGTCACGATACCACCAGTAATCTTCTTTATTCAGGCCCATCTCTTCGAGACGTGCGTCGAGCACATCCAGACGTTCTTCACGCTGGGAACCGCCGATAATTTCACCGATGCCAGGTGCCAGGACATCCATTGCTGCAACAGTTTTGCCGTCGTCATTCAGGCGCATATAGAACGCCTTAATGTCTTTCGGATAGTTCTTCACCACTACCGGCGCTTTAAAATGTTTCTCGGCCAGGTAACGTTCATGTTCAGAGGAGAGATCGATTCCCCACGAGACCGGGTTTTCGAAGGTCTGACCACAATTCATCAGAATCTCAACCGCGTCGGTGTAATCAACCTGGGCGAAATCGGTGGTAATGAAACGCTGCAGGCGCTCAACCGCTTCTTTATCTACGCGCTCGGCAAAGAAGGCCATGTCATCGGCACGCTCTTCCAGCACCGCGTTGAAGACATATTTCAGCATCGCTTCTGCCAGCGCAGCGGCATCATCCAGTGATGCAAAGGCAATTTCCGGCTCCAGCATCCAGAATTCCGCCAGATGGCGGCTGGTGTTGGAGTTCTCTGCGCGGAACGTCGGGCCAAAGGTGTAGATTTTTGACAGGGCGCTGGCATAGGTTTCGCCGTTCAGCTGGCCCGAAACGGTCAGGAAGGCTTCTTTACCAAAGAAATCTTCGCTGAAATCGACCTTGCCCTGATCGTTGCGCGGCAGGTTTTCAAGGTCCAGCGTCGAGACGCGGAACATCTCGCCAGCCCCTTCGGTATCGGAAGCGGTAATCAGCGGCGTCGAAACCCAGAAGTAACCATTTTCATGGAAAAAGCGATGCAGCGCCTGCGCCAGGGTATGACGGACGCGGGCAACAGCACCGATCAGGTTGGTGCGTGGACGCAGGTGAGCCACCTCACGCAGATACTCGATGCTGTGACGCTTCGCCGCCATCGGGTAGCTGTCAGGATCTTCCACCCAGCCGACGACTTCAACATGGGTCGCCTGAATCTCAAAAGCCTGGCCCTGACCGGGTGAGGCCACCACGGTGCCGGTGATAATCACCGAACAGCCGGTAGTCAGACGCAGAACTTCATCCTGATAATTATTCAGAGAATTATTGACGACTGCCTGAACGGGATTAAAGCAGGAGCCGTCGTAAACGGCGATGAAGGAAAGACCGGCTTTTGAATCTCTTCGGGTACGCACCCAACCACGTACGGTGACTTCACTGTCAACCGCGACGCGACCGTGCAGTACGTCCGCTACAGGCACTACGCTCATAAATATCTCTCTATATAGAAGAAGTGAGTAAAAAGTTCCCCAGACCGGGGTTTTGCTATGTTACTTGCGAGTCTTCAGGAAACAAGCAAAATTGCGGCGGAACGGAAGATTTATTACAGCAGAAGCGGGGCGGATCAACGCCCCGATGAGAAAGGATTTAACTCGCTTTTTTCACCAGCGGCAAATCAAAGGCTTTGCGCAGGGCTCTGACAAAGGCCTTATCCTGGCAGATGGTTTTGCCGGGGCTATCAGAGAGTTTTGCTACCGGCTTGCCGTTGCACTGCACCAGTTTAATCACAATGTTCAGCGGCGTGACGCCCGGAATATCACAGGTGAGACGGGTTCCGATACCAAAAATGACGCTGGTGCGCTGACCAAAATGACGGTAAAGCGCCAGCGCTTTGTCGAGATTAAGATTGTCAGAGAAGACCAGCGTCTTGCTTTGCGGGTCGATGCCCAGCTTCTGATAGTGCGCCAGCGCTTTTTCGCCCCATTCAACCGGATCACCCGAGTCGTGGCGCAGCCCCTGATAGCGTCGGGCAAACACCGGACCAAAGTCGCGCAGGAAGGCATCCATGGCGATGCAGTCGGTCAGGGCGATGCCGAGCTGGCCATCATATTCATCCAGCCACGCCTGCAGCGCGGCGCGCTGGCTGTTGGCCAGGACCGGGCTGATCTGCTGGAACGCCTGGAACCACTCGTGCGCCTGGGTGCCGACCGGTGTCAGGGACAGACGGCGCGCCAGATCGTAATTACTGGTGCCGATTAGCCACGGGAAATCCTGTTTCAGCGTCGCCACAATCGCCTGCTGTACCTCCTGCGAATAGCGACGGCGGGTTCCAAAATCCATCAGCTGAAAGCGGGACATATCCAGATCGGCGACCTGCGTCTTAAAGGTGGCGAGTTTTTGCTGCAGATGGTCAACGGCCTGCTGAGCGGTGACCTGAGGCGTGCGATGGCGATGCACCACTTCGCTGATCAGCGCCAGCAGCGGCACTTCCCACAAAATCACTTCACGCCACGGCCCCTGAATGCGCAGTTCCAGTTGGCCGTGGTGATTGCGCACCTCAACCTGATCGGGGTTATAACGAAAATCGCGCAGCCAGTTCAGATAATCCTGCTGAAAGAAGGGCAGGCGGGATAACCACTGATACTCATCATCGGTCAGCGCCAGCGTTTGCATTGCGCGAATCGCATCACGAATCTCATCAGCGTAAAGGCCCAGCAGTTCGTCGCCGCGGCAGCGAAACTCCGCCGCCACCGTTACATCGTGATAGCGGTGGAACACGGCTTGCTGCATGTGGAGCTTATAAGCGTCCGTATCGAGCAGCGAGGTCAGTATCGGGGAAGCATGTCCTGTCATGGCGCGTTTCAGCATCCTGTTCGGTGGCGCAGAGCCCGGTGTTGTACACAGTCTAAAAGACGCGAAAGTATAATTCAGTCATAAACGCCAATCACAGCATATTTCACTGTCGTGGGTCGAGGCCAATCTGTGCCATTGTTAACAGATTGTAGCCATTTCACCCATTACGTGCATTGTGCGTGGCAAGCTTGTATTAACAAGCTTAGACTTTGCCAGGTAAACTTATAACAACGCGAGACGGAATATGACGCAACAGCCCCAAATTAAGTATCGCCACGACTATCGTGCGCCGGATTACACCATCACCGACATCGATTTAACCTTTGAACTGGATGCGTCGACCACTCGCGTAACGGCGATCAGTCAGATTAAACGCCTCGGTGACAGCCAGGCTGAATTGCGTCTGGACGGCGAAGAGTTAACCCTGATCGCGATTGAGGTAAACGGAGAGCCCTGGACTGACTATCGCGAAGAAGAGGGCGCGCTGGTGCTGAGCCAGCTGCCAGAGAGCTTCACTCTTAAAATCATCAATGATATCCATCCGGATCAGAACACGGCGCTGGAAGGGTTATACAAATCAGGCGAGGCGCTTTGTACCCAATGTGAGGCTGAAGGCTTCCGTCATATTACCTGGTATCTGGATCGCCCCGATGTGCTGGCGCGTTTCACCACCACCCTTTTTGCCGATGGCGAACGTTATCCGTACCTGCTTTCGAACGGTAACCGCATCGACAGCGGACGTGACGAGCAGGGCCGCAGCTGGGTCAAATGGCAGGACCCGTTCCCCAAGCCGTGCTACCTGTTTGCGCTGGTAGCGGGTGATTTCGACGTGCTGCGCGACAGTTTCACCACCCGTTCGGGACGCGACGTGGCGCTGGAAATTTTTGTCGATCGCGGCAATCTTGATCGCGCCGACTGGGCGATGACCTCGCTGAAAAACAGCATGAAGTGGGATGAAGAGCGTTTCGGGCTCGAATATGACCTCGACATCTTTATGATCGTGGCGGTCGATTTCTTCAATATGGGTGCGATGGAGAATAAAGGCCTCAACGTCTTCAACGCCAAATATGTGCTGGCGAAAGCGGAAACCGCCACCGATAAAGATTACCTCGGCATTGAAGCGGTGATCGGCCACGAATATTTCCATAACTGGACCGGCAACCGCGTTACCTGCCGTGACTGGTTCCAGCTCAGCCTGAAAGAGGGACTGACGGTATTCCGCGATCAGGAGTTCAGTTCAGACCTCGGCTCACGCGCGGTAAATCGCATCGACAATGTGCGTATCGTGCGCGGTGCACAGTTTGCTGAGGATGCCAGCCCGATGGCGCACCCGATCCGCCCGGATCAGGTCATTGAAATGAATAACTTCTACACCCTGACGGTGTATGAGAAAGGATCGGAAGTGATCCGTATGCTGCACACTCTGCTGGGCGAAGCCAGTTTCCAGAAAGGAATGCAGCTCTACTTTGATCGCCACGACGGCAGTGCGGCCACCTGTGACGATTTTGTGCAGGCGATGGAAGATGCCTCTAACGTCGATCTGTCACAGTTCCGCCGCTGGTACAGCCAGTCTGGAACCCCGGTGCTGACGGTGCGCGATGACTATAACCCGGAACTGGAGCAGTATACGCTGCACGTCACCCAGCACACGCCAGCGACTGCCGATCAGAAAGAGAAGCTGCCGCTGCACATCCCGCTTGATATCGAACTTTATGATAATGAAGGTAAGGTGATCCCGTTGCAGCACAACGGTCATCCGGTGCATCACGTACTGAATGTCACCGAAGAGTTTCAGACCTTTATTTTTGATAACGTTTACTTCCAGCCGGTGCCGTCGCTGTTACGTGAATTTTCTGCGCCGGTGAAGCTCGATTACAAATGGAGCGATGCGCAGCTCACCTTCCTGATGCGTCATGCGCGCAACGATTTCTCACGCTGGGATGCGGCACAGAGCCTGCTGGCAACCTATATCCGTCTCAACGTGGCACGCTATCAGCAGGGACAACACCTGTCGCTGCCGCTGCATGTGGCGGATGCGTTCCGGGCGGTGCTGCTGGATACCGACTGCGATCCGGCGCTGACCGCGCTGATTCTGACCTTGCCGACTGAAAATGAGATCGCCGAACTGTTCGATGTTATCGATCCACAGGCGATTGCCCTGGTACGTGACGCACTGCAGCGCACGCTGGCGCGTGAACTGGCTGACGAGTTCTTTGCGATTTATAACGCCAATCAGCAGAGTGAATACCGGGTTGAGCATGCGGCGATTGGTCAGCGCAGCCTGAAAAATATCTGCCTGAACTATCTGGCGTTTGGCGATGCGCAACTGGCAGATAAGCTGGTGCAGACGCAATATCATCAGGCCACCAACATGACCGATGCGCTGGCGGCGCTCTCCGCTGCGGTGTCGGCGCAGCTGCCGTGCCGGGATGCGTTGCTGGCGGCCTACGATGAACGCTGGCACCAGGATGGTCTGGTTATGGATAAGTGGTTTGTGTTGCAGGCCACCAGTCCGGCTTCGAACGTGCTGCGTAACGTGCGTCAGCTACTGAATCACCGCTCCTTCAGCATGAGTAACCCGAACCGCGTGCGTTCGCTGGTCGGGGCCTTTGCCTCCGCCAACCCGTCTGCGTTCCACGCCAAAGATGGCAGCGGTTATAAATTCCTGCTGGAGATGCTGATCGATCTCAACACCCGTAACCCGCAGGTCGCGGCACGGATGGTGGAACCATTGATTCGGCTGAAACGCTATGACGAGGATCGTCAGGCGATGATGCGCGATGCGCTGGAACAGCTGAAAGGGCTGGAAAAGCTGTCGGGCGATCTCTATGAGAAGATCACCCGGGCGCTGAACGCCTGATAGCAAAATGGCGGAGGCCGCTGGGCTCCGCCATTTTTTTTAGCGTTGTCGGGCCAGACGGACCGGTTGTGCCGGTGCCGTACGGCGCATCACGCGATCCAGCACCTCCGCCTCCAGCTCTGCCAGCCGTGGCGAGCCACGCCGTCTGGGACGCGGCAGATCGACCAGCAGATCCAGACCAATCTCGCCTTCCTCAATCAGCAGCACCCGATCCGCCATCGCCACCGCTTCACTCACATCATGGGTCACCAGCAGAACGGTAAAATGATGCTGCTGCCACAGGGATTCAATCAGCTCCTGCATTTCGATGCGGGTCAGGGCATCCAGCGCCCCCAGCGGCTCATCCAGCAGCAGCAAACCTGGCCGGTGAATCAACGCCCGGGCCAGCGCCACACGCTGTTTCTGTCCGCCGGAGAGGGTAGCGGGCCACTCATTAGCCCGATCGGCCAGCCCGACCGCTGCCAGCGCATCCTGCGCCGCACTGCGCCATGCCGTGCCTTTCAGGCCGAGGCCGACATTATCAATCACCTTTTTCCACGGCAGCAGACGCGCGTCCTGAAACATCAGGCGGGTATCGTCGCGCGCCGAGTGTAACGGCGCATTACCCGCCAGCAGCTGGCCGCTGGAGGTCTGCTCCAGCCCGGCCAGCAGACGCAGCAGGGTACTTTTACCGCAGCCGCTACGGCCGACGACCGCCACAAACTGGCCCGACGGAATATGCAGATCGATATGGTTCAGGATAGTGCGGCTGCCATACTGCTTGCTGACGTTGTTAACGCCGACCGGGGTGCCGGTGTTGAGGCGCGCCGGGGAAAGTGTCTGACTCATGCGTTCTCCTCCTTCAGTTGATAAGCCGGATGCCAGCGCAGCCAGACGCGTTCCAGCAACAACGCGGCGACATCAGCCAGTTTACCGAGCAGGGCATACAGAATGATGGCGACCACCACCACATCGGTCTGCAGAAATTCCCGCGCATTCATCGCCAGATAACCGATGCCGGAGTTAGCCGAAATGGTTTCCGCCACGATCAGCGTCAGCCACATCAGGCCGAGCGCAAAACGGACGCCGACCATGATATTCGGCAGCGCGCCAGGCAGGATCACCTGGATAAACAGGCTCCAGCCAGAGAGGCCATAACTGCGCGCCATCTCCACCAGCCCGCGATCGATATTGCGAATGCCGTGATAGGTATTGAGATAGATCGGAAACAGCGTACCGAGCGCCACCAGGAAGATTTTCGCCGACTCATCGATACCGAACCACAGAATCACCAGCGGGATCAGCGCCAGATGGGGCACGTTACGCAGCATCTGCACCGAAGTATCCAGCAGCCGTTCGCCGGTACGTGAGGTGCCGGTAATCAGCCCGAGCAGCAGCCCGATGGAACCGCCGATAGTGAAACCAATCAGCGCCCGCCAGCTACTGATCGCCAGGTGTTGCCACAGTTCGCCGCTGGCGGCCAGCTGCCAGAACGTGGTCACGATTTTTTCCGGCGCCGGCAGAATGCGGGTCGATAACCAGCCGGTTTGCGAGGCGATCTGCCATGCCACCACCAGCAGAGCGGGCAGCACCCACGGCACCAGCGTATCAGCGAGACGTTTACCTGTTCTGGCCATGATGCTCTCCTCAGCCCCGGGCGACTTTTTTCTCAGGGGTAAAATCGTTGGCAACCGCTTCACCGTGCGCCTGAACGACGCGCGGCTGTGGCACCAGCGGAACCTGCAGATCGAGATGCGGGAACAGCAGTTCACCGACGCGATAAGCCTCTTCCAGATGCGGATAGCCCGACAAAATAAAGGTTTCAATCCCCAACGCTTCATACTCTTTGATGCGCGCCGCTACCGTGGGTCCGTCACCGACCAGTGCGGTTCCTGCACCACTGCGCACCAGACCGACACCGGCCCACAGGTTCGGGCTGATCTCCAGCTTGTCGCGCCGGCCGCCGTGCAGCGCGGCCATCCGGCGCTGACCGACAGAATCGGCCCGCTGAAAGGCAGCCTGCGCTTTAGCGATGGTGGCATCATCGACATTGGCAATCAGTTTATCAGCCGCCTGCCAGGCCTCTTCATTTGTCTCACGTACAATCACATGCAGACGAATGCCGAAACGTACCGACCGGCCCTGAGCCGCGGCTTTGGCTCGCACCTGATCAATTTTCTCTTTCACCTGCGCCGGCGGTTCACCCCAGGTGAGATAGACATCGACCTGTTCAGCCGCCAGATCCTGAGCCGGTTCCGAAGAGCCACCAAACCACAATGGCGGACGCGGTTGCTGTACCGGCTTAAACATCAGGCGGGCACCGCGCACCTTAACGTGTTTGCCTTCGTAATCGACCGTTTCGCCCTCCAGCACCCGACGCCAGACGCGGGTAAATTCAGCGGACTCGGCGTAACGCTCCCGATGGTCGAGAAAGACGCCATCGCCTGCCAGCTCTTCCGGATCGCCGCCGGTGACCAGATTAAACAGTGCGCGACCGTTGGATAAACGATCCAGCGTCGCCGCCTGTCGCGCCGCCTGGGTCGGTGAAATCACGCCCGGACGCAGCGCGACCAGAAAACGCAGGCGCTGGGTGACCGGAATCAGCGAGGCGGCAACCAGCCAGGCATCCTCACAGGAGCGGCCGGTCGGGATCAGCACGCCGCCAAAACCGAGACGATCAGCCGCCTGCGCAACCTGTTGCAGATAGGCGTGATCCACCGGGCGCGCACCTTCTGCGGTGCCAAGATAGTGGCCGTCGCCATGCGTCGGCAGAAACCAGAATATGGATACCATTTTTTTGCTCCTTATTGCGTCACGGTAGGGGATTGCCAGATACGATCGCGAATCGATAGTTTCACTGGCAGCAGATGATTGGCATAGAACAGGTCAGCGGTATGCTGTTGTGCCTCCGCGGTTTTGTCGCTAACCGGCGTAATGGTGGTGGGCGGTCGATGGCTGAGATAGCTGGCAATCACCGGTTCGGGTAAACCTATCGCCTGCGCTAACAGCGTAATACTCTGCGGGCGCTGGCTGCGGGTCAGCGCATCGGCGGCGCTAAAGGTATCCAGCACCTGCTGAATGAAGGCACCGTGTGCCTCGGCATAGCTGCGGGTGGCTAAATAGAACGACCCGGTCAGATTGAGTTTGCTGCCATCCACCAGCACGCGTGAGTTGCCCTGTAACAGCACTGACGAGTAGTAGGGATCCCAGATCGCCCAGGCATCGACATTTCCCTGCTGGAATGCGGCACGCGCATCAGCCGGCGTCAGATAAACCGGGGTGATGTCTTTGAAGCTCAGGCCTGCCTGTTGCAGGGCGCGCAGCAGTAAATTGTGCGAGCTGGAGCCTTTCTGAAAGGCGACTTTCTTGCCTTTCAGATCCGCGACCTGCTGCAGCGCGCTGGTTTTCGGGACCAGAATCACTTCCGCCTGCGGCTTTGGCGGTTCCGAACCGACATAGAGCAGGTCCGCGCCGGCGGCCTGGGCGAACAGCGGCGGAAGATCGCCGGTGCTGCCGAGATCAATACTGTTCACATTCAGCGCTTCCAGCATCTGTGGACCCGCCGGAAACTCTATCCACTGAATTTTGGTGTGTGGAAAACGCTTCTCTAACAGCTGATGCGATTTCGCCAGCACCATACTGACTGAACCCTTTTGATATCCAATGCGAATCTGCGCCGGATCGGGCTGTGCGGCCTGCGCCTGTAGCCCAGCCAGTAACAATCCCGCCGTCAGCCATTTTGCTAATGTCAGTTTCATTCATCTGCTCCTTTATACTGCGTGTGCAACGGGATGGTGGTGACGAGTCAGCGCCAGCCAGAACGCGGCTACCGCATCATCCAGGCGCTGCGCCAGCGAATCCTGCAGTTGCGGCTGACGGTCGTAATGCTGGATCTGGTTATCTTCGGCATAAACGCCATGCAGAATTTCCTGTGCTTTCAGCGCGTTGAGTACCGGCTTTAAGGCGTAGTCGAGCGCCAGCATATGACCGGCACTGCCGCCACTGGCCAGGGGCAGCACAACCTTGTGCTCCAGCGCGCGCTCCGGCAGCAGGTCGAGCAGGGTTTTCAGCGCGCCGGAAAAAGAGGCTTTATAAATTGGCGTCGCCACGATCAGGCCATCGGCGGCGGCCAGATCGTCCTGTAAGGCCAGCAGCGCTGGGGCATCGAAGCGCGCATTGATCAGGTCGTCGGGCTGGAAGTTATGAATATTCCACGGAATGACTTCGATACCCCGTGCTTCCAGTTTGTGCTGACACAGCGTCAGTAATGAGGTAGAGCGTGAGGGAAACCGTGGGCTGCCTGCCAGCGTAATAACTCGCATCGTCACTCCTTATAACTAAAAGTTATTGATTATCTAATGTTGAGAACTTATGCCTTCATACTGTCAGAGCCGCGAGAGGGGCTTAAATGATTTATCTGGCAAACTAAGGGTGAAAACTGCAAATAGGCGGGCAGGGTGATAAGCGGCGTCTGAACCGGTTCCGATAATTCTTAAATTTCCCCTAATCCGGACAATCACTCATTAAAAGCGATGATGCGAGATTGCAAAATTAGCGAACCGCCGCGGTTAAATCATCCAGCGACTGATTGCTTAAACATTCTTATTATGGTTAAGCAGTGATTAAACGGGGCGGGAAAAGAAGAAAGGGAAAAAAACGATATAAAATCAAACCCTCTGTCGGTGTCACGCGGGAAAATGTTCAGATTAATTGCAGAAACGTTAGTGAAACGAAAAGAATGGAATGATGAAGATATTCACGGTTTCAGGTATTCGCTTACACTTTCCCGATTCTGGTTACCGCGACTTTTTGCCGGCAATTTAAATCAAACCTCAACCGTTTTAACATCGCACCGCGCTATAGATGCAACTTATTTAACAGTGGCGGCGATCTGAACACTTCGATCGTTTTTTCCCGACTGGTCTTTATCGGCTTAACCGGTTTAAGATAATCAGGCTCAATGTAAGCAGCCCTAATAACACACTATTCTTTTCGACGTTTCGCCTCTGGTCAGGACCTGCATCAGGCAGGTGAACCGTATTGTCATTTTCTAACAGCAGAGAAATGCCTATGTCTGACATCCTTTTATCGGTAATTATTCCGACTTACAATGTTGAAAAATATATTGTCGAGTGCGTTGATTCTTTATTACGCCAGGTAAAAGCGCCCAATGAAATAATCATTGTTAATGATGGATCAACTGAT
Organism: Pantoea agglomerans; assembly: GCF_021397715.1. Classification (GTDB taxonomy): domain Bacteria; phylum Pseudomonadota; class Gammaproteobacteria; order Enterobacterales; family Enterobacteriaceae; genus Pantoea; species Pantoea astica. The sequence continues at coordinate 2,751,425 of NZ_CP090207.1, read as the reverse complement.
GGCACGCTGGCCCTGATTGAACAGAATTATTCGCACCTTTCACAGGTCAAAGTGATCACCATTGAAAATGGCGGTCTGGGTAATGCCCGCGATACCGGTATCGCGCTGGCACAGGGCGAGTTCCTTTTCTTCTGTGACCCGGATGATGTGGTGGTTGACGGGCTGGTGGCAGAACTGGCAACCGTCGCAGAAAAACATCCTCAGACCGACCTGTTCTGCTTTAATTCCTGCGTTTACGAAGATGGTCATATCGAGATCACCTCGCCTAAAGTAAAACACGATCAGTTTGGTTTGCAGCCCCCGCAGGAAGCCTTTATGCGTCTGCTGCGTAACGGCAGTTACACCTCGGCAGTCTGGAACTATGCGATCAAAAAAAGTGTTATAGAGCAGCATAAATTACGTTTCGTTCGCCGGATTCATGAAGACCACAATTTTACGCTGGCGGTATTTATGAAATGCCAGCAGGCGTGGGTCAGTCGTCAGGTTTATTATAAACAGCGTATCCGTAGCGGTTCGCTTACTAACAGTACCAAAGGTGATGAGTTTTTCTTTCAGCGTTATGATGCCTTTATGCATGCCTACAATACGCTGAGCAGTTCCCAGGCTAAATCAGAATGGCGGGCCACGCTGGAGAAAGCCTATTTAACTCACTCTTTCCGCCTGATGATCTATTTATCGCTGTATAACCAGACGCCGGTACCAGAATATGTCAGGAATGCGATTCGCTTTATGGGGCGAGACGTTAAAACTCAGAACTTTAAAGAGTGGTTGCTGTTTAATCAGCCGGATCTGTTTATTGCATTACAGCGTTACAAAGTAAAAAAGGAAATTAACCGCGCAGCCTGATTCTGAAAAGTGTGTAGCGATATTGTTTATGCCTTAGCGAAATGAGAAGGTGAGACATGCAATGTGTATAAGGTTGTTGCGACATGGCAAAAGTTCTTGATAAAAGTCTGATAGTTAATATCTTCTCGCTGCTGGCGTACCGCGGCGCCTCGTTTCTGTTTCCGCTGGCGACGTTACCCTATCTGGCCCGTATTCTGGGTGTTGAGCAGATGGGGACCCTGGCACTGGCCATTGCCTGTGTGCTCTATTGCAGCACCATCTCCGACTGGGGATTCAATGTCTTTACCACCAAAGATATTGCTCACCATCGTGATGACAAAGCGCGGGTCAGCCAGCTGTTCTGGTCAACCTTTAATGCCAAACTGATGCTGCTGGTGCTCACCAGTGGCACCCTGCTGACGGCAACCTGGTTTAATCCCGCCTGGCATCCGCTGTTCTTTATTATCCTCGCCAACTGCACCACGCTGATCGGCTCGCTGTTCTCCTTCGGCTGGCTGATGCAGGGATTTGAGAAGCTCGGTAAAACGGCGGTGATCGCCACCTTTGGTAACTTCTGTGCCATCCCGCTGACTTTTCTGCTGGTCAAAACCCCGGCTGATACCTGGCTGGCTGCCCTGATTCCAGGTGCGGTTTCGATTATCAGTGCCGCCATTACGCTGAAGTTTGTGCTGGAGATGAAGGTCATTGGCCGTTACCGCTTTGAGCCACGCGAAATTAAACAGCGCATCACCGACAGCATGGATGTGTTTATCGCCATTGCCGGTGCCAACCTGTTTAACAGCGTTAACGTGGTGATCCTCGCGTCGTTTACCTCGCACTATATGGTGGGGATTTACAACGGGGCGGATCGCCTGCGTAAAGCGGCCAACTCGGTGCCGGAACAGATCGGTAGCGCCTTTTTCCCGCGCGTCAGTCACCTGTTCGGGCGCGATAAGCGTGCCGCAATCGCTGCGACGCGCAAAAGTCTGCTGCTCTCTTTCTCTCTCAGCCTGTCGATCGTGATATTTACCTGGCTGTTTGCCGATCAGGTGGTGTCGCTGCTCCTGGGCAAAGCCTTTATGCCGTCGGCTGACGTGCTGCGGGTATTTGTGCTCTGCTTCCTGTTCGGCAATATCTCTTATCCGGCGGGCTTACAGATCCTGATCCCACATGGCCTGGCGCGCCAGCGTATGATGGTGATGATGGCGGCGGGAGTGATTAACGTGCCGCTCTGCTGTCTGCTGGCATGGCAATATGGCGCGATTGGCGCAGCCTGGTCGATGGTGCTGGCGGAAGCGTTCGTCTGCATTGGCATTTTCGGCATCATGCTGCGTCGCGGTATTCTGCGCGAATATCTGTTTCCGGCTGACGCCCCAATCAGCCCCGTAAACGATTCCGCGGGGTAAGATCAACTCCCGTTCAGATACTTTCCCGCATCCCCGCCGTTCGATTTACTTTTGCGCCAGAGCACTTTACCATTCTGGCGCACATTTTCCCGTGCACCGACTTTCACGATTGCTTCCGTCCTTCAGGAGAGTGCATGTTTTATCCTATCGTCCGACCGGCGCTGTTTAAACTCGACCCCGAACGCGCGCACGAACTCACCTTTCAGCAACTGCGTTTTATGAGCGGCACGCCGCTGGAAGGGTTATTCCGCCAGAAACTGCCGTCACGTCCGGTAACCTGCATGGGATTAACCTTTAAAAATGCCCTCGGCCTGGCGGCAGGTCTGGATAAAAACGCCGAATGTATTGACGCGTTTGGTGCCATGGGATTCGGTTTTGTTGAAGTTGGCACCGTCACGCCGCGCGCCCAGCCGGGAAATGACAAACCGCGGATGTTTCGTTTAGTCGAAGCGGGCGGCATTATTAATCGCATGGGGTTCAACAATCTTGGTGTCGATCACCTGGTCGAGAACGTGAAAAAAGCGCGATTTACGGGCGTGCTGGGGATTAATATCGGCAAAAATAAAGATACGCCGGTCGAGCAGGGCAAAGAGGATTATCTGATCTGCATGGAGAAGGTCTATGCCCATGCCGGTTATATCGCCATCAATATCTCCTCACCGAACACGCCGGGTTTACGCTCACTGCAATATGGCGAAGCACTGGACGATCTGCTGGCCTCAATCAAACAAAAACAAAAAGAGCTGGAACAGCGTCACTTAAAATATGTGCCGGTGGCGGTAAAAATTGCGCCCGACCTTTCTGAAGATGAGTTAATTCAGGTCGCTGACAGTTTAGTTCGTCATCAGATAGATGGCGTGATTGCTACCAATACCACCCTGGATCGTTCACTGGTCAGTGGTCTTAAATATGCGGAAGAAGCGGGTGGGCTAAGCGGCCGTCCGGTCCAGTCGCGCAGTACCGCGGTGATTCAGCGTCTCTCCCAGGAGCTGAAAGGTCAGCTGCCGATCATTGGCGTTGGCGGGATTGATTCACTGACGGCGGCACGCGAAAAGATCGCTGCGGGTGCGACGCTAGTCCAGATTTATTCAGGCTTTATTTATCAGGGACCCGGATTAATTAAAGATATCGTCACTTATCTCTAAGACATTTCTTACTATCGCAGGCCGGGGGGTTTATTTATCCTTCCGGCTCGTTTATATTTTGGCCTGTTGCACGAATTTTCAGCTTTTCCTTATGTTTCATTTTTCGCTGAATTCTGCGTGATTTTTGGCGCAGCGGTAAATACAGGGCACACTATGAAAATCAAACCTGATGATAACTGGCGTTGGTATTTTGACGCCAGCCACGACCGAATGATGCTCGACCTGGCTGACGGTATGCTTTTTCGTTCCCGTTATTCGCGCAAAATGCTCACTCCGGACGCGTTTAATCAATCCGGCTTTTGTGTTGATGACGCTGCGCTCTTTTTCACTTTTGAAGAGACCTGTCGCCAGTGTAAGTTGAGCAGCCAGCACCGCGCAGAACTGGTGTTAAATGCGCTGGTGGCGTCGCGATTCCTGAAACCGCTGATGCCGAAAAGCTGGCATTTCACCTCTTATGCGCCCGCTATGCGGCCAAACGTGGGTGAGATGGTGCAGGTGACGCTGGCGGAAAATGGCGAACAGGCGCGTCTGCTGGTGGTTGAAAACGGTGATAACGCCGCGCTATGCCTGCTGGCACAGCCAGGCCTGACCCTGGCGGGAAAAGCGATGGTGCTCGGCGATGCCATCAAGGTGATGAACGACCGCCTGCAACCTTACTGTCAGGATATTATTCCGCGCTACGCTCGCGCCGTCTGACTTCAGTTCAGCTCCACATCGCCAGCCGGGATACAGCTGCAACTTAACAGCGTGCCGTCCTGACGAATGGCGCTTTGCTTCAGCGCCTTAACCTCGCCCGCTACCAGCCTGAGTTTACAACTGCCGCATAAACCCGCCCGACAGGAGTAGGGGATGCGGAAACCCTGCATCTCCAGCTGCTCCAGCAAGACCTGCTGATTATCGCCGGTAAAGGTCTGGCCCTGAAACGTAATCTTCACCGCTGAGGGTGCCTGTTGCTGCGGTTCCAGTGTCTCAACCACCGCGCCGGCACCGTAGACGCGCGGCGTGTGGCGTTTAATCACGGTGACGTTATCGCCCGCCCGCACCACGCCCGAATTGCGGGCAATTAAATTCAGGCCAAAATCGACATCGCCGCTGCCATCCTGCGCGCTGCGAAAGCGTTGTAATGTTGCCAGCGGCTGGCCTGCCGGATGTTTATGCCCGGTTTCCGGGCTGACGGTGGTAAACACACAGCGGCTGCAGGGCTTGGTGACCTCAAAAACCACCTCGCCAATCTGCAGTTCCGCCCAGCTGTCTTCTTCCCAGGCGGCGGGACCGCTGATCACCAGGTTCGGACGAAACTGTTCCATACGTACGCTGGCCGGGCAGCGCTGTTGCAGATCCTGTAACGACGCACTGTTGACCAGCAAGAAAGGAAAACCATCAGCAAAGCTGAGCGGGACCGTTTCAAAATGTCTGACCCGTCGGGTAGGTTGCGGGCCGACCCAGCGCAGTTGCACCTCGCGCGGAAAGAACTGGCTTAGCCACTGATTGATCGGCTCGGGCGCGATACGGGCGGTGAAATGATTACCCCAGACTTCGGTCGGATGGTCCTGCTGACTGAAATCGCTGAAGCGGATGGGGATATGACTGCCGTCCGGCGCCTGCAGCAGCAGGCCATCAGGTAACAGAACCGGCGTAAAACGGACCATCTCCGGATACTGCCGCGCGGTAATAAAGGTTCCATCAGGTTCAGTCACCATAAACAGGCGATCAAACGCCAGTCCACTGTCTGACACTTGCGCATGTGACAGTTGCAGTCCCCGCATTGACTTCACAGGATGAATAAATAAGCGGGAAAGCGTAATCATGGTGTTCTCCTTGAACCCGACGCGCACGACAAAAGTAGCTAACTTTATGACATAGGTCTGCGATTCGCTATAATGCGCGACAATTTTCTCAAGAGTTAAAAAGTGACGATATGAATTCTCTGTTTGCCAGCACGGCGCGTGGGCTCGAAGAGCTGTTAAAAAGTGAGCTGGACGCGCTGGGCGCGCAGGATTTGCAAGTGGTGCAGGGCGGCGTCCACTACCAGGCCGATGAGCGCGTCATGTACCAAAGCCTGATGTGGAGCCGTTTAGCCTCACGTATCCTGCTGCCGCTGGGAGAGTTTGGCGTCTACAGCGATCTGGATCTTTACCTTGGCGTGCAAAGTGTTGACTGGCCGACGATGTTCGGCAGTGATAAAACCTTTGTAGTGCACTTCAGCGGCACCAACGATTCGATTCGCAACAGCCAGTTCGGCGCGCTGAAAGTGAAAGACGCCATTGTCGATAGCTTCACCCGCCAGAACCTGGAGCGTCCGAATGTGGATCGCGAACAGGCGGACATCCGCATCAACGTCTGGCTGAATGACGATCGCGCCAGCATTGCGCTGGATCTGAGCGGCAGCGCGCTGCATCAGCGCGGCTACCGTCAGCAGACCGGCCAGGCGCCGCTGAAAGAGAACCTGGCAGCGGCGATTGTGCTGCGCTCAGGCTGGCAGCCGACCACACCGCTGATCGATCCAATGTGTGGTTCAGGTACGCTGCTGATTGAAGCGGCGCTGATCGCCTGCGATCGTGCGCCTGGCCTGTTGCGTAAGCACTGGGGCTTCACGGCGTGGAGTCAGTTCAACGCTGCGCTGTGGCAGGAAGTGAAAACCGAGGCGCAGAACCGCGCCCGTAACGGCACGGCGGCAACCCAGGCGCGCTTCTTTGGCTATGACAACAATGGTCGGGTGCTGGAGTGGGCGCAGGCCAATGCCCGGCGTGCTGGCGTGTTCGAACTCTTTACCTTCGCTCAGCAGGATTTGCTGAAGCTGACCAATCCGGTCGATCCGCTGATCCACGGCACGGTGCTGAGTAATCCGCCCTACGGTGAACGTCTGGAGAGCGAGCCAGCGCTGATTGCGCTGCACAGCCAGCTCGGACGTCTGATGAAGCTGCACTTTGGCGGCTGGAATCTGTCGCTGTTCAGCGCGTCACCGGAGCTGCTGAGCTGTCTGCAACTGCGTGCCGATCGCCAGTTCAAAGCAAAAAATGGCCCGCTGGATTGCGTACAGAAAAATTATCAGCTGTCGGTCAACAGCGGTGAGAGCGCCGGGCAGATCGCGGAAGATTATGCCAACCGTCTGCGTAAAAACCTGAAGAAGCTGGATAAGTGGGCGCGTCAGGAAGGCATTGAGTGCTACCGCATTTATGATGCCGATTTGCCAGATTATAACGTCGCGGTCGATCGTTACGCTGACTGGGTCATTATCCAGGAATATGCACCGCCGAAAACCATCGATCCGAATAAAGCGCGTCAGCGTCTGTTCGATGTGATCAGCGCCACGCTGACCGTGCTCGAACTGCCCGCTGACCGTCTGATTCTGAAAACGCGTGAACGCCAGAAAGGTAAAGCGCAGTATCAGAAGCTGGGCGAGAAGGGCGACTATTTCGAAGTGAAAGAGTTTAATGCGCGCTTCTGGGTCAATCTGACCGATTATCTCGACACCGGTCTGTTCCTTGATCACCGTATTGCGCGCAAAATGCTGGGTCAGATGAGTCAGGGGAAAGATTTCCTCAACCTGTTCGCTTACACCGGCACCGCCAGCGTCCATGCTGGTCTGGGCGGCGCGCGGTCTACCACTACGGTAGATATGTCGCGAACCTATCTGGAGTGGGCGGAGCGCAATTTACGGCTCAATGGCCTGACCGGGCGGCAGCACCGTCTGATGCAGGCTGATTGCCTGAGCTGGCTGAATGAAAGTGATGAGAATTTTGACCTGATCTTTATCGATCCGCCAACCTTCTCAAACTCAAAACGAATGGAAGAGAGCTTCGATGTCCAGCGCGATCACATGATGCTGATGCGCAACCTGAAGCGCCTGCTGCGCCGCGGTGGCACCATCATGTTCTCCAACAACAAACGTGGTTTCAAAATGGATATGGATGGTCTGAAGGCGTTGGGTCTGCAGGCGCAGGACATTACCCAGAAAACGCAGTCGCAGGACTTCGCGCGTAACCGTCAAATTCACAACTGCTGGCTGATCACTCACGCCGGTAAGGAATAAGTTTACATGTCATTAATCAGTATCCACGGCGCTTATCTCTCCTTCAGCGATGCGCCGCTGTTAGACAATACCGAACTGCACATCGAAGAGAACGAACGCGTCTGTCTGGTGGGCCGTAACGGTGCCGGTAAATCGACCCTGATGAAGATCATCAATGGCGAACAACCGCTGGATGATGGTCGCATCGTCTATGAAACCGATTTAGTTGTTGCGCGTCTGCAGCAGGACCCGCCACGCAATATTACCGGTTCCGTTTATGACTTCGTCGCCGAAGGCGTGGAAGAGCAGGCCGAACATCTCAAGGCTTATCACGCCATTTCCCATGTGGTGATGGAGGACCCCAGCGATAAAAACCTCAATGAGATGGCGCGTCTGCAAAGCATTCTCGACCATCAGAATTTGTGGCAGCTGGAAAGCCGCATCAATGATGTGCTGGAACAGATTGGTCTGGAGCCTGATACCGAACTCTCTTCGCTGTCGGGCGGCTGGCTGCGTAAAGCGGCGCTGGGCCGTGCGCTGGTCAGCAATCCGCGCGTACTGATGCTGGATGAGCCAACCAACCACCTCGATATCGAAACCATCGACTGGCTGGAAACGTTCCTGAAGAACTTCAGCGGCAGCATTGTCTTTATCTCCCATGACCGTTCGTTTATTCGCAACATGGCGACGCGAATTGTCGATCTCGACCGCGGCAAGCTGGTCTCCTGGCCAGGCAATTATGATCTCTATCTGGAAGGGAAAGAGGAAGCGCTGCGCGTTGAAGAGATGCAGAACGCGGAATTTGACCGCAAGCTGGCGCAGGAAGAGGTCTGGATTCGCCAGGGTATCAAAGCGCGTCGTACCCGTAATGAAGGCCGTGTGCGTGCGCTGAAAGCGTTGCGTCGTGAACGTTCAGAACGTCGCGAAGTGATGGGTAAAGCCAATATGCAGGTGGGCGAAGCCTCCCGATCCGGCAAAATCGTGTTTGAGCTGGAAAACGTCGACTATGCGGTTGATGGCAAAGTGCTGGTGAAAGACTTCTCTACCCAGGTGATGCGTGGCGATAAAATTGCCCTGATCGGCCCGAATGGCTGCGGTAAAACCACGTTACTGCGCCTGATGTTGCAGCAGTTGCAAGCCGATCATGGTCGCGTGCATTCCGGCACCAAGCTGGAGGTCGCCTACTTCGACCAGCACCGCGCCGAACTCGATCCGGATCGCACCGTCATGGATAACCTGGCAGAAGGTAAACAGGAAGTGCTGGTCAACGGCAAGCCGCGCCATGTGCTGGGTTACCTGCAGGACTTCCTGTTCCATCCGAAACGCGCCATGACGCCGGTGCGCGCCTTGTCCGGTGGTGAGCGTAACCGCCTGTTGCTGGCACGTCTGTTCCTGCGTCCCAGCAACCTGATGATCCTCGATGAACCGACCAACGACCTCGACGTGGAAACGCTGGAGCTGCTGGAAGAGTTGATTGATGGCTATCAGGGCACCGTGCTGCTGGTGAGCCACGATCGTCAGTTTGTCGACAATACGGTAACCGAGTGCTGGATCTTTGAAGGCAACGGTGAGATTGGCACCTTCGTCGGTGGCTATCACGATGCCCAGCAACAGCGTGCGGCTTACAAGCAGCAGAAAGCGTCGGCTCCGGCCAAAACCGGCGGCAGTGTGGCAAAACCTGCGGCAGAGAAAAGTGATACTGCCAAACGCAGCGCCAACAAACTAAGCTATAACCTGGCGCGTGAGCTGGAACAGTTGCCGCAAAAGCTGGAACAGCTGGAAGCGCGCATTGGTGAACTGCAGGCGAAAATGAGTCATCCGGATTTCTTCAGCCAGGCCCACGACCAGACCCAACCGGTACTGGACAATCTGGCGCAGGCTGAGCAGGAACTGGAAACCGCTTTCGCGCGCTGGGAAGAGCTTGAATCAATGAAAAACGGCGCGTAGATCAAGGGATAACGGATGTGTTCAGCAGATAAAAGTGACGCGTGGATGCTCTGTCCACAATGCGATTTAATGAATAAGCTGCCGGACATTCCCGTTGGCAGCCGTGCCTCATGCCCGCGCTGCCACACTTCTCTTACGGCAAACTGGCACGAGCCACGCAAACGGCCAACCGGTTATGCGCTGGCGGCTCTGTTTATGCTGCTGCTGGCCAATCTGTTTCCGTTTATCACCATGAAAGTGGCCGGGCTCAGCAGTCAGATCAGCCTGGCCGAGATACCGCAGGTGATGGTGTCAGAAGACTACAGCAGTCTGGCGACCCTGTTCCTGCTGTTTGTACAGGCTATCCCGGCGTTCTGCATGGTCACTATCCTGCTGCTGGTGAATCCGGTTCCGTTACCGACCCGGCTGAAACTGGGGCTGGCGCGCATTCTGTTTCAGCTACGCAACTGGGGTATGGCTGAAATATTTATGGCGGGGGTGCTGGTCAGTTTCGTTAAGCTGATGGCTTATGGTGACATCGGGCTGGAAACCAGCTTCTGGCCTTGGTGCCTGTTCTGCCTGCTGCAGCTGCGGGCGTTTCAGTGCGTTGACCGGCGTCAGCTCTGGCAGAACATTGCGCCGATGCCGGCGCTGCCGCATCCTCCCCGGGTCGGTGTCACTGGCCTGCAGCAGGATTTACGCTCCTGTCCCTGCTGCACTGCCATTTTGCCGGCCACGCAGCGTCATTGTACGCGCTGCGGAGTGGTCGCTTCTGCGCGCCGTAAGCACAGCCTGCAATGGACGCTGTCGCTGCTGCTGACCTCCGTCATTCTCTATATTCCCGCGAATCTGATGCCGATCATGGTGACAGAAACGCTGGGGAGCGCGTATCCCTCCAATATCATGGCGGGCGTCATCTTACTCTGGAGCGACGGTTCTTATCCGGTGGCGCTGGTGATCTTTATCGCCAGCATTATGGTGCCGACGCTGAAAATGCTGGCGATTGGCTGGCTCTGCTGGGATGCCGGCGGACGCGGACGGCATGATAGCCACAAGATGCACCTGATTTATGAAGTGGTCGAGTTTGTTGGCCGCTGGTCGATGATCGACGTATTTGTGATTGCCGTGCTCTCTGCGCTGGTGCGTATGGGGCAACTGATGAGTGTTTATCCCGCGTGGGGCGCGGTGTTATTTGCGCTGGTGGTTATTCTGACCATGATTGCTGCAATGACCTTTGACCCGCGATTAACCTGGGATCGTGTACGCGAAAACAATGTAAAGGAGTCGCGCCTTGACGGAAATTAACCACGGCCACGCAAAGGTGGAGCAGATCAAGCGCTGGTCGCCGGTCTGGATTGTCCCCATCGTCACGCTGTTAATCGGCGGATGGATTCTGTTTTATCACTTCAGTCATCAGGGGCCGGAAGTGACCCTGATTACCGAAAATGCCGAGGGTATCGAAGCCGGCAAAACCACCATTAAAAGCCGCAGCGTGGATGTCGGCGTGGTGGAGAGCGCGGTACTGAGCGACGATCTGCATCACGTTGAAATCAAGGCCCGCCTCAATGCCGGGATGGGAAAACTGTTGCACAAAGACAGTGTTTTCTGGGTGGTGAAGCCGCAGATTGGTCGCGAAGGTATCAGCGGGTTGGGAACCCTGCTGTCGGGTGCCTATATTGAATTACAGCCGGGTACCAAAAGTGAAGCGCCAGAGCAGTTTAACCTGCTGGATGCGCCACCGTTAGCGCCGCCGGATGCCAAAGGCATTCGCATCATCCTCGACAGCAAAAAAGCTGGCCAGCTTAACCCGGGCGATCCGGTACTGTTCCGTGGCTATCGCGTCGGGACGGTGGAAACCAGCACCTTCGATACTGATAAGCGCATGATGACCTATCAGCTGTTTATCGCGGCACCGTACGATCGGCTGGTAACCACCAATGTCCGCTTCTGGAAGGATAGCGGCATTGCTGTTGATATGTCCGCTTCCGGTATGCGGGTGGAAATGGGGTCGCTGACCACGCTGTTCAGCGGCGGCGTCAGCTTTGATGTGCCGGATGGCTGGGATCTGGGCCAGGCGGCGAAGAATCAGTCTGATTATCATCTGTTTGATGATCAACGCAGCATTCAGGACTCGCTGTATACCAATCATATTGATTATCTGCTGTTCTTTACCGACTCGATTCGTGGCCTGCAGGCCGGTGCACCGGTTGAATTCCGCGGCATTCGCCTGGGTACAGTGTCGGAAGCGCCGCTGATGAAAGCGGGCCTCGATCAGGCGCTGAACAATGATTACCGCGTTCCGGTATTGATTCGTATCGAACCGGATCGGTTTATCAGCCGACTGGGTGAGAACTTCGATCTGCAACAGCATCTGCAGGATGGTAAGAAGCGCGGGCTGCGCGCCACGCTGAAAACTGGCAACCTGCTGTCAGGCGCGTTGTATGTTGATCTGGACTTCTACGACAATGCTCCTGCCTATAAAGGGCCGCAAAAAGTGTCGGGTTACGAAGTGATTCCGACCGTCAGCGGTGGTCTGAGCCAGATCCAGCAGAAGCTGATGGCGGCGCTGGATAAGATCAATGGCCTGCCACTTAACGGTATGATTAATGAAGCGACCGGCACGCTGAAAGAGAGCCAGAAAACGATGCGTGATCTGCAACGCACCATCGATAACGTCAATAAAGTCACGGCCAGCCCGGCAATGAAAACGCTGCCGGAAGATATGCAGCAGACATTGCGTGAGCTGAACCGTAGCATGAAAGGCCTGCAGCCAGGCTCGCCGGCTTACAGCAAGCTGGTCGGGGATATGCAGCGACTCGATCAGGTGCTGCGCGAACTGCAGCCGGTACTGAAAACGCTCAATACTAAGAGCAACGCGCTGGTGTTTGAGGCGAAACCGGGACAGGATCCCCAGCCTAAGAGGGCGAAACAGTGAAAAAAGGAATGATACTCTCTGCCGCGCTGCTGCTGAGCGCGTGCAGCAGCACCATCGATAATACCTGGTATCAGCTGCCTTCCGGGGCCGCCCCGATGAAGGTCAGCAGCAGCAGCCTGAATGAAGCGCAACCGATGTTGTGGGTGCAGCAGGTGACGGTACCGGATTATCTGGCGGGTAACGGGCTGGTTTATCAGACCAGTGACGTGAAATATGTTATTGCCGCCAATAATCTGTGGGCCAGCCCGCTCGATCAGCAGCTGCAGCAGACGCTGATTACCAACCTCAGCAAAGCTCTGCCAGGACGACTGGTGGCGGGTACGCCGATGGGTGCGCAGCACGACACGCTCAACGTGACCATCACCGGCTTCCAGGGCCGCTATGACGGCAAGGCAGTGATCAGTGGCGAGTGGACGCTGGAACATCAGGGCCGTCTGACCAAGCAGGCATTTAACCTGGCGCTGCCTCAGAATGAAGATGGCTACGATGCGCTGGTCAGAACGCTGGCGGCGGGCTGGCAGCAAACCGCACAGCAGATTGCCAACAGTACGGTTGCGTTAAATTAAGAAGAGTATGAATAAATAAGCTAAGCCCCTGATTTTTCGTTAAGCACGATTGACGAGAAACAGGGGCTTTTTTCTTAGCTTAATCAGCGGGATAGTGCTGTCATCCGCATCACAAAAAAGCATCATTTTGTCGGTCAGAGGTCACATTTATGACATTGGCGTGAAGATTGCGCATTGATCTTTGGGCGCGTAGCGGGTAGAACATTAGTGTGGTTGAACATTAATTCACCACCTTTTTCTTTCCACCAGATTCCACAGACCTTACATGAGGGACACGGAGTATGAAGAGACAGAAACGAGACCGCCTTGAGCGCGCCCATTCACGTGGTTATCAGGCAGGCATTACTGGACGCTCAAAAGAGATGTGTCCGTATCAAATGATTGACGCTAAGTCTCACTGGTTGGGAGGTTGGCGACAAGCCATGGAGGACAGGTCGGTCGCTGCCTAGCCGGATGTCACTGAAAAGGGAATATAACCTCCGCTGCGCGCGGAGGTTTTCGTTTCTGGGGGAAACGTTTAGAAAGCCGCCGTGTCTTTGAACAGGCCCACTTTCAGATCGCTGGCCGTATAGATCAGGTTGCCGTCGACCAGCACCTCGCCATCGGCAACGCCCATGACCAGTTTGCGGTTGATAACGCGTTTGAAATGGATACGGTAAGTCACTTTCTTCGCTTCAGGCAGGACCTGACCAGTAAATTTCACTTCACCCACGCCCAGCGCACGACCTTTACCTTCGCCGCCCAGCCATCCAAGATAGAAACCAACCAGTTGCCACATCGCATCCAGGCCTAAGCAGCCAGGCATGACCGGGTCGCCAATGAAGTGGCAGCCGAAGAACCAGAGGTCAGGATTGATATCCAGTTCAGCTTCAACAAAACCTTTATCATATTTGCCGCCGTCTTCGGTCATCTTGACCACGCGGTCCATCATCAACATGTTGCCTGACGGAAGCGGCGGACCATTTTCGCCAAACAGTTCACCACGACCTGACAGAATCAGGTCTTCTTTGGTATAGGATTCGCGTTTATCTACCATGTTTACAATAAGCCTTTTTTTAGTGAATCACGAATATTAGCGAACAGTTGTACGCTGAGCAAATCGGATTAACGGTGGTTAAACCAGTTAAGCCAGCGCAGTCCCCAGGGACGGTGCGGCGCGTCCGGCTGGTTCAGTTGGCTAATGCGTTCCTGAATGGTGCGCAGCAGGGTGTCGCCTTCACCATCCTCAGTATCCCAGACCTTGCCCGTCAGCAGCGGCAGGGCTTCATCAGCACGGTCAATCGCCCAGATATGAAAGCGACCTTGCTCAACCGCACTGACCACAGCCTGATTCAGACTCAGGTGTCGCACATTGCAGGCGGGTATAATCACGCCCTGCTGACCGGTCAGTTCACGCTGATGGCAGATATCAAAGAAGCCTTCGATTTTCTCGTTCAGACCGCCAACCGGCTGCACGTTACCGAACTGATCGACTGAGCCAGTGACGGCAATTTGCTGATTGACCGGCTGGTTAGCCAGCGCGCTGATCAGCGCACAGAGTTCAGCCAGCGAGGCGCTGTCGCCGTCCACTTCAGAATAGGACTGTTCAAATACCAGCGAAGCTGAGAAGGGCAGTTGCTGATCCAGTTCCAGCTCGGCAATCAGATAGGCCTGCATAATCATCATGCCTTTTGCATGAATGTTACCGCCCAGCTCGGCTTTGCGCTCAACATCGGTAAACTCGCCGTCGCCAGGATGCACCACACAGGTAATACGCGATGGATCACCCCAGGCGCGAGGATGGCCAGGATATTCCACTACCGACAGGCCGTTGATCTGACCGACCACTTCACCTTCAGTCTCAATCAGGATCTGTTTCAGCAGGATCTCATCGCGCATCCGCTCGTTGAGATAATTTTCACGCCACAGGCGAGCTTCCAGCGCATCACGCAGCGCTTCCGCATTGATTTTATCGCCCATCAGCGCGGACTCACGCATCTGACGCTGTAACCAGCGCGGGCAGAGCGGTAACGTCTCCTGATCGCCGCTGTAGCGTACGCCTTCTTTAATCAGCTCTGGCCAGAAATCGGTTTCCGGCAGCGGCAGCTCAGCCTGTTGTGCCAGATCGGCGGTCCAGCGGCACCAGGCAAGCATGTCATCTTCATCCAGAATCTGAATGTTCTCTTCAAATTCGGTATAGATAGCCATTTCATGGGCTTCAGGATCGAGCTCCTGAAAGTCGGCCAGTGCTTCACGATCGCCGCACAGCACCAGATTTAACTGGAGCGGCAGTGGCGGTATCGCGACCGGCAAGGGACGTCGCTCATCCTGCGAGGTCCATTCAACATAGCCTTGCTCAATACATTTCTTCAGGCGTAACCAGAGAATTGGCTGGGTCATAAAACTGCGCAGCGTGAGCACCAGCGTGCCACCGTTGGCGCGATGGATCAGACCCGGCTCAAGCTGAATACGATCTTTATACTGGCGGACACAACCAAACAGCTGTTCGGTTTCAATCCAGTCGGCGAAATGAATGCCACCCTGACTGGTGAAAGGGCGTTGAGGGTCTGAAGGGGGCTGCAGCGTGACGTTATCGGCCATGATATGGTAATCGCCACCATACAGCGTGGTGGATTCCTCCATGACGCGCTGCGCGGCCTGAGCAATCAGTGCCAGGTAGTCGCGATTTTCCTGGCTACGCACCAGCAGTAACGGGAATCCCTGCGACTGGTGATGTAAATGCGCCAGAGCATTCAGCAATCGGGGCTGTACCGCTGCCAGAGCATCGGTTTCTTCATCAGCAATTCGGGAAAAAACGGATTGGTATTGCGCGCTATCCGGCTGTAAGGTTTGCCACGTAAGTTGGGTGCTGGTCAAAATAATCGCATTTGTCTGATTTAAGAAAAGCGAGATTATACAGGATTCACCCTTGTTAAGCACTGCAGACTTCCTGTTGAAGATGTGACATTGACAGCATGTTTTTCGTTGCTGCATCCGGGAAAAAAGCTGTTATTCTTAGCTCGTTACGTGATCACGATGAGATTCCGATGAAATACCAGCAACTCGAAAATCTTGAATGTGGATGGAAATGGAAATACCTGGTGAAAAAACATCGGGAAGGTGAACTGATCACGCGTCACCTTGAGTTAAGTGCGGCGCAGGCGGCAGTCGATAAACTGCTGGCGATGGAAAATAATCCGGTGACGGTCAACGAATGGATTGCAGAGCACATTCATCCGGATCTGGATAACCGGTTAAAACAGACCATCCGTGCGCGTCGCAAACGTCACTTTAATGCTGAACATCAGCACACGCGTAAAAAGTCTATCGATCTGGAGTATCTGGTCTGGCAACGACTGGCTGGACTGGCGCAGCGGCGAAACAGTACGTTATCGGAGACGGTGGTCCAGTTAATTGAAGATGCTGAACGCAAAGAGAAGTACGCTACCCAGATGTCGAGTCTGCGGGAAGATTTACAGGCGATTCTCGGTAACTCAGGTTCAGAGAAAGAGTAAGCCAGCTCTCAGGAGCCACTCATTTTAGCTGGCAGAGCGTCTCAGAGCAGGGTCGCTGACCGGAACGATGACATAAAAAAACCCCGCCTTAGCGGGGTTTTTTATTACGTGTAAACTTAAGCCTGTGGCTGAGTTACAACGTCTTTGATGCCTTTAACGTCGATTTCTACACGACGGTCCGGCGCCAGGCAGTCGATCAGGGCATTACGGCCTTTCACGCTGTCACAGGTGTTGCCGGTAACTGGGTTAGATTCACCCATGCCACGTGCAGAGATCTTGTTAGAAGGAATACCTTTAGATACCAGGTAATCTACCACTGACTGAGCACGTTTCTCAGACAGTTTCTGGTTGTACTGCTCTGAACCGATGCGATCGGTGAAGCCCAGTACCACAACGGAACCATCTTTAGGATCCATTGAGCTCAGCTGGCTGTACAGCTGATCCAGAGCCTGCTGGCCTTCTGGCTTCAGGGTAGCTTTGTTGAAGGTGAACAGAACGTCAGACTTCAGAGTGAAACGCTTGGTTTCAACAACTGGCGCTGGTGCTGGTGCTGGAGCCGGTGCTGGAGCAGCTTCATCCTGACCGAAGCGGTATGAAACGCCTACGCTCAGCATGCCGTTGTCCGGACGGGTACCAACGGTCTGTGCATCACCGATGTTGTTAACCCACTGGTAATCCAGACGGGTTGCCCAGTTTTTGGTCAGCGCATACTCAACACCAACGGCAGCCAGCGGAGAAACGCCGGTGTCGTGGTCGCTGATGCGGCCAGTAGTTGGGTTAGTCTGGGTTGCGTCTGCACGCCATACCATGCCGCCCAGACGAGTGTACACGTCCAGATCGTCATAGATTGGGTAGCTCAGTTTAGCTGCCAGCTGAACGCCCTGTGCTTTGAATGCGCCGTTAGTCACGTTGCCTTTGTTAGGCATGCGACCCAGCCAGTCATAGCCCAGCTCGAAGCCCAGGTATGGATTTGCCTGGTAACCAACGAATGCACCTGCACCCAGCTGGCTTTCGTGAGTTGGACCGTCATTGTTTTGGTAACCGTTACCGTAGTAACCAGTGTCGTGATACTGAGACCAGCCCAGTTTAGCACCGGTGTACCAGGTGTCATCTTTCGGAGCGGCCTGCGCTACGGTAGCGAAGCCAGCCAGTGCCACTGCAATTGCGATAGCTGTCTTTTTCATTTTGCGCCTCGTTATCATCCAAATAGGCAATGAGCAAAAAGGTTGCTCTTGGTTTAATCCTTCGCCGGGTCAAAACGCTCGCTTATGACTCTACCGCAAAAAAACGGAGGTTATTGAGCACCCTGGCGAGATAAAGTCTACAACGAGATTGGAAACTTACAAGTATGATGTGAGGCGCTTCTGTAAAAAAACAGAGATTTATACACAAATTCTAACAATTAGCCTGGTGTTATTGTCGTGGCTCAATACCCAAAAAAACTGCTAAACCATTGTCAACGCTCGAACTTACAGAATCAGTGGTTTAGCGACGACAGATAAGAAATAGTTCTTGAGAAACTTCTGATTTTTACTTAATGAAACAAATCCGACTGAATTTTTAGCGCATTTTGTGGTCCGAGAGGCGCTTCTGGTGATCCACTCGACCGTAAAATCAATCCCAGGGCATCACCTTCCGCTGCCGCATTTTCCAGTTGACGTCGCTCATCTTCATCCAGTTCGTACGGAATCCATGCCAAAACGACACTATAATTTCCAGTCCGCAGCGCTTTAATCATCGCCTCAACCGCGTTCAGACGCTCAGAATCAGCAATATGCATGCTTTTATCCAGTGGCAAACCGGATTGCTGCAGCCAGGCGCGATTCAGTTTATGTGCCGGCGTTAACCACAACTGCCAGCGTGATTGCTGACTCAACTGCTGCAGCAGCGGCAACAATAACATCTGCATCATTCCAGGCTGCTCACTATAGCGTAACTCGGTGATCCAGCCACGATGAGAAGCGGGGACAGAAGAGGAAGCGTAATGATGAGCATAGCGTGCATTATTCGGATGTTGTGTTCGCATAAGTTAATCACTCAGCAGTGGGCTGTATGAATATACAGTACTGTCGTTCCGCATAAAGATCAACCCAAATTTCTGAAAACGCCTCGCAAAAACACCACAAGGTTAGCTGAACCGTTAATTATTCATTGAACCTGCAAAGGCTTTTTCCTATCTTCTAATTGCCTGAAAGCAAACGTGATTTCAGATATTTCTATAACATGGAGGTGGTGTGATGAAAAAGGTTAATCCGATTGTCGAACGCTCCCGGGAACGTCTGGCCCCGCTGGGAACCATCGAGTCACGCACCCAGTTTGGCGGCTATGCGCTGGCCGTGGAACGGGTGGTTTTTGCTTTAGTTAACAATGATGCACTCTACCTGCGAGCCAGCGAACCCCTGCGGGAATACATTACGCAGCGTCCGCTGGAGCCACTGGTATTTCGCAAGCGTGGCGTGATGGTCAGCCTGAACTACTATCGGGTTGATGACGCGCTCTGGCAGGAACCGACGCATCTGCTGAGATTATCAGCCGCGTCGCTGGAGACCGCTCAGTTCGATCAGCATCATAAGCAGTCATCCATCCGGTTAAAAGATCTTCCTAACCTCAGCGTACGCCTGGAGATGATGTTGCATGAAGCGGGCATCCTTAACGTACAGCATCTGTATGACATTGGCGCTAAGCAGTGCTGGCTGAGGCTGAAAGCCGTTAACCAGCATGTGGGATTGCAGACGTTGCTGGCGCTTCAGGGGGCGATATCAGGCCATCATTATGCGGCCCTGCCGCTGTCGGTCAGGGCGGAGCTGAATGCCTGGTTTCAGCGCACCGTACTGATGACGCTGAACCCAAAGAGCGGCGGAAGTTAGTGAGAATTTAGCGTGCGGCGCAGGCGGGCCACGTCTGGCATCAGCGCCACCAGCAAGCCGAGTTGCTGTAATACCAGTGGCGCGCGCGTATCCGCATCGGCGGCCAGCTGGCCGATTCGCTGGGTAAGGAGTTGACGCATCTCCTCCGCCTGCTGGTCGCTGACGACGTCCGTTTGCAGCACATCCTCGACATAACAGACGGTGTCATCCAGTAAGGCGAGCAGTTGCGGCTCATCAATTTTATCGCGATGCGCACCCAGCGCAGAGATATAGCTCAGGAATGAGTGATTAGAGCAGAGCAACTGGAAAGCGGACTCACGCATCGTCTGACTGGTGCGGCTTTCGCTGCTCATGTTCGACACCACTGAGGCCAGCTCGGCATCGGCATTATGCGCATCCCGCCGGGCAATACGATAAGCAAGGCGGTTATCTTTGCCCTGATGGTACTGCTCCATAATGGCATCCAGATAGCGGCAGTTGGCCTGTAAGGTCCGTTCTGCCACCGCCGGAAGCTGGCGAAAACGCCAGTCAGGCCAGATAAAGGCGACGGCCAGCCAGGCCAGGCCACAGCCCAGCAGCGTATCGACCACGCGCGGTAATGCCACTTCAAAGCCTTCGCCCAGCAGGTTGAAACAGAGCAGCACCAGCAGGGTGATGAACAGCGTTGCCTGGGCATACTGTACCTGTCTGAAGGCGAAAAACAGTACGCCGCTGATGACAATCAGAATCAGCTGCCCCTCGACAGAAGGGACCAGCCAGAGCACCGGCAGACCAATCGCGATCCCCGCCAGCGTGCCACCAATACGCAACGCCAGCCGCCGTTGTGTCGCATTGTAGTTGGGCTGACAGACGAACAGGCTGGTGAGAAGTATCCAGTAACCCCGTTCCAGGCCGGTGACCTGAATGAAACCGTAACCGATACACAGCACCACTGACATCCGCACCGCATGACGGAACAGCGCGGAGGCGGGGGAAAGGTGGCGACTGAAACGCAGTCTGATATCGCTCCAGCCATTTAATCCCTCGCGCGACAACAGATTATCGCTGTGTTGGGGATCTTCACCCGCCAGCGTCTGTTCTGATTCAACCGAGGCCAGCTGCGCGTCAATGGCCCGCAGGTTGCGCAGTAGCCAGTAAAGCGCACGGGTATGGGTCGCCTCCGGCTCACGCTGCTCCAGCCGTTCTATCGCCTTCTGCAGCCGTTCAAAAGCCCGCTCAAACCGGCTGTCATGAACCCATCTCTCCCGCATCAGGATCGAATGTGCCAGCTGGCGACAGGCCTGGGCCTGCATATTCAGCAGGCGCTGAAACCGGAACAGAATTTCGTTGTAGCGCCAGTCGCCCCGCAGCAGATGATATTGCAGATGGGAGGAGCTGGCCCGTTCGTGGATGTCCTGCGCCACAAAGTAGTAGTGCAGGCTGCGGCGGGTGCCGCGTGAACCGCGATCGCCTCGCAGGCGACTCTGCAGCGTGGTCTTGGTCAGATTGAGCTGCGCCACTAACTGACTGTTAACCATCGCGGCATCGATAAAGGTGGCATCGTCCTGTTCGCCCGCATCCGGATCGAACAGATTTGCTTTGGCATCCAGATAACGCGCCAGGTGGGAAAAACTGCCCGCCAGTTGTTCCTGCACCGGCCGGACCGGAAACATCAGATGACCGAGCAGGGTCAGCAGGTTGTACCAGAGTGCGCCTACCAGCAGCAGCATCGGCTGCATATACCATTGGCTGAACAGTCCAATGCCAAGCATGGTGTAGACCGCAATCAGCAGCGCGCCAAACGCGATGGTGGCGTAACGCTGGCCGAGAGCACCCAGCAGGATGAAGCACCAGGTCGATATCGCCAGCCCGGCCATAAAGGCCAGCGGATAGGGGAACAGAAGTTCAACCGACACCGAAGCGATACAAAAACAGAGCAGGGTGATCAGCAGATTCTTCAAACGCCCGGTGAGCCGATCGTCAAGGTCAGCCAGTGCGGCAGCCACCACGCCCAGTGTCAGAGGGATGGTCCACTCAATCTGCTGCAGCCACCAGGGAATGGCCGCACACCCGCCGAGCGCAAACAGAATGCGCAGCAGGTAGCGCCAGGTACTATTAAACAGATACTGCCGCCAGCCGGGCAGGTTCTTCGACATCATACTAATAGCGACGGGCATTGGCTTCGCGCGCGGCGCGCGCCTCTTCTACGGAGACCACGCGGCGTCCCACCGGCCACAGGGCAATGGCGGCAATTTTGAAGTTGGCGATACCCACCGGAATGCCGATGATGCTGATGCACTGCACAATGCCGATCGAAATATGAGACAGGCAGAGCCACCAGCCGAAGAAGATCAGCCAGAAGATATTCAGCAGGGTTCCGCCGGTGTTCATGATGTGGCTTTTACTCTCCGGGCGCAGGACATCAACGTGTACCGCCTCATTACCAAAGGGTAACAGTGACAATCGGGTAATCTCCCAGCAGGAGCGGGTCAGCGGCAGGGTAAAGACCAGCACAATGCTGATTAAGGTGGCAAACAGCCAGCTCAGAGTGGTGAAAAAGCCACCCAGAACAAAATTAAGGACGTTTAATACGGTGCGCATGACATTTTTTCCTTTTGCATTCCGCAAGATGTGACGCCAAGTTTAGCCTGTTTTAAGGCTGGAGCGCTAAGGGTCTGACAGGTAAACTCCCCCTAATCCTATTCTCTGACGTTGGTGTCGGCGTGGAACTGAAAGCAACCTCCATGGGCAAACGGCTTGCCCAGCATCCTTATAATCGGGTCCGTCTGATGGCGGCTGGCGTGGAAGTTAGTGGCGATAAGCATGAGTATCTGATCCCCTTCAATCAATTGCTGGATATTACCTGTAAGCGCGGGCTGGTGTGGGGAGAGCTGGAATTTTTGCTGGCGGATGAAAAAGTGGTCCGGCTGCATGGGACAGAATGGCAGGAAACGCAGCGTTTTCACCACTATCTGTTGCAATCCTGGCAGCAGTGGAGCCTGGAGATGAGTGAGGTGTGTCGCGAGGTGTTACAGGCGCTGCGCAGCGATATTGAAACGTTCACTACTCAGGATCGCTGGTTAAACCGTGGCGAACTGCTGGCGCTGAAAGCGAAGATCGTGAAACAGTTTGATGCCTTACCCTTGCCACTCACCCGACTCGGCGAGTTTGCGCAGTGTCGCGATGACTGGGAATGTTGTCAGCGCTGGCTGGAGCAGGGCGAAACGGCGCTGCAACAGCGCAATCGTGACTGGACCGCCGACATCCTGACGCGCTATCACGACTTCTTTGCCCGCGTGGAAAGCACACCACTCAATACCTCGCAGTGCGAAGCCGTGGTAAATGGCGAAGCCTCACTGCTGGTACTGGCCGGTGCCGGAAGCGGTAAAACCTCGGTGCTGGTAGCGCGGGCAGGCTGGCTGATGCAGCGTAAGCTGGCCAGCGCCGATCAAATCCTGCTGCTGGCGTTTGGCCGGCAGGCGGCAGAAGAGATGAACCATCGCATCCAGTCGCGACTGGGTGCCAGCGATATTCAGGCGCGAACCTTTCACTCGCTGGCCCTGCACATTATTCGTGAAGGCAGTAATAAGCAGCCGGCGATCAGCAAGCTGGAGAGTGACCCGCAAGCCCGCCGCGAATTACTGATCCACCACTGGCGTCAGCAGTGCAGCGAAAAAAAAGCCCAGGCGAACGGCTGGCGGCAGTGGCTGCGTGAGGAGCTGGAATGGGATCTGCCGGAAGGTGCTTTCTGGCAGGATGACAAACTGGCTAACCGACTGGCCACCCGGCTGGAGCGCTGGCTGAGTCTGATGCGGATGCACGGCGGCGCGCAGGCAGCGATGATCGACGACGTGCCTGACGAGATCCGTGAGCTGTTCAGTAAGCGTATTAAACTGATGGCTCCGCTGCTGAAAGCCTGGAAGAGCGCGCTGAAAGAGGAAGGGGCGGTCGATTTCTCCGGCCTGATTCATCAGGCGATTGCGATTCTGGATAAGGGCCGGTTCATCAGCCCGTGGAAGCATATTCTGGTCGATGAATTTCAGGATATCTCGCCGCAGCGGGCAGCACTGCTTACTGCGTTACGTCAGCAGAATAAGCGCACCTCGCTGTTCGCGGTTGGGGATGACTGGCAGGCGATCTACCGCTTTAGCGGTGCAGAGATGACGCTGACCACGGCGTTTCATCACTATTTCGGCGAAGGCGATCGCTGCGTGCTCGATACCACCTACCGCTTTAACGATCGCATTGGTGATATCGCCAATCGTTTTGTGCAGCAAAACCCACAGCAGTTACGTAAACCGCTCAACAGCCTGACCAAAGGCAATAAAAAATCGATTTCGCTGCTGCCGCAGGATCAGCTTGAGGGACTCCTCAACAAGCTTAGCGGCTACGCGAAACCGGAGGAGCGCATATTGCTGCTGGCGCGTTACCACTATCTGCGTCCTGAACTGATGGAGAAGGCAAAGACCCGCTGGCCAAAGCTCAATCTGGATTTTATGACAATTCATGCCAGTAAAGGACAGCAGGCGGATTATGTCATTTTGCTCGGCTTACAGCAGGGCAAAGAGGGTTTTCCCGCCGAGGCGCGCGAATCGATCATTGAACAGGGTCTGTTACCGCAGCCGGAAGCCTTTCCCGACGCAGAAGAGCGACGTCTGGCCTATGTGGCGCTGACGCGAGCGCGTCAGCAGGTATGGCTGATGTTCGATAAAGCGCAGCCGTCGGTATTCGTCGCGCAGTTCCGCGAACTCGGTGTCCCGGTGCTGCGCAAAGCCTGAGTTATTTCAGCCGTTCTGCCATATAGCGCGCGTAGTCGGGGATCAGAATGTCGACCTCGCGGGCAAACAGCGGAGACTGGATAATAAAGTCGGCGGTTGAACGGTTGGTGGCGACCGGGATGTTCCACACGGTCGCCAGACGCAGCAGCGCTTTCACGTCCGGATCGTGCGGCACCGCATTCAGCGGGTCCCAGAAGAACATCAGCGCATCAATTTTGCCTTCGGAGATCATCGCGCCAACCTGCTGGTCGCCGCCCATCGGGCCGCTCAGCATGGCGTTTACGGTTAATCCGGTATGGCGATTGATCAGTGTACCGGTGGTGCCGGTGGCGTAAAGCGTGTGCGGTTCAAGGGCTGGCTGGTTTTGTTTAACCCAGTCGAGTAAAGCGGCTTTGCAATGGTCGTGAGCAACCAGTGCGATATGTTTTTTTATGCCGAGGGTACGAACGGTCTGTTCCATAAAGGCTTCCTGATAAGCGCATGCGCCAGAATCGATGGCATGAGTTTACCCCTGGCCTTTCCTTTCTATCAACTTGTCCGTAACATTTTGACCAGCGTCATAAATTGCTGACGGGTTGCTTCATCAAAGCGCTGAAACCAGCGATGCAGTGAAGGCATCTCCGCCTGAGTCGTCCAGGCAAGATCGGCGGTTAACCGGGCGGAAGAGGGAGCTACATTCACTGACCGGGCAAACTGCGGCACGGAAGCGATTTGTCCGGTACGATTATAATTTAGCATCGCTTTTTCCATATCCGCGCTAGCGCTGGCCGGCAGATGGTCACGCATACTGGTAATCTCTTTGCCGCGCTCATCCACCAACTGGAAATTCAGGCTGCGATCAAAATGGACCCGATCACGTTGGGTTTCCAGCGACGGCAGCTTAATGGTGATGGTTTTGGCCACCGCGTTGAAAGTGACGATCATCGGCACGGACTGGTAGCGTTGAACCCTATCCGGTCGATCGTTGCGCAATTTTTCAACCCGGAATACGAACTGATGCTGGCCGCGATCCAGCTCTAAGCTGTCGGCACCTTTGAGGAGCGAGCCCGAAATTTTCCGGCCATCCAGCACTAACAGATCAATCTGCGGATCGAGCTTTAGGGTGATGGCAGAACAGGACGCCGAGACGAGGAGTGCTAATAACCCCGTGACGGCCAGCGACAGCTTCATTTCAACTCCAGTACCAAAGGGCGCAAGGGAAGGTGTGTAGCAAATTCTTACATTATGGCAGTTAATTTACATTTAAACATATTTATTCGTGCGCCGGTTCAATTAATTTCGCTGGCTGGATACCCGTTAACCGCTCTGCCAATCTACACTCAACGCTGGCCTGAAAGGAGAAAAGCATGAACGATCAGACAATTCGCGAGGTGCTGACACGCACCCGGCGCATCGCCTTAGTTGGCGCAAGCGATCGCCCGGAACGCCCGAGTTATGGGGTGATGAAGTATCTACTTGATCAGGGTTACGAGGTGATTCCGGTCAGCCCGAAACTGGCGGGCAAAACCCTACTGGGACAGCAGGCTTACGCCAGCCTGGCCGAAGTACCCGGCAAAATCGATATGGTGGATGTGTTTCGCAATTCGGAAGCGGCCTGGGGCGTTGCGCAGGAAGCGATTGCTGCAGGTGCGAAGACGCTGTGGTTACAGCTGGGGGTGATTAACGAGCAGGCCGCCGTGCTGGCGCAGGATGCGGGCATTACGGTGATCATGGATCGCTGCCCGAAGATTGAAATCCCGCGTCTGGGGTTAACGCGGTAGCAAAACAGGCGTGGCGGCCAACCGTGCCGCCACAGATTAATGTCGCAAATGAGGGGATTGCAATTGCTGACGCACTGACGCAGCCAGTTCATCCATTGACGGCTGTTCCGGATGCTCAACGCTGGTTTCACCGGCAAGCTGAATCTCAGCAACATAGGTATGCACCTGATCGCCTTCCTCATCTTCCATCACCACATGATACCAGGGCGCGCTGCGCAACTTCTCTTCTGCGCCAACTTCCTCAATTTTAGGCTCATCTAACGAGTATTCGGGATCGACATCGACGATAACGCCCAGCACACCAGACAAACGATGACGAACCTGCTGACCAATACCAAATTTACTGGCAATCATAGTGACCTCCGAAAAGAATGCTCTCTATCCAATATGGGGTCGGGAGCAGATTTTTCAAGTCACATGATCCGGCAGGCGAAGCCTTTCAGATAGAGTCCTTCCGGATAGCTGGCGATCACCGGATGATCGGCTGCCTGGCGGAACTGCTCGATGAACTGTACCTCGTGTCCGGCATCCAGCGCGGCATCGGCAATGATCTTCTGGAACAGATCGGTTGCCATCAGACCGGAACAGGAGAATGTCATCAGGATGCCGCCAGGATTAAGCAACTGGATCGCCAGCATATTAATGTCCTTGTAACCGCGGCAGGCGCCCATCAGCTGATTCTTGTTCTCCACGAACTTTGGCGGGTCCATGATGATCAGATCAAATTTTTCACCGGCGTCACGATAACGACGCAGCAGCTTAAATACGTCATCACGTTCAAACCGCGCGCGCGACACATCCAGCTGGTTAAGCTCAACGTTCTGACGTGCCACATCCAGCGCATCCTGTGAGGTATCCACGCTGATCACCTCTTTACAGCCACCCATTAGCGCAGAGACCGCAAATCCGCCGGTATAGGAGAAGCAGTTGAGCACGCGGGCGTCCTGTGCGTAGCGGCGCGTCGCCAGGCGGCTGTCGCGCTGATCGAGGTAATAGCCAGTTTTATGGCCGCCCTGGATATCCACCAGCAGCTTCATGCCATGCTCAGTAATCGGCAGCAGCGGCGGCGGGATTTCACCGGTAACGGTGCCCTGCGCCAGCTCCAGTCCCTCTTTCTTGCGCACCGCAACGTCAGAGCGGTCATAAATGGCGCAGCCAGGGAAGCACTGCTGTAGCGCCGAGATAATGGCCGGACGCTGATATTCGGCACCGGCAGACAGCAGCTGCATCACCAGAAAGTTGCCAAAACGATCGATGGTGACGCCAGGTAATCCATCTGATTCACCTGCAATCAATCGATAGCTGTCCAGACCATCGCGAACCGCCAGCCATTCACGCCACTGCAGCGCCTGTTCAAAACGGCGGACAAAAAAGGCGATGTCGATGGATTCATCAGCTTGCCAGCTCCAGACGCGGGCGCGAATCTGCGACTGGGGTGACCAGGCGGCGCGGGCCAGCCATTTTCCGTTACTGTCGCAAACATCAATGGTTTCGCCCAGCTGTGCTTTGCCTTCCATGCGGGCAACCGCACCGGAAAAGACCCAGGGATGGCGACGGAGCAGGGACTTTTCACGTCCCTTTGCGAGAATCAATCTGACTGTCATAGTTTGCTATGCTTACCTGAAAAAATGAGGCGCCATTGTCCGGTGGATAACGGGAAAATGCAACGAACAGCAGCAGGAGTAACTTATGACAGCAACCTGTGTCAAAGCGTGGGTGCACGGTCGCGTACAGGGCGTCGGTTTCCGCTACAGCACCCAGGCCGAAGCAAAAACGCTCGGCCTGCAGGGGCATGCGCGTAATCTGGAGGATGGCAGCGTTGAGGTACTGGCCTGCGGTGAGCCTGAACAGGTGGATGCGTTAATCAACTGGCTGAAAGCAGGCGGACCGCGCAGCGCCCGGGTCGATAAGGTGCTGGTGGAGCCGCACCATCCCGCTCAGCCGCCGCGCAGTTTCACCACCGGCTAACGGCAGTTCCCGGCTATAAGCATTTGGCCGGTTTTGGCAGACCGGCGATTTTGGTCGCCTGTTTGGCTGGACCTTCAGGAAACAGACGAAACAGATAGCGGCTGTTGCCTTTCTCTTCGCCATATTTCTGTGCCATTGCCTTGACCAGCATTCGCACCGCTGGCGAGGTGTTGTATTCGAGATAAAATGCGCGCACGAAATGCACCACTTCCCAGTGGGCGTCGGTCATCTGGATACCTTCCTGCTCAGCGATATGGGCAGCCAGCGCCTCACTCCAGTCATCGCGATGCTTCAGATAGCCTTCGGCATCGACGGCGATTTCGTTACCGTTAAAATTCACGTTGGGTTCTCCTGAACAATGTCGGCGCAGTTTACCAAATTCGCCCGACAGGAAAAGCAAAAACCCCGCCGAAGCGGGGTTTGTCTGGGTATCAGCGGCGACAGCCAGTTAGTTACTGCGCGAGAAGCCGAGGATGCTCAGCAGGCTGATGAAGATGTTGTACAGCGAAACGTAGAGGCTGACCGTGGCGCGGATATAGTTAGTTTCGCCGCCGTGAATGATATTGCTGGTTTCCCACAAAATCGCTCCGGCTGAGAACAGGATAAACAGCGCACTGATCGCCAGATGCAGCGCCGGCAGTTGCAGGAACAGGTTAGCGATCACCGCCACCAGCAGCACCACAAAGCCTGCCATCATCATCCCGCCGAGGAACGACATATCACGGCGGGTGGTCAGCACATAGGCCGAGCAGCAGAAGAACACCAGTGCAGTGCCGCCCAGCGCCAGCGCGATCACATCACCCATGCCAGCGGTCAGGAACGAACTGAGGATCGGCCCAAGGCAATACCCCAGGAAGCCGGTAAAGGCGAAAGCGGCAAGAATACCCATCGGGCTATTAGCCAGACGGTAGGTCAGGAACATCAGACCATAGAAGCCGACCAGCATCAGGATCAGTCCCGGCGCAGGCAGGGCCAGCAGCGTGCTGGCGGTAGCGGTCACCGCCGAGAAGGCGAGCGTCAGGCCGAGCAGAAAATAGGTATTACGCAGAACTTTATGTGTCGTCAGCAGTGACGACTGCGATGAAGTGACAATTCTTTCCATGTTGCGCTCCTTTTAGCAGAACACCAGATATGCGCTGAGAATACGCAGGGCCATAATGAGGGAAAAGGCGTTTTACCCTTCTTTACGCGTCATTCCGCTAATTCTTTGAGCAGAGTGGTGATTTTGACATCGAAAAATCACAATTTGACTGTTTTTCAGGCGAATGGATTGATCGATGCTTTACATCGCCAAACGGGATGTTTATAGTGCGCGTCATTGCGGAGGGGTGGCCGAGCGGCTTAAGGCAGCGGTCTTGAAAACCGCCGATGGGAAACCATCCGAGAGTTCGAATCTCTCCTCCTCCGCCACTTTATCTGCTCAGGCGATAAAGCGGCAAAATGTCTGATGATGATTTTGCTTATGCAGTAATGTTACAAAACGGAGGGGTGGCCGAGCGGCTTAAGGCAGCGGTCTTGAAAACCGCCGATGGGAAACCATCCGAGAGTTCGAATCTCTCCTCCTCCGCCACATTTTACAGAACAGGCCAGCACAGCGTGCTGGCCTGTTCTGTTTCTGCGATCCGCCTTCCGCATTTCCGAAATTCTCCCGTTTAGCTTTCCGAACAGGGCGGCAGCGTTCATCTGCCCGGTGCATCTCTGCTATAGTCCACTCACTGTTTTTGTAAACATCTGGCGATTTTCCTGGATGAGCTGGGTTACACTGTTTAGCACTTCGCTCTGAGGCGAGCTAATCGGTTGATAGCCAGAGTGTTTCTCTACTGAATGAATGGAATAGGCACAATGATCAAGAAACTGAGTCTTTGCGCATTATCAGTGCTGGCCGCATTACCCGTCGCAACGGTGGCCTTCGCCGCTGATGGCGATATGCAGCTGCAACAGGTGCTGATGGTAAGTCGACATAATCTGCGCGCGCCGCTGGCGGATAATGGCAGCGTGCTGGAGCAGTCGACCAAAAAAAGCTGGCCGCAGTGGGATGTGCCCGGTGGACAGCTGACCACCAAAGGTGGCGTGCTGGAAATCTATATGGGTAACTACACCCGTCAATGGCTGGCACAGCAGGGTCTGGTGCAGAATGGCAGCTGTCCTGACAGCAATAACGTCTTCGTTTACGCCAATAGCCTGCAACGGACCGTCGCGACCGCCCAGTTCTTTGTCAATGGTGCCTTCCCTGGCTGTGACGTCGCCGTCACCCATCAGGATGCGATGGGAACCATGGATCCGATCTTTAATCCGGTGATCACCGATGGCAGCGAGGCTTTTAACAAGCAGGCCCTGGCTGATATGGCCGCAGCCAATGAAAAGCTGTCGCTGAAGCCTGCTTTCCAGCGGCTGGAAAAGATCGTCGATTACAAGTCTTCACCCGCCTGTAATAACAAAAAGCAGTGCGATCTCAGCAGTGGTCAGAACAGCTTCAGTGCTGAAAATGGCAAAGAACCTAACGTCAGCGGCCCGTTAAAAGTGGGTAACTCGCTGATGGACGCCTTTACGCTGCAATATTATCAAGGTTTCCCGCTGGATCAGGTTGCGTGGGGCCAGATCAAAACGCCTGAGCAGTGGAAAGAGCTGTCGGCGATTAAAAATGGTTATCAGGATACGCTGTTCACCAGCCCGACCATCGCCCGTGAAGTGGCGGCACCGCTGGTGGATTACATCCGTAGCCAGTTAGTCGATCAGGATAAGGCCAATGCGCCAAAAGTGACCCTGATGGTGGGCCACGATTCAAACATCGCCTCCTTACTGAGCGCGTTGCAGGTTAAGCCGTATGAGCTGCCCGATACCTATGAAAAAACGCCGATTGGCGGTCAGGTGGTATTTGAGCGCTGGCACGATGCTAAAAATGATAAAGATCTGCTGAAAGTTGAGTATGTCTACCAGAGCGCCGATCAGCTGCGTGATGCCGATGTGCTGAGCCTGAAAAATCCGCCGAAGCGCGTCACTCTGCAACTGACCGGTTGTCAGGCCGATGCTAATGGCTATTGCAGCTGGGATCAGTTCTCGCAAGTGCTGAATGCTGCCCTGCAGGGTACGCCAATGCAGCCTGCAGCCGCGCCAAAACCGGCCGCGGCTCAGCCTGATAGCGATGCGGCACCGGCCACTGGCGATGCGGCTAACAACCCGACTGACAAGCCGGCTGACAAAGCGAAGGCCGACAATGCCGCGGCGGATAAAGCCAAAGCAGAGAAAGCGGAAGCGGATAAAGCCGCGGCTGACAAAGCGAAGACAGAAAAAGCTGACGCAGAGAAAGCCAAAGCAGAGAAAGCGGAAGCCGATAAAGCGGCGGCAGAAAAGGCCAAAGCAGAGAAAGCGGAAGCTGACAAAGCAGCGGCAGAAAAGGCCAAAGCAGAGAAAGCGGAAGCCGACAAAGCGGCAGCAGAAAAAGCTAAAGCCGACAAGGCAGCAGCGGACAAAGCGGCGGCAGAAAATGCCAAAGCAGAGAAAGCAGACGCTGAGAAAGCCGCGGCTGAAAAAGCTAAAGCCGATAACGCAGCAGCCAGTCAGTCCGTCAGCAGCGCGCAAAACGACGGTGAAAAATCTGTGGCAACAGCCGCACAGTAACCCTTTCTGCCGCTGTAAAATAAAAAACCCCGTCGAAACGGGGTTTTTTTATGGGCGAAGCCCGATTAACCGGCAACCACCACCAGCTTCTGATTGGCAAATTCTTTAATACCGAGATCAGAGAGCTCACGACCGTAGCCGGAACGTTTAACCCCGCCAAACGGCAGTTCAGCCGAGGTGTCGCTTTGCGAGTTGATAAACACCATGCCGGTTTCAATCGCGGAAGCCAGCTTGCGGCCACGGGCGATATCGCGGGTCCAGACCGATCCGCCTAAACCGTAGTGCGAATCGTTGGCCAGCGCGACGGCAGCCTGATCGTCACCCACCACGTAGACCTGCGCAACCGGACCGAAAAACTCCTGATAGTAAGCCGGGTTATCCGGCGTAATGCCGGTAAGCAGGGTAGGCTGGTAATAACAGCCGACGCCCGCAACCGCTTTCCCGCCGGTGACCAGCTGGGCACCATGCGCGACGGCTTCATCCACCTGTTTCACCAGACGGTCACGCGCATCGCTGGAGGAAAGTGGACCCAGCGTGGTTTTTTCATCCAGCGGATCGCCCAGCGTGACAGCGCTCAGCGCTGCGCTGAACTGGCTGATAAAACGATCGGCAATTTTTTCATGCAGAATAAAGCGTTTGGCCGCGGTGCAAACCTGCCCGCAGTTACTCAGGCGCGCCTGCACGCCCTGGCGTACCGCTTCATCAAGATCGGCGTCATCCAGCACGACGAACACATCGTTGCCGCCCAGTTCGAGGGTCGATTTTTTCAGGTGCTTACCGGCCTGCTCCGCAACCGCACTGCCTGCACGCTCAGAACCGGTCAGCGCTACGCCCTGGACCCGGTCGTCGGCGATAAGATCGGCCACCTGATCGGTTGAGATGAAGAGGTTGGTCCAGGCACCTTCAGGCGCACCGGCTTCACGCACCAGCTTTTCAAACACGTCCGCACAGTGCGGGACGATATTGGCATGTTTCGCCAGTACCGGGTTACCCAGCGCCAGGTTAGGAGCCAGCACTCGCATCAGCTGGTAGTAAGGGAAGTTCCACGGCTCGACCGCCACCAGAACGCCAATCGGGTGATACTCCACCCAGGCTTCGCCCAGTTCGCTGGGGTAGGACTGCGGCTTCAGGATACGCTCGGCATTTTCGGCGTAGTAGCGCGCGATCTGCGAACAGATTTTTACTTCGCCCCGGCTCTGACCAATCAGTTTACCCATCTCTTTACTGGCAATGGTGGCCAGCTCTTCCGCACGGCTATCAATCAGATCAGCCAGTTTGTGCAACACCTGCAGACGCGGCTGAATATCGCCTTTGCTCCAGTCTGAGTGGAACAGGCGATCGGCGACCTCCAGCGCATGGCTGACGGCCGCCTCATCATGAGAGGGCCAGCTTTTCAGCAGCTGGTTGTTCGCGGGATTAATGCTTTGATAGGAAGACATGGCGTGCTCCTTGGTCAGTTAAAAAATCGAGGCGGGAGATCCCCCGCCCCTGAATTACACGTTTTTACGTTCTACTGTTTTGTCATCCCAGGTCAGGACATCTTTATCGGTTTTTTCAAAGGCGCGAATCAGTACGTCGTCACTGCCTTGCTGGCGCCAGATCTCTTCGGCAAGCCGCTCATCGTAATTGGCCACTTCAAAAATGGCCTCGGCGATTTCAGGCGAGGTATGACGCAGACTGGCCCATTCGCCAACGTGATGTGCTTTTGCTTGTTCAGTAGCCATAATGTTCTCCTTCGATGAAATCAGTCCTTCAGTTTTACGGTCAGCCCGGCAACGTGTTCACCCTGATAGCGGGCGATATTCAGTTCCTCTTCCGTGGGCTGACGCGATCCATCCCCGCCCGCCAGCGTCGAGGCGCCATAGGGCGTACCGCCGCGGGTGCGGGAAATATCAAACATTTCCTGAGTGCCATAACCGATCGGGACGATCACCATGCCGTGATGCGCCAGCGTGGTCCAGACCGAGGTAATCGTCAGTTCCTGACCGCCGCCGGTTCCGGTTGAGGTAAAGACGCTGCCGACCTTGCCATGCAGTGCGCCGGAGGCCCACAATCCGCCGGTACGATCCCAGAAGTTGCGCATCTGCCCCGACATATTGCCGAAGCGGGTCGGGGTGCCGACGATAATCGCGTCATACTGCGTCAGCACTTCTGGCGTCGCCTCTGCGGCCGCCTGTTCGGTTTTACCGCCCACCTGGGCAAAGCGATCGGCATCCATGGTTTCCGGTACCCGCAGGATATCCACTTCTGCTCCAGGCACCCGACGCGCGCCTTCCGCTACAGCCTTCGCCATCGTTTCGACATGTCCATACATTGAGTAGTAGAGCACCAGAATCTTAGCCATTATTCTCTCCAGGTGGGTTTGACGTCCTGAAAAGTATAGAAGAGCTTTCGTTTCACGTCGGCGATGCGCGTTCGCAGGCGGGCCGGCTGGGTAATAAACCCGCAGGCAATCGGTTGTAAGTCGACAGAATGTGTGTTGTTTAACCAAACCTGCAGTGAATAGTCTGTTGCGAAATGTGACTGTCGCCGTAGCGAAAACAGAAATTGGCTATTCTTTAAGCATGGCTGGGCGCGGTGCTATTGCCGTCAGCCACAGGTTGCTTTCATTTCTTCATTTATCGCGTTACGCGACAGGAGTAGACCATGGCATCACATCGTGGAGGTTCAGGTAATTTTGCCGAAAACCGTGAGCGTGCTGCAGAAGCGGGACGGAAAGGCGGTAAAAATAGCGGCGGCAATTTCAAAAACGATCCGCAACGCGCTGCCCGTGCCGGCGAGAAAGGCGGGCGCAGCAGCAGTAAAAAAAGCGACGATGAATAACCCTCTGTTCCGCCGGTAAAACCGGCGGTTAACGCCGTTGCTTTTCCCCCGTTCACTCCGCACAATAAGCCCGAACACATCATCAGGTGAAATATGTCGGACGCACTCCGCGGTTTATCCCTGCGCCTCACGCGCCAGGAACTGGTATTACTCTTTATAACGATGGTCTGGGGCGGTACCTTTCTGGTGGTCCACCGCGCGATGCAGCATTCCGGTCCGTTTTTCTTTGTTGGGCTGCGCTTTGCCACGGCGGCACTGCTGCTGGCACTGTTTTTCCGCCGTTATCTGGCCGCCATCAGCTGGCTGGAAATCAAAGCCGGCACCCTGATTGGCCTGTCGATTGCCGGTGGTTACGGATTACAGACCTGGGGGATGCAGACCATCTCCAGCAGCCAGTCGGCGTTTCTCACCGCGCTCTATGTGCCGGTGGTGCCGCTGCTGCAGTGGCTTTTTTTACGCCGTCCGCCGGGGTTGATGTCGTGGCTCGGCATCGTGCTGGCGTTTACCGGCCTGCTGCTGGTGGCCGGACCGCAGGATGGCCGCATCAGCCTGAACGCCGGTGAACTGGCAACCCTGCTCAGCACCCTGGCGATTGCCGCCGAGATCATCTTAATCAGCCGTTATGCCGGCCAGGTTGATGTACGCCGTGTCACGCTGATTCAGCTGGCGGTGGCCTCGTTGTGCGCTTTCGCGCTGATGATACCCAATGGTGAAACGGTGCCGGCGCTGTCGACGCCGTTGCTGCTTAGCGCGCTGGGGCTCGGGGCCGCCAGCGCCTTAATTCAGGTCACCATGAACTGGGCGCAGCGTAGCGTCTCCCCGACGCGGGCGACGGTGATTTACGCTGGCGAACCGGTCTGGGCGGGCGTGGTCGGACGAATAGCGGGTGAGCGCTTGCCCGCGCTGGCGCTGCTCGGCGGGGCATTAATTGTCTGTGGCGTGATTGTCAGTGAACTGCGGCTGAAACGGAAGAAAGCGGTGCAGCCAGCGACCACACCGCAGGAATCGCAGGAGTAGCTAGCCCTGCTGACGCGCCAGCGGTTTATCCGATAGCGCCGCGCCGCGTCGGCGCAGGATCGCATTGAGGATAATGGCGCCGAAGGTGGCCGTGCCGATACCGCCGAGGGTAAATGAACCTATCTTCAGCGCAAAGTCACCGGCACCCAGCACCAGCGTGGTGGCGACCATAATCAGGTTACTGTTCTGGCTGAAATCAACGTGATTTTGTACCCAGATGCGCGCGCCTGCCACCGCAATCAGTCCAAACACCACAATCGACGCGCCGCCAATTACCGGCGCCGGAATGGTATGGATCAGCGCACCAAACTTCGGTGAGAAACCCGCCAGAATCGCAATGATCGCCGCCGCAACAAATGCCAGCGTTGAGTAGACTTTAGTGACCGCCATCACCCCGATATTTTCTGCATAGGTGGTGACGCCGCTGCCGCCGACCGAACCGGAGAGCATCGTCGCCAGGCCGTCACCGACAAACGCGCGTCCCATATACGGATCAAGGTTACGTCCGGTCATGCCCGCCACCGCTTTCAGATGACCGAGATTTTCCGCCACCAGAATGATAGCCACCGGTGCGATCATCACGATCGCCTGCAGATCAAAGCGGGGAGCGGTGGTGTGAGGCAGGCCAAACCAGGGTGCCTGCGCCAGCAGAGTGAAGTCGACTGGTTTGCCCAGCCCCAGTCCGTTGGTCAGCAGCGCATAGAGCGCCCAGGCCACTATCAGCCCAATCAGGATCAGCAGGCGCTGTATCATGCCGTGGGTAAACACCGCCACCACGCCAATACAGAGCACCGTCATCACCGCCACCCAGCTGTCAAAACCGGAGCCGGATACGCCATGCACCGCGATCGGGGCCAGGTTCAGCCCGATAGCCATCACCACTGCGCCTGTCACCACCGGCGGCATCAGGTTTTCAATCCAGCGGGTACCGGATTTCATCACCACCAGCCCGATCAGGGTATAGATCAGGCCACAGGCAATCACGCCGCCCAGCGCCATGCTGAGATTGGGGTTCAGCCCCTGGCCGCTGAAGCCGGTCACGGCAATCACCACGCCAACAAACGCGGCACTGGAGCCAAGATAGCTGGGCACCCGACCGCCGGTAATGAAAAAGAACAGCAGGGTGCCGATGCCCGACACCAGAATCGCCAGGTTAGGGTCCAGCCCCATCAGCAACGGCATCAGCACCGTTGCGCCAAACATCGCTACCGCATGTTGCAAACCGAGAATCAGCGTTTGCCCCATCGGCAGCGTTTCATCCGGTGCGATAATGCCGTTTTCACTCAGTGCCGACTTCTTCTGCCATTGCGGAAACCAGGAACGTGCCATCGTATACTCCAGAAAGTGATGAATGCCGGGACCAGACCTGCGACAGCTGGCGGATTAACAGGCTTCCTGCCGCATAAGGGGATGATAGCTGCGGTCAAACCACGCCAGACCGTGCGTATCATCGTTGCGCACCAGCGCCAGAACCTCACAGAACAGAATGTCGTGCGTTCCGACGCTGACAATCTGACTGATCCGGCAGTCAAACGAGGCGACGGCACCGCTCAGCACCGGCGAACCGGTCACCGCCGTTGACCATTCGGCTGCAATAAAGCGCTCGGCCATCGCTGTTTTGCCGCCGAACAGGTTAGACAGGGCTTCATGGCCCGCCGCCAGGGTATTAACGCAGAGCTGCCGGTTTTCAGCGAAGACGGGCCACACCGAGGCGGACCGGTTGAGGCAGACCAGCAGCGTGGGCGGCGAGTCCGTGACGCTGCAGACGGCGGAGGCGGTAAAGCCTGCACGTCCGGCCGGGCCTTCGGTAGTGATGATGTTGACCGCCGCGCCAAGCCGCGACATCGCGTTACGAAATTCAGTTTTCTCTACCACTGGGGCAAGGTGATTCGGGTTCATCGCGATCTCCGCAAAAAAGGGTTATCCGGTCACGCGCGCCAGCGGCTGCACGTCATCGGTATCATCCAGCCACTGCACCAGCAGGGCATTAAAGTGATCGGCATCGGTCACGCTCATCGCATGGCCGCCCCAGGACATGACCTGCTGCGAGGCGTTCGGCAGCGCCGCTGCCAGCTGCGCGGAACAGCTCCACGGCACCAGCAAATCGTCCTGACTGCAGATCACCAGTACCGGCTGAGGGATCGCCGCAGCGCGGGCGCTAAAATCTGCGCTCATCAGCGCATGCAGACGTCGTATCAGGTTCTCCATTCCCTGGAAATGGTCAATGTGATGACTGTCTTCCTGTTCCAGCCGCGTCTGATGCTGCGCCATCCATTCAGCCGGATAGAGAAACAGCGGCTGGGCGCGCACAAAGGCTTCCACGCCGACGTTGAGCAACAGATCCTGGCGCACCTGAAAGCAGCGGCGGGTATGAGGATGGAGCGTCAGCCAGCCATTGATCACCACGACCCGCTCAACCCGCTCCGGATAGTCCAGCGCCAGCTGCATGCCCACCAGCCCGCCCAGCGCATGGCCGATCAGGCTGAACCGCAGAATGCCCTGCTGCGCCAGTGCGGCGGCCAGTTCCGCCGCCATCATCGCCATGCTGTACCCTTCCGGCAGGGTATCGGCGCTGCGGCCGGTACCGCGCTGATCGTAGAGCACCACCCGATAGCGCGCGGTCAGGGCCGCAAGCTGCGGCTGCCAGAAGCCCGCCACACCGCCCAGACCGGAAGAGAGCACCAGCGTCGGGGCATCCGGTGACTGCAGGCCAACAATATCCAGCTGCATCAGGCCTCCTGTTTGCCGATGTGCGCCACGCTGGCGATCTCAATCAGCGCATCAGGTTTCACCAGCCCACACTGAATACAGAAACGCGCCGGTTTATCGCCGGGAAAATAGTCGGCGTAAACCTGGTTCACCGCCGCGTAATTCGACCAGTCGGTGATGAATATCGAGTTGAACGTGACATCCGCCATATTGCCACCGGCGGTTTCAATCACCTTTTTAATGGT
Organism: Pantoea agglomerans; assembly: GCF_021397715.1. Lineage (GTDB taxonomy): Bacteria > Pseudomonadota > Gammaproteobacteria > Enterobacterales > Enterobacteriaceae > Pantoea > Pantoea astica. The sequence continues at coordinate 2,713,352 of NZ_CP090207.1, read as the reverse complement.
TTCCAGCACATGACGGGTTTGCGCGGCGGCATCGCCAACGTGCACCACGTTATTATCAGCATCGAACGGCAGCGTACCCGAAACGTAAACCACGCCGTCGGCCAGCGTACCGGGCACGAAGGGGGCGATAGGGGTAGTGGTACCCGGCGGAATAATGACGCTTTTTGGCATAACAGCTTCTCCTTTACGCGATTCTTAACGGGCGTCCGCGGGTTTCAGACTCTCGCAGAAGGTGGCGACGTCTGACACCCAGCCAAAAAAGGTTTCGATATTGAACAACGCCGCCTGCTGCGCAAAAGGCGGGCCGGCCTGATAGGTCGCGTCTTCCAGCACTACGCCGAAGTACTCCAGGAAGAAACCGTCACGCAGCGTCGATTCGACACAGACGTTCGTCGCAATGCCGGTGAAGATCAGATGGCGAATACCCCGGCTGCGCAGCATGCTGTCGAGTGGCGTGTTGAAGAAACCGCTGTAGCGTGGTTTCGGCAGCACGATGTCGCCCGGCTGCGGCACCAGCTGATCCACCAGCGCATAATCCCAGCTGCCTTTCGACAGCAGCGTGCCGTGCAGCTCCGGGCGTTTGCGCATGGTTTTCAGGGCATTCGACTTGTGGAAGTTGGGTGAACCGGCATCGCCAGCTTCGACGTAATCCGCATCCCAGCCGTTCTGAAACCAGATAATCTGGATACCCGCAGCGCGTGCGGCCGTCACCGCTTCGGCGATTTTTGCAATCACCGGCTGAGTCGCGGAGACATCAAAACCGGCCAGATCCAGATAACCGCCTGGGGTGGCATAGGCATTTTGCATATCCACCACAATCAGCGCGCTCTGGCTGGGCGGAAAGGCGATCGGTTCGGGACGCGCGGGCAACTCTACCTGCGGTACGTCTGGGGTATGAGCGCAATAAACCGTACTCATCACGCTACCTCCTGTTGTGCATCCAGCAGAGCGCTGCGGCACTGCATCAGCGGCTGGATATGCTGACCAAAGTCCTCGATGCCCTGCAGGAAATCATCAAACGTCAGCAGAACGCCGTGCGTGCCATCGACCTGCGCCACCTCATCCAGCATCCGCGCCACGCTGGCATAGGAGCCGACCAGCGTGCCCATATTGATGTTGACCGCTGAGGTCGGATCGGCCATCTGGCGCACATTGGTGTCGCTGCCCGATTTAGTATCCTGCTGGCTTTGGGTCGTCAGCCAGGAAAGCGCCTCTTCATCGGCTCCGGCTTTATAGTGTTCCCAGCGGGCGCGTGCTTCTTCATCGCTGTCGGCGGCGATAATCATAAACAGCACATAGGAACCGACATCGCGCCCGGCTTTTTCTGCCGCCTGCTTCATGCGCATAGAGGTGGCGCTGAATGCGGTAGGGGTATTCACGCCTTTACCAAAGCAGAAGTTGTAATCGGCGTGCTGGGCGGAAAAGGCCATGCCGGCATCGCTCTGCCCAGCACAGATCACCTTCATCGGCCGCTGAGGTTGCGGGCTGACGCGACAATCATTCATGGTGAAGAAATCACCTTTAAAGTCAGATTTGCCGGTACCCCACAGATCGCGCAGCACGGTAACGTATTCGGTCAGATAAGCATAACGGCTGCCGAAGTATTCATCGCCTGGCCACAATCCCATCTGCTCATATTCGGGCTTCTGCCAGCCGGTAACCAGATTGACGCCGAACCGGCCATTGGAGATCGAATCAATGGTCGCCGCCATGCGCGCTACGATCGCCGGTGGCAGGGTGAGCGTGGCCGCCGTTGCGTATATCTCAATGCGCGAGGTGACCGCCGCCAGGCCCGCCATCAGAGTGAAAGATTCCAGGTTGTGATCCCAGAACTCGGTCTTACCGCCAAAGCCGCGCAGCTTGATCATCGACAGCGCAAAATCGAAATGGTAGTGCTCCGCTTTCTGCACGATCGCTTTGTTCAGTTCAAAGGTCGGTTTGTACTGTGGCGCATGGGAGGAAATCAGCCAGCCATTGTTACCAATCGGAATAAAGACGCCTATCTTCATGTGAAACCTCTTTGCGGTGGGGGAAAGCATTTCACGCGCGGCACTGCTTCCTGCTTCATCCGTGAGGGGCTGCGCTCAGTCACAATTTTGCAAACTGCGTGCCACATTTTTTAATGCATTAAATAACAATGAGTTAAAATTAACCCGAAAGAGGTAACCGGAGCAGATGGTCCATTTCGGACCGTTTGGTCAAAATTCGCTGCACATTTTCCATGCAGGCTGGGCAAAAAAGGTGCAGGCGGCGGATTGGGCAGGGCGGAAGCACTTTGCTATGATGCGCTGACACAAGAGGGATGAGGTAACCGTGTGAAAACCGATGAAAAAAAGCCTACGCGTCGTTCGCGTGCCGTCGCCGCGAAGCGCGCTGCCATTCTGGAAGCGGCATTAACGTTTTTCTCCCAGTTTGGCATTCATGGAACCAGCCTCGATAAGGTGGCGGAGCGGGCGGACGTCTCTAAAACCAATCTGCTCTACTATTTTCCCTCCAAAGAAGCGCTGTATGTGGCGGTGCTGAAACAGATTCTGGATGTCTGGCTGGCGCCGCTGCGGGCGCTGGCACACGATCAGGACCCGCTGGTGGCGATCCGCCGCTATATTCGCCTGAAGCTGGAAGTATCACGCGATCACCCGCAGGCCTCACGGCTGTTTTGCCTTGAGATGTTGCAGGGCGCGCCACTGCTGAAAGGCGAACTGGCGGGCGATCTGAAACAGCTGGTGGATGACAAAGCGGCGATTATCGAGCGCTGGATTGACGAAGGCCGGCTGGCAGGCGTACAGCCGCAACATCTGATCTTTATGCTGTGGGCAACGACCCAGCACTACGCCGATTTTGCCAGTCAGGTTGAGGCGATTACCGGCCAGACGCTGAACGATCCCGAGTTTTTTGATCAGGCCGTTAATAATGTGCAGCGCATGATTATTGAAGGGATTCGGGTGCGCTGACTGGCGTAACATCCACGCTTCGCGACGGAGTAAAGTCATGGATTCTGTTTCGCAATGGGTACTGGGCGCCACGGTCAGCGTGGCAGTGATGGGACGACGGGTACCGATCTGGCAGGCTGCGCTGGTTGGCGGCGTCAGCGGCACCTTACCCGATCTTGATGTGTTTCTTGATCATGGCGATGCCATCCGCAATATGACGCTGCATCGTACCGAGAGCCATGCGCTGCTCTATCTCACGCTGGTTTCGCCGCTGATTGCCTGGCTGGTAGCGGGACTGTTCCGTCCGCGCGTGAAATGGCCAGCATGGTGGCCTGCCATCTGGCTGGCGCTGATTACCCATCCGCTGCTCGATTTAATGACGGTGTATGGCACCCAGCTTGGCCTGCCACTGACCGATTATCCCTACGCAATCGGCAGCATTTATATTGTCGATCCGCTCTATACGCTACCGCTGTTGATCGGTCTGGGCGTGGCGCTCTGGCGGCGAGGCGACGCCGGGCTGCGCGGCAATCGGCTTGGGTTGATGCTGAGTACGCTTTATCTGGTATGGAGCGTGGCGATTCAGAGCGTGGCGGGCGCGCAGATTAAGCAGTCGCTGGTGCAGCAGGGGATTCCCACCGAGAAAGTGCTGGTCACGCCGACCGCGTTCAACACCCTGGTGTGGCGCAGCGTGGTGATGACGCCGGATCGTTATGGCGAAGTTTACTGGTCGCTGCTGTCGCCACGGCGTCCGTTGCAGGTGGTGTGGCGTCCGCGTCATCCCGAGCTGTTCGATGCGCTACGCGGCGACTGGTATGCCGAGCGGGTCGCCTGGTTCAGCCACGGTTTTTATGCGATGGCCGAAAAGGATGGCCAGATCACCATTGCCGATCTGCGGATGGGGGAAGGCGACAATTTCACCTTTACCTTTGGTCTGGGTACTCCACAGCAGCCCGATCCCCAGCCACAGCGGCTGCCTTCTGAGCGGCCAGATTTACGGGCGATATTCCGGACACTGGCGGAGCGGCTATAAAAAAGCCCGGTCAGTGACCTGATGCTCGTCAGTTAAGGTTACCTTTACAAAGGCTGTCAGTCAGACGTGGCCGCTTTTTTACTGGGCGAGCGTGCCGGAGTGCGGGCCTGAGCACCTCTGCTGCTGCCGGGCCGTCCTCGCGCCGCTCACGCGGTGCCTTCGGCTTTGACGTCGTGCCGACGAACCGTTCGGGGATCGGCCCTCCCTGGCCGGCCCCGAACTCTCCACGCTTCCCGGCGTGGCGTTCTTGCCCAACGTCACGCCTCAGCGCTGCGGATAGCCCTTTCAGCAGCAGAGGCGCCCAGGCCTCCACTATCGTGCCCTTTTTAACAGCACACACTGAAGTTTCAGAGCAGGCTGGGGTCGCTCAGGGGCAGGCAATCCGCAGCGCTGAACAGAATGAGTCTGCCAGGAGAGCCCGCAGGACGCGGGCGAAAGGCGGGGCGGCACAGGATGTGCCATCCCCGGCGGTCCGTCAGGCAGACGAATGAAGTGAAGGTACCGCGCAGCGGCGCGAGGACCGCCAGCCCCTGAGCGGCACCAGGCTGCGTTATCACCTGCCGCTTAACTGACAAGCTTTACGGTCACTGACCGGGCTTTTTGCTATTCAACCGGCGATTAGCGAGCCTGACGACGACGCAACAGCCAGCCCATCGTCAGCAGGGCAAACCACAGCGGTGTCACCATCAGCGCCTGGCGCGTATCTTCCTGCAGGGTCAACAGCACCAGCACAAACGCGAAGAATGCCATGCAGACCCAGCACATGAACTTGCCCATTGGCATCTTAAAACCAGACTGTGCGTGACGCTCTGGATACTTTTTACGGTAGGCCAGATAGCTGCAGAGAATAATGGTCCAGACGAACATAAACAGAATGGCGGAAACGGTGGTCACCAGGGTAAATACCGTCATCACATCCGGGATCAGGTAAATCAGCGCCACACCCGCCAGCAGGCACAGGCAGGAGAAGAACAGTCCGGTGGTGGGAACGGCGCGGGCAGAAAGACGACCAAAGGCGCGGCTGGCCACACCTTGTTGCGACAGGCCATACAGCATACGACTGGTGGAGAAAATGCCGCTGTTGGCAGAGGATGCCGCCGAGGTCAGCACCACAAAATTGACGATACTGGCGGCAGCGGGCAGACCAATCAGCACGAACATCTCAACAAACGGGCTGCGATCGGCCATCACCTGGGTCCACGGCGTAACAGCCATGATCACCATCAGCGCCAGCACGTAAAACATGATCACCCGCAGCGGAATGGCGTTAATCGCGCGTGGCAGTACTTTGTGCGGATCGTGGGTTTCTGCTGCTGCGGTGCCGACCAGTTCAATCCCGACGAAGGCAAACACCGCTATCTGGAAGCCAGCAAAAAAGCCGCTCAGCCCTTTAGGGAACATCCCGCCATGATCCCAGATATTGCTCAGCGAGGCGGTACCGCCGCCAGGTGAAGGATAATGCATCGATACCAGCACAATGCCGGTAATGATCAGGGCCACAATCGCCACAATTTTAATAATCGCGAACCAGAACTCCATCTCGCCAAACAGTTTGACCGTCGCAATATTGAGCGTCAGGAAAACCACCACGCACAGCAGGGCGCTCATCCAGATCGAGAAGCCCGGAAACCACAGCTGGAAGTAGGCGCTGATGGCCACCACATCGGCAATGCCGGTCACTACCCAGCAGAACCAGTAGGTCCAGCCGGTGAAATAGCCGGCCCACGGCCCCAGCAGATCCGCCGCGAAATCACTGAATGATTTGTATTCGAGATTAGAGAGCAGCAGTTCGCCCATTGCCCGCATCACGAAGAACAGCATAAAACCGATGATCATATAGACAAAAATGATCGAGGGTCCCGCCAGGCTAATGGTTTTACCGGAACCCATAAACAGACCGGTGCCGATAGCGCCGCCAATAGCGATAAGTTGAATATGACGATTGTGCAGGTTACGCCGGAGTTTATCCGGACCTTCCTGCGTGAGTGGCGCGTCTTTAGATTGATCAACCATAGAATAGTCTTTCCTTTCTTGATGTTGTGTCAGCTCTGCTGGCTGTTATTAAGTGAGTCTGCCTGAAGGCAAGCTGGCATAAGATAGTGGAAGACGCGCTAAAGCCGGTAACGGTTTTTGATCAATTGTGACCATTGCCGCTTAATCAGACAGTAGCAATGCCGTGTTCGGCTTAATTCTGCGTCAGGCTGGGTAAGTTTTCATCACGTTGTGTCAGACAGAGGGCGCGACGGGGATTGTGCTTCTACACTTTTTGTTTGTTATTCATCATGCTGCGAGAGGGACTATGCGCACGCTTATCCTGTTTTTGCTGTTGATTGCGCTGGGATGGGTCAGTTTACCCTGGCTAAAACAGCATCTGCCGCCGCAGTTTAATCCCTTTATCCCGCTGTCGGTGACCGACCCGCCGGGCTGGATGACGCAGCTCAAGATGAAACGGCTGGCGGGTAATCCGGCGGCCTGTCTGGATGTGATGCGGCGCGCGCAGCAGGCGGGCTGGGTCAGCTTCAGCCAACGACCACCGGTGCGGGGTAATTGCCCGATCGCCGATCCGCTGCGCATCCGGGCATTTGGCCCGGTCAGCCTGAGCAGCAGCTTTCTGGCCAGCTGTCCGATGGCGGTAGCCAGCACCATGTATGTGCTACACAGCCGCGAACAGGCGCTGCAACAGATGCAAAGCCCGCTGGTACGCATTACCCACGTTGGCAGCTACGCCTGTCGCAATATTTACCATCGGTCCGAGGGGCGATTAAGTGAACATGCCACGGCTGATGCCTGGGATGTCACCGGTTTTCAGCTGGCTAACGGCCAGCGGATTGATGTCAGTCGCCACTGGCAACAGCCAGCGGATAAAGCCGCGCTGTTACATACGCTGTGGCGAGGCGGCTGTCAGGTATTTGGTAACGCGCTGGGACCCGATTATAACGCCGCGCATGCGACCCACTTTCATCTGGGTATGCGCGGTGCCGGTTATTGCCGATAAATCATAAAACCGGATTAATACCGCGTTTAATAATGAAATGGTTGGCTGGCCAGGAAAAAACAAATCCAGTGATCATCGCTAATTGCAGCATGAACCAGAAAATGCTCAGGGAAGGATTAATCTGCTGATGCAGCACAAATTTCAGGGCCAGTGACATAAAGAGAAAAATGCCCGCCTGATAGATTAGCAGGGGAAATGCGCTGCGTTTAAATGCCAGCGACAGCTTATGCCAGAATGATTTTTTTTCATGTTGGCCCAGCGTAAAAAAATGGAACAGCAGCAGGAGCAGTAAAGAGATCGGTAACGAAATCGCTGCCTGCTGCCAGATCAACAGCGATATTTTAAGATAGTTCAGCAGCGTGATAATTGGTAAGGTTATCGCCTCCGCTAAAATACAGGCGCTGGCTGACAGGGTGGTGGCGATAAATAGGGCTTGCCAGCCGGTGTGGCGGGGTGATTTCTGCCGTATCAGCAGGGCTGCTTTTAGCTGATGACGGGGAATGCGTCCCAGATACCACCAGGCCAGCCAGCCGATAAACGGCAGATAAAGACCGGTCAGCGGCCAGATCAGGTTCATCAGTGACGCTGGCTGACGATAAAGTAAAATATCTTTGATAATCATCAGCGCGGTGCACGCGCCTGAGACCAGAAAAAGTAAAGCCCACTGATTTAGCATCGTATGCTCCCGTGGCGTGTTAATCCATGACCTGTTGAATCGCGCGGGCCACGGGCTGTTTTCGTCTTGTCAGAGCGGACTCAGCACCGGTTGCCGCAGATTAAGCGTAGCCTCAACCCAAAAAGAGTGTAATGAATGCTTATTTCCCGCTAAAAAATATGTTGCAGTCCAATATCTGCCGCTTCGCTTATTAAAATGGTGATTAACGCGCTGTTTACACGTCAGTTCCTGGCGGTCGGGGAATAAATTTTCAGGCGTACAGTGGCCATTTTCAATTTGATGAAAAAACGGACTGAAACAGAATGATTGAAATTCTATCAGAAAAATCTTATTCTTCGGCTTTGATTGAAAGTTGCTTCGTACGGCCTCATATTAGTGGGGAAAGGGGATTATGGCGTAGCCCGGCCTTCGAAGAATTAAATGCCATGTTTATTACGGCGATGCCGGTTTGTACAATCAATTAATTTACTCCTGAACATTTATTTTTTATCTGAATAACCAAAATGAATAATAATGCACACCTGCGTAAAAATAATGCCGAGGCAATATGAGTACCGAAAATTATTTCGTCTGGCGGCGTGAGACGGAAGAAAAATTTCAGGCATTAACGCTTTCATCTGAGCTGAAGACGTTATTGCAACAATTTACTGAAGCATTAGGTTTCGACTATTTTGCTTTTCTGATTCAGCATCCGGTGCCTTTTAGTCGGCCGCGCATTCATTTGCACAGCACCTATCCCGCATACTGGGTTAAGCATTATGAGGCGAACAATTATTACGCGGTCGATCCGGTGCTGGAACGCTGTCAGCGGCCGGGCAGAGGAATGGTGTGGGCGCGAGAGCAGTTTACTGAGGCCGGTAACCTGTGGGATGAGGCGCGTGAGCACGGCTTACAGAGCGGTTTTTCTTGCTCTGCAATGGCACCAAATCGCGTCATTGGTATATTATCTATATCATCGCAACAGCCGCTTCCTATTGACGAGCGCCGCATTGAACTGGAAGTCAAACTACACTTTTTAGCGGAGCTAAGCCTGGATACGCTGGAACGCTTTAGCGATGATGCCATGGTGGTACTAAAAAAAGAGTTTAGTCAGCGCGAGCTGGAAATTTTGAAATGGACTACCGAAGGAAAAACGGCGGTAGAAATTTCACTTATTTTATCCATCTCTGAACATACCGTTAACTTTCACCAGAAAAATATGCAAAAGCGTTTCAATGTTTCCAATAAAACTCAGATTGCCTGTTATGCAGCGGCGATCGGGCTGATTTAGATGAAAGGCAACTACTAAATTTAGTAGTTCCCTCGTCCGGGTCAGTTGTCTACCCTGCGCCGGGGCTTTGCCAGGCTGGCGCAAAGAAATCATTGCAAACATGGGGATGTCAGAGGCGCATGATGAAAATAGTTCAAACGCAATTAAAGGATATGCCATCCTCTTTGCTCGCCGAACTTGGCAGCTACCGGTATAGCGTATTTGCGCGCGGCGAGGGATGGTCGATTCCTCCCCGTCTTAGCACGCCGGGACAGGAATATGATCGCTACGATCGTTCAGATGTGACCTGGCTGATCGCCTGGAATGCGCGTGATGGAATCAGCGGCTGCGCGCGATTAATGCCGTGGTTCGAGCCTGAACAAAGTGAAGGCATTGTCTTGCCCTTCAGCCATGAGAAAGTGTGGGAGATGTCGCGCTTTTCAGCACGGCTGGAAGTGGACCCTGAATTGCCATTGAACATTCTCTGGCACGCGGTGCAGCTGGCAGAACTGAATGGCATGGAGTACATCATCAGTTCAGCGACACCGATGCTTGAGAAGATGTTCGAGCAGCATCAGGTGGTGTATGAACCGCTGACGCCGGGATTAATTCTGTCAGAGGATAATCTGTTCGCGATTCGCATTCCGGTGGTGCAGCCGGCATTGGCGGAGAAGTATCGCGGTACCCGGCGTTTCAGTCCGGAAGAGGTGCTGCCGTCGCTGGGTGTTTCGGTTAACTGGCAGTCGCACAACTAAATAATTTGCCCCCGCAGCTGGGGGCAAAATGTTTACTGGCGGTAGGCCGCTTTGATCTGCTTAATGGTGTTGCTGAACACTTCTGCCTGTGGCTTGTCGCCCAGCGTCTGCACGTAGCGTTCCATATTGATAATGACTTTTCCGGCATCCGCCTGACCCATACCTTTCAGAATCAGCGTGATCATCATTTTCAGACCCGCTATTTCATCCGATAATTTGCGCGCTTCCTGCGAAGTGGCAAAATCTTCATCGCTCATGATTTTCTCCTTGGTGAATAACAACGTGTCGGCAATCAAGTCCGTACAGCAGTGCGTGAGTATACCACAGGGCCGTTAAGTTGCTGAGGCAGCCGGTTCGCTTCCATCCGAAAAGGCATTCAGTCCAGCCGGGCTAATCAATCGCGGAAAGTTATCATAGCCTTCTGCCACGGCCTGCCAGCACAATGCGCCAGGCGTGGGTGTCGCCGGGCAAATAATTTAACTTATTGAAAATAAAAAGTTTAATTTAATATTGTCAGGGTAGTCAACGGCAGCGTGAGACCCCGACCCGGAAAACAAACGCCGCCGTTTTGAATCAGGTATCCCACCTACAGTTTTGCTTTGTTGATGTGCTTTTGAGGTAAAAGCAGGTATGATTACCGCCTGAAATCGTTAATCGCTTCCTCTTTTTTTAGCCTCTGGAGTCTTCCCGTTGATCAGTGTGCTTCTTGTTGATGACCATGAACTGGTCCGTGCTGGTATCCGCCGCATCCTGGAGGATGTCAAAGGTCTGGTGGTGGCTGGAGAAGTTAACTGTGGCGAGGATGCAGCAAAGTGGTGTCGCGCCAATCAGGTTGATGTAGTGCTGATGGATATGAATATGCCTGGTATCGGCGGACTTGAGGCGACACGAAAAATCGTGCGCTACAACCCTGACATCAAAATCATCATGCTGACCATTCATACCGAGAATCCACTGCCCGCCAAAGTGATGCAGGCCGGTGCCGCCGGTTACCTCAGTAAAGGGGCCGCGCCACAGGAAGTGATTAATGCGATCCGCTCGGTCAATGCCGGACAGCGCTATATTGCCTCAGACATCGCGCAGCAGATGGCGTTGAGTCAGATCGAGCCCCAGAAAGCTGAATCACCTTTCAGCTGTTTGTCGGAAAGGGAATTGCAGATTATGCTGATGATCACCAAAGGACAAAAGGTGACGGAAATTTCCGAGCAGCTGAATCTCAGTCCTAAAACCGTTAACAGCTACCGTTATCGGATGTTCAGTAAGCTGAATATCAGTGGTGACGTAGAGTTAACGCATCTGGCCATTCGACATGGCCTCTATAATGCGGAGCCGTTAATCAGTAGTGAGTGACGTTTTTAACCCCAAAGCCTTTCTGAGTACGGTGACCAGCAAGCCTGGCGTCTACCGCATGTATGACGCCGCAGGCAACGTCATCTATGTTGGTAAAGCCAAAGATCTGAAAAAGCGTCTGACCAGCTATTTTCGCACTCAGGTCGGCAGTCGCAAGACCGAAGCGCTGGTGAGTAATATCCAGCACATCGATGTCACCGTAACCCACACCGAAACCGAAGCGCTGCTGCTTGAGCATAACTACATCAAGCTCTATCAGCCGCGCTACAACGTACTGCTGCGCGATGATAAATCCTATCCCTACATCTTCCTGAGCGCGGATACGCATCCACGTCTGGCGATGCACCGCGGCGCGAAACATGCCAAAGGGGAATACTTCGGTCCGTTTCCCAACGGCTATGCGGTGCGTGAAACTTTAGCGCTGCTGCAAAAGGTGTTCCCGATCCGCCAGTGTGAAAACAGCGTCTATCGCAACCGATCACGTCCCTGTCTGCAATACCAGATTGGGCGTTGCCTTGGGCCGTGCGTTGCCGGTCTGGTGAGCGAAGAGGAGTACGCGCAGCAAACCGATTATGTGCGGTTGTTCCTGGCGGGCAAAGATGACCAGGTGCTGAATCTGCTGGTGAAGCGGATGGAAGAGGCCAGCGTCGGGCTGCGATTTGAAGAAGCGGCGCGCCTGCGCGATCAGATTCAGGCGGTACGTCGGATTACCGAGAAGCAGTTTGTCTCTAATCAGGGCGATGATCTGGACGTGATGGGCGTAGCCTATGAGGCGGGTATGGCCTGTCTGCATGTGCTGTTTATTCGTCAGGGCAAAGTGTTAGGCAGCCGCAGCTACTTCCCGAAAGTGCCGGCGGATACCGATCTGGCCGAAGTGGTGCAAACCTTTGTCGGGCAGTTCTATCTGCAGGGCAGTGAAGCGCGCACCTTACCGGGCGATATCCTGCTCGACTTTACGCTGCCGGAGCGCGAACTGCTGGCTGACTCGCTGAGTGAACTGGCTGGTCGTCGCGTCTCGATTCAGAGTAAACCGCGCGGTGACCGTGCCCGTTATCTGAAACTGGCGCGGACCAACGCCGCAACCGCGTTAACCACCCGGCTGTCGCAACACTCGACCATTCATCAGCGTCTGGCGGCGCTGGCAGAGTTTCTTGAACTCGACAAAATTACCCGCATGGAGTGTTTCGATATCAGTCACACCATGGGCGAACAGACGATCGCTTCCTGCGTGGTGTTTGATCAGAACGGTCCGCTGCGTGCCGATTACCGCCGCTATAACATCAGCGGCATCACGCCGGGCGATGACTATGCGGCGATGAATCAGGTGCTGCGCCGACGTTATGGTAAAGCCATCGAAGAGGATAAGATCCCCGATGTGATCCTGATCGATGGCGGGAAAGGGCAGCTGGCACAGGCAAAACAGGTGTTTGCCGAACTGGATGTGCCCTGGGATAAATCCCACCCGATTCTATTGGGTGTCGCCAAAGGCAGCGATCGTAAAGCCGGTCTGGAAACGCTGTTCTTTGAAGCGGAAGGCGAGGGGGTATCGCTGCCGCCGGATGCGCCTGCGCTGCATGTCATCCAGCATATTCGTGACGACGCTCACAATCATGCAATTTCGGGCCACCGCAAAAAACGGGCTAAGGTCAAGAACACCAGTGCGCTGGAAAGCATCGAAGGGGTAGGGCCGAAACGGCGTCAGCAACTGCTCAAGTATATGGGGGGCCTGCAACCGCTGATGAATGCATCGGTGGAAGAGATCGCCAATGTACCGGGTATCTCACACGCGCTGGCAGAAAAAATATACTACTCGTTGAAACACTAGCATTGAAACGGGGGGGGCAATGTAGGAACATACGTTAAATTCTACCCATTCCAGACAGTTACCGGCATATGCAATTTAACATTCCGACGTGTCTCACCCTGTTCCGAGTCGTCCTCATCCCGTTCTTTGTGCTGGCTTTCTATCTGCCGTTTCACTGGGCGCCGCTGGCTACCGCATTGATCTTCATTTTCGCCGCCGTCACCGACTGGTTTGACGGCTTTCTGGCGCGCCGCTGGAAACAGACCACGCGCTTTGGTGCCTTTCTTGATCCGGTAGCGGATAAAGTGATGGTGGCCATGGCGCTGGTGCTGGTGGCGGAATATTTCCACGCCTGGTGGATTACCCTGCCTGCCGCCACCATGATTGCCCGCGAAATTATCATCTCCGCGCTACGTGAGTGGATGGCTGAGATTGGCAAACGCAGTAGCGTCTCCGTTTCATGGATTGGCAAAGTGAAAACCACTGCCCAGATGCTGTCACTGTTTGCCCTGCTGTGGCGTCCTGACAGCACCGTGGTCGGGATTGGCGTGGTGGCGTTATACATTGCAGCGGTGCTGACGTTCTGGTCGATGTTCCAGTATCTGAGTGCTGCACGCGGCGATCTGCTCGAACCGTGATCGATGCGATTCAAAAAGCAGCAAACAGACACACAGTGAGGATAATTTTATTGACTCATTGCGTGAGGTCAGTAGAATGCATCGCATCGAACGGCAGCCAGTCTGCCAGAAGGTAAATAAAATCAGCAAGTTCGATGCAGTTGCTGAAAAATGCGGGAATAGCTCAGTTGGTAGAGCACGACCTTGCCAAGGTCGGGGTCGCGAGTTCGAGTCTCGTTTCCCGCTCCAGATTCGCAGGTCAGGTTAACCTGACGGCACATCAGTTTAAGGCGCGTTGGCAGAGTGGCTATGCAGCGGATTGCAAATCCGTGTACCTCGGTTCGACTCCGGGACGCGCCTCCAGTTACACCCTGCCCGGGTGGTGAAATCGGTAGACACAAGGGATTTAAAATCCCTCGGCTGTAAGGCTGTGCGGGTTCAAGTCCCGCCCCGGGCACCATATCGAATTACCAATAAAATCAATGATAAGCAGTGTCGTATGACCGCCCCTCAGAGGCGGTTTTTTTGTGCCTGCGATTTGCAATACGGCCCACTTTTCCGTTCAGACGCCACTGCCATTATGCCCGGTAAAAACTGCCTCACCTTCAGGCACGGGAACTGAACACCAGCCGATCGTCAGTGTTACTGATCAGATAGAGGCGCTGCGCTTCGCCGCTGGAAGAGACAAAGGTGACCTCCTGACCGATACGGGCCGTATCAAACGCCTCTGTCGGCTGCAGTTGCTTCTGGATCTCAAGCACCATACGCGATTTAAACGGTTTTTCATTGACGGTATCAATATGGTAACTGGCGGTGAACGTCAGTTCGGGATGATCAATAATATAAAATTGTCCTGAGGGCATGGTACTTACCTCTTCGCTTAATACAGTCATCTGCGCCGGAATAGTCTTCCCGACAGGCTGGATAGTAAGGCTAGCTGAATAATCACTTATTAAAAGCCACAGTAAATAATTTTTACGACCTGCACGGTTTTATCAAATTGTCACCGCTTGCGCTTGCAGCCTAATTAGCGGGCACTACCCTTTATTTAATCAGGCATCATTGCGGCAGTAAAAGCCAGTGGAATAATCGGCATGCTAACCTTTAAATGTCCTTCATGTGGCTGCAGAAAATTCCGCTTTACCGCCTGTGATGAAACGGAGTCGGGCCACCACGGCGCCGTTTGCGCGCAGTGTAAAAATCCGCTGACGATAGCGTCCTGTTTTCCCTATTCCGCCTATGCGCGTCAGACAGATTATGGGGCAGGGCAGACAGAGCAGCAGGCACCTATACCAGAGAAAAAACCTTCACGCGGCACGTGACCCTACGGGCATGGTATAACGGTATTACTGCAACTCCTGGTGGGTTGCCGATGCAGGTTCAACTCCTGCTGCCCGGTCCTGCTGTCGCCCGCCGGACCGCCGCCAACACACTTCCCGCACTGACCGGCTGAAACGCCCTGGCCTTGACTGTGGGTCAGGCGCTACGTTTTCCCGTGCAGATGCAGGCTGAATCAGGGTGCCATCAAAGCGGTGCTGACCGGAACGTTTCGGCGGAATATGCTTATGACAGGAGCGGCCTGACAATAATAACCGATGCGCGTACGGCTTCTCTTTTTCGCATCGCGTCGCATTGTGGGGAGTTGTGCAGAATTATGCGGATATTAAAGCGCGCCAATAATTGATTCTGGCGGCTGGCTTATTAATAGGGTGTGCTGATGACAGAGAAATAGATTTCTTATCTGGCGTCACTATTCTGATGCGAGTGCTAACGCACTGAAAAATCCGTTTTCTCAGCAGCCAAAACGTATTCAGCGGCAAACGCATCTCTCGGGATGAAATAACACCGAGTGCAGCTGATGGCCGGCCGGACCCGCCTGAAGGCGAAATCACATGCCGCCAGGCTTCCCTGGGTCCTCTGGTCGCTGCCCGCCCATTACATTATTTTTCACGCATTTTTGCGGCCTGGCTCTGGCTTTGTAACCTGTTGAAAGTCAGCTATTTCCAGTATGGTAGGGGCTATTGTTCTTAGCCGCAGAGAAGTCAGGACACTGATGATGACGCTTTCCCCTTCCCGACAGCCTGAAGCCGCATTTCCCATGATGATTGGCGTAGTCACCAGCCCGTTACTCGCTCCCTGTCATCAGAATGTCCTCAACGAACTGGCGCGCCAGCTCAACACACGCGGCGCGCTGATGCTGCTATTACCCGCCGACACCGGACAGACGCTAACCGCACAGTTAACGCAGGCTGCACCATTAGGGCTACGCGGTTTACTGGTATTGTCCGACGGGGTAAGTGATCGGCAATGGGATGAGGCGCTTGCGGCCAGCTCGCTGCCGGTAATTCGGCCAGATGCTGAGCCGGACGTGCAGCACGATGCCCGACGGGCGGGCGAGGAGATGGGCCGTCTGTTGCTGGCTGAGGGGCACCAGCGTTTTGGCTCTCTGCAGCGTCATCCAGGCAGATCGCCGCAAATGCAAGGCTATCACGCCAGCCTGATGACGGCGAACCACACCCTTGCGGTCGAACTGCTGGCAGATGGCAGCGATCGCGAACAGGCTTATCAGGCTGTGACCCGTTACCTGAAACAGACCCGCGCGGCCGAGCGCATTCAGGCGCTTTTCTGCGAAAGTGATTTACTGGCATTTGGTGCCATGCAGGCGATCCGTGATTTTGGTCAGGGTGCGCACATTGCGGTGGCGGGATTTGGCGATGTTGACGAAGCGCGCTCCTCTACCTGGCATCTGACCACCTGGGCCGACAATATCGGCTGGCGCATTAGCCACGCGCTGAATCATCTGCTCGGAACAGTGGCAGCAGAAGAAGCCGAGGAGCGTGAAGGCGTGTTAAAGATTCGCCACTCCCATTTTGGCAAACAGAGACCGGGCGAAATGTCTGAGTGCGGATGTGCCCATCGGCATTAGAACGCCCGGCGTCTGAAGCATCGCGTACCGGGCGGAATAGCCTGTGCTCAGTGGCACCGGTTCAGGATTGTGGCTGCCCAACCGGTCCACTGCCACCGGGCGCTCCAACCGGCTGCTGACCGCCTGGCGGTGAGGGCGGCGGTGGCGCATCTCTGCCAGGCGACGGAGGCGCGCAGGCGGAAAGGGTGGTGATAATGGCAAAAGCTGACAGTAATAAAGCGCAACGTTTCATCAAAATATCCTGAAAGTTCAGACGGTGCATTGAGTATAGAAAAGCGACCGGGAATCACCTGGCTCACCACGCTGCGCCCGCCAGAACGAAATCGGGGTCGGTTTTATTTGAGGCGCCTCTCAACTCAGCTATGACAACAATGCGTTTTGTGCCGAACACCGCTAAGGTAGCGCTTCATTTAAGAGGAGTGGTTATGAATGGCATCGTGAAGTTCGTCCGCGGCTGGCTGGTGTTCTCTGTTCTGTGGGGCGTGTTCATGTGGTTTATGTCATGGCAGCAGCAGGGCAAAGAGCCAGCAATGGCGATTCTGATGAGTCTCTACGCCGGTCTGATCTATCAGGCGCTGGTGACGATGGTGGCCCGCTACAAAGCGCGCCGGCAACAGGCCTGAATCCGATCGGCTGTCCATCAGACAGCCGATCGGTCAGGGGCAACCGCAAGGCTAACCGAAATTACCGGTCAACCGGCGGTGGAAGTCAGTGCTACGGTTATCCAGTCCCACAATGGTGACCTCTGTGCCATAGCGCTGATAGCGATATTCAATGCCATCCAGTGCCGCCACGCTCGACGCATCCCAGATTTGCGCATGAGTTAAATCGATAATTACGCTCTTCGGATCGTGGGCATAATCAAAATGCTCAAACAGATCGTTACTGCTGGCAAAAAACAGGGGCCCCCGCACCGTATAACGTACCGACTCGCCATCTTCACTCAGTTGACGCTCCGCGTGAATGACATGCGCAATACGGCGGGCAAACAGCATCATCGCGACAATCACTCCGGCCAGCACGCCCAGCGCCAGGTTTCCGGTCCAGACCGTCACCACCACCGTTAATAGCATAATCAGCGTTTCCGACCACGGCATGCGTTTCAGGGTTGCCGGTTGCAGGCTGTGCCAGTTAACGGTTTTTACCGCCACCACCATCATGATCCCCGCCAGCACCACCATGGGGATTTGCGCCATAATCTGGCTCAGGCCGGTGACCAGCAGCAGCAGCACCAGTCCGGCAGCAATCGTCGAGACCCGACTGCGCGCCTTGCCCAGCTCCACGTTAACGATGGTCTGGCCAATCATGGCACAACCGGCGATGCCACCATAAAAACCGGCAAAAATATTGGCGACGCCCAGACCCCAGGATTCCCGCCGCTTGCTGGAAGGCGTATCGGTCAGATCATCAACCAGCTTGGCGGTCAGCAGCGACTCCATCAGCCCGACAAAAGCGATACTCAGCGCGGTAGGCCAGATAATCTGCAGGGTTTGCAGATTCAGCGGCACCATCAGGCTGTTAAAACCGGGCAGGCCGGGGCTCATTGGTCCTTCATCACCGACGTTCGGCATCCGATAGCCCATCAGCAGGGCAACGGCGGTCACCACGACAATGGCAACCAGCGGTGAGGGGACGCTTTTCACCAGACGTGGCAGCAGCAGCACGATGGCCAGCGTCACGGCAAAGAAGATCCACACCAGCGAAGATTGTCCCCAGACATGCGGAACCTGCGCAAAGAAAATCAGCACGCCCAGCGCGTTCACAAATCCCAGCATCACCGAGCGTGGAATGTAGCGCATCATGCGCGCCAGTCCGGCTACCCCAAACAGGATCTGAATCACGCCGCCCATCACTACCGCCGGCAAAATATATTCAACCCCATGCAGATGCACCATCGGACCGATGACCAGCGCCACCGAACCGGCCGCAGCGGTGACCATCGCCGGACGTCCACCGAGAATCGACAGGGTCAGACAGAGCACCACTGAGGCAACCAGGCTGACTTTCGGGTCAACGCCAGCAATAACGGAAAAGGAGATCACTTCAGGGATCAGGGCCAGCGCGGTGATCACACCGGCCAGGCATTCGCGGGTCAGCAGTGCCGGTGAGCGCAGTACGCGGCCGACACTGATATCACTCGCTACAACAGGCGTTGCAGCGACATCATTTGATTGGGTCATAAAAGGTTGCAGGCTCTTATTTTGTTTTGCTCTCGCGCGAAGGGCGAGAAAGTCAGGATAAACAGTGAGAGGCAGATGTTACCGGGCGAAGGGCGAAGATACCAGAAAAAGGCAGAGTGACTCCCTCCGTGGAGTCGGGATTACAGCGAAAAATCATCCGGGGTTTTGTGAACCACCAGCTCCAGCAACTGCCGGTAAATTTCCAGCGATTCGCGGTCGCTTTCCAGCTCCAGACGATGAATCAATTTCGAAATGATCGCTTTGTTACTCACCGGCATGCCGGACTGCAGGATCTCCGCGACCAGTAAACCGAGCATCTCCATATCACTGGCCGGTTTATTGGCCGCAGCATTAAAGTAGTCGGCAATCTCTTTATCGGTTTTAGGAACGATGTTCTGGTTTTGCATGTGTCAGCCCTTCAAAACAGCCCGATTCCGTTTCGGATGTCAGGACAAAAAAGACATTAAAAAAACCTCCGCATGGACAGATGCGAAGGAACCCAACGTCATAAATTAACGGATAAAAAAATAACCTCTGAAGGTGGAAATCCACTGACACCTTCAGAGGCGACGCAAGTGCATCATTCGTTACAGAGTCGCAAGACAACTCGTGGGGATAAAGTTATACAATGAATCCCGATCTGTACAATCGGATTATTGAGCATTATGTGCTATATGAAGGTTAACAGGAGGTTATAAGGAATATTCCGAGAAAAAATCTGTACAGAAAATCTGTACAGCCAGAGGTCAGTCTGAAAATGAGGCGGAAAACCGCGATCGGCTTTCCGCACCCGACTTAGCTGAACAGGGCTAAATTTGCGGTCAGTTTGCGCAGCGCCTTTTTCTCACCGACAACAGCGACGCCCAGCAAGCGCCACTGCTGGCGTGGCTGCTGACGCATCGCAGCACTCAGCGCCTGATAGTCGGTGGTGGACTGACCCTCTTCCGGAAACAGCACCATATCGCAGCCGGTCAGTTCGCCCTTTTCCCGCAGCAGGCTGAGCTGTTCGGGCGTGGCCGCCAGAACCGGAATACCGACCGGAATCAGGCCGGGGCTGGGATGGGCGCTGGCGTCTTCCAGCGCGTCACCTACCAGTGCCGGATGGCGCTGGCCGAGCGTTAATGCCATCACCGCCGCGGCATTGGTCGCTTTGCCCGGCGGCAAACTGGCATTTAAAATCATCATACAACGTAAATCCTGCATCACGCTTCTCCTGACTAAAAAAGCGCATTGTGGCAAGCCGGTTAAGTCAGGTCTGGAAGATTTGTGCAGATGCGCTGATAACGCGCCGGACTGAGCTGGCAGGCTCGTTTGAACCAGCGGCCCAGATGACTCTGATCGGCAAAGCCCAGCGTCGCCGCCACATCGGCCACCGGCTGGCCCTCCGCCAGACGCCGTCGCGCCTGACTCAGCCGCCACTGCACCAGCCACGCATGCGGCGGCAAGCCCCAGTGGGCCTGAAAGCGTCGCGACAGGCGGAAGCGGTCGATGTTCAGGCTCTGTGCCATCTGCTGTAAGCCCGGATTCTCCGTATGATGGGCAATCAGCCAGTCGCGCGCCAGCAGTGCCAGCCGGCTATCGCCTGGGCAGTCTGCTTCCGGCAATCGCCATAGCCGGTGTTGCGTCAGCTGACCAAACAGCCGGTCGAGCGCCGCCTCTTTAATCAGAGCGGGGTGATCGTGCCATAGCGCGTCAAAGGCGTGCCACACCGCATAAGCCAGCGGCCGGTCGTCACGCAGGGTCGCGGCAAAGCTCAGTTCACGCGGTTCCGGCCCCTCAGCCAGCAGCGGAGCGAGCTGCTGCTGCACCTGCTGCGGTGAAAGGTAGAGCATGCGATAGGTGAAGCCCTGCGGGTTGATCGCGTCACCATCATGCAGTTCTTCCGGCTCCAGCATAAACACCGTGCCGGGTCGGCTTTGATGCTGTTTGCGTCGCGAATGAAACTGCTGTACACCTTGCTCTGTCACGCCAATCAGATAACTGTCGTGCCAGTGCGGATCGTAAGCGTGTCCGGTAAAATGGGCGCGAATCGACTCAATACCGCTGGCAGCGTCACGGCGCAAATCCACCCAGTTTTTCGCAGCTGTTATCATGGTGTCGCACTCCCGGTTACGGCCTCTGGACATTCTGCCGCGATCCACTAATTTTTAACAGATCGGGCGCTTTTCATTCGCGTTTCGCTTTGCGTATAATAACGCCTTCATTTAATTAGATGTCTGACTATTAGGTTGCTAACATTTGTCTTCGCACACTCGTACTTTTACCCATTTACTGCATCTGACCGCGCACGCCTGGCGCCTGGCCGTTGACCGTCATCTGAAAGACAGCGGTCTGAGCATGAGCAGCTGGATGGCGATTGGCCTGATTGCCAGCGAGCCTGAACGTCTGACCCAGACTGAACTGGCGCAGATGCTGGGTCTGGAAGATGCCAGCATGGTGCCGCTGGTGGATCGGCTGGTAAAACAGTCGCTGCTGTCGCGGGTGCAGCCGCCGGAGGATCGACGTAAGCGTCACCTGGTACTGACTGAAAAAGGCAATCAGGCGTTTGCCAAAGTAAAAACCCAGGCAGATGCGCTGCGCAGCGCAATGCTGGCGGATATTGACCCGCAGGATCTGGCCGTCACCGAACGGGTGCTGCAGCAGTTGCTGACGCGAATGGGAAGCATGTAAAGGTGGCGAAGCGCAATCCCTACGCCGCGCGCGAATGGTTACCGCATGAAAAACCGATGCTGCCGGGATCACCTTCGACCCCGCTGCATCCGCTGCCGAAACGGATAGCGTTTGGCCTGATAGGTCTGCTGATCTCGCTGACCGGCGCGCTAAGCAACGCGCTGGTGACCGCCAATCTGATTAACCTGCAGGGCACCTTCGGCGCCTATTCCAATGAGATAGCCTGGCTGCCCGCGGTCTACGTGATGGGCAACATCTCCATCAACCTGCTGCTGGTGAAGTTCCGACAGCAGTTTGGCCTGCGCGCCTTTACCGAAGCGTTTCTGGTGCTCTATGTGCTGGTGGCGTTTTTTCATCTGTTCGCCAACGATCTCAGTTCAGCGATCATCGTGCGTACTGCGCACGGCATGGTGGCGGCAGCGCTCAGCTCGCTGGGTATCTATTATCAGGTGCAGGCCTGGCCTGCGAAGCATCGCCTGAAAGCGCTGGTGATCGGTCTGACGGTATCGCAACTGGCGATTCCGCTGGCCCGACTCTTCTCTTCGGAACTGCTGCAACTCAATGAATGGCGCGGACTCTACCTGTTTGAACTGGGCCTGGCGCTGATTGCGCTGGGCGGCGTGCTGGTGATTAAGTTACCGCCCGGCGATCGGATCAAAACCTTTGAAAAAATGGATTTCGTCACCTTTATGCTGCTGGCACCGGGCATGGCGCTGCTGTGTGGCGTACTGTCACTGGGCCGGATTGAGTGGTGGTTTACCACGCCGTGGCTGGGCATCTGTACCGCCATCGCATTAACGCTGATCGTCACCGCCATTGTGATTGAGCACAACCGGCGCAATCCACTGATCAATACCCGCTGGCTGAGTAGCGGCATGATGGTGCGTCTCGGCATTGTGATGATCATGATCCGCATTGTGCTGGCGGAGCAGAACACCGGTGCGGTGGGTTTTTTACAGCAGATTGGCCTGCAGAACGATCAGATGCGCGGACTGGCGCTGGCGATCATTGCTGGCGTCATTGTCGGTATTGCCGCCAGTGCGCTCACCATCAAGCCCAACCACCTTAACTGGCCCATCGTCACCTCGCTGGTGGTGATGATTATCGCCTCGCTGATGGATGCGCACTCCAGCCCGCTGACCCGCGCTAACAATATGTACTTCAGCCAGTTCCTGCTGGGCTTCAGCAGCGCTTTTTTCATGGCACCGGCGATGCTGATGGGAATCGGCAGCGTAGTGACGCAGCCGAAGAACCTGGTGAGTTTTGTGGTGCTGTTCGGCATGAGTCAGAACCTGGGCGGGCTGATCGGTTCGGCGATCCTCGGGACGTTTCAGACCTGGCGGGAAAAATATCACTCCAGTTTGCTCAGCGATCAACTTTCGCTGCTGGACCCTAACGTCAATGAACGTCTCAGCCAGTACAATGCGCTGTTTAACAGCCTGGTCGGCGATAACGTTCTGCTCGGGGCGCAGAGCAGCAGCCAGCTGCAAACCGTGGCGACCTTACAGGCCAACGTGCTGGCGTACAACGATACCTATCTGTTAACGGCCGCGCTGGCCCTGATTACCCTGATGTGGGTGATCTGGCGCTTAACACGTCGGCGTTATCTCGACTGGCGGCAGGCACAATTTAACCTGCGAGAGCAGCAACAGCTGGCCGAATTACAGCAATCAACGGAGAAACAATGAGTCAGCAGGACGAACTTCAGGCGGCAGAACGCGATCGTGCGAATCGTCGTCGTATTCTTTCGATTGCCGCCGGCAGCGGCATTGTGGTGATTGGCGTATTAGTCATTCTCTACGCCTGGCAACTCTGGCCTTTTACCAGCGCAGTGCAAAGCACCGAAAATGCCTATGTTCGTGGTCAGGTGACCTTTATCAGCCCGCAGGTCAGCGGTTACCTGACCTCGGTTGAGGTGATCGATCTGCAGCCGGTGAAAAAGGGTCAGTTGCTGATGACCATCGACGATCGTATCTACCGTCAGCGTGTTCATCAGGCGCAGGCGCAACTGGCGATGAAGGAAGCCGCGCTAAGCAATAACCTGCAGCAGCGACGCAGTGCCCAGGCGACGATTGAGAGTAATAAAGCGGTGCTGGAGAATGCCAAAGCGCAGGCGCTGAAAAGCGGCTTTGATCTGAAGCGGGTCGAAAACCTCGCCGCCGACGGCTCATTGTCGGTGCGCGAACGGGATGCGGCCCGTGCGGCAAATGCCCAGGCGCAGGCGCAGGTGCGTCAGGCTGCGGCGCAAATCGCCGTGGCAGAACAAAATCTGCAAACGGTCATCGTTAACCGCGCCTCGCTGGAAGGCGACGTTGCCAGTGCGAAAGCGGCACTGGAACTGGCGGAGATCGATCTGGCCAATACCCGGATTACCGCGCCGGATGACGGTCAGCTTGGTCAGTTGTCGGTGCGGACCGGCGCTTATGTTACCGCCGGGACGCGGCTGACCTCGGTAGTGCCGAACCGTAAATGGATCATCGCCAACCTGAAAGAGACGCAGCTGGCGCGAATCCGGCCCGGTCTGCCGGTGACCATCCGGGTTGATGCGCTGGATGGCAAACGCTTTACCGGTCAGGTTGAATTTATTTCGCCCGCCGCCGGATCGGAGTTCAGCGCCATTTCGCCCGACAACGCCACCGGTAACTTTGTCAAAATTGCCCAGCGCATTCCGGTTCGCATTCGTATCGACGATGGCGATATGCAGCAACTGCGTCCCGGCATGTCGGTGGAGGTGAGTATTGATACGGCGGCACAACCGGCAGGTGAGGGCGCGCCATGATCGACCGCCGTTTACTGATTGCGGCTCTGGCGCTGACGCTGGCCGGTTGCGCCACCGAAGTTGAAAAAGCGCCGTCGTCACTGCCGATACCGGCAGCCTGGCGCGACCAGGTCGGCCCCAACGCCGCTCCGGAAGCTGGCTGGTGGCGCGCCTTTGGTGATGAGCATCTTAACCGGCTGGTGACGCAGGCTCTGCGCAACAATCCCGATATTCTGACCGCGCGCTCGCGGGTCGATCAGTATCGCGCCCAGCTGCGTGCGGCGCAGGGCGACAATTTCCCGACCCTGAGTGCTGGCGCGGCGGCCACCCGCGAACGTACGCTTTCGTCTGTGACCGGTCAGCCTTATGAGACCGATGTTTTCCAGGGCCTGCTACAGGCAAACTACGACGTTGACTTATGGGGCGCGCGCAGCAGTTCGATCGAGGCTTCACGGGCGTCGCTGGCGGCGCAACAGGCGGCGGCCTCGGCAGCGGAACTGACCATCGCCAGTTCGGTAGCAACCGGCTACCTGAACCTCTGCGCGCTGGACGAGCAGTTACGGGTTACCGAGGCGACGCTGGCGACCCGTAATAATTCATTGATGCTGGCGAAGCGCCAGTTTGAAACCGGCTATACCTCGCGGCTGGAGTGGATGCAGGCCGCATCGGAGTATCAGTCAGCCAAAGCGCAGATACCACAGCTCCGGCACCAGATCAGGCAGCAGGAGAATGCGCTGAGTATTCTGGTGGCGATGAATCCGCGCGAAATCGCCCGCCGCCAGCAGTTTGAACAGATCTCGCCGCAGCATCTGCCGTCGTTGCTGCCGTCACAGCTGCTTAATCGCCGTCCGGATATTGTCCAGGCTCAGCGTCAGCTGCTGGCTGCCGATGCCAGTCTGGCCTCCGCCAAAGCGCAGCTGCTGCCCAATATCAACCTGACCGCCACCGGCACGTTACAGAGTTCGGTGCTGCATCAGCTGGCGGATAACCCGTTCCGCCTGTGGAGCGTCGGCGGCAGCATTCTGGCTCCGCTGCTCAACCGTGAAGCGCTGACCGCAGCAGTGGATGTCTCAATGGCAACGCGTAATCAGGCGCTCTACGGCTATGAGAAAGTGGTGCGTAACGCCTTCTCGGAAGTGAACGATGCGATGGACGCGATCCGGCAGGGAGAGGAGCAGCTGGCAGAGTTGCAGAAGCAGGAACGCTATGTGGCAGAAGCGTTGCGTATCGCCAGCAACCGCTACCAGAACGGTTACGCCTCTTACCTTGATGAGCTGGATGCCCAGCGCACCCTGTTCTCAACGCAGCTGAATCTGGTGACGGTGAAAAACAACCTGCTGCTGGCGCAAATCGATCTCTATCGCGCGCTGGGCGGTGGCTGGTCAGCGGGGAATGCTGCCTCATCCATTAATTAACATTTCTGCGGCGTCTGACTGCCTGCCCATGCCGTTAAGGCATGGGCATTCTCTTTATTCTCTCCTGTCCGCTTTTCATTCAGCTATCCACTTCCCTGACCGGCAATTTTACTTGCAATTGACCCGCTCCTGCGCATAATCGCAAACCGCAATAATAATGATTCTCAGTCCAATTCAAATCAGGGAACCACCCATGCGTCAGCGCCTTTTAACCCCAGGATATAAACCGACTCTGCTGGCCATGCTGGTCAGTGCCGGATCTCTGCCCGTGATGGCGGCAACGCCTTCTGCCTCTTCAGCCACCGCCAGCCAGAGCGGGCAGACCATGACGGTAACCGCGACACCCGACGACAGCTTTAAGCCGGGCGGCGATCAGACAGTGCCGGCCTGGCTGGAAGGGCAGGTGGCGCACGGCGGCCGGCTGGGCATGCTGGGTGAGCAAAAGGCGATGGATGTGCCGTTTAACATCATCGGCTTTACCGCAAAAATGATTGAGGACCAGCAGGCCAAAACCATCGCTGATGTGGTGCGTAACGATGCCGGAGTGCAAAACGTTAAAGGCTACGGTAACTTCGCCGAAAGCTACCGCATTCGCGGTTTCCTGCTGGATGGCGATGACATGACCTATGGCGGAATGCCAGGCGTGGTGCCGCGTCAGGTGATGGATGCGTCGCTGATTGACCGGGTTGAAATCTTCAAAGGCGCCAACAGCCTGCTGAACGGCGCGGCCAGCAGTGGCGTCGGCGGGATCATCAACCTGGAACCTAAACATGCCGGGGAGCTTCCACAGGCACGGATAGGCGTGGATTACAGCTCCGATGCGCAGATCGGTACCACGGTGGATGCGGGACGGCGCTTTGGTGATAACGACCAGTTTGGCGTTCGGGTTAACCTGGTCCACCGCGAAGGGGAAACCGGCGTGGATGACGAGAAGAAGCGCACTACCGCCGCCTCAATCGGTCTGGACTATCGCGGTGACCGGTTACGTACCTCACTGGACGTCGGCTACCAGAAAAAGAGTTTCCACGACGGCTTGCAAGGCATCAACATCAGCGGCGTCGACTTCCTTCCGGCAGTGCCTTCCCATTCCCATAACTACAGCCAGAAATGGGTCTACAGCGACATGGAATCGGAGTTTGGCATGGCCCGGGCGGAATACGATCTCAGCGATAGCTGGACCGCCTATGCCGGTTTAGGTGCGCAGCACGCCCACGAAACCGGTAACTATGGCACGCCAAAACTGATCAACCGCGCGGGCGATGCCACTATCGGCACCTTTAATACCAATCGCGTGCAGGACAACATGAGCGGTATGGTCGGGCTGCGCGGCAATTTCGATACCGGTTTTATCTCGCATAAGGTCAACATCGGCTACTCGGCGCTGACCACCAATGCGAAGAATGCCTACGCGATGTCGCTGACCAATGCCAATACCAACATCTATCACACCGATGAAATTGCCGCGCCGACAGCCAACTTTGCCGGCGGCAAGTTCTCCGATCCTCTGACCACCGCGCGGTCGCGTACCCAGGGCTATCTGCTGAGCGACACCCTGGGCCTGTTTGATGATTCGCTGCTGCTGACCGTGGGTGCGCGCCATCAGAAAGTGTGGGTGCGTAATTACAATTACAACAGCGGCGCGGAAGATACCGCTTCGCGCTACACCAATAGCCGCTGGATGCCGACCTATGGCGTGGTCTACAAGCCGTGGCAGTCGATCTCTCTGTATGCCAACCACACCGAAGCGCTGCAGCCCGGTTCGGTGGCGCCGCGTAATGATACGGTCGTCAATCCGGGGGCCATTACCGGCATCGCCCATTCGAAACAGAATGAGGTCGGGGTGAAGGGCGATTTTGGCCGCATCGGCGGCACGCTGTCTCTGTTTGAGATTAAAAAGCCGTCGGGAATGATTGACGCTAATGGTGTGTATGGCATGAACGGTGAGCAGCGCCATCGTGGCATTGAAACGAATCTGTTTGGCGAGCCGGTACTGGGCGTCCGGCTTAACGCCAGCGCCACCTGGCTCGACCCGGTGATGGAAAAAACCGCTGGTGGCGCCTATGACGGTAAGCAGGCGGTGGGCGTGCCGCGCGACACCTATACACTGGGTGCCGAATATGACATCAGGCCGCTGGAAGGGTTAACCGCCACCGCGCTGATCACCCATTCCGGTTCACAGTGGGCAGATGCCGCCAACAGCAAAAAGATCGACAGCTATACCACGCTGGATCTGGGGCTGCGTTACCGCACTCAGCTTAATCAGAATGAGATGATCTGGCGCGTCGGAGTCGAAAACGTCACCAACGAAAAATACTGGGCTAACGTGGATGACACCGGTACCTATCTGTCACAGGGCGACGGCCGCACGCTGAAAGTCGGGGTAACCTACGACTTCTGATCGGGCCGATGGTGGTGAAAACGGGGTGCCGCGCGCACTCCGTTTATTTTCCAGACGAAAGAACCGGACGCCACTCAGGCTTTCCTCTACACTGTGACGCGCTGCATAACCGGTCAGCTGAACCCATGTTACAGGAACCCCATGTCGTTACCTTTGCCACCCGACGATCACGATGAGCCGATTCGCCAGTCGCTCGACGATGCGCACTTCGCGATTGTAGTGCTTGCGGTGACCTCGGTTACGCTTATAATCTTTGTCCTGATGATTACGCTCTGGATGAGCTGAACGCACAGGCGATTCAGGGAAAGGGAAAAGGAGACGGCGATGGAATCGAGAGATGACAAACTGATCGCAATTATCGGCCTGCTGACCGCCTGCCTGATCGGCGTCACATTCCTGTTTACCATGACCTGGCTCACCGACGTACGTCATCCCACCGATCCGTCACTGGATGTCCAGTCCTGCTATCCCAAAGCGCCGCCGTCTCAGCACGTCTGATCGCGCCGGGTAAATTTGATCTGCTGACTGCGCAGCACCAGCGCTAACGCCTCGTGCAGGTTGCGATTCCCGTTGGGATCGGCCAGCCCGAACAGCGGGCCGGGTGAGCGCCGGTCATCCGCCCAGGCCGGATATTCCACCACCGGATAGAGCGAAACGCCCTCCACCGCAATCCCCTGATCCAGCGCCACCGCGACATTCTCACTGATCTCCTGCAGCCACGGCGCACGCGCCTCGCCTTCGGCACCGGTTTCGGCAATCAGCATCGGGCGCTGGAAGCGCTGCCAGCACTGCGCCAGCAAAATATGCAGCGGAACGCGTGCCGGATCGTCTGCCGGCATCGGCCGATCGGGGAAGAACCAGTGGTTGTCGGGGTAGTAATTCAGACCAAGAATATCAAGGCAATCTTCACTGCCGCCCAGCTCTTTATCGAGGCGACCCGCCAGCATGTCCCAGGCTTCGAATTGCGCCTGATGCTGGGCATCCGCGTAGGGTTTACTGTCCGGATTATCGCTATGATGCGCAATCTGCACCAGCGGATCGGTCAGCACAAAGCGCGCATCGGGATAGACCTCGCGAATGGCATGAATGGCAGCCAGCGAGGCGCGCACCAGCTGACGTTTCAGCTCTTTGCCCCGGCCCGCGGCGTGCGGATTGAACCAGGCGACATCGGCACCGGCCCACGACCAGAATGAGATTTGATTGACCGGAGTAAAGAACGGCTGTTCGATGCCCTCATCTCGCATCAGTTGCGCCATCGCGCGGGCGAAACGGCTAAAATGGTCAACAAATTCCGCTTTCCAGATATTAAGATGGTCGGGATAGCCGAAGTGCGCCAGCTCCCAGATAATCTGCAGATTCTGTCGGCGTGCGGCGTCAATCATCGGCAGAAAGCTCTGCCAGTCATACTGATTCGGGACTTTTTCAATCAGGTGCCAGCGCGCCCCGTCACGCGCGGTGAGCAGGTGCTGTTCGGCCAGGGCGGCGTAATCCTTCTCCAGCAGCATATCGTGACCGCTGCTGATCACCATATCCAGCCGTTTCCCTGGCGTGCGGCAGGCGGTGGAGCAGGGAAAACTGCCCTGGAAAAAACTGCGAAACAGGCTGGGATGATGGCGCTGGCGGGCGTCTGTAAGGGGCTGATGTGACATATTCCTCTCCTGCCGGGCAATGCCGGTCACAGATCGTCCGACTAAGTCTAGACTAAAACCAGCCGCGGCGTTTTACGAAGTCAGAAGGATCGTATAGCGTCAGCGTGCGGGCCGGGGAATAATAAAAATAACTGCATTTTACAGGGAATGGTCATGACCGAAGCGTTTGAGCTGCCTCAGCAATCCGAACAGCCCAGCTGGCTGGAGGCGCAACTGGAGCCGCAGTGCCAGCGTCATCCCGGACTGAGCGGGATTTATCCGCTCAGCGATGGGCTGGATGCCTTTGCGGCGCGCTATCTGCTGATGCAAAAAGCGGAGCGTTCACTCGATATTCAGTACTACATCTGGCAAAACGATCTCTCTGGCCGGTTGCTGTTCAGCGCGATGCTGGAAGCGGCACAGCGCGGTGTTAAAGTCCGGTTGCTGCTGGACGACAATAATACGCCGGGCCTGGATGAAACGCTGGCCCAGCTCAACCGTCACCCCAATATTGCGGTGCGGCTGTTTAATCCCTTTTCATTTCGCACCTTACGGGCGCTGGGCTATCTCACCGACTTTGCCCGCCTCAACCGCCGCATGCACAATAAAAGTTTCACCGTCGACGGGGTGACCACCATCGTCGGCGGACGCAATGTTGGCGATGAATACTTCGGCACCGGCAATGAGCCGCTGTTTGCCGATCTCGACGTGATGGCGATTGGCCCGGTGGTTGAGGAGGTGGCGCAGGATTTTGAACGTTACTGGAATAGCCGGCCGGTCTCGCCGCTACAGCAGGTACTGGACGATGATGAGCAGGCGGAAGATAACGTCAGTTTGCCTGCCGAGTGGCGGCACAGCGAGGCGGTGCAGCGCTATCTGCAGCGGCTGGAAAACGCCTCACTGTTGCAGGATCTGGCGCAGGACAGCTTAGCGCTGACCTGGGCCAGAACCCGCCTGCTGAGTGACGATCCGCGTAAAGGGCTGGGTAAGGCGCGTCCGAAAACCCTGCTGCCGCAGCGGATGCTGGAGGTGATTGGGACACCGCAACGGCAGTTCGACATTATCTCCGCCTATTTTGTGCCAACCCGCGCTGGCGTGGCGCAACTGCTGTCGCTGAAGCGCAAAGGGGTGAAAATCGCCATTCTGACCAACTCGCTGGCGGCTAATGATGTCTCGATTGTGCATGCCGGCTATGCCAAATGGCGCAAAAAGCTGTTGCGGCACGGTATCGCCCTCTATGAGCTTAAACCTCAGGCGGCGCTGCAGGATGCCCCACACGATCGCGGCTTAACCGGTAACTCCGGCTCCAGCCTTCACGCCAAAACTTTTTCCGTCGATCAGCAGACGCTGTTTATCGGTTCGTTCAACTTCGATCCCCGCTCGGCGGTGCTCAATACCGAAATGGGGCTGGTGATTGAGAGTGAAACGCTGGCACAGGTGACCCATGAGCGCTTCAGTCAGTCGATGCGCGATCGCGCCTGGACGCTGCGGCTGGATAAGTGGGGACGGGTGAACTGGCTGGAGTATCCCGGCGAGGCGCAACAGATAGTGCATAAGCATGAACCGGGCTGCTCATGGTGGCAGCGGCTGCAGGTGCGGCTGGTGTGGCGCTTGCCTATTGAGTGGCTGCTGTAATCTGGACGCCGCGCACGCCCTCCGCAAAGACACAAAACCCGCCATCGCTGGCGGGTTTTGCTTTGCTACTGGCGCAGGCTCCCTTTGCGTTAAGTTTGTGAACCGTCTCTGGCTAACACCATTAAAGGCCGGCACCCATTAGTTGCCTGATCCCGGTTTATTTGCGTTCAAATTTACCGGAGAACAGGAAGCGCAGCAGCGGAATCCGCAGGTGAATCTCATACAGCAGGAACGCAATCCCGAACACCATTAACAGGCCAAGGAAAAAGCCCAGCGTGTTGTTTTCGATGCGCGGCGTGACGTAGATGCCGTACAGCAGCGTCAGCGGATGGTGCACCAGATAGATAAACAGTGACGCATTCACCAGATACATGATGCGCGGGGAGTGCGAGTTCAGCAGCTTATGACCAAAGCAGAAGCAGACGTTCAGCATGCATAATCCCATCAGCGTCGAGATCAGCGCATCCAGTTCATACAGCCAGCCTTCACCACTGCTCAGCCGCTGATTAGCGCAGTAGGCAATAAACATCACTACCGCGCCGGCCCACATCAGCGGATTGAAACGGACAAACAGCTGTTTCAGCGGCTGATGCTTCCATGCCAGCGCCCCCAGCATAAAGAACGGCAGATAGAAGAGCGTCTGCATCACGATGATGCTGAACAGGCCATCCATCAGCCAGGCTGGCTGGAACAGAAAGATCAGGCGACGGAAGGCACACCACAGCAGCGCCCAGCCCACTACGCCCGCAGCCAGCGAACCCCAGCCGACCCGGCTGTAATCCAGGGTGCGGTGTTGATCGCGCAACCAGCGGAAGGTCACCATGCCGAGCGTGGTCAACATCACCAGCACCACCAGAAACCACAGGTGCGAGATGAGCTCCCACATCAGGTTATTGAATTTCTGATAGGGCGTGAAGCGCGGCCAGTCGGCCAGCTTGGCAGTCCAGTTTTTCAGCATAAAAAACTGCGGCAGGGTAATCAGCGGAATGGCGGTCAGAAGCGGGATGCCGACACGCTCCAGCCGCACTTTAAGAAAGCGTTTCGGCTGATAGCGCAGGTAAAGCATGTAGGAGAAATAACCCGAAATGACGAAAAACACCTGCATACGAAACGAGTGAATGAAATCATTCAGCAACGTCAGCCACAGAGAGGCGTCATTGCTGTTAACCGCCCATTTCTGCGTGGAGTAAATGAGGGAAACGTGAAACGGTACCCCCAGTAACATCAGATACGCCCGGATAGAGTCGAGGAAGTATTCACGTTCAGGTTTTGCTGTACTCATAAAGTTCCAGTTCGTTAGTACGTTTGACCGGTTTCGCCCTGAAACCGGATTATGCTCGGGCGAAATTCTACCTGCGATAAACAAGGTATACTATCAGTGGAATCCGTAGTGTTTAATTGTCCTAAAAGCGGGTCTTTGCCTGACGAAATGCGGGAACAATGTTGCGCATAAGCTGTCGGAAAACCGAATAATCCTTTAAGATAAGCGGGTTTGATTTAAGCACACGAAAGGGGGGGATGTGCTGACTAAAGAAAAAAATAAAGCCGGACTGATGAAGGTACGCTGGATTGGTACTGCAGTTCTGCTGGCGTTATACGCCAATAACAGTTGGGCGTTTAACATCGATGATGTTGCCAGACAAGCCAAAGCGTTGGCAGGGAAAAGCTTCGAAGCGCCAAAAAGCAATTTACCCTCTCAATTTCGTGAAATGAAATTTGCTGATTACCAGCAGATCCAGTTTAACCACGATAAAGCGTATTGGGGCAAGCTGCGCACGCCGTTCAAGCTGGAATTTTACCACCAGGGTATGTATTTCGATACCCCTGTTCAGATTAACGAAGTGACCGCTAACGCGGTGCGCGAAATCAAATACAGCCCCGATTATTTTAATTTCGGCAATGTAAAACATGACGCCGACTCGGTGAAAAACCTCGGATTCGCCGGTTTCAAAGTGCTCTACCCGTTAAACAGCAAGGGTAAAGATGATGAGATCGCCAGCTTCCTCGGGGCCAGCTATTTCCGGGTGATCGGTGCCGGTCAGGTTTATGGCCTGTCTGCCCGCGGCTTGGCGATTGATACTGCGCTGCCGTCCGGTGAAGAGTTCCCGCGTTTCAAAGAGTTCTGGATTGAACGTCCGAAACCGCAGGATAAACAGCTGGTGATCTATGCACTGCTCGATTCGCCACGCGCAGCGGGTGCCTATCGCTTTGTGCTGCGTCCGGGCCAGGCATCGACCGTTGATGTGCAGTCGAAAGTCTATCTGCGCGACAACGTTGGCAAACTGGGGATCGCTCCGCTGACCAGTATGTTCCTGTTCGGCCAGAATCAGCCGTCCACCGTGAACAACTTCCGTCCGGCGTTGCATGATTCAGACGGTCTTTCTATTCACAGCGGTAATGGTGAATGGATCTGGCGTCCGCTGAATAACCCGCGTCATCTGGCTGTGAGCACTTACACCATTGAGAGTCCGAAGGGCTTTGGTCTGCTGCAGCGTGGGCGTGACTTCAGCAACTATCAGGATCTTGATGACCGCTACGACCTGCGCCCAAGCGGCTGGGTTGAGCCATTAGGCGACTGGGGTAAAGGCCGCGTCGAGCTGGTCGAGATCCCAACGGCTGATGAAACCAACGACAACATCGTTGCCTTCTGGACACCGGAGACGCTGCCGGAGCCGGGCAAAGAGATGAACTTCAAATATCGCCTGCACTTCTCACGTGATGAAAATCAGCTGCACTCCGACGATACCGCCTGGGTGAAGAATACCCTGCGTTCTGCGGGTGACGTGAAGCAGTCAAATCTGGTGCGTCAGCCAGATGGCACCGTGGCTTTCACCATCGACTTCGTGGGTAAAGACATGAGCAAGATGGCGGAGAACAGTCAGGTGGCACCGCAGGTCAGCGTAGGTAAAAACGCGGATGTGGTGGAGCAGAGCGTACGTTATAACCCGGTCAATAAAGGCTGGCGTCTGGTGTTGCGTCTGCGTGTGAAAGACAACAAGCAGCCCACCGAAATGCGTGCGGCGCTGGTTAGCGGCGACAAGACATTGACGGAAACCTGGAGCTATCAGTTACCTGCCAATGAATAAATCGACTTTTACACCTCAACGTTACGTGGAATCCCTGCCGCTGGATGCGGCGGGGAAGGCCCGTCTCAGCGCCTCGTTGCAGAATGCCTGGGCGTTTCATTTCATTCATGATGCGCTGGGCAAGGATGTGGCCGCCAGCGATCGTCCCGATGATGCACCGTTAAAATCGGTCTCTTCGCGGGTCGAAATGGCCTGGCCTGATTCGCTCGCCAACGGTCAGCAACTGGGTAAAGATGACCTGGATCGCACCACGCTGAAGGCGATGCCAAAGGTCAGACGTTCACTGATGTTCCCGGAAGCCTGGCGGACCAACCCGGTCGCGCGCGCCTGGGACTCGCTGCGTGGGCATAAATCGGTGCCGCGTTACGCTAACGCAGAAGAGCAGCGTGCCGAAGAGAAATGGCGTCATGTCGGATCGATTCGCCGCTATATTCTGCTGATTCTCACCATCATGCAGACCGTGGTCGCCACCTGGTATATGAAGACCATTCTGCCGTACCAGGGCTGGACGCTGCTGGACCCGATGGAGATGATCAATCAGAACTGGCAGCAGTCGGTGATGCAGATTCTGCCGTATGTGTTGCAGACCGGCATCCTGTTCCTGTTCGCTATCCTGTTCTGTTGGGTCTCCGCCGGTTTCTGGACCGCACTGATGGGCTTCCTGCAGCTATTGATTGGTCGCGATAAGTACAGCATCTCCTATTCGACCGTGGGGGATGAACCGCTCAATCCCGAGCATCGTACCGCGCTGATCATGCCGATCTGTAACGAAGATGTTGAACGCGTTTATGCGGGCCTGCGTGCCACCTGGGAATCAGTGGTGCGGACCGGTAACGCTGAGCATTTCGACGTCTATATTCTTAGCGACAGCTACGACGCCGATATCGCCATCGCCGAACAGAAAGCCTGGATGGAGCTGGTGCGTGACGTCGGCGGTGCGGGCAAGATTTTCTATCGCCGTCGTCGTCGTCGTGTGAAGCGTAAAAGCGGCAACATTGATGACTTCTGCCGCCGCTGGGGCAGCAACTACAGCTACATGGTGGTGCTGGACGCCGACAGCGTCATGAGCGGTGAGTGTCTGACCGGTCTGGTACGCATGATGGAAGCTAACCCGAACGCCGGTATTATCCAGTCATCGCCAAAAGCGTCCGGTATGGATACGCTGTACGCGCGTTGTCAGCAGTTTGCGACCCGCGTTTACGGTCCACTGTTTACCGCCGGCTTACACTTCTGGCAGTTGGGGGAATCCCACTACTGGGGGCACAACGCGATTATCCGGGTGAAACCCTTTATTGAGCACTGTGCGCTGGCGCCGTTACCGGGTGAAGGCTCGTTTGCCGGATCAATTCTGTCACACGACTTTGTTGAAGCTGCGCTGATGCGTCGTGCTGGCTGGGGCGTCTGGATCGCCTACGATCTGCCAGGCTCGTATGAAGAGTTGCCGCCGAACCTGCTGGATGAGCTGAAGCGTGACCGCCGCTGGTGTCACGGTAACCTGATGAACTTCCGCCTGTTCCTGGTTAAAGGCATGCACCCGGTTCACCGTGCAGTCTTCCTGACCGGCGTAATGTCCTATCTGTCCGCTCCGTTGTGGTTTATGTTCCTGGCGCTCTCTACTGCCTTGCAGGTGGTGCATACGCTGATGGAGCCGACCTACTTCCTGCAACCGCGCCAGCTATTCCCGGTGTGGCCACAGTGGCGTCCTGAACTGGCGATAGCGCTGTTCTCCACCACGCTGATACTGCTGTTCCTGCCGAAGCTGCTGAGCGTGGTATTGATCTGGTGCAAGGGCGCGAAATCTTACGGCGGTGCAATACGCCTGTTCATCTCGCTGATGCTGGAAATGCTGTTCTCGGTGCTGCTGGCGCCGGTGCGTATGCTGTTCCACACCGTGTTCGTGGTCAGCGCCTTCCTCGGCTGGGAAGTGGTCTGGAATTCACCGCAGCGTGACGATGACGCGACCCCGTGGAGCGAGGCGTTTAAACGTCACGGTTCGCAGATGGCGCTGGGTCTGGTGTGGGCAATCGGCATGGGCCTGTTGGATCTCAACTTCCTGTGGTGGTTGTCACCGATTGTGTTCTCGCTGATTCTGTCGCCGTTTGTGTCGGTGATGTCGAGCCGGGCAACCATCGGTATCAAGAGCAAGAAAGCCCGTCTGTTCCTGATCCCGGAAGAGTATGAGCCGCCGAAAGAGCTGGTGGATACCGATCGCTACCTGCAGCTTAACCGCGAGCGGGCGCTGGAAAACGGCTTTATGCACGCGCTGTTCAACCCGGCGTTTAACGCGCTGGCGACGGCGCTGGCGACGTCACGGCATAAACAGAGTCAGTTGCTCGACTATGCCCGCGATCGCCGTGTCGATCAGGCGCTGAGCGACGCGCCCGATAAACTGAATCGCGAACAGCGTTTACAGCTGATTAGCGATCCGGTGGTGCTGGCGCGCGTACATACCCGGCTGTGGGAGAACGCTGAGAAATATCATCAGTGGGTAGAGAGTTATCAAAAACTCACCCTCAACCCCAACGCGCTGGTCAAAAACGCGTAAACTGAAAAAGCGGCAGCGATGCCGCTTTTTTTTGCAGGTTATTCAGGTTCAGCAGAGCAGGTCGTGCGCTTCTTCAGGCAGCGATGAATCTGACGATAATGGCGCGAGCGCAGGACAACAATAATGGCTGTTAAGAGTGGGGAGCTGTGGTGAAACGGGGTTTAAAAACGAGTCTGTTAATGGTGGCCGTGCTCTGTCTGAGCGGATGCGGCAGTATTATCAGCCGTACCGTGCCCGGTCAGGGGCACGGTAACCAGTATTATCCGGGCGTACAGTGGGATGTGCGTGACGGTGCCTGGCGCGTATTAACTATCCTCGACCTGCCGCTGTCGCTGGTGGTTGACACCCTGCTGTTGCCGGTTGACGCCAGCCACGGTCCTTACGAATAGCCCCGATCGGAGTCGCTGTTATCATCTTCCCACTCTTGCGCAGCGGCTTCACCTTCTTCGGTATCCAGCGGTGGCTCCAGCTGGAACTCGCCGTCGTCCCACTCATGCAGCGTGTTTTCCGCTAACCACTCCTGACGCAGTTCAACCTCATCAAAGTCAGCATCGAAAATCGCCTGTGCGGCCTCACCGCTGCGAATCGGCAGGCATTCGCCCGCATCGCCTTCCTCGGCCAGAAACTCAGCCTGCCACATGATATCGCCATCCTGCATCACATATTTCTGCAGACCAAACTGACTGACCGAGGCATCCCCTTCATCAAGTTCAGGGTGGTTAGCGAGAAACTCTTCACGTGCAGCATCAATCGCTTCCTCTAAGGTACTGTACATGCTCATCGCTCTTCTCCTTGACTGGTTGATTTGATTTCAGTGAAGAATAGACGAAATTCGGCGGAGGGAAAGGGCGGGGCAGTGTGATCGGCGGGAAATAAGGCATTTCCCGCCGAAGAGGGTCAGGTCACTTTTTGCGGGAAGTGCAGCACCGGTCTGACAGACTCATGGATCACCGGCGCGGAATAACGGATACAGCATTTGATGCAGGGCTTAACTTTTTTGAAGTTAATACGTGCAATCGATAACGCCTGACTCAAATTATAAAGGGTACCAATAAATATCACGTCCTCTTTATCGGGCATCCGTCGACATCCCTGACGATGAAGCGCGTGATAATTATCCTGATCGGTGCTGATTGTCACATAATAATAGAGGCCTTTATTCATATTATAAGTCCTGCTAAGCGGTTTGCTGTGGGTCATCTTTTTTATGATTTTTAACGGGTGCAGTTAAGTCTCTAACTGTCACAACAGAAATTAACGATAACCTGCCGCTTATTCAAATGCCATAACGGTCTATCAGCAGGTTTAATATTTGTAAAATGGAATATACCAGGCAAATGAGAGGCAATTGCTTGTAAATTAAGTTAATTTTGCTGGATTAATAAGCTGCAGGAAATGATTAAGCCTGGCTAAATAGGAATAGGCCTGGCGTTTAAAAAAATTAGCGCCGCAGTAAAATATGCTCTGCTGCTGTGAAATTAATTTATCAGGGCTGCAACAGGTCGTGAGGTCAGATAACCGGCTCTTTTATGGTTAATTGCGTTAATTCAATTGCGTGATTACGGGGCGTATTTTAACGGCTGTTGATTTATGACTGGCCCGGTCATCGCCCCGCGGATGACGGACGGTGGCGACAGACTGTTTTAGCTGTGACAGAAGAGAGGCGGCGCTGAACGGCATTGCGGCCGCCGTTCAGCGTCAAAAAGGTTAATAACGTGAGGGTTCGCCCTGCGGACGAGTCTTAAAGCGGCGATGCAGCCACATATACTGTTCAGGGGCCAGCAGAACGCCTTCTTCGACCACTTTATTCATCCGTGCGGCGGTGTTTTCTTCGCTTTCCAGCGTAAAACTGTCGCTGATGTCAGGCAAAATCATCAGTTCGTAACCGCGTCCTCCGGGCAGGCGGCGCGGCACAAAGGGGATGACTGCCGGTTTACCCATGCGGATCAACAGATGCGTTCCCACCGTGGTTGCCGCCTTCGCGACGCCAAAAAACGGCACAAATACGCTGCTGCGTGGGCCGTAATCGTGGTCGGGCGCGTACCAGATAATATCGCCACGCTTCAGCGCGCGAATCATCCCTTTGAGATCTTTCCGGTCGAGCATACTTTTATTGGAGCGCATCCGGCCATGTACCTGCAGCCAGTCAATCAGCTTATTATCATTGGGACGGTAGACGCCGATGCCAGGGTTATGAATGCCGAACATCCGCGCGCCAATCTCCAGCGTCAGAAAGTGCATGCCGATCAGCAGTACACCGCGCTGACTGTCATGCGCCTGTTTAATGTGCTCTAAACCCGACGGCTTATGCCATTTGTTGATGCGCCAGTCAGGCCAGAACCAGGCCATCCCGGTTTCAATCAGGCCCATACCCACCGATTCAAAGTTGTGCTTCACCATCGCTTCACGTTCATTGACCGGCATATCCGGAAAACTCAGCTCCAGGTTACGCCGCGCAATATTGACGCGTCGTTTCATAA
Organism: Pantoea agglomerans; assembly: GCF_021397715.1. Classification (GTDB taxonomy): domain Bacteria; phylum Pseudomonadota; class Gammaproteobacteria; order Enterobacterales; family Enterobacteriaceae; genus Pantoea; species Pantoea astica. Next base: position 2,674,222 of record NZ_CP090207.1, on the reverse strand, counting down.
AACGCATACCAATACGACCAATATTGCAGCCGAGAACATAGAGCAGGGGATAAGGAAGTAGCACCAAAAGATAAAGTAAGAAGACCCCCAGCCAGGTTAACCAATAGCGGGGATGCAGCAGTTCTCGCGAAAATTGAGGCAACTGGGTCATATGAACGTATATTTTCCTGCGTCGCGCACCGTTCGGTGCTGATATCTCGTTGATTTTCACTATTGTGCCAGCTTTTGCCGCCCGCATAAATATTGCTTACGCCAATGACGAGGCTGCGGAAATTATAAGCGCACCGGTGGTGCGGAAAAAATAGCCAGTAAAAACGCTATTTTGCGGCTGCCCTTTGCATCGCGTTGAAATCAGGTATCATGTGCGCGCTAAATTTCTATTATTGATAACAGGAAAGAACACCATGCCAGTGTTACATAACCTCGTTTCCAATAAAGAGCTGAAGGCGCGCATGCTGGCTGAAACCGAGCCGCGCACCACTGTCTCTTTTTATAAGTACTTCCAGATTGCCGATCCCAAAGCCTTCCGTGATCAACTCTACCAGGGCCTGACCGCACTCAAGGTGTTTGGCCGCGTCTATGTTGCCCATGAGGGAATCAACGCGCAGATCAGCGTTCCTGCCAGCCAGTATGACAAGATGAAGGCCTATTTGTACGGCTTTGATCCGGCGCTGAATAACCTGCGGATGAACATTGCGCTGGATGACGACGGTAAATCTTTCTGGGTGCTGCGCCTGAAGGTTCGCGATCGGATTGTGGCGGACGGTATCGCCGACGGCACGTTCGACGCGAGCGATGTGGGCCAATACCTAAAAGCCGCCGAAGTGAATGCCATGCTGGACGATCCGGAGGCGGTCTTCGTCGATATGCGTAACCACTACGAATATGAAGTGGGACGTTTCGATAACGCCCTGGAAGTCCCTGCCGACACCTTCCGTGATCAGCTGCCGATGGCGGTGGATATGCTGCAGGATAAGAAAGATAAAAAGATTGTTATGTACTGCACCGGTGGGATTCGCTGCGAGAAAGCCAGCGCCTGGATGCGCCATAACGGTTTTGAAGATGTCTATCATGTTGAAGGTGGCATCATTGAATATGCCCGCCGCGCCCGTGAACAGGGTTTACCGGTGCGATTTAAAGGCAAGAACTTTGTCTTTGATGAGCGGATGGGCGAGCGTATTTCCGATGATGTGCTGTCGAACTGTCACCAGTGTGGTGAGCCGTGCGATACCCACGTTAACTGCGTCAATGATGGCTGCCATCTGCTGTTTATTCAGTGTAAAAGCTGCGCAGAGAAGTTTGAGAACTGCTGTAGCCCGCTCTGTCAGGAAGAGGCGAAACTGTCGCCAGAAGAGCAGCGCGCCCGTCGTGCCGGACGTGAAAACGGCAATAAGATCTTTAACAAGTCGCGTGGCCTGTTAAACATGACCATTCCGTCGCCGGTTAAAAAATAAGTGATGCCGCCTGAAGCCCGGCTTCAGGCGGCTTAGCTGCTTACTGACGCACGCCTTCTACCGAAATCATCAGCTGAACCTTTTGCGAGGCCGGTCCGAGATCTTTGGTGATATTAAAATCTTTCAGTGCAATTTCACCCTCGGCTTCAAATCCTGCCCGATAGCCGCCCCACGGATCTTTGCCTTCACCCAACAGCTTCGCTTCCAGCGTCACCGGTTTAGTCACGCCGTTAAGCGTCAGATCGCCGGTGATCGCCAGCTCATCACCCTCTTTTTTCACCGCGGTAGATTTGAAGGTCGCCTGAGGATTTTTCCCGACGTTGAGGAAGTCTGCACTGCGCAGATGCTTGTCACGCTCGGCATGGTTGGTATCCACGCTATTGGTGTTGATAGTCACCTCGACCTTATCGGCCGAAGGGTTCTTTTCATCAAAGCTAAAGCGGCCGTCAAAATCTTTAAACGTGCCATAGAGCCAGCTGTAGCCTAAGTGCTGAATGCGAAACTGAATAAAGGCGTGCTGGCCCTCTTTATCAATTTTATAATCAGCGGCGTTAGCGGTCAGTGAGCCCAGCAGCAGGCTGGCGCCCGTCATGGCCAGTAGCGTCTTCTTCAGCATATTACTTTTCCTTTTCAGCGGGTAAAGGGATGCGCAAACCTGACATCCGTTTTAAGGTACTATCGCGATCGATAAAGTGATGTTTTAACGCAGCCAGACCGTGCAGCAGTGACAGAATCACCACCGTCCAGGCCAGCCACAGATGTATATCGCCCGCCAGATCGGCCTGTTCACCTGCGCCACTCAGCAGCGCAGGCAGGGAAAACAGGTTAAATACCGCAATCGGCTTACCCTCGGCGGTGGAAATGAAATAACCGCTGAGCAGAATGCCCAGCAGCAGCGTATAGAGCAGCCAGTGCGCCACCACAGAACTGATGCGCACCACCGGGGAATAACTGCTTAACGGTTGAGGTGGTGGCGAAAGCGTTCGCCAGAGCAGACGAATCACTAATGTCAGTAACAGAATCACCCCTATGCTTTTATGAATTTCCGGCGCATCGTGATACCAGCTATCGTAGTAACCGAGGCCGACCATCCATAATCCCAGCGCAAACATGGCATAAATAACCAGTGCCATTGACCAGTGCAGCAGCACGGCAATCAGACCAAACTGATGAGGTGTATTCCGTAACATAGCCTGTTTATTCAGTAGAAATAATCTGAAACAAGCATCTACATAATGAAATATAAAAGCAATCGACCTTACGCTTCTATAACTTTGCCAGCGGATAATGAAAAACATCCTTTAAAAGCGCGCTGAATGCCCAGTATTACTGAATGACTTATTTTATTTAACCGGGCCGTCAATCAATAAAGGCAAGAATGAACATTCCGGGCGAAATAAACCGGCTGAGAACGTCAGCTATATTCAGTTAATGTCATTTTTTGTCAATCGGGCGTTATCAGATGATACCACCCGAATTGAGAGTCAGAAGCGGGAGAGGCGGAAAGGGGAGAGATCGAATGAGAAGGGCTTTTGCTGGGCAAATTCCGCCGCCAGCTCACCCAGCACGCTGGCAAATTTAAAGCCGTGGCCGCTTAACCCGGTGATCAGCAACCGATCCGGCTCGCCTGGCAAGGTATCGATAATAAAATCTTCGTCCGGGCTGAAATCATAGCTGCAGGCTTCACCATGCAGACAGACGCCAACGCCGGGTAAAAACTGGCGCAGGAAGCCAAACGCTTCGCTGCCATCGGCTGCCACCGTGCCAAAGGGTTTACGATCTTCAGGCTGTTGCATCAACTGGCCGCCGTCATGACGTCCCACTTTCAGCGCATTATTGTCTGCCGGGAACCCATAGAACTGGCTGCCATCGGCCATTTCAACCGTAAAGCCGGGAAACTTATTGTTCTCGCTGTAGCGTCCATCGGCCTGATACCAGGCAAAGACTTTGCGGGTCGGGGCAACCGGCAGGTCCGGCACCAGTTTACCGACCCAGGTGCCGGCACTGATCAGCAACTTTCGGCCACGGTAGATACCATCAAGCGTGGTGACCTGCTGCAGATCGCCATCGCGGCCAATCTGCGAAACCGGACAGTTAAACAGCTGGGCACAGCCCGCCTGTTCCGCCAGCTGAATCCAGCTGCGTACCGCCTGCTCACACTTCAGGTAGCCCGACTGCGGCTCAAAGACGCCGAGGTAGCCGTCAGGGACGTTAATTTGTGGCCAGCGCTTACGCACCTCGTCAGGCTGCATCACCTCAATGTTGAGCTGCCATTGGGTGGCGCTATCGATGACGTTCTGAATAAAGGGTGACTGAATCGGTGCCAGATTCAGCACGCCGCTGCGGTGCATGATGCGTTCGCCAGCGCGCTGCTCCAGTTCATCCCACAGCGTTTGTGCGCGCAACACCAGCGGGACATAACGTTCACCTTCGCCATAAGCGTGGCGGATCAACCGGCTCTCACCGTGATGGGTGCCCTGATTATGCGGCGGATGAGCACTGTCGATCATTAAAACCGACAGGCCCGCCTCGGTGGCATAGTAGCCTGCTGCCGCGCCGACTGAGCCGCTGCCGACGATGATAAGATCATAAATCATGGTAACTACGCTCCTGAAAGAGTCAGATAATCAAAAGCATACCAGAAACAGAAACGAAAAAGGCACCCCTGAGGGTGCCTCTTTGATGCGGCAGACATTAATGCTTCTTAAGCAGTCGTTCTATCTGCTCGGCCGATTCAATCTTAGCGATACCCGCTTCGAGGATCGAGATGAACTGCCTTGCGACATCCGTCGTCAGCCAGTAAGTCGGGCCAACATCCGCTTCTTCTTCTTTTTGATCCTGCGACGATAACGAGTGCAGGCGGATCATCATGGCATCATAACTGTCAACGGTACTGATATCCCAGCCCACCAGCGGATGGGTCTGAATCACATCTTTTCTTCTGTCCATTATAACCTCCTTATTACTCGTTAAACGAAGTGCATGATGAGGTTCAATGCGGCTTTTTTATTCCAATAGCGAAACTATTATAACAGTAAACCGGGCCATTACTGATGAAAAAATGCCTGCACCCAGCTTCGCACAGAATATTTGTGTTTAAAAGATGGCGGATGAAAAAATAAAATGCCTGACGAGCAGGCATTTTAATCCGTGATTCTTTGAAGCCATTAAAGCGGGGAGAGCCTGCCGCCGGCGTTAAAGTGCCGGGGTTTCGGGTGCGATGCCGCCGCCGCGCTTTTGCAGCGCCTCGGCCAGACGGGCAAAGTGCTGCTGCAGTTGCTCATCATGGTTCTGGTTTTGGGCTTCCAGCGACAGATTGTGCACCAGTAACTGACTGGCACGATCGTCAAGACAGAAAATCAGACTGGAAAACGCATTTTCCAGCACCGTCAGACGACGTTGCTGATCGCCAATCAGTGCTAACAGCTCACCAAAAGTCATCGCCTCTTCCGGTTTATCAGTAGTCATGGTGTCGCACCTCCTGTTATGCATGACGAGCGCAAGGATAGGGCATTGATCATTCAGAGTCTAGATGCAGGATTGGGGAAGTGCGAGAGGGGAGAAAAGATAAAAAAACCGGGTGGCGACACCCGGCAAAAACAGCACAGAGGCGGTTAATCGGTAATAAACCAGTCGTCAGCGCTTTCCCACGTTTGCTGCAGGATTTCGCTGATCTGATCGCGAGTCTCTTTGCCACCGCCCAGCACGCTAAGGTTATTGGCGCTGGCATAGCGCACTTTCACGTGATTAGTGCTGTCCGGGAACTGTTCGTCAATACGGCGCGACAGCTCGTCGCTCAGCGCCTCAATGGCACCCGCAGGAAGAGGTCGGGTATTCGATACGGTAATTTCAACGCGCATGGGAGCCTCCAGATAAGATACTGTACATATTTACAGTATTGCCGGTCCGGAGGCAAGTGAAATTATGCGATACGCCAGTTCAGGGTTTCACCGGCAAGGAACGGCACCAGCGAATCACTGCCGAGCGCAATGCTCTCCGGGACCTGCCACGGTTCCCGTACCAGCGTCACGGTGGTGTCGTTAAGCGGCAGGCCGTAAAAACGTGGGCCGTTTTCAGAGCAGAAGGCTTCAAAATGCGACAGCGCATCCAGCTCTTCGAACACCGTGGCGTAGGCGGCTAACGACGTCGGGGCGCTGAAAACACCGGCGCAGCCGCAGCTCGCTTCTTTCAGATGGCGCAGATGTGGCGCGGTATCGGTGCCGAGGAAGAAGCGCGGATGGCCGCTGGCGACCACCTTACGTAGCGCCTCCTGATGCACATTGCGCTTGAGGATCGGCAGGCAATAGAGGTGCGGACGAATCCCGCCCACCAGCATGTGATTACGGTTAAACATCAGATGCTGCGGAGTAATCGTCGCGCCCAGTGTCTCATCCGCGGCGGCGACATACTCGGCCGCCTCTTTCGTGGTGATATGCTCCATCACTACTTTCAGGGCCGGGAACTGCTGGCGCAGCGGCATCATCACCGTCTCAATAAAGCGCGCTTCCCGGTCGAAAATATCAATATGCGCGTGGGTCACTTCACCGTGAACCAGCAGCGGCATCCCCAGCTGTTGCATCCGATCCAGCACGCTGGCGATGGCGGCAATATCGGTGACGCCGTGGCTGGAGTTGGTGGTGGCGTGAGCCGGATAGAGTTTGGCGGCGGTAAACAGGCCGGCGGTAAAGCCCCGCTCCAGCTCATCCGGGTCAAGTGAATCGGTGAGGTAGCAGGTCATCAGCGGCGTGAAGGCGTGATCAGCGGGCAGCGCCGCGAGTATCCGATCGCGATAGGCTTCACCTGCCGCTACGCTGGTTACCGGCGGCACCAGATTGGGCATCACGATGGCACGACCATTGACCGCGCTGGTATAGGGCAGGACCGTTTCAAGCATCGCATCATCACGCAGATGAATATGCCAGTCGTCAGGGCGGCGGATGGTAAGTTGCTGAGGTTGTGCAGTCATCAATGAGGCTCCGGCAGAGTGGAAACGAAAGGCACGTTTAGGCCGGGGTCTAAGCATAAGGATTCAGGCAACCGTTTGCACCTGCTTTTTGCCGTCGGACGAAAATCCGCGCCGGATGGCGCGGCAGATCGTCAGTCAGTAAACGGGATCACCAGTTCACCCGGTTTCACTTCCAGCCCTTTGGCAAATTTTTTCGCCAGCGACTCACCTTTACTGCGATCGGTACTCAGCACGTAAGCGGGTTGCTGATCGAAATAGCTTTTCAGGGATTGATTGAGATAGGGCGTCAGCGTCTTCATGATCGAGGCCATTTTATCAGGCGTCACCTGCGCATCGACAATCTCCATATCGCGCAGATAGATCGCGCCCTGCTGCTGATCAAACACCGGCTGGGCACGCATCTTCAGCTGCATATCGGCCTGTTGCGGGCCGAACAGGGAGGTGACATTGATCTTCGCATTGCCTGCGAGCGTGACTTTGCCTGGCTCTTCCCGGCCAATCTGGCTGGTGAGGTTGCTGAGCACGATGTGCGCGTTAACCAGGCCGGAAACCCCGATGTCCTTCTCGTAGTTGTTATGTTTCTGCAGCGCCTGGTTCACTTCCTGTTCGCTTATGGTGTACTGCGTCAGTTGATTACAGCCGCTAACCAGCAGCACCAGTAACAGAGCGGCAAGGCCGGAAAAACCCTTTTTCATCGATTTTTATCCTGAATGACGGAGCTATTGAACAGGGCATAGCGTGCCTGAATGCGTTACAGGTGTCATCAGGAAAGGGATGAGAAACGCGAGCGGTTTCTCATCCGGCAGCCGTTACTGGGCGATGGAGGAGAGCAGGTTGACCTGAGTTTGTTTGGCCATGTTATCGCGGTATTCCGCCACTCTGGCGGGCCAGTCGATGCCCGCAACCAGCGTCAGGGAGCGCAGCAGCGGGAACAGATTAAAGTCATCTTCAGAGAGTTCGCCGTTCACTGCATTTGGCTGAACAATTAACTTGTCGAGCTGGCGCAGGTCGCCACTGACGTTTTTGATCAAACCGGCCGCATGGCTTTTTAGCTCGGTAAAATCGCCGATGCTGGCCTGCTTTTTATTACGGAAATAGTCGCGTGCTTCCGGCGTGGCAAATTCGGCAAACGGCGCCTCTGCGATGCGCGGCAACAGCAGTTTGTTAACGTAACTGTTCATGTGACGCAGCCAGTCGGCAATGGCAGGATTAAGCGCGCCGGTGATCAGCGGCTCGCCCTCCAGTCGATCGACATAATGCACGATATCCATGCTCTCCGGCATCGCGCTGCCATCCTGCTTCTGCAGAATGGGCGCCATCTTCTGGCCGATCAGTCGTTTTGGCGTCTCTTCGTCATCATTCAGCATCACCACCAGCTCAACCGGCAGATTTTTCAGGCCGAAAATCATCCGCGCCTTCACGCAGAAAGGGCAGTGTTCGTAGATATACAGCTTCATCCTGATCTCCTCTGTTTGGCAGAATGCATCAATTCATTCTGTTTTCGGGCTCGCCAAAAAGTATGGAAGAGATTAAGCAGCAGGGCAAACCGGCTGGCAGCAGGTGGCCTGCTCGCCGCTACCACGGGGATCATGGGCGTGGCTCAGCCCGCTGAGGAAGGGTGATAACCGCGCAAAATCAAGGCCTTTGCAGCGCAATCGCGGGTAACATTTTACCGCAGCCCAGGCGGCGGTTATAGTGAATACAGGGTAATGACGGCTCATCTTTATCAGCCATTGATTTCAGGAGTCAGGATGTTTGGCTATCGTTCTGCCGCGCCCAGGGTGCGATTAACCACCGACCGGCTGGTGGTCCGTCTGGTTCACGAGCGTGATGCCTGGCGGCTGGCAGATTACTACGCGGAAAACCGCCTGTTTTTAAAACCGTGGGAACCGGTGCGCGATGAAAGCCACTGCTATCCCTCTGGCTGGCAGGCGCGGCTGGGGCTGATTACCGATATGCATAAGCAGGGATCGGCATTCTACTTCATTCTGATGGACAGCGAAGAAACCGAAGTGCGCGGCGTGGCGAACTTCAGCAACGTGCTGCGTGGGTCGTTTCACGCCTGTTACCTGGGCTACTCACTGGGTGAGAAATGGCAGGGCCAGGGCATGATGTTCGAAGCGCTGCAGTCCGCTATTCGCTATATGCAGCGTCAGCAGCATATTCACCGCATCATGGCCAACTACATGCCACACAACCAGCGCAGCGGCGATCTGCTGGCGCGGCTAGGATTCGAAAAAGAGGGTTACGCCAAAGATTATCTGTTGATCGACGGCCGCTGGCAGGATCACGTCCTGACAGCATTAACCTGGCGGGAATGGACGTCGGATCGGCGTGGATAATCATAAGGAATCGGGAATGAAATTGACGTTGTCGGCGCAGGCGTTGCGTGTGCTGGGCTGCCTGCTGGAGAAGCAGGTCACCACGCCGGAACAGTATCCGCTCTCTCTCAATGGCGTGGTCAGCGCCTGTAATCAGAAATCGAACCGTGAACCGGTGATGAATCTCAGCGAGACGGAGGTGCAGGATCAGCTCGATCAGCTGGAAAAACGGCATCTGGTGACCGTCAGCAGTGGATCGGGCCAGCGGGTGATGAAGTATGAACAGCGCTTCTGCAACTCTGCCTTTGGCGCGCTGAAGCTCAGCAGCGCAGAAGTGGCCGTGCTGACTCTGCTGCTGCTGCGCGGCGCACAGACGCCGGGTGAATTGCGCACCCGTAGCGGACGTCTGCATGAGTTCAGCGATGTCAGCGAAGTGGAGCAGACGCTCGACGCCTTGTTGCAGCGTGAGGATAGCGCCAGGGTGATGCGTCTGGCTCGCGAGCCGGGCAAGCGCGAACACCGTTTTATTCATCTGCTTAACGATGACGCTGAGGTGCCAGAACCGATATCGGGCGCGGATCAGGACGACCTTTCGACCCGCGTCGCGGCGCTGGAACATCAGGTAGCGCAACTGCAGGCGCAACTTACTCAACTGCTGCAACCGGAGAGCTAAAATGACGTTACGCATTGGCGTGGTGGGACTGGGCGGGATCGCGCAGAAAGCCTGGTTGCCCGTGTTATCAACCGCGTCCAGCTGGTCGCTGGTCGGGGCGTTTTCGCCAAATCAGGCCAAAGCCCAGCCGATTTGCGACAGTTTCCGGATGCGCTGTTTCAGCTCGCTCGACGATTTAGCGGCGGCCTGCGACGCGGTGTTTGTTCACAGCAGCACCGCGAGCCACTATCAGGTGGTCAGAGCGCTGTTGCTGGCGGGGAAAGATGTCTGCGTCGATAAGCCGCTGGCGGAAACGCTCGATCAGGCGGAAGCGCTGGTTGAGCTTGCTGAAAAGCAGCAGCGCAAACTGATGGTGGGCTTTAATCGCCGCTTTGCCCCGCGCTATCTGCAACTCCGGGCGGAGATGAATAGGGTCGCCTCACTGCGCATCGAAAAGCACCGTAGCGACAGCGTCGGGCCGCACGATCTGCGTTTCACCCTGCTTGATGACTATCTGCACGTGGTGGATACCGCGCTGTGGCTTGGCGGTCAGCCGTTTAGTGAGGTTCAGGGGCGGATTACCACCACTCCTCAGGGAGAGATGCTTTACGCCGAGCACCATTTCAACCTGGGCGGCGTGCCAGTCACCACCAGTATGCACCGGCGCGCAGGCAGTCAGCGCGAGCGGGTCAGTGCGGTGTGCGACAGTAAATGTATCGATATCAGCGAAATGCGTGACTGGCAGGAAGAAACGGCAGCCGGCCTGCTGATTGCGCCACCGCCAGCCTGGCAGAGCCATCTGGTGCAGCGCGGGTTCAGCGGCGCGGCGCACCATTTTATCCAGTGCGTACAAAATCAGACGATGCCTGAAACCAGCGGCGAACAGGCCCTAATGGCGCAGCGGGTGGTGGAAAAACTGTGGCGTGACGCAACGCCGTCATAATGCCTTGTAACACTCCGTGCTGGTCATTTCCCGCCGTGGCAGTAGACTATCGCCGGGCATCATCAGGATGCCCGCGCTAAGTCTCTCATTTTGCCGATTCTTTTCAGGATGCGCCGTCAATTATGAATTTGTTGAAATCGCTGGCAGCGGTCAGTTCCATGACCCTGTTTTCCCGCGTCTTGGGCTTTGCCCGTGATGCCATTGTGGCGCGGGTGTTTGGCGCCGGAATGGCGACCGATGCGTTCTTTGTCGCTTTTAAACTCCCTAATCTGCTGCGGCGAATTTTTGCTGAAGGGGCCTTCTCACAGGCGTTTGTGCCGATCCTGGCGGAATATAAAAGCAAGCAGGGCGAAGAGGCAACGCGCCTGTTCCTCGCTTACGTCTCTGGCCTGCTGACGCTGGCACTGGCGCTGGTCACCGTGGCGGGGATGATCGCCGCGCCGTGGGTGATTATGATCACTGCGCCGGGTTTTGCCGACAGCGCAGACAAGTTTGCCCTGACCAGTTCGCTGCTGCGCGTCACCTTTCCCTATATCATGCTGATTTCACTCGCCTCGCTGGCGGGCGCGGTGCTGAATACCTGGAACCGTTTTTCGGTCCCGGCCTTTGCGCCGACGCTGCTTAACGTCAGCATGATTGGTTTCGCGCTGTTTGCCGCGCCGCATTTCCATCCTCCGGTGATGGCGCTGGCATGGGCGGTAGTGGCAGGCGGCGTGCTGCAGCTTGGCTACCAGCTGCCGCACCTGAAGAAGCTCGGGATGCTGGTGCTGCCACGGCTGAACCTGCGCGATGCAGGCGTCTGGCGGGTGATGCGTCAGATGGGGCCGGCGATTCTTGGCGTCTCGGTCAGCCAGATTTCCCTGATCATCAATACCATTTTCGCCTCTTTTCTGGTTTCGGGATCGGTCTCGTGGATGTATTACGCTGATCGGCTGATGGAGTTCCCGTCCGGCGTACTCGGCGTGGCGCTGGGAACGATCCTGCTGCCGTCGCTGGCGAAAAGTTTTGCCAGCGGCAATCACGATGAATATTCGCGGCTGATGGACTGGGGTTTGCGTCTTTGCTTTTTGCTGGCGCTGCCCAGTGCCGTGGCGCTGGGGATGCTCTCCGGACCGCTGACCATTGCGCTGTTTCAGTACGGCAAGTTCACCGCCTTTGATGCGGCGATGACCCAGCGCGCGCTGATTGCTTACTCAGTCGGACTGATGGGGCTGATTGTGGTAAAAGTGCTGGCACCGGGTTTCTATTCGCGGCAGGACATCAAAACCCCGGTGAAGATTGCGATAGTGACCCTGATTATGACGCAACTGATGAACCTGGCATTTATCGGTCCGCTGAAGCACGCGGGCTTGTCACTGTCGATTGGCCTGGCTGCCTGTCTCAACGCGGCGCTGCTCTACTGGCAACTGCGTAAAAAGCAGATCTTTATGCCGCAGCCCGGCTGGGCCAGTTTTCTGATCCGTCTGGTGATCGCGGTACTGGCGATGGCGGCGGCGCTGTTTGCGATGCTGCAATGGATGCCAGCGTGGGAACAGGGCGTGATGCTGTGGCGGCTGCTGCGTCTGGCGGCGGTCTGTGCGGTCGGCGGTGGGGCGTACTTCCTGACGCTCGGGCTGCTGGGCTTCCGCTTGCGCGACTATGCGCGACGCACTGCGGTGTAACAGCAACGTCCGGATATACAGTCCGGATGCGAAAAATCCCGCACTTGCGTAATGCTGATCAGTTAAGCGACGGGTGAGAACGCAGTCTGGTGCCGCTCAGGGGCTGGCGGTCCTCGCGCCGCTGCGCGGTACCTTCACGTCATTCCTCTGCCTGACGGACCGCCGGGGATGGCACATCCTGTGCCGCCCCGCCTTTCGCCCGCGTCCTGCGGGCTCTCCTGGCTAATGTTCAGCGCTGCGGATTGCCTGCCCCTGATCGGCCCCAGCCTGCTCTGAAACTTCAGTGCGTGCTGTTAAAAAGGGCACGATAGTGGAGGCCTGGGCGCCTCTGCTGCTGAAAGGGCTATCCGCAGCGCTGAGGCGTGACGTTGGGCCAGAACGCCACGCCGGGAAGCGTGGAGAGTTCGGGGCCGGCCAGGGAGGGCCGATCCCCGAACGGTTCGTCGGCACGACGTCAAAGCCGAAGGTACCGCGCAGCGGCGCGAGGACGGCCCGGCAGCAGCAGCGGTGCGCAGGCCCGCACTCCTGCCCAAAAAAAAAGCTGCCACGTTTGATCGTGACAGCCTTTGCAAAGGTAACCTTAACTGACGAGCATCAGGCACCTGGCAGGATTTTTTGCTCAGTCAGCCGTCAGGCTTTGCGGCTGAGCGTCGCCTGACCTTTACCCATCCCATCCGGGCCATAGAAAGCCTGAGTCTGGTGCGGTTTCAGCACCTGCAGGGCATCCTGGGTAAAACGAATCTGATGTTGCAGCAACATGCCATTATGCACGTTGGCATCCTGCAGGCGACGGGTATGCTGCTCAATGCGCTGCCAGCGGCTCGCCATCTCGTTCTGACCACGATAAGGTGCCTGGGTTGCCAGACTTTGCTCGGCAGTCCGGCGCATCTCATCCAGATAGTTCAGCGTACTGAGCAGCGCGCCTTTATCTTCGGTAATGCGCTGCAACAGGTTGCTGTTAATGTTTCCGGCCGACAGCTGCTGCTGTTCTTCGTCCAGCAGGGTCGACAGCGATGCCAGCACATCCTGCATCTTATCTAATGTGGTCAGCAAGTTACTCATGGGGACTAGTTACCCTCTAAATACGCCTTAGTGTCGGCAATCAGCGCGTCGGCGATCTTGCCGGTATCCATTTTCAGTTCGCCATTACGAATGGCGGTTTTCAGTTGTTCAACCCGCTGGACGTTAATGTCCTGGCTGCCCGGCTGCATCAGCTGTGACTGAGCGCTGCTCAGGCTGACCTGCGCGGCGGCGGGTGTGGTGCTGGCCGCCGGCGTGGTACTTTGACGCACTTTAGGCGTGGCGGGCTCGCTGGTATCGCGGCTCTGTACGGTGCTGGCGGGTTTCAGCGGTTGCGTTCTGTCGATGCTCATATTCAAGCTCCTGTACGGTCAGGGGAGTCTGCCACCTGAATCAGAATAGCGTAATTGCTTAGTTGATTCTTCTATCGGCAGAACAACTGGCTTCTTTAACGCTTTATAGTGTTATAAGAATATTCCCATCATCCCGCACCCGACCGCTAACGATCTGCCCGTTTCCCATCCGTACCCGTACCCATTGTGACTGGGTGGCATTGTTCAGCGCCTTACCCTCACCGCTGGCGTCAAATCCGTCGCCACTGGCAATCACCATCACATTCTGACCCGCCTTGACCCGCCACGGCTGACGCAGCATCGACGGGTTAATCGGCTGGCCTGGCTGGATATCGCGCAGTACCACCGCATCCGCTACCGCCTCATCGTTGAGCAGCGAACGCGCTGGCAGAACGTCCAGCCGGCCGGTCTGCAGGCTGAAATCAGCCGTGCTGACGCTGCTGCCCCGCGTTAACAGCCGGTTAGCCACCAGGTAAGACCCGGTGACCTGCACCTGGACCTGAATGTAGCGGCGGTTCTCACCGCAGTTTGCCGCCACGCTCATATTGCCCCACAGGCGGCTATTGCCTGGCAGCGTAAATGCTGGCGTGTCGCAGTCGGGCCACTGGGCCTGCGGCGTGCGGACCACCACCTTCATGCCTGCGGCATGCTGCGCATCACGGGCTTTAAAAAATTGTTCCAGTTGCGCACTGAAATCCCCGGCCGTCACCGGCAGGGCGATCAGGACCAGCAGGCTGGCCAGCAGGGTTTGATATCCACGCATGTGCTTTTCCTCACTGATGATGGCAACGAGTCTACGCGCAGCAAAAATTATTCAAGAGTCAAAATAGCATGGGTTTTTGGCCTTATTCAGACGATCACCTCTTGCTTTTCCAAATTAAGCTGCCAGCTCGAAATTCTCATTTGCGGAGGAACCATGCTCGACAAACTGGATGCGGCGCTGAAATTTGGTACGGAAGCCCTCAACCTGCGTGCTCAACGTCAGGAGATCCTGGCGTCAAACATTGCCAACGCCGATACCCCTGGTTATCAGGCCCGGGATATCGACTTTGCCAGCGAGCTGAGTCGGGTGATGGCCAATGGTCGTGCGGAAGGCAGCAGCATGGCGTTAAAAGTCACGTCAGCTCGCCACATTGAAGCACAGACCAACTCGGCACCGTCGATGGATATGCTCTATCGCATTCCCGATCAGCCAGCCGCCGACGGCAACACAGTAGATATGGACCGTGAACGTACCCAGTTCGCGGATAACAGCCTGAAATATCAAACCGACCTCACCCTTATCAGTAGCCAGATCAAAGGCATGATGAGCGTGTTACAAGGGCAATAATTATGGCCTTGCTGAACATTTTTGACATTGCCGGCTCAGCGATGACCGCGCAATCACAGCGATTAAACGTCAGTGCCAGTAACCTGGCCAACGCCGACAGCGTTACCGGCCCGGATGGGCAACCCTACGTCGCTAAACAGGTGGTGTTTCAGACCGATGCGGCACCTGGCGCGGCCACCGGCGGCGTAAAAGTGGCGAAGGTGGTCGACGATCCGACCCCGGCAAAACTGGTGTATGACCCAGGTAACCCGATGGCAGATGCCAAAGGCTACGTGAAGATGCCGAACGTGGATGTGGTGTCTGAGACCGTCAACACCATGTCAGCGTCGCGCAGTTACCAGGCTAACGTCGAAGTGCTCAACACCGTGAAGTCGATGATGATGAAAACCCTGACGATCGGGCAATAACGGAGAAAAATTATGGCTATCGCGGTAGGCGTTAACGAGAAGCTGGACCCCACGGTCCTCAGCTCTTCCAGCACCAGTGGCACCGGCAACAGCGCGCAGGATCTGCAGAATCAGTTCCTCACCATGCTGGTGACCCAGTTACAGAACCAGGATCCCACCAATCCGATGGACAACAGCCAGCTGACCACTCAGCTGGCGCAGATCAACACCCTGAGCGGAATTGAAAAACTGAACACCACGCTGGGATCGATCTCCGGCCAGATCAGCACCAGCCAGTCGCTGCAAAGCTCCACGCTGATTGGGCATGGCGTAATGGTCAACGGCTCGCAGGTACTGGTCGGCAGCGGCACCACCACGCCGTTTGGTGTTGAGCTGGCGTCGGCCTCAACCGCAACCGCCGCCACGATTAAAGATGCTAACGGCTCGGTGATCGATACCGTTGACCTCGGCGCACTCAGCGCTGGCGTTCATACCTTCTCGTGGGACGGCAAACTGAGCGACGGCTCCACCGCGCCAGACGGTAAATACAGCGTTGCGATTGCGGCAAGCAATGGCAGCACACAACTGGTGGCACAACCGCTTAACTACGCCTACGTCAATGGGGTAAGTACCGCGAACGACACCACAAAACTGGATCTCGGCACCATGGGCTCCGCTTCCCTTGACGAAGTACGTCAGATTCTCTGATTAACCTGTAGACAGGAGACACACACATGTCATTTTCCCAAGCGGTCAGCGGCCTTGGCGCTGCCTCAAGTAACCTTGATGTCATCGGTAACAACATCGCCAACTCCGCGACAGCGGGTTTTAAATCAAGCACCATCGCCTTTGCCGATATGTTTGCCGGTTCTAACGTCGGCCTCGGCACCAAAGTTGCTGCGGTGATTCAGAACTTTAACGACGGTTCGACCACCACCACCAGCCGTGGCCTCGACGTCGCGCTGAGCGGCAACGGTTTCTTCCGTATGACGGACACCAGCGGCGCGGTTTACTATTCGCGTAACGGTCAGTTCACACTGGATGCCAACCGTAACCTGATCAACACCCAGGGTCTGAACGTGACCGGTTATCCGGCCAGCGGCTCACCGGCCACCATCCAGGCGGGCGCAAACCCGGTTGCGATCAGCATTCCGACCGAGCAGATGCCGGCACGCGCGACCACCACCACCGGCCTGGTTGCGAACCTGAACTCCACTGACACTGCCCCGACGGTCACGACTTTCTCGACCGCCAACGCCGACAGCTATAACAAAAAGACCACGGCGACCGTGTTCGACTCGCAGGGTAACGACCATGCGCTCGACATGTACTTTGTCAAAGACACCGCCAGCAACAGCTGGACCGTGCACGCTATCGACGCCAACACCGGCTACTCCGCGGGTGACTTCAAAATGGCATTCGACACCAGCGGCAAACTGACCAGCATGGACAAGCTGGACGCCAATGGCGCCGTGGTCAGCAGCAGCACCGATGGCACCGTAGGCTTAACCCTTAACGTACCGGCACCAGGCCAGACTGCCGCCGCTAACGGCGCGGTGGCCAATCAGCCGATCACCCTGAGCATGCTGGGCAGCCTGCAGCAGAACACCGGCAGCACCACCTTTGGCAGCCCGACTCAGGATGGTTATGCGCCTGGCGATCTGACCAGCTACGCCATCAACGATGACGGCACCATCACCGGCACCTACTCCAACCAGAAAACCCAGCTGCTGGGTCAGATCGTCCTGGCAAGCTTCTCTAACCCGGAAGGCCTGCAGTCACAGGGCGATAACGTCTGGTCTGCCTCTAACGCTTCAGGTCAGGCGGCGATTGGTCTGGCGAACACCGGCACCTTCGGCTCACTGACTGCCGGCGCGCTGGAAGCCTCTAACGTCGACATGAGTAAAGAGCTGGTGAACATGATCGTGGCGCAGCGTAACTATCAGGCGAACGCGCAGACCATCAAAACTCAGGACCAGATTCTTAACACGCTGGTTAACTTACGTTAATTCGCTAACAGGATTGCTTTATGGATCACGCGATATATACCGCGATGGGCGCGGCCAGCCAGACGCTGGATCAGCAGGCGGTTACCGCCAGCAACCTCGCCAACGCCTCAACGCCAGGCTTCCGTGCGCAGCTTAATGCGCTGCGTGCGGTGCCGGTCAATGGCTGGTCCCTGCCGACCCGCACGCTGGTGACGGCGTCAACGCCAGGCGCCGATATGAGTCAGGGCACCATGGATTACACCGAGCGCCCACTCGACGTGGCGGTGCAGCAGGATGGCTGGCTGGCGGTGCGTACCGCTGACGGCAGCGAAGCCTATACCCGCAACGGCAACATGCAAATCAGCCCGAACGGTACGCTGACGATTCAGGGCAATCCTGTGATGGGTGATGGCGGTCCGATTGTGATCCCGCAGGGATCGGAAATCACCATTGCCGCCGACGGTTCCATCACCGGCCTGAATGCCGGCGATGCGCCGAATGCCACTGTCCAGCTCGGTAAGCTCAAGCTGGTGCGCGCCACCGGCAAAGAGGTGCAGCGCAGCGACGACGGCATGTTCCGTCCGACAGCGGCCACGCAGGCCACGCGCGGTGCGGCGTTGCAGGCTGACCCTACCATGCAGGTGATGCCTGGCGTACTGGAAGGCAGCAACGTGAAACCGGTGGAAACCATGGTCGACATGATCGCCAACGCCCGACGTTTTGAGATGCAGATGAAAGTCATCACTAACGTCGATGAAAACGAACAAAAAGCCAACCAGCTGCTGAACATGAGCAGCTAAGGCGCGAGGATAACAACATGATTCGTTCTTTATGGATCGCGAAAACCGGTCTTGATGCACAGCAGATGAACATGGACGTGATTGCCAACAACCTGGCAAACGTCAGCACCAACGGCTTTAAACGTTCGCGTGCGGTGTTCGAAGATCTGATGTATCAGACCATGCGTCAGCCGGGCACCCAGTCGTCAGAACAGACGACGCTGCCTTCTGGCCTGCAGATTGGTACCGGTGTCCGTCCGGTGACCACTGAACGTCTGCATACCCAGGGCAACCTGTCGCAGACCAGCAACTCGAAAGATATCGCGATTAATGGTCAGGGCTATTTCCAGATTCAGATGCCGGATGGCACCTCGGCTTATACCCGTGACGGCGCTTTCCAGGTCGATCAGAACGGCCAGCTGGTGACCAACTCCGGTTTCCCGGTGCAGCCAGGCATCACCATTCCGGCCAACGCCACCAGCATCACCGTGGCGCGTGACGGGGTAGTGAGCGTGACGCAGCAGGGACAGACCCAGGCGACCCAGGTCGGCCAGTTAACCCTGAGCACCTTTATGAACGATGCCGGTCTCGATAGCGTGGGTGAAAACCTCTATCAGGAAACGCAGGCATCGGGCGCCCCCACCGACAGCACCCCTGGCCAGAATGGCGCGGGTCTGCTCTACCAGGGCTATACCGAAACGTCGAACGTCAACGTGGCGGAAGAGCTGGTCAGCATGATCCAGACCCAGCGCGCCTATGAAATCAACAGCAAAGCGATCAGCACCTCCGATCAGATGCTGGCGAAACTGACTCAGATTTAATCCACAGCAGGGCCAGCTCCGGCTGGCCTGAAGAACAGATATTGATAAGGTCGTGACTCCGTGGCGAAGCAACAGATTCTCAAGCCTGGACATTGGTTAGTCGCCTCGTTGCTGCTAACCCTTAACGGTTGTGCACTGGTACCGCGTACACCGCTGGTAGAAGGGGCGACCACGGCGCAGCCGATGCCGTCCGCGCCACCGGTGGTAAACGGCTCAATTTTCCAGGGCGTTGCGCCGCTCAACTACGGCTATCAGCCGCTGTTTGAAGATCGCCGCCCACGCAACATTGGCGACACTCTGACGATTACGCTGCAGGAAAACGTCAGTGCCAGCAAAAGCTCCTCGGCGAATGCCAGCCGCGATGGCAGCAACAGCTTCGGTTTAAGCGCGGTTCCGACCGGGCTGGCAGGACTGGTGGGTGCCGGTGGCGAGAAAGCCAACTTTGGCGCCGAAGGCAAAAATGATTTCGCAGGTAAAGGCGGCGCCTCCGCCAACAACACCTTTACCGGCACCATTACCGTCACCGTGGATCAGGTGTTGTCGAACGGCAACCTGCACGTGGTGGGCGAGAAACAGATCGCCATTAATCAGGGCACGGAGTTCATTCGCTTCTCGGGCGTGGTTAACCCACGCACCATCAGCGCCAGCAACGCCGTGTTATCTACCGCCGTCGCCGATGCGCGTATTGAGTACGTCGGAAACGGTTATATCAATGAGGCGCAGACCATGGGTTGGTTGCAGCGTTTCTTCCTGAACATCTCGCCGATGTAAGAGGTTTCAATGAAAAAGTTAACGCTGTTGCGAATCGGAGTGGCGCTGCTGCTGGGCGTCAGCCTGCTGGCAAAGGCCGATTTAATTCGCGATCTGACCACCGTACAGGGCGTGCGTGAAAACCAGTTGCTTGGCTATGGCCTGGTGGTCGGGCTGGACGGAACCGGTGACCAGACCACCCAGACGCCGTTCACCACCCAGACGGTGAGCAACATGCTGTCACAGCTCGGCATTACCGTGCCGACCGGCACTAACATGCAGCTGAAAAACGTGGCGGCAGTGATGGTGACCGCCAAACTGCCGGCGTTTGCCCGTCAGGGACAGACGCTGGACGTGGTGGTGTCGTCACTGGGTAACGCCAAAAGCCTGCGCGGCGGTACGCTGCTGATGACCCCGATGAAAGGGGTCGATAACCAGGTTTATGCACTGGCGCAGGGTAACATCCTGGTCGGCGGTGCGGGCGCGTCGGCAGGCGGCAGCAGCGTGCAGGTTAACCAGCTGAACGGCGGCCGGATTACCGGCGGGGCAACGGTTGAGCGGGAACTGCAAAGCAACTTTGGCTCGCAGAACACCATCAACCTGCAGCTGAACAGCGAAGACTTCTCAATGGCGCAGCGGATTGCCGATGCGATTAACGCGCGTGGCGGTTACGGTGCCGCCCAGCCGCTGGATGCCCGAACCGTTCAGATCCGCGTCTCACCGAATAACGGTGCCCAGGTGCGTCTGCTGGCGGATATCCAGAACATCAACGTTTCGATACCGGTTGAGGATGCGAAAGTGATCATCAACTCCCGTACCGGTTCCGTGGTGATGAACCGCGAAGTGACGCTGAATCAGTGTGCGGTGGCGCAGGGTAACCTGTCGGTGACCGTCAATCAGCAGCAGAACGTCAGTCAGCCAGATACGCCGCTGGCCGGTGGTCAGACGGTAGCGACCACCCAGACCCAGATCGATCTGCGTCAGACCGGTGGCGCGCTGCAGCGTGTTAATGCCAGTGCCAACCTGAACAACGTGGTGCGTGCGCTGAACGCGCTGGGCGCATCGCCTATTGAGCTGATGTCGATTCTGCAATCGATGCAGAGCGCCGGTTGTCTGCGCGCCAAACTGGAAATTATCTGATGACGGATACGCAATCTCTGATGAGTGCGGCTTACGACAGCCGCTCACTGAACGAACTGAAACACCAGGCCAGCGGCGATCCGAAAGGGAAAGCGCTGCAGGTCGCCCGTCAGGTCGAAGGGATGTTTGTACAGATGATGCTGAAAAGCATGCGTGAGGCGTTGCCGCAGGATGGAATGATGAGCAACGAACAAACCAAACTTTTTACCTCAATGTACGATCAGCAGATTGCGCAGGAGATGGGCAAACGCGGCCTCGGACTGGCGGAAACCATCGTTAAGCAGATGCAGCCCGCCACCGCACCGGATGAGAAAGCTGGCACGGTGCCGATGAAGCTGGATAACAGCTTTATTCTCAGCACCGTCGGCGCGGTGCAACAACCGGCGCAGCAGCTGGAGCAGATGGTGCGCAAAGCCATGCCGCGTCTGCCGGTCTCGTCACCGACCGGCCTGCCAACCGACAGCCGCGAGTTTATTGCGCAGCTGACACAACCGGCGCAGGCCGCCAGTCAGCAGAGCGGTATTCCGCACCATCTGATTCTGGCGCAGGCGGCGCTGGAGTCGGGCTGGGGCCAGCGCCAGATCCTGACCCGCGATGGCAAGCCGAGCTACAACGTATTCGGCATTAAAGCCAGCGGTGACTGGAAAGGCGAAACCACCGACATCATGACCACCGAATATGAGCAGGGCGAAGCGAAGAAAGTGCGCGCCAGCTTCCGGGTTTACAACTCCTATTTCGAAGCGCTGACGGATTACGTCAAACTGATTACCAATAATCCCCGCTATGCCGCCGTGGCTAACGCGTCAAGCGCCGAGCAGGGCGCGCAGGCACTGCAGGCGGCGGGTTACGCCACCGATCCCAAATATGCACAGAAGCTGGTGGGAATGATTCAGCAATTCAAGAACATGGGCGAAAAAGTCGTTAAAGCCTACAGCCAGGATTTAGGTGACCTGTTCTGATCATTTAGCCTCAAGTTTCACTTAAGCACGCCGATAACACCATCATAAGCCAGATGCGTTTTCGCCTGCTGGCGCCCACTTTGATGACTGCCAGCCCGGTTGACGGGGAATGTAAGGAACCGAGATGTCCAGCATAATTAACTCCGCGATGAGCGGATTGAGTGCCGCGCAGGCCGCCCTGAGCACCACCAGCAACAACATTACCAACTACACCGTGGCGGGCTATTCACGCCAGACCACTATTCTTGCCCAGGCTAACAGCACCCTGCAGGGCAACAGCTACTATGGCAACGGGGTTAACGTGACCGGCGTTCAGCGTGAATATGATGCGTTTATCGCCGCCCAGCTGCGCGGCTCCAGCGCGAACTACAGTGCGGTAAGCACCCAGTACAGCCAGATTTCTAACATCGACGATCTGTTATCGACCTCGACCACCAGCCTGTCGACCTCGATTCAGAGCTTCTTTACCAACCTGCAGAACGTGGTCAGTAACGCCAACGATCCGTCGGCGCGCCAGTCAATGCTGAGCAACGCCCAGGGGCTGGTCAGCCAGTTCCAGACTACTTCGCAGTATCTGACCAGCATGCAGAACAGCGTTAACAGCGACATCGGCTCCAGCGTGGATAAGGTCAATACCTACACCACGCAGATTGCGGATCTGAACAAGCAGATCGCCAGACTGACGACCGGCACCGGTACCGCACCGAATGACCTGCTGGACAAGCGCGATCAGCTGGTCAGCGACCTGAACAATGTGGTCGGCGTGACCGTGTCGGAGCAGGATGGAAGCTATAGCGTTTCAATGGCGAACGGCCTGACGCTGGTCAACGGCACCAAATCAAACCAGCTGGTGGCCATGACGTCCAGCAGCGATCCGACCCGCACCACCATTGGCTATGTGGACAAACAGGCCGGTAATGTTGAGATCCCGGAAAAACTGATTACTACCGGTTCGCTCGGTGGCCTGCTGGCGTTCCGCTCGCAGGATCTCGATCTGGCGCAGAACCAGCTCGGCCAGCTGGCCGCTGCCTTTACCACCAGCTTTAACACCGTGCATAAGCAGGGCTTTGACAGCAACGGGGATCAGGGCGTCGATTTCTTTAATATCGGCACGCCGACCGTGGTGAGTAACAGCAAAAACAGCACCGCAGCCTCGGTGACCGCTGAGTGGACCGATACCAGTGCGCTGAAAGCCTCTAACTACACCCTGAGCTATGACGGCAGCAACTGGACCGCGACCCGTGCGTCTGACGGCGTCTCCGTCGCCATTAACCGGATCAACGAGAGCAACGGCGACACCACGCTGAGTTTTGACGGTCTGAAGCTGACCGTCGGCTCCACCCCTGCGCCGGCTGCCAAAGACAGTTTCCTGGTGAAGCCGGTACAGAACGCGATTAACGACATGTCAGTGGCTATCACCAGCGAATCACAAATCGCCGCTGCCGGTGCAACAGGTGGCGAAAGCGATAACCGTAATGCGCAGAAACTGCTGAACCTGCAGGACAGTAAACTGGTGGGCGGCAACGCCACGCTGGCACAGGCTTACGCCAGTATCGTCAGCACCGTCGGCAACAAAACCAGCTCGCTGGAAACCACCAGCACCACGCAGGAAAGTGTGGTCAGTCAGCTCACCGAACGGCAGCAATCGGTCTCCGGGGTTAACCTCGATGAAGAGTACGCCAACCTGACAAAATATCAGCAATATTACATGGCAAATGCGCAGGTACTGCAGACTGCCAGCACCATCTTTGATGCATTGATCAATATTCGCTAAGGGTAGGGGATAGCATGCGAATCAGTACAAATATGATATTTAACCAGCAGGTGCGTGGAATTACCGACTCGCAAGCCTCCTGGCTGAAAGTGGGCGAACAGCTCTCCAGTGGCCGCCGCGTCACCAATCCATCGGACGATCCGATTGCCGCCTCACGCGCGGTGGTGTTGTCGCAGACGCAGTCGCAGAGCAGCCAGTACGCGCTGGCGCGTACTTTTGCTAACCAGGGATTATCGCTGGAAGAAAACGCGCTGAAAGGCGTGACCGGCAGTATTCAGGATGCGCAAACGCTGATCGTCAATGGTTCAACCGGCACGCTGAGTGACGATGACCGTGGCTCGATTGCGACCCAGCTCGAAGGGATCCGCGCCCAGTTACTCAACCAGGCTAACAGCCAGGATGCCAACGGTCGTTATATCTTTGCCGGTTACAAAACTGACAGCGCGCCGTTTGTAGATGGCGCCGGCACTGGCGTGAGCTATGCGGGCGGAACCGATGCTATTACTCAGAAAGTGGACAGCAGCCGCAGCATGACCGTCGGCCATACCGGTGACGATATCTTCATGGCGATCACCGGCAATGCCACCAAAGAGCCGGACGGCAGCGCCAGCGAAACCAACCTGTTCGCCATGCTGGATAGCGCCATTGCCGCGCTGAAAGTGCCGCAGGATGATGCGGATGCCGCCACTAAACAGACGTTCCAGGATGCGATGGATAAAACCAACCGCGGTCTTGGCAACTCGCTGAACAACGTCTTAACCGTGCGCTCCGAAATCGGGACTCAGCTGTCGGAACTCGATACGCTGGATGCCCAGGGCGACGATCGTAACGTGATTTACAGCTCGCAGATGAGCGACCTGGTGGATGTGGATTATACCCAGGCGATTTCCAGTTACACCATGCAGCAGACGGCGCTGCAGGCGTCGTACAAGACCTTTACCGATATGTCTAAGATGTCCCTGTTCCAGCTGAATTCATAATCTGACCTGAAAATTTGAGCGTACTTTAACCGGGTGCGCTTAGTTTCTCCCATCCTCCTGATAAAAGAGGGTGGGATTTTTTTTGCCTGTATGCCAGCTGAGCCACAGAAAACAGGCATAAAAAAACCCCGGCTTGCAGGCCGGGGTCAGGTTCAGAGCAAGGTCAGCGTTATGGCTTAGTCGCTGGTGCCGTGGCCTGATGGGTAGCCGCGTGACCGCCAGCAGAACCACGTCCATCGAACTGGTACGGAGAACGTACCCAGTCGCTGTGACGTGCCGGTTCTGGCTGCCAGACCGGCGCAGGCGCTTTGGTCATTGGCGCAGAAGCGAAGTGCTTCCAGCGGGTGACATCTGCGGCGACGGCAGGCTCAGCAGCGGCAACCGGTTCAGCGGCAGGCTCAGCAGCAACCGGCGCTGGCGATGCTGCCACCGGTGCAGGTTCAACGTCACGTGCCGCGACAGGCGCATGAGGCTCAGTGCTTAACACCGTCTCAGCGTCGGCTGCGATCGGGGCATTCAGCACTTCTTCTACCTGTGCTTCAGTTTCACGGCTGACTTCGACCGGGGCCTGTTGAGCCATCTCTGCGGGCTGTGCCGCTTCATCACTCTGTGCAGCATCGGGCATTTCGCTTACCGGCTCAGCAGGCTGTGCCTGAGCAGCGATGGTTTCAGCGATCGCTTCAGCCGCGGCTGGGATCACAGACGGCTGATGATCAACCGGTGCATCGATCGCACGGGTATCGTCAGTGTTCACCACCGGCACCGGCGTTTCGGCCTGCGGTTCAGCCTGCTGCACGGGGGCGTCCTGTGACGCATCTGATTCAACCGCAGCAGCAACCGGCAGTGCAATGGCGCCTGCGGTCTCTTCACGGCTGTAATCTGGCGTTTCCTGAACGGCATCCTGCACTACCTGCTCTTCGCTGGTCTGGCTGACCGGATAGCGTACCCACACTTTACCGGAGGCCATTTCTGGCGACGCGGCTGCAGCCGCCAGAGGCATGGCTGACTGGGTTGGGTAACGCTCATCACGATAACGACGACGACGCTGACCGCTGACGCGCAGATGACGTGGCGAACGGCGTGAGCGACGCGGCATATTGGCGTTATCACGGCTGTCGTTATCATCCTGCTCTTCGATCTGTGGGGCTTCGGTTGGCAGTACGTCGGCCGCTGGTTGCGGTACCACACGCGCTTCAGTCGGCACGGCAATATCCATGGCTTCTGCAGGCAGTGGCTGACGATTATCATCAACGCGGACTTTCTGGCTCAGCTGACGCGGCTTACGACGCGGCATCACCTGCACGCGTTCGTCATCCTGCGCTTCAGGGGTTTCAGCTACAGCCTCGGCAACCACTGGCTGCTCGGCAGCTTTCGCGGCTTCCTGCTGGGCGCGTTTCTCTTCCTGACGACGACGCTGACGTTCAGCACGTTGCTCACGACGCTGTTGCTGCTGCTCGTCGCGCTGCTGACGGGCTTCTTCGCTCAGTGCCGGACGCTCTTCACGCACCTCGTTAGGCTGAGACTGACGCTTGTTGCGACGGTTATCATTGCCTTCACGTGGCTCACGGTTTTCGCGCGGCTCGCGGCTCTCGCGTGGTTCACGGCTTTCACGCGGCTCACGCGGTTCGCGGCTTTCACGTGCCTGACCATTTTCACCGTTACGCGGCGTACGCTCACGACGGTTGTTATTGCGACGGTTGTTGTTGCGACGATCGCCGCGCTGATTTGCGTTCTCTTCTTCGCTTTCCGGCGCTTTCTTCGGTTCTGCAACTTCAGGCGTAGCTGGCGTTGCCGCAGGGGCGTCTTCGCCACCGAACATTTTCTTCAGCCCACCGAACAGGCGGCCAAGGAAGCCGGTGCTGACGGTTGCTGGTGCCGCGACGGTTGGCGCTTTCGCTGCCGGTTGCGCTTCAGCGCGTGGCGCTTCGGGTGCAACTTCAACCGGTGCAGGAGGCGCATCAGGCATGACAAAGGCCGCCAGCGCTGGCTGCTCAGGACGACGACGTTCGCCGTGCTCCTCTTCCGATGGCAGCGCCATTTCAGCTTCATGCAGCTTCGGCAGATGGTAGCTCAGCGTCTGGGTCTCTTCACCTTTACGTACGCGCAGCACGGAATAGTGTGGGGTTTGCATCTTGTCATCTGGAACAATGATGGCCCGCACGCCGCCCTGGCGTTTTTCAATGGCATTGACCGCTTCACGCTTCTCATTCAGCAGGTAAGAGGCCACCTGAACTGGCACGATGGCGTGCACTTCTTTGGTGTTATCTTTCAGCGCTTCTTCTTCAATCAGGCGCAGGATCGACAGCGCCAGTGATTCGTTATCACGAATGGTGCCGGTGCCGCTACAGCGTGGGCAGACGTGATGGCTTGATTCACCTAACGACGGGCTCAGACGCTGGCGTGACATCTCCAGCAGGCCGAAGCGAGAAATGTGGCTAATCTGGATACGCGCACGGTCCTGACGCACCGCTTCACGCAGACGATTTTCTACCGCGCGCTGATGGCGGACCGGCGTCATATCGATAAAGTCGATAACGATCAGGCCGCCGAGGTCACGCAGACGCAGCTGACGGGCAATCTCGTCTGCCGCTTCAAGGTTAGTGTTAAACGCTGTCTCTTCGATATCGCCGCCGCGCGTAGCGCGTGCTGAGTTGATATCAATTGCGGTTAACGCTTCGGTGCTATCGATCACAATCGAGCCGCCGGAAGGCAGGCGGACTTCACGCTGGAAAGCGGATTCGATTTGCGATTCGATCTGATAGTGGCTGAACAGCGGGATTTCACCGGTGTAGAGCTTAATTTTGCTGCTGAAATCCGGACGGCCCAGCGCAGCGATATGCTGACGCGCCAGTTCCAGTACTTTCGGATTATCAATCAGGATTTCGCCGATGTCCTGGCGCAGATAGTCGCGGAATGCACGAACGATGACGTTGCTTTCCTGATGAATCAGGAACGGCGCCGGACGGTTTTCAGCGGCTTTTTTAATCGCTTCCCAGTGTTTCAGACGGAAGCTCAGATCCCACTGCAGCGATTCGGCAGATTTACCGACACCGGCGGTGCGGACGATCAATCCCATGCCTTCCGGCAGTTCCAGCGCCGACAGGGCTTCTTTCAGTTCGGTACGATCGTCACCTTCGATGCGACGGGAGATACCGCCTGCACGTGGGTTGTTCGGCATCAGTACCAGATAGCTGCCCGCCAGAGAGATAAAGGTGGTCAGCGCAGCGCCTTTATTGCCGCGTTCTTCTTTATCGATCTGAACAATGACTTCCTGACCTTCACGCAGCACGTCTTTGATATTCGGACGACCATGCGCGTTGTAGCTGGAGGGGAAATATTCGCGGGAGATTTCTTTTAAAGGGAGGAAACCGTGACGCTCTGCGCCATAATCGACAAACGCAGCTTCAAGGCTGGGTTCAATGCGAGTGATTTTACCTTTGTAAATGTTGGCTTTTTTCTGTTCGTGTCCTGGGCTTTCGATATCCAGATCGTACAGACGCTGACCGTCAACCAGGGCAACGCGCAACTCCTCCTGCTGAGTTGCGTTTATTAACATTCTTTTCATCGTGACTTACTCGTTATTCTTTCATGAGTGATTACAGCTGCGGGCATAGTTACCCTGGACGAGTATCAACCGATGGCCCCGTGACTTAGTGCAATGTCGTCAGCCTCACGGCTGTCGACCGCGCGAGGGGCGCAAATAACGTCGGTGGCCTGTTTTTCATAAGGGAAAACAGCACCAGATAGTGGAAATGCCTGAGAGAAATAAAAAACCCGTGCACTCCATACTGCTGTCCAGGCCGCAACCCGCAGCCCGCTAAGTGCCTGATTTCGCATTACGTCTTACGCCATTGCTGCGTGTCTGCTCGATCCGGCAAAATGACAATTTCGCTCTTTTTCTGCCCTGAAACCCTTCAGGTAAGAAACTTAAGCATTATTCCATTGCTAACCTTCATATAGCAAGGCGACTTTAGCCAGCTTGTGAAGTTTCTTTACATTTAGCACCATAATATATCGGGTCAAGCGCCAGGTTGTTGAAAAAGCCAGCAGCCGGGCCGCTTATCGCGACACTAACCCCAGAGTTAAGCACAGAAAAAGGGGTGGCGCTATCAGGGGACACTATTTAGAATCGCCGCCATGAAAACAGAGAATCCGGGCGTACAATTTGTCGCCATCACGGCTGAAAATGCCGGACAACGCATTGATAACTTTTTGCGCACCCAACTGAAAGGTGTGCCGAAAAGCATGATTTATCGCATCGTACGTAAAGGCGAGGTGCGGGTGAATAAAAAGCGCGTCAAGCCGGAGTACAAGCTTGAGGCGGGTGATGAGGTCCGTATTCCGCCGGTGCGGGTCGCCGAGCGCGATGAGGATGCCGTCTCACCGAAGCTGGCTAAAGTCGCCTCGCTGGCCGATGCCATCCTGTATGAAGATGAATCCCTGCTGGTGATGAATAAGCCGTCCGGCACCGCAGTGCACGGCGGTAGCGGGCTGAGCTTTGGGGTCATCGAGGGATTACGTGCCTTGCGGCCCGAAGCGCGCTTCCTGGAGCTGGTTCATCGGCTGGATCGTGATACCTCCGGCATTTTACTGGTGGCGAAGAAGCGCTCGGCGCTGCGTTCTCTGCATGAACAGCTGCGCGAAAAGGGGATGCAGAAAGATTACCTGGCGCTGGTGCGCGGTAACTGGCCTTCACACCTGAAAGTAGTGCAGGCGCCGCTACTGAAAAATATTCTGCAGAGCGGCGAACGTATCGTGCGCGTCAGCAGCGAAGGGAAACCGTCAGAAACCCGCTTTAAAGTAGAAGAGCGTTTTGAGTTTGCCACGCTGATTAAAGCCAGCCCGGTGACCGGGCGTACGCACCAGATCCGCGTCCATACTCTCCATGCTGGCCACCCGATTGCTTTCGACGATCGCTACGGGGAGCGTGAGTTCGACAGCCAGCTGGCCTCAACCGGCTTAAAGCGGCTGTTCCTGCACGCTGCGGCGCTCACCTTTACTCATCCCGGCACCGGCGAAGTGATGCGGGTGGAAGCACCGCTGGATGACGGCCTGAAGCAGTGCCTGCTCCGGCTACGTCAGCTAAAAGCGTAATTGCGCGCTGGCATCACGCCGACAGCGGATTGATGCCGGCTTGCCGTAACATGCCGTTGAGCGCGATCAGCGGCAGTCCCACCAGCGTATTGGGATCGCGTCCCTCTAACCGATCAAACAGACAAATCCCCAGGCCTTCACTTTTGAAACTGCCGGCACAGTACAGCGGCTGTTCCTTCTCTATATAGGCAGCGATCTCCGCTTCGCTAAGATCACGAAAGTGCACCACAAAAGGCTCACAACATTGCATCAGTTGCTGACTGGCGGGGTGAAAAAGCGCCAGACCGGTATAGAAGGTGATGCGGTTGCCGCTGGCGGCGCGTAGCTGCGCCCGGGCATTCTCCACGGTGTGCGGTTTACCGGTAATCATCCCGTTCAGCACGCAGACCTGATCGGAGCCGATGATCCAGTGATCGGGGTAGGCCTGAGCCAGCGCTTTTGCTTTCGCGACGGCAAGGCGTGAGACCAGCACTTCCGCGGTTTCACCGGGCTGCGGGGTTTCATCCACCTCGGGGGCGGCGGTGATAAAGGGCAGGCCCAGCTTGTCTAATAACGCCTTGCGAAAAGGCGAGGTGGAAGCTAAAAGAATCGATGTGGTCATTTTTTTTCAATAGTGATAGCGAATTGGTGACAGTCATTTTAAACTGTGCGCCGCACTGGATGCGAATAGTGGTTGAAAGATGCTGTTTAACGGCCTTTTTCTTTGACTCTATGACATTACAAAGTTAATATGCGCGCCCTATGCAAAAGGTAAAATTACCCCTGACGCTGGACCCGGTCCGCACCGCTCAAAAACGCCTTGATTATCAAGGTGTCTACACATCTGTACAGGTGGAGCGCGTGGCCGAGTCAGTAGTTAGTGTGGACAGTGATGTGGATTGTGCCATGTCGTTTGCAGTTGACAGTCAACGTCTGGCGGTACTGACGGGTACAGCTGAAGTACAAGTGACGTTGCGTTGTCAGCGCTGCAACCAGACCTTTCCTCATCATGTACACGTAAGTTATTGCTTCAGTCCTGTCTCTTCTGAAGAGCAGGCCGAGGCATTGCCGGAAGCGTACGAGCCGGTCGATGTCAACGAGTTTGGTGAGATCGATCTGCTGGCAGTTGTCGAGGATGAAATCATTCTCGCGCTGCCGGTCGTTCCGGTACATGATTCTGAACACTGTGAAGTGTCCGAGGCGGACATGGTCTTTGGCAAACTGCCTGCAGAGGCGGAGAAACCAAATCCATTTGCCGTATTAGCCAGTTTAAAGCGTAAGTAATAGGAGTAAGGTCCATGGCCGTACAACAGAATAAACCCACCCGTTCTAAGCGTGGTATGCGTCGTTCGCACGATGCGCTGACCACTGCTGCTCTGTCAGTAGATAAAGTTTCTGGCGAAACTCATCTGCGTCACCACATTACTGCGGATGGTTACTACCGCGGTCGCAAGGTTATCGTTAAGTAAGTTTCTTGCTTAGCAAGGCGATACCTTGACACGTTTGACCCTGGCTATTGATGCCATGGGCGGGGACTTCGGTCCTTGCGTGACAGTGCCTGCAGCATTGCAGGCACTGGCCTCTCATTCGCAGCTGTTCCTTCTTCTGGTCGGTAATCCCGACATCCTCACGCCATTGCTTGCCAAAGCGGATTCCTCCTTACTGGGGCGTTTGCAGGTGATTCCTGCCGAATCGGTTATTGCAAGTGATGCGCGGCCCGCTCAGGCCATCCGAAACAGTCGCGGCAGCTCAATGCGTGTGGCGCTGGAGATGGTGAAAGAGGGACGTGCGCAGGCCTGCGTCAGCGCAGGAAATACCGGCGCGCTGATGGGGCTGGCCACGCTGATGCTCAGGCCGCTGGACGGTATTAAACGCCCGGCGCTGATGTCCGTGTTACCGCACCAGCAGCAGGGTAAAACGGTGGTGCTGGATCTGGGCGCCAACGTCGGTTCAGACAGCGCGATGCTGGTTCAGTTTGCGGTGATGGGATCGGTGATGGCGGAGCATGTCCTCGGCATTGCCCGACCGCGTGTCGCACTGCTCAATATTGGTCACGAAGAGACCAAAGGGCTGGAAACCATTCGCGACGCAGCGGTAATCCTGCGAGAATCACCGCAGATCAACTATATTGGTTACCTTGAAGGTAATGAGCTACTCACCGGTAAAACGGATGTGATGGTCTGTGACGGGTTTGTCGGTAATGTCACGCTGAAGACCATGGAAGGCGTGGTAAGAATGTTTCTTTCCCTGCTGAAGTCGTCAGGGGAAGGCAAAAAACGGTCATGGTGGCTGAGGTTGCTGGGACGCTGGATTCAGAAACGTCTGGCGAAGCGCTTCGGGCATCTCAACCCAGACCAGTACAATGGCGCTTGTCTGTTAGGATTGCGCGGAACAGTGATCAAGAGCCACGGTGCAGCAAATCAACATGCCTTTGCCGTGGCGATCGAACAGGCAGAGCAGGCGGTGCGGCAGCAGGTTCCCGAACGAATTGCTGCGCGCCTTGATGCTGTATTAGCCAGGAGTGACAAAGCCTAGATGTATACCAAAATTATCGGTACGGGCAGTTATTTGCCTAGCCAGGTTCGCACCAATGCCGATCTGGAAAAAATGGTGGAGACGTCGGACGAGTGGATTGTCACCCGCACCGGCATCCGTGAGCGCCGTATTGCTGCGCCTGACGAGACGGTCGCCACCATGGGATTCAGCGCGGCTCAACGCGCCCTTGAAATGGCCGGCGTTGAAGCGAACGATGTTGGGCTGATTATTGTCGCCACAACTTCTTCCAGTCATGCCTTCCCCAGCTCCGCCTGCATGATCCAGCAAATGCTGGAGATCAAAGACTGCGCGGCGTTTGACCTTGCTGCCGCCTGTGCGGGCTTTACCTACGCCCTGAGCGTGGCCGATCAGTACATTAAAAATGGCGCGGTGAAGCATGCCCTGGTAATCGGCGCAGACGTGCTGGCGCGCGCGCTCGATCCCGAAGATCGTGGCACCATCATTCTGTTT
Organism: Pantoea agglomerans; assembly: GCF_021397715.1. GTDB lineage: Bacteria > Pseudomonadota > Gammaproteobacteria > Enterobacterales > Enterobacteriaceae > Pantoea > Pantoea astica. The sequence continues at coordinate 2,641,866 of NZ_CP090207.1, read as the reverse complement.
GGTGACGGCGCAGGTGCGGTAGTGCTTGGCCCAAGCGAAGAGCAGGGGATTATCTCCACCCATCTGCACGCCGATGGTCGTTATGCTCAGTTGCTGACTCTGCCTTATCAGGATCGCGCCCATCAGGATAAACCTGCCTACGTGACAATGGCCGGCAACGAAGTGTTCAAAGTGGCGGTTACCGAGCTGGCGCACATCGTTGATGAAACCCTGCAGGCGAACAACCTCGATCGCGAAATGCTGGACTGGCTGGTGCCACATCAGGCCAACCTGCGCATTATCAGCGCGACGGCGAAAAAACTGGGGATGACCATGGATAAAGTCGTGGTTACCCTGGATCGCCACGGCAATACTTCTGCCGCATCTGTGCCAAGCGCACTGGATGAAGCGGTCCGTGATGGCCGCATCAAACCCGGACACCTTATTTTGCTGGAAGCCTTTGGTGGTGGATTCACCTGGGGTTCTGCACTGGTTCGCTTTTGATTGACAGGAACGTAAGATGACGAAATTTGCTTTTGTTTTCCCAGGCCAGGGTTCACAGACGGTCGGTATGCTGGCAGATTTAGCCGCTGCCTGGCCGCAGGTGGAAGAGACTTTCCGCGAAGCCTCTGCGGCACTGGGATATGACTTATGGCAGTTAGTCAGCCAGGGTCCGGCTGAAGAGTTGAATAAAACGTGGCAGACTCAGCCTGCGCTGTTAGCCGCTTCGGTCGCTATCTATCGTGTCTGGCAGCAGCAGGGCGGTGAACAGCCGTCAATGATGGCCGGTCACAGCCTGGGTGAATATTCCGCGCTGGTCTGTGCGGGTGTGCTCGATTTTGCCGATGCGATCAAGCTGGTTGAGCTGCGTGGCAAACTGATGCAGGAAGCGGTGCCGGAAGGCACGGGCGCGATGCAGGCGATTATCGGCCTGGATGATGCGTCCATTCGCAAAGCCTGTGAAGAGAGTGCACAAGGGCAGGTGGTCTCGCCGGTTAACTTTAACTCGCCAGGTCAGGTGGTCATCGCCGGTAACAAAGAAGCGGTAGAGCGTGCTGGCGCGGCCTGTAAAGCTGCCGGTGCTAAACGTGCGCTGCCGTTACCGGTCAGCGTCCCTTCACACTGCGCGCTGATGAAGCCTGCAGCCGACAAACTGGCCGTTGCGCTTGAGTCCATCACCTTCAATACGCCTGCCGTACCGGTGATTAATAACGTCGATGTGAAAGCGGAAACTGACGCTGGTGCGATTCGTCATGCGCTGGTTCGCCAGCTTTACAGCCCGGTTCGCTGGACTGAAAGCGTGGAAGCGATGGCGGCACAGGGCGTGACTCAACTGCTGGAGATCGGTCCAGGCAAAGTGCTGACCGGTCTGACCAAACGCATTGTGGATAGCCTGACAGCGGCTGCCGTCAACGACAGTGCATCACTGACGGCTGCACTCGGAAAGGAATAAGAGGAAAATCATGAGCTTTGAAGGTAAAGTTGCGCTGGTCACCGGCGCGAGTCGCGGCATTGGTCGTGCGATTGCAGAGACGCTGGCGGCAAAAGGCGCTAAAGTGGTAGGCACCGCGACCAGCCAGAGTGGCGCCGACGCCATCAGTGCTTACCTTGGCGACAAGGGCAAAGGCCTGTTACTGAACGTGACTGACGCTGCATCAATCGAGACTGTTTTAGAGAATATTCGCGCAGAATTTGGCGAAGTGGATATTTTAGTCAATAATGCAGGCATTACGCGTGATAATCTTCTCATGCGCATGAAGGACGATGAGTGGCAGGATATCCTCGATACCAACCTCACTTCTGTCTTCCGCCTTTCTAAGGCGGTATTGCGTGCCATGATGAAAAAGCGCGTGGGCCGTATCATCACCATCGGTTCCGTTGTTGGAACTATGGGTAACGCGGGTCAGGCAAACTACGCGGCAGCAAAAGCGGGTTTAATTGGCTTTAGCAAATCACTGGCGCGCGAAATCGCGTCACGTGGCATTACCGTCAACGTCGTGGCTCCAGGTTTTATTGAGACAGACATGACGCGGGCACTGAACGAAGATCAACGTTCCGGAATTTTGGCGGAAGTCCCTGCGGGTCGTTTAGGCGAAGCGCAGGAAATCGCCAATGCTGTGGCATTCTTAGCCTCTGACGAAGCAGCCTACATCACAGGTGAAACGCTGCACGTCAATGGCGGCATGTACATGGTCTGATAAATCACGAAATCATTTGCATTATTTGCGGTTAAAACCGCAAAATAGCGTAAAATCGTGGTTCGACCAGCCGGGATTTTGTTGCATCTTTTTCACCATTTTATACACTACGAAAACCATCGCGAAAGCGAGTTTTGATAGGAAATTAAATAGTATGAGCGATATCGAACAACGCGTTAAGAAAATCATCAGTGAGCAGCTGGGTGTGAAAGAGGAAGAAGTGACCAACTCTGCATCTTTCGTAGAAGACCTGGGTGCCGATTCTCTTGATACCGTTGAGCTGGTAATGGCTCTGGAAGAAGAGTTTGATACTGAAATTCCAGACGAAGAAGCTGAGAAAATCACTACCGTTCAGGCAGCGATCGACTACATCAATAGCCACAAAGGCTAATGAATATCTTCAGGCGGTCGCTCGACCGCCTGATTTTTATGTTTGTCCCACATAGTTCCCTATTTCCCCTCCCTGGAGGACGAACGTGTCTAAGCGTCGTGTAGTTGTGACCGGTCTTGGCATGTTGTCTCCTGTCGGCAATACCGTAGAGTCTACCTGGAGTGCTCTCCTTGCCGGTCAGAGCGGCATTAACCTGATCGACCATTTTGATACCAGTGCGTATGCAACACGTTTTGCAGGTCTGGTAAGAGGTTTTAATTGTGATGACTACATCTCGCGCAAAGATCAGCGCAAGATGGATGACTTCATCCAATACGGCATTGTTGCCGGTATGCAGGCGATGCAGGACAGCGGTCTGGTTGTGACCGACGAAAATGCAGGCCGCATGGGCGCAGCGATTGGTTCCGGCATCGGTGGTTTAGGTCTGATTGAAGATAATCATACTTCACTGGTCAACGGCGGTCCGCGTAAAATCAGCCCGTTTTTTGTGCCTTCAACCATCGTCAACATGGTGGCGGGTCATCTTACCATCATGTATGGCCTGAAAGGTCCCAGCATCTCTATTGCCACTGCCTGTACCTCTGGCGTGCATAACATTGGTCATGCGGCCCGTATCATCGCCTATGACGATGCTGATGTGATGCTGGCAGGTGGCGCTGAAAAAGCCAGTACGCCGTTAGGTGTTGGCGGATTCGGGGCTGCGCGTGCGCTCTCAACCCGTAACGATAACCCGCAGGCAGCCAGCCGCCCATGGGATAAAGATCGTGACGGTTTCGTACTGGGTGACGGTGCCGGTATTGTGGTACTCGAAGAGTACGAACATGCTAAGAAACGCGGCGCAAAAATCTATGCGGAAATTGTCGGCTTTGGTATGAGCAGCGATGCCTATCATATGACGTCGCCGCCGGAAGATGGCTCGGGTGCCGCAGCAGCGATGATCAATGCGCTGCGTGATGCTCAGCTGACGCCAGAGCAGATTGGCTATGTCAACGCGCACGGCACGTCGACGCCCGCGGGTGACAAAGCGGAAACACGGGCAGTGAAATCGGTGTTCGGGACAGCCGCCAGTACGGTAATGGTGAGCTCAACCAAATCGATGACCGGGCATCTGCTGGGTGCCGCCGGCGCAGTGGAATCGATCTACTCGATTCTGGCGCTGCGTGACCAGGCCGTACCGCCTACCATTAACCTCGACAACCCGGATGAAGGCTGCGATCTCGACTTCGTGCCGCACACCGCGCGTCAGGTTTCCGGCCTGGAGTACACCCTGTGTAACTCCTTTGGCTTCGGTGGTACCAACGGTTCATTGATTTTCCGTAAAGTGTAATCGCTTCAGATTACTGAAAAGGCCCGCGATGCGGGCCTTTTTTTATCCTGATTATCCCTCAGCCAGGGCTGAGGTCAGTCACGGCCGCGACAGGAGAAAACCATGTGGATTAACGGCATCGAACAATCAACGCTGGCGGCCAGCGATCGTGGCTTACAGTTTGGTGATGGCTGCTTTACCACCGCAGCGGTGCAGCACGGCAAAATCCTGTTGCTGGAACGTCATATGCAGCGTCTGCAAGAGAGCTGTGAGCGGCTATTGATCAGCGGGATCGACTGGCTGCAGCTGGAAAATGAGATGCGCCAGGCGGCACAGCAGCAGACGCAGGTGGTGCTGAAAGTGATACTCAGCGCCGGCAGCGGCGGGCGCGGTTACAGCCGGAAAGGGTGTGGTGAACCGACGCGCATCGTCTCTCTGGCGCCCTGGCCTCAACACTATGCGGATCTACAGCAGCTGGGCGTCTCGCTGGCTATCAGCCCGATTCGGCTGGCACGCAATCCGCAGTTTGCCGGGCTGAAGCATCTCAACCGGCTGGAGCAGGTGATGATCCGCACTCATCTTGACCAGACAGACGCCGACGAAGCGCTGGTGCTTGACACTGAAGGTTGGGTGGTGGAATGCTGTGCGGCCAATTTATTCTGGCGACAGGGCGCGGAGATTTTCACCCCGGACCTGCGCTGGGCGGGCGTCGATGGCATTATGCGGCGGTGTCTGATGGCGCAGCTTGCCGCAGCAGGGCAGGCTTGCCGGATTGTCCAGTGTGAGCCTGACGCGTTGCTGGCTGCCGATGAAATCGTGATATGTAACGCCCTGATGCCGGTTCTGCCGGTACGACAGCTGGAGTCGGTGAACTTTACTGAACGTGCGCTGTTTAAGCAGTTGTACGCAAGCTGTAAAAAGATAATGGATGCATCATGAGCCGAAGTAAAAAAATTCTCGCCAGCCTGCTGGCGATAGTGGTTGTCGCGGCTGCCTTGAGTTACTGGCAGATAAAACAGTTCGCGTCCACTCCGTTAACCCTGCACCAGGAAACGATCTATACGCTGCCTGCCGGTACCGGCCGGGTAGCGCTGGAAGCCCAGTTAGAAAGTCAGCACATTATTCCGCACAGCATCTGGTTTGGCGCGTTACTCAAGGTTGAGCCGGAACTGGCGACCTTTAAAGCCGGTACCTACCGCCTGGAGCCGACCATGACGGTGCGTTCGCTGCTACAGCTGCTGGCCAGTGGCAAAGAGGCGCAGTTTCCGTTGCGCTTTGTCGAGGGTCAGCGCCTGACTGAGTGGCTGAGTGAGCTGCGTAAGGCGCCCTATATCCGTCATACGCTGAAGGATGATCAGTTTGCTACGCTTGCCAGTGAGCTGAAGGTCGAACCGCAGCAGCTGGAAGGAAACTTCTTCCCGGACACCTATCTCTATACCGCCAACACCAGCGATCTGTCGATTCTGCAGCGCGCCCACGAGCGGATGAAGAAAACCATCGATCAGGTCTGGCAGGAAAGGGCGGATAACCTGCCCTATAAAACACCACAGGATCTGGTGACGATGGCCTCGATCATTGAAAAAGAGACCGCCGTCAGTGAAGAGCGCGCCCGTGTCGCTTCGGTATTTATCAACCGGCTGCGTACCGGAATGCGGCTGCAAACCGATCCTACGGTGATTTATGGCATGGGCCAGGCCTACAACGGCACCCTGACGCGTAAAGACCTGGAGACGGCAACCGATTACAATACCTATATCATTAATGGTCTGCCGCCAGGTCCGATTGCGATGCCGGGCAAAGCGTCGCTGCAGGCGGCGGCTCACCCGGAAAAGAGTAATTACCTCTATTTTGTGGCGGATGGAAAGGGCGGCCATACCTTTACCACCAATCTGGCCAGCCATAACCGGGCGGTGCAGGTTTACCGGCAAACGCTGAAGGAAAAAAATGAACAGTAAGTTTATCGTCATTGAGGGCCTGGAAGGCGCTGGTAAAACCACCGCGCGCGAGGCGATTGTCGCCACCCTGCGTGAACGCGGGATTGAAGAGATGGTCTTCACCCGTGAACCCGGTGGAACGCCGCTGGCGGAGCAGCTGCGGGTGCTGGTCAAGCAGGGCATTGAAGGTGAGCAGGTGACCGATAAAGCGGAACTGCTGATGCTCTATGCGGCACGGGTGCAGCTGGTTGAAACGGTGATCAAACCGGCGCTGGCCCGTGGTGCCTGGGTGATTGGCGATCGTCACGATCTCTCTTCACAGGCTTACCAGGGAGGCGGACGCGGGCTCGACAGTGAGCTGATGCGTACTCTGCGCGATGCGGTGCTCGGCGATTTTCGCCCCGATCTGACGCTCTATCTTGATGTCACGCCAGATATCGGTCTGCAACGCGCCCGGGCGCGCGGCGCGCTGGACCGCATTGAGCAGGAATCGCTGCGCTTTTTTGAACGTACCCGCGATCGTTATCTGGCGCTGGCGGCAGAAGATCCTGCCATTCTGACCATCGATGCTACCCAGTCGCTGCAGCAAGTGACAGCGTCACTTCAGGCGGCTCTCAAGGGCTGGCTGGCGGAGCAGGCGGGATGAACTGGTATCCGTGGCTGAATCAGCTCTACCGCCAGCTGATTGCTCAGCACCAGGAGGGTCGCGGTCACCATGCGCTGTTAATTCAGGCGATGGCCGGGATGGGCGATGAAGCGCTGGTATGGGGCGTAAGCCGCTGGCTGATGTGCCAGCAGCCTGATGGACTGAAAAGTTGTGGTCAGTGCCACGGTTGTCAGCTGATGCAGGCTAACACCCATCCGGACTGGTATCGGCTGGAAGCGGAGAAAGGTAAAAATACTCTGGGCATCGATGCGGTGCGTCAGGTCACGGAAAAAATGTACCATTTTGGTCAGCAGGGCGGTGCCAAGGTTGTCTGGCTGCCCGATGCGGCTCAGCTCTCAGAAGCAGCCGCCAATGCTCTGCTGAAAACGCTGGAAGAGCCGCCAGCCAATAGCTGGTTCTTTCTCAGCAGCCGCGATCCTTCGCGCCTGCTGGCGACGCTGCGCAGCCGCTGCATGACGCTGCATCTGTCGCCGCCGGACGAAGAGCAGAGCCTGCACTGGCTGAAAAAACAGTCAGATCAGGATGAAACGATGCTGGTGGCGGCGCTGCGACTCAGTGCCGGTGCGCCTGAAGCAGCACTGAATCTGCTGGCAGCAGGCCCGTGGCAGGCGCGGCAGAAACTGTGCGATGCGCTGCCCGCGGCACTGCAACAGGATATTCTGCAGCTGTTGCCGGTGCTCAACGCCGATGACGCGGCGGTACGCATTGGCTGGCTGCTCTCCCTGCTGCTGGATGCGATGAAGTGGCAGCAGAATGCGGGTCAGTGGCTCAGTAACGTTGACCGTCAGGACGTGGTGCTGCTGCTGGCCGAACACTTTAGCCCTACGGCGCTTAACAGCAGCGCGCAGGGCTGGATGCGCTGTCGTGAGCAGTTACTGCACGTGGCGGCGGTTAACCGCGAATTATTGCTGACCGACCAGCTGCTGAGCTGGGCTGATAACATGAAGCCAGCGCTGATCGGCTAACCCTTTTTGAGAGTAACTATGTTTATTGTTGATTCCCATTGCCATCTTGATGGCCTGGATTATGAGAAAAACCATCACGACCTGGACGATGTGATCGCCAAAGCGGCGGCGCGTGATGTGAAATTTATGCTGGCGATCGCCACCACGCTGCCCGGATTTCATACTCTGAAAGCGCTGGTTGGCGATCGGTCGAATATTGCGCTCTCCTGTGGTGTTCATCCACTTAATCAGGAAGAGGCTTATGACGTCGAGGAGTTTCGCCGTCTGGCCGCCGATCCACAGGTAGTAGCGCTGGGCGAAACCGGTCTGGATTATTACTACCAGCAGGAGACCAAAGCGCAACAGCAGGCGTCTTTCCGCGAGCATATCCGCACCGGTATTGCCCTGAATAAACCGATCATTGTGCATACCCGGGATGCGCGTGAAGACACGCTGGCCATCCTGCGTGAAGAGCAGGTTGAACGTTGCGGCGGTGTTCTGCACTGCTTCACTGAGGATCAGCCTACCGCTGCTAAACTGCTGGATATGGGTTTCTACATTTCGTTTTCCGGCATCGTCACCTTCCGTAATGCGGAGCAGTTGCGTGAGGCGGCCCGCTATGTGCCGCTGGATCGGATGCTGGTTGAAACCGATTCGCCTTATCTGGCGCCGGTCCCCTACCGTGGCAAAGAAAATCAGCCCGCCTATACTCGTGATGTGGCAGATTATCTGGCGGTGCTAAAAGGCGTGGATATCGACACGCTGGCGGCCACCACCACCCGTAACTTTTCTGAGCTGTTCCATATCCCGATGAGTCGGCTGGGCGCCTGAGTCCGCGGTTTATTTCAGACTCTGTAATTAATCTGTAATATGCGCATATGGCCTTGTTTTCCTGACAAGGCCAGCGTTTTATTGCTGATAATTCGTGCGGGTCAGTAAGATATTTCGTAAAGTGCACGGCTGCGATTGTCGAAACGTGATAACCGTCAAAGTAACAAACAGCGATTTATTTTACCCTTCGTAATAAATCAAAAGGCGGATACCGCCAACCGGTAAAGAATCCTCCCTCTTTACCACGCGCACTGCGCGAAATATGCACTCATACTCAGGAGCTTCACGCTATGTTCAAAAATGCTTTTGCCAACCTGCAAAAGGTCGGTAAATCGCTCATGCTACCGGTATCGGTTCTGCCGATTGCCGGGATTTTGTTAGGTGTCGGTTCGGCCAACTTCAGCTGGTTGCCTGCAGTGGTTTCGCATGTGATGGCAGAAGCGGGCGGATCGGTGTTTGCCAATATGCCGCTGATTTTCGCCATCGGTGTGGCGCTGGGCTTTACCAATAACGACGGTGTATCGGCGCTGGCTGCCGTGGTTGCATACGGCATCATGGTGAAAACCATGGCGGTTGTCGCACCGCTGGTGCTGCATCTGCCTGCGGCAGAAATTGAGGCGAAACACCTGGCGGATACCGGGGTACTGGGCGGAATTATCGCCGGTTCCATCGCCGCGTACATGTTTAATCGTTTTTACCGCATCAAGCTGCCAGAATATCTGGGCTTCTTTGCCGGTAAGCGTTTTGTGCCGATTATTTCCGGACTGGCAGCTATCATTCTCGGCGTGCTGCTCTCCTTTATCTGGCCACCGATAGGTTCCGCGATTCAGGAATTCTCGCAGTGGGCTGCCTATCAAAACCCGGTTGTCGCCTTTGGTATTTATGGCGTAATTGAACGCGCGTTGGTGCCATTTGGTCTGCATCACATCTGGAACGTTCCTTTCCAGATGCAGATCGGTGAATACACCAATGCGGCCGGTCAGGTGTTCCACGGCGATATCCCACGTTACATGGCAGGTGACCCGACCGCAGGCAAACTCTCCGGTGGCTTCCTGTTCAAAATGTATGGTCTGCCAGCCGCAGCGATTGCTATCTGGCACTCCGCGAAGCCTGAAAACCGTGCCAAAGTGGGCGGTATCATGATCTCCGCTGCGCTGACTGCGTTCCTGACCGGTATCACCGAACCGATTGAATTTTCATTCATGTTCGTTGCGCCGATTCTGTACGTAATCCATGCGCTGCTGGCTGGTCTGGCTTTCCCAATCTGTATTCTGCTCGGAATGCGTGACGGTACCAGCTTCTCGCACGGTCTGATCGACTTTATCGTACTGAGCGGTAACAGCAGCAAAATCTGGCTGTTCCCGATTATCGGTATCATCTACGGTCTGATTTATTACACCATCTTCCGCGTGCTGATCGCTAAACTGGACCTGAAAACCCCAGGCCGTGAAGAGACCAGCACCGAGCAGTCCACGGCGACCGGCACCGAAATGGCGGGCAAACTGGTTGCAGCATTTGGTGGTAAAGAGAACATCACTAACCTTGATGCCTGTATCACCCGCTTACGTGTCAGCGTGGCTGACGTGGCGAAAGTGGACCAGACCGAACTGAAAAACCTTGGCGCGCGTGGCGTCGTGGTAGCCGGTTCAGGCGTTCAGGCGATTTTCGGTACCAAGTCCGATAACCTGAAAACCGATATGGATGATTACATCCGCAGCATGTAATGGTTGCTGAGTAACAAAAAAGCCCCGCTGAGCGGGGCTTTTTTTATGGCCAGGGTTTACAGGTAAACGCGCAGATACTCGGTCAGGCAGAGCAGCGCCATCGCCTGGCCATAGGGCATCGAGGTCAGCGGCACGTTGCGATAGTAGTCCAGATCGCTGCCCATCGCGGTACCAAACGATACCTGCTTCAGTTCGCCGTCGTCATCGATGTTGGCAATCACACCACGCAGCGCCTTTTCCGCCATCTCACGGTATTCCGCTGGCAGATAACGCTTGCGTACCGCTTTCAGAATGCCATAGGCAAAACCCGCGGTGGCCGAGGCTTCCGGATAGCTCTGTGGGTCGTCAAGCAGGGTATGCCAGAGGCCGCTGCTGTGCTGACACGCCTGCAGGGCCTTCACCTGAGAGGCCAGCACCTGCTGCAGGAAGCGGCGGGTTGCATGATGCTCAGGCCAGTTCATCATCTCCAGAAAATCAGGAATAACGATGGTCAGCCAGCTATTACCGCGCGCCCAGCGTGCGTTGGCAAAATTATGGCGACCATCAAAGTTCCAGCCGTGGAACCACAGACCCGTTTCCCGATCCATCAGGTACTGGGTATGCAGCAGGAACTGGTAACTGGCTTCTTCGACCCACTCGTCACGTTTCAGCAACTGGCCGATTTTTGCCAGCGCCATCACGCTCATCATCAGCGTGTCGTCCCACAGTTGCTGGGTGTTTTCATTGTTATACACGATGTGTTGCAGACCGCCCTGTTCGGTACGCGGCATTTCGTACATCACCCATTCTGCCCAGCGCTCCAGCACCGGCAGCCATGCGGCGTTGCCAGTCTCTTCGTAGCGGTAAGCCAGGGTAAGAAACGGGCAAACGGTATTCACATTTTTGGTTGGCGTTCCCTCCGCCAGCCGCTCAGCAAACCAGTCATCAATGATCGCCAGCGTCTGCTGGTCGCCGGTTTGCTGATAGTAGTGCAGCATGCCATACAGGCCAATGCCGTGTGTCCATTCCCAACCCGCCCAGCCTTTGGTATCAATCACCCGGCCATCGTCCAGCCGCAGCAGAAACTCGCCGGTTTCATCGGTGATATTGACCAGATTTTGTGTCAGCTTTTGAATCAGCTGTACCAGTTCGCTGCGTGGCAGCAGATGTTCAGGTTGGCACAATAACGCGCTGTGTTTAACGGGAAATACAGTCATGGTTTATTCCTGTCACTTTAAGGTCGGATTTATAGATGAGAGTAAAGGGGACTGCGACGCTAACTTTGGCGCAGCAGGCTTCATGCGATTCAGGAAGCCAATGTTGTTGTTGCCCCACAGATTTTCATAGGGCATGCCCGCCAGCGTTTCGACAATCTGTCGCGCTTCGGGAGTGATTTTTTCTGGCACGATACGTCCCGCTTCCCGCATCTTCAGCGTCTCTTCACGCAGCACGGTGTGGGTCTGCAGATTCAGCTTGAAGCGCAGTGATACCAGGAAGCCGCAGGTGAGGACTGCCACCGTGCCCAGGCTGAGGATCGCCAGAATCGTGTGGCTGACGCCCGGCACCTGAGTCGCCTGGCCGGAGACAAAGCCTGACAGCTGCAGCACGATGCCAACCAGCATCACCGCCCCGGCCTGCGACGCCTTGCGGGTTAAGGTCATGATACCGGCGAAAATACCTTCACGACGCTGGCCGGTGATCACCTCATCCACATCGGCGATGTAGGTATAGGTGTTCCACGGCACATAGTTAATGCCGCCGCGTCCCAGACCAGCCACTGCGGAAATCAGTAACAGTAGCGCGAGGTTATCGTTCATTCCGGCATACCACAGCAGGGCATATGAGAGTGCCGCCAGCCCGAACAGCACCGCCACCAGACGATAGGCGGGCGCTGGTCCCATGCGGATACAGAGCGGAATCATCCCCATCACCGCAATAAACTGTAATACCGCCATGGTGCCCATCAGATTCGAGGCAACCTGGGCGCTCTGCATCAGGACAAACACCACATACCAGGTAAAGACGGCGTTAAACACGTCCTGCGCGATATAACCGCCAAGATACATGCCAAGGTGCTGGCGGAAGATACGAATGCGTAAGGTTGAGGTCAGTTCGACATGCAGCCGCTTGAGGTTCTGCATCAGCGTCAGCTGCTGTTTTTCCTGCTCAGCACGGCGTGACTCGGCAGAAAAATCATCCGGATGCCGCTCCCAGGTAAAGAACCACACCAGCGTCAGCACCAGGGCGCAGATGATGGAGAAAACCAGGCTGGCATAGAAAAAGGAGTGCGGATTGTCTTTGCCGAGCGCGCCCAGCAGGATACCGGGTAAAAACGCCGCCAGAATAGCGGAAAGCTGGGCCAGGCCGATGCGGGCACCCGAGAAGCGGGTTTTCTGTTTGAAATCGTCGGTCATCTCAGGAACCAGCGTTTCATAAGGCACCAGAATCATGGTGTAGACCATATCGAACAGCAGATAGGTGCAGAGATACCACCAGAAATTCATGTCACTGATCCACATCAGGCTATAACTGAAGACGCAGGGTATGCCTAACAGGATAAAGAATTTGCGCCGGCCAAAGCGCTTGCCCAGCCAGGTCGAGCCGAAGTTATCGGTCAGGAAGCCCATTAGCGGGCTGACGACGGCATCCAGTACGCGGGCAGCAGCAAAGATCAGGGTCGCCTCAATCGGCGTCAGCCCACAAAAGGTGGTGTAGAAATAGAGCAGCCAGGCGGCGGTCAGCGCCGTAGTACCTGCTCCCAGAAAATCCCCGGAACCGTAAGCCAGATAATGGCCAAGACCAATCTTACGTGAGCGCATGGTGAGTGCTCCTTGATGGTGAATGTCGGTAAATCCCTCATGACGACGCCGGGCTTTTCACCCGGACTGGTAAGCAAAGTAGAACTGCAACGACGGCTTAACCTTCGTGATTTGGCAAACGTCCGGGGTGAAGTGGCAATCATACAAAGAAAAGGGCGGCTAAAATCTAATTTATAAAACGGCGTTTCATTTTTGTGCTGTAGCGCGCATCAATATGCACGATCCGGAGCGAGGTTTAACCGGGGCTGAGAAGCGAGGCTGTAAAGAGAGGCGAACAATGTAAGAAAAGTGGACCTGAGGTTGAAAGAAAACAAATTTCTCCCGCATACTGCTTGATTACGACTCAGGCTCAAGGAATTGCACCATGGCTGAAGAAACCATTTTTAGTAAAATTATCCGCCGCGAAATCCCCGCTGATGTGGTTTATCAGGATGAACTGGTCACCGCGTTCCGCGATATCTCGCCAAAAGCGCCAACCCATATTTTGATCGTGCCGAATGTGCTGATCCCAACGGTGAATGAGGTTGAAGCGGCGCATGAACATGCGCTGGGCCGCATGTTTACCACTGCCGCGAAGATTGCCCGTCAGGAAGGGATCGATCAGGATGGCTATCGTTTGATTGTGAACTGCAACAAACATGGTGGTCAGGAGGTGTATCACATCCATATGCATCTGCTGGGCGGCGAGCCGCTTGGCCCGATGTTGTCAAACTGAACCTCTAACGGAAACGTGCTATGCGATCCTGGCTGATTGGCCTGCCGTTCCTGCTCAGCCTGGCTGGCTGCAGCAGTGATAAACCGATGATCAACACCTCGCAGTCACTGGTGATGGAGTCGTCTGTCTTATCCGCGGGCATCATCACCGATGAACCGACGCTGGATGAGCACGATGGACAGAAGCGTGCCGCCAGCGTGCTCTATAATCAACGCGAAACGCCGGTGATTGTGCACTATCGTTATTACTGGTACGACGACAAGGGGCTGGAAATCACCCCGCAGGAACCGGCACAAACCGTCAGCGTTCCGGCACAGGGGAGCATTGTCGTGATTTCGCAACTGGGTAACCTGAGCGCCAGCAAGGTTCGCCTTTATCTCTATCTTTAAGGATTGTTTACGTGATACGCAGTGTTAATCGTACTGGAGCGCTTCTGATGGCGCTCATTCTGACCGGTTGTGTGGTGAAACAGCAGCAGCCAGCGCCGGTCGAACCGACACAGCCGACTGAGCCGGTGCAGCCGGTGCCGCAACCTGAGCCGGTACCGCAACCGCAGCCGATTCCTCAGCCGCCGAAGCTGAAAACCATTAACTGGGATGCCAGCGTTCAGCCATTAGTGGCGCAGATGCTCAGCGCCGCCAGCGCCGAGCCGGGCAGCGTTCTGCTGGTGGACCGGATTAAAAACAGCACTAACGGCGCGCTGCAAAGCGAGAAAGCGACCGCCGCGATTCAGAACGCCCTGAACAACAATGGCAAGTTCACGCTGGTCTCCACTGAACAGCTGAATCAGGCCAAGCAAACGCTGGGTTTATCGCCGGATGACAGCCTCAATTCGCGCAGTAAAGCCATCGGTCTGGCGCGCAACGTTAATGCCCAGTATGTGCTCTACAGCAACGCGCAGGGCGATGTGAAAGCGCCGACGCTGCAGATGCAGCTGATGCTGGTGCAGACCGGCGAGATCATCTGGTCCGGTAACGGCGTTGCACAGAATTAATCCGGCTTTCCAGCGGATTATTCAGCAGGCCATCGGTGAGACCGCTTCAATGACCGTCACGCCGCTGGCCGGCCTGACCGGCCAGAGCCAGAAAATTGTCACGCCGCGCGGGACTTTTATCGCGCGGCCCGCACCGCAACCCGCTATTCCGTTTGTCGATCGGCAGCGTGAGTTTCGTCTGTTAAGCAAACTGCAGCCGGCTGGCCTGGCGGCACCACCGATCGCGGGCAACCGTCACGGCGTGCTGCTGACATGGTCGGCTGGCGAACCGCTCGACAGCGCGGCGTTCAGTCAGCAACGTCCGGCAGTTGTCGCACTGCTGCGACAGCTGCATCAGCAGCCGCTGACCGGCTATCGCCTGCTGCTGCGGCCGCTGCTGTGGCACTACTGGCAGGCGTGTCAGCAGCGACATCACCGCTGGCTGGCCGCGCTGCAGAGCCTCACCCGGCAGGGCGAGCCCCGACCGCTGAGGCTGGCACCGCTGCATATGGATGTCCACGGCGGCAATCTGATCCAGGATGCCCGGCAGCTGCGTTTAATCGACTGGGAATATGCGGCGGATGGCGATGTGGCACTGGAACTGGCTGCGGTCTGCGCGGCCGATCCGCAGCATCAGGCTGACTGGCTGAGAGAGTACGCTGACGCGGCACGACTGCCGTTGAGCACGCTTCAGCGGCAGGTGGCATGCTGGCAACCGTGGCTGCGGCTATTGATGGCCAGCTGGTATCAGCTGCGCGCCGAGCAAAGTGGCGATGAAACTTTGCAACAGATGGCTCGACAGAGCTGGGAACAGATTTAACGGCGTTGCGCAGCGACGCAATGCGACAGGATTCAGGTTATGACATCACATTTACCCGGCCCATTGATGCTCGACGTCGAAGGCTATGAGCTGGACGGCGAAGAGCGCGAAATTTTGCAGCATCCGCTGGTTGGCGGGCTGATACTGTTTGCCCGTAATTATCACGATCCGGCGCAGCTGGCGGAGTTGGTGCGGCAGATCCGCGCGGCATCGCACACCCGGCTGGTGGTGGCAGTGGATCAGGAGGGCGGACGGGTCCAGCGTTTCCGGGACGGCTTCACCCAGTTGCCGGCAATGCAGTCGTTTGCCGCGCTCCACGATCAAACGACCGCAGGCGAGCTGGCGCAACAGGCGGGATGGCAGATGGCTGCCGAGATGATCGCGATGGATATCGACATCAGCTTCGCACCGGTGCTCGACATCGGCCACATCAGCGCAGCGATCGGCGACCGGTCGTTTCATGCCGATCCGGCGATTGCGCTGGCGGTCGCCCGCCGCTTTATTGCCGGAATGCACGAAGCCGGCATGAAAACCACTGGGAAACATTTCCCCGGCCACGGGGCAGTCAGCGCCGATTCACACAAAGAGACGCCACGCGATCCGCGCGATGAAGCCACGCTGCGCGAGCATGATATGGCGATCTTCAGCACGCTGATCGAAGAACAGGCGCTGGACGCCATTATGCCGGCGCACGTGATCTACACTGACATCGATCCGCTACCCGCCAGCGGTTCGCCTTACTGGCTCAAAACGGTGTTACGCCAGCAGCTGGGCTTTAACGGCGTCATCTTCTCCGACGATCTGTCGATGGAAGGGGCTGCCGTGATGGGGAGCTATCCGGAGCGTGCGCAACAATCGCTTGCTGCCGGCTGTGACATGATTCTGGTCTGCAATCAGCGTCAGGGGGCTATCAGTGTGTTAGATAACCTGACCTTGATCGGGGCAGAGCGGGTCACGCAGTTGTATCATCGAGGCACTTTTACCCGCGACAGCCTGCAGGCAAGCCGTCGCTGGAAAAGCAATGCGCAGCAACTGAGTTCACTTCAGGAACGCTGGCTGGCTTATAAAGCGTCGCGGTAAGCAGTGACTGCCCGGCGCTATCTCTACCTTGAGGATTATCATGATCATCTATCTGCACGGTTTTGATTCCACCAGTCCGGGTAATCACGAAAAGGTGCTGCAACTGCAGTTTATCGATCCTGACGTCAGGTTGATCAGTTACAGCACCCGTCATCCCAAACATGACATGCAGTTTCTGCTGAAAGAGACCGATAAAATGCTGAGCCTGAGCGACGACGATCGGCCGCTGATTTGTGGCGTAGGGCTGGGCGGTTACTGGTCAGAGCGCATCGGGTTTTTGTGCGGCATCCGCCAGGCGATTTTTAATCCTAACCTCTATCCGTTTGAGAACATGGAAGGAAAAATTGACCGCCCGGAGGAGTATCAGGATATCGCGACCAAATGCGTCAGCGATTTTCGCGAACGCAATCGTGACCGCTGCCTGACCTTTCTTTCGCGACAGGATGAGGCACTCGACAGCCAGCGTATCGCCGATCAACTCCATCCTTTTTATGAAATTGTCTGGGACGAGTCCGAAGGGCACAAATTCAAAAATATCTCCCCACATCTTCAGCGGATAAAAGCTTTCAAAACATTGGGTTAAGCAAAAGGGCACCGCGAGGTGCCTGTTTTCGCTGCGTAATTTTCTGAGTTTTATCTGCCTGCTTTGATGTATATCAATTTTCTTATGTTCTCCTGTCTGCGCCATGCTATTCTGCCCTCAGATTGCGATTTTAACTTCGCCAACCCTATGTTTATTAAGGTTTAATTTAACCATTGATTAACTTTTGGTTCACAATTTGAGGGGGTCCTTGTTGACTACGTCTGTTAAGAAAATTGTTATCGTTGGAGGGGGCGCTGGCGGCCTGGAAATGGCGACGCAGCTGGGTCATAAACTCGGTCGTAAAAAGAAAGCCGAAATCATTCTGGTAGATCGTAACCACAGCCACCTGTGGAAACCGCTGCTGCATGAAGTGGCTACCGGCTCAATGGATGAAGGGATTGATGCGTTAAGCTATCTGGCGCACGCCCGCAACCACGGATTTGAATTTCAGCTTGGCTCGCTGACCGATATCGATCGCACCCGCAAAGTGATCCAGCTGGCAGAAGTGCTGGATGCCAACGGCGAGGTGCTGGTGCCACAACGCGAAGTGGCGTATGACCAGCTGGTGATGGCGCTGGGCAGCACGTCCAATGACTTCGGTACCCCCGGCGTCAAAGATCACTGCATTTTCCTCGACAACCCGCATCAGGCGCGCCGTTTTCACAATGAAATGCTCAACCTGTTCCTGAAGTTCTCGGCCAGCGAAGGCAAAGTGGAGAAGGTAAACATCGCAATTGTCGGCGGCGGCGCAACCGGCGTCGAGCTGTCGGCGGAACTGCACAATGCGGTAAAACAGCTGCACAGTTATGGCTTTAAAGGACTGGGACGCGAAGCGCTGAACGTCACGCTGGTTGAGGCGGGCGAGCGCATTCTGCCCGCGCTACCGCCGCGCATCTCAGCGGCCGCCCATCAGGAGCTGACCAAGCTGGGCGTGCGGGTGTTGACGCAGACCATGGTGACCAGCGCCGAGCGCCACGGCCTGAATACTAAAAACGGTGAGTTTATTGAGGCTGACCTGATGGTATGGGCCGCCGGCATCAAAGCCCCTGACTTTCTGAAAGAGATTGGCGGGCTGGAGACCAACCGTATCAATCAGCTGGTGGTGAAAGAGACGCTGCAAACCACGCTGGATGAAGACATCTATGCGATTGGCGATTGCGCCTCCTGCGCCTTGCCAGGTGGCGGCTTTGTTCCGCCGCGTGCGCAATCGGCACACCAGATGGCATCACGCGCCATGGAAAATATTCTGGCGCAGCGTCAGGGTAAGCCCCTGAAAGCCTACGTCTATAAAGATCACGGCTCGCTGGTCTCACTGTCACGCTTCAGTACCGTCGGCAGCCTGATGGGTAACCTGATGCGCGGATCGATGATGGTTGAAGGGCGCATTGCGCGCTTTGTGTACATCTCGCTCTACCGTATGCACCAGATTGCACTGCATGGCTATTTCAAAACCGGGCTGATGATGCTGGTCGGCAGTATCAATAGGGTAATCCGCCCGCGGCTCAAGCTGCACTAACCCCCACGCCTGACGCGATCGCGATCGCGGCTGGCTGCTGTTGTTATCCGGCCTCCTCATTCGTGAGGAGGCTTTTTTTTACCCAAAAAGGGAGGGCAGGCCTTTCAGGCGGATGATGGGTCAGGGTAGCCGCTTTAACACCCGCGCCGAAAATTCTGCTTGATTATTCAGTTAACAGTCGTTCCAGAATGACAAATCAGGTTAAAAAGAAATTTACAGATCCGATGGTAAGTAAAATAAAAGGTGGAAGGCTTTGAAATAAATATTGAGCCATTTTATCGGAAACCCGCTACGTCTGTGGTGTTGCCTGTTCATGAGTGTCCGCGAAAAATTACCCACTCACATCGCGACTCGGGTGGAATTACTGGTAATTATCGGTACTTTTATCAGTAAGGGCTTCCGTTAAGTATTGTAAGTTTTGTGTAAGTTTTCTGCTTTTTTTTCTTGAGATTTTATTGCCCGGGCGCATAATGTACGCGGAATATACGGAGTGATATATTCTGTTACATTTAATAAATGGACCTATTATGCAGCCAGAAAATAAAGGACGATTTTCAGCAACCGCGATTCTGCTGTGCGCAATGATCCCGGGCATGGCTCAGGCTGCGCCGGGCGACGCGCAGTTACAGCATCAGCAGGAGCAACAAAAAGCGCAGCAGGAACGCCTGCAACCTCAGGCCCCGGATATCCGCTTATCCGAACCGGTTCCGTCGCCTTCACATCTCACTTTTCCGCACGAAACGCCCTGTTTTGTCATCCATCAGGTTACGCTTTCCGGGCAGGAGGCGCTGCCGCACTGGGTGCCGTTGCAGCGCCTTGCCAGCCAGGCCAATGGTCAATGCCTGGGCGTAAAAGGCATCAGTCAGCTGATGTCGATTCTGCAGAACCGGCTGATTAACCACGGCTGGGTCACAACACGGGTACTGGCACCGCAGCAGGATCTGCGGCAGGGCGAACTGCGCTTCCTGATTGTGCCTGGCAAAGTGCGTCATGTGATGCTGACACCTTCATCGTCTCACTATGTGAACCTGTGGTCTGCGCTACCGGCGCATTCGGGCAATCTGCTGGATCTGCGTGACATCGAGCAGGGGCTGGAGAACCTGCAACGACTGCCCAGTGTCGAAGCGCATATGACGCTGCGGCCGGGTGAGAAGCCGGGTGAAAGCGACATTGTGATCGAGCGTACACAGCATCGTTTCTGGCGGCTTGGTGCCTGGCTGGATGATTCCGGTACCGAAAGCACCGGACGTTACCAGAGCGGGTTGATGCTGGCGCTGGATAACCCTACCTCGCTCAGCGATCTTTTTTATCTCACCGCCAGTCGTGACCTCGGCTTCGCCGGGCGAAAAAGCAGCAAAAGTCTGTCAGGCCACTACTCGGTACCGCTGGGCTACTGGCTGCTGGGCGTTACCGCCAGCGATTACGACTACCACCAGACGGTGGCGGGCTACAGCCGTGATTTCCTCTACGCCGGTAAAAGCCGCTCACTGGATCTGCAGGCCAGCCGGGTTTTACACCGCAACGCGTCATCCAAAACCACCGTCAGCGCGGATGTGTTGGTCAGAGAGTCGCGCAATTTTATCGATGACACCGAAATTGAAAGTCAGAAGCGGCGCACCAGCGCCTGGCGACTCGGTCTGTCACATCGTCACTACATCGGTCCGGCGACGCTGGATGCCGGTGTCAGCTATCAGCGCGGTACGCGCTGGTTTGGCGCCATGCCCGCCTGGGAGGAGTCCTGGCAGGATTCCACGTACGCCACGGCGCTATCAAAAATTCTCAGCTGGCAGGCCGGGCTGACAACACCCTTTACGCTGGGTAAGCAGCATTTAAGTTACAACATCCAATATCGTCGGCAGATGAGTAACACCCCGCTGACACCGCAGGATGAGTTTTCGATTGGCAACCGCTGGACGGTGCGTGGATTTGATGGTGAACGCACCCTCAGCGCCAGTCGCGGCTGGACGCTGCAGAACACCCTGGCCTGGCAGACGCCGCTGCCTGCCCAGGAGCTCTATCTGGGCGTTGATTACGGCGAAGTGGGCGGTCACAGCGCTACTCAGGGCGGACCCGTTGGCCGTCATCTGGCGGGTGGCGTGGTCGGACTGCGCGGTGCGATCACGCCTGCCAGTCTCAGCTACGACTTTTTTGCCGGTACGCCACTGTCGAAACCCGATGGCTTTAAAACCGATCCGGTCACTTTTGGCTTCAGCGTCAACTGGAACTATTAACCCTATTCATCCCTATTGCTGACAATGGACTGTGCGCATTATGAATAAACTTTGCTATCGCATCATCTTTAACCGGGTTCGCGGCATGCTCATGGTGGTGCCCGATATTGCCCGCAGCGGTTACTCTCGCATGGCCCGTTGTCGCCAGCGCGCCACGCGTGCAGAAGCGCGGTTGCGTATTACACCGATCAGCTTCTCACTGTGGCTGGCTGCGGGCGTCATCAGCCTGCCGGTGCAGGCGAATATCGTGGCTGACGGCCGGGCACCGGCTAACCAGCAGCCAACGGTCATGGCGACGGCTAACGGACTGCCGCAGATCAATATCCAGACTCCGAACAGCCAGGGCGTATCCCGCAACCAGTTTAGCCAGCTGGATGTCGACGGGCGCGGCGCCATCCTGAACAACAGTCATCAGAACACCCAGACTCAGATCGGCGGCATGGTCGCGGCTAACCCGTGGCTTTCAAAGCAGGAAGCCAGCGTGATCCTCAACGAGGTTAACAGCCGCAATCCCAGCCAGCTCAATGGTTTTATAGAGGTGGCCGGTAAGCGGGCGGCGGTGGTGATCGCTAATCCCTCCGGCATCACCTGTAACGGCTGCGGTTTCATCAATGCCAGTCGCAATACGCTGACCACCGGCCAGGTGCTGATGGAAAACGGTCAGCTGAAAGGCTTTGACGTTAACGGCGGTCGGGTCAATATCGAAGGTAACGGCTTTAACGGGACGGATGCCGACTACACCCAGATCATCGCCCAGTCGGTGGCCGTTAACGCGAAAATTCATGCCCGCGAACTGAACGTGGTGACCGGTAAAAATCAGGTAGCAGCAGAGGGAAACGTCACCAGCGTCAAACCGGGTGACGAGACAACCCGTCCTGACTTTGCGCTCGACGTGGCGGCCATTGGCGGGATGTATGCCAATAAAATCACCCTGACCGGTACGGAAAAAGGCGTCGGAGTCCGTAACGCGGGCGAACTGGGCGCCAGTGCGGGTGAGCTGCGCCTCTCTGTTGATGGCCGGCTGGAAAACAGCGGTACGCTGCAAAGCCAGGCGCCGATGGAGTTAGCCAGCCAGGGCGATCAAAGTAACAGCGGAAAAATCCTTTCACAGCAGGCGGTCACGCTGAGCGCGGGCGGTACGCTACGCAACAGCGGCGTGGTGAGTGCGAGCAGCCACGCCACGCTGACGGCTCAGCGTATTGAAAGCAGCCACGACGGTATCCTGGCTGCGGGTGCAGACAGCAGCGGGACGCTGAGCCAGCCCGGTAATCTGGTGCTCACCAGCCAGGGCGAACTGATCGCGCAGGGAAAAAATCTGGCACACAATCAGATCCAGGCGCAGGGCAGCCGGGTCGATCTGGCCGACAGCCAGACGGCGGCGGACGCGATCGCCCTGACCGCGACCCAGGCGGATATCTCCACCGCACGCGCTACGGTTGCGGGCAGGACGTTGCGGGTAGAGGCCGCCACCGGGTTAACCAACGATGATGGCAAACTGGCAGCGGGCAATCTCGCCGTCACGGCACAAAACATCAGTAACAATCGCGGCCTGCTGCGTCAGCAAAACCGGGATGCGCTGACGCTCAGGACCGGTTCACTGCTCAACAATCAGGGCACCATTATCAATGAAGGCGATACCCATCTGCAGGCGCAACGGATTGAAAACCGCAGCGGCCTGATCGCCGGCAACGGGCCTTCTCTGCAGCTGGATACGCCTTATCTCGATAACCAGCAGGGCACGATACAGCTGGCAGGTGACGGTGCGCTGACGCTCAACACCACCCAGCTGGCGGGCAACCAGGGCAGCGTGCTGTCGGCGGGCGCGCTGAATCTGAGCGGCGGACAGCTCGACCTCTCTCAGGGAGAGACCCAGGCCCAGACGGTGACGCTGACGGCGGACTCGCTGAATCATCGGCAGGGCCTGCTCTCGCAGCGGGCAGCGGGCGAGATGACGATCGCCGTTGCGGGCACCACAGATAATCAGGCTGGACGGATAGAGAGCGGTGGCACGCTGCGCCTCTCCTCCGGCGAGCTGGATAACCGCGGCGGTACGCTGCTGGCGGCTGATCAGGGCGATCTGCGGGTCACCGTTCAGGGGGCGCTGACTAATAGCCAGGGGTCGCTGCTGGCCGGTCAGAACCTGCATCTCAACGGTAGTCGCCTGGAAAATCAGCAGGGCCGGATTGCTGCGGTGGGCGGTGACGCCACGCTGGCAATCGGGCAGGGCATAGATAATACCCAGGGCCGCATCGAAGCCGCACAGCAGCTGAACAGTGACAGTCAGGGCATCAACAACAGGGATGGCGTTCTGCTCGGTCATCAGATCGTGGCGGATACGCAACTGGGCGGGCTGGATAACAGCCGCGGTAATCTGGTGGCGCAACGTGGTCTTAATCTCACCACCGGCGAGCTGAATAATCACGCCGGCGTGATCCAGTCCGGCAGCGAGATGTTGATTGATACCCACGGACAGGCGCTGATCAACAGTGACAGCGGTCAGGGCGGCATACTCAGCGGTGGTTCGCTCTCGCTGTTCAGTGGCGAGACCAATAACCAGCACGGCATGATTGCCGCGGCGTCTGCGACGACCATCAATAGCGGGACGCTGAACAACGCCGACGGCACGCTGATGTCAGAAGGTCCGCTGGTGCTGAATAGCGGCGCGCTCGACAACCAGCGCGGTCTGTTACAGTCCGCTGAGACGCTTTCACTGGATACGCAGGGCGCACTGTTGACCAATAGCGACAGTGGCGAGCGTGGCGGCATCGTAGCGCGCGGCGATCTGCAACTGTCGACCGGGCAGGTTAACGGCAACAGGGGCGTTATTCAGGGCCAGAACGTCATCATTGATACGCATCAGCAGGAGCTTAATCAGCAGGGCGGTTTGCTGAGTGCAAAGGGAACGCTGCAACTGGCGAGCGGCGCGCTGAACAACCGTGCCGGGCGGCTGCAGTCCGGCGGCGATATGTTGCTGGATACTCACGGAAAGGCGCTGATCAATCAGCAAAGCGGCGACTCCGGCGGCGTGATTGCTGGCGGCAATCTGACGCTGCACAGTGGCGAGACCGACAACGACAGCGGTGTGATGGCGTCGGCTGGAAATGCGCAACTTAATAGCGGTGCGCTCAGCAATATCGACGGCATCCTCTCCGCCGAGGGTTCACTGACGCTGGAAACCGCGGGCGTGGACAATCAGCGCGGTCTGCTGCAGGCGGGCGAGGCACTATCGCTTAACACCCAGGGCGCAGCGCTGATCAATAACGACAGTGGTCAGCGTGCGGGCATCGTCTCGGGGGGCGATCTGCGTCTGGCGACCGGGCAGATCACCAGCAACGGCGGGGTGATCCTCGGAAAAAATATTACTGTTGATACCCGGCAGCAGGCCTTCAGTAATCAGCAGGGGCAGTTAGGCGCGAAGGGAACGCTGCAACTCGATAGCGGATTAGTGAATAACCAGGCGGGCAGAATCGAGTCGGCTGGCGATCTGAAACTGGATAGCCACGGTAATAGCCTTGTAAACCGCGACAGTGGCACCACCGGCGGCCTCTACAGCGGCGGAGTGCTGACGTTATACACTGGTCAGATCGATAACCAGCGGGGCTTTATTACCGGCAGTCAGGGTAGCCTGATTCAGGCCGGTGACGTCAACAACCGTGAAGGTACGCTGACCGGCGGCCGCGATTTGCTGTCGATGACCACCGGTGAACTGCAGAATCAGGGCGGATTATTGCAGGCGGGCAGCGACCTGACGCTGGATACTCAGGGTCATGCCTTGATCAACAGCGACAGTGGTAACCAGCGCGGCATCATTGCACTTAACGATCTGACGCTGCGCAGCGGCGGGATAAACAACCAGACCGGCTTTATCGCCGCGGGCAATCAGGCGACGCTGATCGGCGCTGAACTGAATAACAGCCAGGGGCAGATAGCGGGTAACGGCGGGCTCAGCATTAACGGCCAGGCGCTGAATAACAGCGCGGGCAAACTTCAATCGGCGGGCGATGTAACGATTAATACCGCCGGTCAGGCACTGACAAATCAGCAGGGACTGATTGCCGCATCGGGCAATACCCGCATCGACAGCGGCAGTCTGGACAACCAGCAGGGGCAGATTCAGGGCGGTAAAGAGTTAACGCTTAACCTCGGCCAGAACCTGCTGCAGAACCAGAACGGTAAACTCTTTTCAGCCGGCACCACGACGCTGATGGCAGGCCAGATGATTAACACATCCGGTCAGCTTCAGAGCATCGGAACAGCCAGCCTGGCGCTGACCCAACAGCTTGATAATAGTGGCGGGCTGCTAAAAAGCGATCGGGGGCTGGATATCACGACGCCACTGCTGATTAACCGCGATACGCAGCAGAGCGGCAAAGGAATTGAAGCGGACCAGCTGAGCGTTCAGGCCAGCTCGCTGGACAACAGTCAGGGCGCCTTGCGGGCTAACACCCGACTGGCGCTGACCATCCAGCAGGCGCTGGATAATGTCAGCGGGCTGATCTCTTCAGCCGATACCCTGACGATTCAGGATAGCGCTCAGGGCCAGACGCTGGCGCTGAATAACCGCCAGGGCACGCTGGTCGCCGATAAAGAGGCGCAGATCATCGCTGCCTCTCTGAGTGGCGACGGGCAGGTCGCATCGCAGGGGAATCTTGGCATCATCCTGGCAGACGATTTCTACAACCAGGGCGAGGTCAGCGCGAATGGCACGCTGCGTCTGACATCCGGCGGCACTGTCACTAACGACGGGGCGATCACTGCTCAGCAGGCACTGTTCCTGACCGCTCAGAACGTCAGTAACCAGGCCAGCGGGGAAATCAGTGCGCAGCAGACCCACATCACCGCCGCCGATACGCTGGAGAACCGTGGGCTGATCGATGGTGAACTGACCCACCTTGTGGCCCGCGTGGTCAATAACGCCGGTAGCGGCCGCATTTTTGGCGATCATATCGCCATTGCCGCCACGCTGCTGAACAACCTTAGCGAGGCAGGCAAAGCCGCGGTGATTGCGGCACGGCAGCGGCTTGACGTGGCGGCTGAAACGATAAACAACCTCGATCATGCGCTGATTTACAGCGATGGCGATCTGCATCTTGGCGGAGAGCTGGATGCGAATAATCAGGCCACCGGACAGGGACGGCAGCTCAATAATGAGGGTGCCACTATTGAGGCCGGGCATGACGCGACGATTGCGATGGCGGAAATCAACAACAGCAACCGCAATCTTGTCACCACCACGGTCATCACGGAAAACAGCCAGCATCATGACGCGGTGCTGAAAGGCCATACCGATCGCTTCGACTGGGATCAGGTGGATAACAGCAAAAAAAATAAATATAACGTACACACCGCGAAGATGCCGGATGGCACCAGCGGCAGTGAGTTTTATGAATACACCTATCAGCGGGTGGTGGAAGAAACCCAGATTAAAGAGAGCGATCCGGGCAAGATCCTGTCGGGCGGTAACATGACCTTCAGCGCGGATCGCCTGACCAACCAGGATAGCCAGATAGTGGCCGGTGCGCTGCTGGCTGGCGAGATTGGTGAGCTGAATAACCTGGCGACCCAAGGCACCCGGGTGACCACCGACCAGGGTACCGTGATGCGCTGGTACGCGAAGAAAAAGAAAAAGAAACTGGGCGGAACCAAGACGTCGCAGGGCAAAAGCCGCAGCGACTATCGTCCGGCACCGATAACCGAAACCATCGATCTGCAGACCCTGAGCTGGCAGGCGAACGCCGCGCCACAGGGTAACGGTTATCAGACCGGCAACCGTCAGTTGCAGGCCGTGACGACCCAGGCCGCTGCGGTGGGCGCGGTAAGCGGCCAGCTGGACTCTGCCACGGTCGCGCTCGGCGCGGCGGATCAAGGCAGCCCGTTGCTTCCCGCGGGCCAGCGCTACGACAGCGCATTAACGCTCGATAAGCTGGGTAGCCTGAAAGATCGTCCGTTATTGCTTCCGTTGGGCCAGAAATTCTCTTTGACGCTGCCCGCAACCCTGGTCGATGGACAAAGCGTTACGCCGGTGATCCGCGCCGTCTCCCCGGATATCCGGCTGCCAGATAACAGCCTCTATCGTCTGCAGCCCTCCAGCGACAGTCACTATCTGGTGGAGACCGATCCGCGTTTCGTTAACCAGAAGCAGTGGCTGAGCAGCGACTACATGCAGAACGCGCTGACAGCCGATGGCAGCCAGATGCTGAAGCGGCTGGGCGACGGCTACTATGAACAGCGTCTGGTGCGCGATCAGATTATTCAGCTGACCGGCAGCCGCTATCTCAGCGGCTACGCCAGCGACGAAGAACAGTATCGCGGGCTGATGAATAATGGGGTAGCCTTCGCCCAGGCGTATCAGCTGGAGCCGGGCGTGGCGCTGACCCCGGCGCAGATGGCGCGGCTGACCAGCGACATCGTCTGGCTGGTTAATCAGACGGTGACGCTGCCGGACGGCACGCAGCAGACCGTGCTGGTGCCACAGGTCTATGCGAAGCTGAAGGAGGGAGATTTAACCGGCGACGGCGCGTTGCTCGGGGGCGGTAGCGTGGCGCTGACAGCGCGTGACGACATCACCAACAGCGGCACGATCCGCGGGCGCGACGTGACGCAGCTGACGGCAGAGTCGCTGACCAGCAGCGGCTACATCAGCGGCAATACGGTGAATCTCACCACCCGTCAGGATATCACTAACCTGGGCGGCATCATCAGCGGTGACAGGCAGGTGTCGCTGCTGGCCGGACGGGATATCACCAGCCAGTCGATGCTGCGCGATAACGGCACCGACCGCCGGGTCGATCGTCCTGCCGGTATTTACGTACAGGGCAGTGACGGCGCGCTGACGCTGAGCGCCCTGAACAACATCACGCTGGCCGCCAGCGACATCGGCAACGCCGGAGAGAACGGCACCACCCGCATTCAGGCCGGCAACGATCTGACGCTCTCCACGGTCAGCACGCAGCACAGCGAAAATGAGAGCTGGGGAAGCGATAACTACCGTCGCCTGACTCAGCAGAGCGATACCGGCACCCGCATCACCACCGGCGGCGCGCTGCAGCTGAGTGCCGGACAGGATATCCGCGCTACGGCAGCGGACGTCACGGCGGGCGGCGCGCTCAGCGTCAGTGCCGGGCGCGATATCGTGCTCAGCGCGGGCAACAGCCGTACCGATCTTACCGAACACAGCAGACAGAGCAGCAAAGGGCTGCTGTCGGGCAGCAGTCTGGAAACCCACGACGAGCTGCACGATCGCCAGGCGCTCAGCACCACCCTGAGCGGCGACAGCGTGCTGCTTGAGGCGGGCCGCGATATCGGCATCACCGGCAGCAACGTCGCCGGTACCCGGGACGTCGGGCTGAGCGCGGGGCGCGATCTGACCGTCACCACCGCCAGCGAAACCCGTGAGGAAACGCACCAGCGCGAGGAGAAAAAATCGGGCCTGATGGGCACCGGCGGCATCGGTTTTACCGCCGGTAAGGCGATGCAGAAGAGCACCACCGACAGCACCGGCACGCTCAGCAGGGGCAGCACCCTTGGCAGCAGCGACGGCAGCGTTACCCTCAGCACAGGCAATCAGCTGAAGGTGCACGGCAGCGATCTGATCGCCGGAAAAGACCTGACGCTGAGCGGCAGCGACGTGAACATCAGTGCGGCAGAAAACAGCCATACCGCCCTGACGAAGACAGAACAGAAGCAGAGCGGCCTGACGCTGGCGCTGTCCGGCACCGCCGGCGCGGCGCTGAACACGGCGGTGCAGACCGCCCGGACGGCCAGCGAGACCGGTGATGACCGGCTGAAGGCGCTGCAGGCCACCAAAGCCGCGCTGACCGCGACGCAGGCGGCGCAGGCGGCTCAGATGGACGGCGCACAGACCGACGCGGCGAACGCCAGAAACGCCGCCGCGGGCCTGAAGCCGGGCGACAAAGGCTACGATGAAGGCGCAACCAACACCATCGGCGTCAGCGCCTCGTACGGCAGCCAGTCGTCGAAAAGCGAGACCCGCACCGAAAGCCGTGAAGCGCAGGGCAGTGCGCTGGGCGCGGGCGGTAACCTGGCCATTACCGCCACCGGCGCACAGCCGGGCAGCGCGGGCAACATCCTCGTGCAGGGCAGCCGGCTGACGGCGGGCGGCGACCTGGCGCTGGCGGCGAAAAACGACATCAGCCTGCTGTCGGCGCAGAACAGCGAACGCACCGACAGCAAAAACAGCAGCAAAGGCGGCAGCCTCGGCGTCGGCGTCGGCGCGGGTTCGGGCGGCTACGGCATCAGCGTGTCGGCCAGCGTCAACGCGGGCAAAGGCCGAGAGAACGGCAACGGGCTGACCCACACCGAAACCATGCTGGAGGCGGGCAGGGACCTCAGCCTGAACGCCGGACGCGACACCACGCTGACCGGCGCGCAGGCGCGCGGCGAACGCGTGACGGTGGAGAGCGGACGCACCCTGACGCTGACCTCAGAGCAGGACAGCGACCGCTACGACAGTCAGCAGCAGAGCGCCAGCGCGGGCGGCAGCGTCACCTTCGGCTCAATGACCGGCTCCGCAAGCCTCAACCTGAGCCGGGATAAGATGCACAGCAACTGGCAGAGCGTGGCGGAACAGACCGGCATCTTTGCCGGGAAGGGCGGCTTTGACGTGACGGCGGGTGAGCACACCCAGCTGAACGGTGCGGTCATCAGCTCGACGGCGACGGCGGATAAAAACCGGCTCGACACCGGCACGCTGGGCTTCGGCGACATCGCGAACCACGCGGATTACAAAACAGAGCACCAGAGCGCGGGCATCAGCACCGGCGGCAGCATCGGCGGACAGTTTGCCGGCAACATGGCGAACGGGCTGCTGGCGGGGCTGAACGACAGCGGCAGCGCGGACTCGGTGACGAAGTCGGCGGTGAGCGACGGCACTATCGTTATCCGCGATAAGGAAAAACAGGCGCAGGACGTTGCAGCGCTGAGCCGCGACGTGGCTGGTGCGAATCCGGGGCTGGATAAAATCTTCGATAAGGAGAAAGAGCAGCGGCGGATGGAGACGGCGCAGCTGCTGGCGGAAATCGGCAGCCAGGCGGGGGATATTGCGCGGACGCAGGGTGAGATAGCGGGCATACAGGCGCAGCAGGACCCGGCGGCGCTGAAGGCGGCCAGAGAACAACTCGCCGCGTCCGGCAAGCCGTTCACGGATGCGGATGTGGCGAAGCAGGCCTACGACACGGCGATGAAGCCGTTCGGCACGGGTTCGTCGCTGCAGCAGGGCATCAGCGCGGTGACGGCGGCAGTGCAGGGCCTGTCGGGCGGGAACCTGGCGCAGGCGGTAAGCGGTGCGTCGGCACCGTACCTGGCGGAGGAAATACATAAGCGGACCACGGACTCGAACGGTAAGGTTAATGTCCAGGCGAACCTGATGGCGCACGCAGTGCTGGGTGCGGTAACCTCATATGCAGCGGGCAATGCGGCGCTGGCGGGCGCATCGGGCGCGGCGATGGGCGAGTACATCGCGCAGCAGCTGTATCCGGGCGTTAAACGTAAAGACCTGTCTGAGGAGCAGCGGCAGACGATAAGTGCGCTGGGGACGTTAGCTGCGGGTCTTGCGGGCGGCGTAGCGGGTGACAGCACGGCGGATGTTGTGGCGGGCGCGCAGGCGGGTAAAAATGCGGTTGAGAATAATGCGCTGAGTGTGCAGGAAAACCAGTCTCGCGTTCATGAAATGTCGCAGTGTCAGGGCAGCAAATCCTGTGAAGGAGCAGTCACCGAGAAGTACAAGCAGATCTCAGCGGCACAACAAAAGCGTGTGGTGGAGTGTACAGGCGCTCAGGACTGTGTTGATAAAGCGAATGAAGTTAGCAGGTTACAGACTGATTATGCTAACCGTACCAGTGAGTTGCTGGAAAAAGCCCGTGCTGATGGCGGTCTGAGTTCGGCAGAACAGAGCGAGCTTTCAATCCTTCAGGTAACGACGATCCAGCTTGAGGCGGACAGAAATGCGGCGATTCATAATGCGCTGATGTCCGGTGACTCACCTGAAGCGAAGCAGCTCGTGATAAACTCTCTGGCTCAGGTGGTAGGAACCAGTGCGGCAGGGATCGCTACTGGAATCGGGAAAATTAAACCTGGTACACAACCAGGAAATCGAATTGAACAAATACTTTCCCCTGAGAAAAATTGGGAAAGCGCCCGAAATAAAGCATTGGATATTGTCGGTAATTTAGGTGCTGATTCTAAACCTGTGATTGGACGGCTGGAAGTAAGTGCTGGAAATGGGAAAGTTATTGGGCGGCAATCCAGCGACGGTAAAGTTGGTTGGCGTGTTGATTATGATCCAGACAAAGGCACTCATATCAATATATGGGATTATTCTCAAGGTAAGGGGCCAGGAAAAGCGGTTAAGCAGGTCATACCATTTGAGGGTAACGAAAAAGCTTTTGAAACGATATTGAAGCAGCTAAACAGGTAGAGAACATGACTTTATTTGAAGAGTGTCAAGAAGCGCTTAGTGCTGATTTCGGAATTGTTGAAGGCCAAGAAAAGAAAGAAGCTATTGATATTTTAAATAAATATCCTTTTGTAAGTGGGGGTGTTTCATGGCCGGAAATTGAATATTCTGATTATGAAAATATTGATGATTTATTGAATATAGATTGCATGAAAAATGCGGATGTATTCGTTCTTGTAGATGATGCCAGCATTCCTATTTTCAGGTCAAACTTGAGTTTGATTGCTGAAAATATTTATGATGTTACAGCCTTATCACCGAGATTATTTATTTTTAATAATGAAATCATACTGCAACCTTTATTTCCAACAGAAATGTTCCGTTTGGGAATAAGATCTAAATAAAAGATAATCCGAAAAATTAATCCCAGCCACCCGGCTGGGAGTTATCTTTGATAAAGAGAAGGAGCAGAACCGGCTGAAGGCGGCGCAGCTGCTGGCGGAAATCGGCAGCCAGGCGGGGGATATTGCGCGGACGCAGGGTGAGATAGCGGCTACCAGAGCGGCCACGGAGAAGATGAAGAACATCTCACCGGACCAGAAGAAGGACGCCGAGGCGCAGTGGCGGAAAGCGAACCCGGGTCAGGAGCCGTCCGTGGCCGACATCACCGGACAGGTCTATCAGACGCTGTACAACCGGGAGATGCTGGCTGGCGGAATGGGAACCGGCGGGCCGGTGCAGCAGGGTATCCAGGCGGCGACGGCAGCGATTCAGGGGCTGGCGGGGGGCAACATTGCCCAGGCGGTGAGCGGGGCGGCCGCACCTTATCTGGCGGAGCAGATACATACGCTGACGACCACAAAAGGCCCGGACGGCAAAGAGGTGGTGAACGTTCAGGCAAACCTGATTGCGCACGCGGTGGTAGGCGCGGTGACGTCATACGCGTCGGGTAATCCTGCACTTGCGGGTGCCTCGGGTGCGGCGATGGGCGAGTACATCGCGCAGCAGATGTATCCGGGAGTTAAGCGCGAAGACCTGAGTGAGGAGCAGCGGCAGACCATCAGCGCGCTGGGGACGCTGGCGGCGGGCCTTGCGGGCGGCGTGGCCGGAGACAGCACGGCGGATGTTGTGGCGGGTGCGCAGGCGGGTAAGAACGCGGTTGAGAATAATGCGCTGAGCTTTGGTACGGGGATGAACAGCTACGGTGCGGCAGTAAAATCCTGGAACCAGTATGCGGAAGCTAATGGTCTGACGCCGGAGCAGAAACAGGCGGGTCTGGACAAACTGGCGAAGGGAGACTTACCGGAAGGCGCTAATATCACCAAAGTCATCGTGAATGGATATAAAGATGGTGTGTTGATAGCAGGGGCGGCTTATTTAGGTCCGGCGGCCTCGGTGGGTAAAGTTGTGGCAGGTGCAACCATCGCTGAAATAGCGAATGGAACTTACCAGTGGTTTGATATAAACAGTGAGAAGAATCAGAGCTTGCCTGAAAATCAGCAGAAAACATGGGATTACTGGGGAAGCGCTTCTGCGGCTGTGACTGGTGCGCTGGCACCGGGGCGGGGCGTGTGGGCAAATGCTGGTATCGCGGCGGGTGGAACCCTATTTACTGATGGGCCTGATAAAGGTGCTTTAACTGGCGCAGGAGCTGGCTGGGCATTTGGTACAGCAGTTGGCCTTATTGCGCCACCTTTATTTGACCCTGTTTTAGGTACAGGCTCAGCTCCTGTTGGCGATATAATCGGTTCGATAGGAGGAGAGTTTATTGGTAACGCTGTAAAGGATGGGATAAATGAAAAGAAAAAATAGTCCTACTATAGGTTTATTATTTCTGAGTGTTGCATATATGGTTTTCTGCTGTTTAATATTTTTTTCTCTAGCCTTGGTAACTGTAAAACTTATCATTAACCATAACGTGCATATTGAACAATCAGATATCAAACACATTTTGGTTGCTAGTACTATAGCAGGAACAGCGGCTGCCATAAGATCATGGATCTTCGCCAAAATAGATGAACGTAAAGCCCGAAAATCTCCCCCATCCGATCCGCAGTAAACAGCGATCCCGGCCCAATCAGGCCGGGATATTTTTACCTGCCGATCACTCTTCAGCCAGCCGGATAATCAGCTGTCCTGGCCCGGTGATCACCTCAATCTTCTGCCCGGTCATAAAACCCAGCGCTTCCAGCCAGCGGCCGTTGATGGTGAGCTGTGGCAGCGGGCTCGGCTGGCCTCTGTTAGGCCGGTACCCCACTCTGTAATAATGTGCCTGCGATCTGCTGGCGGCGGTTGTGGATGTGGTGGTGCCTGGCTTATGATGTGTCTCAGCCATAATCAACTCCTTGATAGTTGGTTGTGGTCAGCGGGCTGTCGGTGGTGAGACACCTTCAGCCCGCGCTAATAATCTCTCGTTATGCTCTTCCTTTCCTGTTTTATCCTGTTCAAATATACACCTTCTTCCGGGTGAACTCGCTGATAGCTAAGACATAAATTGCGAGGCACCTCTGAAAAATGGACTGTTTTTTTCCGGTCTGCAATTCGCTTATCCCTTCGTCGTGTCGCCATCTGGAATATCAGTTGCAGGCAGCCTTTCATGCTGTAAATCCGCGTTAACCCGCCTTGAGCCAGTCTTCCGGATTACGCCTGTATCGCCGCCGAAACCGGTAACGAAGGGATTTTCCTGCGGGTAAATACAGCGGCTTACTGAAGGCGACCGGCAGCGAAAACCCTCCAGCGACAGTCACTGTCTGGTGGAGACCGATCCGCGTTTCGTTAATCAGAAGCAGTGGCTGAGCAGCGACTACTAAAAACTCTGCAACGCTACGAAACCGGCTTTATAAAATATGTTCACCGGCGTTTCTGCACAAATAACCAGGCTATCGAAGTCATGCTTTATAGCAAGAGTGTCAGATTATCTGTCAGCAAGCGAAGGCGGGGTTACACATCTCTGTTACTGAAACGCAGAAGCTGTTGTTAGCGCGATAAGGCATTTAAATGAATCGGTAAGCTGAACGTGTCTGAGAATCAAATAGACAGGTAAGAAGTGCATTAATAATATTCCCAAAATGCTTATTTTACCGATATCCGGTCTTGATGCGCTGGTCGGCTTTTGATTTAATGATGGCACGAATTATATGAGAGTTGAAAAGAGCTAACTTCATATTTTATTAATGCAGATCGCCTATAGAGTTCAGATTCAAGGTCTGGTTTTTTGATTAATTAGCGGTTGTCAACTGATATCATATGCCAGTAATTTAAAAGCGTAGTCGCGTCACAAAATTTAAAATGCAGCGGTCTTTTGTACATGAAGTCTTAACGTGCTTAAACAGCGCACCTGGTGATTCCGCACTGATAGCGAATCGCGGCGTGCGCTAAGAAATTCCTGTCCGGTATAGGCGGATGGATAGTCGACATTCTCTTTCCGTCGGATATTGGTGATTCAGGGAACGAAGTCCTGCGTGAAGCGCAGGGGAATAATTTTAAATTATTGAAAGGAATAATCCGGGAATGAAAAGCAAAATTGCGTTAATGGCATTACTTTGTGGTGGCCTGTTTACCGGTAGCGCTGCGCTGGCGGATAACCATACCGTCTCGGTCGGTTATGCGCAAAGTAAGGTGGACGATTTTAAAAATATCCGTGGGGTGAATGTTCAGTATCGTTATGAATGGGATTCCCCATTAAGCGTTATCGGGTCATTCAGCTACATGAAAGGCGATGACACCTATTCCGAGCGTAATGATTATTTTAATGAAATTGGTGGGTATGACAGCAAAACAGAGCTGAAATATTATTCACTGATGGCGGGTCCGGCCTATCGTATCAATGACTATGTCAGCTTGTATGGTCTGATCGGTCTGGCTCATACCAAAGTTGAAGATAAAACCACTTATCTGACGCAATACTCTGAAGAGTATAACGAAAGCAAAACCTCCTTTGCTTACGGTGCAGGCGTAGTGGTTAACCCGATAAGCGCACTGTCCATCAGTGTTGGCTATGAAGGTACCAGGGTCAAATATAACGATGATGTCGCCATCAATGGCTTTAATATCGCCGTTGGCTACCGTTTCTAAATCGCCGAGAGGATAAGCATTACGGTACGGAACCGGAATGCTTATCCTGTTCACCACAAAACAGTGTAGCTGCCCGCCACTCTCAGCTAATTTACCGCAAGCGTGACACGGGCTACGGTAAAGTGCCGTTACGGAGCCTGACTAAGGCAACGTCAAGCACCCTGCGGCGTCACGCTTAAATTTCAGCTAGCGCAGCGGCTATCCCACTGATTTTTCAGGTCTGACTCCTCTCTTTCACCCGTTATTGCTGCTGCTTTTTCCGCCTCGGAACTCTCCTAAAAGCTGGCACTGTTGCCAGAGTGACCGTTTTCCTCCATTTATCTGATGTTGCAATTTCGGTCCATCTGTAAAACTTAATCCCATGAAACACGGCGAGTCGCGCACGCCGATCTGCCTCAGTTGAAGAGGATGCTTCAGCGGCAGGAATGCGCGGTAACACTTTCAGGAGGAACTTCCTGTGAATAAATCAATGTTAGCGGGTATCGGTATTGGTGTGGCAGCGGCGTTAGGTGTTGCCGCCGTGGCAGGCATGAATGTGTTTGATCGCGGTCCACAATACGCACAGGTGCTGGCTGCAACGCCCATCAAAGAGAGCATTAAGCAGCCGCGTCAGGAGTGTCGTAATGTGACGCTGACGCATCGTCGTGCGGTACAGGATGAAAACCGTCTGGCTGGCTCGGTATTAGGTGCAGTAGCGGGTGGAGTATTAGGTCATCAGTTTGGTGGCGGTCGCGGTAAAGATGTAGCGACGGTGGCAGGTGCCGTTGCCGGTGGTTATGCCGGTAATCAGGTCCAGGCCGGTATGCAGAACCGTGATACCTACACCACAACCGAGCAGCGCTGCAAAACGGTATATGATAAACAAGAGAAAATGCTGGGATATGACGTGACCTATAAAATAGGCGACCAGCAGGGCAAAATCCGCATGGAAAATGACCCTGGCACACGTATCCCACTGGACCGCAATGGTCAGCTGATTCTTAATAGCGACCAGGCGTAATTGGGCAAAGCTTTGCCGCATTAGCGGCCACACAGCACAGTAGTAAAGAAAAGGCGCATCCTGAGATGCGCCTTTTTGTTTTTACTCCACTTTGCCGAACACCGCAATGAAAGGGCGCTAGGCCCGATTTTCAGCCAGTTGTGATACGAATCCCTGCACCCATTCCATGCGGACTTTCCTTTCCGACAGTTCACGGGTAAAGCGTAAGCGCGTCGGACCTTCCAGCTTCCACTGTTTAGGATCTTTCTGCAGCAGGCCAATCAGCCAGGTCGGATCAACGCTGTTATCTGGCGCAAAATCGAAATAGCCACCTTTGTCGCTGGCTTCAATCTTGCGTACGCCCACCGCCCGCGCTTTAAGCCGCAAAATTGCCACGTCCAGCAGGTTGCGTGCCGGATCGGGCAGCAGGCCAAAGCGGTCGATCATCTCTACCTTCAGCTCCTGCAATTCATCCTCACTCTCCGCGCTGGCGATGCGTTTATAGAGGGAGAGGCGCGTACTGACATCCGGAATAAACTCTTCCGGCAGCAGGGCGGGCATCCGCAGCTCGACTTCGGTCTGGTTGCTGGTGAGATCTTCAAGCGACGGCTCGCGACCCTCTTTCAGGGCATCCACCGCATTTTCCAGCAGCTCCATATAGAGCGAAAAGCCCAGCGTCTCCATCTGGCCGCTCTGTTCCTCACCCAACAGCTCGCCGGCACCGCGAATCTCCAGATCGTGCGTCGCCAGCGCAAAACCGGCACCCAGATCTTCCAGCGACGCGATCGCTTCCAGCCGCTTCTGCGCATCAGCCGTCATCGCTTTAGGATGCGGCGTCAGCAGCCAGGCGTAGGCCTGATGATGCGATCGGCCGACGCGTCCCCGTAGCTGATGCAACTGCGCCAGACCGAAGTGATCCGCACGCTCAATGATGATGGTATTGGCGGTTGGAATATCGATGCCGGTCTCAATGATGGTGGTACACACCAGCACGTTAAACCGTTGATGATGGAAATCATTCATCACCCGTTCCAGGTCGCGTTCACGCATCTGACCGTGACCAATGGCGACACGCGCTTCCGGCACCAGGTCGGTTAAGCGCTGTGCCGCTTTCTCGATATTTTCGACGTCGTTATAGAGGTAGTAGACCTGCCCGCCGCGCAATATTTCGCGCAGGATCGCCTCACGAATCACCAGATCGTCAAACTCACGCACAAAGGTCTTCACCGCCAGACGGCGCGCCGGCGGGGTGGCAATGATCGACAGATCGCGCATGCCGCTCATCGCCATATTCAGGGTCCGCGGGATCGGCGTTGCGGTCAGGGTCAGGATATCGACATCGGCCCGCATCGCTTTAATCCGCTCTTTGTGACGCACGCCAAAGCGGTGCTCCTCATCGACGATCAGCAGGCCGAGATCGCGCCATTTGAGATCGCTCATCAGCAGCTTATGGGTACCGATCAGAATATCGATCTTGCCCTCGCTGGCCTGCTCCAGCACCTGGGCCTGCTCTTTGGCGGTACGAAAGCGCGACAACATTTCAATCCGCACCGGCCAGTTAGCGAAGCGATCGCGGAAATTATCGTAGTGCTGCTGCGCCAGCAGGGTGGTCGGCACCAGCACCGCCACCTGCTTATTGTTCTCAACCGCCAAAAACGCGGCGCGCATTGCCACTTCGGTTTTACCAAAGCCCACGTCACCGCATACCAGGCGGTCCATTGCCAGCGGCTCGCACATATCACTGAGCACCGCATTGATCGCCTGCGCCTGGTCGGGCGTAGTCTCAAACGGGAAACTTTCGCAGAACAGCTGGTACTGTTCACGATTATGTTTAAAGGCAAAACCGGTTTTGGCGGCACGCTGAGCGTAGATATCCAGCAGTTCTGCCGCCACGTCACGGACTTTTTCGGCCGCTTTCTGCCGGGCGCGTGACCAGGCATCGCTGCCGAGCTTATGCAGCGGCGCATTATCGTCGGCACCGCCAGCGTAACGGCTGATCAGATGCAGCGAGGAGACCGGCACATAGAGTTTGGCGTCGTTGGCGTAGGAGAGCATCAGGTATTCAGCCTGAATGCCGCCCGCTTCCAGCGTAGTCAGGCCAATGTAGCGGCCAACGCCATGTTCAAGATGGACCACCGGCTGGCCGGGATGCAGCTCGGCCAGGTTACGAATCAGAATGTCCGGGTTAATCGTGCGGCGGGTATCCTGGCGGCGGCGACTGACGCGCTCACCCAGCAGGTCGCTTTCACAAATCAGCGCCCGGTTGCCCTGCGTATCAATAAAGCCGCGCTCGCTGGCGCCAATCATCAGGCTGAACCGTTCTTCGCCGGTTTGATCGAAGCGTTTGACCGCCTGAGGACGGAGTTTAATGCGCGCCAGCAGCTCCTGCAGGCTTTCGCGACGACCTTCACTCTCAACCGAGAACACCACCGCACCGCTAAAGGTTTCGATGAACTGACGCAGATGATCCAGCGGCGCTTTAGCCTGCGCCTGTACTGTCAGGTCGGGCAGAGGCTGGTAACCCAGATTGGTGTTGGCGGCTTTCGCGGGCAGCTGCTCATTGGTCATCTGGATACGCGGCCAGCTTTTCAGCTCGCCCATTAACGCATCAGGCCGTAACCACAGGTTGGTGGGTTCCAGCAGCGGACGCATCGGATCGACCCGGCGATTCTCATAGCGGGCTTCGGCATCCTGCCAGAAGCGGGTCGCGCTCCCTTCCAGATCGCCGCAGTTAACAATCAGCGTATTGTCAGGCAGATAGCTGAACAGGCTGGGCAGCGGCTGCTCAAAAAACAGCGGCTGCCAGTATTCGATACCGGCGGGCAGCGTCCCTTTGCTGACCTGCTGATAGACGTGCTCCGACTCGCGGCGCACATCAAAAATTTCGCGCCAGCGGCTGCGGAACAGCTCAATCGCCGCCTTGTCGCTGGGGAACTCATGCGCAGGCAGCAGATTGATTTCCGCTACCGCTTCCAGCGTACGCTGGCTGTCGACATCAAACAGGCGCAGGCTGTCGATCTCATCATCAAAAAAGTCGATGCGGTAGGGCTGGTCGCTGCCCATCGGGAAGAGATCGAGCAGCGCACCGCGCGTGGCGTATTCGCCATGCTCCATCACCTGATCGACATGACGGTAACCCGCCTGCTCCAGCTGATCGCGCAGCCGATCGCGCGACAGT
This sequence comes from Pantoea agglomerans, assembly GCF_021397715.1. Classification (GTDB taxonomy): domain Bacteria; phylum Pseudomonadota; class Gammaproteobacteria; order Enterobacterales; family Enterobacteriaceae; genus Pantoea; species Pantoea astica. Next base: position 2,602,531 of record NZ_CP090207.1, on the reverse strand, counting down.
TTCTGTCCCTGTTTCATCACCAGCGCATGGCCGTGCAGGAAACTGTGCGGGCAGACGCGCTGCATCAGGGTATTGACCGGCATAATCAGCATGCCGCGCTGCATTACCGGCAATCCATACAGCGTCGACAGACGGGCGGAAATAATATCCTGATGCGGTGAAAAACTGTCGTAAGGCAGCGTTTCCCAGTCGGCAAGATGCGCCACCGGCAGATCGGTAAACTGGCGGATCTCGTCCAGCAGACGCAGGGCGGTTTGGGTATCGGGCGTAATCATTAACACCGGACCGGCATGTCGCTCGGTAATGCTGGCACACTCCACCGCGTGCGCAGCGCCAATAAGCTGGCCGAGCTGACGGTGATCGCCGGATTTAACGGGCAGGGTATAGCGAGTCTGTTCGGACATGGGATCTCGGGGTTGCTCCATTTTTACCAGGACGTAATCATTCCATATTACGTCATGGCGATCACCTCTGCGGCACAATTTTCCTGCGGCAGCGAGCGGAACCCGCGGTTCGGGCGGGATAAGCGAGGGTCAGCGTAGATGGCAAATCGAGGAGAAGGGCGGGGGAAAACCGCCGTCGCACGGTGGCGACGGGGTAAACAGCCGGACAGGGCTGAGGATTATTTTATGGATTGCTGTGTGTAATACATGCGCGGGCGGTCAATGTTCGCCCAGGTTAATTCCTGCTCAGAATGATAGCTATGATTGCCATCATCCCATTTTACGTAGTAGCCGGCGGGCGCATCTCCCTGCCCGAAGACGTTGATCACTTCGCCTCTGATCTCCCCGGATTTATGTTTTACGATGCTGCCTTTGGGAAATTTAAACATGGTCGCTACCTCTTACCGCTGTGCGATAACGTCACGCCTTATCGTCTTACTGATTGTAGTCTACCCCGATCGCTGCGGGATAATCCGCCAATAACCCGCGGCTTTAGCCGCTATACTGGCGCTTTGTCGCGCAGCCTGACCCGTTCTGATACAACTTTGCCGCCGACTCAGAGGGTTAGAGGTTTCATAAAGGCAGCGGCTCCTTTATCATCCCCCTACCTATTTTCAGGCAACGGCTTACTGGATTCCATGTATCAACCTGTCGCGCTATTTATCGGTCTGCGTTACATGCGCGGACGCGCATCGGATCGCTTCGGTCGCTTTGTCTCCTGGCTTTCTACTATTGGCATTACGCTTGGCGTGCTGGCGATGGTGACGGTTCTGTCCGTCATGAACGGCTTTGAACGTGAGCTTGAAGGCAACATTCTTGGGCTGATGCCTCAGGCGCTGGTGACCAGCGATAAAGGCAGTATCAACCCGCAACAACAACCGGCTTCCAGCCTGGCGTTGCAGGGCATCAGCCGCATTGCGCCGCTGACCACCGCCAACGTGGTGCTGCAAAGCCCGCACAGCGTCTCGGTGGGCGTGATGCTCGGCATTCAGCCGGATGAAAAAGATCCGCTCACCCCTTTTCTGGTCAATACCCAACAGAGCGTACTGCAACCCGGACAATATAATGTGATCCTCGGCGAGCAGCTGGCGTCACAGCTCGGCGTGAAGCGCGGCGATCAGCTGCGTCTGATGGTGCCGTCGGTCAGCCAGTTTACCCCGATGGGACGGGTCCCGAGCCAGCGTCTGTTTACCGTGGCGGGTACCTATGCCGCCAACAGTGAAGTTGATGGCTATCAGATTCTGGTCAATCAGCAGGATGCGTCGCGCGTGATGCGCTACCCGGCCGGGAATATTACCGGCTGGCGCTTGTGGCTGGATAAGCCGCTGCAGGTTGATAGCCTGAGTCAGCAGACCCTGCCAGCCGGGCTGGTATGGAAAGACTGGCGTGAGCGCAAGGGCGATCTGTTCCAGGCGGTGCGGATGGAGAAAAACATGATGGGGCTGCTGCTGAGCCTGATCATCGCCGTTGCCGCTTTTAACATCATCACCTCACTGGGCCTGCTGATTATGGAGAAGCAGGGCGAGGTAGCGATCCTGCAAACCCAGGGGCTGACGCGCCGACAGATTGTGGCGGTGTTTATGGTGCAGGGCGCCAGCGCCGGCATTATCGGCACCTTACTCGGTACGCTGCTGGGCGTGTTGCTGGCCAGTCAGCTGAATAATCTGATGCCGCTGATCGGCCTGTTCCTTGATGGTGCCGCGCTGCCGGTCGACATTAATCTGTGGCAAGTGGTGACCATCGCCCTGAGCGCGATGGTGGTGGCGCTGCTTTCTACGCTCTATCCTTCGTGGCGCGCTGCCGCCGTTCAACCCGCTGAGGCTTTACGTTATGAGTAACTCTCCTTTGTTGCAGTGTCGCGACCTGTGTAAACGCTATCAGGAAGGCAGCGTGCAGACCGATGTGCTGCGCAATGTGGCTTTCAGCCTGCAGCCTGGTGAACTGACGGCCATCGTCGGCAGTTCGGGATCGGGCAAAAGTACCCTGCTGCACCTGCTGGGCGGTCTGGATGCGCCGACCTCGGGCGATGTGATATTTGATGGTCAGTCACTGAACGCCATGTCCTCCTCGGCTAAAGCGGATCTGCGCAACCGCGAGCTGGGCTTTATCTATCAGTTTCATCATCTGCTGCCCGATTTTAGCGCGCTGGAGAACGTGGCGATGCCGTTGCTGATTGGCAAAGTGGCCAAAGCTGAAGCGCAGGATCGCGCCCGCGAGATGCTGGCCGCGGTGGGACTCGATCACCGCGCCGCTCACCGGCCATCGGAGCTGTCGGGCGGTGAACGTCAGCGCGTGGCGATTGCCCGTGCGCTGGTCAACCGTCCTCGTCTGGTGATGGCCGATGAGCCCACCGGTAACCTCGATGCGCGCAATGCCGATGCGATTTTTGCCCTGCTGGGTGAACTTAACGTGCGTCAGGGCACCGCGTTTCTGGTGGTGACCCACGATTTGCAGCTGGCGAAACGGATGTCGCGCCAGATGGAGATGCGTGACGGGCAGTTAAGCGAACAGCTGAGCATGGCAGGAGCGGTGTAATGGGATCGTCGTTATCGCTGCTGTTAGGTCTGCGCTTTAGCCGGGGTCGTCGCCGTGGCGGCATGGTATCGCTGATTTCGGTGATCTCAACCATCGGTATTGCGCTGGGCGTGGCGGTGTTAATTATCGGCCTGAGCGCGATGAACGGGTTTGAGCGTGAGCTGAATAACCGCATTCTGGCGGTGGTACCGCACGGTGAGATTGAAGCGGTGAATCAGCCGTTTCAGCGCTGGCAGTCGATGATTGCACCGATTGAAAAGGTCCCCGGCATTGCGGCGGCGGCGCCTTATATCAACTTCACCGGGCTGATTGAAAGCGGTGCGCGGCTGGAAGCGCTGCAGGTGAAAGGCGTCGATCCGGCGCAGGAGCCGCGTCTCAGCGCGCTGCCGCAGTTTGTCGCCAGCAACGCCTGGTCCACTTTTGCCGCCGGTAAACAGCAGATCATCCTCGGCGGCGGCATTGCGGATACGCTGAAGGTTAAACAGGGTGACTGGATTACCATCATGATCCCGAATAACGACGGGGAGAATAAGCTGCTGCAGCCGAAGCGTATCCGGCTTCAGGTCAGCGGTATCCTGCAGCTGAGCGGCATGCTCGATCACAGTCTGGCGCTGGTGCCGCTGGCTGATGCACAGCACTATCTGGATATGGGCAACAGCGTCACCGGCATTGCGTTAAAAATGAATGACCCGTTCCAGGCGGTAAAGCTGGTACGGGATGCCGGCGAAGCGACCCGCTCTTATGTCTATATCAAAAGCTGGATCGGCACCTACGGCTACATGTATCGCGATATCCAGATGATTCGCGCCATCATGTATCTGGCGATGGTGCTGGTGATTGGCGTTGCCTGCTTTAATATCGTTTCCACGCTGGTGATGGCGGTCAAAGACAAAAGCAGTGATATTGCGGTGCTGCGTACCCTCGGTGCCAAAGATCGTCTGATTCGCGCCATCTTTATCTGGTACGGTCTGCTGGCAGGCCTGCTCGGCAGCGTCAGCGGCGTGGTGGTGGGCGTGCTGGTGTCACTCAACCTGACACATCTGGTACGCGGGCTGGAGTCACTCACCGGCCATCATCTGCTGGCGGGCGATATTTACTTTATCGACTTCCTGCCGTCGGAGCTGCACTGGATCGATGTGTTCTCCGTTCTGATTACCGCCATTGTGTTGAGCCTGGTCGCCAGCTGGTATCCTGCCAGACGCGCCAGCCGCATCGACCCGGCTCGGGTATTGAGCGGACAGTAATGACACGCGGCGCGAATCCACTCTTCGCGCCGCGCACATTTTCGGCCTCTGCTGCATGGCGCTGTCATGCGCAACCGTTATTATCGGGTGTTTTCAGCCCAGAATTTGTTTATAGCGGCTCGCCGAAGCCGCTGCTCCAGGAGATTTTATGCGTACACCACGTCGCCGCATACGACTTGCCCGCCTTAAAAAGACCCGGAGAAAGGTGCATCAGCGCTTTCGCCAGCGAATTTTCGAGCGTGATCGTCAGGCCGAACTGGCCGCCCATCCGCAGCCGCATGTGGTGGTGCTGACCGGCGCTGGCATTTCTGCTGAGTCCGGCATCCGTACCTTCCGCGCCGCTGACGGCTTGTGGGAAGAACATCATGTTGAGGATGTTGCCACGCCGGAAGGTTTCCAGCGCGATCCTGCGCTGGTGCAACGTTTCTATAACGCCCGTCGTCAGCAGCTGCAACAGGCGGAGATTCAGCCCAATGCCGCCCATCTGGCGCTGGCGGAGCTGGAACAGGTGCTGGGTGATAACTTTCTGCTGGTGACGCAGAATATCGATAATCTGCATGAGCGTGCCGGCAATGCGCGGGTACTGCATATGCATGGCGAACTGCTGAAGGTACGCTGTGTCAACAGCGGCCAGGTGATTGAGTGGACCGGTGATATCACCCCGGATGACCGCTGTACCTGCTGCCAGTTTCCATCCGCGCTGCGTCCGCATGTGGTGTGGTTCGGTGAGATGCCGCTGGGCATGGAGCAGATCTATCAGGCGCTGGAGCAGGCCGACTACTTTATTGCTATCGGGACCTCAGGCCATGTCTATCCGGCAGCCGGTTTTGTGCATGAAGCCAAACTGCAGGGCGCGCACACCGTCGAGCTGAACCTGGAGCCGAGCCAGGTGGGCAATGAGTTTGCCGAGCGTCACTACGGCCTGGCCAGCGAAGTGGTGCCGGAGTTCGTGCATACGCTGCTGCGCGGCCTGTACAAATAAATCGGGCGGCTGTTGCCGCCCGGTTATCAGGCTTAACGGCCCGCTTTCAGCTGCTGGAACAGCGTCTCATACTGCACGCTGGCATCGCCGACATCATCCTGCCATTCGCCGTGCTGAATGATTTCATCGGACGGATAGAGTGACGGATCGTTCGCCACCGCCGCTGGCAGCAGTTTTCTGGCGGCCAGATTCGGCGTTGGATAGCCGATGGTCTCTGCCACTTTTGCCGCTACGTCGGGGCGCAGCAGGAAGTTAATCAGCTTCAGCGCGCCCGCTTTGTTTTTCGCGTTAGCAGGAATGGCCAGGTTATCCATCCAGAAAATGCCGCCTTCTTCGGGCCAGACGACTTCCAGCGGCGTTCCCGCCTGACGGGCCACATAGGCTGAGCCATTCCAGATCATCCCCAGATTCACTTCACCTTCCATGTAGGGGTTGCCCGGATTGTCGGAGTTGAACGCCAGCACGTTCGGCATCAGCTTTTTCAGCTCCTGATAAGCCGCCTTGATCTGCGCCGGATCGCGGGTGTTACCGGAGTAACCGAGCTTACGCAGCGCCATCTGAAACACTTCCCGCGCATCGTCGGTCAGCAACAGGCTCTGCTTATATTCCGGTTTCCACAAGTCGGCCCAGCGGGTGACGCTCTTAGGGTCGATCTCGTCACGGTTGACGCCAATCGCCGTTGCGCCCCAGATGTAGGGGATGGAGTAATCGTTGTTGGGATCGAACGGCTTGTTCAGCAGATTTGGATCAAGGTTGCTGAAGTTGCTCAGCTGGCTCTTATCGATCTTCTGCAACATGCCTTCGTTACGCATCTTCGCCACGAAGTAGGTTGAAGGCACCACCAAATCGTAGGCGCCATCTTTCCAGGTTTTGAGCTTGGCATACATGCTCTCATTGGATTCATACGTCGAGTAGATCACCCTGATGCCGGTCTCTTTAGTAAACTGTTCCAGCAGGCCCGGCGGGACATACTCGGTCCAGTTATAGAAGTAGAGCGTTTTACCGTCGTCCGCCTGGGCAGACTGCATCCCCAGTGCCAGCGCGCCAGCCGCCAGCCAGTGAGACCATTTTTTCATTATCATTCCCCGGTTATTTATTTCTGTCACGCAGTAACCACTGACTGCCGGCTACCAGCAGCAACGACAGCAGCATCAGAATGGTGGCGAGCGCATTCACCTCCGGTGAGACGCCCACCTTGACCATTGAGTAAATCTTCAGCGGTAATATTTCAAAGGTCGGGCCGGTCACAAACGAAGAGACCACCACATCATCCATGGAGAGGGTAAAGCTCAGCAACCAGCCGGCCGCGACGGCGGGCATCGCCAGCGGCAGGATAATTTTACGCAGAATCGTGGTCTCGCTGGCACCCAGATCTTTTGCCGCCTCCAGCATCCGCACATCAAAGCCTTTCAGCCGCGAGTAAACGGTGATCACCACAAACGGCAGACAGAAGATGATGTGTGAGAACAGCAGCGACCAGAAACCCAGCGAGATCCCCAGCAGCATAAACAGCACCAGCAGCGAAATCGCCATCACAATATCCGGCGACATCATCACCACAAATAGCATACCGCTGACAAAAGGCTTGCCGCGAAAGCGGTAGCGGTAGAGCGCCACGGCGGTAAGCGAGCCGATCAACGTTGCACAGCTGGCTGACAGCACCCCCATGATCAGCGAATGCTGCGCCGCCTGCAGCAGGCTGTCGTTGTTCAGCAGCAGGTGATACCACTGCGTCGTGAATCCCTGCCAGTTAATGCCAAACCGCGAGGCGTTAAACGAATTGACGATCAAAATCACAATCGGAATATAAAACCAGGCGTAAATCACCGCCATAAAACTGCCGCGTAACAGGCGTGCCATCATCCTAAATCCACCTTGTTATTCAGCAGACGCGCAACGCGCCAGTAAATCAGCAGCAGCAGGCCCATTAGCAGCGTCATCACGATGCTGGTGGCGGCACCAAACGGCCAGTCGCGAATATTAAGGAACTGACTTTTGATCACGTTACCAATCAGCAGGTTTTTCGCGCCGCCCATTAAATCGGCCACGTAGAACAGCCCCATCGCCGGGATCAACACCAGCAGGCAGCCGGCAATAATGCCCGGCATGGTGAGCGGCAGAATGATGCGAAAGAAGGTCTGTATTTTTCCGGCACCTAAATCACGCGCCGCTTCCAGCAGCGGCTTGTCCAGCTTTTCCAGGCTGGAGTAGAGCGGCAGCACCATAAACGGCAGCAGGATGTAGATCAGGCCCAGCACCACCGCTTCCGGGGTGTAGATTATCCGAAACGGCTTATCGATCAGGCCAAGCGTCAGCAGAAAATCATTCAGCCAGCCACGGGTACTGAGAAATATTTTCAGGCCATAAATGCGGATCAGGGAGTTAGTCCAGAAGGGCACAATCAGCAGGAACAGCATCAGCGGACGCAGACGCGCCGGTAATTTTGTCAGACACCAGGCGAACGGGTAGCCCAGCAGCAGACAGCAGAGGGTGGCGATCAGCGCCATGTTGAGCGAATGCAGCAGCACTTCGGCATAGAGCGGATCAAGCAGCCGCGTGTAGTTGCTGAGGGTAAAGACCGCGCTGACAAAGTGCGCATCATCACGCGTCAGAAAGCTGGTGATAAAGATCATCAGGTTAGGCAGAAAGACAAACAGCGCCAGCCAGCTGACGATCAGCGCAATGACGCTCTTCTGGAAACCGTTACGCATCAGCTTCATACGGCAACACCACCTCCCAGCTGGGCACCCAGTTCACCGCCATCTTCTGGTTCAGTGAGTGGTCAAAGTCAGGATCGTCTTCATTGAAGAACTCGCTCACCGTTACCAGCTTGCCGTTCTCCAGTTCAACGGTTGATTCCAGCGTCATGCCTTTGTAGTTACGCTCACGGACATAGCCGATCAGGCCATCCACTGCGCTGTCACCGTGGATCTCTTCCACGCGCAAATCCTCCGGGCGCAGCATCACATGCAGCCGGTCACCTGTCCGGACCGGGAAAGCGCAGTGAATATCGCACTCACGGCCTTCTACCCGCGCCCGAATCCGTGGGGCGTTTTCGCTGGCGATCACTTCAGCATCAAAAACGTTGATCTCACCGATAAAGCGGGCGACAAACAGATTATCAGGCTCTTCGTAGATCTCACGCGGCGTACCGTCCTGCACAATTTTTCCGTCGCGCATCACCACAATCCGATCGGACATGGTCAGCGCCTCTTCCTGATCGTGGGTGACGAAAACAAAGGTAATACCCAGCTTACGCTGCAGCGCTTTCAACTCGTTCTGCATCTGCTTACGCAACTTATAATCCAGCGCAGAGAGCGACTCATCCAGCAACAGCACCTTTGGCCGGTTGACCACCGCACGGGCGATAGCAACACGCTGCTGCTGTCCGCCCGACAGCTGATGCGGACGGCGATCGGCAAAGCTCTCCAGCTGCACCATCGCCAGCGCATCAGTGACCCGGGTAGTGATCTGCGCCGCCGGAGTTTTTTGCATCCGCAAACCAAAGGCGACGTTCTCAAACACCGTCATATGCGGGAACAGTGCGTAGCTCTGAAATACCGTATTGACGTGACGATGTTCAGCAACGGTATCGGTAATATCCTGGTTGTCCAGCAGGATGCGCCCGCTATCGGCCTCTTCCAGCCCGGCAATCAGGCGCAGAATGGTGGTTTTGCCACAGCCCGAGGGGCCAAGCAGCGTGATAAATTCGCCATGGTGAATGGTCAGATTAAAATCATCAATGATGGTTTTGCCATCGAAAGCTTTACTGATGCCAGAAAGCGTAACCAGCGCCTGCTGTGCGCGTGTTTGCGTCATTTTAGTCTCAGTCTGTCAAAGGTCGATCAGGTTACAGCATAGCCGCCTACCGCAGCCAGCCAGCAAGAAGGGGCGGATGATACCTGAAAACTGTGTCATTGCCATGTTTTGACCACGCCGGGCAGCCGATAATCGGGATTGTTAACAACACATTGCGAGACCTGCCGCAATAATCTCACAATCCGGCTTTTTTTCGACGGGATCGCTTTCCCAAAGGGGATCGACAGCGCTAACCTGTCAGCTAATGATTTGACGCAACGTTGCGTCCGGCTGGTCCGTGAATAATAACGGACAGCACTTTTAAAGGATGGGATATGGAACAGTTACTAGAGCGTTTTTTGAGCTACGTCGCAGTCGAAACCCAGGCGAAACCGCAGGCGCGTCAGGTGCCGAGCAGTGAAGGGCAGTGGACGCTGGCGCGTCAGCTGCAGGAAGAGCTGCTGGCGTTGGGCTTTGCTGATGTCACGTTAAGCGACCACTGCTGTGTGATGGGCACTTTGCCCGCCAATGTTGACTGGCCTACCCCGGTGATTGGTTTTATCTCCCATATGGATACCTCGCCTGATTTCACTGCGAAGCACGTTAATCCACAGATTATTGAAAACTATCGCGGCGGTGACATTGCGCTGGGCAATGGCGATGAGATTCTGTCGCCGGTGATGTTTCCGGTGCTGCACAAGCTGATCGGCCACACGCTGATCACCACCGATGGCAAAACCCTGCTGGGCGCGGACGATAAAGCGGGCATCGCCGAAATCATGACCGCAATGGCCCGGCTGGTGGAGAGCGATATTCCGCATGGCGCCATCCGCGTGGCCTTTACGCCTGACGAAGAGATCGGCCGTGGCACCTCGCATTTTGATGTCGAAGGTTTTGCCGCTGACTGGGCCTACACCGTCGACGGCAGCGATCTGGGTGAGTTTGAGTATGAAAACTTTAATGCCGCCTCAGCCACGGTCAAAATCGTGGGCAACAATGTCCATCCAGGCTCAGCCAAAGGGGTGATGGTGAATGCGCTGGATCTGGCTAATCAGTTTCATGCCGCCGTACCCGCCAGTGAAAAGCCGCAGTACACCGAAGGCTATGAGGGCTTCTATCATCTGCATCAGATGAAAGGCACGGTTGAACATGCTGAGCTGCACTACATTATTCGCGACTTTGATACCGACAGTTTTGAGCAGCGCAAACAGACGTTGCAGCAGATTGCGACGGAGATGACCAAAACCCTGCACAAGGATTGCTCTGTCACCGTAGAGATCACCAACAGCTATCGTAATATGCGCGAGAAGGTTGAGCCGTTCCCGCACATCATCGAACTGGCGCTGCAGGCGATGCGTGACTGCGGAATTGAGCCGGTGGTGAAACCGATTCGTGGCGGCACGGATGGCTCCGCGCTGTCATGGAAAGGCTTACCCTGCCCGAACCTGTTTACCGGCGGCTACAACTATCACGGCAAGCATGAGTTTGCTTCGCTGAATATCATGGCGAAATCAGTAGACGTGATTGTGCGGTTGTCAGAACTGGCGGCGCAGAAGAAAGGTTAAGTTGCGAACGGCTTTTTACTGAGGCAGGCTCTCTGCCGCTAACGGCGGAGAGCCTGTTGAGTTGATGGGCTTGCTGAGGGCTGGCGGCTGGCGTGCCTGCCCTCAGGATCAGTTACTCTTCGCCAAAGTACCAGTAACCGGCATTCACCAGCCCGGCGATCTGCGCCAGTACCGCCGGATCGTCCAGCGCATCGCCCAGATCTTCCAGCGTAATGCGGTAATGATGGGCCAGAACGGCCATGACATCAGGATGCGAGCACTCAACCCGCTCACCGTTGACGTAAACGGCATCGCCAATCGTCAGCACGCGCAGGCCACCTAGCCGGCTCAGCGCATCACCCTGTTGCAGGGCGTCATAGATCTCATCGGGCTGATAAGGCGGCTCTGGTGGCGCAACATCCAGTTCGTGACGCGACTGCGAAATAAACTCGCCAAACCACTGCGCAAAATGTTCCGGCTGGTTAATCACGTCCAGCATCACCTGACGAATCCCTTCAATTTCCTGCGGCAGGATCTGTGACGGGCAATCGCGCGACGGCACATCAGGATCGCTAAAGCGCAGGCTACCCAGCTCATTCGCCAGCGTGTAATCGGCAAAGCCGCTGATCAGCTCACGGCCGCTCGGCGCGCGGAAGCCCACCGAATAGTTCAGCGCATTTTCCAGCGAATAGCCTTCATGCGGGAATCCAGGTGGAATATAGAGAATATCGCCCGGCTCCATCTCTTCATCGATGATGGCGTCGAACGGCTCCACCTGCAGTAAGTCAGGGTGCGGACAGTGCTGTTTCATCGGCACTTTTTCACCGACACGCCAGCGACGGCGACCACTGCCCTGAATAATGAACACGTCATATTGGTCGAAATGCGGGCCGACACCGCCACCCGGCACGGCGAATGAGACCATCAGATCATCGATACGCCAGTCAGGCAGAAAACGGAAAGGGCGCATCAGGGCGGCAGAAGGTTCATGCCAGTGATTAACTGCCTGAACCAGCAGGGACCAGTTATTCTCACCCAGATGATCGTAGCTCTCAAACGGGCCGTGACTGACCTGCCATTTGCCATCCTGATGACTGACCAGGCGGCTATCCACCTCGTTTTCCATCGCCAGTCCGGCCAGTTCATCCGGGGAGAGAGGATCGACAAAGTTTTTAAAGCCACGCTTCAGCACGACCGGACGTTTTTGCCAGTAGCGTTGAATAAAATCGGGCCAGTTGAGATCGAGCTGATAGTCCATACAAGGGTTCCGCTTAGGGCTGTAAATGCCAGCAAGTATAACAGCCCGGACCGGTTTCTACTCGCGGCGATGTTCGACTTCCTGGCGCTGAAACACCACTTCCATCCGGGTGCCACCCAGCGCGCTGCTGGAGGCGATGACCTTACCCGCATATTGCTCCAGGATATCCAGTGCCACCGCCAGCCCCAGTCCCTGACCCGGACGGAGCGTATCGGCGCGCTGACCGCGGACAAACACCAGATCGCGCTTGCTCTCCGGGATGCCGGGACCGTCATCATCAATATAGAGATGCAGCGCTTTCTCGCTCTGATAAGCGCTGACTTCAATAAACTCCAGGCAATATTTACAGGCGTTATCCAGCACGTTACCCATCACTTCCATGAAATCATTCTGATCGCCGACGAAAGTGAGTTCCGGGGAGATATCCAGCGTGATAGCCACGCCTTTGCGTTGATAGACCTTATTCAGCGCCGAACAGAGGCTGTCGAGCAGCCCGGATACCGAATGCAGGTCGCGCTGCAGCGGATTATGATCGGCCTGCATACTGGCGCGATGCAGGTAATAACCGACCTGCTGCGAGATGCGGCTGATCTGCTCCAGCATCACCGGCTCAGCTTCCTCAACCGTCAGCTCTTTGCCGCTGCGCAGCGATCGCAGGGTACTCTGCAGTACCGCCAGCGGGGTTTTCAGGCTGTGCGTCAGATCTGAAAGCGTGGTGCGATAGCGGGTGTAGCGCTGTCGTTCGTTAGTCAGCAACAGATTCAGGTTGCGTACCAGACTGCGCAGCTCCTGCGGCGGATTGTCATCCAGCTTTTCGCGCTGGCTGGTCTCCAGTTCCCGCACCTGCTGAGTCAGTGCGCCAATGGGGCGCAGGCTCCAGTGTGCCGCCAGCCAGAGCAGCGGCACAATCAGGATCAGATTCGCCGCCAGCACATAGCTGAACCACGACCAGACCACGTCCGAATGCTGCAGCTCCTGCGGGATCGAGTCGACCACCACAATGGTCAGCGCCGGCAGATTGGTGGTGGCGTCATAGCGGTTAACCGCGACCGAGTGGGTGAAGGTGTCATCACTGTCGGTATCCCAGGCGTGCAGTCGCCGTTTGGCACTCAGGTTATCTCCCATCGCCGCCAGGCTGGTGCCGTTGCTGGTATCAATTTCATAGAAGTCGGGCTTTATCAGCCAGTCACGCCGGATCTTCTGGCGGATCTCCGGCACGTCGCGTTGCTGCCACAGCAGCTTGCCGTGCTCGTCATAAATGAATACCAGCGTCGGGAAGTTAAGCGTCATCCGTTCCGGCTGGGCAATGGTGAGCCGATTGTCATGCCACTGCGCCAGCGTAAAGAACAGATTGCTTTCACCGCGCATGACCCGATAGGTGTTTTTATCGAAGCTCACCACATAGCCAATCACGGCGACCATGCCATAGGAGAGGGAGAGGAACAGGACAATCGCTGCGGAGGCCAACAGAAAACGGGCGCGCAGCGAAATCGGGCGATAACGATTAAACCAGGACATGGTCAGAGATCAAAGCGGTAACCCTGGCCACGGACGGTGGCAATGACTTCAGCGGGATGCAACGCGAGAATTTTTTTGCGCAGGCGACCCATCAGCACGTCGATGGTGTGGCTTTCGCGTAGTTCAGCGTCGGGATAGAGTTGCAGCATCAGCGAGTCTTTACTCACCACTTTGCCGGCGTTACGAATCAGGGTTTCCACGATGGTGTATTCAAAGGCCGTGAGTTTAACCGGCTGCTCATTCACCGTCAGTTCGCGACGTGACAAATCAACCTGAAACGGCGCCATGTCGATAATCTGCGAGGCGTGACCGCTGTTACGGCGCATCAGCGCCTGCAGCCGCGCCGCCACTTCTTCAATATGGAACGGCTTGGTGACGTAATCATCGGCACCGGCTTCCAGCGCCTCCACTTTAGCCTGCCAGCCTTCGCGAGCGGTCAGCACCAGAATGGGCTGCCGAACGGCATCGCTGCGCCAGCGACGGATCAGTGACATGCCATCTTCATCAGGCAGGCCTAAATCGACCAGCGCAATGTCGGGCAGGTGCTCGCGAAGAAAATAGTCGGCTTCTTTGGCGTCTTCGGCAGCATCAACCTGGTGGCCCATATCACGTAACTGGACGGCGAGATGATGGCGCAGCAGGGCATTGTCTTCCACAACCAGAACACGCATAGGAATTCCTTACTATCTGAATGAGTCAAATTGAAGAAAGTATACGCGAAATGAACTAAACAAGATGTTAACGCAGGCCGGCCTGAACCGGCCTGCGGAGGGGATTATTTCAGATCGTCAACCATCTGGATAGCCCGACCGAGATAGTTTGCTGGCGTCATCTGCTTCAGACGCACTTTTTCTTCTTCCGGCAGTGCCAGGCTGTCGATAAAGGCCTGCATGCCTGCTGCATCCACTCGCTTGCCGCGCGTCAGCTCTTTCAGCTTCTCGTAAGGCTTCTCGATGCCGTAACGGCGCATCACCGTCTGGATCGGTTCCGCCAGCACTTCCCAGTTGTGATCCAGCTCGTCCAGCAGACGGTCACGGTTCACTTCCAGCTTCGAAATGCCTTTCAGCGTCGCCTGATAGGCGATCAGTGCATAGCCGATGCCGACGCCGAGGTTACGCAGCACGGTGGAATCGGTCAGGTCACGCTGCCAGCGTGATACCGGCAGTTTGCTGGCCAGATGCTGCATCACTGCGTTGGCCAGTCCCAGATTGCCTTCGGAGTTTTCGAAATCGATCGGGTTCACCTTGTGCGGCATGGTGGAAGAGCCGATCTCGCCGGCAATGGTTTTCTGTTTAAAGTGATTCAGCGCCACGTAGCCCCAGATATCGCGATCGAAATCGATCAGGATGGTGTTAAAGCGGGCAATACAGTCGAACATCTCTGCAATGTAGTCGTGCGGCTCAATCTGGGTGGTGTAGGGGTTCCAGCTGATACCCAGCGAGGTGACAAAGCGCTCGCTCAGCTGATGCCAGTCCACTTCCGGATAGGCAGCAATGTGGGCGTTATAGTTACCGACGGCGCCGTTGATTTTACCCAGCACCTCGATCTGGCTCAGCTGACGCAGCTGACGTTCCAGACGGTAAGCGACGTTCGCCATCTCTTTACCCATGGTGGAGGGCGTCGCAGGCTGACCGTGCGTACGGGACAACAGCGGGATATCGCGGTATTCATTCGCCAGGCCTTTCACGGCGGCGATCAGCTGCTGCCAGTAGGGCAGGATCACGTCGCGACGGGCGGTTTCCAGCATCAGTGCGTGAGAGAGGTTATTGATATCTTCGGAGGTGCAGGCGAAGTGAATGAACTCAGAGACCGCGTGCAGAGCAGGTACGTCCGCCACTTTCTCTTTCAGGAAATATTCAACCGCTTTCACGTCGTGGTTGGTGGTGCGCTCAATAGTTTTGATACGCGCTGCATCATCTTCTGAAAAGTTGCTGACAATCGCATCGAGGAAAGCGTTTGCGTCGGCATCAAATGCAGGAACTTCCTTGATCTCTGCGGTCGCGGCCAGTTTTTGTAACCAGCGAACTTCAACCTCAACGCGGAATTTCAGCAAACCAAATTCGCTGAAAATCGCACGCAGCGGGCTGACTTTATCGCCGTAACGACCATCGACAGGTGAGACGGCGGTCAGAGAGGATAATTCCATCAGTGCAACTCCTGAATCATTTAACAGTGTTTTGCCGCACCGACTTAATAAGTCAGTGGCAGCCGGGATAATAGGGTCTTGGCCTCACGCAGCAAACGCTGGCGCGAGAACATCAGTTGCAGACGGCCACCGCCGACCTGCTGCCACAATACCGCGGCACGAATGCCGGCTAACAGTGTGGCACGGACTTTACTCTGCAACTGCGGGTTCTGCAGCACGGTGGGCGATCCGGTGACCTGAATGCGCGGGCCTAACGGGCTGATGACGTCCACGTAGATACCCGCCATGGCGCTGAGAATGGTATCGGACTCCAGTTCATAATGCGCCAGCTGACGATCGAGCTGGCTGATACGCTGGGCCAGCGTCGCCATCGCGGATTTATTGGCGCTGAGCTTACGCTCCAGCACCATCATGCTGAGGGTGTAACGCGTCAGTTCTGCGCCCGCGCCCTGGCGACTGCTGCTGTTGAGCACCGCCATCAGGGTTTCAAGACCGAGGCGCAGGTTGGCTTCATTGTTACCGAACACCGCCAGCGTCGAGCTGGGATTGAGATCCAGTACGCTGCGCAACGTCACGGTAAACGCCTCCGGCTGACAATGACCCTGCTGGGCCAGCTGCTGCACCAGATGGGCTGACTGACAGATGCCCGCCAGCGCCAGTGTGATTTCCTGATAATTCTTCGCCACGGTTACTCCTGTTTACGCGTCATGAACGCCGGGTCAGGGCGGCTTATTTCGCCACTAACGGCAGGCGCTCTTCAATGATGCCGCCACCCAGGCAGACATCGCCCAGATAGAACACGGCAGATTGTCCGGGCGTGACGGCCGCAACGGGCTCATCAAAGCGCACTTCAATCCGGTCTTCGCCGTGAGGGATGATCTCACACGGGATGTCGGTCTGACGATAACGGGTTTTGACCGTACAGCGTAGCGGGGCGGTGATCGGCTGACGATCAACCCAGTGCAATTGCTGTGCAATCAGACCCACAGACATCAGACGCGGATGATCGCCGCCCTGGGCGACAATCAGGCGGTTGCGCGCCACATCTTTGTCGACCACATACCAGGGATCATCTTTGCTCTCTTTCAGACCGCCGATGCCCAGACCTTTGCGTTGCCCCAGCGTGTGATACATCAGACCCTGATGCTCGCCAACGATCTGGCCGTCCACGGTCTCGATCTCACCGGGCTGCGCCGGCAGATAACGTGCCAGGAAGTCGCGGAATTTGCGCTCGCCGATAAAACAGATACCGGTGGAATCTTTCTTTTTCGCGGTAATTAAATCCAGCTGTTCGGCGATGCGGCGCACTTCCGGTTTTTCCAGTTCGCCGACCGGGAACAGGCTCTGAGCAATCTGCTGGTGGCTCAGGGTGTAGAGGAAGTAGCTCTGATCTTTGTTGCCATCCAGACCGCGCAGCAGCTGGCTCTGACCATCCACGTCGTGACGACGCACGTAGTGGCCGGTGGCGATAAAGTCCGCGCCGAGATCTTCAGCCGCGAACTCAAGGAACGCTTTGAATTTGATCTCTTTGTTACACAGAATATCGGGGTTCGGCGTACGACCCGCTTTGTACTCTTCGAGGAAATGCTCAAAGACGTTATCCCAGTATTCAGCCGCAAAGTTCACCTTATGCAGCTTAATACCCAGCTTGTCGCACACCGCTTGCGCATCCGCCAGATCGTCCGCGGCAGTACAATATTCCTCGCCATCGTCCTCCTCCCAGTTCTTCATGAACAGGCCTTCAACCTGGTAACCCTGCTGCTGCAGTAACCAGGCGGAAACGGAAGAATCGACGCCGCCGGACATACCGACGATCACTTTTTTCTGGCTGTTGTCAGACATGACACGCTCGCATAACGATAAAAAAACAGGCGGCGCATTCTACCATGCAGAAGGCGGGCGCGCACCCTCATGAAACGGCCAGCGGAACGCACTGACCAGATGTAACGGATAGCGCGCCCCTTGCTGCCAGAGACGCACGCTCTCAGCGACCAGCGGTGAACGGAGGTTAGACGCGGTAAGAATCTGCGCTGGCGGCAACCACCAGCAGCAATCGATATCACTATCCTGCGGCTGGGTTGGCTGCTTTTCAGCCAGATCGAGTCCAAACAGAAAACGCACAAAAGGCGTATTATCAGGCGCTATCCACTGGTGAACGGTGATGAAATAGTCCATCTCTGCCACGATACCGGTCTCTTCGGCTAATTCACGTTGCGCCGCTTGCTGCAGCGTTTCATCCGCTTCCAGATGACCGGCGGGCTGGTTCCAGGTCGGCTGGCCATTAATGGTTTCTTCGACCACCAGCAGCTCACCTTGCGCCTGCACTAAGCAGGCGACCGTGACATGAGGTTTAAACATCGATCCTCCGCAATTGTTAACCTGACGTTATGAAAAAAAAGACATTCTCAGGCCGGACTGTCGTCTGCATCACGCCACTCTCCGGGCGCCAGATTATCGAGCGCATAGCCGCCCATCGCATAACGGATCAGCCGCAGCGTCGGAAAGCCGATATGCGCCGTCATCCGGCGCAACTGGCGATTGCGGCCCTCATACAGCGTCACTTTCAGCCACTGGGTCGGGATATTTTTGCGCTCGCGAATCGGCGGCTGGCGTGGCCAGAGCCACTCTGGTTCGGCGACTTTCTCGACCTGTGCCGGTAGCGTCGGGCCATCTTTCAGATTAACCCCATCCCGCAAGGGTTGCAGGTCCGCTTCCTGCGGCGCACCTTCCACCTGAACATAGTAGATCTTGCCGGTGCGTTTGCCGGGCTGTGTCAGCCTGGCCTGCAAGGCACCATCATTGGTCAGCACCATCAGGCCTTCGCTGTCGCGATCGAGACGGCCCGCGGCATAAACCCCGGCCACGCTGATGAAATCTTTTAGCGTGCGGCGGCCCGCCTCATCGGTGAATTGTGGCAAAACATCGAAGGGTTTGTTAAACAGCAGCACGCGGCGCGGGTCGGCAGTGCGGACAGGCGCAGGCCGCGCATCACGCGTCGGGCGGCTGAATCGTTTATCCTGGTGAATTCGTTGAGAAGTTTTTCGCATGGGCTTTGCAGTCAGAAACAATGGGCGCATTATAACGCGAAATTGCGGTGATTGGCGTGACGGAAATATTCAAGTAGTATTGACCCGCATCTTACAAATCATTAACAAACGCCCAGGAGAGGTTAATGGAAAGCAAAGTAGTTGTTCCGGCGGAAGGTCAGAAAATCACCCTGAATCAGGGCAAGCTTACAGTGCCAAACAATCCGGTCATTCCTTACATTGAGGGTGACGGTATCGGCGTTGATGTTTCACCAGTGATGCTGAAAGTGGTCGACGCTGCGGTGAAGAAAGCCTACAACGGCGAGCGTAAAATCTCCTGGATGGAGATCTACACCGGTGAGAAATCCGTGGAACTTTATGGTCAGGATGTCTGGCTGCCACAGGAAACTCTCGACTTAATTAAAGAATATCGCGTTGCCATCAAAGGCCCACTGACCACGCCGGTCGGCGGCGGTATTCGTTCACTGAACGTTGCTCTGCGTCAGGAGCTGGACCTCTACGTCTGCCTGCGTCCGGTACGTTACTACAAAGGCACGCCAAGCCCGGTTAAACGCCCTGAAGAGACCGACATGGTGATCTTCCGTGAGAACTCCGAAGATATCTATGCCGGTATCGAGTGGAAAGCGGGCTCTGCTGAAGCAGACAAAGTGATCAAGTTCCTGCGCGAAGAGATGGGCGTGAAGAAAATTCGCTTCCCTGAGCAGTGTGGTATCGGTGTTAAGCCGTGCTCGGAAGAAGGGACCAAACGCCTGGTCCGTGCGGCAGTGGAATACACCATCACCAACGATCGTGATTCCCTGACGCTGGTTCACAAAGGCAACATCATGAAGTTCACCGAAGGCTCTTTCAAAGACTGGGGATACCAGTTAGTGAAAGAAGAGTTCGGCGGCGAACTGATCGACGGCGGCCCGTGGATGAAGTTCAAAAACCCGAACACCGGTAAAGAGATCATCGTTAAAGATGTGATTGCCGATGCGTTCCTGCAACAGATCCTGCTGCGTCCGGCTGAATATGACGTTATCGCCTGTATGAACCTGAACGGTGACTACATTTCTGACGCCCTGGCGGCGCAGGTTGGCGGTATCGGTATCGCACCAGGCGCTAACATTGGTGATGAGTGCGCGCTGTTCGAAGCGACCCACGGTACAGCTCCTAAATATGCTGGTCAGGATAAAGTGAACCCAGGTTCCGTCATCCTGTCAGCAGAAATGATGCTGCGTCACATGGAGTGGTTCGAAGCGGCTGACCTGATTGTTAAAGGTGTTGAAGGCGCTATCGCTAACAAGACCGTGACTTACGATTTCGAACGCCTGATGGATGGCGCTAAACTGCTGAAATGTTCAGAGTTTGGTGATGCGATCATCGAAAATATGTAATCGGATCTAAGTAGCACACAGCCAGCACCGTCTCGTGCTGGCTTTTTTTTACCCTGATGTTGCCCAAATCCGCTTTCCGGTTGCGGATTAACCTCTCCTGTATTGCAGAAGGGGTCAGATTGCAGGCAGTCAGCCTGATCTATTAATACAACCGCGACTCTCTTTGTGACTTTCAGCAGCTGACCGTTTTATTATTAACGGCTTAACCTCTCTGTCTGCGAACAGGGTTTACACATGAGTTAATCATCTGGCTGTCCTGATACCGAATCGTTGATTTAACATTGTTGTAATGACTGAACTGACTGCCTGGCTCAATAAAAAAGGGTACCCATAGAGCATCAATAACTGAAACAGGATCTGATGGCAGGCGGTAAGATGAGCGATAAGTGTGATATCCGTTTAAATGGCTTTCGCAGTCAATTAAATGTTGTCTGCCTCACGGCAATGTTTTGGGGTGGCGCTACACTGACGGGCGATAAATGACAGGAACCCGGCCAGTGATCGATCCCCGCAGTTTTGACGGTGCGACGACTGAGTAAAGCAGGGAGCAGACGTGTGCCGGAGGCACGCGTGGTGAAAATAACAAGGAGAAGGTGCATTGAGAATAGGGTGAATATCAATTCAGCGCAGCTGGCTAAGTTAATTATGGGTAAATCTCTTACTGAAGCTGAAATGCATCATCTTGTCAGAGAACATTATCCTGATTATGCGGTTAATTCTGTCAGAACTTCGCTGAAGACATTGATACGATCGCCTTATTGTCTCATTGAGATTGGCACTGACAGCCCTAAACGAACCTACTTCCTGAAAGGCGTAGACAAGAAGTTTTTCATTTTGTCAGAACGCTCTACCGATCGTGAAAGTGTTTCAGCCAGGCATCACTTCAATCAGGATGAAAAGAGCTTCATTGAAAGGATGAAGAACTTCGATCAATTAATTAAGGCCGTGCGGTCTGGCTGATACGAACATTTTAGCCAGGCTATTAAGTCAGGCGCCTCGCCAGAACGATACAGACAGCGGTTATTCAGGCTACGCCATAATTTTTACAGGGATGGCGATCATAAACGAAAGTCGCACCATAATAAGCATCGTGGGTTAGCCACGGTGTGTATCACGTCAGCATCAAATCCTCAGCCAGCTTCCCCACTGACATTGCCGGCAGAACGAAGGATAAGCATCAGCTATATCGGTATCAGGCGCATCAATAGCGCCTTGCACCAGCGGCTTCAGCGTCAGAAGCCGTTGGTGAGCTTAGGATAGACCGCGCGGGCCAAATGATTCCAGAGCGCCATGCTTGCGCAGGAAGCCGCAACAGAGCACTTCTTAGCGTCAGTAATGATCCGATCAGAAAAGCGGTCCGGCAATATCCCGCTATCCATGTACTTTTAATAGTCTCACTAAGTTATTTTAGTTACTGGTTATTAAAATTGACCGGGATGAATGCGATCATTTCGCTAAATGTGGGGGTAACACCAGGGCAGATAAGGTGTCAGCTTTTACCGGATAAAAAAATCCCCACTTAGTAGCCGTTAGTGACTGTCGGACTAAAGTGGGGTTGCCAATATGGCTAACACCAGGGAAAGCGGCTTTGAGTGAATCTGGTAAGACATGACTGTTTTTAATTATAAATTTAAGATTAAAAACTTTCTAATCATTTTCTGTCCTGCCTGAATGGATTAATTCCGAAAGTTATCCAGTGGATCTGTTTTACTATTGCATTTATAAAATTTCATGTTATGCGAAAAGCGGATTTTGAACAGCTATTAATCCCTGGAAGGCGATAAAGGTTGATTCAATTGTCTGCATTTGTATTGACTCAGGATGCCCACCGTTTCCGGTGAGCATCCTTCACTTCTGATTATTTATGATCACTGTGTCTGGTAAGGTGCTTATTATTTTTATGATCCCAGCGATCGTGGTGTTGAGTCGTTTTTTTGTGGTCAATCCTTTTCAGGCGGGCATCGTGACTGCCTGGTTTTTTTTCCTTTTCATGCCGATGAGATTCGCTATGACCGCTGGGATAAAATCCATTACTTGCAAAGCTAACGGCGGGTAACAGAAGGGCAAGTGTAATTAAAGAAACTGTGATTTTTTTCATGATGATCCTTATCTAAGTTTGCCATAGGGAGGAGTAGCCGAAAGCAATATACACCGGCATTTTAATTTTTAAATCCTGACAAACGATCAGTTTTATTTGAGAAGTGAAGTTTAATAATTGTATTTAATAGCGGATTTGCATCCGAATATAAAATCTTTTCAATAGCAAAGTGTGCTGTAAAAACTAATTATATTTCAGGCTGTGAATATTTCGTCGGGAAACCGTCAGGATTTAATAAGTCTTTCGCTAATCCCCGGCTGGCGCTGTTCAGTAATGGCTCATCCGGCATCACTGAACAGCAGGTGGTTTACCTTTTGTTAGCAGGGTAATAGTCATAATCGCAATTATTGTTAATCCCGCTGCACTGTGAAATGAGATGATTCTTATGCCCCTTCAAGAGCTAAGCCATTGCGAGTGCCGGAGATAAGCGCCGGATGGGGCATGCTTCCTGGCCCAGGCCTGCCGCACGCTGAGCTGAGGCTTTTCCTCTCTGTACTCCTCTTTTCCTGTTGATACCGCTACGGAACCAACCTCAATCTGCGCTGACTAAATGCTGACTTATGCCGTCACGGTTATCCCTTTCGGGGACAAGGGTGGCGAGCTTCACTTTTAGCCAGCATAACGGCCTGCCCGGTGTGCAAAGGATGTCAAACATGCAGGTTTTGATTATTTGTCGGGATAACATTGGCGATACGTTACTGACCACGCCGCTGATTAGCGCGCTGCACCAGTCGGGTGAGCACCAGGTTGATGTGTTAACGAACAACTATGCGGCACCGGTGTTGCAGCATAATCCTGAAATCCGGCACCTGTTTTACTACACCAAATCGCATCATCGGGAAGCGGGACAGGGAAGAGTCGCCTGTCTGCTGCAGCGTCTGAAACTGATGCTGACGCTGAAAAAGAAGCATTACGATGCGGTGATTCTGGCGAAAAGCCGCTGGGATCAGCATGGCCTGAAGTGGGTCAAAGTGATACGTCCTGCGCAGGTGATTGCGTTAGGGCAGGAACCGCATCCGTTGATTACCACGCTGTTAGCACCGGACACCTCCGGGCAGCGACACATCAGCGAAATCCTGTTCAGTTTAGCGCGCCCCTTCAATCTTAGCGTCTCTGCGCCGGGCGGACTGACGCTGCAACCCGATGCCGCCATCGCGGCTGCTCTGCGAAAAACATACGCTATCGATGCCGATCAACCAGTTTATGCGTTGCAAATCAGCGCCCGTAAGCCGAGCCAGCAGTGGCCGGCTGAACGCTTTGCCGAACTGGCGCAAACTCTTGCGGCCCGCCATTCCTGCCAGATCATGTTGCTATGGTCACCGGGCAGTCGCGATAACCCGCGCCATCCAGGCGATGATGAGAAAGCCAGTGAAATTATGGCGCTCTGTCCGCAACTGTCGCTGAAAGCGGTAGCAACCACCAGCCTGCCACAGCTGATCGCGGCGATGTCGCTGTGTCAGGGCCTGGTGACCAGCGATGGCGGTGCGATGCACATCGGTGCCGCGCTCGGTCTGCCGGTGGTGGCGATGTTCGGCGACAGCGATCCGGTCTGCTGGCATCCGTGGCAGGTGAAGCACCAGGTGCTGCACCCGTCTTCACGTCAGGTTACCGCGCTAAGGTGCAGCGAGGTCTATGAGGCCTTTGTCGGCACCGTTATCCAGTAATCTTCCTCAGGCCAGCGTCCCAGGCTGGCCGCTTCGCACAGCATCGCCACCGTCAGCGGGCGGTAAGCCAGCCGGGATGCTATGCCCATCCGTCTGGTCAGCCTCGACAACAACGAGTCTGACGCCGGAAAATAGCGATCCTCATCGTAGTGCTGCGAACAGACGTCAAAAGTCAGAAAGAAATCACTCATCAGCAGAGCAAACTCCACTTCATTCAGCGGTAACTGCTGCAGGTAAAAGTTATGGCGATCTGTTCTGCGGAACCAGCCCAATGCCGTTGGCTGGTTGTGATATTCAATTAACGCGATGACCGCTTGTGGTGTGCAGGGCTTCGCCATTATCCCACCAGTTGCGTCACAGCCTGATGGACTTCCTCAGCCTTGATCGAGGCCATCGGATGTTGTGAGGCGTGGCGTTCCGGACGATGAATAATAATATGTCGATCGCGGTCCTGACAGGGACCGGTATAGCGCGGATTGGCGGTTGAGAAGAGGCTGACGGTAGGAACCTGCGCCGCAACGGCAATATGCAGCGGGCCGGTATCACCGGTGACCAGCAAATCCAGGCTGCGGATCAGCGTAATCAGCCCACTGAGCGGGGTTTTGCCCGCCATCGGCGTCACATTTTTGCGGTATGGCAACGGCAGGCTGTCAATAAATGCCTGTTCGAGCGGCTGTTCAGCGGCGGTGCCGGTCACGATAATCTCACAGTCCGGCCAGGTCTCCACTAAGGTCGTTGCCAGCTGGCTAAAATGCGCCAGCGGCCAGCGGCGAATATCTTTCGATGCACCTAACTGGAAGCCAATCCGCCGATGGGCGCAGGGCGCTGCGGTGTGAGTTTCCTGCGGCGGCAGGTGCATCTCTGTCTGATACGTCCCGGCACCCAGTGATTCCACCAGTTTCAGTTTGCGCTTAATGGTGTGATCGTCGAAATAACCTGAGTAATGATCGAGATGTTTATTGAGCAGTGCTGATTCGCTGCCATAGTGGTCACGGATAATTGTCTGGCTACCGGTTATCACTGAACTCAAAATGTCGTAGGGGAAATGGGCGTGTAATATCACCGATAAATCGGGTTTTTTACGTCGCAGTTTGAATATTAAGGGTAAAAAATTCAGCATCTTGTTATCCCAGATATAGACATCATCGAACCAGTGATAACGCGTGACTAAATCTTTATTTTTCTTGCTGGAGACCAGAATAAATTTACTGGTGGGAAAACGATTTTTCAGACTCCAGATCGCCGGGGTGTTCATCAGGAAATCCCCCAGTGCGGTGGTGGAGTAGATGACGACCGTCTCTGGCGTCAGACCCTGCAGGTTATGGGGTTTTTTCCGGCCGGAAAATCGAGAATAAAGCGTTAAAAAGCGGTCTATCAGATAAATCTTTTTTTTCTTCACGTCTGAATTCTCTTGAACGTATTAATTTTATTAAACAGAAGGTGTTGTGAAGAATTAGATAATAAGGCGGCGGGTAAAGTTCATTGAATGGCTTTATTTTTAGCGGCCGTAGAGGAAGTGTTGAAGTTATAACCAGTAATTTTACTGTTTATAGGCGGATTCTTTACATACGGACCAGCAGAGCAGGAAAATAATAGAAAAAGAATTAGGATGATTCTGCGATTTATTTTTTGATGAGGAAAAATATTTATTTAGCCGGTAATTAATAGCGAGGTAATTATTAGTGTGAGTGTTATTTATCTCCTTGTCCGCTTAACAAAGATCACTGTTTATCCCGAAAAAATTCCCCGGCCACTGTGCCTGATGCCTGTCAGTTAAGCCGCAGGTGATAACGCAGTCTGGTGCCGCTCAGGGGCTGGCGGTCCTCGCGCCGCTGCGCGGTACCTTCACTTCATTCGTCTGCCTGACGGACCGCCGGGGATGGCACATCCTGTGCCGCCCCGCCTTTCGCCCGCGTCCTGCGGGCTCTCCTGGCAGACTCATTCTGCTCAGCGCTGCGGATTGCCTGCCCCTGATCGACTCCAGCCTGCTCTGAAGCTTCAGTGCGTGTTGTTAAAAAGGGCACGATAGTGGAGGCCTGGGCGCCTCTGCTGCTGAAAGGGCTATCCGCAGCGCTGAGGCGTGACGTTGGGCCAGAACGCCACGCCGGGAAGCGTGGAGAGTTCGGGGCCGGCCAGGGAAGGCCGATCCCCGAACGGTTCGTCGGCACGACGTCAAAGCCGAAGGTACCGCGCAGCGGCGCGAGGACGGCCCGGCAGCAGCAGCGGTGCGCAGGCCCGCACTCCTGCCCAAAAAAAAAGCTGCCACGTCTGACCGTGACAGCCTTTGCACATTTAACTAACCTTAACTGACGAGCATCAGGCCACTGTGCCGGGGAGAGGTTTTATGACTGAGGCTGACCGACCGGGCCGGAACCCAGGGTGCCGCCAGGTGAGGACTGACCGCTAGGGGCATGAGGACGGCCATCTTCTTTAATCGCGCTGCTCCGGTGTGAACAGCCTGCCAGTGAGGTCAGGGTTGCTGCAACCAGCAACAGGGCAGGGAATGCTTTCATGTAACCACCTTTTTATTAATTCAGAAAGTAGAAAGAATGGGTAAGCACTTACCCGATTAAGCCTGGTTGAAAAAAAACGTTCAGCCTTGAGATGGCTGTTTTTTCAGAGATTTCTCAGGGAGGGGATTGTCAGCAAAAAAAAACGGAAGCCACTGGCTTCCGTTCTGTCACCTGAACTGCCGGATTATTTACGACCCAGCAGGAAACCGATGAAGACGCCCACGCCAGCGGCCACAGCCAGACCGGCGAAAGGATTGGACTGAACCTGATCCTTGATGCAATCCGCAGCATCACGCGCGGCATAGCTGGCCTGGTTGGTATAGCGGCGGGCTGCGCCTTTCGCCTGATGCTCAGATGAACCGGTTGCTGCGCCCCATTGTTCCTGAACCGCGCCAGCTGCTTCTTTGACTTTATCTTCGATTTTTCCTGACATTTATTGCTCCTTGGTTTTAGTGAGACTCTCCAAGCGTAGCAAAGATGACGAACTCTGCGCCGTTTAGCGGTAAATGAAGCGGTAAAAATCGTTTCTGGCTGTGAATGGCGTTCAATTTGCAGGCTAAGCATTTCCTGTCTAGCCTTTGTTAAGCTGGACAGAAATCAGGCGTAACGGGAGGAGAAGCGATGAAACGTGATGTACTGAAAGAAGACGATTATGACGAGGTGTGCCGGGTGATTGGTGACGCAGTGATTATGCTGGCAGAGTGTGGTCATGAAACCAAACGCAATGAAATCTTCGACGTACTGAAACGCACCCGTCAGCATCGGGCTCATAGCGATCGCGACGAGCAAAAGATGCTGGAGCACGCGATTCGTCTGATCAAGCCCTGAGCACGTCTGACTTCGCGCCCGCAAGTGAAAAACCGGCACGGCGTCCGGTTTTATGCTGGCAGGCTATTGCAGCAACACGCCCTGAATCAGACTGGCATTCACGACGGTTACCTCGTCTATCTTCAGCGCCCGCATATAGCCTTCAACCAGCAGCAGATTACTGACGTCGGTCGCCCGGTATTCGCCCGTCAGTTCGCTGTCGCCCTTCCAGACCTGCTGTTTCGATAACTCGCTCAGGCGGGACAAGCTGTAACGATCGGGTTTGCCCGGCAGCTGATTACGGATCGAAAAACCGTGGACGCCACCAATGCCAATCACCTGACGACCCGCCACATCCTGGCGGATTTGCGGCGTGACATCATTACCGGCAAACAATTCGACAAAACGCAGCACTGTCTGCCGCCATGAGCCAATCGGGTTCGGCGATGCGGCGTCCGGGCTGTTTTTCAGCACCGTCAGAATAAAGTTCTTTAGCGTCACCGAGGCGAGCTTGCCCTGATAAATATCCGCAACCGGCTGATTCTGCTGTTGCCGCCAGGCGGTCATCTGCATTGAACCGCCGCCGATATCCCACACCAGCAGCTGCTCGTCGCGGATGGACGGATCGTTAAGTGCCGCTTTCGCCGACAAAAAACCCAGCTTCGCTTCCTGCTGTTGTGAGATCACGGTCAGCCGGGTGCCGGTCTGGCTGGCCAGCTGTTCAATGACGGCCTGGCCGTTACTGGCGCGGCGAAACGCCGCCGTGGCAACGCCCGTGATGCGTTGCGGATGGTAACGTTGTGCATTTTTCAGCAGTTGCTGCAACGCCACTTCGCCCTGGCGGACCACCGCCGGACTCAGCTGGTTATCGCTGGCCTGCGACAGCGCCTCGTTCCAGGCCACGGCACGCTGATCCTGATAGAGCATCTTCTCGATGCGGTGCTGGCAGAGATCCACGCGGGCGACGGCGATTTTGGTCGTGCCGGAACCGATATCAAGGCCAGCCCGGATTTGCCGGCACTCATCAGCCTGTGCGACTGACGTCAACAACAGCGAACAGAACAGCGTCACAGCAAGTAACCAGAAAGGGCGCATAGCGGCTCCGGGCGCAGATAAAAGCAGGATTAGCGGGACGCCACGCAAGCCGGATACCAGCTCACCAGAAAATGACGCAGGTGATCAAAGCACCATTCAGCGTCGTCAGCCTGCGGGCAATAAAACTGAATGGTGATCTTTTCATAGTCGCGCTGCCGCTGACGCAGCGGCGACCAGCTCCAGTCAAGCACCGAGCGGGCATAATTTACCAGCGTGTCAGGCGCCATCTGATGCTGCTTCTCCTGTTCCGCCAGATAGTGATTAAAGCGCGCCTCAAGCTGCAACGCCTCATCGTGACCGTGATGCGGCAGATCGGGACGAAAAGCCACGTCAATAAAGCCGCACACCGCATGGGCTTGCTGCTGCCAGTCACAGGCCAGCGTCATAAACAGGCCATCCTGCAGGTTGATCTCCTCCACCAGCCGACGCAGGTTGACCGAGTGCGTCAGTACGGCAATCTCCTCCAGCCGGCCGGTCTCCAGCGTGAGATCGAAACCACAGGGATTAACCGAACCATCGGCATTACGCGTGGCGGGAAAGGGGAAATCGATGTAGCCGTTGTTATCCAGACGCTTTTCCATGGTAAAGAGACCTGCTGCTTGACGTTTTCTGACAATAAACCATCTGGCAGCAGGATTCATCCCTTATGGACATGTCCAGGTAATCTGCGTGTTTTGATAAGGATTAATCAGGCGGAACTGCTTATCAGAGAGGCGCTGGGCGTAATAACCTTCACGCGTCACGCTCGACGGCACATATTTAAAACGATCGAGCGACTGCAATGGCCCGCTCTCCACCCTGACATCATCGCGGCTGACGCTGAATGAACTCACCAGGTCAAAAATAACGCTCTGCGTCTGTCCCATCGGCTGACCATAAATTGTCGATACCTCACCCGGACACTCAACCCCTTTCGGGCCAGATGAACATCCAGTCATCAGTATGATGAATATGAAAATGCTGAGTCGCAACATGATCCTCTACCTGCTTCAGTCCCTGGGAAACGCGTGGCGCAGATTCTATCTGGTTACGTCACGGATAGCTTGATCATAGCAGTTCCGAATACGCTTCCCATTTGCAATTTGTTTAATCGTTAAGCAACGGGAATGTAAAAGGGTGACTTTGCTAACAGATAAACGGTATTCTTGGCTTCTTTGCGCACCACTTAGGCAAAACCAGGGATAAATGATGAACGAAGAAGAAGCACATCTAATGATTATTCGCCACGCGATTGAGCAACTTGAGAGCGATAAAAAGCACCAGGTGGTCAGTTGCGCTGCTGATATTCGCGCCGCGATGCAGGCCTACGACGGCGAAAATGCAGGACTGGCACTGATGTTAGTCGCTGCAGAGGTCTCCTCAGAATAACGTCTGATGGGCCAGCATGACGCAGGGTTATGCTGGCCTGTTTACTTCAAAATTTCTCAACTTTCCTGCTCTCGCTGCGCCAGATTCTATCTTTTACTGGTCTTATTCCCGCTGCTCTGCTGCCTTTTCTCTCTGCTGTGATGTGTTAAGCTGAAAAATCCCTAATAAAATCATCAATTCAGCGGAGAGAACCGATGAAATCAGCCCTGATTGCGCTGGGCCTGCTGGCCTGTCACGTCGCGCCAGCCTGGAGCGAAAGCGAATTTCAAATCAACTGTCCCGGTCGTCCGACCATGACTATTTCGCGTGCCGAATATGGTTTAACCACTTTAATGTGGCCGCAGAACCATTTCCAGATTGCTGCTGGCCAACAGCGCACCCGGTTACAGGCGGGCGATAAAGTGGCGATCACCCGCTTTCGTAATGGCGATCAGTTAATCGTCAACCAGCGCAGTGAAGCGACTTTCTTTGTTTACCGCGATAGCGATAAGCTGGTGCCCTGTAGCCGCAGCGAAAAGCGTGATGTCGAGGCGTTAAGCCTGGAGCGTTACGACGATCGTCAGCGTTCTGACTCGTAACCCGCCGTAACAGGAGCCGCTATGCAACTCACTATCACCGATAACGTGACGTCCCAGGATCTGGATGAGGTCCGGCTGGGCCTGACGGCGTTTAACAGCAAGTTTATTAATGTTGATGAGATCAAATCGATCGGCGTTTTTATCCGTGATGAGCAGGGCAGGAAGCTGGCCGGGCTGACCGGCTCAACGGCCGGCAACTGGCTTCGTATCGATATGCTGTGGGTTGGTGATGCGCTGCGCGGGCAGGGCGTCGGCAGCCGTCTGATTCAGGCGGCAGAACAGGAAGCGCGCCAGCGCGGTTGCCGTTACGCCCAGGTGGATACCGCCAGTTTTCAGGCGCGTCCTTTCTATGAGAAGCTCGGCTACAGCCTGCGCTTCAGCCTTGATCATTACCCACGCCACCACCAGCGTCATTATCTGACCAAAATATTGTAATCAGAACAGCGGTTGCTGACGCAGATCCAGCGGCTGCTGCTCCGCTTCATCTATCGCCGCCAGCCAGCTTTGCAGCGTCACTTTTTTCCATGACAGATGACCGCGGGTGGTGCTCATCAGCACCACATCGGGCCGCAGCGTGCGGTAAAACTCCAGCGTCTGGCTCAGTTCGGCCGGATTGCTGTCCGGCACCAGCACGGTGATCCAGCGGTCGTGCGAACGCGTCACCGTATCCCCGACAAACAGATAGGTCAGGCCGAGCGGTGAACGGTAGAGATAACTGCAGCTGCCCGGCGTATGGCCTGGCGTGGGCAGCAGCTGGAAATCACCAAAGTGGGTCTCCGGCTGGGAAAAGGTGTCATCGGGTTCGGCAAAATGGCTGATCGGACCCAGTGAACGGCTGTGGCAATAGAGCGCGCTGCTGAAGCGCTGCTGGATCAGCGCCGTACCGGGCGCTGATTCATGCCAGTGGGTCAGATAGTGGCGGATCACGCCACCGGTATCGGCAATCACTTCATGATCGAGCGGATTTTCCACCCGGCCAATCAGCAGATTACCGCGCGGGTGACGCAGCATAAACCCATGCATCATCAGGTCATTAACGGTATCTTCCACCGGAAACTCCGGGGTTGAGATCCACAAATCGTCATACAACGGCTTCAATGTCGATCTCCTGGAACCTTTTTATCCGCGCAGGACGGGATGCCCGGTCGCTTGCAAATGGGCGTGGCCCTGACTGATCCGGAGCCTGGCTCGGGCTCCCAGCGGCAGCGTAACGGTATCCGCCGCATGGCCAAAATCTAACTCACTGATCACCGGCAAGCCGCAGGTATCGCGCAGCCGCTGCCAGACGGTACTGAAATCAAAACCGTTGTCATATTCTGACAGGGCAGTGCTGGTAAAGCTGCCGGTAACGATGGCGCGCTGGCGGGCCAGAATCCCGCTCTGCTGCAGCTGAATCAGCATGCGTTCAATGCGGAACGGATGTTCATTCACATCCTCGATCACCAGAATGCCGTTATCGACCTGCGGCATCCAGGGGGTGCCAACCAGCGAACAGATCATCGCCAGATTCCCGCCCCACAGCGTACCTTGCCATTCGCCCTGGTCCGGTGACGCGCTTTGCCAGTTCACATTGACTGTAGGTGATGTCACGGCCTGCCAGAAGTGGTGCAGGGTAAATTCAGATAAAGTCGCGGCGCCAAAATTGCCGGTGAGCATCGGGCCGCTGAAGCTGATTAACCCCACCTGCGCCAGCAGGGCGAGCTGGATGGCGGTGAAATCGCTGTGGCCGCACAGCGCCAGCGGCTGATTCAGCAGGCGGCGTTGCAGACCCGTGTAGTCAATCGATTCCAGCAAACGGCTGGCACCGTATCCGCCACGCACCGCCAGCACGATATCGGGCAGGGTGGTGAGTGCAGCCAGCTGGTTGATATCCGCCAGCCGCTCGGCGTCTGTGCCGGCAAAGCGCTGGAACCGGCGGGCAATCACCTGCTGATTCTCTATCTGATGTCCCGCTGCCTGCAGCCGTTCAATGCCGAGCTGTGCCGCAGGCTGGTTGTGACAGTAACCGGATGGGGAGATAAGACGGATTGAACGTGAAATCATCATACTTTCCTGCTGTTAGCGCACCTGACTCAGGCCGATGATGACCAAAAGTGCCACTGAAGTCACGGTACGCACTGCGATTTACGTTATTTAGGATAAACGGTAATTTTGCTCTGAGTCTGCCTGGGTATGATAGCATTCGCCACTTCTGCAACGAGATGAAAAATTGCTGAAATTCCGACACCTTATACTCTCAGCGTTATTCCTGACCGGCTGTGCCAGCGAGCCGTCGCATCATGCGGTGAAAGAGAAGAATACGCCGCTCACTCAGGCCCCACCTTCCAGCGTGAATGATGCCTGGGCCATGTTTACCGAAGATGCCGCCAGTCATTATGGTGTTGATGAGAAGCTGATCAGCGCCATTATTAGTGTCGAGTCGGGCGGGAATCCAGCCGTGGTCAGCCGCTCAAATGCCGTGGGATTGATGCAGATTAAAGCCTCAACCGCGGGCCGCGAAGTCTATCGCACCCTGGGACGGCGCGGACAACCGTCCAATGCGGAGCTGCGCGATCCGGCGAAAAATATTGATATCGGCACCGCCTATATCCGCATTCTGCAGGATTCTGCGCTGTCGGGCATCCGCGATCCGCTGACGCTGCGTTACGCGACTATCGTCTCTTATGCCAACGGGGCCGGGGCGTTGCTGCGTACCTTCTCCCGTGACCGCGATCGGGCGATTGCGATGATCAATGCCATGTCACCGGATGAGTTTTATCAGCATGTGCAGAATAAACATCCGGCGGCCCAGGCACCGCGCTATCTGTGGAAAGTCACCACCGCTTATCGCACCATTTAACCGTTTCGCCCGGCAGCCTGGCCGGGCGAAACGGCCTCGGCGGCTTCAGGGCTCCAGCAGCCGCCGCGCCGTCGGATAATCAACAATCAGCACTTTGACATAACCGCCGCGCAGCGCACCGCGGATCGCCTGGGCTTTCTCCGTGCCGCCCGCCAGCGCCACCACCTGTGGACAGCGCTTCACCTGCGCCAGCTCCATGCCAATCACCGGATCTTCTTCTGCCTGCAACACCGGCTGACCGCTGGCGTCAAAGTAGTGCAGACAGATATCACCGACCGCACCGCGCGCCGCCAGCGTCTGAAGCATCCCGCCATCATAATAGTTGCCGGAATTACGCAGCAGCGCCGACGGCTCAAGATCGCCGATCCCGACAATCGCCAGGTCGACCTGATCGAATTTCCCCAACACCTCCGCCACTTCGAGATTGGCCGACAGGCGCTGGCGGTCGCTGACTGACCGCTCAATCGACTGCGAGGGCAGCAGCCAGGCCGGGCAGTTAAGCAGCGCCGCCAGGTTCTGCGTCAGAATAGTCGCCTGCACATTGCCGTTCGCGCCCACGCCGCCCAGCAGCTGAATCACGCCTTTGCAAGAGCTGTTCAGCGGATGCAGCGCATCAACCATCGCCCGGATGGTGCCGCTCCACGATGAAATGCCAATCAGCTCGTCATCCCGCAGACGGGTCTCCAGATAGTGCGCCGCTGCGGAGCCAATCGCCTGTTTAATCTGTAACGTCGAGGCCTGATCCGGCACATCCACCACAATCGCCTGCGGCAGGCCGTAGGTCTGCTCAATCGCTTTTTCCAGTTCAGGAAAAACATTGGCTGGCGGGACCACGCTGATCTTAACCACGCCCTCTTTGACGCTGCGATTAAGAATACGTGAGACAAACGACTGCGATAACTTCAGTGACTGGGCAATCTCTGACTGCTTCAACCCTTCGACGTAGTAAAGGGTGGCAATCTTCACCATCAGTCGCTGTTCATCCTGTTTTGCCATCGGTTTTTCCCTCTCTGATTCTGCCCGGTATTGTTAACCAGGATGGTCGAAATCACAACGCAGGCGAATTTGTGATCGTTTTCGCTTTTTGACGATCCCGCATTGGACGGCGTCTCATCGACGGCGCATAGTCATTATGCATATAAAATCGCGTATGAATATATATTCAAGCGGAGAAAAATAATGACTCGTCCTCTGATCAAACTGACCCTGCTGGCTTCAATCATCACTTTCTCAACCACGTTGCTGGCGGCGGAACAAGGCCTGCTGGCAATTATCACACCGTCACACGACAACCCTTTCTTTAAAGCGGAGGCGGAAGGCGCGTTAGCCAAAGCCAAAGAGCTGGGCTACACCACGCTGGTGGCATCGCATGATGATGACGTCAGTAAGCAAAACCAGCTGATTGAAACGGCGATTGCCCGAAAAGCCAAAGCGATCATTCTGGATAACGCCGGTGCCGATGCCACGGTCGGACCGGTGCAGAAAGCGAAAGATGCCGGTATCCCGACCTTCCTGATCGACCGGGAGATTAACAAAACCGGCATTGCGGTGGCGCAGATCGTCTCGAACAACTATCAGGGCGCGCAGCTGGGCGCCGAAAAGTTTGCCAAATTGCTGGGCGGCAAAGGGGACTATGTCGAACTGCTCGGTAAAGAGTCCGACACCAATGCGGGCGTGCGTTCCCAGGGTTACCACGACGTACTGGACGATTACAGCGAGATGAAAATGGTGGCTCAGCAGAGCGCCAACTGGAGCCAGACCGAGGCCTTCAGCCGGATGGAAACCATTCTGCAGAAGCATCCCAATATTGTGGGGGTGATCTCCGGCAACGACACCATGGCGCTGGGCGCGGAAGCCGCACTGAAAGCGGCGGGTAAAACCGCGGTGATCGTGGTGGGCTTTGACGGCAGTGACTACACCCGCGACTCGATTATCAACAAAGGCAATATCAAGGCCACGGTGCTGCAACCGGGCTGGGATCAGGCGCAGATGGCGGTCAGTCAGGCCGATTACTACCTGAAAAATGGCAAAGCGCAGAAAGAAGAGAAACAGCTGATGGACTGTGTGCTGATTGATGACAGCAACGCCGCCAGACTGAAAAACTTCAACCTGGCGA
The DNA here is from genome assembly GCF_021397715.1 of Pantoea agglomerans. Classification (GTDB taxonomy): domain Bacteria; phylum Pseudomonadota; class Gammaproteobacteria; order Enterobacterales; family Enterobacteriaceae; genus Pantoea; species Pantoea astica. The sequence goes on along the minus strand of NZ_CP090207.1, from coordinate 2,567,562 downwards.
AATGACCATGAAACGGATACTGGCGGTTTTAACCGGGATGGCGCTGCTTAGCGCCTGCACCGTAGTGGATCTGGATGCAAACGGTCAGCCGATTCTGCCGAAAGATCCGCAGGCGAAACCGGGTTATGCGACCCAGACGCCGCAGCAAATTGCGGAGGAGAGCTGGTCGCCGCGGGTGATGGCCACCGCCAGCAGCCATGCGCTGAGCTGGGCTGACATGGAAACGAAAAGTCAGACGGTGAAAGCGGGTGCCAGTGAAAGCGTGTTTGTCCGCGCCAGCGGCACGGTAACGGCGCTGAATGAGAGCAATCCACGCGAGCGCATCCTGACGCTGACGCTGAACGGTAAGCCGGTTGAGGTCAGCATCGGGCCGGTGCTGCGCAGCAACGCCATCCGCGATGCCGCCGGTTTCCGTTTCGAAGAGTTCACCAATCAGGTGCAGTACGCCCAGTTAACCCGGGCGCTGAATCGTCATGCGGTGAAGCAGCTGCCGACGCTGGATGCCAGCTGGGTCAACCAGCCGGTACAGGCGCTGCTGGCGGTGAGCATCGGGCATGGCAGCGTTGAGGATGTGGTGGCGGTTGAACTGACGCGAGGGACGCCCTGATGGACGAGGAGATCATTCTGCGGGCCGAGCAGATTTCGATGCTGTTTCCCGGCACGCTGGCGCTGGATCATGTCGATTACCGGGTCTGGCGCGGCAAAGTTAACGTCATCATCGGTGAAAACGGCGCCGGTAAATCGACGCTGATGAAGATTCTGGCCGGAGTACAGCAACCCACCGCCGGGACGATGTTTCTCAACGGTGCGCCGCTGACGCTCAGCAGCACCCGCGACGCCGCCCGACACGGCATCGGCATGGTGCATCAGGAGCTGAATCTGTTTGAGAACCTGACGGTGGCGGAAAATCTGTTCCTGGGGCGTGAACTGCAGCGTGGATTAGCGCCGATTAACGAGGCGGAGCAGGCGCGTCGCACCGCCGCGCTGATGGCGCGTCTCGACCAGCCCATTTCGCCCGCTGAGCGGGTCGGTAACCTGAAAGTGGGTCAGCAGCAGCTGGTGGAGATCGCCAAAGCGCTGGCCGAAGATGCCGACATTCTGATCCTTGATGAACCGACTTCCGCGCTGAGCAAAACTGAAGTGGAGATCCTGTTCCGGGTGATCCGCGATCTGACGCAGCAGGGCGTCTCCATCATTTACATTTCACACCGGCTGGAAGAGCTGATGGCGATTGGCGATGTCATCACCATCCTGCGTGATGGCCGTTTTCAGGCCGAAGCGCAGGTCAGCAGCATCGACGTACCGTGGATTGTGCGGGAGATGCTGGGCAGCGAACCGGTGACCACATTCCTGCCGGAAACGCGGCAGTTTGGTGCGCCGATGCTGGAAGCGCAACACATCACCTGCGTCAGCCCCAACGGCAACACGCTGGTGGACGATGTCAGCTTTCAGGTCCGGGCCGGGGAAATCGTCGGCATCTATGGCCTGATGGGCGCCGGACGGACCGAGCTGTTTGAGTGCCTGCTTGGCAGCCAGCGCAACTACCTGGGCAAACTGTGGCTCGACAGCAAACCGTTGCCCACCCGCCTGCCGACGGCGGATCGCATCCGGATGGGCATGAGCCTGGTGCCGGAAGATCGCAAACGCTCTGGCATTTTCCCGGTCTCGTCGGTGGCGAGTAACCTCACTATCGCCAGTTTGTGGCGGCGGCTGTCGCATCGTTTTGCCATTGCTCATCAGCAGGAGCAGCAGGCGGTGAAACAGACGGTAGGCAACCTGGCGATCAAAATCTCCTCGCCGGAGGTGGCGATCAGCGCGCTGAGCGGCGGTAACCAGCAAAAGGTGGTGATTGGCCGCGCGCTGCTGACCAATCCGCGTTTACTGCTGCTGGATGAACCGAGTCGCGGCATTGATGTCGGGGCTAAAGCGGAGGTATTTCGCATGATGGTGGCGCTGTCGCAGCAGGGGATTGCGGTGCTGTTCTCCACCTCCGACCTGAAAGAGATCATGGCGGTAGCCGATCGCATCCTGGTGATGTCGGGCGGCAAACTTACGGCTGACCTTCCGCGAGAACAGGCGGAAGAGGCAGCGCTGGTGAAAGCAAGTGCGCAGGGGTTCTGAGCATGAAAAGCAATGACAGCGTGGCGTTGGCCACACTTCCCGCTAAGGCGTTTAACTCGCGTGAGAATTTTTTGCTGCTGCTACTGAAGCTGCGCACCTTTATTGCGCTGATTCTGATCGTTGGCTTCTTTGCGATTACCGTGCCGGACTTTCTGGCGGTGGGCAGCCTGGTGATCATGGTGAAGCACATTGCCATCAACGCCTTTCTGGCGCTGGGTATCACCTTCGTCATTATCACCGCCGGCATTGACCTGTCGATTGGCGCCACGCTGGGGCTGTGCGGCATGATCGCCGGCTGGATGATCACCAAAGGCATTGTGTTGCCGATGTTTGGCATCGCCATCTTTCCCAGCGTCTGGGTGATCGTGCCGTTTGTTCTGCTGGTGGGTGCGCTGATTGGCGCGGGCAATGGCTGGATCATCACACGCTACAACGTTGCGCCCTTTATCTGCACGCTCGGCACCATGTATATCCTGCGCGGTGCGGCGATGCTTACCTCCGGTGGCGAAACCTTTCCTGGCCTGCAGGGCAATCCGCTGCTGGGCAACACCGGTTTCGACAGGATTGGTGCCGGTAATTTGCTCGGCTTGCCCTATGCCATCTGGATGATGGTGCTGCTGGCGTTAGTGATTGCTTACGTCGCGCGCCGCCTGCCGTTTGGCCGTCAGGTTTACGCCATCGGTGATAACGAACGTGCCGCCGAGTTGTCGGGCGTCAAAACCCGGCAGGTTAAGATTCTGGTTTATACCCTGTCGGGATTCTGCGCGGCGATCGCCGGCATCGTGGTCTCATCGCAACTGGTCGCCAGCCATCCGGCCAACGGCACGGCGTTTGAGATGAACGCCATTGCTGCGGTGGTGCTGGGCGGCACTTCGCTGGCGGGCGGACGCGGCACCATCGTCGGCACGCTGATTGGCGCGTTCGTCATCGGCTTCCTGGCGGACGGGCTGATCATGATGGGCGTCAGTGAATTCTGGCAGATGGTGATTAAAGGCATCGTGATTATCATCGCGGTGATCATCGACCAGACCCAGAGCCGGATGCAGCAAAAAGCGGCCGTGGTGGCGCAGAAAGCACTGATAGAGGAGGGCGCGCCAATAAAAAGCTAACCGGTTAACCTCCTGCTGCGTCGTCACACGCCGCAGCAGGAGACGAAACAGGCGAACGGAGAAAGAGAAACGGAGTCGATTGTGACGCTCTTTATCTCCCGTGTTTCACCTTTTTTTTAACTGATTTGAATATTTATTCATAATCGATTTAAAATTCAGAGGTAGTGTATGAATCCTTTCAATCTTCCGGTAGACGACCTCAAGCGCCGGGCGCGGGCGATCCGCCGCCGTATCATTCAGCTTAACGCCGGTAGCCCGGCAGGCGGTCATACCGGTGCCGATCTGTCACAGGTGGAGATCCTCACCGCGCTCTATTTCCGCATTCTCAACTGCGCGCCGGATCGCACCGAAGATGACCAGCGTGATATCTACATTCAGTCAAAAGGTCACGCGGTAGGCGGTTACTACTGTGTGCTGGCGGAAGCGGGCTATTTCCCTACCGACTGGCTACCGACCTATCAGCACGCCGATTCTCATCTGCCGGGACATCCGGTGCGGCAAAAAACCCCTGGCGTGGAGCTGAATACCGGGGCGCTGGGGCACGGGCTGCCGGTCGCAGTCGGGATCGCGATCGCGGCGAAAAAGGACAACAGCGCGCGCCGCATCTTCGTGGTGACCGGCGATGGTGAGCTGGCGGAAGGCAGCAACTGGGAGGCGGCGCTGGTGGCGGCCCATTATGGCCTCGACAACCTGATCATCATTAATGACAAGAACAAGCTGCAACTGGCAGGCGCGACGCGCGAGATCATGAACACCGATCCGCTGCCTGAAAAATGGCGCGCCTTTGGCCTGGAGGTGACTGAGTGCAACGGCAATGACATGGCGGCGGTGGTCGAAACCATTGAAGGCCTGCCGCAGAACGGCAAACCGCAGGTGATTGTGGCGCATACCGAGAAGGGTTTTGGCGTCTCCTTTATTCAGAGTAAAGCCGAGTGGCATCACCGGGTGCCAAAAGGGGCAGAAATTGAGCAGGCGCTGGAGGAGTTAAAAGATGAGTAACGCACAACATTTAGCCAGTGTAATGGTCACGGCCTTTATCGACGCGGTGAATCGCGGCGTGGATCTGGTGCCGGTCGTCGCTGATTCCACCTCAACCGCCAAAATCGCGCCCTTTATCAAGGCGTTTCCCGACCGGTTAATCAACGTCGGCATTGCGGAGCAGACGCTGGTCGGCACGGCGGCCGGCCTGGCGCTGGGCGGCAAGATCGCCGTCACCTGTAATGCCGCGCCGTTTCTGGTCTCGCGTGCTAACGAGCAGGTGAAAGTCGACGTCTGCTACAACAACACCAACGTCAAACTGTTCGGACTCAATGCCGGTGCCAGCTATGGCCCGCTCGCCAGTACCCATCACAGTATTGACGATATCGCCGTGATGCGCGGCTTCGGCAACATCGAGATCTACGCGCCGTCATGCCCGCTGGAGTGCCGTCAGATTATCGACTACGCACTGGCGCACGTCGGGCCGGTCTATATCCGCCTCGATGGCAAAGATCTGCCCCAGCTGCACGATGAGAGCTACCAGTTCAGACCGGGTCAGATTGATCTGTTACGCGAAGGCCACGACATCGCGCTGGTGGCAATGGGCTCCACGGTTCACGAGGTGGTTCACGCCGCGGAGCAACTGGCTGAGCAGGGCATATCAGCCGGTGTGATCGCGGTTCCATCGATTCGACCCTGTGATACCCAACAGCTGCGCAACCTGTTAAATCACTACCCAGCGGTCATCAGCGTCGAAGAGCACAACGTCAATGGCGGCGTCGGCAGCCTGGTGGCTGAGGTGCTGGCGGAAGGCGGCTGCGCGATTCCACTGCTGCGGCTCGGTATTCCGGATGGGGAATATGCCATTGCCGGTGACCGCGCTTCAACCCGGGCCCACCATGGCATTGATGCCAGCAGCGTGGTCAACAGTGCAGTGCGCATCTGCGCAGGAGCGTAACGATGGTGGGACCTCTGATTCTGGCGATTGACGAAGGCACCACCAATGCCAAAGCGATTGCGGTGGATCGTCACGGCAGCGTGGTGGCGCGCGGCAGCCAGAGTTTGACGCTGGCGCACCCGCAGCCAGGCCTGGCGGAGCAGGACCCGCTGGCCATCTGGCGGGCGGTGAAGCAGGCGATCGCGCAGTGTCTGGCGTCATGTGGCGGGGCCAGCGTGGCAGCGGTGGCGATCAGTAATCAGCGTGAGTCGGTACTGATCTGGCAACGTCGCGACGGTCAGCCCCTGACGCCGCTGGTGAGCTGGCAGGACCGACGTTCCGAGCCGTTCTGTCGCGATTTACACCTCGCGGGTAAAGCACCGCGCATCACCGGCCTCACCGGGCTGGCAGTGGACCCGATGTTCCCGGCTGCCAAGCTGACCGGCATGCTGGCGGCAATTCCCGACGGCGTGGCGCGTGCCGAAGCGGGCGAGCTCTGTATCGGCACCGTGGACAGCTGGCTCAGCTGGCAGCTCAGCGCGGGTGAGACTTTTATTACCGATCACGCCAACGCCTCGCGCACCCAACTCTACAGCCTGCATCTTAATGACTGGGATGACGAACTGCTGGCGCTGTTTCAGCTGCCACGCGCCGCGCTGCCGCGCATCGTGGCCTCCGCCAGCGAACAGGGCGTAGTGGCCGTCACGGATATTGCCGGGCTGCCGCCGGGCACGCCGATTCTGGCGCGTATCGGCGATTCCCACGCCGCCCTGCAGGCACAGCGGCGTGGCACCGCGGAAGTGGTGAAGGCCACTTACGGTACGGGTTCGTCGCTGATGATGTCGATGGCCACGCCGCTGCTGACCGAGAACGGCCTCAGCACCACCGTGGCCTGGCACGACGGCACCCTGCGTTACGCCTTCGAAGGCAATATCACCCACACCGGTTCGGGCGCGGCGTGGCTCGGCAGCATGCTGGGGGTTCAGGACCCGCGCCAGCTCACCGTACTGGCGCAACGCAGCGAAGATAATCAGGGCGTTTATTTTGTGCCGGCGCTTTCCGGGCTGGGTGCGCCCTGGTGGGACTTGCAGGCGCGCGGTATGGTCTGTGGCCTGACGGATGCCGCCACACCGGCGGTGCTGGCGCGGGTGGCGCTGGAGTCGATCGTCTGGCAGATCGCCGACGTCTTTTTTGCCATGGAGCAGGCCAGCGGGCAGCAACTTCCTGCGCTATGCGTGGATGGCAGCGCTACCGAAAACAGCTGGCTGATGCAGTTACAGGCAGATGTTTTGCAGCGTCCGTTGCTGCGGGTGCCGACCGCCGAAGTCTCGGCGCTGGGTGCCGCGCTGCTGGCGGGAAAAGTGCTGGGCTGGTGGCAGCAGGGCAGTGATATGCAGGCGTTACAGGGCGGCAACGTGATCGAACCGCGACAGGCCTGTGCGCAGCAGATGCAGGAAAACTATAAAGGCTGGATCGACGCCGTCGCACGCTGTCGTTATCAGCCACATTAACCCTTTCGGAGCAGAGCCATGTCAAAACTTCCTCAGCAGTTAACCTTCGGCGTGATAATTGGCAACCGGGGTTTCTTTCCCAGCTATCTGGTGGGCGAAGCGCGTCAGCAGGCGGTCGCGCTGTTTGAAAAAATGAATATCAATACGGTGATGCTGGACGAGAGTCAGACGCATCTCGGCGGAGTCGAAACCCGTCAGGAAGCGAAAATCTGCGCCGAACTGTTTCGTCAGCACCGCGAAGCGATTCACGGCGTGGTGGTGTTGCTGCCCAACTTTGGCGATGAGAAAGCGATCGCCGAGGCATTGCGCCTCGCCGGATTAAATGTGCCGGTGCTGGTGCAGGCGGAAGAAGATAACCTCGATAAAATGGGGCTGGCGACCCGGCGTGACAGCTTCTGCGGCAAAATCTCACTGTGTAATAACCTGCGGCAATATGGCATCCCCTTTTCCCTGACCCGCCAGCATGTCTGCGCCCTGAGCGGTGAGGTCTTCATGCAGGATCTGCAGCGTTTCAGCCAGCTCTGTCGGGTGGTGAATGCGATGCGGCGGGTGCGTGTCGGGGCGATCGGTGCCCGGCCCGCCGGTTTTAACACCGTGCGCTACAGTGAGAAACTGCTGGAGAAGATGGGCATTGCGGTGGAAACGCTGGATCTGTCAGAAATTTTTACCCGTACTAACCGGCTGCGCGATGATGATATCCGCGTGGCGGAGAAGCGCGAGATTCTGGAAGCCAACGCCGATGCGCGCGGGATTCCCGGCGAAAAGCTGCAAACCATGGCGAAACTGTTTGTGGTCATCAGCGAATGGGTGAACGACAACGACATCGATACTACCGCGATTCAGTGCTGGACCTCGCTGCAGGAGAACCTCGGTATTAACGTCTGCTCGATCATGAGCGTGATGTCAGGACAGCTGATGCCGAGCGCCTGCGAGGTGGACGTGATGGGGGCGCTGTCGATGTATGCCCTGGCCAGCTGCTCGCTGAATCCCGCCTCACTGGCGGACTGGAACAACAACTTCGGCGATGATCGGGATAAATGCGTGCTGTTTCACTGCGGTAACTTCGCCAGCGCCAGCCTGGAGTCACCCACGATGGGCACGGCCGATATTGTTGGTACCACGGTCGGGAAAGAGAACACCTGTGGCGCGGTGCATGGCCGGATGAAAAGCGGCGATCTGACCTATTTTCGTCTCTCAACCGATGATTTCAGCGGAGAGATCAAGGCCTACGTCGGTGAGGGGATGTCGGTAGACGATCCGCTGGATACGGTGGGCTGTCGCGCGGTGATTCAGGTCCCGCAACTGGAATCCTTGCTGGCGTGGATCTGCCGTAACGGATTCGAACACCATGTGGCGATGAACCACTCCGCCACGGCAGACGTATTGCAGGAAGCGTTCAGCCAGTATCTGGGCGTCAGCTGTTATCGCCATCAGTAACGGAGCCGCAGTCAGTGATGGCAGTGATGTCGGCATGGCTCGCGCGGCCGATGCTGGCACGCGCGGGCCGCACTTATGCTGACGTGAACAGGCTTCGCCAGCCTTTCCCTGATCCTCGGGAAGGCTGGCATCCTGAGCGCGCTTAGCGCGCCATTCTGCGTACCTCGCCCTCCTCATTGTCCACCGCCACCAGATCCACCGGCGGCAGATTACCGCCGCTGAACTCGACCTGACGAATCGGGAAGGCAAAGCGGATGTTGCGCTGTTCCAGCGCTGCCATCAGCTGCAGGTTGATCTCCTGCTGAATATCCATGTACTTGTTGTAGTCGGCGTCCAGCACAAAGTAGACCACTTCAAAGGTCAGTTTCGAATCTTCAAACGCCAGGAAGTGGGCGCGGTCGAAGCGGGTGGTGTCAACGCTCTGGATAATCTCTTTCACCAGCGGACTGATCTCGCGCACCTGTTCCGACGGCGTGGCGTAGCTGATACCGAACTTAAACACGATGCGGCGTTGCTGCATCCGCTTATAGTTGTGGATCGTCTGCTGCAGCAGAATGGTATTTGAGCAGACAATCTGTTCACCGCTCAGGCTGCGCAGCCGGGTGGTTTTCAGACCGATATGCTCAATCGACCCGGCAATATCGCCAAACACGATAAAATCACCGTGCTCAAACGGCTTATCGAACCCGATCGCCAGCGAGGCGAAGACGTCGCTCAGCACGGTCTGAATCGCCAGCGCAATCGCAATACCCCCGACGCCGAGACTGGCCACCAGCGCGGTAATATTGATGCCCATATTCGACAGAATGGCGAGAAACATCATGATCCACACCACTACGCGCAGCAGAATACCGAGGATCACCGTAGTGACCGGGTTCCGCACATGCAAAGGGTCGCGCAGCAGACTGTGCAGCCAGAGCCGGATGCCGCAGTCGATCCACAGCGCCAGCTGAACGATTAACGCCAGGAACCAGCCGTGTGAGATCGCCACGCTCCACGAGGCGGGTAAATCGACAAATTTTAACGCAATGAGCAGTGAAAAAATCAGCAGCAGACTCTGGCTGGTACTGCGCAGAATTTCCACCACAATGCCGGTCGCCCGGACATGCCGATGTTCGCTATAGCGGGCAATACGGTTGGAGATAAAACGGATCAGGGTACGCAGCAGCCAGTAAATGACGAGGGTCGCGACGATAACGATGGCGCTGTTGATCCAGAAGCTCTGATTGAACAGAATGGATTGAAAATGACGTGAAGAAAGCCAGTTTTCCATTGGGGAGATTCTCCTTGCTGGGTTCCGGTTTAAAAGAAAACACGCAAGAAGCATAGCCTGGATGCGACGCAACTGTGCGGCGCATCCGGGAAGAACTTATTGAAAACGGGTTGATTTATCGCGTGCCAGCCGCTCAAGGGCAAAAATAACCTGCTGCAGTTGCCGCTCCTGCACCGGATCGAGTGCTGAAAAGCGAAAGCTCAGGCGTGGCGTAATTCGGGTTTCATTTTTATGCGTTACCACGCTGCGTTCGCCAATGTGCAACAGTTTCACCGGCACTTCAAAGTGACCATATTCGCCCAGCTCAACGCGGAATTTTTTGAAACTGTCGCCACTTTGTAATCCTTCGGGCAGCGGCTCATCCACCAGTACGCCGATACCACCCAGCGACAGATCCTGCAACCGCAGACGGGCTGTATTGCCGTCGGGCCACTCGGTATGACACCAGAACTGTGGTTCCAGTGGCGCATTGACGCGAAAAAACTCACGACGCTGGATCTGCCACACCAGCTCCGGCAACGGCGCGCTGAACGCCGGTAAGCCTTCAAAATCGACCCGCGCCAGCGACGCGAGGCTGAACTCCACTTTAGCGCCGTGGGTTTCTGCAGCGATGCTGAGTTCATCGCAGGTTAAGGCGTAGTCGTTATCCAGATTGTTGCTGCCGAGGTCGAACAGCAACTGATTTTCATCGGCCGCCAGCATCCGGCTGATAAACTGCCCACGGGAAAAACTCACCAGTAGCGGCGTCTGTAAACGCAGCAGGTCTTTCATCACGCCAAGGATGGCCAGCGTGCCACGTTTTAAATATTGTTCCTGATCGGCTTCTTTCACTTCCTGGCTCCAAAAGGTTGGTGCTTTGTTTGTTCTTTTTTTTGCCCTCATCTCCGTTATCGGCGTGGCAAAAAAAAGCTTTAGCCTCTCCCTGCGCAATAATAACTGTGAGCAAGTAAACATTTTTTGAAAACCTGTCTATACTTATCGCGGTAAACCGCTTGATAAATCAAGCGTTCACGATTTAATCAAAAAAAGGAAGGAGCAACAGATGGGTATTATTTCCTGGATCGTCTTTGGCTTAATCGCAGGTATCCTGGCGAAGTGGATCATGCCGGGTAAAGACGGTGGCGGTTTCATTCTGACTATCGTACTGGGTATTATTGGTGCCGTAGTGGGTGGCTGGATCAGTACGCTGTTTGGCTTCGGTCGCGTCGATGGGTTCAACTTCGGCAGCTTCGTGGTCGCCGTCATCGGTGCCATCGTGGTGCTGTTTATCTATCGTAAAGTACGCAGTTGATCGTAACGATTTAACAAAGATTTAATCAAAAAGGGGACGAAGCGATTCGTCCCCTTTTTCACTTCTGGCGATCAGAAATCGTAGCCCACCGTCGCCATCACGCTGCGTTCCGCACCCCAGTAGCAATAGCCCGTGCCGTAACAGCCCGCCACGTATTTACGGTCGGTCAGGTTATTCGCATTCACCTGCAGCCACGCGCCTTTCAGGCTGCTGTTCCAGACGCCGAGATCGGCACGAACCGAGGCATCAAACAGCGTCACTGATGGCAAACGGGTGGTGTTTTCGTTATCTGCCCACTGTTTGCCGATATAGCGCACGCCCGCGCCGGCACTCAGGCCGTAATCAAACTGATAGTGTCCCCAGAAGGCCGCCATGCTGTTTGGCGTCACGTAAGGCGTGTGACCATCATTGCCATCAACGGAATCTTTAAAGCGCAGGTGATTCAGGGTGTAACTGGCGACGGTGCTCAGACGCGGCGTTAACTGATTACGCGCTTCCAGCTCAATCCCCTGCGAATGCACTTTGCCAGACGGCGTATAGGTACCATCCTGTACATTACGGTTAGCCACATCTTTCTGTGTCAGATCATAGACCGCCAGGCTATAGAGATCGCGGGTGCCGTTTGGCTGATATTTAACCCCGGCTTCATACTGCTCCGCGGTGGTCGGCTTCAGCAGGTTGTTGTTCGGGTCGGTCAGGGCGGTAGGGGTGATCGCCTGACTCCAGCTGACATATGGCGAGATACCGTTGTCGAACGCATAAAGCAGCGCCGCGCGTCCGCTGATGTGATCGTCCTGACGGCGGTCACTGCCGCTGTTGCTGGCAACGATGCGGTCATAGCGGCCGGAGAGATCCAGATGCCAGCGATCCAGCTTCATCTCATCCTGCAGGTAGAGGCCGGTCTGATAGTAGCTGCGGCTGTTATCGCTCCAGCTGTAGGCCGGCATGTCGCCAACCTGTTCGCCGGTCACGGCATTAAGCTGCGATGCGTTGCCGACCGCTTTGCTGATCTCATTTTTATAGCGATGATACTCCGTGCCCAGCGAGACGCGATGCTCCAGCTCGCCGGTGTTAAATTCGGCCTGTAGCCGGTTATCCGTGGCCCAGGCGGCCAGTGAGGAGCGCTCACCCGAATAGTAACGGTTCAGCAGATCGGGATTCTGCGCATCCCAGCCAATCTGATAAACCTGATCGAGATCGACGTTGGAATGGCTGTAGCTGCCGGTTGAGGAGAACGACCAGACGTCGCTAAAGCGATGAGTGAAATCGTAGCTGTAGATCTGCTCACGGCGTTTGAACTGATCCAGATCGCTGTTGCCTTCATAAAAACCGTTGCTCAGCTTATAGCCATTATGCTCCGTAATACTGCCGTCGCCCGGCACCGAGCCGTGATAGCCGCCGGAGGGATCTTTCTGCAGATAGGCTTTAAGGATCAGCTGAGTATCCTCATCCGGTTGCCACATCAGCTGAGGCATCAGCGCATACTTCTCTTCGCGCGTATGGTCATACTGGGTATCGCTGTTGCGGGTCACACCGGTCAGGCGAAACGCCCATTGATCGTTAATCGCGTTGGTGTAGTCAAACATCGCGCCGGTGGTGGCGTTATTGCCAGCCTGCAGCTGGACATGACCTTCTTCACGGAACTGTGGACGTTTCGTTACCATATTGACCAGCCCGCCCGGCACCGTCTGACCATAAAGCGCGGAAGAGGGGCCTTTGATGACATCAATCCGCTCCAGGAAGGCGTTATCGACCTGCAACACATTGAAGCTGCCGCCGTCGCTCATCACCCGTAAGCCGTCGAGGAAGGTGTTATCGACATCGCCACCGTGGAAACCGCGCAGGGCAATGGTGTCATAACGGGTTGCAGCACCGCCGAAGTTGGTAAAGACGCCGGACGTATAGCCCAGCGCCTGATTCAGGGTCAGCGCACCCTGATCCTGCATCTGCTGGCGCGTCACCACCGACACCGACTGCGGTGTAGTAATCAGCGGGCGATCGCTTTTGGTCGCGCCCTGACTGGTGGTGGCGAGATAACCCTGAGTCGGGGAGTCAGCTTGCTCCTGCGGTTGGGCTGTCACTACCATATCGGCAGCAAAACTCAGGGCAGGCGCAGTCAGCGCCAGAGTGCAGAACGGGACGTAACCTTTCAGCGGCGATGGCAATCTCATTGAAATTCCTTTCATGGCAGAGGTTCAGCAGATGATTAACATTCTCGATAAGCGTTCTCATTATCAGAGTGAGAACTATTACCGTTTGTAAGTTCGCTGCAATTTTGCCTGCCAATTGAAGAACGTCAAGTAAATTTCGTTAAAACGCGCGGGCAGAGACCGCCAGCCAGGCCGGCGGTCTCTGGATAAGGTCAGGGTTGAGACGCAGACGCCTGGGGAATATCGTGGGCGCTGTTACAGGTTTTATCTTTCGGGCAATATTTATCCAGCAGTTTCAGGGTAACGCCGTTGGTCCAGCCAAAGCCGTCCTGCAGCGGATATTCACCGCCGCCACCGCCGCCGAGATTCTTGCCTTCCACCACATATTTCTCTACCAGCTTATGCTCGCGATCGTAGGTGTTCTGCACGTTCTGCAGGAACCGCAGCCCGACCTCTTTCGCCAGTTTCGGCTGGTTGTAGTGCTCCAGACCTTCCACGGCGACCCATTGCAGCGGCGCCCAGCCGTTCGGAGCATCCCATTGCTGGCCGTTGTTGACCGTAGTCGTCACCAGCCCGCCCGGTTTCAGCAGCTGTTTTTCCACCGCGCTGGCGGTGCTTTCCGCCTGCTTATCGCTGGCGACCCGCAGGTAGAGCGGGAACAGCGTGGCGGCGGTCAGCTGCGGATGCACCTGTTTTTTCTGCCAGTCGTAATCGGCGTACCAGCCCTGTTTGTCATTCCACAGGTAGCGATTAATTGCGGCCTGGCGCTTCTCTGCGCGGTCGGCAAACTGCTTCGCCAGATCATCCTGCTTATTCATCTGATAGCCTTTCGACAGCGTCTGCTCCAGATGGAACATCAGGCTGTTGAGATCGACCGGCGCCAGTTGGGTGGTGCGGATAGTGGCCAGATTATGGGCATCAGTGAACCAGCGGGAGCTGAAATCCCAGCCGGACGCCGCACCCGAACGCAGTTCGCGATAGACCTCAGCCTTGTCACGCTGCGGTGCCTTCTTCGCGGTGGTGACATCATCCATCCAGGACTCGGTACGCGGCACATCGCGGGCATCCCAGTAGCGGTTCAGCAGCGTGCCATCGCTGAGTTTGATTGCCCGCTTGCTGGCTGAGCCGGCGGCCAGTTTGTCGCTGTCGGCCATCCAGTAGTCATACTCTTTCTGCAGCTGTGGCAGATAACGGGTATAGGCTTTGCCGTTATCATGGCTCGCCAGCAGATCCACCATCATGCTGAAGAATGGCGGCTGCGAACGGCTCAGATAGTAGCTGCGGTTGCCGTTGGGAATAAGACCATAACGATCAAGCAGCGAGGCGAAGTTATCCACCATATCCTGTACTTTATCCCAGTGGCCGCTTTCGGCCAGGCCGAGCATCGTGAAGTAACTGTCCCAGTAATAGACTTCACGGAAACGGCCGCCCGGCACCACATAAGGTTTCGGCAACGGCAGCAGCGAATCATACTGACCGGCGCTGCTGGCGGTGCGGGTCAGCACCGGCCATAAGCCGTCAATGTGGTCACGCAGATTCTGCCCGGCAGGCGGCACATACTTATCGCCCGCGGCGGGCAGGGTGAAGTTGGCGTCAACAAAGCGTTTCAGATCAAAGTTGCGCTGTTTTTTCTGCATCTGCCAGTCGGCGAGGATCGAGGCCGGATCGAATTTAGGCAGGGCATCGGCAAAGGTTTTTTGATCGGGATAGAACTTCGCTTGCTGTACAGCATTAAACAGTGGCCCTAAACGGACATCCGGCGGCTGCGGCTGATTATTCAACATGCGCGACGTGTCGTCGGCGTGAACCGTGAAGGCCGGCACGCTTAGCAGCAGTGTGAGCAGAAGGGGGACATAACGCTGACGCCGTTCAGTGGCGTTTACCTCAATTTTTGTCATCGGTTTTTCTCCTTGTCCGAAACGCGGCCGCGCGTAACGCATTGACCACAGGACCAACTTTAGACCTTATCTGGCCACTTCACCCTGAAGCGGTCCGGAATTGTGAAGCCACGGGAATTATTTTTGCTAAAAAAAGCGCTTTTTCCCGCCGCTTTTTACTTGCCCTGATGCCGGTTTTCCCTGACGCTGAAAGAAAAAAAGGAGAGCAGGATGGAGATCATCTGGTATCACCCGTCGCAATCTGCGACGACATGGATTAACGGTTTACAACAGCGCCTGCCGCAGGCGCGGGTCCGTGCCTGGCAACCGGGCGATGATGGCCCGGCCGATTACGCGCTGGTGCGCTCCCCGCCGGCGGAGATGCTGCGGGGACGCAGCGGGCTGCGCGGGGTATTTGCGCTGGGCGCCGGTGTGGATGAAATTCTGAAGCAGCTGCAGCAGTATCCGGACATGTTACCGGAGGAGGTACCGCTGTTCCGGCTGGAAGATACCGGCATGGCGCGGCAGATGCAGGAGTATGCGGTCCACAGCGTGCTGAGCTGGTTCCGGCGCTTTGACGACTATCGGTTACAGCAACAGCAGCACTGCTGGCAGCCGCTGCCCGCTTATCCGCGCGACAGCTTTACTATTGGCATCCTCGGCGCGGGCGTGCTGGGACGGAGCGTGGCAGAAGCGCTGAAACCCTGGGGCTTTCCGGTCCGCGTCTGGAGCCGTTCGCCGAAGCAGATTGCCGGCGTCACCAGCTTTGCCGGCCCTGAGTCGCTGCACGATTTTCTGCAGGGCACGCGGGTGTTAATCAACCTGCTGCCCAGCACGGCGGAAACCATCAACTTAATCAATCATGATTTTTTCCAGCAGCTGCCGCACGGCGCTTTCTTCCTTAATATCGCGCGCGGTGCGCAGGTGGTGGAAGCGGACTTACTGGCGGCGCTCAACAGCGGTCAGCTAAAAGCCGCCGCGCTGGATGTGTTTCAGGTTGAACCGTTGCCGGAATCGCATCCGCTCTGGTCTCATCCTCGCGTGACCCTGACGCCGCATAATGCGGCGGTAACCTTAATCGACGAAGCTATTGACTACATTGCCCGGGCGATTGACCAGCATCAGGCGGGAGAAATACCGCAGGGGCGGGTCGATCGACAGCGTGGCTACTAATTACCCTGTTCAGTCAGGGGCTATCAGCAGGAGAAGATGATGTATCCGGTAGATCTGCATATGCACACCATCGCCAGTACCCACGCCTACAGTACGCTGCACGATTACGTCACTCAGGCAAAGCAAACGGGGATGAAACTGTTTGCCATTACCGATCACGGCCCTGATATGGCCGACGCGCCACACTACTGGCACTTTATTAATATGCGCATCTGGCCGCGAGTGATTGATGGCGTCGGGATTCTGCGCGGTATTGAGGCCAATATAAAAAACCAGCAGGGCGAGATTGACTGTTCCGGCCCGATGCTGGATGCGCTGGATCTGATCGTGGCGGGCTTTCATGAGCCGGTCTACGCGCCGCGCGACAGAAAGCACCACACCGATGCGATGATTGCGGCGATGGCGGGTGGACTGGTGCATATCATCAGCCATCCGGGTAACCCGAAGTTCCCGGTGGATATCACGGCGATTGCCGAGGCGGCGGCCCACTACGATGTGGCGCTGGAGATCAATAACTCCTCGTTTACCCACTCTCGTCCAGGCAGCGAACCCAACTGCCGGGCGATCGCCGAGGCGGTACGGGATGCGGGCGGACGACTGGCTTTTGGCTCTGATTCCCATACCGCTTTTACGCTCGGCCATTTTGAGCACTGCCTGCGCATCACCCGCGAAGTGGATTTTCCGGAGGATCGGGTGTTAAATGTCACGCCGCGGCGTCTGCTCGACTTCCTCGAACAGCGCACCGGCAAATCGATTGCTGAACTGGCTGACTTTTAATTTACTTTGCCTCAAGGAAATCTGACTCATGAATGAGTTTTCCATTCTGTGCCGCGTGCTCGGCTCACTGTACAATCGTCAGCCGCAGGACCCGCTGCTGGTGCCGCTGTTTACGCTGCTGCGTGAGGGCAAACTGCAGGCGCAGTGGCCGCTGGAGCAGGACGAACTGCTGACCCGCCTGCAACAGAACAGCGATCCGCAGGCGCTGGCCGCCGATTACAATGCGCTGTTTGTCGGCAGCGACTGTAAGGTATCGCCGTATGCGTCGCAGTGGCCCGAAGGTAAAACGGAGCCGGAGGTGCGTGCTTTTCTGACTTCGCGTGGTATGCCGCTGAGCGATGCGCCTGCCGATCACTTTGGCGTGCTGCTGCTGGCGGCGTCGTGGCTGGAAGATCAGTCTGCGGAAGATGAGAGCAGCGCCCAGCTGGCGCTGTTTGAAGAGTATCTGCTGCCGTGGTGCGGCACTTTCCTCGGGAAGGTTGAGGCGCATGCCACCACTGCGTTTTATCGTACGATGGCTGCGCTGAGCCGTGAGGCGATTCAGGCGATGTACAATGAACTGCTCGACAGCGCTGAACCGCAGCAGGATGCCTGATTTACCATGATGCCGGGTGCGTACCCGGCAGACAGCCCGGTGTCGCACAGCATTGCGCGGTGCCGGGCAGCCAGGATGGCGCGCGCAGTCTTACGCCCAGCCCCCAGGGCGTGAACTCAAAAAAGGGCAGGTTATCCTCTGTTTTCGGCGTGATGCCGGACTGTACAGTGCCCGGCGTAGCAGGATGCTGCTGCAACAGCCAGGCGGTACGCGCCAGTGACAGCCGCACCTGGCTGCCATGCCCGTCAGTGCGCCGCTGCCGTAATCCCTCCAGTACCGCCGCCGCCAGCAGATAACCGGTGGCATGATCCAGCGCCTGCACCGGCAATGGCGTCGGTTTATCACTCTGCTGCCACTGCATCCCCTGTTCGGCAATACCACAGCCCATCTGAACCAGACTGTCGAAGCCGCGCCGGTTGCGCCACGGACCCTGCCAGCCCCAGGCATTCAGGCTGACATCGACCAGGCCCGGAGCCAGCGCCCGACGGGTTCCGGCATCAAAGCCCAGTTGCTCCAGCGCATCGGCCCGGTAACCGTGCACCAGTACGTCGGCCTCACGCAGTAAACGGATGAACTGCTCCCGATCGCTGGCCTGTCTGAGATTCAGGACCGCACGGCGCTTACCACAGGTGATCTCCTCATCCAGCGACGGTTCCTGCCAGCCAGGCGGATCGATGCGCAGCACATGAGCACCGAGGCTGGCCAGAAAGCGGGTGGCGACCGGACCGGCAATAATCCGGGTCAGATCCAGTACCCGGACACCGAGCAGCGGGCGCGCCGGCGGTAACGGCCAGTCGGGCGCGGCAGCCTGATCTGTACGCTGCCAGGCGAACAGCGGCTCCTGCGCTATCGCCTGGCCCTGCGGATGCTGCTGCCAGGCCGCGCTGCTGCGCATCTCTGCGGCACAACCGCCCGCATCAATGATCGCCTGCTCCAGCTCAGCAGCCTGCCAGCGCTGCACCTCGCGGGCCAGTGCGGCGCGATCGGGATGCTGGCCGAGCACCTGCTCCATCGCCTGGCGGTGATGGGCAGCATTGGTGTGCAGGCGGACCCAGCCATCGCGACTGGCGTAATCGCCGGCGAAAGCGTCCCACAGCGCGGGAGCAGGCCGGTTGAGCGGCATAAAACTGTGCCGGAACCAGCGCGACGCCAGCCGGACATTCACTTCAACTGGCCGGCTGGCATTGATCAGGTCGGCAGCGGCCTGGGTGGCAAGGCCGATGCTGGTGGCCGCCAGTTCACTGACGGCAAAGGCGGCGGGAAAACTGGCATGATCGACAAAGGTGGGTAACGGGTGTGCGGCGGCGTTGCCACGCAATCCCTGCCACATCTGCTGCCAGAGGGACGTGGCGAGCTGATGCTCCATCTGCTGTGCTCCTGACGAGTGACAATCACTCAAGCATAGCACGCGTGATTAACGTCGCCGCAGACGCGGAAAGCGGGCATGCATCCGCAGATTACGCAGATTAATCACCGCAATCGCCGTACCGAGTATTACCAGCGAGGCGCCGATGATTTTGAAGCTGTTAAGGCTGTCGCCCAGCACCACGATCCCCATCAGTACCGACAGCACCGGGGTCAGCAGCGAGTAGGGCATAATCAGGTTGACGTTATATTTCTTCAGCAGCATATACCACAGCGTATAGGCGACGATCGACGAGGCGATGGCGCTGTAGAGGATGGCGAACCAACCGTGCCAGCCGGCATGACTCAGGGCATAAAGCTGGTTTGACTCCATTATCAGGCTGGCGGCACCGACTATCGGAATCGCCAGAAAGGCGATCCAGCCGGTCATGGTCAGTGGCTTAATCGATGGCGATTTTTTAACTATCAGGTTGCTTACCGCCCAGCCGGTCGCGCTGCACAACAGCAGACACAGCACCCACCAGGTGGGAATGGTCGGGCTGCCGGAGAGCACCACCACGCCGCTCAGCGAGATCATAATGCCCACCAGTTGCACCAGCTTCAGTTTCTCTTTTAGCACCACCATCGCCAGCAGCATGGCGATCGGCGTGCCGAGCTGGACCACAATCGCGCCGGTGCCGGCATCGGTATACCGCATTCCGACAAACAACAGCGAGAAGTGCATAAAGCCGAAAGTGAACGCCAGCAGCAACAGCCAGGGCAGTTGCTGTCGGGTGATGCGGCAAAACGGCACCAGCACAATGGCGACCACCACAAAACGCATAAAGGTCAGGAACAGCGGCGGAAGCTCAAGCAAGCCCCATTTTACCGCTACGTTGTTGAAGGCCCAGATACACACCACCATCAGGACCAGAAAGAAATGCCGCACCGCCACAATAATATCCTTAACTTTTTTTGCTTAGCCCGCTAATGATGGCACGAACTGCGGCATTCCTGGCAGCAGCGCTAAGAAATTTTCTGTCGCAGAGGGGAAAATAAAATCATAAGACTTTTTTGCGCGTTGCTGTCAGACTGATTTTCCGAAACGCCTCTCTGGAACAGGACCCGATTCGGTATGACCCACACGCCCGCCTTGCCCATTGCATTAATTCAGCTCGAAGTCCCACCCGCTCACGTCGTCGCGCAGATTGGTGAACAACCGCGCTGGTTTATTGACGCGTTAAATTTACAGCCTGATGAGTATCTGATCGTCCGTCCGCATCTGGGCGAGGCGCTGCCCGCCTTCGATCAGATCTCTGCGGCAATCCTCAGTGGCTCGTGGGCGATGGTCACCGATCATGCCGACTGGAGCGAACGCAGCGCGGCATGGATCAGAGCGGCCATCGAGGCGTCATTGCCGTTGCTGGGGGTCTGCTACGGTCATCAGCTGATGGCGTATGCGCTGGGCGGCGAGGTGGCGGATAACCCGAATGGCTGGGAACGCGGTCTGTTGCCGGTCACCTGCGGCGCACAGGCGCAGCGCGACCCGCTGCTGCGGGGAGTACCGTCGACCTTTAGCGCCTGGCTGTCGCATCGACAGTCGGTGCTGACGCCGCCGCCGCAGGCTCAGGTATTAGCCGCTTCTGAGCGTGACGGCTGCCAGATCATTCGCTATTCACCTCAGGCGCTGTCAGTGCAGTTTCATCCCGAATTTTCGTCATCCATCATGCGCGCCTGTCTGCCGGACGACAGCAGCGATGTGGCTGCTGTGATGGAGGGAAAAGACTGGGCGCGTGCACTGTTAACCGCCTTCTGGCAACAGGCGCGCCCGTCAGTTGAGCAGGCTCAGGGCGCGTAGTGGCGGGTACAACGATAAACCCAGGCGGGCGGAACGTTTTTCAGCACCCGCTGCCGCTCCCAGGTAAAGTAGCGTGACAGGTCAGGCTGGGTCAGAGAAGTGTATTGAAACTGTACAAACACCCCGTTGGGACCCAGCGCATTGTAGACTGCGCGCAGAATCGCCTCACGCAGCGCGGGCGGCAGTGACAACAGCGGCAGACCGGAGAAGATCGCATCATACTGCCCGTTGAGGTACTCCGCTGAACAGGTGCGGACGGTCATACGGTCATCGTCCAGTGCGTTGAGCTTCTCCGCCAGCATACTGCTGATCTCAAACACATCCAGCGTGGCGTCCGGTGCCATTCGTTCCAGTAACCGACGGGTTAACACACCGTCTCCTCCGCCAAGCTCGGCGATACGCAGCTGAGTATTCCATTCCACCGACGCGATCATTGTGCGGCACAGCGCATCGGATGAAGGCGTAATGCTGCCCATCTTGCGCGGATTGCGGATGAACTGATGCACGAAGTTTGCTTTAGCGCGCATCAGGGTGAAAGCCGAAGCCAGCATGCTTACCTCCCGTGTGAATTCTTCCTCATATTGACCCCTTCAGGCTGACAAGTTTCTTATTTATAAGCGCAACCGGGAAAAGTCGGAATTATCTGTAGCAGCAACCCATGCGGGTTTTCCTTCGGGGCGGTCACAGTTTCCGGGCGACAGATCTGACAGGCTGGCAATGATCATTCATGTTAATAATAAGTTTCATCATTGTTGCATCTCGTCACCTGTAAGGAGAATGACCATGCGTTACGCCGCGCCAGGAGAACAGGGTTCTCTGATCACGCTACAAAAGAATTATGGCAACTTCATTAATGGTGAATTTGTCGCGCCAGTGAAGGGCAACTACTTCACCAATACCTCGCCGGTAAATGGCTCAGCAGCAGGCGAGTTTCCGCGTTCGGACCGCGCTGATGTCGATAATGCGGTCGCCGCCGCGGCAGCAGCAGCAGATGCCTGGGGAAAAACGTCACCGCAGCAGCGATCGTTACTGCTACTGAAAATCGCCGACCGGCTGGAGCAGAATCTGGAATATATGGCGGTGAACGAGACCTGGGATAACGGTAAACCGGTGCGGGAAACGCTGGCCGCCGATTTGCCGCTGGCGGTCGATCACTTCCGTTATTTCGCTGGCTGCGTGCGGGCGCAGGAGGGCAGCGCGGCGGAGATTGATGAATTTACCGCGGCGTATCATTTCCATGAGCCGCTGGGTGTGGTGGCGCAAATTATTCCGTGGAATTTCCCGCTGCTGATGGCTGCGTGGAAGCTGGCACCTGCGTTAGGTGCCGGAAACTGCGTAGTGCTGAAACCGGCAGAGCAGACGCCGCTGTCGATCACCCTGTTTGTCGATCTGATTAAAGATTTACTGCCGCCCGGCGTACTGAACGTGGTCCACGGTTTCGGTAAAGAGGCGGGTGAAGCGCTGGCGTCCCATCCGGGGATCGCCAAAGTCGCCTTTACCGGATCGACCGCGACCGGCGGCCATATTCTGGAACTGGCGGCGAAAAGCCTGATCCCGTCAACGGTCGAGCTGGGCGGCAAATCCCCCAATATCTTCTTTGAAGACATCATGCAGGCGGAAGAGAGCTTTATTGAGAAAGCCGCAGAAGGGGTGGTGCTGGGTTTCCTTAACCAGGGCGAAGTCTGTACCTGTCCATCGCGGGCACTGGTGCAGGAGTCCATCTACGAGCCGTTCATGGCAGCGGTGATGAAACGGGTTAAAACCATCAAGCGTGGCGATCCGCTCGACACCGAAACGATGGTCGGCGCGCAGGCGTCACAGCAGCAGTTCGATAAGATTCTCTCTTATCTTGAGGTTGCCCGGCAGGAAGGCGCAGAAGTGCTGGTGGGCGGTGGTGTGGAGAAGCTGGACGACACGCTCGCCAGTGGTTACTACATCCAGCCGACCTTACTCAAGGGTAACAACAGCATGCGGGTGTTCCAGGAAGAGATTTTTGGCCCGGTGATTGGCATTACCACCTTCAAAGATGAGGCCGAAGCAGTCAGCATCGCCAACGACTCGATTTACGGCCTGGGTGCCGGTGTCTGGACACGTGACATCAACCGCGCCTATCGCGTGGGCCGGGCGATCAAAGCCGGGCGGGTCTGGACCAACTGCTATCACCTCTATCCGGCACATGCTGCCTTCGGAGGCTATAAAAAATCGGGTATTGGTCGTGAAACCCACAAAATGATGCTCGATCACTATCAGCAAACCAAAAATCTGCTGATCAGTTACAGCATTGAACCGCTTGGCTTCTTCTGAGTCGGTGAGATCAGGGCGTGCCGCCGTCGGGCGGCACGCTGTCAGCGCGTTCGCACAATCACATCACCTTTAACTCATCCCGCCGCTAATGCCGTCGTTTTCATCGGATTAAGATCGGAAGGATCACCAGCCTGAAACAGAAAGCTATGAACGGGCGGCGTTTTGCGGCTGTTTTCGTTAAAATCTGGCCTGTAACAGCTAAAAGATTCTAAAAAATAATCCGGATTAAACGACTTTTTGATCAATGAGTCTGGCTTAGCATCCTCATTTTCCTATTCATGATACAGCCGCGTTAAAAGTTCTCTATAAATAATGTTTATATATTGAAGGTTAAAACGTTAATTCCTGGTCTGAAGTTAAAGCCTGTCCGATATAAAAGTCACTATCTGAAGGACGGTCTGATGAAATAATTCAGGCAATTCATCTTCACTTATGTACAGCCTCTCATCTTTCAAAAAAAATTTTTGATTTCCTATGAGGGCGTTTTTTCCCTCAATTTTGTCCGGTGAATGAAAATCTCGCTTCGCCGCAATCCTTATCCCACAGGCTTTGCAGGGAAATATTAAGAAATTTCTTATTTATCATGAAGATGGTTGATTCAGATAAAATCAAGGTTTCGTATTATTTTGTTACAAATATTAATTTCCCCTGTTCATGTAAATATTTTTACACTCGCGGCAATAGCTCTTTGTCTGAAAAGTAATCTTTCGGATTATTGCTAGAAAAACCGTGTCATGCTCGCTGGTGAAGGGATTACACTCGCTTTTGACGCCCCCGTTTTTGCTTTACGTCGGACAACGTAAGCAGGAATGCCGCTCTGGCAGGGTAAGCCTTTCTGATAATTTCATGCTGGCATTGACCATTTCTATTAATGCATAGAACAGGGATAGCCATGTCTAACTCCTATCAGTCCGAGATCCCCAAAGCCCGCGTTAACATCCAGCTCAGCGTACACACCGGTGGCGCGCAGAAGAAAGTCGAACTGCCCCTCAAGCTGATGGTGGTGGGGGATTACAGCAACGGTGCAGAACAGCGTCCGCTGTCTGAACGCGAAAAAATCAACGTCAACAAAAACAACTTTGACAGCGTCATGGCTGAATTTGCCCCGTCGGTAAACCTCGCTGTAGAAAACACCCTGGCCGGTGACGGCAGCGAAGAGAACGTCAGCCTGTCGTTCACGCAGATGAAAGACTTCGAACCCGAGCAGGTCGCCCGCCAAATCCCGCAGCTTAAAGCGATGCTGGCCATGCGCAACCTGCTGCGCGACCTCAAAGCCAACCTGCTGGATAACCAGGCCTTCCGCAAAGAGCTGGAAAAAATCCTGATCGACCCGGCGCTCAGCGCTGAACTGCGTAGCGAGCTGTCGGCGCTGGCACCCAAACAGCCTTAACCCTCACGAGTAATAACGGATTAACCAAGGAATGCTCATGTCTGTACAAAATCAAAATGGCGCGGGTGGCGAAAGCGTTGTGCTGGAACGTCCGTCAGCGGGCGGGGTTTACGCGTCTCTGTTTGAAAAAATCAACCTTAATCCGGTCTCTGAGCTGAGCGCGCTGGATATCTGGCAGGATGCGCAGGCAATGTCTGATGCCACGGCCGATGAGCGCCTGACGGCCGGCATGCAGGTCTTTCTGGAGTGCCTGAAGAAGTCGGGTTCAAAAGTCGAAAAGCTGGACAAGACGCTGATTGACCACCATATCGCCGGGCTGGATTACCAGATCAGCCGTCAGCTGGACGCGGTGATGCATCATGAGGCTTTTCAGCAGACAGAAAGTACCTGGCGCGGGCTGAAGTCGCTGGTCGATAAAACCGATTTCCGGCAGAACGTTAAAATCGAGCTGCTTGATCTGTCGAAAGATCACCTGCGTCAGGATTTCGAAGACGCGCCGGAGATTATTCAGAGCGGATTATACCAGCACACCTATACGGCTGAGTATGACAGCCCCGGTGGTGAGCCGATTGCCGCCCTGATTTCTGCCTATGAATTTGATGCGTCAGCCCAGGATGTCGCGCTGCTGCGCAATATTTCGAAAGTCTCCGCCGCGGCGCATATGCCGTTTATCGGCGCTGCCGGTCCGAAATTCTTCCTCAAGGATGCAATGGAAGAAGTGGCGGCGATTAAAGACATCGGCAGCTACTTCGATCGCGCCGAGTACATCAAGTGGAAATCTTTTCGTGAAACCGATGACTCCCGCTATATCGGCCTGGTGATGCCGCGCGTGCTGGGTCGCCTGCCGTATGGCCCGGACACCGTGCCGGTGCGCAGCTTCAACTATGTTGAGCAGGTCAAAGGCCCGGATCACGACAAATACCTCTGGACCAGCGCCGCCTTCGCCTTTGCGGCCAACATGGTGCAGAGCTTTATCAGCAACGGCTGGTGCGTGCAAATCCGTGGTCCGCAGGCCGGTGGCGCGGTACGGGATCTGCCGATTCATCTCTATGACCTGGGCACCGGTAATCAGGTGAAAATTCCGTCCGAGGTGATGATCCCGGAAACCCGCGAGTTCGAATTTGCCAGCCTGGGCTTTATCCCGCTGTCGTACTACAAAAACCGCGACTACGCCTGCTTCTTCTCGGCTAACTCCGCCCAGAAACCGGCCCTGTACGACACCGCTGACGCGACGGCTAACAGCCGCATCAACGCGCGTCTGCCGTACATTTTCCTGCTGTCACGTATCGCTCATTACCTGAAACTGATTCAGCGTGAAAATATCGGCACCACCAAAGATCGCCGCCTGCTTGAGCTGGAGCTCAATACCTGGGTGCGCGGGCTGGTGACGGAGATGACCGATCCAGGCGACGACCTGCAGGCTTCACATCCGCTGCGCGACGCGAAAGTGACGGTGGAAGATATCGAGGACAATCCAGGTTTCTTCCGCGTGAAACTCTATGCCGTGCCGCATTTCCAGGTGGAAGGGATGGACGTCAATCTGTCGCTGGTTTCCCAGATGCCGAAGGCGAAAGCGTAAAGTAAGGCAGGAAGCCGATGAAAACGGAACAACCGTTATGGGGCAGGGGCCAGATGGTCTCTCCCCAGCACTTCCAGCAACAGGCCGCGTATGCGGCCTGGTCTGTGGAATGCATCGCCCAGTTGGGCCTTTCCCATCCCTGGGGAATGATTGAAGCCACGTTCGAACCGGATGCACTGAAACTGGGCCGCCTGCAGGCCCGTCATCTGCACATCCGTTTTCGGGACGGCACGCTGATTGACACTGACAATGCTGACGCCCTGCCACCGGCGCTGTCGCTTGAGAGCGAATCGCATAATGCAGTGGTACTGCTGGCGCTCCCGCTGATGCGGGCGAACGGGGGGAACTGCCTGAAACCTGATGAGGTGGCCGAACGGCCGGTGCGTTTTCGCCAGCGCTGGCGGGATGTCCGCAATACTTTTGGCGAAGATATCCGCCAGATTGCCGTAATGCAGCCGGAGCTGAGCCTGCGTTTTTCCCATCAGAACAACAGCGACTATCTGACCTGTCCGGTTGCCCGACTGCAGCAGGATTCGCAGGGCAGCTGGAGACTGGATGAAGCGTTTCTGCCTCCACTGCTTACCCTTCAGGGCAGCCGCTGGCTGGTCACTCAGCTTGAACAGCTGATGACTCAGCTGCGCGCCCGGCTGAGCCGCCTGATGGCGATGCGCCGTGAAAGTAACGAGCGGATGGCCGATTTTGCCGTGGCCGATGTTTCCCTGTTCTGGCTGCTTAATGCCCTGAACAGCGCAGAACCGGTGCTGGGACAGTTTCAGCGCAATCTGCAAAGCCCGCCGGAGCGCTTGTATCCGGAACTGGCCCGCCTGGCGGGTAGCCTGCTGACCTTTTCACTGGAGCATCAGGTGAGCGCCATTCCGGCCTGGCAGCACGAGCAGCTGAATGCTGTGTTTCCGCCGCTGTTTGACTTACTGGGCGATCTGCTGGAAGCCAGTCTGCCCTCGCGCGTGGTGTCAATCGAGCTGGAAAATGATCCCCGTCTCCACTTCTGGCAGGCCCGTTTGCATGACCCGCGCCTGCGTGAAGGGGCCGATTACTATCTCTCCGTGCGATCCCCCATGCCTGTGGCCCAGTTGCAGGAGCAGTTCCCGCGCCAGTGCAAGGTGGGCAGCCCGGATCATGTCCGGGGCATCGTCAATTCTTCACGGGTAGGGGTGCCACTAACGCCGCTGCGTCATGTTCCTGCCGCCATTCCGTTACGTCTGGAAAATCAATATTTCAGCCTCGATGTCTCTCATCCCCTGGCGACGGAAATGCTTCAGAGCGGTACCTGTATGTTTTACGTGCCGGGCATGCTCGGCGAGCCTGAGCTTGAACTCTTTGCGGTACTAAGAACATGAGTGAGCATAAAAGCGGTACCGCCGCATCCATTGATATCGATGCCTTGCTGCAAAATACCTGGTTGCAGGTTATCAGCCTGCGCCATGGCCCGCAGTTTCAGGAAGGGGAAGGGCGAAAGCTGTGGGAACGCTGCATCGCCGATGTTGAAGAGGTGCAGCGTGTCCTGAAAGCGAGTGGACTCGATGAAACCCATTGCCTGCATATTCTCACCGCACAGTGTGCATTGCTGGATGAGACAGTAAAAGGCCGCGGCGTGGAAGATGATGCCTGCGTCCAGTGGTATGACATTCCGCTGCAGGGACATTTCCTCGGCACCATGGACGCAGGTGACACGCTGTGTGACCGGATGCGTGACGTGTTGCGTGAACCGGCACCTGATCTGGCCGTCATTACCTGCTTCCAGCGGGTGATGATGCTGGGATTCCTCGGCAACTTCCAGTCTCTGGACGATCCGGCACGTCAGAAACTCGTCAGCGCGCTTAATGAACATGTCACACCCTTCAGCTATCCCCAGACCCAGCCGGTGCTGGCGGAAAGCCCTGTCGGCTGGCGGATGGGCGGCTGGCTCTCGTCATGGCCGATGCGTATAGGGCTGAGTGTGATTGTGCTTATCGCCCTGTGGTGGGGGCTGAACCACTGGCTCGATCAGATGCTGTCGACACTGCTGCCGGGAGCCGTGAAATGAGTCCTGCACAACAGCGTGGTCTTGCGCTGTGGGCGCTCCTGCTCAGCGCGGGCGTCTGTCTGGGCTTTCTGCCGGTTTCCCGACTGGCTGCTGTGCTGATTCTGCTGGCGGTAATCGGGTTGATTGCGGCGATCGGATTCGCCGTCCGCCGTCGTGTCCAGGAAGAGGAGATCCTGCCCCTGGAGGGCCTCCCGGAAGCGACATACCGCCAGCCGGTGGTCCTGGTTTGTGGCGATCTGCCGCTGGCGTGGCCTCAGTCGTCACCGGTACTGAATGTCACGCAGGGTTGCTGGATCCGGGTCGAAGACGACCAGGCGCTGGAGCAGGTTGCCCGCCAGCTTCTGTGGCAACGTCCTGAGTGGGGACGTCAGCTCTCGGTGATGGTCACAGTCTGTCCGCAGAAGCATGCAGACAGTGAAGCGCTGACCAGCCGCCTGCTGGCCCTGCGCTGGCAAATCAGCCTGCTGCGTAAGGAGAGTGGCCATTCTGTGCCGCTGGTACTGAATGGTCAGGCCGGCAGTGCAATGGTGAGGGACATGCTCTGGCAGGCGGCGATCCCCGGGGAAGGAGTAAGAATCTGGCGTGAGTCCACGGCGCCTGGTTCGATTGCCGCATGGGTCAGCCAGGGTGGTGCGCCCGCGATGCAGCAACAGGTGCTGATGAACAGCCTGATGCGCTGGTTTCATCAGCACGTTAATGCGGTGTTTACGGATGAGAATCCTGATGTTCCGGCCATTAAACCTGCGGCAGTGCTGTGGGGCATGGGACCGATTCTTGCCGGAAGTCTGGCCTCTTCAGCCTGGACAGCATGGCTGTCTCGCCACACCGCCATGCAGCAGGTGGCAGGCTGGCAGCCGGTCGGCACTGACAGTACGGTGATATCACCACTGCCGGATTTCGTTCTGCCACTGTTACCGGAAGGTCGCGGTTTAACCCCACGAGGCCGGACCTGGCGCTGCGCATTGACTCTTTTCAGCCTGGCGGCCATCGCGGCGCTGCTCAGCAGTGGCTGGAACAATCGCCAGCTGCTGCACCGTGTGAGCTTTGATATTGCCCGATATGACCGTATCGGGATGGACAACTACGGTCCGAAAGCCGATGCCGTCAGGGTCCTGCGTGAGGATGCCGCACAGCTGGATAACTGGGCACGCAATGGCGTACCTATCCGGATGAGTTTGGGTCTTTATCAGGGCGAACGCCTGCGTATGCCATTGCTGGATGCCATTCGCTCGTATATTCCGCCGCCACCGCCGCCCAAACCGCAACCAAAACCAGAACCGGTCCCGAAAATTGTCCGTCTCGACAGCATGTCGCTGTTCGATTCCGGCAGGTCCGTCCTGAAAGCCGGCTCTACCAAAATGCTGGTCAATTCGCTGGTGGGTATCAAAGCCAGGCCAGGCTGGCTGATTGTGGTCAGCGGGCATACCGACAACACCGGTAACCCGGAGCTGAACCAGACGCTGTCCCTGAAACGTGCCGAAGCGGTACGTGACTGGATGCGTGACACCGGCGACGTGCCGGAAAGCTGTTTTGCCGTGCAGGGCTATGGCGCAGGCCGCCCTGCCGCAACTAACGACACCCCGGAAGGGCGCGCGCTCAACCGCCGTGTCGAAATCAGTCTGGTACCGCAGGCCGACGCCTGTCAGATACCCGGCAAACACCCGGCGCCATCGCAGGATGATGGCGCGTCACAACACAATGGAGAGTAATACCATGGCAATTCCTGTTTATCTCTGGCTGAAAGACGACGGCGGCGCAGACATCAAAGGGTCTGTGGACGTTCAGGATCGTGAAGGCAGCATCGAAGTGGTTGCGCAGGATCACCGCGTTTACATCCCGACTGACAACAACACCGGCAAGCTGACCGGTACCCGTATCCACACGCCGTTCCTGTTCACCAAGGAGATCGATTCCTCCAGCCCGTACCTCTACAAGGCGGTGACCACCGGTCAGACCCTGAAATCTGCTGAGTTCAAATGGTACAAAATCAACGACGCCGGTCAGGAAGTGGAGTACTTCAACACCCGACTGGAAAACGTGAAGCTGGTGAAAGTTGCGCCGAAAATGCACGACATTAAAGATTCCTCCTTCGAGAAACACAACCATCTGGAACAGGTCGAGTTGCGTTACGAAAAAATCACCTGGACCTACAAAGACGGCAACATCATTCATTCCGATTCCTGGAACGAGCGCGCCACCGCCTGATTACGCGTCCTGTTTCGCGCCGCAGGTGCGCTGGCTGCGTTCGCCCGCTCCGGCCACAGAGTTATCTCTGTTCCCGGAGGCTGACCAGCCTGCCGCCTTCCTGCGACGCGAACGCTTTCGCGTAATCCTCGTTTTAAGCGGAGGGGGATGACCTTTCCGCTGTTTTGCTGAGTATCTGCCTGGCGGGTACTGAGTAAAAAACATTCCCTAACCGAGAAATCTGACCTGATGCGCTTTAGGTTCCTTACGACAAGGAAAAGCGATGGGCGGTAGCGTGCCTGACGGTCCTCAGACTGCGAGTTCAAGAACATGGAAAACCCGGCAATTCTTCTGCGTCGTCTCAATCCTTACTGTGCCCGTGCGATGGAAGGCGCGGCTTCGCTCTGCCAGACCCGCGCCCATGCGGAAATCCTGCCGGAGCACTGGCTGCTGAAGTTGCTGGAGCAGGGCGAAGGCGACCTCACGGTTCTGGCCCGCCGCTATGAATGGGATATGGACGGCCTGTGGCAGGATTTACTCGGCTGGCTGGAGGCACGGCCGCGCTCGGTACGCACTCGCCCGCAACTGGCGGACAGCACCCGGACCCTGATGCAGCAGGCCTGGCTGCTCGCCTCACTCAGCGGTGAAGACAATATCCGCAGCGTGCATCTGCTGATGGCGCTGGCGGATAAACCGAAGCTGGTGCGCTGCGATGGTCTGTGGCCACTGCTGACGCTCGGTCAGAGCCAGCTGGAGCGCCTGCGGCCGCTGCTGGATGCGCAGTCAGACGAGCGACCGGACATTCAGCAGGAAGCCGAGCTGGCACAAAACCATGGTGGTGAAGTGGAGTTTGTTGGTCGTCCGGTCGGGGCAGAGCTGAAAGACGGTGAGCTCAACCCGGCGCTGCAGAACGCGCTGGATAAATTCACCCTCGATGTCACCGCTAAAGCGAAAGAAGGCAAGATTGACCCGGTGTTTGGCCGTGACACCGAAATCCGTCAGATGGTAGACATCCTCTCGCGCCGTCGTAAGAACAACCCGATCCTGGTCGGTGAGCCGGGCGTCGGCAAAACCGCGCTGGTGGAAGGCCTGGCGCTGCGCATTGCCGAAGGCAACGTACCGGAAAGCCTGAAACCTGTTGTACTGCGCACCCTCGACCTCGGTCTGCTGCAGGCGGGTGCGGGTGTGAAAGGCGAATTTGAACAGCGCCTGAAAAACGTCATCGATGCGGTGCAGCAGTCGCCGGTCCCGGTTCTGCTGTTTATCGATGAGGCTCACACCATCATCGGTGCCGGTAACCAGGCGGGCGGCGCGGATGCGGCCAACCTGCTGAAACCGGCACTGGCGCGCGGCGAGCTGCGGACCATCGCCGCGACGACCTGGTCAGAATACAAGCAATACTTTGAGCGCGATGCCGCACTGGAACGTCGCTTCCAGATGGTGAAAGTGGATGAGCCGGACGACGGGACCGCCTGCCTGATGCTGCGGGGACTGAAGTCACGCTATGCAGAACATCATGGTGTCCACATTACCGATGATGCGGTGCGTGCCGCGGTGACACTCTCCCGCCGTTATCTGACCGGCCGCCAGCTGCCGGACAAGGCCGTCGACCTGCTCGATACGGCGGCGGCGCGCGTCCGGATGAACCTCGACACGGTGCCTGAACAAATTGTGCGCCTGAAAGCACAGCTGACCGCACTGGCACTGGAAGAGCAGGCGCTGCTGGACGATATCGCCGCCGGCAGCAGCCGTCATGGTGACCGCCTGGGTGTCATTGAGCAGCAGCGGGCTGAACTGGACGTGCGTATTCAGCAGCAGGAAGAGCGGTTCAGAAAGGAAAAGGCGCTGGTGCAGCAGCTGATGGCCAGCCGGCAGAACGTCAGCCAGCAGGCTGAAATTGCCGGCCTGCAACAGCAGCTGGAACAGGCGCAGCAGGGCGACGTGCTGGTTCAGGTGGATGTGGACACCCGCACGGTCGCGAACGTGATTGCCGACTGGACCGGCGTGCCGCTCTCATCGCTGCTGAAAGATGAGCAGACCGGCCTGCTGACGCTGGAAGATGAAATCGGCAGGCGCGTGGTGGGCCAGCCGGTGGCGCTGAACGCTATCGCACAGCGTCTGCGCGCCGCCAAAACCGGGCTGACGTCAGAGAACGGCCCGCAGGGCGTGTTCCTGCTGGTCGGCCCGAGCGGCACCGGGAAAACCGAAACCGCGCTTGCGCTGGCCGGTGTGCTGTACGGCGGCGAAAAGTCCCTCATCACCATTAACCTGTCGGAATACCAGGAGCCGCACACCGTTTCTCAGCTGAAGGGCTCGCCGCCGGGCTACGTCGGCTACGGCCAGGGCGGCATTCTGACTGAGGCGGTGCGCAAGCGTCCGTACAGCGTGGTGCTGCTCGATGAGGTGGAGAAAGCGCACCGCGACGTGATGAACCTGTTCTATCAGGTGTTCGACCGCGGCTTTATGCGCGACGGCGAAGGGCGTGAAATCGACTTCCGCAACACCGTGATTCTGATGACCTCGAACCTCGGCAGCGACCACCTGATGCAGCTGCTGGATGAGCAGCCGGACGCCACCGAAGGCGAGCTGCACGAACTGCTGCGCCCGATTCTGCGCGACCACTTCCAGCCTGCGCTGCTGGCCCGCTTCCAGACGGTGATTTACCGCCCTCTGACGGAAACCGCCATGCGCACCATCGTGCAGATGAAGCTTGCACAGGTGAGCCAGCGCTTACATCGTCACTACGGCCTGACCACGCAGTTTGATGAGAGCCTGTATGACGCCCTGACCGCCGCCTGCCTGCTGCCGGACACCGGTGCACGCAACGTCGACAGCCTGCTGAACCAGCAGATTTTACCGGTGCTGAGCCAGCAGCTGCTGACCCGGATGGCGGCTAAACAGAAACCGCAGTCGCTTACTCTGGAATGGCGTGAGGAAGAGGGGATTGCGCTGGAATTTGATCCTGTACAAGGAGTGAACGCATGAATCTCCCGATAAGATTCAGCCACAGCCACCACCTGCTGGCGGTGAAAGAGAGTGAAACAGCGCCCGACGTGCTGGCGTTTGAGGGCGATGAGGCCCTGAGCAGGCCGTTCCGTTACCGCATTGAGTTCACCAGCAGTGACCATGCCATCAGCAAAGAGAGGATGCTGATGAAGGCCGGCTCCCTGACGCTGCAGGCGCCGGTCGATCAGGGCTACGGCATTAAAATACAGCAGCCGGTGCGGGTGATTCAGGGCGTGGTGACGGGCTTTGAGCGCTTCGGCACCTCAAAAGATGAAACCCACTACGCCCTGACGCTCCAGCCGCGCCTGGCGCTGCTCGACCGTTCGCATCAGAACGCCATCTACCAGGACATGTCCGTTCCGCAGATCGTGGAAAAAATCCTGCGCGAGCGTCACAGCATGCGCGGTCAGGACTTCCTGTTCTCGCTGACAAAAGAGTACCCGCGCCGTGAGCAGGTGATGCAGTACGGTGAAGACGATCTGCACTTCATCACCCGCCTGCTGGGGGAGGTGGGGATCGGGTTCCGTTTTACCACCGACACGCGGCTCAGTATTGACGTGGTGGAGTTCTTCGACAGCCGGCAGGGCTATGAGGCAGGCCCGATCCTGCCGTCGGTGCCGCCGTCGGGGCAGCATTCGGCCGGGGCGGACTCGGTATGGGCAATGGAGAGTCACCACCGCGTGGTGCAGCAGCGGGTCACGACCGGCGATTACAACTACCGTCAGGCCACGGAAGAGATGAGCGCGCAGGCCGGTGCGGTCGCCGGGGATACCATCACCTACGGTGAAGCCTACCATTATGCGGATAACTATCTGACAGCGGGTAGTACCTATGACCGCAATCCGGTCCCGGAGTCCGGGGCGTTTTATGCCCGCATCCGTCATGAGCGCTACCTGAACGGCCAGACGCAGACCCGTGCCATCACCAGCTGCCCGGTGCTCGCGCCGGGTCAGGTGCTGAAGGTGACCGGCGGCTATGAGGTGGCGGAGGTCTTTGCTCAGGGCGTGGTCATCACGGCGATGCACAGCCACGCCCGGCGTGACGAAGACTTCAGGGTGAGCGTTGAGGGCATCCCGGACAGCGACGATTTTAGCTTCCGCCCTGAACCCGGCGCCCGCCCGGTGATGGCCGGCACGCTGCCGGCGCGCGTCACCAGCACCACGGAAAATGACACCTACGGACATATCGACAAAGACGGCCGCTACCGGGTCAGCATGTTGTTTGACCGGGACAGCTGGGATACGGGCTTTGAGAGCCTGTGGGTGCGGCAGTCCCGCCCGTACGCCGGGGACGCTTACGGCCTGCACCTGCCGCTGCTGGCGGGCACCGAGGTGGCGATTGGCTTTGAGGACGGTAACCCGGACCGGCCCTATATCGCCGGCGTGCTGCACGACTCGGCGCACGGCGATCACGTCACCATCCGCAACTATAAGCGCAACGTGCTGCGCACGCCGGCGAACAACAAAATCCGCCTCGACGATGAGTGCGGGAAAGAGCACATCAAGGTCAGCACCGAGTACGGCGGCAA
This sequence comes from Pantoea agglomerans, assembly GCF_021397715.1. Lineage (GTDB taxonomy): Bacteria > Pseudomonadota > Gammaproteobacteria > Enterobacterales > Enterobacteriaceae > Pantoea > Pantoea astica. The sequence continues at coordinate 2,533,096 of NZ_CP090207.1, read as the reverse complement.
AAGCCAGCTGAACCTGGGTCATCTGGTTGACGCGGAGAAGCAACAGCGCGGCGAGGGTTTTGAGCTCCGGACCGACAGCCGGGGCGCAATACGGGCGCAGAAGGGGCTGTTTATCTCGGCGGACGGTCAGGCGAAGGCGCAGGGCCAGGTGCTGGAGATGGGGCCGGCGGTCAGCAATCTGGGTGATGCCCGGGAACAGATGACATCCATCTCAGGTGACGCGCAGAAGGCGACCGCGAACCCGGCCGATCTCCAGGCACAGATCAAACTACTGGAACAGCAACTGACGGACCTCAAAAAATCGGTGCTGTTGCTCAGCGCGCCGGATGGTGTGGCGCTGACCAGCGGACAACATCTGCAGGTATCTGCTGGTCAGAACCTGATAGCCACTGCTGGTAAAAATGCAGACGTCAGCGTGGTGAAAAATCTGTTTATCGGGGTGGGGAATGCCCTGAGCGTCTTTGTCCGCAAGCTGGGGATCAAGCTGATCGCGAACCAGGGACCGGTAAAAATACAGGCGCAGAACGACTTGATGGAGCTGGTGGCGCGTGGGGAATTCAGTATTACCAGCACTGAGGATGAGATCCACATTACGGCAAATAAGCGTGTGGTGATCAATGGCGGCGGAAGTTATATCAACCTGGATGCCAATGGTATCGAATCTGCCACGTTGGGTGAGTACCGGACAAAAGCCGGGTTCTACGGGCGCAAAGAGAAGGCTAACAACCCCGAACAATTCCCGAGCATTGCCCAGGAAACCACCGAACCTTCCCGCAAATTCAGCTTTTCCTGACATGGAGTCATAACATGATTATCAGCCCACCATTCCTGAAAGCGAAAAATGCCCATGAAACCGATGCGGCATGGATTGAAAGAGTGATGGCCGTAGTTGACCGCCGCGATTACCCGGTTAATGGCCATGGCTCATGGCATGGCGGGATCCACATAGCCCATACTGATGGCGGCAGGCCTTTTGAGAGTGTAAGAGCTGTTGCGGATGGGATCGTGGTTTCCGTGCGTAAAAGTTCAGGCATCGGTAAACGAGATAAGGCACCGCTGAACCTCAATGCGGATCAACCAAATGTCAAAGGCAGTGACGATGGCTACGTGCTGCTAAAGCACGAAACGGAGATCGGCAGTGATGAGGGCGCTAAAGTGGTCTTTTATTCGCTTTACATGCACCTGAAGTCGCTTGAATCAACAGTGAAGGTCGGTGAGAAGGTGTACCGGAAAGATCCGCTTGGCACCTCCGGGATGGTTGATGCGGTCAATGCCTTCCATTTCCAGATTTTCTGTGATGACGACAACATCAGCAAACTGACGGGCAGGAAGAGCCGCGAACTGGAGGTGTCGAAAGATGGCCGAACCGATGCCGTTTATGGGGATATTCATTTTTATCTTCCGGCCGGGACGAAGTTTTATGATAAGGCACCCGCAAATAACAGTACCGCCATAACCGGGCTTTCTGAGCTCTATACCAGCAGTGCGCCTCTGTATGCCAGTATGACTCTGGGGCAAGGCAACTGCACGATGCTGACCCGCCAGAAAAACGCACAGACTGACGGGAAGTATGATTTGCTGGGCGAGCCACTGGTTAACGCTGACGGTAAAGACTACGAATACAACCTCTATAAAACCGCCATGGCCAACTATAAGGAGAGCCCCAGTGCAGGATTTGAGTTGCTTCGTTTTGGGCGGATTATTAATACGGAACATGAAACTCTGGTGCCTGCGGATGCACCACTGTGGATGACCGTCAGTTATCCGGACGGAAAGGGAGTGGTAAACCTTGCAGACTCAAAAATTAAGAAATTCAGTGACGCGGATTTTCCACACTGGACGGGCTGGCAGCTGGTTGATGACGATACCGATACCAACAGCCAGTGTAACTCGGTTACGATTGCCAGCCTGACCGAAGGTGACGACTATGATAATCAGTGTGGAAAACTGATCTGTCATTTTCCGTTTGAATGGGAAAAAAGCACGATCGATAGCCGTTTTTCATGGCTGAAAACGGGTAGTGATGAGCATGACCCGATGACAGAAGCAGATTATGCAAAATTCAAAGCTCATGCAGAAGCGTTATGCTTTGATTCAGGAGCATTCAGTAGTGGAAGGTTATGGCATTTCGAGCCAAAAACATTTATTAGACACTTCCGGAAGTGTGGTTGGCTTGATTGTCAAGTAATTGAAACGGTAATGGCAGCGAATACCAGTAAGAAAAATAAAAATGCACTTGATAACATCAAAAACACTACGTCAGAGTACTATTTGGATATAAATAAAATAATGCGGAAGTATAATTTATCTGATGTAAATAGGATTTGTCATTTTTTAGGGCAGGGGGCGGTAGAGTCAGGGTATTTATTGTCTATGCAAGAGTCCAGCCAGCAGCAGGTTGTGGTAGATGGTGTTCAGAAAGGTGGTAAAATCATAGAGGCCTCAACATATAATGAAACAAGTGAGCTTGGTCATTGGTATGGGGCACTGGAAACCGAGAAAGATAGTTACTTTTCTGGGGGGAAATATAATTCACGCGGTGGGTATATTACCGGTTCCTATAGTTGGATAAATGGTAATTGCGGAGATGTAGATGCTCAGAAATTTAGAGGCAGAGGATTTAAAATGTTAACTGGCCTTGATACATATTCAGGTTATTGGGTATATAGAGGTTGGATATCAAAAAATGATTTCGATAAGTATTGGTGGGATGATCCAGAGTACAAAAAGAAAAATGCTCCTGGTATGAAAAAGCGACCTCCAAATATAGTTGCACCTCAAAAGGTAACAGAAAGCGCATACAACTGCATAGATACAGGTGGTTTTTTTATAGCATGCTTTAAATCTAAAGTACTTAAAATTATGGATGAAGAAAAGTTTGGTAAATCTGATGATGACAGCATTATTTTGAAGGTAACAAAGGGTATAAATGGTGCAGATAAAGGGATAGCAGAAAGAAAAAAAGCCACTAAAAAATCGAAAGAGGTTATTGATGATGATGTTTAAAACTAATTCATTTTTGTTTATGATACTTGGCTCTATGGCTTTTAGTTCATCGGGGGCATATTACAACACCATTGAAGTTGATGGCGTAAGCGTAAAGTTTGATAAAAATAGAGCTGGTTCTGTCAGCATTTATGATAAAAAATCAAATGCGTATTATTCCTGTAAAATAGATAACTGGAATGATTTGCTACTCTCTGGAGCGGGAGGTATCTCTTTAACTAGTGATCAGGTAGGAGTGCTTATAGCATCAGGTAATAAATATTTGTATGTTAATGATATTATAAATTGCAAAGGAAAACCTATCAGCATTCATTCTATTTCATACTTTGATGAAGAAATTGCTTCCATCATAGATGTAAACTTTGAAAAAAAAATAGTTCTGGCTTTAGTTGTGGTTGATGCTCACCTTAGATCATATCAAGCTATCGTTTCCAGGTTTAACGGAACTAAAAATCTATTATCAGAAAAAGGTTTTTGGAATGGTTCCAAAAATGAACCGGATGATGACAGCTTGTTTTACCCCGGAGATACCATATATATTGGGAAAATATCTTTTAATGGGAAATACGTTGCACCAAATGACTTGGATTGTACTGTGGATTCATTTCCTGGTGTATGGGATATTGAAAAGAAAATGAAAATTTCATTCCTGGAGGATAAAGATGATGCAGTTACTGACCGTAAATGCAAAGAACTTTTTTCAGGTGAGAAAACACTGAATGAGCTAGGTGGAAAGTTCATTTATACGAAATGAAATTTTTGTAATTATTTTCTTGCTGTCAGTTCATCAATTTTCTTGTGAGTCGCCAGCTATTTATCTAAAGTAACGCTGGAGTTTAAAATGGTTCAAACGAAAGCTATATTTTTGTTGAGTTTCGCTATTGATGTTTTTTTAATTTCATTTTGCGTAATGGCAAGTAATCAGGATGTGTCATCCGCAGTCAAAAGCTATACCTACAAGGATGGAGAACCTTACGGCCTATCATAAGTATATCAAATTGGTGCACCAAATACCGGTTTCCCTCCTTATTATATTTTCCATAAGTGGGCTTATAGAGGATGGTTGCGTCGTACGGATTATGATAATAATTGGTGGCAAAATCCTACCCGGTTAAGAGTACCTGTAATCAATAACCCCCAAGATATATCGACAATACCGTACAATTGCATTGATTCTGGAGGGCAATTCGTAGCAAAAAATGGAGTTCTACGAAGAGCAGATGCGGGAGTTACTCGCGACAGTTCAAGATCTGTTAGCATGGTAATAAACAGATGGGATGAGCCATCTTTTGATCGCAGATTTCAATCAACGCAAAATGCATATTCTATTGTTGGGGATAAATAAGTGAAAATTTTCCTAATGTTTTTTTTGTGCTTTTTTGCGAGTTCGAGTTACAGTGGGGAATTTTATAAGTCACTCTCTCTTAATGAGGCATTTATTAGCATTCCTGCCAAATGGAGTGTCAATAAAAAAATGATTGTCTATTTATTAGGAAAGAGCATGTAAATGCATCCGATTACCTCAAACTATGCAGAGGTTCATCAAGCGAAGAAAGTGATTACTTTATAAGAAATGATGACGGACATTGGGAGGCTGTAACTGATGGCATTCCAGTTTTGACGGATGTAATTGTTACGTCGAAATTCACCGGTATGAGTGCAATAGTTTCATGTAAGTATCAAGATGATGCTGGATATCATACTGAGCAGTGTTTTCAAGCAGAGATAAATTTACCACAAAAGACAAATTTTATTTTCATTGGTAGAGGTGATTCGTCATTATTTAAGGATTATAAGAGAGTGTATCTTTCATTTAAGGTTAAATGATGTTGAACTAAATAGCTGTTTCAAATATAAGATCACTGTGAGGAAACTTTCACCAGACAATATGTCAGGTACATATTCAAGTTATTGGGTGTATCAGTGGATGACTTAGCAAGAGTGACTTTGATGGTTCATGATGGGCTAATCCTGAATATAAAAAGAAAAAATAAAGCTTACATAAAGATCCGGTACCGGAGTCCGGTGCGTTTTATGCGCGCATCCGTCATGAGCGCTACCTGAACGGCCAGACGCAGACCCGTGCCATCACCAGCTGTCCGGTGCTCGCGCCGGGTCAGGTGCTGAAGGTGACCGGCGGCTATGAGGTGGCGGAGGTCTTTGCTCAGGGCGTGGTCATCACGGCGATGCACAGCCACGCCCGGCGTGACGAAGACTTCAGGGTGAGCGTTGAGGGCATCCCGGACAGCGATGATTTTAGCTTCCGCCCTGAACCCGGCACCCGCCCGGTGATGGCCGGCACGCTGCCGGCGCGCGTCACCAGCACCACGGAAAATGACACCTACGGACATATCGACAAAGACGGCCGCTACCGCGTCAGCATGCTGTTTGACCGGGACAGCTGGGATACGGGCTTTGAGAGCCTGTGGGTGCGGCAGTCCCGCCCGTACGCCGGGGACACTTACGGCCTGCACCTGCCGCTGCTGGCGGGCACCGAGGTGGCGATTGGCTTTGAGGACGGCAACCCGGACAGGCCGTACATCTTAGGCGTGCTGCATGACTCGGCGCACGGTGACCACGTCACTATTCGCAACTATAAGCGCAACGTGCTGCGCACGCCGGCGAACAACAAAATCCGCCTCGACGATGAGCGCGGGAAAGAGTACATCAAGGTCAGCACCGAGTACGGCGGCAAGAGCCAGCTGAACCTGGGTCATCTGGTTGACGCGGAGAAGCAACAGCGCGGCGAGGGTTTTGAGCTCCGGACCGACAGCCGGGGCGCAATACGGGCGCATAAGGGGCTGTTTATCTCGGCGGACGGTCAGGCGAAGGCGCAGGGCCAGGTGCTGGAGATGGGGCCGGCGGTCAGCAATCTGGGTGATGCCCGGGAACAGATGACATCCATCTCAGGTGACGCGCAGAAGGCGACCGCGAACCCGGCCGATCTCCAGGCACAGATCAAACTACTGGAACAGCAACTGACGGACCTCAAAAAATCGGTGCTGTTGCTCAGCGCGCCGGATGGTGTGGCGCTGACCAGCGGACAACATCTGCAGGTATCTGCTGGTCAGAACCTGATAGCCACTGCTGGTAAAAATGCAGACGTCAGCGTGGTGAAAAATCTGTTTATCGGGGTGGGGAATGCCCTGAGCGTCTTTGTCCGCAAGCTGGGGATCAAGCTGATCGCGAACCAGGGGCCGGTGAGGATCCAGGCACAGAATGACCTGATGGAACTGGTGGCGCGTAAAGAAATCAGCATTGTCAGCACGGAGGATGAGATCCAAATAACGGCAGCAAAGAGTATCACGTTAAATGCCGGGGGCAGTTATATCACACTAGACGGCGGCAGGATTGAACTGGCGACGACTGGCGATTATAACACCCGTGCGGGACGTTATGTGCGTATGGATGCCGCCAGTGATGTAAAAACCATTGCCACGCCACCTGGCAAGGTGAGCGACCTGTTTAATGAACAGTTCCGTATCACTGAGGCAGATAAAGTCACACCGCGCGCTGGCGTTCCCTATACCATCAGCAGTGCGTCCGGGCAGGTATGGGAGGGAATAACGGACAAAGACGGCATGACGGAGCGGGTAGTTACCCGTACTGCTGAAAAACTTTCACTGAAGTTTTAAGGAGCAAGGAGCCACAAAATGGATAACGCACAGAACGCGGGAACCACTAATACCACCCCGGACAGCCTCGTCCAGGTGGTTGCCACCCCGGAGAATACGACCTGGATTACGCCGGCGGATAATGCGGAATTTACTTTAAATGCTGATGCCACGATTCCGGAGATTGTTTTTGAATTCAGTACGGAAGCTACTGGCCCTTATCAATGGTCTTGGGCAATTAGCTGGAATGCCAAAAAGAGTGGCCTGAGGGAAAGAGCTCGGGAAAACACCGTATTACGAACGTATTCGGATGCCGGTGAGTTTTGTTCGACTGAAAAAAAATGGACGGTAAATTTTGGTGAAGGAAAAGTACTGGGGGGAGAGCTGGTTGTTTCGGTCAAGGTTGGTGAGTTGACCATTAAGCGTAATATTAAAATAAAAGGCCAGAATCCGGCTGTTGCAGATCTGCACGCTTTTATTGATACTCTTGAAAACTCATCCGGGCTTGAAAAACTGCTGGCTCACGAAAGCTACAATAAGCAATTTATTAATCGTGATGGTGAACCTGTTGTGTCCTTTGACCAGGGCTATGGTATGGCTCAAATGACAAATCCGGCTCCGGACTACACCACAACCTGGAGCTGGAAGGAAAATGTTAAAGCCGGACGCGACCTGTTCCAGACTAAGCGGGAGCAGGCGATACGTCATCTCAGCCAGCACGGAACCTATACGGACGAAATGGTAGAGCGGGAAGCAATCGCTTTGTGGAACGGGGGATACTATTACAAATGGGATGACACGACAAGCGCTTGGGTACGTAAATACAACCACCTGTGTGACAGTACCACCGGAAATATTGGCTGGAATATGAATAATCCTGCGAATGCTGCTCAGACTGAAGAACAACTACATAACCGTGATCAGCCAACCTACGCTTCTGGCGCTGCAGGGCAGTCTACGGAGCATAGATGGGTTTATTCAGGATTGTGTTATGCCGATAAAGTTTATGGACAATAAATACATGAAAAATACTTCACTCCTTGTTTTTTTTCTTGGCGCAGCACTGAATGCCTCTGCGTCAGAAATCAAAGAAATATTTAACCGTCAGCAACCGTTAACGATTGAAGGTGTAACGATTACACCTCAAAAAGAACTGGCATCACTATATAGTGACGGGAGGCTGCATACCGTAGGTAACAGACAATATTTCCTTTTAATTAATGGGTTCCCCTCACGCCCGGGGAACCCTACCGCCCAGTGCGGGGCTGGGCAGGAAATGTATGCCGATATTTACCAGGTTGAAGCTAAAAAAGCGACCAGGGTACAACGTATAATGGTTGTCAGTTGCTGGCGTTCACTGGAATTAAATAGCTGGCAGAAGCAGGATGATTTCTCATCGATTACATGGAATAAGGATGGGGTTACGTTTGACTGGATTGTGCCGCCTAAATTTACCAACCTTCGCGCGCAACTGAATCTTAATACTGTTTCACCTGAACTGGTCTTTACACCCTAATTATGCCGGTAAATCTTAAAATTATTCCCCCCGCAGCTTGGCGCCCGGCCCCCATCCGTTTCGGCTACTGGTTATCGGCTCTGGCGGCGCTGACTGTTGTGGCTGCAATAGCGGGTCTGGCCTTTTATCGGCAGGGTGAGGGTACAAAATTCTGGATACTCCTTCCTGCGGCCATCATGCTGGTCTGGTTACTGGTGTTTGTTCTGCGATTGCTGTTCTGGCTGTTTCAACACAATAATGCTGATGGCTGGGACAGAATGCGCGAAAAAACATTACTGTGGGAAACCCGACGGGGCCGCCGGGCGCTCCAGATCCTGCATATAAGCGTGGATATTCCGTTACCAGAGGAACCGGGACAGAATCCGGTGACATTGTTAATGGAAGGGCCCTCAATACTTAAAAGCCAGCCTGGTCGCGGTCAGGAAGTCTTTTATTTACATACATTTTTCCCAACTCCTCTGATGGGAGGGGAGAGTGATGATTCACTGGAGCCCGAACAACAGGATCTGATGGTGTTTCAGGCCCGGCTTCAGAAGCTGCTGGCTGATGTTGCAATCGCACTCGCACCGTTTTCACCGAAACAAACGCTCGCGGTGCTGTTTGAGGCTGACACCTCTATTTTACCACGTCGTTTCATCCCGGCCTGGCACGACAGCCTGAAGGAGGCCGACATTGCACAGCCGATTGAATATGTTGATGGCCACGGTGCGCAGTTTATTGATGAGTGGCTTGATAACCGCATCAATGACAAATCACTGCTGCTCGTCATTGCTGCTCAGGTCGCACCTGAAATACGTCAGGGAAGTGCGGAGGCAGTGGTGGCGTTGCTGTTGGGCAATAGGCTTACACAGAACAGGGTACCGCCGCTGGCGTGGTTACACCGCCCGGAACGGACCGAACCACAATTGCTCGACGAAGGCATAACGCAGGCAGCTGACTGGGTACCCCTGGAGGCTAGGCAGATTAAAAACCTCTGGCTCAGTGGTCTGACGGTAGAGGAGGCTTCCGCCGTTATCCCGGCGATGGCGCTACCGCTTCTTTCCGGCGTACCGTCACCGGCAGGCCGGCATAACACCGATCTTATCATAGGACATGCCGGCTGCGTGTCCGTGTGGTTGGCCACAGCCATGGCGACACTTGCTGCGCAGCAGACCGGCTCCGCACAACTAGCTATCAGCGCCGATCATGGCTCTGGGACACTATGGATACAGGCCATTACCCCCGCGTGAGTCCGAGGTTAAACAGGGAGCGTAAATCATGAAATATATTTTCCGCCTGCTTCGCAGCAGGTTATTCCTATGGATTTTCATCACGTTTTTAATGGCTGGGGCGCGCGCTCTGTGCTGGCTTTTCTGGCGTCACTCTGATGCGCTGGGTCTGGTGGTTGGTACGGACACTGGCAGACGGGACTGTTTGTGGCTACCGGATTGTGGCTACCGCAGACACGCATGAAAGAAAAAAAGTGAGGACAACGCAATGGCGGTTGGACATTTTTTGTTTCAGGACGACAAGACAAGCTGCGGTGGGGTGATCACAGAAGGAATGCCCGATCACATGCATTTCGGGCGATTGCAGGCCTGCGAGGAGCACAGTGTAACCTGCGGTAAGCATCCAGGTCTTTTTAAAATCATGGGGGGCTTACCTGACGATTTTATTCATGGTCGCCGTATTGCCGGTACGCTGCATAGCAGAAGTACTTGCCCGTGCCGGGCTGAGTTTATTCCGTCGATATACACCGACACCTATGAATTTATTCCCCAACAGAGCAAAGGCGGCAATAGCTAAGCCGATCCGGATAATCCTGTCATTGTTGGGCTTCCGGTATTCGCAAAGTCCTGCCTGAGGCCTGTGGGTTATACAGACGCCGGTACGCATGAAGTACCTTAATTATTTTCTGGGGATGCAGATAACGCTGCACTCTGCCTTGCCGTGGCAGGTGTCAAACAATCAATATAACAACCGGCATACCATTTACTGGATGCCGTGAACACAAATATGGAAAGGTCTGGAATATGGTTGTATCCCCTGAGACTTCCGCTAAGGAGGGCGAGGTATGAGGCGATTCCTCTCACTGTTTAAGAAACCGGAAATTGTATTCTGGCTTGTGATGTTAATTGCGCTGGCCGGTAGTATTGCTGTTCTGGGTATCGTTTACTGGCATCCTGAAAAATTACAGCTCATCAGGGATACTTCTGCCTGGTATGCCTGGCTGAGCGGTTCTGTGGCAGCTGGCATTGCTCTGGCCGTGATTGAAATATTTCTGTTCTTTGGCGCGCACGCTGAGGGTAAGCACAGCTTCAACAAAGAGCTGCAAAATGCGCAGGGTGATGATGTTAAGATGTCACCAAAGGAAGAAATTACTCCCGTATCTGCTGTAATGACGATCAGTCAACAGATTCGTACCCACCTTCGCCGACGCTACACTCTTTACTGGCGTCGTAAAACCCGCCTGCTGCTAATCACTGGCGATGAGGCGGCAATCGAACAACTGGCACCTGGCCTGAAGGAAAGTCAGTGGCTTGAAGGCAACCGTACCGTGCTGATTTTTGGCGGCAGCCTGAAGGAAGAGCCGGACAGCGAAAAATACACCGCGCTGCGTAAACTGCGTCGCGGGCGCCCGCTGGACGGTATTGTACGCGTCATGCCTGAGTCGCTTAACCTGACACCACAAATCAGTGACAACGATTTACGCGGGCTGGAAAAAATCAGTGAATTGCTGCGCTATTCCGCACCGGTCTGGCTGTGGCAACTGTGCAGCAGCGACTGGTCGCAGTCGAAGCGTCCTGAGCAGGCGGTAGGGGCAAGCTTTCCACTGCGCGCCAAAGCAGACGATATTTCCCGACAACTTGAACAGATGCTGCCTGCACTGCGAGCGCAGGGTGTCGATCAGGTTATCGAGAACAACAGCCACGATTTCCTGCTACGCCTTGGCCAGCATCTCAGCGACGGCGGTATCGCCCGCTGGGCTCAGCAACTGGTGCCGTGGCTCTCTGTCACCCAGCAGCGTGTTCCGCTGCGTGGCCTGATGTTCAGCCTGCCGGAGAATAAACCTGCAGGCATATCTGAGAATGGCGTAGCCTTTAATCCCACTTCTGCTGACACAGAGAGATTCCGCGCGGAATCACAACGGCATGCACTGACTCTGCCGGTGATCTGGCAGGGTATTGTTGATGACTGCACCCGTATACGTGGCCGCCGTGTCGGAATAGCGTGGGAACAAACACTCGCCTGGACACTGATGATCATTATCGGTGTCTGGGGAGCGGGGACACTGCTGTCATTTGCGGTAAACCGTCTGCAGATAGTGGCTGTTGCTGAACAGGCTCATGCCCTGGTAGAGCATCCTTCCGTATCGGATTACCAACTGACAGCGCTGCATAACCTGCGTAATGATGCTGGCCGCCTGCAACACCGTATTCAGGAAGGCGCGCCCTGGTATCAGCGCTTCGGCCTTGACCATAACCCGCAGCTGCTTGCCGCAATGCTGCCCTGGTATGGTGTGGCGAACAACCGCCTGATACGCGATCCGGCAGCTGCTGCCCTGACGCAAAAGCTTAGCGTGCTGGCAAACTCTGCACCTGGCAGCGACCAGCGAGCACAACTGGCTAAACCGGGTTATGACCAGTTGAAAGCCTGGCTGATGATGGCCCGTCCGGATAAAGCCGACGGCCCATTTTACGCACAGACCATGAAAGCCGTGCAGCCGACGCACATGGGTATCTCAACGGGCCTGTGGCAAAGTCTCTCACCGGATCTGTGGGCCTTCTATATCACCGAACTGCCACGGCAGCCCCAGTGGAAAATCGTCCCGGATGCCTCTCTGCTCAGTCAGAGCCGTCAGGTGCTGCTGGCGCAGATTGGCCGTCGCAACGCAGAAAGCACCCTATATGAAAACATGCTCAAATCGGTACGTCGTAACTTCGCGGATATCTCTCTCGAAGACATGACCAGTGGCACCGATGCCCGGCGACTGTTCACTACCGATGAGGTGGTCCCCGGCATGTTCACCCGTCAGGCATGGCAGGGTGGAATTCAGCAGGCAATCGAGAAAGCAGCGAATTCACGCCGCGATGAGATTGACTGGGTATTAAGTGATTCCGGCAAAGCCGTTTCGGCCGACCTGTCGCCGGAAGCGCTGAAGGCGCGTCTGACCCAGCGTTATTTCGCTGATTTTGCCGGTAACTGGCTGAGCTTCCTGAACAGCCTGCACTGGAACCCAGCGCACAATATTGCCGATGTCACCGACCAGCTGACGCTGATGAGTGATGTACGCCAGTCGCCGCTGATTGCGCTGATGAATACGCTGGCGTGGCAGGGACAGACCGGCGAGCAGCGAGCCGGCCTGTCCGATTCAATTATCAAATCCGCAAAAGAACTGGTCGGCAGTCAGGAGAAACCGGTGATCGACCAGAGCGCGGCCGGTCCGCAAGGACCGCTGGATGACACCTTTGGGCCGCTGCTGGCGCTGATGGGGAAAAACAAAGCCAGCAATGTCATGTCAGCTGACAGCACGCTGAGCCTGCAGACCTGGCTGACCCGCATCACCCGTGTACGTCTTCGCCTGCAGCAGGTAGCCAATTCATCGGATCCGCAGGAGAGCATGCAGACCCTGGCCCAGACCGTCTTCCAGGGCAAAAGCGTGGATCTGACGGATACCCAGCAGTACGGCAGCCTTGTCGCTGCCAGCCTGGGGGAAGAGTGGAGCGGTTTTGGCAACACGATGTTTGTTCAGCCGCTGACTCAGGCCTGGGAAACGGTTCTGCAGCCCTCGGCTGCCAGCCTGAATGACCGCTGGAGCCGCTCGGTGGTCGCGAACTGGCACACGGCCTTTGACGGACGCTTCCCGTTTGCGATGAGCAAGAGTGATGCTTCTCTGCCGATGCTGGCCGAGTTTATTCGTAAGGATAGTGGCCGCATCGACCGGTTCCTCAGCACGCAGCTCAACGGCGTGCTCCACAAAGAGGGGAGTCAGTGGGTGCCGGACAATTCACACAGTCAGGGCCTGACCTTTAATCCGGCTTTCCTCAGAGCAGTTAACCAGCTGAGTCAGCTGTCGGATATTTTATTTACCGATGGCAGTCAGGGGATCAGTTTTGAGTTGCAGCCACGTCCCGCGGCAGAAGTTACAGAGACTCAACTGACCATTGACGGACAAAAATTGCATTACTTTAACCAGATGGCCGACTGGCAATCTTTGCGCTGGCCGGGTGATACCTTCAGGCCAGGCACTATGCTGACCTGGACTACTGTCAACGCCGGTGCGCGCCTGTTCGGGGACTACAGCGGGACCTGGGGCTTTATTCGCTGGCTGGATCAGAGCAAACGGCGGCAACTTGACCGCAGTCAATGGATGCTGAGTTTTAGTGCCTCTGACGGCAGAACGCTGCAGTGGGTACTGAGATCGCAGCTAGGCAACGGACCGCTGGCGCTACTTTCACTGCGCAACTTCAGCCTGCCGGACCAGATATTCAGTCTGGATACCCCGGTCACCTCACAGGCTCCGGTTGATACAGATTATTCAGCCATGGAAGGAGTGGAATAATGGCGACATTACAAAATTTACTTCAGGCGATGGGCGCTGATGAGAAGACGTTACTGGAGAGTGCCAGGTCGCGCTGTGCTGAATGGGAACGCTGGCTGGAGCCTGTTAGCGACGATGCGCCTACCGGAGAGGACCCAGGCTACGATGACGATTTCCAGCGCATCCGTGAAGAGGTCAACAAACTTTCCGGCATTGATACCGGGCTGATATGCCAGTTGGCGGAAAAGCTGCTGACCGGCTGCTGCAAGGATCTGCGCGTTATTACTTTCTATGTCTGGGCGCGCCTGCATCAGGATGGTGAGTCCGGACTGGCACAGGGGATTGAACTGCTGGCGGCAATGCTTGAGCGGTTCGGTGCCCGGCTGCATCCGTTACGCGACCGGAGCCGCAAATCAGCTCTGGAGTGGCTGGGTAGCGGCCGCTTAATTGATAGCCTTTCCTTATATCCGGAAGTGGATTTGTCGGTGATGCAGCGCATCACAGCAGGCCTGCTACTTTCGGAGCAGGCTTTTCAATGGTTTGATGAAGATGCCCGTCCCGAACTCGGCGGACTGTATCAGGCACTGGACAACCGGCTGGTACAGAACGGCGGTGCCAACAGTCTGGTGCCTCAGACCAGCCGTGAGGATAGCGCGACAGCCGTGTCAGTAACTTCTGCGCCAGTAATGAACGCTGTTACATCCGGGCGTGATTTGCTAGATCAGGCGAAAGTGCTGGCGAAATATCTTCGCGATCAGCCTGGAGGCTGGCTGGCCGGGCATCATCTGTTGAAAAGTGTCCGCTGGGATACGTTGACCGAACTGCCGCCGCTGGATGCGACGGGGCGTACGCGTCTGGTTCCACCTAAGCCAGACAGCAGGGCTCACCTCAAGCGACTCTACCTGCAAAAAAGTTGGTCTGAATTGCTGGAGCATACAGACACGTTGCTGGCGCAGGGCGTCAATCATCTGTGGCTGGATGTGCAGTGGTACGCCTGTCAGGCACTGGCAAAACTCGATAGCGATAGGGTGCGCGCAGATATTCTCTGCCGTGATCTCAAAGGTTTGCTGGCCCGCCTTCCTGGGCTGGAAGCACTGGCTTTCAGTGACGGAACACCCTTTGCTGACGAGGTGACGCTGAACTGGATAAACGAAAGCGTACTGGATGATATGGCTGGCTGGAAAGAGGGGACGGTATCAGTCGTTGCTGTGGGCAGCGATGATGTGCTGGCACTGGAGCCTGAAGTGTTAACAAAAGCCGATACAGAAGGATTTGAAGCCGCGCTTAACTGGCTTCAGGTTCAGTCGGGTTACACTTCTTCCCGTAACCAGTGGCTGATGCGTCTGCTGATGGCCCGGGTGAGCGAGCAGTACGGAAAAAATGAAATGGCACTGCACCTGCTGGGTGAGCTCGACTCCGGTGCCCGCGAACTCACGCTTAAGCAGTGGAAGCCTGAGCTGATATTTGAAGTCAAAGCTCGCCGGCTAAAACTGCTGCGGGGCAAAGCCGCACGCAGCGAAGCTGATAAAACGCGTCTGCAGCCTGAAATGGACATGCTGCTATCCGGGCTTATCTCACTGGATCCTGCTCGGGCCGCGGTGCTGTGCGGCTGAGTACCTCTCAACGGAAAACAGAGTGCTATGGCAGAAGGTAACCCTGCGGTGGTGGGGTATCTTTCTGTATTAACAGGCATTGCTTAGTGAGGGAAGCCCGCTGCAATGGTGTTCCTTCAGGCCAGCAGTCACCCGCCAGATAGCAGGCTGTTCTCTTCGAAACCAGCATTAACGATCCTTCACATCATCTGGTGCCTTCATTGGGGCTGGATTTTTCTTCACCGCTCAACAAGCAGTAATCAACACACAGACATAATTATGGATGACTTAACCCTGCGTTATTACGACGCTGAAATGCGCTACCTGCTTGAAGCAGGCGAAGAGTTTGCCCGTGCTCATCCGGAGCAGGCTGCAATGCTCAATCTCGATAAAGCGGGTGCGCGCGACCCGTACGTGGAGCGCCTGTTTGAAGGCTTTGCCTTTTTGATGGGACGACTGCGTGAAAAGCTGGATGATGACCTGCCAGAACTGACCGAAGGGTTGGTCAGCCTGCTGTGGCCGCATTATCTGCGCACTATTCCGTCGATGTCGGTAGTGGAGTTCACGCCGGACTGGCGCGAAATGAAAGAGCCGATGCGTATCGCTAAAGGCTTCGAAGTCCTTTCCCGACCAATCGGTGAAAAAGGCACGCGCTGCCGCTACAGCAGTACGAAGGCGATCAATCTTCAGCCACTGTCACTGGAACGCGCCCGGTTGTCGACCGATCCTGATGGCCGCTCTGTTATCTCGCTGCGCTTTCATTGCAGCAAACTGGCGGACTGGAGCCGTATCGATCTCAGCCATATTCCATTCTATTTCAATGCGGATGCACCGCTGGCCTGCGCCATGCACGAAGCCTTCACCATGAATGTGTCCCGGATGTGGCTGCGGATGCCGGGTGAGCCGGACAGAAGGGGGCTGGAGGGGCGTTTCACCGCGCTCGGGTTTGACGATGACGATACCCTCTGGCCGAAGGGCAACAGCAGCTTTAGTGGCTATCAACTGCTGCTGGAGTACTTTACCTTCCGCGAGAAATTCATGTTCACCGGGCTGCGCGGGCTGGAGAGCGTAGCATGGCCATCGGATCTTCCCTGGTTTGAAATCGACGTGGTGCTGGCGGAACGCTGGGAGCATGACTTCAGCTTTACCGAGAAGCACCTGCGTCTTAACTGCGTGCCGGTGATTAATCTGTTCCCACTGGAATCGGATCCGCTGACGCTGAACTCGCTGCAGACGGAATATATGCTGCGCCCGATGCGCGTACAGGATGGTCACACGGAAATTTACGCCGTCGACTCAGTAACGTCCTCCAGTCAGCAGACTTATGTGCCGTTCTCCAGTTTTCGTCATAAAGGCGGGATGATGCGCCACGAAGCGCCTGAGTATTACTACCACACTCGCGTTCGCCGCGGTCCGTCCGGATTACATAATACCTGGCTGATTCTTGGGGGCGAAGCCTTTGACAATCATACGGTACCGGAAGACGAAAGCCTGTCGCTGACACTGACCGGCACTCACGGCCAGTTACCGCGCCGCGCGCTGCAAAGTACAGTTCTTGATACGGTAATGAAAACCACCTCAGCCAGTATCGCCGTCCGCAACCTTTGCGCGCCAACGCTGCCCTGTTATCCGCCAGCACAGGACCGTTTCCACTGGCGTGTGCTAAGTCATCTCGGCAGTGGTTTTCTTCCGATGATGGATAATGCTGACGTACTGCGCGGCACCCTGGCGCTGTATGAGTGGACCGACAGTGAGATGAACCGCCGCCGTCTGGAAGCCATTATCGATGTGAAGCACAGCGAAACTGAGCGCTTCGAACAGGGTTACCTGGTGCGCGGCGTCCAGATTGACGTGACGCTGGACAGCCACGGCTTTGCCGGGCGTGGTGACATCTGCCTGTTTGGCGAGATGCTGAGCCGCTTCTTTGCACTCTATACCGACATCTATCTGTTTAACCGTCTGATTATTACCCTGCAACCGACCGGAGAACGCCTGGAATGGGAAGAGAAGCACAACCGCCGCATTCCCGGCTGACCCCGCGGCTGGAAGCCGAACTTCACCGTATTAACTTTTATCGTTTCTGTCAGCTGCTGGAGAAGCGTCATCCGGGCAGTCCGCTGCTCGGTTCTACCAGCCATCCGGCTGATGACCCGGTGCGCTTTGTGCCTTATCCGGGGATGGGTTTTCCGGTCAGTGAGCTTAAATCTGTTGAATACGACGAAGACGATGAGAGTAAACCGCCACGCATCCGCACTACGTTTATGGGGATGTACGGCGTCGACTCACCGTTGCCGACCGCCTATCTCGATGATATTACGCAACGCCGGGAAGGGCATGAGGCGCTGCAGGGCTTCCTCGATATTTTCAGCCATCGCATCCTGACGCAGTTTTACCGTATCTGGCGTAAGTACTCTTACCCGGCGACCTTCGAGCCCGGCGGGACCGACAGCATCTCACAATCGCTGCTGGGCCTGGTGGGTCTGGGGATTCCAGGCACCGCAGAGCATATTGCTACGCCGGTATCTCGCTTTTTGTCGCTGCTTGGGGTGCTGCAGCAGCCCGGAAAAACTCAGCAGGGGATGCAGGCGCTGGTCAGCCTGCTGGCACCTGAAACCCGGGTACAGGTCAGCCCGTACTCTCTGCGTCCGGTGGAGATTACCCGGCCGCTTGGCTTTTACGGTGATGAAGACTTTCTGCTGGATGGCAATACGCCGCTTGGCGACGAGGCGATGGATGCGAACAGTCAGCTAATGATTGCGCTGTTCACCGATGACGAGCAGGAATCGCAGGGCTGGAAGCCAGATGGCCTGCTGTATCAGGATTTTCTGGTCATGCTGCGGGTCTATCTGGGCTGGCGCTTTAAAGCAAAAATCACCCTGACCACGCAGACTCGTCTGCTGGCCGTTCCGCCGCTTGGCGAGGGGCCTTTCTGGCTTGGGATGAACGGCGTACTGGGTGCCGATCAGGAGACACTGACAGACGATATCCCGCAGACTTTCACCACGGAACTGGGCTGCTACAGTGGCCTGCAGCCCGCAATATTACAACAAGGAAACCGACGTGTTACGTATAAATTTGACTAAGGCGGCATGCTGGCTGCCCATATTGCTGGCCCTGAGCCTGACGGGCTGTGGCCTGACACAACGCGTCAGTGACGGGACCAAATCGGCCTTCACCGCAGTGTTCTATAAGAAGATCAAAGTGCTGCATCTCGATTTCACCGCGCGTGAAGCGCTGAATACCGATGAACGAGAGAGCAACTCTCTGTCTGAGTCGCTTGTGGTGAGAATTTATCAGCTCAGGGATCGTAAAACCTTCGATAAGACGGTGTACCAGCAACTGCTGAAGGAAGGAGAAACGGTGCTGGCCGCAGATCTGTTGTCCACCCGTGATGTGGTGATTAAACCGGGTGGTGACGTGCAGCTTGATATGCCGATGGAAGAGGCGGCGAAATATGTGGGCGTGGCGGGATTGTTCCGCCATCCCGATCAGGTGAAAAACAGATGGAAGCTGACGATTGAGCGTGAAGCGCTTGATCCCGACAAGGCCAGGGTGATTGAGGCCGGGAATAACTCTCTGACGCTGATCGCGGTGAAGGATAAATAATGCCCCAGAACCACAAGACGCCCTCGCTGTATGAGATGCTCGCCGGAAATTTCTCCGGTGGCCTCGATTTACATCAGGTCAGTGAAGAAAACCAGGTGATCATGTCCGTACTCGACAACATGCAGCGCGTCCTGAACTGTCGTGCCGGGACGCTGGCTCATCTTCCTGACTATGGTTTGCCGGACATGACCAAAATTCTCCAGGGAATGCCGGGTACGGCACATGAACTGATGGGAACGCTGTCGGCGGTATTGCTCAAATATGAGCCACGTCTGAAAAGCATTAATGTCGTGCTGCTCGACCAGGTCATTCCGGGAGAGTTACGTTATGCCATCGATGCTGAACTGAAAGGTGTTGGACTGGTTCGCTACGGTACTGAGTTTATGCCAGAAGGACGGGTGCTCATCAGGCATATGAAACAGCAGCACTATCTTGAGCCTCGGGCGTCAACATACTGACCTGAGTCACCACGATTTTTCCTCCCTGAGTTTATCTTCATGACCAATTTCTCTGACCGCCGGGTAAAAACCGGCAGCGATCCGCGCAGGCTTCCTGATTACGCCGCACTGCGCAATGAACTGGCTAAACTCTCGCATCCGGCCCGTCCCGATGTGAACTGGCAGTCTGTCGAAAAACGCTGTGATGCATTGTTTGAGCAGAATGGCGTGGAGTTGCAGTCGGCGGCCTGGTATACGCTGGCGCGTACGCATCTGGCCGGACTTTCCGGCTTGAATGAAGGCCTGTCGTTACTGGAAACCCTGATCACCCATCAGTGGGACGCGCTCTGGCCGCAGCCTGTGGCGGTAAGGATGGAAATTCTGTGCAGCCTCAGTCAGCGGATGCAACAGCTGCTGCGCACCTTCTCGCCCAGCGACAGCGACTACAGCGCGCTCAATCTTGCTGAGCAGCAGCTGACTCGTCTGATAAGCGCGCTACAGCGACGGGAGCTTACCCCTTTGAGCCCGCTGAATGCTTTGCTCAGCCTGATACACCATAGTGCCGTCAGGCTGGAGAGGAGTGACAGCGCCGCGGCGCCAGTCGTTGAAAATGATTCTGAGGTAGTCCTTACCAGCACCGGGATTTCAGTGGCTCCCTCACCAGAAACGACCCGGTCGGCCAATGAGGTGAAATGGATTTATCTGGTGCCGCCGGAACCCCAGCCTGCGACGAACCCGCAGCTCCCGCCGCCTGCTGCTGCAACGTTATGGCAGCCGTTTGCGCTGGGAATGTTGGCCATGCTGGTGCTAGCCAGCGTCGCGCTGTGGAGCTGGAACCTTTTTCAGCGTCCGGACCCGCTGCAGACACCACTTGCTTCATCACTGTCAGCGTTACCTTCGGTACTCTCACCGATGCAGCTGGAGGCGCTTCGTCAGCAGGGCCCGCTCTCTGACGCGCTATTTACCGCGACACAGCAGCAGCTTACCCGTCTCAGCCAGTTACCGCCGGACTGGGCAACGGATTACAGCCGTCAGCTGATGAAACAGGCTCAGGTGCTGTGGCCGGAAAAATCGCGTCAACTGACACAACAGTGGCAGCAGCAGGTTAACGCCGCGGCTTTACCTGCCGATACGATGAATGGATGGCATCAGGGCATGACGGAATTGCAGACTCTGGCGGACAAATTAAATGCTCTGGATGAAAAGCGAGGCAGATATCTGACGGTCAGCGAGCTTAAATCAGCGGTCTTCAGCATGATGACGCATTTTCGGCAGACGATACCCGTAGAGGAACAGTTGCGGCTCATTCGTCAGCTACCAGATGATTCACCTGCCAGGCAGCAGCAGATCGAGCAAGCCGGGCAGCATCTGCGTGCACAGGCCTATGCGCTGATGAAGGAGAAAGAAAAAGAGACCACGGCAGCTTCATTCTGATCTCGCTTTCCGCTGATGAGTGGATTCAGCAATGATCGCTTCCGCTTACAACACAGCTGGCCGCGCCGGTCAGCAGTGTTGATGCCATCAGTGCGATACCGCTGCCCGCTATGATCTGAAAACAACAGATTGATCTTCCGGCAGATCCCTTAACCCGTTACCAGGCTGAGTTAAAGTGCAGCAGATGGCAGCCAGCACTTCATCGCCCCCTTTCAAAGGGTGCTCCATAGCTTCTGAAAACAAAAATCCACGCCATGGCGTGGATTTTATCGGGTATGTTGCGCTGCATCAGGTTCAGTGAAACCCCATGTGACAACAGAAACCAATCAGACGTTAAACAGGAAGTTCATCACGTCGCCATCTTTGACGATGTACTCTTTCCCTTCAGAACGCATCTTGCCGGCTTCTTTCGCGCCTTGCTCGCCTTTATAAGCGATAAAGTCTTCAAAGGCGATGGTCTGTGCACGGATGAAGCCTTTCTCGAAGTCGGTATGGATTTTACCGGCTGCCTGAGGAGCCGTAGCGCCTACCGGGATGGTCCAGGCACGCACTTCTTTCACGCCTGCGGTGAAGTAAGTCTGCAGGTTCAGCAGGGAGTAACCGGCACGGATCACACGGTTCAGGCCTGGCTCTTCCAGTCCCAGTTCCGCCATGAACTCATCACGATCTTCATCTTCCAGCTCAGCGATATCTGATTCCACCGCAGCACACACCGGCACCACCACGGAACCTTCCGCTTCGGCGATGGCACGCACCTGATCAAGGTAAGGGTTGTTCTCAAAACCGTCTTCATTGACGTTAGCGATGTACATGGTCGGCTTCAGCGTCAGGAAGCTCAGATAGCGAATTGCCGCTTTCTCATCAGCATCCAGATCCAGCGAACGCAGCATACCGGCTTCAGAGAGATGCGGCAGGCACTTCTCCAGCGCAGCCAGTTCGGCTTTCGCGTCTTTATCGCCGCCTTTGGCTTTCTTCTGCACGCGCTGAATCGCACGTTCGCAGGTATCGAGATCGGAGAGCGCCAGTTCGGTGTTGATGACGTCAATATCTTCAGCCGGGTTTACTTTGCCCGCAACGTGAATGATGTTGTCGTTCTCAAAGCAGCGCACCACGTGACCGATCGCTTCGGTTTCACGGATGTTGGTCAGGAACTGGTTACCCAGTCCTTCACCTTTTGACGCGCCTTTTACCAGGCCAGCGATGTCGACGAATTCCATGGTCGTAGGCACCACGCGCTGCGGTTTAACAATCTCAGACAGCTGATCGAGACGCAGGTCAGGCATCGGCACCACGCCAGTGTTGGGCTCAATGGTGCAGAAGGGGAAGTTAGCCGCTTCGATACCCGCTTTAGTCAGCGCGTTAAACAGCGTGGATTTACCGACGTTCGGCAGGCCGACGATACCGCATTTGAATCCCATGGTTTGATACCCTTTATAACTGGATGGACAGCCCGCCCGGCGGCGCACTGTCGGAGACGAAATGAAAATTTTCGCGCATTATACACAGAATCGCGACGATTCGGGCGATTAAGCAGGCTTGAAAGCGTGCAGCCGGTTCATCGCCTTGATGCGATCTTCTTTCAGCCACAGTTCGGTGCAGCGCACCGCTTCATCAATGGCGTCATCAATCAGTTTCTGCTCACTGGCGGGCGGTTTGCCCAGCACAAATCCGGTTACCTTATTGCGATCGCCCGGATGACCGATGCCGATGCGCAGACGGTGGAAGTTATTGTTGTTGCCTAGCTTACTGATGATGTCCTTCAGCCCATTATGGCCACCATGCCCGCCGCCTTGCTTAAACTTCGCTACGCCTGGCGGCAAGTCGAGTTCATCGTGGGCCACCAGAATCTCTTCCGGTGCAATGCGATAGAAGGTCGCCATTGCGGCCACCGCTTTGCCGCTCAGGTTCATAAAAGTGGTCGGCACCAGCAAGCGCACATCTTCTCCGGCGATCGCCAGACGGGCGGTATAGCCGAAGAATTTACCTTCCTCTTTCAGTGACTGATTGTGGCGCTCAGCCAGTAAATCCAGATACCAGGCACCGGCATTATGGCGCGTGGCGGCATATTCAGCGCCGGGATTGGCAAGACCCACAATCAGTTTAATGCTGCTCACAATGAATATCCTGCTGTTATTGCCAAAGGGCGTTAGTTTACTTCGCCGCAGGCGAGATGACAAAGCGCATACCGTTAAAGTGATTCAGAACGGTGATTAATCATTTTTCATCTAAATCAATAAGCTGCAATCAGATCCAGTCACAAGTTTATGGCGGTTGTGTGATCCGGCCCGCAACGTTGCCGTCAGCCATTGCCTAAACTTATGGCAACTTAACATTGTGTGCGGTTTTAATCGGCTCATAAGGATGGAGGTGCAACATGAAACATCAACATTGTCGCGTCGCGGGTAATAGTTTGATGGTACTGGGATTACTCACAATGGTACTGGGTGTTGGCTATTCAATTATCAACCAGTTACCGTCGCTTCATCTGCCACAGTTTCTGGCGCACGGTGCGATGTTCAGTATTTTTATCGGCGCGTTGCTGTGGCTGGTCGGCGCACGCGTCAGCGGTCGTGAAAAAGTGGAAGATCGTTATTACTGGCTGCGTCATTACGACAAACGCTGCCGTCGGTCTCATCACACCCATCACTAACGGATGGCTGCCGATATCGGTTGCTGTTCAGTACGATTTCTGCCGCTGGCTTTGGCGCGATAAAGCGCCTCATCGGCCAGCGCCAGTAAATCCTCAAAGCGGTGCTGGCGATGGGTCGCTGTGGCAAATCCAATGCTGACCGTATAGTCTACGGAGCTGGGTTGTGACTGACTGGTCGCCAAACGAATCGCTTCACACCAGGCCTGTGCTTCCTCTGCACCGGCCGGAATAATCGCTGCAAACTCCTCACCGCCCAGTCGGGCAAAACGTCCTTCTACCGGGATCAGTCCGGTTACTAACTGGCAAAAGTCGATCAAAATCTGGTCGCCCTGATGGTGTCCATAACGGTCATTGACGCTTTTAATGTGATCGAGATCGAACAGCACCGCAGTAAACGGGCGGTTCTGCCGATGGCAGCGCGCCACGATTTTCTCCGCCTCAAGGAACAGCGCCCGCCGGTTCCAGACGCTGGTCAGCGGATCGTGCAGTGAGGCGTATTTGTAGGCGATCTGGGTGCGCTCATTGACCATCGCCAGAATGGTGAAGGTCAGGCCGATGACAAACAGAATCGATTCCAGAATCACATAAACCGAAAAGTCAGACCCGCCAATCGCACCGTGCAGGCGGGTCGGTATCGCCTTGTCCAGCAGCATCCGCGCCAGATGAAACAGCAGATGGATCCACAGCAGCAGCTGCGCGGGCCAGAAGGTGACTTTCAGCGAATCACGGGCCAGCCATAACAACTGGATCAGCGCCGCCGTGTATGCAACACAGGCGATGCACAGCACCAGCACCCGCTTGGGTAAGCTGTAGTAGAACGCTGGAAAACAGCAGAGGATCGCCCAGAGCAGTGCGCCCAGCAGCCAGCCGGTGCCGATCTTTTTACCGCAGAATAAGCGAAAGGCATTGAGTAAGCCGCCATAGGCCAGCATCACCAGCACATTGCCGGCGGCAACCGGCAGAAACTGCATTCCGCTGCTGCGTAAACTGCTAAAAAACACCGCCACCAGGGTAAAAACAAGCGACAGACAGGTAAAACCCAGCACGCGATCGTATTGCGATCCCATCCAGGCAAAAACCATGATGATGCTTAAAAAACCCAACACGTAGAGCTCACAAATAAATAGCGTATAGATATCCAGAGTCATAGTGGTGGCGTTGTGATGAAAAGTGCGCAGCAAATTATCACTTAACCGTCTGGGGCAGAAGTGAGGAATGCGGCGTTTTACTAAAAGAGTGGGTGGCGTTGAAAATAATCGATTTCGGGGAAATTTATCGCGGGAATAGCACTAAAGGCAGCGAGTTAATCGGGCCGTCGCACACATGAAAAAAACCGGGCATGAAGCCCGGTTTCGCGAAGATTAATGCTCGAACATCGCCGAGATTGACTCTTCGTTACTGATGCGGCGAATCGCTTCAGCCAGCATGCCAGACAAAGTCAGGGTGCGCACATTCGGCAGTGACTTCATCTCTTCAGACAGCGGAATGGTATCGCAGACAATCACCTGGTCGATCACCGACTTACGCAGGTTTTCAACCGCGTTGCCTGAGAAGATCGGGTGCGTTGCGTAAGCAAATACGCGCTTCGCACCGCGCTCTTTCAACGCTTCAGCCGCTTTACACAGCGTGCCGCCGGTGTCGATCATGTCGTCGACCAGCACGCAGTCGCGGCCAGCAACGTCACCAATAATGTGCATCACCTGAGAAACGTTCGCGCGCGGGCGGCGTTTATCGATGATTGCCATATCGGTGTCGTTCAGCAGTTTAGCGATAGCACGGGCACGTACTACGCCACCAATATCGGGAGAAACAACAATCGGGTTTTCCAGACCAATCTGCAGCATGTCTTCCAGCAGAATCGGGCTGCCAAATACGTTATCAACCGGGACGTCGAAGAAGCCCTGGATCTGCTCGGCGTGCAGGTCAACCGTCAGAACACGGTCAACACCGACGCTGGAAAGGAAGTCTGCCACTACTTTAGCGGTAATAGGTACACGCGCGGAGCGCACGCGGCGATCCTGACGGGCATAACCAAAGTAGGGGATGACTGCGGTAATACGACCAGCAGAAGCACGACGCAGCGCGTCGACCATCACAACCAGTTCCATCAGATTATCGTTGGTGGGAGCACAGGTGGACTGGATGATGAAAATATCACCACCGCGTACATTTTCGTTAATCTGTACGCTCACTTCACCGTCACTGAAACGACCAACGGCGGCGTCTCCCAGACTGGTGTAAAGGCGGTTGGCAATACGTTGTGCTAGTTCCGGGGTGGCGTTACCAGCAAATAGCTTCATATCAGGCACGAGAAGAACCTCAGGCTTTGCGTCCAGAGAATGAACGGCACGACAGTAACCGGCGAATACGGTCATGGGCGTTCACACGGGTGTGTTGATGCGAAACGTGCAGTGTCTGGAACGGGGTGACACTGTCACGCATTCGCTAATCGCCTCGCAGGGCACGCTGTAGCGGCGAAACATTTACGCCTCGGGCTACAAATCCGCGCACCCCATTCGGGGCAAGTTCCAGCACCTGACGAGCAGCAGACTCGGTGTCAAATTCAGCAAACACACAAGCGCCAGTGCCAGTCAGGCGCGACGGCGCGTATTCTAGCAGCCAGGAAACAAGCTCTTCAACCTCGCGAAAACGTTTTCTTACCACTGCTTCACAATCATTAGCGAAGGGTGAGGATAAAAGCGTCGCTAAACTGCGCACCGGCGTGTCTCGCGTCAGCGCGGGGTCGTTGAAGACTGCCGGGGTGCTGATACTCACGCCGGGATGGGCGACAAGATACCACTTTTCTTCCGGCTCTGCGGGCTGAAGTTGTTCACCGACACCCTGAGCAAAGGCGGCGAAGCCTTTTACGAACACCGGAACGTCGGCACCGAGCTGCACGCCAATGGCCGCCAGCTCATCCGGCGTCAGGCCGGTTTGCCACAGATGATTGAGCGCCACCAGCACGGTTGCCGCGTTGGATGAGCCGCCGCCGAGACCACCACCCATCGGCAAACGCTTCTCAATGGCAATCTGCGCGCCAGCCTGGGCGGGCAGCGTCTGCTTCGCCTGTGCCGCCTGTTTTAAGCGTTCGGCCGCCCGGACGATCAGGTTATCCGCCTCGGCCACGCCTGCGACCGGCGTCAGCAGCTGGATGCGATCGCTCTGATCGACCGTAATCTGCAACCTGTCGCCATAATCGAGAAACTGAAACAGCGTCTGCAGGTTGTGATAGCCGTCGGGACGACGGCCGGTGATGTAGAGAAAAAGGTTCAGTTTTGCCGGTGATGGCCAGTAGGTGATCATTGAACGGTCCAGCTGTCCATACGCAGTTTAATCCGCTGATCGCCTTCTTTCAGCTCCAGACTGGCGGGCAGCGGCGGCGTCACTTTGCTGTCGTAACCGGCAATCGACACCTGCCAGCTCTGGCCATCACGGCTGTAGTTCAGGCTGCGCAGCTGGTAGTTCTCATTAAGCTGATAGTCGGTGGCTTCGCCTGGCAGACCCATCATCCACTGACGCAGGTTAGCCAGCGGAATGTTCATCCCGGTCAGCTGCGAAATCATCTTCTGCGCGTCGTTGCTGACGTAGCGTTTGCCTTTGTTGTCAACGATCTGCACCACTGTACCCTGGGCATCCAGCTGCAACTCGGTGCTGCCGAGCGGATTGGTCAGCAACAGGCGATAACGATCGGGCGCGGTCTGCTGCCAGTTAAAGCGTGCGTAGACTTTTTGCTTGTCAGAAAGGTAAGCAAAAGCGCCGCGCGTCTGATAATGCGTGACTTTCGATACTGCCTGCTGATGCTGTTGCCACTGTGGCGCAGTTACGCTGGGGCCCGGACCTTGCGGTTTGTTCACGCTACAGGCAGCCAGCAATACGCTGGCAAGGGGCAAAATGCGCAACAGAGTGCGTGGTGAATAAAGCATCAAGTGGTCATCTCCTCAGACACGTTTATAATTCGTAACGGATAACGCTAACCATCCGTATTTAAGCCGTCAATGCTGTTATGCAGCAAATTGAGCACGATCAGGTTAATCTTATTACAGTCATAGGCTTTGTATGGCTTTTCTTGATCTGTCGCATCTTGTAGAATGCGCCTCACAAAACCCTGACATTATTGGGACATCCCAACCGAAACCACCATGACGCTGCTCGCTCTCGGAATCAATCACAAAACTGCCCCCATTGCTCTGCGCGAACGTGTCTCGTTCGGGCCGGAGACGCTTGAGCAGGCGCTGAACAGCCTGTTATCACAGCCAATGGTGCAGAGCGGCGTGGTGCTGTCGACCTGTAACCGGACCGAACTCTACCTCAGTGTAGAGCAGCAGGCTGATTTGCAGGCGCGTCTGGTACGCTGGTTATGCGACTATCATCAGCTCGATGAAGAAGACGTACGCAACAGCCTTTACTGGCATCAGGATAACGAGGCGGTCAGCCACCTGATGCGTGTCGCCAGCGGGCTCGATTCGCTGGTGCTGGGTGAACCGCAGATTCTCGGCCAGGTGAAGAAAGCCTTTGCCGACTCCTCGCGCGGCCAGGCGCTGAGCAGCGAACTGGAACGCATGTTCCAGAAAACCTTCTCTGTCGCCAAGCGGGTGCGGACCGAAACTGATATCGGTGCCAATGCCGTCTCGGTGGCGTTTGCCGCCTGTACCCTGGCGCGTCAGATTTTTGAATCGCTCTCTTCCGTCAACGTGCTGCTGGTCGGTGCCGGTGAAACCATTGAGCTGGTGGCGCGCCATCTGCGCGAGCATCAGGTCAAAAAACTCATCATCGCTAACCGCACTCGCGAGCGGGCGGAAACCCTGGCGAACGAAGTCGGGGCCGATGTCATCAGCCTGGCGGAGATTGATGCCCGCCTGGCCGAAGCTGACATTATCATCTCTTCCACCGCCAGTCCGTTGCCGATTATTGGCAAAGGCATGATGGAGCGCGCGCTGAAGGCACGTCGTAATAAGCCGATGCTGCTGGTGGATATCGCCGTTCCGCGCGATGTCGAGCCGGAAGTGGGCAAGCTGCCGAATGCCTATCTCTATAGCGTCGATGACCTGCAGGCGATTATCGAGCAGAATCTGGCGCAGCGCAAAGCCGCGGCAGTGCAGGCCGAGAGCATCGTGGTGCAGGAGAGCGGCGAATTTATGGCGTGGCTGCGTTCTCAGGGCGCGGTCAACACCATTCGTGAATACCGCTCTCAGGCGGACGAGATCCGTGCTGAGCTGGAAGGCCGCGCGCTGCAGGCGCTGCAACAGGGTGCCGACCCACAAAAAGTGATGCAGGAACTGGCACACAAGCTGACCAACCGTTTAATTCACGCACCAACCAAATCGCTTCAGCAGGCCGCCCGCGACGGCGATAATGAACGCCTGCAGATTTTACGCGACAGCCTGGGTCTCGAGTAGGCACCAGGCTGCTGCCACCTGTTACGGGAATCCCATATTTAAATGAAAACCTCTATAGTTGCCAAACTGGAAGCCCTGCAGGAGCGCCACGAAGAAGTGGAAGCGATGCTGGGCGATGCTGGCGTGATCGCCGATCAGGAGCGTTTCCGTGCGCTGTCACGCGAATATGCCCAGCTGACCGATGTGACCCGTTGCTTCCGCGACTGGCAGCAGGTGCAGGAAGATATCGAAACCGCGCAGCAGATGCTCGACGATCCTGAAATGCGCGACATGGCGCAGGAAGAGCTGCAGGCGGCGCGTGAGCAGAGTGAAGTGCTGGAGCAGCAGTTGCAGGTGCTGTTGCTGCCGAAAGATCCCGATGATGAACGCGCCTGCTTCATTGAAGTGCGCGCCGGGACCGGCGGTGATGAAGCGGCGATTTTCGCCGGTGATCTGTTCCGCATGTACAGCCGCTATGCTGAAGCGCGCCGCTGGCGGGTAGAGATCGTCAGCGCCAACGAAGGCGAACATGGCGGTTACAAAGAGGTGATCGCCAGGGTCACGGGCGACGGTGCCTATGGTCGCCTGAAGTTTGAATCGGGCGGACACCGGGTTCAGCGCGTGCCTGAAACCGAATCACAGGGCCGAATCCATACCTCCGCCTGCACCGTGGCGGTGATGCCGGAAATTCCTGAAGCGGAACTGCCGGAGATCAACGCCGGCGATCTGAAGATCGATACCTTCCGCTCATCGGGCGCCGGCGGTCAGCACGTTAACACCACCGACTCAGCCATCCGTATTACTCACCTGCCGACCGGCATTGTGGTGGAGTGTCAGGACGAACGTTCGCAGCATAAAAACAAAGCCAAAGCGCTGGCGGTGCTGGGCGCGCGTATCCACGCCGCTGAAATGGCCCGTCGTCACGCCGCTGAAGCCAGCACCCGTCGTAACCTGCTGGGCAGCGGTGACCGCTCCGACCGTATCCGCACCTACAACTTCCCGCAGGGCCGCGTCACCGACCATCGCATCAACCTGACGCTTTACCGTCTGGATGAAACCATGGAAGGCAAAATCGACAGCCTGATTGAGCCGATCGTGCAGGAATATCAGGCGGATCAGCTGGCGGCGCTGGCTGGACAGGATTGATGGAGATTCGCCACTGGCTGAAACAGGCCGTTGCGACCTTGCGCGGCGGCGAGAGTCCAAAGCGCGATGCTGAAATTCTGCTAAGTTTTGTGACCGGTAAATCGCGCAGCTGGCTGATCGCTTTTGATGACACCGTGCTGAGTGAGGAGCAGCTGAGCCAGCTTGATGCCTTGCTGAGCCGTCGCGCACGCGGTGAACCGGTGGCGCATCTGGTTGGCGAACGTGAATTCTGGTCGCTGCCGCTGCGCGTCACGGACGCCACGCTGATCCCGCGACCGGACACTGAGCTGCTGGTTGAGCAGGCGCTGGCACATCTGCCCGCGTCTCCCGCCACCATTCTTGATCTGGGTACCGGCACCGGCGCGATTGCACTGGCGCTGGCCAGCGAACGGCCTGACTGCCAGGTCACCGGGGTGGATCGTATCGCCGAAGCGGTGGAACTGGCGCGCAGTAATGCGCAGCGGCTCAACCTTACCCATGCCCGTTTCCTGCTTAGCCACTGGTTTCAGCAGCTCGCCCCGCAGCGATTTGACCTTATCGTCAGCAATCCTCCCTATATTGATGCCTGCGATCACCACCTGGAACAGGGCGACGTGCGGTTTGAGCCGCGCAGCGCGCTGGTGGCGGCTGACGCCGGTCTGGCAGATTTACGCACGCTGATAGAGCAGTCGCCTGACTGGCTGCAACCCGGCGGCTGGCTGCTGCTGGAGCATGGCTGGCAGCAGGGCGATGCGGTGCGTGAACAGATGCGCCAGCAAGGCTATCGCGCGGTAGAAACCGTCAATGATTACGGTGGCAATCCTCGTGTCACCCTGGGACAATCTTCAACCTGAAAACGGACTGACAAGGACGCACCATGTACGCCTGGTACCCTCTGATCAAAAATGTTCACCTGTTAACGGTGGCGATCACCATTTTTATGTTTGTTCTGCGTTTTTACTGGCTGCGCAGCGGGTCAGCGATGCTGTCGCGGCGCTGGGTGCGCATTCTGCCTCACGCTAACGACACCCTGTTACTGTTGACCGGTGTCTCACTGGTGATGATTACGCACTTCTATCCCTTCACTCCGCAAGGAAGCTGGCTGACTGAGAAGCTATTAGGGGTTATTATCTACATCGCCTTAGGATTTGTGGCATTGAGCCGCCGACCACGCACTGACCGTACCCGCTGGATTGCGTTTCTGGTGGCGTTAATCGCACTGGTGCTGGTCATTAAGCTGGCGCTGAGCAAAATGCCGTTGTGGGGATAGCATGACCTCTACCGAACAATTAGATTTTAGCCAGACACCGTTATGTGAAGCGGTGATTGGCGCTACGCTTGCCATCCGCGCCGATTTCCCGGCCGTGTCGGTGGAAGCACAACTTGCGGCCCTGGTGGCCGAAGCGCGTGACTATGTCAGCCACGCCGAAGATGCGGATCTGCAACTCGAAAAATTGCTGGAGCTGTTCTATCGCCAGTGGGGTTTTGGCGGCGCCAGCGGGGTATATAACCTTTCTGATGCGCTCTGGATTGACAACGTACTGAAAACCCGGCAGGGCACCGCCGTCTCGCTGGGCGTTATTCTGCTGCATATTGCGGCTGAGCTGGAGTTGCCGCTGATGCCGGTGATCTTCCCAACCCAGCTGATACTGCGTGCCGACTGGATTGATGGCGAAAAATGGCTGATCAATCCGTTCAATGGCGAAACCCTGGATACCCATACGCTGGAAGTGTGGCTCAAGGGCAACATCAGTCCGACCGCGCGGCTGTATGATGACGATCTTGATGAAGCCAAAACCGTCACCGTGATGCGTAAAATGCTCGATACGCTGAAAGCCGCCCTGATGGAAGAGAAGCAGATGGAGCTGGCGCTGAACGTCAGCCAGGTGCTGTTACGTATCGATCCGGACGATCCCTATGAAATCCGCGATCGCGGTTTGATCTATGCGCAGCTGGAATGCGAACATATCGCGCTGAATGATTTAACGTACTTCGTTGAGCAGTGTCCTGAGGACCCGGTCAGCGAAATGATCAAAGTTCAGATTCACGCAATCGAACAAAAACAGGTCACGCTGCACTAAGCGTACCCACTGAAAAGGAAAGGGCATGACACAGAAAGTCGTGAGTATTGGTGACATCAGAGTAGCAAACGATCTGCCGTTTGTGCTGTTCGGCGGGATGAACGTGCTGGAGTCGCGCGACCTGGCAATGCGCATCTGCGAACACTATGTAAAAGTGACTGACAAACTCGGCATTCCTTACGTGTTCAAAGCGTCGTTTGATAAAGCTAACCGTTCATCTATTCACTCCTATCGCGGTCCGGGCCTGGAAGAAGGCATGAAGATTTTCCAGGAGCTGAAGCAGGCTTTCGGCGTGAAAATCATCACTGACGTCCATGAAGCATCGCAGGCGCAGCCGGTGGCCGATGTGGTTGACGTTATCCAGTTGCCCGCTTTCCTGGCGCGTCAGACGGACCTGGTGGAAGCGATGGCGAAAACCGGTGCGGTAATTAACGTTAAGAAGCCGCAGTTCGTCAGCCCTGGCCAGATGGGCAACATCGTGGATAAGTTTGCTGAAGGTGGTAACGAGCAGGTGATCCTGTGCGACCGCGGCAGCAACTTCGGTTATGACAATCTGGTGGTCGACATGCTTGGCTTCAACGTGATGAAGAAAGTGACCAAAAATAGCCCGGTGATTTTCGACGTGACTCATGCGCTGCAGACCCGCGACCCGTTTGGCGCCGCGTCTGGCGGACGTCGTGCGCAGGTGGCTGAACTGGCGCGTGCCGGTATGGCGGTGGGCATTGCCGGCCTGTTCATTGAAGCACATCCGGACCCGGATCACGCCTTGTGTGATGGTCCTTCTGCGCTGCCGCTGGACAAACTGGAGCCGTTCCTGATGCAGATGAAGGCGATTGACGATCTGGTCAAGAGCTTCCCGGATCTCGATACCAGCAAGTAAGTAACGGCCGCAACGAAAAAAAGAGCGAGAAATCGCTCTTTTTTTTCGTCTGCGAAAAGGGTTGTTACAGCATGATGGTGACCAGGTAACCGGCAAACAACGCCAGGTGCGCTGCACCGTTCAGCACGTTGGTGCGGCCGGTAGAGAAGGAGAGCTGACACAGGATCAGCGACGCCATCATAATGACCATCTGTGGCGGCTCCAGGCCAAAGATCAACTCCTGGCCGGTCAGAGTGGCAATGATAGTCACCGCCGGGACGGTTAACGAGATGGTGGCCAGCACGGAACCAAAGAACAGGTTCATGGCGCGCTGCACCTGGTTCATCAGCACCGCTTTGATCGCGCCCAGGCCTTCAGGCGAGAGGATCAGCAGCGCCACCAGGAAACCGGTGAACTGTGCCGGCGCATTCATTTCGGTCAGCAAACTTTCCAGCGTATTGGCATTCATTTTGGTCACGGCGATCACCGCAATCAGATGCACAATCAGCCAGACGGTATGCCAGATGCTGCTGTGGGCCGAGGGTTTGCCGTGATGCGGATCGCCATCGTCACTCTCATCTTCATGTTCATAGATAAACAGGCTTTGGTGAGTCCGGGTCTGGATCAGCAGGAAAACGCCATACATCGCCGCTGAAATTGCCGCGATCAGCAGCGCCTGCGCGGTGGAAAAGTTGCCGCCGGGCAGGGCGTTGGGAAAGACCAGCACCAGAATCGCCAGCGGGAAGATAGCGATCAGATATTGCTTCACGCCCGCCAGATTAACGTATTGCGTTGCAAACTTATTACCGCCAAGCAGCAGGGCAAAGCCTACCAGCCCACCGGTCACGATCATGACAATCGAGTAGAGCGTGTCACGCATCAGGCCAGGCGCGGCATCGCCGGTCGCCATCAGCGCCGAGATCAGACTCACCTCAAGGATTACCACCGATAAACTCAGAATCAGCGATCCGTAAGGCTCACCCAGCCGGTGTGCCAGCACGTCTGCGTGCCGCACTACGCTGAACGCGCTGCTAAGAATGGCAATCAGGGCCAGAATGTTGATACCGACGACGATCGGGAACGAGGTTTGTGCGCCAAAAAAGTAGAGTACACCCAGCGTAACGATGGGAAATATCAGCGAGAATTCCTTGTGACGTGTTTTTTCATGTGAAGGCATTCACCATCCTCTCTGGTTAATGATCATAAGGGCAGCGGCTGCTGCTGTTAAAATATAATCAGTTTTAGGGCAGGGCGCAGTTTATCTTTTCAGCTGACTCAACGGGGAAAATTTACTGCTTTTTACTTATTCTCAATAAATGAACGTAAGCCTCTTAACCAGATATTATCATCAATATTTCATTATTAATCAGTTAACAATAAAAATCCGAAACCCATCCTTTCATCGTGATAGTCGGATAAAAAGTCTCAGATAACTGCATTTACAGTGCCGATAATCGATTTTTAATCTGAGCCTGGCATAAATCGGCATTTGTAATTTTCCGCTGCTGGGCCAGACTTAATATTACCCTGTAAAGCGAGGAGCAAACATGCCTTACGATAACCGAAACGATCTACCCGACAGCGTCAGACACGTACTGCCAGCCCATGCGCAGGATATCTATCAGCAGGCATTCAACAGCGCCTGGTCACAGTATAAAGACGCCGACGATCGTCGTGGTGATGAGTCCCGCGAAGAGGTGGCGCATAAAGTTGCCTGGTCGGCGGTAAAGAAAGAGTATGAAAAAGGGGATGATGATAAATGGCATCCTAAACGTTAACGCCGGCAGGTAGACGGATTTCAGCAAAGGGCCAGAAACATCTGGTCCTTTTTTGCCTCTGCGCTATCAGGTTTATCTGGTTTTTTTTATCCTGCGACCCACCTCACGCTTGAAACCCGTCCGGTAAATGGATTAATGTCAATTTTATGAACGAAACGCGAAGCCGTTTTGGTGATCATTACAGAGGAGCCATCTGGACAGGACGCCGTGATAGTCGAGGAGGTCGCATTGCTTACCCGGGAATTTCTTTTAAAAGCGGATTGTAAAACGTCGTTCGGTGATATCGAAGAGACGCTGCTCTGGAGTTGCGAGCAGCGCGCGGCGTCGCTGGCGGCTACGCTGGCCTGCCGTCCCGATCACAGCCCGGTTTGGATCTTTGGTTACGGCTCTCTGATGTGGAACCCGATCTTTGAAGCGGATGAGGTGGCTTCCGGCTGGCTGGAAGGCTGGCATCGCGCTTTCTGTTTGCGGCTGATTGCCGGACGCGGCACCGCCACGCATCCCGGCCGGATGCTGGCGCTGAAACAGGGCGGTCGCACCAGCGGTCTGGCGTTTCGCCTGCCGGAGGCGCGGCTGCATGAGGAGCTGGCGCTGCTGTGGAAACGCGAGATGATTACCGGCTGCTATCTGCCGACCTGGTGCGAACTGCAGCTGGATGATGGCCGCAGCGTGACGGCACTGACCTTTATTATGGACCCGCGTCACCCGCTGTATGAATCGGACTCCTGCCCGGAGGCGATCGCCCCACTGATTGCCGCTGCCAGTGGCCCGCTGGGTTCCAATGCCCAGTATCTGTTTTCGCTGGAAGAAGAGCTGACCCGACGCGGCATGGAAGAGGAGAGTCTGAGCCGGCTGGCCCATCAGGTACGGACGTTACAACAAAGCCATTGCCTGAAGCAGGCCTGACGCCGTAACCGTAACCCGTTTCCCCTGCCGCCCTCTGGCAGCAGGGGAAACGGTGAGCTGGCGGTTACGTTCCCGCCTTACCTCACCTCAGTTGGCCGGATTAATCAGCCAGGTGCCTGGCTTATCAATGGTCAGCGATTGTGTGTGGGTCACGCTGCCGTTATGCACTTCAATGCGATACTGTCCGGCCGCCAGATTCAGCGCGGCAAAGCCGCTGCTGCCCGGTTTAACTTCCACCTGCTGTCCGTTGAGCACCACGTTTTCACCGCTTTCCAGCTTGAGATAAACCGTCGCCAGCACTGCTGGCGCGTCGGTGGCCGGCGCTGCCGCTGCGGGCGCACCGGTGGCGGCAACCGGTGCATGGCTGACCGGTTCCGGTGTTGCAGCGTGACGATTCGCCAGCCAGACTGCAGCCACCACCGCCAGCAGCGCAACGGCCGCTGTGCCCAGCAATCCTGGCGACAGTCGGCGCACGGTGCGCGGCGTAACCGGCTCGGCGGCGGCGGCACCGTGATTCACCGCCATTACTACCGGGGCTGGCGTCTCGACCGGCTCCTCTTCCACGACGGCAGGACTTTCGCCCGGTATCGGGAAACTGTTAACCACGGCTTCAACATCACTGACCGGCAGATCAATCAGCGCCGCAAACGCATCGATAGTTTGCGGACGATCGCCCGGCTTCATCGCCAGCGCGCAGTCAATCGCATGCAGCAGCGGCAGCGAATACCCTTCTGGCTGACGTTCAACCAGCGGCTGATAGTTATCTTCAATGCAGCGCACCACGCTGACCGGCGGGGGATTACCGGTGATCAGGCTGTGCAGCACGGCACCGAGCGCGTAGATATCCGTCCACGGGCCCTGTTCAACCTCTCCCTCTTCGCTGTACTGCTCAATCGGGGCGAAACCGGGCTTCAGCATGATTTCGGTTTCATCGGAGAGATTGCCGATCTCTTTGCGCGCCGAGCCGAAATCCAGCAGCACCGGCAGCTGGTTTTCCTGAATCTGGATATTATCCAGCGAGATATCGCGATGCAGATAGCCCGCCTGATGAATGGTGCTGATGGCGCCCAGCAGCGGCGGCAGCAGACGACGAATCCAGGCTTCGGAAATCGACTCCGGGCTGGTGAGCTGCCACTCTTTCAGCGTCATGCCGCTGTAGTAAAGCGTGCCCATATAGGCGGTGCCGTTCTGCTCCCAGAAGCGCAATACGTGCAGCAGGCCGGGATGGTTAAAGCGGGCCAGCAGACGTGCTTCCTGGATAAAGCTGTTCAGCCCGGCGTTAAACAGTTTCTGGAAGCGCTCGCCGCGCAGTTCCAGGGTTAAATCCGCCGCACGCACCGCCAGCGAAACCGGCATGTACTCTTTGATGGCGATGGTGCGTTCCAGCTGGTGATCCCACGCGCGATAGACGATGCCGAAACCGCCGCCACCAATCACTTCCTTGATCTCAAACTCGTTAAAGCGGTATCCGTCCGGCAGGGCATTCGGAACCGTTTTCTGATTATCATTTGCCGACATAGTGAACTCTCTGAACACGGCCTGCTCGCCAGGCTGCGCGGTAATTAATTGATGTTACGCCAGGCACCAATGGCAGGATCAACCAGATCCGCGTGCAGGGTGTCGATGAGTAACACATTCACTTTTTGCTGTGGCATGAAATGCGGCGCCCATTGGCCGCGCAAAGTCTCAACCCGCGATTTCACAGCGTCAGCGTCCTGCTGCGCAGCATTCTTATCCATCTTAATCAACAAGGTTCCATTAAAGCGCCAGACATGTTGCTGGCTGTCAAACGGCAGCACCAGCCAGCTATCGGGCGCTTCGGCGCGGGTGACGATCATGCGCTGATTATTCGCCGCAATGACCTCCAGTTTGCTGTCCGGGATGGCCAGATTGGCGATCGGATAGCCCTGATAAAAGGTCACTGCCACCGGCGTCGTATGATCCGGCGTGGCCAGCGTCAGCTCACTTTTGCCCTCGACCCAGCCGTCGGGTGAGCACTGTTGCTTGCTGACATCCGGGATAAACATCGTCTGGGCATTCTCATCCCAGGCGGTGCGGAAATGGCAGCCGCTGGGCAGATCAAAATGTTGCAGCGGCGTGCTGTTGGCCGGACGTGACAGATCGAGCGGGGCGGCATTACTGGCGCTGGCGCTGGCCGTGGCGTCCGCCATCACAATCGGCCGCCAGTTCTGTAACTTGCTGGCGCTGCCGCTGGCGAGTACACCGCCCTCTTTGTCGGTCATCTGCCACGGCATAACATCCAGCAAGCCGCACTGGTTAGCCAGCAGGGTGCCGACGCGCGGTAAAAAGGTGGTCAGCACCGCCGAATCCTTACTTTTGCCAGAGACAATGCGCAGCGGCAAGGTCTCCTTGCACCAGTCGTCAGGCGCTTTGCTCACCACATTATCGATGTAGACCTCCAGCGCCAGGCTGGGCGAATAGACCACACGATAATTTTCGGCCTGGGCGTGAAAGGCGATCAGTAAGGTGGCGATGCCGGGCAACCACAGTTTCATAAGAATCCTTGGAATCAAAAACGAGGCGGCAGAAAGCGCGCCGAATCAGCCAGTGAATAGAGCAATGTCGCTTCTTCCGGCTCACCAATCCAGACCGCCAGTGCGCTGAGATTATCTTTTTTCACGTTACGGCTCACCGCCTGTTCCATCAGCGCCAGCCACTCTTCGCAGGCGTTAACCATACGCAGTGCCTGTTCCATTTCACCGGTGGTCAGGTTAAGCCAGAATCCATCGGTGCAGACCAGAAACGCGTCGCCATCTTCCAGCGCAATCTCCTGAGAAAAACTGACGGCACGCGGCGGTTCAGCGCCGAGCGCATTATAGAGTAAATTACTGTTAATGCCGGTATTTTCATAGCCCGCTTCTTTCAGTTGCTGGGCCAGACTGTGGTCCCGGGTCACCTCATGCAGCACCCCACGCCGGAAGTGGTAAACCCGGCTATCACCTGCGTGCGCCCACCATGCGCGCTGTTTCTGGCGGTCAATAAACAGCGCCGCAAGGGTGGTGCTCATGCGTGCAAATTTAGGATTCTTTCCCTGTGCCTCGTGCAGCGCAATCCGGCACTGTTCGATCGCCTGATGGGTAAACTCCGGGGTAAAGTGCTCGCAATGCTGTAGCTGGCTAATCAGGCAGTCACGCACCAGCTGCGCGGCCATCTCGCCGCCGGGGAGGCCGGCGACGCCGTCACAGACCACAAAACAGGCCCGGCGATCGTCCAGCTCGGCACCGGTGCGATCCTGATTATCATCGCGCAGACCTTGCTGGCAGCGGCTGGCAAAAACGATCTTCATGCTTCATCTACCCGCGTCTGGGAATCTTTGTACTGATTGACCTCCATGTCATAGGCATGCAGAAACGCTTCGCCAAACAGGGTATGGAAATCATCGTCAATTTCGCCGGCGGTACGCTGATAGTTGCGGGTAAAGTAATCCCACAGCGCCGCCTTTTTGAGGCTGGTGAAGGGTAGCTTAGGCAGCATGCCGTCGGCGCGGGCCTGCTCTTCCAGTCGGGCCGGATTAAACGACTGCAGCATGGCCGCAATGATGGCGCGGATACCGGCGATCATCCCCAGCTGATGCGCCTGCAGATCAACCAGCGCATCGCGTACCGCCTGCTCGGGCGGCATAAAGCCCGGCATCTGGCTCTGATACATCTGCATCAGCACGGTCTTACCGGAAGGCAGGATCTTAAAGGGGTTGTTGGCCTCGTTAAGGATCATCGTCATGTCCGCTTTCACCCCGCGCTTGAGGATGGAGCGCGACGACAGTAACGCCACCGTACCCTGCGAAAACAGGCTCAGCATCCGGCCGGTGATGCGCATCTGCTCTTCGTCGATGGGCGTCGCGTGCCCGTTGCTCAGCCCCATGCCGTCCAGCAGCGCGGCAATCAGCTTATCCTGATCCTGCGGCTGGGAGGCGAGCGCACGGCGCGGCTCGTTGGCCTGCGGTTCTATCGCCAGCCGTGCATCATTGTGGCGCTCGTGCCGCACCGGCGCGCTTTCATTCACCATCAGGCGATCCTCCACCTCATGATGTTCGTGAATGCCTAACGGATTCGCCGGGTGGTCGCTGTTACCGGCAAACAGCGCGAGAGGATCGCTCTGCTCGCGATGGCAGGCGGGATCGCGCACGTCCAGCGCATAGTCGCCGATGCGTAACGCATCGCCATGCTTCAGCAGCACCTGCATCCCGCGACCGAGCGTGATGCCGTTGTGCTCCACCGGCGTGACACTGCCCTGATTCGTCAGCCGGCATTCGCCGTCGTGCGACACATGAACCAGCGCCTGCAGACGCGAAATGGCGCGTGACTCATCTGGCAGTACCAGATCGTTGTCCTGACTGCGGCCAATGGTGCCTCCAGGCGGTTGAAACACGACGGTTTTAACCGGAACATCCGTAGTGCATTGCACAATGGTAAATTGCATGAGTTATCCCAGATTGAACGGCAAACGCAACCGGCCTTACTCAAACATCGGTGGGTAGAGGCCATTACGTCCCGGCTGTGCACCTGCCGCCGGGTTAAACAGTAACGAAAACAGTTGTGCGGTGAGGTTGCCGCTGTGCTTATGGGTCGCGTGGGCAAAACCATCACTGCGGTTACTCCACCAGTAGCTCATATGCTGCTGGGGATCGAAACGTTCAGCCACTTCACGCCAGCTCAGCGTGCAGGGCAAATCCTGAAACCCGATCACATCCATAATGTCCGAAGGCTGCCTGGCGGGCACCAGCAGCGGCGTCAGCGCCTGGATTTGCTGCTCAAGCTGCTCACCATTAAGCGGCGTCTGTACCGCACGCAGCAGCGTGGCACCCAGCTCCTGAAACCACTCTCCCGAGATAGTCAGCTGCGCCGGATGCCACTGGCTGAGCGGAAAGCTGTGCAGCGCCAGCAGCGGCCAGGCCCGTCCGACGCGGTCACAGGAGGGGAGTAAACAGCCCATCTGCACCTGTTGCCGGGTCGGGGTGATCGGCAAGACAAAATTCCATACCGGCGCGCGCAAAAAGTTCGCGGTCACCGCGTCGTCCTGCTGATGCCAGTGCAGTAATCCCTGCTGGAACCAGTGGTTCCACGGGGTGATCTGTTGCTCGCTCAGCCGATGGTGCAGAAAGTCGCCGGTAGACGGCAGCTTGCCATACCAGCCGGGGGCAGTATAAGCAGCCATATTCACCTCACCATTACTCGCTATGCAGGGTCAACCGCTGTGCAGAGCGCGAGGGCGTTACCGCCAGCACAGGGCCGGATTGCCCCGCAATTTTCAGATTTTCCGCAAGTTTCCGCATCATCAGCGCATTATCACGTGCATAGGGCGATGACTGAATCTGCTGATCCAGTAGCTGACTCAGGTGCCAGTCAAGCTGCTGAAGATCGCGGGTGCTGACCGTATCGGGCAGCGAACGCTGTAAGTTTTGCAGCAGCCAGGCACGCAGAAATTCACCATCGTAATTACGCGGTTGATAGAGCATCTGATAGGCGCGCAGGGCATTGCGGCTATACGCATTATCATCGCCTGGGTCATTACGCAGAATATTGGTGATCTGCTGGGCCACGCGCGGCAGCAGTAAAGACTTAAGCGCATTTTGATAAAGTGCCCAGGCCGCATCGCTGACCTGGGTTCCGCGATATAAGCCAATCCGCATAGTAAGCGGCGGATTATCGAGAGAAAAACGGTCTGAGAGCGGCAGTTTCACCAGGCTATTAAGAAAGGGTAGCAGATCAAAAATATTATCAGCAGGCTGATGAATCACCTGCTGGCTCTGCTCACGAATAGCCGGTACCCGCGCCTCAACCTGATCCAGATAGTGCTGGTTCTGGTAGTAACTGATGCCCCACAGGCTCGACATAATCAGCAGAGCGCCGGCCAGAACGCCATAGCCGATCCAGTGAAACAGCTGATTACGGTATTCCCAGCGTCGGTTGCTGCCAGCCAGTCCGCTCTCTTTAAAGATCAGATCGCTGAGCAAATCGCGGATAAAGAAGCTCTGTCCTTTGTTACCCGGAATCGGGCTATTGCGGTTAACGCTGTCCCATGCGGCGATCGAATGGTCACCCGCCGGGCGCAGCTGCAATTTTCGGCTCAGCTCGCCCATCACCCGGTCAAAAGGCAGGCCTTCCTGCGTACCGCTGGTGAAAAACAGGCCGCGCGGACTCCAGGCAACCGCATCCTGATGATCGGAAAAGACGATGTCGAGGTACTCATTCAGCAGCGGACGCAGCGAGGCAAACTCCTGAGGAAACAGGAAGCATTCAGCACGCTCATTGAGATCGCGCTCCTGCGTCATCTGGTCAGCCAGCTGCTGCTGTAGCTGCTGCTCCAGCCGCTGAAACTGCTGGCCGAAATGGCGATGCCAGTCACCTTTATGCGGCTTGCCGAGGTCCCAGTTAAAGGTGAAACCCCAGATAGCATCACGCTTCGCTTTGTCCACCGAGCCGAAATAACTCATAAAGCCTTTCAGCAGGTCGGTTTTGGTCACCATCACATAGACCGGGAAATGGATGCCGCTCTGCTGATGCAGTTCTGCCATGCGTTCACGCAGCGCGCTGGCCTGCGCAAAGCGCGCCTCAGCGGAGTCACTCAGCAGATCGGCGACGCTGATGGTCATGATCACACCGTTAATCGGCTGACGGGTGCGGTAACGTTTAAGCAGGTTGATAAAGCTGTGCCACTCGGCGGCGTCGCGCGCACGCTGGCTCTCCTGCAGGGCGTAGCGGCCCGCGGTATCAATCAGCACCGCACTGTCGGTAAACCACCAGTCGCAGTTCCGGGTGCCGCCCACGCCGCGAATCGCATTTTTACCCAGCGTGTCGGTCAGCGGGAAATTCAGACCGGCATTCAGCAGGGCGGTGGTTTTTCCGGCGCCCGGTGCGCCCATCACCAGATACCACGGCAGCTGATAAAGGTAGTTTGAATTGAACCGCGTCAGCAGACCGCCAGCGTGACGACGGCCAAACTGGGTCCGTTTGAGCTGCATTGCTGCATCGCTGAAGCGCTGGTTGAGCAGCTCCTCGGTGACCTGACGTTCAGCCGGATCGTCGCTGCCGGCGGCCTGCAGCTGGGTCAGTAACCGGCTGTTAAACCAGGCACGATAAAGCGAGGGGATCAGCTGGAACAGAACCCAAAGAAAATAGAGCGCAGCGACGGTGAGCTGACGCGGCAGGATCGGCTCCAGCGGGCGCGATTCGCCCCACGACCAGAGCGGCCCGAGCATCCAGACCAGACAGCTCAGCGCCGTGACGCCGATAAAACTCCATAACAATCGATGCGTCAGAAGCAGTCGAACGGAAGCGCGCATTATTGTGCTCCTTGATGATTACTGAGCGTTTCGGGCGCGGCAAACAGTGTGATTTCAACGCGGCGGTTGCGGGTTCGGTTTTCGCTGCTGTCATTCGGCAGCAGCGGGTCGCTGTCGCCGCGGCCTTCAGAGCGCACCGTATGGCCATCCGCCAGTTGGGACTGCAGCAACTGCGTGACCGCGCGGGCGCGGGCGAAAGAAAATTCGTAACTGGAGGCAAAACGGCTGTTGTCGACCGGATGATCGTCGGTAAACACCGACACCAGGATAGCGCCTTTCACATTTTTCATCGCCGTCGAGACACGAGCCAGCAGGGCGCGGCCCACCGGATTGATCACCGTGCCCTGTTCGGCGAACAGCTTATCCGCCGGGATAATCACTTTGCTGCCGAAGGCGCCGTCGCTGACTTCCAGCTGACCGGCGGCAATCACATCATTCAGACGCTGGCGCAGATCGAGCAGCGCCTGCGGTGAGGAGGGACGACGGCCAGCCGTAATCTGCGGCAATGGGGTCTGGTAGATGGCGCGCAGCAGCGGCTCGGCGGCATTACCCAGTCGCCAGTTGAGGCCGCTATAGATCAGGCAGCCAATCAGCGCCACCAGCATCGCGCAGGCCCACAGCGGCACCATCGGCCGCGCCAGCGTGCTGACCAGCGGATGCACCTCCACCAGCGGTGGCTGCGGCGTCTGACGCTGCGCGCGCGTTTCGTCAATCAGGCTTTTCAATCGCTTGCGGATGCCGTCGCACTGGGCGCGACCGTTTTCACTGCCGCGATAGCGGCCTTCATAGCCCAGCAGCAGACAGTAGTGCACCACCTCCAGCAGCCAGAGGTGCTGTTGCGGGCTTTGTGAAATGCGTGACAGCAGCTGAAAAAATTTCTCGCCGCCCCAGCTCTCATTGTGAAACGTCACCAGCATACCGTTGCCAGACCAGACGCCGCGCGTCCCCCACGGGGTTTGTGCCGCCGCTTCATCCAGCGCACTACAGACGCAGTAGCGTGCGCCGATAATCATCTCAAACGGCAAACCCGCCTGTTTACAACGCTGTTCGAACAGGCGGATCTCA
Organism: Pantoea agglomerans; assembly: GCF_021397715.1. Taxonomy (GTDB): domain Bacteria; phylum Pseudomonadota; class Gammaproteobacteria; order Enterobacterales; family Enterobacteriaceae; genus Pantoea; species Pantoea astica. The sequence goes on along the minus strand of NZ_CP090207.1, from coordinate 2,489,228 downwards.
TCAATAAGCGACTGGCGTAAGCCCGCGGGGTCGTCATGGGTGGCTGACTGACGAATTTGCACCACCGCGTTCAGCAGTGGTGCTGCAGCCTGAAGTAATAGATTCTCATTGCCTGAGGGGATGACCTCACGCGCAGGGGATTCCACAGTCATTAATTCGTGATCTTCCAGCCAATGGCAAATCCCTGTACCCGCAGCCCAGGACGGTGCTGCGGGCAATATGCGCCGGATTTCATGTTTAGTCTAAGATCCAGGTCGCGGTATCGTTAGTGCGGCACGCTTTACTGGCACCGCCAACGGCGACACAGACCTGTTTCGTTTTGCGGGGACGGGGACGATCGCTAAGCACCGTTGCATCATAACGACTGCTTTCCACACCCGCTTTTAACGGGACGTAACCGATCATCGGGCCGTCAGCCTGGTCAGCAATCGCCAGCCAGTGATTTTCCACATTGCCTAATACTTCAAACGGTTTACTCGTTTCGAGATAGCGAACCACTTTGCCGCCATAATCGGGCGTGGTCATAACTGACGCACCGTATAGCGCCCGCCAGGTCTGGTTGACCGGCTCAAATTCAGTCGGCGGCGCCACGGCGTGCCGATGAACCAGTTTGACGCCATTAATTTCGCTGGTCACCAGCGTGTCATCAGTGACGGGCGGCGGCGGGGCCTTACAGCCTGCCAGGGTAAGGACCGCCAGCAGTGTTAACGCAAGACTCTTTTTCACCATGTTCCTCGTGATCTCATCAAAGTATCTGCATATTGCCTGGCCCGACGCAGGGGAAGGCCGACATTGGCACCGCAGTGGGCCAACGTTCTGACATTCAAAAAAAGGTCAGATTACATCGGGATAGTACTGCGTTCAGTCTACCTAAGACTTTTGAGAATTCAAACCATTGCACCGGCTGCCGATGCGTGATAGCGGGCGCGTTACCGCTAAGCCAGGGCGCAGGAAAAGCGCCATGCTTTACAATAGTTAAAGCGAACTGAATTATCGCGACCGCAAACCGGTTGTGAATGTTGCCGCGCATCTTGCCATGCATTGAATTCAATTGGAAACTATTAAGTTTTTCTAATCACTTATTACCAGAAAATTTTATCCGTTTGCCTTAATAATCTTATTAAAATCGGAATTTCCGGGTCCGTCTCATCCCGCTTATGCGCCGAAAGCGGCACGGCTTTTGCTTAAAAAGTGTTTTATGGCGATGAGAGGTGAGCAATGAGAGACGCCCTGACCTGGCTACGTGCATCACGGGAAAGCGATATTGCCAGCCTGCAACGGCTACTCCAGACCGGACAACTGATTACTGCGGTCAGTGAGCTGGTTCACCAGCTGCAGCGGGAACGCGGGGCCAGTAATATCTGGATCTGTTCTCATGGGCGGCTGTTTAGCACTGAGCGGCTCGCCCGTCAGCAGGATGTCAGCGCCTGCCTGCAGCACTTTTATCAGGCGCTACCGCCCGCCGTGGCGCAGCCGGGCTACAGCCGCTTCTGTCACCTGATTGCCGCCGCGTTGCAGGCGCTGAGCGAGCTGCCCGCGCTACGACAGCAGATCGCTGAAGAAACGCTGACTCAGGTAACGGCAATGGCGGCGTTTAATCAGGTGATCCGCACCTTACTCAATCTGGTCTTTGAAGCGGCAGACACTGCCAGCCATCCCGATATTTCCCGAGCCCTGATAGCACTATTCAGCTTTATGCAGGGCAAAGAGCTGGCCGGACAGGAGCGCGCCATTGGGTCCGCTGGCTTTGCGGCCGGGCAGTTCACTGCCGACCAGCGCAGCCAGATGGTGGCGCTGATTGCCGCCCAGGAGCAGAGCTTCACCACCTTTAGCCAGTTTGCCGATGCTGAAGCTTGTACCCAGTGGCAGCCGCTGGCGCAGGCCAGCCGGGATATCGAGCGGCTACGGCGCATCGCCTGCACCGGCGGCACCGGCGAAGAATCTGGCGCGCTGAACTGGTTTTCACTGCTCTCTGAGCGGCTCGATCAGATGAAAAGGGTCGAAGATGGTCTCTCCGCTACCCTGATGCTGCGTTGCCGCACCGCGATTGACCAGGCGGCATTGCCGCTGACCCCCGCGCAGGGAAACAGCAGTTTTGCGCTTTATGTTTCCGGTGCCGACTGGCTGCCCGGCGCGGCCACGCTGGACAGCGATGGTTTGGCACCGCAGCTTGGGCGTTCGGTACTGTCGTTGATTGGCGAACAGCAGCAGCGCTTGCAGCAGCAGGCTGATGAACTGGCCGCTATGCGCGCGTCACTTGATGAGCGCCGGATCATTGAACAGGCCAAGCACTGGCTGATGCAGCAGCACGGTTTCAGTGAACAAGCGGCCTGGCAGGCACTGCGTAAAAGCGCCATGAACCAGAACAAAAAGGTCGTGGAGATCGCACAAGCGGTGCTGGCCGTCGCCGCGACGCTCAGCGTTTAACCCGTAAGAGGTAGCTGCACAACGCTTGTGCGCACGCTGCGTCAGGGGAGTGCAAAAACGGTTATTTTTCCACCACTCCTGAGGCGGGAGGCCTGATAGCGCGTGGGCAGGGAGTCTGGCACGCTGTTTGCTTAACCTTACAGACAGTACGCATTGTTCCTGCCAACGGCGGTGGGGCCAGTGCTTTGGATAAAGGCGTCCATCCGCATGCTTCGGCATGTCGGAGGACGCCTTTTTTTATTCCTGTTCAGGGGCCATATGATGAGCAAAATGCCAGTCTCACGACGCCAGTTACTGATTTCCGGGGCCGCGCTGGGTGCGGCCTGGGTTATCCCAGGATTACGCAATGCCGTCTGGGCGGCGGGATCAGATGCACCCGAAAAAGCCGAGGTCCGGGTCGGCTTTATTCCGCTCACTGACTGCGCGCCGGTGGTGATGGCGTCCGTTAAAGGCTTCGATAAAAAATATGGCCTGAGCCTTCAGGCCAGTAAAGAGGCGAGCTGGGCGGCAGTGCGCGACAAACTGACTTCCGGTGAACTGGATGCGGCGCACGTGTTATACGGCATGATCTACGCGTTACAGCTCGGCGTGGCCGGTCCGCAACACGACATGGCTAACCTGATGACGCTCAACCACAACGGCCAGGCGATCACCCTGTCGAACCAGCTGAAAGCCAGCGGCGTGACCGACGCGGCCAGCCTGAAAAAGGCGGTGGAGAGCCAGGCCAAAGGCAGCCTGACCTTCGCCCACACCTTTCCTACCAGCACCCATGCCATGTGGCTCTATTACTGGCTGGCTAATGCTGGCATCAACCCGTTTGAGGATGTGCGCACTGTGGTTGTGCCGCCGCCACAGATGGTGATGAACATGAAAATTGGCAACATGAGCGGCTTCTGCGTCGGTGAGCCGTGGAACCAGCGTGCCATCAGCGACAACATCGGCTTTACCGCCGCCACCAGCCAGCAGATCTGGCCTGAACATCCGGAGAAAATCCTCGGCACCCGTGCGCAGTGGGTCAAAGAGAACCCCAACACCGCCCGTGCCCTCACGGCGGCAGTACTGGACGCCGCCCGCTGGATTGACGCCTCCGACGATAACCGCCGCGAAACGGCTCAGGTATTAGCCGGACGCGCCTGGATCAATACCAAAGTTGAGACGTTACAGGGACGGATGCTGGGGCAGTATCAGAACGGGCTCGGTCAGTCGTGGCAGGATGCGCACCCGATGCGCTTCTTTGGTGACGGCAACGTCAGTTTCCCCTGGCTCTCCGACGGCATGTGGTTTCTGACCCAGATGAAGCGCTGGGGGCTGCTGACCCGCGATCCCGATTATCAGGCCGTCGCGCGCCAGATTAATCGTATCGACATCTATAAACAGGCCGCCAGTGCGGTCGGCCAGATCGCGCTGCCCGCCACAGAGATGCGCAGCAGTACCCTCATCGACGGCAAAGTGTGGGACGGCAGCAATCCTGCCGCCTATGCCGCCAGTTTCGCCATCAAACGTTAAGAGAGGATGCCATGAAAACTGACGCGCGCGCCCTGGCGCAGCCGGTGCAGACCGACAGCAGTGCCACCGTGATCCCGTTGCAGATTACCCCGAAAGCCGCCGCCAGACCGGCCCGCCTGCGTCCGCTGATCCAGCGGGCTATTCCGGTCGCTGGTGGGATGCTGTTGCTGCTGCTGGTGTGGCAAATCGCTGCGCTATCGGCGCCGGCTTTTCCAACGCCGTACGCCACCTGGCAGGCGGCGCAGATTCTGTTTGCCGATCCGTTCTACAGCAATGGCCCCAACGATCAGGGTATCGGCTGGAACGTGCTGGCGTCACTGCAGCGTGTCGCTATCGGCTTCGGCCTGGCCGCCCTGGTGGGTATTCCCGCCGGTTTTCTGCTCGGTCGGTTTCTGTTTATGGCGCGGATGTTTAATCCGATTATCGCCTTGCTGCGCCCGGTCAGTCCGCTGGCCTGGCTGCCGATTGGCCTGCTGCTGTTTCAGCGCGCTGAGCCTGCCGCCAGCTGGACCATTTTCATCTGTTCGATCTGGCCAATGATCATCAACACCGCCGAAGGGGTACAACGCATTCCGCAGGATTACCTCAATGTGGCGCGGGTGCTGCAGCTTTCCGAGTGGACCGTGATGCGCCGCATCCTGCTGCCGGCGGTGCTGCCCGCCGTGCTGACCGGGGTTCGCCTGTCGATTGGCATTGCGTGGCTGGTGATTGTCGCCGCTGAAATGCTGACCGGCGGACTCGGTATCGGCTTCTGGATCTGGAACGAGTGGAACAACCTCAACGTGGAAAACATTCTGATCGCCATCCTGATTATCGGCGGCGTCGGCCTGTTGCTGGAGCAGGGCCTGATGCTGCTGGTACGTCGTTTTAGCTGGGATAAATAAGGAGTTCACCATGACACACATTATACGCGTCCAGCAGGTCAGCCAGCGCTTCAATACCGCCAGCGGTGAATTCCTGGCACTGGATAACGTCAGTTTTGATATTCACGAAGGCGAAACCCTGAGTCTGATCGGCCATTCCGGCTGCGGAAAATCGACGCTGCTGAACCTGATTGCCGGACTGAGCCGGCCCAGCAGCGGCGTATTGCTGTGTGATAACCGTGAGATCGGCGGTCCGGGGCCGGAGCGGGCGGTGGTGTTTCAGAACCATTCGCTGCTGCCGTGGCTGACGGCGTTTCAGAACGTTGAGCTGGCGGTACAGCAGGTGTTTAAAGGCAGGCTGAGTAAAGCGGAAATGCAGGACTGGATTGAGCACAACCTGAATCGGGTGCAGATGAGCCATGCGATGCACAAGCGGCCGGGTGAAATTTCCGGCGGCATGAAGCAGCGGGTTGGCATCGCGCGGGCGCTGGCGATGAAGCCGCGTGTGCTGCTGCTGGATGAGCCGTTTGGCGCGCTGGACGCCTTGACCCGCGCCCACCTGCAGGACAGCGTGATGCGCATTCAGCAGGAGCTGAACACCACCATCGTGCTGATTACCCATGACGTCGATGAGGCGGTGCTGTTGTCCGATCGGGTACTGATGATGACCAACGGCCCAGCAGCGCGAGTCGGTGAGATCCTGCCGGTCAACCTGCCGCGTCCGCGTTCACGCGTCGCGCTGGCCGATGAGCCGCGCTATCACCAGCTGCGCCAGCAGGTGCTGCACTTTCTGTATGAAAAACAGACCACGGCGGCGTGAGGATCGCATTATGACGCAACGGCTGCTGGTAATAGGGAATGGCATGGCGGCGATGCAGCTGGTCGAGAGCCTGTTGCAACGGGCGCCGCAGCGTTACGCCATCACGGTGATTGGCCGCGAGCCGCATGGCAACTACAACCGCGTGCTGTTATCACCGGTGCTGGCGGGTGAGATGCGCTTCAGCGAGACCCTGATCCATGCAACGTCGTGGTATCAGCAGCACGGCGTGACGCTGCTGGCGGGCGAAACGGTGCAGCAGGTCAATCTGGCGGCCCGTACGGTGCTGACCGACCAGCGTCAGCTGGGCTGGGACCGGCTGGTGTTCGCCACCGGATCGCAGCCGCGCCTGCCAGCTATTCCAGGCATCGATCGGCCGCAGGTCAGCAGTTTCCGCTGCATCAGTGACGTTGAGCGGCTGCTGGCGGGCCACGGTCCGGTGGCGGTGCTGGGTGGCGGTTTCCTCGGTATTGAGGCGGCGGCGGCGCTGCGAGCCCAGGGACGCGAAGTGACGCTGATTCATCACAAAGGCTGCCTGCTCGATCGCCAGTTGGATGCCAGAGCGGGCGAACTGCTGCTGACGGCGCTGCGCGAGCGTGGCATACGGTGTGCGCTGAACAGCGGCGTGCAGGCGATCACTGCCGCGGGCGTGCTGCTGACCGATGGCCACCATTGCGCGGCCAGCCAGGTGGTGATCGCCATTGGGGTGGAACCGGCGGTGGCCGTGGCGCGGGATGCGGGCCTGCCGTGTCAGCGCGGTATTCTGGTCGATCGCCAGCTACGCAGCGCCGTACCCGGTGTCTACGCCGTCGGCGAGTGCTGTGAAATTGAGAGCGAAACTTTTGGCCTGGTGGCGCCCTGTCTGGCACAGGCGAAGGTACTGGCGGCGCAGCTGGCCGGTACGCCAGAACCCGATTACCGGACGCAGCCCGGCGGCACGCGGCTCAAAGTCAGCGGCATTTCCCTGTTCAGCGCCGGGGATATCCGTGAAGCGCCGTCGGTCAGCAGTTTTGATCCGATATCCGGCGATTATCGTCGTCTCTTTCTGCGACAGGGACGCCTCAACGGCGTGCTGCTGTTTGGTGACAGCCAGCAGGGGGCCGCACTGCTTGGCCGCCTGCAGCGCGCTGAATCCGCCACCCTCGCGACCCTGTTCGATCCCGATCAACCTGAAACGCAGCCACAGGCTGCAGAGAGCCTTCTGATGAGTAAACCTCTATTAGCCGTGATCGGTCACGGCATGGTCAGCCACTATTTTCTTGAGCAATTGGTCGCCCGTGAACTGCATCAGCACTATCAGATTGTGGTGTATGGCGAAGAGTCTCAGCCAGCCTATGACCGGGTACATTTGTCGGACTATTTCAACGGCAAGCAGGCGGCTGACCTCTCTCTGGTGGAGGCGGATTTCTTTGCTCAGCACGGTATTGAACTGCGCAGCGGCTGCCAGGTGGTGTCGGTTGATCGGGCGCAGCGTAGCCTGACTGACAGCGCGGGCAACCAGCTGGCGTGGGATCGGCTGGTGCTGGCCACCGGGTCACGCGCCTTCGTGCCGCCGATTCCCGGCCACGACGCGGCACGCTGTTTCGTCTACCGCACGCTGGACGATCTGGACGCGATTGCCGCCTGCGCCCGGCACAGTCAGCGCGGCGTAGTGATTGGCGGCGGGCTGCTGGGTCTGGAGGCAGCGAATGCGCTGCGGCAACTGGGGCTGGAAACCCACGTGGTGGAGTTTGCGCCGCGCCTGATGGCGGTGCAGCTGGATGAGGGCGGCGCGTTAATGCTGCGTCAGAAGATCGAGGCGCTCGGCGTGACGGTACATACCTCAAAACAGACAGAGCAGATTGAGACCCGAGCTGACGGCAGCGTGCTGCTGCACTTTGCCGATGGCAGCAGCCTGCACAGCGATCTGGTGCTGTTCTCGGCGGGCATCCGACCGCGTGATGAACTGGCGCGTGATGCCGGGCTGATGCTCGGTCCGCGCGGCGGTATTGAGATTAACGATCGTTGCCAGACCAGCGATGAAGCGGTCTACGCCATCGGCGAATGCGCGCTGTGGAACGGGCAGATTTTTGGTCTGGTGGCACCTGGCTATCAGATGGCACGGGTGCTGGCGGGCCATCTGGCGGCGGAACCCAGTGCGTTCAGCGGTGCAGACATGAGCACGAAGCTCAAGCTGCTGGGCGTCGAGGTGGCCTCGTTTGGTGATGCACAGGGGCGGGCCCCGGGCTGCCAGAGTTATCACTGGACGGACGGTCCAAAGGGCATTTACAAAAAAATCGTGATTTCTGCCGACGGCAGCCGGTTGCTGGGCGGCGTGCTGGTGGGTGACAGCAGCGATTACGCCACGCTGCTGCAGATGATGCTGAATGCGTTGCCGCTGCCTGCCGCGCCAGAGAGTCTGATCCTGCCGCAGCTGGCGGGCGCACCGGCCAAAGCGCCCGGCGTAGCCGCGCTGCCTGACAGTGCTCAGGTCTGCTCCTGTCATAACGTCAGCAAAGGCGATATCTGCGCCGCGGTGAAAAGTGGCTGCAGTGAGATGAGCAGCATTAAAAGCTGCACCAAAGCCGCCACCGGCTGCGGCGGTTGTTCCGCGCTGGTGAAACAGGTGATGGACTACCAGCTGTCGAACCTCGGCGTCGAGGTGAAGACGGATATCTGCGAGCACTTCCCCTGGTCACGGCAAGCGCTTTATCACCTGATTCGGGTGGAAGGTATCACAACCTTTGACGATCTGCTGGCGGCGCACGGCAAAGGCCACGGCTGTGAAGTGTGTAAACCGCTGGTGGCCTCGTTACTGGCCTCCTGCTGGAACGATTATCTGCTGCAACCGGCGCATCTGCCGCTGCAGGACACCAACGATCGCTACTTCGCCAACATCCAGAAAGATGGCACTTATTCGGTGGTGCCGCGCGTGCCAGCCGGTGAGATCACTCCGCAAGGCCTGATTGCCATTGGTGAAGTGGCGGCGCGTTACGATCTCTACACCAAAATTACCGGCGGGCAGCGCATCGATCTGTTCGGGGCGCGGCTCGAACAGCTTCCCGCTATCTGGCAGACGCTGCTGGATGCCGGCTTTGAAACCGGCCACGCCTACGGCAAATCGCTGCGCACCGTGAAGTCCTGCGTCGGCTCGACCTGGTGCCGCTACGGCGTACAGGATTCGACGGCATTCGCCATCGCGCTGGAGAATCGTTACAAGGGCCTGCGCGCCCCGCACAAGATCAAGATGGCGGTCTCCGGCTGCACCCGTGAGTGTGCCGAAGCACAGAGCAAAGATATCGGGGTGATCGCCACCGACAAGGGCTGGAACCTCTACGTCTGCGGCAATGGCGGCATGAAGCCGCGTCACGCCGATCTGTTCGCCAGCGATCTCGACGACGCCACCTTGCTGCGTTATGTCGATCGACTGCTGATGTTTTATATCCGTACCGCCGATCGTCTGCAGCGTACCAGCGTCTGGCTGGATAACCTGGAGGGCGGACTCGACTATCTCCGCCAGGTGGTGATCGACGATAGCCTCGGTCTGGCCGCCACCCTGGAGCAGGAGATGCAGCAGGTGGTGGAGGCTTACCAGTGCGAATGGCAGACCACGCTGGCCGATGCGTCACGCCTTGCGCTGTTTACTCCGACGGTCAACAGCGATCAACCGGATGAGAGTCTGTATTACAGCCGGGTACGCGGCCAGCGCCAGCCGGATGAAGCGACATCCCGGCCGGTGCAGCAACTGCCCGCTGAACCCTGGAGCGCGATCTGCGCCCTTGATGCGGTGCCACAGCAGGCGGGTATCGGGGCGCGGCTGGGCAGCGAGCGTATCGCCCTGTTCCGCTTTGGCGAGGCGCTTTATGCGCTGGAAGATCGTGAACCGGGCAGCGAAGCCAGCGTGTTGTCGCGCGGTATCCTCGGTGATGTTGGCGGTGAGCCTGTGGTGATTTCGCCACTCTACAAGCAGCGTGTGCGTCTGCGGGACGGTCAGAGTCTGGATAATCCGCAGCATCAGTTACGCTGCTGGCCGGTGAAGCTGGAAGCGGGGCAGATCTGGCTGGCCAATCGCCCGATTAATCAGCTGGCGCAGGCATCATGAAGACCACCTGTCCCTATTGCGGCGTCGGCTGTGGCGTCTGCGTCACGCCGCAGGACAATCATCGGGCGCAGGTGATGGGCGATCCCCAGCATCCGGCCAACGCCGGGCGGCTGTGCGTTAAGGGCACTGCGTTAGGCGAGACGCTGACGCCACAGGGACGGTTGCTTACCGCGCAGGTCAACGGCCAGCCAGTGACGCTCGATGCAGCGCTGGATGCCGCGGCAGAGGGATTAAGAGAAGTGATGGATCGTTATGGTCCGCAGGCGGTGGCGTTTTATGGCTCCGGCCAGCTGTTGACCGAGGATTATTACGTCGCCAATAAGCTGATGAAGGGCTATATCGGCGCCGCCAATATCGATACCAATTCGCGGCTCTGTATGGCGTCGGCGGTGATTGGCTATAAGCGGGCGTTCGGTGCGGATGCGGTGCCCTGCTGTTATGAGGATCTGGAGCAGGCCGATCTGGTGGTGCTGGTCGGTTCCAATGCTGCCTGGGCACATCCGGTGATCTGGCAGCGGCTGGCACAGGCGAAACAGCAGCGTCCGGAAATGCGGATGGTGGTGATCGATCCGCGCCGCACCGCCAGTTGCGATCTGGCCGATCTGCATCTGCCGCTGCGTCCTGGCAGCGATACGCTGCTGTTTTCCGGTCTGCTGCGCTGGCTGGCAACGCAGGGCGGCATCGATCAGACGATGCTGCCCCATCTGAGCGGCGTGGAAGAGACCCTGGCGGCGGCAGAGCCGTGGGAGATTGCGCACGTCGCCGAGCAGTGCGATCTGACACTGCAGCAGGTCACGGCGTTTTTTACGCTGTTCAGTGGCACCGATCGGGTACTGACGCTGTGGTGCATGGGGATTAATCAGTCGGTGACCGGCAGTGATAACAACCAGGCGATTCTCAATGCACACCTGTTAAGCGGCAAAATCGGCCGGACAGGCTGCGGCCCGTTTTCGCTGACCGGACAGCCAAATGCGATGGGCGGCCGTGAAGTGGGTGGGCTGGCCAATCAGCTGGCGGCGCACATGGGATTTGACCCGGCTGACTGTGATCGGGTGCAGCGTTTCTGGCGCAGTCCGACCATTGCCCGTCAGCCTGGTCTGACGGCGATGGATCTGTTCCAGGCTATTGCGCGCGGCGAGGTGAAAGCAGTCTGGATTATGGGCACCAATCCGGCGGTGTCGATGCCTGAGGGCAATCGGGTGGCGCAGGCGCTGGCGGCTTGTCCGCTGGTGATTGTGTCGGACATCATGGCGCACACCGATACCAGTGCGTTTGCTGACATCCTGCTACCGGCCCAGGGCTGGGGCGAGAAAAATGGCACCGTGACCAATTCCGAACGGCGGATTTCGCGTCAGCGCGCCTTTGCCGCCGCGCCTGGCGATGCCCGTCCCGACTGGTGGTTGCTGGCCCAGGTGGCCCGGCGTTTAGGTTTTGATGGATTTGACTGGCAGCATCCGGCGGCGATTTTTCGTGAACACGCGGCGCTGTCGGGCTTTGAGAACGGTGGTCGACGAGCGTTTGATATCAGCGCGCTGGCGCAGTTAAGTGATGCTGGCTGGGATGCGTTGCGTCCGGTTCAGTGGCCGGTGAATGCTGAACATCCCGAGGGTTGCGCCCGATTGTTTCGCGATCGGCGGTTTTATTATCCTGATGGTAAGGCACGACTGTGGGTGCCGGCAACGCCCGCGGTGATGTCACGCGAGGCGGCTTATCCGTTACTGATGAATACCGGACGGGTGCGCGATCAGTGGCATACCATGACCCGTACCGGGCTGGTGCCGCGGCTGATGCAGCATTGTGACGAACCCTTTGTGGCGCTTCATCCGGCCGATGCGGCCCGTTATGGGTTAACGGCAGGGGCGCTGGCGCGGGTGCAGTCGGTTGCGGGCTGGATCAGCGTCCGGGTGACGATTGATCGCGGGCTGCGGTGCGGAGAGCTGTTTGTGCCGATGCACTGGAACCGTCAGTTCAGTCAGCAGAGCCATGTCGATATGTTGGTCGCCGCACGAGGCTGTCCGTTTTCACAGCAACCGGCGCTGAAACAGACGCCGGTGCGGATTATGCCGTTGCCGGTGAGCTGGCAGGGCTGGTTATGGCAGCCCGCGGTGACGTCGCCAGCGGGATTACGTTACTGGGCACGCTCACCCTACGCCGGGGTGCAGCGCTATGTGGTCGCGGGCGAGGGCGCGCCGGAAGCCTGGCTGGCTGCGCATGATGATCTCACCGGGTGTCAGTTGCAGGTCGCGGGCGGCAGCGGCAGTGATTATCGGGTGCTGGCATGGCGCGACGGCGTGCTGCAACGGGCGTTTTATGCCGGGGCCAGGTTGCCGGATGTCGATCACGATTTAGTCGCTGCCGCGTTTCAGGCTGCGCCACCGGATGCGTTTCGGCGGCACCGTTTACTGGCAGGTCAGGCCGCGCAGGGCCAGGCGGCGGGGCGGATTATCTGCAGTTGCATGGTGGTTGGCGAACAGGCCATTTTGCAGGCGGTGGCGCAGGGGTGTGATACGACTCAGGCGCTAGGTGAGAGGCTTAAATGCGGCACGCAGTGCGGTTCCTGCATTCCGGAACTGAAACAGCTGTTGCTTTCCGAATCGGTAACGGAGGAATCATGACGCTGGCCATTGAATCGCTCGATAAATTACTGACGCCACAGGGCGTTGTTCCGCAGCAGGGTGCAGTGTGGTTAGTCGGTGCCGGGCCGGGTGATGTTGAGTTGCTGACGGTGAAAGCGTTGCGGTTACTGCATTGCGCTGAGGTGGTGGTCTATGACCGGCTGGTGAGCGAGGCGGTGATGGCGGAAGTGCCGGAGAGCGCCTTGTGTATTGATGTCGGTAAACAGCCTGGGCAGCACGGTCTGAAGCAGGCGCAGATCAATCAGCTGCTGATCGATCTGGCATACAGTGGCCGGGATGTTATCCGGCTGAAAGGCGGCGATCCCTTTATTTTTGGTCGTGGCGGAGAGGAGATGGTGAGTCTGCAGCAGGCCGGGATCCGTTGTGAAGTGGTGCCGGGGATTACTGCTGCGGTCGGCTGTGCGGCGGCCAGCGGTATTCCGTTGACGCACCGTGATTGTGCGCAGTCTTTGCGGCTGATTACCGGGCACGGGCGTAGCGGGGAGCCGCAACTCGATGCCGCCGCCGTGGCGGCGGACAATCAGACACTGGTGTTTTATATGGGCCTGAGCTGGAGTGCCTCGATCAGTGCGCAACTGCAGGCTCAGGGGCGTGATGCAGAGACGCCGGTGGCGATCATTGAGAACGGCACCCGGCCGGATCAGCGGGTGTTGATTACCACGCTGGCCGGGCTGGCACAGACGGTAGCTCAGGAGAAGCCGGTGTCGCCGTCGCTGTTGCTGGTCGGTGAGGTGGTGCGTTATTACCGTGCTGATTTGCAGGTGGGTGCGCTGGCGCGCGTTGCCGCGTGTTGAGGTCAGGGGGCTAACCGTGCGACGGAGCGGGCTGTGAGACAGGTGCAGTGGTCAGTAAGTGCCTGCCCGGCGGGCTGGAGTACGCGTTTTGGTGAGGGGCTGAAAGGGCTTAATGATCTGAGTGGGCTAAGCGTCAGGTGCGAGCGCTGGCTGCGCTTAAAGCTGATCCCATTCGGGCAAACGATAAACTCTTTTACGCCAGGCGTAGAATCCCGCGATCGACAGGCCAAAAAAGAGCGCGGCCATCAGGTTGGTGGCGATGGAAATGGCGTCAAAAGTGGGCGCGGAAAGTGAAGGAAATAACAGCAGCAGCGGCATCATTAGCGTATAGAGCGAGGCAAAAACCAGCACATTGAGCCAGAAAGCAGCAAAGGGCGGCAAGGGAAGGTAGATTTTCATGTTCCACAGCAGTCGATGTAACGGCGGTGGGGCGTGGCAGCCCCACATTTTTTTCTCCGCCATGATGGCGAATGCCCGTGTCCGCCTGCGCTCAAAAATCTCGTCTTTCATCGGTTGTTCACCTTTCTGACCGCGACGTTCAGCGTCGTGATCGCAACATAGACGCACCACATGTCGTTGTGATGAACCCCGCCGACGCTATTGCGGTTACATTGCCCGCTTCATCGGCAGCGGTGCCACCAGCACCTTGACACCCAACGTTTCGAAAGCTCTGACCTGCGCCGGGCTGATGCCGCTATCGGTAATCAGATAGTGGATATTGCTCCAGTCACAGGGCAGCGCAAACATTGAAACTTTATCAATCTTGCTGGAATCGGCCACCACATACACCGTACTGGCGGAGCGGATCATCGCCAGCTTGACCTTGATGTCGGTTTCGCTTGGAAAGCTCAGGCCGAGGCGCGGTGAGATGCAGGCGGTCGCCAGAAACAGTTTTTCCGCTAACACATTTTCGAAAAAGTTAGCTGCCTTCTCGCCGGAGGTCGACAGCGTCGGAAACTTAAAGGTGCCGCCGGTCAGCAGTATGTTAATGCCGGGCTCGCCGCCCAGTTTTAGTGCGATATTTACCGCCGTGGTGACCACCGACAACCGGCGGATATGCGTCATGGCGTCGGTGATGGCGGTGGTGGTGGTACCGGAATCGAAAATCACCGTGTCGCCATTTTCGATATGCTGGGCAGCCAGCCGGCCAATCGCCTCCTTCTCTTCCAGATGGGTCTGCCGCTCAAGCAGCATCGCCCCGGTATTCTGTTTGCCGGTCATCAGGGTTGCGCCCCCGTGGTAGCGCTGGACAAAGCCCTGTTTTTGCAGCATTCGCAGATCGCTGCGCAAGGTGGCTTCCGTCAGGCCAAAAGTCTCGGTCAGGGCTTTGACCGTGACGGTGCCATCCTCTCGGATCATCTCCAGAATTTTTTCGCGGCGTTGCTGCATATCAGCTAACTGCTCACTTTTGCTTTTCAATCGAAATGCTCCCTTTTCCAATCGCAGGGGTTCAGGCGAAGAAGGATCTGTCGCAGAGTTTAACGCGACGTTTTTATGAATGCGAGATAGCCCGCAGCAACATTGATTTTCGAACGAAAGTTAATATCCGACAGGTCATTGAATCATCCGCGTTTTCATCCATGCGGTTCAGCACTTTTATTTCCGCATTGCAAGCCGGATCACGTCTTTTCAATAAGATAATCCCTGCCAGCAGGCAGATGGTCGAAATTTGATCTGCCCCACATATCATTTCTTTTCGATAGCTTATATTTTTGTTCGAAAATGATTGAGTCCTGAGCGGCAGCAAAAAACTGAGGGGATAAGTGGGATGAGTGCTGAATATGACGTAAACCTGCGCTACGGCGTGGATATCGCTCTGAATCTGGCTGAGAAAGTCGCGGTGGTGACCGGCGGGCTCGGCGGCATTGCGATGGCGACCAATGGCATGTTGCTGGAGAAAGGAGCACGTCTGGCGCTGCTCTATCCGCCGTTCGAGGCGGATAAGGTAGCCAGCCTTGAGGCGGAGTTTGCTGCCGATCGGGTGCGTTTCGTCTGCTGTGATGTCACTGACCCCGCTTCCGTTACGACGGCCTTTGACCAGGTGATCGCCCACTACGGCCGCATCGATATTCTGGTGAACTGCGCCGGGTATGTGATGTTACAGCCGGTGATCGAGACCGATTTTGCCGAGTGGCAGAAGCAGATCGCCGTCAATCTCACTGGCCCTTTTCTCTGTTCGCAGGCCGCAGCGCGCCTGATGATCGCGGCGGGTAACGGCGGAAAAATCATCAATATCGCCTCGCAGGCGGCCTCCATCGCCATTGATAACCACGTCGCCTACACCTCAGCCAAAGCGGGACTGCTCGGCATGACGAAGGTGATGGCGAAAGAGTTCGCGCCGTACCGCATCAACGTTAATACCCTTTCGCCCACCGTGGTGCTGACGCCGATGGGCGAAAAAGCCTGGCGCGGCGAGAAGGGCGAGCAGATGAAGAAACTGATTCCGTTAGGCCGCTTTGCTTACACCGATGAGATTGCCGCCGCAGTGCTGTTTTTTGCCAGCAACGGCAGCGACATGATCACCGGCGCAGATTTGATGATCGATGGCGGATTTACCATCTGGTAAGGCTGCTCTGACACCCGGGAATCAACACCCAGTGATAACGATAAGAGAGAACATCATGAAAAACCGTACCCTGCTGTGCACTGCTGTGGCCGCCTGTCTGGTTTCGCAGGCGGCATTCGCCGTCGAGAAAGGCACCATTATGATTCTGGTTAACTCCCTCGATAACCCGTATTACGCCTCGGAAGCCAAAGGCGCCAACCTCAAAGCGCAGGCGCTGGGCTACAAAACCTCGGTGCTGTCGCACGGCGAAGATGTGAAGAAGCAGAGCGAACTGATCGACGCCGCCATCGGTAAAAAAGTGCAGGGTATCGTGCTGGACAACGCCGACTCTACCGCCAGCGTGGCAGCGATCAAAAAAGCCAAAGATGCCGGTATTCCGGTGGTGCTGATCAACCGTGAAATTCCGGTGGATGACGTGGCGCTGGCGCAGATTACCCATAACAACTTCCAGGCCGGTTCTGACGTCGCCAACGTGTTTGTCGAGAAGATGGGTGAGAAGGGCAAGTACGCCGAGCTGACCTGTAACCTGGCCGACAATAACTGCGTGACGCGCTCCAAATCGTTCCATCAGGTGCTGGATCAGTACAGCGATATGCAGAGCGTGGCACGCCAGGATGCCAAAGGAACGCTGATCGACGGCAAGCGGATCATGGACAGTATTCTGCAGGCGCATCCGGATGTGAAAGGGGTGATTTGCGGTAACGGACCGGTGGCGCTGGGGGCCATTGCCGCCCTGAAAGCAGCCGGACGCAACGATGTGATTGTGGTGGGGATCGATGGCAGCAATGACGAACGGGATGCGGTGAAGGCCGGCACCCTGAAAGCCACGGTGATGTTACAGGCGCAGGCGATTGCGGCGCAGGGCGTGACCGACCTCGACAATTATATCCAGAAAGGGGCGAAACCGGAGAAACAGCGGGTGATGTTCCGCGGCATCCTGATTACGCCGGATAACGCCAGCGGCGTACAGGATTTCAACTTCAAATCGTAATTCACTCATCGCCGCCGCGCCTGCCTGAGCGGGCGCCAGGGAGAAGAAGATGTCCGGAAGAGTCTGGCTGACACTGGGGGTCCTGCTGCTGAGCGGCTGCCGGATTGTGTCGCAGCAACAGCTGGCCGAGCTGAAAAATCCCCCCAATCCACAGATGGCCAACATCGATCAGGTCTGGCAGCAAAAGCTGGTGCCACAGCTCACGGCCGAGGCGAAACCGCTGGCGGTGTTAATGAAGTCGCTGCAGACGGCGAAAGATTTTGACAGCGCCTGCCAATCCTATGGCTACCGCAGCCAGGCGGAAAATCCGTGCGTATTCAGCGTGACGGTTCGTGGTGACGTCACCGCGCTAAACACCACTTCCCGCAGCGGCAAGATGAGCGTCAAAGATGAATCAGGTGACACTGTCACTATTCAGACCGGGCCGATCATTCGCGGGACCGCGCTGCGTGATGCTTATAAGGGCGCGAGCTATCAGGACTTTAACGATCAGGTGCTGTTTGGTGATTACGGCAAAGCGATTAATCAGCAGGCGGCCAGCCTGATGCAGACATTCAAGCCTGGCGTGGGCGATAAGGTGACGGTCGTCGGCGTGTTCAGTAGCTGGGACATCCCGCAGTCGCTGCCGGAGATCACTCCGGCGTCGATCAGCCGGCAATAAGGAGCGGCAGATGCAAGATCTTCAACCGCAGCAGAGCAGCGATGTGATCATCGAAACCCGCAACGTGTCGCGTCTCTATCCCGGCGTTACGGCACTCGATCAGGTTAACTACCGGGTCTATCGCAATAAAGTCAACGTGCTGATTGGCGAAAACGGTGCCGGCAAATCAACCATGATGAAGATGCTGGCGGGGGTCGAAACGCCCTCATCCGGCGAGATCCTGCTGGACGGTAAGGTGGTATCGCTTAACTCGACCCATCAGGCAGAGAAGCAGGGCATCAGTATCATCTTTCAGGAGCTGAACCTGTTCCCCAACATGAACGTGATGGACAACATCTTTATCGCTAACGAGTTTTTCCAGCGTGGCGTGATCAACGAAAAATATCAGTATGCGCTGGCGAAGACGCTGCTGGAGCGGCTGGAGCTGGATGTTGACCCTTATGCGCCCCTTGGTGAGCTGGGCATCGGTCATCAGCAGCTGGTGGAGATCGCCCGCGCGCTCTCCAAGGATACGCGGGTATTGATCATGGATGAGCCGACCAGCGCGCTGAGTCAGTCCGAGGTGAAAGTGCTGTTTAACGTGATCGCTCAGCTCAAGCGGCGCGGCGTCACCATCATCTATATCTCGCACCGGCTGGAGGAGCTGATGGAGATTGGCGATCACATCACCATCTTCCGCGATGGGCGCTTTATCAGCGAACGCGACGTGCGTGAGGCGAGCGTGCCGTGGATTATCGCCCAGATGGTGGGTGATAAGAAGAAGCAGTTCGATTACCAGGCGGCTCCGCAGGGGGAAACGGTATTGCAGGTTGACGGCCTGACCGCCCTGCACCAGAACGGCGGTTACACCCTGAATGACGTGACCTTTACCCTGCGCAAAGGCGAAGTGATTGGCATTTATGGTCTGCTGGGTGCCGGGCGCACCGAACTGTTTAAAGGGCTGATTGGCCTGATGCCGTGTCAGTCAGGCCAGGTGCAGCTGGCGGGTAAAGATCTGGCGAAACGCAGCTTCCAGCAGCGGCTAAAAAGCGGTATCGCGCTGGTGCCGGAAGACCGTAAAGGGGAAGGCGTGGTGGAGCTGATGTCGATCACCGCCAACATGACGCTCTCCGATCTCAGCCTGCGCGGGTTTCGCCGTGCGCTGCGGCTGCTCAGGCCGGCTCAGGAGAATCAGCGGGTGAATGAGATGATTGGGCATCTGTCGATCAAGGTCAGCGACGCGGAACTGCCGATCACCGCGCTGAGCGGCGGCAACCAGCAAAAAGTGGTGCTGGGTAAAGCGTTGATGACCGGTCCGCAGGTGGTGCTGCTGGATGAGCCAACGCGCGGCATCGACGTCGGCGCAAAAACCGATGTTTACCATCTGATTGGCAATCTGGCGCAACAGGGGCTGGCGGTCATGTTCTCCTCCTCGGAACTGGATGAGGTGATGGCGCTGGCAGACCGCATCCTGGTGATGGCCGATGGCCGGATTACTGCCGATTTGCCGCGTGCCGTGGCGACGCGAGAACAACTGATTGCGGCATCAACCCCGCAGGATTAAAAGCCTGGTCCATCGGGCTATTTTATTTGTCAGTCTGACGCTGGGCAGTGGTCACACAGGCTGCTTTAGCAACCTGAACGCCCGTCAGGGCGGCCCTGAAGGGGCGAGCACAGCGAGTAATCCTCACGTACTGCGTGTACGGCTGGTTGTTCCGCGCTGTCCGTGTCCAGACTGCCTGCAACCATTACGCCTGGTGGGCCAGGCCCTAAGCTGGCCGGAGAACTTCATGAACCAAAAATATCTGCTCTATATGTACCTGCTGAAGGCGCGCACTTTCATCGCGCTGCTGATTGTGGTCGGCTTTTTCAGCGTGATGGTGCCGAACTTTCTGACGCCCTCCAACCTGCTGATTATGACTCAGCATGTGGCAATTACTGGCCTGCTGGCGATTGGTATGACGCTGGTGATCCTGACCGGCGGTATCGATCTTTCGGTGGGTGCGGTGGCGGGCATCTGCGGCATGGTGGCGGGCGCGCTGCTCACCAACGGCGTGCCGTTGTGGGGCGGGAATACGCTGTTTCTTAACGTGCCCGAAGTGATTCTGGTGGTGGCGATCTTTGGCGTGCTGGTGGGATTCATCAACGGCACGGTGATTACCCGGCTGGGCGTGGCGCCCTTTATCTGTACCCTTGGCATGATGTATGTGGCGCGCGGTGCGGCATTGCTGTTCAACGACGGCAGCACCTACGCCAATCTGGTCGGGCTGCCGGCGCTCGGCAATACCGGCTTTGCGCTGCTTGGCTCCGGCACGGTGCTGGGCGTTTACATCCCGATCTGGCTGATGATCGGTTTCCTGCTGCTCGGGCTCTACCTGACGCGCAAAACGCCGCTCGGGCGTTACATCTACGCCACCGGCGGCAATGAGTCCGCGGCCCGGCTGGCGGGCGTGCCGATTATCAAAGTCAAAGTGTTTGTCTACGCCTTTTCTGGCCTGTGTGCCGGCCTGGTCGGGCTGGTGGTGGCCTCTCAGCTACAGACGGCGCATCCGATGACCGGCAACATGTTTGAGATGGATGCGATTGGTGCCACGGTGCTGGGCGGCACCGCGCTGGCGGGCGGACGCGGACGGGTTTCCGGTTCGATTATTGGTGCCTTCGTGATTGTCTTTCTGGCTGACGGCATGGTGATGATGGGCGTCAGCGATTTCTGGCAGATGGTAATTAAAGGGCTGGTGATTGTGACCGCCGTCGTCATTGACCAGTTCCAGCAGCGTCTGCAAAGCAAAGTGGTGCTGTTACGTCGCCATGAAAAGAAGTTACAGGCGGCACCGCTCTCTGACATTCGTCACAGCTAACAGGAGTGTTTATGACCCGCGATTTTAGTGGAAAAACAGTGGTGATCACCGGTGCCTGTCGCGGCATCGGTGCCGGAATTGCAGCCCGCTTTGCCCGCGATGGTGCGAAGCTGGTGATGGTGTCCAACGCCGACCGCGTCTTCGCCACCGCTGAGCAGTTACAGCAGCAATACGGCAGTGAGATTCTGGCGCTACAGGTGGATGTCACCGATGAGGCGGCGGTGCAGCAGCTCTATCAGCAGGCTGCCGATCGCTTTGGCCAGATCGACGTGTCGATCCAGAATGCCGGCGTGATCACCATCGATCGCTTCGATACGATGCCGAAAAGTGATTTTGAGAAGGTGCTGGCGGTGAATACCACCGGCGTCTGGCTCTGCTGTCGCGAAGCGGCGAAGTATATGGTAAAGCAGCGCAGCGGCAGTCTGATCAATACCTCATCGGGACAGGGACGGCAGGGCTTCATCTACACGCCGCACTACGCCGCCAGCAAAATGGGAGTCATCGGCATTACTCAGAGCCTGGCGCTGGAACTGGCACCCTGGCACATCACGGTCAACGCTTTTTGTCCCGGCATTATTGAGAGTGAGATGTGGGATTACAACGACCGCGTCTGGGGAGAAATCCTCAGTAGCGACCAGAAAACCTACGGCAAGGGCGAGCTGATGGCGGAGTGGGTGCAAAATATTCCGCTGAAGCGCGCCGGTCAGCCTGAGGATGTCGCCGGTCTGGTGGCCTTTCTGGCGTCTGAGGATGCGCGCTACATCACCGGCCAGACGATCAATGTCGATGGCGGATTAATCTTCTCCTGAGGATGCGCATTAACTCCGGGCTTGCTGCGGCAGGCCTTTTTTTGCGTCAGATTTTTCTGGCATATGCACGATTTGTCACCTCTGTCCTGTATCGCCGTCACAATATGGTAAGGTAAAGGCACGTTATTTTTCATCCGCTGCCACTAAACCTTAATCTGAATGCCTGGTGACATGATACGAAAAACAGTGATTCTCTCTTTGTTCGCACCGGTGCTGCTGACGCTGCAGCCTGTTCGCGCGCTCCAGACCGAAACACAGGTGTCTGAGACGCCATTTGACGATCCTGCTCGCTATCGTCAGTCGCTGGACGCATTGCCGTCGCTGGGCAGCAGCGCTGAGCAGGATGAAGAGTGGAGCAAAAAACTGGCGGCGGTCGCCAAAAGTATTGGTGAAGCGAGTAACAACAGTGACAGTGACGTCTCCTTTGGACAGCAGGCTGGCGTCTGGGCCTTTAATCATCTGCGTGATGAGGTGGCCGATCGGGTCGAGAGCGAAGGGCAGTCACTGCTCTCCCCGTACGGCACCGCACAGCTCGATCTGATGGTGGACATGAACGGTAACTTTACCGGCACCGGTGGCGATCTGTTCAGTGCGCTGGCCGATGAGAACAGTATGCTCACCTTCAGCCAGCTCGGAGTACACGACACCGGCGACGGGCTGGTGGGGAATGCCGGGCTGGGGCAACGCTGGGATGCAGGCAACTGGCTGCTGGGCTACAACGGTTTTGTCGATCGCATTTTCAGCAGCGGCCTGCAGCGTGCCTCGCTGGGGACCGAGGCCTGGAGCGACAATCTGCGCCTCTCCGCCAACTACTATATGCCGCTGTCAGGCTGGAAAAATCTCGGCGATTCACAGCAGCAGCGGATGGCGCGCGGTTACGACATCACCAGCCAGAGCTATCTGCCGTTCTATCGTCAGCTTGGCGTCTCGGTGAGCTACCAGCAATATCTCGGCGAAAATGTCGATCTGTTTAACAGCGGCAACCGCTACCATAATCCCTCCGCAATGGCGTTTGGCCTCTCCTATACGCCGGTGCCGCTGGTGACGCTGTCCGCGACCCATAAAACCAGCAGTGCCGGAGAAAGTCAGGATCAGCTCGGCCTGAAGCTCAATTACCGCTTCGGTGTGGCGCTGAGCCGCCAGCTGGATGCCAGTAACGTTGCTGAAGCGCACTCGCTGCGCGGCAGTCGTTACGATACCGTGACCCGCAGCGATACGCCGGTGCTCTCATTCCGCCAGCGCAAAACCCTGTCGGTGTTCCTCGCGACGCCGCCGTGGCAATTGAATGCCGGTGAAAGTCTGCCGCTGAAGCTGCAGGTGCGCGCCAGTAATCCGATTAAAGCCGTTAGCTGGCAGGGCGATACCCAGGCCCTTAGCCTGACACCGCCCGCCAATAATGCCGATCCGCAGGGCTGGAGCGTCATTTTACCGCAGTGGGATGATTCGCCGGGTGCCAGCAACGAATACCGGCTGTCAGTCACGCTGGAAGACAACAAGCAACAGCGTGTGACCTCAAACTGGATCACCCTGAAAATCCAGCCGCCAATGGCGATGGACCCGCCGTCACCGGATGAGCGTTACGATCTGATGGCACCAGCCGGCGTTTCGGGTGTGGCGCTGTAGCCATCGTGCTGAAGTGTAATACTGTTGCAGCTGCGTTGATGTGTCGCGTTGTAAGGTGAAATACCGCAGCGCTGCCGTCCGCGTCCTGCGCTAAGGTACCGGCTAATCTGATGGCCTGGTCTTACTTGTCCTGGCGATAACCCCATCAATATCCAGGTGAAAAGATAGAGATCTGTGGATAAACCGGCGCAGGCTCAGCTTTTAAGCGTGCCTGCTAACAGGCGTATCGGCTAATTGTATCGTGTCGGGCCAGCATTACCTTTATCCGATGCGCTTATAGCATGGTTAACCTGGCGTGAAGATGAGAGTGATATCGACATCAGTCTCGTCGTTACCTCGCCATGTTTAAGCCACCTCAGCGAGTTGCACATGAAAATACACTTTCTTCTGCCGCTATGTTCTCTGTTAGTCGCAGGTTGTTCTTCGATAGAAAAATCAACGGACCCGGAAAGGGATTATGAGATTCTGCAAAGGAAACAACAGGCGGAAGCAGTGAAACGTTTTGAGTCGCCAACCTCCTTACCCAGAACCCGTGATCCGCTTTATCAGATGCGAGGCATTCACTGATTCAGCCTAATCAGTACCCGGTTCACCCCACTGTTTTGCTTCACAATTCCGCATATCTGCCGCACAGCGCTGCGACGATGTGAATGGCTGGCATCGTCGGCGAGGTCACCTCGCTGATATGGCAGGTCATACGAAGATACTTTTCTCTTTCCTGACGCCTTCCGCCGCGTAACCCCTTTATAGCCACGCTTCTGTTGCACCGTCTGGTAGCCCTTTGCGCCAAAACAGGGCAACGGTTGACCTTTTTTGGACAGATAATTTATCAGCGATCACAAAAGCGATATTTCCTGCCATAAATGCATAATTCTGCTGATTAAAACCCGGCGCTGCCGCTGCGATAAGACAATTATTCACTATATATGCAAAATAAGTGAATGGTGTCAGTGACTAAGTTATTGATAATCCGTTTGCAGGACGATTTTATGCATTAATCTCCTTGGCTGGCACGCTATCTGCACTCTACAGTAGAGCAGCTTCACAACATCCTTTAACAATTTTAAAACAAAATATTTACCCAGCCGGGTAAGCAGGAGAGTCGGTTATGTCACTGCAGGTTTCGCGTCACGATTTCGATCAATGGATGATGCCGGTATATGCGCCCGCCACCTTTGTGCCGGTTCGCGCTGAAGGGTCAACCGTCTGGGATCAGAACGGCAAGGATTACATCGATTTCGCCGGAGGCATAGCCGTCAATGCGTTAGGCCATGCGCATCCGGCATTACAGCAGGCGTTGCAGGAACAGGCCGCACGTTTATGGCATACCGGTAACGGTTATACCAATGAGCCGATTCTGCGTCTGGCTAAGCAGCTGATCGACGCCACCTTTGCGGACCGGGTGTTCTTCTGTAACTCCGGTGCTGAGGCGAACGAAGCCGCGCTGAAGCTGGCGCGTAAAGTGGCGCACGATCGCTTTGGCCCGGCAAAAAGCGGCATCGTTGCCTTTAATAATGCCTTCCACGGCCGCACGCTGTTTACCGTTTCGGCTGGCGGTCAGCCCGCCTATTCAAAAGATTTTGCGCCGTTGCCGCCAGATATCCAGCATGCGCCTTTTAACGACCTGGCCGCTGCGGCCGCACTGATTAACGACACGACCTGTGCGGTGATCGTCGAACCGATTCAGGGCGAAGGCGGC
This sequence comes from Pantoea agglomerans, assembly GCF_021397715.1. Taxonomy (GTDB): domain Bacteria; phylum Pseudomonadota; class Gammaproteobacteria; order Enterobacterales; family Enterobacteriaceae; genus Pantoea; species Pantoea astica. The sequence goes on along the minus strand of NZ_CP090207.1, from coordinate 2,464,918 downwards.
GTGGTACCGGCCGAACCGGCCTTTCTGCGTGGCCTGCGTGAACTGTGCGATAAGCACAACGCGGTGCTGATTTTTGACGAAGTGCAAAGCGGCGTTGGCCGCACCGGTTCGCTTTACGCCTATATGCACTACGGCGTGACGCCAGACGTGCTGACCAGCGCGAAAGCGCTTGGCGGCGGCTTCCCGATTGGGGCGATGCTGACGCGTGAGGATCTCGCGCTGGTGATGGGTGTCGGCACCCACGGCACTACCTACGGCGGCAATCCGCTGGCTGGCGCGGTGGCGGGAAAAGTGATGGAGCTGATCAATCAACCGGCCCTGATGGCGGGCGTGACCGAGCGTCACCAGTGGATCGTTGCGGCACTTAATGAGATCAACCAACGGCTGCATCTGTTTAAAGAGGTGCGCGGTCTGGGTCTGCTGATTGGTGCGGTTCTGAACGACGATTTCGCCGGCAAAGCGAAGCAGATTAATCTCGCGGCGGCTGAAATGGGCGTGATGGTGCTGATTGCCGGTGCCAGTGTGGTGCGTTTCGCGCCGGCGCTCAACATCAGCGAGCAGGAAGTGAAGCTGGGCATGGCGCGCTTCGCCGAGGTGTGTGAAAGCCTGGTACGAGGGTCCGCATCATGATGGTGATCCGTCCGGTTGAACGCGACGACCTGAGCCAGCTACTGGCGCTGGCCGGTAAAACCGGCGGCGGGCTGACCTCGCTGCCGGTGGATAGCGCCACGTTGCAGGCGCGCATCGATCGATCGCTACAAACCTGGCAGGATACGCTGCCGCGCGCCGAGCAGGGCTACGTGTTTGTGCTGGCCGATAGTGAGGACAATCGGGCCGTGGGCATTTGCGCCATTGAAGTGGCGGTCGGCCTGCAGGATCCCTGGTATAACTTCCGGGTCGGTACCCAGGTACACGCCTCCAAAGAGCTGAATGTCTATGCCGCGCTGCCTACGCTGTCGCTGGGTAACGACCACACCGGCAGCAGCGAGCTCTGTACGCTGTTTCTCGACCCGGACTACCGCGACGGCAAAAACGGCTACCTGCTGTCGAAGTCGCGCTTTCTGTTTATGGCTAACTTCCGCGAACGCTTCATGGATCGGGTGGTGGCTGAGATGCGTGGCGTCAGCGATGAGCAGGGACATTCGCCATTCTGGGAGAGCGTGGGCAGCCGGTTCTTCTCGATGGAGTTCAGCAAAGCGGACTTCCTGAGCGGCACCGGTCAGAAATCCTTTATCGCCGAGCTGATGCCAAAACATCCGCTCTATATTCACTATCTGTCGCCAGAGGCACAGGCGGTAATTGGCGAGGTACATCCCAAAACTGCGCCAGCCCGCGCCGTGCTGGAGGCGGAAGGTTTCCGCTACCTCAACTATGTCGACATCTTTGACGGCGGCCCGACGCTGGAGTGCGACATCGATCGTATCCGGGCGGTACGCAAAAGCCGCCTGCGCTGCGCCGAATCGGGCGAAAACCGCCACGATGCGCCGCTGTGCCTGGTCGCTAACCACAATTATCGCCAGTTTCGCGTGGCGCTGATACCGGCCGAAGCGGATGGCGACTGCGTGCACCTGACGGATGAACAGATGCGGGCGTTGCACTGCCAGCCGGGCGATAGCCTGCGCGTCGTGCCGCTTTGCAGTGAGGAGAAAAAAGTATGACCCACCTGATTAATGGACAATGGCTGCGCGGCGAAGCAGAGGCGTTGGTCAAAACTGACCCGGTCAGTGGCGATACGCTGTGGCAGGGCGTGGCAGCTTCGCCAGCCCAGGTCAGCGCCGCCTGTGAGGCGGCACGCACGGCCTTTCCCGGCTGGGCCAGACGTCCGTTTGCCGAGCGTCAGGCAGCGGTAGAAAAGTTTGCCGCACAGCTGGAAGCACACAAAGCTGAGCTGGCGGAAACCATCGCCCGCGAAACCGGCAAGCCACGCTGGGAAGCGCTGACTGAAGTTGGCGCGATGATCAATAAAATTGCCATTTCGGTGAAGGCCTGGCATAGCCGCACTGGCGAACAGGCGGACGGCGAGAGCAGCCTGCGCCATCGTCCGCACGGGGTGCTGGCGGTATTTGGTCCCTATAATTTCCCCGGCCATCTGCCGAACGGTCATATCGTTCCGGCGCTGCTGGCCGGTAACTGCGTGGTGTTCAAACCCAGTGAGCTGACGCCGCTGACGGCTGAGAAAACCGTGCAGCTCTGGCTGGCGGCCGGCCTGCCAGCCGGTGTGCTGGCGCTGCTGCAGGGCGGGCGGGAAACCGGTCAGGCGCTGGCTGCGGATAGCCAGATTGATGGCCTGCTGTTTACCGGCAGCGCGCATACCGGTTACCAGCTGCACCGCCAGTTTGCCGGACAGCCTGAAAAGATGCTGGCGCTGGAGATGGGCGGCAACAATGCGCTGATTGTTGAAGATCCGGCCGATATTGACGCCGCGGTCCACATTGCGTTGCAGTCGGCGTTCATTACCGCCGGTCAGCGCTGCACCTGCGCCCGTCGCCTGCTGGTGAAACGCGGCGCAGCGGGCGATGCGTTTTTACAGCGTCTGGTGGAGGTCGCCGGTCGTTTGCAGCCGGGCGGCTGGAACGCTGAGCCGCAGCCGTTTATGGGCAGCGTTATTTCGACCGGCGCGGCGGAAAAGATTTTCGGGGAATGGCAACAGCGGGTGACGGCGGGCGGCAAAGTGCTGCTGGCGATGCGCTGGCCGGATCGCCACAGCGCACTGCTGACGCCTGGCATTATCGATTTAACCGATGTCGCGGGCGTGGCGGATGAAGAGGTGTTTGGTCCGCTGCTGGGCGTGATTCGCTATGACGATTACGATCAGGCGATCCGGCTGGCCAATCAGACGCGCTACGGTCTGTCGTGCGGCCTGATTTCGCCCTCCCGCGCCCAGTTCGATCAGCTGCTGCTTGAGGCACGAGCGGGTATCGTAAACTGGAATAAACCGCTGACCGGTGCAGCCAGTACCGCACCGTTTGGCGGCATTGGCGCGTCAGGCAACCATCGCGCCAGCGCCTGGTACGCCGCCGATTACTGCGCCTGGCCGATGGCCTCGCTGGAAACGGCGGATCTGACGCTGCCTGCCTCACTCTCGCCGGGACTCGATTTTTCACCTCAGGGAGCGGCGAAATGAGTGCAGTGGAAGCGAACTTTGATGGGCTGGTGGGTTTAACCCACCATTACGCCGGCTTGTCGTTTGGCAATGAGGCTTCGACCCGCAATCAGCTGCAGCCGTCGAACCCCCGGCTGGCGGCAAAGCAGGGCCTGCTGAAGATGAAAGCGCTGGCGGATATGGGCTATCTGCAAGGCGTTATTCCGCCGCATGAGCGACCCAACATCGGCGCGCTGCGCCAGTTAGGCTTCAGCGGCAGCGATGAGCAGGTGCTGGCCCACGCCGGAAAAACCGCACCAGGTTTACTTTCGGCCGCCAGCTCCGCTTCGGCGATGTGGGTGGCGAATGCCGCCACGGTCTCGCCGTCGGCTGACAGTGGCGATGGGCGGGTCCATCTGACCGTGGCTAACCTCAATAATAAATTTCATCGGGCGATGGAAGCGCCGGAGACCGCATTACTGTTGCGCGCCATCTTCCGCGATAGCCGCCACTTTAGCGTGCATGATGCCTTGCCGCAGGTGGCGATGTTTGGTGATGAGGGCGCGGCCAACCATAACCGGCTCGGCGGTGCGTATGGCGAGCCGGGCCTGCAGCTGTTTGTTTATGGTCGTGACAGCAGCCATGAAGGCAGGGCGCCGCAGCGGTATCCGGCCCGACAGACGCGCGAAGCCAGTGAAGCGGTGGCGCGACTGCATCAGCTCCCGGCCGAACAGGTGATGTTCGCGCAGCAAAACCCGGCGGTTATCGATCAGGGTGTGTTTCATAATGACGTGATAGCCGTGAGCAATCAGCAGATGTTGTTCTGTCACCAGCAGGCGTTTGTCGACCAGCCTGCGTTACTGGCCCGGCTACAGGCGCGGGTGCCGGGATTTGTGGCACTGGAAGTGCCGGAAAGTCGGGTATCGGTCAAAGACGCGGTCAACACCTATCTGTTTAACAGCCAGCTGCTGAGCCAGCCTGACGGCAGTATGCTGCTGGTGCTGCCGGAAGAGTCGCGCCAGCATGCGGGCGTCTGGGACTATTTGTGCGAGCAGGTGGAGAGTGAGGGTCCGCTCAAGGCATTGAAGGTGTTTGATCTGCGTGAAAGCATGTATAACGGAGGCGGACCGGCCTGCCTGCGTTTGCGGGTGGTGCTGACGCCACAGGAGCAGCAGGCGGTGAATCCCGCTGTAATAATGAACGATCGGCTATTTACCCGGCTGAACCAATGGGTTGATCGCCACTATCGCGATCGCCTGACGCAGGCCGATCTGGTCGATCCGCAGTTACTGCGCGAAGGACGTGAAGCGCTGGATGAATTAACGAAGCTGCTAGACTTAGGAAATGTGTATGCATTTCAGCAGTGAAGGGCGCGGCAGCAGCGGCTGCCGCTCACTTCAGGCTCAAAGGAGGAACGATGCAGGACTTTTTACAGCAAACGCTGTCCGGCGAGGCGCCGCGTAAGCGTAGTGGTGAAACGGCGCATCTTCGCTGGCAGTGGTTGTATCACGGCATTCTGTTAATGGAACCGACGGTGCCGGTTAAGCAGGCGCTGGTATTGTCAGCCGGTATTCACGGTAACGAAACCGCGCCGGTCGAAATTCTCAATCAGGTGATTAATCCGCTGTTGCGGGGCGAGAAGCCGCTGCAGCAGCGGATGCTGGTGATCCTCGGCAATCCCTCGGCGCTACGCAGCGGCAAACGCTACGTTCGCTATGATATTAACCGGCTGTTTGGCGGACGCTGGCAGCAGATTGATGACGGTGACGAAGCCCGTCGCGTGCTGCGTCTGGAGCAGACACTGGAGACCTTCTGGCAGGTCGGCGAATGCGATGAGACACGCTGGCACCTTGATATGCACACCGCGATTCGCGGTTCTTATCATCCACGCTTCGGCGTGATGCCGCACAATGAGCGTCCGTGGCCGCCTGAGTTTCTCAAATGGCTGGCGGCGGCCGGTCTCGAGGCGCTGGTATTCCACCGTTCGCCGGGCGGTACCTTTACCCATTTCAGCTGCGAGCACTTCGGGGCGGCCAGCTGTACGCTGGAGCTGGGCAAAGCGCTGCCGTTTGGCGCGAACGATCTCACGCAGTTCAGCGCGACGCAGCAGGCGCTGGCGGCCCTGCTATACGGCGATGCGCTGCCACCGGCGACCTCCACACCACGTCACTATCGGGTGGCGCAGCAGATTACCCGGCTGAGTGAACATTTCCAGCTCCACATGTCACCGGAAACGCTCAACTTCACCGCCTTTCCGCAGGGCGCGCTGCTGGCGGAGGATGGGGAGACCCGCTATTACGTCCAGCAGGCGCGCGAGTATGTTCTGTTTCCCAACCCCAATGTCGCTGCCGGCCTGCGCGCCGGATTGATGCTGATTGAAGAGGGCGAGCAGACTCAGGCGCTGCCGATCTGACGTCGGGCAAATTCAGCGAAAACAGGCGGGAGTTTTACTTCCGCTTTCCTGCCATTACCCTTACACTCCCCGCACACCTCTCCATGATTTCTGCCAGATTCGCTTTAAATTCATAAAGTTTTGCAATTCCTCACGCCTTTCTTCGCATTCTCTTCATGATTGCCGGATTTTTGTCTTTTATGCTTTCACGGCTTTACTCAGCCTCTGAGTAGTTGACGTTCAGCATCGTATGCTTGTTTCCGAAGACGCGACAGAGTGCTGTCGTCATAATCCCGAATCAATAATAAGGACACTATTATGCGCAAACTGACTTCCCTGTTACTGGCTTCTTCACTGGCATTTGGCGCGGCCAGCGCCGTTCACGCCGCCGCTGATAACCTGACGCCACCGCCAGCCGGCAGTGAAAAAGCGATGCATAAACCGCCAATGCGTCACGGCGGCATGGAGATGATGTTTAAAGGTCTGAACCTGACCGACGCACAGAAAACCCAGATACGTGACATCATGAAAGAGAGCCGCAAAGAGATGAAACGTCCGTCGCTGGAAGAGCGCCGTGCGATGCACAGCATTGTTGCCGCGGACAGCTTCGATCAGAGCAAAGCTGAAGCGCAGGCGGAAAAAATGACCGCCAATGCGAAAGATCATGCGCTGAAAATGCTGGAAACCCAGAACAAACTCTATAACGTGCTGACGCCAGAGCAGAAGAAGCAGTACAACGCCAATTTTGAAAAGCGTCTGACTGAGAAACGTCCGCACGATGACAAAATGGCACCGCCAGCCGCACCCGCTGAATAATTTTCGTTAAGCGAACGGTCTGAGACCGCCAGCCTTGTCCACTGACAGTAAGTGGACAGCGTCGGCGGTTTTTTTTATTTACAGCGGCAGGATAGGATAATCGCCCGACAGAATCGGTCGGCAGAGGATCTTGTAACCGTCGTGATCGAACCCCCCTTTGGGACGCTGCAACGTTTTCGCTTCCTCGATATTGCTGACCGAGCCAAGGTAAAACCAGTGATCGATGACGTGGATTTGAGTCATCTGTTTGCCTTCCTCGACCAGCCCGACCGCGCCCTGCCACGGCCAGCAAAAGACCCGTACATTTTCCAGCGCTTCCAGCAACCGATCCTGATGATCGCTGACCGGCTCTTTGCCGCAGCAGGCACCGGCACAGCGGCGCAGCGCGGAACGGAAACAGCCGCGCTGAGCACTGAGCGCTTCCAGCCCGAGCAAACCGTGACAGAGCTGATACTCATCGGCCAGCTGCTTCAGCCGCTCTATCGCAGCAAAGCGGCTACGATAGAGGCCAAACAAATTGGGCGACTGGCTGAAGTCGAGATCTTTGGCGTAAACCACCTGCGGTTTACCGTCGGTAATCTGCAACGAGCAGAGCTGGCGGTTTTTACGCAGGCGCTTATTAAACAGCGGCTGCTGCGTTTTAATCATCTGCGCTTCCAGCAGCAGCGCGCCGAGATCGCCCGCGGTTGGGATCCAGCTGACGCGCCGCGACTGGCGCAGCATTTTCGCCTCGTCCGGGGTGCGGAAATGCGACATCACCCGCGAGCGCAGGTTAACGCTTTTGCCAATGTAGAGCGGCAGCGAATCACTTTCGCCGTGAAAGGTATAGACGCCGGGCTGATTGGGCAGGCCTTCCAGCCACTCACGCAGGTGTTCGGGATATTGATAAATTGCAGCCGCGTCGAACTCGAGGCGGTGCGTTGCAGCACGTCTGACCAAGATGGACTCCATTTACTGGTTGTCCATACAGCATAACAGGCAGGTGAAATGATCGCCAGCCAGCCGATCAAAGACGCCGCGTCGCCAGCCAGCAGATCAGCGAACCGAGCGTGATCATCGCCACACCTTGCCAGAAGGCCAGCGGCGGTGTCAGGCCCAGCCACAGTGAGGCCAGCAGGGCGGAAAAAACCGGTGTGAAGTAGGAGGCGGTGGCCAGCAGTGTCAGATTGCCGTGCTGAATACCGTGATTCCAGGCGGAGTAGGCGATAGCGGTCGACGCCCCGACAAAGAACACTTCCAGCAGCGGCATCAGTGCGAATTGCATCGGTACCGCTGGTGCACTCAGCAAGGTTTTGACCCACAGCGCCAGCGCGGTGAGGATAAAAAATAGCGTGACACCATTCGCGCCGCGGGCATAGCGACGGGTGATATTGTTGTAGAGCGCCCAGGTTATGGCAGCGATAAACGCCAGCGTGTAAGCCGTTGGGTTACGCAACAGGTTCTGCCACATCAGAGCGGGCGAGCCGCCGCCGTTGGCCTTCATCACCCAGACGATGCCCAGCAGAGAAAGCGCCAGTCCCGGCCACAGCCACAGGCGAAAGCGCTGCTGGTTAAACGGGATCGCCAGCACCACCGTCAGGCAGGGCCAGAGATAGTTGATCATGCCCAGCTCCAGCGACTGGCTGCGATCGCTGGCCAGCCCAATCGCCAGCGCCAGACAGATTTCATAGCCGACAAACAGCGCACCGCCGATGGCTAAGTACGCGGCGGGCATCGCGCCGGGTCTGGGCAAACCGCGAGTAATGCAGAGCAGCAGGGCGGTGGTGGTATAGATCAGGGCCGCACCGCCGGTCGCGCCAAAGGCTTCACTGACGCTGCGCAGCAGGCCAACCGTGGTGCTCCAGAGCAGAATGGCGATCAGACCGATCAGGGTGGCGCGTGTCACAGTAGCAGGCATGTTGCTATCAACGGGATGAGGCAGGAGAAAGCCTCCCTTGCCGCAGCAAGGGAGGGACGGGTTTACTTCCAGAAGTCGTCGAATACGGTAATCGGTGGGCGACGTTTGTGCTCAGTTTTCTGATACCAGCCTTCAATGATTTTCGCGTTATCCGGGTCGATGGTTTTGCCTTCCAGATAGTCATCAATCATCTCGTAGGTTACGCCCAGCGCCACTTCATCCTGCAGGCCGGGACGATCGTCTTCCAGGTCAGCTGTGGGTTTCTTCAGGTAGAGATGTTCCGGGCAGCCGAGTTGCTTCAGCAGTTGCTTGCCCTGGCGTTTGTTAAGACGGAACAGCGGATTAATGTCGGTACCGCCATCACCATATTTGGTGAAGAATCCGGTGACCGCTTCAGCCGCATGGTCGGTACCCACCACCACGCCTTTGGTCATACCGGCGATGCTGTACTGGGCTTTCATACGCTCACGCGCTTTTTCATTGCCGCGCACGAAGTCAGACAGTGTAATGCCGGCCGCCTGCAGCGCCCGCTCACTGGCCAGCACCGATTCTTTAATGTTGACCACCAGCGAGCGATCGGGCTGGATAAATGCCAGCGCGTCCTGGCAATCCTGCTCATCGGCCTGCACGCCGTAGGGCAGGCGCACCGCGATAAACGTGTAGTCATTATCGCCGCTCTCTTCGCGCAGTTCGCCGATCGCCATCTGCGCCAGCTTGCCTGCGAGGGTCGAGTCCTGACCGCCGCTGATCCCCAGCACCAGCGTCTTAATGGCGCTGTGCCGCTTCAGATAGGCTTTAAGAAAATCGACGCTAACGCGCACTTCGTGATCGGCGTCGATAGTAGGCTTAACGCCCAGTGCTTCAATGATTTCCTGCTGCAGTGACATGAACTTCTCCTCAGGTCAGTGGCCCGTCGGCTCGATGCGAACGTTTTATTAAAGCTAACGTGCCTCAGCGAAAACAACAAGCCAAAGCGGCAGTCGATTTCAGTTAACCGTTGCGAAATCAGACAGTTTTCACCTGCGGCTGCGGTTTTTTGGCCAGCACAATGAACATCAGGATCGCCAGCATAAAGCAGCCAAAAATGGTAGCGGTCATGCTCAGCACCGAGGTGCCGCCAATGCCGGTAATCGGCACGGTGATAGCGCCCAGGGTGAACATGGTGACGCCAATCACTGCCGAGGCGCTACCGGCGCGATGGCCCTGGCTCTGCATCGCCAGTGAGGAGGCCGTCGTCGCGATCACCCCATTACTGGCAATGGTAAAGAACAGCGCCACCAGCAGCAGCGGTAACGGCGCCTGCGTTAGCGCGGCCAGCAGCAGCAGGCTGGAGGCAACAAAGGCCAGCGTCAGTCCACCTTTCAGCACCCGATATTCTCCCCACAGCGGGCAGAGACGGGCACTGGTCTGCGAGGCGATCACCAGCCCGACACCGTTGGCGGCAAAGCAGAAGCTAAACGCCTGCGGCGAGAGTCCGTAGATTTGCTGCAGCACAAACGGTGATGCGCCGATATAGGCAAACATCCCGGACATCATAAAGCCCTGCGTCAGACAGAAGCCCATGAAAGGACGATGAGTCACCACCTGTCCCAGCGCTGCGTAGGCGGAGAAAATGGAACCTTTACTGCGTCGCGCATCGGGCAGGGTTTCATGCAGTTTCCAGCGCGCCAGCAAAATCAGCAGCAGGGCAATGCAGCCGAGCACCACAAAAATGCCGCGCCAGTTAAGCACCGTCATCAGCACGCCGCCAAGTACCGGTGCGGCGATCGGGGCCAGGCCATTGACCAGCATCAGCAGCGCAAAGAAGCGGGTCAGTTCGTGACCGCTGTACATATCACGAGCGATGGCGCGTGATAACACTGCACCGCCCGCGCCGGCTAAGCCTTCAAACAGACGGGCCAGCAGTAGCTGATGAATATCCTGCGCCAGCGCACAGCCGATCGAGGCGATAAACAACAGCACCAGTGACAGCGCCAGCGGCCGCAGACGCCCAAATTTGTCGCTCATCGGACCAAACACCAGCTGACCGGCACCCAGGCCGAGTAATCCGGCGGTCAGGCTAAGCTGTGCCGTGGCGGTTTCGGTTTGCAGGTCACGCGCCAGCTGGGGCAGCGCGGGCAGGTAGAGATCGATACACAGCGGGCCGAGTGCGGCCAGCAGGCCCAGCGTAATGGCATAAACCAGCCGGTTGGAATGTACAGGTGTCATTTATTCTCAGTATCTGAAGCGATGGGTGAACAGCAGGCAGACAACGCCTTCACAGGCGGTCACGGATGCCGGAGCCGGTCCTGGCACTGCCGGTGATGGCAAACTGCACTCGGCAGATGGGTTGTTGCCGCGAGAGGCGCCGTTTTTTTGGCGCTGATTATACGTGCCCGTTGACAGCAAAACAGCCTTCTTTACGAAATCCTGACGGTTGTCAGTGCATTAAAAGTTCGCCATAAACTTGATAAACCTGAATTTATGTTCCAGGCTTGTCTGCACATGGACAATAAATGAGGAACAACAAGATGAATAAAGTGATGGGATGTATCGCTGCGGCGCTGACGCTGGCTGCACTGTCTGGTTGTACGACTTACGACCGCGCTGAAAGCTACGTCACCAAGCCGGTGGTGAAGGATGTTAAAAAAGGGATGACCCGTGACCAGGTTCGTCAGATCGCTGGCGCACCGTCAACCGAGATCACCATGGTTCACGCGCGCGGCACCTGCCAGACCTACGTTCTGGGCCAGCGTGATGGCAAAGCACAGACCTACTTCGTGAGCTATAACGATACCGGTCGCGTAATGAACTACGGCTTCCAGAGCTGTGCGGAATACGATACCGATCCGCAGGCTCAGCAGTAAGTTATACGCTGTAAAGCCCCAATTGAATAATAAGCGGCCCGTCAGATGACGGGCCGTTTTTCGTTGTGGTGCGGCTTATAACCCTGCCGGGCGCGGAACCTCGACGTAGTCGCCATCGATCTGGCGCTGATAGTAGTGTCCCTGCTGGACATAGAAGCGTTTACCGTTGAAGTCCAGTACCCGCATATCGTCGCTGACGCGGCGCTCTTCAGGTGGCTCCACCACCACATACTCCTCGCCGTGGCGCTGATAGTAATTACCGTTAAGCAGGTAGTAAGTCAGGCCGCCAATCAGTACTGCCGTGGCGACTTCAGGCAGGAAGCGCACCGGACCGGGGCCGCCCCAGTGAGGACCAGGACCGCCGTGTGGGCCCCATCCGCCAGGATGGGCAAAAGCGATAGCCGGGGTTAACAGGGTTAACGCCAGCAGTGAGGCGATAACTTTTTTCATCGGGCATTCTCCTCATAAGACTCCACGCAGAATTGGCTTTTTACCGGCTAAAGACAAGCGCTAAAGCGGCGAATTTTCGCCTGTTTACCACGCTTAACGCTTTCTTAACGACGTCGCCATCAAGCGGGGAAATTATGGAGAGAGGAAGGCGGGAGAGGAGAAGAGAACCTGGCGCAGGCGCGCCAGGTTTAACCAGGATTAACGATGTGCCAGTTCGGCGTGTTCATCGCTTTCCAGCACGCGCTTATCGGTCAGACCTAACCAGCGGCTGGTCAGGGAACCTGCCGTCATCGAGCCATTGACGTTCAGCGCGGTACGGCCCATATCGATCAGCGGTTCGATGGAGATCAGCAGTGCGACCAGCGTCACTGGCAGGCCCATCGCGGGCAGCACAATCAGCGCGGCAAACGTAGCACCGCCACCGACACCGGCCACGCCGGCAGAGCTCAGCGTTACAATCCCGACCAGCGTGGCGATCCACAGCGGGTCAAACGGATTGATGCCGACGGTTGGCGCAACCATCACCGCCAGCATGGTCGGATAGAGTCCGGCACAGCCGTTCTGACCAATCGTGGCACCGAAAGAGGCCGAGAAGCTGGCAATCGACTCCGGTACGCCAAGGCGACGGGTCTGCGTCTCGACGCTCAGCGGAATGCTGGCGGCGCTGGAGCGGCTGGTAAAGGCGAAGGTAATCACCGGCCACACTTTGCGGAAGAAACGCATCGGGTTAATGCCGTTCACCGACAGCAGCAGCGCGTGGACGCCAAACATAATCGCCAGGCCAAGATAAGAGGCAACCACGAAGCTTCCCAGTTTGATGATGTCCTGCAGATTCGAACCGGCCACCACTTTGGTCATCAGGGCCAGCACGCCGTAGGGGGTCAGCTTCATCACTAAACGAACCAGCTTCATCACCCACGACTGCAGCGTGTCGATCGCGACCAGCACACGCTGACCTTTGACTTCATCATCTTTCAGCAGTTGCAGCGCGGCCACACCGAGGAAGGCCGCGAAGATGACGACGCTGATGATCGACGTCGGGTTAGCGCCGGTGAGATCGGCAAACGGATTTTTCGGAATAAAGGAGAGCACTAGCTGCGGCACGCTCAGGTCAGCGACCTTACCGACGTAGTTGCTCTGAATGGCGCTCAGACGCGCCGTTTCCTGCACGCCCTGCACCAGACCTTCAGCGCTCAGACCAAACAGGCCGGTGACAAATACGCCGACCAGCGCGGAGATAGCGGTGGTAAACAGCAGCACGCCGATGGTCAGTACGCTGATTTTACCCAGCGAGGAGGCGTTATGCAGCCGGGCAACCGCACTCAGAATTGAAACAAACACCAGCGGCATCACCACCATCTGCAGCAGCTGAACATAGCCATTACCGACGATGTTAAACCAGCTGATGGAGGTTTTAACCACCGCGCTGTTTTCACCGTAAATCAGCTGCAGCACCAGGCCAAACAGCACGCCGATCACCAGACCGGTCAGCACTTTCTTTGACAGGCTCCAGTTGTTGCGGCTAAAGCGCGAGAGCAACACCAGCAGCACCACAAAGGCGACGAGGTTAAGCGTTAAGGGAAGGTCCATACTGAAACTCCAGAGTAATGCGGCTTTCCGCGTCGGGAAAACCGCATAATGTTAATCACGAATTAAGACTGCGGGAATGTTAGCAGCAGGAGAGGGTGCAGACCTTATATCCAAATGGAATGCTTTATAACTTATTGCCTGAATTTGTTGGTTTAATGCGCAGTCTGGCTGGAAATGAGCCGGCCAACACCGTTTTGCAGGGTATCGAACAGCTGAGCCGGCCAGCCGTTTGCACCAAACGAAGGCATGCCCACCGGGAACCACAGCGCATAGCCGACCAGTCCGAGGCATAGCGCTCGCTCAAGCTGGTTACCTTTCTGACTTTTCAGAATAGGGAGACGGAAGCGCCAGCGGCAGGGCCATAATAATGGGACGCCCGCCGGCGTCAGCATATCGGCGACAATATGACTGAGATAACCCAGCGTCAGCCCCTGTAACACATCGGCCGGAATCGGGGATTCTTTGGGCAGATTGATCTGGAACAGCCACAGCCCGGCGGCGACCGCCAGCAAACTGTGGGTAAAGCCGCGATGACCAAAGGCGCGCGCAATCGGATGAGAGAGCCAGCGCAGCCGCTGTCCCAGCACCGACTTCGGGTGATCGATGTCGGGCAACAGGCAGGTCAGCAAGGCTGATGGAACGAGATGCCACCAGTCTGCCTGCGCCAGCACTGGCGTAAGTTCAGCACGTTTGGCAAATATGGCGCTCGCAATGGCGAAAATGATATGGCCCTCGGCCGTCATGATGGAACCTGGCTGCAAAGAAAACTGTCGATGCATCCAGTATAGGGATTTATCCAGTGAATGAGAACATGTGACGCTGTAACGAAGCGTTAATAATTACGCATTAAAGGCGGACAAGCATCGCGCATTGCCCGCCAGATTGATCAGCGTGCCAGCCAGCCGCCATCTACCGCCAGCGTATAGCCATTAACATAGTCAGACGCGGCGGACGCGAGGAACACCACCGGCCCCATCATGTCATCCGGCACGCCCCAGCGACCTGCCGGAATACGGCCAAGTATCTCTTCGCTGCGTGCCTCGTCGCTGCGTAACTGTTCGGTGTTATTGGTCGCCATGTAGCCGGGCGCAATGGCGTTAACGTTAATGCCATGCTTCGCCCACTCGTTGGCCATCAGACGGGTCAGCCCCATCACGGCACTTTTTGACGCGGTGTAAGACGGAACGCGAATCCCGCCCTGGAAGGAGAGCATCGACGCGATGTTAATGATCTTGCCGCCGTTACCCTGGGCAATAAACTGCCGGGCAACCTGCTGTGACAGAAAGAACAGACTTTTGCTGTTGAGATTCATCACATCATCCCAGTCCTGTTCGCTGAAATTGAGTGCATCCTCGCGTCGGATAATCCCGGCGTTATTCACCAGAATGTCGATTTTACCGGCTGCGGCCAGCGCCTGCTCCACCACTGAGCCGACCACCTCCGTTTTCATCAGGTCCGCCTGTATCGGCCAGAAACGGCGGCCCAGCGCTTCTACTTTGCTTTGGGTCTCGTCCGGACCGTCGCGGTTAACGCCGACAATGTCGCATCCCGCCTGCGCCAGGCCCAGCGCCATACCTTGTCCTAAACCGGTGTTACAGCCGGTCACCAGCGCCACTTTACCTTCCAGGCTAAACGCATTCAGTACCATGATATTTCTCCTCTGCTCAGCGCAGTTCGCTGATTTTGACGTGGTCCATGTCATCAAAGACCTGATTTTCGCCCACCATGCCCCAGATAAAGGTGTAGCGCTGCGTACCAACACCCGCATGGATTGACCAGCTGGGCGAGATCACCGCCTGCTCGTTATGCACCAGCAGATGACGGGTTTGCTGCGGCTCGCCCATCATGTGGAATACCGCGCTCTCCTCGCTCATGTCGAAATAGAAATAGACCTCCATGCGGCGTTCATGGGTGTGACACGGCATGGTGTTCCACAGGCTGCCTTCCTCCAGTTTGGTTAAGCCCATAGTGAGCTGACAGGTGGGAAGGACGTCCGGCACGATAAATTTATTGATGGTGCGGCGGTTAGAGGTGGCGGGATCGCCGAGCGTGGCGGTAGCCGCTTCCTGTAAGGTGATTTTTTTATCCGGGAAGGTCGCGTGTGCCGGGGCGCTGTTGTAGTAGAACTTCGCTGGCTGCGCCGGGTTCAGGCTGCTGAATACTAAATTACGCGCGCCTTTGCCGACATAGAGCGCCTCTTCATGGCCGATTTCCCAGCGCTTGCCATCCACTTCCACCAGGCCTGGCCCGCCAATGTTGATCATGCCCAGTTCGCGGCGCTCAAGGAAATAGCTGACCCCCAGCTGTTTGCCCATCTCATCGCCAATGGTGACCGGGTTATTCACCGGCATCACGCCACCGATAATGATGCGATCGATATGGCTGTAGGTCAGGGTGTAGTTATCGGCAGTAAAAATCTTCTCAATCAGAAACTGGCGACGCAGCGCGTCAGTGTCCAGCTGTCTGGCGTGATCACTGTGAATGCTTTGACGAACGTCCATCTCAGGCCTCTCTGCAGATCAGGTTAAGCATGCCCCGGAACAGGGACTGTTCGGGCATCTTAGGCAGAGTGGGATATGAATTCAATAAAAATGAAACGTTGTTTTATTTATTTGCGGAGTAGATCAATAGCCGGTGATGGCGTTGAAACTGCCCGCCTGATGGCGGGCAGTGATTAGCCTTGTAAATCAGCCAGCGTGAGACGGGTCAGATCGTCCAGTCTGACATCGGCCAGCGACCAGCGCGGATCGTTACGATGCTCCGCGGCAGGCACCGCAATTGAACGCATCCGTGCTGCCTTGGTGGCAATCATGCCGTTGAAGGAGTCCTCCAGCGTGACGCAGTTCAGCGGATCGATCGCCAGACTGCTGGCCGCGTTGAGATA
Source organism: Pantoea agglomerans (assembly GCF_021397715.1). Taxonomy (GTDB): domain Bacteria; phylum Pseudomonadota; class Gammaproteobacteria; order Enterobacterales; family Enterobacteriaceae; genus Pantoea; species Pantoea astica. Next base: position 2,448,961 of record NZ_CP090207.1, on the reverse strand, counting down.
GACCTGAGGATGCGGTTTGCTGTAGGGCAGCGCTTCCGCCGAGGAGAGCACGTCGAAATAGTGGCGCAAATTAAATATCTCCAGTACCCGTTCCAGCATCGCCAGCGGTGAGGCAGAGGCGAGACCGATTTTCAGGTTGTGCTCCCGGCAGAGTTGCAGCGCGCGTTCAACGCCGGGCAGCAACGGACGCGTCTCTTCGACCAGCGCCATCGCCCGGGCAATGATCCGTTGCGTCACCTCCTGCTGGCTGGGCCCGTGCCACGGCAGGGTTTCGTACCACATGCGCACCGTCTGATCGATGCGTAAGCCCAGAGTGTCAGGCATTTCGCTGCGACGAGAGAGGTCGACATCCAGCGTGGAAAAAATATCCATTTCAGCCTGGTCCCACAGCGGCTCTGAATCAATCAGTAATCCATCCATGTCAAACAGCGCGGCGAGAACGGGGCGGTGATAGGGCATCTGAGGTCTCCTTATACAGTTTGGTCTACCTTAGCATGTTCAGCCGGTCCCGGGTCGACGGGCAGCGCGTCACGCTTTATTTGGGAAATTTCGCCATTGGCAGGTAGACTTACAGCAAATTGGATTCCGGGTTCAGGAGATATCATGACCTATCAACAGGCTGGCCGCATCGCCATCCTCAAGCGTGTGGCTGGCTGGGTGATTTTTTTACTGGCGCTACTCTCAACCATTATTTCTGTGCTGAGCTTTATGTTTAAGCACAGTGAGAAGCAGCCTGGCATTGATGCCGTAATGCTCGATTTTGTTCATGTGATGATCGATATGATCCGGTTTAACACCCCGTTCCTTAACTTCTTTTGGCATAATTCGCCGGTGCCGGAGTTTAACGGCCAGATGAACCCAGGCTTCTGGCTGATCTACATTCTGATTTTTGTCGGGCTGGCGCTGGAGTCGTCAGGGGCGCGGATGGGCCGTCAGGCGCGTCACGTCAAAGAAGGCATTGAGGATCAGATGATTCTGGAGCAGGTTAAGGGCAGTGAAGGGCGCACGCGTCAGCAGCTGGAAGAGAAGGTGCGGGTGCCGCGCCACACCATTTTCCTGCAAATTTTCCCGCTTTACGTGCTGCCGATAGTGATTGCCGTCGCTGGCTACTTCGTGCTGTCGCTGCTCGGCTTTATCTGAGCCGGTCAGGCCGGTCTGGCCTGACGAGCCGCCAGCGCATCTTCATCCAGCAGCTGACCAATGGCGAACTGGGCGTCGCCCAGCCAGTGGCCGCCAAACACGTTGGCCCGGTTTAGCAGATAATAAAGCTGGTATACCGGCTGCCGCTGCGAAAAGCCATCCGGCAGCGGCCAGACGGTGTGATACCCCTCGAAGATCTGGCGTGGCAGATCCGGGAACCAGTTTAGCATCGCTAAATCGCATTCCCGGTCGCCCCAGTAACAGGCGGGATCGAAAATCCACGGTCCCGCTGCGCTGCCTGCGCAGTTAGCGGGCCAGAGATCGCCATGCAACAGGGAAGGCTGGGGATGATGTGATGCCAGCACCCGCTGCACACAGGCAATAATCAGTTCGGTGTCGCCATACTGAATGCCTTTTTCCGCCGCCAGCTGCAGTTGCCAGCCGATGCGTTGTTCCGCAAAGAAAACCGACCAGCGTCGTAGCCAGCTATTGGGTTGCGGGGTGGTGGTGATGTTGTTGTCGAAGTCGAGCCCGAACTGGGTTTGCTCACTCCACTGATGCAGATGCGCCAGCTGCTGTCCCAGCTGAAAGGCACTCTGCTGATCAAGCGGCTGCGGCTCGATATATTCCAGTAGCAAAAAGCTCTCTTCGCGATGATGCCCGACACCGTACACTTTCGGCACGGTGACGGTCTGGGTGCGCGCCAGCAGGGCGAGCTGATCGGCTTCCCAGGTAAATAGCGACAGCATCTCGCGACTGTTGCATTTCACAAAGACGTCATGATCACCGTAGCGGATACGCCAGGCGGGATGGACATCGCCACCGGGCAGGGCGTGGCGTTGAGTGATTTCGGCGTTGCCTAACTGCTCGCTTAACAGACGACTAATGGCTGACCACATCGGGCTATCCTCGTTATTCGCTGCGTAAGTTCGATTGTAGCGCGTAAATCTTCACCAAAACCAGCGCTGACGCACCCTTTATTCTGCAGGTGAAGCGGCAGGGCGATGATCGGCTGCGTCGCGCAGGTACTGCTCAAAGGGAGTCACGGTCACCTCTGGCTTTTGTCCCAGCGCGCTTTCACCCGCTGACGTCACCTGCTCTCTGAGATCCTCCTCATCCAGCGTAGTGACAATGCCAAAACTGTTGGTTCCCAGCTCATGCGGGTGTCCATCGTCATCTGTCAGGGTGGTGGTAAATCCGGCGGCGGTCATGGCGCCGGTCAGCTCAAGAATGTCACTCAAGCCAGACTCCTGATAGCGCAACGTCACAATATAACGGCTTAAAGAATGGTTGCTCATCATTCACCTCAGGGTAGAGAAACTGAACTGAGCGTAGACCATGCTGAAAAAATGAGCGAATTATGAAGGGGATAATGAAAGCTCAACCACGGGTCGAAAAGTAAAATTCTGTCAACCGCAGCCGGTAACGATCTGAAAAATCTTGTCGCGCAGCGGCTGTATTTTCGATTGCGCACCACTATAATGCGCCGCGTTAATCAGATGAGTCCCAATTAACATGCGGTTTCAGAGCAATGCCACGCATTTCGAGCGAGTTAATAATATTTTACAAAACTTACCGTAAATTGCGTTGATTGCCGGGCAAAACGCTTCAGACTCTCCGTTTTTTAAACTGTCGCACGGATCACATTTAATGAAAGCCTTTAACAAGCTGTCTGCTGTACTTTTGCTCTCCGCCGGAGCGTTTTGCCACCAGGCACTGGCCGATAATGCCGTATTCACTTCCATGGATGACCCTTCCACGGCGAAAAAACCGTTTGAAGGTTCTGCTGCTGCGGGTTACCTGGCGCAAACCGGTAACACCACCAGTTCATCCATGACTGCTCAGACCAACATGACCTGGTATCAGTCATCGATGGCATACAGTTTGTGGGGCAACGCCGCCAACACCTCTTCAAATGATGAGCGCTCGTCCGAGACCTACAATATCGGCGGCCGTTCACGTTATAACCTCAACGCCTATGACTACCTGTTCGGTCAGGCTAGCTGGTTAAGCGATCGCTTCAACGGCTACGATTCCCGCGACGTGCTGACCGCCGGTTATGGTCGTCAGATCCTGAACGGTCCGGTGCATTCACTGCGCGCGGAATTTGGTCCGGGCGTACGCTACGATGACTTCCATGATGGCGGCCACGAAACGAAAGCGCTGGGCTACGGTGCTATCAGCTACCAGTGGCAGCTGACCGATACCACCAAATTCGTGCAGGGCGTTTCCGTGCTGAGCAGCTTTGGCGAAGACACCACCGTCAACTCAGAAACCGGCCTGCAGGTGGCAATCAACAGCCACTTCGCGCTGAAGCTGGCTTACAACGTCACCTGGAACAACAATCCGCCAGAATCTGCGCCGGATCGTACCGATACCAAAACCTCTATCATGCTCTCATACGCGATGTAAGCGGCTTTTCCATCGCAGCAGCTGCGGCGGCCTGACAACGTGTCAGGCCGCTTTTTTTTGATCTCTCCGAGGCTTAGCGAAAACGGCATGGGTTTTTCTCGCCGGGGAAAACTGCTATCATCTGTTCCGCACTGCAATCCTGGCGACATTCCGACACTGTGGGTCAGACATTACGCCAGGTCACTAAATTTACACGACGTTGCATGTAGGCTTTCGTGTGGCTTACCACTGCAATTAAGGATATGAAATGCCTGTAATTACGCTTCCTGATGGCAGCCAGCGAGTTTTTGATCGCCCTGTCAGCGTTATGGATATCGCGCTGGACATCGGCCCGGGATTAGCAAAAGCCTGCATCGCAGGTCGCGTCAATGGTGAACTGGTTGATGCTGTCGATCCCATCACTGAAGATGCTGCCGTTGCGATCATCACGGCCAAAGATGAAGCGGGCCTGGAGATTATTCGTCACTCCTGCGCGCACCTGTTAGGGCATGCGATTAAGCAGCTGTGGCCGGACACTAAAATGGCGATCGGCCCGGTGATTGATAACGGCTTCTATTATGATGTTGATATCGATCGCACCCTGACCCAGGAAGATATCGACCTGCTGGAAAAACGCATGCATCAGTTGGCTGAAACCAACTATGACGTCGTTAAGAAAAAAGTCAGCTGGCAGGAAGCGCGCGATGTCTTCGCCGCGCGTGGTGAAGTCTACAAGACCACCATCCTGGATGAAAATATCAGTCATGATGATCAGCCTGGCTTGTATCATCACGAAGAATATGTCGACATGTGCCGCGGTCCGCACGTGCCGAACATGCGTTTCTGTCATCATTTTAAGCTGCAGAAAATCTCCGGCGCCTACTGGCGTGGCGACAGCAACAATAAAATGCTGCAGCGTATTTATGGCACCGCATGGGCAGACAAGAAACAACTGGCAGCCTATCTGCAGCGCCTGGAAGAGGCGGCGAAGCGCGACCATCGTAAGATTGGTAAGCAGCTTGACCTCTACCACATGCAGGAAGAAGCGCCAGGCATGGTCTTCTGGCATAATGACGGCTGGACCATTTTCCGCGAGCTGGAAGTGTTCGTCCGCAGCAAGCTGAAAGAGTATCAGTACCAGGAAGTCAAAGGTCCATTTATGATGGATCGCGTGTTGTGGGAAAAAACCGGACACTGGGAAAACTACAAAGAAGCGATGTTCACTACCTCTTCAGAGAACCGTGAATATTGCATCAAGCCGATGAACTGCCCAGGCCATGTACAGATCTTTAATCAGGGTCTGAAATCATACCGTGACCTGCCGCTGCGTATGGCCGAGTTTGGTAGCTGTCACCGTAACGAGCCATCAGGTGCCTTGCACGGTCTGATGCGCGTTCGTGGCTTTACCCAGGATGACGCACACGTCTTCTGTACTGAAGAGCAGGTACGTGACGAAGTGAACAGCTGTATCCGCATGGTCTATGACATGTACAGCACCTTCGGCTTTGAAAAGATTGTGGTGAAGTTATCTACCCGTCCTGAGAAGCGTATCGGCACGGATGAGATGTGGGATCGTGCCGAGGAAGATCTGGCGGCCGCGCTGAACGAAAACAATATTGAGTTTGAGTTCCAGCCAGGCGAAGGTGCGTTCTACGGTCCTAAAATTGAGTTCACATTGTACGATTGTCTTGATCGCGCCTGGCAGTGCGGAACCGTTCAGCTAGACTTTTCCCTGCCAAAACGCCTTGAGGCAACCTACGTGGGTGAAAACAACGATCGTCAGACGCCAGTGATGATTCACCGTGCGATTCTGGGGTCAATGGAGCGTTTCATCGGTATTCTTACCGAAGAATTCGCCGGTTTTTTCCCAACCTGGCTGGCACCGCTGCAAGTCGTGGTAATGAATATTACCGATGGACAAGCAGAATATGTTGAGTCTTTGACGCGTAAGCTGCAGAATGCTGGCATTCGTGTGAAGGCAGACTTGAGAAATGAGAAGATAGGCTTTAAAATCCGCGAGCACACATTACGTCGCGTCCCTTATATGCTGGTCTGTGGTGATAAAGAGGTGGAATCTGGCAAAGTTGCCGTTCGCACCCGCCGTGGTAAAGACCTTGGGTCGCTGGATGTCGATGTGTTTGTTGAAAAACTTCAACAAGAGATTCGCAGCCGAAATCTTCACCAATTGGAGGAATAAAGTATTAAAGGCGGAAAACGAGTACTACCGACGCGACCGAACAAAATCAACAGTGAAATCCGCGCGACTGAAGTGCGCTTAACAGGCATGGATGGCGAGCCGATTGGCATTGTCACATTACGCGAAGCTTTGGAAAAAGCCGAGGAATCGGGTGCTGATCTGGTTGAGATCAGCCCGAATGCCGAACCGCCGGTTTGCCGCATAATGGATTACGGCAAGTTCCTCTATGAAAAAAGCAAATCTTCTAAGGAACAGAAGAAGAAGCAAAAAGTTATTCAGGTTAAGGAAATTAAATTCCGTCCTGGAACCGATGATGGCGACTATCAGGTCAAACTACGCAACCTGATTCGCTTTCTGGAAGAAGGCGATAAAGCCAAAATCACGCTGCGTTTCCGCGGTCGTGAGATGGCGCACCAGCAGATCGGTATGGAAGTGCTTAACCGCGTCCGTAAAGACCTGTGTGAAGATCTGGATTTGGCCATTGTCGAATCCTTCCCTTCGAAGATCGAAGGCCGCCAGATGATCATGGTGCTCGCTCCTAAGAAGAAACAGTAGGCTTTCAAGTAGCATTGACCGCGCAGCGTTCGCGCTGTGCGGTTTTCTGTTCGCCTGTCTGGGTCATGTTATCAACAATGCGAAGTGGATATTTTTTAAAATGCCAAAGATTAAAACTGTACGTGGCGCGGCTAAGCGCTTCAAGAAGACCGCTTCTGGCGGCTTCAAGCGTAAGCACGCAAACCTGCGTCATATTCTGACCAAAAAATCTACTAAGCGTAAACGTCACCTGCGCCCTAAAGGCATGGTGTCTAAAGGCGATCTGGGTCTGGTTATTGCCTGCCTGCCATACGCATAAGTAAATTTTTTCATTAATTCAGAATATTAAACAGGAGAGCTAAATGGCTCGTGTAAAACGTGGTGTAGTTGCTCGCGCACGTCACAAAAAAATCTTAAAACAAGCTAAAGGCTATTACGGTGCACGTTCACGTGTTTACCGCGTTGCCTTCCAGGCTGTTATCAAAGCTGGTCAGTATGCTTACCGTGACCGTCGTCAACGTAAGCGTCAGTTCCGTCAGCTGTGGATCGCGCGTATCAACGCAGCGGCACGTCAGAACGGCATGTCTTACAGCCGTTTCATCAATGGTCTGAAAAAAGCAGCCATTGAGATCGACCGTAAGATCCTGGCTGACATCGCCGTATTCGACAAAGTGGCATTCTCTGCACTGGTCGAAAAAGCGAAATCAGCACTGGCGTAAGCCGGATGAAAAAGGGAGCTTGCTCCCTTTTTTATTGCCTGTAACTCGCGCAAAAGATTGACATTTTCATCGCAACGCATTTCAATAGTGCCCTCATGGTTCATGACAAGGTAACCGCAAGCATGAATGCTGCTATTTTCCGTTTCTTTTTTTACTTTAGCGCCTGACATTCGGGGGCTTTTGCGCATAAGAAGAGAAACGAAAAATCGCGCTGAAAGCCTCCCTCGTGGAGGCTTTTTTGTTTCTGGCGCTAGCATATTGGACCGGCAGGTCCCAACGAGAACTGACCAGCCTGACTGGAAAAAGAGGAAACTATGTCCCAACTCGCAGAACTGGTGGCCAACGCCACGGCGGCCATCGACGGGGCGACAGATATCGCCGCCCTTGACGCGGTGCGCGTCGAATATCTGGGTAAGAAAGGCCATCTGACCCTGCAGATGACCACCTTACGTGAGCTGCCAGCCGACGAGCGTCCGGCAGCCGGTGCGGTGATCAACGAAGCGAAACAGCAGGTCACTGAACGTCTGAATGCCCGTAAAGATGCGCTGGAGTCTGCGGTACTGAACGCGCGTCTGGCCGCCGAAACCATTGATGTTTCACTGCCTGGCCGCCGGATTGAGAATGGCGGACTGCATCCGGTGACCCGCACTATCGATCGTATCGAAACCTTTTTCGGCGAATTGGGTTTCGCGGTGGTGACAGGCCCGGAAATCGAAGATGACTACCATAACTTTGATGCACTGAATATTCCCGGACATCACCCGGCGCGTGCCGATCACGATACCTTCTGGTTCGACGCCACGCGACTGCTGCGTACCCAGACGTCCGGCGTGCAGATCCGCACCATGAAAAATCAGCAGCCGCCGATTCGCATCATCGCGCCAGGCCGTGTCTACCGTAACGATTACGATCAGACCCACACGCCGATGTTTCATCAGATGGAAGGGCTGATTGTCGACAAAAATATCAGCTTCACCAATCTCAAAGGCACGCTGCACGATTTCCTGAACAACTTCTTCGAAGAAGATTTGCAGATTCGTTTCCGTCCCTCCTATTTCCCGTTCACCGAGCCTTCAGCGGAAGTGGATGTGATGGGCAAAAACGGCAAATGGCTGGAAGTGCTGGGCTGCGGCATGGTGCATCCAAACGTACTGCGCAATGTGGGTATCGATCCGGAAGTTTACTCCGGCTTCGCCTTTGGCATGGGTATGGAGCGTCTGACCATGCTGCGCTATGGCGTCACCGATCTGCGTGCATTCTTCGAAAACGATTTACGTTTCCTCAAACAATTTAAGTAAGGGCAGGTTATCCAATGAAATTCAGTGAACTCTGGTTACGCGAATGGGTAAATCCAGCCCTGGACAGCGCGGCGCTGTCTGAGCAAATCACCATGGCCGGTCTGGAAGTGGATGGCGTTGACCCGGTCGCGGGTGCGTTTCACGGCGTGGTAGTGGGTGAAGTGGTTGAGTGCGGCCAGCACCCGAACGCCGACAAACTGCGCGTCACCAAAATCAACGTTGGCGGCGATCGCCTGCTGGATATCGTCTGTGGCGCGCCAAACTGCCGCCAGGGCCTGAAAGTCGCCGTAGCAACGGTGGGTGCCGTGCTGCCGGGTGATTTCAAAATCAAAGCGGCAAAACTGCGTGGCGAACCGTCCGAAGGGATGCTCTGCTCCTTCTCCGAGCTGGGCATTTCCGACGACCACAACGGCATTATCGAACTGCCAGCGGACGCGCCGATCGGGTCTGACATCCGCGACTATCTGCAGCTGAATGACAACACCATCGAAATCAGCGTCACGCCGAACCGCGCCGACTGTCTGGGCATCATCGGTATTGCGCGTGATGTGGCGGTACTGAATGGCCTGCCGCTCAATATGCCTGAGATCACACCGGTCGCGGCCACCCTGAGCGAAACCTTCCCGATTCGCGTCGATGCGACCGATGCCTGCCCGCGCTATCTGGGCCGCGTCGTGAAAGGCGTCAACGTCACGGCGGCTACTCCGCTGTGGATGAAAGAGAAGCTGCGCCGCTGTGGTATTCGCTCTATCGACCCGATCGTCGATATCACTAACTATGTGCTGCTGGAGCTGGGTCAGCCGATGCATGCCTTTGATCTCGACCGCATTGATGGCGGGATCGTGGTGCGGATGGCGAAAGAGGGCGAAACCCTGACGCTGCTGGACGGCACCGAAGCCACGCTGCAGAGCGATACCTTAGTGATCGCCGATCACCATAAAGCGCTGGCGATGGCCGGTATTTTTGGCGGCGAGCATTCCGGTGTGAACAGCGAAACGCAAAATATCCTGTTTGAGTGCGCCTTTTTTGATCCGCTCTCGATTACCGGCCGTGCGCGTCGTCATGGCCTGCATACCGATGCGTCACATCGCTATGAGCGTGGCGTAGACCCGGCACTGCAACATATGGCTCTGGAGCGTGCGACTGCGCTGCTGTTAGAGATTTGTGGTGGCGAAGCGGGCCCGATCATCGATCAGACTCAGCAGGCTGCGTTACCGCCGCAGGCTACCATCACTCTGCGTCGTGAGAAGCTGGACCGTCTGATTGGTCACGTCATCCCGGATGAGCAGGTGACCGATATTCTGACCCGTCTCGGTTGTCAGGTCAGCGTGGCTGAAGGCCAGTGGCAGGCGGTTGCGCCGAGCTGGCGTTTTGATATGGCGATTGAAGAAGATCTGGTTGAAGAAGTCGCCCGTATCTACGGCTACAACAACATTCCGGACGTGCCGGTTCAGGCTGGCCTGGTGATGACGAAGCACCGCGAAGCGAACCTGTCGCTGAAGCGTGCCAAAACTCTGCTGGTCGACAAAGGCTATCAGGAAGCGATCACCTACAGCTTCGTTGACCCGAAAATCCAACAGCTGCTGCATCCGGGTGAAGAGGCGCTGCTGCTGCCAAGCCCGATCTCCAGCGATATGTCGACCATGCGTCTCTCTCTGTGGACCGGTTTACTCAGCGCGGTGGTCTATAACCAGAACCGTCAGCAGAGCCGGGTGCGTCTGTTTGAGAGCGGATTACGCTTTGTGCCAGATACTCAGGCCGATCTCGGCATCCGTCAGGATCTTATGCTGGCTGGCGTACTGAGCGGCAACCGCGCGGAAGAGCACTGGGATCTGGCGCGCCAGACGGTTGACTTCTATGATTTAAAAGGCGATTTAGAATCGCTGCTCGATTTAACCGGCAAACTGGATGACATCAGCTTCCGTGCTGAAGCCAATCCGGCGTTGCACCCAGGACAGAGCGCTGCGATTTATTTGCATGATGAACGAATCGGATTTATCGGAGTTGTTCATCCTGAGCTGGAACGTAAGCTTGATCTCAATGGCCGCACCTTAGTCTTTGAACTGCTTTGGAATAAGGTCGCAGACCGCGTCCTGCCTGATGCGCGCGAGATTTCACGCTTCCCGGCGAACCGTCGTGACATTGCCGTTGTGGTGGCTGAAAACGTCCCTGCAGCAGATATCATCGCGGAGTGTAAGAAAGTTGGCGTAAATCAGGTAGTTGGCGTAAACTTGTTTGACGTGTACCGCGGTAAGGGCGTTTCTGAGGGTTACAAGAGCCTCGCAATCAGCCTGATTTTGCAGGATACCAGCCGGACACTCGAAGAAGAGGAGATTGCCGCGACCGTTGGCAAATGCGTTGCGGCATTAAAAGAGCGATTCCAGGCAACCTTGAGGGATTGAACCTATGGCGCTTACAAAAGCTGAAATGTCAGAGTACCTGTTTGAGAAACTCGGGCTGAGCAAACGCGATGCGAAAGAGTTGGTAGAGCTGTTTTTTGAAGAGGTACGCCGCGCTTTGGAAAATGGAGAACAGGTAAAACTGTCTGGGTTTGGTAATTTCGACCTGCGCGACAAAAACCAGCGTCCTGGCAGAAACCCGAAAACGGGGGAAGATATTCCGATTACTGCGCGTCGCGTAGTAACCTTCCGCCCAGGGCAGAAGCTGAAAAGCCGCGTAGAGAACGCCACACCCAAAGAAACTGACTGATTTCAGCGTTTCAAAAAGGCCGCGCAAGCGGCCTTTTTTTATTACCCCGTTTTCACCACCGCCCGCCGCTATCGCCACACGATTTACCGCTCAGCCTGACGGCTTCACTGCCAGCCTTTCTTTTTTCTGCAATCCCTCTACAATCAAATCTCTGTTTTCTCAGCTAATCCTGCTTATGTCTCTGCTAGACCAGCTTGCTCACCAGGCCGACCGCCGCAGCCAGAAATGGCTGGTGGGACTGAGTATTGCGCTGCTTGCGCTGCTTGTTGTCAGCCTGTGCGCCGGCGACAGCTGGATTGCGCCTTCGCGCTGGCTGAGTGACAGCGGCCGGCTGTTTGTCTGGCAGTTGCGGCTGCCGCGCAGCCTGGCGGTGGTATTGGTTGGCGCCTCGCTGGCGGTGTGCGGCGTGGTAATGCAGGCGCTGTTTACTAATCCACTGGCAGAGCCGGGACTGCTTGGCGTCTCGAATGGCGCCGGGATCGGGCTGGTACTCGGGGTCCTGCTCGGCAGCGGATCGCTGTGGAGCCTGAGCCTCGCCGCGATGGCTGGCGCGCTGATCGTTACCCTGATTCTGCTGCACTTCGCCCATCGCCAGCTTTCTGTGACCCGGCTGCTGCTGACCGGCGTTGCGCTGGGCATCATCTGCAGCGCCATCATGACCTGGGCCGTCTACTTCAGTACCAGTCTGGACTTACGTCAGCTGATGTACTGGATGATGGGCGGATTCAGCGGGATTGACTGGCGCTACGGCTGGATGATGCTGGGCATATTGCCGGTGATGCTGGCGCTGAACGGCAGCGGCCGGATACTGAATCTGCTGGCATTGGGCGAGACCTCGGCGCGGCAGCTCGGCCTGTCGCTGTTCTACTGGCGCAATCTGCTGGTGCTGGCGATGGGCTGGCTGGTGGGCGTCAGTGTGGCGATGGCGGGAGCCATCGGCTTTGTCGGGCTGGTGATCCCGCACCTGCTGCGCCTGAGCGGCATCAGCGATCACCGCTATCTGCTACCGGCATCTGCGCTGGCCGGTGGCAGTGTGCTGCTGGGTGCCGATATTATCGCCCGTCTGGCGCTGACCGCTGCAGAATTACCGATCGGCGTGGTGACCGCGACCCTCGGGGCGCCGCTGTTTATTGCGCTACTGTTGAAATCTTCACGCTAGCCTCGGCTGGTTATTTAACATCCACGATAGGAATCCAGAATGAGCATTTATCAAACTGAACTGGTTACGCTTGATGGGGAAAAAACCACGCTGTCACAGTGGCAGGGCAAGGTGCTGCTGGTGGTCAATGTGGCGTCGAAATGCGGTCTGACACCGCAGTATGAGGAGCTGGAAAATCTGCAAAAAGCCTGGCAGGACGACGGTTTCAGCGTGCTGGGCTTTCCCTGCAATCAGTTTCTTGAGCAGGAGCCGGGCAGCAGCGAGGAGATCAAAACGTTCTGCAGCACCACTTATGGCGTGACGTTCCCGATGTTTGAGAAGACAGACGTCAATGGCGAGCATCGTCATCCGCTCTATGCGCAACTGGTGGCGGCACGGCCCGACGCGGTGCGTCCGGAAGGCAGCGGCTTCTACGAGCGGCAGGTGAGCAAGGGGCGCGGCCCGAAAGCGCCAGGCGATATCCTGTGGAACTTTGAAAAATTCCTGATTGGCCGTGATGGCACTATCATTCAGCGCTTTGCGCCCGATATGACACCAGAAGATCCGATCATTCTGGAAACCATCAAGCAGGCACTGGCAAAGTAAATGCTGCTCCGGCTGAAACAGGTGGCCGTCTCCGGACGGCTACTGCCGTTTAGCAGTACGCTGGATGCCGGGCAGTTACTGCATCTGGCGGGTCCGAACGGGGCCGGCAAGAGCACCTTACTGAGTGTGATTGCGGGTCTGCAAGCCGCTGACGGCAGCGTGCTGCTGGATGAGCGTCCGTTAAGTGAATGGAACGGCAAGGCGCTGGCACGGGTGCGTGGCTGGCTGCCGCAGCAGCAGTTACCGCTCAGTCAGATGCCGGTCTGGCACTATTTACGCCTGCATCTGCAACCGGATGATGCCCGCGCCGATGCGCGACTGGCAACGCTGCTCCAGCGTCTGCAGCTCGATGATAAGTTATCCCGTCTGCTGAGCCAGCTGTCAGGTGGCGAGTGGCAGCGCGTCCGGCTGGCGGCGGTCTGTGCTCAGATCGATCCGCAGATCAACCCGCAAGGCCGGTTACTGATACTCGATGAACCGTTAACGGCACTGGATCTGGCGCAGCAGAAAGCGGTGGACGATCTGATTGCCGGGCTGTGTGCTGCGGGCATCAGCGTGATCGCCAGCAGCCACGATCTCAATCACAGCCTGCAACGGGCCGATTGCGTCTGGCTGATGCATCAGGGCGAAGTTGTCGCCCAGGGAACGCCCGCGGCCGTGCTGACTCCGGCGCAGCTGACCCCGCTGTATCAGATTGCGTTTCGCCAGCTGGAAACAGAAGGGCGCACACTGCTGATGGTACAGTCCTGACACTTGCCACCCGGCGCGCTTTCCCGCTACATTAAGCCGGTCGTAACTTCTGATAAGGACATTTGGCGATGCGCCTGGCTTTGCTGATTTTAGTTCTGCTACTGACGGGATGCAGTCATCACGCGCCGCCCATTAATGGCCGTCTTTCCGATTCGATCACCGTGATTGCAGAGCTGAATGACCAGCTTGGCAACTGGCGAGGCACGCCTTATCGTTATGGCGGTATGAGCCGCAACGGCGTTGATTGCTCCGGTTTTGTCTATCTCACCTTCCGCGACAAATTCGCGCTGCAACTGCCCCGTACCACGGCGGCGCAGAGCGATATCGGTACGCGCATCAGTAAAGATGAACTGCTGCCTGGCGATTTAGTGTTCTTTAAAACCGGCAGAGGCGAGAATGGCCTGCACGTCGGAATTTACGATACCGACAACGCCTTTATCCATGCCTCAACCAGCCAGGGCGTGATCCGCTCTTCACTGGATAATGTCTACTGGCGCAAAGTGTTCTGGCAGGCGCGGCGCATTTAATCGCAGCCTGCAGAGGCTGACTTAAGTCCAATTTTAAATAGACCGGAACCCGCCGGTAAAAGTTTTATTTAAAATGATATTTATCCCGCCGGGATTTAATTAATCATAATAAGCGCACCTTTATTTCCACTAATAACCGGGTTTTGATTGGCACTATTTGGCTTAAGCGTGATTACCCGGCCGCAAACGGCGGTGGAAGGGTAAAGAAGTCCATCTCTTCAATGATTTGGTCCTATTGCCTGCGTGTATCCATTCAGATAGGATATAACCATCGCCGCTTATTCTGGCAGTAGAAATGAAAATTCACTTATCGGCCGACTATCAGTCGGAAATTTGGTTCTATCCTGCCTGTGATGTTGATGGGCGGCTGACCGCTGTCGAGCTGGTAACCCAGTTTGTGCATGAGAGTGCACCTATCACTCTGCCGCAGGACCTGCTGCTGCCACAGCTGGACAAATCGCAGCAGTTGCGGCTGTTACAAAGTCAGATCGGTTTACTGGAACAGAATCGCGCGCTATTTGATTCGCACGCGATTTCTGCATTAATTCGTATTGACGAAGGGATGGCCCACACCCTGCTGGAAAATGAATTACTGATGCGGAAAATAAAACAGCTGCCCTTTGTGCTGCTGGATATCACTGAAACGTTTCCGCAACTTAAACTGGGCAGAAATAATCCGTTGCTGCAGAGCCTGAACGCTGAATTTAATTTATCGCTTTCGCATTTTGGTGCCGGGAAATCACCTGCCAATGCGGTTTACGATAATTTGTTTACCTGCATCAGTCTTGATAAGGGATTTATTCATTCGCTGGCCAAACGGGCTTCGTTCGTCCCCTTTATTCAAAGCATTGTCGATAACTTCCGTTCTCACTGCGATCAGATCATTATTTGTGGCATAGACGACGATCGCCTGCTGGATAAAGCCCTGCAACTTAACGGCGTGCATCTGCAGGGCGCGCTATTCCCGGTGGTTAAATCCGATGCGTTGTCTTCGCTGGTTTGCGCTGACAACCGCGTGCCTTCCTCTTTGCATCCAGGCTGATGCGACCTGTTTAATCCCCGATATCAGCGTTACACTGAAGGTTTTAGCTGAACGACGTATCGCTGAGCGTCGCATGGGAGAAACAATGTCCTCTGGCAAGATCTCTTTTGATAACACCTGGTTCCGCGAGCTGACAGGGTGTTACACCGCACTGAACCCCACTCCGCTGGCAGGCGGACGCCTGCTTTACCATAATGCCCCGCTGGCCACCGAAATGGGGCTGGATGAGGCGCTGTTTACCGGTGACGGTCATGATGTCTGGCAGGGCGCGGCCTTGTTGCCCGGCATGCAGCCGCTGGCTCAGGTCTACAGCGGACACCAGTTTGGAGTCTGGGCCGGACAGCTGGGCGATGGCCGTGGCATCCTGCTCGGTGAGCAGCGGCTGGCGGATGGCAGCAAACTCGACTGGCATCTGAAAGGGGCGGGACTGACGCCCTATTCGCGCATGGGCGACGGTCGTGCAGTGATACGCTCCAGCGTGCGTGAGTTTCTGGCCTCAGAAGCGCTGCATCACCTGGGGATCCCCACCACCCGCGCACTGACCTTATCCATTGGCGATGAGCCGGTTTATCGGGAAACGCCG
Source organism: Pantoea agglomerans (assembly GCF_021397715.1). Taxonomy (GTDB): domain Bacteria; phylum Pseudomonadota; class Gammaproteobacteria; order Enterobacterales; family Enterobacteriaceae; genus Pantoea; species Pantoea astica. The sequence goes on along the minus strand of NZ_CP090207.1, from coordinate 2,433,327 downwards.
GAGCGTGGTGCCATGCTGATGCGCATTTCGCCGAGCCATCTGCGCTTCGGCCACTTCGAGCATTTCTTCTACAGCCAGCAGCAGGAGAAAGTGCAGCAGCTGGCCGATTACGCCATTCGCCACCACTGGCCGCAGTGGCAGGAAGAGGCTGACCGCTATCAGCTGTGGTTTACCGACGTGGTCCTGCGCACCGCGCGCCTGATCGCGCAGTGGCAAAGTATCGGTTTTGCTCATGGCGTCATGAACACCGATAACATGTCGATTCTGGGTCTGACGCTCGATTACGGTCCGTTCGGCTTTCTTGATGATTACCAGCCCGACTACATCTGTAATCACAGCGATTATCAGGGCCGCTACAGCTTCGAAAACCAGCCGATGATCGGCCTGTGGAATCTCAACCGGCTGGCACATGCGCTGTCCGGACTGATGACCATCGAACAACTGAAGCAGGCGCTGAGCGTTTACGAGCCGGAACTGATGCGGATATGGGGCGAACGGATGCGGGCTAAGCTCGGCTTGCAAACGGCAGAGAGCGGCGACAATGAGATTCTGACTGAACTGCTGGCGCTGATGACCAAAGAGCACAGCGACTACACGCTGACTTTCAGGCTGTTAAGTGAGACCCAGCAGGCAGAAACCCGTTCACCGCTGCGCGATGAGTTTATCGATCGTGAAGCCTTTGATAGCTGGTACCAGCGTTATCGTGCGCGCTTATTGCAGGAGGAGAGTCGCGATGATACGCGCCAGACGCTGATGAAGTCGTCGAATCCGGCAGTGGTGCTGCGAAATTATCTGGCACAGCAGGCGATTGAAGAGGCAGAGCGGGGAGAGCAGGGCGCGCTGGCGCGATTGCACCAGGCGCTGCAGCAGCCTTTCAGCGATCTGACCGCCGCTGAATATCGTCAGCGGCCGCCAGACTGGGGTAAAACTTTAGAGGTCAGCTGCTCCAGTTAACTCAGAAACGGCGGGAGACCGCGTCGGCGAGCAGGGCAAGCACCGCTTCACTCTCCTGCCAGCCGAGGCAGGGATCGGTGATTGACTGACCGTAAACCAGCGGTTGACCGCCCACCACTTTCTGATTGCCTTCCTGCAGGAAGCTCTCAACCATTACGCCAGCCACGGCCCGCGATCCTGTCTCAATCTGCTGCGCCACATCCGCCGCCACATCAAGCTGGCGGCGATGCTGCTTCAGGCAGTTGCCGTGGCTGAAGTCGATCACCAGCTGTTGCGGTAAATTAAACTTCGTCAGGCTGGCCGCCGCATCTGCCACATCGCTGGCATGATAGTTTGGCGCTTTGCCACCGCGCAGGATCACATGACCATGCGGGTTGCCGCTGGTCTGATAAATCGTCATCTGGCCCTGCTTATCCGGCGACAGAAACATGTGGCTGGCGCGGGCAGCGCGAATCGCATCCACCGCAATTTGCACGTTGCCGTCAGTGCCGTTTTTGAAGCCGACCGGGCAGGAGAGTGCCGACGCCATTTCACGGTGAATCTGACTTTCAGTGGTGCGTGCGCCAATCGCGCCCCAGCTAATCAGGTCAGCAATAAACTGTCCGATCACCATATCAAGGAATTCTGTTGCGGTCGGCAAGCCCAGGGCGTTGATATCAATCAGCAACTGGCGGGCAATACCGATACCCCGGTTGACATCATAACTGCCGTCCAGGTCGGGATCGGAGATCAGGCCCTTCCAGCCCACCACGGTGCGAGGCTTCTCGAAGTAGGCGCGCATCACGATCTCCAGTCGATCCTGATAACGCACGCGCAGCGCGTTCAGGCGCTCCGCATACTCCAGCGCCGCTTTCGGATCGTGCAGCGAGCAGGGGCCGATAATCACCAGCAGACGCGGATCTTCACCGGTCAGGATACGGGCGATGCGCTGGCGGGCGGCGGTAACATTATCCGCGATGGCGGCAGAAACAGGATGCTCAGCCGCCAGGCTGGCAGGCGTAATCAGACTGCCAATGCGGGCGGTACGCAGTTCGTCGGTTTTGTTCATGAGTTTCTCGAAAACGATTCTTCGCAACGGTGAAATACCGGGAAGTGATGGTGGTCACAATAAACCATTAGCCTGCGAATTCAACCCGGGAATTAATAATGAAATCAAAACCGACGGCAGCGACGCTTTACATCGCCGCCGTAGAAAGCGCGTTAATACATGCGGCGGGTCAGACCCATAATGTCGAGAATTTTGGTGGCGATCTCCTCCACCGAGTAGTTGGTGCTGTTGAGATAGCGAATCTGATGGGTGCGGAACAGCGCTTCCACTTCACCCACTTCCAGCCGGCACTGGCGCATTGAGGCGTAACGGGTATTTTCCGCCCGCTCCTGGCGAATCGCGGCCAGCCGCTCCGGATCGATGGTTAGCCCGAACAGTTTGTGCTGATGGGCGCGCAGCGCCGGCGGCAGTTTAAGGTTATCCATATCATCGGCGATGAACGGGTAGTTGGCGGCGCGGATACCAAACTGCATCGCCAGGTAGAGGCTGGTGGGCGTTTTGCCACAGCGCGATACCCCCAGCAAAATCACCTGCGCATCTTCCAGACCGCGCAGTGAAATGCCATCATCGTGCGCCAGGGTATAGTCAATAGCGGCGATACGCGCATCATATTTACCGAGATTACTGGCATCCAGACCGTGCGTGCGGTGCGCCACCGGCGCTGGCGACAGCCCCAGTTCCTGCTGTAACGGTGCCACCAGCGCCTGCACGATATCCTGACAAAAACCTTCACTCTGCACGATGATGTCGCGCACTTCCGGCGTGACAATAGAGAAGAACACCAGCGGTCGTACGCCGCTCTGCTGATAGAGCGCATTAATCTGCGCTTTGACCGCCTGCGCCCGCTGAACGTTTTCAACGAACGGCAGCGTCAGGCTGGTGATGTTGACCGGAAACTGGGACAGCACCGCATGGCCCAGCACTTCGGCGGTGATGGCCGTGCCATCGGAAATATAAAAAACGCTTCTGTCAGTACTCATGACGTGTCGGCCTCTGAAAAGAGTGAGCGGTCAGTCGGTGCCGCAAGATAAAATAAATAATCCATATTATTCAGTTATGAATTTTTCATTTTTAGTATTACCGCCCTGTTTTAGCACAGCAGAGAAAATGAAAGGGTGTTTCATTTCGCATATTTTCGTGATGACTTTAAGCGGCAATAAAAACAGCCATTCAGCCTGTTGCGCAACAAAAATCGATTATTAAGTGACTGAAAATGGGTGATTTACTGTTGCATCAGTCATTTAGCTTAAAATAAGCGGCTTGCGCAACAGAAAATTACGCCATGCACAATTCCGAATCTGTTACCGATATTCTGCTTTAACGATTCAACAGATCGTTATTAGCAGGACGTTATGCCAGGCTGAATGGGTTGATTGCAGAATATTCCATGTGCCCATTCATTGATAAAGGATAAGCTCAATGTCCAATAAAGGCGAACAGCCGCTAGTGCTCTGGTATAACCAGCTTGGCATGCATGATGTTGATCGGGTGGGAGGCAAAAATGCTTCTCTGGGTGAAATGATTACCAATCTGTCGTCGCTGGGAGTATCGGTACCCAATGGTTTTGCGACCACATCTTACGCCTTCAACCTGTTTCTCGATCAAAGCGGACTGAACCAGCGCATTTATGCATTACTGGATAGCACCGATATTGATGATGTTGATGCGCTGGCAAAAGCCGGTAAGCAGATTCGTCAGTGGATAGTCGAAACGCCGTTTTTGCCGGAACTGGAAGCGGCGATCCTGGAGGCCTACCAGCAACTCTCTTCTGATGATGCTGATGCCTCTTTTGCCGTACGTTCATCGGCGACCGCCGAAGATATGCCCGATGCCTCATTTGCCGGCCAGCAGGAAACGTTCCTGAACGTGCAGGGCATTGAGGCAGTGATGGTGGCGGTGAAGCATGTTTATGCCTCACTGTTTAACGATCGCGCAATCTCCTACCGTGTCCATCAGGGCTATGATCACCGTGGCGTCGCACTGTCAGCGGGCATTCAGCGTATGGTGCGTTCCGATCTGGCTGCATCCGGCGTGATGTTTACTATCGATACCGAATCCGGCTTCGACCAGGTAGTCTTCATCACCGCGGCGCTGGGCCTGGGTGAGATGGTGGTGCAGGGCGCGGTCAACCCGGATGAGTTTTATGTCCATAAACCGACGCTGGCGGCGGGCCGCCCGGCGATTGTTCGTCGCAACATGGGGTCGAAAAAAGTGCGTATGGTTTACGCCGATTCCCTGGCGCATGGCGAACAGGTCCGGATAGAAGATGTGCCCGAAACTGAGCGCGATCGCTTCTGTCTCTCGGATGACGAAGTGCAGGCGCTGGCGCAGCAGGCGGTGCTGATCGAACAACACTATCAGCGTCCGATGGACATTGAATGGGCCAAAGATGGTCATACCGGCAAGTTATTTATCGTTCAGGCGCGGCCTGAAACGGTGCGCTCAAATGGTCAGGTGATGGAGCGCTATACGCTGCAGGGTCAGGGCAGCGTGGTGGTTGAAGGTCGTGCCATTGGTCATCGTATTGGCGCGGGTGAAGTGAAAGTCATCCACGACATCAGCGAAATGAACCGGATTGAAAAAGGCGATGTGCTGGTCACGGACATGACCGACCCGGACTGGGAACCGATCATGAAAAAAGCCTCGGCAATCGTGACCAACCGTGGCGGTCGTACCTGTCATGCCGCGATCATTGCGCGTGAACTGGGTATCCCGGCGGTGGTCGGCTGCGGAGATGCCACCGATCGGCTGAAAGAAGGTCATAAGGTGACGGTCTCCTGCGCCGAAGGGGATACCGGCTATGTCTACGATCAGCTGCTGGACTTTGACGTCACCAGTTCGCAGGTCGATTCCCTGCCAGAGCTGCCGCTGAAAATTATGATGAACGTCGGCAACCCTGACCGGGCTTTTGACTTCGCCTGTCTGCCGAATGAGGGCGTTGGCCTGGCGCGGCTGGAATTTATCATCAACCGCATGATTGGCGTTCACCCTAAAGCCCTGCTGGAGTTTGATCAGCAGACGCCGGAAATACAGCAGCAGATTCGCAAGCTGATGAAAGGATTCGACGATCCGGTAGAATTTTATATCGGTCGTCTGACTGAAGGGATTGCCACTCTTGGTGCCGCTTTTGCGCCGAAACGGGTAATTGTGCGACTTTCCGATTTTAAAACTAACGAATACGCCAATCTGGTCGGGGGCGAACGTTACGAGCCGGAAGAGGAAAATCCGATGCTCGGCTTCCGCGGTGCCGGCCGTTATGTTGCTGACAGCTTCCGTGATTGCTTCGCGCTGGAGTGTGAAGCGGTGAAGCGGGTCCGCAACGAGATGGGACTGACCAATGTCGAGATCATGGTTCCGTTCGTGCGTACCGTCGATCAGGCGCAGGCGGTGGTGGAAGAGCTGGCGCGTCAGGGACTGAAGCGCGGCGAGAATGGGCTGAAGGTGATCATGATGTGTGAGATCCCGTCGAATGCCCTGCTGGCTGAGCAGTTCCTGCAGCACTTTGACGGCTTCTCGATTGGCTCCAACGATATGACGCAGCTGACGCTGGGGCTGGACCGCGACTCTGGCGTGGTTTCCGCGCTGTTTGATGAGCGTAACGACGCGGTCAAGGCGTTGCTTTCAATGGCGATCAAAGCGGCGAAAAAGCAGGGCAAGTATGTCGGGATTTGCGGTCAGGGTCCGTCGGATCACCAGGACTTTGCCGCCTGGCTGATGGAAGAAGGGATAGACAGCCTGTCGCTCAACCCGGACACCGTGGTTGAGACCTGGGTCAGCCTGGCACAGCTCAATAAATCCGCCTGACAATCCTCCCGATTGCAGTGACAAGGCCAGCTTAGCTGGCCTTTTTTTTATCAGGTGGCTGTATTGCGGGCAAAAAAAAGCCCATCACAGGGGATGGGCAAAGACTACACACAGCAATTCTTTACTCTACTCAGGGGAAGACTGTTGTTTAGAAATCAGTAAGATGATTTCGAACATAGGAAACATGTTATTCACCAGACCGGCTGGCGTCTTTAAGAATCCTCTTATTAGTTTAAGGCCGATAATCTTTTGTCACCTTTTATGGCGCATTTCACTTAAGAAACAGTGCAGAAAATAATCTTTTTTAACCCGGAATGGTGCATTTCTGGCTAAACATGGCTTTTTTCTTAAAAACCGCTAATGGAAAACAGTATTAAGGTGAAGAAGAAGAAGCGGTGCGGTTAATGATCATTAACCGCACTAATCATTGCTTAAAGGGCGTTAAGGTGGGGTTTCTTCATGGTCGGAGAGGGCCTCCGCCACGGCCAGCGGGTCGTCGTCCGGGGCGGGCGCTTCATGTACCCAGACGGAAACTAGGCGATAAGAGACCGCCAGCACTACCGGACCGATAAACAGGCCAATCATACCAAACGCGAACAGGCCGCCGATGACACCGGAGAGGATGAGGATCATCGGCAGGTCAGCCCCCATCCGAATCAGCATCGGTCGCAGCACGTTATCCAGCGTGCCGACGACGCAACTCCAGACCAGCAGGACGGTGCCCCAGGTAGTATCGCCGCTCCAGTAGAGATAGATAATGGCAGGTACCAGCACCAGCAGCGGACCAATCTGCACCAGGCAGCAGAGGATCATCAGCACCGTTAACAGCGTGGCATAGGGGATACCGGAGATCGCCAGGCCAATACCGCCCAGCACGCCCTGTACCAGCGCGGTGACAACCACTCCCAGCGCCACGGCGCGGATCGACTGCGCCGCCAGCAGTACCGCAGCATCGCCACGACGTCCGGCCATGCGGAACGCAAAGTGGCGGATGCCCTGCGCGGCCTGTTCGCCACGCCAGTAGAGCAGCACGCTGAACAGCAGCATCACCGCCAGGTGAATCATAAAGCGACCAAAATGGCCGGCCTGCGCCACAAAGAAACCGGTAGTGCGGCCAATATAGGGCTGTACTTTCGCCATGATGCCGGAGCCGCCGCCTTCCACCAGTTTGTGATAACTGCTGTAAAGTTTACGGCCTACCATCGGCACATCATTAATCCATAACAACTGAGGCACCAGGTGCCCCTGCGTTACCCAGGCGACTACCGGTGCGCTGTTATCGATCAGGCTACTGACCAGCAGAGCAATAGGGATAATAAACAGCAGTAACAGCAGCAGGGTCATGGCGATCACCGCCAGTGAACGACGTCCCCATAACAGCCGCTGTATCCTGAGCATCAGTGGCCAGGTAGCGATCACCACCATGCTGGCCCAGGCAAACCCCAGAATAAAGGGCTGTACCACCCATAAACAGGCGATGATCAGTAACAGAATAAACATCAGGGTAAAAAGTATCTGCGGTAAATCCATGTCCCGATACAGGCTTTTCATCATTGATTCATAACCTCATCCAAATCCTTCATTGCCGGGCTCTCTGCGCCCGTTTTTATCATGATCTATTTACCGCGGATTAAACAGAGCCGCGGGGAAAGGTTTTTACCTTTCCTGAAAAAACGGCAGCCGTGGAAAAAATGTGATAAAACGAGGGACCGCAAACGCGCAAACGCAAACGTTTACAACATCTTCGGTCAGACAATCATGATCCCACAGATTTCGCAGGCGCCGGGCCTGGTTCAACTGGTGCTGACATTCCTCGAGTCGCTGAAAGAGCAGGGTTTTACCGGCGATACCGCCACCAGCTATGCCGATCGCCTCTCACTCTCCACCGACAACAGCATCTATCAGCTGCTGCCCGATGCGGCACTGTTTCCACGCTCAACCGCCGATGTTGCGCTGATTGCCCGGCTGGCCGGCGAGTCACGCTTTGAGAGCCTGGTGTTCACGCCGCGCGGTGGTGGCACCGGCACCAACGGCCAGTCGCTGAACCAGGGTATTGTGGTGGATATGTCGCGCTACATGAACCGCATCCTGGAGATTAACACTGACGAAGGCTGGGTGCGGGTAGAAGCGGGCGTTATCAAAGATCAGTTGAATGCTTATCTTAAACCGTTTGGCTTCTTCTTCTCGCCTGAGCTGTCGACCAGTAATCGCGCCACGCTGGGCGGCATGATTAATACCGATGCCTCCGGCCAGGGGTCGCTGGTCTATGGTAAAACCTCCGATCATGTCATTGGACTGCGCGCCGTTCTGCTGGGCGGCGATATCCTGGATACCCGGCCAATGGCGACAGCACTGGCCGAAACGCTGGCCCGCACGGCCACGCCGGAAGGCCGGATCTATCAGCAGGTGCTGAGTCGCTGCCGTGAACAGCGCGCGCTGATTCTGGAAAAATTCCCGCGTCTCAACCGTTTCCTGACCGGCTATGACCTGCGGCACGTCTTTAGCGACGATATGCAAACCTTCGATTTAACGCGCCTGCTGTGCGGTGCCGAAGGAACGCTGGCTTTTATCACCGAAGCCCGGCTGGACATCACGCCGCTGCCGAAAGTACGCCGGCTGGTTAACATCAAATATGATTCGTTCGATTCGGCCCTGCGCAATGCGCCTTTTATGGTTGAAGCGCAGGCGCTGTCGGTCGAAACCGTCGACTCGAAAGTGCTGAATCTGGCGCGGGAAGATATCGTCTGGCATTCGGTGCGGGAGCTGATTACCGACGTGCCGGATAAAGAGATGCTGGGGCTGAATATTGTCGAATTTGCCGGTGACAATGCCGCATTAATCGACAGCCAGATCAGCCAGCTGTGCGCGCGTCTGGATGCGCTGATGGCGCAACAGCAGGGCGGCGTTATCGGTTATCAGTTCTGTGACGATCTGCAGGGCATTGAGCGCATTTATAATATGCGCAAAAAAGCGGTCGGGCTGCTGGGTAATGCCAAAGGTCGCGCCAAGCCCATCCCGTTTGTAGAAGATACTGCCGTGCCGCCAGAGAGCCTGGCTGATTACATTGTTGAATTTCGCGCCTTGCTCGACAGCCACGGGCTGAGTTATGGCATGTTCGGGCATGTCGATGCGGGCGTACTGCATGTTCGTCCGGCGCTGGATATGTGCGATCCGCAGCAGGAGATGATGATGAAACAGATCTCCGATGAAGTGGTGGCGCTGACGGCGCGCTATGGCGGCTTACTCTGGGGCGAGCACGGGAAAGGATTCCGCGCGCAGTACAGCCCGGCATTTTTTGGCGAAACCCTGTTCAATGAATTGCGTCGGATTAAAGCGGCATTCGATCCGCTTAACCGCCTCAACCCCGGCAAAATCTGCACCCCGTTTGACAGCCATGACGAGATGATGCAGGTCGATGCGGAGAAGCGTGGCACGTTTGACCGCCAGATTCCGGTCACGGTGCGCGATGAATGGCGCGGTGCGATGGAGTGTAACGGCAACGGTCTGTGCTTTAACTTTGATGCCCGTAGCCCGATGTGTCCGTCGATGAAGATCACCCGTAACCGTATTCATTCACCGAAAGGGCGCGCGACGCTGACCCGTGAATGGCTGCGACTGCTGGCAAATCAGGGCGTCGATCCGCTGGTTCTGGAGCAGCAACTGCCGGAGAACCGACTGTCGCTGCGGGCGCTGATCGCCCGTACCCGCAACAGCTGGCATGCCAGTAAAGGCGAATACGATTTTTCGCATGAGGTTAAAGAGGCGATGTCGGGCTGTCTGGCCTGTAAAGCCTGCTCAACCCAGTGTCCAATCAAAATTGACGTTCCCGGATTCCGCTCGCGCTTCTTACAGCTCTACCACACCCGTTATCTGCGGCCGGTCAGCGATCATCTGGTGGCGGCCGTTGAAAGCTACGCGCCGCTGATGGCGAAAGCGCCCAAAACCTTTAACTTCTTTCTGCGCCAGCCGTGGCTGAAAGAGCTGAGCAAAAAGCAGATTGGCATGGTCGATCTGCCGCTGCTCTCCTCACCGACGCTGAAACAGCAGCTAAGCGGCCATCCGGCGATGAATATGACGCTGGAACAGCTGGAGCAGCTCCCGCTGGCTGAACGCGCTGACACGGTGCTGGTGGTGCAGGACCCGTTTACCAGCTTCTATGAAGCGCAGCTGGTGAATGACTTTATCCGCCTGATTGAGAAGCTGGGCTACCGACCGGTTCTGCTGCCGTTTTCGCCGAATGGCAAAGCGCAGCATGTGAAAGGTTTCCTGCAACGTTTCGCCCGCACCGCCAGCCGTACCGCTGACTTCCTCAATCGGGTGGCAAAGCTGGGAATGCCGATGGTTGGCGTCGATCCCGCCACGGTGCTCTGCTATCGCGATGAGTATCATCAGACGCTGGGTGAGGCGCGCGGTGAGTTCAGCGTCTTGCTGGTGCATGAGTGGCTACAACAGGCGCTGGCTGAACGCGCGGTACAGACCACCAGCGGAGAGTCATGGTATCTGTTTGGACACTGTACCGAAGTGACAGCGTTGCCGTCCGCGCCCAATCAGTGGCAGGAGATTTTTTCCCGTTTTGGCGCCAAGCTGGAGAACATCAACGTCGGTTGCTGTGGAATGGCAGGGACCTACGGCCACGAAACTAAAAACTTCGAAAACTCACTGGGGATCTACGCGCTCTCCTGGCATCCGCAACTGCAGCGCCTGCCGCGCCAGCGCTGCCTGGCCACCGGCTACTCCTGCCGCAGCCAGGTAAAACGCGTGGAAGGGAACGGGATGCGACATCCACTGCAGGCATTGTTAGAACTTATGTAAAAAAATTGTGCGCGACGTCACGATGCGGCTGGATTAGAATATCCAGCCCGCGTGACGCACAAATTCGCTTTGCAGCGCGGTGGCTTTGTCCCATTCACCGATCATCGCCAGCTGATGGCAGAGACGGGTCAGGGACAGGCGCGCCAGCTGATAGGCCTGAATGCGAAACAGGCGGTCGCGTTCGCTATTGCCCATCTCCTGCACCAGGCGGTGATGCAGTTTGCCCATCGCATGCAGGTAGCTCTGGTCATCTCCGTTCAGCTGGCAGACTTCTGCCATATCCAGACAGGTATCATTAAACTGACGTAATTGCTGAAGGGAACAGTCGGCCCGGTCAAGTCTGGCCTGCGCCAGGTAGAAGTCGACGGTGATATCGCGCACCGAAAATTTGTACTCGTCGATCTTATGCTGCAGCCAGGCAGAGACTGAAAGCGTCATAACGCCACCCTGAACGTGAATGATAATAATTATCATATTCAACTGGGCCGGGAATGCAATTGTTGCGGCAGAAAAATTTAACGATTTATCTGGCCTGTCGGTATAATCGGAAATAACAATCTGTTTACATCGCAGAAAGGCGTAACCTATCAATAACGACTTTTACGAAAAGTGATGATTTTAAAAAGAGTGATTTATTAATAGGTTATATCGGGACTCTTCCTGTGTTCTGTCTCACCGCAAAGTGAGTTGAAGGGTCTATGCTTAATAAACAGGCGAATAAAACAGCACAAGATGATTATCCCTGCAAAACAAGAGGTTGAAGTGATTGGTCAGATCACTACCATAGGGGGATAGCCTGAAAAGGTCCGGACTCAAGAGGTATCAACATGGCATCCGTTAATGCAGACTCTTTCTCACCCGACGACTATGTCTGGAAAGGGCTGACGCTGACTGAAACCGCAGCGCAACAAATTCTCAATCTGGCGGCTCAGGACCCTGATGTCAAGGGTCTGCGCTTAGGCGTGAAACAATCCGGCTGCGCCGGTTTTGGTTACGTCATGGATCTGGTGAAAGAGCCAGTCGATGACGATCTGCAGTTCTCGTTCCACGGCGCAACCCTGTTTGTGCCGCTTCAGGCGATGCCATTTGTTGATGGCACCGAAGTGGATTACGTTCGCGAAGGCCTGAATCAGATTTTTAAATTCAATAACCCTAAAGCTCAGCACGCCTGCGGGTGTGGCGAGAGCTTTGGCGTCGAGTAAGTGAAATATGTCACGACACAGCGAAACATCTGACGATGTACAAATCTGGGAAGGCAAGCTCAATTATAAAGAGGGCTTCTTTACCCAACTGCAGACCGAAGAATTTGCCAACGGCATCAATGAAGATGTGGTGCGCGCAATTTCGGCCAAGCGTAACGAGCCAGAGTGGATGCTGGAGTTTCGTCTTAAAGCTTTCCGTGCCTGGCTTGAAATGGAAGAGCCGCACTGGCTGAAAGCGCATTACGAGAAACTCGATTACCAGGATTACAGCTACTATTCCGCACCGTCGTGCGGTAATTGCGATGACAGCTGCGCCTCTGAGCCGGGAGCAACCCAGGCATCAGGCAGCGCGCCGGCCAGCGATTATCTGACGCAGGAAGTGGAAAATGCCTTTAACCAGCTGGGCGTACCGGTACGTGAAGGGCGCGAAGTGGCGGTTGACGCGATTTTTGACTCGGTATCGGTGGCGACCACCTATCGCGGCAAACTGGCGGAGCAGGGCATTATCTTCTGTTCCTTCGGCGAAGCGATTCAGGATCATCCGGAGCTGGTGAAGCAGTATCTTGGCACGGTGGTACCGGCCAACGATAACTTCTTTGCCGCGCTGAACTCGGCCGTTGCCTCAGACGGGACCTTTGTTTATATCCCGAAAGGCGTGCGCTGCCCGATGGAGCTGTCGACCTATTTCCGCATCAACGCAGCGAAAACCGGTCAGTTCGAACGCACCATCCTGATTGCTGATGAAGACAGTTACGTTAGCTACATCGAAGGATGTTCAGCACCGGTACGTGACAGCTACCAGCTGCATGCGGCGGTGGTGGAAGTGATCATCCATAAAAATGCCGAAGTGAAGTACTCGACGGTGCAGAACTGGTTCCCGGGCGGTGAAGGCGAGGGCGGTATCCTCAACTTCGTGACCAAGCGTGCGCTGTGTGAAGGCGACCACAGCAAGATGTCCTGGACGCAGTCAGAAACCGGTTCAGCCATCACCTGGAAATACCCGAGCTGCATTCTGCGCGGTGATTACTCGGTTGGCGAATTTTACTCGGTCGCGCTGACCAGCGGCCGCCAGCAGGCGGACACCGGCACCAAAATGATTCACATCGGTAAAAACACCAAATCGACCATTATCTCCAAAGGGATTTCGGCCGGTAAAAGTGAAAACACCTATCGCGGCCTGGTGAAAATCATGCCGACCGCCACTAACGCGCGTAACTTTACCCAGTGTGACTCAATGCTGATTGGCCCGGACTGCGGCGCACATACCTTCCCGTATGTGGAAACCCGCAACAATACGGCCCAGCTTGAGCACGAAGCCACTACCTCACGTATCGGCGAAGATCAGATGTTCTACTGTCTGCAGCGCGGTATCAGTGAAGAAGATGCCATCTCGATGATCGTGAACGGCTTCTGTAAAGACGTGTTTTCGGAGCTGCCACTGGAATTTGCCGTGGAAGCCCAGAAATTGTTAGCCATCAGCCTTGAGCACAGTGTGGGCTGATGCCGTCACACGCGTTGCCGGAAGCAATGTGAAGGAATAAGTATGTTAAGCATTAAAGATTTACAGGTAAGTGTTGAAGATAAAGCCATTCTGCGTGGTCTGAACCTCGAAATTAAACCGGGTGAAGTTCACGCCATTATGGGCCCGAACGGCTCAGGCAAAAGTACGCTCTCTGCCACGCTGGCCGGACGCGAAGATTATGAAGTGACCGGTGGTTCTGTCACCTTTAAAGGTAAAGACCTGCTGGAGCTGGCACCGGAAGAGCGTGCCGGTGAAGGTATCTTTATGGCTTTCCAGTATCCGGTTGAAATCCCTGGCGTGAGCAACCAGTTTTTCCTGCAAACTTCGGTTAACGCGGTGCGTAAATACCGTCAGCAGGAGGAGCTGGATCGCTTCGATTTCCAGGACTTTATCGAAGAAAAAATTCATCTGCTGAAGATGCCAGAGGATCTACTGACCCGTTCAGTGAACGTTGGCTTCTCCGGTGGCGAGAAGAAGCGTAACGACATTCTGCAGATGGCGGCGCTGGAGCCGGAACTCTGCATCCTGGATGAAACCGATTCCGGGCTGGATATTGATGCGCTGAAAATTGTGGCGAACGGCGTTAACAGCCTGCGCGATGAGAAGCGTGCCTTTATCATCGTTACCCACTATCAGCGTATTCTGGACTACATCAAGCCAGACTTCGTACACGTTCTTTATCAGGGCAAAATCGTGAAATCTGGCGACTTCTCGCTGGTGAAACAGCTGGAGGAGCAAGGTTATGGCTGGCTTACCGACGAAGAGTGATTCTGCGCTGCAACAGTGGCATCACCTGTTTGAATCGCGCGGTGACGTGCGTTCACTTCAGGCACAGCAGCACTGGCAGCAACTGATGCGGGTTGGCTTGCCGACCCGCAAGCATGAGAACTGGAAATACACCTCGCTGGATACTTTCCTGACGCAACAGTTTGTGCTGCCAGAGGCACCGCAAACCCTGAGCGCTGAGCAGGTTGATGCGCTGGCGCTGCCACTGGATGCCGTGCGTCTGGTCTATGTCGATGGTCAGTTCCAGCCTGCGTTCAGTTCCCGCGACAGCGAGCTGTTTGAGATTCACCACAGCGTGGCGGCCGAGCGTCGTCCACTGCCGGCTGCGGTACAGCCGGAAGTCTTCCTGCACCTGACCGAGAGTCTGGCGGAAGAGGTGACCACTCTTCATCTGGCTCGCGGTAAAGCTGCTGCCCGTCCGCTCTATCTGCTGCACATCACCAGCGGCCAGCAGAGCGGGATGAACACCGTTCATCATCGTCATCATCTGCAGCTGGATGAGAGCGCGGAAGCGGAAGTGGTTGAGCACTACGTCTCGCTGGATGGCAGCGCGCACTTCACCGGCGCACGCTTTACCTTTGAGGTCGGCAACAACGCAAAACTGACCCACACCAAACTGGCGTTTGAAAGCAGCGAGAGCTATCACTTCGCGCACAACGACCTGGTGATCGGCAGTGATGCCCAGGTCAGCAGCACCAGCTTCCTGCTGGGCGCGGGTCTGAGCCGTCACAACACCAGCACCCAGTTAAACGGTGAGAATACCCAGCTGGCGGTGAACAGTCTGGTGCTGCCGGTGCGTCAGGAAGTGGCGGATACCCGTACTTACCTTGAGCACAATAAAGGCTACTGCGTCAGCCGTCAGATGCACAAAACCATCGTGCGTGACAAAGGCCGGGCGGTGTTTAATGGTCATATCAAAGTGGCTAAGCATGCGCTGAAAACAGATGGACAGATGACCAACAACAACCTGTTGCTGGGACGTCTGGCCGAAGTGGACACCAAGCCGCAGCTGGAAATCTATGCGGATGACGTGAAGTGCAGCCACGGCGCCACCATCGGTCGCATCGATGATGAGCAGATGTTCTATCTGCGCTCGCGCGGTATTGAGCAGGACGCTGCCCAGACCATGATCATTCACGCCTTTGCTGCGGAACTGACCGAAGCACTGGAGAATGAGGTCTTGCGTCAGGCAGTGCTGCAGCGTATCGCTGAGCGCTTTCCTGGAGACGACTCATGATGAACTTCGATCTCGAACGCATCAGGGAAGATTTTCCGATCCTGAAGCGTGAGGTCAACGGTCATCCGCTGGCCTATCTTGACAGTGCGGCCAGCGCACAACGCCCGTTGTCGGTGATCAACGCCGAAAGTCATTTCTACCAGCACGGCTACGCGGCCGTGCATCGCGGTATTCATACGCTCAGCCAGCAGGCGACCAGCGATATGGAGAACGTGCGCGACCAGGCGGCGCGTTTTCTGAATGCGGCCACGCAGGAAGAGATCGTGTTCGTCAAAGGCACCACTGAAGGCATCAATCTGGTGGCCAACAGCTGGGGCGGCGCGAATCTCCAGCCGGGCGACAACCTGATCATCACCGAGATGGAGCATCACGCTAACATCGTGCCGTGGCAGATGGTGGCGCAGCGTACCGGTGCTGAAATCCGGGTGCTGCCGCTGAACGACAATGGCGAGCTGGCGCTGGAGCAACTGGCAGGTCTGATCGACAGCCGCACCCGTTTGCTGGCGGTCACGCATGTCTCTAACGTCCTTGGCACAGTCAACCCGGTGAAGGCGATCGTCGCGCAGGCAAAAGCCGCGGGCGTCGTGACGCTGATTGATGGCGCGCAGGCGGTGATGCATGGCAAAGTCGACGTGCAGGATATCGGCTGCGACTTCTACGTTTTCTCCAGCCACAAGCTGTATGGCCCGAACGGCGTCGGTATTCTCTATGGCCGCAAAGCGCTGCTGGATGAGATGCCACCGTGGGAAGGCGGTGGATCGATGATCGACCGCGTGCTGCTGCCGACCGGGACTACCTGGAACAGTGCGCCCTGGCGTTTCGAAGCCGGGACGCCAAACACCGGCGGGATTATCGGCTTTGGTGCCGCGCTGGCCTACGTTCAGGCGCTGGGTCTGGAGACGATTCATCAACGCGAAACGGCGCTGATGAATTACGCGCTCGATAAGCTGGCCTCGGTACCGGATATTCAGATTTACGGCCCGCAGGCGCGTGCTGGGGTGATCGCCTTCAATCTGGGCAAGCATCACGCCTTTGACGTTGGCAGCTTCCTCGATCAGTACGGCATTGCGATCCGTACCGGCCACCACTGCGCAATGCCGCTGATGCACCACTACAACGTGCCAGCGATGTGTCGCGCCTCGTTCACCTTCTACAACAGTGAAGAGGAAGTGGATCGTCTGGCGGCCGGACTGACTCGTATTCATCGTCTGCTGGGCGGCTGAACAGTTTTAACGGAGTAACCGATGGCGAATTTGCCAGAAAAAGAGAAACTGGTGCGTAACTTTAATCGTTGCGCCAACTGGGAAGAGAAGTACCTCTACATCATTGAGCTGGGGTCAAAACTTCCGGAATCATCTGAAACCTTACACCAGCCGGAAAATGCCATTTCAGGCTGCCAGAGCCAGGTGTGGATCAGGATGACACCGCAGGAAGATGGCACCATCGCCTTTGAAGGTGACAGTGACGCCGCGATTGTTAAAGGTCTGATTGCTATCGTATTTAGCCTTTATCAGAATCTGCCGCCCGCTGAAATTGTCGCGCTGGATGTACGCCACTGGTTTGGCGAACTGGCACTGATGCAGCACCTGACGCCGACCCGGTCGCAGGGGCTGGAAGCGATGATTCGGTCTATTCGCCATACCGCTCAGAACCTCAGCTAAGCTACACTCGACAGACGCCAACCGGCGTCTGTTTTTTTATCTGACGAGAAAATTGCATGAAACCTGCTTTACGTTTAGCCGGTGCACTGCTGCTGACCTGCTTTGGGCTCTCTGCACCCGCTTTTGCCACGGAATACCCGCTACCGCCGCCTGACAGTCGCCTGATTGGCGAAAACGTCCTGACTCAGGTTCCTGACGACAAACGTCCACTGGAAGAGATCGCCGCCCGCTACCAGGTTGGTCTGCTCGGCATGCTGGAGGCCAATCCCGGCACCGATCCCTGGCTGCCGAAAGCCGGCACGCAACTGACCGTACCGCTGCAGATGTTGCTGCCCGACACACCCCGTGAAGGCATTGTGGTGAATCTGGCCGAACTGCGTCTCTACTACTATCCCAAAGGCGAAGACAAGGTGATCGTCTATCCAATCGGGATTGGTCAGCTGGGCGCGGCGACGCCGGTGATGGTGACCCAAATCAGTCAGAAAATACCGAATCCCACCTGGACGCCGACTCAGAACATTCGTAAACGCTATGCCAAAGAGGGCGTGACGCTGCCTGCAGTGGTGCCTGCCGGGCCCGACAACCCGATGGGGCTGTTTGCCATGCGTCTGGCGCGCGGCAGCGGCCAGTATCTGATCCACGGCACCAATGCGAAGTTTGGTATTGGTATGCGTGTCAGCTCCGGTTGTATCCGCCTGCGTTCAGAGGATATCGAAGCGCTGTTTAATTCGGTACCGAAAGGGACGCGGGTTCAGATTATCAATCAGCCGGTGAAATATGCGGTGGAGCCTGACGGTAAACGCTACGTTGAGGTGCATCAGCCCCTGTCGCATAGCGATAAGGACGATCCGCAAACTATGCCGTTAGCGCTGACTACCGGACTGAAAAAGTTTATTAAAAGCGAAGAGAGCGATAGCGCACTGATTAAAGCGACCTTAGCGCGCCGCTCAGGGATGCCGGTACTGGTCAGCAATGGTGAGCCGGTCCGGAGCGAGACAACGCCGCCAGCAGGGCGGGAGACGCCTTCATCAGCCTCTGCTGCGCCAGTCGATGAGGCTAAAGCCGAAACGGCCACGCCCTGAAAGGATTAACGCGGGAAACCGCGTAAATGCAAAGCAAAAAAAATGGCGCCTTAAAGGCGCCATTTTTAAACCAGAACTCTTACTTACGGTAAGAGTGAGCCTGGTTGTCCAGACGCTGGTTAGCGCGAGCTGCGTCATCTTTAGCAGCCTGAACGTCTGAACGCACTGCGTTCACGTCGTTGCTCAGCTGGTCAACTTTAGCGTTCAGAGTCTGAACGTCTGAAGACAGCTGGTCGATTTTAGCGTTGCTTGAGCAACCAGCCAGCAGAGTTGAAGCCAGAACTACCGCGCCCAGTACCAGTTTAGTACGATTCATTATTTATACCCTCTAGATTGAGTTAATCTCCATGTAGCGTTACAAGTATTACACAAAGCTTTTTAAGTTGAGAATAAATTTTTGATGAGAAGATGCTTAAATTTGATCGTTCGCTCAAAGAAGCAGCGGATCGCAGTAGATGATAAAAAAATTTAGCGAAAACAGAGAGATTTAATCGGATTAACCTTAATATAAAGTGTATTTGAATAGTTATTTTCGATTGGAATTTTCCGCTATTTGTATTAAGTACAAATAAAAAAAAGCGCCCATGAAAGGCGCCTTAAAATAAAGAGCAAAAAGTGTTTTACAGTACGTGTACTGAGGCGGTGTTGGTAGTTCCGCTTGGTACTAATGCACCAGAGACCAGCACCACCACATCACCTTTCTGACCGTAGCCGCTTTCCAGCGCCGCTTCTTTACCCAGACGATAGAAATCATCGGTAGAGGCAATCTCAGTGACCAGACGAGTCTCAATCCCTTTACTCAGGATCAGCTGACGCGCAGTGGTCGGATTGGTGGTCAGCGCCAGGATGGTGGCGTTCGGGAAGTATTTACGCACGGCCTTGGCAGATTTACCGCCTTCGGTGGCAACCACAATCAGTGGTGCTTCCAGCTTCTCAGCCGTTTCAACGGCACCGCGGCAGACCGCTTCGGTGATACGCAGCTTGCGGGTGTCGTTCTGGCTATCGATACGTGACTTCATCACGCGGTCGGTACGCTCACAGATGGTCGCCATGATGGTGACCGACTCAAGCGGGTATTTACCCTTGGCGCTTTCGCCAGAGAGCATTACCGCATCGGTGCCGTCGAGGATGGCGTTTGCCACGTCGCCCGCTTCAGCACGGGTAGGGCGTGGGTTCTTGATCATCGAGTCAAGCATCTGGGTAGCGGTAATCACCACTTTGCGCGCTTTATTACACTTCTTGATCATCATCTTCTGAGCGAAGATCACTTCTTCAACCGGGATCTCAACGCCCAGGTCGCCACGCGCTACCATGATGCCATCAGAGGCTTCGAGAATTTCGTCGAAGTTGTTCAGGCCTTCCTGGTTTTCGATTTTGGAGATGATCTGGATGTTCTCACCGCCGTGCTGCTTCAGGTGCTCGCGAATTTCCAGCACGTCTGAGCGTTTACGGATGAAAGAGGCCGCCACGAAATCAACGCCTTGCTCGCAACCGAAAATCAGGTCGCGCTTATCTTTTTCGGCCAGCGCTGGCAACTGGATTGAAACGCCAGGCAGGTTAACGCCTTTGTTTTCACCAAGGTCGCCGTTGTTCAGCACTTTACACACCACGGTATTTTCAGTGACTTCGGTCACTTCCATTCCGATCAAGCCATCATCGACCAGCACGGTGTTGCCGATTTTCAGGTCAGCGGTAAAGCCAGGGTAGGTGACCGCAACGCGCTCGCTGTTACCGATCACGCTCTGGTCGGTGGTAAAGGTAAAGGTCTGACCCGCTTTCAACGGCGCATCATTTCCGCCTTCCAGTTTCATGGTGCGGATTTCAGGGCCTTTGGTATCCAGCAGGATAGCCGCCTGACGACCGGTTTTTTCCATCACGGCACGCATATTGGTGATGCGCTGACCGTGCTCGGCATAATCGCCGTGGGAGAAGTTAAGACGCATAACATTCATGCCGGCTTCCAGCAGCTGGGTCAGCATCTCTTCTGATTCGGTTTTCGGGCCGATAGTACAAACGATCTTAGTCTTTTTCATGACAGGTTATCTGTAAGTTGTGATGGATGATAAAGGGCGAAATCCGATGGCAATGCATCGAAGTGAGAATACTGTTTGAAATCGAAACGGGCTGTACAGAGTAAGAATAGGTGACGAAGGCCAGGCGTGCAGGGAAGTTGTGCGGTTACGCCGGGTAACCACCTCATTATTGTTGCGCAAATTATCTGAGTTATCGCAATAGGCACGTGATCGCTGAAACCTTTCAAGTGGACAACGCGGCACAGTATAGACGCTAAGTATGCGAAAACCAATCAAAAAGCAGAAGGGGGAAGCGATGCAGATCAATAAAAGTGGAGTTGCGCAAGCTGAAGGAATTCTGAAAGTGGTGCGCTCTAATGGACTCGAACCATCGACCCCCACCATGTCAAGGTGGTGCTCTAACCAACTGAGCTAAGAGCGCATACTGAATGCATATTGAATATTGGTGCGTCCGAGTGGACTCGAACCACCGACCCCCACCATGTCAAGGTGGTGCTCTAACCAACTGAGCTACGGACGCACTTGGTGCGCTCTAATGGACTCGAACCATCGACCCCCACCATGTCAAGGTGGTGCTCTAACCAACTGAGCTAAGAGCGCATACTGAATGCATATTGAATATTGGTGCGTCCGAGTGGACTCGAACCACCGACCCCCACCATGTCAAGGTGGTGCTCTAACCAACTGAGCTACGGACGCACTTGGTGCGCTCTAATGGACTCGAACCATCGACCCCCACCATGTCAAGGTGGTGCTCTAACCAACTGAGCTAAGAGCGCAACACGCTGTCTGGGCGACAGCGGGGACGAATATTAACGGCAGTCGGTGAGGCTGGCAAGGAGAAAAAGCGTTTTTTCACCGTGACTGAGTAGCAACTGTGCTATGCGTCGTTTTTTTAGGCGTCGCGAGCCTTTTACCGCCCGCTCAACCGGTTAGCGCGCCGCGCGCGTCAGGATCACCTCGGCAGGTGACTGCTGCAGACGCCTGATTCGCCAAAGCATCATTACCGCCGCGGATGTCAGCCCGATAATGAAGCCGCACCAGAATCCCGCTGGCCCCATGCGTGGCACCAGCCAGTCAGTGAGCGCCAGCAGATAACCGGCCGGCAGACCAAGCAGCCAGTAGGCGATAAAGGTGATAAAAAAGATCGAGCGGGTATCTTTGTAGCCACGCAGAATACCGCTGCCAATCACCTGGATCGAATCGGAGAACTGATAGATCGCCGCCAGCAGCATCAGCTGCGCCGCCAGCGTCACCACTTCCGGATTGTCGTTATAGAGCAGGGCGATCTGATGCCGGAAGGTGACGGTAAACAGCGCGGTCATCGCCGCCATGCTGATGCCGACGCCCTGCGCAGTCCAGGCGGCCACCTTCGCCTGTTCAGTCGATCCCTGACCCAGACGATAGCCGACCCGGATAGTGGTGGCGACGCCAAGCGACAGCGGCATAACAAACATCAGTGAGCTGAAGTTCAGTGCAATCTGATGTCCGGCAACGTCAACGATTCCCAGCGGAGAGACCAGCAGCGCCACCACGGCAAACAGCGTCACCTCAAAGAACAGCGCCAGCGCCACCGGCAAGCCCAGCGTCATCAGACGGGTCAGAATAGGCCGTGACGGCGCAGACCAGCGACTGACCAGATGGATATCCCGCATGGCGCCCATCCGGCGGATCCAGAAACGCATACAGATGAACATCACCCAGTAAACCGAGGCTGTTGCCACGCCGCAGCCGACACCGCCCAGCGCTGGCATACCGAAGTGACCGTAGATAAAGATATAGTTAAGCGGGATATTCACCATCAGCCCGAGAAAACCCAGCACCATACCCGGTTTGGTTTTCGACAGGCCTTCGCACTGATTACGCAGCACCTGGAAGAACAGGTAGCCCGGTGCGCCAAACAGCAGCGCATGCAGGTAACCTTCTGCTTTCTGCGCCAGCAGCGGATCGATATCGTGCATCGCCCGGATTAAATAACCGGCGTTCCACAACACCACCATGATCAACAGCGAAACAAAAAATGCCAGCCAGTAGCCCTGACGAATTTGCTCGGCGATACGTTCGCGGCGGCCAGAGCCGTTGAGTTGCGCAACCGTGGGCGTCAATGCAAGCAGAAGACCATGACCAAACAGAATGGCCGGAAGCCAGATAGAGGTGCCGACAGCAACGGCGGCCATATCCGTGGCGCTGACGGCGCCGGCCATAATGGTATCCACAAAGCCCATTGCGGTTTGAGCCACCTGAGCAAGGATGACCGGGATCGCAAGGGCAAGCAATTGACGCGCTTCTGTTAAATACTTCTGCACGTTAACACCTGAATAGTTAATAAAATAATGACGGGGTCAGAAAAGCCCCAGGAATTGCGTCCGCTAGTGTAACTGTCAGGACCGGATTCGCCAATCTTTGTCACTGCATGCGATTTACTCTGCTGTCAGGCAACACCGCTGGCTGAAAGCGAACAGCGGACGTGAGCTGTGATAAACTAGCGCAAACTTCGCAGAGGCAAAGACTATGTTTACCGGTATTGTGCAGGGCACCGCAGAAATAGTGTCCATTGAAGAGAAAGAGCTGTTCCGCACCCACACCATCAGGATGCCGGCAGAATTATTGCCAGGCCTGGCACTGGGCGCCTCCGTGGCGCACAACGGCTGTTGCTTAACCGTAACGGCTATTGAGGGCGATCGGGTCAGTTTTGATTTAATTAAAGAGACCCTGCGTGTCACCAACCTCGGCGATTTACGTCAGGGCGATGTGGTCAATATCGAGCGTGCCGCAAAATTCAGCGATGAAATAGGCGGACACCTGATGTCCGGTCATATTATGACCACGGCTGAGATCTGCAAAATTATCCAGTCGGAACACAACCGCGAAGTGTGGTTTAAAATTCAGGACCCGACCCAGATGAAATATATCCTGCACAAAGGCTTTGTCGGCATCGACGGCATTAGCCTGACGGTAGGGGACGTGACCAAAACCAAATTCTGCGTCTATCTGATTCCGGAAACGCTGGAACGCACTACGTTAGGCGCCAAAACCTTTGGCGACCGGGTTAACATCGAGATTGATCCGCATACCCAGGCGATCGTCGATACCGTTGAGCGGGTCCTCGCACAACGGGATGCCGCCGGGACGGTAGCTATGCTGGCCGGAAAGCCTGCCGCGCAGGAATAAAAAAATAAGGCGCATCAGCGCCTTTTTTTCTGTTTTTAATCTTGCTCAGCCGCCGCATCAACGCGCCACGCGTAATCCGCCTTCCACACCCCGACTGAATACTACCTGCCATAACTGAATATCACGGGCGCGAAACGCACCGGCACAGGCGTTGAGATAGTAGGAGAACATGCGTTTAAAACGTTCGCCGTAGCTCTCCGCCAGTTGCGGCCAGGCCTGGATAAAGCGCTCATGCCACGCCATCAGGGTCGTGTCGTAATCGGCGCCAAAGTTATGCCAGTCTTCCAGAATAAAATGGGGCTCGCTGGCGTCAGCAATATGTCGAACGGAAGGCAGACAACCATTCGGGAAAATATATTTATCGATCCAGGGATCAACATTCATATCGGTTTTAATCGCACCGATAGTATGCAGCAGGAAAATACCGTCTGGCTTTAAATTACGGTCCACGACATCGAAATAGGTGGCGTAATTTTTCGGTCCGACATGTTCAAACATGCCAACCGAGACAATACGGTCAAACTGCTCATTCAGGTCGCGATAATCTTGCAATAAAATAGTGACGTCTAAACCTTCACAACGCTGTTGTGCCAGCTTCTGCTGTTCGGCGGAAATGGTAACGCCGTGTACTTTCACGCCATAATGACGGGCGGCAAATTCGGCCAGTCCTCCCCAGCCGCAGCCAATATCCAGCAGCGACATGCCAGGCTCCAGCCCTAATTTACGGCAGATCATATCCAGCTTCGCTTCCTGCGCAGCGGCCAGCGTCGTGGCCTCTTTCCAGTAGCCGCAGGAGTACTGCATATAGGGATCAAGCATCAGAGAAAACAAATCGTTTCCTAAATCGTAATGCTCTTTACCGACAATCCAGGCGCGTTTTTTCGACTGGAGATTAGTTAAGCGCGCCGCGGCAATACGCAGCGTATCTTTAAAGTGATGAGGGAGTTGCTGATCCAGTTTATGTTTGAGTACGTGGTGGAAAAATATATCCAGCCGATCGCATTCCCACCAGCCATCCATATAACTCTCGCCCAGACCCAGCGATCCTTCCTGCAGGACACGTTTAAAGAAGTCAGGATTTTTCACCTGAATATCCCAGCTCCGTGAGCCATTAATTTCGATATCCGCTTTTTCCAGCAATTCGTGAACGATGCGATACCAATGGTTTTCTTCGAGGCTCACTTCTTCTACATACGATGAACTCATAGCTTCTCCACCACCTGTCCAATCTTAACCTGAAAAAGAATAGTCAATTTCTTCAGGAATTGAGAAAAGTCACGGATGACTCCGTAAACCAGAGATCTGGCGTGATACAGAGGATTGAAACGGTTCAAAAGCATCAGGCACGGTAACAGTAACGCGCGCGCAGACGCCATCCCGGCAACCCGGTTGCCAATCAGTTTGTTACGTTATTATGTTGTTGATTTGTAGCAGAATTATTGACCCGAATGAGTATATTCTCACGCGGGTCAATATTCAATGACTTATTGTTAGGTTGCTAACTAAAAATCATTGCCTCAGTGATTATCCTGGCAGGCGGTCGTGGGGGTGGCAACATCAGATTGTGCGTTTGTCACCCGCTGCAGCGCGAAGCCGAGCAGGGCGAGCAGAATGGTCAGGGCCATTATCAGGGTTGTGGTCAGCAGTGGCTGGGTTAATCCGGCGGAGACGGCCAGGCTGGCGGCAAAGCATAATCCCAGCTGTAGCGTATTCTGCAGCGCAGCGGCTTTACCGGTCGCATCCGGGAAAGGCATCAGTGCGGCGGAGACCACAATCGGATAGATAGCACCGTTAGCCAGCGCCATGCCGCAGAACGGCAGCAGCAGGCTCAGCAGCGTACTGTGGCCGGAGAGTGCGACGGCAAACAGCGCTAGGATGCTCAGACTGTAGACCGCCAGCAGCCACGGCAGCAGCTGCGCCCCTTTATAACGGTTGAGCAGGGCACGGCAGCCGAAGCCACCAATCAGGAAGGCAATCGTCTGCGGCAGATAACTCAGACCAATATCGGCGGGCGACAGGCCCAGATCGGCCAGAATAAAGGGTGAGCCGGTCAGCCAGGCGAAAAAGCTGGCGGAACAGGCGGAATAAATCAGCACGTTACCACTGTAAACCCGGGATTTAAGCAGGGTAAAAAAGCCCGGATTTGCGCCCTGGTTGCCCGTTGCTTTGCGGCCCGACGGCAGGCGCAGCGTCGTGAGGATCAAGGCCAGCGCAATCAGCGTCAGCACCAGGAAGATCGAACGCCAGTGGAAATGACCAATCAGCCACGCGCCTAATAGCGGTGCCAGGGCTGGCGAAAGCGCCACCAGCGGCATGATGGTGGCAAACAACTTATTAGCACGTGCGGCCGGATAGCGATCGACCACCAGCGCCTGCCAGCTGACAGCGGCCGCACAGACGCCAATCGCCTGAACAAAGCGCAGCGCCAGCATCAGATAAATATCCTCTACCCACAGCATACCGGCGCAGCCGACGGCGAACAGCGCCAGTCCGGCCAGCAGCACCGGCTTACGCCCGATGCGATCGGAGAGCGGACCCCAGAACAGCTGACCGCAGGCAAAACCGGCCAGGAACAGGCTCATGCTGGCACTGATCAGGCCAGGCGAGGTATTGAAAGTTTGCTGCATCGCGCCAAACGCGGGCAGGTACATATCGGTGGCTAAAAAGCCCAGCATGCTCAGCAGAGCGAGATAAGGCATAAATCCTTTTGACGGTGACATCTGATTCTCATTTTGCAGGTTGAACGCGGCAGAGTGTAAAAGGTGCGTTTGCCGCTGTGAAACGCTAATATTTGCCGATTGCTGTTAAAAAATTTGAAGGCAGAATATGTGGTCAGAATATGCGTTAGAAGTGGTGGATGCCGTGGCGCGCGGTGGCAGCTTCAGCGCGGCGGCGCAGGAGCTGCATCGGGTGCCGTCGGCTATCAGCTACACGGTGCGCCAGCTGGAGACCTGGCTGGCGGTTCCGCTGTTTGAACGTCAGCATCGTGAGGTGGTATTAACCCCTGCGGGAGAGCATTTTGTCCGGGAAGGGCGCAGCGTCATCAAAAAAATGCTCGCCACCCGCCGCCAGTGTCAGCAGCTGGCCAACGGCTGGCGCGGGCAGTTAAGTATTGCGGTGGACTGTATCGTCAAGCCGCAGCGTACCCGACAATTAGTGAAGGATTTTTACCGGCACTTTCCTGACATGGAGTTGCACATCAGTTATGAAGTGTTCAACGGCGTCTGGGATGCGCTGGCGGATGGCCGGGTGGAGGTTGCTATCGGCGCGACTCAGGCGATCCCGGTCGGCGGCCGCTTTGCCTTTCGCGATATGGGGACGCTCAACTGGCGCTGCGTAGTCGCGAACCACCATCCGCTGACGGAAGTGAGCCAGATAGATGACGATACCCTGCGCAGCTGGCCGTCGCTGGTTCTGGAAGATACTTCGCGCGCGCTGCCACGCCGGATGACGTGGACGCTCGACAACCAGCGTCGGCTGGTGGTGCCGGAATGGCAGACCGGGCTGGATTGCGTACTGGCGGGATTGTGCGTGGCGATGGTGCCTGGTCATCTGGCCCGGCCGTTGCTGGACAGTGGCGCGTTGGTGGAGCTGATCCTGCCGGTGGCTTTTCCGGAGAGTCCCTGTTGTGTCAGCTGGGCGGAAGATCGCGCATCACCGGCGACCGGCTGGTTACTCAGCTATTTGGGTGATGCGCAAACGCTTAATCAGGAGTGGTTAAGCGAAGATTAACGGCGGTAGTCGCGGAACGGACCATCAGCTACGGAACGACGTTCAATCAGGGTTGGATGCACTTCGATGGTCTGAGAAATCTCACGTTTGCTGGTGATGCGATCCAGCAACATCTCCAGCGCTTTCTCACCCAGCTGCGCTTTCGGCTGATGAACGGTGGTCAGCGCCGGCGCGAAGTAGCGCGCGTTGCGCACATTGTCATAGCCGATCACCGAAATGTCCTGCGGCACGCGCAATCCCATCTCATCGGCGGCGCAAATCGCCCCCATCGCCATGATATCGCCACCACAGAACACCGCGGTCGGGCGCTGTTTCTGCGACAGGATCTGCTGCATTGCCTGATAGCCCGATTCAGGTTCAAAGTCACCCTGAACAATCCACTCGGCACGCGGCTGAATACCCGCTTCTTCCAGTGCCTTCAGGAAGCCGGCGTGACGTCCGCCACCGGTGTTGCGCTCCATCTGGCCGGGGATGGCGCCAATCTCGCGATGGCCACGCTCAATCAGATAACGCCCGGCGAGATAACCGCCCTGAAACGCATTGTCCAGCACCGTGTCGGTAAAGTCGGCGCGGGATTCGCCCCAGTCCATTACCACCATCGGGATGTTACGGTTCTCTTCCAGCATTTTCAGCAGATCGTCCGGATACTCAGAGCACATCACCAGCAGCCCATCGACGCGCTTTTGCGCCATCATGCTGAGATAGGCGCGCTGCTTCTGCAGATCATTGTGCGCATTACCCAGAATCAGGGTATAGCCTTTGTCGAAACAGTGGTTTTCCACTGCTTCAATAATTTCAGCAAAGTAGGGCGCTTCGCTGGAAGTCGCCAGCAGGCCCAGCGTTTTGGTGTGATTCACCTTCAGGCTGCGCGCCACGGCGCTCGGCGAATAGTGCAGTTCCTGAATCGCCTGCCAGACGGCGTTGCGCGTCTCTTCAGCGACAAAACGCGTTTTATTGATGACGTGCGAAACGGTGGTCGTTGAGACGCCGGCGCGTTTTGCCACATCTTTAATTGTTGCCATTAAAATCGGACTCCAGGGCTTATCTAACGCAATGATAAGCATAATGTTAAACGTTTGCGTCTGCTCAGGGTTTTCTGCGCAATTATGCAGGTTTTCTGACCGGTAAACAGGGCGACTGGCGGGTAATGAGCGCCTGAAAAGAGAGCAAACGGAACCGGGGCTGCGCGCGTTGCGCAACAAAGGCAGGATTCTAACAAGGCTGGGCGGATAAAACGAGATTTTTACCCGGTCCTGTGGGAAAATGGCTTAACCCCACAAAAATTGTGACTAAGGAGAGTTAAATGAGTACCGATTTGAAACTGGCGCTGATGACTACCGTCGGCTGCCTGCTGATGATTGTCGCTTTTAGCTTCACCGCGATTCTGCACTGATCGAAAAAGCCGGGCATGGCCCGGCTTTTTGCTGTCTGGCGATCGCTCAACGGCTGCGTTAGCGAATGGTCTTTGGCGTCATGACCCGACGCGCACCAATATAGTGGCGCTGCCAGTAGTCTTCACCCAGCGCACTGATCTGAATATCTTTGCCGGTACGCGGTGACTGAATGAATTTGCCGTTGCCGAGATAAACCCCAACGTGATCGGCGGTGCCGCGGCCATTGATGCGGAAAAAGACTAAATCGCCTTTCTCCAGTGACTCACGTTTAACCGGCGCGGCGTCGCGCAGATGGAACATCTCATTGGCGGTGCGCGGGATCTTGAACTTGACCAAATCTTTATAGGCGTACCAGACCAGGCCGCTGCAATCAAAACCGGTATGCGGTGAGGTGCCACCCCATTGATAAGGTTTGCCCAACTGGCCCATCAACTTGGTCATCGCCGTTTCGCGCGCTTTCTGGTAACGCTGACGATGTGACTTGCTCATTTTAATGGTGCCGGTGTCACTGCTGCTGGCGTCAACGGTTTTAAGCGAACGCTGGTGGCCGTAGCGTTTTTTACTGGCCGTTTTCAGGGAGGTTTTACTTTTCTTAGCGGGAAGATGGCTGGCGGTGAGTTCGCTTTTTTTCTGTTTTTTGACTTTGAGCTTCTGAACCGGACTGACGCGTGTTTTCTTTGCCGCCGTTTTCAGCGGGCGACGCTTGCGGCGCTCATCTTCGCGCGCACTCTTTTTCTCTGCTTTATGCGAACTGACATTCACCGGCGCCTGCGGTGAGGCAGAAGCGATGTTAAAGAACAGTTGCGCAAAGGCAAGAATGAAAAGCGTAATGATTAAACGCATAGTCCGGTTTTAGTTAAGTTGTCAGGGCCACTACGCACCGCGACAAAGTTGGGAATAATCTGATCCAGGATCAGCGCCGATGCCATTCTAGTCCAGTTCGTTTGAAAACAGTAACGCCTTTTTTTATTAATCTTTCGGCCTCACGCAATTGCGTTGAAAATGAACATTTTCAGCGTCTTATATCGGCAAAACTATTGCAAACTATTAATATGTTACTGGCCGTTAATAACCGGGTGGCATCAGGGCTGATGAGCGGACTTAACAAACATGGCGATTTAATCCGGCAGCGGTAAAATCTCGTTTTCAGTCCTGGTGCGAAGTCGCTACAATAAACAAACACGAAGTGACGAATTAAGGAAGGCAATTATGAGTACTGTAGAAAAAATTCAGCGCCAGATCGCAGAAAACCCGATCCTGCTGTTCATGAAAGGTTCACCGAAACTGCCAAGCTGCGGTTTCTCTGCGCAGGCGGTTCAGGCGCTGTCAGCCTGCGGTGAGCGTTTTGCTTACGTGGATATTCTGCAGAACCCGGACATTCGTGCAGAGCTGCCGAAATATGCCAACTGGCCAACCTTTCCACAGCTGTGGATTGATGGCGAGCTGGTCGGCGGATGTGACATCATCGTCGAGATGTTCCAGCGCGGTGAACTGCAGTCGCTGATCAAAGAGACCGCAGAGAAGTTTAAAGAAGCGGAATAAAACAGAAAGGCCGACGCGATGTCGGCCTTTTTCATTGTCTTTCATTGCCGGTTCTTCAGTCAGCGGTCGCTGATGGCTCGCCTTCAGCAAACGGCAGCGGCCATCCACCCAGTCGCTTCCAGCGATTCACCAGTTCACAGAACAAAATAGCGGTCTGCTGGGTATCGTACAGCGCCGAGTGCGCCTGGGTACTGTCAAAATCCATTCCTGCCGCTTTACAGGCTTTCGCCAGCACCGTCTGACCCAGCACCAGTCCGCTCAGCGCCGCGGTATCAAAGGTGGCGAACGGGTGAAACGGATTGCGTTTCAGGCTGGCGCGTTCGGCGGCGGCATTCATAAAGTTGAGATCGAAAGTGGCGTTGTGCGCCACCATAATGGCGCGATTACAGCCGGTATCCTTAATGCCTTTACGCACCATCTTAAAGATGGCGTGCAGCGCTTCATATTCACTCACTGCGCCGCGCAGCGGGTTACTGGGATCGATGCCGGTAAATGCCAGCGCTTCAGGATGCAGCAGCGAGCCGACAAAAGGTTCAACGTGAAAATGCAGCGTCTGGTCGAGATGGATCCAACCCTCTTCATCCATTTTCAGCGTGGTGGCCGCGATCTCCAGCAGCGCGTCAGTCTGCGCGTTGAAACCGGCGGTTTCCACGTCGATGACCACCGGATAGAAGCCACGGAAACGTTGATTGAGTGCATGGGGGGAATTCGATTCAGACATCAGGATCTCATTGCAGAAAAAGGGCAGCGCGCATTATGGCAAAAAACGGGCCCGGGTGCAGCAGATGAAGAGGAGCAGAGAAGATCAGCCCACCCGGCAGGGCAGGCTGAAGAGCAGGCTTAGTTGCCCAGGCCGTGACCGGCGTGTTTGTTTTCGATCAGTTCGATTTTGTAACCATCGGGATCTTCAACAAAGGCAATGATGGTCGAGCCGCCTTTCACCGGACCCGCTTCACGCGTGACGTTGCCGCCATCGTTACGGATGCGTTCGCAGGCCGCAGCCACATCATCAACGCCCAGCGCAATGTGTCCGTAAGCATTGCCGAGGTCATATTTATCCACGCCCCAGTTGTAGGTCAGCTCGATGACTGCACCTTCGCTCTCTTCGGTATAGCCCACAAAGGCCAGCGTATATTTGTATTCGGTGTTTTCGCTCTGACGCAGCACGCGCATGCCCAGCACACGGGTGTAGAAATCGATCGAACGTTGCAGATCGCCAACGCGCAGCATGGTATGAAGTAAACGCATAACATCCTCTTTAATAATCAAAACGCCATCGCCGGATGACACCAGCGCTAAGTATAGCGATCAAAATCGCCAGTGAATAATGGCTGCCATCATCTTCCCGGATGGCAGCCTGTAAGAAGATTACAGCGTCGGGTAATCGATATAGCCTTCAGCACCGCCGCCGTAGAAACTTTCCGGACGTTGCGGGTTCAGCGGCGCATCCTGCTGCAGGCGCTCCACCAGATCCGGGTTCGCGATATAATCACGACCAAACGCCACCGCATCGATCAGGCCGCGGGCGATCAGATCGTCCGCTTTCTCAACGGTATAAGCACCTGCGCCAATGATCGCGCCAGGGAACAGGTTACGCACTTTCTCACGGAAGGCATCGCTGTACGGCTTGCCGCCAGCCCAGTCTGGCTCGGAGAGGTGCAGGTAAGCGATATTGCGTTTTGCCAGCTCACCGATGTACCACAGCGCTGCTTCTTCCTCATCCGGACCGTTATCCAGATTCTGGAAGCTGCCGATAGGCGATACGCGGATACCAATGCGGTCAGCTGACCAGTTAGCGATCACCGCATCAACCACTTCCAGCGCAAAACGGCCACGCTTCTCGATGCTGCCGCCATATTCGTCGGTACGCTGGTTAGAGCCAGGTGCCAGGAACTGATGGATCAGGTAACCATGTGCGGAGTGCAGTTCCAGCAGGTCGAAATCGGCTTCACGCGCATTGGCGGCGGCCTGACCGAAATCGGCGACGATCTGCTGAATCTCAGCCACCGTCAGCTCACGAGGTACCGAAGTTTCTTCGCGGTAGACGCTGCCGTCAGCGGCACGCAGTGAAGTGCGGGTACCGGCAGCAAGGGCCGATGGCGCAACCGGGGCTTTACCTTCTGGCTGGACGCTGTTATGTGAGATACGGCCGGTGTGCCACAGCTGTACCGCCGTGTGTCCGCCCGCCTGATGCACGCCTTCGTTAATCGCTTTCCACGCCGCAATCTGCGGTTGAGTATGCAGGCCTGGTGCGCCGGCATAGCCTTTCGCCTGGAAAGAGATCTGGGTGGCTTCAGTAATGATCAAACCGGCGCTGGCGCGCTGGCGATAATATTCGCCCATCATCGGAGTAGGAATATCGCCTGGCTCAATGCTGCGCAGACGGGTCAGTGGTGCCATAAAAACGCGGTTTGGCACGGTAATTGCGCCGACTTTCAGCGGACGAAACAGCTGGGTACTCGCCATGTTAGCTCCTGATTAGTAGACCAGTCGTCTACAAACACTTTTTTTAAAAATCAGTGGATTTTCAGCCACTGTTCGATGGTACGTAATGCCAGCCGCAGCGGCTGCGGCTCACGGGAAATCTTGCTTTGTAAGCTCGCACCGAGCCACAACAGCGACAACAGTTCGGCCATTTGCGCCGGAGGATGCGGCAATGCCAGCGACTCCTGCTGAGCAGCGGCACTCAGCGTCTCTGCATAGAGCGCGGTAATTTTTGCTGCGCCCTGTTGCAGCGCGTCGCGCATCGGTTCAGAGAGATCGCAGACCTCTGCCGATACCTTGACGCCGAGACAGCCCACAATGTGTCCCTGCTGGGTAAACAGCTGCTCAGCAGCCCGAAAATGGTTCAGCAGACGCTCACGCGGCGTGCCATCGGGCTGATTCAGCTGAAGCTCAACATCCTGCAGGAAGCGTGCAAAGTAGCGCTCCAGCAGCGCCACGCCAAAGGTCTCTTTGGAACGGAAGTAATAGTAGAAAGAGCCTTTCGGCACTTCCGCCAGGGTCAGCAGTTCGCTCAGCCCCATTCCGGTGAAACCCCGTTGCAGACAAAGCTGCTCACCAATACGGAGCAGATGTTCGCGGGTTTCATTGCGTGGTTGCGTCTTGTTCATGACAGGGAGATTAGTAGACCAGTCGGTCTAATGCAATCGGGCGAGTCGCTTTTGGCACAGAGTGTTCACTCCGTGACGGTGAACAGCAAGAATCGGGTAACAGATATTGCTTCTTTGTTGCACAAACAGGCTAAGATCTCTTCAATAGTCCGTTTCATCTTTAACACGGGAGTCGTGGTGGCCGAGCAGCTTGAGTTTTTCCCGGTTCCCAGTCCCTGTCGTGGCATCTGCGAGAGCGATGCCCGCGGCTACTGTCTGGGATGTTTACGCAGCCGCGAAGAGCGGTTCAACTGGATGCGCTTCAGCGACACGCAGAAGCGTGAGGTGCTGCGTCTCTGTCACCAGCGCCGCCTGCGACTGCTGCGGCAACAGAAGAAAGAGGAGCCGCTTGATCCGCATCAACCGAGCTTGTTCTGACGACGTGGCGGTTTCCGTTATACTCTCTGACACCTTTATTCCAGCCATCGTGCCACAGGGAGATCGTTATGTTACAACCGCAAGCCATCGCGTCGCAGGGTCCGGATTTTTCACCGCTCATTATGGGTTACTGGCGGCTGATGGAGTGGGGGATGTCGCCCCAGCAACGAGTGGCATTTATTGAGCATCACCTGAGCCTCGGCATCACCACCGTCGACCACGCGGATATCTATGGTGATTATCAGTGCGAAGCGGCATTTGGCGAGGCGCTGAAGCTGGCGCCAGGACTGCGCGAACGGCTGCAGATCGTCACCAAATGCGGGATTGCAACCCGCGCCCGGCCTGAGCATCGGATCGGCCATTACAATACGGATAAAGCGCATATCATTCAGAGTGCGGAAAATTCGCTGCGCCATTTCGGCACCGATCGCCTTGATTTGCTGCTGATTCACCGTCCCGATCCGCTGATGGAGGCCGACGAGGTCGCCGAGGCCTTTATGACGCTGCACCAGAGTGGCAAAGTGCTGAACGCAGGCGTCTCTAACTTCACGCCAGCGCAATTCGCGCTGCTGCAGTCCCGTCTGCCATTTTCCCTGGTCACTAACCAGCTGGAGATCTCGCCGGTGCAGCAAAATCTGCTGATGGACGGCACGCTCGATCAGTGTCAGCAGTTACGTTTCCGGCCGATGGCCTGGTCCTGTCTGGGCGGCGGACGGCTGTTTAACGATCCTCACTATCAGCCACTGCGTGACGAACTGGAGGTGATACGCCAGGAGACCGGTGCCAGCAGCATGGAGCAGGTAGTGTATGCGTGGATTATGATGCTGCCGAGCAAGCCGCTGCCGATTATCGGATCAGGCAAAACGGCGCGCGTCACTGAAGCAGCCGCGGCGGTAAACCTGACCCTGAACCGTCAGCAATGGTTCCGCATCCGCAAGGCTGCGTTAGGCTTCGATGTGCCCTGAAGCGTAAAACTGCGTCAATCTTCGGCAGAATAGCGCAACCGGTACCAGGCTTATGCCATACCCTGGTACCAACAAGGAGTCACCATGAAGCTCAAAGCAGTTGCGCTATTTGCCCTTATGACTTGCGGAGCGGCTCAGGCCGCCAGTGAACAGGTCACCATCCATCAGGTCACCGCGGAGGGGATTGGAAAATCGCTCGGTAACGTGACGATTGAAGAGACCCGGTATGGCCTGCAGTTCACGCCCGATCTCAAAGGGCTGCAGCCTGGTATTCATGGTTTTCATGTGCATGCAAAGGGCAGCTGTGAACCGGGCGAGTCGCAGGGCAAGGTAGTAGCGGCCGGTGCGGCAGGCGGCCATCTTGATCCGGCTAACAGCGGGAAACATCTGGGGCCTTACGCGGAAGGGCACTCAGGCGATCTGCCAGCCGTCTATGTGGATGAGAAAGGCAACGCCAGCTATCCGGTGCTCGCGCCACGTCTCAAATCGCTGAGTGAAATTAAGGGTAAAGCGCTGATGGTGCATGTGGGCGGCGATAACCATGCCGATCATCCGCAACCGCTGGGCGGTGGCGGGGCACGCTTTGCCTGCGGCGTAATCTGATTTTCAGGGCGGCCATCGGTGCCGCCTGTTTTTCTTCCAGCCTGTTTATGAATTGTTGTACCATCCTGCACATTTCCCCCCTATGATATTGATTCAGGTAAGAAAGCGTGATGGGTGAAGGAGCAGGTATATGAAATTCAAGGGCGCATTACTGCTGTGCTTGCTGCTGGTGGGATGCGATAAACCCAACGATACGCAGTTGGTGACGGAAACCGGGCGGGAGCTGCAGCGCACCATTGATACCAACCCGATGCGCAGCACCTGCGAAAAGATTGCTAAAGGACGTGAATGGCTGAGCCGTAATACGGTGCGCAAGCTGGAAGCGCAGGGTTGCGATCAGGTCTATCGCAGCGCTACCGAAACCAATTTTACTGACACCACCATTTACCGACGCACCATGACTATGGTCTGCGGCGGCATTGTCGGCAAAAGTTTTACCGGCACCGAACTGAGCCGGCGGTTTATCTTCTCGCCGGATGAAAAGGCGCTGGTCATCGAGCCGATGACCGAGGTTGATAAAACCCGCTTTGAAGGCCATAAAACGCTGCAGCAATTGCAGGATGATTTCACCCGGCAGCAGCAGCAATATTGCCAGTAATCAGCCCGGCACCGCCTGTTTCAGCTGAGCCAGCGAACAGCGCAGCCGCCAGAGAATACCGGCCAGTTCACTCGCCTCATTACTGCCCAGCGCCAGCAATGAGGCGATCATTCTCTCCAGCTCCGCCAGGATCAGATCCAGCGAACTGTGCTGCACCCCGCGACTGCTGATAATCCGCTGAAGATTCTGCAAACTGCTGTCGCGCACGCTGATCAGCGTGGCGGAATCCGCCTGCCACTGCCGCAACTGCCAGACAATATGCGAGCAATTGAGCAATACCACGCCCCAGCGCAATAACCAGACGCGCGCCTGCTCATCCCGGCTGTGACTAAGCTGGCTGATGCGATGATAAATCTGCGATTCAAAACGGCTTTCACTCAGGCGCGGACGCCGTCTGAGCTGATCAAGAAACGCCAGCCGCAACGCACGGATATGACGACGACTTCGGCGCGCATCTGAGCTGGGCCGTAAAATCTGGAACGCCAGCCAGGCCAGCAGGACGCCGCACACTTTGGCGATGTTGTCATTGAAGAAATCCTGATAATCCCAGGTCGGCGGGTTGGTGACGGCGATGAACGAGCCCATAAACACAATAAATTGTCCCCACATCCCGGCGCGCTGCTTTTGCTGTAACTTAAACAGCTGCAGCGTCACCAGCAGCGGGAACAGCAGCAGTAAAAACTGCCACAGCTGGCTGATTTGCACCATCAGACCGAACTTCATCACAAAACTAAAGGCAAACAGCCACAGCAGGGTTTTCAGCAGCAGCGTCACGCTGCCGCCCGGCGACGGTGAAGAGGCATAGAGCACGCAGGCGATGGCGGTTAAGGTCAGCGCCGCCGCACCGGAGGACCATTGAGTATTGATCCAGAACGCGCAGCCCAGCACGATGATGCTGAAGGTACGCAGCGCGCTCCAGCCCGCTTCGGCGCTGTCGCTGTCGCGCGCTAAGGCCGGAACCGGCGGGGGCTGAAAGCGGGTATCGGCATCGGCGCGATCCAGCAGCCGGATCCAGCGCAGCACGTTGAGATACATCCAGCAAAAATAACGCAGCCGCTGACAAAAAGCGCGCTGCCGGTAGTCACCGTCGGCCGCTGGCGTGACGCTACGCAGAATGCGCGCCAGCCGGTACTTATCACACTCCGGTTTTCCCAGCTCGGCCAGCAGCTGTTGCAACGCAGCAAACAGCGCGTCGGGCGCGTCGGGCCAGTTCAGCAACATACGGCGCAGGCTGGAGAGCACGCTGGTCAGCCGCAGCTGCTGGTGCAGCACGTAGTTAAGCACGTTGTTCTGGCGGCGAAAGCGGTAGTGGCTCCAGAAGGCCTGAATCCGCAGCAGGTTCATGGTCAGAATCTGACTGATGACATTCTCATGCGCGGTACGAATGTTGTCACTGACCGACGGTTGCAGCAGTAACACCGCATGCTCCAGCAGCCTGGCGTGCATCTGCTTTAACGAGGTGATGAGCGTCTCGCCATCGGAGGTGCTCGGCAGCACCATCATCATAAAACCGGCACACAGGATGCCGGAGATCACTTCGCAGACCCGCGCCTGAGCGATGGTCCATAAATCGGTAATATCGGTGATGTTAACGCTGCTGAAGGCAATAATGGCTGCAGTATAGCCGGCGAGAGAAAAGGCGTAGGCGACATTGTTCTGATAGTGATTGGCGATGCCGGTACAGAGCGCCAGCCAGCCGGCAATCGCAAAGGTAAACAGCCAGGGTTCATTCAGGGTATGTCCGGCGATCAGCAACGCGGCGCTGGCCCCGAGCAGGCTGCCGACAATCCGGCCAAGGCTTTTGCTGATGGCACCGCCCACGGTCGGAAAACTGATGACTGCCGCCGAGGTCATCGCCCAGTAAGGCTCATCCAGATCCAGCCCATAGGCGATACTGAGTGCCAGACACATGGCAATGGCGTTGCGCAACGCATAGCGCCACTGATTAGCGTTGGCCTTAATCCAGGGTAACTGATCCCACGCCAGCCACTGAAAATTCATGGCTGAATGGTGATCGTGCAGGTGGTTCCGGCCACCAGCGGCACCTCAGCCGGCAGCGGATCGAGACGAATGCGTACCGGCACCCGCTGCGCCAGCCGCACCCAGGGCACGTTAGGCTTGACGTCCGGCACCAGACCGCTGTCCGTCTCAATGCTCTGGTCGTAGATGGCGCGGCCAATACTGTCGACCTGGCCCTGGAGTCGTGCGCCACTGCTATAGAGCACCACCTGAGCCGCTGCGCCCGGATGAATATGGCGCAGCTTGGTTTCTTCAAAATAGCCCACCACGTAATAAGAGTGGCTATCGACCAGCGCAAACAGCGGACTGCCCGCGCTGGCGTAGTTGCCGGGCCGCAGAGTGAGATTAGTGATCCAGCCGTCAGTGGGCGCGGTCAGCGTCGTCTGTTGCAGATTCCAGCGCGCCCGATCCCGCTCCGCCTCGGCCGCTTTGGCACTGGCGACGGCGGCGTTAGCGGCCAGCCGTGCGGCGTCGAGATCTTCCGCTGAAATCACATTGCGCGGCAGGCGACTACGCCGGTTAAATTCGTGCTGCGTTCGGGCCAGATCGGCCTGCGCCTTGCTGAGTTGCGCTTCGGCATTGTCGAGTGCAATTTGCCACGGCACCGGGTCCAGCGTCAGCAATTGCTGACCCTGATGGACAAACTGATTGTCTTTGACCTGCAGCTGAGTAATGCGGCCAGAGACCTGTGGCGTGATATCGACCAGTTCAGCCCGCACTTTGCCGTCGCGCGTCCAGGGCGACTGCATGTAGTAATTCCACATCCATCCACCGGCCAGCAGCGCCAGCGCAAACACAATCAGGGTGGAGAAATATTTCACCGCGTTAAATTTCATACGATTATCCGTGACCGATGAGCCAGAGTGCGGCGGTAACGCACAGCACAAACAGAGAGAGATCAAACAGCGTGGGATGCCAGATATCACCAGAGTAGATCCAGCCGCGCACCAGCGGGTGAATCAGCAACCAGACCAGAAAACCCAGTATCACCGCTTTGAAGATGGGCGGGAAAAACAGCGAAGCGCCGACCACCAGATCGGTTAGCGGTTTGGCACTGGAGAAGAGGTGGGTGAGCACGTTTGATATCCTTAATTAACCCGAGCGGCAGCCCGAAAGCGATGCCCTGTCGCTGCGCGGCGGTCCGGGATTTGTAATTTATCCTGTAAACTCGCAGAATAGTGTAAAATCTGGCTTGATAGCTAGCAAGCTAATTATAAGGAGATGAAATGGATACGCCCCTCGGAACGGATTTATCTCGACTGGTGCGCATCTGGCGCGCGTTGATTGATCAGCGATTAAAACCGCTTGAGCTGACTCAGACTCACTGGGTAACGCTGCACAATATTCATCAACTGCCGCCAGAGCAGTCACAGATTCAGTTAGCCAAAGCCATCGGCATCGAACAACCTTCACTGGTGCGGACGCTCGACCAGCTGGAGGATAAGGGATTAATTACCCGTTCGACCTGCGCCAACGATCGCCGCGCCAAGCGCATTAAGCTGACGCAGCAGGCGGAACCGATCATCGAACAGGTTGAGAGCGTGATTGATGAAACGCGCGATGATATTCTCTCCGGCATCAGCCGCGAAGAGATCAACCAGATGGTGACGCTGATTGCCCGGCTGGAAAAAAATATTCTCGAACTGCAGAACCGCGAGAAATAAAAAAACCGACGCTCAGGCGTCGGTTTTTTTTCACATCATTCGCCTTAGCGAGGTGAAACGGTCACCTGGCTGCCGTTCGATGCCATCACCACACGCTGACCAACCGAGTAGCGCGTTGCGGCCTGCTTCTGTACCACCATGATAGTGTTACCATCATCCTTACGGATCTCCAGCTCAACACCATCAGTCTTGTTCACCGCGCCCTGTACGCCCTGACCGGCTACGCCGCCCAGTACCGCACCGCCGGCTGTTGCCAGGCTACGTCCGCTGCCACCACCAATGGTGTTACCGAGGAAACCACCCAGCACGGCACCACCGATGGCACCAATCACGTTACTCTCATCTCCGCCCTGAATTTTCACCGGACGAACCGAGACCAGAGTACCGTAAGAGACGCTCTGAACCTGTTTGGCTTCACTGGCACTGTAGGTATCACCCGACAGCGTACTTGTGTTGCTACAACCTGCCAGCATCACACCGGTCAAAGCGACCACCACTACACGCTTAATCATTTGAAACTCCTTTAGTCGAGAAGGCGCCACGTTTATCGCGATATCCTGCACACAGTATAAGACACAAACCTGGCAAATTAATCCTTGTCCGAATAAAACACGGCTGGACAGAAGCATAGACTCTGTAAGGTTAACAATAATTCAATCGACGGAGAAAAATAGTGCCGTTGCGTTACCGGCTCGCCAGCTCTGAGAAATAAATAATTTAATCATAGAATTAGCCTGCGTATTTTGTCAGGCTAATCGCAATGATTCGCACCTCCAGCGGGGAGAAAACAATGGCTATAAAATCAGGACGTTATATTGGTGTGATGTCGGGCACCAGCCTGGACGGGGTGGATGTGGTACTGGCGGCGATTGATGAGAATCTGGTGGCGCAGCAGGCCAGCTACTGCCATCCGATGCCGCCCGATCTGCGCCAGGCCGTTCTGGCGGTTTGCCAGGGACAAAGCCTGACGTTGTCACAGCTCGGACAGCTCGATACCCGGCTGGGCCAGCTGTTTGCCGATGCGGTGCTGACCTTAATGCAGCGCGAATCGCTGGAGGCGAGCGATGTGGTCGCGATAGGTTGTCACGGGCAGACCGTCTGGCATGAGCCGCAAAGTGCCGCCCCGAATACGTTACAGATTGGCGATAACAACCGGATCGTTGCGGCAACCGGCGTGACCGTTGTCGGGGATTTTCGCCGCCGCGATATGGCGCTCGGCGGGCAGGGCGCGCCGCTGGTGCCCGCTTTCCATCAGGCGCTGTTAATGGACGCCACGGAACGCCGCATGGTGCTGAACATT
Organism: Pantoea agglomerans; assembly: GCF_021397715.1. GTDB lineage: Bacteria > Pseudomonadota > Gammaproteobacteria > Enterobacterales > Enterobacteriaceae > Pantoea > Pantoea astica. The sequence continues at coordinate 2,392,668 of NZ_CP090207.1, read as the reverse complement.
GGCGGCATCGCTAATCTCTCGCTGCTGTTTCCCGGCCAGCCGGTGCGCGGTTTTGATACCGGACCCGGCAACATGTTGCTGGATGCCTGGATCTGGCGCAATCAGGGCAAAGCCTACGATCAGGATGCACAATGGGCGCGCAGTGGCACTCTGATCCCGGCACTGCTGGAGGCGATGCTGCGCGAGCCGTGGTTTGCCCTGCCGCCGCCGAAGAGCACCGGACGGGAACATTTTAACCTCGGCTGGCTGGAGCAGCATCTGCGCCACTTCCCTGGGCTGGCGCCGCAGGATGTGCAGACCACGCTGGTGGAGCTGACCGCCATCACTATCTCCCGGCAGGTGCAGCTCAATGATGGCTGCGATCGTCTGCTGGTGTGTGGTGGCGGCAGCCGCAATCCGCTGCTGATGGCCCGTCTGGCCACCCATCTGCCGGGTACCGAAGTGACCACCACCGATGCCGCAGGGATCAGCGGTGACGATATGGAAGCGCTGGCATTTGCCTGGCTCGCTTTCCGCACGCTCTCAGGCTTACCGGGCAATCTGCCTGCGGTCACCGGCGCGCGGGAAAAGAGTGTGATTGGCGCGATCTACCCGGCCAATGTGCTCTACCGGCGCTGAGATTCACTCTGACGATTCGGGGGCGAAGCGCCCCCGTTTGATGAAGGGATACGCCGTCTGTCAGGCTGCGCCCGAGAGATGGGTCAGATTGCGCACGCCGGTGATCACCGTGGCAACCATGGTTTCACGGCGGGTAATGACTTCAACCTGGTAATACCGGCTGCGATAGGCGATGGAATAGATGATGGGGTGGTATTTATTGCCTTCTCCATAGCGAGAATAGTGCGCTTCGAGCGCACGCGTTGCGGCCAGGATATGGGCGGGCTCTTTATCACCGCGGATGATGTGCTTCATTCAGTTCCTCAAATGCTGTCCCTGGGAGTCACGTTGCACGCTGTGCGCGCTGCGTCGGCCTAAACACTGAACATCTGACTGCTAAACATCGGGGGTAATAACGGGTTGATAATGGCTGACTTTGCAGCCGGGAGATGACAGAGAGATGAAGATCATCACCCGGTGCTGCTTATTTATTAGCAGCACCGGGCCGATCCGGCAAGGCGGGGCGGGACAGATTCGTCTAAATCGCAGACTGTGCGATGACGTCAGAGGATCTGGGTTGCGTTCAGTTCTGGCCAGGCGACCGCCGCGATGCCGTTAAGCTGCGGCCTGGCGAACAGATATCCCTGAAACTGCGAGACGCCTGCGGCTTCCAGCCACATCCACTCTTCCGGCTGTTCAATGCCTTCGGCGATAACGGAAATTTCCAGTGAGGAGCAGCATTTCAGGATCGCATGAATGATCGCCTGCTTAGGACCACTCTTGTGAACGCCGCTAATAATATTGCGGTCGATCTTGATCTTATCCGGCTGGATGCGCGTCAGCAGCGACAGGCCGGCAAAACCGGCCCCGAAATCATCCAGCGCCAGGCTGATACCGGCCGCCTTCAGCTGCTTAATCGCGGCTTCAAACTCATCAAGGCGGGAGATCACTTCGTTTTCAGTGAACTCCACCATGATCTGCTCAGGCACCAGACCCTGAGCGGCAATTTCATCCAGCAGGAACGGCACTGCATCAGGCACTTCCACCAGCGTCATCGGCAACAGATTAATCGAGAGCGTCAGCCCCTCAATGCCCAGCTGTTTAGCCTGGGCAAAGGCTCTCTTCTTCGACTGCAGATCGGTCAGGTAGATCTGATCGCGCGGCAGCTGTGCAAAATAGTCGAGCGGCAGTTCACCCTGTGGACCGCGCAGCAGCGCCTCCAGCGAGACAATTTCACAGGCAAGAGGATCGACAATCGGCTGAAAGGCAAAACTCACTTCATCAGCCGCAATCAGCGCCGCTTCACCGTCGCGTCGGGGTGATTCATCACGGATAAAGGTCCAGCTGCTGGCAGCCGGGATCTCGAAATAGTTCTCTTTTTCCCGTGCTTCGACAAAGGTCCGCAGAAACTGCAGCGCGCGATCGGCATAGGTGAGCTGGAATTTTGTGGTGCATCTGGCCAGCACTGCGTCCAGCACTGACTCTTTATCATGTTGCCGCAGGTCAAACAGCTCCATGCCCACGTTGCCGAAGCGGCGTGATGGCGCATAATCGCGCATCAGTTCCACCAGGTTATGATGACGCGGGTCCTGACAAATCCGGCTATAGATCGCCTTTACCGCCTGTTCCGGACCTTCCAGTACCTGGAAAAAATGCGTGCCGTTGAACAGCAAAATGCCGGAAATACCAGAGGATTCATTGATTTTATTAGCTTTTACCGCCAAATCGTTTAGCGATTTCACCGGTACGTGCCCGGCGATATGGCTGCGGTAAATGATTGTCGACAACATAAAGGCTTCCGGATTTTTTGTTTTTGTCCGCACACATTACCAGAAGGTTTATCAGCGGTGAACGAGGCCTGGCCGCCTTTATTGCTCCGGAACGCATTTAATTGTCAGCGGGCAGCAGAGCATCCCCGGCACCCAGCGCTCGCTGCAGGAAAACGGTATCGAGCCAGCGGCCATGTTTAAAGCCGACCGACCTCAGCGTTCCTACCAATTCAAAGCCCGCCGCGCAATGCAGAGCAACCGATGCGCGGTTCTCGCTGTCTCCGACATTAGCAATCAACTGACGGTAACCCGCCTGTTCAGCCCAGGCGATAGCGTGACGCAGCAAACGCGAGCCGACGCCGCGCTGACGAAACTGTGGATCGATATAGATTGAGTCTTCCAGCGTATAACGATAGGCGTGACGGGGACGGTAGGGCGCCAGATAACAGAAGCCGCGCACCTCGCCGTCACTCACAGCGATGAACCACGGCAGGCCCGCCTGCTGAATCTTATTCAGCCGCTGCGCCATCTCCGCTTCATCCGGCGCAACGGTTTCAAATGAGCCGGTGCCGTTAAGGACATGCCAGGCATAAATCTGCTGGATCGCCCTGATATGACGTGAATCCGCGTCAAAAATTTCCATTATCTCTCTCCTGGCCCTGCACGGTGATGCTGACTAAAAAACCACAATAAAGCGCGCGCTTTTGCCGCGCAATATGCACAGACCGCACCATAACGATTTCCTCTGACCGCGTCAGTCGGGGAAGAATGCTGAGGTTATTTGATCTGTTCAGCCTGACTGATTATTGGCTATTCAGTCTTTTCTGAAAACCGCGCCAGCATAATGATCCGCGCTGCGCTTACGGATATTATCCTCCGCCTGATCTCTGTGTAATAAATAAACAAGCAGAGCGGATGAAATTTGCCAGGAGACGCAGCGTGATGCGATTTGTTGATTTTCTGAATAGCAAGCAGGGGCTTCGTGAAGCCAGAAAATACTGTTTTGAATTAAATGGCGTGGTGCTGGGCCATTTCACTGCGCTGTTTCTGCATGATAACCAGGTTATTTTTACCAAAGATGGTAAGCAGTGCGCCGTGCCTTATTATCTGGGGCCGGAACAGGATCTGTTAAACCAGACGATTAATCCGAGAATTAATAATATCCGCGTTATCTGATTTATCAGCGCAGGAATGAAAACAGGCGGCTGTGGGTTTATTTGTTTTATTGCTTTCGCACAACCGATTAAACACCGATTCGCCGCAAAAGCGTGAACGTCGTTCTGGCCGTGCTGCCCAGTCAGGTCAGCGTTTTCTCTGTAACGTTATTTCAGCCGCAGCGTGCGGGTTTTTTTTGCCTTCAGAATCTGCGGTTTCTGGCGGCGCAAAAAAGAGCAACAGCAGCGCGCTGGCAGCAAACAGAACCAGAGTAGTGACCGCACCCAGCGCAGCATACCCCTGACCAAACAGCAGCGATCCCGTTACCTGGCCGACAGCCAGCATGAAAAACAACATGCCGACGCCGGTTGCAGGTTCCTCTTCGGTGGCCTGCGCGCCCCAGACCAGCAGCACCCCTGACAGCGTGACGTAACCGGCACCGCAACAGGCCACCGCTATCAGTAAGCCGACGGAATTACCGTGGCTGAAGGCGATGACCAGCAGTGGCAGCGCCATCGCTGACAGCGACAGCCGGTAAACGGCGTTCAGACCGATCCAGGCTGCGACCGGCCCGGTAGCCACGCCGATAATGCCCGCGCCGCCTGCCACCAGCCACAGCAGGCGGGTGGTGGCGGGTTCCAGGCCGACATGCTGGCGCAGCAGGGCTGAGCCGAAGCTCCACCAGGCGGCGCTCGCCAGGCCGGACACGAAGGCAATGGCGATCAGGCGGATCATTGAACGGCGAAACAGTTGCTGATGCCAGGGCTGGCGGGTCGCGCCAGCAGCGGCCGCCTCACCGGGCAGTGCGCGCATGATCGGCCATATAGACACCAGCGCCAGCAGGGCGAACAGCAGACAGGACGCCCGCCAGCCGCCCGGTAAGGCCGCCAGCACAGGTACCGTCAGCATGATTCCGCCACTGGTTCCGGCATTGAGCAGGGTATTGATGCGCGGCTGCCGGGCAGGGCTGATCCGCTGACTGACGGCGGCAGCCAGCGCCGGAGACGCCAGGCCAGAACTGAGTCCGGCGATAAACAGCCCGATCGCCAGCAGCAGCGCGGAAGAGGCACAGGCAAGCAGCAGCAGCCCTGTCGCTGCGCAGAGCGACGCCAGCAGTGCGGCGCGGCGCGAACCCCACCGTCGCGCCAGCGAGGCCGCCGCCAGAATGGTCAGGCAGTAAGCCACAAAGCTGCAGGCAGAGAGCAAACCTGCCCGCTGCGGGCTCAACGGAATATCGGCCGAAATCGCAGGCAGCATCAGCCCCCACGAAAATCTCGCCATGCCATAGGTCACCGCAATCAGGCTAAATCCGGTCAGCGCCAGTGCGCTCGCGGACCTCATTCCGCCGCGCCCTGCGGTTGCAGCAGCTGGATGGCCAGGGTGCCGGCCTGATTGGCGGCAGCATGACCGATAATCAGCGCCGAAGTAATCGCTCCTTCAAACAGCATCCAGATGGCGTCGCTCAGCAGCCGATTCTCTTTTCCCTGTACTGCGGTGACGCAGTCGCGAATGTAGTCACGCAGCGTGGTGCGAAAGGCCAGCGCCTGACCGGCGAGAGTGGCATCCCGCTCGGCATATTCGCCCCAGGCTTTGAGAAAGAAGCAGCCTTTCGCGCCATTCGCCTGCGTCCACTCGCCCAGCACCTGAAACAGCCGGGCAATCGCTTCTGGCTGCTGTGGCGCACAGAGGTCCGCCATAAAGCGTTGTTCCCGGGCGTGCATCACCGCAGCGGTCAGTGCCTCCCTGGAGGCAAAGTGATGGTAAAGCGTGCGCGTGGAGACGCCCGCCTCGCGGCAAATCTGGTCGGTACTGGTGGCGTGAAAACCGCTGGCATAGAACACCCGCTCGGCCGCCTGAATAATATCGTCTCTCTTTTTCATAGTTTAAAAGTAAACCGATCGTTTTACTTTTTCAAGGTGCGTTCACTTTTGTTGCGTGCGCCTTAACTGATAAACCTCACAGTCAGGCTCTGTTCCGGCTGCGCTTTTTTGAGGCCAGCAGATAATGACCGGACGATTATGCTTCAGTTTATGAGCGCTCATCGTTGACCTGACGGCGTCCACTTTTTGCCACAGCCAGGTTAATCCAACCCGTGTCATCTTCGGATGCGGTCGCAGGGGTTATTGAGTTAAAGTTTTGATTTTAATCATTTATTTTAGAATGATTTATCAGCGATATTGATTAGCAGGCTGAATGGGACTGGCGGCGGGGAGGCAAAGCCGGGGTTATGTCGCACTGAGCGACTAAAGCGACTCAGGTCTCTGAAAACGGCTAAATCTCAAAGTCAGTTTAACCGGTACAATAAAGTGGTTTTAAGCATAACTCTCAGTTAGTTTAATAAAGCTTCAGATAAAAACATAAGCCCTTACGAATTTTGTCGGTTTTTTTAAGATACATACAGCAACGATTAGGATGAATACCATGCTCAAAGCCAGTTATTATTATCTGTGCCCACGTCCCATGGGTGGATGGATTTTACACAAAGAAGGTTGCGTTAATCTGTTAAAAAGCGATAAGCGCGTGTTTATTGGTTCGCTTTATACCCGTCAACAGGCATTAACCGTTGCGAAAATTCATCACGCTAATGCCACTATGTGCAGTGTTTGCCTGAATAATTTTATCTGCCCCACCAGTAGTACGGTAATTAAGCCTGCGCGCGCCGCAACGCCAACCCGTCACACGCCTAAACATTAATTCCGCTGTCGCTACAGCGTGACGGCCTGGATCGGCAGATAATCAATAAGCCGTGAGTCGCGGCAATTAATAAACAGAAAAAAGGCAGCGTGAATACGCTGCCTTTTTGATTATATAGCGGAGACGATTAAGCCTGTTTAGGCTGGCCGTTAGAAGCGGTAATACCGCCGTCCACCGGCAGGTTTACGCCGGTAATATAACTGGCCTCATCGCTGGCAATAAAGACAATCGCACGGGCGATATCGTCCGCTTCTCCGGCACGCCGCAGCGGGATTCGATCGTAAAAGCGCTCCAGTAACGGCTGATTATCTTTCATATCTTCGGTTAAATCGGTAAAGGTAAAGCCCGGGCAGATAGCGTTGACCCGCACGCCGTCCGCGCCGTAATCCATTGCCAGGGCGCGGGTAAAGTTGGTGATAGCACCCTTCGCGGCGTTATAGATGCTCATGCCCCAGTCACCGCCTAAACCGGAAACCGAGGAGATATTCACCACGTTGCCTTTGCTGCGCAGCAGGGCGGGCATGAAATAGTGTACGCCGTGGAAGACGCCATCCAGGTCGGTTTTCATCAGCGTTTTCCATGCGTCAAGTTCGACCTCATGAATCCGGCCCTGCACGATCACCCCGGCGTTATTGACCAGCACGTCAACCCGGCCATATTTATCCAGTACTTTTTCTGACAGTTGTCTGACCTGGTCAGCGTCGGAAACGTCACAGGCAGCAACCAGATGATCGCCCGCAGCCAGCCCGGCATGGGTTTTTTCCAGCTTTTCCTGCGTCCGTCCCACCAGCACCACCGATGCGCCTTCTTCAGCAAAGCGTTTAGCTGCTGCTTCGCCAATACCGGAGCCGGCACCTGTCACAACCACAACCTTCTGCGTAAATCTGGACATTATGCCTCCTTGTCAGCATCAATATTCATCGTAAACAACCGGTTAAGCCTGGCAGTCACAGCCAGAAACTCAAGCGCAGCGCGAAATGCGCTGCGCCTGATTGCCTTGCCTTAACCCTACGGACGTCTGAACAGGGCGAAGCTGCGGCCTTCCAGCTCGAAATCCTTCTCTTTGGTGATCACCAGACCGCGCTTCGCGGTATCGCTGGTGGTCAGCTCCAGCACCCAGCCGCCTTCGCCAAACTGCGGAATCTGGAACGGCACATTGCCTTCAAACGGATTGAACAGCATCAGGACGTCGTGCCAGATGCCTTCTTCAGTTTGCAGGTCCGGCCGCCCGATGTAGACGCCCAGCGTTGAGCCTTCATCCCACTGTTCCGCCTGCTGGAAACCGCCACCGGCGTTGAACCATTTGATATCCATGCCATCGCGCCAGTTTTCACGGCGCAGCAGTGGCTGATCGGCGCGCAACTTCAGGATCTGACGGGTAAATTCACGCAGCGCCTCGGCGGACTCCGGCAGGTTATCCCAGTGAACCCAGGAGATTTCGCTATCCTGGCAGTAGCCGTTGTTGTTACCCAGCTGGCTGCGGCCAAACTCATCGCCCGCCAGCAGCATCGGGGTCCCGTGTGAGAAAATCAGAGTAGCGAGGAAATTACGCTTCTGACGTTCGCGCACCGCGTTAATGTTCTCATCGTCGGTCGGACCTTCCGCGCCGTAGTTGTAAGAACGGTTATCGTTGTGCCCGTCGTTGTTGTCCTCGCCATTCTCATCGTTGTGCTTGTCGTTATACGACACCAGATCGTTGAGGGTGAAGCCATCGTGAGCGGTGATGAAGTTGACGCTGGCCCACGGACGGCGACCGCGCTGGTCGTAGAGATCGCCCGATCCCAGCAGACGCGCCGCGAAGTCGGTCGAGACGTTGTTGCCTTTCCAGTAATCGCGCACCGTATCGCGGTACTGGTCGTTCCACTCTGCCCAGCCCGGCGGGAAGCCACCGACCTGATAGCCGCCCGGACCGATATCCCAGGGTTCACCAATCAGTTTTTTCTGTGACAGAATCGGGTCCTGCATCACGGCATCAAAGAAGCCGCCGCGTGGGTCGAATCCTTCGGGTTCGCGGCCGAGAATGGTGCCGAGATCGAAGCGGAAACCGTCGATATGCATCGATTCAGACCAGTAACGCAGCGAATCCATCACCATCTGCAGCACCCGTGGATGCGAGGTATTCACGGTGTTGCCGGTGCCGGTATCGTTGATGTAGTAACGATGCTGGTCGGGCAGGGTGCGGTAGTAAGAGAAGTTATCAATGCCTTTAAACGACAGCGTCGGGCCCAGCTCATTCCCTTCGGCGGTGTGGTTATAGACCACGTCGAGAATCACCTCGATACCGGCATCGTGGAATGCGCGCACCATGTCACGGAAGCCCTGAATACCGCGCGGACCGAAGTAACGGGTAGCGGGTGCGAAGAAGCCGAGCGTGTTGTAGCCCCAGAAGTTTTTCAGCCCTTTGTCCAGCAGATGCTGATCGTCCGGGAACCAGTGTACCGGCAGCAGTTCGACAGAGGTGATGCCCAGACTTTTGATGTAATCGACGGTGGATTTGTGGCTCATGCCATCGAAGGTGCCGCGCATTTCCGGAGGCAGCGCGGTGTTGAGCTGGGTGAAGCCTTTAACGTGAGTTTCATAAATCACCGTCTTCGGCCAGGGCACGTTGGGACGATGCTTATCCTGCCAGTCAAACTCATTCGGATCGATCACCCGGCATTTAGGGGTAAACGGCGCGCTGTCGCGGCTGTCAAAGGTCAGATCTTTGTCTTCGTGATAGAGGTCATAGGCAAAGTGCGCCTCGTTCCACTCAATGTCGCCAGCCAGTTCACGGGCGTAGGGATCGAGTAGTAACTTATTCGGGTTAAAACGGTGGCCGTTTTCCGGATCGTAGGGACCGTAAACGCGATAACCATACAGCGCGCCCGGTTGCAGCCCAGGCACATAGCCGTGCCATACCTCATGGGTAAATTCCGGCAGTTCCAGCCGGGCAATTTCGTTTTTGCCGCCTGGATCGTAAAGACAAAGCTCGACCCGCTCGGCATGGGCGCTGAACAGGGCGAAGTTAACGCCCTGACCATCAAAGTTTGCCCCAAGCTGATGGCTGTAGCCCGCCGTGATTTCAAAACGCTTACTGTTTGACATTTATGCCTCGTTATTCAATGACCAGATTGACGCGTTAAAAAAAACTTCCTGAAAACGGACCCTTACAGCGCCAGCAGCACGGCACACCAGCCCGACGCAAGGTTATCCAGTTGCAGCCGGTCACCGGGCACAATCTCGTTGCCACTCAGCAGATCGCGGTAGCGATGCTGGCTAAGTGAGGACGGCAGGGCGATTTCAGTCGCGGCCCAGCGGTCTGCCGGCGGCTGATCCAGCGTTTCCGGCAGGTGATTCAACACCAGCCGCGGGACAATCACGATCACCGCCTGATGCTGATGCTGACGGGCAAATGCCACTACCCGATCCTGATGTTCGCCGTGGGCGGTCAGCGGCAGATAGTCACCGTGGCGGAACAGCGATGGCTGCTGCTGACGCACTGCCAGCAAGCGGGCAATGGCCTGCTGATTGACCTGACCGCGCAGCCAGTGACCGTCATCCTGTTCCTGCTGCGGCTGGTCCAGCATCGCCGCCAGCGCGGCAAAATCAGGTTCGCGCCGGTTATCCGGATCGACCAGGCTGAAATCCAGCGCCTCACTGCCCTGATAAATATCCGGGACGCCGGGCGCGGTGAGTTTCACCACCGTCTGCGTCAGGCTGTTAACCAGTCCGGCCCGCACAAACGGCTGCAGGGCGGAGCAGAAATCGCGCAGGAAAGCGATATTGTCCGGTGCCAGCAGGTGACGGGCATAATCCAGGACCGCCTGTTCATAGGCATCGTTGTTGTCTGCCCAGTCGGTGCGTAATTTCGCTTCACGCAGCGCTTTTTCGACGTAAACCACGAAGCGCGCTTCCAGCGCCGCCAGTCCGGCAGCATCGTCGGGCTGCAGCGTCGGTGGCCAGACGCCGGCCAGCGCTTCATACAGCATCCATTCCACCGCCGGTTCCGGTGCCGCGCCATCTTTCAGGCGGACGACCTTCGCCTGATTCATCTCCCGCCAGCGGGCGACGCACTCTGCCCAGCGCTCCGGCGCTTCGGTCAGGGTATAGAGTCGGGCGCGGGCATCTTCGCCGCGCTTGGTGTCATGGGTTGAGGTGCCGGAGAGCGCGTCGGGCTGATGTTCGCGCCGCGCCTGCATTTCGGCATGAAACTGATCCAGCGAAAAGTGACGCGCCAGCGGTTCGGCACCCACTTCGTTTAACGCCAGCGCCATGTGCTGACGGAAAAAGAGGGTGTCCTCCACCGACTTCGCCATCAGCGGACCGGTCAGTTGCTGGAAGCGGGTGCGGAACTGGGCGGCGTCTTCGGTGGCGGCTGCCGTGACCTCGCCGCGCAGAATGCGCACCAGCAGGTCAAGCGCATCCGCATCCGGCGCGCTGGCACTGGATTTGACCTGGCTGACCACCTGTTGCAGCAGCGCGTTATCGGCAGGCGTCAGCCCCTGCGGCGTGCCGTAAGTGCGGTAAACCGGAAATGCCACCAGCAGTTCGCGCAGCGCGTTCTTCAGTTCAGCTTCCGGTTGCGGCGTGCCGTCGTGCCGGGCGATGCCGAGAGCCAGCTGCAGCAGACGGTTAAATTCACCTGCGAAGTTGCGATTAGCCATCAGTAACTTGGCCGCACGCAGCTCAGCTTTCATGTCGACCGTTTTGCCGATCACGGTCTGATAAGCCTTGCGCAGCGCACTGAGGCGATTACCGTCCACCAGCACATTCGCCAGCGCCGCCATAAACTCGTAGCCGGTGGTGCCGGAAACCGGCCACTCATCCGGCAACTGCTCGTTCTCGCCCAGGATTTTTTCTACCGTGAGGTAGCAATCGGGGCCAGCGGCCTGGCGTAACTGCTCAAGATAGCCGCGCGGATCGGCCAGACCATCGACGTGGTCGACGCGCAACCCCTGCACCGCGCCGCTGTGGACCAGTTCCAGGATCAGCTGATGCGCCGCATCAAACACCGCTTTATCTTCTACCCGAACCCCGACCAGGCCGGTCACTTCGAAGAAGCGGCGATAGGAGAGGTCGTTGGGTGCGTCACGCCACGACATCAGACGCCACGGCTGCTGGTCATGCAGCGCGGCAATCTGTGCCGGGTCGCGCAGGCCGAGCACCGCTTCTTCGCGGCCCTGCCAGGTGTGCGGGGCCAGCGGATAATAGTTGTCGTAGTAGGCCAGCGCCGGTTTGCCGCTCTGCGGGTCGCGCTGCACGCTGATCTCGCCGTTGGCCAGCACCGCCTCGAAGGTGTCGCCAAGGAACGGCAGCGTCAGGCGGCGTGACCAGTCAATGTCAAAGTAGTGGGCATACTGACTCTGTTCGCCGTGCTCGATCACGTCGCGCCACCACGGGTTCTCCAGCGAGGCGGCCATATGGTTGGGGACGATATCGAGGATCAGCCCAAGACCGGCCGCTTTCAGCGCCGCCGCCATCCGGTCAAAGCCGGCACGGCCACCGATCGAGGGTTCGATCTGGTTAACATCGGTGACGTCATAGCCGTGGGTGGATTCGGCGGTGGCGCTGAAGATCGGCGAGGCGTAAAGATGACTGATGCCAAGCTGTTTCAGATAGGGGACCAGCGCCGCGGCACGGTCAAACGTCATGCCGTTGCGGAACTGGATACGATAGGTGGCGGTTGGGATATTCATTGTGCGGCTCCTTGATCCAGACGAACCACAATCGACTCCGGTGCCAGTTCGGGGCTCTCCTGCGGCCAGGCAAAGATGGTCTCACCCGGCAGATCGGCAATCGGCTGCGGCCGGTCGCTGAGGTTGAGCGCCAGTGACAGCGTGCCCTCAGGGAAGTCCCAGCGCACCGCGAAGAAACCGGGCGCGGTGTTGACCACCTGACCACTGTTGCCGCCCGCGGTCTGCAGCAGCGGCACAATGTGCTGCTGGCGCAGTTGCAGCAGCCTGCGCGTCAGCGCCAGCCACTGCTGGCCTTCCGGCGTATCGGGCTTCTCCCAGTCCAGCTTTGAATCGGCAAAGGTCTGCGGATCGTTAGGGTCCGGCACGCTTTCACCTTCGTGACCAGCATGACCTTCAAACTCTCGGGCACGGCCTTCACGCACCGCTTTGGCCAGATCGCCATGGAAATCGGTGAAGAACAGGAACGGCTGCGTTTCGCCATACTCTTCGCCCATAAACAGCAGCGGTATGTGCGGCGACAGCAGTAACGTGGCCAGCAGCAACTGGGTACGTTCCACGCCGGCCAGGCTCACCAGCCTTTCGCCCTGGGCGCGGTTACCCACCTGGTCATGGTTCTGAATGAAGTCGACAAAGGCGACCGGTGGCTGGCTGCGGCTGTCAACGCCGCGCGGCTCGCCTGACTGCAGCGACACTTCGCCCTGATAAACGAAACCTTCCGCCAGCGCGCGGGCAACCCGCTGCTCCGGTCGATCGGCGAAGTCCTGGTAATAGGCATGCTTTTCGCCGGTCGCCAGTACGTGGACCGCATTGTGGAAGTCATCATTCCATTCGCCGGTAAACAGCGGTGCCTGACCGTTTTCATCGCGCGGATGCAGGAAGGTGACGTTGCGGCAATCTTCGGTGGTCAGGTGAATCGGCCGATCGGTAATCTCAGCCCGGATGCGTTCAGCAATCTCAATCAGCACATGTTTATCGGCCGGATCTTCGATCTGATCGATGGCGTCGAAGCGCAGGCCATCGAGGTTAAATTCTTTCAGCCAGTAGAGCGGGGCTTCGGTGATATAACGGCGCACCGCGTCAACGTCATAAGCGATGCCGGCGCCCCACGGTGTCTGGCGCTCTTTATGGAAAAAGTCTGGCGACAGCAGCGGCAGATAGTTGCCTTCCGGGCCAAAGTGGTTCAGCACGATATCCAGCACCACCGACAGGCCGTGACCGTGCGCCGCATCGACAAAGGCTTTGAAATCATCCGGCGTGCCGTAGGCGGCGTGCGGTGCATACAGCAGCACGCCGTCGTAGCCCCAGCCGCGATTGCCGCCGAACTGCGAAACCGGTAATACTTCAATCATGGTGATGCCGTTTTCCGCCAGCCACGGCAGTTTTTCAATCGCCGCCTGGAAGGTGCCCTGCGGCGTAAAGGTGCCGATGTGCAGTTCATACACCACCGACTCCTGCCACGGACGGCCTTGCCAGTCGGTGTTCTGCCAGGCGTAAGCCTCAGGATCGATCACCAGCGACGGGCCGTTGACGTCATCTTTCTGACCGCGCGACGCGGGATCGGGCACCGAGGTACCGTCGGCCAGCACAAAATCGTATTCGGCACCGGGCGCGACGCCGCCCAGCTGGGTTTCGAACCAGCCATCAGGCTGGCGTGTCATCTCAATATCTTTGCCGGATAGCCGCAGGGTCACGCGTTGCTGGCCCGTTGCCCAGAGACGGAAACGGACCTCATCGCCGGACACCCGCTCGGCGCCCCAGCTTTTAAAAAATGATTTGGATTCCATTCAGTTGCCTCGTTTAACCTGGAAATGCGCAATGATCGCCATCGCGCGGAAATGATGCCGATGATGCGAGCTTCAAAAACATAAACATGTCAGCGAGACCAGGATGCCAAATGGGTTGGCGCGTCTCTTCAGCCAGGATCCTGGACTGGTATTCAGCGTGATGCGGCGGGAAGTCAGGAATGAGACCGTTTCCACGCGGCATACGAAGAATAATCATAGACTAAGATGTCGCGATCGCAGGGCTGCGGGTCTTACAGAGGCGGGAATTTGCGTTAATGGCGTGGATTCGCATCCTCCGGGCGGTTCATCGTGCGCCAAAGCCGCGCAGAAAATCCTGCCGGAGCCGGTCGATTCCGTATAAGCTGGCTAACCTGCCATCGTCAGGCGTGCCGGACGACAGCAGTGCGAATTTATATTTTAAAAGGACCTTACGTGAGCAAAAATGCCCTGTTTGTGGCGCTACTGATGCTGTTATCTGCCTGCTCTAATCGCGTCGGGCACAATCTGGATACCGCGCGGCTGCAGCATATCCAGCCCGGCCAGACCAGCAAAGCGCAGCTGATTTCGCTGTTTGGTCAGCCGGACAGCGAGACGCCCTATCCGGATGGACAGCGTTTGCTGAAATGGACCTACAGCGAAGCGCGCACCCTGAACACCACCGAAGGGCAGACGCTGACGGTACAGATGAAGAACGATAAGGTGCTGAACTTTGCCCTGAGCAAAAGCTGACGCAGCGGTTCATCGCCGGAGCGGGGGAAGGCGGCGCACGGGACGCCGCCGTGGATCAGGTTACTGCGGGCCGCCAGGCCGGATATCGGCACTTCCGGCAGTACTTCCGGCGGCACTCTCTGCACGCGGCTGGGCCAGCCGGGCGAAATCCGAACCCGCCGGATGCTGATAAATCTGCAGATCAAAATAGCGGGCCATCGCGTAAATATATTCAAAAATCGCCGCCTGGGTATTCTCATAATCAGCCCAGAAAATAGATGAGGTGAAGCAGTAGATCTCCACCGGCAACCCATCCGGCGACGGCTTCAGCGGACGCACCACGATATACATCTCTTTTTTAATATCATCGCGCTGGGCCAGCCAGGCGGTCAGGAATTTACGGAACACCATCAGGTTAGTAATGCCGTTCTCCATAAACCAGCGGTCGCCGACCGCGTTGATATCACGTCCATCCAGCAGCTCAGTGATCGATTCGCTGGCGATGCGGATCTGGCTCATCGCCTGCAGCTTCTCCTGATTTACAAAGGTGATCGACTTCTGATCCAGATAAAAGCTGCGCATGATACGGCGCGCGCCTGAAGAGAACATCGCCTGCCAGTTGGTGTAGGTCTCGGTGAGGAAATTCTTGGTCGGGATGCGCGAGATGGTGTTATCCCAGTTGCGGATGGTGATGGTATGCAGCGCAATATCGATCACCTCGCCACTGATATTTCTGTCCGGCATCTCAATCCAGTCGCCCAGTTGCAGCACATCGTTGGAAGAGAGCTGAATATTCGCCACCAGCGACAGCAGCGTATGCTGGAAGATCAGCATCAGCACCGCGGCGACCGCACCCAGCGAGGAGATAATAATCGCCGGTGACTTGTTGGACATAATCGCCAGAATCATAATCGCGGCGATAATATGCACCAGGATTTTGCCAATCTGGATATAGCCCTTGATCGAGTGGTTCTTACGCTTCGATTTGCGCGAGTAGGAGTTGTTAACAATCTCCAGCACTTCATTGAAGAAGATCGACAGATAGACAAAAAACAGGATGCCGCAGATGGTCTGAATCGCCACTTTCAGATTCTCAGGCAGGCCTGGCATAAATTGCAGGAAATTGTAGACCACAATCACCGGCACAAAATTCGACAGCTTCTGAGAGAGCCGGACATCTTTATCCAGCGGAACGCCCTGTTTATGGCTGCTGAAAAAGACCTTTCTGATCACTTTGACGATGAAAAATTTGCAGATCAGGTGAGTGACCATCCCGGCCATTATCAACAGCAGCAGGCTGAAGCTGACCGACAGCACCCTGTTTCCCTCTATAAAACTCATCAGACTCTGAATGTAATGCATGATAACCACGTGCGAAAAATGTAAGGGGCGAATTCAACCACAGTGCGGCGCGGGTTGTTGAGCGCCGAATGCGTTTAGCGCGGGCGGCGGCCAGTTTTACCGATCCTGACGCTGAACAGCGGCAGATGCCGCGAAAAGTGTGCGCTTCCGCCCGATTATCCCGCTTAGCTACGCCTCGTTGCATCGCGGCACTCAGATAAAGCGCTTGCTAGCCGATAACTGCTTTATCTCCTCTGACATGAGCCTGCTGAAATGCTTAAAAATCTCAAAATAACCCACAGTATTCTCGCGGTACTTTTAATCTTTACCGCATTGCTGAGCCTGACCGGCTTTCTGCTGTATAACGCCGTCTCAAAAGCCGACCAGAACTTCGTGGCGGCAGAACAGCTGACGCTGCAACAGCAACACCTGAGCGATGCGGTAAAAACCCTGATTAAAACCCGCGTAACCATTAACCGGGTGGCGATTCGTTTTCTCAAAAACCAGCAGGACCCGGCGTCACTGGCCGCGATGGCGTCACTGCTGGATAAAGCAGGGCAGTCCGCCGCCGCCGCCGATGTTGAGTATCGTGCGTGGCAGGCGTTGCCACGCAAAGCGGGACAGGATGAGGCTCAGGCCGCTGAGGTGCAGGCCGCCTATCAGCAAATGCACGACACCATGCTGGCGTCGGTCAACTTCCTGAAGCAGGGCAACTATCAGGCTTACGGCAATCTGGAAGCGCAGGCCGCGCAGGATCGGCTCGACAGTGCCTATGAAGCCTGGCGTGCGGTCAACATTCAGCTGATGAAAAATACCTCTGAACAGAACCAGCGCAGCCTGACCGACGCGCTCTGGACCCTGCTGATCCTGGGTCTGGTGACCGGAGTGATCATTTTCGCCGTCTGGGTTGGATTACAAAAACGGCTTATCGGCCCGCTTAGCCGACTGACCGGCTATATCCGCGCGATATCGGCTGGCGATCTGACCTCAGATATTCAGCAGGAAGGCCGCAATGAGATGGGGCTGTTAATTACTGAACTGCAGCAGATGCGCGATGCGCTGGTGGTCACCATCACCTCGGTTGATGACGCCACGCGCTCTATCTTTACCGGCGCGGCGGAAATTTCAGCCGGCAGCACCGATCTCTCGTCCCGAACTGAACAGCAGGCGGCGGCGCTGGAGCAAACGGCAGCCAGCATGGAGCAGCTGACCTCGACGGTGAAGCTCAACGCTGACAATGCACAGCAGGCCACGGCGGTATCGAAACAGGCCTCGACCACTGCTACCCAGGGCGGCGAGACGGTGGCTCGGGTCATCGCTAATATGGAGCAGATCAGTGAAAGCTCCGGGCAGATCGCTGGCATCATTGCGATTATCGACAGCATCGCCTTCCAGACCAATATTCTGGCGCTCAACGCCGCAGTTGAAGCGGCGCGTGCCGGTGAGCAGGGCCGCGGATTTGCGGTGGTGGCGGGCGAGGTGCGTTCACTGGCAGGCCGCAGCGCCAGTGCCGCTCAGGAAATCCGTGGCCTGATCGATCGCTCAGCTGAGCGGATCAGAGCCGGGGCTGGCCATGCCTCTGAAGCCGGTAAGGCGATGGAAAGTATCGTGACCTCGGTCAGCCGGGTCACCCAGCTGATCGAAGAGATTGCATCCTCGTCGGTCGAGCAGACGCGTGGCATTGAGCAGGTCTGCATCGCGGTGTCAGAGATGGATGGCGTGACGCAGCAGAACGCCGCGCTGGTGGAAGAGTCGGCCAGCGCCGCCGCCTCGCTGGAAGAGCAGGCCAGCTATCTGCGTAAAACCGTGTCGGTGTTCAAAACCGGCAGCCTGCAGACGGCGTTTGCCGCCGAGCCGGTCCGGCCGGTGCTGAGTCCACTGCGTCCTGCTGCGGTCAGCCCGCAGGCGGATAACCAGAACTGGCAAGCCTTCTGAGTGGATGGCCGTCAGCCAGATGCTGACGGCCAGTGCCTGATAGCCAGGTTGAGCTCGTTGTGTTTGAGCTCAATCGGGAAGGGACTGGATTGCTGCGCAGCGATTGTAAAGGGTGAATGTTTTAAGAGTGAAGGGCGGACCTTAACGACTATTACTCATTTTTACTGACGCAGAATAAGAAGATAGCGATTGAGGCCCTGGCGAATAACTTCAGCGAATCACTATAGCCAGCTCAATCTACCGGTAGATAAATTCATATTTCACGATGTAAGTGCCAATATTATTTACACGAGCGGTTACCCATACTCCTGTCATTCCTTGCTTACGGTGATTGTGCAGATACTCTTTATTGATACAAAGCTGCTTCCATCTGCGGGTGTTCTGATCCTTTAGCCAGAGACCTGCTTCACAATGCCCGTACTTGCCTCTTGACGGGCCTGGGAAGACAACTTCATATTCCGATTCATAGCCTATAACATTGTCCGGGAAGAGATAAACATAGACATCATAACAATTTAATGACAACACAAAACCCAGAATAAAACCGCCACTGAATGCATTAAACAGAGATTTTAACTTTTTATTAAAAGTGTCCCTGCAGCAAGCCAGTGCCAGAATAATGATGCCCATAAACAGGCCGGATAAAATATAGGTTTTCCATTCAGGGACCGATTTTTTTAAAACTGTATCGTGGGAAATGCTTGTTGCCCACAATGTATACCAGCACCAGCCACCTAACAGAATGTATACCACTGCAGCAGTAAACCATTTCCTGAAATTATCTTTGAAATAAGTAATACTTTTCACCATTATATTCCCTTATTTATCAGTGAGTAATATTTCCACTTTTACGACATGTTCTCTTAACTTTAGCGTCTGGCGCAGCTTCCTGTTTCGGCTGGATTTCCACTTTGAGGGCCAGCTCAGGTTGTTGTTTAAGCTTTTAAGAAATTATCAGCAGAGATAACGGTTTGATCGTAATTCTCGCGCCGGAGAGTGAGGGAGACACCGGCCATAAATGATGGAAGAATAATCAGAACCCCTGTCATCAGTTATCTGACAAAGGCACTTAAAAGGATCACCTGATGTATGATATTCAGCTGACTGAGCGGCGTTATCATTTGGATAAAAATCGATGACAATACCTGCTTTTTTAACCCATGAGTTAGGTAGTTGCTGTTTCAGCATAAGATCTGCCAGCATGACCGTATAACGGTGCCCTGTATCATTTATCAGATCAGAATTTGCACGGCTTATATACATGGGAAATGTAAACTTCACTGATTTAAGTCCCTGGCCAATTGAAAATTGTTTCAACAGGCCTATAGTCCAGAAACCCTTGTAATCGTTGTTTCGACTGACAAAACTGCCATTCAGAGAATGGCTAATTCCTTTGAGCTCTCTTCTTCGTGCCATCGACCATTCCTGGCTGTTTTTACGCGTTCTAATCAGTTATTGAAACAGTATCGGTACGGTTGGTCCATCCTTTAACGTTTGTCATCCTGCCTCATCTGCCGTTTCTGACGAATGACACGAAAGATGTAAAGAGCCACGCCACAAACCCGACCCGCATTCGACCCGTCTCCACCGATAATACAATACACGCAGGCTACGGTCAGCGCGGATAAGCCGGCGTCTGATCAATATCGCTTTGCCTGGCTGCCCAGGCCTGAGTTTCCGCTGGGCGCAGCGTCCGATTGCGGTTATGTTGAAGCTTCAAATCGTGACTGCAAAGGAACTCAGCATGCCCGAATTTTTCTTTTTCAGGAAAGGCCGTCAGCTGGTGGCTGCCGACCGGAAGGACACCGCGGCAGCCGAACGGCTTAAAGCTGACGGCTACCAGAAACAGTTTGAGGAAATTATCGCGCCAGATGCGGAAAGGGCGCTGATCAGACTGCGGGATATCCGTAAGGATGCCGCCGATCTTGAATACGGTTTTCTGACCGGCGGGATATTCGGTGTCGTCACCTTGCTGTTCCGTGAAAACCGGGTCAAAAAGATGAAATGATCGGCGCATCTCTGGCTGCGGCAGCGTCGCTTGACGACCAGATTGTGAGCAAAAAAAAACCGCCCCGAAGGGCAGTTTTTACTGAGGAGCTGACACGCATTAGCGCGTCGTGATCGTCAGGCCGGAACCGACAGCGCTTTCTGGCTGCGTGACCAGACGCGGTGTGCCTTCATCGCCTGGATAAAGTCCGTCATCAGGGCACCTTCTGCTTTATCAGCCTGAACAATGCCTTCTTCTTGCTCCGCTTCCTCCAGACCGAACTGCGCCTTGAAGCGACGGGCGTCGCCTGACAGACCAATAACTTTCAGATGCTTGTAGGCTTCCAGCAGGAAGTAACGCGCATCACCGCTTAACAGCAGGGCGTCGATGTTGCCATCCGGCACGATCACCGCGTCGAAAGTCAGTGACGGCAGACCGGCGAAGGTGGCATCAATCGGCAGCACCGACCCATCATCGGCGCGTACCTGACCCATGTGCGAGGCCAGCAGTTTGGTATGCACGCCCACCGCTTTCAGTTCCTGCATAATCGACAGCACATCTGCCGCCTTCACGCCATCGCTGATCAGTAACGCAACCTGACGGCCCTTGATCTCACCATCCGGCGTGGCGTAGAGGCTCAGGCTGTCATCTTTGGTCAGGCCGTTAACCGCTTTTGGTGGCTGGATATTCAGCTGATCGGCGGTCAGGGCGAGTCCGAGATTATCCGCCACGCCTTTTGCCAGGCCGAGATCGATGCGTGCCAGATGATCAACCACCCGCTCACGGATATAGGCCCGCGCCACTTTGCTCAGCTCGAACGAGTAAGCGCCGATAATATGCTGCTGCTCGAACGGGGTCTGACTCAGCCAGAACAGGCGCGGCTGCGCATAGTACTCACCGAATGACGGGCTGCGCTCGCGCACTTTGTGGCCCTCGATGCGCTCCTGATAGCTTTCAAAACCGCCACCTTCAGCGGCTGGCGGGGTTTCACGCGGCCAGTTATCGTTAATGGAGTTCGGCTCGTAGTTGGCCGGGTTGGTGTCGATATCCTGACGGTGCATCCCCTGACGCTGGAAGTTATGGTACGGACAGGTTGGACGGTTGATCGGGATCTCGTGGAAGTTCGGTCCACCCAGACGGCTGATCTGGGTATCGGTATAGGAGAACAGGCGGCCCTGCAGCAGCGGATCGTTGGAGAAATCGAGGCCCGGCACGATATGGCCTGGATGGAACGCCACCTGTTCGGTCTCGGCGAAGAAGTTATCCGGGTTACGGTTAAGCACCATCTTACCGACGATCTCTACCGGCACCAGCTCTTCCGGGATCAGTTTGGTGGCGTCCAGAATATCGAAATCGAATTTAAACTCATCCTCTTCGGGGATCAGCTGCAGGCCCAGCTCATATTCCGGGAAATCGCCCGCTTCAATCGCTTCCCACAGATCGCGACGATGGAAATCGGGATCGCGACCGGTCAGTTTCTGCGACTCATCCCACAGCAGCGAGGCTTTGCCCGCCACCGGCTTCCAGTGGAAGCGGACAAAGGTCGCTTTGCCTGCGGCATTAATCAGGCGGAAGGTGTGAATACCAAAGCCTTCCATGGTGCGATAGCTGCGCGGAATGCCGCGGTCAGACATCGCCCAGATGACGTTGTGCATGGTTTCCGGCTGCAGCGAGACGTAATCCCAGAAGGTGTCATGGGCGCTCTGGCCCTGTGGGATTTCGTTGTGCGGCTCGGGTTTGACCGCATGCACGAAGTCAGGGAATTTATGCGCATCCTGAATAAAGAACACCGGGGTGTTGTTGCCGACCAGGTCAAAGACGCCTTCTTCGGTATAAAACTTGGTGGCGAAGCCGCGAATATCACGCACCGTATCGGCGGAACCGGCACCGCCCTGTACCGTGGAGAAACGCACAAAAACCGGCGTCACCTGATTCGGATCGCTGAGGAACTGCGCCTTAGTCAGATCTTTTAACGAGCGGTAAGGCTGGAAATAGCCGTGCGCCGCTGAGCCGCGCGCATGCACGATGCGCTCCGGAATACGTTCATGGTCAAAGTGCGTGATCTTCTCACGCATAATAAAGTCTTCCAGCAGCGTCGGCCCACGCGAACCGGCCCGCAGCGAATTCTGGTCGTTGGCGATGCGGGTGCCCTGGTTGGTGGTCAGCGGGCTGTTGGTGCCGTTTTTACGGCTGGCGTTGAGCTGGTCGAGTTTGGCATTGTGAGTCTGAGGGGCTTTCAGGCTGCCTGGCGCGGTGGGTTGTTTGCCTGGCGGGGTGGGTTCGGCGGGTGGCTGATGCGAACCATCCTGAGGTGCCAGCGAACCCAGACCCGGTTCTGATGATTCCGGACCGGTGGTGGGGGCGCGGTGGCTCAGTTCTTTCTTCTCTGTTTCTTTCGACATTAATCCATGCTCCAGCGGTTATTTTACTTTCGACGACACTAAATATAGAACAACCTGACCCATGCTGGGGTTAAGACGACACTTTAACTGCAATCGACGTGCTGATTTTTGACCGACTAAAATAGAACATTCATCTGTAAAGCACGCTGGCGTTTCGCTTATTACTGACCAACATTCACTATCTGGAGGCGGTTATGCTGAGTTATCTGTTCATTGGTGCGAATGACGTGGCGCTCTCTGGTCACTTTTATCGGGCAGTATTGCTGCCGCTGGGTTATCTCGCTGAGCCTGATGGCGAACAGCTGATCTTTTCGCTGCCGGAGGTGCCCGATCGGCAAAACGGGCCGGGTGCCGTCTATATTGCAAAGCCGTGGAATGGCGAAGCCGCACAGCCGGGTAATGGCCATATGGCGGGCTTTCGGGCGCCGACACGACAAATGATTGACGAGCTTTATGCGGCGGGCCTGCGGGCAGGCGGCACTGATGAAGGCGCGCCGGGCATTCGCGAGCGCTATAACCCGAATTTTTACGTGGCTTATCTGCGCGATCCGGCAGGCAACAAGCTGGCGCTGTTCTGTAACGATGATCCAGCCTACGCGTCGGTTTAATTGCCGTCGGGACGCATTCGCGATTGAAGTTGGTAATGTTATATCATAACATTGCAATTTGTTACTTCTATCGAGGATCGCGACGTTGGTAAATCATACAGTTAAGTGGGCGATGGCGCTGGGCGCGCTGTTCATCAGTCATCAGGTGGTGGCGCACGGCGGGCATTCGCACGGCAAACCGTTATCCGCCCTGGAGCAGAAAGCGGCGGAAGGGGTGTTCGCGGATGCGGATGTCAAAGATCGGCCGTTGTCTGACTGGGATGGCCTGTGGCAGTCGGTCTATCCGTTGCTGGAGAGCGGCGAACTGGACCCGGTATGGCAGAAGAAGGCGCAGCAGGATAGCAGCAAAACCGCCTCGCAGGTCAAAGCCTATTATCGCAAAGGCTACGCCACGCAGGTTGACACGATCGGCATTGAAAATGGCGTGATGGAATTTCACATCGGTGAGCAGGTCAGTGCCTGCCACTACCGTTATGCCGGCCATCAGATCCTGACCTATGCGTCCGGAAAGAAAGGGGTGCGTTACCTGTTTGAATGCCCGGAGGCTGACAGCAAAGCGCCGAAATATGTGCAGTTCAGCGACCATACAATTGCACCGCGCAAGTCAGCGCATTTCCACATCTTTATGGGTAACCGTTCGCAGCAGGCGTTACTGGAGGAGATGGATAACTGGCCGACCTACTATCCGTATCAGATGACCAACGCGCAGGTTGTGGATGAGATGCTGCATCACTGATAGCTCGCTTCAGTCTCTGACAGACCCGCCCGTAACGGCGGGTTTTTTATGCGGGACAGGTCGCCACTCCCTGGCGTACAAAATCCTAAAGCGCTTCACTCAGATCTACTTCGAGGTGCGCCGACTGACTTTACCGCCTTTCCGGCCAGCTTCCCTGGCTCTTTCAGGATCGTTCTTGAAATTGCCTCCGCTGGCTTTGCCACCGGCACTTCCAGCTTCACTGGCACGGTCCGGGTCATTGGCAAAGTTGCCTGCACCACCCCGGTATTTCTGTTGTGTCATAGATAGGCCTCGTATCAGGTTCCGTAGATAAGAAGGACTAGCTAGTCACAGGGTTAAGTTTAGTTTGCAGGCTGGATTATGCCAGCTAAAGAGCAGGATGGCCGCCGATCGCGCGCTGCTAATCTGTTGATTCTATAGCTGAATAAGCGAAGCCTCAGCCAACCCAGGCCGGCCGACGTGAGACAGGGATTCCCTTTACCACCTGCTGATACGACTCTTCTGTCAGCTGCTGGATCAGGCCCGCTGATAGCCCGTCGCCAGGGTAGACGGTGATCCAGTGGCGCTTATTCATATGGTAACCGGCGGTAATTGTGGCGTAGATCGCCCGGTGCAGTTCCGCCTGCTGCGGCTGGCATTTCAGGGTAATGATCGGCACACCCCGCAGCGTAGTCAGCAGTAAAAATACCTTTCCGCACACTTTATAAACCTGATGTTCCGGCCCAAACGGGTAACTGCACTCGGCGGCAGGCAGCCGCTCGGCGGTCTCAATAGCGATGCGCTGGATATCAGCACCCTGCATAGCGAATCTCCTTTTATCCGGTCATTGTCTGAAAGCCCGGCCTGACTGGCTGAGTCACTGAGGCCTGTTACACTTCTGATAAGCATAAATCAGGAGCAGACATGAAATTAGGCTTTGCATGTAAGTATCTCAACAGCGATGGCAAACAGTTTTTCCCGTTCCGCGCCACCACGCGTAAACGGTTTCTGAGTTTACCGCACGAGCAACGTAATCAACTGATTTATGAGATCTCCGTAACCAATCTCAACCAGCTTTATTTGACGCTGGAGCAGCTGGCAACCTTGCCGGAGCCATTAAGGATGATGCGCATCGGCAGCGATCTGCTGCCGCTCTATACCGTACCGGAAGCGACGCCGCTGTTTGAGGCATTTTTACCCGAGCTCTATCCGCTGTTCGCCCGCTGCGGTGAGCTGGCGCGTGCGCATCAGATCCGGCTCTCGTTTCATCCGGGACAGTACACGGTGCTGGCGTCAGATAATCCCGATGTGGTCACCCGCGCGCTGCAGGATGTGGAGTATCACGCGCTCTGTGCCTGTCTGATGGGCTATGGCAAATCTTTTCAGGATTTTAAGATCAACATTCATATGAACGGTAAGGGAGGGTTCGACGGTTTTAAACGATCGTTCGGCCAGCTGAGTCCGGAAGCGCGGCTGATGCTGACGGTGGAAAACGACGAGATCTCCTGTTCGCTGGATGATGTCCTGCAGGCCGCGGCACTCTGTCCGGTGGTGCTGGATATTCATCATCACTGGGTGAAAGAGAACGCGTTTATCCAGCCTGACGATGCGCGGATCGCGCCGGTGATCGCCTCATGGCGCGGCGTACGACCGGTGCTGCACTACTCGATTTCACAGGAAGGGATTATTCCGCAACAGGGCTGGCCGGATCAGCAACAGCTGGGCGTATCGAAAAGCAAGCTGCGGGCGCACTCCGATTACTACTTCAATGCCACGCTCAATGACTGGGCGCTGTCGTTTCAGGCGTTCGACATCATGTGCGAAGTGAAAATGAAGAATCTGGCGCGGGAACAGCTCTACCAATGGGCGCAACAGCAGCAGCGGATAGCCTGACCGCTGCCGCTGAGTTTCCCCTTACCGCACGGGCAGTAAGGGGAAGCGACATCAGATAATCGCGACACCGCCGGTGACGGCAATGGTGGCGCCCGAAATATAGCTGGCTTCGTCGCTGGCCAGCATCACATAGGCCGGGGCCAGTTCGGCAGGCTGACCGGCCCGCTGCAACGGCACTTCACTGCCGAAATTTTTCACCTGCTCAACCGGCATGGTCGACGGGATCAGCGGCGTCCAGATCGGTCCGGGTGCCACCGCGTTGGCGCGGATGCCTTTATCAGCCAGCATTGCGGCCAGGCTACCGGACAGGTTGACGATAGCCGCTTTGGTCGCCGAATAGGGCAGCAGTTTCGGTTTCGGCTGGTCGGCGTTGATCGAGGCGGTATTAATGATCGAGCCGCCTGGCGGCATATGCGGCACGGCGGCTTTGGTGATGCGGAACAGGGCGTAAAGATTGGTTTTCATCGTCCGATCAAACTCGTCATCGCTGATCTCGTCCAGCGATTCGCGCGTCATCTGAAAAGCCGCATTATTCACCAGGATATTGATCTCGCCGAACGCCTCTACCGCTTTATCAACCAGAGCGGAACAGTGAGTCGCTTCGGTAATATCGCCAGCGACCAGAACCGCTTTCTGGCCAGCCTCTTCAACCAGCCGGGCGGTATCCTGTGCATCTTCATGCTCATCAAGATAGGAGATCAGAACATCGGCCCCTTCGCGGGCAAATGCGATGGCGACAGCGCGGCCAATGCCGGAATCACCGCCGGTAATAATGGCTTTTTTCCCTTTCAGGCGACCGGAGCCCTGATAACTCTGCTCGCCATGATCGGGCTGTGGCTGCATAGCCGCAGTCTTACCGGGCGGCGTCTGTTGCTGTTCGGCAAAAGGGGGTTGCGGGCGTTGAGTCGATGACATGAATATTCCTCCATAAAAATCCGTTAGCGTAAAACAACCGGTCAGGGTTACACCGCGCAGTGTGGCCCTGACCGGCACGCCTGCGTCAGTTAAGGCTTCGGTGATGCAATGCCGTCAATCTGCTCTTGCTGCGCCCCCGAGCCTGGACGGGCGTTACCCAGCAGCGGCTCATCGCCAAGGATCTCCGGCTGCTGTTTGGCGCTGAACTGGCCGTGACCGTCGTAGGCCGGGCCATTGCTCCAGCGGCCTTCCGGCAGCGGTTTATCCAGTGAGGTGTTGAGACAGTAGTAAGAGTGCTCCTGCGCCTCATGCTCCTGCGGGAAGCTGTTCGGAATCGGCAACGAGGCATTCAGGCCGCCCATCTCTTCGATCACCGCCAGCCATTGCTGCTGGTGCATGGTGTCGCGAGCAATCAGGAACGACAGGAAATCCTTCATCCCTTTGTCTTCCGTCATATTGTACAGGCGGGTCGCCAGCACACGGCCGGTCGCTTCTGCAGTCACGTTGGCCAGCATGTCAGCCGCCACGTTGCCGGAGGCGTAGATATGGCTCATATCGAAGGGAACACCATTGGCATTCACCGGCAGGGCCGCCAGACCGGAAGAGAGGATATGGCGCGGGTTCATGCCGCCCAGAATCGCATTGACCACCGGATCTTTCGCCGAGGCTTCCTGGTAAGAGAGCGGTGCGCCCTCAAGGTTAAGTGCCACCGCATAACCCAGCATTTCGATATGGCTGAGTTCTTCAGTTGCGGTAGAGATCAGCAGATCCCGAATCCGGGCATCGCCACGCGCGCCCATCGCCTGGAAAAAGTATTGCATCGCCACACGAATTTCACCTTCTACGCCACCGATGGCTTGCTGTAACAGCATGGCAAATTCTGGATCTGGTTTCTCGACGCGAACCGGGAACTGGAGTTTTGATGAATGATGAAACATGATTATTTTCCTCGTCAGTGTTTACACTCGATGCAGGAAAAAGCCTGGACAGGGATAGCGAAAAAAGAAAGCGTAACGAGAGCAATTAACCGGCGAGTCAGGGGCGATAAGCGGCAAAAAAGCGGGAAAAGGCGATTAACTACTGGTCCGTTAGTGAGGAGAAATCAACCTGCCGGCAGGATGCTTATGGCCTGAAAAACGGGCGTAAAAAAGCCCCGCAAGCGGGGCAAATTCTGGGAAGGAAAAGCATCCGTGCTAATCAGTGATCCCTCACAACAGACACAGGATGTTTAGCTGTTACTAGTCGACGACGCGCTCTGCAGAACATGTTCCAGCGCCTGGCGATAAATATCCTGTTTAACCACGTCACGCTCACTTTCCAGGCGGTGAATCAGGCCCAGTACAACGTCTTTATCGGAAACGTGGGTTTTATATTGCGCGAGTTCAGCATGGACAGCTGCAATCACTTCTTTCTCGCTAGTGACCGGAGTGCCAGAGTTCATGAAGTATTCAGAAATCTGAGACTCTGTATTGATTGTCGTTTGCATATCAGGCCTCATCAAAAAGGGGGTCAGTGCGCCAGATCAGGTCCGGTTAACGGACGACGCAAAAAAAAGAGCATCTGAAGGTGGAAATCCACGACACCTTCAGATGCGGTGCAATGCACCTTTCGTTACAAGTGACTTAACATCACGGCGTAAAGCTATACAAGAATGACAAAGTTGTACAACGAAATTCGCAAAATTTTATCTGGTCGGTGCTGTATATTAAATGCATGTTTACAGGATTTAAACAAAACCCCTGGTTAATGTTGTTTATTTACAGCCTGTTGAAATTATATCGTCTCGCTTTCTGCGTTTTTTTTATCAAATTTTTTGTTCAGACCTTTTTGCTAAAGTCTGTACTTCTGCCGTCTTTTTCATGAAAACCTGTACAGGTTTAGCCAGGGAAAAGCGGCTCTCCTGACGCTGGCAGCGTTCACGATCGTTGCAATCCTGGCCGCCCGATCCCTGAGTCAGCATAATTCACTTCACACCCGTTACTCAGAAGGCTAAGGTTGAGCGCTTACTTAATCAGAAGGAGATGATCATGGTTAATGACTACTTTGCACTTCCGCCTGCGGGCATCACACAAGAACAACATAAGCGCACGGTGGCAGTGGCGGCTGCGCTGGCAGTAGCAAAAGAGTCGGTCAGCGCATCAACCTCGGCGACTGGTTCAAAAACGGCGTGGGATCTGCAGGCGGTCGCCAATGAAATCGCTAATCTGGCCGATGCGATTCAGGATGCCCTGGAGAGCGATAGCGAGGTATAAGCCTGCCGTTAACGTGCTGTCACCTTATGCCCGGCGGCTGGCGCGTTGGAAAGCAGGGGATACCCGGCAACGTCATCGCTGCCGGGTATTGGCTTATTCTATGGATGGTGGCTCATATTTAATGTACTGACGCAGGGTGTCATGGATCGCCCGATTATCCCCTTCATCCAGCCCACGATCGGCATATTCTTTCGCCAGCGCCGCCAGCACATCATCAAATTTACCCTTGTAATTGAGATTATTGAGTGCGATCTGCTGACCCAGGATCGCTTTTAATACGGTGGTCTCAACTTTCAACTGACGGACTTCGTTTTCAAGATGCGTGATGCGATTGTCGTCTGACATAACACCTCCATGATTAAAACCGCAGAATAACCATGCCACGCCGGATATTCAAACAACGGTGGCAGCAGAGAAACGTTGTCAGATTTTCCTTAAGTCAGCATCATTCATTAGCCACGACGATTAATGTAAAACTCACGCCGCTCAGGTCATGCGGCGATAGTGACCACTTTCTGCTGAATATGACGTCAGGGTGAAAAAAAGCCACAAAAAAAAGTGCATTGTCTTCAACCCCTTCGCTTAAACCTTTTCCGTTACGCTTGATTAAAAGGGGGATTCGATATTACTGTGTTTATATACAGTTATCTGGAAAAGGAGTGAAATTGTGGAATTCATCAAACCTGCGGACCTCCGCGCCGTCATGCCATTACCGTTATATATCGAACGCGTTCCCTGCGGCTTCCCTTCACCGGCGCAGGATTATGTCGAACAAAGAATTGATTTGAACGCACTGATGGTTCAGCGGCCAAGCGCTACCTATTTTGTCCGGGTCAGCGGCGAATCGATGATTGACGCAGGGATTAACGACGGCGACATGCTGGTGGTTGACAGTTCACTTACCGCCGCGCATGGCGATATAGTGGTTGCCGCCGTCGACGGTGAATTCACGGTTAAACGCCTCCAGCTTCATCCCTGCCTGCAACTGATGCCCATGAATACCCAATTTAAGCCGATCGCCATCAAAACCGAAGAGGCGCTTGAGGTGTTTGGCGTCGTGACGTTTGTTATTAAATCGACCCATTAATTATGTTCGCGCTGGTCGACGTGAACAGTTTTTATGCCTCGTGCGAGACGGTGTTCAGGCCCGATCTGCGCGGCAAGCCGGTAGTCGTACTGTCGAATAACGACGGTTGTGTTATTGCGCGCAGCGCCGAGGCGAAAAGAGTGGGCATCAAAATGGGCGCGCCCTATTTTAAAATGCGTGAGGAACTGACGCGCCATGCGGTGCAGGTCTTCAGCTCAAACTATGCGCTCTACGCCGATATGAGCCATCGGGTGATGACCATACTGGAAGAGATGGCGCCTTCGGTTGAGATTTACTCGATCGACGAAGCGTTTATGGATCTGACCGGCGTACGCAACTGCATGGCGCTGGAGACCTTTGCTCATCAGGTCCGGCAGCGGGTGCTGAAAGAGACTCATCTGACCGTCGGCGTCGGCATTGCGCCGACCAAAACGCTGGCTAAGCTGGCCAATTTTGCCGCCAAGAAATGGAGCAAAACCGGCGGCATTGTCGACCTGTCAAACCGCGAGCGGCAGGAAAAACTGCTGGCGCTGACGGATGTGACGGATGTCTGGGGCGTGGGGGGACGTATCGCTAAACGGCTGAAGGCGATGGGGATCGAGACGGCGCGGGATTTAGCTGCCCAGAGCACCTGGACCATCCGTAAACATTTTAATGTGGTGCTGGAGCGCACGGTCAGGGAACTGCGCGGTGAGCCCTGCCTGGAGATGGAAGAGTTTGTCCCGGTTAAACAGCAAATCATGTGCTCGCGATCGTTTGGCAGCCGTATCTCAGACTACCAGCAGATGCGCCAGGCGATCTGCGCCTATGCGGAACGGGCCGCAGAAAAACTGCGTCAGGAGAAACAGTATTGCCGACAGGTCGGCGTGTTTGTTCGTACCAGCCCGCACGCGGCCGGTGAAACCTTTTACGGCAATCAGTCCACCGGCCAGCTGCTGACGCCCACCCATGATACGCGTGACATTATTCGCGTGGCGATGACGTGCCTGGATAATATCTGGATAGAGGGGCACCGCTACATGAAAGCCGGTATCCTGCTGGGAGACTTCTTCAGTCAGGGCGTGGCGCAGCTTAACCTGTTTGATGAGGTTGCGCCGCGGCCTGACAGCGAGGTATTGATGCAGCTGGTTGATAGCATCAACCAGAGCGGCAGAGGTAAGCTCTGGTTTGCCGGTCAGGGCATCCATAAAGAGTGGGCGATGAAGCGAGAGATGCTGTCACCGGCCTACACCACCCGACTGAGCGATTTACCGATAGCCGTGGTGAAGTGAATCGCCGTACCCGAACGTTTAGTCGCCCCCTAGCCGCTGAAAAGCTTTTTTTATCACGCAGCGAAATTATTGCAGCGCTATCCTTTACCTGGCCCGACCAGTTGTTGACTGATCGGGTGTATTGATAAAATATTTAGGTAAATGTGATGAACTTTAGACAATTTGAAGCCAGAATTAATCTTTGGCCTGCAATACATTTCACGGCGATAGTCAAAACCCGTCGCGATGATGAATATGAAATTTATGCGGTCGATGAGAACAATAATATAAAATCTCAGCTGTTTATCTGTTTTGCAGATAATGAGAACCATGCCAGCCTGCTGAATAAACAATTTATGCTGTGGCTGACCAAAATAAATAGTGAGCGGCGCAGGCAGCAAAAGGCCGATCGTCAGGCTGAGGCCACACTTTTCCCGGATAAATAACCGGCAGATTTTTTCGCTGCCTGAGAAAATAGTGCCGGACTGAAAGTGATAAATTGAGTAGCGATGTTAACCATTGAGGTGATTAATTGATGGATCATCCGTCCGCGCGGCCGGTGAAAATAATCAGCGCGGTATACTTATTATCAGTGCCTGAGATACAATCCCCCGTTGATTTTACGGGAGCGCATTTTCCCCTGGCCGGTAATGATGATCACGATAGCCACAGAGCACAAAAACAAAGAGCGGGGCCGTCCCAGAGAGTTCAATATTGAACAGGCTCTGGATCAGGCCATGATTGTTTTTCGGCAAAAGGGGTATCACGCAGCATCGCTGAACGATCTGGGTGCGGCGATGAACCTCTCGGCAGGCAGTATTTATAAGGCGTTTAAAGATAAGCGCTCCCTGTTTCTGCAGGTATTTGAACGTTATCTGCTGTTGCGTAACGCCGAGCTACGGCGTCGGCTGCAGCCGCTTGACAGCGGGCGGGCGAAGATCGCTGAACTGTTGCAGTTCTATCTGGACTCAGCGCGCGCAGTAGAGGGACGTCGCGGCTGTCTGGTGGTTGCCAGCGCGATTGAATTACAGACGCTGGATGACGCACTGGCGCAACGCATCGGTCAGGTGGTGTCGCGCAATCAGGGCTTACTGGTCTCGCTGCTGGAGCAGGGGCAGCAGGATGGCTCCATCTCCGCCACGCTGGATGTTGAGGCCGCCGCCGGGCTGATTATCTGCCTCGCCTACGGGTTGCGGGTCGCGGGCAAAGTCAGGGATGTGGCCAATGAACAACAGACTCTCGCCCTGGCACTGAAAGTATTGGGTTAAAATTTCCCCAATTAGGAGGTAATCGCTTCCTAAAGTGGCCGTTAAACGGGCGTCAGTAATGCACGGCAAAAAAAAGCAAAAAGAGCAAAAAAGAAAAAGAGAAAGCGAGGGGACTCACCCGCTTAATCACTGGCGTGACCATTGCCGCCAGCCAGACGTCAGGGAGTAAGCAGTGACAGACGACGACCTAACCATCAATGATGAGATCCGTGCTCTGATAGGAAAAGTGGTCTCACGCCTTATCAGGCCAGATGAGCCGCTGAGTGTGCATGAAATTATCAACGCGCTGCACAGCCTGCGTGTTCGCTCTCCCGACCGGAATACACGCTTATCCTGCAGGAAAGCGATTCGTATTCTGGCGCGTAAACTTCACTAGCCCGGCCGTTTCCGGCCAGAGAAATCGCGTTCCGGCCTTTCCGATTACCCCGTAGTGTGCCAGGCTTCCTGCTCCATTATCCTGCGTAAAATATTAAGGCCTGTTTTGTGAAAACCTCTATCTTACTGACGCTTGTGGCAGCCATTGGTTGTTCCGTTATTGCTGCCCGTGGCGGATTCGAAACCGATGCGGCGAAACATCCGTTGCACCAGAGCGTCACCGAAAACGGCGAACCAGTCGCTGAGTAGCAGGCCAGCCACGATGACCCTGACCGCCGTGCCCGGTGCAACACCTGATGCTGCGGCACAGGGTGCCCTGAGCACAGCGAATCAGCGGCCGGAGAGGCACTTTTCTGGCTGTAGGACGGCATAAAGATGTCAGAGGGCGATAAGGTGGGGCGAGGCGGGCACCGGATGAGGTGCCCTCGGCTGAACGGCAGCCAGAGAAAAGGTTAACGGGTGTTTTTAAGTTCTACCGGTTCCTGTCCGGTCACCACCAGCCAGTTCAGCTCGGCGCGATCGCGGGTAGAGGCATTGATAAAACTTTTCAGCCAGTTGCGCGCATCAGCAATCTGCGCCACGCGATCGTCGTTACTCTCATTTTCAGCCATCTCACCCAACTGTCGGATCAGCGATACCAGCGTAATATCCTGTTGTTGAAAGGCCAGGTTAATGGCTGCTTCACCAAGAATCATATGTCCGGTTGATTTATCGTGAAATACCATGGGTAACCTCCTGAGTGAAAACGTAAATAACACAATAATTATTCTAGTAAAAAACAGCCTGAACGAAAGGTTACTAACCCAGGGCAGAGACTATTAAAACCATCAGGAAATAAAATGAACTTTTTTTAATCGCTTTAAATGGCTGATATTGTTCTGAAAGAAACGTCGCTGCTTTTTTTATCGCACCGGGGGAATGAATGAGAGTGGTAAAAAATTGCGGATGTGCCTGAAATTCAGATAAGCGAAGGGGCAACCAGCGGACGTTATTTCAGCTGAATGCCCGGGTGAGAAAGGGTGAGACAGCCGCGCAGACGAGGCATATCCTCAGCGGCGGGGTTATTTCGGCAGCCAACAGGCAAAAATAAAGCCGCACAGCGGCGGCTTTATAACGGGATGGCCAATAATTATTTATTTGGCACTTCAGATACGGCTTTGACGTCAGCTTTATTAATCTGTTGCTTCACGCCATTGGCATCTTTATACGCCAGCAGACCGGCATCTGATTCAGACGGTTTACCGTCACTAATAATGGTACGGCCGTCATTGGTGTGAATAGCGTAACTGGTACGGGTGCAACCGGTTAATACGGTCATACCGATCAATGCAGCAAGAGGTAAAATCAGCGCTTTTTTCATCGTATTCACCTTTATTAGTTGTCGAGTTCACTCATGTTACTAATTTCATTGCGATTGATTTGCTCAGTTTTGCCTGTCTGAGCATCGCGATAGGACACCAGACCGGTATCATCATCAATTTGTGGCTTACCATCAGTGACAATAGTGCGGCCATCAGTAGTCTTAATCGATTGGTTAGACGCGCAACCTGCCAGCGTACCTAAACAAAGTGCCAGCAACGCGACCGCTGACAGAGATTTCATTTTCATTTTTTCTTCTCCTTGAAGTGAATCCAGACGTATACAGCATAGACGCCTTTATCATTTTTGCTGGCCCTGCCGCGCTTCGTTGCGCGATTTTTAATCAGAAACCGGCGTAACAGGGAATAATCGCGCTGCTGCCGCCAGGATATAGCATTTATTGCCAACGAAACGTGCCGCTCAGAATATTTCTTCACTCGGTTAAATCTTACGCAAATAATCCGCAGGCCAGAGGTTTGACCAGTGAAATAATAGTGCTGCCGTTGCCCTCGTTGTGCCGCCAGCGTCAGCTATGCTTGATGAGGGAGGTGATTATGTGTGGACGATTTGCGCAGTACAGCAGCCGGAATGACTATTTCGATGCGCTGGCGATTCCGGAAGATGAGATTATTTACGATCCGCAGCCGATCGGACGCTACAACGTTGCGCCCGGCACCCGGGTGCTGGTGCTGAATCAGCGTGACGACCAACTGCAACTAGACCCGGTGCTGTGGGGATACGGTCCCGACTGGTGGCATAAGGCGCCGCTGATCAATGCGCGCAGCGAAACCGCCGCGCAGGGGCGTATGTTTAAACCCTTGTGGGCGCACGGTCGGGCCGTGGTGCCGGCAGATGGCTGGTATGAGTGGCAAAAGCACGGCAGGCAAAAGCAGCCGTGGTTTATTTATCATCGCCAGAAGCAGCCGCTGTTCTTTGCCGCCATCGGTAAAGCGCCTTATGACCGTGAGCATGGCAAAGAGGGGTTTGTGATTGTCACCGCCGCCAGCGATAAAGGAATGGTGGATATTCACGATCGGCGGCCGCTGGTGCTGGCTGCCAGTGCCGTGGCGGAGTGGTTAAGCCCGCAGACCACGCCAGAGCGGGCGGTTGAGATTGCGCAGCAGGCGGCGCTGCCGGAACAGGAATTTGCCTGGCATCCGGTAAGCCAGGCGGTGGGCAATATTCATCATCAGGATGCCAGTCTGATTGCGGAAATTGATGACCCGGTAGCCTGATGCGCTACCGGGCCGGAGCGTGAGGATCACGCGTGGCGATGAACCGTACCGATCGGTCAGACGGTTCAGCAGGCAGAGCCATCAGAGCAGCGAGTCTTCCCCGGCTTTGGCGGCCGCTTTCTCGGCTTTCATCGCATTGATCGGATCGGAGGCGCTCAGCCAGCGATCGAATTTCTGGTAGGTGTCGATAAAGGTTTTAAAGTAGCTGCTGGCTATGGTGGCATTCTCTTTGTGGTTCATAAAGGCCACCGCCAGTTTAAACGCATCTTCGTTATCAAATTTCATTTTTGTCTCCCTCGCTTCAGATCTATAGAGCGTAGCCTGATTAAGCCGCGCGTGCATTCAGACAACCGGCTGATAAACCGCAATAAAGCACCTCAATGTCAGCTGTCGGCCAGATTGGCGTGGATTCCCACTTACTTCACGCCAAATCCTTCTTATAATGCCAGCTTCACTCGTGAAGGAGACCCGCTTATGTTGAAAGGATTAACCGTTGCCGCTGCGCTGCTGCTGTCGGGCTGTAGCCTGATGCATAAACAACCGCCGGCCCCCCAGACGCTGCACTACCGCTGTGGGACGCTGCCGCTGACCGTCACGCTTGATGAAGCGCAGCAGCAGGTCAGTTTTATTATGGATGGTCAGCCGCTGACGCTGAAACAGACGGTGTCCGCCTCTGGCGCCCGCTACAGTGATGGCAACTACGTCTTCTGGTCCAAAGGAAACGGCGCGTTTATCGAACGTAACGATAAAATTGTCGTCAATGATTGTGAGCTGCAACCCGCCAGCTGACTGTTTATCTGAATAGGCGAACATTATGAGCGACAGCGAAACGCTACACACCATCGCCCACCTGCGGCGTGAATATACCCGCGGCGGGTTGCGCCGCAAGGATCTGCCGGACAATCCGATTGCGCTGTTTGAACAGTGGCTGAGCCAGGCCTGCGAAGCGAAACTGCCCGATCCCACGGCGATGACCGTGGCGACGGTGGATGAGGAAGGGCAGCCGTGGCAACGCATCGTTCTGCTGAAGCATTTTGATGCGCAGGGCATGGTGTTTTATACCAATCTGGGCAGCCGCAAGGCACTGCAGCTGGCGCACAACCCGCGCATCTCGCTGCATTTTCCGTGGCACTTTCTGGAGCGTCAGGTGCTGGTGCTGGGCGAAGTGGAAAAGCTGTCGCCGCTGGAGGTGCTGAAATACTTCCACAGCCGTCCGCGTGACAGCCAGATTGGTGCCTGGGTCTCGAAGCAGTCGAGCCGCATTTCGGCGCGCGGCATTCTGGAAGGCAAGTTCCTTGAGCTTAAACAGAAGTTCCAGCAGGGCGAGATCCCGCTGCCCAGTTTCTGGGGTGGCTACCGGGTGAAATTTCACACGGTGGAGTTCTGGCAGGGCGGCGAACATCGCCTGCACGATCGTTTCCTCTATCAGCGCGATCACGACGGCTGGAAAATCGACCGACTGGCACCCTGAATCGGTAACATTCCCGCCTTTCAGCGCTGGCACAGAAGGCGTCAGCGCTTTATGCTATAGCCCTTATTTTTTTCGATTCCGCAACTCAGCGGAAAGCTGTGTACCAGCATAGGTGCAGTCTGATCAATTTGGAGTCAGTGATGACCAGCAGTAACCTGATACAACAATTGCAAGAGAGGGGCCTGATCGCCCAGGTGACGGATGAAGACGCGTTAACAGAGAAACTGGCGCAGGGGCCAATTTCGCTCTATTGCGGCTTTGACCCCACTGCTGACAGCTTGCATTTGGGCCATCTGGTACCGCTGCTCTGCCTGAAGCGTTTTCAGGATGCCGGACACAAGCCGGTGGCGCTGGTTGGCGGGGCGACCGGCCTGATTGGCGATCCCAGCTTTAAAGCCGCAGAGCGTAAACTCAATACCAGCGAAACCGTCAATGAATGGGTTGAAAAGATCCGTCAGCAGGTGGCGCCATTCCTTGATTTCGATTGCGGCAGCAACAGCGCTATCGCCGCCAATAACTACGACTGGTTTGGCAGCATGAACGTGCTGACCTTCCTGCGGGATATTGGCAAACACTTCTCCGTGAACCAGATGATCAATAAAGAAGCGGTGAAGCAGCGTCTGAACCGTGACGACCAGGGCATCTCTTTCACCGAGTTCTCCTACAATCTGCTGCAGGGCTACGACTTCGCCTGTCTGAACGAGCGCCACGGCGTCTCGCTGCAGATTGGCGGCTCGGATCAGTGGGGCAACATCACTTCCGGTATCGATCTGACCCGTCGTCTGCATCAGAACCAGGTGTTTGGCCTGACGGTTCCGCTGATCACCAAGTCTGACGGCACCAAATTCGGTAAAACCGAAGGCGGCGCAGTCTGGCTGGATGCGAAGAAAACCAGCCCGTACAAGTTCTATCAGTTCTGGATCAACACCGCGGATGCTGATGTCTACCGCTTCCTGAAGTTCTTCACCTTTATGAGCATTGAAGAGATCAATGCGCTGGAAGAAGAGGACAAAAACAGCGGCACCGCGCCACGCGCGCAGTATGTGCTGGCAGAGCAGGTAACGCGTCTGGTACACGGTGAAGCCGGACTGGCCGCCGCAAAACGCATTACCGACAGCCTGTTCTCCGGCGCCATCAGCGAGATGACCGAAGCAGACTTCGACCAGCTGGCGCAGGATGGTATGCCAACCATCGTGCTGGGTGCTGACGATGATCTGCAGCAGGCGCTGGTGAAAGCGGAGCTGGTGCCGTCACGCGGCCAGGCACGTACCATGATCGGATCAAACGCAGTCTCACTGAACGGTGAGAAGCAGTCGGACGCCGAGTACCGCTTCAGCGACAGTGATAAGCTGTTTAATCGCTACACGCTACTGCGTCGCGGCAAGAAACATTACTGCCTGATTAACTGGCAGTAAGATTTCAGGGCCGGTTTCCGGCCCTTTTTTTTATGGCAGGACAGGGCAAACAAGTGAAAAATATTTTAGCGATTCAGTCGCACGTTGTTTTTGGTCATGCCGGTAACGCGGCGGCTGAGTTTCCGATGCGCCGCATGGGCGCGAACGTCTGGCCGCTGAATACCGTACAGTTTTCTAACCATACCCAATATGGTCACTGGACCGGCACGGTGATGCCCGCCACCCACTTAACCGATATCGTGAAAGGCATTGCTGACATTGACCGCCTGAAAACCTGTGATGCGGTGCTGAGCGGCTATCTGGGATCGGCGGAGCAGGGCGAACAGATATTAGAGATTGTCCGTCAGGTGAAAGCGGCCAATCCCGACGCCTGGTATTTCTGCGATCCGGTGATGGGTCACCCGGAAAAAGGCTGCATCGTGGCACCGGGTGTGGCGGAGTTTCACTGCAAAATGGCGATGCCCGCCAGCGATATCATCGCGCCGAATCTGCTGGAGCTGGAGATGCTGAGCGAGCGCAGCATTACCGATGTCGCTGCCGCGGTGGATGCCGCACGGGCGCTGATCGCCCAGGGACCGAAAGTGGTGCTGGTCAAACATCTGGCACGCGCCGGCCGTCGCAGCGATCGCTTTGAAATGCTGCTGGTGACCGCTGAAGATGCCTGGCACATCAGCCGTCCGCTGGTCGATTTTGGCGTACGTCAGCCGGTCGGCGTGGGCGATCTGACCAGCGGCCTGCTGCTGGTCAATCTGCTGCATGGCAAAAGCCTGCAGGATGCGCTGGAGCACGTAACGGCGGCAGTGTATGAAGTGATGCTGAAAACCCATCAGATGGGCGAGTATGAACTGCAGCTGGTGGCGGCTCAGGATGCGATTGCCGCGCCAACGCAGCACTTCGCGGCAGAAAAACTGTAAAACGGAACAGGGCCGCTTCAGCGGCCCTGTTTATTAAGTGGTTCCCTTACTGTAACCCTTCGGCTTTTAACGCCGCCTGCACCGCCGGACGCGCCGCTACCCGACTGAACCAGCTCTCCAGTGCTTCACATCCCGATAAATTGAGCTTCAGCGCTTTCGCCCAGCGCGTCACCACATAGAGATACGCATCGGCCACGCTGAAGCGCAGCCCCATCAGCCACTGTCTGTCATGCAGGCTCTCATCGACATAGCGAAATTTCGCCTCCAGCTGCGTACGTGCCCGCGCTTTCTCCTCGTCCGTGGTGTCCGGACGAAACAGCGGCGTAAAGCCTTTGTGCAGCTCGCTGCTGGTGTAGCTCAGCCATTCAATGGTGTGATAGCGCGTCAGGCTGCCGGCAGGCGCCAGCAGATGGCGATCGGGCTTGAGATCTGCCAGGTACTGCACAATCGCCACGCCTTCAGTCAGTACCGTGCCATCACTGAGCTGCAGCGCCGGTACCTGACCTTTGGGATTGATTTGCCGAAAATCGTCGCCCCGTTCCGTGAGTTTTTTTGCCAGATCAACGTTCACCTGAGTGAAGTCGAGCCCGCATTCGCGCATGACAATGTGGGGTGAGAGAGAGCAGGCACCCGCTTTGCAAAACAGTTTCATGACCAGGCCTCCTTGATGCGATGGGATCACAGCATAGTAAAGGCTCAGCGAAGAATTGCCAGTGACGCGGATCAGGATCTGCGACCGGAGCCGCCGCCGCAAAAAAAAGCCGGGCAGAGCCCGGCTGGAGAAGCGTCAGGAAATTACGCCTCAGCTTTTTTCGTTTCTGCGTCAGTATCCTGGGTCATGCGGTTAAGCAACGGCGCAGTAACCAGCATCAGCAGAGCAATCACCGCGGTAACGATACCGATCTGCTGGAATACGCGGCTGTAGGTCGCCAGCGACATCAGCGGATCGGTCACGTTTTCCGGCACCGCCATCAGATTCGCCACTTTACCGGCGATCACTGCCGCGCCAGCGGTGGTCAGGAACCAGGAGCCCATGATAAAGCCCATCAGACGCTGCGGCACCAGCTGGGCCACCATCGCCAGGCCGAGACCGGAGATCATCAGTTCACCGATACTCTGCAGCGCATAGCTCAGAATCAGCCAGTTAACCGAGACAATACCGGCATCGCTGGCGAACTTCGCGCCCACCGGCAGCACCAGAAACGCCCCTGAGCAGAGCACCATGCCGAAAGCAAACTTATGCGGCATCGGCAGCTTATCGCCCAGCTTGTTGTAGAGCGCCGCCAGCAGCGGGCTGGCCAGCATGATCCAGAACGGGTTCAGTGCCTGGAACTGTTCCGGCGCAAAGGTGATGCCGAGAATGCTGTGTTCAACGTTGCGGATTGCAAAGAAGTTCAGCGAGGTGGGCATCTGCATGTAGAGCACAAAGAACAGGATCGCTTCCACCATCAGCAGGAAGGCCACAATCATCTTACGACGCGCGGCACCCTGCAGGGCAAAGGCCTCTTTGGCAAACACCAGTACGATACCCAGCGCAATCACTGCCAGCACCAGGCGGGCGATAGACTGGTGATGCAGCATCCAGTTAGCCAGCGCCACCAGCACCACCACGCCAACCAGCGTCATCAGCAGCTTACCGATGTGCAGGGGGGCGAAGTCCGGTTTAGAACCGTAATCTTTCACCATGCGCTTGCAGAACAGGAAGTTGAACAGGGTGATCACCAGACCAATCACCGACAGCGAGAACGCCACGTTATAGCCATATTTCGCCGCTAACCACGGGGTCAGCATCATCGAAAACAGCGAACCGATGTTGATCGACATATAGAACATGGTGAAAGCACCGTCGATACGCGGGTCATCTTTGTCGTAGCAGGTGGAGAGCAGCGAAGAGGGGTTGGCTTTGAACAGGCCGCTACCGACAGCGATGGTCGCCATGCCGATATAGACAATGCTCACGTTGTGACCGGAGAACGCCACCAGCGCATAACCCAGCGCCAGCACCAGGACACCCAGCACAATCACGCGTTTGGTGCCCAGCACTTTATCGCCGAGCCAGCCGCCAATCGCCACCAGCCCGTAGACCAGGGCGCTGAACGAGGAGAACAGCGTGATGGAATCGGATTCAGACATCCCCAGCTGTTTCACCAGGTAAACCGCCATGATGGCCTGAAGACCGTAAAAACCAAACCGCTCCCACAGCTCAATCGAGAAGATTAAGTAGAACGCCTTTGGCTGTTTAA
Source organism: Pantoea agglomerans (assembly GCF_021397715.1). Classification (GTDB taxonomy): domain Bacteria; phylum Pseudomonadota; class Gammaproteobacteria; order Enterobacterales; family Enterobacteriaceae; genus Pantoea; species Pantoea astica. The sequence continues at coordinate 2,351,621 of NZ_CP090207.1, read as the reverse complement.
ACGCATTGAGACTAACTGTCTCATCAGTGTGTTTGTTTGCAGTTGACACATGTACCTCAGTTTTATCACACCCTGTTTCGGGACAGGAATTAAGTCCGCGTCATGTGAGTTGTCCATGCGCAAGATTGTTATTAGAAGGGAAAAGCGGCGCCTAATTTGGCTGATTAAGCGCGACAGGGCAAGAATTTTCTGACCACTGGATGACCCTGATATTATCGGGTTAAAAAACTTATAACAAACTGTTAATCGGATTTAAATATGGCAAGCGGGGATTATAGCAGTATAAATAGGGTGGGTGCGAGTCACGTCCTGGATAATATTGATATTAACTGCTAATGGACGATTATCCAGATTAATAGTTTGTTGAATAATCACTATCCAGCACTATGAGTCAGTCAGCGGCTATTTATCAGGCGAAGCGATGAAAAAACCCTCATTTACCCGCCTGCTTTGCGCTAAAAGTGAGCAAATGACGATCCTGCGCACAAACAGATGATTTAATTCAGGAAGAAAAAGAAGAAACCGTTTGCGTGGCGGAAATCTACGCAGCAAAAGCGGTGCGCGAGTGGCAATCGAAGCATAAAACTTCTGTCTGCGGCAGTTATCAGGTGCGCGGGTTATCCGGCAAAAATCGACCGTGATGAAGAGGCCGCCGGGCAGACTCGACAAAAAATTAACATTTAATCACCTTCCCGCGCCCGTCATAAGGCTCGTCCCAGGTGCTCTCCTTTACGTTGATCTCCCGCTGTGATTACCGCGCTGATGTTATTGCCGCAGCCTGTCTGTCGAGCAACATTAACGCTGGTGATACTGCTTAAATAACTCATCGAACCATTCGATAAAAACCCTGACCTTAGGAGGAAGATAGCGTCGGTCAGGATAGAGGATGGAAACCGGTTTGGTTACCGTTGCGTAGTCAGATAACAGTTCCGTCAGCCTGCCCGCTTCAATGTCAGTTTCTAATGCCGCGCGTATGGCATGAAGTATACCAAGGCCTTGCAGGCCGCAGGATAACAACACATCTGAATTATTAACCCGCATACTGTGTGCCGGTCGCCGTGAAATAACCTCACCGTTAACAACAAATCTCCATTCATGGAGGTCACGGCTATGCTCGCTAAAAAAACAGACGGCTTTATGATCAGCAAGATCATCCGGCGTCTGAGGCGTGCCATATTTTTTCAGATAGGAGGGGGCTGCACAGGTCACCATCTGCAGATCGCCGACACGACGCGAAATAAAATTTGAATCCGCAAGCTCACCGAGACGTATAACACAATCGACGCCTTCGGAAATCAGGTCAGTCAGACGATCTGAAGCCGTTAAGACAATGTCAATCTGCGGATACAGAGCCTGAAAATTAGCCAGGAAGGGGAGCAGAATACTGTGCGTCAGGGCCAGCGGAGCATCAATGCGAAGCTCGCCGTGCGGCAACTGATCGGGCGAATAAGAGGCCATCATCTCGCTGACATCGGTCAGAAGCGCTTTGGCTCGCTGATAAATTTCCTCTCCTTCAGCCGTCACACTCAGACTGCGCGTGGTGCGATGCAGCAGTTTAACGCCCAGCGTATCCTCCAGCTGCTTCACCGACTTGCTGACCGCAGGGCGATGCAACTGCAAAGCGTCAGCGGCACGGGTGAAGCTGCGCAGTTCTACAACCTGAACAAAAATGTCCATCAACTCAAGCATGTTCGGGCGCACGTTTTTAACTCCGCTGAGATAGTATGACCAAAATTGTGATAGCCGGGAGTATAACCCATCTCGATTGTTTCTCCTGCAGAAACACTGAACCTCTTTTTGATGGCTTTTTACCCGCGATCGCTTTGCTTATCATGCCTCTCTGATACAGGCACACAGGAAATGACAGAAATGAAAGCATGGTTATTAAAAGATTTTGGTCTTGAAAACTTAAAACTGGAGGAGGTTGAGACCCCCACACCCGGTCCGGGTGAACTTCTGGTAAAAGTTGGCGCGGTTTCGCTGAACTTCAGGGACAAAGCCATCGTGGAGGGTTTTTATGAGCCACATCTGGTGCCAAAGCCCCTTATCCCGGTCTCTGATGCGTCAGGAACCGTGGTTGCCACCGGTGAGGGGGTAACCCGTTTCAGCATTGGCGATCGCGTTAATTCACATCTCTATTCCCGCTGGCTGGATGGCGAACCGGCTGCCGACGAGCCAGCCTGGTGTATAGGCATGCCGTTACCTGGCGGACTGGCTGAGTACATGATTCTTCATGAAGATAGCGCGGTCAAAGCCCCGGACAGCATGACAGATGAGGAAGCCTCCACTCTTCCTATTGCGGCGTTGACGGCATGGTACTCGCTAATGGATATCGGTAATTTGCAGCCCGGACAAACCGTGCTGGTACAGGGAACCGGCGGTGTATCCGTGTTTGCTGCTCAGATAGCGCATGCCTATGGCGCGCGGGTGATTGCGACATCCAGTAACGATGCCAACCTCGAACGGATTAAATCGCTGGGGGCGGATGAGGGGATTAATTATAAAAAATGGCCTCAATGGCAAAATAAAGTTCTGGAGCTGACCGGGGGTAAGGGCGCTGATGTCACGGTGGAGGTTGCCGGTGGCAGCGGCATTAACCAGTCAATTACGGCAACCAAAGTGGCCGGAACGATTGCACAGGTAGGTTTTCTTACCGGTCAGACAGCGCAGCTTGATTTAATGCCGTTAATTTTCCGGCAGACAACCATCAGAGGCATTGCAGTGGCACCCCGTTCCTCGTTTGATCGGATGAACCCATTCCTGAATAAACACCATATCAAACCCGTTATTGAACAGGTTTACCGCTTTAGCGAGGCAGTCGACGCTTTTGAGCATCTCTCCCGGGGTGCATTTGGCAAAATCGTTATTAAAATGGATAGCTGATAACGTCAGTCGTCGTTGTCAAAAAGAAAAGGTACCCGACGTGGGCGACAATGATCGCCTGCGTTTGCCCTTCCGGTTTTACCCGGATCAGCAGGGTGACAAGCGGTAAGGCAGCGAGCAGACCGCCCGGTCGATCGCTGTGCTTCGCGGTTTCGGAAATCAGCACCACCTTAACAGCGGCTATCAGGTCGTTGAGATGAGCCAGCGCCGCGTTTTCCGGTAAAGTTGAGGCGTAGCAAGGGCGCTAGACAAGAAATTAACATTCCTGTAACCTCTTAATTTCCCTCATAAGGATCGTCCCATGTCTTCCCCTTTACGTTTATCTCTGGTTGGCGACTATCGTGCTGACGCCGTAGCCCATCAGGCCATTCCGCTGGCGATTGAACGTGCCGCCGCCCATCTGAATATCCGCGTTGACGCTGAATGGATTGCCACTGAACAGCTGGGCGATCTGAGCCGCCTGCAACAACGTGAGGCGATCTGGGTGGTACCTGGCAGTCCTTACCATAATGATGCGGGCGTTTTCGCCACCATCCGGCTGGCGCGGGAACAGGGCAAACCCTTTCTCGGCTCCTGCGGCGGATTTCAGTACGCGGTGATTGAATATGCCCGCAACGTGCTGGACTGGCAGGATGCGGCACATGCTGAGACCGATCGGAGCGGGCGGATGGTGATAGCGCCTCTCAGCTGTTCGCTGGTGGAGCAGCGGGGCGCGGTGAGATTTGAAGCCGGTTCACGCATTGCGCAGGCTTACGCTACGCTCAGCAGCGATGAAGGCTACCACTGTAACTTCGGCGTTAATCCTGAGTTCACGGCAGCGCTGGCCGGTAAGACGCTGGACATTACCGCATGGGATGCCGACGGTGACATGCGCGGCGTAGAATTGCAGGATCACCCTTTCTTTGTAGCAACGCTGTTCCAGTCAGAGCGCGCGGCCCTGCAACAACAGGATTCACCGCTGGTGATTGCCTGGATGCAGGCCGCACTGGCTCAGCGCTAATGCGCGGCACGCTGTGACACTGTCACAGCGTGCCCGGTTAATCGCGCAGCAGCGCCGGGCGTCTGGCGTCAAACGCCCAGTTTTCGATCAGAAACTGCATCCCGAGCGCATCATTGCGATTTTTATCCGGCAGCGCGTTGTAGAGTGCATGTGCCGCGTCGACCCGCTTCATATCCAGCGTAATCCCCAGGCCGGGTCCTTCAGGCAGCTCCAGAAAGCCGTCGCGGATCTGCGGTGCCTGCTGCGTCAGCTGCTGTCCATCCTGCCAGATCCAGTGCGTATCGAAGGCGGTCAGCCGATCGCCAGGTGCTGCGGCACCCAGATGCGCTACCATCGCCAGCGATACATCAAAATGGTTATTTGAGTGACAGCCGGTAGTCAGTCCCCATTCATGGCACAGCTGCGCCACGGTATGCGCATTGCGCATCGTCCAGAAGTGCGGATCGGCCAGCGGGATGTCGATGGCATTGAGCTGTAAAGCGTGCTGCAACTGACGCCAGTCGTTGGCGATCATATTAGTGGCAACCGGGATACCGGTAGAGCGCTTAAATTCCGCCAGCGTCTCACGGCCGGAATAGCCGTTTTCCGCGCCGCAGGGATCTTCCAGATAGGGAATACGGCCCGCCAGCTGACGACCGTAGTAAATCGCTTCATCCAGTGACCAGCTGGCGTTGGGATCAACAGTGACCCGCGCCGTGGGGAAGCGCGCCAGCAGCGCATTCACCGTCTCCACTTCCACTTCGGGGTGATGCACGCCGCCTTTGAGTTTGAAGTCACGGAAACCGTAGCGATCGGTGGCGGCTTCTGCCAGCCGCACCACCGCTTCGGCATCCATCGCTTTTTCATGGCGCAGGCGGAGCCAGTCATCGCCACCGGCCTGGCCCGGCTGGTAATTCATGGTGGTCAGATGCCGGTCGGCGATATAGAACAGGTAGCCGAGTACCGGCACCCGATCGCGCTGTTTGCCGCTGGCCAGCAGCTCGGCGACCGGCAGATCGAGGTGCTGCCCCAGCAGGTCGAGTAACGCCGCCTCAATCGCCGCGGCGGCGTTGTAGAACTTCTCCGGATTCATCTGCGGAATATGAATATTATCGGTATGCGCACTTTGCTGGTGGCGCGCATCGCTGGCGAACAGCGTCGAAATGGTGGCGTTAAGCCGCAGCAGGTCGCTGCCCTCAATCTGTGGCCGAAAACGCTCAAGCAGCGCCAGCGTCGAGGCGTGGCACGGGCTTTCGCCGACCCCGGTGCGGCCAGCGGAGTCAGTAAGAATCACCAGAATGCGGGTGAAATAGCAGTTATGCGCGCCGCCAATATTCAGCAGCATACTGTCATAGCCGGCGACCGGCACCACCCGCATAGATTTAATGACTGGACTGGCTGACATGTTGATTCTCCATAGGGACAAGGGAAGACGGGGCCGGTTTGCGACGTAGCAGCAGCCACAGACCGGTCAGCAGCGAGACGCTGGTCAGGGCGTAGAGACCGCCGGTGGTTGAGCCGGTCTTCATTTCCAGATAGCCAAATACCGTCGGCGCGAAGAAGCCGCCGAGATTACCGATTGAGTTCACCAGCGCAATGCCGGGTGCCACAATCGAGGCGGGCAGTTCGCCCTGTGGCATCGGCCAGAAAAAGGTGGCGCTGACTTTCGAGCCAATGCAGGCGACGATCATCGCCACGAAACCAAACCACGGCGATCCCAGCGTCGCCATAAAGGTGCCGCAGGCGGCGACCAGCATGGCGGCACCCAGCGCCTTATCCAGCTTGTCACGATGGCGATCAGAAAAGCGGCTCAGCAGGTTGATGGCGACAATCGCGCACAGCCAGGGCACGGCGGTCAGAATCCCGATGCCAAAACTGCTGAAGCCCTGAATACGCTGAATAATCTGTGGCAGCCAGAACACCAGCGTGTAGCCGGTCATGGTCATGGTGAAGAAAATAACGCAGAAGAACAGCAGGCTGCGGTTACGCAGCAGCGACATCCGGCCCGGCTGCTGATTAAGCTGGTCGCGATGGGCTTCTTCGTTGTGCAGCTGCTGTGCCAGCGCCTGCTTTTCCGGTTCGCTGAGCCAGCGGGCATCGGCAGGTCGCGAAACCAGCACCCAGGCGGCCAGAATCCCCACCAGCACCGAAGCGCCACCTTCCAGAAACATCACCCATTTCCAGCCCGCGATGCCGAGAAAATTATGCATCATCAGGATCGCGCCGGTAATCGGGCCGGAAAAGAGAAAGGCCCCGGCGGTCGCGCTCAGCACCATCGCGGTAGCCCGACCGCGCCAGGCATTCGGCACCCACTGGCGAAAATAGAACAGTACACCGGGAAAGAAGCCCGCCTCGGCGACGCCGAGTAAAAAGCGCAGCAGATAGAACTGCGTCGCCGAGGTGATGAAGCCGGTCAGCACCACGACCAGCCCCCAGGTAATCATGATGCGCGTCAGCCAGACCCGGGCACCAAAACGCTTCATCATCAGGTTACTCGGCACCTCAAACAGCGCGTAACCGATAAAAAACAGCCCGGCGCCCAGCCCGAAAGCCGCGGCGCTGATGCCGGCATCGGTCTGCAGCTCTGCTTTGATAAAGCCTATATTGGCGCGGTCGATCTGATTAATGATCAGCATAACGGCCAGCATCGGAATGATGCGGGTGAAAAACTTTTTGATGGCGGAGGCAATCAGCTCATCGTGATCGAGTGACAGGGCGCTTTCCATCGGTCTTCCTCGCGGTTGCGTAAAGAAGAGTAAAGTGTAAGGAGATGAAAAGGCGGGCTCTATGGGCAATCGCCCAGGGCAGACTGGGCGTCCGGCCTGGGCGAGAGTGTTATCAGTATGTTATGGAAAAGCCGCTGCGCTTTGGCTGACCAAATCTGTGGCACGGATCAAGTTCGGCGCTGAGGCCATACGGCGGGAATCAGGCGCTGGCGGTCTGACGGCGCTGGGCGATCAGTTCCGCGCGCTGCAACAGGGCCTGCAAATCATCTTCGTCGATATCCAGCAGTTCACCGGCTTCCAGCGCCTGGTGCAGATCTGCGCGCGTCAGCGGTACCGGCATCGCTACCGGCTCCGGTTTCACCTCTTCCGGGGCCAGCGGGTGCGGATAGCGGCGTCCGGCCAGGTTATTAAACAGCATAGCCAGCAGGGCCAGCGTCACCGAGTTGATCAGCACCGGCGTCAGCACAAAGTGGTAGCCCATCTGCTGCACCGTCGGACCGCCTAAAATAGCGGTCAGGGCCACCGCACCACCCGGTGGGTGCAGGCAGCGCAGCTTAAACATCAACAGAATGGCCAGACCGGCGGCAACGCCCATGGCAATAGCGGGATGGGGGATAAACTGACTCACCGTGACGCCAGCCAGTGCTGACAGCGTATTTCCGCCAACCACTGCCCACGGCTGCGCCAGTGGACTGGCCGGCACGCCAAACAGCAGCACTGCCGAAGCGCCGACCGGGGCGATAAACCATAAATTCAGCTCGCCCAGCAGCCAGTGGCTGAGCAGACTGGTCAGAATCAATCCGCTACCGGCACCCAGGCTGGCAAAAAAGATATGCTTTTTACTCACCGCCAGCGGATGTGGCCAGAGACGGGCCAGAAACAGGCGTACCGCGTGCCTGCCGGTGGAAGGGCTGTTATTCATTACTTTACTCACCGTGTCATAACATTTTCTTATCGTCAGGGGCGGCGATTTTCCATCATCAACATCAATGTAACAACCCGACAAACTGTGCAGGTATCAACGGCGGGACATGGGGGCGGAAGAAGATCATTGCGTGGCGGCGCGACCAGCAATAAAAAACCCGCCGTAGCGGGTCAGAGCAGCCGGTTAATCGACTTTATCGGGATACTCACACAGGTCTTCAATCAGACAGGCACCACAGCGCGGCTTGCGCGCCACACAGGTGTAACGACCATGCAGAATCAGCCAGTGATGACAGTCGACCTTGTACGCCGCCGGCACTACCTTCAGCAGTTTCTGCTCCACCTCTTCAACATTTTTACCCGGCGCAAAGCGGGTGCGATTGCTGACGCGAAAGATATGGGTATCGACCGCGATGGTTGGCCAGCCAAATGCGGTATTCAGCACCACGTTAGCGGTTTTACGGCCAACGCCGGGCAGGGCTTCCAGCGCGGCACGATCTTCCGGCACCTCGCCATTGTGCTGTTCCAGCAGGATGCGGCAGGTCTTAATCACATTCTCCGCTTTGCTGTTAAACAGCCCGATAGTTTTGATGTATTCCTTCACGCCCTCAACGCCCAGCGCCAGCATCGCCGCCGGGGTATTCGCCACCGGATAGAGCCGGGCGGTGGCTTTATTGACGCTGACGTCAGTCGCCTGGGCCGAGAGCAGTACCGCAATCAGCAGCTCAAACGGGGAGCTGAAGTTAAGCTCGGTGGTCGGATGCGGATTATTCTGCTGCAGCCGACGCAGGATCTCATTACGTTTCGTCTGGTTCACACCGCTTTCCCGGTTGCGCCCTGTGGCGTCGCAGTGGCTGCGGCTTCTGCCCGCTGTGCGGCGCGCTGCTTCATCTTCTGGTCGATCAGATATTTGCCTGCCAGCATCATGCCAAGGCCGATAAAGGCGCCAGGCGGCAGCATAGCCAGCAGCATCGGCGAGTCAAAATGGACCACCTCGATGCGTAACGACTTCGCCCACGGCCCCAGCAGCTGATCGGCACCGTTGAACAGCGTGCCGCTGCCGATGATTTCGCGCATCGAACCCAGCACGACCATGGCGCAGGTCGCGCCCATACCGATAGCGAATCCATCCAGCGCCGCCAGCGGGATACTGCTTTTTGAGGCCACCGCTTCGGCCCGGCCAACCACGATGCAGTTAGTGACAATCAGCGGGATGAAGATGCCCAGTGACTGATACAAACCGTAGGCGTAGGCGTTGATCAGCATCTGTACGCAACTCACCACCGAGGCGATGATCATCACGTAAATCGGGATGCGGATCTCCGACGGCACCCAGCGGCGTGAGGCGGAGATAAAACTGTTGGTCAGGGTCAGCACCAGCGTGGTCGCCAGACCCAGTCCCAGCGCGTTGGTGGCGGTGGCGGTCACGGCCAGCAGCGGGCAGAGGCCCAGTAGCTGAACCAGCGCGGAGTTATTTTTCCACAGCCCGCCCACCAGCAGGCTTTTAGCTTCACTCATTTGCGTCTCCACATGCCGGTAACGAAGAGAATCTCTCCGGAAGGGTTTCAATTAACAGGGCGGTGCGTCTGGTGGCATTGACCACCGCGCGCGGCGTGATGGTGGCACCGGTAAACTGGTCGAACTCACCGCCATCCTTTTTCACCGCAAAGGCTTTATCGGTCGGCCCCTGAACCACTTTGCCATTAAAACTGTTGATCCAGTCTGAAATACGCAACTCAATTTTATCGCCCAGACCGGGCGTTTCATGGTGTTCAACCACCCGAACCCCCAGCACTTTACCGCTAAAATCAGCACCGACCAGCATCTGAATCGCACCTGAATAGCCGTCCGGCGCGGTCGTTTCCAGCGCAGCCGCCACCGGCTGACCCTGTTTCCGCGCCAGATAGAGGCGGTGAGGAGCACTATTGCCCAGTGCGGGATCGGTGACAACGTAACAATCCTGCTGAATATTGTTGTCGTAGAGCGTAGCCGGTACCACCTGATCCAGCAGGTTTTTTTGCTGCAGCTGGGTCTGATGCTCCACCGTGGGTTTGGTCACGGTATTCACCACGGCGGTGGCGGCAGTGGTAATCGCGGCAAAAATTGCCAGCGTCACGCCATTTTTACGAATCGTCTGCAGCATCGCTTAATCCTTGAGATGGCCGTAAACGCGCGGCTGAGTATAGTAATCGATCAGCGGCACGCAGATGTTAGCCAGCAACACCGCAAAGGCGACGCCATCCGGATAGCCGCCAAAACTTCTGATCAGCCAGACCAGCAGACCAATCAGCGCGCCGTAAAGCAGACGGCCGCGGTTCGTGGTGGAGGCGGTCACCGGATCGGTAGCGATGAAAAACGCCCCCAGCATGGTCGCGCCCGAGAACAGGTGAATCAGCGGGCTGTTCAGTGAATCAGGTGAGAACAGCCAGCCCAGCGTTGCGCACAACGCCAGCGACAGCAGCATAGCGGCAGGAATATGCCAGCGGATAGCCTTTTTCCACAGCAGAAACAGACCACCAGCCAGATAAGCCAGGTTGACCCACTGCCAGCCGAGACCCGCCAGTACGCCGCTGTAGATCGGCTGCGCCAGTAACTGATCGGCGCTGTGACCGGCGCGCAGACCGGTTTTAAAGGTATCCAGCGGCGTTGCCTGACTGACGCCATCCACACCCATCTGCAACTGCTGCATGGTTTCGCCTGCCAGCGTGTGGCCGCGGAATACCATGCTCAGGCTATCCAGCAGCGTCGGTTTGATCGCCTGAAGCGTGTCGGGCGGCAGCCAGCTGGTCATCTGCACCGGGAAGGAGATCAGCAGCACCACATATCCCACCATCGCCGGGTTAAACGGGTTCTGACCCAGCCCACCATACAGCTGTTTGGCAATCACGATGGCAAAGACCGTACCGATCACCACCAGCCACCAGGGCGCCAGCGGCGGCAGGCTGATGCCGATCAGCACCGCGGTCAGTAGCGCGGAGTTATCCGCCAGGTTGCTGCCAATCGGGGCTTTACGCAGCCGTAAAATCGCAGCTTCGGTCAGCCAGGCGGTCAGCGTTGCCAGTAAAACCTGCAAAAAAGTGCCGTAGCCAAAGAAATAACACTGCGCGGCAAAGCCCGGCACCGCCGCCAGCACCACCAGCAACATGATATTGCCGGTACTGCGGCGGTTATGGGTATAAGGGGAACTTGCGATACGAAAAGCCATTTAATCCTCAAGCGTCGTAGACGACTGCGCTTTACGCGCTTTGGCACGGGCGATGGCGGCCGCTATGGCAGCTTTACGCGCATCATCGGGTTGATTCAGTTCAGGTGCCTGTTCCGGTTCCGCGTTGGCGTTGTTGGCCTGCTCCTGCGCCTGTTCGGCTTTTTCTACGGCGTGGTGGGCGGCAGTGGCTGCTACCGCAGCATCCCGCGACGCTTCTTCTGCGGCCGCCGCCTGCGCCTGCGCTTTCTTCGCTTTGGCGCGGGCGATAGCCGCCTGCACCGCGGCTTTGCGCGGGTCTTCGGCTTCAGCAGCAGGCTCAGCGTCAGCTACCGTATACGGCTCAGCATCCGCCGTGCTTTCAGCCTGTGCGGCTTTCTTCGCTTTGGCGCGGGCGATAGCCGCCTGCACCGCGGCTTTGCGCGGGTCTTCGGCTTCCGCGACAGGCTCAGCGCCAGCTACCGTCTGCGGCTCAGCATCCGCCGCGCTTGCCGCCTGCGCGGCTTTCTTCGCTTTGGCGCGGGCGATGGCCGCCTGCACCGCGGCTTTGCGCGGGTCTTCGGCTTCCGCAGCAGGCTCAGCAGCCGTCTGCGGCTCAGCATCCGCCGCGCTTGCGGCCTGCGCTTTCTTCGCTTTGGCGCGGGCGATAGCGGCCTGCACCGCGGCTTTGCGTGGGTCGTCGGCTTCAGCGGCAGGCTCAGCGCCAGCTACCGTCTGCGGCTCAGCATCCGCCGCGCTTGCCGCCTGTGCGGCTTTCTTCGCTTTGGCGCGGGCGATAGCCGCCTGCACTGCGGCTTTGCGTGGGTCGTCGGCTTCAGCGGCAGGCTCAGCAGCCGTCTGCGGCTCAGCATCCGCCGCGCTTGCGGCCTGCGCTTTCTTCGCTTTGGCACGGGCGATAGCCGCCTGCACCGCGGCTTTGCGTGGGTCGTCGGTTTCCGCAGCAGGCTCAGCGTCAGCTACCGTCTGCGGCTCAGCATCCGCCGCGTTTTCAGCCTGTGCGGCTTTCTTCGCTTTGGCGCGGGCGATAGCGGCCTGCACCGCGGCTTTGCGCGGGTCTTCGGCTTCAGCAGCAGGCTCAGCGTCAGCTACCGTATACGGCTCAGCATCCGCCGCGCTTGCGGCCTGCGCTTTCTTCGCTTTGGCGCGGGCGATAGCGGCCTGCACCGCGGCTTTACGCGGGTCGTCGGTTTCCGCAGCAGGCTCAGCGTCAGCTACCGTCTGCGGCTCAGCATCCGCCGCGCTTGCCGCCTGTGCGGCTTTCTTCGCTTTAGCGCGGGCAACGGCGGCTTCGACGGCGGCTTTACGCGGATCAACTTCCGCATCTTCACTGACTTCAGCCTCGGCTGGCGTCATTTTCTTCGCTTTGGCGCGGGCGATGGCCGCCTCAACCGCCGCTTTACGCGGATCGGTTGTCTGACGAGTCAGCGGCTGGGTTTCCGCCTGAGCCTCGGCCTGACGCAAACGTGCCTGTGCATGACGGGCTTCACGCTGCGCTTCGGCCGTGGCTTCATCCGGCTCGGCGCGACGGGCGGTTGCTCGTGCTTTCGCTGCAGCCAGTTCGCTGTTGTCACTGCGGGCAACGCGCTGTTTCGCTTCTTCGTGTCGCGCTTCACGCGCCTGCTTCTCACGTTCCAGTCGCGCCTGACGCGCTTCAAACCGCGCTTTGGCTTCGAGAGTCCGTTTCGCTTCCAGATCGATGGCGCGCAGTTCCGCTTTTTCCTGCCGGTAATATTGCACCAGCGGGATATTGCTCGGGCAGACATAGGCGCAGGCACCGCATTCAATGCAGTCATCAATATGATGGGCGCGCGCCTTGTCGTGATCGCCGCCCTGGCTGTACCAGTAGAGTTGCTGTGGCAGCAGCTTCGCCGGGCAGGCATCGGCGCAGGCGGAACAGCGAATACAGGACTGCTCTTCGTCGTTGTTGCCCATTTCGCTGCCGGAAGGCGCCAGAATACAGTTGGTGATCTTCACCACCGGCACATCCAGCGACGGCAGGGTAAAGCCCATCAGCGGACCGCCCATGATCACCATCTGGCGCGGGCCAGGACGGAACCCGACCTGATGCAGCAGATGACTGATAGGGGTGCCGAGACGGCTCCAGACGTTGCGCGGCTGGGCGATCGCCTCGCCGGTCAGCGTCACCACGCGTTCGGTAATCGGTTCACCGTTGATAATGGCGCGCTTAACTGCCCAGGCGGTACCGACGTTCTGCATCAGCACGCCGATATCGGTCGAGCGTCCGCCGTGTGGCACCTCCATCCCGGTCAGGATGCGGGTCAGCTGTTTAGCACCGCCAGAGGGGTATTTGGTCGGGATCACCCGGATTTGCAGATCGCGCTCGCCGCCCAGCGCCTGCTTCAGCGCGGCAATGGCTTCAGGTTTATTATCTTCAATGCCAATCAGTACCCGCTCTGCCTGTAATACCCAGGCGAGAATCCGGCTGCCTTCCAGCACTTCAGCGGCGTAGTCCTGCATCAGGCGGTCATCCGCCGTGATGTAAGGTTCGCATTCCGCGGCGTTGATGATCAGCGTTTTAACACCGCGCAAGCCGCCTTTCAGCTTGGTGGCGGTGGGAAAACCGGCGCCGCCCAGGCCGGCAATACCGGCATCGTGAATGCGCTGCACGATGTCAGCGCGCGAATGCTGCCGGTAATCGGGGAGCGGATCGAGTGGCATCCAGCGGTCTTCGCCATCGGGCGTCAGGAAAATGCACAGCTCTGACAGGCCCGATGGATGGGCGGTCATGTGCTGACCGATTTCCTCAATGGTGCCGGAGGTCGGCGCATGCACCGGTAACATCCGGCCGGTGCCAAACGTCAGCGGCTGACCACGCAGCACCTTATCGCCAGGTGCGACGCAGATTTCACCTTCATGACCGATATGCTGTTTCAGCGGGATGATAAAACGGTGCGGCAACGGCAGTTCGCTCAGTGGCGTGCCGTTGGACTGGGTTTTCATTTCCGGCGGATGAATGCCGCCATCGAAATCCCAGATCTTATCTTTTTTGAAAAAATTCAACAAATTAAGCATGGTTTTCTACCGGGATCACCCGCACCGGGATGCTGTTCAGATCCCATTTCCAGTTGGCAGGCGTCGTCTCAACCGGCCGCATCTCGATGCAGTCAGTCGGGCAGGGTGCCACGCAGAGATCGCAGCCGGTGCAGACATCGCTCAGCACGGTGTGCATCGCGCGGGTCGCCCCGACAATCGCATCGACCGGGCAGGCCTGAATACACTTGGTGCAGCCGATGCAGTTCGCTTCATCAATAAAGGCCACGGTGCGGACTGGCGCTTTGGCGGTTTCATCGCCATCAATCGGCTGCGGCTCAACATTGAGCAGCTCCGCCAGCTTGAGCATGGTCTGCTCTCCGCCTGGCGCGCACTTGTTGATCGCTTCTCCGTTATTGCCTACCGCATCGGCATAGGGACGGCAACCGGGATAGCCGCACTGTCCACACTGGCTCTGCGGCAGAATGGCATCAATTTGTTCAACGATGGGATCTTCTTCGACTTCGAAGCGACGTGAGGCGTAGCCCAGCAGCGCGCCGAACACCAGACTCAGCGCACTTAATACAGCAATGGCAATCCAGATCCCGGTCATCAGAATTTCACCAGGCCGGTAAAGCCCATAAACGCCAGCGCCATCAGGCCCGCGGTAATCAGGGCAATAGAGTTACCTTTGAACGGTGCCGGGACATTGGCCAGCACCAGACGTTCGCGCATGCCAGCGAACAGCACCATCACCAGCGAAAAGCCGAGCGAGGCGCTAAAGCCGTAGAGCGCCGCCTGTAAAAAGGTGTGATTCAGGTTCACGCTCAGCAGCGGCACGCCGAGCACCGCACAGTTAGTGGTGATCAGCGGCAGGAAAATGCCCAGCAGGCGATAGAGTGACGGGCTGGTTTTACGGACCACCATCTCGGTGAACTGCACCACCACGGCGATCACCAGGATATAGGCCATGGTGCGCAGATAGACCAGATCCAGCGGCAGCAGGATCAGGTGATTCACCAGCCAGGCGCAGATCGAGGCCAGGGTGATGACGAAAGTGGTGGCCAGGCCCATGCCGATCGCCGTTTCCAGTTTTTTGGAAACGCCCATAAACGGGCACAGGCCAAGGAACTTCACAAGCACGAAGTTATTAACCAGCACAGTACCAACAAAGAGAAGCAGATAATCGGTCATTTTTTCGCCTGGGAACCAGAAAGCGGCTTATTATCATAGATAGTGTGGCGTATCTCAACACCTACGCCGCGACCGGTCTGGCAGACCGCACTCAGAATTAAATTCCTGACATAACTCACGCGATTACGGCTCGATAAAGGTGTTTTTAACCCGTTGTGAGCGCTTGAAGTAGGGAACAAACACCGCTGCCGCCAGCAGTGACAGCAGGAGCGTCTGCAGGGCGCGGCTGTCAGAAACCGGGGTAAAGGCAAAGGTTTTCAGCGCTAACAGCACGGTAATCAGCAACCACAGCAGATAATGACGCGGCAAACGGCGTGAGCGTTTAAAGAACAGCCAGCTGATCCACAGGCTATAGGCCCAGACCGCGACGGTGGTGAGCAGAGAGATGGCCCAGTACGAGAAAAGGGTGCTGCCGTGAGAAAAGAGTGTGGCACGCCATTCCGGGTTAAACAGCGGTGTAAGGTACATCGCCATCACCAGCGCGGTGGTTAACAGGGTCATAATCAGCCAGGCCAGCGGCAGCAAAAGCCAGCCACCGATGCGCGGCGCAGCAACCTGTTCATTCATAGCGGGTATTCCTGTTTCGGGAGGTTGAAGCGCAGCAGAATAGCATGTCCAGATGGGGTGTGCCCGCCTGGACAACGTGACCGATAAAAAAGGCGAACGGGCAGCCGGAAATTAAACCACGTAGCGCCACACCGTCTGAGGCACACAGCCCAGATCATATAACCGTCCGCCCGACGCCAGTTCGGCACGTCGATGATCGGCAGCGCGGTACATATTGATGATTTCCATGTCATCGGTGAGCGAGTAATTGAGGTGATCGAAGAGCTTTTCCAGACTGTCTGAGTTATTCACTTTGCGAAATTTAAGCAGGTAGTCGTACGCAGTCATCATTGCCATAACAGTAGAAGGAACGAAGGAGTGCTCAGTATAGGGGGCAACCTAAAGCTGTCCAGATCCTGCCGTGAAAAAAAGGTGAAAATCAGACAAAAGACCGGGATACGCCGCTAAAAGTCCATTTTTGCACGTTTTATTATTGAGCAACAGGCTTGCCTGTTGGGCTGAATCACCGGTCTGCAAACTTCTCCCCGTCAGTGATGACCTTTCAGCGTGCTATAGAGCGGGAAAGTCAGCCGAACCCACCAGAGAAACGTTTCGCCCGCCAGCAGGCCAGAAATCGCATTGTGCGGGTAATCACAAATCCCATTTTTTGTTCATCGGACGGGCAGATAACCCATTTAGTACGCCTGGCTGTAATCGCTTCCAGAGA
Source organism: Pantoea agglomerans (assembly GCF_021397715.1). GTDB lineage: Bacteria > Pseudomonadota > Gammaproteobacteria > Enterobacterales > Enterobacteriaceae > Pantoea > Pantoea astica. Next base: position 2,335,449 of record NZ_CP090207.1, on the reverse strand, counting down.
GCCTGCGCATAAGCGATTCTGTTTATTACAATTATTTAACCTGCCCGGATTTTGCTTTCAGTTATTTTATCCATAACCGCCCATGAAAAAAACCGCATGCCTGCACGTAACTCCTTTAATTTGCTCAATTTTGTGAAGCATGTCGCCATTATGCACCCTTTTTTAGTCCAGGCTAAGCGAGCTCTCTACCCTAAACAGCAAATGCCCTTCAGAGGAATAAAAACTATGTGGAAACGTTTACTTCTGACCACGCTGGTCAGCGCCGCGTTGACTGGTCCGGTGCTGGCTGCGGACATGACGGTCGGCTTCTCGCAGGTGGGTTCGGAATCTGGCTGGCGTTCAGCAGAAACCAACGTGGCGAAAAGCGAGGCTAAAAAACGCGGTATCACGCTGAAAATCGCCGATGGTCAGCAAAAACAGGAGAACCAGATAAAAGCGGTGCGCTCATTTATTGCTCAGGGCGTGGATGCCATCTTTATTGCACCGGTGGTGCAGACCGGCTGGGAACCGGTGCTGGAAGAAGCCAAAGACGCCAAAATCCCGGTCTATCTGCTGGACCGCGCCATCGTCGTTAAAGACAAATCGCTCTATCAGGCGGTGGTCACGGCGGACAACGTGCTGGAAGGTAAGCTGATTGGCGACTGGCTGGTGAAAACCGTCGGCGACAAGCGGTGTAACGTGGTGGAACTGCAGGGCACGGTCGGGGCCAGCGTGGCGATCGATCGTAAGAAAGGCTTTGCCGAAGCGATCAGCGGCCATCCGAATATTAAAGTGATCCGCTCTCAGTCGGGCGACTTTACCCGCAGTAAAGGTAAAGAGGTAATGGAGAGCTTCATCAAGGCGGAAAACAACGGCAAAAACATCTGCATGGTTTACGCCCACAACGATGACATGGCGATCGGTGCCATTCAGGCAATTAAAGAAGCGGGCCTGAAACCGGGCAAAGATATTCTGACCGGCTCAATCGACGGTGTGCCGGATATCTATAAAGCGATGCTGGCGGGCGAAGCCAACGCCAACGTGGAGCTGACGCCAAACATGGCCGGCCCGGCATTTGACGCGCTGGAGAAATTTAAGAAAGAGGGCACGCTGCCGCCAAAAGTGATTAAAACCGAATCAAAACTGTTCCTGCCTGCTGACGCGCAGACCGAACTGGAACGCAAAAAAGGCATGGGTTACTAAGCCGCAGACCGCCCTGCGGGGCGGTTTTTCATGACGTGAGGCGGAGTTAGCAGAATGACCACACCCAATGAAACATCGCTGTTAACCATTAGCGGCATCAGCAAAGGATTTCCCGGCGTGAAGGCGCTGAGCAACGTTTCGTTTGATATACGCAAAGGCGAGATTATGGCGCTGCTGGGCGAAAACGGCGCGGGCAAATCGACCCTGATTAAAGTGCTGACCGGCGTCTACAGCCGCGATGCCGGCACCATTACCCTTAACGGAAAACCGATTTCCCCACACAACACGGCCGAAGCGCAGGAGATGGGCATCGGCACGGTTTATCAGGAAGTGAACATGCTGCCGAATATGTCGGTGGCGGATAACCTCTATATTGGCCGTGAGCCGCGTCGCTTCGGTATGCTCGATCGGCGGCGTATGGTGCGCGATGCCGATGCGCTGATGCGCAATTACGGTTTTTCCCTCGACGTGACGCGTCCGCTGGGACACTACTCGGTGGCGATGCAGCAGATTATCGCCATCTGTCGGGCGGTCGATCTCTCCGCCCAGGTGTTGATCCTCGATGAGCCGACCGCCAGCCTCGACGCCAGTGAAGTAGAGATGCTGTTTACCCTGATGACGCAGTTAAAAGCCAAAGGGATGAGCCTGATTTTCGTGACCCACTTTCTCGACCAGGTGTACCGCATTACCGATCGCATTACGGTATTACGCAACGGGCAGTTTATCGCGACCCGCGATACCGCTTCGCTGCCGCAAATTGAACTGATCAAACTGATGCTGGGCCGCGAACTGCTGGAGACCGCGCTGCAGCGACAGGGCAGTACCCTGCGCAGTAATCAGCCGGTGGTGTCGTTTGAAGATTATGGCAAAAAGGGCACCATCGAGCCGTTCAACCTGGAAGTCCGGCCCGGTGAAGTGGTAGGTCTGGCGGGGCTGCTCGGCTCCGGGCGTACCGAAACGGCGGAAGTGCTGTTTGGTATTCGTCGCGCCGACCGTGGCACGGCAAAAATCAAAGGCAAAGTGCAGCGCATTACCAATCCGGCCAGAGCATCGCAGCTGGGCATGGGGTTCTGTCCGGAAGATCGTAAAACCGACGGGATCATTGGCGCGGCATCGGTGCGCGAAAATATCATTCTGGCGTTGCAGGCGCAGCGCGGCTGGTTGCGGCCGATTAAAAAGCGCGAGCAGCAGGCGATCGCCGAACGCTTTATCAAGAGCCTGGGTATCCGTACGCCGCACGCCGATCAACCGGTGGAGTTGCTGTCGGGCGGTAATCAGCAGAAGGTTCTGCTGTCGCGCTGGCTGGTGACTAAACCGCAATTTCTGATCCTCGACGAACCGACGCGCGGCATTGACGTGGGCGCACACGCCGAGATTATCCGTTTGATCGAATCCCTGTGCGCTGATGGACTGGCGCTGCTGGTGATCTCCTCTGAGCTGGAAGAGCTGGTGGGTTATGCCGATCGGGTGCTGATTATGCGCGACCTGAAGCAGGTGGCAGAAATTCCGCTGGAACAACTTTCGGTCGCGTCGATCGTTAACGCTATCGCTGACGGAGGGGCACAACATGCTTGAGACCCCTATGACACCTGAAAAACCGCAACGCCGTAAGCTGAAACTGCCGCCGGGGATGCCGCAAATCGCCGCGCTGCTGCTGGTGCTGCTGATCGATAGCCTGGTGGCGAACAACTTTTTTGCTGTTCATCTGCAGGATGGTCGTCTGTTCGGCAGCCCGATTGATATCCTCAACCGCGCTGCGCCCGTGGCGCTGCTGGCGATTGGCATGACGCTGGTGATCGCCACCGGCGGTATCGACCTTTCGGTGGGCGCGGTGATGGCGATTGCCGGCGCGACGGCGGCAACCTTAACCGTGGCCGGACACAGCCTGCCGTTTATTATTCTCGCCACGCTGGGAACCGGTCTGGCGTGCGGCATCTGGAACGGGGTGCTGGTCGCGCTGCTGCGGATTCAGCCGTTTGTTGCCACGCTGATTCTGATGGTGGCGGGGCGCGGTATCGCCCAGCTGATTACTCAGGGACAGATTGTTACGTTCGACAGCGATGCGCTCGGCTGGTTTGGTAACGGTTCGTTGTGGATGCTGCCGGTGCCGGTCTGGATCACTCTGGTGGTGGCGCTGGCGGTCTGGCTGCTGACGCGAAAAACCGCGCTCGGTCTGTTTATTGAAGCGGTGGGCATTAACCTGCGCGCTGCGCGCAATGCGGGCGTTACCGGCTGGCTGGTGGTGATGTCCACCTACGCCATCAGCGGAGTCTGTGCGGCGGTAGCGGGGCTGATTGTGGCCGCGGATATTCGCGGTGCGGATGCCAATAACGCTGGCTTGTGGCTGGAGCTGGACGCGATTCTGGCGGTGGTGATTGGGGGCGCGTCGCTGATGGGCGGACGCTTCAATCTGGTGCTGTCACTGATTGGCGCGCTGATTATTCAGTCCATGAACACCGGCATTCTGCTCTCCGGCTTCCCGCCTGAGCTGAATCAGGTAGTGAAAGCGGTGGTGGTGATGTGCGTACTGTTACTGCAGTCACCGCGCTTTATTGCGATGTTGAAACGGAGACGCCCGACATGATCAAACGCCATCTGCCGTTGATGATCACCTTGCTGGTGTTCGTGGCGGGTTATCTGTTCTGCCTGAGCCAGTTTCCGGGCTTTGCCTCAACCCGGGTGATCTGCAATATTCTGACCGACAATGCCTTTCTCGGTATTATCGCGGTCGGCATGACTTTTGTGATTTTATCCGGCGGTATCGACCTGTCGGTCGGCGCGGTTATCGCCTTTACCGGCGTGTTTCTGGCGCGGGCAATCGGCGATTTCCACCTCGATCCGCTGCTGGCCTTCGCGGTGATTCTGTCGCTGGGGGCGCTGTTTGGCGCGATGATGGGCTGGCTGATCGATGCGCTGAAGATCCCGGCGTTTATTATCACCCTGGCGGGCATGTTTTTTCTGCGCGGCTGCAGCTATCTGGTGTCGGAAAATTCGATTCCGATCGATCATCCGTTCTACACCACGCTCTCCAGCCTGGCGTGGAAAGTGCCGGGCGGCGGACGCCTTAGTCTGCTGGCGGTGATTATGCTGGTGGTGGTGCTAGGCGGCATCATTCTGGCGCACCGCACCCGCTTCGGGAATCAGGTCTACGCCATCGGCGGGAATCTGACCTCGGCGCAGCTTATGGGGGTTTCGACCCGCGCCACCACCATCAAAATCTATATGCTCTCTACCACCTTAGCCACGCTGGCCGGTATCGTCTTTTCGATCTATACCTCGGCTGGCTATGCACTGGCGGGACTCGGCGTGGAGCTGGATGCGATTGCCTCGGTGGTGATTGGCGGCACGCTGCTGTCGGGCGGCGTCGGCACGGTGCTGGGGACGCTGTTTGGCGTATTGATTCAGGGGCTGATCCAGACCTGGATTAACTTCGACGGTACGCTCAGTTCGTGGTGGACCAAAATCGCCATTGGTATCCTGCTGTTTGCCTTTATCGCGTTGCAGCGCCTGCTGACGGTGATCTGGGATCGCCAGCAGAATGCACCGGTAAAACGATTGAGTTCCTGAGTTTCCAGCTAAAAGGCGGCTCGCAGGAGCCGCCCATTACTGCGCCAGATGCAGCATCATCACCGTGACCTCTTCACCCGCTATTTGCCGCTGTTCCACCGCCTGCCATCCTGAACGCTGATAGTACGCCTGTTGATCGGGAGTATAGAGCCAGAGCTCGCTAATCTGCTGCTGTTTTGCTCGCGCGATTGCCTGCTGGATCAACGCTTTTGCCACGCCCTGGCCCCGGAATTTCTTATCCGTTACCACTTCACCGATCCAGTATTCCCTTGCCGCGATGTCATCCAGTTCATAACGAATGAGGCTACAGGTAGCGGCAACCGTTTCGCCATCCGGCGTGGCGATGAGGGTAAATTCTGCAGCAGGCGCCTGATTCCGCTGTTTTATACGCTCAAGGATGGTGGGCTGATGCGACCATGCAGGCAGTGCTGACCATTCCGTGTGCAGTAACTGTGCGGTTTGTCCGGCGTAGCCGGGATGTTGGTTCAGTTCGGCAATTTGCATGGCTCTGGCTACCTTTGTTTTTTCAGGCTACAAGCAATACAGGCTGATGGGGGAAAGTACAAATTCATGAAAGGGTTAAGTTATAGCAAAGACTTAGGCTCTCTTTTGTATGACAGGAAAAACAATCGCTGTTGGTTGCTGGTGCTAGGTCAGGAAAGGCTGCCCGATCGCAAAGGATTCCCGCATCCATGCGGATCGGCCGCGCCTTCCCTGGCGCGGACGCTTTGCTCTTCAGGCATGCCTTTCCTTCCCGGTTGGGCTTGATCATTGCTTTGAGAAGCAGAAGAGTGGACTTTTTATTGATGTGTTGAATAAAACAATCGCTGTTGGTTGTTGGTTGCTGGAGCAAGGTCAGGAAAGGGATGCCCGATCGCAAAGGATTCCCGCATCCCTGCGGATCGGCCGCGCATTCCCTGGCGCGGACGCTTTGCTCTTCGGGCATACCTTTCCTTCCCGGTTGGGCTGATGCATCGCTTTGAGAAGCAGAAGAGTGGACTTTTTATTGATGTGTTGAATAAAACAATTGCTGTTGGTTGCTGGTGCAAGGTCAGGAAAGGGATGCCCGATCGCAAAGGATTCCCGCATCCCTGCGGGTCGGCCGCGCCTTCCCTGGCGCGGACGCTTTGCTCTTCAGGCATACCTTTCCTTCCCGGTTGGGCTTGATGCATCGCTTTGAGAAGCAGAAGAGTGGACTTTTTATTGATGTGTTGAATAAAACAATTGCTATTGGTTGCTGGTGCTAGGTCAGGAAAGGGATGCCCGATCGCAAAGGATTCCCGCATCCCTGCGGATCGGCCGCGCCTTCCCTGGCGCGGACGCTTTGCTCTTCAGGCATGCCTTTCCTTCCCGGTTGGGCTGATGCATCGCTTTGAGAAGCAGAAGAGTGGACTTTTTATTGATGTGTTGAATAAAACAATTGCTGTTGATTTCTGGTGCAAGGTCAGGAAAGGGATGCCCGATCGCAAAGGATTCCCGCATCCCTGCGGATCGGCCGCGCCTTCCCTGGCGCGGACGCTTTGCTCTTCAGGCATGCCTTTCCTGCCCGGTTGGGCTTGATCATGGCTTTTAAAAATATGCGCTGAACTAGCAAAAAGGAGGAGGTGACGGGCAGTGGAGTAAAGCGTCCGCCGCATGGACAAAAACGCCGGGAACGTTTTTGAACAACGCGAAGCGTGGGCCCGCTTGCGGGCGAGCCTGACGGATGAGGAGAATAGCCCGGCGGCCGGGGCTACCGGGATCTATTTATGGCGACTTTACGGAACGCCTGTTATTCCCGACTGAATAGCACCGTTTATATAAAAAAACCGATGCCGCAAAAGCCTGCATCGGTGGTTTCATTTAATCTGGCGCGTTGCTAATTAAAAAATGAACAGCGCCTTTTGGTTATTAACGTTTCAGCCGGTAATACGCTTCGTTCCAGCGCAGCGCATCTTTAAACGCAGGTAACCGGGTGTGCTCATCAATCACCAACACTTCGATGTCGTTCATTTCACCGTACAGATACATATCATCCAGCGTCAGCGCCTGGCTGAACACCGTATGGTGCGCGCCGCCGCCCAGAATCCACGCTTCGGACGCGGTCGCCAGTGATGGCTGGGCTTTCCACAGTGCGCGCGCCACCGGCAGCTTCGGCAGCGGCTTAGGCTGTTCTATCGCATCCACCACGTTAACCAGCAGACGGAAACGATCGCCCATATCGATGACGCTGGCGTTAATTGCACGACCCGCCGGTGTAGAGAAGATCATGCGGGCCGGATCGGCTTTATCGCCAATGCCGAGGAACTGCACATCGATCAGCGGCTTCTCTTCAATGGCGATCGAGGGGCAGACTTCCAGCATGTGAGAGCCAAGCACCAGATCGTTACCCGGAGAGAAGTGATAGGTGTAATCCTCCATAAATGAGGTGCCACCTTTGCGGTCGCCAGCCAGCACTTTGAAGATGCGCAGCAGCGCAGCGGTTTTCCAGTCGCCTTCACCGGCAAAGCCGTAACCCTGGCCCATCAGACGCTGCACCGCCAGACCTGGCAACTGCGTCATGCCGTGCAGCGTCTGGAAGTTGGTAGTGAAAGCGTGGCAGCCTTCCGCTTCCAGGAAACGCTTCAGGCCGAGCTCGATGCGTGCGGCATCCAGCACGTTCTGCCGTTTTTCGCCACCAGAAGCCGCCACGTCGGTAAAGCGATAGAGGCTTTCATACTCGTCGATCAGCGCATTGACGTCGCCGTCACTCACCTGATTGATCACCTCAACCAGGTCGCCAACGCCCCAGCCATTGACTGAGTAGCCGAACTGAATCTGCGCTGCGACTTTATCGCCTTCGGTGACCGCCACTTCGCGCATGTTGTCGCCGAAGCGTGCCACTTTCAGCTGCTGGCTGGCCTGTTTCGCCAGCGCTGCGTGCATCCAGTGACCCAGACGCTGCTGGCTGGCGCCATCCTGCCAGTGACCGGTGACCACGCTGTGTTGCAGCCCCATGCGCGCGCCGATAAAGCCAAACTCACGGCCGCCGTGTGCGGTCTGGTTCAGGTTCATAAAGTCCATGTCCATGCTGTCCCACGGGATTTCAGCATTGAACTGGGTATGGAATTGCAGCAGCGGTTTATTCAGCACGCTGAGGCCGCCAATCCACATTTTGGCTGGTGAAAAAGTATGCAGCCAGGTAATGATGCCGACGCACTGGTTATCGTGATTGGCGTCGCGGCACAGGGTCAGCGCTTCGTCCGGTGATTTCACCAGCGGTTTCAGCTCCAGACGCAGTGGCAGACCGGCCTGATTTAATCCCTCGACCACCTGACGCGCATGTTGTTCGACCTGGCGTAATGTCTCCGCCCCGTAGAGGTGCTGCGTGCCAATCACAAACCATACGCTGTAGCTGTTTAATTGTTCCATAAGATCGCTCCTTTACTTTGAGCCTACCCCAATAGGCTATTTTATTTGTCAGTCTGAACCTGAGCAGTGCTCACAATCCTCACGTACTCGGTGTACGCCTGGTTGTTCCGCGCGGTTCGTGTCCAGACTGCCTGCAACAATTACGCCTACTGGGATAGGCTCTTAGCGGAAGCGGGGCGGGCGGCGTATTGCGGTTCAGCCGTCACGCACCATTGTTGATAGCGTTGATAGAGTTGTTGATAGCGCGCCACGCGCGCCGGATCGGGCTGCAGCGTGACGGCGATCGGACTGGCCATCACCTGCTGGGCCTCCGGCACGCTGGGGTAGACGCCCGCCGCGACGGCGGCGAAAATCGCCGCGCCCAGCGCACAGCATTCGTCTGAGGCGACGATATCCAGCGGACGGTTCATCACGTCACAACAGGCCTGCATAATGGCGGGCGATTTACGCGCGATGCCGCCGAGAGTCAGGATATTTTCCACCGGGATCTGCTGCTGCTCAAAGCATTCCATAATGGCGCGCGCGCCAAAGGCGGTGGCGGCAACCAGGCCGCCAAACAGCGCGGGCGCATCGGTGCCGAGATTCAGGTCGGTAATCACGCCTTTCAGACGCTGGTTGGCGTTCGGCGTGCGGCGACCGTTAAACCAGTCGAGCACCACCGGCAGATGATCGAGCTGCGGATTGGCCGCCCAGGCCTCGGTCAGATCTTTGATCAGCGTCTTCTGCATCTCTGCCAGCTGCGGTTTCAGCGCCGGATGACGTTCCGCCGCCAGCTGCAGCGGCCAGCCCAGCAGGCGGCTGAACCAGGCATAGATATCACCAAAGGCTGACTGTCCCGCTTCCAGCCCGATAGCGCCCGGCATCACGCTGCCATCGACCTGACCGCAGATGCCTTTGATGTCGCGATCGCCGACCTTTTCAGTATCCGCAATCAGGATGTCGCAGGTAGAGGTGCCAATCACTTTCACCAGGGTATAAGGCTTCGCGCCGCCGCCGACTGCGCCCATATGGCAGTCAAACGCGCCGCCGGAGAGGGTCACCGTCTGCGGCAGACCGAGCCGCTGCGCCCATTCCGGGCTCAGGGTGCCGACCGGCAGGTCAGCGGTCCAGGTGTCGCTGAACAGCGGAGAGTCGAGCTGTTGCGTCAGCATCGGGTCGAGGGCGTTAAGGAAATCGGCCTCGGGCAGGCCGTTCCAGTCACCGTGCCACAGCGCTTTATGTCCGGCGGCGCAGCGTCCACGACGCAGACGATCGGGTGCGGTGGTGCCGCTCAGCAGCGCCGGGACCCAGTCACACAGCTCCACCCAGGAGACTGCCGCGTCACGTACCGCCGCATCTTCGCGTGAAACGTGCAGAATCTTGGCCCAGAACCATTCAGAGGAGTAAATGCCGCCAATATAGCGGCTGTAATCCTGAAAACGGCCGCTGTGACAGAGCTGGTTAATCTCTTCCGCCTCTTCAATGGCGGTGTGATCTTTCCACAACACAAACATGGCGTTGGGGTTGTCAGCAAACTCGGGGCGTAGCGCCAGCACGTTGCCGTCGCGATCGATCGGCGCCGGGGTCGAGCCAGTGGTATCGACGCCAATCCCGACCACGGCGGCGCGCTGCGTCTCGCTAAGTGCATTCAGAACGCCGAGCATCGCCTGTTCCATCGCATCGATATAATCCTGCGGATGGTGACGAAAACGGTTGGTGTGTGGATCGCTGTACAAGCCCTGTTGCCAGCGCGGGTAACTGACCACCGCACTCTGCAGCTCTTTGCCGCTATGACAATCGACGGCCAGCGCACGCACCGAATCACTACCAAAGTCCAGCCCAAGGGTGATGGCTCCAGCACGCATCGGAATCTCCTGTAGTTAATGAACCCTTACATCCTGTGTCCGACGCGCCAGAACGGTTAGTCATGGCTGGCTGACAATATGCACTTTTCTGTCATCGACAGTGATTTTGTGATCCATTGCAAAAGTTAACGTCCGGTTAAATTTGCTGAATATATGGACCATTCTGCCGTGATTTTAAGATGTGATACCGCTCTACATTTTTCTTCGCTAATCCCGTTAAAACTAGCGCAGCGTCTGAACAGGCTTTCAGCAGTTAGCGTCCTAACGCACTGATTTATGGCTGTACCCACAAATCAAAACAAACTGGTAACGTTTACACCGATTCGTTAATAGCAGAGAAAAACAACCTGGTACCGGAGAGCATCATGCATAAATTCACTAAAGCGTTCGCGGCCATCGGCCTGGCAGCGGTTATGTCACAATCCGCTATCGCCGAGACCATGAAGCTCGGTTTCTTAGTCAAGCAACCGGAGGAACCCTGGTTCCAGACCGAGTGGAAGTTCGCCGATAAGGCCGGTAAGGATTTAGGCTTTGACGTGATTAAGATTGCCGTTCCCGATGGTGAGAAAACCCTTAACGCCATCGATAGCCTGGCCGCCAATGGCGCAAAAGGCTTCGTTATCTGTACGCCCGATCCCAAACTCGGTTCCGCCATCATGGCCAAAGCGCGTGGCTACGGTCTGAAGGTGATTGCGGTCGATGACCAGTTCGTCACCGCCAAAGGCAAGCCGATGGATACCGTTCCGCTGGTGATGATGGCCGCCACCAAAATTGGTGAGCGTCAGGGTCAGGAACTCTACAAAGAGATGCAGAAGCGCGGCTGGGATGCGAAAACCACCGGCGTGATGGCAATTACCGCGAACGAACTCGACACCGCGCGTCGTCGTACCGGCGGCTCGATGGACGCGATCAAAGCCGCGGGCTTCCCGGCCGCGCAGATCTACCAGGTGCCGACCAAATCCAACGATATTCCTGGCGCATTCGATGCCGGTAACTCGCTGCTGGTGCAGCATCCGGAAGTGAAACACTGGCTGATTGTCGGCATGAACGACAACACCGTGCTGGGCGGCGTGCGCGCCACCGAAGGCCAGGGTTTCAAAGCGGCTGACGTCATCGGTATCGGCATTAACGGCGTTGATGCCATCAGCGAACTGTCGAAAGACAAAGCGACCGGCTTCTACGGCTCGCTGCTGCCAAGCCCGGATGTTCATGGCTACAAAAGTAGCCAGATGCTCTACAACTGGGTCAGCAAAGGCGAAGAGCCACCAAAATTCACCGAAGTTACCGACGTGGTGTTAATCACCCGCGACAACTTCAAGACCGAACTGGCGAAAAAAGGGCTGATGTAAACCTTGCGCGTGCCGGTGTCTGACCACACCGGCGTATCTGAGTGTCAGCCTGGATTGTTCGCGCCGCTGGCCTGCCTGCGGCGCGAAAGAGTGAGGATAAACATGAACACTGATTCAGCTTTTCTGTCGTTTCATGGCATCAGTAAAACCTTTCCTGGCGTGAAAGCGCTGCAGGATATCTCGTTCGACTGCCGCAGCGGTGAAGTCCACGCCTTAATGGGCGAAAACGGGGCGGGCAAATCGACGCTGCTGAAAATTCTCAGCGGCAGCTATCAGCCCAGCGGCGGTGAGATCCGGATTAAAGGCCAGCCGATGAGCTTTCAGCGTACGACCGATGCGCTGGACGCGGGCGTGGCCATTATTTACCAGGAGCTGCATCTGGTGCCGGAAATGAGCGTGGCGGAGAACATCTACCTCGGTCAGATCCCGCACAAACATGGGCTGGTCAACCGTAAGCTGATGCGTTATGAAGCTGGCCTGCAACTGAAAAACCTCGGCATGGATATCGATCCCGATATGCCGCTGAAATACCTGTCGCTGGGTCAGTGGCAGATGGTGGAGATCGCCAAAGCGCTGGCGCGTAACGCGCGCATTATCGCCTTTGATGAACCGACCAGTTCGCTGTCGGCGCGCGAAATCGACAACCTGTTCCGCGTCATCCGCCAGCTTCGTCAGGAAGGCCGGGTGGTGCTGTATGTATCACACCGGATGGAGGAGATTTTTGCCCTAAGCGACGCCATCACGGTATTTAAAGATGGCCGCTATGTCCGGACCTTTACCGACATGGCAAATACCCATCATGACGACCTGGTGCAGGCGATGGTGGGCCGCAACCTCGGTGATATCTACGGTTATACGCCGCGTGAAAAAGGGGCTGTGCGCCTTGAGCTGGACCAGGTGGAAGCGAAGGGCGTCCGTACGCCGATTTCGCTCAAGGTCCACGCGGGTGAGATTGTCGGGCTGTTTGGTCTGGTCGGTGCCGGTCGCAGCGAACTGCTGAAAGGGCTGTTCGGCGGCACGCGCCTGCGCAGCGGCCGGGTATTGCTGGACGGTAAACCGCTGACGCTGCGCGAGCCGATCGACGCTATCCGCGCCGGTATTATGCTCTGCCCGGAAGATCGGAAAGCCGAAGGCATTATTCCGGTCCACTCGGTGCGCGACAACATCAACATCAGCGCCCGGCGTCACAACCTGACCGCGGGCTGCCTGATCAAAAACGACTGGGAAAGCCGCAACGCCGACAGCCACATCCGTTCGCTCAACATCAAAACGCCAGGCGCAGAGCAGCTGATCATGAACCTCTCCGGCGGCAACCAGCAGAAGGCGATTCTCGGCCGCTGGTTATCCGAAGAGATGAAGGTGATCCTGCTGGATGAGCCGACGCGCGGCATTGATGTTGGCGCAAAACACGAAATTTATAACCTGATTTACCAACTGGCCAGCGACGGTATCGCCGTGCTGTTCGCCTCCAGCGATCTGCCGGAAGTGATGGGGCTTGCCGATCGCATCGTGGTGATGCGTGAAGGGGCGATTGCCGGTGAAGTGCTGCATGACGACGCCACGGAGCAGCAGACGCTGAGCCTGGCAATGCCAAAAACCACACAAGCGGCCGCCGTGGCCTGACAGGAGAGCAACATGGCTTCATCCACGACCTCAAATACGCCGCCGCCAGCCTCACGCAGCGGCCTGCAGTTTGGTCGCATCTGGGACAATTTCGGCATGCTGGTGGTGTTTGCGCTGCTGTTTATTGCCTGTGCGGTGTTTGTGCCGAACTTTGGTTCCTTTATCAATATGAAAGGCCTCGGTCTGGCGATGTCGATGTCCGGCATGGTCGCCTGCGGCATGCTGTTCTGCCTGGCGTCCGGCGATTTTGACCTGTCGGTGGCGTCGGTGATTGCCTGTGCCGGCGTCGTCACGGCGGTGGTGATCAACATGACCGAAAGCCTGTGGATCGGCGTCGCCGCCGGCCTGGTGCTGGGTATGCTGACCGGCTTTATCAACGGCTTTGTGATTGCCCGGCTGAAGATCAATGCGTTGATCACCACCCTGGCGACCATGCAGATCGTGCGCGGTCTGGCCTACATCTTCTCTGACGGCAAAGCGGTTGGTATCGAAGATGAGCGCTTTTTCGCGCTGGGCTTTGCCAACTGGCTGGGCGTGCCTGCACCCATCTGGCTGACCATCGCCACCATGCTGATCTTCGGCTTTTTGCTGAACAAAACCACTTTTGGCCGCAACACGCTGGCCATTGGCGGCAACGAAGAAGCGGCGCGACTGGCCGGTGTGCCGGTGGTGCGTACCCGCATCATCATCTTCATCCTCTCCGGTCTGGTTTCTGCGGCGGCGGGCATCATTCTGGCCTCACGCATGACCAGCGGGCAGCCAATGACCTCGCTGGGTTATGAACTGGTGGTGATTTCCGCCTGCGTGCTGGGTGGCGTCTCGCTCAAGGGCGGCATCGGTAAAATTTCCTATGTGGTGGCCGGGGTGCTGATTCTCGGTACCGTTGAGAATGCGATGAATTTATTGAATATCTCGCCATTCTCACAGTATGTGGTGCGCGGTCTGATACTGTTAGCGGCGGTGATATTTGACCGCTACAAACAGAAACATAAAGCCTGATTTGGCCAGCCGTTAACCCGCAGACGCCGCACGCGTCTGCGGGTGATTCGATCAATGACAGACTGAGTGAGGACACTATGTATCACCGTGAATCCCCGGCCGGGCAGCAAAACCCCTTGCTGCCGGGTTATTCATTCAATGCCTGGCTGGTAGCCGGGCTGACGCCGATTACCGCCGACGGTCCGCTGGACTTTTTTATCGATCGTCCGCACGGCATGAAGGGTTACATCCTTAATCTCACCATTAAAGGCAAAGGACGGGTATTTGACGGCGAGCGGGCGTTTGACTGCGAGCCGGGCGAAATGCTGCTGTTTCAGCCGAAAACCGCACACTACTATGGCCGCGCGCCCGACAGCCCGCAGTGGTTTCATCGCTGGGTCTATTTCCGTCCGCGCGCTTACTGGCACGACTGGCTGCGCTGGCAGGATGAGCAGGAGGGCGTTGGCCGTCTGCTGCTGCCGGAGTCGCTGCGTGGCGAGTTTGACCGGCTGTTTGCCAGCATCGAACAGACCCATAACTCCGGCCGCCGCTTTGCCGAAGAGCTGGCGATGAACCTGCTGGAGCGGCTGTTGCTGCGGGCGGTGGAAGAAGATCCGCGCAGTCATCAGTTAATCCGTGATCCACGGGTGATCGAAGCCTGTCAGTACGTCACTAATCATCTGGCCAGCGAAGTGAAAATTGAAGAGGTGGCGCGCCATGTCTGTCTGTCACCGTCACGGCTGGCGCATCTGTTCCGCGAGCAGATGGGGGTGAATCTGCTGCGCTGGCGCGAAGATCAGCGAGTGATCCGCGCCAAACTGCTGCTGCAAACCACCCAGGAACCGATTGCAACGGTGGGACGGGAAGTAGGCTATGACGATCAGCTCTACTTTTCCCGCGTGTTTCGTAAGCGGGTCGGTGTCAGCCCCAGTGACTTCCGTCGCCGCAATCAGGACGCCCATGACAACCTGGCCGCGCAGACCGCCTGGCCGATGACCCAGAGTGCTATCTCTTAGTTTTTTCGGGATATTCCTCCTTGTCCTGGCCTGGTTAATAGTCTTAAATCAATCAGGTTAGCAACTAAGCGCCTGGCCAGTCAGGCAATATTATTTGTCATTCTGAACCCGGGCAGTGCTCACCATTCTCACGTACTTCCAGTACGCTCCGGTTATTCCGCGCTGTCCCGGTCCAGACTGACTGCAACAATTACGCCTGATGGGTAAGGCGCTAAGAGGAATTAAAATGAGCGATAAATTGCGTGTTGGTCTAATCGGTTACGGTTTTGCCAGCAAAACATTTCACGCCCCGCTGATTGCGGGCACCCCGGACGTTGAGCTGGCCGCGATTTCCAGTAGCGATGCCAGTAAAGTCCACGCCGACTGGCCTGCCGTTCAGGTAGTGGCCGATCCGCAGGCGCTGCTGGACGACCCCTCTCTGCACTTAATCGTTATCCCGACCCCCAACGACACTCACTTTCCGCTGGCAAAAGCGGCGCTGAATGCCGGTAAGCATGTGGTGGTCGATAAGCCCTTTACCGTGACGTTGTCACAGGCACGCGAGCTGGATGCGTTAGCCAAAGCCAAAGGGCTGCTGCTATCGGTGTTCCATAACCGCCGCTGGGACAGTGACTTCCTGACGCTGAAATCGCTGATAGAGGCCGGTACGCTGGGTGAAGTCCGCTACTTTGAGTCGCACTTTGACCGTTTCCGGCTGGAAGTGCGTAATCGCTGGCGTGAAATGAAAGGCGCCGGCAGCGGCATCTGGTATGACCTTGGGCCGCATCTGCTGGACCAGGCGCTGCAGCTGTTTGGCCCGCCGGTGGCGATCAATGTCGATCTGGCCGAGATGCGTCCGGGCGCGCAAACCACCGACTACTTCCACGCCACGCTGACCTATCCGCAGCGCCGCGTGGTGCTGCACGCCAGCATGCTGGTGGCAGCCGAGTCGCCGCGTTATACCGTTCACGGCACGCGCGGCAGCTACGTCAAATATGGTCTCGACCCGCAGGAAGATCGCCTGAAATCCGGGGATTTCCCGCCGAAAGAGGATTGGGGCTACGACATGCGCGATGGCACTCTGACGCTGGTTGACGGTGATTCACTGAAGGAAAGCAGCCAGCTGACGCAACCGGGTAACTATCCGGCTTACTATGCCGGCATCCGTGATGCGATTGCCGGTCGCGGCAGTAATCCGGTGACGGCAGAAGAGGCGATTCAGGTGATGGAACTCATCGAGCTGGGTCTGCAATCCGCTGAGAAACGCCAGACGCTGTCGCTGAAGCGCGTTTAATGGGTCAGAGCTAAACGCAATAAGTAAAAAAGCGAAACGGGCCGGATATCCGGCCCGTTATGTTTGCTGTTTTAGCGGGGAGTTCGAACCTGCGAAGGGAACACGGTCAGATCGGAAAGACGCAAAAGCCGCCATCCATGGCATGCTCGGCCCGTGCCGTCCTGGCGCGGGACGCCTTCCTATTTTGACCGTGTTCCCTGCGCGTCAGGCATATGCGTGGCTGTCAGAATTGCCCTGAGTGAGTTGGAGCAGCAGAGTGACGGGCCGGTTATCCGGCCCGTTTTTTTTCGCTGACGCGACAGAATTACTGCACGCGGGCGCGAATCGCGGCTCTCTCGGCGTCGCTGAGAAACGCGATGGTGAGGCCATTTTCCTGCGCCTGGCGGATCTGCGCCGCGCTCAGGCCCGCCGCAGGGGCGGCATGGTGGTACTCATGCGCCAGCTCAATGCCCTGAACGGCCGGATCGTCGGTGTTCAGGGTGGCCAGAATGCCGTGCTCAAGGAAGGCCTTCAGCGGATGCTGCGCCAGTGACGCCACGGTGCTGGTCTGAATGTTGGAGGTCAGGCAGGATTCAATCCCGATGTGGTGCTCCGCCAGGAAATCCATCAGCGCACGATCTTCAATCGCCTTCACGCCGTGGCCGATACGCTCTGCACCCAGTTCACGAATCGCCTGCCAGATGCTCTCCGGACCGGCCGCTTCACCGGCGTGTACCGTCACCCGGAAACCGGCATCGCGCGCCTGGGTAAAATGGCTGAGGAACTCGCTGCCGGGGAAACCCAGTTCATCGCCCGCCAGATCGACGGCGGTGATGTGATCGCGATGAGCCAGCAGGCCATCCAGTTCGGCCAGGCAGGCCTCTTCGCCGAAGGTGCGGCTCATGATGCCGATCAGCCGTACATCAATATTGTGCTGCTGGCAACCGGCTCTGACGCCCTCAATCACCGCTTCGACCACGCCAGCGATCGGCAGATGGTGGCTCATTGCCATGTAGCCCGGCGAGAAACGCAGTTCCGCATAGTGAATGCCGGCACGCGCGGCATCTTCAACATTTTCCTGCGCAATACGGCGGCAGGCATCGAGATCGCCCAGCACCTTCACGCCCCAGTCGAGTTTCTGCAGAAAGCTCACCAGGTCAGGCTCATTGTCGCCCACCTGCACATGCGGACGCAGTGTCTCCA
Organism: Pantoea agglomerans; assembly: GCF_021397715.1. Taxonomy (GTDB): domain Bacteria; phylum Pseudomonadota; class Gammaproteobacteria; order Enterobacterales; family Enterobacteriaceae; genus Pantoea; species Pantoea astica. The sequence goes on along the minus strand of NZ_CP090207.1, from coordinate 2,318,045 downwards.
GCGTGGTAGCGGGCAGGGCGAGATTAAACTGGCGACCTAAATCAAGAATGGTTTGTGCACGGATGTTGCCGTCGAGGTGGCGGTGAATATCGGTAAGAGGAATCGTGGTATCGATCATGGTGCACTCGCTCAGTGGTAACTAAAGTGCATAACATTATAAAAATATCTTGCGCAACAGCGCCAGCAATTTGCGCAACAACTGACGTGGATGCTGGTTAATTACCCATAACCGGCCAGCGATCGCCGCCTGGCCGGTTTATTTCAGGCAGATAAGGCGTGAAGGGCGGCAATCAAGCGGCTGACGCCATCTTCCACCTTGCTGCGTGGACAGCCCACGTTGAGACGCAAGAACCCCTGGCCGGCGCTGCCGTAGGTTGAGCCGGGCATAATCGCCACGCGTTGCTGGATCAGCGCCTGCTGCAGCGCCTCTTCGCCAATACCAAGCGGATTAAGATCGATCCAGGCGAGATAGGTGGCCTGCGGCGGCTGCCAGTTAAGTTGCGGAAACGCGGCGTTAAGCCGATCGGCAACCCAGGTCAGGTTGCCTGATAAGTAGTCGCACAGCGCATCGAGCCACGGCGCGCCGTGCCGGTAGGCGGCGATGTGTGCGGCGACGGCAAGCACCGCCGGTGAGGAGAGCCCATCGGCATTTTTCAGCGCCTGGAACCAGGCCGCCCGGTCAGCAGCATTCGGGATGATGCCCCAGGCACCGGTCAGGCCCGGCAGGTTGAAACTTTTCGATGCCGAGGTAAACAGCGCCCAGTCGCCACGCGCCACGCGGGCCCACGGCGTATGAGGCTGGTCAGCCATCACCATATCCATATGGATTTCATCGCTGATCACCCGCACCTGATAACGCTCGCAGAGTTCAGCCATCTGCTGCAACTCATCTGCCGTCCAGACTTTGCCGGTGGGATTGTGCGGGCTGCACAGCAACAGGATTTTGCAGCGCGGACGCGCCAGCCGCGCTTCCAGCGCCGTCATATCACATTGCCAGCCTTCGGCTGTCCGCTGCAGCGGCATCTCCAGCACCTGGCGCTGGTTACCGCGCACCGTTTTATAAAAGGCATCGTAGGCGGGCGTATGGATGACCACTTCATCATCCACCTCACTCCAGTGACGGATCATCTGCGCCACCATGTAGATCACCGAGGGTCCATACACCAGCGTCTCCGGCTGCGGCTGATAATCAAAACGGCTGGCCATCCAGTGACAGCAGGCGGCCAGGAAATCATCATGCTGCCAGCGGCTGTATCCGAAAACGCCATGCTCCAGGCGCTGGGCCAGCGCCTGTAACACCACCGGGGCGGTTCTGAAATCCATATCGGAAATGGTGAACGGCAGCAGATCGGGCACGCCAAAGCGATCGGCAACAAAATCCCACTGGGTAGACCAGCTGCCACGGCGATCGACCACCTCATCAAAATTAAACATATCAGCTCCCGGTGCGTTAAGCGGTGACGTTCATCAGCGTCGACAGTTCATCTTTCACCGACTGCACCTGCGGGCCGATCACCACCTGCAGGCTGGTCTGATTAAGGTGTACCACGCCAATGGCACCGTTGGCTTTCAGGGCCGCATCGTCCACTTTACTCATGTCGGCAATGGTCAGGCGCAGGCGCGTCAGGCAGTTATCCAGCGAAGTGATATTCTCCACGCCGCCCAGTGCGGACAGAATAGCCGGTGAGTTATAGCCCGACTTGCCTTTACCGGCATTGCTGACCTGCTGCGCCAGCGCGCTGGCACTCTCCACTTCGCGTCCCGGCGTTTTGATATTGAAGTGCAGAATCGCGAAACGGAAAATCAGGTAGTAACCCACAAACCAGATTGCTGCGACTACCGGCACCCAGTACCACTTAGTTGACAGGCCGTGCAGCACGCCAAACACCACGAAGTCGATGATATTGCCGTCGGTGTTACCGATGGTGACGCCGAGAATAGCCATCAGGCTAAAGCCAACGCCGGTCAACAGCGCATGGATCAGATAGAGGAACGGCGCGACGAATAAAAACAGGAACTCGATCGGTTCGGTGGTGCCGCCCACCACACAGGCCACCACGCCGGAAATCAACAGGCCTTTAATTTTGTGTCGATTTTCCGGACGGGCGCAGTGATAGATCGCCAGCGCAGCACCCGGCAGGCCACCGAGGAAGGCCGGCATTTTGCCCTGCGACAGGAAGCGGGTGGCGCTTTCAGCAAAACCGTGGGTTTCCGGACAGGCCAGCTGCGCCTGGAAAATTGTCAGGGCGCCGCTGACGCTTTTGCCGCACACCTCAAGCGTGCCGCCCGCATCGGTAAAGCGCATGATCGCCACCAGAATATGCTGCAGGCCAAACGGCAGCAGCAGGCGTTCGCCGGTACCAAAGATCATCGGACCGAAGTCGCCGGCGCTGTTGATCATCCAGCCCAGTCCGGTAATGCCGCGAGCGAAGAAAGGCCAGATCAACGGCACTACCAGTCCCAGCATACCAATCACCAGCGTGGTGATGATCGGCACAAAGCGGGTGCCGCCAAAGAAGGCCAGCGCATCCGGCAGCCGGATATTGTGAAAGCGCTCGTGCAGCCAGAACACCACGATACCGACAATCACCGCACCCAGAATGCCGGTATCGATCGACGGGATACCGAGTATCGACTGGACGTTGTTGGCTTTCAGCACCGCGGCATCGGTGGTCGGCAGAATGCCATTCACATTGAGCCAGAAGTTGATACTAAGATTGAGCACCGCATAGCCGACGAAACCGGCAAACGCCGCCACGCCTTTATTGTCGCGCGCCATCCCCAGCGGGATCGCAATGGCAAACATCACCGGTAAATAACTGAAGGCGAAGGAACCGAGTTTCGCCATCCACAGAAACAGATATTGCAGCCACGGCTGATCCAGCACCGGCAGCAGCGTCAGCACATCATGGCTGCTCAGCGAACTGCCAATGCCGAGCATGATGCCGCAGAACGAGAGCAGGGCCACCGGCAGCATAAAGGTTTTCCCCAGGCTCTGGAAAAACTCCCAGACGGACATTTTTTGGCGAGGTGCGGGCATGATCTCTCCGGCAATGATGATTCACAGTGATAAAGTGCAGCGATGATAAAACGTTTTACCACGCTGATATGCGCGCTGAATCACACTATCCCGGCCAGGGATGATATTATTTTCGGGCTTTAAGGTGTAACGTTTTATCTTCTTTCCAGGCGTTTTATTCGGACAAGTAATGGCATGAGCAGAATTACCATCCATGACGTGGCTGCCGCCGCAGGCGTTTCGGTCACCACCGTCTCTCTGGTGCTCTCCGGCAAAGGGCGGATTTCTGCTGACACCATGGCGCGCGTTAATCAGACCATTGAGCAGCTTGGCTTTGTCCGTAACCGTTCGGCGACCATGCTGCGCGGCGGGCAAAGTGGGGTGATAGGCCTGATCGTGCGCGATCTCAGCCAGCCGTTTTATGCCGAAATGACCGCAGGGCTGAGCGACGCGCTGGAAAAACAGGGCAAACTGCTGTTCCTGACCCAGAGCGGCCGTCAGGGCCAGCATCTGGAGCGCTGCTTTGAGTCGCTGGTGGCGCAGGGCGTTGATGGCGTAGTGCTGGGTGGCGGTGCGGATAAAGCCAGCCAGATGGTGGCTCGCGCGCGGGAATTGCAGATCGCGCTGGTCTGCGCGGCGCGGGCCAGTAGTCTGGAAGAGGTAGATGCGATCCGTCCCGATAACGCACAGGCTGCGCGTCTCGCCACCGAGTACCTGATTCGTCAGGGACATCAGCGCATCGCCTGGCTGGGCGGCCACAGCGCCTCGTTAACCCGGGCGGAGCGCCTTGGCGGCTATTGCGCCACCCTGTTGCAGTACGGTCTGCCGTTCCGGCCGGAGTGGATTATTGAGTGCGGTAACAGCCAGAAAGAGGCTGCGGAGGCGGCGATTGAGCTGTTTCAGCACCATCCGCGCTTAACCGCGGTGCTGGCCTACAACACCCCGACGGCGCTGGGATGCTATTTCGGCCTGCTGCGCACCGGGCGGACGTTCGCCCGCGGTGCGGTCGACAGTTACTATGGGCAACAGCTGGCGCTGATGGGATTTGGCGATGAACCGCAGGCGGAGCTGACCGATCCGCCACTGACCGTGGTGACCAGCTCAGCGCGGGAGATTGGTCGCGTTGCCGCCGAGCGCATCCTGCAACGGATGGCGCAACCGGACGCTGCGCGGCAGAATGTGATCATGCCGCCGCAGCTGATCATCCGCGGTTCAGCATAAAAAAAGGCGACCGGAGTCGCCTTTTTTACGGCTGCCTGAAAATTATTGCGGCATCCCTTCGCTGGTCGGCATACCCAGCATATAGCGTGACATGAACTGTTCCAGCGTCATCTTGTCGCCGTTCATGTTTACCTGGCCGTTAGCGTACTGCAGGCTGGTGATGATGTTGTTATCCTGCTGCTGGGTCAGGCGGAACATCTGGCCCATAGCGGCCAGACCTTTCACCTGCTGATCGGCCAGCTTCTGTGCATCATCGCTCTGATAGCCTTCTGCCAGGCCCACTTTATGCATGGTCTCGGTCGCCATCGGCATATTGATGGTCAGCTTCGCATCCAGCGTTTTCAGTACCCGATCCACCATGCCGCTCAGGGTTTGGGGTTCGCCGGTGACGGTGGCGGGATCGTTAAAATTGGCGGTCAGATTGAAGGTGCTTTCGCCCTTATCATTCTTCCAGCTCAGCGGCGCGATGCTGATCGACGGCGTGCCTTTCAGCAGCGTCGGCAGGTTATTCATCAGGATGGTATTGACGCCCGCCTGATAGCGAATCGGATCGTCAGCCAGACCTTTCTGGTTCTGCAGATCCTGCATCTGCGCGTTATAGCGATCGGAGAAGGCTTTAACCGCCTGGGCATCAAACTGCGACAGCTTCATCTTCAGCGCCGCCTGACCAAAGTCCTGCTTCTGCAGCTGAACGCTATCGACCTTATAATCAATATTGCCGCTGATCTTACCGGCACTGTTATCGAAAGAAGAGTTGCCGGTCATCTTGTGCAGCGTCAGGGCATCCTGGCCGTTAATGCTGGCATTAACCTTTTCAATATCCACTGACTGATCGCCAACCCGCACGCCTTCCGGACTCAGATGGGTATTACCGTTCAGCTTCAGGCCGTTAAGGGTAAACAGCACCGGCTGACCCATCTCATTTTTGCTGGTCAGCGCCAGGCTATCAACATCGCTGTCCAGCGAGACTTTATCGCCTTTGCGGTCGGCGCTGACGTTAAGCGTGCCGCCATTGGTAGCCAGACGTTCGCCGGTTTGCGCGTTCTGGTAGTCGATCGGCAGAATACGCAGTGCGGTATCGGTGGCACCACTGTAGCCAATGCGGGTATCCGCATTGATCAGCGATTTGTTTTGCGTCAGCTCAAACAGCTTCTTCACCGCATCGGTATTTGCCAGTTCAGTGTGCACCGACGCCATGCTCGGGATCAGATTGACGTGTTTCAGCTGCGCAAACGGGAAAGGACCATGATCGATGGTTTCATTCAGAATGACGCTCTGGCCCGGTTTCAGCAGGGCGTTATCTTCGGTCTGTGAGCTGGCCTGGATCACCAGGTTAGCTTTGCTGCTGAAGATACCGCGCTGGTAATCCTGATAGCTGATCTTCAGTCGACTGTTAGGTGCATAAGCATTCAGCTGGGTATTGGCATTCTGCACCAGCTGGTCCATGTGGCTTTCCAGTTGCTTGCCGGTGAACCATGCTGCGCCGGTCCAGATTACGCCCAGCGCGATGATCACGCCCACGGCAACGTTGGTCTTTTTCATTGCTGATTCGTCCTTATCCTTGAGTCCGCTTACGCCGCAGGTTACCCCGACGACTGAAGAAAAAACGCCCGCAGGCGTTTTAAATGCTAATAGGTTGAAATAATAGCAGTTAACCGCAGGTCCGTCAGCCGCATCACCCTAACTGGTTAAACACCCGCGCCAGCCGGCCGGTTCCGGCGACCGTAACCGGTGCTTCACTGGCGGCGATAAAGCAGGATTCGCCCGGTTGCAGCGTCAGTTGTTGCTGATCTTTCGCCACCACCGCCTGGCCCTCAATGCAGAACAGCAGCGCCGCGCTCGACTGATTCAGCGTCTGCGGCTGTGCGCTCAGGGTGTGAATAGCAAAGGCGAAATCATCGACCGGAATCGGGAAGTTCAGGCTATGACCCTGCTGTTCCGGCTGCGTCAGCAGCGCGCTGGCGGGCTTCTCCTCAAATTTGAGGTTGGCCATCAGCTCAGGAATATCAATATATTTTGGCGTTAGCCCCGCGCGCAGCACGTTATCGGAGTTCGCCATCACTTCCAGCGCCACGCCTTTCAGGTAGGCGTGTGGCGTTTCAGCATACAGGAACATCGCTTCGCCCGGTTGCAGGGTAATCACGTTCAGCAGCAGCGGTGAAAACAGGCCGCTGTCGTCCGGGTAGTCCGCCGCGATCGTGCTGATGGTCTGCCAGGGTTCGCCCTGCTGGCCGTTAAGCACCGATTTCAGCAGGTCCAGCGCCAGCGATTTTGCCTCACCCTCCAGCGACAGCAGGGTGGAGAACAGGGTGGCCAGGTTAGCCCGATCGGGATGCTGCAAAAAATGGGCAATCTGCGGATGCGCACCGGCGACCGGCTGAAGCAGCGACACCATCTCACTCAGCGGGCGGAAGCCGTTCATCGCCTGAAACGGCGTCAGGGCATAGACCAGTTCCGGCTTATGGTTGGCATCTTTATAGTTACGCTCGGCGGCTGTCAGGGGAATGGCGGCGGCATTTTCACGGGCAAAACCCGCTTCAGCGGCGCTTTTGCTGGGATGAACCTGAATCGACAGCGGCTGATCGGCGCACAGCACCTTAAACAGGAAAGGCAGTTCACCGAAGCGCTCTGCCACGGCAGCGCCGAGGGTTGCGGTCGGATTGGCCTCGATCACCTCGCGCAGCGAACGCGGCGTGCCGTGGTCGTCAACGGTTGACGGACTTTTGGGGTGCGCCCCCATCCACAGCTCCGCCATCGGCAATCCCTGCGGATTGGCAATGCCGTAGAGTTCAGTTAACGCCGTTTTGCTGCCCCACGCGTAATTCTGCAGCGAATTGTTCATTTTTTGCATCATTAAACCCTTTATCACGGGATGTTATTGGCGCTATTAAAGCAGAAAGTGCCAGGGAAAATACATATCAAGCGCAAAAGGACGCTAAGCTCTCATAATGTTAAATTATTGTATGTCATTATCTTGCCCGCCCGAATGTCGCCCACAGGACGATGCATCGGGCGGTCATTCATCTAAAACAGAGCGAAGGAGACCTATTCATGGCAGGCAACCGCATTGAGAAAGATTCAATGGGCCCGATTGATGTACCGGCTGATAAACTGTGGGGCGCGCAGACGCAGCGCTCGCTGGAACATTTTCGCATCTCAACCGAAAAAATGCCCACCGCACTGGTTCACGCGCTGGCGCTGACCAAACGCGCCGCCGCGGCGGTTAACCGCGATCTTGGGCTGCTGCCCGCTGAGCGCGCAGAGGCGATCATCAATGCGGCGGACGAAGTGCTGGCGGATAAGCACAGCGACGAGTTTCCGTTAGCCATCTGGCAGACCGGTTCCGGTACCCAGACCAACATGAACATGAACGAAGTGCTGGCCAACCGCGCCAGTGAAATTCTGGGTGGCGAGCGCGGTATGTCGCGCCTGGTCCATCCCAATGATGATGTGAACAAGAGCCAGAGCTCCAACGACGTCTTCCCGACCGCGATGCACGTTGCGGCGGTGATCGCCCTGCGTGAACAGCTGATCCCGCAGATTCAGGTGTTAAAGAAAACCCTGAGCGAGAAGTCAGAAGCCTTCAAAGATATTGTCAAAATTGGCCGTACCCATCTGCAGGACGCCACGCCGCTGACCCTTGGCCAGGAGATCTCCGGCTGGGTCGCGATGCTTGAACATAATCTGAAGCACATCGAGCAGAGCATCCCGCACGTGGCGGAGCTGGCGCTGGGCGGCACCGCCGTCGGCACCGGCCTCAACACCCATCCGGAATATGCAGTACGGGTGGCGAAGGCGCTGGCCGATCTGACGCAGCAGCCGTTCGTCACCGCACCCAATAAGTTCGAAGCGCTGGCAACCTGTGATGCGCTGGTTCACGCTCACGGCGCGCTGAAAGGGCTGGCCGCCTCGCTGATGAAAATCGCCAACGATGTGCGCTGGCTCTCTTCCGGTCCGCGTTGCGGAATTGGTGAGATCGCCATTCCGGAAAACGAACCAGGCAGCTCGATCATGCCGGGGAAAGTGAACCCGACCCAGTGTGAAGCGATGACCATGCTGTGCTGTCAGGTAATGGGCAATGACGTGGCGATCAACATGGGCGGCGCATCCGGTAACTTCGAACTCAACGTGTTCCGCCCGATGGTGATCCATAACTTCCTGCAGTCGATTCGTCTGCTGGCGGACGGCATGGACAGCTTCAATCACCACTGCGCGATTGGCATTGAGCCGGTGCGCGAGCGTATTGAGCAGTTACTGAATGAGTCGCTGATGCTGGTGACGGCGCTGAATACCCATATCGGTTATGACAAAGCGGCCGAAATCGCCAAGAAAGCCCATAAAGAGGGGCTGACGCTGAAAGGCGCGGCGCTGAAGCTGGGCTATCTGACGGAAGAACAGTTTGATGCCTGGGTACGTCCGGAAGAGATGGTCGGCAGCATGAAGTCGTAAAAGATCTGCGGTGACGGAGGCCAGCCGACGCTGGCCTTTTTTTTATGGCTTAAATCGGGCAGTCGACCCACAGATGCAGCCGTGGGATCAGCAGGTTGAGCGGCTCGGCGGCAGGCTTATGGCGATAGGTAATGTTATCGGCATCGTAATTGAGCAGTTCACCCAATACCGGCACCTGGCTGCGGTCGCGGCAGATCACCAGAATCGGCGACGGGCAGGCCAGCTGCGTCTGCTTTTTCTGGTCAGCACGCCAGACGCGCGCCACCGGCTGCACTTTGACCGGTCGCTTGATTTTCAGCCGGGCCGAGGCGGGCAGGGCGCGCACGCTGGCTAACTCCTCCTGCACCTTTTCTGCCCACTGTTCGCGTGACCACGGCGCCTGAGCCCGTCCGGCTTTCAGGCTTTTTTCCAGCTGGGCAATCACCTCTTCGCGCTTCATATTTTTGATGATGTGCTTATTCGCCCAGCCGAAACGCAGGCTGTCCGGTGCGCTGAGCAGGGTGATGGTGCGATAGGCATTAAGCGTAATCAGCCCGCGCAGGTGCTGATGGACAAATTCGAAGCGTGCCTCGCTGGGCAGGCCGGAGTCGACCGTAATCAGCTGCTCCAGTTGCGCTTTAAGCTGATTGATGCGATCGACCTGGGCGCGGATCTCCGCTTCTCGCGGCTCATCACACTCAATGCACAGCGCGCCCGGCAGCCGGACCGCCGCCTTGGTGCTGAGCTGCTCTGACTGGTGCTGCATAAACAGCCGGCAGTAGTGGTTCAGTGCCAGCTCTAAGGCCTGTTGTCCCAGCTGCTGCTCAACGGTGATTTGGGTAATCGCTTCATGCTCGCGGCCTTTGACAATCGGCGGCAGGCTGAACACGCGGGCGATCAGCAACGGCTGTGCCTCAATCTGCTGGCGCAACTGGCCCAGCGCCTGTTCTAAATCGTTTACGCATTGATGCATATCTGACACTAAATCGTAGCGCGCCATTCCGGGCCTCCATAGTTACAACGTTCATAATGTGGCAGAAGCGCACGGTGGACGCAATAGCGATACTAGTTACAACATACTATAAGGATAACCACTCAAACCAGTGCAGCCATCCGGGCGAAAGCAGGGTGAAAAGGCGGCGTGCATTTTTCCTTATCTCAGAACATGTTATAAAAATGGTTTGCTCGCTAACGGATAGCTGATGTGAACCAGACTAACAAACCCGGCGTCGCCGCCATTATCACGCTCGGCTGGGTACAGATCCTGTCGTGGGGCGGATCGTTCTACCTGATGGCGGTGATGGCAACCCCGATCGCGGCGGAAACCGGCTGGTCACAGCAGTGGATTTATGGCGCGCTCTCGACCGGTATTCTGGTGTCGGGACTGCTGGCACCGCTCAGTGGCCGGATTATTGCCCGCACCGGTGGCCGGCTGCTGCTGGCGATGAGTGGCATCGTCATGGCGCTGGGTCTGGTGATAATGGCCTTCAGCTATCAACTGCCGCTGTTGCTGTTCGCCTGGGTGATTATCGGCATCGGGATGGCAATGGGGCTGTATGATGCGCTGTTTGCCACGCTGGGTACCTGTTACGGCGGACAGGCGCGAGCGGCGATTACCGGCATCACCCTGATTTCCGGCTTCTGCACCACGCTGGTCTGGCCGGGTACCGCGCTGTTGATTCACGCGCTGGGATGGCGGGGCGCCTGTCTGGCGATTGCTGCGCTGTTGACGCTCTGCGTGCTGCCCGCTTATCTCTTTGCCTTACCGGCGAGCCAGACGATCAGGCCGGTTAAAGCGCGTAACCCGGTCACCACCCATGCGGAGATTGCGCCTGCCATCTTCTGGCTGCTGTGCGCCATTTTCACCCTGGCCTCGGTAATCATGACCGCCATTTCGGTGCAGCTGATCGCCCTGTTGCAGGCCAGCGGCCATACGCTCACCTCAGCGCTGGCGATCAGCGCGGTGCTGGGTCCGTGCCAGGTGGGGGCGCGAATAGTGGATATCGCCTTTAAACGCAGTCATCCGATCCGTACCACCTTATTTTCGGTCGGGCTGGTGGCGCTGGGCTTGTTGTTACTGGCGCTGGCGCCGCAGATGGCGCTGCTGAGCATGGTGCTTTATGGTGCCGGTAATGGTTTACGTGCCATTGTGCGCGGAACTTTACCGCTGGCGATGGTCAAACCAGAGTCCTATGCCATTGTGGTCGGCCGGATGGCGCGTCCGGCACTGATGGGACAGGCGCTGACGCCGTTGATCGGCGGGTATGTGTTTGAAAGGATGGGCGCTTCAGCAACACTGTGGTTGCTTTGCGCGTTAGCAATCTTTAACGTGGTGCTGGTAATGATACTGAAACAACGGTTGCCCGCGTCACCCGCCGCGACCGCATAACCCGCGGGTCGTTATGCGGCAGGCAGCGCGGGCCGTTAGCAGGCTAAGCACCTTGTGCTATCAGGCTTCAGACTTTGGTGAATACGTGCCTTGTCACCGCTGGCTTGCTTCTAAAAAGCAACTGTGTTTGTTATATTTATTGCTCATTGATTGTTCACTTATGCGGCAATAAAACAATAAGATGCACCGCAACTCAGGATAAAGAAATGCTTGATTACCGCTTCCCGACAGCTTTGCAAATGGTTCTGAGCGTAGCGATGGCGGAGCAAATGGGAAAACGCTCTACCAGCGCGATTCTGGCCTACGGGCTGGAAGCGAATCCCAGTTTCATTCGAAAATTAATGGTTCCGCTGACCCGTGACGGCATCATCGTCTCGACGCTGGGCCGCACCGGGTCGATCCATCTGGGTCGCCCCGCCGCAGAAATTACGCTGCGTGATATCTACGTCTCGGTGATCGAAGACAAGAAAATCTGGGCGGCGCGTCCTGATGTCGCGCCGCGTTGCCTGGTCAGCGCCAATCTCTGCTGGTATTTCAAATCGATTGCCGATGAAGCCGAGCAGGCGTCGCTGGACGTGCTGGCGAAACGCACCGTTGCCGATGCGCTCAATGAGCTGAAAAAACGCGACACCAGCAACTGCACCGCGGTTCCGGAACCGGAACCCGATGAGATTGAAGACCTGTGTAAAAAGAGCCGCTGATGCGGCTTTTTTTATGCCTGCAAATCGGCAGTGCTGAGGATCGCTCGTTCCATATCAGCGAGGTAAGCATCTTCGGTGGGTAATTTCGCATTGATCTTCTCCAATAGCCGGGTAAAATGACTTCACATTATGAAGTCGCGGAGATCAGGATGAACGACGCCATCAACGCTTTACGGAAAAAACAGCGTGAAACCCTGCTGCAGATTTTTCAGACGCCTCCGCCATCCGGAGTGAAATGGCAGGCGATTGAGTCATTGATCAGGGCGCTGGGCGGTCAGATTAAGCAGGGCAGCGGTTCGCGTGTTCGCTTTCTGCTTAGTGGAAAAATAGCGCGTTTTCATCGTCCGCATCCGTCACCGGATACCGATAAAGGGGCCATTATTAGTCTGCGTGAATGGCTGGAAAGTACGGGAGTTAATCCGCATGAATAGTCGTGTAAATACATCAACGATCACGGTTGCCGGACAACCGGCGGTGATTAGCTATGTACCTGAAATAAACATGTTCAGGGGTCGCTTTCTTGGCCTGTCAGGCTACTGCGATTTTGTCTCTGATAGTGTGCAGGGCTTGCATAAAGAAGGGGAAATCTCTTTGCGTGAGTATCTGGAGGATTGCGTGGCATCTGGAGTTAATCCTTACGCTGAGCAGGAGAAAATAAAGACCTTTACCCTGCGCTATCCTGAATCGCTCGGCGAACGCTTATCTCAGGCGGCGGCACAAAACCAAACGTCGTTAAACGCCTTTATCATTGAAACGCTTAATGAAAAGTTAAAGCATGTCTGACTGGCAAGTGTAAACCGGCAGGAAGAACAGCCGGCCATCAGGCCGTGATACGAATATGGCACCGACTGACAGCCAAAAAAAGGGCGACCCCGCGGTCGCCCTTTTGCAGTTTACACCGTCTGCAACGATGCTTTATCCGCTTTTCGCGTCACCAGCTTACGCAGGGTAACGTAGAACACCGGCGTCAGGAACAGCCCGAACAGCGTCACACCCAGCATCCCGGAGAACACCGTAATGCCGGTCACGCCGCGCACTTCTGCACCGGCGCCTTCGCCCAGAATCAGCGGGATGGTGCCAGCGATAAAGGCGATGGAGGTCATCACAATCGGTCGCAGACGCAGGCGACAGGCTTCCAGCGCCGCCTCGACAATCCCTTTGCCCTGCATCTCCAGTTCGCGCGCAAACTCAACGATCAGAATCGCGTTCTTACAGGCGAGCCCCATCAGCACCACCAGTCCGACCTGCACAAAGACGTTGTTATCGCCGCCGGTCAGCCAGACGCCCACCAGCGCCGAGAGCATAGTCATCGGCACGATCAGGATCACCGCCAGCGGCAGCGTCCAGCTCTCATACAGCGCAGCCAGCACCAGGAAAGCCAGCAATACCGCCATCGGGAAGACAATCAGCGCCGTATTGCCCTGGGTCGACTGCTGATAACTCAGATCGGTCCACTCGATGTTCATGCCGTTGGGTAATAGCTGACCGGACATCGTTTCCAGCTGGCTCATCGCCTGAGCGGAAGAGAGCACGCGCGGGTCAGCATCGCCAATCAGATCCGCTGCCGGATAGCCGTTATAACGAATCACCGGATCGGGGCCGTAAGTGGTGGTGATGTTCACCATGCTGCCAATCGGCACCATCTCACCGCGATCGTTGCGGGTACGCAGATTCGCGATATCCTCAACGCTGTCGCGGAAATCACCATCGGCCTGTGCCATCACGCGCCAGGTGCGGCCAAATCGGTTGAAGTCATTAACGTATGACGAACCGAGATAGGTCTGCAGGGTGCTGAACAGATCGGTCAGCGAGACGCCCTGGGCTTTAGCTTTATCCCGGTCAACCTGCACATCCAGCTGCGGCACGTTGGCCTGATAGGAGGAGATCGGGAAGTGCATACCCGGTGTCTGCATAATCGCACCCGACATCGTATTGATGGCGGTCTGCAGCGCACCGTAACCCAGCCCCGCGCGGTCCTGCACATAGAGCGAGTAGCCCGAACCCTGACCCAGCCCCAGAATCGGCGGCGGCATGATCGAGAAGCCGAAGCCCTGCTGGATTTGCGCGATCTTCGCATTGATCTCAGCGTTGATCTCCGCCGCCGTATGTTTGCGCTCATTAAACGGCTTCAGACCGAAGAACACCGTGCCGCTGTTCGGCGTATTGGTGAACTGCAATGCATTCAGGCCAGGGAACGCCACCGCATAGGCGACGCCTTCGGTCTGCATACCGATTTCGCTCATCTTACGAATCACTTCATCGGTGCGCGCCAGTGACGAGCCTTCCGGCATTTTCACCCCGCCAATCAGGTAGAGCTTGTCCTGAGTCGGGATGAAACCGCCTGGCACGGTGTGGAACATAAATCCGGCACCCGCCAGCAGCAGAATATAGACGCCAAACACGGCGCCACGGCGACGCAGCGTACGGCCCACCAGGGTTTCATAACCGTGGGCACTGCGCTGGAAGAAGCGGTTAAACGGCCGGAACAGCCAGCCAAACAGCGCATCAATGATCCGCGTCAGCCTGTCTTTCGGCGCGTGATGATCTTTTAACAGCATCGCAGCCAGCGCCGGTGACAGCGTCAGCGAGTTGATGGCTGAGATCACGGTGGAAATAGCGATGGTGGTGGCGAACTGTTTGTAGAACTGACCGGTCACGCCAGACAAAAACGCCATCGGCACAAACACCGCACAGAGCACCAGCGCGATGGCGATGATCGGGCCGGAAACCTCACGCATCGCCTGATGCGCCGCCGCCCGCGGCGTCAGTCCCATCTCAATGTTACGCTCGACGTTTTCCACCACTACGATGGCGTCATCCACCACGATCCCGATCGCCAGTACCAGGCCAAACAGGCTCAGGGTGTTCAGCGAGAAGCCGAGCAGATAGAGCACGCTAAAGGTACCGACTACCGACACCGGCACTGCCAGCAGCGGGATAATCGAGGCGCGCCAGGTCTGCAGGAACAGAATCACCACCAGCACCACCAGAATGACCGCTTCCAGCAGGGTCTGCACCACGGCTTTAATCGAGTCGCGGACAAACACCGTCGGATCGTACGGCGCGGCCCATTTCACATCGTTGGGGAAACGGATTGCCAGCTCATCCATTTTGGCGCGAACCGCATTGGAGAGATCGATGGCGTTGGCGCCAGGCGCCTGGAAGATGCCGATACCGACCGCATCTTTGTTATTCAGCTGCGAGCGCAGGGCATAGCTGCCGGAGCCCATCTCGATACGCGCCACGTCGCGCAGCCGCACCAGTGAGCCATCTTCTGAGGTTTTCAGAATGATGTCGCCAAACTGCTGTTCGCTCTCCAGTCGTCCCTGGGTGTTGATCGACAGCAGAAAATCACTCTGCTTTTTCAGCGGCTCGGCACCCAGCTGACCGGCAGAAACCTGCACGTTCTGTTCCTGCATCGCGGTGACGACATCTGAAGCGGTTAAACCGCGCGCCGCCACTTTATTCGGATCGAGCCAGACGCGCATCGCATACTCACCAGCACCGAAGATCTGAATCTGACCCACGCCCGGCAGGCGCGCCAGCTCATCTTTCACTTTAAGGGTGGCGTAGTTACGCAGATAGAGCGAATCGTAGGTGTTGTTCGGCGAGAACATGTGTACCACCAGCGTCAGGGTCGGTGACATCTTCTGGGTGGTGATCCCCAGCCGACGCACATCTTCCGGCAGGCGGGCTTCAGCCTGCGCCACGCGGTTCTGTACCTGAACCTGAGCCTGGTCGGGATCGGTGCCGGGACGGAAGGTGACGGTGGTCACCAGCACGCCATCGGAACCGGCCACCGATTTCATGTACATCATGTTTTCGACGCCGTTAATCGCCTCTTCCAGTGGCGTCGCCACCGAATCGGCAATGACTTTCGGGTTAGCGCCGGGATATTCGGCACGCACCTGCACACTGGGCGGCACCACATCAGGATATTCACTGATCGGCAGCAGCGGAATTGAGATCAACCCGGTAACGAAAATCAGAATCGATAACACCGCCGCAAAGATCGGCCGGTCGATAAAAAAGCGGGAAAAGTCCATAGCGGCCTCGGATTATTGAGCGGTTGCCGCACGCATGGCGACCTGCTGAGCAGTGACCGGCATGCCGGGCATAAACACTTTTTGCAGACCGGAGACAATCACCCGATCGCCCGATTTCAGGCCCGACTTGACGATGCGCAGACCATCCACCATCGCGCCCGGCTCGATATCACGGCGCTGAGCTTTACCTTCGC
Organism: Pantoea agglomerans; assembly: GCF_021397715.1. GTDB lineage: Bacteria > Pseudomonadota > Gammaproteobacteria > Enterobacterales > Enterobacteriaceae > Pantoea > Pantoea astica. Next base: position 2,302,047 of record NZ_CP090207.1, on the reverse strand, counting down.
TGTCCACCACGTAGACATACTTACGGTCCTGGTCGGTTAACACCGCTTTGTCATCAATCAGCACCGCCTCGAACTGCGCACTGCCAGGCAGACGGACCCGCGCAAACAGACCCGGCGTGAACTGACGCTGCTGGTTGTCGAGCAGGGCGCGCATGCGAATGGTGCCGGTGCTGGCGGTCAGCTGATTATCCAGGAAATCGACTTTGCCCTGATGCGGATAACCCTGCTCGCCGACCAGCGCGATTTCCACCGGCAACGCATGGCGCTGCTGGCCCTGACGCGCCATCGCCTGATAGTGCAGGAAGGTGTTTTCATCGACGTCGAAATAGACATACATGCTTTGCTGCGACACCAGCGTGGTCAGCACGCTGGCGCTGTCACCGGCGGTCACCAGGTTGCCAGCGGTGATCATCGCCCGGCTGGCCTGACCATCAATCGGCGCGGTAACGCGGGTAAAATCGAGATTCAGTTGCGCCATATCCACGGCGGCCTCGGCGGCCAGCACATCCGCCTGCGCCTGGCTGGCGGCTGAGCGGCGCTGCTCCCACACTTCACGCGAGATCGCCTGGCTGCCAATCAGCTTCTCGCTGCGTCCTGACTCACTGCGCGCCAGACTCGCCTGGCTGCGGGCGCGGGCTAATTCCGCTTTGGCCTGTTCCAGCGCCGCGCGATAGCTGCGATCGTCGATGGTGAACAGCACCTGACCTTTCTTCACCTCTTCGCCTTCGCGATAGTTAACTGACTCGATGTAACCAGAGACGCGCGGACGCAGCTGCACGCTCTGCACCGCCTCAACCCGGCCATTGAAACTGTCCCACTGGCTGACCGGCTTGATCAGCACCGGCGCAGCACTCACTTCGGGCGGCGGTGGCGGGGCGTTTTGCGCCACGCCATCATCACAGCCGCTTAGCTGAACGATCAGCAGTACCATCCCTAAAAGGGTAAAACCCTGACGAACCCAGTTGGTAATCATTGTTGTTATTCCGCGATAAGGTGAAAACGACCCGCAGGCCAATATTTGCAACTTTTAAGATTGCAATTAATCGCGAGGAGTGTAGGCTGGCGTCGCTGGCAACTGCAAGAATAACAGATACACTTTATGTGCGGTTTGTTGCCCACCGGTTAAAAGCTAAGCGGCGGGTGAAAGACCCTGAAAAGTGTGCGGCATTTAATGTACTAATAAAACTTGCATTAAATGACATAGTCAGTCACCCTTTAAGTGTAACTGCAACTGATACTAATACTGTTCGCCACGGCGACGGGAGAGACTGGAATGATGAGTGACGCCTTTATTCACGATTTAATCGACTGGATTGATAACAACATTGAAGCACGTCTGGATCTGGACACCGTATCCGAGCGCGCGGGCTACTCGAAATGGCACCTGCAACGGATGTTCAAAGAGCATACCGGCTATCCGCTGGGTGAATATATCCGGGTGAAGAAACTGAAGAAATCAGCCGATCGCCTGACCAGCACCGATGAACCGATCCTGAACGTAGCGATTTCGTTGGGTTTTGATTCGCAGCAGTCCTTTAATCGCAGCTTCAAACGTCAGTACGGTGTGGCACCGGGTGCATGGCGTCGACACAGCGGTGATTCGCACGCTGCATAACCTCGCCAGGGCCAGCCTGTCTGGCCCGCGCTTTTCTCAGCGCGCAAAACTGGTATCATCTGCATCCTGTCGTCACGGATGCCATCATGTCAAAAAAACTCTGGATTGGACTTTTCCTGGTCCTCGCGGCCTGCTTCTACGGCCTTAAACCTTATCTGAACTCTTCTGTAGCGCCTGCTCAGGCAGACATTGCTGCGCTGACCGACGCCCATACCGTGGCGCGCTGGGTGCTGCAACATCAGCAACTGCCGGACTACTACCTCACCAAAAATGATGCCCGCAAGCGCGGCTGGAACCCGGCCAAAGGCAACCTGTGCGAGGTGCTGCCCGGTAAAGCCATCGGCGGCGATCGCTTTGCCAACCGGGAAAAACGCCTGCCGCAACGCGCTGGCCGCCAGTGGTATGAGGCGGACGTTAACTATCGCTGCGGACGGCGCGATGCTGACCGGCTGGTCTACTCCTCCGACGGGCTGGTGTTTCTGTCCACCGACCACTATCGCAGCTTTAAACAGGTACCCTGATCATGCTGATTATGCAATTTGATCTGCGCCAGCTGACCAGCCGCGCGGCGTTCTACCAGCAGTTTGCCGCACAGAGCGGCGGGACGCCTGCCTATTTTGGCAACAACCTGGATGCGTTGTGGGACTGGCTGACCGGCGGCATTGCGTTGCCGGCAGAGGTGCGGCTGCAGCATTACGCCGAACACCATGCCGATCTGGCCCCGGTGCTGGCGTTACTGGAAGAGGCGGCGCAGTCGCTGGACGGCGAACTGCGCCTGGTGAAGGATTAAGCGCGCAGCGGTTTAAGCAGGGCGATCAGCGCCTCGCGCGCCGCCAGCGGCAGGTCACCGCCGCCGGTATAGCCATTATTCTCGATAATCACCTGATTCAGCCCCACCAGCCAGTCGTAGATATAATAAGCGGTGTGGTTAGCCGGAGCCGCCGACAGTTTAGTCAGCCGCTGTCCGGTACTGAAGCTGACGCTCGGTGTCGGCGGACGGGTAAAGATCGCCTGACCGCGATTGACGCGGCTGGCCGGACGCTCGGCTTCCGGGCGCTGTAAAAAGCCGAGCCAGGCGACGAAGTCCCCCAGCACCGTCATCGCACGCGTCACCTGACGATCGGCACGCGACTCATGGGTCATGCTGTGGCTGTCAGGCTCATGCAGCGCCTGCTGCAGTTTTTGCGTCATGTCGGTGCGGAAACTGGCGGTGATCAACTCTTCTACCAGCCACTCCATGGTCGCTTTATCAATATTCAGCAACGCCAGCAGGCTGCGGTTTTCTGGCAGCTGGCGCAGGTGATCGAGCCACAGCAGCAGCACCTGGCGCGGAAACTGCTGCGCGCCGTGCCCGCTCTGACGCGGCTGAACCGGCACCTCCGGCTCTGACTGGCTGAACAGATCAAATTCAAACCCAATGCCGAACTGATTTTCCGGTGCCTGCGGATGCGGCGTGGTGGGGCTGCTCAGGTTCGACTGATTGAGCCACAGCTGGCGCAGCGCTTCCCGCGGCGGTTGCAGACGCTCCAGCAGTTCGCCGTGCAGGCCGGTACGGTGCTGTAAACATTTCAGCAGGGTATCGGCGATAGTCTGTTTGCGCGCCGCCTGTTCCGGGCTGGCGCCCGCCTCGGTCCACGGCAGTAACCGCCGCTCAACCACGGTGTGCTGAATCTGCGCCAGCTGGGCCAGCAGCAGGTCGCGACGGGCTTCCGGCTGCATCTCATCCTGCAGCCAGCTTGCCATCCGATCCACACCGGCGCGATCCAGCACCAGCATCGATCCCCAGTGTTGTCCCGGCTGGCCTAACTGGCGCTGTACCGCTTCATCCACATTGATCTGCTGATGACGGGCATCATAGGGAGTGATGGCCCAGATCAGCCGCGGTTTTTCGCTGGATTGCTGGGTCGGTTGCAGCCGCTGCCACTCGCGCAGCGTCTGGCTGACCCGATCGGCATCCTGACGCTGACTGGCGGCGGTGCAGACCAGCAGCAGGTCGATGCCCTGACGCGCGGCATACAGGCCGGGCAGCAGGGCGCGCTTCTGTTCCAGCAACTGCGCCCGCAGCGGATCGCGCTGCTGCAGACGCTGGCGATCTTCCTGGGCGGCGCTGTCGTTCGGCTGGCCTGGCGCAGGCAGCTCCAGCATATCGGCTTCGTCATAGAGCGCGGTACGCGGCGTCGAACCCAGCGGAATCACCACTTCCAGCGTCAGTAGCGCCAGCAAACCCAGCGCCACGTTTTGCGGTTTGCCTGGCCGGTTGCCGTTCATCGGGCAGACTTCCACCGGCTGCTGCAGATCCTGCTCGCTGGCGGGCACAATCAGCTGCTCGGCCGGCAGCAAAGCACTGTCGGTCAGCAGGCTGAGCGGTGCCAGCACCCGGCTGCTATTGCGCAACTGGTGGCGCAGGTGAAGCAGGCTGCGCAGCGTATCGTTCAGCGCCGGCTGCGCTGGCCACAGCAGCGAAAACAGCTCTACCCGGTCATCGACGCTCAGCCAGGGTGCCAGCTCAACCGCCTGCGGCCAGAAGTGCCGATCGAGACGGACGTCATAGTGCTGACGGTGGCGGCACCATGACCATAAGGTCACCAGCGCATCGCTCTCCAGACCGGCAAGTGGGCTGGTCAGACGATGACGCTGTAAACGCTGCAGGCCGCTGTCGATCAGCGCCACATCAGGCGCTACGGTGCTGGCGGCGCAGGCCATGATCAGCCGGACGATCTCGGCATCCGTCAGCAGCGTCAGTTCAACCGGCCATTCATTTGACAGCGGCTCACGCTGGTGACTGAAGCGGGTGGCGGTCGCAAAATCGAGATTACCGGGATTGATGTGCTGGAAATAGCTGAGCGACTTATCGCCCAGCCGTGTCATCAGCTGGCCCTGAGCATCGGCGACCATCTCATTCAGCAACCAGGCCTTACCGGCCTGCGACTGACCAAACAGGGCCAGCGTGACCGGGCGCGCCACCTGCTGCGCCAGCGCCTGGGTCTGCACCCGCGCCTGACGCAGTTGCAGGGTCAGGGTATCGGCCTCCAGCGCCAGACGCGGCGACTGTTCACGGGTCGTCTCGATCCAGCTCAGGCTGCCGTTCAGCGCCTCCTGCAGCAGGGTCAGGCGTTTGGCCAGCGTCTGTGGCTGGCGGGTTTTGAGGGCTTTCATCGTTTACATACGCTCCCGCTGTCAATCCAGTACTGCGCATTAGCGTTGCCGGTGGCCGACAGGGTATTCAGTTTCAGACTCAGCTGCTCCAGCGGCACGCGGGTGCCGTCGTCCAGCCGAGCATCGCTCAGCACCAGCGTTTCCGGGCCGGGCGCATCAGGTCCGGCTTTCACCGCCAGCTTGATGCGCAGCACGCTTTCACCGGCCACCTTACGGGCCAGCGTCGCATCGTTCAGCGTCAGGCTGTAGAGCGGTGAGGCGGGCCAGCGATCGTTATCCAGCTGACGGAAGCCGAGGCAGACGTTGCCGCGAATACGGAAGCTGCTTTTCTTATCCAGCGCAAAGCCCGCATCGTCGAGGTCGATCTCGCTGTAGCAGAGGTTTTCGTCGGTCAGGGCCTGGTTTTCATCCAGCATCCCGAGGTAACGGATGGTGGAATAGGGTTCAAAATCACCGGCGCGGAACCAGAAGCTGCTGAGGCGCAGATCCAGCGCCAGCAGGCAGAGCATCGCGCCGACGGCAGCGGTGGATTTCGGGTTATCGATCCGGCCATGCTTGTTAAACGGATACCAGTCGCTGGTGTGGTAGCCTTCCAGCGACAGGATGCGGCTGCCCGGCAGCGGCTGCAGATGGCGAACCAGCGCCTGAATGCCAGGGAAGCGCGACGGACGCCCGGTGAGCAGCAGCACATCGCACTGATAAAGCGACACCACTTCGCACATGGAACGCAGCGCCGGAATGATCGCCATCCGATGCTGCATAAATTCGCCGTGCAGCTGCGCCAGGCTGACCACCAGCGGAACCTGCAACAGGTCGAAGCGACTGTTGACGCCCAGTTCACGCTGAATTTCACCGTTGACGAAGGCCAGCACTGATTCGCCCGGCGATTGCCCGACCAGTTCGCCAAACAGCGCGTTGATCTCAGCGTGGCTCTCCAGCGGGTCCCAGTTTTCATAGCGCTCCAGCACCGCCTGCGCCAGCGGAATAAACAGCTGAAGCGTCACCTGCTGGCGCAGGGTAGCCTGACCGTCCATGCGACTGTCGTGACCAAACAGTTTGTTCATCAGTGGCTCAGCCAGCGTCAGTCCGGCTTTCTGCAGATGCTGTTGCAGCGCGGGCAGAACCCACAGCTGGATCACATCCAGCAGGATATCGTCACCCGCCACTTTGAAACCTTCACGGAACAGCAGCCGTGGGGTGATTTTGACGTTGTTGCCCTGACCATCATCCAGACGATACTGGGTGATGGCGAGATCGGTAGTGCCGCCGCCGATATCAATCGAGGCGATGCGCAGGCTTTTACCCGGCAGCTCATCCGCTTCACGCGGACGGTCCGGCCGCGCCATGCTGCTGAAGAAATCTTCGGCACGTCCGGCAAAGTTCACCTGGGTTTCATTAAACAGCCAGACCATCTGACCGCAGGTCGCCTCATCCCACTCCATCTGCACATCCGGCAACGGTTTCGGGGTCTGATGCGGGCGGGATGGCGCGACATCGTCCTCATCGCTCAGCCAGCCTTCCGCTTTCCAGACCAGCGCAATCGCTTCCTGCATCCGGCGGCGGAAAATTTCACGCTCCGGTTTTGGCATCGCTGAAGGCAGCGTCAGGATCACATGACGCAGCTGACGCGGCGCGTGACTTTGCGGCATCCGCTGGCGCTGTGCGGCGCTGTTCATCTGCATCATCGCCTGCGCCAGCAGTTCGCACAGCATAAAGGTCATCAGTGAACTGCGGCTGTAGTGCGGCGAGAATACCGGCAGACGATCGTCAGGCGGCAGCGTATAAAGCGGCTGGCCTTCGTCATTCAGCAGGGTGGTGAACGGCGCGGCACAGGCCAGCGGTTCGGTTTGCGCACCGGCGTTGTTAAAGCGCCAGCCGGGCTGATAGCGCGCTTCATCCCACAAATAGCGACGCGGGCTGGAAAGACCGGTACTGCCTTCCAGACCGACCCGTTGCAGGGCCAGACGGCTTGCCTCGCGGCCAACGCGGGTCAGCGACGGCCACATAAAGGCGTGTTCGCGGCCGCTCTCCAGCGAGAAGTTTTCTTTACCAAAACGGGTTTCGGCAAACTCAAGACGGCTATCAAACAGTTCGTTATAGACCTGGTGCGGCTGGGATAAATCGCGCAGCTGAAGCTCATAGGTCTGCCTGAGTCCGTTGCTCTCTTCCGGGTGATCTTCCACCAGAATGCCGCAGGTATGCGAGTTGCCGACGTCCAGAATGATATCGACGTTGACCGCTGGCGTTTGCAGCGTGGCGGCCTGAATGTGGATCTCGCTGAGATTGAGTTGCTCGCCCAGCAGCTCCAGCAGGTTGAGGTAGTGCGCCTGATATTCAAACTCACGCAGCGCCTGATTAATCGCCTGTTCGCGACGATCGGAGACCCGATCGGTAAAGGCTTCACGCAGCCAGCCGTCGACCCAGGTGTGGTCGAGAAACTCGCCCAGCTCGTAGTTGTGCCACGCCAGCGCGAAAGTGACGCCATTCTGTGCGTCGGCTGCCGACAGACCCAGCTTTTCGCCGCCATCCTGTTCCGCCACGCAGCGGGTATCGAAGGCGAGGCTGACGCGATGGGTATTGCCCGCCGCATCCGGGCTATTCAGCGCCACCAGACGCATCCGCGCCCAGTTCTCCGGCCCGCCGATAAAGCGGCGTCCGCTGGCGCAGCGCAGCATCGGCAGCGGCAGCCAGCAGGCAGAGAGCAGACTCAGCGAATCAGCCAGCGCGATATCGGACTCCGGGCGCACCACTTCCGGCGCGCCGCCATCTTCCGGGTAGAGCAGGAACTTACCGCTGTTGCCATCGACATTCAGCCGCAGCAGCGGGCCATTGGCGGTCTGACGCACGAACTGGCGACGCGTCTGCGTCGCAGAGAGTTGCAGGCCAAAATCCAGAAACTGCACGCCGCTGTTTTCAATCAGCGAAATTTTTTGTTTGTCATCGATCAGGGGAGCCAGCATGTTTATTTACTCTCACGCTTAATCGTCATCGGGAAAACCCGGTCATCAGCATATTGCGCTTCGCAGACTGCGGCACCGATGCTGGCATGGCAGATCAGCAGCGGCATACGATAGCGGGATTTGTTCTCGCATCGGGCGGTATAGCGGCTTTCGATCACCAGATTACCGGCGCTGGTCATTGCCGCGCTGACATCCGCCTTACAGCGGGTGTTGCCCTGGGTAATCTGCACGCTGCCTTTGCCGTTTTTAAACTGGAACTGCATCACCGGTGGCTTGCCGGTTGGGGTTGGCATCGGACCGATAGTGACGCGCCAGCGGCCATCAATCACCGCAACCTGACCGTCGCGCACCGCATCCGGGGTAACGATCAGATCGTCTGGCCGGGCTGGCACGGCCGGTGTGACCACACTGGCAAGGGTAGCAGCAGCGGGCGCAGGCGTCGCGGCGGCGGCATTCACCGTGGCGGCTTTCTGCGGCAGGGTGGCGGCCAGTTTTCCGGCGGCATTGACCACCGCCGGCGGTTTAACCGGAGTCACCGACGCCTGGACTGCCGGCATCGCTGACGGCGCAGGAGCCGGTTGTGGACGGTGCAACAGCACCGTCATCACCACGGCAGCGGCAATCGCCAGCGGCGGCAGAATCATCCAGACCCGGAAACGACCACGGGCAGCCACAACCGGCGGCGTGACGGCCGCAGGCGGTTCAGGCGCAACCACCGGTTCCGCTTCGGGTTGCGGTTCCACCGGCAGCGGCTCGGCCAGAACCGGCTCGGCGCTGACCGGTTCGGCGATGGGCTCAGGCGGCTCGACCAGCACGGTCGGCAGGCTCTCTTCCAGCGTGTCGCGCAGGCAGGCCAGCGCGTCATCACGGCTGCGAGCCTGCGCATCGACAAAGCCCCAGAAGGTGATAACCGGTTTGCCATCCACCAGATAAACGTATTGCTGATCGGGAAACTGCAGGCTTTTGCTGAGCAAGGCGCCGAACAGGCGCATCGCCGGGTTCTCAGCCGCGCGCGCGCGCGTACTGAGATCCTGCATATCCTGCTGGCAGGCGGTGAGGTGTTGCAGGGCGGCGCGACGTTCATGATCGCTGGCGCCCAGCCAGGATTTGACCCTGCCGCTGAAAGGCGCATACCAGTCGAGGCGATCGCCCCGTTCATTGGCCTGCGGAATCGCCAGGCAGTCTGCCAGTGCGCGCTGACGGCGCAGGCGCAGGGTCTCACGAATTTGTAGCGCCGAGGCGTAGACCGGCTGGCCATTTTCACCTAACGCCAGAACCGCATCTAAATTACCGCTGCGCAGAAAAGTTTTTGCCACCTGTTGGGCCCTTATCGGTCGTTGTCTGAGGCAGAAAATCGCGTGTTATCGACGATTGGGTTGATTTTACGCGGGACAATGACAAATCAAACGGTGGAAAAGGGGCCAAATGCAGCGGTTTTTTCACCGGCTGGCGCAAAAACAACCTGCCAGCACGGCTGCTTAGCGTGCTTTTCGCACCAGCAGCAGATGGGCGAGTACGCCGCCGACCAGTCCCCAGAACGCCGGACCGATGCCAAGCAGCGAGACACCGGAGGCGGTAATCAGGAAAGTGATCAGCGCACTGTCGCGCTCAGCTGGCTGATCCAGTGCCCGTTGCAGGCTGCCGCCCAGCGTCGCCAGCAGCGCCAGTCCGGCCAGCGCCTGAATCAGCACCGGCGGCAATGCACTGAACAACACCGCGATCAGGGCACCGGCCGCGCCAGCCAGCAGATAAAACAGCCCTGCCAGCGCGGCTGCCCGCCAGCGCCGCTGCGGATCGGCATCCACCTCATCACTCATGCAGATGGCGGCGGTGATGGCGGCAATACAGACCGAAAAGCCGCCAAAGGGTGCCAGTAACAGCGCGATAAGGCCGGTCCAGCTGATCAGTGATGAGACCGGCGGGCGGTAACCGTGCGCCTGCAGCGTGGCGATGCCGGGCGCGTTCTGTGACGCCATGGTGACCAGAAAATAGGGCAGGCCGATGCCGATCAGCGTGGTCAGGGTAAAATGTGGCATTACCGGCTGCGGCAGCGTCAGCACAATCGGCTGTGGCGGAAAATGGATCGCCTGCTGCGCCAGCGCGACGCCGGTTCCAATCAGCAGGGTGATCAGAATGGCGTAGCGCGACAGCCAGCGGCGGGCCAGCAGCCAGGCCAGACACATACTGCCGCACAGGGCAAAGTTGGTCTGCAAATCGGCAAAGGTCTGCAGGCCAAAGCGCAGCAGAATACCGGCCAGCATCGCCGCCGCCAGCGAGGCGGGAATGGTGTTCATCAGGCGCGCAAACAGGCCGGTCACGCCGGAAAGGACGATCAGCAGATTGGCGAAGACAAACACCCCGACAGCTTCGTTGAGGCTGATGTCGTGAAAGCTGGTTGCCAGCAGCGCCGCGCCAGGGGTTGACCAGGCCGCCAGCACCGGCATCCGGTAGCGCAGCGATAATCCCAGCGAGGCAATACCCAGCGCGATGCCCAGCACCGCCAGCCAGCCGCCGATTTGGCTGGGTGACGCGCCAGCCGCCTCGAAGGCCTGATAAACAATCGCGCCGCTGCTGCTGTAGCCGACCAGCACAGCGACAAAGCCAGAGACCACCATCGGCAGAGTCAGGCGGGGTTGAACAGATGTCTGAATCATGATGTTAACCGGTTTGTGCGTTATAGCGCACATGGTCGCATGATGCGCTATAACGCACAAGTGCTACACTGCCGCCATAAGGTCAGCGTGTGGACTGGCGACAGAATCAGGAGCAGAAGTGGAGAGCATTCAGCACCATCTGAGTAACGCGCTCAGACAGTTACGTCAGGCCAACGGCTGGAGCCTGACGCTGACGGCCGAACGAACCGGCGTCAGCAAAGCGATGCTGGGCCAGATTGAGCGCGGCGAATCGAGCCCGACGGTGGCGACGCTGTGGAAAATTGCCACCGGCTTTAACGTGCCGTTTTCGTTTTTTATCGACGGCAATCCGTTGCCCGGCGCGCCCGCGGGCTTCAGTCAGCCCAACGCCGAGATGTCGGTCCAGCCGCTGTTACCTTACGATCCGCAACTGCGGTTTGATCTGCTGGCGGTTGAGCTGGCCGCAGGCGCACAGAGCATCTCTTCGCCCCATGAAGCGGGCTGCGTTGAGCAGGTTGTGGTCATAGAGGGGGAACTGCTGCTTGGGGTCGGCGATCTCTGGCGGCGTCTGCCCCGCGGTGCAGCGTTTCAATTCCGCGCTGACGTCACCCACAGCTACCGTAATCCGCTCAGCAGTCCGCTACGGTTTCACAGCCTGATCCACTATCTGCAGCGCCCCGAACTTACAAATTGAAACCAGGGTAAACTACACAGTTTACCTTCGTATCTCTATACTGGCCGCTAAACCTGAGGAGAAGGGCGATGTGCGATTTAAGCGAACCTGCCGCCACCTTGCGTATGCTGGTGGGTAAACTGGCTCGTCGGCTGCGTGAGTCCGCGCCGCCCGGCAATCTCAGCTGGTCGCAGGTGGCCGTACTGGGCTATCTGGTGCGTGACGGGGCGATGACGGTCACTGAACTGGCCGCGGCGGAAAGCGTTCGCAGTCAGTCAATGGGCGCCACCGTCGCCACCCTGCTGGACGCGGGCATGGTGACCGGCGAGCCCGATCCCCATGACGGACGCAAAACCCGCTATCGCCCCACGGAAGCCTGTCTGGCGGTCATCGCGTCCAGCCGTGCGATGCGTGATGACTGGTTGATCGGGGCTTTTGAGGCACAGCTGAGTGTGGCCGAGCAGCAGCAGTTGATCGATGCCATTCCTTTACTTCAACGACTTACTGAACATGAATCCTGAGAGGAGACGATATGGCTGTAACCACACTTGATGCGAAAACGGCGCTGATTGTTATTGACCTGCAACATGGCATCGTTGCGCTGCCGCTGGTCCATCAGCCGCAGCCGGTAGTTGAACGCTGCGCGCGCCTGGCTCAGGCGTTTCGCGCCAGCGATCTGCCGGTGGTACTGGTTAACGTCGCGGGCGGGGCGCCGGGCCGGACTGAGCAGGCGCGTCACGGCGGCGAACTGCCGGCTGACTGGGCGACACTGGTGCCGGAGATGACACCGCAGCAGAACGATCTGACCATTACCAAAAAAACCTGGGGCGCGTTTCACGCCACGCCACTGCATGAAGAGCTGCAGAAACGCGGAATTACGCAGGTGGTGATTTGTGGCATCGCCACCAGTATTGGGGTGGAATCGACCGCACGTCAGGCGTACGAGCTCGGTTACAACGTCACGCTGGCCACCGATGCCATGACGGATTTAGACCTTAATACCCATAACAACAGCATCAACCTGATTTTCCCTCGTCTGGGCGAAACCGGCAGCAGCGCGGATATTGTGGAATTATTACCGCAGTGAGATAACAGCCTTTGAAGGTGGAAAAATGTCCTGCCAGGCTGGCAGGACATTACTGCTAAGAGTTAAAAACTGAAGCGGTAGCCCGCATTAACCTGACGCTGATCAAAGCGTTGACCGGTGGTGAGATCGGCTTCCAGATAGAAATTGTGCACGTTATTCAGACTTGCGCTCACGCCCAGGCCATTGTTCCAGCCGTTACCGCGAAAATCGGTCTTCTCGCGGGAGCCGTTTAAGGCATATTGCATATTGGCTGAGAACTCACGCACCAGTCCGGTTTTGACATAAACGTTATATTTGCTGCCCGCTTTATCCTCGCTGTAGCCTGCCAGCGCGCTGATCCGGCCATTAACCGCATCATAATCTTTGAACGCAATCACCAGACCGTTACTTGCCCGGGTCTGCGAGCCTTTCTGACGGCCTGCGGTCAGCTGAACCTGGGGTTCGAGGTAGAAACCCTGATTGTTGGCTGAGAAGCTAAAACGTTTACCCGCTTCAACAGAGGCGCTGTAGCCGGTCGATTTTGCTTTACCGGAAACCTGATTCTGCTGGCTGTCTTTAACGTCGAACTGGTTGCTGAGGCGGTTAATTTTGTAAACCTGATCGATGTAAAAGCCATTGTCAGCCATCCAGGTCAGGTAGGCACCAAAATGCTGTGATTCTGCTGTTCCGTCACCGCCGCGATATTTAGGTGAGGCGTGAGTCGTTCCCATGAATAAGCCGCCATACAGCTTCTTACCTTCAATCAGGTTCTTATCCACACCAAACTGGAAGCCGCTGTAGTCCATGTCAAAACCGCTCAGCTTTCCGCTTGAGAAAGAACTCAGCTTACCGCCATAGCCTCTTAACCAGACGTTGCCTGTGCCGCTGCTCTGACGGATATCGCCCATGCGCTGCAGCAGCGTCTGGTTCTCGACATAGTTAAGCAGATAGCCGATGTGCAGGAAATTGCCGCCGGCATCAGCGGTGGTGGTGATCGGTTTAGTCTGTTGAGGTGCCGCCGGCGCAGTCGGGACAACGGGAGCGTCAGGTTCCGCGCCACGCTCAGGCGTGACGGGTTCATCAGCAGGGGTTGCCGGTTCTGCAGGCGTTGCGGGTTCCGCAGGGGTTGCCGGTTCTGCAGGGGTTGCAGGTTCGTCAGGCGTTACCGGTTCTGCAGGGGTTGCAGGTTCGTCAGGCGTTACCGGTTCATCCGGCGTTACGGGTTCGTCAGGCGTAACCGGTTCTGCAGGGGTTGCGGGTTCGTCAGGCGTAACCGGTTCATCCGGCGTTACCGGGTCTGCAGGCGTAACGGGTTCATCAGGAATTACCGGTTCATCCGGGGTAACCGGATCTACCGCAGGCACACGACCGGAAGAGGCTAACGCCCAGTTATTACCCGTTTTGCTTACGCTATAAAGATAGCCACCCAGTTCGACATCAGAGTCTGAGGTAAAACTGGCCTGACCATCTGGGGTTTCCACCACGGTTAATGTCTCATTACCCGTGGTAGCCAGACTTCCCTGGTTAACAAAAGAGAGTGAATAATCGCCAGCACTGCTGTTGGTGACGACCAGCTTATCACCGCCGTTATTTACGCCATCTCCTTCACCGACCAGATCAACACGCATGTTGAAATGACCCGTACCCTGAAGATCCGCAACGGTTAAGGTGGAATACCCGCTGGCAGAGGTTGCCCGGCTAAAGTCAACGTTACTGTTGGTGAGGGTTAACCGATCGAGATTTGACGTTCCGCTAACATACCAGTCGCTATTATCGAGGGTTGCGTTTAAATAGCCGCTATTAATATTATCGCTAAACGCACTCCCTTCCCAGACCGATCCCGGCTGCAGTGATAAATCAATTTTTCCGCCGTTGGAATAAACTGAACCCATCATATTCAGTTTGCCATCAACGTTAATGTTACCCGCTGCGTAACCCGCGTCATATTGTGTTGCGATAGCCAGCTCATCTGATGAGGGCAGGGTAATCGCTAAATCGCCGGTTAAATCGATATCACCGCCTGCCATCGCAAACACAGCGGCTTGTTCTGTTACTGCATTTTTAATGGTGATGTTATTACCGGTAATGTGACCCGAATTAATTGCCCATAAGCCCATATTGGCGCTGGTAATATCGGTCTCATCCAGATTAACGGTTGAGGCAGAGGTTTGTGCAGAAGCCCCATAAGAGCCACCGGCATCGATGGTATTCCGCTGTTCTGCTGTACCCTTAAAATTAATCGTTGTGTTGGTACCACTGGCGACAATACCGCCCGCCAGCGCGGAAGTGACGTGGCTGTCGGCACCGATATTGGCAACACCATTGCCTCTCACTTCCAGAGCGATAGCGTCAGCGCCAGAGGTAGAAATTGTCAGACTTTCAGCGGTGAGATCACCAAAGTTCCACAGACCGGTTGAATCAGCGCCGGTGGTGGTGATGACACTGCCAGCGCCTAAATCCGCGAGGGTATTTTCCTGCAGCTCAAGGCCATTTGAATAATCGCCAGCGGTGGTAATGCTCAGCTGGTTGGCCTTCAGTGATGAAAGGGCGGATGACGCCGTTCCATTTAATGCATCAACCACAATCCCACTGCTTCGATCACCGTTTGTCGATATCGTACTCAGGTTTCTCAGGTCAGCGCCACTGCCGGGATTGGTAATTGTGAGGCCGGTGCCGGTGCCGCCCACGGTTGTAACAGAAAGGGCATCGGCGGTTAAAAAGGACCCGCCTTTAACGGTCACCCCGCTGGCAATCATATCGCCGGTGCCGGTCACATTGACGGCCGTTCCGCTGCCCAGATTGGCGGTGACATTATCCCCGATGATATTAATACCCACAGCCCGATCGCCGCTGACATTGACGGTAAGGCCATCGGCAGTCAGCGTACTGTTTCTGCCCCAGATGACCACACCCCGTGCGTAATTAGCCGCATCATTAACATTAATCACTGACTGGCTGCCTAAATTAATGATGCCAGTCTGACCATAGGGATTCATTATGCCGTAAAGGCCGCCGGAATAGAGCGCATCACCAGTCAGGATGTCGCCATTATTCAATGTGATATTTGTTCCTGTCTGGCTTCCGATATTTTCACCCGCAGCAGAACCACTCAGGATAAATCCTATTAATAGGGCTAATGGGGTTAAATGACGCGTGTTTATTTTTTTCATTGACTAAGCATCCCTGTATGGCATCAAAGCTCAACGCACAATTGAGGATTTAAGCCGTCAAGATGAGCGGCTGAGTTGATGAGTTTAATTTGACGCTAATCTATCAGGAAACAGGCGGATTCCTGTCACTTTAATTGAGGCGCTATTTCCATTTTTATTCTCAAAAGAGAATACAGTTTAATAACAGGTTATAAATGTTTTGCTATCAGGCAGCCAAATAAAGCGGAGCGCGATTTATCTTAAATAACAGCATTGAATAATAAAGCGGTGAGATTATATTAATCTGAATGGCGGGCGAAAATAAGCTGGCTTTCGCAAGCCAGCCTCTTTAATTAGCGGAAAGCGTAACCCAGCGTTAAGCCGACGCTGTAATTGCGGCCAGGTGCCGATTCGAAGTAGCGGCCATTGCTCTCATTAACGATCACCGACCCGACATACTCGCGGTCAAACAGATTATCGACCCGGCCAAACAGATCCAGCGTCCAGTCACTGACCTGCCATTTATAGCCGCTGTTCAGCGCGACGACGGTATAGGATGGGGTATTGACCTCATTCTGGTCATCGGCGGCGATCTGGCTCAGGTAGCGCATTTCCGCTCCGGCATAGAAGCCCTGTTCCGGCGCATAGCCTAGCCCGGCGTAGAGCATATTACGGGCGATGCCGGGAATGCGATTGCCGTCGCAGCTGTCACTGCCGCAGGCGTTGCTGCGATAGCGCGCATCCAGCAGGGTATAAGCCATTTTCAGCTGCCAGTCCCAGCCAAACTGCTGATCCAGCGCTAACTCCAGCCCGCGACGTCGGGTTTCGCCGGCGTTTTTATAGGTGGTGCGTCCGCCACTGCTGGCGTCAGCGACAATTTCATCCTGGGTATCGGTCTGAAACAGCGCCGCGCTGACCAGGCCATTGCCAATCCGTTTCTTGCTGCCGATCTCCAGCGTATCGCTGGTGGACGGTTTCAGGCCGAGATTGAGGCCCGACTGACCATCTGAACGGTAAGACAGCTCATTAATCGTTGGGGTTTCAAAGCCGCGACCGGCCGAGAGATAGGCGTTCCAGCTCGGGTCAAACGCATACTTCAGCGACGCCGCCGGTAACCATTTGTGATAGCGCGCATCGCCGCTGTCATCACCGTTGCCGTTACGAACATAAAAGTCATTGGAGTCGAAGTTAACGGTGCTGAAGCGCACACCGGCATCCAGCGACAGCTTATCGGTCAGTTGCCAGGCCGTCTGCAGATAGGGATCGAGGTTCCACATCAGGTTGCGCTCATTGCGTCGCAGGTTGCCCTGATCGCCGTAATGGGTCACGCCATTGCTGACGGTAAAGTTCTCGTAGCCTTTGCGCCGTTCCGTCATGGTTTCGTAATCGAGGCCGCCGGTCAGCGTCACCGGAATCGACAGTAGGCTGTCGCGGTGGGTCCAGCGGGTATCGATGCCCTGATAGTGGCGGGTCAGGTCGATTACGCCGCCGGGATGGCTGGGGCTGCTCTGAACACTGGCGGGAATCGACTGAAACTGGGTGGTTTCGCGTACACCGGCATACACCATCACGCTGAGATCGTCGTTTTCACTCATCTGGCGCTGGTAGTGCAGGCCGCCTTGCGTCTGGTCAACGGTTTTACGCGTATCGTAGAGCGAGACATTACTCACCACCTGACGGGGATTGTCGCGCCACTGGGCGGGCGTCAGACCGCCGGGGTCCTGCGCATCGATATGGACGCTGTTGAACAGCAGCGTTAAGGTGCTGACATCATCAATCCGTACCCCGAGCCGGGCATTGCCGAGATTTTTCTGGGCGGCGCTGTGGTCCCGGTAGCCGTGCGTGGTAAAGCGTGAGGCGGAAACGGTGTAGTTCACATCACCGGCGTGGCTGCCGTCGCCGGTCGCGCCGCTGGCTTTGACGCTATTGCGCCAGCTGCCGTAGCTGCCGTACCAGCTACTCGCCTCCAGCGAGGGCGGCTGTTGCCCGGCCTGAGTCGTCACATTCAGCACGCCGCCGGAGGCATTGCCGTACAGCGCGGAAAACGGCCCGCGCAGCACCTCGACGTGATCGATGGAGCCGATATCAATATTTGAGGTTTGCGCCTGACCGTCCGGCATGGTGGCGGGAATACCGTCGACATAGATGCGTAAACCGCGAACGCCATAGGTTGATCGGGAGCCAAAGCCGCGGATCGACAGCTGCAGATCCTGGGCGTAATTCTGTCTGTTCTGGATCTGCAGGCCGGGCACGCTGCTGAGATTTTCCGACAGGTTGACGCGCGGCGCGGCCTGGCGCATCTCATCACCACTGACCACGCTGACGGCGGCGGGCGTATCAAGCACGTTCAGGCCGCTCTCCGCCGGGGTCGCGCTGACCACCAGGGTATTGTCATTTTCCGCCGCCAGCGGCGACAAAGGATAGAGGGCGGGCAGGATCAACAGCGGCAGCGTCGCCTGACGCAGTAAGGTTATTTTCATTTTTAGCGGCCTGAGAAAAGATCAACAATGAACCAGCTGGAACAATTGGCGCGTATGGTAATGCTTTGCCGGGGTCGGGTATAGCCTTTTACGTGGCGTCACGCTTATTCCGCGCAGACCCTGCGGCGGGGCCGTCGGCGTTATTTTATCCGTTCTGCGCCCGGCGACCGCTATTTCGTTTTCTGCCGGTCAGCAAAATGAAAATAGCGGGCGATAAGGTCATCGGCGGTTATTCCCCGGCGGCGCGGTTATTCGCGGCACGCCTGCGGGCTTTTTTACCGCGCCAGTACTCTTCCAGATAGGGCAGCATCTCCAGCAGGAAAATAGCCGACAGCACGAAAATAATATAACCGGTCGGTAGCGGATCGGCGCGCCACTTCAGTTCAAAACGGGGCGACTCATCGCCCAGACCAAATAGTGCCTGGAACTGCGGCCAGTGCCGTGAAATAACCAGCAGCAGCGCCATCAGCGGCACCATCTCAAGAAAACTGTGAACATGTTGCTCAACCGGTTTGACCTCGCGCGCCGTCACCGCGTAGCTGACATCCCACAGCGCCGTGGCTTCGTGGCAGAAGAACAGCACAATCATGAAACCGATCACCAGCGCATTCACCTCCAGAAACAGCGCCGATAATAACGGCAGCCCCATCTCCAGAAACATCAGAATATGGATCCAGGTTTCTTTCAGTCCGGTGGTGTTTTCAATATCGGTGGCCCGATGACAGATCCAGTCGGCAAAGCCAGCAATAAGCCAGACGGGTAATACGAAATAAAGTAACAGAAGCATCTGCGGATCAAATTGCTGCATAGCGGGCGCTCTCAGAAATAAAAGTGAATAAAGCATAGTTCTGGGGTGACAGGACGCAAAATGAGGCCGCGGCAGAATACCCAATATTGCCCGGCCCGGTCGGTTGCGGTAAATCTGAACCTGGGGTGTGGACACATAAAAAAGAGAGCGTGCTGGCGAAAGAATATTCTTTGCCGGCAATGGCCGCGCCGCATTCTCCGGGATGACGCATTCTGTTGCGCTGGATTTTTTGGCCGTTTGCCGCCAGGCTGGAGACGGCCTTTTTTACCCATGATGCGTACGTGCCTGCGGGGCGGTGGCGCATCACCTCGATAATGATCAAAGGGAGTCAGCATGAGTCAACAACCTGAAGTGGCGGTTCTGGGATTGGGTGCAATGGGGCACGCGTTTGCCGCTAACCTGCTAAAGAAAGGTTTTAAGGTTCATGGCTGGAACCGCACCCGCGCGCGCGGCGAGGATCTGCTGGAGGCCGGATTGCAGCTAGCCGATTCCCCGGCCGGGGCCGTGGCGCAGGCCGATGTGGTGATTGCGATGCTCTCCGATGGCGAAACCACGGAGCAGGTGCTGCAGCAGAGTCTGGATGCGTTTAAATCGGGTGCCATCCTGTGCCAGATGGGCACCATTGGCGTGGAAAAAACCGACGCGCTGATCGCGTTATTCGCTGACGCGCGCAGCGATATGCTGTTTATCGATGCGCCGGTCTCCGGCACCAAAGCGCCGGCAGAGAATGGGCAGATTCTGGTGCTGGCCAGCGGCGATCGCAGCCGCGCAGCCGCGGCGGAAACGGTGTTCGCTGCGATTGGCAAAGGCACACAGTGGCTGGGCGAGGCGGGCAAAAGTTCGCGCATGAAGCTGGTGATCAACAGCTGGCTGATCGGCATGATGCAGAGCCTGGCGGAGAGCACCCAACTGGCGGCGCAGTTTGGTTTCTCCACCGACGATCTGTGGCAGGTGCTGGAGGGCGGTCCGCTGGCGGCACCCTATGCAAAAATGAAGCTGGCGATGATCGCCAGCGACGACTATACCCCGCAGATGAATCTGGTCTGGGCGCTGAAAGATGCGCGGCTGGCGCTGGAAGCCTCCGACACGCCACTGCCGGCGCTGGCAAACATTGCGGATGTCTGGCAGCAGGCGGTGGATGACGGCCTCGGCGAACAGGATCTGGCGGTGGTTTATCGTTATCTGAAGGCGCAATGAGTTGTCCGCCGGGCTTTGACTTCAGCCAGCGTCCGCTGGTGCCGCTGGCGCATGATTATGCGCACGGTGCCAGCGAGCCGTGGCACCATCACGATTGCGCCCAGCTGATCCACACGCTGAGCGGCGTGGTGCGGGTCGAAACCGAGTATGGCAGCTGGATTGTGCCACCGAGCCGTGGCGTCTGGCTGCCGGCCTTTACCCGTCATGCGTTGCAGATCACCGGCAGGGTGGCGGCCCGTACGCTGTTTATCCATCCGCTGGCGCGCGCCGATCTGCCTGCCAGTTGTCAGGTGGTGCAGATCACGCCATTACTGCGCGAGCTGATTGTCAGTGCGCTGAGCTTGCCAGACGCCTATAGTGCGGACAGTCGGGCTGAACGGATCCTGGAGTTAATTCTGGATGAAATCCGCGGCATGGACGTGCTGCCATTTGCGCTGCCCGCGCCACACAGCGCCCGCCTGCAGGCGCTGTGTGACCGGATTCAGCAGACGCCAGGCGAGAGCTGGACGCTGCAGCGTGCCAGTGACAGCCTTAACGTCTCGGGACGCACGCTGGCGCGTCACTTCAGCCGCGAAACCGGCCTGCAGTTCAGCGACTGGGTCCGGCGCGCCCGTCTCGCCATCGCCCTGACGCGGCTGGCGCAGGGCGATTCGGTGCTACAGGTGGCGCTGGATCTCGGCTATGAGAGCCCGAGTGCCTTCAGCGCGATGTTTCGTCGTCTGCTGGGCGTGGCACCAACAGACTACTTTCCCTCAAACGACTCGCCGCATTAAACAGCGCCTGCAGTGCGGCGCGCGCCGTGTCGTTATCGATGCTCACGCCCCAGTAGCGGTGGCCACTGGCATCCAGACAGCTAATGTAGGCGACCGAACGGCTCTCGCTGCGTTTTCCCAGCGTGTGCTCATGATAATCCTCAATCGTCAGCGACAGATCGAAGCACTGCCGCAGGGCATTCACGCCAGCCGACAGCCAGCCATTGCCCCGGCCCTGTAACGTCAGGGTGCGCGACCGATCGCTGACGCTGGCGGTCAGCGTCGTCTCTGCGCCGCTGTCGCTCTGGCTGCTGGCATTCAGCAACTGCAGCGTCGGCTGGTCTACGCCATAGTGGCGGCAAAACAGCTGCCACAGCGCGTAGTGGGTCATTTCACCGCCGTGACGATCGGTGTGCTGTTGCACGCAGCGGCTGAAATCCTGCTGCAAGCCACGCGGCAGCTGCAGGCCGTGATTCTGCTCCAGCAGCCAGGCGGCGCCTCCTTTGCCTGACTGGCTGTTCACGCGGATCACCGCTTCATAGCTGCAGCCGATATCAGCCGGATCGAGCGGCAGGTAGGGCATCTGCCAGCGGGTTTCCGGCTGGCTGGCGCGCCAGGCAAAGCCCTTGCGGATCGCATCCTGATGCGAACCGGAGAAGGCGGTAAACACCAGTTCACCGGCGTAAGGGTGGCGCGGATGGACCGGCAGTTGATTACAGCGGGTCACCACCTCGATCACCTCACTCATCTGACTGAAATCAAGCTGCGGAGCCACGCCCTGGGTATAGAGATTGAGCGCCAGCGTCACCAGATCGACATTACCGGTGCGTTCGCCGTTGCCAAACAGGCAGCCTTCGACCCGGTCTGCCCCCGCCAGCAGCGCCAGCTCGGCGCAGGCGACACCGGTCCCGCGATCGTTATGCGGATGCACGCTGATACAGACCGCATCACGGCGGCTGAACTGGCGGCAAAACAGCTCAATCTGGTCGGCATAAACGTTGGGCGTATTGACCTCTACCGTGGCGGGCAGGTTGATGATCATCGGCCGGTCGGCATCCGGTTGCCAGACATCGGCCACCGCTTCACAAATCTCCAGCACAAACGCCATTTCAGTAAAACAGAAGGTTTCCGGCGAATATTCAAAGGTCCACGCCGTCTCCGGCTGCGCCTCGCAGGCGGCGCGGATCTGCTGCGCAGCGCGGGTAGCCAGCGCCACAATCTCCGCTTTGCTCTGTTTAAACACCCGTTCACGAAACAGCGGGGCGGTGGCGTTATAGAGATGCACAATCGCCCGTGGCGCGCCCTGCAATGCCTCGAAGGTGCGCTCAATCAAATCGTGGCGCGCCTGGGTCAGTACCTGCAAGGTCACGTCATCAGGGATTTGGCGCTGTTCAATCAGGTCGCGCACAAAATCGAAATCGGTCTGCGAGGCGGAGGGAAAGGCAACCTCAATCTCTTTAAAACCGCAGCGCAGCAGCAGCGCCCAGAACGCCATTTTGCGGGCGCGATCCATCGGCTGCGCCAGCGCCTGATTACCGTCGCGCAGATCGGTCGCCAGCCAGCGCGGTGCCTGAGTGATCTGACGGGCAGGCCACTGGCGATCGGGCAGGCTAATCAGCGGGGATGGGCAGTACTTCTCAGCGGGATGGGTCAGCATTGTTCTCTCCTGGTGGTTTTTTATCAGTCTGGCGGCAGCGCGGCAGTGGCGCGCGCGCAAGGCTGACAACCTGAAGCGCAAAAGTGACAAGTGCGCTTTTTGCCGTCGCTGAACGCTGGGTGCGCTGTGGTTTGATGAATCCGCCGTGCAGCGGTAGCATGGCGCGATCTTTCTTACAGTCGGGTGTTTATGTTGATTTTTGATGGTCACAACGATCTGCTGCTGAACCTGTGGCTGCATCACCGCGATGCGCCCGTGCAGGCGTTTTATCACGGCATTGCGCGCGGGCATCTCGATTACCCACGCATTCAGCAGGGCGGCATGGGCGGCGGACTGTTTGCGATTTTTGTTCCGCCACAGGAGTATGTCGCCCGGATGGCACCGGAACGGGCGGCAGAGCCGTGGCAACCGCAGGCGATCATGTGGCAGCAGCTGGCGATATTGCAGCAGCTGGCCGATGAATCGGACGGGCGGGCGCAACTCTGTCGTGACAGCGAGCAGATCGCAGCCTGCCGCGCCGCGGGCGTGCTGGCGATGGTGGCACATATCGAAGGGGCCGATGCGCTGGACGGTGACGGCGAGGCGTTACAGGCGTTCTGGCAGGCCGGGGTGCGCAGCATCGGGCCTTTCTGGAACCTGCCGAACCGCTTTGGTCACGGAGTGAATGGCGCTTTTCCCGGCTCGCCCGATACCGGGCCGGGGCTGACGGCGGCCGGTGAAGCGCTGATCCAGCAGGCCAATGCGCTGCGGATGATGATCGACGTCTCGCACATGAACGAAAAAGCGTTCTGGGATACCGCACGGCTCTCCGCTGCGCCGCTGGTCGCCAGCCATTCCAATGCGCATGCGCTCTGTCCACAGCCGCGCAATCTGACCGATGCGCAGCTGCTGGCGATTCGCGACAGCGGCGGACTGGTCGGTATCAACTTCGGCAACGCCTTTTTACGCGCTGACGGTCAGCGCGACGATAACACTCCGTTGACAGAAATTGTTAAGCATTGTGATCATCTGATGAGGATAATGGGCAGCGACCATGTGGCCTTTGGCTCCGATTTCGACGGTATCACCCCGCCAGCAGCGCTGGGCGATGTCAGCGGTTTACCGCGTCTGCTCGCCGCTTTGCGCGAAGCGGGCTATGATCAGAGACTGACAGAGAAGCTGGCATGGGGAAACTGGCAGCGGGTTTTAAGACAAACCGGTCTGTGATAACAATTTCCTTACTTCTTTCGGGTTGATCTCGACGCGCCATTGGCGCAACATCTGTCGGCAATTTTGTGACTCGGATCGCGTTTCACATCTGGCCGTTGTTTTTTAAGGCCGCTAATTTACTGTTACTAAAGAGGAAAAAACTCATGTGGAAAAAACCAACTTTCGTTGATCTGCGTCTCGGTCTGGAAGTCACGCTGTACATCTCCAACCGTTAATAATTCTGCCCGCCCTCTGTGCGGGCATTTTGTTTCAACTTCTGGTTTTCCTTCATGTTTATTAAAGTCCTCGGCTCGGCCGCGGGTGGCGGATTTCCGCAGTGGAACTGCAACTGCGCCAACTGCCACGGCGTGCGCACCGGCTCCATTCAGGCCCGTCCCCGCACGCAATCATCGATTATTCTCAGCGATAATGGCGAAGACTGGGTGTTATGTAACGCCTCGCCCGACATCAGTCAGCAGATGCTGCATACGCCTGAATTAGTCCGTCACGGGGTGCTGCGCGGCACGGCGATCGGCGCCATTATTCTCACCGACAGCCAGATCGACCACACCACCGGGTTGCTCAGCCTGCGCGAAGGCTGTCCGCATCAGGTGTGGTGTACGCCGGAAGTGCATCAGGATCTCAGCAGCGGCTTTCCAATCTTCCCGATGCTGACCCACTGGAACGGCGGTCTGCAGCACCGGCCCATTGCGCCGCTGACGCCGTTCAGCGTTGACGTCTGCCGCGATCTGCAGTTCACCGCGATCCCGATTCTCAGCAACGCACCGCCTTATTCGCCTTACCGCGATCGGCCACTGCCGGGCCACAACGTGGCGCTGTTTATTGAAAACCGCGCCAGCGGTCAGACGCTGCTGTATGCGCCGGGCCTCGGAGAGCCGGATGCGGTGATCCTGCCGTGGCTGCAGAAAGCCGATTGCCTGCTGATTGACGGCACCGTCTGGCAGGATGATGAGCTGCTGACCACCGGCGTCGGGAAAAATACCGGCAAAGCGATGGGCCACCTGGCGCTGGCGGAAGAGCAGGGGCTGATGGCGCTGCTGGCCTCGCTGCCGGCTAAACGCAAAATTCTGATCCACATAAACAACACCAATCCGATCCTCAACGAGCAGTCACCTCAGCGTCAGTTCCTGACAGAACAAGGAATAGAGGTAAGCTGGGACGGGATGGCGATCCACCTTCAGGACTAAATCATGCAGATCACTGACACGCTCTCGCCGCAGGCTTTTGAACAGGCGCTGCGCGACAAAGGCGCTTACTACCATATTCATCATCCGTATCACATCGCGATGCATAACGGTCAGGCGACGCGCGAGCAGATTCAGGGATGGGTGGCGAACCGTTTTTACTACCAGACCACCATTCCGCTGAAAGATGCCGCTATCATGGCCAACTGTCCCGATCCGGCCACCCGCCGTAAATGGGTGCAGCGTATTCTCGATCACGACGGCAGCAACGGCGCAGAGGGCGGCATTGAAGCCTGGCTGCAGCTGGGCGAAGCGGTCGGGCTGACGCGTGAAGCATTGATCTCTGAGCGGCACGTACTGCCGGGCGTGCGTTTTGCGGTTGACGCCTACGTCAACTTTGCCCGTCGCGCCAACTGGCAGGAAGCGGCCTGCAGCTCCCTGACCGAACTGTTTGCGCCGCAGATCCATCAGTCGCGCCTCGACAGCTGGCCACAGCACTATCCGTGGATCAAAGAAGAGGGCTATTTCTACTTCCGCAGCCGTCTGAGCCAGGCGAACCGCGATGTGGAACATGGTCTGGCGCTGGCGCTGGAATTTTGTACCACCGTCGAAAAGCAGAACCGGATGCTGGAAATTTTGCAGTTTAAGCTCGATATTCTGTGGAGTATGCTCGACGCGATGACCATGGCCTATGAGCTGAAGCGGCCGCCTTACCACACCGTCACCGACAAGGCGGCGTGGCACACCACCCGACTGGTATAAATGATGAACGAAAAATCGATAGCGGTGTTCCGCCGTGGCTACCGGCTGCAGTGGGAAGCGGCGCAGGATAGCCATGTGGTGCTCTACCCGGAAGGGATGGCGAAGCTCAACGAAACGGCGGCGGCGATCCTCGCGCTGGTGGACGGTAAACAGGATATCGCCGCAATCATTGCCACGCTGGATAGCCAGTTCCCGGAAGCGGGCGGCGTCGGTGACGATGTGAAAGAGTTCCTGCAATCAGCCTATGAACAGAAGTGGATACAGTTCCGTGACCCCGCATAAACCTGACGTCAATTCGCCGCTCTGGCTGCTGGCGGAGCTGACCTATCGCTGCCCGCTGCAGTGCCCGTACTGCTCGAACCCGCTCGATTTTGCGCAGCAGGAGAAAGAGCTGACCACCGAACAGTGGATCGAGGTGTTCCGTCAGGCCCGCGCTATGGGCAGCGTGCAGCTCGGTTTTTCCGGCGGTGAACCGCTGGTGCGTAAAGATCTGCCGGAGCTGATCAAAGCGGCGCGCGACCTTGGCTTCTACACCAACCTGATCACCTCGGGCATTGGCCTCACCGAGAAAAAGCTGGATGCGTTCAGCGAGGCCGGGCTGGATCATATTCAGATCAGCTTCCAGGCCAGTGATGAAACCCTGAATGCCGCGCTGGCCGGATCGAAAAAAGCCTTCCAGCAGAAGCTGGAGATGGCGAAAGCGGTGAAAGCGCACGGCTATCCGATGGTGCTGAACTTCGTGTTGCACCGCCATAACATCGATCAGATCGATAAAATCATCGATCTCTGCATCGAACTGGAAGCGGATGATGTTGAACTGGCGACCTGTCAGTTTTATGGCTGGGCGCAGCTCAACCGGGAAGGCCTGCTGCCGACCCGCGAACAGATCGCCCGCGCTGAGGCCGTGGTCAGCCGTTACCGCGAGCAGATGAGCGCCAGCGGCAACCTGACCAATCTGCTGTTCGTCACGCCAGATTATTATGAAGAGCGTCCGAAAGGCTGTATGGGTGGCTGGGGCGCGATTTTCCTCAGCGTTACCCCGGAAGGGACGGCGCTGCCGTGCCATAGCGCGCGCCAGCTGCCGGTGGAGTTCCCGTCGGTGCTCGATCAGCGGCTGGACGACATCTGGTATCACTCGTTTGGTTTTAACCGCTATCGCGGTTACGACTGGATGCCTGAGCCGTGCCGCTCGTGCGACGAAAAAGAGAAAGATTTCGGCGGCTGCCGCTGTCAGGCTTACATGCTGACCGGCAATGCCGACAACGCCGATCCGGTCTGCAGCAAATCGCCTCATCATGGCAAAATCCTTGAAGCCCGCCGCGAAGCGGATTGCAGCGACATCAAAATTGGTCAGCTGCAGTTCCGTAATCGCAGCAATTCCCAGCTGATCTACAAGACCCGGAATCTGTAACGGTGCGCCGCCTGGAAATTAACGGCCTGCGGATAGAACTGGTGCATCAGCCCGATGCGCGCCAGGCCGCCGCGTTAATTCAGGTCGGCGCGGGCAGCCACGATGAGCCAGACCGCTGGCCGGGACTGGCGCACCTGCTGGAGCATCTGCTGTTCACCGGCAGCGCGGGCTGGCCGGAGGATGGGCGACTGATGAGCTGGATTCAGGCGCAGGGCGGCCGGGTGAACGCCACCACGCTGGCGCGGCGCAGTGCCTGGTTCTTTGAGGTAGCGCCGCCCCAGCTGGCTGACGGGCTGGCACGGCTGCAGGATATGATCGCCCATCCGCTGCTCGATCATCAGGCGATCCGCCAGGAAGTGGCGGTGATAGAGGCCGAATATCAGCTGATAGCCCATCATCAGCCTTCCCGTACCGAGGCGGCGTTGCTGCATCTGGCTGCGTCACCGGCCGCGTTTCAGCGCTTTCAGGTGGGCAGCCGGGCGGCATTTGGCGAGGAGATGACCGCGCTGCAACAGGCGTTACGCCAGTTCCACCAGCGTCATTTTTATGCCGGCAATCTGCGGCTCTGGCTGCAGGGACCGCAGTCACTGGATCAGCTGGAACAGCTGGCGCACACCTTTGCCGCAGCACTGCCGCAGGGCCAGTGGCAGCAGGAGACGCCGCGCCCCAGGCTGCCCGCCAGCGCCGCATTCCGGCTTGGCAATAGCGAACCGGCCGCGCTGTGGCGCAGCTGGCTGCTGGACAGCAGTGACGGTGTCACGTTGTGGCGCGAGTTTTTGCTGGATGAAGCACCGGGTTCGCTGCTGGCCACGCTTCGCCAGCAGCAACTGGCGGAGAACCTGAGCCTGAAATGGCTCTATCAGGCGGATAACGCGGTCTGGCTGGCGATGGGCATTGAGACGGATCAGCCTGAGGCGGTCAATGCGCTATTCGACCGCTGGTTAACCGCACTCAGACACAGCGGTGAGCCGCAGCAGCAGCACTACCTTCAGCTGGCGCAACAGCGTTTTACGGCGCTGACGCCGCTGGATCAGTTACGCGAGCGCGCTTTCGGTTTTGAGCCGCAGGCGGCGATTGACGCGTTTCCGGCATTGCTGGCAACGCTGGCAGAGGCGCCCGGCACCACGCTGGTGTGCAGCCCGCAGGCGGCGGCGGAAAATGTGCTGACCCAGGGCTTCAGCCTGGCGCTACATCCCTGGCAGCCTGCGCTGCCCGCTGCTCACCAGGCGACAGACTTCACCTTCTATCCGCTGGCGGCGGAACTGACCGCCGGGCCACTGCCGTCACAGGCGGTCCACTTACCGCATTGTCATCCCGATCCCGACCCATCCAGCCCGGTTCCGATCCCCACTCCAGGCGCTGACCCTGATCCCGACGCCGGTCCGGCCGACCACACCGCCACGCTGCTGCTGCGGCCGGAATTTTTTTCGACCTTCAGCCAGGCCGTGGGTGAGGCGTATGGTCGTCGGCTGCGTCCGCTGTTTGCCGCCTTGCGTCATCTGGGCGGCCGGGGCGAGTGGCAGGAAGTGGAGGGCGTGTGGCAACTGACGCTGCAACTGACCGCCGATCTGAAAGTGGCGGACTGGGCGCTGCATCAGCTGGTGCTGGCGCTGACGCCGCCGGTCAGCGTGGAACCGCCCTCATCGCCTGATACGATTGCCATCCGCGCGCTGCTCCGACAGTTGCCTTACCAGCTGGCAACCCACTTTACGCCGGGCTGCTGGCGTGCCCTGCTGACCGGCGGCAGCACGGCGCTGCATACGCTGATTGCCCGACGGCTGAGCGCGCTGGCGCTGCCGGTCAATCCGGCGTTACCGCCGATGCGGATGACGGCACAGAGTGGCATGACCGCGCTGCCGCATGTCAGCCGCGACAACGCCTTGCTGCTGTTTATTCCGCTGCACAATGCGTCCCGCTCGGGGCCACAGGATGCGGAGCAACGGGTCGCGCTGCGGGCGCTGGCGCTGCTGTATGAGCCGCGTTTTTTTCAGCGTTACCGGGTGGAACAGCAGATAGGCTATGTGGTCAGCAGCCGCTACCTGCGCTGTGCCGATCAGGATGGCGTGCTGTTTGCGTTGCAGTCGCCCGATTACAGTGCGCTGTCGCTGCTGCGCTACTGCCGTAACTTTCTGCGTTCGCTGAATGAGACGCTGGCGACCTGCGACCTGGAGGCAATCAGGGCCGCTCTGCACCGTGAGCGCCCGGACCAGGCGCTGGCCCGGTTGCGCCAGCTGAATGGTCTGGCTGAGCCGGATGCGGCGGCGATTGAGACGCTGGACCACGCGCGGTTGCAGCAGCTGCATCAGGAGCTGATTCAGGCCCGTCGCCGCTGGCGGGTACTGTTTACTGCCGGTGGCGCGGCGTAAGCGCCATCGGCAAGGTTGCTGAATTTATTTGAAAATTACCGACAAATCTCTTCACTGTTTATTCCCGCCGAATTGCACCACACTCACTCTACATTTTGAGTTGTACAAGGAATTTACCGTGAAGAACCTCAAGCGTGTTGCGCTGCCCCTGTTAGCCGTTGCCAGCCTGTATGTCCCTTTCTCTCAGGCAGAAGCGATGCACTATCAGCTCAATCCGGAGCACACCTCGGTAGTGGTCAGCTGGAATCATTTCGGTTTCTCACATCCGACGGCGGACATCCCGGATGCCAGCGGTTCGCTGGTGTTTGATAAAGACCATCCTGAGCAGTCGCGCGTTGACGTCACGCTGCCCGTCAGCAAAATCGACAGCCACGTTGCGGCGCTGACCAAAGAATTTAACGGTGCAGACTATTTCGACACCGCGAAATACCCGACCGCGACCTTCCACAGCACCAAAGTGGTGGCGAAGGGCGACAACAAATTTGACGTTGAAGGCAATCTGACCCTGAAAGGGATCACCAAACCGGTAACGCTGCACGCGACGCTGAACCAGCAGGGCGAGCATCCGATGGTGAAGAAGCAGGCGATTGGTTTTGACGCCACCGGCACCATCAAGCGCTCCGACTTTAAGCTGGATAAATATGTGCCAGCAGTGGGTGATGAGGTTGAGCTGACCCTGTCGACCGAAGCCTACGCTAAATAAGTGCGGGCCTCGCAATAAGGGCAGCCGCCCTTATTGCGTTTATCCGTCACCTGCCACCGTAACGCCGATCGGCCTGGCTGTTGCGATCCGCCCTGATGCCGGACCGGCAGCGGTTAACTGACCAGACGGTCATATCCTTTACGGCGATAATTCAGCGCAGAGAGCGCCCAGAACACCACAAAAGCCCCCACCGCAACGTAGCCCACACTGCCCATATTGTCGTTCAGCTGGCCGACGGTCGCCCACAGCCCGCCATGTAAATCCAGCTTATCTGCCATCAGCCCGAGCGCTTCCAGCCCGCCGATAAACAGCGCGATCACCACGCTGGTGGCGGTAATGGTGATGTTGTAATAGAGCTTGCGCACCGGCTTATTAAAAGCCCAGCCGTATGCGCCGACCATCACAAAGTTATCCAGTGAATCCACCAGCGCCATGCCGCTGGCAAACAGCGCCGGGAACACCAGAATGCTCCACACCGACATCCCGGAAGAGGCACCCGCCGCCGACATGCCCAGCAGACCAATTTCAGTCGCGGTATCAAAACCCAGTCCGAACAAAAAACCGACCAGATACATCTGCCAGCTTCGGTTCACCAGATTAAACGCAAACCTGAATATCCGGCTCATGATCCCACCTTGCAGTTCCTCCAGCGCCACCTGCCGCTCAGGGATTTTACCCTGTTTGACCCGCTGAAAGCGGCGACAGACATCGCGCAGGATCAGCGCATTCAGCAGCGCCATCAGCAGCAGGAACAGGGCCGAAATCAGCGTGCCGAGGGTGCCACCATAATCATGCAGCCAGCCGATGTTATGGCCGGACATCAGCGCGGTAGCGGCAATCGCCACGCAGGCCAGCACCACGATGGTTGAGTGGCCGAGAGAGAAAAAAGCGCCGACGGCCACCGGCTGCTGACCCTGCTGCATCAGTTTGCGCGTCACGTTATCAATCGCCGCGATGTGATCGGCATCGACGGCGTGGCGCAGACCATAGCCGTAAGCCAGCAGCGCGGCCGCGATCAGCGCCGCGTTGTGCTGAAACAGCAGCAGCGCCCAGCCCCAGCTGAGTAAATTAACCGCCACCAGACCGGTTAACAGCCAGCAGGCGCGACGATGGGTGTGAAAAAAATCACGCTTTATCATGGAGATCCTTGTCAGTAAACGAAATGTCACAATGCTGAAGGCGGGCGCAGGCGATAACCGCCTGGCCCAGCGCCAGTCCGCCGTCTCCGGCAGGGAACTGTTGCGGCATCAGCACGCGAAGCGGTGCCAGATAGTGCGGCAAAAGCTGACGCAGCAGCCGGTTGTGCAGCACGCCTCCGCCCAGCGCCACGGTATTGCAGCCCGATCGCCGCGCCTGATAATGGGCGAGGGCGGCAAAGCCCTGCGCCAGGGCGTCATGAAAGGCAAACGCGCGTTCGGCGGAGGGTGCCCGCCACGCCAGCCACTGTTGCCAGAAGCGGGCCAGATCCAGTCGGATGCCCTGCGGGGTCTGCCGCAACGGCAGCGTGATCGGATGCCTCGCGCCTTGTGCCTGTCGCGCCAGCGTCTCCAGACGGCAGGCCGCTTCACCTTCCCAGCTCAGGGTGGCGGGCGCGCAGCCGAGGGCGGCAGCAACGGCATCAAACAGACGGCCACAGGAGGAGGCGAGCGGCGCGTTGACGCCGGCGCGGATGGCTCTGGAGAGCGGCTGCCACGGATGTGCTGACAGCGCCTGTGCATCGGGATGCGTCTGCCAGTCCGGCACAAACGCCTGCCACTGCGCCAGTAAGTTACGCCAGGGCTGCCGGGCGGCACGGTCACCTCCCGGCAGCGCGACAGCCGGTAATCCGCCTGCATGTTCACAATGCCGATAGTCGGCCAGCACACATTCCCCGCCCCACAGCGCCCCATCTTCACCGTAGCCGAGACCGTCCAGCGCCAGCCCCACCACTGTCCCGCCGTCCAGCGGCCACTGATGTTCTGCCAGACAGGCGGCGATGTGGGCGTGATGGTGAAACACCTCAATTTTGCTGATGGCGAGGCGCTGCGCCTGCGCCTGGCTGACCGAGCCGGGATGCGCATCACAAACCACGTAGTGCGGCGTGCAGTCATAAAGCTGCTGAAAATGGGCGATCGCCTGCTGCTGCTGGGCGGCAATATCGCTATAGCTGACTGAACCAAAATGCGGGCTGAGAATGGCCTGCTTACCCTGAACCAGGCAGAAGGTGTTTTTCAGGTCACCGCCCAGCGCCAGCAGCGGCGGCGGGCGATCAAATCCGGCGGGCAGCGGCAGGGCGTCCGGTACGTAACCGCGCGCCCGGCGTAACACTTCCGTTCCCGCTGGCGTCGCACGCACCAGCGAATCATCGGCGCGCTGCACGATATCCCGGTTATGCAGCAGCCACAGGTCGGCGATCGCCGCGAGCTGACAGCGGCCCGCCTCATTGGTAAGCGGTGGCGCCGCGTCGCTGATATTGCCGGAGGTCATCACCAGCGGCGTCTGACAGGCCTGCATTAACAGATGATGCAGGGGCGTAAAGGGCAGCATCAGCCCGACCTCATCCAGTCCGGGCGCAATCGCGGCGCACAGCGGTGACGTCGCGCTGTGCGGAGTCAGCACAATCGGCGCGGCAGATGAAGTCAGCAGCGTACGCCGCTCAGGCTGCGCGCCGCTATCACCGCCTTCATCGCTGCACCGCATCAGCCAGCTGATATCCGGCAGCATCACCGCCAGCGGCTTCGACGGTCGCCGTTTGCGTTGCCGCAGACGCATCACCGCTGCCTGCTGCGTGGCGTCACAGGCCAGATGAAAACCACCAAGCCCTTTAATGGCAACGATGTTGCCGGCCCGGAGTGCCCGCGCTGCCCGCGCTATGGCTGCCGCATCCTGCGCCAGCAGATCGCCATTCTGTAACGTCGCACTGACGCGAGGGCCGCAGTGCGGACAGGCGACCGGCTGCGCGTGAAAGCGCCGATCGGCGGGATTCTGATACTCCTGCTGACAGGCCGGACAGAGAGTGAAGGCGGCCATGCTGGTAAAAGGGCGATCGTAAGGCATGGCGCGGATCAGCGTAAAACGCGGGCCGCAGTGGGTACAGTTGGTGAAGGCGTAGCCAAACCGGCGATCGTCCGTGCTCGCCATCTCCTGCAGACAAGCCGGACAGGTTGCCGCATCGGGCACCACCTGGGTATTCATCCGGCTGCGACGGCTGTCAGCGATCGTGAAGTTTTGCGGCGACGTCTGCCAGTCGAAAGGTTCCACACTCAGGCTATCGATACGCGCCAGCGACGGACAGTCGCGTGCTATCTGTGCTAACAAGGCGTCGATGTTAAGCGGTTGCAGCAGCCTGACTTCCACACCGGCGCTGTCGTTGCTGACCTCACCGCGCAGCTGCAACTGGCTGGCAAGCTGCCAGATAAAAGGCCGGAAGCCGACGCCCTGAACTTTACCGCTAATGCGGATGCGTAAGCCGGAAGCAGACATGAACGGCGACTCCTTTTTTTCAGTTTCGCGCGGCAGACCGGCTGAGCGGTTTTGCCAGCCGGATACCGGGCGTTGCGCCTTGACCGCGACCCGCACGAAACGGGCCGCGACTCAGCAGGCTGGTCAGCATCAGACCGCGACGATCGGGATCACATCTTCCACCGCGCTGCGCAGGCGCGCTTTCATATCACTGTAGGTCTGATGAGCGTAGTTTTCGGCCCAGCGCTGATCGGCAATCTGCTCGACGTTGACCGCACAGTATTTGGTCTCTGGCGTTTTGGAGATCGGATCAAGATTATCCTGCGTCAGTTCATTACAGGCGCCGATCCACCACTGATAGGTCATGTAGACCGCACCGACGTTGATACGCTCGTTGTAGTTGACGCGTGAGATCACCTTGCCGCGCCGTGAAGCGACCCATACCAGCTGCTGATCGCCGATATTCAGCGCCTGCGCATCAGCCGGATTCATCTGCACAAAGCCCGGTTCGTCGGCCAGCGTCTGCAAGGCGGCACAGTTACCGGTCATTGATCGGCAGGAGTAGTGACCGACCTCGCGCACGGTGCAGAGCACCAGCGGATAATCGCCGTCGGGCAGTTCAGCCGGTGCGCGCCACGGCGCGGCAAACAGCTGACCTTTACCGGTAGGGGTGTCGAAGTGATTGTCAGCGTAGAGCCAGGGCGTACCTGGGCTTTCAAGCGTGGTGCAGGGCCACTGAACGTGTCCCAGTTCACCCATTTTTTCGTAAGTGACGCCGTAAAACAGCGGGCAGAGGCTGCGCATTTCGTCCCAGATTTGCTGGTTATCCTGGTACTGCATCGGATAACCCATCTGAGTCGCCAGCAGGCTGATGATCTCCCAGTCGCGTTTGACGTTATATTTCGGTTCGATGGCTTTCTCAAAGCGCTGGAATCCCCGGTCGGCGCAGGAAAAGACGCCGCCGTGTTCGCCCCACGAGGTCGCCGGTAGAATGACGTCGGCCTGCTCCGCGGTTTTGGTCATGAAGATATCCTGCACTACCACAAATTCCAGGGCCTCAAAGCCTTTACGTACCAGCCCCAGGTCAGCTTCGGTCTGTAACGGGTCCTCGCCCATGATGTAATAGGCTTTGACCTTGCCTTCCAGCGCCAGATGCGGAATTTCGGTGATGCGGTAACCGATCTCGGCATCCATCTGATCCACATCAATGCCCCAGGCTGCGGCGAATTTCGCCCGAATCTTCGGATCGGTGACCGACTGATAGCCGGGAAATTCGTTCGGCAGTACGCCCATATCACAGGCACCCTGCACATTATTTTGTCCGCGCACCGGGCCGACGCCGACGTTGGCCCGGCCAAGGTTGCCGGTGAGTAAGGCCAGGCCCGCCAGGCCTTTCACCACATCAACCGCCTGACCAAACTGGGTAACGCCCATGCCCCACATGATGGTGGCAGACGGGGCGGCGGCGTAGGTGCGCATCGCCTGACGGATTTGCCGGGCGGAGACGCCGGTCTGCTCCTCTACGGCTTCCGGGGAGTAGCTGGCGACATTTTTACGGTATTCCTCAAAGCCTTCGGTGTACTTCGCCACATAGTCGTGGTCATACAGATCTTCCTCGATCAGCACATGGGCAAAGGCATTGACCAGCGCCATGTTGCAGCCGTTTTTGATTTGCAGGTGCTGATCGGCAATCCGGGCGGTTTCGATGCGGCGCGGATCGCAGACGATGATCTGCGCCCCTTTTTCTTTGGCTTTGATCACCCGACGGGCGACGATGGGATGCGAGTCTGCGCAGTTATAGCCGATCACCAGCAGGCATTTTGAGTTTTCGATATCACCGATGGAGTTACTCATCGCGCCGTTACCCAGCGTGGCCTGCAATCCTGATACTGAGGGTCCGTGGCAGACGCGGGCGCAACAATCGACGTTGTTGGTGCCGATCACCGCGCGGGCAAATTTCTGCATCACAAAGTTGGTTTCATTGCCGGTGCCGCGTGACGATCCGGTGGTCATGATGGCGCGCGGGCCATGTTTTTGTTTGATCGCCGCCAGGCGCTGCGCGGTGTAGCGGATGGCTTCATCCCAGCTGACGGCTTCAAATTTACCGCCTTTTTCACGGCGAATCAGCGGCTGGGTCAGCCGCGGGGTGAGCAGTTTGGTGTCATTGAGAAAATCCCAGCCGTAGTAACCTTTCAGGCACAGTTCGCCCTGATTGGTGACGCCATTCGCCGCTTCCGCGCGGATGATTTTTCCATTATCGACAACCAGGTTCAATTTACATCCAGCCCCGCAATAGGGGCAGACGGTCGTGACTTTATTCATAAGAGGGTTTCCTTAATCCGGGGTTAAAACAGCAACGGAGAGGGGCTGTCGAGCGCCGCACGGCGGCGTTTTTCTGCGTTCATTTCCTGCAACTGGTTGCGATCAATGGCGAACAGCGCCTTGGTCGGGCAGGTTTGCATACAGGCCGGGCCGTCCGGGCGGGTGTGGCACAGGTCGCATTTGTGCGCCTCGGCTTTATCTGAGGTGGCGACCATCGCTGCCCCGTTCTGACGGAAAACGGGTCGGGTGATCACCTCCATCGCGCCGTAGGGACAGGCGACCACGCAGGTTTTACAACCGATACAGCGTTCCTGCATCACCTGCACATGATCGGCGGCGCGAAGAATGGCACCGTTCGGACAGACATTGGCACAGGGCGCATCTTCACACTGGCGGCACATCACCGGCGTACTGAGATTGACGCCTTTGATAACGTGCAGACGCGGTGCGAAGGTAACGGCGTTAAGCTGTGAAATATCCTGCGATTCACTGTGCGCCATCACACAGGCAATTTCACAGGTGCGGCAGCCGATGCATTTTTTCGGATCGGCGATAATAAACCGGTTCATCTGAATCTCCTGATTGGGGATTTCGTCTGACGCCGGATCACACCGGCCTGACGAGAGGGCTGTAGGGGTAATACATAAAGCGTGCCAGCTTGCAGATTTAAATTTTTTAGTTTTTATTCAGTGGGTTATATCGGCTGTCGTCGAAGGTGACGAAACCGGCTGCTTACGTCAGCCGGGTTTCGTCATCATTCCGACAGTTATGACGACGCCGTTGTCAGGCGCCTGCCGCCCGGAAAGGGGCGATTCCCAGCCCCTGTTCCAGCGCAGGCAGTCGCTGATGCAGATCGATAACGGCCCGCTCAACAGCGGCGCTGATCGGGTAGTAAAAGGCCACCACGTCGGGCTGAATGCCGACAAAGGTGATAGCCGGAATATCGCTGCGCAGTTGCTGAATCAGAAAGCTCAGCGGCAGGTTGTGGGTGGTCATCATGAACAGGTCGGCAATATCCTCTTCGTCGATAAGACGCATCTCGCCCGCTGCCAGTCCCATATCGGTGGCATCAACGATCACCAGATGCTGCGGGCGCAGTTCACGTAAATACCCGATATCGTTTTCCGGGGCCGCGCCGCCGTCCACCACCGTCCAGCCGGGCAGCGGATGTTCAGTGCACCGCTCCGCCAGGCGCGGACCGGCACCGTCATCGCCCATCATGCTGTTTCCGACGCACAGCAGCGCGTAACGCGAGGTAAAATCAGGCATCGTATCTCCGGACCATCAGGTAGAGGGCGGGGTCGTGTTCAATCCGGGTCAGCATGGCGATGAGCCGATCGCTCCAGCCCTGCTGCAGGGCACTCATCTGCGGACGAGCCGCACGCAGCGCCAGCGCCAGCAAATGGGTATGCGTGCTGTCGATGGTGATCTCCCCGAAGCGCTGCACCCCAGCCAGTTTGTGCCGGGCTGCGCTGTTTACTGGCAGGCAATTTACCCACTGCTGATAGTCATCAAGCGGGCACTCAAGACGGGATTGCAGGCAGTCGATGACGCCCAGATGATGGCCGATGGCCAGGCTGTAATAGACCACCTCCTGTACCGGCTGCGCACTGCGCTGCTGCGCACTTTTCTCATCGACAAACTTGCTGCTCAGCGAATAGAAAACCACTTTGTTTTTGTGCGGCTGATGACCGGCCACCGGCTGATGGCGCGCGAAGCGCTGATCGTTATCCGTGCGCATTACAGGCGTACCTCGCCACGCTGAACCTGCTGATAGATCTGCTGCAGCTGACCGATGATTTCGTTAAGACGCGGATCGCCCTGTTGCTCAAGGTACGCCGACAGGCGCTGGTCCACCGGCTGAGCGCCCGGCGCCGTCATCAGCGCCATAAACCGATCGGCAATCTGGCGGCCATAACGGTAACCGGCCATCCGGCGCGCTTCGCGATCCAGCAGTACCCGCAGCGGCTGCGGCAGTCCGGGATGTAATAACGCGGCCGGTTCGGCCGCCAGCGCATGATGGGGCTCCGCTTTGATTTTCTGGTCCAGCAGGCCCAGCGCCAGCGCAAACCCGTAAATTGTCGCGGCTGGCGTTGGCGGGCAGCCAGGAATATAGACATCGACCGGTACGATTTTGTCAGTGCCGCCCCAGACGCAGTAAAGGTCATGGAAAATGCCGCCGCTGTTTCCGCAGGCGCCGTAGGAGATGCAGATTTTCGGGTCCGGCGCGCTGTCCCAGGCACGCAGCGCCGGTATCCGCATGGCGCGGGTTACGGCACCGGTAAACAGCAGAATGTCAGCGTGGCGGGGCGAGGGCACCACTTTGATGCCAAAGCGTTCAGCATCGAACAGCGGCGAAATGGCAGCAAAAATCTCAATTTCGCAGCCGTTACAGCCGCCGCAGTCCACGCGGTAGACA
The DNA here is from genome assembly GCF_021397715.1 of Pantoea agglomerans. GTDB lineage: Bacteria > Pseudomonadota > Gammaproteobacteria > Enterobacterales > Enterobacteriaceae > Pantoea > Pantoea astica. Next base: position 2,264,084 of record NZ_CP090207.1, on the reverse strand, counting down.
TAGGCTGAACGGCGGATACTGTTTAGTAAGGTGGATTTCAGTCGGGCGATACTCTGGCCCAGCGTGATCGGCTGTGGCAGACCATTTTCGTCGCGGGGCGCAATCGGCAGTTGACTCATCAGTGGGCCTCCCCGATCAAATGGCGACCGATATCAATCCGGTCACTGGCGCAAACCCTGAGCCGCTGTTTGCATTCCGGGCAGGTTTCATACTGCTGACGCCGGTCAGCCAGCTGCTGGTCACTCAGCGCGGCGCTCTCCTGTAACAGACTCAGCGCGAAATCGATCTCCTTCTGTACCGCATAAGGTTTACCGCAGCCCCGGCAGCGGCAGATCGGGAAGTCAGCGCTCTCGAACAGATCCTCTTTGCGCCACACCGCCAGTTCAAATTCTGACGAGAGCCGGATGGCGGCGGTCGGGCAGACCTCTTCGCAGCGGGCGCAGAAAATGCAGCGGCCGAGAAACAGCTGCCAGCGGAGGGATGCGCCATCGTCCGCCGTGGTCATGGTCAGCGCATTTGACGGACAGGCGTTGGCGCAGGCCCCACAGCCGACACACTGCTGGGCGTTGTATTGCGGTTTGCCGCGAAAATTTGCGGCCAGATCCAGCGGCTTAAACGGATAAGCTACCGTCACGGTCCCGGTTTTGAGCACTTTTTTAATCAGTTTCAGCATGATGCGCGGCTCCTCAAAGCGGCGAATTTTTACGTTCGATGCCGTAACGCTCGATCTCTTTATACGGCACGACGATCGTGGTTTTCTTGCGCACATCGACCACCGTCATGCGGTCGGTGCAGGAGTAACAGGGATCGAGGCTGCCGATAATCAGCGGGGCATCAGAGACCGTGTTGCCGCGCAGCATGTAGCGCAGCGTCGGCCAGTTGGCATAGGTCGCCGCCCGGCAGCGCCAGCGAAACAGTTTCTGGTTGTCGCCGGTCATGCTCCAGTGGATGTCATCACCGCGCGGCGCTTCCGCGAAGCCGAGGGCAAAACGGTGTGGAATATAGGTAAACCCGTCAACCGCCAGCGGACCACCGGGCAGGCTTTGCAGACCGAACTCGATCATATTCAGGGCGTTAAACACCTCATGAATCCGTACCTTCAGGCGGGAATAGACGTCGTTACCGGTTTCGCTGCAGAGCTCGAACGGCAGTTTTGCGTAGCTGGCGTAGGGATGATCCTGACGCATATCACGGCGGTGGCCGCTGCCGCGCACCATCGGCCCGACGTTAGCGAAATCACGCGCAACCTGCGGGTCGAGAATGCCGACGCCGATGCTGCGCTGGCGGGTATTTGGCGTGCTGAGCAGGATATCGACCAGCTGGTTAAGCTCCTGGCGCATACTGGCCGCCAGCGCCAGCGTGGCGATCATGTCGTCTTTGAGAATGTCACGGCGGATGCCGCCGATCAGATTCATGCCGTAGGTTTTTCGCGCGCCGGTCAGGATTTCCGCCATCTTCATCGACTGTTCACGCACGCGAAAAAACTGCATGAATCCGGAATCAAAACCGACAAAGTGACAGGCCAGCCCGAGGTTCAGTAAATGGCTATGCAGGCGTTCAACTTCGAGCAGAATCGAACGGATCATCTGGGCGCGCTCCGGCACCACAATGCCCATCGCGTTTTCCACCGAGGAGGTGTACGCGACGCTGTGGGTGAAGCCGCAGATGCCGCAGACCCGATCTGACAGAAAGGTCACTTCGTTGTAGCCCATGCGGGTTTCAGCCAGTTTTTCCATGCCGCGATGGACGTAGAACAGGCGGTAGTCGGCGTCGATAATATCTTCACCATCGACGAATAGCCGAAAATGTCCCGGTTCATCTGAGGTGACGTGTAGCGGGCCGATCGGCACAATTTTATTGCCTGCTCTGGTTTCAGAGATAAACGGGTAGGTTTCTTCGTCGGTGGTCGGGGCGGGACGCTGACGGTAATCCATCGCATCTTTCCGCAGCGGATAGAGATCGTCCGGCCAGTCATCCGGCAACACCAGCCGCCGTTCGTCCGGCAAGCCGACCGGTCGTAAACCGTACATATCCCGGACCTCACGTTCACCCCAGACCGCCGCCGGCACGCGCGGGGTGACGGAAGGAAACTCCAGTGACACCGGGTCCACTTCGGCACGCACGGTAATCCAGCACTTCACGCCTTTTTCCATCGACAGCACGTAATAGAGCGCGTAGTTGCCGCACAGCGTGCGTTCGTCATTGCCAAACAGCACCGACAGCCAGCCGCCCTGCTGGTAGCAGAGCCATTCGACCACTTCCGGTAGCCAGTTGAGCCTGATGGTGACCGTTACCTGCGTATCGGTCTGCCATTCACTGCCTGAAAGTGCCGACGGAAACTGCTGCGCCAGCGCGGCCAGATACTCTTTGCCGACCGGGTTTTGATTTAATGCGCTACTGAACTCATTCATGACAAAGCCTCTTCCCGCCGCAGCGGGAGCAGAAAAGGGGGAATCAGCCTGTGACCAGCCAGGAAACCAGCGCCAGAAACGCCAGCCCGAAGCCTGCCCAGGTGGTTCGGGAGGTTTTAAGAAAGCGCAGACGCGCCACGCTGTTCTCGATCAGTGCCACCACCAACAGCGCGATCAGCAGTTTCGCCACACAGGCGATGACGGCAATCAGCAACGCCAGCGGCGTCAGCTGTTGTGCCATCCCGAACGGGAAAAACAGGCCGAGGAACAGCTGTAACACCACCAGCTGTTTCAGGCTGATGCCGAGTTTCAGCACGCCCAGCGCGGCACCGGAATATTCAGTCAGCGGACCTTCCTGCAGTTCCTGTTCGGCTTCGGCCATGTCAAACGGCAGCTTGCCCAGCTCGATATAGCAGGCAAAGGCGCAGGCCAGCGCGGCCAGCATCAGGGTTAACGACGAGGAGAGCGGCCAGTGCAGCACCCGGGCGGCTATCGCGCCGAGCGAAGTGGAACCGGCGACCAGCGCCGCCACCCACAGCCCGAGCAGCAAAATCGGCTCCACCAGCACGCCAAGCACGGCTTCACGGCTGGCACCGATGCCGGTGAACGGGCTGCCGGTATCCAGCCCGGCAAGGGCAAAGACCAGCCGCACCACGGCAAACAGGTAAAGCACGGTGATGAGATCGCCTGCCGCACCCATCGGCGATGCCAGCGTCACCATCGGTAGCGCGCTGGCGATGGTGAGCAGTCCGCCGATCAGCAGACAGGGCATACTGCGAAACGCGATGCCCGCCGCGGCCGGTGCCACGCTCTGACGTTTAAGCAATTTGCCGAGGTCGCGGTACTCCTGTAACAGGCCTGGCCCTTGCCGGTTTTGCAGCCGGGCGCGCAGGACCCGGCTGAAGCCGGCAAACAGCGGTGCCAGCGCCAGCAACGCGATCGCCTGCAGCAGCGCCAGCGGCCATAACGATCCGGCAAACAGCAGTGAAGTTTTCATAGTCAGTTCCTCAGGCAACAGCTACCACCAGCAGCACGGCCAGTTCGATAAACGCCAGACGTCGGCAGAACGCCGCGAGCCAGCCACGATGCAGCGCAGCCACCAGCGGGGCGGGTGTCAGTTGCTGACGCAGGCGATAAAGCGGGGCAAACATCACGCGCAGCGGCTGGGCAAAACCGGTTGCGGTCACCACCATGTCGGCGGAATGCGCGTAGCCGCAGGCCCAGGCATCACCGCGTGTCCGGTTGGGCAGGCGCGGGCCGCGCAGCAGAGTGGCGATGATCCACGGCAGTAACGGCATCGCCAGCAGCAGCACAGCGATCATCGGCGCGGAGACCGCAGAAGAGGTGGAATAGGTCACGCCATGCCCGGCCGCCGCCAGCACCGGCAGATGCAGCACCGAGGCGGCCACGGCGGAGAAGTGCGGAACTATCCACGGCGAGGCGATGCCGCTCATCACGCACAACAGCGCCAGCAGGCTGCTGCTGAGCGTCATGGCCCGCGGCGCAGGGCTGGCCTCTGCCGCCGCCTGACTGCGCGCAACACCCAGACAGGTCACGCCGAACACTTTGGCAATACACATCAGCGCCAGCGCACCGGTCAGCGCCAGACCCACCGCCAGCAGCGGTCCGATCAGGCGTCCAATGATGGCGTGACTGGCGCTGAGCTGGAACAGTGACTGATAAAGCAGCCATTCACTGGCAAAGCCGTTCAGCGGTGGCAGCGCCGCCATCGACATCAGGGCGATCAGCATGGCGATGGCGGTAAACGGCATCCGACGGGCGATCCCGCCGAGCTTTTCCATATCCTGAATGCCGGTCTGCATTTCGATTTCACCGGCAGTCAGGAACAGCGCGGTTTTAAACAGTCCGTGATTAAACAGATGGAACAGGCCCGCCAGCAGCGCCAGCGAGGCCAGCTGCGGCAGATTTAGCGCCACACCGACCATCGCGCCGCCGATACCGAGCAGAATAATGCCGACGTTTTCCAGCGTGTGCCAGGCCAGCAGGCGGCGGATATCGTGCTCCATCAGGGCGTAGAGTCCGCCGAGAAAGGCGGTAAGCATCGCCAGCAGCAGCACCGTTATTCCCCACCAGAGTGGTGGCGCGCCCAGCAGGTCCAGACCGACTTTCACCAGGCCGATAATGCCGATTTTCATCAGCACCGCAGAGAACAGCGCGGCAACGTGAGCGGGCGCGCTGGCGTGCGACTGCGGTACCCAGGCGTGCAGCGGAATAATGCCGGCGTAGAGCCCGAAACCGGCCAGCGCCAGCAGGAATGCCACGGATTTCGTGCCTGCCGTCAGGGATGACTGGCGCAGCAGGTCGAAATCGAGACTGCCCGCGGCGTGATGCAGCAGCCCGAACGCCAGCAGCAGGCACAGCGTGCCGAGACGACCGGATAAATAGTGATTGAGACCGGCACGGCGGCTTTTAACATCATCGACCTGCACGATGATGAAATAGGCACACAGCGCAGCGATTTCCATCATCAGGATCAGCGCGACGGCATTGGCGGCAACCGTGGCGGCGGTCAGGGCCGCCAGCAACAGATTACACAGCAGGCCAGTGCGGGCGCGACGACGCCGATCGACCCGCGCCAGCCAGGCGCAGGCATAGAGGCTGCAGCACAGGGCGGTTACGGCGAGCGTCAGCAACAGCAGCGCATTCAGCGGGCTGAACGCCGCACGGTAAGGCAGCGGCGGCAGCGGCAGCGTCTGCGATGTGCCGCTGTTCAGCAGCTCAAGGGCGGCTACCGCTAGCGCGCCGGCGGCCACCATGCCGCCGATGCCGGAAATCAGGCTGCTGACTCGTGCCGCCGCCGCCAGTAACCCGCCAGCGAGGCCACTGCCAACAAACAGCAACAGCGCCAGCGTCACCAGCGCCGCCGGTGATAAAGCAAACAGTGACATCATGATCGGTTCTCTCCCTCAGGGGCACTCAGGGCGATCAGCCCGACCGGCAGCACGCTGATGGCATTCAGTCGTTTTTGCTGGCTGGCTTTTTCCGCCAGCTGCGCGGTAACCAGCGTGATCGCCTGGGTCGGACAGGTTCTGATGCAGGCCGGACCCTCGGAACTGAAGCTGCACAAATCGCACTTCACCGCCACCGCGCGCAGCCCCGGCACGCAATCGAGAAACGGGCTGACGGCACGCGGCGGCAGCGGAGCCGGCAGCGCTTTGGCGCTATTGCAGTCGCGCGGAATTGCCAGCGGAGCACTGCCGGAAAAGCTGATTGCCCCGAACGGGCAGGCGATACCGCACAGCTTGCAGCTCACACAGAGGCTTTCATTGAGATGAATCGCGTGGTTTTCGCGGCGGATGGCATTGACCGGGCAGACCTGGGCACAGGGCGCGTCTTCACACTGGTGGCACATCACCGGCGCGGAATCGAGCCGGTTACGCATCACCTGCAAACGGGGCGCGGATTGTAAACCGTGGCGCTGGTGTTCCTGTGAACAGCTGGCCATACAGGTATTGCAGCCGATACACCGTTTCGGGTCAGCGATAATATATTGATTCATGGCAGCGTTAACGCTCATGAAGTCTCCTGTTAATTTCGTCAAAGCTGACGAAATCGTCACTTAAATCGACATTTATGTCGGAATGATTCGCGCACACGACCGGCAATAAAAGCCCTTACGGTTTTAACCACAAAGTTAAAAACCGAAACAGATTCAGCGACGAATGAATAATTGTTCCAGCTGGGAATAGACCGGCTGGTCATTTTTTAATGCGTCAAAAATACACTGGTAGAGCCCCGATATTTTATTGAGGTAGTGTTCCAGTACCGCGTTTTTATCTTTTATATCCACGGTGCGATCGACCCAGCCTTCTTCACTCAGCGAGGCCTCGGTAAACGGCCTGAAGTCAGGTTGTTCGCCGTCGTGTGCCATGTTCAGGCTGTAGAGGATCTTCTGGCTGTAGAAGTCGTCGCTGAGATGAATGCTGACGCTAAAGTGGTTAAACAGCGTGAAGCGGACATCCTGCTGCTCCCCGCAGCTAAATTCATGATTTATCTTGCTGTTAAGCTGCGTGATGGCCTGTATCAGGCTGTTCTGATAGGTCCGCCATTGTGATTTCAGATGACCATTTTTGCAGGCGATGTAATCCGCCTTGCTGGTCAGTTCGCTGAGTGTGCTCATTGTCATTACCCGTCATTGAGTGGTGCGTTAATGCCTTTTTATTCCTCTGGCTGCCAGGGTGGCGATGAATAAAAAGGACAGCATTAACGCTCTCTAAGCATAAATCGGGCCAGCTTTTTACCGCATTGCTTAAATGAATGATTATCAGGCGATTACGGGCCTCATCAGCGTTATTCATTCTGCCAACCAAATAGCCGCAAGTGTCGATGGTCGCTATTTCGTCATTTATGTCGGAAAGAACGACATTATTCTGACAGAGGATTGGGCAGCTTTTTATTTCATTGCTTTTCCTGGCATCAATATTGCAAATGCCCGTGGGTGTCCGCTTTATTTAACGCCAGGCAGAGGAGGCGCAATGCATGAAATTACGCTGTGTCAGAACGCGGTAGAAATAATGCAACAGTTCGGGCAGCAACACTGCGCCAGCCGAATTACCGCAGTGTGGATCGAAATCGGCGCGCTCTCCTGCGTTGAGCCGGATGCGGTGCAATTCTGCTTTGCGCTGGCGTGCCGTGAAACGCTCGCCGAGGGCTGCACGCTGTATCTGGAAACGCCGGAGGCGGCAGGCTGGTGCCACCGCTGCCAGCAGGCCATCGGCTTACTCAGCCCTGGCGTGCTGCGCTGTCCGCATTGCGGCGGCCAGGATGTGCGGGTGGTGGCCGATAGCGGCATGAAAATCAAACGCATCGAAATTGAATAACCGGCAACACAGTTGCCTGGGGAGAACGCTATGTGCAGTACCTGTGGTTGCGCCAGCGGTGAACGGCGTATCGAAGGCGTCAGCCGCGACGATCGTCCCGGTCACGCCTTTTCGTCTGATCCTTCGGGTCATCATCCTTCTGGCCTGCCGTTTGCGCCGCGCCGGCTGGTGGATATCGAAATGGACGTGCTGGCGAAGAATAATCAGATTGCTGCGCACAACCGTGCGCACTTTGCCGCTGCGGGCATTCTGGCGCTGAATCTGGTCTCCAGCCCCGGCTCCGGTAAAACCACCTTGCTGACCCGCACGCTGGAGCAACTGGCAGCCCGCGTTGTCTGTACGGTGATTGAAGGTGACCAGCAAACCAGCCGCGATGCCGATCGCATCCGTGCCACGGGCGTGGCGGCGATTCAGGTCAACACCGGTAAAGGATGCCATCTGGACGCGCAGATGGTTCACGATGCGCTGCATCATCTGTCGCCCAGCCCGGGCAGCCTGCTGTTCATTGAGAATGTCGGCAACCTGGTCTGTCCGGCCAGTTTTGACCTGGGGGAACGCCACAAGGTGGCGCTGCTTTCGGTGACCGAAGGCGAAGACAAACCGCTCAAATATCCCGATATGTTTGCCGCTTCCCGGCTGATGATCCTGAATAAAATTGACCTGCTGCCTTATGTCAGTTTTGACGTCGACGCCTGCATCGCTTACGCCCGGCAGATCAATCCGCAGATTGAGGTGATCGCGCTCTCTGCCACCCGCGGCGCTGGCATGGCGGAGTGGCTGGCCTGGCTGGAGCAGCAGCGATGTGCATAGGCATTCCGGGACAGATTGTTGCCCTGCATGAGACGCGGATCGATCACGCGTGGGCCGAAGTCTGCGGCCTGCGTCGGGAAGTGAATATCGCGCTGGTCTGCGAAGGCGACCGCGAGGCGCTGATCGGTTGCTGGGTGTTAATCCATGTCGGGTTCGCGCTGAGCCGGCTTGATCAACAGGAAGCGCTGGAAACGCTGGCGGCGCTGCAGGCGATGGGGGAAGTCGAGGCTGATGTCGCGCTGTTTCTCACTGCGGGAGCCAAAAGCTAATGCGTTTTGTCGATGAATTTCGCGATCCGCAACTGGCGCAGGCGCTGGTTGAACGGCTGCATCAGCGGGCGGCGAGGCTGCCTTTTAGCCCCGACAAGCCGATGCAGATTATGGAAGTCTGTGGCGGACACACTCACGCTATTTTTAAATTCGGGCTGGATAAACTGCTGCCACCGCAGCTGGAATTTATCCACGGACCGGGCTGTCCGGTGTGCGTATTGCCGATGGGGCGCATTGATGCCTGCTGTGAAATTGCCGCCCATCCTGAAGTGATTTTCTGCACCTTTGGTGACGCCTTACGGGTGCCGGGTAAACAGGGATCGCTGGCGCAGGCGCGCGAGCGCGGCGCAGAAATCCGCGTGGTCTACTCGCCGATCGATGCGCTGCAGCTGGCACGGGAAAATCCGTCACGACAGGTGGTGTTTTTTGCGCTGGGGTTTGAAACCACGCTGCCGGTCACGGCTGTCACCCTGCAACAGGCGCGGCGTGAAGCGCTGACCAATTTCACGGTCTTCTGCCAGCACATCAGCCTGATGCCCACCTTACGCAGCCTGCTGTCCCAGCAGGATGTGCGGATTGATGCCTTTCTGGCACCGGGTCACGTCAGCATGATCACCGGCACCGCGCCATACCGCTTCATCAATCAGACCTTTCGCAAGCCGCTGGTGATCAGCGGCTTTGAGCCACTCGACATGCTGCAAAGCGTGCTGATGCTGGTGAACCAGATTTGCGAGGGGTCCTGTAAAACCGAAAATCAGTACCGCCGCGTGGTGACGCAACAGGGTAACCTGCTGGCACAACAGGCGATGCGCGAGGTTTTTACGCTCTCCGGTAGCAGTGAGTGGCGCGGCCTGGGGCTGATCGAAACCTCGGCAATAGCCCTGACGCCAGCCTATGCCGCGTTTGATGCGGAACGGCGCTTTCGCCCGCAGGCGCAGCCGGTCGCGGACGATCCGCGCTGCCGGTGCGGTGAGGTTCTGACCGGGCGCTGCAGACCGCATCAGTGTCCGCTGTTTGGCAACGATTGTACGCCCCACAACGCCTTTGGGGCGCTGATGGTCTCTTCTGAAGGCGCGTGCGCGGCGTGGTATCAGTACCGGCATCAGGAAACGACCACGGCGGCAACACCGCAGCAACAGCTTCAGCAACAGAAGGCAGGCCTGAATGAGTAAGGATAACGAGGTTGTCACCCTGGCGCACGGCAGCGGGGGACGGGCGATGCAGCAGATGATTGAACAGATCTTCCTGCGGGCGTTCGACAATCCCTGGCTTAATCAGCAGGAAGATGGCGCGCGGTTGTCGCTGGCCAGCCTGAGCGCGCAGGGCGATCGGCTGGCGTTTACCACGGACAGCTACGTGATCGATCCGGTTTTTTTCCCTGGCGGCAATATCGGCAAGCTGGCGGTGTGCGGAACCGCCAACGATCTGGCGGTGAGCGGCGCAACACCGGCTTATCTCTCCTGCGGTTTTATTCTGGAGGAGGGCTTACCGCTCGCCGATTTGCAGCAGATCGTCAGCCTGATGGCGCAGACCGCGCGTGAGGCAGGCATCGCGATTGTCACCGGCGACACCAAAGTGGTGCAGCGCGGCGCGGCCGACAAAATTTTTATCAATACCGCCGGGATCGGGGTCATTCCGACGGCGGTTAACTGGTGTGCCAGCCAGATCAGCGCGGGCGATAAAGTGATCGTCAGCGGTACGCTGGGCGATCACGGCGCAGCGATCCTTAATCTGCGTGAAAAGCTGGGAATGGTGCTGGGGGTGGAGAGCGACTGCGCGGTGCTGGCACCGATGATTGCACCGCTGCGCGGGCTGAGCGGGGTTCATGCTCTGCGCGATGCGACGCGCGGTGGCGTCAATGCCATTTTGCATGAGTTCAGCGCGGCCAGCGGATGCGGCTTCTGCATTGATGAGGATGCGCTGCCGGTTAAGCCAGCGGTGCGTGGCCTGGCAGAACTGCTGGGACTGGAACCGCTGAACTTCGCCAATGAAGGCAAAGTGGTGGTGGTGGTCTCTGCAGAGGCAGAAGAGCAGGCGCTTTCCCTGCTGCGCACGCATCCGCTGGGTGCTGATGCCGCAACCATAGGTGAAGTGACCCGGACGCCGCAGGTCTCTCTGCGCGGGACGCTGGGTGTTTCACGCCAGCTGATGTTGCCGCATTCGGAGCCATTACCTCGTATTTGTTGATCTCATCAGGGCGACGGCGGCGCGGAAAGCGGTAGACTTTTCAACGCGGTTCGCCCCCCAGGAACAACTTATTTCACTTAATTTCGATATCCAGAGCCAACGCTATGCAGAGTGCAACCATGAGCACCTCCCCACACCAGGGATTACTGGAACTGACACGCATGTTACTGCTTCAGCAGACCATGCCAGCGCTGCTGCAAGCCCTGAACCAGCTGATTCAGACCGCCGGTATGGCAGATAGCGTGTCGCTGGTGTTGTTCGACAACAACAGTGAGCGCGTCAGTTTTTACGGCCTCGACGCGCATCATCAGCCGATCAGTTATCAGGATCAAACCCTGCTGGCAACCGGCCCGGTGCAGGCGTTGCGGAGTAATCCAAAAACCCAGGTCTGGCGCAGTGAAGCGCTGCACCTTCGCTATCCGCAACTGGCGGCACTGAATCTCTATCCGCCGTTCAGCGACTACTGTCTGGTGCCGCTGCTGGCCTCGTCCGGCTTGCTGGGCGGGTGTGAGTTTATCCGCCAGCAGGCCGCCCCATTCAGTGAAGAGGAGAAGAACAGCCTGTATGAGCTCGCCACGCTGGCGGCGATTGCGGTCGGGCAGATTCAGCTGCGCGAAAACGCCTTACTGCAGCAATCCCTGCTGCGTCACGAGCGTGACGATTTTCGTATTCTGGTGGATATCACCAATGCGGTGCTGTCCAAATTAGATCTCGATGAGCTGACCGGCGAAATCGCCAAAACCATTCATCACTTCTTCCATATCAACGCCATCAGCATCGTGTTATGTGATGCCGGTCAGGAGAGCGAGCAGGCAAATGTTTACGCCACCCATTACCTGCAGGCCGATGTTGCGGAGCGTGAGCAATCGCGGATGACGCTGGCCGGCACGCTGGAGCAGCAGGTGATGAAAAGCGGCGAGATGCTGCTGACGCATCTGAAGCCAGAGGGAGAAACTGAAGAGCGAACGCTGTTCCATCTGCTGTGGCGCGATCAAACCAAAACGCTGTGCGTTCTGCCGCTACGCTTCGGGCATAAAACGCTGGGGGTGTTAAAGCTGGCGCGCTGTCAGCCCGATAATTTCAATTCTACCAACCTGCGGGTGCTGCAGCAGATCGCTGAGCGCATCGCCATCGCGGTGGATAATGCACTGGCCTATCAGGAAATCAAAAGCCTGAAAGAGAAGCTGCAGCATGAAAACCTCTATCTGACCGAGCAGATCAACAGCAACAATCCTGACTTCAGTTACATCGTCGGGCGCAGCCCCCGTATGTCAGCGGTGTTGAAACAGGTGGAGATCGTGGCGAAAAGCGACTGTTCGGTGCTGATCCTCGGTGAAACCGGCACCGGTAAAGAGCTGATCGCCCGGGCCATCCATAATCTCGGCGATCGCCGCGATCGTCGCATGGTAAAAATGAACTGTGCGGCAATGCCTGCCGGGCTGATGGAAAGCGATCTGTTTGGCCATGAGAAGGGCTCCTTTACCGGCGCAACGGCGCAAAGAATGGGGCGCTTTGAGCTGGCGGATCAGGGCACGCTGTTTCTCGATGAGGTCGGCGAGATCCCACTGGAGCTGCAACCGAAACTGCTGCGCATATTGCAGGAGCAGGAGTTTGAGCGGGTCGGCGGTAACAAACTGATCTCGGTGGATGTCCGCATGATCGCGGCCACAAACCGTGACCTGAAACAGATGGTCGCAGACAAAGAATTTCGCAGCGACCTCTATTACCGGCTGAACGTCTTCCCGATTGTTATTCCGCCGTTACGTGAACGTCCGGAAGATATCCCGCAGCTGGTGAAGTTTCTGACCTACAAAATCGCCAAACGCATGAAGCGGACGATCGACAGTATTCCGGCCGAAACACTGCGTTTGCTGAGCCGGATGCCGTGGCCTGGAAATGTACGGGAGCTGGAAAATGTCATTGAGCGTGCGGTACTGCTGACGCGTGGAACGGTGCTGGAGATGCCGTTTGAAGAGTTTAATCAGCCCCTGACCTTCGCTGCACCGATCCTGCCATCCGGGGCGCCGTACTCCGCGCCCGTTTCCTCCCTGAGCGAAGAGGATGAACGTCAGCGAATTATTGCCATGCTGAAGGAGACGAACGGCGTCGTTGCCGGACCGCGCGGAGCCGCCGTGCGTCTGGGGCTGAAACGAACCACGCTGTTATCCAGAATGAAAAAAATGGGCATTGATGTGAACCCGTCATAGCGATAGCAGACGGCTGAACGTTTTTGCTGCTGAGCTGAATCTTGCTGCTTTCTTCCCCGCGTTATCCTCTCATCGGTGAAATTAAAAACGCGCGCGCCGGGCGTTTTTAATTCACCTCGCCGTGGCCTGTCGGGTGAAAAACGTGGCTGAACCGGAAAAAATGAGGCGGAAATCACAAATCTGTAACGACATCACCCGGCGATTAACGCGGCCGGTGAACCCTTAGCCTGATTCCCGTCGGTCAAAGCCTAACCCACTGATTTATTTAAGTTCTGTAAATCTCCGCCGCGGCTTTAATTTGTGATCCTACTCACAAATAACCCGGTTAATTATCCGCTGTCAATCTCTTCACCAGAAATATACCGCGCGTAACTGTGATCTCCATTGCAAATAACAACCCCTTATCCCGGAACAATGAACGCCAGCACCAATTACGTCAGCGGGGTCAAAATGATGCGGATCGGAATGGTTATTAGCGGCGGCGATGTCAGCGGTATTAATAATTTTGTTTTCCAGCTCGGTCGTCTGGCTCAGGCGGAAATCGTGATATTCGATGGGGGTATTCCAGGCTTATTAGCGCATCAGCATCGTGATATTAGTCCGCGCGATCTGCTCGACTTTTCTATCGCCCCGATCCCGGTGATGCAATCGGGACGGACGCAAAAAAAATTGTTGCGCAGCGAATATGAACTCATTGCCCGTCAATTGAAAAGTGCCCGCATTGATCTATTAATCATGGCGGGCGGGGATGGTTCATTGCAATTTCTGCATCATCTGTCGGAGTTCGGCGTGAATTGTTTTGGCGTCGGCATGACGATAGATAACGATGTCTTTGGCAGTGACTATACCCTCGGCTTTTCCACCGCCTGCGAGCAGGTCCTGAAGGAGGTGGCAAAACTGCGTAATACCGGACGTGCGCTGCCCGGACGGGTTTTTATGCTGGAGCTGCTCGGCGGCTATTGCGGCGAGCTAACTCTGCAGTCGGCCCTGAAATCCAACGCCGATTTTGCCCTGATCCCGGAGTGTCAGATCCCGCTGCCGCAGCTGGCCCAGCGTATCACTCAGCGGCTGGCGCAGCAGAACAGCGTGGTGATCCTCTGCTCAGAAGGTTACACCCGTGAATACTCGCCCGGTTTTCAGGGGGCGATCGATACCTTAATCAAACAGCTTGAACCGTTAATTGGTGTGCGTATCCGCAAAACCATTCTCGGTTACGGATTGCGTAATGGTGAACCGACCTGCGAGGAAATTTATCAGGGCACCATTATGGCCAGTGAAGTGGTGCGTTGTATTCAGTCGGGAATGCGTAATAAAGCCGTCATTATTAATGGCAGCAATAAACCGATTCCGATTGATTTAATAAGCATGCAAAAACGCCTGGTCGATACTGACGGGCATCATTACAAACTCGCTAAACAACTGAATATATTGTGAGGAGATAACCATGCTGAAAATTTTATGTGTTTGTGGCTGCGGGTTAGGGTCCAGCTTTGCGATTGAGATGAGCGCAAAAGCGGTATTAAAAAAGCTGGAAATTGACGCGGATATTGACCACACCACCATTTCAGAAGCCAATGCGTTTAAATCAGACATGATTCTGACGCAAAAAGCCTTTGCCGATGTGTTAAATGCCGACGCCAGTCCGGAACAGATCAAGCGGGTCATTATTCTTAATAAGCTCACCGATAAAGCGGAAATAGAGCAGAAGATTGTGGCCTTTTTAAAAGAACGCAACATGAAGGTCGCTGCCCATGAATAGTGTGATCGACTTCCTGGTAAAAGACTTATTAGGGCAGGCCTCGATTCTGATCGCCTTTATTGGCCTGATCGGTCTGTTGCTGCAAAAAAAATCGGCGGGCAAGGTGGTGGAAGGCACCTTTAAAACCCTGCTGGGCTTTTTAATTATGATGGCCGGGATCAATATCATCGTCGGCACGCTGACCTTCCTTAACACCATCTTTACCCACGGCTTCGGCATGCAGGGCTATATCACCGATGTGGCGGCAATTGCCGGGCTGGCGAACCGGGAACTGGGATCGGAAGTGGCGCTGACGCTGCTGGTGATTTTTATCGTCAATATCATCATCGCCCGCATTACGCCGTTTAAGTACATCTTCCTTACCGGCCAGGCGCTACTGTGGATGGCGACGATTGGCGCAGTGATTGGCTACAAAGCCGGGCTGACCGGTCTGCCGCTGATCCTGACCGGCGGTATTTTTGGCGGGATTATGGCGGTGGTGATGCCTGCGCTGGCGCAGCCGGTGGTGCGGCGGATTACCGATTCCGATGATGTCGCGCTGGGTCACTTCTGCACCATTGGCTATCTGGTGACGGCGGCGGTGGCGAAAGTGGTCGGCAAGGGATCGCGCTCCACCGAAGACCTGAAGCTGCCGGATAACTTCAAATTCCTGCAGGACACCTATCTGTCAATGGCGCTGGTGATGGTGCCGATGTATCTGATCCCGGCGGTGGCGGCCGGTCCGGCGTTTATCGCGCAGTACAGTAACGGCATGAACTACCTGATGTACGCCTTTATGCAGTCGATTCAGTTCGTGGCCGGGGTGTTCGTGCTCTACAGCGGGGTACGTCTGCTGCTGAACGAACTGGTGCCGGCCTTCCGTGGCATTGCGATGCGGCTGGTACCGGACGCTAAACCGGCGCTCGACTGCCCGGTGATGTTTCCCTACGCGCCGAACGCGGTGATCGTCGGCTTCCTGGCCACCACGCTCGGCTCCATTGTGGGCATGCTCATCTTTCCGATGTTTGGCCTGGCGATGATCCTGCCGGGACTGCTGACCAACTTCTTCGCTGGCGGCACTGCCGGGGTGTTCGGTAATGCCATCGGCGGACGGCGCGGGGCGATGATTGGCGGCTTTGTCCACGGCCTGTTCATCACGCTGCTGCCCGCCATTCTGGTACCGATGCTGGAGAGCTACGGCTTTACCGGTGTCACCTTCAGCGACTCCGATGTGATCAGCACCGGTCTGGTACTGGGCCACGCCTTCCAGAACAACTGGCTGTTTGTCGCGCTGTTCATCGCTTTTGTTACTGCACTCGCCTGGTTTGTTAACGGGAAATCCACTAAGCCGCAAGAGGAAAAAATCCATGAAACTTTATAATTTCGCCGATCTGTTACAGCTGGCTAAGCAACGCGATTTTAAAGCGGTCGGCTCCTTTAATCTGCACTGTCTGGAGATGCTGCCCGCCTATTTTAAAGCGGCGGAAAAAACCAATAGTCCATTAATGATTCAGATCTCTACCGGCACGGCGAAATATCTCGGCCATAAGCTGCTGGTTGATGCGATTAAATCGCTGTCAGAGAGTATGAAAGTACCGACCTGCCTGCATCTCGATCACTGTTCCGATTTAGCGGCGATTCAGACCGCCATTGATGCCGGCTTCAGTTCGGTGATGTATGACGGTTCGCACCTGCCGATTGACGAGAATATTGCCAATACCCGCCGGGTAATCGATATGGCGCGGCCACATAATGTCTCGGTAGAGGCGGAGCTCGGGGCGATTGGCGGGTCGGAAGATGGTAAATGCGTGGAGATGGAGGCGATAGCCTTTACGCCGGTGGAGGATGCCAGGCGCTTCGTCGAAGAAACCGGCGTCGATATGCTGGCGATCTCAATCGGCACCGTGCATGGCCTCTATACCGGTAAAGCGCATATCCAGCATCAGCGGCTGGCGGATATCACGGCTGCCACCCACACGCCGCTGGTGCTGCACGGCGGGACCGGCGTCAGTGACGAAGATATGCGTTTAGCGGTCAGCAGCGGCATTGAAAAGGTGAATGTCGGCACGGAAATGAACGTTCAATGGGTGGCGCAGTGCAAAAATAGTTTTGAAAAAGGCAAGGTCAACGACAGCGTGCGTAATTTCCTGGTGCCTGCCAATGATGCGGTAACCAGCGTGCTGGTGGAGAAGATGCAGTTATTCCGTTAACCGGCGAAGGTAAGGGCGCGTCAGTCGTCAGCCAATCTCTTCACCGGCCGTTCCAATGTTAATTAAGCCATAACCTGAGGTGCCCCGGCGCCATTCGGGGCAGGAGACGCTATGTTTGGATTCTTAAAAAAGTCGCCGCCGGTCAATCAGCCAGACGCCGATCAGCAGGATCATCTGGCGGAATTAAGCCGTGAAAAAATAACCGAGCTGGAAAATAAGCTGGCAATCGATCCGCGTAATGGCGAAACGCAAAAACAATTAATGCTGGAATATAATCGGGCATTAACGTTATTTGCTAAAAGCCGTCACTACCGCAATGAAATTGATGCGCTGTTTGTCAAAATCGATGAATTACGCAACGTCATTCGCCAGTCGATTTAAGGAGCCGTGATGAGCATTAAGCAGTTATTGCAGCAAGCCAACGCGATTCAGGTCGGGATTGACGCCACGGACTGGCGTCAGGTAATCGCGCTGGCCGCCGAGCCGCTGGTCAGCGGTGGCTATCTTCACGCCAGTTACCCGGACGCGGTGATCGCCAATACCCTGGCGCATGGTGCCTATTATGTGTTTGAAGAGGGGATCGCCATTCCCCATGCACGGCCGGAAGCCGGAGTGATTCGTGACTGCTTCAGCCTGATTGTACTGACAGAGCCGATCGCCTTTGACGGCAGCGATAAAGCGGACATTGTGATTATGTTTGGTGCCCGCGACAGTAATGCGCATATCGAAGAGGGTATCCGCGCCATCGTGTCATTGCTGGAGGATGCGGAGACGCTGGTCAGATTGCGCCAGGCCAGCAGCGTTGCGGAGGTCATCGACATCTTATGACCACCAACAATTCGTTAAAGCGCGTGGTGCTGGTCAACGGCATTCCCGCCTCGGGGAAAAGCACGCTGACGCGGGCGCTCTCCCAGCGCTTCGGCTGGCCGGTGCTGACGCTCGACAGCCTCAAGGAACCCTTTATGGCCTGCTTCGCGCCGGTGGATCGGCAGCGCAACCGGCAGCTCGGCTGCGCCGCCTATCAGGCGATCTGGAACATTGTCGGCCAGGCGCCAGCCAGTCAGATCTGGCTGATAGATGCCTGGTTCGGCTTCCAGCCGCGCGCGCTGCTGGAACAGGGACTGCAACAGGCCGGCGTTGGCGCGGTGCTGGAGCTGTGGATGCAGATCACGCCGGAGGAGGCCGTGGCGCGTTACCAGGCGCGGCTGTCGCAGCGGCTTCCGGGTCATCCCGGCGCGGAATACCTGCCCGAACTGCGCCAGCTGGCGCAACAGGCGCAGCCGATGGCGCTGGGGCCGGTGCTGCAGGTTGATGCCTGCGACCTGCATGAGGCAGCGGTCGCCCGCTGGTTACAGCAACAGCTGGAGAGAAACAGCTACACTTCACCTCAATGTTCACCCATTGAGGAGTTGCAGGATGTCATCACCCCCTTATCTGCAAACCGGTGAGAGTGCCGTGCTGTATGACGGCGTCTGCAAGCTGTGCAACGGCTGGGTCCGGTTCCTGCTGCGCCATCGACTGGCGCGGCAGGTTCGTTTTGCGGCGGTACAGAGCGAGCAGGGCAAGGCGCTGCTGCGCTGGGCGGGCTTACCGGAAGAGAACGTCAGTACCATTGTCTATATCGCCGGTGACCAGCACTGGCTGCGGGCGCAGGCGGTCTTTCGCGTCATGCGGCATCTGCCGGCACCCTGGCGCGGCCTCGGCGTGCTGCGCCATTTCCCTGACGCCATCAGCAATTTCGCCTACGACCGCATCGCCTTAAACCGCTATAAGCTGTTTGGTCGCTACGACAGCCAGCAGGCGATTACGCCCGATTATCCTGAGCGCTTTTTGCATCCGCTGGAACCGTCGCGCTGAAGCGGCGTGAGATATTACAGCGTAAACACCGTCCGGCAGCGGCTGTCGTCTTCGTCCCACGCCTGCGCGACCTCGCTTAACGGACGGGTGCGGAAAGGCACGGAAAATGGGTGGGCTCCGGCGGCCCGCAGCATTTCGCCAATCGAGGCGATCAGCTCGCCATCAGAGACGCTGCCGAGGCCGCTGCCCATCAGCGTCAATCCGGATGAACGCAGCAGTTTACTGTGCAGCGGAATCTCCTGTCCGCTCAGCGAACCAATCTGTACAAAGCGCACCACCTTGTCGCCGCCACGCACCGCCGCCGTCATAATCGCCAGCGCACTGTCACCCCACAGATAATCCAGCACCACATCCACGCCTTGCGCCATCAGGTCGGGCAGCGCTGTTGGCAGCGCATCCAGCGTCAGGGTGATATCAGCCCCCTCATGCTGTAACTGTTGCAGCGTCTCTTTGTTGCGGCCGGTGGCGATGATTTTCCCCGCGCCCAGACTACGGGCAATGTGGATAGCCAGCCGACCCGAGGTGGAGGTAGCTCCGTTAATCAGCACCGTTTCCCCTGGCCGCAGCGCCGCCCGGCGGGTCAGGGCGGCCCACGAAGACATACCGGGATTGGCTATCGCCGCAGCGATGACCGGGTCGAGCGTCGGCGGCAGCGGAATCAGGCTTTCGCGACGCACCAGAGTGGTCTCAGCCATGCTGCCCCAGCTTCCGTCAAACGCCAGAAAGTAGACCGGATCGCCGTTATCGAGATAGCCAGTGCCGTCAATGCCGGGGATAAACGGATAGTGCGCGGATGAACTGTAATGGGTACCCGCTGCGCGGGATTTTGCCAGCTGGCTGATGGCAGCGGCTTTCACCCTGACCCGCAGCTGCTCTGCTGTTGCCTGGGGTTCAGGAAAATCACCGTAGTGCGGTTTTTCGCCTGGCTGCGCGATGATGGCTGCTTTCATGGCTATGGACCTTCTGTTGTGGGCTTAATGAGTGTAGATTACACACATTATTCCTGCCTCTGGATAGCGTCAATGAAAAAGGTGCAAAATACACATAATGGTCAGTTTGATCCGCTGCACAACAGCTTACTGACCCTGGTCGGGGCGTTTAACCGCCCTCAGCGCGACCTGGCCATGATCAAAGGTGCCGGGATTGAGCTTGATCGCGCGCTGTTTCCGCTGCTGGTGCAGATCGGCCGGTTCGGTCCGATCGGGGTTGGTGAGCTCGCCGATCGGGTGGGGCGCGATTACACCACCGTCAGTCGGCAGGTGGCGAAGCTGGAAGAGACCGGGCTGGTGCAGCGCCAGAAAAATGCCAGCGACAAACGGATCAACGAGGCGGCGATTACCCCAGCCGGTAAAGCGATGACCGATAAAATTGATGCGCAACGGGAGCAGATCTACCAGCGGGTGTTTGCGCACTGGCCGGAGGAAGATCGTGGCGCGCTGGAACAGTTACTGCAGCGTTTCGTCACCGATTTCAGCGCGCTGCGTGGCGACGAGCGGGAGGAGGTCTGATGCGCAACAGAGGAGCAAGTCACCATGCCGGTTAATGTCGATCTCAACGATCTCTATGCCTTCCGCGCGCTGGTGGAGTATGGCAATTTTCGCCTCGCGGCGGAATCGATCTGCCTGTCGCAGTCGGCCCTGAGCCGCAGAATAGACAAGCTCGAAACGGCGCTGGGTATTCGCCTGTTTGAGCGCACCACGCGGCGGGTCACTCTGACGCTAAAGGGACACGCCTTTGCCGAGCGATCGGACAAGCTGCTGGTGGATTTTGAAGAGGTGATGGCCGATCTGAGTGAGGTCAGCCTGACCCGTACCGGCCTGATCACAGTCGCCTGCGTGCCTTCCGCTGCCTATTACTTCATGCCCAATATTATCCGGCTGTTTCAGGCTCGCTATCCGCGGGTGCGGGTCAAGCTGATCGACAGCAGCGCCGCCAATGTTTATGACGCGGTGACAGGCGGTCAGGCGGATTTTGGCATCAGCTTCTCCGGCCGCAGCCAGCCCGATGTGCATTTTCTGCCGCTGCGCGACGATCCTTACGTGGCGGCCTGTCGGCATGAAGACCCGATTGCGGCCAGAGCGAGCCTGAGCTGGCACGAATTTTATCAGCAGAGCTGGATCGGGCTGGATAAAACCTCCGGTAACCGTAACCTGCTCGATCAGGCGCTGGCGCACATTGTGCCGGAGAAAGCCTGCATCTGCGAAACCCGGCATGTCACCACGATGCTGGGTATGGTTGAAGCGGGGCTGGGCATTGCTGCCGTGCCCGCGATGTCGATGCCGGTTTCCGGGCATTCTGCGCTGACCTCGGTGCCGCTGACCGATCCGCCAGTCAGGCGCACCGTCGGGCTGCTGCGTAAAAGCGGTCGCACGCTGTCGCATCTGGCCGTCGAGCTGGAAACGCTGATTATTGAACAGTATCAGGCTGTCTGACCGGCCGGGTGACGCCGGTCGGCTGCGACGTCACGATCGGGTGCAGCCCGGTCTCACGTACCACCTGCTGTACCTCGGGCGAGGCGAGCCAGCGCAGCAGCTGACGCGCCTCGTCCGGCTGCGCGGACTGCCGGACCACTGCACCGGCAAAGCGGGTGGTGTATTGCAGTGTGTCCGGCAACTCGCCCACGAAAGTCACGCCAGCGACCGGCAGCAGCTCACTGACCTGCTGAAACCCGATGCTGTATTTGCCTGCCGCGACCTGTGAGGCAACCGGGATGCGTTCGACTTTAAACGCCTTCGCCCTGACCTGATCCGCAATTCCCAGCCGGCTGAACAGCTGGCTGCTGACATATTTGCCGCTGGCACTGTCTGAATAGGCGATCGAGCGGGCGTTGAGCAGCGTATTGCGCAGCGCGCTTTCGCTGTCGATAGTCACCGGCGTTGCACCCTGTCTGATCACCGCACCGATGCGGGAATCGGCCAGTTCAACCCGTGAACCGGACAGCGTGCGGCCCTGTTTTTCCAGATCGGCCAGCGCGTCGCCCACCATAATCACCAGATCGGCGGATTCACCCCGCGCCAGCCGCGCCGGGATCGCCTGCGGCGTCTTGCCCATTGACGGACCGGCGACGGTGCGGATCTGAATGCCTTCACGTTGCGCATAGCGCGGGGATAATTGATCCCACGCCGCTTTAAAGCCGCCTGAGATCATCACGGTCAATGCTTTGGTCTGCGCGCAGGCACTGCCCGCCACGCTGATCAGCAGAGCGAATAAGACAAAATAACCTTTCATCCGGGTTTCCTTAGCTGAAAGAGTTGCGGGTCTGCGGCAGGCGTTCACCGGTCCGGCGGTAGAGGTAGAGAGTGGCCAGCAGCGCACAGACGGCAGCAAAACTCATCCAGTAGCCGGGCGAGGCTTTATCCCCGGTCAGCTCAATCAGGCCGGTAGAGATCACCGGCGTGAAGCCGCCAAACAGCGCCGTCGCCAGGCTGTAGGCCAGCGAGAAGCCCGCCACCCGCACTTCGGCTGGCATAATCTCGGTCAGTGCCGGGATCATCGCGCCGTTGTAGAGACCGTAAATCATCGACAGCCACAGCAGTACGCCCAGCATCATTGAGAAGCCCGGTGCCGCCGCCAGCAGGCTCAGTGCCGGATAGGCGGTCGTCAGCGCCAGCAGGGTCATGGCGATCAGGATCGGTTTGCGACCAAATCGGTCGGAGAGCGCGCCGCCAATCGGCAGCCAGATAAAGTTCGATACCGCCACCAGCAGGGTCACCAGCAGGCTGTCGGAGGCGCTGAGCAGCAGCACTTTCTTGCCAAAGGTCGGGGCGTAAACCGTAATCAGGTAAAACGCGGTCGTGGTCATCGCGACCATCAACATCCCGGCAATCACCACCTGCCAGTTGGCGAGCAGGATGCGGAACACCTGTTTCACATCAGGATGGCTGCGCCGCGCGTTGAAGGCCTGCGTCTCTTCCAGCTTGCGACGCAGCACGAAAATAAACGGCACGATCAGGCAGCCGAACAGGAAAGGAATCCGCCAGCCCCAGTCGCGGATCACCGATTCTGCCAGCAGCGCATTGAGAATAAAGCCCATCGCGGCGGCCACCATGATCGCCACCTGCTGGCTGCCCGACTGCCAGCTGGTGTAGAAGCCTTTGCGGCCCGGCGTGGCGATCTCAGCCAGATAGACAGAGACGCCGCCCAGCTCAGCACCGGCGGAGAAGCCCTGCAGCAGACGGCCCAGCAGCACCAGCAACGGCGCCCACAGGCCAATGCTCTGGTAAGAGGGGATCAGCACAATCATGAAGGTGCCGGCCGCCATGATCGACAGCGTCACAATCAGCCCTTTACGGCGACCCACTTTGTCGATGTAGGCCCCCAGCACCACCGCGCCGAGCGGACGCATCAGGAAACCGGCACCAAACACGGCAAAAGTCATCATCAGCGAAGCAAATTCACTGCTGGCCGGAAAGAAGGTATGGGCGATGTAGGTGGCATAGAAACCAAACAGAAAGAAATCAAACTGCTCAAGAAAGTTGCCTGAGGTAACACGGAATATTGCGCCAATCCGGGCGCGGGTGGAAAGCGTAGAGGGTGAGGGAATTTGCATCAGTGAGCTCCAGTCTGTGAATGACGCTTTTTACCGCGCCTGTCATCGAAGAGTGGATCAGCGACCGGCGGTAAATAAGTGCAAAAAGGGCATCGATTGATGCGTGAACTGCATGATTCAGACAGGATGAAGCAATAAAGCCAGCAATATCAGGGGATTATTTGTCGGGCGCAACGTTAATCCGGCCATGTTAGCCGCGAACTCAGTTTGCAGAAATGTGACAGGATTCATAACTGTGTTACAGCGGGCGTGGGATGAGGCTGGCGATATCCCGATGGTGGCCGCCAGGCGATGGTCACCGCTGCGGGCTGCCGTGCGGTCGGGTGCAGAAAGGCGGATGCCGGGCGATTGTGCCGCATCACAGGGCGATCAAACAGTGTCATTTACGTGCTGTTCAGAGGCATACTCTCAGACCAGCCTCCTCCTGTGGGAGTCAGCTGTAACATAGCGGGCGGGGCGGCAGGATGCTTCGGCCAGTAACGAAATCTTCCTGGGCTGACGCGATGAGCCAGCCAGGTATTCCACCATTATGGAGCAGTGACGATGTTCAGCGGACTGAGTGCGTTTCCCCTGACCCCTTTTACGGCGGATAAGCCGGATGAAGCGGCATTTTTACGGCTGTTGCAGCGGCTGACGGAGGCGAAAGTCGATTCGCTTGGCGTGCTGGGTTCTACCGGCAGCTACGCCTATCTGACCCGCGCCCAGCGCAGGCGGATCACCGAACTGGCGGTTGCCCATTCAGAGGCGATTCCGGTGATGGTGAGCATTGGTGCGGTCAGCACGACCGAAGTGCTGCAGCTGGCTGAGGATGCCCAGCAGGCGGGTGCGGCGGCATTACTGCTGCCGCCACTCGGCTATCAGGCGCTGCGCGAAGAAGAGGTATTCACGCTTTATCAGAC
This sequence comes from Pantoea agglomerans, assembly GCF_021397715.1. Taxonomy (GTDB): domain Bacteria; phylum Pseudomonadota; class Gammaproteobacteria; order Enterobacterales; family Enterobacteriaceae; genus Pantoea; species Pantoea astica. Next base: position 2,240,106 of record NZ_CP090207.1, on the reverse strand, counting down.
GGTCGCGCGTCACGTCTCGGTGCCGATCTGCGTCTATGACAATCCGGGTACCACCCATTTTGCTTTTTCCGATGCGCTGCTTGGCCGCATCGCCGCGCTGCCGGGCATTGCCTCAATAAAAATTCCCGGCGTACCCGCCGATTTGCAGGCGGCCCGCGAGCGCATTGCACAACTGCGGTCTCGGCTGCCGGAGAGGGTCTCAATCGGGGTCAGCGGCGATGCGTTTGCCGCCACCGGTCTGCTGGCAGGCTGCGATGGCTGGTACTCGGTCTGCGGCGGGCTGTTTCCCGGGATCGCACAGGCGATGACCGCGGCAGCAAAGGCGGGCGATGATCAGCGTGTCAGCGCGCTGGATGCGCAACTGCAACCGTTATGGGCACTGTTCCGCCAGCATGGCGGCAGCCTGCGGGTAATCAGCGCCGCAGCGGGGCTGCTGGGCCTGACCGAACGCGACTGCCTGCCGCGCCCGCTGCTGCCGCTCTCCGATGCGGATTGCCAGCAGATTGCTGCCGTGCTCGCGGCGCTCGCTCTCTCTTAATCCCCCACCTCAGAAGGCGTTAACCATGTCGCACCAGGTTAAAGCCTTCTTCCTCCTGCGGCGGGTCGAAATAGCGGGTAATCAGCGCGAACTGTTCGTCCGTTGCGGCAAAGGCGTGTTCGCCGCCCTGATTACGGGCGTGCAGACGCGATTTACACAGCGCATCCGGGACGTCCAGATAATGCAGGCGATGGTCAGCAGAGGATGCCTTGATTAGCGACATCATCCAGGCACGATTCGCCTTAGTGTTGGCGGGAAAATCGAGCACTACCGAGACGCCCGCCCGGAGCAGTGCCACCAGGTGCGGGGTCATCGCCGTTTTCAGTTGTGCCGCACAGCGGACATAGTCGGCGACCGACTGCATTTGATCTGCATAGAGCGCAGCCAGCCAGTGATCTTCACTCAGAATGACGCAACCAGGCTCTGCGGCGAGACGGGCAGCGAGGGTTGATTTACCGGAGGCGATTTTGCCGCACAGCAGATGCAGCGTTGCGGGTGTCAGGGTAACAGGATTCATAGGGTTCCTTATCGGGTTAACGCCGGTAAGGCCCGCCTTACCGGCGGGAGAAAGAGACAGGCTATCCCACCGCGATACAGACGGTGTTAATCATCTCTGACTGGGGTAAAGCGTATCGGTTCATCCTGTGAGACTAGCAAAGACTGCGGGATTAAGCAGCCAGATATCGCGCCGCTGGCGCCTGACAGCAATTGTGGTCACGCCGCACTGAAGGGGAATGGGCCAGCCAGCGGCGGAGCGCTGCCGGGGCGGAGGAGCAGCGGGCGCGGTGACAGCCTGCTATCAGCAGCCCGCAAAGGGACGCAGTCACCGCGTTGCCGCAAACGGTCACCTTCACGCCTGTTTCGCCATCAGTAAGGTCAGCAACTCCCGGCAGCACGCCTCTTCTTCCGCGCTGTCTGCGGCAGCCAGATGACGCAGCAGCGCCATACAGCTGGTTTCCTTGCCCGCTTCCATCAGCTCTTCGACCAGAAAATTCAGTTTATCCTGTTCAGTCGCGTGAAACGCCGGATTGATCAGGTGGACATTTTCCTTCACGGCCAGGGTATTGCTCTCTGTATGGTTCATAGAATTATCCTGTTTTGGGTTAAAAAATGACCTGGTGAACCCTTTAAACCTATACATGAAACGTGTTTTTGTACAGATTTTGACGGGAATCTTTTTAAGCGGAACGGGTATCAGAGGCGGGGTGAAGAAAATAAGAATAGTTGAGCAAGCCCCGGTTGGCGCGGGATGCGGAGCGGCAATCGCCGGGAATTGCGTAGCGGGTAAATATTAAAAGCCTGCTAATCATTTGGTTAGCTAACCAGTCTGCCGGAAAAAAAAGGTGAAAAAATAATCCGCGGCCCGGCCAGCGGCAGCCGGAGCCGTCAGAGACACGCCAGACCGATGCGGGAGAGTCTGTGGGAGAGTATTCAGCATCAGCCAGCGCGCGACAGGTTGCACGCCGACTGATTCACGCTTTGTCAGGCGGTGGCGTCGCGGGCGGGCAGGAAATCGTCGCGTTGTGGAGTAAAGGTATCCAGCAGCACGCCGGGTTCGAGGCAGACGCAGCCGTGTACCACATCGGGCGCTTTGTAAAGCGTATCGCCCGGACCCACTTCCCGCGTTTCCCCATTGATGGTGAAGGCGAAACGGCCGCTGAGCACATACGTTAACTGCTCATGCGGATGGTGATGTAGCGGGCCGACGGCATCTTTTTCGAAACTGACTTCGACCGCCATCAGGGTACCGCCATACGCCAGCACCCGACGGGTTACGCCGTTGCCTAAATCTTCCAGTGGCCGCTCTTTTTTATAGATAAACATCAGAACTTCCTTATGCAGGTGGACGCCAGGGTAGCCGTTTTGTGACGCTACTCACAGCGCGGAGGTGAATTAGTCCATGCACTTTAGCGGTTTTTCATTAAAATGAAACGGTGTTTCAATTAAATGCTAAGGGCAGATCATGAAAATCGCGTTAATGATGGAAAACAGCCAGGCGGCTAAAAACGCTATCGTGTTGAAAGAACTGGAAGGCGTTGCGCAGCCGCTGGGCCATCAGGTCTTCAACGTCGGGATGAGCGACGAGCAGGATCACCATCTGACCTATATTCACCTCGGCATCCAGGCCAGCCTGCTGCTGAACAGCAAGGCCGTTGATTTCATCGTAGCGGGTTGCGGCACCGGACAGGGCGCGCTGATGTCGCTCAACATTCATCCGGGCGTCAACTGCGGATACTGTATCGATCCAGCTGATGCTTATCTGTTTGCGCAGATTAATAACGGTAATGCGCTGGCGCTGCCGTTCGCTAAAGGTTTCGGCTGGGGCGCTGAGCTCAACCTGCGCTTTATCTTCGAAAAAGCCTTTACCGGCGAGAAAGGCATGGGCTATCCGCCAGAGCGCAGAGAGCCACAGGTGCGCAATGCCGGTCTGCTGAACCAGGTGAAAGCGGCGGTGATCAAAGAGAACTACCTGGATACGCTGCGCGCCATCGATCCTGAACTGGTGAAGACTGCGGTCAGCGGCCCGCGCTTCCAGCAGTGCCTGTTTGAGCACGGACAGAACGCAGAGATCGTCTCCTTTGTGCGTCAGCTGACTCAGTAAACGCGCCAGGGTGCAGAAGCAGAAGGCCAGGGTAACCTGGCCTTTTTTATGCCTGCCGCCCGTCGCCGTATTCAGTGCGCCGTTACCGGCGTAGCGTGGCGGCTCGCCTCCACCAGCATTCGGGTATAGGGCATACTCGCCCGATTGCTCACCAGCGTCGGGACATCCAGCGTCTCCAGCACCTTACCCTGTTGCATCACCGCCACCCGATGACAGAGGTGCGCCACCACGCCCAGATCGTGCGTCACCATCAGATAGGTCAGGTTATCCTGCTGCTGCAGGTCACTCAGCAGGTTAAGGATCTCCGCCTGCACCGACACATCAAGCGCCGAGGTCGGCTCATCCAGTAACAGCACCGCCGGTTCCAGAATCAGCGCTCTGGCGATCGCCACCCGCTGACGCTGACCGCCGGAGAGCTGGTGGGGATAACGGGTCTGCCAGGCGCGATTTAATCCGACTTTCTCCAGCATAGCGATCACCCGCTGCTGACGCTGGCCGATGCCCTGAATCTGAAGCGGCTCTTCGAGGATATCGCCAATCGTATGGCGCGGATGCAGCGAACCGTAGGGGTCCTGAAACACCATCTGCACCCGACGGCAGCGAGCCCGATCGATGCAGTGCGCCAGCGGCTGGCCGTCAATCTCCAGCGCACCCTGCCAGTGGTTAAACAGTCCCGCCAGGCATTTCAGCACCGTGGTTTTGCCCGATCCTGACTCGCCGACCAGCCCAAAGATTTCGCCCTGGCTGACCTGCAGATTGACGTCGAACAGCACCTGACTGCGGGCGCTCTCCTCACCAAAGCTGAGATTAAGATTGTTGACGGTAATCATGCTTTTTCCTTATTCAGTTAACCAGCTGGCGTGACGTTGTAACACCGGCAGGCGGCTGCGACGGTGATCGAGGTCCGGCAGCGCCGCCATCAGGCCCTGGGTGTAGGGATGCTGCGCCCGATCCAGTTCGCTGGCGGCCAGCGACTCCACGACGCGACCGGCATACATCACCAGCACCCGATCGCAAAAACGGCGCACCAGGTTAATGTCGTGGCTGATAAAAATCAGCCCTAGCCCGCGCGCCTTGACCAGATCGTCGAGCAGCGCCAGCACCTGCAGACGCACCGACACATCCAGCGCGGAGGTGGGTTCATCGGCAATCACCAGCTCCGGTTCGGTAATCAGCATCATGGCTATCATCACGCGCTGCCCCTGGCCGCCAGAAATTTCATGCGGATAAAGCTGATAGACCCGTTCAGGATCGCGAATTTGTACCACCTCCAGCATCGCCAGCGCCCGCTGACGGGCTGCCGCCTGCTGGCCGCGATGATGACTGCGCCACGCCTCGGCAATCTGCTCGCCGACCCGGACCACCGGATTGAGCGAATATTTCGGGTCCTGCATGATCATCGAGATCCGTTTACCGCGGATGTCGCGCATCCGGGCCGGCGTGGCGTGCAGCAGATCGACATCGCCAAACTGCATCCGGCTGGCCTCAATCCGCGCTTTCGCCGGTAGCAGTTGCAGCAGCGCCCGGCCAACGGTTGATTTACCGGAGCCGGATTCACCCACAATGGCCAGCTTCTCCTGGCCGAGCTGAAAGGAGACGCCGCGTACCGCCGGGGTGCTCTGACGTCCGTTAACAAAATTTACGTGCAAATCGCGCACGTCGAGCAACGGCGAAGCGTTACTCACTGCGGGGATCGAGCAGGTCACGTAGGCCATCTCCTAAGAAGTTAAATGCCAGGCTGTTAATCAGAATTGCCAGACCGGGTACGGTGACGACCCACCAGCACTCCAGCATGTAGGTACGACCACTGGCGATCATCGCGCCCCATTCCGGATCGGGCGGCTGCGCGCCGAGGCCGAGAAAGCCGAGGCCCGCGGCGGTGAGAATGATGCCCGCCATGTTCATGGTGATGCGAATAATCACTGACGGCAGGCAGAGCGGGATGATGTGCTTCCACAGCACCCGCAGCGGCGAAGCCCCTTGTAAACGCACCGCAGAGATAAAGTCCGCCTGACGCAGCGACAGGGTTTCTGCCCGCGCCAGGCGGGCAATCGGCGGCCAGGCGGTAAGGGTAATGGCGATCACCACGTGCTCCAGTCCCGGACCCAGCGCGGCGACAAAGGCCAGCGCCAGCACCAGGCTGGGAAAGGAGATAAAAATATCGGTGACGCGCATCAGTACGGCATCAACCTTGCCGCCAAAATAGCCAGCGGTCACGCCCAGCAGCAGGCCGAGCGGCCCGACGGTCACCGACACCAGCAGCACGATATAGAGGGTGATACGCGCCCCCCAGACCAGCCGGCTGAAGATGTCACGGCCAAATTCGTCGGTGCCGAACCAGTGTGCGGCACCCGGCGGCATCAGCGCATTGTTGAGGTCCTGGATCAGCGGGTGATAAGGGGCGATCCACGGTGCAAACAGCGCCACGATACAGAGCAGCAGCACAATGCCGCCGCCGATGGCGGTCAGCGGATTACAGGCCATGCGCCAGATAAAGTATCCGCTACGGGCAGCGAAACGGCGGCAGCGCGCCAGTCGCTCACGCGTGGTGCTGGTGGCTGGCGCATCAAAGGAAATCGTCATACTTTGGTCCTCGGATCAAACACCTGATAGAGCAGGTCGGAGAGCAGGTTAAGCAGCACAAAAATCAGGCCGACCACCAGTACGCAGCCCATCACCGCGTTCATATCACCCAGCATCAGGCTGCCGGTCAGATAGGAACCAAAGCCCGGCCACGAGAAGACGGTTTCAATCAGCACCGCGCCTTCCAGCAGTGAACCGTACGCCAGCGCGACCACGGTCAGCAGCTGCACCAGAATATTGCGGAAGGCGTGTTGCCAGATCACCTGCCACTCGGTTAAGCCTTTCACCCGGGCGGTGAGGATGAACTCCTGCGACAGCTGCGCCAGCATAAAGCTGCGCGTCATGCGGCTGATGTAGGCCAGCGAATGAAAGCCCAGCAGTGAGGCGGGTAACACCAGATGATTCAGCGCATTCCAGAATACCTGGCTGTTGGCGGCCAGCAGGGCGTCGATCAACATAAAGCCGGTGCGGCGTGGCACCACGCCATCCAGGCTGAAGTCAACCCGGCCCGCGCCACCGACCCAGCCGAGATGGGCATAAAACAGCAGCAGGCCCATCATCCCGACCCAGAAGATCGGCGTTGAGTAACCCGCCAGGCTGATCATCCGCACCAGATAATCGATCACGCTGTTACGCCGGGCGGCGGCCAGCACGCCCAGCGGCACGCCGAGGCCGGCACCCAGCACAATCGCCAGCGTTGCCAGTTCAACCGTCGCCGGAAAGACGCGCAGAATATCGTTGACCACCGGCTGACCGGTGAGCAGCGCATGGCCGAGATCGCCGTGCAGCAGCGTATTGAGGTAGATGCCGAACTGGACCCACAGCGGCTTATCAAAACCGAGCTGATGATAAACCTGCTGATAGGTCGCCTGATCGGCATCCGGTCCGACAATCGCCAGCACCGGATCAAGCGGCATCACCCGCCCGATAAAGAAGGTCAGCATCAGCAGGCCAGAGAGGGTGATCAGCACCTGCAGGCCGCGTTTGCTGATGCGACGGCAGTGATTTCGGGTGAGCGTCAGAGTCATTGTGCACCTCCGGCCAGGCTATCAGGGGTTTTCCAGACGTCGCGCAGAAAGGTGGTGGCCGACGGATGGGGCTGATAATCCTGCACCCGGTTGTTGACCACCACCGAATCGAGCATCTGGGAAAGGGGCATCAGCGCCGGCACCAGCTGGTCATAGCGTTGCTGAATGGCGAAATAGGCCTGCTGTTGCCGGGCGCTGTCGCGTTCCACCAGCGCGCGATCGATCATGCTGTTGAGTTGCGCATCATAAAAACCGGTGCGCCAGCCCTGGAAATTAGTCAGGCGGGCGCTGTCGGCGTTGTTCGGGTTATAGACCAGTGAACGCAGGCTGGAGTGCGGATGCGGCTCCACGCCGCTGCCGCCGCGGCCGACCAGCAGGTTGAACTGACGATCGCGCATCGCCCCGTAGATCTGATTACCGGTGCCGGTGATGATTCTGGCGCGGATGCCCGCCTGCAGCAGCGTTGACTGAATGGCAATGGCGATATTGAGGAACGGCTGATCGGCCAGCACCCGCAGCGTGGTGTCGAAACCGTCCGGATAACCCGCCTCGGCCAGCAGTGCTCTGGCGCGCGGCACATCCAGCCGGTAGCCGGGATCGGGCAGCGTGGCCGGCATACCCGCCTGAATCGGCCGCTGATGCAGTTCGCCATAGCCGGTCATCAGGCTCTTGTTAATCCCCTGATAATCCACCAGATAACGCACCGCCTCGCGTACCCGGCGATCGCTAAAGTGCGGGTCTTTCATACTCATCGCCAGGTAGTAGAGGGTGCCTCTTCTGACCGCATCAATCGCCAGATCGGGATCGTGGCGCAGGGCGCGGACATCGGGAATCGACATATTACTGGCGATGTCGAGATCGCCTTTCTGCATCATCAGTCGCAGCGTCTGCGACTCCTGCAGATGACGGAACACCACCCGTGACATTTTTGCCTCGCCGCGCCAGTAACCGTCGGCCCGGCTCATGCGCAGCACATCTTTTGCCTGCCAGAGATCCAGCCGGAACGGACCGGAACCCGCTTCATGGGTGGTGAGCCAGCGATTGCCCCAGTCACCATTGACCTCATGCTGCTGCACCGTTTTACGATCCAGCACCACCATGCTGCCGAGCGCAGCCAGCGAGTAGATCACCAGCTGCGGGTCGTTGGGTTTCGGCAGGGTAATAACCACGGTGCGGGCGTCAGGGGCGGTGATCATCTGGTCAACGTTGTCACGGCTGAACCCGTAGGATTTCCAGACCGACGCCTGCGCCAGATTAAGGTGCAGTACCCGCCGCATCGACCAGACCGCGTCGTCACTGGTCAGCGGGTTGCCGGAGTGAAAAGTGACATTGTCACGAAGATGAAAGGTCAGGGTTGTTTGGTCGGCGCTGACCGACCAGCGTTCGGCCAGCGCCGGACGCACGTCGGTCAGCTGTTTCGGGTTGAGTTCCACCAGCCCGTCATAAAGATTAACCACGATGCCCACCACCTCATTACCGGTCATTGCGGCCGGATCAAGAGTGAGCAGGTTATTCATGTTCATGCCGACGATCAGCTGGTCATCCGGGGTCTTTGCCTGGATTGACGCGCTGCCCGTCAGCATCAGCAGCGTGATCAGCCACGCGCCACATCGTTGTGTCAGGGTCATAGGTAAAGTCCAGCGGGTCAGAGGTTTTCCCGTTTACGACTCTGCCTGCTGCTGGCCAACGGGATGGCAGGCAGCAGGCGGGCGACGGGGTTATTATTGTTTGACGTATTTCGGTAGTGCGATTTACCAGCGGTTCAGCGTGTGCGTCTCGATCCAGCTAAAATTAATGTCCTCACCCAGCCCGGCACGGGTCGGCAGAGTAACAAAACCCTGTTCATCCATCGGATCGACCAGGCTGTTGAGATAGGCGGGTGGCGTCTCATAGTCGAGGAACGGATGCAGCAGGCCGCGCTCGTACCAGCGGCAGTTGCGGATTGCGCCGACCACCGCCAGGCTGGCGGCACCGTTGCCGTGAACTTCACAGTCCATGCCAAACGCCTCGGCGAGGTTGGCTACTTTGAGGGTGGCAGAGATGCCGCCGACGCCGTTGGCCCCGGCACGCAGAATGTCGCAGGCCCCGGCGCGCACCCAGTCGGCACGGCTGTGATGCTTGCCACCCAGACTCTCCGGGCCGAGGACGTCAATCGACAGGTTCTCCGCCAGCCAGGCGTAAGAGGCCATGCTTTCCTCTTCCATCGGCTCTTCAAACCAGGCGAAGTTGAGTTTTTCCAGCGCCTTGCCGATGGTCAGGGCATCGCTGCGGCTGTACCAGTGGTAGCCATCCAGCATCAGCGCGATATCCGGGCCGACCGCTTCCCGCACTGCGGCGCAGGCTTTGATATCCATCGCCGGGCTGGGGGCAAACGAGACCGGCGGCATCCAGGTGTGCAGTTTGATCGCCTGATAGCCGCGCGCCACCAGTTTTTCAGCGAACTGCGCATACTCATCGGGGGTTGAGAGGCCGCCGTGCAGCTCATCGCCGCACATGGTGCTGCCATAGGCCGGGATTTTTTCCCGGTAGCCGCCCAGCAGCTTGTGAACCGGCTGGTTAAGTTTGCGGCCAATCAAATCCCACAGCGCCTGTTCGACCGCCGACAGCGCCCGCTCGGTGAGCTGATGGGCGCTGCCGCGCTGCCAGTGCGCCAGATCCTGCCATAACCGCTCGCGGTCAAAGGCGTTCTGACCGATCAGCACCTTACGAAAGAAGGCGTTGACCACATGCGAACGAATCACTTCTGGCGGGGCAAAGGCGTAACCGCAGGTGCCGTCCTCGCTGGTCAGGGTGAGCAGCGCCATCTGCGCCTCATTTTCCGGGCCGGGATGGGAATGTCCGGCGCTGTCGCTGCAGCGTTGGGTCGGGTAGGTAAAGAGAGTGACATCAATCGCGCTGATCTTCACGGCTAAGCTCCTGTGGCTGACGGTCCTGACGATTATTAAAACGTCGTTTCATTTTTCAATCTAACTGCAACATTTTGTTAACGCATTAGCCAAAGCGATTACATTGATGGCGAATATGTGGGCAATCGCCCTGGGCACTGTGAGCATATTCACGAAAGCCGGCCATTTTGTGAGCAGTGACACAGCCGCTTTCTGGCGTTATCCGGGGAATAAAGGAAGTCAGGCAGCGCTCCATGCGCTGGCGGGCGCAATTTACCCGGCTGATGCGGGCGCTAAAACATTTCCTGTCACCACTTCCCCTGATGCTGTTTTTAAGTGATAGTAACGCCGCTTGACATTAATAATTCTCATTATCATTACTCTGGATGTTAACAATGAAAAAATGGTTTTTAGCGCTGGGGCTAATAACGCTGGCAGGGATGGCGTCAGCCAAAACCCTTACCGATGTGGCAGGTCGTCAGGTTGAGGTGCCGCAGGAAGCAAAACGCATCATTCTGGGCGAGGGACGTCAGATCTACCTGCTGGCTGCGTTTGATACCGACGCGCCGTTTAAGCGGGTGATTGGCTGGCGCGATGATTTTCCGAAAGCGGACTGGGATGGTTATCAGGCCTATGAGCAGCGCTATCCGCAGATCAGGCAGCTACCCACCTTTGGCGGTGCGAAAGATGGCACCTTTAACGTGGAGCAGGCGTTAACGCTGAAGCCCGACCTGGTGCTGATGAACCTGGAGTCGAAAGCGGCCACCGACGAAGGCAAGCTGATTGAAAAGCTGCAGGCGGTGGGCGTACCGGTGGTGTTTATCGATTTCCGTGAATCTCCGTTTGTGAATGCGGAAAAAAGTATCCGCATTATGGGCGAACTGCTGAATAAACCTGCGCGGGCGCAGGCGATTATCGATTTTCGCCAGCAGCAGATTGATCGGGTCACCTCAAAACTGGCCAATTTCACCGGCTACCGGCCAAAAGTGATGATTGACCGGGCTGGCGGCTACAGCGATGAGTGCTGCATGTCATTTGGTAATGAAAACTTCGGTCAGATGGTGGAGATGGCTGGCGGCCGTAACATCGCTAAAGATCTGATCCCCGGTACCTTTGGCACGGTTAACCCGGAGCAGATTATTGCCAGCCAGCCGGATGTGGTGGTGGTGACCGGCGCAAACTGGAAGAACTACAACACCGTGGGTAAATGGGTCGGCGTCGGACCGGGTGCTAATCAGGCAGAAGCCATTGCACGACTGAAAACCCTGATGATGCGGGACGCGTTCAAAACCCTGCCGGTGGCACATAACGGCAAGGCACACGCCATCTGGCATCAGTTCTACGACAGCCCGTATCAGTTTGTCGCGATTCAGGTGCTGGCCAAATGGCTGCATCCCGATTTGTTTGCCGATCTTGATCCGGACGAGACCTTCCGCGCGTTCCATCAGCAGTTCCTGCCGCTGCCGTATCAGCCGGGTTACTGGGTGACGCTGCCCGCCGATAAGTCCTGATCCCCTGGCGGTGACGGCGCTGTCACCGCCCTGATTTTCACTTCCTGCCGAATTAACCCTTCGCTTTTCTTCATGTTTACTAATCTTTTACAGGCGCGCGATCGGTTGTTGCCGGCAGCTTCACGGCTGGCCCGATCCGCTTTCATCGCTAAAATGGAGAGAAACATGCGCAATACCTCGGGAAGATCGGCGTTCGCCGTGACGCTGTACGCTCTGCTGGAGCCGGTGCCGCTGGGCTTTTTTGTCGCCGCCTGGCTGTTTGACATCCTCTATAGCCAGACCTTTGTGCTGTTCTGGACCGATGCGGCCGGCTGGCTGATCGCGCTGGGGCTGGTGCTGGCGATTGTGCCGCGACTCATCGCGCTGGTTTATCTGTTTCGCGGCAGCGACAGCGCAGAAAAGAGCCATTTCTGGCTGTGGCTGGTGGCGATTGTCATCGCCATCGTCAATGCGTTTATCCACAGCCGCGATGCCGCCGCCGTGATACCGCTTGGCGTAACGCTTTCCACGCTGGTGGTGGCGCTGCTGCTGCTGGCGAATGTGCAACTTGCGTTACGTCAGCGTAGCGCTTAAGGAGGAGCCACCATGAAAATGCAGCATAAATCCTTACTGGCGCTCACCCTGACGGCTCTGCTGGCCGGCTGTGATGATGGTGCGCTGGTCGATCCGCAAAAACAGATCGGACCCAACCCGGAACTGCCGCAGGCGCAGAACTTCTTTATGCCGCCGATGCAGGTGCCGGAAGGGACACCGTGGAAAGCGGGCGAGATGCCTGAAGTGGCGCAGGGGCTGAAAATCGAGAAAATCGCGGAGAATCTGCAACATCCGCGGCAGGTTTACGTGCTACCGAATAATGACGTGCTGGTCGCCGAATCCAACGGACCGCCGAAGCCAACCACCCGTCCTAAGCAGCTGATTATGGGGATTGTGCAGAAGGCGTCTGGCAAAGGCGGTGCCGGCGGAAATCGCATTACGCTGCTGCGTAACGTCAACGGGAAGTGGGAACAGCACCGCTTTATTGAAAATCTGCATTCGCCGTTTGGCATGCAGCTGATTGGCAATACGCTTTATGTCGCCAATGCCGATAGCCTGGTGAAATTCCCGTATCAGGAAGGGCAGACGGAGATTCGTACGCCGCCAGAAGAGGTGACCGAGCTGCCGGGCGGCCCGATTAACCACCACTGGACCAAAGCGCTGTTAGCCAGCCCGGATGGCAGCAAACTCTATGTCGGCGTCGGCTCGAACAGTAACGTCACCGAAAACGGCATTGGTGCGGAATACCGGCGCGCGGCGGTGCTGGAAGTGGACGCGGCCAGCGGGGCCAGCCGTATCTACGCCAGCGGACTGCGCAATCCGACCGGCTTACAGTGGGAGCCGCAGAGCGGCAAACTGTGGGCGATCGTCAACGAACGTGATGAAATTGGTTCCGACCTGGTGCCGGACTATCTGACCTCGGTGCAGGATAAAGGCTTTTACGGCTGGCCCTACAGCTACTTTGGTCAGCATGTCGATAGCCGTGCCGAACCGCAGCGTCCTGACCTGGTTGAGAAGGCGATAAAACCCGATTACGCGCTGAGCTCTCACGTCGCCCCGCTGGGACTGCTGTTTTACGGCGCAGATAACATGCCGCAGTATCGCGGTGGTGCCTTTATCAGCGAGCACGGTAGCTGGAACCGCACGCCGCTCAACGGCTATAAAGTGGTGTGGGTGAAGTTTGAAAACGGCAAGCCGGTCGGACAGCCACAAACGGTGGTATCTGGCTTCCTGACGGAGGATGAGAAGCAGGTGCGCGGTCTGCCGGTTGGCCTGGCCAGCGACCAGCAGGGCGGCGTATTAATCGCCGATGACGCCGGCAACACCGTCTGGCGGATCAGCGCCGCCAACTAATACCGGTATGACGGGCATAAAAAAAGGATTTGGCATGATGCCAAATCCTTTATTTTTTTGTTCGCTACCCGGCTGGTAACCGCGCTGCGAACGAGGTGCTCAGCCCTCTCCACACAGCAGATTGTAAAATGTGCGGCTAAGGATTTCAAGTTTCGCCAAAATACTGTATGTTTATACATGTGTTGAGTGTTGGGCAACGCCTCATTGTCGACTGGCCGCTCCCAGGGGCACGGTTTCCAAAATCCCGGCAGGCATCAGGTGGTGCTGGCCTGTGGCTTTAACCATGAGTGCCGCTCAGCCCTCTCCACAAAGATGTGCTTAGGCGCCCGGCGGGTAGAGTCAAAGCCTCGGTTGCCGAACAGCGCGCTCCTGTTAAAGGAGAAGGAAAGTGATGGAACTGACTAAGCTGATTCTGGATCTCATCCGGGTCATCTTGCAGATCATCGTTGCCCTTATGCAACTGACCGGTCACGCAGGTTAACCGGAACTTGAAACAAGGCGGAGCTAACCACTCCGCCTTTTTTCGCTGTCAACGGGCTGTCATGCTGGCCGGGTAGAGTGTGGCGGCAGCGTGACGCCAGCCCGGTGTCACCTTTTGCCATCGGGAGCCTTATGTCAGAGACCGCCGTTATGCCCGCCAGACTCCAGCAGACCCGGATTGATGAGAGTGTGCGTATGCGTGAAACCCGCATCGGTCAGCAGTGTGAAATTCTGGCGCACTCGACGCTGGAATATTGCGAGCTGGGCGACTTCTCCTACGTCGGGGAGCATTGCAGCATCGCCGATAGCCAGATTGGCCGCTTCTGCGCCATCGCCAATCAGGTGCGCATCGGGGCACCCAATCATCCGATGGATCGCGCCTCTCAGCATCGCTTCACCTACTGCCCGGAATATTATCAGGCTGACGCCACGCGCGATCGCGGCTTCTTCGCTGCGCGTCGGGCCGATCGGGTGATCATCGGTCATGATGTCTGGATCGGTCACGCGGTGATCGTGCTGCCAGGCGTGACCATCGGTGATGGTGCAGTACTGGCCGCGGGCGCGGTCGTGACCAAAGATGTGGCGCCTTACAGCGTGGTGGGCGGCGTACCGGCTAAACCGCTGCGGGTGCGGTTTACCCCGGCGATCGCCGCCAGCCTGCAACGCATTGCCTGGTGGAACTGGCCGCTGGAGAAACTGCTGGCCCACCTGGCGGACTTTCAGCACGGCGATATTGAACAGTTTTGCCAGCGTCACGACGCCCGATCAGCCTGACGTCAGATCAAACGCCTCCCCGGCGTTAACCGAAGAGGCGACCCGTCAGGCGGCGGAGGTTTCCGCTACGTCAGATGACCGGCTCTCCGCTACCAGCGGTTTCTCCGGTTGCAGCAGGGTCATCGCCAGCATACTGCCAAAGGCGATCAGCGCGGTGACGGTGAACATCGCGTTATAGCCATAGTATTCCGCCAGCCAGCCGCACAGCATCGGCGAGATAATTGCCGCCAGGTTGGCGATCGCCAGCGTCATGCCGCTGTAGGTGCCGACCGAGGCTTTGGGTGTCACGTCAATGACCACGGACCAGTAAACATTATTCACCAGCGCATTGAGGGCGTTACCCAGCGTCATCAGAGCAATAATTCCGGCAGCTGATGATACGTAAGGGATCGCCATAAAGCAGCAGGCGGTCCCGCACAGCGTCACGGCGGCAAACAGGTTTCGCGCCAGCCGCAGGTTGTTAAAGCGCGCCAGCAGCAGGTCAGCAATGCGTCCGCCCAGCAGCACGGTCAGGCAGGCTCCGCTCCACGGGATCATTGCCACGTACCACAGTGAATGCAGGTCGTAATGGAAATTATCCTGCAGGTATTTCGGCATCCACGTCACCAGGGTAAAGGTGATGTAGAGGAAAGAGAAATAGCCCAGCGCGTTACACACCAGCGTGCGGCTGGTGAAGAAGCGCCACCACGGCAGCGCCACGCCATCGGAGTCGCGCTGCCGCTGACCGTCGCGGATCAGGCTGCGTTCTGCGGCGCTGGTGGCAGGACTGCTCTCCGGGCCGTCACTGAAGGTGCGGGCAAACAGCGCCATCGCCAGCAGCGAAAAAACGCCGAGCAGGATAAACATCATGCGCCAGTCACCGGTCAGCAGCAGCAGCCCGACCGCTATCGGCGCAGTCAGCAGTGCCCCGACCTGGGTAGAGAGCAGGCCAATGCCCAGCGCAAAACCACGCTCGTTATCCGGTGCCCAGTGGGCAATCGCCTTGTTCATCAGCGCATAGGCGGGGCCTTCCGAGAAGCCGAACAGGATGCGCAGGGCGGCAAACCCCATCAGGGCGGAACCGCCAAACAGCGCGATACCCAGCTCACCGGCCCAGGCGGTGGCAATCTCCAGCAGTGACCAGAGCACGCCTGCCATTAACCACACTTTTTTGGTGCCGATGCGATCGGCAAGAAAGCCGCCGCACAGCGAACCAAACAGATAGCCGAAGCCAAAGTAGCCCAGCACTGCGCCCAGCTGAACTTTACTGAAGTGGTACTCAGTGGCAATCGCATTGGCGGCAAACGAGAGCGCGCCGCGGTCGATGTAGTTGATCAGAGCGATCAGGAACAACAGTGAAAATATGGTGTAACGGTAACGGCTGGCCTTCATCTCACTTCTCCTGAATGGGGATAACAGGATCGATAAAGCAAAATGAGTGCCGGAAATGGCGGAAAGGGGAAAAAGGACCGACTTGCCCGCGACAACGGGCGTTTCCCGCTGCCGCATCGGACAGCCGGGATGGAGAATTACCCGGCTAATTATTCGCCTGCGCATCAATCCGGTGCAGTGGCTGCCTGAAAACAGGGAGCGCAGGGAAAACCATCAGGCCGCGCTGTGCTGCGCCAGCGGGCCCTGGGGCAGCGGAACTACCGGGGGTTCGGCCGTTTCGCCGACATGTTGCAGCACCTGCAACTGATAACCGGCATCGGCTACTGCACTCTGTTCACTGAGCAGCACACCCGCTTCATTAACGTTTTTCCCCGCCACTTTCATTTTTGTGGTGGCACTGGCCAGCATCCATTCATATTCAATATCAACGTGACCACTATCAATACAGCGAATGCCATGCTGGCTCAGATCATAGGCCAGTACCGTTGCGGTAGGACCCAATGAAATTAAGACCAGATCATAATCAGAGGCGTGCGCTAATATCGCGGCGAGTAAACGGTCATAAACCGAAAAGGCATTGCGGTTGAGCGTGGTGATGCGTTTAACTTCGCGCGCATCTGCCAGTAAATCATTGCCTAATCCCAGCCGCGTTCCGCTTCCCTCAACAATTAACAGCCGGCGGTCTTTATAGAGTTGCTTAAATTTATCAAATATCGTCTGGGACAATTGTTTAGTTTTATAATCGTGATAAGGACGGGTGACAGAGGTATTACCATACTGGTACTGAGAATTGAGCAGAGAAGCATAATATTTAAAATAAAATGACTTGTGAAAGAACCAGAACAGGGCCGAACCTGAACGCATATTTCGCGTGGTGCGAAAGGCATCCGGCAGGCAGACCAGACAGTGAGGATTTGCCTGCGGTCCCTGTTGCAGCAGCGCTTTCAGCCTGGCCGAAAGCTGCGGGTTAAAAGGCTGAAAACCTATATTTTTATAGTAGGTCATCTCCAGTTCACCATCCCCGTAGCGTGCCAGCGATAATTGCGGGTTCGCTAATAACAGATCGATAGTCTCTTCAATCGACATGACCGAATAACGTTTAACCTGCGCCTGCGCCGCCGGATAACGCATCGCCGCATTGATGAATTTAAATGGGAAACGAAATTTACGATAAATAGCATGTAGTGCGGACATGATTAGCCTGCCTGTTTATCCTGCCACGCAAAGCCTGCTGCGCCCGCAGAGAAGAAGGGGGGATGTGTTTCTATTTATATCACATCATAATTAGCTGCCAAGCTGAGGAATATCTTAAAGCGTTTTTGCGCGGTTTAATTAACAGGGTAGTTAATATTTTTTCGGGATTACGGGATGGCTTGTAAAAAGATTGTGTATTGTAAAATGTCGGGGTGAGATTAATTAAGACTAATCGCACAGGGCTAACCGGTTGTGCTAATGAATTATTTTTCAGCTTTATTTTGCAATGCGTAAATCCCGCATTGGATATTCCCGCCGCGGCATAAGATTTATAGCCACCACACGGCACTCCACTGATTACTATTTTTTGACATTCCTCTTCTGCGCCGTATCGCCCCCGGACCGGAGTTGCTGAAGCAAAATTTGTCTGTTTAATCTTCACCTTTGAACAAAAGGTGCGGTCTGTTTTGCCCAATGATTAATTTTTTGTGATGAATGTCGCGGTTTTACCGCTTCGGAAAGTAAAAAAAGCAGCCGTTACGCTATCACAGAGTGTGAGATTAATAAGTCAGCCTAATGTCTTACCTTTCAACATGTTTTTACATATTTCTTACGTTAGTTAAAATCCCGTTGATTTTATGTTTTCAAATTTGATTTTCTACCGCCGCTAATGACCCGAGGATGGATCATGATTAACAAAATTACCAGTGTAATCATGGCGATATTTGCTATCGCCCTGATTTACATGGGAGGACAACTCCTGCTGGTGGGAGGCAGTGCATTCTATGCGCTGATCGGCGTGGGCGTTCTGCTCAGCGCTATCCTGCTGTTTATGAACAAGCGCAGCGCGCTGACGCTCTATGCGCTGCTGATGTGGATCACCCTGTTCTGGATTATCTGGGAAGTGGGCTTCGATAAGTGGCAGTGGATCCCGCGCGGTGACCTGTTTGGCGTGCTGGGCGTCTGGCTGGCCCTGCCGTGGGTGGTTCGTCCACTCTATCAGGGGCAGCGCCGCTTCCATCCCTTCCTCGGCGGTACGGTTGCGCTGATGGTCGTGCTGGTGATCGGCCTCTGTTTCTACGATCCGATCCCTCAGCAGGGCACCATCAATAACGCCCGGACGCCGGCAGCCAGCAACGGCGCGGCAGACGAGTGGAGCGCTTACGGCGGAACCCCTGACGGCCAGCGCTTCTCGGCGCTGAATCAGATCACCAAAGATAACGTGAAAGATCTGGAAGTGGCGTGGACCTATCATACCGGCGATCTGCGTCAGAGTGATGATGCCACCGAGTACACCTTTGAAGCGACGCCGCTGAAAGCCAACGGGATGCTCTACTTCTGTACGCCGCATAACGAAGTGCATGCGCTCGATCCGGAAACCGGTGCGGTGAAGTGGAAAACTGCGCCGGATAAAAACCGCTCCTATCTGCAGCAGCACCAGACCTGTCGTGGCGTCAGCTACTTCGACGCCGGTCAGCAGGCGCAGCAGCAGAGCAGCACCCAGCCGGCGATCTGCCGCAAGCGTATCTTCAACGCCACCACCGATGCCCGTCTGATTGCGCTGGATGCCGATACCGGTAAAGCCTGCGCCGACTTCGGTGACAACGGCGTGGTGGACCTGCGCGCCAACATGGGCGAGCTGCGTCCCCATGCGCTGATGCAGACTGCGGCACCGCTGGTGGCAGGCAATCTGGTGATTGTTGGCGGCTCGGTGATGGATAACGGTTTCAACACCGGCAACCCATCTGGCGTGATCCGTGCCTACGATGCGATCACCGGTCGCCTGGTGTGGAACTTCGATCCGGCTAATCCGGCCAATACCGCACCGGTTGATGCGGCCGCCACCTATCCGCAGGATACGCCGGTAGCCTGGGCGACCCTGAGTGCTGACCTGAAAAATGGTCTGGTCTATGTGCCGTTTGGCAACGCTTCGCCGGATGAAGTCGGCATCGAACGCGATCCCAATAGCAACACCGAGAAGTTCCGCGATGCGCTGGTGGCGCTGGATCTGAAAACCGGTGCCTTCAAATGGCGTTATCAGAGTTCGAACCACGACCTGTGGGATCGGGATAACCCTTCACAGCCTTCGCTGATTGATATCGACTATCAGGGCAAGTCACAACCGGCGGTGATCCTGCCGACCAAAACCGGCAACCTGTTTGTGCTGAACCGTCTGACCGGCGAACCGGTCTATCCGGTGGAGCAGGTTAAGGTTTCCACTGACGGCATCAAAGGCGAGCAGTATGCCGCCACTCAGCCGGTCTCCAGCCTGAACTTCATTCCGCAGCCGCTGACCGAAAAGTCGATGTGGGGGATCACGCCGTTTGACCAGATGAGCTGCCGGGCCAGTTTCCGTGAGCTGCGTTACGACGGTAACCCGTGGACGCCGCCAACTGAGAAAGGCTCGCTGATTTTCCCGGGCAACATCGGGGTCTTCAACTGGGGCTCAGTGGCCGTCGATCCGCAGCGTCAGATGCTGATTGCTGCGCCGGTCCGTCTGGCTTACAAATACAACCTGATCAAGCGCACGCCGGAAACCGAAACCCAGCGTACCTTCAGCAAGGACGGCACGCCGTACTGGAATGAAAACTTCCACGGCGACTATGCGATTCACATCCAGCAGCTGGCTTCCGGCCTGGGCATTCCGTGCATCGCGCCACCGTGGGGACGCATGGTGGGTGTCGATCTGAAAACCGGTAAAACCGAATGGCTGCGTCGGGTGGGTAACACCAAAAACCTGAAAACCAGCTTCCTGCCGGGCCGTTTCCCGATCGGTTTCCCGATGGGGATGGTGGCACACGGCGGTCCGTTACTGACTGCGGGCGATCTGGTGTTCCACGGGGCGACGGCGGATAACTTCTTCCGTGCCTATGACAGCACCACCGGTGAGCTGCTGTGGCAGACCGAACTGAGCGCAGGCGCACAGGCCACGCCATCTACCTTCATGGGTAAAGATGGTAAGCAGTATGTGGTGATTGCCGCGGGCGGACACGGTTCGCTCGGCACCACGGCGGGCGACAGCGTGGTCGCTTTCCGACTGAAGTAACCTGACAGGCTGAGCGCCAGTGGCTGGCGCCCAGCTTTCCTGATTTTCTTTCCCCCGTTTTTCTCTTCGCCGCTTCGCCGGACCTTCCCGCTTAACGCCTTGTTTCTTCATGCTTTCCTGTGATTTCTCTCCGCATCTGACTTAATAACATCGCGAAACTATTTCGTGATGGCTCTCTCAGTTTGACGATTATCCCGCCGGGAGATGCTTGCGCGCCCGAGCACAGAGAGTAGATTAATGTATAACTTCACAAATAATCGTGAATACGGAAAGTACATCACAAGTCGCTATCTGAAGGATTGATCCTCATGTCCGAACTGAAATTTGCCACCCGTCTTAACTCCTTCGCCTCGGGCGCTCATCTTTACTGGCCCGATTTGCAGGGCAAACCGTCGGTACTGCAGATGATTGCCCGCGCCGGTAAGGTTAAAGGCTTGACCCATCTCGATCTCAATTTCCCGCAGCACCTTACCTGCGACATAGCCACGCTGCGTCAGGCGATTGCTGATGCCGGTCTGGCGGTCAATGGGATGCAGATGCGCTGGGATGCCCCACAGTTCAAAATCGGTGCCTTTACCCATCCCGATGCGAAAGTCCGTCGTGAAGCAATCGAGCTGACTAAGCGCGGCATTGATACCGGCCGGGAGTTTGGCTCACGGCTGATGACGCTGTGGATGGGGCAGGATGGATTCGATTACTGCTTCCAGGCGAATTACAAAAAGATGTGGGAAGACGCGGTCAGTGCGGTGCGTGAAGTGGCGGACTATGCGCCCGACGTCGACGTCAGCATTGAATACAAACCCAACGAGCCGCGTGCTTACAGCATTTTCCCTAACGCCACGACCTGTCTGCTGGCGGTGGAGGAAGCGGGCTCTCCCAACCTCGGCATTACGCTCGACTTCGCCCACGTACTGTTTGCCAATGAGATCCCGGCTTATGCCGCGGCGATGGTGGCGCGCCGTTCCCGTTTGCTGGGGCTCGATCTGAACGACGGCTGGGGTAAACGCGATGACGGGCTGATGGTGGGCTCGGTGAATCCGCGCGCCACGCTGGAGTTTCTCTGGCAGATGCAGCGTGACGGCTACAGCGGTGCGTACTACTTCGATACCTTCCCGGACGCCAGCGGACTCGACCCGATTCGGGAAGCGGAAAGCAATATCGCCACCGTCACCCGTTTACTGAAATTGTGTGAGCAACTGGATGACAACGCAGCATTACAGGCGGCAATCGATCGTCAGGATGCGGTGGCTTCACAACAGATCGTTAATGACATCATGCTGGCACGCTAACGGTCACACCGCCGGTAAAAAATAAAAAAACCTCTACCCAACACCCAGAGAAGAAAGGTCATCGTATGAAGAAACTCCTGCTTGCCGTCATTACTTCCTCACTGCTGTGCAGCACCGCCTATGCGGCGGAACTGGCACCGCTGCAGTCCGACACCGAACCGGATCGCACTGACTGGACCCAGCTTGATACTAAATATGGCGCTCTGCCAAAAGTGGACAAGACGCTGAAGATTGGTGGGGTATCGAAAACCCTGACCAATGAATACTGGCGCTCCCTCGGCCAGGGTTATCAGAACGTGGCGAAAAAATATGGCTTCACCGTTGCGTATCAGGCGGCAGCCAATGAAGATGATCAGCTGGGTCAGCTGTCGATCGCCGAAACCCTGATCTCCCAGGGCTTTAACGGCCTGCTGGTTTCCCCGCAGACCGACATCAACCTGGAGCCGGCGCTGGAAACGGCTAACAGCAAGAATATCCCGGTGGTTAACGTCAACGATGCGGTGATGCCCAACGCGCGCTACTACGTCGGTAACGTGCAGAAAGACAACGGCGTGCGGGTAGCGAAATGGTTCATTGAACACCATCCACAGGGCGGCAAAGTGGCGGTGATCGAAGGGCAGCCGGGCGTCTATGCCGCCGGACAGCGTACCCGTGGCTTTAAAGAGACCTTGCAGGCCAACGGCAAATTCACCCTTGCCGCCAGCGTACCGGCCAACTGGAGCCGCGAGCAGGCCTTTAACGCCGCCTCGACCATTCTGCAACAGCATCCGGACCTGATTGGTTTCTACGCCAACAACGACACCATGGCGCTCGGCGTGGTGGAAGCGGTGCGGGCGCAGAACAAAGCGGCACAGGTGGCGGTGTTTGGCACCGACGGTATCTCCGATGCGTACGCCTCGATCAAGCGCGGTGAGCTGACCGGCACGGTGGACAGTTTCCCGGTGCTGACCGGCGAAGTGGCGATGGACGTGATGATTCGGCTGATTAACGGCCAGAAACTCTCGCGGGTGATCTCGACGCCGCAGGCGCTGATCACCAAAGAGAACGTCGAGGCCTTTTCGACCAAAGACAACAGCCGGTTGCGTCAGTTACTGACCCAGCAATAAGTCAGGCGGAGCGCGTATGGAACAGAATCGTTTAATGATGCGTGGCATCAGTAAAACCTACGGCAACGCCGCCGCGCTGCAGAGCGTCGATTTTTCAGTGCGGCCTGGCGAAGTTCATGCCCTGATTGGTGAGAACGGCGCCGGGAAATCGACGCTGCTGAACATCCTCTCTGGCGTGCGGGCGGCGGACAGTGGCGAAATCAGCGTTAACGGTCAGCCGGTGCAGATGAAGAATCCACTCAGCGCCCGTCACGCCGGTATTGCGATGATTCATCAGGAGTTACAGCACGTTCCGGAACTCTCGGTGGCGCAGAATATGTTTCTCGGTCGCCCGCTGACCCGAGCCGGTGGCTGCTGGGTGGATAAATCGGCCCAGCTGGCGCGGGCCACGCTGATCCTGAAAACGCTGGACCCGAGTATCGATCCCAACACACCGATTAAGAATCTCAAGGTGTCGCAGCAGCAGATCGTTGAAATCGCCCGGGCGCTGCTCGATGACGCCAAAATCATCGCGATGGATGAGCCGACCTCCAGCCTGACGCCAACCGAATTTGACCGGCTGGCGGAGCTGATTGCCGATCTGAAATCGACCGGCGTCTCACTGATCTACGTATCACATAAGATGAATGAGATTTTCCGGGTCTGTGACCGCGCCACCATCATGCGCGATGGCAGGCAGGTTGGGGTGGTCAATATCTGTGATGAGAATGAAGAGAGCATCGTTGCCAAAATGGTCGGGCGTAAGATCGACAAACTCGATCACCAGGCCTTCGTCAGTGACCGCGAGGTGCTGCGGGTAGAGAACCTCGGACGTGGCAATGAGGTGGTGGCGGCGAACTTCAGCGTGCGGGCCGGTGAAGTGCTGGGTATTGCCGGTCTGGTCGGTGCAGGTCGTACCGAGCTGCTGAAACTGATTGCCGGTATCGACAAGCGCACCAGCGGCACGGTGAGCGTGAACGGCACCGCCGTGAAAAATCACAACGTGCGGGCCGCCATTAAAGCGGGCATCGGTCTGGTTCCGGAAGACCGGAAAAAAGAGGGCATCATTAAGGAACGGGCGGTGAAGATGAATATGGCGCTGCCTTCGATGCACCATTTCACCTTCGGCGGCCTGCTCAGTCAGGTGCGGCTGAACCGCAAAGCGCAGACGGTGATGGGCGATCTGAAACTGCGCCCGCTGGATATCGAAAAAAGCATCGGCACGCTGAGCGGCGGGAATCAGCAAAAGGTCATTATTGGCCGCTGGGTAGCCGCCGACGCCAGGGTGTTTCTGTTTGATGAGCCAACGCGCGGTATCGATATTGGCGCCAAGTCTGAAATTTATCACTTAATTGAAAAACTGGCCCAGGCAGGCAAGGCCATTGTGGTGGTCTCATCCGAAATGACCGAAATCATGCGGATCTCCGACCGGGTGCTGGTGATGCGCGAAGGGCGAATTACCCAGGAGTTAACCGGTAGCGCGATCACCGAAGAGAATATTGCCCGCTTTGCCATTAAAGAGATTGACCAGACCGCCTGACCTCTTATCGGACTCTATTAAAGGTTATAACTATGATGACTCAGACCACCACGCCGGCGGGTGTACGCACGCCCGCGCTGCTGAAATTTAATCTGCGCGATGCCGGCACCTTAATTGGATTATTAATCATCGTGGTGACATTTTCATTTCTGTCGCCGGTCTTTTTTACCCTGCCGAATCTGCTGAATATTCTGCAACAGTCCTCAATTAACGCCTTAATTGCGCTGGGGATGACGCTGGTGATTATTTCCGGCGGTATCGATCTCTCGGTTGGTCCGAGCGCGGCGCTATCGGCGGTGCTCGGCGCAACCCTGATGGTGTCGGGCGTACCGGTGCCGCTGGCGATCCTCGCCACGCTGGGCGTGGGGGCGCTGTGTGGTCTGTTCAGCGGCACCCTGATTGCCTATGCGGGCCTGCAACCTTTTATCGTCACGCTGGGCGGCCTGTCACTGTTCCGCGCCATTGCGTTGATCTACACCGGCGGCAATCCGATCTTTGGTATTCCGCTGGAATTTCGCAGCCTGATCAACAGCACGCTGTTCGGTATCCCGACGCCGATTGTGATTGTGGCGGTGATTGCGCTGCTGCTGTGGACTGTGATGAATAAAACCCCGCTGGGGGAATATATTCTGGCAATTGGCGGTAATGAAGAGGCGGCGCGGGTTGCCGGTGTCCCGGTGAAGCGCACCAAAGTGACGGTCTATATCTTCTCCGGCCTGCTGGCGTCACTGGCATCGCTGATCCTGATTGGCCGACTGGGTGCAGCCGAGCCGACCATTGGTAACCTGTGGGAGCTGGATGCCATCGCGGCGGCGGCGATTGGCGGCGCCTCATTGATGGGCGGCAAAGGCAGCATATTCGGCACGCTTATTGGGGTGATTATCCTCGGTGCGTTACGTAATGGCTTGACCTTACTGAACATTCAGGCCTTTTACCAATTGCTCGCTACCGGCCTTATTATTATCATAGCGATGTTGATTGACCGGGCGACCCGAGGCAAGTAATGAAGCAAGATCCGCGAGCCATTGGTGCTCAGATTCGTATGCGTTTGCCCCAGCTGACGCCGTTAGAACGCCGTGTTGTTGAGGCGATTATCGCCAGAACCGATATTACCGAGCAGTCGTCATTAAAAGAGATTGCCGGAGAGAATAATGTCTCTGAAGCGATGATTGTTAAGATCACTAAAAAACTTAACTTCACCGGTTTCCGGCATTTCAGAAGCAGCCTGATTTATTACAACCAGTCTGAGGTGGCGGGATTGCATGCGGAAATTGAGCCGGATGACTCGTCGGAACAATTGCTGGCAAAAGTATTCAGAACCTCTATTCAGGCGATCGAAGAAACCTTATCGATTCTGGATGTCTCTGAATTTAATCGCGCGGCAGACATTATCTATAAAGCACGGCATATCGATCTTTATGCCGTAGGCGGTTCGGCCGCCGTTGCGCGCGATCTTTCGCACAAGATGCTGAAGATTGGCATTAAGTCGACGGCCTACGATGACGCCCATATTATGCTGATGTCAGCCGCGGTGTTATCTGATGACGATGTGGTTATCGCTATCAGTCATTCGGGTGCCACGCGCGCGGTGAACGATCCGGTAAAACTGGCGGGACGGAATGGCGCGAAGGTGATCGCCATTACCAACTATGCCGAATCGCCGATTGCCCGCAGCGCGCATGTGGTCCTCAATTCAACGTCTCAGGGATCGCATCTGTTAGGGGAAAACGCCGCGTCACGCATCGCCCAGCTCAATATTCTGGATGCGCTGTTTGTCGCTATCGCGAAAAAAGATTTAAAGCGGGCGGAAAAAAACCTGATGAAAACCCAGCATGCGGTTCAGGATCTGCGGGAATTTTAGCTATGAGCAAAATTGCAGTCACCGGCAGTCTTCATTATGACATTATGCTGGACGCGCCCCATCGTCCGGAGAAAGGCGAAACGGTGATGGGCACTGCCTGTCACTATAAGTTTGGCGGCAAGGGCGGCAATCAGGCGGTGGCCGCGGCCCGCGCGGGCGCAACGGTGCGCTTTGCCGGGGCAGTGGGCAGCGATCCACAGGGCCACTTTCTGCGCGATCATCTGCTTCAGGCGGGTGTGGATTGCGCCGCCGTTACCATCATTGATCATCTGCCGTCGGGCATGAGCGTGGCGATTACCGATGCCGAAGGCGATTATGGCGCGGTAGTGGTCTCTAACGCCAATCAGCACATTGCGCTGTCGGCTTTTGAGCAGCCCGCCTTCTGGCAGGACGTGACGATGCTGGTGCTGCAAAATGAGGTGCCGGAAGCGGTCAATCTGCGGGCGGCGCAGGCGGCCAGGGCACGCGGCATAGCGGTGTGCGTTAATGCCGCGCCGGCCAGAACGCTGTCGGCGGCGTTCGAGAGCTGTATTGATCTGCTGGTGGTGAATGCGATTGAGGCGCGTGATATGTGTCAGATCAGCGTGCAGGATCTGGCTTCAGCGCGGGCTGCGGCCGAGGCGCTGAGCAGACGCTTTGCGCGGGTGGTAGTCACGGCAGGCGAACATGGCGTGGCGTATAGCGAGGCGGGCGAAACCGGCAGTCTGGCGGCGCAAAAAGTGACGCTGGTCAGCACGCACGGTGCGGGCGATTGCTTTGTCGGAGTGTTGTGTCAGCAATTAAGCGACGGGGCGACGCTGGCGGCTGCGGTGGGTGAGGCGAACCGGGCGGCGGCAGAGCACGTTTCGCGGCTGCCACACTGATTAGCGGGCGTGCAGCGCCAGTGACGCTGCACGCTTTACCTCAGGACGCGACTTTCACCACGGTCTTACCGAAGTTTTTGCCGTTCAGCATATCAATAAACGCCTGTGGCGCATTCTCCAGCCCTTCAATCATATGCTCGCGATAGTGGATCTTTTTACTCTCCACCAGCGGACGCATCGCTTCAAGGAACTCCGGATAGCGGTCACCGTAATCCTGGAAGATGATAAAGCCCTGCATACGAATGCGGCGTTTCAGGATACCCGCCATGATCAGCGAGGTTCTGTCCGGGCCAGCCGGCAGCTCGCGCTGGCTGTAGGCGGAAACCAGACCACAGACCGGCACGCGCGCCGCGGTATTCAGCAGCGGGAACACCGCATCGAACACCTTACCGCCAACGTTTTCGAAGTAGATATCAATGCCATCCGGGCAGGCATTTTTCAGCTGCTGTTCAAAATCGGCGCTGTGGTGATCGAGACAGGCATCAAAGCCCAGCGTTTCCACCGCGTAACGGCATTTCTCTTCTCCGCCTGCGACACCCACAACCCGGCAGCCCTGCTGTTTACCCAACTGGCCAACGGTTGCGCCGACCGGTCCGGTGGCCGCCGCGACGACCAGGGTTTCGCCCGCTTTCGGCTGACCGATATCCATCAGCCCCATGTAGGCGGTAAAGCCCGGCATCCCGAGAATGCCCAGCGCCCATGACGGATGTGGCAGGTCATTGCCCAGCTTCGCGATCTCTTTGCCATCCGAGACGGCATATTCCTGCCAGCCGCTTTGCGCCAGCACCCAGTCACCGCTCTTAAAGTCACTGTTTTTTGAGTCGGCGACCTGACAGACGGTACCGCCGACCATCGGCTGATCCAGCTCGGCGGGCGCGGCGTAAGATTTTCCCTCATCCATCCGGCCACGCATGTAGGGGTCGAGCGAAAGATAGACGGTGCGCAGCAGCACTTCGCCTTCTTTCAGTTCCGGGATGGGCTGCGCCACATAGCGAAAATTCTCTTTGGTCGGCTCGCCATGCGGGCGAGAAGCCAGTAACCATGCGTGATTCTGGCTGGCGTGTTCAGTCATGCTGTCATCCTTTTATTGCGGGGCAATGCGCAGTGCATTGCCGGGTGAACGTCGACAAAGTGTAGATGACATCTGGCGGTGTGCGTTTAGCGCTGTGGGCGGTAACGGCAATGATTCGGGATGGCGTGAGTTATGCAGCGCGCGGCGGCAATTGCATTCGCCACGGCAAAATGGTGTGATGAATCATCGTGATAGAAACATCCGCTTGCAAAAGGATCGACAGCGTGGCGTTACACTCCTCGGCCTGGTTCAGTTTCAACGGCATTGAATGCTCGCAGGTCAGCGCCCGCGACGCCCTGTTTCCACGTCATCTGCACGACGAGTATGTGATCAGCGCTAACCTGACCGGCGTTGAGCAGATCTGGCTGGCGGGCAAAACCGCCGAGGTGAAGGCCGGGCAGGTCACGCTTTATAATCCGGCCACGCTGCAGGCCTCACGCTTTGATCATCAGGAGGTGAACTTCATCAGCGTGCATCTGCCGCAGGCGCTACTGCAAAACCTTGCAACACAGCACAACCTCACCAGCCACCATCAGGCTCCGTCGTTGCGTGAAGGCGTGCTGGATGAACCTCGTCTGTTTAGCGCCTTGTGTGCCTTCGCCGGGGCGAGCCGCGACGATGACCTGGCGGATCAGCAACAGCGGCTGCTGTCGCTGTGTGGCGAACTGCTGCAACCTGAACAGCCCGCCGACCGGGCGGAGCATCGGCTGGTGGTCCTCGTTAAAGAAGCGCTGCTGGCGACGCCTGAGATCAAACCTTCGCTGGACGATCTGGCCAGTCAGGCGGGCGTCAGCAAGTATCATCTGGTGCGCTGTTTTACCCGCCATACCGGTCTGCCACCGCTGCAATATCACATGCAGCTGCGGCTGCATCGCGCCCGTCAGCTGCTGCGCAATCGGGTGCATCCGCTGGAGGCGGCGCTGGAACTCGGCTTTTACGATCAGAGCCATTTCATCAATGCGTTTCGGAAAGTGATGGGCGTGACGCCGCACGACTACGCGCAGCAGACCGGTCAGCGCAGCATAAATTCCCGATAGCCAGAGACGATCACGATAATCGCGAAATAGCTGAAGATGATGGCCGAGGCGATGGCGCAATATTTCAGTAAGCGCTGACCCAGCGTCCGGCCGCCCAGATGCCCGACCAGGCACAGAACGCCGGTCCAGATCACACCGGCAATAAAAAAACCGCTGAGAAAGGCGACGGAAGTGCCAGTGCTCTGCTGACCGATGCGGGAAATCAGCGCGCCGCCAACGGTGGCAAACCACAAAATCGCACTGGGCGAGGAGATCGCCAGCAGCACGCCACGGGAAAATTCCTGTCGCAGCGGGCGCGGCGGCGCGGCTTTTTCAAAGGCAATCGGCGCGGTGGGTTGCCATGCGGCCATCGCCATTTTCACCGCAAACCACAGCAGCATCGCGCTGCCGCCCAGCCACAGCACCCAGCGTACCGGAGTAAACTGCAGCAGCATCGCCAGGCCGGAGAGCGCCAGCAGAGCATAAAACAGATCGCCGATACAGGTGCCGATCCCCAGCCAGAACCCCTGGAAATAGCCACGCTGCATCGCCAGGGTGATCATCGCGATGTTAGCGATACCGATATCCAGACAGAGCGACAGGCTCAGCAGAAAACCATTCGAAAAGGGCATCATGCTTCACCGCCTGAGAGTGAAGTCACGTAAAGCGTTCGGGTCAGCATCGGAGTTTCCTGTTATCTGTTGGAAGAAAACCCGAGTTCATCACTAACCGGCCAGGGGAATATTGGAAAAAATTGCGCCTGGATTAACGCCGGGCCAGCCACTCAGCCTGTGACAGGGCATAAAGGCGGCTCGGCGGAGCACCGGTGACATCCTGAATCTCACTGACATAGTGCAGGCCGGCTTTCTCCAGCACCTTAATCGACGCCTGATGATGCTGTCTGACCCGCGCCTCAATCGTGCTTAGCCCCAGCAAGGTAAACCCATAATCGACCGTGAAGCGGGCAAACTCCGTGGCGTATCCCTGGCCCCAGGCGGCGGTTTCAAAGCGGTACCCCAGATTATTCATCCGGCGCTCATCCAGCAGGTGCAGGCTCAGCCCGCCAAAACCGATCGGGTGATCGGGCTGCGCCTGACGGGCAATCGCCCAGCGGCCGAAGCCGTCATCCTGCCAGCCCTGTAGCCAGTTACGCAGCTCGCTATGGGCCTGCTGGCGATCGCGCATCGGGCCAGCCGGATTAAAAGTGTTGGTGGCGGGATCGCCATAAATCCGAAACAGATCGGCTTCATCTTCAGGCCGCACCGGCCGTAACAGCAATCGTTCACTCTGCAACATTTTCAGCCTCTGTAGGATAGGGTTGCGCACCCGGCGTAACGGGGAGATCGGAATGCTGTGATAAATAACAGTAAACCCTGAGGAGAGAAAGCGATGAATATTCAACACCTGCGTATCGCGCGGCCGGTGGCCGATCTGAACCTAAGCAGCAGTATGTATTGTCACGGACTGGCGCTCAGCCCGATTGGCGCGTTTGAACAGCATCAGGGATTCAGCGGCGTGATGCTGGGTCGGGTCGATTTAAACTGGCATCTGGAATTTACCCGCTGTGATGCGCATCCGCTGACGCCGCAGGTTTCCGACGACGACCTGCTGGTGCTCTATATTCCAGCCAGAGAAGAGTGGCTGACCCACTGTAAGCGGATGGATCAGGCGGGATTCCAGCGGCGGCCGGCCTTCAATCCGTACTGGGATCGGCAGGGAATAACCTTTGTTGATGCCGATGGCTATCGGGTGGTGTTGCAGCACGCCGCCTGGCAACCCTGACTACTCTGGCTGGCGCGTCTCGTGCAGGTGCCGCCACAGCAGCTGTTCACCCTGCAGCGTAAACAGCACGCTAGACCAGCGGACTATGGGCGTCTGGCCTGGCTGGTGGTGATGTTCACGGTATAACACCACCGCGCCCTGCGGCCATTCCGCCAGTAAGGTCAGCTGATCGAGCGTAATCTGCAGGCCGGGACGGGCGGCGCGCTGGCTGCTGAACATGGCGCTCAGCGCGGCATAATCAATAGCGACGCCGCGCAGGGTAATCATGGAAAAGTCGGCATCAAAGCGGCTCAGCAGCGCGTCGCCGC
Source organism: Pantoea agglomerans (assembly GCF_021397715.1). GTDB lineage: Bacteria > Pseudomonadota > Gammaproteobacteria > Enterobacterales > Enterobacteriaceae > Pantoea > Pantoea astica. The sequence continues at coordinate 2,209,391 of NZ_CP090207.1, read as the reverse complement.
GGCCTTCACTCAGCCAGGCTTCAATCGCCTGGTGCGCGTCGATAACTTCGCGAAAATAACGGTTCATACAGACTCCTTGCAGGGGGACAAACGCCGGACAATGGCGCGGTTATCAACACCAAAACTGGCCAGAATCGGCAGCAGGCTAATCAGCGCGGCGCTGTAAAAGGTCAGCCGCCAGGCCTGATGCAACGCCAGATGGGCGGAGAGCAGATCAAGCAACAGGCTCAGCAGCGCTACGCCAAAGCAAAAGCTCAGCTGGCGGTTAACCGTCCACAGGGCGCTGGCGTGCGGCAGCGCATCGTCGTCGGTCTCAAGAAACGCGCTGCTCTGCGCAGTGCTGCTGCACAGGCTGCCGCCAGCCCCCATCAGGGCAAAGGCCAGCATCAGCCCGGGCAGCGGAAACGGTGCGGTGACCTGCGCCAGCACTACAATTCCCAGAGCCTGAAGCAGACAACCCGTGATGATCAGCGGACGTGGGCCGGTATGATTGAAGTGCTTACCCGTCAGCAAAATCGCCAGTCCGGAAGCCAGTGACCACGGCAGCATCAGCATACCGCACGCCACCGGCGTCAGCCCGAGCTGCGCCTGCAGATAGAACATCGCGATCAGGCTGATGCCGATAAACATTCCCGGCACACACTGATAGACCAACATGGAGAAACGCATCAGCTGACCGGGATGCATCGGCAGCAACGGATGGGCATGGCGACGGCTACTGTGGATAAACAGGGCAGCCAGCAGCCCACCGGTCAGCAGCAGCGCAACCGCCTGCAGCCGCCGGGCCGGATCGCTGATCCAGGTTAATCCCAGTAGCAGGGCGGCCAGCGCACCACAGCCGCTGAGCAGGCCAGCCGCGTGCAGCGGCGGTCGGGTTGAGGGCAGTGGCTCGCATCTGATCCAGCAGGCCGCCAGTAACAGCGTCAGCAGCGAGACGGGCAGGCTGACCATGAAGATGCCGCGCCAGCTCAGCGTCGTCACCAGCAGGCCGCCCAGCGAGGGTGATAACGCCGGGGCTAACAGACCGACCAGCATCACCGCCGCCGACAGCCTGGCCCGTTGCCGGGGCGGATAGAGACGCCAGGTGAGCGCCTGGCCGACCGGGATAATCAGGCCGCCGCCGATACCCTGAATCACCCGCCAGGCGATCAGCGCCGCCAGACCGGGTGCCAGTGCCGCTCCGGCGGTTGCGAAGCTGAACAGCAACAGGGAGATCAGAAATACCCGTCGGGCGCCAATACGCTGGCTTAGCCAGGCGCTGAGAGGAATAACTAACGTCAGCCCGAGAATATAGCCGTTGCTCACCCAGGCCAGTTCGGCCACCGAGGCATGCAGGCTGCGTCCGATAGTGGGATAGGCGACGCTGCCGATAAACAGGGTGATCAGGTCGATAAAAAAGCCGAGCAGGAATACCGTGGCAACTTTACTGCGATAGGTCATAAGTGGGCTCTCCGGAACGATGCGCACAGTCTGGCCGCGAGAGAATGTCAGATAAACCCCGGATTCAGCGATATACTGTCAAAGCATTTTTGACAATAAGGATGATGCCGATGCTCAATCTACAGCGGGTGGCGATGTTTGTGGCGGTGGTGGAGAGCGGTAGTTTTACCGCCGCCGCTGCCTCGCTAGGCCAGACGAAAGCGGCGGTGAGTTTCAGCCTGCGGCAGCTTGAAGCGGAGCTGGGCGTGAGCCTGCTGTTGCGCACTACCCGACGGCTGGCGCTGACCGGGGCAGGCGAAGCCTTTTACCGGCGCAGTGTGACGCTGCTGCAGGATGCGCAGGGAATGCTTGACGATGTGCAGCGCGATCACCGCGGATTAACCGGTGAGCTGCATATCACCAGTACGCCGGAATATGGTGTGCAGATGATTATTCCGGCGCTTACCGCCTTTCAGCGACGGCATCCCGATCTGCGTATCCGGCACGTCGCCTCGACCGCAACCGACGATCTGATTTCCGGACGCTTTGATGTGGCTATCCGACTGGGCCGGTTAGCGGACTCCACCCATCGGGCGGCGCTGCTGGATCGTTTTGCGATACTGCCGGTCGCCTCGCCGGAATGGCTGAGCGCTCATCCGCTGGACTCGCTGAGCGCGCTGGCGCAGGCCGACTGGATTGTGCATAACCGGCTGGCCGACCCCTTGCGCTGGCAGCTTAGCGGTCCGGACCGTCAGCCGTTAGCGTTTGAGATAACCCAGCCGGTGCGGTTTTCGGCGGACAGCGCGGCGGCACTGATGGCATTTGCGCTGCAGGGCAATGGGGTCGCGCTGCTGCCGGCGTGGCTGGTGAGAGAGGCGATCGATCGCGGCAGCCTGTGTCATCTGCTGCCGGACTACACCTTTCCGATGCAGGGCATCTATGCCGTCTACCCGGATACCCGTCACGTTCCGGAGAAGGTACGGGGCTTTATCGACTTTTTACGTCAGCGGATCGCCTCAGGCGCTGGACAGGGCGAACAAACGCGGTAAGTCTGTAAGCTGCTTACTTAATTCACCGCTAGCCTTGCCCGGAGAGAACCATGAATCTGCTCTGTCTTCATACTGCGGCCAGTAATATCGCCATTTTCGATGACGCTGCCGCCTCGCTGGGCGTGACTGCGCGTCCGCTTAACCATCTGGTGATGCCGGAATGGCTGGCGGAGGCGGAGCGTAGCGGCGGGATGAGCGTGGAATTACGCGCCCGGATTGCCCGGCTGATTGAGGCTTTGCTGCCGCAGATGGAGGCAATAGTGATGACCTGCTCAACCCTGGCACCGGTCGCCGATGACTTTGCCGTTGCCGGTCAGCCTGGTTGGGTGCTGCGCAGCGATAAAATGCTGGCCGAGGCGCTGCAGCGTTATAAGGGTCCCTCGGTGGCGCTCTGTGCAGCGGAATCGACGCTTGAAGCGACGCGGGCACTGTTTTGCCGGGCTGGCGGCGAGGTTGAAGTCCGGCTGGTGGCCGGTGCTTGGGCCGCCTTCAAAGCCGGGGATAATGCGCGTTATTTTGCTCTGATTGCGGACGCGGCAGAGCAGGCTTATCAACAGGGCGCAGGTCAGGTGGCGCTGGCGCAAAGTTCCATGACGCCGGTGGCGCAGCGGTTTGCTGTCAGCCAGCGACCGCTCACCGCGCCGCATCTGGCCTTGCAGGCCTGCTACGCCCTCAGATAAGGGTGACGCCGTGGGCAGTCAGCGCCTGCTGCAGCGGCTCGCCCGGCGGCGTATCGACCACCAGCGTGCTGGCCAGCGAGAGATCGCCAATTGCAAAGGCGGAGGCGGAGTTGAGCTTCTCCGCTGAGGCCATCACCACGGTTTCCGCTGCCCGGCCAGCGAGCGCGCGTTTTACCGTGGCCTCTTCAAAGTTGCCGGTGGTAAAGCCTGCCGCCGGATGCACACCGGTGACACCCATAAAAAACAGGTCGGCATTGATGCGGTTGATCGACTCCAGCATCGCTGCGCCGACCGCCACCACCGAGTGCTTATAGAGTTGGCCGCCGATCAGAATCACTTCGACGCGCGGATGGTCGGCCAGCGTCAGCGCCACGCTGGGGCTGTGGGTCACGGCGGTGAAATCCAGCGTGGCGGGCAGCAGCCGTACCAGTTCCGCGCTGGTGGTCCCGCCATCGATCAGGACGATCTGTCCCGGCTGAATCAGCGCTACCGCTTTCTGCGCAATGGCGCGTTTCGAATCAGTTTGCACGCTTTTGCGTGTTTCAAAACCCGCCAGAGCCGCTGAAACCGGCAGAGCGCCGCCATGAACCCGCTGCAGCAATCCTTCGGCTGCCAGCTCCCGTAAATCCCGGCGAACGGAATCTTCCGAGACGCCAAACCGCTGGCTGAGATCGCCCGACTGCACCTGTTTTTCGCTGGCAAGCAGGGCGAGGATCGCCTGTTTACGTTGTCCCGAGAGCATAGTTATGGTTGCCTGTTTTTTCTTGATATTGCACGATTGTGCATGATAGCTTGACCGCTGTCCACCCATCGAGGAGATCACCATGCAGCAGAGTTCTGACCGAGTGCGCATCATCAGCGAGCAGTTGCTATCCGATAACTGGTACACCCTGAAGAAATACACCTTTTCGCTGTTGCGACGTGATGGGCAGTGGCAGGAGCAGAGCCGGGAAGCCTATGATCGGGGCAACGGTGCGGTGGTCCTGCTGTATAACCGTGAAAAAAAACGGGTCGTGCTGACGCGACAGTTCCGTTTCCCCATCTACCTTAACGGTCACCACGGCTTTCTGATTGAAGCGGCGGCGGGGTTACTGGATAACGCCTCGCCGGAGGCGCGCATTGTCGCCGAAGCCGAAGAGGAGACCGGTTTTCGCGTCACGCGGGTGGAGAAGGTGTTTGAAGCCTTTATGAGCCCCGGATCGGTCACGGAAAAGCTCTATTTCTTTATTGCTGAATATGCAGATCAGCAGCGCAGCGGTGAAGGCGGCGGTATCGCAGAAGAGGGCGAGGATATTGAGGTACTGGAGATGGATTTTGACCAGGCGCTGCAGGCGATTACGGACGGTGAAATCATGGATGCCAAAACCATCATGCTGCTGCAGCATCTGCGGCTGAAGGGTATTCTTTAGTACGCCGTCAGGCTGGCAGGCCGCAGCGACGCGGCCTGCCGATGAGCTTATTCGTCGCGGGTCAGAATGCCTTTAACATCGTGCGGTTCTGAACGCAGATACTGTGGCGGAACCCGGACTTTACCGTCCAGCGCAGCCGCTGCGTGCCACGGCCAGCGTGGATCGTAGAGAATACCGCGCGCCAGCGCCACCAGATCGGCTTCGCCCTGTTGCAGCAGATCTTCCGCCTGCTGGGGCTCCGTAATCAGGCCGACCGCAATCACCGGAATCGAGACCTGCTCACGGATATCGCGGGCAAACGGCACCTGGTAATTCGGGCCGACGCTGATTTTTTGCTTCTCCGACAGGCCACCGCTGGAGACGTGAATATAGGCGCAGTTGCGCGCTTCCAGCTCGCGGGAGAACGCGATCGACTGATTCACTTCCCAGCCGCCCTCTACCCAATCTGTTGCCGAGATGCGCACGCCGACCGGAATTGACGCCGGTACCGCATCACGCACCGCCTGGAACACTTCCAGCGGGAAGCGCATCCGGTTTTCCAGTGAGCCGCCATACTCATCGCTGCGCTGGTTCGACAGCGGTGAGAGGAACTGATGCAGCAGATAGCCGTGTGCGCCGTGTACCTCAATCAGCTCTATGCCCAGTTTCACTGCCCGACGGGCGCTGTCGACAAAGGCTTGTTTAACCCGCTCCAGCGCATCACGATCCATCGCCAGCGGTCTGGCTTCATTTTCGCTGTAGCTCAGCGCTGAAGGCGCGACGGTTTGCCAGCCCTCGGGGGCATCAGGCGCTATCTGTTTGCCGCCTTCCCACGGCACCGCGCATGACGCTTTGCGTCCGGCGTGTCCCAGCTGAATGCCAATCGGAATTGAGGAGTAACGGCGCACATCCTCCAGCACGGATTTCAGCGCCGCTTCATTGTCATCGTTCCACAGTCCTAAATCGCCGGGAGAGATACGGCCGATATCTTCGACGGCGGTGGCTTCAATAATCAACAAGCCGGCACCGGAAAAGGCCAGCTGACCAAGGTGAATACGGTGCCAGGCGGACGCGTTGCCGGAATCGGCTGAATACTGGCACATCGGTGCAATCACAATGCGGTTATCCAGGGTAAGTTCGCCCAGTGAGACAGGTGAAAAAAGTTGGCTCATGTTATCTCCATGGTTTTATGACTAACGTGACAGGGAATAACTATAGCGGGCGATTGGGCGGATCGGGTGCGGCGCAAGGTGACATTTTATGTCAGCGCGCGGGTTGGCGGTGGATTTTTGCCGCGTTGAGTCGGGCCGCAGATGACAGACTAAGCGGTGAGATAAGGCGAATAACCGCAGAGAACCGGCGAACTGCGCCGAACTTTGCGGTTATTTGCGGGCTGACGATCATACCTGCGCCATGCCGCCATCGACAAACGCCTTGGGGCGTTTTTACAGCAGGGTGAGATGGTGGAAATTTTGCCTGACTGGCGACCAGCGGGTTATCCGTTTCATCTGGTCTATCCTCAGAATCGACACGTTACGCATCGGTTGCGGGTGTTTATTGACTGGCTCCGCGGCGGGTCGCGGGAGAAGGGCAATCCGGCACGCAGGCGCGCCGGATTCATTCAGAATCTTAGTTACCGCGATAGGTCGAGTAACCGAACGGGCTCAGCAGCAACGGAATGTGGTAGTGCTCGCCGTTGGCATCCATGTTGAACTCAACCGGGATCTCCGGGAAGAACGTTTTCTGGTTGTTCTTCTTATAGAAGTCACCGGTTTTGAACACGACGCGATAGCTGCCAGCGCTGGCCATTTTATCCTGCGGGAACAGGGCGCTGATGCGACCATTATTGTCGGTGACGCCAGTGGCCAGTTTCACCCAGTTATCCTGCTGTTTCTGATCCAGTTCCACTTCAATGCCAGCGGTCGGCTGGCCGGTTTGCAGGTTCAGGACGTGGACGCTTAACGGATTTTTAGCCGCCGCGGGTTGTGCAGCAACAGCAGAAGCAGAAATGCCAGTGGCCAGAAGTACAGTTGCGATCAAAGCATGTGAGGTTTTCATCAATGTTTCCTTTATTGACGGGGTTTATTTGCAGCAATAGTAGGGTGGATAACCGCAAAGCGATATTTTGCGGCGGAAAATGTGAAATTTCTGAGGTGGAGCGGTCAGAAATTGTGGTCATAAGTGATTTTAGTTACATCATGCATTTACTCTTTCAACTAACAATCATCTGACAAAGTGCGGTCTTCATCCGCCATACAGTAAGAAAAGCGAGCCGGATGGCTTTTTTTATTTTTTTATTGCTCCCTGGAAGGGTGAAAATGGTGGGTAATCGACACAGATGGCGGCAGACTACGCTATAAACGACGAAAGATGATGTGCAGGGTAAACTTGTCTTTTAAATAGCGCGCTATTTAATAGTTTACAACCAAAGTGCGGCGTGGCATTGTTGCGTCAACCAGATAGCACACTACTTAATAGCAAATTAAAGGAAAGCCATAATGAACATGAAACTGACCGCCAGCGCACTGTTATTAGCCAGCCAGATGAGTACCGCCTTTGCAGCACCCACTGAAAATAGCCCGCAACCGACCGCTGGCGTCGCCGCTTTTCTGACGGCGCTCAACAGCGGAGGCGGCAAGCCGATTGAGCAGCTCTCCGTCAAAGAGGCCCGTGCGGTACTGACCGGGGCACAAAAGGGCGCTGAACTGCCGCCGGCAGAGGTTTCACAAAAGATCATTACGGTACTGGGCAAGCCACTGACGCTGACCATCGTAAAACCTGAGAATGCCAGCGCGACGTTGCCGGTGTTTATGTTCTTCCACGGCGGTGGCTGGGTACTGGGTGATTTCCCGACCCATGAACGTCTTGTCCGTGACATGGTGAATGCCTCCGGCGCGGCAGCCGTATTTGTTAATTATGACCCGTCGCCAGAAGCACATTTCCCGGTGGCGATTACGCAGGCTTATGAAGCTACAAAATGGGTGGCCGAACATGGCGCTGAAATTGGCGTGGACGGTAAACGTCTGGCGCTGGTCGGTAACAGCGTCGGCGGAAATATGGTGGCTGCCGTTGCCTTGCAGGCGAAGCAGTTTAAAACCCCAGCCATTCGTTATGATGTGATGCTGTGGCCGGTTACCGACGCGCGTTTTGATACCGCTTCTTATGATCAGTTTGCCGACGGACATTTCCTGACGAAGAATATGATGAAGTGGTTCTGGGATAACTACACCACATCAGAGAAAGATCGTAATAACATCCTGGCATCGCCGCTGCGTGCAACCACCGGGCAGCTGAAAGGATTGCCGCCAACATTGATTCAGACCGCTGAGCTGGATGTGTTACGTGATGAGGGTGAAGCCTTTGGCCGGAAACTGGATGCGGCAGGCGTGCCGGTTACCGTGACACGCTATAACGGCATGATCCATGATTACGGTTTGCTGAACGCACTGAGCCAGGAACCCACCGTCAGAACGGCCATCAACCAGGCCGGTGAAGCGCTGCGATCGCATCTGAAATAAGGGAGCCGGGCGGTAGTGATGATGCCGCCCGGATTGTCGGCGTGTCAGCGAGCAATAAGAGGAAAGGTAGGTTACTCCTTGATTTTGAAAGATAAAACTATTGAGGGATTAACCTGTTCACAACCCTGAAATCATATCGGTAGCTGGTCTGATTAATTATTAGTTTTTATCTTTACCCGTCCTGTGCCGGGTAAGGATAAATTAAACGGCAGACGAGACTTTGTGGTTCGAAAAACTGGAATGGGAAGACGAAAGGGTATAAATTTGAAGCGTCGTCTACTAAAGGCTATCGGGTTTCTTAAAATGTCTCCATCTGACATCAAACAAGCACAACACAAGCGTTATGATGAAAAAGCGGCAGCTGTTGTCCGGGGTGAACTCGGTTATAAACCCGCGGAGAAATCGCGCTACAGCAAATCCTGTAAGCTTTCATCTAAGCATGTCGTCAGTTTTCCTGATGCTGCCCGATAATGTAAAATAAACCCTCTTCCAGCAGAGGGTTTTTTATGCCTCATGATCCTGTCATCCCGCCTTTTGAACAAGCCTATATCCTCAATAAGCAGTTGATTGATAAAGCCAGTACTCTATCTGATCCCGTAATAACCGTTGGCGGACAAGCCATTCAGTACTGGGTTTCCTATTACCGGGAGCTGTACAGAGGTGCTCTGCCAGATGCTCGCCTTGTGACTTCTGTGGATGTCGATTATTCCGCACGGCGCCATGATGTTGCGGCAATAGCTGCGGCTCTTGGTGTTGATCCGAACATGAATGAGCACGGACAGCCGCCGTCACTGGCAAGATTTGCTTTGGTAGACCCGGAGACAAAACAGATAAAAGAAGTTGATGGTCGTTTCTTTGCCGACCCGGACGATCCCCAACGCCCAAACACCGTGGATGTTATCGATTTCCCATCAGGATTCAGCTACACAGACTTTTCTGGCGATAAACTGCTGCTAAATACCGAAAGGTTTATGATAGAGCAGGATAGCGCCACATCGGCGGAGTCACATGAACTGATCAGAGTTATCAACCCGATCGCCTGTATCCGTGCCAGGCTGAGCAACCTTAGCGAGTTAAAACGTAATCCGGAGATAGAAGTCGCCCGAATCAAAGCGATGATGCTTCCCGCCGTGTACTTTTTGCTGGAAAAATTTGATGCTGTTACCGATCCGGATGATGAAACGGAAAGGTGTGCAGTCAGGTTTCGTGAGATGAAAGCTTATGTCGATGAGTTCTTCAGGATATCGATGCTGGAAGCAAGCATACGTGTTCAGGTCGGGCACAACATTAGCCTGCATCTTATTCTGGAACAGCTGGCTGCGATATTTGAAGCGGAACCTGAAAGTTACTATGTGCCGCAGGCTTTCTGGACGAAAGAGTTGCCGATCAAAGCCGCCGCTTTGAAAAATAATGTAGACAGGATAAGACGAGACAGGAAACGTCGTGCTGACGAACAACAGCAAAAAGAGTTACGCAGCAGGTTGAATAGTGAAACGCATAAACAGGGAAGAACGTGAAATCACTGATTGCCGATGCGCCAACGCTGGCTTCATAGTTGAATGATAAAATCGGGAAGAGAGAGGAAAGGGGAAAAGTGAGCGCTGTGGCTAAGCCAGATAAGGACGTGTTAATCTCTTATTTAACATAATATACATTATGCGCCCTTAGATAACCCTCCGATTATGATGCCCGGACATCGCTTGATTTTGCTGTTTACTGTGCTTTCAGCATGAATCCGGACTGGTTTCCTCAGTTATCAGAATGGCCGCCTGGCCATACTCATCCGACGCCCATACACCTTTAACACCTGATTCTCATTCTGCGTTCCCTGCATAAACTGCCTGCCTCCACGACAGCTGTTTTTTCCGCTGTACTGCGCTGCCAAATTTATTTGCTAACGTCTTGTTCGCTACAACGTTCTCTTCGACGAACTTCCCGATCAATACGCCTTGTAGCATCATCCTTTGTTTCAACACATCCTGCCGGATTTGCCTTACGACAAACCTTCTTCTGCAACGGCAACTTTGTTTGGCGACCTGCATCATTCATTTCAAACGGCGTGACGTCGTTGCCGGTTGTAGCCGTGCTGCCAGATAATACGCGCTTCGCAGCTCTCTTTCGGCCAGCTCATGCGCACTGTATCGGGCTTTGCCGCTCCTGTGCCGCTGAAAATTATCTATGCCACTGGCGGCGCTCAAAGCCAATGGTCTTACTCGCTTAGCAGTCGATCGCCATAAAACGCACGGTCAGACACCCCATTTTTGACAACGCTACGTAAATTCTGCGCCTGCCATGTGGCTCATGGGCCGCAGAATTTATCACAGCGCGCCATTTTATCACTGACTGTAACCTCACCTGATGGTGAATGCTGAAATGCATCCGGCCTGCATGACAACGGCTTTCAGCCAGGTTACAGTTTCCGGCTTCGGCTTTCACTCCCGATGAGGAAACATGAAACGCTTATTCGTTTATGGCACGCTTTGTCCTGGCCGCGAGAATGCGCATCTGCTGGAAAATATTGGCGGCGAATGGCTGGCCGGTTCGGTAACCGGCATTTTCTACCCGCGTGGCTGGGGTGCGGCAGCGGATTTCCCCGGCATTATCCTTGATGATCAGGCGGCACCCGTGCCGGGCTATCTGTTTATCTCCGAGCAACTCGACGCGCATTGGCCGATGCTGGATGAATTTGAAGACGGCTACGATCGGGTTGAGGTCACGGTAAAAACAGAGAACAATCAGCAGCTAACCGCCTGGATTTACCAGCTGCAGCCGCCCTTATCCGCCTGACAGCTTTACGGATTCGGCACTGTTTTCGTTGCCTGCACCCTGCTCTTTTAGCTCGTTATCGTCGCTGTTCACGGTCACTTCACAAGGTTTGTGCCGCGTTCAGCGAGCTAACCTTACACACGGAATTACCGCCTGGTTCGGCGTCTGTAACTGATCGACAAAAACAGACAGGCACAATGTCAGATGGATAATTATTAGATATGCCTTATGTATGATGTAACTAAAATAGCCCATTTCTAATGACTTCAGCGAGACGCTCTCCTTCCGCCTGAACATTGAGCCGCGCTTCCTGCGTGAGGTTCAGTTGATGGCTAATCGCCTGTGCCAGGCTGCCCGCGCCGACTTCCGCCAGTGGAGTTAACGCAACCCGCTGCGGGCGGCCATCCTCAGGATCTTTGCTGCGATAAACCTGCGGCTGGCTTTCCAGTTCAGCTTCCACCAGCCGTATACTCTGAGGCTTTACGCCACGCAAGCTGACCCGTTCGGCTACCGACAGCGCTCCAGGGTTTGGACCTCGAATGACGCTGCGTGCCGGTCTCCAGACGGACCCGCCATACACACTGGCGATCACCCTTCTCACTTCCTCGCCAGGCGCCAGGGATTCGGCTGTTTCTGCAGCGTTTGTGGTTGCGGTGACATCGGGTTATACGTCCTCGGGTTAGCGGTACTTTTCGCCGACTTTTATAACACGATCAGCCCGGCCAGCGCTGTTGCGGGAACAGCGAGACACGAATGTTAAACAGGTGAACCAGCGGTGCCACCGCCGCACTCTCCTGCCGCGCGATGGTTTCCAGCCGCAGCAGCAACAGATCCAGCTCCTCCAGCAGATCCGGATGCGGCAGCAGCTGAAGCGACTTCATTTTGCGCTTCAGATAGAGTCCCAGTTCGTGAAACATCTGGCCGCTGTCGAGACGGTGTGCCTCTAACACCTCACGATAGCGGGCATAATAGTCGTAACAGTTGGCGCCGAGCCAGGTTTCGCTAATCAGATAGCCACCCACCACAATGTCCGGTACCGGATCGAGCCGTTTACGCGGCAGAATAATGTTCACCCGGTCCAGCATCCGGGCAATAAACTGTTGCCGCGACAGCAGCGTGGCCGAATTACGTTCAACTTTTTTAATAAAACTCAGCAGGTCACGTAGTCCGCGCAGCACCGCGCGTCGGGCAATCCACGAGGGCCGCTTGTTACGGATCAGCGCCGTCAGCACCACCGCAAACATAATGCCCACCATCGACGAGATAGCTGCATTCAGGGTGACGATCAGATCCGGCACGTAGTGATGACTCAGCCCGATAAAGCCCGGTATCTGGATCGCCACGCTCAGTCCAATCAGGTTAGTGGCCGGATTAGCGATTACCAGGCTCAGCAGCATCAGCCCCGGCAGCAGACAGATCATCAATGCCTGCAGCGTGTTGGCCTGCGGGATCAGAAAGGCGATATAAAACAGGCTGACCACCAGCGCAATCACCACCCCTTTAACGAACAGTTTCATCGGCGTCACCGGTGAATCCACGCTGGCAAAAAACGAGCTGATAATCGCGGCCATCAGCGGCGCATTCGCCCCATCCGCCCAGCCGCTGCCAATCCAGAACAGGCTGGAGAGAAAGGTCGCCAGAAAGGCCGTCAGCACCGACAGGATCAGCAGTCCATTATCAATATGACGATGCTCGCGGATATTCCTGATCGCCGCCCCATCGCCATGGCTGTAGAGATCGCCGGCGCGGGCGCTGACGTTCTGATAAGCATCCGCAATACGGACAAAGTTCGCCAGCCGCTCCAGTAAGCCAATCAGCAGCAGGCTCTCTTCGGTCGCCAGATTTCCCGCCTGCCAGTCACGTTCCAGCGTCGCCTGTCCTTCTGCGATGGCGTTACGCAGCCCTTCGATATCGTTGACCCGATCTTGATTAAGCCACAGCAGAAATTGCTGGAACACCGAAGTGACGCAGAGCGGAAAGCGGATATTCAGTTCCGCCAGCACCCCGAGCCGCGATTCGATCGCCGTCAGCGTCGGCAGCAGATAGGTCAGATGCTGATACTGTACGCTGACCAGACGGATAACATTACGCGCCGCCTCTCCTTCATACACGCAGTGTGTCAGCAGCGTTTCGACATTCAGCGGATAGCCCGCCATCTGGATCAGAATATCCTCGCGCTCCAGAGACTTATTCTTCGCCATGCCGCTGACCAGTTCATCACACAATTTACGCGCATTCTGAAACCAGTGGTCGACGCTCTGCCCGAGCAAATGGTGCATCGATACCGGAAAAACCAGCCGGTGAACCAGGGTGCTGCACAGGATGCCAAGGGTGATCTCCTCAATACGGGAAATCACCGTATTCACGATAGCCGACGGCGTGTTTACCTCCGGGAAGCCCATGATCGCCGCGCTGTAACCGGCCAGCATAAAGACGTAGCTTTTCGGCGTGCGGTCATGTAGCGACAGATAAAGGCAAAAGGTCACCCACAGCGAGACGCACAGGCTGAACAGCAGCGGCGACTGCACCGTTTCCGGGTAGATCAACAGGATAAAGACGCCGCCGAGCACGGTTCCCATCAGACGAAACAGCGATTTCGAGACGGTCGAGGCGGCATAAAGCTGAGAGGTGACAAATACGGTGGTCAGCGCCCAGGCTGGTTTTTCAAAGTTAAGAATCAGAGCAACAGATAACGCGATAAACGCGGCCAGGGAGGTTTTGCAGGCAAACAAAACCGCGTTTTTGGTAAACCATTTCATCGAATGAGAGGACCGAAATACTTCTGTGGCGCGTATCCTGACAGAAGCGCGCGGCTTTTACTCTCAGTTAAATTATACAAATTATTACCGGCCTTCCCTGGCCGGTTCAGGCTGCGGCTGACCGGGCCGGCAGCACCAGATTCGACTCAGCGACGGGTCAGCGCCAGACGGATCCCAAGGCCGATAAAAGTGGCTCCGACCAGCCGATCCAGCACTTTCTGTAACCTCTTATTGTTCGCCACCGCGCCTGCGGCCCCGCCCGCCAGCAGCGCAAACATCACGTCGGTCATCAGGCCGACCAGCGCATAGGTCATCCCCAGCAATAGGAAGGCACTGGCGTGATGCTCACTTCCAGCCACCACAAACTGCGGGAAGAAGGCGATAAAAAACAACAGCACTTTGGGATTGGTGATTGAGGTGATGAAACCGCGCAGCAGCAGTAAGCGGGTGCCCGGCTGCGCGCGCGGCGGCGTGATCTCCGCTGCTGCGGATGTCATAAAGGTTGACCCAATCATTCTGGCCCCCAGGTAGATCAGGTAGGCCGCACCGAGATACTTGATCAGCGTGAACAGCAGCGGCGAGGCGGCAATCAGCGCAGTCAGCCCAAGCGCACTGGCCACGGCATGGGTACAACTGCCCAGTGCAACCCCGGCGGCTGACAGGATACCGGAACATCGTCCCCTGGCGACGCTTTGTCCCACTACATAGGCCAGATCGGGACCTGGCGTAATACAGAGCAGTAAAATGGAGGCAACAAATAGCGGGAAATGCACAATATCGGACATTACGGCTCCTGACCTTTATCCGGGGTTAACAGGCTATTAACTTAACAGCCGACCACGTTTTTTTAAACCCCGTCGCTGATCGGTTGCCGCACCAGCGCTCGGTGCTGATCCAGCAAAAACGGCCGCAGATAACCCACAGTGTTAGAGAGTAAAATCACCTCATCGGAGAGCTTCAGCCGCAATACCTCACTCAGGTAAGTTTTGCGCTGCATCATTCGTTGCCAGACCGCCGGAAATTCAGCCGCCAGTTGAGCACGCAGTGCCGCGTCCGCCAGACCAACGGTATCCTCAATACTGCAGCCGCCGTAACCGGCCACCGAAGGAATGATATCGATCTGCAGCAACATGCCGCTCTTCAGGGGAATGGCTGAACCGGGCGAAACCGGTGAACTGAGCCACTCTTCGTCAGCCACCAGATGCCCCGGATTAAGGTGCCAGCCATACTGCGCTTTGGGGAGTACCGCCTCGATTAACCCATAGAGTTCGCCACCGGTGATGCCGATGCGTAACTGCTCCAGCCAGCTGACCACCGCATGATAATAGGGGATCGCCAGCCGGGTCAGCCAGTCTGCAACGTGACAGGGTAACTCTGAAGCCTGGCTGACCACATAGGCGGCGCGGCTGGTCAGCCCGCCTTTGTAGCCGACGGTTAACGACAGCTTATCGCCCGTCGCAACCTGTTTATCCGATGGATAAAGCTGCGCGTTTGCAAAGCGATCGCCGGTAGCCGCAATGGTCATCACGCTGTGAGGCTGGCCATCGCGGTTCAGCAGCGCGCCAATGCGTTTCTCGCTGATGCCTGGCGCTACGCTATCCAGTGCCGTTAGCATGGCAGTGGAAGCCCGATTCGCTCCCGCTTCGTAAAAGGCCACCTCATCGGCGCTGTTAATGCAGCGCGCGCCCTCATCGGGTGAGATAAATAACCCGGTCGCGTTCACCAGATGTGCCATGCCGCCCGCCGCTTCAGCCGCTGCCGCACAGATAAAGTGTGGTAAATCGAACATCGCTGGCTGCTGGCTGCTAAACAACTTCCAGCCCACCAGCCCGGTACGCCTGTCGGGCACAATTCCCGCCTGGCTCAGCAAACGGGAGAGCGACGGTTCACCGCTCATCGGCTGATTGGGCAGCGAAAACAGCGCCGCGTGCAGACAGCGGCCCGGATTACGGGCAAACGGCACCAGTTTGAGGTTTTCGTTGCCCATGATGTAGGCCAGTTCGCCCTGCTGATTAACCACCAGCAGCGCCTCTTCGAAGCGCGGAATAAAGCCCGCCAGATACTCAAAGTTGCTGCCGTGCTCTTTATCGGCATAGATGATCAGCTGCGCAATCTGATGCTGTTTCATGCGCTGAACTATCGCCGCTAGCCGGCGATGCAGGGTTTCATCCGCCATGACGTGGCTTACCGCGTCAGGAAAGGTCGGCGGTGGCGCAATGGCTTCCAGAGCGTAACGATCAGTGTGCATGACAGTATCGGTGTGCATAACAGGCTCCAGGCTAACGGGAAAAAGAATCAGTTTATGGGGTTCCGGACCGCCCTGTTGCCGCCGCGATCAATCTTTCTGCCGTAACCGCTCCAGCATAATCAGCGAGTGGCTGAAGATGGCATCGGCGATATGTTGCGGAAATCCTGCGGGCAGCGCATCCCGCACCGCGATCACCGCTGGCGGAAAAGCCCGGATAAAGAAGTCAAAAATCTGTTGCAGGCTGCCGCTATCAAAATTGACGCTTTTTGCCGTAGCGAAAAAGTGACGCGGGAATATCTTATCGATCTCGGTTTTCTTACCCTTGCTGGCCCGCAGCCCCATCGCCAGCTTCAGCGCGCGCTTATTCAGGCCGGTGCCGCCCAGCACCGGGTAGGCGGAAATCACGTCGTAAAAGGGCGTCAGCCGGTAGCTGCCGCCGCGCTCAATAAACAGCGAGAAGTTCTTTGCGTGACCATCCGTTGCCCCTATCAGCCACTGAAACACCTGGAACATCATGAAGTGATAACGATCCTCTATCGCATTACTCGATCCCATCAGCAACTGCATGATCTCCGCGATGCCCGGCCCGCCGTCCGATTCATATTTGGTGGAAGATGGCAGCCCCAGCGCCTGACAGAAATCCTCCTGCGGCAGCCGTATCAGCCGGGTTCTGTCGCGTGACCAGCGGCGATCGAAGCGCTCCACCGCCAGCGCCCGCATCGCGCCAGCACGAATAATGGAGGCCTGCGGAACGTTAAGCCCCAGCGCTCTGGCCAGCGCCAGGCAGAGATACTCATTTTCTACGCTTTCGCGCATATCCAGCGTCGCCGCCGGCTGCTTAATTTCGCCAATTGGCAGTTTGATGATGTGCGACGTCGGCGTGGCCCCGGCAGGAATACTCCAGCCCTGCTCAGTGTGCAGCAGGGCGGTTTTCTCCTGCGCGCCCGCTACCGAAATCCGGAAGTCAGTCTCTTCGCGCAGCATCCCAAGCGGAATGTCGGACTGATAGGCTGACAGCACACTCTCCAGTCGTGCCTCATCCAGCAGCTCGTAACGCACCTGTAACGGCGGCAGCGGCATCTCCGGCGGCAACAGCATGGTCGCACCGACGCTGTCACGTCCCACTTCCTGCAACAGGTCAAACGGCTGACGGGATTTTATCTGGTAGCGCGCCACAATCCGGTCACGAATCAACGGGCTATCCGGCAGCAGGTTATCGAAAAAGTTAATTACCGCGTGGGAGGTGATGACCGGAACCTGCAGCGGCATTGAGAGCGACAGCGGCCTGGCGAGCGGATTGCTCAGCCACGCTTTATCGTACTGAAATTCGTGCGCGCCATTGCGCTGACGCGTCAGCACCCCAACCCGCTCGCCGTTCATCCACGCAATCAGCTTCTGCATTACCAGTCATCCTCGTCATTGAGCGGCGGTGGTGCGGCGACCATTTTCTCCTGCACCTCCAGGCTCAGCTCCAGCGACTGTAACAGCTTAAACAACGTTGCCAGCGAGGTGTTGTCCGGCGCATTTTCAAAATGCGAAATGGTCGCCTGTTTCAGACCCACCTTTTTGGCCAGCTCGCTCTGGGTCCAGCCATTACGCTGACGGATAAGTTTCAGCCGGTTAGCCAGCTGCAGCGGACTGTATATCATCGTGTCTGTTCCTCCGAAGTCGGCAGACGATCAGCATAGCGCATTCCCATTATCCCCGAAAGAGGATAATTAGCTCATTACCCCCAACAAGGGATAATTACCATTTTATACCCATAAGGGGATAAATGATTTATTATCCTCTGTTGCGGATATGCACCCCAGTGAAGTAGCACGACAGGAGGAAAATCATGACACTAAGCGCGACTTTTACCGTGACGCAGCAGCCAGAGGACAAAGACCGGGAGGCGTTATTCGCCGGGCTCGGCAGTTTCAACCGGCAGTTTATCGGCAGTGAAAACCACGGACCGCTGGCGGTATTTGATCATGACGCGGACGGTAAATTGCGCGGTGGCGTAATGGCCTCGCGCAAAGGGAACTGGCTCTGTATCGATTATCTGTGGGTGGACGATACGCTGCGCGGCACCGGTCTGGGCAGTGCTTTACTGCGGGCAGCAGAACAGCAGGCGATAGCTTACGGATGTCAGCAGGCGCTGGTGGATACCTTCAGTTTTCAGGCGCTGCCGTTTTATCTGAAACAGGGTTATCAGCAGCAGATCTCCCTGCCCGACTTTCCGCAAACCGGTATGCAGCGCCACTACCTGACCAAAACGCTGAAAGGATAAAGATCACGACGCTGAGGTGGCTGTACCGACCTGAGCGTCGTGACAGGGTCACAAGCCGGCGATGCGACGCAAATCCGCTTCAGCACCGGGAGCCACCGCCAGCACCTGTGCCCCTTTGGTGATGCGATCGCCGTCGGTGTTGAACGGATGCACCCAACCGCCCGCCTCTTTCACCAGACAGTAACCGGCCAGACAATCCCAGGCGTGCATATAAGGTTCGTAGTAGCCCACTACCCGACCAGCCGCCACCCATGCCAGCATCAGGGCGCCTGAGCCGATGCGGATGAAGTTACCGCCCGCTGTCAGCAAGGCCGCCACAATCTCCCCAACCTGCTGTGGGCTGACGTAGCTGTTGGCACCAAAGCCCGTGACGTGATTCTGTAGGGTGCGTGCCGGATCAACCTGCAACCGACGGCCATTGAGCGTTGCGCCCTCGCCCAGCGCCGCCACATAGCATTCATTAAAGGTCGGAGCATAAATCACCCCGATAATCGGCACGTCGTCCCGCAGCACGGCAACCGATACACACCAGTTTGGCATCCCATTAAGGAACGGGCTGGTGCCATCGATCGGATCGACTACCCAGGTATAGGCGCTCCGGCCCGCCTGCAGGCCCGTTTCCTCACCGAGAAAGCCATCCTCCGGGAATGCCTCTCGGATGGCGGCGGCGATCATCTGCTCTACGTCGCGATCGGCAATCGATACCACATCCTGCAGATCATATTTGGTTTCCACCACCAGCGTGTCGCGGCGGGAAAAGTAGGATAACGCCGTGGCACCGCCCGCGCGGGCGACCGTCTCAGCCAGCGCCAGACGCGACATCATTTCATCGTGCAGTTCCATTGTGACTCCTTGCGGTTAAGCAGATTAGCGGGCAATCAGGGCCAGCCCTTGCGGCTTAAAATTAACGCCAACCCGGGCGGCAAGCGGCAGGCGCTGCTCCATGTGAGGATCGATGATAAACAGCGACCCCAGCTCGGTGGTGACTTCATATTCGATATGGTCGCCCAGCCAGGTGCTGTGAATTACTTCCCCCTGTAGCGCGCCCTGCCCGTCGCCGGACAGCGTGATAAACTGCGGCCGAACCGCCAGCTGACCGCTGCCGATGGTGGCTCCGGCATCGCGCAGCCGGAAACGCTGATTGCCGACCCGAACCAGCGCCTCACCGGCTTCCGCCTGCTCAATGTCGCACGGCAGAATATTGGCTTCGCCCATAAAGTCAGCGATAAACACCGAGTTGGGCGAATGGTAAAGGGTTTCCGGCGCGCCCTGCTGAGCAATATCGCCCTCTTTCATGACAATAATTTTATCGGAGACCGCCAGCGCCTCTTCCTGATCGTGCGTCACATAGACCGCGGTAAAACCCAGCCGCTGCTGCAGATCGCGAATATCCGTCCGCACCCGACGCCGTAAACGCTCATCCAGATTCGACAGCGGCTCATCCAGCAGCAGCACCTGCGGTTCCAGTACCAGCGCGCGGGCCACCGCAATACGCTGCTGTTGTCCGCCGGAAAGTTCAGACGGCAGACGCTGCCCCTGACTTTCCAGCCCGACCAGCTTCAACCCTTCCCGCGCCCGATCCTGCGCCTCCCGCTTGTTCATTCCCGACGACTGCAGCCCGTAGAGGATATTGTCGAGCGCATTCATATGAGGAAACAGCGCGTAGGACTGAAACACCATCGCCACGTCGCGTTCATTGGCCGGCAACTGGGTGACATCTTTACCGCCGATCAGAATACGACCCGAGGTGGGATGCTCAAGCCCGGCCAGCAGCCGCAGCGTGGTGGTTTTGCCACAGCCGGACGGCCCCAGCAGCGTCACCAGCGTGCCTGGCTCCACGGTTAATGAAAGATCCGGCAGCGCCGTAAAGCCATCAAAGCGTTTCGCGACATGTTCAAAAACGACCGATCCAGCATGGATGGGGGTCATACGGCTCTCTCCTGAGTCAGAGTGGGAACAGGTGCGGCAACGGCCGCAGATTGACTGGCACGGCGCAGGCGGCGTTCACCCACCAGCAGCTGGAACAGCCCGATAATGGCTAACATCACCACGATCAGTACCGACGAGTAGGCAATGGCGACGCCATACTCGCCATTCTCCACCAGCCCGACAATGTAAGAGGTCGCCATGTTGTATTGCGCGCTGACCAGAAAAATCACCGCACTGATCGAGGTAATGGCGCGCACAAAGGCATAAACCAGCGCCGCGCTGATCGCCGGTTTGAGCAGCGGCAGCACCACTTTACGTAAGGTCCGGAAACTGTTGGCACCCAGCGTCAGAGAGGCTTCATCCAGGCTTTTATCGAGCTGGCTCATCGCCGCAATGCCGCCCCGCACTCCGACCGGCATGTTACGGAACACAAAGCAGGCGATCAGGATCATCGCGGTGCCGGTGATCTCCAGCGGCGGCAGGTTATAGGCCATCACATAGCTCACACCAATGACGGTGCCCGGAATGGCAAAGCTCAGCATCAGCATGAACTCAAAGGTCTGCCGTCCGGCGAATTTCTGCCGCACAATCAGCCAGGCAGTCAGCAGCCCCACCACCGCGGTAAGCGGCGCGGCAATCAGGGCGATCTCCAGCGTGGTCCAGAAAGAGTTCCAGGCGACGCCGCTCCAGACCAGCTGCCCCTGATTCAGGCTGACGCTGAAGGCGCGGATATAGTGATCCAGCGTCAGCGTGTTGTTCAGTCCCCACGACTGCACGAAGCCGCCAATCATGATCATGCCGTAAATCACCAGCGTGAACAGGCCCCACGGGATCACCATGCCATAGACGCTGTAGCGCACCGGGCGCGGCAGCAGCACATGACGGCCGCCGTCGCCTTTGCCGGTCACGGTGGCAAAACTTTTCCCCGACAGCCAGACGCGCTGCAGCAGAAACGCCGTCAGGGTGAAGCCCAGCAGGATCATCGCCAGCACTGCGGCACGGCTCGGATCGTTCTGCGCCCCAACCACCGAGAAGAAGATTTCGGTCGACAGCACGCCGTGACTGCCGCCCAGCACCATCGGGTTGCCAAAATCCGCCATGCTTTCGATAAAGCTGATCAGAAAGGCGTTGGCCAGTCCGGGCGCCATCAGCGGCAGAGAGATGCGGGAAAAGGTGCGCCAGCGGCTGGCACGCAGGGTCTGAGACGCCTCTTCCAGCGACGGGCTGACCCCTTCAACCACGCCAATCAGCACCAGAAACGCAATCGGGGTAAAGGACAACACCTGAGCAAGCCAGATCCCGGTGAGGCCATACAGCCAGCGGCCAGGCTCAACGCCAAGCAGCGTCGCCAGCGAGGTGGTGACCACGCCGGAACGACCAAACAGCAGGATCAGCGCCAGCCCGATGACGAACGGCGGCGTAATGATCGGCAGAATAGTCAGCATCCGCAGCGCTTTTTTACACGGCAGCGAGGTCCGGGTCGCCGCCAGCGCAAACGCCAGTCCCAGTAATGTGGAGCCGCTGGCGGTCATCAGCGCCAGGCCCAGCGTGCGCCACGCCGTGCCGCAGGTGCCGCCGGTCACACAGGCGACGCTCCAGATAGCCGGGTCCTGCAGATTGGCGATCAGCCCGTCAGGCTTAAAGCTGCCATCAATATCCTGCACCGAGGCGACAAACAGGCTGAGGACCGGATAGAGCACAAAGGTGGTTACCAGCGCCACCAGCAGCACAATCGCCGCCACCACAAAGGCATCACCTTTCAGCACGCCGCGTTCGGCCAGCGCAAAGGAAAAAATCAGCAGAAACACCGTCAGCAGCAGTAGCGCGCCCGCACCCATCGCCGGCTGCCCCTGTTCCAGCGGGCCAGCGAGGTTCTCCAGCCACAGCCAGTTCCAGCCGCTAAACCCGATAGCATGGCCTTCCACCACCAGGAACAGAATGCCGCAGACGCTGAACAGTAACAGTAAGCCGCTGCGGCTGCGCCCCGGTGGCAGAAATACGCAGGCAGCAGCAAGCAGCCACAGCGCCACGGCAATAGCCAGCCAGCCATGCTGCATCAGTTGCCACAGCGCCGGCGCGCTGTTCTCATCACGCCACAGCGACACCAGCCAGTGTCCCGAGAAAAAGCCCTGCTCCAGGCTGTACCAGGGCAACAGCATCAGGGCAGCCGCACCGGCCATTAACGCGCCGGTTAAGCGACGATTGTGCGCATTCATGAATCACCTCGATCTGATGCGGACACCAGGCTTGCGCCACCGCGGTTCTGCAGGTATCCGGCTTCGCATCGCCGGACGAAAAACAGCATTACTGCGCGCTGGCACCGATCTCTTTATCCCAGCGTCCGAGCAGCGCTTTGCGTTTCGCCGAATCCCCGTAGGTTTTGAAGTCATAATCGATCAGTTTGATGTTCTCAAAGCGCGGTGCATATTCCGAGATCTCCGCCTTGCGGTTCGACGGCAGCTGGAACGATTTCGCTTCTTTCATGTGCGACTGCGCCTCAGCGCTCAGCGCCCAGTCGTACCAGCTTTTGGCGTTCGCCAGATTACGCGCCCCTTTGATGATCGACATCGATCCAATCTCATAGCCGGTGCCTTCACAGGGCGCGACCGGTTTAATCGGGAAGCCATCCACTTCCATTGCCACCGCATCATGCATAAAGACGATGCCGAGCGTGGTTTCACCGCGGGCGGCGGCTTTTACCGGTGCCGACCCCGATTTGGTGTATTGCGAAACGTTGGCGTTGAGCTTTTTCAGGTAATCAAAGGCCTTGTCTTCGCCCATGATCTGCACCAGCGTCGCCAGGGTGTTATAGGCGGTGCCGGAGGAGTTAGGATTAGCAATCTGGATTTCCCCTTTAAAGCCCGGATCGAGCAGATCGGCCCAGCAGGCGGGCACCTTCAGCTTTTTCTCCGCCAGCAGCTTAGTGTTGTAACCCCAGCCCAGCGCACCGGCATAGACGCCCACGGTGCGATAGCCGGAGATCTCCGCCACTTTTTGCGACCACGTCTGCTGCTGGTCGAGCAGCGGTGATTTGTAGGGCTGGGTTAATCCCTCTTCCGCCGCCTGCATGTGCGGATCGCCGGTGCCCGCCCACCAGATATCGGTACGGGGATTACGCGCCTCACTGCGAATACGCGCATAGGCTTCTCCGGCTGACAGCCGCACCATGCTGAGATGGATATCGGGATGAGACTGGCTGAACAGGCGGGTCATCTGCTCACAGACCACCACATCCGCCGAACAGACCATGTTGAGATTGCCAGCCGCGGCAGCCGCAAACGGCAGAGCCGGACAACTGACGATAACCGCAGCGAACAGAGATGAGTAACGCATGGTGTTCTCCTTGAGGGCGAGGATAGCGCCTGGACGCGCTTTTATTTTGCACTGCTGTGCAAAGTAGTAAGGCGACCCGATTGCCCTGTCAATTAGCATGTGAAGCAATTGACAGTCGCTGTCACAAATTTGCAACACCAGCAGCGAGATTACTTTTGCACAGCCTTGCAAACTCAGGCAGACTCAAAACGGATCATGCATAACGCGGGAGAAACTCATGCATCAACTCAAGGCGGTGGTCAGTGCGCAGGATGTCGCTGACCGGGCGGGCGTGTCCCGCTCGGCGGTATCGCGCACCTTTACGCCAGGCGCCAGCGTGTCGGAGGCGACCCGGGCGCGGGTGATGAAAGCCGCCGAAGAGCTGGGCTACCACGTTAACCATCTGGCGCGCGGTCTGGTGCGCAACCGCAGCGGCATTGTCTGCCTGATCGCCTCTGAAGTGGATACGCCCTACCGTGCCAGCCTGGTCCGCTGGATGACCCAGTACCTGCAGGAAGCGGGAAAGGTAGCGATGCTGATCAACACCGACCGCTCCGACGATCGGGTCTCTGCCGCGTTACAGCAGGCGATCAACTTTCGCGCAGATGCTTCGATCATACTTTCCGGCATGCCTGACAGCGCCATCACCCGGCTCTGCTATAAACACGGGCAGCATCTGGTGCTGATTAACCGCGATGAATCCCTGCCCGGCTCGCTGAGTATTAACCTCGACTCGCGTCCGGCGGCGGAGATGGCGGTCAACGCCTTTGTCCGGGCCGGCTGCCAGCGCATCGCATTTGTTAATTCGCTGGCCGGTACCCCAAGCCTGTTGAAACGCGAGCGGGATTTTCTGGCAGCGGCAGAGAGAGCCGGGGTCCCGGTCCAGGTGGAACACTTTGGCTCGACCTCCTATGAAAGCGGTCAGATCCTGGCGCAGCGGCTGCTGACCCGCAAAGTCCGTCCTGACGCGGTGTTCTGCGCCACCGACCTGCTGGCGTGCGGCTTTATGGATGAGGCGCGCCACCGTTTTGCCCTGCGCATCCCGGAAGATCTGTGCATTGTCGGCCACGACAATATCCCGCAGTCTGGCTGGTCATCCTATAACCTCACCACCTTCGCCCAGCCGGTGGAGCAGTTTGCCCGTGACGCCATCCGCTGGCTGACAGAGAGCGAAGCGCAGCAGGACCAATTAACGCCAGCCGCTGAACAGCAAAGCGATCGGCGAATATATCAGGCTGATGTGGTCTGGCGGGGTTCGGTACGCGGCGGGTAATCCCTTTTTTATATTATTGCCGGTGCCTGAGCGCCGGTGAAATAACCTTCACTCTCTTTCACGCTTCGCTTTAAATATCTCTCCTCTTCTCGCCAGAATATCGCCATCCGGCGGCACAACCTCCGATTTTATGACTATTCTTGATCAGCATTATTAATTCACCCTGACCGCCACTGCTCAATGAATAAGCAGTCAGATGTGACAAATATCACATTTGTGCCAGGCTTAATCACTCAGATAATGATGTACAAGGAGCTTACAATGACGACACCAACGAACAAGACGCTCGATCTCGATCAATTTCCTAAGCCTCCTTTTGAGGAACAACCGCAACAGGCACCAGGCTTAGTCAGCAAAATGATTCCGTTTCCCGACCACGGTGAAACCAGCTACCGCGGCACCGGCCGCCTGACCGGCCGCAAAGCGCTGATTACCGGCGGTGACTCCGGTATTGGCCGTGCCGTCGCGATTGCCTATGCTCGCGAAGGTGCAGACGTGGTGATTAACTATCTGCCAGA
The DNA here is from genome assembly GCF_021397715.1 of Pantoea agglomerans. Classification (GTDB taxonomy): domain Bacteria; phylum Pseudomonadota; class Gammaproteobacteria; order Enterobacterales; family Enterobacteriaceae; genus Pantoea; species Pantoea astica. Next base: position 2,184,260 of record NZ_CP090207.1, on the reverse strand, counting down.
AGAACAGCCCGATGCCGATGAAGTGATTAAATTAATCGAAGCGGAAGGCCGTAAAGTTTTCGCTATTCCGGGCGACATTCGTTCTGAAGAATTTTGTCAGCAGCTGGTAAAACAGGCGGTCGATAAATTAGGCGGACTGGATATTCTGGTGAATAACGCCGGACGCCAGCAGTTTAATGAGTCCATTCGTACCCTGAGTACCGAAGATTTCGACGCGACGTTTAAAACCAACGTTTATGCGATGTTCTGGATCACCAAAGCGGCGCTGGAATATCTGCCACGCGGCGCGTCAATTATTAATACCTCGTCAGTACAGGCCTTTAAACCCAGCGATATTCTGCTGGATTACGCCCAGACCAAAGCGGCGATTGTCGCCTTTACCAAATCACTGGCGAAGCAGCTGGGTGGCGACGGTATCCGGGTAAATGCGGTAGCGCCTGGCCCATACTGGACCGTGCTGCAATCGAGCGGCGGTCAGCCACAGGAAAAAGTGAAGCAGTTTGGTGCCGATTCACCGATGGGTCGTCCCGGTCAGCCGGTTGAAATCGCCCCGCTCTACGTCACGCTGGCCTCGACGGAGAGCAGTTACTCTTCCGGCCAGGTCTGGTGCTCAGATGGCGGCACCGGCACCCTGTAAACCCGTTCCCCGGTGGCCGCATAATGCGGCCACTTTTTTGTCCTGCCTTCGCCTGTTGTCTTTGTCGTCACAGTGATACAAGGAAGAAAACCATGGAAAACGAAATTTTCCGGCAGCCGTCCCGGGATAATGGCTTTGCAGGTCTGGGTGATTATGCCGCCATTGGTGAAGGGCGTTCGGTGGCGCTGATTGCGCCGGATGGCTCGATCGACTGGTGGTGCGCCCCGAACCTCGATGCTAAACCGCTGTTTGACCGTCTGCTGGATGCCGGTGTCGGCGGCTATTTTCAAATCGTGCCGCGCGAGCCTTATCAGGTCACGCGCCGCTATCGCGATAACAGCAATGTGCTGGAAACCCGGTATGAGACCGACAGCGGCACGGTGCTGCTGACCGAATCGATCAACAGCACGCTGGCGGGACGACTGCCGTGGGGCGAACTGGCCCGTCGGATTGAAGGCGTGAGCGGCGACGTTGAACTGGAGATCAGCCTGCGATTCGGCACCGCGGCTGAAACCCGTTCGCCGTGGATTGCCGACACCGAGAAAGGCAAGGTGTTTCACATTGCTGACGTGATGGCGATGTTCCGTACCAGCGACGATATCCGCATTACCTTACTGGATGATGAGCAGGTCTGCGCCACGCTGCGGACCTCGGCCGGTTCGCGCTCACTCTGCGCGCTGCTGATCACCGAGAATGAGCCGCTGGCAGTGCCTGAGCTCTCCGCCATCGATCAGCGGATCGAAACCAGCCACACCGGCTGGACCAGCTGGGTGGAGAGTCTGAGCTATGACGGCAGCTATCCGGCGCTGGTGAAGCGCTCTGCCCTGTCACTCAAGTTTCTCTGGTACTCACCGACCGGTGCGCTGGCGGCTGCGGCCACCACCTCGCTGCCGGAAGGCATTGGCGGCGAGAAGAATTATGATTATCGCTACGCCTGGGTGCGTGACGCCTGTCTGATCATCAAAGCCTTTGTTTATCTCGGCGCGCTGGAGGATTGTAAAGCGGCCTTTTCATGGCTGTCACAGACCATCCTGCGCCACGGCGTCAGGCTGCGTGCCTGCTATGCGCTGAATGGCGATGAAGTCCCGGAAGAACGCTTTCCGCCGTTAAGCGGCTATCAGGATTCTCAGCCGGTTCGGGTTGGCAATAACGCCCGCGATCAGGTGCAGCTCAGCATGTATGGCGACATGCTGGCCACCGCGCAACTGTTTATCGAAGCGGGACACGTGCTGGATATCACCACCTCACGGATGCTGGGCGAGCTGGCGAACTGCTGTGCCGATCACTGGCGGCAAAAGGATTGCGGTATCTGGGAGTTGCCGGACTTACAGCACTACACCCACTCCAAAATGGCCTGCTGGATGGCGCTGGATCGGGCGGTCGCGCTGGCCGAAAACCAGCACATCGAACCCACCTGGCTGGGCCGCTGGCAACGGGAACGCGACCGGATTCGGGACTGGATTGAGACGCACTGCTGGTCGGAACAGAAGCAGGCTTACCTGTTTTACGTCGGCAGTGAGGATCGCCTTGACGCCTCGCTGGCGCTGGTACACAGCTACGGCAACGCGGTTAATCCGCAGCGGATGCTCTCGACCTATCGTGCCATCCATCATGAACTGGGCAATGACAGCGCCATGCTCTATCGCTATAGCGGCGTCGACCAGGAAGAGAGCACGTTTCTCGCCTGTGCGTTCTGGCTGGCAGAGGCCTGGGCCGAGATGGGGAACATTGAGCAGGCCGACCAGGCGATGGAGCAGATCCTCGCCACGCTTGACCGGCATGGCAACGTCGACATTTTTAACGAGATGTTTGATGTGCGCAGCCAGAGCTGGCGCGGCAATATGCCGCAGGGGCTGAGTCACCTGGCGCTGATCTGTGCCGCGCAGGCCATTTCAGAATCCAGAGCTGCCCACTGAGGCGCAGGCCTGACCGGTCAGGAGCTATTGCAGCCTGAAGCGCGGGTCAAAGAAAAATGGCTCGACCACCACCTTGCTGATAATCGCCGCCGCGGCCGGGTGAGCAGGATTCAACAACGCATTCCACTCTCCGGTCAGGGTGCTCGGGACTTTCAGTATCAGCCCGTTATCCGGGTTGGCCAGCCAGCCGTCGCCAATCTCCCGCGTCGATGGCGGTGCGGGATCGGCCTGCCAGTCGGCGGGAAGTGCCGCCAGCGACAGCTCGGCAATCAGCGAGTCAGGCACGCTGATCGACAGCATCGAATAGTCCTGCGCCAGATCCTGAATAGTGAGATGCACCAGCGCTTCCAGCACGCACAGCGCCCGGCTCGACCCCAGATAAACACAGCCGGTGCCCACTGAATTCCAGCGTCCGCCGTAGGTGCGGGCACCAAAACCATCAAAGGCGGTCATCGCATATTCGCTTTTTACCAGCCGGTAAAAATGCACTGACGCCATCAGGTGATGACGCCATGTTCAAGCTGACCAATCAGATTCAGTACCGCTTCCGCGCCCGCAACGGTAGTGGTCATCTCTGCCGGTTTTTTGCCGCCCAGCGCTTTGGCTGGGGTTTCCAGCCACTGTACCAGCCGCGCCGGATCGTCACGCAACAGCGTGCTGGCGGCAGAGAGCACGCGGATCAGCATATAAATCCGTCCGCTTTGATCGGGCGAAAAAGTCTGCTCAGGATCTTTCACTTTGCGGTTGTAGGTGCTGCGATCGATGCCCGCCAGCCGGCACAGCCAGGCTTCATCAAATGCGGACAGCGACGCGGTACGTTTCAGTACCCCGCTGCTGAAGCCAACGGCAATCCGCTGATGCGCATCCGGCAGGGTTTCCGGCAGGTTCAGCGCATGCAGCAGTGAACGGTTGCGGCCACTGCTGGCGGGCGTATAAATAGCAATTGACATAGCATCACCCTCTGTTCATTTGATTTAAATTTTAGCGCAAATGAACAAGGCGCGCCAGCGGAAAGTAACGCCGGAGATTACTGCAACGCCTCAAGAATTTGCCAGGCGGTTTTTATCCGCAGCGGATTGGGGTAGTTCTTGTTGGCAAGCATCACGATGCCGGTATTCCTGCCGGGAATAAACGCAATGTAGGCACCAAAACCGTTGGTGGCACCGGTTTTATGCACCCAGCTGGCGCTTTGAGAAGGCACGACGGGATTGAGTGGCGTGGCGGGCTGAGGTTTAAGCGCGACGCCGTTTTCACTGTCAGCGATCACCGTGGCGGCGCTCACCGGCCAGTCGTAGATCTCCCAGCCCAGTCCCTGATAGAAACTGCGCACGCTAAAATAGCGGGACTGCGACGTGCGAATCGCATTGCGCAGCACGGTATTTCCTGAAGAGAGACGATTAGGATCGGCATTCGCCTGCATAAAGGTCAGCATATCGCGGGCGGTCGATTTGATTCCGTAGGCCTCCGCGTCCAGCATTCCCGGCGATACCCGCACCGGCTGGCCGTTTTTGTAGCCCCAGGCATAATTCAGCATCATTGACGGCGGCACGGTAATATAGGTGCGCGTCAGCCGCAGCGGCTGAAAGACATTTTTCTCCATCGCCTGCTCGTAATCGCCCTTCACCATCAGCGCACCAAACAGACCGATACTGGCATTGGAATACTGACGCAGCGTGCCCGGCGCGGCCTGCGGTTGCCACTGCTGATAATAGTTAAGCAGCGAGGCCTGATCGGTTACCGCATCCGGTAGCTGCAGCGGCAGGCCGCCCGCGGTATAGGTCGCCAGATGCAGCATCCGGATGTGCCGCCACTGCGTGCCGGTCAGCTGTGGCCAGTATTTCTGTACCGGATCGTTAAGCGCGATATCCCCATTGCGGATCATCACGCCGGCCAGCACGCCGGTGAAGGTTTTACTCACCGAGCCGAGTTCGAACAGAGTATTTTCGGTGACCCGGCGGCCGGACTCCCGATCCGCGACGCCGGCATTGATGAACTGGGTGCGGCCTTTATAGAGGATCGCGACCGACATACCGGGGATCTCCTGCTGCTCCATCAGCGGTTCTATCGCGGCTTTAACCAGAGAAGTGACCTGCTGTGAGGTGAGATCGGCGGCAACACAGCTGGCAGAAAGGGACCACAAAACAAGGTAAGACAAAGACTTTTTCATTGGCAATTAACAGTTTTTTCTCTGATTCAAATTATTTGCACTGATCGGCACAGGCCTGCACACAGATTTGTGCCTGTGAACTGCACGCTCCGGTATCACGGGTGTTGCAATGGGATCGTTCGACATAGCAATTGGTCTGACAGGCTGAGACATCGCAGCGTGCGGCGACGGGCGTCAGCTGTGGCAGCGGCGCACGCGCCGGAAACGGGGATGAGGGTTGAGCAAAGGCGCTGCTGCCCAGCAGTCCGGACAGCAGCAGGCTGATGACTATTTTCATGATTAATCTCCAGATGAACGCTGCACTAAGTATGACTAATCTGGCACGCGTCGTCTGGAAAATCTTATCAAACGGGGATCACCGGAGGATGTTGAGTGACGTTGATCACGCCGCGGTGATAAATATCGTGCAGCCGGACGATATAACGCTGCGGATCGTGCTGATCTTTGATGCGCAGAATCGCCGCCTCCCCTTTTTCCTGCAACATCTCAGGCCGATCGAAGATGGCGAGCAGTGTCTGTTTCAGACCCGCCACCAGCGCCTGACGCAGCTGCTGTTTCTCCTGAGGCGTAGTGACACTGTATTCACGATCGCCGTTGAGCGCGCCGCCAATCACCCAGCCCGCGCTGGCCGGATTAATCTCCGGTAAGGCACGCACGTTGCTGGTGATCACCGGGCAGCCGTTCGCCTGCATCTCCAGCACCGAAAAGCCGTAGGTCTCCTGCCAGGTCGGCAGCAGGCCGATGTCGCTGTCACGAAACAGCTGCAGCAGCGCGGCATTATCCAGCCGGGAGCGGTGGGTAAAACAGCGATAACGTCCGATGCGGCTCTCAATTGAGCGACAGAATGCCTCATCGTCCTGATGTTGCCGGTGCGCTACGTTATGACGTTTGGTGAGATCGCCGATCAGCTGCACATCCAGCTGCGACTCTTCCAGCTTGAGCTCTTCAATCAGCTCACTTATCGCCAGTACCACTTCGGCCCCGCCTTTACGGTAGAACTCGTTGCCAGCGAACACCAGCCGGAATATGCCAGCCTGGCGTGGCGCTTTATGCGGCGTGAACAGAGTCTGTGGCGGATGCAACACCACCGTTTTACGTCTGATCTGCTGCGCCACGCCGTCTCCGGGCGGGAACAGTTTCATCTGTATGTTCAGCGTCGCGTCCGAAATGGCTATCAACCCAAGACAGTTCTCTTTCAGCAGATGCGGGATCAGCCGCTTCAGTTCGGGGTTATCCTGTTTTGCAACGCCCGGCACCGGTAAAACGCGCGGTAATTCCGTTTCAAACGAGGCAACCCATTTCTGACGGGTTATCGCCACTTCATTAAACAGATGCAGGACGTCTGGCCGGGATGCGGGTGAAAATGGCAGCGGCAGAAAAACGAAGGATTTATTTTTTTTGAGTATGCGAGTCCGTAGCGGGTTAATAAAGTAAAACAGATTGTACTTTTTGAGATTTATATATTCATTTTCCGGATTAACTAAAATATTACGCTGCTCCGGATAGTGGTTATTGGTGATTCCGATTTTCATGATCGTATTCCAGAGTCCTTGAGTCCCGGGAGATCTATATCATGCGATGTCGGCAGGCGCGCCTGCAGAATATCCTAAAAATGTTTTTAGCGGCCAATCGCGCAATTTATTTATGATTGCCGATCGGGGTTTATTCCTGGTCTGTCGCAGCAGCGTAACGGTTACAGAAATATTTTTACATCCGTTCTCATATTTCATTAATTAACTCGTTGATTAATGAAGAGGAATAAAGCGCCGTCAGCCGGTGCGCCATTTATTATGTGTAAGTTTAAAGATTTGTTAAAAATAATCCGGCGTGCCCCAGGGGCGATTAGTTGATAACAATTCAACTAATCAGTTTTCCTGTAGTGGCTTTTCAGAGATCGGCCTGTTTTATGCATCTGACGGTAGCGTCTGTCATTAGCAGTGATTGTTTGCCTCATCTCCTGACGCCTGCCTGATGAAACAAATGATACAGCAGCCGCTTTTTTTGCCTGCGATGCACTGTTTAAGCGCATCGCATTGCAACATAAGCGTGCGCCAGCATCCTCTGGCGCAGCATCCTTAGGTTGTCGTGACACGCTATGTCATTGAACAGTCTGTAAATCCTGATTTTCTGGCTGCGTGGTAAGGCACTGGTACAAAAGTTGCAGTATCCGTTGCAAGCAGACAGGAGATAACTATGAAAGCGATCGTAATCGGTGGTGGTATCGGCGGCATGAGTAGCGCCATCGCGCTGGAGAAAGCGGGTTTTGAGGTTGAGGTATTCGAAGCGGTAAAAGAGATGAAGCCGGTCGGGGCCGCGATTTCCATCTGGCCAAACGGCGTTAAATGCCTGAATGCGCTGGGCATGAAGGCGGCGCTGCGCGCACTGGGTGGCAATATGGCCTACATGGCCTATCACGATGCGGTGAGCGGCGCACCGCTGACCCGCTTCAGTATGTCGCCGCTGGTGCAGCAGGTCGGTGAGTTCCCCTATCCGGTGGCGCGTGCTGAACTGCAGGCGATGCTGATCGATACCTTTGGCCGTCAGCGGGTCAATTTCGGCAAACGGGTCATTCAGGTTGAACAAGGCGATCACGGTGTGATTGCCACCTTTGCCGATAGTAGCCAGGTTCAGGGTGATTTTCTGATTGCCGCGGACGGCACCCATTCGGTGATCCGGGATTATGTGCTGGAGCAGACGCTGGAGCGGCGCTATGCCGGTTACGTCAACTGGAACGGGCTGGTGACGATTGATGAAAGCATCGCTCCTGCTGATCAGTGGACGACCTTTGTTGGCGAAGGCAAGCGCGTGTCGCTGATGCCGGTGAGCGATAACCGTTTTTATTTCTTCTTCGACGTGCCGCTGCCCAAAGGGCTGCCGCAGGACCGTAGTACCGTTAAAGCCGATCTGAGCGGCTATTTTGCCGGCTGGGCCGCACCGGTGCAGAAGCTGATTGCCGCGATCAATCCCGACACCACCAACCGGGTCGAAATCCACGATATCGAACCGTTCAGCCGCCTGGTTAAAGGTCGCGTTGCCCTGCTGGGGGATGCAGCCCACAGCACCACACCTGATATCGGTCAGGGCGGCTGTGCAGCGATGGAAGATGCCATCGTGCTCGCCTCTACGCTGGCGTCGCATTCATTGGGGATTGAAGATGCCCTGCTGCGTTATCAGGCGCGCCGGGTTGAGCGGGTCAAAGATCTGGTGCTGAAAGCGCGTAAGCGCTGTGACGTCACCCATGCGAAAGATCCGGCGGTGACCGCAGAGTGGTATCGCTCGCTGAAAAGTGAAACCGGCGAGCGGGTGCTGGCCGGCATGTGTGAAACCATTGAAGGCGGACCGCTGGGTTAACCGGTCCGTTTCTTAGATCAGCGGGCGGCATGACCGCCCGTTGATTAGCTACTCCGCCAGGCCGCGATTCTTCAGCATCGGCTCCAGCTGCGGCTGGCCGCCACGCCAGCTTTCATACAGGGTTTTCAGGTCGCTGCTGTTGCCACGCGACAGGATTTTCTGACGGAAAATCTCGCCATTTTCCCGTGTCAGTCCGCCCTGTTCAACAAACCACTGGTAACCGTCATCAGCCAGCATCTGGGTCCAGATATAGGCGTAGTAACCGGCGGCATAGCCTCCGCCCCAGATATGTTGAAAATAGCTGGAGCGGTAGCGTGGCGGCACCGCCGCTAATGCCAGATTGTCGCTCTGCAGCGCCTGCTGTTCAAAACCGTCCACGCTTTGCGGTGCCCGGTCGCCTGGCAGACTGTGCCAGTGCAGATCGAGCAGCGCGGCCGCCAGCAACTCACTCATCTCGTAACCTTTGTTGAATTTTCCGGCGCGGATGATTTTTTCGTGCAGCGCGGCGGGCATCGGTTCTCCGCTCTGATAGTGGCGGGCGAAATGGCGGAACACCTGCGGCTCACTGGCCCAGTGCTCATTAATCTGCGACGGAAACTCCACAAAATCGCGCGGCGTCTCGGTGCCTGACAGGCTCGGATAGCGCTGGCTGGCGAACAGGCCGTGCAGCGTATGTCCAAACTCGTGAAACATCGTGATCACCTCATCCCAGCTCAGCAGCGCCGGTTCACCGGCTGGCGGTTTGGTGTAGTTGCAGACGTTGTAGATCACCGGCTTGCTCTCCAGCAGCGTCGACTGGTTAACAAAATTGCTCATCCACGCCCCGCCGCCTTTGCTGTCGCGCTTGAAGAAGTCGGTATAGAACAGCGCCAGCGGTGTTTGATCGGCATCGAAAATTTCGTATACCTGCACATCGGGATGGTAAACCGGCAGATCCTGGCGGGGCGAAAACCGGATGCCATAGAGCTGCGTGGCCGCCCAGAACACGCCATTCTGCAGCACCGAGTTCAGCTCGAAGTAAGGTTTGATCTGGCTCTCATCGAGATCGTACTGCGCGTGACGCACCTGTTCGGCGTAAAAATTCCAGTCCCAGGCGCGCAGCGTAAAGCTCTGCTGCTGGCGATCGATAGTCTGCTGGATAGCCGCCGCTTCACGTTCAGCCCGCGCACGGGCGGCAGGCACGATGTTACGCATAAAGGCAAACGCAGCGTCCGGGGTTTTCGCCATCTGGTCCTGCAATTTCCACTCGGCATAACTGGCAAAGCCCAGCAGCCTGGCCTGTTCGGCCCGCACCTGAGCCAGACGCAGCACCAGCTCACGCGTGTCATTTTCGTCGCCCTTTTCGGTTCGGGTCATGCCCGCTTTAAACAGCGCCTCGCGGGTTTCGCGATCGCTCAGGCTTTGCAGCGCCGGTTGCTGAGTGGTGTTCTGCAGCACCAGCAGCCAGGCATTCTCCAGCCCGCGGGCGCGCGCTTCTGCCTGCGCGACCGCCAGGTCTGCAGCGGAAAGCCCCGCCAGTTTCTCTGCCTGATCCACCACCAGACCGCCCGCCTTGGTAGCAGCCAGCAGCCTGTTGGTAAAGCGGGTACTGAGACGCGCCGCTTCCTGATTCAGGGCTTTTAGCTGCTGTTTCTGCGCTTCGGGCAGATTGGCACCCGCCAGCTGAAAGCGCTGCCAGATCACCTCAACCAGCCGCCTGGATTCAGCATCAAGCTGGGCGCGCTGCAGATAGACCGCATCGAGCCGTGAGAACAGCGGCCGGTTAAGCATGATCTCGTCGTTGAGTGCGGTCAGCTCCGGTGCGATCTCTTCATCCACCTGTTGCAGATAGGGGCTGGTGTGCGCCGAGGTCATGGCGCTGAACACCAGATTAACCCGGTTCAGCAACTGCCCGCTCTTCTCCAGCGCCTCATAGGTATTGAGGAACGTTGGCTCGTCACTGCATGTGGCGATCGCCTCAACTTCCCGACGCTTTTCTTCAATGCCTGCCTGCAAGGCGGGCAGAAAATCCTGCTGCTGAATCTGGTCAAACGGCGGCGCCTGATAAGGCAAGGGGCTGACGCTAAAGAAAGGATTCTGACGGGCGTTCATGATTCGCTCCTGAATGGGCATCGCAAAGCCTTATCCTGGCAGGTTGCGGGCAGTTGAACAACTCAGGCCAGGTGCTGCTGATAAACGCTGATCACTTCACCGGCAATCGCTACGGCGATCTCGGCGGGCAGCTTGCCTTTGACGTCCGGCAGGCCAATCGGACAGCGCAATTTCGCCAGCCGATCGGCCTGCGCGCCCTTGCCCGCCAGCCGGTAGCGGAAGCGCTGGCTTTTGGTCTGCGAGCCAATCACGCCCGCATAGCGAAAATCGCCGCGTTTCAGCACCGCCTCACACAGTTCGAAATCGAGCGGATGATGATGGGTCATAATAATGAAATAGCTGTCGGGAGCCGCCTGCGCCACGCAGTCGAGCGGGTCTTCCGGTTGCAGCGTGACCACGCCTGGCGGCACCCGCTCAAACTGGCCGGGACGGCTATCGATCCAGCGAATGTGACAGGGTAACGTTGCCAGCAAATTAACCAGCGCCTGGCCGACATGACCGGCGCCGAACAGCAGGATCTCAGGCTGACACTGCAACAGCGGCTCAAACAAAAGCGTGGTTTTGCCGCCGCAGCACTGACCCAGCCGTGCGCCGAGGCTGTACTCCTCGGTATGCGGTGCGCGGGCTCCGCTCTGCAACATGGCGCGCGCCTGGGCAATACACTGAAATTCAAGCTGGCCGCCGCCAATCGTCAGAAAGTTCTCCTGCAGCGTGACTACCATCTTGCTGCCGCTGTCGCGCGGTACTGAACCGCGCTCACTGAGCACGGTGATCAGCACGCAGCTCTGGCGCTTTTCACGCAGCTGGTGCAGCACGCTTATCCAGTCATGGTAGATCATCACAGGCTCCTGCCAGCTGCAGCACCGCGTTCAGTACCCGTTCCGGCGTGGCGGGCGCGTCCAGCAGCGGAGGATGCGCATAACCGGCCACGCTGGCCACCGCATCCTGTAGCGCGCACCAGGCCGCAATGCCCAGCATAAAGGGCGGCTCGCCGACGGCTTTGGAGTGGAAAACCGTATCCTGCGGATTTTTGCGGTTCTCCACCAGCGTCACCCGCAGATCGGCCGGCACGTCGCTGATGGCCGGAATTTTGTAGCTGGCCGGCCCATCGGTCAGCAACTGCCCCTTCTGGTTCCACACCAGCTCTTCACAGGTCAGCCAGCCGACGCCCTGCACAAAACCGCCTTCGACCTGACCGATATCGATGGCCGGATTCAGTGAGGCCCCCACGTCATGCAGGATGTCAGCGCGCAACAGACGATATTCGCCAGTTAAGGTATCGATCACCACTTCACAGCAGGCCGCGCCGTAAGCGAAGTAGTAAAAGGGCTTACCGCGCCCGGCCAGTCGATCGTAATGAATGCCCGGCACACGATAGTAACCGGTGGCGGATAGCGGCACCTGATTGAACCACGCCAGCTGCGCCACTTCTGCGAAGGTGTAATGTTTTTCCCCGGCGCGCACAATGCCGTTACGGAAACTGACCGCCGATGCTTCACACTGATGCAGCTGACACAGCATCTGCGTCATGCGTTCGCGCAGGATCTCCGCCGCATTCTGCGCCGCCTTACCGTTGAGATCGGCCCCGCTGGAGGCCGCCGTCGGCGAGGTGTTCGGCACTTTGCCGGTATCGGTGGCGGTGATCTGAATCTTATCGACCTCAATCTGCAGCACTTCAGCCACGATCTGAATGACTTTGGTGTTGAGCCCCTGACCCATCTCGGTGCCGCCGTGGTTGAGCTGCACCGTGCCGTCGGTGTAGATCAGGATCAGCGCGCCCGCCTGGTTAAGGAAGCTGGAGGTAAACGAGATGCCGAATTTAACCGGCGTCAGCGCCAGACCGCGTTTCAGCAGCGGGCTGCGGGCATTGAACGCCTGAATCTCCGCCCGCCGCGCCTGATAATCACTGCTCCGTTCCAGCTGTTCGGTGATTTCGTCCAGCAGATTATCCTCAACCTGCTGATGATAATGGGTGATATTGCGATCCTGCTTACCGTAGTAATTGCGCTTGCGCAGCGCCAGCGGATCGAGGCCGCGGTGCCGCGCGATGTGATCCATGATCTGCTCAATCGCCACCATGCCCTGCGGACCGCCAAAACCCCGATAGGCAGTATTTGAGGCTGTATTTGTGCGGCAGCGATAGCCGGTTATCAGCGCATCGCCGAGGTAATAGGCGTTGTCGGCGTGGAACATCGCCCGATCGACGATCGATCCACTGAGATCGAGTGAATAACCGCAGTTACCCGCCAGGTCAATCTTCACCCCACATAACAGCCCGTCATCCTCAACACCGACCTCGTAACGGACAAAAAACGGATGCCGTTTGCCGGTGATGCGCATGTCGTCGCGGCGGGAAAGCCGCATCTTCGCCGCCCGGCCAGTCTGGCGCGCCACGATGGCGCAGAGACAGGCCACGCCCGCCGCCTGGGTCTCTTTGCCGCCAAATCCGCCGCCCATCCGCCGCATATCAATTGTGACCTGATTCAGGCTGATGCCCATCACTTCCGCCACCAGCTTCTGCACTTCAGTGGGATTCTGAGTCGAGGAAAAGACCTGCAGCTGCTGATCTTCGCCGGGAATGACCATTGCCGTCTGGGTTTCCAGATAGAAGTGTTCCTGACCGCCAATATGAAAGGAACCGCTGATGCGATGCGGGGCGCGTGCCAGCGCGGCATCAACGTCACCGCGCCGATGAACGTGCGGCTCCTGCACAAAGCTGCCCTGCGCCAGCGCCTGTTCAACATCCAGCAGCGGTTCAAGCACCTCATATTCAATCACGGCAGCGGCGGCGCCCAGCCGGGCAGCGTCCGGGGAATCGGCCGCCACCGCAATCACAATCTGACCCATATATTCGACTTTGTCGTGCGCCAGCAGCGGATCGCCCGGCTCCAGCGGACCAACATCATTGATGCCGGGCACATCCTGCCAGGTCAGCACGCTGACTACGCCGGGAATGGCGTAGCACGGCTCAACATCAATCCGGGTTATGCGCGCATGGGCGTGTTCACTCAACCGCGGACAGAGGTGCAGCATACCGGGCAGCTCAGGCTTGTCGTCGATAAACCGCGCCTCGCCGGAGACATGCATCTCAGCGCTTTCATGTTTATTGCTGCGGCCAACACCGCTCTGGATGCCGGCGGTATGCTGCGCTTTGCGCACCTCTTCACTCAGTTCAGGACGGTTATGAGACATAGCGGGCCACCTCGATACAGGTTAATTCGCCGTTGTAGCGATGGTAGTAGCGCCGTAACAGATTACGCGCCACCTGCAGGCGGTAGTCAGCGCTGGCGCGGAAATCGGAGAGCGGCTGGAAATCTTCCGCCAGCGCGGCGGCCGCGCGTGACACCGTCACGGCGTTAAAGGGTTGATCCAGCAGGGCCTGTTCGCAGTGCGTTGCCCGTTTCGGCGTCGCGGCCATGCCGCCAAAAGCGATGCGCGCCGCGCGTACCTGACCCTGCTCAATCTCCAGGTTAAAGGCCGCAAACACCGCTGAAATATCATCATCCAGCCGCTTAGAGACTTTCCAGGCCACAAAGTCAGGTGACACCGTCACTTTATCGATACGTATCGCCCGGATAAACTCGCCCGGCAACAGTCTGGTCTGCCGGTAACCGGTGAAAAACTGGTCCAGCGGCAGCAGCCGTTGCTGCTCGCCCTGCTGCAGCAGCAGAGTGGCGTTCAGCGCCAGCAGCATCGGTGAGGCATCACCAATCGGCGAGGCGTTGGCGATATTGCCGCCCAGCGTACCCTGCAGCCGGATCTGTAACGACGCGAAACGTTGCAGCATTTCGCTGATGCCCGGAATCCGGTCGGTCAGAAATTCGGCAACCTGCTGCAGAGAGGCGCTGGCACCGAGCAGATAGTGATCGTCAAATTCACTGCACACTTTCAGCGCCGCAACCTGCTCCAGCGCGATCAGCACCGGTATGCGCTGATGCTGCTGGGTGATGGTGAGGCTCAGATCGGTGCCACCGGCAATCAGCCGCGCCTCAGGATGTTCCAGATAGATCTGCGCCAGCTGGGCCGGGGTTTTAGGCAGATAACAGTGCCGCCCGTCGCCGCTGAGCTGCTGCATCTCCTGATTCGCCAGTGCCGTCAGCCGTTGCGCCACGCTGGCCGCATGGTGATCGAACGGGTCGCTGACCGGCTGTGAACAGAGCTGCTGCGCGGCCGCCATGATTGGCCGGTAACCGGTACAGCGACAGAGATTGCCCGCCAGCGCACTCTCCGCCTGATGGCGATCCCAGCCGCTGACCGATTTTTGCAGACTGAACAGCGACATCACAAAGCCGGGCGTGCAGAAGCCGCATTGCGAGCCGTGGCAATCCACCATCGCCTGCTGCGCCGGATGCAGAGCACCGCCGTGACGCAGATCCTCGACGGTGATCAGCTGCTTGCCCTGTAGCGTGGAGACCAGCGTCAGACAGCTATTGACCGTTTCATACTGCATCGCGCCATTGACCGCTTTACCGAGCGTGACGCTACAGGCACCGCAGTCACCTGAGGCGCAGCCCTCTTTGGTACCGGTGCGGCGCAGATGACCGCGCAGATAGTTAAGTATCGTCAGATTAGGATCTAACGCCTCTTCGGTGACTAATTGATTATTTAACAGGAACTGGATCATGCCGCTTGCTCTCCCGCGTCGCGCTGCCATACCGGACGCCCGTTGACCCAGGTCTGGGCGATATTGCGGTCATCGCCGAGCGTCATCAGAACAAACAGTTTTTCCCAGATATCTTTGCTGTTGCCGATACGCAAAGTCTGTAAGGCGGAAACGGCCGGATCGAGCACCACAAAATCCGCCTCTTTACCCGGATTGAAATTGCCAATGGCGTGATCGAGATCCAGCGCCCGCGCGCCGCCCAGCGTGGCGTGATAAAAGGCTTCGGCGGCGCTCAGCTTATACTGCTGTAGCTGGCCCACTTTGTAGGCTTCGCCCAGCGTTTGCAGCATGCTGAAGGTGGTGCCGGCGCCCACATCGGTGCCAATACCGACTTTAACGCCCTGCTGCCAGCTGCGTTTAAGGTTAAACAGCCCGCTGCCAAGAAACAGGTTTGAGGTCGGGCAGAAAGCGATGGTGGAATCAGTGTCGTGCAGGCATTGCCATTCGCCGTCGTCGAGATGGACGCAGTGAGCAAACACGCTGCGACGCCCGGTGAGCTGATAGTGATGGTAGACATCAAGGTAGCCGGCGCGCTCCGGGAACAGCTGCTTCACCCAGGCGACCTCCTGCGGATTTTCGCTCAGATGAGTATGCAGCCAGGTATCCGGGAACTCCTGCCGCAGTTGCTGCACTTTTTCCAGCAGCTGTGGCGAGGAGGTCGGGGCGAAACGTGGCGTCAGCGCGTAGCTCAGTCGTCCGCGCTGGTGCCAGCGCTCAATCAGCGCGCGGGTCTGCTGATAACTCTGTTCCGGAGTTTCGGTCAGATTGTCAGGCGCGTTACGATCCATCATCACTTTGCCGGCAATCAGCCGCATGTTCAGCGCTTCCGCCGCGCTGAACAGCGCCTCAACCGACTGGGGATGCACGGTGCCAAACACCAGCGCGCTGGTGGTGCCATTCGACAGCAGCTGATGCAGGAAAAAGGCCGACATCCGGGCCGCGTGGTCCGGACAGTGATACTGCGCCTCTACCGGAAACGTATAGTGGTTGAGCCACTCCAGCAGCTGTTCGCCGAACGCGCCGATCATTTCGGTCTGCGGATAGTGAATGTGGGTATCGACGAAGCCCGGTACGATCAGCTTGCCGCGCAGGTCAATGACCGGCTGACCCGCCAGTGCGGCACTGCACGCCTCCCACGGCGCTAACCCCACCACGCGTCCGTCGCGCAGCCGCAGCACGCCATCCTCCAGATAGCGCGCGGCAGAGAGCAGCCCGTCGGGCTGGTCCACCACCGAGGTGAAGTCAAAAAAACTGGCGCGTATCGCCGTATCTGTCGCTGGTGACATGACTTTTCCTTTCTGAAAGCACTGCGGCCTTCTTTTCATTATGCAGATGATTGCCTTAATACTCTGTTGCAACTGCCGTGCCAGATCGCAATCACCACTTTTAACTTTATTATCAAAGAGTTAAATAAAATTGCGCTTGTTGCGCAACTGATGCAGGGCAACAGGGCCCCGCAACCGATTGCTTTGCAATCGCAATCGGTTGCCTGGCAAGCTCGTCACGAATCGGGCGGGTTTAAGCGGCTGAATGCGCGCCTGCGCTGCCCCGTTTGTGTGCAGTGCGCCCCAAAACAGCGCAGCTGGCGGGCCGGTAAAATGCCTTTACAACCCGATCGGTTTTTCGGCGGGCGCAAGCGGAAATGAAATGCTATGGTGAAGCCATCGACTCTGAAAATGGCATAAGGAACAGTGAGATGATTATTTTTGTCACCGGCGCGACCGCCGGTTTTGGTGAAAGCATCACCCGTCGCTTTATCGCAAAGGGTCACAAAGTGATTGCCAGCGGACGGCGTGCCGAGCGGCTGAAAGCGCTGAAAGATGAGCTGGGCGAGCATCTTTATACCGTGCAGCTTGATGTGCGGAACCGCGCGGCAATTGAAGAGGCGGTGAATCAGCTGCCTGCCGACTGGCGTGACATCGACGTGCTGGTGAATAACGCCGGTCTGGCGCTGGGGATTGAGCCCGCGCACCGCGCCAACGTCGAAGACTGGGAAAACATGATCGACACCAACACCAAAGGGCTGGTCTATATGACGCGCGCCCTGCTACCGCAGATGGTGGAGCGTAACGTCGGCCATGTGATCAATATCGGTTCAATCGCCGGTAGCTGGCCTTATGCCGGTGGCAACGTCTATGGCGCGACCAAAGCCTTTGTGCGTCAGTTCAGCCTGAATCTGCGTACCGATCTGCACGGCACGGCGCTGCGCGTCACCGACATCGAGCCGGGACTGGTCGGCGGCACCGAGTTCTCTAACGTGCGCTTCAAGGGCGACGATGATAAAGCGGGCCAGGTCTATGAAGGCGCCACCGCTTTAACGCCGGAAGATGTCACCGAAGCGGTCTACTGGGTCGCCACGCTGCCTAAGCATGTCAACATCAATACCCTTGAGATGATGCCCGTCAGCCAGACGCTGGCCGGTCTCAAGGTGCACAAGCCGTAACCCTCAGGGCCAGCCGCACCGGCTGGCCCTATCCGCGTCCCCAGCCCAGCACGATAATCAGCATACCGATAAAGGCGACGATCGCCCCGCTCCAGTCCCAGGCGCTGAGTTTCACGCCATCGACCACCCGTAACCACAGCAGTGCAGTCAGCACGTAAACCCCGCCATAGGCGGCATACACCCGTCCGCTGGCCGCGGGATGCAGCGTCAACAGCCAGACAAACAGCGCCAGGCTGGCGGCGGCGGGCAGCAGCAGCCAGACGGAGCCGCCCTTTTTCAGCCACAGCCACGGCAGGAAGCAGCCGATGATTTCCGCCAGCGCGGTGATAAAAAACAGCACGGCGGTTTTAATCAGCACCCCGACCTCTCATAAACGTAAACAAACCACTCACGGCTGGTGAGCAAAGAAACGGCGATGATATACTAACGCTACCCGCGGCAACAGCCGTTCCCATTGGTGATGTCTGCGTTAACTGAAGGAAAGCGCAATGAAAAAATTTATCCCGGTCCTGTTGGTGAGCCTGCTGTCAGCGGCAGCATTCAATGCCAGCGCTACCACCAATCGCCTGATCATTGAAGATGGCAGCAGCGCCGCCAGTAATGAAGCGGCGCGTCAGGATAAAGAGCAGTGGAATGACACGCGGATGCTGCGTAACAAAGTGAACAGCCGCGTTGAGAAGGAATTTGATAAGACCGATCGTGCTTTTGATACCCGCGATAAGTGTGAGCAGAGCCTGAATCTCAACGCCTACTGGGAGCCGAATACCCTGCGTTGTCTGGATCGCCGCTCCGGCCGACCGATTGCACCCTGATTTTCAGCTATAGTAATGACGGACAACTAACATAAGGAATACGTGATGAAGCTACAGAGGGTTTTGTTAACCGCGACGTTGTTTGCGCTGCCGGTACTGGCACAGGCATCCTGTGAATCGGTAAAAACCGAGATCAGCCAGAAAATTATTCAGAACGGTGTGCCCGAATCGGGTTTTAGTCTCGACATCGTCGCCAACGATCAGGTTGATCAGGCTGGCGGTCAGGTGGTGGGACATTGTGAGAACGACACACAAAAGATTGTTTACAAGCGCATGGGGCGTGACGATGACGCCAGCGTGCCAGACAGTGCCGGCAGTTCACAGGACGCGCCCGCACAGTAAATTGCCAGGGCGACGACCTGTCGCCCTGCTCCGCTATTCTGCATGTTCCGGCCGCTGACGCGGCATCATCCACGCCACGCCCAGCGCAAACAGCGCTATCACCAGTGCCACCACAAACACCCAATGCAGTGAGCTCGCAATCGCCTGCACCATCTGCTGTAGCGTCTCCGGGGCCAGCTGACGCCGACTCTCATCCGCCATAATCTGCTGCACCGGGTCCTGCGCCTGCGGCAGTCGCCACTGCAGATTGAGGTTCAGCACCGCGCCCATGATGGCGGTGCCAATCGCCGAACCCATCATCCGGCTGAACATAATCGAGGCGGTACAGATGCCGCGAATCTGGTAATCCGCCTGATTCTGTACCGATACCAGAAAGGTGGTGCTGGTCATGCCCATGCCGGTACCGATGACAAACGCGGTAAAGCCCGCCTGATACAACGAACTGTCAGGCTGCAACAGCAGCAGTAATCCACTGCCGGTAATCAGCAACAGCGCGCCCAGTTGTGCGGTGAAACGGTATGAGGTGCGCAGCATCAGACGGCCGCTCAGGGTACTGGCCAGCGGCCAGCCAATCGACATCATCGCCAGCGCACTGCCCGCCTGCAGTGGCGAACCGCCGCCGATACCCTGAATCCAGGTCGGCAGAAAAGCGCTGATCCCCATCATGGCGGCCCCGATGATCAGGTTGCCGGCGTTACCGGCAATAATCAGCCGGCTGCGCCAGATAATCAGTGGGAACAACGGTGCGTCAGCCTGCTGCTCGTGGCGCTTGAGCCGCCAGCCAGCAAACAGGGAAAACAGCAGGAACGGGATCAGCCAGTAGCCCAGCTGTTCAGCCTGCAGCAGCGCAACCAGCAGTGCGCTGACGCACAGCATCAGCCAGCCACTGCCCGCCAGGTTCAGCGGCTGCGCCTGCGCCTCCTGTTGATGCGCCGGTAACCAGCGAGCCAGCATCAGCATACTGATCAGCCCTATTGGCAGATTGACCCAGAAAATCACCGACCAGCTAAAGTGCTGTACCAGCCAGGCGCCGGTCAGCGGACCGACGATGGCGGCCACGCCCCAGACGCTGGAGAGCCAGCCCTGCACGCTGGCGCGCTCACGCGGTGAGTAGATGTCCGCCACGATAGTTGAGCTGAGCGGCATGATGGCACCGGCTCCCAGTCCCTGAAAAGCGCGGAACAGAATCAGCCAGGTCATGGTATGGGCAAAGCCACACAGCACCGAGCCGATCAGGAACAGCGTGGTGCCGATAAAAAACATCCGCTTACGGCCATAGATATCCGCCAGTCGTCCGTAGAGCGGGACGCTGACCGCCTGCGTCAGCAGATAGATGGAGAATACCCAGCCAAACTGCGAAAAGCCGCCCAGTTCAGCAATAATGGTCGGCATCGCGGTGGCAACAATGGTGACCTCAATCGCCGCCATAAACATGGCCAGCATACAGGCGATTAAAATCCAGTGGCGGTGCCCGGTCTGAATCTGTGCGCTTTCAGTCATAGAGATCCTTTTTTAAGCTGCAACACTAGCGCAGATTGAGTGAATGCAGTTTCCCGTCAGTGCGCATCACGGGCGCAATGTGTGACGTTGTCACCAAAAGTCGATGAAAAATTTTCATTGATGTGTTAGCCCAATCACCACGCGGCCTTAACACTATTTTAACCTGTTTTTCACCGACTGCTTTAGGGCGTTAAAGCTAGCGCGGCTCGCTTAGGGCTGCTATAGCATTAAAGCCTGTTTTTCAGCGTTCAGTTAAAAATCGTCGATAAACAGTCATTTGATGTGCATTTTATCGCAGTTTCGGTATTGGAAGCGGCGGCGGGTTTTGCTGCTTCTGTCGGGCTGCTAGTGATGGGTATAACAATTGAGATCGTAATCAGGGAGAGTCCCTTATGCAAAATGCTTCACTGGCCCGCCGCGCTGGTCTGGCACTGCTGGCTGTGGCCGCGGTGATTGGCGCGCTAATCTGGGGCCTTGGCTGGGACCAGTTAGTCGCCAGAAAAGTTGATCTGCTCTATCTCGGCCAGCAACACCTGTTTTTAGTCTTCTGGTCAATGCTGTTTGCTCTGCTGGTCGGTATTCCCAGCGGCATCATTCTCAGTCGCCCTTTCGCCCGTCGCTGGGCCGAATATGTGATGCAGATTTTTAACGTCGGTAATACGCTGCCGCCGCTGGCGGTGCTGGCATTAGCGATGGTGATTATCGGCATCGGCGACCGTCCGGCGCTGATTGCGCTGTTTCTCGCCTCTCTGCTGCCTATCGTACGTAACACTTTCTCCGGCCTGAGTGCGGTTCCCTCTTCCCTGATCGAAGCCGCCAACGGCATTGGTATGACCAAAATGCAGCGTTTGCGCCAGGTCGAACTGCCTGATGCGCTGCCGGTTATCCTCGCGGGCGTGCGTATTGCCACCGCCATCAATGTGGGTACCGCGCCGCTGGCGTTTCTGATTGGTGCCAGCAGCTTCGGCGAACTGATTTTTCCCGGCATCTACCTCAACGACTTCCCGACGCTGATCCTGGGTGCGGCGGCGACTGCGCTGGTGGCGCTGGTGCTGGATATGCTGCTGGCCGCGCTCGGCCGCTTTCTCAGTCCGCACGCTGCGGCATAACAATAAGGAATTTGCGATGCTTACGCGCTGGATAAAAAAGAGTGCCCTGACCCTGCTGGCGACGCTGGCATTAAGTCAGACCGCCCAGGCGGCGGCCCCGCTGGTGATGGCCACCAAGAGCTTTACCGAGCAGCACATCCTGTCGGCGATGACGGTGCTGTGGTTACAGAAGAAAGGCTTTGAGGTGATCCCAAAGCGCAATATCGCCACCACTATTGGCCGGAATGCGCTGCTGAATAAGCAGATCGATATGACGTGGGAGTACACCGGAACTTCACTGATCATTTTCAACCATATCAACCAGCCGATGTCGTCAGAGCAGGCCTATGACACGGTTAAAAAACTCGATGCGAAACTGGGCCTGGTGTGGCTTCAGCCCGCCCCGATGAACAATACCTATGCTTTCGCCATGACCCGGCAGCGGGCAGAGAAAGAGGGCATCACCACGATGTCGCAACTGGTGGCCAAAATTGAACAGGTGCGCCAGCGCGATCCCGACCATAACTGGCGACTGGGGCTGGACCTGGAGTTTTCAGGCCGCTCAGACGGCATGAAGCCGCTGCAGAAGACTTACAACCTGGCGCTGGATCGGCCGCAGATCCGCCAGATGGACCCTGGCCTGGTCTATAACGCCATCCGCGATGGCTTCGTCGATGCCGGTCTGATCTACACCACCGACGGCCGGGTGAAAGGCTTTGACCTGAAAGTGCTGGAGGATGATAAGCATTTCTTCCCGAGCTATAACGTCACGCCGGTGGTGCGTAAGGATGTGCTGGAGAGCCATCCTGGCCTGGAAGCGGCGCTGAACCAGCTCTCCCCACTGATTACCGATGAGTCGATCACCGAGATGAACAAGCGGGTCGATATCGATCACCAGTCACCGGAACAGGTGGCGCGTGATTTCCTTAAATCTAAAAACATGCTGTAAGGAGGCACTGTGGATACCCTTCACTACATCATGGATAACTGGAGCAGCCTGCTGACGCTGAGCTGGCAACACACCTGGCTGGTGCTGGTCGCTGTCGGGCTGGCAATTGTCATCGGCGTGCCGCTCGGCATTCTGATTGTCCGGGTGCGCTGGCTGGCGACGCCGATCCTCGGTATTGCCACCGTGGTGC
The DNA here is from genome assembly GCF_021397715.1 of Pantoea agglomerans. Lineage (GTDB taxonomy): Bacteria > Pseudomonadota > Gammaproteobacteria > Enterobacterales > Enterobacteriaceae > Pantoea > Pantoea astica. Next base: position 2,162,111 of record NZ_CP090207.1, on the reverse strand, counting down.
TGACCATCCCGACCATCGCGCTGTTTGGCCTGATGATCCCGCTGTTTTCGCTGATCGGTCAGGGCATTGGTGCGCTGCCAGCGATTACTGCGGTGTTTCTCTACTCGCTGCTGCCGATTGTGCGTAACACCCATACCGCGCTGGAGAACCTGCCCGGCGGTCTGCGTGAAGCCGGTCGCGGCATCGGCATGACTTTCTGGCAGCGGTTACGCTGGGTGGAAATTCCGATGGCCCTGCCGGTGATCTTTGGCGGCATCCGCACCGCGGTGGTGATGAACGTCGGCGTGATGGCGATCGCTGCGGTGATTGGCGCCGGTGGGCTGGGCCAGCTGCTGCTGGATGGCATCAGCGGCAGTGATATTCGTATGTTAATCGCCGGGGCGTTAATGATTTGCCTGCTGGCAATTGTTCTTGACTGGCTGCTGCACCGTTTGCAGCAGGCGCTGACTCCTAAGGGAATTCGATAATGATTACACTGGAAAACCTGACGAAAACCTTTACCCAGAAAAACGGCACCACCATGAAAGCCGTGGATAATGTCAGCCTGGAAGTCCCTGCCGGTGAGATGTGCGTATTGCTTGGACCGTCGGGCTGCGGCAAAACCACCACCCTGAAGATGATTAACCGGCTGATCCCGGCGACCAGCGGCCGGATTCTGATTAATGGCGAAGACACCAGTAACCAGGATACCACCACCCTGCGCCGCAACATCGGTTACGTAATCCAGCAGATCGGTCTGTTCCCGAACATGACCATCGAAGAGAACATAACCGTGGTGCCGCGTATGCTGGGCTGGGACAAGAAGCGCTGCCGGGAACGGGCCACCGAACTGATGAGCATGGTGGCGCTCGACCCGAGCAAATTCCTGCATCGCTATCCGCGTGAAATGTCAGGCGGCCAGCAGCAGCGTATCGGCGTGATTCGTGCGCTGGCGGCAGATCCACCGGTGCTGCTGATGGATGAGCCTTTTGGTGCCGTTGACCCGATCAACCGCGAAGTGATCCAGAACGAGTTTCTCGATATGCAGCGTCAGCTGAAGAAAACCGTGATGCTGGTGAGCCATGACATCGACGAAGCGCTGAAGCTGGGTGACCGGATTGCGGTCTTTGGTCAGGGGAAAATCGTGCAGTGCGCCAGTCCGGATGAGCTGCTGGCGACGCCGGCCAATGATTTTGTTGGCTCCTTTGTCGGCCAGGACCGGACGCTGAAGCGCCTGCTGCTGGTGCAGGCGGGTGACGTGACCGATCAGCAGCCGACCATCACCGTCCGGCGTTCCACTCCGCTCGAAGAGGCTTTCGGCACCATGGATGAGAATGACATGCGCTCGATCACCGTGGTGGATGAGGATGGCAAACCGCTCGGCTTTGTGAAGCGACGTGAAGCGCGTCACGCCAGCGGCCGCTGTGAAGAACGCCTGCACACCTTTAAGGTGACCGGTAAAGCGGAAGAGAACCTGCGCGTGGTGCTGTCAAAACTGTATGAGCACAATACCGTCTGGATGCCGATCGTCGATGAAGAGGGCCGCTACAGCGGTGAAATTTCGCAGGATTATATCGCGGACTACCTCAGTTCAGGCCGGACCCGCCGCCGCCTGAATCCGTAATGAAAAATCCGTCATAAAAAAAGGGCCATCACGGCCCTGATGCCCGTCAGTGAGGCAACCGGTGATAACGCACTCTGGTGCCGCTCCGTGCTGGCGGTCATCGCGCGGTACCTTCACTTTATTCTGCCTGACGGACCGCCGGGATGGCACATCCTGTGTCGCCCCGCCTGTCGCCCGCGTGCTGCGGGCTCTCCTTCATTCTGTACAGCGCTGCGGATTGCCTGCCCCGGAGCGGCATCAACCTGCTCTGAGCTTCAGTGCGTGCTGTTAAAAAAGGTTATGCCTGTTCTTCGCTGCCGCTCAGCGCTGACGCCTCTGACGCCGTTTCGGCACGCGCCTCGTCTGGTAGCACCATATTCAGCAGGATCGCCAGCAGTCCGCCAGTGGTCACCGCATGACCAAACAAGGTATTGATCAGCGGCGGAAGCTGCTTCAGCACCTCCGGCACCGCTTCAACGCCCAGACCGACGCCAAACGACACCGCCACGATCAGCATCTCACGACGGCCTAATGGCGTTTGCGTCATCACCCGGATGCCCGCCGCAACCACGCTGCCGAACATGACAATCGTCGCCCCGCCCAGTACCGGCGGCGGGATTTGCTGCAACAGTGAGCCAATCGCCGGGAACAGGCCGAGCAGCGCCAGCATCATGCCCAGTACCATCCCGACATAACGGCTGGCGACACCGGTCATCTGGATCACGCCATTGTTTTGCGCAAAGGTGGTGTTGGGAAAGGCCGAGAAGATCGCAGCCAGCACGCAGCTCAGGCCGTCGGCGACGATACCGCCCTGCAGCCGCTGCTGAAACGCCGCGCCGCTGATGGGCTGTTGTGAAATCAGGCAATTCGCTGTGAGATCCCCTACCGCCTCAATCACGGCAATGACCGAGACCAGCGCAATCGGCAGGAAAAGGGTCCAGTCAAAGGCAAAGCCAAACTTAAACAAGGCAGGCAGCACCAGCCAGTCGCTGCTGTCAGGCGCTTTCAGCTGCAGATGGCCGGTTAATGCCGCTGCAATGCAGCCGACCACAATACCGGTCACGACCGCAATCAGGCGCGCCCAGCGGTTGCGCGAACGGTTCAGCGCCACAATCACCAGCAGCGTCAGCCCACCCAGCGCCAGATTGCCCGGCGCGCCAAAATCGCGGGCGTTGTGTCCGCCAGCCCAGTCGGTAATGCTGACTTTAATCAGGCTGATACCGATCAGAGTAATCACCGTGCCGGTCACCACCGGCGTCAGCACTTTTCGTAACTGACCCACGCAGCGGCTGATCAGAATCGGGATCAGTGCCGCCACCAGGTTGCAGCCGAACAGCATCGCCAGGATCTCTTCAGGCGATCCCCCGCGCGCTTTCACCATCAGCCCGCCCGATATCAGCACGCCAAGAAAGGCAAAGCTGGTGCCCTGCAGGCAGATCATGCCCGCCCCGACGCCCATAAAACGCCTGGCCTGCAGGAATGTCCCCAGGCCTGAAACAAACAGGGACATGCTAATCAGATAAGGGATATAGGCCTGCAGACCCAGCACCGAACCGATAATTAACGGCGGCGTGATGATCCCGACGACGCTGGCCAGCAGATGCTGTAAGGCGGCGAAAAACGCCGGGACGGGACCAATACGGGCGTCAAGTCCGTACAACAAACCTTTCTCGTGCGATTGCGACATGATGGTGCTCCGGCAACAGTTATTAGCGGAGTTAATGCATTTTTTACGCCATCACGTCAGCCTCACCTCGCTTTTCCCGCCAGGTGATTGAATATTTAAGATAATATTTTTGTGACACGCCGGTAATCAACCTGCAACGTTACGTTCACTACCGGCAGATATGAGTTATTTTGTTTCATGATCAGGCGATCTTTGCACTCACAGCGTGCAGGTCAGGCCGATCCAGCAGTGAAATATCGATATAGGGCGTCAGATCGCGCTGCTCTGCACGCGGCAGATAAGGCAGTTCACCCAGCAGTGGCGCACGAATTTTTTCACGCAGCACTTCTATGATGTCGCTGTACTGCGCCAGCCCCGGATTGATGCGGTTAGCAACCCAGCCAACCAGCGGTAATCCATCCTGCAGGATAGCCTCTGCCGTTAAGAGCGCATGGCTGATGCAGCCCGGCTGGATGCCAACCACCAGCACCACCGGGAGTTGCTGCTCGATGACCCAGCAGGAGAGCGGCCGCGCATCGTTCATCAGGCTACGCCAGCCACCGGTGCCTTCGACCACCACCCGGTCCGCCTGCTGCGTCAGGTTGGTTAAGCCCTGAGTCAGAGCGTCATAATCAATAATCGGGCCGTTGTGGGTTGAGATTTCCTGCTCTTCAAACAGCAGCGGATTGATGGCCTGATACGGCAATGCCACAGAGGACGCGCTTTGCAGCACCTGCGCATCTTTATTGCGCAGGCCGTCAGCGGTTTTCACTGCGCAGCGCGCCACGGGTTTGTACCCGACCGCACTGAAGTTTGCCTTGATAAAACTTTGTAACAGGGCGCGTGACACCACGGTTTTACCCACTGCGGTATCGGTGCCGGTAACAAATAGTCTCTTCACTCCACTCTCCTCTTAAACCGTTAATGGCTAATCGACGATTAACCGTGCGGATAAGCGGCATTTTAAGGAATGGTTGATGAGAACAGATTGCGTTAGCGCAAGATTAGTCTGGCTTAACCTTGCAATAGCTTCACTAACAGGTAACCGCTATAGAGCGCGTCCTTAATCAGCGCCGCGCCACCCAGCGTGCCTGGCTCGCTAAAGGCGGTGGGTGCCAGCTGGATAACGGCACTGTAGGCCGGCAGAGACTGTTGCAGAATGGTGTTGCTGACCGCCGGAAACAGCACCTCTGCCGCGGCATTCAGCGGCGAACCAATAAGAATCTGTTGCGGATTAAAGATATTGACCATCATCGCCAGAATTCGCCCGACATGATGCCCGACGCTGGCGATGGTATCGCGTGCCAGCCGATCGCCCGCCTGGGCCGCCTCACAGAGCGATGCCAGCGTCAGCGGCTGCTGATTAAGCAGGCTGTCGGGCTGGGTCGGCAGACGCTGAGCAGCCAGCGCCAGCAAACTGCCGATGCTAGCGACCGTCTCAAGACAGCCATGATTCCCGCAGTAACACTGCTGACCGTAAGGATCGATCTGAGTATGGCCGATCTCCACCAGCGCCCGGCCGCGTTTATGCAGCAGCTGACCGCCGCTGATAACGCCAGCCCCTACCGTTTCATCAATCACAATCTGAATCACATCTTCGGCGCCGCGAGAAGCACCGAACAGCGATTCGGCCAGCGTCCAGGCGGAAATATCATGCTGCACAAACACCGGTAAGCCGGTACGGGCTGCCAGCGCGTCACCCAGCGGCATGTCACGCACCTGATAGCCCGGCAGGCGATGCACCACGCCAGAGGCGGCGTTAATTAAGCCCGGCAGGGTGACCGCGATGGCGGTCAGGCGTTCCAGCTTCTGCTGATGACGAATAAAGAAGGCGTCAACCTGTTCAATCAGCGCGGTCAGTAGCGGCTGCGCCGCTTCGTCCGGCAGCGGCAGCGTATCTTCTGCCAGTTCGCGGCTGCTGAGGTCACGCAGGGTAAAGGTCATGGCACCGCGATGAAGGCGAATCGCCAGATAGTGCCAGGCATCGGTATCCAGAATCAGCCCAATCGCCGGACGACCCCGGCTGCCTGGCTCCTGAAACTCCGTTTCCTGGACCAGATGGGCATCCAGCATTTCACGGACGATCTTGGTGATACTGGCCGGCGCAAGCTGGGCGCGTCGGGAAAGTTCGATGCGCGAAATAGGACCGTATTGATCAATTAATCGGTAAACGACGCCTGCATTGGTTTGCTTAATTTGGTCAATATGGCCAGGTTGACTGTCCAGATTCACAACCCTGCTCCCGGTTATTTTCGCGCTTCTAAATAAACATGCGTCATGGTGAGGCAGATCAGGCGGCAGCGTCAAATATTTGATTAGAAATGTGATTTATCGCACATATTGTCGTGGAGACTGGCCGAAGTTACGCCTTATTTTGCTGCAGCAACGCCATCATATGGCGCATCTGTTCATTTATTTCGCGCTCTGCGGACCAGACCAGCCAGAGCTCGGAAAGGGCATCGCGCTCTTCCAGCGGCAGCCAGACCACATCCGCCAGCTGCGCCCGGCGAAAAGAGGCTGGCAAAATCGACACGCCTAACCCGGTCGCCACCAGTCCCAGAATAGTCATCGCCTCGCCCACTTCCTGGGTGATGTAGGGTTTAATCTGATAACGGTGCAGCAGCGCCAGAATCTCACTGTAGAGCGCGGTGCCGACCTGGGGATCAAAAAAGACAAAAGGCTCAGCCGCCAGCGCGGCAACGGAGATTTTCTCTGCTGTCGCCAGCGGATGGGCCCAGTGCACCACCGCATAGAGCGGCTCGCTCAGCAGCAGCTGGTGGCGTAAATCCGCCGGTAACGGCGTGTTGCGCATCACCCCGAGGTCCAGCCGCCCATCATGAAGCGGTGCCAGCTGCTGACGGGTATTGATCTCCTGCATCTGAATATGCACCTGCGGCCAGCGCTGACGGAACTGGTAGAGCGCATCTGACACCACTGCGGTAAAGGGTGCCGAAGAGGTAAAACCGATGCGCAGTTCGCCCTCTTCACCGCGATGCAGCCGCGCCGCCCGATCTGACGCCTGTTCAACCTGCAACAGGATTGCGCGGGCATCCTGCAACAGCTGCTGTCCGGCAGCCGTCAGCTGCACGCTGCGGTTGGTGCGATTAAACAGACGGGCTCCGGTCTCATTTTCCAGCTGAATAATCTGCTGGCTCAGGGGTGGCTGAGAGATATTCAGTCGCAACGCCGCCCGGCCAAAATGCAATTCTTCGGCCACGGCAATGAAGTAGCGCAGGTGACGCAGCTCAATATTCATATGTTAAACGTCTTATTTGAGATTATTAATATATTAGACATCATAATCACCCTTTTTTAAGCTGACGACAGGTTTTTTTATCACTAAAGGAAAGATCGTGAGTCGCACTACTCAGGCCGCTACCGTCGAGGATCAGGTTGCCGGCAGACCGACAGCATCACCAGCCTCATCAGGCTGGATTACCCGCGGTACGCCGCAATTTATGCGCGTCACGCTGGCCCTGTTTTCAGCCGGTCTGGCGACCTTTGCCCTGCTCTATTGTGTGCAACCGATTTTGCCGGTGCTGTCACAGCAGTTTGGCGTGTCGCCAGCGGCCAGCAGCCTGTCGCTCTCTATCTCCACCGGGCTGATGGCGCTCGGCCTGCTGGTAACCGGGCCGCTCTCTGATGCCGTCGGGCGTAAATCTGTGATGGTGACCGCCCTGATGCTGGCGGCGATTTGTACGCTGATCTCCGCCACCATGACCAGCTGGCACGGCATTCTGATTATGCGCGCGCTGATGGGGCTGTCACTGAGCGGCGTCGCAGCGGTCGGCATGACCTATCTGAGCGAGGAGATGTCACCGCGGGTTGTCGCGTTCTCGATGGGGCTCTATATCAGCGGCAACTCAATCGGCGGCATGAGTGGTCGCCTGCTGAGTGGCGTTCTGACTGACTTCTACTCCTGGCGCGTTGCGATTGCGGTTATCGGCTGTTTTTCACTGGCCTCGGCGCTGATGTTCTGGAAAATCCTGCCACCGTCGCGCCATTTTCGCGCCACCTCGCTGCGCCCGCGCAACCTGCTGATTAATTTTCGCCTGCACTGGCGCGATGAAGGGTTGCCGTGGCTGTTTGCTGAAGGGTTTCTGCTGATGGGCGCGTTCGTCACCCTGTTTAACTACATCGGCTATCGCCTGCTGGCTGCGCCCTGGCACCTGAGTCAGGCCGTTGTGGGCCTGCTGTCAGTGGTCTACCTCACCGGTTCCTGGAGTTCCCCCAAAGCGGGTGCGTTAACCGGCCGGATGGGCCGTGGCCCGGTGATGTTCGGTGCCACCGCGATTATGCTGGCAGGCCTGCTGTTCACTGCATTTAATTCGCTGTGGCTGATTCTGCCTGGCATGATGCTATTCACCGCCGGCTTTTTTGCTGCTCATGCGGTGGCCAGCAGCTGGATAGGACCGCGAGCGCGTCGGGCGCGGGGTCAGGCTTCTTCGCTCTATCTGTTCAGCTATTACGTCGGTTCCAGCGTGGCCGGGACGCTTGGCGGGCTGTTCTGGCACAACTATGGCTGGATCGGCATCACGCTGTTTATCAGCGCCCTGCTGCTGCTGGCGCTGCTGGTTGCGTGGCGACTGCAATCTAAACAGCTCTGAGGTCAGCCAGACTGACCGCGCGACCCGGAACGCTTTTGGGCCGCTTTTGCCGCAGGCGACACAACCTTCAGATCCAGCCGTAACAAAACGCGGTTTTCCCGCTATAATCGGTCTGATTGTGATATTTGCTTACATTTGTCGCTTAACACAGCAAAAAGGAACGCCTGTGGCTCTCTACTATTACGTGAACAAACAATCAGGCTACAACGAAAACCATGTGGTCCATGCCGCTGGCTGTGCGTTTCTGCCGCTGCCCGCTGACAGACTGTTTCTCGGCAGCTTTTATCAGGTCAACGCGGCTCTATTACAGGCGAAAAAGTATTACCCAGGCGCGATGGGCTGCGATACCTGCTGTCCGCTGAACGGTAAATCCGGCCTTAATCAACAGCAAAGCGTGGCCCTGAAACATACCCTGACGTCACGCTAGCGTCGTGGCGGCGGAAAAGTTATCCCGCTGCGCTAATTTGTTAAGATTTACCGCTATTTTCCGTTATGTTAGAAGGCCTGATTTTGTTTAGCGGGTTTTACCATGCGGGAAAAATATGCTGGATCTCAAATTGCCCTTCACTGGCTGACCTTTGTGCTGGTGGTCATCGCCTATGCCACGATTGAGCTGCGCGGTTTTGCACAGCGCGGTTCGTGGCAGGGTTATGCCATGATCATTACCCACTTCAGCGCAGGCGCGTCGGTACTGGTGCTGATGATTGCCCGTCTGGTGCTGCGCACCCGTCATCGTACGCCAGCGATTACGCCGGCTATACGTCGCTGGCAAACCGGGCTGGCGCATCTGACCCATACGCTTATTTATGCTCTGTTTATCACGCTGCCGATTCTTGGGCTGACGTCACGCTATCTGAAAGGCCGCGAATGGTGGCTGTTCGGCATCAGTATGCCGGTGGCAGCCGTACCCAATTTTGATCTCGCCGACTGGCTGATTGACTGGCATGAGACGCTGGCACCGCTGGGTTACTGGCTTATCGGACTGCATGCGGTGGCGGCACTGTTTCATCATTATCTGCTGAAGGACAATACGTTGCTGCGAATGATGCCGGCACGCCGACGCGGTCAATAACCTCAGGCTATCGCCCGGCCAACGGGCGATAAAAAATAATCAGGATTAAAAACGGTTTATAAGGTTCCCCTTCCCGGTTTATTCACTACAATAGTCAGTAATTTGTGACGCAGGTCACTTTCGCTGGATGTTTCTGCCACATCCGATTCGCTGTTCTGACTGACTTGACTCCTCATGCAATCAACTACTGTTTCACGTAAAACGGCCTGGCTTCGCGTGGTGTTGCTGGCTATTGCCGCCTTTGTGTTCAACACCACTGAATTTGTGCCAGTTGGCCTGCTCTCCGATATCGCCGCTGATTTTTCGATGCAGACCGCTGATGTTGGCATCATGCTGACCATCTATGCCTGGGTGGTGGCGCTGCTCTCTCTGCCGCTGATGCTTCTGACCCGCAATATTGAGCGACGAATGCTGCTCGGTGTGCTGTTCCTGATTTTTATCGCCAGCCATGTGCTGTCAACGGTAGCCTGGGACTTCCGATCGCTGATCGTTTCACGCATCGGCATCGCGCTTTCCCATGCGGTGTTCTGGTCGATCACCGCCTCGCTGGCGATCCGCGTGGCCCCGGCCGGTAAGAAAACCCAGGCGCTGAGCATGCTCGCCACCGGTACGGCGCTTGCCATGGTGCTGGGCGTACCGATTGGCCGCGTGGTCGGTCAGTATCTGGGCTGGCGTACAACATTTGGCGCTATCGGCCTTTCCGCGCTGGTGCTGATGATCATGCTGGTGCGGATTCTGCCGCGTCTGCCGAGTGAACACACCGGCTCACTGAGCAGCGTACCGATGCTGTTCCGTCGTCCGGCGCTGGTCAGCATGTATCTGCTGGTCACGCTGGTGGTGACGGCGCATTACACCGCCTACAGCTACATCGAACCCTTTATGCAGGCGGTTGCGCATTCGGGCGAAAACTTCACCACTCTGCTGCTGCTGATGTTTGGTTCAGCGGGCATTATCGGTAGCCTGTTGTTCAGTTCGCTGGGCAATAAATTCCCTTCCGCTCTGCTGATTGCCGCGATAGCGCTGATTACGCTCTGCATGGGGCTGCTGATTTTCGCTGCGGTTCGCCCCACGGCGATCTCCATCCTGTGCATTGTCTGGGGGATGGCGATGATGATGATCGGCCTGGGGATGCAGGTGCGGGTATTGTCGCTGGCACCGGACGCGACCGACGTCGCGATGTCGCTGATGTCGGGTATCTACAATATCGGGATTGGCGCAGGTGCGTTGCTGGGGAATCAGGTCAGCCTGCACTTTAAGATGGCCGATGTGGGCAATGTCGGTGGGATGATTGGTCTGGTGGCGCTGCTCTGGTGCGTCTATATTTTCCGCCGCTACCCGCAATTACGCAGCAACGGCTAGAAAAAAGGCTTCAGATAAGGGTTTATCTGAAGCCTGTTTCAGCTTACTTATAAAGTACTGCGGTGCCATGCAGGTTGTTGTTGCCAGAGGTCGAAGTGATGCGGAAAGACTTTGCGCCGACATCGCTGGCCTTTTCTGACAGTTGTTGTTCCAGCGAGGTCAGGTTAGTGCTGCCTGTCGCGCTGATGACGCCGATTTTTTGCTGATCCAGCGGTGAATGTGTCACCTGCTGGGCCGCCACGCTGGCAAAGGAGAGGCTGCTGAGTAGCGCAGCCATCGCCATAATAGTGAATCTTTTCATAACGAACCCCTTCTCAACAATCAATTACTGATAAATCACAGCCGTGCCGTGTAATTTGTTCTGACCACTGGTTGAGGTGATGCGGAACGATTTGGCACCGGCTTCATCCGCTTTGGCATTTAACTGCGCTTCAACAGACTGCAGGTTGCTGCCGCCCTGGACTGAAATAGTGCCGACAGGCTGCTGATTGATTGGGTCACTGCTGACCTGTTCAGCGGCGAATGCGCCAAAAGTCAGAGTAGTCAGTGCGATGGCGGCCAGGCTGAGTTTGATGCTTTTCATGGGTTTCTCTCTCTTCATATTCGGTAGTGGAAAATGTGTGTCGCTATTTAATTAACGATCATTAACTAAATGATAGAACCCTTTGTGGCAGGTCGTCAATATTTATTTAATGAGCGTTATTTTATTCGCGAAGTGGCGTGATTATGGGCTTCAGCCCCCTTTTTCACTTAACCTTAGGGGCGATAAGCGAGCGCCGTCGCACAAAATGGCAATGGGTATTGCGGCTGCGTGAACCGGCCCTTGCACATTTTATTAATGATCGGTAATTTAATAGGGTATTTCACTACCCGAGAGGATCTATGAGCCAGATTCAGGAATGCGACGTGAAGAAGTGCCGCGGTCGTCCCAAAGTTTTCGACCGTGAAGCTGCGCTCGATAAGGCGCTGAACCTGTTCTGGACCCACGGTTACGAGGGGACGTCGCTGGCCGATCTGGTGGCGGCAACCGGGGCAAAAGCGCCCACGCTCTATGCTGAGTTCGCTAATAAAGAGGGATTATTCCGGGCAGCCATGGAGCGCTACGTGGAGAAGTTCAGCGCCTGGCGTGATACGTCACTGGGTAACGATGAGTTGCCGGTCGATCAGGCGATCGAAGGCTATTTTCGTGCCACGGCGGCCTGCTTCACCGATCGCGATTCGCCCGGCGGCTGCTTCTTTATCTGTACGTCGACCACCCTGTCAGCGGCCTCAGCTGAGATCGCCACGATGTTACAGCAGCACCATCAGTCACAGGAGAGTACGCTGAGCCATTTTCTGCTGAGACGTCAGCAACGTGGCGAACTGAGCGAATCGGTAAATATTGCGGCGGTCGCGCGCTATCTGGGTTGTATGCTGCAGGGGATGTCTGTTCGGGCGCGCGAAGGTGCGCCGCGGGCCGATCTGGACAACATCATTGATACGTTGATGGCGATGTGGCCGACGCTGACCGGCTTGTGTCAGCACAAAGCGTAAAATCAGCGTAAAAAAATCAGGGCGGTGATAACACCGTCCTGATTGTTGGTAAGCCGATAGCCTTTCTGTGACCCGAAGGCGATCAGTCGAGAAAGAAAACCGGTTTTAAAGGCTGGCTGATCGGACTGTTGTCCTGATTAGAAGGCATCAGATCCTTCATCGATGCCCACCAGCGCTGGCACACTTCCGTCTCTGCAACAGCATTCCAGCGCGCTTCTGACTCGATCTCAACGCTGGCGAACAACAGGTTGCGATCCGCATCCAGCCAGATGGCATAGTTGTGCGCGCCATGCGCCTTCAGCGTTTCGGCCAGTTCTGGCCAGATGGGAGAATGACGACGTTCATATTCTGCGTGACAGTCAGCATTCACCTGCATCACAAAGGCTTTACGAAGCATTGGCTGGCCCCACGTCCAGCGCCGCCTGCCACGGATTCACCCCGAAGCGTTCGCCCAGCGCCACCAGTTGTTCGGTGGTGATACTCTGCCGCATCCCGCCCATCGACAGCACCTTAACGATCACTTCAGAGGATTTTTCCGCGGTATCAATCAGACCAAAGGTTTCATCCAGTGTGGGTCCGCTGCCAAAGATGCCGTGGAACGGCCACATGACCAGGCTGTGCGACTGCATCTGTTCCGCGGTGGCCGCGCCAATACCGTCGGTGCCGGGTACCATCCAGGGTAAGATGCCGACGCCATCCGGGAACACCACCAGACATTCGGTACTGCCTTCCCACAACAGACGGGTAAAGCGGGCTGAATCGAGTTCAACCACATAGCTCAGGGACATGAAGTTAGTGGCGTGGCAGTGCATGATGACGCGATCCGCGCCGTTGCTGACCGCTTTACGCACGCCATGTGACTGGAAATGGGAGGCCAGTTCAGACGTTGGCAGGCCGCCATTCGACAGTCCCCAATGAATTTTGAACGAGAGTCCTTTGTCATCCACCTGCAGCAACGCCAGACAATCGGCGGGATCTAGCTGCACGTTACGGAAGAACTTGCCCGATCCGGTCACCAGAAACCAGCAGTTTGCCAGCGCGGGCGCGGGTTGTGTCAGTTCAATGCAGCGCGGTTGTGCATAGAAATCGGCAGCAAAAGGTTTCACCTCCTCCTCCAGCAGACGCAGGCTGACGTTACCGCCGTTACGCTCATCCCAGCCCTTCAGCCACATATCGCTGGTTGCTTTAACCATTCCCTGAACAAACCAGGAAGAAAGAATGCTTTGCATAGTGAATCCTTAACGTTGACTCAAGATTTGTTGTTCATAGTGACGGACATCGCTCAGCCAGCTGGCATCGGCGGGCACATCGTGACGCAGGCACCAGGCTTCCCATACCGCCTGCCACGGCAGTGACTTCTGCTCTTCCAGCAGCGCCAGTCGGGCGGTGTAATCGCCGTCAGCTTCCACCTGGCGCAGACGATCGGTGGGTTCCAGCAAGGCGCGCAGCAGCGCTTTTTTGGCGTTGCGGGTACCGATAACCCAGGCCGCGATGCGGTTGATGGAGGCATCAAAGAAGTCGAGACCGATGTGTACCTTGTCAAACAGCTGATGACGGACAATCTCGCTGGCGATCGCCTGCGTTTCATCATCCAGCAGCACCACGTGATCGCTGTCCCAGCGCACCGGACGGCTGACATGCAGTAACAGACGCGGGACATAAAGCATGGCGGCGGAGATTTTGTCGGAGATCACTTCGGTCGGATGGAAGTGACCGGCATCCAGGCATAGTGCCGTCTGGCGGCTGGCGGCGTAACCGAGATAAAACTCATTTGAGCCCACGGTGTAGCTCTCAGCGCCAATGCCAAACAGCTTGCTCTCTACCGCGTCGATATGGTGCTGCGGGTTGAGTTTTTCTGAGATGATCTCATCCAGGGCGCTCATCAGACGCTGACGCGGGGCCAGACGATCCACGGTGATATCTTTCATGCCATCCGGTACCCAGATGTTCATGACCGAAGGCGTGCCCAGCTGCTCACCAAATGAGGCGGAGACCCGGCGGCTGGCTTTACAGTGGTCGATCCAGAACTGGCGAATGGTTTTATCGGCATGGGAAAGCGTAAAACCGTCGGCACTCAGCGGATGAGAGAAGCAGCTCGGATTGAAGTCCAGCCCCAGCTTGTTCTCTTTGGCCCAGCTGACCCAGTTAGCGAAATGTTCCGGTTCAATCGCATCACGCGCCACCGGCTTGTCGCTCTCCAGATAGATGGCGTGCAGGTTCAGGCGTTTAGCGCCGGGAATCAGTGACATCGCTTTATCAAGATCGGCCCGCAACTCGCCTGCGTTTCGGGCGCGTCCCGGATAGTTGCCGGTTGCCTGAATACCGCCAGTTAATTCGCCCTGCGGGTTTTCGAAGCCCCGGACATCATCGCCCTGCCAGCAGTGCATGGAAACCGGGATGCTATCCAGCTGGCGGATGGCCTGTTCAACATCAACCCCGATGTCGGCGTAACGTTGTTTAGCCAGTTCAAAAGCCTGTTCAATCTGCTTAGTCATAAGCGAGTTCCTTAGCGGGTTGACTCAGCGCCACAAAGCGTGCCTGACTGGCACCAAAAGCGCTGTTTGTTTGCGGTTCAAATTTTTTGAGCGGGAAATTGTTGACCACGCAGCAGCGGAAATCGGCTACATCGGTCAGCTCGCCGAGCGCGATCAGCTGACAGCCTACGTTGCCCAGCGTGGATGCTTCAATCGGTCCGGCCAGCACCGGAATCTGACAGGCATCGGCGCACAGTTGATTAAGGAAATGATTCTGGCTGCCGCCGCCCACAACGTGCAGCTGACTGAAGGGTTTGCCGCGCAGCTGTGCCAGCTCCGTGATGACTTCGCGGTAGAGCAGCGCCAGGCTGTCAAAAATGCAGCGCGCCAGGGTCGCGGCGGACTGCGGCACCGGCATACCCTGCTCCGCACAGGCATTCTGGATCTCATTGACCATGCTGTCCGGATTGATAAAGCGGGCATCGTTCGGGCTGATCAATGACACGCAGGCGGGCTGTCGGGCGGTGTCGGCAATCAGCGGGCTGAGATCGTCGATATGAAGTTCATCGCAGACGCGCTGCAATAACCATAATCCCATGATGTTCTTCAGTACGCGGTAGCCTTCCGCGCCGCCCTCATTGGTGATATTGGCACGCAGTGCCGCCTCTGACGCGTATGGTTGCAGGCTTTCAAAGCCCATTAATGACCAGGTGCCGGAACTGAGATAGGCAGCATCGTCCTGCATTAGCGGCGTCGCCAGTACCGCGCTGGCGGTATCGTGGGTGGCGACGGCAATCACCGGAATGCGCTCACCGCGGGCGTTTAGCCAGTGGCCGACGGTATTACCCGGCGGCTGTGGCTGGCCGAACCAGGCGGCATCGACACCGGCCCAGCTGAGCAGATCGCGATCCCATTCGCCGCTGTCGATATTGAGCATCTGGGTGGTGGTGGCGTTGGTGTATTCCCAGTTGAGATTGCCGGTCAGGCGATAGTGCAGATAGTCCGGGATCATCAGCGCATGCGCGACGCGGGCCTGCCAGTCGGGCTGCTGCTGGTGCAGCGCACGCATCTGATAAAGCGTGTTAAACGGCAGAAACTGAATGCCGGTGCGGGCATAGATTGCACTGTGGCTCAGATCGCGCTGCGCCTGCTCCATCAGACCGTGGGTGCGGGCATCGCGGTAGCTGACCGCTTCACCCACCTGCTCGCCGTCACTATCCAGCAGCACCATGTCCACGCCCCAGGTATCAATGCCGATGCTGTCCGGCACTACGCCCTCTTCATCCAGCTGCGCCAGTCCGGCCCGGATCTCCTGCTCCAGCATCGCCACATCCCAGCAGTCATAGCCGGCACGACGCTGGCGGGTATTCGCGAAACGCCGCACCTGGCGCAGGCTGAGGTGGCGCTGAGCGGCATCCCAGTGTGCGAGCATCACCCGTCCGCTGGATGCGCCGAGATCGATAGCAACAATATTTCGCTTGGTCATGGCAGCATTTTTTCCTGTGATTTGATGGTCACAGAGTAGAAATCCTGCCGGGTCGCCACCTTCCCGACAGTGCCAGCGGGCGAAGGCCACTGGCAGACTTGCAAAGAAGTTCGTGAGAGAGATCACAGAGACGAGAGCTAAGGCGATGTGACCCCTGCCGCAAATTTGTTAACTGCTGAGGATTTCTTGAATAATCAGCAAGATTACTGCTGAGATAAGCGGAAAATTCAAGGTAAGGTGACCCTGTGCTGATTAGACTCCGTTACGGTTTTGTTAACAGTGGCGAGAGGCGATAATGACCATTTTGCACAGTGCGGATTTTTTCCCGGAAGGCGATTATGCAATCGCCATTGAGCCGCGTGTTCCACAGCAGGCTTTTCCGGAACATCATCATGATTTTCATGAAATTGTGCTGGTAGAGCATGGGTCAGGCATTCATGTGTTCAACGGGCAGCCGCAAACGCTGTGCGCCGGCTGCGTCTGCTTTGTGCGCGATCACGATCGACACCTGTATGAGCAGACCGAGAACCTCTGCCTGACCAACGTGCTGTATCGCAGTCCGGGTGCGTTTCGCTTTCTCTCCGGACTGCAGGCGCTGCTGCCCTGTGATAAGGATGGACACTATGCTTCGCACTGGCGTATTAATCACAAAGTGATGGCCCAGGCGCTGAGTGTGGCGACGCAGATGCGGCAGGATGAGGTCTGGTCACTGGAGAAGCAGGCACGCCAGGAGCAGCTGTTTCTGCAACTGCTGGTGCTGCTGCGTGAAGCATGTCGTGACGAACAGAGCCAGGATCAGGAGGCACGTCTGCATCGGCTGCTCGACTGGCTCAACGATCACTACAGTGATGAGATTGTCTGGGATGAACTGGCCGATCGTTTTTCCCTGTCGTTGCGCACGCTGCATCGACAAATGAAGCAGCAAACCGGCAGCACGCCGCAGCGTTACCTCAACCGGCTGCGGTTATTGCAGGCGCGCCATTTGCTGCGTCACAGTGATATGCGAATTACCGATATCGCCTTTCAGTGTGGATTTGGTGACAGTAACCACTTCTCCACCCTGTTCAGGCGCGAATTTGGCTGCGCACCGCGAGCGGAGCGCCAGCAGATGTTGTAAAGGAGCACAGTATGGCGTTGATACTCAGCCGGGATGATTATTTTCCTGCCACCAGCTTACCGGTGGCGGTAGCCGAACGGATGCCCCAACCCTCTTTCCCGCCGCACCAACATGAGTTTAGCGAAATCGTCATTGTCTGGCGCGGCAACGGTCTGCATCTCCTCAACGATCGTCCCTGGCTAATCACCTGTGGCGACGTTTTTTATATCCGCGACAGTGACTGCCACAGCTACGACAGCGTCAACGACCTGGTGCTGGATAATATCCTCTATTGTCGTGACCGCTTCACCCTTGGGCTGGACTGGAATCAGCTGCTGCCACCCCAGGGCGCCGATGCGCCCGGCTACTGGCGTCTGACCACGCGCGGTATGGCGCTGGCGCGCGGCGTGATTAGTCAGCTGGAACGCGAAAGCCGCAAAAGCGATTCCCTGTCGGTGCAGCTGTCTGAGGCGCTGTTTTTGCAGCTGGCGCTGATCCTGCGCCGTCATGGCTATGCTGCCGATCGCCCGTGGGCGCTGCCGGAAGGTGAGCAGTTAGATTTGCTGATGTCCGCATTACAGGGGGCGATTGCCCGTCCTTTTGACCTCGCCGAGTTTTGCCAGCATAACCAGCTTAACGAGCGGGCGCTCAGGCAGCTGTTTCGCCAGCAGACCGGTATGACCATCAGCCATTATCTGCGCCAGCTGCAGCTCTGCCAGGCGAAGTATCTGCTGCGTACCCAGGATTGTCTGATTAGTGAAGTGGCGGCCCGCTGCGGCTTTGATGACAGTAACTACTTTTCGGTGGTGTTTACCCGCGATACCGGCCTGACGCCCAGCGCCTGGCGTCAGCGTTTCATTTCACCCGGCCACGCATTAAAAAACGCGGATTTTGAATCACAATAGCGCGAGCCTGCATCAGCAGGCTCGCGCTTCACTGCAGTTTCCACTCAGGCTGCCATGCCCAGCCCAACGATATTGGCGGCGATGATAATCACCACGCAACCAATCGATAAAACGCTAACCGGCCGACGACCCGCTGACTTCCACTCTTTCATCAGCAAACCGACCAGACCGCCACACAGCACGTAGAGGCTCATGTGCAGCATCCAGCTCACATAGTCATACTGCGCCGGAATTCGGGCATGTCCCCAGGCGTAAAAGAAGAATTGCAGATACCACATAGTGCCGCCGAGGACGGCAAACGCCACGTTCGCCATCAGCAGGGGTTTTGCCACCGAGAAATCACGGCGCACTGACAGTTCGGGTCGGGTTGCCAGCCGGAAGAAACAGAACGCCAGATTGACCAGCGCCCCGCCGCCCATAATCACCACATAGCTGGGCAGCGCGACATAGAGCGGATCGATGCCCAACTGCGCGGCGGCCTGATGCATCGGCTTCGCGGCATCCATCGCAAACGACATTCCGGCAGAGAAAATGCCGCACATCACCGCCAGCACCAGTCCTTTTTTCAGATTGAACTCTTCCGCGTTAATGCCCAGCGCCCGTTCTTTCAGCAGGCCAGCCCGGGTCACTATGCCCACCCCAATCAGCGCCACCAGCACGCCAAGCAGGGTTAAGCGGCCACCGGCGGAGGCGAACAGCTCACCAAACCGGCCTTGCAGCAGCGGCGTCATCAGCGTGCCAACCACCAGCGTAATGCCAATGGCAATACCGATGCCCATCGACATGCCGAGATAGCGCATCGTCAGACCGTAGTTGATGTTACCGATCCCCCACATCGCGCCGAACAGAAACACCGGCATCAGTTGGGCCAGGCTGAAACTACTGTAATAGGCGCGGAAGTCGGGCAGCAAAATGGCGCTCACCGCCCAGGGCAAAATCAGCCACGACATCACACCACCCACCGACCACATGGTTTCCCATGACCATCTTTTCACCTGTTTAAAAGGCGCGTAGAAACACGCGGCGCTGGCAGCTCCGACAAAATGCCAGAAGATTCCTGCAATAATGGCACTGTTCATTGTTTTTTCCTGGTTAGGTTGAGGCCTGACGGAAACCAGACGATTTCCGCTTAGCAGGCAGTCTACGTTTTGCAGGAATTCCTCAGCCTTTGAATGAATGCCGGATGCCGCAACGTAATGGCAAAATTGCCCGATTAATCCCGCCAGGGATCACAAATTGCTCTTTGTCAGATTGCCGGACGTTTTCCTGGCTAAGTCGCTTATTATTCAGTGTTTTTTGTGATTTTGCTGTGTGGCGCAGCACATTATCAGCCTGGCTGCCATGCGCGCGATCATTTTGGCAAAAGAACAAAGAAGCCTTTCCTTACGGCGGCGAGGTTCGTATAAACTGGGGGAAATTGATCGGATTCAGGGATTAGGATGACGACGAAGTGGTTAACGCTGTTTCTTTCACGCGCAGTCAGCCAGGTGATGCTGGATGATCTGCGGGCGATTTTGCCCGCAGATGCCATGAAGGTTTTTGTCAACGGGCTGGATGAAACGCACTACGCCACCATTGAATGCGTGCAGGCTGAACAGCATTGTGCCTTGATCGCCGCAGCCATCGTCGTCTGGCGTCAGCTGGGACATGTTGAGCATATTGTGTTTAAAAAAGGGGAACTGCTGCGTGAGGTTACTGATGCGACGCAGTTTCAACTGTTTACCCTGTTGAAAACCCACCGCGCAGTGTTACAGCTGTCGTGATAAGATCGCCCGCCTTACCCTCTCTGTTATCAGCAGGAAAATAATGAGAATTGGCATCCTCTTTCCTATCGCCATTATCGTGGCGGGCGTAGGCTTTCTGGCCTGGTTTATTGGCAGTGGCCTGGCGATGCCGGGCTCCTGACGCCTAGCGCAGTTGGCTGTCTTTACTGCCCCGCCGGTTATATAAGCTGCTACTCTGCTGCTGCTTGTCCAGCTTCTCCTGACAGGATACGCAGTAGCGTACGCCTTTTAACGCTTTACGGCGTGCCTCGGGAATGGGTTCGCCGCAGAGTTCGCATTCGGTGGCGCTTTCGCCCTGACCGATTGACTGCCTGACACGTTCAATGCCGTCGTTGACGGTGCTGTCGATCTGCTCCTGTACTGCGCCTTCCGACGCCCATCCGTTTGCCATGATGTGATCCTCCTGTTACGGCTTCTCTCCTTTAAATCTATAACAATTTGCGGTTTTTGCCGTAAAACGCGCCGATTTCTGTGATTGGTTGCCAGCAGTTCTTCACGCCTGGCAATCAGGAAAAGGTAGACCCGCCGGATCTGTTTCACCCTGCTATCACATTATTGCAACGTACTGTTAGCGGAGAGTCCTGCGAATGACAACACATCATCAACATTACATTAATGGCGAGTTTATCGCCGATCACAATGATAAGTGGATTGAGGTGATTAATCCCGCCACTGAGGCGCTGCTGTCGCGCATCCCGCAGGGCAGCAAAGAGGATGCACAGCGCGCTATCCTCGCCGCCGAAGCGGCGCAGCCAGCCTGGGAAGCGCTGCCCGCAGTGGAGCGGGGTCGCTGGTTGCATAAGATCGCCACGGCGATTCGCGCACGCGAACCGCAGCTGACCGGGACCATTGTGGCGGAAGGAGGAAAAACGCAGGGGCTGGCGCAGACCGAAGTGCTGTTTACCGCAGACTATCTCGACTATATGGCTGAATGGGCCCGCCGTTACGAAGGTGAAATCATCAACAGCGACCGCGCCAACGAGAATATTTTCCTGTTTAAAAAAGCGATTGGCGTCACCACCGGTATTCTGCCGTGGAACTTCCCGTTCTTCCTGATTGCGCGTAAAGCCGCGCCAGCGCTGATCACCGGCAATACCATCGTTATCAAACCCAGTGAACTGACCCCGAATAACGCCGCTATTTTTGCTGAGATTTTACAGCAGATTGAGCTGCCCGCCGGAGTGATCAACTTTGTTTATGGCTATGGCCCGGAAGTGGGACAGGAGCTGGCGGCGAACCCGAAAGTGGGGCTGGTCAGCCTGACCGGCAGCGTGGGTGCCGGCATTGCGACCATGCAGGCAGCGGCGAAAAATGTCACTAAGGTGTCACTGGAACTGGGCGGTAAAGCACCGGCTATCGTGATGGAGGATGCCGATATCGATCTCGCGGTGCGGGCAATCGTCAGCTCCAGGATGATCAACAGCGGCCAGGTCTGTAACTGTGCAGAACGGGTCTATGTCCAGCAGGGCATCTACGATAAATTTATCACCGCCCTTACCGCCGCGTTCCGCCAAGTGAAACTGGGCGATCCGGCTCAGCACAGCGATATCGATATGGGCCCGCTGATTAATGCGGCGGCTCTGGCGCGTGTCGAACAGAAAGTGGCGGATGCGGTAGCGGCAGGCGCAACGGTGGTGCTGGGCGGCAAACGGGCTGGCGATAAAGGCTTCTTTTTTGAGCCAACGCTGATCACCGGTGTGCGTCAGGAGATGGAGATTATGCAGGAGGAGATCTTTGGTCCGGTGCTGCCGGTGATGGCCTTTAACACGCTGGACGAGGCGATCGCGCTGGCTAATGACTGCCAGTATGGCCTGACCTCCTCGCTCTATACTCAGAATCTGAACACCACGATGAAGGCGCTGCGTCAGCTGAAGTTTGGCGAAACCTACGTCAACCGCGAAAACTTTGAAGCGATGCAGGGTTTTCATGCCGGCTGGCGTAAATCGGGTGTTGGCGGTGCCGACGGCAAACATGGGCTGGAAGAGTATCTGCAGACTCACGTCGCCTATCTTCAGTTCAGCTAAACAGCAAAAACGGGCCGTGATAGCGGCCCGTTTTTGTTATCCCAGATGCTTACGGCTGCGCGACAGCGCCACACCGCTCAGGATGGCGACCGCCATCAGATAATAGCCTGGCGCCAGGCTGCTGCCGGTAGCGGCGATCAACATGCTGCAAATCAACGGCGCAAAACCGCCGAACACCGTCACCGCCACGTTATAACTGATTGCCATACCGCTGGCCCGGGTGGTGGCAGGAAACAGATCGGCCATCACCGACGGCACCGTCGAGAAGTAAACGGACTTCAGCAGCGCCATCCAGGCCACCAGCAGAATCAGCGTGGTCGGCGTGGTGTGATCGACCATGCCTTTAAAGGCCGGATAGATGGTCACCATCAGCAGTAACAGCGATCCCCACATCAGCGGCAGACGGCCAATACGCTCTGCCCACAACCCCATCACTGGCGTGACAACCGTCAGGATGATTCCCGCCACCAGCGTAGCGGTGAAGGCTACCGATCCCGACAAGTGCAGCGTCTTGGTGGCATAGGTCGGAATGTAGTTCAGCATGTAGTTGATCGCCGTTGAAATAACCATCACCCCAATCGCCAGCGTGATCAGCGCCTTCTGCCGACCGAACAGGGTTTTAAGCGGCGCACTGTGCTTCTCCTGCGCCACAAAACTGGCAGGCTCGTGAACGTGGCGGCGAATCCAGGCACCCAGCGGACCAATCAGTAAGCCAAAGGCAAACGGGATCCGCCAGCCCCACGCCTGAATTTCACTTTCACTCAGCCACTGCGTCAGCCCCAGCCCAAACGCCGACGCCATCAGCGTGCTCGCGCCCTGGGTGGCAAACTGCCAGCTGGCGATAAACGCTTTCCGTTCCGGAAAGTGCTCCACCAGAAAAGCGGTGGAACTGCCAAACTCGCCACCGGCTGAAAATCCCTGTATCAGCCGCGCCAGGATAATCAGCAGCGGCGCAGCCAGCCCAATGGTGGCGTAACCCGGCATAAAGGTGATGATCGCCCCGCCCAGCATCATCAGATTGATCGACAGCAGCAACGCCTTTTTACGACCGTGGCGATCGGCGTAGTTACCTAATACCAGCGCACCCAGTGGGCGGATAAGAAACGCAATACCGAAGCTGCCAAACGTCAGCAGCAGCGAAACCGAGGGATCGCTGACCGGAAAGAAAGCGTGGGCGATATAGCTGGCGAAAAAGCCATAAACCGCGATATCAAACCACTCCAGCGCGTTACCAATACAGGTGGCAAACAGGGTTTTATGCAGGCTGGGCGTGATCCGTGGCGTGCTCTGCGCGATGCTGCTCATTGTCCACTCTCCTGCCAGTCACGGTGGCGGGCGATTAACAGTTGGCCCTCTTCACCCAGTTGCCAGAACAGCCGGGTCATGATCTCCAGCCCTTCGCGTGCGATTGAAGTCAGCATATGCTCATTGACCCCGTGCTGCCCGCAGGCCGGATAGGAGTGCGGCACCCACAGCGTTGGCAGGCCGAGGATATCGGCAAACACCTCATTGGGCAGCGATCCGCCAAGGTTGGGCAACAGCGCCGGTTTTTTACCGCTGCTGCGGGCCAGGCTGCTGAGCGCCCATGCCACCAGCGGGTCCTGCGGATTCAGCCGCGTCGCCGGCGAGCCGCGCATAAACTCCACGCTGACATTATCGAAACCGTGCTGACGCAGATGCTGGTCGATGTGCTGCGTCAGATTCTGCCAGTCGGTGCCGACCACAAACCGCAACTGGCAGACCGCCGTGGCGCGGCCCGGAATGGCGTTCATCGGCCGCGCCGGGTGACCGGTTTCAAACGCCAGCACCTCCAGCGTATTCCAGCCATATAACCGTTCGGCCGCGGTTAAACCCGGTTCACCCCAGTTTTCAGCCAGCGCCGGATCGCCCGGCATGCCCCCTGGCTCGATGTCACTGAGGATGTCGCGCACCGCTGGCGTCAGTGAGTCAGGCTTTAGCGCCGCCACCTGTAACACGCCCTGCGCGTTCACCAGACAGGCCAGCGCATTCGCCAGTTGCGTGCCCGGATTGCTTAATAAGCCGCCCCAGTTTCCTGAGTGATAGGCGTTGTCGCGCGCCGTAATAGTCAGACGAAAGTTAGCGGCTCCGCGTGAGCCAAGGAACAGCGTCGGCCGCTCAGCATTAAGCCGCGGGCCGTCGGAGGCGATAAACAGATCGGCAGCCAGCAGCGCCTGCTGCTGCTGGCATATCTGCGCCAGTCCCGGCGAGCTGATCTCTTCCCCCATCTCAAACAGGATTTTGCAGTTAAAGCCCAGCCGGCCGCCGCGTGCCGCCATCACCTGTTCCAGCGCCGCCAGATTGATGCAGTGCTGGCCTTTGTTATCCGCGCTGCCCCGGCCATACCAGCGATCGCCTTCCGCGGTCAGTTGCCACGGTGATAAGTCCTGGCGCCAGTTCTCTGCATCGCCTGACACCACATCCCCATGACCGTAGCAAAGCAGCGTGGGCTGCGCCGGATCTTCTATCCGCACAGCGATCAGAAACGGTGGGCTCTGCGGCTGAGGATTATCAAAAAGGTGAAGCGTAAAACCGAGTGCCTCAAGCTGAGGCCCAATCTCAGCCTGCAGATAGTGCTGCAGTTCCGCCTGACGACCGGGATGCTGACTCTCCGTGATACAGGCAATGCGTCGGGCCAGCAGTTGCTGAAACGCCCCGCTGTCGAAATAGCGCATCGCCTGATTTACCGCCTGTTGCTCTGTCATGTTTGCCCTGTTTGTTTTTTTAATGGTCAGTTATCTTTGACAAACTTCGGGCTTTGCCACAATTATCAATTTATCGAGTGAGCTTTGCTTTTAAAGCAAAACCAGCCTGCCCCTTTTTAATGCGTCCGGTCGGTAAGGAGTGACCATGTTGAGCAGTGAAATCCGCTATTTTCTGGCGGTGGTGAACGGTGGTTCGCTCAGCGCGGCCAGTGAGCAGCTCTATGTTGCCGTCTCGGCCATCAGCCGCCAGATTCAGCGGCTGGAGGCGCAGGTGGGCGTTCCGCTGTTTGAACGTCATGCGCGCGGAATGGTGTTGAATGAGGCCGGGGAAATTTTCGCGCACCATGTGCGCAAGAGTCAGCTGGATATGGAATATGCGCTGGCGGAGATCAAGGGACTGAAAGCGGTACGCCGCACCCGCATCCGTATCGCCTGTACCGATGGCATGGCATTCAGCCTGCTGCCAGGCCTGCTGTCTGAGTTTCGCCTCGCCAATCCGGGCGTGCTGTTTGCGCTGAATGTCACTCACTCGCAGGGCGTGGCTGAAGCAGTGCGGGCCGGTGAATGCGACGTTGCGCTGCAGTTCAGCCTGCATCCGGAACGCAGCGTAGAGGTGCTCGGCTCATGGCCAGCGCCGGTGCTGCTGGCGATGCATCAGAGCCATCCGCTGGCGTCACGCCAGGTGACGCTGGCCGATCTCCATCGCTGGCCGCTGGCATTGCCGGGTCAGCACACCACGGTGCGGCAACTGTTTGATCTCTCCTGTCAGATGAACGGCAGCGTGGTAGAGCCGGTACTGACCTGTGATTATTTCGCCACGCTGTATCACTTTTTGCTGCGCACGCCGCAGGCGGTCACCATCTGTAGCGCGTTTACCCTGCTGTTTGAGCGCGAGTCGCAAAATCTGGTGTTGCGGACGATGGGGGTCGATCAGCTCAGCCAGCGTACCCTGCAACTGCAAACGGTATCGGGCCGCCAGCGTTCGGCGGCCCTGTCGCTGTTTCTGGATTTTTTACAGCAGCGGTTAAGCGAAATCGATCGGCAACTGCGGCAGGAATAACCGGTTAAAGCGCCCTGTTGTCCCGCTTGCGGTGGGCAACAGGGCCTCTGTTACTGCCTGATGTCGACCTGATAAAAGAGGTGTTTACCGAACGGATCGACCTGATAGCCGCTGACTGATTTGCGTACCGGCTCGAAAATGGTCGAGTGCGCGATCATCACGGCCGGCATTTGATCGTGCATCATCTGCTGCGCCTGCAGATAGAGCGCGGTACGTTTGCCCTGATCCGGTTCGGCACGGGCGGTGGTAATTAACTTCTCAAACGGCTGATAGCACCATTTTGACGAGTTCGAACCGCCCTGGGCCGAGGTACAACTGTAGAGCGGGCCAAAGAAATTATCCGGATCGCCGGTGGCGGTGGTCCAGCCCATCAAAGCCGCCTGATGCTCGCCGCTGCGGACCCGCTTCAGGTATTCGCCCCACTCATAGCTGACGATATTGGCTTTGATACCCACCTTCGCCCAGTCCGACTGGATCATCTCGGCCATGCGACGGGCATTGGGGTTGTAGGGCCGCTGGACCGGCATCGCCCACAGCGCAATCTCGGTGCCCGGTTTCACCCCCGCCTGTTGCAGTAACGCTTTGGCTTTTTCCGGATCGTAGTCGTAATCCTTCAGATCTTTGTCAGCGCTCCAGACGCCCGGCGGCAGAATATTTTTTGCCACCGTGCCGGTGCCTTTAAAAATCGCGTCGATGATGGCCGGCTTGTTGATCGCCATCGCCAGCGCCTGACGCACCTGGACATTGTCAGTGGGCGCTTTGGTGGTATTAAACGCCAGGAAACCGGTATTCAGTCCGGCTTTCTGTTCCAGCGTAATGTCCGGATTGGCGCGCATTTTCTCCAGATCGGCCGGATTGGGGAACGGCATCACCTGGCATTCGTTCTTCTCCAGCTTGGCATAGCGCACCGAGGCATCCGGCGTGATGCTGAACACCAGCCGATCCAGCTTCGCCTTGCCCTGCCAGTAATCCGGGAAGGCGCGGTACAGAATGCGCGAATCTTTCTGATACTGCACCAGCTCAAACGGACCGGTGCCGATCGGGTTCATATCCACTTTCTCCGGCGTACCGGCTTTCAGCATCTGATCGGCATATTCAGCGGAATGAATCGAAGCGAAATACCAGGCGAGGTCGGCCAGGAACGGCGCCTCGGGATGCGACAGCGTGAAGCGCACCGTATGGTCATCTACCCGATCAATCTGTTTGATCAGCGTCGACAGCTCCAGGCTTTCGAAGTTGGAATAGGTGCCGCCTGAGACGTTGTGGTAGGGATTCTTCGGGTCCATCTGGCGCATGAAAGAGAAAATGACATCGTCGGCGTTAAAGTCGCGGCCCGGTTTAAACTGCTTGTTGCTCTGGAATTTAACGTTTTTGCGCAGATGGAAGGTGTAGACGGTGCCGTCCGGAGTGATCTCCCAGCTTTCTGCCAGGCTGGGCACCAGCTCAGTGGTGCCCGGTTTAAAATCCACCAGGCGGTTAAACACCGGTACGGCGCTGGCATCGACGCTGGTGCCTGAGGTATAGAGTTGCGGGTTAAAATTCTCTGGCGATCCTTCAGAGCAGTAGACCAGCGTTTTAGCGTTAACGCTGGCCGCCAGCGTCATCCCAGCCGTAACAAGCGCTAAGGTGGCTATCTTCATTTTCATTATCATCCTCGCTTTGTATTGACTTCCGGTGATCAGAATACCTAAATGAATCATTCAGATGCTTCATTGATAGCACGATTCGGCACCATAGCGAACCCCGCACGTAGCTGACTAATAAGGAATAGTGATGACCGACAAACTTGAGACCCAACTCACCGAGCGTTTTTTCCGTTACCTTGCCGTCAGCAGTCAGAGTGATGCGAAATCGACCAGCCTGCCCAGCACGCCGAGCCAGCACGCCATGGCGGAACTGCTGGCGGCTGAGCTGCGTGAACTGGGGCTGGAACAGGTGGTAATTGATCAACATGCTACGGTAACGGCGGTGAAACGCGGTAACCGTCCCAACGCGCCACGCATCGGGTTCATTACCCATATCGATACCGTTGACGTTGGTCTCTCACCCGATATCAAACCGCAAATTCTGCGCTGGCAGGATGAAGATCTCTGCCTGAATGCCGGGGAGGATATCTGGCTGCGCCGCGACCAGCATCCGGAGATCGCCCCCTATATCGGTCAGGAGATCATTTTCAGCGACGGCACCAGCGTTCTGGGCGCCGACAACAAAGCGGCGGTAACCGTGGTGGTGACGCTGATGGAAAACCTGCACGGCGATCATGGCGATATCGTGGTGGCGTTTGTCCCCGATGAAGAGATTGGCCTGCGCGGGGCCAAAGCGCTCGATCTGGAAACGCGATTCAATGTGGACTTCGCCTGGACCATCGACTGCTGCGAACTGGGCGAAGTGGTTTATGAAAACTTCAACGGCGCCGCTGCTGAGATTCGCTTCACCGGCGTGCCGGCGCATCCGATGTCAGGTAAAGGGGTGCTGGTTAATCCGCTGCTGATGGCCCATGACTTCATCAGCCAGTTTGATCGTCAGCAGACACCGGAACAGACCGAAGGGCGTGAAGGCTATATCTGGTTCAATGAGATGCAGGCCAATGCCAGCCAGGCAATTCTGAAAGCCTCCATCCGCGACTTTGACCTCGCCAGCTTTGCCGACCGCAAGCAGCAGCTTCAGCAGCAGGCGCAGGAAATTGCCGCTCGCTATCCAACCGGTAAGGTCGAGATTACCCTCACCGATATCTACAGCAATATCAGCAATGCGCTGGGTGAAGATCGCCGGGCGATTGACCTGATTTTTAAGGCGCTTAGCGCGCTGGATATTGAACCGAAGGTGATTCCGATGCGGGGTGGCACTGATGGTGCGGCGCTGTCAGCTAAAGGCTTGCTGACGCCGAACTTCTTCACCGGCGCGCATAACTTCCATTCGCGCTTTGAGTTCCTGCCGCTGCCGTCGTTTGTAAAATCCTACCAGGTGGCCGAGAAGCTCTGTTATCTGGCGGCGGAGTAACAATCAAATCGGGCGCACTCTGCGCCCGATTCTGGCTTATGGCTTCACGCTGACATCAATGCCCGGAAAGTATTTCTCCGCCAGCTTTTTCAGCGTGCCGTCGGTTTGCACTTTGGCGATCGCCGCATCCAGCGACTGCTTGAGCTGGGTGTCATCTTTACGCAGACCAAAGCCGATCCCCGATCCCAGAATGGCATCATCTTCGACCGGCTTACCGATAAAGCCGAAGCCTTTACCCTGTGGTTTATCGAGGAAGCCCGACTGACCGGCAGCTGACATCACCAGCGTGCCATCCAGACGCCCGGCGACCATATCGTTATAGACCTGGTTCTGATCCTGATAGGAGGTGACGGTCACGCCCTGGGATTCCCAGTGCTTTTTGGCATAGGTTTCCTGAATCGAACCCTGCAGCACCCCGATATTCTTGCCCTTCAGTGATTCAGCGGTCGGTGCCAGCTTCTCGCCAGTTTTCGCCACCAGCATGGTGGGAATACGGTAGATGGGCTGGGTGAAACCGATGCTTTTGGCCCGCGCTTCGGTGATGTTCATCGCCGAGTTGATGGCATCAAACTTCTTCGCCTGCAGCGCCGGGATCAGCGCGTCGAAGCTGCTTTCCACCCAGTGACAGTTAAATTTACCGGCCTGACAAATGGCATTGCCCAGCTCGATATCAAAACCTTCCAGTTCCCCTTTGGCGTTGCGGCTTTCAAAAGGCGGATACTGCGACTCCAGGCCATAACGTAAATCCTGCGCCAGTGCCTGTACCGAAGCCATCATGCCGAGTGCCAGAAAGAGTGCGTTGCGTTTTTTCATTACTTACCCCGAAATTATTGTTTTAACCGATCGCTGTCCTGCTTCGCAGTGCGGCCGTCAGGCAACGTTTCCCGTTACTGCGGGAAGGCACACAGCGCCGCAGCGCCAGCCTGTAACGTCGCCTCATCTTTGGCAAAGGAAAGACGGATCAGTTTGTTGTCGGTGCCATCCATATAAAACGCCGACAGCGGGATAGTGGCTACCCGATGATCGACGATAAGACGTTTTACCATTTCGCTGTCCGGTTCGTCACTGAAATGTCCATAACTGGCCAGCATAAAAAAGGAACCGGCGCACGGCAGCAGTTCAAACGGTGAATCCTGCAGCAGCGCAATCAGCCGATCGCGCTTTTGCTGATAAAACGCCGACAGCGACAGATAGTTTTCCGCGTTCTGCAGATATTGCGCGAAGCCGACCTGCATCGGTGTGTCGGCGGCATACATCATAAACTGATGGACTTTCACCAGCTCCGTCATCAGCTCTGCCGGTGCCAGACAGTAGCCGACCCGCCAGCCGGTAACGTGAAAGGTTTTGCCAAACGAAGAGACAATAACGCTGCGCGCCGCCAGCTCCGGATGGGTCGCCATGCCGCAGTGCCTGCGCCCATCAAACAGGATATGTTCATAAACTTCATCAGAGAGCACCACAATGTCCGTGTTACGCGTCAGTGCCGCCAGCTGATTAAGATCCTCTGGCGTCAGCACCTGAGCGCTAGGGTTATGCGGCGTATTGATGATAATCATCCGGGTGCGTGGCGTAATCGCAGCGCGCAACTGCTGCCAGTCAATGGCAAAAGACGGCACCTGAAGTTTAAGGCCAATCGGCTTGCCGCCCTGCAACCGCACCACCGGTGCGTAGCTGTCAAAGGCTGGCTCAAAGAAAATCACCTCATCGCCCGGATGCACCAGCGCGGTAATCGCCATATAGATGCCCTGACTGGCGCTGCCGGTGATCAGCACTTCGCTGGCCGGATCATATTTCTGACCGTAGAGCGTCGCCACCTTGCTGGCTAAGGCTTCACGCAACGCCGGTAAGCCGGTCATCGACGCATACTGATTTTGGCCGTCACGCATCGCCTGACTGACCGCCTCGACCAGCGCCGGATCGCAGGGAAAATTGGGTGCGCCCTGCGACAGGTTAATCGCCTGATGCTGCGCTGAGAGCTGACCGATAACGCTGAAGATGGTGGTGCCAACATCTGGCAACTTTGAGTGGATGGCGACAGGCGTGTTCAGGGACATGATCTCTCCGTCAGAAGCATAGATAAGCGAATACGATAAATAGCTATTCAACGGGCTGTGACTTGAGTCGGCAAGCGAAATGTCGTCATAATAGCCATGATAAAAATGCATAGCTGAGGTTCTCTGTGTCGCGTTCAACCCTGCCGCTTAACGCCATTCACGCTTTTCTGGTGACGGCCCGCCACCTCAATCTGACCCATGCCGCCCGGGAGCTGTGCATAACCCAGGGCGCGGTCAGCCGCAAGATCGCGGCGCTGGAGCACTGGCTCGGCCTGAGTCTGTTTGATCGCCACGCCCGCGGCCTGCGCCTGACGCCGCAGGGCGCGGCGCTGCTGCCTGAATGGCGTCAGGGCTATGAACTGATCGCTCAGGCCGGCGAAAAAGCGCGCCGCACCCAGGCCAGTATTCGCCTTAAAGCGCCAACCTGTGCGATGCGCTGGCTGGTACCACGGCTGATGGCGCTGGAGCAACGGCAGCCGGAGCTGCATGTGGCGCTGACCACCACGCTGGATCATGCTTCTCAGCTTGATAACTTCGACGCCGCTATCGTTTATGGCAAACCCCGCCGTGATGCCATAACGCTGTTTGAGGAGTCGCTGACGCCGGTGATGGCGGCGGGAACGTCGCTACCCGCTTCACCCGCAGAGCTGGCTGGCATGACCTTTTTGCATCCCACCGACGATATGCGCGACTGGCAATGCTGGCTACAGGGACAAGGGATCGCAGTGACGATGCAGCGCAATCAGCACTTTTCCACCATGGATCTGGCAATTAGTGCGGCGATTCAGGGATTTGGCGTGGCGATTGCTGACAGCAATCTGGTGGAGAGTGATATCGCCAGCGGCAGGCTGGTTAAACCCTTCGCTGGCGAGGTAAAAACCGGAGCGGCCTACAGTTTACTGCAGCGGCCGTCCGGAGAAGCGCCGCCGTTACTGGCGGAACTGGTGGCGTGGCTGGTTGAGGATCAGAAGGTCACCCAGTCGCCATTGTCAGCAGGCTTAGCCTGAGCGGTCGCCAGCGCCGGCGCTTTTGGCGCATTCGGCCTCAGCGGTGCGGCGGGCGCAGCCTGGCTCACGTTGCTGGAAAGGCGGAACTTCGCGACTGAGGCCTGTAACGCTTCGGTCTGCAGCGCCAGGGCGCTGGCGGCGGCCGAGACTTCCTCAACCAGCGAGGCGTTTTGCTGCGTCACGCTGTCCATTTCAGTTACGGCGGCCCCAACCTGCGAGATCCCCTTACTCTGCTCTTCCGAGGCGGCAGCGATCTGTTTCATGATCGCATCCACATCCTGCACCGATTTCAGAATGTTATTCATGGTGCCGCCGGTGGTGCCGACCAGCTCGGCCCCTTTTCCGACCCGCTGAACGGAATCTTCAATCAGAGTAGCAATCTCTTTGGCGGCGTTGGCGCTGCGCTGGGCCAGATTACGCACCTCAGAGGCCACTACGGCAAAACCGCGCCCCTGTTCACCGGCACGAGCGGCTTCTACCGCGGCGTTCAGTGCCAGAATGTTGGTCTGGAAGGCGATGCCATTAATCACGTTAGTGATCTCAGCAATTTTCTTCGAACTGCCGGAAATGCCGTTCATGGTGCTGACCACTTCGCTCACCAGCTGGCCGCCCTGTTGTGCGGTCGTGGTGGCGGTTTCCGCCAGCAGGCTCGCCTGACGCGCATTGTCGGCGTTAAATTTCACCGTAGCAGTCAGCTGCTCCATACTGGCCGCGGTCTGCTCCAGCGCCGCCGCCTGCTCTTCGGTACGCGAAGAGAGATCGTTGTTGCCCGCCGAGATTTCTGCCGCGCCGCGCGAGATGTTCTCGGTGCCGCTGCGAATCGCGCTGACCGCTTCACGCAGGCTATCCTGCATGGCACTCAGCAGTGGCACCAGTTTACCGACACAGTTGCGACCAAAATCGGCCACCGGCTGGCTCAGATCGCCGGTGGCGATAGTGGCAAAATGGTTACGGATAGTTTCCAGCGGCCTGACCAGCATCGCCACCAGATAGCGGTCGGTGAACAACAGGATCAGCAGGCCGAGGATCACCGTTACGGTGATAATCATTTTGGTCAGTGCGGTTAAGCGGTCAACTTCAACCCGGGTATGATCCAGTACCTGTGCCGCGCCCTGATTGAATTTTTCAGCGCTGGCACCAAAGGCCCGGCTGAGCTGCGGCGTGACATTATTGGCCTGCTGACGATAGGCATCGGGTGAATCCTGACGGGCGAGTTGCAACTGCGGCGTGACGCCTTCATCCAGCAATTTCTGCCAGCTCTGTACCACGCTGTCGACCACATCCGGGTTCATTGGTCCCGGTGCCAGCTGTTTAAAGGTCGCCAGTTGCTGGGTCATGTTATCCAGCGCCTGCTGTACCGGCGCATAGGCATCATCGGACAGCGTTTTGCCGCCCGCCTTGCTGTCCATCACACGCGACAGACGGGTGATAACGCGGAAATATTGATCGTTGCCTTTACTGAGCACCGTCATTTGCGCGACCAGATGACGGTCAACATCATTCCCTTCGCTCAGCGCGCCGAGAGAATGGATGCTGAATAACCCGACACCGCTCCACAGTAAGCAGAACAGGCCCAGAATGGAGAGCATCACAGCGCGAATGGTGAAATTTTTGAGCATTCCCATACCAAAATCCTATACACGTTGACCCGTAAGTGTCGGGCATAGAAGATCTATCGGCAGTGGATAGTGAAGATGTAACTCTTTTGTTATCTAAAATTTTACAGCGTCTTTAGCGCGGAGTTCTATTAATCTCTTTATTTTTCAGAAAATTATGCGCGAATGGCATTGATAATCCCATTCGCGCAATTTGATGGTTAGCACGCTAATTAAAGTCGCACCATTTTGGTCATCAGCAATCGCAACAGCCGCATTCTGGCGCGCATAAAGTTCTTTTTGAGGACTAAACCACTGCGGCGCTCCTCACCCAGTGACATTGTCACATCTTCGCCGGGGTGCCAGGCTGGCCAGACAACCTCTCCTTCAAGCTGATGCTTATATTCGCTGGCATCGCAGGCGAAGCGGAACCAGTAGTCGCTGACGCGCGCGGCAAATGCCCGATCCTCCTCACTGAAGGGGCGATTTTCACTGGGATCGGGCATCTGACTCAGGGTATTAAGCACGTAGGGCACTTCATTGCCGTGCCAGGTCCCGTCCGGATAGAGATCGCGCGCATTCTCCGAAACATAATCGAACCAGTAACGCCAGCCAGGCATCCCGCTATTATGCTGGGCGCGCATCACCAGCCACGGCACCACGCTGAAGGCCATATCGCGCGCCACCGCACGACCGAGACGCCGATCGTCATGGAGGTCATACATCCACTTGAGCATCCGGTAAAGCACCCGATTTTTATCGCGCAGCTGATGCAGCACGGCGGTGCTATCGACGCCAAAATAGTCCAGCACGCTGGCTTCGTCGCTGTTACTGCCGGCCATTAACGGCAGCCGATGCTGCTTTGCCGCCAGAAAGGTTTTCAGCATCGGCTCAGGCAGCACCGCATCGCCGGAGATCGGCACCGGCTGGATCGCCAGTGAACCCTCCAGCGACCAGAAGGCATCAGCGGGTAAAGCACGCAACGCATCGGCACTGGCATCGGGCGGCAGGCCGAAATGGCGAGCCACCGCCATGCCCTGCTGGCGCGCTTTTTTCAGCGGGGTATCGGGTAAACTGTAGGCGCTCTGGACGATGCCTTTGTGAAACAGCCCTTCCGCCAGCGGCGAACAGCAGAGTGACAGCACGCTGCGCGCGCCGGACGATTCGCCAAACAGGGTGACATTACGGCGGTCGCCGCCAAACGCGGGAATATTACGCTGCACCCACTGCAGCGCGGCGATCTGATCAAGCAGACCAAAATTATTGACCGAACCGGCAACCGGATATTGCGCATCTAATGCCGGATGGGAAAAGAAGCCAAAATGGCCGAGTCGGTAATTGATGGTCACCACCACCGCGCCGCGCGAGGCCAGCGGTTTGCCGCTGTAAGGTGCCAGGCCGCCCGCGCCGATGGTATATCCGCCACCGTGTAACCAGACCATCACCGGCAGCGGGGTAGCTGGTTCAACATCCGGGGTCCAGACATTCAGGTACAGGCAATCCTCACTAAATTCGCCCGGATCGCCGCCCCCTACCGCCCGGCAATAATCACGGTTTTGCCAGCCTGAAGCGGCAAACTGTGTGGCATCACGCACGTTTTGCCACGGGGTTACCGGCTGCGGTGGACGCCAGCGCAGTGCGCCTTCCGGCGCGGCGGCATAAGGTATGCCTTTGAATACGAAAAGGTCGTCATCCATGCATCCACGCAACTCACCCTCTGCCGTCATGATCCGCAGACCTGTTTCGTTTTTCATTCCTGTTTCCCTGTTCAAACGTCTCTCCATTATTTGCAGGCCTTGAGACATTGTCCATGTCCGGAACAGATTTGCAGATTATGCCGAAGGTTGAAGCAAAGCACTGAACAACATTATCAAAAGGTTTGAATAGGCATTCGCCCGTTTTCTGTTTATATTTATTAACGCTTTCCAGAAAGTACCGGCATTGCTACGGTGCGGTAAAACAGGGATGGCAATATAAAAAAAGCCTGCACACAGTTAATTACAACAAATCATATCGGCGTAGCGCGGCGGTTGCGCTGCCACTTATCGCCTTTATAGTTAAATTTAATTTATTATTTTACGCCAGCATCAGGGAACACCCGTCCTACAGCAAACCTTATCTATCGCTTTGCTTATCCAGCTATTTTTAACAGGGTATAACGTTGAGACTGCGCTATTCAGAGTCAGAACGAATGTGCAGATCGATTGCCGATGCGCAGCGGTTAAACGGGACAATCGACGATGGTCCCGTTTATTCCCTTCAGCGTGATCAGTTCATCACACCACATCGCAGCAGCGAACGTTGCTGACGTTGCGCATAAAGCGTCATTTCGTCTGTCACCGCACTGCCGAGCGCTGCTTCAAACGCCGCCCGGCTGGCCTGGCCGGTTGAACGCACCTGCGCGTGATCGCCGAGGTTTGACTGAAAAATGCCCGCTGCGCTGACCGGCAGAAAATCTTCGTAGATAATAGGTTCGGCAATGATGCGTCCTTGCGCGATCAGGCTGTCGAGCGTTTCGCCCCGAGCTGGCGGCGTTGCAATGCCCTTTTCGCTCAGACGATAGTGGAACCACGCCAGCGCCTGCTGCCGCAGCGTCTGTTCATCGTCGGGAAAATCTCGGAACACATCGGCAAGATGCTGCTGATGCTGCTGATTATCCTCGCCGCTACCTGCCTGTTGCAGTAACCGGTCGTACAGCGCCCGTCCCTTCGGGGTCAGCGCTGCGCCGCGCTGCTCGATTTCCCCAAAGCGTGCCGTGTGGCTGCCCTGATGACCGTCTTTAAAGATTATCGCCTCTTCCAGCGCTCTGAAGCTGGTCTGACGTAACAGAATCGGTACCTGACGACGCGGCGGTCCCTCAATCAGGGTTTTGGGTTCGATTCCGCGGGATGGCATCAGTTGCTGAACCCGATCAATATCCAGCGTGCGGGGCGTCAGGTGATTAATATGGCAGCCCGGGAAGCAGACGACGTCAGCAATCAGCCGGTGTTGTTGATTCAGTGCCTGGTAGGTCTGCCTATCAACGCTGCTGTGCGCGTGCCAGCGAAAGGTTTCCAGCGCTTCACTGACAAACTCTGCCGCCTGCTCAGCGGTGAATCCGCCCTGCTGCTGATGCAGTTGCAGCAGTTGCCGGCAGCGCGGTGTGAAAATGTCGCGCGCCGCCAGTATCGCTGCCGCTTTTTCACGTAATGCCACATCATCAATCAGCTCAAGCCGCAGCAGAGAGGTAAAGACACGGAAAGGATTACGCCGCAGCGCAGCGTCATCGACCGGCCGGAAAGCGGTGGAATGCACCGGCACGCCCGCCTGTGAGAGATCGTAATAACCGACCGGAACCATTCCCATCACCGCAAATATCTGCCGCAGCGTGGCAAGTTCGCTGGCGCTACCGACGCGGATAGCGCCGTGACGCTCAATGTTAAGGCGGCTCAGATCATCGGCCGCTGCCAGGCGATCTTTTAGCGCGGGATCGGACTCCAGCGTGCGGTCATTAACCGCCATTACCAGTTGCATCAGCGTGCCGTATTGCGGCACCTCCTGCTGATACATGGCGGACATGGCCTGAGAGAAGCGGGTGCGGATTGCATCCGCACTGAGAAAGTTGTCCATCTGTTCCACCTGACACCGTGAGCGTTGTTGCTAATGTAATGCAACGCGTTGGCGCCAGCGGAAAAAATCACGAATTTGTGATCGGCTTAAAGCCGTAGCGGTTTTTCAGCACCAGCATCAGGGTGGTGATCACAGCGGGAATGGCCAGCAGCAGGAAGATAAAACTAAACGACCAGCCGAGCGACAGCATTTCTGCGCCGACAAAAGCGCTGAGAATGGCACCGACACGGCCGACGCCATGCATCCAGCTGGAACCGGTAGCACGGGCATGGGTCGGATAATAACTGGCAGATAAGGCGTTCATCCCGGTATTGGCCCCGTTGAAGCAGAAGCCGCTACAGAAAGCGATGCCGCTCATGATGCCCACTTCCGCCGGTGAAAAGCCCAGCGCCACAATGAACAGCCCGCCGCAGAAGTAGATAGCGGCCAGCGCGAGGTTGGCATTGAAACGGTCCATCAGCCAGCCGGCAAACAGCGATCCCAGGGTTCCGCCGGCCTGATACATGGCGGTGATAATCGCCGCTTCGGTGACGGACATCCCCAGGGTGTTGATCAGTGACGGCAGCCAGCTGCCGATCAGATAGACCAGAAACAGCCCCATAAAATAGCCGCCCCACAGCATGGTGCTGCCAAACAGATAGCTGCGCGACAGGACGGTGCCGATGGCGCCCCGTGCCGCGATGCTGGCTTCAGGCGCATGAAAGGCGCTGTCCGGCTGGGTGGTGCCCGGCATCATCCGCTCAACAATGGCGTGAATGCGCGCGGCAGGCGCGCCACGGCTGATCAGAAAACGCACCGATTCCGGCAGACCCCGAATCAGAAAAGGCAGGATCAGTAACGGCAGAATCCCGCCGAGCAGCAGGACCGAATGCCAGTTGTAGCGAGGCAACAGCCAGGAGGCCGCAAATCCCCCACTGGCGGCACCAAAGGTGAATCCGCAAAACACCACGGTGATGATGAATGCCCGGCGTCGTTCTGGTGCGTACTCGGCCACCAG
The DNA here is from genome assembly GCF_021397715.1 of Pantoea agglomerans. Classification (GTDB taxonomy): domain Bacteria; phylum Pseudomonadota; class Gammaproteobacteria; order Enterobacterales; family Enterobacteriaceae; genus Pantoea; species Pantoea astica. Next base: position 2,124,478 of record NZ_CP090207.1, on the reverse strand, counting down.
CGTCCCGACGTTTGGCATTGCTGCACCCAGCCCCAGCCCGGTAAGAAAGCGGAACAGCATCATCTGTTCGATATTGTGTGACAGCGCCGTTGCCAGCGTCCAGAGACCAAAAAAGAAGACGCTGAGAATAATCATCATCCGGCGACCATAGCGATCGGCCAGCGGCCCCGCGACCATCGCCCCGAGTGCGAGACCAATCAGCGCGGCGCTGATCACCATCCCCAGCTGATGCGTAGTCACGCCCCAGGCGGTTTTGAGCGTAGGCGCAATAAAGCCCATAATCGCGATGTCCATACCATCGAGCGCCACCACAACAAAGCAGAGCGCAATTAACCGCTTTTGCCAGCGACTCAGCGCCTGCTGGTTAATGAGCTGGCGTACATCTACCGCCTCTACGCTGGACAATGAAAACTCCTCTCTGGCACCGGGATGTGACATCAGTTTTAGTAAAAAAAACGGCGCCAATGATAGCCGATCGTTAAGGTTATGACGTCAGATTTTTATATGATATTGAGAATTATTCAACTTTATATCGCTAAGCGGTTGATCTGACACATTCCCGATTTGGACTGCTTTCATCGCATTCTCATATGACACGTTTATTTTCAGCGGTTTACTCCCGAATCCTGTCGCCTTGCCTTATTTGTTAATATAATTTTGCAGCTAAGTTAACAAAATCCATTTTAAAAGGTTGCCTGTTAGCGGTGATTCTCATTAAGTTTGAGAGATGGAAAAAAATATCCTTTTCAATCAGCGCATTCGATTGCGCCATTTACATACCTTTGTTGCGGTCGCGCAGCAAGGCACGCTGGGCCGGGCGGCAGAAACGCTCAGCCTGAGCCAGCCTGCCCTGTCGAAAACCCTGAATGAGCTGGAAGAGCTGACCGGCGTGAGGCTGTTTGAGCGCGGCCGACTCGGCGCGCAGCTGACCACCATGGGAGAGCAGTTCCTGACTCATGCTGTACGGGTACTGGACGCTCTCAACCATGCCGGACAGAGTTTCAATGAGCAGCCTGCCGACCAGCCAGCCATCATCCGGCTCGGTGCGCTCACCACGGCCGCCATGGGGATGCTGCCGCAGATCCTCGATCGCTTTCATCAGATACAACCTAACACCACTATTCAGGTGGCAACCTTACATAATAACGTGCTGTTAGCCGGCTTACGGGCAGGTGAGTTCGACATAGGTATCGGCAGGATGGCAGACAGTGAAATGATGACCGGACTGACCTATGAGCTGCTGTTTCTCGAATCGCTGAAGCTGGTGGTGCGGCCCGAACACCCGCTTCTGAGTGACAACGTCACGCTCTCACGAGCGATGCAGTGGCCGGTTGTGATCTCACCCGAAGGCACCGCGCCCCGCCGTATTGCTCAGCAAATGCTGGACGAACAGGGCTGTTCACTGCCACCGCACTGTATCGAGACCTCTTCTACCTCACTGGCGCGCCAGCTGGCGCTGCGTTACGACTATATCTGGTTTGTGCCATCCGGCGCGATTAAGGAAGATCTTAACCACAACGCCGTCTGCGCCCTGCCGATTAACTCATCCGGGCCGGGCGAGCCGGTCGGCATTATTACCCGCACCGGCAGTCAGCTCAGCCTGAGCGCCGAAGTGCTGATGTCTACCATGCGCAAATTCCACAGCTAGCGGCTGCGTTTGGCGTGCCGCTCGCGGTTATCCAGCCGCGCTTTATCGGTCTTGCGCAGCCCGACATAGAGCGCGCCGGCACCGCCATGCTGCGCCTGGGCGACGCAAAAAGTCTGCACATCCTCAAACTGGGTCAGCCAGCGCGCCAGATAGCTGCGCACAATATTGGCGTGCGACTCATCCTCCCGGCCTTTGCCATGGATGATCAGCAGATTGCGTAATCCCTGCTTATGCGCCTGCACCATAAAGTTAAACAGCGCCTGACGACAGGTTTCGACCGGCTGACGCAACAGGTTGAGGCTGGCATCCAGCCGATACTCGCCTTTCCGCAGTTTATCCAGCACGCCCTGCTGGATACCATCCGCCTTATACTCCAGCGGCGTGTTCAGCGGCACGATATCCAGATAGCCACGGGTCAGGAAATTCTCCTGTTCGGGATCGCTCGGCGGATGGCGCGGCGCTTTGGTGGAAGGTGATTTCAGCCACAAGGTGCTGGTGGTGTCTTTTAACGGAGTGACATCTCCCATGGCGTCTCGAAAAAGATCGTTATCATCAAGGTTCATGGTTTTCTCACACCTGATTAAAATTGATGGAGGGCAAAACAGGCTCAGTCTGAAAGCGTAGCAAAAGCTGACGACACTGCGCTAATCCTCTTTTTCGCTGCTGCCGGGCAGATTAAATCCCGGTAGCAGATCATAAAAGCGGCAACTTTTCGTGACAGTGAGAGGATGCGTCATTCTGAGAGCCCCGTCACATCTGCGTTTAGCGCCCTGTTGCACATCCATACTTTTTGTAAGCCTAAAACTGCTCGGATGAGTTCCCTTCAGCACAAAAAATGTTAAAATTGACCCCAGTCAATAATCGTCGAGCAAACCATTATGATCCCTGAAAAACGCAGCATTCGTCGTATTCAGTCGGGCGGTTGTGCCATTCACTGCCAGGATTGCAGCATCAGTCAGCTCTGCATCCCCTTTACGCTAAATGAACATGAGCTGGATCAGCTCGACAATATCATTGAGCGTAAAAAACCGATTCAGAAAGGGCAAACCCTTTTTAAAGCGGGTGACGATCTCAAATCGCTCTACGCCATTCGTTCCGGCACCATTAAAAGCTACACCATCACCGAACAGGGTGATGAGCAGATCACCGGTTTCCATCTGGCCGGGGATTTAGTCGGCTTTGATGCCATTATGGGTGCCAGCCATCCGAGCTTTGCTCAGGCACTGGAAACGGCGATGGTGTGCGAAATTCCGTTTGAAACGCTGGATGATCTGTCAGGCAAAATGCCGGCCCTGCGTCAGCAGATGATGCGACTGATGAGCGGTGAGATCAAAGGCGATCAGGACATGATTTTACTGCTGTCGAAGAAAAATGCTGAAGAGCGTCTGGCTGCGTTTATCTGGAATCTGTCACGCCGCTTTGGTCAGCGTGGTTTTTCCCAGCGTGAATTTCGTCTCACCATGACCCGTGGTGATATCGGTAACTATCTGGGCTTAACGGTAGAAACTATCAGCCGTCTGCTGGGCCGCTTCCAGAAATCAGGCATGCTGGCGGTTAAGGGTAAATACATTACCATTGAGAACCACGCCTTACTGGAAGAGTTAGCGGGTCAGAGCCATCAGGCTGCCTGATACCGGGCCGGATCAATAATTGTTATTTTATTGATCCGGCAGTAACTTTTTCACTTCTTCCGCTGTGCAACATAGGCTATCTTTAATCCAGTCGCTCTGGTTTAAGGAGAGTTCCTCATGTCCCAGTACCAAAATATTCTGGTCGCGATCGATGCCCAGCAAGACGACCAGCCTGCGCTGCGGCGTGCGGTCTATCTGAATCAATTCATCGGCGGCAAAATCAAAGCCTTTTTGCCCATCTATGATTTCTCCTACGAAATGACCACCCTGCTTTCGCCTGATGAACGCGCCTCGATGCGTCAGGGCGTGATCAGTCAGCGCACCGAGTGGATTCGCGAGCAGGCGCACGCCTATCTGGATGCCGGTGTTGAGATTGAAATTAAAGTGATCTGGCATAACCGCCCCTACGAAGCGATTATTCAGGAAGTATTGGCCCATCAGCATGATTTAGTGCTGAAAATGGCGCATCAGCACGACCGGCTGGAATCGGTTATTTTTACCCCGACCGACTGGCACCTGTTGCGGAAATGCCCGTGTCCGGTGTGGATGGTAAAAGACCAGCCGTGGCCGGAAGGCGGTAAAGCGATTGTGGCGGTCAACCTTGCCAGTGAAGAACCCCATCACGATGGCCTGAATCAGAAGCTGATCCGTGAAACGGTCAAGCTGGCGGAAACCGTGAATCACACCGAAGTGCATCTGGTGGGTGCCTACCCCATTACGCCCATCAATATCGCTATCGAACTGCCCGATTTTGATCCCAGCGTCTACAACGACGCCATCCGCGGCCAGCACCTGGTGGCAATGAAAGCGCTTCGGCAGAAATTCTCCATTGGTGAAGAGTTCACCCATGTGGCTAAAGGGTTACCTGAGGAAGTCATTCCCGATCTGGCCGTGCATCTGGGTGCGGGCGTGGTGGTGTTAGGGACTATCGGACGGACCGGCCTGTCTGCCGCTTTCCTCGGCAATACGGCGGAACAGGTGATTGATCATCTGCGTTGCGATCTGCTGGCGATCAAACCTGACGACTTCAAATCGCCAATCGATCTGGATGATGAAGAGGATGAGGAGGATTAACCCTCTTCAGAAAAGAATCGGGCGGCTTATCAGCCGCCCTTTTTTATTACAGCGCTTTCAGAATCGCTTCGACACTGGCTTTGGCATCACCAAACAGCATCTGGGTGTTCTCTTTGAAGAACAGCGGGTTCTGTACTCCGGCATAACCGGTATTCATTGAACGTTTAAAGACGATAACGTTGTGGGCTTTCCACACTTCCAGTACCGGCATACCAGCGATCGGGCTGCGTGGATCGTCCTGCGCGGCAGGATTCACCGTATCGTTAGCGCCAATCACCAGCACGGTATCGGTTTCGCTGAAGTCATCGTTGATTTCATCCATCTCCAGCACCACGTCATAGGGCACTTTGGCTTCCGCCAGCAGCACGTTCATGTGTCCCGGTAAACGCCCCGCCACCGGATGGATGCCAAAACGGACCTTGATCCCCAGCGCACGCAGCCGGGCAGTGATTTCGGCAACCGGATACTGCGCCTGCGCCACCGCCATCCCGTAGCCGGGCGTGATGATCACCGAAGAGGAGGCTTTCAGCATCTCAGCCGTTTCTTCCGCACTGATCTCACGGTGCTCACCTGCCGCTTCGCTCTCATCGCTGCTGCCAGATTCGGTGCCAAAACCGCCGGCAATCACGCTGATAAAGGAACGGTTCATCGCCTTACACATAATGTAAGAGAGGATCGCACCGGATGAGCCAACCAGCGCACCGGTGACGATCAGCAGATCGTTGCTGAGCATAAAGCCCGCGGCGGCAGCGGCCCAGCCGGAGTATGAGTTGAGCATCGACACCACCACCGGCATATCCGCTCCGCCGATAGAAGCCACCAGATGCCAGCCAAACGCCAGCGCAATCAGCGTCATCAGCAGCAGCGCGAACACCTGTGCCACGGTACTCTCGGTGTTAACAAACCACAGCAGCAGCAGGAACGACACCACCAGCGCCAGCAGATTGAGCTTGTGGCGATGCGGCAGTGCCAGCGGCCGGGAGGAGATCTTACCGCACAGCTTGCCGAACGCCACCAGCGAGCCGGTAAAGGTCACCGCACCGATAAAGATGCCGATAAAGACTTCGCTCAGATGGATATTTTCCAGCACCGCTGGCAGCCCAGGAGCATGGTCGATGTAGCTGTTGATGCCCACCAGTACCGCCGCCAGACCGACAAAGCTGTGCAGAATCGCCACCAGCTCCGGCATTTCGGTCATTTCGACTTTCTTCGCCAGACGTACACCAATCGCGCCGCCGATCACCATCGCCAGCAGGATCCACACCACGTTGCCGCTGTCGGGGCCAAAAATGGTCGCCACCAGCGCAATCGCCATGCCGCTGATACCGAAAAGATTGCCCTGCTTTGAGGTCTCATGTCGGGAGAGACCGGCGAGGCTACAAATAAACAGAATCGCAGCGACAATATAGGCTGCAGTTACTAATCCGCCAGACATGAATTACCCCTTACGAAACATTTTCAGCATGCGCTGGGTGACGGTAAAGCCACCAAAGATATTGATGCTGGCAATCAGCACGGCAATAAAGGAGATGAACGTGACCCAGCCACCGTGCCCCATCTGCAGCACGGCACCGATAACGATAATGCCGGAGATGGCATTGGTTACCGACATCAGCGGCGTATGCAGCGCATGGCTGACGTTCCAGACCACGTAGTAGCCGACCACGCAGGAGAGCGCGAAGACGGTGAAGTGCGACAGGAAATCAGCGGGCGCGACGTTGGCGAGGCAGCCGAACAGTACAATCGCCAGCGCAATCAGCAGATATTTCCGCCACGGTGAGACCGGTTTCGCCTCCACTTTTTGCACATTCTTAGCCGCAGCAGGTGCCGCCTGGGGTGCCGCCGACACCTGAATGGGCGGTGCTGGCCAGGTGACTTCGCCTTCGCGGATCACCGTGACGCCGCGCACCACAACGTCGTCAAAGTCGACCGTAATATTGCCATCTTTCTCTTTGCACAACAGCTTCATCAGGTTCACCAGATTGGTGCCGTAGAGCTGGGATGACTGGGTCGGCAAGCGGCTGGGCAGATCGGTATAGCCGATAATTTTCACGCCGTTCGGGGTAACGGTCACCTGGTTGGCTACGGTCAGCGCGCAGTTGCCGCCGTTTTGCGCCGCCAGATCGACAATGACGCTGCCCGGCTTCATGCTGGCCACCATCTCTTCGGTAATCAGCTTCGGTGCCGGTTTGCCAGGGATCAGCGCGGTGGTCACGATAATGTCCACCTCTCTGGCCTGGCTGGCGAACAGCGCCATCTCGGCCTTGATAAACGCCTCAGACATGACTTTGGCGTAACCATCACCGCTGCCTGCTTCCTCTTCGAAATCGAGTTCGAGGAATTCGGCGCCCATGCTTTGCACCTGCTCCTTAACTTCCGGTCGGGTATCAAACGCCCGGACAATTGCGCCGAGGCTGCCCGCCGCGCCGATTGCAGCCAGGCCGGCAACACCCGCACCAATCACCATCACTTTCGCCGGTGGCACTTTCCCTGCCGCCGTGATCTGACCGGTAAAGAAGCGGCCAAACTGGTGTGCCGCCTCAACGATCGCGCGATAACCGGCAATGTTGGCCATCGAGCTCAGGGCATCCAGTGACTGCGCGCGTGAGATACGTGGCACGGAGTCCATCGCCATCACCGTGACGCGGCGTGCCGCCAGTTTTTCCAGCAATGCCAGATTCTGTGCCGGCCAGATAAAGCTCACCAGCGTACTGCCTTCCCGCGTGAGCGCAATTTCCTCATCGTCCGGCGCGTTCACTTTGAACACGATATCGGACTGCCAGACCTGCTGGCTGTCGCTGAGGGTTGCGCCCGCTGCGACGTAGCTGTCGTCATCGAAACTGGCGCCCAGGCCAGCGTCATGCTCCACAGTGACGCTAAAACCCAGCTTGATCAGTTGCCCGACGGTCTGCGGCGTAGCGGCTACGCGTGACTCGTTGAGCAATCGTTCTTTGGGTATTCCAATTAACATAGTGTTTCCTTTCATCGGTTAAAGGATGATGGCCTGAAGCCCGCACGTCATCAGCGCAACTGAAACGCTGTTTCAGCTGCTTATGAATGAAATGCACTTATTTCAAAGTATTTATAACCTACTGAAAATGTGACAACCGATCCAGTTCGGCCTGGCAGAGTAGAGACATTCACCCAATTATTCAGTGTTAAAGATAAAAACCCGTGTTATCCCACTACTAAAGTGCGTCATCAGCAGATAATCTGCTATGCATAATCGTGTCAGGGCGCAGATCCGGTTAATAAAAACCTTTATTTAACAATGCATTAACTGTTATAGCACTATCACTTACCGGATTTAGCGATAAGCCGCCCCTTAATCGGGCCGTAAACGTCATTCGTGACAATCAGATGAATAAAGCCCGGTTGAATAACGCGATCTGACACAAAAAATCGCTGCGACAGTCTGTTTATAACATGCAATAATCAGCGGCTAATCTGTTATACATCAAGAGTCCAGCACGTTTTCGTACTCATTTTTGCGTAAGGCGAAGGATTATTTTTATGAAGCTGAAGAACACTATTCTGGCGTCCACCCTGTTATCGCTGCTGGCAGCTAACGCATTTGCCGCGCAGGAGTTAACGCCAGAAAAAGCGGCCGCGTTGAAGCCATTCGAACGTATTAATATCACCGGCCGGTTCAACGCGATTGGCGATGCTGCCGATGCGGTCTCTAAGCGTGCTGATGAAATGGGCGCGGCCTCTTACTATATTCAGGGCATTAACGACACAAACGGCAACAGCGGCAACTGGCGCGTCACCGCCGACCTGTATAAAGCCGATGCACCTGACGCGACGGTGTCAACCAGCTACCGTCGTTTCAACGGCATCAACGAGTTGCCGAAAGCCGAAGCCTACAAACTCGAACCTTTTGATACGGTATCGGTGAGCGGTTTCTTCGCCAGCCAGCCTGACGTCAATGATGCGGTCTCCAAAGCCGCCAAAGAGAAAGGCGCGGCCTCCTTCTTTATTGTCCGCCAGATTGACGCCAACAACGGCGGCAACCAGTACGTCACCGCCTACGTCTACAAGGCCGATGCCAAAGAGCGTAAGGTGCAGACGCCAAACGCCATTCCGGCCGATTCAGAAGCGGGTAAAGCCGCGCTGGCCGCCGGCGGTGCCGCGGCAGCTAACGTTGAAATTCCGGGCGTTGCCTCGTCAGAAACCCCAAGCAAAGGCGTGGGTCGTTTCTTTGAGACTCAATCCTCAACCGGCAAACGCTATACCGTCAATCTGCCAAACGGCAAATCAGTGCAGGAAGTTAACGCCATCACTGCCGCCCAGATGCAGCCGTTTGACACCGTTACCTTTACCGGACACTTTGGCACACCAACCGAGATCTCGGAAGAAGTGGCGAAGCGCGCCGCGGATAAAGGCGCCAAGTACTACCACGTCACCCGTCAGTGGCAGAACCAGAGTGGTGGTAACCTGACCGTGACCGCGGACATCTTTAAGTAATCCTGCCAGGGCGGCGCCCGCCGCCCTGCTGTTTGCATAATTCCTGTGCTGTTTTGCATATTCACGCATTGCCATCCCCTGCCGCACTCCGTAAAATCTGCCGCCTGTTTGACCGGATATTCTCATTGTTATTTGCCTGACGGCGACGATATACCTGAGATGAATACTGGTTTACCCAGCCATATATGCTAGCGGGAAGGTTGTTTTGGAGAAAAAATTAGGTCTCGGTGCCCTGACTGCGCTGGTGCTGAGTTCAATGCTCGGCGCAGGCGTGTTCAGTCTGCCGCAAAATATGGCCGCGGTGGCTGGCCCGGCCGCACTGCTGATTGGCTGGCTGATTACCGGCGTCGGCATTATTTTTCTGTCGCTGGCGATGCTGCTGCTGACCCGTCTCAAACCCGATCTGGATGGTGGCATCTTTACCTACGCGCGCGCCGGCTTTGGCGAGCTGATGGGCTTCTGTTCCGCCTGGGGTTACTGGCTGTGCGCGGTCATCGCTAACGTATCCTATCTGGTGATCGTCTTTTCCGCGCTCAGCTTCTTCACGGACAGCCCAGGCCATGTCGTTTTTGGTGACGGCAATACCTGGCAGGCGATGCTCGGCGCATCCGTCCTGCTGTGGCTGGTGCACTGGCTGGTGCTGCGCGGCGTGCAAACAGCCGCCAGCATTAACCTGATGGCGACGCTGGGCAAACTGGTGCCGCTGCTGCTGTTTATTGTGCTGGCGGTGCTGGCGTTTAACTACGATCGGTTCCGCTTCGATTTCTCCGGCGTCACGCTGGGACAGCCGCTGTGGGAGCAGATTAAGCAGACTATGCTGATCACCCTGTGGGTGTTTATCGGGGTCGAAGGTGCGGTGGTGGTGTCAGCGCGAGCCCGGCAGAAAAAGGATGTTGGTCGGGCAACGCTGCTGGCGGTACTGGCAGCGCTGCTGGTCTACCTGCTGGTGACGTTATTGTCACTGGGCGTGGTGCCGCGTGCTGAGCTGGCGGAGATGCGCAATCCGTCGATGGCCGGATTAATGACCCGCCTGATGGGGAACTGGGGCGATGCGGTGATTGCCATCGGTTTGATCATTTCGGTCTGTGGCGCTTATCTGAGCTGGACCATTATGGCGGCCGAAGTGCCGTTAATTGCTGCGCAGCAAGGTGCTTTCCCGCGCAGCATTGCCCGGCAGAACAGACACAATGCGCCAGCCGCCTCACTCTGGCTGACCAACGGCAGCATTCAGCTCTGTCTGATCCTGATCGCGGTGACCGGTGCCAATTACAACAACCTGCTGACCATCGCCTCAGAGATGATCCTGGTGCCCTATCTGCTGGTGGGTCTCTACCTGATCAAAGTGGTTCGTGGCCAGCATAAGCCGCTGGCAATGGCGGTGGGCATTGGTGCCAGCCTCTACGGCATCTGGCTGCTTTACGCATCCGGCCCGCTTCATCTGATGGCCTCAGTCATTCTCTATGCGCCAGGCTTATTGCTGTTTCTGTTTGCACGACGCGGCGGCCGCGCGGATATTGCGCTGACCTCACTGGAACGGATTGCGATGGGGCTGTTGATGGCGGCAACGCTGCCTGCGGTGTGGCAGCTGACGACTTAATGTGACTGTAACGGAATGGCGACGCACAGCAGGTCATCCTGCTGTGTCAGATTCAGCGGCTTGCGGTATTCCTGATGAATGGCATCCAGCTGCTCTGCAGAAAGCGGATAAGGCAGCTGAATATCAAAGCGGCTAATCTGTTGCTGTTCAGCCAGCGTAATTAAACGGGCAATGTTAATTTCGTCGCTGACCTGAGTGGAAATGATTTGTAATGCTAATTCTTTAAGCTGGTCATCACTCGCCTGTAAGCTGTGCGCAGATTTACGGGTTACCATGCCGAAAATCGGCATCACACCATAGATCGCATCGACGAAGCTCCAGCGTTTTTTGCAGGAAGCGGAAAGAAAATCACTGTAATTGAAGCAGATGCGGTCACTGTATATGGCTGATGCCAGCTCTTTATCAGACACACTCACGCTCCTCATATTAATCATTACGGTTCCGAACCTGGCGCAGAAAGGCCGCGGTTATGATGGCACATTTTGCCGGTTATATACCAGTGAGATAAGGATATTTCGTGCGATAGCGTAGAGCTCAGGACCAGGAAAAGATATGCTTTCGTTCATCCTTATTCCGCGCAGTGAACTATGAACAAAATCGTTTATGTAGAAGATGAACCCGAAGTGGGCGAGCTGATTGCCGCTTACCTGGGACGTCATGATATTGACGTCATTGTCGAGACGCGTGGCGATCGTGCCGAAGCGGTGATCGCGGAACAACAGCCGGACCTGGTGATGCTGGATATCATGCTGCCAGGCAAAGATGGCATGACTATTTGCCGCGACCTGCGAGCCAACTGGCAGGGACCGATTGTGTTGCTGACCTCGCTCGACAGCGACATGAATCATATTCTGGCACTGGAGATGGGCGCGCAGGACTATATCCTGAAAACCACTCCGCCCGCAGTGCTGCTGGCGCGCCTGCGTCTGCATCTGCGCCAGTCACTGCAGGGACAGCCGGAAGATACGCCGCCTGCCCCGGCCGCCAATCGGATGCTGCGTTTCGGCTCGCTGACTATCGATGCCCTGAATCGTCAGGTGACCCTGTTTGACGAGCAGATCGCCCTTTCCACCGCAGATTTCGACCTGTTATGGGTCCTCGCCAGCCACGCCGGACAGATCCTGAATCGCGATGCGCTGCTCAAAACGCTGCGTGGCGTCAGCTATGACGGTCTTGACCGCAGCATTGACGTTGCCATTTCGCGCCTGCGCAAAAAACTGCACGACAGCGCCACCGAGCCGTTCCGTATCAAAACGATTCGTAACAAAGGCTATCTGTTTGCGCCACAGGCCTGGGACACTCGCGTGCTATGAGAAAGCTTTTTATACAGTTCTACCTGCTGCTGTTTGTCTGCTTTCTGGTGATGACGCTGCTGGTCGGTCTGGTCTATAAATTCACCGCAGAGCGGGCGGGCCGCCAGTCGATGAACGACCTGATGGCCAGTTCACTCTATCTGATTCGCAGTGAACTGCGGGAGATTCCGCCGCGCGACTGGAATAAAACCATCAAGAGTCTCGATCTCGGGCTCTCGTTCGATCTGCACATTGAGCCTATGAGCAAATATCAGCTCGATGACGGCAATATGCGTCGGTTGCGCGCCGGTGAAATTGTCGCGCTCGACGATCAATACACCTTTTTGCAGCATATTCCGCGCAGCCACTACGTGCTGTCGGTCGGACCGATCCCCTATCTGTTCTACCTGCACCAGATGCGGCTGCTGGATATTGCGCTGCTGGTGTTTATCGGCATGTCGCTGGCGCTGCCCGTCTTTATCTGGATGCGACCGCACTGGAAAGAGATGCAGCGGCTGGAAAAAGCTGCTCAGCGCTTTGGCCGCGGTGAACTGGATGTGCGCACCCATTTTGACAGCACCTCCAGCCTGTTCCGGCTTGGCATCGCCTTTAACCAGATGGCGGAGAACATCAATACGCTGGTTGCCAGTAAGAAGCAGCTGATTGATGGCATTGCGCATGAGCTACGAACGCCGCTGGTTCGCCTGCGCTACCGGCTGGAGATGAGCGATAACCTGACGGATGGCGAGCGGGTGGCGCTCAACCGCGATATCGGCCAGCTGGAGAGCCTGATTGAAGAGCTGCTGACCTATGCCCGGCTCGACCGGCCTCGCGTCGACCTCAACCTGCGTTCGCTGGATCTGGCGAACTGGCTGCGCGAGCGGCTCGATGACTTTCGCGCCATCAATCCGCAGGTTCAGATGGATCTTGATCTGCCACAGCGGGAAAACACCGGCGTCTCCGATACCCGGCTGATGGAGCGGGTACTGGATAATCTGGTCAACAACGCGCTGCGCTATGCCAGTCAGCGGCTGCGAATCAGCCTGTGGTTTGACGGACCAATGGGCTGCCTGCAGGTGGAAGATGATGGGCCTGGCATTCCGGCTGAAGAACGCCAGCGGGTATTCGAACCTTTTGTCCGGCTCGACCCCAGCCGCGATCGGGCAACCGGCGGATGCGGACTCGGGCTGGCGATAGTGCACTCTATTGCGCAGGCGCTGAGTGGCCAGGTGACGATTGAGTCCAGCCCGCTCGGCGGGGCCAGCGTTCGCTTTTGCTGGCCGGTTGATCTACCCTTGCGGGAAATTCCGCTGCGTTAAACTATTACAAGGAGTCTTACATGACCTCAGCGTATCAACAACTTAGCGCGAAGTTTCAGCGCCTGTCGCGGTTTAATCACGTCACCGCCATCGCCGGCTGCGATATGCAAACCACCATGCCACCGGGCGGCAGCCGGGCGCGCGGTGAAGCGCTGGCTGAGATGAGCGTGTTGCAGCACCAGATTCTGACCGCCCCGCAAATCGGTGACCTGCTGCAACAGGCAGAGCAACAATCCCTGAATGATGTGGAGCGCGCCAACCTCAATGAAATGAAGCGCGCTTATCAGCAAGCCAGCCTGTTACCGGATGCCTTTGTCGAGGCGAAGTCGCTGGCTGGTTCTGTCTGTGAACATGCCTGGCGCACCCAGCGTCCGGCCAATGACTGGCAGGGTTTTGCTGCCAACCTGAAAGAAGTCGTTCGCCTGAGCCGTGAGGAAGCGCAGTTGCGTGCAGAAGCTAACGGCTGTTCGCGCTATGACGCATTGCTGGATCTGTATGAGCCCGGCATGACCCGCGCCAGACTGGATGAGACCTTTGGCGAACTCAAACGCTGGCTGCCGCAGCTGTTACAGCAGGTGGTAGAGAAACAGGCGCAACAGCCCGTTGCGCTGCCGCAGGGACCGTTTGACCTGCCCGCGCAGCGCCAGCTTGGCCTGAGCATCATGGAAACGCTGGGTTTCGACTTTAACCACGGGCGGCTGGATGTCAGCGCACATCCCTTCTGTGGCGGCGTACCGGAAGATGTTCGCATCACCACCCGTTACAATGAGCAGGAGTTTCTCAGCGCCATGATGGGCGTGATCCATGAAACCGGTCACGCACGCTATGAGCAAAATCTGCCGCAGCAGTGGCGCGGTCAGCCGGTGGCGCTGGCCCGTTCAACTGCGATTCACGAATCGCAGAGCCTGTTTATGGAGATGCAGCTGGGCCGCAGCCGCGAATTTCTGCAGCGCATACTGCCGCAAATCATCACCACCTTTGGCGATCAGCCCGCGCTGCAGGCGGACAACTTCATCCGGCTGGCGCAGCAGGTGAAACCGGGGCTGATTCGGGTCGATGCCGACGAGCTCAGCTACCCGGCGCATGTGATTCTGCGTTATGAGATTGAGCAGGCGCTGATTGAAGGCGAGATTGAGGTTGAAGATATTCCGGCGCTGTGGGATGAGAAGATGCAGCAGTCGCTGGGCCTGGATACTCGTGGCAACTACCGTGATGGCTGTATGCAGGATATTCACTGGACCGACGGTGCCTTCGGCTACTTCCCGACCTACACCCTGGGCGCGATGTACGCCGCCCAGCTGTTCCAGGCGGTCAAAAAAGCGATTCCACAGCTCAGCGAGCTGATCCAGCACGGCGAACTGCAGCCGGTCTTCCACTGGCTGCAACAGAACATCTGGCAGCATGGCAGCCGCTTCTCAACCGATCAGTTACTGATTAACGCCACCGGCGAGCCCCTCAATCCGCTCTTTTTCCGTCAGCACCTTGAACAACGCTACCTGAATAACTAAACTTCGCGGCGGTCATCTGACCGCCCTTTTCCCGCCTTGTACAATCGGTTACACGCCGATACCAAACACCCACGGACACCCTGCATCGATTTCCCTATAGTCTCTTCACCGGCCCCGCAGTGGGCTACACATGAAAAAAAAGTCCGAGGAATTTGCAATGAAAAAATTATTTGCACTGGTTGTCGCCGCTGCTATGGGTATGTCTTCTGTTGCCTTCGCTGCTGAAACAACGGCTGCACCTGCCGCTGCACCTGCGACCACAACGACCGCAGCTGCGCCAGCAAAAACTGCACACAAAACTGAACACAAGAAACACAAAAAAGCGGTGAAAAAAGACGCAGCACAGAAAGCGCAGGCGGCTAAAAAAGTTCACCATAAAAAAGCAGTAAAACCGGCTGCGCAGAAAGCGCAGGCTGCTAAGAAAGTGCACCATAAGAAAGCCACCAAACCTGCTGCCCAGAAAGCGCAGGCCGCTAAGAAAGTTCACCACAAAAAAGTGACTAAGCCTGCTGCACAGAAAGCCCAGGCGGCTAAAAAAGTGCACCACAAGAAAGTGGTAAAACCTGCACAGAAAGCGCAGGCAGCTAAAAAAGTTCATCACAAAAAAGTCGTTAAACCAGCGGCTAAGAACTAAGGTCGCCGTAGCGCGCCCGGCCACGCGTTAATGATTAAAAACACCCGGTTATGCCGGGTGTTTCTTTACTGGAGTGGATGAAATGGTGCGTCGCTATCGCTTCGAAATTATTCTGCTGATTATGATCCTCTGTGGCATTGTGGCAGCGAGCTTTTTTATTTAACGGTTGTAGCGTACTGATTAACCAATAAAACTCCCTTTTTTAGCGCCTAACGACTATAGTTATCGCAGTTGCCTGATAACAATAACGTTACTTTTTTCTCGCCATTGAGAGTTCTATGCGCCTGGCTATCTTGTTAATGGTTGGACTTTTCAGCTTTACCTCCTTTGCTCATGCCGATGACGACGACGACACGCCAACCGCGGCTGAAATCAAAATGCTGTTTTTCGGCAAAGATCATCGACAAGCCATCACCGATATTACCGCGGCGCCCTGGGATGCCATTGGTCAGCTGGAAACCGAAAGCGGTAACCTCTGCACCGCCACGCTGATTTCACCGCATCTGGCCCTGACCGCCGGACACTGCTTACTCGCGCCACCGGGCAATTTCGACAAGCCGGTTGCGTTGCGCTTTATGGCCAGTGATAAAGGCTGGCGTTATGAAATTCACGATATCGATGCCCGCGTCGAACCGTCGCTGGCTTCGAAGCTCAAAGCGGATGGTGAAGGCTGGATCGTGCCGAGTAATGCTGCCCCCTTTGATTATGGCATCGTGATTTTGCGTAATCCGCCCTCCGCTATTACGCCGATTCCGCTGTTTGACGGCTCACGCAGTGATTTAACCGCGGCGCTGAAGCAGACCGGCCGCAAAGTGACTCAGGCGGGTTATCCGGCCGATCATCTCGATACGCTCTATTCGCACAGTGACTGCCTGATTACCGGCTGGGCGCAGCGCGCCGTGCTGTCGCATCAGTGTGATACGCTGCCCGGCGACAGTGGCTCGCCGCTGCTGCTGAAAGGAGATAATGGCTGGCAGTTAATTGCGGTACAGAGCTCGGCACCGGCCGCCAAAGATCGCTATCTGGCCGACAACCGGGCGATTGCCGTCACCTCATTCCGAGATGAACTGGAAGCCTTAGCGCAGTAACAGTCTCTTCACGGGCAACAGAAGCCGGGGGCGCGTCATCACTGACGCGCCCCCGTTTTTTATCAGCCCGCAATCTGCTCCATGGTCTGCAGAATGCGCTTGTCAGAGATCGGATAAGGCGTGCCGAGCTGCTGGGCAAAATAGCTGATCCGCAACTCTTCAATCATCCAGCGGATCGCCTTCACCTCTTCATCATCCTGGCGCTGCGGTGGCAATTTATTGCGCCACGCCTGGTATGCCTGCTCCACCGCCTGCACTTTCAACATCCGCGCCCGATCGCTGTGCGGATCGGCGGGCAATTTTTCCAGACGCCGTTCGATGCCGTGCAGGTAGCGCAGGCTGTCGCCGAGGCGCTGCCAGCCATTGCCGGTGACAAAACCGCGATAGACCAGACCACTGAGCTGCGCCTTGATGTCGGATAGCGCCAGCGCTATCGTCATGTCGACCCGCCCTTTCAGCCGCTTATTGATGTTGAATACCGCCGTCAGGATCTGCTCGACCTGCTTAGCTATGGTCACCACGGTTTCATTCAGTTCACCGCGCACTTTATCCCGCAACGCCTCAAAGCCGGCCTGATCCCAGGCAGGCCCGCCCGCGTCGGCGATCAGCTTATCGATGCCACAGGCGATACAGTCGTCGATCAGCTCCATCACTTTGCCATACGGATTAAAGTAGAGACCGAGTTTGGCCTTGTTCGGCAGCTTTTCGTGCAGGTATTTCACCGGCGACGGCACGTTCAGCAGCAACAGACGGCGCTGACCGCGCCACATCATTTTTTGCTGCTCCTGTTCGCTGTCGAACAGCCGAATGGCAACGCTCTCTTTCTCATCGACCAGCGCCGGCCAGGCTTTCACCTGATAACTGCCGCGCTTCTGCTCATAGCTGCGCGGCAAATCACCGAAGCTCCAGATATGCAGCCCGCTCTGTTCCAGCCCGTCATCCGCCACTTTCGACAACGTTTCCTGCACTTTGCCTTTCAGCTGCGCCTTGAGGGCGGTCAGATCTTTGCCTTCCAGCAGTTTGCGGTTGTGTTCATCTACCACCCGGAAGGTCATTTTCAGATGATCGGGCACCTGTTCCCACTGCCAGTTGTCCCGCTCCAGCGTGACGCCGGTCATGCGGCGAAACTCACGCGACAGCGCATCCAGCAGCGGCATCTCCATTGCGGTAACCCGGCCGAGAAACGCTTCGGCATAGTTAGGCGCCGGCACCAGATTGCGACGCAGTGGTTTAGGCAGCGACTTAATCAGCGCGATAATCAGTTCACGTCGCACGCCCGGGATCTGCCACTCAAAGCCGCTGTCATCCACCTGATTAAGCAGCGGCAGCGGAATATGCACCGTCACGCCATCGGCATCGGCACCCGGTTCAAACTGATAGCTCAGCTTCAGCCTGAGATTGCCCTGATGCCAGAAGTTGGGATAGTCGAGCTGGCTGACCTTGTCCGCGCCCTCTTTAATCAGCATCTGCTTATCAAAGTTCAGCAAGTCCGCATTGTCACGGCTGGCCTGCTTCCACCAGCTATCAAAGTGCTTCGCTGAGACCACCTCTTTACCGATACGCTGATCGTAAAAGGCAAACAGGGTTTCGTCATCGACCAGAATGTCGCGACGGCGCGATTTATGCTCCAGATCTTCAACTTCGCTGCGCAACTTCTGGTTGGTGCGGAAGAAGGCGTGACGCGTCTGCCAGTCACCTTCCACCAGCGCATGGCGAATAAACAGCTCGCGGCTCAGAGTCGGATCGATAGCGCCATAGTTAACCTTGCGCGCCGCCACAATCGGCAGGCCATACAGCGTCACTTTTTCGGTTGCCATCACCGCGCCCTGTGATTTCTCCCAGTGCGGTTCGCTGTAGCTGCGCTTGATCAGATGCTGCGCCAGCGGCTCAATCCATTCCGGCTCGATGCGGCCGGCGGTCCGGCCCCACAGCCGGCTGGTCTCGACCAGTTCCGCCACCATGGTCCATTTTGGCGGCTTCTTAAACAGCCCGGAGCCGGGGAAAATGGCGAAGCGGGTATTGCGCGCGCCGGTGAACTCCTGCTTATCCGCATCCTTCTGGCCGATATGCGACAGTAGCCCGCTTAACAGCGCGCAGTGGATCTCGCGCATGCCTGCCGGCTCGCTGTTGACCGGTATGCCCAGTTCGCGCACCACCTGCCGCAGTTGGGTGTAGATATCCTGCCATTCGCGCACCCGCAAATAGTTAAGGAAGTCACTTTTGCACTGGCGGCGGAACAGGTTACCCGACAGCGCTTTCTGCTGCTCCGCCAGGTAATTCCATAAATTGACGAAGGCCAGGAAGTCGGAATCTTTATCGGCGAATCGACGGTGTTTTTCATCTGACGCCTGCTTTTTCTCGGCGGGCCGCTCACGCGGGTCCTGAATCGATAAGCCCGCAGTAATGATCATCACTTCGCGGACGCAGCCAAATTTCTGTGCTTCCAGCACCATCCGCGCCAGACGAGGATCGACCGGCAACTGCGCCAGCTGGCGGCCTGAACCGGTCAGCCGGTAATGGCCATCGTCTTCATTCAGGGTCAGTGCGCCCAGCTCTTCCAGCAGGCGTACGCCATCCTGAATGTTGCGCTTATCGGGCGCTTCCACAAATGGGAACGCGGCGATATCACCCAGCCCCAGCGCGGTCATCTGCAGAATCACCGATGCCAGGTTAGTGCGCAGAATTTCCGGATCGGTAAACGCCGGGCGACTGAGAAAATCATCCTCAGAGTAGAGGCGGATACAGATCCCCTCTGATACGCGTCCACAGCGTCCTTTACGCTGATTGGCCGACGCCTGTGAAATCGGCTCAATCGGCAGCCGCTGCACTTTGGTGCGGAAGCTGTAGCGGCTGATGCGCGCCGTTCCCGGATCGATAACATATTTGATGCCCGGCACCGTCAGCGAGGTTTCCGCCACGTTGGTAGCCAGTACGATTCGCCGGCCGCTGTGCGACTGAAATACCCGGTTTTGCTCGGCATTCGACAGGCGGGCGTAGAGCGGCAGAATCTCGGTATGCGGCAGATCGCGTTTAATCAGTGCGTCGGCGGTATCACGGATCTCGCGCTCACCGCTCATGAAAATCAGGATATCGCCGCGACTCTCATGGTCCAGTTCATCCACTGCATCAAAGATCGCCTGCAGCTGATCGCGATCGCCATCATCCGCCTCTTCCACCACCGGCCGGTAGCGCACTTCCACCGGATAGGTACGGCCGGAAACTTCAATCACCGGCGCATTATTGAAATGCCGTGAAAAGCGCTGCGGATCGATGGTGGCCGAGGTAATGATCACCTTGAGATCGGGCCGGCGCGGCAGCAGTTCGCGCAGGTAACCCAGCAGGAAGTCGATATTCAGGCTGCGCTCATGCGCTTCATCAATAATGATGGTGTCGTACTGCATTAGCAGACGGTCCTGCTGTATTTCCGCCAGCAAAATCCCGTCGGTCATTAATTTAATCTGGGTCAGATCGCTGACCTGATCGTTAAAACGCACTTTATAGCCGACGCAGCCGCCAGGCGAGGTATCCAGTTCGTCGGCGATACGGTTGGCCACGGTACGGGCCGCCAGGCGGCGTGGCTGAGTATGTCCAATCAGCCCGGTCACGCCGCGTCCCAGCGCCAGACAGATTTTTGGTAACTGGGTGGTTTTACCGGAGCCGGTTTCGCCCGCCACAATCACCACCTGATGATCGCGTATCGCTTCAGCAATATCCTGCTGCTTCTGGCTGACCGGCAGATTTTCCGGGAAGGTGATGGCCGGCGTAGCCGCGCGGCGCTGGGCCACCCGCTGTTCGGCAGCGGCAAAATCCTGTTCCAGCTCGCTGGCGATGCCCTGCTGAGCGGCGGGATTTTTCACTTTCCTGGCGCCCTGTAAGCGGCGCTGCAGGCGCTGGCGATCGCGCAGCATTAACCCGTCAAGCCGTGACCAGAGTGAAGCCAGTGGGGAGGTATCGGGAGATGACATAATAATGACGTACCTTACTCAGACGCTGTCGCTGCTGTCGCAGCGCGCTGCAAGCCGGGATAACCGGCTGATTCAATAAAATAATTAGGCGCATCATAGCACATTTCGACCTGCGCCGGCGCGCGGCGCACGTTACGCTTATTCAATAAATTCGAACATTGACCTCGAAATATTGCGCTTTCACCGCGCCATTGATAACCGTAGAGTGTAAACCATTGAGCGGAAAGCCTTCCGCGTTACAGACAGGAAATCACCATGAGCAAAGTTTTAGTTCTGAAATCAAGCATCCTCGCAGGCTACTCACAATCCAGCCAACTGGCTGACTTCTATGTCGAACAGGCACAATCTCAGGGCAAAGAAGTGACCGTCCGCGATCTGGCGGCTAACCCGATTCCGGTACTGGATGGTGAGCTGGTCGGCGCGCTGCGTCCGTCTGACGCTCCCCTGTCGCCACGTCAGCAGGAGGCGCTGGCGCTGTCTGATGAGCTGATTGCAGAACTGCAGGCCCATGATGAAATCGTAATTGCGGCACCTATGTACAACTTCAACATTCCGACTCAGCTGAAGAACTATTTCGACCTGATTGCCCGTGCTGGCGTGACCTTCCGCTACACCGAAGCAGGCCCGGAAGGTCTGGTGAAAGGCAAGCGTGCGGTGGTGATCTCCAGCCGCGGCGGCATTCACAAAGATACCGCGTCCGATCTGCTGACCCCCTACGTGAAACTGTTCCTGGGCTTCATCGGCATCACCGACGTTGAGTTCGTGTTCGCTGAAGGTATCGCTTACGGTCCGGAAGTGGCCAACAAAGCCACCGCAGAAGCTAAAGACGCCATCCAGCAGATCGTTACTGCCTAATCATTTGATGCCGTTGTACTTGCCGGGCCCTGTGCCCGGCTTTTTTATGCCTGCTATTGCTCTTTTTTCAGCCACTGACCATTAATGCCGCGCACATATTCTCCTGCGGCGGCCCGGCTCACCAGCTTCTGACCGGCAATCGCGGCCACCTCGGCGGTGGTTAAATGGTTCTGCTCTGCTACCCGCTGATACTGCTGCTGTCGCCCCGCATTGATTTTCTCCGTCAGCGCCAGGGTTTCGCTGTCCTGCGCACGCGCGGCCAGATAGCCGGAAAGGGTTTCGCCGACCCGTCCCGACTGACGCGCCTCATCCAGCGTCAGCGCCCAGGCAGGCTGGGCGATCATCAGGGCAAGTAACAGGGCTACGCTGATGCGTTTCATACTCGCTCTCCTCAGAACAGATCGCTCTGGTTTTTCAATAACGCTTCCACGTCTTTATCCACTTTGATGTGAATCTCATGCTCGATTTTCACGTTCATGTTGATGGTGATCGGATCTTTCGGTGCCGTCACTTCAATGCGCGGCACGCAGCCGATCAGCGGCAGCCCGGCTGCCAGAACCAGTAATGCCCTGAGGCTCATGGTGTGGTGTCCTTGTTCGATGGCAGGGCGGCATGTTGCTCCACCCAGGATTGCAAATTATCGCCAAAGCGCAGACTGCGCCACAGCTGAAACAGATTTTCCTGATGACGATAGTTGAGATTCACGGTCTGCCGACGATTACTGAACTGGCTGACGCCCTGCACCTGGGCCTCCATGGTGAGATCGCCCACCGTATTCAGATTCAGCGTGGCCCAGGAGCGGGAGATTTCCATGTAGCGCAGCCAGTCCAGCGCCGCGCCGGTGGCGACATTATTGCGGGTGATCGCATCCGCCATATCTTTATCCAGCCGGAAGGTCAGCGGGCCACTGTTGGCGATCCACCCTTTCTCGATCAGCCAGCGCGGATGGTTCAGCCACAGCGGCAGTTCGCCGTTGATCCGGCCCGACATGGCAAACTGTTTCGGTTTAATCGCCGTCACCAGCTCACTGAGGCTGATATTGCGCAGCGACACGCGCGCCGGCTGATGCTGCGGCATCCGTAATGCCGGTAAGCTAATCTGACCGCCCAGCAGATCGAGACTCACCTCCTGTAAGGTCAGCGGCGCCTGTTCGCTCCACGGCCAGGCGCCCTGCAGATCGGCGCGTATATTCTGCATCGCAAACTGGTTTTTTATCTCAGCGATACGCAGCGATACCGGGCCATGCTGTCCAAACTGCCACTGCTGATCTTTCAGGCGGAACGGCAGCGAGAAATCGACGCCGTTAATTTCACTGTCCGGAGTCCAGAGACTGCCCGCTTTGACTATCCAGTGACCACCCGCCTGGAAACCCTGATCGCGCGCCGCCGAGAACGCCACCTGCGCCCGCAGCTCACCGCCGCGAATCTGCATTTTCAGATCCGGACTGAGTAAGGTCTGGAACACGGTCAGCGATTGCTGCGGCCACCAGGCTTCACCACGCAGCCGTTCGCCATCCCAGCGACCGTTGACCCGCACCGGACCCACCCTGCCAGCATTGAGTGATCCTCGCCAGGTAAAGTTACCGGGATCGCGACCTTTCGCTTCGAAGTCGAGCGTCGAATCCGCCAGCCTGCCGCCATAACTGAATCGGGTAGCGCCCGCCTGTAGCCGGAAGCTACCGTTGAAAGAGGGATTCTGCGCCGCGCGCTGCCAGTTGACCGGCGCAGTCAGCGTCAGCCGCGGCTTTTCCACCTGAACGCTGCCATAAGCGAGGTGGTTGAAGCCGGTGGAGAGCGTATCCAGATGAATCAGCGTGTCCCGCCAGCCGCCGGTGCCTTTAACATCCCAGCGCGCCTGAAGCGGCAGCATTTCGCCTCCGCCCCAGTAACGCCAGTTCCATTCGCCTTTATCCGGCCAGAAATCGGTGGCGCGGCCATCCAGATGCAGCCGGAAATGACCAAAACTGGGGTCGTGCGCATTCAGGATCGCCTGTAACCGCCCATCAATGCCCTGTGCGGAGATCCGGACGCCAGCCAGCGGCCAGCGCGCCTCATCCACCTCCAGCGTAGAGAGCAGACGACCCCGCAGGCGCAGCAGTGATTTGGGTTGCAGCAGCAGTTGCGGATCGAGCAGTGAGCCGCTGAGCAGACCCGGGATCGATCCGTACAGCTGCATCTCGGCCAGCTTGCTTTCGCCGGTCAGCTGAAAGGGCAAATGGCTGTCGGTCAGACTCAGATGCCCCGGACCGAGACCCAGCACCACGTTGCCTTTACCGCCGCGTCCCTGGGTTAACAGGTTAATCCGGCCGCTGATTTGGCTGGTTTCAAGGCCCGACTGCCAGTTAGCCAGCGTCAGATTGATAAATCCGGAGAGCGGCTGACCGGCCAGCGGCCAGAAGTACTGGCCCTGCTCGATGCGGATCTGATCGTCGCCGATCTGCCACGGCAGTTGCAGCAGCGGCCGGACGTTATCCGGCATCGCCACACTGAGCACGCCCTGTTGCTGCTGCCAGTTAAGGGTCAGCTGCAGCGGATGCGGCAGCGCGGTCAGCGCCAGTTGCCCGGCGACTTCGCCGCT
The DNA here is from genome assembly GCF_021397715.1 of Pantoea agglomerans. Classification (GTDB taxonomy): domain Bacteria; phylum Pseudomonadota; class Gammaproteobacteria; order Enterobacterales; family Enterobacteriaceae; genus Pantoea; species Pantoea astica. Next base: position 2,100,823 of record NZ_CP090207.1, on the reverse strand, counting down.
CACCGGCAGGCCGCTGGCGAAGGTCGGCAGCTCCAGATGGCCGCTGAGTGTGACCGGCTCAGGCAATGCGGGATGATTCAGCGTCAGGCGATTGATGGCGAGCTGCTGTCCGGTCAGCGTCGCCGCCAGTTGCAGATTTTCACCCTGATAACGGAGTTGCTGCTGATTTTTCTCTAAGGTCAGATCCAGGGCGCCGGCGTAAGCCTGCCACGGCGTAACAACCAGTTTCGCCAGGTGAACGTCGGCGCCCGGCAGCATCGCCTGCCACTCGGCCAGGGTTTTGGGTGCCGCCGAGGGGCCGTCAGCGGCAGGTAATTTTTGCAGGCAGTCGCTGTTCAACGTCAGCTGTGCGGCATTCAGCTTCCAGCGGGAATTTTGCCAGCCGAGTGACACCTCATTCACTTCCGCCAGCGGACAATCCTGTGCCAGATAGCGAATAGCCGGAAACCACAGGCCGCCGTCCCGCCAGCGCGGCGAGCCGGAAAGCGCAATCCGGGTATCTGGCGGCAGCCAGATGCCGACTAACCGTGGCAGCCATTGGGTGATCGTCAGCAGTAAGCCCAGCAGCAGCAGAATCAGCGCCAGAATGGCCGCCAGCCGTCGCCGGAAAATCCGTGGCATCACAGCCATAATCCTTTTCCTTACAGTATCCTGACAATGATGATGGCATGTAACGTCCCGAAGGTGAAGGTCCCGCCCGCGCGCAAATCAGCGGTTAGAGCAAAGTCAGTCAGAAAACGTTATCCTTGTTTCACACCCGTACGCAGGAGCACAACGATGAAGATCGCGGTTTACAGCACCAAACATTACGATCAGAAGTACTTCGAACAGGTTAATCAGCAATTCGGTTTCGAACTGGTCTTTTTTGACTTTTTGCTTACCGAGAGCACGGCAAAAAATGCCGTCGGCTGTGATGCCGTCTGTATCTTTGTCAACGATGATGGCAGCCGCCCGGTACTGGAAGAGCTGGCGTCGCTGGGCGTGAAGTACATTGCCCTGCGCTGTGCCGGTTTTAATAACGTCGATCTGGCCGCCGCGGCGGAGTTTGGCCTGCCAGTCGTCAGGGTGCCGGCCTATTCCCCGGAAGCGGTGGCGGAACATACCGTGGGTATGATGCTCACGCTGAATCGTCGAATCCATCGCGCCTATCAACGCACCCGTGACGCCAACTTCTCACTCGACGGGCTGACCGGATTTAATATGCACGGTAAAACCGCTGGCGTCATCGGTACCGGTAAAATTGGTATCGCGACGATGCGGATCCTGAAGGGATTGGGTATGCACTTGCTGGCCTTTGATCCCTATCCCAGCGATGAAGCACTGGCTTTGGGTGCCGAATATGTCGATCTGAAAAGGCTGTTTGCCGAATCGCATGTGATTACGCTGCACTGTCCATTGACGTCAGAAAATTATCACCTGCTTAATGCCGAGGCATTCAGCCAGATGCGTGATGGCGTGATGATCATCAACACCAGTCGCGGTAGCCTGATCGATTCCCAGGCGGCAATTGATGCGCTGAAACAACAGAGGATTGGGTCGCTTGGCATGGATGTGTATGAGAATGAACGCGATCTGTTCTTTGAAGATAAGTCGAATGACGTGATTCAGGACGATGTTTTCCGCCGTCTCTCTGCCTGCCACAACGTACTGTTTACCGGCCATCAGGCGTTTTTAACCGCCGAAGCGCTGACCGCCATCTCTGAAACAACCCTGAGTAATCTCAGCCAGCTCGATCGTGGCGAAAATTGCCCGAATCAACTCTCAGCCTGAACAGGCGGGCCGGAAACCTCCGGCCTGTCACTTAACGGGCGCAGCGTCCGCCGATCAACGCCTGCTCATCGCAGCGACGACCATTCACCAGCTGGCACATCCCGACCCGGGAGCCGTCCAGCTGATGTGAGAAAGCCAGCGTGCCGCCTGCATTGGAACAGGTACTTTCGGCCAGCGAGGACATCATCACCCGTGGCTGGATATGGGCGGCTGTCGCCTGTTGCGGTGGCTCGTTGTCATCACTGTTGCTGCTGCAGGCAGAGAGTAACAGAGCGGCACCGGCCAGCAATAAGGTGGCTGCTTTCATCAATCGGACTCCGGGAGTTGAGGTTAAAGGCCTGGTCAGCATATGTCAGGCAGCACAAGGGGTCGAGAGGTGAAACAGCTTTTTACAAAATTCTCCCGCGTCATTTGCAAGCAGAATTATCTTGTTTACCTGCTATCAGCGAATTGTCAGACTTCCTCTGCCATTCTTAAATCGGAGTAATGCCATGTTAATGGACATGTTAATTCGCATCGCCCTGGCAGGCATCCTTGGTGGCCTGATCGGAATGGAGCGCCAGATGCGCGCCAAAGAGGCGGGGCTGCGCACTCACATTCTGGTCGGCATCGGCAGCGCGATGTTTATGCTGGTGTCGAAATATGGGTTTGCCGACATGCTGACCAATGAGCATGTCGCGCTGGACCCGAGTCGCGTGGCGGCTCAGGTGGTCAGCGGTATGGGTTTCCTGGGCGCAGGCACCATCATGGTTCAGAAACAGGTGGTGAGAGGTTTAACCACCGCCGCAGGCCTGTGGGTGACGGCGGCGATTGGCCTGGTGATCGGTAGCGGGATGTATGAGATCGGCATCTACGGCACGGTGCTGGCGTTGTTAGTGCTGGAAGTCTTTCGCCGTCTCAGCCATTTTTTGATCGGCAAGCATCATACGCTGCTGGTGTTTCTCAAACCCAAAAGCGTGCCGCTGGTGTTACTGGTGATGCAACGCGAAGGGATTCGATACGGTAACGTGACAGTGGTTAATCGCGATGAAGAGAGCGGCCTGTGCGAACTCAGCATTCAGGTGACGCTGTCACGCAAATCCAACGATGCGCACCTTTACGATAAGGTGATGGAAATCAAAGGGGTGCAGTCGCTGGAGATGATGTAGCTGCGCCTGACCGGGGTTGATGCGAGTAGAGATGTCAAAAGTGATGGGCAAAAATCACCGCGCATCAGGGTCGCGAACCGGCGGTAAAGCGCCTGCGGTTACGCAAAATTCACCTTCTCGTCACCCTTTTTCAATGACCTGAAACATGGAGCCGGGGGTAAATTGATGCCATAATCCGCCTTAATTGATCTACGTGATAATTCTGGCTGGAGACTAATGGCTTTTAATCCGGATGATGTTGACGATGCCCTGTCCGATGGCAGGCATAGAAATTACGGCATGATGCTTAAACTGATCGTCCCGGTTGCCATCGCCGTAGCGGTCGGCATCATGCTGATCGTTAACCATCGGGATTCTGTGAACAATGCGTTAGATACCGGCAACTGTCTGGTTGAGGACGGTATTCACGAATTTTTTGCCTCACTCAAGCTGTTCCTGCACCAGGCCTACCGCTGGATTTTTAAAGCCTGTGGGTAATAGAAATTAATGCAGTAAAAAATGAATTAAGCCGTGATGGTTTATCAATAGCAACACGCCAACATACATAATTGCAACATAGCATAATAGAAAAACAATCAGCGTAACGCTGAATTTGTATTTTTTGATTTTGTTTGCCTTCCCTGAATGAGTCATATTCTTTATACAGCAAAGCAGAGTATAGATTTCGTTGCTGGTTATTTAACGTTTTCATTAAAATTCTGTATTCACAAAACGTGCGCCGTGGCGTGTTTACAGATTTTTCCTGCGCCTGATGATTAAGTGACCCGTAACGGACAATATTACATACGCTATTGCAATAATGTATCCGCTCTGCGGGAGCGGGCAGCCCTTCCCTTGCACCCAGCAGTGACGCCACCTGAACGCTGTTTAATCGCAGCATTATCGAGCACGCGGCCAGAAACCCAATTTAAACGTCATGGTCATAATTATAATTCAGGCTAATAAACAGCGTTTCAACAGCGCTGTTATATTCAACCTTACCGCTGCCCGGATATATCAGCCAGCCGGAAGTTATAGAGATACTGACTTTACCGAAAGCATGCTCTTTATAGTAAAAATATCTGTTTTTGATTTAAATCAATCCAGCCAGCTGCAGATTATTTTTTGTTGAGACCTTATTGAATGAATCTGGCGCACCCTGTTCGCTTTTATTAACGCGGTAACCGCCATGAAATACCTGTTCGTTCTGTTAATTGTTTTTATTAATGCGGGATGTGCCGCAAAAAAAACAGATGCCGTGAGCGCAGCCTGGCAGGCATCGATGCCCTCCTGCTCAGCACACAGCAGCGAGATCGATTGTCAGTGGAATAATGTGCCGGATCGCGATGGTTAACCGCGCACCTGACCCGAGAACCGCGCTTATCCTTCAGCTGCGCTGAGCGGCTGGTTTCACCGCGACGGCTAACCTCTCTTACCTGGCGGGCGGCGCACGTTTATCTGCTGATTAGTTCACGCCAGCGCTGACAAGCGCGGCAACAATCCGTACCATACGCTGCATATTCGTGACACCGCAGAGAGTTGATCACCTGAACGCGAGCCCAGGCAGGCTGACCAGGTGCGATCTCTGGTTTTAGAGATAGGTAAAAATGCAAGATAATCAAACGGTTGACAAGAAAGAACAGTACAACCTTAATAAGCTGCAAAAACGCCTGCGTCGCCATGTCGGCGAAGCGATCGCTGATTTTAATATGATTGAAGAAGGCGACCGCATTATGGTTTGCCTGTCCGGTGGTAAAGACAGCTATACCATGCTGGAAATTTTGCGCAGCCTGCAAAAAAGCGCGCCGGTCAATTTCAGCCTGATCGCGGTTAACCTCGATCAGAAGCAGCCGGGATTCCCGCAGCACATTCTGCCCGAGTATCTTGAATCGCAGGGGGTTGAATACCGGATTATCGAAGAAGATACCTACTCGATCGTTAAAGATAAGATCCCGGAAGGCAAAACCACCTGCTCGCTCTGCTCGCGCTTGCGTCGCGGTATTCTTTACCGCACTGCCAGCGAGCTCGGCTGCACTAAGATTGCCCTGGGACACCATCGCGATGACATTTTGCAGACCCTGTTCCTGAACATGTTTTACGGCGGCAAAATGAAAGGCATGCCACCTAAGCTGATGAGCGATGACGGCAAGCACATTGTGATTCGCCCGCTGGCCTACTGCCGCGAAAAAGATATTATCCGCTTCTCTGAAGCGCGCCAGTTCCCGATCATCCCGTGCAACCTGTGTGGCTCTCAGCCGAACCTGCAGCGTCAGGTGGTGGCCGATATGCTGCGTGACTGGGATAAGCGTTATCCTGGCCGCATCGAGACCATGTTCAGTGCGATGCAGAATCTGGTGCCTTCACACATGGCCGATATCAACCTGTTCGATTTCAAAGGCATTAAGCACGGCGATGCGGTCGTCGACGGCGGCGATCTCGCCTTTGATCGTGAAACATTGCCGCTACAGCCTGCTGGCTGGCGCGCGGAAGACGAAGACGTGCCGGAGATCAGTGCGCGTCTGGATGTGGTGCAGATTAAGTAAGCCTTTTGCCACGATTAAGGGCGTGCTGTTAACAGCACGCCCTTTTTTTATATGTTCCGATGCGGTGGCGGGTCCATGACGGGTGGAAATTCCGGGTCCGGTGGCGGATCGGGCTGCGGTTGCGGCTGAGGAATCGGGTCAGGAATCGGGGTCGGATCCGTGGGGATAGGCTCGCTGTTAAGAATCGCGTTCATGCCGTGCTCCTTTTCTTGCGAATGGACTTTAAGCATAGGAAAGGAAACGCCTTACAGCCAGGCGGCAAAAAAAAAGCCGGCACAGTGGCCGGCGTGTTTCGAATTAAATGTGCTATGCATTAATTCTAAATCAGGAAGTAAGACAATATGGAGCGCAACGCCCATCGCTTGACGTTGCATTCACCTGCGAGAGAGATTTTGCGTCAGTCGCGGTTAAGGGTTATTGATGTCGATCAGCTTTTGTCGGCTTAGTGCCACTTTTGCATCGGATGCTGCTGACAGCCCGCTACAGCCAGCGCCGTTTACGCAGGTAGCCTGCCACGCTGAGCGCCAGTATCACCAGCAGCAGACAGAAAATGGTGAAGCCATAATGCCATTCGCCACCCGGAATGCCGCCGAGATTGACGCCAAACAGGCCGGTCAGAAAAGTGGCAGGCAGAAAGATCATCGCCATCAGCGACATGGTATAGGTGCGGCGGTTCATCGACTCCGCCATCTGCGAAGCCACTTCATCCGCCAGAATGGCGGTGCGCGCCACGCCAGCATCGAGGTCATCCAGCCCGCGCCCGAGGCGATCGGCAATTTCCTGCATCCTTCGACGCTCGCTGTCGTCCATCCAGCCCAGCTTCTCACTGGCCAGCCGGGCATAGACATCACGCTGCGGTGCCATATAACGCCGCATCACAATCAGCTGTTTACGCAGCAGGCCCAGTTCGCCACGCGCCGGCATCCGCTGATCGAGCAGCGCATCTTCCATTTCGATGATTTTGTCATGCAGCTCTTCGATAAACTCACTGGTGTGATCGGTCAGCGCATCGCAGACATCCACCAGCCAGCTGCCACAATCGATGGGACCATTGCCGTTCTGCAGATCGGTCAGCACCTCATCTACCGCGAACACTTTACGCCGCCGGGTTGAGACAATCAGTTTGTCGTTGATAAACACCCGCATCGCCACCAGCTGGTCGGGACGCGCATCGCTGTTGTGGTTGACGCTGCGCAGCACGATCATAAAACCATCACCCAGCCGGCTGACGCGCGGACGCATGCTGTCGCCCGCTAAGGCGTCACGCACGGCATCGGGGATCTGCGCTGTCGATTGTAGCCATTCGGCACTCTGCCGATGGGTATAGTTCAGGTGCAGCCAGCAGGGACGCTCGCAGTGAATCACTTCATCTTCTGCAATCGGGATCAAACCGCCCTTTCCGTCCAGCTGGCAGGAAATGATGGCGTCCGATACCTGTAATGCTTTTCCGTCTATGACATCCACAACCGTGCCTCGCTATCAAAATCAATACGATACAGTCTAGCGTGGCGGCGTTGAGTTGCAATCATTGGGCTGTGTAGAAAGATGTCAGACAGCGGCCTGATGCCAGGCCGCATAAGGCTTAATGTTTTTCAATCCACAGTTCGCGGCTATAGGCCACATCTTCCGGGTTGGTGATCGGATAGCCTTTGACCCAGGGTTTGATCAGGCGGCCATTGGTGTACTGGTAGATGGGCGCAATCGGTGCCTGCTGAGCCAGTATCTGTTCGGCGCGATTGTAATCGCTGTTACGGGCCTGATCGCTGGACTCTTTACTGGCTTTCGCCAGCGCCGCATCGTAGTCGGCGTTGCTGAAGCGCGCAATATTGCTGCTATTGCCTGAGGTCAGCAGATTGAGGAAGGTAGAGGGTTCATTGTAATCTCCGACCCACGATGCCCGGATCACATCGAAATTACCGCTGTTGCGGCTGTCGATGTAGGTTTTCCACTCCTGATTCTCCAGCGTGACATCAACCCCGAGATTCTTTTTCCACATTGAGGCCACCGCAATCGCGATTTTCTGATGGCTCTCAGAGGTGTTGTAGAGCAGTTTCAGGTGCAGCGGTTTATCCGGTCCGTATCCGGCTGCCGCCAGCAGCGCTTTGGCCTGCGCGTTCAGACTGTTTTGATCGTGCTGTTGCATAAATGACGGCAGCGGCCTGAAGCCCGCGGTGACGTCCGGTGTAAAATGCCACGCCGGTTTTTCACCGGTTCCCAGCACTTTATCCGCAATAATCTGCCGGTCGATCGACCATGTCAGCGCTCTGCGCACCCGCACATCGGCGGTAGGCCCTTTTTGGGTATTAAATGCGTAGTAGTAAGTGCCGAGCTGGTCCGGAGTATAAACCTGACCGGGCAAGGTTTTCTTCAACAGCGCATACATGTTTTTCGGGAAGGATTCGGTGATATCAATGTCGTTAGAGCGATAACGTTTGGTGGCGCTCGACTCCTCATTAATCGGCACGAAGGTGACTTTGGTCAGCACCGAATGCGCATCATCCCAGTAGTGCGGGTTACGGGTCAGCACGATTTTCTCGTTCACCACCCTTTCGCTCAGCTGATAGGCGCCGTTACCCACCAGTTTACCTGGCGCGGTCCAGCTATCGCCCTGCTGTTCAATCACCTTCTGCGGCACCGGGAACAGGGCGACGTTGGCGACCAGCGCCGGGAACCACGGCACCGGCCGATCAAGCGTGACCTTCAGCCGGCTTTTATCCTGCGCCACTACTCCCAGCTTGTCGGGCGTCATCTCGCCTTTGGTGATGGCGGCCGCATTCTCAATGCCGCTTAACGCTGCAAACCAGGCAAAGGCCGAACTGTTGTTCGGATTCACCAGTCGCTGCCAGCTGTAGACAAAATCCTGCGCGGTGACCGGCTCGCCGTTGGACCAGCGGGCATTGTTGCGCAGGGTGAAAATCCAGGTTTTGTTATCGCTGCTGCTCCAGCTCTGCGCCACGCCCGGCACGATTTTGCCCTGCGCATCCTGATTGGTCAGCCCTTCAAACAGATCGCGAATGACCTGAATTTCCGGCAGCCCGACCGCTTTGAGTGGGTCAAGCGAGGCAGGCTCATCTTTGATATGGCGAACGATCTGCTGCTGGTCGGCGAGCTGGGCGCCGGCCGGCACATTTGCCGCCAGCGCGGGTGTGATGACGCTGCTCAGGCTGATCGCCACCAGCGTCATGCGAAAGGTCTTTACCATCATCACTCCTTTACCCCAAAGAGGCGCTGCCGCGGTCCGATGCCGACGCAGCTTGTCTTTTGGCACTTTATCGCAAATTGCTGATTGATAAATAGCTATTTTCCGCGCGCGGCTTTTCCGCTACTTTTAGGAAAACCCTTTCAAAGGAAATCACCATGTCGTCACTACATCCCCGACCGCTGCGCGGCAAACTGGACGTTCCGTATCAGCAATATGGCCGGTCAGTGCTGGGCGCACCGCTGCTGTGGTTCCCGGCCCCGCTGGGCGATGCCGACAGCGGCCTGATCCTCGCGGGCACCCACGGCGATGAGAATGCGGCGATCGCCACGCTCTCCGGCGCACTACGCACGCTGCCCGACGCGCTGCGTCGGCATCATGTGGTGCTGGCGGTGAATCCGGATGGCTGCCAGCTGGGATTGCGTGCCAACGCCAATGGCGTCGATCTGAACCGCAACTTTCCGGCGGCAAACTGGCAGTCGGGTGAGACGGTCTATCGCTGGAACAGCATGGCAGAGGCGCGCGACGTGGCATTATCCACCGGCAGTCATCCGGCGTCAGAACCGGAAACCCAGGCACTGTGCGCCCTGATTCATCAGCTCAAGCCGCGCTGGATTGTTTCGTGGCATGAGCCGCTGGGCTGCATTGACGATCCGCATCAGGCTGAGATTGGCGGCTGGCTGGCGGCCCGGACCGGCCTGCCGCGCGTCAGCAGCGTCGGTTATGACACGCCCGGCTCGTTCGGCAGCTGGTGCAAGGATCTCAGTCTGCCGTGCGTGACGGCAGAAATGCCGGTAATTTCAGTCGATGAAGCCACCGAAACTTATCTTGAGATGATGGTCAATCTGCTGCGCTGGCAGCAATAATCAGCTGACCGTTCTGCACTTTTATCGCCGGTTCCGCATCCACCGCCAGCCAGGTCGGGCCGTCCAGATCGGCGAAGCGGGTTTGCGGCACCAGCGGCAACGCGGCGCGAATGGCGCGTGAGGTGCAGAGCATACAGCCCAGCATCACGGCAAATCCCTGCTGCTGAGCGGCGTCAGCCAGCGCCAGCGCCTCCGTCAGACCACCGGCTTTATCCAGCTTGATGTTGACCATCTCATAACGCCCGCGCAACGCAGGCAGGCTGTCACGCGTATGGCAGCTTTCATCTGCGCAGATCGGCAGCGGATGGATAAAGTTCTCCAGCGCGGCATCGTCGCCCGCCGGTAACGGCTGCTCCAGCATCGCCACGCCGATATCGGCCAGAAGCTGGCAGCGTGCCGCCAGCCCTTCCGCATGCCACGACTCGTTGGCGTCGACGATCAGCGTCGCCTGCGGCACTGCGGCGCGGATCGCCATTAACCGCTCGGTGATAAAATTATCGTCCAGTTTGATCTTCAGCAGCGTCGCACCGTGTTGCCACAGCGCCTGGGCGCTGCTGGCCATCGCTTCCGGGGTATCGATGCTGACCGTCTGGGCGGTGACCACTTCACGGGGCGCCACCACGCCGCTGAGCTGCCACAGCGTACGCTGCTGCTGTCGGGCAGCCAGATCCCACAATGCGCTGTCAATGGCGTTACGCGCCGCGCCCGCTGGCAATGCCTGTTGCAGCGCGTCACGCGTCATACCCTGCTGTAATGCGGTCAGCTGGCTGGCGATTTGCGCCAGCACCGAGGCTTCGGTTTCGCCATAACGTGCGTAAGGCGTCGCTTCCCCGACACCTTTTACGCCCGCCTCTTCAATTTCAACTACCACCACTTTGACTTCAGTGCGGGTTCCACGGGCAATGACAAACGGCGTATGCAATGGCCAGGCTTCAGGATAACTTTTTACCGTTCTCATTGATTCTCCACAATGTACGACGCGGTGGCAGGCTGCCACGCTAAACTCAACAATTGAACTCGTAAACCCTTAACATTTATGTCATAAACAACGGTTATAGCTGTGGGTTAACCGTTTTAATGTCCCAACTCTTCACCATCAAAAGGAATCAGTATGTCTCAGACCGTTCATTTTCAGGGTAACGCAGTACCGGTTGCGGGTCAGTTTCCTCAGGCTGGCGATAAAGCCAAAGCATTCACGCTGGTAGCAAAAAACCTGGTCAACGTTGCGCTCTCTGAGTATGCAGGAAAACGCAAAATTCTGAACATTTTCCCGAGCATTGATACCGGCGTCTGCGCCTCCTCGGTGCGTAAATTTAATCAGGCGGCGGGCGAACTGAATAACACCGTGGTGCTGTGCATCTCTGCTGACCTGCCGTTTGCCCAGTCGCGCTTTTGTGGTGCGGAGAACCTCAGCAACGTGGTCACGCTCTCTACGCTGCGCGGTTCAGAATTTAAGTATGACTACGGTGTGGAAATTGCCGATGGTGCGCTGGAAGGCCTGACGGCACGCGCCGTGATTGTGCTGGATGAGGAAGATAAGGTGATTTACAGCCAGCTGGTGGATGAGATTACCACCGAGCCTGATTATGAAGCAGCGCTGGCGGCACTGAAGTAACACAGCAATAAAAAAAAGCGGATAACCCGGTTATCCGCTTCATGTTCGCCTCAGCAGGCAGCCTATTCGCTTTCGGTACGCTTCTGCCCCAGACCATATTCCCGTAACTTATTGGCAATGGCGGTATGGGATACGCCGAGCCGTTTTGCCAGTTTGCGGGTGCTGGGATAGGAGAGATAGAGCCGCGTCAGAATCGAACGTTCAAACCGGCTGGTGATCTGATCCAGCGTCCCTTCCAGCGCTTCATCCCCCAGCGACACATCCAGTGCCTGCTCCGGTAACACAATATCCTGAGGACGCAGTTCATAGCCCTCCAGTTGGGTTAACGCACGGTAGAGCGCATTTTTCAGCTGGCGCACGTTACCCGGCCAGGCATAGCGGGTCAGAAACGCATTGAGCTGTGGTGACAGACGCGGACGCGGCATTCCCTGTTCGTCGGCGAACCGGGCAACAAACATTTCGGTCAGCGGCAGAATATCCTGCGGACGATCGCGCAGCGGCGGCAGATGCAGGGTCAGCACGTTCAGCCGGTAAAAGAGATCTTCACGAAATTCGCCGCGCTGCACCAGTTCAATCAGGTTCTTCTGGGTGGCGCAGATGACGCGCACATTAACATGGACCTCATGCTCTTCACCGACCCGGCGGAAAGTGCCGTCATTGAGAAAACGCAGCAGTTTGGTCTGCATTCTCGGCGACATCTCCCCGATCTCATCCAGCAGCACCGATCCGCCGTTGGCCTGCTCAAAGAACCCTTTTTTGCCCTCCAGCGCGTTCGGATAGGCGCCCGCCGCATGACCAAACAGCTCACTTTCGGCGACGTCATCGGGCAGCGAGGCGCAGTTCAGCGCCAGGAACGGCTTTTTACCCCGAGCGCTACGCAGATGGCAGGCCCGGGCCAGCATATCTTTGCCGGTGCCGGTGTCACCAATGATCAGCAGCGGCGCATCGTGCATCGCCAGCTTGCGCGCCTGGTCCACCACCTGACGCATTTTTGGCGTCACCGCGACGATGTGGTCGAACTCCGATTCGTCCGTCACCACCAGGTTCTGCAACTGCTGCCCCATGCGGGCCGTGGATTTAAGCATGACCATCGCCCCGACCGGCTGGTCGTTCTGGTCCGCCTCACCTGCCAGATATATAGGCCGCGCTTCCATCAGGAAGTCTCGTCCCTCAATCACCACATGTTGCGCCTGTGCTTCAACCCGCTCGCTCTCCAGCCAGCGCATAAAGTTAAAGCCGTTAATCAGGTTACCGGCACTGAAGTTACGCATCTTCTGTTCGTCAAGATTGAACAGGTTCTGCGCCGCCGGATTCGCCAGTTCAACTTTGCTTTTCAGATCGATCGAAAAGACCGGTTCCGGCATCGCCACCAGCAGCGCACTCAGCGCACGGTGCTCACGCTCAGACGGCATGTACGCCACGGTGCGCACATCTGTTACGCCCGGTGTACGCCGGATCTCCGCCATCAGATTACTGAAGGCATCAAATTCCAGCGCGGAGAAATTGAGATAGATACGGCCTAACGCCGCGATTTCGATACCGCGCAGATCGATGTTACGCGCAACCAACAGGTCGAGCAGCTCACGCGTCAGACCGATTCGGTCCTGACAGAACACTTCCAGACGCATTGCGATGGCCTTAATCAGGTTCAGATGAGGCGATAATACGCTAAGAGATGCGCCGGCAGAAAGGGCTCTGTCAGGAAAAGTTGACAGCCGGAAACCGTTTGGCTGGCTTTTGTACTGCCCGCTATCGGTTTCGGTAGTGAGCGGCATTGTCAGGTTACGTCAGTGATAAACTGTTGATTGCCGCCAACTTGCTGTATATTTCTCACAACCCCTTAATAATGATTAAAAAATGCTGACTTTTTTTGCAAAATACCTGACCGTTGGCGTGTTTAATACCCTGATACACTGGATGACCTTTTTTATCTGTCTCAGCCAGGGGTTATTACAATCCACCGCCAATGTCATTGCCTTTTGTCTGGCGGTCACCTTCTCGTTCTTCGTCAATGCCCGCTGGACCTTTAAGCAACAGGCTACCCCGTTCCGCTATATTCTGTATGTGCTATTTATGGGCGCAATGGCGTTTGGTGTTGGCTATCTTGCGGACCGGATCGGCCTTTACCCGCTGATTACGCTGGTCGTCTCTTCCGCATTGAGCCTGGCCTGTGGCTTTATCTTTTCCCGCTTTATCGTGTTTAAAGGAAATTAATGAAGATCTCTCTGGTGGTGCCGGTATTCAATGAAGAGCAGATGATTCCTCTTTTTTACGACGCCGTCAGGAAATATGCCGACTTTGCAGCATGGCAGGTTGAGATTGTCTTTGTTGATGATGGCAGTACGGATGCGACACGCACCCTGATCACCCAGCTTAGCCAGCAGGATCCGCTGGTCCGCTCCCTCTCTTTTATTCGCAACTTCGGTAAAGAACCGGCGCTTTTCGCCGGGCTGGAAGCCGCTACGGGTGAGGCCATCATTCCGATTGATGTCGATCTACAGGACCCGATTACGCTGATTCCGCAAATGATCGCCAAGTGGCAGGCGGGAGCCGATATTGTGTTAGCCAAACGTATCGACAGAAGTGCCGATGGTCACCTGAAGCGTAAAACTGCCCATTGGTTTTACAAACTGCATAACTGCATCAGTCATCCCAAACTGGAAGAAAACGTCGGCGATTTCCGGCTGATGTCCCGGGAAGTGGTGGAGAACATTAAGCTATTGCCTGAAAAAAATTTATTTATGAAAGGCATTCTTAGCTGGGTGGGTGGAGAGACAGAAATTGTTGAATATGTCCGAACGGAACGGGTCGCGGGCAACAGTAAATTCAGCGGCTGGAAACTGTGGAATCTGGCCCTGGAAGGGCTGACCTCGTTTTCAACCCTGCCACTTCGGGTCTGGTCTTACCTCGGTTTTCTGGTCGCTACGCTGGCCTTCCTTTATGGCCTGTGGCTGATTATTGACAAGCTGCTGTTTGGCAATCCGGTGCCTGGCTATCCGTCGATTCTGGTTTCAGTGCTGTTTCTGGGCGGCGTTCAGCTTATCGGCATTGGCGTGCTCGGCGAATATATCGGCCGCATCTATATGGAAACGAAGAACCGCCCGCGCTACATTTTGCGAAAAAATAGTGAGCCAGGAAAGCGCCACGATTAACCACAAAGTTGGGGTGCCACAGGGCGGCAACCACCTGCAGTCTGATGATAAAAAGGATAGAAAATGATAAACAGCCAACAGGGATTAAGCCGCGGCAAAATAGTTGCGTTATTTGTGCTTGTTTTCCTTTTTGCGTACAGCCCGGCTTATTTAAGCCACTATGCCTATACCGATGACTGGACTAACCTCTACTGGGCTAATTTTGACCCGCGCAGTATTTTAAACTGGGATACGTTATCAGGGCGGCCGGTGTACGGCATTATCCAGTATGCCGCCTCTTTTATTGTGGATAGCGTTGAAAAACTGGCGCTGCTGCGCGCCGTTGCCATTATTCTGCTTATTTTTACCGGCTATTATTTCTACCGGCTGTGCCAGCAATATCACCTGTTTGAGAGTCAGGCGCAACGCATCACCTTTTCGCTGTTGCTTTGCCTGCTGCCCTCTTTCCAGGTTTACGTCGCCTGGGCCTCCTGCTTTCCCTATATCGCCGCTATTCTGCTGGCGGGTGCGAGCTACACTTTGTCGGTGAAATCGGGCGTGGCAGGACGGCTGCTGGCGATTTGCCTGCTGACGGTTGCCTTCTGTATTTATCAACCTGCCGCCATGACCTTCACCTTTTTTGCCTTACTGGATTTATCTCTCTCGGATCGCAGAATCGATAAAAAACGCGCCCTGATTTCCCTGCTGGTATTGGGTGCAGGCATGTTTGCCGCGTTGATTGCTTCGAAGGTGCTGCCCGTGCAGCTGTATGGACATACGCTACCGCGTTCTGCATTCAGCTACGATATTCCGGTCAAGCTAAAATGGTTCATTACCGAGTATCTGAAGAACGTTATCTGTCATTTTGATCTGGGGGCGAAAACCGTTTCCGTTATCGTCTCGTTAATCGTCATTGGTTTCGGATTGAAGAAAATCAAAGCGGCCGGCAACGATAAGTTTTACCTGGTCTTTATTTTGCTGCTCATCGCCGCGCTGCCAAACCTGATCGTCAGTGAGAGCATGGCCGCTTACCGCACTCTGATTGCGGGGGCGCTGATCGCTGCCAGCCTGTTTATTGTCGGTCTGTTTGAAATCAGCCGTCGGTTAAAATGGAAAAAGCGCTTTTATGCCGTATTAGTGGTGATTGCCGCGTCACTGGCAATGAGTCATCTGATTAATGGCTATTCCAGACCGGCAGGTAAAGAGTTTGCTCTGCTTAATCAGGCTATCACCACTCAGGTGCCAAAAGATTTTGACGGCGCGCTCTACTATCGTCTGACCGGGGAATATCTGCCAAAAGTGGCTACGTTGCGGAAGTATGATGATTTCGGTGGGCTGGGGCTCAGCATGTCATGGACCTTTGCGGGCATGGCGCATTTTGTCAGGCTGCAAAACGGAATGGCATTTACCCTGCCGGCTAATCCGGTCATCACTGATGAATCAGCCTGTCCGGGCAACTGCCGGGTGATCGACGCACAAGAAGTGCTGCGACAGCCACACTGAGGCAAAAAACAAGGCGCCAGGCCTGATGCTGGTCAGTTAAGGTTAAATTTGCAAAGGCTGTCACGGTCAGACGTGGCCGCTTTTTTTGGGCGCGCGTGCCGCTCCGGGGCAGGCAATCCGCAGCGCTGAACATTAGCCAGGAGAGCCCGCAGGACGCGGGCGAAAGGCGGGGCGGAACAGGATGTGCCATCCCCGGCGGTCCGTCAGGCAGACGAATGACGTGAAGGTACCGCGCAGCGGCGCGAGGACCGCCAGCCCCGGCGCGGCACCAGACTGCGTTATCACCTGCTGCTTAACTGACGAACATTAGCAGGCCGCCTTGTGTTATTCCGTCACCACACCAGCTACGCGGGCTTGTTCCCGCCCTTCTGCAACGCCTCTTTCATCTGACTCAGCAGCTCGCGACGGAAATCGCCCAGCCGCGGCTTATCCTGCTCCAGCCACGGCAGCGGACGACAGAGTTCCATCGCCTTAATGCCCAGTCGTGCAGTCAGCAGACCGGCACCAATGCCCTGCGCGGCCCGCGTCGAGAGTCGGGCAGCGATATCCTGCGACATCCAGTCCATACCCACTTCACGCACCAGTTCCGACGCACCGGCAAACGCCATATTCAGCAGCACCAGCCGGAACAGACGGATGCGACTGAAGTAACCCAGCTCAATGCCGTAAATCGCGGCGATACGATTGACCAGCCGCAGGTTACGCCAGGCGATAAAGGCCATATCAACCAGCGCCAGCGGACTAACGGCGATCATCAGCGTCGCTTCTGCCGCGTGGCGGCTGATTTCACGTCGCGCCTGTCGATCCAGCACCGGCTGCACCAGCTGGGCATATAATCGTACCACTTCGCTGTCGTTGTGGGTTTCATGCAGCGAGGCCTGCCAGCGCTGTAATGCCGGATGCGCCTGATCCAGCTCCGCCTGCTGCGCCAGCTTCTCACAAAAAGCCCGGCCTTTGCCGATACCGTGGCTGTGCAGCAGTTCGCGGCCGATATCGCGCTCTTCCGCCCGCTGACGGAGCTGGTAGAGACGACGCCACTCACCGGCCAGCGCGCCGACGCCCGCCAGCACGATCAGCCCGCCCGCCACGCCGCTGCCCAGCGAAAACCAGTCGCGCGCCAGCCAGGCGTCATGGGTCCACTGCACGCCCTGCGCGACGACGCTGACACCGAACAGGGCCACGCCGGTCATCACCAGTTTGCGCCACAAACTGCGCTTCGGTTTCAGCGCCGCTTCTACTGCACGTTCACCGGCGCCCTCTTCTTCAACGGCGGCCTCGTCATCCTGCACCGCCAGAAATGCCGCCTGCGCCTGCGGATCAAAGGTCTGCGCAGGCCGCAACGGCACCTCTGTCGCCTCATCCAGCGGGCGGGCAAAATCAATACGGGGCTTCAGCGGATCGCTCATCGCAATTTATCTCCTAACAAAAATTCCAGCGCAGCATCTATGCGGATATGCGGCAGCGGCCGGTCAACATCCAGCTGCTGTGGGCGGAATTGTTCAAACCGGAAACCCTGCTGCTGCCAGAAGGCATTGCCCGGCAGCCGCGGCGGGACGTCGCCGGGATAGACAGTCAGCGGTTCACCATCGCTCAGCCGATTACCGCGCAGCGCCGGGATCTTCTCACCCCGGTGATCCACCAGCCCGCTCTGCGTCGCCTGCACCGAGGCCAGCCCGATGCAGTCCATACTGATGCCTTCAAACGCGGCGTTCTGCCACGCATCCTGCACCAGCTGCTGCAACAGTGACACCATATTGCCGTGCTGATCGCTGGTGATATGGTCCGCTTTGGTGGCGGCAAACAGCAATTTATCGATCACCGGCGAAAACAGCCGCCGGAACAGGGTGCGCTGACCATAATGAAAACTCTGCATCAGCTGCGTCAGCGCCAGCCGCATATCATTGAAGGCTTGAGGTCCGCTGTTGAGCGGTTGCAGGCAATCGACCAGCACAATCTGGCGATCAAAACGCAGGAAGTGATTTTTATAGAAGCCTTTCACTACGTGCTGACAGTAGTAGTTAAAGCGCTGCTGCAGCATGCTGAAGTTACTGCCCTTGTCCGCCTGGGCCAGTTTGCTGAGCTGTGATTCGTCGATGGCCGGCCAGGGGAAAAATTGCAGCGCCGGTGCGCCAGCCATATCGCCGGGCAGGACAAAGCGGCCCGGCTGGATGAAGTGCAATCCTTCTGTTTTACAGCGGTGCAGATAATCGGTCCAGGCGGCGGCGATCTCCGCCAGCCGGTTTTCATCCGCGGGGGCGAACGGATCGAGTTGCTGGCAGAGCGTGCGCCACGGCTTCGCCCATTCAGCACGATCGCCAGTCAGCAGACCGTTCATCTGCCGCGACCAGGCGAGATAATCCTGGGCCAGCATCGGCAGGTCGAGCAGCCATTCACCAGGATAGTCCACGATTTCAAGATAGAGCGTGGCGGTTTCTTTCAGATGGCGCAGCAGCGAATCATTAGGCCGGTAGCGCAGTGCCAGTCGCATTTCGCTGACGCCGCGCGTAGGGGTCGGCCAGGCGGGCGGCGTGCTATAGAGCTGCGCCAGTCCTTCATCGTAGGTAAAGCGCGCCGTGCCCATATCGCGCTGGGGTACCCGCTTTACCCCGAGCAGGCGCTCATCCCGCACCACGGAAAACAGCGGCAAACGTGCGCCGCTGTGGACCGTCAGAAGCTGATTAACCAGCGAGGTGATAAAGGCCGTTTTGCCACTTCGGCTCAGGCCGGTGACCGCCAGGCGCAGATGACGGTCCACGCCGCGGTTCATTAATGCGATAAATTCAGTTTGCAGTCTTTTCATCTTTCTCCCTGATGAAGCGCGAGGCCGCGCGGTTCATGACGCGTTTCAGTAGTGGCTCAAGCGCCAGCGCCAGTAACAGGCGTAACGGTCGACGGGCGACCGATTTCACTGCCCAGCCCGTCACACCCGCAGGCCCGTAGGTGACAGCATTGATAATGATGAATTTAGCCGCCGACTTCAACGCGGGTGCCGCGCGGTGGCGAAAAGCAGTGGATCGCGAAAAAGTCATCGACACCTCCAGAGGGTCAGCGAAAGGGCCTGCGACAGGCCCGGAGTAAGAAGAATCAAAGCTGGCGGAAGCGGCTACGCACGCTGAAGGTTTCAGACGTCACGTAGCGTTCCACATCGCGCACGCTGCGTTCGTCGCGCTGCAGTGCGCTTTCTAACTGGTCGAGCAGTTCGCTGGCGCTGGGCTGACGTGGGTTGTCAGCGGCATTGGCCGGTTTAACATCCAGCACAAAGCCCAGCACGAAATAAGCGACCACGGTAAACATAAACAGGCCGAAAAACAGAGATAGCACCATGATAACGCGCAGTAAGCGCACCGGAATGTCGAGATACTCCGCCAGGCCCGCACAGACGCCCATCAGTTTACCTTCGTCAGGCTTACGCCATAACTTGCGGCCTTTCATCATGGTTGCCTCCAGTTAGGATGCTCTGCGTCCAGAATCGCCTCCAGCGCATCGATGCGTTCGCGCATCCGCTGCGCGTCCTGAGCAACGCGCTGCAGGCGCTGGATTTCGCTTTGCGACAGTTCCGAACCGCCGTTGCGTTTGTTGCTGTAATGCAGCCATAACCAGATCGGTGCCACGAACAACACGAAGATCGTTAGCGGTATGGCGAGAAAAAGTGCGCTCATTGACTCTCCTTAATCACTCATCGCAACGTCGATAATTATTCAGTGCGGTTCATTTTGGCTTTCAGCGCGTTCAGCTGCTGGCTGATTTCATCATCCGCTTTCAGGTCAGTAAACTGCTGATCCAGGGTTTTCGGTTTACCGAAACCGTGGCTTTCCGCTTCGGCTTCCATGTGATCGATGCGACGTTCAAACGACTCAAACCGCGCCATCGCTTCATCAATTTTACCGCTGTCCAGCTGACGACGAACGTCACGAGAAGAGGATGCCGCCTGATGACGCAGCGTTAACGCCTGCTGACGCGCCCGCGTTTCGCTCAGTTTCTTCTCCAGCTCGCTGATTTCACCTTTCATCCGCTCCAGCGTCTCTTCAACCTGGCTGACTTCCTGTTTCAGTGTGGCGATCAGGTCAGTGAGTTTCTGTTTTTCGATCAGCGCTGAACGGGCTAAATCATCTTTATCTTTACGCAGTGCCAGCTCAGCTTTTTCCTGCCATTCCGCCTGCTGGATCTCCGCCTGTTCAATCCGGCGTGACAGCTGTTTCTTTTCAGCCAGCGCACGCGCTGAGGTTGAGCGGACTTCGACTAAGGTGTCTTCCATTTCCTGAATCATCAGGCGGACCAGTTTCTGCGGATCTTCCGCACGCTCCAGCAGCGAATTGATGTTGGCATTAACGATGTCGGCGAAACGAGAAAAAATACCCATAATGATGTTCCTCTTTTAATGTGTCATGGCGTGTTGCGCTACATAGCTAATACAAGATGCGTGCCAATTTTATAATTATTTGATTTATAGCAATTTTTAAATTTTACAGCCCTTTAAGCTTGTTCTAATATAGTCAAAATGATTAAGGGGTGGCGAAATTCATCATGGCAGGAACTAACGATAACCTTCTCGGTGAGTCCAATAATTTCCTTGAGGTCCTGGAACAGGTGTCGAAGCTGGCACCACTGGAAAAACCGGTGCTGGTGATTGGTGAGCGCGGTACCGGCAAAGAGCTGATCGCCAGTCGTTTACACTATCTTTCCGATCGCTGGCAGGGACCGTTTATCTCGCTTAACTGCGCGGCGCTGAATGAAAACCTGCTCGACTCTGAACTGTTCGGTCATGAGGCTGGCGCGTTTACCGGTGCTCAGAAGCGCCATCTGGGCCGTTTTGAACGGGCGGACGGCGGGACGTTGTTTCTGGATGAGCTGGCGACGGCACCGATGCTGGTACAGGAAAAACTGCTGCGGGTGATCGAATATGGTCAGCTGGAGCGCGTCGGGGGTAACCACTCTTTGCAGGTGAATGTGCGCCTGGTTTGCGCCACTAATGAAGACCTGCCCGCGCTGGCGGCGGCCGGAAAATTCCGCGCCGACCTGCTGGATCGTCTGGCCTTTGACGTCGTGCAACTGCCGCCGCTGCGTGAGCGGCGCAGCGATATCCTGGTGATGGCTGAACATTTTGCTATTCAGATGTGCCGTGAACTCGGCCTGTTGCTGTTCCCCGGATTTACGCCTCAGGCACAGCAGACGCTGCTGAGTTATCACTGGCCCGGCAACGTGCGTGAACTGAAGAATGTGGTTGAGCGTTCGGTGTATCGCCATAACAGCAGCGAGCAGCCGCTGGATAATGTAATTATTAATCCGTTCGCTTCACGTCCTGAACCGGTTGATGCCCTGCCGGTAAGCCGCCCGGATCACGATGGCGAACTGCCTTCGCTGCCGCTGGATCTGCGTCAGTGGCAGAATCAGCAGGAGCGCGATCTGGTAGAAACCAGCCTGCAACAGGCGCGATATAACCAGCGCCGCGCCGCCGGTCTGTTAGGCGTCACCTACCATCAATTGCGCGCCATGATGAAAAAACACGGCATTTCTAACGATAAATTATGAGGTTAAGACGGTAGACAGCACGCCCTGTTTTCCGTCAGCCATCGTCCAGCGTTACTCCTCTTCGCCATAAAGCCTGTCGGTCATCATCGGCCTGGCCGTTAATCACCGCCAGGCCGCTCTGCACCTTTATTCCTTAATCACAGTGAAACCAAAAGGCGCTCTTTCTTTCACTTAATGCCTGTTTACTTATCAGACAGAATGACCGGTTTATTCTGTATAAATCCACACTAACAGCAGGCCTAACGGCTGGGTTATGATCTCAGCCTGCGGATGCGAAGTGGTACGACACGTTTCCTTTAACAGACCATGAGAGAAGAGTTATGGATGACGCGGATTTAGCGCAACAACTTGAACAGGCAATTATTACGGCGGCTCTGGTTAACCGCCAGCCGTCATTAACCAGCCCCGACGGGCTCTGTATCTGGTGCGAGGACCAGCCTGTGGTCGCCAGCACCGCGTTCTGCTCAGCAGAGTGTGGCGTGGATTATCATAAATATCAGCGCGAGATGCAGCAGCGTCACACAGAGAGCTGAGAGTTCAGACAGCAGCCGGTGATCGCTGCCTGAAAATAATCCTCACCCTGCTGAAGAGTGCTCTGTATTCAGGATGCGATCAGAGCGCTCTTCACTCATAACCCCCTGAGCCCATTCCCGGAAGATAAAGTGATAAAAGGACGTTGATAAAATGAAGAGTGAAAGCCAAAAAGGTTCGCAGGTTTATACACCGCTCTCATTAAAAGCCTACGACTGGTGGGTGCTTAATATCTCAAACAGCTATGCCTGGCGGTGCGATACGGAGTCGGTGCTGCTTAAACACTTTCAACGCTTTTCCGGCGAAAAGCATATGGATATCGGCGTCGGCACCGGCTATTACCTCGCCAGGAGTCGGGTAAAACCGCGCAGTATCACCCTTGTCGATCTCAATCTTAACAGCCTGAATGCTGCTCGTGCGCGCATTGCGTCTCAATT
This sequence comes from Pantoea agglomerans, assembly GCF_021397715.1. Taxonomy (GTDB): domain Bacteria; phylum Pseudomonadota; class Gammaproteobacteria; order Enterobacterales; family Enterobacteriaceae; genus Pantoea; species Pantoea astica. The sequence continues at coordinate 2,078,572 of NZ_CP090207.1, read as the reverse complement.
CGAAACCCAGTGTTTACAGCACGATATATTGTTGCCGCTTCCTGATCCGATGCATAACGCTTATGACTCGGTCTCAATGTTCTATCTGCTTCACTGCTTACCCGGAAATATGACGTCGAAAGCGGCGGTGATAGCCAATGCCGCGAAGGCGTTAAAAGCTGACGGTACACTCTATGGCGCGACAATTCTGGGCTCCGGCGTCAGCCACAATCAGTTCGGCACCGCGTTGATGAACCTTTATAACAAAAAAGGAATATTTTCAAACAGGCAGGATTCGGCGGACGCGTTACACCAAATTCTCGAGACTCACTTCAGAGAAGTCGAGATCAAAGTTTGTGGCACCGTGGCGCTCTTTTCTGCAACCGGCAAAACGATGTGGTGAATAACAGGTTAATTGCTGCATCGCTGGAAGCCCCTATTCCGATCGGTCAGGCGGCTGTAGCGCTTCCCGAACGGAATACGCTACAGCCGCTGCGGCACATTCGCTGGCTCAGGTTATTTTCATTGCCAACTCACCGCAGCGTTGAGGGTTTGTTTCCCCGGCAAGGATTAACATAGCCCGCTGTGGTCCCGCCGCCAGCCCGTTATTAATTAACCATCAGAGTAAGCCGGTTTCAGGCAATAACTTGCAGCCGTTTGCGATGGCAGAATTGTTAATCGGCCACAGCTTATCGGCTTCCGCTTTACACACCTGCTCAGGCTTTTTTTGCAAAGCCCTGAGTACCACGCCTGAATACCAACAGTGATGAACGTCCTCTGTTTTAAGAGAAGAATGATGAAACCGATATCCCTTTTTATTGCTTTATTTATTGTTTCAGCCTGCAGTTCTGGCGCATCACAGCGTGAAAATTCAGCAGAACACTATTGTCATCAGAAAGGCGGAGAACTGAAGGCTGAAAAAAGCCTTTTCGGTAAAACCGAATATTGTCTTTTACCTGACGGAACGCAGATCGAACACTGGCGTCTCTATCTTAAAGATCATCTGCTGCCGTAATGCCTGCCACTCCTGATGGCTATGGCTCAGGCTGGTCAGCAGAAGAGTTCGCATTATCCGTTTATCCAGAGACAGAGGCGACGACCCTTTTTTCAGCACCGGATAACTGACGTTAATATCGACAATGAGATTCCAAAGGCTGGCAGAATTGATCGGCATCAAAAAATAGCCGGTTCAAAACCTCGCTGTTTAACTGCGGTTGTCGCTGAGGCGTTAATAATGTTTTCCGTGAGTACGACCTCATCAATTAAATGTGTAAGCTAACACCAATTAAAGGCTTTCATCGGCATTCGGTGTCGCCCTGCAATCAGGGCGCTTTTTTTTTGCCATCAGATGAGAAAATGTTAATTCCGATAATTTATGCGCCGTCTGTTCTGTGATGCGTGATTAACGCTAACAGAGCGTTGATTTAGCAAAATCAACTAAAGAGCGACAGAGAAAAAAGGGTATTCAGGATGGAACTGACCGAAGAAGAAAAAGAAGCACTGGCCTTTTTTCTGTCAAAAAACTGGAGTGCGTTTTTCGAAAGCAGTCAGGATTTCATGTCTGTCGTTGCCCTGCATAAATTAGCCGCTAAATTTGCGCTCACAGAATAATTACGCTCGCCTGAATCGCTTGCTGATTCTCCGCCTTCTCCTCTTCCCGTCGATTAACCCAGGGTTCTGCGCCTGACAGGATCACATGATGCCGGCTTGTCATCAACGCCCGGCCCAACCCTTCTTAGGTTGGTGAAACGCGCGCCAGCGCTGGCAAAAGATCCCGTTATCAAGGTACCCACAGAGGCCTGCTCTGCTTACTTCAGATCCATGCTCCTTTGTCGTGCCATTTACCCGCTATTTTCCCCTGACATCGGTAAGCCTTTTACCCGGTGCAGATGCCCACTGACCTTAGCCCTTCCCGGTCGATATCGCATCGACCTGTCCCCTTCTTTCCGGATGATAGGGGAGCCGCTGCGGTGTGATGCCGCACACTGCGCCAGAAAAAGCGGATGACAAAAAAAAAGCCCGCCAGAAGGCGGGCAACAATACTGGAAGCAATGTGAGCAATGTCGTGCTCTTCTCCGGTAGAGCCACCGTCGAAGTGCAAGGGAATAATAATCATTCCTATTATCATCTGTAAAGCGCTAATTGAGAATATTTCTCATTACCACACTCTCTGTGCGTTTTTTCTGCCGCTGTATTAATGAAAACCCGCCTGCGCACCCTTTGAGATTTTGGGACATTGCCGGCTTTGCGATACACTCTGTTCAATGCCTCAAAATCGTTGAGTTCTATGTCAAAACTAATATGTTCGCTGTTGTTTAGCCTCGGCGTGTTGAGTGCGCCTGCATGGTCGGCCCCCGCCGGCGATATCCGCCAGAGCGGCTTTGTCTATTGCGTCAGCGGCACGCTTAATACCTTCAATCCTCAAATGGTCAGCAGCGGATTAACCGTCGATACCTTGGCGGCCCAGCTTTACGATCGCCTGCTGGATGTTGATCCCTACACTTATCGTCTGAAGCCCGATCTGGCGGCCAGTTGGGAAGTCCGGGACAACGGTGCGACCTATCGTTTTCATCTGCGCAGCGGCGTTCAGTTCCAGCAGACCAACCAGTTTAAACCGACCCGGCCGATGAACGCCGACGATGTGGTATTTAGTTTTGCCCGCATGTTCGATCGTCATCATCCGTGGCACAACGTCAACGGCGGTAACTACCCCTACTTCGATAGCCTGCAGTTTGCTGATTCAGTGCAGAGCGTGAAGAAACTGGATAACAATACGGTAGAGTTCCGGCTGAACAGTCCTGATGCTTCCTTCCTCTGGCATATGGCGACCCACTACGCACCGGTGCTGTCAAAAGAGTATGCTGACCAGCTGACGGCGCAAGGTCGTCAGGAAGAGATGGACCGCCAGCCGGTAGGCACCGGCCCTTATCAGCTCAGCGAATACCGCACCGGACAATACATTCGTCTGGCGCGTAATCCGCACTACTGGAAAGGCGTGCCGCGTCTGCAGCAGGCGGTGATCGATCTGGGCGCCGGTGGTACCGGTCGTTTATCTAAGCTGCTGACCGGTGAATGTGACGTGCTGGCCTATCCGGCGGCCAGTCAGCTCAGCATTTTACGCGACGATCCGCGCCTGCGTATGACGCTGCGGCCCGGTATGAATATTGCCTATCTGGCCTTTAACACCCGCAAGCCACCGCTGGACCGCCCTGAAGTGCGCCACGCGCTGGCACTGGCGATCAATAATGAACGGCTGATGGAGTCGATTTACTACGGTACCGCCGAGACGGCAGCCTCTATTTTACCGCGTGCCTCATGGGCCTATGACAGTGACGCCCGTATCACGGAATACGATCCGCAGAAGTCCCGTCAGGAGCTGGAAGCGCTGGGCCTGACTGACCTGCATCTTCGACTGGTGGTGCCGTCATCCTCGCAATCATGGAATCCCAGCCCGCTTAAAACCGCGGAGTTATTGCAGGCCGATCTGGCGCAGGTCGGCGTCCGGCTGACCATCGTGCCGGTTGAAGGCCGTTTCCAGGAAGCCCAGCTGATGTCGATGAATCACGATCTCACCCTTTCAGGCTGGGCAACCGACAGCAACGATCCGGACAGTTTCTTCCGTCCGCTGCTCAGCTGCGCGGCGATTCGCTCCCAGACCAACTATGCGCACTGGTGCTCGCCCGCATTTGATGAAACTCTGCAGAATGCACTGTTAACACAGCAGCTGTCGGGACGCATCGACAGTTATGACAAAGCGCAGCAGATTCTGGCGCAGGAGCTGCCGGTTCTGCCGCTGGCGTCGTCGCTGCGACTGCAGGCGTTTCGCCATGACATTAAAGGCCTGGTGCTGAGTCCGTTTGGCAACGCCTCGTTTGCCGGGGTTTATCGTGAAGAAGGTGAGGAAAAGTAAGTGATCATCTATATTCTGCGCCGCCTGCTGCTGCTGCTGATTACGCTGTTTTTGCTGTCGCTGGTCAGCTTTAGCCTGAGCTATTTTACCCCGAATGCACCGCTGGAAGGCGCTGCGCTGTTTGACGCCTGGTGGTTCTGGTTCAAAGGCATGCTGCAGTTTGACTTTGGCGTTTCCAGCACCAATGGCCAGGAGATTGGTCTGCAGCTGCGGGAAGTCTTTCCGGCTACCATGGAGCTCTGCATTCTGGCCTTTCTGTTTGCTCTGCTGATCGGCATTCCGCTCGGCATCTGTGCTGGCGTGATGCGCAACAAATGGCCGGATAAAACCATCAGTGCGCTGGCGCTGATCGGCTTTTCAGCGCCTATTTTCTGGCTGGCGCTGCTGTTCACCCTCTTCTTCTCTCTGACGCTCGGCTGGCTGCCGGTATCAGGCCGGCACGATCTGCTCTATCCGGTGCAGAATGTGTCCGGCTTTGCGCTGATTGATGCCTGGCTCAGCCGCTCACCCTGGCGCCATGAAATGATTATCAGCGCCCTGACCCATCTGATTTTGCCGGTGACGGTACTGGCAATGGCCCCGACTACCGAAGTGATCCGTCTGCTGCGTAACAGCACCAGCGAAGTGATGGACAAAAACTATGTCAAAGCCGCTGCGACCCGAGGCCTGTCGCGCCTGACGGTGATCCGCCGCCATGTGCTGCACAACGCCTTACCGCCGGTCATTCCGCGTCTTGGCCTGCAATTTTCGACCATGCTGACGCTGGCCATGATCACTGAGATGGTTTTCAACTGGCCGGGTCTGGGCCGCTGGTTAATTAATGCGATTCGTCAGCAGGATTACGCGGCGATCTCCGCTGGCGTAATGGTGATTGGTGGGCTGGTGATACTGGTTAACGTCATCTCCGACGTGATTGGCGCCGCCATGAACCCGCTGAAACACAAAGAATGGTACGCCCTGCGATAGCGCGGCTCTGCGCTGCCTGTCGGATACTATTTTAGAACCCCATTCGCATTCGGCTGTTCAGGTCGGATGCGATATTTCTTAAACAATAGCTTTCTCTCTCTGGCCGTCGGTTATTGGGATTATCTGATTGCCTGCAGCCAGAATAGATCCTTTCCTGAGTGTCTGATGGATTTTTCAATTCACGCATCATGATGAGTCAGCATGGTTAGCCGCTTTTCGCAGAAATAAAGCAGAATCGGGCAATGTAATCTTTTTACTCTGATCGACATTAATGGCGCTAAAATAGTCAGCTTGCCAAATTGACAGCGCAGAGGTTTAGACGGATTTTATCTGGACAATAATTCGGAAGTTAACAGCATGGGGAACAGATATTGATAAGCCGGAACGGGATGAAAAAACAACGTCTTCAATGCGGCGATTGATTTACCAAAAAATATTCCTGCCATGCGTGGCAGGAATATAAATTAATATCATGATGGCGTGATTTTAAATTTTATGACGCTGATTATACTGCGTCTGGGATCATGCCGAAGGTGCCGTTTAACAGGCTCGCTTCAAAATCAGCCAGCAGTTGTACTGCACCAGCGGTGCTGTCCCAGCCGGTAATCAGACCAGTGAGTGCTGCACCAACGCCACCGGCGATACCGCCGACAATACCGCCAACCAGCGCACCGAGAGAACCAATGCCTAAGATGCCGCCGCCGTTGCTGCCAACACGCGTGCCCAGCATTAAGCCGCCCCAGGTACCCGCAACGCCAAGCAGTGTTGCGCTCATTAAACCTTCAGCCAGGCCTGCACCGGAAATTGACTGACATTCATTAATAGATAATTCTCTCATCTTTTTACTTTCCTTGTTTTCCTAAAAGGAGCTTCATTATCTGTATTAGCAGAACGGGCACAATAGCAAAATATCCATACTCGGAACCATCTTAAACTTAAAATGCTATAGCTGGATAACTTAACAAGAATATTAACTTTCACTCCACATTTCATTACAATGATTGTTATTTTCCGGAATTTTTAATATTTACTTTTATCCCGTTAACGCAGGGAAATATCAGATAAAATAGCCTGGATGCTGCCCTGTCGAAAACTAAGATAAATCCCGTTAAAAATAAACCCTCCACCAACTCAATTACGACTACCGACACTGAACAGCCGTGAGCGGATAAAATTAAGCTGACGATCCGCCGGTTAAACTGAGTGGCTTTAAGCTGATGGATATTTCCCCGGATTATTTCATGGCTATTTTTTCTTTTACGCCGCTGCCGCCTGGATATAAGTTGCTCAGCCTGCTGTGACTGATTTTGTGCAGCAAAATTTGCTTCTGCACTACCCGATACCCCGCCATCTGCCAGCCCGCTATGCCCGGCCTGAAGTGATGATCGGCGGTTCTGGCCTGATGGGTGTCGCGGTTCCCTTGCCAGCGAATGGGAGTTAGACGGATAATCGTCACAGTGAGCGTAGGTCGCTGATGCTGTCCAGCCTGAACAACCGGAGAGTAGCCCCGCGCATCAATAATGCCTGACTGCCACAGGAAGTGGCCGTTTCTGCTGATGAGAGGCTTGTTGTCATGCGGGTTATCCTTCACCGGGCCGTTTGTGATCCCTAAGCATGCGGTAAAAGAAGTTATTCGGGCTAAAGCACGCTACACTACGTTTGAGCACAAAACAGAGCAAACCCTTGTTATGAATCAAAATTTCAATTCAGTTCCAACCTTGTCTCATCATTATCAGGCGATAATCTATGCCCTCCGATAATATCTATGCCGAAAAACGCCTGCCCAGCGCGTTTCGTCAGAGCTGGCACCATTTTTATCGCGATACCGCGGCGATGGTGGGCCTGTATGGCTTTGGCGCGTTGCTGCTGCTCTGTTTAACTGGCGCACTGATCGCGCCCTACGGTATTGATCAACAGTTCCTGGGTTATCAGCTGTTGCCGCCTTCCTGGTCACGCTATGGCGATGTGTCGTTTTTCCTCGGCACGGACGATTTAGGCCGCGATCTGTTGAGCCGCCTGCTGAGCGGTGCCGGCCCCACGGTCGGGTCGGCCATGCTGGTCACACTGTTTGCAACCTTCTGGGCGCTGGTGTTAGGCATACTGGCGGGCATGACGCACGGCGTGCGGTCTGCCGTGATGAATCACGTATTGGATACGCTGCTGTCGATTCCTTCGCTGCTGCTGGCGATTATTGTGGTGGCCTTTCTCGGTCCCCGCCTGGAGCACGCCATGCTGGCGGTCTGGCTGGCCCTGATGCCTCGTCTGGTGCGGGAGATTTATAGCGCGGTTCATGATGAACTGGAAAAAGAGTATGTGGTAGCAGCCCGGCTCGATGGCGCCAGCAGTCGTAATATTCTGCGCTACGCCATCCTGCCTAACATTCTGCCATTATTGATCAGTGAGATTACCCGCGCCCTGTCGATGGCGATTCTGGATATTGCGGCACTGGGCTTTCTTGATCTGGGCGCACAGCTGCCTTCACCCGAATGGGGTGCCATGCTGGGGGATTCGCTTGAACTGATCTATGTCGCGCCCTGGACCGTCATGCTGCCTGGCGTGGCGCTAATGGTCAGCGTATTAATTGTTAACCTGCTCGGTGACGGCATTCGTCGCGCCGTCGAAGCGGGAGTGGAATAAATGCCGTTACTCGATATTCGAAATCTCACCATTGAATTTATGACTGCCGACGGGCCGGTCAAGGCGGTCGATCGCGTCAACCTGACCCTGAGCGAAGGTGAAATTCGCGGACTGGTGGGTGAATCAGGATCGGGCAAGAGCCTGGTGGCCAAAGCGATATGCGGCGTGACCAAAGATAACTGGCGCGTCACCGCCGATCGCATGGTGTTTGATGATGTGGATCTGTTGCGGCTGTCACCCCGCGATCGCCGTCGTATTGTCGGCCATAACGTTTCCATGATTTTTCAGGAGCCGCAATCCTGTCTCGATCCCTCCGAAAGCATTGGCCGCCAGCTGATGCAGGCGATTCCGCGCTGGACCTATAAAGGTCCGTGGCTGAAGCGCTTCTGGTTCTGGCGCAAAACCCGTGCCATCGAACTGTTGCATCGCGTCGGCATCAAGGATCACAAAGATATCATGCGCAGCTTTCCTTACGAGCTGACTGAAGGTGAGTGTCAGAAAGTGATGATCGCCATCGCGCTGGCGAACCAGCCGCGCCTGCTGATCGCCGATGAGCCGACCAACGCCATGGAGCCGACTACCCAGGCACAGATTTTCCGCCTGCTGAGTCGCCTCAACCAGAATAACAACACCACGATTTTGCTGATCAGTCATGATCTGCGCACCATGAGTCAATGGGCCGATCGGATAAACGTGATGTATTGTGGTCAGACGGTGGAAACCGCCCAGAGCGACGATCTGATGACCACGCCGCACCATCCTTACACCCAGGCGCTGATTCGCGCCATGCCTGACTTTGGTCGCGCTCTGCCGCATAAAAGCCGGCTGAATACGCTGTCGGGGGCTATTCCATCGCTGGAGAGCCTGCCGATAGGCTGCCGGCTGGGACCGCGCTGCCCCTATGCGCAGCGAAAGTGCGTTGAAACGCCGCGCCTGGCGGGCAGTAAATCGCATCTTTACGCCTGTCATTTCCCGCTGAACATGGAGAGCCAGTAACATGGAAACCCTGCTGGAAGTGCGCAACCTGAGCAAAACCTTTCGCTATCGCACCGGGTTGTTTCGTCGGCAGCATGTCGAAGCGGTGAAATCGGTCAGCTTTACCCTGCGCGAAAAGCAAACGCTGGCGATTATCGGCGAAAACGGCTCCGGCAAATCGACGCTGGCAAAAATGCTCAGCGGGATGGTCGCACCGACCGAGGGCGAAATCCTGATTGACGATCATCCGCTCAGCTTTGGCGATTACGGCTACCGCAGCCAGCGTATCAGGATGATTTTTCAGGACCCGTCAACCTCACTGAATCCGCGTCAGCGGGTCAGCCAGATCCTCGATTTTCCGCTGCGGCTCAATACCGAGCTGACCGCCGAACAGCGGGAGAAACGCATTATCGCTACGCTGCGCCAGGTAGGATTGCTGCGCGATCACGCCGGTTACTATCCGCATATGCTGGCGCCCGGCCAGAAACAGCGTCTGGGCCTGGCGCGCGCGCTGATCCTGCAACCGAAAGTGATCGTGGCGGATGAAGCGCTGGCCTCGCTGGATATGACCATGCGTTCGCAGCTGGTCAATCTGATGCTGGAACTGCAGGAGAAACACGGCATCGCCTACATTTATGTTACCCAGCATCTCGGCATGATGAAGCACATCAGCGATCAGGTGCTGGTGATGCATCAGGGCGAAGTGGTGGAGCGTGGCGGAACCGCCGATGTGCTGGCCTCCCCGTTGCACGATTTGACCCGTCGGCTGATCAGCAGCCATTTTGGCGAAGCGCTGACCGCCGAAGCCTGGCGGCGAGAACACTAATCATTGCTGCCTCTCCCGCAATTTGCGGGCTGATTTACCTGATTTCAGACAGACGTGCTAGAATCCGCACGTCGATTAACGTCGGTCGCCTACTTTTTAAACAATGCGGCCGCCAACTACAATGACCATAAGGATTACAGCTATGGGTTTTCTTTCCGGTAAGCGCATTCTGATTACTGGCGTTGCCAGTAAACTTTCCATCGCCTACGGTATTGCACAGGCGATGCACAAACAGGGCGCAGAACTGGCTTTCACCTACCAGAACGACAAATTAAAAGGTCGTGTGGAAGAGTTTGCTAAAGATTTGGGCTCAGACATCGTTCTGCCGTGTGACGTTGCCGAAGATGAGAGCATCAAATCCCTGTTCACTGAACTGGCAAAAACCTGGCCGAAATTTGACGGTTTCGTTCACTCCATCGGTTTCGCCCCAGGCGACCAGCTGGATGGTGACTATGTGAATGCCGTAACCCGCGAAGGCTTCAAAATCGCGCATGACATCAGTGCATACAGCTTCGTTGCGATGGCCAAAGAGTGCCGCGCGATGCTGAACCCACAGTCTGCGCTGCTGACCCTTTCTTACCTGGGTGCTGAGCGCGCCATCCCGAACTACAACGTGATGGGTCTGGCGAAAGCGTCACTGGAAGCCAACGTCCGCTATATGGCGAATGCAATGGGTCCGGAAGGCGTTCGTGTTAACGCCGTTTCTGCCGGTCCAATTCGTACGCTGGCCGCTTCAGGCATTAAAGATTTCCGTAAGATGCTGGCTCACTGCGAAGCGGTTACCCCGATTCGTCGTACCGTGACCATCGAAGATGTCGGCAACTCAGCGGCATTCCTCTGCTCTGATCTGGCAGGCGGCATCACCGGTGAAATCGTTCACGTTGACGGCGGCTTCAGCATCGCTGCAATGAACGAACTGGAACTGAAATAAGTTTCTGAGGGCGAGCCTGGCTCGCCCTTCTCTTTCTTCTTCTCGCCCCATCCCCTTCAGACCTGATTTTCCTGTCGTTATACCGTAACGCTATTAATTATCACCGATCATTCTTTTGCCCTGGCCTGGCCTTCGGCGAGGATACCTCTGCCCTTCGGTCAGGCAATTTTTCAGATTCTGCCGCCTGCCTGCCGAACCAGAATTTTGCAAAAGGATTGATCATGGAACAACGCCGCTATCCGGGCCATAACCACTGGTTTTACGAGAGCCAGACCAGTCCACGCATCACGCAGGCCGCTCCGCTGGTGCCTGAAGCCGCTCACATTGATGACCGTTTCCTGCTGGGCTGCCTGACCGATGATGCGCAGATCGCGGCAGTGCTGCGCGCGAACCAGCCCGCTTTGCTGGCGGCGCGCGATCTGGCGCAGCTGCTGTTCCCCGACCGCGTCACGACCTCGCTGACCCATACCCTGACGCTGTACGATCGCCTCAGCACCGCCCTGACCGTCGCCCAGGTGGCTGGCGTCCAGCGCTTGTGCAATCACTACTCGGCACGTCTTAATCCGCTGCCCGGACCCGATTCATCCCGTGAGAGCAACAATCGTCTGACCCAAATCACCCAGTACGCCCGTCAGCTGGCGATGCAGCCCGAGCTGATCACCGCCAGCGCCATTTCCGCGCTGGATGCCGTAGGCCTGACCGAGCCGGATATCGTTACGCTCAACCAGCTGATCGGTTTTGTCAGCTATCAGGCGCGCGTGGTCGCCGGACTACAGGCGCTGCAGGCCCAGCCGGTGCGCTGGCTGCCTGGCTCCACTCCCCCGCCGGATGCTGACCGCATCGGCTTCGGTCAGCCGGCTGAGTGGCGTCCGGCGCTGAAACCGCTGGAGTTACGCTACGCCAGTGCCGAACAGCTGGCGGCGATCACCCGCAGTCAGGCGCTGCCGGGAATGCAGGATGCGGTGTGGCTACTGGCGCATGATGCGTCGGCGCTGTATGGCTGGGTGCAGTTGCGTCAGCAATTAGCGGCCGGTCAGCCGCTGGCTGAAGCGACCGCAGCACGGATACTCGGCAGCCGCCGGGCCTTTCAGCACCTGTCCGGCAGTGAGGATTTGATTGAGGGCGTCGATGAGGCTGGCATCAGTGAGCCGCAGCGGCAGATTGTCGCGCTAGCCGCCCAGCTCACCCGTGCGCCGGAACGCTTCAGCGCGGCACATCTGCAACCGCTGGCGGAGGCAGGCTGGACCGCAGACGCCCTCTTTGGTGTGATTCAGTCAGTGGCGATCGGTAACTGGAACAGCCGGCTGTTTTATGCGCTGGGGGAAGTCAGGTAAAACCGTCAGACCGGTAGCTGCCCGCGCGCTTCATCAAAAAAGTGCTGGGCCAGCGGCGTGGCGCGTCCGGGTTCAGCTATCACCAGCGCCGCTTCGCGCGCCATCGGTTGCAGCTGGATGGGCCGCTGATGCAATCCCTGCAGCGAACCGGGCAACAGGTGACCCACCGGGGAGACCAGCAATCCCAGCCCGACCTGGGCGCACTGCATCAGTTGCATCACTGAGGCGCTTTCGACCACCACCCGCGGCACCAGCGCCGCCTCGCGAAACGCCATATCCAGATAACGCCGGAAATAACGGGTCGGCTCCGCCAGGCAGAGCGGTTGCTGCGCCAGTTCTTTCAGCGTGAGCGGAGCGCTCGCCACCAGCTGAGGAAAATGGTCGGGATGGAAGATCGCCTCAACGCCCCGATCGGCCAGCATCGCCGTCTGAAAATGGAGTTCACGCAGCGTGGCCATTTCAAAGAAGCCAATGCCGACATCCACGGTGTGGCTGTTGAGCGCCTCCAGCAGTTGATCGGCACTCAGCACCGCAATCCGGTAATCGAGCTGCGGATAACGCGCCTGCACCGCCTTTAACAGCAGCGGTAATGCCACGCTGCATTGTGGTACCACGCCGAGCCGCAATGTGCCGTTGACCCCATGCTTCAGCGACTCCACTTCCAGCTTCAGCCCCTGATAAACCGACACGATCTCCCGCGCCCACGCCAGCACGCGATCGCCTTCCGGGGTGAAACCGGCAAAGTTGTTACTGCGATTAATCAGCGACAGGCCCAGCTCGCGCTCCAGATTTTTCAGGCGCATCGAAAGCGTCGGCTGGGTGACAAAACTGGCTTCGGCGGCCCGGCCAAAATGGCGTTCGCGTTCGAGATTACACAGGTAAATTAATTGTTTTATGTCGATGTTAATGACCCGTCAGCAGGTTAGGTGAATCCACGATGTCTTATTTTATTTGGGGTGTTTACCCGATGATTCATTTCAATTTTAGCGGTTACGCGCGCATACGTCTTAACAGCAAGGATCATTCAGCCTGTCCTTGCACGCCTGACGATGGTTTTCAGCGCCAGCGCAATGAGTGCGAAACCGACCGGCAGCAAAAACCCATATCCCAGCACGCTGTAGAGCCAGATTCCTGCCACGCCGCCTGTGAGAAAGGATAACAGCGTCAGGCCGTGCAGCCGCAGGCGATCCAGATAGAGCGGCGCCTCTTTGGGAGAGACTTTGCGCCGTAACACCTCATACAGCATCGCCAGCTCAATGCCGATATCAGTCACGGTGCCGGAGACGTGCGTAGTGCGAACCCGCGCATTTGAGATCCGGGTAACCACTGCATTTTGTAAGCCCATCAGGAAACTCAGGCTCATGATCAGCAGCACGCCAGGCGCATCCGGTGAAAAAAGGGTTTCAGCCACGCCCAGTGCCAGCAGCGCCGCGCCTTCGGCCAGGATCACCACGGCATAAATCGTGCGGATATTACGGCGACGTCCTAAATTAATGATCAGCGTTGAGATCATCGAACCGGCAATAAACAGGCAGACGATCGACAGAAAAAACAGGCCTGCCCCTAAATTGGCTTTTGCCAGATGATCGGAGAGCGAAGAGACGTTTCCGGTCATATTGGCAGAGAAAAAGCCGACAATCTCAAACGCCGCGGTGTTCAGCGCGCCTGCAGCCGCGGCCAGCGTACAGGCCAGACGACTATCCGCGCCGATACTGCGCGCATCTTCAGTGGTGATCAGCATGGAACCTACGCATCCTGGCAAACATGGCCGATATAATCCGCTGATTTTTCGTCGCAAACAAGCGGGCGGCGCCGGCTAAACTCCCTCTCCTTGCGCACGGTCAGACCCGGTTCAGAAAGCTCGGGTCGCCATGCAGTTCCCGCGCGGCGAGAGAGCGCGGGAGTGCCGGTTAGCGGGCTGACAGCCGGAAGGTGGAGACCGATTTCGTCAGATAGTGCACCTGCTCTTCCAGTGAAGCCGAGGCAGCGGCGGACTCCTGCACCAGCGCGGCGTTCTGCTGCGTCACGCTGTCCATCTCGGTCACCGCCTGCTCAATCTGTCCAATTCCGCGACTCTGTTCGTCCGAAGCGGTGGAGATCTGCTCCATCAGCTGATTAACCTGGCTGACCGAAGAGATGATGGCGCTCATGGCATCACCGGTGCGGCTGACCTGGTCAGAACCGGCGTGAATAATCGCCACCGATTCAGCAATCAGGCTCTCAATTTCTTTTGCCGCGACGGCGCTGCGCTGGGCCAGATTACGCACCTCACCCGCCACCACCGCAAAGCCACGGCCCTGCTCACCGGCTCTCGCCGCTTCCACGGCGGCATTCAGCGCCAGAATGTTGGTCTGGAAAGCGATGCTGTCGATCACGGTGGTGATCTCTTCAATTTTTTTCGAGCTGGCATTAATCATCGCCATCGAAACCACCACCTCCTGCGACACTTTGGCACCGCTTTCGGCATTCTGCACCGCTTCACTGGTCAGGCGACAGGCCTCAAACACATTGCCGGTATTCTGTTTAACGGTAGCGCCCAGCTGCTCCATGCTGGCGGCAGTCTGGGTCAGCGCCGCGGCCTGCTGTTCGGTGCGCGAGGCAAGGTCGATATTACCCGCCGCAATCTCCTGTGACGCAGTCGAGACCGAACGGGTCGAATCACGCACCTGCAGGATAATGTCCGTCAGGGCGCTGCGCATCTGCTCCAGCGACGCCATCAGCTGCTGGATCTCGCTGCGTGAACCGGCTTTGACCGGCACGCTGCTATCCAGTACGCCAGCGGCAATCAGTTTACAGTGCGCCTGGGCCTGATTGAGTGGTGAAAGGACATAGCGTTGCATAAACAGGTAGATGGCAATAATGATGGCAAAGAACAGGATGCCAAAAACAGCCAGCAGCGTGATACCAGAGGTGAAATGGCTCTGCGCGTCGGTGTTGAGCTTTTTGGCGTAGGCTTCATGCTGGGCCAGCACCCGATCGAGGATGATTTCGTACTGCCGGTCAAGGCGCACCACGCTGGCAATCTGATTTTTAAACCGCACCTGATCATGCGCTTCGGCTGCATCGATCAACGGCTGAAGCCCCTGCTGACGGTAAGCCAGATAGGCCTGACGATAGGCATCGGCTTCCGCCTCTTCGCCCGGCAGACGCGGGGCTGCCATATAGGCTTCAAACGCAGCATCGGCCTTCGCCGCTACCGTTCTGACGCCCTCCAGAGAGGCCGCGTTTTGACCGTTGCTCTCTTCGATGGCTTTCATGTACTCCATCAGGCGCACGCGCAGCGTCCGACTGTGGTTAATCGGGTCGATGACCGACAGCACCACGCGGATCTCTTTATTGACGGCGTTTAACGACTGATTACTCTGCACCAGCAGCCAGGTGCTGATGGCTACGCTGGTCAGAAACAGCGCCAGCAGGAAAGAGAAAATCAGCAGAGAGGATTTTTTGAGTGACATAACAACTTCCGGAAAATGAACGAATGCTGTTATATCGGCCAGAAATTGTCCCCCATTAGGGTACGGCTTTTTTTAGTTACTTTAAGCCAGACGGCAGCCGGATAAAGAGATAAAAAATCTGCGCCTGACAGCCCGATGGCCTCGGGCTGTCAGCGGGTTCCGAACACGGCTGCGGTTACGCCACGCCGAGCGCCATTTTCACCTGATTGGCGATCTTTTCCACCTGCGGTCCGTAAATAACCTGCACATCGTTGTCACTGACCCGGTTCACCCCATTGGCCCCGGTGCTCATCAGAGTCTGATCGACCACCTCTTTCATGTCTTTGACCCGCACCCGCAGTCGGGTAAAGCAGCAATCGACATCCTCAATATTGGCCTGACCGCCCAGCCCGCTGATGATCACCTGAGTGCGCTCATCCCCGCTCACCTGCTGGGGTTTCTCTTCATCCGACTCTCTGCCCGGCGTTTCAACGTTCATGCGGGTGATGACCAGGCGGAAAGCGTAGTAGTAGATCGGGACGTAAACCACGCCCAGCGCCAGCGTCCACCACCAGTGGGTTTTTGCGCCGCCTAAGATGCCAAATACCACCAGATCGATAATCCCGCCCTGCACGTTACCGATCATCAGATGCAGCATCGACATCAGCATAAACGAGAGGCCGGTGAGAAACGCATGCAGCAGATAGAGTACCGGTGAAACGAAGATAAAGCAGAACTCCAGCGGTTCGGTGATACCGGTGGTAAACGAGGTCAGCGCGCCCGCCAGTACCAGCGCTTTCACCCGCTGCTTGTGCTCCGGCCGGGCGGTATGATAGATCGCCAGCGCAGCGGCAGGCAGACCAAACATCATCACCGGAATTTTACCCTGTGCCAGAAACTGAGTGGCGGTGCGCAGCGTGTCGTCCGGGATCATACCCGGATGAGTCAGCGAGGTATTAAAGATGTTCAGCGCGCCGACAATCGTCTGCCCGTCCACTATCGCCATCCCGCCAATCGGGGTGAAGCGGACGGTTTCATTAAGAATATGGTGCAGGCCGGTTGGGATCAGGATGCGTTCAAACGCCCCAAGCAGAAAAGCGCCATACTGCCCGCTTTTGCCAATCATCTGGCCAATCCAGGCGATGCCGTTGCCGATGGTCGGCCAGATCATCGCCAGCAGCACGCCAATCAGCGGCAGGCAGACCACGGTCACGATCGGTACAAAGCGGCGGCCACCGAAAAAACTGATCGCCGTCGGGAGCTGTTGGGTATAGAAGCGATTATGCAGCGCCACCGTTACCAGCCCGGCGATGACCCCGCCCAGCACGCTCATGTTGTAGGTGAAGACGCCCAGCATCTCGATATATTCCGCCGACCGCATCATCGCGGTGGTCTGGTCCAGCCCGGCCTGCTGTAACGCCTCCGGTGTTGTGGTTGCCGCGGTAATCCCTTTCGCCGCCAGCGTGGCGTTGATGCCGACGTTCATGGCGATATAGCCGATCACGGCGGCAAAGGCAGCGGTGGGTTTTTCCGCTTTTGCCAGCCCGATGGCGCTGGCAACCGCAAAGAACACCGGCAGGTTAGCAAACAGCGCGCCAGCAACCTTGCGAATAAAACCAATAATCAACTGCGGCACCTGCATCTGGGCAAAAGCATCGCCAGTCACTGCCGGGTTTTGCATGGCTGCCGCCAGCCCGAGAAAGATCCCCGCCGCGGCGATCACCGAGATTGGCATCATTAACGCTTTGCCGAACGCATGGATCTGGCTGGTCAGCTGTTTCATCGAGTCGCGCCCTCTTCTGGTATGAACAGCAAGTATTAGCCCGTTGTGGTGAGAACTCCCGTTATCGGCAGGTTACAGGCGGGTAAAATTTGAGCAGCATCACAATTCTGGCCGATGCATGATAAACGGCAGCTATCGCACCATTAAGTCAATCAATTAGACAAGGTTTGATGATAATTGCACACTCCACTTCACCATCAGGCCATAACCTGATAACAAACTATCTACAATACTTCCTACTATAAAAAAGCCTGCACTCACTATGAAATTTAAACGCCAAATCAAACCCTATCGCGCGGCTGCGGGCGGCTGGGGTTCACTGGAAGCCACCACGCGTTTCGTTCTTGACAGCAAAGCGGCCCTGAAAAATATGCGCAACCTGATGCGCATGAATAAAGCGCGCGGTTTTGACTGTCCGGGCTGCGCCTGGGGCGATGACAACAAAAGTACCTTCAGCTTCTGCGAAAACGGCGCGAAAGCGGTCACCTGGGAAGCGACACGCCGGATGGTCGACACCGACTTTTTCGCTAAACACAGCGTGACCACGCTCTACACCCAGAGCGACTATTTCCTGGAGTATCAGGGACGTCTGACTCATCCGCTGCGCTACAACGCCGAAACTGACCACTATGAGCCAGTCAGCTGGGACGACGCGTTTGCCCTGATCGCCCGTCACATCAAGGCGATGGATAACCCGGATCAGATGGAGCTTTACACCTCTGGTCGTGCCAGTAATGAAGCCTCCTGGCTTTATCAGCTGTTTGGCCGCCTGATGGGCACCAACAACTTCCCCGACTGCTCCAACATGTGCCATGAAGCCAGCGGTACCGGCCTGAAGCGCAGCATCGGCGTGGGCAAAGGCACTATCCGTCTGGATGATTTTGATCATGCCGATGCGATTTTCGTCTTCGGCCAGAATCCCGGCACTAACCATCCGCGCATGTTGCATAGCCTGCGTCACGCCGCCGATCATGGCGCGAAGATCGTGACCTTCAACACCCTGCGTGAGCGCGGTCTGGAACGCTTTGCCGATCCACAAAAACCGCTGGAAGTGGTGACCTCGATGTCCGGCACCATCAGCTCCTCCTACTATCAGCCGAATCTCGGCGGTGATATGGCAGCGGTGCGCGGCATGGTGAAATGCCTGCTGGAAACCCATCGCGCCCGCCTGGCAGCCGGTGAAAGCGGTCTGTTTGATCAAACCTTTATCAATGCCAAAACCAACGGTATCGAAGCCTATATCGAGGCCGTCGATAACACCGACTGGATGCAGATTGTGGCGCAGTCGGGACTGACCCAGGCGCAAATCCGTGAAGCCGCGGCAATCTACCAGAGTGCCGATCGGGTGATCTGTACCTGGGCGATGGGCATTACCCAGCATAAGCACTCGGTTGATACGGTACGTGAAATCACCAACCTGCAACTGCTGTTTGGTCAGCTGGGCAAAAAAGGGGCGGGTCTCTGCCCGGTTCGTGGTCACAGTAACGTGCAGGGCAACCGCACCATGGGTATCGATGAGAAGCCGTCGCAGGCGTTTCTCGATGCGCTGGGTAACCACTTTAACTTCGAACCGCCACGCGCCCACGGTCACAACACCGTTGAAGCGCTGAATGCGATGCTGCGCGACGAAGTAAAAGTGCTGATTGCACTGGGTGGCAACCTGGCTGCTGCCGCGCCGGACTCACCGCGTACTGAAGAAGCGCTGTCACGCTGTGGACTCACCGTTCACATCAGCACCAAACTGAACCGCAGCCATCTGGTGCCGGGTCATGAAGGGCTGATCCTGCCGACGCTGGGCCGGACCGAACGTGACCGCCAGGCGACCGGCAACCAGTTCATCACGGTGGAAGATTCGTTCAGTATGGTGCACGCCTCTGAAGGGATTGGCATTCCGCTGGCGGAGACGCAGCGTTCTGAAACCGCGATTGTGGCCGGTATTGCTCATGCGGTGCTGGGTGATGAGAAAGTGAAATGGCTGGATCTGGCAGGCGATTACAACCTGATCCGCGAGCACATCGCCGCCACCATTCCGGGCTTTGCAGACTTTAACGCTAAATGTGATATTCCGGGTGGTTTCTATCTCGGTAACGCGGCGGCGGAACTGCGCTTCAATACCGCCAGTGGCAAAGCGGAGTTCAGCGCAGCAGCGCTGCCGTCTTCACTGTTCCCGAATCTGGATCAGGAGGTGCCCTTTACGCTGCAGACCCTGCGTTCCCACGATCAGTACAACACCACCATTTACGGCCTTGATGACCGTTACCGTGGCGTGTTTGGTCAGCGTGAAGTGGTGTTCATCAACCCGGACGATATGGCCGATCTGGGCTTCACCGAAGGCCAGAATGTCGATATTGAAACCCTATGGAATGATGGCATTACCCGTCGCGTCAGCGGTTTCAAACTGGTGCCCTACAATATTCCGCGCGGCAATCTGGCGGCCTATTATCCGGAAACCAACCCGCTGGTACCGCTGAACAGCTTCGGCGATGGCAGCGGAACACCGACCTCGAAATCGGTGCCGGTGAAACTGGAACTGTCGTCGACGCTGGCGGACCAACGCATCGCCTGATTACGGTCAACTTAGCGCACCTGAAAAGCCGGCCTGTCCGGCTTTTTGCCTTGCCGCGCGGCGTCGATTCGCGTAAAACTGTCAGCCGCAATCAGGCAACGAAACGTAAAAATTATGTTCCAGGATAACCCGCTGCTCGCGCAGCTGAAAGAGAAGCTCCACTCGCAAACGCCTCGTGCTGAAGGCGTTGTTAAAGGCACCGAAAAAGGCTTCGGCTTCCTGGAAGTCGATGCGCAAAAAAGCTACTTCATTCCGCCACCGCAGATGAAGAAGGTGATGCACGGTGACCGTATCGTCGCCGTGATCCACAGTGATAAAGATCGTGAAAGCGCTGAGCCGGAAACCCTGGTTGAGCCGTTCCTGAGCCGCTTTGTTGGCCGGGTCCAGAAGAAAGACGATCGCCTGTCAATTGTGCCCGATCATCCGCTACTCAGGGACGCTATTCAGTGCCGTCCGGTGCGCGGACTGACGCACGAGTTTGAGAATGGCGACTGGGCTGTCGCTGAAATGCGTCGCCATCCGCTGAAAGGCGATCGCGGTTTTTATGCCGAACTGACCGATTTCATTGTTAAAGCTGACGATCACCTCGCGCCATGGTGGGTGACGCTGTCGCGTCATAACCTGGAGCGTGAAGCGCCCGATGTCAGCTTTGGCGAGATGCTGGATGAGAATCTGACGCGTGAAGATCTGACCGCGCTCGATTTCGTCACCATCGACAGCGCCAGCACCGAAGATATGGATGATGCGCTCTACGTTGAAGCGCTGGAAGATGGCTCGCTGCGGCTGACCGTGGCGATCGCCGATCCGACTGCCTACGTGCCGGAAGGCAGCCAGCTGGATAAACTGGCGGCGCAGCGTGCGTTCACCAACTATCTGCCGGGCTTCAACATTCCGATGCTGCCGCGCCAGCTCTCTGATGATGTCTGCTCGCTGCGCCCACATGCGCGTCGTCCGGCATTGGCCTGTCGCGTCACCGTCGCGCCGGATGGTACGCCGGGTGAGGATCTGCAGTTCTTTGCCGCCTGGATCGAATCCAAAGCCAAACTGGCCTACGACGACGTTTCAGACTGGCTGGAAAACAGCGGTGACTGGCAGCCAGAAAGCGAAGCGATTGCTGAGCAAATCCGTCTGCTGCACCGTCTCTGTCTGGCCCGCAGCGAATGGCGTCAGACCCATGCGCTGGTGTTTAAAGATCGTCCTGACTACCGCTTCCTGCTGGGTGAGAAAGGCGAAGTGCTGGAGATCGTGGCTGAACCGCGCCGCATCGCCAACCGCATCGTTGAAGAGGCGATGATTCTGGCTAACGTCTGCGCGGCAAAAGTGCTGCGTGACACGCTGGGCTTTGGTATCTACAACGTGCATGCCGGTTTCGATACCACCAATGCTGAACAGGCGGCCGCCGTACTGGCGACCCACGGCATCAGCGTCGATGCGCAGGCGATTACCACGCTGGAAGGGTTCCGCGTGCTGCGTCGCGAACTGGATGCCCAGCCGACACAGTTCCTCGACAGCCGCATCCGTCGTTTCCAGACCTTTGCCGAGATCAGCACCGAACCGGGTCCGCACTTTGGTCTGGGCCTTGAAGCCTATGCCACCTGGACCTCACCGATTCGTAAATTTGGCGACATGATCAACCATCGTCTGCTGAAAGCGATCATCCGCGGTGACCAGATTGCCCGTCCGGATGAGGCGCTGACCGTCACCATGAGTGAACGCCGTCGCCTCAACCGCATGGCAGAGCGCGATGTCGGTGACTGGCTCTACGCCCGTTATCTGGCGCCGTTCGCCGCTACCGATCGTCGCTTCAGCGCGGAGATCATTGATGTGTCACGCGGCGGTATGCGTGTCCGTCTGCTGGAGTTCGGCGCGGTCGCGTTTATCCCGGCACCGTTTATCCACGCGGTGCGTGATGAACTGGTCTGCAGCCAGGAAAATGGCAGCGTACAGATCAAAGGCGAAGTGGTTTACCGTGTTACTGACGTTATCGACGTGACCATCGCCGAAGTGCGCATGGAAACCCGCAGCGTCGTGGCGCGTCCCGCCGTCTGAGTCTGAAATCCGGCGGGATAACTCCGGTTATCCCGCCGCTTCCCGCCCCGCTCTCTTTGCAAAAATGTTAAATTTGTTCCCCGCTTCACACTTCTCCATCGATTAACTTTCACTTACATTCCATTACATTAAGTTTGACTCGTTGTTTTCGATCGCATCTCTCTCGATCCTCACAAGGAGTTAGTCATGAAAAACGTCAAAACCGGCGCGATCTGGTTAGTGGTGGCGTTAATCGGCGCGGGCGCTTTCGCCATGCTGGCACTCAGCCGCGGCGAACACGTTAACGCCGTCTGGCTGGTAATTGCGTCTGTCGCCTGTTACAGCATCGCTTATCGTTTTTACAGCCTGTTTATCGCCCGAAATATTTTTGAACTGGATGACCGCCGCCTGACGCCCGCCGAGCGGCTGAATGACGGCCTCGACTATGTGCCCACCAACAAATGGGTGCTGTTTGGTCACCACTTTGCCGCCATTGCCGGAGCCGGTCCGCTGGTCGGGCCGATTCTGGCGGCTCAAATGGGTTTCCTGCCTGGCACCATCTGGATTCTGGTCGGGGTGATGCTGGCCGGTGCGGTGCAGGACTTTCTGATCCTGTTTATCTCTACCCGCCGCGATGGTCGCTCGCTGGGTGAAATGGCGCGTCAGGAGCTGGGGGCCTTTGCCGGTGTGGTCACCATGCTCGGCGCGCTCGGGGTGATGATCATCATTCTCTCCGCGCTGGCGCTGGTGGTGGTTAAGGCGTTAGCCAACAGCCCGTGGGGCCTGTTCACCATTGCCGCCACCATTCCTATCGCGCTGTTTATGGGCGTTTACATGCGCTTTATCCGTCCCGGAAAAATCGCTGAAGTGTCGCTGATTGGCTTTGTGCTGATGATGGCTGCCATCATTTACGGTGGCGACGTGGCACAGCATCCTTACTGGGGACCGTTTTTTACCCTGAAAGGCACCTCACTGACCTGGGTGCTGGTGATTTACGGCTTTATTGCCTCGGTGCTGCCGGTCTGGCTGCTGCTCGCTCCGCGTGACTACCTTTCGACCTTTCTTAAAATCGGTGTGATTGTTGGTCTGGCGGTGGGGATCGTTTTCGCCATGCCAGAGATGAAAATGCCAGCAGTCACCAAATTTATCGACGGCAGCGGCCCGGTCTTCTCCGGTGCGATGTTCCCGTTCCTGTTTATTACCATCGCCTGTGGGGCTATCTCCGGCTTTCATGCGCTGGTGTCGAGCGGCACCACGCCGAAGCTGGTGGAGCGTGAAAGTCATATTCGCTTTATCGGTTACGGCGCGATGCTGATGGAGTCATTCGTGGCGATCATGGCGCTGATTTGCGCCTCGGTACTGGACCCGGGCGTCTACTTCGCCATGAACTCACCGGCTGCGCTGATTGGTACCACGGTTGAGAGCGCCTCACAGGTAATCAACGGCTGGGGCTTTGTGGTGACGCCTGAGATGCTGAGCGGCATCGCCCGCGACGTCGGTGAAGGCTCGATTCTGTCGCGTGCCGGTGGCGCGCCGACGTTTGCCGTCGGCATGGCACACATCATCACCGACATTTTCAACAGCCGGGCGATGATGGCCTTCTGGTATCACTTCGCCATCCTGTTTGAAGCGCTGTTTATCCTTACCGCTGTGGATGCCGGGACCCGCGCCTGCCGTTTTATGGTGCAGGACCTGGTGGGCACCGTGGTGCCTTCGCTGGCAAATAACCGCTCGTGGCTCGGCAATATGGCCGGCACTACGGTCGCGGTGGCGGGCTGGGGCTTCTTTGTCTATCAGGGCGTAGTCGACCCGCTGGGCGGCATTAATACTCTCTGGCCGCTGTTTGGTATCGGTAATCAGATGCTGGCCTCAATGGCGCTGATCCTGGGCACCGTGGTGCTGTTTAAAATGAAAAAACAGCGCTACGCCTGGGTCACCATCCTGCCAACCATCTGGCTGTTTATCACCTCAATGACCGCCGGCTGGCAGAAAATCTTCCACGAAAAACCGTCGATCGGTTTTCTGGCACAGGCCAGCAAATTCCGTAAAGGACTGGATGAAGGCGTGATGATTGCGCCAGCGAAAACCGTGGCCGATATGCAGACCATCGTCTTCAGCAATCAGATCAATGCCGTGCTGTGCGGCTTCTTTATGCTGGTGGCGGTGACGATGCTGATTGCCGCCTTCTTTGTGATTCGCAAAGCGCTGCGCAGCGATCTGCCAACCACCCATGAGTCAACCATTGCGCTGCGCAATAAGGCGGTACGTCATGTCTGATGCCATCCATCCGGTGCGTCGGCCACAGGGCGACTGGCAGATTCATCACTGCCAGTTTATGTCGGCACCTGCTCCGGCACCCTTTCGCTGGCGAACGCTGTGGCGCGGTCTGCAACAGTGCTTTCGCTTAATGGTCGGGGTGCAGGATTATCAAACGTACCTGCAGCATATGCGACTGCATCATCCCGCACAGCCGCCGATGAATGAGCGGGATTTCCATCGCTATTGTCTGGATGCCCGCTTCCCAGGTAAGGCCGGAAAACTGGGGAAATGCCCCTGCTGACGAGACGCAAAAGCCCCACATTGTTGGGGCTTTTTTGTGCCATTCGTATCTTGATAGTGAAATATATTTGGTTTGTACCTTGTGCTAACGTCGGATGATGAATACTGTTGCTAAAATAATGAGATAACGCCTGCAGTGCACTCCCCGGAGGAAGTTTCCATGACCGATGAACAAGGGCAAACGTTGTTGTACACCTTGTTTGGTACAACCAGCCCTCATTGGCGTCTGACCGCGGACAGCGATGCGCTGAATTTTGCCGAAGATGAGTCGTCACAAACCAATATCGCCCTGCCGCTCACGCCCGGCCAGGCTGCGATGATCCGGGCTATGCCGGTCATCACCTCAAGCATTAATCTGACCCTGCCGTTGCAGGGTGTTGCGGTGCCATTGCATCTGGTCGGCCGCAAAGTTAACCAATCTTCATGGGCCGGAACCGCGTCAGCCTGGGGCGACACCGCCGCAGTGGCGCGCGATTTGACATTGGGGCTTTCATTCGCCGAACAGGTGGTTTCCGAGGCCAATTCAGTGATCGTCATCCTCGATCAGCGCGGCAATATTCAGCGTTTTAACCGTCTGAGTGAAGAATATACCGGTCTGAATGAACATGAGGTGATTGGCCGGAATGTCTTTCAGCTGTTTATGACCAAACAGGAAGCGGCCTCCTCGCGACGTAACATTGCCGGCTTCTTCCGGGATGGTAACTCCTATGAGGTTGAGCGCTGGGTCAAAACCAAAAAAGGCCAGCGACTGTTCTTGTTTCGTAATAAGTTCGTTCACAGCGGCAGTGGCAAAAATGAAATTTTCCTCATCTGTTCAGGCACGGACATAACTGAGGAGCGCCGCGCTCAGGAACGGCTGCGGGTGCTGGCTAACACCGATACGGTGACCGGATTACCGAACCGCAACGCCATTCATCAGCAAATGAGCCAGGCGCTGGAGCAAGCCGGTGACGATCAGACCGGTGTGGTCTACCTCGATCTCGATAATTTCAAGAAAGTGAATGACGCCTACGGTCATATGTTCGGCGATCAACTGCTGCAGGCGGTCTCACTGGCGATCCTTAGCTGTCTGGGTAAAGACCAGACGCTGGGCCGGTTAGGCGGTGATGAATTTGTGGTACTGGCCGAACACACCAGCCAGGCGGCGCTGGAGGCGATGTCTTCGCGCATCCTGGAGCGACTGCGTCAGCCGTTCCGCATCGGCCTGATTGAAGTCTACAGCGGCTGTTCCATCGGTATCGCCCTCGCCCCGATGCATGGCGAAGATCGCGAGAGCCTGATCCGCAACGCCGACACCGCGATGTATCATGCTAAAGAGAATGGCCGCGGCAAGTTTTGCGTCTTCGCCGCTGAGATGAATCAGCGGGTGTTTGAATATCTGTGGCTGGATACCAACCTGCGTAAAGCGCTGGAGCTGGACCACTTAATCGTTCACTACCAGCCTAAAATCGACAGTGACGGCAAAGTTCGCAGCGCCGAAGCGCTGGTGCGCTGGCTTTCACCGGAACGCGGTCTGGTCTCGCCCGGCGATTTCATTCCCTACGCCGAAGAGTCTGGCCTGATTGTTCCGCTGGGTCGCTGGGTGATGCTCAATGTGCTGAAGCAGATTATCCTCTGGCGGCAGCACGGCGTGTTTCTGCGGGTCGCGGTTAACGTCTCAGCCCGTCAGCTGATCGATCAAAGTATCTACAGCGATTTGAAACAGGCGCTGATCGAAGCCGGTCTGGATGATTGTCCCATCGACATTGAGCTGACTGAAAGTTGCCTGATCGAGAATGAGACTGAAGCGCTGAAGCTGATGAAACAGTTTCAGGAGCTGGGCGCGCAAGTGCATCTCGATGACTTCGGGACCGGCTACTCCTCGCTGTCACAACTGGCGCGGGTGCCGATTAACGCGATCAAGCTCGACCAAAGTTTTATTCGCAATATTAACAAGCAGCCGGTTTCACAATCGCTGGTCCGTGCCATCGTCGCCGTCGCCAAGGCGCTCGATCTGCAGGTGATTGCCGAGGGTATTGAAACCCGCGATGAAGAGAAATTTATCCTTAAAAGTGGGGTGGATGGGCGTCAGGGCTATCTTTACGCAAAACCAATGCCCGCGGAGCAATTTGGGCATTGGCTGGCTAAGCATCCTGCCCGCGTGTAACGCTAATGACGGTTACTAGCCCGCTTTACGCAGTGATGCGCTGTGGCGGTTTTGTAACTGCACCAGACGTTCCATATAAGCGATATCTTTTGGTTCGATGGTAAAGGCGTAATCCACCCAGTCCTCAGTGATGTCCATCAGCTCAGCGCGTGACAGTTGCAGCACGCGCTGACGCGCTTTCAGCATCGCCCTTACGCCATTCAGTTTCGGACGTAAGGTGTCGATGAAGGTTCGGGTCGCACGATAGCTGTCGCCCGGCTGGAACACTTTATCGACCAGGCCACGGGTTTCATACCATTCCGCACTGTGTGACTCTCCTTCACAGATCAGCTCTTCCGCCAGCTTCATTCCTGCCCGACGCGCCACCAGTGAATAGCCGCCCATGCCAGGAAACAGGTTAAACGCGATTTCCGGGAAGCCCATCCGCGCGTTGTTCTGCGCCAGAATGAAGTGGTGCGCCAGCGCCGCTTCAAAGCCGCCGCCTAACGCACTGCCTTCAATCATCGCCAGCGTGACTGCACCGGTGTCGAATCCCCGCGCCGCGGAGTGGATGCAGTCCACACAGGCACGAGCATATGCCCGCAGCGCCTCGCGCCGGTTATTACGAATGCACTCGACGAAGAAACGTAAATCGCCTCCGGCGTTGAACATCTGCGGTACCAGCGAGCCGGTGACCCAGAAATCGATTGGCAGACCGGAACGCTGCGCGGCATAGCTCAGGTTCATGATCTCCTCAATCAGCTCATGGTTGAAGCTGGGACGTGGCTGAGCGCGCAACATCATCCACATCGTGCGTCGGCCTTCCTCGTAATAGGCGACTAACTGAGTGGTGTTGCCGACTTCGGTAAATAATCTGCACGTTGCTTGGTTAATAACTGTCATTGTCTCATCCTCTGTTTATATTTGATGCGCTAAATACGCCACATCAGCGTAATGCAGAGTGAGTCAAGACCAAATGAGAGATTGATTTACAACACAAAATCCAGAGTGATCCCCGACTGGCGCGCCGGGGATTGATTAGGTGGGTTACTTAATGACAGCGCGCTGGTCGATGGCGACATGCATACGCTTAACGCGTTTTGAGTAGAGTGCGGTAATAATCGGCACCAGTACCGAAGTGACAATCACCGAGGTCGCTACCAGCGCGGTAGCAGCCGGTGCAATCGGTTTGAACTGCGGCAGCATTTCAGCGATCAGCACCGGTGTGGCCACCGCAGCGCCAGCGGTACTGGAAGCGGCCACGCCCGCCGTGCCGTCACCGCCGCCAATCAGCCGGTCGGCAAAAATCAACGGGATGCCGGTAATGATGATCACCGCGACGCCCAGCATAATGCCCAGCAGCCCGGTTTCGACGATCACCGCCAGGTTGATGGTGTTGCCCAGCGCAAACGCAAAGAACGGGATCAGGGTATGTACTGCTTTACCGAAGAATTCACGCAGTTCAGGATCAAGGTTCCCTAATGCAAAGCCCACCACAAACGGCAGCACCGCCCCGACAAACACATGCGGCTCGAATGAGGCAATTCCGGCGGTGCCCAGAATCACCATGGTCATTAACGGACCGGATTCCAGCGACATCAGCACAAAGGCGCCCGCTTCCTCTTTTGAGCCATATTGCTGCATGATCGAAGCGTAGAGCCCGCCATTGGTCATATCCATTGCCGCTACCAGCGCCAGGGTCGATAAGCCGGCAAACATCCCGACCTCAACGCCGTTCTCCGGCATTACCCGTGATGCGATGGCCGCGACGATCCAGGCGACGGCAATTTTAGTCAGCACCAGCGTACCGGACTTGCGTAACACGGTGCCGGTTGCGCTCAGCTTGATTGATGCCCCCATGCAGAAAAACCACACCGCCAGTATCGGTACCGTGCCGGTCATCAGGCCATTGGTGAAGGAACCAAAATACTTTCCGGCGCCCGGCGAAAAGGTATGACAGAGCGCGCCGATAAAGAGCGGAATCAACATCATGCCGCCAGGGATTTTGTCTATTGCACGTTTGATATGCATGTTAAGGTCACCTTTGCTATGCCAGAGGGAGGTGCAAAAAAATGCCCGAAGGCGATGCAAGCAAAATAGTGACTCAGCGTAACGAAAACAGTGATCGCCTCGATAAAATGAAACGCTGTTTTATTTTTATTGACAGGTTGTTTTGGTAAACATGATCGCGATCGCCATACCAGTTAAGCTGGCAATTAAAAAGGGATGCAGTGGGCGTAATGCCTGTCAGTTAAATTTACATTATCAAAGGCTGTCACGGTCAAAAGCGGCCGCTTTTTTGTGTGGGAGTGCGGGCCTGAGCACCTCTGCTGCTGCCGGGCCGTCCTCGCGCCGCTTCGCGGTACCTTCGGCTTTGACGTCGTGCCGACGAACCGTTCGGGGATCGGCCTTCCCTGGCCGGCCCCGAACTCTCCACGCTTCCCGGCGTGGCGTTCTGGCCCAACGTCACGCCTCAGCGCTGCGGATAGCCCTTTCAGCAGCAGAGGCGCTCTGGCCTCCACCATCGTGCCCTTTTTAACAGCAGGCACTGAAGCTTCAGAGCAGGCGGGTGCCGCTCCGGGGCAGGCAATCCGCAGCGCTGAACGGAATGAGTCTGCCAGGAGAGCCCGCAGGACGCGGGCGAAAGGCGGGGCGGCACAGGATGTGCCATCTCCGGCGGTCCGTCAGGCAGAGGAATGACGTGAAGGAACCCCGCAGCGGCGCGAGGACCGCCAGCCCCGGAGCGGCACCAGACTGCGTTATCACAGGTCGCTTAATTGGCGAGCACTAACGCAGTGGGCGTCCAGATAGTTACTTCTGCCCGTACCAGGCGTTGTCGCCATGCTTACGCAAATAGTGCAGGTCGAGCAACGTTTGCTGAATCGGCGGCAGGTTAGCGGTCAGTTGCTGACTGAACAGCCCCATGTAAGCCACTTCCTCCAGCACCACCGCGCTGTGGACCGCTGCATGCGCATCTTTGCCCCAGGCAAATGGACCGTGCGAATTGACCAGCACCGCCGGAATGGCGGAAGGAGAGAGCCCACGCTCGGCAAACGTCTCAATAATCACCTCGCCGGTGTTCCACTCATATTGCTGCTGAATTTCCTCATCGCGCATCGCCCGGGTACAGGGGATCTCGCCGTAAAAATCATCGGCATGGGTGGTGCCCCAGGCAGGGATCGGTCGTCCCGCCTGCGCCCAGATGGTCGCATGGCGCGAATGGGTATGGACGATACCGCCAACCTCCGGCCAGGCAAGATAGAGCGCGCGGTGGGTTGCGGTATCTGACGACGGCCGCTTATCCCCTTCCACCACCTTGCCGGTCGCCAGTTCCACCACCACCATATCGTCGCGCGTCATCACCTCGTAACGGACGCCGGAGGGTTTAATGACCATCAGGCCCTGCTCGCGATCGACCGCGCTGACGTTACCCCAGGTGAACGTCACCAGATGGTATTTGGGTAGATC
Organism: Pantoea agglomerans; assembly: GCF_021397715.1. Lineage (GTDB taxonomy): Bacteria > Pseudomonadota > Gammaproteobacteria > Enterobacterales > Enterobacteriaceae > Pantoea > Pantoea astica. Next base: position 2,049,051 of record NZ_CP090207.1, on the reverse strand, counting down.
CAGATTCGCGTCCAGAACCTGTTGTTTAAGGTGTTCCAGCATCTCTTCTCTCCTGCTGACAATTGTCCTTAAATTTTGCGGAGTAACCCGCGAAAGGGTATGGAGCAAATCGCTATAAACGCAGAGGGAATTAACTGTGAATGCAAAAATGTGTCGTGATTTCAGAATTGTCTATCTTCGTTATTGGCGAAGAATGAATAAAATTCTCTCAGGCAATGCGTGGACCTGATGGTCCTGCGTTGTGACTCATCCGCTACAGACAGTGGGTCGATGGTGGAGCCAGTTTCGATGCCGACAGGGAAGCGGCAATAATGGGCACACAAGCGGGCTGAGGAAATATCAGAGCTATACTTAGAGTGTTGCCTCTGTGAGCACATCAAAGGAGAAGTTATGACAATTACAATGAAACGAATCACCGCAGCAGTTCTGGCTACCACGTTAGTTGTCGCATTAAGCGGCTGCTCTAACTGGTCTAAACGTGACCGCAACACCGCGATTGGCGCAGGTGCGGGGGCGATTGGGGGTTCAGTATTGACTAACGGTAGCGCACTCGGCACAGTCGGCGGCGCTGCTGTAGGTGGTATTATCGGTCATCAGGTCCATTAATGACCGCATTAAAACAATAATCGGCTACGCTAAGCATCTACTTATCAGTCGGGCTACTTCGGTAGCCCGATTTTTTATTCAGCCGCCCGCCAGTTTGACTTTCATTCCTTTAGCTTCCAGCAGACTTTTCAGCAGGTCGCGTTTGTCGCCCTGAATTTCGATGATGCCTTCTTTCAGCGACCCGCCGCAGCCACACTTCTTTTTCAGCTCAGCTGCCAGTTGCGTTAATGCCGCATCATCCATATCAATGCCGCTGATCAGGCAGACACCTTTGCCTTTACGCCCGCTGGTCTGACGCTGAATGCGCACAATACCATCCCCTTTGGGTCGTTCAGCCTTTGGCTCCGGCTGTGCGATGCGTCCGCTGTCGGTTGAATAAACCAGTGGATTGTCATTTGCCATTAATTTTCCTCCAGACTGTGCAGAATAGCCTGCAACGCCGCAGCGGGATCGGCGGATTGGGTGATCGGACGCCCAATCACCATATAGTCCACACCTGCCTGCTTAGCCTGCAGTGGCGTCATGATACGGCGCTGATCGCCAGCGTCGCTGCCCACCGGACGAATACCTGGCGTAACCAGCGCAAAATCCTGACCGATCACCTGTTTGAAACGGACCGCCTCGTGCGCTGAACAGACCACACCGTCGAGACCGCAGTCGCGCGTCAGCTTCGCCAGTCGTTCAGCCTGTTCGGCCGGCGTAAGCGTAATGCCCAGCCCCAGCAGGTCTTCCTGATCCATGCTGGTCAGCACCGTGACGGCAATCAGCAACGGGGCATCTTTACCATAGGGTAGCAGCGCTTCGCGTGCAGCGTTCATCATGCGCGCCCCGCCGCTGGCGTGAACATTGACCATCCACACGCCTAATTCGGCAGCGGCGGCCACCGCATGGGCAGTGGTGTTGGGAATGTCGTGAAACTTGAGGTCGAGAAACAGCTCAAAACCGCGCTGCTGCAAGGTGGTAATCAGCGAAGGACCAAACAGCGTGAACATCTCTTTGCCCACTTTCAGCCGGCAACTGCGAGGATCAATCTGATCGACAAAACGCAGCGCGCTGTTGATATCGTGATAATCAAGCGCCACCAGAATCGGCGAAGCGGTCACGGTGTGGGGTGAAGGCATGGCATTTCCTCTGCAGTTGGCACCCGCGGGCGCGATAGACAAACGGCAAGCATTCTACCTGCGGCCTCCGGCCATCACAATCGCCATTCTTTGCCTGCCTGACAAAGAGTGCGCCGATGCCAGCTCTGCATTGATAGCAATCATTAGTATGTTGTAACTAACTAGGGTCCCAGAGAAGCCACAATCAGCCAGCTTTTACTGGCCGTCGAGGCCGCGAATCGGTTTAACGGATGACCAGGTGCGGCACGATGGGCAGTGCCAGTAGAGCGCATGGGCAGTGAAACCACACTTCTGACAGCGATAGCGCGGTTTGGTACGAATCTGTTCACCGACCATATCGCGCAGCACCATCAGGCTCTCTTTGGCACGGCCATCCTCGGCTTCGTGCAGGTGAAAATCCATCAGGCGATGGAACACCCGCATAGTAGGATGGCGCTGGAGCTGGCGGTTAATGTAGTTCTGCGCCGCTTCCGGTCCCTGCTGTTGCTCAAGAATATCGGACAGATAGAGTTCAGCGGCAGCACCGGTGTTCTCTTCCACACAGCGTTGCAGAAATTCAGCCCAGGCTTCCGGTTGATTGAGCCGCTGAAAGCAGGTTTCAAGCATCGCCAGCGTTTCGCTCACCAGCTCTTTATCCTGATCCAGCACCCGTTGCAGATGGCCGACCGCTTTCGCGTAATCGCCCTTCTCCATCAGAATCCGGCCCATCATTATCGAGATGCGCGCGCTCTGCCGATCGGCCGCCTCCCCTTTCTTCAGCAGCGTCATAGCGCGGTCAAGATCGTCGCTGCTCATCGCCTGTAACGCCAGTTCGCAGTAGAAATGAGCGATCTCAATTTTCTGCTTCTCTTTCCCCAGCTTGACCAGCCGCTCCGCCACCTCGATCGCCTGCTGCCAGTCGCTGGTCGCCTGATGGATCAGCAATAACTGCTGCAGCGCGCCGATACGGAAATCGGTTTCATCGGTGAGTTGCTTGAACATATCTTCTGCGCGATCGTACAGACCGGCCGCCATGTAGTCGCGACCCAGTTGCTGAATGGCCAGCAGACGTTGTTCATAGCTCAGGGAGGCACTTTCCATCAGCGCCTGGTGAATGCGGATGGCGCGATCGACTTCGCCGCGTGAGCGAAACAGATTACCCAGCGTCAGGTGGGCTTCAACGGTGCCGCTGTCCTCTTTCAACATATCAAGGAACAGGTCGACCGCTTTATCCTGCTGGTTAGAGAGCAGGAAGTTGACGCCAGCGACATATTCGCGTGACAGGCGGTTAGCTTCCTGTTGCTTGTCCTGCTGCGCGCTGCGGCGGCCCATATACCAGCCATACGCAGCCGCAACCGGCAGTAACAGAAACAGCAGCTCAAGCATCGATGTTTATTCCCGGCCAGCCGGTGACGATGGCACGGTTGCAACCACACTGCTCTGCTCAATTTGCGCCTGCATGCGCTTAATTTTTCGATTGGCATTGGCCAGTGAGACGCGGGTACGTAACCAGAACAGACCACAGATCAGCCAGCCGAGCACAAAACCGGCACCAAAGAGCGTTGCCAGTAAGGTCGAGATGCTGAACTCACCCTGCGCCAGCAAGTAGTTGAAGGTGATAACCTGGTCGTTATGCGCGCCTAAGGTGACGGAAATAATGAAAATCACCAATACCACTAAAAAAATCAGCAAATATTTCACAGTGCATCCTGTTGTGAGGTTGTCAGTAGAATTATGCCAAAACTCCAGCAAAAATGCTGCTCCCAGCAGCATCGGACGGCCCGCTTTTACGCCAGCCCGATCAATAATATGGGGACTTTGTGGTGAATTACAATCAGGGCTCCCGCTGTGCCACCTCTTTTTGCTCGGCAGGTGGCAGGGTTAACGGACCACAGACACGTTGTGCCAGCCAGGTCGCCAGGGTGACCAGTAGCCAGGAGAGAACCGTTGCCATTGCCAGATCCCGCGGCCAGTGCATCCCCAGCAGCAGACGACTGGCCATGACGCCCATCGCCCAGAGAAAAACGATCACCACGGTTTTGTAGTGGCGGCGCGGCCACAGCAGCCCTATCGCCAGCAGTGCCCAGCTGGCGGCAAACATGGTATGGCCCGAAGGAAACGCAAAGCCGGTCTCAAAGGCCCAGTGACGTTTCAGCCAGCCCGGAATCTGCGTTTCATCAGCAATCAACGCCGTCACCATCTCGCCACGCTGTTTGCGTTTCAGTTCATAGAACGCTTTATCATCCAGCCCGTGATGTTCTTCCAGCCAGATCACATAGGGACGCGGCTCCTGAACCTGTTCTTTAATAAAGGATTTGGTGTACTGTCCCGCCAGAATAGTGGCGTTCATGATCAGCAACAGCAGAATCGCTGGCTTCAGGCGAAAGCGCAGACACCAGAGAACCCAGGCGCTCAGCACCACGCTGCTGACAATTCCCCACGGGTTGGTGACCGTTTCGGTCATCCAGAACAACCCTTTTAATATCGCGTTGCTTTCGCCCGGTTGCCATTGCCAGCCGGATAACCAGACGCCGATCGGCATGATTAATAGCAGTAACATCCCGAAGGTGGTGCGACGCGAAATTTTATACATCCTTTTCCCTTATCTCGGTGACAAATCGCAAAAACAGCATAACTTTAGCTTAAAAAAGAATAACATAACCGTTATCGATTAGATAATCGTGCTTTATCACATCAATTGCTCTGACAGATTACCAGCCCGCCTGTGGGTTGTGGCACAATATTGCACGTTTGTCAGGCCACACTGGCCTGTGCGCTATCATGATGATAGTGCATCCTCTGAAGGTTCTGGAGAGTCACATGCAGCTTAAACGGGTGGCAGAAGCCAAACTGCCCACGCCATGGGGAGATTTCCTGATGGTCGGTTTTGAAGAATTGGCAACCGGACATGACCACGTTGCGCTGGTCTTTGGCGATATTAATGACAACGAGCCCGTGCTGGCGCGCGTGCATTCCGAGTGCCTGACTGGCGACGCGCTGTTCAGCCTGCGTTGCGACTGTGGCTTCCAGCTGGAAGCGGCGTTGAACGCCATCGCTGAAGAGGGCCGCGGCGCGCTGCTCTATCACCGCCAGGAAGGACGCAACATCGGGCTGCTGAATAAGATCCGCGCCTATGCGTTGCAGGATAAAGGCTACGACACGGTTGAAGCGAACCACCAACTGGGCTTTGCCGCCGATGAGCGCGACTTCACGCTGTGTGCCGACATGTTTAAATTGCTTGGCGTTAATGAAGTGCGTCTGCTGACTAACAATCCACGCAAAGTGGAGATCCTCAGTGAGGCAGGCATTAACATCGTTGAGCGTGTGCCGCTGGTGGTGGGTCGTAATCCTAAGAATGCCCACTATCTCGATACTAAAGCGGAAAAGATGGGGCATTTACTGCCGAAGTCGTAAAGAGAAAAGCCGGGTTTCCCCGGCTTTTTTATTAGTCCAGCATGTTCCGGATGACGTAGTGCAGAATACCGTCGTTGCGGTAATAGGTCAGCTCGTTACCGGTGTCGATGCGGCAGCGGGTATCCAGCTCCTCTTTACTGCCATCGGCACGGGTCAGGGTGACTTTCACCGTGCATCCCGGCGCCAGCGCGCTCAGGTTTTCGACGTCAATATGTTCTTCACCGGTCAGACCCAGCGTTTTACGGCTTACGCCCTGTGGGAACTCCAGCGGCAGTATTCCCATGCCGATCAGGTTCGAACGGTGGATACGTTCAAAGGATTCGGCAATCACCACCCGGACACCCTGCAGGCGCGGTCCTTTGGCCGCCCAGTCGCGGCTTGAGCCCGATCCATACTCTTTCCCGGCAATCACCGCCAGCGGAATGCCTTCCGCCTGATACTTCATCGCGGCATCATAGATAGCCAGCTGCTCGCCACTCGGATAGTGACGGGTGTAGCCGCCTTCCACGCCAGGCACCATTTCATTACGGATACGAATGTTCGCAAAGGTGCCACGCATCATCACTTCGTGGTTACCGCGACGAGAACCGTATGAGTTGAAATCGTTGCGCTCAACGCCGTGCGACAGCAGATAACGTCCCGCCGGACTTTCTGCCTTGATACTGCCGGCTGGCGAGATATGGTCCGTGGTGACGGAGTCGCCCAGCATCGCCAGTACCCGTGCCCCGCGAATATCCTGCACCGGCTTCGGCTCTTTCTCCATATCATCAAAGAACGGCGACAGGCGAATGTAGGTTGAGCCTTCGTCCCAGTCATAGGTCGCGGCTTCACTTACCTTGATCTCCTGCCATTCCGGCGTCCCGTCAAACACCTCGGCGTACTCTTTGTGGAACATGTCGCTGGTCACCTGCTGCACCGCAGTGGAGATCTCTTCTGGTGATGGCCAGATATCTTTCAGATAGACCGGCTGGCCACTGCGATCGTGCCCGATCGGGTCAGTTTGCAGGTTGATCTTCATGTTACCCGCCAGCGCGTAAGCCACGACCAGCGGCGGTGAGGCCAGCCAGTTGGTTTTGATCAGCGGATGGATACGGCCTTCAAAGTTACGGTTGCCTGACAGCACCGCGCCCACCGTGAGATCGCCTTCCTTGATCGCCGATTCAATTTCATCTTTCAGCGGACCCGAGTTACCGATACAGGTGGTACAGCCGTAGCCGACCAGATTAAAGCCCAGCTTATCCAGATAAGGGGTCAGCTGTGCGACCGCGAGATAATCGGAAACCACCTTAGAGCCTGGCGCAAGCGAGGCTTTTACCCAGGGCTGCCGCTTCAGGCCGCGCTCAACGGCTTTCTTCGCCAGCAAACCGGCAGCCATCAGCACGCTGGGGTTTGAGGTGTTGGTGCAGGAGGTAATAGCACTGATCACCACTGCGCCATCGGTAAGCGTATGGCTGAGTCCGGTGTCACTGTCGGTATAGTCGACGGTTTTGTGCGGCTTCTGCGCGTGATTGACCTCCAGCTCATTGCTGGCGTCAAACGCTGCCGGCACGTCGCCCAGAGAGACGCGATCCTGCGGGCGTTTCGGGCCGGCCAGGCTCGATTCAACCTCGCTCATATCCAGCGCCAGGGTACTGGTGAAACGCGGTTCATCGCCCGGATTACGCCACAGGCCCTGCGCTTTGGCATAGGCTTCTACCAGCGCGACCTGCTCAGCTTCGCGTCCGGTCAGCGTCATGTAACTCAGGGTCACTTCATCCACCGGGAAGAAACCACAGGTTGCACCATATTCCGGTGCCATATTGGCAATGGTGGCGCGGTCGGCCAGCGGCAGATCGGCCAGCCCGTCACCGTAGAACTCGACGAATTTACCCACTACGCCGTGCTTACGCAGCATCTGGGTAACGGTCAGGACCAGGTCGGTTGCGGTGATCCCCGCCCGGAGCTTACCGGTGAGTTTGAACCCCACCACATCCGGAATCAGCATCGAAACCGGCTGACCGAGCATCGCCGCTTCCGCTTCAATGCCGCCTACGCCCCAGCCCAGCACGCCCAGCGCATTGATCATGGTGGTGTGGGAGTCGGTACCAACCAGCGTGTCCGGCCAGGCATACTCTTCGCCATTCAGGGTTTCATGCCAGATCGCTTTACCGAGATATTCCAGGTTGACCTGATGGCAGATGCCGGTGCCCGGCGGAACCACGCGGAATTTATCAAAGGCTTTCTGACCCCAGCGTAAGAAAACGTAACGTTCATGGTTACGTTCCATCTCCAGCTGGACGTTCTGTTCGAATGCGTCATCATCGCCAAAATGGTCAACGGTGACCGAGTGGTCAATCACCAGATCAACCGGCGATAACGGATTCACCTTCGCGACATCGCCGCCCAGCCGGTTTACCGCTTCGCGCATCGCCGCCAGATCAACCACGGCGGGCACGCCGGTAAAGTCCTGCATTAATACCCGGGCAGGACGGTAAGCAATCTCCCGATCGGCATGCGCATCTTTTTGCCAGTCAACCAGCGCCTGAATATCTTCCGCAGTGACGGATTCGCCATCCTGCCAGCGCAACAGGTTTTCCAGTAAAACTTTCAGGGATTTGGGTAGGCGGTCAATATTGCCGAGATGTTGAGCAGCATGGGGAAGACTGAAGATGTGGTAGTTTTTATTGTCGACCTGCAGTATTTCCTGACTCTGCTCGCGTAGGGTAGACGACATAGCTCCTCCTTTATAATCGTGGTCTTTAAACCTCAGAGAGTTAAAGGTTTATGTTAAAGATAGACCACAATTTCGTTAACGTTTTGATTACAACACAAATTGCTACAATCGGCCGTAACGAAAATGCCCCGTCCGGAGACAGGGCATCAGAAAGAGGTGATTTAATTTAAATCAGAGGGTAATCCACACCGCCGCGGACCAGAACGCGAAGCATAAGGCATAAGCGCTAAGCCAGGACATTTTTATGATATTCATTGCGTTCACTCCTTCGCCAGAATGGGCGTACAAAGGCCTGCGTTCATCCGATATAGAGATGAAACCCGTTTGTGTCACTGAGTGTGGAGATGGGCTTTTAATTTGCCCGCCGGAAAGACCGGTAAGAAGAGCAGAAAGAAAATAAACGGTACAGCGAACAGCGTTATTTGGTTTTAGGGTCCAGGAACGACTCGATAAAGTGTCGCTGGTTATCACTCAAATCCCAGGAATCGGGGATAGACACTTTTTCGTCCTTTGCAAGCGGCTCTTTTCCTTTGCAGGAAGCCGGCTTGTGCTGACGCGCAGTCAAAGAACGTTTATGGCTGAGTGTATTTGCCCACATGGCTTTAGCCCCAGATACGCCAGATCATTAATGCAACAACCACCCAGAACAGCGCTGAGGCAGCGAATACGGTCAGCCAGGCTTTACGACGAGTATTGCCAGTGCGCTCAACCTTGGTGCTTTTAGCCGGGAAGCCCGGTTGTACAGTCAGTCGTGTATTCATAGTTTTTGATAATCACTCTCAACAAAATGATTGATAACAACGATTAAGATTTAGGAGGAATCCTAAACGCGTTAAGGCCAAAAATCCAGTTATTTTTATTGAGTAAAACGATTAACGCTATTAATCAATAAGGCCCAATAACGTGTGAAATCATTAACCGCGGAACAAACTTTTAATTAAACGATCACATTGTAAATTTGACTTAATTTCAAATCAGGACCATTCAAAACTAAAGAGCGGATTACAGAACCTGATATCTACCGGCTTTCCATCAGGTCTTAACTGGAGTATGGGAATATTCCTGGCGAGTCGCAAAGCGGCAAAGTGAAAAATGTGTAGTAATTCGCATTTAAGGAAGATCAATCCGAAAACATGTGACCGATGTTTCATTTACAAAAAAATAATAAAAAATTTTGAATCTTATCTGGCGCTAACCGCTAGCAATAAAAAAGGCTGCCAGAGGCAGCCCGGAAAAATCCTGTTGGTTTTCAACGTTACTTAAACGGCAGCTTGATGTCTTTAAACATTGCCTCAATGTCTTCGTTTGAGCGTAACGCCACGGCGGTATCGACCACGTCCCGCGTCAGGTGCGGTGCAAAGCGCTGAATGAAGTCATACATATAGCTGCGCAGAAAGGTACTGCGACGGAAGCCAATCTTGGTGGTGCTGTTGGTAAAGATATCCGCCGCTTCAATACGAATCAGATCAGGATCGGAAACCGGGTCAACCGCCATGCTGGCAATCACACCCACGCCCAGGCCTAATCTTACGTAGGTTTTAATCACGTCAGCATCGGTGGCCGTAAAAACAATCCGTGGGGTTAAACCGGCACGATTAAATGCCGTGTCCAGTTCGGAGCGGCCGGTAAAGCCGAAGGTATAGGTAACCAGCGGATATTCCGCCAGCTCCTCAATAGTCACCTGCCCTTTTCCAGCCAGCGGATGATCAGATGTCACCACTATCGCCCGGTTCCAGTGGTAGCACGGCAGCATAATTAAATCGTCGTAGAGATGCAGCGCCTCGGTCGCGATCGCAAAATCAGCATTCCCTTTCGACACCGCTTCTGCAATCTGCGTCGGTGAGCCCTGATGCATATGCAGCGATACCCGTGGATAACGTTCAATGAAGCCTTTAATCACGCCCGGCAGCGCATAGCGTGCCTGCGTATGCGTGGTGGCCACATAGAGCGATCCTTTGTCCGGCCAGGTATGTTCACCGGCGACCGATTTGATCGCATCCACTTTAGAGAGCACTTCACGCGCAATACGGATAATCTCTTCACCGGCTGGCGTGACCTGCGTCAGGTGTTTACCGCTGCGGGCGAAGATCTGAACGCCCAGCTCATCTTCCAGCATCCGCACCTGTTTACTGATGCCAGGCTGCGAGGTATAGAGTCCTTCCGCCGTCGAAGAGACATTCAGATTGTGGTTAACCACTTCGACGATATAGCGCAACTGCTGTAATTTCATATCTGTTCCGTCCCGGTAAGTTACAGAGTCGCATCCCCGGTTGACGTATTGTCGCCTTAACAGGGTGAAGAAAAGCCATGCATCAGGAAAAGTCGGAAATGCTATAACAACTATATCATTTTAAGTGTGATTGTAGAACGGATTGGTATAAGGCTCAGAAAAAGGCCAGCGAGCGCTGGCCTGTGAGGATTACTTCTTCGCTTCCTGCCATTTGCCATCAATATAGAAGGCAGACCAGCCGGTCGCTTTGCCCTCTTTTTCAGAGGAGACATACTGCTGTTTGGTTTTGCGGCTGAAACGGACCAGGGTTTTATTCCCTTCCGGATCGGTCGCCGGCGCCTCGGCCAGGTATTTCAGCTTCTCTGGCAGACGATCGCTGAAGCGCTGCAACTCTTCTACCAGCGGCGCACGGGTTTCGCGCGATTTCGGGAAGGTGTTAGCGGCCAGGAAGACCCCGGCAGCACCGTCGCGCAGCACGAAATAGGCATCCGACTTCTCGCACGCCAGTTCAGGCAGCGGGACCGGATCTTCTTTCGGCGGAGCCACTTCGCCATTACGCAGAATCTTACGGGTGTTTTTACACTCGTCGTTGGTACAGGCCATGTACTTGCCGAAGCGTCCCATTTTCAGGTGCATCTCGGAACCACATTTCTCACACTCTACCACCGGGCCGTCATAGCCTTTAATGCGGAACTCACCCTGTTCGATCTCGTAGCCGTCACATTCCGGGTTGTTACCACAGACGTGCAGTTTACGCTCGTTATCGATCAGGTAGCTGTCCATGGCCGTGCCACACTTCTGGCAACGACGACGGGCGCGCAGGGCGTTGGTTTCAGCGTCATCCCCTTCCAGAATATTCAGAACTTCATTTTCCGGAATCAGGTTGATGGTCTGCTTGCAGCGCTCTTTCGGCGGTAATGCATAGCCTGAACAGCCGAGGAACACCCCGGTGCTGGCGGTACGAATACCCATTTTGCGGCCGCAGGTCGGGCAGTCAATCGAGGTCAGCACCATCTGGTTCGGCTGCATGCCGCCCTCTTCAGGATCTTTCTCTGCCCGCTCAAGCTGCTGAGTGAAGTCGCTGAAGAAGTTGTCCAGTACCGCTTTCCACTGCGCCTGATTATTGGCGACCTGATCGAGGCTGTTTTCCATGTGAGCGGTGAAATCGTAGTTCATCAGCTCGCGGAAGTTCTCTTCCAGCCGATCGGTGACAATCTCACCCATTTTCTCCGCATAGAAACGGCGGTTCTCGACCCGCACATATCCGCGATCCTGGATGGTTGAGGTAATCGCCGCGTAAGTCGATGGACGACCAATACCGCGTTTCTCCAGTTCACGTACCAGCGAGGCTTCACTGAAGCGCGCCGGAGGTTTGGTAAAGTGCTGGCCCGGCTGCAACTGCTGCAGATCCAGCACGTCGCCCACTTTAACGGCCGGTAACGTCCGATCTTCATCGTTTTTACGCAGCGCCGGCATCACTTTGGTCCAGCCGTCGAAACGCAGCGTACGGCCTTTGGCCTTGAGCTTAAAATCACCTGCCACTGCGGTAATGGTGCTGGAATCATACTGCGCTGGCATCATCTGACAGGCAACAAACTGGCGCCAGATCAGCTGATAGAGTTTTTGCGCATCCGCTTCCATATCTTTTAACTGTTCCGCCACCACTTCCACATCAGAAGGACGAATCGCTTCGTGCGCTTCCTGAGAGTTCTCTTTGCTGGCGTAAGTGTTGGCCGCTTCAGGCAGATATTTCTTGCCGAAGTGGCTTTCGATATAGCCGCGTGCCATGGCGACCGCATCCTGGCTCAGGTTGGTCGAATCGGTACGCATATAGGTAATGTGGCCCGCTTCATACAAGCGCTGCGCCATCATCATGGTTTTCTTCACGCCAAAGCCGAGACGGGTACTGGCGGCTTGCTGCAAGGTTGAGGTGATATAAGGCGCGCCCGGCTTGCTGCTGGTCGGCTTATCTTCACGATCGACAATCTCGTAACGCGCTTTTTCCAGCAGCGAAACGGCCGCATAGGTCTCGTCGCGATTGACCGGGCGGAATGGCTTGTCACCTTTGTGGCTGACGTCCATTGACAGCTCGTCGCCTTTTGGCGTGGTCAGCGCAGCGTTAATTTCCCAGTATTCTTCTGGTACAAACGCTTTGATCTCGCGCTCACGCTCCACCACCAGTCGCACGGCAACGGATTGCACCCGTCCGGCGGAGAGACCACGGGCGATTTTCTTCCACAGCAGCGGAGACACCATATAGCCCACCACGCGGTCCATAAAACGACGCGCCTGCTGAGCATTAACCCGATCGATATTCAGTTCGCCCGGCTTTTCAAACGCCTGACGAATCGCATTCTTGGTGATTTCGTTAAACACCACGCGGCTGAAACGCTTTTCGTCGCCACCGATCACTTCCCGCAGGTGCCAGGCAATGGCTTCCCCTTCGCGGTCAAGGTCCGTTGCGAGATAGATGTGGTCAGCGCTGGCCGCTAACGCTTTAAGCTCGGCAACCACTTTCTCTTTGCCAGGCAGGATCTGATAGTCCGCTTCCCAGCCGTGGTAAGGATCAACGCCCATCCGGCTGACCAGTGCCGCTTTCTCATCTTTTTTAACTTTTTTGACTTTTTTATCTGTCGAGGCGTCAGCACTTTTTTTGGCGGTTGAACCACTGGTCGGCAGATCCCGGATATGACCCACGCTGGATTTAACCACGTAGTCACTGCCGAGGTATTTATTGATTGTTTTAGCCTTTGCCGGGGACTCAACAATAACGAGTGCTTTACCCATATTTACCTTTACCTAATGAAAACATCCTGCTTAACGGGAGAGGATTGGATGCCCAAAAACCCATTGGGTTCAATATTGCTGCGCCTGTTTAACATTTCAAGGCGGAGGGGTCAATCTCAGATCAGACGACGTGGCGTTATGCAACTGCATGATAAAGAGCGCTTTTTCCATCTGACATAATCACACATCCCGGTGCAAAACCCCTGAAATCGGAATCGCCCACACTCTACCTGATAAAATCTGTTACGCAACTTAATTAGCACTCAGGATAAATTTCCGCCAACTTTTCAGCCGTTACGTCGATTTGTCACACAATGGGACACGCAAGTAATATAGAAAGGATTAACGTGCTGTCAAAAAAGGAGCAAACAATGAAGACAATAACCCAGCCTATTTCACGCCAGGCATTGCTGGAAAAGGCCAATGCGCTGATTAAAGAGCACGACGATTATTTTGCCGGTATGCAGGCGGATGATGTGAGTCAGCAGGGTAACGTGCTGGTGTTTCGCGGCCCGTTTTTTCTGGATGCCGATGAACTGCCCACCGCCAGAACCACGGCGGTGTTCAACGTGTTTAAACATTTAGCCGTTGTATTATCTTCGCAATACCATCTGGAATAAAACACCAGGCACAGAGGCCTGATGCTCGTCAGTTAGGTTAAATTTGCAAAGGCTGTCGCGGCCAGACGTGGCCGCTTTTTGTCTGGGCAGACGTGGCGGAGTGCGGGCCTGAGCACCTCTGCTGCTGCCGGGCCGTCCTCGCGCCGCTGCGCGGTTCCTTCGGCTTTGACGTCGTGCCGACGAACCGTTCGGGGATCGGCCTTCCCTGGCCGGCCCCGAACTCTCCACGCTTCCCGGCGTGGCGTTCTGGCCCAACGTCACGCCTCAGCGCTGCGGATAGCCCTTTCAGCAGCAGAGGCGCTCAGGCCTTCACGCTCGTGCCCTTTTTAACAACACGCACTAAAGTTTCAGAGCAGGCTGGGGCCGATCAGGGGCAGGCAATCCGCAGCGCTGAACAGAATGAGTCTGCCAGGAGAGCCCGCAGGACGCGGGCGAAAGGCGGGGCGGCACAGGATGTGCCATCCCCGGCGGTCCGTCAGGCAGGCGAATGAAGTGAAGGAACCGCGCAGCGGCGCGAGGACCGCCAGCCCCTGAGCGGCACCAGACTGCGTTATCACCTGCCGCTTAACTGACGAGCCTCAGACACAGGCCGGGCCGGGTGTCAGAGCAGTGGCTTCTCGCCGCGCTGCCAGAGTTTCAGCAGCAGCCGCTCGGCGACCGATCCGGCACTGTGTGTGACACGGTCAATCATCTTGCGACGACGGGCGTAATGCACGCCCAGCACATTAAAGCGATCCATCTGACGAATAATCAGATCGTCGCTGGTGCCAACTTCATCAATCAGGCCAAGATCCAGCGCCTGCCGACCATACCAGTGCTCGCCGGTCGCCACTTTATCGATATCCAGCGTCGGGCGCATCTGATGAACGAACTGCTTAAACAGCAGATGGGTTTCATTCAGATCTTCCTGAAACTTTTCCCGACCCTCATCGGTGTTTTCGCCAAACAGGGTCAGGGTCCGCTTATACTGGCCAGCGGTATGCAGTTCCACATCAATGTCGTTGCGCTTCAACAGGCGATTGAAGTTAGGGATCTGCGCCACAACGCCGATCGAACCGATAATTGAAAATGGCGCCGCCACGATACGATCGGCCACGCAGGCCATCATGTAGCCGCCACTGGCCGCCACTTTATCCACCGCCGCGGTGATGTGCAGACCGTGATCGCGCAGACGCTGCAGCTGAGATGCGGCCAGGCCGTAACCATGTACCACGCCACCAGGGCTTTCCAGCCGCAGCAGCACTTCATCGCCCGGCTGGGTGACAGCCAGCACCGCTGAAACTTCTTCACGCAGCGAGGTGACTTCGCTGGCATCCATGCTGCCTTTGAAATCGAGCACGTAAAGCGTGGGTTTACTCACCTCACTTTCACCCTGCTTCGCCGCCCGCTTTTCCGCCTTCGCTTTTAGCTTTTCTGCCTTTTTATGGTTTTTCAGCCACACTTTTTGCGCCTGCGGTTTCATCTTCGCCAGCTGCAGGTCCTCTTTCATCTGGGTGTAGTCCTCACCCAGATGCGTCAGCCGCAGTTGACCGCTCTGACCCCGTTTGCGCAACGCGGCATTCATCACAATCAGCACAATTGCCGCGATCGCGATGACCAGCGTCACCACTTTTGCTAAAAACAGTCCATAACTCGAAAGAAGATCCATTGTGTCGCCTTAGTAAACAGAGAATTAGAGACAATGGGCTAGTTTAACGGTTTTGCCCCCATCAGTCGCCTGAAATGCCAGCAGCTGGCACAGAATGCGCCGGTTGGCGATTGCGCCAATTCGCAAATTCAGGCATAAAGCGGAATCATGCTGTTTTCGCTGGAGGATCCCGCTGTGCATTATCAACCGAAAAGCGACCTGCTCAACCATCGCATTATCCTGGTCACCGGCGCGTCTGACGGTATTGGGCGCGAAGCGGCGCTGACTTACGCCCGCTATGGCGCTGAAGTGATCCTGATGGGCCGCAACGCCGACAAGCTGCAACAGGTCGAACAGACGATTAATCAACTCAACAAACGCCCTGCTCATTCGCTGGTGTTTGACCTGGCGGATGCCACGCCTGAACGCTGTCAGCAACTGGCTCACCAGCTGGCACAGCAGTTCTCCCATCTTGATGGCGTGCTGCACAATGCCGGCATTCTGGGCGAAATTGTGCCGCTGGCTGAACTGGACCCGCAGGTCTGGCAGCAGGTGATGAAAATCAATCTGGATGCCACCTTCTTTCTGACCCAGGCGTTGTTGCCGCTGCTGCTGAAATCGGAATCGGGCTCGCTGGTGTTTACCACCTCCAGCGTCGGCCGCACCGGTCGCGCGGGCTGGGGCGCCTATGCGGTCTCCAAATTTGCGACCGAAGGCATGATGCAGGTGCTGGCCGATGAGTATAAAAACCATGCGCTGCGGGTTAACTGCATCAATCCCGGCGGGACACGCACTAAGATGCGCGCCAGTGCGTTTCCACAGGAAGATGCTGACAAGCTGAAAACCCCTGCCGATCTGATGCCGCTCTACCTTTATGTCATGGGCGACGACAGCCGGCGCAAAACCGGTATCAGTTTTGATGCTCAGCCGGGCCGGAAGCCGGGAGCGGCGGAATAATGGCCGACGATCGCCATCAGCAACGTCAGCAGCGGCTCAAAGAGCAGGTCGATGCCCGCATCGCGGCGGCCAGTGAGGTGCGTGGCATCCTGATGATCTTTACCGGCAACGGCAAAGGCAAAACCACGGCCGCCTTTGGTACTGCCCTGCGCGCCTGTGGTCATGATAAGCGCGTCGGCGCGATTCAGTTTATTAAAGGGGACTGGCCGAACGGCGAGCGCAACCTGCTGGAACAGCATGGCGTCGAGTTTCAGGTGATGGCGACCGGTTTTACCTGGGAAACGCAGAATCGGGAAACCGATACTATCGCCTGTCTGGCGGTCTGGCAGCACGCCAGACGGATGCTGGCGGACCCGTCGCTGGATCTGGTGATCCTGGATGAGATCACCTACATGATCAGCATGGATTACCTGCCGCTGGAGGATCTGCTTACTGCCCTGCAACAGCGTCCCGCCAGCCAAAGCGTTATCATCACCGGACGCGGCTGTCATCGCAGCATCCTGGAGATAGCAGACACCGTAACTGAAATGCGGCCGGTGAAGCACGCCTTTGATGCCGGCATTCAGGCGCAACAGGGCATTGACTGGTAGCAGAAAAAGAAAACGCAGCCCAGGGCTGCGTTTTTAGCAATCAGGCAACGGAATCGGAATTAACCGGAGTTACGTTTGCTGCCCGGATTGCGACGTGGCGCACGTGGCGTGCTGCTCACTTTGCTGTGGCGCTTCACCGCACGACGGATCTGGTTAGCTTTGGTGCGGCGACGATCTTTTTCTACCACCAGCTTGGTCACCGTTTCGTCATCCATGCCAACCAGGTTGCGCAGGTAGTTGACGGCCGGCAGGTCCAGCTCGGTCCAGCCGCCGCGAGGCAGGCCTTTTGGCAGGGTAATATCACCGTAGCGCACGCGCATCAGACGACTCACCTGCACACCCACCGCTTCCCATAAACGACGCACCTCACGGTTACGTCCTTCTGTCAGGGTGACGTTGTACCACTGGTTGATGCCTTCACCGCCGCCAAAACGCAGGGTTTTAAACGCCGCCGGGCCATCTTCCAGCTGAACGCCTTTACTCAGCTGACGAATTTTGTCGTCGTCGACCTGACCAAACACGCGCACCGCGTATTCACGTTCAACTTCACGGCTTGGGTGCATCAGGCGGTTCGCCAGTTCACCGTCGGTGGTGAATAGCATTAAACCGCAGGTATTCACATCCAGACGGCCGACAGCAATCCAGCGCGAACCGCGCAGGCGTGGCAGACGGTCAAATACGGTTGGACGGCCTTCCGGATCGCTACGCGTACAAAGCTCGCCTTCCGGCTTGTAATACGCCAGCACCCGGCAGACTTCCGCCGCCGACTCGGCGATGGAGACCAGATGGCCATCAATACGGATTTTCAGGGATTTGCTGCTTTCGACACGGTCACCGAGGGTGGCAATTTTACCATCGACGCTGACGCGACCGGCAGCAATCATCGATTCGATTTCACGACGCGAACCATGACCGGCACGCGCTAACACTTTCTGTAACTTCTCGCTCATTGAGCTTCCTCTTTGTCGCCTTCCCAGGCGTCACGGTAGGGTGGGAAATCTTTTTAAATCAATAGGTTAACTTAAAAAGTTTGGCCCATTATACAGACATTCACCCCTGATGTAACGCGCTTTGTGGTTAACGGAGTCAAATAAAGGATAGCCGGTTCCGGTTAACTTTCCGCCCGCTGCGCCAGCCGCGGCGGACACTCCATCGCGGGCGATATAATAAGTAAAGGTGGTGAATAAAACCGGGTTTTCAAAAACTTTATAGTTGGCGAAATTTAAATTTTCTGAACTATGTCACAAAACCAAGCAATCTGTCAGCAGGAAAAATATTCACGGTATCTTACACTTCCATCACTTTACAGGCACACCGTTTCATCTATGTTCATTCTGCAATTCAGTACAAAACACCACGGAGTTGAGTTTAACTGTCATATACCCTGTGATAAATGAAAATTAGTAGCTTAACCCCAAGGCAGATTTGTTTATTACCTTATTTTTCAGGGCATTTTAATTAGATAAGTTTTAATTAATTGTACAGAAAAATTATAGGTGTACACTTTGTGACTGAAGCAGATAAAAAACGCAGAGCTGGCAGTAAAATAAGCTCGCGATAAAAATTAAGTTTTAATGATTCATTAACAAAAATAGCCTTTTTAGATTAATCCAATAAACCGGCGCATCCGGAGTTGTTGCGTTAATACGGTTCAGTGATGAACCTTGATTGCATGTCAGAAGTCTTCACCAGGGATTTTCACGACATGCCTGAAAAAAGAATACCATCATGAGAAACCTCTTTCTGTGCCCAGCGTTTGCCGCGCTGGCGTTGACCGGGTGTTCCGTGGGCCATACTGAGTACAGTCGTACGGCGATGCAGCACGTAGATATGAGCGTGACCGGCATTCCGACGATCCTCGGTCTGGGTACCCTTGGCACCAGCATTCCGCTTACCCCAGAATATAGCCTGACCGCCGCCCACGTCGCGAAAACCGCCGTGCAGCGCGTTAAGTCTTACCATCCTTATTGCGACCTGGCGATTATTTATCATAAGAATGATCCCGGCACCTTAACCCGCTTCCGCAGTAGCGATATTGGCGATCCGATAAAAATGTACGGATACAGTTTTATTTCCGCACTGCCAGTTGAATCTAAAGGGGTTAATTTAGCCCGCACCACTATTCGCAATGGCTGGAATAAAAGTCCCTGTATGGCAATGGCCTCTAATGCTGGCGTCGTGCAGGGAATGTCAGGCGGCGGTGTTTATAACAGTGATGAGACACTGGGCGGCGTGATTGTCGGTTATTCTGATGCCATTAAGAATGGCCGTAACGGGAAAGTGATCCTCAAAGACGTTTCACTTTATATTCCGTACGGCCAGTTTAAAGCCTGGCTGCAGAGCAATCTGGCTCAGACACCGACTCGCGGTGCCTGAGTCCGCTGCCTTACAGGAATGGACGGGTATCGCCTACGCCTTCACGCACAATTGCCGGCGCATCGGTGGTTAAATCGACCACCGTGGTCGGCTGTTGCCCCAGCGTGCCGCCGTCGATAATCAGATCGACCAGCTTGCCGATGCTGTGCTGAATCTCTTCCGGGTCAGACTCGGTAAAGTCATTGCCCGGCAGAATCAGCGAGGTGGACATCATTGGCTGATTCAGCGCCTCCAGCAGCGCCAGCGCCACCGGATTTGACGGCACGCGCAGCCCGATGGTTTTCCGCTTGTCATTCATCAAACGACGCGGCACCTCTTTGGTCGCCTTGAGAATAAAGGTGTAGTTACCGGGCGTGTTGTTTTTCAGCAACCGAAAGGCGGAGTTACCGACCTGAGAGTAAACGGAAAGCTCGGAGAGATCCCGGCACATCAGGGTAAAGTTGTGATTCCCGTCTAACTGCCGGATACGGCAGATGCGCTCCATCGCGCCCTTCTCTTCCAGTCGACAGCCCAGCGCATAACCGGAATCGGTCGGATAGACGATGACGCTGCCTTTATTAAGGTAGTCCACCGCCTGATTAATCAGACGTGGCTGTGGGTTATCGGGATGGATGTGAAACAATTGACTCATAGAAACCTCGTGTCACCTTTCCGTGGAAAGCTGGGCGGGCGCCAGTGCCGGGAAGCGTTCCCAGACCGGCTCAACCGCCGCGGGCAGCCATAACTTGCGGCCCAGTTCAATCCACGGGCAGGGTTGATGAAAATCAGAACCTTGTGATGCGGCCAGCGCATTGTCTCTGGCGTATTGCGCCAGTTGGGTACGCTCATTCGGTGCCTGCTGGCACTGGGCGACTTCCATCGCATCGCCACCGGCTTCACGGAAATGGGCCACCAGCCGCTTTAACCATTTCGCCGATAAGCCATAGCGTCCGGGATGCGCCAGTACCGCGCAACCGCCAGAATGATGAATCGCATCAATAGCTTGTTTAATTGTACACCATTGTGGCGGGACGTAGCCGGTTTTGCCGCGCGCCAGATAATTTTTGAATACCTGCGCCATGTTATCCGCTTTGCCCTGCTCCACCAGAAAGCGGGCGAAGTGACCACGGGTAATGACGCCGCCATCGGCCAGCCGCATTGCACCCGCCAGCGCGCCCGGAATACGCGCTTTTTCCAGCCGCTCGGCAATCTGTTCCGCGCGCGCCTGTCGGCAGGCGTGCTGTCCGGCGAGAAAGCTGACCAGCGCCGGATGACGGATATCAATATTTAATCCCACGATATGAATTTCATGGTTCTCCCACAGGGTGGAGACTTCAACGCCCGCCAGCACCTTTATCGGCAAGGCCTGATCGATAGCCGTTTGCTGCGCTTCTTCCACGCCGGCGACGCTGTCGTGATCGGTGATCGCCAGTACGCCTACGCGCATCTCAACCGCGCGCTGTACCAGCGCCGCAGGCGTCAGTAAGCCATCGGAAGCCCGCGTGTGGCTGTGTAAATCATAGACCGGGAAACGGGCGATATCGCTCAAGAGAACTCCTGCTGGAAACTAAACCGGCCAGCATGATAACGATTTTAGCCGTCAGTGAAAAAGTGTATTGACATTTCCGCCCTGAACCCGTTAACTAGTACACAAGTTCACACGTAACGGGTATTCAATCATGGCTGTTGTAATCACGCATTTTAACGGTTGGTGGCGCGATGTTCCCGAACACGGGCGACGTGGTCGTGCACACTTTGCGTAAACGCTGTGCAGATACCTGAGCCCGCCACCGAGCGGGCTTTTTTTTGAGCGAAATTCAGAGAAATCATCATGCCAATTGCGAAACCTACAGTGAAGTTGATTACCGGCAACGCGCCTTATCGCGAAGATCCGGCCGCAGTGTTTCATCAGTTATGCGGCGCACGTCCGGCAACCCTGCTGCTTGAATCTGCTGATATCGACAGCAAAAAGAATCTCAAAAGCCTGCTGATTGTCGACAGCGCACTGCGTATCAGCGCGCTGGACAACAAGGTGACCTTACAGGCGCTGTCGGAAAATGGTCGCGCGCTGCTGCCGCTGCTTGACGCCGCGCTGCCGGACTCGGTGGAGAATCAGGTCCGTCCCGATGGCCGCGAACTCACTTTCCCGCCGACCGCCGGGCAGCAGGATGAAGATGCGCGTCTGCAGGCGCTGTCGGTGTTTGATGCCTTGCGTCTGATCCCCCAGCTGGTTAATTCCCCCGCCGACGAGCGGGAAGCCGTGCTGTTAGGTGGCCTGTTTGCCTATGATCTGGTCGCCGGATTTGAAACCCTGCCCGCGCTGGATAATCAGCAGCGCTGCCCGGATTACTGCTTTTATCTGGCGGAAACGCTGCTGGTGATCGATCACCAGACCCGCAGCGCGCGACTGCAGGCCAGCCTGTTCTGCCCGTCCACCAGTGAATTTCAGCGCCTGCAACGCCGCATCGAGCAGCTGCATGGCCAGATGCTGCAGCCCGCGCCTGCCCTGCCGGTTCAGACGGTGGATCAGATGAGCCTGACCACCAGCCAGAGCGACGAGGAGTATTGTGAGGTAGTGCGCACCATGCAGGAGGCGATTCGCATCGGCGAAATCTTCCAGGTGGTGCCATCGCGCCGCTTCTCACTGCCCTGTCCTTCACCGCTGGCGGCTTACGACACGCTGAAAAACAGCAACCCCAGCCCCTATATGTTTTTCATGCAGGATCAGGACTTCGCCCTGTTTGGCGCGTCTCCGGAAAGTTCGCTGAAGTATGACGCCAGCTCGCGACAGATTGAGATCTACCCGATTGCCGGTACCCGTCCACGCGGACGTAAACCAGATGGTTCGCTGGATCGCGATCTCGACAGCCGCATTGAGCTGGAGATGCGCACCGATCATAAAGAGCTGGCGGAGCACCTGATGCTGGTCGACCTGGCGCGTAACGATCTGGCGCGTATCTGTGTGCCGGGCAGTCGCTATGTGGCAGACCTGACTAAAGTTGACCGCTATTCCTTTGTCATGCACCTGGTGTCGCGCGTGGTTGGCACCCTGCGCGAGGATCTGGATGTGCTGCACGCCTATCGCGCCTGTATGAACATGGGCACGCTGAGCGGTGCGCCGAAAGTCCGCGCCATGCAGCTGATCGCCGCGGCCGAAGGCACCCGCCGCGGCAGTTACGGCGGTGCGGTCGGTTATTTTACCGCCAATGGCGATCTCGATACCTGTATCGTCATCCGCTCGGCTTATGTAGAAGACGGCGTTGCGACCGTGCAGGCGGGCGCCGGTGTGGTACTGGACTCGAATCCGCAGGCGGAAGCCGATGAGAGCCGCAATAAAGCCCGCGCCGTGCTGCGCGCCATTGCCACTGCCCATCACTGCAAGGAGATCTTCTGATGGCCGATATTCTGCTGCTCGATAACATCGACTCATTTACCTATAACCTGGTCGATCAACTGCGGACCTTTGGTCATAACGTGGTGATCTACCGCAACAACCTGCCGGCCGCGCTGTTAATCGAACACCTGCAACGGATGGAAAATCCGGTGCTGATGCTGTCACCAGGCCCCGGCGCGCCAAAAGAGGCTGGCTGTATGCCGGAACTGCTGCGGGCGCTGCGCGGACGTCTGCCGATTATCGGTATCTGCCTCGGCCATCAGGCGATTGTTGAAGAATATGGCGGTCACGTTGGTCAGGCTGGCGAGATCCTGCACGGGAAAGCGTCCGCGGTGGTTCACGATGGCGAGGCGATGTTTGCCGGCCTGAGCAATCCGCTGCCGGTGGCGCGCTATCACTCACTGGTCGGCAGCAACACGCCGGATGAGCTCACCGTCAATGCCAGCTACAACGGCATGGTGATGGCGGTGCGTCACGAAACCGACCGGGTATGCGGGTTCCAGTTCCATCCTGAATCCATCCTGACCACTCAGGGCGCGCGACTGCTTGAGCAGACGCTGGCCTGGGCGCTGGCGAAGTAACAGGGAGAATGACTATGCAACAGACACTGGAAAAACTTTACCAGGCGCAGACGCTGGATCAGGCTGAGAGTCATCAGCTGTTCAGCGCAATTATTACCGGTCAGCTGGAGCCGACCCAACTGGCGGCGGCGCTGATTGCGATGAAAGTCCGGGGCGAAACGCCGGAAGAGATTGCCGGTGCGGCGACCGCGCTGCTGGAAGATGCGAAACCCTTCCCGCGCCCCGACTACACCTTTGCCGATATCGTCGGAACCGGCGGCGACGGCAGTAACAGCATCAATATTTCTACCGCCAGCGCATTCGTGGCGGCGACCTGCGGCCTGAAAGTGGCGAAGCACGGTAACCGCAGCGTTTCCAGCAAGTCCGGCTCTTCCGATCTGCTGGCTGCGTTTGGCATCAATCTGGATATGCCGGCTGAACAGGCAAGACAGGCGCTGGACGATCTCAACGTCTGTTTCCTGTTTGCGCCGCAGTACCACACCGGATTTCGCCACGCGATGCCGGTGCGTCAGCAGCTGAAAACCCGGACGCTGTTTAACGTGTTGGGCCCGCTGATCAATCCGGCGCGCCCGCCGCTGGCAGTAATTGGCGTGTACAGCCCCGAGCTGGTGATGCCGATTGCGCAGACCCTGAAAGTGCTGGGTTATCAGCGTGCCGCCGTGGTGCATGGCGGTGGAATGGATGAAGTGGCGCTGCATGATGTCACCCACGTCGCTGAGCTGCGTGACGGGGAGATCACCCGCTATCAGCTGTCGCCAGAAGACTTCGGTTTTGGCTTCCATCCCAGGGAGGCGCTGGCTGGCGGCACGCCGGAAGAAAATCGTGACATTCTCACGGCTTTACTCCAGGGTAATGGCCAGCAGGCCCATGAGGAAGCGGTCGCCGTGAATGTGGCGATGCTGCTTAAAGTTTTCGGTCATGAAGATCTGCGTGAAAATGCACAGCGTGCGCTCAACGCTATCCGCAGTGGACAGGCTTACGAGCGCGTGGTCGCTCTGGCAGCAAGAGGATAACCATGCAAGGTACCGTGTTAGAAAAAATTGTGCAGGACAAAGCGATTTGGGTCGCAGCGCGTCAGCAGCAGCAGCCTCTTTCTACCTTTCAGAACAGCATTGAACCTGCCAGCCGTCATTTTTATGATGCACTACAGGGCGCGCGCACCGCGTTTATTCTGGAGTGTAAAAAAGCGTCGCCCTCAAAAGGCATTATTCGTGAGGATTTCGACCCGGCCGCCATTGCCGGAGTCTATCGCCACTATGCATCCGCGGTGTCGGTGCTGACCGATGAGAAATACTTTCAGGGCGACTTCGCGTTTCTGCCGATCGTCAGCGCCGCTATCACCCAGCCGGTGCTGTGCAAAGACTTTATCATCGACCCGTATCAGATCTATCTGGCGCGTTACTATCAGGCAGATGCGATTCTGCTGATGTTATCGGTGCTGGATGATGAACAGTATCGTCAGCTGGCTGCCGTTGCCCACAGCCTGAAGATGGGTATCCTGACCGAGGTCAGTAATGAAGAGGAGCTGGAGCGCGCCATAGCGTTACAGGCCAGAGTGGTCGGGATCAACAACCGCGATCTGCGCGATCTGTCGATCGATCTGAACCGTACCCGTCAGCTGGCTCCGCGCCTGTCGCACGGCGTGACGGTGATCAGCGAATCCGGCATTAACAGCTACGCCGACATTCGCGAGCTCAGCCACTTTGCTAACGGCTTCCTGATTGGCTCGGCCCTGATGGAAGAGCCCGATCTGACCGCTGCGGTGCGCCGGGTCACGCTCGGTGCCAACAAAGTATGCGGTCTGACCCGGGCGGAAGATGCTCGCGCCGCGTATGAAGCTGGCGCCATCTATGGCGGACTGATTTTCGCCGCCGGCTCACCGCGTCAGATTGATACCGGGACCGCCCGGACGGTGATGGCTGGCGCACCACTGCGCTACGTCGGCGTGTTCCGTAACAGCTCCGTTAGTGACGTTGTCACTGAAGCGACCGCCCTGTCGCTGTCAGCCGTCCAGCTGCACGGTCAGGAAACGCCCGATTTCGTCACCGAACTGCGCGCGGCGCTGCCCGCCGGGATCGAAATCTGGAAAGCGCTGCGCATTGAAGGCGTCTTACCCGAGCGCAACTGGCCGCACGTCGATCGCTACGTGTTTGATAACGGCGACGGCGGGACCGGTGAGCGCTTTGACTGGTCACTGTTGCAGGGCCAGACGCTGAATGATGTGCTGCTGGCCGGTGGCCTGAGCGCGGATAACTGTGTTGAAGCCGCGCAGCTGGGCTGTGCCGGTCTCGACTTCAACTCCGGGGTGGAAAGTGCGCCCGGCATTAAAGATGCCCGTAAAATCGCGGCGGTGTTTCAGACACTGCGCGCCTACTGATTTGCCTGGCCTGCTCAACGGCGGGCCTGAAAAAGGAAGATGAAAAATGACGTTACTGAATCCCTACTTTGGCGAATTTGGCGGGATGTATGTCCCGCAGATCCTGATGCCAGCGTTGCGCCAGCTGGAAGAAGCGTTTGTCGATGCCCAAAAAGATCCTGAGTTTCAGGCGGAATTTACCGACCTGCTGAAGAACTATGCCGGTCGTCCTACCGCCCTGACGCTGTGCAGGAACCTGACGAAAGGCACCAAAACCCGGCTCTACCTGAAGCGCGAAGATCTGCTGCACGGCGGCGCGCACAAAACCAATCAGGTACTGGGTCAGGCGCTGTTAGCCAAACGCATGGGTAAGAACGAGATTATCGCCGAAACCGGTGCCGGACAGCACGGTGTTGCCTCAGCGCTGGCCTGCGCCCTGCTCGGCATGAAATGCCGCATCTACATGGGTGCCAAAGACGTTGAGCGTCAGTCTCCTAACGTATTCCGTATGCGTCTGATGGGCGCGGAAGTGATCCCGGTACACAGTGGTTCAGCGACCCTGAAGGATGCCTGTAACGAAGCGCTGCGCGACTGGTCTGGCAGCTACGAAACCGCCCACTATATGCTTGGCACCGCCGCCGGTCCCCATCCGTTCCCGACCATTGTGCGGGAGTTTCAGCGGATGATCGGCGAAGAGACGAAAAAGCAGATCCTGGAAAAAGAGGGTCGTCTGCCCGACGCCATCATCGCCTGCGTCGGTGGCGGTTCGAATGCCATCGGCATGTTCGCTGACTTTATCGATGAAACCAGCGTGAAACTGATCGGCGTTGAACCGGCGGGTCACGGTATTGAAACCGGCGAGCATGGCGCACCGCTGAAGCATGGCCGCGTCGGCATCTATTTCGGTATGAAAGCCCCGATGATGCAGACCGAAGATGGCCAGATCGAAGAATCTTACTCGATCTCTGCCGGGCTGGATTTCCCGTCAGTGGGACCGCAACATGCGCACCTGAACAGCATTGGTCGCGCCGAATATGTCTCGGTTACCGATGATGAGGCGCTGGCCGCCTTTAAACAGCTGTGTCGTGCTGAAGGGATCATTCCGGCGCTGGAGTCGTCACATGCGCTGGCCCACGCCCTGAAGATGATTCAGGCCGAGCCGGACAAAGAGCAGCTGGTGGTGGTTAACCTCTCCGGCCGCGGCGATAAAGATATTTTCACCGTTCACGACATTCTGACCGCGCAGGGAGAAATCTGATGGAACGTTACGATCAACTGTTTAAACGTCTTTCAGCCCGTAACGAAGGGGCCTTTGTGCCTTTCGTCACGCTCGGCGATCCGTCACCGGCGCTTTCACTGCAGGTCATTGACGCGCTGGTGGAAGGCGGTGCAGATGCGCTGGAGTTAGGCATTCCTTTCTCCGATCCGCTGGCTGACGGCCCGACGATTCAGAATGCGACCTTGCGCGCCTTCGCGGCGGGCACCAATACCCAGCAGTGTTTTGAAATGCTGGCGACCATTCGCCGTAAATATCCGGACCTGCCAATCGGTTTACTGATGTACGCCAATCTGGTGTTCACCAACGGCGTGGATGCGTTTTATGCCCGCTGCGCAGAAGCCGGTGTGGATTCGGTGCTGGTGGCTGACGTCCCGGTGGAAGAGTCCGCTCCGTTCCGTCAGGCAGCGCTGCGTCATGGTGTGGCACCGATCTTCATCTGCCCGCCGAACGCCAGCGATACGCTGCTGCGGGAAATCGCTTCACACGGGCGCGGCTATACCTACCTGCTCTCTCGGGCTGGCGTTACCGGCGCGGACAACCGCGCCAGCCTGCCGCTGCAGCACCTGATCGAAAAGCTGCGTGAATACAACGCGGCCCCGCCGCTGCAGGGATTCGGTATCTCTGAACCGTCGCAGGTGAAAGAAGCCATCGCCGCCGGTGCCGCAGGTGCCATCTCCGGCTCGGCCATCGTCCGGATCATTGAAAAAAATCATGCGGAACCTGAGGTGATGCTGCGCGAACTGAAAAACTTCGTCAGCAGCCTGAAAGCCGCCAGCCGTTAATCTCGCCATCATGCCTTATCACACGATAAGGCATGATTTCTTTCCTTTTTTTACATCCCGCCATTTGCCCTTTTTGCAAAATCTGCACCACAATGTCAGAGCGCCGTTACGGTAACGTCGCATCCAATTTGTGACAGGGAGAGAAAGCAATGAAATTATTTAAAGTTGTGGCGGGTGCGTTGATGGCAGGTGTGGTTGCGCTGGCACTGAGCGCCTGTGCGCCAACCGCGACCAAAGAGGGTACCGGTGGCTATATTGATGACACCGTGGTCACCACCAAAGTGAAAGGTGAACTGCTGAAAGATGACTCGCTGAAATCGACTGAAATCAACGTAGAAACTTTTAAAGGTAAAGTTCAGCTGAGCGGTTTTGTCTCATCGCCACAGATGGCTAATCGTGCCGTACAGGTTACGCGCAGCGTGCCGGGCGTGAAGTCCGTAGTTAACAACATGCAGATTAAGTAATACCGGCTGTCATGATCAAAAAGGCCGCTGATTCAGCGGCCTTTTTCTCATCAGAAGCGGTAGCCTGCCCCGAAGAAGAAGACCCAGGGATCGATACGCATATTAATATTCTGCTGTTCGCCTGCCGCCTTAAATTTCACCTCAGTATCGATATCCATGTACCACACCGACGCATTCAGCATCCAGTCGCGGTTAATCTGATAATCGAGACCGACCTGGCCCGCGACACCCCATGAATCTTTGACGCTCAGATCGGTGAGTCCCGCATCACGGCCGGTCTGATTAAAGTCCGCATCATAAAAAGTGGTGTAGTTGATACCGACGCCAACATAGGGGCGCGCTTTGCTTTTGCTGTCGAAGAAATAGTATTGCGCCATCAGCGTCGGCGGTAACTGGCGTACCGTGGCCAGGGTGCCGGTCGGACCCAGTCCAACTTTATGACGGAACGGCGTGGCAGCCAGCAGTTCAACCCCGATATTGTCGGTTGCCATATAGGTAAAGGTCAGGCCCAGCTGGGTATCGTTGCTGGCGCTGAACTCCCCCATGCCAAGGACATTATCAGAGCCTTCGGTCGGACGTACCGTTGCACTGCCGGCACGCATAAAGAAGTCGCCCGCTTCATGGGCCATTGCCAGTTGTGGTAAAGCCAGAGCCAGCAGCATCGCGCATTTTGCCAGTTTCATCATCACTCCTTTGCTAAAGGTAAATGTATCCAACGTCATCATTTTTTGTTGGCAAAGATTTAACGTGATTTACAGAAAATTGCACTCTGTTCGGTTGATATAAATTACTTAAAAAACAATGGATTGATTTAGATCAATTTTGGCCGTGGCTGACATCGGGAAATTCCCCTTGCTGAAAAATTTTGTCCGGCTTATTTTGCTGTTTCTGATTGTTGATTTTGGTTCGATGCCTCAGGAGTGGCGGGTGATCAAATGAGCGAAACCTCTAATCCTTGTGTCAGCTGTGGCGCCTGCTGCGCCCATTTCCGTGTCTCTTTTTACTGGGCTGAAGCCGACGATGCTGGCGGCCTGGTGCCAACCGAATTAACCGAACCGCTGAGCCTGCTGATGCGTAATATGCGCGGCACCAACGATCGTGCGCCGCGCTGTGTCGCCCTGCAGGGCGAGATTGGCGGCTGCGTCTCCTGCGGCATTTATGAGCAACGGCCAACGCCCTGTCGGGAGTTTGCGATGTCGGGCGAAGAGGGTGTTGCCAATGACGCCTGCGATCGCGCCCGCGCCCGTTACGGTCTTCCCGCCCTTTTTCACCCATCTTTACCTGTTATGACAGAAAGTTATCTCTCGCCGGGTGCCCGCGAGCTGCCAGAACATGTACAATCGCCGGGTTAATTAACCCGGTTCCTCCAAGGAGTGTACATGTCTATCACGGCAAGCTCGTTATACCGTGACACAGGAAATTTTACCCGCCATCAGCTGGTCACCTTACTGTTGATGTCGCTGTTGACCGCTTTCATCACCGTTATGCTGGTCCATGTGCTGACGCCTGGCGCCGATCAGATGGCGATTCTGCAGCAGGGTGATGACAGTGCCAGTTCGTTGTTTGAGATGGTGCAGAATATGTCACCTGAACAGCAGCAGGTGCTGCTGCGCGCCTCCGCGGCGGGGACGTTCGCGGCGCTGGTGGGTAATACGCTGTTACTCGGCGGGATGTTGTCTCTGATCCCGATGGTCTCTTCCGGTCAGCGGGTCAGTGCGCTGCGTGCCATTGGCGCCTCTGCGCCTTTACTGCCAAAGCTGTTACTGCTGACCTTCCTGATCACGCTGGTGGCGCAGCTGGGCTTTATGGTTCTGGTGGTGCCGGGTATTCTGCTGACGATTCTGTTGTCGCTGGCGCCGGTGATGCTGGCGAGCGAGAAGATCGGCGTGTTCGCCGCCATGCGTGCCAGTATGCGAATGGCGTGGAAGAATGCGAAGCTGATCGCGCCCGCAATTCTTCTCTGGCTGCTGGCAAAAGTGGTGGTGATGCTGTTTTTCTCATCGCTCACCGTGCTGCCGATGAACGTTTCCTCGGTGATCTTTACCGCTGCAGGTAACCTGGTTTCGGCCATGTTAATCATCTATCTCTACCGGCTTTATATGCTGTTACGTTGATGAGCAGTGCGCCTGCGGGCGCATTGGTCCCCAATTCAGCCCTGACTGGAATGACTATGAAGCAGTTACTCGATTTTCTCCCTTTGGTGGTCTTTTTCATCTTCTACAAGCTGTACGACATCTTTGTTGCCTCAGGCGCGCTGATTGTCGCGACCGGTCTGGCTTTAGTGGTCAGCTGGTTGCTCTATCGTAAGCTGGAGAAGATGACCATTTTCACCTTTGTGCTGGTCGCCGTATTTGGCACGCTGACCCTGGTGTTCCACAACGATGAATTTATTAAGTGGAAAGTGACGGTAATCTACAGTCTGTTTGCCGTTGCGCTGCTCTACAGCCAGTGGTTTATGAAGCAGACGCTGATCCAGAGCATGCTGGGCAAAGAGTTACAGTTGCCCGATCCGGTCTGGCGTCGGCTTAACACTGCCTGGGCGCTTTTTTTCCTGGTCTGCGGCCTGGTGAATATCTACGTTGCCTTTTGGTTATCTCAGGCGTTTTGGGTTAACTTTAAGGTGTTTGGTCTGACCGGCCTCACCTTACTGTTTACCCTGATTAGCGGGCTCTACATCTGGCGACAGATGCCGCAACAACAACAAAAATAATCACTCTGCCCGGTACGCCGGGCATTTTTTTAGCGATCACCTGCAGAAGAAATGAAAGCAATGGGCGAAAAACATAAATTGCCGCAAGGCGAAATGGTGTTACGTACGTTAGCCATGCCAGCAGACACCAACGCCAACGGCGATATCTTTGGCGGCTGGCTGATGTCACAGATGGATATGGGCGGAGCCATTCTGGCTAAAGAGATTGCTGAAGGCCGGGTCGTGACGGTGCGGGTTGATGGCATGTCCTTTCTGAAACCGGTGGCGGTGGGCGACGTGGTTAGCTGTCATGCGCGCTGTATCCGTACTGGTAACAGCTCAATGACCATCAATGTCGAAGTCTGGATCAAGAAGGTGTCGTCTGAACCGATTGGTCAGACCTACTGTGCCACCGAAGCGGTCTTTATCTATGTCGCGGTAGATAATGACGGCAATTCGCGTCCATTACCTGCCGGGCGTGCTAACCAGCAACCCAGCGACTAGCCGGACATCTGGCGGTCAGGCACAGTGTCACTGACCGCCAGCTTTTTTATTCGATGCTGGCACCGCCACTCATCTTGAAGACAACGTTCATGGTCACCTGTCCCGGACGACCGCTCTGGTAACGCCACTGCTTCATCGACTCCTTGACTGCCCGTTCAAACATATTGCGGGGTTCCGCAGAGAGGACCTGAATATTCTCCACCCGTCCCTCGCTGTTCACATCAAATTTCACCCGCACCCGACCCTCAATGCGAAGCGCTCGTGCACGCTGTGGATAGCCTGGCTTGCTGACGCTCAGCGCTTTCGGCCCGCCTGAAGCCGTCTGGCTCGCTGACGGCGTCGATTTCGGCGCAGTTGTCGGCTTGTTCTGAGTCGCCGGCAGGTCCTGTTTAAACGGATCGGCCTGCGGTTTGCTCTCCTGACGCGGTTTTACCTCGCGTTTAGGTTGCTCACGTTTATGTTCCGGCTTGGGTTTCGGTTTGGGTTTTGGCTTAGGTTCTGGCTTAGGAATCGGTACCGGTTCCGCCTTAGGCGGTTCCGGAGCGGGCTGAGGTTCAGGGACCGGTTCCGGTTCTGGCTGCGGTTCAGGTTGCGGCGCCGGTGGTTCAACCACGGCTGGGGCAGGTTGTGGCTGAACTTCAGGAGCGACAAGGCTGACACTGATAGGCTGCGACGCCTTAGGCACTTCAGTCACCTGATGGAATGAGGCGTAAAGAATTCCGGCAATGACGGCACCATGCAAAGCGACAGACAATAACATGGAGACAGGCGTGCGTTTGGGTAATGGCATAGTCAGCGTGGTCATAACAGTCGCAGTCATTAAATGAAGAGCCGATTTTAAATGCAAATAGCAATCAGTTTCAATAACTCCCGCCATCTCACCGAAAGAAAAGCGCTTTTTAGCCCTTTATGCTGAGCCGTCAACGGGTCAGAGGTTTCGTTTGCACTCTGATAAGCAATCCCTTAACGTGTTGCGAAATTCTGAAGAGTTAATGGGAGCTCCCAAGTGCTTTACGTCATTTATGCAGAAGACACCGCAGATTCACTGGAAAAACGTAATGCCGTGCGCCCTGCCCATCTGGCGCGCCTGAAACTACTGCATGAAGAAGGACGCCTGATCATTGCGGGTCCGATGCCTGCCGTCGACAGCAACGATCCGGGCGTGGCCGGCTTTACCGGTTCAACCGTGATTGCCGAGTTCCCGTCACTTGAAGCGGCACAATCCTGGGCAGAAGATGATCCCTATATTGCCGCTGGCGTTTATAAACAGGTGGCCGTTAAACCGTTCAAACGCGTTTTCTGATCGCGAATGCGCGCTGATAAATGGCTTCGGTGCGGCGCACCGGGGCCTTTTTTGTTTTTCGGGTAAAGCAACGATGCAAATGATCATTCTGGCGCTGCTGGTGCCGATCGTGGGGCTTATCGCGACCGCCCTTTACTTTTGGCGCAGCCAGGGCTGGCGCAATAAAAAACATCTGATTGTGATGTTAATTGTGCTGGCAGCGGTGCTGCAACTGGTGAACATGATCCTGATGATGCGGGTTGAATCTGGTGCAGCGGGCTGAAGAGATCAGCCGTTACGCGTTAAAAAAAACCGCCCACCGGCGGTTTTTTTACTGGTAAGGCACAGCGATGGCGTTAATCAAAGACGTTATTGATGATCGCGGTGACCACCGCCGTACTTAGCGCAATCAGTACCAGGTTATCCCCCACCATTTTCCATTCGTAACCGGGATAAGAAGGCAGACCCTCCAGCATACCGCGCGGCACCGAGCGTTTAGCGATACCAGGCGGCAACGGTTTACCGCGCGCGAGATTTTTAGCAATTCCCGGCGGCAAAGAGGAGTAGCCGGTCAGCCCCTGCTGTCTGGCCAGATCACGCGCGAATGAATAACTGATGTCGGTTTCTGCCCGCCAGGGATCGCCGCCCTTATTCTTTTTACCCTGTGACTTATCGTGTTTCCCCTCGCCCTTATTGCCATGCCCTTGTGCATGACCATTGCCCTTTCCATTGCCGTTGCCGTTACCATTGCCTGGATTGGCCAGCAGCGCCGGTGAGGTGAACAGCAA
The DNA here is from genome assembly GCF_021397715.1 of Pantoea agglomerans. Lineage (GTDB taxonomy): Bacteria > Pseudomonadota > Gammaproteobacteria > Enterobacterales > Enterobacteriaceae > Pantoea > Pantoea astica. The sequence continues at coordinate 2,015,933 of NZ_CP090207.1, read as the reverse complement.
ACAGAGGGTTAATGCGATGACGCCAGACCTTGCCAGATTTTTCATTGTCCTGCTCCCAAAGGTATTCGATTTAAATTTAACCCTGGACCTGAAAAGCGGCAATCTGGCGAGTTCTTAAAAGCGTCCTGACACGCAAAATTGAGGGTCACCGACACTCAACGCTCGCCCCACAGGCAGAAGTCCACGGAATAACGGATAGCGCCACAGGCTGCCTCCGCCTCGACGATACAGCTACGCTAAACAATAGCCGAAGCGCAAGCCGGTATACCTCGTCTGATTTCAGGGCGACAGGCCATAATCTGGGATCAGCAGGGTTCAGTCGCTGGTTAAAAATGTAAATTTTTTTGACCTGATCGCTCAGGTATTCTTGACTGAAAAGACTTATCACCCCAACAGGAGAGGCCGTCATGACCGAATTACTGCATATCATGTCTGTCAGCGCGATTGTTGCAGGCATCTATTTACTGGACTGATCCTGTGCGGATTCGGGCGGGAAAAACGAAAGCCCTGCCGGGCTGGCAGGGCTTCGATCTTCCGTGAGGGATGAATGATTGGACCACGAAAAACGATCACGAAAGATGGCTATTTTCTATAAAAAGCCCGCGCGGTTGTCAAGCATGCCAGAGGCGTTCATCACCGCGCTGTGCGGCTGATTTCAGGCGACGCACAACGACTGCGGCTCTGTTTAGTTGCGATCCAGCAGCAGCCCAATCAGTGCATGATAATGATGCTCTTCTTCTGCACTGGTTACCGTCTGTAAACGGCTCACCAGTCGGGTGCAGATGGCCTTACGGTTAAGACTGCGACCTGAACGCACGATCTCTGTCACCACAGCGCCCAGAATGGCCTGTTGCGCTGGCAGGGCCGCACTGCTGAGATAAGCGGAGATATCAGAAACTGAGGCCGGAATTCTTACGTTGGCTTGCATGGTCAACCCTCACAGAGTTCATTAGATGTCATAACCGATGCGATAAAGTTATACAACTAACCATTACTTGTACAGGTATTTGACCAGTAATTTACGCTAAATCCGTGGATAAGGTAATAATTTAAAGCCAAACAGTCACTTATGTAACTGTAAAGTTGTACAGCTTTGCCCATACTGAGCGTATAAGGCCAGATTAAGCCCCGTTACGGTGAGATTGACCCGGCACGCAGCGAAAAATGTTGCGCCATCAGACATTTTTTTTAGGATAAACAGGAATTATCTCTTATCGCTGTCTACATTTATGACTTCTTTATTACACCTCTGAAGCTCAGAATGAACGCTACAGCACAGTCGCAGGCTCATTATGCATAAAACTTATAATATTCAGGGCGCCTCAACTTTAGTCGATCAGCTGTTATCACGGGTGCAGGCGATTGCCGATCCGAAAACCGAAGTGTTGAGTGGCTATCCGGCAAACTGCTCTGCCTGGTTAACCATCTATTATCATCGCAAAACGGGCAAGTGGTCTTTTGAGTGGTATGACCGCGCCGGTTGCCGCCGTCCTGTTGGGCTGGGTAGCCCGGCGGATTGCCTGATGCGTGAGGTGAGCGATCGCGGTGCCTCGCAACAGGAACATCTGCAGGCGCGCGACTTTCTGGCCGATCTGGGATTTTTCGAAGCCTGATTCCGCCAGCGTCTTACCGCGCTGGCGAATAGGGGCCGCTGCCGGCAGCAGCCCGTTACGCAGTACTAAATATGCTGCGTAATAAACAGGATGGAGCGACGCTGCTGCTGCGCCAGCTGATGGCGAATGCTGTGAATGCGTTTATAGCGTCGTGACTGCCCTTCCAGCCAGCGTGAACGGCGTCGTTGTACCTGGCGTAACATTCTCCAGCGCGCCACTTCATTTCTGCTTCGTCTCATCACTTCCTCTCTGACATCGAATTCACGCGCACGCATTATAAAGATCTTATCGCCAATGCCAAATCGGATCTGATCGTTATGGCACAGGATAAAGGGTTTCGCTGACCGTGATCTGCACGTAAACTTGCCAGACGAAAGCGCGAACGGGATGTCCACTTAATGACCACTTTTTACACCCTGATCAGCTGGTTACTGCTGTTTGGCTACTGGCTACTGATCGCCGGTGTCACGCTGCGAATACTGATGAAGCGTCGTGCCGTGACCTCGGCAATGGCCTGGCTGCTGATTATCTATATTCTGCCGCTGGTGGGGATTATCGCCTACCTGTCGTTTGGCGAACTGCATCTGGGTAAACGTCGCGCAGAACGGGCTCGTACCATGTGGCCATCGACGGCCCGCTGGATGACCGATCTGAAGCAGTGTCGTGAAATCTTTGCCACTGAACACAGCGATGTCGCCCGTTCGCTGTTCGAACTCTGTTATCACCGTCAGGGCATCGCCGGGGTGAAAGGTAATCAACTGCAGCTGCTCACCAGCGCCGATGATGTAATGCAGGCGCTGATTCGGGATATCCAGCTGGCGCGGCATAATATCGAGATGGTGTTCTATATCTGGCATCCCGGCGGGCTGGCGGATGAAGTCGCCGAGTCGCTGATGGCCGCCTCACGCCGCGGCGTCCACTGCCGGCTGCTGCTCGATTCGGCCGGCAGCGTGACCTTTTTCCGCAGCCCGTGGGTTGGCATGATGCGCAATGCAGGCATTGACGTGGTTGAAGCGTTACAGGTCAGCCTGCTGCGCGTCTTCCTGCGCCGGATGGATCTGCGCCAGCATCGAAAAATTGTCTTAATCGATAACTACATCGCCTATACCGGCAGCATGAACCTGGTGGACCCCCGCTTCTTCAAACAGAGCGCGGGCGTCGGTCAGTGGATCGACCTGATGGCGCGAATGGAAGGTCCGGTCGCCACCGCCATGGGAATTGTCTTTAGCTGCGACTGGGAGATTGAGACCGGAAAACGCATTCTTCCGCCGCCGCCCGATCGCAATATTATGCCGTTTGAGCAGGAGAGCGGCCATACGGTGCAGGTGATCGCCTCCGGTCCCGGCTTCCCGGAAGATATGATCCACCAGGCGCTGCTGACGGCGGTCTATTCCGCCCGTGAGCAGTTGATCATGACCACGCCCTACTTCGTGCCAAGCGACGACCTGCTGCACGCCATCTGTACCGCAGCGCAGCGCGGGGTGAATGTCAGTATTATTGTCCCGCGCCATAACGACTCCCTGCTGGTAGGCTGGGCCAGCCGCGCCTTCTTCAGCGAACTGCTGGAGGCGGGCGTGAAAATTTATCAATTTGAAGATGGACTGCTGCATACCAAAAGCGTCCTGGTTGATGGACAACTCAGCCTGGTCGGCACGGTAAATCTTGATATGCGCAGCCTGTGGCTCAATTTTGAGATTACACTGGTGGTAGACGATGCCGGATTTGGCAGCGATCTGGCCTGTGTGCAGGATGACTATATTGCCCGTTCACGCCTGCTGGATGGCCAGCGCTGGTCAAAACGTGCCTGGTGGCAGCGCATCGTCGAACGACTGTTTTACTTCTTCAGCCCTTTACTGTAAAACGAGCCAGATTGTGTAAACGGCCTCAGGCAGACAGGACAGACCATGGATTTAAACAACCGCCTTACTGAAGACGAAACGCTGGAACAGGCTTACGATATTTTTCTTGAGCTGGCAGGCGATAATCTCGATCCGGCAGATATCATCCTTTTTAATCTGCAGTTTGAAGAGCGCGGCGGTGCCGAGCTGTTCGATCCGTCAGAAGACTGGAAAGATCACGTCGACTTCGATCTGAATCCTGACTTTTTTGCGGAAGTGGTGATTGGGCTGGGTGAAGCGGATGGTGAGCCGATTAACGACGTCTTTGCACGCGTGCTGCTGTGCCGTGAAAAAGACCACAAGCTGTGCCATATCCTGTGGCGTGAATAGTCGTCACCGTGATAAAAAACGCCGGGCAATTGCCCGGCGTTTTGCTTTATAACGGATCGACTTTCAGGCAGGAGACCGCATGGCGGAAACTGCCTTCCAGCAGCGGCCGGGTTTTGGCGCACTCCGGACCGGCAATCGGACAGCGGGTGCGGAATACGCAGCCCGACGGTGGATTGATCGGTGACGGCAGTTCCCCTTCCAGCAGCTGGATCTGCTTATTCTTTTCCAGATCCGGATCGGGAATCGGCACCGCCGACATCAGCGCTTTGGTGTAGGGATGCTGCGGATTGCTGTAAACCTCGCTGTAGGTGCCCAGCTCGACCGCATGACCGAGATACATCACCAGCACGCGGTCAGAGATATGTTTTACCACCGCCAGGTCGTGGGCAATAAAGATCAACGACAGCCCCATCTCGCGCTGCAGCTGCTGCAGCAAATTAACCACCTGCGCCTGAATCGACACGTCGAGCGCTGACACCGGTTCATCACAGATAATCAGCTTCGGCTCCAGAATCAGCGCACGTGCGATACCAATACGCTGGCACTGGCCGCCGGAGAACTCATGCGGATAGCGGTTGATCAGGTTGGGCAGCAAGCCGACCTTCATCATCATATTTTTAACGCGATCTTTGACTTCCTGACGCGCCATTTTCGGATGATAGGTCCGCAGCGGTTCCGCAATGATATCGCCGATAGTCATGCGTGGATTGAGCGAGGCCAGCGGATCCTGGAAAATCATCTGGATGTCGCTGCGCGCCTTGCGCCACTCCTCTTCGCTCTGCCCCAGCAGATCGCGTCCCAGCCACGCCACCCGACCCTCAGTGGCTTTCACCAGGCCGATGATGGCGCGGGCCAGCGTCGATTTACCGCAGCCTGACTCGCCAACCACACCCAGCGTTTCCCCTTCATACAGACGCAGGCTGACGCCATCCACCGCTTTCAGGGTCTTTGACGGCTGCCAGAACCACTGCTTGCCATCTTTAATATCGAAATGCACCTTGAGGTCGGCGATTTCCAGTAACACTCTTTTTTCCGCTACGGCGCTCATACTAATTCCTCCACCGGCTTAAAGCAGGCACGTAAACGCCCATCGCCGAACGGTTCCAGCGGCGGCGCTTTGGCACAGATATCCATCGCGTGTGGACAACGCGGCTGGAACGGGCAGCCCACCGGCAGACGCAGCAGGTTCGGCGGATTACCCGGAATGGTGGTCAGGCTCTCCCCTTCGGCATCCAGCCGCGGCACCGCATTCAGCAGGCCGATAGAGTAAGGATGCGCCGGCTGATAGAAGACGTCACGGGCGCGACCATACTCCATGGTGCGTCCGGCATACATCACCAGTACCTTGTCGCAGATCCCGGCAACCACCCCCAGATCGTGGGTGATCATGATGATGGCGGTGTTGAACTCGCGCTTGAGGTCGTTGAGCAGCGTCATGATCTGCGCCTGTACCGTCACGTCGAGCGCGGTAGTCGGTTCATCGGCGATCAGCAGCTTTGGCCGGCACAGCAGCGCCATGGCGATCATCACGCGCTGGCGCATCCCGCCGGAAAACTCATGCGGATACATTTTCATGCGCTTACGCGCTTCGGGCATTTTTACCGCATCCAGCATTCTCACCGACTCTTCAAATGCCTGGGCGCTGTTCATGCCCTTGTGCAGCTTCAGCACTTCCATTAACTGCTCGCCGACCCGCATGTAAGGGTTAAGCGAAGTCATCGGGTCCTGGAAGATCATCGCAATCTGCTCGGCTCGCAGCCGGTTGAGCTGGTTCTCGGGCAGATTCAGGATCTCTTTACCATTGAACAGCGCAGAGCCGCCAATGCGGCCATTTTTCGCCAGCAGCCCCATCAGGGCGAACGCGGTCTGCGACTTGCCGGAACCGGATTCACCGACAATGCCCAGCGTCTCACCGGCACGCAGCGAAAAGTTAAGATCGTTGACGGCGGTGACATCGCCGTCGTGTGTGCCGAAGGTGACACGTAAATCTTTCACCTGCAGTAACTGATCGCTTCCCGCGCGGGCCGCCATTGCTGGCTGAAATTCATGAATGGTCATCGGGAAACTCCTTAGCGATCTTTCGGGTCGAGGGCATCACGCAGGCCATCGCCGATAAAGTTGAAACAGAACAGCGTCACGACCAGAAAACCGGCCGGATAGAGCAGTAACCACGGCGACACTTCCATCGAGTTCGCGCCGTCGCTGAGCAGTGCGCCCCAGCTACTCAGCGGCTCCTGCGTCCCCAGGCCAAGGAAGCTCAGGAAGGATTCAAACAGAATCATGCTCGGCACCAGCAGCGAGGCGTAAACCACCACCACGCCCAGCACGTTCGGCACGATGTGGCGCAGCACGATTTTCCAGGTGGAGACGCCGCCAACGTGGGCCGCTTCAATGAACTCTTTGCGCTTCAGGCTCAGGGTCTGTCCACGCACGATACGCGCCATATCGAGCCACGACACCATGCCGATAGCGGCAAAGATCAGCAGGATATTTCGGCCAAAGAAGGTCACCAGCAGGATAACGAAGAACATAAACGGGAACGAGTTGAGGATCTCCAGAATACGCATCATCACCGAGTCGGTTTTGCCGCCAAGGTAGCCAGCAACGGAACCGTACAGGGTACCGACGATCACCGCGATCAAGGCGGAAGCCACACCGACCATCAGTGAAATCCGGCCGCCAATGGCGACCCTGACCAGCAGATCGCGCCCCGAGGAGTCGGTGCCAAACCAGTGCCCGGACGTGGTATCCGGCGCAGCGGACATCATGGCCCAGTCCGTGTCGTCGTAGGTGAACTGTGACAGCATCGGCGCAATGATCACAAACAGCGTAATCAGCAGCAGCACCAGCAGGCTGAGTGAGGCCGCACGGTTATGGATAAACCGACGACGGGCGTCCTGCCACAGACTGCGCCCTTCCACTTCCAGCTTCTCACTGAACGCATCCAGAGCTTCGCTGTTTTTCTTACTTAACATCATGGCGAACTCCGCAATCAGTAACGAATTTTCGGATCGATGACGGCATACAGCACGTCAACAATCGCGTTAAACAGAATGGTCAGTAACCCCACCAGAATGGTCAGGCTCATCACCAGTGAGTAGTCGCGGTTCAGCGCGCCGTTCACGAACAGCTGACCAATGCCCGGCAGACCGTAGATCGACTCAATCACCATCGATCCGGTGATAATGCCGACAAAGGCCGGTCCCATATAGGAGATGACCGGCAGCAGCGCAGGTTTCAGCGCGTGGCGCAGCACGATGCGGCGCAGCGGCAGCCCTTTTGCACGGGCGGTGCGGATAAAGTTGGAGTGCATCACTTCAATCATCGATCCGCGGGTAATACGCGCGATGCTGGCGATATAGGCCAGTGACAGCGCGACCATCGGCAGCAGCATGTAGTTCCACTGTCCGCCATTCCAGCCTCCGCCGGGCAGCCATTTCAGGGTGATGGCGAACACCAGCACCAGCAGCGGCGCCACCACGAAACTCGGTATCACCACGCCGGTCATTGCCACCCCCATCACCGCGAAATCCCACAGGCTGTTCTGTTTCAGCGCAGCAATAACCCCGGCAGTGACCCCCAGCACCACCGCCAGCAGAAAGGCGGCCAGACCGAGTTTGGCTGAAACCGGAAACGCATGGGCAACCAGATAGTTAACCGAATAATCTTTGTATTTAAATGAGGGGCCGAAATCGCCGTGCGCCAGCTGCACCAGGTAATCGACATACTGCTTACCAATCGGATCGTTGAGGTGATATTTCGCCTCAATGTTAGCCATGACTTCCGGCGCAAGGGTGCGCTCACCGGTAAAAGGACTACCGGGTGCCAGTCGCATCATAAAGAAGGAGATGGTAATCAGAACGAACAGCGTCGGGACCGCTTCAAGCAAGCGACGCAGGATGAATTTTAACATTGCCGTACCTACCAGGCTGTTGCTTCACAACAAATAAAAAAACGTAAAGGCGGCGCAGACGCGCCGCCACTGTCGATAGCCTGTGTGCTATTAGTGTTTAATGATGTAGAAGTTCTTATCGAGCGTTTTATCCAGCGGATCTTTGCCGTTATAACCGCCGACATACGGTTTCACCAGACGTGTATTCACGTAGTAGTAAACCGGTACGATGGTGCTGTCTTTATCCAGGATCTGCTCGGCTTTCTGATACTCCACCGCACGGGCTTTTTCATCGGCTGCCTTAATCGCCCCACGCACCACTTTATCGTACTCGTCGCTCTTATAGTGCGAGGTGTTACTGCTGCTGTTGGAGACCATAGTATTCAGGAAGGAGGTCGGTTCGTTGTAGTCCGCACACCAGGCCGCGCGTGAAACATCGAAGTTACCCTGATGACGGGTATCCAGGAAGGTTTTCCACTCCTGGTTTTCCAGCTTGATGTTCACACCGATGTTTTTCTTCCAGATCGACGAGGCGGCAATGGCCAGCTTCTTATGCAGATCGGAGGTGTTGTAGAGCAGGTTAAAGGTCAGCGGTTTGTCGGCAGTATAACCCGCTTCAGCTAACAGCTTTTTCGCCTCTTCATTACGTTTGTCCTGCGACCATTTGAACCAGTCTGGTGGCAGAATATCCATGCCGTCGGTGGATGGCGGCGTGTAGCTGTAGGCGGGTATCTGACCCTGCGCCAGCACCTTATTCACCATGATGTCACGATCCAGACCCAGCTTCAGGGCGGCGCGCACGCGCGGATCGGTGAAAGGTGCTTTCTGATTGTTAATTTCGTAGTAGTAGGTGCAGAGGTAAGGATCGACGTGCAGCTCTTTACCGTTGTCACGCTGTAACTTTTTAAACAGCTCAATCGGCAGGTTGTTATAGGTCATGTCGCTGCCGTTCTCGGAGAAGTAACGGTTAACGTCGCTGACTTCAGAACTGATTGGCAGGAAGGTGACTTTGTTCAGCACGGTGTGTTCGTTGTCCCAGTAGTTCGGGTTACGCACCAGGGTGATACGCTCGTTAATTACGTGCGCGTCCAGTTTAAAAGCGCCGTTGCCGACCCAGTTCTGTGGCTGGGTCCACTGATCGCCAAACTTCTCAATTGCCGGTTTGTAAACCGGTGACATGACGGAGTTGATCAGCAGCTTATCAAAATAGGGAACCGGCTCACTCAGGGTGACTTCCAGCGTGTGATCATCAATGGCTTTGACGCCCAGATCGGTAATCGGTTTTTTACCGGCGATGATCTCATCGACATTCAGGATATGACCATATTGCGGATAGCTGGCGTAAGGTGAGGCGGTTTTCGGATCGACCAGGCGCTCCCAGCTGTAGACGAAGTCCTGCGCAGTGACCGGCTCGCCATTGGACCATTTCGCATTTTTGCGCAGATGGAAAGTCCACACTTTAAAATCTTTGTTTTCGTAACTTTCCGCCACGGCGGGGACCGGTTTGCCGTTGCTGTCATTGACCAGCAGACCTTCGTAAAGATCGCGCGCTACGTTATCTTCCGGTACGCCTTCAATTTTGTGCGGATCAAGCGACTGCACCTCATCGCCATTGCCGCGAACCAGTTCCTGTTTTGCGGCCAGCTCAACGCCCGCAGGCACCGTTGCCGCTAAAGCTGCATTCCCAGCCAGTGCACTGATTGCAGCGAAGACGCCCGCTGCAATCAGGCTTTTTTTCGTGATGTTGTTCATTATTACACTCCAGTTTTATTATCGTCACCGGGGCGATTAGCTGCCCCGGCGTCCCCCGTCTCGGGATCCCCGGCTGGTTAACCTGAGGATAGTGACCGCATTACGTGGTCTGCACGATCGCGCGCTCCCCGGCTGTCTCGCCGGGTAAGCGTGCGGCTCAGTGTTGTTTGATGAAATAGTATTTCAGGTCTGTCATGTCCTGCGGGTCTTTGCCCGTAAAGCCGCCAACCCAGGGCTTCACCAGGCGCACACTCACGCGGTAGTAAACTGGCACAATTGGTGAGTCTTTGTCGAGTTGAGTTTCAGCCTGCTGATAGAGGCTGGCGCGCTGCGCGTCACTCCCGGCAGTCAGGGTCTCAGCCATCAGACGGTCAAACTCCGGGCTACTGTAAAACGCGGTATTGATCGAGGCGTTGCTGATCAGCATGTTGAGGAAGGTCGATGGCTCATTGTAATCGGCACACCAGGTAGCGCGAACCACGTCATACTGCGCCTGATGGCGGGTCTCCAGCAGGGTTTTCCACTCCTGATTCTGTAGCGTCACTTTCGCCCCAAGGTTCTTCTGCCACATGGAGGCAGCCGCGATCGCCTGGCGTTTGTTCTGATCGGAGGTGTTGTAGAGCAGCGTGAAAGTTAACGGATGGCTATCATCAAACCCTGCCTCTGCCAGTAACTTTTTCGCTGCCTGATTGCGCTGCGCCTGGCTCTCTTTGAACCATTCCGGTGGGGTTAAATTAATCCCGGCGGTAAAAGGTGGCGTCAGGCTATAGGCCGGAATCTGTCCCTGCCCCATGATCTTGTTGGCTATCACCTCGCGGTCGAGGGTCATCTTGATCGCGGCACGGACCCGCGGGTCGTTAAACGGCGGCTTTTTATTATTAATTTCATAGTAGAAAGTGCAGAGCAGCGGACTGACTTTGACCTGCTCGCCCAGCTCTTTCCGCAGTTTGCCGAACATTTCTGGCGGGATTACGCTGTTGGTCATGTCGGTGCCACCGCTGCGATAGCGATTGATATCGCTGTTCTCAGAGGCTATCGGCAGGAAGGTGCCCTGCTCAATCACCGTATGGCTGTTATCCCAGTAGTGTGGATTGCGCTTCAGCACAATTTTTTCGTTAACTATCCAGTCGCTCAGGGTATACGCGCCGTTGCCGACGTAGTGACCCGGCCTCGTCCAGGCCTCGCCCCACTGTTTGATCGCCGGGCCATAAACCGGCTTCATCGCGGTATGCGCCAGCATCGCCACCAGATAAGGCACCGGCTCGCTCAGGGTAATTTGCAGATGATGAGCATCCAGCGCCTTAACACCGAGCTGATCGGGTGACATTTTACCGGCCAGAATGGCGTCAATGTTGGCGAAGTGCGCCGCCTGTAAATAGCTGGAATAAGGAGAAGCGGTGTTGGGATCCGCCAGACGTCGCCAGCTATAGACGAAATCTTCGGCGGTGACGGGTTGGCCGTTGCTCCATTTCGCGTCATCACGCAGGGTAAAGGTCCACTGCCTTCCCTGCTGGTTTTGCCAGCTCTTCGCGACACCGGGCACCACGTTGCCGCTGTTATCGGTATTCACTAACCCATCGAGCAGGTTAAGAATGATATTGGATTCGGGCACGCCTTCGGTTTTATGGGGATCAAGTGACGCCACCTCAGTGCCGTTATTGATCACGATCTGCTGCTGCGGTGCCAGAGGGGTTCCGGACGGCACCGTAGCGGCGTAAGCCGGTGAAAAGGCGATTAACAACGTTAATGCAATTTTTGACCGTTGCTGCTGCAATTTTTTCATCCCAGTCATGCGAAAGCGCCAACCTTTTATTAAGTATCCCGATAGGCTTAAGCAAAAAGCGTTCTCACTTTGGGCTTTCGGTGAAAATTTTTACGTTGCGTCAAAAATTATCAGAAGCCGTTAATGGGCGCCAAAGCAAAATAGCTAAAATGTTAACTAATTCTCTTTTATCATGAGTTTTCTGGAAGCGGAAGTGTTAATTTTCAACCTGAAAATATCTTATCGGTTTGAAAAATAGAGATTTTAGATAAAAAACTCTGTTAGCAGGCGCAGACGGCGGCGTTAATGCGCCATTCTGGTACTTATTCGGAGGCAGTGCAAAGAGTCGAGATCAATGCACGCCCGTCAGCATAACGGGCGTGATTTGTCAGGCTAAGCGGTAAATATTAAGCAGATTATCATGTGAAAATCGTGACATTTTAATCGCATCAGCGGTGAGAATTGCGTCGGCCAGTAATGAAAGTGATAATCGGCTGAATCTATTAAGCCGGATGAATAATTGCTTTATTATGGTGCAATAAATCCGGAGTTTGCACCATAATGCGTCACACTTTCATTTCGCCCGCTGAAATAAGTGACCTGTTAATTCAGCAAACCGGGGAAAATGGCTTTCATCCCGGTGACCACAAACTCAATACCCAGCGCCATCAGCAACAGCCCCATAATACGGGTGATGACGTTGATACCGGTCTGACCCAGTACCCGAACCATCAATGGCGCGGCACGAAACAGGAGCCAGCAGCAAAAGGCAAACAACGCAATCGCCAGGCTGAACCCGAGCAGATTGAGCCAGCTGTGGTAGCGGGTACTCCAGACGATGGTCGAACTGATGGCACCCGGTCCGGCCATCAGTGGCAGCGCCAGCGGGACCACCCCGACGCTTTCGCGAATCGCGGTTTCTGATTTTTCCTGCTTATTCTGCTTATCTTCACCCAGCTTGCCGCTGATCATCGACATGGCAATAGTGACCACCAGGATGCCGCCAGCGATGCGGAACGAGTCAATCGAGATGCCGAAAATATGCAAAATCCCATCGCCGAGAAACAGCGACGTCCACAGAATGATCGCCACCGCGAGGTTAGCCGTCAGATTGGTTTTATTACGCTCAGTTACGCCCTGATAGCGGGTCATGCTGATAAAGACCGGAATAATCCCAACCGGGTTAACCAGCGCAAAGAGACCGACAAAAAATTTTATATAGCCTGATAAATCTAATAGCGCAGGGTTCACGACAGACTCCGTACCACGGGGGAGGAAAACGCGCCTAATGTAAGTGAAAACGCGCCCTGATGCCAGATGTGCAGACAGCTATTTATTCTGCCAATCGCCCTGCGTTTTAGCGCATTTTACCAGACAATAAAAAGCTGCTGGTTTTAGCCGCTGCAAGCCAGCTGCCCAGAGGCGTAACCGGTTTTAGCAAGCAGGCGCTGAAAAGTGCGGCTGAAAGGTGTCAGCTTGGGTTTAAATTGATCTGCATCAAAATTGCCCTACCTCAAACCAGGTAATCTTTTCGCAACGGAAGTATTAATGGTATCGATGTTCATCATCGCTGCTGTGAGAGCAGACTAGTTTAGTAAACAGTTGAAAATCCGGGCGTTCTGGCCCAATCCGACGCGCTAGCCAGGCGGGACTATACTCAGGACGCAGGATTGTTTACTAAAAAAGTTTAACTTCCTTCAGGAGAACACCATGGCCGTTACTAATGTCGCTGAACTTAATGCACTGGTTGAACGTGTAAAAAAAGCACAGCGTGAATACGCCAACTTTTCCCAACAACAGGTTGACGCCATTTTCCGTGCTGCCGCGCTTGCCGCCGCAGATGCCCGAATTCCCCTTGCTAAAATGGCCGTTGCCGAATCCGGCATGGGCATCGTCGAAGATAAGGTGATCAAAAATCATTTTGCTTCTGAATATATCTATAACGCTTACAAAGATGAAAAAACCTGCGGTGTGTTAGCCACCGACGACACCTTCGGTACCATCACTATCGCTGAGCCTATTGGTTTGATCTGCGGTATCGTTCCGACCACTAACCCCACTTCCACCGCCATTTTTAAAGCCCTGATCAGCCTCAAAACCCGTAACGGCATTATCTTTTCACCCCATCCTCGTGCCAAAGACGCCACCAATAAAGCGGCGGATATCGTGTTGCAGGCAGCCATCGCGGCCGGCGCACCTAAAGATATTATCGGCTGGATTGATGCCCCTTCGGTTGAGCTCTCTAATCAGTTAATGCATCACCCTGACATCAACCTGATTCTGGCAACCGGTGGTCCAGGCATGGTCAAGGCGGCTTACAGCTCCGGTAAACCTGCCATCGGTGTCGGTGCCGGTAATACACCTGTAGTGATTGATGAAACAGCCGATGTGAAACGCGCTGTCGCCTCTATCCTGATGTCGAAAACCTTCGATAACGGTGTGATCTGCGCCTCTGAGCAGTCAGTGATTGTGGTTGATTCGGCCTATGATGCGGTGCGTGAACGCTTTGCCAGTCACGGCGGCTATATGCTGCAGGGTGCTGAGTTAAGTGCAGTGCAGAACATCATTCTGAAAAACGGTGGCCTGAATGCCGCCATCGTCGGTCAGCCAGCGTTTAAAATTGCTGAGATGGCGGGCATTACCGTTCCTCCGAGCACCAAGATTCTGATTGGTGAAGTGCAGCTGGTGGACGAGTCTGAGCCTTTTGCCCACGAAAAACTGTCACCTACGCTTGCGATGTACCGGGCGAAAGATTTCCACGACGCGGTTAATAAAGCGGAAAAACTGGTGGCGATGGGCGGCATCGGTCACACCTCCTGTCTCTATACTGACCAGGACAACCAGACTGAGCGCGTGCACTATTTCGGCGACAAAATGAAGACCGCACGTATCCTGATCAATACCCCGGCTTCTCAGGGCGGTATCGGCGACCTCTACAACTTTAAACTGGCACCTTCTCTGACGCTGGGTTGTGGTTCATGGGGCGGTAACTCCATCTCTGAAAACGTCGGTCCGAAACATCTGATCAATACCAAAACTGTCGCCAAGCGAGCTGAGAATATGTTGTGGCATAAACTTCCTAAATCCATCTACTTCCGTCGGGGCTCTCTGCCAATTGCGCTGGAAGAAGTGGCTACGGATGGCGCCAAACGTGCGTTCATCGTCACTGACCGCTTCCTGTTCAACAACGGCTATGCAGACCAGGTGATCCGCGTACTGAAAGCGCACGGCGTTGAGACAGAAGTGTTCTTTGAAGTGGAAGCTGACCCGACGCTGAGCATCGTGCGTAAAGGCGCAGAGCAGATGAATAGCTTCAAACCTGACGTGATTATCGCGCTGGGCGGCGGTTCACCGATGGATGCGGCGAAAATCATGTGGGTGATGTACGAGCATCCGGAAACGCATTTCGAAGAGCTGGCGTTACGTTTCATGGATATCCGTAAACGTATCTACAAATTCCCGAAAATGGGCGTGAAAGCGCGCATGGTAGCGATTACCACTACCTCCGGTACCGGTTCAGAAGTGACGCCGTTTGCGGTCGTGACCGATGATGCTACCGGCCAGAAATACCCGCTGGCTGACTATGCATTAACCCCGGATATGGCGATTGTCGATGCCAACCTGGTGATGGATATGCCGCGTTCGCTCTGCGCTTTCGGCGGTCTGGATGCGGTTACTCACGCTCTGGAAGCCTATGTTTCAGTGCTGGCGAATGAATACTCTGACGGTCAGGCGTTGCAGGCACTCAAATTACTAAAAGAGAATCTGCCCGCCAGCTATGCTGAAGGTGCGAAAAATCCGGTAGCGCGTGAACGTGTGCACAATGCAGCCACCATCGCCGGTATCGCCTTTGCCAACGCCTTCCTTGGGGTTTGTCACTCCATGGCGCATAAACTGGGTTCAGAGTTCCATATCCCGCACGGCCTGGCTAACTCGCTGTTAATCGCCAACGTCATTCGCTACAACGCGAACGACAACCCGACTAAACAGACTGCTTTCAGCCAGTATGACCGTCCGCAGGCACGTCGTCGCTACGCAGAAGTGGCCGACCACTTAGGCCTGTCGGCACCGGGCGACCGCACCGCGCAGAAAATTGAAAAACTGCTGGCGTGGCTGGATGAGCTTAAAACCCAACTGGGTATCCCAACCTCTATTCGCGAAGCGGGTGTGGCAGAAGCGGACTTCCTGGCGAAAGTGGATAAGCTGGCAGATGATGCCTTTGATGACCAGTGTACCGGCGCTAACCCACGTTATCCGCTGATTGCTGAGCTGAAACAAATTATGCTGGACACCTATTATGGCCGCGAATTTGTTGAGCCCTTCTCCAGCGTCGCTGAAGCCGTGGCCGAACAGCCAGTTAAAGGCGTGAAAGTCGAGAAGAAAGCGAAAAAAGTCTGACCGATGCGTTCTGACCGATAAGTAAATAAAAACCCGCTGCGGCGGGTTTTTTTATGCCTGTCACCACACCATCAGTTGAGCGGTGTCTGAGCGCCATAGATCGCCTGCAACGACCCCTGCTCTATCGCCTGTTTGTAATGTTTGCGACACACCGAGATATAGCGTTCGTTGCCCCCAATCACCACCTGCTCTCCTTCGCTAAAGGGTTTACCCTCGCTGTCGAGCCGCAGCACCATGCTGGCTTTGCGGCCACAGTGGCAAATTGTCTTCAGCTCCACCAGCTTATCTGCCCATGCCAGCAGATACTGGCTACCGGTAAACAGCTCCCCGCGGAAATCTGTTCTCAGGCCATAGCAGAGCACCGGGATGTCGAGATTATCCACCACGTCGGACAGGGCTTTGACCTGCTCACGGGTCAGGAACTGACTCTCATCGACCAGCACGCAGTGAATAGCCTGCGCAGCATGCTCGCTGGCGATATCGCGGTAGAGCGACGTCTCTGCGTTATAGAGCAAGGCAGGCGACGAGAGACCAATGCGGGAGCTTACCGTGCCAGCGCCGAAGCGGTCATCAATTTCCGCGGTATAGACCAGCGTCCGCATACCGCGTTCCTGATAATTATAAGAGGACTGAAGTAAGGCGGTCGATTTTCCTGCATTCATCGCAGAGTAGTAGAAATAGAGTTGAGCCATAGCAGCGGGTTCTTCATCAGGACTAAACGGAATGGCGCGCATATTAGCATAAAGTGCCGCCAAACCGAGGGGATTGGCCGCTGAATAGTGATCAAACGGAGCCGCATTGCTGGCACCCCGTCGCCCTGCTGGCTTCACGGCGCGCAGCCGGGCTGGGTTTAGCCAGCCACCGCAGGCGGCAATTTTCACCCCCTTCATTAATGTATTACATTTACTTCTTTTAAAACCGGTGAAGAAATAGTCTTAAACAAGGAAAAAGTAAATTTCTCTGAAGCATGACTTTTGTTTCGACTCTATTTATATATTTACTGACGCTATATTTTTTAATTTGTGTTGAAGTTATTTATTACCGCCTCTACTATTGTCGGGCAAAACAACTTTTTTATTATTCAGAGACCAGGACAATGAGCGAAGCACTAAAAGTTCTTAATAATATCCGTACGCTGCGTGCCCAGGCCAGAGAGTATCCGGTAGACTCGCTGGAAGAGATGCTGGAAAAGCTTGAAGTGGTGGTAAAAGAACGCCGCGAAGAAGAGTCGCTGACTCAGGCGGAAAGTGCCGAGCGCGCACGTAAACTGAATCAGTATCGTGAAATGCTGCTGGCGGATGGCATTGACCCGAATGAATTGCTTAGCTCTCTGTCAGATATGAAGGGTGCAGGAAAAGGTAACCGTTCAGTACGTCCGGCAAAATATCATTACGTTGATGAAAAAGGCGAATCCAGAACCTGGACCGGTCAGGGCCGCACACCCGCCGTGATTAAAAAAGCGCTGGAAGAACAAGGCAAACAGCTGGACGACTTTTTACTTTAATATCCCTAACCTCGCTGAAAATCAGCGGGGCTGACGCTGAAGGTAATAAGCGTTAAGCGAAAAAAAAGGAAGCGCTGGCTTCCTTTTTTATTTTGCATCAGACCTGATAAAAATCCCGATACCAGTCAACAAAGCGCTTCACGCCCTCTTCCACGCTGGTCTGTGGCTTAAAGCCAATTGCCTTAAACAGCGCTTCCGTATCTGCGCTGGTCTCCAGCACATCACCCGGCTGCATCGGCATCAGGTTCTTGATGGCCGTAATACCCAGCGCTTTCTCGATGGCTTCAATATAGCTCATCAGCGTTACCGGCTGGCTGTTACCGATATTGTAGACGCGGTAAGGTGCCGAACTGGTGGCTGGCGAGCCGTTTTCGACCGTCCACTTTTCATCCGCCTCGGGAATAACATCCTGCAGGCGAACAATGGCTTCAGCAATGTCATCAATATAGGTGAAATCGCGTTTCATCTGGCCCTGGTTATAAACATCAATCGCTTCACCGGCAATCATCGCCCGGGTGAATTTAAATAATGCCATATCCGGCCGGCCCCACGGACCATAAACGGTAAAGAACCGCAGTCCGGTCGTCGGCAACTGGTAGAGATGCGAGTAAGTGTGTGACATTAACTCGTTGGCTTTCTTGGTCGCCGCATATAACGAGACCGGATGGTCAACGCTATCTTCGGTTGAGAAAGGCATTTTACGATTCAGGCCATAAACAGAGCTGGAAGAAGCATAAAGCAGATGTTCGATTTTATGATGGCGACAGCCCTCAAGAATGTTGAGGTGACCAATCAGGTTGGCATCGGCGTAGGCATGTGGGTTCTCGATGGAATAGCGAACGCCTGCCTGAGCGCCTAAATGAATAACGCGCTGGAATGAATGCTGCTGAAACAGTGACGCCATAGCGTCACGGTCAGCCAGATCCATTTCAATAAAGCTAAACGCAGGATCGGGTTTGATCAGGTTAAGGCGAGCATGCTTAAGATTTACGTCATAATAATCATTCAGGTTGTCGATTCCGACAACCTGGTGACCGGCAGCCAGCAGACGTTGGCTAACATGAAAACCAATAAAGCCTGCGGCGCCGGTGACCAGAAAGTTCATAAATCCCTCGTTAATTACGCAATTTGAATAGACGCTCCGCGGCCGATTGCATAATAAACGAATCCGCGTTTGCTGGTACGCTCTGGATCATACAGGTTACGACCATCAAAAATCACGGGTTCTTTCAGTGCATTTTTGATGACGTCAAAGTCAGGCGCACGGAAGTTTTGCCACTCCGTACAGATGACCAGGCCGTCAGCGCCCTGCAGTGCCGCTTCTTTGGTTCCCATCAGCTTCAGATCGCTGCGGTGACCGTAGATGCGCTGCGCTTCATCCATTGCTTCCGGATCGAACGCCTGAACAGAGGCACCCGCTTCCCACAGCGTTTCCATCAGTACACGGCTGGAGGCTTCACGCATATCGTCAGTATTCGGCTTGAATGACAGACCCCAGAGCGCAAATGTCTTGCCGCTCAGATCGTCACCGAAATGGCGCTTGATGAAGGTTGGCAGCTTGGTCTTCTGGCTGTCATTGACATCTTCCACCGCCTGCAGCAGGCGAGGTTTGTAGCCGATAGACTCAGCGGTACGGATCAGCGCCTGCACATCTTTCGGGAAACAGGAACCGCCGTAGCCACAGCCCGGATAGATGAAGTGGTAGCCAATGCGGGGATCGGAGCCGATACCCTGACGGACTTTTTCAATATCCGCGCCTAAGCGCTCAGCCAGGTTGGAGATCTCGTTCATAAAGCTGATTTTGGTCGCCAGCATGCAGTTCGCGGCGTACTTAGTCAGCTCTGCGCTACGGATATCCATCATGATCATACGATCGTGGTTACGGTTAAACGGCTCGTAGAGCTCGCGTAACAGTTCAACCACTTCGTCATTATCGGTGCCGACAACGATGCGCTCAGGACGCATGCAGTCATTCACTGCCGCGCCTTCCTTGAGGAATTCAGGGTTCGAGACCACATCAAAAGTGATGTTAGCATCACGCGCCTGAAGCGCTTCCGTCATCACAGCACGTACTTTGTCTGCTGTGCCAACCGGAACGGTTGATTTGTCGATAACCACTTTGTGATCGTTCATGTATTGCGCAATGGTGCGCGCTACAGCGGTCACATATTTCAGATCGGCAGAGCCGTCTTCATCCGGGGGCGTACCGACTGCAATAAACTGCATAACACCATGGTTTACGCCCATTTCAGCATCAGTGCTGAACTTGAGACGACCCGCTTCGTAATTTGACATTACCAGCGGCGTTAAACCTGGTTCGAAAATAGGAATGATGCCTTTTTTCAGATTTTCGACTTTCTTTTCGTCGACATCAATGCAGAGAACGTCATGTCCGACTTCGGCCAACACCGCAGCCTGAACCAGACCGACATAGCCGATACCAAATACAGTGACTTTCATCGAGTTATCCTGTGTTTATGAATTACTTTTTGTTGCCAACTGCGCCATCGAGCCATTCAGAAAAATCTTTGCCCAATACCGGATGACGAACACCGTACTCAACGAAAGCCTGCATGTAGCCCAGTTTGTTACCGCAGTCATGGCTCACACCTTTCAGGTGATAAGCTTCAACGGTCTCTTTTTCCATCAGCATAGCGATAGAGTCAGTCAACTGAACTTCGCCGCCTGCACCTGGAGGCGTTTTTGCCAGCAGTGGCCAGATGTCAGAGGAGAGAACATAACGACCCACAACGGCCAGGTTTGATGGCGCTTCTGTCGCTTTAGGCTTCTCAACCACACCGACCATAGGTGCGCTGTCGCCTGGGTTCAGTTCTGCGCCCTGGCAATCGACCACACCGTAAGCGGTTACGTCAGCAACCGGCTCAACCATGATCTGGCTGCGGCCAGACTCTTCATAACGGCTCAGCATCTCTGCCAGGTTATCTTTGGTTGGGTTAGATTCGTATTCGTCGATGATGACGTCTGGCAGGATGACCGCAAAGGGCTCATCACCGATCAGTGGGTGTGCACACATTACAGCGTGACCCAGACCTTTAGCGATGCCCTGACGGACCTGCATGATGGTGACGTGTGGCGGACAGATTGACTGGATTTCATCCAGCAGCTGACGCTTAACGCGTTTTTCCAGCATAGATTCCAGTTCGAAGCTGGTATCGAAGTGGTTTTCGATGGCGTTTTTAGAGGAGTGGGTCACCAGAACGATTTCGTTGATGCCCGCAGCAATACACTCGTTAACGACATACTGGATTAACGGCTTATCAACCAGCGGTAACATCTCTTTCGGAATCGCTTTAGTGGCTGGGAGCATGCGCGTACCCAGACCCGCTACCGGGATTACCGCTTTTTTTACTTTGGACTTATAGGCAGACATTAAGATACCTCTCTTATAGGCCGTTCAAGTTAATACTTGATATGTCGGTTTAAATTCGGAAATGAGTATATCAGTTAGTATCGAACGGATTTATCCTGGAAGAACTGAAACCGTCGAAATTAAGACTATTACCCAAGTGTAAAGCTAACTTCTGGCCCTGTCTCCAGCGCCAGATTAAATTAATTTTTGTGGTTTATTCTTCAGCCGATAACATCAGGCGAATGCGTCCGCCCGCGCCCCATACGTGGCATTGCCAGTTATCTGCGCGCTGGCTGATCTGGTTAAGATGGGTGCTTCCCATCGTGCCAAGCGGGACACCATTACTGAGCTGAATCTGATGGGCATGAACATGCAGCGTGGCGTTTAAACCGGCTGAAACCAGGATGAGATTTTTTAAACCACGATGGTAGTAACCCACCAGTAACGGGAACTGGCCGCTGAGGTTGGCCTGACGCAGCAGCAGATTGACCTGTCTGAGCAGACCATTGAGCTCCGGTAACCGCTGTTTTTGCCCTGACAACTGCTCCTGCAGCAAGCCATTGAACAGCGCCCGCAACAGAAGCGCAGCCAGCACACCATTGTCGCCAGCCCGGGTTACATCCAGACAGTAAAACGCCAGGTCTTTATCAGAGAGGGCTGCGATATCGAGCACCAGACCAGGCTGCTCGGCCATGGTGAGCTGACGATAGTTGACCCGACAGTTCGCAATGGTTTGTTGCACCGGCGGCTGGAGCTGCTTGAGCAACTTGGCGGCGGCTTTCGGATCGCGTACCAGCGCATCCCAGTCCTGGAACAGCTGCTCATCCTCCTCCACTTTAGAGGTGAACATTGAGGGATAGAGGCATTCATAGACCGCTTCACGGAAGCGTTCAAAATTTTTCAGTGGCTTGAGCAGCACATCCTGCACCCCAAGCCGCAGCGCATGCGCGATGTCGGACATGTTTTCAGTGGCCGAGATGATCAAAATGGGCACCGCATTGCCACGGGTACGGATATGCTCCACGAACTGAATGCCACTCATGCGCGGCATCTCCAGATCGCAAATTATCAGGTCGACAGTATGCTGCTGTAGTTGTGCAATTGCTTCCAGACCATCTTCCGCTTGTAACGTCACAGCACCCATCGATAACAAAAATTGGTCCAGCAACGAACGGAAAACAGCCTCATCTTCGACAATGAGTATCTTTTTGCCGATTAGTGGTTTTTCCATTCTTTCCCCCTGCGTACCAGATATTTCAATAGTGGTTCATAAAACGCAGTTGCGCCTTTCAGAATTGCCCGAAGTAACATCTGTGAATGAACAACCTGATTATCTGCCACGGACCAGTGGTAACAGTTCATCCATTTTCTTCTCAACGGCGGCCTTGCCTGCCTCGATAGCCTCTTCAGCCCGGTGAAAGTCCAGCGTCGAAATTTGCGGACAGACGGGCTGGATCAGGACATCGGGCGGATCGCCTGCCATACGATTTCGCTTCAGGCGATTTTCCAGCACCTGGATAGAGGTGGTCATAATCTCCATCGCTCCCGGTGTCTGGGACGCACGACGCTGGCTAAAATTCACCAGACGCTGTCTCAGCTTTCCGCTCCAGCTCAATGCCACCGCAGCGGCTTCTTCTTCACTGTTCTGAGGTGTCACGGAAAACAGATCCTGCTGCATCAGGTGCGCGTCATGCTGTAGATCAACGGCAATAACAATGTCTGCGCCCAGGGCGCGCGTTAACGAAACGGGCACCGGATTGACGACGGCGCCATCCACCAGCCAATACCCATTGTAGCCCACGGGCGGTAATAAGCCTGGCATACTACAGGATGCGCGCACCGCCTGATGTAAATCGCCTTCGGTCAGCCACAGTTCCCGACCGGTACTGAGGTTGGTGGCGACCACGCCAAAGGGTTTACCGCAGGTTTCAATGGTGTCGTTGGGGATTAACTGCCGGACATGATTAAACACCCGCTCGCCGCGCAACAAGCCACCGCGCTGCCACGACACATCCATCAGGCGAATGACATCCCAGTAGCGAAACGCGCTGACCCATTTTTCCATTAGCGGCAAGCGGTTATTGACATAGGCTGAGCCCACCAGCGCGCCGACGGAACAGCCAGCGACGACATCCACTTCAATTCCGGCGTGCTCAAGGGCTTTGATGACCCCGATATGCGCCCATCCTTTGGCCGCTCCAGAACCCAGAGCCAATCCAATTTTTACCTTTCTCATCTGTATCTGGTCCTGCCGTCAATACATAGCGTCACAACGTGGGGTCAGCTAACATAGCGCGCTGGTTATTCCGACTCATTACTCTCAGGAGATCACGTGTCAGACATCTGCCCATGTTGTAGCGGAGAGCAGTATAGCGTATGTTGCGAGCCCTTTCTCAAGGGTACCCAAATTCCTGTTACAGCTGAACAACTTATGCGTTCACGTTATTGTGCGTATGTTCAGCAGAATGCAGATTATCTGGTTGCCACCTGGCATCCTGCCAAACGTCAGCCGGCGCTGGCAGGGCTTTTATCCGAAAGTTTTCCGGGTACCGAATGGCTTAGCCTGAATGTAACTCGTTGTAATCATGGAAGCCATGAGAATGAGGCTTTCGTTACCTTTTTTGCGCGATACCGCGAGAAAATGACCATTCAGGCCATTCATGAGTGTTCACGCTTTCTTCGTGAGGATCAACGCTGGTACTATGTCGACGGAACGACGCCGCCGATTGGCCGCAACGATCGCTGCCCATGCGGCACCGACAAAAAATACAAAAAATGTTGTGGCTGAGCCGCTGACGGCCGCAACGGTTCTACCCTTAAATGCTTTGACAGGACTCTGATTGAGATGCAAGCGCAAACCATGCAAAGAAAAGTTTTACGTACCATTTGTCCCGATGCAAAAGGTCTGATCGCCAAAATCACCAATATTTGTTACAAGCACGAGCTGAATATCGTGCAGAACAACGAGTTTGTTGATCATCGCACCGGGCGCTTTTTCATGCGCACAGAGCTGGAAGGGATTTTTAACGACAACACACTGCTGGCCGATCTTGATAGCGCCCTGCCACAGGGTTCGGTGCGTGAGCTGCACAGCGCTGGCCGCCGCCGCGTGGTTATCCTGGTGACCAAAGAGGCGCACTGCCTTGGCGATCTGCTGATGAAGAGCGCTTTTGGCGGTCTGGATATGGAGATTGCCGCAGTTATTGGCAACCATGACACGCTGCGTTCACTGGTAGAGCGTTTCGATATCCCGTTTGTGCTGGTCAGCCATGAAGGCCTGACGCGTGATGAGCATGACAACCGGATGGTGGAAGAGATCGACCGCTATCAGCCCGACTATGTGGTGCTGGCTAAATATATGCGCGTCCTGACGCCGTCGTTCGTCCAGCGTTACCCTAACCAGATTATCAACATTCATCATTCGTTCCTGCCCGCCTTTATCGGTGCTCGCCCTTACCATCAGGCGTACGAGCGCGGCGTGAAAATTATCGGCGCCACCGCGCACTATGTGAACGACAACCTTGATGAAGGTCCGATCATTATGCAGGACGTCATTAATGTCGATCACAGCTACACCGCCGAAGAGATGATGCGTGCCGGCCGTGACGTCGAGAAAAACGTGTTAAGCCGTGCGCTTTACAAAGTGCTGGGGCAGCGCGTCTTTGTCTACGGCAACCGAACGATTATTCTTTAATCACCCCGGACGCTGAATTGCCTGCAGATTCAGCGCTACGGGCAAAAAGTGGGCAAACAGTTGCTGTTTTGCCGATGGGCGCTTTACACCCCTATCGCATTTGGTATGATGCGCCCCGCTTTAAGACAGAAAGATTCAGGCCATGGTGGGATTCCCGAGCGGCCAAAGGGAGCAGACTGTAAATCTGCCGTCACAGACTTCGAAGGTTCGAATCCTTCTCCCACCACCATCTGAATCTGAATCGTCTTTTTGCCAGCATTAGCTATCCCAGGTGGGATTCCCGAGCGGCCAAAGGGAGCAGACTGTAAATCTGCCGTCACAGACTTCGAAGGTTCGAATCCTTCTCCCACCACCATCTCGTATGTTGCACCCAATTCCCGGACTGATATCAACGCTTCCTGTTCTGCCTGACACGCCCTCACCTTCTGCCCGCTTTTGCACAATCTTCCCCTCTTCTGCCATGACTTTATGCGTAAAAATCGCTACCATCCCAGCCTATTACTCGCTGAAAAATGGTCAATCCCATGAAATTTGTTTCATTCAACATCAATGGCTTGCGCGCCCGTCCGCATCAACTCCAGGCGCTGGTCGAGCAACATAACCCGGACGTGATTGGCCTGCAGGAAACAAAAGTCCACGACGATATGTTTCCGCTGGAAGAGGTGGCGAAGCTCGGTTACAACGTCTTCTATCACGGACAGAAAGGCCATTACGGCGTTGCCCTGCTGACAAAGGTGCAGCCGGTGGCGGTACGCCGTGGCTTTCCCGGTGATGATGAAGATGCCCAGCGCCGGCTGATTATGGCCGAAATCCCCAGCCCGATCGGCGATATCACCGTGATCAACGGCTATTTCCCGCAGGGAGAAAGTCGCGACCATCCAACCAAATTCCCGGCTAAAGAGAAATTTTATCGCGATCTGCAGCGTTTTCTGACCGAGGATTTGCCCGCCGATAAACCGGTCCTGATCATGGGTGACATGAATATCAGCAGCACCGATCTCGACATTGGTATCGGCGAAGAGAGTCGCAAGCGCTGGTTGCGTACCGGTAAATGTTCCTTCCTGCCGGAAGAGCGTGAATGGATGGATCGGTTGATGGGCTGGGGGCTGGTGGATACCTGGCGGGCGCATAATCCAGAAACCACCGATCGTTTTTCGTGGTTCGATTACCGTTCGAAAGGATTTGATGATAACCGTGGGCTGCGTATCGATCTGGTGCTGGCGAGTAAAAACCTGGCGTCACACTGCGCTGAGACCGGCATCGATTATGAGATCCGCAGTATGGAAAAACCGTCGGACCACGCGCCGATCTGGTCAACCTTTAGCTTCTGACTGCGCGCTGAACTGAAGAACGCGTGGCGCAATGCCACGCGATGCTTATTTAACGATTTTCCAGATCAGATTATTGGTGCCTAACGAATGCTCATCGCGGGCGCACTGCAGCAGTACCCCTTCTGACTTGACTACCGAGCCTTCGCTGTAGTTGCGATCCTCAAAGATACAGCATCTGATACAGTCCGGCTGACGCCGTTGCCCCTGGGTCCAGACTTCCGGCGGCAGGTCCACCACCACGTCGGTATTGACGCCATTATCGCTGACCGGTGGCGGCTGATGACGACTGTTAGCCTGCACTGCACCGGCGGTCAGCGACAAAGCCAGTACCATTAATAGTGAATAACGCCTCATTCCGTCTCCTTGACTTTACGCTTTGTTTTGCGCACCGGACGCTTTTGCCCGGTGGACGGTAATCCCCGAAACGCATGCACCGCAGGCTGCTGCCGCGCCTGATGGATCAGCCCGGTCAGGGTCTGCACCAGCGGCTGCATAAACTCATCATAGCGGCAGGCTTTTTCGCTGATGCGGGTCAGGGTCGATTCCCACTGTGCCGTCATATCCGGACGGGCAGCCAGATCGGGTAACGAGTGAATCAGGGCGCGGCCAGCCTCGGTTGAGTGAATATAGCGCCCCTTTTTCACCAGGAAGCCACGGCGAAACAGCAATTCGATAATGCCGGCTCGCGTCGCTTCCGTCCCTAAACCATCGGTCGCACGCAGCACTTTCTTTAATTCTTTATCCTGAACGAAGCGGGCAATCCCGGTCATAGCGGAAAGAATGGTGGCATCGGTAAACGGGCGCGGTGGCTGAGTCTGCTTCGCCAGCACCTCGCCACGCTCACACAGTAGTTCATCCCCTTTGGCGACCACCGGCAGCGGCATACCATCATTCTCTTCATCACGCTCTTTGTTACCGAGCAGCGCCCGCCAGCCCGCCTCCGCCAGAAAGCGCGCTTTGGCGACGAATTTGCCGCCCGCGATCTCCAGCTCAATGATGCATTTACGGAACACCGCATCCGGGCAGAACTGCATCAGATACTGGCGTGCCACCAGCGCATAGATATTTTGCTCATTTTCGCTGAGCTTTACCGAACCGGCGCGCGCGGTCGGGATGATGGCGTGGTGCGCATCGACCTTTTTGTCATCCCAGCAGCGATTACGGCGATCGGCATCAAAATCCGCCGGTGGCGTCAGCTGCGGCTGATGGGCCTGAATGGCATTCAGGACTGCGTGACGCCCCGCAAAATGCTCTTCCGGCAGATAACGGCTATCAGAACGCGGATAGGTAATCAGCTTGTGGGTTTCATACAGCCGCTGACAGGTATCGAGCACCGTCTGCGCACTCAGGCCGTAACGCTTCGCCGCCTCAATCTGCAGGCTGGATAAGGAAAACGGCAAGGGTGCGCCTTCGTTTTCGCGCTTATCGCTATAGGCGGTCACCGCTGCCGGCTGGCCGGTAATGCGCGCCACAACGTGATCGGCCAGCGCCCGCTTCAGCAGACGCCCCTCTTCATCCTGCCACGGTTCACAGGCCTCGCTCGGCACCCAACTGGCGACAAATCGTACCTCGTCAGGCGTGACGATATGGGCTTTCACCTCGAAATAATCTTTCGGCAGGAAGTTCTCAATCTCTTCGTCGCGTCGTACCACCAGCCCGAGCACCGGTGTCTGTACCCGTCCCACTGACAGCACGCCATCATAGCCGGCATTACGTCCCAGCAGCGTCCAGGCGCGGGTCATGTTGATCCCGTAGAGCCAGTCAGCGCGCGCACGCGCCAGTGCCGAGACGCAGAGCGGAATAAATTCCCGGTTTTCACGCAGGCGGTTAACCGCGCGATCCACCGCCTGTGGATTGAGATCGTTGATCAGACAGCGCTGTACCCGGCTGCGTTTTTCGGCCGGCAGGTTCAGATAGTCGAGCACCTCATCCACCAGCAACTGACCTTCCCGATCCGGGTCACCAGCATGGACGACTTCACTGGCCTGCGCCAGCAGGCCCTCCACCACTTTTAACTGCTTCGCCACCGATGGGCGCGGCTGGAGCCGCCATTTTTCCGGAATAATCGGCAGGTCGGCCAGCGACCAGCGCGCATAGCGGCTGTCGTAGCTGTCGGGCTGCGCCTGCTCCAGCAGATGTCCGACACACCAGGTGACCACCTGATCGTTACCACAGGCGATATATCCATCACCGCGTCGATGGGGTTTTGGCAGCACATCGGCGATAGCACGCCCAAGACTGGGTTTTTCCGCAATAAACAAACGCATTGAATCAGGTAATCCTTAACATCAGGGAATAACGGGGATAACCGATTGGTAGCTGTCGGCTGCAATCATGGCGGCTATGTTAGCCTGGCAAGACGTCTGGCGTAAGCGTCACAGGCTGGGTTAGCGATCATTCGCACAGGAACCGTTCAATCAGCAGGGCCAGAGAAAGCCCTGCATGGTGGGAAAGGATCGGGATCAGAAGTAACTGACGAAAGGCGCGGTGTCGGGCGGGAGTACCGTGGTGCTGGATTTGAGCTGTGGCGTGCCTAAATAGAGGAAGCCGACAATGGCATCCTGCTCCCGGCAGCCAAATGCCTGACGCACCGCCACGTCGTCAGTCCAGGGGCCGCTGCGCCAGATACCGTTGTATCCCTGTGCTGCCGCGGCCATCTGCATTGCCATCACGGCACAGCTGGCTGAGGCGATCTGCTCCCAGCGCGGTACTTTCGGGTGCGGTTCACAGTGTGCCACCACGGTGATGATCATCGGTGCGCGAAACGGCGACTGACTGGCCTTGTTGATCGCCTTCTCATCCAGTTGTTTATCGCGTGCCGCCTGCTCCAGTAGCTGACTCAGCCGATCGCGCCCCTCATTCTCAACAATAATAAAGCGCCAGGGTTGCAGCGTGCCGTGATCCGGTGCGCGCATACCGGCGCGCAGAATATTTTCCAGCGCCTCGCCGGCGGGTGCCGGTTCGGTCAGACGTGACGCCGAACGACGGTTAACCAGTAACTCCAGTGCATCCATGTTTTTTCTCCCGATCGTATTAATGTTGCAGTAATCCTGGCACAGGCAGATTTTTTGTAACAGTCAGCGGTGAATTCCTGCTGACTTTTAGCACGCTGCTCTTTAGGATGAGCTCGTCGGGGAAGCCTGGTACGCGCGGCGGCCACTTCCGGCTACATGAATATGGAGAGTCTGATGCGCACATTGTGGCGAATAATTGCAGGTCTGTTTCGCTGGACCTGGCGGGTATTAAATTTTGTCAGGGAATTTATCCTGAATATTTTTCTGATTTTGTTGATTGTGGCAGGTGTCGGCATCTGGTTGCAGGTCAGCGGTTCGGGTAACAGCTCGGCACCCATGCAGCAAGGCGCGCTGCGGGTCGATCTCAGCGGCGTGCTGGTGGATAAGCCTTCGGTCAGCAATCGCCTGAGTAAAATTGGCCGTCAGTTGCTGGGTGCCAGCAGTGACCGCCTGCAGGAAAATTCGCTGTTTGACGTGGTCGATGCGATCCGTCAGGCCAAAACGGACAGCAACATCAAAGGTATGGTGCTGGATTTGCGCGACTTTGCCGGTGGCGATCAGCCTTCGCTGCAGTATGTCGGTAAAGCGCTGCGTGAATTCCGCGACAGCGGCAAACCGATTTATGCGCTGGGCGACAGCTATAGCCAGGCGCAATATTATCTCGCCAGCTACGCCAGCAAAATCTACCTGTC
Organism: Pantoea agglomerans; assembly: GCF_021397715.1. Taxonomy (GTDB): domain Bacteria; phylum Pseudomonadota; class Gammaproteobacteria; order Enterobacterales; family Enterobacteriaceae; genus Pantoea; species Pantoea astica. The sequence continues at coordinate 1,986,683 of NZ_CP090207.1, read as the reverse complement.
GCCACAGGGCGCGGTCGATCTGCACGGTTTCGCCACTAATGGTTTGTATTACAAAACCCTGCTGGAAAAACTGAAAGTCACCTCACACGTGTTCCGCGTCGGCACCTATAAATCCGCGGTCGAACCCTTCCTGCGTGACGATATGTCTCCTGCCGCGCGCGATGCGGATAGCCGCTGGGTGGGTCAGCTGTGGCAGAACTACCTGAATACCGTCTCAGCGAATCGCCAGATTACGCCAGAGCAGCTGTTCCCGGGTGCCACGGCGATGATTGCCGGACTGAACGCCGTAAAAGGTGATACCGCGCAGTATGCGCTGGATAATAAGCTGGTGGATGTGCTGGGTTCCCGTGCCGCTGCCGATCAGGAGCTGGTGAAAACCTTTGGCCTGGATAAGCAGAGCAACGATTATCGCAGCGTCAGCATCTATGACTACAGTGTCAAACCGGCCTCGACGCAGCAGGATGGCAACATTGCGGTGGTGCTGGCCAGTGGCGCGATCATGGACGGTGAAGAGACGCCCGGAAACGTCGGAGGTGACACCACTGCCGCACAAATCCGCGATGCGCGTCTCGATCCAAAAATTAAAGCCATCATTCTGCGGGTGAACAGCCCTGGCGGCAGCGTGACGGCCTCCGAAGCGATTCGTGAAGAGCTGGCGGCCGCCCATGCAGCCGGTAAGCCGATCGTGGTCTCAATGGGCGGTATGGCCGCTTCCGGTGGCTACTGGATTTCAACCCCCGCTAACTACATCGTGGCGAATCCGAGCACCCTGACCGGCTCTATCGGTATTTTTGGCGTGATCAACACGCTGGAAAACAGCCTGGATGCGATAGGCGTGCACACCGACGGTGTCGCCACCTCGCCGCTGGCAGATATCTCCACCACCAAAGCGTTGCCAACCGAAGTTCAGCAGCTCATGCAGCTGACCATCGAAAACGGCTACCGCAACTTTGTTGGTCTGGTGGCGAAGTCACGCAACAGGACGCCGGAGCAGATCGACGCCATTGCGCAGGGTCATGTCTGGACCGGTAGCGACGCTAAGGCCAATGGTCTGGTCGATGCGCTGGGTGACTTTGACGATGCGGTGAAGAAAGCCGGTGAACTGGCGAAGGTCAGCAAACCGCAGCTGAGCTGGTATCAGGATGACCCGAGCTTCTTTGATATGATGCTGAACCAGGTGAACGCCTCGGTGCGCGCCGTACTGCCGGATCCGCTGAAAGCCTGGCTGCCGGCGCCGATGCTGGATGTGATGAGCGCGATGAAAGCGCAGCCCGGACTGTTCGATCACCTCAACGATCCCCAGAACCGTTACGCCTTCTGCCTGAACTGTGGCGACGTGCGGTAAGTCAACATTGCGATAAACCTCGCAGCCCGGCCATGGGTCGGGCTGCATTTCCTCGCCATTCCCCTTATACTGCGCGTTTTACGGCAAGTCTGAGTTCTCTAATGCAAAAGAAAAACATCTACGTAGCCTACACTGGCGGTACCATTGGTATGCAGCGCTCGGCGCAGGGATATATTCCGGTCTCCGGTCATCTGCAGCAGCAGCTGGCTAACATGCCGGAGTTCCACCGCCCCGAAATGCCTGATTTCACCATTCATGAGTATCAGCCGCTGATCGACTCTTCTGATATGACGCCGCAGGACTGGCAGTCAATCGCCGAAGATATCCGTCAGAATTACGATCGCTACGATGGTTTTGTGATTCTGCATGGCACCGATACTATGGCGTTTACCGCGTCAGCCCTCTCCTTCATGCTGGAGAATCTGGCTAAACCGGTTATCGTTACCGGTTCGCAGATTCCGCTGGCAGAGCTACGTTCAGATGGGCAGCAGAACTTATTGAACTCACTATATGTCGCGGCAAATTATCCGATCAGCGAAGTCTCGCTGTTTTTCAACAATACGCTCTATCGTGGCAACCGAACCACCAAAGCCCATGCCGATGGCTTTAACGCTTTTGCCTCGCCTAACCTCTCTGCGCTGCTGGAAGCCGGTATTCATATCCGCCGCCTGAATACGCCGGCCGCCCCACAGGGTCAGGGCGAACTGATTGTTCACACGATTACGCCGCAGCCGATTGGTGTCGTCACCATCTATCCCGGCATCTCGGCAGATGTGGTGCGCAACTTCCTGCGTCAGCCTGTTAAAGCGCTGATTCTGCGCTCTTACGGCGTCGGTAATGCGCCGCAAAATGCCGAGTTTCTGGCAGAGCTCCAGCAGGCCAGCGAGCGCGGAATTGTGGTGGTGAATCTGACGCAGTGTATTTCAGGCAAAGTCAATATGGGTGGCTACGCCACCGGCAATGCGCTGGAGCATGCTGGCGTTATCAGCGGTTCGGATCTGACGGTTGAGGCAGCGCTTACCAAGCTGCACTTTTTACTCAGCCAGAACCTCTCTGCCGATGAAATACGCGGCAAAATGCAGCAAAATTTGCGCGGCGAACTGACAGAAGACTGAGACGGAGCGACTTGTAATGAAACGCGCACTCATCATTATTGATATCCAGAATGATTTTTGCCCGGGCGGCCCGATGGCCGTTCACCAGGGCGACCAGACCGTTGACATCGCCAACCGTTATGCCCGCACCTTTCATCAGAACGGGGAATGTGTGGTGGCGCTGCAGGACTGGCATCCCGCCGATCACGGCAGTTTTGCCTCAGTCTCTGGCGAACCGGTCTACACGCTCGGCGAGTTAAATGGCCTGGCACAGATCTGGTGGCCCGATCACGGTATCCAGGGATCGGCTGGCGCTGATTTCCATCCCGGACTGGACCGCAGCTTGTTCGATGCGATCTTTCATAAAGGTCAGGATCAGGACGTGGACAGCTACAGCGCCTTTTTCGATAACGGCCATCGCCGTAAAACCGAACTCGACAGCTGGCTGCGCGAACGCGGCATTACCCATCTGGTGATGCTGGGGCTGGCGACTGATTACTGCGTGAAATACAGCGTGCTGGACGCGCTGGAGCTGGGCTATCACGTCGAGGTAGTGAAAGAAGGCTGTCGCGGGGTGAATCTCAACCCTGAGGACAGCGAGATCGCCTTCGCACAAATGACCGCGCAGGGCGCGATTCTGATATGAAAAAAGGCCGCATCACTGCGTAATGCTCGTCAGTTAGGGTTACATTTGCAAAAGCTGTCACGGTCAAACGTGGCAGTTTTTTTTCTGGGCGGGCGTGCGGGCCTGAGCGCCCTTTTTAACCACACACACTGAAGCCTCGGAGCAGACTGATGCCGATCAGGGGCAGGCAATCCGCAGCGCTGAACATTAGCCATCAGAGTCCGCATGACGCAGGCGAAAGGCGGGGCGTCACAGGATGTGCCATCCCCGGCGGTGCGTCAGGCAGGCGAATGAAGTGAAGGAACCGCACAGCGGTGCGAGGAGCGCCAGCCCCTGAGCGGCACCCGACGGCGTTATCACCGGTCGCTTAACTGACCAGCCTTACGGCGTCGTGTCAGTTTTCTGCCAGGATGCGGGTCATCCATTAGCGGTGACCCGACTCCCTTAGTGCAGCTGGATGCGGGTGACGTCTGAATCGATACCAAACTCTTCTTTGAGCTCTCTTTTCGACTTTGTCACCATCTCACCGCCCTTGCCGATGGTCATGTGTTGCGGGCTGTCGTTATGCCGCGCCTGCCACATCATGACCAGCTGCAGGCAGTTTTCACGCTGCTCCTGCGTCAGCGCTACGCCATCCGGCCATTTACCAATCTCCACCGCGGTCGCCAGTCGCTGATAGACTTCTGGCGTCATTGCGGCAAGCATCGCTTCCAGTTGCTGCTTCATCGCTTTTATCCTTTCGTCTGCTCACCCTGCTCATCGGTGAAATTCAATGAGGCAGAGTTAACACAATAGCGTTCACCGGTCGGCTGCGGGCCATCCGGGAAGACATGTCCCAGATGCGCATCACACTGACCACAACGGATCTCAATGCGCTGCATGCCGTGTGAGTCATCTTCAATATAACGAATCGCGTCGTCGCTCACCGGCTGATAAAAGCTCGGCCAGCCACAACCTGAATCATATTTGGTCTCTGACAGAAACAGCGGCGCGTTGCAGACCAGGCAGTGATAAATACCTTCCTGTTTGTTATGCAGCAGTGCACCACTGTAAGGCGGCTCCGTTCCGCGATGCTGGGTAACATAACGCTGCATTTCTGTCAGCTGCGAAATTTTTGCTTCGGGTGCGGTGTCTTTAGCCATTTTTAAGATTCCGGAAGGGTGCCAATCTGAAAATTTCGACTACTATTCTAACAAATGATCAACATAAGACGGGTCTTTTTTCGTGCTCACCCTTTCAGTCCGACTCTCACAGCCCGGATTTGTGACTTCGATCACCTTTTATCCGGGGCATCCCTATATATTCGGCGATTGATTAAACGAAGCGCGATACAATTGGCGGTACGCAAGCGGTTGCGCATCGAATAATTCCTTTCAGGCGAATTGATTTGTCGCAACAATTGACACGATTCCGCTTGACGCCTGGTAAGGTTTTTGTAATTTTACAGGCAACCTTTTATTCACTAACAAATAGCTGGTGGAATATATGACTATCAAAGTAGGTATCAACGGTTTTGGCCGTATCGGTCGCATCGTTTTCCGTGCTGCTCAACAGCGTTCTGACATCGAAATCGTTGCAATCAACGACCTGCTGGACGCGGATTACATGGCGTACATGCTGAAGTATGACTCTACGCATGGTCGTTTCGACGGCACCGTAGAAGTTCAGGATGGCGCACTGGTTGTTAACGGCAAGAAAATCCGTGTTACCTCTGAGAGAGATCCGGCTAACCTGAAGTGGGACGAAGTGGGCGTTGACGTTGTTGCTGAAGCAACCGGTATCTTCCTGACCGACGAAACCGCACGTAAACACATCACTGCAGGTGCGAAGAAAGTTGTTCTGACCGGTCCTTCTAAAGATGACACCCCAATGTTTGTTCGCGGTGCAAACTTCGACAAATACCAGGGCCAGGACATCGTGTCTAACGCATCGTGCACCACTAACTGCCTGGCGCCACTGGCAAAAGTAATCAACGACAAGTTTGGTATCGTTGAAGGTCTGATGACCACTGTTCACGCCACCACCGCCACTCAGAAAACCGTTGATGGCCCGTCTCACAAAGACTGGCGCGGCGGCCGCGGCGCGTCTCAGAACATCATCCCTTCTTCAACCGGCGCAGCGAAAGCAGTGGGTAAAGTCCTGCCAGAACTGAACGGCAAACTGACCGGTATGGCATTCCGCGTACCAACCCCTAACGTCTCCGTTGTTGACCTGACCGTACGTCTGGAAAAAGCGGCTTCTTACAAAGAAATCTGTGCGGCTATCAAAGCGGCTGCAGAAGGTGAGATGAAAGACGTGCTGGGCTATGTTGAAGATGACGTGGTTTCTACTGACTTCAACGGCGAAATCCTGACTTCAGTGTTTGACGCTAAAGCCGGTATCGCGCTGAACGACAACTTTGTGAAACTGGTTTCCTGGTACGACAACGAAACTGGCTACTCAAACAAAGTTCTCGACCTGATTGCGCTGGTTTCTGCTAAATAAGGCAGCCAGACATCATTGAGAATAAGGGCGACTTCGGTCGCCCTTTTTTTGATCCGCTCAGGAAGGAATCGAACATGCAAGATAAACTGTTTTCTCTGCCGGTCGTTACCCAGATCTCCCCTTACCTCTCGCAGCGTCAGGTCGGCGAACTGCCGGCGATTGTCGTCAGTCATCCGAAAGTGCGTGCAGCCATTACGCTGCAGGGTGCTCATCTGATCGCCTGGCAGCCCAGCGGTGAGCAACCGGTTCTGTGGCTCAGCGATAAGAGTCTGTTTTCGCCCGGCAAAGCCATTCGCGGCGGCGTACCAATCTGCTGGCCCTGGTTTGGTCCGGCAGGTGAACCGGCACACGGTTTTGCCCGCAATCAGCCGTGGACGCTGTCCGCCCATGATGAAAATGAAGATGGCGTGATGCTGACGCTGGTGCTGGAAAGCAATCCTCAGACGCTGAAGCTGTGGCCACATGAGTTCACTCTCATCGCCCGTTTCCGGCTGGGTCAGCACTGTGAAATTGAACTGGAAGCGCATGGCGATTTTGAAGCCACCGCCGCCCTGCACAGCTATTTCACCGTCAGCGATATCAGCGGCATTGAAGTGTCGGGCCTGGGTGAAACCTACATCGATAAGGTGAATCAGGGCGAGATCGGCAGCAGCGACGGCAAGCAACGCTATCCAGGCCGGATTGATCGCATTTTTACCGCGGCTGAAGATTGCTCAGTGATTAACGATCCGGCTGCACAGCGCCAGATCGAGGTCTATCACCACCATCACAGTGACGTTGTGACGTGGAATCCAGGAGTTGAGCTCTCCTGCAGCATGGCCGATATGCCGAATGAAGGTTATAAGACCATGGTTTGCGTTGAGACAGCGCGCATCAATAAGCCGCTGCGCAGTGCAGGCGAAAAACCGGCCCGCCTGGCGACCACCTTCCGCCTGAAGAAAAAGCTCAGCGGCGACGCGGTTAAGGCTTAAACCACGTCGAGCGGTAACTTATGCTGCGGTGCCGGATAACGCTGGTTGATGAGGGTGAGATCGTCGTCAGTCAGCACCACGTTCAGCGCCGCCGCATTTTCCTCTACGTGAGCGACAGAACTGGCTTTAGGGATAGCAATAACGCCAGGCTGACGGATCACCCAGCTAAGCAGGAGCTGGGCCACGCTAATGCCCTTTTGCTGTGCAAGCTGCACCAGTTGCGGGTCGCTGAACAGGCTATCGCGCAGCCGTCCGGCCTGCGCCAGCGGACAATAGGCCATAATCGGCAGGTTACGCTGCTGGCAGGCGGGTAACAGATCATATTCAATGCCCCGTGAGCCGAGATGGTAAAGCACCTGATTGGTCGCGCACTGCGTCCCACCCGCTTCATCCCACAGCTCAGCCATGTCATCGGTATCGAAATTAGAGACGCCCCAGTAGCGGATTTTACCCTGTTGCTGCAGCTGTTCCATCGCCCGCACCGTCTCTTCCAGCGGGATATTACCGCGCCAGTGCAGAAGATAGAGGTCGAGGTAGTCCGTTTTCAGCCGCTGCAGGCTACGCTCGCAAGCCTCGATGGCATCGTGTTCACCAGCATTCCACGGGTACACTTTTGACACCACCAGCGCCTGAGCACGACGACCCTGTAGCGCTTCGCCGACCACCTCTTCGGCTGCGCCGTCGGCGTACATCTCGGCGGTATCGATCAGGCGCAGACCACACGCCAGCCCGTGCTGAAGTGCAGCGACTTCCGCCGCGCGCTGAGCGGGATTCTCGCCCATATACCAGCTGCCCTGACCAATCACCGGCAGATCGCTGTGGCCGGCAAAATTCATGATGTTGCGCATTTCGCTCTCCCGCCCCATGCTGAGGCCCCATAAAAGAACAGAGGGCATATAATGCCCTCTTTTAGTGCGTTATCAGAAACTGTAACTGACGCCGGTCCAGAGTGTCGCCTGGCCGCTTTTGTCGATCATCGGGCTATCTTTGATTTCGCTGTCGAAACGGGTATAGCGGCCGACCACGCCGACGTTCCACTGCGTCGAAATCTGATAGCTGGCGCTCAGTTCAATATAAGGTGACCAGCTGTCATCCGGATTGTAACGGCTGATGCCGGTGCGGGCGCTTTCATGGCCGGAAACACCGTAGTAATAGCGGTTTTGATTGGCACTGTTCCACATCGCACCAATGCCTGGCGTCAGACTGAAGTCGCCCATTTCAAAGCGATAGAGGTAAGTTAAATCCCAGATCATACCGTTGCTGTTGTTCAGCACGTCGCCCAGCAGTGCGGTACGAACGATACCCCAGTCGGCTGTGTGACGGTATGTTGCGCCCGCCATCAGGGTCATGCGGCGTTTATCCAGCCCTTTCATGTCGCCCAGGTCGTTGTCGCTGGGCTTGTACTCCTGCGGTGAACCGAGCAGCGTCAGTGACAGCTGGTTCTGAGGATCTTTCCACAGGTAGTAACCGCCCTGCAGGCTACGAAACCAGAAGTTCTCACCCTCGTAATTGATCACCGGAACCGGCAGATAACGGTCCTGGCCGCCGCGATAAGGCGACTCGGCATAGATGACTGAAGCCCCGACCGAAAGCGGTGCGGCATTTACGCCGCCAGAGAGTAAATAACAAGGTAAAAGTGCAACAAGCGCCTTAAGTTTGAATTGGTTCACAATTTATTCATTCCATAAATATAACAATCAAACATGAAGTCTAACGTTTTTTTGCGACTGGATTAACTTATATCGAAATCCTTTAAGCGCCCAGCCGTAGAAAGTGGCATTAAAGGTTAAAATCACGTTAAGTTAACTCATCAGAGGCGCATACCGGCCTCACCTCAGACTGATTATGCTGTTGATCTCACCCTCATTCACCCACAGCCATGGAGGAAATTTCTTAGAAGCCATCTACAGTTAGAAGTAAGACCAGACAATATGTACGAGCAGAGTAACCAGTAAAGTTGTGTATCCCGATAAAAATGATCAGGTTGGCATAAGGGTTGCTGTACTCAATAGAGAATATCTTCCGGGAGCTGCATGAGCCTCTAATTACGCTCCTTACCTGTGCTAAAAACGAAAGGACGGGCATCGCTATGAATATATTCGATCACTATCGTCAGCGTTATGAAGCTGCCAAGGACGAAGAGTTCACACTGCAGGAATTTCTTGCCATCTGTAAGCAAGATCGCAGTGCATACGCCAACGCTGCAGAGCGACTGTTAATGGCAATCGGTGAGCCAGTAATGGTCGACACTGCTCAGGAGCCACGCCTTTCCAGAATATTCTCCAACCGTGTGATGGGACGCTATCCGGCGTTCGAGGAGTTTTACGGCATGGAGGAAGCGATTGAACAGATCGTCTCCTACCTGAAACATGCCGCTCAGGGACTGGAGGAGAAGAAGCAGATCCTCTATCTGCTGGGGCCGGTCGGCGGCGGTAAATCCTCGCTGGCTGAGCGGCTTAAATCGCTGATGCAGCGCGTCCCTATCTATGTGCTGAGCGCAGATGGCGAACGCAGCCCGGTCAATGACCATCCGCTCTGTCTGTTTAATCCGCAGGAGGATGCGCACATTCTTGAAAAAGAGTATGGCGTGCCGCGCCGTTACCTTGGCACCATCATGTCGCCGTGGGCCGCTAAACGCCTGCACGACTTTGGTGGTGACATCTCCCGCTTCAAAGTAGTGAAAGTCTGGCCGTCGATTCTTGAGCAACTGGCGATCGCGAAAACCGAGCCAGGCGACGAGAACAACCAGGACATTTCGGCGCTGGTCGGTAAAGTGGACATCCGCAAACTGGAAAACCACGCGCAAAACGATCCTGATGCATATGGTTACTCTGGCGCACTGTGCCGCGCGAACCAGGGCATCATGGAATTTGTCGAGATGTTCAAGGCACCGATTAAAGTGCTGCATCCGTTGCTGACCGCCACCCAGGAAGGTAACTACAACGGAACCGAAGGGATCTCAGCGCTGCCGTTTAACGGCATCATTCTGGCGCACTCCAACGAATCTGAATGGGTCACTTTCCGTAATAACAAAAACAATGAGGCGTTCCTTGACCGTGTTTACATCGTCAAAGTGCCTTATTGCCTGCGAGTCTCTGAAGAGATCAAAATTTACGAGAAACTGCTGAACCACAGTGAGCTGGCAACATCGCCATGCGCACCTGGTACGCTGGAAACACTGGCTAAGTTCTCGATTCTGTCGCGCCTGAAAGATCCAGAAAACTCCAGCATCTACTCCAAAATGCGGGTCTATGACGGCGAAAGCCTGAAAGATACCGACCCGAAAGCGAAATCGTGGCAGGAGTATCACGATTACGCCGGCGTTGATGAGGGCATGAACGGTCTGTCGACCCGTTTCGCCTTTAAGATCCTGTCACGGGTCTTCAACTTCGACCATGCCGAAGTGGCGGCCAACCCGGTTCACCTGTTCTATGTGCTTGAACAGCAGATCGAGCGTGAGCAGTTCCCGCAGGATCAGGCGGAAAAATACCTTGAGCACCTGAAAGGTTACCTGATTCCAAAATATGCGGAGTTCATCGGCAAAGAGATTCAGACCGCTTACCTGGAATCCTATTCCGAGTATGGTCAGAACATCTTTGATCGCTACGTCACCTATGCCGACTTCTGGATTCAGGATCAGGAATATCGCGATCCCGATACCGGTCAGCTGTTTGACCGCGAATCGCTGAATGCGGAACTGGAGAAGATTGAGAAGCCTGCGGGCATCAGTAACCCGAAAGATTTCCGTAATGAGATCGTCAACTTCGTGCTGCGCGCGCGGGCACACAATAACGGTCGCAATCCGAACTGGACCAGTTACGAGAAATTGCGCACCGTGATTGAGAAGAAAATGTTCTCAAATACGGAGGAGCTGCTGCCGGTCATCTCATTCAATACCAAGACCTCGACCGATGAGCAGAAGAAACATGATGATTTCGTCGATCGCATGATGGAAAAAGGCTATACCCGCAAACAGGTACGCCTGCTGTGTGAATGGTATCTGCGTGTGCGTAAATCGTCCTGATAAAAGTCTGTAAGCAAGCCGGTATTACGGTACCGGTCATCTAAAGGTCGGGCATGCCCGACCTGCTTGCAATGTAGTTTGGGGGAACACTATGGCCTATTTCATCGATCGCCGGCTTAACGGTAAAAACAAGAGCGCGGTCAACCGCCAGCGTTTCTTGCGCCGTTATAAGTCGCAAATCAAGCAGTCGATCTCCGAGGCCATTAACAAACGCTCGGTTACCGACGTCAGCAGCGGTGAATCTGTTTCAATACCCATTGATGACATCAATGAGCCGATCTTCCATCAGGGACGCGGCGGGAATCGTCACCGCGTGCATCCCGGAAACGACCATTTTGTGCAGAATGACCGCATTGAGCGACCTCAGGGTGGCGGTGGCGGCGGCAGTGGTCAGGGCAACGCCAGCCAGGATGGTGAAGGTCAGGATGAATTTGTTTTTCAGATCTCGAAAGATGAGTATCTCGATCTGCTGTTTGAGGATCTCGCTCTGCCCAATCTGCGCCGGAATCAGCATCGTCAGCTGAATGAATACAAAACCCACCGCGCCGGTTACACCTCCAACGGCGTTCCTGCCAACATCAGTGTGGTGCGTTCGCTGCAGAACTCGCTGGCGCGCCGCACGGCGATGACGGCAGGTAAACGCCGGATGCTGCACGAGCTGGAAGAGACGCTCAGCATGGTGGAAAAATCGGAACCGGCACAGCTGCTTGAGGAGGAGCGGCTGCGTAAGGATATCGCCGAATTACGCGCGCGCATCGAACGCGTGCCGTTTATCGATACCTTTGACCTGCGTTATAAAAACTTCGAGAAACGCCCGGAGCCTTCCAGCCAGGCGGTGATGTTCTGTTTAATGGACGTTTCCGGTTCCATGGATCAGGCGACCAAGGATATGGCGAAGCGTTTCTATATTCTGCTCTATCTGTTCCTGAGCCGGACCTACAAGAACGTGGATGTGGTCTATATCCGCCATCACACTCAGGCGAAAGAGGTGGATGAACAGGAGTTCTTCTATTCGCAGGAGACCGGCGGCACCATCGTTTCCAGCGCCCTGAAGCTGATGGATGAGGTGGTCAAAGATCGCTACGATCCGGCGCAGTGGAATATCTATGCGGCGCAGGCCTCGGACGGCGACAACTGGGCCGATGATTCGCCGCTGTGTCACGAAATCCTGGCGAAGAACATCCTGCCGGTGGTGCGTTACTACAGCTATATCGAAATTACCCGCCGCGCGCATCAGACCCTGTGGCGCGAGTATGAACATCTGCAGGCGATGTTCGATAACTTCGCGATAGAGCATATTCGCGAACCGGAAGATATCTATCCGGTGTTCCGTTCTCTGTTTCATAAACAGGCGACCGAAGCCTGATCAACCAAGCCGGCTTATCACCGGCTTGTTTTTTATCTGCCGAATAACCTGCTAAAAGAGTGGCTTTTCTGCCGCTTGCCTGCCAACTCCCTCATTCTTCACATTAATCTGATTCCATAAGCCAGTTAACAATTGGTATAATTTTCATTTTGACCATGACAACTCTTTGATAAAACATTATCTTTTAGGGATAGCATGGACATTTGTCACCCTTTGCAGCCACGCAACGCCATAACTCAGGAGCCCGGGTTTGAACCACACCATTGTTTACAGTCTGTTTATCATCGGTTCCGTGCTGGTAGCCTCGAGCATTTTGCTCAGCTCTTTCTCCTCACGCCTGGGTATTCCTATCCTGGTTATCTTCCTGGCGCTGGGTATGCTGACCGGCGTGGATGGCATCGGCGGCATCGCCTTTGATAACTACCCCGCCGCTTACCTGATCTCTAACCTGGCGCTGGCTATCATCCTGCTGGATGGCGGGATGCGAACCAAAGCCAGCTCGTTTAAGGTGGCGCTGGGGCCCGCCCTGTCGCTGGCCACCGTCGGCGTGATGATTACCGCGGGCTTAACCGGCGTGGTGGCCGCCTGGCTGTTTAATCTCGATATGATGCAGGGCTTTCTGATTGGCGCGATTATCGGTTCTACCGATGCGGCGGCGGTATTCTCGCTGCTGGGCGATAAGGGCCTGAACGAGCGCGTCAGCTCAACCCTGGAGATTGAATCGGGCAGCAACGACCCGATGGCGGTGTTTCTGACCATCACCCTGATTGAGATGATTGAGCAAGGCCAGACCGGGCTTGACTGGATGTTCCTGGTTCACCTGGTGCAGCAGTTCGGGCTGGGCATTGTGTTAGGCCTCGGCGGCGGCTGGGCGCTGCAGCAGTTAATCAACCGCATCAGCCTGGCGGGCGGGCTCTACCCGCTGCTGGCGTTGAGCGGCGGTATTCTGGTGTTCGCCCTGACCACGGTACTGGAAGGCAGCGGCATTCTGGCGGTCTATCTGTGCGGCTTCCTGCTGGGTAACAGCCCGATTCGTAACCGTCACGGCATCCTGCAGACCTTCGACGGCATGGCCTGGCTGAGTCAGATCGGGATGTTCATCGTGCTCGGCCTGCTGGTGACGCCTTCTGATTTGTGGCATATCGCCGTGCCGGCGATGATTCTGTCGCTGTGGCTGATTCTGGTGGCGCGCCCGCTCTCGGTGTTTATCGGCCTGTTGCCGTTCCGCAGTTTTACCACCCGCGAGCGCTTCTTTATCAGTTGGGTCGGCCTGCGCGGTGCCGTGCCGATTATTCTGGCGGTGTTCCCGATGATGGCCGGACTGGAGAACGCCTCACTTTATTTCAATATCGCCTTCTTTGTGGTGCTGGTCTCGCTGATGCTGCAAGGTACCTCATTGGGCTTTGCCGCGAAAAAAGCCAAAGTGGTGGTCCCGCCAACGGCCTCACCGATCAGTCGGGTAGGCCTGGATATCCATCCGGAGAATCCGTGGGAGCAGTTCGTTTATCAGCTCAGCGCCGACAAATGGTGCGTCGGTGCCGCGCTGCGCGATTTACAGATGCCGCGTGAAACCCGGATTGCGGCGCTGTTCCGCGACAATGTGCTGATGCATCCCAATGGCGGCACTCGCCTGAAAGAGAACGACGTTATCTGCGTGATTGGCCGCGAACGCGATTTGCCGGCGCTGGGCAAGATGTTCAGTCAGTCGCCGCCGGTTTCGCTCGATCAGCGCTTCTTTGGTGACTTTATCCTTGATGCGGAAGCCCGGCTGCGTGATGTGGCGCAGATATACGGTCTGGAACTGGACGAGGAGACCAATGACCAGCAGTCGCTGGGGCAGCTGATGCTGAGTATGCTGGGCGGCGCGCCGGTGGTTGGCGATCAGGTGGAATGGAACCAGCTGACCTGGACCGTGGCCGAGAAAGAAGATAACCGTATTGTGAAGATTGGTGTGCGCCCGGCTGAAGAGAAGGAATAATCCTAATCATTCTGCCCCGTTATTTTCTGCTGATGCACTAAGCTAAGAGTTCAAGCCCGCTTAAACAGGAGAAATGAATGGGACACGTGGTTAAAATTGGTCGTTATGAGATTGTGGATGCCGATCTTGACAGTGAGAACCCCGACACCGTCAGCATCCCCTGTGATACCAATCCCGGCTTAATTACGCAACTTGATGGCTGGGATCGTGACACCAGCATTCCGGCCTGGATCGACGGGGAACCGGTCAATCTGCAAATTGGTCATTATGATAAACAGCAGGACCGCTGGATTTTAAAGAAGCCCGCCTGAGTTGACTTCACTACCGCCGGTCGAGAGATTTGGCGGTAATTCCTAAAAACAGTCTTAAACAGTTTGGTTATAACCACCCCTTCTCTTATTTTATCCTTATTAAACATAGAATTATGACTTTAAAACTTTAATCAGTTTTAACGTTTTCAGATTTTTTCCGTATTAACTCTGTCAAATAACTCCTGCATACTCATACTCAACGCTGCAATATTTCGTGAGTGACATCACGCTTTATCCGTCACTCTTTTCGCAGCTTCTTTTGGCTGTACTGACTGCAACAGACTGAAAATGATTTTTTAATTTTTTCAGTAGCCCACTCCTGAGCGCGTACTTGATTCTGGTCAGGCCATCTTTTACTTGAGAAAGAGAGCAGGTTTTATGGCAAGTACATTGATAATGAATAACCCGAGCCGCTCCTGGAGCGGAACGCGAAAAAATATCATCGTAAAGTTCGCCCTGAGTTTTTCCGATCTGATTGCACTTAATCTGGCGTTGTTTTTATCGGCCGCCACTGTTCAGGGTATTTGGGGAGAGCTGGATACATTTATTCCCCCGCAACAAATTGAATATCGTTTTGTTGCACAATTTATTATGTCCGTCATGTGTACCGGCTGGTTCTGGGTACGCCTGCGCCACTACACCTATCGCAAACCTTTTTGGTTCGAGCTGAAAGAGATCGTTAAGACACTTTTCGTTTTCTCCCTGCTCGATCTCGCCCTGATCGCTTTTTCGAAGTGGGATTTCTCCCGCATGGTGTGGGTGTTCAGCTGGACTTATGCCCTGCTGCTGCTGCCGTTGATGCGTGCCGTAGTGAAGCGCGCGATTAATAAAGCCGGTCAGTGGCAGAAAGAGACGATCATTATTGGCTCCGGCCGGAATGCCACCGAGGCCTACGCGGCGCTGCAAAGCGAAGAGATCCTGGGCTATAACGTACAGGCGTTTATCTCGGTAGACGATGTGCCCGCCGAGCAAAGCGTTAATGGCGTCCCGGTTATCACCTGGAAAGATATTAACTGGCAAACCATCGACCGCGACAACGTGCAGTTCATTGTGGCGATGGAGTATGAGCAGCAGCCTATGCGTGATCGCTGGCTGAAGTTCCTGTCGAAGATGAACTGTCGTTCCGTCTCGGTGATCCCGACCCTGCGCGGTGTGCCGCTCTATGGTACCGATATGTCATTTATCTTCAGCCATGAAGTGATGATCCTGCGGGTCAGTAATAATCTGGCTAAGCACTCCTCGCGGTTCCTGAAGCGCGCCTTTGATATTATTGTCGCGTCAATGCTGCTGCTGTTCCTCGGCCCGATTTTTGCCCTGCTCTGCTACATGGTGAAGCGCGATGGCGGCAATGCTATCTATGGCCATGAGCGCGTCGGTCAGGATGGTAAAAAGTTTAAGTGCCTGAAATTCCGTTCCATGGTGACCAACTCGAAAGAGGTGCTGGAAAATCTGCTGGCCACCAGCGAAGCCGCGCGTATTGAGTGGGATAAGGACTTCAAACTTAAAAACGATCCGCGCATCACCAAAATCGGTGGCTTCCTGCGTAAAACCAGCCTCGATGAGTTGCCGCAGCTGTGGAACGTCATCCGTGGCGAGATGAGCCTGGTGGGACCGCGCCCGGTGATTGAAGCGGAACTGGAGCGCTATGCCGGTGATGTTGATTACTATCTGATGGCGAAGCCTGGCATGACCGGTTTGTGGCAGGTCAGCGGACGTAATGACATCGATTACGATACCCGCGTCTACTTTGACTCCTGGTATGTGAAAAACTGGGCGTTGTGGACCGATATCGCCATCCTGTTTAAAACCGCTGGCGTGGTACTGCGTCGTGATGGTGCCTACTAACTGACAGTAAGCGATGCCTGTTTCGCACAGGCATCGCAACTTCCGCATCTTCTCCTCTATCTTTTTTTGTTGTGAATCATTACCCTCTGCGGCTCGTTTTTTAACAGAACGTTCACCCTCTGGTCGTTATGCAAAAATTTACTCTACTGTTATTGAGCCTGGTGTTGCTGGCACCTTTAGGCATTGATCTCTATTTGCCCACGCTGCCGCAGATTGCGGAAGGGCTGAATACGCCGGTTAACCTGGTGCAGACCACCATCCCGCTGTTTCTGCTGGTGATGGGGCTGGGACAACTGGTGACTGGCCCGCTGGTGGATAACTATGGCCGTAAGCCGATTGCCCTGCTGGGCCTGGCGCTCTACATCGCTGGCAGCGCCATTGCCGCTACCGCCACCTCATTTCCGCTGTTTCTGCTTGCCCGTCTGGTGCAGGGCTGTGGCGTCTGTTGCAGTGCGGTCGTCGCCTTCAGCGGCGTACGCGATCGCCTGAGCGGTGATGATGCGGCACGCGCCTATGGCTTTCTGAATGGCGCATTAAATATCGTTCCGGCACTGGCTCCCCTGCTGGGCGGCCTGCTGGCCAGCGCGTTCGACTGGCGCGCGCCCTTCTGGTTCCTGTGCGGCTACGGCGCGCTGATTATGCTGCTGGTCATTGTCTGGCTGCCCGAAACGCGCCCGGCCGATACCCTGCGGGTGAAAGGATTGCCGATTGCGCAGTATGCCGCCATTTTGCGTCAGCCTCGCTTCCTGGCGTTTGCCTTTGCCAACGCGGGCGCACTGGGCATGGTGCTGACCTATGTCTCTCTGGCTCCGCAGGTATTGATGACCGAAGGCGGCTTATCACCGATTGAGTTCTCTTTTGCCTTTGGTGCCAACGGCTTCTGGATTATGTTCGTCAGCGTCTTCGTCAATAAAACCATCCGCAAAGCGGGACGGCCTTTCTGTCTGGCGATGGGCTTTGTCACGATGCTGCTGGGTGCGCTGTTGCTGCTGGCGGGAATGATGCTGTTTCCGGCATCGATGCAGAGCCATTGGGCGTTGTATATGTTTCCGGTCGCGGTTTCGGTGGCGGGTCTGGCGTTCACCGTCGGTCCCGCGACCAGCTATGCGCTGGAGCCCTATCAGCAACAGGCTGGCGTGGCATCCGCACTACAGGGATTTATTCAGATGGCGGGCGGTGCGGCAGGCAGCCTGGTGATTGTGGCGCTGCCGCTGGCTGAGAAGCTCTCACTGAGTCTGATGATGCTGCTAGGTGCCATGCTGGCGTTGATCGCCTGGCGCTGCAGCCGGAAGATGCGCGGCCGGGTGACCGCGCTTAATCACTCTTAACTGAGCTGAACCGGAACGCGAGGTGCCAGCGCACACATCAGCTCGTATCCGACCGTTCCGGCCGCTTTTGCCACCTGATCGATCTTCACCTGTTCGCCCCATAACTCCACCCGCGAGCCGATGCCGGCTTGCGGACAGGGGGTTAAATCGACGGTGATCATATCCATCGACACCGCGCCTACCACCTGCGTCATCACGCCATCGACGCTGACCGGTGTGCCGTTGGGTGCGTGACGTGGGTAACCATCCGCATAGCCACAGGCTACCACGCCAATCCGCTGCGCCTGCGCCGCATGATAACGGTAGCCATAACCGACGCCATCGCCCGCCTGTAACTGCTGGATACCGATGATCTCACTGCTCAGCGTCATTACCGGCGTCAGTCCGCTGCCGGCAACATCCTGCCAGTCGCCGCTCGGTGACGCGCCATAGAGAATAATACCGGGACGAACCCAGTCATAATGCGCCTCCGGGTGCCACAGCGTGCAGGCGGAGTTAGCGAGCGATCGCGGACAGGTCAGCCCCTCAGCCGCCTGTTCAATACGCTGCAGCGGAGCGATTAAGCCGTCGGGATTTTCCGCATCCGCGAAATGGGCCATCAGTGTTATCTCAGCCACGTTGTTAAGCGCGCGCAATTTTTGCCACGCCGCATTAACCTGCTCAGGGCGAAAGCCCAGCCGGTTCATGCCGCTGTTGACCTTGAGATAGATATCGATCGGTGCCGACAGCGTTGCATTAGCCAGCGCTTTAATCTGCCAGTTACTGTGTACGCTGGTGGTGAGACGATAGCGATCGATCAGGTGCAGATCGTCCGGCTGAAAAAAGCCTTCCAGCAGCAGGATCGGCTTTTTCCAGCCCTGCTCGCGCAACAGAATCGCCTCTTCCAGATTCAGCAGCGCAAAGCCGTCGGTGGAAGCCAGACTTTCCCAGACGCGGGCCAGACCATGACCATACGCGTTAGCCTTAACCACCGACCAGACGCGGGATGCAGGTGCGGCCTGGCGAACCACCGCCAGGTTATGCCGTAATGCCTGCTGATTGATGGTAGCGACAATCGGACGTGACATCCTTCCTCTCCCTGAAAGCTTAACGAGTAGCGTTGGCGTTACGCAGCGGCGCGGCGCTGGCCACAAAACCGGGTAAGTAACGGAACACCGACAGGTCATCGGCGGCAATCGCCGGTTGAATACCGGAGATCAGATCGGCAAGAAGCTGACCCGAACCGCACGCCATTGTCCAGCCCAGCGTCCCGTGACCGGTATTGAGCCAGAGGTTAGACACCGGTGTGGCACCGACAATCGGCGTGCCATCGGGCGTCATTGGACGCAAGCCGGTCCAGAAACTGGCCTGGGCCAGATGACCGCCTTCAGGATAGAGATCACTGACCACCATCTCCAGCGTTTCCCGCCGTGCTTCAGTCAGTCTGGTGTTAAAACCAACAATTTCCGCCATTCCGCCGACCCGAATACGATCGTCAAAACGGGTTACCGCAACTTTGTAGGTTTCATCGAGAATAGTTGAGACCGGCGCAGCATCCGGATTTTTAATCGGGATGGTGAGTGAATAGCCTTTCAGCGGATAGACGGGAATATCCACCACGTTACGCAGCAGCGCGGTGGAATAGGAACCCAGCGCCACAACATACTGATCCGCTTTAACGATCTCCTCGCCACACTTCACGCCGTAGATGCGGTTACCGTCACGCAGCAGATGATCAATCGGTGTCCCGAAGCGGAAAACCACGCCCGCCTCCTCAGCCATTTTTGCCAGCCGCTGAGTAAACAACTGGCAGTCGCCAGTTTCATCGTTAGGCAGGCGCAGACCGCCGGTCAGTTTATGCTGGGTGGCGGCCAGTGCCGGCTCGACGCGCGCCAGCTCATGTGCCTGCAGCAATTCGTAGGGTACGCCCGCGTCACGCAGCACCGCGATATCTTTGCTGGCACTGTCGTACTGCTGTTGCGTACGGAACAGTTGCAGCGTGCCGCCCTGCCGTCCTTCATACGTGATGCCGGTTTCAGCACGCAGGGCTTTCAGGCAATCACGGCTATATTCAGCGATGCGTACCATCCGGCTTTTATTCTGCTGATAGTGGTTGATATCGCAGTTACGCAACATCTGCCACATCCACTCCAGCTGGAAGCTGCTGCCATCCAGCCGCACCGCCAGCGGTGCATGACGCTGGAACATCCACTTAACCGCTTTCAGCGGTACACCCGGTGCAGCCCAGGGTGCCGCATAGCCCGGCGAAATCTGACCGGCATTGCCTGCGCTGGTCTCCAGCGCCGCGGCAGGCTGACGATCGATAACCGTCACCTGATGTCCGGCACGCGCCAGATACCACGCGCTCGCCGCACCCACCACACCACTTCCCAGAATCACAACGTGCATATGTCCCCCACCGGCATGTAAAAGCATAATTCACTATTCATCAGGCGACATTCAGCGGATCCACTCAGCGGAAATCACCTCTAAATTCCAGCAACTATTTCACATCTTTTTTACTTAACAGGTAACTAAAATCATATCAGGCGGCAAAATACAGAGATTTATGCGCCATATCACTCCTGGCCAGAAATAAATGACAACAACAGCAGTTAAATCTGCTTTTGGCAGGAGAATCATTCAACCCCATACAAACAACTTATAAACAGGATTATATGCTGGATTTTAAAATAATGGTCGAGTTAAAGGCTATTAAATTCCACGTCATTCCACTATGAATGATTTTCTGCCAAAGAATTCATTTGAGTTCGCATTTCGGATAAGCGACAGTGGGCTATCATTGTTGTGTTCGCTCAGTTTTTTTCGGGTTCCCTTTCTCAGGATGAAGCCTTAAATAACCGGAACGGGTTGCCTTTCGGGTCAGCCAGTTTGCAAAAAAAGAGGTGCGCTATGACGACAATCTTTGACGATCCCATCAAGGACAGCAAACGACTCAATGACGGACCAGACTGGACATTCGAACTACTGGATGTCTATTTAGCCGAGATCGACCGCGTGGCGAAACTCTACCGGCTCGATACCTATCCGCACCAAATCGAAGTGATCACCTCTGAGCAGATGATGGACGCTTATTCCAGCGTCGGTATGCCGATCAATTATTCCCACTGGTCATTCGGTAAAAAGTTTATTGAAACCGAACAGCGCTACAAGCATGGTCAGCAGGGGTTAGCCTACGAGATTGTGATTAACTCCAATCCCTGCATCGCCTATCTGATGGAAGAGAACACCATGACCATGCAGGCGCTGGTGATGGCGCACGCCTGTTACGGTCACAACTCTTTCTTCAAAAATAATTACCTGTTCCGCAGCTGGACGGATGCCGGTTCGATCGTTGATTACCTGCTGTTTGCGAAGAATTACATCAGTGACTGCGAGGAGCGTTACGGCGTTGAAGAAGTCGAACGGCTGCTCGACTCATGCCATGCGCTGATGAACTACGGCGTTGATCGTTATAAACGGCCGCAGAAGATCTCGCTGCAGGAGGAGAAAGCGCGACAGAAGAGTCGGGAAGAGTATCTGCAAAGCCAGGTGAATACCCTGTGGCGCACCCTGCCACGGCGTGAAAAAGAGACGGTACAGGTTGAAGCGGCGCGTTATCCCTCTGAACCACAGGAGAACCTGCTCTACTTTATGGAGAAGAACGCGCCGCTGCTGGAGCCGTGGCAGCGTGAGATCCTGCGCATCGTGCGCAAAGTGAGCCAGTATTTCTATCCGCAAAAGCAGACTCAGGTGATGAACGAAGGCTGGGCCACGTTCTGGCACTACACCATCCTGAATCATCTGTATGACGAAGGCAAAGTGTCGGAACGCTTTATGATGGAGTTCCTGCACAGTCACACCAACGTGGTGTTTCAGCCGCCCTATAACAGCCAGTGGTATAACGGCATTAACCCCTATGCTTTAGGCTTCGCGATGTTCCAGGACATCAAGCGTATCTGTCAGTCACCCACCGAAGAAGATCGCTACTGGTTCCCGGATATTGCCGGTTCGGACTGGCTGGAAACTCTGCACTTCGCGATGCGTGAATTCAAGGACGAGAGCTTTATCAGCCAGTTCCTGTCGCCGAAAGTGATGCGCGATTTCCGCCTGTTTACCGTGCTGGATGATGACCGCAATAACTTTCTTGAGATCGCCGCTATTCACGATGAAGCCGGTTATCGGGCCATTCGCCAGCAGCTCTCTGCACAGTACAACCTGAGCAATCTTGAACCGAACATTCAGGTCTACAATGTGGATTTGCGCGGTGACCGCTCACTGACGCTGCGCTATGTGCCGCAAAGCCGCACGCCGCTGGATAAGAGCCGGCGCGAAGTGCTGAAGCATGTGCATCGTTTGTGGGGCTTTGACGTGATTCTGGAACAACAGAACGAGGATGGCAGCGTCGAATTGCTGGATCGTAATCCGTCACGCGGTTCGCCGCTGTAACTTTAAAAAAAACCGGACGCGGTTTCTGATGCTCGTTAGTTAAGCGATCGGTGATAGCGCAGTCTGGTGCTGCTCAGGGGCTGGCGGTCCTCGCGCCGCTGCGCGGTACCTTCACTTCATTCCTCTGCCTGACGGACCGCCGGGGATGGCACATCCTGTGCCGCCCCGCCTTTCGCCCGCGTCCTGCGGGCTCTCCTGGCTAATGTTCAGCGCTGCGGATTGCCTGCCCCTGATCGGCCCCAGCCTGCTCTGAAACTTCAGTACGTGCTGTTAAAAAGGGCACGAGCGTGAAGGCCTGAGCGCCTCTGCTGCTGAAAGGGCTATCCGCAGCGCTGAGGCGTGACGGTGGGCCAGAACGCCACGCCGGGAAGCGTGGAGAGTTCGGGGCCGGCCAGGGAGGGCCGATCCCCGAACGGCTCGTCGGCACGACGTCAAAGCCGAAGGTACCGCGTGAGCGGCGCGAGGACGGCCCGGCAGCAGCAGCGGTGCGCAGGCCCGCACTCCGGCATACTCACCCAAAAAAAAGCTGCCACGTTTAACCGTGACAGCCTTTGCAAATTTAACCTTAACGGACGAGCCTGAGGCGAGATGCCCGGCTTTTTAGCGTTTACTGCTGAGATCGTCTGGCATACTTTTCTGCATACTGTGCCAGATTTCACCGCTGCGACGCCCGTAGTGGCGCACCGCATCTACAATTTCATCCTGGCCCGGCTCTTTGTCACACAGCGCCAGTAACGAGAGATAAAAATCACGCGCCACCTGACGAGCTTCCGGATTAGAGAAGTAGTGACGACCGACGCGGGTATAGAGCCCTTTCAGTCCATTGAGGATCAGACCGTAAATCGGATTCCCTGAAGCAAAGGCCAGACCGCGGAACACCCGATAGTCGAGTTCAGTGTAAGCATCCGCCTGATCGTCGGCACTGGCGACGGTCTCCAGCACGGCACGCGCTTTCTCCGGATGGTGGCGCAACGCGCGACTGATAAAGATGGAAGAGATGTTGGTGCGAACCGACAGCAGGTTATCGATTAACACCGGCACGCTGTCGTGATCGAGACGGGCGAGCGTTTCCAGAATGTTCAGTCCGGACGTTTCCCAGAAGTCGTTAACCCGGGTCGGTTTTCCGTGCTGAATGGTGAGCCAGCCATCACGCGCCAGCCGCTGCAACACTTCACGTAATGTGGTGCGCGTAACCCCAATCAATTCAGAAAGCTCACGTTCAGCAGGAAGAATCGACCCTGGCGGAAAGCGGCTGTTCCAGATGCTTTCAATAATATACTCTTCAGCAAATCCCGCTGGACTCTGAGCCTTTATGACCATAGCAGTGTGTTCTCGTTGCTTTCTTAATCGTAATGGGCACTCATCATACCAGACGCCCTATAGCGGATATAGCCTGCGCAACTATTTAAACCGGATGCAGGTACCATTTTCAGGCCTGCCTCACGGCGAATTTGCCGCGATTTGCGCCAGACCCTGCTAAAGATTATTCTTTGCAGCAAAATCGATACACAACAACAGGATACTTATTCCGATGGATATGACTTATGGGCAGGCGTTAAAACGGAACTTTCTTGGCCAGTCTCCCAACTGGTATAAGGGATTAATGCTGGCTTTTCTGATCGTTAATCCATTAATTTACGCTTTTGTCAGCCCGTTTGCTGCGGGTTGGTTATTAGTAGCAGAGTTTATTTTCACCCTGGGTATGGCGCTTAAATGCCATCCGCTGCTGCCTGGCGGTCTGCTGGCGCTGGAAGCTATTTTCATCGGCATGGCCAGCGCGGAGCAGGTTAAAACCGAGCTGGCAAACAACCTGGAAGTGCTGCTGCTGTTAATCTTTATGGTGGCCGGCATTTTCTTTATGAAGCAGCTGCTGCTGTTTGTCTTTACCCGGCTGCTGCTGTCGATTCAGTCAAAAGTGCTGCTCGGCGTCACCTTCTGCCTGGCCGCCGCCTTTCTCTCCGCCTTCCTTGATGCCTTAACGGTGCTGGCAGTAGTGATCAGCGTCGCCGTCAGTTTTTATCAGATCTATCACCGCGTCGCCTCCGATCCACAAAATCAGCATCACCCGCTGGCACAACGTGAGACGCTGGAGCAGTTTCGGGCATTTCTGCGCAGCCTGATGATGCAGGCGGGCGTCGGTACCGCGCTGGGTGGCGTGATGACCATGGTCGGCGAGCCGCAAAACCTGATTATTGCCCATGCCGCCAGCTGGGACTTTACCCAATTTTTCCTGCGTATGGCGCCGGTGACCGTTCCGGTGCTGCTATGCGGCATCCTGACCAGTGTGCTGGTAGAAAAGTGTAAATGGTTTGGCTACGGCGTAACCCTGCCCGCCAGCGTACGTCAGTTGCTGGAGGAGAGCGAAAAACAGGAGGCTGCCCAGCGTACCCGTCAGGACACCATCAAACTGTGGATTCAGGCGGCAATTGGGATCTGGCTGATTATCGCGCTGGCCTTTCATCTGGCCGAAGTGGGACTGATTGGCCTGTCGGTGATCATTATGGCGACCGCGCTGTGCGGCATCACCGATGAGCACACCATCGGCCAGGCATTCACTGAAGCCCTGCCTTTCACGGCGCTGCTGACGGTGTTCTTTGCGATTGTGGCGGTGATCATTGAGCAACAGCTGTTTGCGCCGCTGGTCTCATTCGTTCTCAGCGCGGAGCCTGAGGCCCAGCTCAAATGGTTCTACGTCTTTAATGGCCTGCTCTCTTCCATTTCCGATAACGTTTTTGTCGGGTCGGTGTATATCAATGAAGCACGTCATGCCTTTGATCGCGGCGCGATTGACGCGCAGCAGTTTGAGTTGCTGGCGGTAGCGATTAATACCGGTACCAATCTCCCTTCCGTCGCTACCCCTAACGGTCAGGCGGCGTTCCTGTTCCTGCTGACTTCAGCACTGGCACCGCTGATTCGCCTCTCATATGGGCGGATGGTCTGGATGGCACTGCCGTTTACGGTGGTCCTGTCGCTGGTCGGCTATCTGTCTATCCATTTTCTGCTGCTGCCGCTGACTGACAGTATGCTCAACATGGGATGGTTGTTACCGCCACACTGATCAACGCTTTCCCTGGTCTGGATCAGGTTCAGGTCATATTTGAACATGATTTTTCCCTGGCCCAGGCTGGTTTGACGGCGCTTTTGGTTTACACTGCGTGACATTGACGTTTACAGGGAATGCAATATGTTACGATATCTGAATCAATGTTCTCGCGGTCGTGGAGCCTGGTTATTACTGGCCCTGACGGCGCTGGCGCTGGAACTCACTGCGTTGTGGTTCCAGCACGTTATGGGGCTCAAACCCTGTGTGATGTGTATCTATGAGCGCAACGCGCTGTTCGGCGTGATGGGTGCCGGTCTGGTCGGTGCCATTGCGCCAAAAACGCCATTAAGACTGGCTGCGCTGGCGTTGTGGATCTACAGCGCCTGGCAGGGTCTTCGTCTCTCCTATGAACACACCATGATTCAGCTGCATCCCAATCCTTTTACCACCTGTGATTTTGCTGCCCGCTTCCCGAGCGGCTTACCGCTGGATAAGTGGCTGCCGTCCGTGTTCCTCGCCAGCGGTGATTGCGCAGATCGCAGCTGGAGCTTCCTGACGCTCAGTATGCCGCAGTGGATGATTGTGGTGTTCGCCGGTTATCTGCTGGTGGCGCTGCTGGTGCTGATTGCTCAGCCGTTTAAAGCCAAACGTCGCGATCTCTTTAGCCGCTGACGCCATAAAAAAGGCTGCCATCGGCAGCCTTTTTTAATTCTTTCCGGCGCTTAGCCGTTGCGGTCTGGTCGATCAATGATGTGATCTTCCCAGTCGCGTACTTCACTCTCCCGCACCGCAATATATCGCACCGAAATGCGCTGGGCGTGCATCGCATTTTTTGAGCCTGCACGCAGCGGATGCCACGCAGGCAACGGCTTGCCCTCACCCAACAGGCGATAGGCGCAGGTGCGCGGCAGCCAGTTGAACGTGGTGAGGTTTTCCCGCGTCAGCTTGATGCAATCCTCTTCATATTCAAAGCGACGCTCATAGTTGCGGCACTGGCAGGTTTTGATGTTGAGCTGGTTACAGGCGACGTTGGTGAAGTAGATCTCATCGGTATCCGCATCCTGCAATTTGTTCAGACAGCACTGCCCGCAACCATCACACAAGGATTCCCATTCCTCATCGCTCATTTGTGCCAGGCGTTTGTGTTGCCAGAAAGGGGTGTCAGTCATGATGATTGTCCGGGTTTAGCGTAAACCGCACCTTATAAAGCCTCTGGTGCGGCGATGCAAGTTTTTACAGAACGCGCGTGCTGATGCCGTGACCAGCCAGTGACACTTCCAGCGTGTCGCCGGAACGCATCGGACCGACCCCTTCCGGCGTTCCGGTCAGGATCACGTCGCCAGCGCGCAGGGTGAAATACTGACTCATGTGCGCAATCAGCGGCAGGATTTTATGGATCATATCCGCGGTAGAACCGTGCTGGCGCACCTCGCCATTGACCCGCAGTTTCAGTTCAGTATTTTGCGGATCGTCACTAAATTCGGCCACCGGGATAAAGCCGGAAATCGGACAGGAGTTATCGAATCCCTTGGATTTTTCCCACGGCTGTCCGGCTTTTTTCAGTCCGGCCTGCAGGTCACGCAGCGTCAGGTCGAGCGCCACACCATAACCCGCAATCGCCTGCGCCACATGCGCTTCAGATGCCTGCTTCAGGGTCGCGCCGATCAGCACGGCCAGTTCAACTTCATGATGGACTTCGCCAAACGCATCCGGAATCGAGAGCGGCTGGCGTAAATCACACAGAGCGGTTTCCGGCTTGATAAAAATCACCGGCTCAGTTGGCGTGGCACTGCCCATTTCCTTGATGTGTTTCGCATAGTTGCTGCCAACGCAAACCACTTTGCTGACCGGAAAATCCAACAGAGCGCCTTGCCAGTTACGATGCTGATACATGCTCATCCCCTGCGTAGGTTAGGTGTGATGCCAGCGTGGCTGGCGGGTTGATGTTTGCTGATGAGTTGATCGAAATGCCAACCTCATCGCCTGATAATAAGATGCTTTTTGCGGTCAGGTGAGCAGAATTTGTCAAAAAGCGTGAATCAGAGCGCGGAAGTGATGAATAAATGCACAAATGACGCTAAATATCAGGCAGGCGATTTAAAAATAACTGGATAGATAAGCAGTACGTTTAATTTTAGCGGGGACAAAAAAATATTAAACCTGACGGCTTCAGCGCGACAGGATTAATATTTACAGATGAATCCGAATTAAACTTTTTTATCGGTCTGCAGATGAAGGGTAAGCAGACTTTCTATCGGCGGCGGCAGTTGTAAATAATAGCCCTGCTCACTCAATCCCTGCTTAACTTTATTGATATCCGCATTAGCCAGCCTGTCGCGGCCCGCCAGCTTCAGCACCATTGCCAGCTGAGGCTTGCCAAAGCCTTTCAGCAATTCGGGCGGTACGCGAGAAAAATCGTCTTTTTTTTCAACATAAAGATAAGTCTGGTCGCGCAGTGGGCTTCTGTAGATCACACAAAACATATTTTTTACTCGAATTAACCAGCGTTGAGGCTTGTCTGAATATAGCTGTAACTATAACATGCTTGCAGAACTTCGAATATTCACCGTTGGCGCTTTAATGATGATTTTATCGTCGCTTAGCCAACGGTAGTGAAAACAGGACTGAGTCGGGACAGATGTCGCAAACGCCAATCGAATTCAAAGGTAGCAGTTTCACCCTATCTGTCGTCCATCTGCATCACCACGATCCCGCGGTGATTCGTAAGGCACTTCAGGACAAGATTGACCAGGCTCCGGATTTCCTGAAAAACGCCCCGGTGGTGCTGAACGTTGCGGCTTTAAGTGCCGATATTAACTGGAAGCAGCTACAGCAGGCGATTATCGCCACCGGTTTGCGCATTGTCGGCGTGAGCGGCTGTAAAGATGATGCGTTGAAACGCATGATTTCACGCGCAGGCCTGCCGGTTCTGGCGGAGGGCAAAGAGGCGAAAAGCCGCAGCGATGCTCCCGCACCTGAACCTCAGCCGGTGGTGGCTGAACCGCTGGCGGCCAAAACCCGCATCGTGAATACCCCGGTGCGTTCTGGTCAGCAAATTTATGCCCGTGACGCGGATTTAATCATCACCAGCAGCGTCAGTGCCGGTGCCGAACTGGTTGCGGACGGCAACATTCATATTTACGGCATGATGCGCGGTCGGGCGCTCGCCGGCGCTGGCGGAGACCGGGATTGCCAGATTTTTTGTACCAATCTGGCGGCAGAGCTGGTCTCGATTGCTGGCGAATACTGGATCATGGATCAGATCCCCGAAGCTTTTTTTGGTAAAGCGGCGCGCCTTTGCCTGCAGGATGGCGCGCTCACCATCCAGACACTTAATTAGGCCCCTTTTCTTTTGTTAAGGAAATCAACATTTATGGCACGCATTATTGTAGTTACATCCGGTAAAGGGGGCGTTGGTAAGACCACGTCAAGCGCGGCCATCGCCACCGGTTTAGCGCAGAAAGGCAAAAAAACGGTCGTTATCGATTTCGATATCGGTCTGCGTAACCTGGATTTGATCATGGGTTGTGAACGACGCGTGGTCTACGATTTCGTCAACGTGATTCAGGGCGATGCGTCGCTGAATCAGGCGTTGATTCGCGATAAGCGCACCGAGCAACTCTACATTCTGCCTGCGTCACAGACCCGCGATAAAGATGCCCTGACCCGCGAAGGTGTCGAAAAAGTCCTCAACGATTTAGCGGCGATGGAGTTTGATTTTATCGTCTGCGACTCTCCGGCAGGGATTGAAACCGGCGCGCTGATGGCGCTCTACTTCGCTGATGAAGCGATTATCACCACCAACCCGGAAGTCTCGTCGGTGCGTGACTCTGACCGTATTCTCGGTATTATCTCTTCCAAGTCCCGTCGCGCAGAAAACAGCCAGGAGCCGGTTAAGGAGCACCTGCTGCTGACCCGCTATAACCCTGGCCGGGTAAACCGTGGCGATATGCTGAGCATGGAAGACGTGCTGGAAATCTTACGCATTCCTCTGGTCGGCGTGATTCCGGAAGATCAATCGGTGTTACGTGCCTCTAACCAGGGCGAGCCGGTGATCCTCGATGGTGAATCAGATGCTGGCAAAGCCTATGCCGATACCGTTGAACGGTTGCTCGGTGAAGTACGCCCCTTCCGCTTTATTGAAGAAGAGAAGAAGGGTTTCCTGAAACGCCTGTTCGGGGGATAAACCATGGCATTACTCGATTTCTTTTTATCCCGGAAGAAGAACACTGCCAATATAGCCAAGGAAAGGCTGCAGATTATTGTGGCAGAACGCAGAAGGGGCGACAGTGAGCCCCACTATCTTCCGCAGCTCAAGCGCGACATTCTGGAAGTGATTTGTAAATATGTCAAAATCGATCCGGAAATGGTCACGGTTCAGCTCGATCAGAAAGGTGACGACATCTCTATTCTGGAGCTGAACGTCACGCTACCGGAAACGGAAGAAGTGACTAAATGACGCTGACCGTTTCCTGAATTTCCCCTGCGCAGTAGCAGGGGAAATTTTATCGGTCACACTCCGGCCAGAATCTCATCAATGCCGGGTTTCAGCAGTTCCCCGCGCCATCCGGTCAGTAACTCCGGCTGACGTCCCTGTGGCTTCAGGCCCCAGTGCTGGCTCAGCACCTGATTGATCTGACGCCGTGACGCCAGTAACTCCTGGCTGAATCCGCTCTGCTCGCTGACCTGCTGTACCAGCGCTTTCATCGCTTTGAACACCTGCTTGTAATGCGGATGGTCGATCAGATTGCCGAGCGCGGCGGGCAATTCACTCTCATCCAGCGCCTGGGCTTCTGCCACCAGCGCCACCAGGGTTTTGCCGTGGAAACGGATCTCGTGCCCTGACAGGCCGAGATGGTCCAGTTCGCCCAGCGAACCTGGCATAAAGCGCGCCACTTTCCACAGATGCTCTTCACGCACCACAAAGTTAACCGCCATATCTTTTTCACGCGCCAGTTTCAGACGCCACGCGGCCAGCCGCTGCAGCGCCGCCAGCTGACGCGGACGCAGTTGCCAGGCATTGGTGATCTCACGCCACGCTTCCTCAGGTGCCAGAGTATCAAGACGACGCTGACAGAGGTTGTCACACTCACTGAGTGCGGCAGCCATGTTGCCGGCCGCCTCAGTCTGCACCATCAGCTGACGAGCAATGGGCAGCAGATAGTGAACATCGGCTGCCGCATACTGACATTGACGCTCGGTGAGCGGGCGCGCTAACCAGTCGGTACGCGACTCGCTCTTGTCCAGCTCGACCTGGGTAAAGTGGGCCACCATTGAGGCAAAGCCCCAGGAAAGCGGCTGGCCGGAGAACGCTGCCAGAATCTGGGTATCGATCATCGGCTGTGGCAGCACACCAAAACGGTGCAGGAACACTTCCAGGTCTTCGCCACCGGCGTGCAGGAATTTGGTCACCGCGGTATCAGTGAGTAAGGCAATAAACGGCGACCAGTCACGGATCGCGAGGGGATCGATCAGCACAAGCTGGTGGTCATCGAACAGCTGGATCAAACCGAGTTGCGGGTAGTAGGTCCGGGTGCGGACAAATTCAGTATCCAGCGCGACAGCCGATTGCTGGCGCGCTTTCTGGCAGACTTCAGCCAGCTGTTCATCCTGGTCGATCAGAGAGTAGTTCACGTCTGGTTTTTTCCACCGCAGCTAACAACGTGCGGCGCTCCATGTTAAAAAAGTAAAAACGCCGGACATGCCGGCGTCTGACCTGAATCTTTCCAGCGCTTAGCTTGCGCTGGGTTTCACTTCGTCGCGCAATTCGCGGCGCAGAATTTTGCCAACGTTGGTTTTTGGCAGCTCCTCACGAAACTCGATGATTTTTGGCACCTTGTATCCGGTCAGCTGACGGCGGCAGTGATCAAGCAACTCCTCTTTGGTCAGTGAGGGATCTTTCTTCACCACGCAGACTTTGACCGCCTCGCCAGAAAGATCGCTGGGCACGCCGATAGCGGCCGCTTCACGCACTTTGGGATGTTGCATCAGCACATCTTCGATCTCATTCGGATAGACGTTAAAGCCGGAGACCAGAATCATATCTTTTTTACGATCGACGATGCGAATAAAGCCTTCCTGATCAACGGTAACAATATCGCCGCTGTGGAGCCAGCCATTTTTCAGCACTTCCTCGGTGGCATCCGGACGCTGCCAGTAGCCGAGCATCACCTGAGGACCGCGGATACAGAGTTCGCCCGGTTCACCCGGTGACACCTCATTACCATTATCATCAACAATCAACACGTCGGTTGAGGGAACCGGCAAACCAATACTGCCGGTGTGACAGCTGATGTCGTAAGGGTTCACCGATACCAGCGGTGAACACTCGGTCAGGCCGTAGCCCTCCAGCAGATAGTGGCCGGTCAGCTTTTCCCAGCGTTCTGCCACCGCTTTCTGCACCGCCATCCCGCCACCGGCTGACAACCGCAGCGTACTGAAATCGAGCTTATTGAACTGCTCATCGTTCAGCAGAGCGTTAAACAGGGTATTGACGCCGGTAATAGCGGTGAAGGGAAATTTCGCCAGCTCTTTCACAAAGCCGGGAATATCGCGTGGATTGGTGATCAGCAGATTCTGCCCGCCCAGTTCCAGGAACAGCAGGCCATTTACCGTCAGAGCAAAGATATGATAAAGCGGCAACGCCGTGACCACGCACTCTTTACCGTCACGCAGCACTTTACCGTAGGTGGCTTTGGTCTGTTCAAGGTTGGCCTGCATATTGCGGTGAGTCAGCATCGCGCCTTTGGCAATGCCGGTGGTGCCGCCGGTGTATTGCAGAAAAGCGAGGTCGTCATTGGTCACCGTCGGCCGCTGATAAGTCAGCGTGGCGCCGGCCTCCATCACCTCACGAAATGAGATCGCGCCTGGCAGATGGTATTTGGGCACCAGTCGTTTGACATATTTAACCACGAAATTAACCAGCGTAGCTTTTACCGGCGCCAGTTGATCGCCCATCCGGGTCAGGATCACATGGCGAACAGCGGTTTCTGCCACCACTTTTTCCAGCGTGTGGGCAAAATTCGACACAATAACGATGGCGCTGGCACCGCTGTCATTCAGCTGATGCTTGAGCTCGCGCGGCGTATAGAGCGGGTTGACGTTGACCACCACCATGCCAGCACGCAGCACACCAAACAGTGCCACCGGATACTGCAGCAGGTTCGGCATCATCAGGGCGACCCGGTCGCCCGCTTTCAGTCCCAGTTGCTGTTGCAGATAAGCGGCGAAAGCGCGACTTTTCTCTTCCAGCTGGCGGTAGGTCATCTTCTGACCCATGTTCCAGAAGGCAGGTTGATCGGCGTAGCGTTTTGCGGCCTGCTCAAACAGATCCACCAGCGAAGTATAACGATCTGCACTTATTTCGGCAGGCACATCTGCCGGGTAGCGTTTCAGCCAAACCTTATTCAAGGATCCACCCCGATAATCATGTTGTATTTCCATCGCTGCCTCAGCCAATCTGGTTTGTTAACAATATTTTAACTGATTGTACCAGTTTGCCTGCTTCGGCATGTTGAGGTTGCGAAGTCCATCACTAAATTTCGTGCTGTTAAAACAGCCAAATAAAAAGCCCGGCGGCGAGCAGCGCTACCGGGCTAAAAAAAAGGGCACTACGGGTTACTCAGTCAGAATCGTTTCTACCTGGGCCGGGCCGCTGCTGTACATTCCCCAGTAGGGATTCGGTCCCCAGTAGCCCGGGCGATGACGCGTCGGGCCATACCAGATCCACGGATCGATCGGCTGCGGCGGTGTTGTCACCTGTCGGGTGAGATGCCAGCGCTGATAACCCCGCACGTCAATCACCACAAATTTGTAATTCGCCTCACCGATTTTACCCGGCTCGGTGCCTTTGATGGTTCCCAGCACCGTGACAAACTGATCTTTCACATCCACGGGATCAACGAAACCGTGGATGTCGGCATAGATACGCCCTACCGAAGCGGCTCCCAGCCGGGGCCGGGCACTCTCATCCAGCGGCTGCGTAGCGATCTCCAGCCGGGTTTTGCCATTGAGGTTGGTGACATTCACGACTTTGCCGCCAAAACGCGATTCCTGGCCGGTATAGATGGCCGGATCGTTCATTACCCGCAACAAATCCTGTTGCGGCTGTGGTGAACTGCCCTGCAGCGTGTCAGGAATCGACACACAACCTGTTAAAACCAGCGTACAGGTCAGTAGCAGACCCGTTAGCCCTTTAGCGCACATTGACATAGGCGTTCTCCAGTTACGTAATGGCTTAGACTGGACGCATAACAATAAGTTGCGTGCGATCTAGCGGCCTGGCAACTTTTTCCATGCCACTTCATTACGCAGATAAGTTGGCTCGGCATTTTCCGGCTGCAGCGTCTTGCCCTGCTGCAAGGCAATGACGGCCAGCGGCAGCATATCTTCTGCCGCCGGTAGCGTGACCTCACTGGCATGCAGCGTCAGCGCATGACCCTGCTGCAGTGCAGGATAGGCTTGCCAGCCGGTACCGGCAGTCATCCATTCGCCGGACAGCGCCTGCATCCTGGCCAGTGCGGCCTCAGGGGATAATACGCTTTCGCTGGTTTCGCCCTGCCAGACACCATTTTCGTCACGCTGATACTCGGCCCAGTAGACCTCCCCCATTCGCGCATCAATGGCGGCTAAAACGCGGGTCGCGCCCTGCAGACGCCAGGCACCTTCAGCCAGCGTAGCCAGGGTAGAAATGCCGATCATCGGTAGCGCTGCACCCAGCGCCAGCCCCTGGGCGATACCAATACCGATGCGTACGCCGGTAAAACTGCCGGGACCGCGGCCAAAGGCCAGCGCGTCGAGTTGCGTCAGGTCGAGCTGCTGCGCCAGCAGTAACTCTTCAATCAGCGGCAAAATGCGCTGCGTATGATCGCGCGGGGCGATCTCAAATCGGGCATCAATCTGTTGCTGATTCAGCAAGGCCGCTGAACAGGCTTCTGTCGCCGTATCCAGCGCTAAAATTCGGGCTGACATGACCACCTCAGGAGAATGAAAACGGCGCGCATCTTACCATAAAATCAGGCGTCCGGTTGCTGACGTACAAAGGCGATGGCGCGTGCAATGTCGCGGGTGCGCGGCGTCGGCGGCAGACTGTTGAGAAACAGCGCACCGTAAGGACGCGAAACCAGCCGCTGATCGCAAATCACCAGAACGCCACGATCGTCAGTATCCCGGATCAGTCGCCCGACGCCCTGCTTCAGCGTGATCACCGCATCCGGCAGCTGCACGTCGTTAAACGGATCGCCGCCGCGGATGCGGCAATCTTCCATCCGCGCCTTCAGCAACGGATCTTCCGGTGAGGTAAACGGCAGTTTATCGATGATAACCAGCGAGAGCGCGTCGCCACGTACGTCGACGCCTTCCCAGAAACTGCTGGTCGCCACCAGTAAGGCATTGCCTTTGTCGATAAACTGCTTCAGCAACTGACCTTTGCTGGTTTCACCCTGCACCAGTACCGGCAGCGTCATAGAGGCGCGAAACTCCGCCGCCAGCTCACGCATCATCAGATGCGAGGTACAGAGAAAGAAACAGCGCCCTTTGTTGGCATCAATCAGCGGTTTCATCATGGCAGCCAGCTGGCGAGCGCCGCCGGGCCGGTTAGGTTCAGGCAGGTTGCGCGGCACGCACAACAGGGCCTGCTGCGCATAATCGAACGGGCTGTTGAGAATCAAACTTTTTGCGGCGTTAACGCCCAGCCGCTCGGCGAAGTGATCCATCTTCTCATCCACCGCCAGGGTGGCCGAAGTGAAGATCCATGCGGCTTTACGGTTATCCATCACTTCACGGAAGCGTTCTGCCACTGACAGCGGCGTCAGGGCGAGGATAAAGTGACGCGAAGTGCATTCATACCAGTAGCTGTAGCCCGGCTCGTTGATGGCGCGCAGCCGCTTCAGCCGGCCACGATAGAGCGCCGCCCGTTCAAACGCCGCATCGAGCAGCGCTGAACGTCCCAGCGACAGTTTGATCACGTCGTAACAGAGCTCAAGCGCATCATCCAGCAGCGTGAACATGCGCAGAATAGTGTTATCGCTCAGCAGTTCGCGCAGATTGCCGCGGTAGCCTGGATCGCCTAATGACAGGCGAAAGTCCTGCGCGCACTGCGCCAGGCGATCGGCGGACTTCTGCAATTGCTGCACGTCACGCACTTCGGTGCGGTAGGCGGTAATAATATCTTTTGCCAGGTCGAGCAGTTGCCGGCTGGAGAGCTGCTGGCCGAAATACTGGCTGGCGATATCGGGCAGCTGATGGGCCTCATCAAAGATCATCACATCCGCTTCCGGGATCAACTCACCGAAGCCGCCCTCCTTGACCACCAGATCGGCGAGAAACAGATGATGGTTTACCACCACCACATCCGCATCCATGGCCCGCTTACGTGCCTTCACGACAAAGCACTCTTTATAGCGCGGGCAGTCGGTGCCCAGACAGTTATCGTTGGTGCTGGTGACCAGCGGCCAGACCGGGCTGTCTTCCGTCACGCCGGCGCAGCTGCTGATATCGCCATCCACCGTCTGCGACGACCAGCTACGTAACGTCACCAGGTCGGTCAGCGCCTGGACAGTAAGATCCCCGCCCGCCATCGATTGCTGCTCCAGCCGCTCCAGACAGAGATAGTTGGAGCGCCCTTTCAGCAAGGCGGTTTTCCCTTTAAATTTGAGTGCATCGATCATGGTGGGCAGATCGCGTCCATACAGCTGATCCTGCAGGGCTTTCGATCCGGTCGAGACGATCACTTTCTTGCCGGCCCGCAGCGCGGGTGCCAGATAAGCATAGGTTTTACCGGTGCCGGTACCCGCTTCGACCACCAGTTCGCCCTGCTCTTTTACGGCGTCGGAAACCGCCTGCGCCATCTCACGCTGCGCTTCGCGCGGCTTAAAGCCCGCTATCGCCTGCGCCAGCGCGCCATCAACTGCAAAATCGTCTGCCACATACCCTCTCAAAGAACGGCAAAAACACTGTAATTATGTCAGTATTAATTTCACAAAGCAAAATGGAGGATAATCATCAGGTTAATCCTTTGCAGCGCGCTGAGCAGCGGCTTCCGCCAGCGCTTCTGGTATCAGGAAGACATGAAAAAGGCGGCTCATGGCCGCCTGAAGAACGCGCTGCTACGCCCGATGGGATATCGGGCATTGAGGCAGTCAGCCCGCGATCGGCAATCAGGGATTATTCAACAATCATACGACCATTCAGATGCTGCAACGGACGATTATTGGTGGTTTTGAGTGCCTGTTTAAAGGCGTCAAGCTGAGCCTGGGAGAGCGTCACCGGCTGTTTCAGCACCAGCCAGCGTATCCCTTCACTGCAGGGTGGCGTAGTCAGTGAACCACTGAAACGATAATAGTGCAGGTCTTCCGGGAACAGGGCGCGTAAATCGACTTCACGATCAATACTGTTCTGCTGATTTTCCTCTTCCGGCATGGCAGCAATTAACGGTACCAGCGCCGGATTTTCTTTTCCTACTTCAAACATCACCGCGACAACAGCCAGATCGCCATCCTCTTTACTGTGTACAAAGTGGGCTTCCAGCGGAAAGGTGTGACCATTGATCTGGTTTTCACTCGGCGTGTGGAAGTGATACTGCCTGAGGATAAATTTTTCATTATCCAGCACAAAGGTGTCTTCATCAGCGACAGTGACCTGAATGGTATGACCGTTGTTGATCACTTTCTCTGCTGAGCTAAGGTAATGCAGATTCAGCGGCTGTAAATGTCCTTCAATTGGATCTTTAATGTTGATGGGTGACTGAGACTTGCCTTCATGGCAGATGTGGAAATCGTTGGTTAACTGACTCCAGTGCTCCGGACCCGCCTGACCTTCATACGTCCAGTGCGGAGCCTCAGCACTTACTGCGCTGAAGGTGGACAGCGCCAGAACCAGACTGAACATCCCCTTTAATTTCATTTCTTAATCCCTGTTTTATCGTCTTAATGCCGGAGCGAAAAATGATATTCCTGTTAACTTTGAGACGGCAAGCGAATAGCGGAGGCAGAGCCGGTTTCAGCCGATATAGTCGGTCCCGAATGCGCATTAAAGATAATTTTTGTTAACAATGTCGGCGCTAATAAACAGGCTGGCTACCCTGCCGGGATGAGAGTGACGCGCCCTTAACGGTTCATTGAGCCAGCTGGCTACCGGCGGATCAGCAGAAACAACAAAACCGCCTCGGCGGCGGTTTTGTCGGGATAACGCATTGATGTTGTTGCATCTACTGCCCGCGGATCAGGCTAGTTATGCAACGTCGGGCGAACAGGGCCGATTAAATATCTTTTTCTAACGGGTCCTGGCCGGGCTCCTCATCCTCTTCTTCATCTTCCGGATAGATTTCAGCGTCATCTGGCAGCGGTTCATCGTAATCAGGACGTTCAGACATAATTACCTCCGGTGATAAATAGCAGTGCTGCTATTTGATCTCAGCATAGTTAACCGGCACCTTCTCCCGCCCGTTTTTGGCTGGAACTGTGAGCTAAGCGGAAATAAACCGGCGGCCATTACCGCTAATGATGAATATACAATGCCCCGGCCAGCATCAGAACAAACAGCACGGCAAAGGTAATGAAGCCCTGCTTTGCGCCACGCGACAACCCGACAAAGGCTGAGACCACAATAAACAGCAGCGTCAGCGCGCCTGCCATGACCCAAAAAAGATACTGCGTATTCGCCATGCTTTGATCCTCATCCTGTGGCGCCATTTACGGCTGATTTATATCATTTTTCCGTGCCGGGTGCGCCCCTTCTGTTGAACGCGGCACGGGTCTGCGCCCTTCACTGCGCCAGACAGTGTGATGCAGCTACCAAATGCGAGGGATTGCAGCGAGGAAATAAGTGCACAGATTATAATCATGACATCAGCTTACCTTTCGCCTGCGCGCCGGTAAGGTGATGCGCCGTCGGCAGATTCCTGCAGACCGCCTCTACCGCACTGCCTGTCTCAGGCGGAGGAACGTTATGACTCATTTCCGCATCGGTTCTCTTTTCGGCGTCCTGCTGATTTGTGGTTGTCAGGCGCCGACACCGGAACAAGCCCGGCTGAATCAGCCGCTATTCCAGGGACAAAGCGCCCGCACGGTGCCACAGCTCAGCGACTGTATTTATCGCGGCTGGTCCACCACCGAGGTCATCGCCAGAGATAACACCACGCATACTCAGCCGCAGGGTGAACAGATCACCATCCTGACCTGGGAAGATTCGATCTTTGCCGATGTGACGCCACAGCCACAGGGTGCGGAGGTGAAATTTTTCACCACCTTCAATATGGCGCCTCAGGTAATGGCTGACCGGCAGGCTATCGTCAGGCGCTGCCTGTGAGGCGAAGAGATGACAGCAGCATAAGGAATGTGCCAGGCTAATGCCCATCAAACCAGGGAGAAAAAGATGAGTATTACCCGCATCGATCCGGAACATCGTATGTCCGAAGCTGTGATTCACAACGACACTATCTATTACACCAGCGTGCCGGAAAATCTGGATGCTGATGCTGAAGCGCAGACAGCCAATGCGCTGGCGGTGATTGATGCCCTGCTGACGCGACTGGGCAGCGATAAGAGTAAGATACTGGACGCCACCCTGTTTCTGGTGGACAAAGCGGACCTGCCCGCAATGAACCGCGCCTGGGACGCCTGGGTTTCCCCGGATAACGCGCCAGTACGCTGCACGGTTCAGGCAGGTTTAATGAACCCGAAATATAAAATCGAAATAAAGATTATCGCCGCACGCTAAGCTCGCCGGGCGTTATTCTTCCTCGTCTTCGTCTTCGTCTTCGTCGTCGAACATCGCCCGGACCTGTTCACCTTTATGGTTTTGTCGAATTTCCTGAGCCACCTGGGCGATCGCTTCGCCGCTCGACAGGCCTCCCGCCATCAGTTCCTGAATGCGTTCGACGGCCTGTTGCTGTTGCTCATGAGAGAGAGCCGGTAATCCTTTAAACATGTTTCACTCCTGCTTTGGGGCAGCGATTATCACACGCGGAACAAACAGGTGCCAGTCGGGAAAAAATATGGCAGTCTGGCGACCTCTTTGCTTGCTGATTTGTCTGCCTGATGATTGTTAAAACCCTCAGCCTTGATTATACCCCGGATGCGCTCAATCAGCGTTTTGCCCCGATTGCCGATCAGCCGTGGGCCATGCTGCTCTCTTCTGCCAATGCCGACCACAGCGACAACCGGTTTGACATTCTTACCGCCGATCCCCGCGCCACGCTGGTGACCCGGGGCGACATCACGCAGATTACCGATGCCAGCGGCACAATTGAGTCCCGCGAAGATCCGCTGTTGCTGCTTCAGCAGCAGTGCGATGCGCTAGGTGTGACGCCCGTTGCCAATGCGACCCTGCCGTTTCAGGGAGGCGCGCTGGGCCTGTTCGGCTACGATCTGGGCCGCCGGTTTGAGCAGTTGCCGCAGCAGGCGCAGGCCGATCTCACTACCCCGGATATGGCGGTGGGCATTTATGACTGGGCATTAATCGCCGATCACCATCGTCAGACGCTGACGCTGCTGGCCTTGCAGGATATCGAGGCCCGTGCCGCCTGGCTGGCGCAGTGGCCTGAGCGTGACGCCGTCCCGTTCAGCCTGACCAGCCGCTGGCAATCCAACCTGGATTACGCCGCCTACGCCGCGTGTTTTTCCGCTGTTCAGGCCTATATCCAGGCGGGCGACTGTTATCAGGTCAATCTGGCCCAGCGTTTTCAGGCCGGTTATCAGGGCGATGAATGGCAGGCATTTTGTGCGCTGAACCGCGCCAATCGCGCACCGTTCAGCGCCTTCCTGCGTCTGCCGCAAAGCGTGATCCTCAGCCTGTCGCCGGAGCGCTTTCTGTCGCTGAATGAAAAACAGATCGAAACCCGACCGATCAAAGGCACCCGTCCACGCTGTGCCGATCCCGTCGCCGATCGGCAACAGGCCGACGCGCTGCAAAATGCAGAGAAAGATCGGGCCGAAAATCTGATGATCGTCGATCTGCTGCGCAACGACATTGGCCGTGTGGCCGTGCCGGGCTCCGTCAGCGTGCCGGAACTGTTTGTAGTTGAACCCTTTCCAGCCGTACACCATCTGGTCAGTACGGTGCGGGCGCAACTGCCGGACACATTGCAGGCGACCGATCTGCTGCGCGCCTGTTTCCCCGGTGGCTCCATCACCGGCGCACCGAAAATCCGGGCGATGGAAATTATCGATGAGCTGGAACCGCATCGTCGGAATGCCTGGTGCGGCAGTATTGGCTATCTCAGCCTGTGCGGCCGCATGGACACCAGCATCACCATCCGTACGCTGATTGCTGAAGGCCAGCAACTTTACTGCGCGGCGGGCGGTGGCATCGTCGCCGACAGCCAACCGGAAGCGGAATATCAGGAGACGCTGGATAAAGTGAGCCGCATTCTGCCGGCGCTGGCTCAGGGGGTCTGAATGGCGCTGACGCTTGACACGTTTCGCAGCCGTTTCCTGTTGCAGCCGCCGCAACATAATACACAACGCCTTGCCGGACGGCACGCCGCCGTGCTGGTACCAATTGTGGCGCGGCCTGAACCTGGCCTGTTATTGACGCAACGCTCCCATGCGCTGCGCAAACATGCTGGCCAGGTCGCGTTTCCTGGTGGTATGCAGGATAAGTCCGACGCCTCGCTGATCGCCACCGCCCTGCGGGAAGCCCAGGAGGAAGTGGGTATCGACCCGCAGCAGGTCGAAGTGTTGGGTACGCTGCCTGCCGTCACCAGCAGTACCGGCTTTCAGGTCACGCCGGTGCTGGGGATCATCCCGCCCGATCTCCGGCTGCAGATCAATCCGGATGAAGTGCGAAGCGCCTTTGAAATGCCGCTGGCCGAAGCCTTACGGCTCAGCCGCTACAGCGCGCTGGAGGTCCACCGGGCGGGCGTACGTCATCCGGTCTGGCTCTCCCGCTACCAGGATTATCTGGTCTGGGGCATGACCGCCGGCATTATCCGTTCGCTGAGCGAGCAAATTGCGTTCTGACGCTCACTTTCGCCCTTTACCTGCCCGATTCCGGCCTGCTGAGCCGCTGGCCGCGCTATAATTTTTTCTATCGCTTTTAATAAGTTTATTTCATGCGAAAAGCTGCTCTTTTCCCCGGCATGACTATTACTATTAGCGCCATAAACTGCCCCGGCAGACTGAGAATAATTTGTGAGGAGTGTCACCTGTGATTAGTGTTTTCGACATGTTCAAAGTGGGTATTGGCCCATCAAGTTCTCACACTGTCGGCCCGATGAAAGCGGGAAAGCAGTTTGTGGATTTGTTATCCGAACAGGGAAAGCTGCAGGAGGTGACGCGCATTGCGGTGGATGTTTACGGCTCGCTGTCGCTGACCGGTAAAGGCCACCATACAGATATCGCCATTATTATGGGTCTGGCGGGTGAATCCCCTGACACCGTCGATATTGATGCCATCCCCGCTTTTATTAAAGATGTCGCAGAGCGCGAACGTCTGCTGCTGGCCAAAGGGCCGCATGAGGTTGATTTCCCGCGCGAGGGCGGCATGGTGTTCCGCAGCGAAAACCTCTCACTGCATGAAAACGGTCTGCGCCTGCTGGCCTTCGCCGGTGACCTGCTGATTCTGTCGAAAACCTACTACTCGGTGGGCGGCGGTTTTATCGTCGATGAGGAGCATTTCGGGCAGTCGGCGCTGGATGAAGTCTCGGTTCCCTGGCCGTTTCACTCCGCCAAAGATCTGCTGGCGCACTGCCGCGAAACCGGGCTGTCGTTATCCGGGCTGGTGATGAAAAATGAACTGGCGCTGCACAGCCGCGACGAGATCCACGCCTACTTCGCCACCATCTGGCAGACCATGCAGGCCTGTATCGATCGCGGTCTGAATACCGAAGGCGTGCTGCCTGGTCCGCTGCGCGTGCCGCGTCGTGCTGCCTCTTTGCGTCGCTTGCTGATCTCCTCCTCTAAGCACTCTAACGATCCGATGATCGTTATCGACTGGATCAATATGTTCGCGCTGGCGGTGAATGAAGAGAATGCGGCCGGTGGCCGGGTGGTCACCGCGCCGACCAATGGCGCCTGCGGTATCGTGCCGGCGGTCCTCGCCTATTACGATCACTTTATTGAGCCGGTCACGCCCGATATTTTCCTGCGCTACTTCCTCGCATCTGGCGCCATTGGCGTGCTGTATAAAATGAATGCCTCAATCTCTGGTGCGGAAGTGGGTTGCCAGGGCGAAGTGGGTGTCGCCTGTTCGATGGCGGCTGCCGGTCTGGCGGAACTGCTGGGCGGCAGCCCGGAGCAGGTCTGCGTGGCTGCGGAGATCGGCATGGAACATAACCTGGGTCTGACCTGTGATCCGGTCGCGGGCCAGGTGCAGGTCCCGTGCATTGAGCGTAACGCGATCGCCTCGGTTAAAGCGATTAACGCCGCACGCATGGCCCTGCGCCGCACCAGTGAACCGCGCGTCTCGCTGGATAAGGTGATCGAAACCATGTATGAAACCGGCAAAGACATGAACGCCAAATACCGTGAAACGTCACGCGGCGGTCTGGCAATTAAAGTGCAATGCGATTAAGCGAAACGTTTCACTGTTTAATTATTGTGCAACTGTAATAAAATCCGCATCCTGCGCTATCTCAGCGCAGCCTAAACCGGTAGAGTGATTTCCGCGCGACCGTCCTGGTCGCGCAACATTTCAGACCCGCTTTTCTGCTTTCCGGCCTCAATGTTGATTAGGCCGTGCCGATAACAACCCCGTTATTTTTGGCTTTTTTCTGGTTTTTTGGGAAGGTGGTTACTGATGCTCATGGCCCAGCAATTTGTTGGACAATTCAGACGTAAGCGTTTGCTGATTGCGCTGGCAATCGCCACCGTGGTGCTGATTCTGACGCTGGCATTTCGTTATATAGAAGAGAAGTCGCGAATTGAGCAGCAGGCGATGGATTTCGCCGATAAAGCCATTCTGCGTTTTGACCGGATGTTCTCACCGCTTGATGTCTCTGCCAATAACACGCTCGGGCTGGTGGGTGTACCCTGTCGGGACGT
The DNA here is from genome assembly GCF_021397715.1 of Pantoea agglomerans. GTDB lineage: Bacteria > Pseudomonadota > Gammaproteobacteria > Enterobacterales > Enterobacteriaceae > Pantoea > Pantoea astica. Next base: position 1,943,860 of record NZ_CP090207.1, on the reverse strand, counting down.
GCGCTTCCCGCTGATTGAGAAAATATCGGCGTTGCAGACGGTGCGCGCCATGCTGCTGGTCGATAATGACACGATTTACTGTTCCAGCATCTTTGGCCCGCGAGCCATTCCGTTTAGCGACACCTATCCGGATCTGGCCTTTAACGGCCAGCGGATGACGCTTGCCACGGATAATTATTTATTAAAGGGTTCGCCAATACTATTGCTGTGGACGCCGAGAAGCCTGGATAATCGCTCGGGTATTTTGCAGGTGGTTAACATCGAAATGATGAGTAATTATCTGCTGGAGCCGCAGTTGCCGTGGGTGGAGCGCGCCGTCTTCAACGTTAACGGAGAGAGTCTGGAATATGGCAATCCGCTGATTGAACCGACGCAGCCGTCCGAAGATGAGGTGACCTATAACCAGGCCTCGCTACGCTACCCTTATTCCCTGACGCTGTATGGTCCTTCACCGACCCGGCTGGCACTGCACACGCTGCCGTCGCAGCTGCCGCTGGCGCTGCTGCTTAGCCTGCTGATGGGGTATATCGTCTGGCTGGCCACCGCCAATCGCATGAGTCTGAGCTGGCAAATCAGCTATGGCATCACCGCCAATGAGTTCATGGTCTATTGCCAGCCGCTGATTAACGCCAGAAGCGGTGAGTGTGACGGCATTGAGTTACTGCTGCGCTGGCATAATGCCCGTCAGGGCTGGATCGCGCCTGATGTCTTTATTCCGCTCGCAGAACGACAGAACCTGATTAAGCCGCTCACCCGTTTTGTGCTGAATGAGGTGGTGAAGCAGTTGCCCCATCTGCCCAACTGCCCGGGTTTCCACATCGCGATTAACGTGGCGGCCAGTCATTTTCGCGATCGCGCCATCCTGCAGGATCTGCAAAACCTGTGGTGGCCAGCTAATCCGATACCGAAACTGGTGGTTGAATTAACCGAACGGGATGCCCTGCCGGTGGTCGATCAATCGGTTATTGCGCAGCTGCATGAGATTGGCGTGCGGCTGGCGATTGATGACTTCGGCACCGGCCACAGCTCGCTCTCCTACCTCAAGGACCTGAAGCCCGACGTGCTGAAGATCGACAAAATCTTTACCGCCGCTATCGGCACCGACGCGATTAACGCCACCGTGACCGATATGGTGATTTCTCTGGCGCAGCGCCTGAATATCAGTCTGGTCGCGGAAGGGGTCGAGACCGCAGAACAGGCCGCCTATCTGCGCGAGCGCGGCGTCGATCATCTGCAGGGCTACTACTACGCCCGCCCGATGCCGATCGGTGATTTTCCCGGCTGGCTGGCCAGGCACCAGCCAGACGTTGAACCGTTATCCGTCTGACGGCAGCGGCGCAACCCGCCTGCCCCGAGTCAGACTGTAGATAAAATAAAAAAGCCGCTGCATCCCTGCAGCGGCTGACCAGATTGAAGCGAGCTGACGTTACCCTAACGGCGCTTGCGGTAATACCTCAGCGCCTGTCGCCTTAACGCTCTTCCTCTTCATCCAGCGGCTGATCTTTGGTGACCCGCACCAGATCGATACGGTAGTCGGTCGCTTCGATAATCCGGAAGTGCAGCGGCGTGATATCGATGACGTCGCCTGGCTGCGGTAACTGCCCTTTCTGAGCAATCAGCAGGCCCGCCAGCGAGGCGTGATCTTCATCCGGATCGACCAGTTCGTGGAAGTCGAGCAACTGTTGCAGCGAGTGCAAATCGGTGCCGCCTTTGACTAACCAGCCGTCGCCATCGGCGATGATATCCGGCGTTTCATCCTCATCCGGAAATTCACCGGCAATCGCTTCCAGCACGTCCAGCGGCGTAATCAGGCCCTGCACCACGCCAAACTCGTTGGTCACAATCACAAAACTGCCTTTGGCCCGGCGCAGTACGCCCAGCAGGTTGATCGGGTCCAGCGTTTCCGGCACCACGATGGTCGGCGTATTGGCGGCAAAGGTCGCCACATCGACGCCGTGCTCCAGCGCCACCAGCAGCTCTTTGGCCCGCACCACACCTACAATTTCATCCAGCTCACCGCGACAGACCGGGAACAGGCTGTGCGGCGTATCCAGCAGCTGAATACGGATCTCATCCACCGGACGATTAGCATCCACCCAGGAGATCTCACCGCGCGGCGTCATGATGCTGCGAATCGAACGGGACGCCAGCGTCAGCACACCGTTAATCATATAGCGCTCTTCATCTTTAAACGCTTCCTGCGGCATCGCTTCGGTGAGCGCGGATTCATCGTTACTGCTGCTGCTCGCCGTCTGGGCACGATTGCGACCGCCCATCAGCCGCAGAATCGCCTCTGCGGTTCGTTCACGCATCGGCCGATGCGACTGATGGCGAATAAAGTTCCGGCGGGCAATCTGGTTAAACAGCTCAATCAGGATCGAGAAGCCAATCGCCGCATAGAGGTAACCTTTAGGAATATGGAAACCAAAGCCTTCTGCCACCAGTGACAGGCCAATCATCAGCAGGAAGCTCAGGCAGAGCACCACCACGGTCGGATGGGCATTCACAAAGTTGGTTAACGGCTTAGAAGCCAGCAGCATCACACCCATGGCGATCACCACGGCGGTCATCATCACCGGCAGATGGTTCACCATACCCACGGCGGTTATCACCGCATCCAGCGAGAATACCGCATCCAGCACCACAATCTGCGTCACCACGGCCCAGAAACTGGCATAACCCCGATTACCCGAACCGTCGAGCTGGCGGTTCTCCAGCCTTTCATGCAACTCCATCGTCGCCTTAAACAGCAGGAACAGCCCCCCCGCCAGCAGGATTAAATCCCGTCCGGCAAAGCTGAAATCGCCTACGCTGAATAGGGGCGTGGTGAGCGTCACCATCCAGGAGATCAGCGACAGCAGGCCCAGACGCATCACCAGCGCCAGCGACAGGCCGATCAGCCGTGCTTTATCACGCTGCTTCGGCGGCAGCTTATCCGCAAGGATGGCAATAAAGACCAGGTTATCGATACCCAGCACGATTTCCAGTACCACAAGCGTCAGCAAACCCGCCCAGATTGAGGGGTCGAATAGAAATTCCATTAATGACTCCCGAACGAGGAACAGTGTGAACCGATGCGTGTCAGCGCGTTAAAGCGTGACAGAGGGACAATCGGAAAAGCGGTGAAAACGCCCGCAGGCGATAGATGACGCGCCGGAAGGCGCAAAGAACAGGTTAAGCGACGTCGGTGACGATCCATAAAGGTGGGCTGAGGCCCGTTACTCCTGAATAATAAACAGATCGTTAATGTATCAGGTCGCGCTATGGCGTCAAAAAATTTTCTTATTTTTACAATCTGCAGATCAAATGACGGAGCGCATTTAATTGCAGGTTCGGTTAATCAGGCTGCGAATAGCAGACAGCCATCACATAATTTATTTTTTCGATCACTAAAATAAATCGCGACTTTACGACCTTATCGCGGTTACCCGATGATTTTCCGGCACTATCCGGAACCCTCGGGATCAGAATTTTCACATAACCGAAGCGGTAACTCATACAGTTCATTGACTCAGATGAGCATCTCAAGCGAACGGAGGTAGCAAGTGACCATTGCGATTGTAATTGGTACACATGGCTGGGCAGCGGAACAACTGCTTAAAACGGCAGAAATGCTGTTAGGCGAGCAGGAAAATGTCGGATGGATCGACTTTGTGCCGGGCGAAAATGCAGAAACGCTGATTGAAAAGTATCAGGCGCGGCTGGCGGAGCTGGATACCGCGCAGGGCGTGCTGTTTTTAGTCGATACCTGGGGAGGCAGTCCCTTTAATGCGGCCAGCCGCATTGTGGTGGATAAGCCCGATTATGATGTGGTGGCTGGCGTTAATATCCCGATGCTGGTCGAAACCCTGATGGCGCGCGATGACAACCCCACTTTCGACGAACTGATTGCCGTGGCGGTTGAAACCGGCCGTGAAGGCGTGAAGGCGCTGAAAGCCAAAGAAGCGGCCCCTGCGCCGGCGGCAGCAAAACCGGCGGCAGCACCGGCACAGCCGGCCAAACCGATGGCACCGGGTGACCATATGAAAATCGGGCTGGCACGTATTGATGACCGCCTGATCCATGGTCAGGTGGCGACACGCTGGACCAAAGAGACCAACGTGCAGCGCATTATCGTGGTCAGCGATGAGGTGGCTAACGATCACGTGCGTAAAACGCTGCTGACGCAGGTTGCGCCGCCGGGCGTCACCGCACACGTCGTGGATGTCGATAAGATGGTGCGGGTGTGGAATAACCCGAAATATGGTCAGGATCGGGTAATGCTGCTGTTTACCAACCCTACCGATGTACTTCGGGTGGTGGAACAGGGTGTTGATATTAAAACCGTCAATATTGGCGGTATGGCATTCCGTCAGGGCAAAACCCAGGTGAACAATGCCGTCTCGGTTGATGAAAAGGACATTGCCGCGTTTCGTAAACTGAATGAGCGCAATATTGAACTGGAAGTCCGTAAAGTTTCCAGCGACCAGAAACTGAAAATGATGGATCTGATTGCGAAGGTTAATTCGTAACGCAGTGCCGTCTGCGCCTGCTTCGCCAGGCTCATTTTCGTTATCCTGCTGAGGACAAGAAGTATGATGGAAATAACCTCGCTACAAATCATTTTGATCTTTATTGTCGCCTGTATTGCCGGTATGGGCTCGATTCTGGATGAGTTCCAGTTTCACCGCCCACTGGTCGCCTGTACGCTGATTGGTGCCGTATTAGGAGATATGAAAACCGGGATTATCATCGGCGGTACGCTGGAGATGATTGCACTGGGCTGGATGAACATCGGTGCCGCTGTTGCGCCGGATGCCGCACTCGCCTCCATCATCTCGACCATTCTGGTTATCGCTGGCGGTCAAAGCGTCGGTGCCGGTATTGCACTGGCGATCCCGCTGGCGGCGGCCGGACAGGTGCTGACGATTATCGTACGTACCATTACCGTGGCGTTCCAGCACGCTGCTGATAAGGCGGCCGAGAAAGGGAATCTCACCGCTATCTCCTGGATCCATGTCTCTGCCCTGCTGCTGCAGGCGATGCGTATCGCGATTCCGGCACTGATTGTGGCGATTTCTGTCGGAACCAGCGCGGTTCACGCCTTACTCAGTTCGATTCCTGACGTTGTCACCAATGGCCTGAACATCGCCGGCGGGATGATCGTGGTGGTTGGTTACGCGATGGTCATCAATATGATGCGCGCAGGCTACCTGATGCCGTTCTTCTATCTGGGCTTCGTGACCGCGGCCTTCACCAACTTTAACCTGGTCGCGCTTGGCGTTATCGGTGTGGTGATGGCGGTGCTCTACATCCAGCTCAGCCCGAAATACAACCGGGTCGCTGGCGCGCCTGCAGGCCCAGCCAGTGCTAACGATCTCGATAACGAACTCGATTAAGGAACAGGTGAGAACATGGTTGATATTACCAAAGTCGAAAAGAAACTCACGCCGGGTGACGTCCGTGCTGTCTTTATGCGCTCTAACCTGTTTCAGGGATCGTGGAACTTTGAACGTATGCAGGCGCTGGGCTTCTGCTTCTCGATGGTGCCGGTGATCCGCCGTCTCTATCCGGAAAACAATGACGAACGCAAACAGGCGATCAAGCGTCACCTCGAATTTTTTAACACGCACCCTTACGTGGCGGCCCCGGTGCTGGGCGTGACCATGGCGATGGAAGAGCAGCGTGCCAATGGCGCTGCGATTGATGATGGTGCCATTAACGGTATCAAAGTGGGTCTGATGGGGCCGCTGGCCGGGGTCGGCGATCCGATCTTCTGGGGAACGGTACGTCCGGTGTTTGCAGCGCTGGGCGCAGGCATTGCGATGAGCGGCAGCCTGCTCGGCCCGCTGCTGTTCTTTGTGCTGTTTAACCTGGCGCGCCTGCTGACCCGCTATTACGGCGTGGCCTATGGTTATCGCAAAGGGATCGATATCGTCAGCGATATGGGCGGCGGCTTCCTGCAAAAACTGACGGAGGGCGCCTCGATACTGGGCCTGTTTGTCATGGGCGCGCTGGTGAACAAGTGGACGCACGTCAACATTCCACTGGTCGTCTCGCGCATTACCGACTCAACCGGCAAAACCACTGTCACCACGGTGCAGTCGATTCTCGATCAGTTGATGCCGGGCGTGGTGCCGCTGCTGCTGACCTTCGCCTGTATGTGGCTGTTACGCCGTAAGGTCAATGCGCTGTGGATTATCGTCGGCTTCTTCGCCATCGGTATCTTCGGTTACTGGATCGGACTGCTCGGCCTGTAATGCCAGCCGGTCGGGAGCCCAGGCTCCCGACTTTTTTGAGCGTGGTGAGCTGAGCCCTGACGGGCTGATCTCACCCTGTTTGAGGAGGTTCCATGTCATTGACCGACATGTTGATTGCAGGCTGTATTGCCGCCCTGCTGCTGTTTGCGATTTACGATGAGGTGATTCTGCCGCGTCGTCGCGGGCCAACCCGCTTACGGGTGGCGCTGCAGCGGCGACACAAAATCGACAGTCTGATCTTCATTGGTCTGCTGCTGATTCTGCTGTGGAATAACGTCAGCCATCACGGCCCGCAGCTCACCACGTCTTTACTGATGGTGCTGAGCTTTCTGGCGTTCTGGCTGTTCTGGTTACGCCGGCCAAAACTGCTGATGAAAAACGGCGGCTTGTTTTATGCCGGCGTCTGGATCGATTACCGGCGGATTCAGGGGATGAATCTTTCTGAAGATGGCATTCTGGTGATCCAGCTCGAACAGCGTCGGCTGCTGGTGGCGGTGCAGCAACTTGACGATCTGGAGCGCATCTATAACACCCTGGTGGAGGCGCGTTAGTCGCGCTGCCACAGCGTCAGGGTGAAATCGGCGTCACAGTTGAACTGGTCGCTCTGCTGCAACGTTTGCCAGACCTCATCACGCGCTCGCCAGGCGAAAGGCGTCATCTGCAACAGCGTGGTGGCCGCCGCGCCGGTCAGCGCCATCGGATAACGCAGCGAATGCTGCGCCAGCAGGTGAAAATCGGGATAGGTTTTTTGTTCCGCCGCGTGCAACTGCACCTCGCGATAGATCAGTGCTTTAAACTGCTGCAGATGGTGCGGGCCGGGAGTAACGGTAAGCACGATGCCGCCGGGCTTCAGCACCCGCGCCAGCTCCGCTTCATTACAGGGTGCGTAAATCCGCACTATCGCATCCAGCGACTGGCTGGCAAAGGGTAAGCGCTGGCTGGAAGCCACGCAGAACAGCACCTCAGCGTAGCGCTTTGCCGCCAGCCGGATCGCCATTCTGGCAACGTCCAGCCCGTAAAACTGACCCGTCTCGCTGTTGGCTGCCGCCAGCGCCGCGGTGTAATAACCTTCGCCACAGCCAATATCAAGAATCTGGCTGCCCGGCTGGGAGAGCGTCGGGGCCAGCAGGCTGACCACCTGGTCGCGCAGCGGCTGATAATAGCCCGCCTCCAGAAATTCACGCCGTGCCTGCATCATTTCCGCGCTGTCACCCGGTTCACGCGAACGTTTATGCTGAACGGGCAGCAAATTGACGTAGCCCTCTTTCGCCTGGTCAAACTGATGACGGTTTTCACAGCGCCAGCTGCGCTCAGTCAGGATAAGAGGGGAATGGCAAAGGGGGCAGATCAACGACATGAGGCACTCCGGCAGCAGATAACGCGCCGCAGTGTACCCTTTACGTTTGCGCATCGGAAGCATAAAGAAAGCCCCGGCGAATTCGCCAGGGCTTTAAGATTCCGTGTCGAGGTGCAGTGCACCGAGTCGGAGTCGAATCAGATAGCAGTAACGTTTACTGCTGCCGGGCCTTTCTGGCCGTCCTGAATTTCGAACTCAACGCTTTGGCCTTCGGCCAGGGTTTTGAAACCATTGCCCTGGATAGCGGAGAAGTGTACGAACACATCTTTGCTACCGTCAGCAGGCGTAATGAAACCAAAACCTTTAGACTCGTTGAACCACTTAACCTGACCTTTAATCTTTGCCATTTTGCAAATTCCTTTGAATGTTTATTTAGCCCGAAGGCTGACCTACAGAGAAACCAGAGACGTTACTGAATGAGGCACTAATTAAGGTTCGGCAAGGAAGCGGTATTCAACGTCAACGTCTTTACTCGTAACTTCTTTACTGAAGATGCCATGCATAAACAGAACTGTACCTCGTTTAACCCACGAATTGTTATCACATATCCTTAAAATAATGGCAAGCCATTTTTAAACGAGGTGAGAAGCTTTGTCCACAATTGCCAGAGTGCTCACAATGAATGTTCCGTCTGGTACAGAAGACGCGCTTTTCGGCCCGATGAAATAAAGGCTTCCGCTATTCCGCCAAATGCCTTTGCAGTCGCAGTAGCCTACGCTTCTGCGCCCGGCTTCGGCTAAACTGATGGATACCATAAGAAATTATTATTTCACAAATATGGCAAACGCTAAAAGAATAAGCGAAGCGGTAGACCACAAAAGTGATTAACGCAGCGCCAATCCTGTACAGCGCACCTTATTTAGTACAAATATAAAAAGCACGTTGCACCAAAAACAGGATTCATCATTTTGTGCTGCGCCAAATAAAAGCATCAGTTCAGATTTTACTTATTAGAAATTTTGCTTTTGAAGTGAAAAATTGATGTCAGATAAAACAGAGGCTGATTAAAATCATTTCCTCTGCTTTAGGATTATTCCTGGTCGGTATTATCCAGTGCCCGGCTTTCACCTATTCGCCAGGCAGAAAAACAGGTCTCCTTCTCCCCTGCCCGCTGCAGCGCACGGTTCAGTTCGGCCGGTGGGGCATCTAAAGATTCATCAGCCAGTTCAAACACGCCCCAGTGGATCGGAACCGTTAACGGCCTGCCTGCCGCCTGCCAAAGCGCAACAGCCTGATCCGGGTCCATATGCTGGCTCGCCATGAACCATTTTGGTGCCCAGGCCCCGATGGGTAAAGCCGCAAGGTTGAAGGGTCCGAGACGGGTCGCAATCTCCAGCAAATTGTCACTGTAGCCGCTATCGCCCGAAAACCAGAAACGCAGCCCTGCCGAACGAATGACCCAGCCGCACCAGAGTGAACGATTGCGATCGCGCGGCGTTCGCATACTCCAGTGGCGCGCCGGTACCGCATCAATGCAGAGATCGTCAATCTGCAGCGACTGCCACCAGTCCAGCTGCTCCACCTTTCTGGCACCCTGACGGCTGAACCAGCCAGCCAGGCCGAGCGGCACCACAAATCTGACCTGCGGAAACCGCCGGATAATCTGTTTAATCGTCGGGGTGTCGAGATGATCGTAATGATTATGTGAGACCAGCACCAGATCGAGCTGCGGTAAATCGCGGATGTGCAACGGTGCAGGCGTCCGGCGCGGCGGCCCGGCAAAACGCAGCGGTGAAGCCCGCGGCGATAACGCGGGATCGATCAGGATATAGCGCTGGTTAATCCGAAGTAATAACGCAGCATGTCCCAGCCACCAGATGCGGTCATCGCTGCCGCTCAGATCGGCCGGTTGCCACCACCGCGCGCTAAAGCCGGCATAGCCCTGCTGCGGCGGCAGTGGCAATCCCTGCGCTTTACGCTCACGACGCCAGCGTTGCAGGTCGCCGGGCTGACGCGCATCGGGTTCCGGATTGCGAAAGCCCTCAGGCGTGTGATGCGCTTTACTGCTGTCATACCACGGATTTTTCCAGGCCATCCAGCCTCCCTGCGGGAATTAACGTTCCGGGATCAGGCGGATGAAATCGCGTTTATCCTGATCTTCCTCAGTTTTTTTGCTCTCTGAACCCGGCTGCGCCTCAACCAGACGGCGTAACAACAGGTTCTGCTTCTTCTGCTCTTCCAGCAGCAATTCGAGTAAATGAATCTGCTCACCGGCGCGCACGCTGGCCCGGTTGACAAAAAACCAGACGATAAAGGCCACAATCAAAATTATCACCAGCAGACCATAACTGACCAGTGGTCCCGAATTTGCGGCTAACTCATTCATAACTGCCTCATACACCTTAGTGGAAAGTCTGAAAACACGACAACCGCCCATTCTACCCTCAGGCCTGGTAAAAGATAATGGCTTTGCGCGAATACAGAATTTACCGTTTCAGTTATCTCTGATCGATCCGGCCAGAAAAGCGAGGCATGCTGGTACAATCACGACCAGCAGCAATATGTGGATCGCTGCGTTATCTGTCACAAGGAGACAAAATGAAACTGTTGATTCGGACAATAGGTTTACTGGCGGTCATCTGGCTGGCGATGCTTTTTACCGGTTACGGCGTATTGACCGGCAGCACCAAAAACGCAGCGGGTCTGGGATTGCAGTGCAGTTATCTTACCGCTCGTGGCCTTATCAGCGCGCAATATCTGCATACTGACAGTGGCGTAATCGGCGTTACCGATTGTCCGTTACTGAAGAAGAGCGGAGAAGTGATTGATAACTGATTTTTGAAACGGCGGGCGCAGTGGCCCGCTGTTGTCAGAAGTCGTAGTGATGAAATCCCATTTCTGCTGACAGAGTGCGTGCTGCGCGGTGCAGCATGGCCACATAGTCCTGTCTGGCGTCTTCTGAAAAACGGATGGTCGGGAAGGAAATACTCAATCCGGCGATCACCACGCCAAAGCGATCAAACACCGGTACCGCGATGCAGCGTAATCCCTCTTCCTGCTCTTCATTATCTTCGCCGTAACCCTGGATTTTAACCTGATCCAGCGTCTCAAGCAGCGCCTCTGCGCTTAACAGCGTATTGGCGGTGCTGCGTTTGAACTCAACGTCGCGCAGGATCTCTCTCACTTCCTGACGATCGCGCCAGGCGAGCAGCACTTTACCAATGGCGGTGGTATGCAGCGGATTACGCCGGCCGATGCGTGAATACATGCGCAGGTTGTAGAGTGAATCAATTTTGTGGATGTAGACTATGCTGTCTTCTTCCAGCGCCCCGAGGTGAATCGTCTCTTTGGTCAGGCGCGACAGCTCCCGCATCTGCACGTCGGCGCTGCGGATCAGATCGACGTTCTGCAACGCTTTTGCACCCAGCTCAAACAGCTTCAGGGTCAGCGAATATTTTTCACTCTCCCCTTCCTGAGTAACGTAACCCAGCGACTTCATGGTTTGCAGAAAACGGTAAACGGTACTTTTCGACATCATCACGCGCTGCGCGAGTTCCGTAATACCGTGATCGCGCTCTTCACCCAGTGCCTGCAAAATACCGAACACTTTAAGTACCGAGGAGACTGAATCGGGCTGTTTGTCATTTTCAGCAGAGGACATCGCGCACCTTGTTAAACCTGTTTCAAAAAAAATGGAACGGACTGTCAGTATAGAGCGAGGCTGGCGACGGCGGAAATGATTTCGCGCCTCAGGCCGCCTTTATCCATCAGAATCGTGACCGGTAAGACGCCAGCAACACCGCGTCGTGCGGTGCGTTTCCGGCGCTGGCCCAGCCGCGGAAAACCAGGCATTCCGCCGGTCTGGGTGAGTGGCAGCCGGGATCAGCGGATGAAGCATGAGCGCCGCAGAGGCCGCTGCCGGCGCTAAGACATATTTTAAGACAGTTTTTTGTCACAAGACTCGCTGCTTTTTCATGGCAATTTCATTAGCATGGTGATATTCACCCTCTTTAGTAATTACCTTATGCCGACCTCTACTCCGCAAGACGGACTCCCTGTTGCCCAGCGCTACTGGGCGATTCTGACCATCGCGCTGGGCATCACCATGGCCGTGCTGGATGGTGCGATTGCCAACGTGGCGTTACCGACCATTTCCCGTGAACTGAATGCCAGTCCGGCGGAATCGGTATGGATCGTCAATGCCTACCAGATTGCGATTATCGTTTCGCTGCTGTCGCTGTCGTTTCTGGGCGATATGCTGGGCTATCGCCGTGTTTATCAGGCCGGGCTGGCGCTGTTTATTGCAACCTCGCTGTTCTGCGCCCTCTCTACCTCGCTGAATATGCTGACCTTTGCCCGTGTGCTGCAGGGCTTTGGCGGCGCGGCCCTGATGAGCGTGAATACTGCGCTGATACGCATTATTTATCCGCAGCGCTACCTTGGCCGCGGAATGGCAATCAACTCGCTGATTGTGGCGGTATCGACCGCAGCCGGCCCGACGGTGGCCGCGGCGATTCTCTCCGTTGCCAGCTGGAAATGGCTGTTTCTGATTAACGTGCCGCTGGGCATAATTGCGCTGTGGCTGGCGCTGCGTACCTTGCCGGATAACCCGCAGAAAGCGACCTCGCAGAAGTTCGATATTCCCAGCGCGATTATGAATGCGCTGTTTTTCGGCCTGCTGATATCCGCTTTAAGCGGCTTTGCTCAGGGTCAGAATGGCTGGCTGGTGCTGGCGGAATTGGTGGCGTTGCTGCTGGTGGGGCTGTTCTTTATTCGACGTCAGCTGAACATGGCGGTCCCGCTGCTGCCGGTGGATCTGCTGCGTATCCCGATTTTCAGCCTGTCGATGGGCACCTCGGTCTGTTCATTCTGCGCGCAGATGCTGGCCATGGTGTCATTGCCGTTCTTCCTGCAGAACGTGCTGGGCCGCGATGAGGTGACAACCGGTTTGCTGCTGACGCCCTGGCCGCTGGCGACCATGGTGTTTGCCCCGATAGCCGGACGACTGATTGAGCGCGTCCATGCCGGCCTGCTTGGCGGCATCGGTCTGGCGATGTTTGCAGCCGGACTGTTTCTGCTGGCGATGCTGCCGGTCCAGCCTACCGATGCGAATATTATCTGGCGGATGATGCTATGCGGCGCAGGTTTTGGCCTGTTTCAGTCCCCCAATAATCACACCATTATCACCTCTGCACCGCGTCACCGCAGCGGTGGTGCCAGCGGAATGCTCGGCACCGCCCGCCTGCTGGGTCAGAGCATCGGTGCGGCACTGGTGGCGCTGATGTTTAACCTGTTTGACCAGAGCGGCACCCATGCTTCTCTGCTGCTGGCCGGTGGCTTTTCAAGCGTGGCGGCGGTGGTCAGCCTGTCACGCATGACCCAGACCCGCGCCGCGGCATAAAAAAAGGCGACCCGAGAGGGTCGCCTTCATACTGTCATCACGCTTACTTCAGATACTGACCGCTGCGCAGGGCTTCAATACGCTTATCTAACGGCGGATGCGACATAAACAGCTCGCTGAACGATTTGCCTTTACCGTTAATACAGAACGCCATCATGCTGCTGGGTTCCTGCGGTTCATAGCTGGTTTTCAGGCGCTGCAACGCAGCAATCATTTTCTCACGACCCACCAGCTTCGCAGAACCGGCGTCGGCATGAAATTCACGGTGACGTGAGAACCACATGGTGATGATGCTGGCAAGAATACCAAACACCAGTTCCAGCACCATCGATACCGCAAAATAGACCAGCGGATTACCGTTGCTGCTCTCCTCACCATCACGGTTACCGGACATAAAGCCCGCCGCGATCTGCGCCAGAATACGTGAAACAAAGATCACAAAGGTGTTCACGATACCCTGAATCAGCGTCATGGTGATCATGTCGCCGTTGGCGATGTGGGAGATTTCGTGTGCCAGCACCGCTTCCGCTTCGTCACGGCTCATGTTTTGCAGTAAGCCAGTGGAAACGGCTACCAGCGAGGCGTCACGCCGTGCACCGGTTGCAAAGGCGTTGATGTCCGGCGCGTGGTAGATCGCAACCTGCGGCATCGCAATACCGGCCTGCTGCGCCTGGCGTCCAATGGTCGTCATCAGCCAGCGTTCCGTTTCGTTACGCGGCTGTTCAATTACTTCACCGCCAACCGAACGCAGTGCCATCCACTTCGACATCAGCAGTGAAACAAACGCACCGCCAAAGCCAAACAGACCCGCCATGATCATCAGGCCCTGAACACTGCTTGACTGGATCCCTGTCAGGCTGAGAATCAGCCCGAAAACCAACATCACAGCCAGGTTGGTCATCAGGAAAAGAGCAATACGCATCATATTTGTTAATCTTCCTCAGTGGTTCACGCGCATGTGCGCGGATACATATCCTATGTCCATTGTGCCGCTTTTCAAGCGACCTTAACGTTTAAGTGTCTAAAAAGACATAACTTTACACTTTGTCATCTTCGCCGCTCTGCATCGCTGCTGCATCGGTTTACTGACGCTTATCAAAGATGACCGGCACGCCATTTTTCCAAAAAAAAAGCACCGCTGAACGGTGCTTTTTCATCGCGACGGCGGCTTATTTAGCCGCAGGCGCGTCGGGCTGAGATTTATCGAGCTGCGCCAGGTCGTTGGCAATCTTCACCGTCTCATCAAGATACGGGTCCGGCTCTTTATAATCCTTCGGCAGTTCATCGAGGTTTTTCAGCGGTTTTTTGCCTTCGGCCTGATAACGGGCATTGATCCGCTCCAGTCGCGACGCATCATCTTCGTGATCCTCTTTCTCACGCTGAGCGAGATTGAGCGACACGATGTTGCGTTTATCTTTCAGGGCATTGTAACGGGCAATGTCCTTCATGATGTACTGGAACTCACGATCCTGAGCGATGCGATCGGCATGCTGACGGGTCAGCTGCGGTACCAGCGGTTTCACATCGCCGGTTTTGACGTAGGTCGCCGCATTGATGCTGTCCCACGGCAGCGCATTGTCCTCGAACTTCTCACCGGTTTCAGCCGCTTCTACGCCGGTTGGCATCAGCAGATCGGGCGTAACGCCTTTACGCTGCGTACTGCCGCCGTTGATGCGATAGAACTTCTGAATGGTGTAAGAGACCGAGCCCAGCGCTGGCCATTCCGGGCGCAGCATCTGATCGTAGATGCGGTTCAGCGAGCGATACTGCTGAACGGTGCCTTTACCAAAGGTCGGCTCACCGACAATCACCGCGCGGCCATAATCCTGCATTGCCGCCGCGAAAATCTCTGAGGCTGAGGCACTGAAGCGATCGACCAGCACCACCAGCGGGCCTTTATAGTAGACCACGCCATCGTTGTCGCTGTCTTCGCGCACCCGACCGTTGTTATCACGTACCTGCACCACCGGGCCACTCGGAATAAACAGGCCGGAGAGTGAGACGGCTTCGGTCAGCGCGCCACCACCGTTGGTACGCAGATCGATCACCACGCTATCCACGTTCTGCTTTTGCAGTTTCTGCAGCTGCACTTTAACGTCATCAGTCAGGCCGACATAGAAGCCGGGAATATCGAGTACGCCGACTTTCTGCTTACCAACATTCCGCACGCTCATTTTCACCGCCCGATCTTCAAGACGGATCTTCTCACGCGTCAGCGTGACGGTGCGGGTTTTGGTGCCTTTACCGGCAGGCAGCACTTCCAGACGGACTTTGCTGCCTTTCGGGCCTTTAATTTTTGCTACCACGTCATCCAGACGCCAGCCAATCACATCTTCGATAGGCTTGCCAGGCTGACCCACACCAACGATGCGGTCACCCACGGTAATGGCTTTACTTTTCGCAGCCGGACCGCCCGCCACCATGGAATTGATCACGGTGTAGTCGTCATCCATCTGCAGCACCGCGCCGATCCCTTCCAGCGACAGGCTCATTTCGGTATTGAACTGTTCGGTGTTGCGCGGTGAGAGGTAGCTGGTGTGAGGATCGATTTCGTGGGCGAAGGCATTCATCGCCAGCTGGAACACATCTTCACTGTTGCTCTGCGCCAGACGACGGATCGCGAAGTTATAGCGCTTGGTCAGCACATCGCGAATCTCTTTCTCGTCTTTACCGGCCAGCTTCAGGCTCAGCTGGTCATATTTGACCTTGGCATCCCACAGCGCGTTCAGCTCAGACTGATCTTTCGGCCAGGGTGCTTTGGCACGGTCAATATCGATGGTGTCGTTGCCGCTAAAATTCATCGGGCGAGCCAGCACCGTCAGCGCATACTGATAGCGCTCAAAGCGGCGTTTCTGGGCCAGATTGTAGAGATCGTAAAACAGGTCCAGCTTACCGCTGCGCAGCTCATCGCCGACGGTGGTTTTTCTGCTGGCAAACTGGGCCACATCCGAGGCCAGCAGCACGTTATGGCTGTAATCGAGCATGTTCAGGTAGCGATCAAAAATTTTCGCTGAAAAGTCCTGATTCAGATCGAACTGGCGGTAGTGGGAACGGGTAAAGCGTGACGTGACGCGCTCACTGACCGTCGGGTCCTGCGCATCCTCATGTAACTGGGGGATCTGGTCGGCGCGGGTAATATTCTCCGCGCCAAAGGAAGGGCCTGACAACAGCAGGCCCGCAATAAGTCCAATTTTAAAAAGGGTGTTCATGCCGGGGTCAGCCTCCGTTTCAGAACTGCAAATGTTCTGCGCGCACAATCATTGCCATGCCGGAAGCGAGCTGGACCCGAACGCCGTCTTTCGATACTTCAAGAACGGTCGCGTCCATCGCACTTTTGCCTGCTTTAACTTTAATACTCTGGCCGGGCTGCAAAGTTGAGGTATCAGTGATGGGTCGGGCTTGCTGCTCCGGGCGTGGGGCCGGTTTGCGGTGCTGTGAGGCGGTCGGGCGTTCTGCTGCGGTCTGCGGACGCGGTTTACGCGCGGCGTCGCCTTCGGCAGGTTTACGCGCAGCCGGCTTGCGTGGACGACGCGGTGCGGCGCCCTCTTCGCTTTCGCCTGCTTCACGACGTGCGGCACGCTGCTGATCACGCTGCGCCTGAACACGCGCTTTGGCGTCTTCCAGTTGCTTACGTGCATGCTCTACGTGTTGCTCATCCAGCACGCCACAGGCGTTACCGTCGAGATCGACACGGGTCGCACCGGCTTTGATGCCGTACAGATAGCGCCAGCTGGAGGTATAAAGGCGTAAGGCAGAACGCAACTGCGTTTTGCTCAGATTCATTTCGCCCTGAACACGCTCGACCAGATCCTGAAAGATACCGATCTTGAGCGGACGCGCTTCACCTTCAGCGCTAAAGCAGTGCGGAAAGCGCTCCGCCAGAAAGCTGATGACTTCTTTACTGCTATTCAACTTAGGTTGATTTTCCATGAAATTTCCTGATTACAACGGGTTTGCCGACCAGCGCAGGCATGAACAGGCGACATTATAATGACAACATCGCTAAATGCCATGTGATCCAGTCGATTAGCTGCGCGTCAGCTGCAGATATTTTTCTAAGTCGCTGTTCGCAAGCACTTCACAAAGCCCATCAGTAAGTGTGACCAGCCCCGATTCGTCGTCGCTGTCAAAGCGATTGTATTCCACACTGTCGATGTCCAGCACCCCAACCACAGTGCCATTCACTTTCAGAGGAATCACAATCTCAGCATTACTGGCTGCGTCGCAGGCGATGTGTCCCGGAAAAGCATGCACATCATCCACGCGTTGCACTTTCTCTTCGGCCAGCGCGGTACCGCATACGCCTTTACCGACCGGAATACGCACACAGGCAATTTTGCCCTGGAACGGCCCCAGCACCAGCGTATCCGCTTCCGTCAGCAGGTAGAAACCTGCCCAGTTCACGCCTTCGAGACGTTCATACAACAGCGCGCTAAAGTTACCCATTGCGGCGAGGAACGCCGTTTCTCCCGCCAGCAAGGCGCGCATATCGCGATTCAAATCGGCGTAAAAGGCAGTTTTGTTCATTATTTGACCGTTACCAATGACATCTGAGCAGGGTTATTTCCCGCTCGTTAAAAATAAGCACTAAATATCCAGAGCCACAAGGTGAATCATAGCGTTAGTTACTATACCCTTAGCATTCTGTGGATCGAAGCGTGATGCCCGAGACAGGCACACAGGCGCTGTCTTAACGACCGATATGTGTTACTTACGATGAGCGAAGATTGCATCACCCTATGAAAATTCACGCTATCAGCCAGTCATTGCCTCACGCACGTTATCAGCGTTGTCCGCAATGCGATACCCTTTTTTCCTTACCGGATGTGAAATCGCATCAGTCGGCCCATTGCCCGCGCTGCAATGCAGAAATTCTCAGCGGCCGCGACTGGTCAATGACCCGATTAATGGCGATGGCCGCCACGATGATGGTATTGATGCCATTCGCTTTTTCTCTGCCACTGGTGGATATCCGGCTGCTTGGCATGCGGATTAACGCCAGCGTGCTGGAAGGCGTGATCCAGATGACCCAGCAGGGTGATGTGCTGACCGCCTCAATGGTGGCGTTTTGCACTATCGGCGCACCGGTCACGCTGGTGGCGGGCATCTGTTACCTCGGTATCGGTCATCGGCTGGGAATGAACTTACGTCCGGTGCTGTTGATGCTGGAGAAGCTCAAAGAGTGGGTGATGCTGGATATCTACCTGATCGGTATCGCCGTTGCCTCAATCAAAGTGCAGGACTACGCTTCGCTGGAGCTCGGCTACGGCCTCGCCGCCTATATTGCCCTGACGGTGCTGAGTGTGCTGACGCTGATCCATCTCAACATTGAGCAGCTGTGGGATCATTTCTATCCGCAAAGCCCCGGCAATGTCGCACGCGATGACCTGCAGGTCTGCCTCAACTGCCACCACACCGGCGTGCCGGATGCGCGGGGGCGCTGTCCGCGCTGCCACACGCCGCTCGACTTCCGCCGCCGTCACAGCCTGCAAAAATCCTGGGCGGCGCTGATTGCCTCTATCGTGCTGCTGATCCCGGCCAACCTGATGCCGATTTCAGTGGTTTACCTCAATGGTTCACGGCGCGAAGACACCATTTTCTCCGGTATCGTTTCGCTGGGCTCCGGCAATATTCCCATCGCGGCGATCGTATTTATCGCCAGTATTCTGGTGCCGTTCACCAAAGTGCTGGTGATGCTGACGCTGCTGCTAAGCATCCACTTCCGCTGCGAACAGGGGCTGAAAACCCGAATCCGGTTACTGCGATTCGTCAACTGGGTTGGCCGCTGGTCAATGCTCGATCTGTTCGTGATTTCGTTAACCATGTCGCTGGTCAACCGTGACCAGCTGCTGGCTTTTACCATGGGACCGGCAGCGCTGTTTTTTGGTGCCGCCGTGATCCTGACCATTATGTCTGTTGAGTGGCTGGACAGCCGCCTGCTCTGGGATGCACATGCAACAGGAAACGCCGACTACACCGACTAACGCCACGCTGCGCAACAAGCGCAAAATTTCGCCCTTCTGGCTGCTGCCGATCATTGCGATGCTGATCGCCTGCTGGCTGCTGTGGACCAATTATCAGGAGCGCGGCACCACCATCACCATCAATTTCCAGACGGCGGATGGTATCGTGCCGGGCCGCACACCGATTCGCTATCAGGGTGTGGAAGTGGGAACCGTGCAGGGCATTAATCTGAGCGATGACTATCGCAGCATTCAGATCAAAGCCAGCATCAAGAGCGACATGCGTGATGCGCTGCGTGAAGATACCCAGTTCTGGCTGGTCACGCCGAAGGCATCTCTGGCGGGCGTATCGGGGCTGGATGCGCTGGTCGGCGGTAACTATATCGGCATGATGCCGGGCAAAGGCAAGCCGAGCGAAGCCTTTACCGCCCTGGATACCCAACCCAAATATCGGGTGAATACCGGCGAACTGCTGATCCACCTGCATGCCCCCGATTTAGGATCGCTGAGCACCGGCTCGCTGGTCTATTACCGGAAAATTCCGGTGGGTCGAGTCTATGACTACAGCATCAACAACAAAACCGATGGCGTGGCGATTGATGTGTTAATCGATCGTCGCTTTACCAATCTGGTGAAAACAACCAGTCGCTTCTGGAACGTGTCGGGCGTCAATGCTGATGTCAGCCTGAGCGGCGCCAAAGTGCAGCTGGAGAGTCTGGCGGCGCTGGTTAACGGTGCGGTGGCCTTTGACTCACCTGACGATGCGCAACCGGCTAAAGCGGATCAGAATTACCAGCTCTATCCCGATCTGGCCCACAGCCAGCGCGGGGTGCTGATCACCCTCGACCTGCCTGACGGCAAAAATCTCAAAGCGGGCAGTACGCCGCTGATGTATCAGGGCCTGGAAGTCGGCACTCTGACCAAACTCAATTTGCAGGACGGCGGTAAAGTCACTGGCGAGCTGACCATCGATCCTTCCGTAGTGGGCCTGATGCGCAGCGGCACCCGCATTGAGATGCGTAGCCCGAAAATCAGCCTGACTGATACCAGCCTCAGCGCGCTGCTGACCGGTAACACCTTTGAACTGGTGCCGGGCGAAGGCCCGCCGCAGCAGCACTATACCGTGCTGGCGTCGAATGAGTCGCTGCTGCAGAGGCCCGACGTGCTGACGGTAAAACTCAGCGCGCCGGAAAGTTATGGCATCGATCAGGGCCAGCCGCTGATGCTGCACGGGATGCAGATTGGCCAGGTAATGTCGCGCTCGCTGGATGAAAATGGCGTCAACTTCGTGGTGGCGGTCAATCCGGAAAATCGCGAACTGGTGCATGGCGACAGCAAATTTATCGTTAACAGCCGGCTGGATGTGAAATTCGGACTGGATGGGATGCAGGTGCTGGGAGCCAGCGCCCGTGAGTGGGTTGATGGCGGTATTCGCCTTGAGCCCGGTCAGAAAGGCCAGCCGAAAACCCGCTATCCGCTGTTTGCCGATGCGGAAAAAGCCAAAGAAGGGATTATTGGTGACGCACCGTCAACCACCCTTACGCTGACCGCCACCAGCCTGCCCGACGTGCAGGCCGGTTCCATCGTGCTCTACCGCAAGTATCAGGTCGGTGAGATTGTGAAGGTGACGCCACGCGCCGATGCGTTTGATATTGCGGTGCATATTCAGCCGGAGTACCGCAAGCTGCTGACCAGCGAAAGCGTCTTCTGGGCGGAAGGCGGCGCGCGGGTACAGCTGAACGGCAGCGGCCTGACGGTACAGGCTTCGCCGCTTAACCGCGCGCTGAAAGGCGCGATCAGCTTCGATAATATGAGCGGTGCGCTGTCAGCCAAAGGCGACAAACGCATCCTCTATCCGTCGGAAACTGCGGCGCGCGCAGTGGGTAGCCAGATCACGCTGCATACCTTCGATGCCAGCAAGCTGTCGGCCGGTATGCCGATTCGCTATCTCGGCATTAATGTCGGCCAGGTGGAGTCGCTGTCGCTGAGCAGCGATAAAAATCAGGTGGTGGCGAAAGCGGTGCTCTATCCGGAATATGTGGATGATTTCGCCCGCCTCGGCAGCCGTTTCTCGGTGGTGTCACCGGAGATCTCCGCGACCGGCGTGAATCATCTGGAAACGCTGCTGCAGCCTTACGTCAACGTCGATCCCGGCAAAGGACGCGCGGCGCGCACTTTTGAACTGCAGGAGAGCACCATTACCGATTCGCGCTATCTGAACGGTCTGAACATCTACGTCGATGCTACCGAAGCCGGATCGCTGTCGCTGGGAACGCCGGTGCTGTTCCGTGGGGTGGAAGTGGGTACCGTGACCGGCACCTCGCTGGGTAACATGGCTGACCGGGTGCAGATTGCGCTGCGTATCAGTAAGAAATATCAGCATCTGGTGCGTAACAACTCGGTCTTCTGGCTGGCGTCAGGCTATAACCTCGACTTTGGTCTGATTGGCGGCGTGGTGAAAACCGGCACCTTCCAGCAGTTTATTCAGGGCGGCATCCAGTTTGCCACACCGCCAACCGTGCCGCTGGCACCACAGGCGAATCCGGATAAACACTTCCTGCTGCAGGATGAAGCGCCGAAAGAGTGGCGGAACTGGGGAACGGCGATCCCCTCTCCACGCTAAGCTAGCCTGAAACGGGCAGCCTGGCTGCCCGTTTCCTTTCTCCATGCTACACTGCCGCCTTTGCCTTAACTGGAATGTGCCCGTGTCAGACTCCTCTTCGCTTTTCCCCGCTGATTTTCTCGCGTTAATGCGTCAGAACCTGCCTGATGATGCCAGCTTCGAACAATTTATCGCCATCAGCCAGCAACCGCTGCGCCGCAGCCTGCGCGTCAATACCCTGAAAATCAGCGTGGCCGACTTCCTTACTCAGACCGCGCCCTATGGCTGGCAACTGACGCCGGTGCCGTGGTGCAGCGAAGGATTCTGGATCAGCCGTGAAGATGAGAGCCTGCCGCTCGGCAGCGTAGCTGAACACCTCAGCGGCCTGTTCTATATTCAGGAAGCCAGTTCGATGCTGCCGGTTACCGCGCTGTTTGATGCACAGCCTGAGGCCACGGCAGTGATGGACATGGCCGCCGCGCCCGGATCGAAAACCACCCAGATTGCCGCGCGGATGAATAACCAGGGCGTCATTCTGGCGAATGAGTTTTCCGCCAGCCGGGTTAAAGTGCTGCACGCCAATATCAGCCGTTGCGGCGTCAGCAACAGCGCCCTGACCCACTTTGATGCCCGGGTTTTCGGCCCGGCGCTGCCGGAACAGTTTGACGCGATACTGCTCGACGCGCCCTGCTCTGGCGAAGGCGTGGTGCGAAAGGATGCTGATGCGCTGAAAAACTGGACGCTGGAGAGTACCGCACAGATAGCCGCGACCCAGCGCGACCTGATCGACAGCGCCTTTCACGCGCTGAAGCCCGGCGGGACGCTGGTCTATTCGACCTGTACGCTCAATCAGCTCGAGAATCAGCAGGTCATCGCCTGGCTGCTACAGCGCTATCCCGATGCTGTCGAGGTGATGCCGCTCGATCAGCTGTTTGAGGGTGCCGCGCAGGCTGCAACGCCTGAGGGCTATCTGCACGTCTTTCCGCAGCTGTTCGACAGCGAGGGCTTTTTCGTGGCGCGGTTGCGCAAAACTGCCCCGGTTGAGCCGCTGCCTGCGCCGACTTACAAAGTCGGTAAGCTGCCGTTCTCCCACCTCAGCCGCAAGCTGGAAAGCGAAATCCGGCAGGCCGCTGCCGCTGTCTCGATCAAATGGGATGACTCACTGGAACTGTGGCAACGCGATAAAGAGATCTGGCTGTTCCCCGCCGCCGTGACACCGCTGCTGGGTAGAGTGCGCTTCTCGCGGATTGGCCTGAAACTGGCCGAAACCTTTGCTAAAGGCTATCGCTGGCAACATGAAGCGGTGATCGCGCTGGCCCAACCCGCACCGGAACAAACGTTTGAACTCAGCGCCGCAGAAGCTGAGGAGTGGTATCGCGGCCGCGATATCTATCCGGAAACGGCGGTAACGCGTGATGAGATGATTGTCACCTGGCAGCGGCAACCGCTGGGGCTGGCGAAAAAAGTCGGGAGCCGGATTAAAAACAGTTATCCGCGCGAACTGGTGCGTGACGGGCGTCTGTTCCGCTAGGTCACTGCAGCTGAATCAGCGTCAGGTGATTGCCAAACACCGCGCCGGTATCGATGTAATGCAGATTATCCACCTCCAGCGGCTGCTGGAGGGGCGTGTGTCCGAAGTAAAAAGCGTCGGCGCCTTCAATCGCGCCCCGCTGACCCGATTCTATCGCCTGCAGCCGGCGGCGACTCCACACCACATCCTGCCAGTTAAGCGGTTTTTCCCAGCCGTAGCGGGCTGAAGGATAATCGGCATGGGCCACCACGATAATGCGCTGCTCAAGCTGCAGATGCAGAATCAGCGGCAGTTCACGACAGCGCAGCAGAGCGTGACGCGCACTGATCAGTGCCGCACCGCGCAGTTGCCAGAACCAGTCACCGCCGTTCATCTGCCAGAGCGCCACGTCGTGACCCTGTAACGCCGACAGCGCCATCTCCTCATGGTTACCGCGCACACAGCGAAACCAGGGTTCGCCAAGCAGTGCCAGACAACCCGCGCTCTCTTCACCCCGATCGATTAAATCACCGGTACACAGCAGTAAATCCTGTTGCGGATTGAACTGATGACGCAATAACAGCGCATCAAGTTCGCGACGACAGCCGTGCAGATCGCCGACAATCCAGATCCTGTCCCAGTTTT
The DNA here is from genome assembly GCF_021397715.1 of Pantoea agglomerans. Lineage (GTDB taxonomy): Bacteria > Pseudomonadota > Gammaproteobacteria > Enterobacterales > Enterobacteriaceae > Pantoea > Pantoea astica. The sequence goes on along the minus strand of NZ_CP090207.1, from coordinate 1,920,203 downwards.
CACCGTTGAGATAGTGATAGTGCATAGTGTGACCTTCAGCGGAGGATTAAGGACGATAGCTGAAGTATAGATCGGGGCGATGGGCTGCGCGGCAACAGAGAGCCAGTCAGGCGCCAGAAAAGGATTGTCCCTTCCGGCGCTTATCTCCGGCACTCAGTAAAGGTGGTAGCTCTGTCAGGGACGACCTGCATCATAGCGATATCGCCGCCTTAAGACTATTCTGTACAGAAAATAACCCGTGTCATTTGGGCCAGAAACGGCTCAGGCGCGGGTTTTAGCCGGAAATTTTACCAGCTTTTCTGCCGGACGAATCGGCCGCCGCACCAGTTCACCGCCACAGTTGGGGCAGAGATGGTTCAGTGACTGTTCGGCGCACGCTGCGCAAAAGGTGCATTCAAACGAGCAGATGCGCGCCTCGGTCGAGGCTGGCGGCAAATCGGTGTCACAGCGTTCACAGTTGGGGCGAAGTTCCAGCATGGTGTTTATCCAGACGAAGACGAGTTCACCAGCTTCGCCTGGCGAGGCGCGATTGTCGAGCCTCTCATCTGAGCAATCACTGGAACTTATCGGGAGCGCTGGCGGCGACCGGTGCCGCCACGCCCCGACTGTGGTTATTTTAACGGCGCATCTTCGCGCTGATCTTCCCCCTCTTCCTGCTCTTCGTCCGGCTCAGGCTCGCTGTTGCCCATTGATGCCTGGATCACCTCCTCTTCCAGCGTGGGGATCAACGCCGCACCCAGCGGTGAGGTGGCGAGGCTATCCGGCATCACCACATGCGGCAATGGCACTTCAGTAGTGGGCAGCGGTCCTGGGGCTTTGACATAACTCAGTCCGGCAATCACCAGCGCGCACAGGCTAAAGAACAGGTAGAGCATATTGCTGCCAAATGGCTGTATCAGCGCCCCGATCACCAGCGGGCCAATACTGGCACCAATGCCAAACGCCATCAGCAGACAGGCGGTTAACGAGACCCGCCGTTCAGCAGCGACCTGATCGTTCGCCAGCGCCACCTGCAACGGATAGAGCGAAAACTGCATCATACTGGCGACAAAGGCGATGCCGATCATCCAGTTAAAGGTCAGATGCGGCAACAGTACCAGCGGCACGCAGGCCACGGCAAACAGGATAGCCATGCAGAACAGCAGCCGCTGACGGTCATAACGATCCGACAGCCAGCTGAGCGGAAACTGCGACACCAGCCCGGCAAAGATAGTCAGGCTCATAAAGTAGCCGGTCTGGCTGGTGGTAAAACCTTTACTGCTGCCGTAAACCGGCGCCAGACCATAAAAAGCGCCGATGACCATGCCGGTCACCAGCGTGGTCCCGAGCAGTTTAGGAATGGTGCGAATGAAGTAGCCGAGCTCCATCGGCGCGGGCGACATTGGCTGAACATGGGTACGGGTGGTGAGCGCAATCGGCACCAGACAGAGAGCAAAACAGAGCGCCACAATCAGCAGCGTGCTGACGTCAAAGCCGCTTTGCAGGCTGAGGATCACCTGCCCGCCGCTCAGACCGAGATAGGTAGCGACCATGTAAAAACCAAAAATCACGCCGCGCTGCGACGATTCCGCCTGATCGTTGAGCCAGCTCTCCAGCACCATGTACTGACACATCATGCACAGCCCGATAATCAGGCGCAGGAAGACCCACAGCGGAATAAAATCAGTCAGCCCGTGACCAATGACCGAGGCGGTAATAATCCCGGCACAGGCAACGTAAGCGCGAATATGACCGACGCGGGCGATCAGGTTGTGCCCGACTTTGCCACCAATCACCAGCCCGATGTAGTTAGCGGCGATAATCGCACCGATCAGCGCGCCATTGACCTGCTCACTGGCGAGCCGGAGTGAAACATAGGTGGTTAACAGGCCCGACCCCAGCAGCATCAGCAGCGTGGTGGTGTACAACGGCAGAAACGTACTGAATATTTTACGCATACGACTCCCTGTCTACATCTGGCAGGCATCAGGCCAGTAAGCCCTGAATATAGCCGATTTGTCACCGATGCGACGCAGGATCGCCGCACCGGCGATAAAAAAAGCCCGTAAACAACAGAGTTTACGGGCTGACAGTTACATGCTCGGGAAGGTGATATTACTGCCCGGCGCCTCACGGTTGAGATGGATAAAGTTCAGGTGGCGCTCATACTGATCGAGAATATCGATGATCACCTGCTCTTTGCTGTAGTCCATCAAATCGTTACCCTGGCTGCCCTCCAGCAGGAAGGTTTCCAGCCGGTAATAGGTCGATTTACCGCTGCGGGCGCGATAGGTAAAGCCCGGAACCGAGTATTGCTGCGGCCAGACCTGATAGACAAAATCCTGCTCTTCGCCAAGGTGGACGCGCAGGTCCAGATAGCCAATCGGATTGTTATCATCCGGTGCCACTTTTTCCAGCGTGACGCCACCACCGCGCAGCTCCAGCTCTTTCGCCACTTCCTGCATCGCCGGATAGATAGTGTTTTCCATCATCTGCTGGGTATAACGCGAGCCAGGATAATTCATCAGGCGCGACAGGCGCTTTTTCCAGGTCAGACGATCGGTGGCATGGGCCAGATAAGGTGCCGTATCACGCGTGGCACTGGCGCGACGGTGGTCCTCCACCTTCAGCGATTTATACAGTCCGGCCATCACAAAGAAGATGACGAAACTGAACGGCAGCCCCATGATCACCGTGGTGTTCTGCAGCGCAGAGATCCCGTTGGTCATCAGCATACTCAGCGTCAGTACCCCGATCGCAATCGACCAGAAAATACGCAGCCAGTTTGGCGCATCGCTGTTGATATCCTTCAGCTTTGAGGTGAAGTTACCCAGCACCAGCGAACCGGAGTCGGCCGAGGTGACGTAAAACAGCATCCCGGTAATGGTCGCGACCGAGGCACTGAGTTTAAACGCCGGGTATTGCGCCAGCAGGCTATAGAAACCGCGTTCGGCATGGGCCATCACTTCCTGCGCGAAACCGGCATTACCGTGAATGATCTGGTAGAGCGCGGCGTTGCCAAATACCGACAGCCACAGCAGCGTAAAGGTAAACGGAATGATCAGCGTACCGAGCACAAACTCGCGGATAGTACGACCCCGGGAGATACGCGCCAGGAACAGCCCGACAAACGGTGACCAGGCGACCCACCATGCCCAGAAGAACAGCGTCCAGCTATTCATCCATTGCGTCGGTCGATCAAAGGCAAAGGTATTGAGCGTCATGCCCATGAAGCGGTTGATGTAATCGCCGACGTTCAGCACCAGTGCATTCAGCAGAAATTCGGTATTACCGAAGAACAGCACAAACAGGATCAGGCCCAGCGCCAGCACCACGTTCAGCTCTGACAGGATACGAATCCCTTTGTCGACGCCGGAGGTCACTGAAATCGTGGCGATCACCACCGACAGCACAATCAGCGCCGTCTGCGCGGTCAGCCCTTCCGGAATATCAAACAGCACTTTCAGCCCGTAATTGAGCTGTACCACCCCGATGCCGAGCGTGGTGGCGATACCAAAAATGGTGCCGACCACCGCAGCGATATCCACGGTATGTCCAATCGGGCCGTAGATACGTTTACCAAATATCGGATAGAGCGCCGAACGAATGGTCAGCGGCAGGTTATAGCGATAGCTGAAGTAGCCGAGCGCAATGCCCATCAGCGCATACATCGACCAGCCGGTCAGGCCGTAGTGGAACAGCGTCCAGACCATCGCCTGGCGTGCGGCCTCCAGCGTCTGCCCCGCCCCTTCCGGCGGCTGCATGTACTGGGTCACCGGTTCGGCGACCGAGAAGAACATCAGATCGATACCGATACCGGCGGCAAACAGCATTGCCGACCAGCTCAGCACGCTAAATTCGGGTTTGGACTGCTCCGGCCCCAGTTTGATCGAGCCAAACCGTGAACAGGCCATGTAGAGCACAAACACGATGTAGAGCGTAGCAGCCAGCATGTAGTACCAGCCGAAGGTCGCGGAGACCCAGTTCACCGCCGAGAGGATCCAGCCGCCGGCCAGATCGCTGTAGAGAATCGTCACAAGTGAAAACGTCAGAATCAATCCGGCAGAGGTGTAGAACACAACGGGATTGAGTCTGTCTTTTTCACCGGCAGGTGGATTATTCATCGATTACCTCTGGTTAGTTTTCCTGAAAATATGCAATGGGTAAATGTCGCCGCCTGCGGCTGACGCGCCGTGCGGCCTGTTGTTGTACTCTCTTTTCCTGATTTGCCGCTTCGGCAAACGAGTCTATTTTAGCACTCAATGCCGTTGCGCTTTCGCTACATTTAAAGAACAGCATCCTAACAACTTTTCTTTTTATATTGAACGTGCAATCAAAAAAAGTTTTAATAGGCACTCGATTTGAGGGTGGAGCTGGAGCTATGCCAAAGGTGGGGATGCAGCCGATACGACGTCGGCAATTGATTGATGCGACCCTGAGCACGATTAACGAAGTGGGGATTAACGATGCCACCATCGCCCAGATTGCCCGCCGTGCGGGTGTGTCGACCGGCATCATCAGTCACTACTTCAAAGATAAGAACGGCCTGCTGGAAGCGACGATGCGTGATGTGACGCGCCAGCTGCGCGATGCGGTTTCAGCCCGGCTGCAGCCGCTGGCTGATGCCCCGGCAGAGCAGCGTCTGCGGGCAATCGTCGACGGCAATTTTGATGAAACCCAGGTGCACAGCGCCGCGATGAAAGCCTGGCTCGATTTCTGGGCAAGCAGTATGCATCAGCCCCAGCTGAATCGACTTGAGCGGGTCAGCAGTCGACGACTTTACTCGACGCTGGTCGCCGAATTTCGCCGCGAACTGCCGCTGGAACAGGCGCGTCTCGCCGCACATGGGCTGGCCGCCCTGATCGACGGCTTATGGTTACGCGCCGCGCTGAGCGGGAAGCCGTTTAAGCCGGTGGTAGCCCGCACACTGACTACCCAATTCATCCGTCAGCAACTGGCTGGCGAGCACGAATAACGGAAGGAGATAACATGTCCCGATTTACCGAGCAGAAACTCTATATCGATGGCGCTTACGTTGCCGCGACGTCTGGCGAAACGTTCCAGACCATCAATCCGGCCAACGGCGAGGTGCTGGCCGAGGTTCACGCTGCCGGTCAGCAGGATGTTGATCGCGCCGTTGCCGCAGCCAGAAAAGGCCAGAAAATCTGGGCCGCGATGACCGCCATGGAGCGTTCACGCATTTTGCGCCGCGCCGTCGATATTCTGCGTGAACGTAACGATGAACTGGCTGAGCTGGAGATGCTGGATACCGGTAAACCGCTGAGCGAAACCGCCAGCGTCGACATCGTCACCGGCGCGGACGTGCTGGAATATTACGCCGGTCTGGTACCGGCGCTGGAAGGTCAGCAGATCCCACTGCGTGACACCTCTTTCGTCTATACCCGCCGTGAACCGCTGGGCGTGGTCGCCGGTATCGGTGCCTGGAACTACCCGATTCAGATCGCGCTGTGGAAATCCGCACCCGCACTGGCGGCCGGCAACGCGATGATTTTCAAACCCAGCGAAGTCACGCCACTGACCGCATTGAAACTGGCGGAAATCTACACCGAAGCGGGCCTGCCGGACGGCGTATTCAACGTGTTGCCGGGCATCGGCTCGGTCACCGGCCAGTTGCTGACCGAACATCCGGGCATCGATAAAGTATCGTTTACCGGCGGCGTAGTCAGCGGCAAAAAAGTAATGGCTAACGCGGCGGGATCGACGCTGAAAGAGGTCACCATGGAGCTGGGCGGTAAATCGCCGCTGATCATCTTCGACGACGCGGACCTCGATCTGGCGGCTGACATCGCCATGATGGCGAACTTCTACAGTTCCGGCCAGGTCTGCACCAACGGTACCCGAGTGTTTATTCCGACAAAACTGCAGGCGGCGTTCGAAGCCAAAATCAGCGAGCGCGTCGCCCGCATCCGGGCCGGCGATCTGCGCCAGCCGGAGACCAACTTTGGCCCGATGGTCAGCTTCAGCCATCGCGATAACGTGATGCGCTACATCGAATCCGGCATTGCTGAAGGCGCGCGGCTGCTGTGCGGCGGTAAACGCCTGACCGGTGGCGAATTCGATCAGGGTGCCTGGGTGGCCCCAACGGTGTTCACCGACTGCCGCGATGAGATGAAGATCGTCCGTGAAGAGATCTTCGGACCGGTGATGTCCATCCTGAGCTACGACAGCGAAGAAGAGGTGATCCGCCGCGCCAACGACACCGACTTTGGTCTGGCTGCCGGTCTGGTGACCCAGGATCTGAACCGGGCGCACCGCGTGATCCACCAGATCGAAGCTGGCATCTGCTGGATCAATACCTGGGGCGAATCGGCGGCGGAAATGCCGGTCGGTGGCTACAAGCACTCCGGCATTGGACGCGAAAATGGCCTGATGACGCTGCAAAGCTATACCCAGGTGAAGTCAGTGCAGGTTGAGCTGTCGCGTTTTCAGTCCGTATTTTAATCATTAAAACCTGAGGAACGATGAATGGAATTTGATTACATCATTATTGGAGCCGGATCCGCAGGGAACGTTTTGGCCACCCGTCTGACCGAGGACAGCAACGTGAATGTGCTGTTGCTGGAAGCGGGCGGCCCGGATTATCGATTTGATTTCAGGACCCAGATGCCTGCGGCGCTGGCCTATCCCTTGCAGGGAAAACGTTATAACTGGGCGTACGAAACCGAACCTGAGTCTTACATGAACAATCGCCGCATGGAGTGTGGTCGCGGCAAAGGTCTGGGCGGTTCGTCGCTGATTAACGGCATGTGTTATATCCGCGGTAATGCGATGGATCTCGACAACTGGGCCACCGCGCCCGGTCTGGAGCACTGGAGCTATCCCGACTGCCTGCCCTACTACCGTAAAGCGGAAACCCGCGATATCGGCCCGAATGAGTTCCACGGCGGTGACGGTCCGGTTTGTGTGGCGACACCAAAAGCGGGCAATAACGTGCTGTTTGAAGCGATGATTGAAGCCGGTGTGCAGGCGGGTTATCCGCGCACCGACGATCTCAACGGTTTCCAGCAGGAAGGTTTTGGTCCGATGGACCGCACCGTGACGCCGCAGGGACGCCGTTCCAGCACCGCGCGCGGCTACCTGGATCAGGCTAAAGGCCGGCCAAACCTGAAAATCATTACCCATGCCACCACCGATCGGATTGTGTTCGACGGCAAACGTGCGGTCGGCGTGGAGTATCTGCAGGGTGACAGCAACAGCATCAACAAAGTGACCGCGCGTCGCGAGGTGCTGTTGTGCGCTGGCGCCATCGCTTCGCCGCAGATCCTGCAGCGTTCCGGCGTCGGTTCGCCTGAACTGCTGAAGCAGTTTGATATCCCACTGGTGCACGATCTGCCAGGCGTGGGTGAAAACCTGCAGGACCATCTGGAGATGTATCTGCAGTATGAATGCAAAGAGCCGGTGTCGCTCTATCCGGCCCTGAAATGGTGGAATCAGCCGAAAATCGGTGCCGAATGGATGTTCAACGGCAGCGGAATTGGCGCCAGCAACCAGTTTGAAGCGGGTGGCTTTATCCGCAGCCGTGAAGAGTTCAGCTGGCCGAATATTCAGTATCACTTCCTGCCGGTGGCGATTAACTACAACGGTTCGAATGCGGTCGATGCACACGGTTTCCAGTGTCACGTCGGCTCAATGCGCTCACCGAGCCGTGGTCACGTTCGCCTGAAGTCACGCGATCCGCGCCGGCATCCGGCCATTCTGTTCAACTACATGTCGCATGAGCAGGACTGGCACGAGTTCCGTGATGCGATTCGTATCACCCGTGAGATCATTAACCAGCCGGCGCTGGATAAATACCGCGGCCGTGAAATCAGTCCGGGGCTGGAGTGCCAGACTGACGAGCAGCTGGATGAGTTCGTGCGTAACCACGGCGAAACCGCTTATCACCCGTGCGGCACCTGTAAGATGGGTTACGACGAGATGTCCGTGGTCGATGGGGAAGGCAAAGTGCATGGCCTCGAAGGCTTACGCGTGGTCGATGCGTCGATCATGCCGTTGATCATCACCGGTAACCTCAACGCCACCACTATTATGATTGGCGAGAAGATTGCCGATATCATCCGTGGTCGCGATCCGCTGCCGCGCAGCACCGCCCGCTATTACGTTGCCGGCGATGCCCCGGTGCGTAAGGTACCGCAGCGTGCTGAGTAATCAGTGACGTTGTCACGCAATTCCGGCCGGGCACCTTGTTGCCCGGCTGTTTTTTACCTTCACCTCTGATTAACATATTCCTCCTGATCGCGATCACTTTTCATTGTGATAAACCTAAATCAACCCAAAACGAAGCATATCCTGCTATTGATTACCCATCAGGCAAAATGCTATAAATCTGGCGTGTTTATAACCGGAGGCCTGCTTCGTCCACTGATGAGAAGCAACAAAGTGGATGCGTCGTGAATATTATGAGCAGAATGTTCATTTCAATCCCTGTCACTTTTACCCCTTTCCTCTCTGGCTGGAACGCCGACGATCGGCACTGGCGCAGCGCCCTGTAGTCCCCTTTCCACTTCGACTGAATTCTGCGTCTGCTAACACCGTTGTGATGGCAGGAATAGTTATCGTTGCTGGAGAAAAACCATGCGTGCATGGATCATATTATCACTCGCTATTGCTACTGAAATTATCGGCACCCTGTTTATGAAATGGTCCAGCCTGAGCGGCAGCCAGTCGGGCTACCTGATGATGCTGGGGATGATTGCCTGCTCCTATATCTTGCTGAGCTTCGCCATTAAACGCATTGCGTTAGGCGTGGCTTATGCGCTGTGGGAAGGGATTGGCATTATGCTGATTACCCTGTTCAGCGTGCAGCTGTTTGGCGAAACCCTGACCCTACTGAAACTCGGTGGCCTGGTGACGCTGGTGGCTGGCATTGTGCTGATCAAAACCGGCACCCTGGCCACGCCGGAGGTGAGCCATGGTCATCGCTGATCTGGTTCATCCCGCCTGGCTGGCGCTGGCGATCGTGCTGGAAATTGCCGCTAATATCTTTCTTAAATACTCCAATGGCTTTAAGAAACCGCTGATTGGTGCGCTCTCACTGGCGTCGGTTCTGCTGGCCTTTAGTGCGCTGGCACAAGCCGTCAAAGGCATCGAATTATCGGTGGCCTATGCGGTCTGGGGTGGTTTTGGGATTATCGCCACTGTCGCGGCCGGTTGGGTCTTATTTGGCCAGCGTCTCAACAGAAAAGGCTGGGCCGGGTTAACCCTGCTGCTGGCCGGTATGATCCTGTTAAAGCTGGCCTGATGCGGCCTGACGAATGATTAACGTCGCTTAACGACAGCGAGTCGCTCGTCGTTAAGCGACTGCTGACTGTTGCCTGTTTCTCCTCGATTTTCCGGTTAAACTCCGCTCGGAATTTTCCCACTTTGTTGTCGCCCCGTTTACTTAATCACAGCCTTGAGGCTAAGTGAGCGCCCAAAGACGGATAAAACGGAAACCGAGGAATTTTTCATGTCTGCAACACGAGGATGGTCAACGGAGCTGGAGGGGTTACGCGGTATCGCCTCTCTTTGGGTACTGGTCGGCCATATCAGTCTGCTGGTGCATTGTCATATCACGCTGATTTCGTCACCGGGGATTGGGGTCGATCTGTTTATTTTGCTTTCCGGTTATCTGATGGCGAAAAACTACGTTGAGCGCCAGCAAAAAGAGCCGTGGCAGCACGCTGAAACCATTAAAAAATTCTGGATCCGTCGTTTTTTCCGTATCGCCCCGCTCTATTACCTGTTGCTAATTATCGCCCTGATTTACGGTCCGTGGTTCGGTGAGATGCGCGATACCATTGCCCATTTCTACTCCGGCACCGCGACCGAGTCATCCCGTTACACCGATCAGTCACTGACCAATATTCTCACTCATTTCAGCTTCCTGTTTGGCCTGTTGCCTGAATATGGCTTCAATACCGTGCTGCCGGACTGGAGCATTGGTCTGGAGATGCAGTTCTATCTGCTGTTCCCGTTCATCATGCTGGTGACGCTGCGATTCGGCTATGCGGCTTCACTGATTGGTATTATGGCGCTGTGCTGCGCCGGACGTTATCTGCTGGCGGATTACTACGAAGCCTTTGAGATGCCGTCGATGATCCTGATTAAGCTCAACATGTTCCTTTCGGGAATGCTGCTGGCCGAAGCGATTCGCCGTAAATCCCTGCTTTACGTGGCCTATGCGCTACTGGGCCCGGTCGCCAGCGTGGCGATTGGTCTGGAAGCGATTAAGCTGCAGGTGATTATGGAAGCGCTGATGATTGTCGGGATGACCGCGATTCTGTGGCAGTACCGCGAAAACAGCGTGATGGCACGACTGATTATGCTGCCGCGTAAGCTGCTCAATAACCGCCTGAGCACCTGGCTGGGCGACGTGTCGTTTTCGGTTTACCTGCTGCATCTGCTGATTGTGATTCCACTGATCGCTCTGCTGCTTAACCATACCGACATCGAATTTAAAAGCGATCTGGTGCGCTTTCTGATCGTCTGCGTGACCGCTATTCCGGTCACCTATGCGCTGGCGTCGCTGCTGTATAAATATGTCGAGAAGCCAGGTATCCAGATCGGCAAACGGGTTCTGAAACCTAAACTGGCCAACCAGCCTGGCTGATCTCAGCGTTGTGCCCCTCTCTGTATTAAGCCCCGTCAGCGGGGCTTTTTTATTGGTCAGCAAAAGCCTTTGCCGCACCCACTGCGCCCTCACAGCCTTGCGCTACACTTTTCCGGTACCCATGAGATCAACAGAGGAGAGACAATGAGCGTTCAGCATCTGCTACTTTCCAGCGACGGTGGTCATCTGATTATCGAAGCTGATGAACTCGAAACGGAGCTGGTGATCCCGCCGCATCTGCGAACCGCAACCGGCGATGAGGCTGATGGTGATACCGGTCATCGGGTAACCGTGACGCGGCACTACTGTAAAGGCCGCTACTACGCTGTCGCACTTGATCGCCACGCGGCCAGCAATGAGATCGATGACGTGATTGACCTGCTCCATCCCGCCCCGATTGAGTAGCCAGCATCGCTGGTCACGTGGTAAATGATTTAAAACAGAGAAGGAAGCTGATTATGCAGAATAAGAAGTGGTTCGTTTCTTATGTGATAAAGCCGAAAGGCGAAGATCACGTTACCGCCCATGCTTTCATCGAAGGCCATGATGTCGAAGAGGCGCTGGAAGCCTATATGTTTGAGATTAAGAAGGACATGTCGCTGCAAACCGCAGAGATTACCCTGCTCTCGGTCAGCCTGGTGTAAGGCAGCCTGACGCATTAACCTCGCTACGGCGAGGTTTTTTCTTATCTTTCAGCAGATGCACCGACCTGCACTTCTGCTTTACTGGCAGAATCAGCCCGCAGCTGAAGCCTACCTGGTACTCTCTTCCTTTGCTGGCATCCAGTTGTGGCGGTGCTGGGGCGTAAAAAAGCCCGCATAGCGCGGGCTACAGATTCGAACGTTCCGCTATCAGGCTGACTGACCGGTAAAATCGATCACCATCCTGCCGCGAATGGTTCCCTGAAGCATCTCATCGAAGATGGTATTGATTTCGCCGATTTTCCGTTTGGTGACTTTAGGCACCACCTTCCCTTCTGCAGCAAACTGGAAAGCCTCAGCCAGATCGTTACGGGTTCCGACCAGCGAGCCCACTACCTGAATGCCGTCCAGCACCAGTCGCGGAATATTCAGGCTCATCTCTTCAGGCGGCAGCCCGACCGCGACAACCCGACCACCGGCACGGACCGCGTCAACAGCCGAGTTAAACGCCGCTTTAGCGACGGCGGTCACCACTGCCGCATGCGCGCCACCGGTTTTTTCCTGAATAACTGCAGCCGCATCCTGCGTAGCGGAGTTGACTACCAGATCGGCACCCATCTGTTTCGCCAGTTCAAGCTGACCTTCGCTGATATCCACGGCGATAACCTTGGCGTTGAAGACATTCTTCGCGTATTGCAGTGCGAGGTTGCCCAGCCCGCCGAGCCCGTAAATAGCAATCCATTGACCGGGTTTCACTTCTGACACCTTCACCGCTTTATAGGTGGTGACGCCAGCGCAGGTCACGCTGCTGGCCGCATAAGGGTCGAGCCCTTCCGGTACTTTGACCGAATAATCCGCTACCACGATACACTCTTCAGCCATGCCGCCATCAACGGTATAACCGGCATTGACTACGTCGCGGCAGAGCGTTTCGTTACCCGAGTTACAATATTCGCAGTGTCCGCAGCCCTTAAAGAACCACGCCACGCTGGCGCGATCGCCAGGCTTGAGCGAAGTAACATCGGGCGCCACTTCCTCCACGATACCGATACCTTCATGCCCGAGCGTTACGCCCGTTTTGTCGCCAAAGTCACCGTTCTTCACATGCAGATCGGTATGGCAAACTCCGCAGCACTCCATCCGCAGCCGTGCTTCGCCATTCTTCAGCGGGCGCAGAGTTTTTTCTACAACATCAACCTGGTGCTCACTGTTAGCAATTGCAGCTTTCATAAACATACCTCCCTTTGATTGAGCTGTAAGGATAAGCCAAACGCGAGTGATAACAAGTTTATTGGCGGGCTGAGGATGGCGATGTAATGGTTTTGTACTGACTATCCGGCTGAGTCTGTTTGTGGCCAGTCATGACGTTGCAGATGACGCCAACCCGATCAATCAGAATGATACGCAGGTCGGGCCATGTATGTGCCTTGTTGAGCGCGGCTTGCTTAGTGAGTATCAGCTGATCGAAGAGGTTATAAAGTACGGTGAAGAAACCGTTGGCATCACAGATGATTAAGTTATGAGTGTTGGCGATCCAATGCCGATTGTCACCTGTTCAACAGGTGACAAACTGCTCTGAGTAGCGTTTGGCTGCATGCCGGACTCTGGTCTGTCCGCCTAATTTGATGCCGGGTTGGTATTGCTCTCGTTCCAGAGGAAAATCCACTCAGGTGACATTTTAATAGGCTCTCCGATCACGATAACGCCTGGTACTAACAGGCCTGACCGTTCAGCGCCGCCAATAAATACTCTCCTCTCAATTTTTGCCAAATGGCAAAATCGACCAATGGTATATCTAGTGAGCAGATAACCGCGACCAGCTTAATGGCTCAGCATTATGAATAGTGAGAGAAAAAGTAGTAAAAAGTCCACCGGGGTGGACTTTAAATTCAGCCCATCAGGATTTTATAATACATCGTATTAAAAAATCAGCGACCTTATTACTTATCGTCACAGCCCCGATAAGGCTAGTGAGGTATAATGCATATCTGGAAATATCTCTCGGTATGTCAAAATACGTCGAATCCCACAGGCAAACACCATGCAGAAAAGACACATTAAAAACGATGCACAGGGCCATTACCGCAAAATCTATAAGCCAGGTGATTTTTTTTGCATGCTTTTCTAATTGCATACGCCACCTATTCCACCAGAGCAGTTTCCGGCCCCTGATTGAGATGCCCCTCCCCCAGTACCATTGTTTGAGCTACCAATACATGCGCTATACCCGTTTGACAGGTCACCGATGAATGCTCCCCCTGGCTCGCCTTTTATACCGCCCAACGCGCCTGAGCCAATTGATATCACACAGTCATCGGTACCTGCATAAATGTCATCATTTCCATTACTGCCAGCGGTGCGATTGCCACTGCCACCACCCTGTTGGCTTTGTCGGGCGCCGGCACCAGCATAGGCAGGACCACAGGCCCCCCTTGCACCAGCAACAAAGGTTGACTGCATAATGTTTAAAATTTCCATATTTTAAATCTCCCAAAGAAGTATCAAGCTTAAAGGAAGCAGCGCTGCAGGTTGTTTATACCATTTAAGCAAACCGACCTCAAAATCAAACCCTGCTTTAATAAAAGCCAATAAAGCCTATGATAGCAAAGGAAATTAAATAATTTACAGGAAAAAATAAACTTCAAATGGTGACAAAAAAACCCTCTTTATCCTATTACTTCTAAAATAATGAGACCTGACGCACACCTGATGATCAGGCATTTAATTAACCGCTTTATGTAACAAATTTTTCAACGCGATATTTGGCAACAACTTTTTATTTGTTACTTAGGATAGATAGGGCACTCAATCATCAAAATGGGATAACACCAATTAAGGCCTGTCGACGTAACCTGGCTTTTCAAATTACTTATCAGATTGATCTCTGCTGAACAGGGGATTCGCCCTAGCAACAGGATGATAAAATTTCTTGTATCTGCCTTCATTTAACCGTGATGTAAACCACAACCTGCTGGCTACGGTATCCTGAAGTACGGCTATCTATTGAGCAAAAAAACTCGCTAATGGTTGGGATACCGAGGATCAAGTTAACTTTCGGGGGAGACCGTTCTGAACAAAGTTAAGGTGGCTTTTGCGTGCGCGTTGATCTTTTTTTTAAATTCGCCTTAAACTGAGTTAAGTTGTCAGGGAGGATGGGTGTGACGAACCCTTTCTGACTATAAATTCCTGTCTGCATCACAACCCCACGCAAATAACCCTGACCTCCTGAGATAAGCAATTAATTGTATTAATAATGGATTACCATGACACCTTTGAATTGATCAATTCAATAATCTGTAAAGGATTTTAACCCGATTGTATGTCAGACCCGATAAAGCTCATTCTGATAAAATCATAATACCCGGCATTGATCCTGCCGTCTCGTAAGCATCTGCATGATCAGCCCTGATGATTTTTTTACTCCGATAGTCTGGCTGAAGGGTTCGTTAAAACGCGGAACAATGCCGATATCGGGCTAATCATTAATCCCCTCATCTTTTCTGGAATCAGTTAACTGCCGGTGCGACCGTTGAAAGTGAATGTGACAAATTATTCGCTAAACACAGCAGGACATCAGCCAGAAATGATGACTGAAAAGTATCTCCATTCCGGAGAGGAAAATCTGCGATGGTCTGAAAGGACAATATCGGATAGGGAATCTTGTGGATCTGATTTTTATCTTGATAATTAAACAAAAAAAGACCGAATACGATTCCTATATTCGGTCCAGGGAAATGGCTCTCAAGGAGCCGTGCGCTAAAAGTTGGCATTCATGAAGGCGGTTTCGCCTTACACGTTAAGATTAGATCAGCGCACAGGATTTGCCAGTCAGCGCGAGGCTGGAGACCGGAATCTGGAACAGTTTGTGATCGCAACGGCAGAAAACAGTGGAATTCGGGTACAGCGTGGCACTGTACCCGGCGGGTTTATTTACCGCACAGCGCCTGGGTGCGCTCAACAATCGGCTGCAGGCTCATCATATGGCCCGGATTCGCTTTATCTTCACTCTGAATCACGCTGATCGGTTGTGCTTTCACCTGTTTGTTTTTGAACAGCTGCTCTGCTTTGTCATTCAGCGGATACTGCATCAGGGTGCTGGGGTTAATGGCAAACAGCGAACCGTCTTTTTCACAGGTCAGCATCACCTCTTCACGGTTAAACGGCCATTTGTCTTTACCGATTTCAAAACGGCTGACGGTAATGATCTGCGCCGCCAGCGCCTGGCCGCATAGGGATAACAACAGGACTGCGGGAATCACTTTCTTCAGCAACATAACTTACCTTTACGCATCTCTTAAATAATATTCAGGCTGGCGACAGCGTGGCAAAAACGCTGACCAGCCCAACCACTCCACACGCCAGCAGCAGTTCCAGCTGGGTCATGCGGATAAATTTTTGCTGCGTCCCACTGCCCGCCAGACGAAAGCGTGGCACCAGCCAGTAACGATTGATCAGCGCCACCAGCACCATTAACGCCACCAGCAACACCTTGCACAGCAGTAATATCACATAAGGTGAATCGGGCCACGTCAGCGGCCAGCCGAGGATCATCAGACTGTTGATCGCGCCAGTGAGCAGCGTTAACGCGACGGCCAGATGACCATAACGGGAAAAACGCATCATGGTACGGATAGCATCCGTGCGGCGCTCAATCTGCCGCGCTTCGCGCATCAATAACAGCAGCGGTAACAAACCACCAGCCCAGAACGCCGCCGCAATCAGATGCAAAGCCTGATTGAACGGGTGTAACAGGCCGGGCCAGCCTTCATGCATCGCTGCATGTCCGGTGAAGGCCAGAGAAGCCAGTTGCAGCACGCCCGTCAGCAGTAACGTCTGCGCTCGCAGTCGCCCGTTCAGCCACAGCCCTGCGACGGCTAAAACGCTGAACAGCATCTCCCATTGCCACACAACGCCAAAGCGGGTACCCAGCACCGCCAGCCAGATGGCACCCTCGGCCAGGTTGGCGCTGTCGCCGCTCATCAATACGTTCTGGCAGGCCAGCATCGCCAGTGCGCTCAGCAGCGCCAGCCACGCGCTCCACTGCAACAAGGGGTTTAAGCCAATCGCCAGCCGTGGACGGTAGCGTGCCGGTGCCAGTAGCGCAGAGTAACCTGCACTCGCGGTCAGCAGCATCAGAGCGGCAAAATGCAGCCCGCGCAGGCTTACCCAAAGGGTCTCCACCACGATTATTTCACGCTGAAGCGGTAGCTTCCTGAGGTTTTATGCCCGTCAACCGACAGCACATGCCAGTTAACCTGATAGTCACCGGCTTTAAGCGGCTGCGGCAGATCAATAATCAGATGACTGGCCTGTTTCGCCGCGACACGCGCTTTGCCGGTCGCTACCGGCTGTTGTGCCGCATCCAGCAAGGTCACGCCGCTGAATGCCGCCTCAATATCTTCGCTAAAATTCAGCGTCAGCGCATCCGCTGAAGAGGTCACCTGCGCGTTAGCCGCCGGATTTGATGACTGAAGATGAGCATGGGCCAGCGCAAACTGACTGAAACTCAGGCCAGCGACAACCGCCAGCGCAGCGATCATGCGGGAAACCGCTTTTTTCTGCATAAGATCATCCTTTTAACAACCGTTGACGCGACAAACGTGGCGAAAGGATACGCTGCTCGTTTTATGGTGTCGAGGCCAGCGATGCGATCCTTAACCCTTGCTTCAGGCCGGGGAAAACATTACTTTTGCCCCACATCATCAGGAGAACACTATGAGTCATAACCTTGCCCGGCTGTCCCGGGAAGAGAAAGACAAAATCAATGTCGATTTGGCGGCAGCGGGTGTGGCGTTCAAAGAGCGCTATAACATGCCGGTGGTCGCAGAGATGGTCGCTCAGGAACAGCCCGAGGCGCTACGCGACTGGTTTCGTCAGCGTCTGATGCACTATCGCCAGGCGTCACTCAGCCTGTCGCGCCTGCCTTATGAACCGAAGATGAAATAATGATGTTACGCGTAATTGATACCGAAACCTGCGGCCTGCAGGGCGGCGTGGTGGAAGTGGCGTCGGTGGATGTGATCAACGGCCAGATTGTTAACCCGATGAGCGATCTGATCCTGCCTGACCGCCCTATCAGCCGGCAGGCAATGGCGGTGCATCGCATTACCGAAGCGATGGTGGCCGACAAGCCGACCATTGAACAGGCGATTTCCCGCTACCACGGCAGCGCCTTCTACGTGGCGCATAACGCCAGCTTCGATCGTCGCATGTTGCCTGAGATGTACGGTGAGTGGATCTGCACCATGCAGCTGGCGCGTCAGCTGTGGCCGGGCATCAAATATGGCAATCAGGCGCTGCGGCACTCGCTGAAGCTGGACGTCACGCCGCCCGCCGACCTGCATGCGCACCGCGCGCTCTATGACTGTTATGTCACCGCCGCGCTGTTAATACGCATTATGGAAACCTCAGGCTGGAGCGCATCCGAGATGATTGTGCGCTCGCAACCGGCGGCGCAGCGTGACGATGTTCTGCCATTCGGCAAGTATCGTGGTCAGGCGATTGCAGTGATCGCCCGTAAAGATCCGGGCTACCTGAAATGGATGCTGGATAACGTGGCCGATCTGCGCCCGCCATTACGGCAGGCGCTGCGGAAATGCCTCAGCGAGGATCAGTAGTCTCCGGCCGGGGGTAGCGTCCCCTGCGCCAGTCCGAGGATAAAGGCGTACTCCATCGCCACCCCTTCGTAGGCTTTATAGCGACCGGACTTGCCGCCGTGACCGGCATCCATGTCGGTACAGAGCAGCAACAGGTTATTATCGGTTTTCATTGATCTGAGCTTCGCCACCCATTTTGCCGGTTCCCAGTACTGTACCTGCGAATCGTGCAGGCCGGTCGTCACCAGCAAATGGGGATAGGCTTTGGCTTCGATATTGTCGTAAGGGCTGTACTGGCGGATATAGTGATAGTATTCCGCCTGATTGGGATTGCCCCACTCATCATATTCGCCGGTTGTCAGTGGGATCGACTCATCGAGCATGGTGGTCACCACATCCACAAACGGCACCTGCGCCACCACGCCGTGGAAACGCTGCGGTGCCATATTGATCACCGCGCCCATCAGCAGGCCACCGGCGCTGCCACCCATCGCGTAGAGCCGTTCGGGATGCCCGATGCCACGCGCCACCAGCGCATGGGTTACGTCGATAAAATCGGTAAAGCTGTTCATCTTATTCAGCAGGCGGCCCGCATCGTACCATTGCTGGCCTAACTCGCCGCCGCCGCGAACCTGAACCAGCGCATAGACAAAGCCACGATCCAGCAGGCTCAGACGGCTGACGCTGAAATCGGCATCCATACTGCTGCCATACGCACCGTAGCCGTAGACCAGCATCGGGTTCTGGCCCGGCTGATAGTATTTACGGTTATAGACCAGCGAAACCGGCACTTCGGTGCCATCGCTGACTTTGATCCAGTGATGCTCGCTTTTGTAGTCGTCCGCGTCGAAGCCTTTTACCGCCGTCTGTTTCAGAATGCGGCGTTCACCGGTATCCATATCCAGCTCAAACAGCGTGGTCGGGGTGGTCATTGACGAGTAACCGTAGCGCAGTTTACTGGTGCGGGGCGTCGGGTTATAGGCCAGCCAGGTAACATAGGTCGGATCGTCAAACGCGATGCCGCTGTTTTCGCCGCTGGCCCAGTTAATCTGGCGCAGGCTGGTCAGGCCGCGCTGGCGCTCCTCAACCACCAGCCAGTCACGGAATAGCTGGAAATCTTCCATCACCACATGATCCCGCGCCGGGATCAACGTCTCCCAGCGGGACTCAGGCAGATATCGGGTGCGATAAAGCCCGAAGTTCTTGCCGTCGCGATTCGAGCGGATAAAGAACTGGTGATCGTAATGGTCGAGGCTGTACTCATGATCGCGGCGGCGCGGCAGGAACACATGCGGTAGCGCATCCGGGAAGTTAGCGTCGATCAGCTGAATTTCACTGGTGGTCGTGCTGTACAGCGCGATCAGGATGAACTGTTTTGAGGTGGTTTTATGCACGCTGAGGTGAAACGTATCATCCTTCTCCTCATACACCAGCTGATCGTCGCACTGCGGCGTTCCCAGCTCATGCCGCCAGACCTGATAAGAAAGCAGCGTCTGTGGATGCTTCTGCACATAGTAGACGGTGCGGGAATCGTTACCCCAGGCAAAGCTGGAGGAGGCGTTGCTCAGCACTTCCGGATACCAGCTGCCGCTGTGCAGATTGCGGAAGCGAATGCCATATTGCCGCCGCGACAGAAAATCTTCTGCCATCGCCATCACCTGGTTATCCGGGCTGATGTGCAGCGCGCCCATGGTGTAAAACTCACTGTGGGAGGCGCGCTGATTGGCATCGAGCAGCAAGGTCCATTCATCAGACTCCGCGCTGTCGGCGGGTTGCCGATAGTAAGCCGGATATTCATTGCCGCTCTGATAGCGACTCTGATAACGATACCCGTTCTTCACATAGGGCACCGAATGGTCTTCCGGCGGCAGACGATCGATGATCTCTTTGAGTACCCGCTCCTGAAGCGGTTGCTGAGAGGCCATGATTTTACGGCCATAATTATTTTCAGCCCGCAGGTAATCGAGAACTTCGTTATCTTCACGTTTGTCGTCGCGTAGCCAGTAGTAGTTATCGACGCGCGTTTCACCATGCAGCGTCATCTCATGCGGTATTTTCTTTGCGATGGGTGCTTTCATGACATCCGTCTCCGTGAAAGTAATGATCTGTAAGCGTGGCACCAAAGGCGCAGGAAGCCAAGCTTCAACTGGTACGGAAACAGCAAGCTGGCCACCGGAGGTGGCCAGTGGGGGATTAACTGGCGGGTAAGCGGGCCTTCTCTGCCACGATATCCTGCTGAATACCGTCACGGACATCCTGCGGGATTTTAAGCGCATCGCCCAGCGCCGACAGGTAACTGCGTTCCATAAAATGATCGACGTCGATCGCCGCGCAGCTCAGGAAGTAAAGCTCCAGCGCCTCCTCTTCGTTCTTTACGTCGGCGGCCAGCCACTGCGGATCGAGTGGGCGGTTCATCGCTTTCTGAATCAGCTGTTCCGCCTCCTGACCGTAACCAGACTGATGAATATTCTGCTCAATCGCTGCCCGTTCCTGATCGTCGATATGGCCATCACTTTTGGCGGCGAATACCAGCGCTGTGACCAGACGTTCGGCGCGCAGGTCAATGGGCGTCTGCGCTGCGCCAAAGTCAGGTTCATTCTGGTGCGCTTCGCTGACCCGCTGCTTATATTTGTTCCACAGCACCGCGCCTGCGGCAGCACCGCCGCCAATGATCAGCGCTTTGCCGCCATATTTGGTTAACAGTTTGCGCGACGATTTACTGGAAATCAGCATACCCGCCAGGCCGCCCAACGCGCCCGGTGCCAGCATATCGCTTAAACCACCGCCAGACTTGCTGTCGCCGCCCTTCTTCGCCAGTACCGACTGAATTTGTTGCAACCAGTTGTTCATCATCCACTCCTGTTTAAGATGGTAGTCCGTCATCCTGACGAAAAAGATGTCAGGAAACGTCAGAGCGGGAAAAGTAAGGCAAACGGCGGAGCGTTCGGTAAGAAAGATGAGTACGCAATCGTTTTCGTTTATACTGCGCGCGCATTTTGTGACTGCTTAGGTGAATTTATGACGACTCTCGGAACTGCGCTGCGCCCTGCGGCCACGCGTGTGATGCTATTAGGTTCAGGTGAACTGGGTAAAGAGGTGGCGCTGGAGTGTCAGCGTCTGGGTGTGGAAGTGATTGCCGTTGATCGCTACGCCGATGCCCCGGCGATGCAGGTGGCGCATCGCAGCTATGTGATCAACATGCTGGATGGCGAGGCGCTGGCCGCGCTGATCGCGCAGGAAAAACCTGACTTCGTGGTGCCGGAAATTGAAGCCATCGCCACCGACACCCTGGTGGCGCTGGAGCAGCAGGGACAGCGCGTGGTGCCGACTGCCCGGGCGGCAAAGCTGACCATGAATCGTGAAGGTATTCGTCGTCTGGCTGCCGAAGAGCTGTCACTGCCGACCTCCCGTTACTGCTTCGCCGACAGCAAAGCGCGTTTCGACCAGGCTGCCGCGGAGATTGGCTTTCCCTGCATCGTGAAACCGGTGATGAGCTCCTCCGGCAAGGGCCAGAGCTTTATCCGTGATGCCAGCCAGCTGGACAGCGCATGGGAATACGCGCAGCAAGGCGGCCGTGCCGGTGCCGGTCGGGTGATCGTCGAAGGCGTCGTGACCTTTGATTTTGAAATTACCCTGCTGACCATCAGTGCGGTGGACGGCATTCATTTCTGCGCACCCATTGGTCATCGTCAGGAAGATGGCGATTACCGTGAATCCTGGCAGCCGCAGCAGATGAGCGATCTGGCGCTGCAGCGGGCGCAGGCGATTGCAGCGCAGGTGGTTGAGGCGCTGGGCGGATATGGACTGTTTGGCGTTGAGCTGTTTGTCTGTGGTGATGAGGTGATCTTCAGCGAAGTGTCACCACGTCCACATGACACCGGCATGGTGACGCTGATTTCACAGGATCTGTCGGAGTTTGCGCTGCACGTCCGGGCCTTCCTCGGTCTGCCAATTGGCGGCATTCGCCAGTATGGTCCGGCTGCGTCGGCGGTGATCCTGCCGCAGCTGACCAGCCAGAATGTGCAGTTCGTGAATGTCGGGGCGGCGCTGGGTGCCGGTCTGCAACTGCGTCTGTTCGGCAAGCCAGAGATCAGCGGACAGCGCCGGCTGGGCGTGGCGCTGGCCAGCGGTGACACCACCACTCAGGCGATTGCGCGTGCGGTCGCCAGCGCGGCAGCGGTGAAGGTCGAGGGATAATATCAAGGCGGTGAGCCTCGGCTCACCGCCAGAACTTACTTCGCCCCTTCTACCGCTTCACGCGCCAGTCGGGTAATCCGATCCCAGTCGCCCGCTTCCAGCGCATCGTTAGGCACCAGCCACGAACCGCCAATGCACAGCACGCTTTTCAGCGCCAGATAGTCACGGTAGTTGGCCGGAGAGATACCGCCGGTCGGGCAGAAACGCACCTGCGGGAAAGGCCCGCCAATCGCCTGCAGCGCTTTCACACCGCCGTTGGCTTCCGCCGGGAAGAATTTGAACTCACGCAGGCCGTAGTCCATGCCGGTCATCAGTTCTGAAACGGTGCTGATGCCAGGAATCAACGGAACCGGGCCTTCAACGGCAGCTTTCAGTAACGACTCCGTGACGCCAGGGCTGATGATAAATTGCGCGCCCGCCTCGGTCACTTCCTGCAGTTGCTGAGGATTAATCACTGTACCCGCACCGACAATCGCTTCCGGCACTTCTTTGATCATCGCACGCAGCGCATCCATCGCCACCGGCGTACGCAGCGTCACTTCCAGCACCCGGACACCGCCCGCGACCAGCGCTTTCGCCATCGGGACCGCGTGTTCCAGCTTGTTTACCACGATCACCGGCACGACCGGTCCGGTGGTCAGAATCTGTTCAGCACTTGTTTTCCAGTTCTTCATCACTTCCCCTTGCTTGATAACACCGGGATTAGCGGCCCGGTCATGGAGCCTCGGCTCCTGCCCTGTCAATTGCGCCACTACCATACATGATCCGGTTCCTGAGCGTCCATCGCCCGACGCGATTTTTGAAACGCCAGTTCACTTTTCTGCCTTTGCGTCGGACAAAAAAAAGGCCCGCACAGTGCGGGCCTCAGAGGTTCCGTTATTCAAATTCGTTCCACGAACGGCCATCGCGGGTGATCATCGCCACCGAGGCAACCGGGCCCCAGGTGCCGGCCTGATACGGTTTGGAGGAATCACCATCCGCCGCCCAGGCTTCAATGATGGAATCGACATAGGTCCAGGCCGCTTCCACTTCGTCACGGCGGACAAACAGCGCCTGAATGCCGCGCATACTTTCCAGCAGCAGGCGTTCATAGGCATCCGCCAGATGCGACTGGTTGAAGGTTTCGGAGTAGCTCAGATCCAGCTTAGTGGTCTGCAGCTTGTGCTTGTGGTCGAGGCCTGGCACTTTGTTCAGGATCTCGATATCCACCCCTTCATCCGGCTGCAGACGAATGGTCAGCTTGTTCTGCGGCAGCTCTGAATAAGAATCTTTAAACAGGTTCATCTCAGGGTTTTTAAAGTAGACCACCACTTCTGAACATTTGGTCGGTAACCGTTTGCCGGTGCGCAGATAAAACGGCACGCCCGCCCAGCGCCAGTTGTCGATATCCACCCGGATGGCGACGAAGGTTTCGGTGGCGCTGGATTTATTGGCACCCTCTTCTTCAAGGTAGCCCGGCACTTTTTTACCCTGCACGAAGCCCGCGGTGTACTGACCACGTACCGTTTTCTCACGCACGTTGGTCTGATCGATGCGACGCAGCGAACGCAGCACCTTCACTTTTTCATCACGGATGCTGTCAGCGCTGAGATCGGAAGGCGGCGACATGGCGATCATGGTCAGAATCTGCAACAGGTGGTTCTGGATCATGTCACGCATCTGGCCCGCTTTGTCGAAGTAACCCCAGCGGCCTTCAATCCCGACCTCTTCCGCCACGGTGATCTGTACGTGGTCGATGGTGCGGTTGTCCCAGTTATTGACGAAAATCGAGTTGGCAAAGCGCAGTGCCAGCAGATTCAGTACCGTCTCTTTGCCCAGATAGTGGTCAATACGGAACACCTGGCTCTCATCGAAATACTCACCGACGCTATCGTTGATTTCCTGTGAGGTTTCCAGTGAGGTGCCGAGCGGCTTCTCCATGACGACACGCGCCGGTTTGGCATTCAGCTTCGCGGTGCCCAGACCCTGACAGATGGCGCCGAAAGTGCTCGGTGGCATGGCAAAATAGTTGATGGTGGTGCGTTTTTTCTGATCCAGCATCTTGCCCAGTTTCGGGAAGTGCGTGGTGTCATTCACATCGAGGTTGCAGAAGTCGAGACGGCCGCTGAGCTTATCCCACAGCGCTTCGTCAATCTTCTCCTTCATGAAGGTTTCCAGCGCTTCACGTACCACTTTGGTGTATTCCGCTTTGTCCCACTCGGCGCGGCCTACGCCAATGATGCGGGTCTCTTCGTGAATCTGACCCGCTTTTTCTAACTGATACAGTGAAGGCAACAGTTTACGGCGTGCAAGATCGCCTTTGGCACCGAAAATCACCAGATCGCATGCCTGGGCTGTTTGTGTAACCGCCATTTTCCTCTCCTCGTTGCAGGATAATCCGATGGTGATGCATCCTCTGCCACCGGGTCCAGGTTGTTATTTTCTTTCAGCACAATGTACTTTTTTCCCCGCGCCAGGTAAACCGACGCGCCGGGTCAACCGCATTAACTCTGTACCGGATAGTGTCAGCGCGTGTGATGACGCGTGCGCATTTCTGCTTTTTTCTGTGTCTGATGTTGTCAGGCAAAATCCGGCACCGCTCAAAGTATGCCAAAAAAAAGCGCGTCCGGCTTATCCGCCCTTGCGCCCGACCCGCGCTAACGCGATATAGTCTCTGTTAATGGCTGCCAGCGACAGCAATAATTGAAATCGATAAAAGTGATAATGGTCATCCACTTATGAATATGCTGGAAAAGATTGAGGCGCAGCAGGCTGCGTTGAGTAAAGCGGAACAGAAAGTGGCCGGGCAGATTCTGGCAGCGCCGCAGGCTGCGATGCACTCCAGCATTGCCACACTGGCGCGCGCAGCGGGCGTCAGCGAACCCACGGTCAACCGTTTTTGCCATCGGTTAGGCGCGCGCGGTTTTCCGGACTTCAAACTGCAGCTGGCGCAAAGCCTGGTGAAAGGCAGCAGCTGGGTCAGCCGTGGCGTAGAGCAGCATGACGATGTGGAAAACTACAGCCATAAAATTTTTGATTCGGCGCTGGCTGGCCTGCAACAGGTCCGCAACCGGCTGGACGCCGCGCGTCTGCAGCAGGCAGTCACGCTGCTGACCGGGGCGGATAAACTCGCTTTTTTTGGTCTGGGCGCTTCAGCGGTGGTGGCGCATGACGCCTTCACAAAATTTCTGCGCTTTGATTTGCCGGTCTTCTGGTCGGACGATATTGTGATCCAGCGCATGAGTTGTATAAATAGTCGAGCCGGTGACGTTTTTGTTCTCATTTCACATACTGGCCGCACAAAAAATATGGTAGAACTGGCTCGCCTGGCCCGTGTAAACGGTTCCACCGTTATTGCCATCACCTCTCCCGACTCGCCCCTTGCCGACGAAGCCGCGCTGGCTTTAGTGCTTGATGTACCGGAAGATACTGATGTCTATCTACCGATGGTGTCGCGCCTGGCGCAGTTGACCGTGATCGATGTGTTGGCGACCGGTTTCACTCTGGAACGCGGAACGCCTTTCCGGGAAAACCTCAAGCGCGTTAAACAGGCGCTGAAAGCGTCGCGTTACGAAAAGCACGCCATTCGGGAACAAGATACACAACAAAATAATTAACATCACATTTACAATGTGAGTCGTATCACAACCCATCGATCATATAGAATAGCTAACCATGCCGCGTCCGGAGATCAGGACCGGCTTATTTGTTAACGGAGTCCTTCATGTCAAGACGTCTCAGAAGAACCAAGATCGTAACAACCCTCGGCCCGGCTACCGATCGTGATAATAACCTCGAAAAAATCATCGCGGCTGGCGCTAACGTTGTTCGACTCAACTTCTCCCACGGCACGCCAGAAGATCACCAGCTACGTGCAGATAAAGTGCGCGAGATTGCGGCAAAACTGGGTCGCCATGTCGCGATCCTCGGTGACCTGCAGGGTCCAAAAATTCGCGTTTCTACCTTTAAAGAAGGCAAAGTTTTCCTCAACATCGGCGATCGTTTCCTGCTGGATGCCAGCCTGGGTAAAGGCGAAGGCGACAAAGAGCGCGTTGGTATCGACTATAAAGGTCTGCCAGCCGACGTCGTGCCTGGCGACATCCTGCTGCTGGATGATGGTCGCGTGCAGCTCAAAGTGCTGGAAGTGCAGGAGATGAAAGTGTTCACCGAAGTGACCGTCGGTGGCCCGCTGTCGAACAATAAAGGGATTAACAAGCTCGGCGGCGGCCTGTCGGCTGAAGCGCTGACTGAAAAAGACAAAGCAGACATCATCACCGCGGCGAAAATCAAGGTCGACTATCTGGCGGTCTCGTTCCCACGCTGTGGCGAAGACATGAACTATGCGCGTCGTCTGGCCCGTGAAGCGGGTTGCGATGCCAAACTGGTGGCGAAAGTAGAACGTGCCGAAGCGGTGGCCAGTCAGGAAGCGATGGATGACATTATTCTCGCCTCTGATGTGGTGATGGTCGCGCGTGGCGATCTCGGCGTGGAAATTGGCGATCCGGAACTGGTCGGGATTCAGAAAGCCTTAATCCGTCGCGCCCGCCAGCTCAACCGTACCATCATCACCGCCACTCAGATGATGGAGTCGATGATTACCAACCCAATGCCGACCCGTGCAGAAGTCATGGACGTGGCCAACGCCGTGCTGGACGGAACCGATGCCGTGATGCTGTCGGCTGAAACCGCCGCCGGTCAGTATCCGGCAGAAACCGTTTCGGCGATGGCTAAAGTCTGCCTTGGCGCAGAGAAGATCCCCAGCGTTAACGTCTCGAAGCACCGTCTGGATGTGCAGTTCGACAACGTAGAAGAAGCGATTGCGATGTCGTCGATGTATGCCGCTAACCACCTGCAGGGTGTGACCGCCATCATCACTATGACGGAATCGGGCCGTACGCCGCTGATGACCTCCCGTATCACCTCCGGCCTGCCGATTTTCGCCATGTCACGTCATGAGCGCACCCTGAACCTGACCGCGCTCTATCGCGGTGTGACGCCGGTGTTCTTTGACAGCAACAACGACGGTGTGGCGGCCGCGCACGATGCGGTTAACCTGCTGCGTGATAAAGGCTTCCTGGTCTCAGGCGACCTGGTGATTGTTACTCAGGGCGACGTCATGGGCGCCACCGGCACCACCAATACCACTCGCGTGCTGCGCGTGGATTAATTGACACCGGGTTGAGATTGCCAGTGTAGAATAAAAGACGCGACTGCCTGCCAGTCGCGTTTTCTTTTCTGACAAGGAGGCCAGATGGCCCGTTTTCACCCCATCAGCCAGCTCACCGGCCGGGTATTGTTATTTCCTCTGGCATTAGTGTTATTCGAATTTGCTACCTACATTGCCCATGACATGATCCAGCCGGGTATGTTGATCGTCACGGCAGAATTTAACGTCGGCCCGGAATGGGTCTCTACCTCGCTGACCGCCTACCTGATTGGCGGCGTGGTGCTGCAATGGCTGCTGGGCCCGCTCTCGGATAAGTTTGGCCGCCGTCCGGTCATGCTGTTCGGTATCCTGTTTTTTGCTGCCGCCTGTCTGCTGACGAACTGGGTCAGCTCTATTGAAGAGTTTGTCAGCCTGCGCTTTGTGCAGGGGATCAGCCTGTGCTTTATCGGTGCGGTCGGCTATGCGGCGATTCAGGAGGCGTTTGATGAAGCGCTGGCGGTACGAATGATGGCGCTGATGGCCAACGTCGCGCTGCTGGCCCCGCTGGCCGGTCCGCTGGCGGGCGCCGCCTGGCTCACCGTCGGCAGCTGGCGCAGCATGTTCTGGCTGTTCGCTGCCTGTAGCCTGCTGGCCTTCGTGGTGCTGTGGCGAGTGATGCCGGAAACCGCCGGCGATCGCACTCATTCGATTGCGCTGCCGAATCTGGCGCGCAACTACGGTCGTCTGATGAAAGATCGGCTGGTGATGACGGGATCGTTCGCTATCGGCCTGGTATTTATCCCGATCCTCACCTGGGTGGCGCTGTCGCCGGTGATCCTGATGCATGACGAAGGGCTGTCGCGTATGCAGTATGCGTTGCTGCAGCTGCCGGTCTTCCTGGCGATGATCGCCGGTAATCTGACGCTGAGTAAGCTGGCTGGACGGGTGCCGATTGAGCAGCCGGTGAAGTTTGCCGCCTGGCCGATCCTTATCGGGCTGAGCCTGGCGCTGGTGGCGAGCCTGATGAACAGTCACGGCTATCTGCTGATTACCGCCGGGCTCAGCCTGTACGCCTTTGGCGCGGGCATGGTCAATGCCGGACTCTATCGCCTGACGCTTTACGCCAGCGATGAAGGCAAAGGCAGCGTGGCGGCGATGCTGGGAATGATCAGCATTCTGACGCTGGCTATCGGCATTGAACTGGCGAAAAGTGGCTACTTCAGTGGCGGCACGCTGTGGTTCTGTCTGATTAACTTTATCAGCGGTGTGCTGTGGTTTGGTCTGGTAATTGTGTTTATGCGGGAACGCAAACGGCGCAGTAAGCTGGAAGCACTGTAAGAAAAAGGCCGCTTGCGCGGCCTTTTTGCTATTTGCGCGGGTAGAGTTCTTTGCGCGAATAGGGTTCGATATCGTCGCCTTTGCGCGTTTTCAGCAGCTTCAGTATCCAGGTGTACTGTTCCGGATGCGGGCGCACGAAAATTTCGACTTCTTCATTCATCCGGCGCGCCAGCTGATGGTCATCCGCTTCCAGCAGATCGTCCATCGGTGGCCGCACATAGATTTCCAGCTTATGCGTGTCGCTGTTATAGACCGGAAACAGCGGTACCACGCGGGCGCGGCACAGCTTCATCAAACGGCCCAGTGCCGGCAGCGTCGCTTTATAGGTGGCGAAAAAGTCCACGAACTCGCTGTGCTCCGGGCCATGATCCTGATCGGGCAGATAGTAGCCAAAGTAGCCCTGACGGATGGAACTGATAAAGGGTTTGATACCGTCATTGCGGGCATGTAACCGGCCGCCATAACGGCGACGCGCGGTGTTCCAGGCATAATCGAGCAGCGGATCGCTTTGGTTATGGAACATCGCGGCCATTTTCTGCCCTTCCGATGCCAGCAGCATCGCGGGGATATCCACTGCCCAGCCGTGTGGCACCAGAAAAATGACGTTCTGCTGCTCAGCCTGCATCTGATCGATAATCTCACGGCCATGCCACTCTACGCGCTCGCGAATACGGGCCGGATCGCGCAGCACTAACTCGGTCATCATTGCCATCGCCTGCGGTGCCGTGGCGAACATCTCGTCAACCAGCGCGGCACGCTGGGTCTCACTCAGTTCCGGCAGGCAATAGTAGAGATTGATCAGGGCACGACGACGTGCGCCTTTCGCCAGCTTGCCGGCAAAGCGGCCTAAACGACCCAGCAGCGGATCGCGCACTTTGGGCGGTAACATCGCCATACCGGCCAGTCCAGCAATCGCCAGCCAGCTTCCCCAGTATTTAGGTTTGAGAAATGAACGTTCAAAAACAGGAATAAATTCAGCGTTATTTTTTTTTCGGGTTTCCATGCACTCGCCTCAAGCAATGACCGGCTAATGATAGTGACGACGGGCAAATTTGCAATCATCGTGCGCCAGATAGAAAAAAACCGACGGGATTGCCGTCGGTTTCTGCGCGATTTGGCGAAATACGCTTATTTCAGCCCCAGCTGCGGCAGCCAGGATTTCACCTGCGCCATATACTGGCTGCGATCTTTGCCGGTCAGGCCTTCCATCCGCGGCAGCTTCGCCGTTAACGGGTTGACTGCCTGGTTGTTAATCCAGATTTCAAAGTGCAGATGCGGCCCGGTTGAGCGGCCGGTGTTGCCTGACAGCCCGATGCGATCGCCGCGTTTCACTTTTTGTCCCGGCTTCACCAGCACTTTCTTCATGTGCATGTAACGCGTCATATACTGACGACCGTGACGGATCGCCACGTAGTTACCGGCGGCCCCGCCGTTCTTCGCCACTACGATCTCCCCGTCGCCCACTGCCAGCACCGGCGTGCCGATCGGCAGCGCAAAGTCGACGCCTTTATGCGGCGCGATGCGTCCGGTCACCGGGTTGAGACGGCGCGGGTTGAAGTTAGAGGAGACGCGATACTGCTTCACGGTCGGGAAGCGCATGAAGCCGCGCGCCAGGCCGGAGCCGTTGCGATCGTAGAATTTGCCATCTTCAGCACGGAAGGCGTAGTAATCTTTACCTCCGCTGCGCAGGCGTACGCCCAGCAGCTGGCTCTGGGCGCTTTTGCCGTCGAGCATTTCACGTGACATTAACACGCTGAACTGATCGCCGGCCCGCAGCTTGCGGAAATCCATCTGCCATTGCATCGCTTTAATCACGCCGCTGGCTTCGGCACGGCTTAACCCGGCGCGCTGGGCACTGGCGGCAAAACTGCCGCGCACTTCGCCCTGCAGCACGCTGTTGCGCCACTCGCCCTTCTGCAACTCCGCGTCCATTTTAAAGCCACCTTTTGGGGTGCGCTCATAGGTACGGGTTTCGCGGCGGGAGATCTCCCAGCTCAGGGTTTTCAGGCTGCCATCGTCGGCCAGGGTCCAGCTCAGCTGCTGCCCGACCTGCAGGTTGCGTAAATCACGGTCGCTGACCACCAGCGAATTGATGTCGCCAATGTCGATGCCATACTGATTCAGCGCACTGCTCAGCGTATCGCCGGAGGAGACCGTGTATTCATGAACGCCTGGGGTGTCAGGCACGCCGGTATCGACGTCGTCTGCAGGCAGCTCTTCGTCCGGCTCCGGTGTGCTTTGATCAATCGGCTCACTGGCTTCCGGCAGCAGCGTACGGAGTTCGTTTTTATCCAGCTCGATGGTTTTGACGATAGGCGTCACATCATCGGTGGGGTGATAGACGTAAGGCCGCCAGACGGCGACGGCCAGTGTCACAACAGTTAAAGAACCCAGCATAACGCGGTGGGGGCGCGGCAAATTATTAAATGCGAGGGCGACAGAGCGGGCTATCTGCTGCACTTTTACCTATTCCTCATGCTCCATTCAGGCAGCTTGCATACTGGCTCGACAGCTGTGAGAGGAATTTCACGTAGCTATCTTTAGCTAAGCTGATGTCTGTTCCCAGCGGATCGAGCGTACCTTTACGCACCTGCGTTCCGCGGGCGACAGCATCGATGACTGCTGGCCTGAATTGTGGCTCAGCAAAGACGCAGACCGCCTTTTGCTCAACCAACTGTGTTCGTATCTGGTGTAAACGCTGAGCGCCCGGTTGAATCTCAGGATTGACGGTAAAATGCCCGGTGGGCGAGAGACCGTAGTGTTTTTCAAAGTACGTGTAAGCGTCGTGAAAAACGAAATATCCTTTATTTCTGACCGGCGCGAGTTGTGCGTTAACGCGTTTGTCCGTGTCCGCCAAAGTTACCTCAAACTGCTGGAGGTTGGCGTCAAGTTTGGCTTTATCTTGCGGCATAAGTTCCAATAATTTTTCATGGATTGCAACCGCGGTTTTCCGCGCTATCTCCGGCGACAACCAGAGGTGCATATTAAACTCGCCGTGATGATGGTGATGGGCATCGGCCTCTGCGGCTTCGGATTTTTCCGCTGTGTGTTCATCTTCATCTTCACCACCGCTAATCAATAGCGGTTTCACCCCATTGATATCGGCCATCGACAGATTTTTTTTAGCCGGCAGTTCAGCCACAGACTTCGCCATAAAGGCTTCCATTTCCGGCCCGACCCAAACAACTAAGTCCGCGTTTTTTAAGCGTTTTGCATCAGATGGGCGCAGGGCATAATCGTGCTCCGAGGCCCCGTCCGGCAGCAGAACATCGACCGGGGTCACGCCATCAGCAATGGCCGCCGCGATAAATCCGACCGGTTTCAGTGAAGCCACAACATTGGCGTGAGCAGGAAAGGTAAAAGAAGCTGTTGCGGAGAAAGCAGTTAAGGCGAAAAGTGCACCTTTTTTAATATGTAACATTATGCGTCATTCCATCGTGACCGGGTGATGGGATGTGATATTATAACATTCGAAATTCTGTGCAACCTGTAAATACTATGACCTCACTTGTTAGCCTCGAAAACATTTCGATCAAATTTGACCAGCGCACGGTGTTGTCTGGCGTCAGCCTGGCGCTGCAGCCGGGCCGTATTCTGACGTTGCTGGGTCCCAACGGCGCGGGAAAGTCGACACTGGTGCGCGTGGTGCTGGGATTATTAGCCCCGACCAGCGGTACGCTCCGGCGTGATGCTGGGCTGCGCATCGGTTATGTGCCGCAAAAACTGCACATCGATCCAACGCTGCCGGTGACGGTAGAACGCTTTATGCGTTTATCGCGCGGCAGTAAAAGCGCGGAAATTCTACCGGCGCTTAAACGCGTACAGGCGGGTCACCTGCTCAATGCGCCTTTGCAAAAACTCTCCGGCGGTGAAACCCAGCGGGTATTGCTGGCACGCGCCCTGCTCAACCAGCCGCAGCTGCTGGTGCTGGATGAGCCGACCCAGGGCGTGGATGTTAACGGTCAGGTGGCGCTGTACGATCTGATCGATCAGCTACGCCATGAACTGAACTGCGGCGTGCTGATGGTTTCTCACGATCTGCATCTGGTGATGGCCAAAACCGATGAGGTGCTGTGCCTTAATCACCACATCTGCTGTTCCGGTACGCCGGAAGCGGTGTCACAACATCCCGAATTTATCGCCATGTTTGGTCCTCGCGGCGCGCAGCAGCTGGCGATTTACCGTCACCACCATAATCACCGTCACGACCTTCAGGGACGCATTGTTTTACGCAAAGGACAGGGTTCATCATGATTGAGTTGTTACTACCGGGCTGGATAGGCGGCGTGATGTTAGCGCTGGCTGCAGGCCCGCTGGGGTCGTTTGTAGTCTGGCGCAAAATGTCCTACTTCGGCGATACGCTGGCCCATGCCTCACTGCTCGGCGTCGCCTTTGGCCTGCTGTTCAACGTTAACCCCTATTACGCCGTGATCCTGGTGACGGTCTGTCTGGCGCTGGGCCTGGTCTGGCTGGAGCGACGTCCGCATCTGGCGATCGATACGCTGCTCGGCATCATGGCGCACAGCGCGCTGTCGCTGGGTCTGGTGGTGGTCAGCCTGATGAAGAACGTGCGGGTTGACCTGATGGCCTATCTGTTTGGCGATTTGCTGGCGGTCATGCCGGACGATCTCTGGATGATGGGTGGCGGCGTGGTGGTGGTGTTACTGGTGATGGCGTGGCAGTGGCGTTCGCTGCTGTCGATGACCATCAGCCCGGAGCTGGCACAGGTGGATGGCGTCAATATTCAGCGAACCCGGTTGATTCTGATGCTGGTCACCGCGCTGACGATTGGGGTGGCGATGAAGTTCGTGGGTGCGCTGATCATTACGTCACTGCTGATCATCCCGGCCGCCACCGCACGTCGTTTTGTCCGTTCCCCCGAAGGGATGGCGGGTGTGGCGGTGGTTATCGGCGTGCTCGCCGTTACCGGCGGCCTGACCTTCTCGGCCTTTTATGACACGCCCGCCGGTCCGTCGGTGGTGTTGTGCGCCGCCATCCTGTTTATCTTCAGCATGGTGCGTAAACCGGCGGTCTGATCAGACTTCGCGGGTGATACCGAAATGACGATACGCATGCTGCGTGGCCATCCGGCCGCGCGGTGTGCGCTGAATGAACCCCTGCTGGATCAAAAACGGCTCGATCACATCTTCAATGGTTTCACGCTCTTCGCCAATGGCCGCCGCCAGGTTATCCAGCCCGACCGGTCCGCCCATGAACTTATCAATAATCGCCAGCAGCAGCTTGCGGTCCATGTAATCGAACCCTTCACTGTCGACGTTCAGCATATCAAGGGCGCTGGAAGAAACCTCACCGCTCAGCTCACCGTTGGCGCGCACTTCGGCGAAGTCACGTACCCGACGCAGCAGACGGTTGGCGATACGCGGCGTTCCGCGGGCGCGACGGGCGATCTCTAACGCCCCTTCTTCACTCAGCGCCAGCCCCAGACAGGCGGCACTGCGGCCGACGATATGCTGCAGATCTTTCACCTGATAGAACTCCAGCCGCTGCACAATGCCAAAGCGATCGCGTAACGGCGAGGTGAGCGAACCGGCGCGGGTGGTGGCACCAATCAGGGTAAAGGGTGGCAGATCGAGCTTAATCGAGCGGGCCGCCGGGCCTTCACCAATCATGATGTCCAGCTGATAATCTTCCATCGCCGGATAGAGCACTTCCTCTACCACCGGTGACAGACGATGGATCTCATCAATAAACAGCACGTCGTGCGGTTCAAGGTTAGTCAGCATCGCCGCCAGGTCGCCCGCTTTCTCCAGCACCGGACCGGAGGTGGTGCGCAGGTTCACGCCCATCTCATTGGCGACGATGTTCGCCAGGGTGGTTTTCCCGAGCCCCGGCGGACCAAAGATCAGCAGATGATCCAGCGCATCGCCGCGCAGCTGGGCTGCCTTGATGAAAATCTCCATCTGCTCACGCACCTGCGGCTGACCCACATACTCGGTCAGCATCTTCGGGCGAATGGCGCGATCGAGACTCTCTTCTTCGTTAACGCTTACAGCAGAGACCAGGCGGTCGGCTTCTATCATGACTTACCTCAAATGGCGGCGCGTAGCGCTTCGCGGATCAGGGTTTCGCAATCCGCATCCGGTCGACCGACTTTACTGATCATACGACTGGCTTCCTGCGGTTTATAACCCAGCGACACCAGCGCTGCAACCGCTTCGGCTTCCGCATCATTGGTTTCCGGTTCCGCGTTCGGCGTGGTCAGCGTAAAGGCGGAATCACCGCCAAACAGATCGCCATGCATCCCTTTAAAGCGGTCCTTCATCTCAACCACCAGACGCTCAGCGGTCTTCTTGCCCACGCCCGGCAGTTTCACCAGCGAGGCGATCTCCTCTTTCTCGACCGCGGTGACAAACTGCTGCGCCGACATGCCGGAGAGGATCGCTAACGCCAGTTTCGGGCCGACGCCATTCACCTTAATCAACTCACGAAACAGCGCTCGCTCCTGTTTGCTGTTGAAGCCAAACAGCAGCTGCGCATCTTCGCGCACCACGAAGTGGGTAAAAATCACCGCTTCATGATTCAGTTCAGGTAACTCATAGAAACAGGTCATGGGCATATGGACTTCATAGCCTACGCCGTGCGCCTCAAGCAGCACCAGCGGCGGCTGCTTCTCCAGAATATTGCCCCGTAAACGACCTATCACCTGAATACTTCCTTAACTAACGAATGTGGCGGATTTTATAACATAAAAAAGGCTGGATGAATATCCAGCCTGCGGGGGAGCGCTGCGACAGTGCGCTTAACCCGATCGTAAACGCCCGCGGGTCAGCACCAGCTTGCTGTCGCTCATCCGCGCGGCATTCTGCGACACATGGCAATGGGTAATCGCGATGGCCAGCGCATCGGCGGCATCCGCCTGCGGGTTGGCCGGCAGTTTCAGCAGGGTTCGCACCATGTGCTGCACCTGGCTTTTCTCGGCGCTGCCGATGCCGACCACCGTCTGTTTCACCTGACGCGCGGCGTACTCGAATACCGGCAGATCGTGGTTGACCGCCGCGACAATAGCCGCGCCGCGCGCCTGTCCCAGTTTCAGCGCGGAATCCGCATTCTTCGCCATAAACACCTGTTCGATGGCGAAGTAATCGGGCGAAAACTGGGTGATGATTTCACAGACGCCCGCATAAATCAGCTTCAGGCGGGCGGGCAGCTCTGTGGTGTTGGTGCGGATACAGCCGCTGCCCAGGTAGGTGAGCTGGCGGCCAGTCTGACGAATGACACCATAACCGGTGATGCGCGAACCGGGATCGATACCCAGAATAATCGACATTACGCCTCTCCGGTTAAGGGATTGCGGCTCAGCGCCATTACAGCGTTTCCGCCACCTCGTCGGAGATCTCACCGTTGTGATAGACCTCCTGCACATCGTCGCAATCTTCCAGCATGTCGATCAGACGCAGCAGTTTGGGAGCGGTTTCCGCATCCATTTCCGCTTTGGTAGTCGG
The DNA here is from genome assembly GCF_021397715.1 of Pantoea agglomerans. GTDB lineage: Bacteria > Pseudomonadota > Gammaproteobacteria > Enterobacterales > Enterobacteriaceae > Pantoea > Pantoea astica. The sequence goes on along the minus strand of NZ_CP090207.1, from coordinate 1,884,252 downwards.
GATCATCGCCACTTCTGCGGTATCCGCTTTCAGACCATGTGCTTCCAGTGCATCACGCACCGTGCCCATCTCTTCCCAGGCAGTGAAGACATCAATTGCGCCGTCGTCATAGGTGACCACGTCTTCTGCACCCGCTTCCAGTGCCGCTTCCATTACCGCATCTTCATCCTGACCTGGCGCATAGGAGATCACGCCTTTCTTGTTAAACAGGTAAGCCACGGAGCCGTCGGTGCCAAGATTGCCGCCGGTTTTGGTGAAGGCATGACGCACTTCGCCAACGGTACGGTTACGGTTGTCGCTCAGGCATTCGATCATGATGGCGGAGCCGCCTGGACCGTAACCTTCATAAATGATGGTTTCCATGTTGGCGTTGTCATCGCCACCCACACCGCGCGCAATGGCGCGATCCATGGTGTCGCGGGTCATGTTGTTCGCCAGCGCTTTATCCATTGCTGCACGCAGACGCGGGTTTGAACCCGGATCACCGCCGCCCAGCTTGGCCGCTGTCACCAGTTCACGAATGATCTTGGTGAAGATTTTACCGCGCTTAGCATCCTGCGCCGCCTTACGGTGTTTGGTGTTTGCCCACTTACTGTGTCCTGCCATTTTAAATTTTCTCCGATCTTTTACAGGGTGCAGGCTATCCTGGCTGCGAGCTTGTTCGCTGCCCTTCTCGCAACGCCGATACCAGAGTATGCGGGTCAGGTTGCGCTGGCGGTGAACAACCTTGCGGCGCCGATTACGCCTGACTGTTCAATAGGTTGGTGTAGTCCTGTTAAAACTCACCAGATTCATAAAATTTAATCGATTCGCCGCCGGAAAATGCGCGGCAGCAGCAATTCAGGTAAATTCTTCAATCGCCTGGCGATTACTCCAGGACTTGGTGAGTGCCGCAGCCTCCGCCGGTCGCAGCCAGCGAAACGCCAGATGCTCGGTCAGCGTGATATCACGCTCTGCTGGCAATCGCAGCCGGAACCAGTGCTCGTGATTATGGGTGACACCGGGTGCATAACGATGGCGATAGTGCGGAAAGATTTCAAAGTCGATCTGACGCTGACAATCTTCCATCTCCAGCCGCTCGGCCAGCACGTCGATGCCCAACTCTTCGCCCACTTCACGCACCGCGGCCGTCAGCGGCGACTCACCGGCTTCAAGGCTGCCGGTGACCGACTGCCAGAAGGCCGGATCGTCCTGCCGCTGCAGCATTAACACCCGGCCTGTGTCGCGCGCCATTATGACCACCAGCACCGAAACCGGGTGTTTATAGCCCATTATTTATTCTCAGGCTTTTCTTTTTTGACTACCTGAATGCCCAGCTCCAGCAGCGAGGCGGGATTCGCTTCGCTTGGGGCTTCGGTCATCAGGCAGGCTGCGGCGGTGGTTTTCGGGAACGCAATCACGTCACGAATATTATCGGTACCGGTCAGCAGCATGGTCAGGCGATCCAGACCAAACGCCAGGCCAGCGTGTGGCGGCGTACCGAACTTCAGCGCATCCAGCAGGAAGCCAAACTTCTCACGCTGCTCATGCTCTTCAATACCCAGAATGCTGAACACCGTCTGCTGCATTTTGCCGTTGTGGATACGTACGGAACCGCCACCCACTTCATAACCGTTGATCACCATGTCATAGGCATTCGCCACGGCACGGGTCGGATCGGCAGCCAGTTCCTCTGCGCTCATCTCTTTCGGCGCAGTGAACGGATGGTGCATCGCCGCCAGGCCGCCCTCTTCGTCCTCTTCGAACATCGGGAAGTCGATGACCCACAGCGGTGCCCAGGCTTTCTCATCGGTGATGCTGAGATCGCGGCCCACTTTCAGACGCAGCGCGCCCAGCGCGTCAGCCACCACTTTGGCGCGATCGGCACCAAAGAAGATGATGTCGCCATCCTGAGCGCCAGTGCGGCTCAGAATGCCTTCCACGATCTCCGCATTCAGGAACTTAGCTACCGGGCTCTGCACGCCTTCCAGACCGTCGGCGCGCACGTTAACTTTCATCCATGCCAGACCTTTGGCACCGTAAATTTCGACGAACTTGCCATATTCATCAATCTGCTTACGGCTCAGCTGCGCACCGGTCGGCACGCGCAAGGCGGCCACACGGCCTTTTGCATCGTTGGCCGGGCCAGAGAAGACCTGGAATTCGACGTTTTTCAGCAGATCGCCGACGTCCACCAGCTCCATCGGGTTGCGCAGATCTGGCTTATCGGAACCGTAGCGATGCATCGCTTCAGCGAAGGTCATCTGCGGGAACTCACCGAGATCCACACCCTGCACGTCCAGCCACAGATGGCGGATTAAACGCTCCATCACTTCACGCACCTGTGGCGCGGTCATGAAGGAGGTTTCGACGTCGATCTGAGTAAATTCTGGCTGACGGTCAGCACGCAAATCTTCGTCACGGAAACATTTAACGATCTGGTAGTAGCGATCGAAGCCCGACATCATCAGCAGCTGTTTGAACAGCTGTGGCGATTGCGGCAGCGCATAGAACTTGCCTTTATGCACCCGGCTCGGCACCAGATAGTCGCGTGCGCCTTCCGGCGTCGCTTTAGTCAGCATCGGGGTTTCAATATCGAGGAAACCCTCATCATCCATAAAACGACGCACGAAGCTGGTAATTTTCGCGCGGGTTTTCAGACGGGTCACCATCTCCGGGCGACGCAGGTCCAGATAGCGGTATTTGAGGCGCGCTTCTTCACTGTTGGTCTGGTTTGCATCCAGCGGCAGCGGCTCAGAACGGTTGATGATGTTCAGCGCATGGGCAAACACTTCGACTTCCCCGGTCGCCATCTCGCTGTTTTTATTCTTATCGTCACGGGCACGCACGGTACCGGTGATCTGGATACAAAATTCGTTACGCAGTTCAGAAGCCAGCTTAAACGCGTCCTGACGATCGGGATCAAAGAACACCTGCACGATGCCTTCACGGTCGCGCATATCGATAAAAATCAGGCTTCCCAGATCGCGACGGCGGTTTACCCAGCCGCAAAGAGTGACTTGCTGACCCACATGAGACAGATTGAGCTGTCCGCAATATTCTGTACGCATAACGCTATCCTTTTAACTTCGCCGCTGCAGCTGACAGCATCCGGCCGCGTAACCTGATGCGATGCTGTCGCAAAAATGGCGGTCATTATAATGGAAAAAGGCAACCAGGATAAGTAGAGCCGCGCCAAAGCGGCGATTTCATCGGCAGTTGACCTGTTTGCACCGGGGCGTGACCTTAGAGGATAATCGTAAATCTTCATTCTGAGCCAGGAGAGAGGGCGTGACGCTTCGTATTGGCCTGCCACAGTGGCAGCATTCACACTGGAAACGCTGGGGCATTGAGAATCTGGCTGACTACGCCCGCTATTTTCACTGTGTTGAAGGTAACACCACGCTGTATGCGCTGCCCGCGCCCGACACCGTACTGCGCTGGCGTGAGATGACGCATGATGCCTTTCGCTTCTGCTTTAAATTTCCCAGTACCATCAGCCATCAGGCGGCGCTGCAGCACAGCGATGACCTGCTGACCGATTTTCTGCGGCTGATGGAGCCGCTGGCCGATCGCATCGGTCAATACTGGCTGCAGCTACCCGCCACTTTTTCTCCGGCGCAGCTGAACGATCTCTGGCGCTTTCTCGACAGTCTGCCTGCGCGTTTCGAATACGGTGTCGAAGTGCGTCATGCGGCGTTTTTCGCCAAAGGTGAAGCCGAGCGGGCGCTGAATCGCGGCTTGCTGGCGCGCGGCGTTAACCGGGTGATGCTGGACAGCCGTCCGGTCCACGCCTCAGCGTCGCAAAGCCCGGCGGCGCTGGCGGCACGCAACCAGAAGCCGCGCGTGCCGCCGCATGCCCTGCGCACCGGCGCGCAGCCGATGGTGCGCTTTATCGGCAGCGACAGCGTGGAGGAGAGCGTGCCGCTGTTTCAGATCTGGCGGGCAAAGTTAGCGGAATGGCAGCAACAGGGCGACGCGATGCTGTTTCTGCATACCCCGGATATGGGCCAGGTATTTCCACTGGTGCAGGCGCTGTGGCCCGAACTGCAACAGATTGACCCGCAGATTGGCAGCGGTCCCGACTGGCCACAACAGGAATCACTGTTTTAATCACTGGACAGGACAGCGCCCTCCGCGCTGGTTAGAATAGCCGCCTTACTGATGCTGATGGAGTCACAATGGTTAGCGCGTTATACGTGGTGTGGGGTGCGTTGCTGGTCATGAAGTTTACGCTGGACGTGGTGCGTTACCGCCGCTTCTATCGGGTGGCGTATGGCGACGGCGGCTACCATGACTTAAAGATGGCGATTCGCATTCACGGCAACGCTATCGAAACCATCCCGCTGGCGCTGCTGTTGCTGGTGATGATGGAGATGAACGGTGCCGACATCTGGATGGTGCACCTGACCGCCCTGCTGTTCTTTATCAGCCGCCTGCTGCACGCCTGGGGTCTGCGTCACAGCGCCATGCCGGGCCGGAAATATGGCATGCTGCTGACGCTGTTTTCGTTGTGCGGCATGGTGATTTTCAACCTGATCTATCTGCCCTGGGAGCTGGTGCTGACGCTACACTGAGTGTTGCCGGGTTAAGGGGTGCAGCCCGCCCCACTTTCTGCCAGAATAGCGCCCTTTCCGTCGTCTCTTCGGATTTTCGATATGTCTGACCGCGATCAACTCTTCTCAGCGCCCATTGCAAAACTGGGTGACTGGACTTTTGACGAGCGCGTTGCTGAAGTCTTTCCCGACATGATTCAGCGCTCGGTGCCAGGCTATTCCAACATCATCTCGATGATTGGCATGCTGGCAGAACGTTTTGTGACCCCCGACAGCCAGGTCTATGACCTCGGCTGCTCGCTCGGCGCGGCGACCCTGTCGGTACGCCGCAACATTCAGGTGCCCGGCTGCCAGATCATTGCGGTGGATAACTCCCCGGCGATGGTCGAGCGCTGCCGTCGCCACATCGATGCCTTTCGCGCTGATACGCCGGTGACGGTGCTGGAAGCGGATATCCGCGATATTGCGATTGAGAACGCCTCGCTGGTGGTGCTCAACTTCACGCTGCAGTTTCTTGAACCACCGGCGCGGCTGGCGCTGCTGGAGAAAATCTGGCACGGGCTGAAGCCTGGCGGTGCGCTGGTGCTGTCGGAAAAATTCAGCTTTGAAGACGCCGAAGTGGGTGAACTGCTGTTTAACATGCATCACGACTTCAAGCGTGCCAACGGCTACAGCGAACTGGAGATCAGCCAGAAGCGCAGCATGCTGGAAAATGTGATGCTGACCGACAGCGTGGAAGCGCACAAAGCCCGCCTGAAACAGGCCGGTTTCTCGCACGCCGAACTCTGGTTCCAGTGCTTTAACTTTGGATCACTGGTGGCATTGAAATGATCGATTTTGGCCGTTTTTATCAGCAAATCGCCGTGGGTCCGCTGGCGAAGTGGCTGGAAGTGTTGCCGGCGCAAATCAGCGAATGGCAGCGTGAAAACCTGCATGGCCACTTCCGCGACTGGTATAAGTCGCTGGAGTATCTGCCGCTGCTGGAGCCGCAGAAACTTGACCTGCTGCACAGCGTCAGTGCTGACCGCGACGACATCAGCGATCGTCATCGTCAGGGCATTGAGAAACTGCTGCGTAACCTGATGCCGTGGCGCAAAGGGCCTTACTCGCTCTACGGCACCGACATCAACACCGAGTGGCGCTCCGACTGGAAATGGGATCGCGTTCTGCCGCATATCTCGTCGCTGGCGGGCCGGACGGTGCTGGATGTCGGCTGCGGCAGCGGCTATCACATGTGGCGGATGATCGGTGCGGGCGCGCATCTGGTGGTCGGTATCGATCCGATGCAGCTGTTCCTGGTGCAGTTCGAAGCGGTACGTAAGCTGCTGAATGACGATCGTCGCGCCCACCTGTTGCCGCTGGGGATTGAGCAACTGCCGGCGCTGCAGGCGTTCGATACCGTTTTTTCGATGGGCGTGCTCTATCACCGCCGTTCCCCGCTGGATCACCTGCTGCAGTTAAAGAATCAGCTGGTGAGCGGCGGCGAACTGGTGCTGGAAACCTTAGTGATTGAGGGTGACGTTAATCAGGTGCTGGTGCCGGGCGAACGCTACGCGCAGATGCGCAATGTGTTCTTTATTCCCTCTGCCGAGGCGCTGAAAAGCTGGCTGGAGAAGAGCGGTTTTGTCGATGTCCGCATCGTCGACTTCGCTCGCACCACCACTGAAGAGCAGCGTCGCACCGACTGGATGACCAGCGAATCGCTGGCCGAGTTCCTCGATCCTGACGACGCCAGCAAAACCGTTGAGGGTTATCCCGCGCCGCTGCGTGCGGTGCTGGTCGCCACCAAACCCTGAGTTTTAGCGGCGAGACAACGCCAGTTTCGCCGCAAAACCGATAAAGACACAGCCGGTCAGACGATCCATCACCTTCAGCACCCGTGGCTGACGCAGATGACCGGCGAAATAGTGGCTGCCGCCAATCAATACCGCATTCCACACCAGCCCCAGAACCATATGTGCCAGCGCCATCAGGCTACACCACAACGCGACCGATGCCCCGGCCGGAATAAACTGCGGCAAAAAACTCACATAGAAGATGCCCACTTTGGGGTTCAGCAGATTGCCCAGCAGACCGCGGCTGAAGCAGGCTAGATAGCCCTGTTGCAGCGCCGGTTGTTGCGTGTCGATGGCTCCCTGGCGGGGCTTCAGCAACAACTTCAGCCCCAGCCAGAGTAACCAGCCGGCACCCAGCCACTTCAGCAGGTTATAGGCCATTTCGGAGGCCAGCAGCAGCGCGCCTAATCCGAATCCCACCGCGACACCCCAGACCAGACAGCCGAGCGTGATCCCCAGTGCCGTCACGCTGGCGCGCTTTGCGCCCTGAGCTACCGCTGAGCGCAGTACCAGCGCGGTATCAAATCCCGGCGTCAGCGTCAGTATGGTGATGGCAAACAGAAATGAAAACAGCGTGGTGGTCATGGCATTCTCCCTGGAGGTAACAGCCGGTCAGCAGCGTCTGGGTGTCCTGCTAGCGTAACAGGCCCGTCGAATTATCTCACCCTGCTTACTCTCCCTGTTCGTCAGCGTGTGCCAGGCTAAGGGCGGTTTAACTTCATATTAAGGAGCTGTGATTATGAGTAAATTTATCTTCTCTTCACCCCGTAAATATGTACAGGGCGCGGGCGTGCTGGATGAGCTGGGACCTTATGTGGCCGAACTGGGTGATAACGCTTTCCTGGTCGCAGATGACGTCGTCTGGAAATTGATCGGCGAACGTGCGCAGCAGGCGCTGCAACAGGCGGGCGTGACCTTCAACTGGCAGCAGTTCAACGGCGAGGCGTCGAGCAATGAGATCACCCGCCTGAGCCAGCTGGCAAAAAGTCAGGGCTGCAATGTGGTGGTTGGGTTGGGCGGCGGCAAAACGCTGGATACCGTTAAAGCGGTGGCGGATGAGCTGAAGCAGCCGGTAGCGATCGTGCCGACCATCGCCTCAACCGATGCGCCCTGCAGCGCCCTCTCCGTGATCTACTCGGACAGCGGCGTGTTTGAAAGTTACCGTTTCTACAGCAAGAACCCCGATCTGGTGCTGGTGGATACCGCAGTCTGTGCCAGCGCGCCGGCGCGGCTGTTCGCCTCTGGCATCGCCGATGGCCTGGCGACCTGGGTCGAAGCGCAGGCGGTGGCGCGCTCGCACGCCAAATCAATGGTTAATGGCGATCCCACGCTCGCCGGGCTGGCCATCGCCCGTGCCTGTGAAGAGACGCTGCTGACCTGGGGCTACAGCGCTTACGTGGCGGTGAGTGAAAAACGGGTAACGCCAGCGGTCGAGGCGGTGGTCGAAGCGAATACGCTGCTCTCCGGGCTGGGCTTCGAAAATGGCGGTCTGGCCGCGGCTCACGCCATCCACAACGGCTTTACCGCAATTGATGGCGATATCCATCACCTGACGCACGGTGAGAAAGTTGCTTACGGCACGCTGACGCAGATGGTGCTGGAGCAGCGGCCGGATGAGGAGATTGCGCGCTATATTCGTTTCTATCGCGCAATTAAGATGCCGACCACCCTGAAAGAGCTGCATCTGGAGAATGAGAGCTGGGAAAATCTGGTCAAAATCGGTGCGCTGGCGAACAGCGAGGGCGACACGCTGAAGAATCTGAATCCTAACCTGTCGCCGGAAGATATTGCCAACGCCCTGCTGGCGCTGGATGCGTTCAGTAAAACGGTGGCGTAAACCGCTGCGCGCGATTGCCGAGTCGCCCGCTACTCTTCAGCGGCGGGCTGATCCCAGTACTCATATTTGTAGGCGGAGCTGAGATGGCGTTCGATGGTGCCGCGGGTAAACATCTCGGTTTCATGCAGATAGCTCAGAGTGCAGTTACCCGCCTGGTCCCACGACTGGCATTCATCGACGGTGCGGATGGTGCTCAGCGGCGTGGTGGCGGTGCCATTCAGACGCAGCTCGCGCCACTGGTTATCGTAGCTGTAGCTGTCGGTGCTGCGGGCTGAACTGGTACGGGTTACCAGACCCTGCTGATTCCAGCGATAGAGATATTCCCCGTTGGTCAGTTGATCGCTGCCGCGCGCCACGCTCTTTTGCAGCCGGAACTGGGGATCGTAACGATAGGTGGTGTCGGTAAATCCGCTGCTGCCCATGCTGGTAAATTTGTCCGACGCGCTGATGATGTTACCGTGCTGGCCCTTGTGCCAGTTAATCGTCCCCTGCCGGTTATCCACCACCACCTCTTTCCCCTCTTTCAGCACTTTCACCAGGTAAGCATATTCCGCCACCCAGCCGCCCTGCACTCTGGCGATGTGCTGCTCCATACTGAGGATCACGTTGCGCTCGTTCTTGTCATAGCTGACGTCAGCCACCAGCAAATCGCCACAGGCGTCAAACTGCCCCAGCACCCGCTTCTGCGAATTGACATCTTTGCCAAACTCACCGGCGATCACCTGCTTAACCGCGCCTTTTGCGCTTCCGCCCAGCAGGATCCAGTTATTACTACTGGCAATAGCCCCGCTGTGCGGACCGCACTGGCTGGCCGCAAACAGCGGAGGACTCAACGCAGCCAGTAACAGGCTTGCGGCAACAATCGGTTCGCATTTCATAGGGTAAGTTCCAGACAACGTTGCGTTAAGTGTAAACGCTGCAGCGACGAATGGCGGTGTAGCGCAAAAATATCCGTTGTCAGATAGCGTCAATTATTTCATCGCCCGCAACCTAAAATCGCGCGCACTTTGTTCCGGTTTTATAACGTTTTTTAGCCTCTAAGCCAGACGGCACAAGGGTTAAGCGCGTTTCAGGCCGGGCGGAAAAATGAAATTCTGCCGATATACTTTTCACTCTGGCGTGAGTTAACCGGAGAAAAGATGAGTCATGAAGCAGGATGAAATCGCTTTGTCAGATATTGCGCGTCTGGTTTTTGGCCAGAATCCGCCAACGTTTCTGCTGGAGGTGATGGGACGGGCAGTGATCTGCTTTGTCCTGATAATTATCACATTACGTCTGCTGGGGCGTCGCGTGGCCTCACAATATACGTTGTTCGAACTCTCTGCGGTGGTGACACTGGCGGGTACGATGGGCGTTCCGTTGCTGGATGACAAACGCGGGCTGTTGCCGCCGCTGGTGATTATTGTCAGCCTGCTGGCGTTACAGCATCTGGCAGGCCATCTCAGCCTGGGTTCACGCCGCTTCGATCGGCTGCTGGCGGGTGGCGAACGGGTACTGCTGGATGAAGGTCGCCTGAAGCTGGAAACGCTGCGCGCCACCGTACTGTCACGCGAGAAACTGTTTTCGCTGCTGCGCGGTCGTGGCGTTCAGCATCTGGGCCAGCTCAGCCGCATCTACATCGAGCCTTCCGGTGCGTTGACGCTGATCTGGAGTGATACGCCGCGGCCCGGCCTGGCGATTGTGCCTCGCGGCGATCACGCCCTGATCGCCGCAATGGAGACCGGCGAGCATCAGGTCTGCGCCTCCTGCGGAAACCTGGCTGACCGCACCACGCCTGCTGACAGTGCCTGCCACGGTTGCCACGCGCACCAATGGCTGCCTGCGTCTGCGTCGCTGGAGGAGTGATCATGGGTGATCTTCTGCACCGCTGGCTGATAGGTGAAGCGCCCTGGTCCTTTGCGGCGGAAGTCCTGCTGCGCTTTCTGTGTATCTATCTGGTTTTACTGCTGGTGCTGCGGCTGATGGGCCGACGCTTCGCCGGTCAGTTAAGTATTATCGACCTGGCGATCATGATTATGCTGGGTGCTGCAATTGGTGCACCGTTACAGACGCCTGAAAAAGGGATACTGACCACTATCGTGTTGCTGATCACCCTGCTTGGCTGTTTTCGCCTGCTCTCCTGGTGCACGTTTTTTTCGCATCGGCTGGAAGTGCTGACCCAGGGTGACGCCACGATGCTGGTGATGGATGGGCGGCTGGCGCTGGAGCATCTGCACCATGCGGAGTTCTCCCGCGATCGTACCTTTTCCGAACTGCGCTCAATGGGGATTCAGCATCTGGGAGAGGTGCGGCGCGCCTGGCTGGAACCTTCCGGCCGGGTCAGCCTGTTGTGCTACCGGCAACCCCGTGCCGGATTATGGTTACTACCTGAACAGAACCAGCAGTTTAACCAGCATATTGCGGTTGATGACCGCTTCGCCTGCGGTCATTGCGGTTATGTGGTGCAGAGTAAAGCGCAGCCGGAACAGCGGTGTGATTATTGCGAACAGCAGGCATGGCGGCCAGCGGTGAAGCGACTGGGAACGGAAAAAATTTATGATCCGCATCAGAAAGAGCATCCGCGCGAGGCGGGCGAATAACAGAGCGCAATTAAGTACGTGAGGGTTCAGTTAAGCTGGGTAAAGCATGACTTCTCACCCGGTTGAAGGGGATAGCGCAACGTGAACCAATCGAAACGCTATGCGTTGAGCAACCCTGGAACCGCTCGAAAACAGGTTGCGCCTCGAGAGCGCTGAATCACGATCGGTTAAGATTAAAAAGTAAAAAAGGCTCTCTATGAGAGCCTTTCAACATCGTCTGTTACGCGGTGATTAGTTCAGGCGCTCAGCATCGTCCTGAGCTTCTTTCAGGTCAATTTTAGCGGATTCAAGCTTGAGTTTTTTCTCTTCAACTTTATGTGTTTTCTGAGAGATTCTGTCGAGCCGACCCTCTTCTTTCGCTTCCGCCAGTTCCTGCTGCGCCTGCTGCAGTTCAAGCTCTGCTTTTTTAACCTTTAACTCTTTCTTACTGACGTTATGGGTCGCCTGGCGCGCCTGACGGTCGTCTGAGCAGTAGGTTTGCACCTTATTACGTGCAATTTCCAGCCTGGAGACCTCCGCGCTATTTCCGCTATTTCTGGCTATTTCGCTTTTAGCGCTAATATCAGCAAGCTGTTCGCTGCATGACTGTGTAGCAGCAAGCGTTACCGCTGGCGACGAAAGTAATAGTATCGTTAAGAAAGTCTTTTTCATTAAATTTCACTCCTTGTTAAAAACCAGGTCTTACCTGGAAAACATCCACGGCGGTATATCAGCGAAAATCGACGCAATAAGAATCTACCTTTCCTTTCATTCAAGTCAAATAAAATAATAGCCAGGCCTGAGGAAATATTTTATTGCACTCTATGCATTCCATAATGACAATAATAAAGACGCGCGGTGATCTTTACTTTTTTATTTATGCCCAATGACAGATGGCGATACCCATGCAGATCTCTTTACAATGCCGGACTTTACGCTGATTGCTTTCTGTATTTCAGGCGTCACCTCTTTACTGACAGTTAGCGCAAAAAATAAAGCAGTGAGATGAAATTCCAGCGCTTCCCAGAAGGGATTTAAGGGGCTTCGGCGCAGCGTTCAACGTTTCGCAGTCGTTGCGGACTGGAAAGAAAGCATTGGAATAAGTTACGGAATAATACTACCAAAAATGATAACGTAACCGGCGTTAATTGTGGATCGCTGAATATAAAACCAGCGCACAACGATAAAAAACATTATATCGAAAAGTCAGCTTACCGGACGGAAAAATAATCAGAAAAATCGCGAGTGGTTATATTCAGTAGTCCGATGTTTAGCGTGAAGGTGCGACGGATTAAGCTATAAAGCCTTGCCGAAGACGACATGGATGATTTCAGCTCACAGATTACGCCCGACGCGCAGCGCCTTCTGTCCGCACGGCATCAGACCAGAATGCTGCACTATGCTGCACTATGCCGCAGCGCCGCGGCCGCGTGGTTCGGCTAAAGATTTTGTTGCGGGCAAAAAGAACCCCAGCAAGCATACTGCGATTCGCATTTTTAATGCTGATATAAATTACTTAATTAACAATAGCTTAAAACATTACGTTGTATTTTTGCTTGCAGATAACTGTACATTATCACAGTATTATTTATCCTTTTTGCATGCTCAGGCCCCCCTGTAGGCCCCCCTGACAATCCATAGCGAGTAACCAAGAATGGCTTTCTATAGCATAGAGAAACGGAAGACCTCCACAGGAGAGATCAGATACCGCTGCACAGTTGGTGTTAAAAAAGAGGGGTTAATCGCATTCCGGGAAAGAAAGACGTTTACCAAGCAGTCAGAGGCCAAAAGTTGGGGTGTTGTCCGCGTTGCTGATTTAGAGAAGAATGGTATCCCCGTTTCGCAGCAAAAAAATAAGGTTAATTTTGGCGAGCTGCTGGACCTCTATACAAGCCATCCAAACATCAGTTATGGAAAAAGTAAGGGCTGGTCTCTTGACCTTGTAAGGCGATGCGAGATTTGTGATATACCGCTTGAAGAGTTTACAAACAACACCTTCATTCAACACGCTAAGTTCCGGGCGACTCAGGGAGCTGGGCCCTCAACAATACGCAATGATATTACTTTCATCGGCGCGGTTTTGGCTTCCGCAGGACCTTTGTTCAACATCCATTTTGATATGCTTTGTTACCAACAGGCGAAGTACCAGCTGAGTAAGCTCGGCATGATTTCGCACTCACAAAAACGAAGTCGCCGGCCAACAAAAGAAGAAATAAATTTTTTGCTAATTGCTTTAGAAGATCGATCGCGATCTTCATATAAAAAAATTCCTTTCCACCGAATATTCATGTTTTCCATTCTGACCTGTATGCGTATAGGAGAAGTCACAAGCTTACGCTGGGATGACGTTGATGAGGCTCAGAAAGCTGTCCTTGTGCGTGACCGTAAGCATCCCAGGAAGAAAATGGGTAACCATATGTATGTACCCTTGCTGGGCGAAGCATGGGACATTTTGCAGGAGCAACCGAAAACCAGTGAGTTGATTTTCCCGTTCCGCCATAAAAGGATTTCTATAGTGTTTGGTGAGGAAAGGGATAAGTTAGAGATTCAGGATTTGCGCTATCACGATCTTCGAAGAGAGGGGGCAAGCAGATTGTTTGAGGCGGGGTTTGTTATCGAGGAAGTAGCTCAAGTAACAGGGCATCGTTCACTTAAAACTTTATGGCAAATTTATACAGAACTGTACCCACGGTCCCTGCATGAACGTTTTAGAGAACTGCAGGAAAAAAGATGTGATGTCATTTCTGACTCTGAACAAACAGCAGTGAAATCGAAAGTTGATTAAGTTATGCCCGGCATGGTCCGGGCGGAAACTCATAAGCAGGTTTGAATTGCTGCCTTGCGTTTTTTTATTCCATTTGTAACGTCAAGCGCGCCGCGAAGGGAGTAAAAATTTATGCGCGTTACCGCGCCGTCTGTAAAGACATCTGCGTTATCTGCTCCAGAGAACACGCTGTAATACTTGCCTGTTTTCTGAGGAATGATCTGATACATCAGTGGCTCTTTCTGCCAAGCAGCTAAGATACATTCTTGAGTCTCTTCAGGTGATTTTGTGGTTGTATATGATGCTAACACCTCCTGATCCTGACGATAATTATATGGGTTAACACACCCTGTCAAAGCTAAGACGCCCATAGCAACAGCCAAAATTTTCATTTCTTAGTCCCATTAATTTTATTAGGGCGATGGTACCAGAAATAGCCCCGAAAACGACACAGGCTATTAGTCCACACATTAAATCGTCGGCCGGTAAGGCTCATACACAGCCAGCACTTCGGCCGTCACCTTTCCGAGCACAACGACGCCATCAAGGCCCTTTCCGTCGATCGTCTCGCCGTCCTGCGTAATGATGCCCGAGGGGAACAGTTTCCCAATCTGCGGGTAATCCTCAAACTGGAATGCAACCTTGTCGCCAGGCTTAGGCGGGATGGAACGGTCAACCAGCACAAACCCTTCCGGCGTTTCAATGCGCATCATATTGGCCGGGTTAGGCATCAGAATGTCATTCAGGCTCAGGCGGTGCTCAACATGGTCCTGCGCAGGAGATGGAAATCCCATAGCTACCTCACATATCCCATGTTCATCAGTGCGTAAGTGCGGTTTTCACCGCCATCAGTTACCAGCTCTCTGAACATGTTCTGTTCGCGACGTATCCACTGATTGCACTGTTGCAGCGTCCAGTGGTGATTGAACGCCTCCAGATGGCGCTGGAATGAGCCGGTTGTCACCACCTGACGCCCCAGCCCGTCGCGTGTGATAGCCTGAGTAAACGCACCCCTGATTTCGTAGTCGCGTGGCATGATAAATCCCTTTCGATAAATACTGTATGAATAAACAGTAATATCGATCGGTGGTTTTGATCAAGGCGGAGCGATTGAAGGAATTGTAAAGCTGTTGGTGGGCAAAGAAATTTAGTTTCCGGTGATCTGGGAATGGGGTAAAACTGGATTAATGCACAGATGTGAAAAAATACAGCAGTTAAGCTGATCTTTTTATTGAGGTTTTTGTGCTGTCTGGATATTATCCCGATGTTGTGCGGTCAAATAGTGATCTGCACATAAGGGAAAGCCCCTGCGGAAGGTCGAAGTTCCGAGGGGCCAATAAAAACAGTCAGTGCTTGAATGTTTTCTTGAGATCTCGCCAAAGAGACTATCTCAAGCGAGATCCCGTGTAAAGCGTTCAGCGCCTTATTTTAGGTGCGCTTTATGAAACAAATCTGCAAACAAAGTCATCGCCGCAACCAAATGTTCGAGGTTCTTCCAGAGAATCAAGGCCAAACGGGGCGCCACAAATGCGCAGGATGTGCGTATGATTTGGGGAAATGGCACGCGATGATTGGCGTTCCTAAGTCTACCGATGATGGAGTGCTCAGCGAACTGGCCGAAAGCCAAGCAAGCTATGTTCGCCATAAGGATGCCTTCACAGCATACCTTATGGGATACGATGATGGCTTAAAGCTGCGAAGTGTTGCTTAACCTTTTAACCCGGCCACCGCGCCGGGTTTTTTGTGTCACACGTTCAGCAGCACTACACCAAAAAAACTTACCGCTTACGCTTGTTGTTGAATTCATTATGAATAGACTTTCTGAAGATAGGTGGAAACGGATAGTTCTGCCAATCTGACGCAAGAAGGGAAATCCACCCCACTCCCTTCTTGTGTGCACTGTAGAGAGGCCGATAACAACAGAGCACCCATGCGCGCTCTAGCGCTTCACCTCACTTTGTACCTGCCCTGTTCATTGGGGGGCGGGTATTTTTTTGCCCACAGTTTCAGTGATGACTAATCTCAAATCACACCCCGCAGTCTGCTGAGATGGGCGCGGTCTGTAACTGCCCCGTCGCCGGGGCTTTTTTATTCAAAATTGGCGGGCAAGATATGATCGATCCCTTGATCATATCTTGCTCTAATGAGAAAATTCCGCATCTTTTTTTGGAGCATACTATGGCTCAATTGTTTGCCAGATATATGACTATTGGCGTTTTGAACACACTTATACATTGGTGTGTATTTGCAATTTGCGTGAAAAATGGGCAGCCGCAGTCGCTATCAAATTTCATTGCATTCTGTGTTGCCGTTACGTTTTCATTTTTTGCCAATGCTAAGTGGACTTTTAGCGCTGAGGCAACAACTATCAGATATATGATGTACGTATTTTTTATGGGTGCGATAGCGACTTTTGTAGGGTCATATAGTGATCAAATGAGCATAAATCCTATAGTAACACTGGTTGCATTCTCATTGATAAGCCTGGTCTGCGGATTCATTTATTCTAAATATGTAATTTTCAGGGAGAGAAAATGAAAATATCCCTAGTGGTTCCCGTCTTCAATGAGGAAGATGCAATCAACATTTTCTATCGTCAGGTGCGGTTCTTTAAACCATTTCAAAAATATGATGTAGAGGTTGTATTCATTGACGACGGAAGCACGGACTTAACTCCTCATCTCATGGAAGAAATGGCGAAGGAAGACTCACTCGTAAAAAATGTTTTTTTCACTCGTAATTTTGGTAAAGAGCCGGCCTTATTTGCCGGATTAGAAAAAGCCAGCGGTGAAGTTGTTATCCCCATTGATGTTGACTTGCAGGACCCGCTTGAGGTCATACCGCTGATGATTGATAAATGGCGAGATGGTGCAGATGTGGTTCTGGCTAAGCGCATGGACAGATCTTCAGATAGCCAACTCAAAAGGAAAAGTGCTGAGTGGTTCTACCATCTGCACAACCTTATCAGTAAGCCTAAAATCGAGGAGAACGTGGGCGACTTCCGGCTCATGTCACGCGAAGTAGTTGAGAACATCAAATTGCTTCAGGAAAGAAACCTGTTCATGAAAGGCGTTCTCTCTTGGGTGGGCGGAAAAACGGATATTGTTGAGTACGTAAGAGCGGAACGAGTGGCGGGATCGACAAAATTCAACGGCTGGAAACTCTGGAACCTTGCGATTGAGGGAATTACATCCTTCTCTACGTTCCCCCTGCGGGTATGGACGTACATCGGTTTCTTCGTTGCTGCGTTGTCATTCATCTATGGTGTATGGATGATTATTGATAAGCTCATATGGGGAAACCCTGTCGCGGGTTACTCATCAATTCTTGTTTCTATTCTGTTTCTTGGTGGTGTTCAGCTAATAGGGATTGGAGTTCTTGGAGAGTATATCGGCAGGATTTACTTAGAGGTAAAACGCAGACCTCTGTATATCAAAAGGAATAAATAAAACATGGCGAGTAAAGAAAATAAATATTATCTTGTAGTGGCGCTTATTTTTGGTGCCTTTATCTATATTATATTTGGTGGGGCGCGGACACTTAATATTTTCAACATTAACTTCCTAATGAGCGGCGATCCTGCTCAGCATTGGATTGGCTGGGAAACCTTTCGGAGTTCTCCAATACTTCAGTGGCCGTTAGGGAGAAATGATGCTTATGGAATGGACATTGGCAATACAGTCGTATTTACCGACTCCATTCCACTGATAGCCATACCTCTTAAATATATACTGTATTTTTATCATCAAAACATACAGTACACAGGGCTGTGGCTGATGCTTTGCTTTGCTTTAATTAGCCTGACGTCCTATAACTTTGTACAACAGAAGACAAACGATAAACTATACGCATTACTCTGCACGGTTTTTTTCACGACCTCAGCCGTATTGATTCAAAGAGCAATAGGTCACTATGCGCTTTGTGCCCAATGGTTATTGATTTATTCCATAACCCTTCAATTCTCTGACTCTTTCAGCAGAAAGAAATGGATGTCGCTGATATTACTCTCTTCACTAATTCATGCGTATCTTATGGCGATGTGCCTTGCAATCTTTTTCGCTGACCTGTTAAACAAAACAAAAAGAGACAGGGAATCAATAAAGTCAGCAGCTATATACTTAATTATCCTGTTCGCATCTCTATATGTCTTGATGGATGCCGTAGGATATTTCACCATTGCGATAGGCTCAACCTACATAAGCGGATTTGGTTTCTTTCATCACAACCTGCTAGGTTTTATAAACCCAAATGATCAGGTTCTATCTACAATCCTACCGGAAATGAAAAAGCAGCCTGGAGATTATGAGGGCCAGGCATATGCTGGCGCTGGTCTTATTTTAATGGCAATCATTACCATATTCTCCCAGTTTTCGTACCTGAAGGAAAAGATAACATCTAAAAACCGGCGCATAGCTTTAGCCCTTATGGTTGGCCTGTATCTGTATTCATTATCAGGTAACATTGCATTTGGCGACAGGACAATCATAGATTTCAACTACCCATCATTCTTGCATGGAATAACCGGAGCCTTCAGAGCGTCAGGAAGGTTCATATGGCCAGTTTTTTATACACTGTCTTTATTAATTGTAGTTGCCAACTATAAATATAAAGACAAAAGACTGTCATACATAATACTTGCTCTATGCCTGTCTATTCAGGCTTATGACAAAACAGACTCTGCAAAATGGTCGGCGGCTCATTACATTATTGATGAAAATCCTCTTCAGTCAGAAACGAAGAATCAGCTTAACATTGCCGGTAAGGATTGCCTTGTCGCATTTAAACCTGAAGACTTCAATGAAGAATGGCTGAAATTTTCATACTATGCAGCAATGAAAAATATGAAAATAGGCTTCGGATACTTTGCTAGATTTGACAGAGAAAAGTATGACAGACAAAAGGATTTAGTTTCTGAGGAAGTCCTCTCTGGTGATATGCGTGAAAATTGCATTTATGTCTTCAAGAATGAAGCAGACGCTATCTCAGCGTCAAACAAATCGAATGGAAGGTTTGCCATAAGTAGACTTTATAACGCCTGGGCGTTATATTCAAAATGATAGTGGCCCCGAGGGGCCAATTTTACCTAGCTAACTCTCGACACTTGAACTCTGATTGTCCCAGACCCCAGGTCAACAGTTCCACCAGTGCCGTTTTGAAATCTGAAACTTACAACGTCTGAAGCAGAAACCCACGCGCTTAGGGTCACGCCCAAAAGCGCATTACTGAAAGAACACTCTACCATGTCGCCCATCCTCGCGCCTTTACAGGCACATGTTGAGGTTTGACCTGATCCATTCGTTAGCGACGCCGGGTCAACTACTACGGAACCGAAACCCCATCCGGTAAGATTGCGAATAACTACACCTGTACTAGGAAACGAATCGTCAACAAGGTCATGCACAGTTGAGTTTTCTACCACAGTTTTAGTTACTGCAGCATTCAAGAACACTCCGCGAGGCGATGCACCGAAACCGCCACTGGTACCAGTACGCAAGTTTCGCAGGCTAACATTACTCACCGCGCGTCCAATACTAACATCCGCGGTAGTGTTACCCGCACAAACAGCCCCATCAACTTCAAAGTTTTGCAGGGTGACATTATCATCAATTTGAATACCGTTAACGCTGTCGTAAAACTCGCAGGCGGATACTCTTAATCCGTCCACGTTAGAGCCGGATACAACCCGCAGCCCGGCACCATTATGGCAGCTTGCGAGCCACGAGTCGGCTACCGTTATCCGCTGCACATTACCCGCCTGCGAGTTAGCAATAAACAGGCCGCCATCATCGCTGGTATCGAGATAGCAGTTAACAATTTTAACAGAGCTAACCGCGCGTCCGAGTGGCGGGGCCATAACGATAGAGTGACCGCACTGCATTAATTGGGTATTGTGCAAAAGTATGCCTATTGCGTGTTTGAAATTAATACCGGCGTAAGGTTCATTTCCGTCAGAATTCTGAACAACAGAATTCCCGATAGTACCCACTCCGTCGTCAACGCCTAACTGGTCCACTTCGATACCTACGCCACTAGGGTAATGGATGTCTCGGACCTCAACCCGGTCTAAAGTAAACAGGTTGCTGCGCAGCCTTAATCCCGAGTGAACAAAAAGTATCTGGACGTTACGGGCATAAAATCTTGATGATGCATTAGTCGCATCGACAGCAAAAGTACCACCAGTAGATTGGAGAGCTCCTGCGCCAATAATTCTAAGGTTTTCTAAGCCGCAACCTTCTGACGCAATATTAAAAAACGTGGAAGACTGATTAGCAGAGCGGGTTAAGGTTGTTGCTGTATTACCACCACCGATGAAAGTTACTGGCTTCGAAACATTAATGGGTTTTTCTATGCGCCAGAACGCGCCGCCGGGGATGTAAATCACACCGCCGTTGCTCCCTAGTGAGTCATGAGCGCTCTGGAATGCTGCTGAATCATCCGTAACCCCATCCCCCTTGGCACCAAAATCCAGCACAGATATAGAATCGCTTAATTTCTCCTGTAGGGTTCGTGAGGATGCGCCGTCGACTGATAATTTGAATCCCACCATTGATGCGCCCATTCCAATTCCGGTGCTGGCAAGGGACGCGCGTAGAGAAGCATCACCTACCGATATCCACGCCCCAATACCAAAGCCACCCGTATTTTCAGGTGTAGAATTGCTTGCAATGATTTTTGGCAGGTCGCCATCCCAGCGATAATACTCACCAGTTCTGGTGTCTCGAAGCGCTTGATTAGGTAATGAAATTGTCGCCCCCGCCTGAAATGAGTCAATTGTAATATATCCAAACTTCGATATCGCCTGCTGTGCAACCCAGCGAAGACCTTCAATTGTGTAGTGATTGACACCAAATCTATCTTGGTACTCGAGCTGTTTTGATGTTACGAATTCATCAATTTTTCCCGCATTAAACTTCAGGTCGCGAGGTGATTCACTTGGAACTTGGTTTTGTGTAGGTTGCGTAGCCATATTTTTTCCATAAAAAAACCCGGCACGGGGCCGGGTCTGGTTGGTCGGTGACGGTTCTTATTGATAGATAGCGTCGCTGTATTCCGCGACGGTAAGAGATACCGTGTTATCAGTGTTAGGTTTGATACTGCTGACCGTCCATAGCTGACTGTCCATCTCTTCCACTGTCGCTATGAGATAACGCGATGGGAGTTGCACAGAGTCTCCGTTCCATATATTTAGCTGAATGTTAGGTACTGCGGCGGTGAAGCCGTATTTCGTGTCAGAGCGGGCCGTTGCTGGGTAACGCAGAGTAGGTTTGCCCAGACTATCGGTGACCAGCACATACATATCCCCTGAAAAGGTAATCTGCTCGCTGGTATCAAAGTCATTCCCGGCGCGGCCGGTGATATATCCCTGTTGTTCGTTGCTGTCATAGATGTCAGGCATCTGAATAACGCTACCTACTTGGATTATGCCATCCTCAAATACTTTGGCGTTCATTCTGGTTCGTGAATACATCAGCCGCTTTGCTTCACGTAATGCACGCTCGCGTGCCTGGTACTCGTTGCGGAACCCTACGATTTCCATCTTGTTCGGGTTCTCCGCCTCTTGCTCCGTGATCACGCCGTTGACGATGCGGTAGTTAATGTACGTCTTGTTGTTCGTTGATGGATGCACATAGGACACCTGAACTCCGTCATAACCTCCCGGAAGAGTGGCCTCATACGTTATTTTGTATTCATCCGTTTTCATGTTGGCCCGGTTAAATACGGCGGCGGGATTGGCAACCTTTTGATCACGCGTAAACGTCAGCACGTTGTCATCCATGAATGCGATAACGCTTGCGGCATTGCATATAGCCTGCACTCGATCACCCAGCGAATCGTTCTCATCGTCAAACGTGTAATCGAAGTAGCCAAGGCGAGCATCAGGCAGTGCTTCTGCGATCGCATACAGGCCGTAGAGGTCGATGCTACTGACTGGTTGCTCACCAATAACCAGCCACTCATGCGCGACTGCATCGGCAAAGGAACGGGACGCTCGCAGCGTGTAATCTACTGCGCGCGTGTCGAGGTTGTAGCTAATAGTTTTGCGGGTGGCTAACAGATTATATTTTCGTTCGCGACTTCCTAGTGCGTTCTCCGTTGCCCTGACCCTGACGCGCACAAGCGTATCCGTTGGGTGCGTCACGTTCTGGCGTATATTGATACTGTGAATCTCTTCTACTTTCAGAAGAGAAGCGTCGCCAGAGTTATCGGTACGCTGGAAACTGATTGCATATTTCCCAAATCCTCCAGCAGGCGTCAACTTGTCGGTTCGGTAAAAAACCTCGCTGGTTGACTGGTGTGGCGTTGTCTGGCGATAAGTAAAAGTCTGCTGAGTCCCGGGAACTTGCGTGTAGTCATCATTGATCTTCCAGATGATGACTTTCCAGTTGGTCTCTTTCTTCCCGCCTAAGCTCGACTGCGTATGTAACCACAGTTGATCGGACGCGACAGGCGAGAAGAATGGCCCCACAACCAGCGCTTCGTTGTCATTCAGCACAAACTTGGTAGTATTAATTGTGGCGTTTGCCGGGATGTCCTGCGGACCTTCCAGTTGGCTAAAGGTGAAGGTGTACCAGCGTACCGGATTTGTCACCGCGCCGTCGTTCGTTTCCACAGCTGATACCAGCGAGCCAGAAAACGTTGCGTCCGTTGTCACGTTGCCGGATGCCGTGCTGTACGTTACGTTAATTGTGAACGTAACCGCGTGTGGCAGGACCAAATTTTTGAAGTATTCGAACTCTGCCTGCTTCACTATCTTAATGGCTATCTGGCCGCCGGAATAACTTCCGCTGACCATCGTATTGGCGGTGGCAGACTGGATTGGGAAGTCACTTGCCTCGTTCTGTCCTGGCACTTCTTGACCGTCTACATCGTCGAAACCATAGCCTTCTACGATTTGCGGAATTACTTCTCCGGGCTGATAAACCTGATATTCCGCACCGGCTAACGACCCGATACTGGACTCGGAGTAACGCACTGAGTCGTAGTCATAACTTCCAATGCCAATACACATCCATTCCGTGACATACTTCAGCCCGCCGCTCTTCACATTCTGTGTAACGTACTCAAATACCGATTCCTGAATCAGATCGGGGAATGAACGTACCTGACCGTAGATGTCCGGCTTTGCCTTATAAACTCGAGCGGTATTTGTCTGTCCGGTCAGGGAATTATTCGGAGAGTCCACTGAGTTCCCGCCAGAGTTAGCAATGGCCGGCTTTGGCATCAGGAAAGAAAATACCTGCCCAACCACCTTGAATATTGGGCTAAGGATGTCACCTACAACACCTTTTGGCTGATCGAATATCTGAATGTGGTCCAGCTCTGACAGCTCGAAATTCAGCTCGTCATCCTCTTCCAGTTTCACGCCATTACGCACAATAAGCACGTCACGGTGCAGAGCGGTGTCATTATCTTCCAGCCAGGCATAAAAAAAGGTGCCGTTAGGCACCCTGTAACGCTCTTTAGGCGTTCCGGGAAATCTCTGCAGTTCAATCAGTGCCATATCGAAAGTATTCCACTTTGGTGAATGCGCGCTGGATCAGCATCAAAGAGTCCTGCCTGACACTTCCGTTTTCGCCACGAGAATGCAGCGCCTGACGCCGCAGAATAAGCCCAACGTGTGCCGGCCGCGTGCCGGTATAGCCAACAAATATTCCGCTCTCTACAGGATGCGGCACCTGCTGCCAGAAAACCACGTCACCCTGATAGCAGGTGAAGAAGTCTGCACCCGATTCGTAGTCTGGTGTCTGATGCAGCTCTATACCTAGCACCTGCCGGTAATAAAGCACCACCAGTCCCCAGCAGTCGACGGAATCAGTCGTACAGGACCGGTTTGCCCAAGGGACGCCGATCATGCGCGCAATAAAATCAGAGGTACTGCAGTCCAGTGTATTCCCGTGGGTCATAGAGGCGGCCAACGTTATTGTTGAGTGGGTTGGTGACAGATAAGGTCACGGAGGCATTTTCAGCATCTATGTCCACTGTCTTAACATAGAGCTGCCATGATTTAATCGGTGCTGACACGTCGCCACTGTCAAATATCTGCCGGGTGGCGGTTATCGCTGTTAAACGCGATGCACCCTTCCATTGCTTCATCATTGATTTGACGCCTGAGGATATCCGCCCAAGCTTGACCGTAGCGTCGATTACCGGCGTCCCACTCTGCTGGCTTTCCTCAATTTCAAATCTCGCTGGTTGGTAAATCACGCCGCCGAGCGTTTTGTTGTAAAACTGCTTATCGACGAGACGCACATAACCGAATGATGGATGGTAAAACGTCAGCGTGTCATACAGGCCGCGTGTCGGTCGCTGTTGCTTATATTCTAGAAAGGAAGGCATCAGGGAACCCTCGGCAAGGATTCTGGATCTCGGTTATCTAGGTATCCAGTTACAACAATATCCAGCCATGAATCCCATGGCGGCGGCAACTCAACAATAATGTCATCGAAGTCGTCATCTGGGTTATTCAGGCGGTTAGCTATTACCGTCCCCGTCCACGTCACAACACCCCCGTCTATGCTGGTCTGCACAGGCATCTGTGTGAAGTGCAGTTCCTGTATCTGAATACCGCTGCCGCCAATGTCGATTTTCATGCGGAACCAGTTTACGCCCCGGTTTAGGTAGTTAGGGCTTCTCAGCCATTGCTGAAAAGCCCTTTCTTGCGCCAGCGTGAATATCCATGTTAGCGACCAGGTAACCTTCAGATCATCGGTAAGGTTTTGAAAGATAGCAGGCCCAACCGCAGGCTGATCCGAAAGGAATCCAGTATCCAGCGTCATATTCTTGCTGGCTTTCTGCGCCAGCGGCAGCCAGTCGGGATAGTCAATAATCGGCATTAACTTTGCCCCCTTGGCGTGCGTTTAACATTAAAGTTGCTGGTGATGCTGCTACTGATAGGCCCGCCGTTATTCAAATCTGCAACAATCACGTCGACAGTTAGTCCACCATTGCCGTCATTACCAGCCTGTGCATCGACAGATGCCGAGGTGTAGTTCTGAATGTTGATTACCACTCCGCCTCCGCCAGCACCCTGCATATCCTTATTGCTGATTACCGAACCGTTATCGCCGGGGATCATGTATTGCTTGCCACTGCTGGCCTGATATATTTCAGGCAAACCACCTTCGCCCACCTGATACATCGACCCAGCCGAAACAGGACCGCCGTTCTTACGTGCTCCGGCAACAGACAGTGCTTGCGCCATTCCAACGGTTGCGCCTATTCCTATTTGAGCTGGCACGGCGTTTGCTCCTGATGTTGCGAGCGAGGTCATAGCCGCAGCTGGCGCCATGGCAGCAGCTATAACTGCCCCTTGTGCCGCCGCAACTCCCGCCGCAGCGGTCATCCCCACCTGCCCCATAATTACCGACTGAAGCCATGCAACACCCATCTGTACAAATGAGTTGATTACGCTGTTAAGCACGGTCGAACCAAGCGAGCGCATTGCGTCCTGAACAGACATGCTTCCGGTCAGGATGCCGGTCAGGGCATTAGAAGCATTACCTGCAAAACTATCAAAGGCAGCGGCTGCAACTTCATTGCCAGCACTCTGTTGCCGCCATATTTCCCACTGAGCTTCGATTCGCTGCTGCTCATATTGGGTGTTAGCGGCATTTCTCAGTGCCAGACCCTGCTGCTCGGTGAGGGTTTTATTAGCCTCGAATTGCTGGATCAGCGCCAGTTTCTGCGCGTTTTCATTAGCCAGTTGCTGGACTGGGTCAACCATACCCGCGGCGGATTGCTGCGGGGATACTGCCTGGTCAGCACGTATTTTTGCGAGGTTAGACTGATGCTCTTGCTCCAATCTCTCTGAGGTGACGTTGTACTGCTCCTGGCTAATCTTTTTCGCAGACAATGCTGTGTTTAGATCTTCAACATCCTGCTTGTAGCTGGCGTTTTCTTTGGCCTCTGGCAGTAGCTTTTCAGCCGCAGCCTGAGCCCTGATCGCGTTTCCGGTATCCCACTTGGCAGCTGCATACTGTCCAGCAAGCGCGATATCTTCCTTGGTGGCAGCGATACCCAGCGATTGCTGTGCGTTAAGGATGGCTTGCTCGCGGCTTAACTGGCTTGTTGAGCCTGCTGCCAGCTCTGACTGCCCTTTGAGGTTCTCAAGCTTCTGCGTGATTGCCTCTGCCCGACTTGCAGTAGTCTTGCCTTCCCTGTTGTTCTCTTTCTGAGCCTCAGTATTGCGGTAAGTTGCTGCGTACTGATCCTCAATAGCTTTAACTCTTTTCTGATCAGTTACCCCTGCATCCGCGGCGTCGTATTGCGCCTGAAGACGGGCGCGCGCCTCGCCTTCAAGCTTTGACAGAGCAAGCCTTCTCTCAGAGTTCTTGACCAGCTTTTGGGTGGCTGCATCGTCGCCTTTAGTGCCAGAAGGCTTAAATCCGCTGTTATTTTTTGCATCCTGCGCTGCCTTGGCTCGAATGCTGGCTATTTCCTGCTCGGTCTTTTTGAGCTCGAATGCTGCCTGGCCTCGACGCTGCTGGAATACGGTGTCAGTCTCGTACCAGCGCTGGCCCTCTTGGACCTCTTTATTCAGATCTTGCTGGAGCTTAATCAACTTCGGCATCCTTGCCGCATCGCCAGCATTGTTGTTATAGAAATTCAGGTTATCAGCAACGTTCTGCATCAGACCGGCAAGCGTAGACGTCAGGCCAATGGCCTGGTTCAGATCGCTGATCGCATTTCTGAATGCCACATCTAGGCTGTTTTTTGCCCTCTCGATGCTGACCGGCATCTTATCGAATTCTTCATTCACCGCCTGAGAACGACCCTGAATAGCATTAAGCGCGTCAGTTGCACTTAATTTCCCCTCAAGCATTCTTTTACGTAGTTCGCCGATAGAAATTCCGAGCCCGGAAGCGATCTGGCGAGCAAGCTCTGGCATCTGCTCCAGTATTGAGTTGAATTCTTCAGCTCGAATCGTTCCGCCTGCAATAGACTGACCAAACTGGCGAAGTGCGTTAGACATTTCTTCAGCCGAAGATCCGCCAATTGTTCCAATTTTTTGAAGGGTGGATGTGAGTGCCAGAATCTGAGAGTTTGTCGCGCCTGTTTCCTTAAGAGCAGATGTCATGGATTCCCATAACCGCTCGGTGTCAGCAAGGCTACTGCCAGTTTGCGATGCAATAACAGAAAGGGACTTCATTGTTTCTCTGGCGGAATCAATACTTGGACTTAGCCTCGCTACGCGCGCCTGAAGCGTGCTCATCTCATCGCCAATTGCGATCAGACGCTTTGCTGTTTCCAGAGTGAAAGCAGCGCCGATAGCAATGCCAACCTTGTTCAGCGCCCCCTCAAACCGGCCGGCAGACTGAGATGATTTGTTGAAACTTCCATCCATCTGGTCAAGGCGCTGGTTAACTTTTTGCTGAGCGGCAATCAGATCAGCGACATCCATCTCTACCTGGTAAACAATGGTGCCTAGTTGCTTATCACCTGCCATTCGCTTCTCTCCGGGCATAAAAAAACCCGCTTAAAGCGGGTTCTTGCATTTTTGGCTTAGCGCTTTTCGCGCTACTGCTGGTTCTTTTGATTTGTCATATAGCTGAGGCGTTCCAACTCTCACCCCGCCGTTTACCTCTTCAGCCTCTGATATAAAGTTGAGGGAAACTTTTTGACCCCCTGACCTGGCTGTAATTACACCGCACACGTTCCCCGAACGTGAGTATTCAGAATATTCTGCGCTAGGAAAGAACTTAGCATTTTCAAAAGACTCAACTGTTACTTCGGAAGGAAACCACTCAGTTTCAGCTTCTTTTTTGACTGACGTAACTATCCCATCGTCTGTTACAGCAAGCGCTGAAAATGGAAGCAACATTGCCAACATTGTGATTAAAATTTTCATAATTTACGCCTTTAGTTATTTGGAAATCATCCTACCAGGAGGCGGTTTTTTTTCAATAAAGACGAGTAAATTTTGCGCAGTGTTTCGGTATTAAGCAGCTTTCGCTCTCCGCCTTTCCTGTTTGGCTAAGAACTCGTCTCGCGTGGCGTCATATTCTTCACGAGTAAAGCCTTTCTGGTCAGGGTATTTCGCTGCAAGCATCATCTGGAACTCTGTCATGCTTAACTGCTCAGCCTCATTCCTGCTCATCCCGAAGTGGTTTCTTGCGGCGTTAATGTAATCGAAGGAATTAAACTCTGTCGTTGCCTTGCCGCTTTCATGGCGCTGTAACTGCCGAACCTTTGCCTTACCGATGATGCCATGTGTTATCAAGGACTGAGCGATTAGCAGCATCTCAAAATCACCCATCAAGCCCATGCGGCGCTTAAATGGCCTGCCTTTCGCTCTGGCCGGACGGAACTCACCAATAAGAGCAGACAAATCATCCTCACAGCACGCCTGCATCACAGTCATGGCAGCCATAAGCGCTCGCTTTCCGTAATTGCAGCTGCGGATGTGCTCGATTAGCCAGGCTGGAACATGTCCATATGCGGCAGTTGCACGCTCTATCAGAGGTGTCAGCTCATCGTGGTGCAGATCGGCGAAGGTCTGAACAATCTCCTGCGGTTCACCGATTCGGCTCATTGCAGCGAACGAAGGACGGAAGAAATATTCATCCTCTCCAGCTGTAATCATGCACTCGCCAATCTCTTTGTAAGGTGTCATGGGTTAATCCGGTAACAGACATTTTCGGGGCCACCAGGTGGAAGCCCCTGAAATGGATATTATGCGGTGATGGTCGCAGCAGTGGAGCCAGTAAACGCACCATCAGTCGATGTGAAGGTGATGCTTGCAGTGCCGACTGCGACACCCGTCACCAGCCCGGTAGAACTTACCGTTGCTTTTGTCGCGTCTGAAGTTGTCCAGGTTCCTGACTTGTCTGTTGCATCAGCCGGTAATACGGTCGCTGTAAGCTGGCGGGTCGCACTAACTGCAATAGAGGTTGTCGCTGGTGTAACAGTGACACCCGTAGCAGGCACTCTGTCATCGGTATCGACTACCTGGATGGTATCGGCTGCCGCCACCTTGAACTCCGTGGAGAAGGTGATGATGTCGTTAGTGCCGCCATCAGAACTCAATGCGTTGATCAGCATGTACCCCTGGAAGGTGATCGGCCCGAACTCCATGCGAACCCAAAGAGTAGGCTGGCGCGCCGCCTGAATTTCAGTGTTGAAATACTTAATCAGGCGACCAACACCATACTGGTCGAGCTTATCGTTACGGCGAACCTCACCCTCAAACGAGATAGTGAAGTCAGCGTTTGTAACAATGTTCTCTACGTAGCCTTTGGTGTCATCGGCATCTGACGTCACGCTGTTCGGCGAGAAGTCGAAGCCTTTACTGGTGCCTGCAGCCAAAGCCTTCCACTCTGACTCCTGCGGCACTGTATCGGCGCAACCATCAGCTACTTCGAGCACAATGGCGCGGCCAAACAACTTTGTGTTGTCCGTTGGGCAATTTGCTGCCATGGGTAATTCCTCTTTTGATTAACTTTCGCCGTAAGAACAGGCAAATTGCAGGCGCCAGACCATACGCCCCTCTGCCGTGGGGATTGGTGATGGTATGCCACCCATATTGGTGATTTGGCCGACGCAGGGGTCGCTGATAGGGTTTTGCTGCACGTAGTCGATGATGGCCTGCACGTCAGACTCTGACTTTGCGTAATCTCCTGCAGATTTGCCGGTGATCAGGTCAACAAGCACGTAATGATCGGAGCCGATATCTCTGTCTACCGGAGTGCCACCGTTAGGCCGGAACACGATGAACCGCTGCTTCAGGTCACCTGTATCAGTCCAGATGAGTGACTGAACCGTGTATCCGGATGTCAGGCCCGTATCGATAAGCAGATTTTTAACACGCTGATGCATCGGAGGATTCACAAGCTCATCTCCTTTTTAATGGTGCGGTCGATGAGGTCGCGGGTATCCTCGAAGCCTTTGGTCAAAAACTCCTTCTGGGCTGTCGCCCTTCGGAATGTCTGCAGCACATTCGGGTCGTGAACATAAACCGCATAGTTTGCTGAGTAGCCAACCCGCCCGGTTAACCTCGTACCTTTGATGTCGAGCTCTCGATACTGGCTGTTGATGAGCGTGGACGTGTCGATAGGCGTATACAGCGCTGCCTGTGATGAACCGATGATTAATGCGCTCTGAATGGCCCTGACAGCCTTCCTGCCCTGAATGTCACCAATCAGGCGATTAAGGTTCTGCTGAGCCTGTCGGATACCGCGGACTTTTACTCCCATATCAGCCCCCGGTCAGAATTGCATAATCATCAACCAGCCGCTCAAAGGTGTCAGCATAGCGAATAGCCTGCATAACCTCATCAGCGCCCGCTGCTATCGGGTCTGGATTGCTCGACGCGCCAATCAGTATGTAATCACCGGTATCTGCCAGTGCGTACTCCGTCCATATGGTGTTCTTAACTACCTTCTCGCCGCCAATCGCCCCTAGCCGCTTGCTCAGTCCACCCTGATAGTCGCAGGCAATCACCATCGGCTCAGACCAGCCTAGAGAATCTCCGTACTCATCCAGCCCTAAAGGCTTCCAGATGGTCGCCTGAGCTGTGTATGACCAACTGTCTAGGCTGCTCAATGCTCACCTCCAAATTGATTGTGACGTCACCATGTGACTTTTCTGCCCTATAATCCACGCGGGGCATGAGGTGGTCACAGCAGTGTTCGCCTGCGATGTAGGTTTTGCCTGATTCGACAAAGCCGCCGGTTCTGGTCATATCATGCCCTCCAACTAACAACGGTGGGCTTTACAGCAGCGATGCGAGGGCAGTTAATCACCCACTCACCGCTGCTGTTCACATAGCCAGTCGCTTCCCGGCCATTTGAGGTTCTGATCCAGACCCGTTCGAATGGCTTGGGTAATTGTGATGCCGGCAGCCAGCTCATTGTCGCCCACCACACATGCATCCGCCCTTGGCAATCCAGATGCCTGCAAAGGACTGCTGAGTTGGGTCGGCGGGTATCAATGCAGTGGCACACCCGTTTTTGTCGAGACCACGCAGAAGACCAATCGAACCCTTCCAGCGATCTACAAATGAGCCGTAGCGGAATGATCTCGACGCACCAGATGGGGCTGACTGAGAGCTGATATATTTATCGCCCTGCCCCAGCCCCATCAGTCCTAACAGGTACATCTGAATGAGTAACGCTGTAGCTGGCGGGTAATTAGCATCCAGACATTCCTGAATGCTGTTTGCCTGCTCAACAAGCGCCGTGAGAATGAAATCTGGCAGCGTAATACCCTGGCTAGCCAGATACTCTTTTGCCTGCTCCTGGGTAACCATGAATACCTCTCAGCCCTGCCGGAACAGGGCATAAAAAAACCGCCAGCGCGGCGGTTGTTATTCAGCGGTTGGGAAAAGCTTTTCCAGCTCACCGTCCGGCAGCAGCTCTGCCAGCTTGTCAGCGCCGAGATTGCCTTTGTACTCAATACCCAGCTCATCAAGACGCTTGGTGATCGCATCTTTGCGGGCCTGCTTGTCTGACGTGGCGCTAGGTGTTGCCGGAACCAGCTCAGCCGATGCTTTACCGGAAAGCTTGCGGACGTGAGGCTTCAGTGATGGATGCACTGCTTCCAGTTGCACTACGTCACCCTTTGCTACGCCGTGCCACGGCTTAATCACTTCGTATTTATCAGCCATGATTTCTCCTTAAGCCAGGTTGGCGCCGTAGACCACACCGGACAGGCCTTCGCCGTCCTTCTTAATCTGCAAACCTTCTGCAGACATGATCTGGAAATTGTAATTGCTCTGCGGCATTGGACGCGGCAGTGGAACAGTACCAACAGCCATACCAACCAGCGGAGAAATGACGTCCTGACGGCGCTGGTAGCCGAAGAATTCATTGCCGGTAAGTGCGAAGGTCGGCGTGATTTCTCTGGCAGGAATGAACTTCGCGATCGCATCCAGCACAGTGCCGCTTACAAAAGCATTCGAGCCGCTGCCAACTTCAATGGTGTAAGGCTTGGACATGTTCGCCCAGATTTCGGCGCTCACCCACAACTTGTCATAAGCAGCGACTTTGTTGCGGCGGGCATTGAGACCAAAGGCACCTGTAGGACCAAAGAAGGCCAGCATCTGGGCCGGGGTAGCCGTAGTCAGATCGATATTTGCACCGCCAGCGCCGCTTCCAAGGTTGATCTTGGAAGTGTTGCGGTGGTTGCGAATGCCCTGACCTTTCATACCATCGACGGAGATTGTGTCACTGCCATTTAGGTAGTAGTTCACGCGCTTTTTATGGAACTTGCGCAGTTTGGCAGCCTGAGAATCAAGCGCCAGATCGATGCCGACAGTGCTCAGGCCAGCAGCATGACGCCAGTTGACGCCATAACCAGCGGTAAAGACAGGGATCGGGTCACCATCACCATCGTAATCAGTGTGGTCGAATGAATATGGCGCCTGACCATCGATGCTGATTGATACGTCATCTGCGATGTCGCCTGATACGTTATACATCTTCGCAGTCTTGCCAATAGGAAGAACGGTCTGCACGCCCATCAGGTCGTTGATGATTTCCATGCCATCTTCCTGATCGCGCATCTGGATAATCTGGCGGTCAATCTCAGCCCAGAACTCGCGGGTAAAGCCGCCGATGGCATTCGCTGCCAGCATCTCATGCGTCATGCGCGTACGAAACGCGTTAACCATCATGTCGTGCTGAGCATTGAAGATGTCACGGTTCGCCCACAGCTCGTTCCAGTGTCCGCGCAGTCGGCTGTTAGCAGCCAGTGTTTCAGCGGTAAAATACATTCTTATTCTCCTGATTAAGCGCCAGCAGCTGCGGCAACGGTGCCGACGCGCATACGCACACGGATAAAATCGGTAGCGCCAGCAGCGATGGTCGCTTCGTCCTGGCTGTAGCCAATCACTGAATCAGTGTCTGCCGTAGCGATTTCGAATTGGCCGTTGGTGCCAAGCGTGATCGGTGTGTCTTTTGCATAGGTGCCAGCCGTGCATAACAGAGCCAGCTCGCGACCTTCTTCTACGTAGTTACCTACAGCAGAATCGCCTGCCGGAACGGCTTCGGTGATATTCAGGCCCTGGTGATATGCCACATCAATGATGTAGAGACGACCAGCCAGCGCGGTAGCCTGCGCAAACTCATTGTCGTCGTTGATGACAGCCGCAGTACCCGGCAGCAGAGCTGCAGCAGTAACGCGGGTTTCGGTCTTGTACAGAGACTGACCGTCGATATTAACGCGACGATAACGTGCCATTACGCAGCACCTCCGAAGTAAGCAGCCGGATCCGGTGCGCCGGTCACTGGTGGGTTTTTGGCACTGTTGGTGCCGATGTGGGTAGCTTCACCCAGAGACTTAAACATTGCGTCCAGGGCTTCGCCTGACAGTGCGCTAGCAACGATTTCGCCATGCGCTGCTGCCACAGCATCACGCTTGGTTTTCTCTTCAGCGCGTGAGTTGGCGGTCAGTGAATCTGACAGCGTTTTCTGATTGGCCTGGATGCCTGCCAGTGCTTCAGTAATGGGCTTCAGTGACGCTTCGTTGTTAGCAGCGATAGCGCCGCTGACGATAGTGCCAATCTGTTCCAGTTCTTCTTTGGTTAAAGGCATATCGCCCTCCGTTTGGTGGTTTGTTGCAGGAGCATCCTGCGGTGTGAAAAGGGATTTAACTTTGTTGGCTACGATGGCGACCCATGATTCCTGGCGGGCGACTTTTGAGCCGGTATCGTCAAAGGTGATCTTGCCGCCTTCGGTGGTGTAACCGTAAACCTGCGCATCGCCCCCGTTACGGATGACGATCGCCTGTGAGTCAGTGAAGTCAGCAATCCACGCGTAATCATCCGGGCCGGTAGCAAACTTATCTCGGGCAGCCTGCTCAAGGCGGCGTTCGCGCTCGCGGTATGATTCGCCAATCAGCGCGCCAGAGTTGGATTGCAGCGTTTTCGCCTGGTCAGCGTTAACCATCAGACCAACACCCTGCTCGGGCTGCGCTGCGCCAACCTCGTGCAGCAGAATGGCGTCGTGGTCCATCATGTTAATCTTCGCGACCCACTCGATGCCCTGCGCCTTCTGTTCTGCGCTGGACTCCAGTTGGTCGAGAAATACAGCAACACTGGTGTGGATCGGCGGAACGTCATCGCCACGCTCAATAGCGGCAACGCGCTCAAGCAGCTCCCGTCCGCCTTCGCTCTGGTTCGCTACAGTGGTATCAACCCACTTCTCCGCATAAACGCGGTTGCCGGACTTCTTCACGTTGCGGTTCCATGCGCCGATGTGACCAGCGTTGATGCCTTCGGGTGAAAAGGCTGAGACAAACTGGCCATCTACAGTCGGATGTCCGAGCGGAGCCAGGGTGCCTTCCAGCCCCTGATAATGTGCGTCGATTTCAGATGCCGGATACAGGCCGCCGTTCATCACAACGTTGGCTGGCAGTGTGTAACTTGGCAGCACCAGATGCGGCCGCCCGTTATACGTTTCACGGCGAATAGCCTGACTGTTCACCTTAGTGGTGACATTGACCTGCATAGTCATGGTTATCTCTCGATTAAGCCGCGTGCTTGTGGTCGCAGCAGTGATGTGATTTGTTGGTTGCCATGCGCCTACCCCATGTCTGGGTAAACTCTTTTTTGGCGATGTCGATTACAGAGGAATTGAGCGGCACTCCCTTCGCATCAACCAGTACAGTGACCTGAGAGCATTTGCAGTTGATCGCATTGCCGTTGATGCTGTACCAGTCGCGAACATCTTCCGAGGTGTAGAGATTGCCGTGGCGTAGTGCATGCGTCCGGCGCGTTGTGGCGCTCAGGGCAGACAGATGAAGCAGCATGACATTCAGGCCTAGTTCATCTTTGGCTGAATCATGCTCATCCCATCTGGCACGCCGTAGTGCGGTGGTGATTTCCGTTCTGGCTATACGGTTAGCACGGCCCTGCTCAATACCTATCTGGTCATGCAGCCGTCTGGCTATTTCTTTCGGGTTCTGTCCGCGCCCCATCCCATCTGTCAGGATTCTCGACAGGTCCTGCTTCACATCCGCAGCAAGCCCTTTCATCTCTTCAAACGTGCGGGCTCTCACCAGAATTAACCGGCTTTGATAGGCATCGCTGAGAAGGATATCCTGCACACTGCCGCGATCTGCTTCGTACGCGGGAGATTGCTGAGACAGGTTGGCAAACTCCTGCGCCGTGCCTCGCTGATAAGATGGTGAAACGTAATCCTGAAACAGCCACGGATTGAATTCGCCACCCTGCAGCAGGATTTCATCAACGAGTGAATCGCTGTTCTGCAACAGCATCGAAAGCAGGGTTGGGTCTAACTGGAAGGTGTAACGCTGGTTTACTGCTGGCTCTGCCGGGATTCGGTTAAGGAGTTCGATGTAACGTGTGCTTATTTGCTTAAGGCGCCTGCCGTATTCTCGCATTGCGCCGCGCTCGAAGCGGTCAACGCCTGTCGGGTCAAGCTTGTTTCCGGGCAGGATTGCTGGTTTCGGCTTCTTCTTCAGTTTCGCCATCTTCCTCATCCTCTGGTAATGGATCACCGCCACCCGGTTCATATCCTGCAGCAACGCGAATCTCATCAACCGTAAACACCTGCTCACCTGAGGCCAGAGATGTCTGGTTGATGTTGCTCATCTTCGTTGCGCTATCCAGCTTGTCTGATGGTGACTGCTCGTTTAGCTCATCCCATACGATGCTGAATTTCGCGACCGGCTTGATTACCTGCAGAGATGTGAGCTTGTCGACCATGTCCTCAATATCAAACGACAGGTCACCACGTCGCGACTGGCAGCGGCTGTTGAAATAAATCTGGTCTTCAGTGCTGGCTCGCTCACCTGACTGGTTGCCAACGATGATGCGTGATGGAATATCTACCGAAGCACTGAAGGTCTTCAGGTTGACTTCATAGGTCGGCGAAGGGTCAGAGACGGCGTTAACCATCGATGTGACCTGCGCGCCTTGCGTAATCAGCAGCGTGTCGTTGCCGCGGTTAATCTCTCTGGCTGCTTCGTTGTATCGCTCCTGTAGCTCGTCAACTGTGACGCCATACATCGATGCCAGATTGTTGAAATCGACCTCTTTGTCGAAATTGATGTTCTGCTGTCGCGCCGCGTTCTTCAGGAATGACTCACCTGAACCACCCTCGACCTTTTCCAGGCTGACGCATGCGTTATAGCCAGGCTCAAGGAAGCCAATTTCGTCTTCTGACATATCGCCGATAATCAGCACGCGGTCAGGGTGAACGTTGCGCTGCGCCGTACTTCCATCAGAAAGCGACTCGGTATACTGCCACATTGTGATGCCGCCGTTGTTATCCCGGCCGCCCACCTTCAATGCGCTCGCCCAAACCGGCGTTATCTTTTGTAGTGCTTTGCCTTTAACTACTGGCTCATCCCACTTCTTGCTGTCTTTGATGTGCAGCAGGATACCGGCCCATCGGCCGACAAGGCGTCGAGCGTCAGCTTTAGCAAAGGTACGCCAGAAGCGGTGAGTGAATACCTGATTGCTGGAGCATTCCCATGCGGTAAGCTCTCGCGAGTCGTCTGACTGCTCACCCTCAACAACCTGTGGGTTCGTCTTCCAGCAGTTTGAAACCAGCTTATTCACAGCACCGTGAGCAATACCGCCGCGACGATAGAGTTTGTGCAGGTCATTAAATGTCAGCTCTTCTTTGAAGCCGTATTCGCACCATGCGCTCTCACGCTTCGCGTCCAGCCCCATGCCGGGGTTAAATGCCATGGCGCGCGCACGGGCAATCCTGACGTCATTCAGCGCGTGATTGACGGCTAGCGTTAATTTGTCAGTCATGGTTTGTCCGTTGGTGGGTTTGGGGCAATAAAAAAGCCACCGAAGTGGCTTGGAAATTACTGATAGCTTTTCAGCTTTATCGTGTCGCCTTTAAATTGTTTCTGAAGGGCTTCTATCAATGCTGACTCCGTTTTCCCATTAGCAAGAACATCGGCTAGCTTGACCTGATTGCCAGCGGTGAAACCTTTCGGAATGCGTTGGAAAATAACGTTTTTAAAATGATGCTGCATAACTATCTCCTTGTAAGTACATCATTAAAATTAACGTCAGTTCATGGTAAATCTTTAGGCTTTAACGCAGCCTTTTTGGGATCATCATCCCTGCTAACTGGCCTTTGCGCTTAATATGACCATCTAGCCCGTAGCGTATGCCGTCCCAGCAGTGCTCATCGCCATCGGCAAGTTTCGGCAGCACCTCTCCGGTGATGCGGTCCGTTTTGTACGACCACATGCGAGCTTCACGGGCTACGTTCTTGCAACGTGGATGGATGATGATTTCGTCAAAGCCGCGCAAATGTGCTATGCCATCCTCAACGCTGCCCTGCCACTTCTCAGCAGCAGATATTTTGAATCCCTGCCGCCTGAGGTAGCTGATTGTTTCTGGTCGCGCAGAGTCGGCCTTGATAGGCCATTCACGAGATCCGGGTATGGTGTCGTAAAGCTCTGGCATGTGGTCCAGCTCAGTCTGCTGACCATAGGCCTCATACTCGATGTAAAGCCGGTTATGCAGAATGAATGATCTGGTCAGTGTGTTCGGGTCCTTGGCGAAACCAAAGTCAGCGCCAAAGAACAGCCGCTCAGCCTCTTTCCACAGATCATCAGAGAACTCAGCAATACGATATTTGCCAGCAAGCACCTGCTTATCTGAGTTCTCAAGATAGGCCCCTTCCCATACCCACGCATATGTTGAAGGGTCGAGTCGGCGCTCATCGTTCAGACGCTCCCCCTCCAGCACGTCAGGGAACCACGGGTTATCCGTGTAATTCATCTCGACAGTTACACAGTCATCACCCATCTCTTTCCGAAAGCGCTTGTCGGTAGCGCTGCCGTCTCGTTCCGGGTTCCACGTCACCCAAATCTCTGAGCCCTCTTCACGAACTGTCGGGCTAAGTTTCTGCCAGGCGATCTCGCTCACCGATTCAGCTTCATCAACCCAGCACAGCAGAATGCGTGCCTTTGACTTGATGCTGTCGAGGTTATGACGGAGACCGGCGAAAACGTATGTTACTGTTTTGTCGATGGTGCGGATGTATTTCTCGCCAATATCGAAGTTAGAAGCCAGCCATGGAACCGACAGGATCGCCTGCTTAACTTCCTGCATACTGGACTCTTCCAGCGAGTTCATGAACTCACGTGCACACAGGATTACCCCACTCTCACCGTTCATCATGGCCTGATACGCTTTGACGGCTGTCATCAGGGCAAAGGTGCGAGTCTTTGCGCTACCGCGCCCTCCATGTGAGCAGCGATAGCGTTTATTGATGGCGGTGAACAGTGGGGCAAGCTTAGCGGGGATCGGGAGCTGTACGGCTTCACTCATGCTTTTGGCTCAACGGGCAGCAGCTGGATGGTCGTCGGCTTAGTTGCCATGCTGCCATCCGAAGATTTGTGGTCGATTTCCTGGCTGACTTTGTCACCGTACTTCTTCGGATTCATGCGAGCCAGAGCCCATTTGCGAGTATCGATGCGCAGGCGGGCTTTCGCTACGGCTGCGGCTTCTTCGGCAACCGCGTCGGCAATGTCGAACATCTCTTCGAAAATAGCGTCGGCTCGCGTCTCAGTGGCTTTCGCGTACTGGTCACGAAACTCTTTGTGTTCAGCTAGCCAGCGGAAGACAGAAGTCTTGCTGGGCATTCCCGGGCGCTCACAAACTTTACGCAGGCTTTCACCGTCGGCAAGCAGTGAACAGATGTCAGCAGCCACCTCTGGTAGATAATCAGAAGGGCGGCCAGTTTTAGTTTTGGTCGCCATACTCAGTCCTTATTCGCTTTCTACAATCTCAGCCTTGCACTGAAAGTGAGGTGACTCGGTTGTGTAAGTCACATCTAAATCGCCTTTGCCATCTTTCGCGTCGTAGGTGCGGGAGTAATCACCGACAGCCTTGCCGTTGAAGGTATCGCGGACAACCTCTTTCCCGCCACGCTTTACGACGACCTCAGCCGTTGCGGTGTGAAGCCCTTCGTCAGATGCATACTCCAGCCCGTTCACGGTGAGTCGAATCTTCATATTTTCTCCAATAAAAAACCGCCCGGAGGCGGCTTAGCATGATTCAGAATTTATCCCCTGACTCAGGTGCTTTATGTGGATCGTCTTTACCTTCACCTTTTTCATCTGGATTAGGCGAGACTGGTTTAGGGTCATAGTCAGGGTGATCTCCTTCGACCGGACGCTCAGACATGAATCCTCCTTTTTTATGAGACACGTTACAAAGTGTAGGAGGTAGTTCAGGCGCACGTCCAGCAGCGGACAAAGAGCCGTTGTGAAAGAGGCTCTCGGTCGACGCAAATTTGCGTTGGCTGTCAGACTGCGATATCCAGCGTGAGTTGTAGTTGTTCGCGCCAGTATTCGACATTTGCCTCAATAGCTGGCTTGTCCCATCTCCAGCGAGCCAGCTCACTTGCCCCTGCACTCACTTTTTCCTTTCTCGCATCACGGATGCGGCATGCTTGCTCAAACTTCTGCTGCTCAGTCAACTCACCGCGAAGCAAGCTATCAATGTGCAAGTCACACCACACAGCAAAGCGGGCGTCACACCAACGTGCAAACGCAACTGAAAGCTTTGGATGGAGCCAAGTACCACCGCCTCTATCCTTACGGGCTCGACTGGTCTTTACATACCTCGATTGTGAGGGATGTAAAATCTGCGAATCTTCACCGGTTAGCGCCTCATCTAAGGCGCGAATGTATTCGAGCGTTTCTGCCAGACGCATCCAGTTATCGATACGTTTGCCAAATCTCTCTGCTACGCCAGTAACGTTGATCCAGCCTTCGGTATTGAAACGAACCGCCTCACCTTTGTAGTTCAGTGGAACAATATTCATTGCGTTTCTACCTTTTAGAAAGTGAGCCTGTTCGCACAGAAAAGCCGCCCGAGAGAGGTCGCCACCTATAACGGCAGTTCTCAGGCTCGCTTACTGAAAGGCTCTCGTTGATATGCGCATGCGACTGCGCTGAGATTTATTGCAGGTACAAAAAAGCCCGACCGAAGCCAGGCTCTATGGTGCTCGTTGTAACGTAGGTTCTGGTAACAGCTACTGGAAGGTAGCGACAGTTACGCCTTTCTCATTGCAGACGTAAGCAACCTCTCCGTCATCCAGAATCATTTCATCATCACCGCCTGACCAGCCACGGAAGAAAATCATTCTTGATTCACGAACGAAACTCACGTCGCCGGTTGCCTGTAAAACTGAAATGTCGTTGTCTTTGTTGATGGTCTTGATGGTTAGCATTTTGTTTCTCTTGGTTGTGGTAATAAAAAAGCCCCGGCAGAACATCTCTGTCAGGGCTGGCTTTCGGGCACAAAAAAAGCCGCACCCTTTCGGACGCAGCTCTTCATCTTTGGGAAATTTAGCGCACTTTCCTGTGCGCCTCAATCATTTCAGGCACTGCTCCCTGATGTACTGCTGCAATCCTGCTATTTGCTTTCCGGCTGTTTCGATTCGCTCTCTGAGGGTGAAA
Source organism: Pantoea agglomerans (assembly GCF_021397715.1). Classification (GTDB taxonomy): domain Bacteria; phylum Pseudomonadota; class Gammaproteobacteria; order Enterobacterales; family Enterobacteriaceae; genus Pantoea; species Pantoea astica. The sequence goes on along the minus strand of NZ_CP090207.1, from coordinate 1,844,320 downwards.
TAATCCCGTTGAGCGGAGTTGACTCATTGATAACATCGTGTAGGAGCTGATGGGTGAAGCTTTCTTTTGGCTGACTTGTATGCCTGAGATGCTTCACTCTCACTCCTGAAGGACCCAAGCTCGATGCACTTACCAGAAACAGTTATCCTTGCGCTATACATATCGCGCCTAGGGTCATGCTTAACGCCTTTGCAGATTCGGTTATGTTGATTTTCTGAAAGGGTCACGGAGCGCAAGTTTTCTGGAGAGTTATTAGCTTGGTTGCCATCTATATGGTCAATGCACAAAGGCCAGCACCCGTTGACCAGAAACCAGATCACTCTATGGGTGCAAAGCTTCTGTCTTTTTACGGCAACCCGATAGTAACCATCTTCTGTTTCAGCGCCGGCCTGCTTGCCGAGCATATGACCATTGAATTTTGGTGCTTTCTTCCATCTCAAGCCCGAAGTCATGCTGCTATCTACTTCAAGATGCTCGTTGATGTAAGCCTCAATTTCACTGGTTACTTTCGCCCTTCTCATCAAATACCACCTTTCGGATATAATCTTGAAGACCGCGAATTTGTTTTTCAGAGGTAGCTAATTGCTCTCTGAGACGGAAATAATTTTGTCGAGCGTCTGGAGTGAGTTCGGCGCTGGCTGCATCATCCAGGCCGGAGGAGGCGGTGGGTTGCTTCGTGCAGGTTGCGTTGAGCTGCAACCGGCGCTTGCCAGTAGCAACATCATCATGCAGCTGATCGATAGTCGCTTTAGCATCAGCTAGCTCCTTCGTGTATTTCTCATCGAGTGCCGCCACATCGCGCTGGCGCGTCTGCATGTCGGTGATGGTGTCATGAGCCAGCTTAAGGCTGCTGCTTGCGGTGTCACGCTGCGCCTTGTAGTCAATGGCATTCCCACGGTAGTAGAGTGCGAACGCTACTGAGGTGGCTAACAGCAGCAGAACCAGTAGGATGAGTGCAGCAAGCACCTTAGCCTTTAAGGTCATCGGCACTCTCCGCCAGGCACATGGTGCGCTCCATATCGCGGCGATTCATTAATCCACGCCATTTCTGCCCACCCGCGTAAATCCAGCGGCGCAGCTCTTCACACGCGCCATCGACATCGCCTGAGTTCAATCGCTTAAGCAGGGTTGATTTAGAGAACGCGCTGGTGCCCACGTTGTAGGTGAAGCTGTAAAGCGCGGCGCGCTGGTATTCGCCAAGTGGGATTTTAACCATCCCGTCGACCGCCTTTTTAACTGGCTGCAGGTCGTTCCACATCAGGCGGTCGCATTCGCGGTCGGTGTACTTCTTACCCTTTATGATGTCGGTGCCAGTGTGGCCGTCGCAGACAGTCCAGACGCCCGCCACATCTTTGTAAGGCTCGTATACCCTCCCCTCTACTCCATCCTTTCCGCCGAGGAATACCGTGGCGATAGCCATAGCTCCGCCACCCGCGACAGCAATCAGCTTATTGCGCAGGCTGTTTGACATAGCCATGGGTTAATCCTCGTTGATGTCTGGTGCAGTGGGCCAGCGTTGAAGGGCTTTAATCTGCGCTATCGTTGTCTTGCGCTTGTAATACCAGTTGATGCCGAGCGTGAACAGCGCGACCAGAATACCGGCCAGTACGCCCACAGCACTCCATTCATCGGGACTTAACCGGGTCAGCAGACCATTGGCAATCGTCCCGGCAGATGCGCCATATGCTGCGCCTGATGCCAGTTTGCTCATATCAATACTCATGTGACCCCCGGTTACGGGGACGTGCTCAATTAGGAATTGTCTACTTTCTGAACTGAGCAAGTCCGGCTAGTCTTTTCCTTGTCGAGAGAAAAAGAACCGTACTGCCGTTGGGTAGTCAACGCTGAAGAATCCGCCATTGAGCGGATTTTTTTATGGGTAAAAAATACGCCACCCCATAACACACAGGAGGAAATCCAGAAACCCGGAGTGACGTGAAAACGACAAGGGTCTGTAGCAGCACACCCTTACAGAGACAGAACTATCTTAAAGGCAACCAAATAACATTTATTGCACAAACGTATGATCAAGAATTGTTAGGATTTTATGGTCAGTTTATGAAAGATGGCTGACATATTGTGGAACTTGAATTTTTTTGGCGCCTTTCTGGATATGGATGGCGCTTTTTTTCGTGCCGGTTTTTCGTGCCGGGTTCACGGCAATGATAAAAAAGGCCGCTCTGATGGCGACCTTTTGAAATAGTTTAGTGGTGTTACTTATCCGCTACAGGGTATGCAGTAGGGTTTATCCCTCTCAGGGGATAGAAATAAAAAAGCCCCGCCGACTGGTGAGGTCGCGAGGCTCTTTGGCATCCACATTTATGCAACTGACCGGTAAAGCCGCGATCTGTTCGCTTCACTTCCCGATCATGCCGCTAATGTGCCAGGTTACATGCCCTTTGTCTTTGTCATTTCGTGCTATTTAGTATATTTATGCGGCTATTTTAGGAATCTCCTTCTCCATTTCCCGCTTAATTGCGTAAAACATTTCTCCTTCAAGGATATCCATCGCCCATTCCATTCTGTTCCGGGCCTCCTTGGGTGAGATGGCGCAGTAATAAATCAGCGATGAGCCGATGTTTTGCACGCTCTTGCGTTTGCAGTAGCGTAATCTTGCTACGTTTCGGAGCGGGTTGTCCTTACCGAATGTCTTTACCATGACAGATTCAACGAAGGCAGCATCATCGGATTCTTTGGCGAGAGCGATGATGTTTGCCGTTGATGACTGAGGGATAAGCAGGTCACGCGCCTTGCGGAACAGCTCTTCACCACGCAGCCCTTCACAATGCAGCTGTGACACGATTTTCTCTATCTGCCTGCCCTTCTGCTCACTCCATTCGCATCGCATCATCAGACGGCCAATCACGTTCACCTCTGCACGATCGTAATCTTCTCCGCCCAGATGATCGCCCCACACGCCCAGCAGATGCCTGACCCATGCCTGCTGCGATTTGTTGATGGTCTTCCAGCCATTACCGAATAGCCGGCGCATGTCCGCTGATGTTCTGACGCCTGACAGCCTGACGATTTGCTGATAGTCACGCTCAATGCGCATGCTTAACCCCCATCATCTTCGCCATATTCCTGAGTATCCGGTAATCCACTGCAAATCCGCCGCGCCTTTTATAGATGCGAAGGCGGAGCCACTTCTCTCTGAGGTATTCGGTCATGCGAACCACCAATTCATGATGCGCTGGCCTAATGGCAGTCTGCGCTGGGGTAGGTACTGGATGCGCTCTATCTTCGAGTTGATTTCGTTGAGTCGATGCTGAAGCTGTTTGCGGCTGTGCAGGTACATAGCCAGCCGGTAGTGATCGATTGGTTTCATGCCGCCTCTCTTTGCTTATTCAGTTCACGCAGAGCCGCCCTGTAACGCGCTCTGATGTGCTCCAGTTCTTCGCGGGTGTATCGGTGAGGTGTGTTGTTAGATTCGAGCGCTAAGACGCGCTGAAGGCCGATTTTTTCTATGAGGTTGACCCTATATGGGCCGATGTTGCCGGAGTGATGCACATTGCAAGATGCACATTGTGAGTGGCATCCATCCTCATTGAACCTTAACTGCGAAGCCGCTGCTGTTGTCCTGTAATGCCCTGCGTGATAGCTCACCGCTGTTGTGCTGCCACAGCTGATGCAGATATTCCCGTCCCTTGCCCTTACCCAATCATTAAATGCCCGCTGGGTCATGTTCATCCAGTGGCTTAACGGTTTCACGTCGGCTTTGCGTTTGTTCCATGCCGCACGCTGCTCTTTCTCCAGGCGCTTTTGCTTGCGCTCGGATATCTGGTTAGCGAGTTGGATGGCACATTTGGGGGAACAGACGGTCTGGAGGCTATTGCGGGGGATAAACTTTTCAGGACAGCATTTGCATTTCTTCGGCTTCGGCTTCGGCTTCGGCTGTTTAGCCTGTGCCATCGTCACCTCCCTGGCAATTGCAGATGTTGCCATCCCAGTGATACGGGAATGACGAATCTAGTTCTTTCATCCAACTCTTGCAGTCAGTGCAGTACAAAACTTCCCACGGCACCTGGTATTCCTGAATCCACTCGGCAATCTGCTTCGTCATATTGATTGGCGGTATGCAGGTTATGTCATAACTCCTGGTATGCAATTCCCTCTCCAGCAAGTCAGCGCGGTGGTTGGCGCTAGAAAGACATTGCCTGGCTACAAGAAGCTCACGCCGCAAACGGTAGTTATCATCGCTGAGGGTTTTCATTTTCTCGGTTGGCAGAGTAATGATTGCCATCACTTCCTCCTTCGCATAATTCCTGCAATTACGACGCTAATTACAAAGACTGCTATCCATTTGGTGTCAGTCATCACTTTCTCCTGTGAGCCTGAAATTTGGGTCGAGCAGGCACCACAGGTCGAGGCATGAGGTACAGGCGTAGGCTTCGGTATCCAGCAACTGAGCACCACAACCAGCGCACGGCAAAGCAGATTGCACGCCATCGCCAGTGGGCTGATTTGATGGGGCTTGCTTTTTCGGCTTCTTCATATCGGTAATCGACCTCGCAATTTTCGCAGTTAGCCCCGTAGTGATACTTGTCTTCTGAGGTGAGTGTTATGTGACAGCGGCAGCAGCGTTCACGCATTGGGCTTCTCCTGCTTATTTTTGTAATAAACAGCCCATCCGATAGCGTCGATTTTCTTCCTGCCTTTCGCATCTACCAGGTAGATGCCATCGCTGCAGGCATGCTCTTCATTGACCTGCTGAATTAGCATTTCCAGCTCTTCGTATGTCAATGAAGTCAGCTTGTGCCTGTCATACCCGAACGTTTTAATTTTCATCTTCAGCTCCACATTGGGTTTTTATACTGCCTGCTCGGTATTGGCTCGTTCCGGAATTCGGGTAGAAGTGCGCTTACCAGCCAGTAGCATGGGTCAAAGGCAAGGCACTTTTTGGCCTGGATATTTCGTGATTTGTAACTGGCTATCAGCTCATCTGCTGTTTTTGTGTCTATCGGGTCGGGGTGAGTGAACCAGGTTTTACGCATGATTACGCCACCTCATCGCACCAGTTGCTGCACGAACTACTTCCAGGAATTCCGGTGATTTCTTCAGGCCAAGTTCACGTGCTTTGTTGGTTACCTGCTGACGTGGCTTGTCGAACATGATTGCCAGCAGTTCTGTTGATGCGTTTGCGTAATCGCGAGCCAGAATGTCGAGATGCTCGCGGCTCCATGTATTTCTCATGCTGCTCTCCTGTATTCAGTGGTCACGACACCGGGCGCGCCGGTTGTGTACATAGGGTTGCGGTCGGGGTTCTCTGGCGTCACTTCCATCAGTCCGTCAAAGCGCTGGTATACGCAGTGCGGTTTGTTATGGGCGTGAGCAAGCCACGCAGCCTCTTCAATAGCTGCGCCAATTTCAGTAAAGGGGGTCATTGGTTTTGTTTCTGCCTGAGTTCGTAAAACTCTGAGTTGTTGGGGATGGTGATTGGTACGCCTTTATCCAGGCACCATTGCTCATGTAGCTCCATCAGGTGAAGCATTCGGCCTTTGTCCATCCTGCTCGTCTTCTCGCGCTCGCCGCTTTCATCACGGCCCAGCCAGTGACCAACGTAGTAGTCATGAACTTCTTCATTGCTGATTGGCCTGCTGAGTACCACCGTCCCGTTACCGCTTCGAATATCGACTACTACCCCGCGAGCGCGCAGCCAGTCGCCTGTGGTTTCTACCCACATACGCCATGTGCGATTCATTGGAATTGTTCGGAGGTCACGCCATTCGGAGAATTTGATGCGGTATTTCTTGCCGGAAGAAACGAGGTCGAAGATGAGTCTGGTGAAATGCCCGAGAGTCGTTGTGTGCAAACAGAAGTCCTGCACTGTTACCTCCCTTCGATTGTCTCCACGTAGTCATGGATGTTGTCGGCGGCTGCGCTCAACAACAGGTCAATGCTCTGCTTACTGTGTCCGCCTTCACGAAGCATCTTAAGGGCTGTCAATATCGCTGAGTGTGAGTCTTTGAGGGTTTGATGCTTAGGTCTGAGGGGAATTACGTTGTTCATGATTTCACCTCAAATGTGCCACCTCTGCCGATGTAATCGACGAGCATATTTAGCTGGCGTGATGACTCAGCCATGCTTTTGGCCTTTTCCATATCGGCGCGAATCTTCCAGCCATACCAGATATCTTCAGCGGTTTGACTTGTATATTTGCCGTCCTCACCCAGAGATAAATCCCACCCCATCATTTTGGCGTATCTCTCAAACATTTGGCGCTCGGTGATTTGAATGCTCATGCTTCCTCCGGAGGTGATGGGAGTGGTTGCCAGTGTGTTGGGTTTTCACCCATTGAGTCCCCGTCGAAAAGGTAGTGATAAAAACCGTCGCCATCGTCACCTATAAATCCATCTTCAATGTGATTATCAAAGTTTGAGAAAAGTAGTAGCACCCTGGTATCAAGTTCTGGCAGGGATTTCCTTGTGATTTTTATCCACTGACTCATATCACTGCTCCTTCTTCAGCTTGTAATAGGCGCGCTCGAATCCCATCCAGTAGCGCCAGTATCGAAATCTCTGCCATCCGGTGTGCAGCAACATATCACTGCTCTCCGTTCTGATTGGTGGGTTGCTTCAATTTATCCCCTATGTACACTGGACAAATGCTGCCGCCTATTTCTCCCGCTAATCGCCTCGCCAAATGAATTGACCCACAGTGAGAGTGCTCTTTGTCATCATATTCATGCGGATCGGGGTTTGGGTGATAGACGATATAATATGCCGGGACCCGCATCGCCTCCTGCTGCTCCAGTATGGGGAGTGCAATTTCAAGGGCTTGCAGGTACAGTTTTTCATCACCGGTCAGCCCCTTCATTGGGTGAGCATGTTTGTCGTTAAGGCGCTGAATCAACTCTCTGCACTCTTCAGCGGTTAGCTTGTTCATTGGTGACTCCTGTCCTGCTGCTCAAACTCAGCATCGAGTATCAGGTCATGTGCTTCGCGTGCCAGCATGTCGATAGCGTTCAGGTGCGCCCGGTACTGTTCAGGCTTCAGGTCGCGCTTCTTCGCCAGGTCGATGATTGCCAGCTGAATATTGCGTGCCTGACGCATCAGCGGTGGTGTGATTACCAGTTGAGTTACGTGTGTCATGCGGCCCTCCCGGTCGATGTCCACTTTCCGGATGCAAACATGAGTGCATAGCGAACGTGAGCCTGAGCACTACGCATATGCAGGTCTTCCAGCTTGCTGAGGTCGATGAATACCGGGCCTCTGTACTGTGGTCGGTCTGCGCAGAGGTATGCGGCAATTACTTCTGAATCTTCATAGGTTAAATTCATACGTCAGCCCCTTTGTTGTAGCGGCGTGATTGTTGCTGGGTTTGCTCAGGGCGGGCGCGGCAGAGTTTTGCTGCGGCTTCCTGATCTGTTGGCTGGAAGTGTCCGTTGTTGAAAGCCTGATAAACGGTTCCTAGCTGTCCAAAGCGGTTCTTGGTGACGATGATTTCTGCATAGTTCGCAGCTGGTGATTCCTCGTCATAGACGGCTTCACGGTAGAGCATGATGATGCTGTCGGCGTCCTGCTCAATGCTGCCGGAGTCGCGCAGGTCGGCGTTCGTTGGGCGGCGCTGACCTTTCGGGCGCTTCTCAACATCACGGGATAGCTGGCTGAGGGACATAACCGGCGTCTTCAGGTCTTTTGCAATGCGCTTGAGGCTTCCGGAGATGTGTGCAATAGCGAGGTCGTTACGCTCTGCCTTTGGCTTATCAATCAGCCCGAGATAATCCACCAAGATGAGTGACAGCGCCGGGTTGTTGCGCTTATGACGTTCTGAAATGGCGCGGATCTGCTCAACGTTCATCTTGCTGGCATCGACAATCCACACATCCAGATCTAACAGGCGACCAAGTCCGTTTGTTACCTTTGCCCAGCCTTCATCGTTCATCTTCGCAGGGTTGCGTAGTGCTGAAACTGGCAGATTACCGGCACCGGCGATCTGACGCTCAACGACCTGATTAGCGTCCATCTCCATGCTGAAAATCAGTACGCCTCGTTTCTGATTGCTGCCTGGCAACTTCTGCCTACCAACACCTTCAGCTACGGTCAGCGCAAATTCCGTTTTACCCATACCAGGGCGCGCCGCAACGATGACCAGGTCGACGGAGTTGATGCCGCCGGTGATGTGGTCCAGTTCAGGGATGCCGGTTTTCAGTGTGTCGGATTCCTCACCCTGACGAACGCGCTTCTCCAGCAGCTCCTGATAACCGTCCAGAACGTCACGAATATGCATCGGTCTGATTTCATCGCCAGGGCGGTCGATGTCGGTGAGTGATGCCATGAACTGGCTGATAGCGTTCAGAGCAATCTCGTGATTACCTGCTGAAGTGATTTCACGTTTGCCAGCGTCCATCAGTTCAGTGAACCGGCGTACCTTGTGATAGTCGGCCACCACGCGGGCATAGCCTTTCAGGTTTGCTGCTGAAGGGCATTTGCGCATGGTCTCCATGACGTGACCGAAATACTCGTCACCCATGGCTTCGGCAACCATCATCCCGTCAATCAGGCTACGTTGTTTCGCCTGGCGCTTAATCTCGCCAAATGCCCGGCGGTACAGGTCTACGCTAAATGCGCTTTCGTCCAGTGTTGAGATGACGTCGCTGGCATCCGGCGTGTATCCGCCAATCAGCAGGCCGCCAATCACGCTGGCTTCGATGTCGGTGTTAATCATGCTGGCTCCTTGTGGTCTGCAAACTTGCCTTCCCTGACGCCGGTGAGCGTTGTTTCACGCAGGAGAAAATCCAGATCCGCTGACCAGCCAGTTTCGTTTCCACCGAAGTAAAACGGCTTGGCCTGGCAGACGAATGCGCGGACATATGACCGGAAGCCTGCGACGTTTGGGGTTTTGAGCTGAGGGATAAGTTTTTTCAGGCGGCGCTGACGCTGAGTATTGGCAGATACGGCGTGTGGAAGGCGATCACCAACCTCCTCGTTGTAAGCCACCAGATATGATTCGTAATCAATTCGCTCTGCCCGACGCTTTTCAGGTTTAACCTGATCACCTTCCAAGCCCCCTTTGGGGGTATGGGGGGTTTTATCTTTTAGTTCTTGTTCTAGTAACTTCTTGTTCTGTTCATCGGATGGTTTATCGGATGGTTCATCGGGTACGGCATTCAAAGCCGCTCCAGTGCTGGGTTTGTTGTTATCGGATGGTCTTTCGCGAGGTTCATCGGCTGAAATGACCTGATATTCGGCATAATTCGTGATGGTGATCACCGTACCGAAGCGTGTTCCCTTGGTGGTGATCATCCCTTCTCTGGCGAAGAAATTAATCATTCTGGTCACCGCCTGCGGACTCTTTTCCGTGCCATCTTGGTCACGTAATTTTCGGCCCATAATCGCCGCTGTGGTGACCAGTTCGCCGGGTTGAAGATTCCATTCCTTGCCAGCAAACTCTACTGTGCGTGGCCTGTAGGAAGCCTCACCGATAAGCCGAATCCACATTGCCAGCTTGGCTGTATCTTTGGCCCAGTCCTTGGACAGAAGACTCCGGAACAGTGCAAAATGCCCCTGCTTTTGGTTTTCCATCCTTGCGCTCCTGTGTTTGCGAGCTGCGTTGAAATCAAAAAGTTCAGCAGTTGACATAACTGCCCCCTTTACTGTTTACATATCCAGTTAGTCCTGGCATAATTTCCTCCAGTTATTTGTGTTCGCAAATTGCTATCAGGCGTCGAATGTTACCGCATTCGGCGCTTTTTCTTTTCCCATCGCAGCTGCTACCGCTTGTCGGGCAACCTCTGCTATCAGGCTCGTTTCCCACACCTTCTCCAGCAGCACAAAAACCGTCGCCATATCGCGCAGGTTTAAGCGGCTTACCTTCGATTCATGCCATCCGGCCTCATCAGCCAGAACGCGCTGCCCTTTGTGTGTTAGGCGGCTGCGTAATTCAGTTTCTACTTCGTTGATCAACTTGCTGTTTCTTGCTTGTTCCATGATTGATAATTTCCATGTAGGTAAATGAATGCGTGACATTGCGGTGAGCAAGTCACTTCGGTTTAAAAGTTCCCCGCGTTGGCGGCGGGCTAGATTGTGTAAAGAGCGGTGGAAATTAGGCGGCGGTATTGACGCCGTTTCCGTATTGCAGCCAGACAGGATCACATTGCAGAGCTACAGCGATTTCGAAGATCTTCCGTGGGCGCTTGGTGATACCAGCTTCAATCTGTTGGATTGATTGCTGCTTCACACCTGCCTTAAGCGCCAATTCGGTCTGAGTCATCTTCAGCTCTGCTCGTTTCTGCTTGAGGCGCTGGGAGATAGTTTGCATATAGCCTCCTTGACAAACTTTCTTGTATTTTAAATACAAACTACTTTGTTTGTCAATTACAGCTTTTCTTGTGAACATCTCTTTTTTGATGAGGTGTTAAATGACAATTGCGGCAAGGGTGCTTTCAAAAAGGACTGAACTGGGTTTGACTCAGACAGAGCTAGCGGAAAAGGCCGGCACAACGCAGCAGGCGATTGTCCAGCTTGAGAGCGGTAAAACTAAAAGACCAAGGTATCTGCCTGAGCTAGCTAAGGCGTTAAATTGCGACATCCAATGGCTTCTTGATGGAACAGGGGCAACCTTAGACAGCAATGTGTCTAACCCTCGGGACTACAAGCCGACTGCGCGCTATCCCGTTTTAAGCAAGGTTCAGGCTGGCGCATGGGATGAAGCCTGTGAACCCTATACGATTAAGGATGTCGATATGTGGCTTGAATCTGACGCACATACGCAAGGAGAGGCTTTCTGGTTGCAGGTGGAAGGCGATTCGATGACTGCGCCGATTGGCCTAAGTATTCCGGCAGGAACCTATGTACTGTTCGATACAGGTCGTGAGGCGGTCAATGGCAGCCTGGTCGTGGCGAAGCTTACTGATGACAACGAAGCTACATTCAAGAAGCTCATCATCGACGGCAGCCAGAAATACCTGAAGGGCCTTAATCCGCAATGGCCTATGGTGCCGGTTAACGGTAACTGTAAGGTGCTGGGCGTTGCGATCGAGACAAAGATGCGGCTGGTTTAAGGCTTAGTGGCTGGCAGAGATGTTGGGGTGATTCATGCGCAGTGAAGTAATTGCCATCCAGTTTGCAGTAACTGCGTTGATCCTTATGGCTATCGTATGGCGAAGGGTTGACTCAGGCTTACACAGGTTTCTGCTTCTCATGATGGTGCTTACGGCCTTCTGCGCAGGCACCGCATCATTCCATTAAGCTAGAAAAGTTTTTAATGCTTATGTGGTTAATTCTGCTGTCATTCATGAATCATTAGCACGTAATGCTATTCAGTTTGCAGTGACGTAACTCGATATTACATTTAATATAGACGTTATGGTTGACTCGGTGTAATGTAACCACTGGTTATCCATACAGGCAGCTCTTGAGGCTTGAGCCTCCGGAGATGATTCCTTACATCTGAACATTTCAATCTAGGAGGTTGACATGCCAGTAAAAACAGCTCGAAACCTTCTGAATAAATATTGGAAGGGTGGGTTACCAATAGACCCGAGCAAAATAGCTGCATTAGAAGGGTTGCGGGTAGAGCCATTTGCTGATAACGCTTCCAAGAGCCTTTCTGGTGAGCTTGTGCCGGATGGCGATACTGCCATCATTAAGTTCAACCCTTCCGATTCAGCAAAGCGCCAGCGTTTTACCATTGCTCATGAGTTGGGTCATTACATGCTGGGTCATGGTCATGCTTTCCGTGATCCATCTTCTCATTTTTCTATGAGCTATTATGACCAGCGCGAAGTTGATGCTAATCAGTTTGCCGCCGAAGTATTGATGCCAGAAGTCGCTGTAAAAGTGTTGCTTAAGCAGAGAAAAATTACTGATGTTGCCGAGCTGGCCCGTTTATTCGATGTTTCAGTCAACGCTATGAGCTACAGGCTTAAAAAGCTGGGCTTTATGTAATGGGTGACGTTTCGGATGACTCGCAGACAACGTCAATAACCGCTGACGAAGCTACGCATGAGGTTAACGAGCAAAAGCAGGCGCTTAGATTCAGGTCTATAGCTTTCTATGGCGCATGCGCAATTGTGTGCGCCTTCTTACTTGCTCTACTTTATTGGCTTGTTGTTTGGCCTATGACATCGCTTGATCTACACAAATTTGCAGGCGGTGTTGAAGACCCTAAGAAGTATGCTGATTTCATTTCACAAACCAAAATTCTTTGGACTTCTGGCATTGTTGTCTTGGCTGCCATTCCTACAACACTGGCTTTAGCGCTTCTGCGCTTTGCTTTCAGCAAGTCTTCAAAAGAAGATAAAGATGACATACCAAGCGTTTGGCTCTCATTAGCGAAAGAAGTGGCAGATATTATAAAGCAATATGTTTCTAAAAAATGACCTAACGCTGATAAAACCTATTGGCGTTACTTAAATAGCCCGCCACCGAGCGGGCTTTTTTGTGCCTGCAGATCCCACTTCGCAAAAATAAATCACCTTTAAAAACAAAGCTATTTGTATTTTTCGCCATCAAATACAATATTTATTGTTTACAGCATACAAACTTTATTGTAATTTTATCCCATCAGCAGGACGCACTACTCACCAGGACGGTGATGCTCTTTAAAAACATTGCAGCGCTGACAAAGCGCCAAATAACCAAACGAGATGGCTTTGGACTGTCTATCGGCTTACCAGTCGGCAGTACCAAAACCACTTCAGGAGGCAACCATGACAGTAATCACTTACGGCACATCGGTTAAAGAGAACGCCAAATCACGCCGCCATGCTCGTCGTCGTGCGGTGGCAATGGATCGCGAACGCATCGAATCAATCATCGACACGGCTTTCGGCATTGAGCCAGAGGTTGTGGCGATTCAGGTTAAGCACATCAGCCGCATCGAGAAGGCTTGCATCTCCCCTTCTCTGCGTGACAGGCATGAGAGCACATCAGTGTGTTTGCCGGATGTGGCTATCTATAACGCGGGACACCGCACCGTCCGCAAGGGCGCAACACATATCTATAAGTGAGGGTTTCCATATGTCATCAGTACGCTTAACTACCGTCATCCGTGAGCAGATTGCCAAAAATGCACTTGCTAAGTCAGGCGTTACAGCTGAGCTGGCATCACTTCAAACGCAGCGCAACGAGGCTGCTCGGGCTGCGAGAATCCACGCATTTGGTGGCGAGAAGAAAGCCCAAGAAATTGACTCTCTGTTTGCCAAGATGACAAATATCGAGAGGAAAATTCAGGAGCTCGGTGCGAGCACCTACGTTTCTTCCGGGCGCAGTGGGAATATCAACATCGCAATCGGCGGCCGCCGTCTTGGTTGGGTCAGTTATGGCGTTGATGATAAAGGTGAAGAGATTTATCTGGTGACACCAAGTCGTGATCAGTGCCTTTTTGCTGCTGAACATGAGATTACAAAGCGGTTTGATGAAATCCTTGCTGCTGAGGCTAAGGCAGAAAAGCGCAAAGAGGAAATCGAAAAGACAGTATGGGCTGCCCTTAACTCTGTTTCGACCATCAAACGCCTGGTTGAGGTCTGGCCTGAAAGCCAGGAGCTGATACCTGAAAACGTCGATAGCGTTAGGGCTTCATTGCCTGCCCTTAAGGTTGAAGACCTTAACAAGATGATCGGACTACCCACCAATGAGGCTGCTTAGGCGGCCTTTTTTATTGGCTATCGCAACTCAAAAGACATCGTAACGGCGAGGTAGTTATGACTGAGAAAAAAATAGCGCCTATTGAGATTCGTATAGACGCCAGTAAGGCGGAAAGTCAGGTGAATGAGATTGCTAAGTTACTTGAATTTCCAGCCAGTTCCTTTGAGGGTATTCCTCAGCATATCGTCAACCTGTTTTTTAGCCACATCCGTAGCCTGATTGACAACATCGCTCCTGGTGATTTCTCTACCACAATCAGCACAGAAAACGTCAACGAAATTGCTGTCAAAATCAAAATCGTCGGGCCTCTTGAACATCTCGCTACCGCAATCAGGACAAACGGTCTTCATGGTCTGCATGAACACATCCTTTCTACTGTTGGGGAGCTTAAAGATTAAACGAATTCTTGCTGTTGGGGAATGGCAGGGACACGCGCCGGGCGTGGATAAATATCCCGGCACTTACATCAATCAGGCTGCCTAACCCGCAGCCTTTTTTATTGGAGGTTCCATGAGCAACGCTGAATGGATTATCGGCTGGATAGCTATTGGTGTGTTGATGGTGCTGGGGTTTATAGCAGTGAATTGAGTGACACCGTAAAGCCGCCTGTGTAGACGGCTTTGAGCTGCTACGCACCAACGCTGAGATTTCAGCAGGATAGATAACCAGAACGTAACACACCTTATGGGGGCCGCAATGGCCCCTTCTTTTTACACCAACCAAATTTATCACGAGGTATCCCATGCCAGCTTATGCAACGGCAGGGGCGGCATTGGGCTGCCCTTTCGACTTTGAATCCCAGCTAGAACGCATTGCACGTCGCCTTCGCAGCCTGTTCATCTCCATCCGCAAAGGAGTTCAGTCATGAAATCACGTTACTTCACGAAGGCTCAGGAGCTTTCAAGAGAGGCTCATCTGTTTGGTGACCGTGCCAAATGGGATATGGCGATGCAGTTACTGCGCAGGGCGCTGAAATGAAAATGAAGATTGAATGTGGCGAGCTTAAGACGCGCGCCGGATATCGCCCTGGCATGATGATTATCGAGGCAGATGAGGTCTCTCTGCTCGACTTCAGTGGCAGGCAGGTGCTTAACCAGCTTGATATCAAAGACGTCATGGAGTGGCTCACAGAGCAGGGCTACACAATTCACCAGGAGCACGCAGCATGATTGATCCGGGTATCTATTTCATCGAAATGATGAAGGCCATCTTAGAGCCAGTGCTTGATGAGATGACGCCACAGCAGGCTGCAATGGATGCGGCGGCTGATTACCGTACGGAGCAGCAGGCAAGCAGAATGGGAGTTGCCTATGAGTAAGGAATTCTACGTCAGGCTGGCAGAGATACAGCGCACTTTGAACGCGCCGAAGGGCCAGTACAATAGCTTTGGCAAGTATCACTACCGCAGCTGCGAAGACATCCTTGAGGGTGTGAAGCCGCTGCTTAATGGCCTGTTCCTGTCCATCTCGGACGAAATCGTTTTGATTGGCGATCGCTATTACGTCAAAGCTACGGCGACGATAACCGATGGCGAGACCACACACAGCGCCTCTGCAATGGCCCGTGAAGCCGTCGATAAGAAAGGCATGGATGACGCGCAGATTACTGGCGCTACCAGCTCCTACGCCCGCAAATACTGCCTGAATGGCCTGTTCGGCATTGATGATTCAAAAGATGCTGACACGGACGAGCACAAGAACCAGCAGAACAATGCAAAGCAGCAGCCTCAGAAGCCATCCATGTCGCCAGAAGAAGTTCTGAAGGCATTCACCGAGGCGGCGCATCTTAAATCAACTATTCCTGAGCTGAAAACCGCATTTGCTAAAGCCTGGCAGATGCTGGACGGCAAGCCTGAGCAGGCTAAAGCTCAGGAAGTCTATGAAATTCGCAAATCAGAGCTTGAAGGAGCCACAGCATAATGCCAATCAACACGATCACAATCGCAGGTAATGTCGGCAAGGATGCCGTTCTGCGTGTCACACCAAACGGAAAGCACATCGCGTCGTTCTCTCTGCCGGCCAAGTCCGGATTTGGTGACAACGAGAAAACATCCTGGCTGCAATGCAAGATGTTCGGGGCTATGGCAGAGAAGCTGTCGGCCAGCATTCTGAAAGGTGCAAAGGTCACAGTGACCGGCGAGTTTGTGCTTGAGGAGTGGACGAAAGACGACGGCACAAAGGTTTCTACGCCAACGATTCTCGTGCGGGATATCGACCTTCCGCCAAAGCAGAGCGGTCAGCAACAGAGTCGGCCGCAGCAGTCGCATGGTCAATCTACCGAACCTCAATACGATAATTCGATCCCCTTCTAACACCCACTAATAAGGCACCCTCATGACCATCACCGAACCTTCGGCGGACTCTGCACGCCCTGATGAAACGGAATCACAGCGCAGATGGATGTTAGCGATGCAGGACGCACAGCAGCAGATTCTGGCGAAGAAAGGCGTGAGGGTGTCGCTATCAGTACGGACCACTGAGCAGACAAAGGAATGGGTGCAGGAGGCCACGGAGCGGCGTCTGACGAAGTACGTCGAGCATCAGGAAGCCATTGAGCGCAACCGGCACAGCAAGCATGACATGCCGGTCAGAGATACCAACCCTGCCTATCCGGAATGGGCAGCACGCCGCTATCACGGCGACTAAGGAGAGCAAGTGAGTGTGATTTGTGACTATTGCGGTAAGGATGCTGCGCTTGTGAGCGGGAAGGATATGTACCCGAATCGGCCCGACCTCGCGGGGCTGCAATTCTGGAAGTGCCCACCCTGCGCCGCATGGGTTGGATGTCATAAGCGATCAAACGCAGTTCCGCTGGGTCGGCTCGCAAATGCAGAGCTGCGAAAGGCCAAGAGCGCAGCTCACGCAGCTTTCGACCCCATATGGAAGTCAGGAAGAAAGTCCCGGCGAGGTGCTTATGAGTGGCTAAGTAAGCGACTGAGCATCCCGTTCAAAAACTGCCATATCGGCATGTTCGACGTAGATACGTGTGAACGGGTCGTGACCGCTTGTGCCGAATTTAAAGGCTAACTATTTTCGCCGCGGCAGTTAGCCTGCCAGCGGCATAAGGGGTAAGAGAATGAATATCACAGAACATGAAATGCGCGGGTTGTTGGCTGGTAAATGTCTGCCGGGCGATATGCGGGTGAATGAGGAATTGCCAGCCTATCTGGTTCGCAAGTTCGCCGAAGCCAAAGCAGAGCGTGACGCGCTGGCGGCTGAGAATGCATACCTCTTGCCTAAAGCCGCTAGCGAACTCTCTAATGCCTGGGTAATGCATAAATACTGGGTGGGCATTCAGGCGGCACTAATGCATATGCAGGTTGGACGCAGCTATGAAGCTGAGCAGTGGCTCAAAGGAACTATTGCAGGGCCGGAATTAGAGGCTCCAAACCTAAAGCTATCAGACGAAATCGACGCCTGGGCTAATGAGCAGAGCAAAGACAGCATCAGCCACTCCCGCGCGCTGGAAATAATCAAGGCCGAAACCCCAGCCACCGACGCCTACCTCAACTCTGTGCGGGTTGATGCCGTCGAGTCATTCGCACATCATCAGCGCGTAATTGCAGATGCGTTAGCCCGCCGCGAGGAACAACGTAGCCACCGGATCACCGCTTGCCGGGCTGAGGATTTCGCCGCCCAACTCCGCGTCGGTAAGGATGGTGAGTGATGAAAACCTTCTTAGTATGGTGCCCTGATATGGGCTCAGAGCGTGAAGATGCCTGTGAAATAGAAGCTCATGACGCCGAGTCAGCAGCACAGGAGTGGGCTGAAGAGGAAGATTGTTACAGTGCTGAATACAGCATCGTAAGTGGTCGTGAGACCCCCGTTGTGTGCGTTGCTGAAGGCGACGGGCCTGAGCAGCAATTCAGGGTTAGTGGCGAGGCAGTTCCACAGTACTATGCGACCGCTATCCGCGCAGGAGAGCCATCATGACCGAAGAGCAGAAACAGGCGCTGATTGGACTCTGCAAAATTGAGATTAAGCGCTGGAAGGCTGCATCAGAGTCTGACCCTAACATGCGATACATGGTCGAGCTGATGGTGGTCGCGCTGTCCGCACTGACTGCTGAGCCAGTAGCAGACGTAGTTAGCTGGAATCATCCAGTTGAGAATAGAACGTGTGCCGTTCAGTTGCGCCGCTTTGATTTATTGCCAGGTGAGTTATTCACCGCCCCGCCAGCGCCCGCCGCTCACTTGGCTGGACAAGTTCCGGATGGCTGGAAATTAGTGCCGGTAGAACCAACCGAGGAAATGATCATTGAAGGTTTCGAGTCACGGCCTGATGAAAGCTTTAGTGAGCCAGCAGTGTGGAAGAAATATAGCCAACTGAGCGGTTGCCAGCAGGCAGCGTATAAAGCGCAACTTTGCTGGGCGGCTATGCTGGCAGCAGCGCCGGAGGTGGAATGATGGCGAGCAGACAGGAAATCAGTGACAACTTGCACAAACTTGTCGGTCTGGCATACAGCTATGCTGCTTCGCTTGATTTGGGGCCGGAACGAATTGAGGCGTTTGAGTTGTCTGAAGCATTGCGCCGACTTCAGCGCCGAGGCACAGCCAGTGTAATGCTCGCGGCTACCAACCCGCTGGCGGCCTTGTGTGAGCAGGAGGATGAAGACGAAGATGACTGGGATGAGGATGACGACTAATGCCTAAATCCCCCCGCCGAACGCAAAGCCGCGCAGCGTGCCAGACAGGCCGCTGCCGGTGGTAAAAAGCTGGATCTGGCGCTGGACAGTCAGGAGCTGGAGATGCTGGCGCAGAACTGCGCCGCACGTCGCCCCGGTCGCGAGCCGTACGAACTCAGCGAGTACATCACTATGCTGATACGCAAAGATGCCGCTGAGCTGACGCAGCAGATTGAAGCGCTGGCACACCAGCAATGCGGTAAGTGTGGCGATCAGCTGCCGGTGCGGTCATGTCCTTGTCAGGGTGAAGCTGCATGCTGGACCACCAGCGGCTGGCACAAACTGAAGTTGACCGTGTGACATGTCACAAAAATAAAACGCCTGATGCAGCAGGCCGTGTGGAGAAGAATATGAATACAATGTTTTTATTGATGGCCGAATATGAAACGGCAACAGTCCCACTTAGCCAGGTGTGTGAGAAATATTTTGGTATGAAGTCGGCGACTGCCGAGCGGAAGGCGTCAGAGAATAAATTACCGGTCCCGACTTTCCGTACTGCGGAAAGTCAGAAAGCACCACGCATGGTTCACATTGCTGATCTTGCAGACTACATAGATGAACAGCGAAGGGCCAGCCGCGAATTGCATAGCGCAACGCACACGCGACAGTGATCAATTAAGGGCCTTATGGCCCTTTTTTAATGCTTTAAGAATCTCTCCAATAAGCGCATAAACTTGTTGATTGCTGCTTAACTCTGCGTTATTTTTGCCGACATCAGGACCCCATGAGGCCCCCTTTTTATCCTAACCCTTTGTTTTAGATAAAAAGAACCCCAGCAAGCATACTGGGGTTTGGTACTTGCAAACACCACGTCAATGATCGGCGTGCTGCGCGGCAAAATCGGTCATGATTCAGGCCACCCGAACGGTGCTCATCTGCATCACGCTTTTCATCGCTTCCACCACATCGCCATCCACACAATAGCGGCTGAACTCGTCGGTTTCGGCTTCAGAACACATGGACACACCCGCTTTACGGTAGCGCATCGGCGAAGCGACTAACCGGCTTGCCGAGCTGTGAACTTCACGTATGCCCATGTCGAGGAACTTTTGCAGGTTACTGAGACGAACACCGGCACCTGCCATAATGATAGGACCTGTACTCGCCTCATTAAGTTCCTTGAGTAATGCAATTCCGTTCTCCGCGCTCTGCTGCTGGCCGGAAGTGAGAATGCGCGCCACGCCGAGATCGGTCAGCTCTTCCAGCGTCCGCTTCGGACTGTGGCACAGGTCGAAAGCGCGGTGAAAGGTCACCGCCAGTCCGTCGCACAGCGCCATAATCTGCCGCATCTGACCCCGATGGATATGCGCATCCTCATTCAGCATGCCGATGACCAGCCCGGGAAAACCGAGCTCACGGATCAATGCAACGTCAGATTTCATCGCCTCAAATTCGCGTGCGGTGTAGCAAAAATCACCGCCGCGTGGCCGGACAATGGGATGAACCGGAATTGAAACCTCACGTCGGGCCGCATGAAGCATGCCTGCCGACGGGGTTAATCCCCCTTCTCGCGGTGCGGCACAGAGTTCAACCCGATCGGCGCCGGCCTGCTGCGCGGTCACTGCGCAATCCACGCCATAGCAGCAAATTTCCAGTGTGGTCATTCTCTTCTCCTTTACATGACTCTGGTTCAAGGCAGATTCATCAGTTAGTCTGGCTGCTGGAATGAGTTTACCGGGAAAGTTAACTATGGCATTCAATTTCGACCAACGGATAGACCGTCGTCACAGCGATAGCCTTAAATGGAACAAATATGCGGACCAGGACATTCTGCCGTTATGGGTGGCGGATACGGATTTTCGATCCCCTGAGGCTGTGATCGAAGCGATACAGGCCCGCGCCGAACATGGCATTTTTGGTTATGGCGATAAGCCTGTCGGTTTCATTGACAGCGCGATTGCGTGGCTGGCCTCGCGCTATCACTGGCACGTTAATCCCGAATGGATTGTGGTGCTGCCTGGCGTGGTGACCGGGTTAAATCTTGCGGTGCGTGCCTTTACTGCTCCGGATGAACGCAGCATTGCACCGACGCCCATCTATCCGCCGTTTCGCGGTGCAGCAAAACTGGCGGAGCGAGGTCAGCTGAACCTGCCGCTGACTCTGCAACAGGGACGCTGGCTGCTGGATCTGGCGACGGCAGACGGGCAGATGACGGGCAAAGAGCGGTTGCTGATGTTGTGCAATCCCCAGAATCCGGGAGGCACGGTCTATCGGCGTGATGAACTGCAGGCGCAACTGGCGTTTGCTCAGCAGCATGATCTGATCGTCTGTTCCGACGAGATCCACTGTGATCTGGTGCTGGAACCCGGCGTGCAGCATATTCCGTTTGCCACCCTGAGCGAAGATGCGGCACAGCGCTCGATTACGCTGCTGTCACCGTCCAAAAGTTTCAATATTGCCGGACTGGGTGCGTCCATCGCCATCATCCCCAATCCTGAACTCCGCGCACGCTTTGATCGTGTCCGGCGTGGCATCGTGCCGGATGTTGATATTCTGGCGCTGACGGCCGCAGAAGCGGCGTGGCGCGAAGGCAGTGACTGGCTCAGCGCACAGAATGACTACCTGCGCAGCAACCGTGACTGGCTGGTGTCGCAGGTGAATAAGCTCAGCGGGTTGTCGCTTTCAGCGCCTGAGGCGAGTTATCTGGCCTGGATCGATGCGCGCGGTCTGGGCGTGGCCAGCCCGGCGCTCTACTTTGAAAAACATGGGCTGGGGCTGTCAGCCGGACGCGAGTTTGGTGACGACCAGTTTGTCCGTCTCAACTTTGGCTGTACCCGCGCCCTGCTCGATGAGGCGGTTGCTCGTCTGCAGCGCGCCGTTGCTGCCCGGCCTTAGCCTTGCTCGCTGGCGACGATCTCCTCCAGTCGCCACGGATGAAATTTAATGGTTGTCTGCCCATCTGTGACCGCCAGGGTCGGATTCGGCAGACGCTCATTTTCGCCCTGCGGCGAGCTGGTTTTGAACGAAATACCGGGCTGAGTCAGGGCGTCATCGGATAACAGCGCCATAGCCCGCACGCCCAGCGTCTGATGATCGCCGCGCAGCACCACTTCGATATGCTCCCATCCTTCATGACGGTAACGTTTCTCGCCGGGCCACGGCAACTCAACCACATCCACCGGCCAGCCGGCTACCTGCAGTGGCTGATGCAATTTAAACAGGCAGATTGGCCGGCCATTAATCATGGCCTGGGAAAACTGACTGCCGATCTGTTGCAGCCCTTGCTGCCAGCGTATTGCCGTCGCTTCCTGATGACAACGCACCGCAATGTGATCGATTTCAAGATCGTTAAGTTGTAAACCCAGCCTCTGTGCAAAACTTTGCAACGATTCTTCAAAACGTTGCAAATCTGTCTTTAAATCATCCAATTCAGCGGGAAAAGATCGGTTCAAAACGGGAAATCCTCTCGGTTTGTTTAAACTTTATTATCAATCGAACCCCTGGCCTGCGCGGCCTTGCGCATGACAAAATGGTAAG
Organism: Pantoea agglomerans; assembly: GCF_021397715.1. Classification (GTDB taxonomy): domain Bacteria; phylum Pseudomonadota; class Gammaproteobacteria; order Enterobacterales; family Enterobacteriaceae; genus Pantoea; species Pantoea astica. Next base: position 1,822,571 of record NZ_CP090207.1, on the reverse strand, counting down.
ATTCATCCTATTTAACCCATTATTTCCTGCAAAAGCGTATAAGAACAGCTTTCAATTCGGATTAATCCCCTCTTTAGGTCCATGAGTTAATTGATGAAAGTGGCTTAAATTACTGATTTATATCACCTTCTTTAATACAATAAGATAAGTCTTATTTGGCACTCAAACAATTGCAGCCACCTCCTCTTTCTTATAAATTTGACCCAACACAACCAAAAGGAATGGCTATATGTCTATGCTCATCGTTGTCGCAGTCCTGATCGCACTGATGGGATTTGCAATTTCCCGCCATTGGAAGGTGCGTGAAGATAAAAGCGTCAAGAACCCTCGCCGTCATCCACGACGTCGTTAAAGCCCCTGGGAAACATCTTCGGCTCTGTTTCCCCGCTTCATCCAACTACTGACGCCCACCGACATTTCACGTATACTTTTCCCCTCATTTTTTTCCATTTTGTCTGTTCCATCCGTTTCTGTCACTCCGTTGCGCGATGCTGCCAGGCAAGATGATGACGGCTCGACTCAACAGGTTCGGGCGTTGTTCAGCACATGAAGGTAACTCGGTGAATATTCAGGCTCTTCTTTCCGCAAAAGTCAGTCAGGCAATGGTTTTAGCCGGCGCTCCCGCCGATTGCGAACCGCAGGTTCGTCAGTCCGCCAGGGTCCAGTTTGGTGATTATCAGGCCAACGGCATTATGGCCGTGGCGAAAAAGCTGGGACAGGCACCGCGACAATTAGCGGAAGCAGTGATCCAGCATCTCGACCTGACCGGCATCGCCAGTAAAGTTGAAATTGCCGGACCGGGCTTCATCAACATCTTCCTCGACCACCACTGGCTGGCGACCCACGCCCGCGAAGCGCTGACTCTGCCGCGCCTCGGCGTGCAACTGGCCGAGCCGCAGACCATCGTGGTGGATTACTCTGCGCCGAACGTGGCCAAAGAGATGCATGTCGGCCATGTGCGCTCCACCATCATTGGTGATGCGGCGGTCCGCACGCTGGAGTTTCTCGGCCATCGGGTGATTCGCGCCAACCACGTCGGTGACTGGGGTACCCAGTTCGGTATGCTGATTGCCTTCCTCGAAAAACAGCAAAACGAGCATCACGCCGAGATGGCGCTGGCCGATCTGGAAGCGTTCTACCGTGAAGCCAAGCGGACTTACGACGAAGACCCAGCGTTTGCCGAGCGGGCGCGCAGCTATGTGGTCAAACTGCAGGGCGGCGACGACTATTGCCGCCAGATGTGGAAAAAACTGGTCGACATCACCATGAGTCAGAACCAGAAAATTTATGACCGCATGAATGTCACCCTGACGCGCAAAGATGTGATGGGTGAGAGCCTCTACAACGATATGCTGCCCGGCATCGTCGCTGACCTGAAACAGAAAGGGTTAGCGGTGGAAAGTGAAGGCGCGACCGTGGTGTTCCTGGATGAGTTCCAGAACAAAGAAGGCGAACCGATGGGCGTCATCATCCAGAAAAAGGATGGCGGCTACCTCTATACCACCACCGATATCGCCTGCGCCAAATATCGTTATGAAACCCTGAAGGCCGATCGGGTGCTCTACTACATCGACTCGCGTCAGCATCAGCATCTGGTGCAGGCCTGGACTATCGTGCGTAAAGCGGGCTATGTGCCGGAGTCGGTACCGCTGGAACACCATGCCTTCGGCATGATGCTGGGCAAAGATGGTCGTCCGTTCAAGACCCGTAGCGGCGGCACCATCAAGCTGGCCGATCTGCTCGATGAAGCCTATCAGCGTGCCTATACCCTGGTGCGTGAGAAGAACCCGGAGATGAGCGAAGCGGAAGTGAAAACGCTGGCGGAAGTGGTGGGCATCAGCGCGGTGAAATACGCTGACCTGTCGAAAAGCCGCACCACCGACTACATCTTTGACTGGGATAACATGCTGGCGTTTGAAGGCAACACCGCGCCTTACATGCAGTACGCTTATACCCGCGTGCTGTCGGTATTCCGTAAAGCCGGTATTGACGCTGATGCACTGGATGCAGAGATTGTGATCAGCGAAGAACGTGAAGCGCAGCTGGCCACCCGTCTGTTGCAGTTCGAAGAGGTGATCACTCAGGTGGCGCGCGACGGTACGCCGCACGTGATGTGTGCCTATCTCTACGATCTGGCCGGCCTGTTCTCCGGCTTCTACGAGCACTGCCCGATCCTCAGCGCGGAATCAGAAGAAACCCGCCTGAGCCGGCTACAGCTGGCCGCGCTGACCGCGAAAACGCTGAAGCAGGGTCTGGATACGCTGGGTATCGACACCGTCGAGCGCATGTAATCTCAGAAACGGAGAGGTTTTCCCTCTCCGTTTTTGATCTCAGTATCCTCTCTGAACTTCCCCCCAATCTCCGCAGCAGGAGCGTGTTATGTCTGTCGCCGCGCACCTCATCAGCAGCCACCTTCCCACCATTAAACAGTTGCAGTGCTTTCTGGCTGTCGCACACGAGCTTAATTTTCGCCGGGCCGCAGAGCGACTCAGCATCACGCAGCCTCCGCTTACCCGCCAGATTCAAAGCCTGGAAGATCTGCTCGGTCAGTTGCTGTTCAGTCGCACAACCCATGAGGTAACGCTCACCGAAGCGGGCCGTGCGCTGGTGGCGAAAGCAGAAGCGATCCTCAGTGCGCTGAGTGCCTTAAAGCAGGAAGCGCAGCCTGCCGCACGGCTGCGCATCGGGCTGACCCGCACGCTGAACTTTGAACTGATCGCGCCGCTCAATAAGCAACTCGCCGCTTTTCATGCCCGTGATGAGATGGAAATGCCCAGCCTGACTTCCGCTCAGCTGTTGCAAAGCCTCGCAAAAAACAGCCTGGATTTGATCCTCACCGGTGAAAAAGGTCCGGAAGCGGAAAAAGCTGTCCAGTACGCCTGGGTTCACCGCGAGCCGCTTCTGGTCGCGATGCCGTCGGCCCATCCGGCCAGTCTGGCGGCAAAAGTCTCACCGGAGGCGCTGGCTGACCTGCCGCTGTTCTGGTTCGCGCGCAGTGCCAATCCGCAGTTTTACGATAAATGCGAGCGCTTCTTCGCCATGCTCAGCGTCACGCTGAAACGAGTGAGAGAGCCGGAAGATTCCCTGCTGATGCTGTCGCACATCGCCAGAGGTAAAGGCTTCGCGCTGATGCCGCAGTCAAAATGTACCTTTAATCAGGCAGGACTCTGTTACCGCCCGCTGACGGAAGGCGCGGCGCAACAGCTGGCGATTGATGTTTATGCGGCTATTCGCGCTGATGAAAACAATGAGGCGGTTCTCGATGCGCTGAGAACACTCTCGCAGTCCGCTGAACGCTGAGCCCCGCGCGTCTGCGCGGCTGAGTCGCGGTTTCCCTTCTTCCGCGCGGCCTGTCGCCCATCCTGATGTTGTCCCCTTTCGTCCCTGATACCTTTCTTGCATGACGGAAAGAGCAATTCATTGCTGTCGCACGGAGTGAAACAATCGCGTCTCACTTACGAGGAGAGACAATGAAAAAGCGAACGTTAACTCAGGGTCTGGATGTCAGCGCCATCGGCTACGGCGCGATGGGGCTAAGCGAATTTTACGGTCAGACCGATGATCGTCACTCCCTGCAACTGCTCAGCCAGCTGCGCGAGCTGGATATCACTTTTATTGATACCGCCGATCTCTACGGACGTGGCCACAACGAGCAGCTGATCGGAGAGTTTCTTGCCGGGCTGAGCAAGTCTGAACGGCTGAAGTTCACCGTCGCCACCAAATGTGGCATTGAGCGTCCGGCGGATGCGGCCTATGCCCGCACCATTAATAATCAGCCAGACTACATTACCCGCAGCTGCCATGCCTCCCTGAAACGGCTGGGCGTCGAGCGTATCGATCTCTTTTATCTGCATCGCATCAGTCCGGCGACGCCGATTGAGGAGAGCATGCAGTGTCTCAGCCGTCTGGTGCAGGAGGGCAAAATCGCCCGGATTGGATTGTGTGAAGCCTCTGCCGCAACGCTGAACCGGGCGCAGGCGATCCACCCGCTGGCCGCGCTGCAGACGGAATATTCACTCTGGACGCGAGACATCGAAGAGGAAATTCTGCCAGCGGTGAAAAAGCTCGGTATCGGCCTGGTGCCCTATTCGCCGCTGGGCAGAGGTTTCCTGACCGGTAAATACCGTAAAAACAGCGATTTTGCTGAAGGTGATTTCCGCAAAAATAATGACCGTTTCCAGCAGGAAAATATCGATCACAATCTCCAGCTTCTTAACGCGGTAACGCCGCTGGCGGAGAAATATCACGCCACTACCGGGCAGATTGCGCTGGCCTGGCTACTGGCACAGTATGAAAAAATTGTGCCGATTCCAGGCACCAAACAGATCGCTTATCTCACTGAAAACGCGGAAGCCGCGGATATCGAGCTGGAAGAGGAAGATATCGGGTTGCTGGATGCTGTTCATCAACAGGTTGAAGTTAAAGGCGGTCGCTACTCTGAGGAGGGAATGAAGGGGGTTAACGCCTGAACACAAACTATGCACTTGCGCACTGTGCCCAGGTGCGCTAGTCAATTCAGCAACGATATCCTTACTCGTAATTGACCATCACTTCACTGCTCACCACCCGTAAACCGGGTGGCAGCGCCCCGCTTCCGGCAAAACCAAACACCATGTGCAAAGTCTCACCGGCGCTCAGATGTGCCAACCCGCGTGTGGTGCCGCTGGCCCCCTCCAGGGAAGTGCAGCGCTGTTCGCCGCACAGCCGCACCTGCAGGCCGGACGGGGCCGGTCTGCTCAGCTGATAACGCCAGTTAACGACGCTGACCTCCCCGCTAATGTCGGCGGGCGGCGTCAGCGGCTGCGCCCGTTGCCAGCTGCCGCGGTTAGCCAGCAGCGGCCCATTGGCCGAAGCACTCCAGGCACCACCGGCCGCCTGCGCCATCAGTGGCAGCATCACGAATGCCATCACCAGCCAGCGCATTATTTGCCTCCGATGGTGGCGGTCATCCGAATCTGGCGGTTATCGCTCAGCTCCAGATTCGACAGCACCACCAGCTGCGGCAGGTTGCGACGCAGGAAGCGCGCCAGTAACGCCCGCAGCGGATGGTTCACCAGCAGCACCGGCGGTGCGCCGAGCATCTCCTGACGCTGCAGCGCCGCCTGCGCCTGGCTCAGCAGCCGATCAGCCAGGCCCGGTTCCAGTCCGCCGCCGCCCTGCAACGCCTGTAATAACAAGCGTTCCAGTGTTGAATCCAGTCCGATCACCTGCACTTCATCGTTGCCCGGGAACCACTGCTGAGTAATGGCGCGGCCCAGCGCCACGCGCACCACGCTGGTCAGCTCCTGAGGATCACTTTGCACTGGCGCATGTTCCGCCAGCGTTTCGATGATGGTGCGCATATCACGAATGGATACCCGCTCCACCAGCAGGTTTTGCAGCACCTTGTGCAGCGTGGTCAGCGAAATCACGCCCGGCACCAGGTCTTCCGTCAGCTTCGGCATCTCCTGAGTGACGCGATCCAGCAGTTGCTGCGCTTCCTGACGGCCAAACAGCTCGCTGGCGAATTGCCCAATCAGATGGTTAAGGTGGGTGGCCACCACGGTGCTCGCTTCCACTACGGTAAAGCCCTGGATCTGCGCCTGCTCTTTCAGCGCACTGTCAATCCAGACCGCTGCCAGCCCAAACGCCGGATCGACGGTGGCTTCACCCGGCAGACTGCCTGCCGCGGTGCCTGGGTTGATCGCCATCCAGCGGCCAGGATAGGCATCGCCGCTGCCGATTTCGACCCCTTTCATCAGAATACGGTAGCGCGCCGGTGGCAGTTCCATGTTGTCACGAATGTGGACCACCGGCGGCAGGAAGCCCACGTCCTGCGCCACTTTTTTACGGATACTGCGGATGCGGCCCAGCAGTTCGCCATTTTGCAGATGATCGACCATCGGAATCAGCCGGTAACCCACTTCCATTCCCAGCGTGTCTTCCAGCTGGACATCGGTCCACGACGCTTCGGCGGTGGCGGGCGTGTCCGGCGCTTTGGTGATGCTGCCCGGCGTTGCTTCCGACTTTTTGTTCGGCTGCATTTCACGTCCGCGCAGCCACCAGGCCAGACCGAGTAAGGCCGCGGTAAACAGCAGGAACACGAAGTTTGGCATACCCGGCACCAGCCCCAGCAGGCCGATGACGCCGGCGCTCAGCATCAGCACCCGCGGATCTTTGAACAGCTGGGTCACCATCTGCTCGCCAACGTCCTGATCGGTCGCCACGCGGGTTACGATAACGCCCGCCGCGGTAGAGATCACCAGCGCCGGGATCTGCGCGACCAGGCCGTCACCGATGGTCAGCAGGGTATAGGTTTCTGCCGCGTGCCCCACGTCCATGCCGTGTTGCACCACGCCGACCAGCAGGCCGCCGATAACGTTGATCACCATGATCATGATACCGGCAATGGCATCGCCGCGAACGAACTTACTGGCACCGTCCATCGAACCGTAGAAGTCCGCTTCCTGGGTCACTTCAGAACGGCGGCGTTTAGCTTCATCTTCGCCAATCAGACCGGCGTTGAGGTCGGCGTCGATCGCCATCTGCTTACCGGGCATCCCGTCAAGCACAAAGCGCGCGCCCACTTCTGCGATACGGCCCGCACCCTTGGTGATGACCATAAAGTTGATGATCACCAGGATGATAAACACCACGATACCGATGGCGAAGTTGCCGCCGACCAGGAAGTGACCAAAGGCCTCAACCACCTGACCCGCCGCTGCCGCACCGGTATGCCCTTCCATCAGAATGATACGGGTTGAGGCGACGTTCAGCGCCAGACGCAGCAAGGTGGAGAACAGCAGAATGGTCGGGAAAGCCGCAAATTCCAGCGTACGCTGGGTGAACATCGCCACCAGCAGGACCATGATCGACAGCGCAATGTTAAAGGTGAACAGCAGATCGAGGATGAACGGCGGTAACGGCAGCACCATCATCGACAGGATCATCAGGATCAGTACCGGACCTGCCAGTACCTGCCACTGCATATCTTTAAAGTTGCCCGGTAAACGTAGTTTTGCGGCCAGGTTATTAGCCATCGTTTTTGCTCTCTCCTGCAAAGTCCATCTCTGCCGGGACCGGCAGGTTTTTCGGTTTGGTCGGGATCAGGCCGCCTTCACGCTTCCAGCGGCGTGACTGCCAGACCCATGCCAGCACTTCCGCCACCGCCGCATAGAGCGCGCCGGGGATGTGCTGTCCAATTTCAGTGTGTCGGTATAACGCACGCGCCAGCGGCGGTGCTTCCAGAACCGGTATGCGGTGTTCCGCACCCAGTTCACGAATACGCAGGGCAATCTCGCCCGCGCCTTTGGCTATCACCTTCGGCGCACTCATCTTCTTCTCGTTGTACTGCAGCGCCACCGAATAGTGGGTCGGGTTAGTGACGATGACGTCAGCCTTCGGCACATCGGCCATCATGCGGCGGCGGGCGGCGGCGCGCATCTGCTGGCGAATACGCCCTTTAACGTGCGGATCGCCCTCCTGCTGCTTGTGCTCATCGCGGATTTCCTGACGCGACATGCGCAGCTTTTTGTAATAGCTGTAGAGCTGCCAGAAGACGTCGTAACCCACCATCGGCACCAGCCCCAGCATCACCAGGGTGCAGCAGATGGCGATCATATCCATGCCGTGTATCAGAGCGGTGATCGGGGATTCGCTGATCAGACGCAGCATCTCCGGCCAGTGAGCGTAGATGTACCAGCAGCCAACGGCGCCCACCAGCACGGTCTTGAGAATGCCTTTGAACAGTTCGGTCCAGGCCTGTGCGGCAAACATGCGCTTGAAACCGGCCATCGGACTGAGCTTGGTGAAGTCGACCTTGATCGACTTGCCGCTGATCACAATGCCGCCCAGCAGCATCGGCGCAGCAATCGCGACCAGCACCAGTCCGCCCATCAGCGGCAGCAGCGCCATCAGCGCCTGACCAATCAGGCTGCCGATGTGGCTGATGATAATTTTATCGTCGGTCACCATGCCGTGATCGAAACGCAAACCGGTGGCGACCATGCTGGCCAGCCGGTGCGCCATCATGGTGCCGCCCATCCACAGAATCATGATGCCGGCCAGCAGCATCAGTAATGAGGTCAGCTCGCGCGATCGCGGGATCTGCCCATCCTCACGCGCTTTTTCAAGTCGGTGCGCGGTGGGCGATTCTGTTTTGTCCTCGTCGCTCTCTTCAGCCACGACAAACCTCGGTTGGCAGGAATTCTGAGCATAGAATGCCAAATTTGAGTGGGGTTAAAGCGCAGATAAAACGGGAAAAAGGGGCGTTCTTTGACGGATGAGTCGGGCAAAGCAGAGCGGGCCCACCGTCTGGTGGACCCGTAACAGAGAGGTGCAGCCGTGTCGCCAGCCCGCAGGCTGGCTTCAGCCGATTAAAATCCTAAGCTGTCCAGCAGGTCATCAACCTGATCCTGGTTCGCCACCACGCCAGGTGCATCGGCGTGGATCTGCGGACCGTTCAGCAGGCTGGTGCCTTCCTGACGCTTCTCGGCACTGACTTCCGGCATGTTCTCCAGCAGCACCATTAACAGCTGGCGCTCAATCTCCTGGATCACATCCATCATGCGCTTGATGACCTGACCGGTCAGGTCCTGGAAATCCTGCGCCATCATGATTTCAAGCAGCTGCTTGTTGGTAAAGGACGTATGATCCGGCACGGCAGCAAGGAATTCGCGAGTATCCGTTACCAACTCACGCGCATCGGCCAGTTCAATTGGGTTTTCAAACCATTGGTCCCAACGCCCTTTCAGCTGGGTTGCCCCGGCTTCCATCTTATCCTGATGCGGTTGTGCCGCTTCAACGCAGTTCAACGCACGGTCGGCGGCCTGCGCCGTCATCTGCACCACATAATCCAGACGATCGCGGGCATCGGGAATGGCTTCAGCCGCATCGGCAATCGCCTGATCCAGCCCCAGCTCGCGCAGGCTGTCGCGCAGCATACGCGTCAGAGAGCCGATGCGGGTAATGATGTCGTGTGCCGAGGCATCCTCAGTTGGTTTCGGAAGGTCGCTCATCACATCTCCTTACATGCCCAGTTTTTCGAAAATTTTGCCCAGCTTTTCTTCCAGCGTCGCCGCCGTGAACGGTTTCACGACGTATCCGCTGGCGCCAGCCTGAGCGGCAGCGATAATATTCTCTTTCTTCGCTTCTGCGGTGACCATCAGTACCGGCATGCTGCTCATCGCGGCATCAGCACGGATGGTTTGCAGCAGCTGCAGGCCATCCATGTTCGGCATGTTCCAGTCGGAAATGACGAAGTCAAAACCACCCGCTTTCAGCTTTGAGAGCGCATCCACGCCATCTTCTGCTTCTTCAACGTTGTTGAAGCCCAGCTCTTTCAGCAGGTTACGCACAATACGACGCATCGTATTGAAGTCGTCTACCACCAAAAAGCGCATGTTTTTATCAGCCATATCTACTCCTGTGTTATCTCGCCCGGCAGGACGGGCCTGTTAAATACGCAATGCCTGTCCGGCGCTAATTTTCGCCAGCATGTGCTGGCTGATGTTGCTTAAATCCACGACTTCACTCACGCCGCCCGTGGCTATCGCCTCACGCGGCATGCCAAATACCACACAGCTGGCTTCGTTCTGGGCAATGGTCCAGGCACCAGCCCGATGCATTTCCAGCATCCCGGCGGCCCCGTCGTTGCCCATGCCAGTGAGGATCACCCCGACCGCATTGCGTCCGGCGTTGATCGCCACCGATTTAAACAGCACATCCACAGAGGGTTTGTGCCGGTTGACCGGTGGCCCTTCGTTCAGTTTCACCACGTAGTTGGCACCGCTGCGGCCCAGCTCCATGTGCATCGCACCTGGCGCGATGTAGGCGTGTCCCGGCAGAATACGCTCGCCGTCTTCGGCCTCTTTCACCGTGATCTGACACAGCTTGTTCAGCCGCTCGGCAAAAGAGCGGGTAAAGCCTGGCGGCATATGCTGAGTAATCAGCAGCGCCGGGCTGGTGGCTGGCAGCGGCTGCAGCACATGGCGAATCGCCTCGGTACCGCCGGTTGACGAACCAATCGCAATCAGCTTCTCGCTGCTCAGCAACGGACCCGCTTTCAGCGTCGCCGGCACCGGCATCGCCGCCCGGTTATGCAGACGGGCGCGGGCGGCAGCACGAATTTTGTCGCCAATCATCTGGCTGTAGGCCAGCATCCCTTCACGAATCCCGAGTTGCGGTTTGGTGACGAAGTCCACCGCACCCAGCTCCAGCGCCCGCAGGGTAATTTCCGAGCCTTTTCCGGTCAGCGATGAGACCATCACCACCGGCATTGGCCGTAAACGCATCAGTTTTTCGAGGAAGTCGAGGCCATCCATGCGCGGCATTTCCACATCCAGCGTCAGCACCTGCGGATTAAACTGCTTAATCAGATCGCGGGCGACTAACGGATCGGGCGCAGTCGCGACCATCTCCATATCCGGATGGCTATTGATGATTTCCGTCATCAGTTGCCGCATCAGCGCAGAGTCATCTACGCACATCACGGTGATTTTGCTCATCATCTTTCCTTCGTCAGTCCATAGACGGTTTGCCCACGCAGCCAGAACTCTTTACTGATCTGACTAAAGTTCTCTGAGTGACCGGCAAACAGAATGCCGCCGGGCTTCAGCAAGGGAACAAACCGACGCAGAATTTTCTCCTGCGTCTCTTTATCGAAATAGATCATCACATTGCGGCAGAAAATGGCGTCGAACTGGCCTGGCAGCGCCCAGTCATTCGCCAGCAAATTGAGCTGTGCGTAGCTGACCATGCTGGCCAGTTCAGAACGTACCCGCACCATGCCAGCATGTGGACCGGTGCCGCGCAGGAAGAAGCGTTGCAGTTGCGCCGGTGACAGCGTACGCAGCTCCTCCTGGCGATAGACGCCCGCCACCGCTTTTTCCAGCACCTGGGTGTCGATATCGCTGGCGTGAACCTGGAACTTACCCGGTCCGGTCCCCAGCGTTTCGGCCAGCGTCATGGCAATCGAGTAAGGCTCTTCACCGGTCGACGCGGCGGTACTCCAGACGCTGAAATTACCCTGACGCTTACGCGCATGGTCCGCGAGGATCGGAAAGTGATGCGCCTCGCGGAAAAACGCGGTCAGGTTGGTGGTCAGCGCATTGATAAACGCCTGCCATTCTGCACTGTTCGGATCGTGTTCCAGCAGCGCCAGGTAACGACCAAAATCATCGATATTCAGCGTGCGCAGACGACGTACCAGACGGTTGTAAACCATTTCGCGCTTGTGATCGGCCAGCACGATACCGGCACGCTGATAGATCAGCTGGCTGATACGACGAAAATGCGTATCTGACAGCGGTAAGCGCTGCACCATTTGCGACAGCAGCGTCGTCGTCTCATTTTGCTCGAATGTCGATTTTTTCATTTCTGCACCTGGCCTGAACTAAAACACATTAACTTTCTGCTGCGATGCCCGACCGCCAGACAGCGGTCGGGCCTTCCAGGCGATTAAAAGGTTTCCCAGTTGTCGTCGCTGCGTGACGCAGACTGACGGGCAACGGTTAACGGCGCATCCAACTGAAGGCTTTTTGTCGCCGTTGTCTTGTTAACGGCCTGGGCGACAAATTCTTTACCAATATTGAACACTGAGACCGCTTGTTTTAAGTGGCTGGCCTGATCTTCCAGCGCCGCTGCGGCAGCAGCCGACTCTTCCACCAGCGAGGCGTTCTGTTGGGTCACGCGATCCATCTCGGTGACCGCCAGACCCACCTGATCAATGCCACGGCTCTGCTCATCCGACGCGGAGGCGATTTCGCCCATAATGTCGGTGACGCGGGTCACCGCACTGACGATGTTGCTCATGGTGTCGCCTGCGCTCTCCACCAGCACCGAGCCGGTATTGACGCGGCTGACTGAGTCTTCAATCAGACCTTTGATCTCTTTGGCCGCCTGCGCGCTGCGCTGTGCCAGGCTGCGGACTTCACCCGCCACCACCGCAAAACCACGACCCTGTTCACCGGCACGGGCGGCTTCCACCGCGGCGTTCAGCGCCAGGATATTGGTCTGGAAGGCGATGCCATCAATCACGCTGGTGATATCGGCAATCTTTTTCGAGCTGCCGGCAATCTCTTTCATGGTGGTGACCACGCCATCCACCACTTTGCCGCCCTGCTGGGCGGTTTCAGAGGCGTTAAGCGCCAGCTTCGAGGCCTGACGGGCGTTCTCGGCGTTCTGCTTCACGGTGGCGGTCAGCTGCTCCATGCTGGCAGCGGTCTGCTCCAGTGAGGCGGCCTGCTGTTCGGTGCGTGAGGAGAGATCGTTGTTACCGATGGCGATTTCGCTGGCACCGGTATAAATCGCGTCCGATCCATCGCGTACGCTACGAACGGTGCGCGCCAGCTCCTGCTGCATGTTCTGCAAGGAAGCCAGCAACTCGCCGATTTCGTTACGCACCGAGAGATCGATGGGCTGGGTCAGGTCGCCGCGCGCAATATGCTGAATATGCTCGATGCTCTGACGCAGCGGGCGGATCAGCACGCGGCGCATCACGTTCCACACCAGAATAATCATCAGCAGCGTGACAGCCAGCGTCGCAACCACGATGGTGATGGAGCGGCTATAGGCCTGCTCATTGGCATCCACGCCCTGCTTCGCCAGCACCTGGTTGTATTCCAGCCAGGCGTTGTAATCTTTCTGAAACTTGTCCTGATAACTCTGAGTAGGCTGGTCAACAAAGCCCTTAAAGTTGCCGCTGTTGAAGAACACCATCAGTTCGGCCAGCGCGTCGTGATAAGCCTGATAATTTGCCTGCAGCGTTTTGACGTTGTCGGCGTTTTTGCCTTTTTCTGACAGGTTAGCGTTGAAGGTTTGATAGCCCAGCTCAGCCTGTTTCAGCTCTTCACCCGCCAGTGCCACCAGATCTTTCACCGTGGCGCCCGATCCGGACATCTGCGCATCCTGCAGAAAACGAATACCGGCGCGGTTAAGGGTGTTGCGCGCCTGAACCAGCGAAACCCATGAGGTGCCCATCGCCTGTTGCAGCGTATTCAGCCGCTGGTTATAGGCAAAATTCTCTTTATCTGAACTGACGGTTTTGAAAAACATTCCGCCGGAAAACAGCTGCAGCAGCGCAAACAGCGCCAGCACGCACAGCAGACCGGTAACAACACGTACACGACTAAACATACACACCTCATTGGTTGGCGATTCGCTTCTGTTTATCGGCGCATCTGAAGGGAACTTTATGCATGGCGGCGGCTTTACCGCTGCCGCCATGAGGAGAGGAGAGAAAATCAGACGCGGGAAACTTTGAAAACGGAGACGGCCTGGGTCAGAACGCTGGCCTGCTGCTCCAGGGCGGCGGCCGCGGCGGCGGATTGCTCCACCAGCGAGGCGTTCTGCTGGGTGACGCGATCCATCTCGGTCACCGCCTGACCGACCTGCTCGATGCCACGGCTCTGTTCATCGGATGCCGAGGCGATCTCGCCCATGATGTCGGTCACGCGGGTGACCGCGCCGACGATGTCGTTCATGGTGCTGCCCGCGCTTTCGACCTGCAGCGAACCGCTGTTGACGCGTGCCACTGAATCTTCGATCAACCCTTTGATCTCCTTCGCCGCCTGGGCGCTGCGCTGCGCCAGATTACGCACTTCACCGGCCACCACCGCAAAACCGCGGCCCTGTTCACCGGCCCGCGCCGCTTCCACCGCGGCGTTCAGCGCCAGGATGTTGGTCTGGAAGGCAATGCCGTCAATCACGCTGATAATGTCGGCAATCTTCTTCGAACTGCCGGCGATCTCTTTCATGGTGCTGACCACACCGTCCACCACTTTGCCGCCCTGCTGCGCGGTTTCTGAGGCGGTCAGCGCCAGCTGCGACGCCTGACGCGCATTGTCTGCGTTCTGCTTCACCGTGGCGGTCAGCTGCTCCATGCTGGCGGCGGTCTGCTCCAGCGAGGCGGCCTGTTCTTCGGTACGCGCTGACAGATCGTTATTACCGGCAGCAATCTCACTGGCACCGGTAAAGATGGCGTCAGAGCCGTCACGTACGTTGCTGACGGTCATCACCAGCGACTGCTGCATTTCCTGAATGCCGGCCGCCAGCTGGCTCATCTCGTTACGCCCCTCGACCTGGATCGGCTGGGTCAGATCGCCGGAGGCGATAGATCGGATATGCGCCAGCAGCTGTTGCAGCGGCTGAATTAACACCTGCCGCAGGCCAAACCAGCAGGCGACAATCACCACCAGTACCGACACGGCAATCACGCCCAACAGCCACATCATCTGGGTAAAAGCCTGCTGGTTTTGGGCAATGCCCTGTTCAGACAGCGCGGTCTGACGGGCGCGCCACTCACCATAGCTGCCCTGCATCGCCACCTGTTTCTGTTCGATATTTTGTTTAAACATCCCTTCCAGATCGCGCGCCTGCAGGCTTTTCACCATCGCTTTCAGGCCGTTGTCGTAACTGGCGTAATCCGCTTCCAGCCGGTCGCGCAGCGCCACCGCAAGGCCAGCGGTCGCAGGCAGGTTGTAGTAGATCTGGAAGTGACGATCGGCCTCGGCTAATTGCGCGTTAGCTTTGTTCATCAGATCGTCGAGCTGACCGCCGTTCATCTGCGAGGCCATGCTGGTCTGTAACCGCAGCATGGCGCGGTTCAGGGTGGTGCGGCTGTTGTTCAGCGAAATATAGGCGTCGGTCATCGCCGTGACGTTGCGATTGGAGACTTGCGACAGGGCAAAAGCCGCTTTGTCTTTATTCAGCGCCGACCAGAACAGGCTGCCGGAGAGCAGCTGAAGCGCGCCAAAGATCACCAGTACCGCGATTAAACTGGTGACCACTTTTATTCTTTTTAACATCTTGTTCCCCTGCAGGTTGATTAAGGTGCAGCGGCTTTATCGGCGCTCTGACGCGATGTGTTAGCGGTTTTCGCCGCTTTTCAGCGACAATCGGCTTTTGTAATTAATGATATTGCTACCGGGCGGCGGGTTTGGCTTTAGTCAGGCTGGCGGGATAAGGCGCAGGTGCACGCCCCGGCTGGAGGCAGACGGGGCGTGCGGTCGATCAGAAGGTTTCCCAGTGAGTGTCGCTAACCGGTGCGGTCAGCGCTTTACGCGGTGCCAGAGCGGTCACCGGCGCGGCAATCGGCAGATGCTTCGTCAGCGTCTGCCCGCCAGACGCGCGCTGGATCTTAAACACCGCCACTGACTGGCTGAGACGGCTGGCCTGCTCTTCCAGCGAGGCCGCGGCCGCCGCTGACTCTTCGACCAGCGAGGCGTTCTGCTGGGTGACCCGATCCATCTCGGTAACCGCCTGACCCACCTGATCGATACCGCGACTCTGCTCATCGGACGCCGAGGCGATCTCGCCCATGATGTCGGTGACGCGGGTCACCGCACTGACGATATCGCTCATGGTTTCACCGGCGGTTCCCACCAGCTGGGAGCCAGCATTGACCCGGTTAACCGAGTCTTCAATCAGTCCTTTGATCTCTTTGGCGGCCTGGGCGCTGCGCTGGGCCAGATTGCGCACTTCACCCGCTACCACCGCAAAACCGCGACCCTGTTCTCCGGCCCGCGCCGCTTCCACCGCGGCGTTGAGCGCCAGGATGTTGGTCTGGAAGGCGATGCCGTCAATCACGCTGGTGATATCAGCAATTTTCTTCGAGCTGCCCGCGATGTCGCGCATGGTTTTCACCACACCATCCACCACATTGCCGCCCTTCTGCGCGGTTTCTGAGGCGGTCTGCGCCAGCTGCGACGCCTGACGCGCATTGTCTGCGTTCTGCTTCACCGTGGCGGTCAGCTGCTCCATGCTGGCGGCGGTCTGCTCCAGAGAGGCGGCCTGCTGTTCAGTACGGGCAGAGAGATCATTATTGCCGGCAGAAATTTCGCTGGCACCGGTAAAAATGGCATCAGACCCTTCGCGCACGTTGCTCACCGTGCGCACCAGTGACTGCTGCATATCATGCAGGCTGGCCGCCAGCTGGCTCATCTCGTTACGCCCTTCAACCGCGATCGGCTGGGTCAGATCGCCCTGCGCGATGTGCTGAATATGGGTGATGTTCGTGTTCAGTGGAGTAATTAATACCTTGCGCAGACCGAACCAGCACAGGACGATCACACCTGCTACTACCGCCATGATGGTGCCCAGTATCCACAGCATCCGGCTGTAAGCAGAACTGTTCTCTTCAACGCCGAGCGTGGTCAGTCGGTTCTGATCGGCGCGCCAGTCGGTATAGAGCTTCAGAAACGCACTCTGGCCCGGTGCCACCGGCGCTTTGCCAGCCGCCACCAGATCGTTGGCCTGCAGTGCGGTCTGCAGATCGTTTAATGCCGTAGCATAGGCGCTGTAGCGCTGATCCAGCTGGTCATTGAGTTGCAGATTTTGCCCTGGGGTATCGGGCGTCTCCTTAAAGACTTTGTAATAGCCCGCGGCCGCCTGCTGAAAGGCTTTGCTGTCGTCAAACAGTCCGGCAACGTCGGCGTCTTTTCCTTCCAGTTTACTGGTGGCAAAGCGCAGCTGAATGCGGGTGAGTAAGACCCGGCTCTGGTTAAGACTCATATAGGCATCGTTGAGAGCCTGAGTGTTCTGCATCGCCAGCTGCGACACGGCAAAACTACGCTTGTCATGGCTGAGTGCCGAATAAAAAACGGAGCCGGAAAAGGCCTGTAACAGCCCAAACATCAGCAATACCAGCAACAGGCTGGTGACAACGCGAATTTTCGTTAACATGATTAACCCTGGAAAATGTAAGTGATAAAGCAGCAACGTGATTATCGGCAGGTGCGTGCGGGAAATTAGAGAAGAAAGTGAGTTTATTATTTGAAAAATAAGAAATTATTCAGCTGTAAAACTGTCACAGGCCGGACATAACCGGCCTGTGACGTGACGCTTAGGCGCTACGCAGGTTATCCACCAGCGCCATCTCGTCGCTGCTCAGCAGCTTCTCAATGTCAACCAGAATCAACATGCGATCGCCCAGCGCGCCGAGACCGGTCAGGTACTCGGTTGACATGGTGACGGCGAACTCCGGTGAAGGGCGGATCTGATCCTGGGTCAGTGACAGCACGTCAGAAACGCCATCCACCACGATCCCGACCACGCGATTCTCCAGATTCAGCACGATCACCACGGTGTTATCGTTGTATTCGACATCGGGCTGGGAGAACTTCACCCGCAGGTCGATAATCGGCACGATCACGCCACGCAGGTTGGTGACGCCGCGAATAAATTCAGGGGTATTTGCGATACGCGTTACCTGATCGTAACCGCGAATTTCCTGAACTTTCAGGATATCGATGCCGTACTCTTCATCACCCAGCGTGAAGACCAGAAACTCCTGGCCGACAGTTTCGCCAGCGATTTTTGTCACGGTTGCCATTCCATTCATGTTATTTACCCTTTCGTTATCAATCAGGCGGCAGCGCCAGCCACACGTTTTTCACGGTTCAGTGATTGCAGTGCTGAAACATCGACAATCAGCGCCACGCTACCATCGCCAAGAATGGTGGCGGCGGAGATGCCCGGCACTTTGCGATAGTTACTTTCCAGGTTCTTCACCACCACCTGATGCTGACCAATCAGCTGATCGACCAGCAGCGCGTAACGCTTGCCCGCGCTTTGCAGAATGACGACGATGCCCTGGGTGGCCTCGGTTTTCGCCCCCTGCACCTCAAACACGTTCCACAGTTCGACCAGCGGCAGATACTCACCGCGCACTTCCAGTACGCACTCGCCACCGGCCAGCGGTTTCAGCTCTTCAGCACGCGGCTGCAGCGATTCCATCACCGCATTGAGCGGCAGAATAAAGACTTCATCCGCCACCCGAACCGACATGCCGTCGAGGATCGCCAGCGTCAGTGGCAGCAGGATACGGATGGTGGTGCCTTTGCCCTGCTTCGAGGCGATTTCGACGTGACCGCCCATCTCCTGGATGTTTCGTTTCACCACATCCATGCCGACGCCGCGGCCTGATACGTCGGTGACCTGCTCGGCCGTTGAGAAGCCAGGCGCGAAGATCAGCATCCCGACCTCTTCGTCGCTCATGCTTTCGCTGACCGGCAAGCCGGATGAGAGCGCTTTCGCCAGAATACGTTCACGGTTCAGACCGGCACCGTCATCAGAGACTTCGATACAGATGTTGCCGCCCTGATGTTCCGCCGACAGCGTCAGGTTACCGGTTGCCACTTTGCCGGCCGCCAGACGTTTATCCGGCGATTCGATACCGTGGTCGAGGCTGTTACGCACCAGGTGCGTTAACGGATCGATGATGCGTTCAATCAGGCTCTTATCGAGTTCGGTTGAGCTGCCGAGCAGCGTCAGCTCCACTTCTTTGCCGAGCTTGCTCGCCAGGTCACGCACCAGACGCGGGAAGCGGCTGAAGACATATTCCATTGGCATCATACGAATCGACATCACCGATTCCTGCAGATCGCGGGCATTACGCTCCAGCTGACCCATGCTGTTCAGCAGGTCACCGTGCGCCACCGGATCGAGTTCACCGGAACGCTGCGCCAGCATCGACTGGGTAATCACCAGTTCGCCGACCAGGTTAATCAGCTGATCGACCTTCTCAACCGCCACGCGGATGCTGGTGGATTCGCTTGATTTGGCCGGTGCCGCAGCGCGTTTGCTTTCGCGTTTCACCGCGGCCACTGGCAGTTCGGTGACGCTGGCGGTCTGCACTTCAGCTACCACCGGCGCAACAGGCGCTGGCGCTGACACCGGTGCCGGCTCTTCCGCCTGCGGGAAGCGAATCTGCGCTTCATCAATCACAAAGCAGAGCACCGCCACGATGTCATCTTTGCCGACGCCATCAATGCAGACATCCAGCGTGTTGCTGCCCTTCTGGACGTTAGTCAGGGTGCCGAGATTGCTCATCTCTTCCAGCATCAGATCGACTTCTTTCTCTTTCAGATCGATCAGCTGCACGCGCAGCGCACTGCTGGCCGGTGCTGCGCTGGCAACGGCGGCCACGCTGACCGGTGCTTCAACCGGCAGACCTTTGGCCTCCAGCGCCAGCTGGCGCAGCGCTTCACAGATATATTTGAAGCTCTCCGCGTTCGGCTCTTGCGCGGTTTTATAAGCATCGAGCTGTTCCTGCATAATATCTTTGGTTTCCAAAAACAGGTTGATGATGTCGGTGCTGAGCTGCATCTCGCCGCGACGAGCACCATCCAGAATGTTTTCCAGGATGTGAGTAGTTTCCTGTAATACCGTAAAACCAAAGGTTCCGGCGCCACCCTTAATCGAGTGGGCGGCGCGGAAGATGGCGTTAAGCTGTTCAGAATCTGGTTCCTGCGGGTCGAGACCCAACAGGTGTTGTTCCATATCCGCTAACAGCTCATCGGCTTCATCAAAAAACGTCTGGTAAAAATCGCTGATGTCCATACTCACGGGGATCACCTCGGCTGTGAGGGGGCTGCTGTATTCACCGCGCTGCCCTGGGGAGCTGACGGTGCGGTAATTTGTTCAATGGCCGCCGGATCGCTGATCTGGACGGCATCACTTTCTGCGTTCTCTTTTTCTATTGCCGCTTCGGTGTCGTGGTTCAACACCAGCAGGCTGATGCGACGGTTAACCGCATCATTCCCGCCACGATTTTTCAGGCGCATGGTGTCGGCCATGCCTAACACGCGCAAAATTTTGCCGCTGTCTAACCCGCCAATCACCAGTTCACGCCGCGAGGCGTTGGCACGATCGGCTGAGAGTTCCCAGTTGCTGTACCCTTTATCACCGCTGGCATACTGAAAATCATCGGTATGGCCGGCCAGACTGATACGGTTGGGAATGCCGTTGAGGATCGGCGCAATGGCGCGCAGAATATCGCGCATATAGGGCTCCACCTCGGCCCTGCCGGTCTTAAACATCGGGCGGTTCTGGCTGTCGATAATCTGAATGCGCAGCCCTTCTTCCACCATGTTGATGATCAGATGCGGACGTAACGCTTTCAGACGCGGATCGGCTTCAATCAGCTGATCGAGCTTTTCCCGCAGCCGGTTAAGGCGAATATCGTCCAGCTTGCGTTTCTGCTCATCCATATCGACCACTTTCTTCACTTCACCGATCTTTTTCGTCGGATCGTCGCCGCCGCCAGGAATCGGACTGTCGCTGTCGCTGCTGCGCTGGCCACCGGTTATCGCCACTTTCAGCGGCGTTTTAAAGTAGTCAGCGATCTGCACCAGCTCCTGCGGGTTGGCGATGGAGAGCAGCCACATCACCATAAAAAATGCCATCATCGCCGTCATAAAGTCGGCGTAGGCAATTTTCCACGACCCGTGGCTGCCTTCATGTCCTTTATGTTTGCGCTTTTTGATCAGCACAATTGGGCGATTGCCATGCTTCATGAGGTCTGATCCGAAGTCTGTTTAGCCGGGTTCTTCGCGTTACGTACGTGCTCTTCCAGTTCGCTGAATGAGGGACGTTCAGCGGAATAGAGCGTTTTACGACCAAACTCCACCGCAATCTGAGGCGCGTAGCCATTCAGGCTGGAGAGCAGCGTCACTTTGATGCACTGCATCATCTTGGTGGTTTCAGCACATTTCTGGCGCAGTACCGACGCCAGCGGCGAAATGAAGCCATACGCCAGCAGAATGCCGAGGAATGTTCCGACCATCGCATGAGCCACCAGCGCACCCAGTTCCGCCGCCGGACGATCGGCGGAAGCCAGGGCATGTACCACGCCCATTACCGCCGCCACGATACCGAATGCCGGCAGACCATCGCCGACCGCCGCTATACTTTGCGCCGGTACGTCACACTCGTGTTCGTAGGTCTCAATCTCTTCATCCATCAGCGCCTCAATCTCAAAGGCGTTCATGTTGCCGCTGACCATCAGACGCAAATAATCGGTAATAAAATCCACTAACTGTTTATCGGCAAGAATACGCGGATAATTAGCGAAAATTTCGCTCTGGCTGGGATCTTCAATATCGCGTTCCAGCGACAACATCCCCTGCTGACGGGACTTGGCCATCAGGCGATAGAGCAGCGCCATCAGGTCCATGTAAACCGCTTTGTTATATTTTGACCCGCGAAATAACAAAGGTAACGCTTTCAGGGTTTTTTTAATCGACTTGCCGTTGTTGCCCACTAAAAAAGCACCGGCCCCGGCGCCACCGATCATTAATAATTCAGCCGGCTGATAAAGTGCGCCAAGATGGCCACCCACCAGCGCATATCCGCCCAACACGGAGCCTAAAACAATCAAATAACCTAAAATTATCAGCACAAGAAATCCTTACGTCCGTAACGTGTTGGTGGAAGTTAAGCCAGAGAGCCGCAGGTGTTATTCGTAAAACGGAAGCAAAAAAAAAGCAGCGGTATTAACCGCTGCTGGATGGCTTCCACAGTGCGAACAAACTTAAACGGCGCGTTTAACCTGTTCATCCAGCAGTTGTGGAAACATATCGGCAGAATCTGCAGAAAGTTTACGTCTTTTTACGGCACGTGATGGCGGCTGGCACAGGCTGCAGACAAAGCTGCCAACCGGCTGATGGGCGTGATTAATAAAGCTGCCATTACAGCTTTTGCAATCGGCCAGTTCCAGCATGCCACTTTCAACGAATCGCACCAGGGTCCATGCACGCGTTAGCGCCAACAGCGGGCCCTCGTCCGATTGCGGACACTGTTCGAGATATAACCGGTAGGCTTTAATCACGGCGTTGACGCCGTTGCACAGTCCGGTTTTCAGTAAAAACTTCCAGGCGTTACAGAACATGGAAGCGTGAATATTCTGCTCCCAGGTCATAAACCAGTCGGTAGAGAAAGGCAGCATGCCTTTCGGTGGCGGACTACCGCGCAGCTCTTTATAGAGCTTAATCAGACGACCACGACTCAGTTGGGTTTCGCTTTCTAACATCTGTAAACGCGCGCCCAGGGTAATCAGCTCCATCGCGAGCTGAATATCACGCGCTTCCTGAACAATACTTTTCTCAGTCATCACATCGCCCTCTTTTTAGCAGGCACGTCATCTTTAGACGCGTTACGCAGTAAACGGCTCGATAATAAAATGCCGGTGTGGATTTGCTGTAAATCATCCACGCGTGATTCCTGCGTCAGGCGATTAATTGTGCTGCTATCGGTAAAACGGAACTGGCAAACCAATTGATTGGTTTCCGCCATTTTTACCATTTCAGGCAGTGTTAATTCAGATAATGCGTCCGCCATTTTCTCATCGATACCGAGGCGAAACATTGCCGAAGCTTTTTCCTGGTTAATTAATCGCTGCGCAAGCAGTAAATATGACAAGTTGAGATCGTAAATATGTTTTAGTAATTCAGATGTACCCATTTTTCCATCCTGAGAGACGCGACGTAACTTCACCACAGATTATTATCTGCGTATTGAGCTGCTGTTTGGTAAATCTAAAGATGGCAAAAAAAATGTCATGTGAAGCCAATGTCACTGCTTTTCGCCTTCATCTTATGTGTGGGTTCATGACCCACCGAAAGTCAAAAATCCAGGCCATTTTATTTTCGAGTTCTGACCATCTTCCGTGACGTCTTCTTACATTTTTTAAGACTATTCCGAAAACAAGGCAAATCTATATCGTCTGATTTCGACATACAACGACAGTACTGTGAAATTTTAGATAAAGTGTGACGCAGATCACACTTTTAAGGCAAATTTCTTCAGCAACCCTTTACGATCCTTTGTCTGTTGTTCAATTTTTGAGCGAAAAAAGCCGATTTTAAGTCGAATTGGTCCTGAGAAAGGTTTAATAGGGGGTAAAAGCAGCTCTATTCGAGGCTTTGAGACGGCGTCGATCTATTGTCAGTGTTAATCGATTTAACACCCTATTTAGAACCATTTAAAACGGCTAAGCCAGCATATTATGCTGAACGAAGCGGCAGAGAATCACTTTGTAATTAGTCACTTAGGGTGAGTATCGCAGAGGGTGAGTAATGAAAGCGTTAAGGTTTATACGGCAGTACTGACTTCAACTGGCAACCAAGCGTTAACAGTTACCGCTGGATGTTTAGTATACGACACCAGATGTAACAATGAGTTACATAAGCAGGATGAATGAATCGGGGAAGGGTTTAATCAGGCTTAGTCAGTATCGGCAGCGGGAAGAAAAACTTGAGTTTAAAAATTAAAGAAAGCCGCCTGATACGCTTATCAGTGGTTTTTTTGACCGTTTGCTTTTTTTGGAGCCCTGTGCCGGGTGAAGCGGCGTAAAGCGAACGCCAGCCAGGGTAAAGATTGTGGCAGTGAGCATGACGGAATGTAACCGGCGAGCACAGCCGGTGCTGGCTGTAAAAAAGGGCAACGACACCCAAAGATGTCGTTGCCCGTCAGAACGGGTTCAGGCCGTTTAATCAGGCCAGTTTAGGAAAGGTTGCGACCTTGTTCGCCGTACCATGGTCGGCACTGCGAGGGGCGATGCGATAGAGGTCTTTGAGGAAGTTTTCACGCCAGGCGGTAATGTCATTTTTACGCAGCACCGCCATCATGTCGTTATAACGTGAAATCCTTTCAGTGCGCGGCATGGTAATCGCTTTGTCGAGCGCCGCCGCCACTTCATCGCGGTCATAAGGATTGACGATCAGCGCAGAGGTCAGCTCATTGGCGGCACCGGCGAAGCGCGACAGCACCAGCACACCCGGATCGTCCGGGTCCTGCGCCGCCACATACTCTTTCGCAACCAGGTTCATCCCGTCACGCAGCGGCGTTACCAGACCGACATCAGTCAGGCGGAAGATTTTCATCAACAGCCGGCGATCAAAGTGCTGGTTGAGATAGTAGAGCGGCGTCCAGCCCAGCGTGCCGTATTTACCGTTGATGCGCCCTGCTTCGGTTTCCAGCTGATGACGAATATCCTGATAGGCCTGCACATCACTGCGTGAGGTCGGCGCAATCTGTGAGTAGCGAATTTTACCGCGGTGCTGGGGGTAGTTCTCCAGCAGCGCTTCATACGCCAGGAAACGCTCAGGCAGACCTTTGGAATAGTCGAGGCGCTCACAGGCAATAATGTTGCGCGCGTCGCCCAGCTCTTTCTTCATCGCCGCCATTTTCGGTGGCAACGGCCCTTCAGCCATCTCTTTAATACTGTCGGGTTCAATCCCAATCGGATAAACCTCGGTCATAAAGGTATTGCCGAAGGCGCGATGCTTCTTATCCCCTTTATTCTGCAACTGTGTCAGCTGGCTGACGCTGTCGAGGAAAGCAACCCGATCTGATTCGGTCTGGAAACCCAGCAGATCATACTCGCACAGCATTTCCAGCAGTTCCTTGTGCGGTGGCAGCGCATTGAATATCTCTGGCGTCGGGAAAGGAATATGCAGGAAGAAACCGATGCGGTTATTAATACCGGCACGACGCAGCGCTGCGGCAAACGGCAGGAAGTGATAATCGTGGATCCACAGAATATCATCCGGCTCAATCAACGGTTTTAACCGCTGGGCCACCGCATCATTCACTTCGCAATAGCCGTCCCAGGCTTCGCGCTGGAACTGCACCAGATCAAGACGATAATGGAAGGCGGGCCAGATTACGGTATTGGAAAACTGGCAATAGTAGAGATCGTATTCGTTCTGGCTTAACGGGAAGGAGGCATACTCAATGCCTTCATGCTGCTGGACGGTAACATCGTCCTCTTCTTCGCCTGAGAACTCGCTGATTTCACCGTTCCAGCCAAACCACAGTCCGCCTGTGCTTTTCAACGCGTCCAGAATCCCAACGGCCAGGCCGCCTGCGCTGGTTTTAGCCCCATTTGGAATGGCAATACGGTTAGATACAACCACTAAACGACTCATAACCTAAACTCCTTACCGACGTTGTCTTGCTTTAATCGTAATAATGTTCGTTCCAGCCAGCCATATACCGCCTCGACATTGTTTAATCGATAGCGGGCCTGAGTGGAACCTTCGCCGACCTTAATAGAGATGCCCTGCATGGCGTTAACCGCGAGAAAGCCTTTCTCATCTGTCAGGTCGTCTCCAATAAATACCGGAATGCGTCCGGCAAAAGGCACCTGTTGCATAAAATCGCGAATGGCAGCGCCCTTATCAATCCCTAAAGGTTTAATTTCAACGACACATTTCCCCGGCTGAAGCGCCAGTCCTGGAAAACGTTTTACAGATTGCTCAGCCAGTCGCATCACATCCTGTTCATGCTGCATCGCCTGGCGATAGTGGAGTGCAAAGGCCATGCCTTTGATTTCCAGCTGGGTGCCAGGCCATAACGCCATCGCGTTTTGCAGTTCCGTCCGGAGTTCCTGTTCAACCTCAACCGGCAGGCTGATGCGCTGCATCTCGCCGTCGGCGTCACGGCGCTCGGCACCGTGTACGCCAGCGGCAGGACCGCGCCACGGCGCGGCCAGAGCATCGAGTTGTTCAATCGGCCGGCCAGAGACCAGCGCCAGCGCACCCTGACTGAGTGCGGAGAGTTGTTGTAACTGGTCAACGACCTGTTCAGGAATAAACACCGCTTCGGGACGGGACTGTATCGCTGCCAGCGTGCCATCGACATCAAAAAAGAAGGCATAAAGCCCGCCATCGAGTGTCGGGAACGCGTCAGAGGTATCTACCGCTTGGGTCACGTCACTTCTCCTGAATTTGGAAATTTGAGTTCAAATCAAGGATGTCCTGACGCAGTAGGGTCAGCAAGAGGGAAATTCTGATAACGTGGCGATTGAGGGATAAAGCCGGGCGATTCGATAGGTCACTCTCCTCAAACTTGCAAGCTCATTACTGACAATACTGGCTGACTGAGAACATCACCCGATTAAGTGTAGACAGTAATAGTGGCTTTGCCAGAAAGATGCAGGTTTCATGCCAGCCGCTGCGGTTAAGTCAGCCAGCCTTGCCAACGCTGAAAGGCGGGTTATTTTCTCTTCATTCCTTTTTTTGCAGCCAATGGATGGGGAATAGCCCTTGTGTAGCGCGGCTGAGCCACCGGAGCCGGGCCAACCTTAAGCGTCTTAAGGTATTCCTAATATTGAAAGTGCACTCTCAGCACACAATTGATATTCGGATATTTCTCAACATGGCATTTACACTGAACCGGCCGGTTATCAGCCGCCTCACTTTGCTGATCCTTGCGGCTTGTTATATCTCGGTTTTCCTTAATCTGGCCTATTACCGTCAGGTGCTGGCTCTGATGCCACTGACCAGCCTGCACGCCTCGCTGGTCTTTTTCTCTATGCCGCTGGTGGCGTTTAGCGTGATCAACATTGTGATCACCCTCGCCTCGTTTCTCTGGCTGGACCGGCTGCTGATTGCGCTGTTTATCCTGCTCTCCGCCAGCGCACAGTTTTTTATCCAGACCTATAACATCGTGGTCGATCGCTCGATGATCACCAATATGATGGATACCACCGCGTCGGAATCTTTTGCGCTCATCACCCCACAACTGCTGTTTACCCTGCTGACATCGGGCCTGTTGATGGCGCTGCTGGTGTTCTGGCCGCGGCTGAAGAAACAGCACTGGCGTGGCGTGGTGCAGCGACTGCTCAGCATCATGATCTCCGTGGCGGTGATCCTGCTGGTTGCGCTGCTGTTCTATAAAGATTACGCCTCGCTGTTTCGCAATAACCGCGAACTGGTGAAGGCGCTTAGCCCGTCAAACAGCATCGCCGCCAGCCTCTCCTGGTATAAGCATCAGCAACTGGAGAACCTGCCGCTGGTGCGCATTGGCGAAGATGCCCATCAGCAGCCCGATCGGCTCAGCGGCGGTAAACAGAATCTGACCATTTTGATCGTCGGGGAAACCTCACGGGCGCAGAACTTCTCGCTGGGCGGCTACGCCCGTCAGACCAACCCGCTGCTGGCAAAAGATAATGTGATCTATTTTCCGCACACTACCTCATGCGGCACGGCCACTGCCGTTTCGGTGCCCTGCATGTTCTCTAATATGCCGCGCGCACATTATGATGATGTACTGGCGGCGCATCAGGAAGGGTTACTGGATATCATCCAGCGGGCGGGCATCAGCGTGTTATGGAATGAGAATGATGGCGGCTGTAAAGGCGCCTGCGACCGGGTGCCGCATCAGGATATGACCAGCCTGAATCTGCCTGGCATGTGTATTAACGGTGAATGTTACGACGACGTACTGTTTCATGGCCTGGATGACTACATTAACCAGATTAAGGGCAATGCGGTGATTGTGCTGCACACCATTGGTAGCCACGGCCCGACCTACAGCCACCGCTATCCGCCGGAATTGCGTCAGTTCGTCCCGACCTGTGATACCAATCAGATTCAGGATTGTTCGCAGCAACAGCTGGTCAATACTTATGACAATACGCTGCTGAATGTGGATCACATTGTGGATAAGGCGATTAACCTGCTGCGTGCCCATCAGGATCGCTTTACCACCAGCCTGGTCTATCTTTCCGATCACGGTGAATCGCTGGGCGAAAATGGCGAATACCTGCATGGCCTGCCCTACGCGATTGCCCCGGAGACGCAAAAACATGTGCCGATGTTGATCTGGCTGTCAGAGGATTATCAGCAGCGCTATGCGATTAATCGTGGCTGCCTGACCAGACTGGCGGCGACAGACGATTTTTCACAGGATAATCTGTTCTCAACCATGCTGGGATTAACCGGCACCGCGACCCACGAATATGTACCCGCGGATGACATTTTGACGATGTGTCGGAGCCGACCACAATGAAGATTCTGATCGTAGAAGATGATGCTCTGCTGTTGCAGGGATTGATCCTGGCGCTGGAGGGCGAAGGTTACGTCTGTGATGGCGTCACCACGGTGCGCGATGCTGAAGCGCATTTTGCCAGCGGACTTTACAGTCTGGTGGTGCTGGATCTCGGTTTACCGGATGAAGACGGACTGCATTTTCTGCTGCGTCTGCGCCGGCAGAAGAAGATGACGCCGGTACTGATTCTCACCGCGCGTGACACCATCAGTGAACGTATTGCCGGGCTGGATGCCGGTGCCGATGATTACCTGATTAAGCCGTTCTCGCTGGAGGAGCTGCTGGCACGCATTCGTGCCCTGATCCGCCGCCATGTCAATCAGGGCGACAGTCATCTGATGGTCGGCGCGCTGGCGCTGGATATGACGCATCGCCAGATCTCACTCGCCGGAACGCTGCTGGATCTGACGCCCAAAGAGTATGCCATCCTCTCCCGCCTGATGCTGAAGGCAGGTAACCCGGTGCACCGCGAAATCCTCTATCAGGATATCTATAACTGGGAAACCGAGCCGTCTACCAATACGCTGGAAGTTCACATTCATAATCTGCGTGACAAAATCGGCAAAAGTGCGATCCGCACGGTGCGCGGTTTCGGCTATGCGCTGGTAACGACTGACGTGATGCGCGAGGCACCATGAAATCCCGGATCGATCATCGCAGTATGCGTTTTCGCCTGATCCTGACCATTGGCCTGATTCTGCTGGTGTTCCAGGTGATCAGCGTCGTCTGGCTGTGGCATGAGAGTAAAGAACAGATTCAGTTTCTGGTCGAAGCGCAGTTGCAGAAGCGCAATATGGATCGCCACGTCGAAAGAGAGGTGCATGAAGCGGTTGCCAGCCTGGCGGTGCCGAGTCTGGTGATGATTACGCTGACGCTGCTGCTCTGCTATCAGGCGGTGAAATGGATCACCCGGCCGCTGTATCAACTGCAGCGTGAACTGGAGAACCGCAGCGAAGAGAATCTGGACCCGATCGCCTGCCATAGTTCGGTGCATGAGATCGATGCCGTGACCCAGGCGATCAACCAGCTGGTGGCGCGGCTGAATAACAGCCTGGAGCGCGAGCGGCTGTTTACCGCCGATGTGGCGCACGAGCTGCGCACCCCGCTGGCGGGATTACGACTGCATCTGGAACTGATTGAACGCAACGGCGAGGCCCATGTTCAGCCGTTACTCCAGCGGCTCGATCAGATGACGCACAGCGTGTCGCAGCTGTTGCAGCTGGCGCGTGCCGGGCAGTCTTTTACCTCCGGCACCTATCAGAATGTGGCGCTGATTGAAGATGTGATATTGCCGATGGAGGCGGAGCTAAGCACCATGCTGGATGCGCACCAGCAGACGCTGACGCTCGATCTGCCAGAGGAGCTGTTTGTACGCGGGGACGCGACGTTGCTGAAAATGTTGCTGCGTAATCTGGTCGAGAATGCCCATCGTTACAGCCCCAAAGAGAGTGCGATTACTCTGCGGCTGGCGTCGGGCGCACAGCCGACCCTGACGGTGGAAGACGAAGGTCCGGGTATTGATGAAAGTAAAAGCGGTGAGCTGAGTAAAGCCTTTATCCGGATGGACAGTCGTTACGGCGGGATTGGACTGGGGTTAAGCATCGTCAGCCGCATTGTGCAGCTGCATCGCTTTCAGTTCTTTTTGGAAAACCGCCGCGACCGCAGCGGCTGTCGGGCGGTGATTAAATTCTGATGGCAGACAACTCAGGCGCTGAACCATGCCGCCAGAAACAGGATCACGGTTGCGGCGGCGATCAGCACGGCCGCATATTCACTGACAGGTCGGGCAGGTGCAGCAATTACCGCAGTAGACGCAGATTTCATGGCATTCTCCTCATGTTGTCCCTGGAGTATCCTCGCGCCAGATTAAGGAAACCTTAAGCTCGCCGGACTTAGGTTAAAAATCGCCCTTTCCCCACGACTAATGAGCACAACTCATAAACTCATCTCTGTTCAGGGATCTAATCAGCGCGCGCGATGTGCTCTATTCTCAGGCGATTCCCGCAACACTTCCGAGGAGAGCAACAATGCAAACACGCAGATTAGGTCAGTCCGGCCTGGAGGTCTCCAGCCTGGGGCTCGGCTGCATGGGGCTGAGTCACGGTTATGGTCCGGCAACTGACAAACAGCAGGCCATTTCCCTGATCCGCGCCGCCGTCGATCAGGGCGTCACTTTTTTCGATACCGCTGAAGTTTACGGCCCGTGGCTGAATGAAGAGGTGGTGGGCGAAGCGCTGGCACCGGTTCGCGATCGGGTGGTGATCGCCACTAAGTTTGGCTTCACTTTTGGCGAGGATAACAAACAGCAGATTCTTAACAGCCGGCCAGAACAGATTCGCCGGGCAATTGAAGGTTCGCTGCGTCGGCTGAGAACGGAAGTGATTGACCTCTATTATCAGCATCGGGTCGATCCTGAGGTGCCGATTGAGGATGTCGCCGGAACGATTAAAGATTTAATCGCCGAAGGTAAGGTGAAACATTTTGGCTTATCCGAAGCTGGCGTACAGACCGTGCGCCGTGCCCACGCGGTTCAGCCGGTGACGGCGTTGCAGAGTGAATATTCGATGTGGTGGCGTGAACCGGAGGCGGAGATGCTGCCGACGCTGGAGGCGCTGGGCATCGGTTTTGTGCCGTTCAGTCCACTGGGTAAAGGCTATCTGACCGGCGCCATTCAGCCGGACACGACCTTTGGCAGCGACGATTTCCGCAGCCAGGTGCCGCGCTTTTCGCCTGAAGCGCTGGCCGCTAATCAGGCGCTGATCGATCTGCTCGGCACTCTCGCACAGGATAACGCTGCCACACCGGCACAGATTGCCCTCGCCTGGCTGCTGGCACAAAGACCGTGGATTGTCCCGATCCCTGGCACCACGAAACTGCACCGTCTGAGCGAAAACCTGCAGGCGGCAGCGTTGCAGCTCACGGCGGAAGAGTTACAGCGCATCAATCAGGCACTGGACGCGGTCCAGATACAAGGTGACCGCTACCCTGCCGCCTTGCAGGCGCGGGTTGGCCGTTAAGCCCGAACGCTGACGCGCGCTGAACCGCGCCGCGGCAGCGCTTTTTTCCATTCTGCGGGTTGGCTCCACCGCTGCGTCGGCGTGGTGCTCTACACTTAGTGGCACCATTCCGTTCAGGGAGTTCCGCCATGAGTCAACGCATGCACAAATATGCTTTTCCGGTCAGCAAAGCGCGTAAATATCTTGAGCCGGGTCCGGTCCTGCTGCTCAGCTCGCAGTTTGAGGATCGGCACGACATCATGACCCTCGGCTGGCACACCGTGCTTGAATTTTCCCCGTCACTGGTCGGCTGCATGATTGCCGGCATGAACTACAGTCATGAGCTGATCCGTAACAGCGGTCAGTGCGTGCTCAACGTGCCTTCGGCCTCGCTGATTGATCAGGTGGTGGCGATCGGTAACAGCCACGGTGACCAGCTGGATAAGTTCGACGCCTTTGGCCTGACGGCTGAGCCCGCGCAGGTAGTTCGCGCGCCGATGATTGCCGAATGCTTTGCCAGCTTTGAATGCCAGCTGTACGACGATTCGATGGTCGATAACTACAACCTGTTTATTTTTGAGATTGTTAAAGCGCACGTTGCCGAACATCCCGACTATCCCACCACCCTGCACTACACCGGTGAAGGCCGCTTCAGCGTGATGAGCGATAAGCTGCTGGATAAGAGCAAAGATTTTAAACCGGAAATGCTGATTTAGTTGAAAGCGGGCGCTCTCGTCCCCATTCTCCTCTTTCGACCTGACAGGAGTAATTCATTATGGCAATCGAATATGCAGTGATCGCGGGTGGCTGTTTCTGGTGCACCGAAGCGGTATTTAAGGATGTGATCGGCGTGGAGTCGGTAGAGAGCGGTTACACCGGCGGTGCCCGGCCAAATCCGACCTATGAGCAGGTCTGCAGCGGTGCCACCGGTCACGCTGAAGCGATCCGCATCGGCTTTGATCCGGAAAAAGTCAGCTACGGTGATTTACTGGATATCAGCTTTGTGACCCACGATCCGACCCAGCTTAATCGTCAGGGCAATGATATCGGTACCCAGTATCGCTCAGCGATTTTCCCGGCCAATGCAGAGCAGGAAGCGGAAGCCCGTGCCGCGATTGAACGCGCGCAGGCCGATCACGATGTGCCGGTGGTAACCACCATCGAGCCGCTCAAAGAGTGGTATCCGGCTGAAGCCTATCACCAGGATTACTGGGACGGTGCCGGTCAGCGTAACGGTTACTGCCTGGCGGTGATCCCACCGAAATTGCAGAAACTGCGTAAGAGCTTTGCCAATAAGGTGAAGAGCTAGTTTTTTCAGCTGCGGGGTGGTTTCCACCACCCCGACCCGGTTTTACTGACCGGGCAGCTTCAGCCCCATCGCATTCCCCAGGGTAAAGAACAGATCGGTTTGATCGGTCAGTCCCACCACGTTACCGGCATGTGGCCCATACGCCGCAATACGCAGTTGTGAACCGGTATGTTCCTGCGAATCCTCTTCTGAATTGCCATAGCTGATGGTCATCACCGCGCCGTCTTTGGTGTTCAGCGCCTGCGTCAGGCCCGGCGCTTTGGTGCCGTTCTCGACGATCTGACTACTGTGAGCATGATCGGCCGTCACCACCACCAGGGTATTCCCCTCTTCGCGCGCAAATGCCAGCGCCTGCTGGACCGCTTCATCCAGATCCACCGTCTCGCCAATTTGTCCGCACGGATTGGCGGCGTGATCCTGCTTATCTATTGAGGCGCCTTCCACCTGCAGGAAGAAACCATCGGGATTGTGACGCAGCAGGTCGATCGCTTTAGCGGTCATCTGTGCCAGCGTAGGCGTCGACAGCGGGCGATCTTTATTCACTTCGCAGGTTACCACCGGCTTATCGATATTGCCGTGATAGCTGGCTTTGGGTCCCTGCCAGCGCACCGGCATGTTGCCAGGCGAGAACAGGCCCAGCAGCGGTTTTTTCTGGTCGGCCTGGGTTACGGCATTGAGTCCCTGCCAGTCACTGACCAGCTGATAGCCCAGCGCCTGCGCCTGCTCGTTCAGGGTTTTACCCTGATACTCGCCCGCTTTCGCCACCTCAGCAAAGGACTTCGCGCCACCGCCCAGGGTCACATCCGGGCGGGTTTTCAGTAATTGCTCGCTGATCGACCCTTTACCACCCTGCTCTAAAGCGTTGGTTGGACAGAGTTCGCTGGTCTTTTCTGGTCCGTAGCATTTACGTGAGGTGACGTGTGAGAACAGCACGGCGGGCGTCGCATCCTGTAATTCAGCTGTCGAAACGTCACCAGTGGCTTTGCCCGCCGCTTTCGCCAGTTCCAGCAACGTCATTTGATCCTGACCATTTACGTCAACGCTGATCGCACCGTTATAGCTTTTGGTGCCGGTCGCCCAGGCGGTGGCTGACGCGGCAGAGTCAGTGACGTAATTGGGCTTATGGGTTTTCTTGTCTAACGAATAGTGGGTGTACTGGCCGGTCAGCGGCAGCGCATCGATGCCTTTAAAGAAGCCGCCCGCCCCTTCTGCCAGGTTACGCGCCGCAGTAATTTCAGAGTCGCCCATCCCGTCGCCAATCAGCAGGATGACGTTTTTTGCGGTGCTATTGCGTAACGAGGCTTTTAACGCCTCAGTCTGATCACCGGTCAGCCTACGCGCCCCGCCGTGCTGGCTGATATCACCCTGCGCCGCGCGGGAAGCAAGGGCGGTATCTGCCAGGGTCGGCGTGGCGATCACGGAGGCGAGCAGAGAAAGGGTAAACAGAGGAAGCTTTTTCATTAATCGATCCTTGTAAGCAAAAAATACCAATGATTTCAGTCGGTAATTTTGCGACGATCGGGTGATCTTTTTGTGTCATCCGGGTTTCAGTTTGATGACAAAACCGGCGTAGCGAACAAGGCTAAATCGATTCGTTCAGAGGTTAAGCGAATAGAACAAAAGAGAAAAATAGTGCTTGACCCTTTTCAGCCGACTCCCTATAGTAGCGCCCCGTTGACCCGGCGCGGTCAATGGAAAAAATGTGGTGAGGTGTCCGAGTGGCTGAAGGAGCACGCCTGGAAAGTGTGTATACGGCAACGTATCGGGGGTTCGAATCCCCCTCTCACCGCCACATTCAAAGAAGAGCCTGAACGAAAGTTCAGGCTTTTTTTTATGCACAATTCAGAGAGGGGGGTTAGAAGCCCCGCCGGGGTTCGACAACGGGCGCAGCCCGTTGAACAGCGGAGCCTGCGACGCTGCCCGCAGGGCGAGCGCAGCGAGTTCATCCCCCTCTCACCGCCACATTCAAAGAAGAGCCTGAACGAAAGTTCAGGCTTTTTTTTATGCACAATTCAGAGAGGGGGGTGAGAAGCCCCGCCGGGGTTCGACAACGGGCGCAGCCCGTTGAACAGCGGAGCCTGCGACGCTGCCCGCAGGGCGAGCGCAGCGAGTTCATCCCCCTCTCACCGCCACATTCAAAGAAGAGCCTGAACGAAAGTTCAGGCTCTTCTTTATGCGCAATTAAGAGAGGGGGTGAGAAGCCCCGCCGGGGTTCGACAACGGGCGCAGCCCGTTGAACAGCGGAGCCTGAGACGCTGCCCGCAGGGCGAGCGCTACAAGGTGCGAAGCTATCCTGCCCTGGCGATCCGTTATCAGCACTCTCCAGTTCCGCAGCCCCCTTATATAAGCCAATCCTTTGTTCATTATTGTTATTTGAGACTGTTAATTAAACTTCCAATATCGTTAATTCGAATGACTTTTATTTAACTCTGTTTTAAGGTAAATGACCTGGCGCAAAAAGTGTTTACTGAAGCCTGCTAATATACGCGGTTAATTATTTGAAAGTCGCAGATAAAAACATGAAAAAAGATGAATTAAAAAAACACCTGCATGAATGCTTACGCCGCGAAGTTATGATAAGTGATAAACCCTTTAGCTGGGTACGTACGTTCCACAAGGCGTTTAAGTGTCCGGACAGGCGGTTTAACTTCTGGTGGCGAATTGTTTCCTTTTTATACAATTCCGACAGCAGGTTATTAAAAAAGATGGCGCATAGAATTAATAGAAAATTAATTCAGAAATACAACACTGAGATTCAGCCAGGTACCCAAATAGGACCAGGTTTAAAAGTCAGTCACTTTTTATCGGTAGTGATCAATGGATGCACCGTTATCGGCTGCAATTTTAAGATCCGCCAAAACTCAACAATCGGCATCTCCGGTCGCTCAGATAACAGCATGGCAGTCCGCATTATCATTGGCGATAACGTTGAAGTCGGGGCCGGAAGTTGCATCATCGGCGACTCACTGATCATAGGAAACAATGTGACTATCGGAGCCATGTCATTTATCAATCAGAACATCCCCGACAATAGTGTTGTTTACACAGAAAAAATGCAGGTTATCAGGCCTGAATGATTTTCTGACGCTTTTTTAACCTTGCCGAAATGTCTGTTGAGTTTAATAATTACAGGTAAACCGCCCTAATCGCTATCCTGCAAAGAGTGACGGCAGCGACTAAAGCTGAATAGATCAGCGTTGCCAGAGCAAGCCTGTAAGTCGCTGCCGTAAAGTGGTTAGCTGCTCTTAATCCATATTACCTGTTTAAATTAAGGTTCAGGCTGTGCCGTATTTAACAAGGTAACGTCATATGACCTGACCGATAATATTACGTCGACACCTGACGCTCACTGCGGCGCGTTATCATTACCAATAAAGACAAAAAGAAAACCCGGCCGAAGCCGGGTTTGGGCGCTACACTTCTACTCAATCAAACGCTAGCTATACGCGTGCAGGGTGCGCTGACACAGCGCAGAACGCACACAATCCTCTTTGCCAAAACGTACGATGCCAACCATCTCGTCCTCTTCGAAACGCGCCAGCGCGTCTGCGAGACCGGAAGGCACCCCAGCGGGCAAGTCGCACTGGGTAATATCACCATTGACAATGACCGTGACGTTTTCGCCCAGTCGGGTCAGGAACATTTTCATCTGGGCGGCGGTGACGTTCTGCGCCTCATCCAGGATAACAACCGCATTTTCAAAGGTCCGGCCGCGCATATAGGCGAACGGAGCGATCTCGACCTTGGCAATTTCCGGGCGCAGACAATATTGCATAAAGGATGCGCCGAGCCGTTTAACCAGAATGTCGTACACCGGTCGGAAATAGGGCGCGAATTTCTCAGAGATATCGCCGGGAAGGAATCCCAGATCCTCATCGGCCTGTAATACCGGGCGCGTAACGATAATCCTGTCAATATCCTTATGAATCAGGGCCTCTGCCGCTTTCGCAGCGCTGATCCAGGTTTTGCCGCAACCGGCTTCACCGGTGGCAAAGATCAGCTGTTTCGTTTCTATGGCGTTGAGATAGTGCGCCTGAGCTTCATTACGGGCTTCAATCGGTCCCCGGTCACGCACATCGCGCGCCATACCAATTGAGTCCAGCCCACCCATTTGCACCAGCGAAGTGACCGATTCTTCTTCACGCTGACGATGACTCCGGGAGTCATTGCGAAGCACTCGTCTTGCTTCCCGACGCGCTTTGATCACTGCTTTCTGTCTTCCCATAGTGGCACCTTACAGTTGGTTTCATTTCCCGCGTCAGGCGAATTGCCCGTTGCGATTACGTGAACGCTTTAGAGGTTTCAGTTGGCTTCCTTTAGAGCCGTGACAGGCCATGAAATCAGGCATGCAGCAGCACCACAGCGTTGCTGTACACCGGTAAAAAAAGGATGCGAAATGACAAGAGAGAACGTTGAAGAGAGGAGGATATGACGAGGCAGAATAGCCCTCGCGGTTAAGCGTAATCTATTTACTGATACAGACTTTCCATAAAAGAATCGACCCATGCGCGAACTCCAGTGTGATACATCAACACGTCTGATTACGCTTACTGATTAAAGTGCACCATTTTATTGGCGCTTTGCAACAGTAATTTTACTTCATGGCAAAGTAATTGCGAATTGCGCACGATAACTTTAGCCTCAACAAATAACAATACCCATAAAAATCAGTTGGTTGTTTTATTCTGTCACACTAAAGATTGCGTTAAAATTTCAGTAAAAGCTGAGCCAGGAACCGCCCCGGCTCGCTGTTACGCCAAAAAAAAGCGCTGTCCGGGGCCAGACAGCGCGATGTGGATGAAATTTAATCAGGCTTCCAGCAGCGGCTGGGCTAAATAATGATTCGCATCGGTGACGCCGGGCAGAACAAAAAAATAGCCGCCGCCAAACGGCCGGATATATTCTTCCAGCGCTTCGCCATTCAGACGCTTCTGGACCGTAATAAAACCCTTTTCCAGATCGTGCTGATAACAGACGAACAACAGCCCCATCTCCAGCTGACCGGAAGCGGAGATGCCGGCAGAATAGCTGTAGCCGCGACGCAGCATCAGGCTGCTGGCGGTTTCCGGCGTACGCGGATTTGCCAGCCGGATGTGCGCATCCAGCGCAATCACCTCGCCTTCCGGATCGCGCTGATAATCGGGGATATCGCGTTCATGCTGCATACCCAGCGGCGCCCCGCTCAGCTTATCGCGGCCAAAAATGGTCTGTTGCTCGCCCAGCGGCGTACGGTCCCACATCTCAACGTGAAAACGGATCAGGCGCACCGCCTGATAGCTGCCGTTACGCGCCCAGGCGGGTTCATCCTGATCGTCCGTCACCCACAACAGCTGATTCATCAGCGCCCGATTGTGAGTATCCGGATTGGCCGTCCCGTCTTTGAAGCCCAGCAGGTTGATGGGCGTCTCCTGCCCCTGGCTGCGCGCCGCGTGATCGGAGATAAAGCCTTCACGCCGCCAGCGTACGCCCAGCAGGTCAGGCGTATGCTTGATGATATCCCGCAGGGCATGAATCACCGTATCCTGAGTGTTGGCACAGAGCTGCAACAGCAGATCGCCATGACACTGACTGGCATCCAGCGAATCATTGGGAAAGCGAGTCATCGGCTGCAATTTTTTCGGCTTGTGCGGCGCCAGACCAAAGCGTTCATCAAACAGCGAATTGCCGACCGACACGGTAATGGTCAGGTTATCCGGCGCGATAGTCGCGCCCAGAATACCGGAATCCATCGGCGGCAGGCGGGGATTGGTCACCGCAGGTGCCGGACCGCCCGCCGTGAGAAAAGCGATGCGCTGCGTCAACAGGCGAAACAACCGTTCCAGCTCCGCTTTATCGCTGCTCAGCAGATCGAACGCCACCAGCATCATTGATGCCTGCTGTGGCGTCACGATGCCTGCCTGATGCGGACCGTAAAACGGCTGCGTCTGCTGCCGTGCCTGCGGCGTTACCGTACCCGGTGAGAAGCTGTCGGCGGCGGCGTGAAACGGGCAACCGCCGCCCAGTGCGGCCGCCCCGCCCAGCAGGCCCAGCCCTTTTAGTAAGCGACGACGCGCGGGCTGCGCGTCATCTTCCTGACGACTCATGATTAATCCAGACCCAGGGTGCCACGCAGTAATGAAAGATCTTCCGCCAGCGCGGTAATCGGTCCTTTCAGCGCATTACGATCGGCGCTGGTCAGTTTCTCATAGGATTCGAAACCGGTTTTGGTGCGATATTTACTCAGAATCGCATCCACTTTTTTGAAGTTGCCGTCGATTTTCGCCAGTAACTGCGGGTTAGCCTGGCTGACCATCGGCCGCAGCAGCTCAACAATTTTCTGCGCACCGTCAACGTTGGCCTGGAAGTCCCACAGGTCAGTGCGGCTGTAGCGATCTTCTTCACCGGAAATTTTGCTGGAGGCGACCTCTTCAATCAGCCCAGCCGCGCCGCCAACCACTTTGGCTGGCGGGAAGGCCAGTTCGCTGATGCGGGTCTGCAAATCTTTAACGTCTTTATTCAGCTGATCCGCGTAGCCGGCCATCCCTTCGGTGCTGCGATCGGCGAACAGCGCTTTTTCCAGCCGGTGGAAGCCGGTAAATTTAGGATCTTCCGCTTTCTTCTCATAATCATCTTCACGGGCGTCAATGCTGCCGTCGAGATCGGAGAACAGCTCAGCAATTGGCTCAATGCGCTCATAATACTGACGCGTCGGAGCAAACAGCGCTTTGGCTTTTTCGACATCGCCAGCTTTGACCGCATCGGTAAAGGCCTGGGTATGGCTCACCAGCTGGCTCACCTGCTCAGTGACGTAGGCTTTGTAGGCGCTGATTGGGCCGACCAGTTGCATCCGCTCAGAGGGCGCACTTTTTGCCGCACCCTCACCTTCCACTACCAGCTTACCTTTCGGGTTGCTCAACAGGCCGCAGGTCATCTCATATTCGCCCGCCTGCAGGTTGGCAGTCAGTTTCTGGCTGAAACCTGGCGCGATATTTTCGCGCTCTTCAACCACCATTACTCCTTTCAGGATCTCCCACTCCAGCGCTTTCTGGCTGTTGTTTTTAATCAGGAACTGGGTTTTACCGGCCTTGACGGTTAAGGTCATTGGCTCACACTGCTTGTCATTAACCGTTACGGTCACCTGTGGCACCGCCGCTGCCGCGGAGGCAGAGATCGCCAGCAGAGGAAGCAGCAGTGCCTTGCGGCGAAAACGCATTGTCATATCTCTTTCCCTATCACGTTAATGAGCGCGGCTGGCGCGCCCGATAAATGGCTTAGCGCACCGTCGCCGACGCAGCAGGCCGCGCGGGCATAAAAAACAGAATCAGGGCCGGGATCAGATAGAGGCACCACACCGCCACTTCGCTGACGCTGGGAGCTTCCTGATAGCCCAGCACGCCTTCCAGCAGCGTGCCGAACAGCGAATGGGTCGATAAGGTGTTGCTGAGATCGAACGCCACATCCTGAAAGCGATTCCACAAACCGGCTTCGTGAAAAGCGCGAATCGCCCCGGCGGCCAGTCCCGCTGCAACAAACAGGATGAAGATGCTGGTCCAGCGGAAGAAATGGGCCATGTTGAGGCGAATCCCGCCCCAGTAAAGCAGCATACCCAGCACCACAGCGGTCGCCAGCCCGAGCACCGCGCCAATCGGCGGCGCGTAGCCGACATCCTGAGTAAAAGCCGCCAGCAGAAAGAACACTGACTCCAGCCCTTCACGCGCGACCGCCAGGAAGACCATCAGCACCAGCGCCAGGCCGCCGCGTCCTGAGCGCTGTAGCGCCTGGTCCACCGCCTGCTCCAGTTCGACCTTAATGTTGCGCGCCACTTTGCGCATCCAGAACACCATCGAGGTCAGGATCACCACCGCCACCAGCGCCACCAGCCCTTCAAACAGCTCCTGCTGTTTCTGCGGAAATTCGCCGGTTGTCGCGTTGATGAACAGGCCCAGCCCCAGGCAGAGCGCCGCGGCAATAAACACCCCGGCCCACATGGCGGGGAACCACTGAGTGCGCTGGGTGCGCTTCAGATAGCTGGCGATCAGGCTGACAATCAGTGCGGCTTCTAACCCTTCGCGCAGCATGATGAGAAACGGAACAAACATCGCCAACCTCTTGAATGTTAAGCAGCGTCAATGAAAGTAAAATCAGGTAAAGTGTAAACGATACCGATTATCATTATCGCCACGAAAAAAACAAGTTGCCGGATGAGATAATTTCGCATTTGAGTGGTTTATCTTTGTAACAAAAAAAAGCCCGCCGGGATCACCGGGCGGGCTTTTTCAGACCGTGCGGAGTTTATTTCGTCTGGAACTCCGCTTCTGCCGCGTCAAAGCGCTGTTGCGCTTCGGCTGAAGGTTCACGACCCAGCAGGCTGAACACGACAATGGCGATGCTGGCGAACAGGAAGCCTGGGATGATTTCATACAGTCCCAGCCAGCCATACTGTTTCCACACCAGCACAGTTAATGCGCCGACGATCATGCCAGCCAGTGCACCGTTGCGGTTCATCCGCTTCCAGCAGACACCAAACAGCACCACTGGCCCAAAGGCTGCACCGAAACCTGCCCAGGCGTAGCTGACCAGACCCAGCACCCGGTTTTCCGGATTCGACGCCAGCGCGATCGCAATCAGCGCCACCAGCAGCACCATCAGACGTCCGACCCACACCAGTTCCTTCTGGCTGGCGTTCTTACGCAGAAAACCTTTATAGAGATCTTCCGTCAGGGCGCTGGAGCAGACCAGCAGCTGACAGCTCAGGGTCGACATCACCGCGGCCAGAATGGCTGACAGCAGAATACCGGCCACCCACGGGTTGAACAGGATACGTGCCAGCTCAATAAAGACCCGCTCGGCGTTATCGTTGACGCCGGAAGCCAGCGTCGGGTTGTTCTGGAAGTAAGCGATACCGAAGAAGCCTACGCCAACCGCACCAATCAGACAGAGGATCATCCAGGCCATGCCGATACGGCGCGCGGTACGGATTGAACGGTGCGAATCTGCCGCCATAAAGCGCGCCAGAATGTGCGGCTGACCAAAGTAACCCAGCCCCCAGCCAAGCAGCGAAATCACCGCCACAACGTTAAGCCCTTTCAGCATGTCGAGGTTTTCGAGGCTTTTCGCTTCGATCACCGCCAGCGAGTCAGACCAGCCGCCCACCGCGATAATCACAAACACCGGCGTCAGGATCAGCGCGAAAATCATCAGGCTGGCCTGCACCGTGTCCGTCCAGCTCACCGCGAGGAAACCGCCGACCAGCGTATAGAGAATGGTGGCGGCAGCACCGGCCCACAGCGCCGTCTGATAACTCATGCCGAAGGTGCTTTCAAACAGACGCGCGCCCGCCACCACGCCCGAGGCGCAATAGATAGTGAAGAACACCAGAATGACGATTGCCGAGATGACGCGCAGGATTTTGCTGTGATCTTCAAAACGGCTGGTAAAGAAGTCCGGTAGCGTCAGGGCGTTGTTGTGATGCTCGGTCTGCACCCGCAGACGACCGGCAACGATTTTCCAGTTCAGCCAGGCGCCAATGGTCAGGCCAATTGCAATCCAGCTTTCCGAAATGCCGGAGATGAAAATGGCTCCCGGTAATCCCATTAGTAGCCAGCCGCTCATGTCTGATGCCCCAGCCGAGAGTGCCGTCACCACGCTGCCGAGACTGCGACCGCCAAGGATGTAGTCATCGAAGTTTTTGGTTGAGCGGTACGCCACAAAACCGATTAGCACCATCCCAAGAATATAAACCACAAAGGTCACCAGCATCGGTGTACTTAGACTCATCTGTCTCTCCACTTATTATTTGATATCCCAGAGAAATCGCCAGCTGCCTGCTTGCCGGAACGGGGCAAAACGGACCGATTATCCTCGTCAGGGCGTTCGCCGTTTCCCTGCGGCGCGGTATCCTGCCGGAAAGGCGTTCCGCGCACAATGGATTTAACACAGGCGTTACAGCGATTTCACTAACCGATTGCGAAAATGTGCTCAGAGGTTGCACTCGCTCACAGATCTCAAGTTGCACCCTGGCACAACCTCACAGAAACCGCGGTTTACCGGGCCTGCCAGATTGGCGAGGATCTTGCAGCAATATCCGTGCCGGTCTGCAAAAGTTAACAATCGGCGGCATTAAAAGGGTGTTAACTGGCTCACATTTAACACGGTTGCACAAAGTTGCAACTTAAGTGATAGTGCAGCCACGCCGTATCGAACCACTATAAGGAGCACTGGATTCATGGGTACAACCACCATGGGTGTAAAACTGGATGACGCGACTCGCGAGCGCATCAAACTGGCTGCCCAGCGTATTGATCGCACGCCACACTGGCTGATTAAGCAGGCGATCTTCAACTACCTCGGCCAGCTTGAGTCGGGCGATTCACTGCCTGAAATCCCGTTATCCGGACAGGCAACCGTGGAGGCGGATGAGGTGCTGACCGAGGAAGCGCATCAGCCGTTCCTGGACTTCGCAGAGCAGATTCTGCCGCAGTCGGTGACCCGTTCCAGCGTGACCGCCGCCTGGCGTCGCCCGGAGACCGATGCGGTGCCGATGCTGCTGGAGCAGGCGCGCCTGCCCGCGGCGCTGGCCGAAAAAACGCATCAGCTGGCTTATCAGTTAGCCGATAAGCTGCGGCACCAGAAAGGGGCAACCGGACGCGCTGGCATGGTGCAAAGCCTGCTGCAGGAGTTCTCTTTATCCTCGCAGGAAGGCGTCGCGCTGATGTGCCTCGCCGAAGCGCTGTTACGCATTCCGGACAAGCCCACCCGAGATGCGCTGATCCGCGATAAGATCAGCAACGGCAACTGGCAGTCGCATCTTGGACGCAGCCCGTCACTGTTCGTGAATGCCGCCACCTGGGGACTGCTGTTTACCGGTCGCCTGGTCTCTACGCATAATGAAGCCAACCTGTCGCGCTCGCTGAACCGCATTATTGGCAAGAGTGGCGAACCGCTGATCCGCAAAGGCGTCGATATGGCGATGCGTCTGATGGGTGAGCAGTTCGTCACGGGCGAAACCATTGCTGAAGCGCTGGCTAACGCCCGTAAGCTGGAAGAGAAAGGTTTCCGTTACTCCTATGACATGCTGGGTGAAGCGGCGCTGACCGCCAGCGATGCTAAAGCCTATCTGATCTCCTATCAGCAGGCGATTCACGCCATCGGTAAAGCGTCGAATGGTCGTGGCATTTATGAAGGCCCGGGCATCTCGATTAAGCTGTCGGCGCTGCATCCGCGCTACAGCCGCGCCCAGTATGAGCGGGTGATGGAAGAGCTCTACCCTATTCTGAAATCGCTGACGCTGCTGGCTCGTTCCTATGACATCGGCATCAACATCGATGCGGAAGAAGCTGACCGTCTGGAGCTGTCACTCGACCTGCTGGAAAAACTCTGTTTCGAGCCGGAACTGGAAGGCTGGAACGGCATCGGCTTTGTCATCCAGGCCTATATGAAGCGCTGTCCGTTTGTGATTGACGAGCTGATCGATCTGGCGCAGCGCAGCCGTCGCCGCCTGATGATCCGTCTGGTCAAAGGGGCCTACTGGGACAGCGAAATCAAACGCGCCCAGATGGAAGGGCTGGAGGGATATCCGGTGTATACCCGTAAGGTCTATACCGATATCTCTTATCTGGCCTGCGCCCGTAAACTGCTGGCGGTGCCTAACCTGATCTACCCACAGTTTGCCACCCACAACGCCCATACGCTGGCGGCGATTTATCAGTTGGCCGGTAACAACTACTATCCCGGTCAGTATGAGTTCCAGTGCCTGCACGGCATGGGCGA
Source organism: Pantoea agglomerans (assembly GCF_021397715.1). GTDB lineage: Bacteria > Pseudomonadota > Gammaproteobacteria > Enterobacterales > Enterobacteriaceae > Pantoea > Pantoea astica. Next base: position 1,778,927 of record NZ_CP090207.1, on the reverse strand, counting down.
ACCGCTGTATGAGCAGGTGGTCGGTAAAGTGGCGGACGGCAAACTGAATCGTCCCTGCCGCATTTATGCCCCGGTCGGCACGCATGAAACGCTGCTGGCTTACCTGGTGCGTCGCCTGCTGGAAAACGGTGCCAACACCTCCTTCGTTAACCGTATTGCGGATACCTCGCTGCCGATTGATGAGCTGGTTGCCGATCCGGTCAGCGCGGTGGAGAAGCTCGGGGCCAGCGAAGGCGCCATTGGCCTGCCGCATCCGAAGATCCCCCTGCCGCGCGATTTGTACGGTGCTGAACGCGTCAATTCAGCCGGTCTGGATATGGCCAACGAACATCGTCTGGCCTCACTCTCCAGCGCCCTGCTGAGCAGTGCCGCGCAGCCGTGGCTGGCGCAGCCGATGATTGAAGGTGAACCGGGCGACGGGGAAACCCGCACTATCATTAACCCGGCGGCGCCAAACGATGTTGTCGGCCAGGTGCGTGAAGCGACAGAGCAGGAAGTCTCGCAGGCGCTGGACGCTGCGGTCAACAGCGGACCGATCTGGTTCGCCACGCCGCCGCAGGAGCGTGCCGCGATCCTGGAACGCGCCGCGCAAATCATGGAAGGCCAGCTGCAGCAGCTGATTGGCATTCTGGTGCGTGAAGCGGGCAAAACTTACAACAACGCCATTGCCGAAGTCCGTGAAGCGGTCGACTTCCTCTATTACTACGCCGGTATGGTGCGGGAAGATTTCGATAACGAAACCCACCGTCCACTGGGTCCGGTGGTCTGTATCAGCCCGTGGAACTTCCCGCTGGCGATCTTTACCGGACAGATTGCCGCGGCGCTGGCAGCGGGTAACAGCGTGCTGGCCAAACCGGCGGAGCAGACACCGCTGATTGCGGCGCAGGCGGTACAGATTCTGCTGGATGCGGGCGTGCCGGCGGGCGTGCTGCAACTGCTGCCAGGCCTGGGTGAGACGGTCGGCGCGCAACTGACCGGTGACGATCGGGTTCGCGGCGTGATGTTCACCGGTTCAACCGCGGTCGCCACGCTGCTGCAACGTAATCTGGCGGGTCGTCTCGACCCACAAGGTCGTCCGACGCCGCTGATTGCCGAAACCGGCGGGATGAATGCGATGATCGTCGACTCCTCCGCGCTGACTGAGCAGGTGGTGATTGATATCGTCGCATCGGCCTTCGATAGCGCCGGTCAGCGCTGCTCGGCCCTGCGTCTGCTCTGCATCCAGGAAGATGTGGCTGACCATACCCTGAAGATGCTGCGCGGCGCGATGGCGGAATGCCGGATGGGCAATCCGGAGCGTCTGTCGACCGATATTGGTCCGGTGATTGATGCCGAAGCCAAAACCAATATTGAGCGTCACATTCAGGCGATGCGCAATAAAGGCTTCACGGTCTATCAGGCGGTGCAGGAGAACCCGCAGGATAGCAAAGAGTGGAGCAGCGGCACCTTTATCAGGCCGACCCTGATTGAGCTGGATAAGGTGACCGATCTGGATAAAGAGGTGTTTGGTCCGGTGCTGCATGTGGTGCGCTTCACCCGTAATGCACTGCCGCAGATTGTGGATCAGATCAACGCCTCGGGTTACGGCCTGACGCTGGGCGTGCATACCCGCATCGACGAGACCATTGCCCAGGTGACGGCGAACGCCCGGGTCGGCAATCTCTACGTTAACCGCAACATGGTCGGTGCCGTAGTGGGCGTGCAGCCGTTTGGCGGCGAGGGCTTATCCGGCACCGGCCCGAAAGCGGGCGGTCCGCTCTACCTCTATCGTCTGCTGGCGCATCGTCCGGATGGCGCGCTGCGGCTGACTTTCGATCGTCAGGATGCCGTCTGCCCTGCCGACACGACGCTGCGTCAGGCGCTGCTGGCACCGCATCAGGCGCTGGCAGGCTGGGCGAAAGAGAAGCCTGAGCTGGCGGCGTTGTGTCAGCACTATGCCGATCTGGCGCAGGCAGGCGTAGTGCGGTTGCTGCCAGGCCCGACGGGCGAGCGCAATACCTTCTCGCTGCTGCCTCGTGATCAGGTGCTCTGTCTGGCCGACAATGAGCAGGATGCTTTAGTGCAACTGGCGGCGGTGACCAGCGTCGGCAGCAAGGCGCTGTGGCAGGATGATGAGTTGCATCGTCGCCTGCTGGCAAGCCTGCCAGACGCAGTGAAAGCCCGTATCACCCTGGCGCGCGATCCGTTAAGCGCTGAGTTTGATGCGGTGATCTATCACGGTGATGCCGATCAGCTGCGGACCCTGTGCGAGCAGATTGCGGCGCGTGAAGGCGCGATTGTGTCGGTGCAGGGCTTCGCCCGCGGTGAGACTAATCTGCTGCTGGAGCGGTTGCTGATTGAGCGTTCACTCAGTGTGAATACCGCCGCGGCTGGCGGCAATGCAAGTCTGATGACCATAGGGTAAGGGGCGCCCGCTAGGGGCTGATTGGGTTCGCTGCGCGAACGGGCTGGGAGCGGGTTTCGAGCCGCCGACCGGTTGGTGGGGTTCGCTGCGCGAACGGGCTGGGAGCGGGTTTCGTTCGCCGGCTGGCTGGTGGGGGTTCGCTGCGCGAACGGGCTGGGAGCGGGTTTCGTTCGCCGGCTGGCTGTGGCAGTTTCAGCTTCGCCGCTGCCGGCGACCGACAAGGGGGCGCCAGTCGCCGCGCCCCCTTGACCCCGGGCTCCGGCCTGCTTCACCGCCGCTTCGCGGTCCCTTCGCTTCTTCCGGATTTCTTACGGACCGGCCGGGACGCGCCATCCCTGGCGCGGCCCCGCCTCTTCGCGACATCCCTGTCGCTCGTCCTGAAATCCCTCATCCGCTCAGCGCTTCAGACGGCCTCCCAACCCCTCGCTGTTATTTCTGTGTTTCTTTTCACATTCTTCGTTGCTGTAGGGACTAGCTTCCGCTGCTGTCAGTTTTTTAGTTTGCCAGCTACCACACCGGGCAGAGCCGGATAACCATTCAGGAATTACGGACCGGGGTTTGCCAGACGCATTCGTATTCGTGAGCCGCCAGACAATACCGGGCCACATAACATTTAAGAATTTGCAGGCGGGGATTTGCCAGAGGCGTCCGCAGCGCTGAGGAGTGAGCGAAGGCCAGGAAGAGCCGACAGGACGTCGGCGAAAGGACGGCCTCGCCAGGGACGGCGAGTCCGGACGGTCCGTCGGCCGCAGGGAATGACGAAGGCACCGCGCGCAGCGTGGCGCGAAGGCAGCCGGACGCCGGGATTGTTAAGGGGCGGGCGTCCGCCCCTTGACGCGTCCGCCCGCTCGGGCAATCTGAAACTCCCCAGCGCCTGGCGGGCGAAACCTCACTCTGTGCCAGCCCGCTGCCAGGCGTAACCCGCTCAATGTCAGACCGCAGCCATGCGTAACCAGCCCCAGCCCGCCGACAGGCGTAATCACCCACTCATCAGCCAGCTCCGGACCGCATGAAAAATGTAAGAAATCACAGGCGGGGGTTTGCCAGAGGCGTCCGCAGCGCTGAGGAGTGAGCGGAGGCCAGGAAGAGCCGACAGGACGTCGGCGAAAGGACGGCCTCGCCAGGGACGGCGAGTCCGGACGGTCCGTCGGCCGCAGGGAATGACGAAGGCACCGCGCGCAGCGTGGCGCGAAGGCAGCCGGACGCCGGGATTGTTAAGGGGCGGGCGTCCGCCCCTTGACGCGTCCGCCCGCTCAGGCAACCTGAAACTCCCCAGCGCCTGGCGGGCGAAACCTTACTCAATGCCAGCCCGCTGCCGTGCGAAACCCGCTCAGTGCCAGCCCGCAGCTATGCGTAACCTGACCCCAGCTCCAGCCCGCCGCCAGGCGAAACCGGCCCCAGCCCGCGGCTAAGCGTAACTTACCCACTGCTCGCGCCGCCAGGCGCCCTTTTCATCAGCGTTGGAAACACAAACAGTGACTGCCCCAGTCCACGGTTGGTCAGCGACCAGATCGCCACCGAACAGAGCGAACAGAGGCCCACAATCGCCAGCGGATAGAAACAGGCCCAGAGGAATGAAAACCACGCCTGCTCAAACAGATGGTGGCGCTGTGCAAACAGGATCGCTGACATACCGAAAAACTCGATAAAAATACGGTGTATGACATAAATCTGCAGCGTATTCCGGCCAATCCAGTTTATATAACGCATGCTGAAATGCTGATTCAGCCAGCGGCAGGCGGCAATACTGAACAGCACCGCCAGGATGCACATGAACAGACTCTTATCCAGACCGAATATCGCGTGAATACCCGCCAGCGCGGCCAGGATGGCCCAGGGTGTGTAGTTTTCACGACGCCACTCGCTCAGGCGCAGCATCGTCTGGCTCCAGAACGCGCCCAGCAGGAAGAAAAGGAAATATTGCGCCAGACTCTGTGGGCCCCAGTAGGGAATAATCTTTTCAACTGCCAGATAGTTCAGCAGAATTGCCGCTGCCATCAGCACCAGTTTATATTGCCGAAACAGTTTGGCGCAGAGGAAATAGAGTCCAAGCCCATATAAGTACCATGACGTACTCATGGCCATAAATGTCAGCTTCAGAAACTCAATCAGCGATCCGGCGTAGGCCGCATTCAGATTCTGTGAAATGCGCTGGCCGGTAATTTCAGTGGAGATACCTAAAATCGACCACCACTGAATGAATCCCCATATAATATAGAGATAAAAAAGATTGGTAATGCGGCTGGTAAATACCTGTTTCCAGGGCCGGTTAATAATACCGTTAGTCGCCAGCAGACCCGAAACAAAAAAGAAAGCGGGCATTCGTAGCGGCGACAGGACCGTATTAAACTGCACCCATATTTCGGCGGGGATCCATCCGGCAGAGAGATATTTAACTGTTCCTTCAAATCCAGGTAACACCGTGTGGTACAGGACCACCAGTAATATACAGGCCCCTTTCAGGGTGTTTATCCAGGCTATATGTTCGGTTCTGGTATGTTCGGTTCTGGTGTCGTTCATTCAATGACTCCGGCTGTGTAGGTCAGAACGCTGAAAAGTAAAAGCGAGGAAATCAGTCGTGCTTTTATGGTTATCCAGCGATTATTCGTCATTGAATCGGTGGTGAATGTAGCGAAAGTCTTAAAAAATCCCGCATGGTCCTGTTGCTACAGTTATTTACGCAGTGGAACCTTTCCTTACACTTATCGTTAAAGCACACGCTGACGCGATTAATTACGCCAGAACAGAGATAAAGGATAATATTTTCTGATAATCCCGCAAAAATAAATAAGAGGAAGTGGCAATAATAAAAACCACTCTATATCCGATGAAAGGAAAAGATTTGTCAGATGTGCCAAAAGGTTTAACGATGGCTTATTGAACTGTGATAATGCTGAATATCGACGGCAATAACCGCTACGCTATTCAGCCAAAATCGTGATATTTAAACAGATTAACGCAGCCCTCCCTGGGGAAGGCTGCGGCATTACTGACTGAGAAATTTATCGAGGAACTGACGGGTTCGCGGCTGCTGTGGATTGCTGAACAGCGCTTTTGCTTCGCCCTGCTCGACGATACGCCCCTGATCCATAAAGATGGCGCGGTCAGCCACGTCACGGGCAAAGCTCATCTCATGCGTCACGATTACCAGCGTGCGTTTCTCCTCGGCCAGCGCGCGGATGGTGTTGAGCACCTCACCGACCAGCTCCGGATCCAGCGCCGAGGTCGGCTCATCAAACAGAATCACCTCAGGTCGCATCGCCAGCGCACGGGCTATGGCCACGCGCTGCTGCTGACCACCAGAAAGACGGCGCGGATAACTCTCCTCTTTGCCGTGCAGTCCGACTTTTTCCAGCAGTTCACGGGCGCGTGCCACCGCTTCCGATCTGGCTTCGCGTTTAACGATGACCGGGCCTTCAATAATGTTCTCCATCACCGAACGGTGCGGGAACAGATTAAAGTTCTGGAAGACAAAGCCCACCTGCTGACGCAGACGACGCACCTGCTCTTTTTGCTTACTCTGCGCCAGTGCCGCATCAACGGTGATATCGCCCACTTTGATGGTACCGCTGTCCGGCACTTCCAGCAGGTTAATGCTGCGCAGCAGCGTGGTTTTACCCGAGCCGCTGGGACCGATGATCGCCACCACTTCGCCTGCCGCGACATCGAGATCGATGCCGTGCAGCACCGTCTGGCCATTGAAGGATTTCACCAGCTTTCTGACTTCGATGGCACTCATTTCGACTCCTGATCCTGACGATTAACGTGCTGCTCCAGCCGGTTCTGCAGGGCGGACAGCACCGTCGCCATCACCCAGTAAATCAGCGAGGCAGCCAGATACATGGTAAAGACTTCCAGCGTACGCGAGGTAATCAGCTGCGCCTGACGGAACAGCTCAGGCACCTGAATGGTCGCCGCCAGTGAGGTATCTTTAACCAGGCTGATAAAGCTGTTACCCAGCGGCGGCAACGCGGTGCGGGCTGCCTGCGGCAGAATCACCCGGCGCAGGGTTTGCCAGCGCGTCATACCAATACTCGCTGCCGCTTCCCACTGACCACGCTCAATCGCGGAAATCGCGCCACGCAGTGACTCTGAGGCATAGGCCGCCGTATTCAGCGACAGGCCAATCATCGCCGACGGAATCGGGTCCAGTTCAATGCCAAACTGCGGTAAGCCGTAGTAGATCATAAACAGCTGAGCGATCAGCGGCGTACCGCGGAAGATAGAGACGTAGATGCGCGACAGCCAGCTGATCGGCCAGAAGCGTGACAGACGCATCAGCGCCAGAATGAATCCCAGCACCAGGCCGAAGAACATCCCGCCGATGCTGAGTTGCAGCGTAAACAGCGCGCCCTTTAATAAAAAAGGTGCTGAATCCAGCACCAGTTGAAGACTTTCCTGCATTATTTCGTCACGTCCGCGCCAAACCATTTCTGAGACAGCTTGCTCAGCGAGCCATCTTTCTGCATCTCAGCGATAGCCTGGTCGATCGCTTTCAGCAGGTCGTCGTTGCCTTTACGAACCGCAACGCCCGATTCCTGACGAGAGAACGCATCACCCGCAACGGCCATGGTATCGCCGGTTTTCTTCACCAGATCCAGCGCGGCCAGGCGGTCAACCAGAATGGCGTTCAGACGGCCTGAGCGCAGATCCTGATATTTCGTCGGGTCATCATCATAGGTACGCACATCCACGCCTTTCACGTTTTCACGCAGCCACTGCTCGTAGTTGGTGCCCAGACCGACGCCCACCTTTTTACCGGCCAGGTCAGCAGGTTTGGTGATGGTGCCCGCGTTGGCTTTCATGGTCAGCGCCTGAATGCCGGAGATGGTGTATGGCGTAGAGAAGTCATACTTCTTCTTGCGCTCATCAGAGATGGTGACCTGGTTGATCACCACATCAATGCGCTTCGCATCCAGCGAGGCCAGCATACCGTCCCATTTGGTCGGTTTCAGACTGGCCTTAACGCCCATATGCTGCGCCAGTTGTTGCGCGAACTCCGCTTCAAAACCGGTCAGCTTGCCCTTTTCATCCTGGAAGCTGAACGGTGGATAAGTGCCTTCCAGACCCACCAGCAGCGTGCCGCGCTCTTTAATTTTATTCAGCAGGTTTTCCGCTGCGAAAGTTTTAACGTTGACGCCCGCGACCAGCGCCACGGCCATGACGCCCATCACCAACTGGCGACGTACAAGAGAAAAGGTCATATTCACCCCATTATTGATTGTGTTGTGTGTAGTTTATAACGGCAACGCTGCGATCCCGCTGCCGGTCTGTCGTGATAACGGCAAGATTATAAACTGTTTTTTTTGCTTGTCTCAGACCGAAGGATGATAAGCAAATAACGCCGGCGCACCGCCAGTATGAATAAACAGCAGTGGCCCTTCACGACGGAAACGGTTCTGACTGATGCCGTCCAGCAGGCCCGCCATCGCTTTACCGGTGTAGACCGGGTCCAGCAGAATACCTTCCAGCCGTGCCAGCAGTTTCACCGCCGCCATGCCTTCGTCGTTTGGCTCGCCGTAGCGCGGCGCAAAGTAGTCATCCCACAGGGTAATCGGCGCCTTAGCCTGCACTTCCAGCGTCTCCGCCAGCGACTGACGCAGCCGCTCAACCAGCGGTAACTGCGCCTCAGTCTGGCGTGAAACGGTGACGCCCACCAGCTCGGTCTCCGGCAACAGATGCTCCAGACCCACCGCCAGTCCGGCATGGGTGCCGGCACTGCCTGAAGCGACCACCACGGCGGCGAAATCAACCACGCCTTCGCTCTGATGGGCAATTTCCTGCGCGCACTCCACATAGCCTAGCGCACCCAGCGCATTGGAGCCGCCGACCGGCACGATGTAAGGGCGGAATCCCTGGGCTTCAAGCCGCGCAGCCTGCTCAGCCAGCTGTTCCGCAGGGTTGTGCAGCGCATCGACCATGATCACTTCCGCGTCCATCAGTTCCAGCAGCAGCCGGTTACCGTTGCTCAGGTAGTTTTCAGCATGGGTACCAATCGGATTTTCCAGCAGTGCAACGCATTTCAGGCCAAGACGGGCTGCAACGGCAGCGGTCTGCCGCACATGGTTGGACTGAATCGCGCCAGCGGTCAGCAGCACATCCGCGCCTTCGCGCAGCGCATCGGCCGCCAGAAATTCCAGCTTACGCAGCTTGTTGCCGCCCATCGCCACGGGCGTGACATCGTCGCGCTTAATGAAAATATCGCGGCCCAGATAGTCGGAGAGTCGCGGCAGGTGCTCTAACGGCGTCGGTGCGCCCAGCAGCTCAAGCCGGGGAAACTGGTGTAACAGATGTAAAGACAATGCTGCCTCCATTCGGGCATTGGAAATTATCCTTACAGTGTTGCAGAAGATGCGAAAAGGATCACTCTGATTCAGGTGGCGTGAGATGCGGTGACAGGCGTGCTCCCCCGCCCCGCCATTTTTTTCAGATTAAAAATGGCAGGAACGCACCGGCGGTGCGCTGGGGGAGCAATGGGTGTGCAGCAGGGATCTAGCCCTGTTGCCACCCTAAAAACTGATCGTATTTGCGCAGAGCAATACGGTAATTGTTATTGCCCGCATCCGGCAGGTCGCTTTCCAGACATTGATGCCAGCTATTGCCCTGTAGCCGATCGGCCGGGAAATTTTTTGCCTTCAGCATGTCGTCAAGCCGACGCAGCCGCACCACGTATTCACGAATGGTGCTGGGGCTCATCTCTGTCTGTTCGAACAGGTACTGTTTGAACGCCATAATGTCGAAGTAATTAGGATGGGTATTGCAAAAAATATCGCTGCAAAAGCGACAGAGCGCAGTCAGTTCTGGCTGAAGTTTCAGCCACAGTGGCTCATCAATCATCTGGTCCATCCGAGCGATGGCCTCTTTATTGATGATCTGGCCGCGAAAAACGAGCGCCATACGATCTAATACCTTGCCACAGTGTGAACAGTTGCTCTGGCTGTGTTTATAGTCTTTAAGATAACGACTTAACGGTCTGGCCTTGGTCTTGGCTCCCATTGCTGAGTCCCCGGTTTCTTATATTTTTGAATCGCCAGGAACTGATACTGCTAGCGCGCTCCCGTAAGTCGGGCCCGCAGGCGTTTAATCGCCTGACTGTGCAGCTGGCTGACACGGGATTCCCCCACATCAAGTACCGCGCCAATCTCTTTCAGGTTCAGTTCTTCCTGGTAGTACAGTGTCAGCACCATCTTTTCACGATCGGGTAACGCTTCGATCGCTTCAATGACGCGCTCACGCAGACTCCCTTCCATCAACTGATGAAGCGGATTGGCCTCTTCATGCCCTTCCGTCACCAGCTCCGCACTGTCGCCATGTTCTTCCCGATACTCATCGTAGGAGAAGAGCTGACTGTTGTTGGTGTCCAGCAGGATCTGCCGGTACTCCTCCATTGAAACATTCAACTGCTCAGCGACTTCCTGCTCGGAGGCAGCACGACCCAGCGCCTGTTCCACCTTATGCATTGCTCCGGCCACCTCGCGCGCGTTTCGACGCACGCTGCGTGGAGCCCAGTCCCGGCTGCGAAGCTCATCCAGCATTGCGCCACGGATACGCTGCACGGCATAGGTGGTAAAGGCCGTACCCTGTAGCGCGTCGTAGCGCTCCACGGCATTTAACAGGCCAATACCTCCCGCTTGCAGCAAATCGTCCAGCTCAACGCTGGCTGGCAGACGCACCTGCAGGCGCAGCGCTTCATGGCGCACCAGCGGGACGTAGCGCTGCCAGAGCGAATGCTTGTCCATCACGCCTTCGGCGGTATAGAGATCGTTCACGTTGACTACCCTGCGTTAATGAAGTTATCGGCATGATTATCCAATTCTGTAGGGTTATTGATTGGGGGAATAGGCGGGGTAAAACGAGGTTATTTCATTTTTGTTATCTGCAGGGGCAAATCCGTCTGCCCCTGATGTGGACTAGCGTCGCGCCCGCAGCCGCTGGCGGGTGGCGGGAGGAACTGCCGACCACAGGGTGCAGACGCGACCATCAAGTTCCTGATAATAAGGGCTGATGTTTTCCTGCGCCTCGTCACCCGGATGCACCTGAATCTGCCCCGATTCACCATCGATGCTGATCAGCCGATTGATAAACAGTCGTTGTAGATCGCTGCGCAAAAATAAACCGTTATCGATACTGTTATCCGCCAGCACCCCTTCGTCATTCTCCTGCGTGTCGATGTGGCACGCTTCCACCCACGGCCAGTTGTGCCGTTCGGTGAGTCGGGTTCCGGTCATCACACAGCCACCGTAACGCGCTTTTACCCCCGCGCTGAACTCCGCCTGGCTGGCGCGCTGTAGCACCCGCGCTTTCACCCGGCGCCCCACTTCGGTCCCCGGCATCACCGCCGCCGGGACTTTATGCTGGGGCGTGCTCAACACCACGATGAACTGGATGCGCCGCGACTGCGGAAAGCAGGGATTCGCCTGCGGGTTAAATAGCTGCCAGTAGGCCTCGTCTTCATCCTGATACATCAGCACCAGTTTGTAGCCACGACTGTTGATCAGGTTCTGGGCGGTAGCCGAATGGGGATCGATCATCGCGAACACCTGAGTGCTGCCCATCACCTTCCACAGATTGTCGCGTTTCTCTTTCTCGCTGCGCCGGAAATAGAGAAAGGAGAGATTCTGCTTCAGGTAGTGCTCAAAGCGGCGCAGATAATTTTTACGTTCATTATCGTTGGCGATGAACAGCAGATCCTCCAGCGGACTGTTGCTCTCTTCCTGCGCAAACACCGCACGGATTTTCAGGGTGCGAAAGCTGGTCGACGGGCTGAGCAGCGCGCGCGCCGTCAGCTCCTTCTCCTCAGGGTACTGCTGGGCATAACGCAGCGCGATCTCCTCAAAGGTCAGCCGCTCACCCGGTAACAAGTCATAATTGAAGCGCATAGACACTCCACAAAATAAGGAAAATGGATCAAAAGTGATGTTGTTCTGCAAGGAGTTATCGGCAGGCTGGAGGGGAACTGTAACCGGGGGGTGAATAAGCGCAGCGCAGTGTCTTTTTTCCTGACATTGCGCCGGCTCTGCTGTCAGGGATCTCAGCAACTGTGCCGGCATGGCTACCCCGTGGTGCGGGGGGTTAATTCTGCTGGAAAGCTATGCCTGCACCTTTGAATACCGGGTGTGCTACTGGCCCGACTCTTTTAGCCCGGCTTTGACATCAACAATCGGGTTCAGAAGCGGTACCACCGCCCGGCGATAACGCTGACGGATTTTTGCGCTGAGTGGCCGTTTCGCCATTATGCTGGTCCAGATCGCCCGTTTTTGTCTGTTGTGATTGTCAACATCATCAAACTGCTGAATGGTGGTATGTTGCGCCACGTCATGCAGTAACACCGGCGCAGGATAGACAGCCAATAACCGGAATGCGCCATGCTCCTCGAACAGACACCATTTATCAGCGGCCATCCAGACCGGGTAAAGCAGCTTCAGCAGTCGTCTGGCGGCTTCGAGATTAATCACATAGGCATGAGAGGTAGTGGCACTGTATACCGGATAAAGACCGGTGGTTGGCGTTATTGGCGCGACAACCTTATTAACAAATTTATTAACCTGCGATAACAGCACCACCACAGGCTTATCTACAGGAAGTTGCATTGCAGGGCTGGATAAGACTTCAGGTAACTGTTCGGTTAATAAGGCGTCGTCTTCCAGAATCAATGCCTGCGCAATATTCTCATCAACTATTTTTTGGTAAATTTTCAGATGACTCAACGCACAGCCTATTTCACCCGGTTTAAACGCATAGTTGACCGAGCGGGTATGCTGAGAAATTTCCTTTTGGCTCAGCTGCTTACCATTTACGGCAGGAATAAACTGATAGGTAATCCCTGCAGTTTCACACTGCGCAGCAATCGTTGCGCGGCGTTCAGTTGAAGAGTCGAGATTGATAATGAAAGCTTGCATGTAGATTTATATCACTCAGGTAACAAAATATTTCCATGAATGAAATGATACCTTTTTCTTTGTCAGAAACTCAAATCAAAAGCGCGATACTGACTACACACTCGTGTGATAACCATGAGTTAAAGTTTTTTTGTTAACTACTCAATGCTGCTTTGTAGAAAGGGCTCATCGCGCTCTGGCTAAAAAAGTAACGAACGCTTAGCGCTGACTTAGCTTTTCTCTGGTTAGATTCTTTTTATAATGACTTGTTTTAGACCGGCTAACGCCAAAAAATAAATCTGACAGGCATAAAAAAACCCCGCCGAAGCGGGGTTTGACGTTCCGAGTAGAGGCAATTAGCCCTGCAGCAGAGACAGAACCTGCTGTGGAACCTGGTTAGCTTTAGCCAACACTGAGTTACCCGCCTGCTGGATGATCTGCGCTTTAGACATGTTTGAAACTTCAGTTGCGTAGTCAGCATCCTGAATACGAGACTGTGCTTCAGACAGGTTAGTGGTGGTGTTGTTCAGGTTAGTGACCGCTGAATCCAGACGGTTCTGAATCGCACCCAGGCTTGAACGGAATTCATCAACGGTTGCGATAGCTGAATCTAATGCTTTCAATGGATCATTAGTAGACTGCTGTAATTTTGCTGCATCAGCGCTGATCAACGTTGAGTTGCCTGCAGCAGTTTTACCTAAGTAAACAGTTTGAATGTCAGGTGTCGCCGTAGCACTGAAATCAGCTGTTACTTCGTCACCAGCAGCATTAGCTGTATAAGTCTTGCCATTGATACTTAAAGTGCTACCTGTTTTTGTCGCGCCTTGCAGATCCAAGTCTTTCTGTGTGGCGGCAACGTTAGTGAGTGTTGCCTCGGTAGTCAGCTGACCACTAGCAGCGTCGGTATAGATAGACTGACCACTAAATGTAGCACTACCGCCAGAAGTATCAGCGCTGTTCGCGATAGTGAAGCTATAATCTTTACCGCCAACAGTGGTTTTGAAGCTACCGTTACCGTTTGCATCGGCAGCACCTACCGCTGTAATGCTAACTCCATTAACAGTGGCTGTTGAACCATCAGCTTTACCTGCAAATGCAGTGGCAAGGGCAGTGGCATCAGCAGTTCCTAACTTAGCTACGTTTGCAGTTGTTGCATTGTCAGTAAAAGCACCTGTTGCAGAGTCAATGTATTGAGCGTTTCCACCTTTGGTAACTTGAGCAGTACTGACGTCGACATTGAAAGTATTCGCGCCTACGGAGTAATTATTAGTACCAGTAGCTCCAAAGTCAGAAATCAGTGCACCCGCAGTGACTTTCTGAGCACCATCTACGTTAAAACCTGACAAACCTAAGGTTTTAGAATCGATTTTTTTCAGATCGATTGAAATGGTTTCACCATCGTTTGCGCCAACCTGGATTTTCATGGTGCCGTCTTTAGCAAGGACGTTTACACCGTTGAATGTGGTTTGTTGAGAAACGCGGTCAATCTCGTCCAGACGTGATTTGATTTCGTCCTGGATTGAAGACAGGTCTGAATCAGAGTTGGTGCCGTTTTGAGACTGAACGGTCAGTTCACGTACGCGCTGTAAATTGTTGTTGATTTCTGACAGTGCGCCTTCGGTAGTCTGCGCAGCAGAGATACCGTCGTTGGCGTTACGCGCAGCCTGAGTCAGGCCGTTAATGTTAGAGGTGAAACGGTTGGCAATCGCCTGACCAGCAGCGTCATCTTTTGCGCTGTTGATACGTAAACCAGAAGACAGACGCTCGATAGAAGTAGACAGAGCTGACTGGTTCTTGTTGATGTTGTTCTGAGTGATCAGCGAGAGGCTGTTGGTATTAATGACTTGGGCCATGATAAATTTTCCTGTTAATCAAGTCTTTCGGTTAAGGTGTGGGCTTCAACCCGCCGGCTTCAGCGCCGTCAAAGTTGTTATCGTCTGCCGTTAAACAACCTTTAGAATTTTTTTAGTACCAGGCGAATTTTTTTGCTTCAACCTGTCACGCTTTTGATTATCGCCACCCTGCCGCACTTCTTTAGACTTAATTGATTAATTTTCTAGTCGTTGAAATACCCTTCTCTATATGCCCTATTTACCTCATTACCCTAAGGCAAATAACCTTAAACTTTCGTTAATCAAGGCCGATAACTCAGGTATTCAAACTCCGTGTCGACCATATAAAGGAAACAACATGGCTAGTATCTCTAACCTGGGTGTCGGTTCAGGTCTGCAATTAAGTGATATTCTCGACAGTCTGCAAACGGCAGAAAAAGCCACATTGAAGCCTATCTCTGCGCAGCAGAGCGCCTATACCGCTAAGCTCAGCGCTTACGGTACGCTTTCCAGCGCACTGACGACCTTTCAGACCGCGAATACCGCGCTGAACAGCGCCGATCTGTTTAGCTCCACCACGGCCACCAGCACCGGCAGCGCCTTCAGCGCCACCACCACGAGCGGCGCCGTTGCCGGCAGCTATACCATTAGCGTGTCGAAGCTGGCGCAGGCACAGACCCTGACCTCCGGCGTGCAGAGCAGCAACACCGCCGTACTGGGCGACAGCTCAGCGGCCAGCCGTACGCTCTCTATCAAGCTGGCTGACGGCACCAGTAAAGATATTACGCTTACCAGTGATCAGACCTCGCTGACCGGTATGCGTGACGCGATCAATAAAGCGGGTGCCGGCGTGAGCGCCAGCATCATTAAATCGGGTGACGGTGAATATCGGCTCTCATTAACGGCGGCGAAAACCGGTGAGAAATATGCGGTCTCGTCTGTGACCGTGACCGGAGACGATACGCTGCAAAACGTTGTGGGTTTTGATGCCACTAAAACCGATGCAGACAATCCTATGGATCTGAGCGTGGCGGCACAGGATGCCCAACTGACGGTGAATAATGTTGCCATCACCAGCAGCAGCAACACCATCAGCGACGCCTTAGAGGGCATCACCCTTAATCTGAAAGACACCACCACCACCACCAGCCAGACCCTGAACGTCGCTAAAGACACCACCAAGGTGACGACGGCGCTCTCTACCTTTGTTGATGCGTACAATACCCTGCTCGATCAGTTCAACAGCCTGACCAAATATACCGCTGTTGATGTGGGTGCAACGGCGCAGGATACCAGCAACGGCGCGCTGGTGGGCGACAGTACGCTGCGCACTATACAGACGCAGTTAAAAGGTCTGCTGACTAATGCCGCGAGCTCATCCAGCTATAAAACCCTGTCGCAGATTGGTATCTCTTCTGACCCGACCACCGGTGCACTGAAGCTGGACTCGGCGGTACTGAAAACCGCCTTAGATAAAGATCCTGACGGCATTAAAGAGATGATGATCGGCGACGGCAAAACCACCGGCATCACCACCAAAATCGCCACTAACCTGACCGGCTGGCTCTCATCAACCGGCATCATTCAGGCGGCGAAGGATGGCGTGAGCAAGACGCTCAACAACCTGACCGATCAGTACAACAAAATGAGCACTCGCATCGACAACCTGATTGCCCGCTATAAGGCGCAATTTACCCAGCTCGATGTGACGATGAGTTCACTCAACAGCACCAGTAGCTACCTGACTCAGCAGTTTGACAACATGACGTCAAGCAGTTCCAAATCGTAAGGAGTGACCATGTACAGCGCTACAGGCACCAAAGCCTATGCAAAAATTGGCGTGGAAAGCGCCGTGATGAGCGCCAGCCAGCACCAGCTGGTGGTTATGCTGTTTGATGGCGCGCTCAGCGCGCTGATTCGCGCTCGCCTGTTTATGCAGGATGGCAATATTGAAGGCAAAGGTAATTCCCTTTCCAAAGCTATCAATATTATTGAAGGAGGCCTCAAACAGGGCCTCAGTGAAAACAGTGGTGATGAGCTGGCAGACAACCTGCTGGGTCTTTACAACTACATGACGCGTCGTCTGTTGCAGGCCAACCTGCACAATGATGCAGAAGCTATCGAAGAAGTCGAAGGCTTACTGCGCAACATCGCCGACGCGTGGAAAGAAGTGGTTCAACCTAACCTGATTCAGGACGCCGTTTAATGACTATTGCACCGCATCTGATTGCCGTTTACCAACAGTTACTCGATCTCAGCCAGGGAATGCTGCGTCACGCCGCACAGGGCGAATGGGATGAATTGATCAGCAGGGAGATGGACTATGTCAGCGCGGTGCAATCGTTAGCACAATCGACAGAAGCTGCCGCTCCTTCCGTTCAGGTTCAGGAGCAGCTGCGTCCGGTATTGCGTCATATTCTGGATAATGAGAGTGAAGTGAAACGCCTGCTGCAGGCGCGGATGGATGAGCTGGCCTCGCTGGTCGGCCAGAATGCGCGCCAGAAATCGGTGCTTTCCGCCTACGGTAAGCAAGGCGGTGTTGTGATGGTACCGCGCGAAACCCTCTCCTGATTGCTGCTCTCTCCCGCCGCCAGATTTATTTCTCTGCGCGGCGCCTCTTTTCTGCCGCTTACTCCATACTTGATTCTCATCATCCCCTGGAGTGCAGTAGATGCAAAACCCGACGTTATTACAGTTTTTCCATTGGTATTATCCGGATGGCGGCAAACTGTGGCCGGAAATCGCCGATCGCGCGGCCTGGCTCAGCGAAATCGGCATCACCATGGCCTGGCTGCCGCCGAGCTATAAAGGGGAATCGGGTGGCTATTCGGTCGGTTACGACAGCTATGACCTGTTTGACCTCGGTGAATTTGATCAGAAAGGCAGCGTTGCCACCAAATATGGCGATAAACAGCAGTTACTGGCGGCAGTAGATGCCTTGCGCAGCCACAACGTCGGCGTGCTGCTGGATGTGGTACTCAACCATAAAATGGGTGCCGATGAAAAAGAGCAGATCCGCATCAACCGCGTCAATCCGGACAACCGTGATGAAATTTACGACGAGGTGGTGGAGTGCGAAGCCTGGACGAAGTTCACCTTCCCGGTGCGCGCCGGTGAATATTCTAAATTCGTCTGGGATCATAAATGCTTTAGCGGCGTCGACCATATCGAAAATCCGGATGAAAACGGCGTCTTTAAAATCATTAATGATTACACCGCCGAAGGCTGGAACGATCAGGTGGATAATGAGCTGGGTAACTTCGACTATCTGATGGGCGCGAACATCGATTTCCGCAATAAAGCGGTGAGCGAAGAGCTGAAATACTGGGCGCGCTGGGTGATGGAACAGGTGCCGTGCACCGGCTTTCGTCTGGATGCGGTAAAACATATCCCGGCCTGGTTCTATAAAGCCTGGATCGACCACATTCAGGAAGTGGCCGAAGAGCCGATGTTCATCGTCGCGGAATACTGGTCGTTTGAAACCGACAAGTTGCAGGAATATGTGCATCAGGTGGAAGGCAAAACCATGCTGTTTGATGCGCCACTGCACATGAACTTCCACCAGGCGTCAACCGCAGGCAGCGCTTACGATCTGAGTCAGATCTTTGCTAATTCGCTGGTGGTGGCCGATCCCTGGCATGCGGTGACGATCGTCGCCAACCACGATACCCAGCCGCTACAGTCGCTGGAAGCGCCGGTGGAAGCCTGGTTTAAACCGCTGGCTTACGCGCTGATCCTGCTGCGAGAACAAGGGGTACCGACCATTTTCTATCCCGATCTGTTCGGCGCCAGTTACGAAGATACCGGTGGCGACGGTGAGAAGCATAAGATTGAGATGCCGGTGATCCCGGAGCTGGAAGGGTTAATCCGGGCGCGCCAGCAGTATGGCTGGGGCGTACAGACCGACTATTTCGATCATCCTAACTGCGTTGCCTTTAGCCGCAGCGGAACCGAAACGCAGCCGGGCTGTGTGGTAATCATGTCGAATGGCGAGGCGGGCGAAAAAGCCGTGGCGATGGGTGAAGGCTATGCCGGCAAGGTATGGCGCGATCATCTGGCAAACCGTGAAGAAACCATTACCGCCGATGATCAGGGTAATGCAGTGTTTGTCTGTAACGGCGGCAGCGTCAGCGTCTGGGTCGTCGCAGAGTAGTGCCTCTTCTGGCAGGGCCGCGGCCCTGCCAGATCACGTTATTGCGATAAGGCCGCCGCATTGTTATCGGTAATGTGGGTCCGCAGCAGCTGCGGTTCAATATTCTGAATGATGGCGGCTTTTGGCTGCTTCGCCACCTCCTCCAGCGCCTGCTGGCACTCAAGGGTCGGACGATCCACTTTGCGCAGCGTCAGCCCGTCATAGCTCAGTTCACCATTATCCACCACCAGCGGCATCACCCGAACCTGACGTGTTACGTTAACGTAATCACCGCTCAGCAACGTCAGTTTGCCGGGTTTGGCAATCACTCGCTGCCACTGACGGCAATCCAGCGTACTGCCATCCGCATTGACAATAAGCGAGCCCATTGCCTGATCGCTAATCAGCTTTCCCTGAGGCCCGACGGTTTGCCAGTTACCCTGAAGATTCGCCGGCGCCGGCGTTTGCACCGCACTGTCATAATCGTTGATTTGCGCACAACCGCCCAGTGCCAGCGTGGCAATCAGCATCCACTTTTTCATGTTTAATCCCTAAGATCGCGTCAATGGCGGCTACGTTATAATTTTTCCACGCCAGTGCGCAAGGTATCCGGCTGATCCAGCCGCGCCCGGCGCGTTTTTTTTCATTGTCTTGCATAAAGTCGGCGTCAGTACCGTTGTTCTGCCACGCCGTAGCATCGCTTCCTGACAAGGCTGGCGCAACCCGCTACACTGGCGGGCTGCAACAGATATTCAGGAACCCGGCTATGAAAACCCCAGAAGCGTATTACGCGCAGGCGCGCGACATGTTCTTTACCGCTCATCCCGATTTCCAGGCAGCGCTGGATGAGCTGACCGAAAGCGACGCCCGCGCGGCCAATCTTTCCCTGCGTCAGCTGCGTGAATGGCACGCTGAACGCATCTATGCGGCTTTTTTACGTCAGAAAAATCTGGATGGGATGATCTTTTCGATACAGCTGGCTGAGCCAGACAAAGCGGTGGCGGCTGAGGCGATTGAGACCTATCTCAAATCACATGCTGAATCGCTGGGGATGAGCTGGGAAGAGTTTTGCATCAAAAACGAGCTCTGATCGGCCAGTCTTGTAAGGTGTATTCTTTATACACCTCCAACCAGTGATATAACCGCCGATAAAGTTGTACAAGGACGAGGAAAGTGTATAACTTCATCCTACGACTTCGGTCGTGATTGTCCTTGAACGAATAGTGCTTTTGCACTGCCTCTGGAGGTGTTGCTGGATTTCACCTCCAGAGGCGAATTTTTTTCTCCGGCTACTCCTCTTCTGCCATCTTCCCTTTTACTTCCACATATTGTGCCACTGCCAGCAGACGATTAATGTGCGTCAGCAGCAGGTCTACGTCAGACTGCAAAAAGTCGGTCGACGAACGTGACGCCGTGACAATAGCATCCTGAACCGTCTCGCTAATCGTCAGCGTGTTGTCCTGTTTGGCCTGCACCAGTAACGCAGCAACGAGCAGCGATTGCGCTTCAAGCTGGGCGGTCAGCTCTTTCGCGTCGACGTCCATCTTTGCCAGTTTAAGCAGAATATCAATGACCAGTTGTCGCATCGCACTTCTCCAGATGTTTGAGCTGCCATTATGTCGTGATGATGCAGTAATAAGCCAGATCAAGATGCAGTCCGGCATGACATAAAAATATTTCCCGTAATCGGGCGCGCCGCCTTGCCACTGTTTTTATTTACAGTATTATATCCCAGCGATTTTGCCCTGAATGGATTGCCATCATGTTTGTTGAGTTGATTTATGACAAGCGTAACGTAGCCGGTTTACCGGGTGCGCGCGAGATGATTCTCGAAGAGCTGGAAAAGCGGGTGCATCGGGTGTTTCCTGACATTGAAGTTAAGGTCAAACCGATGGAACGTAACGCTATTGATACGGATTTGAGTAAGAACGATAAAGCGACGATTGCGCGGATAGTTGAAGAGATGTTCGACGAAGCGGAAATGTGGCTGGTGGCCGATTAATCCCTTAATGGCCACCGCATCAGTTAGCGGGAGATCACTTAACTCTCCTGCTCGCTGTGATTAATTTCGATCTCAATGTCCTGGATGGCCGCATCCAGATCTTCCAGCATCTTACCCTGCTTGTTGAGTAGCGCATCGATGCGATCGGCGTTAACTTTGTCTTTGTATTCGCCCGCGTCGAAGGCTAACCAATGTGCTGACAGCGTCTCGGTGTTGGTTTGCGCATAGTGGCGCATCTCTTTCAGCTGAGAGGTGACATCACGCAGGTAATCATTTTTGCTCTTGGTTTCTGTTGAATCGCTCATGCTAAATGTCCTTCTGGTTAGTTATCCAAAGTGATTTGGCGTAGCGGTTCATCAACCGGCCAATCTGCGGGCCTTTTCTTCGCACAATACAGCGAAAGAAAATGTCGCCCGGAGATTTAAAACTAGTCGATAATAGCGAAGCCGCACTAAGAATAATCGGAAGTTATGGCCTGGGTTGCGAATGCATCGGTGACACTTCTTTTTCAATCACTACCTCTTTGACTTTATCCACCGTTTTGATCGCCGTGCGGTCCGGTAACGCATCAAGTTTGTGTTGTAACGTCGTCACCTGATTAGTCAGCAAATCGACCCGGGCATCACGTTTTGCCGCGATATTGCGATACTCCTGCCGAATCTCTGCTACTCGCCGGTTGGCCGTATTGCTGACATAAAGAAACAGAATCGTCATCAGCACGCAGATCATCGAGCAGCCCAGCATCACGCCGCCGAGGATAATTTTTCGCTTGTTTAACAGGGTTGTAGCAGGACTATTTATCGTCACCATCGCTGCGATCCTCCAGAGTTGAGATAAGGCGATCGACCTCGTTGCGAAACTTATCGCTGTGATCGGCCTCTGTCATTGCCAGCAGTATCCCTAACGCATTCTTGATAAGCCGAAGATCGGTTTCGAGCATGGAGATACGCCGCAAATTTTTATCGTGCCGTTCTCGTAGCTCGTCGTTCTCTTCTCGTATCAGCAGATTGCTCTCCTTCAGCAACACCACCTGTTCTTTATAACTGGTTATAATTTCGCCGCCGGCCCGATTACTGGTCACGATTGACGCGATACCCGCCAATAATGGTTTCCAGAACAGTGCCGCCGCGCCCCCACCCAAAACCAACGCACCCATACTGGTAATTAAACTACTTTCCATGCCGCACCCCTCTACCCGGTAAGGTCACTGGAACACCACGGCGTGCAACAACAGGCACGTCCCCTGCCTGAAATTTAAGATTGCTTAAATGCCAGGGTTAAGTATACTTAAGTCATTCTTAACCTGAATGTCAAGCAGATGAAAAACGAAACGCTGGGCGACCGTATTCGCCACCGACGAAAAAACCTGGGATTAACGCAGAAGCAATTGGCGGAACAGGTAAAAGTGTCCCATGTGGCGATCTCACAATGGGAAAAAGAGGAGACGTTACCGCGTGGTGAAAATCTGCTGCGACTGTCGGAATCGCTGGGATGCGCGCCTGCCTATCTGATAGATGGCGATGGTCCTGTTTTTAGCGAAAGCAGATTTGCCGGCCTGCATCAGATTCCGTTGCTCAATCAGCGCGACGTCGCCCGGTGGCTGAATGACGCCACTTCGGTGAAGTGTGATTTGCTGATGCATAACGACATGGCGCTCTCTCAGCAGAGCTTTGCCCTGCGGGTTGAGGAACAGGCCATGACGCCTGCTATCAGGCACAATGATGTGGTGATCATCGATCCGGCCGTCTCACCGATGCCCGGCGACAGCGTGCTGGCGCTGCAGCAGAACAGCGCACTGCTGCGTACATACCGGCAACGCAGCAGTGAGAGCGGTGTTGTGCAGTTTGAGCTGGCACCGGAGAACATCGACTTTCCACTGCTGCATTCCCGTCGCGATGGCATAAAGCTGGCCGGCACGCTGGTAGAACTGCGCCGCTATCGTTAGCGGACATAAAAAAACCCGCTACGCTGCGGGTTAATTCCAACAAAGTTCACATTTTACTACGGCAAAAGTCGGACAACTTATAACGCGTCAGTCAGCTTATCCACCACCACATTGCCATGCAGATCGGTTTGCGTGATGCGATAGCCGACACACCATGAACGGCGGGTGCTCAGTTTATCGAACAGGGTCACGCCGCCTTTTTTGACGCCGTGCGGGCTGACGATGGTCCACTCAGTGACCTCTTCCTGACCGCGATTGTTCAGGCTCAGGGTACGGTTTTTAATCAGCTGATCGTCAGCTTCAATCTTTAAATAGTCTCGTAACATAATTTCTATCTCCTGGTAACGCAGGTCACTATATGCCTTTTATTAATCCGTTCAATCGAATTTATTAATCGATTAATTTGTGACCTGCCGCACGCCAGATAACAGATTTGTCCATTCCCGCACCGGTTCTACCCCGTTAGCATGATCCCGCTACACACTGACACGCAACGAATAAAGCCGTGCAGCACACGAGAGAAAACTCCGATTCAGCCCGCTTCATGCGGGCTTTTTTTTATCTGAACGTGGACCCGCCTGCCAGCATCTGTTGGCTGGTCTAGACTTAACAGACAGGAAAAAAAGGAGTGAAGTATGTTTAAACATAAAACCAATGAAGAACGTAAACACGAAGGTGAAGTCAGTAAAAGCCTGCCGGAAGCGGCGCCACATGTCGGCAATGCCTATGAAGAGGACGATCATCCCGCTACTGATGCGCCAAAAGATCATGGCGAAGTACCGCGTAAGAACGATGATAGTCAGGATGATAAAAAAGATCCCTACAAAGCGCAGTAGTGAAGAGATCGCGCCCCACGCAGGGGCGCATTGTGGTTTAGCGGAAGGCTACAGCGTATCGAGGTAATTATCCGGGAAAGGCACGCCCGATTTTTCCAGACGGGACAATTTCTGGGTGATGTCGTTTCTTATCGTTTCATCGCCCTCCTGCCAGTAAGATTTCACCACCGCTAATACCTGCTCTGCAGTCTGCGGCGTAAACCCTGACGCTTCATCGGCCTGCAGCACCTGATGAATTTTCTCATTCATCTCTCGAAGATTGATCATCTCATCCTCCTCGTTGAAAAAAGGTAAGTATAGTTCAGGCTATTCTGTGCCGTGTCCGGCGCTGATTCAGGGCTGACGGAATGGACTAAAAAAATGCTGCAGCGTGATGAGGTTTGAGTTGATGAAGAAAACAGTTTTAGTACTCGCTTTAATAATGATGGCCGGCTGTGTGGATACCGGTCGGGTTGGATTACATCCGCAAGTTAAAACCGCCTATTTTAATGCGCATCCTGATCAGGTGCAGTCCTGTCTCTACTCAGCCGCCATCAGCCGGCACCTTTATCTTGATCAGGACGATCCGCTACCTGGCGGTACGCAACGCTATAACCTTGAACAAGGTGACGGAACCGTTATCGCCTGGGTCGAAATAGCCAAATTTAACCACAGCGAAACCAGCACTGAATTTTTTTATGACCCGCACGCCGCCGACATCAGCGCATCGGTAGCGGCCCTGATCGATGAGTGTAAAAAAGCGGAGTGAACGCATTCATCGGGCTGCCTGAAACCTGAGCGCATCACCTCTGGGGCCAGTGGGCCTTAACCGGGTTTCACTCTTTATTGCCTGAAAAGGCGCGCATCGATCTTTTAGCTAAGGCTGTTTTCAACGCGGTAGTTGATACGACTGTTTGCTTTCCGCCTGCTCAAGGTGCAGGAGCGCGCGGTTACTTTATTTTTTCACAGTCATAGCTGCCGCGAATTTTTATCTGGCTCGGGCTGGTACGGACGATTTCAGCCTCTAACTCCGATTTACCCTCACGGGTCACCAGATCCATATCGATCATGCCTGGCGCTTTGGTGTTTTTGACCCGCCAGTGAAGCCTGACGTTATCGTCATCGTTTTTTGCTTTGAGAAAGGTGGTGCTCTTTATCTTCGCGCTGGCACCATTAACCGTGACTGCGCCCTTTTCATCAGACTCGATTTTGAAAGGTCCGCATTGCAGCGGCGTGCCAGCAGTAGCAGACAGAGATGTCAGTAACAGTAATCCGGCGATCGTTTTTATCATTGTTGCGGTGTCCTGCTGATGGCTGAGAAGGTCTGTGTGGCAGGCAATTGCTGCCCACTATAGGTGGCATAATTTTCGCTTACTATCGGTGAAATGACCAAACGTCTTGATCCCTGATGCGGCGCATAAAGACCATTACTTAATGAGCAAAATGGGTCAGGAGCATTCACCCCACTGTCAGCATGCTTTCCACTTATGCTAATGATATTTAAGCATTATTTATGAAGATAAGATAATGGCATCTTTTTATAAAAAAACGTAAAGACAAAATCGCAGAGTTTAAATAGCCTAAAGAGCAGCTTTTAGTTCAATCATCTCACCATTGAATGTGCAAGCTTAGCCCTACACTTCACTTTGTCAGACAACTGCCCTTGGTTGCTTAGCACAAGTCTCTTTAACCTTTGACTGAACCTTTTTACGCCAAAATTAAGACAAGTCTCACAATTTACTTGATCTTTACCCTTTTTTAACAGAAATTTAATTACTGGTTTTTATCTGAAGAGGTCTTGCATGTCGCAAGCATCACCTGAACTCAATGGCGCAGGCATTGCCCAGACGTATCCTACATCGATATCTTCGTCTCGCGTTATTTTTGCAGGACAACTTAGAGCTATTGCCTTTTTATGCGTAGTCATTGTTCACTGGTTAGGAATTTACTCTTTAGATCATGAGTTCATTAGTAAAGTGACTGGAGCTTCAGGCAACAATATTGGTAACCCCAGTTACTATCTATCATTGGGTAATGACTCCAACTTATTGATAGTGTTTTATGTTCAGATAATGCCCGATGACTTTGTCATGCAGCTCCACCGATTTTGAGAACGACAGCGACTTCCGTCCCAGCCGTGCCAGGTGCTGCCTCAGATTCAGGTTATGCCGCTCAATTCGCTGCGTATATCGCTTGCTGATTACGTGCAGCTTTCCCTTCAGGCGGGATTCATACAGCGGCCAGCCATCCGTCATCCATATCACCACGTCAAAGGGTGACAGCAGGCTCATAAGACGCCCCAGCGTCGCCATAGTGCGTTCACCGAATACGTGCGCAACAACCGTCTTCCGGAGCCTGTCATACGCGTAAAACAGCCAGCGCTGGCGCGATTTAGCCCCGACGTAGCCCCACTGTTCGTCCATTTCCGCGCAGACGATGACGTCACTGCCCGGCTGTATGCGCGAGGTTACCGACTGCGGCCTGAGTTTTTTAAGTGACGTAAAATCGTGTTGAGGCCAACGCCCATAATGCGGGCGGTTGCCCGGCATCCAACGCCATTCATGGCCATATCAATGATTTTCTGGTGCGTACCGGGTTGAGAAGCGGTGTAAGTGAACTGCAGTTGCCATGTTTTACGGCAGTGAGAGCAGAGATAGCGCTGATGTCCGGCAGTGCTTTTGCCGTTACGCACCACCCCGTCAGTAGCTGAACAGGAGGGACAGGTGATAGAAACAGAAGCCACTGGAGCACCTCAAAAACACCATCATACACTAAATCAGTAAGTTGGCAGCATCACCGTATTCACCATCATCTAGTTTTTACACATCATAAACCGTAGGTATGTAAAAACCAAACGCACAGCGAAATTTGCATCGAGGTTTATGGCAAACAGGATATTTACTGCAAAAGGATTTAAATCAACTCTGGGTCTGTGGGGTGGATTTCAGAATAATTTTCATCCTGATAGAATATGCCGTCATCTGGGTTATATACCATTCCCGGAGAGCAATAAGCATCGTCACTCAACTTCAGAGTTGTGTACCCGGTAATCTTGTATCCTCTTCAGCCAAGATTACATTAACAACCTTAAGTTCGCCTTTTTTAAAAAAAGCGAACCTAAAAACATTATCATTATTCATATTACCACTCTACAATGATCAGGCTTGGCGAGCCTGACGTTGAGCAGCCTTGAGACGCCAACTATCTTCCTCCACACATCCAGCCCGTACCCGGTTGCCGTTGAAACAACCCAAATGGAAGTCAGGAATTCGTCTGTAAATTCCGTCATGTCCGTTGATGTGTTGAAGGTTTCAATCAGGCTTCGGATGTTGGGGCTGGCGGTGTATTGCGTAAGGATCGTGTCTTTCACGTTCTTCATACAAAGCTCACTCAAATATCACTGGCGTCGAGGGAGGGTATCTGGTTAACGCCATATCCAACGGAGGAAGCGAAGTTAATCCCGTCCAGACTGACTGTTACCGAAAGCACGTTAACAGATGCCATGTCTATGTTGTTTAGCACCGAGTAATAGCCGCCGGCAAAGACTTTCGAAGCGATACGAGCTTTAGGCACCAGCTCACTATTGCCATTGAAGGCGCTGATTATTGATCCCTAAGCTTACGTTACGATGTCTGATGGCAGTGAAGATGGGCTTTCCAGCTCAACTCGGAAGTAGGTTTTGGTTTGCGTCGGCGTGTTCCAGGTGCTGGCAGTTACGTAACCTGTGGTCGCTGGCCGTCTACACCGGTAGAGGCATGGCGAAATCTGCGCACTGGCATGGGAAGATATCGACCTGATAAAAGGCACTATCACAGTGAAGCGTAACCTGACAATCCTCGGTGACTTTACCCCAACTAAAACTGCGTCAGGTCTGCGCACTATTTATCTGGTAGATGCAGCTGTCACGACTCTCAAAGATCAGCAGGAGCTGACCAGACTGAAGGGATCGTCCGTCATTACAGTGCATTCCCGGGAATATGGCAAAAAGAGCGAAGAGGAACTCACCTTCGTCTTCAACCCGACAGTGAATGCGGTCAACAATAAAAGTGAAAACTATTATGCGGTGTCATCTCTGCCACAGACATGGAGAGCTGCAATAAGGAAGGCCGGGCTGACTTATCGTAAGCCCTACCAGTCCCGGCACACGTATGCATGCTGGTCACTTTCTGCCGGCGCAAATCCAAACTTCATAGCCAGTCAGATGGGCCATGCAAATGCTCAGATGGTTTATCAGGTATACGGATCCTGGATGAAGGAAAACGACGAGGCACAAAGGAGTCTTCTGAACGAAAAACTCAACGAATTTGTCCCACAGGTGTCCCACACCAAGGCGATCTGAACGATATACCCTTCTTATTCAATAAGTTAGCCTTCCTAAACCTGCATATTCATAATATCGCTGTACGCCGATACCAGCTTGTTCCTGACCTGAATCCCCATCTGCATCGAGATAGATGATTTCTGCAGATCGACCATCACATCATTTAACGCGATGCCCGGTTTCCCCATCTCAAAATCCTGCGCCTGCGTGCGGGCAGTGGTTTGCGTCTCGCTGATCTTATCCAGCGCGGCTTTCATGGTTGCGCCGAAATCGATCTGGTTGGGCGCTTCGCTGCTGCGGTTGCTCGCCTGCAGCGAGGTGACCTGAAGCTGCTGAAGTACCCCGTCGATTGCCTGAATGGACATTAACGTTACCTTGTAAAAGTGGTGAAGTTTTTCTGTGTTCAAAAATCTAGCACGTTGTCAATGAGACAAAGGCGCTAAATGACAGCAAAAACCCCGGCTTATCCAGCCATCAAATTTTCGGTTTCAACAAATAATGCCTGGCATTGAAGTGGAATTTTTATTTACGCAGGTCAGGGAGTCTGTTTTGCCATCTCAACTAACCCGGTCAATTACGTCAGGCAGGAATCGGTCATGAATGCGAGTGCAGCCGCCACACAAGATCAAGAAAAGAAAGGCTTCGGTGACCTTCTCGCTCGCCTGCGCGCAAATCCGCGTATTCCTTTAGTCGTCGCCGCCGCCGCTGTTATCGCCATTGTGATTGCAATGGTGCTGTGGGCTAAAGCCCCCAGCTACAGCGTGCTCTACAACAACCTGTCAGATGAAGATGGCGGTGCTATCGTCACACAGCTGACGCAGATGAACATTCCCTATCGCTTCGCCGAAAATGGCGGCGCACTGATGGTGCCGGAAGAGAATGTCCATGAGCTGCGTCTGCGTCTGGCACAACAGGGCCTGCCGAAAGGTGGCTCGGTCGGCTTCGAACTGCTGGATAAAGAGAAATTCGGTATCAGCCAGTTCAGCGAGCAGGTCAACTACCAGCGTGCGCTGGAAGGCGAACTGGCTCGCACCATCGAATCGCTGGGTCCGGTCAAAACTGCCCGCGTCCATCTGGCGATGCCAAAACCCACCTTATTTGTGCGTGAGCAGAAAGCGCCTTCAGCCTCGGTCACATTAACCCTGCAGCCGGGTCGTGCGCTGGATGAAGGTCAGATTCAGGCCATCGCCCACATGGTTTCCAGCAGCGTGGCGGGTTTGCCGCCGGGCAACGTCACCGTGGTCGATCAGACCGGTCGCCTGCTGACCCGCTCTGATAGCGTTGGCCGCGATCTGAATGATGCACAACTGAAGTACGCCTCAGATGTTGAAACCCGCTATCAGCAACGTATCGAAGCGATCCTGAACCCGATTCTCGGCCAGGGCAACGTGCATGCGCAGGTGACGGCACAGATCAACTTCGACACCAGCGAGCAGACCGACGAGAAATATCAGCCTAACGCGAACCCGTCTAACGCGGCGATTCGCTCGCGTCAGACCAGCACCAGCGATCAGTCAGGCAGCCCGTATCCGGGCGGCGTGCCGGGCGCGCTCTCTAATCAGCCCGCGCCAGCCAATACCGCGCCGGTGAATACGCCAACCGCCAATGGCCAGAACGCCAACGGACAGAACGCGAATGGTCAGAATGCCAACGGCCAGAACAACGCGGCACAGACCACCAGTACCGCAGCGGCCAGCAGCACGCCGACCAACTCACGTCGCGATGACACGGTCAACTATGAGCTGGACCGCACCATTCGCCATACCAAACTCAACGTTGGCGACGTGCAGCGTCTGTCGGTGGCGGTCGTCGTCAACTATCGCGAAGACGATAAAGGTAAAGCGGTTGCGCTGAATGAGCAGCAGCTGAAGCAGATTGAAGATCTGACCCGCGAAGCGATGGGCTATTCCCAGACCCGTGGTGACAGCATCAACGTGGTGAACTCGCAGTTCAATACGACCGAGCCGACCACGGGCGACCTGCCCTTCTGGCAGCAGCAAGCGTTCTTTGATCAGCTGATGAGCGCCGGTAAGTGGCTGTTGGTGGCGCTGGTGGCCTTCATTCTCTACCGCAAACTGGTTCGTCCGCATCTGGTTCGTAAGAAGGCGGAAGAGAAAGCCGCTGCTGAAGCCGCCGCCGCGCGCGCCGCCGAACCGGCAGAAGAAGAAGCCTATAACGTACAGCTCAGCAAAGATGAGCTGGATCAGGAACGTAAGTCCAGTAACCGCATGAGCGCAGAAGTGATGAGTCAACGCATCCGCGACATGTCTGAAAACGATCCGCGCGTTGTTGCGCTGGTGATTCGCGAATGGATGAGTAAAGAGCTATGAGTCTGACCGGAACCGAAAAAAGCGCCATCCTGATGATGACCATCGGCGAAGAGCGCGCAGCGGAAGTTTTCAAACACCTGAACCAGCGTGAGGTGCAACACCTGAGCGCCGCGATGGCCAGTATGCGCCAGGTGTCGCACAAGCAGCTGACCGAAGTGCTACGTGAGTTTGAGACTGATGCCGAGCAGTTTGCGGCGCTGAGCCTCAACTCCAATGAATACCTGCGTTCAGTGCTGATTAAAGCGCTGGGTGAAGAGCGTGCCTCCAGCCTGCTGGAGGATATCCTCGAAACCCGCGAAACCACCAGCGGCATGGAAACGCTCAACTTTATGGAGCCACAGGCGGCTGCCGATCTGATCCGCGACGAGCATCCACAGATCATCGCCACCATCCTGGTCCACCTCAAACGCGGTCAGGCGGCGGATATCCTGGCGCTGTTCGACGAGCGTCTGCGCCACGACGTGATGCTGCGTATTGCCACCTTCGGTGGTGTCCAGCCAGCGGCGCTGGCCGAACTGACCGAAGTGCTCAACGGCCTGCTGGATGGAACCAACCTCAAGCGCGCGAAGATGGGCGGCGTGAGAACCGCAGCCGAGATCATCAACCTGATGAAAACGCAGCAGGAAGAAGCGGTTATCGAAGCGGTACGCGACTTCGACGGCGAGCTGGCGCAGAAAATTATCGACGAGATGTTCCTGTTCGAAAACCTGGTGGAAGTCGACGACCGCAGCATCCAGCGTCTGTTGCAGGAAGTGGAATCCGAGCAGTTGCTGGTGGCACTGAAAGGTGCCGAGCAGCCGCTGCGCGAGAAATTCCTCAAAAACATGTCAGCCCGTGCGGCCGATATCCTGCGCGACGATCTGGCCAACCGTGGACCGGTTCGTATGTCGGCAGTGGAAAACGAGCAGAAAGCGATCCTGCTGGTGGTACGCCGCTTAGCCGAATCGGGCGAGATGGTGATTGGCGGTGGCGAGGAAACCTATGTCTGATGCATTTTCTGCCCGCCCGTGGCAGCTGTGGCAGCCAACCGATTTAGGCCGTTTCGATCAGCCTGAACCGGAGCCACAGCCGGAGATCACCGAATTTACTGCCGAAGTGGATGAGCAGCAGCAGCAACTGGAACGTCTGCAACAGCAGATGCGTAAAGAAGCGCAGGGCCAGGGCTACAACGAAGGTCATCAGCAGGGGTTTGCCGAAGGTCAGAAAGCGGGCTACGACGCCGGTTTTCAGCAGGGTCTGGCCGATGCGCAGCAGCAGCAGGCGCCGTTACAGGCGCGGATGCAGCAACTGGTGACGGAATTTCAGAACACGCTGGAGTCGCTGGATAGCGTTATTGCTGCCCGTTTGATGCAGCTGGCGCTGGAAGCCGCCCGCTCGGTGATTGGCCAGGCGACCACGGTCGATGGCAGCGCCCTGCTGCGTCAGATTCAGGGATTACTGCAGCAGGAACCGATGTTCAGTGGTAAACCGCAGCTGCGGGTGCATCCGGACGATCTGCAACGTATCGAGCAGACGCTGGGCCCGACGCTGGATCTGCACGGCTGGCGTCTGCTGGCGGACAACACGCTGCATCCTGGCGGCTGTAAACTCAGCGCCGAAGATGGCGATCTGGATGCCAGCGTGGCGACGCGCTGGCAGGAACTGTGCCGTCTTGCCGCGCCGGGAGAAGTGTAATGACCACCCGCCTCAATCGCTGGCTGGGCGCGCTCGACGCGTTCGAAAAACGTATCGCCCAGGTTCAGCCGGTGCGCCGCTATGGTCGCCTGACCCGCGCCACCGGTCTGGTGCTGGAAGCGACCGGCCTGCAGTTGCCGCTCGGTGCGACCTGCATTATTGAACGTAACAATGGCAACTCCATCAGCGAAATCGAAAGCGAAGTGGTGGGATTCAACGGACAAAAACTGTTGATGATGCCGCTGGAAGAGGTGGATGGCATTTTGCCTGGCGCACGCGTCTACGCGCTGCAGAACGGTGAAAATCCACAGGCGGGTAAGCAACTGCTGTTAGGCCCGCAACTGCTGGGCCGGGTGCTGGACGGCAGCGGTCGTCCGCTGGATGGCCTGCCATCACCGGATACCGGCTATCGTGCGCCGCTGATCACCCCGCCGTTCAACCCGTTACAGCGAACGCCGATCACCGATGTGCTGGATACCGGCGTGCGTGCGATTAACTCGCTGCTGACGGTAGGACGCGGCCAGCGTATGGGCCTGTTTGCCGGTTCCGGCGTCGGTAAGAGCGTGCTGCTCGGCATGATGGCGCGCTATACCGAAGCTGACGTGATTGTGGTCGGGCTGATTGGCGAACGTGGCCGCGAAGTTAAAGACTTTATCGAGAACATTCTGGGTGCCGAAGGTCGTGCCCGTTCGGTGGTGATCGCCGCGCCCGCTGACGTCTCGCCGCTGCTGCGTATGCAGGGTGCCGCTTACGCCACCCGTATCGCCGAAGATTTCCGCGATCGCGGCAAACATGTGCTGCTGATTATGGACTCCCTCACCCGCTACGCGATGGCGCAGCGTGAGATCGCGCTGGCGATCGGTGAGCCGCCTGCCACCAAAGGCTATCCACCGTCGGTGTTCGCCAAACTGCCGGCGCTGGTCGAACGTGCCGGTAACGGGATTGATGGCGGCGGATCGATTACCGCCTTCTATACCGTGCTGACCGAAGGTGATGACCAGCAGGACCCGATCGCTGACTCCGCGCGCGCCATCCTCGATGGTCACATTGTGCTGTCGCGTCGGCTGGCGGAAGCGGGTCACTATCCGGCGATCGATATTGAAGCCTCAATCAGCCGTGCGATGACCTCGCTGATTGATGAGAACCATTACGCACGCGTGCGTCAGTTTAAGCAGTTGCTCTCCAGCTACCAGCGCAACCGCGATCTGGTCAGCGTGGGCGCCTACGCCGCCGGCAGCGATCCGATGCTGGATAAAGCCATCAAGCTCTATCCGCAAATGGAAGCGTTCCTGCAACAGGGCATTTTCGAACGCAGCGATTATGACGACGCCTGCCTGCATCTGCATGCACTGTTCGGCTAATCGACGCGATTAACGCAAGGTAACGGCCATGAAAACTGCAAATGCCATCGACACGCTTCGCGATTTAGCGGAGCAGGATCTGGAGCGCGCCGCGATCTATCTGGGCGATATGCGTCGCGGTCAGCAGGCGGCTAATGAACAGCTGACCATGCTGCTCGACTATCAGGACGAATATCGCAACAAGCTCAACG
The DNA here is from genome assembly GCF_021397715.1 of Pantoea agglomerans. GTDB lineage: Bacteria > Pseudomonadota > Gammaproteobacteria > Enterobacterales > Enterobacteriaceae > Pantoea > Pantoea astica. The sequence continues at coordinate 1,746,042 of NZ_CP090207.1, read as the reverse complement.
ACGATATGTCGAGCGGCATCGCCAGCACCCGCTGGACCAACTATCACCAGTTTATTCAGACGCTGGAAAAAGCGATCGATCAGCATCGCAATCAGCTCAACAACTGGAACCAGCGTTTAGAGCAGGCGCTGATCAACTGGCGTGAGAAACAGCAGCGACTGAACGCGTATCAGACCCTGATCACCCGGGCAGCAGAAAATGCATTACGACAGGAAAACCGTCTCGACCAGAAACGGATGGATGAATTTGCCCAACGGGCCGCATTGAGGAGAGGCGAATGATTACGCTGCCACACATTTCCACCAAAGCGGCGGTAAAAACCGACGCGGAACCATCAGTTTCCACTGACCTTGCGGCAGGCACCGATGCCCTGCCGCACGACTTTCTGACCACGCTGGGAAACCAGTTGCTTAACCTGGTAAAGCAGCAGGGAAAAGCGGCGCAATCGGCTGATGCCAAAACAGAAAGTGAGACTGACGCCCAGCCTGCCGCGCCGCTGAATGCGCTGATCGCGGCACTGGATAATCCGGCAGCGCTGAGCGCACTGTTTAAACCGGAAAATATTAAAGCCGGCACCAAATCAGCCGATGATAAAGACAAGCCGGAAGCCGCACCGTTAAGTGCCAGCGATATGCAAAATGTTCAGGCGCTGTTCGCCATGTTACCGACAGCACCAGCGGCGGCCAGCGCCAGCTCCAGCCCGGTCAGCGAACTGCCGGGTGAGCTGGGGATTCAGAGCGACAGCACGCGCAAAAGCCTGACCTCACTGGCCCAGATGCTGACCGGCAGCGGTCAGGAGAGTAAAGAATCCGGCGCGGATCAGCCGCCTGGCGTGAAAAACGCAGCGCTGAATGCGCCCGCTGTGAGCAGCGCCGCCAGCCCGGTCAGTACGGCTGCGGTAAACAGCAACAGCGCCAGCAGCACTCTGACGCTGGACAGCAGTTTTCAGCAGGCGCTGAGCCAACTCACCCGGCAGGACGATCAGGCCGCGATGAAAGCCAGCGCCAGCGATAGTTCGCTGATCGCCAGCACGCCGATCTCCAGTGCCAGCAGCCTGGCACCGCCGATGATGGCGTCGTCGACCACCAGCACGCCTTCCACGCCGATGCTGAATGCCCAGCTGGGCAGTGATGAGTGGCAGCAGGCGTTAAGCCAGCAGATTGTGATGTTCAGCCGCAACGGTCAGCAGAATGCCGAGCTGCGGTTACATCCGGCAGACCTGGGCGCTATCCAGATCAGCCTGAAACTGGATAACGACCAGGCACAAATTAATCTGGTTTCCGGCCATAGCCACGTCAGAGCGGCGCTGGAAGCCGCGATTCCGCAGCTGCGCAGCGCGCTGGCAGAGAGCGGAATCAACCTGGGTGAGAGTCAGGTCAGCAGTGACAGTTCCGCGCAAGGCCAGAGCTTCCAGCAACAGCAGGAGACGCGCCGCGACGGACAGCATGGCCGCTTCTCTCTCGCTCAGGAGAGTGATACCGACATCACGCCGATTGCCGTTCCCGCTGCCCTTCAGGCGCGCGTAAACGGTAATGGCGCGGTCGACACTTTTGCCTGATAGCGACAAACGCTGAAGGTAAGCGTAAAACCCGCGTCTTTTCTTCCCATTGTTTGACTTAAGACGCGGGATAATCTGTCCAGGTGAGCCGAGAGGCTTGCCCATAATTCACAGGAAGTAACTGCAAACATGTCTGATAACGCGAAAGCTAAAGGCCGCAAACGTAAACTCTTAATTCCGGTGTTGCTCATTGTGACGCTGGCCGCTTGCAGCGTGGCAGGCTATGCAGTCTGGCGAATGATGAATAAACATGAGGGCGATAAGCCGGAGGTGGCGAAAGTCGAACCGCCTCCCGCCCCGGTCTTTTTTGCACTTGATACATTTACGGTTAACCTGGTCAATCCCGACAACGATCCTGACCGCGTGCTGTACGTAGGCTTTACCCTGCGTCTGGCCGATGAGGATACCCGACGTCGGTTAAATGACTATCTGCCTGAGGTGCGCAGTCGTCTGCTGCTGCTGCTCTCGCGTCAGAGCGCTGCGGCGCTGGCGACAGAGCAAGGAAAGCAAGCGCTTGTTGAACAAATCAAACAGGCGCTGGCACCACCACTGGTAAAAGGTCAACCTCCGCAGGCCGTGAACGATGTGCTGTTTACTGCCTTCATTTTGAGGTGAATCAATGGGCGATAGCATTCTCTCCCAGGCTGAAATTGACGCCCTATTAAACGGCGACAGTGGCAGCGCGGAAGAAGAAAAGAAACAAAACGGGCCGGAAGGCGATATTCGTCCTTACGACCCGAACACCCAGCGTCGCGTGGTGCGCGAGCGTCTGCAGGCGCTGGAGATTATTAACGAGCGTTTTGCCCGTAGTTTCCGTATGGCGCTGTTTAACCTGCTGCGTCGCAGCCCGGATATCAGCGTGGGTGCGATCAAGATTCAGCCGTATCACGAGTTTGCCCGCAATCTGCCGGTGCCAACCAACCTGAACCTGATCCACCTGAAGCCGCTGCGCGGTACGGCACTGGTGGTGTTTTCACCGAGCCTGGTCTTTATCGCAGTGGACAACCTGTTCGGGGGTGATGGCCGCTTCCCGACCAAAGTAGAAGGTCGCGAGTTTACCCATACCGAACAGCGCGTGATCCGTCGCATGCTGAAGCTGGCGCTGGATGGTTACAGCGATGCATGGAAAGCCATTTATCCGCTGGACGTCGAGTATGTACGTTCAGAGATGCAGGTGAAGTTCACCAACATCACCACCTCACCGAACGATATCGTGGTTAACACGCCGTTCCAGGTGGAGATTGGTAACCTGGTGGGTGAATTTAACATCTGCATCCCGTTTTCAATGATTGAGCCGCTGCGCGAGCTGCTGGTGAATCCACCGCTCGAGAACTCCCGCCAGGAAGATAACCACTGGCGTGACAACCTGGTAAAACAGGTGCAGCACTCCGAGCTGGAACTGATTGCGCACTTTGCCGAAACCTCGCTGCGCCTGTCGCGAATTTTGCAGCTGAAACCCGGCGACGTGCTGCCGATTGAGATACCGGAACGCATTATCGCCCATGTGGATGGCGTGCCGGTCTTAACCAGCCAATATGGCACGATGAATGGCCAGTACGCGCTTCGTGTCGAACACCTGATTAACCCGATTTTGAATTCGCTGAACGAGGAACAGCCCCATGAGTGACAGTAATAAGCCGTCTGATGATATCTCTGCGGACGATCTGTGGGCTGAAGCAATGAATGAGCAGGTCGGCAGCAGCAGCGCGCCGCAAACCGATGACGTGTTTAAGTCATTCGACAGCGGCAACGTCTCCGGCTCCCTGCAGGATATCGATCTGATCATGGATATCCCGGTCAAACTGACCGTGGAACTGGGCCGCACCAAGATGACCATCAAAGAGCTGCTGCGTCTGACGCAGGGTTCGGTGGTGTCACTGGACGGTCTGGCCGGCGAACCGCTGGATATTCTGATCAACGGTTACCTGATTGCCCAGGGTGAAGTGGTGGTGGTGAACGATAAATATGGCGTGCGCATCACTGACATTATTACCCCGTCCGAACGTATGCGTCGTCTGAGTCGCTGAGAATGAATAGCCAGAATCAAAGTCTGCAACCTGCTGCGCCGCACGCGCAGCCGATTTCAACCGGCTCCATGGTGGTGCAGGTCAGCAGCATGTTAGCCGTGATTATTTTGTTGATTCTGGCCTGCGCCTGGCTGGCGCGCCGTTTCGGCTTCGCGCCGAAGAAGGTAAGCAGCCAGGAGCTGAAACTGACCGCCAGCGTGCAGGTGGGTCAGCGTGAGCGGGTGGTGATTGTCGATACCGCCGATGCCCGGCTGGTGCTCGGCGTCACCGCACAGCAGATTACCCATCTGCATACCCTGCCGCCGGGTGCGCCGCTGGCAACTACGCCAGTCAGTGCTGCACCTCAGGATTTTCGTCAGCTGTTACAGAATCTGGTTAAACGTCCCGGAAAACCTCAATGATGCGTCGACTGCTTCCTTTATTGCCGCTGCTGTTGCTGGCACCGGTTGCCCATGCCCAGCTTCCGGGCCTGGTGAGTCATTCGCTGCCGAACGGCGGCCAGAGCTGGTCACTGCCGGTGCAGACGCTGGTGTTTATCACCGCGCTGACCTTTCTACCGGCCGTGCTGCTGATGATGACCAGTTTTACCCGCATCATCATCGTATTTGGTTTGCTGCGTAACGCGCTGGGTACGCCCTCCGCGCCGCCGAACCAGGTGCTGCTGGGGCTGTCGCTGTTTCTGACCTTCTTTATTATGGCGCCGACCTTCGACAAGATTTACCAGGACGCCTATCTGCCGTTCAGCCAGGACAAAATCAGCATGGATGTGGCGATTGAGAAAGGGGCTCAGCCGCTGCGTGAGTTTATGCTGCGTCAGACCCGTGAAGCCGATCTGGCGCTGTTCGCCCGGCTGGCGAACAGTGCGCCCATTGCCGGTCCGGAAGCGGTACCGATGCGCATTCTGCTGCCCGCCTACGTGACCAGCGAACTGAAGACCGCTTTCCAGATTGGCTTTACCGTGTTTATCCCGTTTCTGATTATTGACCTGGTGGTCGCCAGCGTGCTGATGGCGCTGGGAATGATGATGGTGCCACCGGCGACGATCTCACTGCCATTTAAGCTGATGCTGTTTGTTCTGGTCGATGGCTGGCAACTGCTGGTCGGCTCGCTGGCGCAAAGTTTTTACTCCTGATCCCACCCTTTTCCCGGAGCACAACATGACACCCGAATCAGTAATGGTAATGGGCCAGGAGGCGATGCGCGTCGCCCTGATGCTGGCCGCCCCGATGCTGCTGGCTGCGCTGGTCAGCGGCCTGCTGATCAGCCTGTTGCAGGCGGCGACGCAGGTCAATGAGCAGACCCTGTCGTTTATCCCGAAAATCCTGGCGGTGGCCACCACCGGCATTATCGCTGGCCCGTGGATGCTGAATCTGCTGCTCGACTATATCCGCACCGTCTTTTCCAACCTGCCTTACATCATCGGCTGATGATTACTCTCGACAGCAGCCAGCTGGTGCACTGGGTAAGTCAGTTTTTCTGGCCGCTGGTGCGTATTCTGGCGTTGCTGGCCTCTGCGCCACTGCTTAATGAACGATCTATCAGTCATCGGGTCAAAATTGGTCTGGCGGTGATGATCACCTGGCTGTTAATGCCGCTGCTGCCTCCGGTTGACGTGACGCTGTTTTCGCCCGCCGGCTTCTGGCTGCTGATCCAGCAGATGCTGATTGGCATTGCGCTCGGTTTCACCATGCAGTTTGCGTTTGCCGCGGTGCGTACCGCCGGGGAAGTGATTGGGCTGCAGATGGGCCTGTCGTTCGCCACCTTTTTCGATCCCGGCAGCCGCCTTAACATGCCGGTACTGGCGCGTTTTTTAGACATGCTGGCGATGTTACTGTTCCTGACCTTCAACGGACACCTGTGGCTGATCTCGTTGCTGGCGGACAGTTTTCATACGTTGCCCATCGGCGGACATCCGCTAAATGCCAATGCGTTTATGGCGCTGGTGAAATCGGGCGGATTAATTTTCCTTAATGGCATGATGTTAGCGCTACCGTTAATCGTTTTGCTCCTCATGCTAAATCTGGTACTAGGTTTGTTAAACCGTGTTTCACCACAGTTATCAATCTTCGCAATTGGCTTCCCTGTCACCTTATCAGTGGGCATTTTGACTATCAGTATGCTGATGCCACTGCTCGCCCCATTCTGTGAGCATTTGTTCGGTGAAGTGTTTGATTTACTCGCCCTGTTCCTCACAGAACTATCCCGTCCCTGAACATTAAGTTTCTAACTATCTTCATGAAGTGATACTTAAGTAACGCAAAACCATCCGTGCATTTTGCAAACCATATTTTCCAGAAAGCAACTAAGGAAAATCTGATAAATGTGCTGAGAGTCTGAAAATAATTCTTATTAAACCGGGCTTCGCGTATTTTAGTTGGGCGGTTCACAGTAGCGGTTAGACTGTGATTTTGTTGACAAAATCGGCAATACATTGAATTTGAACAAAAAAAATTCTTTAGTGATTTTTCTTGTTAAAAAATGTTTTTTCCGGCATTGTCAACACACGCTGAGACATCACACTTTCGTAAAACAAATGTTTTTAAGATTTGTCCTATCAGAAAACTCCGGGTTTTCAGCGATAGTGACAGCGCTCCCAAAAACAGAGTCTTACTTAACCTCCGGTATTTCACTGGCATTCCCCGCCATTGCCGGAGAATGCGTGACGTCAAAGCAGCACAAACTTTTTTGCAGAACGGGTCAGGGATGAAGACTTTTACGGGCGGTTGCCTGTTACCACACTGCACGAGCAGAATAAAAAAGTGCCTTAGAAATCTCTCTCGTACCGCAACGCGTAATTCATCGTTGATTTAAACGGATAACAAATTGGTGAGGGTCGCTATTATGCCAACGATTATTATGGATTCCTGCAACTACACACGCCTGGGATTATCGGACTACATGTCTTTTAAAGGAGTTAAGAAGAAAAATATCACTTCTGCCTCCGATATTGAGCAACTACAGCAAAAATGTGAACAATTAAAACCTGGTGTCGTCTTTATTAATGAAGACTGCTTCATTCATGAACCTGACTCCAGCGAACGTATCCGCAGCATTATTATGCAGCACCCTGATACGCTGTTTTTTATATTCATGGCGATTAGCAATATCCATTTTGAGGAATACCTCTACGTTCGTAAGAACCTGATTATTACATCAAAATCGATAAAGACCTCGACACTGGATTCCTTGCTGAGCACCTCTTTGCAGAAAAAACTCAATCAGTCTGCGCGTATCTCTTCCGGCATGGATGTTCATCCATTGACGTTGAGCCAGACCGAGTCAAATATGCTGAAGATGTGGATGTCAGGTCACGACACCATTCAGATCTCAGATAAGATGCAAATTAAGGCGAAAACCGTTTCGTCACACAAAGGTAATATTAAACGCAAAATCAAAACCCATAATAAGCAGGTTATTTATCATGTGGTGCGTTTAACAGATAATGTCACGTCGGGTATTTACGTCAACGTACGATAATCTCCCGCAATGAAAACCGGCCGCTCTGGCCGGTTTTTTTTTGCTCTGAACTGAGATCCAGATCTCACTCCTGCCGCTAAGCCTTTCCGCCCTCTTGCCGATGTTAACCCTTATAACAACAGAGCAAGGATATGAACACTGCATTGGTTAATGATGGACAGAATACCTCAGGCATATGGCAGAACCTGCGCCTGGTTCCGCTGTTTAGCCTGATCTTCGGCGGCATTCTGCTGCTGTTTGCACTCTGTATTGGTGTCGCCAGCTACTTTCTTATTTCAGGGAATCACTCGCTCAGCGATGCCACCGACGAAATTCAGGTGCGCATGGGGATCTCGAATAGCTCAAACCATTTACGCACCGCCCGTCTGACCATTATTCAGGCCGGAGCCGCCGCGCGTATTGGTGAGATGGATGAGTTCCGCGCCAACGTAGCGGCGGCGGAGAAACGCATTCAGCAGGCCAAAGACGGGTTTAAAGTCTATGCCGACCGTAAGGTGAAATTGCCTGAGGATGTCGCGCTGGATGACCAGCTCAAGTCGCGCTTTAACGACTACATTGAAAAAGGCCTGATACCGATGATTAACGCCGGTAAACAGGGCAGTTTCGAAGGCATCATCGCTCAGGAAACTGACGTCACCCGTAAGCTGGATGCGGATTACAATGCCGTGCTGCTGAAGGCGATCAAAATCCGTACCGATCGCGCCAATGCCATCACCGCAGAAGCGAATCAGCAGTCGCGTATTGGCTTTATTGCTATGGCGGTGGCCTTTGGCGCTGCGCTGGTGCTGGTGGTGCTGACCTTTGTGTTCCTGCGTCGGGTGGTGATTAATCCGCTGCGTCAGTCGGTGTCGCGCATAGAGCGGATTGCGCAGGGCGATCTCACCGCACCTCCGCTGCCGCACGGTCGCAGTGAAATCGGCACGCTGATTCATAATCTGCAATTGATGCAGCAGTCGCTGGTGAAAACCGTTGGCACGGTACGTGAAGGCGCGGTCGCCATTTATCAGGGCTCCAGTGAAATCTCTGCCGGGAATACCGATCTCTCTTCGCGGACCGAGCAGCAGGCTGCAGCCCTGGAGCAGACCGCTGCCAGCATGGAACAGCTTACCGCAACGGTGAAACAGAACGCCGAAAACGCCCATCACGCCAGCCAGCTGGCCGCCGATGCCTCAGGCAAAGCGCGCAGCGGGGGCGATCTGGTGAGCAACGTGGTAAAAACCATGAACAATATTTCCGGCAGCTCGAAGAAAATTGCCGAGATCACTAACGTTATTAACAGCATCGCTTTCCAGACCAACATCCTGGCCCTGAACGCGGCGGTAGAAGCGGCGCGCGCCGGTGAGCAGGGTCGCGGCTTTGCTGTAGTCGCCAGTGAGGTGCGCAATCTGGCTCAGCGCAGTGCGCAGGCGGCAAAAGAGATTGAGTCGCTGATTGGCGAGTCGGTAACGCTGATTAAGGATGGTTCGCAGCAGGTCGGTGATGCCGGTAGCACCATGGGCGAGATTGTCGAAGCGGTACGTCGGGTGACCGATATCATGGCAGAGATTGCCGCCGCCTCCGATGAACAGAGTCGCGGTATTCAGCAGGTCAGCCAGGCGGTCACCGAGATGGATAACGTCACCCAGCAGAACGCCTCGCTGGTGGAAGAAGCCTCGGCCGCTGCGGCCTCGCTGGAAGATCAGGCTGGTAAGCTGACTCAGGCGGTATCGGCGTTCCGCCTGCAGGATACGCCGGCCACTGCCGGGATGGCGCCCCGCGCGTCAGCACCGGTGAAAACCCCTGCCCTTGCAGCCCGTCCGGCGCTGGCAAGCGGTAATGAAAACTGGGAAACCTTCTGAGTGCAGTCACGCAGGCTGGTTAATGCGGCGTGACTAAAATCAGTTATCCCCTCCTCCCCCTGACGGGGAGGAGGATCGCGTCACCGTTTGTGCTGCCTTACCGCACTACTCTGCACTGTTACTCTGCACTGTACGGCTCGACAAAAATCCCATCCTGGTGATCGCTTTCGTTAAAAAACCAGATGCCTAACGGGTAGTCCTCCAGCGCCACCAGAAACATGGTGCCCTCATTAAATGGCTCCATGGCCAGAATGGTACCGATGCGGCGCGGGCCACCATCGGTTTTAACGCTGACGCGGTCATTCACCTTCATTTCGGTTCTCCTGATGATTTCCTGTTGCACAGTCTAAACGAAGAACCGCAGAGATGCCGAGCGTTAGCGACGGGCAATCACCCAGACGGCGTGCACAATCCCGGGAATGTAGCCGCACAATGTCAGCAGGATGTTCAGCCAGAAGGCACCACCGAAACCGACCTGCATAAAGACGCCCAGCGGCGGCAGCAGGATAGCGATAATAATTCTCAAGATGTCCATAACCATTCCTTTAGGTATTGATAAAAATCAGCTTTGCCAGCAACTATAGCTGATTCTGCTGTTAATGAGCGAAAAGTCAGGTAAATCTGAGTAAGCGTGCGTTTTTTCAATTCCTTAACATTTCACCGCAAGACTTCTGACGCGCCTCCCCTTTACACTTCTCCTCACTGCTCCAACCCCATAGGCGCAGTCAACCTAAAAGTAACAAGGATTTTGCCCGCGCAGCGCGGGCTTTTTTTTGCTGCGATCGCCTCACGCCCCTTTCTCCGCCAGCCACTATACTTACTACTCTGCCCGCTGCCGGGAGTCAGAAAATGAGCGATGAAAAACAGATTATCGGGACGCAGCATTCCGCCATGACACTGGATGTGGACCGTTTACTGGAGGCGATTCAGGCCGGGAACGCGGGCGAAATGCAGGAATCGATGGCGCACGGGCCTCAGCCCGAACTGAAGGTGGAACCGCGGCTGTTGCATCGGGGTACCGAACTGGCGGATACCTTTGAAATGGAGATCGGCGACTGCCGCTCCTGTGAAGTCCATCGCTGAAATCGATTTCAAAAAAAATACCCGGCGGGATGGCCGGGTAAAAATTTCAATTCGTTACACCAGGGAATTCTTAACACCTCTGCAGACTACGCCTTCCCTTCGTTAAGACAAGTATCTGATATGCACATTTCTGCAACCTGGCGGCCAGAATCAGCGTGCATGTTACCGAAAACACCGTAGCAGACAGCGACTTAGCGCCTGCACACTTCACGCATCGCCAGCATCCGTAACGTTTCGATTTAAGATTTATCCTGGATTTTCACGGCGTGCGCTGCAAAAAAAAGTGTGAGCCATATTCAACTATAATATTGAAAAATCGCCGCTTTAGCCGTGCTGACAGGAGCTGACAGATGCCCGATCTTCAACAGCCGTTAATGATAATTACCGATCTCGATGGATCGCTGCTCGACCACCACAGCTATCGCTGGGACGCCGCCACCGAGTGGCTGACTACCCTGAAACAGCGGGCGATCCCGCTGGTGATCTGCTCCAGCAAAACAGCCGCCGAAATTATCCCGTTGCAGAAACGGCTCGGGATTGCCGGCGCGCCCTTTATTGCGGAAAACGGCGCGGTGGTTGACATGAATGGGCAGCGGACCCGTCTGCCCGACACTACCCTGACCTACGACGCCCTGTGCGCCCGGCTGGCTGAACTGCAGACCACCTTCCGGTTTACCGGCTTCCACGATTTTTCCGATCCGGAGGTCTCATCGATGACCGGGCTGACGGAGTCGGAGGCCGCCCTGGCGCGGCAGCGTGACGCCTCGGAAGTCGTGGTGTGGCGTGACAGTGACGAGGCGTTTGATCATTTTCGTCAGGCGCTGAACGCGGATGGGCTGATGCTGGCACAGGGCGGACGCTTCTGGCATGTGATGCCGGCAGGCAGCGGCAAAGGGGAAGCCGTACGCTGGCTACTGGCGCAGCAGCCCGCTGGAGGACGCACCACCATCGGATTAGGAGATGGCCCTAACGACGCGCCGATGCTCGACGCCGTCGATTATGCCGTTGTGATTAAAGGCTACAGTAAAACACCGGTCACCCTCAGCCGGACCGATCAGCAGCAGGTCTATCATACGGCGCACTATGGCCCTGAAGGCTGGCGTGAAGGGCTGGACTATTTTTTGACTCAACCTCAGTGAGCTGCCCACGGGCATTAAAAGGATGGTGCGATGAGTGACTTCTATCAGAATGGCGTAATCACCAATTTTCATAATCTCACCCACCGCAGCGTGGAATCGCTGGAAAAAGAGATGGTGCGATTTGCCCGCAAACGGAAAATGGGACTGATCCTGCCGTCGCTGTTTTCAGAATTAGAAGGGCCGGCGCTGACAAAAATTGTCGATGAACTGGCTAAAGTGCCTTATCTCGATGAGATTGTGATTGGGCTGGATCGCGCTGACCGCGATCAGTTTCTGTTTGCCCGCGAGTTCTTCTCGCGCCTGCCACAGCGGCATCGCATTTTGTGGAATGATGGCCCACGCCTGAAGGCGATCGACGCCGAACTGGATAAAGAGGGTTTATCGCCCACTCATCCGGGCAAAGGGCGCAACGTCTGGTTCTGTACCGGCTATACGCTCGCCTCTGACCGCACCAGCTGCGTCGCACTGCATGACTGCGATATCGTCACCTATGAGCGCGGTATGCTGGCGCGGCTACTCTATCCGCTGGCGAACCCGGCGTTCCAGTACGAATTTTGTAAAGGCTTTTACGCCCGCGTTGCGGATGGCAAGCTGAATGGCCGCGTCGGTCGTCTGCTGGTCGGTCCGCTGCTGCGTTCGCTGCAGAAGGTCTATGGTCATTCAGAATATCTCGATTATCTCTCCAGCTTCCGCTATCCGCTCTCGGGTGAGTTCGCGATGCGTACCCATGTACTGAACGGGATAAAAATTCCCGGCGACTGGGGTCTGGAGATTGGTGTGCTGTCGGAGATCTATCGTAACTACACCACCCGTCAATCCTGTCAGGTGGAGATCGCGGATAACTATGACCATAAACATCAGCCGCTGGCGGAAGATGATGGTACCGGCGGGCTGAAGCGCATGAGCAGCGACATTGTGCAGTCACTGATGCGCAAGCTGGCGACGATGGGCGTGCCGCTGACCAGCGATTCGTTCCGGGTGCTCAAAGCCACCTACTATCGCAATGCGCTGGATATGATGGAGATCTACAACCATGAAGCCGCGATGAATGGCCTGAAGTTCGACCAGCACGTTGAAGAGGCGGCGGTGGAAATGTTTACTCAGTCGATTCTCGAAGCGGGACAGGCGTTTATTGAACGTCCTAATGATAAGCCGTTTATCCCGAGCTGGAGCCGCGTGCAGTCAGCGTTTCCGGACATTCTTCAGCGTATTTATCAGGCGGTGGAAGAGGACAACGACGGCAACGTCTGAGGCGAGCAGCGGCACAGGGAGCGTGCCGGATAGCGTTGAGTCAGGCGAAAGAGGATGGCAAAGCCGGGCCTGTCAGGTATCGGTACCTGCAGGCCTGCTGCCAGGCCATTTAGCTGGCCAGCTGCTGCGGGGAAGAGCGCGCGCTCAGCTCATCGCTGCGAAACGCTTCGCGACGCACCGCATAACCATCGTACCAGCGACACTCCACCATGCCACTGGCATAGCCGGTGACCACCATCGTCTGACCATCTTCTTTGTGCTGAACTTCTTCACTGATTGCAAAAACCATGTTGCGCCCTCCTCATTGACCTTGTGTGATTATTTTCTTTATAGCAGCCGAAAAGGGTTCCTGCCTGTTAAGGCACACAAATAAGCGGCAAATTCAGAATTAAGCAGTTGGATATGTTGAAAATAAAAAAAGCGGATAATAAATATTATCCGCTTTGAAGAGACGTTCAGGCTGAAGTCAGATTTTGCAGCCTTCGCAATCCGCTTCGTCGCTCAGATCATCCGGCACTTCGCTGGCCTTTTTCTCTGCTTTCGCTTCCGCCTGCTCAAGTTGCGCGTCGATATCAAATTCAAACATGTCGTCGTTCATCATCATTCTCCTGACCGTAATAACAGTGCGCTTTATACCGATTTCCCGCGCAGTTTGGCAATAAGGTTCACCACTAACAGCACGATCGACCCAATGATAAATCCGAGCACCAGATTGGCGCCGTTGCTCAGCAGCGTGGCGATCCAGCCGCTGAATCCGCTGCTGGCTTCCTCAATCAGATGATGCAGTGGCGCGATGCCGTGTACCACAATGCCGCCGCCCACCAGGAACATGGCAATGGTGCCCACCACCGACAGAATCTTCATCAGCCACGGCGCTGCCGCCAGCAGGACGCTGCCGATGCCCTGGGCGACGCGCGACGATTTCTCCCGCAGCCAGAAGCCCAGATCGTCAATTTTGACAATCGCCGCCACGATGCCATAAACACCCACGGTGACCAGAATCGCAATACCCGCCAGAATAATCACCTGGTTCAGCAGCGGCGACTCCGACACGATGCCCAGCGTGATCGCCACAATCTCCGCCGACAGAATAAAATCGGTGCGCACCGCGCCTTTGATTTTCTTCTTTTCAAACTCGGCGGCATCCTGGTTTGCCAGCGCATCGAGACGCTGCTGGCGCGCTTCCGGCGATTTATGCTGCTTGTCGTTTTGCAGGCTGTGCATCACCTTCTCTACCCCTTCGTAGCAGAGATAGGCCCCCCCGATCATCAGCAGCGGCGTAATCAGCCACGGGGCGAAGGCGGAGATAATCAGCGCCAGCGGCACCAGGATCAGTTTATTCAGAAATGACCCTTTGGCGACGCCCCACACCACCGGCAGCTCCCGGTTGGCTTTCACGCCGGTCACCTGCTGGGCATTCAGCGACAGATCGTCACCCAGTACACCAGCGGTCTTTTTCGCCGCCAATTTTCCCATGACGGAAATATCGTCCAGAAGTGTTGCAATATCATCAAGTAAAGTCAGTAAGCTGGTTCCCGCCAAAATCGTATCCTTAGTCTGGTTCGTTATGTTGACAACATGGGCAGCGCTCGATCTCCGTGACTGTCATCTCGGCGATGCCCTCACAATCCCACTCCACCCGTACCGCTTCGCCTGCCGTCCCTTCAGCGTGCAAATACTTACTGACCGGGCTTTCGGTCATGCCGGTAATCTCTTCCGTGGCGATCAGCCTGTCGCCCTGATAGACGCGCGCGGTCGCTTTGGTATTCACCATCCGCTCGTCGCGAAGCTGGTAAAGGCGTTTTACCGTCAGTTTAATGCTGCTCATGTCAGGCTCCTGGCCACGGAGAAAGCGCAGATCTAACCAATTATGTTGCTGATTAGCAAGGTTCACTCTGCGTGATAATGATGAATGCCCTGGTGGTCAATCTCGGCGCTCTGCGCCATTGCCAGCAGCCACTCTTCCAGCCGCTCCAGCAGATCGTCATCCGCCAGCCGGAATTTCCCACGCAGCGCGCATTCCCAGATGATCAGCACCTTCCAGCCGCTCTCCTGTAGCTGACGGACATACCGCCGATCGCGTTCGACATTACTGTTGATCTTGCCGGTCCAGAATTCGGTACGGGTGGCAGGCAGCTTAAAAAGATAGCAGTGATGCCGATGCCAGAAGCAGCCATGAACAAAAATGATCGCCTGCTGCTCCAGCAGCACGAAGTCGGGCCGTCCCGGCAGATTCTTATCCTGTACCCGATAGCTGAATCCGCGATCCTTCAGCAACAGCGCCACACGCTGCTCAATAGCAGTATCCTGTGCGCGAATGGCACGCATATTTTTGCTGCGTATTTCGCTGGAGTGAACGTCAGCCATAAACTCTCCTTTTTTGCTGGTCCTTCAACTTTAGCCTGCGCCACGAAAAGCGAAAGCCGCGAAGCGGCGCTATCAGATTGTTGCGGTAAAAATCTGGCTGCCGCGCAATCTGCATAGCGGCACACGCCGCCAATTTCCTCGCTGCGCCAGGAGTGATAGCATAGGCGCCTCACTGTTAAGGAAAAACGCATGCACCCCGCCGCCATCGCTGAACCACACTCCGCTGCCCTTTCCTCTTCTGAGGCGTCTCAACTGTTACAGCAAGTGCTCTCCATCTATTCGGTCCGGGATATCACCACCCGTTTGCAACAGGCCGGTTTTCTCAGCTGGACACCTGCCCTGCTCAACCGGGTACGCCAGGGCAAAAGCGCGCTGCCGCCGCTGTGTGATGCAGAGCTGGCACTGTTGCAGGCGCTGCTGCCCAGCCGGCCAGCCCATTATGATGCGCCTGAGTTTCGCTTTATCGATCTGTTCGCGGGCATTGGCGGCATTCGTAAAGGCTTTGACGCCATCGGCGGCAAATGCGTCTTTACCAGCGAGTGGAACAAGGAAGCGGTCCGCACCTACAAGGCCAATCACTACAGCGATCCGCTGGAGCATCACTTTAACACCGATATTCGCCAGGTGACGCAGCCGGAAGGCTTGAGCGATGACGCGGATATCTATCGCGCCATTGATGCGGCGATCCCCGACCATCAGGTTCTGCTGGCGGGCTTTCCCTGTCAGCCGTTTTCGCTGGCGGGCGTCAGTAAGAAAAATGCCTTAGGCCGCGCCCACGGCTTTGAATGTCAGGTTCAGGGCACCTTATTTTTCGATGTGGCCCGCATTCTGGCGGCGAAAAAGCCGCCGTTCTTCGTGCTGGAAAATGTGAAGAACCTCAAGAGCCACGATAAGGGCCGGACCTTCGCCATCATTATGGAGACGCTGGATGAGCTGGGCTATGAAGTGGCCGATGCCGCCGCCAGCAGCCCGGATGCGAAAGTGATCGATGCCCGTCATTTTCTGCCGCAGCATCGCGAACGCATTGTGCTGGTCGGCATTCGCCGTGACATTAAAGGCTGTCAGGATTTTACTCTGCGCGATATCAAAAAGTTTTTCCCGCCGGTGGTGCCGAGCCTGCAAAGCCTGCTGGAGCAGCAGCCGGATGATAAATATATTCTGTCACCGGTGCTGTGGCGCTATCTCTACCAGTACGCCAAAAAACACAAAGCCAAAGGCAACGGCTTTGGATTCGGGCTGAACGATCCGCGTAATCCGGCGTGCTGCGTGCGAACCCTTTCGGCGCGTTACTACAAGGATGGATCGGAGATCCTGATCGATCGCGGCTGGGACAGCGCGCTGGGCGAAGCGGAGTTTCACAATGCGGCCAATATGGCACGCCGTCCGCGCCGTCTCTCCCCGCGCGAGTGCGCCCGCCTGATGGGCTTCGACGTGCCGGGCAGTGAGCCGTTCCGCATTCCGGTATCGGATACGCAAGCCTATAAGCAGTTCGGTAACTCGGTGGTGGTACCGGTTTTTGCCGCGGTCGCTCAGCTGCTGCTGCCCCATATTCGTCAGTTACGCGCGGATTAAGCTACGCGGTTTAGGTTAAGAAAAACGATTCTGCTGTTCTCCCGCGATCAGGCGGGATTGTCACAAAGATGTCACGCAAGCCCTTGATACTGCCGTTTTTCTTTTTTCGGGTTGCGTGATGTCACTGCTTACTCTGCTGCCGCTCAGCGGCGCTAAACGCCGGTTTTCCCCTCGTCTGCCTGGCTGGCTTACCAGCCTGCGCGGCCAATTCATCCTGTTTGTGGCGCTGTTCTGCCTGTTGCAATCGGCCGGCATCCTGCTGCTGACGGCCCAGGTCAGCCAGGCGCAGGTCAACCTGACGCACTCGCAGGCCCTGCGTGAGCGACTGGCGCTGCTGGATCGCGCCCGTATCGAACTGCTCACCGCCAGCGATAACAGCCACCGCGCCGGCATCTATCTGATGCAGGATCAGCAGAGCGGCTCGGTCGACAGCTGGAAAAGCCTGGCGGAGAGCGCGAACGCTTCGCTGCGCGAGGCCGAACAGCTGTTCAGCCGCTATCAGGCGGCCCCGCAGAGTGCGCTGCAACAGAGCTTCACCCTGTTAACGCAGGGGCTGGACGAGCAGCTAAAAGGCCTGGCCGCCAGCCAGATCGACGCCTTTTTTATGGTGCCGATGCAGGCCTATCAACAGCAGTTTAACGATGCCTGGTTCCAGGCGATCAGCGAGGCGAACCGCCAGCTGGCGGCCGTCAATCACCGTTCACTCTCAACCTTAACTGAAACCCGTAATGCCTCACTGCTGGTGACCGGGCTACTGTTCGGGCTGCTGATCGCGGGCGGAGCCTTGCTGGTGCGGGGCGTCATTACGCCGCTGCAGCAGGCCAGCCGTCAGCTCCAGGCTATCGCCACCGGCGATTTAAGGGTCTCTGACGCGCCAGCCCGGCGGCAGTCGCGTGAGACGCAGCAGCTGTTTCACGCTATGGATGAGATGCGCCTGGGTCTGCACCACATCATTCATGAAATTGATCGGGTGGCGGCCAGCGTGACCTCGGCGGCTGGCGAGATGCAGCACTATAATCAGCAGGCCCGTGAGCAGCACCAGGCACAAAATGCCAGCTTCAGTCATCTGTCACAGCGTCTGCATCGGGTCTCGGAAGAGGTGGAAAACAGCACCCGTTTTTCACTGCAGGCTACCGATCAGGCGCAATCCGCCGATCGTCTGATGCAGCAGTGCGCCGGTCAGGTCGATCAGATGGAAAGTCAGATGCGGCAGATCGTGCAGGCGTCGGGCGATATTGCCGGAATTGTCGATTTGCTGGATAGCCTGTCGCTGCAAACGCGGCTGCTGGCGCTGAACGCCGCCATAGAATCGGCCCATGCGGGTGTCTATGGCCGCAGCTTCTCCGTGGTGGCGAAGGAAATTGGACTGCTGTCGAATAAAAGCGGTGATTCGACCCGCCAGATTGACCAGTTGATCCAGCATACCCGACAGCATGTGGATAGCGGATTCAGCAAAGTGAAGTCGCTGGAAGCGCTGTTCGGGCAGATTGGCGAGGCGGTCAGCGCGGTCGTCACCCGGCTAAATGAGCTGCAACACAACGCCAGCGCGCAAAGCGCGCGGGTATCGCATATTGCCGCCGAGGTGCTGGCGCTGAATGAACAATTACAGACCAATGAAGGATTGAGTGCGCAGCAGCGCAGCGCGGCAGATGCGCTGCACCAGCAGGCCAGCCGGCTGGCACAGACGGTGCAGCAGTTCCGTCACGGTGATCTGACGCAATAAAACAAAAAACCCGTCAGGCGACGGGTTTAGTTTTACTTCTTCTTCTTGCCCTGCTTCTTCAGCAGCAGGCGAATTTGCTTCACTTCCGCACTGGTCAGCCCCTCTGATGACGCTTCGGGTGACGCCTCGGTCAGATCCTGATTATCAATGGCCGGATGCGGATGCGTTTCCAGACTGGCCTGCAAACGCTGCACAATTTCCTGGCTCATCGAAATCTGGTTCTCCAGCGCCAGCTGTTTAATATTTTCTTTCAGTGCGGGATCAATTTTAATCGTCAAATTAACGGTTTCGGTCATCGTGCTGCTCCTTTTTGTTATTGCTTCCACGCTACCGGATGACCGTTTCGATTAACATACTGTCACAAAAATTTAATATTCGGCCCGAAGCGGCGTAAAGTCCCGCAGCACGCCCTCGTCCATCCCGGTCAGATTGCCCTGTAACTCCGCATAGAGCTTGGCCATATAGCGCACCAGGAAGTCCGCATTGTGTTCAGCCAGCATCCGTCCGGTATCGGTGTGCATGGTTTCCGGCAGACGCAGCAACTTCTTCTGGAAGTGATCCAGTGTCCATTTCACATCATTCAGTTCACGATCTTTGCCCAGCGGATCGACGCTGTCGAACAGCGGACGATTCAGCGCCCCGGCGGTATAGAACACCCGCGCCAGCCCAATGGCACCCAGTGACTCCAGCCGGTCAGCATCCTGGACGATTTTTGCTTCCAGCGTCTGCGGCGGAATGCCGGCGCTGAAGCTGTGGGTTTTTACCGCGTGCATTACCGCTTCGGTCAAATCCTCAGGAAAATCGAGGAAGTCCTGCTGCAATATGCGCTGCGTTTCGGTGGCGGCATAAGTCGAAGCCAGATGGCGTTCAGGATGGTTTTTCGGCAGGTTAACCACATCGTGAAAATAGCAGGCGGTTAATACCACCAGCGGATTGGCGGCAGTGCCGGTCATGATGCGCTGTGCGCTCATCCAGACGCGGCTTAAATGCGCAATATCGTGTGCGCCATCATCATGGACCCAGTTGGCCTGAAACCAGCTTTCATAGCGAGATTGCCAGAGTGTGAGTGACATTATTTATCTCCCTGTAGTGATCGATGCGCAAACTTTGGTCGCGAACGCTGCGCAACAGCAAGCCATCATAGCGAATGGCTAATGACACTTTTCTTACCGTGCTGAGGAAAAGAGCGGCGCTGCCAGGGATTTCCGGCAGGAAAATGAGATCTGGATCATTTTTATAGCACCTCTGATACAAAATAACCGCAATTTAAGCACTTTTCGGTCTTTCCTCAGCGGATGGCGGCTAAGCGCATTAGTTTAATGTGTGTAATGTTTGCTCCAGCAGAAAAATTTTTCAACGGGCCGATTTCAGGCGACCTGATTCCCGAAATAACTGTAAAACTGTCAATAATGACAGGTGAACAATTCTGAAAAGGTTCCTATTTTTACCGTTATAACGTACTGTAACCGGGCTGTTCAGCGCTTTATCTGACCAGCGTGATAAGCTTTGGTGCGGTTTTTGCATTTTGCTGGTTTTTAACACGAAAAGCGGCCATTTTCGCCTTCATACCCACCGACAAATTATTAAGCAAAATGATTTATACCCTTTATGATAATCCCCTGAGGTGAGCAAGGGGATGTTTACAGCAGTAACCGGGTTCTACTAATAAAAAGAGGTAATCCATGAAAGAACGGCCGATTCTTTTTTCCGAACAGCGTGTTCGTGCCCTGTTGGTTGGCCAGCAAACGCAAACCCGGCGCATTATGAAAACTCAGGCTTTCGGACCGGGACAGGATCATCACGAAGGTGTGCATGCTTTCGATGTGAGTGCTAACCATCTGCATGGCTACAAAATGATGTCGATGACTGATATCAGTTATCACTGTCCGTATGGCAAACCCGGCGATGTGCTGTGGGTGCGTGAAACCTGGCGTGGTCCAATGGTGCCCGAGAACGATCTGGCAGAATATGAGCGCGATCCAACGCCCTTTCGTCAGCCAGCCTATTGCCAGTATCGGGCGGACAGTAACGAACTGGGTCAGCATGTGATGAGCAGCCCGGAAGCGGAACAGTTTGGCTGGCAGACCGCCATCCACATGCCCCGCTGGGCCAGCCGTATCAACCTGGAAATTACCGGGGTGCGGGCAGAGAAGATTCAGGACATCAGTGAAGATGACATTATGGCGGAAGGCGTTCAGACCGATTCGCACTTCCTCAATAACTTCTTCACTATGAACGTTAACTCAGAATCGCCGAAAGAAGCCTACCGCAAAGCCTGGGAAAAACAGTATGGCGCGACCAGTTGGGAAGTGAACCCGTGGGTCTGGGTGATAGAGTTTCAGCGCATCGAGCGTAAATAAGCTGTCAGCCCTGCGCTTTGCGGGCTGAATCACAGACAACGGCTGCGCTAACGGGTTGAATAGACAGCCTTAAGCCCTGCAGCCAGATTAATGGTGCCAGCATGCTGTTTTGGATGCTGGCATTTTTGTATCTGGCGCGCCAGGATAGCGAGATAGTCCGGTTCTGTGCGGGAGTGATGATGTTTAAATGGCCCTGGAAATCGCATAACGACTCGACGCTGGCCGCGCTGCCGTGGCAGGCAGGTCTGGCACAGCCGATTTTCACCCTGCTCAGTGAGGAGGAGCAGCAGGCGCTGGTGCAGCTGGCACAGCGCTTCCTGCAACAGAAAAAGCTGGTGCCGCTCGATAACGTTCAGCTTGATGAGTTGCGCAGCGTCCGCATCGCCCTGCTGTTCTCTCTGCCGGTGCTGAAACTGGGTCTGGAGTGGCTGGATGGTTTTCACGATGTGCTGATCTATCCGGAGCCGTTTGAGGTTGACGATCACTGGCAGGACGAAGATGGACTGGTACACAGCGCCGCCGCAGTGCATGCGGGTCAGAGCTGGACTCAGGGGCCGGTGGTGCTGAACTGGCTCGATATTCAGGACTCGTTTGATCTCTCCGGCTACAACCTGGTGATTCACGAAGTGGCGCATAAGCTCGATGCCCGCGGCGGCGGCTACACCAGCGGGATTCCGGTGATGCCGTTGCGTGACGTCGCCAGCTGGGAGAAAGATCTGCGGGCAGCGATGGCGGCGATCGAAAGCGAAGTCGAGCTGGTGGGCGAACAGGCGGCAAGCATTGATCCTTATGCCGCCAGCGATCCGGCCGAATGTTTTGCCGTGCTGTCGGAGTACTTCTTCACCGCGCCGGACCTGCTGGCCGAGCGCTTTCCGGCGATGTATCAGCATCTTCGCCAGTTTTACCAGCAGGACCCGCTCACGCGGATCGCGACGCTGTCGGCGCAAACTGCTTAAATCGCGATCGCTTTGCGCTAAAGCTAGCCAGTTGAATGATAATGTATTTTTTGCTGTTGACACCTTAGGGCGACGCCGTTAATATTCGCCTCGTTCCAACGATTCCTCTGTAGTTCAGTCGGTAGAACGGCGGACTGTTAATCCGTATGTCACTGGTTCGAGTCCAGTCAGAGGAGCCAGATTTAAAGAAGCCTGCTTTCGAGCAGGCTTTTTGCTTTTCAGAGGAGCGCTTTCAGACGCATGCTCATCTCCATTCTCAGTCATCTATACCTTCAGCATTGCTTTAATTCCCGCCAGCACGTCACTCTCTTTACCCTCAGATGCCCGTTCCCTGCGCTCACTGTGGCAGATTTTCGATTTGATGGAGCCCGCCCGGCGATTTATGCCCACTGGAAACAGAGGTTACGCGCCCACAGCAAAGCGGGCCGGAAACCGATTTTCCAACCCGCTGCGAATGGCTTCACCAGATTACTCAGGAATGTGTAACACCTGACCCACCACGATCTTGTCCGGGCTGCTTAACAATTCTTTGTTGGCCTCGAAGATCTTCATATACTTTGATGCGTCATTGTAATACTGCTTAGCGATCACGCTTAACGTATCGCCTGACTTCACAGTATAAGTACGCTGATCCGACGATTCCGGCGTTTTTTTATTTTCAACATTATTATCTACAACATGTAACAACTCGCCACCAATATTTTTTATGCTATCCAAAATGCTCATGGTTGACCCTCTTACGTTTGTGGAATGTTTACTTAGCCTGATTGCCAGGGACCTTTAACGCAGCGTACGATACGCTTGCTTTTACGCTAACAATTAAACCAACGCTAAACGCTACGATTATAAAACTGAGAAAGGAAGAGAATAGATGGGCATATTGTCCTGGGTTATATTTGGTCTGATTGCGGGTATTATTGCCAGATGTATTATGCCCGGCAAAGAACATATGGGCATTTTCATGACCATCATTCTTGGCGTCGTCGGTGCTCTGATTGGCGGGGTAATCAGTACAGCGCTGGGCTTTGGTAAGGTCAGTGGTTTCAATCTCTACAGTATTGCCATCGCGACAGCGGGCTCGATTGTCGTGCTCTTTGTGATGCATAAAATCAGGGCCTGTAAGCAGTCCTGAATCGTTTAAATTTAAAGGTAATAAAATGAGTTTACTGGAAAAAGTGCTGGGAATGTGTGGTCTGAATAGTCAAACCAGTCAGGAAGTCAAAGGTGTGCTGGAGTGGGTTGAGCAGCAAGGTGGCCTGCACGCCATCGTCAGCCATATCCAGAATGGCGATTTTAATGCGGTGGTAAACTCCTGGCTGGGTGATGAACAGAATATTGCTGTCAGCAGCGATATTGTGGAAAAAATGATTCATTCAGAGGCCATTCAGCAATTAGCCGAACGGATGGGTATTAATACTCAGGATGCGCTTAACCTGCTGGTGAAATATTTACCTCAACTGGTTGATAAAGCCTCCTCTGCGGGTTCACTGGAAAAGAATGCCGATCTCAGCGCCCTGGTCAGCCAGTTAATGCACTAATCCGTCATCAATAAAAAGATAAAAGCCTGCTATTTAAGTATTGGGCTTTTATCTTTTAGATTAGTCAGGATGAATTAAGACCAATGCTGGCAAGCTCTTTTAATCGTTGATGGAAACTATTGAGATGTCCCTGTAGAAAATACAAAAACAGACTTTACAACCTCACTTATATCCCCTGACAGATAAACTCTAAAAACAAGCGTCATCACGCGATTGAATGAAAGTGATCAAAATTATCCGAGTCATTCCCCTGTATCAGGAAATTATATTCAATCATTTTGCGGAACCAGCACAAGACAACCCTGCTCAATTTTCACCGTAATAATGCTTCCGGTATCAAATCCTGCCTCACGCAGCCATTTTCCGCTCAGATGTATTGCAGGTGTAGTGCAATCACCGCGTTTAGGCAGATAGCCGATGGTATAGCGACGTTGTGTTTTAGATGGCGCGCCTTCAGATGAGAAGTGGCATTGATCGAGGTTCGTGGTCATGGGGATGTCTCCAGTATGCTTTTAAACCGCACCCTGAGGTGCCCTCGCCCAGCCCACCATAGAGGTGTAGCGAGACGTACGACATTAATACATTGTCGCCAGCATGCTTAACCGGAGTTCCAATTCCGTCGCCTGATTTTGCAGGCGCTGAAAAAGAATAGGTCAATTAACGCTGGACGACAACAGGCAGAACTGGAACACAACTCGCAGATATTAAACGAAGTTTCCTGACATGCCGATCAGAGCTCTCTACCCTGTATTCATCGGAGAAATGATGTCCACACCCCATCCTGGCCCAAACGTAAAAAGGCCCGCGCAAAATGGCGGGCCTTTAATCCGTTAACGCACAACAGGGATTATTTTTCATGGTAGCGATGCAGTGCCGGATAATACTCCATGCCGTAAAGCTGGCTGAGGGGAAACAGCAGTTCAATGTTGATATCGCGTTCTGCCTCAGTCGCCGCAGATCCACTCAGCAGTTGTTCAAACCAGGCTTTCAGTTTCTGTTTCATCGTACGCGCTCCGTATCGGTTGATAAGACGAGTAAACCCGTTCAGGCGCGTAAACAGAACCAAAAATTTCTGCACTGCTATGCCAGAAATTAACTATGCGATCCGCCCTGCACGACCTCTGCGGGCAGCAAAGCGAACCGCATGGTCTTATCCGGCGATCACCGTCACCCAGTTAGCGCCCTTGCCGACCGGCGCTTCAGCGACCCGTTTCAGTTCGCCACTGACCGGATCAATCGCGTAACTGCCAATCACCGCACTCTTCTCGCCGCTGGCAATCAGCCATTTCCCGCTGGCATCAATCGCAATGCTGCGCGGCTGCTTCTCGACCCGCCAGCTGCCAATCAGCGTCAGCTCGCCCGAGGCGGGATCGACCCGGTAGCCGCTCACCGTGCTGGAGGTCCGTTCGGTCACGTAGAGAAAGCGGCCATTCGGGGTAATTTTGATGTCTGCCGCCCAGATGCGTGGCGTTGGATCGCTGTAACCTGCCGGACGCTGCTCACCGTGCTGCAGACCATATTTTCCGGCCACCGCATTCGGCCAGCGTTTCAGCTCCGTCAGCGAGCCATCGGCCGCGCGCCTGAACTGGGTTACGGTGCCGCTCATCTCCGCCAGGTTATAGAGAAAGCGATTATCCGGCGAGATCACCGAATGGCGCGCACCGCTGTTCTTCTCGCCCTGGACAAAACCCTTGCCCAGCGGAGTGATCACACCGTTGTCGGCGAAGGAGTATTCCAGCACCCGATCGGCACCGAGGTTACCGACATAAAGCGAATGATTGCTGACGTCGGTGATCACCGAGTGGGCGTGCGGCCCGGTTTTGACCCGACCGGTCACCTGCGGCGTCACCACGCCCTGTGCGTCGATGCGGTTGCTGGTGACGATATCACTGTCATACGAGGCGGCGAGCAGATAGCGCCCGCTTCTGTCGGTGGTGATCCACGGAAAACTGGCTTCAACCGGCGTTACCGCCAGCCGCTGCAGGTCGCCATGCTGTCCCGTCACCCGCCAGCTGATAATGGAATAAGGCGGACTGCGCAGCGCGCCATACAGCCGCTTGCCATCCGGACTGGCCGCCAGCGGCATTATCTTTTTACCGGCTGGCGTGTCGCCGCGCCACTGCAAACTGCCGGTGGTGTCGTTGAGTTGATAGCGGGAAACGGTTCCGGAGTCGGCGTTCGAGACATAGACATAGCTTGTCGCCCACAGCGGGCTACTGCACAGCAGCGGCAGCAAGGCCAGCGCCGGTTTGAGACGGATCATAGGGTCACCTTCACTCTTATTATTAGCTGCTTCAGTCGGCAGGCGTTTAACGCTAACGGCAGAAATGCCGGCTGGCTTTGTGCAACTGACTGAAGATTGAGCCGGAAGCCTGGAGATGTGACGGGGATGGGGTTTTTGACGGTAGTGCAGCACGCCGTAACGCCTTCCCCGGCTAAAGGGAAGGCGTTTTTCGCGGCGCTAGCCTGATTTGGCGATCATCCGGCGGTAGTTATTCAGCCATTTGCCGCTGTTAAGTCGCCACCAGAAAAAGACGCCGCGCACCGTCCAGTCGAGGAACATCCCCAGCCAGACGCCGATGACGCCCATGCCCAGCTCAATACCGAGCAGATAACCGGCGACCACGCGCGCGCCCCACATGCTGAACATCGAGACGTACATGGTATAACGCGCATCGCGCGCGCCTTTCAGACCGGCGGGCAGCACCCAGGAGGCGGCCCATAGCGGCATAAACAGCGCGTTAAGCCAGATCAGCTGCTTCGTGACGTTAATCACTTCCGGGTCGCTGGTGTAAAACCGCGCCAGCAAACCGGCCAGCGGCACCGTCAGCAGCGCCATCGCGGTCAGACAAAGCGTTGCCAGCCAGAAAACATGCCGCACCTGACGCTCCGCCTGAAACACCTGATTTCGTCCTAAGCGGGTCCCGGTAATGATGGTTGACGCCGATCCCAGCGCATTGCCCGGCAGGTTAATCAGCGAGGCGATGGAGAAGGCGATGAAGTTACCGGCGATCTCGCTGGTACCCATCCCGGCGACGAACACCTGGGTCAGTAATTTCCCTCCGTTGAACAGCACCGACTCGATGCTGGCCGGCACGCCGATACCCAGCACCTCCATCAGAATGCTGCTGTTCCAGCGCCGGAAATAGCTCGACAGAGTAATCTTCAGCGAGGCGTTGAACCCAATCATCAGTACGTAGATCACCGCGATTGCGCCGATATAGCGGGTGATGGTCAGCCCGAGCCCGGCACCGATAAACCCTAAACCGTCCCACGAGAAGCAGCCATAAATCAGTACGCTACTGATGATGATATTGAGGATGTTCATCCCGCCGTTAATCAGCATCGGAATTTTGGTATTGCCTGCGCCGCGCAGTGCGCCGCTGCCAATCAGGGTGATGGCCGCCGCCGGATAGCTCCAGGCCGAGGTTTGCAGATAGCTCAGCGCCAGCGCTTTCACTTTGGGATCGGCGGCACCGGCTATCGCATCAATGATCAGATGGCCCCAGAACTCGATCGCGATCACCAGCACAAAGGCCAGTATCGTCATCATCCCCAGCGACTGACGCGTGGCGGCGCGGGCGCGCTTGCCGTTGCGTTTCGCCAGGCTGAACGCCACCACCACCGTGGTACCGAGGTCGATGGCGGCAAAGAATGAGATGATCACCATATTGAAGCTGTCTGCCAGGCCAACGCCGGCCATCGCCTCTTTACCCAGCCAGCTGACCAGGAAGGTGCTCAACACGCCCATCAATAACACACAGGCGTTCTCAAAAAAGATAGGCACGGCTAATGGCGATATTTCACGCCAGTAGAGCGTGCGGTAAGCGCGACGTTTTGGATACCACGCCGTGCGCTTGATCGCCTGCATCACTGCTACGCCAGGATTTTGCAAAGGATTACCAAATCAGAAGAGACTGGACAGGAGATCTAATGATGATAGTGGGCAGAGAAATATGCAAAGTCTTTCCTGCCCAAATTAATCATCGTTACAAACTTTTTAGCCCAACGACGGCAGGCACTGCTGCGCCGCCCAGATAAGCGCTGCGAACTTCTTCATTGTTCAGCAGTTCTGCGCCACTGCCGCTTAAACGAATTTCACCATTGACCATCACATAACCCCGATTGGCCAGCTTCAGCGCGTGGCGCGCGTTCTGCTCCACCAGAAACAGCGTCATTCCCTGCGCCGTCAGTTCGCGCAGAATAGTGAAGATTTGCTTAACGACCAGAGGTGCCAGACCGAGGCTCGGTTCATCAAGCAGCAGCAGCGCGGGCCGGCTCATCAGCGCACGCGCAATCGCCAGCATCTGCTGTTCCCCGCCGGACAAGGTCATGGCACGCTGACGCCGACGCTCCAGCAGGCGAGGAAACAGGCTGTACATCCGCGCCAGATCCTCTTTCTGATAACGATTGCCGATGGCGATGGTGCCCATCTGCAGATTCTCTTCCACGGTCATGTCCGCAAAGATCCGGCGGCCCTCCGGTGCCTGAGCGATGCCGTTGGCGGCAATAAAATGGGTCGACTTCTGACTGATGGGCTGGCCGCGAAACAGAATCTCGCCGCTGGCGATACGCGGCTGACCAAAGATGGACATCAGCAGGCTCGATTTCCCGGCACCGTTGGCACCAATCAGCGCGACCGTTTCACCGGCGTTAACCGTCAGCGAAACATTTTTCAGCGCCTGTAGCGGACCATAAAAAAGATCGACGGCCTCAAACTGCAACAGTGGTTCCGCCATCATTTACTCCTCTTCGTCACTGCCAAGATAGGCGGCGATGACCCGCGCATCCTGGCGAATCTGCTGCGGCGTGCCTTCGGCGATAACCTCGCCGTGATCCAGCACCACGATGCGATCGGAGATACTCATCACCATCGGCATATCATGCTCAATCAGCAGCACGCTGATGCGGTGATCGGCCCGCAGGCGATGCAGAATAGCGCTGAGCGCCTCCGTTTCCACCGGGTTCAGTCCGGCGGCGGGCTCATCCAGACAGATCAGCTCCGGCTGGGTACACATGGCGCGCGCAATTTCCAGCCGTCGCTGCTGACCATACGACAGCGTACCCGCCAGCCGGTTGGCGGTGGTGGCGAGGTCCACCGTTTCCAGCCAGTAGAACGCCCGGTCGAGCGCGCGGTTTTCCGCCGCCCGGTAGCTTCGGGTATTGAATACGCCCGCCAGCAGGTTGCGGTTCACCAGCATGTGCTGCGCCACCAGCAGGTTCTCAATCACTGACATCTCACGAAACAGCCGGATATTCTGAAAGGTACGCGCCAGCCCGGCGCGATTAACCAGATGCGCGCCGCCAAACATCTTGTACCAGAGACGGGAGCCGAGTTGCGCCGGATGCAACCAGTCGCTGGCATGGATTTTTTCGCCCAGCACCTGAATCACATCGGTAGAGCGCTGGTTGGCGTTGAGCTGTATCCGCCCGCCGCTGGCGCGATAAAAGCCGGTCAGACAGTTGAAGACGGTGGTTTTACCCGCCCCGTTCGGCCCGATTAACGCCGTGACTGACCCGCGTTCAACCCGGAGGCTGACCTCGTTGAGCGCCCGGATACCGCCAAAGCGCATCATCAGTTTTTCAACCTGCAAAATCGCATCACTCATGGCGGGCTCCCTGGCGCAGCGGGACGCCGACACGGCTGGTGCGCACCAGCCCGCGCGGTCGCCAGATCATCATCAGCACCATCAACATGCCAAACAGCAGCACGCGATATTCGGCAAAACTGCGCAGCAGTTCCGGTGCCACGGTCAGCACAAACGCCGCCAGCACCACGCCCAGCGTTGATCCCATGCCGCCCAGCACCACAATCGCCAGGATCAGCGCGGACTCAAAGAAGGTGAACGAGGTGGGATTGACGAATCCCTGATAGCTGGCAAAGAAGACGCCAGCAATCCCGGCGGTTGAGGCCCCGAGCATAAAAGCCGACAGCTTAACCAGCACATGATTCAGCCCCATCGCCCGGCAGGCGATCTCATCTTCCCGTAACGCTTCCCAAGCCCGGCCAACCGGCATACGCGTCAGGCGATGCTTGATAAACAGCACCAGCAGCACGACCAGCACCAGCACGGTGTAGATAAAGATAAACTTCATGTTGGGGTTGTAGCTGAGGTGGAAAAACTCGTGGAACGGCACGCCACCTTCGCGCGCACGGCGGCCAAACTCCAGCCCAAGAAAGGTCGGAGATGGCACCGAGACGCCATTCGGCCCGCCGGTAAACGACAGCCAGTTATTCAGCACCAGTCGGATAATTTCCCCGAAGCCAAGCGTCACAATCGCCAGATAGTCACCGTGCATTCGCAGCACCGGAAACCCCAGCAGCGCCCCGGCGCAGGCCGCCATCAGCGCGGCAATCGGCAACATGCTCCAGAATCCCAGCCCAAGATACTGGTAGCCCAACGCCAGGCCATACGCGCCGATGGCATAAAATGCCACGTAACCGAGGTCCAGTAATCCGGCCAGCCCCACCACAATGTTCAGACCGAGGCCAAGCAGCACATAGATCAGCCCCAGAATCGCCACTGTCAGCAGGTATTTGGTTGAAAACAGCGGGAACAGGCAGGCGGCGATCAACAGCAGCGGGAGTATCCAGCGCAGCCGGGAACGGTAACCCGGTTCACGTACGTAAACGCCGCCGCCCTCGCCGTCAAAGGTGCGCAGCAGCGCCTGACCACGGCGGGTTTGCAGAAACAGGCTGAACAGCAGACGACCCGCCATCACGATGCCCACCAGCACCGCCACCCGCAGCGGTTGTAACCGGAACTGATAGCCTTCCAGCACAATGCCAACGATCGGGCCAAAGACGATCAGTGCAATTAACCCGGCCAGCACCGTTTCCCGCAGCGCCTCAGCCACATTCACTCCCTGACGGGTTTGATTCATTGCAGCGCCCTCATACTTTTGCCACCAGCGGGCGGCCCAGCAACCCCTGCGGGCGGAAGATTAAGATCACCACCAGCAGCGCAAAGGAGAAGACATCTTTATAATCGGAGTTCACCAGCCCGGCGAACTGCGCCTCTGCCACGCCCAGCAGCAGGCCGCCGAGCATCGCGCCTGGCAGCGAACCTATCCCGCCCAGCACCGCGGCGGTGAAGGCTTTGATGCCGATAATGAACCCGGCGTAAAAATCGAAGGTGCCGTAATTCATCGTCACCAGCACGCCAGCCAGACCGGCCATCGACGCGCCAATCATAAACACCAGTGAAATCACCCGATCGGTATTAATCCCGAGGATCGCCGCCATCCGTCGATCCTGCTGTACCGCCCGGCAAATGCGCCCCAGCCGGGTGTACTGGATGATCCAGGTCAGCAGCGCCATGCCGCAGGCGGCCGCGATTAAGATAAAGACTTTGGTCCAGGTGATCTGCACCACGCCGCTTTCCAGCTCCAGCCGCAACACGCCGGTTAACAAGGTGGGGACGCCTTGCTGGTTAGGTCCCTGGCTAAGCTGCACATAGTTTTGCAGGATCAGTGACATGCCGATGGCGGAGATCAAGGGTGCCAGCCGCGTGGAGTTGCGCAGCGGACGATAGGCGATGCGTTCGATGGTCCAGCCATAGACGGCGGTAATGACGATGGTGAACAGCAGCGTACCGAAAATCAGCAGCGGAAAAGAGTGAATACCAAACGCGGAGAGCAGCGCCAGACCGATGGCGCACAGATAGGCAGACAGCATATAGACTTCGCCGTGGGCGAAGTTGATCATGCCGATTATGCCGTAAACCATGGTGTAGCCAATCGCGATCAGGCCGTAAACGGCGCCCAGCGTCAGGCCATTCACCATTTGCTGTAAAAAGAAGGCATCCATAGCAGAAGTCTCACTGCGGGAGCCAGTGATACCGGCTCCGGAAAAGTCGTGCCTGAGTGATGCGCTTGCATCCCCCGGCTGTCGTCCGACGGTTTCAGGCTGCAATCGCGGGGATTACAGCCTGGCGGTTTACTCAGAGCTGATGATATTTCCCTTTATCATCCCATTGATAAACCACGTAATCAGAGACTTTTAAATCCCCTTTGCTATCCCAGGATTTTTTGCCCATCACGGTATCCACGCTGTTGGCCTTCAGCCATTCGCTGGCTTTTTCATTGTCCTTACCGGCCCCTTTGTAGGCTGCGGCAATGGCCTGAATCGAGGCATAGGCATAAAGGGTATAGCCTTCAGGTTCGAAGCCCCCGGCGCGGAACTTTTCAATCACCGCTTTGCCATCGGCTATCTGGCGTGGATCGTTGCCAAAGGTCATATAGACCCCTTTGGTGTATTGCGGTCCGCCGGCGGCGGTCACCATCTCTTCCGTCACGATACAGTCGCCAGAGAAGAAGTCCGCTTTCACGCCCTGCTCACGCATCTGACGCACCAGCGGTCCCGCTTCGGGATGACAGCCGCCGAAGTAGACCACATCCGGTTTGAGCTGGCCGATCTTGGTCACCAGCGCGTTAAAATCTTTCTCGCCGCGCGACAAGCCTTCATACATCGCTTCCTTCACGCCGCGTTTTTCCAGTGCCGCTTTGGTGGCATCCGCCAGCCCCTGGCCGTAGGTATCTTTATCGTGGATCACCACGACTTTCTTCGCCTTGAGTTTGTCGATGATGTAATTCGCGGCAATAGCACCCTGCTGATCGTCACGGCCACACATCCGGAACATCGTCTTCATGCCGCGCTCGGTGATCTGCGGATTGGTGGAGCCTGGCGTAATTGCCAGCACGCCCGCTTCGTCATACACCTCTGAAGCGGGCATGGTGGAGGAGGAACAGAAGTGGCCAACCACGGCATTCACCTTGTCCTGGTCCACCAGTCGGTTCGCGACCGACACCGCCTGCTTGGGCTCACAGGCATCATCGCCCTGAACCAGCACGATCTTCTCGCCGTTAATGCCGCCCGCCGCGTTGATATCCGCCGCGGCCTGCGAAGCACCTTTCCAGTACTGCGCACCATAGGTGGCGTTCGGACCCGAGAAAGGTCCGGCGACGCCAATTTTAATATCGGCGTGCGCCGATAAGGCGGTCATTAAACAGCCAGTCATCATCAGTTTGATAGGGAACTTGATCACTTTCACAGACATGCGGTCATCCTCAACAGGGTTAAGAGCCAATGCCAATCAGGAGAAATCAGTTTCTGAACAGAGCGTGGAGAGCGGTTTTCCGGGTACGGCCTGCGGTACCACAGAGGATCTAAGCAATAATCTCGCCATAATTTCTGCGGATAAGAAAATCATCTGCACGGCGGGCGAAGGTGACCGGCCACCAGATCAGCGAGTCACCGCTCACTAACAATAGAGCGACGCAGCCAACACACCAGCACCAGGTTGGTGCAAAATGCGGTCGATCACAGATTCTTCACCAATCTCTGCAACAAACCCGCTAAGCTTGGGCAAATTACGGTAACAAATGGAAGGAGAAACCATGCCGACACAACGGAAAAACCTGACCAGCCAGCAAGCGCTGGATGAACTTGAGCGCCTGTATGAGGGCGCGGTTGATGCGCTGCGCGCGGCAATCAAAGCCTTCACCGAAAACGGCACGCTGCCGGATGCAACCCAACGCGCAGAAGGGCTATTTGTTTACCCCGAGTTGCGCATCAGCTGGCACGGCGAAGGTCCTCAGCAGAACCGTACCCGCGCCTGGGGACGCTTTACCCACACCGGCAGCTACAGCACCACCATCACCCGTCCTGCGCTGCTGCGTCACTATATTGCTGAACAGTTGGCGATGCTGGAGAAGGAGTATCAGCTGGAGATCGATGTTGGTCCTTCCAGCCAGGAGATCCCTTATCCTTACGTGATTGACGGTTCCGATCTGTCGCTGGATCGCACCATGAGCGCCGGCATTGCCCGTCACTTCCCGACCACCGAACTGTCGCAGATTGGCGATGAGACCGCCGATGGCCTGTTCCATGCCGATGCAAAGTTTCCGCTGTCGCACTTCGACGCGCTGCGTACTGACTTCTCGCTGGCCCGTCTGCGTCACTACACCGGCACCTCGGTCGATCATTTCCAGCCGTTTGTGCTGTTCACTAACTACACCCGTTACGTCGATGAGTTTGTGCGCTGGGCGATTGAGCAGGTGCGCGATCCCAATACGCCGTATGACAGCCTGGCCTGCGCCGGCGACGTGGTGCTGACCGCCGAAACCGCTAACAGCGAGACGATGCTCTCTGATCTCGCCTGGAAAAAGCACCAGATGCCCGCCTGGCATCTCACCTCGCCGAACCGGCGCGGCATTACGCTGATCAATATCGGCGTCGGCCCGTCAAATGCCAAAACCATCTGCGATCATCTGGCGGTGATGCGTCCACACGCCTGGCTGATGATTGGGCACTGTGGCGGCTTGCGTGAGAGCCAGCGGATTGGCGATTATGTGCTGGCGCACGCCTATCTGCGTGACGATCATGTGCTCGACAGCGTGCTGCCGCCGGACATCCCGGTACCGAGCATTGCGGAGGTGCAGCGCGCCTTGTATGACGCCACCAAGACGGTGAGCGGTATGCCAGGGGAAGAGGTGAAGCAGCGGCTGCGTACCGGCACCGTGGTCACCACCGACGACCGTAACTGGGAGCTGCGCTATTCAGCCTCGGCGCTGCGTTTCAACCTGAGCCGCGCGGTAGCGGTCGATATGGAGAGCGCCACCATTGCAGCTCAGGGTTATCGCTTCCGCGTCCCTTACGGCACCCTGCTCTGCGTGTCAGATAAGCCGCTGCACGGCGAGATCAAGCTGCCAGGCCAGGCGAATCGTTTTTATGAAGGCGCGATTTCGGAGCATTTGCAGATTGGGATTCATGCGGTGGAGTTGCTGCGTGCCGAAGGCGATAAGCTGCATTCGCGTAAGTTGCGGACGTTTAATGAGCCGCCTTTCCGGTAGGGGTTGGTTCGCCAGCTGGCTGGTGGGGGTTCGCTGCGCGAACGGGCTGGGAGCGGGTTTCGTTCGCCGGATGGCTGGTGGGGTTCGCTGCGCGAACGGGCTATGAGAAGGTTTCGTTCGCCTGGTGGCTGGTGGGGTTCGCTGCGCGAACGGGCTCTGAGAAGGTTTCGTTCGCCGGCTGGCTGCGGCAGTTTCAGCTACGCCGCTGCCGGCGACCGACAAGGGGGCGCCAGTCGCCGCGCCCCCTTGACCCCGGGCTCCGGCCTGCTTCACCGCCGCTTCGCGGTCCCTTCGCTTCTTCCGGATTTCTTACGGACCGGCCGGGACGCGCCATCCCTGGCGCGGCCCCGCCTCTTCGCGACATCCCTGTCGCTCGTCCTGAAACCCCTCATCCGCTCAGCGCTTCAGACGGCCTCCCAACCCCTCGCTGTTATTTCTGTGTTTCCTGGTGAGTTCTTCGTCGCTGTATGTCTGAGCACAATGACTGTCGGTGCTGCTGGTTTTTTTCAGGGCCGTCAATAATCAGACGACATCAGGACAGACAGCAATCTGAGAATCCGCTGTCATGCAGATGCTGCGCAGAATGCAGCCGTGCGAAGCGCGCCTGACTATCAGGCTCAAGCCATCAGCAGGCAGACAATATCAGGCCATAAAACAAAATAGCGGGTTTGCAGGCGGGGGTTTGCCAGAGGCGTCCGCAGCGCTGAGGAGTGAGCGAAGGCCAGGAAGAGCCGACAGGACGTCGGCGAAAGGACGGCCTCGCCAGGGACGGCGAGTCCGGACGGTCCGTCGGCCGCAGGGAATGACGAAGGCACCGCGCGCAGCGTGGCGCGAAGGCAGCCGGACGCCGGGATTGTTAAGGGGCGGGCGTCCGCCCTTGACGCGTCCGCCTGCTCCGGCAAACTGAAACTCCCCAGCGCCTGGCGGGCGAAACCTTACTCTGTGCCAGCCCGCAGCCATGCGAAACCTGCCATGTCAGACCGCAGCCATACGTAACCAGCCCCAGCTCCCGCCCGCCGCCAGGCGTCATTACACAAACCAGCAGACGACTCCAGGCCATTAAAAAAACAGAGATACTTCAGGCGGGGGTTTGCCAGAGGCGTCCGAAGCGCTGAGGAGTGAGCGGAGGCCAGGAAGAGCCGACAGGACGTCGGCGAAAGGACGGCCTCGCCAGGGACGGCGAGTCCGGACGGTCCGTCGGCCGCAGTGAGTGACGAAGGCACCACGCGCAGCGTGGCGCGAAGGCAGCCGGACGCCGGGATTGTTAAGGGGCGGGCGTCCGCCCCTTGACGCGTCCGCCCGCTCCGGCAAACTGAAACTCCCCAGCGCCTGGCGGGCGAAACCTTACTCAGTGCCAGCCCGCTGCCATGCGAAACCCGCTTAGTGCCAGCCCGCCGCTAGCGTAACCTGACCCCAGACCGCAGCCATGCGAAACCAGCCCCAGCCCGCTGCTAAGCGAAACCTCCTTCAACCGCCGCCAGGCGAAACCTCCCCGATCAGGCGCTCAGCCACCCCAACTTAATCACAAACAGAATCGACAAAATCACCAGCGCCGCGTTGACCTCTTTAGTACGGCCACTCAGCAATTTCACCAGCGTCCAGGTAATAAAACCAAACGCGATACCGTTGGCGATCGAATAGGTCAGTGGCATCGCCAGCGCGGTCACGGTGACCGGTGCGGCGGTGGTGATATCTTTCCAGTCAATCTCCGCCAGACCTGATGCCATCAGCACGGCGACAAACAGCAGCGCTGGCGCAGTCGCATAGACCGGCACGCTGGAGGCCAGCGGCGAGAAGAACAGCGCCAGCAGGAACAGTACCGCCACCACAATCGCCGTCAGACCGGTACGGCCGCCGGCGCTGACGCCCGCCGCAGATTCCACGTAACTGGTGGTGGTCGAGGTACCCAGCAGCGAACCAAACAACGCGGCCGCACTGTCAGCGATCAGCGCCCGGCCCATTTTCGGCACGTTGCCCTGCTCATCCGCCAGACCGGCACGTTTGGTCACGCCCAGCAGTGTCCCGGTGTTGTCGAACACATCAACAAACAGGAAGGCAAAAATCACGCTCACCAGGCCAACGTTAAAGGCACCGGCAATGTCCAGTTGCATAAAGGTCGGGGCGATCGACGGCGGTGCGGAGAACACGCCGGCAAACGGTGACAGGCCAATGCCCATTGAAATAAAGGTCACCAGCAAAATGCCGATCAGCACTGCGCCGGTGACGCGACGCGCTTCCAGCACCACAATCACGATAAAGCCCAGCATCGCCAGCAGCGGCCCCGGCTTGGTCAGATCGCCAATCCCCACCAGCGTCGCCGGGTTATCGACCACAATCCCCGCCCCTTCAAGCGCAATCAGCGCCAGAAACAGCCCGATACCGGCACCAATCCCGGCGCGCAGCGGCAGCGGAATGCTGGCAATAATCCATTCGCGGATTTTGAAGATCGACAGCGCAAAGAAGATCACCGCCGACAGGAAGACCGCGCCCAGCGCCACCTGCCAGGTGTAGCCCATGTGCAGCACCACGGTGTAGGTAAAGAAGGCGTTCAGCCCCATGCCCGGTGCCAGCGCAATCGGGTAGTTCGCAATCAGCCCCATCAGCACGCAGCCAATGGCCGCCGCCAGACAGGTGGCAACAAATACCGCCCCTTTGTCCATGCCGGTGGCGCCCAGAATGCTCGGGTTAACAAACAGGATGTAGGCCATCGCCAGGAAGGTGGTGATCCCGGCGATAATCTCGGTGCGAACCGTGGTGTTGTGTGCTTTGAGTTTGAATAATTTTTCTAACATCATCATCTCTCGATACAGGAGACGTCACGAATGTGCGTTCTCGCTTGCCAAAGGGGTTTGCATGCTGATTATTCTGTTCCCGGAACAGCGAAACGGGCTGCTGCATACTCGCGAGCCTGAATGGGGTAAAAAAACGTGTCTGGGCCCACTGCCCTAAGCAATTGCCATGCCATAAGCCGACGCAATCGATTACCTGGCGGGTCAATACACGGCTAAGACAATTCCGAACCAAAACAAGGCGCGATTATGGTGCAATGCACTGATTCTGCGCAATCGTTTTCCTGCGGCGACATCGGGGGTCAGAAAAACTCTGCGCCAGCGCACGATTCCGCACTCTGCCAGGCGAAGCTGGTCACGTTTCAGCAGGCTGAAACAGCAACCGTCATTAGCCTGTGTACACTCCAGAATTAACTCTTTCGTAACATTGAGGCCGCGCAATGAAGCCAGCAATTTTGGTGGTGGATGATGATCTTGCCGTCTGCGACGTGTTGCAGGACGCGCTAAGTGAACATGTGTTCAGTGTTTACAGCTGTCATCAGGGCAAAGAGGCCCTGGCGATGCTTCAGGATCACCCGGAGATCGGGCTGGTGATGCTGGATATGATGCTGCCGGATACCAATGGCCTGCTGGTGTTACAGCAGTTACAGCGCCAGCGGCCCGACGTGCTGGTGATCATGCTGACCGGGATGGGATCGGAAGCGGAGATGGTGGTCGGGCTGGAGATGGGCGCGGATGATTATATCGCCAAACCCTTTAACCCAAGAGTGGTGGTGGCGCGCGCCCGGGCTGCGCTGCGTCGCGGTGGTCGCCTGCTGCCTGCAGCCGAGGACCAGGCGGGCTGGCGCTTTAACGGCTGGCAACTTGACGATGCCCGCGCTCAGCTGTTTAACCCGCAACGCGAACTGATACCGCTCACCCAGGGTGAATATAGCCTGCTGCGGGCGCTGGTGCGTCATGCCCGCAAGGTGCTGACCCGCGATCAGCTGCTGGAGCTGACCCACAGCGAAACGCTCGACGTCTTTGATCGCACCATCGACGTACTGATCATGCGGCTGCGGCGTAAAATTGAAACTAACCCGCACCAGCCCAGCCTGATCCGCACCATTCGTGGCCTTGGCTATGTTTTTTCGGCCGATGTGGTCAAACCCGATGCCGTAACGCGTACCAGCCAGATCGCCTGAGTGACCGCGCCACGCCTGCCCTGCTCAGGGCAGCCAGTGCGCATAATCGTTGCACAGCAGCCAGCGCGGCGCCTCATCCTCCTGCAGTGGATTGAAGCGCGCCAGCGGCGTCAGAAATACATTGTCGTTTTCGTCATCATTCGGCATCGATACCTCGCCCACCAGCACATCACCGAAGCCGCTTTCGCCCCAGAAACTGTGCCAGATGCCCGTTTCCAGCGTCACGCTTTCGCCCGGCGAGAGCCGTATCTGCGAACCGGCGGCGTGCGACTGGCGTATGCCGTCGAGCGACACCTGCACGGGCGAATGCGCCAGCCCGTCGCCATCGCGATTATGTATTTCGATAATCAGATTGCCGCCGCCGCGGTTGATAATGTCTTCCATTTTCTGCGGGTGATAGTGCATCGGCGTGCGCTGGCCTTCGCGCACGTGCATCACCTTTTCGGCATAGGGTTTGTGCCACGGCTGTCCGCCTGGCGATCCGTTACGCAGGGTAAACAGCGTCAGGCCGGTCTGCAGAAAGTCAGCCGCGCCAAAGCTGGTGACGTCCCAGCCCAGCCGCAGCGCCAGAATCTCCTGCGCCTGCTGACGATCCTGAAGCTGCCACTGGCGCAGATCGTAATCCGCCCACGGTGGCAGATGCACATCCTGGCGGATGAAAAACTCGCGGGTCTGTTGCAGCGCGCGGTTCACTTCTGAACGTTGCATGAGCATCCTCCTGCAGGCGGCACCCTGCGGTGCCGCCTGTGGCTTATTTCACCGTCCAGCCCTGATAGCTGCCGATGTTGTTACGATCGATCAGCTTCACCGGAATCAGCACCGGCTTATCGGGTGCCGGTTTGCCCTGCAGAATGTCATAGCCGATCTCCACCGCTTTGGCGGCCATCACCTGCGGGTCCTGCGCCGGAGTGGCGACGAACAGTGAGTTCTTCCGCTTCAGCGCCTCTTCACCGTCCGGCGATCCATCGACGCCGACAATAAAGAATTCGTTACGCTGCGCCTGTTTCGCCGCCAGATCGGCACCGATCGCCGTCGGATCGTTGATGGCGAATACCGCATCGATCTTCGGATTAGCCGACAGCAGGCCGGTCATCACTTCCAGCCCGCCTTCGCGACTGCCTTTGGCGTTCTGGTTGTAAGAGAGCAGCTTGATCTCCGGATGGCGCTTCAGTTCAGTCATACAGCCTTCAACGCGGTTCTGAACCGCAGAGACCGGCGGCCCGTTGATGATCACCACGTTGCCTTTGGCTTTCAGACGGTCAGAAATATATTTACAGGCCATCACCCCGGCTTCGGTGTTATCGGAGGTAATGGTGGCGTTGGCACCATCGGCCGCCACGTCAACCGCCACCACCACGATGCCAGCGTCCCGCGCCCGCTTCACCGCCGGGGCGATGCCTTTGGAGTCGGCGGCATTAAGGATAATCATGTCAACTTTCGCCGCGATAAAGTTATCAATCTGGCCGACCTGCTGACCGAGATCGTAGCCGCTGGAGACCAGCGTCACGTTGACCTTATCCCCCGCCAGTTCCCGCGCTTTCATCTCCGCACCCTTGGTGATCTGCACGAAAAATGGGTTAGCCAGATCGCCGACCGTCACGCCGATAGATTTGAGTTCTTTTGCCTGAGCCATGCCGGTACTGAACAGCGTCGCCGCCAGCAGTCCGGTTACAATCGGATTAAAACGCATAGACCTTCTCCTGCGGTTATCAAAGTGCCAACGACTAAATGGCGTTTTTTATGGTGGCGGCTGCGCGGCTGCGTCTCCGCCCTTCCAGCCTTAACTCACGTGATGGCGGGTGCGATATTTGTCGATCAGCACCGCAATAATGATCACCGCACCTTTGATCACCAGCTGCCAGAAATAGGAAACGCCCATCAGCGTCATGCCGTTATTCAGGGTGGCGATAATCAGCGCGCCAATCAGCGTGCCGGTAATGGTGCCGATGCCGCCAACGAAACTGGTGCCGCCGAGGATTACTGCGGCGATCGCATCCAGCTCATAGCCGACGCCGAGGTTACCGTTGGCGCTGTAGAGTCGCGAGGCGCTCATCAGCCCGCCCAGCCCCGACAGCAGGCCGCTCATGCCGTAGACAAAAATCAGCACCATACCGACCTTGATGCCGGTCAGGCGGGCCGCCTGCATGTTGCCGCCGACGGCATAAATATGTACCCCCAGCGTGGTGCGGCGCAGGATAAACCAGCAGATAGCGATGACGGCGAAAGCGATCACAATCAGCCACGGCACCGGCCCGAGATAGCCGTTGCCGATCCATTCAAAGTTGATATCGGAGTTGATCACCGTGGTGCCGTCCGCCAGCAGATAGGCCGCCCCGCGCAGCGCGGTATAGGTGCCGAGCGTGACGATAAACGGCGGCAAACCGGCCCATGCCACCAGCACGCCGTTGAACAGCCCCATCACCAGTCCGGCCCCCAGCGCCATCGGAATGGTCATTGAGGCCAGCATCGGATCGAGCGAGGCCACCAGCGCCACCACGGCGGTGGTGCCCAGCATCGAGCCGACCGACAGATCGATGCCGCCGGTCAGGATGACAAAGGTCATGCCCGCCGCCAGCACGATATTGATGGAGGCCTGGCGGGTAATGTTCAGCAGGTTCGCTTCGGTGAAGAAGTTCGGCGTGACAAAGCCAAACACCGCCACGATCAGGATCAGAATCGGCAGGATACCGACGGTTTGCAGCAGATCGCCCATCAGCGCGCGTTTCAGCGTCGGGGCTTTGGTCCGGGCCAGTTGTGTCATGTTAGTATCCTTATACCTCGAGCGGTGACGCGCTGTGCGCACCGGTTGCCAGCGTCATAATGTTTTCCTGACTGATGTTGCTGCCTTCCAGCTCACCCACAATGGTGCCTTCGTGCATCACGTAAACGCGGTCGCTCATCCCGACCACCTCCGGCAGTTCGCTGGAGATCATTAAAATCGCCACGCCCTGCCGCGCCATCTGCTGCATCATGCGATAGATTTCGCTCTTCGCGCCGACATCCACCCCGCGCGTTGGCTCGTCGAGGATCAGAATGCGCGGACCAATCGCCACCCAGCGCGAGATCAGCAACTTCTGCTGATTGCCGCCGGAGAGACCGCCAGCCCGTACCTGGGCATGGGGCACCCGGATATTGAGTGAGGCGATCGCCTCGGTGGCAATCGACTGCCCTTTGCGACGGTCGAGCATCCCGTAGCTGGCGTCGCGTTCCAGCGTGGCCATCACGATGTTCTCCTGTGCCGCCATCTCCAGAAACAGTCCCTGCTCCTTGCGGTTCTCGGTCAGAAAACCGATCCCCTGCGCAATCGCCTCGCGCGGTGAACGAATCCGTACCTTTTCGCCATCGATCCAGATCTCGCCATCTTTCGGTGGATGTACGCCAAAAATCAGCTGCGCCAGTTCGCTGCGCCCTGCGCCGACCAGTCCGGCCAGCGCCACAATTTCACCGGCCCGCACCGCCAGACTGCTGGGATGCACTTTGCCGCCGTCGGTAAGGTGATTGACCGCCAGCCGGATATCGCCCAGCGGTATGGTGCGGTCTTTGTTGAACAGGTCGCTGAGCGGGCGACCTACCATCATCCGCACCAGTTCGCTGGCGTTGAGCTGGTCGCGGGTCAGGCTGCCGACATACTGGCCGTCGCGCAGCACGCTGACCCGATCGGAAAGCTCATAAACTTCGGCCATCCGGTGACTGATATAGATAATCGCCATCCCTTCGCTGCGCAGCCGTTTAATCAGCGCAAACAGCTGTTCGGTCTCGCGGTTGGAGAGTGCCGCGGTTGGCTCGTCCATCACCAGAATGCGGCTGTTACGCTGCAGCGCACGGGCGATTTCAACTTGCTGCTGCTCGGCAATGCTCAGTCGGCTGACCAAATCCCAGGCGCTGAACTGCGCGCCCAGCCGGTCGATCACCCGCTGCGCCTGCTCCGCCATCTGCCGCCGCTTCACCAGTCCGCCGGGCGCGATTTCGCTGCCGAGAAAGATGTTCTCCGCCACCGTCAGATTGGGTGCCAGATTGATCTCCTGGTAGATCAGGGTAATCCCGGCGGCCAGCGCCTCTTTGGGCCCCTTCAGCGCCCAGGGTTTACCCTCAATTAAAATTTCCCCGCTGCTGGCGGTATAGGCACCGGCCAGAATCTTCATCAGCGTACTTTTACCGGCACCGTTCTCCCCCATCAGGGCGTGAACTTCGCCGGGATAAACGGTGAGATCGACCCCTTTCAGGGCATAAAAACTGCCGAAGCGCCGGGTGATTTCCCGCATTTCCAGTATCGGTGTGGCTGTCATCGGCCGGCTCCTGCTGATTATCAAGAGCCGCCAGTTAACCAACGCCAGATAAACGGAAAATGTCAGCGCCCGTTCATATTTGTCATAAACGCCCGGCTGCACGCTCCTATACTCGGCCCATCGTTGCAGTGAGGATGAGGTCGTGGGATGCAGCGCAATTATCCGTGGCAGGCCGGGGCGCGAGGCCGCCTGTTGCTGTTCAATCTGCTGGTGGTGCTGGTCACGCTGATGGTGAGCGTGGTGGCGATCTTCGGCTTTCGTCATGCTGGCGCGATTCAGGAACAGGCGCAGGCCCAGACGCTGGCGGACATGAACGGCAGCCTGGCGCTGGCGCGTGATACCGCCAATGTGGCGACGGCGGCGGTGCGGTTGTCGCAGGTGGTCGGGGCGCTGGAGTACCAGAGTGAATCACAACGTCTGAAACAGAATCAGCAGGCGCTGCAGCACTCGCTGACGCTGCTGGCCAGTGCGCCACTGGCGGCGCGCCAGCCGGAACGTATTGCCCGCATCCGCGCCCGTAGCCTGATGCTGGAGCAGACCATCAACCAGTTATTGCTGACCGGCCATCAGCGTCACCTGCAACGCAACAACATGCTCAGCGACCTGTGGCAGGCGCAGCTGTTGCTCAGCCATATTGACCAGCTGGTGCAACGTCAACGGCAGAGCCAGCCGGACGCCGCGCTGCGTCAGCAGACCGAGCGGCTGATCGGGATCGCCATCCGTACCCCGTCGCCCGTGGCGGTGATCGACCAGTTACAGCAGGTGATGACGCAGTGGCGTGCGGTGCCGTTGCAGGGCGTGACCGGCGTAAAAGTGCAGCGCCTGCTGGCGACCCAGCAGCGATTGCTGCCGCTGGCCGATGCGCTGGAACAGAGCGATCTGGCGATTGCCTATGCCACCTATCGCATCAAAGCGCTGGTAGCGATGCTGAATGAGGATATCAGTGCCTCGGTGCAGCAGGTGGCGCTACAGAGCGAGGCGCGGACCCTGGCGACCCACCGCGAGCTGGACTCAATTATCGGGTTTATTGCGCTGTTTGCGCTGCTGGCGCTGGCGATCACCGGTTACGCCGGTATCTATATCTACCGCAACCTCGGTTCAAGCCTGACGGCGATAGCCGGGGCGATGACCCGGCTGGCGCAGGGTGAACAGGACGTCAGCGTGCCGGGTCTGCAGCGGCGGGATGAGCTGGGCGAGCTGGCGCGGGCGTTTAACGTCTTCGCCCGTAACACCGCCTCACTGGCCCATACCTCGCGGCTGCTGAAAGAGAAGAGCAACCAGCTCGAATCGACCTTTCTGGCGATGCGCGATGGCTTTGCGCTGTTTGATAACGACGGTCAGCTGGTGGTGTGGAATGCGCAGTATGCCGAGCTGCTCGGTATCCCGTCGCGTGAACTGCATCGCGGCGTTCACTGGCAGCAGCTACTGGCGCCGCTGGCGGTGGATCTGCACGATCCCGGTGAACCGCAGGAGATCCGGCTGGCCGATGGCCGCACGCTGGAGCTGCGCTTCAGCCCGATTCCCCGGCGCGGCATGGTCAATACCGTGCTGGACCGGACCTCGCGTAAAACGCTGGAGGAGGCGCTGCAGCATAGCCAGAAGATGAAAGCGGTCGGTCAGCTGACCGGCGGGCTGGCGCACGACTTTAATAATCTGCTGGCGGTGATCATCGGCAGTCTGGCGCTGACCGAAGGCCAGCTGACGCCCGGCCCGCTCGCCAGCCGGATTGAGCGGGCGCGCCAGGCGGCCGATCGCGCCGCCCAGCTGACCCAGCGCTTACTCGCCTTCTCACGTAAACAGGCGCTGTTTCCGCGCGCGGTGTCGGTGGTGACGCTGGTAGATAATCTGCAGGGGCTGTTGCAGCACTCGCTGCTGCCCGGTCAGCAACTGGTGATTGATGCGCAGCGTCCCGGCTGGCCCGCCTGGATCGATGCCAGCCAGCTGGAAAACGCCTTAATGAATCTGGTGGTCAACGCCCGGGATGCCATGCAGCAGCAGAGCGGCGAAATCCGCATCCGTATCTGGAATCAGCGGCGGCTGGAGCAGGATGAAAAACGTGACCGCGTCACAATTGAGGTGATTGACCACGGTTGCGGCATGTCAGCAGCGGTGCGCGAGCAGGTTTTTGAGCCGTTCTTTACCACCAAAGCCACCGGCAGCGGCAGCGGGCTGGGGCTGTCGATGGTCTATGGCTTCGTGCGTCAGTCCGGTGGTCAGATTGAACTGGAAACCGCGCCGGGCCAGGGGACCACGGTGCGGCTGCTGTTGCCGCGCGCCCCTGAGATGGCGGCCACCGCCCCGCTCCCGCCGGCCCAGCCGACGCCGCCCGACGCGGCCAACGATCGGCTGGTGCTGGTGCTGGATGATGAACCGGCGGTGCGCCAGACGCTGTGTGAGCATCTGCATCAGTTGGGTTATCTGACGCTGGAGTGCGGCGACGGTGAACAGGCGCTGGCACTGCTGCGTCAGACGCCCGATATCGATCTGCTGATTAGCGATCTGATGCTGCCCGGCGAGATTAACGGTGCGGAAGTGATCCGCCAGGCGCAGCAGAACTGGCCGCAGCTGGCGACGCTGCTCATCAGTGGTCAGGATTTGCGTCACCAGCCGGTCACGTTACCGCTGTGCGAACGGCTGGCGAAGCCCTGGCAGCAGGCGCAACTGGTGCAGGCACTGCAACGTGCCTGGCAGCGCAGCGAAC
The DNA here is from genome assembly GCF_021397715.1 of Pantoea agglomerans. Taxonomy (GTDB): domain Bacteria; phylum Pseudomonadota; class Gammaproteobacteria; order Enterobacterales; family Enterobacteriaceae; genus Pantoea; species Pantoea astica. Next base: position 1,701,339 of record NZ_CP090207.1, on the reverse strand, counting down.
GGCTTAATCACGCCCGGCAGGCTGCCACAGCGGCACCGGTTTCCCGCTGATGTAGCGCTTGCGCAGGCGGCTGGAGAGCACATCCATCACCATGACCACCACCACCAGGATCAGCGTCAGGAACATCACCACGTCCCAGTTCCACAGCCGCATGTTCTCGGCGTAGACCAGCCCGACGCCACCGGCACCAACAAAGCCCAGCACTGCCGCCGATCGGGTATTGGATTCAATCTGATAGAGGCTGAGCGCCAGGAACTGCGGGAACGACTGGGTGAAGATGCCAAAACGGTGTTTCTGCAGGCTGTTCGCGCCAACCGCCCCCAGGCCGCGACTCGGCGAGCGCTCGACCGCTTCGTGGCCTTCGGCATAGAGTTTGCCCAGTAATCCGACATCCTGCAGGATAATCGCCAGTACCCCGGCCAGTGGCCCCATACCGACCGCCCGGACGAAGATCAACCCCCAGATTGCCATGTCGATACCGCGCAGCAGGTCAAACAGCCGCCGCATCAGAAAGGCCACCGGTCGGGTCGCCCGGCTGTGCATCACGTTGCGCGCCGCCAGAAACGACAGCGGCAGCGCCAGCAGCGTGGCGGTCAGGGTGCCGGCAAACACAATGCCTAAGGTGATCCCGACCTGCGAGAAGTAATAGCCAAACGGCCAGTTGGCAAAATCCTGCCAGACAAACATCCGCAGAAAGTAACGCCCCAGTTGCTGACAGCCGTTCAGCAGGCGGGACACCTCAATGCCATACACCGAGAAGAAGAACAGATAGTAGAGCAGCACCGCCAGCGCCAGCAGGCCGAGGCGACGCAGGTAACGCGGTTGCGCAGCAAACAGTTCGCGGTGCTGCGCTTTAAGATGAGTGATATCCGGTACCACGCTGATCATGCGGTTTCTCCCACAACGCGACGGCGCAACTGGCCGGATAGCGTATCGAGCAGTGACACCACAATCAGGATCAGCAGCAGGGTGATGCTCACCTGGTCGTAGCGATCCAGTTTGATATTGGTCATCAGCTCCTGGCCGATGCCGCCCGCGCCCACCAGCCCGAGGATGGTTGAGGAGCGGAAATTAATCTCCAGCCGCATAAAGCTGTAAGAGAGAAAGATCGGTTTCACCTGCGGCCAGAAGGCGAAGCGCATCCGCTGCAGGGTGGTGGCGCCACAGGCCGCCAGGCCGCGCACCGGCTTGTCAGACGCCGATTCAATCGCCTCGTAAAACAGTTTGGTCAGGCTACCGACGGTATGCAGCGCCAGCGCCAGAAAGCCAGGGATCGCGCCGATGCCAAACGCCATCACAAACATCACCGCCCACGCCAGCTCCGGCATGGTACGCAGAAAGGCGACAAAGGCGCGAATCGCCAGTCGCAGGCTGGCGGGCGTACGGGTATTGTCGGCGGCAAAAAAGGCCAGCACTGCCGCCAGCGCTACCGCCAGCAGCGTCGCGGCCAGCGCCAGCTGCAGGGTTTCCCAGATCAGCGGCAGCTGGATCGGCAGACGGTAGCCCCAGTAAGCCAGCGAGCCACTGGTTTTGCCATCCGCGAACAGCAGCGGCAGATGCAGCACCGGCATGATTTCCCGCAGGTAGTCAAAGAAGTGCGGCAGCGACTGCCAGACGGTGAGCAGATTAAATTCCGCCACGTTGCCCGCCGCCAGATAGAGTGCGACCAGCAGCAGTGACCAGAGCAGCGTGTCGCGTTTCTGCTGGCGGCGGATGCGTTGGTAATAACGTTCGAATTCGGTCAAGGGGGGATCTCCGGGGCTGAAGCATCAGGACGCAGACGGACCTGCCGCGTCCCGCCTTCCCCGGACAGCCGGGGAAGGCAAGGTAGCCGTCACCGGGCGTTAGCCGCGGCTGCCTTTCATCAGGTCGCGCTTCATATCAATGATGTTCTGATAGTCAGCGACGGTGGCAGGGCCGATATGCTGCTCACCGCCAACCGCTTTGACGAAACAGGCGTGATCGTCTTTATCCAGCTTTTTAATCGCCGCCACCACTTTGGCTTTAAAATCCGCGGGCAGTTTGTTGCTGACCAGTACCGGACCGTTGGGGATCAGTGGCGACTGCCAGATAATGCGGATCTGCTTCATCAGATCCGGGTGGTCCATGCGGATCAGACGGCCAAACGCGCCGGAGGTATAGCCGCTGTTGTAATCGCCGACCAGCGAGGTCCAGGTCACCGCGCCGTCGAACTGGTTGTTCAGCACGCCGAGAATGTCCTGCTCATGGCCGCCGGAGAAGGTCACGCTGGAGAACGTGTTGTTGTACTTGTCGTCCACCGAGCCGCCAAATTCTTTCTTAAACGTCTGGTTCGGCATCAGGAAGCCGGAGGTCGAATCGGGATCGGCCATACCAAAGGATTTACCCTTCAGGTCTTCCAGTTTTTTATACGGGCTGTCCGCTTTAACGATCACCACCGAGTGATAGCCGCGTGACTGATCCTTGTCATCCACCACAATGCCGACCACATCGACCGCTTTCGGGTCCTGCAGGTAGACCGAAGCAAACGAGGCGGGTGACATGCTCAGCACCATATCGATTTTGCCGCCCAGCAGCCCCTGAATCACTCCGGAGTAGTCAGAGGCGTTACGCATCTGCGTATCCACACCCAGCTCTTTATCAAAGAAGGTTTTCACACACTGGTTATCACCAATCTGCTGGGTGGCGTTCTGTCCGCCCAGAATGCCGAGATTAAGTTGTTTCGGCGCATCCGCTGCGTTAACACCAAAAGCCATTACACCCGTCAGTAGCGCTAAAGAAGTCAGTTTCATTCGAGGTTGTTCTCTTGCCGTGGAAGTTAGTGGATCTGATTAAGTTCATCGCCGTACAGCTGGTGCAGCAGGCCGTCGGTAAGCTGCGACGGATGGCCATCGAACAGCACCACTCCCCGCTGAATGCCGATCACCCGGGTGCAGTATTGCTTTACCAGTTCGATAGAGTGCAGGTTCACCATGACGCTGATGCCCTGCTCGCTCACCTGACGCAGCACGTCCATGATGCGTTTGGTATTTTTCGGATCGAGTGACGCCACCGGCTCATCGGCTAGCAGGATTTTCGGGTTCTGCATCAGCGCCCGGCAGATCGCCACGCGCTGCATCTGACCGCCCGACAGGTTTTCTGCCCGCTGCAGCGCCTGCGGCAGCATGTTCATCCACTGCAGCAGTTCAATGGCGTGAGCGCGGTCATGGTCGGAAAAGACTTTAAAGAAGGATTTCAGCGTGCTGGTCTGGCTCAGGCGTCCCAGCAATACGTTGGTCAGCACATCCAGGCGCGGGACCAGACAGAAGTCCTGAAAGATCATGCCGCACTGGCTACGCCATTCACGCAGCTGGCGGCTGCTGAGCGCTACCACGTTGCGGTCCGCTTCGCCCTGATGCAGGCTGATAATTGCGCCGGAGCTGGCGGCAATGGTGCCGTTGAGCATATGCAGCAGGGTCGATTTCCCGGCCCCGGAGCGGCCAATCACCGCCACCAGTTCCCCGGCGTGCAGGTCAAAACTGACCTTATCCAGCACGGTGCTGTCGCCGTACGCTTTGCTCAGACTCTGCACCGACAACACTTTTTGTCCGCCGAGCGTGGCCGGTGGCAGGTCGTTATCGACCACCGTTTTCAGAAGTGCCTGTGCCATGTTGTTCTCCGTCGTCGCTGATTACGTTCTGCCGATTATTAAGGCGTTGCGCCATGAAGGCGGGATGACAGCCAGATGATCAAACTGTGACAGGCCAGCCGGCACCGCATGACAGGATCAGACCATCGCGCGCGGGCTGAATCGCCTCGGGCAGCGGGTGATCGGCTAACCAGTTGTCCATCTCATGACTGAGGTGCGTTAACCAGGCCTGACGCGGCTGAAGCCGGTCGATGATCCCCAGCGCCAGATTAAGATCGTTGTGATTACGCGGGGCAGCCTGCGGCGGATCGTTGCAGTCGATCACCAGCTGATCGAGCGGCTGACCGCGCAGGAAATCTTCGGTGTCGGGCGGCAGGCCGCAGGTGTCACACAGCCAGGCCAGCCGGCTCCCCTGCCAGTCGAACAGGTAGCCGTGAGTCAGCCGTGAATGCTGTAGCGGCAGCGGCGTGACCTGCAGTTCACCAAAAGAGTGGGCGACAAACGGGGTTAAGGGGGGCCGGAAATCGAGCAGGCCAGGATGTTTAAACAGATCGTCACAGCCGCGCGTGTCGGGCGGCCCCCACACCGGAATAGACGCACCCTTGCCCCAGCGCAGCGCAAACAGGCCCTGTACGTGGTCCATGTGGTAATGCGTCAGCAGAATGCGGGTCAGCTCGCCAGGCCTGAACCGTGAAACCAGCAGCGGCAGACCGGCGTCGAGCAGAATCCGCTCGCTGCCCGCCTCAATCAGCGCACTGCAGGGCGCGCGATGATAACGCGAGTCCTGCTGCGCCCGCTGACAGGCGCGGCAGTCGCAGCCAAACAGCGGCGCGGCGGTGACGCCACCGGTGCCGAGAAAGGTCAGTTTCATTGATGCGCCTCCAGCAGCTGACGCAGTTGCCGGACCGTGCGGTCCAGCGCCCCGTCATTGTTGAGCAGCAGACAGCCGTCCGGCTGCGGCTGGGCGGCACGCGCCAGTCGCCGGGCGATCTCAGCCTCATCCTCCCGTCCGCGCTGGCGCAGCCGCGCCGCCAGTACCGACGGCGTCACCTGCAAACAGAGCGGCAGCAGCTGTGGTCCGAACCGCGCCTGTGCCTGCGCCAGATGCAGCCGCGAACCGTTGACCACCACGTTCTGACCGCGCTGCAGCCAGGCCTCAACTTCCGTGCCGATGCCGTAGTGAAAGCCGTGCGCCTGCCAGCTGACCGCGAACAGCCCCAGCGCGGCGCGGCGGGCGAACTCCGCCTCGCTCAGCGCCACATGGTTTTCGCCACCGGCATCGGCGGCGCGGGTGATGTAGCGATGGGCGATCAGCAGGCGGGCTGGCGGTGCCTCACGCAGCGCATTCAGCAGGCTATCCTTGCCCGATCCGGACGGCCCGATTAACCAGATAAGGCGCGTCATTAATAGACCTGCCGGCCTTTGCTCCAGACGTGCCGGACATGCGGATGACCGTGCGCGGTGTGCGCCAGCACCAGATCGGCACGGCAGCCTTCCGCAATCACCCCGCGATCCTCCAGCCCCAGCGCCCGCGCCGGATTACAGGTCACCAGCGCAATCGCCTGCGCCGTACCGAGGCTGTTGCGCTCATCTGCCGCCAGCTGGAATGCCGCATCCAGCAGGCTGGCTGGATAGTAATCAGACGACAGGATATTCAGCAAGCCGTGTGAGGCCAGCTCCCAGGCGGCGACGTTACCGGAGTGCGAGCCGCCGCGCACGATGTTTGGCGCGCCCATCAGCACCTGCATATTGCGATAGCGTGAAGCGCGAGCCGCCTCCAGCGTGGTCGGAAATTCAGCGATACGGCTGCCCGCCGCATGAGACTCCTCAACGTGCGCCGCGGTGGCGTCGTCGTGGCTGGCGATGGCGATACCATGCTCGCGGCACAGCGCGGCAATCGCCTGACGGTTAGGCTGCGACCACTCTGCCGCCAGGGTGAGCTGGTCATGCTCAAACCGATCCATCTCAGCGTCATTCAGCTGATATTTGCCCTGATAGTATTCGCGATATTTTTCCAGTGACGCGTACTGACGCTGGCCGGGTGAGTGATCCATCAGCGAGACCAGCGCCAGCTCCGGCGTCCCCATCAGCGCTTCAAACAGCGGCACGGTGGTCGGATGCGGCAACTCACAGCGCAGGTGCAGCAGATGTTCGGCCCGGTTCAGCCCTTTACGGTTGCTGTCGCGGATTGCGTTGATCATCTTGCTGAGGTTCTCCAGCCGGTGCCCGCCGTCGCGCACGTCACCGACGCCAATCGCGTCCAGCACGGTGGTAATACCGCTGGAGACCATCAGCGCATCGTGGCTGCTCATCGCCGAGTGGGCGGGCCAGTCCACTTTAGGCCGTGGCGTAAAAAACTTGTCGAGGTTATCGGTGTGCAGCTCCACCAGCCCCGGCAGCAGCCAGGCGCCCTCACCGTCCAGCGCGCCCGGCTGCTGGCTGGCGGTTTCGCTGAAGCTGCTGATGCGATCGTCACGGAACTCCAGCGATCCGGCGACCACCTCGTTTTCCAGCACCAGTCGGACGTTATTAATGATCATGCTTGTGCTCCTGTGGCGATCGGCTGCATCAGGTGCAGCCGATCGGCTACCCGGTCGCGCACCGCTTCATCGTGGAAAATGCCGACAATGGCGGCACCGCGGGCGCGCGCCTGTTCAATCAGTCCGACCACCGCATCCCGGTTTACGCTGTCGAGTGAGGCGGTGGGTTCATCCAGCAGCAGCACCGGATAGTCGGCGATAAAGCCGCGCGCGATGTTGACCCGCTGCTGCTCACCGCCGGAAAAGGTCGACGGCGCCAGCGACCAGAGACGCTCCGGCACGTTAAGCCGGCTCAGCAGCTCACGGGCGCGCTTTTCACAGAAGGCACGCTCGACGCCGCGCTCCAGCAGCGGCTGCATCACAATCTCCAGCGTCGGCACCCGCGGGATCACCCGCAGAAACTGGCTGACCCAGCCGAGCGTGTCGCGGCGGATGGCGATGATCTGCCGCGCCGTCGCCTGCGCCATATCGATCGATTCGCCCTGATGCTGCAGCCGGATATGCCCGCTGTTGGGCTGGTAGTTGCCGTACAGGGCGCGCAGCAGAGTCGATTTACCGCTGCCGGAATGGCCGTGCAGCACCACACATTCCCCCTGATTCACCGTCAGGCTGGCGTTCTCTAATACCGGCAGCGCAGCGCCGTTCTGGTTATGCAGCACAAAGGTTTTGCACAGATTCTCAACCTGCAACATAGGTGTGTGAGTCATCATTTAATTGAGCACCGAAGAGACCAGCAATTGCGTGTAAGGATGATGGGGATCGTCGAGCACCCGGTCGGTTAATCCGCTCTCCACCACCCGCCCCTGTTTCATCACCAGCAGCCGGTGCGCCAGCAGTCGCGCGACCCCGAGATCGTGGGTGACAATCACCACCGCCAGATTGAGTTCCCGCACCAGAGTGCGCAGCAGATCCAGCAGCCGCGCCTGTACCGACACATCCAGCCCGCCGGTAGGCTCATCCATAAACATCAGGCGCGGCTGGGTCACCAGATTGCGGGCAATCTGCAGGCGCTGCTGCATCCCGCCGGAAAAGGTGGTGGGCAGATCGTCGATACGGTTGGCGGCGATCTCCACCGCCTGCAGCCAGCGGCTGGCTTCAGCGCGGATGTCACCATAGTGGCGCTCGCCGACCGCCATCAGCCGTTCGCCGATATTGCCGCCGGCGCTGACCTGCGGCCGCAATCCGTCCAGCGGATGCTGATGCACCACGCCCCATTCGGTGCGCAGCAGGCGGCGGCGATCGCTTTCGCTCATCTGATAGAGATCGCGTCCCTGATAATGAATGCTGCCCTGCTGCGGCGTCAGACGTGCCGACAGGCTGTGCAGCAGTGTGGTTTTGCCGGAGCCGGACTCGCCGACGATGCCCAGCACTTCCCCCGGATAGAGGTCAAAACTGACCTGTTCAAAGCCTTTTCCCGGCGCATAAAGATGGGTGAGCTGGCTGACCGCAAGCAGCGGCTGATCACTGTGCATGTTGCTGTTCCTGCTGCTGATGGCAAAAGTCGGTGTCGGAGCAGACAAACATCCGCGTTCCCTGATCGTCCATCACCACCTCGTCGAGGTAGCTGTGGCGCGAACCGCACAGCGTACAGGGTTCATCCCACTGCTGAACGGTGAACGGATGGTCATCGAAGTCGAGGCTTTCCACTTTGGTATAGGGCGGTAAGGCGTAGATGCGCTTTTCGCGTCCGGCACCAAACAGTTGCAGCGCCGGCATCATGTTCATCTTGGGATTGTCGAATTTGGGGATCGGCGACGGGTCCATCACATAGCGATCGTTGACCTTCACCGGATAGGCGTAGGTGGTGGCGATGTGGCCGTAACGGGCAATATCTTCATACAGTTTGACCTGCATGACGCCGTACTCCTCCAGCGCGTGCATGGTGCGGGTCTCGGTCTCGCGCGGCTCAATAAAGCGCAGCGGTTCCGGGATCGGCACCTGGAAGATCAGAATCTGATCCTCTTCCAGCGGCGTTTCCGGAATGCGATGCCGGGTCTGGATTAGCGTGGCATCGGCGGTGCGTTCGGTGGTCGCTGCGCCGCTGACGCGCTGAAAGAAGCGACGAATTGAGACCGCATTGGTGGTGTCATCCGCACCCTGATCGATCACCTTCAGCACATCCTGATCGCCAATCACGCTGGCGGTGATCTGAATGCCGCCGGTGCCCCAGCCGTAAGGCATCGGCATTTCCCGTCCGGCAAACGGTACCTGATAGCCAGGGATCGCCACCGCTTTCAGGATGGCGCGACGGATGGTGCGTTTGGTCTGCTCATCCAGATAGCCGTTGTTATAACCGCTGAGTTCAGCCATGGTTGCGCTCCTGATGATCCTGTCGCAGGCGTTTCAGCAGTTCCAGTTCCGCCTGGAAATCGACGTAGTGCGGCAGTTTAAGATGGGAGACGAAGCCCGCGGCTTCGACGTTATCGGCGTGCGACAGCACAAACTCTTCATCCTGCGCCGGGCTGGTGATGCGTTCCTGCTGCTCACGGCTCTGCAGCGCCCGGTCAACCAGCGCCATCGACATCGCCTTGCGTTCGGCGCGGCCAAACACCAGGCCGTAGCCACGGGTAAAATGAGGCGCACTTTCATCGCTGTGGGCGAAGCCGTTGACCATTTCGCACTCGGTCAGCAGCAGTTCGCCAATCTCCAGCTCAAAGCCCAGCTCTTCCGGGCAGATAGTGACGCTGAGATAGCCGGTACGAATTTCACCGGCGAACGGATGGGTGCGGCCATAGCCGCGCTGGGTCGAGTAGCCGAGCGCCAGCAGAAAACCTTCATCGCCGCGTACCAGCTGCTGCAGACGTGCAGCGCGCGAGGCGGGAAAACTCATCGGCTCGCGAGTGATATCGACGGGTTCGCTGCCGTCATCCTCTTCACGCACCGCCAGCCCTTCGTCGCTCATCATGCTGAACATGTGCGGACAGGCCGCATCCAGCGCGCGATCGTCTCGTGGCGATGCCGGCGTTTCACCGTTGGCCAGCAGGGTAAAGTCGAGCAGACGGTGGCTGTAATCATAGGTCGGTCCCAGTACCTGGCCGCCCGGCAGATCTTTGTAGACCGCCGAGATACGCCGCTCGATACGCATTGATGCCGTCGCCAGCGGCTGGCTCTCGGCCAGGCGTGGCAGCGTGGTGCGATAGGCGCGCAGCAGGAAGATGGCCTCTACCAGGTCGCCGCTGGCCTGTTTAATCGCCAGCGCTGCCAGTTCAGGATCGTAGATCCCGCCTTCGGTCATCACCCGATCGACCGCCAGACCGAGTTGCTGGGCCACCTGATCGCAACCCAGCTCGGTGACATGCCGATCGCCGCGCCGCAGATCGGCCTGTAGCTGATGGGCGTTAGCAATTGCCTTTTCGCCCCCTTTCACCGCAACGTACATCAGCACACCTCCACAAGCGTGGTGCGCGGCACCGCCATCATCGCTTCGCCACAGGTAAAAATCAGATCGACGCCCTGCGGGAACGGATGTGGCCGGCTGCGCAGATAGGCCAGCACGCTTTCCGGCAATTGTGGCGCAATGGCGCGGGTTTCACGCAGGCCCGGTCCGGAGAGACGCAGCGTGAGACCGCCATTCAGCGACGGGACTTCAATAATCAGGGTGGTGCTCTTTTCCGGGGCCAGATTGTCACCGGCGGCAAAGTGGGCCGGATCGGGATGCGAGCTGGCATGACTGAGCGCGAAAGGCGCATCCTGCTGCGCGGTAATCGGCGCGCCGGTGTGGAAACGCAGGTTATTGCGCAGCTGTTCGTTGTCGATCTGCGCATCCAGCCATACCGGACTTTCCTGATCGACCAGCGTCAGTAACAGCGCGGTGGCGGCGGGCGACAGTGCACCCCAGCCCTGTTGCAGCGGCAGCGACACCATCACGCCCGGCTCGCTCATCGCTTTGAGGATGCGGCGGAATGCGCGCTGTGCATCCGCCACCGGATGGTTAAAACTTGCCAGTAAAGTCATCAGTTGTCTCCGCGTACCAGCGTAAAGAAATCCACTTTGCTGCTGGCGATTTCACGCGCGCGCAGCTGACGCTGCTCGTCACGCCATGCCGCCAGCGGGGTAATAATCTTCTCTTCTAACAACGCCCGGGTTTCCGGCTGCTGTAACAGGGCATCGATTAAGGCGCAGCGCTCGGCGTGGGCTTTATCACGTCCCAGCAGGTAGCTGTAACCCAGGGTGCCGTCGCTGAGCTGAACCACTGCGCGCGTCACCGTCGCATCGCCCATCACAAAGCGTTTACCGGTCGCGCCCATGCGCGCCTGCAGCCGGGTCAGGCCGATCTCTGCCGGACGGATCAGGGTGAAAACCGGCTGGAGGTTTAGCGCCTGCCAGTGCGCGTTAAGCTGTGCCGCGCTGCTGTGTGCCAGCACCGAAAGCCAGCGCTGGCGGGCCGTTTGCTGTTCCATTAGTGCTCCAGAGTCAGTTCAATCATGTCGCCGCGCGTCAGGCTGACCGAGTATTCAGCCATTGCACCGTCGCGGGTTTTGTTCAGGGTACGCACGCAGAGCAGCGGCGAATGCAGCGCAATTTCCAGCTGCTTGCACTCTTTCGCCTGCGCCCGTCGGGTGCTGATGCGGGTCTGGGTACGCACCAGCTGTTTGCCGGTGTGCTTGTCGAGGTAATCGTGCAGCGAACCGCTGTTAAAATGCTGCAACTGCGGCCACCAGCTGAGATCGGCGAGGAAGTGGTTGATGACACACAGCGGTACACCGTTAGCACGCCGCAGCGTGCGCAGGTGGATCACGTTATCGCCCTCGTTGACGCCCAGCGCGCTGGCAACGTCGTTGCTGGCGGGACGCAACACCGCCAGCAGCCGCTCGCTGGTCGGGTGACTGCCCTGCTCCATCAGGTTCTGGCTAAAGCGCGCCTGAGCGTGCAGCGGATAGTCGTAAGGCCGCATCAGCACCAGGATGCCGACGCCATGACGGCGTTGCAGCAGCCCTTTGTTCACCAGTTCATCTACCGCCCGGCGTAAGGTGTGGCGGTTAACTTCATAGTGATCGGCCAGCTGTTGTTCGGAAGGAAGATAGTCGCCACAGCGGTAGCGTTGCTGAAGCGCCTGTTCGAGTTGTGCAGCCACGGCCTGATAGACAGTGGTCGGATGTCTGGATAACTCCATCACGATGAAATCCTCACGGGTTACAGAGTGGGGACGCAGCGAAAGTCACTGCGGGATGGCATTACCTTGACCGGATCAGATGACAGAACCGTGACGGGGGAGTGAAGGAGAGGTGAATTTGGCTGTTAGCAGTGATCAGAATACCCTGTCCAGAGAACAGACAGAAGGAGACGGCTGCCGGGTCGAATGGTCAGCAGGGAAGCGTGGACGATTCTCTTTTCTGCTCATGCAGAATCATGACGCTGCACAAGGCAGCCGTTGCAGTTCAGATAAATGGCCGGAATTTCTCTGCCTCTATGTTTGCCAGCATTGAAGCCTTCAGACTGGGAAAGTTTGTCAGGTACTTTCTGACAAGGTTGAACCCTGCGGTATATCCCACCCATTTCGGTAGATCCCTCGCCCCAAAAAACCATGCGTTATGGTCATAATCAGTGTGATGCCAGCTTTCACTGAGTTGCAGCGTGAAGGGCTGAACGGTGTCTGGGCTGAGGCTTTCCCAGGGCTCAGGCTTACCTTTAAAAAGCTCCAGAGAAAAATGACCAGCAAGCCCTTCAGAGACAATCGCTTCACCTAAAGTAGAGCCGTATCCCGGTCCGGCCCACCTCGCGGCATGATGCAGTTCATGAGCAAACATGCGTTCAAGCGAATGAGCATCATTTTTACAAAACAGGGCATTCTCAGGATCGACGGTTATATAAATGATGCCGGGCTCAGGACAATATCCCAGATGCCCTTTCTCAGGAATGACATATGATCCGGCTTTTACAACAACATCCACAGAAGGGAGCGGCATAAAGCTATTAGCCAGCTGGTATGTCGCGTTCAGACAGCTTTGCAACCATTGAGCGTGAGCGGTTAGTTTGTTCTGCGCATTCAAAAGGTGAAGAGTCATTTGAGGCATTCTGTTTTCACTCAACAGCGTTAAGATGTCCTGACCTTAACATACACAACTTTATGTCTGGATATCATTCTGGCACCATCAACATGCGCTTCTGCTGCAACCACGTCACCTCAAAACCTATCAACCATTAGCCTGACTGGATTAATCTCCTGTTGTCACCCCTTCATTCTGCCGCACCAGCTCTTGCCTCCTCACCTTCACCACAAAAATCCCCATCCGCTTCACTGACTCTGAAGGTTTGTGTGAAAGACCCGTTACCGTCTGCTAGCTTTTAAGCTGTACTCCTGCTTTTGAGAAAAACTAAAAAATGATTAACAGCCTTAAACTTTCTGGCGATTTCCGCCGCAGTTTCCTGCGTGAAGTGCTGGTGCCGCTGGTGGCGATTCTGCTGCTGACCTTTGGCGGCGCGGGCACGGCGCTGTTCATTGGCACCTCGCTGACCAACGCGGAGGCGCGGCAACAGCAACAGCGGATGATTGAAGCCTCGTTCACCCAGAGTCTGAACGAACATCTGCGCCAGTTGCGCAGTCTGTCACGCTGGCGGCCGCTTGAGCAGCGGCTGCTGGATGAAGGTGCCGCCTCAGGCTGGCTGGATGAGAACATTGGCAACTGGCTGTTTGAGATGTTTGGCCATCAGCTGATCCTGGTGCTGGATCAGCAAAACCAGATCGTCAGGCTATGGCGGGACGGTCAGCCGGTCACGCCACAGCCGGCAGCCACGCTGGTCAACGACATCCTGAAAAATCCGCTGGTGCAGGAGAGTTCGCGCGAGGACAAAGCTGATTACGCCCGCTTAGCCGGTCGCACCGCCGCGCTGGCGGTCGGCAATATTCAGCGTGACAGTGACGCCCTGCCACGCTTCCGGCTGGTCAGCCTGAAGTTTCTCGACGATGGCTATCTGACCAGCCTGGCCGAACGCAATCAGCTACAGGGACTCCATTTCTCCAACGGTAGCCCGCAGCCCGGCACCGGGGCGCGTTATCTGCTGATTGCGCAGTCTGGTGAGGCGGTCGGCTACCTCAACTGGGTGCCGTCACGCCCCGGCGCGCAGATGCTGCGCACTATCGGCCCGTCAACCGGCCTGGCGGTGCTGGCGATCTCCCTGCTCTGCCTGTATATGGTGCGCCGTCTCTGGACCTCGTCGATCAATCTGTCGCAGTCGATGCTGAAGCTCGGTGCCTCTGAGGCGCAGGCGCAGCATCTGGCGTTTCACGATGTGCTGACCGGGCTGCCCAATCGTGCGCTGGTCGAAGATCGTCTGACTCAGGCACTGGCGCTGGCGACGCGCCACGATCAGCGGGTGGCGCTGCTGCTGATCGATCTCGACCGCTTCAAAGCAATCAATGATACCTACGGTCATCACGCCGGCGACGAACTGATCGTTGCGGTGGCACAGCGTCTGAGCCGGATGGTGCGGGCCAGCGATACCGTTGGCCGGATCGGCGGCGACGAGTTTATCGTGGTGATGCCAGAAGTGGAGACGCTCTCTCAGGCTCAGGGTCTGGCGCAGCGCATCATCGACCAGCTCAGCCAGCCCTTTACGCTGTTTGGCAGTGAAGTCTGGAGCGGTGCCAGTATCGGCCTGGCGCTGGCACCCAAAGATGGCGTTGATCGGCTGGAGTTAATGCGCAAAGCGGACATTGCGCTGTATGAAGCCAAAAGTGGCGGACGCGGCAAATATCGCCAGTTCGAACGGGCGATGGATGAGTCAGTGCGCACCCGGCAAACCATCGCCGCCGATCTGCGCACTGCGCTGCAAAACCGTGAGGGCCTGGAAGTCTGGTATCAGCCGCTGATGGACATTGGCGGTCAGCAGATGGTTGGTGTCGAGGCGCTGCTGCGCTGGCATCATCCGATCCGTGGCCTGGTAGTGCCGGGTGAATTTATTGCGATTGCGGAAGAGACCGGGCTGATTATTCCGCTGGGTGAATGGGTGCTGACGGAAGCCTGTGCCACCCAGCAGCGTTTTCCCGACCTGATGGTGGCGGTCAACGTCTCACCGGTGCAGTTTCGCGCCACCGGCTTTGTAGAGCGGATGACTGACATTGTGCGGCAGCACGGCGGCGATCCGACGCGAATTGAGCTGGAGATTACCGAAGGCGTATTGATCGACGATGAGCATGAAGCCCGCGCCATCATTGTTGCGCTGCGCGACGCTGGCTTCCGGATAGCGCTGGACGATTTTGGTACCGGTTACTCCAGCCTCAACTATCTCAGCCACTTCCCGGTCGATAAGATCAAAATTGACCGCTCATTTACCCAGTCGCTGGGCGTAGCGGATAACTCGGTGGCGATTATTGAATCGGTGGTGAAGCTGGGCCACGCGATGGGCCTGATGGTGACCGCCGAAGGCGTCGAGACGCCAGGCCAGATGACGGCGCTGGCGGATGCCGGGTGTAACCAGCTGCAGGGTTATCTGTTCAGTCATGCGGTTCCGGTCGATCAGCTTGCCAGCCTGATTGAGGCCAGCCCGCCGCGTGAGGCACGGCAGAGCTGACCGGCGGCAGACCACAGGCGTTATCCGCCAAGGCTATCCAGCAAGGCTGCCGAACTGGCAACCGCGCCAAAAATTCCGCCCTGCATATGGATCATGCTCAGCGCCGCCTCATGATGTCGCCGCTCGGTGGCGGCGCAGCAGTCGGACAGCACCAGACATTCAAATCCGCGGTCGTTGGCCTCCCGCAGCGTGGTGTGCACGCAGACATCGGTGGTGATGCCGGTGAGGATCAAATTGCGGATGTGGCGGCTGCGCAGGATCAGCTCCAGATCGGTGGCGTAAAACGAGCCTTTGCCCGGTTTATCGATCACCACCTCGCCCGGCAACGGCGCCAGCTCCGGGATAATCTCCCAGCCGGGTTCGCCGCGCACCAGAATACGGCCGCACGGCCCGTCATCACCAATGCCCGCCTTCATCCGTCGCGAGCGCCAGTGCTTATTGGCCGGTAAGTCGCTGAGGTCGGGCCGGTGCCCTTCGCGGGTATGAATGATCGGAAACTGCCGGGCGCGCATCGCCGCCAGCACCTGCTGCAACGGCGCAATCGGGGCGCGGGTCAGCGCCACATCGTAGCCCATGGTATCGACATAGCCGCCGACGCCGCAGAAGTCAGTCTGCATATCAATCACCACCAGCGCGGTATCGGCCGGGCTGAAGCCACCGTCAAACGGCCAGGCGTAGGGGGTTGAGTTGACGCTGTAATCAGGCATTTTTCTTCTCCATCACCGGTCGCGGCGCACGCACCCGGCTAATCAGGCTGTAACTGAGCGCGGCGGTCACCAGGCCGATCACCGCCTCACCCAACTGCGGAAAGGCCAGATGGGCGATAACGGCACACAGGCTTCCGATTGCCCAGGCCGCAAAAGCGGTAGCGCGAAAACGCTGCGACGGTCGCTGCTCGCTGATTTTCGCCATGAAAATCAGGTCAACAATCATCACTGCACCAAACGGCGGCACCACAATGCCCAGCAGGCTGAGCCAGTCCAGGAAGTAAGACCAGACGCCCGCCAGCGCCAGCGCCCCGCCGATCGCGCCCAGGATCAGCGTCCAGAGGCGCATTTTACTGCTGAACAGATGGCTGAAGCCCACCGCGCCGTTATACAGGCAGTGGGTGCAGACCGAGCCGAGGTTAATAAACACGAACAGACAGGCCACCACCGATAAAAAGGCGCTGTGCCCCATCAGCATCGGCAGAAAGTTGCCGCCGTTGGTCAGCGGATCGACCGCCGCGCCGACCGCAACGATGACCACACCAAACAGATAAGAGATGACGTTCGCCACCGGAAAGGCGGAAAACGCTGCGATCACCGCCGAACGGCCGTTTTTCGACCAGCGGGTAAAGTCGGCGGTCATGGTGCCGGAGTCGGCAAAGCCCGCCACCACCATGGTGACGGCGGTGCCCATACTCATCGCGCCCGCCGCACTGGCGCTGCCCTGCCAGTGAGTCACCGTGCTGAAGTCATGCTGCTGGCCTATCAGCCACAGCGCCACTCCGCCCAGCACCACAAACAGCGGCGCGGCGATCATCCCCAGCACCGACAGCGCACGCACCCCGAGGAAGGTAATGGCGGTATAAAGCACCATGGCAAAGGCGGTGACCGCCAGCGCATTCCAGCCAAAAGTCTGATTGATCACCGTGCCGGTCAGGCCGGTCTGGAAGGCGTACCAGCCAATCACCACCGTTGAGAGAAAGCCGGAGACCAGAATGTAACCTTTGCTGCCAAAGGTGCGGCGCGCCTGTAAGGCAAAGTTCATCCCGGTGTTACCGGCGTACCAGCTCAGCGCGCCGACGTAGGCGAACAGCACCAGATTGCCGAGCAGAATGGCGATCAACGCCGGCCAGAAGCCCAGGTGCCAGGTGATGATGCCGCCAAACAGCGCGTTGGTCAGGATCATCGGGAAACCGAACCAGACCGCCGAGACGGAGCGGGTGGAGTGGCGGTGCGACAGCGGCACCGGCTGATGTTCAAATTCCTGTTCTAACGCAGGCGCAGAAGCATTTTTCATTGGGCGATTCCAGGTTGAAGGTGGTTCCACGGCTGAATGCGCTCGAAAGCCGCGCTGGCAGCCAGCACTAAGGCATCATCAAGATGCCGTCCGACGATTTGCAGCCCCACCGGCAGGCCGCTGGCGGTGAACCCGGCGGGCACCGAGGCCGCAGGCTGGCCGGTGAAGTTGAACGGGAAGCAGAACGACAGCCAGTGATCGCTGCGGACCATACGACCATCAATGATTTCCGGTCCCTGCATACCGAGCGCAAACGGCGGCACCGCCAGCGTCGGCGTGATCAGCAGATCGTAGCGCTGCATAAAGCGCCACAGGCTGTTGCTGACCGCTTTGCGGGTGGTAATGGCGTCGGTAAAGGTTTCGGCCCGCCAGTCGCGTTGCAGCATGGCGACCAGGTGCGGCGACATCCGATCGCCCTGCTGTTCCATCATCCTGCGCATCCCGCTGAGATCGCTTTCCATCGCCACCAGCGCACCAAAGGCCGCCGAAGGATCGCGGAATCCGGGATCGGCCAGCTCCAGCTCCGCACCGATCTCCTCAGCAAAACGCTGCGCGGCGGCACTGACCACAGCGCGCACCTCGGGATCGACCGCCACGTAACCAAAATCGGCGCTAAAGGCGATGCGCAGTTTTTCGACCGGCTGGCCGGGCGCGCCCAGCCAGTCAACGTCGCTGCAGGGAATGGAGTGGCGATCGCGCATATCCGGGCCCGCCATCAGCGACATCATCAGGGCGGCGTCGCGCACCGTGCGCGTCATCGGGCCAATGTGCTCCAGCGACTCCCAACTGGAGACGCCCGGATAGCGTTCATCGCGGCAGCCGGGCCACAGCGGCACGCGTCCCATTGAGGCTTTGAAACCATATATGCCGCAGTGCGCCGCCGGAATGCGCACCGAGCCGCCGCCATCACTGCCCAGCGCGATTGGACAGAGCCGCGCCGCCACTGCCGCGCCCGATCCGGCACTAGAGCCGCCAGGGGTCCTGGTCAGGTCCCACGGATTGCGCGGCGACGGGAACAGAGGATTGTGTCCGACACCGCTGTACCCAAACTCGGGCGCGGTGGTTTTTCCCAGCAGAATGGCGTCGGCGGCCAGCAGTCGCTCGACCGTAATATCATCGTCTTCAGGTATGAAATCCTGGTATGCCGCCGAACCGGAGGTGGTGCGGACGCTGGCGGTAGAGATCAAATCTTTCACCGCCAGCGGCACGCCCGCCAGCGCACCCAGCGTTTCACCCCGCGCCCGCCGCGCATCCAGCGCCTTCGCCTGTGCCAGCGCAAGGTCCGGCGTCGGAGTACAAAACGCCTGGATATCCGGTTCACGCCGTTCCATCCGCGTCAGCGCCGCCTGGGTCAGTTCGCTGGCCGAGACCTCACCGCGGCGGACCAGTGCCGCCAGGGTGGTCGCATCTTCATCTAATAAGGAGTCAAACATGTGAACCTCGCCAAAAGTCTTCCCGATTACTAAGTGCAGAAAGGTGCAGGAAGCGTGCCAGTTAGCGGTGAACAGCGCGGTCTGAAACGGGGATGCCAGATGGAATACGGCCTGGGATACAAGATCGAATTCTTATGATGCCGGACGCGGGTCTCTGTTTATTTTTTCAGCACGATGATGACGCAGGCGTGCGCGATTACGGAGCGCATCACAAAAGTGAAGTGCGGCAAGAGTCGCAAAATGGGGTCGATACGTAGCAACAGCGGCGGTTACCCTGGAATGGGTATCCACATTTTTTATATGGATATTTGACGGAGCCGGGCAGGAGCAGAAGAATCGTTGCTTAAAGATTCACAGGCTGCATACAGGGATGACAAGTGCGCATAGAAGAAGAGATTTTTCTCGAAGATTACAACATCAGGCGAAAAAGGTTTATTTACGATCGCCGTGTTCATCACAGCTACGTGTTTGTTGCCGGTAATGAGACCTACACCGTCATCGTTGGCAATCTGCTGGATGAACAGACTTTTACCCGTATCGGATACCGGATGCCACAAGGCGTCTCCTTTCCGGTTAACGGCCTGGCGGAGGTCTGCTTTGACGTGTTCGATGGTCTGGGGTGCCTGGGCGATTTTCGCCATGTCAGCTTTGCCGGATTAGGTAGTGCTGTCGTTTTAAAAAGCGTAGTACTGGCGTTAATGGCACACAATGAACGTTTCTTTATTGGCGGGTTTATTTTCCAGGCTGCGTCAGGAGAGGTCGTTGACCGCAACCGTCCGACTCCCCTGGAGGAGATCTACGACGCCGTACTTGGGTTAAAAAACGAACTGCGCTACCATCCCCGAACAGGGTTGTCAAAAAAAGCGCCGCAACCTTTAATCCCGGACTGTTTCCGGGCTTATAAAGTCGTGACTACAGGGAGAGCTTGCTATGTCGTTTTACAATAAACACGATGAAATAACCCCTTTGGCTCCGGTCGAAACCCGGTATAAGGAGTTAAGAGCACTATTGATAGCTGAGTGGCTGGCCAATCCCGATCTGCCTGCCATCAAAGCTCAGTTAGCTCAGGCGAGAAAACGCTCCTCCTCTGCCCTGCTGCGCCGCAAGCTGCAAGAACTGAATGCGCGCGAAATGTAGAAAGCTAAGGTACGCGCTTAGTTCCTGAAGGCCCGATAAACGGGCCTTTCCTGTTTTTAACGACTTCAGGCTCACACGCGCACGGGCGGCTTTCTGCCACCCGCACAGTAATAAGTTCTACTCCGGAAAATCAGTCTCCACCGACGTCTGTTTCCACGCTTCAATCTGCGCCAGCCGCTCTTTGAGTTTGCTGGTTACCGCCTCATATCCCCATGCGCCCATCACCAGATGGCGTGGCGGATTATCATGCTCGGTAATTGCAATCATGGCCTGCGCCGCACGGGCAGGATCGCCTTTCTGGGTGCCGCTGTATTCGGCGGTAGCTTTCATCCGGGCGGCCGCGGTATCGGCATATTCCGGTAAGGTGCTTGGGGTCTGATGCAGCGAGCGGCCCGCCCAGTCGGTGCGGAACGGTCCCGGCTCCACGCAGGTGACGTGAATGCCCAGCGGACCCGCTTCCTGCGCCAGTGAGTCGGACCAGCCTTCCACCGCATGTTTGCTGGCTGAGTAGTAGCCGGAGCTGGCAAAACCGATAAAACCCGCCACAGAAGTAATGTTGATCACATGACCGCGGCGTGCCTTGCGCATCACAGGGAGCACGGCGCGGGTCAGGGCAAACAGGCCGAATACGTTGGCATCGAACTGCGCGCGGATCGCCTGTTCTTCAGCCTCTTCCACTGAGCTCTGATAACCGTAACCGGCATTATTCACCAGTACGTCAATGGTGCCGAACGCATTCAGCGCAGCCTGCACCGCCTGATCAATACTGGATTGCTGCGTGACATCCAGCGTCACCGCCAGCGCATTGTCATGGCCATCAACCAGATCGGCAACTTTTGCGGTATCGCGGGCCGTCACCACCACCCTGAAACCGCGCGCGATAGTCTGCTGCGCCAGTTCACGACCAAAACCGGTAGAACATCCTGAGATAAACCAGACAGGGCTTGTATGAGCCGCCATGTTAAGACTCCCGTTAGTGATGATGAAGAGGGGTATAAACCCGGACGCGAGTGCGTCCGGGGAGAGAAGGCTAAGGTTAGCGGTGCGACACTGCCCGATTTAACCCTTAATGCTTTTTATGCAGCAGCTGACTGGCGGTATCACTGATGATTTGCGCCGCGCCACGGTCGCCTTTCGCCATCGACGCCATAAAGGCTTTTGCCTGCTTAAAGGTGATGTGCGGTGGCAGCGGTGCCACTTCCGGATCGGTTTTCACCTCCAGCAGCACCGGACGGTCAGCGCTCAGCGCACGCTGCCAGGCGGCCGCCAGATCGTCAGGGTTATCGACGAAAATACCGATCATGCCCAGCGATTCGGCAAACCCGGCGTATTTCACATCCGGCAACTGCTGCGAGGCGTCAAAGCGCGGATTGCCTTCCATCACCCGCTGCTCCCAGGTCACCTGATTGAGATCCTGATTGTTGAACACGCAGACGATCAATCGCGGGTCGGCCCACTGCTGCCAGTATTTCTGAATGGTGATCAGCTCCGCCATGTTATTCATCTGCATCGCGCCATCCCCAACCAGCGCCACCACCGGTTTTTCCGGATGAGCAAACTTCGCTGCGATGGCGTAAGGCACGGCGGCCCCCATGCAGGCCAGACCGCCCGAGAGCGAAGCGCGTTGTCCCTGTTTGACCCGATAATCGCGGGCGAACCAGTTGGCGCAGGAACCGGAATCGGAGGTAACAATCGCGTTGTCCGGCAACTGCGGTGACATCTCCCACACCACGCGCTGCGGATTGACCGGATTCGCCGGTGCCATCGCGCGCTCTTCCATCAGCGTCCACCAGTCACGCACCTGAACCGCAATATCTTCCTGCCAGCTGCGATCCTGCTTATGCTCCAGCAACGGCAGCAGCGCGCGCAGGGTTTCGGCGGCATCGCCATGCAGATTCACTTCACAGGGATAGCGCAGGCCGAGCATCGCCGGATCGATATCGATTTGTACCGCCCGCGCCTTGCCCTCTTCCGGCAAAAATTCGGTCCACGGGAAGCCGCTGCCAATCATCAGCAGGGTATCGCAGTTTTTCATCAAATCTGACGAGGGTTTGGTGCCGAGCAGGCCAATCGAACCGGTGACAAACGGCGCGTCGTCCGGCAGCACATCTTTGCCCAGCAGCGCTTTCGCGACTCCGGCCCCCAGCACATTGGCGGCCTGCACCACTTCAACCGCCGCGTTGCGTGCGCCTGCACCAATCAGAATCGCCACTTTTTTACCGGCGTTCAGCACGTCGGCGGCCCGTTGCAGATCCGCTTCATACGGCACCACTTTCGGCCGCTGATAGCCGCTGCCCGAATGGGTGAAGCCGTGCAGATGCTGCGGTGCCTGCCACTCTTCATCCTGAATATCTTTAGGGATAATCACCACCGCGACGCCGTTCTGGGCTTTGGCAATGCGTACCCCGCGATCGATCAGGTGTCGTACCTGGGCCGGGGCCGCCGCTTCCTGAACGAAATTCGCCACGTCTGAGAAGACGCGATCCAGATTCATCTCCTGCTGATAACTGGCTCCGCGTGCCGTGGCTTCTGCCTGACCGGCAATCGCCAGCACCGGTGCATGGTCCATTTTGGCGTCATACAGACCGGTCAGCAGATGGGTGGCACCAGGCCCGCCGGTTGACAGGCAGACGCCCATTTCGCCGGTGAATTTGGCGTGACCGGCCGCCATAAAGGCGGCCATCTCTTCGTGGCGCACCTGAATAAACTCGATGCCATCACCCTTTTTGTTGGCGCGCTGGATCGCCCCCAGCACGCCGTTAATGCCGTCGCCAGGGTAGCCATAAATCCGGGTGACGCCCCACTCTTTCAGGCGCTGGACAAAAAAATCACTGGTTTTCATGCTCATCGTCGCGTTTCCCTTGGTTGTCCTTGCAGACTTAAAGCGTAGTAGACGATGGCGCGTTGCCGTTAGTTGTTCGCCATTGCCGGATATCGCTGACGCAAATCACTGAATATCTGCGCCATATCCGCCGTTTCGCCTATTTCTTCCACCGCGCGGAATACCTGGGTTTTCAGGAAGTGCCGCCAGCTGACCGGCGCCGCAGCAAGAAAAACCGTAAGCAAGTGATACCGCTGCGTTGTCCAGAGCGATTCAAAGCGCTGCCGCGCTGCGCCGTGCTCAAAATGCTGGCTCGCCTGCTGTGGCATCGCGGCGCGCAGTCGGGCCGTCGCGGGCTGATCCAGCTGGTTATCGGTGATCACCACGCCATACTGCTGCCGGGCGGCGTCCAGGCTGAGAAAGCCGCAGCGCACATCCTGCAATACCGCTTCCGGGTCGCGCTGCGACGGCAAGCCGTAGCCGCCTGCGCCCGGCCCGCGCACTTCCACCACATCGCCCGGCTCTGCGCCGATCACATCGGTGTTGCCGTGGTTGATCACCTTCCCGTCGCGCAGCGTGCGAAAACAGGAGAGCGCCCCGCTCTGCCCGCCCATCACGCCTGCCGAGGCAAATACCGAGCGGTTGCGGTTACGCGCGGTAATGGTGGTGTTGGGCGAAAAAATTTCAAACGCCATTTCGGTGGCTAACCCGCCGCGATACTGGCCAGCACCGGCGCTGTCCTGCGCCAGTCCATAGCGGTGGAAGCGAATCGGGACCTCCGCTTCATTGATCTCAATCGGGGTGTTTTTCAGGAACGCGGAGAGGCCGCCCGAGCCATCAGGTCCATCATGTCGCGGCGTGCCGCCCGCGCCACCGCCAACCGGACCGAGCGAGGCGACCACGCTGCGGCTGGCGGTCTGGGTACGGATATTCATGATCGAGTTACCGCCGGGCGAGTTAGCCGGCAGACGGTCCGGCATCGCCAGCGAGAAGACGCCCAGCGTGGCGATCTGCGACAGTGCGCAGGTCAATGAGCGCATACCCACCGCCGCCGGGGCCTCACAGTTCATCACCGTGCCGGGCGGCAATATCGCCCGGGTCGGCCGCAGCGTACCGGCGTTGAGCAGCAGCGAGCGGTCCAGAGTGGAGAGCACATAGGTCACGCCGACCAGCGCCAGCGGATGGCGCTCACGGCCGCCGGTCGGCATATTCAGTGAGGAAGCCAGTTGAGGATCGCTGCCGGTGTAGTCGAGCTCCAGCTGGTCGCCCCTGACCCGCAGCGTAATCGCGATGCGACAGGGATAGCCGCCTTCGCCATCTTCGTCGGCGTAATCGGCATAAAAATAGTCGCCGTCCGGAATGGTGGTGATAATGCTACGCGCCTGTGCTTCGGCGTAATCGAGAATGCCTTCAATGCCCTGCAGGAAATCCTCCACGCCAAAGCGGGCGATAATGTCGTGAATTTTGCGCTCACCGACGTTCACCGACGCCAGTTGTGCTTTGAAATCGCCCCAGTTCTGATCCGGAGCCCGCACGTTAAGCCGCATGATGCGCGCCACATCGCCGTTCAGTACGCCATTGCTGACGATCTTCAGCGGCGGGATGCGAATCCCTTCCTGCACGATGTCGGTTAGCGAACGCGACAGCGAGGCCGGCACCGCGCCGCCGACATCGGTGTTATGGATGTGCCCGACCACGAAGCAGACAATCTCGCCCTGATGAAACACCGGTTTCCAGATATGGATATCGGGCGAGTGAGTCGCGACGTTACCGGCGTAGGCATCGTTGGTGATGCAGATATCGCCCTCGGCGTAATCCGCAATCAGCGCCAGCACCGGCGCATAGTCGATGCCGCTGTACCAGGGCGCGCCGAAGCTGCGTGGTGAGGCGAAGGCCAAGCCGTCGCGGCTGACGATCTGGCAGGAGAAATCTTCAGTCTCTTTTACAAAGGTTGAGTGCGCGGTGCGCATCAGGGTAAACGCCATTGCATCGGCGGCGGCCGCGCAGTAGTTGGCGAGGATCTGCAGGTTACGTCCGTCAATTGCCATATTACGCCTCACTCGCAGTGATCAGCAGGTTGCCAAAAGGGTCGACATTGACCCACATGCCGGGCGGCACGCAGGTGGTGCAATCATCCTGAGCGACGATCACCGGGCCGGTGAGCCGATGCCCGGCACGCAGTTCCGACCGCAGCACCACATCCACCTGATGCCATGCGCCATCGATCCAGGCGTCTGCCTGCTTCAGCACCGCAGCCGGTTCGGTGGCCACCGGCAGACGATTGATCGCCGGTTTCGGGGTGGGCGAAGCGATCACCAGCCGCAGATTGATCAGCTGTACCGGCGCTTCCGGATCGCAGTGACCAAACATCTGCTGATGCTGGGCGTCAAACGCCTGATGCAGCGCCGTAACGTCAGCCGTCGCCAGCCAGTTCGCCTCCAGCGGCACTTCAATTTCAAACGACTGGCCGCGATAGCGCATGTCGGCGCTGAATTGCAGCTGGTACGGCATCTCGCTGCCGTGCTCCTGCGCCAGCCAGCCGCAGGCACGTTGCTGTAACGCCTGCGCTTCGCTGGCTAAGGTGTCAGCCAGCGCTGGCGTCAGGTCACTGTAGAGGGTGCGGATAAAGTCATTGCGGATATCCGCCACCAGCCCGCCGAGCGCCGAGAGAACGCCTGGCGTAAGCGGCACGATAACGCCTTTCATGTTCAGCTCGCGGGCCAGGAAACAGCCCATCATCGGCCCTGCGCCGCCAAAGGCGAGGAACCAGAATTCACGCGGATCGAGGCCAAAACGGGAGAGCAAGCCGCTGGTGTCGCTGTACATGCTGGAGATCGCCAGCTGGATGGCGGTCTCTGCCGTTTCCTGCACCGTCACATTGAGCCTGTCCGCCAGCGGTTGCCAGGCCGCACGAGCGGCGGCCACATCCACGCTTACCGCGTTGTAGCCGAGCGCGCCGTGCCCCATCATGCCGCAGGCGGCAAAGGCATCGGTAGCGGTAGGCTGGGTGCCGCCGCGCTGGAAGCAGACCGGTCCCGGCAGTGATCCGGCGCTGTCCGGTCCCATCTGCAGCACGCCCTGGCCATCAATCCACGCCAGCGAGCCGCCGCCCTGCCCGACCGAGGTCACCGCCACCGACGGAATAAAGATCGGAAAATCACCGATGATTTCGCCGTTGCCCTGCGCCACCTTGCCATCGACGATCACCGCCACGTCGGCACTGGTGCCGCCGATGTCGAGGCTGAGAATTTTGTCAAAGCCGCAGGCGCTGGCGAGATAACTGGCACCGATGACTCCTGATGCGGTACCGGAGAGCACCATCTGTACGCATTCGCGTTTCGCCTGCTCAAGGCCCATGACGCCGCCATTTGATTTGGTAATGCGCGGCGGTGGTTTCACCCCAAGGCGATGCAGCGCCTGCTCAAAGGATTCGAGATAGTTAATCACCATCGGCTGAACGTAGGCGTTAATGGTGGCGGTGATGGTGCGCTCATATTCGCGGATGATTGGCCAGATGTCGGCCGAACAGGAGGTCAGCAGCTCCGGGGCCACTTCGTCGATAATCGCTTTCACTGCGGCTTCATTGTGCCGGTTGCGGTAGCTGTGCAGCAGCGAGACCACAATGCCCTGACAGCCCGCCGCCCGCGCCTGTTCTATCGCATCAAGCACGCTCTGGCGATCGACCGCTTGCAGCACGTTGCCGTGACAGTCGCTGCGTTCGCGGATGGCAAACACCCGATCGCGGCTAATCAGCGGCGCGGGACGCCGCGAAAAGAGATCGTGGATATGCGGGATTTTCAGGCGCGCCAGCTCCAGCACATCGCAGAAGCCTTCAGTCGCAAACAGCGCCAGCCGCACGCCGCGCCGCTGGATCACCGCATTAATCCCGACCGTGGTGCCGTGGGTAAAATAGCCAATCTCTGCCGGTTCAATGCCATCGCGCTGCTGAAACTGCGTCAGCCCGGTGACGATTTCGCTGCCCGGTTGATCCGGGCGCGACAGGACTTTAAGGGTATGAATCTGATTGGTTTGCTGATCGAGCACGGCGAAATCGGTAAAAGATCCGCCAATATCCACGCCAACGCGGTATCGCATCTCAGGTTAACTCCAGGGTCAGGAGGGAGGAAATTCCATCAGCGTCTGTGGATCCTGCACCACACGCCAGCCGAGTCGCTGGTAGACCTGATGGGCATCACGGGTTGACAGCATCCAGCGGTGCACCGTTTGCAGTTCGGGATGTTCACGGACGCAGGTCGCCAGCCAGCTACCCAGCCCGTGCCCGCGCCAGTTCTCATCGATCATCACATCGCACAGCCAGCCAAAACGGGTGTAGTCCGTGATCAGCCGGGCAAAACCGATCTGCGCTTGCTGGTGATAGAGGCCAAACGGCAATGAACCGGCAATCGCCCGCTCAGTTTTGGCCCGCGGCTGGCCCTGCGCCCAGTAGGACTTTTCCGCCAGCTGGTGGTGGACCCAGTCGAGGTCGAGCCGCTGACGTGCGGTGGAGACGGTAAATGCATCACGCTGCCATTGCTGGTCAGCAATCACGAATGAGCTCATGACAACTCCTTGTATCGGTTGAAATCAGTGTAAAAGGGTTTGCGGAACGGTTAAGACTGTAGCGCGTATCAGAAGGGGTTTTAGCGGCTGAATTTCAGCGGGGAATGAAATTTTATGCTGCGGGCGGTTGTGTTTGGTGGCGAGCCGGGTCAGCGGTGTCGCCGCTGCGCGCCAGCGTCGTCAAAACGGGCTGAGGTGGCGGGCATACAGACGGCGGTGAATCAGGTTTGGATGCAGGCAGTGCGGGCTAAAGCAGATGAGTGACGGTAAACAGCACGGGGAAAACGGCTCCTGCGCTCACCCCCTTCCCCGTGTTGAGGGAAGGCGGGAATAAGCGACCAGAGGCCGCCCGTCAGACACCAAACTCGACCGAGTTCTGTTTGCTGATCAGCGAGCGCAACGGCACGCTGCTTTTCATGATCGGTGATTTAATGACGATATAGCTGAAGTACTTATCGATGCCGATCTGGGCGTCGAGCATCTTCTCAATCACTTCCTGGTAATGCTCAATACTGCGGGTTATAAAACGCAGCAAATAGTCATAGCCGCCGGTGATCAGATGGCACTCCATCAGCTCATCGACGTCGCGCATCGCACTTTCAAATTTCATAAAGTCTTCGCGGCGATGACCGGAGAGGGTCACTTCGGTAAATACCGTCACCGAATCGGTGATGCGCGTGAGGTTGATGTGCGCTTCATAGCCGGTGATAAAGCCCGCCTGTTCCAGGCGCTTGACCCGTTGCAGACAGGGGCTGGGGGAAAGGCCTACAGCATCGGCGAGGTTAACGTTGCTGATACGGCCATCTTTCTGGAGTTGCACCAGGATGTTGATGTCGATGCGGTCGAGTTTCATTAAGCCGTTCATAGCACCCCTCATTGTTAATCAAATGTGCAGAACCTCCCGAAGATATAACACGCTTTACGGTAAACGCGCCAGCGCTAAGCAGTGGTTATACCAGCGGGAGGTTTTCAAATTACTCCAACAATATCAATGAGGAAGCGGACTTTACCCTAACCGGCCGGTGGCGCGGGCCAGCGCAATATCGAAGATATGCAGCGCTTCTTCCAGTTGCGAGTCAGTGGTCACCAGCGGTGCCAGGAAACGGATGGTATTACGATGCAGCCCGCACTTAATCAGCAGCAGACCCTCCTGGCAGGCGCTGTCGAGAATCTTCTGGGTCAGGGCTGCATCGGGCCGCCCGGTTTCAAAGTCCAGAATCTCAACCGCCTGCATAAAGCCAACGCCGCGCACATCGCCAATGCAGGCATATTTATCCGCCAGCTGACGCAGACGCGCATTGAGCTGTTCGCCGAGCTGGCAGGAACGCTGCAACAGATTCTCCTGTTCGAACAGGTCCAGTACCGCCAGCGCCGCAGCACAGGCCAGCGCATTGCCGCCATAGGTGCCGCCGAGTCCGCCAGGCGTGGGGGCATCCATGATCTCTGCCCGCCCGACAACGCCGGAAATCGGCAGACCGCCGCCCAGGCTTTTCGCCAGCGTGACTAAATCCGGTTTGATCCCCAACTGCTGGAAAGCGAACATCGTGCCGGTACGCCCGAAGCCGGACTGGATCTCATCACAGATCAGCAGAATGCCATGCTGGCTGGTGATACGACGCAGCGCCTGCATAAATGCCGGACCCGCGGGCAGGAAGCCGCCGTCACCCTGTACCGGCTCGATGATGATCGCCGCGACCCGCTCCGGCAGAATCTGTACCGCGAACAGCTGATCCAGTGCCTTCAGGCAGTCCGCTTCGGTGATACCGTGCAGCGGGTTCGGGAAAGGCACACGGTAAATGTCACCCGGGAACGGACCAAAATTCTGTTTATAGGGCGCAGACATGCCGGTCAGGGTTACGCCCAGCAGCGTACGGCCATGAAAAGCGCCATCAAAGGCGATAATGCCGGGGCGCTGGGTATGGGAACGGGCGATTTTCACCGCATTTTCTACCGCTTCGGCGCCGCTGGTGAAGAAGACGCTTTTATAGGCCTCATCTCCGCCCACCAGCTTGTTCAGCCGCTGGGCCAGCGTGATGTAGCCCGGATAGGCGACCACCTGAAAACAGGCGTGGGAAACCATGCCCAGCTGACGGGTGACGGCATTGACCACCGCCGGATGATTATGACCGACATTCAGCACGCCGATACCGCCAACGAAGTCGAGATAGCGATTGCCTTCCACATCCCACACTTCGCTGCCTTTCGCGCGTTCGATCACCAACGGATGTGCGGTGACCACGCCACGCGGCACGTTCTGCTCGCGTGCATCCAGTAACAGGCTGTTATCGGAGTATGCTTGCTGCTCTGCCATGACATTCTGCATTTTAAACCCTCATCCACGTAACGTTCGGTTGGCTCAAGTATCGCAACCCGTTGGTTTCTTACGCTGCCGTAATTCCGCAGG
Source organism: Pantoea agglomerans (assembly GCF_021397715.1). Classification (GTDB taxonomy): domain Bacteria; phylum Pseudomonadota; class Gammaproteobacteria; order Enterobacterales; family Enterobacteriaceae; genus Pantoea; species Pantoea astica. Next base: position 1,672,322 of record NZ_CP090207.1, on the reverse strand, counting down.
CAGCGGCATTTCCTGTCAAAATCCTGCGGCTTTCAGCAGGGAAATTTCTCTGCCAGCGCCTGTTGAATCAGCGCGACAAATACCTGGATACCATGCGGGATCAGCGCGTCGTTGAAGTCATAGGCCGCATGATGCAGCGGCTTGCTGGGTGCCGATCCCAGCCACAGGTAAGCGCCGGGACGCGCCTGCAACATAAAGGCGAAATCTTCTGAGGTGAGCGCGGGCTGCGGCGCGAGGTCGGCCGGAATACCCGCCTGGCTGAGCGCCTGCAAACAAAACTGCGCTTCAGCGGCGCTGTTGATGGTCGCCGGGTAGTAGCGGTGATAGCTGACCTCGGCGCGCAGGCCGTGCGCGGCGGTAATGTGTTCTGCCATCTGGCGCAGCCGTGCTTCCAGCGTTGCCTGTGCCGCCGGATTGAAGGTGCGAACCGTGCCGGTCAGGCTGGCTTCAGCCGGGATCATATTGTGCGAGAAGCCGCCCTGCATGCGGGTCACGGTTAACAGCCCGGTTTCGCAGGGGTCGAGCGCCCGCGCCACCAGCGTATTGAGCTGCACCACCAGTTCACTGGTTGCCAGCAGGGTATCGCGCGTCAGGTGGGGCTGTGCCGCATGGCCGCCCTCGCCGATCACCCGGATGTCGAAGCGGTCGGCTGCCGCCATAATCGGGCCAGGTCGGGTTTGTACCCTGCCCAGCGGCAGTTCCGGCCAGTTGTGGATCGCGTAGACCGCGTCACAGGGAAAACGGCTGAATAATCCGTCGTCGATCATCGCCTTCGCCCCGGCCAGCCCCTCTTCCGCGGGCTGGAAAATAAAGCAGACGCAGCCATCGAATGAGATATCGCGTGCCAGCACTTCCGCCGCGCCCAGCAGCATCACGGTGTGACCATCGTGACCGCAGGCGTGACTCACCTGTTCCACCTGACTTTTCCACGCCGCATCACCCTGATCCTGCATCGGCAGCGCATCCATATCAGCACGCAGACCGATCATCCGTGCGCTGCTACCCTTTTTCAGCACCCCGACAACGCCGGTTTTACCGATGCCGCGATGCACCTCAATGCCGAGTTGATGCAGAAAGGCGGCCACGATATCGCTGGTGCGCTGCTCGTTAAACCCGGTTTCCGGATGGGCGTGCAGATCGCGACGCAGCGCGACTAAATGATCCATCTTAATATCCTCGCGAACGGTCAATCAGCCCGTGCAGCGGCTCCCCGCGTTGATAGCGACGCAGGTTATCCAGCAGGGCAGCAATGGCGCTCTCGTTTTGGGTCTGGCTGGCGATGTGTGGCGTCAGCCAGATCGCCGGATGGTGCCAGAAGGGATGATCCGCCGGTAAGGGTTCGGGATCGGTGACGTCAATCACCGCCGCGCGCAGCTGACCACTCTTCAGCGCCAGCAGCAGATGGTCGTGATTCAGCTGCGGACCGCGGCCCGCCTGAACCAGCGCGGCACCATAAGGCAGCTGATTGAACAGCGTGCTATTGAGCAAGCCGTGAGTGGTGGTGGTGAGCGGCAACAGGCAGACCAGGATGTCGCTGTGCGCCAGAAAATCGGCCAGCTGGTCATCGCCGTGCCAGCAGCGGACGCCAGCGCACTGTCGTGGCGTCCGGCTCCAGCCCGCGCAGTCAAAGCCCAGCGCCACCAACTGCCGCAACGCCGCCTGGCCCAGTTCGCCCATTCCCATTACCCCAACCCGACGCTGCGCGGCGGGCAGCGCACTGTGCGCCAGCCACTGTTGCTGGCGTTGCTGCTGCAAATAGCGCGGCATATCACGATGCAGGCCGAGCACCGAAAAGGTGACATATTCGACCATGCCCTGGGTCAGCCCCGGTTCAATCATCCTGACCACCGGCAAATCGGCCGGCAGAGCATTGAGGTCAAACTGATCGGCACCGGCACCCACCGAGAACAGCAGCTTCAGATTGGGAAAACAGGCGGTGATATCGGCGGGCGGCTGCCAGGCGATCAGCGCATCAACCCGATCCGGCTCGCCGGTTTCCGGCCAGATATGCAGCTGAATATCGGGTGCCTGCTGCGCCAGCCAGCGCTGCCACAGCCGGCCGCGTTCCGGCTCAGATTTATAGACTATCTGCATCAGGCCATCGCCTGCGTCATCAGGCCAAACGCCTGCATGTTCTGCGGCGTCCACGGCGTTCCGCGTACCATGGTGGTCGGCGCGTCAACCTGTTCCAGCCCCAGCGTGCTGAGCCAGCCAGCCAGCGGCAGAGTCGCCTCGGTATCTATGCGCAGAAATTCTCCCTCTACTCCCTGCATCAGCGCGGCGACCAGCGCCTGCGCCACCGGAAAATCATCGGCGATGATCGGGCCAATCGCCCAGCCGTGACCAAAGCGGCGCAGGCTGGCGAAACCGTGGATTTGCTGGTCAGCATCCTGCACCAGCAGGGTCTGCGTGTCGCTGAGCAGGTGATCAAACAGCGCCGGACGGTGCATCCCGTGCGCCTGGTAATCCAGCGCCACCAGCGATGAATGGTCGGCCCCGGTGGCGCGACGCAGTTCCAGTCCGGCAGGCAGCTGGATCGACGGTACCGTCGCCAGTGCGCGGGTCTGATGCTGGCGGATCTCACCGCAGCTGACAAACCCGAGCTTTTCATACAGCCCCTTGCCCATTTCCGTTGCATGCAGGCGCACATTGTAGCCGGGCAGCTTTTCCAGTTGCGCCAGCATCAGCTGTTTGCCGAGACCTCGTCCCTGCTGCTGATTGTCGACGATCACCAGGCCGATGGTGGCCGCCTGTTCGCCCCAGCGCCACAACACCGCACTGGCGATCAGTTTGCCCTGATCCTCAATTACCGTGCCCTCACCTAACTGCAACGCCAGCTGCCAGTCTTCGCGGCGATGCGGCCATTTCAGCGCCTGGGTCATCGCGTAGCAGGTATCAAGGTCGTCTGCCGTCATTGCACGTAGCGTTATGCTCATGGAGTCTCCTTACATCATGCCGGGGGTTTCGAGTCCGCTGCCGTCGACCAGACGGCTGTAGCGGTAAGGTCTGGGATCAACGATTGGGGTGGCGTCGGTGGCGAGGTCGGCAGCCAGCCGTCCGGCGCCCGGTCCGATGCCGAAGCCGTGTGCGCTGTAGCCGGCGGATAACACCAGGCCAGGCAGTTTCGCCACCGTCGAGATCACCGGAATCGCGTCCGGGGTGCTGTCGATCATGCCGCCCCACGACTGGGCCAGCTTCAGATTTGCCAGCGCCGGGTATTCACGGCGCATTGCAGCCAGCCCCTCTTCAACAATGTGCGCATCCGCCGCCGGATCGAGAATCCGCATCCGTTCGAACGGCGACATGCGATCAAATTCCCAGCGTCCCATCGCTTCCGGGCCGTTGAAGAACGGCGTGATACCGAGATTCAGGGTGAGATTTTTCCGCCGGCTTTTAAAGGTCGGATAGAACTGGCGGGCATAGCGCAGCCCCTGCGCGCCTGGCTCCAGCCGTCCGCGTCCGGAGACCGACACGGTGTAGCTGCCGTCCAGCTGTGGCCGGCAGGCGAAGCCCGGCGTATAGAGCGGCATGGCAATCGCCTGTTCAATCGGCTGGGTGCGAAAGGCGGTGCCGATCACATTGCCCAGCGGCAGATCGATACCGTGACGGCGGCAGAACATCGAGGTCCAGGCACCCGCGGCACAGATCACCCGGCTGGTTTTGATCAGGCCGCGCTCGGTCCAGACGCCGCTGACCTGGCCTGCGGCGATATCCAGCCCGCGCACTGCACACTGCTGAAATACCAGCGCACCGTGCTTCTGCGCGCCGATCACCAGGCCCGGTGCGGCAAGGCGCGGTTCGGCATGGCCATCGGTCGGGGATGAGACACCACCACGCCAGGCGGTGGTGCTGCCAGGCGTCATCGCTTTCGCCTGTTCGGCGGTGAGAATGTCGCTGCGGACGCCGTAGCTTTTCGCCATCTGGCCCCACTTCTCCCACGCGGCGATATCCGCTTCAATTTGGGTGGCGTAGACCAGCCCACTGCGGCGAAAACCGAGCTCTTCACCGGTTTCGGCGTTGAGTTCGCCCCAGCGTTGCAGGGCATAGATGATCAGCGGCAATTCGCGCTCATCACGGTTCTGCTGGCGGCACCAGCCCCAGTTGCGGCTCGATTGCTCTGCCCCCACCAGCCCTTTTTCGATTAACACCACGCTGAGCCCCTGTTTTGCCAGCTCCCAGGTGGCGGCAGCCCCGGCGATACCGGCGCCAATCACCACCACATCGGCGGTCTCCGGAAAGTTTGCACTGTCCTGTACATAACGAATCGGTGCAGGCATAGCATTGCTACCTCTGTTATTGGTTATCAGGCAGGATGCGACCCGATAACGCGGCCACTTCCTGCTTCGCGCCTCTGCCACGACGGGCAGAGGCGTTGTCATATTCTCAGTTGCCTCTTTGCTGCTGCGGGGCGCGTCGCGCCTCAGCCTTACTCCGCTTTCAGCACCTCTTCATGCTCATCCAGCCAGCCCTGCCGCAGTTCCGGCACCGCCCGTTTCAGCCGCTCAAAATAGAGTTCCGTGGTCGGCTTATCGTAGTCGTTGCGCGCCAGCTGAGTGATGATTCGTCCGCTCTTCATCACCACGATTTCATCGCATACTGCGCGTACCGCATGCATATCATGGCTGATAAAGATCACTGACAGGCCGAGTTCACGGCGCAGCTCACTGATTAAGTCCAGCACCGCGGCGGCCACCACGGTATCCAGTGCCGAGGTCACTTCATCGCACAGGATCAGATCCGGTTCAGCCGCCAGCGCCCGTGCCAGATTGACACGCTGCTTCTGCCCGCCGGAGAGCGCCCACGGACGCCGCCACAACACGCTGCGCGGCAATTTGACCAGCTCCAGCAGCTGCCAGAGCCGCTGTTGCCGGGCCGCCCCGCTCAGTCCGTGAAACAGCGTCAGCGGACGCGACAGTATCTGCTCCACGCTGTGCGCCGGATTCAGGGCGGTATCCGCCATCTGGAACACATACTGAATGCGCCGCAGCTCATTGTCAGGGCGTTTTTGCATATCGCCAGCAATGTAGTGACCGTTGAACAGAATATGGCCATGACTCGGCGCATTCAGCCCGGCAATGGCGTGCGCCAGCGTGGTTTTACCGGAACCCGACTCACCAATGATGCCGATGGCCTGCCCCTTCCACAGCTTGAGGTTGATCTCTTCGAGGATGCGCACTTTCGGGTGGCCGTCGCTGCCGCGCGGACCGTAGCCTGCATTCAGGTCGCGTACCTCCAGCAGTGGCTGGACATCGGCCGCGGCCGGACACCAGTTGCTGGGGCGCTCTTTCTGCCGCGCCGCCTCCATCAGCAGGCGGGTATATTCCGCCTGCGGTGCGCCAATCAGATGCGCGGTGGTGCCATACTCCGCCATCTGTCCGCGCAGCAGTACCAGAATCCGATCCGCCATCTGCGCCACCACGGCCAGATCGTGGCTGACGTAAATGGCGGTGACGCCACGCTGTGCCACCACCCGGCGAAACGCTTTCAGCACCTCCACCTGAGTGGTGACGTCCAGCGCGGTGGTCGGTTCGTCGAGGATCACCACGTCCGGATCGCCAATCAGCGCCATCGCCGTCATCAGTCGTTGCAACTGCCCGCCCGAAACCTGATGCGGAAAGCGGTCGCCAATGGTATCCGGATCGGGCAATGCCAGTTCACGAAACAGGCCAATCGCTTTAGCTCTGGCCGCTTTGCGGGTCATGGTGCCGTGGATCACCACCGGCTCGATCACCTGATCAAGAATCTTCATGCCGGGATTGAAGGAGGCGGCGGCGCTCTGGGCAATATACGAGACTTTGTTACCGCGAAACGCGCGCAGCTGGCCCGGTGACAGGCTATTGACGTCGGTACCCGCTACGTGAATATTGCCTTCGGCGATGCGACAGCCGCTGCGGGCATAGCCCATCAGCGCCATGGCGATGGTGGTTTTCCCCGAGCCGGATTCGCCAATCAGCGCCAGCACTTCGCCCTTCTGAACGGTAAAGTGAATGTCGGAGACCAGATCGATCTCTTCGCCGCGATCGGTCTGCGCGGTAACCCGCAGCTTGTCGACCGATATCACCGGCATTGCAGTATGTGGCGTCACGTTCATGCTCCCTCCTTCGCCAGCGTCATCGGACGCATCGCCTGCAGGCTGTCGATAAACAGGTTGGCCCCGATAGTCAGGCTGGCAATCGCCAGTGCTGGCATCAACACCGCGGGCGAGCCATCAAACAGTCCCTGAATATTTTCACGCACCAGCGTGCCCCAGTCGGCATACGGCGGCTGTACGCCCAGCCCAAGGAAACTCAGGCCGCTTAACAGCAGCACGATGTAGACAAAGCGCAGGCCAAAATCGGTCAGCATCGGGTGCACCATATTAGGCAGAATGTCGTGAATCGCGATGTACCAGCGGCTTTCACCGCGTAACCGGGAAGCACGAACATAATCCATGCTGCGTAGCGTGCTGGCCATGGCGAAAGCGATACGGAACGCGCCGGGCCAGTAGGTAAAGACCGCCGTCAGGATCAGCATCGGCAGTGACGAGCCAAATACCGCGACTATCATCAGCGACAGCACTTTGCCTGGCAGCACCAGCAGCGCATCGTTGACGCGGCCCAGCAGCTCTTCCAGCCAGCGACCGGCGACCGCCGCCAGCAGCGCCAGCAGCGTGCCAATCAGGCTGGCCAGCAGCGCGGCGCTGAGCGCCAGCCCGATCGAGAACTTCGCGCCGTAGAGAATACGGCTCAGCATGTCGCGCCCGAGATAGTCGGTGCCCAGCAGGTTATCGGGCGTCAGACCGCCCATCAGCGGACCGCCGCCGATATCATCAATGCTGTGCGGTGCCAGCTGGGTGCCGAAGGCGGCCATCAGCAGCCAGAACAGCGACATCAGCAGTCCCAGCCGACCTGACCAGGAGAGCGACTGGAAAAAACGGACGGGAAGCAGGAGTCTGTTCATGCGCTTCTCCATTTGGGGTTAAAGGCAATAGTCAGGACATCAGCCGCCAGCAGCAGCACCAGGTAACAGGCAGCAAACAGCATCACGCAGAGCTGCACTACCGGCAGATCGCGGTTACTGACTGCGTCAACCAGCTGGCTGGCGAGGCCGGGATAACTGAAGATAGTTTCGATAATGATCACCCCGCCGAACAGATAGGAGAGGCTGAGTGAAATAGCGTTAGCAATCGGTCCGACCGCATTCGGCAGCGCGTGACGCAGCACCGCCCGCAGGGGTGAAACCCCTTTCAGCAGCGCCATCTCCAGATAAGGGCTGTCGAGCTGGTTGATGATCGCCGCGCGCGTCATGCGCGCCATCTGCGCCACCAGCACGCAGCACAAGGTCAGCACCGGCAGTGCATAGGCTTTCAGGTAGCTCAGCAGATCGCTGTCCGGGCTGCCGAACGACATCGCCGATACCCAGTGCAGCTTGACGGCAAAGATCAGTACCGCCACCGTTGCCACCAGAAACTCCGGTACCGCCACCGTCGCCATGGTGCCGATCACCAGCGCCCGGTCGAGCCGGGTACCGCGATTCATCGCCGCAATGATGCCGATGATCAGGGCCAGCGGCACGCAGATCAGGGTGGTGATCGCCGCCAGCTCAAAGGTGGCCGGAATGCGCTGCGCCACCAGCTGCGAGACCGGCAGATGGCTGGCAAACGAGGTACCAAAGTCACCCTGTACCATGCCCGCCAGCCAGCTGAAGTAGCGCATCAGCAGCGGCTGATCCAGGCCCAGCTGCTGACGTAACGCTGCCACCGTCTCCGGCGTGGCGTTCTGTCCAAGGATCATCTGCGCCGCATCGCCTGGCAGCAGGCTGGTGATAAAAAACACCACCGCCGAGACGATAAGTAAAGTCAGGATGCCGGCACCGACCCGCCGGGCAATCAGGAACATCATGTATCGGTTCATCGGCGTACTCCTTATTACGAGCCTGGCCCACCAGGCGTAATTGTTGCTGGCAGTCCGGACACGGACTGCGCGGAACAACCGGAACGTACACGTAGTACGTGTGGATGGAGATCACTGCCCAGCGTCAGACAGACCCATAAAATCGTCTGACTGGATTGGCTGGGATCAGGCGGTCAGCCAGGCGAACTCATGAAAGCGATAGCCCATCATCATGCCCGACGGCCAGGCCTCCACGCCCTTCACCTTTTTGCTGTAACCGTCAGTCGAGCTGATAAAGGTCGGGATGATGGTGCCGCAATGGTCATAAATCAGCGTCTGCATATCGCCATACATCTGCTTGCGTTTCGCCTGATCGCGCTCGCCACGGGCGGCCATCACCAGTTGGTCAAACTGTGCGTTTTTCCAGCCCGATTCATTATTCGGTGCGCTAGAGAGATAAAACTGTGAGAACAGCATGTCGAGCGTCGGTCGCGGATTTATCGAGCCGTATCCCACCGGATCTTTGGTCCAGTGCGAAGACCAGTAACCGTCATACGGCACGCGTCGCACTTTGAAGTTGATGCCAGCACCCCGTGCCATCTGCTGAATCAGCTGGCCACCTTCATTCGCACCTTCGATATTCGGGGTGGTGATGATCTCTACCGTCGACCCGGTCATGCCAGCTTTTTTGATGTGGAACTTCGCCTTCTCAACGTCGAGCGGACGCGGTTTGAGGTCGGCGTTGTAGAGCGGATGCCACGGCGGAACCGGCGTGTCGTTGCTGACGTCGCCGTAGCCCTGCAGCACGGTTTTGACCAGCATTTCACGCGGCTGCAGATATTTCATCGCCAGCACAAAATCTTCGTTGCTGCCTGGTTTGACGTCGGTGCGCACAATCAGGTTGGTGTACATGCCCGATTTGCTCTCCAGCACGCCGAAGTCGCTGGTAGCCTTGATCCGTTTGCAATCGGCCGCCGACAGGGTGGAGACGATGTGCAGATCGCCCGACATCAGCGCATTGACCCGCGCCGCCGCATCGGTCACGCCAATCAGCTCTATCTCATCGAGGTGCGGTAAACCGGGCTTGTAGTAGTTGGGATTGCGGGTGCCGATCGAGCGCACGCCCGGCATAAAGGCTTTGCAGATGAACGGACCGGTACCGATGCCCTTGCTGAAATCTTTGGTGCCATCCTGCACTATCAGGAACGGCGGCGTCGCCAGCATATAAGGTACATCGAAGTTGGCGCTACTCAGCTCCAGCAGCACCTCATGATCGCCGACCGCACTGAGGGTTTTGAACTGATCGGCCAGCTTAAAGGCGTTAGACGCGACCGCCGGATCTTTATGGCGGCTGAGCGAGTAGATCACATCTTTGGCGGTAAAGGGTTTGCCGTCGTGGAAGGTAACCCCCTGGCGCAGTTTGATATGCCAGCTGATGCCATCGCTGGACTCCAGCGATTCGGCCAGCGCCGGTTGTGCCATCAGGCTTTTATCCAGCTCGGTCAGGCCGCTGTAAAACATGTACTGACGGGTGTAATCGGCGCTGTTGTTGCTTTTCGCCGGATCGAGTGTGTCAGTGGCGGAAGCGTTCGACATCGCCGCCCGCAGTTTGCCGCCTTTGATGGGCTTGTCATCGGCCAGCGCTGCACCGGAAAAGCCGATCAGGCCGCTGCTCATTACCGCACCAGCCGAGAGCATTTTCATCAGGCTACGGCGTGACAGCGATCCTTCGGTGATCATTCGCGTCAGTGCCGGATTAACCGCGTCAGGCTCTTTATTATCAAATTTGCTCATCTGTACACCCTCAATAAACCATCAAGCGAACGTGAAGTAACTCTTCCGGCGGCCGGAGGTGGCCTGATCCGGCGGGAACTTATGACAGGCGATCCTTTGCTTTGTAATAGAGCCCGGCGAGGGGCAAAAACCATGGCTTGCCGTGATAACCGGGCAGCGCAGGCCATGACGCGCGCTGCCAGGGGTTTTCTGTCTGTTTTTCGGCCAGCAGATCGGCCATCACCCGACCCATCCACACCGACATCTGGGTTCCGTGGCCGCTGTAACCCAGCGAATAGAACACCCCATCCTGCTCACCGGCATGGGGTAACCGGTCCGCCGTCATATCGACCATACCGCCCCAGCAGTAGGCCAGCGGAGTATTGCTGAGCTGAGGAAACATCTGCACCATCGCCTGGCGCAGGATCTCGCCACTGCGCGAATCGGAGGTCGGGTTACTGACCGCAAAGCGCGCCCGGCCACCAAAGACCAGCCGGCGATCGGCGGTGCTGCGGAAGTAGTTGCCGATGTTCAGTGAAGTGACGTAGGTGCGGTTGTGCGGTAACACCTGGCGCAGCAACTCGTCATCCAGCGCCTCGGTGACCACGATAAAGCTGCCGACCGGCACGATGCGGCGCTGAAACCAGGGAAAGGGGCCGACGTTGGAACAGCCGGTTGCCATCAGCACTTTGTCGGCCACAATCTCGCCCTGCCCGGTATGCACCCGATGCTGATAGCCATTAAGGCGCTCCAGCCGGGTTACCGCATGATGAGGATAAATTCTCGCCCCGCTGCGGGCCGCCGCCTCGGCGAGCCCGACGCCGAACTTGCCCATGTGCATCTGACCGCCGCGCTTTTGCAGCAGGCCGCCGTGAAAATTATCACTGCCGATCTCCTGGCGGACGGCCGCTTTGTCGAGCAGTTCAATCTCTGGATCGACCGTGCGGCGCATCAGCTCCGCGGCTTCGCGCAGCCCGGCGAGATGGGTCGCTTTGCTGGCGAGCTTGAGCTTGCCGCACAGGCGGAAATCGCAGTCGATCTGTTCGTGCTGTACCAGCTGTTCGACATAGCTGACCGCGTCGTCAAACGCCCGATAGAAACGACTGGCCTGTTCCATCCCCTGACTCGCCACCAGCGAAGCGAAGTTCTGCGCCACGCCGGTGTTGCAGTGCCCGCCGTTGCGCGACGAAGCCTGACTCATCACTTCGCCGCTCTCCAGCAGCACCACGCTAAGGCCGCTGCGCGCCAGGCTGAGCGCCGCCGAGACGCCGGTGAAGCCGCCGCCAATCACCACCACATCAGCCTGTGACGGCAGTGGGTCGGTCGCGGCGCCGCTAAAGGCCGGTGCGGTGGCTTGCCAGAACGATTCCAGTTTCATGGCGCTTTCCTCAGAGTCCAACGACGCCAGGCAGGCCGCCAATGTCTTTAATTTCGGTGTACTGATAGTACGGATTGGCCGGTTCATGACCGCGGTTGACCCACACTTTGTGTTTGATGCCGAGATCGTGTGCGGTCATCAGGTCGTAGCGGAAACTGGAGGAGACGTGGAGGATCTCATCCGGGCGACAGTCGAGCTTCTCCAGCATGTACTCAAAGCCTTTCATCTGCGGCTTGTACGCGCCCGCCTCTTCCGCGGTGATCGTCATATGGATGGGTGCACCGAGGCGCGGGATATGATGCGGGATCAGGTCCTTCATCGAGTTAGTCAGCAGCACCAGCGGAAACTCCTCTGCCACTTTTGCCAGCCCGGCTGGCACATCAGGATGCGGCCCCCAGCTGGCGCAGTCGGTGTAGATAAAGTCGCTGTCGGCTTTGTCCCAGCTCACGCCCCACTTTTTACAGGTGCGCTGCAGCGCATTACTGACCACGTCGTAATAGGGTTTCCAGGCGCCCAGCACCTCATCGAGCCGATAGCTGGAGAAGTCGGTGGTGAAAGCGTGCATCTGCGCCGGGTCGATGCGGTCGCTGAAGCGACGCTGCGCGGCACCGGCCATGTCGAACAGAATCAGCGTGCCGTAACAGTCGAACGTGATGTATTTCGGTTTAAACAGAGCCATCTAATAACCTCGTCATAGTCAGTTGCGCTTAGAAATCGATCAGTACGCTTTTCTGGCGCTGGCAGGCCTGAAACGCCTGACGGCCTAAATCTTTCCCGATGCCTGACCCGAGAAAGCCGCCGGTCGGAATGATGAAATCGCCAGAGCGGCCATAGCGGTTGACCCAGACGGTACCGGCCTCCAGGGCGCGAATCGCCCGCAGCGCACGCGGCAGGCTGAGCGTATGCACACCGGCACACAGGCCGTAGGTGTCGTGCGCCGCCAGCGCCAGGCCCTGCTCTTCATCGTCGAACGGCTGAATGGTGAGCACCGGACCAAAAATTTCCTGCTGCACCGCCGGATTATCCTGCGCGACGTGGCTCAGTAAGGTGGGCTGCCAGAACCAGCCGCCGTCGGTGTCGGCGAAGCGTTCGCCGCCCACCAGCACTTCCGCGCCCTGCGCTTTGGCGGCCTCAATCACTGAACAGACTTTGTTGCCCTGACGGTCATCGATCAGCGGCGCGTAGCGGCTGCCTTCATGCCAGGTGACGCCCGGCTTCACCTCGCGACATAGCAGTGCCAGTCGCTCAGTCAGTGCATCGGCGATGCCGCGCTGCACGATTAAACGGGTCCCCGCCACGCACGCCTGGCCGCCATTGGCGGTGAAACCGCGCAGGATGCGCTGCGCCAGGATGTCCAGGTCACCGGCGTCATCAAACACCAGCTGCGGGCTTTTGCCGCCCAGCTCCAGCGTCACCGGCTTCATGCCGAACTGCGCCGCATCACTCATAATGCGCGCGCCGGTGAGGGTCGAACCGGTAAAGGAGACTTTGCGCACCAGCGGATGTTTCACCAGCGCACTGCCGGTTACCGCCCCGCTGCCCTGCACAATGTTAAGCACGCCAGCCGGTAAGCCCGCCTGAATTGCCAGCTCGGCCAGTCGTACGGTGGAAAACGGGGTCAGCTCAGAAGGTTTAAGCACCACGGCATTGCCGGCGGCCAGTGCCGGTCCGCATTTCCATGAGGCCATCGACAGCGGGAAGTTCCACGGGGTGATGGCACCGATTACGCCGTAAGGTTCGGCAATCAGCATTCCGAGGCTGCTGTCGCGGGTCGGGAACAGGTCACCGCTGTATTTGTCGGCGCATTCGGCATAAAAACGAATCGCTTCGGCGGTGAACGGGATTTCGTGCAGTACCACATCGCTGATGGGTCGGGTCGATCCGAGCGCTTCCAGCTGGGCCAGCAGCGGGTCCTGCTCAATCAGCTCAGCCCAGCGCCGCAATACGCGACCGCGTTCACGTGGCGCGCAGCCTGACCAGCCACTGGTTTTCAGCGCCTGATGCGCCACGGTAACCGCGTGATCGACATCCTGCGGCGTGGCGTCATGCAGCGTGGCGTAGACCTTACCGTCGGAGGGACGCTTAACCGCAAAGGGCGCGCCCTGGCTCTGAAGATGCTGGCCGCCAATATAATGACCAACCGGAAGAGAAACTTTTTCAGGGTCGAAACTTAACATGGAAGAATCCTTATTTGTTACACCCGTCACTCGCTGGCTTATTAGCCTTTTAAACCGCGCTTAGTTATCGCGTTAATAAGCTAATGCAGAAGGTATGCCTGCCGGGCAAAAAATAAAAATGCGTTTAAAACAGCGCAAAAAAATTTTCTGCCGTATTGATGAAGGAATTTTTGCAGAATTGCCGAACAATTAAACAGATGATTTACTTCACAAAATTGTTGCACTCTGCGGGTGCAACGCGCACGGAAATTGCACCATGACGGATATCAGTGAGCCAGCGTTGCACCCGACGACAGATTTTCACCGGTAAATAATCGACCTGCTTCACATTGTTGATAAATTTCTCTGTTATTCAGGGTGCAGATAATTAACGTCGGGCGGTAACAATGATGGGTGCAAAAAAAGCGCCAGCCCGGAAAACAGGCTGGCGCGGTTAATAGAGTGAGATTATTCAGAGGCTGCCGATATGAAATGTTTTTTGTTCAAGATACTCATCAATTCCATAACGTGAACCTTCGCGGCCAATACCGGATAATTTCACGCCGCCAAACGGGGCGACTTCTAATGAGATCGCTCCGGTATTGAAGCCGACCATGCCAAACTCCAGCGCTTCCGCCACCCGCCACGCCCGTCGGATATTTTCCGTGAAGAAATAGGCCCCCAGGCCATAAGGCGTGTCATTCGCCATCGCAATCGCCTGCTCTTCATCATCGAAAATAAACAGCGGCGCGACCGGGCCAAAGGTTTCTTCATGCGCGATGCGCATAGTGCTGGTGACGTTACCCAGCACCGTTGGCTCAACAAAGGTGCCGTTGCCCCGACTGATGCCGCCGGTCAGTAGCGTGGCTCCCTGGCTCAGCGCATCGTCAATGTGACCGTTCACTTTCTCTAGCGCCCGGTTGTTGATCAGCGGTCCAATGGTGGTGCCCGGCGTGAAGCCATCGCCGACTTTCAGGGTCGCGACCACCTCCAGCAGCCGGGCGCTGAACTGCGGATAGATATCGCGCTGCACCAGAATCCGGTTGGCGCAGACGCAGGTCTGGCCGGCATTGCGGAACTTGCTGATCATCACGCCCGCCACCGCTATCTCAATATCAGCATCGTTAAAGACGATTAACGGCGCGTTGCCACCCAGTTCCAGGCTGAGGCGTTTGATGCTGTCAGCGCTCTGTTGCATCAGCAACTGCCCGACCTTTGTGGAGCCGGTAAAGGAGATCTTTCGCACCGTGCGGCTGGCGGTCAGCGTCTCACCAATTTCGGTCGGCAGGCCGGTGAGCACCTGCAGCACGCCGGACGGGAAGCCAGCGCGTTCCGCCAGTACCGCCAGCGCCAGCGCCGAGAGCGGCGTCAGTTCAGAGGGTTTGACGATGATCGGGCAGCCCGCGGCCAGCGCGGGGGCCACTTTGCGGGTGATCATCGCAATCGGGAAGTTCCAGGGTGTGATGGCTGCCGCCACGCCAACCGGCTGTTTCAGCACCAGAATACGGCGGTCATCGCTGGGGGCCGGAATAGTATCGCCGTAGATACGACGCGCTTCTTCAGCAAACCATTTAACAAAGCTGGCACCGTACAGCACTTCACCTTTGGCTTCTGCCAGCGGTTTGCCCTGCTCGGCGGTCATGATCGTCGCCAGATCGTCGGCATGATCAATGATCAACTGGTGCCACTTTTCCAGCAGCGCCGCGCGCGTGGCATTGGGCGTTTTTCCCCAGGCAACGCGTACTGATTCGGCATGCGCTATCGCCTGCTCAGTCTCTTTTTTTCCCAGCGCCGGAATGGTGGCGAGGGTTTCGCCGGTGGCTGGATCGGTGACCGGCAGCGTGGCGCCCTGCTGCGCGCCCTGCCAGCGTCCGGCGAACAGCGCCTGCTGGCGCAGCAGATCGCTATCTTTCAGTTGTAGTCGCGACATAACATCCCCTTGTGGTCAGTTGATTCCACTTTATCGCGGCGGGTCAGCGCAGGATGTTGTTGTCGGAGAGCAGAAAGTACCGGAAAGGAATTTTTGGCCGTGAAAAGAAATTTTATGCCGTGCAGTGAGAAGCGCACCCAAATGGATGCGCCTCAGCGTTAAATCTGGAAGTCGATTACCGGCTCATCTTCATTACCGTAGGAGAGCGCCTGGCGTTTAATCTCCTCCAGCGACAGGTTCGCGTTGCACAATTCGAGGAATTGCCAGACATAGTTACGCTGCAGCTGACCACGTTTGAGACCCAGCCAGACGGTGCTGGCATCAAACAGATGCGTCGCCTCAACGCGGACCAGGTCATCGTTCTCTTCAGTTTCGCACGCCTGATCGGCCAGTACTCCAACCCCCAGACCGAGTTTGACGTAGGTTTTCACCACGTCGGAGTCCTGCGCACTGAGAACAATATCCGGTTTCAGCCCGGCGGCCTGAAACGCCCGGTCGACGCGTGACCGGCCGGTTATGCCCTGCCGATAGGTGATCAGCGGATAGCGGCTGAGGGTGCTGAGCGATACCGGCTGATTCTGCACCAGCTCATGCTCTTTCGGCACCAGCAGAGCGTGATGCCAGCTGAACCAGGGGAAGGCCGCCAGGCTGCTGTTATTGACCAGCATTTCACTGGCAATACCGATATCCGCCTCGCCCGCCAGCAGCATACTGACGATTTCCTGCGGCGATCCCTGATTCAGTTCCAGCCGGACATTGGGATAGAGCTGACGGAAGGCTTTAATGATCTTCGGCAGGCTGTAGCGCGCCTGGGTATGGGTGGTGGCAATCGTCAGGATACCGCTGGTTTCATTGGTAAAGACATCGGCCAGCCGCCGCACTTTCCCGGCTTCATCGAGGATGCGCTCAGCGATAGTCAGCAAGGCTTTTCCCGGTTCGGTCATACCTAACAGGCGTTTGCCGCGGCGGATAAAGATCTCCACACCCAGCTCATCTTCGAGGTCACGAATATGTCTGCTCACACCCGACTGGGACGTAAATAGCGTATTGGCGACTTCCGTTAAATTAAATTCACAGCGGGCCGCCTCGCGGATGATTTTAAGTTGCTGGAAATTCACGGTATTTACCTCCCTTTACGTAATCTGATGAATTGATGGTAAGAACTATTATTGATAACAGGAAATACTAAAAAATTTACTTATATGACTTTAGGGAATAACGGGGTGGGAATGAGGGTTGGGGGTTCGCTGCGCGAACAGGGCTAAGGGGGTTTCGTTCCGCCGACCGGCTGGGTGAGGGTTCGCTGCGCGAACAGGCTGGGAGCGGGGTTCGTTCCGCCGACCGGCTGGTGGGGTTCGCTGCGCGAACGGGCTCTGAGAAGGTTTCGTTCGCCGGATGGCTGGTGGGGTTCGCTGCGCGAACGGGCTCTGAGAAGGTTTCGTACGCCGGATGGCTGGTGGGGTTCGCTGCGCGAACAGGCTCTGAGAAGGTTTCGTTCGCCGGATGGCTGGTGGGGGATCGCTGCGCGAACGGGCTATGAGAAGGTTTCGTTCGCCGGCTGGCTGGTGGGGTTCGCTGCGCGAACGGGCTATGAGCGGGTTTCGTTCGCCGGCTGGCTGCGGCAGTTTCAGCTTCGCCGCTGCCGGCGATCGACAAGGGGGCGCCAGTCGCCGCGCCCCCTTGACCCCGGGCTCCGGCCTGCTTCACCGCCGCTTCGCGGTCCCTTCGCTTCTTCCTGATTTCTCACGGACCGGCCGGGACGCGCCATCCCTGGCGCGGCCCCGCCTCTTCGCGACATCCCTGTCGCTCGTCCTGAAATCCCTCATCCGCTCAGCGCTTCAGACGGCCTCCCAACCCCTCGCTGTTATTTCTGTATTTCCTGGTGAGTTCTTCGCCGCTGTATGTATGAGCACAATGACTGTCGGTGCTGCTGGTTTTTTTCAGGGCCGTCAATAATCAGACGACATCAGGACAGACAGCAATCTGAGAATCCGCTGTCATGCAGATGCTGCGCAGGATGCAGCAGTGCGAAGCGCGCCTGACTATCAGGCTCAAACCATCAGCAGGCAGACAATATCAGGCCATAAAACAAAATAGCGGGTTTGCAGGCGGGGGTTTACCCGAGGCGTCCGCAGCGCTGAGGAGTGAGCGAAGGCCAGGAAGAGCCGACAGGACGTCGGCGAAAGGACGGCCTCGCCAGGGACGGCGAGTCCGGACGGTCCGTCGGCCGCAGTGAATGACGAAGGCACCGCGCGCAGCGTGGCGCGAAGGCAGCCGGACGCCGGGATTGTTAAGGGGCGGGCGTCCGCCCCTTGACGCGTCCGCCCGCTCGGGCAACCTGAAACTCCCCAGCGCCTGGCGGGCGAAACCTTACTCTGTGCCAGCCCGCTGCCATACGTAACCAGCCCCAGCTCCCGCCCGCCGCCAGGCGTCATTACACAAACCAGCAGACGACTCCGGACCATAAAAAAAACAGAGATACTTCAGGCGGGGGTTTGTCAGAGGCGTCCGAAGCGCTGAGGAGTGAGCGAAGGCCAGGAAGAGCCGACAGGACGTCGGCGAAAGGACGGCCTCGCCAGGGACGGCGAGTCCGGACGGTCCGTCGGCCGCAGTGAATGACGAAGGCACCGCGCGCAGCGTGGCGCGAAGGCAGCCGGACGCCGGGATTGTTAAGGGGCGGGCGTCCGCCCCTTGACGCGTCCGCCCGCTCGGGCAAGCTGAAACTCCCCAACGCCTGGCGGGCGAAACCTTACTCAGTGCCAGCCCGCTGCCAGGCGTAACCTGCTCAATGCCAGCCCGCTGCCATACGAAACCTGCCATGTCAGACCGCAGCCATGCGTAACCAGCCCCAGCCCGCCGCCAGGCGAATCCCAACAGAGCCCTGCCTGTTAACTCACTAACATCAACTCCCTCTCTTCACTCATCGGCTTATTCAGCAGCGACAGCAGAATATTTTTCACTGCCTGCGCCGAAGGCGACAACGGTAAGCGGGCGGAGATGTTCAGTGATAGCGGCAGACTCAGTGACGGGCTGTTGATGCGCGCCATCCAGGCATGGGTCGAGCCGACCAGCGAACGTGCGGCGGATTCCGGCAGCACGGTGACGCCCATACCACTGGAGATCGCCGCTGTCAGCGTGGAGATCGACTCGATTTCACCGATGATCCGCGCACTCAGGCGACGCAATGAAAATGCCTCATCGACACGTTTGCGCACTGCACTGTAGTCGCGCGGCAGGAACAGACTCATCTGCGCCACATCAGCCAGATCGACGCTGGCACCCGGGCAGTCGGTAGTCCCGACCAGATAGAGCTCCTCTTTCATCAGCGGCATACTGTTAATTCCGGCGGTCGGCGCACGGTCGTACAGCACCGCCATATCCAGCTGACCGTTCATCACTTTTTCATTCAGCGAACTGCCGCTGTTTTCATGCAGGTAAACCAGCACTTCCGGGAACTGATCGCGTACCGTCTGCAACAGCGGCATGGTCAGCGAGGATGCGGCGGTACCCGGTGCCAGGCCGATCGATACCTGGCCACTCAGCACCTGACCGGCATTGATTACCGCGGTTTGTGCCTGCTCACACTGACGCAGAATAGTACGCGCGTGGGCGTAGAGAATCTTACCGGCTTCGGTCGGCGTTACGCCGCGCTTGGTGCGGATCAACAGCTGTTGATCCAGCTCGTTCTCCAGCGTCGCCACCTGCTGGCTGAGCGCCGGCTGGGCGATGTGCAGCACTTCTGCCGCCTGAGTCAGACTGCCGATATCGACGATTTTAACAAAGTACTTCAGTCGTCTTAAATTCATCTTGCCTCCGTCACTAACCCCGAATAGCGAAATTGGTCTGAGCCAATCGCCTTGTTGCTAAGGAAATTGCAAGATGCAGGCCAGGTTTGGTCAGCACAGCCGTTGCTCTAACCAGAATTTTCCTAACGCGCCGGAAAATAAGCGTTTCTGATTACCTCATAAGAGTTAATAAGCAGCGGCGATAGCCGCACGGAAGCGTAAAGCGGACCAGGCGCACCGGGATAGTGCAGGCGCTGCGAGTCAGATGTGCATAAAAGTGATGACCGGCAGACTGTTTTAGTGCAGCGGCAGCCTGAAAACGCGCAGAGAGTCTGGCTTCAGGCGTCGCGGATGCAGAAAGAAGTGTAAACGCTATCAGTGGGATTTCTTATCTTTAGCGGGAATCTGGCGGCAAATTGGCAGGATTAAGATGAACCTTGCCCTCTCTGCCAGGCAGCAGAGAGGGCAAGGCATGCGCCCGCGTTCCGGCGGCGCAACGCCGGGAGTGAATCAGCGTTTTTTACGGTTGCGATGCATATCAATCGAAACCGCAGCAACAATAATGATCCCTTTAATGATGTCCTGAATATAAGCATCGACACCCACGAAGGTGAATCCGCTCTTAATCAGGCCGAGGATCACGGCACCGATCAGCGTACCGGTAATGCGACCAACACCGCCCATCAGGCTGCTGCCACCGATTACGGCTGCGGCAATCGCATCCAGTTCGTAGGACATCCCCATGCTCGACTGTCCGCTACTGACACGAGCGGCCAGCACCACGCCCGCCAGGCCCGAAAGTGCGCCGGCGATGGAATAGACGATGATCAGGTATTTATTAACGTTAATGCCGGAGACTTTGGCGGAAGTCATGTTGCCGCCGATGGCGTAAACATATTTACCGTAGCGGGTATGCTTCAGCGCGATATGGAACAGCAGCGCCACCACCAGGAAAATCACCACCGGCATCGCACCCTGACCGATAGAGGTAAAGCCATCGGAAAGGAAGCTGATCGGGTTACCCTGGGTGTAATACTGTGCCAGACCACGCGCCGACACCATCATGCCGAGCGTGGCAATAAATGGCGGGATACCGGTGCGGGTGATCAACACGCCATTCACCACGCCGCACAGTAAGCCGACGCCGATACCGGCGGCAATCGGGATCGCTGCCGGCATATTCACCAGCGACGGATACATCGGCGACAGGCTATCCGAGGTTTGCGCCAGACTGGCGGCAACTACGGCCGTCAGGGCGATGACCGACCCGGAGGAAAGGTCGATACCGGTGGTAATGATCACCTGGGTGACGCCGACCGCAATAATCCCGATGATCGCCACCTGCAGAACAATCAGGATCAGGCGGTTGGTGTTGAGCAGAAAAGACTGGTCACGCACGTACCAGCCGAACATTTCAAAAATTAACGCAATCCCCACCATCACCACAAAAATGCCGGTATCTTTCGGCAATTTGTGACGCAGACTGGCGAAAAAAGAGGGTTGCTGCGGTGCTGCCGGGGTGGCAGTAGCTTTCATATTGCTCATAGTTGTCTCGCGCCTCACTCGGATGCCAACGACAAAATGGTTTCCTGATCGGCCTCTTCTTTATCGAGGATGCCGGTTATACGCCCGCCGTGCATCACCATCACCCGGTCGCTCATGCCGAGAATTTCCGGCAATTCAGACGACACCATAATGATGGCCACGCCACGGTTGGCGAGTTCACTGATTAAGCGGTAGATCTCCGCTTTAGCCCCGACGTCGATACCGCGCGTCGGTTCATCCAGAATCAGGATCTTGGGTTGCGCCAGCAGCCAGCGGGCAATCAGGACTTTTTGCTGGTTGCCGCCGCTGAGGTTGTTGATGATCTGATCCATGGTCGGCGTTTTGATATTGAGTCGCCGGATTTGATCCATACAGTCCTGCGCCATCTTCACATGGCTGACAAAACCACTTTTTCCGCTGTACTCCGGCATGTTGACGATGCTCATGTTCTCCATCACCGACAGCACCAGAAACAGCCCGGACTTTTTGCGATCCTCGGTGAGAAACGCCATCCCTTTTTCAATCGCGGTGGAGGGCGAGTCGATATTGACCGGTACGCCATCAATCAGAATCTCACCGCTGTCGAAACTTTCCATACCGAACAGGCTTTCCATCACCTCGCTGCGCCCCGCACCCACCAGCCCGGCCACGCCAAGGATCTCGCCACGGCGAACGCTGAAGTTGATGTCGGTGAAGCGGTCTTTGCAGCTCAGGTTGCGAACCGTCAGCACCTCTTCACCAATGGCATTGTTGAATTTCGGGAACAGCTGGGTCAGTTCGCGCCCCACCATCTGGGTGATTAATGACTGGCGGGTATATTTCGCCGTCTGATCGCTGCCAATCCAGCTGCCGTCGCGGAAAATACTCACTTCGTCGGTGATGGTGAAAATTTCATCCATCTTGTGACTGATATAGATGATGGCTTTGCCCTGCTCCCGCAGGTCACGAATGATGGTAAACAGATGCGCGACTTCGGTTTCGGTTAACGCGGAGGTGGGCTCATCCATAATCACGATGTCGGAATCCCAGGAGACCGCTTTGGCAATTTCCACCATCTGCTGCGAGGCGATACTGAGATCGCCAACCATGCTTTCCGCTTTTAACCGGATGTTGAGCCGGTTGAGTAGCGCCTGGGTCAGCTGATTCAGTCGGGCATGATCGACAAAGCCAAACTTCATCGGTTCGCGGCCCAGCCAGATATTCTCCGCTACCGTCATGTACGGCACCAGGTTCAGCTCCTGGTGGATCATCGAAATACCGGAACGCAACGCGTCCATGGTGTCCTGAAACTGCACCGGCTCCCCTTTAATGCGAATGGTGCCCTTATCGGGACGATACATCCCGATAAGGCACTTCATTAAAGTGGATTTGCCCGCGCCATTTTCGCCCATCAAGGCATGTACCGTTCCCGGACGCACCCGCAACGAGACGTTGTCGAGTGCTTTCACGCCGGGGAAGAACTTGCTGATGCCTTCGGCTTCAAGCGCAAAAGCGGTCATACATCACCTCCGTACAGCTGGGTCGGGAACGATTATTTCAGGTTACGCTGGGTAAACTGTTCCATGTTTTCTTTGGTGATCAACTGGTAAGGGATATTGATAATCTTCTGAACCTTCTCGCCTTTCGCCAGCTTCACCGCGGTCTGTACCGCACCTTCACCCTGGCCCTGCGCATCCTGGAAGACGGTCGCGATCATTTTGCCCTGCTTCAGCATCTGCAACGCATCGGGCGTGCCATCAACGCCAGCAATCAGAATCTTGTCCGGATTTTTGCCCAGCGCCTGTAAGGCACCGATCGCCATTTCGTCGTTGTTAGAGGCGATAGCATTAATTTCATTACCGGCGGTCATCCAGTTGCTGACCACATCCACCGCGTCGTTACGCATGAATTTTGCGGTCTGCTTCTGCACAATTTTGATACCCGGGAATTTCGCGGCAACCTCTTCAACCCCTTTGGTACGGTCACGGGTCGCTTCATTGGCCAGATCGCCCATCAGAATGGCGACGTTGCCTTTGCCGTTCATCGCTTTAGCGAGGGCTTCCATCTGTAAGCGGCCAGCCAGCTCGGAATCGGAACCGACATAAGCCATTTTGTCTGTCAGCTCAGCCTGTGGACGACGGTTAACGAAGATCAGTGGGATGCCGGCTTTGGTTGCCTGATCCATAATCGGTTTCACCGCGTTGGTATCGACCGGGTTGACGATGATGGCGTCGACGCCCTGACCGATAAAGGTCTGAACCTGTTGCAGCTGCTGTGAAACGTCACCTTTTGCATCTTCGATCTGACCTTTGACGCCATCTTTCTGCATCTCTTTCTGCATTGATGTGCGGAGAATGGTCAGAAAGTTGTCATCAAACAGTGCCATAGAGACACCGACAGAGAGATCTTTTGCCATGACGGCGGCAGGCAACATGCAGGCTAACAGTGAGGCGACAATCGTTCTTTTAATGTTCATAGGGACCCTTCTTATTTGTTAACTTGCTCAGTGGCTGACACTGCGAATGAAAAATATCTTTTACATTCATCCAACCGGGCTGGCGTCTGTTTCGTTAAATTTGAGGTAAGACTTCCGGTTCTGGCTATTTTTGTGACCGACCACTCCTTTTCACAATCACTTGATTCACAAACAGTTAATTTCAAAATGTTGTTTTACTTTTTCACAACAGTTGCGTCCGTGATGATAAGCAGTTTATTTATTCCATATAATCACGTTTTGAAATTTTTATCATAAAAGCACTGAAATGATTGTTTTAACATCGCCAAATAACAAAACTTTGACATGCATCTAACATCTGTCAGGAAATGCCCTTAAATTGAGATCCTGTTGGCAGTTTGAAAAGTCACCGAAAACCCTAAAAAAACGCCGATCCGCTGCTTTTACGAGCATCTGAACGCAATTCATCAAAGAGGGCTTTGACAAGCTGAACCCACGCCGCTAATATTCGCCCCGTTCCAGCAATTCCTCTGTAGTTCAGTCGGTAGAACGGCGGACTGTTAATCCGTATGTCACTGGTTCGAGTCCAGTCAGAGGAGCCAGAATTAGAAAAGCCCGCTCAGGGAAACCTGAGCGGGCTTTTTACGTTTTTGGTCACGGCGGCATGGCATCCCCGCCTGAATGGCTTACACCTCAAACCCGAAGTGAGAGCCGTCCGGCAGTTCCACCACCAGCCGCAGCTTACCCCCTGCCGCATCGATATAGCGCTTGAGCGTGGAAAGCTTCAGGTCGCGGCCCGGCTTCTCCATGCCCGCCACGGTAGGCTGTGTAATACCCAGCGCCTTTGCCATTTCGACCTGTGTTTTTTGCACTTTCTCGCGCAGTTCGGCAAGGTGAATGTTGAGCAGGATATCCGTCGCCATCGCCTGTGCGTCGGCAACGACTTCCGGTTTTTCATCCGCAATAAGCTGTTCAAGCGTTCTACCCATCTGGTTACTCCTCATCTTTAAAGCCATTCAGCCAGTGTGTAAATTCCCCATCGGCAACCGGAAGCATCTCCCGATAAAAACGCTTTTCATTGCCCACCTTATTTCCGGCACAAAGCACAATCGCCGTGCGGTTCGGGTCAAAAGCAAAGAAAGCCCTTATCGGCTCGCCGCGACTCTGAATACGCAGCTCTTTCATGTTGATATAAACAGAGCCCTTTAGCGTATCGGCATATGGCCTGGATAACCCCGGCCCTTTTTCGCGCAACACCATTAATCCTGCCAGTACACAGGCGCGATCGCTCTCATTAAGCAAGGTAAACCAGCGATCAAATCTCTCCGTCGTTTTAATCATCCACACGGGATCTCCTTAATAATATAGGTCAAATGCTATATAGGTGTAAAGCGATAATCGAGTGTGATGCAGGGGGATTTCAGATGCCTGTGCCTTTATTGCAAAGTGAGAGAGGCGTTCAGTCGGGTCAGTGATGAATCCACACAGCCTTCATAGTTTTGCGAGCTGTACCAGATTTGTTATCGGGTGAGATGATGTGGAGCATTGTTATCAATAAAAAAACCCGCTCAGGCTTCCCTGAGCGGGTTTTCATTTTGTTCGCGTCGCTTCCCTGCCAATACAGAGTGACGCTTTTAGCGCGTGATTACTTCAGTGCAATCCGCACGATTTCGTCCGTGCCCTTAGTCGATGAGTCCTTGTTAAACTCCGCCTTCAGGGTGACATAGAGCGTGTTGTTGTCCGGGCCAATCAGCAGGCTGTTAGGACTTTTATCAAACGCCCAGCTCTTTTTCACCGCGTAGGTGGTGGCGTCCAGCTGCAGCACTTTTTTCGATTCGCGCTGACTGATGTAGAGCTCATTACGCTGTGCATTGAATTTAATGCCCAGCGCGTCACCTTCAATACGTTTGATCACCTTCCCGCTGCGTTCGTCGAACACCAGCGTGGTTTTGGCTTTGGAATCGTCCGTGACAAACAGACGACCGGTGGCCGGATCTTCCGCCATATTAAGGAACAGGTACTCTTTGCCATCACCGGCGGTCAGGCGTTTTTCGATTTTGTGACTGCGCGGATTGATCACCAGGATTTCACCGGAACCGTTGGCGGCATAAATACGTTCGGTCAGCGGGGAATAGAGGAGACCGGTGACCCATTTACCGGCATTTTTAATCTCGGTTTTCAGCTTAAAGGTTTTGGTATCCACCACCGAGATATAGCCAGGATCGGCAACGCGACCGACATAGAGCTCGTTACCGTGCCACAGCACTTCGCGCGCCCCGGCCGGATAACCTTCTTTGCTGATTTTGCCAGGGAAGACCAGACGCTGCAGCACCTTGCCACTCTGCGCGTCGACTTTAGAGATCGCACCATCCAGTGAGTTGGTGGTGTAGAACACGCTGCCCTGCTGATCGATGGCGGTCCCGAAGTTTTTCATGTCGGTGTGGGTTTCACCTTTGGTCGCCAGCGTGACCGGATCGAGGCGATAGATCATGCCGCCATTCACATCCTTAAACGCCTGAGCGCTGGCAACAAACAGCGCTTCAGAAACCGGTGAATAGACCATTTCATACAGACCGTCCCCCAGAGCGCGTTGCGTTATCGCCGTATCAACCGGTTTTGCTGCTTCAGCAGCAGGCGCATCGACTTTTTTGGCTGGGGCCTGACAGGCGGTTAGGCCAAAGGTGGCGGCGATGGCCAGAGCAACAGTGGCTTTGCGCGGACTAAACAACGATTTCATGCGTAACTCCATCAAGGGATGAATCGCACCGGTCCAGTGTGACCGGGCAAAAGAATGAGAATCATACGCATTATCAACCGGCAATCCAATCTCATCGCTGATTTCTGTTCTCTCTCCGCCTGAATGAGCTGGTGTCCTGCGCCATAGGCCGTTTTTGATGACGTGAGGCTTAACGCAATGGTGCGGCATCGCGACCTCAGTTCAGAACCGTTGCTGTAGATTCCGGCTCGGGTCCTGACACCTCTGACCGGTGACGGGGAGATGCAGGAAAGCAGGTGCGCCAGGCGGCGGCGCCCCGCGCCTGACACGCCCTGCGCTGAGCCAGCTTTATTCTGCCAGGGCCGGAATCTCCCCCAGCGCGGCAATGGCCCGATCGCTGTAACCGGCCTGGCGCAACGGTGTTACCACTTCATCAGCCAGATCCGGCACATAACCGATTAACAGGTCACCCGCATCGTGCAGAATCACCTCATCCAGCGCGGCGGGCAACAGCAGTGATTCCGCCCGACCCATCTCTACACTGACGCCATTGGCTTCTACCCTCAGCGGCTCACCAGGGTTGGAAAGAATACGCGCGCTGTTGAAGCTGAAGCGCTGTGACTGGCTGAACTGCCAGCGCTCCAGCGCAAAATAAGGACTGGCACAGCAAAACCGCCGCGTCAGATCCGCACTGTTCAGCGTCAGGCCCGGCTGAGGTTCGCAGCGCAGCTCCGGCCGCAGTTCCTGTAACAGCGCATCAATGTTCTGTTCCCACTCCGCCTGGCTCAGACACGAGCCGTCTTCCATATTCCACGGCATGGCGTGCTGCTGGATGTCGGAGGTCTGTTCGATTTCATAGATCAGCGTGTCGGGACCAAAGCTGTGCAGCATCCCGCCGGGAACGTAAAAAGTATCACCAGTTTTGACCGGCACCCGATGCATCACCGCATCGTAATCTTCCGCCAGCAGCGCCGCTTTGAGCCGGGCATGATCCACACCGGCGCGTACGCCCAGCAGACAGGTGGCATCCGGCGCCGCCCACAGAATATGCCAGGCTTCGGTTTTGCCGTTTGGCTGCTGCTCAAGACGCTGCGCCGCTTCATCATCGGCGTGCAGATGCACCGGCAGCATTCCGCTGCCATCGATAAATTTACTCAGCAGCGGAAAGTGCGGACCGCGCCAGCCGGGTGCGACGATGTCATCAGGGTAACGGGTGATCAACTCGCGCAGGCTGGTGCCCGCCAGTTCGCCGTTGGTAACCGAGGCGATCATGCCGTCGACATCGCTGATCTCCCAGGTTTCGGCTACGCGTGAGTCCGGCAGCCCTGCTTTACCCAGCTGCTGCCGGATACGCTGGCCGCCGAAGATGTGGGTGGCGAGTGGTGTTGTCAGCTTTAATGGATAGGCTTTCATTTTTCCTCCTTCACCTGTCAGAGACTTTTGATGCGGCCGCTCGTGATGGCGGTTTTCTCTTTCGAATGGTCAGAGCGCTGGTAACGCTCTTCACTGTGATGAGGTTTTGGCTGCCTTGTTACTGAGCCAGCAAACCCGGTTTGCGCTGGTCGCTGCTGAGGATAGTGTGGACGCTCTGTCATCGGTTTCTCCTTTTTAAGCGCGCGAGCGGCTGATTGATCAGCGTCTCGCCAGTGAGAATCGGTGCTGAATCGTTACTGATAAGCCAGTAAGTTTAGCAGCCGTCCCTGAGGCGCAAGGGCGATGAAGAGAAGTCCTGTGTGAGCGCAGCGCTTTTTGGCTGCCAGGCAGGAGCGGGAACTGATTACGCTTTCTGCAATCGATCGCATCCGGTGAAAAAGGCCATTGCGCCTGCGGCAGAAATCAGTAAACTGCGCGCCATCAACCGATTCCTCTGTAGTTCAGTCGGTAGAACGGCGGACTGTTAATCCGTATGTCACTGGTTCGAGTCCAGTCAGAGGAGCCAGATTTAGAAAAGCCCGCTCAGGGAAACCTGAGCGGGCTTTGTGATAATTTCTCCCTCCTTTACGGCAATTTCTCTTACCGGGAAAGCACAGATACTGGATAAAAAAGTCAGTCAGGCTTAACTGGCCGGCATTGCGCCTCGGCGTATTTTTTGTCAGGACTTCTATATCAGGAAACAACCGACCCGGTGATTAGCGTATATTTCTCCCAAAGTTTTTCTTTGCTTTCGGCTAGTTCGGGTAACAGCGGAATACATTCCACCGGACACACTTGCTGACATTGTGGTTCATCATAATGACCCACACATTCAGTGCAAAGGTTTGGGTTAATCACATACAGTTCATCTCCTGCGGAAATCGCGCTGTTAGGGCACGCCGGACGGCAAATATCACAGTAGATACACTCTTCAGTAATAGTAAGTGACATCGTGCAGCCTTATGATTTCCAGGGTGGGTTGAAAGGAAGCTGTACATTTTCCGGTGCTGCCGTGCGCGCGACGTTAAGTTCCTGGGCAAGTAGCCCGAAATAACTGTCCAGCGCGGTCAGCTCAACCACACCCGACTCTCCAAAACGCGCTTTGAATGCGTCATAGGTGGCATCCTGCACCATATGAGTTTTATGAAGTTCGGTGACAAACTGATAGGTAATGGCTTCATCGTGGGTCATATGCGGAGGTCTGCGCTGTGCCGCCAGGGCATCGGCAGTTTCACGGGTCACCCCTGAGCGTAAGGCAATCGGCTCATGGATATACCACTCGTAGGGCGATTGCATTTCACGTCCGGCAATCAGAATGGCGAACTCACGGATGCGTTTAGGCAATTCGGAAGTGAAACGCACGTGCTCACCCAGCATCTGAACACGCGTCAGTAATTCCGGGCTTCTCAGTAACACTGAAAACGGCCCGAAAATACAACCGCGCGGTCCGGCACTGATTTTTTTAATCGCGGCAAGTTGCTCCGGGCTGGCCTTTTGCGGATCCATATCTGGCAATCTGTCCAGGCTCAGGTCGCTGTCAGAAAACCTGACTTCATCACACTGTGCGGGCCATTTCAGCGGGTCGCTGATTTTCTCTGCCTGTGCAGCATGCGCCGCACCGTTTGCCAGTAAAAATGCCATCGCCACTGCTGTTTTTTTAAACGTATTCATTTCTGACTTCTCTGTTTATTGTAGATATTGGCCTCAACGCTGAAGCCCATTTTTCTGAACCCGCCACCCGGCAGCGCCCAATGTTCTTTATGGAACCTCGTGGAAAGCATCAAGCTCATAACACAACGCATAAATGCCGAAGAGCAACTTGTGATGGCTCAGATCTATCCCCTGTTTACGCGCCGACTCACACTGAGCAAAAAGACATATATCCGCCATCACAGGAGAAGCACCACAGCAAAACGGCTGGTGTACGGCTCTCTGCGACAAGGTTTCTTCTGCCACTTGCAGGGATTCGTCCAGCCAATGCAGCTTCCACTGACTGATATCGGTTTCGGTCATGTCAGACGCACGCAGTCTGTCTGCCACACGACGGGTGATCAGCGGGTGATAATCGGCCGCGAACAGCGAGGCAAAACTCCGGCAGGCGGCCCGCTCCAGCGGATCGCGAGGCAGTAAGTCGTGCCCGGCACGGATATCGTTCAGGTATTCGATAATGGCCAGTGACTGCGTCAATATCTGACCGTTGTGCATTAACAACGGCAGCTTTCTTTGTGCATTGAGTTCGCGGTAAGAGGAGGTAAGATGCTCCCCCTGTTGTAAATCGACCTCAACATATTGATAGCTAATGTCTTTTAAACGCAATGCAATGCGTACCCTGTTCGTCGCAGACGACGTGCGGCAACCGTAGAGCCTGATCATAAGCTGTCATCCGCCGTCTTGAGTGAGCCACGCTTAATCACACCCACGAGCCATTTGAAGAAGCCTGGTGCCTGCAGGAGGATCATAAAACCAAACGCGGCCTGATAGGCTATTTGCGGATAATGGCCTGCGACATCCATTGGCCAGAATCCAATGATCACCCCGAACAACGTTTGCGTGAGAAAGGCACCGAACAAGATAAGCAGATTGAGACAGGTTGCCGCGCGGCCGGTCATTGCCGGTGACACATTTTGCGCGACGATGGTGTATTCAAGGCCAGCGAT
This sequence comes from Pantoea agglomerans, assembly GCF_021397715.1. Classification (GTDB taxonomy): domain Bacteria; phylum Pseudomonadota; class Gammaproteobacteria; order Enterobacterales; family Enterobacteriaceae; genus Pantoea; species Pantoea astica. The sequence continues at coordinate 1,642,664 of NZ_CP090207.1, read as the reverse complement.
GGTGCCGATGAGTGTGAAGCCTATCGACAATGCGGGAAGCAAAGGCACGATATTTAATGCACAAAGCACCTGCACGGCCAAAAACAGCGCAATACCGATTCCCCCCACGTCCAGCGGTTTAATGTTAAATTTTCCGGCCCATTGTGTTACCGCTCCCACGGACAATGACCCCACCACGACCGCGCCCATGCCAATGAAAAGATAAACGGAGGTTTCCGCGATGCTGTACTGCCCGACATCCTGCAACCATTTGCCCATCCACAGTCCCTGCAAACCAAAAGCGACAGTGTGCGGGAGCAGCAACAGACTAATCACTTTGCGAAACGCCCGGTTTTTATATACCTCAAGCAATGAGGCGAGGCTCGGCCACTTCACCATTTTGTGTTCAACAGGATCTTTCGGTACCCACAAGGCGATGGCCAACATCACCATCAGCGTGATGCCTGCCATGACAAAAAAAAGCATCCGCCAGGAGATAAATCCTACCAGCCAGGCAACCGGCAAGGTTGACAACATCGCGCCCAGTCCGCCTGCCGCCAGAAGATACCCATGAATCGAGGGTAATTTGCCTACCGGCACCCAAAATGACAGCACTTTAATTGAGCCCATAAAACATGCCGCCAACCCCAGCCCGATGAGTATTCTCGCCAGCAATAAGGTGGTGAAGCTGTGCCCGATACCAAACAGCACTGCCCCAGCCACCGCCACGCCAAGCAGAGTAAGCTGCACACGTTTCGGACCATAACGATCAAGCGCCAGCCCGACAGGCAACTGCGCCAGAGAAAATGAGAAGAAATACGCACTGGATAAAATGCCGAGCTGCCCGGCCGACAGCGACATTGCCGAAATCAAAAAGGGTGCTAATACCGCATTAATATTCCTGAACAGAAATGACGTACAATGTCCGAAAGCAAACGGTAAGAAGATGTGCGTCATTACTTTTGATGCGCTCAGCGACGGAGACGAAGATATTTCAGCCATGATGATACCTTTAATAATTAAGTAATTTATTTCGAATGAGGCGAGTAGGTTTTATCTCCATCGTTTCGTAATAATGTTCCCTGCTTTGCCATACCCGGCAAATTCTGGATCACATACAAAACCAGATTTTCATCCTCCTGATTAATAAACTGATGCTCACTCCATGCCGGCACATATATAACGTCACCGCTGGCAAACGGCGTCGGGGAGTTATTATCCAGCACCAGTTCCCCCTTTCCGGATATCACCACGTACAGATGCCAGAAAGAGTGAGAGTGTGGCGTAGTGCGGTCGCCGGCAGGAATAACCTGAACGGTGACAGACAGATCATGCAAGGTTTCTCCCTGCTTCTCGCGATGGGGATTTTCAAGAAACAGTGCACCACGGGCCGTGAATTCTTCAGTTTGCAGGGCCTGCAAAATAGATGACTGCTTCCAGATGACGCTCTCTTCGCGAGGCCGCTGGTTATCCTCCAGATAGCGACTGAATGAACGCAAGTTTCCCGGCTGTAAGACGTGCTGTTCAGTCATGCTGATGCCTCCACCGGTGTCGTGAGCGGATATTCCTGACGGACGAGACGGCGCAGGCAACTCTTCACGCTGATATTCGCATCCTCAAACTGTCGCGAGGGCAAATGTGGGCGAGGCAAGGCGTGGGTATAGTAATGTGGACCTTCGACGGGGAAACCGATCGCCCAAAGATTTTCGTCGGCCACTCCGCTGGCATTAATCGGATGCAGCTCTCTGTCTACCGCCATCCCCCCCGGATGATAATCACCGTTCATATAAGGCGTAATGAGTCCGTTCCTGAGCAGATTACGAGTAAGCTCGCTGCCATCCGTCAGAGGGGAATATGCGTCGAGTCTGGCGATAATAATGGCGTCTACCGGGCTCTGGTAATTTTGCCGGGTAAACTGGCCGCGCAGTACGAAGCGGGACTGGCTTTCATCGCAAACAATCCCGGTCGCCGGACCGCCACCCAGTGTGACGACACCGGCCGCAAACAAGGCGAGTAGCTCCTGGTTTCTGCGCAGCGGAGGGCCGAAAGAGATGCGATTAATAATCGGATTAAAGGATTCGATAAAGTAACGGTGTGATTCTGGTGTCAGCCCGTTCCATTCAACCGCCCGGCGCAAGGCTTCCCGCACATCGCGCAATACATCGGTCGCCGCCTTTAACGGGCTGTTCATATTGCCTGATTTAGCCTGTTGCAGGTCATGATTAACCATCTCAAGGAAGAATGCACACCAGGACGGGTAGTCATCAAAGGTCTGGTTGCGCAGCGGCCAGAGCACCTGCTCAATCTGCGCAACAACATGTTCGTCGGCGCTGAATGTCTCCGGATCCAGCCGTGTCTGCATCAGCGCGCACTGCCAGGCATAAGCCATCTCTTTAATTAAGAGGGGCAATATCTGCGATTGGAAATCGATCTGTTTTGAATTCCGTTCGGCAATATTGCTGGCAGCGATCGCCTCTACCACCGCAGGCGTCAGAAATTGCCCGGCATGACGACCGGTTAGCCCCTTCTGATTAATACCCCTGCCCGCAAACGGCAGACACTGGCGTGAGGAGAGCACTATTTCCGGCTCCCTTCCCGAGGCGATATATTCAAGCCCGTCACCGGATTTGATATAGCGTCCCCCGCGCCCGAGGGTCAGCGCCGAAATCGTGTCATGCGCCGTCAGGCCGAATCCCTGAATAAGCACCCGGCATTTTGCCGAAAGCGTATCAAGCCGCTTAACCGGATAGGGAGAAGCGTGATAAGCCAGCAGCGGATTGCGATCACGATGACGCTCGCAAAATGCTGAAAAATGGCTATCGCTGTGCGTGGGTTTACGGTATCCGTGCCCGGTGGTCAGGAAAACGAAATCACAGGCAATACGTTTTCCGTCTTGCAGAGTGACGGTAAAACGTTCGTCTTTAGTCAGGTTTACGGCAAACTGACGATATTCGGTAATCGTGATATTTTCCGGTAAAAGCTTAAGCAAACGCTGATAGTAATCCGTGAGGTATTCACCCAGCAGCGATCGGGGCAAATACTCCATATCCGTCAGCTCTGCCCCGACGCCATTTTGCGTAAAGGTATCGTTATCACGCCGGTAACCCGCCGTTTTTGCCCACTGAATAAACGATTCGCCTCCGGCCTTCAATGCCTGGCTGTTACCTGCAAACAAGGTGATTTGAGAGGAGACCGTATTCACCAATAAATGCTCAGGTTGTTCTGCCGGATGGCTCCCCTGCCCCGGATTTCCCGGATTAATAATATGCAGGTGAATAGGATCCTGAATAGCATCGTTAATGACATTTTCGATAATACGGTCAAGGACATTCAGGCCACGAGGACCAAAACCAATAATAGCGAGATGATTAACGCGCACGGATCTCTCCTTCTGGCGGAAGGTGGAGTTGTACAATATTTTCTTCGCCCTTAAAGCGCGGGAATAACGTTCGCACCTGGGGATCATGGCCGGGAATAATGCAGGTAAGGTCGGATGCAAGCTGCTTCAGGGTATTATGCGCCGCCAGCATGTCGGGAATGTCCATCACGATTGGAAACGGCGTTGAGGCATCGACATGGTGCCAGTAATGCGCAGAATCGCTGGCCAGGACAATTTTGCCACGCGCTGTATTTACCGTGACAATTTGCAACCCTGCGGTGTGCCCCCCCACAAGCTGCGTATGAATACCCGGTAAAATTTCCTCATGCCTGCCGACATAGCGCACTTTACCTTGATGCAGACGATAAACCGCATTGGCAATATTTTCGGGATCATAAGGCGCTCTCACATAGCGGTGCAGCATGTGTCTGCCGGTGCAGTAATGCATCTCTTTTTCCTGCATATACAGCGTGGCATTGGGAAAGGCCTTCAGATTGCCGATATGGTCATAATGCATATGCGTGACAATAACTTTTCCAATGCGGTTTGCGTCAACATCCAGCTTTTGCAACAGCGACTCTGGCGAACCGTAATAATGTCGATCACGTTTCACGGCCAGCTCGCGATTAAATCCGGTATCCACCATCAGCAAGGTATTTTCATGGCGAATTAACCAGCAATAAAAATCCAGCGGCATATCACTGTTATCGTGTTCATCGTGCGAAATAAAGTTTTCATTACGCGATCGGTTTTTATGCTCTGCGTAGCGCAGCGCATAGACTTCATATTCAGGTATCATTTTTAATTCCGGGCAGTTTATACAGTGACGATTCTGGCCATTTCTTCGAAAGGCGTGGTTTTGTCTTTATTTTCGAAAAAGAAATGTGACTCACCAAAGGCAGGTCGCAGATGGTCCAGCCACGAGGCCTGCGGATCATATCTGGCAAAGAAGGGCCGACGTACCCAGTCCGGGTTACGCGCCTGAAGAAATTGCAGCGCAAAGACTTTCTCGCCACGGATTTCTGTTATCCCATCAATCATGACTTTACCGGGGAAGGCACTCATTGAAGGGCCGCGCACCGTCCTCGCCAAACCGGATACCGACTGATAAGCTTGCTGGAATATTTCCCAGGCCTTAAAGAGAGGAAGCCCGAAATATTCATTGGGGCCGGTATCCCGCTCGACAAACATGTAATAAGGGATAGCGCCGAGACGTACACCGGTCGTCCACAGGGTCGCCCACCCTTTTGGATCTTCATTAATATGGCGGATAAGTGGAGATTGCATTCTCACCGTAGCACCGGTGGCAATAATACGCTTCAGCGCAGTCTGGGCTATTTCAGGCTGGATCTCCTGAGGGTGATTATAGTGTGCCATCAGGGCAAGATTTTTCCCCGCAGCCACAACCTCTTCGAACAAGCGTAATACATCGTCAGCGTCTTTATCGGTAACATAGCGCTGCGGCCAGTAAGCCACCGACTTTGTACCGATACGAATATTCTTGATATGGCTAAGCTCAGGAATAAGCAGAGGACGAATATAATCCCCCAGAGCGCGCGCATTCATAATCATTGGATCGCCGCCGGTGATTAATACATCGGAAACTTCAGGATGACGCTTGAGATATTCAACCAGCAGTGCGGAAGTGCGCGCCTCAAATTTAAGTTCATCCATGCCCACAAACTGCGGCCAGCGGAAACAAAAGGTGCAATAAGCATGGCACGTTTGACCTGCAGAAGGGAAAAATAGCACGGTCTCTTTGTATTTGTGCTGAAGCCCCTGCACTGCCTCACCGTTGAGCATAGGAACATTATGTGTAAGCTGACCCGCCGGGTGCGGATTCATACGATGGCGGATCTTATTAATGATCGTCTGCAAAGTCGCTTCGTCTTTATTCTGACGAAGAGCATCACTGAGCTGGGAAAATTCATTTTCCCTCAGCATTTCACGATGCGGGAATGTCAGACGAAAAATAGGGTCATCGGGGATATTATCCCAGTCGATAAGTTCATCGAGGATATATTGATTGACACGAAAAGGTAATACCTGACTCAGCACCTCAACGGTATGTTTCATTTCGGGAGTGAACTTTTCCCATTGAGGGGCTTTACTGATAGTACGTTGGGTATAGGGGATAAACTTCGTTACGGCTGTCATTTTTATTACACACCTTGCCTTCAATTTTAAAACATGATTAATGGCCCTCGAATGGGGCGCATTTTTAATACTGATATTTATTTTTTATATTCACCGGGTACAGACAACAACAACAGCGAATCCTTTAATTATCTAATTTTTCACCCACTGTGGCCGGCTTACTCCTCGTATAAGGCCATAAGCCCCATAACACAGCAGTTCAACTACGATCAGAGAGGAAAAAATACCCACTGAAAGCATCAGGCCATAATCAGCGATGTGAAAGAGGTAAAAGACTGCAACAGGCGTGACCAGCGCAGTGAAGATACTGAAATTAATCACACCAAGACGGTTATTCGTCATCAGGACAGAACGACAATATCCGCGGACAATCCACATTGTCGAAACACCAACAATAGCGATAAAGAAATACGCATTCATATATAACACTTTGCTGCCTGCCGGAAACAAATTAAAGCTACCCAGAATGACACACAATAATATAAACAACACCGGCGCAACCAGACACTGAACGCTGAGAAATGTGAATAGTGATTTTCCCGGCGACTGGTGGCCCAGTATCTTGAGCAGAATACTTTCGATATCAAGCACCGATCCTATCGAAATACATATCATCCCGAAGGTCAGCGGCCAGTATTTTAAAACAGTGTCTCCTTCGGCGACTTGCCCCAAACAGATCACAACGATGATATTACTCATCAGTGATGAAGCTGACATAAGGAAAGCCGAAGCGTACGGCGCTAACAGCGCAGCATAGTGATGACCTGTGCTGTCATATAAACGAATGCCCTGCCAGCGTACCATAATGAACAACAGGGCCGCCTCGGTGTATGCTCCGCAAACCAGCGCCACAATGGCCGCCATATCGACAGGCACCTGAAATCGGGTCAAGGTAAAACACCCGATGACCGAGACCAGCACCCGCACTAAAGAAGCCCGGCTCATTAGTGCAGTTTTTCCTTCCAAAATACAGCATCCCTGCAAATACCTCCTGACGGCTACGGCCAATAATGAGAGTGAAAAGAAATGCGTGATGAATACAATATGTGGCGTCATCTTCGAACTGAATATTGAGACGGCAATATTGAATATAACAAAGACACTAACAGCCAGCAGCATGGCGAATATCAGCGTCTCCCTGCTCTTCCTTATTTTGATAACCACTGCACACAAAGGAAAAACAAAGGCATTGGCAAACATAAAGGTACTCAAGGCTATGGCATAATCTCCGGACGCCTGCAGACTATAGGCGGACAGAATGACCGAAATAAGCGGCAACTCCAGATTAAGTAAGCTAATACTGATTGCGCTTGGCCACCACAGCCTCAACATACCCCATGTATTCATTCCGTGACCTCATTACCGACCTGTTGCATACGCTGATAAGGAATATATTGTTCAACCAGCCAGTGATAATCTTCTTTCAGAGACGAATAAGAGGATCCCCAAAGCAGGACACCGCCAATACGGTCGCGAACACTTTGCGGGCGAACAAGCAGCGAACCCTGCTTCACTTCCCACACCGTTTTATATTCATTTCCGATGTTGATGTCTTTCGTCAGGTCAGCACATTCCCCTTCCCGATGGGGGTACCACACCCAGGCGGCATAAGTTTCTGACTGTGGCACCGGTTTCTGCCACTGCCCCATTTGTGAACGAAAATGCTGCTCTTCAATATTACTTCCGGAGCAGAGTGCATGCATTTGTGGGATCCAACCGCCCGGCGCCCGCGCTGCAATCTCTAAAAATACGATACGGTTATCCTGTGTGAGGAATGCTTCGAGGTGCGTGGCCCCGTCCGGCACATAGCCCAGAGCATCAAATACGCGTTGATTGTATTCATAAAACTGCTGATACAACGGGTCATTTTTTTCCAGCGGCAGGCTACCAATAGGTTTGCCCTCAATGAATTCCGCATTCGGATAGCTGTATTGACAGATATAAATCTCTTCGATTTTGCCGTTAAAAATCAGCGAGTCGATATGGTAAAGACGCCCTTCGATAAACTCATCGAGTTCATAGTTCGCGACGACACGGTTATCACTGCACCAGCGGCGTAACGCGGCAGGATCTTCAATTTTAGCGATCAGCTCACTCCCCGCCGAGTCAATCTGCTTGGCAAAAACGGGATACCCCACGGCCTTCTCAATCTGCTGACAATATTTTTCTGGCTCACGCTGATACTCTGCTGGCGAGAATGGCAGCACCCTGGGAATAGCTATGTTCCCGGCTTCCATTACCGCTTTCATACGCAGCTTGTTGATGAATGGCTCTATTTGCGCAAATGTCGCGCCCTTAATAGCCAATATTTCACGCAACCGGGCAGCATGGCCGAGGAAATACTCGTCATTAGTGATGATGCTGACTTCAGACATATCGCTGATATGGCGCTCAGCGAACAAATCGCGGCAAGCCTGCTCGAGATTGTCGACGGTAAAAGGGTCGCAAATTTTGATATCGTCAAAACAAACTTTTTGATCTTCAGGCAGATTTCCCCATCCCTGATGTCCGGTAAGCAAACAGACCGAAAACCGATCGCGGTCGATTAATTTATTCCAGTCAGCACGAAAGGTGACAATATTTTGAAGAATGATAAATGTTTTCATATTAACAATTCCCCGGCGAGCCCTGCTTAATAACCGTTGACCAGTCGTGAGTGTTTACTGTCTTGCCATAAAAATCAGTCACTGTCGCGGTGTCGGTATTCCAGTGTTCGCTGGGGACAACGACTTTTCCGGATGCGCTGGGAATATCGATAACATGCTGCGGGAAGGCCAGACCGGAAAGTTCATTGCGTAATTGCGTCATGATCGCCATTTCATCTTCCAGGCTCATAACAAAGCGACGCGTAGAGGTCACTTCCTGACCATGATAAATATAATAAGGTCGTACACCCAGTTCGAATAAACGCAGGAACAGCGTTTTAAGTATTTCTTTATTATCGTTGATGGTTTTTAAGAAAACGGTCTGCGTTAACATCACATAACCCATTTTTCTGAATGCATGAATCAGCTCGATGACTTCAGGCTGAAGCTCATCGGGATGATCAATATGCAGGCTTAAATAGACCGTTGGTTTTGCTTTTGCCAACTCTTCCATTAATTCCATACGTACTTTGCCAGGGTTTTGTAACGGATAACGCGTATGGATCCTCACCACCTTAACATGTTCGATTTCTTTCAACTTGTTAAACAGGTATTGCAATCCTTTCGGGTTGGTCAGAGGGTCACCCCCGCTGGCAATGACTTCATAAATAGTCGGATCATTGGCGATATACTCTACAATATCATCGATCTGAGACATTTTAAGTCTGCCTTCAACGTCCAGACCTACTCCGACACGATCCTGACGTTCGCAATAACGACAGTTGGCCGCACAGGTATAAGAGAGCAATACCAGCAGCTGACCATCATATTTTCTTACCGTGCCGAATACCGGTGTCGAGGTCTTTTCATTTAATAAATCCACATCCAGATTAGCCGGCAAGGTTTCATATTCTGGGTTAAACTCATACATATCTCTGATTGCGACGCTTTTCTTAATCAGCTCTCTTAAATAAGGCGTGGTTTTTTCAGAGAATCGGGTTTCTTCTTCAAATTGTTTAATGTCAATCATATTATCTTTAGACATGCTCATAAACTTTGTATTTAGTAGGGTACAGAGTGCTCGCCGGAATTTTCATTAACGCAGTTTCTGACAGGTAGCCCGTTCATTTTTTGTCGAACCAGTTCAGCGGATTTGGTTCGCATTTCGAGAAAAGATTCTTCCGTATAAAAAGCGGAGTGTGCGGTCAGCAGCACGTTATCCAGCGTTCTGAAGCCGTCGGGAATATCGGGTTCATTTTCCAGCACGTCCAGACCAGCAGCTGCCACTTTTCCTGATTTGATGGCTGAAAAAAGGGCGTCAGAATCAATAATTCCGCCGCGCGCCGTGTTGACCAGCAAAACACCCATTTTCATCATGTCGAATTCGGCGTGTGACAACAGATGGTGAGAAGTGCGGTTTAAAGACGCATTCACGGAGATGATGTCTGAGCTAGTCAGAAGCTCTTGCAGAGATTCGCAGCGAAAGACACCATGCGTTTTATCCAGCCCGCTGACCGCATAGGGATCGTAGAACTGTACATTCAGACCAAACGCCGCCGCCCTTCTGGCAACCGCACCACCGATACGGCCAAAACCGATAATGCCTAATTTACGGCCGCGCAGGCGATAGAGCTTTTTGACACTTGCCCAATCCCAGCCACCTTGTTTGACGTGGATATGGATCTCTTCAAGTTTTCTCGCAATGCCCAGCAGCAGTGCCAAAGCATGGTCGGCAACTTCCTCCGTGCCATAATCCGGAATATTAAGCACAGAAATGCCCAACTCACGAGCAGCAGAGATATCAATATTGTCAAAACCCACCGCCGCTTTAACAATGGTTCGGCAATTTTTTAAACTGGATAAAAATGCTTTATCGAAATTAACGGCGGGTACACATGCCCAGATAATAAGATAATTGACTTCTGAAATAAAATTTAAAGGAATTTCACTTACATGGCTAACATGCAGTAACTGAACATCATGCCCGGCTAATATCTGTTGTTCGACAATAGCTGTGTTGAAATGCTTTTCAGTCGTTGAATCGATGATTAAAATCTTTTCTTTACTGATGTTCAAATTACCGTCCTTAATAAGGGAACCAAATGATGTATTCAAGCGCCATAACCAGGATATATTTAATAAAAACTCTTCGCCATTGCTGAAATCAGACATTCATAGCCTTGACTCCTCCAGGCGACGGCTTACGTTGCCTGGAAGGTTAAGAATGAAAAAATATCTCATTTATTAATAATTTTTTTATCTGCTCAATGACGTTTTCGCTCGAGACGACCGGCCGATGAAAGTTAATTTTTCGGAAAATCCTCACCGCCAGACGTTTTTTCGTACGCATATTTCAGTCAGGATTTTTCCGATAAGCAATATTTACCAAAATGAAAAACATGATACAATTTCATTAATTTGATTTCAGTAATGACGAACGGGAATGGTGATGGGCTTATATCTTGATATGCATTCAGTTGAGGCTTTTCTTAAAGTTGCCGAGCTAAATAGCTTTACCCTGGCAGCCGAGTCACTTTGCATCACTCAGTCAGGAGTTACCGTTAAAATTCAAAAGCTTGAGAATATTCTAGGATATCCGCTTTTCCACCGAACGCCGCGTCATATCTACCTTTCGCCGCAGGGCGAAGTGTTCCTATCCCGGGCTCAAAGTCTGATGGTGGCCCACGCCAGCGCGTTAACAACGCTCAACGTCTGTGAAAATATCCAAAATATCAAAATTGGTATTAGCGACCATGTACTGGATATCCCGCTCATGCAGACGATTCAAAGTATCAGACAAACTTACTCCGACCTTATGATTGAAGTTAAAGTAGACAGCTCTTCCAAAGTTCTGTACGCACTCGAAAATAAAAAATTAGATATAGCAATTATCACTCAGGATGGCGATAAAAAAGGCGGAGAATATCTACGGAGTGAAAACTATAGATGGTATTGCTCTCCAACTTTGGCTTTTAAGCAGGATAAAATCCCGCTAATTACCTTAAGAGAATCTTGCCGTATGAGGAAGCTCATTCTGGACTTATTACTTGAAGCTCGAATCCCGTGGTTTGATAGTTTCCAGGGCGGCGGAATGGAAACCATCATTGCGGCAGCAAAATCAGGGCTGGGGATTGTCCCCTTACCAGAAACCGCGCTCACAGTTTCGGATCTGAAAGAGCTAACGGACGCCAGTCACGTTGTCAGTCTTCCGAAAATACCATCGGCGCACATCGTTACCTATAATAACTGCCTGGATGTACGCTCCAGAACGATGCTTAAGGATCTTTCTCAGGCAATCAAAAATCAGATGCTGAAGATGCCTGATGCCGATGAGTTTGTCTCCCTGAGTAGACTGATGGCAGTGTAACGTTTCCGTCCTATTCTATTTTGTTGGAAAACCATACTTCGGCGTAATGCTTGTCTTCTGGCCTTCAGTATGTTCCTGTCAGTGTAGCTTTCTATCTATAACAGTCGGATGCGCAATGAAAAGCATTAGCCTCGACGCAGTAAAGTACCATGGGCGGCGGCCATTGTTACCCGCTCCCTGGCTACGCTTATTGCTGGGGGGACGTCATAGTCATGTTCACCACATACAACAAAGGCTCCAGACACCTTTTGCTCAACACAATTTTATCGGTGGTCACTCTGGTGGTCCTGACAGAAAGACAATTCAGTTTTAGCTTACTTACTAGCCAGTTACTGGCAAAGGCGATCCCAGTCAGAGGAGCCAGATTTAGAAAAGTTCACTCTCCTGCGGGCCTGCTCCGGCATCAATTTTCGCGAGTATCTGCTGAGCCTGGCTGGCCAGCTGTGCGACTTTTTTTCGGCTTACGCTGGCGGGTTTCATACGTTCAGGTAGCGGCATTTTTACTCCTTTAAAATAGCCTGCAATAAACAACGTGATCAGCGGATTAGGTTGCTCAAAATTTAACAGTGCCGATAGTGATTCAGATATTCTGATCCCGGTTAGTCTTTGTGGTATCGGGATGCCAGCGTCATGAAGTCACATCACCACTCACTGTCGATTTGCGGCATGGCTCATGCCATACCAATGCGCGTCTGCTGCCGATCAACAGATGATGACTGCCCTGCCGCCGGTGCCTGTGTTTTGCCTGACCACCGCTATCCACGGTAGCGGTGGTCACCTTTCACATGCACCACCTGTGTAGAGAAAGGGTGCGCCGCATTGGTTGCCGTCAGTCAGCTCAGAATAAAATCACTCATAAACTGTCTGCGTGAGCCCGTTAAGCGCTCTCAGCTCAGCAAGCCAGGTACGGGCGTAGCCCTGAACGCATTCACTTTCTTATCCAGCAAAACCTGACTCTCACTGCCTGAATCCAGTACGGTATTTTGCAAAGAGGCTTCTTCGATCTGTACTGCGATAACCTCCAGAGCTACCAGCCCTTTTGTTGCCAGCAGTGCACTCACCTGAGTTGAGAAACAGGATTCGGTGGCCGCACTCTCCGCCGGTGAAACTTCGGTGGTCGCGACAATATGGTTATCCGAAATATAATTCCCCTCACCCGACACCAGCCGGATTATCACCGGTGTTGCGCCCTGCGGGATGATAGACTGAGAATCAATCGTTTCCGAAATATGATTAGCAATAATGGAGTTGTTGTTACCGCTGATATAAAGCAGACCATATAAATCATCTAATCCATTATTATAAGCCTGCATCGGTCCCCAGGGTTCACGCTCACGGAAAAAATGGTTAGCCGTGACCAGGTTTTCTGAACTATTGCCTTCCAGAACCAGCATCCCCGGATAAAATGAATGAAATCTGTTGCTGGATATCGAAGAGCGAACTACCCCAGAAAAATGTACGCTGCTTTTGCCGCGTGGGAAAATATTATTGGCCGTAATCAGCAGGCCGCCAAAATTTTCTGCATAAATAGAATAGCCTCTGTAACCTGCACCAATCAGATTATCGGTGATTTTTGATGCCTGCCCCGAACCGCGCAACTCAATGCAGTTTCCACATTCAGCGATGAAATTATTGTGTATCGCCAGCGCATCAGCGTTAAAAATTGTCACCCCATGCTCTAAATAGACCAGTCCCATGCCGCTGATACGGAAAGAGTCTTGCGCGCTCGCGATATAGATACCGGTTTTACCGTTCAGATAACTATTTTCGGGATCATCATTGCCTGAACCATCATCGACAAAATGTAAGCCATCAATACAAAAATCAGCAAACTCGACCGAACTTATGCGTGGTTCACCGCTACGTTTCACATAAAAGGCAGCACCGGCAGAGGGGTCACTTCCGGCAGCGGGAGAAAGATTAACGCATAGTCGACTTCCCCCCGGCCACACTTCATGCCATTTTGCCCACTCACTTTCGGGCGTATTAAATCGAATACTTGAAGAGGTGAAGCCATGCCCGGAACCAATAATCTTCAGATAGCTAATATCAATTAACACCTGGGTAAGAAGCGGGTAGTCGCCGGGTGGAATATAGATAACCGCGCCCGGCTTACCGCCTTGATTGAGATCCGTTTCGGTTTGTCTGATTTTAATATCAGAAATAATACTGTTTATAACCTCACCAATATCCTGATAAGGGTTACCTTCCTTCCATTCTGTAACATCGTAATAGTTTTGGCTTGTCATGACTAATTCCTTCGGTGACAGTAATAAGAAAAAAATCAGCAGTAAATTGAGTTATGGCTGTGCGTAAGGGGAGTGATAGCGGGTTATTTTTGCCTGTGCGCCAGAGAGCGTTATTTCAGTCAGTGAACTGCATGAATAATAACGTCGCGTTCCACACACACTCCCCTGCTGAGCGAAAACTTCCACTATTCCGGCATCAAAACATAATGTCACATCGCCCACGTTGGCCAGCGGTGCCTGATAACGGCCGTCATCCCGATCTTTTTCCAGCAGACTTAACGTGTGTCCATCGTGCGCCAGAATAATCTGCTGCCCGGTTTGACCGGTCAGAGTCAGGCAAAAATGCGAGGTCGGGGTAAAGGTAATGATGCAGGACTTACAGGCAGTGCTGCCTGACCAGTGACTACACGCATCCAGCCGCTCTTCACTGATGATCAGCGAGGCTGGCGGCAATACCGGTGTCATACAGAGTTGTTGCCGGGCATTAAGATGAAAACGACGCGGCAGAGACATTTCGCCGGAATAGGCAGAATGAACATTCTTTTGTGTCGCCCAGTTGTATAACCAGGCAAACCCTGTACGACTGTCGCTTTCACCCCAGGTCTGCAGGGCGTAGAAATCGGTGCCGAAATCCAGCATCTGCAGCGGTTGCGCTGAGGGAGTGAAATAACCGCGCCGAAAATCACCTGTTTGTGCAAATAACAGATTATGTCGTCCGGTTGTCGGCTCGGTGTAACCCACAATACCGATAATCATTACCCAGACGCCGTCAAGGCAGAAAAAGTCCGGGCATTCGACGCAGCGGCCCCCATTTTCCCGAAAATAAGGGGGCGCGGTGTAGAGCACATGATGGAATAGCCAGCTGTCACTCTCTTCGGAGTGAAACAGCAGCATGGCAGGATCGCCGTTCACCGACGCGCCCAGGATCATATAAAAGGTCGCGTCCGCTTCCTCATACCAGACTTTCGGATCACGGAAATCACAATCGACGCCTGCAGGCAGCTCTGTTAATACTGTTTTTATCAAAGCGGGTTTGTCGTAAGCAGGCTGCGGGACCGCCATTTTCTGGATTTCGCGATAACCGCGATAAAGATCGTAAGCCGGAAGCCTTTCGGTATACCAGAAACGCGTTTGCCCCTCGGCATCGATGAAAGCGCTGCCGGAAAATGCGCCGCCCGTTGCCCCAAGCGCGGATAAATTTTGCTCTGGCTGAAGGAAAACCGGATAGTGACGCCAGTGGTAAAGGTCCTGACTCACCGCGTGGTTCCAGTGCATCGGCCCCCATTGAGTACTATGCGGATGATATTGGTAAAACAGATGCCACTCCTCACCTTTCCGATGCAGACCATTAGGGTCATTCATCCAGCCGGTACGTGGAGAAAAATGTAATGCCGGGCGTAACTCTTCCTGCAGATAGTGCTCTGCAACTGCGCGGTCATCTCGCAGGCAAAGGTCGTTATTTTCGATATCAATAAAGCTGACGCCCTGCTGCGGGAGCGTGTCAGGGTGCCAGCTGTAACACAACGAAATCTCACTGTGCTCCGGTAACCACTCCAGAGAGACCATACCCTGCTGCCATGCGGTCCAGGTAAAATAGTGATAATACGGCGGTGCTGTTTCTATTTTGAAAAGCACCGCATTTTCCATGTGGATAGCAAACAGGGGCTGACCGGCCGGCTTTGTTTGCTTTATCCATAAATCAAGGCGCTGACCTTGCTTAACATTAATGGACAGGGACATTTTTAAACTCCTGCGATTGAACCGAACCTTTTTCAAGCTCGCGTTTTGCGAGATCGACTTTAATTTTTTCCAGGAAGAGGTTATCCAGTTTGAAGTAGCGCACCATAAATGCGCTGATGAAATAACTCACCATCGGCAGTAATGAGAACATGATAATAATGCCCTCAAGGGTCTGCGCATTTTGTTGCGGTTTGTTAGCGACATAGCCGGTATAGGAAAGAATCCAGGCGACGATGGCTCCAGCGACCGCCAGTCCCATTTTCAGCATAAACAGATTGCCGGCAAAGGAAATACCGGTGAGTCGTTTGCCAAATTTCCAGTCACCGTAGTCATCGACGTCTGACATCATTGCCCATAGAATAGGTCCGGACTGAATTAAATGCAGAATATTAATGATCACAAATAGCGTAAGCAGTGGCGTCAGCGATTTTGGGTCAACAAACCACAGCGCGAAAGAGAGAACACCAAGGATAATATTAATAATGCGGAATAGCTTAATTTTATCAAATCGGTCAGTCAGTGGCTTAGCTATTACGCTCCCCAACATATTACAGGCGACACCAAGCGCCATAAAAAAGGTAATAAACCCAACGGAGGCCTGCATCACATAGGTGGCATAATAAATAGTAACAGCCCCGCGAATAAAGGCCGGGAAGACGTTAAGAAAGGTAATCGTAATCATCAGCAGCCATTGGTCATTTTTAGCAATGTTTTTCAAATCTTTCATTAACGAATCGTCAGATTTAATTGAAACAACGCGCTCTTTGATACTGGCAAAACAGAACAGGAACATCAGCGTCGCGGCGCACCCCATGATCACCATGGTCAGCTGAAAACCTGAAGCGCGGTTACCGTTACCCAACCAGTCGGTTAACGGTAAAATTGAGGAAGAGACAATCAGCGTCGCCAGGCCATTCAGGAAGAAACGCCATGATAAACAGCCCAGTCGCTCTTTTTGATTCAGGGTGATCACCCCCGCGACTGAGCAATAGGGAATGTTGATTGCGGTATAGATCAGTGACATCACCAGATAAGTCACCCAGGCATAAATGATTTTTCCGTTCATGCTCAGGTCAGGTGTGGTAAACATCACGATGGCACCCAGGCCAAAGGGCACCGCCATCCATAACAACCACGGGCGGAACTTACCCCATCGACTTTGCGTACGATCGCAGATTGCACCCATAATCGGATCGCTGAAGGCGTCAAAAATACGGATCACCAGAAATAGTGTTCCAACGACGCCAGGCGCTAATCCATATACATCGGTATAAAACCACGTCAGATAGAGCGCCAGTACACTCCAGATCATACAGGATCCCGCATCCCCCATCCCGTAACCGATCTTCTCTTTCAGACGCAGTTTTCCATAAGCGCTTTGCTTTTCCATTACCGTTGCGGACATAAAATCACCTCAATAATGCACAGCTATAAAAATTAAACACAGAGCATTATCGCCAGCCCCTGTGCGGATGACTGAATAAAAATTTTCGGCTCGTTTAAAAAGAATTAAGCGGGAAAAGCAGAAATCAGACAGCCGTGATATTAAGCGCGATACTGCTCTCACGTATAATTAACCGTGAGACAATTTCATACATTTCGATACTCTCCTGCTTAGGGGTATTATTCACCATCTGGAATGCCAGGTGGGCGATCTCGCCAATCGGTTGAGCCACGCTGGTTATTTTTTTGGTCTGCGCCAGCAGGGTATTGTCAAAACTGGCGATAGCAATATCCTGCGGGACAGCCACCCCTCTTTCCTTTAAGCCATCGATAACATAACTGGCAGCAACATCGTTATAGACCCAAAGAGAAGAGCACGCTTTTTTCCGGTCAGCTAACATCCCGATAATATCGTCCAGTATCCGAATATGGCCGGATATTTTTTCACCTTCGCCTTTCGCTATCCAGAATTGATTCTCTTTAGCGAGTGTTAACCCCTGACTGGTGATTTTTTTACTCCAGGAAGAGACCTTTCGATTATCGACGCCCTCCTGAGCAATAAAACCAAAGGTGGTATGCCCGGTCTGGATAAAATGCTCCGCAATAGCTTCTGCACCTTTCCTTTGATTGATAGAGACAGAATTAAAAAAACGAGAAACCTGCGTGACCACCGCCACCGGAATGCTGGTCGCGGTCAACCATTCCGCAAGTTCGCTTTCGGCCTCTGTGGGCACCCATAGCAGACTGTCGATCCCCATTCCGATTAGGCTGTGAATAATCTGCTTATCCTGTTGAGGCTGATTCTGATGGGTCTTAATAATCACCGATTTCCCGATGTATCTTGCTTCCTCTTCAAAGGTCGCCAGTAACTCAGAAAAGTGTGGATTCACCAGGTTTGGTAGCACCACGCCAATCAGCCCGGAACATTTACCACTCAGCTGAAACGCACTTTTGCTGGGCACATAGCAAAGGAAATCCATTGCATCACGTACTGCCTGGCGTGTTTCCGGCGTCACGCTGGGATGATGGTTCAGCACACGCGATACGGTAGCCGTAGACACTCCCGCTTTTTTTGCTACGTCTTTAATCGATGCCATGATAATGAGATGCGTCGTTTAATCAGGCGGTCACTATAAAGTGTGATGAAGGTCAAAAATGTAAGCCAGTTCACATGTTGCTGCGTTACATAAATCCCTGCTTATCCACTCAATTCAGTCTGAGTTACCTTTACCTTAAAAGAGAGACAACAGGGTATGTCATGGTTAGCCCGTTCCGCATTCGCTGGCGGCCAGACAACATGCCGCCCCGCAGCGGGCTGATTAGACGGCGAGCATAACCGGCTGGCGTTCTGATCGCCCGCCATCCACCATTCGTCACACCAGGCAAAATTAGTTATCATCCGCCTCCCCTTTCCCGCCGGTAGCCCGATGTCTGAGATAGTCGATACTTTTATTGCACCGCCGTGTCATGACCAGATTGAGATCCTCTATCAGGATGATCATCTGCTGCTGATCAATAAGCCCAGCGGGCTGCTGAGCCTGTCGGGCAAAAATCCGCTGAACCTTGATTCGGTACATCACCGGCTGGTGAAAAACTTTCCGGGCTGCACGCTGGTACATCGGCTCGATTTCGGCACCTCCGGGCTGATGGTGATTGCCCGCAATAAGGCGATCAATGCGGCGCTCTGCCAGCAGTTTAGCCAGCGCAGCGTGCGCAAAATCTACAGCGCGCTGTTGTGCGGCCATCTGGCTGAGGACGACGGGATGATTGAGGCGGCGATTGCGAAAGATGCGGCGTGCTTTCCACGAATGACGATTTGCGCTGCCCACGGCAAGCCTGCGCGTTCGCGCTATCAGGTGATTGAGCGTACAGAGTATGCGCAGCAGGATGGCAACGTGGTGCCGGTAACGCGAGTGGTATTAACCCCGGAAACCGGGCGCACTCATCAGCTGCGGATTCATTGCCAGCTATTGGGTTACCCGATTCTGGGCTGTGACCTGTATGGCGGGCTACAGAGGCCTGGTTGTGAAACAACGCCGCGATTGATGCTGCACGCCAGCGAGCTGCATTTTATGCATCCGGTCAGCGGCAAGGCGATTCACGCGCGGCACGCCAGCCCGTTCTGATGCCGGCGACGCGCAGCAGTGACCGTTATTGTCCTGCCGTCACCGCCGCCGCAACGCGGACTTACCACATCAGGTCGTCCGGCACTTTAAAGTCAGCATAGGGATCGTCTTCATCCTGCGCTTCCTGACTCAGTGCACTATTCAGTACGATGCTGCTGGCATCGCGCTGCGCAATTTTATCCGCCACGCTGGCCGGGATAATCGCATACTGATGCTCGCCGCCGTTCTCCGCCGCCAGACGGGCGATAGCAAGACGGCCACTGATCAGCTGCGCCTGGGTCAGCTTATCGACGTTGATCTTTTTAATCAGGTTATTATCGGTGAAGTTAAAGCCGATGTTGCCCTTTGAAATGTCGATCCTGTTCATTTCAATCAGCTGTTTCACCTGCGCTTTATACTCTTTGGATAAAACCGCCTGTTTCTGCTGCTCGTTCAACTGCCTGTCGCGCTCAAGCTGCGCTTTCTTATTTTCTTCAACCGCCGCTCTGGCCTCACGCGCCTGAACGCGTGATTTCTTGGCGGTGCGCTGGACTTTGTCCATCTTTTTGCTGCTGACTAATCCCGCTTTCAGCATCTGCTCTTGTAAGGTGAGTTTGGTCATGTTGGTTTCTGAGCCTGTTACGAAATTTCCCCGATTATACCTGTAAATTCCCGGCCTGTGTCAGCAAGCCGTGGTGGATCGCGCTACGCGATCGTCGGCTGCGCCGCGCTGTCGGTTAAAGGCATCCTTCTGCCGCTGTGCTAACATTCTCCGGTCAAAACCACCCTGTTGAGCACTATGTCGGAATTAACCAAACGTAAAAATGACCCTGAAGGGCTGAAAAAACGCATTATCGCGGGCGCACTGAAAACTTTTGCCGAGTTTGGTATGCAGGGCGCGCGACTGGAGCAGATTGCCGAGCACGCGCAGACCACCAAACGAATGGTGGTCTATCACTTCGGCAGTAAAGAGCAGCTCTACATCGACGTGCTGGAGCAGGTCTACCAGCAGATACGCCAGCACGAAACCGGCCTTAATCTGGCGGCGATGGAACCGGAACTGGCGATGACGCGTCTGGTCGAAGCCAGCTTCGATTATCATGTCGCCCATCCCGATTTTATGCGGCTGGTGTGCAGCGAGAACCTGCTACGCGGTCGCTACATCAGCCAGTCAACGCAGATTAAAACCCTCAATCGCAGCGCGCTGGACGTGCTGGATGACATTCTGACCCGCGGTCAGCAACAGGGCCTGTTTATCGAAGAAGTACAGACCATCGACGTGCATCGCCTGATCAGCAGTATCTGCGTGCATCACGTTTCCAACCGCTACACCTTTAACGCGCTGTTCAGCCCGGATAACAGCGAAGAAGAGAGTATTCGCCGCAACCGTCAACTGGCTGTAACCGCAACGTTACGCTACATCCGCAAATAAACGGGCATCTTTACGGCCTGGCTTAGTCATGGTCTACGCTTAGTGAATATCGTCACAAAAACGCCATAAAAGGAATGCTGTTGTGAGCAGAGACGCCCACCTTTACCCGCTTCGCCACACCGATGTTGATCCCAACGATGACCGGCTCTGGAACTGGGCGCAAAACGCCCAGATCGGTAGCCGCCATCAGGTTCAGCGTCCCTCCAGCGAGGCGGAACTCCAGGAATTAATGCGCCAGTCAGGCGGTAAGATCCGGGTGATCGGCAGCAAGCTCTCCCCCGGTCGGATGCTGCACGTCAGCGAACAGGATCTGCTGCTCGATCTCAGCGCGTTCAGGGGCCAGATCGCCAGTGATGAACAGAGCGTGACCTTTGGCGGTGCGACACCGCTCGATCAGGTTTACCGCAGCCTGACCGGGATGAACCGGATGCTGGCTTCGTCGCCAGGGGTGATTGCGATTCAGACACTGGCCGGCGCGATGGCGACCGGCACGCACGGCCAGGGTCTGCAACAGAGTTCCATAGCCGATGAAGCGCTGGCGATCCGTATGGTGCTGACCGATGGCAGCGTGCGGGAATTTACCCGTGGCGAGCCAGACTTCCCGGCGGCGCAGGTTTCACTCGGCGCGCTGGGCATCGTGACCGCCGTGACGCTGCGAACCGAGCCGTTCCGCATCTTTACCTGTCACAAAAATGCGGTTTCAGCGGATACGCTGGAGCAGGACCTGCTGCGCTGGAATGAAGAGTATCCGCTCAGCAAGGCCTGGTGGTTTGTTGATGACAACCTGGTACACGTCTGGAACGCCCACGAGGCGAATGACGACGAGCGTCTGCGCTATGAACAGCAGGATCGTCAGGTGGTTGAACACGAAGGTCAGGCGGATGACAGCCTGAATGACACCATCGATCAGACGCTGGCGCACATGCATCGCGATACCCAGATTCAGGGCAAAGGCGGTAAGCAGTTTCGCACCGTGACCCGTTTTCGCGACTTCACCGATGTTACCGGTGACATCTATCAGCTGTTCTGTCGGGGCATCGCGGTGCCGCAGATTAATGTCGAAATCGGCGTGCCGCTGGCGAAAACGCCTGCCATTATCCGCCGGATTAAGCAGTGGTATGCGGAGAACCGCCCGCATATGCATTACCCAATCATCCTGCGCTGTACTGGTGCCTCTTCGGCCTGGCTCAGCCCGGCGTCTGATCAGCCAACCTGCTTTTTCGGTTTCGTGGTCTATTACGCCGATGACGGCACGCTGTCACAGGAAGGTCTGCATTTCCTGACCGAAGTGGAAAAACTGCTGGCCGACGAGGGTGGACGCCCGCACTGGGGCAAGTATTACGACGCCGATCGCTATAACTGGCGTGAGATCTATCCGCAGTGGGATGCGTTCCGCGCCCTGCGCAGCCAGCTCGATCCGCATGGCCGGTTAGGTAATGACTACATCGCCCCACTTTTTGACTGACTGAATAAGGAAAAATATGTTTGCCTGGGTAACGCTGTTAACTCAACCCGACTATCTGGTGGGCGTCAAAGCGCTGCACCGCTCGCTGAAACAGAGCAACAGCCAGTGGCCGCTGGTGGTGATGACCACCTCAGCGATTTCCGCTGACGATTGCCAGGCATTGCAGGCCGAGGGCTGCGTCATCGCCCCGGTTGAGCCCATCTATCCGCGCGCCGATCTGGATCAGCATTACGCCTCGGCGCAGTTTGGCGAAGTGTGGACCAAGCTGCGTGCCTGGCAGCTGACTGATTATCAGCGCGTGGTGTTTCTCGATGCCGATATGCTGGTGCTGCAGAATATGGATGAGCTGTTCACGCTCGATCTCGGGGATAACCTGATGGCGGCGTGCCACGCCTGTCGCTGTAATCCGAATCAGATCGCCTCTTATCCGGCGGACTGGCAGCCCGAGCAGTGCCACTACACCTGGCAGGCGCGGGGTGAAGCCGCTCCGCCCAGCCTGGACTACTACCTGAACGGCGGTTTTCTGGTGCTGACGCCCGATAACGCGGTCTACGACGCCCTGGAACAGCGTATCGCGGCGATTGATGACCTGAGCGATTATCCCTTCTCAGAACAGGACCTGCTGAATGAGGCCTTCGCCGGTCGCTGGATGCCGCTCTCTTACGTCTACAATGCGCTGAAAACGTTGCCGTTCCAGCATCGCCCGATCTGGCATGATGACGAGGTGAAGAATCTGCACTTCATCCTGGCGAAGCCGTGGAAGCGCGATCTGGCTCAGCCGGAAAGCCAGCGCGACCGCTACTACGCACTGGATAAGCTGTGGTGGGAAAAAAGCGGCCTCGCCTGCTAATACCGGACGGGAAGCTCTGGCTTCCCGTCTGCTGCGTTTTCCGTCGCTCGCCCTACACCGTCATCCAGCGGCGCTCCCGCGCAGAAAGCGCAATCGCCTCCAGCACCTTCTGCACCTGTAATCCTTCCGCAAAATCGGGCCACATACGATCGCCCGCTGCGATGCCGTTAATCAAATCGCGGATCTCAACCGTCTTCTGATCGTTAAAGCCGATGCCATGTCCGGCCGAGACGCAAAAGTTGGCATAATCGGGGTGCGCCGGGCCGGTCAGCAGCGTTTTAAAGCCCTGACGGCCAGCCGGCTCATCGTGAATGTAGAGTTCCAGCTCCGCCATGCGCTCCTGGGTATAGCGCAGCGTGCCTTTGGTGCCGGTCACCACATAGGTCAGCCCCATCTTGGCACCACAGGCGATGCGGGAGGTTTCAATCACGCCATGCGCCCCACTGTTGAAACGCAGCAGCGCACTGGCCTGATCTTCGTTTTCCACCGGCAGCTGGCGGCTGAGATCTTTTGGGTCCGGACGTGAAGTGATCACCGTCATCATGTCGCCACTGACCTCGGCGATATCCCCCACCAGATAGTGCGCCATATTGACGATATGCGCCGCCAGATCGCCGAGCGCGCCCAGACCGGCCAGCGCTTTCTGGCAGTGCCAGTCGAGCGGCGTCTCCGGTTTTGCCAGATAATCTTCGTTGTGGGTGCCGTAGAAATGCACCACCTCACCGATCTCGCCATTGGCGATGATCTCTCTCGCCAGCTGGCTGGTGGGGTTTTTCATGTAGTTGAAACCGACCAGGGTTTTGACGCCAGCGGCCGTGGCGGCGGCCACCATCTCTTCGGCATCGGCCACGCTCAGCGACAGCGGCTTTTCGGAGTAGACGTGCTTTCCGTGGCGGATCGCCTCCAGCGCCATCTCTTTATGCAGGAAATTAGGGGCGCAGATGTCGACCACATCAATAGCCGGATCGCGCACCAGCTCGCGCCAGTCGCCGGTCGATCGGGCAAAGCCAAAGGTCGCGGCCTGGCGGGCCGCCAGCTCCGGGTTCACTTCCGCCAGCATCTCCCGCACGATCTCGCCTTTCAGCGCAAAAACGGTGGGGGCCTGGGCATAAGCAATGGCGTGACAGCGACCAATATACCCACTGCCAATCATGCCGATTCTGACTTTGTTCATTTCAACTCCATAGGCGCATCTCAAGGTTGAAATGAAATCTAAATTTCATTTATGCCGTTTACAAAGCCAGAATGAAATAAATGTGACGATGGTGGAAAACTATCCGGTAAAACCACTGATTACGCCGCCTGACAAGGGGATCACTGCGGCAAAACACCTCATAAATACCTCATTTTTTGCCGCCAGCGATTTTTAACTCCGCTGGGCGGAACGGGCGAAAAGCGGGCATTTTTTGTGGGGCATCAGGCGGGAGTGGCGACTATTTCAGCAGTCGGGCGATTTTGTGAAAAAGAGCTTTGACATGGCCCGGACAGGCCGTTACTATGCGCCCCGTTCCAACAATTCCTCTGTAGTTCAGTCGGTAGAACGGCGGACTGTTAATCCGTATGTCACTGGTTCGAGTCCAGTCAGAGGAGCCAAATTTGAGAAGCCCGCTCAGGGAAACCTGAGCGGGCTTTTTGCGCGTGTAGTTATTAAATATCTCACCGAAACATTTACCCATCGAATAATAATGCGCTTTGGACGCTGCACTCGCGGCCTTGAAGATATAGCGCTTGTCATTCTTCAGTGCTTTCAGCCAGGAAGCAATATCGCTTTCATGCTGCACCTCTCCAGCGATTCCCCGATCCGCCATCAGGTACGCGCTTCCCGGCTCGGCGATCAACTCCTCAAAAGCCTGACTCGCACTGCCAAACTTCCCTTTCATTTCACGATTCAGGCGGCTTTTGCCCCAGTCCGGTGAACCCGCTCATGCAGTGCATGCAGTGCAGCAGCATAGAAATTAACGACATCAGAAAAAAGGTAATACTCTCCTTAGTTGATGGTCTGAAAAGCGTTTTGTCCTTTCTTAATGATGTTTGCACCGTTTTTTCGGAACAGCTTTTAAACCTCAGGAAACGGGTCAAAGGTTGCTTCCGGGCTAAATTTTTCAGTTGTCTGTGAAAGGCCATCAATTTGTTGAATATTAAACAAATTGAAGGTTTTTAGTAACGGGATCCGTTCTATGTCACCGTCTTAGATTTATTTCTCTGAGGTCGTATAAAAATGGCTGTCCCTTTACGAACCAGCCTGCCTACTGTCTGCGCCTGTTTGTAGGTCATCCAGCGTGAATCGCTGAAACCCTGTTTTGACGCGCTATACCAAAACAGCATGATATTCATTCCGCTATACGCGATACCGGTTGCAAAGCTAGAAGGCAACCCATACATGCCCTGCACTCGTTGCCAAGGGCAGGGCCACGGTTTTAGACCGACCTCAAGCGCTGCAATGATGTTGTCGGTGATGGTCTGATAATTAACTGTTTAGGTTAGAGAAAATTTCGTTTTTGCGGAGCCTGACCGCTCCAGCGGGTATACGCTGGTCGCCGGTGCGGCGTTAGGGTCGCTAGTGTGGGTAATTAGGGTGCAGCTTAAAAAAGGATTGGCAATGGTTTAAGTGCATACATTGGATCACTTTACTTCGGTGGTAAGGTCACGGGGTCCTTCGCCGAACGAGAGTTGTTGTAATCGCAGGGAGCTTCGGCCCCTTTTTGCTGTAATCTATGTCGAATTCTCCGTAACAGCGTGTTCCTTACGCTCTGGAGAGCCTAATGTATGAGCAGCTCACTTTTATTGTACATAATTAAACTCAATTTTGTACGATTGACGAACATCCTCAAAAACCTTACCGTTTGTGTGATAGCCTTTCCATTTTGTGGCGCAATATGACCGCAGCAGCCCATCATCCAAGTGAAGTTCTCACCCAACGGCTTGAAGCTGTTGGTATGTTACCAATTGAGCTAGCGCGCCAAATTGACGTCCCAGCCAATAGGATCACCCAGATCATCAACGGCAAACGCGGTATTACCAGCGACTCAGCACTACGGCTTGTTCATTGGTTCAGCGATTACCCGCAGTTCTGAATGCACTTGTAGGCACTGTACGATTTGGAGCTTGTCGAAGCTGAATCAGGAATGGCTATCAGATCGCTCCTTACTGGCCCAACGGTTTACGGTTATAAGATTAACAAGCATATGAAGCCTGAACAGGGAAGCTTTATGACGAAAGGGAACAAATCCATTGCTTACATTGATGAGTGTATTTGGAGGGGGAAGTAGCGCATGACTGATGAACCCTCAGACATCATATTCCACTATCCACCGGAGTTGTTCAACCTCCTGGTGGATGTTGTGCCGTTGCTCAATCGCTCGAAACAGGATGTGCTTATTTTCTTCCGGGGCGCAGGAGTACCTTACAACATAACTTATGACATTGCAGCTCACTTGAGGGCTGAACCAAAGGACGTCAACAAGTACCAGATGGTTCGCACGGTGCTTGAACGCCTCAACGCGAAGGGGGAACACGCTGTCCGTGAACGGCGCGAGGTACTGCGGCGCGTGGTGGACTTTGCGAACTTTGATTCGTGCTGGGCCGCAGACCAACTTAAGGCCAAGGGTCTAGTCGCCAGTATCCGCGAAGTCGTCAACCAAAAAGACGCTTTCACACGCATGAACAATGCCCGCGAAGAAGAACGGCAAATTCGCCTCACTGAGTCACAGCGAATCGCAGCAGAAAAACGTGATCGTACTGAGAGAATCGAGAATGCCAAGCAGGGTTTATATATATTGTTTGGCACTACTGCAACTGCACACGAACGCGGAAAATTGCTGGAGACGGCTCTCAACAATCTTTTTCAAGCCTACGGTGTTCTCATTCGTAAATCCTTTCATTTGGTTGGTGAGACTGGTGAAGGGATCGTAGAGCAGATTGATGGGATCATTGAACTCGGTGGTGTTCTGTATTTCGTTGAAATGAAGTGGTATCGCAATCCAGTGGGTAAGCCTGAGATTTCAGAGCATCTTGTTCGCCTCATGTCGCGTGCCGAGGTTCGAGGTATCTTCATTTCTGCCAGTGACTATACAGAACCAGCCATTCTTACGGCACGTGAATTTCTGCAACACAAAGTTGTAGTCCTATCGACGCTTCATGAGATCGTCCGTCTGCTTGAGCAGCAAGCCGACCTTTCAGAGTTCTTCACAAAGAAAGTCCAGGCTGCGCAGATACACAAAAACCCGTACTTCTGCCCACACGATAGCCAAGCACAAGGTGCGTTATGACGGCGAGTTGGATGGACATCAATAAGCCGCCGAGCCCAGCAACCGCTGTTACGGCAGCTCAGGTGGCGAACGGCCCCATTATTCCACCGCAGCAAAGGCTACTGACCTACTCACCAGACGAGTGGGAGGGATTCGTCGAGGAATGGGCTTATTACTGCCTCACGACGAAGTATGAACACGTCCTGCGTTTCTCTGGTGCTGGCGATATGGGTATTGATGTCGCCGGGTTCGTTGGCGATGAACGCCTGCTGGGGGTTTGGGACAATTTCCAATGCAAGCACTACGGCAATGCCATCAGGCCTAGTGATGTTTGGGTTGAGTTCGGGAAGATCATCTGGTACTCGTACAAAGGTGAATATACGGTCCCTCGTCGCTACTACTTTGTTTCGCCACGAGGTGCTGGTACGTCGCTTAGCCGCCTATTTTCGAATGGCACGAAGTTGCGTGAGGAATTGTTAGCTAACTGGGATAAGCATGTGAAAGATGCAATCACTAGCACACAAGAAGTGTTACTCGACGCGAAGCTCCGTGCCTATGTAGACTCATTCGATTTTACCATCTTCGACGCCAAGACTGCGCTTCAGCTTGTTGACGATCACAGAGCCACGCCGGTTCACACAGCGCGCTTTGGTGGTGGACTACCAACGCGGCCTGCATCTGAAAAGCCGCCCCAAGAAGTTGCCGCCACCGAGAGTCGCTATGTGACGCAGTTGTTCGGCGCATACAGCGAACACACAGGAACAATAGTGACTGACCCTTCGGCCTTGCCCGTGACGAAACTCAAGGATCATTTCCGTCGCCAGCGCGAAGCGTTCTATGAGGCTGAGTCACTGCGCGTCTTCGCACGTGATAGTGTCCCGCCAGGCACGTTCGAAGCTTTGCTGGATGATATTCATGATGGCGTTATTGATACACACGACGGGAACCATGCTGACGGTTACGAAAAGGTCTGCGCTGTCACCAAGGCTGCCCGCGACATGCAAATTACGGCAAACGCCCTCATCATTTGTACTAACCCCAAGGATAGAGACGGAATCTGCCACCAACTTGTGAACGAAGAGCGCCTTCGGTGGACACGATCATGAGCCAAGAACATAAGCCAATTACCTTCAATAGCCCACTTGAGGCAGGTATCCGTGCGGTCTCGATTCTGGGTGCTGCCTATCCGCAAACCTACGACCTCCAGCGGCTTGTGGCCTTTGACTACCTTCTTGTTCACACGGGCGATATTGGTGGACCAGACAATTTGCACCCACCGACGCCAATGCGCTCTGCTGAATTGCTCGTGCGCCGCAAGTTAGTTGAGCAATCACTGCTTCTGATGATGACCCGTGACCTAGTTGAGCGCGAAGTCACATCCGAGGGAATCAAGTACGGCGCGGGTGAAAATGCTGCAACGTTCCTGTCATCAGTATCTTCCAACTATTTGCTGTCACTGAAGGATCGCGCTGTATGGCTTGTCGAAACCATTGGTGATCTGACGGATGAACAGTTCAAAGCCATGATGCGCCGTTTCTTCGATAAATGGGTCGAACAGTTTCAGAGCATTGAGCAAAGCTTAGGAGGTGATGCATGACGGCAGTAACTCCCGGCTTACGCTTGCGCTTTCTCGGTTTTTTTGGGCCACAAAAGCCACCCGCTACAGTGACCTTCGGTGCTGGCCTCAATGTCATTTACGGCGCATCAAACACTGGAAAATCTTTCATTGTCGAAGCCATCGACTTCATGCTCGGTGGAAAGCCGCCTCTGCGTGATATCCCTGAGCGCGTTGGCTACGACCTTGTTCTATTGGGGCTTGAAACCCTTGATGGGAAGTCATTTACACTCTGGCGCAGCATAGATGGCGGTGGTTTTCGGCTCTACGAAGACTTGCACCAGGCGCCACCAACAAACGAAATTCCGTATACGCAGCTTGACGAAAAACACAGCGATAAGAACAATACGAACCTTTCATCATTCTTGCTGGATCTATGTAGCCTTGGTGGCAAGCGTGTTCGCAAAAACTCCCGGAACGAAACCCTCAGCTTAAGCTTTCGCAACATTGCGCGTTTGATGATCGTCGATGAGACGGAGATTACACAACAAAGCTCACCGCTTATTGATGGCAATCCCACCGCCAACACGCCGAACTTAGCCACATTCAAGTTACTTTTAACCGGAGCAGACGACTCCGCATTGGTCGCCACCAGTAATAAGAGTGAGCCGGAAGAGTTATCGCGCAAGGCACAATTGCGTCTTCTCGATCAGCTTCTTGAAGACTATGGTGACCGGCTCAAGGAGTTGACAAAGAGTCCGAAGGAACTCGAGGAGCAGCTAGAGAAGATCAACACCTCACTTCGTCAACAGGCGGCCCAGGTAAACACCACCGAAGATGAGTTTCAGGAGGCTGCCGGGAAGCGACGAGAATTACGCAAAAAACTGGAAGAAAGCCGAGAGCGACGTGCACAGGTAAGTGCGATGCTTGAGCGATTCAGGCTGCTTGATAGACACTACTTGTCCGATATTGAAAGGCTACGTGCCATTGAAGAAGGCGGGACGCTCTTTAGCGTACTGAGTGCCGGGCATTGTCCTCTTTG
Organism: Pantoea agglomerans; assembly: GCF_021397715.1. Classification (GTDB taxonomy): domain Bacteria; phylum Pseudomonadota; class Gammaproteobacteria; order Enterobacterales; family Enterobacteriaceae; genus Pantoea; species Pantoea astica. Next base: position 1,613,069 of record NZ_CP090207.1, on the reverse strand, counting down.
CGGAGCGGCCCCCGATCATCATCCCCCCGATACTGGGTGTAATGGAGATACTGATGCCGTCGTTCAGGCTGCACGTGTGGAGATTGCCAAGATCGAAGTTTTGCGCACGGAACTTGTAGCTACCGTCCAAAGCCTTGAGCGCGAAGGCGCCAACTTTGATCGCAGAATACCCACTGTTGTTCGAGAACTGGAGTCGATTTCGGAGTCAGTTGAAGAATTCCTCGCTCCCAAGCTCTCGACCCTTCGCAAGTCCTATTCAGACTTTGCCGACAAGCGGGCCGAGGTACGCGAAGCGTTGGCACTCTATGCCACTGTTCAAGACATGGAACGCCGTCGGGCTGATCTTGAAAAGGGCACTGAAGACGAGAAGGCTGGGGGGGTTGCTAACGCAGATCTCTCAAGCACTGTAGCCCATAGTTTTGCTAAGACTGTTGAAGGCATATTGACTGGTTGGCACTTCCCAGAGGTTGGGGATGTGTACTTCGATTCCAAGTCTCGAGATCTTGTAATTGCTGGAAAGTCGCGTAGTGCTTTTGGTAAGGGCCTTCGCGCCATTACGCATGCAGCTTTCACCCTCGGGCTGCTTGCTTTCTGCCGTGAGCGCCACACACCACACACGGGATTCGTTGTACTCGATTCTCCATTGCTGGCATACAGAGAGCCAGATGGAACAGAATATGATTTGACCGGTACTGACCTTAAAGATCAGTTTTACGCGTACCTTGAAGCGCTGCCTGAGGACACCCAAGTCATCGTTGTTGAGAACACCGACCCGCCTGATGCAATCATGAAGCGTGAGCAGTCTCTTATGTTTGGCAAGAATCCGCATCATGGCCGTTACGGTTTGTTCCCTTTTATAGCGGACCCTGCACAATAAATGAGTATACAAATGGGAAGGCACCAATGACTTGGTGACGATCCAGCGTTTTTTATCGAATAGTATATGTACCTCCCCTTCGCGGGTCTGGTTGCTCCAGATTTGCTATTCGCTTATCCCTGACAGGCTTAGCCAGTTTTCCGTATCCCGACACATCCGGCCCGATGTCAGATTGCCCACGGGGTGGCTTTAAAAAAAACGGGCGATGTTGTGATTCGCCGCGCCCAGTTTCAATCTCCGTAGCAGTCCTCGCTCAAGCAACCACGTTAATCCTGCGAGTTGTCTAAAATCGGGGCAAAATTGGCAGCACCGGATGAACCCAACATCCAGGACTTTCGCTGTCAAAAAAATCAACACGAACAGGCCCTAGATCGTCCTGAATAACCTGATACGCATGGTTGCAATAGACCTGATTCCAACGATGAACGGAAACCGCTACACGTTGGATGCCGGTTCCGCGCATCCGCTTGAGAATATGCCGGTCATGTTCTCCAAGCCCCCAACCAAGTATCGTTAAGGAGGGTCGCTGCGACGTTAGTACCTCCCGGTACACGGTGGACAGATAGTAGCTATTCTGGATAGAAGATACTTTCTGCTGCATCGTTCCTTCGCTAACAAACAGCGGCACCGCTTGCTCGCTGCGCCACTCTTCAAGAATTGCCTCCAGCAAGCCTTCTCCAGCGTTGTGGATCTTGAACTCCTGCTCCACAACATTTCTGCACAGGGCCAAGCTTCCATGCGGGTAGAAAACCAAGGTGTTAGTACGCTCTCTAAAAGTATCACGAAATCTCCACCAAGCATCGTCGAAGATGCCGTTCCACAAGAAACAATCCTTGAATAAATGACCATCTTGGATGTCGAATCCATAGGTCATCGTCCAGTAGATCAACAAGTCGTAATTCAACGATAAAACGGTATCGAACCCTTTGAGGAACTGGTACATATTAGGCAATTTATCGCTAACTTGCTCATATTCAGGGTGTACATCACGAACGGCCTGAATCAAACAATTTCTGACATTCAGGTAGGCTTGATGTGTGCGATTGTCTGGTATTTGAAGTGATCTGTTTACGTTGGATGCCTGCCAAACTAGCCGAAGAATCATCTCGAAATCGGATGTTCTGAAAAATTGGAAGAGTCGATTCACATCATGTGTAAGCAGACCTGCCCTGTGGGCGTAAGCCAGTAGAGAACCGTAGTCAAGGTACGGTGAAACAGCAATGCTTGCACCATTACCCAACAATATCGTATTCCGATGATAGTTAGGTGCAATTTGAGCCCAAGGCATAATAGCGTGTGGCATATCTTATTCTCTCTTTTTTCCTTGGCAGTTTATTATGAAATAGCACTGATGAGCCATTTTCCACTATTTTTTAAGGATAAATTTTTTTGGTCGAGTTTAAGGCCTTTCTGCACGTGTCGGCGCGGTACGCCACCGACGTAATGGACTTGCCTCATATCCGAATGCATCATACCGCCACATAATGTATTTGGTTCTGTCCCGGCGTCGTAATACGCTTCTGTTATCCTTTGCGCATCCAGTCTGCGCCAATTTTCGGATTCAGATCGATATCGGCTTCATCCAGATAAAATGCCGGCTGGTCCGTCCGCCTCTGGGCGACAGCCTATTAGATGGGGAGTGACTTTTCCTCATAATGCAGATCTTGGATTTTCAGTGTTGGCGAAGCTCTGGGCCAGATCATTCTGCCCGTCTCAAGTATCTATGTAATGTAGCGGGATGCAGTGACACGTTAAAGAGTCGGTTATCGACCTCTATGTCCACAACGTGAAGGGCTGGCAATAAAACCAACATTTTTATGAGAGCTGGTGCTGTATGCGCTGATATACTCGATTACATTGAAGTCTTCTACAACCTGGAACGGCACCACAGCCATCTAAGCCATTTCATCCCGAAGGCCTTCGAACAGGTCCAGTTATGAGGGCAGGAAATATCTACTATCGTGGGGGCAATCCACGATTTACCAGAAGCTGATATGGAAAATGGAAAGCACACAGGAGAAAAAATCTGCCTCTGTATAGCTGGACATGGTGCCCCTTGCTCCGCTGTGGTGAAATAGGTTGTAGTAGGATTAAGAGGTGTTAGTTCAGATCTAAGATGTTAGCCTGCTTTTAGCGACAAACAGAAGTAATATCATAGAGCGATTGGTTATTAGAAACATACACCGCCATCATTAAAATTTATTTTTGGATTAACATCGTAATTCGACCATATTTAATAATATCTCAATGATACGGAGCCCCCAAAAATGTACTATAGTAAATTCAAAATGGTCTTATAGTTTTGTTCATCCTTTATAGATAATAATAAAATAAAAAACTTTTCACTTTGAAGTTTTGCTTTTTTTAGTAATTATGTAGAACAACCACAAAGATACTATCGGAGTTATATATACAATCCAATATATATTAAAAATTCGGTTGAAATTATTAGCGATAATATGGTAAAATAATAAAGTTAACTATTATTATGTTCATGGCCATTAGCAATAAGGCCTATGGGCGGTAGCGTACTTATATAAAAATTAGTTGTTATATCTAACGTAAAAATCTCTCCCTCTCTTGCTAATAAGACTTATTTATAACAGAAGGGGTTCTATTCACCTATTAACTGAATTATTATTTCAAAAATCAATTAAGTTAATACTTATACACTTATGCATGATAATACCGCAGGGATATTACTTATGGGAATAAAAAGCATACGAATTAAAAACATACTCTCCTTTGATGACGTATATATTGATAGCTTTGAAGATTTTAATTTAATTATAGGTAGAAATAACTCTGGAAAATCAAATCTTTTAAAAGTATTTAAATACTTTTATGAAAAATTAGACGAGCAACGGAGCATTCCTCTTACTCTAAATTCGAATTACACGCCCTCTGGAATAATAACAATTACATATGATACAACCCGGATAAAGAAAATAGTAACCAGCACTAATAATAACTCTCGATTTCATAAACATATATACAACACTCTTTTTAAAGAACCAAATAAAAATAAATTCACCGCACTTTTCGCACCCGAAAGAAAAAAACAAAATAGCGAATATTCCTTAACACTTACAATATCAAATGATGACTCAATATCATGGTCTACGAAAGATAAAAAACTTTTATCCCTAATTAAAATTATCTTCCCTTTTTTTTATATAGACACACGTAGAATGGATTTATACAACTGGGAAGACATATGGAGAATAATAAGTAGCATTAATTCCTTCAACTTTCAAAAAATAAGCGAAGATGAAATCCTGAAATTTTTAGATGAAAATATTTCATCTCGAGATGGCGACTACAAAAAATACATCACTCGCATTACTGATGTAATTGACACAAAACCATACACCTATAAAGAGAAAGTAATTAATTATATTAAGATAGCATTGAAAGGTCATATTTTCACGAACTCAGGTGAAGATATCCTTCATCAGTCTGATGGAACAAATTCACATAAATATATTGAAACAATTATTAAGCTGCTCATTTCGTTATCACGAACCGAGTTCATAACACCTACCATATATATAGACGAACCCGAGATAGGACTACATCCAAAACTTGGCGAGCAATTTATTACAACAATTCACACAACTTATAATAGATATAAAAAAATCGTTCTCGAAAAGGAATCAGGAAAATACTCAACACCTTATCCTTGTTTAATTTTCAGTACTCATGCACCAAATATTTTAAAGCAAACTATTAAACTTTTTTCAACAGATCAGCAGATTTTTCATTTTTCTAAAAAGAATAAAAATTCCACAAAGATATCTAAATTAAATTCACAATATAGTGATTTGCGATTTATAAATATGTTTAGCGATAATGAAGCCAGACTTTTTTTCAGTGAGTATATTCTTTTCGTAGAAGGTTCCACTGAAATGGAAGTCTTCCAAAATAGTTCGTTAGCTAGAATTTATCCTGATTTAGGCAGGATTGACATATACGCCAGTGATGATGTTATGCTGAGAAATATAAACCCAACTTATTCTCAAGCAGCAATTCCTTTTTTAATTGTTAAAGATATAGACAAGGTAATTAAGTTTGACTATAAAAATGAAATGTTAAGTCTGGATGGTGATGTTTCTCTAGTTAATAAACTAATACGAAAAGGCAGTTTAAATTTTTATAACCCATCCTTAATAAAAAAAATTAACAGCGCAAAGGAAATAATAAGAGCGGATAAGTCTAAGAAGGAAATGTCGGTTGATGGCTTGTTTTTCAAAACATTTAGAATTGAAAATTTTGTGAGGGATTTCAATAAACTGTTAAAATCATTTAACCTTAATTATATGACAACTACAATAGAGGGTGCATTAATAAATGAGCATTCTTTAAAATACTTTTACAGATGGATTTGTCATATCGTTTTTAACCAGCTAGACGTCAATAATGAAAACCCTAAAAAAATGTTTGCTGGCTTAATGAGAACGTACAATCTTAAAGATGGAGCTATAAGTATATTAAATTCGGCTTTTGTTCTCTCAACTCATTTAAGTATATTAGATTCAGTGGAGCAAAAACTGGTATTCAAGGTTAAAAAAAGGGCTCTTTTTTTAATTAAAAAAAGCATTAAAGGAGATTTTAAAAACAATAAAGAAATTACAACCCTATTTAGACTTCTTTTTGGAGGGAAAACTGCCACACTTATAAGTTTAGAAATGAATCTGAAAAAGAGTTGTCAAAAAATAGGCCCATCTATTACAGCCACAATAAAGAAATATAAAAGCAATGAGCTTAAATTCTTACTCCCTTATACCACAAAAACTAGTGGCTGGGTTACCAGTTTTTTGGATTTTACGATAGCTAAGTTAGAGCAAGAAAATGCGGATAAGATAACCGAGAATTTACGCTTCCTTTTCCCTGAAATTATATCTATAATAGAGCAAGCTTCTTCTTCGATAGATATAGGGGAGTTTCACTGAACGATTGTCGTTCCTAGCCCCTGCAAACACTAGTTTGCCGCCGCCAATTGTCGCGATGGCCGCTTTAAGCCTCACGGGGTGTAAAGATGGTCTTGGTATCGGAGAAGAAGCTTTATGAAAGAAAAAATAAGCAAGATTGATAAAAATTTCTATACTGAAATTTTTATTAAAACATCATTTCAAAATGAATTCGAGGCAGGGGAAGTTATACCACCAATTGCCAAGAATCAAGTATCAATAATCAGTAACAAAAATAAAACATTCTATTCTTTAGCTCACTCATCCCCACACTACTCTATTCAAACCAGAATTGAAAAATTCTTACTTAAAAATATACCTTTAAGTGCATCGAGTTTTGCATTTAGGAAAGAGCGCTCATACTTGCATTATTTAGAGCCTCATACCCAAAATGTCAAATATTGTCATCTTGACATTGTTTCATTCTTTCATAGCATAGATGTAAATATTGTACGTGATACTTTTTCGGTATACTTTTCCGATGAGTTTTTGGTAAAAGAAAAACAATCCTTATTAGATGCATTCATGGCTAGTGTGACTCTGACTGCGGAATTAGACGGGGTCGAAAAAACATTCATTCCAATGGGGTTTAAATCTTCCCCATCAATATCTAATATTATTTTTAGAAAAATTGATATTTTAATACAAAAATTTTGTGATAAGAATAAAATTACTTATACACGATATGCAGATGATCTTTTGTTCTCAACAAAAAAAGAAAACAACATATTAAGCAGCACTTTTTTTATAAATGAGATTGCATCCATTCTCTCCATTAATAAATTCAAGTTGAATAAGTCGAAGTATTTATATAAAGAAGGGGCTATTTCTTTAGGTGGGTATGTCATTGAAAATATTTTAAAATATAACAGCAGTGGAAATATTAGGTTGTCGTCTTCAAAATTAAACCCCTTATATAAATCACTATATGAAATCAAGAAAGGTAGCTCTTCAAAGCATATATGCATTAAAGTATTTAACCTAAAACTCAAAAGATTTACATATGAAAAAAATAAAGAAAAATTTGAAGCCAAGTTCTACTCATCGCAACTGAAAAATAAACTCTTGGGATATCGTTCTTATCTGCTTTCCTTCGTATTATTTCATAATAAATACAAATGCATTAATCCTATTTTTTTAGAGAAATGCGTATTTCTTATAAGTGAAATTGAAGCTATAATGAACAGGAAGTTTTAACAAACAGCAAGAACTTATTAACGCTACCTATGTCATAATTAAAAATCTCATACCATAATAATCAGCCATAATGATCATTGTGGCCATAATGTTAATAATATTCGACTAATTTTTTATATCAATTTAGCTCCGTGAATTCACAGAGCAATACATCCACGTGATCTACAGTACAGCGTTTAATAGTGGTCATTCTGGTGGTCTTGACAGACTAGTAATTCAGGTTTAGCTTACTTATTAGCCAGTTACTGACAAAGGCGATCCCAGTCAGAGGAGCCAAATTTGAGAAGCCCGCTCAGGGAAACCTGAGCGGGCTTTTTGCGCTTGTAGTTATTAAATATCTCACCGAAACATTTACCCATCGAATAATAATGCGCTTTGGACGCTGCACTCGCGGCCTTGAAGATATAGCGCTTGTCATTCTTCAGTGCTTTCAGCCAGGAAGCAATATCGCTTTCATGCTGCACCTCTCCAGCTATCCCCCGATCCGCCATCAGGTACGCGCTTCCCGGCTCGGCGATCAACTCCTCAAAAGCCTGACTCGCACTGCCAAACTTCCCTTTCATTTCACGATTCAGGCGGCTTTTGCCCCAGTCCAGTGAACCCGCTCATGCAGACCGGTGGCGTGAAAATTGGCCGCATCAGTAAAAAGGTAACGCTCCGGCAACCCTGTAAACATCCCGTAAAACCCGGCTACGTGATTTTAGATATCTTTCATTAACGTGTCGTGATGTTCGCGAAGTCAGCTCCTGGCACGAGGCGGACTGACATACAGGCCAATATCCATGAGGAGTGAGGAGTGAGGAGTGAGGAGCGGAAGTTATTTCTCTGCTTACCTAAACGACATAATGCAGTGTAACTCTCAGATCATGCTAAAGTATTAGCAAAAGACAGGCGTTCTAAAATAAATCCTCTTATCCAGAAGCCATTTTTACAATGAAAACATTTACTAAAAAAGTTAGCGTTTTTCACTTCAGTCCTTTTCGTTATCTGTTTGCTGCTCGCCTTCTTACCGTTTTGGGCAATGGTATTGCACCGATTGCATTAGCGTTCGCAGTGCTTGATATTGGCGGATCGGTATCTGATTTAGGTCTCGTTGTTGCGTCCCGCTCAATTTTTAACGTTTTATTCTTGTTGATCGGGGGCGTATTAGCGGACCGCTACTCTCGTAACCAGGTATTGGTATCCTCTTCTGTTATTGCGGCAGTTTCACAAGCTATTGTCGCATGGTCTGTGTTGGACGGTTCAGCAACTGTGATGAGTCTGGCATTACTTGGAACTTTGAATGGAGCAGCAGCTGGCATCGCGTTACCTGCATCCTCAGCGCTAGTCCCTCAAACTGTTCCAGTGCAGAATTTGCGAGCAGCGAATGCATTAATTCAGCTTGGTATTTATGGCGGTACGATTATCGGCACTTCGCTTGGTGGGATGCTAATCAGTTCTGTCGGACCCGGTTGGGGACTGGCAATTGATGCGATAGGTTTTGCAGCCTCTGCACCGCTTTATTTCTTAATTCGTATTACATCAATCAAAGCATGCCCACCATCAGGTAATATCCTGCAGGACTTAAAAGAAGGATGGGAAGAATTCACAAGCCGAGCCTGGGTATGGGCAATTGTGGTCCAATTCACCATTATCAATGCAGCATTTAGTGGCGTCATGATGGTACTTGGCCCTGTGATTGCTGATGCTTCTTTTGGGCGAGCTAATTGGGGAATTATGGTTGCTGCGCAAAGCGTTGGCCTTATGACAGGTTCATTCTTCGCCCTAAGATGGCGTCCACGACGCGATCTTTTTATTGGTGCAATGCTAGTATCACTATGCTCACTGCCAATTTTTATGCTTAGTCAACCTGCTTCTGCAACGTGGCTTATTGCAGCTTTTTTTATTGCTGGTGCAACGTTCGGTCTATTCGGAGTCTCATGGGCTCATTCACTACAAACTCATATTCCTCAGGAAAAATTGGCTCGCGTGTACGCCTATGACGCTGTAGGTTCGTTTGTGGCCATTCCCTTAGGTGAACTGGTCGCTGGGCCGCTGGCAATTCATTATGGCAGGAGTAATGTGCTTCTGGTTTCAGCGATAGCAGTAGTCATAGCAACTTTAGGCACCTGCCTGGTCCCTGCGATTAGACAGCTCGACAATTGTTCACAGGTGAATTCGAAAAAAGCCACGAGCTCCTCATGACAATATTCAAAAAATTACAAAATATGAAATGTAAATTATTGCTTGAGACTCTATAAAACGATGGAAAATCCCCAGGGGATTAGTGTTCCCTGAACGCTTAAATCTCCGTTTTTGGCACACAGCGGTTGAGCTAACGAATCGGAAGGTCCGCTGTGAGCGAAAAGCGGACATCAGTAAGTCCGCGTTGTATCAAGTAGAGGGTAGCAGGTCAATTGCTATGATGGAGACGCCTCTGGTTGGGGTGTTTAAAAAAATACCCCTTTAGGATCATCACCTTTTTGAAGGTGAGGACTCTGCTCATCAAGTTTATAATTAATCAGATGACCATCCTCGGTAAAAGATAAAGTAAGAATTTGTTCATGACCGAGTATTTTCGGCGAAAGCGGAACTATTACGAGTCTGCTTTGTTGACTCCAGATATAGCGCCAGCTCAGGGCTTCACTGAAGTTTTCAGGAAAATTGGGTGGCCCAAAACGGTTCAGGACTTCCCGTTTAGTTGTTTTTCCAGCAATTAACCAACTGCTAAGAGGTTTTTTTTCAGAAAATGTCTCCGGAAGATTATGTGAGCGCACGCCTCCAGACATACAGCCCTGCACGAAAGGTAAAGCCAACATTAAAGTATAAATGATTAATTTAATTGAATTTGGTCGCAAAGTAATCCTCTTTCTTAAACGGTTTAGCTTTAAGGATTTTCACTCCTGTAGCTGGATCGGTTACAATTTCACTAAAGTGGAAAACACATTTAGTAAACTGTTCATGTGCATCAAAATTCACGTCGTAATCTTTTCCAGCCTCAAGATTAACTAACGCTGACATTGAGCAGCTTCCCTGATCGGTATTGTCTGTAAGAATATGGAAAATAGCCTGACCTGGTTTTGCATATACTTCAAAATAATAATTCTTATAATCATTCTGGCGATAACTTATCTTAGGCATACCAATATCTCGGGTGTCATTATAATGACCAAATGAAGTATGCGGCACTAACTGTTGATATTCTCTGTTCTCTTTAGTCGATATCGATGTGCCGGTTACATTCCCAACAAAACGGATTCGAGCCAGATTGCTTTTTTCACCGACGGGGTCTTTATAAAGCGGCGCGGAATAATTAAAGGCTGAGCAGCCACTTAATAAAGAGATACTCAGGATAGTAAATGATAAATATTTTTTCATTATAATAGAAACCCGGAATTAATTTACCTGGAACTATCGGCAAAAACAGCCAATATTTTAATTGTTTCTGCCTATTGCTTTTTATGTTATCTGAGCCTCAGGCTTTCAATCGTTTGCCAAAGAGAACCGTGGTCAACCTTAAGCAAGTCACACAAGAGAACCGATCCGGAAGCAAAGAGACATCTTGCGCTGTGGACTGTTCGAGGTGACCTGCTTCCCGCACATCAACTTAACATGAAGTTAGCAGCGTCCGCTTCTGGCACAGAGCAGACCGTCAGAGCTCTTTGGACACCCTCTCGCTTCGAGCCGACTTTTAGATGCTTGTTCTGGATACCCGTCTTTTGCAGAGAACCTCGTGGCACGATCAGCGATGAAGCGAAGTTTTTAAAAAAGCCCGCTCAGGGAAACCTGAGCGGGCTTTTTGCTGCTATTTCGCTTTACCCTTTGGCAAAGTTCGCCTGGATACGCTGTTGCAGATAATCTTCAGCGCTGATCGCCGGATACTTCGCCTGCGGGCCGAGGATCTCGACATCTTTATTCGCCTGACAGAAGAACGCCAGGCTATAGCGCGCGCCCTGATATTCTCCTGGCAGCGGGCTTCTCACCCGATGGAAGTTTGACGGCAGCTGGTCGTCACTCCAGCGCATCAGCATGTCGCCAATATTGCAGGTGATCACCTCTTCACGCGGTTCAATACTGGTCCACTGCTGGCTTTCGCGATCCTTGCCAGGGCACACCTGCAGGCCGCCCTGACCGGGGCGCTGGAACAGCAGCGTCAGGCAGTCGAAATCGGTATGCGCACCGGCACGCCACATTCCCTGCTCCGACTGTTCGGTCGCATAGTAGTGCAGCATCCGCAGCGTGCTCTGGTAGGTGTTCCGATCGGGATTGTGCGCCTGCTCGAAGAAGTGCTCAGGAAAACCGAGCTTGAGTGCAAAGCAGGAGAGCAATTTCATCCCCAGTTGCCAGCACTGTGATTCGAAGCTCAGCATGGTCTGCTTAAAGGCGGGCAACTCCTGCTCGGTCGGCCACAGCGAATCCATTAAGGGACGGGTAATCTGATAGGACTCCTTCTGATCCGGGGTTTTGGTCGAAGGACGGACCTGCGACTTATTTTCCCAGCCGGCGTTACGCGCCAGCGGATAGCGGGCTTTGACCGCATCCGGCAGTGAGAAGAAATCTTCCGTCATGCTGAACGCCTGACGGATATCGTCGAGAGCGATACCGTGATTGCTGACCTGGAAGAAACCGATCTCCACCGCGGCCTGCCACAGTTCATCGGCAATCTCAGGTTTACGCTGTTCAAAATCTGACAGGTCGATGCAGCGGACCTCGCGGGCAAAGGTCTCTTCACCCATTGCGCCCATCGCCGCTTCTTTTTCCAGTTCCTGCAGTGCGTAGCCTTGTGTCTGGGTTGATTGTGTCATTATTTTTTTCCTTTACAGAAGAGGGTTAACCGGCGGCACGCTGTTGCAGGGTGCGGACGGCTGACATTGCCTGATGGCGCATGGCGTCGAGATCGAGGCCAGGGATGTGATCGTTTTCGACAATCACCCGGCCATTGATCATCAGTGCCCTGAGTGAAGCCCGACCGCCGCAGGCCACCGGGCCAATCGCCATGTCGTGCAGGCCGAAGTAGCGCGGGTCGTCCAGCCGGTAAATGGCGATATCAGCCAGCATCCCGACCTGCACGGTGCCGCTCTGTTGCAGGCCGAGGATCTGCGCGCCGCCAGCGCTGCCCCAGCGCACCACATCTTCAATGGTGGCCGCATCGCCGCCGCCTTCAAACGTTCCGCCGTCATAGCGTGGCGTGGCAAACATGCCTTTTCGGGCGCGCTGCAACAGCCAGGCCGCATGGGCTTCACTCTGCATATCTGCCGCTTCGTTCGATGCTGCACCGTCCACGCCCAGCGAAACCGGGACGCCCGCCTGCTCCAGCGCCAGCAGATCGGCAATGCCGCTGCCGAGACGGCCATTACTTTGCGGGCAGTGCGCAATCCCGGTCCGGCTGTCACCCAGCAGCGTGATCTCCTGCGGCAACAGCTTCACCAGATGCGCAAACCAGACGTCATCACCCAGCCAGTCGTGTTCGGCGCAAAACTGCACCGGCGTCATATTGAAGCGATCGCGCGCCGTATCCAGATAATCCACCGTTTCCGACAGATGACTGTGCAGCCGGATACCGAGCTGGCGCGCCAGCCCGGCCATTTCGCGCAGCTGCGCGCCGGGAGCCGAATGCAATAGCGTGGTCGGAGCCATCACCACCCGCCGCAGCGAGGCTGGTCGCGGATCGTGGTAGCGCGCCACCAGCCGTTCGATATCAGCCATGTAGTGGCCGAAATTCTCCGGGCGCAGCGCCTGTGGCAGATCCTGCTCAATGGTCCGCCCCTGCGTTGCGCCGCCGCGGCACAGCACAATGCGCATCCCCAGCGCCTCGCCTTCACTGAACAGAATCTCTGAGGGATCAAACGGCATATCCGGCCAGTAGAGATAGTTATGATCGGCGACCGTGGCGCAGCCGGACCGCAGTAACTCAATCAGGCCGATACGCACCGCCAGCCGGAACGTCTGCTCGTCAAAGGTGGCGCGAAAGCGATAGGGCGTCGCGCTCAGCCAGGCGGTCAGGCTTTTGTTCAGCCCCTGCGGCTCACCTTTGAGCAATGACTGAAACAGGTGGTGATGGGTATTGACCCAGGCGGGATAGACCACGCAGTCGCGGGCATCGATCAGCCGCTCGTCCGGCAAGGCGCTCAGCGAGCCAATGGCTTCGATCACGCCCTCACGGACGCGGATATCGGGTCCGGCCTGGCGCGCCCGATCGCCCGGCAGGCCAGTCAGAATGGCGTGCGCATTTTTAATCAGTAATGACTGAGATGACATCGCATCACTCCTCACGGTTTAACCTGCATCTGCTGAACAAACTCGGTGGTGTACGCCTGTTTCCAGTCGGTATCCGCCTTCAGCAGGCTGGCTTTCACCATGAAATCCCGGGTTTTCTGCCAGCGCTCCTGTGTCATGGTGCCCCAGCCGGCTGTCGCGGCATCGCCGCCGTCAATCAGATGGTGCTGTTTGATTTGCGTCACGCCCCAGGCCAGCAAATCATCGGTCATCTTCGGGTTATCTTTTTTAATCAGCGCATTGCCCGGTGCCGGGTTGTTCAGATAGCTCACCCAGCCCTCCATTGAGGCACGGACAAACTTCGCCATCGCCTCATTGCGGCTGCTGATCTGGTCTGGCCGGGTGATCAGAATGCCGCCGTAAGGGGGATAGCCGTGTTCGGAGAAAAGAAAGAAGTTCGATTTCACCCCGGCCTTCTGTGCCTGGAAAACCTCAGAGCTGACGTAAGCCTGCTGGGCCACATTCTGATCGGCAATGAACGGCTGAATATTGAAGGTGTAGGGACGTACCTGCCCATCACTGAGCTGATACTGCGCCTTGAGCCACGGCCACCAGGTGGATTGGCCGGAACTGGAAACCAGAATGGTTTTGTCTTTCAGGCCGTCAAGGGAGGTGACGGAGGCGTGGGTCAGTAGCCCCTGCGGATCGAACTGGAACGGGGCGGCAATGGCTTTCGCCTGAAAGCCGCGCTGTACCGCCTCCAGTAACTGCAGGTCATAACCGATGATCACGTCGGCCCGCTTTGATAACAGCAACTGCATACCGTTGATCTGCGGTCCGCCGGACTGAATGCTGACATCCAGCCCGTAGCGCTGATAAATGCCGGTCGCCTGCGCCTGATAGTAGCCGCCCTGCTCAGCCTGGGCGTACCAGGAAGTCAGCAAGGCGATTTTCTCTGCGGCACCCACCGGGAAGACAAATGCGCCAGAAATCAGCGTGCTCAGCACGCAGCCAGACAGGGGAATGCGGAATAGTAACTTCATTGCTCCTCTCCTAATCGTCACCGGAGAGAGGCTGAGCCAATGCGGCTCAGCCCCCAACCGGTTCAACATGAACCGCGAAATGGTGGCTGAGCAATGTCCCGCGCAGTTACCTGCACTGACCGCTTCTACTCACACTGAGTTATACAAAAAGGATGCCAGGTCAGCGGATCGGCGTGGATGGCGGCTGGCGCGGCGATCGGAGCCGGGCGCGCTGCAACCTTTGATTCATTAAGGAGCAGAGAGCACCATGCTGGTGCAGAGTCAGGATCGGTGATGGCCTGGAGTCTGGATCTGACTGAACAGCATTTCCAGCTGTTTAAGCATCATTGAGGCCGCCAGCGAGAGCTGCCTGGCCGGTGCGACGCACAGCGACAGGGTAAAGGTTTTGAGCTGCGGATCGGTCAGCGGAACAAACCGCAGTTCGTCGCTTTCCACCTCATCCATGATATCGAGCCAGCAGAGAATGCCGATGCCGATCTTCTCTTTAATCAGCGAGCGAATCATGTGGATATTATTCGATACCGCCACTTCTCTGATGCTGCCACCGTGGATGTTGATCAGCGCCTGCACCGGTTCCGCCAGCATCAGCGGCGCGGAAGGCAGGATAAACGGATAATCCATGCACTGATTAAATCGCACCCCGCTTTTGCTGGCGAGCGGATGTCCGCCCGGCACCACAATCCCAAGGTTAATTTCGGCAAACGCCCGCACCTGCAGTTCACGTGAGGTGTGCGGATTGAGCATCACGCCAAAATCAGCATCGCCTGAGATCAGCGCCTGCTGAATATCGACGTTATTCATGGTGGTCAGGGTGAAAGAGATATTCGGGTAGTCGAGATGCACCTGCCTGAGCATCGACGAGAAAAACTGCCGATTAATGGCGTCGATGGTGGCGATACGCACATGACCGCGGCGCAGACCACGCAGATCGTCAAGCTGTTCGCAGACCCGGGAAAAATCCTTTTTCCAGTTATTTGCCGCGTGCAACAACAGCTCACCGGCGGCGGTCAGCCGCAGGCCGCTGGGGTGGCGCTCAAACAGCGGCATCGCCAGCTCTTTCTCAACCCGCAGGATCTGCCGGTCGATGGAGGATGCCGCCACATGCAGGGTTTCGGAGGCCTTACGAAACGATCCCTGACGGGCGACTTCAGTGAAATAGAGCAAAAATCGGGAGAAGGCGAACATAGCGAGTGCTCTCTTTTATGCAACGGGATGTGCGAATCAAAGCGCTGGACGCAACAGTTTTATCACAATAACGTAGATTTCATTGCAACGGGAACGATTGTTTCATCGCCGGACAGGCAGATGCCGGGCAGCGAGCCGCTGTTTCGCTTCAGGTCAGTCGGCGAGTGCGTTTTCGTCCTTTTTATACAGGCCAGCTTAATGAAAAACGGTAAATGACGATGAAAGATGCCGGACTGATTCCTGTCACGATTAAATCTGTCGATATTAACGGTGTCGATAATCTTTCCCTGCAGCTTATTTCGCAGCACGGCGAAGCGTTACCGGCTTATTTACCCGGCGCGCACATTGACGTGATTATTCCGGATATCGGTCCGCGCCAGTATTCCCTTTGCAGCTACTCCCACAGCGGCGAATATTATGAAATCTGCGTCAGGCGGGCAGAACGTTCCAGCGGCGGTTCACATTATATTCATCATCATTTCCGGCCCGGCGATAAGCTGACGATTTCAGCGCCGCGTAATCACTTTCCGTTGCCCGAAGCGGGACGCTATCTGCTGTTTGCTGGCGGGATTGGTATTACGCCGCTGCTGACCATGGCGGAACAGATTGCCCGGCAAGGTATTGAATTTGAGCTGCATTATTATCTTTCTGCGCCACAACAGGCCGCGTTTGCTTCACGCTTATCAGCGCCCTTACTGGCCGACCAGGTTTATTTTCATTACAGCAGCGCCAGTGACTCCCTGCGTCACCTCACGCCGCCCTGTTTATCACAGCCTGACCCACAGACGCGAATAATCGCCTGCGGTCCGGATGGCTTTATTCAGCGCCTGCAACATCTTATGCAGCAGCATCACTGGCAGCCGCAACAATTATCTTTTGAGCGGTTCAGCAATGCGGCACTGAATAACAGCGCCAGCGATAACCCATTTTATATTCAGCTCAGCTCAACCGGCAGCCGTTATTTAGTTGGCCCGAATCAGACAATTGCTGAAGTCCTGTTAAGCGCCCGCGTCGATATTATGCTGTCGTGCGAACAGGGTATTTGTGGCTCCTGCATTACGGATGTTATCGACGGTATTCCCGATCATCGCGACTGTGTGCTGACTGCCGAAGAGAAAGCGGAAAATACGCAGATAACCTTGTGCTGCTCGCGATCCAGAACGCCGGTTCTGGTCCTCGATCTTTAATGCCACCCCGGAGCCTGAAGATGCCTGCTGCTTTCACTGACGCCCCGCTGAAAGGCATTGCCAATGTTCGTCTGCCCGCCTGGCTGCTGCCAGCGAACTGGCCGACGGAAGCGGGCGAGCCGCTGCTGGCGGATCTGCGCTTTAAGGATGGCAAGATTGCCGACCTGACGCCCGCCGGACGCGATCAGATTGGTCTGTGGGATCAGCACGGCGCGCTGGCGTTACCGGGGCTGATTGAACCGCACGCGCATCTCGATAAAACCTTTACTCTTGCCCGCAGTCGCCCGTCGAAACCGGGTCTGCTGGCCGCGATTGAGACCCTGCACCAGGATCGTCAGCACTGGACGCCGTCAGATTTGCAGCAGCGCGCCCGCAAGGCGATCGCATTAGCGACGGCTAACGGTGTCACCCGCTTACGCACCCATCTCGACTGGTTTGACGCTACCGCCCCGCTCGCCTGGACGGAACTGGCCGCGATAGCCTCGCCAACGATGCGGCTGGAACGGGTCGCACTGGTGCCGCTGGGCCTGTTCGCCGACCCTGAGGTCGCTGACCGCATCGCCCGCACCGTGGCGCAGAGCGGCCAGCATTGCCTGCTCGGCGGCTTTATCCACTCCTCAAACTGGGACCCGGCGGCGATGACTCACCTGATGCGCAGCGCCGCACGCTGGCATCTGGATCTCGATCTGCACATTGATGAAGAGCTGTCGCCCGTGGCCCAGGGTCTGAGCTGGCTGGCGCACTGGCTGGCTGAAAACAGCTTCAGCGGCCACATCTGTTGCAGTCACGGCTGCGCGCTGGCGTCCGGCAGTGAGCAGCAGGCGAGCCAGGTGTTACAACAGCTGGCGGCACAGCGCGTCACGCTGATTGCTCTGCCGATGACCAACCTGCTGTTGCAGGATGCCGTAACCGGGCGTACGCCGCGTCAGCGCGGCATCACTCTGCTGAAAGAGGCGCAGGCGGCTGGCGTTCCGCTGCTGATCGGCTGCGACAACGTTCAGGATGCCTTTTGTCCGGCAGGCAGTTATGACCCGCTGGATACCCTGAGCTGCGCCCTGTTCGCCCTGCAACTGAGCCACGTTTTTGACCACGCTTCACGGCTGATTTGTGATGTCGCCGCCCTGACCGGAGAACCTTCAGCCGTACCGCCGCTGTCACCCGGCAGCGACGCCACGCTGGTGCTGTTTCCCGGCAGCGACAGTGGCAGCTGGCCATTAAACAGTGCTGCCCGTCTGGTGATCCAGCGCGGCAGGCTGACCCATCAACGCACCTGGCAGCAGGAGAACCCCTATGAGTCTTGAAGAGGGCGCGGGCAAACCGCTCGCCCACTATGCCGCCTGGCGTCGGGCCGGCGATTTTGTCTTTCTCTCCGGCATCATTCCGGTTAACCCGCAGAGCGGCACTCTGGTACGCGGCTTTAAGGATATCCCGGCCGAAGTTCGCCAGTTAGTCGGCGAAACCGGCGAGTTCTCCACCGATGCCAGACAGGGACCGATCCTTGCGCAGAGCTGGTACGTGCTGGAAAGCATTCGCCACACCATCGAACAGGCGGGCGGGCAGATGAGTGATGTCTTCAAGCTGGTGCAGTACTTTCGCAATCTCGATCACTTTCCCTGTTACAGCCGGGTCAGAAAGCTGTTCTATGACGGCCAGCCTCCGGTTTCAACCGTGGTACAGGTCAGCGAAATGCTGCCCAGCGCCGAGGTACTGATTGAAGTGGAAGCCACCGCCTGGCTACCGCTCCCCCGATAATTTCCGATCACGAGGCACAGCATGATTAACGGTTATATTCCCGCAGCGCGATTTCTGCCTTTTCTCAGCTGGACGGCGATTGCTGCCCTGCCCGACAAAGCCAATACGGTGATTGTGCTGCCGACCGGCGCGATTGAGCAGCACGGTCCGCACCTGCCCTGTTCGGTCGACAGCGTGATCGCCTCCGGCGTGGCAGGCCATGCGCTGGCGCGGCTGCCCGCGTCGGTCCCGGCCTACGCCATTCCGCCAATCACCTACGGCAAGTCAGACGAACACCTGAACTTTCCCGGCACGCTGACCTTAACCGGCGACACCCTGCTGCAAACGGTGCTGGAAATTGCCGAATCGCTTTACCGCGCCGGTTTTCGCAAGCTGCTGATGATCAACGGTCACGGCGGACAGCCGCAGGTGTTGCAGATGGCGGCGCGGGAAATGCGCCTGCGTCATGGCGATATGATCGTGATCCCGCACGACGTGTTTCGGGTGCCGAATGTCGAAAACCAGTTCCTCAGCGCCGAGGAGCAGAAGATGGCGATGCACGCCGGTCACAGCGAAACCGCTGTGATGCTGGCGCTGGCGCCGGAGTGCGTCCACCTCGACCAGGCGGTTGCTAACTATCCGCCAGCATTTCCCTGCCCGACGCTCTCGTCAGGCCGACCGGCGGCTGCCTGGGCCGCCTACGATTTCGGACCGAGTGGCGTGATTGGCGATCCCACCGGCGCTACTGCCGAACAGGGCCACGCGATCCTCGATTCGCTGGCGGCAAGCTGGGCGCAGGCGATCACCGAAATCCACCAGATGAGCTGGAAAGTCCGCAGCGAACCCACCTGGGGAAAACAGCACTGGCACGGTTTTGTACAAACCACCTTTACGCCCCCTTCGTCTTCTTTTGTCTCTGAATAGTGGAGTGCTTACGATGAAACCTGGATGTCGATCGACTCTCTCTCTGCTGGCCCTGCTGCTGACCGGGGTTTCTGCCTCCGCGATGGCGGAAGAGAAGTTTACCTTCCTGACCAACTGGTATGCCCAGGCGGAGCACGGTGGCTTTTATCAGGCGCAGGCCGACGGGCTGTACAAAAAAGCCGGACTGGATGTCAGCATTAATATGGGCGGCCCGCAGGTCAACGTGATGCAGCTGATGGCGGCCGGACGCGCCGACTGTACGCTGGGCGATAACGGCCAGGCGCTGGAGACCTGGGAGGCTGGGGTTCATGCCGTTACGGTGGCGACGGTATTCCAGCATTCGCCGACGGTCTTTATCAGCCATGACAAGGTGGACCAGCCGCAGCAGCTCAGGGACAAAACCTTCCTGCTGGCAACCGAGGCCTATAACTCGTTCTGGCCGTGGGCCAAAAGCGAGCTGGGACTGGATAAAGTGAAAGTCCGGCCCTACACCTTCAGCGTTCAGCCTTTCCTCGCCGATAACAACCTGGTGCAGCAGGGTTACGTCACCTCCGAGCCGTTCTCGATTGCCAAAGGCGGCAAACCGTTTTACGTCTACATGCTCAGCGACTGGGGCTATCCGCCCTACGGTAACTCGATTATCTGCATGGCTGACACGGTGAAAAAACGACCGGTCGCCGTGGCCGCCTTCGTCAAAGCCTCGATGCAGGGCTGGAAAGCCTATCTGCAGGACCCGACCGCCGGCAATGCGCTGATCGCCAAAGATAACCCGCAGATGCGCGCCGACCAGATCGCCTTCGGCATCGCGCAGATGAAGAAATACCAGCTGGTTACCGGCGGTGACGCACAAACCGGCGGTATCGGCATCATCACCGAAGCTCGGCTGAAAAAGAGCTGGGAGATGCTGGTGAAAAACAAGCTGATCGACGCGGAGAAAGTGCCGTTCGACCAGACCTATAGCCTCGATATGATCAAAGACGCGAAGGTGATGCCATGAACACCGCCCCCAACCTGACCGTGATGCGCGATCGTCGTGCCGCCACGCCGCACGCAGAGCCGGCTATCGAAGTGTTGTCGGCAGAGAAAATTTACAGCAACGGCACCCGCGCGCTGCTGCCGGTCAATCTCACCATTCATCAGGGCGAATTTGTCACCCTGCTCGGTCCGTCGGGCTGTGGCAAAAGTACGCTGCTAAAAATGGTCGCCGGGCTGACCGAGCCCAGCGATGGCAAACTGGTGCTGTGGCGTCGCGATAGCCGGGAAAGCGCGCAGGTTCCGCTCTCCTTTGTGTTCCAGGAAGCCACGCTGATGCCGTGGAGCACAGTGCAAAACAACGTTCGTCTGCCGCTGGATCTGGCGGGCGTGCCGCGGGCCGAAGCCAATACCCGCGTCACCGAGGCGCTGGAACTGGTCGGGCTGGGTCAGTTTGCCCGGGTGCTGCCGCGCGAGCTCTCCGGCGGAATGCAGATGCGCGTCTCGATTGCCCGCGGGCTGGTCACGCGACCGAAACTGCTGCTGATGGATGAACCCTTTGGCGCGCTGGATGAAATCACCCGCAATAAACTCGACAGTGACCTGCTGCGGCTGTGGCGTGAACAGGGCCTGACGGTGGTGTTCGTCACCCACTCAATACATGAAGCGGTTTTTCTGTCGCAGCGGGTGATCATGATGGCAGCCCGGCCGGGCCGGGTGGTGGAGGATATCGCCATCAATGAGCCGTTCCCGCGCAGCGAAGATTTCCGCGTCAGTCCGGCTTTTTCACGTTACGCAAAGCAACTGCAGGACAGCCTGCTACAAGCCAGCCAATCGGGCGGGGAGTAATACCATGCAGACGCAAAAATCTTCGCCGTGGATAGCCAATCCCGGCTTTCGCAAAGTGTTTTATCCCACCGTGGTCGCGGTGGTTGTGGTGCTGCTGTGGCAGGGCTGGGTGAGCTACTTCAACATCCCGCAGTTTCTGGTGCCGTCACCGCTGGTGATGCTGCAAAGCCTGTGGACTCATTTCGGGTCGCTGATGATGGCGCTGCTCTTCACCCTGAAAATCACGCTGATTTCGTTTTTACTCTCGATCGTCATCGGTGCCGCCGTGGCCTTTGTGCTGGTGCAGAACCGCTTTGTCGAAACCGCCCTGTTTCCCTACATCGTCTTCCTGCAGGTGACGCCCATCGTCGCCATTGCGCCGCTGATTATTATCTGGGTCAAAGACACCACCCTGTCGCTGGTGGTCTGTTCAACCCTGATGGCGGTGTTCCCGATTATCTCTAACACCACCCAGGGGCTGCGCAGCGTCTCGCCGGGGCTGCTGAGCTACTTCAGGCTGAGCCGCGCCAGTCGTCTGCAGGTGCTGATTCGCCTGCGCATTCCTTCCGCGCTGCCCTACTTTTTCGGTGCGCTGCGAATTTCCAGCGGGCTGTCGCTGATTGGTGCGGTGGTGGCCGAGTTTGTCGCCGGGACCGGCGGAAATAATACCGGGCTGGCCTACCAGATCCTGCAGGCGGGCTATCAGCTCGATATTCCGCTGATGTTCGCGGCGCTGCTGCTGATCTCTCTCGCCGGGATTGCACTGTTTGGTGTGATGTCGTGGATTTCCCGCCGCGCGCTCAGCGCCTGGCACGAGAGCGAAGCGGTTCAGTCTCATTAACCTCTATTTTCAGGCAGGAACACGATGCACATTGAACACCGTCAGCAGGCACTTACTCTGATACAACAGGCATTTCCCGATCTCGACTGGACACTACAGCCGCCAAAGGTTAAACGTCTGTCGCGCGACTTTCACTGGTTCAGCCCGGTACTCAAACGGCAACTGGAAGATAAGCAGGCCGATGCGGTGGTTAAACCGCGCAGTGAAGAGGAGCTGAGTCTGCTGGTCAGCGCCTGCGTACAGCATCAGTTACCGCTGATATTGCGGGGTGGCGCAACCGGCAACTATGGCCAGCTGGTGCCGCTGGAGGGCGGCATTCTGGTTGATATGACCGGCTTTAATCAGCTGTGTGAACTCAGTGATGGCGTGGTGCGGGCGCAGGCCGGAATGCGGCTGGCGGAGATTGAAGCCCTGACCCGCCCGACCGGCTGGGAACTGCGCTGTATGCCTTCGACTTACCGCCTTGCCACGCTGGGCGGGCTGTACGGCGGCGGTTTCGGCGGCATCGGCTCAATCAACTATGGCCCGCTGGCCGCAGCCGGTAACGTACTCAGCGTCAAAGTCATGACGGTGGAGGCGGAACCGCGCATTTTGCAGATACCGGCACCGCAGGCGCTGCTGCTGCATCACGCTTACGGCAGCAACGGGATCGTGCTGGAGGTTGAGCTGGCGCTGGCCCCGGTTCACCACTGGATAGAGCGGCTCGACGTGTTCGACGATTTTACCGATGCGCTGGATTACGCCAATGCCTTTGCCCGTTCACCAGGAGTGGTGAAACGTCAGCTGGCACTCTTTGCCGCGCCGATCCCCGGCTACTTCACCCATCTTAATGGCCATTATCAGGCGGGTCAGCACGCGGTGATCAGCCTGATTGCCGGGGAAAGTGAACGGCTGGCAACGGGGCTGCTGGAGAAATATCGCGGCAGCAACGCGGTGCGGCAGCCTGCCGACGCAGCACGCGAGGCGAATGCGTCACTGATGGAATATTGCTGGAACCACACCACGCTTCACGCGCTGAAGGCAGACAGCACGCTGACCTATTTACAGAGTGCGTTTAACCCGGCCTGTTATCGTCAGCAGATTATTGATATGGCCGCCCGGTTGGGTGATGAAGTGATGTCGCATATTGAGTTCCTGCGTGACGGTGAAGGCAATATCACTGCCAGCGGCCTGCAACTGGTGCGCTATACCAGCGAAGCAAGGCTGAATGAGATTATGGACACCTTCCGCGCTCATGATGTCAGGATCAACAATCCGCATGTCTATCAAATTGAAGAGGGCAAACAGGGCGAGATCAAACCCGAGGTGGTGTCGGTTAAACAGTGCCTCGATCCAGACGGGTTACTCAATCCCGGTAAACTCAAAGGCTGGGCGCTGCGTGACACGCTGGTGTTAGATGACGATCCGCTGTTACTCCAGCGTCAGCCTGGCGAGCCCGCTCGCTGAGCCATCAGGCTTTGAAAAATAAAAAACCCGCTTATCACTCAGCGGGTTTTTGCTTTCAACCGTTAACAGCGGGCGATCAGAGTTCGAACCGATCGAGGTTCATCACTTTGGTCCAGGCTGCAACGAAGTCTTTAACGAACTTCTCTTTAGCATCGCTGCTGGCATAGACTTCCGCCGAGGCGCGTAATACCGCATTGGAGCCGAACACCAGATCGGCGCGGGTAGCGGTAAAGCGGACTTCACCGGTCAGGCGATCGCGACCTTCGAACTGTTCGCTGGAACCATCAACCGCTTTCCATTCAATGCGCATATCCAGCAGATTGACGAAGAAATCGGCGTTCAGTTCCCCGACGCGGCGGCTGAAGATGCCGTGCTGGCTGCCGTCGTAGTTGGTGCCCAGCGCGCGCATTCCGCCAATCAGCACCGTTAATTCCGGCACCGTCAGCGTGAGCTGCTGGGCCTTATCAATTAACAGGTTCTCGGTGGTGGTTTTACCGTAGCCGCGACCGTAGTTACGGAAGCCATCGGCGCGAGGTTTCAGCAACTCAAACGACTCGATATCGGTCTGATCCTGACGCGCATCGACCCGGCCCGGAATAAACGGCACCTCAATCTCAACGCCAGCCGCTTTCGCCGCCTGCTCAACCCCGACCACACCGGCCAGCACAATCAGATCGGCCAGCGAAACCTTGTTAAATTCACGCTGCAGCGCTTCCAGCGTCGGCAACACCCGGACCGCAATGGCGTTTACGTCCCACTCGCGTTGCGGCAGCAGCGCCAGGCGCGCGCCGTTGGCACCACCGCGTTTGTCACCGCCACGGAAGGTAGAGGCTGACGCCCACGCCACCGAGGTCAGTTCGCTGACGCTCAGGCCCGCGGCGGCAATCTTCTCTTTCAGCTGGGCGATGTCGGCGCCGGTCGGATGGTAAACCGGTACCGGCAGCGGGTCCTGCCAGATCAGATCTTCTTTCGGTACTTCCGGACCGATATAACGCGCTTTCGGCCCCATATCGCGGTGCGTCAGCTTGTACCAGGCGCGGGCAAAGGCTTCATTGAATGCCTGCGGATCGTTGTAAAAACGACGCGAAATTTTCTCGAACTCCGGGTCGAAGCGCAGAGTCAGATCGGTAACCAGCATGGTCGGTTTACGTTTCTTCGTCTGGTCGAACGGATCAGGAATAATCTCTGACGCATCGACCGCTTCAAACTGGATCGCGCCCGCCGGGCTGCGCGTCTGGACCCACTCATATTTGAACAGGTTCTCGAAGAAGTAGTTGCTCCACTGGGTCGGCGTCTGCGACCAGATCACTTCCAGACCTGAGGTAATCGCATCAGCACCAACGCCGGTGCCGTGGCTGCTCGCCCAGCCCAGGCCCTGTGCTTCAAGCGGTGCGGTTTCCGGGTCAACGCCAACGTGGTCGGCCGAACCGGCACCGTGGGTTTTGCCCAGCGTATGACCACCGGCGATCAGGGCGACGATCTCTTCATCGTTCATGCCCATGTTGCCGAAGGTGGCACGAATGGCCGGGGCAGCCGAAGCCGGATCGCCGCTGTGTTCCGGGCCTTCCGGGTTGACGTAGATCAGCCCCATTTCCGTCGCGCCCAGCGGTGACTGCGCCAGCGCTTCCGGGTGACGGTGTTCCAGCCAGGTGCTTTCATCGCCCCAGTTGACATCCATATCCGGTTCCCAGACATCTTCACGTCCGGCACCAAAACCAAAGGTGCGGAAGCCGGAATTTTCCAGCGCCACGTTGCCCGCCAGGATATAGAGGTCAGCCCAGGAGATCTTCTGACCATACTTCTGCTTCACCGGCCACAGCAGACGGCGCGCTTTATCCAGGCTGACGTTATCCGGCCAGGAGTTTAACGGGGCGAAGCGTTGCTGACCGCGTCCTGAACCACCGCGACCGTCAACGGCGCGATAGGTGCCGGCGCTGTGCCAGGCCATACGGATAAAGAGACCGATGTAGCTGCCCCAGTCGGCAGGCCACCAGGCTTGTGACTCTTTGAGCAAGGCTTTGAGATCGGCTTTCAGCGCAGCGTAGTCTAATTTGGCAAATTCTTTACGGTAGTCGAACGACTCGCCCAATGGGTTAGAGCGGGATGAGTGCTGGTTCAGCAGGTCGACACGCAGCTGGTTAGGCCACCAGTCACGGCTGGTCGTGCCGCCGCCTGATGTCTGGTTTGCCTTTCCTGCGTGAAAAGGACATTTACCCGCCGCCGCTTCGCGATCGGCTTCGACAATAGGCTTTGCATCTTTTGCATCTTCATCAACAGAATTGCTCATGGTCACACCTCTTTTATGTATTCTCAGCGCTACTCTATAGTGGCTTTTGAAAAAGGCACACCTGTCTCATCCTATACCTTTGATAGCCTGCTCCTTTGAATATGCTTAGCTGAAAAGGTTTTAACGATGAAAAGCGCCGCGCCTGTCAACAGGCACGGCGTAGCGCAGGATGTTCAGAGGGGCGGCTTTCACCGCCCGCCGGTTACTCCGCTACCGGACGGATCCGGAACCAGATGGCATACATCGCCGGCAGGAAGACCAGCGTGATAATGGTGCCGCCCAGCGTACCGCCAATCAGGGTATAGGCCAGCGTGCCCCAGAATACCGAGTGCGTTAGCGGGATAAACGCCAGAATGGCCGCCATCGCCGTAAGCAGCACCGGTCGGGCGCGCTGCACGGTCGCCTCAACCACCGCATCAAACGGGGCCAGCCCCTGCTGCTGATTGTGGTGAATCTGACCAATCAGGATCAGGGTGTTACGCATCAGAATCCCCGACAGCGCAATCAGCCCGACCAGCGCATTGATGCCGAACGGCTGATTAAACAGCAGCAGCGTCGGCACCACACCGACCAGTCCAAGCGGAGCGGTTAAAAATACCATCACCATTGCCGACATGGATCGCACCTGCAAAATAATAATCAGCAGCGTGATGGCGATCATGATTGGGAACAGCGGCGCCATCGCCTGGGTCGCTTTTCCCGACTCCTCTATCGAGCCCGCCAGCTCTATCCGGTAGCCTTCCGGCAGCGATGCGATGATCGGCTGCAGGCGTTTGCCGAGGGCGGCTGAGACATCCGGCGGTTGCAGATCGTCAGCGATATCGCCGCGCACGGTGATCACCGGCGTGCGGTCGCGCCGCCGCAGCAGCGGATCTTCCATCTGTACCTTAACTTCGCCAATCTGTGACAGCGGAATACGCTGGCCCGCCGCGCCCACCAGGGTAAAGTCGCCGATCCGCGCCGGATCGAGCCGGATATTGCCGGCCGCCCGTCCGACCACCTGCACCGAACGAGTATCTTCCCGCACCGCAGTGATCGGCACGCCCGACAGCAGAAACTGCAGCTGGCGGGCCACGGCGCTGGAGGTCAGCCCCACCGCCTGCAAACGGTCCTGATTGAGGGAGAAATGCAGGGTCGGCACCTGTGAACCCCAGTCGCTATTGACCGTTCTCATCATCGGGCTGGCCTGCAGTACCGCTTCCACCTGGCTGGCGATAACCCGCAGCCGTGCAGGATCGGGTCCCATCACCCGCCAGGCCACCGGATAAGGTGAATAGGGGCCAAACACCAGCTGAGTGACGCGCACCCGCGCCTCGGGAGCCAGACCGCTGGCCGCGGCCGCGCGTAGCCGTAACTTCAGCGCGTCACGCGCCTGCTGGCTGTCGGTCAGCACCACCAGCTTGGCAAACGAAGGATCGGGCAGTTCCGGTGCCATCGCCAGATAAAAACGCGGTGGTCCCTGGCCGATATAGGCGGTGACAATTTTCGCCTCCTGCTGCTTTTTCAGCCAGGTTTCGATTTTTGCCGTGGCCGCCGCGGTCTGCTCAATGGAACTGCCGTAGGGCAACTGAAGTTCCACCAGCACTTCCGGACGATCGGAGGTCGGGAAGAACTGTTTTTTCACCAGCCCCATGCCGAACACCGCCGCCACAAACAGCACAATCACCGCGCCCGCCACCGCCCATTTGCGGGCAATTACGCGCGTCAGCAGATGGCGAAAGCGATTGTAGTGACGGGTGTTGTAGATCGCCGCATGGCCGCCCTCGACGGTTTTGATGGCTGGCAGCATCTTCACGCCGAGATACGGGGTAAAGACCACCGCCACCACCCATGAGGCGATCAGCGCAATGCCGACAATCCAGAACATGTTGCTGGTGTACTCACCGGCGGTCGACTGAGCGAATCCGTTGGGCATAAAGCCCACCGCGGTGACCAGCGTCCCGGCCAGCATCGGTGCGGCGGTGTGGCTCCAGGCATAGGCGGAGGCTTTAATCCGATCGTAGCCCTCCTCCATTTTGACCACCATCATTTCGATGGCGATGATCGCGTCATCCACCAGCAGCCCGAGCGCCAGTATCAGCGAGCCCAGCGTGATCCGGTCGAAGTTTTTCCCGGAGGCCTCCATCACCACAAATACCACCGCCAGGGTTAACGGCACCGCGGCCGCCACCACCACACCGACGCGCCAGCCCATGCTGACGAAGCAGACCACCATCACCACCAGCAGCGCTACGAAAAACTTCACCATGAACTCATCAACCGCCGAGCGGATATTCACCGACTGGTCGGTGACCTGAGTCAGCGACATGCCGAGCGGCATCGCCTGGTTAATTTTGACGGTCTCCGCCGCCAGCGCCTTGCCGAGATCCAGCCCGTTCCAGCCGTCACGCATCACGATGCCGAGCAGCAGCGCCGGTTCACCCTGATTGCGCACCAGAAAGGTGGCAGGATCGTCATAACCGCGCTCGACCGTTGCTACATCCGCCAGCTTCAGGCTTCTGCCCTGCACCACAATCGGCGTTTCACGGATCTTTTCCAGCTTATCGAAGGCCCCTTCCAGCCGGATAAATACCTGCGGTCCGGCAGTGTCGATGGAGCCGGCTGGCGTCAGAACGTTCTGGTCATTCAGGGCGGCGAAAATGTCCTGCGGCGAGATGCCGAGCGTCGCCAGTCGATCGTGTGAGAAGGAGACGTAAATGCGCTCGGCCTGTTCACCAATGATGTTGACCTTTTTCACGCCCGGCAGATGCAGCAGCCGCTGACGCAGCGCTTCGGCATCTCGCACCAGCAGACGCTGCGGTTCCCCTCTGGCCTTCAGCGCCAGTAGCGCAAACGTCACATCGGAGAACTCGTCATTGATCATCGGGCCTATCACTCCGGCAGGCAGATTGCTGGCCTCATCCCCGAGTTTTTTACGCGCCTGATAGAACTGCTCCTGCACCTGTGACGGCGGCGTTTTGTCCTGCAACGACAGCATGGTGTAGGCCATACCAGGACGGGTATAGGTTTCACTGCGGTCATACCATTTCAGCTCCTGCAGCCGCTTCTCCAGCGGTTCCGCCACCTGATCCTGCATCTCCTGCGCAGTGGCGCCCGGCCAGGCGGTGATAATCGTCATCTGTTTAACGGTAAACGGCGGATCTTCCGCCCGGCCGAGTTCAAAAAACGACAGCACCCCGGCGACGGTAATCAGGATGATCAGAAACAGCGTGATGGCGCGCTCACGTACCGCCAGCGCCGAGAGGTTAAACCGTCCGTGACTCATGGCTGGCTCCCGGCGGCGTCAGCCTGGCTGAGACGGACACGTTCGCCTTCATGCAGCAGGTGCGCGCCCAGCGCTACAATCGGCTCTCCCGGCTGGAGTTCACCGCTGACGGTAGCCGACTCATCACCGAGACTGATGACTTTTACCGGCTGCCAGGCGACGGTAGCGGGCGGCCCGGCAATCTGCCAGACGCCAGGGCCTTTGCCCGCATCGTAGAGCGCGGCCAGCGGCACCTGCAGCAAAGGCTGTGTGGCCTTGTTGGGGATCGCGAGGTTGACGGTCGCGCCAAGGGGCGCAGCGGCCAGCGCCCCTTCCAGCACATATCGGGCTTCAAAGGTACGGGTCAGCGGGTCCGCCGCATCCGCCAGCTGCCGCAACCGGGCCGGCACCGCCGCACTATTGCGGCCATAGAGGGTTGCCATCGCTACGCTACCCAGCGCCGGACGCAACGTTTCCGGCAGCTCGACCCGCGCCTCACGCTGACCGGCGCGGGCCAGCCGGATCACCGGTTCGCCCGCGCTCACGACCTGGCCCGGTTCGGCGAGCGTGGCCATCACCACGCCATCGGCGTCCGCCAGCAGCAGCGCATAACCGCTGGCGTTTCGCGCCACATCCGCCTGCGCTTCTGCCGCGCGCAGTTCAGCTTTCGCCGTCTCTGCTGCGGCGCGGATTTGATCGTAAGCCGATGCGGAGACCGCCCCGCTGCTCAGCAGGCTGCGGTAACGCGCCTGATCGGCCGCGGTCTGTCTGAGGCGGGCCTGTGCCGCGGCAACGGCCTGCTGCCGGGCCTGGACCTGCAACTGCAGATCGACCGGGTCGAGACGCATCAGCGGCTGACCGCGTCTGACGCTCTGGCCGTTATCCACCAGACGTTCAAGAATTTTGCCCGATACCCGAAAGCCAAGATCGCTCTGGACCCGGGCAACCACCACTCCACTGAAGGCGCGTGCGGCGTCAGTGGCGCTGACCACCTTTGCGACCCGGACCTGAGGCGGCTGGTTGCGCGGATCGTCATCACGGGCAGTGTCATGGCAGGCAGCCAGTGCCAACGGCAGCAGGCATAGAGCAACGGTGGCAGGATTAAACCTGTACATAGGTGACCTTTATCAGTGAATGGGGAGTTCGCGCCATTCTCTTATCAAGTGACCAATATTGTCAATGGTCACAAAATAGCGATTAAGGATCACTTTTGGCTCTGCACCTGCGGATTGTCATGCCCGCAAAGTTATCGGCGCAGTGCGCGGCAACAGGCGGGCGGATAAGCAAAAGAAGAGGCAACGAATAAAATAGTGACTACTGATAATTTACGTCACGGGATGCGAATAGCGAAACAAGCCGGCGCGGGCCGTCCGTCAGGTGGCGACGCTGAGGAGTGCATTAAGACGTTAAGCGACTGACGCGGGAAGGGTTGCTGAAGACGAAAATCAGCGCCTTATTACTAAGGCGCTGTGTTGGGGAAGGGATTAACGCCAGCCGAGTTCCGGCGCGACATATTTCAGTATCGCCTCAATCACATGCGCGTTATACGCCACGCCCAGCTGATTCGGCACGGTCAGCAGCAGCGTATCGGCTTCAGCAATCGCTTCATCCTGCGCCAGTTGCTTAATTAACTGCTCCGGCTCAGCGGCATAGCTGCGGCCAAAGATGGCGCGGGTTTTTTCGTCAAGGAAACCCACCGAATCCTGGTCACTGCCGCTGCGGCCAAAGTAGGCGCGGTCCATGTCATTCACCAGCGCAAAGATGCTGCGGCTGACTGAAACCCGTGGCTCGCGCTGATGACCAGCGGCTTTCCACGCTTCACGGTAGGCGCGGATCTGCTTCGCCTGCTGAATATGGAAGGGCTCGCCAGTTTCATCATCTTTCAGGGTCGAACTTTGCAGGTTCATACCCATTTTTGCCGCCCACTCTGCGGTGGCATTGGAGCCAGAGCCCCACCAGATGCGATCACGCAGCCCTTCTGACAGCGGTTCGAGGCGCAGCAGACCCGGCGGATTCGGGAACATCGGCTGCGGATTAGGTTTAGCAAAACCTTCACCGCGTAGCACCTCCAGGAACTCTTCGGTATGACGACGTCCCATATCCGCGTCGGTCTCCCCCGCTTTTGGCTCAAAGCCAAAATAGCGCCAGCCATCCACCACCTGCTCCGGCGAACCACGGCTCAGGCCGAGCTGCAAACGACCGTTGGAAATCAGGTCGGCTGAACCGGCATCTTCCACCATATAGAGCGGATTCTCATAGCGCATGTCGATCACGCCGGTGCCGATCTCAATTTTTTTGGTGCGGGCACCCACCGCCGCCAGCAGCGGGAACGGGGAACTCAGCTGGCGGGCAAAATGATGCACGCGGAAGTAGGCACCATCTGCGCCCAGCTCTTCGGCCGCCACCGCCAGATCGATCGATTGCAGTAACACATCCTGCGCCGATCGGGTGGCTGACTGTGAAGAGGGTGTCCAGTGACCGAAGGATAAAAAGCCAATCTTTTTCATCTGTTACTTCTCCTGGCGGGCAACGCTAACCCGCACATGCTGAGGCGATTTTCGATAAGCAAAGGTTACGCCGTCGTCGTCGCCACTGATAGTCAATATCTTTCAGCGCCATATTCAGGATTTTCGACATAGCTAAGAAAAATAACGTCTTTGTCTTTGCGCCGCGTTTATTTCACTGTGGCTGCCTGTTCCTCTTCTGCCAGGTTGATCATGCAAAAAAGCCGTGCCGGTTACCTTCATCCGCAGCAGCGCGCCCTGCTGCAACAGCTGTCGCGCAGTGCGTTGTGGCGCACCGAACTGCCGACCTGGCTGCTGATCATCGCTATCTATGGCGGCTGGTTCGGTACGCTGCTCAACTGGCAGATGCTCGGACGGCTGCCCGCTACGCTGCTGCTGACTGGCTTTACCGCCTGGTACATGTCGCTGCAGCATGAGCTGATCCACGGGCATCCGACGCGCTGGCCGCGGGTCAATCAGCTGTTTGGTACTCTGCCGCTGGCGGTGTGGTTTCCGTTTGGCCTCTACCGCGATTCCCATCTGGCCCATCACCGTAATCACACCCTGACCGAACCGGATGACGATCCGGAAAGTTACTACCTCTCCGCCGCACGCTGGGCGCAGCTGTCGCCGTGGCAGCAGCAGCTGATCCATCTGCGGAACACTTTTTTTGGCCGGTTGCTGCTGGGTCCGCTGCTGGATATCGTCGGTACCTTCAGGGCGATGTGGCGGGCGATACGCGGCGGCGATCGGGCCGCGATTGGGATGTGGCTGCTGCACGGCACCCTGCTGGCGCTGCTGTTGTGGTGGATGGTCCAGCGCGGTTTTTCCCCGCTGTGGTATCTGCTGGCGGTCAGCTACCCGGCGCTGGCGCTGACCAAAGTGCGCTCCTTCTACGAGCATCGCGCGGCTGACGATCCGCTGGCGCGTTCGGTCAACAATGAAGCGGCGCTGCCCTGGCGCATCCTGTTTCTGAATCTGAACTACCATTCAGTGCATCACGATCTGCCCGGCGTGCCCTGGTATGGCCTGCGCCGCCTCTATCTGCTTGACCGCGAGCGCTACTATCAGCGTAATCACGGTTTTCGTGTGGCGGGCTACCGGGTCTGGCTGCGTCAGTTCTGGGCGCGACCGGTCGGAGTCAATGCCCATCCGGGGAGTTCAGAAGAGGCACGCCATGACTGACCTGCTGGCATTACCGATGTATGACATTGATCGCCTAACCACCGTGGCGCTCAGCCAGGCCATCGTGACCCTGCTGGCGCAGCACGGCACGGCGGCACAGCCGATCTGGCCCGATGATCTGCTGGCCCACTGGCAGGACGATCGGCTGCTGCTGAGCCAGACCTGCGGCTATCCGCTGGTGACGCGGCTACCCGCGGTGCAGCTGGTCGGCACGTTTCACTACAGCGCGCCAGGCTGCAGCGGTCCCGATTATCGTAGCTGGCTGGTGGCGCGGGATCAGGGCGCGACGCTGAGCGACTTTCATGCGCGTCGGGCGGTGGCTAACAGCGTGGATTCGCACTCTGGCTATAACGCGCTGCGTGTGGTGGCGGCACAGCAGGGCGTGATGTTTTCACGGCTGGTGCTGAGCGGCGGGCATCGTCAGTCACTGGCGGCGGTGCGTCAGCATCAGGCCGATATCGCGGCGATTGATTGTGTCAGCTGGGCACTGATCGCCCGATATGCGCCGGAGGAGTTACAGGGACTGCATATTATTGGCGAAACCCCGCCTGCGCCCGGACTGCCGCTGATCACCTCTGCCGCGACCTGCGCGCAACAGCGCGAGACGCTGCAGGCGGTGCTGGGCGAACTGGTGACCGATCCGGCGTGGCGGGAAGTCTGTGCAGCCAGCCTGATTAGCGGCTTCAGCCCGCTGCAGCGCGAGGATTATCAGACGATTATCCGCATTGAACAGCAGGCAACAGCGCTTGGGGTGACCCGACTTTGAACAGCAGAGGCGCTCAGGCCTCCACTTTTGTGCCCTTTAACAGCACGCACTGAAGCCACAGAGCAGGCTGTGGCCGATCAGGGGCAGGCAATCCGCAGCGCTGAACAGAATGAGTCGGCCAGGAGAGCCCGCAGGACGCGGGCGAAAGGCGGGGCGGCACAGGATGTGCCATCCCCGGCGGTCCGTCAGGCAGGCGAATGACGTGAAGGAACCGCGCAGCGGCGCGAGGACCGCCAGCCCCTGAGCGGCACCAGACCGCGTTAACACCTGTCGCTTTACTGACGGGCACCAGGCTTCCCTGCCGCACTGTTCTATTTACGGGCGGCGATAATCGCATCAGCCACGTTGCGCGGCGCCTGCGCGTAGTGGCTGAACTCCATGCTGTAGGTGGCGCGCCCCTGGGTCAGCGAGCGCAGGCTGGTGGAGTAGCCGAACATCTCCGACAGCGGCACTTCAGCGCGAATAATCCGGCCGCCAAAATGCTCATCCATGCCCTGCACCGCCCCGCGACGTGACGACAGATCGCCCATGATGCCGCCGGCGTACTCTTCCGGCGTCTCCACTTCCACCTTCATCACCGGCTCCAGAATCGCCGGATCGGCCTGTTTCGCCGCGGCGCGAAAGCCGAGAATGGCCGCCATGCGGAAGGCCATCTCCGAGGAGTCGACCTCATGATAAGAGCCAAACGTCAGGGTCGCTTTGATATCAACAATCGGATAGCCCGCCAGCACGCCACTGTTCAGCGCCTCGCGCACGCCTTTCTCCACTGACGGGATATATTCACGCGGCACCACGCCGCCTTTGGTGGCATCTTCAAAGACAAAGCCGCTGCCCGCCTCACCCGGTTGCAGGCTCAGTACCACATGGCCGTACTGCCCTTTGCCGCCCGACTGGCGCACAAACTTACCTTCCACATCCTGTACCGCTTTGCGCAGCGTTTCGCGGTAGGTCACCTGCGGTCGCCCGATATTCGCCTCGACGCCAAATTCACGCTTCAGGCGGTCGACGATAATCTCCAGATGCAGTTCGCCCATGCCCGAGATGATCGACTGGCCCGACTCCTCATCGGTGTGCAGCCGGAACGAGGGATCTTCTGCCGCCAGCCGCTGTAACGCCAGCCCCATCTTCTCCTGGTCCGCTTTGGTTTTCGGCTCAATCGACAGCGAAATCACCGGTTCAGGAAACTCCATCCGCTCCAGGGTAATGATGGCGTGCGGATCGCACAGGGTTTCGCCGGTGGTGACCTCTTTCAGCCCGACGCAGGCGGCGATATCTCCGGCGCGTATTTCGTCGATCTCATGACGGGCGTTGGCGTGCATCTGCACGATACGGCCAATGCGCTCTTTTTTGCCTTTAACCGCGTTATAGACGCTATCACCCTTGCGTAACACGCCCGAGTAAACCCGCACAAAGGTCAGCTGGCCGACAAAGGGATCGCTCATCAGCTTAAACGCCAGCGCCGAGAACGGTTCGTCATCATCCGGATGGCGTTCAGCGGGATTGCCAGCCTCATCAACGCCGCTAATCGCCGGCACATCAGCCGGTGACGGCATCAGTTCGATCACCGCATCCAGCATCCGCTGCACTCCTTTGTTCTTAAACGCGCTGCCGCACAGCATCGGCTGAATCTGGTTTTGCAGCGTGCGCTGGCGTAAACCGGCAATCACCTGCTGCTCGCTGAGATCGCCCTGCTCCAGCCAGGCTTCGGTCAGGGTTTCATTGGCTTCCGCCGCCGCCGCGACCATTTTTTCACGCCAGCGCTGCGCTTCGGCCAGCTGGTCAGCCGGGATCTCGCCATAGCTGAAGGTCATTCCCTGGCTCTCTTCATCCCAGTAGATCGCCTGCATACGGATCAGATCGATCACCCCGACGAACTGCTCTTCACGCCCGATCGGGATCACAATCGGTACCGGATTGGCTTTCAGCCGTGACTGCATCATGGTGACGACGCGGAAAAAATCGGCGCCCTGGCGGTCCATTTTGTTGACGAACGCCAGCCGCGGTACATGATATTTATTCGCCTGACGCCATACCGTCTCCGACTGCGGCTGTACACCGCCCACGGCGTCATACACCATCACCGCCCCATCCAGCACCCGCATTGAGCGCTCGACCTCGATGGTGAAATCGACGTGGCCTGGGGTGTCGATAATATTGATGCGGTGCGGCTCAAAGCGCTTATCCATGCCCGGCCAGAAGCAACTGACGGCGGCAGAGGTGATGGTAATGCCGCGCTCCTGCTCCTGCGCCATCCAGTCGGTTGTTGCCGCGCCATCGTGCACTTCCCCCAGCTTGTGACTCATTCCGGTGTAAAACAGAATGCGCTCGGTGGTGGTGGTTTTACCGGCATCGATATGCGCGGAGATGCCGATATTACGGTAACGTTCGATCGGTAGGGGTCGGGGCATGATGTATCCTTAGTCAGATTGACGGGAACGTGATGCGCAATTTTTGCGCAGCTGTGTCAGCAAGCGTAGCCCAATGGTACGACTCTATACGAACAGTTTGAGCTATTATTAATCAGCTCACTCTAAACAACAGGAAGGTTATGCTGAGTCATCATCCGGAAACCGGAGAGTTACGGCTGGAAAATGTGTTGTTCGCGCTGGGCAATCCGCTGCGGCTGGCGATCGTGGATACCCTGGCGCGTGAAGGTGAACAGCCCTGCGGCCTGTTGCGCGGTGAAGTGGCGAAATCGACCATGACGCATCACTGGCGGGTGCTGCGTGACAGTGGCGTGATCTGGCAACGACCGCTGGGACGGGAAAATCTGATTTCGCTGCGGCGTGAGGATCTCGAACAACGCTTCCCCGGCTTACTGACCAGCGTGCTGACCGCCATCCCCCAGGATGCCGCACCGCACGCACGGGCTGGCAAGCCCGGCGACGACGTTTTAAGGTAACGGAATTTAATTAAAGGGAAACTCTATGCGGATTCTGATAGCAGGTGCCGGCGCGACCGGCGGCTATTTTGGCGCGCGACTGGCTCAGGCGGGCCAGGACGTGACGTTTCTGGTGCGCGAACGGCGCTACCGGCAGTTGCAGGAAAAGGGGCTGGTGTTGCAGACGCCCGGCGGCAGCGAAACGCTGCGGCCGCAACTGGTGCAGGCGGCATCACTGCACGGCCACTACGACCTGATTATTCTGACGGTAAAAAGTTTTGCCCTTGAACAGGTGATGGAAGACATTGCGCCTGCCGTCGGTCCGCAGACGCTGATCATGCCGATTCTGAACGGTATGCGGCACCTTGAAACGCTGCAGCAGCGCTTTGGCCGCGAGGCGGTGATCGGCGGGATGTGTAAAATCAACGCCACGCTGGGCGACAACGGTGAAGTGATCCAGATGACCGCGCTGCATCAGCTCTATTACGGCGCGCTCGACGGTAATAACGATGCGCGCCTGCAGCGGGTTGACGCAGCGCTGCGCGACGCTCAGGTCGATACCCGCTTCAGCGACAACATGATGGATGAACTGTGGGAGAAGTGGCTGCTGCTCAGCACGCTCGGCGCGGTCTGCTGTCTGGCGCGCGGTGATACCCAGCAGGTGCTGCGATCAGCAGGCGGCGAAGCGCTGCTTCAGGGAATTTTCACCGAGATCCTGACGGTGATCGGTGCTGCGGGTTATCAGCCACGCCCGGCGGTAACCGCCAGAATCTTCGAGCTGCTGAACGATCCTGCCACACCGATGACCTCCTCGATGTACCGCGATTTATGCCAGGGATTCGATATTGAAGCCGACCAGATCATCGGCGATCTGTTGCTGCGTGCCGGTCAGTACGGTCTGAACACGCCCCTGCTGAATGCGGTATTTGTCAATCTGCAGGTCTATCTGCAAAATCGCTAAACGCCAGCGGGCCGCATCGCGCCGGCCCGCCGCTTTTCAGCTCCCCTGAATCCGCTGCTGTACGCCAGCGAGACGCATCAGCCGCTGCCACGCCGCCTCAATCTCATCAGGCAACGTTACTTCGGCAAAGAACCCTTTGCCGCGCGGCCCATAGCCCTGTTCGTCGTTACGCAGCCGCTGGACCTCGCCCATCAGCAGCGACATAAAGCGCTCCAGCGACCACAGACCCTGCGGCGCGGCGCCGGTAATCCGCAACTGGTCCGCCTCAGCGGTTAACTGCGGCACAAAAACCGGCCAGCTGATAAAGCGGGGAGCCGCCGCCCGATCGCGCCACTGCCAGCGGAAGGTGGCGTCGGTGCGCCGCTGCAGCAACGGGTCCTGAATCAGAATCACCTGCTGCGGCCGGATGCCACGGCTCTCCAGCAGCCGCTGACTCAAGGCCGCATTTTCGCCGCAGTTGCGCGATTCGCCCTCCAGCAGCAGCCGATCGTCCGGCAGATCGGCAAAGGTCCGCGCAATAGCGGCCAGCATCTGCGCCTCGCTTTTTCCCTGCGTATCAATCTGGCGATACAATGGATGGGCGGCCATCGCCCCGGCGAGCAGCGGCGTGGCATGGCCGATGCCACCGCTGATCAACAGCGGTAAGCCAGAACTTTTTGCCAGCGCCACCGCGCCTTCAATGTTAGGCAGCACCGCATGGCCCGCCAGTATCAGCAGATCGGCGTGGATCTCATCCTGTCCGGAGAGCTGATCCAGCGCCAGCCAGTCGGCAATCAGGTTGACGTCATTCCTGTCACGTTCAGTAAGCTGCATCTTTTTCTCCTTGTCGCTGCGCAGTGTAACGCGCCACAGCAGCGCTGCAGTGGGAAAATTTGCTACAATCGCCACTTCATCTACTGGAGAGATCAATGACTTCCCGCTCTGTGACCCTTGATGATGTCGCTCAACTGGCTGGCGTCTCTTATCAAACCGTTTCACGCGTGCTTAATCGTTCTGAACAGGTTTCTGTCCGCACCCGGGAGCGGGTAGAAGCGGCGATGCAGCAGCTCAATTATGTGCCGAATCGGGTGGCGCAACAGCTGGCCGGTAAAGCGACCCGTACCCTGGGACTTGCCACCAGCGATCTGGCGCTGATGGCACCGGCTCAGATTGCCTCGGCAATTCAGCGACGCGCGGCGGCGGCGGGCTACCATCTGGTGATCGCGATGGAGAGCGGCAATGACGCCGCGGCGACGGTCAACGAGCTGCTGGCTCAGCGGGTGGATGGCTTACTGATTAACCTGCCGCTGCAGGCGGAGGAGGCTCAGCAGATCCAGGCGTTGTGCGGCGCAAAACCGGCGCTGTTTCTGGATGTCGAGCCGCAGGCGGCCGTGGCGCAGTGTCAGTATCCTAATCATCCCGGGGCGCGAGCGGCGGTCGAACATCTGGTGGCGCTGGGACATCGGCAGATCGGCTTGCTGAACGGCCCGGAGCGATCGGTGTCGGCACGTCAGCGGGAAGCTGCCTGGCGTCAGGCGCTGGCAGATCATCAGCTGACACCGCATTGCTCGCTGCGCGGCGACTGGAGTGCGCAGTCAGGCTATCAGGTGTTACTGGCGCAGTTGCCTGATGCCTTACCTCAGGCCCTGCTGGTGGCCAATGACCAGATGGCGCTGGGTGCGATGCGCGCCCTCCATCAGCACGGCGTGGCGATTCCGGGACAGATTTCGGTCATTGGCTATGACGATACCGCCGAGAGTGCGTGGTATCAGCCGCCGCTCACCACGGTGCGTCAGGATTTACAACAGCTTGGCGTGCTCAGCGTCGAGCGATTGCTGGCGCAGCTACAGGGCGAAACCCTCAGTGATGCAGCGCTGGAAACCACGCTGGTGATCCGGGAAACCACCGCCCCACCCGCCGACTCCGGCGTCGATTTAACCGCGCTGGCGCAGCAGCTACAGGCCATTGCCCGCCAGCTGACAGCAAAGTAGCGCAGCCACTCCGCCAGGCAGAGGCTGACCGCCACGTCGCAATCCATCGCCCATAAAAAAACCCGCCCCCGGAAACGGGAGCGGGTCTCAGTTAACAGAGCGCAACGGACCGGCTCCGTTATCGGCCTCAGGCTTTCGGGTGTTCGCCGACGCCCATGGCTTTGATCTTTTTCGACAGCTCACGACGCTCTTTCGACAGATCGGCGTTTTTGATGATGTACTCATCGACGCGATCTTCATAATCCACACGCATGCTGGCGATAATTTCCTGAATCGCCTCCACGCTCATGCCGGGTTTAATGTACTCGCTCAGGTTGTCTAACAGCAGGACGCGCTTCTGGTTGTCGCGAATTTTCTTCTCGTTATCGACAATTTCACGCTGCAGTTTGTTTTTGCGGCGGAACATACGCACGAACTCCAGGACGTCCTGAAATGATTGCTTGGCATTTTCCATGATGGCACCTTTCTTTGAGCCTGCTGACGCAGGGAGAGAGACAAAACGATCAGCTTAGCGGCTAGCCAGCCTTATACGCAATTTTCACAGCTAATTTCGGACTGGCCCTTATCTTAGCGCAAAGAAACCCGGTTTCACATTAAGTCATTGTCTGAGGTGATTATTTGCGCAGCGCCATCCGCATCAGATCGGTCATCCGCTCCAGCTGTTTTGCCAGCTCAAGGCTTAACCAGACGTAACCGTAGATCGGCGTTTCCTCCAGCCTTTCACTGCCGGCTTCCGCTATCAGCCGCCGCAGTTCGTCGCTGATTTCGGTCAGTTCGTGGCTGTTGGCCAGCACTTCGTCAGTCTCGCCTTCAATCGCCATCACCGACAGCGCACGCAGGGTGCTTTCGGTCATCTGCTGGGTACGACGTAATGCCGGAGCATTGAGCAGAATCAGATGGCTCTCGCGCGAGGCCCACCAGGCATTAATCTGCATCTCAATGGTGTACACCATATTACGGTTTATGGTCTGAATCGCTTCAAGCACCGATTTTGGAATGCGCGTCTCTTTGCTCGACGGCTCCAGCAGCGCCCGCATCCTGATTACGCTGGTCAGCAACTTACCCAGCGGCTTGTTCAGGCGCGGCTTATCCACCAGATTGGGTGAGAAACCGGCGTGATAAATTTTCGCCATCTCCGCCAGCGTGTCCGAGAGCTGAATACGCCAGTGAATGTAGGCGCGCTGCGCCCAGATGGCGGTAAACAGCAGCGCCATCAGCGAACCGAGGATCACATCGCCGCCGCGCCACAGCGCCATGGTGAAATCGCCGGTCGGTGCGCCAACCACCACGCTGAGGGTAATGCCGATCAGCAGCGCCATATAGGGATGCTTGCCCAGCGTCAGGTAGCCGCTGATAAACATCGCCACGCCACACCATGCCAGCATCATCGGCATGGAGATCAGCTCCAGCTTCAGGGCAATCAACCCCGAGATCGATCCCGCCACCGTGCCGCTGATGCGCTGCAGGGCGCGCGGAAAGACATTTCCCCAGGTTGAGATCGGCCCCATCACCACCACCAGGGTAATCAGCGGCCAGGTGCCTTCCGGAATACCGGTAGCCCGGACAAAAATAAAGCAGAGTAAAAAAGCGATAGCGATGCGCACGCCATGAACACTGCGGTAGTGACGATAGAACCAAAACTCAAGTTTTGATATGGGCTTATCAGATCGCAAAGTGGTTTTCCGGTTGGTGGATCAATTCGTGCGCTATCTTAACCCCTGATGTTGCTAAGGCTTAGTGCGCCATCTACATTTCAAAACAGTTTTGACGTTCCCTTACAATTATCAACATCGCCTTTACATACGACCCCGAACTCAAAAAACAAATTGCCAACAGTTTTTAACCTTTCGCTTTTGTTAGTAACACTTGAGAAGGAAGCACGATGAGAAAGAGAGCAAAAACCCTGCCGGGCGTCACGCGGCGGCAGGTTCTGACATGGTCGACGCTGGGCGTTGCGGCGACGGTCAGCCAGGTCGCCGATGCCGTTTCTCTGAAAGGTAGTCCAGGCTGGACGCCATTCTCCGATAATCCTCCAGAAACCTATCCCCAGCAAGGCTGGCTGTTTTTTACTGATGCTGAAGCAAAGACCATCGAAGCGATGGTTGACCGGCTGATCCCGGCCGATGACCTCAGCGTGGGCGGCAAAGAGGCGGGCTGCGCGGTCTTTATCGATCGTCAGCTGCACAGCTCCTACGGCACTTTTGAGCGCCTCTATATGCAGGGCCCGTTTCAGCAAGGCACCACTGAACAGGGCGATCAATCCCCGCTGGTGCCGCGCCAGCGCTACCGCAAGGGCATCGCCGCGCTTAACCGCTACGTTCAGCAGACCTCGAACAAAAACTTCACTGATCTGACGCCGCCACAGCAGGACGAACTGCTGCACGCGATGGAAGCCGGTAAGGTTCACTTCAGCGATTTCGATGCGCAATCCTTCTTTCTCGAAGTGCTCAATAACACCATGGAAGGCTTCTTTGCCGATCCGGTGTATGGCGGCAACCGGGAGATGGTGTCATGGAAAATGCTCGGTTTTCCGGGCGCGCGCTATGACTACCGCGATTACATCGAGCGGCATAACGAAGATTTGCACTTCGAACCGATCAGTATTGCGCAATGGAAAGCAAAGGACGAATCATGAAAAAACTTCCCAAAACCGATGTCGTGGTGATTGGCCTCGGCTGGGCCGGATCGATTATCGCCAATGAACTGGCCGATGAAGGCCTGGAAGTGGTCGGTATTGAACGGGGTCCGTGGCGCGATACCGCTCGCGACTTCAATATCGGTACCGTCACCGATGAGCTGCGTTATGTGATGCGTGAAGAACTGATGCTGCGCACTCGCCAGAACACCTGCACCATGCGCAACAACCCGTCGCAGACCGCGTTACCGATGCGCACCTGGGGATCGTTTCACCCCGGCAACGGCACCGGCGGCGCAGGCAACCACTGGGCTGGCATCACCTTTCGCTTCCAGCCCGAAGAGTTCCGCCTGAAGAGCCATCTGACCGAGCGTTACGGTGCCAGCGCCATACCTGATGAGCTGGTGCTGCAGGACTGGGGCACAACCTGGGAGGAGATGGAGCCGCACTATATGCAGTTTGAGCG
Source organism: Pantoea agglomerans (assembly GCF_021397715.1). Classification (GTDB taxonomy): domain Bacteria; phylum Pseudomonadota; class Gammaproteobacteria; order Enterobacterales; family Enterobacteriaceae; genus Pantoea; species Pantoea astica. The sequence continues at coordinate 1,570,774 of NZ_CP090207.1, read as the reverse complement.
GGTGGCGGGCACCTCGGGCCGCGCCGGTAACCTTAACGGTGAAAAACGGCCGGGCGGCAATCCGTTTGAGGGCGCGCGCTCCGGCGACTATCCGACGCCGCCGCTGCGTCAGCCTTATGCGCCAACGCTGTTTGCCGATGCGGCAAAAAATCTCGGCTATCAGCCGTTCCCGGTGCCCTCCTCGCTGGTCTCGGAGGCCTATACCAATCCGTACGGCGTGACGATGGGGCCCTGCACCTTCTGCGGCTTTTGCACTAACTACGGCTGTGCCAACTACTCCAAAGCCAGCGCCATCACCACCGTGCTGCCGGCGCTGATGCGTAAGCCTAACTTCACCGCCTATACCAACAGTGAAGTATTGCAGGTGCTGACGGACTCAACCGGCAAAAAAGCCACCGGCGTCACCTACATCGACTCGTCAGGCGACGAGTGGGAACAGCCCGCCGATCTGGTGATCGTCGCCGCCTTCACCTTTGAAAATGTGCGCCTGATGCTGCTCTCCGGGATTGGCGAGGCCTACGATCCGGTGACCAACAGCGGTACCACCGGGCGCAACTACGCCTACCAGACCGCCAACAACGTCACGCTGTTTTTCGATAACAAAAACTTCAATCCGTTTATCGGCGCAGGCGCGGTCGGGATGGGGATCGACGAATTTAATAACGATAACTTTGACCACAGCGGCCTCGGCTTTTTCGGCGGCGGCAGCATCCGCGTAACGCCAATTGGCGCAGCGCCGATTGGTTATCGACCGTTGCCGCCCAACACGCCGAAGTGGGGATCGAAATGGAAACAGACGCTGAAAGATAACTATCTCAGCACCATGTCGATTGGCTGTGAAGCCAGCAGCTATACCACCCGCACCAACTACCTGTCGCTTGACCCCAACTACAAAGATCCGCACGGCCGCCCGCTGTTACGTATCACCTTCGACTTCGCGCAGAACGACCTGAAGATGGCGCAGTACTGCACCAACAAGGTGGCTGAGATTGCTAAGGTGATGAACCCGCGCGAGATGATCGTTAAGCCGATGACCGGCCACTGGAGCAGCGTGCCCTATCAGTCTTCTCACGTCGTCGGCGGCTTTATCATGGGAGCCGATCCGCGCACCAGCTCGGTGAATAAGCATCTGCAGGTGTGGGATGTGCCGAATCTGTTTGTGGTCGGCGCTTCCGCCTTCCCGCAGAATCCCGGCTATAACCCGACCGGTACGGTGGGCGCGCTGGCCTTTAAAGCGGCGCATGATATCCGTCGCTACTACCTGAAACGTCCGGGGGAGATGATCAGCGCATGAAAACTTTACCGCTTCTCTCTGCCGCCGCGTTGCTGCTGGCCGCATCATTCAGCAGTCAGGCGCAGCCGGAATATGATCAGATCGCCCGCGGCAGCTATATCGCCACGCTGGGCGACTGTACCGCCTGTCACACCACCGATGAGAAACAGCCGTTCGCCGGTGGCGTTAAGCTGCAAACGCCGTTTGGTACCTTGGTTGGGGCGAATATCACCCCTGATCGTGAAACCGGGATTGGTGACTGGAGTTACGATGATTTCCGCCGCGCCATGAATACCGGCGTCGGTCATAACGGCAAACGGTTATATGGCGCGATGCCGTTTACCGCCTACACCAAAATGTCGGAAAAAGATCTGCAGGACCTGTGGGCCTGGATGCAGACGCTGCAACCGATCCATCATCCGGTTGAAACCAACCAGCTCCCCTTCCCGTTCAACATCCGTACCAGCCTGATAGTGTGGAACTGGATCAACTTTGATAAAGGCGAATTTAAACCGAATCCGGACAAGTCGGCGGAATGGAACCGTGGCGCCTATCTGGTTGAAGGACTCGGCCACTGCGGCACCTGCCACTCCCCGAAAAATCTGCTGGGCGGCGACAAAAATGGCCGCTTCCTCGGCGGCAGCGAGGTTGAGGATTGGTATGCGCCGAACCTGGACGCCAGCGACCATACCGGGCTGGGTAAATGGACGCAGCAGGATATCGTCACCTACCTGCGGACCGGCGTGAACCGCTATGCCATCGCGTCCGGCCCGATGGCCGATGCGGTGCGCCATTCAACCCAGCACTGGCGCGAGGACGATCTTAATGCGGTGGCGGTTTATCTCAAGGAGGGTGATAAAAAAGCCGATGAGAAGCCCAAACCGCTGGATGCCGGTGATGACAGAATGAAGCTCGGGGCGACGATCTATGAAGCCAAATGCTCGGCCTGCCACAGTCCGGGTGGCCGCGGTGAAAAGAACATCTTCCCGCAGCTGGCGGATAATCCGCTGATCAATCAGCCGAATGCAACATCACTGATGCATGTGGTGCTGGCGGGCAGTCGCGGCGTGGATACCGACGCACGGCCAACGGCACCGGCGATGCCAGCCTTTGCCGGTACGCTGAGTGATGACCATATTGCGGCAGTGCTCACCTACATTCGCAACAGCTGGGGCAATGCCGCCGCGCCGGTTGAGGCCAGTGAGGTGAAGAAGATGAAGGAAGAGTTACGCTAAACCTCCGTGGGGCAGCCAGAAGGCTGCCCCCGTTTACGGTGCCAGCGATGCCGATCAGAATTTCTGCCTGAGATAATCGGTGATGCGGGTAATCACGCCAGCAGGCTCTACGGCGCTCAGCGCCACCAGCGGATAGTGGGCAATCTGCTGATCTTTATCCATCACCTGAATTTCACCAATGACTTCATTGGCTTTCAGCGGCGCTTCCAGATCGCTGCGGTTAATGATGTATTTCGCTTTGACGTTCTGCACTTCACTGCGCGGCAGCGACAGATAGACATCATTCGCGGTCCCCACTTCAACCTGATGCGGATTGCCATACCAGACATTCTCGCTGCCTATTTTCTTACCGGCATGGAACAGCTGCACGGTATCAAAGGTATTCTGACCCCATACCAGCAGTTTGCGCGCCTGCTCTTCCCGCCCTTTGGGACTCTTACCACCCATCACCACCGCGATCAGACGATGTTTGCCCACCACGTTAGAGGCGATGATGTTAAAGCCCGCGGTTTCGGTGTGGCCGGTTTTCAGCCCATCGACATGCAGGTTGTTATCCCACAGTAAGCCGTTACGGTTGTTCTGAGTGATGACGTTCCAGGTCAGGGTTTTCTCACTGTACATGGCATAGAAGTCAGGCTCACCGTCGATAATCGCCCGCGACAGTTTCGCCATATCCAGCGCACTGGAGAACTGGCCCGGTGCATCCAGACCATGCACCGTTTCGAAGTGGGTATTTTGCAGGCCGAGTTTATCAACATAGTGATTCATCATTTTGACGAAGTTATCTTCGCTGCCCGCCACGTAGTCCGCCAGCGCCACGCAGGCATCGTTACCGGAATCGATGATCACTCCACGGCTGAGATCGCGCACGCTGAGCTTATCGCCGGGCTTGAGGAACATCAGCGATGACCCTTTGAACACCGGATTACCGGCAGCCCAGGCATCTTTGCCGACGGTGACCATATCGTCGCGGCTGATTTTCTTTTGATCGATAGCGCGATCGACCACATAACCGGTCATCAGCTTGGTCAGGCTGGCAGGATTGCGGCGCGCATCCGGATTACCAGCGGTCAGCACCTGGCCGGTAGTGGCATCCATCAATACCCAGGAGGCCGCATCAATCGCCGGTGGCGTCACGGGAAACGGCATGTCGTCAGCCTGTGCCAGCGAAGCCCAAAAAACAGTAGCGGTAACGGTAATCAACAGACGCCTTTTCAACACTTCATCCTTACCTGCACGGGAGAAAAAATTTATTTATGAAACGAAACGGAAACAGCCGCACCTTTTACGGCAAAAGCGTTGTGAAGGTTTGAATAAATTGAAAAAAAGTATGAACTGCGGCGGCTGAGACACCGGCTGGCTGTTCGATGGATCACGGCGTGCGGTGAAAGCTGTTTACTTAATGAACATTTGCCCGTACCTTTTGTGAGGTTATAAAAGGAACATCGGCCTGAGGGATAAGGTTATGTATTACGGTGAGGAGATTATCGATTTTCTGCAAACCAACAGGATAGTGGCGCTGAAACTTGATCGCGCCTTAACAGGTTTGAATAACGTGGTCTCTGCTCAGAGGGTACTTATTGGAAAAGGTGCAAAACGCGCTTTGTACTACACATTACTAAATGATTATTTCCATTAAGTTTAAAGGGTGGCAGGACACAGACTAACCATAAGGAAACGGTTATGTACTATAATAAAAACGTTATCAGTTACTTGAAGTCAAATAATATCCTCGCGTTAAAACTTGACCGCACATTTACCGGCGTTGGAAAAGCGGCATCTGATCAAATTGATATGCCAGGCGCAGGTGTGCAGCGCGCAATGTATTACACATCATGTTTTACGGATGAATATCAGGAGATTTGTCAGCAGCAAAAAGTTGAGGACTTAAGATTTACCAAAGGCGTGTATCAGCTCATCAGTCATGGAAACATAGTAAATGACATGCTCAAAATATATTTTGAAGATGTCTTCAAATACAAAACCCTTAGCCAACTACAGCGTATTAAGAAGTCGTTAATGGCAGTAAATATCCATATTGCTGCCACTTATTTAACGCAGCACGGGTTTTCTTTAGCTGTAGCAGCTGCGGTATCTGTTGGCATGAAAATGAGCCTTGATATGAACGCACTGGTGGGCCTCAAAGCTGGTGCAGTTGCTGCTCTTGCGGGAATGTATGGCGTCGTTCAGAAAGCTGCTGATAGCGCAAACCGACTTCGATATGCCCTGCCTGGCTATTATTCTGCATTATATGCCAATGAACCAGAGATGATGTTTTTTCTGATTGATCCTTTATTCGAAAGATCTGGAGCCCTGCGAAGTGCGTGGGCATCTGATGATGAAATCTCCAGAGTTATTACTAACATGATTCGGTAAATGAATAATGGAAAATTTAATAAAAAGATTTCTCAAGCGCCTTTTTAAATCCTGGATTTCTCTCTATGGACCAGCTCTCCTTACTCTGGCTTTTTCTGTAGCCCTTTTTCAGATCTTCCCTGAAGGCCCTTTGTGGCCCGTACCTGTTTTTGCTGTAGTTATCATTATATTTTTCCACCGACTGGTTAAATGGTAACCCGTTATTTAACAAAAACTCCAACATATAAGGATATAACATGTCTGCTCCCGCACATTTATGGCTTAACGATGAAAATGGATCTCCAATCGTCGGTAGTTGTCAGATGCCACTGCGTTCAGGCTCTATTGAACTCAAATCATTCTCCCACGGCGTTACTATTCCGGTCGATCCTAACTGGGGAAAACTTACAGGCACACGCATTCACCAGCCTATAACGATAGTGAAAGAGTTTGATCAAACAACTCCACTTCTGTACAGAGCTGTCTGCGAAGGCCGAATCATGAAGAAGGCGACAATCAGGATGTACCGGATAATTGATGCAGGAATTGAGACTGAATATTTTAATATCATCCTGGAAAACGTGAAGGTCACCACGGTATCGCCCTATCTTGCACCCAACGGCATCAGCAGCACGCATCTGGAAACGCTGGAATTACGCTATGAAGCGATAACCTGGAAATATACCGAAGGGAATATTATCTATCGAGACACCTGGAATGAGCGAGCTACAGCCTGAGAGATAAAAGTCCGGTTTAATCCTGCCGCCTTACCTCTCAGCCAGATGCAACCCCTGTCCCCGCTACCATCCGAAACTTCAGGCCGGTCGGATTATGGTTTACCATGTAGGTTGTGAAGCCTGATGCTGCCTGCGTGACCGTGCTCTGCACAGGCACAGCTCTCGCACCAGCAGCCAGGTGCCGATGAAGTAAGGCATCAAGCGAGCGGGAAGCCTGATGACTTTCTGTTCATCAGTTTAGTGAACGACATTGAGCGGATATGAAATTTGAATAACGATCGCGTACAGCCCACCTTCCTCTTCCACGATTACGAGACCTTCGGGACCAGTCCTTCACGCGATCGGCCGGCGCAGTTTGCCGGGCTGCGCACCGACAGCGATTTTAATCCGATCGGCGAGCCGCAGGTCTTTTACTGCCGTCCGCCGGATGACTATCTGCCGCAGCCGGAAGCGGTAATGATTACCGGGATTACGCCGCAGGTAGCGATGGCGCGCGGCGTCACTGAAGCAGACTTTGCTGAACGCATTCACGCCCTGTTTACCGTCGAACAGACCTGTGTGGTGGGCTACAACAACGTCCGGTTTGATGATGAAGTGACGCGCAATATTTTCTACCGCAACTTTTACGATCCCTATGGCTGGAGCTGGCAGAACGGTAACTCGCGCTGGGACCTGCTCGACGTGATGCGGGCCTGCTATGCGTTACGCCCGGAAGGCATTCACTGGCCGGAGAACGAAGAGGGTTTTCCCAGCTTCCGGCTGGAACATCTGACCAAAGCCAACGGCGTGGCGCATGAAAATGCGCATGATGCGATGTCAGATGTCTATGCCACGCTGGCGATGGCAAAGCTGGTAAAAGAGAAGCAGCCAAAACTGTTTGAGTTTTTGTTTACCCACCGTAACAAAAACAAGCTGATGAACCTGATTGATATCCCGCAGATGAAACCGCTGGTGCATGTCTCCGGCATGTTCGGCGCGGCGCGCGGCAATACCAGCTGGGTGGTTCCACTGGCCTGGCATCCCGATAACCGCAATGCGCTGATTGTGGTCGATCTGGCCGGTGATATCTCACCGCTGCTGCAACTCGATGCCGATACCCTGCGCGAGCGACTTTATACGCCGAAAAACGATCTCGGCGATCGGCCAGCGGTGCCGGTAAAGCTGGTTCACATCAATAAATGTCCGGTGCTGGCCCCGGCCAATACTTTGCGTCCGGAAGATGCCGCCCGGCTGGGTATCGATCGTCAGCACTGTCTGGCGAATCTGGCGTTGCTGCGTCAGCAGCCTGAGGTGCGGGAGAAGCTGGTCACGCTGTTTGCTGAAGCGGAGCCGTTTACCCCGTCGGACGATGTCGATACTCAGCTGTACGATGGCTTTTTCAGCGATGCCGATCGCGCGGGCATGAATATTATACGTCAGACCGCCCCCGCCAATCTGCCGGCGCTGGATTTAACCTTCGACAGCGCGCGCGTGGCGAAACTGCTGTTCCGTTATCGGGCGCGTAATTTCCCCGGTACGCTGGATGATGCTGAGCAGCAGCGCTGGTTACAGCATCGGCGTGAAGTGCTGAATGCTGATCGGGTGCAGGCGTTTATGCAGGAACTGGAAGGTCTGGCGAATCTTCATGAAGCCGATCCAGAGAAGCTGGGACAGTTAAAAGCGCTCTATCTCTACGCGCAGGAACTGGTTTCTTAACGCGCGCTCTGCCCGGCCTTCCCTGCTACCTTAATGCCGGGTCCCGCTGCCGTCAGCGGTCCCGGCATCTGCGATTTTAGATCATCACCCAGACCAGCCAGGTCAGCGCAAAACCGCATAATCCCATCAGAGTCGTCAGTACCGTCCAGCTGCGTAACCCATCGGCGACCGACAGGCCGAGATAACGGGTGACCACCCAGAAGCCCGAATCATTAACGTGTGACAAGCCCAGCGCGCCGAAACAGGCGGACAGCGCCACCAGCACCAGCTGCATCTCGCCAAGACCCGCAACGGCGGTACTCAGCAATCCACAGGTTGTGACGATCGCCACCGTTGCTGAGCCCTGTGAGGCGCGCAGCGCCAGTGAAAGAATAAACGCAGCCGGGATTAACGGCAGATGGATCGTCTGCAGCGAAGTGGCCAGCGCTTTGCCTACGCCAGACTCCACCAGCACTTTACCAAACGCGCCTCCGGCACCTGAAACCAGAATCACGCCAGCAGCGGTGGATATCGCGTTGTTTGACAGCGTTTCCAGCTTCTCTGCGGTCCAGCCACGACGCAGCCCCAGTAACCATCCGGCAAGCGCCAGCGTAATCAGTAACGCCACCGCCGGTGATGCGACCAGCGTCAGGATCTTCAGCGGCAGGCTGCCAGGCGTAAGATGCGGCGGCAGCAACGTGCCCAGCATAATCAGCAGGATCGGCAGCACGATTAAGCCTGAAATCAGCAATGCGCCCGGTGCATCGTGGTGACGGGCGGATTGCCCCCCGGCGTTCGGCTCCGTCAGCTGTAGCTGCTCCAGTACCTGAATTGAGAGATGATATTTTCGAAGATTAAGCGCTTTGGCGACGAAATAGCCAGCGATGCCGGTCGGTATCGACAGGGCAATTCCGGTCATCATTAACCAGCCAGGATCGACATTCAGCAATCCGGCGGCAGCGGCGGGTCCCGGATGGGTGGGCACCGTAACATGCACCATCAGCATCATGCCCGCCATGGGCAGACCAAACTTCAGCGGCGAGACGCGCATCACTTTGGTGAAGCCATAGATCAGCGGGACCACGATAATAAACCCGACGTCAAAAAATACCGGCAACCCCAGAATAAAGGCCACGGTGGTGAGTGCCGCTACCATGCGCTGCGGTCCGCATAGCTGCGCGAAGCGGTTTGCCAGTCGATCGGCCCCGCCGGACGTTTCAATAATCGCGCCGAGAATCGCACCCAGCACAATGATGGCGGCAATGCTGCCGAGCAGGCTTCCCATGCCGCCGAGGATCACTTTCATGATGTTTTCGGCCGGGATACCGGTGGTGATGGCGACAAACAGGCTGGCAACCAGCAGCGCAATAAACGGATGGACTTTGGCTTTGATTACCAGCAGCAACAGCAGAATCACGCTGACCAGCGCGATGGATAACAGCAGCGTAGTGGACATCGGCAGACCTCTGATTAATTATAATTTTCAGTAAGTTATATTTTTATTGATTCAACACTGGTGTGATTAAGCTGCAGCAGGACTCACACCGTTTGTCTGGCAAGCGGTGTGATTCAGCATGCAGGTGATTAGCAGCGCGTACGCCAGGGCGCAAACCAGCCGAGGCCGGCCGTGGTGCTGCCTCGCGGGAAATATTCGCAGCCGACCCAGCCGCGATAACCGACCTCATCCAGCAGGTCAAACAGCCACGGGTAGTTGATCTCCCCTCCATCCGGTTCATGGCGATCCGGTGCCGAGGCAATCTGTACGTGGCGATAGCGCCCGGCATAGTGGCGAATCAGATGGCTGAGGTTGCCATCCACTAACTGCGCATGGAACAGATCGAGCTGGGTAAACACATTGGGCCGATCGATCTGATCCACCATCTCCAGCGTCTGATACTGGCTGGAGTAGAGATAGCCTGGCTTGGTGGTCGGATTGAGCGCCTCAATCAGCAGGGTGATACCGTGCGGGGCAAAGCGCTCAGCGGCATAGCGCATGTTGCCGATGAAAGTCTCAACATAGCGCTGGCGATCACCACCCGGCGGCACGGTTGCCGCCATGATGTGCACCTGCGGGCAGTTGAGCGCCCGCGCATAGTCCAGCGCACGATCGATATCCGCTTTCGCTTCCGCTTCACGTCCGGGAATGGCGGAAACGCCCCACTCACCCGCCGCGACGTTGCCGGGCGCAGTATTGAACAGCACCAGCTGCAGCTGATTCTCATCCAGCCACTGCTTCAGCTGTTCCGCCGGATAGTCATAAGGAAACAGAAACTCCACCGCCTCAAAACCGGCGGCCGCGGCGGCGGCGAAGCGTTCCGCAAACGGCAGTTCGGTAAACTGGGTCGACAGGTTGGCAGCAAACTTTGGCATTATCGGCTCCTTAACTCGGCCACTTCGGCATCGTTGAGATAACGGATGGCGCGGTCGCCGAGAGTGAAGATCAGCCGGGCCGTCTCCTCCAGCTCCTCGGTGTTATCTGCCGCCTCACGTAATGATTTCCCCACCACCACCGGCCCGTGATTGGCCAGCAAAAAGGCGCGATAGCGCGGTGCCAGCTGCGCCAGGTCTTCCGCCAGCCGCTGATCGCCCGGCTTGTAGTACGGCACCACCGGCACATCGCCAACCCGCATCACCACATAGGGCGTAAACGGGCGGATGCAGTTTTCCGGGTCCAGTCCCTGTAAACAGGAGAGCGCCGTTAGGTAGTGGCTGTGCAGATGTACCACCGCTTTGCAGTCGGGATTGTTCAGGTAGAGCGCACGGTGAAACGCGATCTCCTTGGAGGGTTTATCGCCAGAGAGCCACTCACCATCAGGGGTGACTTTCGCCAGCCGATCACCCTGTAATTCACCGAGGCAGGAACCGGTTGGCGTCGCCAGCAGGTTGCCATCTTCCAGCCGTACGGAGAGGTTACCGGCCGAGCCGGTGGCGTAGCCGCGCTGGAAAAAGGAGGCACCGAGCCGGACCATTTCGTCACGCGCCTGCTGCTCGGCTAAAGAAAAAGATTCAGACATGGGAAAACTCCGTTTGCGCGCGGCGGAAAAAGTGTTCATCGCCAAAGTTACCGGACTTCAGCGCCAGCGACAGCGGCTGGTGGATGTCGCGCACCCAAGGCACGCCAGGCGAGATGGTCGGGCCGATATGAAACGCGGTGACGCCCAGGCTCTGGGCCACCACGCCGGAAGTTTCGCCGCCCGCCACGATAAAGCGTTGCCAGCCGCGCCGCTTCAGCTCACGGGTCACCGCGGCAAACAGCTGCTCCACCGCCTCGCTGCTGCGCCGGGCGCCGTGTTGCTGCTGAATCGCCTGCAGCTGTTGCGCGTCAGCGGTGGCAAACAGCAGCGGTGCCAGCGCCTGATGGCTGTTGGCTTCCACCCAGTCACACAGCTGTTGGGCATAACCGTCTGCATCCTGCAGACAGCGTTCGATCTGCACTTCCTGTGCCGGTGCCAGCTGGCGATACGCGGCAACCTGAAGGTTGGTCATCTGCGAGCAGGAGCCGGAGATCACCACCGCACGATCGCCCTGCGGCCGTCCCGCCTGCTCCGCCGCTGCCGCATCCGCCCCGGCCGTTGCCCACTGACGCGCCAGCCCAATCGCCAGCCCGGAACCGCCGGTGACCAGCCGCCGATCGCGCAGCGCCTCGCCCTGGGTCAGCAGATGTTGTTCATTCAGGGTATCGATGACCACATAGTTCACGCCCTGCTCCGCCAGCTGGTCCAGCGCCTGACGCACGGACTCTGCACCCTGATCGACCTGCGCGGCGCTAATCAGCCCGGCTTTGCCTGTGGCCTGCGCCGTCATCAGACGCAGCAGGTTGCTGTCGCGCATCGGCGTCACCGGATGATGGCGCATACCGGAGTCCGACAGCAGCTGATCGCCGACAAACAGATGGCCCTGATAGACCGTGCGGCCATTCACCGGCAGCGCCGGACAGATCACCGTCTGAGTTTCACCCAGCGCAGCCAGCAACGCATCGGTCACCGGGCCGATATTGCCCTGCGCGGTGCTGTCGAAGGTGGAGCAGTATTTGAAGTAGAAGCGCTCACAGCCCTGTTGCTGTAACCACGCCAGCGCCGCCAGCGACTGTGCAACCGCCTGATCGGCCGGACAGGATCGGCTCTTCAGGCTGATCACAATCGCCTGCGCCTCTGCGGCCTGCTCGCTGTCGGGGATGCCGTTGAACTGAATCGTGCTCAGGCCGTTCTGTGTCAGAAAACTGGCAATGTCGGTAGCGCCGGTAAAATCGTCGGCTATCACTCCAAGACGCATCAGCTCTTCTCCTTGCCCTGTGGCAGGGTAATGCCGCTGAAGATTTTAATCACCGCGCTGTCATCTTCCCGGCCATAACCGGCATTGCTGGCTTCGGTAAACATATTGAGCGCGGTCGAGGCCAGCGGCAGCGGGAAGTGCAGCGATTTGGCGGTATCCGTCACCAGATTGAGATCTTTGACGAAGATATCGACCGCCGATTTCGGGCTGTAGTCACCGTCGACCACGTGCCGCATACGGTTTTCGAACATCCACGAGTTACCGGCGGCGTTAGTGACAACTTCATACATGGTTTCCAGCGGGATACCGGCGCGCGCGGCCAGCGCCATCGCTTCTGCACCAACGGCGATATGCACGCCAGCCAGCAGTTGATGAATAATTTTGACCGTGGAGCCGAGGCCAATCTCACTGCCCACCCGATAGACTTTCGCTGCGACAGCATCCAGAACCGGTTGCAGCTGGGTGAAGACCGCTTCACTGCCCGATGCCATCACCGTCATCTCACCGCTGGCGGCTTTAGCGGCACCACCGGAGACCGGCGCATCCAGCATCAGCAGGTGATGCTGCGCCAGCCGCTGTTCAATTTGCTGCGCATCCTGCGCCGAGAGTGTCGATGAAACCATCACCGCCGTGCCGGGCCGCAGCTTCGCCGCCAGACCGTCATCCCCGAACAGGATGGCGTTGACCTGTTGCGCATTCACCACCAGCAGCAGCACCGCGTCGAGCTGGTCAGCAAAGTGGGCGGCGGAGGGTTGCGCGTCACGCGCGCCCGCCTGGCGCAGGGTCTCCAGCGCGGCGGGATTGAGATCGACACCCCAGGTGTTAAGACCGGCGCGGATACAGGATTGCGCGGCACCCATGCCCATAGAACCTAACCCGATAACACAGATATTTTCGACTGGCACTGTCGGCCTCCACTGTTAAAATAAGTGATTATTTGTTTGTTACTGTTAATCCTGCCAGCTTTAAGCCGGTAAAAATGTGCCATGTCTCACAAAAAAACATCTGTGATGTGAGCGGGAACAATTATTAACATTGCGCACCGACACCGGCTCATCGGGCCTGACGGCGATGATGACGGCAGAGCGAACCTTTATGGGCTGTTAATTCCTGTTCTGGTTAACAGGCGGATGCTTTACAATGTGAAAAAATGATAAATCTCAGGGAGGGAATATGATTCCGGTTGAACGTCATCAACAGATTCTGGCGCTGGTCGCGGATCGGGGAGTGGTGAGCATTGCTGAACTGACCGAGCGGCTGGGCGTATCACACATGACTATCCGTCGTGATGTGCAAAAGCTGGAGGAGCAAGGTGCGGTGCTGTCGGTATCGGGCGGCGTGCGATCGGCGGATCGGCTGGCGGCGGAACCGTCGCACCTGACCAAAAGTGGCCTGTATAACGATGAGAAGCGCGCCATTGGCCGCTATGCCGCTCAGCACATTCCGCGCAATAGCTGCATCTATCTCGATGCCGGTACCACCACGCTGGCGCTGGCGCGGGAAGTGGTGGATCGGGATGATTTGCTGGTGGTGACCAACGATTTCATGGTGGCAAATCTGCTGATGGAAGCCAGCCACTGTCGGGTGATCCACACTGGCGGCACGGTATGCCGTGAGAACCGCTCCTGCGTCGGCGAGTCGGCGGCGCGCAGCCTGCGTCATCTGGCGATCGATATCGCCTTTATTTCCGCCTCCTGCTGGGGGCCGCGCGGCTTATTTACCCCGGATGAAGACAAGGTGACGGTAAAGCAGGCGGTCAGCGAGGTGAGCAGTAAACGGGTGCTAGTGAGCGACAGCTCAAAATATAACAAGATTGCGACCTTTCTGGCCTTGCCGCTGGAGAAGTTTGATCTGGTGGTGACCGACAGTCAGTTGAGTGAGGCGGGACGAGTTGCGTTAAGCGCGGGCAGTTGCGAACTGGTGCTGGCTGACTAAGGCTTTCGCCGCCTTCCCGAATAACAGCGGAAGGCGGCGAAGTGTCGCGGGATTAAACCTCTTCGCTGAACTGCGGCACCGGATTACGGAAGCTGCGAGTCACGAACGCCAGGTAGATAATGCCGATGGCAGCCCAGATCAGGCCCAGCACCATCGAACTCTCTTCCAGGTTCACCCACAGCGCACCGACCGTCAGCGCACCCAGCAGCGGCAGCAGCAGATACTGGACGTGATCTTTCAGCGTGCGGTTACGCTTCTCACGGATCCAGAACTGCGCAATCACCGACAGGTTAACGAAGGTGAAGGCCACCAGCGCACCGAAGTTGATCAGCGCCGTCGCGGTCACCAGATCAAAGTTAATCGCCATCAGCGCAATCGCACCGACCAGCAGCACGTTGAGCGACGGGGTCCGCCACTTAGGATGGACGTAACCGAAGAAACGCTCCGGGAATACGCCATCACGGCCCATCACATACATCAGACGCGATACGCCAGCGTGCGCCGCCATACCGGATGCCAGCACCGTGACCACCGAGAAGATCAGGATGCCGACCTGCAGCGCTTTACCGGCAACAAACAGCATGATTTCAGGCTGTGAGGAGTCCGGGTCCTGGAAGCGCGTGATGTCCGGGAAGTAGAGCTGCAGGAAGTAAGAGGCGATGATAAAGATCACGCCGCCAATCAGCGCCGTCAGGAAAATCGCACGCGGAATGGTACGTTCTGCATCTTTGGTCTCTTCCGACAGTGAGCTGATGCCATCAAAGCCGAGGAACGAGAAGCAGAGTATCGTCGCCCCGGTGATCATCGGCACGACGTGCGCATTCTCAGACCAGAACGGCTTGCTGCTCGCCAGCGTACCGGCACCGACGCCGTTCGCCACGCCGTAGATCACCATTGCCGTAATGCCGACCATGACAATCACCTGCAGCACCACAATCACGCTGTTAAAATTGGCGACGGTTTTGATGCCCTTGAGGTTAGAGAGCGTCATAAAACCAACCAGCAGCACCACGAAAATCCACGACGGGATACCGGGCACCAGCGATTCGAAATAGTTTTTTGCCAGCAGGATGTTGATCATCGGCATGAACAGGTAGTCCAGCAGGGATGACCAGCCGACCATAAAGCCGACGTGCGGACTGATCGCCTTCTGAGCGTAGGTATAAGCGGAGCCCGCAGAGGGGAAGCGGCGTACCAGCTTACCGTAACTCACGGCGGTAAACAGAATCGCAATCAGCGCGAAAGCGTAAGCGGTGGCGACGTGACCGTCGGTCAGCCCGGAAACGATGCCAAAGGTATCGAACAGGGTCATAGGCTGCATGTAGGCTAAGCCCATCATGACGACCGGAAGTAACGTAAGCGTTTTTTTCAGCTGTGTACGCTGTGGTGCAGCGGAGGTATTAAGCGACATGCTTCAGTCCCCCATGCGCAACAACCTGACTGGGTTGGGTCACAGGGCAACTGCGCATTAAGCGACAGGGAGTAAGGTTGGTGATCAACGCGGCGCCGTAGTCATCACGAAAGCGCGCGCCAGCCTGAGCTGGCAGTGTGGAAAACATCCCCATCTTTGTATCCTCAATCTCACGCTTACGCGTGTTTTCAGTGTTTATCTATCCGGGTGCGTGCCCGGCCTCGGTTAAGTCAGCGAAAAACTATTTGTTAAAACAGGATGCAAAAAAAATAACCGGCGCGGTGAGCGTCGGTTATGGTCTGATTTTGCAGGCCGCGTATTCTGCCCCATAGCAGGGCAGGAATACAAGCCACCGGGGCACCGGATGCAAAAAAAAAAGATGATCAGGCGTTCTTCAGCATCCAGTCTATCTCCGTGGCGGTGATCAGCCGTTCAAACTGCATCAGTTCATAATTCTTGCAGCTATACCAGACCCGGGCAAAGCGTTCGCCGAGCAACTTTTGCAGCGGATAGCTGTTGTCGAACTCATACAGGGCGTCGCTCTGCCGGATCGGCAGCGCCAGTCCTTCAGCATGATGGCCGTTGCCGGTCACCGGTTGGGGTAACGGCAGCGGAGTATCCAGCCCGTGCAGCATCCCGGCCAGCATCGCCGACACCACCAGATAAGGATTAGCATCCGCGCCCGCGACCCGGTACTCAATGCGATGATTATCGATATCGCCGCACGGCACCCGCAGCGCCACGGTGCGATTGTTATGGCCCCACGACGCCTGCAGCGGCACGTAAGCCTCCGGCACAAAGCGGCGATAGGCGTTAACGTTAGGGGCCAGCAGCGCCATTGAGGCGGGCATCAGGTCGATCATGCCGGCCAGCGCCCGTTTCATCAGTGGCGAGTCGCTGCCGTCATCACAGGCAAATGCGTTGTGATCGGCCGCATCCAGCATACTGATATGCACATGCATACCGCTGCCCGCGTACTCTTCATACGGTTTCGCCATAAAGGTGGCGGTCATGCCGTGATTTTCCGCGACCTGACGGATCAGTCGTTTCAGCTGCACCGCGTGATCGCAGGCGCGCAGCACATCGCCGGTGTGATGCAGATTGATTTCAAACTGGCCAGGTGACGCCTCGGCCAGCGCGCCATCGGCCGGAATGCCCTGCTGACGCGCCAGATCGTCAATGTCGCGCAAGACATCGGCGAAGTGATCGAGATTATCGACCGAATAGACCTGGCTCTGCATATTGCGTTCATCACTGCCCGGCGCGCACGGCGGCTGGATGAAGCCTTCGGCATCGCGCTTCTTGTCGACCAGATAGAACTCCAGCTCTACCGCTACCACCGGAAACAGACCTCGGTTACGCAGCTGTTGCCACAGCCGGTTAAGGACATTTCGGGGTTCAACGTCAAAGGGAGTGCCATCTTGGTTGCACATGGTGAGCAGCAGTTGCGCAATGTGCTGAGGATCGGAAGCGGAGGGAACTAAGGTGCCCAACACGGGCAGACAGAGGTTGTCAGGTTCGCCGAGGGACTGTCCGAGCCCGGCTTCTTCCACCGTGTTGCCGAGGATATCCATGGCAAATACCGAGGCGGGGAAATAACAGCCCTTTTCCAGCTTTGGCAGCGCCGAGATGGGAATGCGCTTACCGCGAAAAACACCGTTTAAATCATTTAACAGGATGTCGACATACTGCGTTTCAGGATGGCGCTCCAGCCAGGCTTTCACCTCAAGCTGGAACGCGCTGGTTCGTTTCTCTTCACTGTGAAGCGTGAAGTCTTCCACTTCTACCAGGTTAGTCATGATCTCACCCGCCCCTATTCGGTTTGCGCAATGCTCAAAATAACAGCCACTCCTCTAACATAGCGCCAACATAAAAAGTGTGCAAATGTAACAAATCTGTTTGAAGAACAAACAGCAGATTGCTAGATTGACAAAATATTGCACACTTAACCGCCAGACGTGCCCTTTCGGTAGATATTTCGAACAGCGATGCGAGGATGTGAGATGGGCATTATTTTTGACAAACCTTTGATTGGCGTAGTGATGTGTCAAAGCCATATCGGTGGTCATCCGACGCAGACCGTGCACAACAAATATCTTGATGCGGTGATCCTCGCGGGCGGAGTGCCGCTTGCCCTGCCCCACAGCCTGCTCAATGCGCCTCATCTATCAGAAAACGCTATGACGGTGCTGGATGGCCTCCTGCTGACCGGCAGCCCGAGCAATATCGAACCCTGGCATTATGGTGAAGCCGGTGCCGAGCCGCACGCCGATCCGGGCCGCGATCGTCTTGCCTTTCAACTGATTACGTACGCCACCAGCCGAAAAATGCCGATGTTCGGTATCTGCCGCGGGATGCAGGAACTGGTGGTGGCAAATGGCGGCGCGCTGTGGCGCGATCTCGGCCAGCAAAAACAGTTCCAGCGCCATCATGAAGATGAGACCCAGCCGCTGGATCAACAGTATGCCCCGGCTCACCCGGTGACGATTGAAGCGGATGGGCTGCTCGCGACGCTGCTCGACAGCACCCAGCCGCTGCAGGTTAACTCCCTGCATCATCAGGGCATCCGTGAACCCGGCCCGCAGTTACGCGTTGAGGCCCGCGCGCCGGATGGACTGATTGAAGCGGTCAGCCTGCGCCACCATCCTTTCGCGCTGGCGGTACAGTGGCACCCGGAATGGCAGGCGGATCGCGCTACCGGATCGTGCCAGCTGTTTGAGGGTTTTATTCAGGCTGCGCTGCGTTTTCACAAGGAAAAAGATCATGAATGACGTCACGCTGGCACCCGGACGCCGGCTGTCTGAGATCCGTCAGGCGCTGGGTTTGTCACAGCGCCGCGTCGCCGAGCTGGCGGGCCTGACTCACAGCGCTATCAGCACTATTGAGCAGGATAAGGTCAGCCCGGCGGTCAGTACCCTGCAGAAGCTATTAAAAGTGTACGGGCTCTCTCTGTCGGAGTTTTTTTCGGAACCGAAAGCCGACGCCACGCCTAAAACCATTGTCCGTCCCGAGGATTTGCTGGAGATGGGCAGCCAGGGCGTCTCGCTGAAGCTGGTTGAAAACGGCAATCCGCAGCGCTCGCTGGGGATGCTACTGGAGACCTATCAACCCGGAGCCAGCACTGGCGAAAAACTGCGACATCCCGGTGAAGAGACCGGCACGCTGCTGGAGGGTGAAATTACCCTGGTGATCAATGGTCAGAGTTTTCATCTGTACGCCGGTGAAAGTTACGTGATTGATACCGGTCTGCCGCACAGTTTTACCAATACGTCTGACGTACCCTGCCGCATTGTCAGTGCCCATACGCCTGCCAATTTCTGAGCGCTTCAAGGAGGTAGTGATGAATTACGTGGAGAGTTATTACGCAGCGACCGCCAATCCGCATGAACCCTGGCCGATGCTGCAGGAGAGCATTCAGTGTGACGTCTGTATCATTGGCGGCGGTTTTACCGGCCTGTCAGCGGCGCTGCATCTGACTGAAGCGGGTTACGAGGTGGTAGTACTGGAAGCGGCGCGTATCGGCTTTGGTGCCAGCGGACGCAACGGCGGCCAGGTGGTCAACTCCTACAGCCGCGATGTCGACGTTATTGAACAGCGTTACGGTAAAGAGAGCGCTCGTATGCTGGGCAGCATGATGTTCGAGGGCGCAGCGATCATCCGCGATCGTATTGATCGTTACGCTATTGCCTGCGACTACCGGCCTGGCGGTATCTTTGCGGCACTGAATGCCCGCCAGATGGCGCACCTGCGTAAACAGAAAGCGTTATGGCAACAGTATGGCAATCATGATCTGGAGTTGCTGGATGAGCGCGGCATTCGCCGTGAGGTGGCGACCGAACGCTACGTCGGTGGGCTGCTGGATCGCCGGGGTGGTCATCTGCATCCGCTCAATCTGGCGCTGGGTGAAGCGGAAGCGATCCGGCGACACGGCGGGCGCATCTATGAACAGTCTGCTGCGCTGAAGGTGGCCTATGGTTCACCGAATCGGGTAAAAACCGCGCACGGCGAGGTGAGCGCAAAATTTGTGATTTTCGCCGGTAACGCCTATCTGGCCAGTGAGGTTGAACCCCGTCTGAGCGGTAAAAGTATGCCGTGCGGCTCGCAGATTGTGGCCACCGAACCACTGTCCCCCGATCAGGCGCTGTCGCTGTTGCCAAATAATTATTGCGTGGAAGATTGTAATTATCTGCTCGACTATTTCCGTCTGACCGCCGATAACCGGCTGCTGTATGGCGGCGGCGTGGTCTATGGCGCGCGCGAGCCTGCCGATATCGAGGCGCTGATTCGGCCAAAACTGCGCCGCACCTTTCCTCAGTTGCAGAATGTGAAGCTGGATTTCAGCTGGAGCGGTAATTTTCTGCTGACCCTGTCGCGTATGCCACAGTTTGGCCGGCTGGAGAACAATGTCTATTTCATGCAGGGCGACAGCGGCCACGGCGTGACCAGCACTCATCTGTCCGGCAAGCTGATCAGCGAAGTGTTGCGCGGCGATGCTGAGCGTTTTGACGCCTTCGCCCGGCTGCCTCACCTGCCGTTCCCAGGCGGACGTCGCTTTAAGGTACCGCTGACGGCGATGGGCGCGGTGTGGTACGCGATTCGCGATCGGTTAGGGGTGTGATGAGGTAGCAGCATCCCCTGCCTGTCGTACTTCGCTGAAACGTGTTGCCGGGGCAGGCTCTGGCCGTTTCTTCAGGCTTTTAGTATGTTGTAACTATTTGCGCCCGATTTCTGTCTGCTTTGATTCCTGTTCCGGTGGCGCGCCACCGGAACAGCAGCACCCGCTTTACTCCAGCGGCATCTTCACCGGATCATCGTAGCGATACTCAAAGCCCAGCTCGGTGCAGATGCGTGAGCCGTCAATCAGCTTGCCACTTTCGTTGCCGGTTTGCGGCGCGAAGTGTGGCGGCTGCAGACCCAGCTGTCGCGAGACCGCCGGATAAAAGGTGTCGCGCGACGGATGTTTTGCGGCGCACAGGTTATAGACTCGTCCTCCTTTTGGCGTCTGCAGCAGCAGCGTAATCGCTTCTACTACATCATCCAGGTGTACCAGGTTAACACCCTGCGAGCCGTTCGCTACATCCTGCTTACCGGCCAGAAACCGACCCGGATGGCGCTTCGGCCCCACCAGCCCGGCGAGACGAACAATATCGACGCTGGTGCCCGGCAGATCGTGCAGCCAGTTTTCCAGTTTCACCAGCGTTTTGCCGGCGACGGTTTCGGGTATCAGCGGGCTGGTTTCGCGTTTGATGCCGGAGTCGCTGCCATAGACCGAAGTCGAGCTGGTAAAGATGATGCGCGGCACGTTATAGACCAGCGCGCTATCCACCACGTTCTGCACCGCCTGCAGATAGGCTTCGCCCCCTTCTGCGGTACGGCTGGCGGGTAACGTGACCACCAGCGCATCGACGTTGAACAGCGGCTCGACGTCGGCGGCATCACACACCAGATCCGGCGTCAGCGCCAGTTGAAAGGCTTCGATGCCGCAGCGGCGCGCCGCGTCCACCCCGTCCGGCGTGGTTTTGCTGCCGGTGACCTGCCAGCCTCGTGCGGTTAACGCCGTAGCCAGCGGCATACCTAACCAACCCAGTCCCACAATTGCGACCTTCTTCATTTTGACTCCTGGCGTGAAACATCAACCCTGACTTCAACCTAGTTTGCCCCCGGAATGCAAACCAGAACAACCGGTTTCAGCGCTTTCCGAACCGACTGGTTAAAAAAGGGTTGCCAATCGCAGCCATCTTCGCTAGGTTAAACCTCACAAATGAATACTCATTCATCGACGAGATTATTATGACACGCGTTCAGTTCAACCATCACCACCACCATCATCCTGACTAGTCTTTCAGGCGATGTGTGCTGGAAGACTTTCAAGATCTTCCAGTGGTGCGAACGCAAGAGAACCCCCGGAAGATCGTCTTCCGGGGGTTTTTTTATGGGCTGACGCAAACCCAGCAATCAGGACAGGAACAGTAGCCTATCCCATCAGGCTATTTTATTTGCCACTCTGGCCCTGAGCAGTGCTGACAATCCTTACGTACTGCGGGTACGTTCCGGTTGTTGCGCACTGTCCGTGACCAGACTGACTGCAACAATATACGCCTACTGGAATAGGCTTAAAGAGGACAGGAACCATGTTAGATAACACCCGTTTACGCATAGCTATGCAGAAATCCGGCCGTTTAAGCGATGATTCACGCGAACTGCTGGCGCGCTGTGGCGTTAAAATCAATCTTCAGCAACAGCGCCTGATTGCGTTTGCGGAGAACATGCCGATCGACATCCTGCGGGTGCGTGATGACGATATTCCTGGCCTGGTAATGGATGGTGTGGTCGATTTAGGCATCATCGGTGAGAACGTGCTGGAAGAAGAGCTGCTCTCACGCCGTGCCCAGGGTGAAGACCCGCGTTATTTCACGCTGCGCCGCCTGGATTTCGGCGGTTGCCGCCTGTCGCTGGCGATGGCGACAGATGCCGAGTACACCGGCCCGGAATGCCTCGATAAATCCCGTATTGCCACCTCCTATCCGCACCTGCTCAAACAATACCTCGACAAAAAAGGCGTCAGCTTCAAAACCTGTTTACTGAACGGGTCCGTTGAAGTCGCCACCCGTGCCGGCCTGGCAGATGCCATCTGCGATCTGGTGTCGACCGGTGCCACGCTGGAAGCCAATGGCCTGCGCGAAGTTGAAGTGATTTATCGTTCAAAAGCGGTGCTGATCCAGCGTGACGGCGAGATGCCTGCCGCGAAGCAGGAGCTGATCGACAAAATGATGACCCGTATTCAGGGCGTGATTAAAGCGCGTGAATCGAAGTACATCATGCTGCACGCACCGAGTGAACGCCTGGAAGAAGTGATCAGCCTGCTTCCTGGCGCAGAGCGCCCAACGGTGCTGCCGCTGGCCGGTGATGTCAGCCGTGTAGCGATGCATATGGTAAGCAGTGAAACCCTGTTCTGGGAAACCATGGAAAAACTGAAAGCGCTGGGTGCCAGTTCGATTCTGGTGCTGCCGATTGAGAAGATGATGGAGTAAGCCATGGCCTTTTCTACCCCGATTGACTGGCAGCAATGCAGCGCAGAACAGCAGCAGGCGCTGTTGTTACGTCCGGCTATTGCCGCCTCAGAGAATGTGACCCAGACGGTACGTGAAGTGCTGGAGCAGGTGAAGACCCGTGGTGACGCGGCGCTGCGCGACTTCAGCGCCCGCTTCGATAAGGCGCAGGTTGAGAATCTGCGCATGACGCCGCAACAGATCAGCGATGCCAGTGACCGGCTCAGCGATACGCTGAAACAGGCGATGGCGGTAGCGGTGGCCAACATCGAAACCTTCCACAATGCGCAGATCCTGCCGCCGGTGGATGTTGAAACCCAGCCCGGCGTACGCTGCCAGCAGATTACCCGTCCGGTGAAATCGGTCGGACTCTATATTCCTGGTGGTTCCGCCCCGCTCTTCTCCACCGTGCTGATGCTGGCGACCCCGGCCCGTATCGCTGGCTGTGGTCGCGTGGTGCTCTGCTCACCGCCGCCGATTGCTGATGAGATTCTTTATGCCGCTCAACTGTGTGGCGTCGAAGAGGTGTTTCAGGTTGGCGGTGCGCAGGCGATTGCCGCCCTCGCCTTCGGCACCGAAACCGTGCCGCGCGTCGATAAAATTTTTGGTCCGGGCAACGCGTGGGTGACCGAAGCGAAACGTCAGGTCAGTCAGCGCCTGGATGGGGCGGCGATTGATATGCCTGCTGGTCCGTCAGAAGTGCTGGTGATTGCCGATGAGGGCGCGACGCCCGCTTTCGTGGCGTCGGATCTTTTGTCGCAGGCCGAGCACGGTCCCGATTCCCAGGTGATTCTGTTGACGCCATCACGCACGCTGGCCGACGCAGTCGCTGAAGCGGTTGAGCAGCAGCTGGCGCAGTTGCCGCGAGCCGCCACGGCCCGTCAGGCGCTGGAGAGCAGCCGTCTGATTGTGGCGCGCGATCTGCAACAGTGTGTGGAAATTTCGAATCTGTACGGTCCGGAGCACCTGATCCTGCAGACCCGTCAGCCACGCGAACTGGTGGAGTCGATCACCAGCGCCGGTTCAGTATTCCTCGGTGACTGGTCACCGGAGTCCGCGGGCGACTATGCGTCTGGCACCAATCACGTATTGCCGACCTACGGTTATACCTCGACCTGCTCCAGCCTCGGCCTGGCGGATTTCCAGAAGCGTATGACGGTACAGGAGCTGACGCCGCAGGGCTTCCTCAACCTGGCCGCGACGATTGAAACGCTGGCAGCCGCCGAGCAGCTGGATGCCCACAAAAATGCCGTCACCCTGCGCGTTGCCGCACTGAAGGAGCAAGCATGAGCCAGAATATTGAACAACTGGCGCGCGCCAACGTTCGCGCCCTGACGCCTTACCAGTCGGCGCGCCGGCTGGGTGGCAACGGTGATGTCTGGCTCAATGCCAACGAGTTCCCGCTGCCGGTGTCGTTTGAGCTGTCACAGCAGACGCTGAACCGTTATCCGGAGTGTCAGCCTAAACTGGTGATTGAGCGCTACGCTGCTTACGCGGGCTTAACGCCGGAGCAGGTGCTGGTGAGCCGTGGCGCAGATGAAGCCATCGAACTGATCATGCGCGCCTTCTGTGAGCCGGGTCAGGATGCGATTCTGTTCTGCCCGCCGACCTATGGCATGTACAGCGTCAGCGCCGAAACCATCGGCATTGAATACCGCACCGTCCCGGCGCTGGCCGACTGGCAGCTTAATCTGCCCGCCATTGCTGAGCAGCTGGAAGGCGTCAAGGTGGTGTACCTTTGCAGCCCGAACAATCCCACCGGCAACCTGATCAATCAGGATGATATCCGTCAGCTGCTGGCGATGACCGCCGGCAAAGCGCTGGTGGTGGCGGATGAAGCCTATATTGAATTCTGTCCGCAGGCGACGCTGACCGGCTGGCTGAAAGATTATCCCAACCTGGTGATCCTGCGCACCCTGTCGAAAGCCTTTGCGCTGGCTGGCCTGCGCTGTGGTTTCGCGCTGGCCAATCAGCCGGTCATCGACCTGCTGATGAAGGTAATTGCGCCCTATCCGCTGGCGACACCGGTGGCGGATGTCGCCGGTCAGGCGTTGAGCGAGCAAGGCATCTCGCTGATGCGTGAGCATGTGGCGCAGCTCAACGACAACCGCAGCTGGTTACTGGCGGAGCTGGCAAAGCTGGGCTGCGTAAAACAGGTTTTCGCCAGTGAAACCAACTATGTGCTGGCGCGGTTTACCGACTCACCAAAAGTCTTCAAAACCTTGTGGGATCAGGGCATTATCCTGCGTGACCAGAACAAAAATCCGGGCCTGTCGGGATGTCTGCGCATCTCCATCGGCACGCGTGAAGAGTGCGGACGTGTGATCGCCGCGCTGCAAGCCCTCTCTGTGGAGCAAGCATGAGCCAGAAGACCCTTTTTATTGACCGCGACGGTACCCTTATCTCTGAGCCGCCTGAAGATTTTCAGGTGGATCGTATGGACAAACTGGCGTTTGAGCCTGACGTCATCCCAGCACTGCTGGCGCTGCAGGCCGCCGGTTACCGTCTGGTGATGATCACCAATCAGGATGGACTCGGCACCCAGAGCTTCCCGCAGGCGGACTTTGATGGCCCGCATAATCTGATGATGCAGGTGCTGAACTCACAGGGCATCACCTTTGACGACGTGCTGATTTGCCCGCACCTGCCCGAAGATCACTGTGACTGCCGTAAGCCAAAAACCAAAATGGTGGAAGCCTGGCTGGCTGAAGGCGCGCTGGATACCGCTAACAGCTATGTGATTGGCGATCGCCTGACTGACGTGCAGCTGGCGGAGAACATGGGCATTCAGCCAATCCGTTATGGCGCGGACGGCGAGAACTGGCAGACCATTCAGCAGCGTCTGACCCAGCGCGACCGCTATGCGCTGGTGCAGCGTAATACCAAAGAGACTCAGGTGCGGGTCGAGCTGTGGCTGGATCGCGAAGGCGGCAGCAAAATTAACACCGGCGTCGGGTTTTTTGACCACATGCTGGACCAGATTGCGGTGCACGGCGGTTTCCGCATGAACATCGAAGTGAAAGGCGATCTCTACATCGACGATCACCACACGGTGGAAGATACCGGCCTGGCGCTGGGTGAAGCGTTACTTAAAGCGCTGGGTGATAAGCGTGGCATTGGCCGTTTTGGCTTTGTGCTGCCGATGGATGAGTGCCTGGCACGCTGTGCGCTGGATATCTCCGGCCGTCCGCACATCGAATTTAAAGCGGAATTTAACTATCAGCGCGTCGGTGACCTGAGCACCGAGATGGTTGAGCACTTCTTCAGTTCGCTCTCCTACGCCATGATGAGCACCCTGCATCTGAAAACCAAAGGTAAGAACGATCATCACCGCGTCGAAAGCCTGTTTAAAGCCTTTGGCCGTACCTTGCGCCAGGCGATCCGCGTTGAAGGTAATACGCTGCCGAGCTCGAAAGGAGTGCTGTGATGAACGTGGTAATCATGGATACCGGCTGCGCCAACCTCTCGTCGGTGAAATGGGCGATTGAACGTCTGGGTTACACCCCGGAAGTCAGCCGCGATCCCGATGTGGTGCTGCGCGCCGACAAACTGTTTCTGCCGGGCGTGGGCACCGCGCAGGCGGCGATGAATCAGCTGGAAGAGCGTGACCTGATCGATCTGGTCAAAGCCTGTACCCAGCCGGTGCTGGGCATCTGTCTCGGGATGCAGCTGCTGGGACGCGGCAGTGATGAAAACGGCGGCGTGCCGACGCTGGGGATTATCGACCAGCCGGTCTCGCTGATGGACACCCATGGACTGCCGTTGCCGCACATGGGCTGGAACCAGATTACCGCCCAGGCGGGCAACCACCTGTTCCGTGGCATTGAGGAAGGCTGCTACTTCTACTTTGTTCACAGCTACGCCATGCCGGTGAATGCCAGCACCATCGCCCAGTGTCACTACGGTGAAGCCTTCACCGCGGCGGTGCAGAAAGATAACTTCTTCGGCGTCCAGTTCCATCCGGAACGCTCGGGCAAAGCGGGCGCGCAGTTGCTGAAAAACTTCCTGGAGATGTGATGATTATCCCCGCGTTAGATTTAATCGACGGCAAAGTCGTCCGTCTGCATCAGGGCGATTATGGCCAGCAGCGCGACTACGGCAGCGATCCGCTGCCTCGTCTGCAGCAGTATGCGCAGGAAGGCGCCACGGTGCTGCATCTGGTGGACCTGACCGGCGCGAAAGATCCGGCAAAACGGCAGATTGCGCTGCTGAAAACCCTGCTCGACGGCGTCGACGTGATTGTGCAGGTCGGTGGCGGCATTCGTCATCGTGACGATGTGAAAGCGCTGCTGGATGCCGGTGCCAGCCGCGTGGTGGTGGGTTCAACCGCGGTGAAGCAGCCTGACGAGGTAAAACGCTGGTTTGCCGAGTTTGGCGCAGAGGCGATTGTGCTGGCGCTGGATGTGCGCATTGATGCTGATAACCGCAAAGAAGTGGCGATCAGCGGCTGGCAGGAAGCGGCGGGCGTTACGCTGGAACAGGTGATTGCCGATTTCCAGCCGGCTGGCCTGAAGCATGTACTCTGCACCGATATTTCACGCGACGGCACCCTGAGCGGCTCCAACGTCGCGCTTTACCAGGAAGTGACCGCTCGCTTCCCGGACATCGCCTTCCAGTCTTCGGGCGGCATTGGTGAACTTAATGATATCGCCGCCCTGCGCGGCAGCGGCGTTCAGGGCGTGATTGTCGGACGTGCGCTGCTGGAAGGTAAATTCACAGTTTCGGAGGCTATCTCATGCTGGCAAAACGGATAATTCCCTGTCTTGATGTACGTGATGGCCAGGTGGTGAAAGGCGTGCAGTTCCGTAATCACGAGATCATTGGCGATATCGTCCCGCTGGCGCAGCGCTATGCGGCTGAAGGCGCTGATGAGCTGGTGTTTTATGACATCACCGCGTCATCTGATGACCGGGTCGTCGATAAGAGCTGGGTTTCGCGGGTCGCGGAAGTAATCGATATCCCGTTCTGTGTGGCAGGCGGGATCAAAACGCCGGAGGACGCGGCGCGCATTCTGGAATTTGGTGCGGACAAGATTTCGATTAACTCTCCTGCGCTGGCTGACCCCACGCTGATTACCCGCCTCGCGGACCGCTTTGGCGTACAGTGCATTGTGGTCGGCATTGATACCTGGTTCGATGAAGCCAGCGGTAAGTATCAGGTGAATCAGTATACCGGTGACGAAGCGCGGACCCGGGTGACGCAGTGGGAAACGCTGGAGTGGGTGCAGGAGGTCCAGAAACTGGGCGCTGGCGAAATCGTGCTGAACATGATGAATCAGGATGGCGTGCGTAACGGTTATGACCTGGTGCAGCTGAAGAAAGTGCGTGAAGTCTGCAAAGTGCCCCTGATCGCTTCTGGCGGCGCAGGCACTATGCAGCACTTCCTCGACGCCTTTACCGAGGCCAACGTCGATGGTGCGTTAGCCGCCTCGGTATTCCATAAGCAGATTATCAATATTGGCGAGCTGAAAAGCTTCCTGATCGACAACGGAGTGGAGATTCGCGCGTGTTAACCGAACAACAACTGACCCAGCTTGACTGGGACAAAACCCAGGGCATGATGCCGGTGATCGTGCAGCATAACGTCTCTGGCGAAGTGCTGATGCACGGTTACATGACTCAGCCGGCGCTGGAAAAAACCCTGGCCGAAGGCAACGTGACCTTTTTCTCCCGCACCAAAAACCGGTTGTGGACCAAAGGCGAGACCTCCGGCCACTTTCTGCAGGTGGTGAGCATCACGCCAGACTGCGATAACGATACGCTGCTGATACTGGCGAACCCGATCGGTCCGACCTGCCATCTGGGCACCACCAGCTGCTTCTCGCCGGCCGTGCCAGAGTGGACCTTCCTCTATCAGTTGGAAGAGCTGCTGGCGTCCCGCAAAACAGCCGACCCTGAAAGCTCTTACACCGCACGGCTCTACGCCAGCGGCACCAAGCGCATCGCGCAGAAAGTGGGTGAAGAAGGCGTTGAAACTGCGCTGGCCGCTACGGTCAACGATCGGGATGAACTGACTAATGAAGCGTCAGATCTGGTCTATCACCTGATGGTGCTGTTACAGGATCAGGATCTCGACTTCAGCGCGGTGATCAACAACCTGCGCGCCCGCCATAAGTAAAATGTGCAATAAGCTGCTCAAAATCAGGCTGAGGCGATGATTTTGAGCAGTATCCTTCTCAAAAATAACTCTTAGCGCTATTTTTGAGCAAAATATTGCTCAACAGGCACGATGATGTTAACTCTCCAGTGGTGTATTAACGGTGTCCGGCGGGATGCTGCTTTAATCAAAATCCAGCAGTCCAGACATTGAGACCACACCACCTTAACTACGCTGAATCGTGCCTTTAAACCGTTCGGTCTCAGGGCAGGTCTATTACCGCGTCAGCCGCTTATGCTGCAAACCCTGATCCAGCAACTCACTGCGTCTGGAGAGAACCATGACCACCCATGAAAAATTGATCGCCCTGCTCGACCAGCACCAGGCACGCTATCGACTGATGGAACATCAGGCGACCGGTAAGTGCGAAGCGGTGGCGGCGATCCGCGGCACTGCCGTCGGTCAGGGCGCCAAAGCGCTGGTCTGCCATGTTAAAGGGAATGGCATTAAGCAGCATGTACTGGCGGTGTTGCCCGCCGATCAGCAGGCTGACCTGAGCAAAGTGGCCGCCGCAGTCGGCGGACGCCGTGCCTCACTCGCCAGTCCGGCAGAAACTGACGCCCTGACCGGTTGCGTGTTTGGTGCGATTCCACCATTTAGCTTTCATCCCGATTTAAACCTGGTTGTTGATCCGCTGTTGTTTGACCGCTACCCGGAGATCGCTTTTAACGCCGGTCTGCTGGATCGCTCAGTTATCCTCAACACGGAAGATTATCGGGCGCTGTGCCGGGCTAACGTGGTGAATATCATCCAGTAATTGCCATCACTAGCGGTCAACGTTACTCTGCGTGAACCCTCATCACGACTAAAGAAGACCATTACATGGCAATGAACCGCTTTACTACCCGTCTGCGTCAGACGTTGATCATGGCTGTCGTCGCCGGCAGTGCCTTTGGTGCGCAGGCAAAAATCGACCAGGTCCGCTTCGCTGTTGATCCCACCTACCCACCGTTTGAATCGAAAACGCCGCAGGGCAAACTGGTTGGTTTCGATATCGATCTGGGCAATGCGCTGTGTACCCAGATGCAGGCGAAATGCGTCTGGGTTGAAAGCCAGTTTGACGGCATGATCCCGGCACTGAAAGCACGTAAGTTCGATGCCATCCTCTCTGATATGGGCATTACGGAAGAGCGGCTGAAGCAGATCGATTTCACCGTGCCGCTCTACGACACTCACACCCAGCTGATTGCCCGCAAAGGCGCTGGCGTGCTGCCGACCGCGGAATCACTGAAAGGCAAAACGGTAGGCGTTCAGCAGGGCACGGTTCAGGAGCGTTATGCACTGGCAAAATGGCAACCGCATGGCGTGAACGTGGTGCCGTATAGTGACCAGGCGCAGGTCGAAAGTGATTTAGTTGCCGGTCGTCTCGATGTGGTGTTCACCGATGCCGCACAGGCGGCGATTGGCTTCCTGAAGCAGCCGCAGGGAAAAGATTTTGAACTGGCAGGCCCGATCGTTCAGGACCCGATTATCGGTCCCGGCACCGCCATCGGCCTGCGTAAAGGTGACACGGAACTGAAGACGGCACTGGATAATGCCTTTGCTGAGATCAAAAAGAATGGCACCTTTGATCAGATTCAGAAGCGTTATTTCGCCACCGATATCTCTGTTCAGCAGTAGCATCGCAGGCAGGCTTTTCCGTCATTTAATGCGATCCGGCACTATACTCTAACCTTTTCAGGACGGCGCGCTGCCGTCCTTCGCCGACCACAGGACATTAACACGGTATGCATCAACAACATCATCCTCTGTTAAGCGCCTCTTTAGGCACCCAACGTGAAATTATCAGTTTCCATTTTGCTGAAAACCACTCGCGTCAGGTTTATATCCAGGCTGCGCTACATGGCGACGAGTTGCCGGGCATGGCGGTAGCATGGTTTTTAAAGCAACGGCTACAGACGCTGGAGTCAGCTGGCCAGTTAAGAGCCGCTTTCACCCTGGTGCCGGTCGCCAATCCGCTGGCGCTGGGTCAGCACTGGCACGGAACGCATCTGGGTCGTTTTCATACCTTATCGGGACAGGATTTTAATCGCCGCTTCCCCTCGCTGGGCGAGACGCTGGCAGCCGGACTGGCTGACAGTCTTACCCAGAGCGAAGCGCAGAATAAAACCCTGATCCGTGAGGCGATCGATCGTCACTACCGCGATACAGTGCCCAGAACCGAACTGGATGCGCAGCGTTATACCCTGATGCGCATGGCCAGTCAGGCCGATCTGATGATTGATCTGCATTGTGACTGGGAAGCCGTGCCGCATCTCTATACTACGCCGCACGCCTGGCCGGATATCGAGCCGCTGGCGCGCTGGTTAGGCAGTGAGGTACAGCTGCTGGCGCAGATTTCAGGCGGCGAACCGTTTGATGAAGCCTGCTGTGAACCCTGGCTGACGCTGGCAGAACGTTTTGGCAAAGACTTCCCGATGCCGCGCGGCTTGCTGCCGGTTACCCTTGAACTGCGTGGCGTACGCGACGTCTCTCCTGAGCAGGCTGAAAAGGATGCGGATGCGATTATTTCCGCGTTACAGGAAAGCGGCTACATCGGTTACAGCGAGCCGGCGGTTTCGGTTGAAGTGGCGGCACCGGTGATTGGTGGCGATGAGCTGGTGTCGGTGACCACCGGAGGCGAAGACGTGGTGGCGATTGGCGAAAGCGGTACCGGACTGAGCGCGCCCGACGTGGTCGAAGCGGCGGATGAACAGAGTATGATTAAAGAGCGCTACAGCGAAGGTTCTGCCGCGACCTCCCCTGCCCTGAAGCATCCACCGACGCCATTGGCCGCCTGCGAATATATTCACTCTCCGGTCTCCGGTCTGATTCTGCATCGCAAATCACTGGGTGCCAGGATTCGTGCTGGCGAAGTGGTAGCGGAGATTATTGATCCGGTCACCGACCAGATCACGCCATTAATGGCTGAACACGGCGGCATTCTCTATGCGAGACACTGGGTACGGTTTGCAACGGCGGGTATGCTGGTCGTGCGGCTGGCGGGCGAGAGTGAGATTCGGAGCGGGGATTTGCTGGTGGGATAAAAAAAAGGCTGCCAGCTAAGTGAGCTGGCAGCCTTTTTTATTAAGCGATGACTCAATTTTTATACAATGCACTGTATAAAATAGGAAAGATGCAGGTACTATTAAGATAAATTATTAATGCTGGTTAAAAATAGCCCGAGAACCCGTTCATCACGACTGCCAAAAATAGATGGCGAAACAGCATCAATAACTTCTAATGTAACAAATGCATCTTCTATATTATCGACAGTTAAATCAACATGATCGTTTCCACCCACCGAAACAATGCTTTTCTCATAAGATTTATTAGATAACTTCACTCTGAAAATAACTTTCCTGGGGTGAGATTCCGAAGCATCAAAGACATTAAAATTCAATCTTAAAGTCGCACTCTTAACTTTTCCTTTTACAGACGGCAAAAAAAGATCTGCACGAGCCGATGACCATATACCGTTTTCTTCTGGATCATACCATCCCTTACCGAGCACTCTATATTTAGCTAATGAATCAGCAGAGAATAACAGTGGATAATTAATAGCATTTTTCTTCAAACGGATGACTGTGAATAATTCATTTTGAATAACATCTAAATATCCCTCTTGCTTTAATACGTTCACTAGCGGCAAAAATTGCATCCTTTTGGCGTCAGGACAGGTAAAGTCAGGATAAATCATTTGCGCTTCAACTGGTGTGTCTGGCATCTTACAAGGCCAGACATGGGCTGACCAGAGCATGTCAAAGTTAGGTATAATAACTGCATTTACATTTTCGAAGCTTAACAGCCTTATAATATATTTCAGGCTGGAGCCTGTTAACTCACCCCGCAGCTTAAGGAAATCCTGAGGCCAATACACCATAGATTGCTGGACATTTTTATCCCCACCTAAGTTGAAGCTCTTAACATTCAGGGCGGAAGACAGGTAATTAGCCAAAAAATCATTACCCCAAGGGACATAAGCAACCAAATCACCAGAATTGATTAACGGCTTAAGATTTCTCACCACTTCATTATCAACACGTTCAAATGCTTCATTATAATACCTGCCTGCTGATAAATGATTCTCAAGAGGCGGAATATAAAATAAAATAGCAAAGCTCACTAAAAGCGCTGAGAAAAAATTATTTTTACGGGACGATAACAGCAGAACAACTAAGCACCATATAGCGAAAAAGGATAATGCTATCCAACGATACGATGCTCTCATAACGTCAAAACCGGGTATGTGTTCTGAAATCCAACCGGTGCCAGTGGGTAATAAAGGATAATTATCAGGTATTATGGGTGAGAGATCAGGCTGGCCTGTAGGTTTCAATAGCATAAACTTGAAGGAAGGTCCCAACGAGAAATACAATGAAAATATAAAGACAGATAAGAATAAAATTACAATACTTTTATTATTTCTAATTTTTGACTTAGAGAAATGGCAAAGAGATAAGATCAACATGGGCAATAAAAATGTCGTTCGCCATACGGAACTATCTCCATAATACTGCCCCTCGGTGCGAAACACGGACCAATGCAGATTATCCAGAAGCCATGAAATACCTGACGATGGGGCAGCAAGAAAAGAAATATCAACGCCCCAGGAACGGAAAAAAGAGAGTTGCTGGGGTTCATAGCCTGAC
This sequence comes from Pantoea agglomerans, assembly GCF_021397715.1. Lineage (GTDB taxonomy): Bacteria > Pseudomonadota > Gammaproteobacteria > Enterobacterales > Enterobacteriaceae > Pantoea > Pantoea astica. The sequence goes on along the minus strand of NZ_CP090207.1, from coordinate 1,538,046 downwards.
CTACCTATAAACGCAGCATAAAGAATATAAGAAAATATACAAGCGAAAGCGTGCACCGAAACTACTTTAACAATTACCTTCAGCGTTCGATTATTATCTTTGGAGAGAAAGTACATTAAATAAAATGAATTCAAAACCGCCTGCATAATGAATGTGTATCCATCCATAAAAATGGAAATGACGGATGAAACAGTACAAATAAACAACGAAAAAGTATAAAATTTAAGGCACTGATTGCCATCACAAAAAGTCATTGCCTTCATAAAACTAAAAAAATAAAAAGGAAGCAATGCTATACCCAGGGTTAACATGGAATAATTAGCATGCTGAACGACTACAGGCGTAATGACCCATAACAGTGACAATAAAACTGATGTATACTGGTTAACCTTAAAATGCCTACTTATTTTGTAAGCAGACACAAAAGAAATTAATATGAATAAAGTGAAAATAATAATATAACTATTAGCAGGAGAAAATCCTAATCGTAAAAGAATACTCATAGGATATACAGCAGACAAGCCGAATGAAATATTGCCGCCGTAAGGGAATCCAAAATTTGAAGCGTGAGCAGTAAACACAGAGCTATTTGCTATAGACTGTGCGAAGCCCACAGCCCAAAAAGCCTGCCCAAGCGTAGGAAGCGAAAAATATGGTATAAGATTATTAGTGATAAGTGAAAATAAACCAGCAATAAATGCAAAAAACAGGAACGGGATTCTTTTAAATTCTTTTTGTTTGTCGCTCACTATCAATAAACCTTTGAACCGTTGAAGAGAAAATGAAAAAAATCAAGTCACCAATAACTGTCACTAAACGTGTTAGAATGGCGGCATTAAAAACCAATGACTGATCTCTAAAAACCGGAAAAAGAAGAAGAATTAGTATACTTTCCCTTACTCCTAATCCAGCTGGAGAGCCAGGCATAATAAACCCGATCAGCCATGCCGTAACAAAGCTACATAAAACAAATGCATCTAAAGATAAAGTAGAATTTACTTTTATTGTCGAAGTAACTATTAAGAAGAACATCAGTCCCGAGACAAACATGAATATCATATAGCTTGAAAAGGTTCTGAAAAAATTAGTGCTAATTCTGTTGATAATAAATGATGCGCCCAAAAAAAACAAAAAAGAAGTAAAAATAGAGAGCGCAACTCCCATTTCGAGAAAGTAATACACCCCTACGTAAACACTGAAGGGTAAAGAGGATAACAACAAGAGTATGATTTCTAAAAATTGCGACTTAGCCACTTTAGCAGAATTGAGGTTATGTCTGACTGCAAGCACTTGCTTCCCTGCGAACTGAAATATATTACCGGGAATATACTTAGCAATTTGAGAAACCCCAAAAATCGCCACTGATAACTTTATAGTTATCTTTTCGTCAAGTCCGGCTAATATTAAACGCCAACCAGCCGCAAGGAGATAATTATTAAGAGCATACACCAGACACGCAACAGTAAAAACCAGAGCATGATCTTTAAAAAAACCTGTAAGATTAACCAGACCTTGTAAGGTATAAAATTTATAGCCAATAAAAATTACGCTGAGGAAAACCAATAAATAAGAAACGTTATTCACTGCTTTTTTTAAAAGCATCAATCTTTTTTGACTTGACACAGTAACATTGTCCAGGGAGTTGGTGAACTTACTGATAGAACATCGAAATATTCAGAAATCAGGGCTACAAACTTATTTCGAGACCAATGATTCAAATGACCAGGCGTATTACCCAATTGAGAAATATATTTTAACCTTACAAGGTTTAAAACTCTCCATAATGGTTCTGATGGAACGCTCAAAATCACATAATTACGAGCAACTTCTTTTATTTTTTCGAGACCCGCTTGAGGATTTTCAAGATGCTCCAAAACCTCACAACATACGATCAGTTGAGAGGAGTCTGCGGCAGCGTTTAAATCATAAATGCTTTTAACGGTAAATAGATCCTCTGACACACCTCGTTCTGTAGCATTACTCTTCGCTATCGAGATAACTTCCGAGGAGAAATCACTTCCACGAGTATTAAATCCTTTTTCTAAATATTTTAAAACCCAGTAACCTTCACCACAGCCTATTTCATGAAACTCATTGACGCCAGTTTGGCTTATGTAGCGCTCAAGAGATTGGTCAAAACCACGCATCATATGTTTGACAATAGGATTATTTGAACCATATTTATCATAAGCATTGCCAAATACGATACCGTTTTCTTTTTTGCCTGATGAAAAAGCCATCTTATTTACTACCTTTCTCTATTGTTAATTTTGCGACTTTTTCCCGGACATCTTCAATTAGCTTTCTGTTAGCAGAAAGAAGATCTGCCAAAAAAGCCACCAGGATAGTTTGAAATCCCATCATCATTAATACGGCTGAGAGAATCAGAGACTGTATGTGCCCATCACCGTCGCCGTTCAAAAATAGAAACAAAAATCTGCCGGCAATAATTAATCCTATCAACATAATCAGAGACCCGATACTCATGAAAAATCTGAACGGGCGATATATCACATAAATTCGTATTATAGTAAAAATGCTTCTCTGAATATAGGATGGGATACTTTTCACTAAACGAGAAGGACGGAGATCATCATTAACCCTGACAGGGACAGATGTAATTGAAATATTTTTTTGTCCAGCCTGGATAATAGTCTCAAGAGTATAGGTATATTCACTGAAAACCATTAACTTTTGAGCTGCATTGCGGCTGATTGCACGAAAACCACTTGGTGCATCGGGTATTGTTGTTTTGCTGGCGCTTCTTACTACGTAACTTCCGATTTTCTGAAGTATTTTTTTGGCTAATGAGAAATGTTAAATAGCCTGTATGGGTCTGGCACCAATAACTATCTCAGCCTGATTGCTCAAGACAGGCGCTACAAGCGCAGGAATGTCATCTGCGTTATACTGGTTATCTGCATCAGTATTTACTATTACATCAGCCCCGAGCAAAATGCATGCCTCAATGCCAGTAATAAAAGCTTTTGCAAGTCCTTTATTACCCGTATGTTTTATTATATGGTCAACACCACAGGCCTGCGCTACTTCACATGTCGCGTCAGTACTCCCATCATCAATGATCAACCACTCAACTTTACTGAAACCTTCAAGATGCCTTGGCAAAGCTGTCAGTGCAATCGATAAAGTTTCAGCCTCGTTATAACAGGGTATTTGAATAATTAGCTTCACACTTAAAACGCCTTATGACATTTATGACAAACAATAAATGTATAAGCCCTGTTCACATGGCAGATAATTATCGGAAACCAGCTACAGGGCTAAAACATCACATCGTTTATCAAAAAGTTAATCTACTAAAAATCAACATTATTTAATCACTGAATTTAATAGATCCTGTGCAGACTCACCCCATGTTTTCCATTTAAGATTAGCAGACACAGGTTGAGTATTACTTTGCTTTAGTGAAAGCCATTGTAAAACGGTCTCACTAAGCGACGCAGCATCGTCACTTTTAAAATATAGTGCATGTTCCTGTGCGACTTCTTTGAACACCTTGATATCACTCGCTATAATATCAAGATTATTTTGTGAAGCTTCAATAAGGGGTAAACCGAAGCCCTCTGCAGTACTGGCAGCGATAAGGCACTGGGATTCCTGGTACAGCCGTTGCAAAAATTCATCTGAGACATTATTTAGCCAGAAAAGTTTTTTATTATTTTCAGGGTGAGCTTTAATGCGTTGCATCAATTCATCAACACCCCAACCTTCTTTTCCGACAATAACTAAAACAGCATCACTACCTTCTCGCCATAGCTTATCAAAAGCTTCTAATGCTAAGGAGTGATTTTTACGGGGTTCCAATGTACCGACCATCAGAAATGCTGGCGCATCATTGACAATGCTAAGGATCCGTTCATCTTCGCCTGTGATACCAGCACTGGGTTTCGAATTAGTAATGTCAGCACCCAGATGAAACCATTTAACTTCTGGTTTAGCTTTACCCTGGAAATCCGTTCTTAACCACTCTTCTACTTCATCAGCGACGGCTTTTGAAATGCAAATAAGTGATTCACTGTTTGCTGCCACGGAGAGCCAGCGCGCATGGTCTTTTGCTGCATCTTCGGGACTGACAAAAAAGTGAGAATGAAGAAGAGGAATTAAATCATAAACAACGAAATTAATCTTGACACCTAAAGCGCGCATTTTGCTTAGTGTTTTTTCTTGTCTTACCGTAATGTGTGGTTGCAGGTCAAGGCCAACAAAAACATCACCATTTACATAATCAACAGGTTCATCCTGAAGATGTACATTTTCAATACCGAGGAACCTGGCCGTAAATGAACGAGCAAAATGGTAACCGTCCCTATCATTAGTGGCATAAACAGGTTCAACACGAAAACCTTCTGGTGGGTTTTCCAGCCATTGCATCAGAATGCTTCTGACAACACGCTGAATACCAGACTTTGCGTCACGCTGAACCAGCTCAGAAATATCAACGAGCAATTTAGGATAGGTAATAGCCGCGCCTTTATTGTAAGCAGTTGCCGTAGCCAATGCATCTAAATCTTGCTCAGAATAAGATCCTTCAACCTGAAAAAGTGAATCAAGCGTCTCACTAACAAAATTATTTTTTGGGTGGTAAAAATTTTCAATAGCTTTTGAATACTGCTCTGCACATCGCCACAGAGAATGCTTAGTTGAAATTTCTTCTATCGCTTTACCCGAAAGTTTTTTTCGCAAACTCTCTGATTTAAAAAGCGACTCAAGGGCTTCAACCAGCGACTCATCATCAAATTTATCTTCAAGCATAATGACACTTTCAGGATTAATGTCAGCCATAGTGCCATTAGCATTGATGATAGTTGGTAAACCATAACTCATGCAATCGAGCACAGCCCCTGAGGTTTCTCCTCTGGAAAGTGATCTAAGTTGCACGGCGATATCAGCTGCCTGTAAATAATCTTTAAACGTATCGAGATCGGTCCAGCCTGTAACTTGTATTCTGTTTGTTATTTTTAAACTTGTAATGCGACGGGTTATCTTTTTAGAGAAATCACCTTCATGCATCTCACCAACAAAGAAGATATAACATTCTTTAGAATCGTATAAACTGCTTTCAGCAAATGCTTCAATCAGCCTATCATTCAATTTAGATTCACCCAGGAATCCAAAGCTACAGATGACAAATGCATCATCGCTAATTGATAACTTTTTCCTGGCAGCACTTTTATCATTGATTAATGGCAGCTCACGAAGGTGGGGTATCACGCTCCATAAATTTGGGTTAACTGTACCATACCACTGCTTAGCCAAGCGAACTGAGTTTTCGGAATGTACAATGACGCCCTGAGACAGAGACAAGGCTGAATAGCTACAAGGGTAACGCCATACTACTTCTGCGCTATTATTTTCTAAATATCGTTCTCTTAAAGCTTTGTACCCATGACCAATAAGTAATTCACGTGTCCAGACACCAGGATGGGTATTGAATACATCCATATGCTGCACGACGCCAGAAATATAGAAATCATGTAATACTACTACGCCTGGTATTTTTTCCAGCAGTGGAAACATATAGTCGTGGTGTTCGGAATTGCCAAATTGGTAAACAACCCGATCATATTTATCAGAGTTTTCCAATAGATATTGCGTGTTTCTTATTTTACTGTAAGACTCGGCAACCTTATCGACTGGGACATTATCTTTAATAATAATGTCAATATCGTAATATCTTGCAAGTTCAGGCAGTAAAATAGCTGAATAATTCGCTATGCCTGATTTCGCGGGCTGAACGGGTGTAACATAGGCTATTTTTTTACGCTGAAGTAAATGAGAGATGACAGGCATGTGACTTTTATGTGCATTAAGTTTATTAAGTGCATCATACGTTTTACGAGCCGTCGTTTCCCATGAGAATTTTGATTGCTGCGTCTCAGCATGTGAAATTAACAGATCTCTAAAATTCAAATCTGTTAATCCCTTTTCGAGCAAGTCAATAAATTGCTGTTCATCTTTTGGATCGAACATAGCATCTTCAAGTCCAACAACCTCAGGAAGACTTGTTAGCCCTGAACAGATGACAGGGGCACCGCAACGCATTGCTTCCAGTACGGGAAGGCCAAAACCTTCATGGAAGCTTGGGAAAACGAACAATGCACATTGGTTATACAACTCAACCAATTCCTCATCAGTGATGTAACCCGTAATTACAACTTCGGTTTCACTCAACTGTGCTTCATGGATAAGTTTCTTTAGTATTTGACGACTCTCATTATTGACCGAACAAACAATCACTAACTGATGGTCGCTTCTTACGTTTTCATCAAGTTCTGAATATGCAGTTATCAGGCCTTCAATATTTTTTCGTTTATCGATCCCACCTGTGTACATTACATAGGGCTTAGTAATGTTAAACTTAGTCAGTACCTGGGGATTAACAATTTCTAATTTCTTGAAATTACTGTCAGCATCAGTGGATATGTTTATAATTTTATCTTCTGGGAAAGGAAGATACTTTATACCTTCCTGGCGCGAAGATTCAGATATAGCTAATAACATATCAGCACGTCTTAAATGGTCTATTTTCTTATAATACCACTTAGACATCCCGGGATTTTCAAGATAATCCTTTGCAGCTATAAAAGGAATCAAATCATATAATACAACAGCTGTCAGATAATTTTTATTTTTATTTATGATACTTGTCACTGTGTCATCCACAACCCCTTCAAAAAGGCTTGTAATGAGTACTACATCGGGAGAAATCTTTTCAAGATAAGCCTCCCTGGATAACTCAGCAACGCCCTGACGCCATTGATTTTCACTATGTAATCCAGCGGTATGTTCCAGGGAAGAAAATGTTAAAAAATTTTCCGGATTAACCTTTTCATTAAAAGCTTCCCGAATAGTGTTTACTGATTCAGGAAGGCTTCCATTCAGTAGTAGGTATACTTCATCATTTCGACATAACTCCAGTAGCGTTGAAGTTAGTGACAGAGCATAACGCCCAATGCCACGATTACTGTTTGTTCCTTGTAATGACTGCAAGTCGATAACTAGACGCATTTGAATTACCTATTTTTTTAATTTGGCTTTGATAACGTTTTTTATTTGATTTATTTTAACGCTATCTTTTGGCATTGTACTTTCCTGTACAGAACTTTGAATTACACTTCTGATGTATTTTCTTTTGAGATAGCTTTTAAGTCCAGGAAACCTGTTTACTACTTTTAGAAGAGGACCTCTAATCGCCGGCTTCTGCAATGCGCTCAATGCTACATTTCTTGCCAGTCTGTATGTGAGATTTGTAATTCTAGATAGTAAGTGCCTGGTTTGCTGTTTGAGTGAATGAACTTTGATTTTAATCCGGGAGAGAATACGTTTTGGTAAAGTACCATATCTCCACGTTCTGCTTGCATAAACCAGGTTCAGCTCAGTTTCAAATCGTTGAGCCGTCTCCCACCAGTGATGAGCATGCCGATTCAATTCTGCAATTTTACTATTTAGATCAGTAATTGCAGCTTTTGACTGTTCAAGCTCTTCTTCAGTGCTGACAATTTTCTGTAAAAGCTTGTTCTTCTGTTTCAGAAAACTTTTTTCTTTTTTGCTGTTATCATTTTTGATTTCATTTTCTTGCTCTTTTAAGGCGTCAGCTCCGGTAGCAAGTGCTGATAGCTTTAAATTTTCCTCCAGAAGGATCTGATAGTTTGCATCTGTTTCTTCTTTTTGAAGCGTGAGTCTCTCCAGTTCATGCATGAGAGCCTGCTCTTTTTCATAAAGCGTGTTAGCTTCGTTCACTGCCTTAACCATTCTGATATAGTTTTCATCAAGTTCTGATTGTAGTTGAGATTCTCTATAAGAAATGAACTCATCAAAAACATTAGGTGGATATTTGAACGCATCATCGAGTTCAGGATGTTCATTCGCTACATAATAGCGATTAAGCCCATCAGAGAAAACGTGGTGATAATTATTGTTTAACAGTAGTTTTTCACATTCGTCGTAATCTGAAATCTGGGTATTGGGCACAGTAGCTTCAATTAATACTATCCATGGCCGATATTTATTCCAGTCATTGCCTTTAAGCACTGCATATTCAGCACCTTCAACATCAATCTTGAGGAAATGAATATCAGCTATGTTTTGTTCTTCAAGGATCGCGGCCAGGGTATTGATGCTTACTTCAGACCAATAGCCTTCATATCCCTCCGATTCATGTTTAGCGGCAACGTCCTTGTCTAGTGTAGACCAGCCAGGTACATCACATTGCCACAGTTGCATTACACCTTTTTCATCCGATACCGCTTTTGCGATGCTAATATCCCTTTCACGCAAAAGGTGGTATTTCTCGATGAACTTCTCAACAGGATCAATGTTGATACCACTCCAGCCTGCATCGTAAAATAATTTCGTAACGGAATCTATTATCGGATCGTTAGCTCCAACGTCTACGTAGAAACCATTTTCTATATGCTTTAACGCTCTCCAAAGCATGATATCTTCGTAATTCTGAGCGTATGAAACCTTAGTCATGTTTGTTTATCTCGATTTCTGGGTCTAACCAGTTCACACCCTCAAAGTGTGGGTGACTCGCATTGACGACATTAAACACAAAGGCAAGGTCACGCCATTCATAATTGTTCACCAGATGCGTGTCCGAACTAACTATCGCAGTCTGTATGGAGTAACTTCCTGGCCCCATATTCATATCGAACTGAAACTCAAATTTGTATTTCTCTCCCGCCTTTGTATTAAAGATAGGTTTTTTCTTAAGCTGTGTGTTGGTGCCGTACATAACTTGACCCAGACGATCTTTTATGCCATAACCAACTACAAGTTTTTCAATATCTGATTTAACGAGCACATCAATAGAAAGTTTAACGGTCTCCCCTACTTCGATGTATTCAACCTGCTCGCCAGCCTCATTATAAATTGTGATATTATCTACAACGGCTTCACCGGTACCCGAAATAGTTTGCACTTTCCCTTGCTGGTTCATTACTTGCTCTATTTTCTGTTTTTGCTTATCAGCTAATAGTGCGTTGTAATAGTCCATGACCATTTCTGGATCGCCTTGCTTCTCGATTCTCCCTTTATTAAGTAAAATCGCATGATCACAGATACTTTGAATAGCTTGTTTATCATGAGAAACAATTAGTAGCGTTGTGCCATGTTTTTTAAATTCTCTGATTTTTTCGAAGCTTTTGTGTTGAAAATATGTATCCCCCACAGATAATGCTTCATCGACAATCAGAACATCCGGTCTGACGCAGGTAGCAACACTGAAAGCAAGGCGCATTTGCATCCCACTTGAATAGACCCTGACTTGCTGATCGATGTATTCACCGATTTCTGCAAATTCTTCAATTTCCGGCATCAGCTTATTTATGGTTTCAACTGTCAGCCCCATTAACTGGCCAGCCATATAAACGTTTTGCCGTCCTGTGAAATCGGGATGGAAACCCATGCCTAATTCGAGCAGCGCAGCAATCTTACCCTTAGTCGTGATAACACCTTTGGTTGGTTTAGTCGTACCAGTAAGTATTTTTAGCAGAGTACTTTTGCCCGCGCCATTCATACCAATGATACCGACAGCTTGTCCACTCTCTATTTCAAAGCTGATATCGTTAAGTACCCATCTTAGCTCATGGTGATCTTTCTTTATGGGTGAAATCCATTCCAGGAAGCGGCTCCAGCGGTTTGGATAGACTTTATAAGCTTTGCCGATTTTATTTACTTTTATTACCTGACTCATTAAAGTTCATCCACCATTTCGCCAACATGACGTCTGTACAAATACAGCCCTATAAGATTGAAAAAAATTGCGACAAAAACAGCAGGGAGTAAATCACTCCAGACCGGAGCAATATGTTTAACCAGAATATTTTGACAACTGAACATTATGCCACTCATCGGATTGATATTAATCAACGCTTTGTAGCGCTCTGGTATAATTGTTACAGGATAAACGATAGGCGTGAGCCAAAACCAGAATTGCATGAATATCCCAAAGAAATGCCCTACATCCCTGAAAAACACATTTAATACACCTAATGTTACTCCAATACCTACAGCCAACAAAATAGTGATAATGTAAACCGGGATTAATGCCAGATAAACGACACCAGGAAAATTACCACTTACTATTAAGAACAGAGTAAACAATCCAAACACAATCACAAAATTAACGAAGGCATTACACACAATTGTTATTGGTAAGCAAACCCTGGGGAAATTAATTTTTTTAAGTATGTTTGCATTTTCGATAAAAACGTTTTGTGAGCGTGATGTTATTTCTGAAAAGAATCCCCACGTAAGTACGCCCGCACATAAATAGATGCTGTAAGCATAGGTGCTATCAACACCGGGAAGTTTGGCTCTCATTATCTCAGCAAAGATAACTGTATAAACAACTATCATTGCTAATGGATTGATAACATTCCATAGTGCGCCTAATAATGAATTTTGATACTTTGACTGGAACTCTCGCTTCATATTTCCCAATATAAAGCTACGGTACGTCCATAGCGTTTTGCTAATGTTGAATATCATTATAAATCCTGAAGATTCGAGAATTCGTTTTTTCGAAGGGATTGTTAAAATAAACCCGGCAAAGCCGGGTTTTACAATTACATACTACCTGATTTAATCTAACCACTCGGTGTGGAACACACCGTCTTTATCAATGCGCTTATAGGTATGCGCACCAAAGTAGTCACGCTGCGCCTGAATCAGGTTGGCAGGCAGTACTTCTGAACGGTAGCTGTCGTAGTAAGCAATCGCCGCAGAGAAGGTTGGTGTTGGGATACCGTTCTGAATCGCATAAGAAACCACATCACGCAGCGCCTGCTGATACTGGTCAGCGATATCTTTGAAGTATGGTGCCAGTAGGAGGTTAGCGATGCTCGCATCCTGAGCATAGGCGTCGGTGATTTTCTGCAGGAACTGTGCACGGATAATGCAGCCAGCGCGGAAAATCTTCGCGATTTCACCGTAATGCAGATCCCAGTTGTTCTCTTCTGAGGCCGCACGCAGCTGAGAGAAGCCCTGCGCATAAGAGACGATTTTGCCCAGATAAAGTGCACGACGCACTTTCTCGATAAACTCCGCTTTATCGCCAGTGAAAGCCTGCGCCTGTGGGCCACTCAGCACTTTGGAAGCCGCTACGCGCTGCGTTTTCAGCGAGGAGAGGTAACGAGCAAATACCGACTCAGTAATCAGCGACAGCGGCTCGCCGAGGTCCAGTGAACTCTGGCTGGTCCATTTACCGGTACCTTTATTGGCTGCTTCATCCAGAATCACATCAACCAGATAGTTACCTTCTTCATCTTTCTTGGTGAAGATATCTTTGGTGATGTCGATCAGGTAGCTGCTCAGTTCGCCGTTGTTCCACTCGGTGAAGGTTTCAGCCAGCTCTTCGTTGTTCAGGCCCAGCGCACCTTTCAGTAGCGCGTAAGCTTCAGCGATCAGCTGCATATCGCCGTATTCGATACCGTTGTGCACCATCTTCACATAATGACCCGCGCCGTCCGGACCGATGTAAGCCACACAGGCTTCGCCATCTTCAGCACGTGCCGCAATCTTATCCAGAATCGGTGCAACCAACTCATACGCTTCTTTCTGGCCGCCAGGCATAATGGATGGACCTTTCAGTGCGCCCTCTTCGCCGCCGGAGACACCGGTACCGATGAAGTTGAAGCCCTGGTCTGACAGCTCTTTGTTACGACGGATGGTGTCTTTATAGAAGGTGTTACCGCCATCAATCAGAATGTCGCCTTTATCCAGATGTGGCGTCAGCGAGGCGATAGTCTTATCAGTCGCTTCACCCGCCTGTACCATCAGCAGGATACGGCGTGGTTTCTCCAGCGATTCAACAAACTCTTCAACTGTGTAAAAAGGAGCAAGCTTCTTGCCCTGGTTCTCTGCGATGACTTCATCCGTCTTTTCGCGCGAACGGTTAAAGATAGAAACAGTGTAACCGCGGCTCTCAATGTTAAGAGCCAAGTTGCGGCCCATCACTGCCATACCTACAACGCCGATCTGTTGCTTGGACATTACATACTCCTGTCTGTGGTCTCGCATGGTGTTACCAGTAACACCACTTTATAAGTGATCAGTATGTTAACTCAGGATAGCTGATAAAAGGTAATGAATGGTGCGATAGTCAGATGAAATAATCTGAAAAAAAATCACACATTTAACAAGGATTTATAGAGTCGTGTATAACTCTGGATCATCTTTTCGGCAGTAAAAAGCGCCTCAAAGCGCGCAAGCGCTGCTGCGCCATAAGTGCTGGCCAGGTTCGGGTTGTGCCATATCTCATCCATCGCCTTACGCAAAGAGACCGGATCTGAAGGTGGCACCACCAAACCGGTTACCCGGTCGATGTTAATGAAGGTCGTGCCCGTACCAATCTCACTGGAAATCAGGGGTTTTGAATAAAGCGCCCCTTCAAGCAATGAAATCCCAAAGGCTTCTGAACGCAGGTGCGAAGGAAATACCAGACAGGTACACAGTTGCAGTAACGCAGATTTATCGCTGTCGTCTAACGCACCCAGGAAATGAATATTATCTACCCCTAGTCGCTGCGCCTGAGATTTTAGCTCGGCTTCAATTGGACCTGCTCCAACTACGACAATCGGATAACGGCTGTTTTTAGCCGCTTCGATTAAAATATGCAGGCCTTTATAATAGCGAAATGTGCCTATGAACAGAAAGAAGCCATCCGGAAATCTTGCCTGCCACTTAAGTAGAACAGCAGGATCATTATTTTGATAGAATTTTTTATCAAGTCCGTAAGGAATGACTTCCACTTTGTTTTCGAACTGCTGTAGAACGGGGCTACTTTCTACATAATTCGGTGAGGCAGCGACAATACGATCCACGCTATTTAGAAACCGGTTCATCAGAGGCGTGTATAACCTCAGTAGCATCTTCTGTTTAACAATATCAGAATGATAGCTTACGACGGATGGTTTTTTGATGCCTGCAGCAAAATGCATAAAATCCATGAATGGATAGGGGAAATGATAATGAATGACATCAGCATTTTTCGCCAGTTCTTTAAATTCACGGATCGCTGAATATGAAAAAGGTGTGGAAGCCAGCTCAAGAAATGTTTTGACCCGGTAGACGGAGTGATGAGCTAATTTACTCTCCTGAATATCGAAAGAGGGACTGTGAGTAAACACCTTAGACTGGATGTTCTCTTTTACTCCGCCTTCGGCCAGTTGATAAATAACCTGCTCAATGCCGCCAAATGTGTCTGGATAATATGTTTTATAACAGTGCAGAACCTTAATCATATAAATTTAGCAACCTGCTCGTAAGCTTCAATGGTTTTATCCGCGCATCTGGACCATGAAAATTGCTGTGCACGAGCAAGCCCTAAAGCAGTCATGCGGCTTTTTTCGTCAGCATCTTCTATCATTAGCTTGAGGTGGGCAGTCAAAGTATCAACATCTTCTGGGGAGTGCATCAGTGGAGCGCCCCCTCCTACTTCAGGAAGTGAGGTTGCATCAGAACAAATCACTGGTGTACCTGAAGCCATGGCTTCTAATACCGGTAAACCGAAACCTTCATATATAGAAGGAAAGACAAAACAGTTAGCTGCACTATAAAGATGTGGCAGCTCTTTACCAGGCACGAAGCCCAGATATTTTAACCAGCCTTCACTCTCACCCTTCCTGAAAAGTCTGAACAGTTCTTCGTTTTCCCAGCCTTTGTATCCACTTATCACTAAAGGAAGCGCCCGTTTATCATTAGTAGGTAGTGAGTCAAAAGCCTTCAGCAACGTCAGAATGTTTTTTCTGGGTTCAATGGTACCTGTGTAAAGAAAAAAGCTGCGCCATTTGAGCTGATATTTATTCAGAACATCTCGTGTTTCTGTTTCTTGTCGGGGACGAAATTGCTCGTTATAACCCAATGGTGCAACACTGACTTTATCGTTTTCGACTCCAAAAAAATCAATTAATTCTTTTTTAGTATAATGTGAGTCAGTAATAAGCATTGCCGCTCTTGAGACCGTATTTCTTAACTCTTTTTGCATAAGATGAACACGGCCTGCAGGATGGAACTGCGGCCAGTGAAAAACAGACAAATCATGAAAAGTTGCGACACAATGCTTTACGCGAGGAGGAAGATAATAGTTTGGGCTGTGAAAAATATGATCTTTGAAATTCCTGAGCGCGATAGTTTTCATGACCGGATAAGTGAGTCGATATATCTCACTGGCAGCTTTGCTTTTTTGCAACCTTCGCTTAACAGATTGAATGGACTGCGCTGATTCACTGGCTACCGCCAGCGAATCACGAACTTTAGTACCATGAAAAAATGTAAGTAAAAGCTGTTCTCTCTCCTGAAGTTGCTTAGCAAGTTCAAACGCGTAACGGCCAATTCCAGTCAGGGGGTATTTGATACAATCCGTTGAAAAAACAACGTTTAACCTTTTGCCTGTAGCATCCATTTGAGCGTTTCTCTGAGCGTTATTTTGGCGGTATTGTTACCGGTTAACCTACCCAATAAACTAATATCGCCACAAAGCTCTTTTATTTCATTTGGACGAACGAATTGAGGATTAATCTCGATTCGTATTTGATGACTCGTCAACTCCTCACAGAGGTTAATAACCTCACGTAACGAATGCATTTTACCTGAAGCGACATTGACGATTTCACCAAAAGCCGAAGATTTTAATAATCCCCGATAGCTGCCTACTACATCGCGAACATCAGAAAAATCGCGCCATACGTCTATGTTTCCCAGTTCTATAACCGGCTGGCGTTCCCTGAAGTGCTTAACAATTTTAGGAATAAGAAAATTTCCTGCTTGTCCAACACCAGTATAATTAAATGGGCGAGCGACGATAATAGGTAGTTTGCTGTAAAACAGGCTAGCCATGTACTCCATTGCAAGCTTACTCACAGCATAGTCATTTGCCGGCCTGGCCGCTGTTGATTCCGCTAATTTACCTGGGGTGTTATTACCGTAAACATTTGCGCTGCTGGCAAGCAGAACCGCTTCAGGACACTTTGCGGATTCAGATAAAGCTTGCAGCAAATTACGAGACCCGCAAATATTTACGTCGTAGAATGCATTTGAATCGGCATGTCCAACAAAAG
Source organism: Pantoea agglomerans (assembly GCF_021397715.1). Classification (GTDB taxonomy): domain Bacteria; phylum Pseudomonadota; class Gammaproteobacteria; order Enterobacterales; family Enterobacteriaceae; genus Pantoea; species Pantoea astica. The sequence goes on along the minus strand of NZ_CP090207.1, from coordinate 1,522,963 downwards.
CAATTGCCGCAAGATGAACGACCACGTCAGGTGAAACAGCATCAACGGCCTGCTTTACTGCTACTGAGTCTGTGAGATCGACCTGAACATAGTTTGGCGAATTTTGGGCTGGGGATGAACCGAAACCAAATACTTCATACCCGGCAGCGGATAATTCCGCTGCCATATATTGGCCGGTAAAGCCCTTGATCCCTGTGATCAGTGCTTTTTTGCCATTAATCATATCAGAAGGAGAATCCTTGTTTATTACGACGCAGATCTTCTTCAACCATCATTGCACACAGCTCTTCCAGAGTTGTTTTAGGTTCCCAGCCCAGAATATCTTTAGCACGTTGAGGATTGCCGATCAGTAATTCTACTTCAGCCGGGCGATAAAACTTAGGATTGACCTTGACCACAACTTTGTTTGTCGCGACATCGATAGCCACTTCCTGCTCATCTTTGCCTTCAAAGCGCAATTCGATGCCCGCGGCTTTAAACGCCATGGAGACGAAGTCACGAACGGTTTCAGTACGATTGGTAGCAAGTACGAAAGTATCTGGCTCGTCAGCTTGTAGCATCAGCCACATACCCTCGACGTATTCTTTCGCGAAGCCCCAGTCACGCTTAGCATCCATGTTGCCTAACTCAAGCACTTCCAGCTTACCGAGCTTAATTTTAGCAACTGAGTCGGTAATCTTACGTGTTACAAACTCCTGCCCACGCAGAGGTGATTCATGGTTGAAGAGGATGCCGCTGGACGCAAAAATGTCATAGCTTTCACGATAGTTTATGGTCATCCAGTGTGCATAAAGCTTAGCTACACCGTAGGGGCTACGCGGGTAGAAAGGGGTATCTTCTTTTTGAGGGATGGCCTGCACTTTGCCAAACATCTCTGAGGTAGATGCCTGATAAAACCGGATTTTTGGATTAACGATACGAATCGCTTCCAGCAAATTCACTGGGCCAATACCGGTAATTTCAGCAGTAGTTAGTGGCTGATCAAACGAGACACCGACAAAGCTCTGAGCAGCAAGGTTATAGACTTCCGTAGCTTTGCTTTCCTGAAGCAAACGGATGCTTGATGACAAATCAGTCAGATCATACTCAACCAGGTGCAGAGCTGGATTAGACCGGATGCCAAGCTCATCAATGCGCCAGAAATTCACTGAACTGGTACGACGATAGGTACCATAAACGGTATATCCTTTGTTCAGTAGCAGCTCTGCGAGATAAGCACCATCCTGACCTGTGATTCCGGTAATTACTGCAGTTTTATTCGTCATTCGTAAACCCATGATTAAGAAAATTAAAATTAGTAGCTAAGTGTTAAACTAAATCGATGATGCTTTAATAAGCGAATCAATTTCTTTCAGTAATTTGCTCAACGCCTCGGTATCACCTCTGGTTTCGACGTTAAGTCGAAGCAAAGGTTCAGTATTAGAAGTTCTGACGTTGAATCTCCAGCTTTCACAATCCAGACTGACACCATCTGTATTATCCTGAGCTATTGAGGAAGAAGCGTATTTTTCGTCAAGAGCAGCGATAATGGCCTTCGGGTTGGAAACTTTATAGTTAATCTCCCCACTGCAAGGAAACGCTTTCATTCTCTCTGCAACCAGCCCGGATAACGTTTCGCCTTTCACCGCCAGCAATTCAGCCACCAGCAGCCACGGAATCATGCCGCTATCACAATAGGCAAAGTCACGGAAGTAGTGGTGCGCGCTCATCTCACCGCCATAGACCGCATCTTCTTCACGCATGCGTTCTTTGATGAAAGCGTGTCCGGTCTTAGACATCACCGGAATGCCGCCCGCTTTGGTAACCACATCAATGGTGTTCCAGGTCAGACGCGGGTCATGGATGATTTTTGCACCAGGCTCTTTTTTCAGGAATGCTTCTGCTAACAGGCCAACGATGTAATAGCCTTCAATGAACTCAGCATTCTCATCAAACAGGAAGCAGCGGTCGAAGTCACCGTCAAAAGCAATGCCCATATCAGCCTGATGCTCACGTACCGCGTCAGAAGTATCTTTACGACATTCCGGCAGGAGTGGATTAGGGATGCCATTAGGGAAAGTCGCATCTGCCTGATGATGTACTTTGATAAAGGTGACAGGCGTATTCGCCTGCTGGAAGCGCTTTTCAATCTCATCGATGACATGGCCGGCCGCACCGTTACCTGAGTTAATCACCAGCTTCATTGGCTTAGTGAAGTTCTTCAGGTCGATATAGCCCATCAGATGATCGACATAGGCATCCAGGACTGAGATCTGCTTGTAGCTACCGCGTTTGCTCTCGTCAACCGGAGCAAAATCGTTGGCTTCAGCCAGACGCTGGACGTCACGCAATCCGGTATCTCCACTGATTGGACGCGCACCTTCCCGCACTAACTTCATGCCGTTGTAGTTCATTGGATTATGACTGGCAGTCACTTCAATCCCGCCATCAATTCCTAAGTGAAAAGTGGCGAAGTAGATCTCTTCGGTTCCGCTCATACCGATGTCCAGTACATCGGTGCCCGCATCCCGCAATCCATTTGCCAGCGCCAGTTTCAGCGATTCGCTGGTCTGACGAACATCCCCGCCGACCACAATGGTCTTAGGCCGGATAAATTCGCCGTAGGCGCGACCTATGCGGTAAGCAATATCGTCATTGAGTTCGGTGCCCAGCTCACCACGGATGTCATAAGCTTTAAAACAGGTCAGTGCTGCCATGATCTTGTCTGTCCTTACTTACTTGCAAACTGTTGTTTAATCAAAATGAGATCGTCATCGCCAAGATAGGAACCCGACTGGATTTCCAACAGCTCTAATGGAATTTTGCCTGGGTTTTCTAAGGTATGTGGATGACCAATAGGGATAAAGGTTGACTGGTTCTCTGTCAGCAACAAGGTTTTATCCTGAATAGTCACTTTCGCGGTACCCGACAGGATGACCCAGTGCTCAGTCCGGTGGTAATGCATCTGCAATTCAAAGGCCTCACCCGGCTTCACCGTAATGCGGTTGACGTTGAATCGTCCGGTATTAACCACCAGATCGCAGCGTCCCCATGGCCAGTAGGTTTCACGGTGACGGCGATATTCGCTGCGGCATTCACTTTTCAGGAACTCAACCACACGCTTCACATCCTGAACCTGATCTTTACGCGCAACCAGCACCGCATCTTTGGTGTTCACAATCACCAGGTTTTCTACCCCGATGGCGGCAACCAACTGATCTTCACTGTTGATGTAACAGTTTTTTGTGTTGTGCAGGAAAGTATCGCCTTTAAGGGAGTTGCCGTGGGCATCTTTATCGTTCACTTCCCACAGCGCTGACCAGGAACCGACGTCACTCCACCCTGCTGCCAGCGGAACGACGACTGCGGCATCAGTTTGTTCCATAACCGCATAATCTACTGACTCATCCGGGCAGGCGATGAAATCGTCTTTATCGATACTGATAAAATCATTGCCTTCTTTCACGTTAGCCATCGCGCGGCGACAGGCTTCGAGGATATCCGGGCGGAATTTTTCCAGTTCCTGCAGATAGCGTTTTGCGCGGAACATAAACATCCCGCTGTTCCAGTAGTATTCACCGGATTCCAGGTACTGCTCAGCGGTACTCTGATTAGGTTTCTCAACAAAGCGCTGCACCTGATAAAGCCCGCTCTCTGCGCCAGCGAGCGCTTCGCCACGCTGGATATAGCCGTATCCGGTTTCCGGGCCGGTTGGCACGATGCCAAAAGTAACCAGCTTGCCCTGTTTAGCGTGTGCGGTCGCTACCTTAATGGCCTGATGGAAAGCGGTACGATCTTCAATCACGTGATCTGCTGCCAGTACCAGCAGTACCGGGTCATCACCCTGCTCCACAGCATTAAGGGCGGCAAGTGCGATAGCCGGGGCCGTGTTGCGCCCAACTGGCTCAAGAATAATGTTATGGGATAGCTTGTTAATTTGTCGCAATTGCTCGGCGACCAGAAAACGATGCTCTTCGTTGCAAATCACCATCGGTGCACGGGCCTCAATGCCCGTCAGGCGGTTAACTGTCTCCTGTAGCATCGAGTGTTCGCCGTGTAGACAGATGAACTGTTTAGGATAAAGTTCGCGGGAAAGGGGCCATAAGCGGCTGCCGGTTCCTCCGGCCATGATTACGGGAAGTAACATTCCACATCCTCTAACAAATTTAAGCATGCTATTGCATATAAAGCGGGTCAATTTTTATTCATTATGAATAAACAGCCACGCTACCGCCCTTGGCTTGCAGCAACCAATATGCTGTGTGATAGGATTCATGCCATCACAAGTTAGCTTGTCGATGCGTTGATGATATTTTATTCAATCGCATACGGGTTCTGAGACCACCGCAAATAGTACAATTTGTGCGGCAAAAATAATATGCCTATTCTTTCATTGTGCCAGGCAAAACTTAAGTTTGGTTAACCATTGATAAAGATGCACTTCAGCTAAAGTAATCTTTGGCAAAACAGCATAGTAGCGACGTGCTTATCGCGCCAGGCCTCTGCTCAAGCCGTAGCTCAACGCTCTATAGTGTTTCAATTGAGCAGATGGCACGCCAGGATAAATCCGCATTAATCGCGTTGATTGTCAGGAATGTATTGGCTACGGGCTAATGTTTAGTCTATATATGCAATTCTGCTTAACGCAGACATAAAAAAACCCGGCCTTAGCCGGGTTTTTTGCATTTCATTGCAGTTTACTTAAACCCATCCGGGTTCTTGCTCTGCCAGTTCCACGTATCGCGCATCATCTCATCGATGCCGCGCGTTACGCGCCAGTCAAGGTCACGATTCGCCAGTGAGGCGTCAGCCCAGAAGGCTGGCAGGTCGCCATCACGGCGTGGTTTGATCTCAAACGGAATGGCTTTACCTGAGGCTTTCTCAAACGCTTTAATCATCTCCAGCACCGAGAAGCCTTTGCCGCCGCCGAGGTTGTAAGCGGTGTAGCCTTCCACTTTGTTGAGATGATCCAGTGCCTTGAGGTGCCCTTCCGCCAGGTCAACCACGTGGATGTAGTCACGCAGGCAGGTGCCATCTGGCGTGTCGTAGTCGCCGCCAAACACACCCAGCTTCTCCAGACGGCCGATAGCTACCTGAGCAATGTACGGCAGCAGGTTGTTCGGGATGCCGGTTGGATCTTCACCGATTTCACCGGACTCATGCGCGCCGACCGGGTTGAAGTAACGCAGAGCAATCGCCTTAAACTTCGGTTCCGCTTTGGCGAAATCGCGCATTACCAGCTCAATCATCAGCTTGGAGGTGCCATAAGGACTGGTGGTCCCGCCAATCGGCGTGGTCTCAACGTACGGCACCGGTGCATCCGCACCGTAAACGGTGGCGGAAGAGCTGAAAATAAAGTTAAACACGCCTGCTTCGCGCATCTCTTCCAGCAGTACCACGGTACCCGCGACGTTGTTCTCGTAATACTCCAGCGGCATACGGGTTGATTCACCCACCGCTTTCAGCGCGGCGAAGTGGATCACGGCAGAAATGCTGTTCGAGGCGAACAGGTCGCGCAGCGAGGCACGGTCGCGGATATCGCCTTCAACGAAGGTCGCTTTCTTACCCGCCAGCTTCTCAACGCGGTTAATCGCTTCGCGTGAGGCATTGCACAGGTTATCCAGTACCACAACGTCATCACCGCGCTGCAGCAGCGCCAGCACCGTGTGGGAGCCGATGTAGCCTGCGCCACCCGTTACTAAAATAGCCATGTGTACTCCTTTCTTTCTGCCGCGGGATGCGCGGCGAAGGTATTAGTGTTGTTTGGCAAGAATCTTCTGGATCGCTTCGCGGAAATCGCGGCCCTGAGCGTTGCTGCGCAGACCATAAGAGACAAACGCCTGCATGTAACCCAGTTTACGACCGCAGTCGAAGCTGTGACCGGTCAGCAGCGAGACATCCACTGTTTTATGCTGGCTCAGGCTGGCGATCGCATCGGTCAGCTGGATACGGCCCCAGGCGCCTGGCTCGGTGCGCTCCAGTTCTGCCCAGATATCAGCAGACAGGACATAGCGACCCACGGCCGCCAGGTCAGAGTTCAGCTCAGCAGGATGCTCTGGTTTCTCAACAAAGTTAGTGATGCTGCTGACGTCGCCTGGGTGATCAATCGGCTCTTCGGTGGTGATCACCGAGTACTCAGAGAGATCGGAAGCAGGCATATGCTGCGCCAGTACCTGGCTGTGGCCGGTCTCTTCAAAACGGGCAACCATTGCCGCAAGGTTATAACGCATGTGGTCAGCGGTGGAATCATCCAGCAGAACGTCTGGCAGCACCACCACGAAAGGATTGTCGCCAATCATCGGACGGGCACACAGAATCGAGTGACCCAGACCCAGCGGCTGCGCCTGACGCACGTTCATGATGGTCACGCCTGGCGGGCAGATAGACTGCACTTCGCTCAGCAGCTGACGCTTCACGCGCGCTTCCAGCAGCGCTTCCAGCTCATAGGTGGTATCGAAGTGGTTTTCCACCGCATTTTTAGAGGCATGGGTGACCAGCACAATCTCTTTAATGCCCGCAGCCACACATTCGTCAATGATGTACTGAATCATCGGTTTGTCGACGACAGGCAGCATCTCTTTCGGAATGGCTTTAGTCGCAGGGAGCATATGCATACCGAGACCCGCAACCGGGATTACTGCTTTAAGCTTGGTCATATTTATTCCGTTTAATAAAATGAAGATGTGGGTCGATTATGCAGGATCGGCCAGAACAGCAAGTATAATCTTTATCTGAAAATCGGACACTAACTCTCTGTCACAACATGGAAATTCGGCATTTTGCCCATTGCCAGCGACAGCAGAAACTGAATAAAGACAAGCAGTAAACTTATTTCGCCCCTGCCATTGCCGACACGATTCGGCCAGCGGCTAAGACCAGCGATAAATGAAAACGGGCGACCCTGAGGCCGCCCGTTAATAAGAGTGCTGTGCTGTTATAACCAGCCTTCAAACCATTCCGGCATCACAAACAGATTGAAGTGATTAACCAGCATCATGACGCCGACAAACACCACTGAAACCGCAACCCACTGGCGGGCATAGGGCATAAACCGAATGCCAATCACCGGCTTAATAAAGAACGGATGCGCCAGGGCGGAGATCAGAATCTGCGAGATAGAGAGCGTCAGCGCGACGTAGAGCACGTTCGGCCAGATAAAGGTGGTGGCCAGCACCGCCAGTACCACAATACTTGCCACGATGTTCCAGTAGAACTCGACGTTGGTGCGTCCGTTAGCCTGCGAGATCGCTCCGGTCAGGCCACCCATCGGGCGCAGCATACCAAACAGCAGCATCAGCGGAATCAGGTGATAGACCTGCTCATGAGATGCGCCATACAGTACGCGGACGATCACCGGCGAGAAGATGCCAATCACCAGGTACATCGCGCTGCTGAACAGCATGATGCCCAGCGTACCCTTGAGGAACAGTTTTTTCAGCTGTTCGGCATCGTGCTGCTTCTCGGCGAAACGCGGCAGCGCCAGGCGGTTAATCACCGGCGTGACCAGTTTCAGCGGTTGCAGCACCAGCTCTTTCGCCAGCGAGTAGACACCGAGCATCTCAGCGCCCATCACCTTACCCACCACTAACGCATCGGCTTGGGTACGCAGCTGATTGATGGTCTGCGAACCGAGCTGATAGCTGCCGTAACGAATGGCACCAAAGAAGGTCGCTTTATCGAACTCCCAGGTCGGACGCCACGACTTCTCACCCAGCGCGATCATGCAGAGAATGCGGGTAAAGGCGTTGATAAACAGACCGAGAATCGCCGCGGCCACCGTCAGTGAGGTGAACTCCAGCATCGCCACTACGCAGAGAAAGGCAAACAGCTTGGTGCCCATCTCAATCTTCGCCAGCGATACCATCCGCTTGGTTTTGATGTAGTGCGCCTGATACTGCGACAGATGTCCCAGCACCAGGAAGTTGAGGCTGGTCAGCATGATCAGCCCCACCAGCTCAGGCAGATGATAGAACCACGCCACCGGGAAGGCGATCAGCAGCATGATCACACCGGTACACAGACTGAGAGAAACGTTGACCCAGTAAATGGTGCTCTGCTCGCGGCGGCTGATGTTCTGGCGATGCACCAGATAGCTGCTCATCCCCATATCCTGCAGCACGCCAGCCACCGCCAGAATGGCGTTGATAATGGCTAACAGCCCCAGCTCATGGGTTTCCAGTTTGCGGGCAAGAAAGCTGAGCTGCGCCACCTGCAGCACCGCAGAAAAACAGGTGCTGCCGAACAGCCAGATTGCCTGTGACTTAAATCCACTCACGCCAGACGCTCCAGGATCTGTGCCAGTTCGCCGTAGGCGATGTGCTGATTAAATTCCGTTTCAACCTTATGGCGCGCCGCAGCCACCACCGGTGCCACGTCGACTTCGCCCTGCGACAGCTTCAGCAGCGTCTCGGCCAGCGCCTCAGGATCGTCCTCTTCCACCAGCCAGCCGGAAACGTTGTTCTCAATCAGCTCCGGGATGCCGCTGTGGAACGTAGAAACCACCGGCAGCCCGACCGCCATCGCTTCCATCAGCGCCACCGGGATGCCTTCCATATCACCATCGGCCGCGGTTTTCGATGGCAGCAGGAAGATATCCGCTTCACTTAACGCGCGGCGGATTTCATCCTGCGGTTTGAAGCCCGGCATACTGACGCAATCTTCCATCCCCTCACGGGCGATGAAATCACGCATCATCTCATCCTGATCGCCATTGCCAATGATGGTGTACTGGAACTGACCGCCACGCTGTTTCAGAATCGCGCTGGCTTTCACCGCCACATCCAGCCCTTTCTTCTCGGTCAGACGCGCCACCGAAACGATGCGCAGCGGTGTCTGAAACGCCTGACGCGGCTGGAAGTTAAACTTCTCCGGCTCAATTCCCATGCGCGTAACGTGAATCTTTTCCGGCGGACAGCCCATCTCGATCAGCTTGTTCTGCCACAGATGGCTGATCGGTAACATCAGCTCACTCTGTCGGAACAGGTTAACGTAATCGAGTTTGTGCTCTTCCAGAATGTGACGACGGGAAATGTCCGCCCCATGAAACACGGTCGCCTGCTTGCCTTTCAGCACGCCCAGCTCACGCAGCTTATTCGCCAGCGCGCCGGCGTAGCCGAAATGCACCAGAAACACGTCGGCGGTAAAGGTTTGCGTGGCATTGGCGACGATCGACGGCAGCAGCAGTTTGCTCGACTGGGCGCCATAGCGGCGCACATTGAGCGAACGCAGCAGCGACGGCTTCGTCACCTTCGGCAGCACCAGCCGCAGACGCTGGTTCAGCTTATCGACAATCGAGACCTTCTCTTCCGGCAGCAGATAGTGTGTCTTTGCCGCCAGACCATACTCATCAAAGGCGGCGTGCCGGTTGACTAAATCACCGGGAAAGACCGAAATAATCTCCACCTCGTAACCGGCATCGATAAAATGGGTCACCTGATTTAGTACGAATGTCTCAGAGGCAACCGGGAAACGCATGGTGAAAAAAGTCAGTTTCATCACATTACCCTAATACTTTGAGAATCTCTTCAGTGATCCGATTGCCAATTTCCCTTTCATTCGCAACGGCCGTGTCGACCTTCTGCTTGATGTTGTCGTAGTCGGCGAGGACCGTCTGGACCTTGTCGATCAGCGAGCCATCCATCAGGCTTTTCACATCGGTTGCCATCTGCGGCAGACCCAACTGGTTCATCACACCCATCGACTTGTGCTCGTAGTTGATCGCCACGGCCGGGGTGCCAAAGTTCATCGAAATAATCGCCGAGTGCAGACGGGTACCAATGGTCAGGTGACAATGACTCAGCAGGATACCCAGCTCCAGGTCGTTAAACTCATCCATGATGACATGGTAATGCTCTGGCTGTGCCACGTGGTCACGCAGCGTCAGCGCCACCATACGGTCATCCTTGGCGTAGCTGTCGATACCGGTACAGGTCGAGAATGCCACCACCTGGTAGCCTTCAGCGATCATGGCGTTAATCACCCGGCCAAAGGCGGCTTCGTACTCTTTCTGGGTCACGCCCAGACGTTTATCAAACGGCGCCAGTTCACGCACGGTGATGGCGATAGTTTTACGACCGCTGATAATGCCCTGCCAGTGCAGCAGGTTGTGGCTTGGGTTTTCCACTTCACGCGCCCGCACCAGGAAGGCGGTATCCACGCCGGCGGCCACTTTCGAACTGGTGACACCATCGCGCTTCATCAGATCCAGGCTGACCGACTCACGCAGCACCAGGCTGTCGACGCGATCGAACACGAAGTTAGCCAGCGCATTAACGCGCGGGTTCTGGAACGGACCCACGGAGTGACCAATCAGGTAGATCGGTTTTTTCGCCATCAGCGCACACAACGCGTGATCAAACTGGGTCACGCCGTAGAGATCGACGAAGAACGATCCGCCGACCTGGATAATCGCATCATACTTTGCCAGGCTTTCGGTAAACGCTTTCAGGTGCGGTGGCACGGCGAACGACTTGTACAGGCCGCCCTTGCCCAGATGCGCCATCATAATATCGGGCATCAAACGGTTCGCGACTTTACGCTTAAACGAACCGACCAGACCTTTTGCTGACTTGCTATTGTGCAGAAACAGCGAATCCTGCTGAATATCCTGCTGGAGCAAATAACCGGAGCTGGTTGGATAACGGCTAATCACATCAATGTCTAAATCACTGCGAGCAGACTTCATTGAATCAATCAGTCCACGAAGAATCGCGCCATCCCCACGATTCCCACACGTATGGTTACCCACCAATAAAATTTTCATAACAACTCCGAATGAATTTTTTTAATTCTGCAAGCCGCCCAGATCCGCAACGGGCAAAATGAACTCTGTTTAAATAACTGCAATACGGGATAACGCACCCAAAGGGTCCTGCTCCTGTTAAGACCGGCCGCCTCCATTATGGCGGCCGTCATGCATCCCTTACGGTTGAATCAGTGACGCCTGAATCGGTTACGACTTAATCGCGAAGTAAGGCAGCGCCACCTGTTTGCCGTTGATCACCACCGAGACAAAACCTTCCGGCTTGCTGGTATCCACCTGGTCAGCCGACAGCGGCCGCGAGGCCATCAGCAAATCGCCCTGTTCGTTGGCACCGACGCCCGCTTTGCCGTTGTGCAGGCTGAAACGCTGCGGTGCCCGTTTGGTGGCATCACCGGCCGGCGGATTACCGGGCTGCATCCGGGCATTCACCCGCGCGCAGCGTCCGGTGACAAAACGGTCTTTACCGGTGGTTTTCACCAGCACCGCCGCCGCCGGGGTCCAGCCCGCCAGCTTGATAAAGATCCGCACATCGGTGTCATGTTCCGCCACATAGCGCACGTCGACCACCGGCGAACTGCCTTCGGCAGACCAGCTGGCTTCCGAGCGCCCTTTCTTGCGCTGAACGTGGATCACCGCACGGCCACCGGTGGTTTTGTCGCTGATCAGGTTCATCAGCGGCTGATCGCCACTGCCGTTGCTGAACTGCGCCTGACCAAAGATTTCAATCTCCCACGAATCCCCCACCGTCGGTGAGTAGAGGCTGCCGAGATCGAACCAGGTTTCCTGATTGGTGTTGTTCTCTAACCGCCAGCGCGAGGTGATGTAGTTGTACTTGAGGCTGCCATCCAGCGCGACACCGTACGACTCAACGCGGGTTGAGCCCATCTCCCAGATGCTGAGCAGACGATCGCCCTGACTGGAGTTGTCGATCCAGCTGCCTGACTGCAGGCTGGTCTGACGCATATTGAGTCGGGAGTTGTGCGCGATCAGCGGATTCTTACAATCCTCCAGGCTCAGCGCATCGACGATCCACTGACCGTTCGAGATGTCGCCAGGATTGTCGCAATGCTCAATCCAGCCGTTGTGAATAATCGACTGACCGCAGCGCGGCAGGTTGAGTACATTGCCGCCACGGCAGTGCTGCGCATTAAAGTTAGATAACTCAATCGCGGTACTGTGATCCCATTTGCCCTGCTTCTGGCCTGACCAGCCCGATTTGATCACGTCGCCGCTGCAGCGTGAGGCGTACCACTGGTCGATTTTGCAATCCAGCGTGTCCTGCAGGCTGATGGCGGTACCGCCGACAAAATTGAAACGCAGGCAGGCACCCCGGAAAAACTGACCGCCGGGACAGATATTATGGAAGAAGCCCTGTTTGTTGGGGTTCTTGTCATTGTTACCGTTGAAAATCAGGTTAGAGAGCTCAACCCGGCGCGCATTCATCGAGAAGATGAACTCTGATTTGCCATCCGAGACCACGGTGGTGGCCGGGAAGTAACCGAAGTTAACCATCGCTCCGGAGACGCGGAAGAAGTTGAGATATTTATCGCCGAAGTCGCAGACCGAGACAAAAAAGGTGCCGGCCGGGAACTGGATGCAGATCTGCTGGTTAGCCTGCTGCGACCAGGTGAACATCGCCATGATCGCCGGAGCGGTATCGGTTTTGCCATCCGCAATCGCGCCGAAATCAAACAGGGTTAAGCGGTTAAAATCTTCTACCACGCGACGCCAGTGGAAACCCTGACCGGCGAAGTTAACACCGCCATCATCCTGGGCGGGCTGGAAGCTGCCGACAAACTCGCCGCCGCCCACTTCGAAGCCTTCATGCCAGCTTTTCAGCTTCACTTTGGCCCCTTCGAACAGCGGACGGGTTTTACGTAACTCTTCCACGGACGGAATTTCACCAATCAGCTGGTAACCGGCAGGCTGCGCCAGACGCTTACTGAAATCAGCCGCGCCAGGACGGCTGACGTCAGTAATGTTAAACAACATCTGACCGCTGTTGTCTTCCACCGCCATCGAGTGCGACGGATCGGCGATCAGCGCCGCGTTATCCTGAATGAACTGGGAAAAATTGCCTTTGTTCAGGGCGACCGGCTGAGCAATCTGCGACACTTTGCCATTGGCATCACGCAGGAACACCGGAATCTGGTTGCCTGGCTTGCTGGCGTCAGTGCCGGCTTTACCGATCCACAGCTTGCCTTCAAAACTCTGCCAGAACTGCGGCGGCATGGCATAAACGTTTTCTGGCGTCAGGATCGGCACGTCGCCCTTCGGCACATCAGTGGCATCAACCGGCTTCAGGGCGATACCGTTACTTTTAGCAGCGTAGCTGGAAAAGGTGCTCACGGAGAGAGCGCCAACCAGAGCGGAGGCGGCGGTCTGTAAAACTTCTCTTCTTTTCATGCATCATTTCCCGTAGTCAATAAGGCCAGTGGCCATGGCGGTGTCCCTGAGGCACGTCGCAAGGGCGCTTTTCCAGCACCAATTACACCAACGCCAGCCAGCTTTGCTTGATTTGATTACCGTCGAATTTCAGCGCGGTTTGTTTTGTTTTTTCGCTCATGGCATAGAACAGGGCGTCATCGCTGGCGAGTTGATCCATCCGCGCCAGGAAGGTGGTTTTGTCATTCATCGGCACCAGGAAGCCATCTTCGCCGTGATTGATGATCTCCTGCGGTCCGGTCGGACAGTCATAGGCCACTACCGGCAGTGACCAGGATTTGGCTTCCAGCAGCACCAGCGGCAATCCTTCATAGCGTGAGGTCATCAGCGCCATGTCGCTGTCGCGGTAGTAATCGTTAATGTTGCTGACCTTGCCGACAAACTTCACGCTGTCAGTAATCCCCAACACCGCGGCCTGATCGTGTAACTGCTGACGCAGTTCGCCGTCACCGGCAATCACCAGCGTCCAGTCAGGATGGGAACGGGCAAAATCGCGCCAGATATCCAGCATCAAATCGAAGCCCTTCTGGTTATCCAGACGACCCACGGCCAGCGCCTGACGATGGCGCGTCTGACGCTGAAAGCCTTTGTACACCACCGGATTTGGGATTTGCTTGCTGGGAATGCGCCAGCGGCTGAACACCTGATGATCTTTGTCGGTCAGAACAATCACGCGGTCGTAGTAGCGCAGCAGCAGAAACTTGAGGAACTTGATCGGTTTGCTGAAGGAGTTAATGGCGATATGTTCGCAGGCATAGGCTTTGCCGCGCTTTTTCTTCATCGCCAGCAGGTTCCAGAAAGCGAACATCACGCTGAGGCGTCCCATACTGATCAGGAAAACGGTATCGAAACCCTCTTCGTGAATACGGGCCACCGCGCTTTTAATCGGGTTGCTCTGCCCTTCAAAGCTGACGATCTGTTTGACGTGCTCAAACGGATAGAAGGTTTTTCCGCTGCCTTCCAGCGAGTAGATGGTGACGTCGTGTGTTTCGCCAAGACATTCTGACATAAAGTTACAGATGTTCTCGGTGCCCGCATACGAATAGGCATCTTTGATCACCAGGACGATTTTTTTCATGAAACGCTATCCACCTCAAATAATAAAGACAATCCTGCCGATTGGCTTAACGATGCTTCAGGGTAAACAGCACGCCATTCACCATATACCAGCCGTAATAGTAATAGATTTTTAAAGGATTGTTTTTATAGATAATTCTTAATAATTCAAGGTGCCATTTCGCCGCTTTGTTCTTATTACGGGAAAGGGAATCACCTAATTCGTAATAATTGACCAGAATGGTCTGAATCACGCGTGCCTGCTTATAGCGGGTGAAGAGTTCATACAGAAAAAGAAAGTCTTCGTGACCCTTACGCTGGAAGAAGATGCCTTCTGGCGGACGGCGGAAACAGACCGAGGAGAAGCAGACGCGATACTGCTTCTTCACAAAGTTTTCCTGCTGCAGATAAGGTTTGCTGTAGGTAATGTCGTGATCGGCGTTGCGGGTTTTGTAGTGATATTCGGTGATGACAAAGTTATCACCGGCCGCCATCGCCGCCACCTGCTGCGCCAGTTTGTCAGCATGCCATTCGTCGTCACTGTCGAGAAACGCGATGATCTCTTCGCTGGCGGCGCGCAGCCCGACGTTACGGGTTTCGGCAGCACCCATGTTAACGGCGTTATCCAGAATGGTGATGCGCGGGTCCTGACACTGTTCCTGCACCCAGGCGAGGGAGTCATCGGTCGATTTGTCGTTAATCAGGTAAAGGTGCCAGTCGGCATAACTTTGATTGATAACCGATTGCACGGCGCGTAATACCGTCTGACGTGAGTTATACATAGGCATAACAATGCCGACGGTTCCAACGTGATTATTCATCTTTAACCCAGAATAATAAGCAAAATAAGGAGAAAGCTGCTCCTGCTAACAGGAGCAAACAAAGCATTAGCGTGAATCAGGAGAGCGCTTTTTCACCGCCAAACCGCGATCTGACCTTGTCTTTGACCCGGTTCATAAAGTAAGCGCGATTATCCTGGTTCGTCAGGAAGAAGTAGCGGGCAAAAGTCAGGCTCGCCATCATGCCCTTGCCGTCCATCTTGTAGCGCAGCGGCAGCTTAAAGGCTTTGTAGGTGTGAATGTCACGCGGGGTCAGGTGCGGCTTCATGGCGTCGAGCCAGAACATCGAGTAGTTCACCGACTCCCCTTTGTGCTTCGAGCCGAACTTCGTCACCAGATGGTAATTAGCCAGCGGCGCGGCGATCATCTCGAACGCATAGCCCATGCGGTCGGCACGAATGCAGAAATCGTAATCCTGATGGCGGATATAGCGGGTATCGAACTGAATTTTCGCTGCATCTTCGCGCTTCAGCACGATGGTACTGGTCTGAATAAAGCCGTAGCAGCCGAACAGATATTCGGCGACGGTTTCATTTTTGCCCGGTGGCTGCATCGGCATCACTTTCAGAAAAGCGCCATCCTGATAGATGTTCACCTGGCTGAAAATCACGACCTTCTGTTTACCCTGCGCGTCCAGCTGAGCAATTTTTTCGCTCACCTGACGCAGCTTATCGGCATGCCACTCGTCATCGGCGTCGAGGAAACTGACGTAATCGCCGGTTGCCAGCTCAATGCCTTTATTACGCGCACCGGCGCCATTGAGCTTAACCTCAGAGAGCACCAGATTAATGTTCAGGTCCTGATAGCGCTCGCTGCGCACCACTTCCGCCAGCGCGGCCGCATCGGCGGATTTATCATCAACGATGATTACTTCAAAATTGCGATACGTCTGCGCTTTAACGCAATCCAGCGTCGTCACGATCGATTCTGACGCATTGTAAGCAGGAATTACGATGGAGAAGCGAATGTCCTTCATTGCCAGCACCTCATTAAAAACATTTCCAATTTCAAAGATATAACGTTTGGGCCTGGTAGGGTAACCGGTGATGTCCTAATTTGTCGGCGAGGGTTCAATCGCCACTTTTTTCTTATTGCTGCTGCCGATAAACGGTTTTTCCACATAGAGGTAGGTCAGTTTTGCCACGTAAAACGACACCACAAAAAACAGGGTCGAGAGCGCGGTATAGAGCACAAAGTTGTGCTGCAATGCGGGCAGCGGCAGTTGCTTAATGAAATAGAGCACCACGCCATGAATCAGATAGAGGCTGTAGCTCACTTCACCCACCGACATCAGGGTCTTGTTCTCCAGCAGGCCAAAAATGGCGTTGCCGCTGCTGACAATGAAAAACACTATCGCCAGGCAGGCGAGGAAAATCAGGTAGAAGAACGCGTTACTGGTAAAGAACAGCGCCACGACGGCGAGCGCAATCGCCAGCACGGCCGCCTTGCCAGAGTTGCGGCCCTGCACCCAGTGGTCACGGTAGAGCCAGGCCAGATACCCCATTGCGAATCCCAGCACCGGACGCGGATCGGTATAGGCGGTTCCCCACACACGGAGCGCCACCGCAATCATGAAAATCACCCCAATCGAGCCGAGGATCAGCAGCGTTTTGTAACGGCCACCGGTGACACGATTAAGCAGATAAATCAGCGGAATCGACAGATAGAGCAGCCATTCCAGTCGCAGCGTCCACTCAACGCCGGCGTTAATATCGGCGGTCTTGATTGAACCGATGTGATAATTGCCGACAAACAGCAACCAGAGCAGCCCCTGCTTCAGCGACGTCAGGTCCGGTACCAGATCACCCTGTAACCAGCCAATCGACACAATCACCAGCCCCGAAAACCAGAACATCGGCACTATCCGGCGCACCCGCGACTTGAGTAATTTTTGGGTCAGCTCGCGGGGAGAGAGACGGTCATTGTCCAGCCAGCGATAAAACAGGAAGGCGGAGATCATAAAAAACAGCGCCACGCCAAACTTGCCGCTGTTCACAAAAAAGTTGCCCTGCGAAATCAGCGAAAAATAGTCTTTATCAAAAATCCATTCGTTATCGCGTGCATAGAGATAATGGGCTAAGTGGGAAAACGCCACGATGCTGGCCAGCAGCGCACGCAATCCGGAGATACTTTTAATCCCGCTATCGTTATAAATGCCGCGATGGAATGAGAACAACCGCAACACCATCAGCGCCAGTCCCAGCGACAACGCCATTATCAGTACATACATACTGTCCTGCTCCTGAAATTTATTAAATCAAATGGTTAGCTGTTGGTTTTAAACACGCTGTCAAAATGCTGACTTAGCAGCTCAAAAGTTTGCTCAGCTTTCTTTTTATAGAGTGTGCTGGTCGGGTGAATGCAATCCGGTGACATCTCACTGCGCCAGTCGCCCTGCTGCTTGATCAGCTGATACTGTCGGACAATGGGCACCTGCTGCTGCTGTGCCACCTGATTCAGCTGATAAACATATGGCCAGAGGTTCCAGCGCTCAGCCCGGCCACAGAGTGGATTAGGCTGTTGCAGCACTACCTGTTTATGGTGCGCTTTGGCGGTTTTAATCAGTCCGGTGAGGATGCGGTTAAAATCCTCCGGGCTCTCTGCGCCAGCCGGCCGGTTTTTTGCTGAGTAGATGCGCGCATCGTTAATGGCGTAATTGATCAGAATGATGCTGGCATCAGACTGTGCCATCCGCTGCTCCCAGCTGAGCGACGATTGGGTCAGTTCGGTCAGCAGGGCTCCGGGCGAACCGTGATTCTCGATGCGTACCGCAGGCCCATACTTCTGCTGCAACATCTGCTGCAGATAGCTGATTTCATTATCTTTAATAATGATGTTACGCCCGCCCGACGAGGTTACGCCTGCGGTCGTCGAGTCACCATAGGCCGCGATAACGATCGCGGCCGGAGTGGGCGTCGCCTGCGCCATCAGCGGCGCGGCGACCAGCAACAACGGAAGATATCGGTTCATCGCCTTCACCCTGTTCATCAGTGGATCAGTTTAAATTCACGCGCTACTTCATACCCCACCACCGCCTGCTTGAGTGAGATGGTGTTGTAGTAGAGGTAGTACATCTGGAAGAAGACAAACATCGCAAACATCGCCGGTTTCCAGACCCGCTTCGACTGGTAGATCAACAGCGTCAGAATGATCGGCTCCACCTGCAGCAGGTAGTTCGACAGACGTGCGCCGGATGAGTAGTTGTAGAAGAAGATCCTGATGCCACCGCCAATCGCAAAGGTAATGATCAACAGGTAGTTGAGTCGCCAGGCGTTGTAATTGTCGCGTTTAAGCTGGTTGCTCAGCATGAAGTAGACAAAGATAAACACCAGCGCGACGTTCTTCAGGTTGGAAACCGAGAAGACGCTACCGGTGGTTGCCGCGGCTGAATTGTCGTTGTTGTAGTTGGCTGCCCTTTCGCCTAACGCTCCGAGGTGGCCGGCAATGACCGATACAAAGCCCATTCCCCCGACTTTTGATGCCGGGATACTCAGCACAATAATAAGAATCGGCCACAAGCGGCGTTCACTTATAAACAGGAACGGGATCAGCGTCACCACCATGACGGCGGTGTTGTGACTGAGAAAGGAGAGGACAAAGAAGCCGGTCGCCATCCAGTAACGCCGCAGATAGAGCGCCCAGATCACGCCCAGGAACAGCGCTGAACTCAGGCCGAAACGAATCTGGTTCATATCTTTGTTGATAAAGATGTGCGCCGAATAGAGCGCCAGCGCCATCACCGGATAGGGTGACATCTTTTTGAAAAAGATCGCGTTGGTGCCCACCGCCAGAATCGAAAAGACAAACAGGAAGGTACTGGCGTTATGAGAGATCAGGCTGGTCAGGGTAGCAATCGCAAAGATCAGCGGCTCGTAGCGGAAGAATGCCACGGTATTAAAGAAGCCGTTAACCTGAATACGCCGGATAAAATCTTCGAAGAAGTTGCGGTATTGGTAGTCATCCATTCCGGTGCCGAGGCCGCGAATACCGCCGAACACAATCAGCGTCACGGTCGCGATACAGAGCAACCAGGTCAGAAGATGGTTGGTTCGTTCGTCTTTTTTCAGCAGGAGTTCAACCAGCGAAATCACCAGTAAAAACCCTGATACATACCAATATGGAGCCATGGTGTGATTCCTTAATTCCACAAGTTCTCATGCCAACAGTCGGCGACGCTGATTGCCTTCCCGGCTGACCTCTCAGCGTGCCTGACGCGACTGCCGTTGCGGGCGTGCGACAGGCTGATGCCATGCTGGTGATGAATTCTGTTGAGTGACGCTCGCCATGCGATTTATACCTTCATCGCTTATGTGGGTTTTGACAGAATTACCTGTGTAAATTGATGCGTGTCGTCATTCAAAGGGGCGATAAAAAGGGGCGGTCAGACCGCCCCTATCCACTCAGTGATTAGCTTTTGGTTGGCTTACCGTATTCGTAATCGTAATAGTCGTAGCCATAGCCATACGCATTGGCAGCTTTACGCACCACGGCGTTGAGGATCACACCTTTAATCTCGATACCGTTCTGGGCAAAGCGTTTGAAGCTGACGTCCACTTCTTTGGTGGTGTTGGCTTCGAAACGCGCCACCATCAGCGAGGTGCCGGCCAGCTTACCGATAATTGACGCATCGGTAACCGCCAGAATCGGTGGCGTATCGATTAACACCAAGTCGTAGTTCTTGCTCGCCCACTCCAGCAGCTCACCCATGCGACGATGCATCAGCAGTTCAGACGGGTTCGGCGGCACCTGACCACGTGGCAGGAAGTCGAAACCGTAAACGCCCTGCTGAATCAGCGCCGGACTGAACTCCGTTTTACCGGACAGCACGTTGGACAGACCCGATTTGTTATCCGCGCCCAGCAGTTCGTGGGTGTAACCACGACGCATGTCGCCATCGATAAACAGTACGCGCTGACCCGCTTTCGCCACCAGCGTCGCCAGGTTGGCACAGATAAAGGTTTTACCAATACCCGGGCTGGCACCGGTGATCATCAGGATGTTGTTTTTGGCTTCCATCATTGCGAAGTGCAGGCTGGTACGCAGGCTACGGATCGCTTCGATAGAGAGGTCAGTCGGATTACCCAATGCCAGCAGCGTTTCGTGCGGATCGGTTTTCACCTTGCTGCCGCGACGTGCCAGCGCTTCGGTATCCTTCTTACGCTGCCATTCCGACAGGGGAACGCTGGCGTAGACGTTCATGCCCAGCTCTTCCAGCTGATCCGGGTTTTCGATGCCGTGATGCAGCAGCGCTTTCAGCAGCACCAGACCCACCGACACGAACAGACCAAAAATCAGGCTGGCGGCGATGATCAGCAGCTTCTTCGGTGCCACTGGCGAGTTAGCCGTTTCCGCGCCATCGATGATGCGAACATCACCCACGGTGCTGGCTTTACTGATGCCCAGCTCCTGCTGACGGTTCAGCAGCTGCATGTAGATCTCCTGACCGGACTGCACGTCACGGGTCAGACGCAGAATTTCCTGCTGAGTCTGTGGCATACCAGAAATTTTCTTGTTCAGCTGAGCCTGCTCACCTTCCAGCGTTTTGCGTTTTTCCAGCAGTGCGCGGTAAGTCGGGTGATCTTTGGTAAACAGCTGAGAGACTTCGGCTTCACGGAAAGTCAGTTCGTTCAACTGGCTCTGCACGCTGACCGAGGAGTCGAGGGCAGATTTCGCTTCCAGCGACAGGTCAACTGATTCGTTCTCACGACGGAAGGTGTTCAGCTTGTCTTCCGCTTCATCCAGTTTGGCGCGAACCTGCGGCAGCTGGGTACGTAAGAACTCCAGGCTCTTCTCTGCCTGCTCTGACTTACGCTCAACGTTCTGCAACAGATAGTTATTCACGATCTGGTTCAGGACTTTGCTGATCTGCTCAGGATCTTCACCCAGATATTCCAGACCCAGTACGCCGGTATCTTTACCTTTGTCTGCAACGGTCAGGTTAGAGAGCACCGAGCGGATAGCCTGCAGATTGTTGAGCTTGGTCACGGTGAAGCTGGTGCCTTCGTCGGCATGAATCTCGCTCACCAGCATGGTGATGTCGCCGTGCGACTCCAGCTGACCCACTTTACCTTTGAACAGCTCATCGCCATCTTTCGACACGGTGTAGCTGTCCGGACCGGTCACTTCCAGCTCAACGTTACGTTTGTCGATAGTGCGTGGAATTTCCAAGCGCGAAATCGCGATGTTAGCCGGTTTGTTGCCCATCAGACGTGACAGACCTTTACCGATAACCGGGAAATAGTTCTGCTCGACAACGGTATCCAGACCCAGATCGTCAACGGTTTTGCCGATCACCATGCGCGATTCCAGAATCTCAATCTCAGTATCTGAGGCTGGCGTCGGTGGCAGAATGCTGTCCAGTTCGTTCAGTACGGTGCTGGCATTTTTCTGCTCAACCTGTACTAACGCATCGGCGCTGTAAATCGGTGTCGCAAACAGTGTGTAGAGCGTGCCCGCCAGCATAAAGAAAGCGGTAACGGCAACAATGATCCAGCGATGATCAATAAGCTGTCCCACAAGATGCGCCAGATCCCATCCATTTGAATCCTCTCCCGGCGCGGTTCTGACCTTGTTTTTTATATTCATGGATAATCCCAACTATCGGCTTAATACGTTGACCCATTTCTGGGTAGCGTTTTCCAGTAACCCGTAAACCTCTTCAAAGGCCTCACGGCTTTTTCTGTACGGATCCGCAATTTCTCTCTGATTGAGCCAGTGCCCAAGCAGCATGGTTTTGCCACGCGCGGCCGGGTCAATGCGGTTCACCTGTTCAATCTGACGCTTCTCCATCACCAGGATCAGGTCGACGTTGCGGCACATTTCGGCCGTCAGCTGTTGAGCCTGATGCCCTTCCAGCGACAGACCATGTGCGGCCGCTACGTCGCTGGCAGTCTGATCGGCAGGACGCCCCACCAGGGCGCCCAGACCAGCAGAACTGACACGGGTGTTGGGTAATGCGCGTTTAAACAGGCGCTCTCCGGTCGGAGAGCGGCAGATATTGCCGACGCAAACGACTAACACGGACGTAATCATGGTGAAACCTTAGTTTGACCAGTTGCGGATACGCAGTGCGCTCTCGCTCACATCGTTGATACCCGCAATGGTTGGCAGTAATTGCGAGATCACACGGTTCCAGCGCGTCAGCGGCGTGGAGGTGACATAGACGATGTCGTACGGTTCCAGTTGGAATTCAGTACCCATGACCATTGATGCCGCATCTTTGGTGTTCAACTGATAGATGTTGGCAATCTTGTTGCGATCGGTGCCGCGCAGTGGACGGATAACGAACACACCGGTGGCGTCAGAGGTGGTTTGATCCATCCCGGCCGCATTGCCCAGTGCTTCCGCCAGCGTCATGCCGCTGCGATCCATTTTCAGGGTCGCCTGCTGCTTCACTTCACCCATCACGAACACTTTCAGATCGTCATTACGCGGAACGTACAGAATGTCGCCCGGATAGAGCAGATGGTTCTGACTCAGGTCGCCATTTTGCATCAGCGCCTGCAGTGACACGCGCTGTTCGCGACCGTTGTGCGTCAGCACCACGTTGCGCCAGTCCGCATCCGCTGCCAGGCCGCCTGCGGCGTTGATGGCATCCAGAATCGTCAGCGGCACGTTGGTAATCGGCTGCTGACCTGAGGTGGTCACTGAACCGGTCACGTAGGTCTTCTGCGATTTAAACGAGGCGATGCTGACATCAACCTGTGGACTTTCGATGTACTGTGCCAGGCGACGGGCGATTTCGTTACGCACTTCACCCACGGTCCGGCCCGCTACGCGGACTTTACCAATGTAAGGGTAGAAAATCGTGCCATCGGAATGTACCCAGTTACCGGTGTCGCTGGCGCTACGGTACTGACCGGCTGGCGTGGTCAACTCCGGGTGATCCCAGACGGTGACAGTCAGGACGTCGCCAATGCCGATACGGTATTCATAGTTCTGAATTTCGTTCTGCAGAGAAGGATTCGCCTGAGCCACCAGCGGCTTAGGACGCATTTTCTCAACCAGCGTTGGGGTTAACGGAAAGACGTTGACGTACTTGTCGATGTCAAAGTTGCTGTCCTGCTGCTCGATGACATCTTTTCCCGATGTGGAAAGGCGCTGACCTGGTTCGATCGTACACCCGCTAAGAAAAGTGGCGGATACCAGCAAGGGTATCAATTTCATTTTGATTGTAATCATTTAGATCTTCGCTATCAGTTATTGATTGATAGAGGCGAATACGCCGCTGTGTAAGCGTCCAACAAAAAGTAAAACTAACTTAATTAAGCACTGAACCTGTCGTTCATTATCCTTTGCTCCAATTGTTATAAGTAGTAACCATCTATCAGGGCGGAATAACAGTAGCAGAGCATTACGCTTCGGTAATGACAATCTGCGTTCTCCCTGACGATGGCCGCTAACAACGACACGCCTGACAACGGCACCGAACCACGAGAGCATGCGGTTAACACGCTCTTATCGCCTCACAATCAATACGCACCGTCTCGCTTCAACACCACACCCACTGTCTTAAACAGGATGGCGATGTCATTCCACAGTGACCAGTTTTTCACGTACCACGAGTCGAAATAGACGCGGGTTTCGTAGTCAACATCATTACGACCGCTGACCTGCCACAATCCCGTCATGCCTGGCTTTGCCATCAGGTAATAATCAACATCACCGGCATAACGACAGAGTTCATCTTCAATTACGGGACGGGGACCGACCAGGCTCATGTCGCCGCGCACCACGTTCCACAGTTGCGGCAGCTCATCAAGGCTGGTTTTACGGATAAAATGGCCCACTTTGGTGATACGCGGATCATTTTTCAGTTTGAAATCTTTATCCCACTCGGCGCGTGCAATCGGGTCAGTGCGCAGCACTTCTTCCAGCACCTCTTTGGAATTGATCACCATTGAGCGGAACTTCAGGCATTTGAACTTACGGCCATTCATGCCGACACGCTCATGGCCATAAATCGGTGGTCCGCCATCACGGCCAACCAGGAAGCCCAGCACCAGCAGCGCCGGCATCAGCATCAGGATAATCGACAGCGCACCGACGATATCAAATGCCCGCTTCAGGAAACGCGAAGTGCGTTTTGCCAGATTGTTCTGTACCCGCAGGATCATCACTTCATGGCTGAAGATATAGGCCATATCAGTGCCATAAAGCGGCACGCCACGCAATGTAGGAATCACTGAAACGGAGCGGCAATTATGCATCGCCAGTGATTTCAGCCACTTATCACGGTACTGACTCTGTTCGAACTCTACCGCCACGATAAACTGCGTTTCGCTGCTGGTCAGGCTCCACAGCTCCTGCTCATCGCGCAGTACCGGCACGCCATCGAGGATGCTCTGCGGACAAGTGCCATCGACGTCGTAGAAGGCGATCACGTCAAAACCCATCACCTCTTCGCTCTGCAGCGCCTGCCAGGCTTCGTGAGCATTTTTGCTGCTGCCGATAATGATGGTCTGCTTTTTCCACAAACCGTAATGGTTCAGCACACGTTTAGAGAGCGCGCGACAGGTCGGAATGAAAATAAGCGCCAGCACCCAGGTCAGCAACCAGACGAACCGCGACATCTGCCATTGTGACAATGCGGTAATCGACAGATCAATCACTGAAAAAATAAGAATGGTACGAAAAATTTCTTTTAATTCGAACCAGAAAGGTTTGCGGTAGGTATAGTGACGCAGCCTTACCCAGAACCAGCCAATACAAATTACCGACAGGCAAATGTGAGTGGCAATTTTTAAATTCATTTCTTTTTCAGAAATATCTGCCAGCGGCGATTCTGACTGCATATTAATTAGCATCATCGCCACAAAAAACGCTGCGTTGAAACAAATTAAGTCTGAGCAAGCCAGCATTAATTTGGTGATAAGACTTTTAAACGTAAATTCAGTATCGCGCATATTTAACTCTTTATTTTATTTCCTTAAACCCGCCACGTCTCTCGCCTGTATATTTATTGAGCGGTATAAATTCTCAGGACTGAGCCGTTTCTGAGGGGAGCTCCTGCGGCCTTTACGCCAACGATCTTAACCATAAATCCAGCATTATTGTGATTAATTCCAACAGATTACTCTGACTTTAATCGACCGTAACAGCGGTCATTTAATAAACGATAAACGCGATTCAGGCACGCTACCGCCCTTGGCTGTCGCTGCCAATACCGCTGTCATCATTCATATTGCTCTGCACGGGGCGTCGTATTGGCGCTTAATGCAGTAGTTATCGGACGAGATCACAATTCATAACATTTGACGTCGATTGGTCACGCGAATTACGACTTTGGCGCAGACTTTTGCAAACTCGTTGCTATACTAGTTATTACTGGCTTGTTTACAAGTAGGCCCCGCCATCCCTGTACTATTTTAGGAAAAAGACTACCAGCCATTAGTAATGGCGCCCTCCTCGTCATGCAATCGAAGTGCAATCCTTTTTTCATAATTCAGATTAATGCCATGTCACCATTAGGATAAATCGCATAAGCAGCGCAGCAAGATATCGCGCATTCAGCAATGCTTCTGTGCCACTTCTTATGCAAAACTCTCTGCCGATTTAATCAAATGGTCATGAATGTAGAGAGAGATTAATTACTGTTAATTTCTCTGGTAAGACGATTTTCCACCTGCACCGGCATTTGTAGCCAGCGAGACACTCCACTATCATCAGACAAAACTCAATTAATGACATTCAGGTGAACCCCTCATGCTGGAGGTAATTGCAGACCCGTCGCTTTGGGCAGGATTAGTGACGCTAATCGTTCTGGAACTGGTGCTGGGTATTGATAATCTGGTGTTCATCGCCATTCTGGTTGAGAAGCTGCCTGCGGCACTGCGCGACCGGGCCAGGGTGATTGGCCTGCTGCTGGCGTTGCTGTGCCGCTTATTACTGCTGGCCTCGCTTTCCTGGCTGGTTACCCTGACCCAACCGTGGCTCACACTGGCGGGTCACGCCTTTAGTGCGCGCGATCTGTTGCTGCTGTCAGGCGGGATTTTCCTGCTTTTTAAGGCCACAACCGAGCTGAATAGCCGCCTTGAAGGGCACGATGATGAGGCCGGTCAACAAAAAGGCGGCGCTAAATTCTGGCCAGTGGTCGCACAAATCGTGGTGCTGGACGCGATTTTCTCGCTGGATGCGGTGATTACTGCGGTCGGAATGGTCAATGATCTGCCGGTAATGATGATTGCAGTCACCATTGCCATTCTGCTGATGCTGCTGGCCAGCAAGCCCCTGACCCGCTTTGTGAACAGCCATCCGACCATCGTGATCCTCTGCCTGAGTTTTTTATTGATGATTGGCTTCAGCCTGGTGGCGGAAGGCTTTGGCTTCGCGATTCCTAAAGGCTACCTCTATGCGGCGATCGGCTTCTCGGTGCTGATTGAGGCGCTGAACCAGCTGGCGCAGTATAATCGCCGGCGGGTGTTGTCGGCTGGCCGGCCGTTACGTCAGCGTACCGCCGAGGCGGTGCTGCGCCTGCTGCGCGGAGAAGCGGAACCGGCAGAACTGGATGCGAAAACCTCCTCGCTGATTGCCGACAGTAACGCCAATATGCTGTTTAACCGCCAGGAACGGGTGATGATTGCCCGCGTGCTGGGACTGGGCCAGCGCCACGTTAACAGCATTATGACCTCGCGGCATGACGTCGAGCATATCGATCTCAGTGAGGACCCGGCGGAGATCATGGCGCGGCTCGACCGCAACCAGCATACCCGTATTCTGATTACCGAGCATTCCAGCGAGCCGCTCGGCGTGGTGCACGTTATCGACCTGCTGCACCAGTCGCTGCATCATCATTCGCTGGATTTGCGGGCGCTGATTCGCCAGCCGCTGGTATTCCCTGAACGTTTAACGCTGTTGCAGGCGCTGGAACAGTTTCGCCAGGCCCATACCCATTTTGCCTTTGTAGTCGATGAGTTTGGGTCGGTTGAGGGCGTAGTGACTCTCAGCGATGTGATGGAAACCATCGCCGGTAACCTGCCGAATGAAGCGGGCGAGATTGATGCCCGTTACGATATTCAGATCAAGGGCGAGCGGCACTGGATCGCTAACGGCCATATGCCGCTGGATGACCTGGCGCTGTATGTGAAATTGCCGCTGGAAGAGCAGCGTGATTATCATACGCTGGCGGGATTACTGATGGATCGGTTGCAGCATATTCCGCAGGAGGGTGAAGAGGTGCAGATGGGTGATTATCTGTTGCGGACGCTGCAGGTAGAAAATCACCGGGTGCAGAAAGTTGAGATCCTGCAACAACCGGCGATCGATTACGAGGTGTAACCCGCTGCGCCCGTTACGGGCGCAGCAGTTTCTGCATATTCTGTTTATTGTCGCTATCCTGCTGACGATCGATCCACTTATCTAACCGTGATTTCGCCTCATTCTGCAGCCGTTCCCGCAACACCGCATCCACCGGTAATGAATATTGCAGATCGTTCCAGCTGCCATACATCCGTAGCGGGATCGCCTGATCGGCAAGCGCCGCCACCAGCTCCTCGTCGCCTTGCCAGCCGCTGATTTTCAGTCCCAGCGTCACGTCGAGCTGCTGCTCGACCATATTCACTTTACCGTCACCCTGCAGCGCCAGCTGCTGACCGTTACCGCTGAGCTGGCTGAAGCTGAGCACGCCGCGGTTCAGTGCCACCTGACCGCTGATCTGATCGATGCCCTGATCCGGCTGGTCGTCGCTGGTGACACGATTGCTCACCCGCGCCACTGCCCGACGCACCATCTGTTGCAGATTGATCTGCGCTAGCTGCAGTTGCGTGGCGCTGATTACCGCCCTGCCCTGCCAGCTGCGCTTCGCCTCATCCACGCTCAGCGTGTCACCGGCCAGATTACCGCTCAGACTCACTGCGCCCTGCAGACTTTCCGGCAGTTCAAAGGCTTTCAGCAATGGCTGAATAGCAATCGCATTGAGCTGAGGTTGCAGGCTGACGTGGGTCAGCGGCTGGCGGATATCGATGCTGCCCGGAATCGAAAAACTCCCCTGACCCAGATTGCCTTTCAGGGTGTTAATCGTCATTAATCCGCCCTGGTTAGTGGCGTCGATCGTCAGGCCGGTCAGCGGCAGTCCGCGCCAGACCGCATTCTCAGCCTGCACCTTTAATGCCAGATCAAGAGTATTGAGCGGGGAATCGGCGTTACTTTTCTCACGCGGCTGGGCAATCACCGGCGAGCGAGCCACCGTTGCCCGCTGCGCGCCTGGCGCAGCCGCAACCGGAGAATTGGCCAGTAAATTATCCAGATTCAGGGTGCTGGCATTGAGCGTAAGCGCCAGCCGCTGCGGCAGTGCCAGCCGGCCCTCGGCCTGACCGGTCATCGCGCTGTCGTTGGCGGTTAACTGCAGATGGTTCAGGGCGAACTGCTGGCTGTCGGCGTTCCAGTCCGCCTGCAGGCTCAGCGTGCCTTTTATTCCCTGCGCCGGCAGATCAGCGCCGGATACGTTGTAATCGAGCTGCGCGATCTGGCCCGAGAGGCGATGCGGATATTGCGCGGCATCCAGCTGAGCATTGAGGCTGACCACGGCGGTGCGCTGATTGCGCGTCAGGCTGGTGCTGAGCGTCAGCTGCGCCTGCTTACGCGCATCCTGCTCCAGGTTAAGATTGAAGTTGCGGAAGTTATATTCGTCGCCACCCGGCTGTTGCCAGATCAGCAGACTGTCGGCCACCCGCAGCTGGCCGATATCAAATGACCAGCCGGTTGCAGGCGAAGAAGGCTCCGCATCACGCGGTCCCTGAGGGGCGTTTTTTGCCGGTTGCGCCGCGCTGTCGGGCGTGACCCGCACCACAGCATTTTTCAGCATCACCTGGCTGACGCTAAGCTGATGCGACAGCAACGGCCAGAGATCGACATCCAGCCGCATATTGTCAGCCGTCACCATCGGCTGGCTGGCTCCGGGCGCGGTCAGGCTCATGCGGCCCGCGAGAATGCTCAGCTGCGGCCAGACGTGCCAGCGCAGATCGCCGCTGACCTGAAGCTGATAACCACTGCGTTGTTCAACCTGTTGCACCATATAGGCACGAAAGTCGTTGGGATTTACCAGCAGCACCAGTGCGGTCATTCCCGCTACGACCACCACTAACAGGATGGCCAGCGTGGTTATCACTCTCTTCATTACATCCTCAGTAAATCAGTCTTTATCAATACGGCTGGCGTCAGCACCCTGCTGACCACGATATTTTGCATCTTCACGCCGATTATAAGGACGGGCAGCCGGGCCGGAAAGAGGCTCGAAGCTCAGCGCGCCGATTAACATGCCAGGGCGCAGAGCCAGCGGCAGTTTACCGGAGTTATAGAACTCCAGCACGATGCGCCCCTGCCAGCCAGGATCGATGCGGTGCGCCGTTACGTGCACCATCAGCCCGAGTCGCGCCAGGGAGGAGCGGCCATCCAGCCAGCCGACCAGATCGTCCGGCAGCGTCACTGACTCCAGCGTCACCGCCAGCGCCAGTTCACCGGGATGCAGGAAAAAGGCTTCACCATCCGGCAGCACGATTTCATCGCTCATCACCCGATCCAGCGCCGCGCTGACTTCATGTTTCGGTCCACTCAGATCGATATAAGCTGCGGTATGGCCGCTAAAGGTGCGGAACTGGTTGCCCAGCCGCACATCGACCGTGGCGCCATTAATCCGCTCAACCGGCGGACGCGGCTCAATGGCCAGCTTGCCATTATCCAGCCAGGCTTCAATATCGCGGTCGCATAATCTCATTGCGCTAACTCCATGACGTAAGTGTAGCGAACAGGCGCCAGACTGCGTGCCGCCGGTTCGCGTCCTATCCGGACAGATGTGAATTATTCAAAGAACTGATTAATTTTGGCTTTCAGGATATCGATGGCAATACGGTTTTTCCCGCCGCGCGGCACAATGATATCGGCGTACTGTTTTGACGGCTCAATGAACTGCAGGAACATCGGGCGAACCGTTTTCTGATACTGGCTCATCACCGAGTCCATCGAACGGCCACGCTCATTGACGTCACGCTTCATGCGGCGCATCAGGCAGATATCGAGCGGCGTATCGACGAAAATCGAAAAATTCAGTTCCTGGCGCAGGCGCGCGTCGGTCAGCAGCAGAATGCCTTCAAGGATAATCACCTTTTTTGGCTTCAGGTGCAGCGTTTCTGCGGTGCGGGTGTGCTCTACATAACTGTAGACCGGCAGCTCAATGTCCTGACCGGCTTTGACCGCCTGTAAATGCTGTAACAGCAAATCATGATCCATCGCACTCGGATGGTCATAATTGGTTTTAACCCTCTCTTCCATGGTGAGGTGACTTTGATCTTTGTAATAAGCATCTTCCGGGATAACCCCGATATGCTCGTCACCTACCTGATCACGGATTTCACGATAGAGCGTGCTGGCAATTAAACTTTTACCGGATGCGGAAGCGCCGGCAATGCCTACAATCACGCACTGATGAGACTTGTCAGTCATACTTTTTTAAGACCTGATAACTGGAGCCTGCCACTGGTCACGCATTACGCATCCAGATGACGGGCCGAAATGGAGAGGGTGTGTTCGCGCTAAGTATAGGGATTTCGGCGTTTTGATGCCAGAGAAATGGCGTCCGTGACTTTTCAGACTTTCTCCTTTGGACGCCACTCATTTCACCGATAAACTAAGGTCAGACTGTAATACAGATAAATTCGCCGGTGCGGTGCGCTGAACGCGTGGCTGCCCGGCGCGAACGAACGATCCTATCAGGAGTTGTATGCTCTGGAAGACCTTGACCTATTTTGGCGACAGCATGCTGTTGATTCCAACAGCGGTAATTATTGCGCTGATTTTGCCGTGGAAAAGCGATAACCGCCGTACGGTGCTCTACTGGGTTGTCGCCTTTGGCCTGGCCGGACTGCTGGTGAGCCTGTCAAAAATTCTGTTTCTCGGCTTTGGTATTGGCAGTGCGCGCTTTAATTTTACCGGCTTCAGCGGTCACAGCGCGATGTCTGCGACGCTCTGGCCGGTGATGCTGTGGCTGATTTCAGGCCGCTGGTCCGCCTTATGGCGCGGCTTCGCCATTGGCGTCGGCTATATGATCCCGCTGATGGTGGGCTTCTCTCGTCTGGTGATCCATGCGCACTCGAAAAGTGAAGTGGCGACCGGCTTGCTGCTCGGCTTTACCCTGAGTACGGCGTTCCTGATTTCCCAGCGGCGTACCGCCCTCAAAGGGTTCAGCTGGCCTCAGGTGGGTGCCGCACTGTTAGTGCCATTTGTGCTGTTAGGTCATGGTCGGGTCGCGACAACCCAGCAGTTCCTCGAACGTTTCTCCGCCAGCCTGGCCGGCATGGAAAAGCCCTATACCCGCGCCGATCTTTTCCGACAGTAATCAAAGGTTAACTTTCTATGCCCGTCAATTCGTCGAATAACGGGCAACTTTGATTTCGCCCCTTTTTTCTTT
The DNA here is from genome assembly GCF_021397715.1 of Pantoea agglomerans. GTDB lineage: Bacteria > Pseudomonadota > Gammaproteobacteria > Enterobacterales > Enterobacteriaceae > Pantoea > Pantoea astica. Next base: position 1,491,483 of record NZ_CP090207.1, on the reverse strand, counting down.
GCTGAATGTGCTAGCATGCTGAAAGAGAATGACTGGTGCATATTTCGCCGTTGCGAATGCGTGCGCCCTGCCGGACGTCTGCATGACCATTGAGATCCCCACCCTGCACAACCGACCGCAAAAGCACGCTTTGCCCGCACTTCTGCTCGGCTGCCTGGTGTTTTTTCTGACGCTATTCTGCCTCGAACTGATCGTCGTCAGCGGTAAAATTTCGCCGCTATGGTTTCCGACCGCCGTGATGACGGTGGTGGTTTTCCGCTGTCCGTCGCGTCAGCTTCCGCTCTATCTGACCACCTGTGTCATCGGTACCGCCTGTGCCAACGCTTTAATCATCGGACCGGCGCTGTCGAATATTAAATTCGCCCTGCTCAATCTGTTGCAGGCGGGCCTCGGCGGTATCCTGCTGCGGGCATTACTCGATCGGCGCGCACCGCTCAGTTCGCTGCATGACTGGGCGCGGCTGGTGCTTTCGGTGGGCGTGTTAACCCCGGTGCTCGGTGGGCTGATGGCGCTATGGGTACTGCAGGTCAGTGGTCACGCCTCGTTCCCCTTCTTTTATACCTGGGTGATCTCCGAAATCATCGGGATGCTGGTGCTGGGCCCGATGTTGCTGCTGCTGCCGTGGCCGCTACGCCGCAGCCAGATAGGCGATAGGCGCCTGACCGAATTTTTCCTGACGCTGGCGGTCACGCTGATTGCCAGTTATCTGGCTCTGCGCTTTCTGCCGTGGCCCTTCACCTTTATTGTGGTGATCCTGTTCTGGTGCGCCGTCCGGTTGCCTAAGCTGCAGGCTTTTGTGCTGTTCTTCATCAATGCCAGTTTTATGTCGATGCTGCTGGCGCTTAGCCTGGTCAGCGTGGTGAACAATAACAGTGCGCTGGGACCGGTCTCCAGCTGGCTGCCGTTCCTGCTGGTGCTGATCCCCAGCCATATCATGTCGCTGGTGATGGATGCGTTTCGCCGCGAGAAAAATCACATCAGCGAGAGCGAAACCCGTTTTCGTCACGCAATGGAGTACTCGGCAATCGGCATGGCGCTGGTGTCGCCACAAGGCAGCTGGCTGCAGGTCAACCATTCGCTCTGCCAGACGCTGGGCTATCCGGAAGAGGAACTGAGACGACTCACCTTTCAGCAGATCACCCATCCTGATGATCTCAGCAACGATCTGCAGCAGCTAAGTAAACTGCTCAGCGGCGAGATCTACACCTACACGATGGAAAAACGTTACTTCCGCAAAGACGGTGAGATTGTCTGGACCCGGCTGACGGTGTCGCTGGTCCGTGATACTGACAATGTGCCGCTCTACCTGATTGCCCAGATCATCGATATCTCCGAGCTGAAACAGAGTGAACAGGTTAACCGGCGGCTGATGGAGCGGATCACGCTGGCCAATGAGGCGGGCGGAATCGGCGTGTGGGAATGGAACCTGCTGACCGGCGAGATGTTATGGGACAAACGGATGTATGCGCTGTTTGGCCTGGCGTCTCATGAGTCGCCCAGTTACGATTTGTGGGTGCATCTGCTGCATCCCGGCGATCGGGAACATGCCGCCCTGACGGTACAGCAGGCGATCGAACTGCGCAGCGCTTTCCATATGGAGTACCGCGTGGTTAACGCTGACGGTCAGCGCTGGATACGCACTCAGGCTAACCGCATCCTCAGTAAAGAGGGACGAATTGAGCGGATGCTCGGTATTTGCCAGGACATCACTCCATTACGCAATCTGAACGAGGCGCTGTTTCAGGAGAAAGAGCGCATGGCGATCACGCTTGGCTCCATCGGTGAGGCCGTCATCAGCACCAATCAGGCGATGCAGGTCTCCTTTATGAATCCGGTGGCGGAAAAGATGAGCGGCTGGACGCAGGAACAGGCGGCGGGTAAACCGCTCAGCGAACTGCTGCACATTACTCAGGGCCGCAACGGGCCGGAAGTGGAAAACCTGCTGCTGTGTCAGTTGCCACGCGAAAAGATTACGCCCGATCTGGCCGAGGATCTGGTGCTGCATACCCCGGATGGCGGCCATATCGACATTCATTACAGCATCACTCCGCTGCGTTCAGAAGCCGGGCTGGAACAGGGCGCGGTAATGGTGATTCAGGATGTCAGCGAGTCGCGCAAACTGATGAAGCGGCTGAGCTACAGTGCGCTGCACGACACCCTGACCGGTTTGCCTAACCGCGCCAGCTTTGAGCACCAGTTAAAACGTCTGCTGTACGACGCGGCGGAACATCAGCATCAGCACGTGCTGGTGTTTATCGATCTTGATAAGTTTAAAGCGGTCAACGACAGCGCCGGTCACGCCGCGGGCGATGCGCTGTTACGCGAACTGTCAGACCTGATGCAGCATCATCTGCGCAGCAGTGACTTCCTGGCGCGGCTGGGTGGCGATGAGTTTGCCTTGCTGATGCCTGACTGTCAGGTTGAGCAGGCGCACGAGGTGATTCAGCGCATCGTGGCCACGGTCAACGATTACCGTTTTCAGTGGCTGGGGCGGCTCTATCATGTTGGCGCCAGCGCCGGTGTCACCCAGATTTCGCCCGACAACTGCCAGAGCAGTGATGTACTGTCGCAGGCGGATATCGCCTGTTATAACGCCAAGCGCAGCGGACGTGGCCGTTACATGATCTATGAGCAGCACCGGATGCCGCTGGCGGGTAATCATCAGGGGCTGGATGCCGCGATGATCGACTCCTTGCAGATTGAACTGCCCGCCTGGGCGGTTGCCCCGCCGAAAACGCCACAGTCCGCCTTTCTCTGGCTTCTCGACGTACAGCTGTTGACGCCCGATGGCCTGCTGGTGGATGAAACCCTGCTGCGCAATAACCTGCCCGATGAGGCGCTGCGGCGGCAGCTGGACAATAAAATTCTCAATGCTTTTTTCCAGCATGACGTGCAGGGGCTGAATGAAAAAGGCATCCCGGTGATCCTGCCGCTGAATGCTCAGGCACTCAGCGATGCGGATTTTGTCCGGCAGCTTTGTCGCCGCTTTGACGCAGCGGGCCTGACCGACAGCCGCTGTGGCTTCGCCTTCCAGACCGCCAGCGTGTTAAGTCAGGGCGAACAGCTGCACAGCGCCCTGCTGCAACTGCGTCAGTGCGGCTGCCGCATCGTATTACAGCAGTTCGGGCGTAATCTTGAAGCCTTTAATCAGCTCAGCGATGAACTGGTCGATTGTCTGGTGCTGGCGCCGGAACTGGTGACCAATGTACACAATAATCTGATGGATGAGATGCTGCTGACCATCATTCAGGGTCAGGCATCGCAGCGCAATATCGCCCTGCTGGCCGGTCCGGTGTCGGTGCCGGCGGTGCTGACCGCGCTGGCCAGCCTGGACGTCGACGGCGTCTGGGGCAGTGCGGTGGCCGAACGTCAGCCGCTGAGCGTACTGGCTGAAGCGCGCTTTTTTGCCATCCGTTAAATCCGCCGCTGAGCGCTTGCTACCCTGTTAAAGCTGCGTTAAAGTCGCCCCCTTTTTTCCGGCATGGGGGCGAAAATGTTCATAGGATTCGATTACGGCACGGCTAACTGTTCGATAGCCGTCAGTGAAAATGGCGCGCCGCGTCTGTTAACGCTGGAAAACGGCCAGCGCCTGCTGCCGTCGATGATCTGTGCGCCGACCCGTGAGTCCGTCAGCGAATGGCTCTATCGCCATCATCAGGTGCCCACGCCCGACAGTGAAACCACCGCCCTGCTGCAGCGCGCGCTGCGTTTCAACCGCGAAGAAGATATCGACGTGCTGCCCAACAGTGTGCAGTTCGGCCTGACCGCCCTGCAGCACTACATGGTCGATCCCGAAGATGTCTGGTTCGTAAAATCCCCTAAATCCTTTCTCGGTGCCAGCGGCCTGAAGCCGCAGCAGATCGCCCTGTTTGAAGATCTGGTCTGCGCCATGATGCTGCACATCCGTCAGCAGGGCGAAAGCCAGCTCGATCAGCCGATCGATCAGGCGGTGATTGGCCGTCCGATTAACTTCCAGGGCTTAGGCAGTGAAGAGGCCAACCAGCAGGCGCAGGGCATTTTACTGCGTGCCGCGCAGCGGGCCGGCTTCCGCGACGTGGAGTTTCAGTTTGAGCCGGTAGCGGCCGGTCTCGATTTTGAAGCCACCCTGCAGCAGGAAACCCGGGTGCTGGTGGTCGATATCGGCGGCGGGACCACCGACTGTTCGATGTTACTGATGGGCCCGCAGTGGCGTGACAAAGCCGATCGCCGCGAAAGCCTGCTGGGCCACAGCGGTTGCCGCGTTGGCGGTAACGATCTCGATATTATGCTGGCGTTTAAAACCCTGATGCCGCTGCTCGGCCTCGGCGGCAATACTCAGAAAGGCATCGCCCTGCCTGCCCTGCCGTGGTGGAATGCGGTGGCGATTAACGATGTTCCGGCGCAGAGCGAGTTTTACAGCGCCGCCTGCGGTAAGTTGCTGCGCGATCTGGTGCGCGACGCCGAGCAGAGTGACGTGGTGGCGCGCCTGCTGAAAGTGTGGCAGCAGAAACTGAGTTATCGGCTGGTTCGGGCGGCTGAAGAGAGCAAAATCGCCCTGTCGGACAGCGCGCAGCACGCGGCATCCCTCGACTTTGTCGCGGCGACGCTGCAGGCGGATATCAGCGTCAACCTGTTGCAGGAGGCCATTAATCAGCCGCTGGAGAAAATTCTTGAGCAGGTTCAGCTGGCGCGAGCCACCAGCCAGATCAAGCCAGATGTGGTCTACCTGACCGGCGGCAGTGCGCGCTCGCCGCTGCTGCGTGCAGCACTGCAGCAGGCGCTGCCTGATACCCCGATTGCCGGCGGCGATGATTTCGCCTCGGTAACCGCAGGACTGGCCCGCTGGGCAGAAGTGATGTTCCGTTAACCTTGATCTGCAATAAAAAAACGGCACCTGTGAGTGTCATGCCGATCAGTTAAGGTTAAATGTGCAAAGGCTGTCACGGTCAGACGTGGCAGCTTTTTTTGTAAGCAGGCGTGCAGGCGTGCGGGCCAGAGCACCTCTGCTGCTGCCCTTTTTAACAACACGCACTGAAGTTTCAGAGCAGGCTGGGGCCGATCAGGGGCAGGCAATCCGCAGCGCTGAACATTGGCCAGGAGAGTCCGCAGGACGCGGGCGAAAGGCGGGGCGGCACAGGATGTGCCATCCCCGGCGGTCCGTCAGGCAGACGAATGAAGTGAAGGTACCGCGCAGCGGCGCGAGGACCGCCAGCCCCTGAGCGGCACCAGACTGCGTTATCACCTGCTGCTTAACTGACGAGCTACACCCGTGAATGCCGTTTTATTTGCGGATAACGACGAGCACGCTCAGGGAGCAATTTCAACGGCACTTCCCTGTGCCGTTTTAACTCAGGATCAGAACGCGATATTGGCGCTGATGCCGCCGATAAACGCATCTTTTACTTCGCTGACCGCGCCAGGCGCAACCACATATTGCAGGTTCGGGCGCAGTGACATCCAGTTGGTCACTTTCGCGTTGTAATAGACCTCGTAGTTATATTCTGAGCCATCCTGAATCGGCAGATAGGTCGGGCTGTCAAAACGGCTTTCGCCGTTGGCCTCATTCTGCTGACGCAGCGAACGGGTGTAGTCGCTGTTGACGTGAATGCGTGCCGCACCGACGCCAATCTCATCGTCAGGACGCGCATCAAACGGCCCTTTCCAGGTAAAGGCGATCGACTGATAGTTGTCGGTTTTTGAGGTTTTGTGATCGTTCATCACCGCCTGAACCCGCACGCCAAGACCGCGATTCACATCGCCATCCTGCGCCGTCAGCTGTTGCTGTAACAGCAGGTAGCCGCCGTAGGCGTGATCCTGGTCCTGATAGGCACCGTTGCGCCAGCTGCCATAGACATCGCCATTGGCTGACGAGTAGTAATACCCGATGCGGTAGTTACCCGGCAGTTTTTGCGCGCCGAGCGTCGGTTTCCAGCCCAGTTCGACCGGCACCAGATTACCTTCAGAATTGCTGGTATCGAGACGGAAGCCATCGCCGCGATCGTAGTTTGCCCGGTTCTGGTTATAGAATCCCACCTGGAAGAAAACTTCAGGGGTGATATTGAATTTGATTCGGCCGCCCCACTGAGAAACCGGCCAGTTAAACCAGCGATCGCCACGCCAGTTACCGGCCTGGCCGCTACCCAGCGCCAGGTTCTGGAACAGGTTGCCGTCGAAGTTATCAAAGTCTTCACCGACCGTGACCCGACCCGCTTTCAGATCGACCACATCGTTAAACAGCCCTTTCCGCAACCAGAACTGAGTCAGACGCCAGGTCTGACCGCGACCATAGACCTCCTGCACCGACGAGAGCATTCCGGTGCGCTTGTCCGCCACCTGCTCCGACAGGTTCTGCCCGTCACGGTTGGTGATGGTCATCTGAAATTCCGCATCCTGCCAGTCCAGCAGTTTTTCCAGATCGAAATTGGTGCCGAAGGACCACTGATCGCTGTAACGCATGGTGGTATTGGTATCGGCACCGCCGCCCAGGTTGGCGGCGCTTTCCATGGTGTAATTGACGTCAAATTTAATGCCATCGTTCTGCAGCTGCGTTCGGTAACCGCCCCAGTCACCAAACATCCACTCTGAATCAGGACTCAGCGCGTCAGCGGCCATCGCCTGGCCGGTTAACATCGCCAGAATCAGGGTGCCGGTTGCCACACGGCGCAGCGGAAAACGCTGTTCTGCTTGTTTGTTTTTCATCATGCTTATTCTTATGTGAGTTACGGGGGAATGACCCGCAGAGAATAGTGCTGAGGAAAGTTCAATTTTTGTAAATACGTGCGCACGATTCGTCAACCGGGCAGTTTATTCGTGCAAGTGTGAGCTGGATCGCAGTGTGGTTACTCTTTCGACAGAAGAGGCGAAGCGTAAGAAGAGTAAGGCGAAACGGGGCGCAGCGGCCCCGTTCTGTCAGCGACTGGCCTGTGACAGTTGTTCAATCTGTTCTGGCGTCAGGGTCAGCCGGGTCGCCCCGACCAGATCGTCGAGCTGGGCCAGCGAGGTGGCGCTGACAATCGGTGCGGTGATGCTGGGACGGGCAATCTGCCAGGCCAGTGCCACCTGGGTCGGAGAAACCTGATGCGCTTCGCTGATCGCATCCAGCGCCGCCAGGATCTTCAGGCCACGCGGGTTGAGATATTTTTCCACTACGCCCTGGCCGCGCTGACTTTTGCTGGCATCCGCTGGCTGGCGGTATTTGCCGCTCAGGAAGCCGCTGGCGAGCGAGTAGTAGTTAATCACTCCCAGACCATGATGCGTGACCACCGGCTCCAGTTCCGACTCGTAGGGCTGACGATCGTAGAGGTTGTATTCCGGCTGCAGGGTTTCATAACGCGCCAGCCCTTCCGCCTCGCTGATCTCCAGTGCCTGCTGCAATCGCGCCGCGCTGTAGTTAGACGCCCCGATGGCCCGCACTTTGCCCTCTTTGATCAGGCTGTCAAAGGCGCTCAGGGTTTCGGCCAGCGGCGTGTCCTGATCGTCGCGGTGCGCCTGGTAGAGATCGATATAATCGGTCTGCAACCGCCGCAGTGAGTCTTCGACCGCCTGACGAATATATTGCGGTTTCAGCCCGGTTTTCTCCGGCGAAAGCTCCATCCCGACCTTGGTCGCCAGGACGATACTGTCGCGCTTGCCGCTTTTCTTCAGCCATTCGCCGATAAGGGTTTCTGATTCGCCGCCTTTATTTCCCGGCGCCCAGCGTGAGTAAACATCGGCGGTATCGATAAACCACAGCCCTTTTTCCACCAGCGCGTCCAGCAACGAAAACGAGGTGGGCCGATCCACGGTCCAGCCAAACACGTTGCCGCCAAACGTCAGTCGCGGTACCGAAATGCCACTGTCGCCCAACTGTCGGGTCTCATTCTGACTCATTATCTGCTCCTTAGTGGTGTATCGAAACGGTCTGTTACTGAGCATAGCAAAGCGTATTAACGCCTTTATGACGATTGAGGTGAGATTAATGTCAGAACAGGCATAATGACCCCGCCCGGACAGATATCCTTATTTCCTTCAACTTTTGCCCGTCAGAGGCGACTACAATCTGTCGTTTGCAGGCTCACCGTTTGCTGCCTGCGCCTGGGACTACGTCACTGCTGGAGAGCATGAAAAATAATGAGCACCCGACATCCTGTTATGAAAAAGAGCCTGATTGTGCTGGTGGTGATTATCGCCGCCGTGGGCGGTTATTACGGCTGGCAGCAACACGCTGCTAAACCGCAAAGCGATAGCCAGACAAAAGGTCAGGCACCCCGCGGCAAAAGTGGCGCTGAGGGCGCGCGCCGTCCGCTGGCCCCGGTCCAGGCGGCCAGCGCCACTCGCCAGAGCGTGCCGCAATATCTGAGCGGATTAGGCACCGTGACCGCGGCCAATACCGCCACGGTACGTAGCCGGGTGAATGGCGATCTGGTGGCGATTCACTTTACCGAAGGTCAGCAGGTCAAAGCCGGGGAATTGCTGGCGGAAGTCGATCCGCGCCCGTATCAGGTCGCATTAACCCAGGCGCAGGGGCAGCTGGCAAAAGATCAGGCCACGCTGGCGAATGCCCGGCGCGACCTGGCGCGTTTCGAAAAACTGGCGAAAAGTTCGCTGGTGTCACAACAGGAGCTGGACACTCAGCGCTCGCTGGTGAGCGAAACCCTCGGCACCCTGAAGGCCGATGAAGGCAGCGTCGCCAGCGCCCAGCTTAATCTGACCTACAGCCGCATCACCGCGCCCATTGCTGGTCGGGTCGGCCTGAAGCAGGTTGATGTCGGCAACTACGTCACCAGCGGCGATACCACCGGCATTGTGGTGATCACCCAGACGCATCCCATCGACGTGGTCTTCACGCTGGCCGAAAATAACATCAGCCAGATTCTCAAGGCGCAGAAAAACGGCGAAACGCTGCAGGTCGAAGCCTGGGATCGCAGTAATCAGACGCTGATTGCCAGCGGTAAGCTGCTGAGTCTCGACAACCAGATTGATGTCACCACCGGCACCATCAAAATCAAAGCGCGGTTCGATAACCAGGACGACGCGCTGTTCCCGAATCAGTTCGTAAACGTTCGGCTGAAGGTCAATACGCTGCAGGATGCGATAGTGATCCCGGCCGCTGCGCTACAGATGGGCAATGAAGGCCACTTCGTCTGGGTGGTTAACAGTGACAATAAAGTCAGTAAGAAAAGCGTAATGGCTGGCCTGCAGGATAGCCAGAAAGTGGTGATCAGCGCCGGTCTGGAAGCCGGTGAGCGGGTGGTGACTGACGGTCTGGATCGCCTGACCGAAGGGGCAACCGTGGAGATTGTCGCGCCGCAAAGTACCGCCCCGCGCAGCAGCCGTGCGACCCTGCCGTCGAAAGGAGAGCGTGAGTAATGCAGGTGATGCCTCCCGATCACAGCGGTGGACCGTCACGCCAGTTTATTCTGCGTCCGGTCGCCACCACGCTGTTGATGATTGCCATTCTGCTGGCGGGCGTGCTGGGGTACCGCTTCCTGCCGGTCTCAGCGCTGCCGGAAGTCGATTACCCGACGATTCAGGTGGTCACGCTCTATCCCGGCGCCAGCCCGGATGTCGTCACCTCGTCGATTACCGCACCGCTGGAGCGTCAGTTCGGCCAGATGTCGGGCCTGAAGCAGATGGCATCGCAGAGTTCAGGTGGTGCATCGGTGGTAACGCTGCAGTTCCAGCTCAGCCTGCCGCTCGACGTGGCGGAACAGGAAGTGCAGGCGGCGATTAACTCCGCCACCAACCTGCTGCCTAACGATCTGCCTAACCCGCCGGTCTACAGCAAAGTGAACCCGGCCGATCCGCCGATCATGACGCTGGCCGTTACCACCAGCAGTATGCCGCTGACCCAGGTACAGGACATGGTGGAAACCCGGGTGGCACAAAAAATTTCTCAGGTCAGCGGTGTGGGTCTGGTGACCTTGTCCGGCGGTCAGCGGCCCGCAGTGCGGGTCAAAATGAATGCCCAGGCGCTGGCGGCGCTGGGCCTGACCAGCGAGACGGTGCGCACCGCCATCAGTAACGCTAACGTCAATTCGGCCAAAGGCAGTCTGGATGGGCCAACGCGCTCGATTACCCTGTCGGCCAACGATCAGATGAAATCGGCAGAAGATTACCGTCAGCTGATCATCAGCTACAACAATGGCGCACCGGTGCGGCTGGGTGACGTCGCCACTATTGAGCAGGGTGCGGAGAATAGCTGGCTGGGTGCGTGGGCCAACCGCGACGCCGCCATTGTGCTCAACGTGCAGCGTCAGCCGGGTGCCAATATTATTGCCACCGCCGATAACATCCGCGCCATGCTGCCAGCGCTGACGGCGGCGCTGCCAAAATCGGTCTCCGTTAAACTGCTGACCGATCGCACCACTAATATTCGCGCGTCGGTGAACGATACCCAGTATGAGCTGATGCTGGCGATGGCGCTGGTGGTGATGATCATCTATCTGTTTCTGCGCAATGTGCCTGCCACGCTGATCCCGGCGGTGGCGGTACCGCTGTCGCTGATCGGCACCTTTGCGGCGATGTATTTTCTCGGCTTCTCGATCAACAACCTGACGCTGATGGCACTGACCATCGCCACCGGCTTTGTGGTCGATGACGCGATTGTGGTGATCGAGAACATCTCCCGCTATATCGAAAAAGGGGAAAAACCGCTGACCGCGGCGCTGAAAGGCGCAGGCGAAATCGGTTTTACCATCATCTCTCTGACCTTCTCGCTGATTGCGGTATTAATCCCGCTGCTGTTTATGGGCGATGTAATCGGACGTCTGTTCCGCGAATTTGCCGTGACGCTGGCGGTGGCGATTCTGATTTCAGCGGTGGTTTCACTGACCCTGACGCCAATGATGTGTGCCCGGATGCTGAGCGCCGAGTCGCTGCGTAAACAGAACCGTTTCTCGCGCGCCAGTGAAGCGATGTTTGATCGCATTATCGCCGTCTATGGCCGTGGTTTACGCCGGGTGCTCAGCCATCCGTGGCTGACGCTATCGGTAGCGCTCGGCACGCTGGTGCTGACGCTGATGCTGTGGATGATGATCCCGAAAGGCTTCTTCCCGCAGCAGGACAACAGCATTATTCAGGGCACGCTGCAGGCGCCGCAGTCGGTCTCCTACGCCAGCATGGCCGAGCGTACCCGCGACGTCGCCTCGATTATCATGAAAGATCCGGCGGTCCAGAGCATGACCTCGTTTGTCGGCGTCGACGGCACCAACGCCGCGCTGAACAGCGCCCGCCTGCAAATCAACCTCAAGCCGCTCGACCAGCGTGAAGATCGTATTCCGGTGATTCAGCAACGGCTGCAGCAGCAGGTAAGCCAGATTCCGGGCGTGCAGTTATGGCTGCAGGCGGTGCAGGATCTCACCATCGATACCCAGGCGAGCCGCACGCCCTATCAGTTTACGCTGCAGTCGGGCTCGCTGGCGTCGCTCTCTACCTGGGTGCCGGCGCTGCTGGCCGAGCTCAACACCCTGCCGCAGCTGCGGGACGTCAGCAGCGACTGGCAGGATCAGGGGCTGGAAGCCTATATCAATGTTGATCGCGCCAGCGCCAGCCGGCTGGGCATCAGTATGGCTGACGTGGATAACGCGCTGTATAACGCCTTTGGTCAGCGACTGATCTCCACCATTTATACCCAGGCCAATCAGTATCGCGTGGTGCTGGAGCAGGACAACCGCGCCACGCCCGGCCTGCAAAGTCTGGACGGCATTCGTCTGGCCAGCAGCGACGGCGGCAGCGTGCCGCTGAGCACCATCGCCCGGATTGAGCAGCGCCATACCCCGCTCAGCATTAACCATCTCGATCAGTTCCCGTCGGCCACCTTCTCGTTCAACGTGGCTGACGGCTATTCGCTGGAGGATGCGGTTAAAGCGGTGTCGCAGGCGGAAGCGCAGCTCGGTATGCCGGCCGACATGATGACCCAGTTCCAGGGCAGCACGCTGGCGTTTGAAGCCGCGCTGAGCAGCACCGTCTGGCTGATTGTGGCGGCCATCGTGGCGATGTACATCGTGCTCGGGGTGCTGTATGAGAGCTTTATCCATCCGATCACTATCCTGTCGACGCTGCCGACCGCTGGCGTCGGCGCGCTGCTGGCGCTGATGCTCAGCGGCAACGAGCTGGATATTGTGGCGATCATCGGCATCATTCTGCTGATCGGTATCGTGAAAAAGAATGCCATCATGATGATCGACTTCGCGCTGGCGGCCGAACGTGAACAGGGTATGCAGCCTTACGACGCCATCTATCAGGCCTGTCTGCTGCGTTTCCGGCCGATTCTGATGACGACTCTGGCCGCGCTGCTGGGCGCATTACCGCTGATGCTCAGTACCGGCGTCGGCGCGGAACTGCGTCACCCGCTGGGGATTGCGATGGTCGGCGGGCTGATTGTCAGTCAGGTTCTGACCCTGTTTACCACGCCGGTGATCTATCTGCTGTTTGATCGACTGGCGCTGGCAACCCGTCGTCGCTTCGGCCGCACGGAGGCCGCAGAGTGAAGTTCTTTGCGCTGTTTATCCATCGGCCGGTCGCCACCACTCTGCTGACGCTGGCGATTGCGCTGGCCGGGATCCTGGGCTTTCGCCTGCTGCCGGTCGCCCCGCTGCCGCAGGTCGATTTCCCGGTCATCGTCATCTCGGCTTCCCTGCCCGGTGCCGCGCCGGAGATCATGGCCTCGTCGGTCGCCACGCCGCTGGAGCGTTCGCTGGGCCGCATCGCCGGGGTCAGTGAAATGACCTCTACCAGCTCGCTGGGCAGTACCCGCATTATCCTGGTGTTCGATTTTGATCGCGACATCAATGGCGCAGCGCGTGATGTGCAGGCGGCGATTAATGCCGCGCAGAGCCTGCTGCCGACCGGGATGCCGTCGCGCCCGACCTATCGCAAAGTGAACCCTTCGGATGCGCCGATCATGATCATGACGCTGACCTCGGATAGTTACAATCCGGGTCAGCTGTATGACTACGCCTCGACCCAGCTGGCGCAGAAGCTGTCACAGATTGAGGGCGTGGGCGACGTCACGGTGGGCGGCAGTTCGCTGCCTGCGGTGCGTGTGGCGCTGAATCCGCAGGCGCTGTTTAATCAGGGCGTGTCGCTGGATGCGGTGCGCACCGCCATCAGCAATGCCAACCAGCGGCGGCCGCAGGGCGCACTGGATGATTCGCAGCAGCGCTGGCAGCTGCGTACCAATGACGCGCTGCAGACCGCCAGTGAGTATCAGCCGCTGATCGTGCACTACAACAACGGCGCGGCGGTCAGGCTGTCGGACGTTGCCACGGTTGAGGACTCGGTTCAGGACGTGCGCAACGCCGGGATGTCGCGCGGTAAACCGGCGGTGCTGCTGCTGATTCGCAAAACCCCTGAAGCCAACGTCATCGATACCGTCGATCGCATTCGCGCCGAACTGCCGCTGCTGCATGAGGTGATCCCGGCCGCTATCGATCTGCAGATTGCGCAGGATCGCTCGCCAACCATTCGCGCTTCACTGCATGAAGTGGAGCAGTCGCTGGTGATTGCCGTCGCGCTGGTGATCCTGGTGGTGTTCGCCTTTTTGCGTTCCGGTCGCGCCACGCTGATCCCGGCGGTTGCGGTGCCGGTTTCGCTGATTGGCACCTTCGCCGCGATGTACCTGTGCGGCTTCAGCCTGAATAATCTGTCGCTGATGGCGCTGACCATCGCCACCGGCTTTGTGGTGGATGACGCGATTGTGGTGCTGGAGAACATTGCCCGCCACGTCGAGGCGGGAATGAAACCGCTGGCCGCGGCGCTGAAAGGGGTGCGGGAAGTCGGCTTCACCGTGCTGTCGATGAGTCTGTCGCTGATTGCGGTCTTCCTGCCGCTGCTGATGATTGGCGGGCTGATTGGCCGCTTCTTCGCCGAGTTTGCTATCACCCTGTCGGTCGCGATCGTGATTTCGCTGTTTATCTCGGTCACCCTGACGCCGATGATGTGTGCGTATCTGCTGAAACCCACGGTGCCGGGCAGCCAGCCACGGCGGCATGGCTCAGGCCGGCTGCTGCTGGCCATCCAGCAGGGCTATGGCCGATCGCTGCGCGTGGTGCTGAACCATGCCCGCTGGGTATTGCTGCTGTTTTTAGCCACCATCGGCCTGACCGTCTGGCTGTTTATCAGCATCCCGAAAACCTTTATGCCCGAACAGGATACCGGCCGGCTCTCCGGCTTTATCTCGGCAGATCAGAGCATTTCGTTCCAGGCGATGCGCAGCAAGCTGCAGGATTTCATGGAGATCGTCGGTGCCGATCCGGCGGTCGAAAGCGTGGTCGGCTTTACCGGCGGGATGCGTACCAACAGCGGCTCGATGTTTATCTCGCTCAAACCGCTCTCCGAGCGTAAAGAGAGCGCACAGGAGGTGATCGCCCGCCTGCGGATCAAACTGGCGAAGGAGCCAGGCGCTAACCTCTACCTGAATGCCGTGCAGGATCTGCGCGTCGGCGGACGCGAGTCGAATGCCAGCTATCAGTATTCGCTGCTGTCGGACGATCTCAATGATCTGCGAACCTGGGAGCCCAAAATCCGTCAGGCGTTCGCCGCCCTGCCGCAGCTGGCGGACGTCAACTCCGATCAGCAGGATAAAGGCAGTGAGATGGACCTGAGCTACGATCGTGAAAGCATGGCACGGCTTGGCATCAGCGTCTCTGACGCTAACGCCCTGCTAAACAACGCTTTTGGTCAGCGTCAGATCTCCACCATCTATCAGCCGCTGAATCAGTACAAAGTGGTAATGGAGGTCGATCCGCGCTACACCCAGGACATCAGCGCTCTGTCGCAGATGTTTGTTATCAACAGCGAAGGCAAGGCGATTCCGCTGTCGTGGTTTGCAAAGTGGCAGCCAGCCAACGCCCCGCTGTCGGTTAACCATGAAGGGCTTTCGGCGGCGTCGACCATCTCGTTTAACCTGCCGGAAGGGGTGTCGCTGTCGCAGGCGTCTGAAGCGATCGATCGCACCATGACCGCACTCGGCGTCCCCTCCAGCGTGCGCGGCAGCTTTGCCGGTACCGCTCAGGTGTTTCAGCAGTCGCAGAGCAGCCAGCTCTGGCTGATGCTGGCGGCGATTGGCGCGGTCTATATCGTGCTGGGGATTCTCTATGAGAGCTATGTTCATCCGCTGACCATCCTGTCGACGCTGCCATCGGCTGGTGTCGGCGCGCTGCTGGCGCTGGAACTGTTCGATACCCCGTTCAGCCTGATTGCGCTAATCGGGATTTTGCTGCTGATCGGCATCGTGAAAAAGAACGCTATCATGATGGTAGATTTCGCCCTTGAGGCACAGCGCAACGGCCAGCTCAGCGCGCACGAAGCGATTTTTCAGGCCTGTCTGCTGCGCTTCCGGCCGATTCTGATGACCACGCTGGCGGCGCTGTTTGGCGCGCTGCCGCTGGTGCTGACCAGCGGTGACGGCGCGGAATTGCGCCAGCCGCTCGGCATTACCATTGCCGGTGGCCTGGTGATGAGCCAGTTGCTGACGCTCTACACCACGCCGGTGGTCTATTTGATGATGGATAAATTGCGGCGTAAAAAACATCCGCAGGTCACAGCGCAGCAGCAATAACAGGGTGTGCGACGCAGCAGCGTCGCGCGGGGTGAAGAGAGCGAAGTGACGTGATTTTCGGGGCTGAACGATGAACACACAGAGCGCAAATGTCCGCTGGCAATTATGGATAGTGGCGATCGGCTTCTTTATGCAGACGCTGGATACCACCATTGTGAACACCGCCATTCCGGCGATGGCGCACGATCTGGGCGTCAGTCCGCTGCATATGCACTCGGTGATTGTCTGTTACGTGCTGACGGTGGCGGTGATGCTGCCGGTCAGCGGCTGGCTGGCCGACCGCTTCGGGGTGCGCAATATTTTCTTCAGCGCCATTGTGTTGTTCAGCCTCGGCTCACTGCTGTGTGCCCTCTCCACCACGCTTGATCAGCTGGTGATGTCGCGGGTGGTTCAGGGCATTGGCGGCGCGATGATGGTGCCGGTCGGGCGCCTGACGGTGATGAAAATCGTGCCGCGCGAACAGTATATGTCGGCAATGACCTTTGTGACGCTGCCGGGTCAGATCGGCCCGCTGCTGGGGCCGGCGCTGGGCGGCGTGCTGGTGGAGTACGCCAGCTGGCACTGGATCTTCCTGATCAACATTCCGGTCGGCATTGCCGGTGCCGTCGCGACCCTGATGCTGATGCCGAACTATGCGATGCAAACCCGCCGGTTTGACTTCAGCGGCTTTATCCTGCTGGCGGTGGGTATGGCGACCTTAACTCTGGCGCTGGATGGTCAGCGCAGCAGCGGCGGCTCGCCGTTACTGCTCGGCGCGATGATCCTGGTCGGGATGTTCTCACTGCTGTTCTATCTGATGCACGCGCGCAGCAATGACAATGCGCTGTTCAGCCTGAAGCTGTTTGATAACCGCATCTACTCGATTGGCCTGCTCGGCAGTTTTACCGGCCGCATCGGCAGCGGCATGCTGCCCTTTATGACGCCGATTTTTCTGCAGGTCGGCATGGGCTACAGCCCGTTTCACGCCGGGCTGATGATGATCCCGATGGTGCTGGGCAATATGGGAATGAAGCGCATCGTGGTGCGCATCGTGAACCTGTTTGGCTATCGCAACGTGCTGGTGGTATCGACGATTGCGCTGGCTCTGGTGGTGCTGCTGTTCCCGCTGGTGGCGATTCTGGGCTGGGTCTGGCTGCTGCCGCTGGTGCTATTTCTGCAGGGCATGGTCAACGCTATCCGCTTCTCTTCAATGAATACTTTGACGCTGAAAGAGCTGCCCGATGAACTCGCCTCCAGCGGCAATAGCCTGCTGTCGATGATTATGCAGCTGTCGATGAGTATCGGCGTGACGCTGGCTGGCCTGCTGCTGGGTGCCTTTGCTCAGGATGCTGCCAGCGACAGCAGTGCGGAACATCAGATGTTTATTTATGCCTATTTGTGCATGTCCCTGATTATTATCCTGCCGGCGCTGGTGTTCTGGCGCGTGCCGCAGCAGGTGAGTAAAAACGTCGACTTACGACGCCGGAGAAAGTCATGAAGGTTAACCTGCGCATCGGCATTGGCGCCAAGCTGTTTATGGCGATTTTCTCGACCTGCATGCTGGTCTTGATCACCATGCACTGGGGCGTCCGCCTCAGCTTTGAACATGGCTTTGTCGATTACATCAAGCGTGGCAACGAACAACGGTTAAGCC
Source organism: Pantoea agglomerans (assembly GCF_021397715.1). GTDB lineage: Bacteria > Pseudomonadota > Gammaproteobacteria > Enterobacterales > Enterobacteriaceae > Pantoea > Pantoea astica. The sequence goes on along the minus strand of NZ_CP090207.1, from coordinate 1,474,330 downwards.
TGCTGAGTGACGCGCTGGCCGATCAGTATGAGCAGCACGGTAACTGGGATTTTCTGCGCCATAACGATCGGCTGGTGTTTAATATTCTGCGGTCGCTGGAGCAGAATCCCGACAGCAATAATCAGCTGCCGCCCCACGGCTGGCGCACCCAGTTCTGGATCCTCGACCAGCAATATAAAGTGATGGTCGGCCCGCGCTCGCCGGTGCCGCCCGAAGGATCGCGACGTAATATCACCACCAGCAACGGTAAAGTGGTTGGCTGGGTGATCGGCTCGCCGCCGGAGCGGCTGACGCGCAGCACCGACATTAATTTTGATCAACAGCAGCGGCGCACCAGCTGGTATATCGTCGCGCTCTCCACGCTGCTGGCGGCGCTGGTGACCTGGCTGATGGCGCGCGGCCTGTTGGCACCGGTCAAACGGCTGGTTGACGGCACCCATCATCTGGCGGCCGGTAATTTTGCAACCCGGGTAGAGGTTGGCAGTCAGGATGAACTGGGTCAGCTGGCCGGTGACTTTAACCTGCTGGCCAGCTCGCTGGAAAAAAACGAAAGCATGCGCCGCGCCTTTATGGCGGACATCTCCCACGAGTTGCGTACCCCGCTGGCCATTCTGCGCGGCGAGCTGGAGGCGATGCAGGATGGCGTGCGTAAAATCACGCCGGAGGCAATCGCCTCGCTGCAGAGTGAAGTGGTGGTGCTGACCAAGCTGGTGGACGATCTGCATCAGCTTTCCCTGTCGGATGAGGGCGCCCTCGCCTACCGCAAGCAGGCGACCGATCTGGTGCAGTTGCTGGAGGTGACCGCCGGCAGCTTTGCTGAACGCTACCGCGCCTATGGTTTAACCCTGAAACTCAACCTGCCGGATGAAGCGCCATTCTTTGGCGATCCCGATCGCCTGATGCAGCTGTTCACCAACCTGCTGGAAAACAGCCTGCGCTATACCGACAGCGGAGGCCGGGTCGAGGTGAAATTGTGGTATGAAGCGCCTTACTGGCGCATCGATCTGGAAGACAGTGCGCCCGGCGTCGACGGCGAACATCAGGCGCAGATTTTCGAACGCTTTTTCCGTACCGAAGGCTCGCGTAACCGGGCCAGCGGCGGGTCGGGACTCGGCCTCGCGATCTGTAAAAACATCGTTGATGCGCACGGTGGTGACATCTCTGCAGAGCACTCTGATTTAGGTGGACTGAAAATCGCGCTACACTTGCGCTACGTTCCCTCTGTGTAACTGCTTATGAGCCAGCCAAACCACGACCCGTTAATTCTGGTGGTCGAAGATGAACCAAAACTGGCGCAGCTGATGATCGACTATCTGCACGCCTCCAATTACCGCACCCACCATATTGCCGATGGCAATGCGGTGCTGGACTATGTACGCCAGTCGCCGCCCGACCTGATGCTGCTGGATTTGATGCTGCCCGGCACCGACGGGCTGACGCTGTGTCGCGAGATCCGTCGCCACTCGGAACTGCCGATTATTATGGTCACCGCCCGCACCGAAGAGATCGATCGGCTGCTGGGGCTGGAGATCGGCGCAGATGACTATATCTGCAAGCCGTTCAGCCCGCGTGAAGTGGTGGCGCGGGTGAAAACCATTCTGCGCCGGGTGAAACGCAGTGCCGAAGAGGTGCCGAACAGCTCGCTGCTGACGATAGATGAAGGCCGCTTTGTGGCCAGCTGGCGCGATCGGCCGCTGGATCTGACCCCGGCAGAGTTTCGCCTGCTGAAAACGCTGTCGCTGGAGCCAGGCAAAGTGTTCTCGCGTGAGCAACTGCTCAACCATCTGTATGACGACTACCGTGTCGTCACCGATCGGACCATCGACAGCCACATTAAAAATCTGCGCCGCAAGCTGGAAAGCCTTGATAGCGAACAACCTTTTATCCGCGCCGTCTACGGTATGGGCTATCGCTGGGAAGCTGACGTTTGTCATTTGATCTAGTTTGATCCCGATCAATTTACTTCCGTTTTCCCACTGCCTACAATTCCGCACCTTTAGCAGGGCCTCTGACCGGCCCTGCCGCTGTCGCCTGAGGCGGCATACTGACCTGACATCAGTGAGAACCCGATGAAACCCGAACTGCTTTCCCCTGCCGGCACGCTGAAAAACATGCGCTACGCCTTCGCCTATGGTGCCGATGCGGTCTATGCCGGCCAGCCGCGCTACAGCCTGCGGGTGCGCAACAATGAATTTACCCACGAAAACCTCGCCAAAGGGATCGATGAAGCGCACGCGCTGGGCAAAAAGTTCTATGTGGTGGTTAACATTGCGCCGCATAACGCCAAGCTGAAAACCTTTATCCGTGATTTAACCCCGGTGGTGGCGATGCAGCCTGATGCGCTGATTATGTCCGATCCGGGCCTGATCATGCTGGTGCGGGAGGCCTTTCCGCAGATGCCGATTCATCTGTCGGTACAGGCCAATGCGGTTAACTGGGCGACGGTTAAGTTCTGGCAGCAGATGGGGCTGAGCCGGGTGATTCTGTCTCGCGAACTGTCGCTGGAAGAGATTGCCGAAATCCGTCAGCAGGTGCCGGAGATGGAACTGGAGGTGTTTGTTCACGGCGCACTCTGCATGGCCTACTCCGGCCGCTGCCTGCTCTCCGGTTACATGAATAAACGCGATCCCAATCAGGGCACCTGCACCAACGCCTGCCGCTGGGAGTATAAGGTGGCCGAAGGCCAGCAGGATGAGGTCGGCAATATCGTCGGTATCCATCAGCCGATCCCGGTGCAGGATGTCACGCCGACGCTCGGCGTCGGGCAGCCGACCGACAAAGTGTTTCTGCTGGAAGAGAAGATGAAGCCGGGCGAGGTAATGAGCGCCTTTGAAGATGAACACGGCACCTACATCATGAACTCCAAAGATCTGCGCGCGGTGGCGCACGTTGAGCGTCTCAGTCAGATGGGCGTCCACTCGCTGAAGATTGAAGGCCGCACCAAATCTTACTATTACTGCGCCCGCACCGCGCAGGTCTATCGCCGGGCGATTGACGATGCTGCCGCCGGAAAACCTTTTGATCCGTCGCTGCTGGAAACGCTGGAAGGACTGGCCCATCGCGGTTATACCGAAGGTTTCCTGCGTCGTCACACCCACGACAGCTACCAGAACTATCAGCAGGGCTTTTCAGTCTCCGATCGTCAGCAGTTCGTGGGCGAATTTACCGGTGAGCGACGGGATGACTGGGCGGAAGTGGCGGTGAAAAACAAATTCATGCTGCACGATCAGCTGGAGATCATGACGCCCGCCGGGAATCTGCTGTGTCAGCTGGATGCGTTGCAGAATGCACGTGGCGAGGCGATCGATGTTGCGCCCGGCGACGGACACCGCGTCTGGCTGCGGGTACCCGAAGAGGTTGATCTGCGCTTCGGCCTGCTGCTGCGCAATTTTGCTGACGGCCAGGACACGCGCGATCCTCATGCAAATCGTTTACCAACTGAAACATTTTGATGAAGTTAGAACAGGATCACAGACCCCTGAGCGGCGCTGCCTTATAGTCCCGCCTGCTGCCAACGAGTAACAACAATCAGCAGGTTATTACTGGAACCACCTCATTCACCCGCCCGGCTCCCCCGTGCGGGTTTTCTTTTTTCTCACTATCGCCAATAATTTTCGGCGGTCAGCTATGTTATAACCCTCCTCTCACTCTGTAGATCTTCAAGGAACAGATAATGGATAAAAAATCGCTTACGCTGCTGATTCTGAATGGAAAAGGCGCAGGCAATGATGATCTGCGAGACGCAATCAGCTCGCTGCGTGAAGAAGGTTTTGATATCGCGGTACGTGTGACCTTTGAAAAAGGTGACGGTGACCGCTATGTCAAAGAGGCGATTGCACTACAGGCAGAAACCGTGGTCGCTGGCGGCGGTGACGGCACCATCAATGAGATCGCCACCGCGCTGGCAGCCTCTGAAGCGGCCCATCGTCCGGTGCTCGGCATTCTGCCGCTGGGTACCGCCAACGATTTTGCCACCAGCGTCGGCATCCCCGAAGAGATGGAACCCGCGTTGCGGCTGGCCATTCAGGGTAAAGCCAGCAGCATCGATCTGGCGCGGGTCAATCAGACCCACTATTTCATTAATATGGCGACCGGCGGATTTGGCACCCGGATCACCACCGAAACGCCGGAAAAACTGAAATCGGCTCTGGGCGGCGTCTCCTACTTTATTCACGGCCTGATGCGGATGGATACCCTCAAGCCCGATACCTGTGAAATCAGCGGACCCGACTTTCACTGGCAGGGCGATGCGCTGGTGATCGGGATTGGTAATGGCCGTCAGGCGGGCGGCGGACAGCGTCTCTGTCCGTCGGCGCTGATCAACGATGGCCGGCTGGATGTCAGCATCGTCACCGCTCAGGAGCTGCTGCCTACGCTGCTGCACTCGCTGACCGGCGATGATGACAATCCCGGCATCGTCACCACGCAGCTGCAGTCGCTGACGATCCGTTCACCGCATGAAATGACCTTTAACCTTGACGGTGAGCCGCTTTCCGGACGTGAGTTCGTGATTGAGGTGCTGGCCGGTGCGCTGAGTTGCCGTCTGCCGCCGCAGTGTCCGCTGCTGGCCTGATTGATCAAACAAGGGGCGAAAGCCCCTTTCTTTTTGCCAGCGTTAACGCTTTGTGATTGCCTTCACAACTCTGCCGCATCAACTTGTATGGTAGTATTAAAGCGCGTATTTTTTCATCATTGAATGCTGACTAAAGGCTATCGGGATGAAAATTGTTAACGCTGAAGTATTTGTAACCTGTGCAGGCAGAAACTTTGTCACTGTCAAAATCACTACCGATCAGGGCCTGACCGGCATTGGCGATGCCACGCTGAATGGCCGCGAATTACCGGTAGCGTCCTATCTGAAAGATCACGTCTGCCCGCAGCTGATTGGCCGCGATGCGCATCAAATCGAAGATATCTGGCAGTTCTTCTATAAAGGCGCTTACTGGCGTCGCGGCCCGGTGACCATGTCCGCCATCTCTGCGGTGGATATGGCGCTGTGGGATATCAAAGGCAAAGCCGCCAATATGCCGGTTTATCAGCTGCTGGGCGGCGCGTCACGCACCGGTGTGATGGTCTATTGCCACACTACCGGCCATTCCATCGATGAAGTGATGGACGACTACGCGAAGCATAAAGAGCTGGGATTCAAGGCGATCCGTGCCCAGTGCGGCGTACCGGGGATGAAAACCACCTACGGCATGGCGAAAGGTAAAGGGCTGGCCTATGAACCCGCCACCAAAGGTAACTGGCCGGAAGAGCAGTTCTGGTCAACCGAGAAATACCTCGATTTCACACCAAAACTGTTCGCGGCGATCCGTGACAAATTTGGCTTTGATGAGCATCTGCTGCATGACATGCACCACCGTCTGACGCCGATTGAAGCGGCGCGTTTCGGTAAGAGCGTGGAAGATTACCGCCTGTTCTGGATGGAAGATCCGACGCCAGCCGAGAATCAGGAATGTTTCCGCCTGATCCGTCAGCACACCGTGACGCCAATTGCGGTAGGAGAAGTGTTCAACAGCATCTGGGATTGTAAGCAGCTGATTGAAGAGCAGCTGATTGACTATATCCGCACCACCATTACCCATGCGGGCGGAATTACCGGGATGCGCCGCATTGCGGATTTCGCCTCACTCTATCAGGTACGCACCGGCTCACACGGTCCGTCCGATCTCTCGCCAATCTGCATGGCAGCCGCGCTGCACTTTGATCTCTGGGTGCCTAACTTCGGCGTGCAGGAGTATATGGGCTTCTCTGAACAGATGATGGAGCTGTTCGAGGCTAACTGGACCTTTGACCAGGGCTATATGCATCCTGGCGACAAACCGGGTCTGGGCATTGAATTTAACGAGAAGCTGGCCGCGAAATATCCCTACGAACCCGCCTATCTGCCGGTCGCCCGTCTCGAAGACGGCACGCTGTGGAACTGGTAAGGAGCGCCCGATGAAAAGTGTGGTAATTGAACAACCAGGCGAGCTGGTGCTGGCTGAACGTCCGCTGCCGCAACCGGCGGCCGGTGAAGTCCGGGTGAAAGTGGCCTATGCCAGCATCTGCGGCTCTGACGTCCATATCTGGCACGGCCACAACCCGTTCGCCAGATATCCGCGGGTGATTGGTCATGAATTTTTTGGCGTGATCGATGCGGTCGGCGACGGCGTCGATGCGGCCCGGCTGGGTGAACGCGTGGCGGTCGATCCGGTGGTCAGCTGTGGTCACTGCTATCCCTGTTCGGTAGGTCGCCCCAACGTCTGTACTTCACTGCAGGTGATTGGCGTCCATCGCGACGGCGGCTTCAGTGACTATGCGCTGGCCCCCGCCAGCAATGCCTTCTGCCTGCCGGACAGCATCCCCGATCGGCTGGCGAGTCTGGTCGAGCCGTTTACCATCGCCGCTAACATCACTGCGTTTTTGCAGCCGCAACCGCAGGATGTGGCGCTGATTTACGGTGCCGGTCCGATGGGCTTAACCACGATTCAGGTGCTGAAAGGCGTTTACAACGTCAAAGAGGTAATGGTGGTGGATCGCCTGCCGGAACGGCTGGCACTGGCAGAGCAGAACGGGGCCGATCGGCTGTTTAACAACAGCGAGGTTCCGCTGGCAGCGCAGCTGGAAGGCGTTCAGCCGACGCTGATTATCGACGCGGCCTGCCATCCCACCATTCTGGCCGAAGCGGCTGCCCTCGCCTCTCCGGCGGCGCGTATCGGTCTGCTGGGCTTTTCCGGCGAACCCTGCAGCATTACGCAGCAAAGTCTCACCAGCAAAGAGCTGTCGCTGTTTACCTCACGGCTTAACAGCAACCGCTTCCCGCAGGTGATTGAATGGATGGAAAAAGGGTTAATCCAGCCAGAGAAGCTGGTCACGCACTATTTCCCACTTCAGGAGATTGAACGCGCCATGACGCTGTTCGAGAAAGATCCGCGCACCTGCTGCAAAGTGATCCTGCAAATGGGTTAATGCCCACTGAACACCAGGTGTCCTCAGCCGGTGCGTACCCGCCGGCATGATTATAAAGAGAAAACAGATCACGGAGTTTGTATGTTCAAGAATCTGCGCTGGACCCTCGTTTTACTGCTGTTCCTGGTTTACATGATCAATTACCTCGATCGTGTTGCCCTGTCGCTGACCGTGCCGCTGGTGGAAAAAGATCTGGCGATCAATGCTGAGCAGTTCGGCATGATCTTCGGCAGCTTCTTCTTTGGTTACGCGCTGTTTAACTTCGTCGGTGGCCTCGCCACTGACCGGTTTGGCCCGAAAATTGTGCTGGCGGTCGCGGTAGGCGCCTGGTCAATCTTCTGCGGCATGACCGCGCTGGCGACCGGTTTCTGGTCGCTGCTGATCCTGCGCGTGCTGTTCGGTATGGCTGAAGGACCTATCTGTGCCTCGGCCAACAAAGCGATCAACGGCTGGTTTCCCAAAAAACAGGCCGCCACCGCGATGGGATTACTCAGCGCCGGTTCGCCGCTGGGTGGCGCGGTAGCCGGTCCGATTATCGGTTATCTGGCGCTGGCCTATGGCTGGCGTCCGGCATTCATTATCGTCTGCTGCATCGGTCTGGTATGGATGACCTTCTGGCTGTTCTTCGCTGCGGACAACCCGGCGAAAAGCAAACGCGTGAGTGAAGAGGAGCGCCTGTTAATTGAACGTCTGAAAGCGGCGAACCCCAATGATGAGGCCGATCTGTCAGAAACCGCTCATCCGTTTGGCTACTACCTGCGTCAGCCGATCATCCTGGTGACCGCGTTTGCCTTCTTCTGCTACAACTACATTCTGTTCTTCTTCCTGAGCTGGTTTCCGGCTTATCTGGTGCAGGCGCACGGCCTGGATATCAAGTCGATGAGCATCACCACCATGATCCCGTGGATTGTCGGTTTCGTCGGCCTGGCGCTGGGCGGCTGGATCTCCGATAAAATCTTTAACATCACCGGCAAACTGTTGTTGTCCCGTAAAATTGTGCTGGTGGTCTCACTGCTGGCGGCGGCAATTTGTGTGGCGCTGGCAGGTACGATAAAAGATGTGGTTCCCGCGGTGATGATGATGTCGGTGTCGATCTTCTTCCTCTACATTACCGGCGCAATCTACTGGGCGATTATTCAGGATGTGGTGCACAAGAGCCGGGTCGGCAGCATCAGCGGCTTTATCCATCTGGTCGGCAGCCTGTCCGGTATCATCGGCCCGATTGTCACCGGCTTTATTGTCCAGCATACCGGCAAATTCGACAGCGCCTTTGTGCTGGCTGGCTGTGTCGCCGCGCTGGGTGCTTTCCTGGTGTTGTTTGTGATTCGCAGCCCGAAAACGCAGGATAAACCGGTTTCGGTATAACCTTCATCACGCGACATGATCACTGATTTCGGGGCGCCTCGCGCCCCGTTTGCCATAAGGACGGACTATGTTACAGATTGATCGCCTGCCCGCTGAGATCCAGCGCCCTGCCTACGACCGTAGCCAGCTTAAAACCCGGATGGTGCACATCGGCTTTGGTGCCTTTCACCGTGCCCATCAGGCGCTGTGCAGCGATAAGCTGGCCGCCGAACACGACAGCGACTGGGGTTACTGCGAAGTTAACCTTAACAGCGGCGAACTGATTCAGGCGCTGCGCAAACAGCAACTGCTCTATACCCTGACCGAAATGGCGGATGATTCGCTGCAGACCCGGGTCATCGGCGTAATCACGGCGGCGCTGCATGGTAAAGGCGACGGCATTGATGCGGTAATCGACGCGCTGTGTCAGCCCGATGTGGCGATTGTCTCGATGACCGTGACGGAGAAAGGCTATTGCCACCAGCCGGCCAGCGGCAATCTCAATCCGGATCATCCCGACATCGTCCATGATCTGCAAAACCCGCAGTCGCCACGTTCGTTGCCGGGTCTGATTCTGGCCGCGATTGCCCGGCGTCGCGAGCTGGGTCTGCCCCCTTTCAGCGTGATGTCGTGCGACAACATGCCGGAGAATGGCCATGTGACCCGCAACGTGATTGTGCAGCTGGCACAACGGCAGGATAAGGCGCTGGCTGATTATATCCAGCAGCAGATCACCTTTCCGTCAACCATGGTTGACCGTATCGTGCCGGCGATGACCGATGCTGCCTTTGATGCGCTAGCCGAACGGCTCGGCTCCCGTGATCCGGTGGCGGTGGAAGCGGAACCCTTCTTTCAGTGGGTCATCGAAGATAACTTTGTCAGCGGTCGCCCGGCGTGGGAAAAAGCGGGTGCCGAACTGGTCTCCGACGTGCTGCCGTATGAAGAGATGAAACTGCGGATGCTGAATGGCAGCCACTCTTTCCTCGCCTATCTGGGTTACCTTGCCGGTTATCAGCACATCAGTGACTGCATGGCGGACCCGCACTTCCGTGCCGCAGCCCGTTCACTGATGGTCGATGAGCAGGCACCGACCCTGCGCACCCAGGGCGTGGACCTTGAAGCCTATGCTGATTCGCTGATTGCCCGCTATGAAAACCGCGCCATCAAACATCGCACATACCAAATCGCCACTGACGGATCGCAAAAATTACCGCAGCGTCTGCTGGACAGTCTGCGCTGGCATCTGCGTAACAACAGCCGCTGCGAACTGCTGCTGCTGGGCGTGGCAGCCTGGATGCGCTATGTCGGAGGCATTGACGAGCAGGGCCAGCCGATTGAAATTCGCGATCCGCTGAAAGCCACGCTGGCAGAGACGGTCGCCAGCAGCGAAGAAGGCGCGCCGCGTGTGCGTGCGCTATTGGGTCTGCGCGAAATCTTTGGCGACGATCTGGCGCAAAACGCCGATCTGGTTGCCCGACTGACCGCCTATTATCAGCAGCTGACGACTCAGGGCGCGCGGGCGACGGTACAACAGTGCATGAGCCAGGCATAACCGCCTGGTGACAAAGCACTGGCGCAGACGCAGCGTGCTGATTAGACTGACTCTTTCCCATCGGGCTGGCATCAGCCAGCCGTAATATGGATATTGCTGCATGTCGATCGCTTATACCATTACCACCAGCGAACCGGTGAATCAGCAGATTTACCGGTTTCTGCGCAAAGATATCGTGACCTGTGCGATTCAGCCTGGTTCGCTGCTGTCGGAAAAAGAGGTCTCTGCGCGTTTTAACGTCTCTCGCCAGCCGGTGCGGGAAGCGTTCATCAAACTGGCCGAGGCCGGGCTGGTACAGGTATTGCCGCAGCGCGGCACCTTTGTGCGTAAAATCTCTGCCAAACGGGTGGCGGATGGTCGCTTTATCCGTGAAGCGGTGGAAGTGTCGGTGGTGCGTCGTGCCGCGCTGGAGATTGGCGAACCGGCGCTGATGGTGCTGGCGCACAACCTGCAACTGCAGCGTATGGCCGCTGAGCGGCATGACAGCCAGGCGTTTCTCAGCCTGGATGATGAGTTTCACCGGCTGATTGCCGAAAGTATTGATTGTAAGCTGGCGTGGGAAACGGTCGAGAACATCAAAGCGGCGATGGACCGGGTGCGTTTTCTGACGCTGAGTGAGGTTTCCCCGCCGGAAAGCCTGATTGAGCAGCATGAGGAGATTTTCGCGGCGTTAAAACAGCACGACCCTGACGCTGCCGAAGCGGCGATGCGCCGCCATCTGCAGGAGATGATCTTCTCGATTACCCCTATCGCCGAGCGCAACAGCGCATGGTTTGAAGCCCCCTGATACCGCTGCGTCGCCCTGTTCAGGGACGACGCAACGCTGTTACCACCATTGATGAAAATGGTGTACCGGACCAATCCCCTGCCCGACCTCCAGTGAATCTGCCTGCAACAGCGCCTGCTGCAACCAGGCTTTGGCCTCAGCCACCGTATCTGCCCAGTTCGCATAGCGGGGACGCAATGCCGCCAGCGCTGCTGACAGCGTACAACCGGTGCCGTGGGTATGCCGGGTATTGACGCGCGGCGTGCTGAACCGCAGCTGATCCGAAGGCGTCAGCAGCCAGTCCGGACTGTCGTCAGCCGTAAGATGTCCGCCTTTCATCAATACCGCCTGACATCCCGCTGCCAGTAACGCCTCGCCCTGCGTCCGCATCTGCGCTTCATTCTGCGCTACGGCACATCCCAGCAACGCCGCCGCCTCCGGCAGATTCGGCGTGATCAGCGACACCTGAGGCAGTAACAGTTCGCGCACGCTGGCAATTGCATCCGGCGAGAGCAGCGCATCGCCGCTTTTCGCCACCATCACCGTATCCAGTACCACAAAGGGAATTTCAGCGCGCTTCAGCCGTGCCGCGACCCGTTCTACTATCGCGGTTTCCGATAACATGCCGATTTTCGCGCTGTCGATACGCACATCATCCAGCACTGAATCGAGCTGAGCGGCGACAAAGTCAGGATCGATGCGGTAGACCGACTGGACGCCTCGGGTATTCTGCGCCACCAGCGCGGTGATCACGCTGGTGCCGTACGCGCCCAGCGCCGAAAAGGTTTTCAGATCGGCCTGAATCCCCGCTCCGCCGCTGGGATCGGTACCGGCGATAGTCAGGGCATTAATGCGCTTCATGGTTCACCTCCAGCGTCCAGAGCGCATCAAGAAACGCCGTGGCAAAACTACCTGGCCCGGTCGAGCCTGCCGCTGCCTGCTCACCGGCGCGTGCCATCACCTGACAGGCCGTCGCCACGTTGAGCAGCCGGTCACCGGTCAGACTGCTAAAGGCCGCCACCACTGCCGACAACGCGCAGCCGGTGCCGACCACCCGCGTCATCAGCGGGCTGCCGCCGTGAATGGCAAAAGTCCGCAGACCGTCGGTAGCGTAGTCCACTTCGCCGGTCACGATCACCAGCGTCTGATAGTCACGGGCCAGTTGCCGGGCCGCCTCCAGCGCCACATCCGCCTGATGCAGGCTGTCTACTCCGCGTCCGCCGCCGGCCTGCTGCGCCAGCGTCAGAATCTCTGAGGCATTCCCCCGGATCACCGCCGGTTGCTGGCTCAGCAGCTGCTGACAGAAAGTCGTGCGCAGCGTCAGTGCTCCAACGGCCACCGGATCCAGCGTCCAGGGCGTGCCGGCCTGACGGGCAGCCGTGATCGCCGCCTGCATCGCCTGCTGGCGCTCAGCGGTCAGCGTCCCGACATTAATTAACAAGGCATCGGCAAAACCGCTGAACTGCGCGGCCTCCTCTGCATCAATCACCATCGCTGGCGAAGCGTTGAGCGCCAGCAGCACATTGGCGGTAAAGTTTTGAACCACGTCATTGGTCATGCAGTGCACCAGTGGTGACTGGCGACGGAAGCGGTACAGAATGGGCGCGAATTGCGCAGCAGAAAGGTGTTGAGATTGATGATTCATCATAGCTCCCAACCGGCGAACAAGAAGGCGAATGCGGTCAGGCATCAGACTTCCCTACGCTGGCATTATCCAGTTCAGGTTCAACGGGTATTTCTCAGCCTTCACGTGGAAGGGCACCCCGAGTCATGTTACAGCCTGCAGCATAAGGAGCCGCCGCAGCGAAAGCAAGTCACCCCGCGCGAGCAATCCTCGCGCCGGTAACACTTCGTAGGATCCCGATCAATTCCTGTGACGGCAAAAACAGGCTTAATGCTGCGGGCTATAAATACACCTTTTTTGAGGTAGGTAATATTAGCGCCCTGCGGGGATGTTATTTCCATTGATAAGCTGCATCACGCCATAAGAATTAGCCTGCGCACAGCATCGCAAAAAAACACCTATTTTCAGGGAGTTGAACGACTGTTGAAGCGGAAATTCATACTATTCAGGATGTATGATGCGATTGTCAGCGCTTATTCTTCACCGCCATCAATGGCAGGAGATTAATATCGAACGTCACGGTGCCACTGCGCCAAACGGCAGAGACTATATTCCCACTTATATTTCCGTCCGCTGTTCGGGCTGCGGCGAAATGATTCATCGTGTCTATTATCGCGATATCAGCGATCGGCAGCCGCGCCGCGGGCTGAGGTGAAATCACACTGTCAGGCTTAAATTCAATTAGTCGCCACTAAGCATTTCTCTGCCAGGCGTGGCTATAAAACCCGTTATCTTTGCTCACGCGCAGACAATCATCCTTTTGCCAGGCGAAGAGCCCTCACCACCCATTGATGCGGGAATTTATGGTGATTGACGATTCTCTGTGACAAGCGTACTACCGCCTGAACTATTGATTCTTGTGCCGTTAGTGTAAATCGGGCGGCTTGTGACAGGAACATTGCCTTTAAGCCTGTCAAATTGGTTTAGAAACAGACGGAGAGCGCCTTTAGCAGGACTTATAATTTATATATTGCGTCGGCTTACTGCCTGTTAACACCGCTCTCAGATAAAAGCGGTTCGGGCATTCTCCGTCTTTCTACTCGTCACGAAATGTCAGATTATTTCATTTTCTTTCCCATCACATAGGTATGCGCAACGATGCGATCATCACCCAGCATCTCCATACCAAACAGAATTTCGTCGATATTTTTCGCCTGCTTGTTACGCTCAGACAGAATCGGACCGGCCAGAGGGTCGAGCACCACAAAATCGGCTTCTTTGCCAGGCGTCAGACTGCCTATTTTATCCTGGAGGGACAGCACCGTAGCACCGCCAAGCGTAGCCAGATAGAGATTTTCCCTCGGCGTGAGAGAGTGCACTTCTTCTGGCTTATCAGTAAACGCTTTCCGCATTTGTGTGACTTTATAAGCCTCATCCATTGTCTGAATAATAGATAAACTGGTACCGGCACCTACGTCCGTCCCGAGGCCCACAGGAATATGATATTCTCTTGATTTATCCAGGTTAAAGAGCCCGCTGCCCAAAAAAAGATTTGAAGTAGGACAAAAAGCAATATTAGCGTTCTTCTCTGACAGCACCCTGAAGTCATCATCGTTGAGATGGATCGAGTGGGCAAAAATCGATTTTTTGGTTACCAGCCCATGTTTATCATAAACATCCAGGTAGCTGCGACTTTGCGGGAATAGCTGTTTTACCCATTCGACTTCCTGATTGTTTTCAGCTAAATGGGTATGCAGATAAACATCGGGATATTCTTTAAGCAATCTTCCTGCGACTGCCAACTCCTGATCCGTTGATGTCGGCGCAAAGCGAGGTGTGACCGCATAATCCAGCCGTCCTTTGTGCTGCCATTTCTCAATCAGCAATTTGCTCTCTTCATAGGCTGACTGCGGCGTATCCAGCAATTCTGCAGGTGCGTTTCGATCCATCAATACCTTGCCGCTAATCATGCGCATATTGCGTTTTAACGCCTGCTCAAAAAAAGCATCGACTGATACCGGTGAACTGGTCGCAAATACCAGCGCAGTGGTCGTCCCGTTGTTGATCAACTGGTCAAGAAATTCTGCTGCTTGCTGTGAAGCATAGTGATGGTTTTTATATTTTATCTCTGTTGGAAAAGTATAAGTATTAAGCCAGCCAATCAGCTGTTCACCATATTCACTGATCATCGTGATCTGAGGATAATGAACGTGAGTATCGACAAATCCAGCAGTAATAATTTTGCCGCTGTAATCGACGGTGTTATCAACAGGCTGATCCTTCAACGATATATAGTCACCTGATTTAACAATGCGTCCGTCTTTTACAATAAGATAGCCATCCTTAATATAAACCGTGGCCTCTGAGTCTTTGGCGGGATCCCCTTTAAAATAAAGGATATCACCTCGATACCCAACGGTATCAGCCGCCGAACAAAATGAAAACAGACATAATAAAGCAACAAACTTAGGTTTCATTGACCACTCCGTTAAGAAATTATCTTTATATCCATCAACTTCAAATCAGGAGCAACAGGATAGGAAAATCGTAAGTGACGCCAGATACGAAAGATGCGGTTGAATTATGGGGCCGGGTTAAGCAAAACAAACGACCTGAACGCCCCACCCTTTTTATATCGCTCTGATAAATCAAATAAAAATCTCAACACACCTAAAAAGTGACAAATAATTAAACGGTTTTATTACACTAACCTTAATTGTTTTTAATTTTTATCTTCCCATTTTGGAACACATATAGAGCTTTACATTAAAGCGCACTCCACTATTGATGGGTTAACTGACTTGCCATTCTGCCAGGGGTGGCAGCGCTCTTCACCCTTTCCCGAAGAGCAGAAAATTTAAGCGGACAAAGCGGTTATTGATCGCGACTATTCTATTGCAAGCATCACTACCCGCCTTGATATCAGCAACGCAGTCTCTATACCTGGTTATAAAAGCACGGCACTGACGATTCAGCCATTACAATGCAGCGCAGTCTGCGATCCAGCGTCTTCAAAACAGGCGTTGGCGGGGTTCAGGCAATCAGATGCCACCGGCATAATATGAGAACCAATTTTTTCAATGGATTGAAAGTGTCTGGGTTAACCCTGACGATTCAGCCTTCACCAGCAAGAGCACCCGAGTCACGTTACAGCCTGCAACATAAGGAGCCGTCGCAGCGAAAACCAGTCACCCCTGCGCGATCAATCCTCGCGCCGGTAACACTTCGTATGATCCCGATCAATTCCTGTGACGGCAAAAACAGGCTTAATGCTGCGGGCTATAAATATACCTCTTTTGAGGTAGGTGATATTAGCGCCCTGCGGGGATGTTATTCCCATTGATAAGCTGCATCACGCCATAATAATTAGCCTGCGCACAGCATCGCAAAAAAAACACTTATTTTCATGGAGTTAAACGACTCCGGAAGCGGAACTTCATACTATTCAGGATGTATGATGCGATTGTCAGCGCTTATTCCTCACCGCCATCGATGGCAGGACATTAATATCGAACGTCACGGTGCCACTGCGCCAAATGGCAGACACTATCTTTCCACTTATATTTCCGCCCGCTGTTCGGGCTGCGGCGAAATGATTCATCGTGTCTATTATCGCGATATCAGCGATCGGCAGGCGCGCCGCTGGCTGGGCTAAAAAGCAGACAGATCGAGATTTATCGCCACGGCAGGTTACCTGTTGGTTAACAATTTGTTAGGCTGATAATTATTAGCTGCCTGAAATGAACCGCCGTATGCCTCTTCTGCTCAATAGCCTCAGTCATCAAATTTATCTGTCCGCACCGCTGTTTATCCTGATCCTGCTCGGTTACGGACTGACCCGGCTGGGTAAATGGCCCGCCAGCATCAGCGAAGGGATGAACCGCTTCGTGTTCAACGTCGCGCTGCCCTGCATGCTGTTTGGCGTGATGAGCCATTTCTACCAGAGTCCGCCGGTTGACGCGCGGCTGCTGCTGGCCTTCTTTGGCAGTTGCCTGCTGGTATTTATTGTCGGCCGGATCGTGGCGAAACGACTGTTTAAGCTGGATGGCGTGGCAGGCTCGGTTTTCGCGCTGGGCGGCATCTTTTCGAATAACGTGATGCTGGGCATTCCGGTGGCTACCGTGCTGCTGGGGCCGGCTTCCCTGCCCTCAGTGGCGCTGGTGCTGGTATTTAACAGCCTGATCCTCTGGACGCTGCTGACGGTATCGGTGGAATGGGCGAAACAGGGCAGCTTTTCAATGCAGGGGCTGGGACGCACGGCGATCGGCGTGCTGAAGAATCCGCTGATTATTGGCATTCTCAGCGGCACCGCCTGGAGTTTTCTGCAGCGCCCATTGCCGCTGCTGGCCGCTGAGCCGCTACGAATGCTGGGATCGATCGCTGCGCCGCTGTCACTGGTCACGCTGGGCATGAGTCTGGCCCATTACCGGGTGCGTGAAGGCCTGAAAGAGAGCTATACCCTCTGCCTGCTCAAGCTGGTGCTGCAACCGATGACGGTATGGGCGATCGCCTGGCTGACCGGCCTGCCGCCGCTGGAGAGTAAAGTAGTGGTGCTGTTGGGATCGATGGCGGTCGGGGTGAATGTCTACCTGATGTCACAGAAATTCAACGTGATAACCGGCCCGGCTGCCGCCAGCATGTTGTTTTCAACCCTGTTTGCTGCGGTGACAACGCCGTTGTGGATGATGCTGATGACGCTGGCGGGATACTAAAAAAAAGCCCCTCAACATCTGTCGAGGGGCTGTTGCGTGGCTATCGCAAAACTTATTCAGCCACTTTGGTGCGAATCAGGTAATCAAAGGCGCTCAGCGAGGCTTTTGCACCTTCGCCGCTGGCGATAATGATCTGTTTGTACGGCACCGTGGTGCAGTCACCGGCCGCGAAAACGCCTTTCAGGCTGGTTTCGCACTTGGCATCAATGATGATTTCACCCATTTTGTTGCGCTCAACGGCGCCTTCCAGCCACGGGGTGTTAGGCAGCAGACCGATCTGCACGAAAATACCGGACAGCGGCAGTTCGTGAGTGGTCTGGCTGGTACGGTCGATATACTGCAGACCGGTCACCTTGCTACCGTCGCCTTTCACTTCGGTAGTCTGGGCATTCAGGATCACATCAACGTTTTTCAGGCTGCGCAGTTTATCCTGCAACACCTTGTCAGCACGCATCTCACCGGCAAATTCCAACAGCGTGACATGTTCAACGATGCCAGCCAGGTCAATCGCCGCTTCAACGCCGGAGTTACCGCCGCCGATCACTGCGGTACGCTTGCCTTTAAACAGCGGGCCGTCACAGTGCGGACAGTAGGTAACGCCTTTGGTGCGATACTCTTCTTCGCCCGGCACACCCATGTTACGCCAGCGTGCGCCGGTCGCCAGGATAATGCTGCGTGATTTCAGTACTGCGCCGGAGGCAGTTTCAACCGCGTGCAGGCCGCCCGCAGCCGCTGCCGGAATCAGTTTGATGGCGCTCTGGCTCTCAATCACATCGACATTGTAATCATCGACGTGTGCGCGCAGTGAACCAGCCAGTTTGGCCCCTTCGGTTTTCGGCACAGAAATGTAGTTTTCGATATCCACAGTGTCCAGCACCTGGCCGCCGAAACGTTCGCCCATCAGACCGGTACGAATGCCTTTACGGGCAGAATAGATTGCTGCTGCTGCGCCCGCCGGTCCGCTACCAATGATCAGAACGTCATAGGCGTCACGCTTGTTCAGCTCTTCAGCGGCACGTTTGTCGGCGTTGGTGTCCACTTTGCTGACGATTTCTGCCAGGCTCATGCGGCCCTGACCAAACTCTTTACCGTTAAGGTAAACCGCCGGCACGCCCATCACGTTGCGTTCCTGAATTTCATTCTGGAACAGGCCACCGTCAATCGCGGTGTGGCTGATGCGTGGGTTCAGCACCGCCATCAGGTTCAGCGCCTGTACCACATCAGGGCAGTTGTGGCATGAGAGCGAATAATAGGTTTCGAAATGGAAATCGCCATCCAGCGCGGCAACCTGATCCAGCAGGCTCTGCGCTTCTTTCGATGGGTGCCCACCGGTCTGCAACAGCGCCAGCACCAGTGAGGTAAATTCGTGACCCAGTGGCGAACCGGCAAAACGCGGGCCGTTGTTCGAACCTGGGTTAGTGATTAAAAACGACGGTTTACGGACCTGACGATCGTTCTCTTCGCGGAAGCTGACCTTATCAGACAAGCCTGCGATGTCGACCAACAGTTCACGGATCTCGGTTGATTTGGCACCCTCATCCAGAGTGGCAATCAACTCAACAGGTTTGGTTAATTTCTCAAGGTAAGCCTTGAGCTGAGTTTTCAAATTTGTGTCGAGCATAGTGATATCCTGGTCAAAAAATCGGGTGCCGTGGCACCCGATGAGAGAAAGATCGAAAGGCCGAAGCGGGATTAGATTTTGCCAACCAGGTCCAGAGATGGAGCCAGTGTTGCATCACCTTCTTTCCATTTCGCCGGGCACACTTCGCCTGGGTGAGAGGCGACGTACTGTGCCGCTTTCACTTTACGCAGCAGGTCAGAGGCGTCACGGCCAATGCCTTCCGCAGTGATTTCGATCGCCTGGATGATACCTTCCGGGTCAACGATGAAGGTACCACGGTCAGCCAGGCCTTCTGCTTCGCGCATGATTTCGAAGTTACGGGTCAGCGCGCCAGTCGGGTCGCCGATCATCGCGTACTGAATCTTCGCGATGGTGTCTGAAGAACCGTGCCAGGCTTTGTGGGTAAAGTGGGTGTCGGTTGAAACGGAGTAGATATCTACGCCCAGTTTCTGGAACTCTTCGTAATGATCGGCTACGTCACCCAGTTCGGTCGGGCAAACGAAGGTAAAGTCAGCCGGGTAGAAGAAGAACACACTCCATTTACCTTCAACGTCTTTCTCGGTTACGTCGATGAACTCGCCGTTTTTGAATGCTGCGTTTTTAAACGGCTTGATTTTGGTATTGATAATAGACATCTGATGGCCTCCGTTGAATTATGTGATGTACGTTACAGAATTTCCGGGCCAACATCTAATATGCAGTCGTTATCAATCAAATAAACGAAAGCTATCAAACGCGGAAAGCGTGATGCTCTCTGGCCCGCGAGGCAGTGTACAGCGAATGGCGCGACAATTAACCCGCTTTATCTTTTCCAAATCTTTTCCGCCAATCGCTGCTAGCTTTGTAAGACCGGAGATAAAGGGAGCTGACTTGTGGAGATTCGTCCGTTTACTGAAGCCGATCGACCTTTTTTGCGTACGCTGTTTCTGGCATCGCGTCGGCATAACTGGCACTGGCTGGATGGCAGCGACTGGCAGCTGGAAGACTTTGATAGCGTAATCCTCGGTGAAACCGTACTGGTGGCCGAGAGCGACGGTCAGCGGGTCGGCTTTGCCGGCCTGCTGGAGAATGACAATTTCCTGCATAGCCTCTATGTCGCGCCTGACTGGCAGGGCCGCGGTGCCGGCAGCGCGTTGCTGGAAGCGGTTCAGGCGCGCTTCACCTCGACCGGCGCGCTGAAGTGTCTGTCGATGAATAAAGCAGCACAGGCGTTTTACCTGAAACATGGCTGGAAGATGATTTCACAGGGCGAAGGGGAACAGGGAGGCTATGTGCTGATGCACTACCCGCTGGCGTCTGAATACACCAGCGGGTCGGGCCGGGCTTAGAGCGCGCGGAACGCGATATCGCCAGGGATCACCTCGCCCTGCCAGTAAAGCTGGGCGGCAACCCGTCCGGCAAGCTGGCGGTAGAGCGCGGTAAATTCACTCTCCGGCCGGCGAATCACCGTCGGCTGGCCTTCATCCAGATCTTCTCGCAGGTTAATGTGCAGCGGCAACTGGGCCAGTAGCTGAGTCTGGTAATCAGCCACCAGTTTTTGTGCCCCACCGGTACCGAAGATCGGTTCGTGGAATCCGCACTGGCTGCAGATGTGCAGGCTCATGTTCTCTACCACGCCCAGCACCGGCACGCTGACTTTCTCAAACATCACGATCCCTTTGCGGGCGTCGATCAGCGCGATGTCCTGCGGCGTGGTGACCACCAGCGCGCCGGTGACCGGGACATTCTGCGCCAGCGTCAGCTGGATATCGCCGGTGCCGGGCGGCATATCCAGCACCAGATAATCGAGCTCCGGCCACAGGGTTTCGTTGAGCAGCTGCATCAGCGCTTTGCTGGCCATCGGGCCGCGCCATACCATCGCGTTATCGTCCGTTACCAGATAGCCGATTGAGTTAGTGGCCAGCCCGTGCGCCATAATCGGTGCCATATGGGTCCCATCGGGCGAGGTGGGCCGCTCGTGTTCGGTGCCGAGCATATTCGGCACCGACGGGCCATAAATATCGGCGTCGAGGATGCCGACGCGCGCGCCTTCGGCGGCCAGCGCCAGCGCCATATTGACAGCGGTGCTGGATTTGCCCACGCCGCCTTTGCCGGAGCTGACGGCAATAATATTTTTCACGCCGTTAACGCCCGGCTGATTTTTCACCCGCTTCAGGGTGGCGATATCGTGGCTTAAACGCCAGTCAATGGCGCGCGTGCCGGTCAGGCGCAGCAGCTCCGCGCTGGTTTCAGCTTTCAGTTCTTCAAAGGCGCTGGCCCAGGCAAACGGCATAATCAGTTCGATATGCAGTTTGCCGTCGAGCTGCGCCACATGATGTAACGCTTTCAGCGCAGTGAGATTCTGTTGAAGCGTCGGATGCTCAAAGCCTCTCAGCACGCCAACCACGATGGCGCGCAGGGCTTCAGGCGTATGCGGTTCCCGGGATTGTGCTGTCATCCCCCACTCCTTTTTTCTGCTGTTCTTACGCTGTGCTTCAGCGATGTATTGTCAATGATATCAGATGGCCAGGGTTTCGCGGCGACTGGCGGTGGCGAATCCCTTGTGTTTACGCCAGCGGAGCCTTCGGTTACCATCTAAGCCCGTTTTTTCAATCAACAGAAAGCTACGCAAACTATGACTCAAGTCGCTAAAAAAATTCTGGTAACCTGCGCGCTGCCTTACGCGAACGGATCAATCCATCTCGGCCACATGCTCGAGCATATTCAGGCAGACATTTGGGTGCGTTACCAGCGAATGCGTGGCAATCAGGTTTACTTCATCTGCGCCGATGACGCGCACGGCACGCCGATCATGCTGAAAGCGCAGCAGCTTGGCATCGCGCCGGAGCAGATGATTGCTGAAATGAAACAGGAGCACGAGGCGGATTTTGCCGGTTTCAACGTCAGCTATGACAACTATCACTCAACGCACGGTGACGAGAACCGCCAGCTCTCGGCGCTGATTTACGGCCGCCTGAAAGAGAACGGTTTCATTAAGAACCGCACCATTTCTCAGCTCTACGATCCGGAAAAAGGGATGTTCCTGCCGGACCGTTTTGTTAAAGGCACCTGCCCGAAATGTAAATCTGCCGATCAGTATGGTGATAACTGTGAAGTCTGCGGTGCAACCTACAGCCCGACCGAACTGATTGATCCGAAGTCAGTGGTCTCCGGTGCGACGCCGGTGCTGCGCGACTCTGAACACTTCTTCTTTGATCTGCCATCGTTCAGCGCCATGCTGCAGGCCTGGACCCGTTCCGGTGCGTTGCAGGATCAGGTTGCCAATAAGATGCAAGAGTGGTTCGAATCGGGTCTGCAACAGTGGGATATTTCGCGTGATGCGCCCTATTTCGGTTTCGAGATCCCGGATGCGCCAGGCAAATATTTCTACGTCTGGCTGGATGCGCCAATCGGCTACATGGGCTCGTTTAAGAACCTGTGTGACAAGCGTGGCGACATCGACTTTGATGAATTCTGGCGTAAAGACTCCACCACCGAGCTCTATCACTTTATCGGCAAAGATATCGTCTACTTCCACAGCCTGTTCTGGCCGGCAATGCTGGAAGGCAGCGACTTCCGCAAGCCGAATAACCTGTTTGTGCACGGTTATGTGACAGTGAACGGGGCCAAGATGTCGAAATCGCGCGGCACCTTTATTAAAGCCAGCACCTGGCTGCAGCATCTGGATGCCGACAGCCTGCGTTATTACTACGCAGCCAAGCTCTCGTCCCGCATCGACGACATCGACCTGAATCTGGAAGATTTCGTTCAGCGCGTGAATGCTGACATCGTGAATAAAGTGGTTAACCTGGCCTCACGTAACGCTGGCTTCATTACCAAACGCTTTGACGGCAAGCTGGCGGCTGAACTGGCCGATCCGGCGCTCTATCAAACCTTTGTGGATGCGTCAGAGAAGATTGGCGAAGCCTGGGCGAGCCGCGAGTACAGCCGCGCTATCCGTGAAATCATGGCGCTGGCCGATCTGGCAAACCGCTACGTGGATGAGCAGGCACCGTGGGTGGTGGCGAAGCAGGAAGGCCGTGACGCCGATCTGCAGGCGATCTGCTCAATGGGGATTAACCTGTTCCGCGTGCTGATGACCTGGCTGAAGCCGGTGCTGCCGTCGCTGAGTGCGCGGGCAGAAGGCTTCCTTAACTGCGAACTGAGCTGGGATGCGATCCCGCAGCCGCTGCTGGATCACCAGGTTGCGCCGTTTAAAGCGCTCTACAGCCGCATTGAAATGGCGAAGGTTGAGGGGCTGATCGAGGCGTCGAAAGAAGATGCCGCCGCGGCCAGCGCGCCGGCAGTCAGCGGTCCGCTGGCGGATGCGCCAGTAGGTGACACCATCACCATCGACGATTTTGCCAAAGTCGATATGCGGGTGGCGCTGATTGAGCAGGCCGAGCTGGTTGAGGGCTCGGACAAGCTGCTGCGTCTGCAGCTCGACCTGGGTGGCGAGAAGCGTCAGATCTTCTCTGGCATCCGCGCGGCCTATCCCGATCCATCGGTGCTGGTCGGCAAGATGACCATCATCGTGGCTAACCTGGCTCCGCGAAAAATGCGCTTTGGCATCTCCGAAGGGATGGTGCTGTCAGCCGGTCCTGGCGGCAAAGATCTGTTTGTGCTGTCGGTAGACAGCGGTGCGGTACCGGGTATGCCGGTTAAGTAACCGCCCGCCATGATCTTTCCTTACTGCTGGCAACAGCAGTAGGGGAAGATCGTTTCTTCCCCCTCTTTTTCCTCACTCCTCATTCCTCTTCTGTGTGGGTTATCTTCTGCTCTGCACCACCGAGCGTCTGCCTGGTGCCTGTTATGTGATCGCTAGCACGCTAAGCGGTTAATGCGTATGATGAAGCTCAGTGAAAACAGGAGCCTGTCATGCTCACCGTGCTGTCTGTCTGCGGGCGCTACCTACGTGCCTTTATTATCATTTATCTCTGCTTATACAGTGGCAACGGCATCGCCTCGCTGCTGCCAATCACCATTCCTGGCAGTATTCTTGGAATGCTGATCCTGTTCGCCCTGCTGGCATCTCAAATCCTGCCGGTCAGCTGGGTAAAACCGGGCTGTCATCTGATCATTCGTTACATGGCGCTGCTGTTTGTGCCGATCAGCGTCGGCGTGATGAGCCACACCGATATTCTCAGCGCCCAGTTTGGTCCGATCGTCATCTCCTGCATCGTCAGTACCTTTGTGGTGCTGGCTGTGGTCGGCGTAAGCGCTCACCAGCTCCATAGCCGCCGCCCGGTGAGGGAGTCAGAGGATGAGTGATATCTGGTGGTCGCTGCCGCTGACGCTGGCGGCTTTCTTTCTGGCGCGCAAGCTGGCGCTAACCCTGAAAATCTCGCTGCTCAATCCGCTGCTGGTGGCGATGGCGATTATCATCCCGATCCTGCTGCTGTTGCAGCTGCCCTACTCGCGCTATTTTGCCGGCAGTCAGATTCTCAATCAGCTGCTGCAACCGGCGGTGGTGGCGCTGGCGCTGCCGCTGTATGAGCAGATGCATCAGATTCGCGCCCGCTGGAAGTCGATCATTGGCGTCTGTTTTATCGGCAGCCTGACGGCGATGGTGTCGGGCACCGCCATCGCCTTGTGGCTGGGTGCTACGCCGGAAATTGCCGCCACGATCATTCCCAAGTCGGTGACCACGCCGATTGCGATGGCGGTGGCCGGTTCGCTGCACGGCATTCCGGCGATCAGCGCGATCTGCGTGCTGATCGCCGGCGTGCTGGGCGCGGTATTCGGTCATATGCTGCTGAATCTGCTTGGCGTCAAATCTAAAGCGGCGCGCGGCCTGGCGATCGGCAACGCTTCTCATGCCCTTGGCACCGCCCGCGCCGCAGAACTCGATTATCAGGAAGGGGCATTCAGCTCACTGGCGCTGGTGATCTGCGGCATTATCACCTCACTGCTAGCCCCGATTATTTTTCCGGTTCTGCTGCACTGGTTTGGCTAAAACTTTGCGAGAGATCTCGCAAAGTTGAAACATGCAACACAGGTTGCATTGTCAGAGCGATGTGGATCACATATAAACCGATGACTGGCATATCGCCCTGCTGAATTTAATGAGGCTCTCATGCATTCACGTTTCCTCTCCGCCTTCGAGGCGTTGCCGTCAACTCTGCAAACGGCGCTGGCTCCGCTGCTGGACGCGCCTGACTTTCAGGCCGTGCTGAACGCCGACCAGGTCGCGTCGCTTCAGCAACAGACTCAGATGGACGCCGATGCGCTGGCGCTGGCGCTGCTGCCACTGGCAGCGGCCTGTGCCGTAGCGACGGTGTCACACTTTAACGTTGGTGCTATCGCCCGTGGCGTCAGCGGTACCTGGTACTTCGGTGCCAACATGGAGTTTACCGGCACGCCGCTGCAACAGACGGTACACGCTGAGCAGAGTGCCATCACCCACGCCTGGCTGCGCGGTGAACGCCGGCTGGAGACCATCACGGTCAACTACACGCCGTGCGGCCACTGCCGTCAGTTTATGAATGAACTCAACAGCGGCACAGAGATTCGTATTTCGCTGCCGCAGCGCGCCATCAGCACCCTGGCGGATTACCTGCCTGATGCCTTTGGCCCGCGCGATCTCGACATCACCACGCTGCTGATGGACGCGGTCGATCACGGCTATCGTGCTGACGGCGATCCGCTGGTACAGGCTGCCGTTGCGGCGGCCAACGCCAGTCACGCGCCCTACAGCCAGTCACACAGCGGCGTGGCGCTGGAAACCGAATCCGGCACCATTGTGACCGGTCGCTATGCTGAGAACGCGGCGTTTAACCCCAGCTTTCCGCCGTTACAGGCCGCGCTGGTGCTGCTGAATATGCAGGGCGGTCACAGCAGCCAGATAAAAAGAGCGGTGCTGGCAGAAGTCGAAAATGCCACGCTGAGCCAGTTTGCCGCCACGCAGGCCACATTACAGACCTTTGGTTGCAGTGAGCTGCTGGCTGTCAGATTGCACAAAGCATAACCGGCTGTCAGAAAGGCCACAGTTTTGTGACCTTTTATGAACAAATGCTGTACTTCTGTGGGAAATTTCATAGGATCTGGCGCCAGAATTCACGTCATGACAAATTACTCTGAATAATTCGGGTTGCAGGATAGCAGCAGGTACGTGAATGATGCGCAGCGGAAACTCGGCCGCTGCACTGCTCCTGCAGCCTGAGCTATAACGGGTAAGTAAACTGGCGCTACCTTTCCGGCGTGACGCCAGACAACACTGCAACCGGAGCATCACTGCATGGAACTCGACTACGAAAGTAAACGTCCGCTCTACATCCCTTACGCTGGCCCGATTTTGCTGGAATTTCCCCTGCTCAACAAAGGCAGTGCCTTTAGCATCGAAGAACGCAACGAATTTAATCTCAATGGCCTGCTGCCGGAAGCGGTAGAGTCAATTGAAGAGCAGGCGCAGCGTGCCTGGCGTCAGTTCCAGGATTTCAAAAACAATAACGATAAGCACGTCTATCTGCGTAACATCCAGGACACCAACGAAACGCTGTTCTATCGCCTGCTGGATAACCATCTCGAAGAGATGATGCCGATTATCTATACCCCTACCGTCGGCGCTGCCTGTGAACACTTCTCTGAAATTTATCGCCGCGCACGCGGGGTCTTCATCTCTTACCCGAACCGCGACCGTATCGAAGATATGCTGCAGAACGCCACTAAACAGAACGTGAAAGTGATTGTGGTTACTGACGGTGAGCGCATTCTGGGTCTGGGTGACCAGGGCATCGGCGGTATGGGCATCCCGATCGGTAAACTGTCGCTTTACACCGCCTGTGGCGGTATCAGCCCAGCCTATACCCTGCCGGTGGTGCTGGATGTCGGTACCAATAACCAGCAGTTGCTGAACGATCCGCTCTACATGGGCTGGCGTCACCCGCGTATTACCGGCGAAGAGTACGATGCTTTCGTTAACGAATTTATTCAGGCGGTAAAACGCCGCTGGCCGAAAGTGCTGTTGCAGTTCGAAGATTTCGCCCAGAAGAACGCCATGCCGTTACTTAACCGCTATCGTGATGAAGTCTGCTGCTTTAACGACGACATTCAGGGCACCGCCGCGGTCACCGTCGGGACACTGATCGCCGCCAGCCGCGCCGCCGGTAGCCGCCTGTGCGAACAGAAAGTGGTGTTCCTGGGCGCCGGTTCTGCCGGTTGTGGCATCGCGGAACAGATTATTGCGCAGATGAAATCGGAAGGTCTGAGCGATGAAGAAGCGCGCAGCCGGGTCATGATGGTGGATCGCTTTGGTCTGCTGACCGACAAGCTGCCTAACCTGCTCGATTTCCAGAGCAAGCTGGTGCAGAAAAGTGAAAACATTCAGCACTGGGATGTCACCAGCGACGCGATTTCGCTGCTCGACGTGGTGCGTAACGCCCGGCCGGATATTCTGATTGGGGTATCGGGTCAGCCAGGGCTGTTCACCGAAGAGATCATCCGCGAGATGCACAAGCACTGCAAACGCCCGATCGTCATGCCGCTCTCTAACCCGACCTCACGCGTTGAAGCGACGCCAGCCGACATCATCGCCTGGACCGACGGCGCGGCACTGGTCGCCACCGGCAGCCCGTTCTCGCCGGTCAGCTGGAACGGAAAAATCTACCCGATTGCCCAGTGCAACAACTCCTATATCTTCCCCGGTATTGGTCTGGGCGTTATCGCCTCAGGTGCCAGTCGCGTGACGGATACCATGCTGATGACTGCCAGCCGTGCCCTGGCTGACTGCTCCCCGCTGGTTAACGATGGCGAAGGTCCGGTTCTGCCTGAAATCAAAGATATCCAGGGCGTGTCGAAAATCATCGCTATGGAAGTCGGTAAAGCGGCACAGCTGGCAGGTGTGGCTGTCGTCACCTCTGAAGATGTGCTGTCGCAGGCAATTGCCAACAACTTCTGGCTGCCGCAATACCGTCATTATCGTCGTACCTCGATCTAATCGTGCGCTGCCGGACCTATTCTGGTCCGGCAATGCTCAAAAAGAGACCAGCCAACCGGCACTAACTTGCTTCGCTGCGGCGGCTCAAGTAGCCTTGTGCCATCTCACCATTCTGATATCGAGTCTCCAGGCGCATGCTGAAACGCGTTTTCATTGGACTGCTTTTCATCATCCTGCTGATGGTGGCGACGGCGCTTGGCCTTGATCGCTGGATCAGCTGGAAAACTGCGCCCTTTATCTACGAGAATGTCGCCTCTTTGCCACATCGTCAGGTCGGTGTGGTACTGGGTACGGCTAAATATTATCGCACCGGCGTCATCAATCAGTATTACCTCTATCGGATGCAGGGCGCGCTGAATGCTTACAACAGCGGCAAAGTAAACTACCTGCTGCTGAGCGGTGATAATGCGCTGCAAAGCTATAACGAGCCGATGACCATGCGCCGCGATCTCATCAAAGCCGGTGTCGATCCGGCGGATATCGTGCTGGACTATGCCGGTTTCCGTACCCTGGATTCGATTGTCCGCACCCGTAAAGTATTCGATACCAACGACTTCATTATCATCACTCAACGCTTCCACTGTGAACGTGCGCTGTTTATCGCGCTGCAGCTTGGCATTCAGGCGCAGTGTTATGCCGTGCCCTCGCCGAAAAACATGCTGAGCGTGCGTTTCCGTGAGGTCGGTGCGCGATTGGGTGCGCTGGCTGACCTGTTCCTGCTGAAGCGGGAGCCCCGCTTCCTCGGGCCGCTGGTGCCCATTCCGGCAGTGCGCGAGGTCCCCGAAGATGCGCAAAGTTACCCGGCGGTGACGCCGGAACAGTTGCTGGAACTGGAACAGAAGCTGCGTAAATAGCTTACGCACAGCGGCTTCTTTATGCTGTGCTGACTGTGACGCCCATGCTGGGGTCTGATAGTACGTGCAGGGCTCCGGGAGCCTGCCCTTGCGCAAAGACGCAAAACCGCCTTCTGTGGCGGGCTCAGCATGGGCTATGCCGCAGCTCATCCCTGAGGTGCGCCCGTAGCCGGGCCAACGTTTGCGTTGTTAAAAACGCTCCCGGCTTTTTTGTCCCTGGCCCGCGATGCTTTGCTATCGGCATATGACCCTTCGCTTTAACTTTTGTCGCCGTCTAAAAGTGAAGACCAGTCTGCTGTGATATTTAAGCTCACACCTCTCATGCTACTACAGCGAATTCAGCACGACTCCCCCCTTAGGGTCTCTACAGATTGCTGAGAAGTTGGAGCAGGGTGAATCTGATAGCAATGACTAAGCTCAACGCGCAGGGAACACGGTCAGAATAGGAAAGCGTCCCGCGCCAGGGATGGCGCGGGCCGAGCATGTCATGGATGACGGCTTTTGCGACTTTCCGATCTGACCGTGTTCCCTTCGCATACTCCGTCTCACAGCAACAACGCCAGCACTTTTCCCATAAAAAAAGCGACCCGAAGGTCGCTCTGCTTTTCTGACGTCATCGCCAGCGCATTATTTTTTGCGCGAGTATTTCAGCGAATCCAGCGCCACGGCGAAAATGATGATGCCGCCTTTGATAATGTACTGCCAGTAAGGGTTAACACCGATATAGGTCAGGCCGTAGTTGATAACGGTGAAGATCAGTACACCGGTCACCACGCCCGCCACGCTACCGACACCGCCGGCGAAGGAGACGCCGCCGACCACACAGGCCGCAATCGCATCCAGCTCATACATAAAGCCGAGGTTGTTGGTTGCCGAGCCGATACGGCCCGCTTCCAGCATCCCGCCGAAGGCGTAGAACACACCGGACAGCGCATAGATCATGATCAGGTTCAGGTTGACGTTAACGCCTGAGACTTTCGCCGCTTCCGGGTTACCACCGATAGCAAAAATGTTTTTACCGAAGCGGGTTTTGTTCCACAGCACCCAGACAAACACAATCGCAATCACCGCGTAGAAGGTGATGAACGAGAGCTTGAAATCACCAAAGCGTAAGAAGCCCTGGGTAAATTTCGAGAACCCAGCATCAAAACCGGCAATCGGTGACGCACCGACAAAATCGTAATAGAGCGAGTTAATGCCATAAACGATGATCATGGTGCCGAGCGTGGTAATAAACGGGGTCACCTTGAGGTAGGCAATGATCACACCGTTGACCAGACCAATCACGCCGCCAATGATGCAGACGGTCAGGATTACCAGCGGAATCGGCACGGTATCCAGCGACGGGAATACCTTGTTAGCGTTGTCCATCGCCTGCAACAAGGTTGCTGCGACGACCGCAGCCAGACCGACCTGACGACCCGCGGAAAGGTCAGTACCCTGGGTAACGATCAGCCCCGCCACACCCAGTGCAATAATAATGCGCACCGAAGATTGGGTCAGAATGTTACTCAGGTTCATTAAACTTAAAAATGTCGGGTCCTGGAAAATAATAATAGCCAGCAGTACCAGCAGCACGACATAAATGCCGCCCTCTTTTAACCAGGTTAGCGCATTCTTTTTTGTAGTCGCTTTCATGTTAACAGCCCTTGCTTCATTAAAGGTGTAATGACGCTAAACGCAATATTTCGTTCTGCGTGGTGGTTTTGGTATCAACAATGCCTGCTACCAGACCATTACTCATCACCAGAATACGGTCGGTAATGCCTAACAGCTCTGGCATTTCGGAAGAGATAATAATGATGCCCTTTTCTCTTTTCGCCAGCTCAGCAATCAGCTGGTAAATTTCGAACTTTGCCCCGACATCAATACCGCGCGTCGGTTCATCAAGCATCAGGATTTCAGGCTGGGTCAATAACCAGCGACCAATAATGACTTTTTGCTGGTTACCACCCGAAAGCGAACCAATCTGCGTATGGTGACCTGGCGTTTTCACCCGCATTGAATCGATCACCCATTGGGTATCACTCTTCATGCGTTTATTATCCAGCAGCCCCATACTGTTTTTATATTTTTTAATATTGGAAATAAGCGAGTTAAAACCAATATCCAGAAAAGCATAAATCCCGGTCGAACGTCGTTCTTCTGTTACCAGCGCGAAACCGTGGTTAATAGCTTCGTTGGCGCTGTGATTATTAATCGTTTTACCGTGCAGTTTAATGGTGCCGCCCGATTTTTCGCGAATGCCAAACAGCGTTTCGACGATATCGGTACGTTTAGCGCCCACCAGTCCGGCAATGCCGAGAATCTCCCCTTTACGCAGATCAAACGAGATGTCGCGAATCGATGGCTGACGCAATGACGTCAGGTTACGCACCTCAAGGATGGTTTCACCCGGCACGTTGGTCCGGTCCGGAAAGCGCTGGTTCAGTGAACGGCCAACCATCATTGAGATGATCTTATCCATGTCCAGCCCGTCAAGCGGCTGGGTGGTGATCCACTGTCCATCACGCAGAATGGTGATTTCATCACACAGCTGGAAAATTTCTTCCATCTTGTGCGAAATATAAACAATGCCGCAGCCGCGATCTTTCAGCTTACGAATAATGGTGAACAGATGATTGACCTCTTTCTCGGTTAACGAGGAGGTGGGCTCATCCATAATCACAATTTTCGCGTCATAAGAGAACGCTTTGGCAATTTCAATCATCTGCATTTGCGACACGGAAAGATGCGCCACTTTGTCGCGTGGATCGATATCGATATCCAGCTCGTCAAAGATCGCCTTGGTGTCGTTATACATTTTGTCCTGATCGACAAAGAAGCCTTTACGGGGATAACGCCCCAGCCACATGTTGTCCATCACGGTACGCTGTAATACCAGGTTTAATTCCTGATGCACCATCGACACGCCATTTTCCAGCGCCTCTTTGGAGCTCTTATAATCGATCTCTTTACCCTGAAACAAAATGCTACCGGTATCTTTCTTATAAATACCAAACAGGCATTTTAATAAGGTAGATTTTCCGGCGCCGTTCTCGCCCATTAATGCATGAACAGAGTGAGGCCGCACTTTTAAATTGACATTATCTAAAGCTTTAACGCCGGGAAATGATTTACTGACATCGGTCATTTCCAGCAGATATTCTCGCTGCGCGGTCGTATTATCACTGGCCATAATTTACCTGGCTAAAAAACGGTGGTGACATAAAAAAGGCGCGACAGCGGTCGCGCCCGCAATCGATCTTATTTCACGAACTGTGATAGATTTTCTTTATCAACCGGAACGTAAGGAACGCGGACGATCTTATCAACCATCTTGAAGTTAGTTCCGTCAGTGGCGGCTTTGCCATTTGCCAGGTTGTTGGCAATATCCAGCGTCGCTTTCGCCTGGTTTTCCGCATCGTTCAGCACGGTACCGGCCAGCGCGCCCGATTTCACCAGCGCCAGTGCTTCTGGCAGTGCATCGACGCCGAACACCGGAATCGAGGTCATGTTGTGCGCTTTCAGCGCTTCAACCGCACCCATCGCCATGGCATCGTTGTTAGCGATAACGACTTCGATTTTTTTGGCGTTCGGGCCTGACAGCCAGGCATCCATCTTGTCTTTCGCCTGAGCGGTGTCCCACATCGCCGTATCCATCGCTAGCTGCTGGGTTTTCAGGCCATCTTTGTTCAGGGTATCGATCACATATTTGGTACGTGCTTCAGCATCAGGATGACCTGGCTCGCCTTTCAGCAGCACGAACTGAATCTGACCATCTTTGTTCAAATCCCATGCCGGGGTCGCTTTCCAGTGCTTCTCAATCAGCTGGCCCTGGATGATGCCGGACTCTTTAGAGTCAGTACCGACATAATAGGCTTTGTCATAACCGGCCAGCACTTTGGCATTAGGTTCTTTGTTGAAGAACACCACCGGCACTTCATTCGCGCGCGCTTTATCGACCACTACCGCGGCAGCCGCCGGGTCAACCAGGTTAATCGCCAGCGCTTTCACGCCTTTCGCCATCAGCACGTCGATCTGATCGTTCTGTTTAGACTGGTCGTTCTGCGAGTCATTCATCAGCAGCTGAACGCCACCGATGGTTTTCGCTTCTTTCTCGATGTCTTTGCGCACCATCGACATGAAGTTGTCATCATATTTGTAAATGGTCACGCCGATACGGGTGTCAGCTGCGTGAGCGGTTGCACCAAACATCATGCTGGCAACCAGTGCTGTGAGCGTGAAAACCTTCTTATTCATGGTATCTCCGGTTTTTTATGCAGGGTCTTTTTAGCTCTGCCGCGCCACAGAGGCGGGAGAACAATCGGTAAAACTGATCGGCGATGCGGAGTAGACACAACGTTACGCTAAGCCGCTGGACCGCCGTCCAAAATCTGACTTCCCTGTACGCAAACGCTTCCGTGAATATGAATATGTTGTGAACCATTTCATCCAGTGACTGAAGCGGTGCCTGATGCGGTTACGCGGGCGTTACATAATGTTTCAGTCCGGTGAGACGCTGCCATCATAGTGAGGGCAATGTTAATTAACTGTGAATGTAATCACAGATTGAAAACGGTTACATGGCTGAATCGCTTGAATTAGTGACGGACTCCACATTTTGCCGCTGCGCCACCGAATGACGGCGTACCAGCGTCGGCATAAAGATGTGAGTTGCGGTGTCATCCAGCAGCCCTGCCGCGCCCTGTAACGCCAGCTCTGTGGCCAGTTTAGCCATAGAAACAATGGGATAGCGTACGGTTGTCAGTTGCGGATCGGTGTAACGCGAAATCGGGATGTCATCAAAACCAATGACAGAAAAATGCTGTGGTACCTGAATACCGTTGTCTTTTAATGCCGTGAGCGCGCCCGCTGCCATGCCGTCGTTATAGGCAAACACCGCACTCAGATTGAGGTTGCGCCCCAGCAGTTCCACCATTGCCGCTTCTCCGCCCTGCATATCGGGCTCAGCGCTGGCGATCCAGCTCTCCTGCGGCCGGATGCCCTGCTCCGCCATCGCCTGCAGCCAGCCTTCGCGGCGCTGGGCGACATCCTCAATCGGATGACTGGAACAGAGGTAGCCAATGCGGCTATGCCCTTGTTGTAACAGCGTTCGTGACGCCATCAGCGCGCCGGTGACGTTATCGAGGCTGACGCTGCGGTGCTCAAAACCGGGCACGATGCGGTTAATCACCACCATGCCGGGTACATGTTGCATAAATTCAGCCAGCTCCTGGTCTGAAAGCGTTTTCGCATGGACCACCAGCGCACTGCAGCGTTGCCGAATCAGCACCTCAATCGCGTGGCGCTCTTTCTCTTCCTGATGCCAGGAGTTGCTGATTAATACATGCTTGTGTACGCGCTGCGCCACGGTATCGACCGCTTTGACCAGTGCGCCAAAGAAGGGATCGGAAACATCCATCACCACCACGCCGATGGTGTCGCTGACCTGAGTAGCCAGCGCCTGCGCGTTGGCGTTAGGGCGATATCCCAGCGCGTCAACCGCCTGTAACACGGCGTCACGGGTATCAGACGTGACAGCGCTACTATTGTTGAGTACGCGCGAGACGGTCGCTACCGACACGCCAGCCTGACGGGCAACATCACGAATCGTTATCATGCAGCAGTTCCACAGAGGAAGAATAAGGCATCACGCCGGGTTGAACACCGGCGCTATTTTGTCAGGGGCGGGAGGCAGGCAGCGTGAATTGCGTCACATCAATGAAAACGGTTACATACAATTCTGCAACCTTTGTGATGGCGGTCATTATCTGGCGTTGTCAGTGACGGCAGGTTTACCGGCGGCCAGCAGCGTCAGACGCCGCCATAGCCACTCCAGCGGCCCCTGCGCAAAGTAATGTAACCAGATGAGTGAAAACAGAAGATTGATCAGCCACACCGCGGGCACCATCATCACCAGTTGCAGACGGGTGAAATGCATGAACAGCCCGAAACGATAGAACAGCGTGGTGCAGATCAGGGTTTGCAGCAGGTAATTGGTTAGCGCCATCCGGCCAACGCACTGAATCGCATAGCTAATACGCCAGCGACTAATTCGTGACCAGTAGCCGAGGCAGAGTGCAGCATAGCCGAGGCTGATCAGCGGACTCGCTAAATCACGCGGGGTTTGCAGATAAAAGCCGGTCCAGCGAAATTCCCAATGTAACAGCCACTGCGCTGCCACGCCGGCCACCGCAATCGACAGCCCCATCGTCAGCAGCAGCGCAGCCGCCTGACGATAATGCTGTGGTGAAAATTCGCCGGTCAGCCAGCCACTGCGCAGCAGCGCCCCGCCAATCATCATCAGGCCCGCCAGCTGCCAGCCATACTGTGCCGCCAGCGCCATTAAACCCGAGGCGAGGTGATCGAGCCGGTTTTGCACCGCATCCCAGCCGCCGGTCAGTTTCCAGTATTGCTCATATTGCAGATCGGCCGCGCCCGGCAGCCATGAACGGGTCGCCTGATGGTCGGAAATCGACCCGAACACCAGCAATACGCCACAGCCCAGCAGATAGAGCAGAATGCCGGTGTTCATCAGGCTGCGGGTCGAGGGAACATCGCGCAAAACCCGCCATATCACCAGACCGATAATGCCGTAATCCAGCAGAATATCGCCTTCCCACAGAAACACGCCGTGCAGAAAACCGAATAAGACCAGCAGCGTCAGGCGAGCGGTCAGCCAGCGGCTGCCGCGCGGCAGCTGCATTTGCAGACCCGCGCCAAACAGCAGCGCAAACAGGGTGAGGAACTTGAGCTGAGCCAGTGCGTCAGAAACCGCCCATGTCCAGGCATCAGAGAGCGTGACGCTGCCCTGCCAGGCAGGATTGAGATAAGCGGCGGACGGCAGTCCGAAGCCGACAATATTAAGCAGCAGGATGCCGAGAATGGCACATCCACGTATGAAATCCAGCGCGTGATAGCGTTGCATGCGGCACCCTGCATTGACGACGCGGGCGCCAGAGTGCGCCCGCCGTTGACTCAACTATGGCGTACCGCGCGCAGAAATTCCTGGCGGGTGTTCTGACTGGACTTAAAAAGTCCGCCGAGTGAAGTGGTGGTTGTAGCGCTGGTGGCATCTTTCACGCCACGCGCTTTCACACAGTAGTGCACCGCATCAATCGACACCGCGACATTGTTGGTACCCAGCAGCGTTTGCAGCGCCACCAGTACCTGCTGCGTCAGGCGCTCCTGCACCTGCGGGCGCTGCGCGAAGAACTGCACGATGCGGTTAATCTTCGACAGACCAATCACCGTATCTTTCGGGATATAGGCGACGGTCGCTTTGCCATCGATAATCACAAAGTGGTGTTCACAGGTGCTGGTCAGGGTGATATCACGCACGGTGACCATCTCATCAACCTTCATTTTGTTCTCAATGACGGTGATTTTAGGGAAGTTGGCGTAGTCGAGACCGGAGAACACCTCATCAACATACATTTTGGCAATGCGGTGCGGGGTTTCAATCAGGCTGTCATCTTCCAGATCGAGATTCAGCAACTGCATAATTTCGGTCATGTGGCCTGCAATCAGGCTCTTACGCGTTTCGTCATCGAGATCGCGCGTCGGTGCACGTAACGGCGTTTCCAGGCCACGCGCTAACAGCGCTTCATGAACCAGGGCAGCTTCCTGACTTAAGGTGCTCATCGTACTCTTCTCCGGCTGGTGTTGCGCCCGCCGGTGAATGCCTGCGGGCCCTGTTACTGAGCGCGTATTGTGAAACTTTCTTTGCGGGGAATCCAGCAATCAATCAGATTGGTGATCAACGCGGGTCAGGCAGCGCGTCGCCAGACCAGCAGACCCGCCCATACCAGACTCGCGCCCGCCACCCACAACGCCGGTTCCAGCCGGTGCAGCAGCGCGGTTGACAGAAACGACAGCAGCGGGCCGACCAGTTGCCCGACCGCATAACCGGTGGTGAGTAATCCGGCCATGTAGCGCAGATGCTGCGGTGCCAGTTCACGCGCATAGAGCAGTGACAGCTGCACCACGCTGAGGAAGCCGCCACCCACCAGCAGCGCTCCAATCAGCAAGCCGCTGAAGCCCGGCAACAGCGCTGCCGCCAGCACGCCCAGCGCCTGCGCCCACAGCACCAGCGCCAGCCGGGCATGGCTGCTGCCCCAGCGCCGGGTCATAATGCCGATCACAATGCCGACCATCGCCGCCCCGCCAAAGATTGGCCAGACGAACTGCGCGAATGCCCCGTCAGGAAAGCGTGCCGCCGCCATCTGCGACAAAAAAGTGGCAGGCAAAATGTAACCAAAGCCCGCCAGGCTGTAGCTCAGTACCAGCCGCTTCAGATCGCGGTTCAGCACCAGCGGTTCAGGTGCCTGATCCGGACGATGCAGTTCGCCCCGACGCGGCAGGTTACGGCTAATCAGCGCAATCAGCAGCAGCGCCAGCGCGCCGTAAGCGGCCCATGCCAGCGATGCAGATACCTGAAAGCTGTGCAGCGCGACCGCCAGCAGACCGCTGACAAAGATACCGCAGCCCGGACCGGCAAACACCGCCGCCGATAACCCTGCCCTGCCATGCCGATGCAGCTGTTCATTGCTCCACGCGGCCACCAGCACCATCGCCCAGCCACTGGCCCAGCCAATCAGGAAACGAATCGCCCCGTGCAGCCAGGGACCGCTAACGCAGGCCGAAAGCAGCGTCAGGATCACCGCGCCCCAGACACCGGCCAGCAACCGCAGCTCTACCCGACGGTGCGCGCGCATCGCATCAAAAGAGCCACACAGATAACCGAGATAGTTTAATGCCGCCACCAGGCTGGCACTGGTCAGCGTCAGCTGGTGCTCCTGAATCATCAGCGGTACCTGCGGCGTAAAGGCAAAGCGCCCGATCCCCATTGCCACAAATAAGGTTAAAAATGCGCTAAGCGCGACGCGTACCGCCATGGCTGAACTCCTGTTGTGCTGGTTTGGTGCTGACCTGAGATCTTTTCCGACTTGCTTACAGCATGCAGGATGTTTAAACTCACGGAAAGTGAATAATATTAACCAAGTTGTTTACGGGAAGAGAAGATATGGATTTAGTACAGCTACGTATGTTCTGTTCCGTCGCCGAAAGCGGTTCGCTGGCGCGCGCAGCAGAACAGCTGCATCGCGTACCCTCTAATCTGACCACACGGCTGCGCCAGCTGGAAGAAGAGTTAGGCGTTGATCTGTTTATTCGTGAGAAGCAGCGCATTCGCCTGTCGCCAATGGGCCATAATTTCCTGAATTATGCGCAGCGTATCCTGGCGCTGAGCGAAGAAGCGATGAGCATGACCCGCACCGGCGAACCGGCCGGTAATTTTGCCTTAGGATCGATGGAGAGTACCGCGGCGACCCGACTGCCTGGCCTGCTGGCCGCCTATCACCAGCGTTTTCCCAAAGTGGCGCTGTCGCTGATCACCGGCACCTCGGGCGAAATCATCGATCGGGTGCGTGAAGGCACCTTAGCCGCCGCGCTGGTCGATGGCCCGGTTTCTCATGACGATCTCAACGGCTGTATCGCCTTTCGCGAGGAGATGGTGCTGATCACCGGGCTGGATCACGCGCCGATCAGCAGCGCGCGTGACGTTCAGGGGGATACGCTGTTTGCCTTTCGCAATAGCTGCTCCTACCGGGTGAAGCTGGAAAGCTGGTATCGCGACAGCCAGACCGCGCCTGACAACGTGATGGAGATTCAGTCCTATCACGCCATGCTGGCCTGTGTGGCAGGCGGCGCGGGCGTGGCGATGATCCCGGCCTCGGTGCTGAAGCAGATGGCCGATCGTTCACGGGTTCAGGCGCACAGCCTGCCGCCAGGCTATCGTGATACGGCTACCTGGCTGATGTGGCGACGCGATGCGTTTACCCCGAATGTCGAAGCGCTGAAATACCTGATTATCGAACAATTTGACGATCGCCCGCTCAACGATGAGCTGATCCACCCATTACAGACGGCGGAATAAGCGTTCCGCGCTATGTTTAAGAGCCTGGCGGGCCAGGCTCTGAATCATCACGACCAACCAGACGCCACTGCGCGTCACAATCTGACTGGAAGAGGGATTGCATGAATATGATCAAAACCCGTGCCGCTGTTGCCTGGGCTGCTGGCGAACCGCTGAAAATTGAAGAAGTCGATTTAATGCCGCCGCAGAAAGGTGAAGTGCTGGTTCGCATCGTGGCGACCGGCGTTTGCCATACCGATGCCTATACCCTGTCCGGCACCGATCCTGAGGGCGTTTTCCCGGCGATCCTCGGCCATGAAGGCGGTGGCATCGTTGAAGCGGTCGGCGAAGGCGTCACCAGCGTCGAAGTCGGCGACCATGTGATTCCGCTCTACACCCCGGAGTGTGGTCAATGTAAATATTGCCTGTCCGGCAAAACCAACCTCTGCCAGGCGATTCGTACCACCCAGGGCAAAGGCCTGATGCCAGACGGTACCACCCGTTTCTTCAAAGACGGTAAGCCGATTTTCCACTATATGGGCACCTCGACCTTCTCTGAATATACGGTTATCCCGGAGATCTCGCTGGCGAAAATCAGCAAAGAAGCCCCGCTGGAAGAAGTCTGCCTGCTGGGCTGCGGCGTCACCACCGGCATGGGCGCGGTGATGAACACCGCCAAAGTGAAGGAAGGCGACACCGTGGCGATCTTCGGTCTCGGCGGTATTGGTTTGTCCGCGGTGATCGGTGCCAAAATGGCGAAAGCCGGTCGCATCATCGCCATCGACATCAACACCAGTAAGTTCGATCTGGCACGTAAGCTGGGTGCCACCGATCTGATTAACCCGAAAGATTACGATAAGCCGATTCAGGAAGTGATCGTTGAACTGACCGATGGCGGCGTCGATTACTCCTTTGAATGTATCGGTAACGTCAACGTGATGCGCTCGGCGCTGGAGTGTTGCCATAAGGGTTGGGGCGAGTCAGTGATTATCGGCGTAGCCGGTGCGGGCGAAGAGATCTCAACCCGTCCTTTCCAGCTGGTAACCGGTCGCGTCTGGCGCGGTTCGGCATTTGGCGGCGTGAAAGGCCGTTCCCAGCTGCCAGGCATCGTGCAGGATTATCTCGACGGCAAGTTTGCGCTGAATGATTTCATCACCCACACCATGCCGCTGGAAGAGATTAATGACGCCTTTGATTTGATGCACGAAGGGAAATCGATCCGCTCGGTGGTGCATTTTAACAAGTAATCAGGAGGCGTTATGGCATCCACTCTGGAGCTTCTGGAAGAACATCGCATTTTCGGCGGCTGGCAACAGCGCTGGCGTCATCAGTCGGCGGTGCTGAACTGCCCGATGACCTTCAGCATCTATCTGCCGACTCCGCACGATGATGCGCCGCCGCCGGTGGTCTGGTTTCTGGCCGGCCTGACCTGCAATGATGAAAACTTCACCACCAAAGCCGGGGCGCAGCGCGTCGCGGCGGAGCTGGGTCTGGTGCTGATCATGCCGGATACCAGCCCGCGTGGTGAAGAGGTGGCGAATGATGAGGGTTACGATCTCGGCCAGGGCGCCGGTTTCTACCTCAATGCCACGCAGCAGCCGTGGGCCCGCCATTTCCGCATGTTCGATTATCTGAGCAGTGAGCTGCCAGCGCTGATTGCGGATAACTTCAAGGTCAGCGAACGTCAGTCGATCATGGGGCATTCAATGGGTGGACATGGCGCGCTGATGCTGGCGCTGCGTCTGGGCGGTCGCTTTGCCTCAGCCTCGGCGTTTGCGCCGATAGTGAATCCGATGGATGTGCCGTGGGGACAGAAAGCGTTTCAGGCCTATCTGGGCGACGATCGCGCAGCCTGGCGTGACTATGATAGCTGTCAGCTGATGACGCAGGTTTCACACCGCCTGCCGATGCTGATCGATCAGGGCGATAGCGATCAGTTCTTAGCCGATCAGCTACAGCCGGAGCGGTTAGAGTCGGTGGCCCGTGAGACGGGCTTCCCGCTGACCCTGCGTATTCAGCCGGGTTACGATCACAGCTACTTCTTCATCGCCAGTTTTGTTGAGGATCATCTGCGCTTCCACGCGCAGCATCTGCTGGCGCGTTAAGCCTCACCTCATCGTCTCCTGCCGGAGGCGATGAGGTATTTCTCTTCTTCGCGGTTAACCGCCCTGCTTCAGCATTACACCAGTGCGTCGTGTACCAGCCCGTCGATCATCACCTGCGGCATACCGCGGCTACAGTGCTCAATCCGGCCTTCCACGCCATACACCTGTGCCAGCGTGGCGGGTGTAATGACCCGATCCGGCTGACCTTCGGCGACCAGACTGCCCTGCTTCAGCATTAACGCATGCTGAGCGTGACGCAGCGCGATATTGATGTCATGCACCACCACCACCGTCACCATGTTGCGCTGAGCCGTTTCACGTCGCACCAGATCCATCACGTGAAACTGATAATTCAGGTCGAGCGCGCTGAGCGGTTCATCCAGCAGCAGCAGCGCCGGACGACGAATCAGTGACTGCGCCAGCCCGACCAGCTGCTTCTGCCCACCCGACAGCTGATCGAGGTAGCGCATCGCCAGATGAGCAATACCCAGCTGTTCCAGCAGGTGCATCACTTCCGCCTGGCTGTTAGCGCTGTGCAGGCCACCGGAGGCGCGCTGCGCCACGATAATCGACTCCAGCACGTGCAGATGCACGCCGGCCGGCAATGACTGAGGCAGATAAACCACATGCTTTGCCCGCTGTGCAAACGGCTGGGTCATCAGGTTTTCGCCATTGAGCCACAGTTCGCCACGGCCTTTATTCAGCCCGGCCAGTGCCCGCAGCAGCGTTGACTTGCCACAGCCGTTTGGCCCAAGCAGCACGGTGATTTCTCCACGCGGCAGCGGCGCAACATTGAGGTTTTCAATCACCTTGTGCTTTGGATAACCGGCACTGAACCCGCGTAACGTCAGACCCTGTTTCATCAGACTGTCCCCCGATGACGCAAAATAATGCTCAGGAAGAACGGCACGCCAATCAGCGAGGTGACAATACCGACCGGAATGATCACGCCCGGGATCAGGTTCTTCGAGGCGACGGACGCCAGCGACAGCACCAGCGCCCCGACCAGCGCGCTGGCTGGCAGATAAAAGCGATGGTCCTCACCGAACATCATGCGGGCGATGTGCGGTGCCACCAGGCCAATAAAGCCGATTGGGCCGACAAAGGCTACCGCCAGCGCAGAGAGAATACTGATGCGCAGCAACGTCGCCAGACGCAGACGGCGCACATCGATGCCAAAGCTCACCGCGCGGTCTTCGCCTAAGCGCAGCGCCGTCAGCTTCCAGCTGCTCAGCAGTGAAAACGGCAGCAGAATGGCCAGCGCCACGGTCAGTACGCCCAGCTTCTCCCACGAGGCGCGCGCCAGGCTGCCCATGGTCCAGAACACCAGTCCCTGCAACGTATCTTCGCTGGCGATAAACTGCATCATCGAGACCAGCGCATTGAAGGTGAACACCAGCGCGATGCCGAACAGCACCACGCCTGCCGACGAAACCTGAGTCCAGCGGGTCACTGCATCCAGCATCAGGGCAGCAAACAGCGCAAACACGAAGGCATTCGCAGAGATCAGCCACTGATCGGGGACGCCGGGAATGCCGATGCCGAGAATGATCGCCAGCGCTGCCCCAAACGCCGCCGCAGACGAGACGCCAAGGGTAAACGGACTGGCGAGCGGGTTATTCAGGATGGTCTGCATCTCTGCCCCTGCCAGCCCCAGCGACAGCCCGACCACAATCGCCATCAGCGCATAGGGCAGACGAATGTCCCAGACAATAACGCGAGTACCGGCATCGACGCTCTCCGGGCTAAGCAGCGTGTTCCACAGCGTTTGCAGTGAGAGACCGGCCGGGCCCAGGGTGAAGTCGAGGATCAGCGAGGCGAGTATCGCCAGCAGCAGTATGCCAATCCAGAACAGGCGGCGGCGCAGCACCTGATGGTAGTTTTGCATGGTGTGCTGAAGCGTCTCATCCCCCGCCAGCAGCGAAGTTTCGGTAGTCATGTTTTAACCCTGTGTGGCTATGCCGTCAGAAAACGCAGCCACAATAGTGCAGGTGATAATAATTATCAATTCGTGAGCATAAACGAGAGGGGAAAAAACAGTAAAAAACGGTGTGACAGGTGGGAGACTGGCTCAGGGAGCATACGCCTGACGCAAAGCATCGCGCCGCCCAGATAAAAACGCTTTGCGTTTTTTGAACAACGCAATTTGAACAACGCAATTTGAACAACGCAAAGCGTTGGCCCGGCTAAGGCGCGCTTCAGGGATGAGGTGCATAATCGCCCGCGCTGAACCTTGCCTTAGAGGGCGTATTTGCGCAGGACGTAGCGCGCTAAGCCAGCGCCTTAGGCACGCCTCAAAGCGCGCTGCCAGGCACCGGACTCAATAGCATTAGCGCCCTGAGCCCGTGCCATCCGCTAAGTTAATCTTTGTGAACCGGAAATTCCATTTCGCTGTACTTCACAAAGCGACTGCCGCGCGTCAGCTTGTAGCCAAACCAGATAATCAGGAACAGCGGAATACCGATGTAGGTCGCCGCCACGCCGTACCAGTCGATGCGGTCATTGAGGAACGCCTGGTAGTTCTGACCGAGGGTGATAATCAGGCAGAGCACAAAGGCGAAGATTGGGCCCAGCGGGAAGAAGCCGGAACGGTACGGCAGCGCATTCAGATCGTGCCCCTGCGCCACATAGCCGCGACGGAAACGGTAGTGGCTGATGGCGATACCCAGCCAGGCGATAAAGCCGGTCATACCCGAGGTGTTGAGCAGCCAGAGGTACACTTCCTGGTTGCCAAATTTCGAGGTCAGGAAGCAGAGCCCTGCCACCACGGTGGTGGCCCACAGCGCATTGCGCGGCACGCCGCCTTTTGACAGCCGGGCAAAAATGCGCGGCGCTTTGCCTTCGCTGGCCAGGTTGTAGAGCATACGGGTTGAGGCGTACATGCCAGAGTTACCGGCTGACAGCACCGCCGTCAGGATCACCGCATTCATCACCGCCGCCGCCGACAGCAGCCCGGCATTGCGGAACACCAGAGTGAACGGGCTGACGCTGATATCGTTGATATCATTGTGCAGCAGCTGCGGATCGGTATACGGCAGGATCAGGCTGATAATCAGGATGGCGAATACGTAGAACAGCAGGATACGCCAGAAAATCTGCCGCACCGCGCGCGGGATGTTTTTGGCCGGATCTTCAGATTCGCCCGCCGCGATACCGATCAGTTCGGTGCCCTGGAAGGAGAATCCGACAATCATCGCCACGCCAATCATCGCTGCAAAACCGCCGGCAAACGGTGCGTCACCCACCTGCCAGTTCTGCCAGCCTGCATGCTCCGCGCCGCGCATGATGCCGGTAATCATCAGCACGCCCACCACGATAAAGATAACCACGGTCGCTACTTTAATCAGCGAGAACCAGTATTCTGCCTCGCCAAAGCCCTTCACCGAGATATAGTTCATCAGGAACATCAGGCAGAGGAACAGCGCACTCCAGATCCAGCCAGGGGTATCGGGGAACCAGTAGTTCATCACCAGCTGCGAGGCCACCAGGTCAACCGCGATGGTCACCGCCCAGTTGTACCAGTAGTTCCAGCCGAGCGCGAAACCAAAGCCCTCTTCGACATATTTCGCGCCATAGGTGGAAAAGGAGCCCGATACCGGCATGAAGGCCGCCAGCTCACCGAGGCTGGTCATCAGGAAATAGACCATCAGCCCGATCAGGATATAGGAGAGCAGCGCGCCGCCAGGCCCCGCCTGGGCAATGGTCGCCCCGGAGGCGACAAACAGGCCGGTACCAATAGAACCGCCAATGGCGATCATCGTCAGATGACGTGCTTTTAACGCACGTCGTAACGCAGGTTGTTGTGTTGTATTTGAGTCATTATGCATGTGTAAACGCTACGCTGGGTAAAAATGAGGCGCGATTGTAGCAGCTAAGCCTGCGCTGTATAGCGAATGCCGCGCTGTTATAAGTTACGTTCATGATCGCGCCCGGATTATTAGTAATCACTCGCGACAATAGGATAAAAAACGGGTCAGTGCCTTCGAGATGTGCTTTTGTCGGTGATGAATGCGATAGAGCGTACGGGTCAGACGCGGCAGCGGCAGCGCCAGTTCAACCAGCGTACCGGCCTCCAGCAGATCGCTAATCACCCGACGTGACAGACAGCTGATGCCCATGCCGTGGCGCACCGCATGTTTGATCGCCTCGGAATTGCCCAGCTCCATACCCAGCTGAAAAGTCGGCAGATGCGACAGCAGCAGATAATCGACGATTTCACGGGTGCCGGAGCCGCGTTCACGCAGGATCCACGGCGCAGCGGCCAGCGTCTCCAGCGTCACCGGCTGTTGCAGGATCGCCGCATCCGGGGCGGCAAACACCACCAGCTCATCCTCCAGCCAGGGTTCACTGACCAGTTCGGTCATGTGGCAGGGTCCTTCAATCAGGCCAACGTCAACGCGGAAATCGGACACCGCCGTGATCACATCCTGACTGTTGCCGACGCTCAGCTCCAGCGGCAGGCCGGGAAAATCACGCCGGTAAGCCGCCATCATGCCCGGCAGCAGATAGTTGCCGATGGTGCTGCTGGCAAAAATGCGAATCGCCCCGTTGTCCTCTTTAAACAGTTGCTCAATTTCGCTGGCCTGTTCCAGCAGGCCAACCGCACGCGGATAGAGCAGTCGCCCATGCTCATTCAGCA
Organism: Pantoea agglomerans; assembly: GCF_021397715.1. GTDB lineage: Bacteria > Pseudomonadota > Gammaproteobacteria > Enterobacterales > Enterobacteriaceae > Pantoea > Pantoea astica. Next base: position 1,429,407 of record NZ_CP090207.1, on the reverse strand, counting down.
CCAGCCGCTTACCGACCCGATCAAACAGCTGTACGCCGAGCTGGTTTTCCAGATCGGCCAGCGCCGCGCTGACGGCCGACTGTGACAACGCCAGCAGCTGTGACGCCTGAGTGGTTGAGCCACTTTTCAGCACTTCCGTGAATACTTCTATCTGCCGCAGCGTAATGTGCATCGGCGCTCCTTAAATCACTTATTGCCTGATGAGATAGATCACCACCGCCAGCCAGATCAACGCGATCAGCACCAGCCAGCCGGCGATTTTTTTGCCGCGCGCACGCTGGGACTGCGCCCTTTCGCTGCTGCTGATACGCACCTCGCGTGGCAGCAGACGCAGCAGTATCATTGCGCCAGAGGGAATGATCACCGCATCATCCAGCAGACCCACAAACGGGATCACATCCGGAATGATATCGATCGGGCTGATGCCATAAGCGACCAGCCCCATCATCGCCAGCTTATTCCACCACGGGGTGCGCGGATCGCGAAAGGCAAACCACAGCACCACGATGTCCCTTTTGATCAGCCTCGCCCACCGGCGCAGACGCGAAAATAGCATAATAGCCGTCTTATCGATTATTCTGGTCAATTATAAATATATTATCAATTTCACTTTTAAGCCAGCCAGCGCCATGATCGGGTCTCAATCAGAAGGAGGAATCGACATGGCAGATCTGAGCATTCACAAAACGCACCCTCAGCTTCAGCTCTGGCTCCCTGGTTTGCTGCTGACCGCGCTGATTGCCGCTGCCGCCAGCTGGCTGGCCGGGCAACCGGCGATCGCCTCCTGGGGGCTGGGATCGCTGACGCTGGCGATTGTGCTGGGCATTATTATCGGCAACAGCATCTATACGCCGCTTTCCCCACACTGCGATGCCGGCGTGGCGCTGGCAAAACAGAAGCTGCTGCGGCTGGGGGTGATTCTGTTCGGCTTCCGCATCACGCTGCAGCAGATCGCTGACGTCGGCCTCAGCGGTATCCTGATTGATGCACTCACCCTGAGCAGCACCTTCTTTATTACCTGTCTGCTGGGGATACGCCTGCTGAAGCTGGATCGCGATACCGTCTGGCTGATTGGTGCCGGTAGCAGTATCTGTGGTGCGGCGGCGGTGCTGGCGACCGAACCGGTGGTTAAAGCGGCAGCGTCAAAAGTCGCGGTCGCTATCGCCACAGTGGTGCTGTTTGGTACCCTGGCCATTTTTATCTATCCGCTGCTGTGGCCACTGGCGCATACGCTCTTCCCTGCCCTTGATCAGGCGCAGTTTGGCGTGTTTACCGGCTCAACCATTCATGAAGTGGCGCAGGTAGTGGCTGCCGGACACAGCATCGGGTCGGATGCCGAGAACAGCGCAGTGATTGCCAAAATGCTGCGGGTGATGATGCTGGCGCCGTTCCTGCTTTGCCTCAGTGCGGTGCTGCGCCGCCAGACGCCACGCGCGCAGGCTTCGGGTCCGGTGACCTTTCCGTGGTTTGCGCTGCTGTTTATTGCGGTTGCGCTGTTTAACTCGCTGCACCTGTTACCGGCTGAAGTTGTCGCAATGCTGAATCAGCTGGCCGGATTACTGCTGGCGATGGCGATGGCAGCGCTGGGATTAACCACCCGTTTCAGTGCATTACGTGAAGCGGGCGTGAAACCGCTGCTGCTGGGTGCGCTGGTGTTTATCTGGCTGATCGTCGGTGGCGGCGCCATCAATCTGCTGGTGCAACATTTCATGGGCTAACCGCATCAGGTATCATGCCGTCTCTTCAGTGCATAGCCCCTTCAGGAGAACGGCATGAAATATATCGGCGCACACGTCAGTGCGGCAGGTGGTGTGGATCAGGCAGTGATACGCGCCCATGAGATCGACGCCACCGCCTTCGCCTTGTTTACCAAAAATCAACGGCAGTGGAAAGCCGCCCCGCTTTCCACTGAGGTGATTGATGCCTTTCGCGCCGCCTGCGAGAAATATCACTTCAGTTCGCAGCAAATCCTGCCGCACGACAGCTTCCTGATTAACCTTGGTCATCCGGTGGCTGAGGCGCTGGAAAAATCCCGCGCTGCCTTTATTGATGAGCTGCAGCGTGCCGATCAGCTTGGCCTGACGCTGCTGAACTTCCATCCGGGCAGCCACCTGCATCAGATTGACGAGCAGGCCTGCCTGAAGCGCATCGCCGAATCGATCAACATCGCCCTCGACCAGAGCCGTAACGTCACAGCCGTGATTGAAAACACCGCCGGTCAGGGCAGCAATCTGGGTTTCCGTTTTGAGCATCTGGCGGAAATTATTGACCAGGTTGAGGATAAGACACGCGTCGGGGTCTGCCTGGATACCTGCCACGCTTTTGCCGGTGGCTACGATCTGCGTACCGAAGCGGACTGTGTCGCCACCTTCGCTGAGTTTGAGCGCATCGTTGGCTTTAAGTATCTGCGCGGGATGCATCTCAACGATGCAAAAAGCACCTTCGGCAGCCGCGTTGACCGTCATCACAGCCTGGGTGAAGGCAATATCGGTAAAACCGTGTTCAGCTGGATGATGAAGGATGCGCGTTTTGACGGGATTCCGTTAATCCTTGAAACCATCAACCCGGATATCTGGAAAGATGAGATTGCCTGGCTGAAGTCCGAACAGCAGGGATAAAACAGGGAGCCAGTCGGCTTAATGCCGATCAGTTAAGGGATCGGTGATAACGCAGTCTGGTGCCGCTCAGGGGCTGGCGGTCCTCGCGCCGCTGCGCGGTTCCTTCACGTCATTCCTCTGCCTGACGGACCGCCGGGGATGGCACATCCTGTGCCGCCCCGCCTTTCGCCCGCGTCCTGCGGGCTCTCCTGGCAGACTCATTCTGTTCAGCGCTGCGGATTGCCTGCCCCTGCCCGACCCCAGCCTGCTCTGAAACTTCAGTGCATGTTGTTAGAAAGGGCGCTCAGGCCAGCATCCGGGCCAGCGCCTGGCGTTTTATCCCGGCGGCGCAATGCTTTACTCCAGGCGTATTCATCCATCGCTTTAACCTTATTCACCGTCTGAAAAAGCAAACAGGGAGCCATCTGGCTCCCGGTTTTTTTACTTCAGCAGATTATGCCCCTGAGCAAATCAGGCTTTTGCCAACTGCTCTTCCGGACGTTTCAGCACCGCATAGCTCAGGCCAGCAATCGCCGTGCCGACCACAATCGCTACCAGATAGCCGACCACCGGGGTGATCGCGCCTGGGATTAGCAGCACAAACAGCCCACCGTGTGGTGCCATCAGTTTGGCACCCACCGCCATCGAAATGGCACCGGTGGTCGCGCCGCCGACGATGCAGCAAGGCAGAACACGCATCGGGTCACGGGCCGCGAACGGAATCGCACCTTCAGAGATAAAGCAGAGACCCAGTACCAGCGCCGCTTTGCCCCCTTCCTGCTGACCTTTATTGAATTTACGACGGGCAACCAGCGTCGCCAGGCCCATCGCCAGCGGTGGCACCATACCGGCCGCCATGATCGCCGCCATCGGGGCATACGTCTGAGAACTCAGCAGACCGACACCAAAAGCGTAAGCCACTTTATTGACCGGACCGCCCATATCGGTACACATCATGCCGCCCAGAATCGCGCCCAGCAGCACCGCGTTGGCGGTACCCATGTTCGCCAGCCAGTGCGTCAGACCGTTCATGATACCGGCAACCGGTTTACCAACCACATAAATCATCAGCAGGCCGGTAATCAGGCTGGCAAACAGCGGAATAATCAGTATCGGCTTCAGCGCTTCCATACTCTGTGGCAGTTTCACTTTGCCGCTGATCAGCTTCGCTGCGTAACCGGCGATGAAACCGGCGATGATCCCGCCGAGGAACCCTGCGTTGATGCTGGTGGCGATCATCCCGCCAATCAGGCCTGGGGTCAGACCCGGACGGTCAGCAATGGAGAAGGCGATAAAGCCTGCCAGTACCGGCACCATCAGAGCGAAGGCGCTGCCGCCACCGATCTGCATTAACGCGGCAGCCAGCGTGCCCTGCTCTTTAAAAGCGGTGATACCAAAGGCAAAGGAGAGCGCGATACTCAGACCGCCCGCTACCACCATCGGCAGCATGTAAGAAACGCCGGTCAGCAGGTGACGATAGGCGCCTGCCCCCTCTTTCTTCTCGTTCTGGTTGTCGCTGCTCTGCGCGCCAGTGGCTTTGTACGGCTTCGCCTCGGCTACTGCTTTATCCAGCTCCTGCGCGGTTTTCTTCAGTGCCAGTCCGGTTGAGGTGCGGTACATCGGCTTACCGGCAAATTTCGCCAGATCGACTTCGATATCAGCCGCCACGATCACCAGATCGGCCGCCGCCACTTCTTCCGGCGTAATGGCATTACCAGCACCAACTGAGCCGCGGGTTTCTACTTTGACCCACCAGCCGCGACGGGTCGCTTCAGCCTGAATCGCCTCTGCGGCCATAAAGGTATGGGCTACGCCGGTTGGGCAGGCAGTGATCGCAACCACGCGTTTCTGCGCACCGGCCTGGGCCGCCGCAGGCGCACCTGCTGGCGCGGCAACGGCTGCCGCAGCCTGCCAGGGTTTCGCTTCGGCTCTGGCGCGAGTGAGGAAAGTTTCTGGCTCGCGGATCGCCAGCTGAACCTCACCCTGCCACAGCGGTTTACCGTTCAGTGCCGCGTCGTCCGGCACGTTTTTGCCCAGCACGATGACCTGTTCGGCCTCGGCAGGATTATCAGTCAGCGTCAGGCCCGCAGCGGTCAGACGTTGTTGCGCCATGTAAGCGGAAGCCAGTCCCAATGAAGGATCTTTTATCAGCAGCGTTTTCATTATCGCTCTCCTGCTGTCAGTTAACGGGTTGTAAGTCGACGCGCGCCATCATTGCGGCCAACTGGGTACGATCGGAAACGCCAACGTTGCTCTGGCTGACGGCCATCGCCGCCACTGCCGTTGCAAGACGCAGCGTGTGTTCACTGGATTCACGCATTAACAGCCCGTAAATCAGGCCGCCCACCATTGAATCGCCCGCGCCGACGGTGCTGACGACTTCGCACACCGGTGGTTTGGCAATCCATTCGCCTGAGGCGTTAACCCACAGCGCGCCTTCTGCGCCCAGCGAGATCACCACATGGGCGATGCCCTGCTCGCGCAGCTCATGGGCAGCACCAATCACATCCTGCAGGTCCGGCAGTTTACGACCGGCCCAGATTTCCAGCTCACGGCGGTTAGGTTTAACCAGCCACGGCGCGGCTTTCAGCCCGGCGACCAGCGCATCACGGCTGCTGTCGAAGATAATGCACGGGCAATGAGTGCGCAGCTCGGTCATCCAGCGGGTAAAGGCGTCAGGATCGACCCCTTCCGGCAGGCTGCCGCTGACGCAGACCATATCGAACTGGCCCAGCCAGGTCAGAGAGTCGCTGGTAAAGCGGTCCCAGTCCTGTCCGGTGACCTGAAATCCGGAGAAGTTCAGATCGGTGACATCGCCAGTCTGCTCAGTCAGTTTGACGTTAATACGGGTGCGGCCTGGCACGACCTGAAAACGGTTAGCAATGCCCAGTTCGCTGAACAGCTGCTGAAAGCCATCCTGATTCTCTTTCCCCAGGAAACCGCCTACGGTGACGTCGATGCCGAGATCTTTCAGCACTTTGGCAACGTTGATGCCTTTGCCCGCCGCGTGCAGTCCGGTGGTTTTTACCAGGTTAACTTCGCCACGTTCAATTTCAGGGGTATAACCCACCAGATCATAGGCCGGGTTCAGCGTGATGGTTGCGACGCGTCTGCTCATGCTGCCCCCTCGCCCAGTCCGCTGGTGATCGCTTCTTCAATCGCGTTCAGCGCCTGTTGAGCGTCTTCGCCGCTGGCGGTAAAGCGCAGGCGATGGCCTTTCTTCACGCCGAGCGCGACCACTTTCATCAGGCTGCGGCCGTTGGCGGGTTTGCCACTGCCGTCGAGATTGGTAACGGTAATGTCGCTGTTGAACTGCTTGATGACGCTGACCAGCGCAGTACCCGGGCGGGCATGTAAACCGTGCTCGTTGCGGATAGTAAATTCTGCCGTCAGGACCTCAGCCTGCTCGTCCACTTCACTGGTGAGCAGCGCATAGACACCGGCGGCATCGGCTTTCAGCAAACGGTCCGCTTTGCCCTGCTGTAACAGCGCGCTGAGGTAACCCAGCACTTCCAGCGGACGTTCATCCACCGCCGCCACGCTGATTAACAGCGCCGCTGATTCGCCCTGATGCTCAAACGGATGGGCGGCACGGCTGACGGCGACGCCGCTGCGCAGGTTGCCGAGGCTGCTGTCGCTCAGCCAGATCCCCTGACCGAGACTCAGCGGCGGGTTGGAAACCACATCGGCGACGTAGCTGGCATCGACCACGCCAGCCGACTGCAGCCGACCGGCATTCATCGCCTGTAAGGTGATCAGATCGCTGGCGGCGACGTTCAGGGTAATTAATGAGGTGTCGAAGCTAAATTCGGCGGCTTGTTTTTCGCCCATCAGCAACGCACGCAGATCTTCAGCAGAGGCGGTTTTGAGCTGTTCAGCGATGCTGTCATCGCTCAGAACATGGGTCAGCTGACGCAGCAGCGCCAGATGCTCATCCGATTTGGCGGCAATGCCAATAGCTACATAGGCGGTCTGATCGTCGCCCCAGCTGATGCCCTGCGGAAACTGGAACACCTGGACGCCGGTTTTCAGCACCAGATCGCGGGTATCGGTGGTGCCGTGCGGAATCGCGATGCCGTTGCCCAGAAAGGTTGAGGTTTGCTGCTCACGCGCCAGCATACCGTTGACGTAGCCCTCCGTCACATTACCGGCAGCGGTCAATGCTGCTGCAACCTGACGAATGGCCTCTTCTTTATTCTGGGCGCTGGCTCCGGTATGGATGGCCTGCAATTCGAGCTGGAACATAATTCTCCTCGCTTGCTGAGATTGAATCGTTTCAGCCAGTGGGGAAATTATTACGCCATCCTGCTGAAAACAGGTGGCGTGGTCACCGCTGAAACGTTTCAAGGATTGTGGTACAGCACCTGGCAGCAGGCAAGAAAATGCGCAAACGGCGTAGCAGATTTTTGATGTTACGCACATTTCATCGACGTTTTAAGATTTTGCTCTCTGCCCGCTGACGCGGTTGCTGTAAGCCTGGCATAAACTCAGCCAAAGGTTCAGCAACGTCAGCGGATCAGGGCGCGGTGTCCGCTTCCAGCTGCAACAGATAGATCATCGCCTGCTGACGTGAATCGCCACACATGCTGTGCGCAGGCTGCAGGCCGGCACACACCGCGGGACGTAAGTCAGATCCAAACAGCTTGCAGCGCAAAGCCTCATCAAGCTGCACGCAGGGGGTGTTAGCGGGTTTGCCGTTGGGCATGCCGGGGATCGGTGAAGAGATGGAGGGCGCCGTACAACAGGCACCGCAGTGGCTACGGCATTGCATACTGTGCTCCGGCAGAGAAAGTCGCGGCGACAATAGCAGTCTGACGGCGTAATTGCCACGTCTGCCGCTGCCCCAGGTAAAATTTCACCGTCGCCATATTGCCAGTTTTCACCGGCGCGAGTAACGTGGCGCGCAATTCACTCTCAGAGATAGCGAGAACAGCAATGCCAAAAGCGAATGAGATCAAAAAAGGAATGGCCGTTACCCATAACGGAAAACTGCTGCTGGTTAAAGATATTGATGTCCAGAGCCCAAGCGCGCGTGGCGCAGCCACCCTGTATAAGATGCGTTTCACCGATGTACGCACCGGAATGAAAGTAGAAGAACGCTTTAAAGGCGACGAAATTATTGATGCGATTTCGCTCAGCCGCCGCAGCGTCACCTTCTCTTATATAGACGGTGATGAGTACGTCTTTATGGACGACGAAGATTACACTCCCTATAACTTCAAAAAAGAGCAGATCGAAGAAGAGCTGCTGTTTATTCCTGAAGGCGGGATTCCGGGCATTCAGGTGCTGACGATGGAAGGCCAGGTGCTGGCGCTGGAACTGCCGCAAACCGTGGACATGGAAATTGTCGATACGTCGCCCGGCATTAAAGGCGCCTCGGCCAGTGCCCGCACTAAACCGGCTGGCATGAGCACCGGGCTGGTGGTTCAGATACCGGAATACCTCAGCAACGGCGACCGCATCCGCATTCATATTGCCGAACGCCGTTATATGGGCCGCGCCGACTGATCGCACAGCCTGAACGTTGCCGGGTTGCCGATTGTTATATTATAACACTTTAACCCGGATATGCTGACAGGAGGCGGACCGATGACACGGGTCAATCTGATCACCGGATTTTTAGGCAGTGGCAAAACCACGCTGTTATGTCATCTGCTGGCGGCAAAGCCTGCCAATGAACAATGGGCGGTGCTGGTCAATGAATTTGGTGAGATTGGTGTCGATGGCGCGCTGCTGGCGAACCGCGGCGCAACGTTAAAAGAGATCCCCGGCGGCTGCATGTGCTGCGTCAACGGCCTGCCGATGCAGGTCGGGCTCAATATGCTGCTGAAAAATAAACCGGACCGGCTGCTGATCGAGCCGACCGGTTTGGGCCATCCGCGTCAGTTACTGCAGATGCTGAGTTCCCCGACCTACCATTCCTGGCTGCAACTTAACGCCACCCTCACCCTGCTGGATGCCCGCCAGCTGGCCGATCCGCGCGTGGTCGCCAATGAAAATTTCCGCGATCAGCTGGCCGCAGCTGACGTAATCATCGGTAACAAGCAGGATCGCTGGCAGCCGGAGGATTATCAGCGCTTAGCCCGCTGGCAACAGGATGCGCAGGATCAGCGGCCCTTTATTGCCACCGAATTTGGTCAGATTCCGCTGGCGCTGCTGGATACGCCGCGCGGCAAGCCACGCGAGCTGCCGGTACCGCAGCATCATCATCCGGTGGCTGCCGCGGTCAGCGGCGTCGCGGCCCTGCGGCTGGAAGGTCAGGCACGCTGGCGTCGGGCGCTGAATCAGGGGCAGGACTATAGCGCCTGTGGCTGGCTGTTTGACCCTGAGACGCGGTTTGATCGGGCGGCGCTGCTGGAATGGGTCCGGCTGGCCCCAGGCGATCGGATAAAAGGCGTCATGCGCGTTGAAGAGGGATCGCTGAATATTAATCGTCAGGGCGCGGATCTGCAGCTTGAAACGCGATCGCTGCCACCCGCCGACAGCCGTATTGAGATCATTCATTCGCAGCAGGCTGACTGGAATAGACTACAATCGGCGTTGTTGAAGTGCCGTTTACGCTGACAAGGGTATCGTCGGCGGTTATTTTTTTAAATATGAGTTTAACTATGCGCGTAACTCGCCTTATAACCATCCTGCTGCTGAACGCATTAGGTGTGGTGCTATTCCTGTCATGGTATCTGCCACCTGAACATGGTTTCTGGTATGGCGTCGATAAATCCATTTTCTTTGGCTTTAATAGCCAGATGATTATCCATTCCGGCTTTGCGCTGCTGGTGGCGATCACTAACTATCGTGGCTTTGATGCGGTCTCGCTGCTGGCGATGGGCCTGCTTTATCTGTCGATCTGGCGAGGAGAAACCCCGCAGGCACGGCGACGGATGCTGGCTATCGGCATTACCATGCTGCTCACCGCGGTGGTGCTCAACCAGCTGGGCCATCTGCTGCCGGTGAAGCATTCCAGCCCGACGCTGTTCTTCGAAAACGTCCATCGGGTCAGTGAACTGACCGGTATTCCGGCCAAAGATGCCTCGAAAGACAGTTTCCCTGGCGACCACGGCATGATGCTGATGATCTTCGCCTGCTTTATCTGGCGTTATTTTGGTTTCGGACGTTTTTTAATTGCGGCGGCGATTGTGGTTATTTTTTCACTGCCACGGGTGATGGCGGGCGCGCACTGGTTCACCGATATCGCTGTCGGTTCCCTTTCAGTGGTATTAGTGGGATTAAGCTGGTGGTTATTAACTCCGGCCAGCGATCTGCTGGTTAATTGGTTTTATCGCAAATTGCCGGGTAAATATAAGCCCCTGGCCTGAATGATAAGCGCGGGTGCAATAATGGCCTTATTCTTAGCCGCCCGCGCTTATAAAAAAACCCGATGCACTATTAGCAGGCTAATCAAATCCATTAAAAGAAAAGGTTATGACCGGCTTCATCGCTCAAATAATCCTCACGTTCGCTTGTCCATAAAGAAAATTCTCAATTAGCAGGCTATAGGCCGAATTAGCGCCATTTTGGTCCCCTGCTCTCACCATCATTTGACCACAATTGTTGCTAAATTAGTCAGTGTGTTAAGGTTTGATTTCACATCAGAAAAACCTATAAGAATTTGATTGAAAGCACTCGCCACGGCGTCTGGAATCAGTTAACCTCAGTCGCTGTGGGGTAACAGCATCAGAGAATTCGATTTTTTTTACAGTAAAAATGTGTCCATTAACACATTTTAGTAATTAAGGAATTGTCTTAGTCTGTTTCGCTTATTAATCTCCCTGTTTTGTCATCTGGCTGGCGACAATCTTGTCGTAAGGACATCGAAGGAAAACCCGAATAATGGTCAAGTCTCAACCAATACTGAGATATATCTGGCGAATCGTGCCTGCAGTGGCACTGGCAACTCTCCTCTCAGCTTGTAGCAGTACCCATAACGGTCAAAACGCGAATAACGAGAATCATGAAGTTAACAACCACAATGGTTTTTTACTTCAGGCGTCTCAGGATGAGTTTGAAGAAATGGTGCGTAACGTCGACGTTAAGTCGCGCATCATGGATCAATACGCTGTCTGGAAAGGCGTGCGCTATCGTCTGGGTGGCGATACCAAACGCGGTATCGATTGTTCCGCCTTTGTACAACGCACCTTCCGCGATCAATTTGGCTTAGAACTGCCGCGCTCTACCTCAGAGCAGCAGGGCACCGGTAAAGAGATTTCGCGCACTAAACTGCGTCCTGGCGATCTGGTGCTGTTCCGTGCCGGTTCTACTGGCCGTCATGTTGGCATCTATCTCGGTAATGATAACTTCGTTCATGCTTCCACCAGCAGTGGTGTGATGATTTCAAATCTGAACGATGATTACTGGAAAAAGCGTTATCGTGAAGGGCGACGCGTATTAAGTCGTAACCCGACCTGATTACCGCCTTTGATCTCCTTCTCAGCCAGAGAATATGAAACGCTGCTAACGCAGCGTTTTTTTTCGTCTGTTGCCTTTACCCGCCTGAGACTGATGGCATGAAAACCATTGTCTTTCAAAAGAATATCGAGACATTCCCCGTCCTCTCGTTATATTCTCAGGCGCTTATACCGAAGCAGTCGTGCGCAATAACATAATAATAATTTTATCAGAGGAAGCACCTCATGCCACTGTCGGGGGCGCTGATGCGCCATGCAACCTATCCTCGTCGAATCGCATGGAGCAGCGCGATGATCGGCTGCCTGTTCTTTTTATTATTTACCGCACTGTCGCTTAACCATCTCTGGCACAAGCGCGAGCAGCAACATCAGCAGTTATTAGAAAACAGCCGAACAGCACTGCAGCAAACGCTCTCCTCACTGATTAACAACACACTCAGTCCCCTGCTTCCCTTTACCCAGGCTACCTGCCAGACCATCAATCGCGAACTGACCTCACGCGCCGCCTTTGCCGGTAATCTGCGCGCAATTCTGCTGGTGAATGACGGTAACGCCTTTTGCTCATCGGCCACCGGCAGCTTTAACCTGCCGCTCAACGTCATATCACCAGGGAGTGATACAACGCGCGATATTGATCTGCAGCTGATGGGCGGAACCCCATTGCAACCCGATAAACCGGCACTGGCATTGTGGATCAGGAACCCTGGCAGCGCGCAGTCTGGCGTCTTTGCCACTCTCAATATTACCCTTGCGCCCTATCAGCTGTTGCCGTCATGGCGGCCAGAGATCTCTGGCATGGCGCTGGTGGCGCAGCGCAGCGCGTTAACCAGCTGGCAGTCAGGCGTGATCGACAACACTCTGCTGCCCCCGCCGCTGTTGCAACAGTCACTGCCGGGTTACCCGCTGCAATTTGTGTTATATGGCACCACGCTGGCGCTCAGCGATTATCAAAATATTCTGCTAAGCAGCCTGCTGCTCTCTGTGCTGGTCACCGGCGGCTGCTGGCTGCTGCTGTCGGTCTGTCAGCGGCCAGGAAAAGATCTGATTCAGGGCATGAAGCGCGGCGAGTTTCATATTGAATATCAGCCGCTGGTCACCTCTCACGACGGTCAGCCCTACGGTATGGAAGCGCTACTGCGCTGGACGCATCCTGTTGAGGGACCGATCCCGCCGGATGTGTTTATCGGTTACGCCGAAGCGCAGAACCTGATTATTCCGCTGACCCGGCACCTGTTTCAGCTGGTCGCCCGCGATGCCCAACTGCTTTGCCATACCATTCCCCGTCATGCCAGCCTCAGTCTGAATATCTCGCCGCTGCACCTGGCCGATAGCGGTTTCCGCCAGGATGTGCTGCGCTGGCTCGACACCATGCCCGCCGCGCACTTTAACTACGTATTTGAAATCACTGAACGAGCCATGGTGCGCGATGAAAATGTCGGCGAACTGTTTGAGTGGCTGCATCAGCAAAAGATCAATATTGCGATTGATGACTTCGGCACCGGACACAGCGCGCTGATCTATCTGGAAAAATATGCCTTCGATTACCTGAAAATCGATCGCGGTTTCGTTCAGAGCATCGGCACCGATACCCTGACCTCGCCGGTGCTGGATACGGTGTTGCAGCTGGCGAAAAAGCTCAATCTTAAAAGCGTGGCGGAAGGCGTCGAGACCGGTGAACAGGCCGCCTGGCTGATCAATCGCGGTGTTACCCATCTTCAGGGTTACATTTTTAGTCGACCGCTGCGGCCTGAAACGCTGATAGACTATTTCCAGCGTCATAATGCCTGAATCGGAAAATCACAGGAGAGCGTAACCGTGGTGCTGCTTCGTGCTGGATTATTATTGCTGTGTGGTCTGCTCAGCAGCCCGTTGCTGGCTGCCAGCATCAAAGAAAGTTTCGCCTTCACGCAGGCCGGCGAAGCGAAATACCCGCCCGACTTCAGCCATTATGACTACGCCGATCCCAATGCTCCTAAAGGTGGCAGCATCACCATGGCGGTGGTGGGGACCTACGACAACTTCAACCGCTACGCCTCGCGCGGCAATCCCGGCATCAATACGGAAACCCTGTATGACGGGCTTTATACCGGTTCAGATGATGAACCCGGCAGCTATTACCCGCTGATTGCCCTGTCCGCCCGCTACGCCAGTGACTTTACGTGGATTGAGATCCGCCTGAATCCCCGTGCCCGCTTTCAGGATGGCACGCCCATCACCGCCGGGGATGTGGCATTTTCCTTTACCAAATTTATGACCGAAGGGGTGCCGCAGTTTCGCGTCGCCTATCGCGGCGTGACCGTTAAGGCGCTGGATCGGCTGACGGTGCGGATTGATGCGCAGCAGCCGGACAAAGACCGGATGCTGGGCTTACTGACGCTGCCGGTGCTGGCGGAAAAATTCTGGCACGATAAAAAGTTCAACGAACCCCTGAGTTCACCGCCGCTGTCGAGCGGTCCTTATCGCATCACTAAGTGGAAGCTGGGCCAGTTTATTGAATACAGCCGGGTAAAAGATTACTGGGCCGCCGATCTGCCGGTTAACCGCGGGCGTTTTAATTTCGACCGCATCCGCTACGACTACTATCTGGATGACAACGTGGCGTTTGAAGCCTTCAAAGCGGGTGCATTCGATTTGCGGGAAGAGACCTCGGCCAAAAAATGGGCCACGCAATATCGCGGCCGCCATTTTGACGATCACAGTATTGTGAAAGAGACGTTGCCAAACGAAGCCGCCATTGATACCCGCTGGCTGGCGTTTAACAACGAAAAACCGCTGTTCCACGATCGTCGGGTCCGGCAGGCGCTGACGCTGGCGTTTGATTTCGAGTGGATGAACAAAGCCCTGTTCTATGGCGCTTATCAGCGTGCCAGCAGCTATTTCCAGAATACCGACTTTGCGGCCAGCGGCCTGCCCGACGCGCAGCAGCAGGCGTTGCTGGCCCCGTGGCGCGCGCAGTTGCCGCCTGAACTCTTCACTCAGCCTTACCATCCGCCCGTTACCGACGGCAGCGGTTACGATCGCGCCAGTCTGTTACGGGCATTTGCCTTGCTGAAACAGGCGGGCTGGCAGATTAACGATCGCCGACTGGTGAACGCGAAAACCGGTCAGCCGTTTAAGGTTGAACTGCTGTTGCGCAGCGGGACCAATACCGAATGGGCGCTGCCGTTGCAGCACAATCTGTCGCGACTCGGCATCACTCTCAACCTGCGTCAGGTTGACAGTTCACAGTATCTGCGGCGGTTACGCGAAGGCGACTACGAGATGATCGCCACCGTTTATGGCGCGATGCCGATCCCCTCCTCCAGCCTGCAGGTTTACTGGCAGTCAGATTACATCGCCTCGTCGTGGAATACTGCGCGGGTTAAAGATCCGCTGGTCGATCACTTCGTGAAACAGATTGTGGCGCATCACGGCGATCTTCCGGCGATTCGGCCGCTGGCACAGGTGCTGGATCGTATTCTGTTGTGGAATGCCTATATGATCCCGATGTGGTACAACGCAGAGCAACGGCTGGCGTACTGGGATAAATTTTCCCATCCGGCCGGCAAACCGGCTTACAGCCTCGGGCTGGAAAACTGGTGGTATGACGTGAACAAAGCTGCCGGGCTGCCGGCCAGCAAACGCTAAGGAGTGGAACGTTGGCAACTTACTTTCTGCGCAGGCTGTTGCTGATTATTCCCACGCTGTGGGCGATCATCACCCTTAACTTTTTTATTGTGCAGATTGCGCCTGGCGGTCCGGTGGATCAGGCGCTGGCCAATATTCAGTTTGGTCAGACTACAGGGCTGGCGAGCGGCCGTGCCGACAGCGCGGCGTCCCGCGCCAGCCTGAATGCACTGAATCCCGGTGATAACCAGTATCGCGGCGCGCGCGGTCTGGACCCGGAGGTGATTGCCGAGATTAAGCAGCGCTACGGCTTTGATAAGCCGATCTGGCAGCGCTATGGCGAGATGTTGTGGAACTATGCCCGTTTTGACTTCGGCGACAGCCTGTTTCGCAGCGCCTCGGTGCTTCAGCTGGTTAAAGAGAGTTTGCCGGTCTCGATCAGCCTCGGCCTGTGGAGCACGCTGATTATCTATCTGGTGTCGATTCCACTGGGCATTCGCAAAGCGGTGCGCAATGGCAGCGCCTTTGATATCTGGAGCAGCACCTTCATCATTATTGGCTACTCCATTCCGGCTTTTCTGTTTGGCATCATGCTGATCGTGCTGTTTGCCGGCGGCAGCTATCTCGACTGGTTTCCACTGCGCGGTCTCACCTCACCGCAGCATGACAGCCTGCCCTGGTACGGCCAGGTACTCGATTACTTCTGGCACATCGCGCTGCCGGTACTGGCCACGGTGATTGGCGGCTTTGCCACTCTGACCATGCTGACGAAGAATGCCTTTCTGGATGAGATCCGTAAACTCTACGTGGTCACCGCCCGCGCCAAAGGCGTGCCGGAGCGCCGCATTCTCTACCATCATGTGTTTCGCAATGCGATGCTGCTGGTGATCGCCAGCTTCCCCGCCACCTTTATCAGCATGTTCTTCACCAGTTCGGTACTGATTGAGGTGATATTTTCACTTAACGGACTGGGATTGCTGGGCTACGATGCCACGCTGCAACGCGACTATCCGGTGATGTTCGGTACGCTCTATATTTTTACCCTGATCGGCCTGCTGATGAATATTCTCAGTGACTTAACTTATACGCTGGTCGATCCCCGCATTGATTTCGAGGGCCGCTGATGCGCTTGTCTCCCCTGAATCAGCAGCGCTGGCAGCGCTTTCGTCATAACCGACGCGGCTACTGGTCGCTGTGGATTTTCCTGTTGATTTTCCTGCTGTCGCTGGGCGCCGAACTGATCGCCAATGACAAGCCGCTGCTGGTGCATTACCAGCAGCGCTGGTATTTCCCGTTGCTGGTGGATTACAGCGAGACCGATTATGGCGGGGTGCTGCCAACCACCGCCGACTATCAGGACCCCTGGCTGCGGCAGCGCATCGATCAGCAGGGCTGGGCGATTTGGGCACCGATCCGCTTCAGCGACAGCACCATCAATTTTGCTACTCAGGTGCCCTTCCCTTCACCGCCGTCGGCGCAGAACTGGCTCGGCACCGACGCGACCGGCGGTGACGTAATGGCTCGCCTGCTGTACGGCACGCGCATTTCACTGCTGTTTGGCCTGCTGCTGACGCTGTTTTCCAGCGTGATCGGCATGGTGGTCGGCGCGGTACAGGGCTATTTCGGCGGCAGAGTGGATCTGATCGGACAACGACTGATTGAAGTCTGGTCCGGTATGCCCTCGCTGTTTCTGCTGATTTTGCTCTCCAGCGTGATTCAGCCCGGTTTCTGGTGGCTGCTGCTGGTCACGGTAACCTTTGGCTGGATGAGCCTGGTCAGCGTGGTACGGGCCGAGTTTCTGCGCACCCGAAACTTCGACTACATTCGCGCGGCCCAGGCGCTGGGGATCAGTGACAGCCGGATTATGCTGCGCCACATGCTGCCAAATGCGATGGTGGCTACCCTGACTTTCCTGCCGTTTATCCTGTGTGGATCGATTACCACGCTGACCTCTCTCGATTTCCTCGGATTCGGTTTGCCGCTGGGTTCGCCGTCGCTGGGAGAACTGCTGCTGCAGGGTAAAAATAATCTGCAGGCGCCCTGGCTGGGCCTGGCGGGCTTTTTCTCACTGGCGATCCTGCTGTCGCTACTGATTTTTATCGGCGAAGCGGTACGTGACGCCTTCGATCCGGGTAACGGAGTCTGAATGGCTACGCCACTGCTTGCTATCAACCATCTTTCTGTCGCCTTTCGTCAGGGCGAGCAGCTGCATCAGGTGGTTGATGAGGTTTCATTACGCGTCGAAGCCGGCGAAACCCTGGCGCTGGTCGGCGAGTCCGGTTCCGGCAAAAGCGTGACTGCCCTATCGGTGATGCGGCTGCTGCATCCCTCGACGGTGGCGTATCCGGGCGGTGAGATTCTGTTTAACGGTGAGGATCTGTTGCGTGCCAGCGAGCAGCGGCTGCGCGGCATTCGCGGCGACCAGATCGCGATGATCTTTCAGGAGCCGATGGTGTCGCTGAATCCGTTGCATAACGTGGAGAAGCAGCTGTATGAAGTGCTGTCGCTGCATCGCGGATTACGACCTGCGGCGGCGCGCGGTGAAATTCTTGGCGTGCTGGAGCGGGTCGGGATTCGCCAGCCGGCCAGCCGGCTAAACGATTTCCCGCATCAGCTTTCCGGTGGTGAACGACAGCGGGTGATGATCGCCATGGCGTTGCTCACCCGGCCTGCATTACTGATTGCTGATGAACCGACCACCGCGCTGGATGTGACGGTACAGGCACAGATTCTGCGGCTGCTGCGCGAGCTGCAACGTGAATTTAATATGGGGATGCTGTTTATCACCCATAACCTGAATATTGTGCGTCAGCTGGCCGATACCGTCAGCGTGATGCGTCAGGGAAAGATGGTTGAGCAGAATCGCTGTCAGACGCTGCTGAGCCAGCCGCAGCATCCTTATACTCAGCAACTGCTGGCGGCCGAGCCGGAAGGGAAACCGCTGCCGCTGCCCGCCGACGCGCCGGAAATTCTGCGGGTCGATCAACTTCAGGTCAGCTTCCCGCTGCGCAGCGGTCTGTTCCGCCGCCGGGTGGGCGAAAAACGGGCGCTTTCGGCACTGAGTTTTACGCTGCGGCGCGGCGAAAGCCTCGGGCTGGTAGGCGAATCCGGCTCAGGAAAAAGCACTACCGGGCTGGCGCTGCTGCGGCTGATTGAGGCCGGTGGCGAGGTCTGGTTCGACGGCCAGCCGCTGCATCAGCTGTCTCGGCGGCAACTGCTGCCACTGCGCCAGCGGATTCAGGTGGTGTTTCAGGACCCGAACTCTTCGCTTAATCCGCGGATGACGGTTCAGCAGATTATTGCCGAAGGGCTGGCGGTGCATCAGCCTGAGCTCAGCGCCCAACAGCAGGAGCAGCGGGTTAAGGCCGTGATGGCAGAGGTCGGGCTGGAGGCTGAAAGCCGCCATCGCTATCCGGCTGAATTTTCCGGCGGTCAGCGGCAACGTATCGCGATTGCGCGTGCGCTGATCCTCGAACCGGAGATGCTGGTGTTGGATGAACCCACCTCGTCACTGGATCGCACGGTACAAAAACAGATTCTGACGCTGTTACGCCGGTTGCAGCAGCAGCGTCAGCTGAGCTATCTGTTTATCAGTCACGATCTTGAGGTGGTGCGCGCGCTGTGCCATCAGCTTATTGTGCTGCGTCAGGGAGAGGTGGTGGAACAGGGGGAATGTGAGACGCTGTTTGCGTCGCCGGCTGCGGAATATACGCGCGAGCTGCTGCGCTCAGCGCAACTCAACCCGCGATAAAGGTTTCGGCAATCGCCACGCCCTGATTTTTCAGGCAGCAGTTAGTCGCGCTCTCGTCGCTGCGCTGGATAAACAGACAGGGCTGCCCTTCACATTCGGCCACTTTACAATCGACCTGAATGTCAGCCAGCACCTCTTTGAGCTGCTGCAGGATCTCCCACGCCGGAATACCGTCATGGCTGATCAGACGCAGCGCGATAAAATCCTGATCGTCCAGCGTGCCGTCATCTGCTTCGATGGCACTATGATGATCGCTGGCCCAGCGAAAACGCTGTGGCAAGCGATGCACAATCGAAAGTTGCAGCATAGTTATCAATGTCCCCAAGAGAAATTTACTTCGCCATCCACGCCAGTGACGCCTGACCCGATGCCGGGTACCGTCAGAAACGGGACGTCAAGGCCCGCCTTCTCAATTCACACCAAAGCGGATCGCTGAATTTATTTTTTTGCGAGTGGTATCGCAATTCAGGCTATATGTACCGCGTTCGGCAGCACTTAACAATCATTTTAGACGCAATATGGTTACTTTATTAGCTAAATATTTTCACATTATAGAAACAAAGTGACGTAACCGATCGGACCGCCCGGCGTAACCGTAGCGGCCTGATCGACTAAGCCCGCTTAACGCGAGGCGGATCGAGGACGGGAAGCGTAGAAAAAAAGCAGCAGAGAGAGCGTCGCGCACAATGCGATGGTGCCGACCATCGGCCAGGCACTGTTAAAGCTGACCAGCGACAGCAGTGCGCCCACCAGCGCGCCGACGCCAAAGCGCAGCGTGCCGGCCAGCGAAGAGGCGGTGCCCGCCATATGCGGAAATTCGTCGAGGATCACCGCCATTGCATTCGATGAGACCATCGACACGCAGCCAATAAACATCGCCACGCCCATCACCAGCGGCAGAAAACCGAGATCGAGCACACTGACGATCAGCAGCCAGATTCCCATACAGAACTGAATTAACAGTCCCAGCCGGAACATCGCCACCGGACCAAACCGGCGCACCGCGCGGCTGTTGATCAGGGTTAAGATGAACAGGAACACCACGTTAAGGCCAAAGTAATAGCCAAAATTTTGCGGTGAGACGTGGTTCAGTTCAATGTAGACAAAGGGGCCGGCGTTGAGAAAGGTAAACAGCCCGGCAAACGAGAAGCCGCTCGACAGCATGTAGCTGAACGCGCGCTTGTGCCGGAACAGAATGACAAAATTACCCAGCGTGGTACGCAGATGAAAACGCTGTCGCTGCTCGGGCTTCAGGGTTTCACGAATCTGCGTGGTCACCAGCACGGCGGTGACCACCGCGGCAGCCGAGAGCGCCCAGAAGATGGCGTGCCAGTTCCAGATCAGCAGCAGCCAGCCGCCGATGATCGGTGCCAGCAGCGGCGCAATGGTGGTGATCAGCATCACGAAGGACATCATGCGCGAGAAGTCCTCTTTCGAGTAACTGTCGCGCATCAGGGCATTGATCACCACGCTGGCGGCGGCGGCAGATAAACCATGCAGAAAACGCATGGCGATCAGCTGATCGATACTCTGCGACAGCGCACAGGCTGCCGCGGCGACGGCGAAAATCAGGGTACCCAGCGCAATCACCGGCTTACGGCCATAGCTGTCAGCCAGCGGTCCGTAAATCAGCTGACCAATGGCAAAACCAAGGATATAAAGATTGAGCGTCATCTGCACGCTACCGGCAGAGACGCCAAATTCACGGGCAATTTGCGGCATTGCCGGCAGATACATGTCAATCGACAGCGGCATCAGCATCGCTAACAGACCGAGGATGACCACCAACCCTATCGGCGAATTCTTTTCCTTGCGCACAGCCTCTCCTGCCCTTGCTGGTTAAAACCGATCGGCCGCTGCGCCTTGCAGCCGGCCTGCACTGTTATTTCGCCTGCAGCTCTTTCGGCACGCCGATGCTGGCGATCTCTTCGGCGGTTAATGGCCGGTATTCACCCGGTTCCAGATCCGCATCCAGCGAAATGTCCCCGATACGCTCGCGATGCAGACCCACCACCCGATTTCCTACCGCAGCAAACATCCGTTTCACCTGGTGATAACGCCCTTCGCTCAGGGTCAGCAGCACTTCCGTCGGCGTAATCACCTCCAGCTGCGCCGGTTTGGTCAGGCTTTTTTCGTTGTGCAGCTGCACACCGGCAGTAAACTGCGCGGCGGTGTCGTCGCTGACCGGTGACTCCAGCATCACCCGATAGGTTTTCTCGCAGTGATGGCGCGGCGAGGTAATACGGTGTGACCACTGACCATCATCCGTCAGCAGCACCAGCCCGGTGGTATCAATGTCGAGACGACCGGCGGCGTGCAGTTTGAAAGCCATCGGCTCTTCGATAAAATAGATGATGGTCGGATGATCGGGATCGTCGGTTGAGCAGACGTAACCCTGCGGCTTGTTCAGCATAAAGTAGCGTGGTCCGGTCTGCATTTGCAGCACGTTGCCGTCATATTCGACTTCGTGGTCGGGCAGCAGTTTGAAGGCGGTGTCGCGCACCACTTCACCGTTTACGGTGACACGCTGGCCGCGGATCTCGCGATGGGCGATGGCACGGCTGATTTCCAGTTGCTGAGAGATGAATTTGTCGAGTCGCATGAATTCGTTTTGCCTGTTACTGCGGAGGGAACCTGAAACGGCCTGGTTAACCGTTGAAAATGTGCGGGAAGTATAACGTGATCCGCGCCCGCCTGACAGCGCGTTTACCGCGCTTTCGTGGCATAATTATCCTCAGTTTGTCAAAAGTGATAGCCATGTCTTTTACCTTACGCCCCTATCAACAGGACGCGGTCAATGCCACCGTTGCGCATTTCCGTCGTCATCATCATCCTGCGGTTATTGTGCTGCCGACCGGTGCCGGGAAAAGCCTGGTGATCGCCGAGCTGGCCCGGCTGGCGCGCGGCCGGGTGCTGGTGCTGGCGCACGTCAAAGAACTGGTGGCGCAGAACCACAGCAAATATCAGGCCTACGGGCTGGAAGCGGATATCTTTGCCGCTGGCCTGCAGCGCAAAGAGAGTCAGCGCAAAGTGGTGTTTGGCAGCGTGCAGTCGGTGGCGCGCAACCTGGACCAGTTCGACAGCGCTTTTTCTCTGGTGATTGTCGATGAGTGCCACCGTATCGGCGATGACAAAGAGAGCCAGTATCAGCAGATTTTCAATCATCTGCGACAACATAACCCGCAGCTGCGGCTGCTCGGCCTGACCGCCACCCCGTTCCGTCTCGGTAAAGGCTGGATTTACCAGTTTCACTACCACGGTATGGTGCGCGGCGATGAAAAAGCGCTGTTCCGTGACTGTATCTATGAACTGCCGCTGCGCTACATGATTAAACATCAGTTTCTGGTGCCGCCGGAGCGGCTCGATATGCCGGTGGTGCAGTATGACTTCAGTCGCCTGACCGCCCAGGCCAACGGCTTATTCAGCGAAGCCGATCTTAACCGCGAACTGAAACAACAGCAGCGCGTGACGCCGCATATCATTCGTCAGATTGTTGAGTTCGCCGAAGATCGGCTGGGCGTGATGATTTTTGCCTCTACGGTCGAGCACGCGCGTGAAATTCTGCAACTGCTGCCCGCTAACAGCGCCCTGGTGTCGGCGGAGACGCCGGCCAAAGAGCGCGATGCGCTGATTGTGGCGTTCAAGGCGCAACAGCTGAAGTTCCTGGTTAACGTGGCGGTACTGACCACCGGTTTTGATGCGCCGCACGTTGATCTGATCGCCATTCTGCGCCCGACGGAATCGGTCAGCCTCTATCAGCAGATTGTCGGCCGCGGCCTGCGGCTGTCGCCGGGCAAAACAGACTGTCTGATCCTGGATTACGCCGGCAACCCGCACGACCTGTTTACGCCGGAAGTGGGCGCGCCCAAAGGTGCCAGTGATAATCAGCCGGTGCAGGTGTTTTGTCCCGCCTGCGGTTTCGCCAATACCTTCTGGGGCAAAGCCACCGCCGACGGCATGGTGATTGAGCATTTTGGCCGTCGCTGCCAGGGCGTACTGGAAGATGACGACGGTGAGCGCGAGCAGTGCGACTTCCGCTTCCGCTTCAAGAGCTGCCCCGACTGCGGCGCAGAAAATGATATTGCCGCCCGGCGCTGTCACCAGTGCGGTAAAATTCTGGTCGATCCCGACGACATGCTGAAGGCCGCGCTGAAATTAAAAGATGCGCTGGTGCTGCGCTGCGGCGGTATGACGCTGGAACAGGGGCGCGATGCCAAAGGTGAATGGCTGAAAGCCACCTACTTCGATGAGGAAGGCACCAGCGTCAGCGAACGTTTTCGCCTGCAGACCCCAGCCCAGCGTAAGGCATTTGAACAACTGTTTATGCGTCCGCATCAGCGCGCGCCTGGCGTGCCGCTGGGCTGGCAGACCGCCGCTGATGTGCTGGCGCTGCAGCCGCTGCTGCGTCATCCCGACTTTGTGGTCGCGCGGGCCAAAGGCCAGTTCTGGCAGATCCGCGAAAAGATGTTTGATTATCAGGGCCGCTTCCGTCGCGCCAACGAGCTGCGTTAAGTACGGTGCCGGCGGGTATATCGTTTGCTACCACCTGGCATAACGGCTATACTGCCGCCCGCTTTTGCATGTGCATTAGCGGTATTGAATAACCTGCCTGTTACTGGGTCGCCTGTAGCAGGAATTAAATAAAGAGAGATATTGATGCTCACTATCAATGCAGTAGAACGTAAAGAGCAGGGTAAGGGTGCGAGCCGCCGCCTGCGTACAGCAAACCGTTTCCCGGCCATCATCTACGGTGGTTCTGAAGCGGCTGTTGCCATCGACCTGGATCACGACTCCGTAATGAACCTGCAAGCTAAGCCAGGTTTCTACGACGAAGTGCTGACCCTGTCTGTTGACGGTAAAGAAACCAAAGTGAAAGTTCAGGCTGTTCAGCGTCACCCGTTCAAGCCAAAACTGTTTCACATCGACTTCGTTCGCGCTTAATCGCCGGATAAGTTGAACGTAGAAGGGCCGGTTGCGAAACCGGCCCTTTTATTTTGCCGCCAGATACGGTTAAAGCCGGACTCAGCCCTGATGCTTGTCAGTTAAGGTTACATTTGCAAAGGCTGTCACGGTCAGACGTGGCAGCTTTTTTTTGGGCGAGTGTGCAGGAGTGCGGGCTGAGCACTTCTGCTGCTGCCGGGCCGTCCTCGCGCCGCTGCGCGGTTCCTTCGGCTTTGACGTCGTGCCGACGAACCGTTCGGGGATCGGCCTTCCCTGGCCGGCCCCGAACTCTCCACGCTTCCCGGCGTGGCGTTCTGGCCCAACGTCACGCCTCAGCGCTGCGGATAGCCCTTTCAGCAGCAGAGGCGCTCAGGCCTCTACCATCGTGCCCTTTTTAACAGCACGCACTGAAGCTTCAGAGCAGGCTGGGGCCGATCAGGGGCAGGCAATCCGCAGCGCTGAACATTAGCCAGGAGAGCCCGCAGGACGCGGGCGAAAGGCGGGGCGGCACAGGATGTGCCATCCCCGGCGGTCCGTCAGGCAGACGAATGAAGTGAAGGTACCGCGCAGCGGCGCGAGGACCGCCAGCCCCTGAGCGGCACCAGACTGCGTTATCACCTGTCGCTTAACTAACGAGTATTAAGGCTCAGCCCGGCTTTTTTTATTTGCTGCTGGTCCGGCGCTGCAGCTGATCGCGCAGGTTCGGCGGCGTCCCTTTGATGGTCAGGGTATCGGTAGCCGGGTCCCAGAAAATGCGCTCGCCGAGCAACATCGCATCAAAGTTCAGCGTCAGTCCCCCGCCGCTGCCGGCAAATTTGGTTAACTGTCGCAGGGTGCTGCGGTCGGCCGGGAAGCTCTCTTCCAGTTCATAGCCCTGTTCCTGGGTAAACGCCTGAAAGGTTTTTTCGCCCAGCGGCGGCAATTCACCCGACAGCTCTTCCAGCGCGATCTCCTCGCCCGCCTGCAGCTGCTCGTTGCAGTAGCTATAGACCTGCTGACGGTAGTTCTGACGCTCCTGCTTATCGAGATTTGACTCGCTGCAGTAATCATCCACCGCCTGCAACAGACCGCGGTTCTGCGCTTTGGTGTCTAATCCCACTTCCGCACCGAGGAAATCCATAAAGAAATCAGCCACTTTACGTCCGACGCGGCCGCGCAGGAAAGTCAGGTAACGGGTCGATTCCGGATTAGTTTCCCATTCGGTCAGGTCGATACGCGCCACAATGTCGGCATGATTAATGTCGAGATAGTGGGTACTGCTGATGTCCATCTGCTCATTGACGCGCATACTCGACTGGCTGTTAAGCACCGCAATCAGCAGATACTCCACGGCCAGGTAGCGATAGTGAACAAACAGCACCACGCCGCCTTCGGCAAACGGATATTTTGCCAGCTCATCGCGCAGGCGACCGGTGGCCGCGCGGCTAAAAGCGAGAAAATCATCGTTGCCCTGGCGACAATTACGCAGCGCCTCCGCCAGTTCACTCTCAGGATTGAACAGGCCATAGGCTTTGCTCTTCGCGCTGTAAACCCGGTGCAGCTCCTCCACCATGGCGTTAACTGTGTTAGTGGCTGGTAACAGCGAATCACGTAGCACCAGTTCAAGCTGGTTTTCATCGCGTTTAATTAACTGATGCAGGGCAATCTGGTCGATATCCAGACTCATGGTAGACTCTCCTTTTAGCACAGGCGCGTATTCAAACACCGCCGGCATCGGCTTTCAACTCCATGCGTAAAGCGAACAGTGCGCTTTCGATAAAATTGCGGAAAAAAGGTCGCTGTTCCGGTAATATATCGCCTTTTGAAATGAGCTTAGATAACGATATGCCACAATCTTCCCGTTACAGTGACGAACGCGTGGAACAACTCCTCGCGGAAATGGCCCAAATCCTGCAGAAGGACAAGGCGCCGACCGATCTCTCCCTGATGGTACTGGGAAATATGGTGACCAACTTAATTAACAGCGATGTCGCCCCTGCGCAACGTCGTTCACTGGCACGATCTTTCGCTGATGCCCTGCAGGCGTCGGTACGTGACGATAACGCCCATTAATTTGCTGATTTGATCTCATAATATGGTAACCAACCGGCAGCGCTACCGCGAAAAAGTCTCCCAGATGATCAGTTGGGGTCACTGGTTTGCTCTGTTTAACATCCTTTTCGCGCTGATTTTAGGCAGTCGCTACCTGTTGGTTGCTGACTGGCCTTCTTCGCTGGCGGGGCGTGTCTACGCCTATAGCAGCTGGGTAGGTCACTTCAGTTTTATCGTCTTTGCCGCCTATCTGCTGATTATCTTCCCGCTGACCTTTGTGGTGATGTCGCAACGGCTGTTGCGGGTGATCTCGGCGGTGGTCGCCACCGCGGGCCTGACGCTGATCATGGTCGACAGCGCGGTGTTCAGCCGCTTCCACCTGCACCTGAACCCGGTGGTGTGGGAGTTGGTGATCAACCCCGATCAGAGTGAGATGGCGCGTGACTGGCAGCTGATGTTTATCAGCGTCCCGCTGATTTTCCTGGTACAGATGCTGTTTGCGACCTGGAGCTGGCAGAAGCTGCGCAGCCTTAATCGTCGTTCATTTGGTAAACCGGTCGCGGCACTGTTTATCAGCGCCTTCTTTGCCAGCCATCTGATGTATATCTGGGCCGATGCCAACTTCTATCGCCCGATTACCATGCAGCGCGCCAACCTGCCGCTCTCCTATCCGATGACTGCCCGGCGCTTTCTGGAACGTCACGGCTTGCTGGATGCGCAGGAATATCAGCGTCGTCTGGTGCAGCAAGGCGATCCGGAAGCGTTATCGGTTGAGTATCCGCTGAGTGAGATTACCTTCCGTGACGCCGGTACCCGCAATAACCTGCTGGTACTGACCGTGGATGGTCTGAATAACGCCACGCTGGCGAAAGCGCTGCCGCAGCTGAATCAGTTTGCCAGTGAAAACGTGCGCTTTACCCAGCACTACAGCGCCGGCGATACGCCGGAGAAAGGGCTGTTTGGCCTGTTTTACGGCATCTCGTCCAGCTACATGAACGGGATACTGGCGTCACGTACGCCGTCCGCGCTGCTCGGCGCGCTCAGCACCCAGGGCTATCAGTTTGGCCTGTTCTCGTCGGAAGGATTTAATCCGCCGCTTTATCGTCAGGCGCTGCTGACCGATTACTCGCTGCCCGCCAGCACCAGTCAGCCTAACGCCAGTACTGTTACGCAGTGGCAGAACTGGCTGGACAAACAGAACGGTGCCAGCAATCCGTGGTTCTCATGGGTGGCGCTGAATGGCCCGACCGTCACCGGCGACAACGCCAAAGCGCGCCAGCGCAGCTATCTGCGTCAGGCACCGTCGGTCGATGAACAGATTCACGCGGTGCTGACTACCCTGCAGGCACGCGATCTGCTGAAAAATACCGTGGTGGTGATTACTGCCCAGCGCGGACTGGCACTGAACGGTGATCCTGATAGCGCCGGTAACCGTGAAACCCTGCAGGTGCCGCTGGTAATTCACTGGCCGGATACCCCAGCGCAAACCGTTGATCGTCTTTCCGATCATCAGGATGTGATGGCGACGCTGATGCAACGTCTGCTGCATGTACGCACCAATCCGGTTAACTATTCACAGGGTGAAGATCTGTTTGCCGCGCGCCGTCGCCACGACTGGGTTGCCAGCAGTGAAGAGAACAAGCTGGTGATTACCACGCCACAGGTGACGCTGGTGTTGAACAATAACGGCAGCTATCGCGCCTATGATGCGCAGGGCAAGGCGTTAAAAGATCATAAACCGGAGCTGGCGTTGCTGTTACAGGTGCTGACGGAAGAGAAACGTTTTATCGCTAACTGATTAATAATGAGGCAAATAGTCGGCTGGTGTCTTGCATTCATGGCGGGAACCAGTAGACTAATCCTCCAGTGTTCGGCACGTAGCGCAGCCTGGTAGCGCACGGTCATGGGGTGTCCGGGGTCGGAGGTTCAAATCCTCTCGTGCCGACCAAATTCCCTGAAGAAGCAGCCCAAAAGGCTGCTTTTTTCGTTTCTCAATGCGAATATGCGGTCTTTATCTTTCCGCTGAGATCAGCGCACTGATCTTCAGCTCCAGGCTTTATCCGCGTCCCCTTCCCGCTTTACACCGCATCATCATACGCAACGCCGGTTATCCTGATGCAGTGGTTGAAAACAGGCATAGCCTCATTTTTGTCATCAAACGGTCACTTTGCTCGCACTCTGCCCATTCCGATCTATACTGAAGATCGTGTGGGTAACGATAGGAGAGTTCATGACAGCAATCGAAAAAGACGATCCAACCGAAGCACCAGAGTCCGGCGATAAGCAACAAACACCGCCAGACAAGAAGTAACCCACTAAGGCCGCGCCAGACGCGGCCTTTTCTATAGCCGCACTTTCAGAAAACTTCGCCGTGTCAGCTAACATCTGTCATGCATTCAGCCGGTTACAGGTTGCATCGAAATCCAGTCTGCCTCACAAAATAAGCACAACGCGACGCCAATTCATCAAACTGAAACAAAAATGTCACAGAAAATGTCTACTCTGAACTCCCCTGAAATTGACGGATAATTTTTATGGCGATCAAAGCGAAAAGCCTGAAGGATGCAGAAGCGTTGTTGCATTCAGGCATTAGCAAAGTGGAACTGGCGTATGACATTGGCAGCGACGACTTCTTTCGTCTGGCGAGCCACTGGTGCGACCGTGGCGCTCGCATCAGCAAAGGTCACCACCATTTTGTCGTTTCACTGAAAAGTTTTGCTATCCCGCCGAACGATTGATCGCTGCGGACGGCTTGCCCCACCCTTCCCGGCCTGATTTAATGCCTTTTTAGCTTCAGTCAGGCACCGCATGCGCTATCCCGACGTTCCGCTGCCGCCTCCCGCAGGCGGCTTTATCCTTTCTCAACATCTGAGCGACAGCGATCCCTGGCTGGCGGTGAGCCGCTTCAACCCGCAACATTACCGTGATGCACTCGCCACCGCATGGGGCATACCGCTGCCCGACCGACTGACACAGGCGGTGAACACGCGGCGGGCCGAATATCTCGCCAGCCGGCAACTGGCTCGCACAGTAATGGCCCGACTGGGCATTGATGACTTCATTCTGACGAATGCGCCCGACCGCTCGCCTTGCTGGCCCGACGACGTGCAGGCTTCGCTGTCGCACAGCGCCGGTGTGGTGGCGCTGGCAGTGACCCGTCAGCCCGGCTGCTGTATCGGCGTGGATGTTGAGCAGCTGATGTCAGAGGCGACGGCCAATGAAACCGCCGAACTGCTGATGACGTCCCACGAGCAGCAACGGCTGCGCGCACTGCCCATCGGTTTTAATGCGGCGGCTACCCTGCTGTTTTCGCTGAAAGAGTCACTTTATAAAGCGCTGTGGCCACAGCTGCATCAGCCAATGGATTTTCAGCAGGCAGTGCTGGAAACAGTTGATCTCAGCCGTCAGTGCGCGACGTTGCGGCTCACCGATCACTTCAGCGATCGCTTTACCCAGGGCACAACCTTGCAGGCAGAATTTTTATGGCGGGAGGATAGCGTGATAACCCTGCTGACACATCAGGGATAAAAAAACCGGCTAAGCAAAACGGCTTAGCCGGGGTAAACACATGACGACAGAAGAAGTTCCAGGATGGCAGAGAGCAGGCTCTCTGCTGATTTTCAGGATAACCCGTTAGCCGCAGAGGCAGCCAATATGCCTTTTTGCTAAGCTTTGCCAGCCTGGATCAAAGCCCGGTATCGGTGCGTTGTACCGAGTCCAGCGTCGCCTGTTCGCGCTCACTGCCGGTCAGTTCAGTCAGCTGCCCTTCCCGCATCTCCAGCAACCGATCGGCGTGGATAAAGTAGTGATCATCATGGCTGATAGCGAACACCGTTTTGCCAGCCGCCTGCAGCCAGGGCAGCAGTTCACGATAGAAGATACGGCGAAAATGCGGGTCCTGATCCGCCGCCCATTCATCCAGCAGCAGCACATCCCGCTCTTCGGCTACCGCCAGCAGCAGCGCCAGCCGTTTGCTCTGCCCTTTAGAGAGCTGCAGATTCAGCACCTTATTGCCCTCAATCTTCAGCTTGTCCTGCATTTTCAGCCGCTCCAGCCACTGCTGCACCAGCGCCGGATTCGCCGGTATTCCTTCATGACCAATCAGCCGATCAAACAGATGCACATCGGTGAAGACGGCGGAGAAGTGCTGACGCCAGCGATCCAGCCCGTCCGCGTCTATCGGCTGGCCATCCAGCAGCAGCGTGCCAGACTGAGGCTGATAAAGACCGGTCAGCAGCATCGCCAGCGTCGATTTACCGCTGCCGTTGCCGCCAATCAGAAACAGCAGTTCACCGCGGTGCAGCGTCAGGTTAATCGGGCCAACCTTAAAGCCGTTTTCACCGTAATGAAAACAGACATCGCGCAGTTCCAGCGTCTGCCAGCTTGCTTTTGACGGTGAGGCATGGAAATCAGGCTGATAAGGCGCAAGATCAAAGGCATTGAGTTTGCGGAATGCGACCTGCGCACTGAGCAGGGTCGGCAGCGCGCCCACGGCCGACAGCAGCGGCGTGCGAAGAAACAGCAGCGTCAGAGAAAAGGTCGCCGCCACCGCGGTATTGGCCCAGCCCAGGCTGTTGGCCATAAAAAAGACCATGCCGATCGCGCCCAGCGTCATAATGTTGGACCAGTTCACGGCGCTGAGATGATAGGTATCGGCACGCACAATATGATGTCGCCAGGCGGTGGCATCTTCCTGATAGACCGTTTCATAGATCTGACGGGCGCGCTCGCGGTTGAGCTGCAACTCTTTACGCCCATCAATCACCGTCTGGTAGTCACGATAGAGATGATCTTCAATTTCACGCAGCTTCGCCATGTGCTGATAGACGCGGGAAACCAGCAGCCAGCCACCGATCAGCGTGACGGCCAGCCAGCCGCTGGTCACCAGCAGCATTTTGGGTGACAGCCACGCCAGATAAAACGCCGAGCCGAGCGTAATGATAATGCCCTGGATCAGCTCCGGCAGACGCACAAAGGCCAGGGTAATAGCACGCACGTCGCTGGTCAGTCCCGCCAGCAGCTGCGCGCTGCCGAGCTGCTCGATGCGCTCCACCCGGGTATCCAGAATACGTTTGATAAATTCACCGCGCATACGCCAGACAAACTGATGGCCGAGCATGGTCAGCGCCAGCTGGGAAGCCAGCGTCACCGCCATCAGCACCACCAGCTGTAGCAGGAATTGCGGCAGAACCGCATAGGAGCTATTGATCGCAACGATCATTTCGCGGTTGATAAAGGCAATCATACCAATACCCAACACCGCGCTCAGCAGCGTCAGCGCGATAACCCCGATAAAAGGCCAGCGAAACTGGCGAAAAACAACGCTTAACAACGTCATGCAGGCAATCCAGCAGTCGAAAAACAGCCTGCAGTGTAATGTGATGCAAAATGATAGCAATAGTTATTCGCAACGCTTCTCGGGTCGCGCAGCGGATTAAAAGGCGCGGCGGAACGTCAGGTTATAACGCCAGGCACCGACCAGCGGATGCACGCCTGGCTTGAGCGGCAGGATGCCATGATAACGCAGGCGTGACGGCCCGCCCCACACCACGATATCGCCATGTTCCAGCAACACCCGTTGCGTGCTGTCGCCGCGTTCAAAACCGCCAAACTGAAACACCGCCGGTAATCCCAGCGAGACCGAAACGATCGGCTGACGCAGATCTTTCTCATCTTTATCCTGATGCAGAGTCAGCTTCGCGCCCGGTTCATAACGATTGAGCAGGCAGGCGTCGGGATGAAAGTCGGGAAACCCTGCTTCACGCGCCGCCGCCTGCGCCAGGTTGCGAAACAGTGGCGGCATCGCCGGCCATTTTTGCCCGTTGAGGTTATCCTGCTGCTGATACTGATATCCGCGCGAATCAACCGACCAGCCAAAATCGCCGCAGTTGGTCATCGCCACCGACATACGATGGCCGCCCGGCGTGATGCGGTGGGCAAACGGGTTCTGGTCGGCAATGGCCAGAATCTGCTGATAGAGTGCTTCTGCCTCATCGCGCGCGCGGCGGCGCAGGATCACCGCGCCGTCAGCCAGCGGTTCCTGCCAGGGTTGCTCTTCGCTAAACAGATCTAACATCAGGGTGCTCCTGTCGACTCAGGTTTAATCAAAAAGGCGGCAAACTGCGGTGACATCCAGCTCACGAAACTCTCGCCTTCTTTACTGATCAGATAGACCGCGAGATGCTGCTGGATCGCCAGCGCTTTGGCTTTTTCACTGCCAAGCACCATCAGGCCGGTATCCCAGCCGTCAGCCTCCAGCGCAGTGGTGGCAATCACCGTGGCCGACACCAGTTTATGCTCAATCGGCCGGCCGGTAACGGGATCGATAACGTGAGAAACGCGTTTGCCGTCCAGTTCATAATAGTTGCGATAGCTGCCAGAGGTACTGATACCGTGCCCCTGCAGATCGACTCGCGCCTGTACCGCATTCTCGCGGTCGGTCGGCTTCTGAATAGCTACCCGCCACGGCTGATGCTGCGCATTCAGCCCACGGCTCAGTACCGCGCCACCTACCGAAACCAGGTAGTTGTTGATCCCCAGCTGCTCCATCAGGCGAGCCAGATGATCGGTGGCAAAGCCCTCGCCCACCGTTGAAAGGTCAACATACAGGCCCGGTAGATCTTTCTGCAGCCACTGGCCGCCTGCGCCCTGAATGACCCGCAGATGCTGCAGGCCGGTCTGCGCTTTAGCCGCGGCAATTTGCGTCTCATCCGGGATATGGACCGGCTGCTTTGTCGGGCCGAAGCCCCACAGATTGACCAGCGGTCCGACGGTGATATCCATCGCGCCCCCGGTTTTAGCGCCAATGCGTAAGGAAAGCGTGACGATGTCCGCCATGTTCTCGCTGACCGGCTGCGGCGTCAGCGCGCGGCTCTGATTGAACCGTGACAGCGCAGAATCGGCTTTCCAGGTGGAAAGTTCAGCGTCATCGCTGTCCAGCTGCTGCTGAATCCGTTGCTGCAACTCCGCTTTGCGCTCGCTGGCGACGTCCGCCAGGCTGACGCGCCATACCGTCCCCATGGTTTTGCCTTCCAGCACCATTGCAGAAGGTGTCGCTGGCTTATCACAGCCCGCTAACAACAGGATGGCAAAAGGTAAAGACAGCAGATTAATCTGATATCGCATCACTCCTCACTTGTAAAAATTTATCTATTCCTGCTACAAAGCATAAATCGCTGGTAAAGAGGTTAAAATAAGGTTGAATACTTTACCCAATGGCGACAGTATCAGTCAGTCATCTACTATGCATCCGCCCGTAACCGGGCGATTTACGTTTAACGGTTAGGTTTAATGAAAGGAGTAGCAGATGATCTATGTGATTCTTGCCATCGCCCTGGGTCTGTTCATCTTCAGCAGCTACAAAGTCTGGCATCAGCGCCGTCATCGTCACATGACGCTGTCGCGGTCGCGCCATTAATCAGCAGCGTTGCACCTTAACGGGGCATTGGCCGCCTTAATCTGCGCGGCAAGTTTACCAGAATGCGCGGCAGGCCCGTGGCTATCAGAGCGGTAAAGCTGGCATGAATTCTGCACTGTTGAATCAGTGTTTATCTCTGAGAGGTGCAGAATGAAAAGGTCACAAAACCTGCAGGCAGCCTGGCATCAGTGGCTGAGCTTTTCAGCCTTTACGCTGGGGGGCGTCGCGTTTGAAGGGGCCCGATTTGGCGTGGTGGTTTCACCGGTCGCGACCGTTGCAAAAGCGAAAACGTGGCGAGCAGCAGAAGAGATAAAAGAAAAGGATTGATAACGCAGATGCGCAGCCGTGGCTGCGCATCTGTACAAATCAGAACTGGTAAACCAGACCCAGCGCCACCACGTCGTCGGTGTTGATACCGGCCGCGTCGGTGAACTGGTTGTCATCCAGCAGGTTGATTTGGTAATCCACATAGGTGGACATGTTTTTGTTGAAGTAGTAGGTCGCACCTACATCAATGTATTTCTTCAGGTTCTGTTTGCCCCAGTTCTGCACGTCGGTGCCGCGTGAGGTAACATACGCCAGCGATGGACGCAGACCGAAGTCGAACTGATACTGCGCCACCAGTTCCCAGTTTTCCGCTTTATCAGCGTAACCAAACACTGGGGAATCACTGCTGCCGAAGCGGGTTGCGTTATACGACTTGGTGTACATCGCTGCCAGGTAAACGTTGTTGGCATCATATTTCAGACCGCCGGTGTAGGCTTCAGCTTTGTCGCCACGGCCCAGGATACCCGCCTGGTTGCCGTTCTGATCGTTGGTACGGTCAGACTGGAATGCCGACGCACCAATACCAAAACCAGAACCGAGATCGTAAGTGGTGCTCAGGCCCCAGCCGTCACCGTTCTGACCCAGCACATCGCGGCCGTTCGGTGATTCATCACCATTGCCGTTTTTGCCCTGATACTGCACCGCAAAGTTCCAGCCATCGACCAGGCCAAAGAAGTTGCTGTTGCGGTAGGTTGCCATACCGTTGCCGCGCTGGAACATAAAGTTGTCCGCGCCATAGGTATCACCACCGAACTCCGGCAGAACGTCGGTCCATGCGCCGATGTCGTAAGCAACGCCGTAGTTACGACCGTAGTCGAACGAGCCTGCATCACCAAATTTCACACCGGCAAAACCGACGCGCGTATAGCTGTTTTCGGTACCCTGCGACTCTGCATTGTTCAGCGCCGCCTGATACTCCCACTGGCCGTAACCGGTCAGCTGGTCGCTGATTTCGGTTTCGCCTTTAAAACCAAAGCGGACGTAGGACTGATCGCCATCAGAACTATCATTATCGGAGAAGTAGTGCAGGCCATCGACTTTACCGAACAGGTCTAATTTGTTGCCGTCTTTGTTGTAGATTTCAGCTGCGTTTGCCGATCCTGCTGCGACCAGCAACGCAGGGACCAACAGGGAGAGAACGCGACGTTTCATTTTATTACCCTCTGTAATGTGCCTTTATTATTTGCCACTGCTAACTGAATGATTAAAAATTCAGCCGGCAGGCCATTGTTGTTTTATATCGGGCAATAATCCATCACGAAAATGCTACTAAATTTCCAAAAGTGTTTCAGAGTACGAAACAGTTATTTCATAATGTAAGATTTGGGGAACTAATAACCAGCACGTATCGATAAAAAATATGGCACAAAAAGCCAATCTGATTTTGCTACCTTTGTTATCAACGCGTTACATAGGATTACTCTGAAGCACTGAATGATAAAACTTATGCGTCATCAGGTAATACAATAGATCCCGCTATCATCATTTATTTCATTATTACCTTCATTCACCCCGAATGAGATGTTTACCCTATATTTCCCGCCGGACATGTTTGTCCGGCATTTTTTTGCCTGTCATCCGCCGCTACCACTATTTCTGCGTAAACTTGATTTGCCCGGCTGAATTAACATTGTTATTAAGCCGCACAGAAAGTTAATTTCCCCCTTATTTGCCGCTTGCCTGACAATAACTCCGCCCACTTAATTTATCACGGTAATTAAGCAGGCTGAGATAATATCTGGATCGCGGTATTATCGCTCTCTCAGCGATTCTTTAACTTTATTCAGCGGTTTAAGCAGATAATCCATCACCGATTTCTGGCCAGTTTTAATTTCTACATTGGCGACCATACCCGGCACAATCGGGAATTTGCGCCCGGCGCGGTTGGTCAGCTCCGCCTTTTGGGTGCGAACGTAGACGCGATAGTAGTATTGATCGCGCTTAACCTCATCCTGCAGCGTATCCGGCGAGACAATTTCCACCTCGCCTGGCAGATCGCCATAGATAGAGGAGTCGTAGGCGGTGATCTTCACGATTGCCGCCAGGCCAGGCCGGATATAGGCGATATCACGGGGATTGATGCGGGTTTCAATCAGCAACTGATCTTCCAGCGGCACAATCTCCATCAGCTTGCCGCCCGGCTCCAGTACGCCACCGACCGTGGTCACCTGAATATCTTTAACGATGCCGCGCACCGGCGAATAGAGCGTGGCGCGCGTCAGTTGGTCCTCTTTACCCGCCGCTACCTGTAGCTGCGCATCCAGTTCAGCATTGTTTTTAACCTGCTCTTCGTGGGCGCGTACCAGATAGTCATTGCGCGCCTCATCGATTTTGCCGCGCAGATCGCTGACCTGACGCCGCAGGCGGATCACCTCGACCTGCCGGCCGCGCCTTTAGCCACCAGCGGCTCGGTCAGACGCAGTTCATCCTGCACCAGTTTGAGCGACTGCTGCAGGTTGCTGATGGTTTCCGTCAGATTGCGCCGCCGGGATTCATACAGCTGCCTTTCCCGCAGCACCAGCTGCGGCTCTTTCAGCGTTTCGGCGCTGAATTTCAGCGGCGTACCGGAGAGCTCCGCTTCCAGCCGTTCTGACGAGGCACGCAGCGTACGTACTTTAGCCTGGGCTTCACCGAAATTTGACTGGAAGCGCGTCGGGTCGAGCGTCGCCAGAATCTGCCCTTTCTCGACGATATCGCCCTCATGCACGTTGAGCTGTTTGACGATGCCGCCGTCCAGGCTGTCAATCACCTGCGCCCGGCTGGACGGCGTCACTTTGCCGGTGCCGACGGTCACTTCATCCAGAATGGCGAAGTGCGCCCAGATAAGAAAAATGGCCAGCGCCGCGGTACAGAGCCAGATAATGGCGGACGTGCGGCGTTCATGGCGCGCCAGATCTTTATCAATCATCACCAGACTCATGCGGCATCTCCTTTATTCGGGCCCGGCGCCGGCTGGGCGGCGGTTGAGGTGGCGCGGCGCAGGATCTCGTCACGCGGCCCATCGGCCACTATCCGGCCGTTATCCATCACCACAATGCGATCGACCATCTTCAGCAGCGCCGGACGATGGGTGACCAGGATCAGCGTGCGGCCGCTGATCCAGCCCTGTAGTTGACGGATAACATGCTCCTCTAACTGCTCATCCATCGCGGCCGTCGGCTCATCCAGCAACACCACCTGCGGCTGGCGCAGGATCATCCGGCTCAGCATCACCATCTGACGCTGTCCACCCGACAGGCCGCGACCCCCTTCATTAATAATGCGATCCAGACTGGCCGCATCCTGCTGCACCAGCGACAGCGCGCCGCTGATGCGCAGCGCCTGCAGCATCTCCTGTTCGCTGGCGTGCGGATTCCCCAGCATCAGGTTTTGCCGCAGCGTGCCAAAGAACAGCCGCGAATCGTGGGATAGCCAGCCGAGCTGGCGACGCAGATCGATTGGATCGATGCGTTCAATATCGACGCCATCGACAATCACCTTGCCCTGAGTCGCCAGCGCCTGACCGGCGAGAATTTTTAGCAGGGTGGATTTGCCGGCACCGACTTTGCCGAGAATGGCGATCTTCTCGCCCGGTTTGATCTGCATTTGCTGAACGTTGAGGACGTTCTTTTCATTCTCTTCGTCGTAGCTGTAGTGCACGTTACGCAGATCGTACTGGCCGGTAAGCGTCGGACAGTGGGCCAGCGTGGCGGCCTCCGGCTGATCGAGCGGTTTCTTCAGCAGCTCATCCAGCCCTTTCATCGCCATTTTGGCGTGCTGCCAGCGGGAAAAGACCATGGTGAGCTGCATCAGCGGCGCGATGGTACGTGAGGAGAGCAGGCTACAGGCGACCAGGGTACCGGTGGTGATTTGCGAATCGAGTATCAGGTAGACCCCAAACACCAGCATCCCGGCGTAGGTGAGCTGCTGCACCGTCGAGGCCCAGCCGGTCAGCCGCGCGCCCCATAAGCGTTGCTGGTTACTGATTGCAGCGCTGACTTCGTGCGTCTGTTCCCACTGGCGCTGAAAATAGGGTTCCGCCTGCAGCGCTTTAATATCTTCTATGCCTTCAATGGTTTCCACCAGCACCGCATTACGCAGCGCCCCTTCCCGCAGCCCCTCTTTCGCCAGCCGCGCCATCGGGATCTGCACCAGCATGCCAGGGATAACGATCAGCGGAATCGCTGCCAGCGGGATCAGCACCAGCCAGCCACCGATAAATGACATGATGAACAGGAACAGGATAACAAACGGCAGATCGGCGGCGGCCCCTACCGTGGTCGAAGTCAGCAGTTCACGCACCTGATCGATTTCGCGCAGTTGCGATATAAATGAGCCGGTCGATTTTGGCCGCGCTTCATTACGGATGCTCATCGCCCGGGCAAACAGCATGGCAGAGACTTTCAGGTCGATGCGTTTACCCATTAAGTCAGAGACCTGCGTTCGCATCAGGCGGATCAGATACTCAATCGCCGCCGCAATCAGTACCCCGACAAACAGCACCCAGAGCGTCGCCTGCGACTGCGCCGGGATCACCCGATCGTAGACCTGCATCGAGAACAGGATCCCGGCCAGCGCCAGCACGTTGCTGATCACCGACGCCAGTGAGATCTCGGTAATGCGTCGCCCCATACCGCGAAAATTCTTCCAGAACCAGTGCGGCTCATAGGGCTGAACAAACTCATCGATGCGCGCATCGCGACCGCGCGCTGCCACGCCGATCACCCCGACATCGCCCTGGCTGCGGGTCAGCAGTTCGGACAGCGCCCCTTCACGCACCACGTCCCCGCCTTCACTCAGCCAGTAGCGCGCGCTGCCGTCGGGATCGATGCCTTCCAGCACCGCCACGCTGCTGTTTTCCAGCACCAGCACCACCGGGGTGATCTCCTGACGCCAGCGCAGCTTGTTTTGCGGCACCATGGTCAGATGCAGCCCGAGCAGTCCTGAGAGACGTTCAAGCTGCTGCGCCACCGGCAGATGTTCAAACCAGCGCATCTGCTGGCGTAGGGTTTTGCCGTCGGCAGGCTTACCGAAGCGCGCCGCCACGCGCAGCATGGCGGCAATCCAGTTTTCGGTATTCAGATTTTGTGCACTCATCGTTAATGCCTTTTAATACGGAAGCTCGCTATTGCAGCGAAGGAAGGAGATCGCCGCTGCTGCGCTGACGATCGATACCCAGGATATCCAGCAGATTGTCGACCGCCGCGGCGTAGCGCACGGTGGCATCCCAGCCATCGTAAAGCGCGGTGATGCGCGAACTGTCCGCCTGAAACACATCCTGTTCCACGCTCAGCAGATCGTTCAGGCTGCGCTTACTGAGCCGATACTCATCGGCGTAGACGTTTCGGGTATGGTCGGCGCTGGCCAGCTGCACTTCACCGGCCGCCTGGCGCTGCTGCGCACCAATCATGTCGGCATAGGCGGTAGAAGCATTCTGATTGATGGTCAGTTTGGCCTGTTGCACTGCCGCCTGCGCCGCTTCACGATCGCCTTCAGCGGATTGCGTTCTGGCATTGACTATCCCGCCCTGATAGAGCGGCGCTTCAACCTGAAGCTGGACTTCATCATCCCAGTAGGACTGGCGATCGTTTTCATAACGGGTCCGGCCCGCCTGAACTTTGATGGTCGGCCAGTGGCCAGACTGCGCCTGACGCACCCGCTCGCGGGCTGCTTCCTGTTTCGCCTGGGCGCTGCGCACCGCTGCGCTGTTGGCGTAGGCAATTTTATCGAGGGTAATCTGCTGGTTCAGCAGCGCCTGCGGCAACTCCGGCAGCGCAGCCGGTACCACGCCGGTCAGCACCGTCAGCTGCGCTTTGGCCGAACGCAGCTGCGCCCGATACTGTTCCAGCGTGGCATGCATGGCGGCGATGCGGGTCTCCGCCTGTAACACGTCCGATTGTGAGTTGAGGCCGGCATCGGCGCGCAGTCGGGCGATATCCCGTACCCGCTCCAGAGAGGCGATATTGGTATGGGCCGTCTCCGCCAGCGCCTGGTAACGTTTAACTTCCAGATAGGCCTGTAACGTATCTTCCGCCACGGTGGTCATGGAGTCGAACAGGCCAAAGAGATAGGCATCGGACAAGGCGTGCTGTTCATCGATGGCCCCGCCGGTGCGGCCAAAATCGTACAGCAACTGACTGAGCATGATGCCGCCGGACCCATTGTTATTCAGGCTGCCGGCGGAGTCGGTCTGATGAGATCGGCCTGCCGCACCCTGCAAAGAGATCTGCGGATACCAGGCACTTTTAGCGGCGTCGAGATCGCCTTCACCGACGTGGATTTGAGCGGCCGCTTCCGAGATTTTCGGGTTGCGGGCGAAAGCGCGGAGGATGGCGTCACGCAGCGTTAAGGTGGCTATCTGTTCTTCGCTGGGGGCGGCTCGCCAGTTAAATTCAGCTTTGGGCAAGGGTGCGGCAATGGCCGCAGGCAACACTACGCCATTCAGGGCGCATAACAAAAAGGTCAATCGCGCTTTGTTCATTATGTTTACCAACAGGGGTTCTTATCATCATGGTGTTTTCCCGGTGAACAAAGAGTGCAAAACGGTGCGCCGTCACGGGCTCTCGCCTCATTGAACTGCGTCATTTAATTTATGGATCTTAAGCCAGACGCTAAACGACCTTTAACATTATTAGATCATAACCCTGGCTTCTTCCTGCTAAATATCGATGAAATAATTAATTATTTTGTCAATAGCGTAAAATTTAAGCAGCAGAGATTCACCCGCCAATCCAGACGGGCTTAACTAACCCGTCCGGAAGGCAGTACCTGAACTAATGTGTTGTGGGTCAGACCAGCGGATGCGCGGCAGCGTGTTGCCACAGATGATCGGCAAGCGTGTAAGGTGATTCGGCGACCAGATTGCTGTCGTGGGCCGCAGCGGCAGGAGACGACGCGGCGGCCGTCAGGGTTTCTGCCTCACCGTTCGGGCTGAGCCTCTCCAGCAGCTGATCTACCGCCAGTGCATTGAGCGTCGCGGCGGTGTCACTATGTGATGTCACCGTTACCGTCTGGCTGGCGCTGGCCAGATTACCGGCGCTGTCTTTGGCGCTCACCGTCATCTGATATTCACCGTCATCCAGCGGGGCCAGTTGCCCGGCCAGAATGGTCAGCGCCCAGCCCCCATCGGCTTTCACACTGGCACTGTAGTGCTGATCGCCGAGGCTTAACTGCACCAGGCTGCCCGGTTCCAGATGGGTCGAGCTGCCCTGGATCAGATGCCAGTTATTGACATCGGCAGCGTCGATCCGGTTATCGTCGAACGGGGTCTCCAGCGTCAGGGTCGGGCGTTGATGGATTGCCACGGTAAACAGCTCACTGTAGGTCTGGCTGTCGCTGTTGCCATAGTCATCCCAGCGATTAAAGGTGGCGGATACCGGGCCATCCGGTAACGCCTGCAGATCGCTGGCGCTCAGGGTGACCATGCCTTTGCTGTCCGGCTGATAGGTTTTGCCATTAAGTACCATTTCATTGGCCCCTTCGACATACAGACTGAGATCGTGCTGCGCCTCCTGAGCGTTGAGGATCATATCGCCACCAATATTCATCTCGATATAGATCGGAATAAAGCCGGTTTTGATATTCAGCTCATGGCTGGCATCGGTGTAGTTGTTGGCACCGTCAATCGACCAGGCGCGGATCTCGCCAACGTTAATAAAGGCGTGAACATCCGCCGCCGGGATCACCACCTGCCAGTGCCCCTCCTCGCCAACCGTGGCGGCGTAATCTTTCTCATTGGCGCCGGTAATCACCAGCCGCTGGCCCGGCATCACGGTCGAGAGCGTGCCGCTCAGCAGCAGATCCTGCTGGGTTTCCGCCAGATTGATCACGTCGTCGGCCGTCACCTTGTCGAAGCTAATCTGCGGCAGGCTGCTCAGATGGGTAATCAGGGTGAGCTGATGCGTTTCGGTGGCGCTATTGCCATTAGGGTCCTTCGCGCTGACCTGCAAACTGTAGACCCCATCCTGCAAGGCTTTCAGATCGCTTTCATTGAAGTTGCCGGTCCATTTGCCGTCACTGTCGACAAGGGCGGTGGTGGTGAGGCTGCCCAGGGTCAGCGTGACCCGTCCGCCCGCCGCCAGATGCGTGCCGCTGCCGCTGATCTCCACGCCATAGACACTCTCCTCAATGTTGACCGCATCATCTTTACTGATGGTGTCGACCGTCAGGGTCGGCTTAATGCTGCGATCGGCATAGAGACCGAAATCGACCGTGGTATCGGTGCTGTTCCCGGCTTTATCGGTGATGGTCAGCGTCAGGGTGTGATTACCGTCCGTTACGCCTTTCAAAACCTCGGCGGGCATCGAGGCGTTCCAGTAGCCCCATTGATTGACGGTGCTGTGCCAGCTCTGATCGTTAAAAGTCAGGGTAACGGTTGAGCCCGCTTCTCCCACCGCCTGGCCGCGCAGATGAACCGGGTTCCGGGCTTCCCAGTTAGCGATCACGCCATCTGCAGCGATCGGTTCATAGGGCCGCAGCGCAGCGGGTGGCTGGGTATCCGCGGCGGTGCTGACCGCCAGCGCAGAGAGATTGAGCGGTGAGCTTAGCGCCGTCTCCGCTGACGTGCCGGCAACAGCCAGCGAAAGAGGGCCACTGGCGGCCGGGGCGACATCGGGCGTGGCGGGCACGGCAAATTCACTTACCGCGGTCTGAAAAATGGATTCGAGCCGGACGGCACGAAGCGTATCACGTTGTGACATAGGTAACCTCAATTCAGAACAGGAACGCGGGCGAAAACCATCAGATAAACTGATCTTTCTGGTTGACGCAGTTATGTCGGGCGAGCGCAGGCCGCCCGTTTCCGCTGGCCGGAATCGGTTACCCGCAGGTAACAAGGATTAATGAATAGGCTGCTAAAAAAGCAGCGAAAGAAATTATGACGTCAGATTCAGTGCAACCGGCGGCGTGGCGCCGTTTTCTGCCCCTACCCTAATCTTTCATATTAATAATGAATAGTGGCGAAAATCTGGAAAATGAAATTATCACGGGCGGTAAATAAAAAAATCAGCGGGTGCTCACACACCCGCTGATTTCATCAGCATTGCTGACCTTTTAGCGGAGCTAGACGATATGCACCTGCAGGTTATGCTGCACCAGCACGTCGCCGAGGGTGTTATCGCTGGTCAGCGCCGAGTTGTGGTAAACCTCAAAGGTTTGCCCCTCAACCGAGCGCTCACCGGTCACGGCCCAGACGCCGCCGTTAC
The DNA here is from genome assembly GCF_021397715.1 of Pantoea agglomerans. Lineage (GTDB taxonomy): Bacteria > Pseudomonadota > Gammaproteobacteria > Enterobacterales > Enterobacteriaceae > Pantoea > Pantoea astica. Next base: position 1,387,150 of record NZ_CP090207.1, on the reverse strand, counting down.
TGTTCGCCAGCGTCACCTGGCTGCCATCAGCTCCCTTGATCATCAAATCATCACTCTGTTTATCGGTAATGCTGAGTGCCTCATTGAGATCGAGTTTCACCGCGTTAGTGCCGGTTTTCCCCAGGTCCAGCACTTCAATGTGCTCCACTTTCAGGCCGAGCGTGGTGAGATCCAGGTTCAGATGCTCGCCGTTCAGCACCAGCGTATCGGTGCCTGCGCCACCATCAATGTGAGTAAAGTTGAGGTCACTGACCGTCACGGTATCGGCCCCGCTGCTGCCGGTCACTGACGCGCCCTCCAGCGTGCTGCCATCGGCCAGGGTGATTACCACGCCACCAATGGTGTAGCTGGCCTCCTCTGCCGGCGCGGCGGCGGCGACGGCGGTCTCCGTAGCGTTGGCGCTGTCACTGCTGCTGACCGGCGTGACGATATCCGCCTCCGTGGTCAGTGTGGACACCACGGCAGCGTGAGGGGAACTCTCCTCACTGCTGCTGGCGTGCTGCGTTTCTCCACTGACACTGGCTACCGTGGCACTGTCATCGGCCACCGAGAACAGCGCCACCGACTCGCTGGCGGCAGTGGTAATCGGCAACAATGACCCTAACAGCAAGGTATTGGTGGTCGAATAGCTGTTGCCTGCCACGTCAGTGATGGTGACTTTCGCCAGCGTACCCAGCGACAGCAGCAGCCCGCCAACCGACAACAATGATGGCGCGAAGTTAGCCGAGTAACGTCCCAGCGCATCGGTCGTGGTATTGATCGTCGGTCCGTTGCCGCCGTTGCTGAGCAACAGCGTGACGCTGACTTTCGACCCCTGCGCCGCGTTCAGCGATCCGCCCTGTACCGTCAGTCCGGTCAGTAACGAGGTCACGACACTGAGTACCGGATCGGCTCCCACCAGCGGCGTATTGTGCGACAGCGCGGTGAAGCTGCTGTTGCTGGTGACGGTGTTGCCGCCAATGTCGGCGACCGTGACGGTGAGTGGATGACTGCCGTCCGGGATAGCTTTCAGCGTCGCTGACGGCACGCTGATACTCCATGCCCCGTTGGCACCAATGGTGGTGGTGAGGACATTACCCGCCACGTTCACCGTCACCGTGCCGCCGACGGCATTGGTGCTGGTGCCACTGATGGTTTTCGGCGCATCGGCTTCCGCGATATTCAGATAACCATCGCCGCCAAAGTAGCTGCTCAGGCTGACCGTTGGCGTGGTGTGGCTGACCACACCCAGCGAGGCCGAACCGCTGCCGCTAAGGCCCGCGCCGTTGGTGACGCTGGCGGTGACGGTCTGAAGGCCATCGCTAATGGCAGCGAGATTTGCTGCCGGGACAGAGAGGCTCCAGTTGCCGTTGCTGCTCACCGTGGTGCTGTAAGTCTGGCCGCCCAGCACCACGCGCACCACCGATCCTTCCGCATTGGTGGCGCTGCCGCTGATGGTTTGCGCGGTTTTCACATCGATGGCGCTCAGTGCATTGTCACCAAACAGGGAGGTGATGGCGACGGTAGGCGCGGTATGCGCAATCACGCTCAGCGCCCCGCTGCTGTTCACCACATTGCCATAGATATCGGTACCGCTGACGGTGACGGTTTTGCTGCCGTCGGTGATAGCAGCCAGATCGGCTTTCGGCACGCTGATACTCCAGCTGCCGCCGCTCACCACTTTGGTGGTATAGGTCAGACCGTTCAGCGTGGCGCTGACGGTTGATCCGGCCGACAGGCTGGAGCTGCCGCTGATGGTCTGGTTCGAGACCAGATCCGCTGCGCTCAGTACGCCGTCACCGAACACCGTATTCACCGACAGCGTCGGCTGAATCAATCCCAGCGATACGCCAGCGCTGCTGCTGCTGGTGTTGCCTACCGGATCGGTGACCGAGGCGCTCACCGTGAAGTTGCCGCTCAGCAGCGTGGAGAGCACCGCTGGCGTCACCGTGGTCGAGAAGCTGCCGTCGGCGTTCACCAGCGCGGTGGCGGTGGTGTTGCCAATCGCCAGCCGGACGCTGCTGCCTGCCGCCACACCCGATACGGTGCCGCTGATGGTCTGGGTCACCAGCGACTCCGCCAGGTTCAGCACCCCATCCCCAAACAGCGGATTGAGCGTTACCTTAGGCAGGTTATGAATGCCCACCAGCGCGCCCGCGGTGGCAGTGCTGGTGTTGCCCGCGCTGTCCGTCACGCTGACCCCGACGGTGAGATTGCCATCGGCAATGCCCTGCAACAGGGCTGGCGTCAGCGAAACGTTGAAGTTGCCATTCGCATCGGTGGCGGTCACGAACTGCTGCGATCCCACAGAGACCACGACACGCGATCCCGCTTCCGCCCCGCCAACCGCACCGCCGATCACCTGCGTCACCAGCGCATCCGCTACGTTGAGCAGACCGTCACCAAACAGCGGATTAACGGTGATGGTGGGCAGCAGAGTATCGATCCGGATACCGGCACTGGTGCTGGCGGTATTGCCCGCCGCATCGGTGACCGAAGCGCCGACCGTCAGGTTACCCTGCGCCAGCGTGCCTAAAATATCCGGCGTCACCGTGGCGCTGAAGGTGCCGCCAGCGCCCACGGTGGCAGTGAGCTGACTGTTGCCGACAGTCAGCGTCACCACCGATCCCTGCGCAACATTGTTCACCACTCCACTGATCACCTGGCCGGTGGCAATATCTGCCAGGTTCAGCACGCCATCACCAAACAGCGAGGTCAGGCTGATGGATGGCGTCTGGGTAAAGATGCCGATAGATACGCTGTTGGAAGCCACGTTACCCGCCGGATCGGTGACGCTGACGCCCAGTGTCAGGTTGCCATTCAGCAGTGAACTGAGATCGCTGCCCGGCAGGTTAACGCTCCAGTTACCGCCCGCCTGCACCGTGGTGGTGTAGCTGCGGCTGCCGAAGGTGACGGTGACCTGCGAACCGACGGCGGCATTTTCAATCACGCCACCGATCAGCTGACCGGCACCGGCTTCAACGATGTTGAGCAGGTTATCGCCGCCAAACAGGCCGGTAAGGTCGCCGACCACCGGCACGGCATCGACAATCGCCGTGACGGTTTCCGGTACGGTACGGACGTTCCCGGCGGCATCGGTCAGCGTGATGTTCAGCGCCAGCTCGCCGTCGCTGAGCAGCCCCAGCACGGAAGGCGGTACTACAATCGCCCACTTGCCATCCTGACCCACTGCGGCTGACAGCGTCGTTCCGCCCAGTACGACCGAGACCGTCGCGCCGACTCCCGCCGAGGTCGCGACCCCGGTAATGGTCTGCGCCACCGTGGTATCAATGGCGCTCAGCGTTCCATCGCCAAATACCGAGTCGACCACCAGCGTCAGCGCGCTGTTGACCACTTTATTCACCGTCAGGGTAGCATCGGTCTGGTTACCGCTGACGTCATTGACCCGCACGCCAAACACCAGCGCGCCATCATTCAGGCTCGACAACACCTGCGGATCGACATTAAGGGTCCAGAAGCCATCGGCGCCCACCACCGCCGTGGCAATTGGCGCGCCGTCACCCAGGTAGAGGCCAATGGTCTGGCCTTCTGCGCCCTGCACGCTGCCGGTCAGCACCTGATTAACCACCAGATCTGCGGCATTGATCAGGTTATCGCCGAGGAAGGCATCAATCAGGATCAGCGGTGCCGTGGTGTCAACCGTTACCGTCTCACTGACGGTGGTGACGTTACCGGCGGCATCCGCCAGCTGGGCGGTAATCAGGGTGGATGCGCCATCCGGCAGGGCCTGCATATCGCTGGCCGGTACCGTGGTGGACCAGTTGCCATTACTCTGCACAATCGCGTTATAGGTTTTGTTATTAAAGGTGACCACCACCGTCCGCCCGACTTCAGCGGTATCGGCGGTGCCGCTGATCACCTGACTGGTAGCACTTTCAGCGGCATTGATCCGGTTGTCGCCGGTAAAGTCGTTAAGCGTCAGCGTTGGCGGCGTCAGATCGATCTGTACGCTGCCCTGGGTCGTCACCGGCGTCGTGCCGTCGGTGGCATTGACGATAATGGTTGCGCTACCGCCCGTGCCAAACGCCGTGACCGGCAAGGCGACGGTCGCCCAGCTGCCATCACCATTCAGGGTAGTGCCATAAGTTTCGCCATTGATCACCACCGAGACCACGCCGCCCGCGCCCAGGTTAGTCGAGGTGCCGCTGATCACCACCCCGCCCGCCTGGTCAGCGGTACTGATAATGTTATCGCCAGAGATCGTTCCCAGCGCCACCAGCGGTCCTGCCGGTGGTGTGAGATCAACCGCGAAGGTCACATTCTGACTGATGCTGTTGCCCGCCAGATCGCTGACGCTGACTGCCAGCGTGGTGGTCGGCTGCGTGAAGGAGGCCATCTGTTCCGGCGTCAGAGTCAGGCTCCAGTTGCCGTTTGCCCCGACCACCGCCGTACCGAGTGTGGTGGCACCCAGCGCGACGCTGAGCACGCTGCCCGGTTCAGCCCCGTTCGCGACACCACTCAGCAGTTGCGGCTGGATGCTCTCGCTATAGTTGAGGATGTCATTGCCGGCAAAGGCACCCACAGTCAGCGTCGGTGGCGTAGTATCGATCACCAGCGAACTGTTGATGCTGCTGCTGTTACCGGCTGCATCGGTTGCCGTCACGGTGACCGGATAGCTGCCATCGGTTAACAGCGACAGCTGTGCACTCTCCAGCGGCAGCGTCCAGCCGCCATCGGCGGTCACCACGGCGGAGTAGACGTTGTTGCCGATTGTCACCTGCACGCTCTGGTTCTCACCCGCCTCACCGGTGGTGCCGGTCAACGTCACGCCACTGGCGACATCGGCGGCGTTAATGCTGCTCTCCGGCACCAGCGTCGGCAGCGGTGCCGTGAGATCGGCGCTGAACGGCAGCTCTGCCGTACCGGTGTTGCCCGCCGCATCGACCACGCTGACCGTCAGGGTATGCGCACCGTCGCTCAGTGAGTTCAGGGCGTTGCCCGGAATAGTGACCGCCCAGTTTCCCGCACCGTCTACCGTTCCGGTGTAGCGTGCCCCATTGAGATCGACCGTGATGCTCACCGCCTGATTGTCCCCGACGCTGCCGGTGGTGCCGGTCAGCGTTATGCCTGCCGCCGCTTCACTGATGTTCAGCACGCTATCCGTACCCAGTGCGCCGTCGTTAAAGGTCGGTGCAGGCACCGTGACCTCGGTCACCACGTTCAGCGCCGTGCTGTCGGTGTTACCGGCAATGTCGCTGGCGGTGACCGTAATGGTGTGGCTGCCGCTGGTGAAGGTCGCTAACTGCGCTGGCGTCAGCGTCAGCGACCAGCTGCCATCGGTCTGTACCGTCGCCACCAGCGGCTGATCGCCATTAAAACCGGCGATCACTACGTTCACCGTCTGCCCGGCACCGGTGATGCCGGTTGTTCCGCTCAGCAACTGCTCGCTGCCAGCTTCAGCCGCACTAAGCGCACCGTCGCCAAACGGCAGATTAAGGGTAACGTCAGGCAGCGTGTTAACCGCCACCAGCACATTACCGCCGGTGCTGGCGCTGTTACCGTTGACATCGGTGACCGTTACGGTGACTGGCCAGTTACCGTCCGGCAGCGACTGCAACAGGGCCGGTGGCAGATCCAGCGTCCAGCGGCCGTTATCTGCATCAAGGACGGCGGAATAGACCGTACCATTGACCGTGACCGCCACGGAGGCCGGATTGGTGATGTTGAGCGCGCCGGTCAGCGTTCCACCGGCAGCCGCTTCGTCCGCATTGATACGGCCATCCGTAAACGGCGTATCCAGCGTTGGCGCGGCAATCGGCGTAATCGCCGAGACAAAAGACTTCGTCGCGTCAATGCTGTTACCCGCGCGGTCAGTGGTGGTCACGGTAAGGATGTGCTGCCCGTCGCCAAGAATCGCGATGTATTCTGGCGTCAGACTGGCGGTCCAGTTGCCGTTCTCATCAACCGTCACCGATAACGGAATCCTGTCATCACCGACCGTGACGCTGACCGTCTGGCCGTCGCCCACTGCGGTCGTGCCGGTAATCAGCTGAACCATTGCCGCTTCACTGCTGTTGATCACGTTATCGCCGAACAGCGTGGTGGCAAACGTCGGCGCCACTGGCGGCGTCAGCAGAATTTCGACGCCTGCCGTCGCCTGCGCCGGGTTACCGGCCGCATCGCTGGTGGAGACCACAACCTGAGTCTGGCCGTCTGGTAAGGCGGTCAGCGCACCCGCCTCCAGGTTCAGCGTCCAGTTGCCGCTGGCATCGACGGTGGTGGTAAAGGACTGAGTGCCGATGGTAATCGTCACCTGACTATCCGCCGGCACGCTGGTGCTGTTACCGGTGAGCGTTAGCGCACCGGCGGCATCATCGGCGCTGACCAGACCATCACCGAAAGGCGTGTTCAGGGTGATGGTCGGCAGCGTATTGAATGCCACATTCAGTGATGTGGTGGTGTCGGTGGTGATGTTACCGGCAGCATCCGTGACCGAGATGCTGATTGGATTAGGGCCGTCAGTGAGCTGCTGTAAATCCCCGGCCGGCACCGTGATTGTCCAGACGCCGTCGCCGTTTGCGGTAGCGGTATAGGTCACGTTGTTCAGCGTTACGGCCACCGGCAGGCCGATATCGGTGTTGCCGGTAATGGTCAGATCCTGCAGAGACTCGACCTGATTGAGGCTATCACCGGCGCTGACCAGGATGTCAGTCAGAATCGGCTGCGTGGTATCCAGGCTGATCTGCTGGGTTGCGCTGGCCGGATTGCCCGCCACGTCACTGGCTGTCACCGTCACGGTCTGACTGCTGCCCGAGGCCAGGTTATCGAAGGCGGTCGAAGGAATGTTGACGGTCCAGTTGCCATTCGCATCAAGCGTGGTGGTGTAATCGACCTGATTGAAGGTCACCGTGACCAGCGTGCCGCTGACCAGCTGGGTGCTGGTGCCGCTGACCGCCACCTCGCCCGCAGCTTCGGTGGCGTTGATCACATCATCACCCGCGACCACATTGACGCTGAGCGTCGGCTGGGCCTGATCGCTGGCGACCACCACCAGATTACTGCTGCTGCTGGCAGGGTTACCGGCAACATCAGCAGAAACCACCACCAGTAGCTGCTCACCATCCGGCAGATTCCCCACATCCGCCGCCGGAACGGTCACCGTCCAGCCGCCACCGGCGACGACCGTACCGCTGTAGTCGGTGTTGTTCAGCGTAACCGTGACCACCTGACCTTCAGCCAGATTAGTGCTGGTGCCGCTGATAATGAGATCGTTTGCCGCTTCCGCCTGATTGAGGTAATTATCGACGCTGATCGGCCCGATAGTCAGGGTTGGCAGCGTTGCACCGTCGGCATCACGGGTCAGCGTCTGGCTGGTGCTGATCGAATTGCCTGCCGCATCGGTAAGCGATACCCCAACCAGATAGCTGCCATCCGTCAGCCCCTGCAGCACGCTGGCTGGCAGTGTCAGCTGCCAGCTGCCGTCTGACAGCACCTGCGTCTGATAATCCACATCCTGGAAACTGACGGTGACAACCTGACCCGCATCGGCCACAGAGGCGGTGCCGCTAATCGCAACATCCTGCAGCACCTCCAGCGAGTTAATGATGTTGTCGCCGCCGATGGCGTTAACGCTCAGCGCCGGTAGCGTGAAATCCACCGTGACGCTGCTGGTCAGCGAGCCGCTGTTACCGGCCGCATCGCTGACGTTCACCATCAGCGTGGCGATACCTTCGCTCAGCCCCTGCAACTCTGCCGCTGTCAGCGTCACCGTCCAGTTGCCCTGCCCATCGACCGTGGCGGGATAATCGGTGTCGCCCAGCGTGACAATCACCGTCTGACCTTCGCCGATCAAACCGGTGGTGCCACTGAGGGTCTGGCTGGAGTCAGCCTCGTTGCGGCTCAGATAGCCATCACCAAACGGCGTTTCTATGCTGACCGACAGCGAACCGGTTGCCACATTGATCTCGCGCGTTTCGGTTACCGGGTTGCCCGCCGCATCACTGACAGTGGCAGTGAGAATATAGAGGCCGGCCGGAATCCCTGCCAGCGCGCCAGCCGGTAGCGTCAGGCTCCAGTCGCCATTTGCCGTTACCGTGGTGGTCCAGATCTGATTATTGAGCGTCAGGGTGACCAGCTGGCCTTCGCCGGCATCACTGCTGCCGCTCAGGATAACCGGTGCGTTGCTTTCGGCGATATTGACGATGTCGTCATCCGCCACCGCATTCAGAATTAAGGCTGGCGGCGTCAGATCCACCCGCACAGTGCCGTCGGTGGAGGCGGTATTGCCTGCCGCATCACGTACCGTCACGCTGTAGCTGATATTCTCTTCCGGCAGATCGGCCAGCGCGGCGGCGGGTACCGAAATTGACCAGTTGCCGTTGCTGTCAGCGGTGGCGGTATAGGTGCTGCCATTCAGCACCAGGCTGACGGTCTGGCCGTCACCGGTCGCCCCGGTGGTGCCGTTCAGGGTCTGAGCGAGGGTGATGTCGCTGCTGTTGAGCGTGCCATCGCCAAACGCGCTGGTGATCGTCGGATCGGGCAGACTGGTCGCCAGTACGGTGAGCGTCGAGCTGCTGCTGAGCGTCGCGCCACCGCTGTCGGTCGCGGTGACCGTCAGGGTGTATGCGCCATCCGCCAGACCGGCCAGCGCATTGGCCGGTACGATCAGGCTCCAGTTGCCGTTCGCCGAGACCTGCGCGGTGTAGCTGACATCGTTAAGCAATAGCGTGATCGTGCCATTCAACGGCACATTGACCGAGGTGCCGGTCACGATCAGCGACTCACCCAGCTCCTGGGCATTCAGATAGTTATCATCACTCAGCGCATTAATCGCGAGGCCGGAAGCGTTGCTGTTGACGTCGAAAGTCAGCGTATTGCTGGCGGTGTTACCCGCCACGTCGCTGACTGCCACCGTGAGGCTGGCGCTACCGTCAGCCAGCGCACTCAGTGCACCGGCTGGCACGGTCAGGCTCCAGGCACCACTCGCCTGCACCGCCGCGCTGTAGACGTTGCCGTCAAGGGTGACGGTGACCAGTTGCTCCGGTTCAACATTGGTGGTGGTACCCGACAGGCGTTGATCGGTCTGCCGCTCCGCGCCATCTACCACATTATTGCCGGCAAACGCATCCAGCGTCAGGGTTGGCAGGCTGGCCGGTTCGACTTTCAGCGCCAGACTGGTGCTGGTTGTGGTGCTGTTGCCTGCCGCATCGCTGGCGGTCACGGTCAGCGGATAGCTGCCGTTGACCAGGCCGCTGTAAATGGTGGCGGGCAGCGCCAGCGTCCAGTTGCCATCGGCGTTCGCCGTGGTGCTGAGGCTGATGCCGTTAAAGCTGGCGACAATCAGGGCGTTAGCTTCACTGCTGCCGCTCAGTGCCAGCGGCTGCTGGCTCTCTGCGGCATTGATGATGCCGTCCGACGGCGTATTCAGGCTGAGCGACGGTGGCAGCGTATCAACCACCACGCTACCCACTGCCTGACTGCTGTTGCCGGCCACATCGCTGACCACAACGGTGTAGGCGGTTTCACCCTGTGGCAGAGCTGACAGCGCTGCAGAAGGGATAGTGACCTGCCAGTTACCGGCCTCATCGACCGACCCGCTGTAGCTGACGTCACCCAGCGTCACGCTGACCGTCTGGCCGTCGCCGCTGACGCCGGTGTTGCCGGTGATGATGCCGCTGGTCGTCGCTTCCGCACCGTTGAGAATATTGTCACCAAAGGCGTCGCCTGCGGTGGCGACGGGCAGTGTGGTGGCGATGACGGTAATGACCGAGCCGGTGGTCGCCAGTGGCGTACCGCCAGCATCAGTCACGGTGGTGGTGACGGTCAGCGGACCGTCCGGTGCCGTGGTAAAGGTGCCTGCCGGTAAAGTCAGGCTCCAGCTTCCGTCTGCCGCCACGGTGGTGGTGACGGTGGTGCCATTTGCTGTTACCCCGACGATGCTGCCTTGCGGCAGACCGCTGGTGCTACCGCTTACCGCCACATCGCCAGTCAGTTCACTGGCGTTGAGGTAGTTATCGCCGCTGATCGGTGCCAGAGCGACAGAGGGCTGGGTAGTATCGACGCTGAAGTTAAGCGGGCTGCTGGCGGTATTACCCACCGCATTGATCACGCTGACGGTCAGGGTCTGACTGCCTTCGCTCAGACCGGCCAGCGCACCGGCCGGCAGCACAATGCTCCAGCTGCCGCTGGCATCCACTACACCACGGTAGTCGGTGCCATTGAGGGAGACGCTAACCTGCTGTCCTGCTTCCACGTTGGTGGAAGTGCCGCGCAGGGTCAGCGGTTGCAGCTGTTCGGCAGCGCTCACCACGCCATCACCGGCAAAGGTGTCACTGTCAATGGTCAGCGTCGGCTGGAGTTCCGGCGCATTCACCACGTTCAGATCGATGACCTGGCTGGTCTGGTTGCCATTGGCGTCGGTTGCGGTGACGGTGAGTGTATTACTGCCCGACGGCAGCGCGGCCAGATCGTCAGGGGAAATCTGTAACGTCCACTCGCCATTGACGCCAACGGTGGTGCTGTAGACCGTATCGTTCAGTCCGACCGTAATCTGATCGCCATTCTGACCGGTGCCGCTGATCACCAGTGGCTGCGTCAGATCACCAACGCTCAGGGCGTTATCGCCGCTGACCGGCTCGACGCTCAGCGGCGGCGCGGCAGTCGCCACGCTCAGGGTCGTGCTCTGGCTGCTGCTGTTGCCTGCGGCGTCACTGACGGTGACCACCACCGGATAGCTGCTGCCGTTATTCAGACCCGCCAGTGCGGCTGGCGGCAGGGCCAGCGACCAGTTACCGTCGATATTGACTGTGCCGGTATACGTGACGCCGTTCAGCGTCAGGCTGACCCGATCACCTTCACTGCCGGTTCCGCTAAAGCTGAAGCCGGCCGCCTGTTCCGCGCCGTTGAGCACGCCGTCACCCGCTGGCGGATTAAGGCTGAAATCCGGTGCGGTTGTATCAACGGTCACCGGCAGGACGCTGCTGTTGCTGTTACCACCGACGCTGGTGACCGTGACGTTAAGGTCGTAGCGGCCATCGTTCAGCGCCTGCAAATCGGCGCGTGGCACGGTGACCGTCCAGCGTCCGTCGTCAGCGACAATCGCCTGACAGGGAACATCATTCAGCGCCAGGCTGACACTGCTGCCGGGCGCAACGATGCCGCTGATCGTCAGATCGGCGTCAGCCTCCGCGCCATTAATGATGCCATCACTGGCAATCGGGTTGACCACCAGCGTCGGAGTGCCGGTATCGACCGTCAGCGGCACCGTGGTGCTGGTGCTGTTGCCAGCCAGATCGACGGTAGTAACGGTGATCGGATTACTGCCCTGGGCAAGATTTTGCAGGGTCGATGGCGGCAGGATCAGGCTCCAGTCACCATTCGCTGCTACCGTTGCCGGATAGGTATTGCCGCCGACGGTAACGTTAACCGCCTGGCCTGGCGTCGTGGTCCCGGTCAGCGTCTGTGTTGTGCTGGCTTCAGCACTGTTAAGCACGCTGTCGGTAAACGGCGTATCGATTGCCGGAGCAGCCAGCGGCGTGGTCGCCACCAGCAGCGTCTGGCTGCTGGTGACCTCATCTGACGTCACGGTCACCGTGGTGCTGCCTTGCGGCAGGTTAGCCAGATCCCCCGCCGGGACGGTGACCGTCCAGGCGCCCGTTTCATCGGTGGTGGCGCTGTAGACGGTGCCGCCCGCCACCAGCTTCACGCTGACCACGCTGCCGACAGGCAGGTTGCTGGAGCTGCCGCTGACCGTCAGATCGCTCAGCGCTTCAATCGCGTTAAGTGCATTATCTTCACTCACTGGCGCAATCGACAACAGCGGCGCGTCAGTGGTAATAACGGTGAACTGCCCTTGGGCAGGCTGCGCCGGGTTACCGGCAATGTCCGAAATTGCCACCGTAAAGGTTTTTTCACCGGCCGCGCCCAGCGATCCCGCCGGCAGCGAGACGCTCCAGTCGCCATTTGCCAATACTTCGCCATCATAAGACTGACCGTTGAGGGTCAGCAGCACCGGCGTACCGGCCGGAACGCTGGTCACGCTGCCGGTGACCAGAATGTCACTGAGCTGTTCCGCGCTATCGACCTGATTGTCAGCGGTGACCGGATTGATGGTCAGCGCTGGCTGCGTTGACGCCAGCACGGTAACGTCAGACAGTACGCTGCTGCTGTTGCCGTACGCATCCGTAAGGGTCACATTAACCGGATAGATAGCGTCAGCCAGCTGGCCGATTACCGCCGCCGGCACCGTGACGCTCCAGTTGCCGCTGGTATCGACCGTCGTGGTGTAGACCGCGCCGTTAAAGTCGACCGATACCGTATCGCCAGCACTGCCGCCACGTCCGTCGAGGGTCAGATCCTGGCTGTGCTCAGCAATATTGATATAACCATCGCTGCCGGGTGTGGAGAGATCCAGCAGCGGTGGCGTGTTGGCGAAGGTCACGGCATCCGCCGTCTGGCTGACGTTGCCATCGCTGTCGGTGGCGACTACCGTAACCGTCTGCGCACCATCCGGCACCTGCGCCAGATCGGCAGCCGGAATGTTAACGCTCCAGTTGCCATCCTGGGTGACTACCGCGCTGTAAGTCTGTCCGTTAAGGGAGACGAGAATCTGATCGCCCTGATCGCCGGTACCGCTGACGATCAGCGGCTGCTGCGCATCGGCAATGTTGATCACACCATCATCCGTCAGATCGTTCAGGGTCAATGCGGGCAGCGCGGTCGCGACCCGCAGATCAGTAGATTGCTCGCTGCTGTTACCGGCGGCATCGGTGACGGTAACCGTTACCGGATAGGTCTGATTAGTGAGCGCAGCGAGATCGGAAACCGGCACCGAAGCGGACCAGTTACCATTCTCCTCCACCGTGGCGGTGTAGGTTTTGTCGTTCAGCAGCACCGAGACGGTATCACCTGCCGTACCGGTACCGCCAATCAGCAACGGTTGTGTCAGGTCACCGTTGCTGAGCACGCCGTCACCACCCGGGACTGCGACCGTTGCGACCGGCAACTGGGTACTGACCGCCAGCGGCTGGGTCTGGGTGATGCTGTTGCCGCTGGCATCGGTCAGGGTGACGCCTAAGGTGTAACTACTGCCATCCGCCAGCGCCTGCAGCGCGCCGGACGGTACGGTGACGGTCCAGTTGCCAGCATCATCCACCGTGGCGCTGTAACTCTGGTTATTCAGCACCACCGACACCACTTCGCCCGGCGCAGCGCCGGTGCCGCTGACCGGCAGCCCGGCCGCGACTTCGCTGCTGTTGAGAATGCCGTCACCGCCAGCCACCGCCGCCACAATCAGATTTGGCAACAGCGTATCAACGCTGAAATTCAGGGTCTCCTCAACGCGGTTACCCGCCTCATCGATAACGGCGATGTTCAGGCTGTTGGCGCCCTGCGGCAGCAAAGCGAGATCGCTGGCCGGCAGTGCCAGGCTCCAGCTGCCGTCGGCGTTCACCGTGGCGATGTAGGTTTTGCCATTGAGTTCCAGCTCGACCTGCTGACCCGCTACCGCTTTGCCGGTCGTGCCGCCGATCAGCTGATCGCTGCTGGCCTCGGCGCGGTTGAGAATGCCATCACTGAGCGCACTGGTGTTCAGGTTGATTTGTGGCTGGTTACTCACCACCACGTTAAGCGGTGCTGAATCGGTCAGCAGCGTGTTAGTCGCATCAAAGGCGGTCACCGACACCGACTGGACCCCATCGGCGATACCGGCCAGATCGCTGGCCGGGACGGTGACGCTCCAGAATCCGTTGCTGGTGACCACGCCGCTGTAGGTGCTGCCGTTAAAGGCGACCAGCACGGCCTGCCCGGCGGCGACACCAACGGCTGAACCGGAGATCAGCAGATCGCTGCCGATCTCCTGCTGGTTGAGGAAGCCATCGCCGCTTAACGGCTCGCTGATGGTCAGTACGCCCGGCTCGCCCGCGGCTGGCGCGATGTTGATCTCACGGCTGTCGCTGGCGGCGATGCCTGCCGCGCTGCTGACGCTCACCGCAAGCGTGGTGGTACCTGCCGCCAGTGCGCTTAGCGCCGCAGACGGAATCTGAGTGCTCCAGCGACCATCCGCGCCAACCTGCGCACTGTAACTGTCGCCTGCCAGCGTGATGGTGACGGTTTGCCCCGCTTCGACGTTAAGGGTGGTGCCGGAGAGCGTCTGATCGACAGCTTTCTCGCCGTTGTCCAGCAGATCGTCACCGGCAAAGGGATCGATCGTAATCGCTGGTGCGCCAGGCTCGGGTGAGGCTTCGACCACGATGCCGCGGCTTTCACTGGCCCCGACGCCCGCCAGGTTATTCACGGTAGCGCTTACGGTGGCGCTGCCGGCAGCCAGTGCAGCCAGCGCGCTGGCCGGAATGGTCAGACTCCAGCTGCCGTCCGCCGCTACCGTGGCGCTGAAACTCTGATCGCCGAACGAGACCGTCACCGTCTGTCCTGCCTCGACGTTGGTGGTGCTGCCGCTCACTATCTGATCGGTCGCTTTCTCGTCATTATTCAGCACATCATCAACCGCAAACGGATCGATGGTCAGCGTGGGAACGTCAGGCGCGGTCGGCGAGGCTTCGACGGTGATCGGCAGGCTTTCGCTCACGGCGGTGCCTGCCGCGTTGCTGACCGTGACGATCAGCGTCGTGGACCCCGTAGCCAGTGCGCCAAGCGCATCAGCCGGAATGCTGATATTCCAGCTACCGTCGCCGCTGACGGTGCCACTGTATGACTGGCCGCCCAGCGTCACGGTCACAATCTGGCCCGCTTCGACATTGGTGGTGGTGCCGGAAACCGCCTGAGCGTCCAGCTTCTCGTCGTTGCTCAACAGGTTATCGTCAGTAAACGCATTCAGCGTCAGGGTCGGCGTGCCGGGCGCCGTCACCGGTGGCTCAACCACAATGTCACGCGTTTCGCTTACCGTCGTGCCAGCCAGATCGCTAACCGACACGCTCAGCGTGACGCTGCCTGCGGCTAAAGCCGCCAGCGTTGGGGCCGGAATGGTGACGCTCCAGCTGCCGTCTGCGGCCACCGTGGTGTTGAAGGTGGCACCGCCCAGCGTCACCGTGACTGGCTGACCGGCTTCAATATTGGTGGTGGTGCCGCTTAGCAGCTGAGCGCCGGTTTTCTCGCTGTTGCTGAGAATATCATCACCGGCAAACTGATTGAGGGTAACGGTCGGCTCGCCCGGCAGGGTGAGCGGTGCCGCGACGCCGATCGGCAGAGTGTCGCTGATCGTGGTGCCGGCAGCATTGCTGACCGACACCGTGATAGTGGTATCGCCCGCCGCCAGCGCGGCCAGCGCCGTGGAAGGCACCGTCAGGCTCCAGCCGCCATCGGCATCGACGCTGGCGCTGTAAACCTGGCCGCCGAGAGTCACGTTAACCAGCTGCCCGGCTTCAATATTGGTGGTGGTGCCGCTCAGGATCTGATCAACGCTTTTTTCATCGTTGCTGAGCTGGTTATCACCGGCGAAATCGTTAATCGCCAGGGTCGGGATGGCTGGCCCGGTGCCTGACGCCTCCACCGCGATATCACGCGTTTCACTGACGCTGGTGCCGGCGGTATTACTCACCGTCACGCTGATGGCATTCGAACCGGCGGGTAAATTGCCCAGCGCCGCTGCCGGAATCGTCACCTGCCAGTTGCCGGTATTATCGACGATACCGAGGTAGTTCTGTCCGCCCAGCGTCACGGTGACCTGCGCGCCCGCTTCAATATTGGTGGTGGTGCCGCTTAGCGTCTGGGCCGTGCCTTTTTCATCGTTGCTAAGAATGTCATCGCCGGCAAACTGACCAATCGCCACGGTGGGTTCGCCTGTCGGGGTGACCGCCGCTTCAACGGTAATGGGCAGCGCGGTAGTGGCGGTGCTACCGGCCGCATTGCTGACCGACACCGTGATAGTAGTATCGCCCGCCGCCAGCGCCGTCAGTGCCGCGGCAGGCACGGTAAGGCTCCAGTTGCCATCCGCGCCGACGCTGGTGCTGTAAGTCTGACCGCCCAGCGTCACCGTAACGATCTGACCGGCCTCAATATTGCTGGTACTGCCGCTCAGCGTCTGGTCGCTGGTTTTTTCGATATTGTTTAACTGGTTATCGCCGGCGAAATCTGCCAGCGTCACGCTGGGCACGCCCGGCGTAACCGGGGTTTCAACGCTGATGTCACGGTTTTCGCTGGCTTCGACGCCGGCCAGGCTGGTGACGACGACCGAAATAGCCAGCGTCCCTGACGCCAGCGCATTCAGCGCCGCTGCCGGTAGCGCCACGCTCCAGCTACCATCTGCACCCACGGCGGCGGTGTAGGTCTGGTCGCCAAGGGTGATGGTTACGATCTGTCCCGCTTCAACGTTGCCGGTGCTGCCGCTCAGCGTCTGATCGCTGTTTTTTTCGTCATTGCTGAGGATATCGTCGCCCGCAAACGGATTGATGGCGATAACCGGAACGCCAGGCTGAGTAACTGGCGCGTCAACGCCGATCGCCAGACTGCCCGTTGCGGCGGTGCCTGCCGCATTCGCCACATTGACCGTGATGGTGGTGCTGCCCGCCGCCAGCGCGACCAGCGCATCTGCCGGAACGGTAATCTGCCAGCGACCGTCGGCAGCTACGCTGCCGCTGTAGCTCTGGCCGCCCAGCGTGACGGTAACCACCTGACCCGCTTCAATATTAGTGGTGGTCCCGCTCAGGATTTGATCGACTGTTTTCTCTGCGTTGCTGAGGACGTTATCACCGGCAAACGGATTGATCTCCACACCTGGCGCACCGGGCTCGGTAATCGGTGCCTGGACCTGAATCGGACGGCTTTCGCTGGCCTCGGCGCCCGCCTGATTGCTGACGGTGGCGGTAATCGTCTGGGTGCCCTGCGCCAGCGCGTTAAGGGTTGCAGGAGAGAGGCTGACGCTCCAGCTGCCATCTGCGCCAACCGTGGCGTTAAAACTCTGGCTGCCCAGCGTGATGGTAACGAGCTGGCCAGCCTGCACATTGCTGGTGCTGCCGCTCAGCGTCTGGTCGGAGGCTTTTTCGCTGCTGCTCAGAATGTCGTCACCGGCAAACGGATTGATAGTCAGAACAGGTGCATTGGGGGTGCTGTCGGCCTGCTGAACGGTGATCCCCAGAGTAGCGGAAGCGCTGGCCCCGGCGGCGTTACTGACGCTGACGGAAATGGTGGTCGCGCCCGCCGCCAGCGCGGCCAGTGCCGCGGCTGGAATAGTGACGCTCCAGCTGCCATCAGCGCCGACGCTGGTGTTATAGGTCTGACCGCCAAGCGTGATGCTGACCGGCTGACCCGCTTCGACGTTGCTGGTGCTGCCTGACAGCGTTTGCGCGCTGGTTTTTTCGCTGTTATCCAGCAGGTTATCGCTGGCAAACGGATTAAGAGTGATGGCTGGAGTGACAGGCGTACCGGGATCGGTTTCCGGCGCGGCAACGTTTATCGGCAACGTACCGCTGGCGCTGGTGCCCGCCGCATTGGTTACGCTGACGGAAATGGTGGTAGTACCGGCGGCTAGCGCGGCCAGCGCACTGGCCGGGATAGTGACGCTCCAGCTGCCATCCGCAGCGACGCTGGCATTGTAGGTCTGCCCACCGAGGCTGATGGTCACAATCTGACCCGCTTCAACGTTGCTGGTGCTGCCGCTCAGCAACTGATCGGTCGATTTTTCCGCATTATCCAGCAGGTCGTCGCCGGCAAAGGTATTCAGCGTAATGGCGGGCGCACCGGGCGTTCCCGGATCGACGGGCGTGCCAGGATCGGTGCCATTGTTGTTATCGCCACCACCACCGCCGCCACCGCCGCCGGCACCGATGGCGAGGCCCGCTAAGCCCAGCACGCCGAGACCGCCAGCGGTGATCACACCCATTGATGAGTTGGTATTGTCGGCCAGCAACAGCGGTTCCACGCTGTCGAGCGATTCATAGGTCGGCGTCACTGAGGTTGAAGCCAGGTCCGCACCTTCTGCGGTCTGCGGGAACAGCGCATGCTCCGGCGGGTTAACGCCATCATCAAAAACCAGTTCGCTGTGTTCGCCCTCGGCGTCATCTAAGAAAAATTTCTGGTAGCGCACCGTGCTGCCGTCGCGCATATGCAGAACCAGATCGTCGCCCTGGCGTTCGTACTGGGTCACCATTGCACGCGTGCCGCTAATGCGGACCACGCTGGGTTCGGCGAGGTTAATAGTTTGTGATGAACCACCGGTTATCTGCGAGATGAGCGTGCCGTTTTCGCGCGAAATGATATCGACCCGGCCTTGCGTGAGTTCTGCCATGTGTAACCTCTACTTCACCAGATTAGCTAATATACTGAATCTAAAAACATAAAATATTTTTATGCTTGTAGTATCCACACATTCTTTCGCCTTCTGTCAGACAGAAAGCGTCTTAGCCCGGTGTATGTAAAGGCAGTCAAGCCAGATGTTGCCGCGCATCGGGATGAAACCGATACATGGCGATATTTTTATTGGATTATTTGATCATCGTTATACGCAAAACGCAGCGGTCTCGCCTGCTTAATCTTTAACGTAACTGAGGCATAAATCAATTTCAATGTGCAGATTTCGTTATGTTTTAACATTCCTTTCATAAGCAATATTTGAAGTAATGCATTCATAAAATTTGCTTCATCGTTGTTTTACATGTCAATTTGTTGCAGGAAGTTTCCAAAAAGGATGCGAAAAGGTTAAAAATTAACCTTTGCCAGCGCTTTAGAGCAGCCGAAAAGAATTTCTCAATTAAGCGATTCAGCCAACAATTATCGCTGGCCCTTAAGGCGGGTTTTTAGGTCAACTGGTTGAAAAACAGCGATCAAATTTGGCTTAAGTCACATTCTGCGTTGCGAACTTAGCCAGGAAAGTTCTGGAAAAAATCCGCGTCAGGCTAAAAGTCGGTAAACTCGCGGTTTTGTTACGCATCTGCTGCATCCACTCCACTGATAATAATTGGTGCGGCGGATGCCGGTTTTCATGGCCGCGATGCTACACTTTTTCGCTTTGCCACTGACGAATCTGAGCTATGACTGCACTGGACGCTGCACCGCAAAACAAACATCAGAGCCGCCTGAACTGGGGCACGCGCACCATCTTTTTGATCAATGGCTTAGGCATGTCGGCCTGGGCACCGCTGGTGCCGTTTGCCCGCGATCGTCTGCAGCTCAGCGGCGCATCACTGGGCGCGCTGCTGCTCTGTCTGGGCCTGGGTTCGCTGGCCGCGATGCCGGTAACCGGCACACTGGTGGCGCGGTTTGGCTGTCGTCGGGTGATGGCCCTTTCAGCATTGCTGGTACTGGCGATGATGCCGCTGCTGGCCACGGCGGATTCCCATCTGGTGATGGCTGCAGCGTTGACCTTTTTTGGTGCCGGTCTGGGGATGCTGGATGTGGCGATGAATTACCAGGCGGTACAGGTCGAGAAAGCCGCAGGCAAACCGATGATGTCTGGCTTCCACGGTTTCTTCAGCCTCGGCGGCATTCTGGGTGCCGGTGCCGTCAGCCTGCTGTTGAGCCTGAGCTTCACCCCGCTGACCGCCATTCTGGTGATCATGGCCGTGATGCTGCTGCTGTTAGTGTGGCGCCTGCCCGGCTTGCTGAATGAGCGCTTACACCAGCCCGATCAGCCCTGGCTGGTGATCCCCCGTGGCTGGGTCGCCTTTCTCGGCCTGCTCTGCTTTATCCTGTTTCTGGCAGAGGGCGCGGTTCTGGACTGGGGCGCGCTGCTGCTGTTGCAGAATCCGGCCATGTCGCCGACTTATGCCGGTCTGGGCTACGCGCTGTTTTCGCTGGCAATGACGCTGGGCCGCTTCAGCGGCGATAAAGTGATTCACCGTTTTGGCCGTTATCCGGTGATGCTGACCGGCGCGCTGACGGCTGCTGCCGGCATGAGCCTGGCCGTCTGGCTGCCGTGGCCGGAAGTGGCCCTGCTGGCTTTTCTGCTGGTCGGGTTCGGTTTGTCGAACACCGTGCCGATGTTATTCAATGCCGCCGGGAATCAACGGGATATGCCGGCGAACCTGGCGATTTCTGCCATGACAACGCTGGGATATGCGGGTATTCTCTCAGGTCCGGCTTTAATCGGATTCATTTCACAATGGATCAGCCTCAGCGGCGCGTTTTTATTGATTGCGCTATTGCTGTTAGCTGTGGCCGCCAGTGCGCGAAAAGTTGCGCGATAATTCAGGTATCAGACACGCTATGTTGCCTTACAAGTTTCCCCTGACATCCGGCAATGTCACCCGCTTCTTTGTCGTTTTTAATCTGGTGCTGCTGCTGGCGCTGGGCTTTATGGTGCATAACTCGGTCAACGCCTGGCTGACCAGCAAACGTTACGCCATGACCGATCTGGCGCGCGACGTACAAAAACGCATCGATGCCTACCGTTTTGCCACCTGGCAGATTTATGAAAACCTCTCTACCAGCGCAGCGGGCGCCGCGCCCAGCGCCAATCTGCAGGAGACGCGGCTGCGTCCTGACGTCTATTATCTGGAAAAAACCCGACGCAAAACCGAAGCGTTGATTTTTGGTTCGCATGACAGCAGCACGCTCGACATGACCATGCGGATGTCCAATTATCTCGACACGCTATGGGGCGCGGAAAATCCGACCTGGTCGATGTACTTTCTCAACGGTCAGGATAACAGCCTGATTATGATCTCTACCCTGCCGCTGAAAGATATGGCAACCCGCTACAAAGAGAGCGCCATCAGCTCGATGGTGGATGGCCGCCGTGCGGAAATGTTGCAGCAGGCCAATGCGCTGGATGAGCGCGAAAGTTTCTCGGCGCTGCGTCATCTCGCCTTTCAGAACGATCACTACTTTACCCTGCGCACCACCTTTAACCAGCCAGGCCATCTGGCAACCGTGGTGGCCTTTGATCTGCCGGTCAACGATCTGATCCCGCAAAACATGCCGCTGGAGAACTTCCAGCTGCGCCAGGACACGACGTTGCCTGCTGCCACTGCCAGCGATCAGCAGGAGTCAGAAAATACCCAGATTTCGCTGGTGAATCCCAATGTCGAAATTGCCGCCACGCTGCCGAGTACCTCGCTGCAGCTGGTCTATCGGGTGCCGATTAGCCGGCTGATTATTGATACGCTGCATAATCTGCTGTGGCCACTGTTGATCAATCTGCTGCTTTTCCTGCTGTCGCTGGGTGGCATGGTGCTGTTGCGCCAGCAGTCACTGCGGCCCAGTGAGAACCAGAGCGCGGAACTGGACTCGCTGCGGGTATTAAATGAAGAGATTGTTGCCAGCCTGCCGGTCGGCCTGCTGGTGTATGACTTCGCCAGTAACCGCACTCTGCTAAGTAATAAGATCGCGGAACATCTTCTGCCACATCTTAATCTGCAGAAGATCATTAATATGTCCGACCAGCATCAGGGCGTGCTGCAGGCCACCATCAATAATGAAGTGTATGAGATTCGTCACGCCCGCAGCGTGCTGTCGCCTCATACTCAGCTGTTTATGATGCGCGACCAGGATCGTGAACTGCTGGTGAATAAGAAGCTGCAAAAGGCGCAGCAGGTACTGGATCGTAACCATCAGATGCGACAGCAGCTGCTGCATAACCTCGGTCATGCTCTGAATCAGCCGCTGGAAAAAATTGTCTCGCAGCTGGTCCAGCTGAGTCAGCGTGACAGCGATGAAACCGTGCTGGACGTGCTGGATGAGAGTCAGGGTCTGGCGCGCCTGGTCGACGATATCGTGCTGCTTAACCGGCTGGAGGCGCACGACTGGTCACCGGACGCGACGGTATTCAGTCTGCAGGAGCTGCTGGATGAAATCGCGCTGGAAAGCCTGCCGCTGATGCGGCGTAAAGGGCTGGCGCTGGTGGTGAACAATCATCTGCCGAATGATGAAATGCGCTTTGGCGATCGCCGGGCGCTGCGTAAGGTTCTGATTACTCTGATGCACTACTCGCTGACTACCACGCGCTGGGGCAAAATCACGCTGGAAGTCAAAGCAGCGGATAAACAGGCCGACCGCTTGATGATTGAGCTGGTCGATACCGGTGCCGGCCTGACGGTGGATGAGCTGGCGAATGTCGACTTCCCGTTCCTTGGCGATACCCGCCAGGATCGTTATGGTCAGGCGTCAGGTATGGCCTTCTTCCTGTGCAAACAGCTGTGCAAGCAGATGGGCGGCAGTCTGGATATCGTGGCGAAAGCCGATATCGGCACCCGCTACAACATGCAGCTGCCGCTGGTGCTGGAACAGAAAACCGAAGAGGAAGAGGAAAAAATTCTCGATGGCGTCACCGCGCTGGTGGAGATTGCCGTGGAAGACGTACACAAGATCGTCTGCCGCCATCTGGAAAACTGGGGTGCGCGTTGTCTGACGCCAGACGAGCGTATTTCCGGGCAGGATCATGATGTGTTGATCACCGATGATCCGACCAAACTGAGCGGCTGGTCACTGCTGCTGGCCGGTGATGAACCCGGTCATCATGCGCTGAATGACCAGCAGTATCGGGTTAATTTCAATCTCAGTAATGCGCTGCTCGATGCATTGCTGGCGCTGATTGAGAAGCAACTGTCACACGATGTGATGGAAGATGATGCTGAAGAAGAAGCGGCCACGCCATTGATGAGCGGCGGCTATTTCCAGCTGTTTACGGAGACAGTACCGGTTGATGTAAAGAGACTGTATACTGAGTCGGCGGAAAAGGACTACGCCTCGCTTGCTCAGACAGCGCATCGCCTCAAGGGCGTGTTTGCCATGCTCAATCTGACTCCCGGCAAACAGCTTTGTGAAGAGTTAGAACACCACATTAAAGCGTGTGACGATTCAAACATTAAAAATACCACCAGTGATATTGACGCTTACGTCAATCAACTGCTGCAGCAAGGTAACCAATAAGATGAATAACTTAAACGTAATTATTGCCGATGACCATCCGATTGTTCTTTTCGGTATCCGAAAGTCTCTGGAACAAATTGAATGGGTTAACGTTGTAGGTGAGTTCGAAGACTCAACAGCACTGATCAACAATCTCTCTAAGCTCGATGCCAACGTCCTGATCACCGACCTCTCTATGCCGGGTGAAAAGTATGGCGATGGCATCACGCTGATTAAATATATTAAACGTCACTATCCGGATCTGTCGATTATCGTTCTGACCATGAACAATAACCCGGCGATTCTGAGCTCCGTGCTGGATCTCGATATTGAAGGGATCGTTCTGAAGCAAGGCGCACCAACCGATCTGCCAAAAGCTCTGGCTGCACTGCAGAAAGGCAAAAAGTATACGCCGGAAAGCGTGGCAAAACTGCTGGAGAAGATCAGCGCTGGCGGTTACGGCGACAAACGCCTGTCACCAAAAGAGAGCGAAGTGCTGCGTCTGTTCGCTGAAGGTTTCCTGGTGACCGAAATTGCCAAGAAGCTGAACCGCAGTATTAAGACCATCAGTAGCCAGAAGAAATCAGCCATGATGAAACTGGGCGTGGATAACGATATCGCGCTGCTGAACTACCTGTCGTCTGTCAGCCAGACTCAGGTCGAAAAAGACTAGTATCACGAGGCGGTGCCACCGGCACCGCCTTTACTCCTGCCCTATCCTGCCCGCGTTTTACGTACCCGCTCTGCATAGATCGCCAGCGTTACCTTCAGCACGTCTAAGGTCACCGGTTTCGACAGACAGTTATCCATTCCCGCATCCATACAACGCTGCTTCTCTTCAGCCAGCGCGTTGGCCGTTACGCCCACCACCGGGAACAGATGTCCCAGCTGACGGAGCCGCTGCGTCAGGCGATAGCCATCCATATTCGGCATGTTAACGTCGGTCAGCACAATATCGATCTCATTGCGGCTCAGCACGTTGAGCGCGTCGACCCCATCCTGCGCGGTTTTGACCTGATAACCCAGGGTGCCGAGCTGTTCAGAGAGCAGCATACGGTTGATCGGATGATCGTCAACGATCAGCACCATGATGTCGTCGTTATGCACTTTTTGCTCTACCGGCCCGGCCAGCAACAGCGCATCCGCTGCGTCGCTGTCCAGCACGATGCGATAGATACGCGCCAGCAGCGTCGGCACTTCATGCAGCGTGGCGGTAGAGTGAATCCAGCGTCCCGGATGAGGTTCACGCGGCATATCCACATGCGACCCGTCAAAAGTAACCAGCGCCCGCAGCGGCAGATCGATATCCAGTTCGTAATCGGTCATCACCACATCGTCCGGGCCGGGCTTGCCGTTGTATTCAGCAACCTGAATGCCCTGCTGCCGCAACTGCCGCGCAATAAATTCCGCCAGGTATTCGTTGCACATCGCCAGCCAGATTTTTTTGTCCTGCATCTCTTCCAGCCGCGGTAGCGCAGGCGGTTGGCCTTTATAAATCGGAATGCGTACGATGAACTGACTGCCCATGCCCGGCTCTGAGTCGACCTCAATATCGCCATCCATCATGTTGATCAGTTTTTCACAAATCGCCAGCCCCAGTCCGGTACCCTGGAAATTACGCTGCACGCCATTACCCACCTGGAAGAAAGGATCAAACAGCCGCGGCAGCTCTTTGGCCGGAATGCCAACCCCGGTATCGCGCACGCGGAACGCCAGATAGCCCTCGGCCACATACGCATGCAGGATGATACAGCCGGTGTGGGTAAACTTAATCGCGTTATTCAGCAGGTTTGAGATCACCTGTTGCAGACGCAGCGGATCGCCATCCAGCACCTGCGGGACGTCATGCTCAATGAAGCAGTAGAGCGTCAGCCGTTTTTTCACCACCAGCGACAGGTAGTTACCCACGATATGGGTAACGATTTCACGCGGCGCAAACGGACGCGGCTCAATCTTCAGCTGTTCCGACTCAATTTTAGAGAAGTCGAGAATGTCGCTGATGATTTTCAGCAACAGGCTGGACGAGTTATTCATTGCGGTGACCAGCGAATCAATGCCGCTCGGTAGCTGCTTGGTCTGCAACAGATCGAGGTTACCGATGATGCCGTAAAGCGGCGTGCGCAGTTCGTGACTGACGGTGGCGAGGAACATCGATTTCGACTGACTGGCCTGTTCCGCTGCGTGCGCCATCTCCTGCAGCGACTGCTCCATCCGGACACGCGCCGAGACATCCACCAGCACACAAATCGCTACGTTTTCATTGCGATAGCGCGAGTGAACAAAGCTGATTTGCAGGTTGGTGTTACTGCCGGTCAGCACATCAACAAAGTTCACCTGTTGGCCGCCAATGATTTCGTTCAGCCGCTGGCGATCTTCCTGGGTCAGCAGCGTCAGATAGTTATGCGCCAGCTCATTACTCAGAATGTTGGTGCCGTCGCTGGTGCGTAAGATACAGATACCCACTGGCGCGGAGGCGACAATTTTACGGTTAAACTGCTCATGCTCCTCCAGCCGGTGCGCATTCTCTTCGGCGGGCAGGAACATCCGGCGCTCAAACAGCCAGGCCAGGGTAAACAGCATGATCGCGCTGAAAATATTGAGCAGCAGCGCATTGATCATCATCAGCTTCAGCTGATCGACCATCACATGAGTCGGGATTGACCACACCACGTTAAGATCGGACGGCGGCAGCGGTTTCTTCAGTACCAGCTGGCGATAACCGTTGAGGTAGCCAAACCAGGTTTTATCGTCGGGCAGATCGTCCAGCGAGAAGCCAAGACCGCCACGGCGCGAATTGAGTAACGGACGATAATTTTCATCGGTTACCGAGGCGATAACCGGCAGGCTGCCCGGCTGAATAAATTCGTCCAGCCGGATATTCTGCTCGACGCCGAGCAGCGCCTGCAGTTTATTGGCGACATAGACCGGCACCACCATATAGAAGGTACCGACACCCGGCTGAGCAGTACTGTTAATCCAGTACATCGGATTGCGGCGCTCTTCTTCATTGCTGTTGCGGTAGCGCAACACGTTCTCACGCAGCGATTTCAGGCTACGCTCGCGATCGGCGTTGCTGCTGCCGATGGTAAAGTCAGCCAGACACTGATTTTCGCCACCAATGAAAAATACCCGATTCAGCTCATACGACGAGGCAAAGTTACTTTTCCAGTAATTGATGTAGTAGCTAAGGGAATCCAGCGAGTTGCGCCAGGTGTTGCTCATTGAGGTACAGTCGCCATCGGAAAACAGCGGTGTAAACTGCGGCTGAGCCGCTTTGCCTGGCATCATGCCGGTCAGCACATCCAGCCCGTTGCTGGCGTTGGTTAAGCGGTTCTCGGTAATATATTTCAGCTCACGCATCATGTCGGCTGAATGCCGGACATACCACTGAATAGAGCCGTAATTACTGGCGAACTCCTGACGAACCTGCGTCTCTTTTTCATGCAACACGCTGATGATATAGAAGGCGGTCAGTACGGCGCCCAGCGTCCAGATTAGCAGCGCCAGCGCGCGAAAAAGATAGCGCGAGATGCGAAGCGTGGTGCGGAAAGAGACAGGATATTTCAAGTGGAACTCGCAGTTGGCAAGGTTAGTCGCATCATCGATTTTTAATGCCCATACACTAGCTTTAACGGGAAAAAAAAGCCAGTCGGTAGCGGGTTTAGCGCCAGGATTGGGAATCTTTTAGGATAGCGAAAGCGGTATCTTTACCCCAGCATCAGGTGGCCGTATCTGCCCATTCAACCCAAGACACGCTCATAACAATAAAAAGCAACGCCGCTGACTGAACCAGAAAGACCCGCACCCAGTTCACCGCTTCACCGCTTCACTCCACCACCACCCATAACCCGCAGCTACCAGCGCACAACCACCAGCGCACCCCAGCCAGACCAGAAAGACTCGCTCTGCCCGAAGAGCAAAGCGTCCGCGCCAGGGATGGCGCGGCCGATCCGCAGGGAAGCGGGAATCCTTTGCGATCGGGCAGTGCGGGCCTTTCGGCCGCACCCAGCTCACCGCAGCGCCCTTAACCGCTTCACTCCACCAACCACACCTCACTCACCGCAGCGCCACCTCAATGCTCCGCCATCAGCGCCAAAAAAAACGGCAGGCCGGGTTTCCCCTGACCTGCCGTTTCGGCAACGAATCTCAGCTTACGTCAGACAAATTACTCTTCGTCTTCAGCCGCGTCATCTTCGTCTTCTGCATCCGCTTCCGGTGCAATATCTTCATCGTCGAGCTCCGCTTCCGGCGCGATATCATCCTCGCCTTCCGCCACGCTACCGTCGATTGAATCCAGCTCTTCTTCTTCAACCGGTTCGGCAACGCGTTGCAGACCGACTACGTTCTCATCTTCTGCCGTACGAATCAGAATCACACCCTGGGTATTACGCCCCACGATGCTGACTTCAGACACGCGAGTACGCACCAGCGTACCGGCATCGGTGATCATCATGATCTGATCGCCATCGACTACCTGAACCGCTCCAATCACCGGACCGTTACGATCGGTCACTTTGATCGAGATAACACCCTGCGTCGCACGCGACTTGGTCGGGTATTCGCTGTTGGCGGTACGTTTACCGTAGCCATTCTGCGTCACGGTCAGGATTGCACCCTCTTCACGCGGCACAATCAACGACACCACGCGATCGCCTTCGGCCAGCTTGATGCCGCGCACACCGGATGCGGTACGGCCCATCGCACGGACCGCGGTTTCCGCGAAACGCACCACTTTACCGGCTGCGGAGAACAGCATCGCTTCATCATTACCGTTGGTCAGCGCCACGCCGATCAGCTCATCGTCGTCACGCAGATTCACGGCAATAATGCCGGCGCTGCGCGGACGGCTGAACTCTTTCAGCGCGGTCTTCTTCACGGTACCGAGCGCGGTCGCCATGAAGATGTTAAAGCCTTCGGTATACTCGCGTACCGGCAGAATCGCAGTAATACGCTCGTTGGCTTCCAGCGGCAGCAGGTTAACGATCGGACGTCCACGCGCACCACGGCTCGCTTCTGGCAGCTGATAAACCTTCATCCAGTAGAGACGGCCACGGCTTGAGAAGCAAAGGATAGTGTCATGGGTATTGGCAACCAGCAGGCGATCAATGAAGTCCTCTTCTTTGATACGCGCGGCCGATTTACCTTTACCACCACGACGCTGCGCTTCGTAATCGGTCAGAGGCTGATACTTCACATAGCCCTGATGCGACAGCGTCACGACCACATCTTCCTGATTGATCAGGTCTTCGATATTGATGTCAGCGGTATTGGCGGTGATCTCAGTACGACGCTCATCGCCAAACTGATCGCGCATCAGCTCAAGCTCTTCGCGAATCACTTCCATCAGACGCTCGGCGCTGGACAGGATATGCAGCAGCTCAGCGATCTGATCCAGCAGCGCTTTATACTCATCCAGCAGTTTTTCATGCTCAAGGCCGGTCAGTTTCTGCAGACGCAGATCCAGAATCGCCTGGGCTTGCTGCTCGGTCAGATAATACTGGCCGTCACGGATACCGAACTGCGCATCCAGCCACTCCGGACGCGCGGCGTCATCACCGGCACGTTCCAGCATCGCGGAAACGTTGCCGAGATCCCACGCCTGCGCAATCAGACCGGCTTTGGCTTCCGCCGGGCTTGGCGCACGACGAATCAGCTCAATGATCGGATCGATGTTGGCCAGCGCAATCGCCAGACCTTCAAGGATATGCGCACGGTCACGGGCTTTACGCAGTTCAAAGATGGTACGACGCGTCACCACTTCACGACGATGGCGGACAAAGGCTTCCAGAATCTCCTTCAGCGCCATAATCTTAGGCTGGCCCTGATGCAGCGCCACCATGTTGATGCCGAACGAGGTCTGCAGCTGAGTCAGTGAATAGAGATTATTCAGCACCACTTCGCCGACCGCATCACGCTTGATCTCAATCACGATGCGCATACCGTCTTTATCAGACTCGTCACGCAGTGCGCTGATGCCTTCGACGCGCTTCTCTTTCACCAGCTCGGCAATTTTCTCAATCAGACGCGCCTTGTTAACCTGGTAAGGCAGCTCATGAATGATGATGGTCTCACGGCCGGTTTTGGCGTCCGCTTCCACTTCGCCACGCGCACGGATATAAATTTTGCCGCGCCCGGTACGGTAGGCTTCTTCAATGCCACGACGACCATTGATGATGGCAGCGGTCGGGAAATCGGGTCCCGGAATGTGCTCCATCAGCCCTTCAATGCTGATGTTCTCATCTTCAATGTAGGCCAGGCAGCCGTTGATCACTTCGCGCAGGTTATGCGGCGGAATATTGGTTGCCATCCCCACGGCGATACCGGAGGAACCATTGACCAGCAGGTTTGGAATTTTGGTCGGCAGAACTTCAGGGATCTGCTCAGTGCCGTCGTAGTTAGGGACAAAATCGACGGTCTCTTTTTCCAGGTCAGCTAACAGATCGTGGGCGATTCTGGACATGCGGACTTCGGTATAACGCATCGCCGCAGCGGAGTCGCCGTCGATGGAGCCGAAGTTGCCTTGACCGTCCACCAGCATGTAACGCAGGGAGAAAGGCTGGGCCATACGTACAATGGTGTCGTAAACGGCGGAATCACCATGCGGGTGATATTTACCGATAACGTCACCGACGACGCGGGCAGATTTTTTATAGGGTTTGTTCCAGTCGTTACCCAGTTCGCTCATCGCAAAGAGTACGCGACGATGCACCGGCTTCAGGCCGTCACGCACATCGGGTAAAGCTCGGCCAACGATGACCGACATGGCGTAATCGAGGTAAGAATTCTTTAACTCTTCTTCGATATTGACCGGTGTAATTTCTCTCGCAAGGTCGCTCATGGAGCCACTATCCCTCTACTTAATCCCGGATTTTAAAGGTGCGAAAGTATATCACACTGCAATGCTCTGGTGAACGTTAACCACCGATTTCAGCCGCTTTTCCTTGCGCCTGAAAGGTGTGCCATAACCGGTTAAGCGTTTATACTGATGGCACATTTTGTCAGGAGTTACGATTCAATGAATGCACAACCGCAGAATCATCAGCAGAACGTCGATGCGCAGGAAATTGCCAAATTTGAGGCCGTGGCCTCGCGCTGGTGGGATCTGGAGGGTGAATTTAAACCGTTGCACCGGATCAACCCGCTGCGACTGGGCTATATCGCGCAGCACAGCAACGGTCTGTTTGGTAAAACCGTGCTCGACGTCGGCTGTGGCGGCGGCATCTTAGCGGAAAGCATGGCGCGTGAAGGCGCTATCGTCACCGGACTGGATATGGGCGCTGAACCGCTGGCCGTGGCGCGCCTGCATGCTCAGGAGAGCGGCGTAACGCTCGACTATGTCCAGCAGACGGTGGAAGCGCACGCGGAGCAGCACGCCGGAAAATATGATGTGGTGACCTGCATGGAGATGCTGGAGCACGTGCCCGATCCCCGCTCGGTGGTTCACGCCTGCGCGCAGCTGGTCAAGCCTGGCGGCGAAGTCTTCTTCTCTACGCTGAACCGCAACCCGAAAGCCTGGCTGCTGGCGGTGTTTGGCGCCGAATATGTGCTGCGTATGGTGCCGCGCGGCACCCACGACGTGAAGAAATTCATCCGTCCTTCCGAACTGCTGGGCTGGGTTGATG
Source organism: Pantoea agglomerans (assembly GCF_021397715.1). GTDB lineage: Bacteria > Pseudomonadota > Gammaproteobacteria > Enterobacterales > Enterobacteriaceae > Pantoea > Pantoea astica. The sequence goes on along the minus strand of NZ_CP090207.1, from coordinate 1,356,791 downwards.
AAACCGCGCTGCGTGAACGCCACATCATCGGCCTGCACTACAATCCCGTCACCAACCGCTTTAAGCTGGCACCGGGTACCGACGTCAACTATATGGTGCATACCCACCGCGCGGTCTGAGTCACGCGGCTCGCCGGTTAGCGCGGGCCTCGCCGCAGGATTAAGCGTCAGCAGGTTCTATCCGCTGACGCCTTCACCCTCTTCTGCCCTCCTTTATTACCCGTGTTACCCGTTCATCGGCAGCCTGGCGGCTATCCGGTAGCGTGTTGCTCCACCGTCGGCGACCATTCTGTTATCGGCCAACGGGTTAGGCTGAACCGCGACGGGCTGACCTCTCTGCTCGTTCCATGTTCGCCCGCCAGCAGAACCACGGGTAGCGGGTTTTGGCGATTTTTCACCCTTTCTCAGGCCTGGCACAGCGGATTGAATAAGAAATACGCGCCCGATCAAATTAAGAAAAAAAAGTGGGATCTGGTTGACATGATGGCGGGCCTTATAAGACGCGGGCTAAGAAATTTCGCAGAAATTACAACCCCTCCAGACATCATTTTTTCCTCTTGTTAAGCGGCAGTAAAATACTAAAATATGCCCCCATATAGTTATGGCTTTAGCCCAAACCCCCTAGATGTTGTGTTTATCCACATATTATTCACAATGAATATGCTGTGTATAAACCGGGATTTCTTTTAATTTTTGGATACTCACGCAAAGGTAAAAACGCGACATGAACCAAAGTCTGCTCGTTACTAAACGCGATGGCCGCCAGGAGCGCATTGATCTCGACAAAATTCACCGTGTACTGGACTGGGCAGCCGAAGGGCTGAACAACGTCTCAGTATCGCAGGTGGAGCTGCGCTCCCACATTCAGTTCTATGATGGCATCAGAACGTCTGACATTCATGAGACCATCATCAAGGCCGCAGCAGACCTCATCTCTCGCGATGCCCCGGATTATCAGTACCTCGCCGCACGCCTGGCGATCTTCCATCTGCGCAAAAAAGCGTATGGCCAGTTTGAGCCGCCGAAGCTGTATGACCAGGTCGTTAAAATGGTCGGCATGGGCAAATATGACCGTCACCTGCTGGAAGATTACAGCGAAGAAGAGTTTGCCCGGATGGACGAGTTCCTCGACCACTGGCGTGACATGAACTTCTCCTACGCCGCCGTGAAGCAGCTGGAAGGGAAATATCTGGTGCAGAACCGCGTCTCGGGCGAAATCTACGAGAGCGCGCAGTTCCTCTATATCCTGGTCGCGGCCTGCCTGTTCTCGGGCTATCCGCGCGAAACGCGTATGGATTACATCAAGCGCTTCTACGATGCGATCTCGACCTTCAAAATCTCACTGCCGACGCCGATCATGTCCGGCGTGCGCACGCCAACGCGTCAGTTCAGCTCCTGCGTACTGATTGAGTGCGGCGACAGCCTGGACTCGATCAACGCCACCTCCAGCGCGATTGTGAAATATGTCTCTCAGCGCGCCGGTATCGGCATCAACGCCGGTCGTATCCGTGCGCTGGGCAGCCCGATCCGCGGCGGTGAAGCGTTCCATACCGGCTGTATCCCGTTCTATAAGCACTTCCAGACGGCGGTGAAGTCCTGTTCTCAGGGCGGCGTACGCGGCGGCGCAGCCACGCTGTTCTACCCGATGTGGCATCTGGAAATCGAAAGCCTGCTGGTGCTGAAAAACAACCGTGGCGTAGAAGGCAACCGCGTGCGTCACATGGACTACGGCGTACAGCTCAACAAGCTGATGTATCAGCGCCTGCTGAAAGGGGAAGATATCACCCTGTTCAGCCCGTCTGATGTGCCGGGCCTGTATGATGCGTTCTTCGCCGATCAGGATGAGTTTGAGCGTCTCTACACTAAATATGAGCAGGACCAGAGCATCCGTAAGCAGCGGGTGAAAGCGGTCGACCTGTTCTCACTGATGATGCAGGAACGTGCCTCTACCGGCCGTATCTACATTCAGAACGTCGATCACTGCAACACCCACAGCCCGTTTGACGCCAGCATAGCGCCGGTTCGCCAGTCTAACCTCTGCCTTGAGATCGCGCTGCCGACCAAGCCACTGGAAGATGTGAACGACGAAAATGGTGAGATCGCCCTGTGTACGCTGTCAGCATTCAACCTGGGCGCGATTGAAAGCCTGGACGATCTGGAAGAGCTGGCGACCCTGGCGGTACGTGCGCTTGATGCGCTGCTCGATTATCAGGACTACCCGATCCCGGCGGCCAAACGTGGCGCGATGGGTCGTCGTACCCTGGGTATCGGCGTGATCAACTACGCTTACTACCTGGCGAAACACGGTGTGCGCTACTCCGATGGCAGCGCAAATGGCCTGACGCACAAAACCTTTGAAGCGATTCAGTATTACCTGCTGAAAGCCTCAAACGAGCTGGCGAAAGAGCAAGGTGCATGCCCGTGGTTCAATGAAACCACCTATGCGCAGGGCATTCTGCCGATCGACACTTACAAGAAAGATCTCGACACCATCAGCAACGAGCCGCTGCATCTGGACTGGGAAAGCCTGCGTGAAGAGATTAAAACGCACGGCCTGCGCAACTCAACGCTCTCTGCGCTGATGCCGTCTGAAACTTCGTCGCAGATCTCCAATGCCACTAACGGCATTGAACCGCCACGCGGCCACATCAGCATCAAAGCCTCGAAAGATGGCATTCTGCGTCAGGTGGTGCCGGAGTATGAGCGCCTGAAAGATCAGTACGAACTGCTGTGGGAAATGCCGAACAACGACGGCTACCTGCAACTGGTGGGTCTGATGCAGAAATTTATCGACCAGGCGATTTCGTCGAACACCAACTACGATCCGTCGCGCTTCGCCAATGGCAAAGTGCCGATGAAGCAGCTGCTGAAAGATCTGCTGACGGCCTACAAGTTTGGCGTGAAAACGCTCTACTACCAGAACACCCGTGACGGTGCGGAAGATGCACAGGATGACCTGGCCCCTTCTATCCAGGATGATGGCTGCGAAAGCGGCGCATGTAAGATCTAACGGGCGGGCGGGAGAAACTCCCGCCCCACTCCTTTCACGGGGCGGCTTCGCTTCGTCTACTTTTGGACATTTTTTATGGCTTACTCCACTTTCTCACAGAACAAAAATGACCAGCTGAAAGAACCGATGTTTTTCGGTCAGTCGGTAAACGTGGCGCGCTTCGACCAGCAGAAATATGACATCTTTGAAAAGCTGATCGAAAAGCAGCTCTCCTTCTTCTGGCGTCCGGAAGAAGTCGATGTCTCACGCGATCGCATCGACTATCAGGCGCTACCGGAGCATGAAAAACACATCTTCATCAGCAACCTGAAGTATCAGACCCTGCTGGACTCGATTCAGGGTCGTAGCCCGAACGTGGCGCTGCTGCCGCTGATCTCTATTCCGGAGCTGGAAACCTGGATCGAAACCTGGGCGTTCTCTGAGACCATCCACTCGCGCTCTTATACCCACATCATCCGCAACATCGTGAACGATCCGGCGGTGGTGTTTGACGATATCGTCACCAATGAGCAGATTCTGGCCCGTGCTCAGGATATCTCCCGCTATTACGACGATCTGATTGAGATGACCAACTACTGGCATCTGCTGGGCGAAGGCACCCATCAGGTCAACGGCAAATCGGTGACTGTCAGCCTGCGCGCCCTGAAGAAGCAGCTCTATATCTGCCTGATGAGCGTCAATGCGCTGGAAGCGATCCGCTTCTACGTCAGCTTCGCCTGTTCATTCGCGTTCGCCGAGCGTGAGCTGATGGAAGGCAACGCCAAAATCATCAAGCTGATCGCCCGCGATGAAGCGCTGCACCTGACCGGCACCCAGCACATGCTGAACCTGCTGCGTAGCGGTGAAGACGATCCGGAGATGAAAGAGATTGCGGCGGAGTGCCGTGAAGAGTGCTTCGAGCTGTTTAAGAAGGCGGCGCTGCAGGAGAAAGAGTGGGCGGAATATCTGTTCAGCGGCGGCTCAATGATCGGCCTGAACAAAGATATTCTCTGCCAGTACATTGAGTACATCACCAATATCCGTATGCAGGCGGTTGGCCTGGATTTGCCGTTCCAGACCCGCTCTAACCCGATTCCGTGGATCAACTCCTGGCTGGTTTCTGACAACGTCCAGGTTGCGCCACAGGAAGTGGAAGTGAGCTCCTATCTGGTGGGTCAGATCGATTCTGAAGTGGGCGCTAACGACTTCGACGATTTCCAGCTGTAATCATGAGCCGCGACGTTGTGATTCTGCGCAGTTCCGGCACCCGGCTGGAATGCACAGACGAACATACCAATCTGCTGACGCTGCTGGAAGCCAATAATCTCTGCGTGGAGTTCCAGTGCCGCGAAGGCTACTGCGGCTCCTGCCGGATGCGGCTGCTGAAAGGCGAAGTGCATTACCCACAGCGGCCGCTGGCCTTTGTGCAGCAGGATGAGATCCTGCCCTGCTGCTGCAAAGCCAAAGGCGAGATCGAAATCGAGCTATAAACACAACGGGCGCATCAGCGCCCGTTTTGCTGTTCCACCTTTACTCTCTGACCGTCTCAACCACCTCGATCCAGCCGTGACCGGTACTGACTTCGCTGCCGTGAAGCCAGCGGCGCAACATATTCATCGCCATCATCGCCACCACCTTCTGCCGCGTCTCCAGGTTATAGCGACCGGTGCTGAACTTCACGCGCTGGCCCCAGCTGCCTGCGGGCGTGTGCAGCGCTACCGCAATCTCCTCCTGCTGCAAACTGCCGACCGAGAGTGCCAGTGCTGCCTGCTGCTGCGTCGCCAGTTCACGGGTGCGCGCCACCTGTTGCGTCAGCGTCTCCTGCTGCGGCGGAAATATGTGCGCACCACTCAACGGCACATCCGCTGCGGCCAGCTGCCAGTTCAGCAAGCCAGCGGTATAGTGCTCACTCACCGTCAGCCGGTAATCCCGCTGCTGTAACTCACGCGCCAGCAGCGCCGGCAGCCCCTCCGTGCCCTCAAAGATCGTGCATTCTGCCAGTTGCAGCCGCACCTGCTGCCATACCTGTTCCATCGCCACGCGCTGGCTGGCCGGGCCGGTCAGTTTGATCTCAATGATCGGCATCGAAGAGCGGTAACCCATGACCACCCCTTCCGGTAACGCCAGTGGCTCAAGCTCTGCGGCCAGATCGCTTTCGCCACGACCAAAGGTGGTCAGACGCAGACAGATCGGCGGCTCAGGCGGAGAAAACTTCGCTTTCAGACGCGGAATAATCTGCTGCTCGACCATCACTTTAAATTCAGACGGCACGCCGGGAGTAAAGAACATCCAGCAGCGATTCAACTGCAGAGCAAAGCCGCAGGCGGTGCCGACCGGATTATCAATCAGTTCAGCATTTACCGGGATCTCCGCCTGTTTCCGGTTGCTGGCCGCCATCACCCGTCCGCGGCTGGCAAACCAGGCTTCCATCTGTTCCAGCCAGTCCGTTTGCAGCTCCAGCTCCACACCGCAGGCCTGCGCGGCGGCCAGCGCGCTGAGATCGTCGCTGGTGGGTCCCAGCCCACCATTGACGATCAGCACATCCGCCTCATGACTGCGCGCCTGAAGCGTGCTCACCAGCGACTCAAGGGCATCGCCCACCGTGGTGCGGCTGGTCATCGGTAAACCCTGCTGGAATAAAATATCGGCCAGCCAGGCCGCATTGGTATCGACGATTTGGCCATGCAGCACCTCATCCCCGGTTGAAAGCATCTCGACTCTGATCACGTTGGTTCTCCTTATGCCGGTCGCTTTACTGTAGGAAGTCCGCGGATGAAACACAATCAGCATCGATCACCGAGGACCGCAGGCGGGACTGAACGGAAGGAGTCTGGCTGAGGATGTGATTGCGGAAAAGTCGCGCCCCGGCGGCCCGACGGGGTTTACACTGATGCCGGCATTCAGCGCGGCGCGGCAAAAAAAAGGCAACAAAAACGGCGGGGAACGCCCGCCGTTTTTATCATCACACTGCTGTTCCGGTGTCGTCTGAAAGATTAGCGACGCGCCAGCAGCAGGCCGAGCACCAGACCGGCAGTGGCACCGATACCGATTCCCTGCCACGGTTTTTCATGCACGTAGTCATCCGCACGGTAGGCCGCTTGTTTGGCGCGATAGTAGTAGCTATCAGACGCCTGGCTAACGCGGGATTTCACATCGTGCAGTGCCTGTTCCGCTTTAGTTTTAAGCTCGATATATTTTTGATCGGCTGGATCGCCTGAAGACTTCAGCACTTCTTCCAGCGTTTCAGTCAGCAGCGTAATATCGTCATCCAGATTGGTTTCGAATTGATCAGTCTGATTTACCATCATTTCCTCCGTGTGAATTGCAAAGCAGTCCCTTAACTATAGCTACAATCTGGCGCTCTGCCGTTTTACCGCCCCAGGAATCACCTGATATTTCATTTGCTAACGCCAGACAAACTGCCGGGATATCCGCTACGCTTTCGCAAAGAAGTGTAAGACGCAGGGGTAAACGCCGAATTTCGCTTCGCTTCTTTGATTAATCTGATAAATTTTCTTCGGAGTGAATTTTACCGTAACCGGACTGTCGTATCCTCCTGTTGCCTGTGATTATCGGGCCATGAAAGTGCATCCCGCACGACAGTCACGACAAACTCGAACAGCTAAGGAATGATCTCTGGCATGAATCGAAGAATGTTTATGAAAGCGTCAATGGCCTTCTCCGCCGTCAGCGGCATGACCGGCCTGTCAACGCTGTTTGCGCAATCCGCTTGGGCAGAAGATGGCATTGCTGACGGAACCGCAGTACGCTTCGATTTCGACGTATTGAAGAAGAATGCAGCCGCGCTGGCGAAACAACCCTGGAGTGGCGCGCCCGGCGCGCTGCCGCAGACGCTGGCCACGCTAACGCCGCAGGCCTACAACGAAATTCAGTATGACGCCAGCCATTCACTGTGGAACAACATTCCCGACCGTGAACTTGACGTCCAGTTCTTCCACGTCGGCATGGGCTTCAAACGGCGTATCCGCATGTTCTCGGTTGACGGTGAAAGCCGCCAGGCGCGCGAAATCCACTTCCGTCCTGAGCTATTCAACTACAACAATGCGCACGTCGATACGCAACAGCTGGAAGGCAAAACCGATATCGGCTTCGCTGGTTTCCGGGCATTTAAAAAGCCGGAACTGGCCCGCCGTGACATCGTCTCCTTCCTCGGTGCCAGTTACTTCCGTGCCGTGGATGAGACTTTCCAGTACGGTTTATCGGCGCGTGGCGTGGCCGTTAACACCTTCAGTAACGGTCAGGAAGAGTTCCCGGACTTCACCGCCTTCTGGTTTGAAACGCCGAAAGCGGAAGACACCACCTTCACCTGTTACGCCTTACTGGATGGTGCCAGCCTGACCGGCGCTTACAAGTTCATCATCCACTGCGAAGAGAAACGCGTGGTGATGGAAGTGGAAAACCACCTGTTTGCCCGTAAAGAGATCCGCCAGATCGGCATCTCGCCGATGACCAGTATGTTCAGCTGCGGCACCAACGAACGCCGCATGTGCAACACCTACCATCCACAGATTCATGACTCCGATCGGCTGGCGATGTGGACCGGGAAAGGCGAATGGATTGCCCGTCCGCTCAACAACCCGCAGCGTCTGCAGTTCAATGCTTATGAAGATGAGAACCCGCGCGGTTTTGGTCTGTTGCAGCTTAATCACGACTTCAAAGATTATCAGGATGTGATTGGCTGGTATGACAAACGTCCGAGCCTGTGGGTGGAACCGGTGGGGAAATGGGGTAAAGGCGCGATCAACCTGATGGAGATCCCGACCACCGGTGAGACGCTGGATAATATCGTCTGCTTCTGGCAGCCGGCGGAACCGGTAAAAGCGGGCAGCGAACTGAACTTCTCCTATAAGCTCTACTGGAGTGGTCTGCCGCCGGTGCGCAGCGGACTGGCGCGCGTTGATGCCACCCGTACCGGTATTGGCGGCTTCCCGGAAGGCTGGGCACCGGGCGAGCACTTCCCGGAAACCTGGTGTCGCCGCTTCGCCATCGACTTTATTGGCGGCGATCTGCAGGCCGCCGCGCCAAAAGGGATTGAACCGGTGATTACCGTTTCATCCGGCAGCGTGAAGCAGGTGGAGATCCTCTACGTTGAACCGCTCAAGGGCTACCGTATTCTGTTTGACTGGTATCCGAACAGCGATTCCACCCAGCCGGTGGATATGCGTCTGTTCCTGCGCAGCAAGGAAGAGACACTGAGTGAAACCTGGCTTTATCAGTACTTCCCGCCTGCACCGGACCAGCGCAAATACGTTGATGACCGGCAGATGACGGTGGGCTAAGTCCGTAAGGCGAGGCACTGGCCTCGCCTTTTTCTATTCTGCCGTGGCGGCCTTCTGCATATCAATATGCGGGATGCCATCTTCGAGATAAGTCTCACCGAACGGCTCAAAACCGTGCTGCCCATAGAACGCTTGCAGATGCGCCTGCGCAGAGAGAAACAGATCCCGTTGCGGCCAGTGCTGCTGACAGCTCGCCAGCGCCTCGGTCATCAGGCGGTTGCCCAGACGGGCGCCGCGCACGCTATCAGACACAATCACCCGCCCAATCTTTACCGGGCTGGCGGCATCGGCCGGGGCCAGCAGCCGCGCGTACGCCACCAGCTGATTGTTGTGCATCCCGAGCAGATGACGGTTGTCGCCCTGCAAATCCAGCCCATCCACATCCAGATAGGCGCACTGCTGTTCCACTACAAACACCGCACAACGCAGTGCCAGCAGCGCATAGAGCTCGGTGGTGGTCAGGTCACGATGATGTTTATCCCGCCAGGTTATGTCCATAGTCTCTCCTTATCAGTTTGCTCACTTTAGCGGATTGGCCTGTGGCGAAACAGATTATCGCCGCGCGGCAGGCAAATTAGAGGCAAAAAAAATCAGGCCCGCAGGCCTGATTGTTCGGTAAGGGTCGAAGTTACATCAGCGGCTGGGCCATCTGCACCAGCGTAATCAGCGGCTGCGGGTAAACCCCTAACAGCAGCACCAGAATCGCTGAAATCAGCACCACCACACCACCCGCGGTGAAGGCCCAGTTAGCTGGCGTATCGCGGGTATGCAGTTCCGGCGGGCTAAGGTAGAGGCTCACCGTGACGCGCAGATAGTAGTAAAGACCAATCGCACTGCCCGCCACCACGGCACCGGTCAGCCACCACAGGTGCGCACTGACGCCCGAGGCGATAACGTAGAATTTACCGATAAAGCCGAGCGTCATCGGGATACCGGCCAGTGACAGCATCATCACCGTCATTACCGCTGACAGGATCGGACGATGCCAGAACAGACCGCGATAGGAGTAGAGCGAGTCAGCATCCGGGCCACGATACGGGCTGGACATCAGACTCACCACGCCAAACGCGCCGAGGCTGCTGAACAGGTAACCGGCCAGATAAACCCCGGCTGTTTCCAGCGACAGCTGATGATCTTTCACCGCAATCAGCGCCACCAGCAGATAACCGAGGTGAGCGATTGAAGAGTAACCCAGCAGACGCTTGATGTTGCTCTGAGAGATCGCCATCAGGTTACCGAACAGGATCGAGACGAAGGCGATCACGCCCAGCACGGTCCGCACTGCTTCACTGTCGGTCACCGGTGCATACATGAACAGACGCATGATGACGCCGAAAATCGCAATCTTGCTGGCGGTTGCCAGGAAGGTAGAAACCGGCGCAGGCGCACCCTGATAAACATCTGGCGTCCAGAGATGGAACGGCACCAGCGACAGTTTAAAGCCAAGGCCGATGATCATCATACCCAGGCCCACCAGCAGCAGCGGCTCCTGAATCATGCTGTCGGTCAGGCTCTTGCCGAGCGTCACAAAGCTGAGATTACCGGAGTCAGCGTAAATCAGCGCAATACCAAACAGCAGGAACGACGAAGCCGCCGCCGACAGAATGGTGTACTTCAGTGCCGCTTCCAGTGAGCGTTTCTGCCGGAAGGCGTAGCCGATCAGGCCAAACAGCGGCAGTGACAGCAGCTCAATACCGATGAACAGCGCCGCCAGATGGTTAGCGCTGGCGAGCACGATGCCACCGAGCGCCGCAATCAGCACCAGCAGATAGAACTCATCTTTGTTGTCGGGGAAATCCGTCAGCCAGGGATAAGCAAAGGTACAGGTTGCCAGACTCGCCAGTAAAACCAGCGCGGTATAAAAGATGGAATAGCCATCAACCCGCAGCAGCGGCGTGACATCCATCGCCCCGACCTGGCCAACAAAGTAGAGTGACAGCAGTGCCAGGTTCAGGCCCACCACCGTTAGCGTGGCGTTAACGAAGTGGTTGCGTCGCCAGGCAATGGACAGCATCACAACCACCACCGTCAATCCGACGATTAACAGCGGCAGCAACGCGATCAATTGTTGAGGAGTTATTGTCATGGCGAATTACGGCCTTGTAGTTGAAATTGAAGCGGTAAACCACTGCTGAATATTGCTCATGGCAGCGTGCGAAGTATCCAGAATCGGCTGTGGATAGACGCCCAGCAGCACCAGCAGCACCACCAGCACCCCGATAGTCAGAAACTCACGCGGCGACATGCCCGGCAGCGGATCTTTCGATTTCGCTTCGCCGTAGTAAGCGCGCTGCATCATCACCAGCGAGTAGACCGAGGCGAACACCAGACCAAAGGTGGCGATGACGATAATCACTGGCACCACCTGGAAGCTACCGGTCAGAATCATAAATTCGCCGACGAAGTTACCGGTGCCCGGCATCCCGAGGTTAGCCACGGCAAAGAACAGCGACAGGCCAGGAATCCACTTAATCCGCGACCACAAGCCGCCCATCTGACGCATATCACGGGTATGCAGACGCTCATAGAGCTGACCACACAGGATGAAGAGTGCCGCGGCTGACAGGCCGTGCGCAATCATCTGAATCACCGCACCCTGGAACGCCAGCTGGCTGCCGGTGTAGATCGCAATCAGCACAAAGCCCATGTGCGAGATTGAGGTGTAAGCGATCAGGCGTTTGATATCGGTCTGCGAGAACGCCATCCAGGCACCGTAGAAAATACCGATGATGCCTAACCACATGGCAATCGGCGCGAACTCTGCGGAGGCGTTCGGGAACAGCGGCAGGCTGAAGCGCAGTAAACCGTAAGCCGCAGTCTTGAGCAGAATACCGGCCAGATCCACCGAACCTGCGGTGGGTGCCTGGCTGTGCGCATCTGGCAACCAGCCGTGCAGCGGTACCACCGGCATTTTTACCGCGAAAGCGATAAAGAAGCCCAGCATCAGCAGATACTCGACACCGCTCGACATCGGCGTTTTCAGCAGCTGTTCGTAGTTAAAGGTCCAGACGCCGGTGGCGTTGTAGTGGACGAAAACCAGTCCCAGAATCGCAATCAGCATCACCAGACCTGACGCCTGGGTATAGATGAAAAATTTGGTGGCGGCAGTAATACGGGTTTTACCGTCAGAGGCTTTATGACCCCAGAGCGCGATGAGGAAGTACATCGGCACCAGCATCATTTCCCAGAAGAAGAAGAACAGGAACATGTCGATGGCAAGGAACACCCCGATCACGCCACCCAGAATCCACATCAGATTCAGGTGGAAAAAGCCCTGATACTTTGAAATCTCATTCCAGGAGCAGAGCACCGCCATCAGGCCGAGCAGCCCGGTCAGCACCACCATCAGCAGCGACAGACCATCGATAGCGACATGGAAACTGATGCCGAAGCGTGGAATCCAGGGTACGGAGAAACTTGACTGCCACTGCGGAATGCCCGCTGCCTGCGTCAGTGAATAGCCTCCCTGCAACCAGAGTTGCAGCGAAAGCGCCAACGTCAGCCCCATGGTGATCAGTGCGATCCAGCGTGGCACCTTCGCGCCAAGGCGCTCGGTCAGCCAGCAAATCAGACCACCGACGAAGGGTATGATAATTAGCCAAGGTAATAACACGGCACACTTCCCTTTTCTTTGTCTTAGTTCGGGCTATCTTACTTGCCATTTTGGCTCCCGGCAGTGCTCGCAATCCTCACATACTTCAGTATGCTCCGGTTGCTGTGCGCTGGCGGTAACCAAACTGGCCGCGACGATAACGCCCTTGCTCAGGACAATTTTTGACATTCTCAATGGGCAGATTAGCTAACCTGCCCCGCTCATCAATCTTTAAATCACCAGCATCAGGGCCAGCACGACCACGGCACCGACACTCATTGACGCGACATACCAGCGCAGATACCCGTTTTCACTCACCACCAGACCTTTATTGGCGATACGTGAGAACAGCGCAGGCAGGTTCATCAGGGCATTCAGCGGATCGCGTTTTAACAGCCACGCAATACCGAGGTAAGGTTTGACGAACACTTTGTCGTAGAGCCAGTCGAAGCCCCAGGCAGCGAACCACCAGGTAGTGAAGAAACGACCTGGTGCACTGTGAGCGATCTTCGTTACCAGCTCACGTTTGCCCAGCCACAGCGCGGCAGCAATCAGAATGCCGACGATAGCGACCACGCCAGAGGTGATTTCCAGTCCTACTTTACCGGCTTCACCAAACTCATTGGCTGGCAGCACGCCAGCCAATGGCGGCGTAATCAGTGCGCCGATGAAGGTGGAGAGCAGCAGCAGAACAATCAGTGGCAGATGATGGGTAATGCCTTTACCGGCATGTGCGTGAATTTTCTCTTCGCCGTGGAACACGATGAAGATCATGCGGAAGGTGTAGATTGAGGTCAGGAAAGCGCCCACCAGACCGGCAACCATCAGGTTGATGTGACCGTTGGCCAGTGCGCCAAACAGGATCTCATCTTTACTGTAGAAGCCAGCGGTAATCAGCGGCAGAGCCGCCAGTGCCGCGCCGCCCACCAGGAAGCAGGTGTAAACCAGCGGAATGCTCTTACGCAGGCCGCCCATCTTAAAGATGTTCTGCTCATGGTGGCAGGCCAGAATCACTGAACCGGAAGAGAGGAACAGTAACGCTTTAAAGAAGGCGTGCGTCATCAGGTGGAAAATCGCCGCATCCCACGCCTGGACGCCCAGCGCCAGGAACATGTAGCCAATCTGGCTCATGGTGGAGTAAGCGAGTACACGTTTGATATCGGTTTGCACCAGCGCAGCAAAACCAGCCAGCACCAGGGTAATTGCCCCGATAATTCCGACCAGATGCAGCACTTCCGGCGTCAGCAGGAACAGGCCGTGACTACGGGCAATCAGATAGACACCGGCGGTCACCATGGTCGCGGCGTGGATCAGTGCCGAAACCGGTGTCGGGCCGGCCATCGCATCGGCCAGCCAGGTCTGCAACGGCAGCTGTGCCGATTTACCGACCGCGCCACCCAGCAGCATCAGCGTTGCCCACTGCAGCATGTGGTTGTCTGCGGCAAAGTGCGCCGGCGCCAGTTCCATCATCTCGCGGAAGTTCAGCGTGCCCAGCTCGTTGTAGAGAATGAACAGCGCGAATGCCAGAAACACATCGCCGACACGGGTGATGATGAAGGCTTTCATCGCCGCTTTGCCGTTATCCGGATTGCTGTAGTAGAAGCCGATCAGCAGGTAAGAGCAGAGCCCTACCCCTTCCCAGCCGAGATACATCAGCATCAGGTTATCGGCCAGCACCAGAACCACCATGCTGGCGATAAACAGGTTGGTGTAGGCGAAGAAACGCGAGTAACCCTCTTCACCGCGCATGTACCAGGAGGCGAACATGTGGATAAAGAAACCGACACCGGTGACCACAGACAGCATGGTCAGTGACAGACCATCCAGGGTCAGGTTCACCTTCATGTCAAAGTTGCCGACATGCATCCAGGTCCAGAGCGCCTGCGTATAAGCCTGCTGACCGTTGGCAAAGAAGTCGACGCCGACCATCACCGTGGTCAGCGCTGCCAGTCCTACCGATCCCATACCAATCGCGGCCGACAGGTTCTCTGACCAGCGACCACGGGAAAACGCTAACAGCAGGAAGCCGATTAGCGGAAACAGTACTGTTAAATAGAGAAGATTCATCCGCGCATCTCGCTCACAGTGTCAATGTTCAGCGTCTGACGACGACGATAGAGCTGGAGCAGCAGCGCCAGGCCAATACTGGCTTCGGCTGCGGCCAGGCTGATCGCCAGGATATACATTACCTGTCCATCGGCCTGACCCCAGTAACTCCCGGCCACCACCAGCGCTAACGCGGCGGCGTTGATCATGATCTCAAGGCCGATCAGCATAAACAGCAGGTTACGGCGGATCACCAGCGAAGTCAGTCCGAGGACGAACAGCACGGCAGCAAGTATCAATCCATGTTGTAACGGGATCATGCATTCTCCTTTTTCGCTTGCGCGGCGTCAGAAACGCGGTTGCTGAGCACTTCACCCTGTCGATCTTCACGACCGACGTGAAACGCCACCACCAGACCCGCCAGCAGCAGCATGGAAGCCAGTTCCACCGCCAGCACGTAAGGACCAAACAGGCTGATGCCGACCGCTTTGGCGTCGATAATGGTGCCGTCAATGCCCTGATCGTTGGCGGTCAGGATGGCGTAAACCATCACCACCAGCAGCAGCAGCGACACCAGACCAGGCCCAATCCACAGCGACGGACTCAGCCACTCGCGTTCCTGCTTCTCAGTCTGTTTGCCCAGGTTCAGCATCATCACCACGAAGACGAACAGCACCATAATCGCACCGGCATAGACGATGATCTCCAGCGCGCCGGCAAAATAGGCGCCCATCGAGAAGAAGACGCCGGCAATCGACAGCAGCGAAATGATCAGGTACAGCAACGCATGTACCGGATTAGTGTGGGTAATGACGCGCAACGTCGTCAGCACCGCCACCAGCCCGCAAAGATAAAACGCAAATTCCATGCCTTGCTCCTTAAGGTAATAAGCCTTTGACGTCGATAGGCTTAGCTTCGTTTTCCGCTTCGCCCTTATCTTTACCGTCAATCGCCATACCCGCCATGCGGTAGAAGTTGTATTCCGGATATTTACCCGGACCCGAGATCAGCAGATCGTCCTTCTCATACACCAGATCCTGACGCTTGAACTCACCCAGTTCGAAATCGGGCGTCAGCTGAATCGCCGTGGTCGGACAGGCTTCCTCACACATGCCGCAGAAGATGCAGCGTGAGAAGTTGATGCGGAAGAACTCCGGGTACCAGCGACCATCTTTGGTTTCTGCTTTCTGCAACGAAATACAGCCGACCGGACAGGCCACGGCGCACAGGTTACAGGCTACGCAACGCTCTTCGCCATCCGGATCGCGGGTTAACACGATGCGGCCACGATAGCGTGGTGGCAGATAAACCGGCTCTTCCGGGTACATCTGCGTTTCACGTTTGGCGAAGGCGTGCAGGCCAATCAGCCAGATACTGCGCACTGTCGTGCCGAAGCCAACGACAATATCTTTTAAAGTCATTTGTTAACCCCTTACTGCGCTGTGTAGAGAATCACTGCGGCGGTCGCCAGCAGGTTCAACAGCGTCAACGGCAGACACACTTTCCAGCCGAACGACAGCACCTGGTCATAGCGTGGACGCGGAAGCGCAGCACGAATCAGGATGAACATCATCATAAAGAACGCCGTTTTCAGGGCGAACCAGATGAACGGCGGCAGGAATGGGCCATGCCAGCCACCAAAGAACAGCGTCACGATCAGCGCTGATACGGTGGTAATCGCCACGTACTCGCCGACAAAGAACAGGCCGAATTTCATACCGGCATATTCAATGTGGTAACCATCGGCCAGTTCCTGCTCCGCTTCCGGCTGGTCAAACGGGTGACGGTGACACACCGCTACGCCCGCAATACAGAAGGTAATGAAGCCGAAGAACTGCGGAATGATGTTCCACAAATGGGTCTGGCTGTTGACGATATCGTTCATGTTGAACGAGCCCGCCTGTGCCACCACGCCCATCAGCGACAGTCCGAGAAACACTTCGTAGCTCAGCGTTTGCGCCGAAGCACGCATCGCACCCAGCAGCGAGTATTTGTTGTTACTCGACCAGCCGGCGAACAGCACGGCGTAGACCGCCAGGCCTGCCATCATCAGGAAGAACAGCAGACCGATGTTCAGGTCCGTGACCATCCAGGTTGGCGATACCGGCACAATGGCAAACGCCAGCAGCAACGAGACGAAGGCGATAACCGGTGCCAGGGTGAAAATAAAGCGGTCGGTAAACGGCGGGACCCAGTCCTCTTTAAAGAACATTTTGATCATATCCGCTACCAGCTGCAGCGAGCCGCCCCAGCCTACCCGGTTCGGTCCGTAACGGTTCTGGAACAGGCCGAGCAGACGACGCTCGGCAAAGCTCATGAACGCGCCACAGGCCACGACCACCAGCAGAATGACGATGGCTTTACCGATGGCCAGCAGAATGTCGATAACATCCGGTGTTAACCAGCTCATTGCGCCGCCTCCTGCAGTTTGTCGATTTTACCGTTCGCCAGGAACGGCGGTACGCCCGGCATACCCAGCGGCAGACCAATCTGTCCCGCCTGCAGCGAGGCAGAGAAACGGACCGGCAGACGCACGGTTTCACCGGCACAGGTGAACTCCACGGCAGCACCATTATTGACGCCCAGTTTCGCCGCATCATCCGGGTTAATCACCAGCATTGGCTGCGCCATACGCTGCTGGAACACCGGTGAACGCTGTGACATCTCTTCACTACCAAACAGCTGGTAGTACGGAGCCACGCGCCATTGCGCTTCACTGACGAATGCCGCAGGGACGTTGCTGAACCAGGGTAGCTGCGCTGCGCTGGCTTCAAACAGGCGGACGCCTGGATCGCCATTACGCAGTTTGCCGCCCACTTCGACCTGGAATTTGTTCCACGCCTGCGGTGAGTTCCAGCCCGGAGCCCAGGCAAACGGAATCTGCGAGCGCGGTGCGCCTGGCTGGTTGTTCCCTTCCATTGAGAAGGCGAACATGGTGTCCTGATCCTGCGGCTGACGCGGTTCGTGCACGCTGATATTGGCGCGCGCGGCGGTACGGCCACTGGAACGGTGCGGTGAACGCGACAGTTTCTGTCCGCGAATACGGAAGCTGGCATCGGGTGCGGCATCTTTAATGCCGGCCAGCTGTGGCAGATGACTCACCACGGCATCGATCACATGATCCAGCTGCGTCCAGTCAACGTGACGGCTTTCCAGCGTGCTGTGCAGCGAATGCAACCAGCGCCAGCTTTCCAGCATCACAATGCTGTTGTCGTAGTAAGAGGGATCGTAAACCTGGAAGAAACGCTGTGCGCGGCCTTCATGGTTAATCGAGGTGCCGTCGCTTTCGGCGAAGCTGGCGGTCGATAACACCAGACCGGCTTTTTCCAGCGTAGCGGTACGCTGATGATCCACCACAATCACGTTGGTGGTCTGTGCCAGTGCCGCATCCACCAGCGCTTTCGGTGCGTGACGATAGAGATCGTTTTCCAGCACCACCAGCGCATCGGCTTCACCGTTGCTCAGCTGCTCCAGCGCGCTTTCCAGCGGATTGCCACCCATCAGGCCCAGACCCACGCTGTTAGCGTGTCCTGCCAGCAGGGTAATCCCGACATCGGCACCGCGCGCTTTCAGAGCTTTCGCCACGTTGGCTGCCGCTTCGATCATCGCGCTGCTGCCGGAGTGGGTCCCGGAGATGATTAACGGTTTTTTCGCACCGGCCAGTGCCTGCACGATGACATCCATCTTGCCGTTCAGCTTGCTGTCGAAATCGGTCACTGCCGGAGCCGTTTCATCCAGCGCATTGGCGATGGCGAAACCGAGGCGCGCCTGATCTTCAACCGGGGCGCGATAGCTCCATGCCGCGATATCATCCAGACGGGTTTCATCGACGTTGGTAATAAACAGCGGATGTTTAGCGTTCTGACCGATGTTCAGGATCGCAGCAATCTGCCAGTCTGCCACTTTCTGGGCCGCCGCCATGTCGCGCGCTTTGCCTTTAACCGCCTGACGCACAGACAGCGCCACGCGTGCGCCAACCTGGGTCAGATCTTCACCCAGCACCAGCACCGCATCGTAACTTTCGATTTCGCGCAGCGATGGCGTGTAGATCCCGCCTTCACGCAGCACTTTAAGCATCAGTTCCAGCCGGGCCTGTTCGCCAGCCGGCATACCGGTGGAGAAGTTTTCTGCGCCCACCAGTTCACGCAGCGCGAAGTTACTTTCAATGCTGGCGCGCGGTGAGCCGATACCGATCACTTTTTTCGCCTGACGCAGCAGATCCGCGCCGGCATTAACCGCCTGTTCTGCGTTAAGCGTCACCCAGTCATTGCCGCGCAGCAGCATCGGCTGACGCGGACGATCTTTGCGGTTGACGTAGCCGTAACCAAAACGGCCACGGTCACAGAGGAAATAGTGGTTTACCGTGCCGTTATAGCGGTTCTCAATACGGCGCAGTTCACCGTAGCGTTCACCCGGGCTGGTGTTACAGCCGACGCTGCACTGCTGGCAGATGCTCGGCGCAAACTGCATATCCCATTTACGGTTATAGCGTTCGGAGTGGGTTTTATCGGTGAAGACGCCGGTCGGGCAGATCTCAACCAGGTTGCCGGAAAATTCGCTCTCCAGCGTGCCATCTTCCGGACGACCGAAATAGACGTTGTCGTGCGCACCGTAGACACCCAGATCTTTGCCGTCGGCATAATCTTTGTAGTAACGCACGCAGCGATAACAGGCGATACAGCGGTTCATCTCATGCGAAATGAACGGGCCGAGATCCTGATTGCGGTGGGTACGCTTGGTGAAGCGATAACGGCGGAAGCTGTGGCCGGTCATCACTGTCATATCCTGCAGGTGACAGTTACCGCCCTCTTCACACACCGGGCAGTCGTGCGGGTGGTTGGTCATCAGCCATTCCACCACGCTTTCGCGGAACTCTTTCGCTTCGCCATCATCGATGGAGATAAATGTGCCGTCAGAAGCCGGCGTCATGCAGGACATGACAAGACGGCCGCGGGTATCTTCGGCATTCTGGAATTGCTTTACCGCGCACTGGCGGCAGGCCCCAACGCTTCCCAGCGCCGGATGCCAGCAAAAATAAGGAATATCAAGGCCCAGAGAGAGACACGCCTGTAGCAGGTTGTCCGCTCCGTTCACATCATACTCTTTACCGTCTACATGGATTGTAGCCATAGTGACATGCTTCCGTAAGGCTCGTCAGAAACGAGCGTTAATCATATTCTTGCCCCGACATACAGCCGATTGTCGGGGCGGCGGCACCAGGCCTGATTCCGTGTGCTGCGGTGAATTACCAGCGCGCTTTCAGCAGGTTTGGCTGAATCCCGCCAATCGCGCGGGTATTACCGAACACCTGCGGCGCAATGCCAGCTTCAAACTCTTCACGGAAATACTTAATGGCACTCTGCAACGGCTCGACCGCACCCGGCGCATGTGCGCAGAAGGTTTTACCCGGACCAAGCTGACGGCAGAGTTGCAGTAAGGTTTCGATGTCGCCTGGCTGACCCTGTTTCTGCTCCAGCGCACGCAGAATTTTTACGCTCCACGGCAGACCGTCACGGCATGGCGTACACCAGCCGCACGATTCGCGGGCGAAGAACTCTTCCAGATTGCGCACCAGCGAAACCATATTGATTTCGTGATCGACCGCCATCGCCAGCGCGGTGCCCAGACGGCTGCCCGCTTTACCAATGCTGGCAAATTCCATCGGCAGATCCAGGTGCTCATCGGTCAGGAAGTCGGTCCCTGCCCCGCCAGGCTGCCAGGCCTTGAAGCGCAGTCCGTCACGCATCCCGCCAGCATAATCTTCGAGGATTTCACGGGCGGTAATGCCGAACGGCAGTTCCCAGACGCCAGGATTTTTCACCCGACCGGAGAAGCCCATCATCTTGGTACCGGCGTCATCGCTTTTCGAGATGCCTTTGTACCAGTCGACGCCGTTAGCCAGAATCGCCGGCACGTTTGACAGCGTTTCCACGTTGTTAACGCAGGTCGGTTTACCCCATGCACCCGCACTCGCCGGGAACGGCGGTTTGGAGCGCGGGTTAGCACGACGGCCTTCCAGCGAGTTAATCAGCGCCGTCTCTTCGCCGCAGATATAGCGGCCCGCGCCGGTGTGAACAATCAGTTCGAAGTCAAAACCGGTGCCGAGAATATTTTTACCGAGGTAGCCCGCTTCGGTGGCTTCAGCAATCGCCCGGCGCAGATGCACCGCGGCTTCAATGTATTCGCCGCGCAGGAAGATGTAGCCACGGTAAGCCTTCAGCGCAAAGGCGCTGATCAGCATCCCTTCCACCAGCTGGTGCGGCATCTGCTCCATCAGCAGGCGGTCTTTATAGGTGCCCGGCTCCATTTCATCGGCGTTACACAGCAGGTAACGGATGTTCATCGACTCATCTTTCGGCATCAGGCTCCACTTCAGGCCGGTGGAGAAGCCCGCACCGCCGCGCCCTTTCAGGCCAGAGTCTTTCACCGCCGCCACGATTTCGTCAGGCGACATGCTGTTCAGCGCTTTTTCAGCACCGGCATAGCCGTTTTTACTGCGATATTCATCAATCCACACCGGCTGCTTGTCGTCGCGCATCCGCCAGGTGAGTGGATGGGTTTCAGCAGTACGAATGATAGTTTTCAATGTCATTGATACTGCTCCAGCAAAGTGGCGATGCCTTCTGGCGTCAGATGCACGTGGGTATCTTCATCCACCATCATCGTTGGCCCTTTATCGCAGTTGCCCAGACAGCAGGTTGGCAGCAGCGTGAAGCGTCCGTCTGCCGTGGTCTGGCCCGGTTTGATATTCAGATTCTGTTCCAGCGCCGCCTGAATGCCCTGATAACCGGTGATGTGACAGACGACGCTGTCGCAATAGCGGATCACATGACGGCCGACCGGCTGACGGAAGATCTGGCTATAAAATGTCGCTACACCTTCAACGTCACTGGCCGGAATGCCCAGCACCTCAGCGATGGCGTGAATCGCGCCATCCGGCACCCAGCCGCGCGCTTTCTGCACGATCTTCAGCGCTTCGATTGAAGCGGCACGCGCATCTTCGTAGTGGTGTTTTTCGTGCTCAATGGCGTGATGTTCTTCCGCGCTCAGCACGAAGACCTCGTTGGGGTCGATCGTTTTAATGGCAATGTGTTGATCGTGCATAATTAGCGGTCCACGTCTGACATAACAAAATCGATACTACCGAGGTATACGATCAGGTCGGATACCAGGCTGCCACGGATCACAGAAGGAATCTGCTGCAGATGCGGGAAGCTGGGCGTACGCACGCGGGTGCGGTAGCTCATGGTGCTGCCGTCGCTGGTCAGGTAGTAACTGTTGATCCCTTTCGTCGCTTCGATCATCTGGAAGGATTCGTTAGCCGGCATTACCGGCCCCCACGAAACCTGCAGGAAGTGGGTGATCAGCGTTTCAATGTGCTGCAACGTGCGCTCTTTCGGCGGCGGTGTGGTCAGCGGGTGATCGGCTTTGAACGGACCCTCTGGCATGTTGTTGAGACACTGCTCCAGGATACGCAGTGACTGCCACATCTCTTCCATCTTCAGCTGAACGCGGCTGTACGCATCACTGATGCCTGAACCGGTCGGGATCTCGAAGTCGAAGTTTTCGTAGCCGGAGTACGGACGCCATTTACGCACATCAAAGTCGAGGCCGGTGGCGCGCAGGCCCGCACCGGTGGTGCCCCACGCCAGCGCTTCTTCCATGTTGTACGCGGCAACGCCTTTAGAACGACCAACCAGCACGCTGTTGCGCAGTGCGGCTTTGTCATACTCCTTCAGGCGCTTCGGCATCCAGTCAAGGAAGTCACGCAGCAGACGTTCCCAGCCTTTCGGCAGGTCGTGCGCCACGCCGCCAATGCGGAACCAGGCCGGGTGCATACGGAAGCCGGTGATGGCTTCCACCACGTCATAAATTTTCTGGCGATCGGTAAAGGCAAAGAACACCGGCGTCATGGCGCCGACGTCCTGAATAAAGGTCGAAATGTAGAGCAGATGGCTATTGATGCGGAACAGTTCTGACAGCATCACGCGGATCACATTGACGCGATCCGGCACCACGATACCGGCCAGTTTCTCCACCGCCAGCACGTAAGGCATCTCATTCACGCAACCGCCGAGATACTCGACGCGGTCGGTGTAAGGAATGTAGCTGTGCCACGACTGACGTTCACCCATCTTTTCGGCACCGCGATGGTGATAACCGATGTCAGGCACGCAGTCGACGATCTCTTCGCCATCCAGCTGCAGAATGATGCGGAAAGCCCCGTGCGCTGACGGGTGGTTAGGACCGAGGTTGAGGAACATGAAGTCCTCATTGGCGGTGCTGCGCTTCATACCCCAGTCTTCGGGCTTGAAGGTCAGCGCCTCCATCTCCAGATCTTCTTTCTGTTTAGTCAGCGTAAACGGATCAAATTCGGTGGCGCGCGCCGGGTAATCCTTGCGCAGCGGGTGACCTTCCCAGGTCGGCGGCATCATGATGCGGGTCAGGTGCGGGTGACCATCGAAGGTCACACCAAACATCTCCCAGGTTTCACGCTCATACCAGTTGGCATTCGGGAAAAGGCGGGTGATGGTCGGCAGGTGCATATCATTTTCAGATAACGCCACCTTGAGCATGATGTCGCGATTGCGTTCAATCGACAGCAGATGATAGAAAACGGAAAAATCCGCGGCAGGCAAGCCGGCGCGGTGGGTGCGTAAACGCTCATCCATGCCATGCAGGTCATACAGCATGACGTAAGGTTTAGGTAATTTACGCAGGAACTCGGTGATTTCCAGTAGCTGTTCACGCTTTACCCAGACTACCGGAATCCCGGTGCGGGTCGCCTGAACGGTAAAGGCATCCGGCCCAAAACGGTTACGCAACTCGCCGATCACCGGGTCATCCAGGTGATCACGGGTTTGCCATGAAGGCTGAGCGAGATCTTGCGTGGTCAAATCTGTCATACGTTACTCACCATTCCGGCCTGGTCTCAGGCACTCAAATGAAGGCGTCAGGATGGGGCCATGCATTAAATTGTGATGTTCTGCTGCAGGCGCGTTTTGCCATCCATACGGTTAACTTACACTTCGTCCGGGCTGCGCAGGTTAGTGACCGCAATGCGCTCACCGCGTTTTCTCTCACGCTCGGACTGCATGTTGGCGCGGTAAACACCCTGATCGCCAACCACCCAGGAGAGCGGACGACGCTCTTTGCCGATCGACTCCTGCAACAGCAGCAGCGCCTGCATGTAGGCTTCCGGACGCGGCGGGCAGCCAGGGATATACACATCAACCGGCAGGAATTTATCCACGCCCTGCACCACGGAATAGATGTCATACATGCCGCCAGAGTTGGCGCAGGCACCCATTGAGATCACCCATTTTGGCTCCAGCATCTGGTCATACAGACGCTGAATCACCGGGGC
The DNA here is from genome assembly GCF_021397715.1 of Pantoea agglomerans. Lineage (GTDB taxonomy): Bacteria > Pseudomonadota > Gammaproteobacteria > Enterobacterales > Enterobacteriaceae > Pantoea > Pantoea astica. The sequence continues at coordinate 1,333,498 of NZ_CP090207.1, read as the reverse complement.
CATTTTGGTAAATGGCGTACCTGCGATCACCATAAAGTCGGCCTGACGTGGCGAGGCGCGCATGACTTCAGCACCAAAACGTGCCACGTCATGCACGGCGGTAAACGAGGTCGTCATCTCTACATAACAACAGGAGAGGCCGAAGTTATAAGGCCACAGGGAGTTTTTACGCCCCCAGTTCACCATGTCGTGCAGGGCATTTTCGAGTTTGCCCATGTAAACGCTGCGATGAACGTGCTGCTCCAGCGGATCGCTGACGATTTCCTGCTTTTGCAGAGGATAACGGTCGTTCTCACCACCGTTCGGGTCTATGCGGGTGAGCGTATAGTCCATCTTATTGCCTCTCTTTTACTGCTTGTGAGGATTGGTGTGACTGATCGTGGTGGTTTTAACCACGACGCGACGACGTGCAGGAGCCCAATCGAGTGCGCCGATGCGTACCAGATAGACCAAGCCCGCCAGGAGCACCAAAATGAAAATTGCGGCTTCCACAAAGCCGACCCAGCCGCTTTCGCGGATTGAGGTCGCCCATGCGTATAAAAAGAGGGCTTCGACGTCGAAGATGACGAAAAACATCGCAACCAGATAGAATTTGGCCGACAGGCGGATATGGGTGTCGCCTACGGACTCGATGCCTGACTCGAACGGCGTGTCTTTATAACGCGCGCGCGCTCTGCCGCCAAGCAGCCATCCTCCGGTCAACATGAAAGCACACAGGCCAAATGCGATGACGATAAAGACGATAAACGCCCAATGCTGAGCGATGATTTCGGTGGTAGTTGACATACTCATTGCTTACTCATCAAAAGTGGCGCTGGCATCCTGCACGCGTTTCCCGCAGCAAACTGACCACATCGATTCAAGGGAAGGATAAAAACCTTTTAAATGTCGCTGTTATTCTTAAATAAGCAGCAATTTTATGGGGTTTTTTACTCCTTTCTATAACCTTTTGTCAACTTTGACAAAAGTATCCAAACATTATTTCACACCTGCATCATATTATTAACAAATGATGCCCCGCTTTCCAGCTAAATCGCTTCAGTCTGTAGGGTTAATTTTAGTGTAGCGGGTATTTACACGCATGGATCGTGCATTTAACAAACATATTTTGACAGGTATCCGCGGGTTTTCCTTCCCCTTACCAGGGGTATTTTTTTGATCCAGAACACACTTCTGCCCTTTTTGCGCTAAATTTCTCCATTTTTTGGCGCAAGGCGAAACGAAGCATCCGTTTTTTTGGTGGGTAAGTTTCAGTTAAAGCAGAGATGAAATTAATTGCAGCAGGTGACTATTGAAACAGCAGGCTGGCGAAGCGGAAAAAGCTGTCAGCTATCATCAGGCGGGTAAAAAAAAGCCTCTCGTTCTGCTTACAGAATGAAAGGCTTTTTTATCGGCGTTTTGTGCCGCTCATTCCGCACAGGATCTGTGCAGCATAATGGCAACCAACTTACTCTTCGTCGTCCAGTAACAGCGTACCATCCGGATTGGCACTCAGATTGTACGGGTCATTGGTTGACTGCATGGCGTTAAAGATTGCCAGTGCCAGTTCGTTATCGCTGTCAGGATTACGACACAGCAGATACTGGGTATCCGGCAGCACCGGTAAACCTTCTGCTGCGCCCATCACCCGCAGTTCCGGACTCATCATCTCGACCGGACGTGCTGTGACACCCAATCCCGCTTTAACCGCGGCACGAACCGCAGCCAGCGTTGACGCGACGTACGAGATACGCCACGGGATGCCCGCTTCATTAAGATGATCGATGGCCATGTCGCGATAAGGACTTGGCTCATCCAGCAGCACCAGCGGAATGGCTTCGCCACGCTGGAAAATGTAATCTGCCGCGCAGTACCACAAGGTCGGTGACGTGCGCAGGACCTGATAGGTGAAATTGCCCGGGCTGGAAGTGGTGACCACAAGGTCAACTTCGCCCTGGTTGAGCATTTCCATCATGAAAGGGTTACGTTTTACCCGCACATCAATAGCCAGCTTCGGATAAACCGAGGTAACCCGGTTCAGCAGGAACGGCAGAATGGTGTCAGAGGTATCATCGGAGGCGCCAATCGTCAGCACACCCTGAATATTGCTGTACATCAGGGAGGTGCAGGCTTCGTCATTAAAACGAAGGATTTTTCTGGCGTAACCTAAAAGCTGGATTCCGTGCTCGGTTAATAGCTTATTACGTCCATGTCTGGCAAACAGCTCTTTACCTACCAATTGCTCCAGACGTTGCATCTGCTGGCTGACGGCTGATTGCGTTCTGCAGACCGCTGCAGCGGCGGCGGCAAACGTATTGAGATCAGCAACGGCAACGAAGGTTCTCAGCAGATCGAGGTCGAGATTCAGTATCGGACGATTTGCATTAGTCATGTTTTTTTCTTCACTTATTAGATTTTTACGAACTACTACCCTGGTGTTATTACTAAGCTTATCAAAGTGATAAACAGTAATGGTGCTCAATGACAGTCCTGTGTTGAGACTGGCACAAAAAATTTTACTGACGTTTACAGACCGCTGAAGACCCATCAGAAGATCAACAGGACCAGGAAGACAGATACAACTTCTGAACCGAAGGCGCGGGGTGCGCGAATGCAGGAAGCTGCGTAGTTGTCTTATTCCCACCCAAAACAGCGAAGCGGGACAGAATGCGCGATGTTGCATCCGGTAAAGCGGAGCGGCAAGACGCACTAAATAATAAATTATACTTAATCATTTTTGACTTCAAAATGGAAATGATTTTGTGAAAAGCGCTGTAAATTTTGCGCTAAAGGCGTTTCCGGCCCCTTCTGCCAGCGGATCGCTTTCTTTTCACCTGTTCGGTGAGTCTGATCTCTGGCCGGAAGTGACAGTGAATGCCTTCTGATTCGCAAAGCTGGTGCCATCCGGACCTGATCTTTTGGCACTTCTCCGGTTATGACAAGGTGCCAACGGCATCATTCTTTAGCAGCATTAAGACCTGAGCCACGTCAACACCCCTTAAACGATGATTATTTAACCATCAATAAAATATCGTTTAACTATTTCACAGAGTGTATATTTCAAATGTCGGGAAAGGTTCAACCGTCATAAGTTCCAAAAATGTTTCATAATGTGCAAATGCAGCCCCGCCAGCGCCCGCCTCTCTCAGCTAAAAATATCGTTTAGCAATGCTGATATGGTTAGTTTAACTAATTATCAGGGTAACAAATATCTTTTGCGCTATCAGCGACGGGAAAAGTTGCTGAACGCGCCAAAACCGAGCGGCACCCTTCTTTTGTGTTCGTGAGGAGAGTACATTGTGCTGGTTTGATTTCTGTGGCAGCCAAAAGGATTCTGCCCATTAAGGCGGTAACAATGACTTTTCAGATTGATAAATCCGGTAAGCTGGATAACGTTTGCTACGACATCCGCGGTCCGGTATTGAAAGAGGCCAAACGCCTCGAAGAAGAAGGCAACAAAGTACTCAAACTGAACATCGGTAATCCCGCGCCGTTTGGTTTTGAAGCGCCTGACGAAATTCTGGTGGATGTGATTCGTAATCTGCCGAGCGCACAGGGTTATTGCGACTCGAAAGGTTTGTATTCTGCCCGTAAAGCGATCATGCAGCATTATCAGGCACGCGATATGCGCGATGTCACCGTCGAGGATATCTACATTGGTAACGGTGTCTCTGAGCTGATCGTGCAGGCGATGCAGGCCCTGCTGAACAGTGGCGATGAGATGCTGGTACCGGCACCCGACTATCCGTTATGGACTGCAGCCGTCTCGCTGTCGAGCGGTAAAGCGGTGCATTATCTGTGTGACGAATCGGCTGGCTGGTTCCCCGACCTGGATGATATCCGCAGTAAGATCACGCCACGCACCCGCGGCATCGTTATCATCAACCCGAATAACCCCACCGGTGCGGTTTACAGCAAAGAGCTGCTGTTAGAGATCGTCGAAATTGCCCGTCAGCATAACCTGATCATTTTCGCCGATGAGATCTACGACAAAATTCTGTACGACGAAGCACAGCATCACTGCATCGCCGCGCTGGCCCCCGATCTGCTGACCGTGACCTTTAATGGCCTGTCAAAAACCTACCGTGTGGCGGGCTTCCGTCAGGGCTGGATGGTGCTGAACGGCCCGAAAAAGCACGCTAAAGGGTACATTGAAGGGCTGGAGATGCTTGCTTCAATGCGTCTCTGTGCCAACGTTCCGGCTCAGCATGCGATTCAGACCGCGCTGGGTGGCTACCAGAGCATCAGTGAATTTATCATGCCTGGCGGCCGGCTGTATGAACAGCGCCAGCGCGCCTGGGAGCTGATTAATGATATTCCCGGCGTCAGCTGCGTGAAACCGCAGGGCGCGCTCTATATGTTCCCGCGCATTGATGCGAAAAAATTCAATATCTTTGACGATCAGAAGATGGTGCTGGATTTCCTGCTGCAGGAGAAAGTGCTGCTGGTACAGGGCAGCGCCTTTAACTGGCCGTGGCCGGATCACCTGCGCATCGTCACTCTGCCGCGCGTCGATGATCTTGAGATGGCGATCAATAAGTTTGGCCGCTTCCTGCAAGGCTATCGTCAGTAATCTCAGCCGCGTATACTGACGCTATTTGGGGAGAGCCCGTCTCTCCCCTGTCGGCTCACAGGAACGCTCATGACTCAAAGCCACTTCTTTGCCCATCTCTCCCGCCTGAAACTGATTAATCGCTGGCCCCTGATGCGTAATGTGCGCACCGAAAACGTCTCTGAGCACAGTCTGCAGGTCGCGATGGTGGCGCACGCCCTGGCGTCGATTAAAAACCTCAAGTTCAACGGCACGCTCAACGCCGATCGCATCGCCATGCTGGCGCTCTACCACGATGCCAGCGAAGTGCTGACCGGCGATCTGCCGACCCCGGTGAAGTATTACAACGCGCAAATTGCCCACGAATATAAAAAGATTGAAAAAATTGCGCAGCAGAAGCTGATTGAGATGCTGCCTGAAGAGTTTCAGGCGATCTACCGTCCGCTGATTGATGAGCATCTGCACAGTGAAGAGGAACAGGCGGTCGTGAAGCAGGCGGATGCGCTCTGTGCTTACGTGAAGTGTCTGGAAGAGCTTTCCGCCGGTAACAACGAATTTCTGCTGGCCAAGGCCAGGCTGGAAAAAACCCTGGCCGACCGCCGCTCGCCGGAAATGGATTACTTCGTTGAGGTGTTTATTCCCAGTTTCAGCCTGTCACTGGATGAAATTTCACAGGATACGCCGCTCTGAATCCGCGGCGCGGAAGCGTTATTGATCCTGACGGCCAAAGCTGAAGTGCCCATCGCGATGCCGGGTCACGATTAATGACTCAAGCGAGGTGAGCGACAACGCCACCTCGTTAAATCGTGGCGTGTCAGCTGGCGCATTAACCGCAATAACCGCACAACCGGCATTCAGGCCTGAGAGAATCCCGGCTGGCGCATCTTCAACCACGACGCAGGAAGTGGCCGCTAAGCCGAGCTTTTCGGCACCCAGCAAATAAGGGTCCGGCTCGGGTTTACCTTTGGCTACCTGCTCGGCAGTAATGAACACCGCCGGTTGCGGTAATCCTGCCGCTTTATGTCGCGCATGCGCCACCGGGACGGAACCTGAAGTCACAATCGCCCAGGGGATCTGCAATTCATTAAGCGTATTCAGCAATGCGTGTGCGCCGGGCAGTGCCTGAACGCCATCAGTATCTGCCGCTTCGGCCTGTTCCAGCGCCACAAACTCCGCCTGAATCGCCGCTTCCGGCTGACCGGCCATAAAATGACGCAGTGAAGTGATCGCCTGTTTGCCGTGGATAAATGCCAGAATCTCTTCCGCTGCAATGCCGTGGCGGGCGCCCCATTGACTCCAGGCACGTTCAACCGCCGGCAGTGAATCCACTAAGGTGCCATCTAAATCAAATAGAAAACCACTGTAGGTCACGCGTCACTCCTCCTCAGGCATTAATCACTTGCGCAATTTCATTGGCGCTTAAATGGTACTGTCGCGGACAAGTCTGCCACAAAGCCAGCATACGTTGATACTTTTCCCACATCGGCGTCTGGGCATTAAACCCGTGGGAGCCGGAATCAAAATGGGTGTAGCGCCCTTCGCTGTTGACCATAAAACGCACATACCCCAGATAGCGCGCTTCGGTTGCCGCATCGAAACCGAGGAAAGCCAGACGCCGCTCTTCCAGCGTGCCTTTATCTTTCAGGTTCGACCAGGAGACGTGCAGCGCATGGTGCATCTCCATAATGTCGATCACCGTCCGGCAGGTCTCTTCGCTGAGCTCACCGAACTCTTTGTCCAGCTCGCGCATCTGCAGCGCATAGCCGCGTTCGATAATGGTTTGATAACGGCGAAAGCGCTCACCATTTTCTGGCTCAAGCATTGCCATGATTTTGTACTGGTTGGTAAGGATCAAACGCTGTGCATGGGTCATTTCCATCATTTACTCCCGGCCAGAGACCGCTCAGATAACAGACAAGGTGGAAATGATCACACAGGGCTGACGATACGGAAATCTCCGTATCGCCTTTCTTTGATCTGACTGCAGGTTCGCCGGGTTTTTAGTGTAAAAACGGCGTGACTCAGAGGTCGTCGAGGAAGGTGCGGTCCAGCTGTTTGAAAGCGCGTTTCAGCACGTCAGCCAGCGCCTGGTAGGTCGGTTTGCCTTCAACCGGGGCGATGGCCTGCCCTGCCTCTTCCAGTTTTGCCCGCACTTCATGAAACCAGTTGAGCAACGTGGGCGGAAGCGGCGTGACGGAGCGTTTACCCAGCCACCATAGCCCCTGCATCGGCAGGCTACAGGCGAACAGTGCGGTCGCGACGGCTGGCCCGAGCTGACCGCCCATCGCGATCTGCCAGGTCAGCGTAAAAATGGCCAAAGGTGGCATAAAACGAATGGCAAAACGCGTCGCTGATGAGACACGATTTTCCGGGAATACCGGTGCCAGGCGCTTATCAGCCGGCCAGGTCTTCATGTAATGCTGTCCGCGCTGAAACATCCGGAACCAGCTGGTACTGCCAGATTCATTCGCCATGGCTCACCTCAACTAATACTGCAAAGATTAAAAAATAGTTATAACTACACAACTTTACGTGACATCCTTCAATTTTTTTTGTCTTTAAAGGTGACTCCGGCTATCCTGACGCCGTTTCTCCACCTTTCTGGCAGCGACGACCGCCTTTGGGAAGAGGACGGGTCATGTTTCGACAAAGAAATTTCAAATTTTTGCGTAAAATTACTAAAAATTTTTGCGGAAAAGCAGAATTCTGACTACCGCATGATGTTTATCATTAATCTACCAGCTTTCATGGGCTACGCTGATAGTCTGATTGCGTTTTTTTTCGCCACTCTCTAAAAATAGGTACTTCCATGTCGAGTAAGTTAGTTCTGGTCCTGAACTGTGGCAGCTCTTCCCTTAAGTTTGCCATCCTCAATCCTGCCAGCGGTGACGAGTTTTTGTCTGGTCTGGCGGAATGCTTTCATCTTCCTGAAGCGCGTATTAAGTGGAAGCTGGACGGTCAAAAACAGGAAGCCCCTCTCGGTGCCGGCGCGGCGCATAGCGAAGCACTGAATTTCATTGTTAAAACCATTCTGGCACAAAAACCCGCGCTTTCGGCACAAATTGCTGCAATCGGCCATCGCATCGTTCACGGCGGCGAAAAACTGACGCAGTCCGTGGTGATCACCGAAGAGGTGATTCAGGGCATTAAAGATGCCTCTTCATTCGCCCCGCTGCACAATCCGGCCCACCTGATCGGTATCGATGAGGCGATGAAAAACTTCCCGCACCTGTCAGATAAGAATGTCGCGGTATTTGACACCGCTTTCCATCAGACAATGCCGGAAGAGTCCTATCTCTACGCGCTGCCGTACAAATTATATAAAGAACATGGCGTCCGTCGCTATGGCGCGCACGGGACCAGCCACTTCTACGTCACTCATGAAGCGGCCAAAATGCTCAACAAGCCGCTGGCGTCACTGAACATCATTACCTGTCACCTCGGCAACGGCGGTTCTGTCTCGGCAATCCGCAATGGTGAGTGCGTCGATACCTCAATGGGTCTGACGCCGCTGGAAGGTCTGGTGATGGGTACCCGCAGTGGTGATATCGATCCGGCTATCATCTTCTTCCTGCACGACACCCTCGGCATGAGTGTGGATGCGATCAACAAGCTGCTGACCAAAGAGTCTGGCCTGTTAGGGCTGACCGAAGTGACCAGCGACTGCCGTTATGTTGAAGAGAACTACACCACCAAAGAAGATGCGAAGCGCGCGATGGATGTGTTCTGTCACCGCCTGGCAAAATATATCGGCAGCTATACCGCGCTGATGGATGGCCGTCTTGACGCCGTGGTCTTCACCGGCGGCATCGGTGAAAACGCCGCGATGGTGCGTGAACTGTCGCTGAAAAAGCTGGCGCTACTCGGTTTCGAAGTCGATCACGATCGTAACCTGGCGGCCCGCTTTGGCCAGTCCGGCTACATCAATAAAGAAGGGACCCGCCCGGCGTTGGTGATTCCAACCAACGAAGAGTTGGTCATCGCCCAGGACGCTGCGCGTCTGACTGCGTAATCACTTCTCTCCGTCAGCTCAGGCTGACGGAGTTGTTTTTGACACCCTGCAATTCCTGAGAGGTTCAATCGTGTCACGTACAATTATGCTCATTCCGACCGGCACCAGCGTCGGCCTGACCAGCGTCAGCCTCGGCGTCATTCGCGCCATGGAACGTAAAGGCGTGCGTCTCAGCGTCTTCAAGCCGATTGCTCAGCCGCGTTCTGGCGGCGATACCCCGGATCAAACCACCACCATCATCCGTAAGAACTCGTCGATTCCTGCCGCTGAACCGCTGCAGATGTCACGGGTAGAATCTCTGCTGGGATCGAACCAGCAGGATGTGCTGATGGAAGAAATTATCTCCCGTTACCATGCCAACACCCAGGATGCCGAAGTGGTGCTGGTTGAAGGCCTGGTCCCGACCCGTAAGCATCAGTTCGCTAACGCGCTGAACTACGAAATCGCGAAAACCCTGAATGCGGAAATCGTCTTCGTGATGGCGCTGGGCAATGACTCTCCGGCCCAGCTGAAAGAACGCATTGAGCTGACCCAAAGCAGCTTTGGCGGACAGAAGAATAAAAACATCACCGGCGTGATCATCAACAAACTGAATGCGCCCGTCGATGAACAAGGGCGTACCCGCCCTGACCTGTCAGAGATTTTTGATGACTCGTCAAAAGCCAGCATCGCCAATATCGATCCTAAGCAGCTGTTTTCCGACAGCCCGCTGCCGGTATTAGGCTGCGTGCCGTGGAGCTTTGATCTGATCGCGACCCGCGCCATCGATATGTGCCGTCACCTCAATGCGCGCATCATCAACGAAGGTGAGATTCAGACCCGCCGGGTGAAATCCGTTACCTTCTGCGCCCGCAGCATTCCGCACATGCTGGAGCATTTCCGCCCTGGCTCGCTGCTGGTTACCTCTGCTGACCGTCCGGATGTGCTGGTTGCCGCCTGCCTGGCCGCGATGAACGGCATCGAGATTGGTGCGATACTGCTGACCGGTAACTATGAGATTGACGAGCGCATCGCGAAACTGTGTGAGCGCGCGTTCCAGACCGGCCTGCCGGTGTTTATGGTGAAAACCAACACCTGGCAGACCTCACTCAGCCTGCAGAGCTTCAACCTGGAAGTGCCGGCTGATGATACCCAGCGCATTGAAAAAGTGCAGGAGTATGTCGCCAGCTACATCAATGCTGACTGGATTGAGTCACTGACCGCCACCTCTGAACGCAGCCGTCGTCTGTCACCGCCAGCCTTCCGCTATCAGCTGACCGAGCTGGCGCGTAAAGCAGGCAAACGTGTGGTGCTGCCAGAAGGTGATGAGCCGCGTACCGTGAAAGCCGCCGCGATCTGTGCCGAACGCGGCATCGCGACCTGCGTGCTGTTAGGTAATCCGGATGAGATCCAGCGTGTCGCTGCTGCACAGGGCGTTGAGCTCGGTAAAGGCGTCGAGATTGTCGATCCGGCTCAGGTACGTGAAAACTACGTGCCGCGTCTGGTTGAGCTGCGTAAGAGCAAAGGCATGACCGAAGTGGTGGCGCAGGAACAGCTGGAGGATAACGTGGTGCTTGGCACCATGATGCTGGAAAGTGGCGAAGTCGACGGTCTGGTTTCCGGTGCCGTCCACACTACCGCGAATACCATTCGTCCACCGTTGCAGCTGATCAAAACCGCGCCAAACAGTTCGCTGGTGTCGTCGGTGTTCTTTATGCTGCTGCCTGAGCAGGTGCTGGTCTACGGTGACTGCGCCATTAACCCGGACCCGACCGCTGAACAGCTGGCCGAGATCGCGATTCAGTCAGCCGATTCCGCCAAAGCCTTTGGTATCGACCCGCGTGTGGCGATGATCTCCTACTCCACCGGCACCTCGGGTGCAGGTAGCGATGTGGAAAAAGTGCGTGAAGCCACGCGTATCGCGCAGGAGAAACGTCCTGATCTGGTGATCGATGGTCCGCTGCAGTATGACGCCGCGATCATGGAAGATGTGGCGAAGTCGAAAGCGCCAAATTCACAGGTTGCCGGTCGCGCGACGGTGTTCATCTTCCCGGATCTCAACACCGGTAATACCACTTACAAAGCGGTACAGCGTTCTGCCGATCTGATCTCTATTGGTCCGATGCTGCAGGGGATGCGTAAACCGGTCAACGACCTGTCACGCGGCGCGCTGGTGGATGATATCGTCTACACCATCGCTCTGACCGCTATTCAGTCACAGCAGGCTGAAGGCTAAGCGTTAATCTGACAGAGAGGGCATGCCACGGCGCATGCCCTTTTTTTTATCTGCGATCGCGTAACCGCCTGCCACCACCGATTCAGGTGAACGGCACAGGCAGCGCGGTTCACTCGTTTATCAGGCGCGGTTCTCGCCGTTGCGGCTCATCCACAACGACAACGCCTTCAGCGAATCGTCGGTAAACTCATCACAACGTGCGGTGATCTCATCAGGCGTCATCCAGATGATCTCATCGACTTCGGTTTCCTGCATCGCAAAGGGTCCGTGTGACACACAGCTGAACAGCCCGCCCCAGACGCGGCAGTGTTCATCTTCGAAGTAGAATTTGCCATGTTCGGCAAAGGGTACATCGGCGATGCCCAGCTCCTCTTCCGCTTCACGTCGCGCCGACTCCAGCATATCTTCGCCGCTCTGTACAACACCGCCGGCGGTCGCGTCCAGTTTGCCTGGCATAAAATCTTTGATCTCGGTACGACGCTGTACCAGAATCTTGCCCATACCGTCATGTACCACGATATAGGTGGCGCGGTGACGCAGGCATTGAGCACGCATCTGTGCGCGTGTCGCCTGAGCAACGACTTCATTCTCTTCGCTAACGATATCGACCCACTCGACATCGTCACCCGCAATGTGATCCACCATCCGTAACCCTTTCCTGTTTAGCGTGCCTGGATGCACGCGCTGTTTACCACGTTATTCTCATAGTGTGGCGTAAGGTAATCACTTCCGTTAGCTTGAGCAAGCCTCGAAAGCTATCGATTTTTACCGCTTTCAGCTAACCACAGTTGTACTGAGGCACGCTGCCACTGAAACTCAGCATAGTGCTGTAAGCGTGCGGGTAACGGATCGCCATGCAGTACCAGTCGGTTGAGCATCACCGCCAGATCGGTATCGGCAATTGACCATTCACCAAACAGATTTTGCTGCCCTTCGGGTAACAGACGTTCAACTGCCGTAACTAGCTTATCCACCGCCTGCTGCGCTGAGGCGGTCAGCGGTGAAAATCGCTCGCCGGCAAACAGCACTTCAGTCGGCCGCTCCTGTCGGATCCACAGAAAATCGCTGCGTAGCCAGGCCTGAATCTCTCTTGCCCGCGCCCGTTTTTCACGGTCGCGTGGATAGAGACGTTCAAATTCGGGAGCCGGAAACCGCTCTTCGAGATATTCGCCGATCGCCGACGATTCGCTCAGCAGAAAGTCATCGATCTGCAGCGTGGGAACCCGGCAGGTTAACGAGAGCTCACGATAGGCCGCCGCGAATTGCTGATTCTGCGACAAATCAACCCGTTTCAGGGTAAACGGAATACCCTTTTCGGTGAGCGCAACGTAAGCCGACATGGCGTAAGGACTGAAAAATGATGAATCTGACCACAGGGTGATGGGCGGATAATTCATCGGTTACCTCAATTGGCTGTCAGGATTGCATCATGTTTACCGACTTTTATTTCTGAAGGCAACGCTGAGCTGGTCCGATGTTTCGCCTGATTGCAAGAAAGCGCGACGCGACTCACCTCACACTGGCCTTACTCTTCTATGCTGAAGAGAATAAATAACAACAACGTCAAGGGAGCCGCAACATGCACATTCTTATTACCGGTGGAACGGGATTGATAGGTCGTCATCTGATTCCTCGCCTGCAACAGCTCGGTCACCAGATCAGTGTAGTGACGCGTGACGTGGTGAGCGCGCGTGAAAAACTGGGCGAAGGCGTGGCGCTCTGGTCAGGGCTGTCGCAACAGTCCGATCTCAATAATGTTGATGCGGTGATCAACCTGGCGGGCGAGCCCATTGCCGACAAACGCTGGACTGAACCGCATAAGCAGCAGTTATGCGAAAGCCGCTGGCAGATCACGGAACAGATCGCCTCACTGATCAACGCCAGCACCACGCCACCGGCGGTGCTGATCTCCGGCTCGGCAACCGGTTTTTACGGCGACAGCGGCGATGTGGTGCTGACCGAAGAGGACCCCGGACACGACGAATTTACCCATCAACTTTGCGCGCGCTGGGAGCAGCTGGCGCTCGCGGCCGAAAGCGATCGCACCCGCGTCTGCCTGTTACGTACCGGCGTGGTGCTGGCTGCCGAGGGCGGTGCGCTCAGCAAAATGAAGCTGCCGTTTAAGCTGGGAATCGGCGGGCCGATCGGCAGCGGCAAGCAATATATGCCGTGGATCCATCTTGACGATATGCTCAGCGCGATTATCTGGCTGCTGGATCATGACGATCTGCGCGGCCCATTCAACATGGTCGCGCCTTACGCGGTACGCAATGAGCAGTTTGCCGCCATTCTGGGGCGGGTGATGCACCGTCCGGCCTTTATGCGCACGCCTGCCAGCGCCATCAAACTGATGATGGGTGAATCCGCCGTGCTGGTACTGGGTGGACAGCATGTGATACCGAAACGGCTGGAGGCGTCGGGATTTACTTTCCGCTGGTACGATTTACAGCAGGCGTTGCAGGATGTGGTGAAGCATTAACGAACGCGATCGGCGAATCATCACCGGCGTGCAGGCGCAGCACCGTCAGCCGGTGCCGTCTGGCGAAGCGGTGTCAACGCTGACGATAACGCGCAGCCTGTGCGCTACCGTCAGCCGCACCTCATGACCTGGCCCGCATCAGCCACACGCGGGCGCAGCGTTACTTCAGCGAGCCTTTCAGGAACTGCTGCAGACGAGCACTCTTCGGGCTGCCAAACAGCTCCACTGGCGTGCCCTGTTCTTCGATCTTGCCCTGATGCAGGAAAATGACGTGGCTGGAGACGTGGCGGGCAAATTCCATTTCGTGCGTGACCACTACCATGGTTTTCCCCTCTTCCGCCAGTTTCTGCATAATGCGCAGCACTTCGCCCACCAGTTCCGGATCGAGCGCCGAAGTTGGCTCATCAAACAGCAGCACTTCCGGCTCCATTGCCAGCGCGCGTGCAATTGACACGCGCTGCTGCTGACCGCCGGAGAGATGAACCGGATATTTCGCCTGTGCCCGCGCATCAATTCCGACCTTATCGAGATATTTGATCGCCCGTTCACGCGCTTCCGCTTTACTCAGTCCCAGCACCTGAATCGGCGCTTCCATAACGTTTTCCAGCACCGTCATGTGGCTCCACAGATTAAAGTGCTGGAACACCATGGTCAGGCTGGTACGCAGTGCGCGCAGCTGCTCTTTGTTCGCTACCTTGAGCTGACCATCTTTGTCGCGGACTAAGTTGATCTGCTGATTGTTGACCACGATGGTGCCTTCGCTCGGTTTTTCGAGGAAGTTGATGCAGCGTAAAAAGGTACTTTTCCCCGAACCGGACGATCCAATGATAGTGATCACATCGCCCGCGTTGGCGGTTAACGAGACCCCTTTCAGCACTTCATGTTCACCGTAACGTTTATGCAATTCGGTGACGCTTAATTTATTGTCAGCCATAGTTCTACTCAATGCGATGAAGAGGGTTTTACATGAGCCAGCCAGCGGCGTTCCGCAACACGGAACAGGCTGATTAACACGTAAGAAATGATCAGGTACAGCACGGCGGCCAGGCCGAACGCGGTAAACGGCTGATAGGTCGCCGAGTTAATATCTCGCGCGATTTTCAGCAAGTCCGGTACCGTAGCGGTAAACGCCAGCGCAGTGGAGTGCAGCATTAAAATCACTTCGTTGCTGTAAGCGGGTAACGCGGTGCGCAACGCCGACGGCAGGATAATGCAGCGATAGAGTTTAAAGGTGGAGAAGCCATAGGCCCGCGCTGCCTCAATTTCACCGTGTGGCACCGAGCGGATCGCACCGGCAAAAATTTCGGTGGTGTAAGCGCAGGTATTCAGGGTAAACGCCAGCAAGGTACAGTTCAGTCCGCTGCGGAAAAAAGCGTTCAGCAGTTCGGTGCCCTTAACAATTTCCAGCGTATACATCCCCGAATAGAACACCAGCAACTGCACGTAGAGCGGCGTACCGCGAAACACATAGGTGAACAACCAGACCGGGAAACTGATAAACCGGTTCGGTGAAACCCGCGCAATCGCCAGCAGGATCGCCAGCGTTCCGCCGATCACCACCGAGAGGATCAGCAGCCACAGCGTAATGGCGACGCCGGTAAAGCGGTAACCGTCGGTCCAGAGCAGCGATTTCCAGTATTCCTGAATGATATCAATCATAACTCGCCCTCTTCACGCCGACCGTGTAGCGCCGGTTGAGCCACCACAGCACGCCGTTCGACAGCGTGGTGAAGACCAGATAAATGACGCCCGCCACAATCGCGAAGTAGAACGGTTGCCAGGTACTTTTACCGGCCAGCTGAGTGGCTTTCACCACATCTTCCAGCCCCAGCAGGGAGACCAGCGCCGTCGCCTTGAGGATAACCTGCCAGTTGTTGCCAATGCCCGGCAGCGCATAGCGCATCATTGCCGGAAACAGTATGCGGCGGAACACCTGTGAACCGGTGAAACCAAAGGCGGTTGCCGCTTCGATCTGCCCTTTTGGCACCGCCATGAAGGCGCCGCGAAAGGTTTCAGTGAAGTAAGCACCATAGATAAAGCCGAGCGTGATGATACCCGCGACCATAGGGTCGATATCAAACTGGGCCAGACCCAGCGCGTCGGTCACCTGATTGAGCACAATCTGCAGACCGTAGAAGATCAGCAGCATAAGAACGAGGTCCGGCACACCGCGAATCAGGGTGGTGTAGCCTTCAAAAATCATCGCCAGCAGTCGGTTACGGGACAGTTTGGCACCGGCCCCGATCAGGCCGAGCAGCACTGCCAGTACCACTGAGGTCAGCGCCAGTTCCAGCGTCACCAGCGTGCCCCGAAGAATTACATCAGAATAGCCATACAGCATCGAAAGGGTCCTGTCGTGCGGTGGAAACGGAACGCTGCCCGCCAGTGGTGCGCGGGCAGCTTTGCTCTGCCAGGTCGTTGCGGATGTCAGCAGGCCGGTCAATGCCAGTGACAACAACGCCGACCGCTGTCGGCAATTGCTGCACCTGCATCCGGTCCGCTCACCTCAGCAATCAGTCGGCAGAGCGACAGGATGGTTAGTCGCCGTACACATTAAAGTCGAAATACTTCTTCGCAATCTTGTCGTAGGTGCCATCTTTACGCATCTCAGCAAAGGCTTTGTCGATGGCGGCTTTCAGTTCGCTGTCATCTTTACGCAGCCCCATACCGGTACCGACGCCGAAGATTTTGTCATCTTTCACTGCCGGACCGGCGAACGCGTAGTTTTTACCAACCGGCTGCTTCAGGAACCCTTCGCTCGCCTGGACTTCGTCCTGAAACGCGGCATCAATTCGCCCGGCATTGAGATCCTGATAGACCAGATCCTGGTTGGCATACGGCGTCACGTTGACGCCTTTTGGCCGCCAGTTCTGGTTGGCGTAGGTTTCCTGCGTGGTCCCCTGTAACAGGCCGATATTTTTGCCTTTCAGCGACTCAATCGTCGGCTCGATTTTTGAACCTTTCGGTGCCACTAAGCGCGCGTTGGCGGCGTAGAGTTTTTCCGAGAAGGCAATTTCTTCCTGACGTTTTGCTGTGATCGAAAGAGAAGAGATGATGGCGTCAATTTTCTTCGCTTTCAGCGAAGGGATCAGCGCGTCGAAGTCGCTCTCAACGTAAGTACATTGGGTATGAATGCGTTTACAGATTTCGTTAGCGAGGTCGATATCAAAGCCCACTAACTGCCCTTGCGCGTTTTTTGACTCAAACGGTGGGTAGGTTGGATCTGTACCGATGCGGATTGAACCTGGCACCGCCGCAAATACGCTGGCAGCACTGGATAAACCCAGCATCAGGGAAAGAGCCAGAACACGCTTTTTCATAGATTACCCTCAAGTGAAGTGCTTTTTGTTATGTGGTTCGTGATGTGTTTGCGCAAAGTAATTTGCATGTTTCATGCCAGTTCTGCAAGTTATCCGCGCACTTAGCGTGACGTGGGACAGCCGAAAACGCTGAGTTTGTCAGGGGAATATAACAGTGAAGTAAAAGAGAAAAAGCGATGATGTTAACTTTTGGTGCATCAAATGCACGAAGAGTGATCCGAGGCGCGCTTATGCACTAAATAAGTGCGCCAGCGGAACTTTATGCACCCTGCCAGCGCGCGAACAAATCCTCTGGCAATTCGATATCAAACTGATCGATGACCCGATTAACCGTTTGATCAACCAGTTGCTCAATGGTTTCAGGGCGATGATAAAACGCCGGTACCGGTGGCATGATAATCGCGCCCAGCTCGGCCGCGGTGGTCATCATGCGCAGGTGGCCAACGTGCAGCGGTGTTTCCCGCACGCACAGAACCAGCCTGCGCCGCTCTTTTAATACCACGTCAGCCGCACGGGTCAGCAGCGAATCGCTGTAGCTGTGGACAATGCCGGACAGGGTCTTCATTGAGCACGGCAAAATCGCCATTCCCAGGGTTTTAAACGATCCTGATGAGATGCTTGCTGCAATATCGCGCACGTCATGCACCACATCGGCCAGCGCCTGCACGTCACGCAGTGAGTAATCACTCTCCAGCCCCAGCGTCTGACGCGCCGCCTGGCTCATCACCAGATGGGTTTCCACCTCATCGACCTGCTGCAAAACCTGCAGCATACGCACGCCATAAATCACCCCGCTGGCGCCAGAGATGCCAATGATGAGTCGTTTCATATTCCAACCTTGCTGTATCCGGATGCACCATCATAACGCGGCCAGGCGATTTCTGAAAACAAACAGGGCGGGATTGCTCCCGCCCTGCTTTCTCTGCTTTAACGCTGGCGCTTAGCCTTCGTTGTGCAGTTCGAGGTTCTCAACTTCATTCTGCCGCTGAAGCGCTTTAGCATCATCATTACGCAGCGATTCAAGATACTCCAGATACTGCTGATCGACATCTTTGGTCACGTAAACCCCGTTAAACACCGAACATTCAAACTGGGTAATATCCGGGTTCTCTTCACGCACCGCTTCGATCAGATCGTCGAGGTCCTGGAAAATCAGCGCATCGGCTTTAATCAGCTGGCGAATCTCTTCCACTTCACGCCCGTGAGCAATCAGCTCGGTGGCGCTAGGCATATCAATGCCATAGACGTTCGGGAAACGAATTTCCGGTGCCGCTGACGCCAGGTAAACCCGCTTCGCACCGGCTTCACGCGCCATCTCAATAATCTGCTCAGAGGTGGTGCCGCGCACGATGGAGTCATCCACCAGCAACACGTTTTTATCCCGGAACTCGGCGCGGTTAGCGTTCAGCTTGCGGCGCACAGCGCTGCGGCGCAACTGCTGGCCCGGCATGATAAAGGTACGACCAACGTAACGGTTTTTCACGAAGCCCTGACGATAGGGTTTATCGAGAATGCGCGCAATTTCCAGCGCGATATCGGTCGAGGTTTCCGGAATCGGGATCACCACATCGATATCGAGATCTTCCCACTCGCGGGCAATTTTCTCACCCAGCTTGGTACCCATACGGACACGGGCGCTGTAGACCGAAATCTTGTCGAGGAAAGAGTCGGGACGGGCAAAGTAGACGTACTCGAACAGGCAGGGATTGCTTTTCGGGTTTTCGGCGCACTGGCGGGTCGAGAGCTGACCCTGCTCAGTGACGTAGACCGCTTCACCCGGCGCAACGTCACGGATAAATTCAAACCCCAGCGTATCCAGCGCCACGCTCTCCGAGGCGACCATATATTCGGTACGGCCATCCGCAATTACGCGTTTGCCCAGCACCAGCGGCCGGATGCCGTTCGGATCGCGGAACGCCACCATGCCATGACCGATGATCATCGCCACCACCGCATAGGCGCCGCGCACCTGCTGGTGCACCGCCGCGACGGCAGCAAAAATATTGTCGGCTTCCAGCGGATCGTTCTGGAAGCGATCCAGCTCCTGCGCAAAAATATTCAGCAGAATTTCAGAATCTGAGGTGGTATTCACATGACGACGGCCTTTTTCGAACAGATGCTTACGCAGTTCGTGGGCGTTGGTCAGATTACCGTTATGTGCCAGCGTGATACCGTACGGCGAGTTTACGTAGAATGGCTGCGCTTCAGAGGCACTTGAGCTGCCCGCGGTAGGATAACGCGCGTGACCAATCCCCATGTTGCCCTGCAGACGCTGCATGTGGCGTGCTTCGAAAACGTCGCTGACCAGGCCATTGGCCTTACGCAGACGGAAGCACTTCAGCGCATCGATAGTACAAATGCCTGCGGCATCCTGCCCGCGGTGCTGGAGCACCGTTAACGCGTCATAGATCGACTGGTTGACCGGCATGAAACCGGTGATACCGACAATACCGCACATGTTGTCATTTCCTCATTAAGCCGCACTCCCGGTCGCATCACCGGGGTAAAAAACTCGACGTGCTTTTCAGGTAATCGAAAAACCACCTGATTATATAACTGAACTCGGGAATGAGTTGAGACTGTTGCCAGTCCGGACTTTTTGAAAAGCCGGTGAAAGTATCGAGGAAGAACAGCAAAGCGGCTACTATCAGCACACCACGCAACGCCCCGAAACAGACGCCCAACACCCGGTCGGTTCCCGACAGGCCGGTTTTTTCCACCAGCGAGCCGATCACGTAATTCACAATCGCACCGACAATCAGGGTGGCGACAAACAACACCCCAATGGCGATACCGTTACGAACCAGTTCGTCGTCAAACCCTGTAAACCAGACTGCAAGGTAGGCGTAGTAATGACTGGCGACAAAAAACGCGCATCCCCAGGTAACAAGAGATAAGGCTTCCCGGACAAACCCACGGATCAGGCTGACCAGAGCCGAAAAACCAACTACCGCAATAATGACGTAATCAATCCAGATCATGAACTCTTCCAGCGCCAGTGCCATTGCACCCCTGCATCCAGTTCGGGGCGCATTCTAACAGAAAAAGAAAACGTTTGCGTAGCGGTTTTCCTGTTCTGCATCCATAAAAAAGGCGATGAAAAAAACCTTCGTCGCCTGGTTGATTCCCTGACGGTCAGCCCGTTGAAAATCATCATTTTTTTACCCGTTTCGCCACGTTAGCCGCCTGTGCTATGGCGCTAAAGGCGCTGCCTGTTACTGTTATCGGCAGCGCCAATC
Source organism: Pantoea agglomerans (assembly GCF_021397715.1). Classification (GTDB taxonomy): domain Bacteria; phylum Pseudomonadota; class Gammaproteobacteria; order Enterobacterales; family Enterobacteriaceae; genus Pantoea; species Pantoea astica. Next base: position 1,313,702 of record NZ_CP090207.1, on the reverse strand, counting down.
GCCAGGGTTAGCGCGCGCTGTATGGCTTCACCACACCGCCCAGTCCGGAGATACCTTTCAGCTCGCCGACTGCACTCTGCATTTTAGCTTTTGAGGCGTCCGGTCCGACGTAAATGCGGGTGATCTGTCCCTGTACCGGCGTTGACGGCACGGTAAAGGCGCGATAACCCGACAGCCGGAGCTGCGCGACAATCTCATTCACTTTGCTGGCATTTTTCAGTGCGCCCAGCTGAACCACATAGGCCTGACCCGCAGGCGCGACGGGTTCCGCGGCTTTCGGCTGCTCAGTCTGCTTCGGCTGCTCTACCGGTTTGGGTTGCTCAACCGGTTTCGGTTTTGGCTGTTCGACCGGTTTTGGCTTCGGCTGCTCAACCGGCTTCGGTTTTGGCTGTTCGACCGGTTTGGGTTTCACCTGCACTGGCGTTGACTGATGGACCGGCGGTGGCGTGACCACGGCGGGCTCGCTCTCTTCTGCCGGTCTGGTCCGTCCCTGATCAGCCGGTGCGCTGGTTTTGCCATTGCTGCTGCTGACCGCATTACCGGCACCTTCCGGCGGCTGCGCGGGCAGCGTCTGGGTCACCGGCGGCACCATCTCGCTGTCCTGCTGATCGTCCGGTTTCGGTACCAGCGGAATGGCAGCGAACTCCTCTTTATAGTGCTTCTTCTGCCCGTCCAGCAGCCCCGGCAATACAATCACGCCGACGGCGACCAGAATAACGGTGCCGACTAAACGGTTCTGAAACTTACTTGCCACGCCCTTTCTCCGTTTCAATCGATTCCATGACCTGTGCCACGGTGTGGAACGAACCACACACCAGCACAATGTCCTGCGGCTGCGCCTGCTGGCGCGCCTGCTGCCAGGCCTGTTCTACCGTGCTGAATGCCTCACCCTGCGGCAGCCATTCCAGCAGCTGCGCCGCGGTGGCCCCGCGAGGCCCGTCGAGCGGCGCGCAGTACCAGCGATCCACCGCCGGTGACAGCGCCGCCAGCGTGCCGGCAATATCTTTGTCATGCAGCATACCCACCACCGCATGAACCTTGCCGGTTTTTGGCAGCGTCGCCAGGCGTGACGCCAGATAGGTCGCCGCGTGCGGATTATGCGCCACGTCCAGAATCACCCGTGGCGATTCACTCAGGGTCTGAAAGCGACCCGGCAGCATGGCTAACGGCAGGCTGGCGCGGATCTGCGCTTCACTGACCTGCAGCCCGGACGCGCGCAGCGCCACCAGCGCCGTCGCTGCATTCGGCAGCGGTACCTGCGGCAGCGGCAGATCGTTCAGCTCGCCGTGCGCGTCACGCAGCGACCAGCTTTCCGGCTGCTCACGGTAAGACCAGTCACGGTTGCGTTGCAGCAGCGCCGCGCCCTTTTCACTGGCCACCGCCGCAATACTGCGCGGCATATCAGGTTCACCCACTACCGCCGGTTTACCGGCCCGGAAAACGCCCGCTTTCTCACGACCAATACTTTCCCGATCCGGGCCAAGCCAGTCGATATGATCGAGCGCGATGCTGGTGACCACCGCGACATCCGCATCCACAATATTGGTGGCATCGAGCCGTCCGCCGAGACCCACTTCCAGGATCACCACGTCCAGCTGCGCCTGTTGAAACAGCTTCAGCGCTGACAGGGTGCCAAATTCGAAATAGGTCAGAGAGATGTCACCGCGTCCGGCTTCGATGTCGGCGAAACTGGCGCAGTGCTGTGCTTCGCTCAGCTCCTGGCCCTGAACCCGTACCCGTTCGGTATAGCGCACCAGATGCGGCGAACTGTAGACACCAACGCGATAGCCAGCCGCCATCAGCAGCGTTTCCAGCGTGCGACAGGTGGTGCCTTTGCCGTTGGTACCGGCGACGGTGAAGACGAAGGGAGCCGGTTTCAGCAGGTCGAGACGTTGCGCCACCTGGCGAATACGATCCAGGCCCAGTTCGATGGCCTGAGTATGCAGGTGCTCAAGATAATAAAGCCACGTGGCCAAAGGCGACGTGGCTTGAGGGAGGTGAAGATTGTCCATATGTCCCGTTTTGCTTATTTATACCCGGCAGACGGAGGCTGAGGTATACGGTGCATTGGTAAAAGGCGCGACGGGCGCGCCTCTCTATCTCCTGTCAGGCCTCGTTGCTCTCCGGTTGAGTCGTCGCCGGGGCAGACTCTTCACCATCGTGCAGCGGTGCTGGCAGGTTCATCATTTTCGCCAGCAGGCTTGCCAGTTTGTACCGCATTTCCGGACGGCGAATGATCATATCAATCGCGCCCTTTTCAATCAGGAACTCACTGCGCTGGAAGCCCGGCGGCAGTTTTTCACGCACGGTCTGTTCGATTACGCGAGGACCGGCAAAGCCGATCAGCGCTTTCGGTTCCGCCACGTTGAGATCGCCCAGCATGGCGAAACTGGCTGACACGCCGCCCATGGTCGGGTCGGTCAGTACCGAAATATAAGGCAGACCGCGCTCCTGCATTTTAGCCAGCGCGGCGCTGGTTTTCGCCATCTGCATCAGCGACATTAGCGCTTCCTGCATACGCGCCCCGCCACTGGCGGAGAAACAGATCAGCGGGCAATTATCTTCCAGTGCCTGCTCAACCGCACGCACAAAGCGAGCGCCCACTACTGAACCCATTGAACCGCCCATAAAGGCAAATTCAAAGGCGGCCGCCACAACCGGCATACTATGCAGCTGGCCCTTCATCACGATCAGCGCATCTTTCTCGTCAGTCGCTTTTTGCGCAGCAATCAGACGATCTTTGTACTTTTTCGAGTCGCGGAACTTCAGCAGATCTTTGGGTTCCAGTTCACTGCCGAGCTCAACCAGGGTGCCCTGATCGAGGAAGCTGCCGAGGCGCTCACGGGCGTGCATACGCATGTGATGGTCACACTTCGGACAGACTTCAAGATTACGCTCCAGCTCGGCACGGTAGAGAACCTGGCCACAGCTGTCGCACTTGGTCCAGACCCCTTCCGGGATACTGGCGCGGCGCGCAGGCGTAACGTTGCTTTTATTAAGAATGCGTTCAATCCAGCTCATTGATGACCTTTCTGTTTAAAACTGACCTGGTCCAGTCGTCTTGATACTGCTGAAAACCGCTTCAGCAGACGGTAAATGTCGCTCATTAAACCACAACCCGTTCAGACTGTGGATAAAAATCTGGTCTTACCCCTGAGCGAAGCTGCCGTTCAGGGCTGCTTCTGCTGCTTTGCCTGGCGGCGATGACGCCAGACTTCAATCACGCCCGGCAATACCGAGACCAGAATAATGCCGACGATCAGCAGCTTCAGGTTTTCCTGTACCACCGGCAGATCGCCAAACAGGTAACCGGCATAGGAGAACAGCAGGACCCAGGCCAGCGCGCCGGTGACGTTGAACAGCGCAAAGTGACGATAGGACATGTGGCCCATACCGGCAACAAACGGCGCAAAGGTACGAACAATCGGCACAAAGCGCGCCAGAATAATGGTTTTACCGCCGTGACGGGCATAAAACGCATGGGTTTTATCCAGATAGCTGCGACGGAAAATTTTTGAGTTCGGGTTGCTGAACAACCGCTCGCCGAACAGACGGCCGATAGTATAGTTGACCGCATCACCCAGGATCGCCGCCACCACTAACAGCGCCACCATCAGATGCACATTGAGATCGTTGCCAGGCAGCGCCGCCAGTGCGCCCGCGACAAACAACAGCGAATCACCGGGCAGGAAGGGCGTCACCACTAAACCGGTTTCGCAGAACAAAATCAGGAACAAAATAGCGTAAATCCAGATACCGTACTGCGCAACCAGTTCGGCAAGATGCACATCAATGTGCAAAATAAAATCAACCAGAAAATGGATAAACTCCATAACGCGCCCTTTTAAGCCCTAAAGTGAATTAATCCGCGAGGAACAACGGTCCCATCGACGGCTGTGGTAACGCAAAGTGGGATGGGTAATCCACCGCCACCAGGTACAACCCTTCTGCCCGGGCTGTGGCTGCGGCTAATGTCCGATCCTTCGCCGCCAGCAGCGTTGCCATCCATGACTCCGGCTGATTGCCGCAGCCTATCTCCATCAGGCTACCAACGATATTGCGCACCATGTGATGCACAAAGGCGTTGGCTTTAATATCAACAATCACGTACGGCCCCTGACGCGTCACATTCAGGTGAATCACGTTGCGCCACGGGGTACGCGACTGACACTGCACGGCGCGAAACGAGGTGAAATCATTCTCCCCCAACAGGCACTGCCCGGCGCGATGCATCTTTTCAGCATCCAGCGGATGATAAAAATGGGTCACGCCCTGCGCCAGTACCGCCGGACGCAGCCGCTGATTGTAGATCAGATAGCGATAGCGTCGGGCGGTGGCGCTGAAACGGGCATGAAATTCATCCGGCACCGCTTTCACCCAGCGTACCGCGATATCTGCCGGCAGATTGGCGTTCACGCCGAGTGTCCAGGCCCCATCCGCCCGCTGCGAAGTGGTTTCAAAATGCACCACCTGTCCGGTGCCGTGGACGCCCGCATCGGTGCGTCCGGCACAAAACACGCTGACCGGATGATCGGCCACTTTTGACAGCGCGTGCTCCAGCTTCTCCTGCACGCTGCGCACTTCCTGCTGACGCTGCCAGCCGTAATAGCGGCTGCCGTCATACTCGATGCCGAGCGCCAGTTTTTGCGTCTGACCGTCGGACATGGTTACAGGTACTCCTGAACCAGTTTCTCAGCCGTTTTCACCGCCATCAACGCGCCGCCAAAGCGGATATTGTCGGCCACTGACCAGAACTGCAGCAGCTCCGGGATGCCGTAATCGTTTCGCACGCCGCCGATGCTCAGCGCGCCGTTGCCGGAGGCATCGGTGACCGGTGTCGGGACTGAATCCTCTTCGCTCAGCGAGATGTCTGACACCAGCGCCAGTTCCGCACGCGCTTCTTCAGCCGCGAGCGGACGCAGGTTTTCAATGTGCACAATCTGCGCATTGCCGTAAAAAACCGGGGCCTGCACGCTGCTGACCGCAATCGGTAAACCTTCATCCTGCAGGACTTTACGCACCTGATCGACCAGGCGACGCTCGCTTTCTACGCTGCCTTCCGCATCAGCCTGCTGTGGCATCAGGTTAAACGCCAGCTGGCGACCAAAGTGGTGTTCATCCGCCGGGATGCCGTTCAGCAGCCGGGCACTCTCACCGGCCAGCGCATCCACCGCCACTTTGCCGTAGCTGGAGACGGAGATCAGATTGGTGACCTGTAACCGGCCTAAGCCAGCCGCATCCATCAGCGGTTTGATGGCGGTCAGCAACTGGCTAACCAGGTTATCCGCCACGCTGATGATGTTACGGTTGCGGTAGTCGGCCAGCACCTGCGGATTCACATCGGGCACCACCAGCGGCACGTCAGGTTCCAGTGCAAACAGCTCGCTGCTGTCGATCACTAAGCAACCGGCGTTCGCCGCGTCATCAGCAAAACGGGCCGAGGCATCGCGACCGGCTACGAAAAAGGCCAGCTGCGCCTGCGACCAGTCAAATTCCGCCGCGTTTTCGACCCGCACCGAGCGGCCTTCAAAACGTTTAATCTCACCGGCGCTGTTTTCGCTGGCCAGCAGATACAATTCACCAACCGGGAACTGGCGTTCCGCCAGCAATTCCAGTACAGCGTTCCCTACTGCGCCTGTCGCGCCCAGTAGCGCAATATTCCAGCCGTCAGACATGTTGGTTTACTCCAGACAATGACATAAAAACAGAAGGCGGTGATCTCACCGCCCAGGGATTCGGATTTTTCCCTGCCCGCAGGCCGTCGTGCCAGGGCACGAACTATCGGGAAGAGAGCGTTGCGTTAAAACCCAGATGGGTCAGCATCTCAGCGGTTGCGGCGTCATCGCAGCAGACCTGCAGCGAGGACCATTCGCGGCGCTCCTGATACTGCTTACGCAGGCGATCAAATTCGCCAGGCTGAGCCGCCACTTTTCGCAGGGGCGCATCATCGCGGCGCACATCATACACCAGATGCACCAGCCGTTTCAGCGTTGCCTGATCCAGCGGGCCATTCAGAGTGATGTCGCTGAATTCCGGCACCGGCAGCAGGCTGCTGAGCGGCACCTGCTGGGGCTGACCAATGAAGTCACACCAGGCTTCAAATACCTGGGTGGTGCCGCGCGCTTTGCCTTCGAGGGTATAGCCTGCAATGTGCGCCGTAGCGATATCCACCTTATCGAGCAGCGCCAGCGACAGATCCGGCTCCGGCTCCCAGACGTCCAGCACCACGCTGAGGTCGGTACGCATCTTCAGCACTTCCAGCAGCGCGGCGTTATCAACCACCGGGCCGCGACAGGCGTTGATCAGAATGGTGTTGGGCTTCAGCGCCATCAGTAACGCCGCATCCGCCAGATGCCAGCTTTTGTACGGCCCCGATTTGAACAGCGGCGTATGGAAGGTCAGAATATCCGCCTGCTCAACCAGCGTCTCCAGCGAGTGAAATTCGCCTTCGTCGCCGCGGTCGGCACGCGGCGGATCGCACAGCAGGGTTTTAACGCCCCACGCCGCCAGCCGTTTTTGCAGCCGTCCGCCGACGTTGCCGACACCGACGATGCCGACGGTGCGGTCACGCAGCTGGAAACCGTCACGTTCCGCCAGCAGCAGCAACGAGGAGAAGACATACTCCACCACCGCGATGGCGTTGCAGCCCGGCGCGGCTGAAAAGGCAATGCCCGCCTGCTGCAGCCAGTTTTCGTCGACGTGGTCGGTGCCGGCGGTGGCAGTGCCGACAAACTTCACCGGCTTACCGGCCAGCAGCGCTTCATTCACCTGGGTCACCGACCGCACCATCAGACCCTCGGCATCGGCCAGCTCCGCCGCCGGCAATGGACGACCCGGTACCGCCACTACTGTTCCGGTACGGCTGAACAACTCACGGGCATACGGCATATTTTCATCGACGAGAATCTTCACCACGGCTTTCCTGTCTGTTGCAATAAAGGCCATTATTCTGGCACAAAGCGACGCGTTAGCCTAACCGCGCGCGGTAACGATCCGGCGTGGTGCCGGCCTGCTGCTGGAACATCACAATCAGCGCCGATGCGGAGCTGTAGCCGAGATCATGGGCGATGCTCTGCACGCTGGCGCCCTGCTCCAGCAGCACAATGGCGCGCAGAAAACGCAGCCGCTGTCGCCATTCGCCAAAGGTCATATGCAGCTGCTGCTGACAGCGCCGCGCCAGCGTCCGCTCGGTGGTAAAAACCCGCGCGGCCCAGCCTGCCAGCGTGGTGTTATCGCCCGGATTAGCCTCCAGCGCGTGCAGCACCGGCGCCAGGAATTTATCGGTTGAGGTCGGCAGATAGCTCTCCTGCACCTGCGCCAGCGGCAGGCGATCGCGCAGCACCTCACACAACCGCCACTGCGCTTCGGTGACCGGCTGCTCAATCTGCTGGCCGGCAAACTCATCCATGATGGCGTGAACAATTGGATCGACCATTAACAGACAGGCGCGCTGCGGCAGGCCGCTGCATAACGTGGCGGCGAGATTAAAGGTGCGGAACTGCGCCTGACGATGGTTATAGCTGCTGTGCCGGTGACCCGGCGGGATCCACACCGGGATATCGGCCGGCGTCAGCAACCGCTCGCCCTCCACCCGCATCTCCAGCACATGACTTTTTACGAAGATCAGCTGACCCCAGTCATGAGTATGCGGCAGATATTCGGTATGAGCGTTGGCCTGTTCGAAACGCATGAAGTAGTGCAGCTGCGGTGCGTCCAGCGGCGGCTGGTAGGTAATCTGTAAGGTCATTATGTCCGGAGAGCGATTAATTTTGTCTGATATTAACTATCTGGATAAATCCGGACAAGCGTACACTGCGCCTCATCTTAGCCTGTGGAGAGTGAGCATGTTTTTCCTGTATCCGCTGTTCGCGGTGTTGATCTGGTCGATCAACTCGATTGTCAGCAAGCTGTCGGCAACGGCAATCGATCCGGCAGCGATCTCCTTTTATCGCTGGCTGCTGGCGCTGCTGGTGCTGACGCCGTTTGTGTTGCCCGGTATCTGGCGGACGCGTCAGGCGATCCGGCCGCATCTCTGGCGGCTGCTGATCCTTGGCCTGCTGGGCATGGTGCTCTATCAGAGCCTCGCCTACTATGCGGCCCAGAGCGTCAGCGCGCTGTTTATGGGGATTATTGGCGCATTGATCCCGCTGCTCACGGTGCTGCTTAGCGTGGTGATCCTGCGGATCGCTCCGACGCTCGGCATCCTGCTCGGCAGCATTATCTCGTTCATTGGCCTGGTGTGGCTGGTGAGTGAAGGTAATGTGATGCAGTTGCTGCATCAGGGCCTGGGCAAAGGCGAATTGCTGATGCTGGCCGCCTCCGCCGCCTATGCGCTGTATGGCGTGCTGACCCGGCGCTGGGCGCTGCCGCTGCCGATCTGGCACAGCCTCTATGTGCAGATTTTATTCGGTGTCGTACTGCTGTTGCCTGGCTTTCTGCTGGCACCTGAGGTGGCGCTGAACCGGCACAATCTGCCGCTGGTCGCCTTTGCCGGTCTGTTTGCCTCAATCATCGCGCCGTTTTTGTGGATCCACGGCGTACAGCGTCTGGGAGCCAGCACCACCAGTATCTTTATGAATCTGATCCCGGTGTTTACCGCGCTGATCGCGGTGATGTTTCTGCATGAGCAGTTGCACAGCTATCACTGGATTGGCGGCGGTCTGACGCTGTTCGGGGTGATGCTGGCCCAGTGGCTGCGCACCCCGCTGACCCGGCCTAAGCCCGTCAGCCTGCGTCGGTTGTAAACCGCACCGTCACGCGCAGCCCGCCCAGTTGCGGGCTGCGATCCAGCTGCATACTGGCACCATGCCAGGCACAGATATCCTGTACCAGCGCCAGCCCGATTCCGGCACCGGGCTGCATTCCGACATTATCCAGCCGCTGAAAGGGCTGAAGCGCTTTCAACTGCTCTGCTCCGTCAATGCCCGGTCCGCTGTCCTCAATCTCCAGTTTTCCCGCTACCACCCGCGCGGTAACGATACCCTGATGCGGAGTATATTTAATCGCGTTGTCCAGCAGGTTGGCGCACAGCTCGCCGAGCAGCACACCATCCCCGATCACCTGACTGCTCTCCTCGCCCTCATAGCCGAGATCGATTTGCCGGGTGCGCGCCGCCGTGTAGCGACTGAGGCAGGCTTCACGCACGATGACCGCCAGATCGACCCGCATCATCGGCTTATCTTCACCGTGACGCGCCTTGATACGCGCCAGCTGCAGCAGCCGATCGGTGAGTAAGATGGTCTCATCCAGCGTATGACGCATACCCAGCAGACTCTCCTGCCACTGCTCGGGCCGTTCACTGCTGAGCGCTACGCTCACCTGGGTTTTGAGGATGGTGAGCGGCGTGCGCAACTGATGGGCGGCATCTGCGCTGAAGCGATCCTGACGTGCCAGCAGGCCGCGCAGACGCTCCAGATAGCGGTTAAAGGCGATGATCAGCGGTTGCAGTTCTGACCACGGCAGCGAGGGCAACGGGGTTAATTCTCCGCCGTCGCGCTGCAAGACAATCCGTGACAGCCGCCGCAGCGGGCGTAACACCCGGCGCAGCATCAGGCTGGCCAGCAGCAGCGTCATCAGCACCAGCCCGCTCTGGCTGATCAGCGCGGTACGCATCAGCCCGCGGGCAAACTCCTGCCGGGAGTTGACGGTTTCCGCCACCAGCACCAGCGCCATGCCGTCAACGCCCGCCTCGCTCACCGGCTGCCACAGCGCCGCGACCCGAATACGGTGCTGGTGATAGCGTCCATCATAAAAGTGCACCAGCGCCGGATAAGCGGTCGACATTTTACTGGCGGGCGGGATCGGCGGCAGATCGTCATAACCGGACAGCGTCTTTCCCTGCGGGGAGATCACCTGATAAAACAGCTGATCATTCATGTTACGTTCGAAACTGTCGAGCACCACCCAGGGGACATCCACCTCCAGATGATGCTGGCGCACCACCAGCCGTTCTGCCACGGTGCGCGCCGAGGCCAGTAGCGAGCGATCGTAAGCCTGATTGGCGGCCGCCAGCCCGCTCTGATAATGGGTGTAAACTGACAGCGCCCACAGCAGCAGCAGCGGCAGACCCAGCCAGGCGAGCAGTTCGCCGCGTAGCGAATGGATCAGCCGCACGGCAGCGTTTCCAGGCTGTAGCCGAGTCCGCGTAGCGTCACGATGGCGACATCGCTGCCCGCCAGTTTTTTCCGCACCCGATGGACATAGAGCTCAATGCTCTCCGGGCTGGCCTCATCCGCCAGGCTAAAAGTCTGTTCATACAGATGCTGACGGGAAACCGGCCGGCCGTGGCGCTGCATCAGCGTCGTCAGAATGCTCGATTCACGCGGCGTCAGCGCCAGCGGCCGGTCACACAGCAGGAAATAGCCTTCGCCATCCAGCACCAGCTGGCCCAGCGACTGCGTTTGCGCGGCCTGGCTCTGGCTGCGCCGCAGCAGCGCACGCAGTCGCGCTTCCAGTTCATCCAGTTCGAAAGGCTTGGTCAGGTAGTCATCCGCCCCGAGGTTCAGGCCGCGCACCCTATCGTCCAGCGCACTGCGCGCCGTCAGCAGCAAAACGGGCACGCTCTGTCCGCGCCGCCGCAACCGCGTCAGCACTTCCAGCCCATCGATGCGCGGCAGCGAGACATCCAGCACCACCAGCGCATAGGCTTCACATTGCAGGGCGTGATCGGCGGCAACGCCATCAGCTACCCAGTCAACGGCAAAGCCTTTTTGCGTCAGCGCTTTCTGCAGCCAGCGCGCCAGGTCAGCCGTATCTTCCACCAGTAAGAGACGCATATCACATCCTGTCATTAAATCCGGGCAGTGAAAGGTAAATGAAAGGTAATTGTTTTAACAATTCGGTAACGCCAATAGTTCGGCAGCAATCACACTCTGGAAGAATGAATGGAGCCTCCGATGAAAAAAATAATCCATACCGCCCTGACCACCGCCTTGCTGGCGCTGATGGTGCCTGCTGCAATCGCCGCCGAGGGTCCAGGCCGCACTGAATGTATTGCACCGGCCAAACCGGGTGGCGGTTTTGACCTCACCTGTAAGCTGTTGCAGGTTTCGCTACAGGAAACCAAACAGATTGAGACGCCGATGCGCGTCACCTACATGCCCGGCGGCGTCGGCGCGGTTGCCTACAACGCGATTATTGCCCAGCGCCCGGCTGAAGCTGGCACGGTAGTCGCCTTCTCGGGCGGCTCGCTGCTGAACCTGTCGCAGGGCAAATTTGGCCGCTACTCGGTGGACGATGTGAAGTGGCTGGCAGCAGTAGGAACCGACTACGGCATGGTGGCGGTGCGTGACGATGCGCCGTGGAAAACCCTGGGTGAACTGATGGCGGCAATGAAAGAGGACCCGACCAAAGTAGTCGTTGGTGCCGGCGCGTCTATCGGCAGCCAGGACTGGATGAAAACCGCCCTGCTGGCGCGCGAAGCGGGTATCGATCCACGCAAGATGCGCTATGTCGCCTTTGAAGGCGGCGGTGAGCCGGTGACTGCACTGCTCGGCAATCATATTCAGGTGGTCTCCGGCGACATGAGTGAAATGGTGCCACATCTGCAGAGCGGCAAAATGCGGGTGCTGGCAGTGATGTCCGAGCAGCGTCTGCCGGGCCAGCTGGCGCAGGTGCCTACCGCCAAAGAGCAAGGTTTCAACATCGTCTGGCCGGTCATCCGCGGTTACTACCTCGGCCCGAAAGTCAGCGACGCCGATTACCAGTGGTGGGAGCAGGCGTTCAAAAAAATGGTGGATACCCCGGAATTCAAAAAGCAGCGTGATATGCGCGGCCTGTTCGAATTCAATATGTTTGGCCAGGAGCTCGACAGCTACGTGAAAAAGCAGGTGTCGGATTACCGTGAGCAGGCGAAATCATTTGGCCTGGCCAAATAACAGGAGCATGCGATGAGCGATCGTATTTTTGCAGGCCTGTGGCTGGCGCTGTGCCTCGGCGGCATGGTGGTAGCCTGGCAAATCCAGAGCGAATACAGCTATGAACCGGTGGGGCCACGGCCCTTCCCGATGGCGATCCTCGGCCTGATGGCGATCTGTGCCCTGCTGATGCTGTTTCGCAAACCCGACACCATTCACTGGCCGCCCGCCAGTACGCTGAAACGGCTGGTGGCGCTGGCGCTGATGATGATGCTCTATGGCTGGCTGTTTGAAACGCTGGGCTTTGCTGTCTGTACCACGCTGCTGACTTTCGGCATCGGTCTGCTGTTTGGCGCGCGCTGGTGGGCAGCGGCGCTGGCCGGGATAGTGATGGGCAGTGCGCTGTTTTATGCCTTTGATCGCCTGCTGGAAGTGACCCTTCCGGTCGGCAGCTGGCTGAGTTAAGGAGAGCATCATGGATACCTGGTCCTTTTTAATGCAGGGCTTTGCCGTCGCCATGACGCCAGAGAACCTGCTGATCGCCCTGATTGGCTGCTTTATCGGTACCATTGTCGGCCTGCTGCCGGGTCTTGGCCCGATTAACGGCGTGGCGATTCTGATGCCGCTGGCTTTTGCGCTGCACTTACCGGCGGAATCGGCGTTGATTCTGCTGGCCACGGTCTATATCGGTTGTGAATATGGCGGACGTATCTCGTCTATTCTGCTTAACGTACCGGGGGATGCCGGTGCGATCATGACCGCGCTGGATGGCTATCCGATGGCGCAACAGGGCAAGGCGGGCGTTGCCCTGTCGATTTCGGCGGTCAGCTCCTTTATCGGTTCCACCATCGCCATTATCGGCATTATTCTGTTCGCTCCGCTGCTGGCAAGCTGGTCGCTGGCGTTTGGTCCGGCGGAATATTTTGCCCTGATGGTATTCGCCATCGCCTGTCTTGGCAGCATGATGAGCCATAACCCGCTGAAATCGTTCCTCGCCGCGCTGATTGGGCTGGGAATGGCCACGGTGGGCGTCGATGCCAATACCGGCGTCTACCGCTTTACCTTTGACAGCGTTCATCTCTCCGACGGTATTCAGTTTGTGGTGGTGGTGATTGGCCTGTTCTCGGTCAGCGAAATTCTGCTGATGCTGGAGTCGACCAGCGGCGGACAGAAAGCGGTACGGGCCAGCGGACGCATGATGTTCAATATGAAAGAAGCGGCAATGGTCACCGGCGCCACGCTGCGTTCCTCTTTCATCGGTTTCTTCGTCGGGGTGCTGCCGGGTGCCGGTGCAACCATTGCCAGCGCCATCGCCTATATGACCGAGAAGAAGATCAGCGGCAGCGATCAGTTTGGTAAAGGCGATATTCGCGGTGTGGCCGCGCCGGAAGCAGCAAACAACGCCTCCGCCTGTGGCTCATTTATCCCGATGCTGACGCTGGGGATCCCCGGCTCGGGCACGACCGCGGTGATGGTCGGCGCGTTAACGCTGTATAACATCACGCCGGGACCGGCGATGTTTGTTGAACAGCCTGATATCGTCTGGGGTCTCATTGCCGCGCTGTTAATCGGCAACGTGATGCTGCTGGTCATGAACATCCCGATGATCAACGTTTTCGCCCGTATGCTGACCATTCCGCTGTGGTTCCTGGTGCCGGCCATCGCCGCCATCTCAGCGGTTGGCGTTTACGCGGTACACAGCACCACCTTCGATCTGCTGCTGATGGTCGGGCTGGGGATCTTCGGTTATATCCTGCGTAAGATGGATTTTCCGATGTCGCCGTTAATTCTGGGCTTTGTGCTGGGTGAAATGCTGGAGCAGAACCTGCGTCGTGCGCTGTCGATCAGCAACGGAAATATGGTCATCCTGTGGGAAAGCCTGATTTGCAAAGTGCTGCTGGTGCTGGCGATTGCCGTGCTGGTTGTGCCGCCAATCTGGAAACGCTGGCGTCGTCATCGTCTGAAGCTGGCAGAAGAGTAAATCTCCCGCCGAAACGCGTGCGCCCCCGTGGGATTTCCCGGGGGCTTTTGCTATCATGGCGCATTCATTTTCCGGCGCACCCCACGCTGTTCTGTTTTCCCCAAGGAATCCGCCATGCAACCTCTCAGCGGCCCCGGTGTGCCGGTCGGCGATCGTTCATCTGTCAATCCGCAAACCGGCGCGACGCGTCCCGGTTCGGTGGCGGGTGAGCAGCCACTCTCCCCTGCCCAGCGCACCACGTTAGAACGTCTGATCGTGCGTATTCTTTCGCTCAGTAATCTGAAAGCGCCTGAGCTGTGGGCTGGCGTGCGTCATGAAGTGGGCGTTAAGAGTGAAGCAGAGCTGCAGTCGCGCCATTTTCCGGCGGCAGAGCAGTACCTGAATGCCCGCCTGACCCAGGCGCAGACCGGTCATGCAACCCGTCAGCTGATGACGCAGCTCACCGATCTGTTGCCGAAAGGCAATAATCGCCAGGCAGTCAGCGATTTCATTCGTCAGCAATTTGGTCAGACGGTACTGAGCGCGCTCAGCCAGGATCAGCTGCGTCAGGTCCTGACCATGCTGCAGAACGGTCAGATGGCGATTCCACAGCCGCAGCAGACCCGCGTCAGCGATCGCAGCCTGTTACCCGCCGAGCATCAGACCCTGAATCAGCAGGTGGTGCGCCTCGCCGCCGCCACTGGCGAATCGACCGGTAAACTCTGGACCGCAGCGCTGAAGCTGGTGAACCTGACCAGCGGCGATCCGATCCCGTCACGTCATTTCCCGCTGCTGACGCAGTATCTGCAGGTGCGCCAGACCCTGAGTCAGCACAGCGCGCCGACGCTGCAACTGCTGGAAGCGTCGCTGAAGCAGCCGCTCGATCAGCATGAGCAGCGCCTGCTGGAGGATTACAGCCAGCAGCGTTTCCAGGCGACACCGCAAACGGTACTGACCGTGACTCAGACCCAGGATCTGCTGAACTTCCTGTTCAGCCGTCGCGCCGAAAAGATCCACGAACAGCCGCTGGCCGCCAGCGAGATCAAGCCGCAGCCAATCTGGTCGCCGTTTGTTACCTCACTGCCGCAGCCGCTGCAGCCGCTGGCAAAACGCCCGATGCTGGGGATAGCCGTGGTACTGCTGGTGCTGTTTATCTTCTGGCTGGTACTGTGAGTTAACAGCCGCAGGCGGCGTCGGGCGCGGCCACTGGCCACTCGCCCGGCGCATCTCCCCAGCTCAGCGGATGGCCGTCGCGCTTCCAGAAATCCAGCCCGCCAATCAGTTCTTTTACCTGAAAGCCCAGCGCAGCCAGTTTCCACGCCGCTTTAGTCGAACCATTACAGCCAATCCCGTCACAGTAGGTAACATAGACTTTGCTGCGATCAAGCTGCGCGGTGCTGACCGCATCCATTTCACGATGGGGAAAACTGATCGCCCCGCAGATATGACCCGTGCGGTAGACCGCGGTGGCGCGCGCATCAATCACCACTATCTCAGGCTGGCGCTGCGCCAGATCTTCCGCCAGATCCCAGGCATCGGTGTAATAAGCGAGTTTTACCTGTAAATAATCGAGGCTCTGCTGCGGCGTGGCGGCGGGAATACGTAATACCGATGACATTATGATTCTCCTGTTGTGGTGTGCCCGCAGTTTACGGCAAAGTGGACTGCTCTCTGAGACCGATTTTGCTTACCGGATAAGACCCTTATGCGCTCACCGCTGTTGCAACTTTTTCAGCATCAGGCCACCGGCGGCCTGCGCGAACGGCTGTGTACCACCCTGCGGCTGGCGATTAGCCGTCATCATCTGCACGCTGGCCAGCAGTTGCCCTCAACCCGCCAGCTGGCCCGCGATCTCAACCTGTCGCGCGTTACGGTAGAGGCGGCTTACGGTCAGCTGGAGAGTGAAGGCTATCTGCGGCGTGAAACCGGGCGCGGCAGCTTCGTGGCGATTACTATGCCCGCGCCGTCAGCGCCGTCTGCGATTCATCAGCCGGCTCATTTTTCGGCTCGCGGTCAGCAGGTGCTGGCAACCGGTGGCTGCCAGGACCCGCCGTTTCCGCACGCGTTTGCTGCCGGCTCACCGGAGTTACGCGCTTTTCCTCATGAGACCTGGCGACGCCTGAGCAGTAACGTGCAGCGTTCACTGGGCAGCGCCGCGATGGGATATGGCGATCCCTGTGGCTATCTGCCGTTACGCAGCGCTATCGCAGATTACCTGGCGCTCTCCCGAGGCCTGACATGCCAGCCGGAACAGGTGATCATTCTGACCAGTTCACAACAGGCGCTGCAGTTACTTGCCATGATGTTGGTCGATCCTGGTGATGAGGTGTGGATGGAGGAGCCGGGCTATCCCGGTGCGCGCAATGCCTTTCTGGCTGCAGGCGCCCAGCTGCGCGGGATTGCGGTCGATGCCGAAGGAGCCCTACCCACCAGCGGCAGTGCAAAGCTCATGTATCTGACGCCATCGCATCATTATCCTACCGGCATCACGCTGAGCCTTCCGCGACGTCTGGCATGGCTGGACTGGGCACAGCGCAACCAGAGCTGGCTGATCGAAGACGATTACGACAGCGAATTTCACTACGACGAACGTCCGATTCCTGCGCTGCAGGGACTGGATCGCCATCAGCGGGTGATCACGCTGGGCACCTTCTCCAAATCACTGTTTCCCTCGCTGCGGCTGGCGTGGATGGTGGTACCGCCGGCGCTGGTGGCACCGCTGGGCCAGGCACGCAGCGTGCTGGATGGTCACAGCGCCCTGCTGCCACAGGCCGTTACTGCGGCTTTTCTGCAACAGGGCCATTTCGCCAGCCATTTGCGGCTGATGCGCCAGCTTTATCGCAGCCGGCGTGAGCAGTTGATCGAGCAGATTAACCAGCGGCTGACGCCGTGGATCACCCCGATCGACAGCGGCGGCGGATTACAGCTAACGGTGAAGTTAGCGCAGAATGAGGCACAGTTAACCGCCCGGGCCGCGCAGATCGGCCTGTTGCTGCCGCGTCTTAGCCCGCTTTATGCCGGACCGGCGCGTCAGCAAGGCTGGATACTGGGCTATGCGGCGCTGACGCCGGATGAGATCGTGGCGGGATGCGCGAAGCTGGCGAGGTTATTCAGGGATAATTAAGCGCGCATTTCACCGGAGTGACGCGCGCCGTTTTGGTCAGTCTGAATGGAATATAGCGAAGAACCAACCTGCGGCTCTATTCAGGTCTGTGCCTCGTTTATTTTTTTACGCTATTCGTTCCGCCTCCCATTCTTCTCCTGCGAAATGAGATGCTGTATTATCCCGTTTTAATTCAACGGAGATGAATATCTTGAAGCCCTGTTTTATTCCGGCAATTTTACTTTGCGCAGCAACATTATCCGCCTGCACCGCTTTTGATACGTTTGATAAGTATGCCAATGGCCGTTTTTATGAAATGTATACCGTTGGCAATCTTTCCGCCTGCAACTACAAACCCAAATTCACCGACTGCGCGGAAAAGATGGATTTCGACATTAAGATATCGGATGACAATAATAAAATTGCACTGTCAAAACATATCAATCACAACGACGACGTAAGTTACCTCGGTTTCACCCGCGATAACTATGCGGCACAAACCAAACCTATACGTGACTTTTTAGCGTGGGCAAACAACAACGCCTCTGATAATAAACATATCGTGATGAAACGCCCGGCAGGCAATATTGTTGGCTATTTATTTGAAAACAACGAGGTGGATTACCACTTTGATTTTTTGCATACGCGAGCTGAAGTACCGATGCTGGTGATCAATGTTTCGAAAAGCACGCGCTATTACGGCTTTACCGCCCAGGAAGCGGCAAAAATGCTGGAAACCCTGGATGCATGGTATGACAAGCGTTTCATCGGCAAGCAGATTACCTGAAGCCGGTTGCCTGCGAGCCTCGCTGCTGACAGCGAGGCTCGCCTGCCCCATCAAAAATGCTGTAACCGGAAAGAGCCGTCTTCACAGTTCTTCAGTTTGAGATCCTCTACCGGCTTGCGATCGTAATATCCTTTATCCGTTTTATAGACCTCAACCACCGAGAGGCTGCGCGGCGTATACTGACTCGTGAAAAGCCCGGTCACGTAATAAAACGAACCGACTTTAGGCCGAAATGAGACGGTATCATACGCGCCATTGGGTTGGATCATGCGAATGGCTATATTATCTTTTGCGCTTACCCAAAACTCACGACGGAGTTCTGGCGTCTCCGGAATTTCAGGAAAGCCCATCAGCTTATTATTTAATTGCGTCTGAAAACCAATGGCATTGTTGGTGTACCCGTTGTCTTTGGCATCCAGATTGATACAGGTTTTGGTTTCAGGATAAACGCGAATGTAATCCAGATTTCGGTTATCGAAGGTGATTCCAACGCGGTCGCCAGTTTCCACATCCTGAAGTTTATGACTATAGGTCGCAACAGAACACCCGGTTAAATTTATAACTAACCCCGCGGCAAGCATCCATTTTTTAAGCATATCAGCTCCTTTGATTAAGATTATCGCTTTTATTTTCTGGCCAGAACGGCCTTTGAAATTATCAGACGGCGTTTTATAAATAAAAACCCATCACTTTTCAACAACGGAGCGTAGTTAAGAAATAATACGCAAAAAAAAAGGCCGCAATGCGGCCTTATGTCAAATTGCTCAGCAATTATGCCTGATATTTACGCATGGTCAGGGTGGCGTTGGTGCCACCGAAGCCGAAGCTGTTGGACATCACGGTAGTCAGCGCTTTTTCCATTGGCTGAGTCACGATATTCATGCCTTCAGCCGCCGCATCCAGTGAGCTGATGTTGATGCTTGGGGCAATAAAGCCGTGTTCCAGCATCAGCAGCGAGTAGATCGCTTCCTGAACGCCTGCCGCACCCAGTGAGTGACCGGTCATGGCTTTGGTGGCAGAGATGTACGGGGTGTTGTCGCCAAAGACTTCACGAATCGCACCCAGCTCTTTCACATCACCCACTGGCGTTGAGGTGCCGTGGCTGTTGAGGTAGTCGATAGGGGTATCAACGCCGTTCATCGCCATCTTCATGCAGCGAACCGCGCCTTCACCTGACGGAGCTACCATGTCTGCGCCGTCTGAAGTCGCGCCGTAACCAACGATTTCAGCATAGATATGCGCACCGCGGGCCAGCGCATGTTCCAGCTCTTCAACCACTACCATGCCACCGCCACCGGCGATAACAAAGCCGTCGCGCTCATTGTCATAGGTGCGTGACGCTTTTTCTGGCGTGTCGTTGTAACGGGTAGAGAGCGCGCCCATAGCGTCGAACTCACAGGCCATTTCCCAGCACAGCTCTTCGCCGCCGCCAGCAAACACGATGTCCTGTTTGCCCAGCTGGATCTGCTCAACCGCATTACCGATACAGTGTGCTGAAGTGGCACAGGCTGAACTGATGGAGTAGTTTACGCCGTGAATTTTAAACGGCGTGGCGAGGCAGGCTGAAACGCCAGAAGCCATCGCTTTGGTGACCACATACGGGCCAACCGCTTTCAGGCCGCGTGGGCTGCGCATTGCATCAGCACCAAACACCTGGAACCGCGGTGAACCGCCGCCTGAACCGGCAATCAGACCCACACGTGGGTTGTTCTGATACGCTTCCACGCTCAGGCCAGAATCTTTAATTGCTTCTTCCATGGAAAGATAGGCATAGATGGACGCATCACTCATGAAACGCACGACTTTGCGATCGATGAGGCCGGTGGTATCTAATTTTACGTTACCCCAGACGTGACTACGCATGCCGGAATCTTTCATCTCTTCAGAAAAGGTGATGCCAGAGCGGCCTTCACGCAGAGATGCCAGCACCTCTTGCTGGTTATTACCAATACTGGAAACGATCCCTAAGCCAGTAATCACAGCACGTTTCATTCAATAATCCTCATCCACTTCTTCTTAATTGACGAGCACTCTAGCGTACACTTGTACGCCGAACAAGTCCGATCAGCCATTTCCTTTTGTAAATTTGCGTCATGTCACGTCGGTCGTTAAAATCGCGCCACTGCCTGAAAAATGAGCCTTTAGCGTGAAATTAACCCCGGTCGAACATGCACAGCTGAACTGGAATGAACAGGGTACACCTGTTTCCCGAGCGTTTGGCGACGTCTATTTCTCCAATGATAACGGTCTGGAAGAGACCCGCTACGTCTTTCTTGGGGGGAATCAGTTACCGCAGCGCTTCGCTCAGCATCCGCGTGAGTTACTGATTGTGGCGGAAAGCGGTTTCGGCACCGGCCTCAATTTTCTGACGCTGTGGCAGGCATTTGATGCCTTTCAGCGTCAGCAGCCGGATGCGATTTTAAAACGTCTGCATTTCATCAGCTTTGAGAAGTTTCCGTTAACGCGCGCCGATTTAACCGCCGCGCATCAGCACTGGCCCGAACTGGCGCCGTGGGCCAGCGAATTGCAGGCGCAGTGGCCAGTCGCCCTGCCCGGCTGTCAGCGTTTACTGTTCGATGGCGGGCGCATCACGCTCGATCTGTGGCTGGGTGATATTAATCAGCTGATAAGTACGCTGGATGACAGCCTGCATCGTCAGGTGGACGCCTGGTTTCTTGATGGCTTCGCGCCGTCGAAAAATCCCGATATGTGGACGCCTGAGCTGTTTAGCATGATGGCAGCGCTGGCGCGGCCGCAGGCCACCTTTGCGACCTTTACCGCCGCTGGCTTCGTGCGGCGCGGACTGCAGCAGGCTGGCTTCAGCGTTACCCGGCGCAAAGGTTTCGGACCCAAACGCGAGATGCTGTGTGGCAGCCTGCAGGATGCCCCGCCGCGGCCCGCAGCCCAGCCGTGGTATGCCCGTCCCGCCAGCTCGTCGCGCGAAGCGGCGCTGATTGGCGGCGGTGTGGCCAGCGCCAGTCTCGCGCTGGCGCTGCTGCGGCGCGGCTGGCGGGTGACGCTCTATTGTGCTGATGAAGCGCCGGCACTGGGCGCCTCCGGCAATCGTCAGGGCGCACTCTATCCGCTGCTTAATCAGCACGATCCGGCTATCGCTACCTTCTTTCCGGCGGCATTCAGCTTTGCCCGTCGTCTCTACGATCGGCTGCCGCTGCCGTATGAACATCGCTGGAGCGGCGTGTTACAACTCGGCTGGGACGAGAAGAGCCGCAAAAAAATTGAACAGATGCTGGCGATGGGATTACCTGACGATGTGGCTTATGGGGTTGATACCGCACAGGCGGAAGCGCTGGCGGGCGTGACGCTCGGCTGCGGCGGGATTTTCTATCCGCAGGGCGGCTGGCTGTCACCGGCCGAACTGACCACGGCGATGCTGGCGCACGGCGAAACCCAGGGATTGCGGATTCACTGGCTGCATCGGGTGACCGGGCTGGCGCATGACGGTGAACAGTGGACGCTGTCGTTCAGCGATCGCCCGGCGGTGCGCCATCCGACGGTGGTGCTGGCGAACGGTCACGCCATCAGCGAGTTTACCCAGAGTGCGCCGCTGCCGATCTATCCGGTGGCGGGCCAGGTAAGTCACGTTCCCTCGACGCCGGAACTGGCTGCACTGCAGACCGTGCTCTGCTACGAAGGGTATCTGACGCCGGTCAGCCCGCAGTTCGGCACCCACTGCATCGGTGCCAGCTATCATCGTGGCGATACCGATACAGCTTATCGGGAGGACGATCAGCAGCAGAACCGCAGTCGTCTGCAGCAGTGCCTGCCCGATAACCCCTGGACCGACAGGGTAGACATCAGCGCGGGCGAAGCGCGTAACGGCGTGCGCTGCGCCACCCGCGACCACCTTCCGATGATCGGCAGCGTGCCCGATTATGCCGCCACGCTGGCAGACTACGCCGATTTACCGGCCCGGCAGGCAGCAGGCGACACGATTGCGGATGCGCCTGGCTTTAACGGGCTCTATCTGTTTGGCGCGCTCGGTTCACGCGGCTTATGCAGCGCACCGCTGGCGGCTGAGGTGCTGGCAGCACAGTTGACGGGCGAGCCGCAACCCGCCGATGCCGCCACGCTGGCCGCGCTGAATCCGAATCGTTACTGGGTAAGAAAACTACTGAAGGGAAAACCGGTCTGACAGGGCGTTGCGGGCGGCGAACCGCCCGGCACCGTTACGCGGAGAGCTGACGTGCCTGGACAAAAAGGTTGTCCCACATACCGACCACTAATGCCTGATCGCGCGGCGACAGTTCACCGGCAGCAATCGCATTTTGCAAACTGCGGGAAACCTGGATCTGTAACGCTTCCGGCGTATGCTCGCCCAGTTGTTCGACTTCAGCCACCGCCAGCGTGAGGTGTCCACGCAGATAACCGCTGGCAAACAGCTCATCGTCACTGGCATGCTCAACCATGTCGTCAATCAGGGCCAGAATACGCGCTTCAAATTCTGCGATCATCTCAATTCCTCTTTTGATAATGCCTTGCTGCATCACAGATCGTCCGGCCAGGGAAACTGCGATGCGCTTAATGAAGGCCTGCCATAAAATTCCGCCAGGGCGGCAATAAAACGCGCGGGACGAGCGGGAATACCGGACGTCAGATAGCTCATGACCTGAGCATGCACTTTACGCTGGAACGCAATGCGATCCGGCTCACAATCTCCGTTGAGATTGTCACAACTGACGTTGAAGGGAAAGCCTGCGGCAACACAAAACATCCATTCAAGCGCCTGTGGCTTCACTTCAACCGCTTCAAACTGGCTCTGGGTCAGCGCATCGCGGCCGTCCGGGCAGTACCAGTAGCCAAAATCGACCAGTTTGCGACGGGCTTCACCCGCAATGCACCAGTGAGAAATTTCATGCAGCGCACTGGCATAAAAACCGTGGGCAAATACCACACGGTTCCACGGCGACTCTGCATCTGCCGGAAGATAGATCGGTTCGTCGTCGCCTTTAATTAGACGGGTCTGAAATTCATCGCTAAAGCAGCGATCAAACAGCGTAATCAGCTGTGTGTAATCGTGTGTTGTGCTCATTGTTATCTTGTCTGTGTTAAAGGTGCAGCGTGGCTAACCACGCCAGAACGGCGCTGCCGTGGCTGTCCCACAGCAATTTAATGCTCATGACGGCGGAGACGATCACCACCATCGGCCGGATCAACCGCTGCCCGCGGGTCAGCACCAGCCGTGCGCCCAGCCGCGCCCCGCAAAACGCGCCCAGCATCATGATCAGGCCGGTTCCCCACACCACTTTGCCGCCGAACATAAAGAACAGCAGGCTACCGAAGTTGGAGGTGAAGTTAAGAATCTTGGCGTGTGCGGTCGCTTTGGCGAGGTTGTAGCCACACAGGGTGACAAACGCCAGCGCATAAAAAGAGCCGGCGCCCGGTCCGAAAAAGCCATCGTAGAAGCCGATACAGCCGCCGCCCACCAGCGCATAAGCGATGCCGTGCAGGCGACGGGCGCAATCCTCTTCGCCAATGCGCGGCATCAGCAGAAACCACAAACCGATCGCAATCAGAAACAGCGGTAACATCTGGCGCAAAAAATCAGCCTGCAGGCGCTGAATCAGCACCGCGCCCAGCACCGAGCCGAGAAACGTCATGCCGATATTCAGCCACTGCTCATTCAGCTTCACCGCACCGCGCCGGATAAAGTAGAGGCTGGCGGAAAACGAACCGCCTACCGACTGCAGCTTGTTGGTCGCCAGCGCCTGCGCCGGTGACAGCCCGGCTGCCAGCAGCGACGGCACGGTCAGCAGGCCGCCGCCGCCCGCGATGGAGTCAATAAAACCGGCCAGCATCGCAACAAAGAACAGCAGCCCAACCAGCAACGGGCTGATCACGAACCAATCCATGTGATCCCTTACAGTAAATGCTTATCCAGCAGGGCCTGACAGGCAGGCGGTAACGGTGGCGGCTCGCGTTTCACTGGCGCACCGGTGCCCGGTTTTTTCGGCAGGAACCAGCTCTGCAGCTCTGCGCCACAGCCATCACCTGGCGGTGGCGCAGGCTGATCTTCACAGCCGATACTGCCAGCCGGACAGCGCAAACGCACATGCATATGGGCGCGGTGGGCAAACCACGGACGCACTT
Organism: Pantoea agglomerans; assembly: GCF_021397715.1. Lineage (GTDB taxonomy): Bacteria > Pseudomonadota > Gammaproteobacteria > Enterobacterales > Enterobacteriaceae > Pantoea > Pantoea astica. The sequence goes on along the minus strand of NZ_CP090207.1, from coordinate 1,289,889 downwards.
TACGCAGCCAGTCGCGATCCGCACCGGCATCGGCACAGAGCTGTTTTTTAATCGCCGGATTGACGAAGATACGCGTGACCTCATCGTCTTTCGCCGCCAGCTTAATCAGGCTGTCGATCTGCGGTTGCCAGTGACGGGCAATGACGTTTTTATCGCCGGGCCCGACCAGATCGAGCGGCTGCGGCTTCAGTAACTGTTGCGCGCTCCAGCGGGTTTTCGGCAACTGTAGCCAGATATCCACATCAAGACCGGTCTGGTGGCTGGCGTGGCCGCTGCTGAAGCGCCCGCCCGCGGCCATGCCCATGTCGCCAATCAGTACATTACCCAGCTGCAGGTTATGCACCTGGGTGCTGAGCCGCTGAATGAACTGGATCAGGTCAGGATGGCCAAAGTAGCGCCGCTGATCCTGACGCATCACCTGATAATACGGCGAATTGAGCGGCAGCGCCTGAGCCCCCACAATACAGCCGTTGGCAAAGCCGCCGATCGACTGCGGCGCGCCGCTGATCGGCTGCTGAATTTGTTGCCACGGCGTCGCCGCCAGGCTGGAGGCGCTGAACAGCAGCGCGCTAAGCGTGAGCAGAACTGTTTTCATCGAATCACCAGCGCGGCACGGTGCTGTTAACGTCACCGTTCTGCGCGCGCTGACGCAGCAGATGATCCATCAGGACGATCGCCATCATCGCTTCAGCGATCGGCACGGCGCGGATCCCGACACAGGGATCGTGACGCCCTTTGGTGATCATCTCCACCTCTTCGCCGTCGCGGGTGATGGTTTTGCCCGGCACGGTGATGCTGGAGGTCGGTTTCATTGCGATATTGGCGCTGATGGTCTGACCGCTGCTGATACCGCCGAGAATGCCGCCGGCGTGGTTACTCTGGAAACCGGTGCGGCGAATTTCATCACGATGCTGGCTGCCGCGCTGATTGACCACCGCAAAGCCATCGCCAATCTCGACGCCCTTCACCGCGTTGATGCTCATCAGCGCATGGGCCAGATCGGCATCCAGCCGGTCAAACACCGGCTCGCCGAGGCCTGGCGGCACGTTTTCCGCCATCACCGTGACTTTGGCGCCAATCGAGTCGCCCTCTTTTTTCAGGCCGCGCATCAGTTCGTCCAGCGCATCCAGCTTGTCAGCATCCGGGCAGAAGAATGGGTTCTGTTCAACGATCTCCCACTGTTTCAGCTCGCAGGCGATATCCCCGATCTGCGCCAGATAGCCGCGCACCACCACGCCATGCTTCATCTGCAGGTACTTTTTAGCAATCGCCCCGGCCGCCACGCGCATCGCGGTTTCGCGCGCCGATGAACGGCCGCCGCCACGGTAGTCACGCTGACCATATTTTTGTTCGTAGGTGTAGTCGGCATGGCCCGGACGGAACAGATCTTTAATCGCGCCGTAATCCTGCGAACGCTGATCGGTATTCTCAATCAGCAGTCCAATGGAGGTCCCGGTGGTGACCCCGTCAAACACACCGGACAAAATTTTCACCTGATCCGGCTCGCGGCGCTGCGTGGTATAGCGCGAGGTGCCCGGACGACGACGATCGAGATCGTGCTGAATATCGGCTTCCGTCAGCGGTATACCTGGCGGCACACCATCAACGATGCAGCCCAGCGCAACACCGTGAGACTCGCCAAAGGTGGTTACTCGAAAAAATTGTCCGATGCTGTTTCCGGCCATTGTGGTTCCTTGTTACGGTTTGGCGGGCGAGGCTTCGCCCCACGTTTAGTCTTTGTAAAAAGAGAAATGATGTTGTGCGTCGACAATCTGCTGGCGCGTCAGCATAAAGACGCCGTCGCCGCCGTTGTCGAACTCCAGCCAGGTAAACGGCACATCGGGATACTGTTCCATCATGTGCACCATGCTGTTACCGACTTCACAGATCAGCACGCCCTGCTCGCTGAGATACTGCGGCGCGCAGGCCAGAATGCGGCGCACCAGCTTCAGGCCATCGCTGCCGGCTGCCAGCCCCAGTTCCGGCTCGTGGTGATATTCGCCCGGCAGATCGTCCATATCTTCCGCATCGACATAAGGCGGATTGGTGACGATCAGATCATATTTCAGCGGCGGCAGCTCACGGAACAGATCGGCGCGAATCGGCGTCACCTGCTGCATCAGCCCATGCTCTTCAATATTTTGCTCAGCCACGGCCAGCGCATCGGTGGAGATATCGACCGCGTCAACTTCCGCCTCCGGGAAGGCATAGGCGCAGGCGATGGCGATACAGCCGCTGCCGGTACACATATCCAGAATGTGACGCGGTTTCTCGCCGATCAGACCGGCAAAGCGATTCTCGATCAGTTCACCAATCGGTGAACGCGGCACCAGTACCCGCTCATCAACATAAAATTCGTGGCCGCAGAACCAGGCTTTGTGGGTCAGATAGGCGACCGGAATGCGCTCATTGACGCGGCGAATCACCCGCTCGACGATCAGATGACGCTCGCTGGCGGTCAGGCGCGCATTGCGCATCTCTTCCGGAATATCCAGCGGCAGCCAGAGGGATGGCAGGACCAGTTGAACGGCTTCGTCCCAGGGATTATCTGTGCCGTGCCCGTACCAGATTCCGGCAGCGGAAAAGCGGCTGACCGCCCAGCGCAGCATGTCCTGAATGGTGTGCAGCTCATTCACTGCCTCATCGACGAAAATTTTGTCCACGTAGCCCTCCGCAGGCCATTTGCTAAATCGGCCGATAGTGTGCCATGAAGCCGGGGAGAATTCAGCGCAGCAAGGTGAAAAAGCTGACATTTAATGACACTTAACGGTAAGGTATCGCCATCTGCTGTCTGACAGCCTTTTCTGATATGACCGGCCCGCCATGAGTAAAAAAACGCCCTTGAGCCAGGATGATAAAGCGCTGTTTCGTCAGCTAATGACCGGAACGCGTCAGCTAAAACAGGATACCTTTGTGCACAAACCGCGGGTGAAAACCCGTGAAGTGCCGGTAAAGCGTCTGCTCTCGGAGCAGGCGGACAACAGTCACTATTTTTCGGATGAGTTTCAGCCGTTGCTCTCAACCGAAGGCGCAACGCGCTATGTGCGCGCGGATGTCAGCCATTTTGAACTGAAGAAACTGCGGCGCGGCGACTATACGCCAGAGATATTCCTCGACCTGCATGGCTTAACCCAGCAGCAGGCAAAGCAGGAACTGGGCGCGCTGATCGCCGCCTGTCGCCGTGAGCATCTGTTTTGCGCCAGCGTGATGACCGGCCACGGGAAACATATTCTGAAGCAGCAAACGCCACTGTGGCTGGCGCAACATCCGTGGGTGATGGCTTTTCATCAGGCACCCAAAATGTTTGGCGGAGACGCCGCACTACTGGTGCTGATTGAGATTGAGGAGTGGCAACCGCCTGAATTGCCCTGAGAGGAAGGGCCGAAGTTTCGGCCCACAGACGTTAAATCGCTTTTGCCAGTTTGCGCGGACTGACCTGCCACAGCAGTTTGCCTTCGCTCCGGGCGGGATCAAACTCCACACAGGCGATAGCCGAAGTAGCGAACATCGGCGGCGCTTCCTGCGGGCAGAGTTCTGACACTAAATACCCGACCAGGGGTAAATGTGAAATCACCAGCGCCGATTTCACGCCTTCGTTTGCCAGGGTTTGCAGATAGCAGCCCACCAGCCCCGGATCGCCGCCCGGCGTTAATTCAGGTAAGACTTCCTGGCCTTCCGGCAGAGGGAATGCCTCACGTACCGTCGCGAGCGTTTGTTGCGCACGCAGATAGGGACTGACCAGCACACATTCTATGTCTGGCGTCTGACTGTTAAGCCAGTTAGCCATCTGGCGTGATTCATCACAGCCACATAAGGTTAAAGGCCTGACCGAATCACTTGCTGCTTCCAGAGCTGCATCGCCGTGACGCATGATAAAAACTTGCATAAAGCACCGCTGTTGTTTGTCGACATCGCCCGACGCATCGCGCCTGACTCTTCACTCTGCGAGTGAACGCTGTGTTGTACCCTAATGGCTTCAGTATAGTCAACCGGTTGTTTATTAAATAAGCACTTCTCAGATTCCTGCTGCGGCGCACACTCTGGCGACGCTTTTCTAACCCGCTGAATCGGAGTGGATATTCCGATTCAGTCAGAAATGTAAAATTTCGTCTATTCTGCGGCGGCCTTGATCAGCGCCTCACAGGGGGCGAAACGTTCGCCATGCTGCTGCATTAGCCGGGTTAATCTGTTGACCCGCTCCGCCGCGCCCAGTTGTTCCATATAATGAAAGGGACCGCCGAGAAAGGGCGGAAAGCCGATGCCAAAAACTGCGCCGATATCACCATCGCGCGCGCAGCGAATCACCTGCTCATCCAGACAGCGCGCCGCTTCGTTCAGCATCATCATCACGCAGCGTTCGGCTATCTGTGCCTCGCTCTGCCGAGCCTGTGGGGTAATGTTCAGCAAGGCGTAAAGCGACGCATCCGGTTTTTTACGCTGCCAGCGTGGCTGATCGTAGCGGTAGAAGCCCTTGCGGTTTTTACGCCCCTTGCGCCCATCCTTCAGTACCGCCTCAAACGCAGTGGGCGCGGCAAAACGCTCGCCGTAGGCCTGCTGCAGAATCGGAGAAATTTTGCTGCCGACATCAATCCCGACCTCATCCAGCAACTGCAGCGGGCCAACCGGGAAACCAAATTTCACCAGCGCACGATCGATATGTTCAATCGGTTCGCCTTCCAGCAGGCAACGCATTGCCTCATTGATATAGGGCGCCAGAATCCGGTTAACGTAAAAACCGGGCTGATCCGCCACCACAATCGGCGTTTTGCCCTGGCTGCGCGCCAGCGCCACAGTGGTGACCAGCGTTTCGCCAGAGGTATTCAGATGGGGAATCACCTCCACCAGCGGCATCTTCTCCACCGGACTGAAATAGTGCAGCCCGATGACATTTTCCGGCCGCTGCGCCCCGGCAGCGATCTCCTCAATCGGCAAGGAAGAGGTATTAGAGGCAAAAATGGTCTGCGGCTGACAGTGCGATTCAATCTCGCGCACCATCTGCTGCTTGAGCGCCAGATCTTCAAATACCGCTTCAATCACCACATCACGGTGGGCGAAGCCCTGATAATCGATGCCGCCGGTAATGCGGGCCATCTGCTGCTGACGCTGAGCCGGCGTGATCTGACGGCGTTTCACCTTTTTGCTCAGCAAATCCCAGCTGGTTTTCAGCGCATGGTTGACGCCCGCCAGGCTGATATCTTTTATCCGCACCGGCAACCCGGCGTTGATCGCGCTGACGCTGGCGATACCGCCGCCCATCAGACCGCCACCGAGAATGCCGATGCTGCGCACCGGACGCGGCGTGGCGTCACCGCCCGGCTCTTTTTTCATCGCGGTGGTTGCGAAGAACAGACCGCGTAACGCAACCGATTCTGGCGTCATTGCCAGTTCACCAAAGGCGCGTGCTTCAGCCTCATGCCCCGCGCGGCTGCCCTGCTCCAGCCCGACTCGCACCACCTCAATGATGCGTTTCGCCGCCGGGTAGTTACCCTGGGTTTTAGCGGCGGTCTGGCGGGTTGCCAGCGCAAACAGCGCCTGACGCGCCACCGGTCCATGCAGCAGCCGATCGCGCAGCGGCAGCGTGCGGCCGCTGACCTTGCCCTTTTTCACTCTGGCAATCGCCGTTTCCAGCAAGATCGCCTGCGGCACTGCATCATCAACGATGCCCAGTTTACGTGCCTGCTTCGCCCGCAGGCTTTTGCCGGTCAGGATCAGCGGCAACGCCTGCTGCACGCCAATCAAACGGGGCAATCGCTGCGTGCCTCCTGAACCGGGCAATAAGCCAAGCTGGACTTCCGGCAGGCCGAGGCGGGTTTTATCATCCAGAGAACAGATGCGTGCATCGCAGGCCAGCGCCAGCTCAAGCCCACCGCCGAGGCAGGCACCGTGAATCGCCGCCACCACCGGGAAAGGCAAGGCGGCCAGCGCCGCCATCACTTCCTGGCCCTGCTTCGCCAGCGCTTCAGCCTCTGCGGCACTCTGGCAGCGATCGATCATGCTGATGTCTGCACCCGCTATAAAGTTGTCAGCTTTGCCCGAAATCAGCACCAGCCCCGCCAGTTGCGGGTCGCGCCGCGCCTCGGCAATGATGGCGGTGATCTGTCCGGCAAATTCCGCTTTGAGGGTGTTCATCTTCTCGCCCGGCACGTCGATGGTGATGACGCCAACGTGATCCAGCCGCATCTGTAAATGAAAAGCACTCTGTTCCATTATTCGGCCTCCAGAACCATTGCCGCACCCAGACCACCCGCCGCACACGCGGTGACCAGCCCTAACCCGCCGCCGCGCCGCCGCAGTTCGTTCAGCGTCTGGGTGATCATCCGCGCACCGGTAGCGGCAAAAGGATGACCGTAGGCGATCGATCCGCCCAGTACGTTAAAACGCTCTTCATTCACTTCGCCCAGCGCGTGTGGCCGATTAAGCACCTCGCGGGCAAAGCGCTCGTCACGGAATAGCTGCAGGTTACTCAGGGTCTGGGCGGCGAAGGCTTCATGCATATCAATCAGGGTCAGATCGGCCAGGGTGACGCCGGCACGATCCAGCGCCAGCGGTGAGGCGTACGCCGGACCCAGCAACATATCCTGCTGTACGCCGATGGCGGTAAAAGCATAGCTGCGCAGATAGCCCAGCGGTTGCAGGCCCAGCTCACGCGCGCGTCCTTCGCGCATCAGAATGACCGCGGCGGCGCCATCGGTCAGCGGCGTGCTGTTGGCCGCGGTGACGCTGCCATGCTGGCGATCGAATGCCGGACGCAGCCGGGCATAGTCTTCCGCCTTTGCATCCATACGCACGTTATTATCCTGGTCGATCGGTTTTTTCCACGGTGGCACCAGCGCCGCCATCACTTCCTGTTGCAGCACGCCCGATTGCCAGGCTTTAGCGGCATGCTGATGAGATCGCAGCGCCAGCGCATCCTGCGCCTCGCGGCTGATGCCGTGGCTTTTAGCCATCTGCTCGGCGGTATCGCCCATTCGCAGTCCGGTTGAATACTCGGCTACCGCAGGCGGTACCGGCAGCAGATCGCGCGGACGCAGGCGGCGCAGAATCTGCAGTTTTTGCTGCAGGCTGCGGGCTTTATTGAGATCGACCAGCGCCCGCGCCAGGCTTTTGCTGACGCCAATCGGCAGCACTGATGACGAATCCGCGCCACCGGCGATGCCGGCAGAGATAGTTCCCGCCATCAGGCTTTCGCAAACGTTAGCCACCGCCTGAAAACTGGTGGCGCAGGCGCGGCTGACGCTGTAGGCGTCGGTATGAACGCTCAGGCCGCTACTCAGGACAATTTCGCGCGCAATGTTTGGCGCTTCCGGCATCTGCACCACCTGACCAAACACCAGTTGATCAATCACTTCCACCGGCAGTTCACTGCGCGCCATCAATTCGCTGACCACCATCCGGCCCAGTTCCACCGCCGGAATGCCGTGGAAGCCGGTCGCCTGGCGCAGAAAAGGGGTGCGTAACCCGTGGGTAATCGCGATGCGTTCGCCATCGCGCGTCAGCAGCGGCTGCGCTTTGCTCATTGTTCTCACCTGTGACTCGGGACCGTGGCGTCATTGCCTGAAGAGGTCTGACCTGATCCCAGTGTTAACCACAAGCGGGTGAGTCGCCAATATCGAAAGGGAAAAAGTGCGAAGGGAAACACGAAAATGAAAAACGCCGCGCTGAACGCGGCGTCGGGCGGGTTAGCGTAAACCGAGCTGGAAAATCAGGGTTTCTGCCTGGCAGCAGAAGGTGAAATCGATATCAAGCTGGACGCCCTGATCCACCTCGCTGAAGCGCGCCTCAATCAGACAGGGATCGGACTCTACCTGGCGGGCACGTTCGGTCAGACTGGCCAGTTTGGCTTCCGCCTCAGTGCGCTGGGCAAACCACTCCGACCAGCTGGCGGTGCAATCGGTATTATCCATTACCGTGCCAACATCAACACAACAGCAGGCAGCGGTTTCTGTCGCACTGCATTTTTTAATGGCATCAGTCATTATTTTCTCCTGACGATAGGTCTGGTGGGATAAGCAATTTTATACGCCAGATTTTACCTCTTCGGCTAAAGATGCGCCACGAAGCGGTAGCTAAGTGACGAATATCACAATAAAATTTGATCCAGAACAAACTGGACTGGTTATGCTGTGCTGCGCCAGCTCAGTTTTGTTACGCAGATCGAATTTTAAGCGATCAATCCTGAAATATTTTAAAAACAATATTGCAACATGCACACAGGTCGGACCTATACTCTCCGCACTGGTCTGATATGTACGATTTACATCAGTCCCTACAATCCGCCGTCCCTTGTTACGCGACGTAATAACGTTAAATAATAATTCACATGAGGTTGTGGTCATGAACCATAAAAACCTGTTTGCAAAGTCAGCCGTGGCGGCTGCAGTGGCACTTGTCTCTTCACACGTTTACGCAGCTGGGTTTCAGTTAAATGAATTTTCTTCGATTGGTTTAGGTCGCGCATATTCAGGCGAAGGCGCAATGGGCGATACCGCCGCATCCGCCAGCCGTAACCCGGCAACGATGGCATTAATGGATCGTCCGGCATTCTCTATTGGCGCGGTCTATATCGATCCGGATGTCAATATCAGCGGTCGCAGTCAGAGCGGTCGTAGCCTCGATGCCGATAATATCGCCCCGAATCAGTGGGTGCCGAATATTCATTACGTTCAGCCGATTAACGATCAATGGTGGATCGGTGCTTCTGCCACCTCCAATTATGGCTTAGCGACAGAGTTTAATAATGGTTACACCGCCGGTGGCTATGGCGGTAAAACGGACCTGATGACCGGAAACTTTAATCTCAGCACCGCTTACCGGCTGAATGAACATTTCAGTGTTGGGGTGGGATTTGATGCCGTCTATGCCAAAGCCAAAATTGAGCGTTATGCCGGTGAATCAGGCGCGGCATTACGTATTCCGGCCGATACCCAGGTCGCCCATCTGAAAGGCGATGAGTGGGGCTACGGCTGGAACGCCGGCATCCTGTATGAAGTGGATGAAAATAACCGTTTCGGCTTTACCTATCGCTCGGAAGTAAAAGTCGATTTTGATGGTGATTACAAAAGTAATCTCCCTTCCGCCCTGAACGCGGTTAATAATCCGCAGCAGTCGGGCATCCCTTTCGGCACCAACGGTTCAACCATTCCTGGCGCACTGACGCTTAACCTGCCGGAAATGTGGGAAGTGTCAGGCTGGCACAAAGTAGCACCGCAGTGGGCGGTACACTACAGCATGGCCTATACCAGCTGGAGCCAGTTCCAGGAGCTGAAGGCGACCGGTTCTAACGGCCAGACCCTGTTCTATAAAGATGAGAGTTACCGCGATGCCTGGCGTATTGCATTGGGGACGACCTACTTCTATGACCAGAACTGGACCTTCCGTACCGGTATCGCCTTTGATGACAGCCCGGTTCCGGCCGATAAGCGCTCAATCTCGATCCCGGATCAGGATCGCCTGTGGCTCAGCGCCGGTACCTCCTATGCCTTCGACGATCACGCCTCAGTCGATGTCGGTATCTCTTATATGCATGGTCAGAACGTAACGGTCAAAGAAGGTCCTTATACCTTTAATTCCGAAGGTAAGGCCTGGCTGTATGGCGCGAACTTTAACTATAAGTTCTGATGCGCAAAGGCAAACAACAAGGGCGACTCAAATGAGTCGCCCTTTTTACTGGCAGAAACCGATGCTGGCGAAAAGTTACTGCGCGTCGATATCCTGCAGATCGTCCTGAATCGCTGCCGCGTTCGGGTTCTCTTCCGGCTTGAGCTTGCCGCCGCGCGCCAGGAAATCGTGACGCTGGAAATAGGCGTTGCGGATAAAGGCGTAGGGATCGCTTTGCTGTTTCAGGATCGCATCCGAGTCAAGCAGTTGCGCCCGCGTCTCAATACCTTCCAGCGTCCATTTACCAATCGACATCGGCCAGGTCAGCCAGCCCAGAACCGGATAGAGGGTATCGACGTAACCGCCGCCATCCTGACGGAGGGTAAAGCTGCCGTAAGCCGGCAGTTCTACGTAGGGACCATATCCGACGCCATAGTGCCCCAGCGTGGTACCGAAACGGTGCGGCTCTTCACGCGCCAGCTCCGGATTGGCTTTACCAGCCACGTCAATGAAGCCGCCCAGGCCCAGCACGCTGTTCAGGAAGAAGCGGGTGAAGTGAATGCCCGCATCCCGTCCGTTGCCGACCAGAATGGCGTTGACCATGCTGGCGGGCTCTTCGAGGTTGCCGAGGAAATTACTCAGTCCGGTACGGGCCGGTACCGGCACATAATCGCGCCAGGCCACTGCCACCGGGCGCAGCACATAGGGGTCCAGCACGTTATAGTTAAAGTTAAACATCGTGCGGTTGAAGCCTTCGAACGGATCGCTGCGCTGAGCGGGTTCGTCATTCGCTGGCTTCGAACTGGCACAACCTACCAGAAGGAGGCTGGCGACAGCCAGGCTGGTCAGGCGATAATTCATTCCATTCTCCCTGTGCGGATGAAAAAAGGTCTGCCCATTTTCAGGCGGCAGCCCGGTAACGAACCTGCATATCCCATCAGCATAGCTAACTTCACGTCAGCCGGGGTTGCCACGGGGTCCGCCTGAACGTGATCGGTCACGCGCTCAGGGCTGCTGTTGATTAATTTCTACTGCTATCTGCTGATGACCATCCCAGGGCGTGATCGCACTCAGACCCGACCAGTCCCCCGTCCGGGGGTTGGCGCTGCCGTCGCGCGAAATTCGCGCCCGGACCTGGATCTGATGCTGCGCCGACAGCAGGCGATCCGGCATCATGGCATTGCTGTCATCCAGCGTCAGCGATAACGGGAAGTGGCTGAGCGGCATGCGCTTCACGGCTACCGGCACCGGCGAGACACCATCAGACACAGAAATATACAACACTCCGCCTTGCGGTAACATTTTTTCTGCCTGCGGCGTCAGGCTGATAGTCAGCGCCAGCTGGCTGCTCTGCTGCCCGGCGGCGGTTTTAGCCTGTTCAATGCTGCGGGCAATCATGGCACGCCGCTCATCACTGGCCGGTAACAGCGTCAGCAGCGTTTGCCAGGCATCAATAGCCTGATCGTACTGCTGTTGCTCAAAGGCATTGAACGCCAGCAGGCCCAGAGTACGCAGGTTGTGACCATCAGCTTTAAGCAATTCGTGCAGCAGCAGCGCCGCCTGGCGGTTATCCTGCGGATCGCTGGAGCGAGTCAGCACTTCGGCGTAATCCTGCTTCAGCCCGGTATCATTGGGCGCTAACTGCAGGGCCCGTTCAAACGCCTGGCTGGCAACGCTGGCGTTATTCAGCACCATGCCGAGCCGGCCCAGCATGGTCCAGTCGTTAAGATTATCCGGTTCCGACTGCAGTGCGCTGCGCAGCCCAAGCTGCAACCGTGCCAGCTCTTCCATACTCAGCGGTTTGGCTGCCGGGTCCATTAACCGCGCCCGCAAGTCAGGATACGCTTGCTCTACCTGCTTCCAGCCGATCAGCTGCGTCAGACCGCCGACTTTCAGATAAGTCCCCAGCGACACCACCAGCAGCAGAATCAGTCCCGGCACTAATATCCAGCGGCTGCTGCTGTGCGGCTGCAGCGCAGTGGCGGGCGGGATATCGGCCAGCAGCGTCTGTTGCAGTTCCCGCTCCATCACCGGCCGCTCCGCCACCACGCCCTGCTCTTCGTCCTGCGCCAGCTCGCTCAGCCGCTGATGATAGAAGCGCTGATTGAGACGATCGCGATCGCCCGCGCTGGTCTGACGTTGCCGCCAGCCCGCGGCCAGGAACAGAGCACAGGCCGCCAGTAATAACAGTAAAAGGGTGATCCAAAATGCACTCATTACGGCTTCCTGTCTGACTTGAGTAGCGCATCAAGACGCTGTTGTTCATCTTCGTCCAGCTCACTGCGGGTTTTGCGCTGGCGACTGCGCAGCACGATAACTGCGCCGCCCAGCAGCACGAACAGCGCCGGTCCAACCCACAAAATCAGCGTTGATGGCGTCACGGGCGGCTGGTAAGTGACGAAGTTGCCGTAGCGCGCCACCATGTAATCGATGATTTGCTGGCGATCCTGGCCCTGCTTCATCAGCTGATAGACCTTGAGACGCATATCCGCCGCAATCATCGCGTTCGAGTCGGCGATGCTGTTGTTCTGGCATTTCGGACAGCGCAGCGAAGCGGTCAGATCGCGGTACTGTTCTTCCTGCGCTACCGAATCGAACTGCAGGGTATCGATAGTGGCCCACAGGCTGAAGCTGAACAGCAGACCGCAGGCCAGCAGTAACAGACGCCTCATGCTCCGGCCTCCTTACTGTATTTGATCCACAACGGCTTCACTTCCTGCTGCCAGACACGCTCATTCAGATCGCCGGCATGGCGATAGCGAATGATGCCTTTGCCATCGATCAGGAAGGTTTCCGGCGCGCCGTAAACCCCCAGATCCAGCCCGAGCATGCCGTTGCCGTCATACAGGCTGAGCGCATAGGGGTTACCCAGCGTATTCAGCCAGCTGACCGCTTTGTTACGATCGTCTTTGTAGTTCAGTCCCACCACCCGAATGCCCTGCTCCGCCAGGCTATTCAGGTAGTGATGTTCAGCGCGGCAGGTCGGGCACCAGGTGGCCCAGACGTTCAGCAGAATCGGCTTGCCGTCGGTCAGCACCTGCTGATCGTAAACTTTACCCGGCTGGTCCAGCGCTTCCAGCCGGAACAGCGGCACCGGTTTGCCGATCAGTGCCGACTCCAGCCGGGTCGGATCGTCGCCCTCGGCATTGCGTGACAGCTGCCACAGCAGCGCCGCCGCCAGCAGCAGAAACAGCACCAGCGGAATAAACAGGATTTTCTTATTCATGCCAGCTCCTCAGGTGTCGCTTTTTTGCGGGCGCGATAACGGGGATCGCACAGGCAGAACAGGCCACCCAGCGCCATTAACAGACCGCCGAACCAGATCCAGCGCACAAAGGGTTTGTAATAGATCCGCACGGCCCAGCCACCATCATCCAGCTCTTCGCCTAACGCCGCGTAGAGATCGCGACTGAAGCCGCCGTCAATCGCCGCCTCGGTCATCATGGTGCGCGCGGCGGTGTAGAAACGCTTTTCAGCCTGCAGCATCGCTTCCGGTTTACCGTTGCGCGTGACTTCAATCAGGCCCGCGCCACCGCTGTAGTTCGGACCCTGAAGGTTCTGGACGCCACGAAAAACAAAGTGATAGTGGTGAATGTCCACACTGTCACCCGCCTTCATGCGCACATCGCGTTCGACGCTGTACTGGGTGCTGAAGGCGATGCCTATCACTGTGACGCCGACGCCAAGATGGCCCAGCACCATGCCCCAGTGGCTGCGCGAAAGATGGCGCAGTCCGCTAAAGAAGCGGTGCCGATGAGTGGCGCGCTCATGCAGTTCCAGCAGCGTCAGCACAATGATCCACAGCGACATCAGCAGACCGACCACGGTCATGGCAGCAATACGATCCTGCAACCACCAGGGGATCAGGATTGAGCCCGCCAGCGTCACGATCAGCGCCAGCGCCAGCCGTTTCGCCAGCTTTTGTGGCTGGTCACGACGCCAGCGCACCAGCGGCCCGATCCCCAGCAGCAAGGCAAACGGCGCCATCAGCCAGCTGAACATGGTATTGAAGAATGGCTCGCCCACCGAGATGCTGCCCAGTCCCAGCTGCTTATGCACCAGCGGCAGCAGCGTGCCGAGCAGCACCACCAGCATGGCGGCAATCAGCAGTACGTTGTTGCTGAGCAGGAAGGATTCGCGTGACCAGGTTTCATTTTGTACCCGGCTCCGCACCTGACCGCCCTTAATCGCATACAGCAGCAGCGAGCTGCCAATCACAATCACCAGGAAGGCGAGGATAAACATGCCGCGCGCCGGATCGGACGCAAAAGAGTGAACCGAAACCAGCACACCGGAACGAACCAGGAAGGTGCCGAGCAGGCTGAGCGAGAACGCGGTAATGGCCAGCAACACCGTCCAGGCCTTAAAGGTGCCGCGCTTTTCGGTGACCGCCAGCGAGTGCATTAACGCCGTGCCCGCCAGCCACGGCATAAACGAGGCATTTTCCACCGGGTCCCAGAACCACCAGCCGCCCCAGCCGAGTTCGTAATAGGCCCAGGCTGAACCGAGCACGATACCAATGGTGAGAAATACCCAGGCCGCGGTAGTCCAGGGACGCGACCAGCGCGCCCAGGCGGTATCAAGCCGTCCGGCCATTAAGGAGGCAATAGCAAACGCGAACGCCACCGAGAAACCGACATAACCCATATAGAGCAGCGGCGGATGGAAGATCAGGCCGATATCCTGCAGCATCGGATTCAGGTCGTGACCATCAATCGGGAAGTCGGGCAAGGTCCGGCTGAACGGATTGGAGGTCAGCAGGATAAACAGCAGGAAACCGAGGTTGATCATTCCCATCACCGCCAGCACGCGGGCCAGCGCATCCTGAGGCATGCCGCGACTGAAGATCGCCACCGCCACCGTCCAGCTACTGAGCAGCAGCACCCACAGCAGCAGTGAACCTTCATGAGCGCCCCAGGTGGCAGCGATGCGGTAATAGACCGGCAGCAGACTGTTGGAGTTGGTGGCGACGTAGCTGACGGTAAAATCGTTGGCGATGAACGCCCAGACCAGCAGCAAAAATGCCGCGGCAATCAGCACAAACAGGCCAGCGGCCAGCGGACGCGCCATTGCCATCAGGCGCGCATCCTGGCGCACTGCGCCCCACAGCGGATAGGTGCTGAGCAGCAGCGAAATACCCAGTGCCAGACAGAGCAGAAAGGTTCCGATTTCCGGCATCATGATGACTGTTTTCCTGGCTGATACAGCGACTGCGGGCCGTTGTGATTTTTCTTCATCGCGTCTTCAATCTCCGGCGGCGTATATTTTTCATCGTGCTTCGCCAGCACCTCTTTGGCAGTAATCCGGTTGCCCGACTCCAGCACCCCTTGTGCCACTACGCCCTGCCCTTCGCGGAACAGGTCCGGCAAAATCCCTTCAAAACTGACGCTGACGACACCATTGGCATCGTAAAGTTTGAATGAGACGGCCAGCGTGTTGGGATCGCGTTTGACGCTGCCCGGCATCACCATGCCACCAACCCGCAACCGTTGACCCGGCTCCGGTATCTCATGCGCCTCGCCTTTGCCGTAGAGAATTTCACTCGGGGTATAAAACAGGTCGATGTTCGAGCGCAGCGCATACATCACCAGCGCGGTAGCCAGGCTGAGGCCGATCAGAATCGCTAGCACGGCATACAGACGATTACGTCGACGGATATTCACAGGCTTTCTCCTGCCGCATCAGCAGCGGCTTGTTTACTCTTCGCAGTGCGGATGCGGCGTTCGCGCGCCTCACGCTGGCGAATCTGCGCCAGCAGACGACGGCGTGTCAGCAGGGTGTGTATGACCAGACCGATCAGCGGGATCAGGGTGCAGGCGACCGCCAGCCAGACATAGAAGGCGTAACCGCCCATGACGAAGAAGGCGTGCCACGAGGAAAAGGCCGGCGTCATGCTTTCTCTCCCTTATTCGCTACGCTGATGGCCCAGGGGCGATGGCGTTCGGTTAATAAAATCAGATTACGTAACCGCATCAGGGTCAGGGTGATAAACAGCAGCAGATAACCGAGAATCGCCCAGCGCAGCGGCGTACGCATCACCGGCGCGATCGCCTGTTGCAGTATGCCGGAGGAGCCCTGATGCAGAGTGTTCCACCACTGAACCGAGTAGTGAATGATCGGCAGATTCACCACGCCCACCAGAATCAGGATACCGGCGGCACGTCCGGCGGTGCGACGATCGTCAAAGGCGTGGTAGAGCGCAATAACACCCATATAGAGGAACAGCAGCACCAGCTCAGAGGTGAGGCGCGCATCCCAGATCCACCAGGTGCCCCACATCGGTTTCCCCCACGCCGAGCCCGTAACCAGCGCGATAAAGGTAAACACCGCGCCCACCGGCGCCATTGCCGCAGAGACCAGGTCGGCCATCTTCAGCTGCCACACCAGCCCGCAAAATGCCGCGATGGCCATTGACGCGTAGATGCCCATCGACCACATGGCGGCCGGAACGTGGATATAGATAATGCGGAAACTGTCGCCCTGCTGATAATCAGCCGGTGCGTAACCAAATCCCCAGATCCAACCCAACAGCAGCGCTGCCAGGCCGGTCACGGCGAACCAGGGCACCAGACGACCAGAGAGTTGGTAGAGCCGGTCGGGTTTAGCCAGCTGATGTAACGCTTTCCACATAGCAAGTGCTCACATTTACGGTTAATAGTTATTGGGCGCTGCGCCGCCGTGACGGACTCATTGCAGCGTGATCCGAAGCGCCGCCGCGGTCGCAAACGGGGAGAGCGTTGCGCTGACCAGCAGCATAGCCCCGAGGATCGCCAGATAGCCACCTATCGGTAACCCCTGGCTGGCAGCCTCAATGGCCGCACTGGCGAAAATCAGCACCGGAATCGCCAGCGGCAGCACCAGCAGGCTCAGCAGCACGCCGCCGCGCCGTAATCCCACCGTTAATCCAACGCCGATGGCGCCGAGAAAGCTCAGGGTCGGCGTGCCGATCAGCAGCGTTAACGCCATCGCCCACCAGCCATTAAAATCGAGCGATAACAGCAGTGCCGCCAGCGGCGACAGGACAATCAGCGGTAATCCGGTGACCAGCCAGTGCGCAATCACTTTGCCCACTACCGTGACCGGCAGCGGCGTCGGCTGCAGCAACAGTTGCTCCAGTGAGCCGTCGATAAAATCATCGCGAAACAACCGCTCAAGCGCCAGCAGCGAGGCCAGCAGTGCGGCGACCCAGGCGACACCCGGCGCAATACGCGCCAGCTGTTGCGGATCGGGCCCGATACCCAGCGGAAACAGGGTGATGACGATCAGGAAAAACCACAGCGGGTTAACCACATCGGCCCCGCCGCGAAAGGCAATGCGCAATTCACGCTGAATAAGACGAAACAGCATCAGATTGACTCCGCCGCGCTGAGGCGAATTTTACGCACGCGCCCTGCAGGATCGGGCAGATCCTGATGGGTCGTCACGATCACCGCCCCGCCGTTATCGGCATGCTGAGCAAATTTCATCATTAATTTTTCGATGCCCGTTTTGTCGATGGCGGTCAGCGGCTCATCCAGAATCCATAGGGTGGCGCGACTGAGCCATAAACGTGCCAGCGCGACCCGACGCTGCTGGCCGGCAGAGAGTTGCGCCACCGGCACCTCTTCATAACCGAGCAGATCCACACTTTCCAGCGCGGCAAAAATCTGCGCGTCTTCGCAGTCGCGGTGATAAAAACGCAGATTTTCTAATGGGGAGAGCACCGCCTTCACGCCGGGATGATGCCCCAGGTAAAGCAGTGAAGCGTGCCACTGTTCACGCTGCTGCGCGATCGGACGATCGTGCCAGCGTATCTCGCCCTGCTCTGGCCGGCTTAATCCCGCCACTAAACGCAACAGCGATGTCTTACCGGCACCATTTGGCCCTTCAAACTGCACAATGTCGCCAGCATGAACGCTGAAAGAGAGCTGATGAAACAGCGTTCGTTCATCGCGTACACAAGAGAGCGTAATGATTTCCAACATGAAGGGGGGATCGCACCAGCTAAAAGAAGGCCAGGATAATACCATAATGTTGCTGTGGGCCGAAGTTTGCCGCGCCGTTCAGAGTGGCCTTCAGGAGGCGATAAGTGCGGTGTGCCGTGGTGGTCGCTTAAAAATGCAGCCACGAAAAAGCTTGTTACGCTTATTCATATCCCTCGTTACATTATCGGCAAATAAAAAGCAGCTACGCTTATTACGCCACAGCACTATCACCAGGAGAAAATATGAAGCCTTCATCAGGTAACCAACAGGATCACAATGACGTTGAAAGTGATGAAAAGGACGAGGGTAAAGAAATAGAGGTCGACGAGGAGGCGCTACCTTCGCGTGCTGCAGCCATACATGAAGAGATTCGTCAGGATGGGGAGAAAGAGCTGGAACGCGACGGTATGGCTCTGCTCTGGTCAGCCATTGCAGCCGGCTTATCGATGGGCGCTTCACTGATGGCGAAAGGGATATTTCAGGTTTATCTTGAGGGCGTGCCAGGGGCCTTTTTACTGGAAAATCTCGGTTATACCTTTGGGTTTGTGATTGTCATTATGGCGCGCCAGCAGCTGTTTACCGAGAACACCGTTACCGCGGTATTGCCGGTGATGCACAAGCCGACCTGGGGCAATGTCGGCCTGCTGCTGCGTTTATGGGGCTTCGTGCTGCTGGGCAATCTGATTGGCACCGCGCTGGCAGCGCTGGCCTTTAATGAGATGCCGATCTTTGATGATGCAACCCGCCAGGCGTTTACTGACATCAGCATGAAAGTGATGGAAAACACGCCAGGCGAGATGTTTGCCAACGCGGTGATTTCCGGCTGGATTATTGCCACTATGGTCTGGATGTTCCCCTCTGCCGGCGGAGCCAAACTGGTGGTGATTGTGATGATGACCTGGCTGGTGGCGCTGGGCGATCTGGCGCACATCGTTGTAGGGTCGGTCGAGGTGCTTTACCTGGTCTTTAATGGCAGCATTCCCTGGCATCAGTTCCTCTGGCCCTTCGCCCTGCCCACGCTGTTAGGTAATATCACCGGCGGTACCCTGATTTTTGCCCTGATCAGCCATGCGCAGATCCGCAACGATATGAGCGAGGCGGCGGTCGCCAAAGCCAAAGCCGACCAGAAAAAGCAGGAGAAACGTCGCGAGCGCGAACAACAGGAAGAGTAATTAAAGGAGGAAGATGGCGATGCGGCGTGGGCTGGTCCAACACCGCTCGCCCTCTTCCCCCGCTTCACCCATTAATTCGCATCACGTCATATTCGCCATAACTGCCGTAACTGCCATAACTGCCATAACTGCCATAACTGCCTTAAAGTGAATGACGCATTCGCTTCAGCGATTATTTACTCCCCGCCAAAAATAATCTGCACAGCGTGAATAAAGAATTATTTGCAATCACCAGGCTGCAATCGTAAATTAAATTATCCCTCTGTCAATAAACGTCATTCTCCGTCGGGACCGCATTCTCATTTTGGAATGCATGTTAATAAAGCCAGCCTCCAATCACACAAAAACACCCTTAAATTAACGCAAGATTCCATTTGAAGATGGATATCGAAATAAATGGATATTTTCCTAACGCATTTTTTGTTAGATTTACTACTAACAGGAAAACGGTAAAGAGTAGTGTTACTTTGTCACCCCGCCTTATAAAAGAGAGTTTATAAACACCAGAGCTGCGCAACGCAGTAAATTTAAAACAACCTATTTAAATTAAACAATCAGTTCACATAATAATATTTATTTCAGCATCACCTTTAGCATTACTATGCCGCCTGTTATTAACACACAAAATCAGACAAGGGTATTAATCCAGCGTCGCCACACCATAAGTAACGTCAACACGGAAAATATACGCCGGTTACGTTACGCATAATAAGGATTATAACATGAAAAAAATAATGTTTAATAAAGTCACCGCAGGACTCGCCCTGTTAATGACCTGTCAGGTTGCTTTGGCCGCAACCACCGAAAGCGTTGGCGGCGGAACCATCACCTTTTACGGTTCAGTCACTGATGCAACCTGTAATGTCACCACCAACAGCGGCAGCGATTTCGCCGTTGATTTAAACCCGGTGACCAGCAGCGATATGGGTACCGCTGTGGGCGTGGTGTCGACTAATGCTAAACCGTTTACGCTGAATGTCGATGGCTGCGCCGGTTTTGATAGCACCAGTGCAGCGGCGCAAACACTGAAAATCACCTTCTCAGGCGGTAACGTGTCGGAAGACAATACCTACCTGAAAAACAGTACCGGCACCGCCAGCGGCGTAGGAATCGGTATTACCAAAGATGGTAGCCAGCTGGTCGCACTTAATAGCGCACTCGATACCGGTCTGAGCACCTCTTCCACTGACGGAACGACCTATGACGTCTCCCCAAGTGGAGCACTGAACTACTTTGCCAACTACTACAACTACGGTGGTGCGGCAGTGAAACCCGGTTCTGTTGTGACCACCGCGACCTATACCTTCAATTACGATTAATCGATCTGCGGTTAATTGTTAAATCCGGATAATTTAACCCGACAAGGATGTCAAAAATGAGATCAGAAAATGAAACGCGTTTATTTAGGCACATTACTGTTTACTCTTTCCTGCGTCGCAAGCGCCAGTGTGGTTATGAACAACACGCGCGTCATCTATAACAGCGATAAAAAAAGCGTCAACGTCCAGCTGGTCAATAAATCAGCCGAAGCTCACCTGGTTCAGGCATGGATAGATAATGGCAATCCTGATGCGAAACCCGAAGATCTCAGATTACCGCTGGCCGTCGTGCCTTCAGTGGTTCGCATCAGCGCGAATGATGGTCAGATCCTGACCGTCGTTAAAAACAATCTTGCCGGTTCACTGCCAGCCGATCGTGAAAGCCTTTTCTGGCTCAATTTCATTGATATTCCCCCTAATCCCAAAGACAAAAGCGGCAGCTATATCCAGTTCGCCGTGCGTAATCGGGTGAAAGTTTTTTACCGGCCGGCCAATCTGAAAGCTGACATTAATAAACTGCAGAGTTACCTGTCGCTGGTTAAGCAGAATAATGGCGCCTGCATTAAAAATGATTCGCCCTATTACGTGACCGTCGCCGGATTAAGCCATGTTAAAAATGGCAGCAAAAAGGATAATTTCCTGCAGTCCACTGTTTTAGCAAAACCGCTAAGCTGCACACCTCTTCCCCATTCAGCGGCTTTATCAAAACAGGCGCAGGTTTATCTGACCTTTATCGATGACTTCGGCACACTCAGAACGGTTGATATTAAACGCTAATGAAAAGCCAATTGACGTTTTTGAAGACAATGCTCATTTTTATCGGTGTCGCCGTGTGCCTGCGCAGCTATGCCAATGAAGAGTTCAACCAGGGCTTTATGTTGGGCAGCGCCTCCAATGAAGCGTGGTCTGAAGAGAAGAATACCATTGCCCCGGGTATTTATAGCGTCGACATTTACGTCAATAAAGAGTGGAAAGGCAAACATCAGTTAAAGGTTGAAGGGAAAAATAGTTTTCTGATTTCCGCCAATGCACTGGCCGCGTTAGATATAAAAACGGATAAAACTAAACCGGCAGTGCAAAAAGAGGCGCTCAGTCAGGAATGGATCGCCCTGAATGAGATCGTCGGAAAGGATGAAGTCAATTTTCGTCAGAATATTTTTCAGCTGGATATTACCGTGCCGCAGGCGCGTATTATTTCTCATGACCGTAACTGGATGCCGCCAGAGCTATGGGATAAAGGCATCCCCGGCATATTTACCAACTATAATGCTATCTACTCTGCCGGAAACTACAGTAACGGCAATAATCAGTCGAACCTCTACCTGACACTGAACAGCGGGCTGAACGTTGCCGACTGGCATTTCCGTGATAACACCTATTATTATCGTAATGAAACCTACTCACGCTGGGTTAACCGCTCCCGCTACCTTGAAAAGTCATTGCCGGCAATCAGTTCAACGGTAAAAGCAGGCGATGACTACACCAGTTCATCCTGGTTCGACAGCGTTAAATTTCGCGGCGTCAGCCTGACGAAAGAGCTGGCCATGCTGCCCGACAGCTACCGGACCTATATGCCCGTCGTCAGCGGCATTGCAGACAGCAATGCGACAGTTAAAGTCCTGCAGGACGACAAAATCATTTTCCAGCAAAGCGTTCCCGCCGGACCCTTTGAGTTTTCTGAGCTGATGCCTACCGGCTCCCGTTCGGATCTTTACCTGGTCATTGAAAATGCAGACGGCAGTAAAACCACGACCATTATTCCTTACTCCTCCTCGGGTAATTTGCTGCGAAGCGGCTCATCGGACTGGGTGATGTATGCGGGTAAATTCAGCAGCGATGCGCTGTTTAAACAACGCGATTTTATCCAGGCGGAATATTCCAGAGGTGTCCGGAACAACCTGACACTGGTGACCGGTGCCATTGCCAGCGAGAATTATCAGTCCGGCCTGATAGGTAGCGGCCTGCTTGTGCCGTGGCTGGGCACGCTGACCACCAGTTATCAATATACTCAGGCCACTCTCAACCCGGAAAAACGCCAGGGCGATAAAGTCAGGGTCGCGTTAAATAAACATTTTCCAACCAAAACCTCCGTTACGGTTGGCGCGACGCACAGCGATAAAAACTTCACTACCCTGAGTCAGTCCGATTCTGCCGCGGAGTTTATCAGCGATCAGATTGGCTACCGTGCCCAGGAAAAAAACAGCCTGAACCTGACGCTTGATCAGCGCCTTCCGGCGGGTTATGGCAATCTCAATGCCGGACTCTATGCGGTGGGTTACTGGAATACGTCGAAGGTTTCCCGTCAGTTTAGTCTGGGATGGAGTAACAGTTACAATCAGATATCCTGGTCCGTTAATGCCGGTAAAAGAATTTATACCAATGCTGAAATTTACGCGGAAAACCGGCGTAAGGCGGTCTACCGCGATGAGCAATATGCCACTTTATCGCTGAGCATTCCGTGGAGCCTGTTTAACCACAACGGCACGGTCAGTGCATCTACCAGCGTGCAGGGAAGCCAGACCAGCGCGTCACTCGGCTGGAATGAAAAAGTCTCTGACGCTTTAAGATATAACCTGTTGGTTAATCATCGGAACAATGAGGGTGCCTCTTCCAGCGGGTATGTCTCTTATGCGTCACCCTGGTCCACCTTCACCGGTAACGTCACCCAGGGAGAGCATTATACCCAGTATGGTGCCGGTGCTTCTGGCTCGTTGCTGTTGTCGCAGCATGGCTTACTGGCCTCACCGCAAACCGGAAATCATTTTGTGATTATTGATGCACCGGGTGTGGCTGGCGCGAAAGTGAATGGTAATGCGACCCTTTATACCAATAAACAGGGGAAGGCGCTGGTGCCCTACGCTACGCCGTGGCGTAAAAATACCTTTTACCTCAATTCAGATTCATCCAGTGACATTCAGGGCAATATTAAAAAAATCGCGCCATGGAAAGGCAGTATTTCCTATGTGAAGTATGCGACCGATACCCGGCAAACATTTTCCCTGCATGCCCATTATGCCGATGGAAAACCACTGACGTTTGGTGCCTCTCTGTTTAACAAAAAAGATGAGGAACTCGGCTATGTGGCACAGGGCGGCCTGGTCTATGTCAAAGCGGATAGCTTACCCGATTACATTATGGTCCGGATGGACAACCAGCCGTCCTGCATTATTAAAAACGCCGTGCTTACCGGAGAAAACCTATGCGTAAATTTATAAAAATTCTTTCCACGGCGATAATGCTGCTGACCGGACTGAGCCTGTTTTCAGTTAACCAGGCATTAGCCTATTGTGATGCGTCGAATTTATCTACTGGCAAGAGCGCGGTAGCCACTTCAACCGTTAACGATATTGAACTTGCAACGATGCTGTCACTGACCAGTAGCCACTCAACCACTAACAGCTCAAATTTCTCCGGATTTAAACTGACCTGCGTCACCGGTGGGGAGATGCTCTATTATCGCAACGGCCTTGAGGGTGGCTATACGGTAAAATTTGTGACTGGCGATCAGGAAACCTATATTAGATTCACCGCCTCTATTCCTGCCTCAAGCAAAGAGTTTGGCGCTTTTATCACTCAGGATTATGCCTCGAGTGAGTTTGATACTGATATCACCATCAACGCTGAAGTCGTCGATGGCACGGCGTATGACATTGCTACCACAACCGGAAAAATTGAAATTCCGGTGCTCTATTTTATTTCATCAAACGGCAGCAATGCCTACCCGACAGCGAGTGCATTGCGGGGACTGGTTTCTTCTAAAGCTGCCGCGGCGACAAGTTCCTACTCCGATTTAAAAGGATTTGCCTCCTTTGACGTTACCTTCGTCCCGGTCAGTACCACCTGCAATATTCAGAATCAGCAGTTCTCACTGCCCTCGACGACGCTGTTCACTATCAAGTCAGGCGACGCTTCGGATACGCGCTTTACCATTCCGCTCTCCTGTAGCGGCAGCATCAACAGTAAGGCGACCAAAACCTTTAATCTCAGGGCTTACAGCAACGATCTTGTAGATAACGCGAAGTTTATTGTCAGAAATGCTTCTTCCACATCGACAGGCATCGGATTCCAGCTGTTTAACGATATCGCTGATCCTCTGAAATTCAGTAGCGGCTACGATTCCGCCTCCACTTCTCTGGCATCGTTAACGAAAAATAAAGATCTGGTGGGATCGCTGACCTCTTTTGATATTGGCGCCAGATACAAAATCTACGATGCCGCCAACGCGACGCCCGGAACGGTGGTAGGAACCATCATTATTTATATGGAGTATGAATAAGAGACGGGCAGAAACCGGATGCTGGCACAGCTCAGCGCTACACAAAATGAGGGTGGTGGCGGCACGGATTTCACGCAAAGCTGGCACCGGTGAAGCGGGGGAAAGCGGTAATGTTGGGGAGAGAACCGCTAAACTGCTGGCGGAATGAACAAACGCACGGCGTTGTAGTGAATCTTTGCCGCTTTCTACGTTATACTGCGCGCCGTCGTCCTCTTAGTTAAATGGATATAACGAGCCCCTCCTAAGGGCTAGTTGCAGGTTCGATTCCTGCAGGGGACACCAGCACGCCGCATCCTTGCTACCTGCCCCAAACCCCTCGTTAATTCGCGCGCCGTACCGAGTACGACAACGTTTAAACCTTGCCGCCGTGAAAACAAACCTTCAGCTCTGCTCCACCGGTTCCGGCAGTGGCGATATCTTCTTAGCTGAATGTGATAAGACGTTTGCCCATCACAGATAAACTGACTCACCGGAAGCGCATCTCCGCAAAAGCAGTAACTTTCTCGTCAGATATGCCTGCCCTAATCAGCTGTAAACTGACTTCTCCATCAACGTAATAGCGGCTGGGGTATCGTGATCGTCTCTGCGCGCGGCTACACTATTACAGCAACGCTGTACAACGAGGATGGTTCGCTACTCACCCGCTTTATCAAAACGAGGACCCAAGGCGTGAAAAAGAAAATTACTCTGCCCCAGTTTGGTCAGGAGGCTGATGCAGAGGTATTCGGCAATAAAATTACGGTGCGCTATGAAGGGAATGAATCGTTTCCCAGAGGCCTCAAACTCAATGAACAATATTATGTCGTTATTGATGGTGTGGAAAAAACCATGATGCTGGTTCGCAAGCCGATGGGCTCCTGGCAGTTTACCATTCAGTAACGGCCTGACGGGTAAAACGACCTCGCTCCGGCGAGGTTTTTTATTATCTGACTGCCTTTAACCTCACAGCCGCCAGCCGCTGAGAGCGATGCCAGATTATCGCAGTTTGCGGTTAAGCGTTTCTTGTGCGGTGAACGCCGCTATTCAATCCGCGCTGGGCGCTTCGCCTGACGAAAAGCCGAGGGCGTCACGCCATGTACCTGACGAAAACGGTGGCTGAAGTGGCTGGAAGAGTGAAAACCGCAGTGCAGAGCAATTTCTGTCAGCGTCAGGCCCGGCTGCGCCAGTAATAACTGCGCTCGTAGCATACGGCGACGCATCACGAACTGGTGTGGCGCTTCGCCCACGGTGTGACGAAACATACGGGCAAAATGAAACTCACTCAGTGCCGCTTCGCACGCAAGATCGGCCAGCGTTAACGGCTGATCGAGATGCGCATCAATAAAGTCGAGCACCCGACGTAATACCACCGGTGCCAGAACGCCGCGCACCTGAGGGAGCTGCCACTGTACTTCGCTATATTGCTGCAGCAGATGGGTCAGCAATAAGGTTGATGCGCTGCTGAGCGTCAGCTGGCTGGCAGGTTGTTGCCAGTCGCAGCTCAGCAGAAAGTGGCGATAAAGCTGAGTAATCCGCGGATCGGCTGAGAAGATTTTTTCATGCAGATTTAACTGCGCCGGGCTGCGATCCCAGACCTGTTCAGCCAGATGCCGCAGTTGCGTTTCGCTGCAGTAAAGATGCACAAAGGCCAAATCGGCACGCAAATCCCACGTCGATTCAATGCCCGCGGGCATCAGACAGAAACGATCCGGCGCCCCGCCATTACGCCAGCCGTGGGCAGTTTTATGCCAGGTATCGTAGCCCCCTTCGACATAGAGACTCAGCGTGTGGTGATCGCTGAGCGTCGTCACGCGATCGCCACTGTTGAACCAGGCCGCCAGTTGCAGGCCGCTGTGCAACTGCACCCGATCGCGCAGTTGCGCTTTATGGCGTTGCAGAGTTTCAAACGTCTGGTAAGTGCGCATCATGATGTCAGGGTCAGTGAACAGAGGGCCAGTTTACGGCTCCGGCGGCGGCGAGAACAGGCCGCCGCGCCCTGGCGACTCAAAAATGCGCAAGATTTTGCAAATCTCACGCAGCCTGATGCAAGACACCATCGCCAGCTGGCCGCAGACTGGTGTGCTTTAGGGAAAAAGGACGCGACCATGAACCTGTTTTTATATCTCTCTGTTGTTCTGATCTGGGGCACTACCTGGATCGCCATCTATGCGCAACAATCGGCAGGCATCACCGCCGTGACCGTGGCGGTATTCTGGCGCTTTTTACTGGCCTCGCTGGTGATGCTGTTGCTGCTGAAAGCGGTGAAACGGCTGCATCGCTTAAACCTGCGCGATCATCTGTTTTGCCTGCTGCAGGGTGGCTGCGTGTTCGGCTTCAACTTTGTCTGCTTCTACTACGCCTCCGGTTATATCAGCAGCGGTCTGGAGTCAGTAATTTTCTCGATGGCGGTGATGTATAACGCCGTCAATAGCTGGATTTTCTTCGGCCAGCGCCCTTCTCCACGTCTGATTCCGGCGATAGTGCTGGGTATGGCCGGTATTGTGGCGCTGTTCTGGCACGACCTGCGTCACACTCAGGCCTCCAGCGAATTGATGTGGGGAATCGGGCTGAGCGCGCTCGGCACGCTGGGCTTTTCGTTCGGTAATATGATTAGCCTGCGTCATCAGCGACAGCAACGTGATGTCCTGACTACCAACAGTTACGGCATGTTGTATGGCGCGCTGCTGATGGCGCTGGTGTCACTGCTGCAGGGCGTGTCGCTTGAGCCTGCCTGGAATGGACAATGGCTGGGCGCATTGAGCTATCTGGCAATCGTCGGGTCGGTGCTGGGCTTTGGCGCTTATTTTACGCTGGTGGGTCGCATCGGATCGAGCCGGGCTGCCTACACAACAGTGCTGTTTCCGCTGGTTGCGCTGGCGTTGTCTACCCGCTATGAAGGTTACGAATGGCATGTCAGCGCCATCCCTGGCCTTGTCATGATTTTGCTGGGCAACCTGGTGATGTTTGCCCGCTGGCCGGCAAGCCGTCGCCGCGCTATCGTCTGACGTGGAGGCGGGTTGCGGCCCGCTTCCGGATGAGCATCATGCCCATTGCTGCTGCTGTTGAATAAGTTTTTGTGGTTGATTAATTGCCTTACGGGCAATCCAGTAGAGCAGAACACGCTCATCGTCACTATCACGATCGGCCATCGACAATAATTTAAGCGCAAGCGTCGATTTGGTCACAGGCTGTTGTTCTGCACTCAGTTCAATCACTGCCTGACCGATAATGCAGCAAACCTCATCCTCACTGGTAATGGATTCATATGTCCGGTCTTTCATATTTCCTCCTGATAAGTGAACCCTTAGCCTGGCAAAAAATCTGCAAAGTTGCTGGTGAAATCGCCTGCCTGAAACATTATCTTACGGCTAATTACGCTTAATCATTAAGCTGCCGCTTTGGTTACTTCCTCCCGCTGCCGTTCATACCTGGTTAATGGCATTTCATGCCGTCCCCGCTTCCGTTCATGCCGTTACCCATCACGCACGCGTAAGGCTGCCCTATTCTGAGCGTAATTTCCGGATTCCCGGACGGGAGAGACAAAATGAACCAGACTCAACAGGCTACTTACCAGCGTACCCGCTGGCTCACACTGATCGGAACGGTCATTACTCAGTTCGCGCTGGGTTCGGTCTACACATGGAGTTTATTCAACGGCCAGCTGTCGCAAAAACTGGATGCGTCGATCAGTCAGGTCGCCTTCTCA
This sequence comes from Pantoea agglomerans, assembly GCF_021397715.1. Lineage (GTDB taxonomy): Bacteria > Pseudomonadota > Gammaproteobacteria > Enterobacterales > Enterobacteriaceae > Pantoea > Pantoea astica. Next base: position 1,261,876 of record NZ_CP090207.1, on the reverse strand, counting down.
TTTGGCCTGTTAAGTTTAGGGCTGGCAATTGCCTCGTCGCTGGCGGGAAAACTGCAGGAGCGGTTTGGCGTTCGCCGTGTGACTATCGGCGCAGGCCTGCTGATGGCTTCAGGCTTCTGGCTGACCGCCCATGCCGATAACCTGATGATGCTCTATTTCAGCGCGGGTTTGTTGGTGGGTCTGGCAGATGGTGCCGGATACCTGATGACACTCTCAAACTGCGTGAAGTGGTTCCCGGAGCGTAAAGGGATGATCTCGGCCTGTGCGATTGGGGCTTACGGCCTTGGTAGCCTGGGCTTTAAATTTATCTGCGGCGCGCTGCTTAGCCGGTTTGGTCTGGAACAGACGTTTATCATCTGGGGTCTGCTGGCCATGTCGATGATCGTGCTGGGCGCGCTGCTGATGCGTGATGCGCCACTGCAAAGCGCAGCCAGCACCAGCCAGCAGCAGGCGCGTGATTACACGCTGGCCCAATCAGTACGTCTGCCACAATACTGGATGCTGGCGCTGATGTTTCTGACGGCCTGCATGAGCGGTTTATATGTGATTGGTGTCGCCAAGGATATCGGCGAAGGTCTGGTGCATCTCTCCACCCAGACTGCCGCCAACGCGGTGACGGTTATTGCCATTGCTAACCTTAGCGGCCGTCTGGTGCTGGGCGTGCTCTCGGATAAGATGATGCGTATTCGGGTGATTTCGCTGGCGCAGGTTGTTTCACTGGCGGGAATGAGCGTGCTGCTGTTTACCCATATGAATGAAACCACTTTCTTCCTGTCGTTAGCCTGCATCGCCTTCAGCTTCGGCGGTACCATCACCGTGTTCCCTTCACTGGTCAGTGACTTCTTCGGCCTTAACAACCTGACTAAAAATTACGGGCTGCTCTATCTCGGCTTTGGTATCGGTAGCGTGATGGGTTCACTGGTGGCTTCCTTGTTTGGCGGCTTTACCGTCACCTTCAGTCTGATTATGACTCTGCTGGTGATCTCCCTGTTGCTGTCACTGACCATCCGTTTGCCGAATCAGCCGGTGGCCGGTAAACCGGTGTTGCAACGCCATTAATCTTCCGGGGCCGCGATAACGCGGCCCTTTGCTCAACCGCGGAAACGCGGCTCTGCAATACCCGCCACGTCGACCTCAACCGCAAAAATATCCCCTGACTCAGGGTAACGCGCCAGCTCTTCTTCAGTGCGATCTTCACGCGAACTGGTGATAAACAGCGTTTTCAGATCGGCACCGCCAAAGGCCACCATGGTAGGCCACTTCACCGGCAGCAGGATCTCGTCGACTATTTCGCCGCTCTGCGGATCGATACGCACGACGCGCCCGCCATCAAACTGCGCTGACCAGTAATATCCCTCACTGTCCACCGCCGCGCCATCCGGTAAGCCACCAGCCGCGTCAAAGCGACGGAAAACAGTGCGTTCACCCGGTTCACCCTGGCTGTCCAGCGGATAGCGATAGAGCACTTCGTTGGGCGTGTCGCTGTGGTACATCCAGCGTCGATCGGGAGAGAACGCCACGCCGTTGGAGATTTTGATATCCCGCGCTTTGACGTCCAGCTTCAGCTCAGGCGTAACCCGGCATAACAGCCCGCCATTTTTATCCTGTGGTTCCCACAGGCTGCCACACCAGAAGTTACCCCAGGGATCGACACGGCCATCATTAAAACGGCTGCGTGCGGCTTCACCCGGATTATCCGCTACCTTTTTTTCTGGTTTGCCCTGCGCGTCCAGCAGCCAGACGCCGCTGCGCAAGGCCGCAATCAGCCCGCCCTGCTCGCGCAGGCCAATGCAACCCACCTCTTCTGGCTGAGGAAAAGTTTGCAGTTCGCCGCTGGCGGGATCAAAACGGTGAATCGCCGGTGCCAGAATATCGACGCACCACAGCACCTGCTCCCCGGTTGACCAGAGCGGGCATTCGCCCAGCTCAGCCTGCAACTTCAGTACATTTTTTACCTCATACGCCATGTTTCTCTCCCGATGAAAAGTCCTGCTAATAATGTAGCTATAATTCATTTTAAATGAGAATTATTTTCGCTTGCTTTTAAGAAAATTCTCGCTAAGAATAATCGCTATTCATCCCTTTCTTATTTTCTTCTGCTTCCTCGCTATAAATTTCAGCAAAATGAAATATCCGGTAATATCTTCCTAAATAACTCTACAAATCCTGCATCTTCACTCCACTTTTCCAGCGTAACGTCGTAGTCATTGGAAAAGAGGAGAGCTTTCCTATGAAAAGATTAATTAAAGTCGTTTCGGTAGTAGCGCTGATGACGTTATTAAGCGGCTGCATTATCGAACCACGGCACGACAATGGCTGGCACCGCGGAGGTGGCGGCGGCTATCATGGAGGCTATCACGGTGGGTATCATGGCGGACATCATCACCGCTAACGGGCAAAGACGTCACACAGCATAATAAAAGAAAGAGAAACATTCAGGGCGGGATAATTATCCCGCCCATTTTATTTAGCTTTTAACCGCATAATTACACTGGAACCAGGCTTTTTTCAGCCCCGGAATATGGCTGTCCTGTGCCGGCAATGCTTCTACCTTATCGAATCCTTTCTTATTGCAATAATTTGCCAGATCAATATCCAGCGCATCGCGATCGACTTTCATTGGGTCAAAGCGGTACTGGACAGTATTTGAGCTGGGATCTTCGTCGATACGTTCAAATGCCCCGGGTTTGCTGGCGGTACATCCGCTTAGCAAAATCAGCGCCAGCGCGCCAATAATCTGTTTTTTCATTTATTTATCCTCACATTGCTGCGCAGTGTATGACGCAGCATGTCGCGCATCCATAGGATTAATGCGCGAAAAACGGAAACTTGATAAGTTTTAGCCGATTAATGCGATACGATTAAACGGCTATCACTATCAGAGAGGGTATGACAAAATGCCTTCAGACAAAACGAAGTCTGTACCACACCAGGTAAAAGCCAGAACAATAAAATCATCCTGACCTTTCGGCCCGCGCTAAGCGGGCTTTTTTATGCCCGTCGCTAACCGGAAACAGCAATCATTTTACGTAACAGGTTGGCCGCGCGCTTGTCAGGTAATGCGAGAATAGCGCTGTAGAGATCGATTGACATGGCACACATCGATGAACGATCCACTGCGGTGTCGGCTGGCACGTTCAGCTGTTGCAGCTTATCGCCCCAGCGCTGATAAAGCTGTGCGACCACCTGTTTCAGATCGCGATGCGCCAGCGCGCTGTCCACCGGCTGCGGTGGATGCGTACTATTGAGCAACAACTGCTCCATCGCCTCGGCCTCTTTCTGGTTAAGCGACGGCGTGAGCGTTTTCACTAAATTAACGCCGCCGTTGACCTGCGGATAGAGAAACCGGAAGCACAGACCAGCGTCCTGCGCATTGAGCGCCTGCATCTCCTCCACCGACACGCGTATGTAGTTCACCACCGCCGCATCCGTTCCCCGCATCAGCCGCTGATTCACCACATCAATAAGCCAGCCGCGCAGTTCTCCGGTGGCCTGTTCAACCGGTTCGCCGGCGCGAATCCGACGCGTCAGTTCCTGGGTCAGTAGCTGCCACAGCGCCGGTTCCTGACTCTGCAATACCCGGTAACCGGGCATCTGCGCCAGGTAACCGATCGCCTGCTCGCGCTGCCGGGTCTGCTCCTGCTGCGGCGCAACCCAGCTAAACCACAGCAGATTCGCCACGATCAGCGGCAGCAGAAAAATAATCAGTCCCTGCCAAAGGCGCAGTCGGGTGGTTTTAATCAGCACAATAATAATCAGCGCCAGCAGCGCAAAGGCGGCCAGCGTTATAACAGACAGAGAGGTCATGCTACGGCATTAATCCTTACGCACATCAATCAGCACCGGGCAGTGAGCACGCTCAATCACCGAGGCACTGACCGATCCTTTTAACAGTCGGTTAAAAGAAGAGAGATGACGGCGGCCCATAATGATCATGCTGGCCTTGAGCTGAAGCGACTGCGCAACGATGGTATCCGCCGCTTCGCCGGCCAGGATCATACCGCGAGCATTAATGCCGGCCCGCAGTAACGGTGCCAGCGCGTGGCGCACCACCAGTTCGGCGGTATTCTGCTCATCCTGCGCCGCAACAAAATCGGCCGGATCTTCACCGGCATCAATTTCCATCGGTTGATTACAGGAGGAGTAAGCCGGATCGACGCAACACAGCACCACCACTTCGGCGCGGTGTGCCAGAGCTTCTTCAATCGTCAGGGCAACCACTTTTTCCGCAACCGGCGAATGATCAATGGCCATTAATAAGGTTTTCATCGAATGCTTATCCTTCTACAGCGGCGATTTTGCCAATTTCACGTACCAGCGCCTCTTTACACTTCAGCATTTCATCACGATAACGCGCTTCGTGTCGGTGAAAGCGTGCAGAGGGCACCAGCAAAGAGACAGAGAAGCGGCCAAACAGCGTATCAAGAGCAAACGCCATGGTTGAGATGCCTTCCAGCGTTTCCCCGCGATCCACGGCGATGCCGGTTTCACGGACTTCATTGATCAATTGCAGCAGTTGCGGCAGGGTTTTCACCGTCATCTCGGTTAATTCCCGCCAGGCTTCGCCGACAATCACCCGCACATCTTTATCGCACTCTAATGCCAGCAGCGCCCGTCCGCCGGAGGTGCTGTAAAGCGGCAGATTAAGGCCCATGTGCGGTACCACGCGCAGTTCACGCGAAGCCACCACGCAGTGAACGATAGCCAGCTGGGTACCGCTGGCGCGCGCCAGCGAGACGGTTTCATTGGTATCGGCAGAGAGTTTTTCCAGCAGCGGCCGGACCAGATCGACCACATCGGTATGCACGCTGGAGATCAGCTTCAGCAATGCCGGTCCCAGCCGCAGTCCGCCCGCACCGCTGCTGCGGACCAGTTCTGCACTGTCGAGCGCGGCAACAATCCGCTGCACGGTAGAGCGTGGCAGATCGACCGCCTGAGCAATCTCACCCAGGCTCATGCCGCCCGGCTGTTCGCCCAGCGCATTCAGAATTTTTGCCGCACGGGCGATGACCTGAATACCGCCCGTTTTTTCATCCTCACGGCTGGAGGGTTGATGAGCCATAGCGTCGTCCTTTTTAAGCTGCCTTACTGTAGCGCGATCGCCGCACTTTTTACAGCCTGTACCACATTGCAATACACCATACCGGGATGTAATATTGCAGCCTGTATCACATCGCAATACACTGCATCAAAAAATAACGAGACAACCTGCTATGAATGCTAAGCCAGCCACCGTGCCGGCACCTCACCCCTTTACGCTGCGTCTGGCGCTGGGATTAGTCGGCGTATTGATTGCCGCACTGACTTCCGGACTGAACGATCGCGTCAGCGATCTTGCGCTGGCTGACATCCGCGCCGCGACCGGCATCAGCTACGATCAGGGTAGCTGGATTATCTCCGGTTATCAGGCGGCGGAAGTGGCGGCGATGATGATCGCGCCGTGGTTTGCCGTCACGCTATCGCTACGGCGCTTTACGCTTGGCGTTTCAGCGGGCTTTATGCTGACCGGTATAGCGCTGCCGCTGGTGCCAGATCCAACCCTGTTTATCGCGCTGCGGGTACTGCAGGGACTGTTTGGTGGTGCCCTGCCGCCGATGCTGATGACCGTCGCCCTGCGCTTTTTGCCGCCGCCGTTCAAGCTGTTTGGCCTTGCCGGCTATGCGCTGACCGCCACTTTTGGGCCGAACATGGCCGCCTCACTGGCGTCGCTGTGGACCGATCACGTCAGCTGGATGATGGTGTTCTGGCAGATCGTGCCCGGGATGCTAATCGCCATGCTGCTGACGGGCTGGGGGCTGCCGCAGGACCCGCTGCGCACCGAACGCTTCCAGCAGATCGATCTGTTCGGCATGGTGACCGGCTGCAGCGCCATCGCTTTACTGATTCTGGTGCTGACCCAGGGCGAACGCCTCGACTGGCTTAACTCGCCGCTGATCGCCGGAATGCTGCTGGCCGCGCTGCCGCTGCTGCTGGTGTTCCTGATCAATGAGTGGTTCCATCCGCTGCCGCTGTTTAAGTTGCAGATGCTGAAACGCCACAATCTGACGCACGGATTACTGGCGCTGGCCTGCGTCCTGACGCTTTCACTGTCAGGCTCGGCGCTGCCTTCCGCCTATTTTGCGCAGGTTGAAGGATTCCGTACCCTGCAATTTGCGCCGCTGGCGCTGACGGTTGGCCTGCCGCAGCTGTTGATTGCGCCGCTGATCGCGGCGTTGCTGAACATCCGCTGGATCGACTGCCGCTGGATGCTGGCGGCCGGTGCTGGCCTGCTGGTGACTTCCTGTCTGCTGGGGATGCAGGTCACCAGCGACTGGGCACGACAAAACTTCTGGCTGCTGCAGATTCTGCAGGCGTTTGGACAGCCGATGGTGATCTTACCGATTCTGATGAGCGCCACCAGCGTGGTTGCGCCTCCCGAAGGCCCGTTCGCCTCGGCGATGTTTAACACCGTGCGCGGCTTCTCCAGCATTGCCGCCTCGACGCTGGTGGAAGTGTTTCTCAGCCACCGCGAGCAGTTCCACTCCAGCATTTTAATTAATCAGGCGGCCAGTCGTCCGTGGCTGATGACCGCGACCGTCAGCAGTGAGGCCAGCAGCAGTCAGCCGCTGTTGCCGGATGGCAGCATCAGCGCCAGCGAAAACATCAGCGGTTTCGCCACGCTGGTTAAGCATCAGGCGACTGTACTAAGCCTGAGTGATAGCTGGCTGATGCTGACCGGCTTTGCTGCGTGCCTGCTTTTACTGACGGCCATCCTGCCTAAACGTGTCTGGCCGCCCCAGACGCTGATCCAACCCCCATCCCGGAATAACTGAATATGCGTGCTTTAATAATGAGAAAAACGGTGCTGCTGAGTCTGCTACTGCTGGTGTTACTGGCTATCGCCTGGTTCGTCTGGTCGCTGATGACCCGTAACGATCACCGTACCGACGATGCGTACGTCAATGCCGATTACACGCTGGTTGCACCGAAGGTGTCAGGCTATATCAACAGCGTGCGGGTCGCGGATAATCAGCAGGTTAAAGCGGGTGAACTGCTGGCCACGCTCGACGATCGTGACTATCGCGTGGCGCTGGAGAGCGCCAGAGCCGACCTGCAGGTTAGCGAGGCGAAACTGCTGAGCAGCCAGGCGCAACTGGAGCAGCAGCAGTCGGTGATTGAGCAGCAAAAAGCCAGCGTGGCCGCCAGCCAGGCGTCGGCGCAGTACGCTGGCCAGAGCGCCGATCGTTACAATCGCCTGTATAAAAGCGGCACCGTGGCCGCTGACGATCAGCAGAAAGCGAGCTCTACCCAGCGCTCGGCACTGGCGGCCGTTCGCCAGAGTCAGGCAGCGCTGGCATCGGCAATGAAACAGGTTGGCGTATTGCAGGCGGCGGTGCGCTCAGCGGAAGCTGATGTGGCGGCGGCGAAAGCCAGTGTCGATCAGGCCGTGCTGAATCTCTCCTACACGCGCATTACTGCGCCCGTTGACGGCATGGTGGGTCAGCGTTCGGTGCGTACCGGCGCCTACGTCTCAGCCGGGACGCGTCTGCTGGCCGTGGTGCCGCTGCAGCAGACCTATATCACCGCTAACTTTCTTGAGACGCAGCTCAGCGACGTGCGGCCAGGACAGCGGGTGCGTATCCATATCGACGCTTTACCCGGCGAGACCTTTACCGGTCACGTGGACAGCATCGCTCCCGCCACTGGCGCAACTTTTTCGGCGATCGCCCCCGATAACGCAACAGGCAACTACACTAAAGTCGTTCAGCGTCTGCCGGTGAAAATTGTGCTGGAAAGTGACCAACCACATCTGGCGCAATTGCGTGTAGGCATGTCGGCGATCCCGGAAATCGAAGTGCAGTAAATTTGTGAGGAATATCTCAGAACGGACCTATTTCATTTAGGCGGGATTACGCGTAAATTAGCGCTCGATCCTGTTCTGAATTATTCAGATCGACCCGGAAAAAAGCAGACCGTTAGTCCAGGCGGCGATCTTTTTTCCACATCTGTTCGCGTTGCACTGGCCTGGGATCGCCATCATCGTAACCGCTCAGAGGAGTTGCTTTGTGAAATATGCCTTGATGGGAATATCTTTTTTCGCGTTGCTTTGGTTCGGAACCTTTGTTCTGCTGCTGAAGTAATGGCGTGACAGTGCCGCCAGGGGGCGACAGGTTTGTCGCCCCAGTTGGCTGTCAGATCTCTTCTTCCAGATTTTTTACGCTGCCCGGCAACACGCCATCGGCACGGAACATCGCTTTAATCCCCCGCACCGCCTGACGAATCCGGTCACCGTTTTCAATCAGCGCAAAGCGTACATGCGTATCGCCGTAGTCACCGAATCCGATACCGGGCGAGACGCACACTTTGGCTTCCTGCAGCATATGTTTGGCAAACTCCAGCGATCCCAGATGAGCGTAATGGTCAGGGATTTTCGCCCAGACGTACATTGAGGCTTTGGGATTGTCGACCATCCAGCCCGCTTCATGCAGCCCTTTGACCAGCACATCACGGCGGCGTTTATACTGCTCAGCGATATCGCGTACGCACTGCTGATCGCCTTCCAGTGCGGCGATCGCCGCTACCTGCAACGGGGTGAAGGTACCGTAATCGTGGTAACTCTTGATCCGGGCCAGCGCAGCGACCAGCTCTTTATTACCGACCATAAAACCAATGCGCCAGCCCGCCATGTTGTAGCTTTTTGACAGGGTAAAAAATTCAACCGCGACGTCACGCGCACCGGGCACCTGCATAATCGACGGCGCTTTCCAGCCATCGTAAACGATGTCGGCATAGGCCAGATCGTGGATAACCAGCACGTTGTACTGCTTCGCCAGCGCAATGACGCGCTCAAAGAAGTCCAGCTCTACGCACTGCGCGGTCGGGTTAGAGGGAAAGCCGAGGATCATCATTTTCGGCTTGGGATAGCTTTCGCGGATGGCGCGTTCCAGCTCATTAAAGAAGTCGACACCCGCCACCAGCGGTACCGAACGGACCTGCGCGCCAGCAATCACGGCACCGTAAATGTGGATCGGATAGCTGGGATTCGGCACCAGCACGGTATCACCGTGATCCAGCGTCGCCAGCATCAGGTGCGCCAGCCCCTCTTTTGAGCCGATGGTGACAATCGCCTCTGATTCCGGATCGATCTCCACCTGATAACGCTCGGCGTACCAGCGTGAAATCGCCCGGCGCAGGCGAGGAATGCCGCGCGAAGTCGAATAGCCGTGGGTATCGTCACGCTGTGCGACCTGGCACAACTTCTCAACGATGTGCGGCGGCGTGGCCCCATCCGGATTACCCATTGAAAAGTCGATGATATCTTCGCCGCGCCGACGCGCAGCCATCTTCAGTTCAGCGGTGATGTTGAAAACGTAAGGGGGGAGACGTTCGATACGTGAGAAACGACGGGGTGTGCTGTTATCAGCCATGATGTCCTCTGGAGTACGTTAGCGCCCGGACCGTCCGAGCGACGCTGGTCACTGCGGTGACCTCTCAAGAACATAACGTGACAATCACAACGTTGTCGAGGGTGGCGGAAAATATTTTTATTTTTGCGGATTCAGCCGTCCCAGCAGCCAATCGTTTACCCAGCAGCCGTTCAGCAGATAATTATCCCGTAGCGTCCCTTCAAGCTGAAAGCCATTTTTTTCCAGAATGCGCCGTGACGCCTGGTTGCCTTCAATCACCATCGCTTTGAGCTTATGGAAATCGGCTTCAAATAAGAACTGACACAGCGCCGCCAGCGCCTCGCTGCCAAAACCCTGACCGCAGTGGCGATGCAGCAGCATGTAGCCTACCTCCGCCTGACGATAGGGCTCCCACTCCGGGCTGCAGCCAAACAGGCCAATCGGCTCGCCGCTGTCATTGCGGCGGGCCACCAGACAGAGCATGTGAAAACTACTGGCCTGCCAGGGGGCCAGCCGCTCATTAAAGCGCTGACGGATATCCGCTTCGTCAGGAATTTCGCTGACCCAGGTCATGGTGTCGCGGTCCTGATGGACGGCGCGGAACAGTTGCCAGTCCTCTGGCTGGAGTTTACTCAGGGTTAATCTGGCGGTGACTAAATGCATTTTCTGCTCCCGATGGGCGCGATGTATCGACAGTCTCTGCCTCGCTTCATCGCGCAACATAGCAAAACGCCCTGGCCGCGACCAGTGCGGTCAGGCGGAAAAACTGTTCCCCTTTATAGCACTCAGGCTTTCCGCTTTTTGCGATTCGCCTGCCAGAGTTGATCTGAAACATCTTCCGGCATGGCGGCGAACCGGGATGCTAGCGCATCACGATCACATTTTTTATCATAGGTTCACTTTCCTTTGCCGATGAGTCGCCTGTGTCCTCTCACTTTACGATGTTACTGGCCGTATTTGACCGCGCTGCACTGATGCTGATCTGCCTGTTCTTCCTGACGCGCACCCGGCTGTTTCGCCAGCTGCTGCAAAAAGATGAACACACCGGCTATGAAAAGGCGGTCGTCACCGTCATCTTTTCGCTGTTTGCCTTATTCAGTACCTGGTCCGGGGTGGATGTCGATGGCTCGCTGCTGAATGTGCGGGTGATCGCCGTGATGGCGGGCGGCATTCTGTTTGGGCCGTGGGTCGGTATCGCGACCGGCGTGATTGCCGGCCTGCACCGCTTTTTAATTGATATCCACGGCGTAACCTCAGTGCCCTGTCTGATCACCAGCATCATTGCCGGTTTTGTGGCGGGCGGAATTAACCGGCGAGTGGTGAAAGAGCAGCGCTGGCGAGTCGGTATCCTCGGCGGGATGCTGTGCGAGAGCCTGACCATGCTGCTGATTATCCTCTGGGCGCGCCCGACCTCACTCGGGCTGGCTATCGTGTCGGAGATTGCGCTCCCGATGATTCTCGGCGCTTCCAGCATTGGCCTGATTGTGCTGCTGGTGCAGAGCGTTGAGGGCGAAAAAGAGGCCATCGCTGCCCGCCAGGCCAAGCTGGCGCTGGAGATCGCCAATAAAACCCTGCCGTTGTTTCGTCAGGTTAACAGCGAGTCGCTGCGCAATATCTGTGACATTATCCGCCGCGATATCAACGCTGACGCGGTGGCGATGACCAACAAAAAACAGATTCTGGCCTATGTGGGCTACGGCGAGCAGAACTATCAGCAGGGGGATGAAGACATCAGCCCGACCACCGCTCAGGCGATCGCCAGCGGTAAAATCATCATCAGAAACAATGACGAAGCGTACCGCACCAAAGATATTCACTCCATGATCGTTATCCCGCTGTGGGAAAAAGGCAAAGTGACCGGCACGCTGAAAATTTATTACCGCCGGGCCCACCGTATAACCGGTTCGCTGAAGGAGATGGCGATTGGGCTTTCACAGATTATCTCAACCCAGCTTGAAGTTTCACGCGCTGAGCAGCTGCGTGAGATGGCCAATAAAGCGGAACTGCGCGCTCTGCAAAGTAAAATAAATCCTCATTTTCTGTTTAATGCCCTGAACGCTATCTCCTCTTCCATCCGCCTTAATCCCGATACCGCCCGCCAGCTGGTGATCAATCTGTCGCGCTATCTGCGCTATAACCTCGAACTGAATGACGATGAGCTGATCGACATCCGTAAAGAGCTGTGGCAGGTGAAGGATTATATCGCCATTGAACAGGCACGCTTTGGCGACAAGCTGACGATGATTTATGACGTTGATGAAGATCTGCATTTCCTGCTGCCCAGCCTGCTGATTCAGCCGCTGGTGGAGAATGCTATCGTGCACGGCATCCAGCCCTGTAAAGGTAAAGGCGTGGTGACGCTGAGCGTTCGGGACCTGGGCGATCGGGTGCGGATCGCGGTACGCGATACCGGCCAGGGAATCAGCGATGAGGTAATGGCACGGGTGGCCCGTAATGAGATGCCCGGCAATAAAATCGGCCTGTTGAATGTTCATCATCGGGTCAAGCTGTTATCGGGTCAGGGATTGTCTATCGTACGGCATCAGCCCGGTACCGAAATCGCCTTTATGCTGAGTAAAAACGGCCAGCGGCTGGCGGAGAATCTGTTATGAAAGCGATCATTGTCGAAGACGAGTTTTTAGCCCAGCAGGAGTTGAGCTGGATGATCCAGCAGCACAGCAAAATCCGGATCGAAGCCTGCTTTGATGACGGTCTCGACGTGCTGAAGTATCTGCAGCAGCATCGGGTCGACGTGATTTTTCTCGATATCAATATTCCGTCGCTTGACGGGATGTTGCTGGCGCAGAATATCAGTCAGTTTGCCCACAAGCCGTTGATTGTGTTTATCACCGCCTGGAAAGAACATGCGGTCGAGGCGTTTGAACTGGAAGCGTTCGACTACATCCTCAAGCCCTATCATGAGTCACGCATTGTCACCATGCTTAATAAACTTGAAGCTGCCGGGCAGACTCAGCAGGCGGTAAGCAATGCCGCCGTTGCCGCCGTGCCGCAGACGGTGAACCTGCTGAAAGATGAGCGCATTATCGTCACCGACGTGAATGATATTTACTATGTGGAAGCACATGAGAAGCTGACGTTTGTTTATACCCGGCGCGAATCCTATGTGATGTCGATGAATATTACCGAGTTCTGTTCACGTCTGCCGGAGCAGCAGTTTTTCCGCTGCCACCGCTCTTACTGCGTAAACCTGAATAAAATTCGCGAGATCGAGCCGTGGTTTAACAACACCTATCTGCTGAAGCTGCGTGACCTGGAGTTTCAGGTACCGGTCAGCCGCAGCAAAGTGAAGCTGTTTCGTCAGTTAATGCGGTTGTAACAGGGGAATGGCGTTAGCGCACTTCCCGACCCGGCAGGCCAGGTCGGAAAGCGGTATCGCGGACTAACGGCAGATCAGAGTTCGCGGCCCAGCGTCTGACGCAGGTGCGCACCGGCACCCAGCAGACCCGGCTGATCGTGGGTAATCATGTAAACCGGAATGCTGGCAACGTAGTCACGGAAACGGCCTTTGTCTTCAAACGCCGCCCGGAAACCTGACGCTTTAAAGAACTCAAGGAAGCGCGGCACGATACCGCCGGCGATATAGACGCCGCCAAAGGTGCCGAGATTCAGCGCCAGGTTGCCGCCGAAGCGTCCCATGATGACGCAGAACAGCGAGAGCGCGCGACGACAGTCGGTGCAGCTATCATCCAGCGCACGTTCACTGACATCTTTCGGCTTCAGGTTTTCCGGTACGCGATTGTCGACTTTAACGATAGCGCGATAGAGGTTAACCAGGCCGGCACCCGAAAGCACGCGTTCCGCTGAAACATGGCCCAGTTCTTCACGCAGCACTTCCAGGATCTGGTCTTCTTCTTCGCTGTTGGCGGCGAAATCGACATGACCGCCTTCGCCCGGCAGGCTCACCCAGCGCTTGTCGACATGAACCAGATGGCTGACGCCAAGGCCGGTACCGGCGCCATAGATAGCGATAGGCTTATCTTTCACCGCCTCACCGCCACCGAACTGAATCACGTTTTCGGCAGTCAGCATCGGGATCGCCATGGATACCGCAGTGAAGTCGTTAATGATTTCCAGGTGTTCAAAACCGATGTTCTCTTTCAGCTGGCGCGTCGAAAATGCCCAGTCGTGGTTGGTCATTTCAACCCAGTCATCGGTAATCGGGCAGGCGATGGCAATACAACCATCTTTAACATCCTGCTGTTGTTCATCAAGATAATGGCGGATGACGGCTTCGAGGCTGTCGTACTCTGATGTTGAGAATGTTTTGGCCTGGGAGATGCTGCCGCTTTCCACCTCACACAGGGCGAGACGGGCGTTGGTGCCGCCGACATCGCCGACCAAGGCATAGGTTGTCATTCTTCTGTTGCTCCGCTTGGGGTCTTAAAGAGTTGGAGGACACTATAAAATCCTGCCCATAAAACAACAACGCTCACCGGTGCGATTGGTGAGCGTCTTACTCAGGTGCGCTACAGCCTAACCGCGATAGCCTGACCTGCACAGCGGCAACTATCTGAATCTATCCGCCGTTACGTTGATTCAGGCAGGCGGTCACTTTTCTCAGCAGCGGCGGTAAATCCTCTTTCTGCATCACCACCTCAACCAGCGTGAGATATTGTGGTCGTGCCAGCCGCGCCATCACCTCCTGTAACTGGACCGTTTCACTGATCCGCCAGCTCTGTGCCTGGCCGTGCAGGCTAAGGGCTTGCGGCAGCGCCGTCCAGTTCCACTGGGCGATATCATTGTAACGTTGTGTTGCGCCATGAATGGCTCGCTCAACGGTATATCCTTCATTATTCAGCAGAAAAATGATGGGATGCTGCTGGTCGCGCAGCATTGAGCCTAATTCCTGAATGGTCAGCTGGGCCGAACCGTCGCCGATAATCAGGATCACCCGACGATCGGGATCGGCGGTCTGCGCGCCAAACGCTGCCGGTAGAGTATAGCCGATTGATCCCCATAATGGCTGAACCAGTAACTGTGCCTGCGCTGGCAAACGCAACGCGGCAGCACCAAACGCCGCCGTGCCCTGTTCAGCCAGAATCACATCGCCCGGCTGCAGAAAATCCTGCATCTTCTGCCAGAAAGCCTGCTGGCTGATGATTGCCGCCTCCTCAACCGGCGCGGCGGCGGGCATTTCCGGTCCGGTCTGCCACTGCTGACCATAACGCGCGAACAGGCCATTCAGTTCGCTGAGCGCGTCGGCCATTGATAGCGGTGAAAACGTTTTCCCGCCGACGCTGGCACTGTGCGGCTGCAGATCGATCAGTTGCTCAGCGGAAAACTGCTGGGTAAAGCCAGCGGTGATGGTGTCGGTAAAGCGCACGCCAACACAGATCGTCACATCAACCTGCTCAATCTGTTGCCGAACCTGACCCGCGCTGCCCTCGCCCGCATAGGTGCCGACAAAGCCTGGCTGCTGCTCATCCAGCACGCCTTTTCCCATCAGTAAGCTGGCGCAGGGGATGGCGCGCTGCTGTCGCAGTGCGGCCAGCGCTGACTGCTGCTGCCAGCGCAACGCCAGAAAGTCCGCCAGTAACGAAACCCGCTGTGCCGGTGCCAGCAACTGCTCTGCGGCCTGCCGGAAGGCCTTCCGCGCCGAATCTGATGAGGCGTTAGTCAGGTTTAATGGCTGCGTTGGCGGCTCAGCCTCGCAGGCCGCCACGTCCACCGCCAGCGACAGATAGCCGGGCTGGCGCATCTGAAGCGCGCTGACAATCACCCGATCGATCTCTGTCGTGGCATTTTCCGCCGTCAACAGGGCCGTTGCGGCACTCACCTCTTCCGCCATTCGGATAAAATGACGGAAGTCACCGTCCCCCAGCGAATGGTGCACACAATCGCCCTGCTGCTGCGCCCGGGTCGCGGGCGCGCCAACAATGTGGATCACCGGCAGATGTTCGGCGTAACTACCGGCAATGCCGTTGATGGCACTCAGTTCACCCACGCCAAAGGTCGTCAGCAGTGCCGCTGCGCCGCGGCAACGGGCATAACCGTCTGCGGCGTAGGCGGCGTTGAGCTCATTAGCACAACCTACCCAGTGGATAACCGGATGATCGATGACCCGATCCAGAAATTGCAGATTGTAGTCACCCGGCACGCCAAACAGATGCTGCACGCCAATCTCCTGCAGACGAGCCAGCAGGTAATCACCAACAGTAAAAACGGACATAGCGCATTCCTTTTCAGGGAGAGTCCGGTTAAGTATCTGACAAGCTGCAAAATTGGCGAGAAAAGTCGCGACAAGGCCAGCCACAACGCCTGGCAAGCCGCCGTTACGGTGGCGGATTACTCTGTAATTATGCGATCTGCGGCGCGTTGTCACTGAGTGTAACCGTATACACTGCTATCCTTTTGGCACAAATCCCCGTTTTTGACCCAGGAGCGTTGAATGTCGTCTTTCCCTCGTCCCGACCGATATCAGCAGATGGAATACCGCCGTAGCGGCCGCAGTGGCATTAAACTTCCCGCTATCTCACTTGGGCTGTGGCATAACTTCGGCGACAGTACCCGGGTAGACAACAGCCGCACGTTGCTGCGTCATGCCTTTGATCACGGCATCACTCACTTTGACTTAGCCAATAACTACGGTCCACCGCCGGGTTCTGCGGAAGAGAATTTTGGCCGCATTCTGCGGGAAGATTTTCGCGCCCATCGCGACGAGCTGATTATCTCGACCAAAGCGGGCTATACCATGTGGGACGGTCCCTATGGTGACTGGGGATCGCGTAAATACCTGATTTCCAGCCTCGACCAGAGCCTGAAACGCATGGGGCTGGAGTACGTCGATATTTTTTATCATCATCGCCCGGACCCGGAAACGCCGCTGGAAGAGACCATGCGCGCGCTGGATCAGGTGGTGCGACAGGGCAAAGCGTTATACGCCGCCATCTCGAACTATCCGGCCGATCGCGCCGCAGAGGCGATTGCCATTCTGCGCGATCTCGGTACGCCATGCCTGATCCACCAGCCGCGCTATTCGATGTTCGAACGCACGCCGGAGCAGGGTCTGATTCAGACGCTGGGTGAAGCGGGCGTCGGCTGCATCGCGTTTTCACCACTGGCGGGCGGTGTGCTGACCGATCGCTACCTGCAGGGCATTCCCGAAGATTCGCGGGTGGCAAGCGGCAGTAAATTCCTCAGCGAGAATCAACTGACCGATGAGAAGATGGAAAAAGTCCGCAAGCTGAACGAGATTGCCCTGCAGCGTGGTCAGAAGCTGGCGCAGATGGCGCTGGCCTGGGTATTGCGCGATGAGCGGGTGACCTCGGTGTTGATTGGGGCCAGTAAAACCGCCCAGATTGATGATGCGGTAACCATGCTCGCCAATCGTCAGTTTGATGAGGCGGAATTAGCCGCGATTGAGTCAGCCCTGCTTTAATGTTGTTCGCCCGGCGCAGGCCGGGCTTTTCTGCGCCAGAATTGTCTCAATCCCCCTTTTCTCCCCAATTTCCTCACAATCTTCCGACACAATGAAGCGGTAACAACAGCAATACGCAGGCATCATCGCTGCGCCGCAACAGCATCAGACTGTTGATGAGGAGATAAAAATGAAAAGAGCTCTTTTGTTTGCCGCCTTGCTGACCATGCTGTCACCGCTGGCAATGCACACGGCACAGGCTTCCAGCGCCTCTATTACTCTGGCCCCCGGTGTGACCTTACATCTCGGCGATCGCGATCGCCGTGGTTATTACTGGGATGGCGGCCGCTGGCGTGAACCGCGCTGGTGGAACGACCGTTACTCATGGAATGACCGCCGCTGGTGGCGTCATGAAGAGTGGCGTCGTCATCAGGAGTGGGAGCGTGAACGTCGCTGGCATCAGCGTGACCGGGATCGCCGCTGGGACCATCAGTATCGCCGCGATCATCATGACCGCCATGATCATCACGATCACCGTGGCCGCGACCATCATTAAGCAGTCCGAATTAATGCAAAACGCCCGGCATAACCGGGCGTTTTTGTTTGCCTGACGCCGCTACAACCCCAGCGCCTGGCCCACCAGCAGATAGATGTTCAGCGTAATCACCAGCGCGACAATCACCCAGCCGGTCAGCTGCATCAGACGCGAGTTAACCATCTCATCGCCCATCAGTTCGCGGTTGCCGGTGAACGCCAGCAGCGGAATTAATGCCAGCGCAATACCAAAGCTGAGCAGCACCTGACTCATCACCAGAATGCGCGTGGGGTCCCAGCCCGCCCAGATAACAATAAAGGAGGGCAGCATGGTCACCGTGCGGCGCACCCAGAGCGGAATATGGAAACGAATAAAGCCCTGCATCACTACCTGTCCCGCCAGCGTTCCCACTACCGTTGAGGATAAACCGGCGGCCACCAGGCTGAGGCCAAACACGATCGCCGCGGCCTCACCCAGTAACGGCTGTAGCGTCAGGTAAGCCTGGTCGAGTTCGGCAATTTTACTGTGGCCGCTAAAGTGGAAAGCGGCCGCCGCGGTAGCCATCATCGCCAGGTTAACGAATCCGGCAATGGTCATGGCAATCGCCACGTCCAGTTTGGTCGATGAATAACGCTGTCCTTTGCTGTCACTGCTTTTCCCCTGCGTCAGCGCAGAGTGCAGATAGATGACGTGCGGCATGATAGTTGCGCCCAGCACGCCAGCCGCAAGGAACACCGCATCGGAAGTCGGTAACGACGGCAGCGCCATACCGATCACCAGTTCGCTCACTTTTGGCTGTGAGAAGAACAGCTCAACGATATAGGCGGCGGCGACAAACAGCAGCAGCCCGCCAATCACCAGTTCCAGCGGCTTCTGCCCGCGACTCTGCAACATCAGGATCAGGAAGGTGGCGATACCGGTCAGCACCGCGCCCTGCATTAATGAGATGCCCAGCAGCAGCTTGAACCCCAGTGCCGCGCCGATAAATTCCGCCAGATCGGTCGCCATGGCGATAATTTCCGCCTGTACCCAGTAGAACCAGACCGCCGGCCGGGGAAAGCGGTCACGAATATGTTCAGCGAGGTTTTTACCGGTGGCGATGCCCAGTTTGGCGGACATCAGCTGGATCAGCATCGCCATGATGTTGGCCCATACCACCACCCACAGCAGTTTATAGCCGTACGCCGCACCAGCCTGAATATTGGTCGCAAAGTTGCCCGGATCGATATAGCCGATAGCGGCAATAAACGCGGGTCCCAACAGTGCGAGTTTGACTTTTCTTACTCCGCGAGCGGCGCGCTCGGCGGTACGACTTTCAAACATATCTGGTACCCTGTCTGAACATTTGCCTACCCCGGCAAGCTTAGGAGGAAGCAAGAGCAAGTGAAATTCGGTTTTAGTTATTGGTGAAATAGATGCTGCTATAAAGTATAGCCATTGCTATATCTTACAGTAAAGGAAGTGAGTGCTAAAAATGTGAGCAACGATGTCACTCTACGCCCGGTGCAAAATATAGACAATAAATTTGTGGTTATCTACTGTGAAGGTTTTGTAAACGAGACGTGATCGCTAAGAGTTTTCTGCAAGATAAGGTGATAGCGAATACTTATATTGTGGTTCAGATCTCGTTTTTAAGTAACGCGTTACATAGAATACGCAGCAAAATACAACCCTCCTCAAATTTGGAGCAACCATGTCCCATATTTTGCAGTTTCTTTTAGCACTGGTGGTGGTCGGTGTGCTGGCGTTACTGGTCAGCCACGATCGTAAAAGTATTCGCATTCGCTACATTATACAGCTTCTGGTGATTGAAATTGTGCTCGCCTGGTTCTTCCTGAACTCAGAAGCGGGACTGGGATTCGTCAAAGGCTTCGCCGGTGTGTTCGACCATCTACTGAAATATGCGGCGGAAGGAACCAACTTTGTCTTCGGCAACATGAATGATAAAGGCCTGGCCTTCTTCTTCCTCAACGTGCTGTGCCCGATCGTCTTTATCTCTGCGCTGATCGGTATTCTGCAGCACTTCCGCATCCTGCCGTGGGTGATCCGTGGCATCGGTACCGTGCTGTCGAAAGTCAACGGCATGGGCAAACTGGAGTCCTTTAACGCCGTGAGTTCTCTGATACTGGGACAGTCAGAAAACTTCATCGCCTATAAAGATATCCTCGGCCAGATGTCACAGCGCCGGATGTACACCATGGCAGCCACCGCGATGTCGACCGTCTCTATGTCGATTGTCGGCGCTTACATGACCATGCTGCAGCCTAAATATGTGATCGCGGCGCTGGTACTGAACATGTTCAGTACCTTTATTGTGCTGTCACTGATCAACCCTTACCGCGTCGACAGTGAAGAAGATCTGCAACTGCAGGATCTGCATAAAGGTCAGAGCTTCTTTGAAATGCTGGGCGAATACATTCTGGCCGGTTTCCGCGTTGCCATCATTGTGGCCGCGATGCTGATCGGTTTTATCGCGCTGATTTCGGGTCTGAATGCGCTGTTTGACGTGATCTTCGGTATCACCTTCCAGGGCGTGCTGGGCTATGTCTTCTATCCGTTTGCCTGGGTGATGGGCGTGCCGGCAGGTGAAGCGTTGCAGGTTGGCAGTATTATGGCGACCAAGCTGGTGTCGAATGAGTTCGTGGCGATGATGGATCTGCAGAAAATCGCCGGTCAGCTCTCACCGCACGCCGAAGGCATCCTGTCGGTGTTCCTGGTGTCGTTCGCTAACTTCTCCTCTATCGGCATCGTCGCGGGCGCGATCAAAGGCCTGAACGAAGAGCAAGGTAATGTGGTTTCCCGCTTTGGTCTGAAACTGCTGTACGGCTCGACGCTGGTCAGTGTGCTTTCTGCCGCGATTGCCGGTCTGGTGCTGGCGTTCTGATCTAAAAGGGCGAGCCCGTCTCGCCCTTCTCTTCCCTCTGCTTTTCTGCTTCTTCTTTTCTCATCCTGCAACCTTTTCTGCGACTCGTAAATCTGGGCTGACGCCGTGCGGGAAGCTCTGTGCTGAACGTCCTCTGAAGCAACGGATGAGCATACCGGAAGGTAGCGCGAGGCTACGCACAGGCCATGCGCCTGATCCGCGAGGTTTAGCCTGCAGCAAAAAATCCAGGGGAAGAATGTCAGACAGGGAAAGATTACGCCGTTAAGCGAAAAGTCGGATTCGGAAATGTTGACAGCGACGTGTCAGAAAAATGGTGGAGATAAGCGGGATCGAACCGCTGACCTCTTGCATGCCATGCAAGCGCTCTCCCAGCTGAGCTATACCCCCACATCTGGAATCGTTTTTCAGTGCCAAACTTTTGGGAAGAAGTTTGGTGGAGCTAAGCGGGATCGAACCGCTGACCTCCTGCATGCCATGCAGGCGCTCTCCCAGCTGAGCTATAGCCCCGAACCGAAAAACTGTCGCGTTAAGCGACGGACGGCATAATATGAAACCCCCTCCAGGGTGTCAACGGCAAAATCACATTCTGTGTCTGATCGCTGAAAAAGGCGGCAACCTTAGCGGTTTCAGCAGCATGGCAACGGCCCAAACGTGACCTGTCGGCTCTGATCGCTTTTTTTATGTTATTCAGACGGCCGCCAGGTTAAATCAGGGTTAAATATGTTATAGGAATTTTCTTGTCTTCAGCTTTTCCCCATGCAAAACTTAGCGCGCTAATTAAGCGGCCACCGGGACCCTCTCCCGCCAGCCGCGCGTCCACCAGGCGTTTACCGTCCCATTAATCAAAAAAAACTATAGAGATAATATGTCGCTGCATACACCAAAAGAAATCGCACAACTGGCGATCCAGGCCGGCGTGGCTAAAAGCCGTGCGCCTGTCAGCATCCTTCTGATCCTCGGCTTTATGGCGGGTGCCTTTATAGCTACCGGCTTCCTGCTGGATCTGCATGTAATTAACTCTCTGCCTGCTGACTGGGGTTCATTCGGCGGCCTGCTGGGCGCAGCGGTCTTCCCGGTCGGTTTGATTCTGACAGTACTGGCCGGCGGCGAGCTGCTGACCGGCAATATGATGACCTTACCGGTTGCCTGGTTTGCCCGTCGTATTTCGTTTTTCAGCGTGGCGCGTAACTGGTTTTGGGTGACGCTGGCCAACTTCCTCGGCAGCGTGGCGGTGGCCTGGTTCTTTGGTCACATGCTGGGCATGACCGAAGGAGATTACCTGAAGAAGACGGTGGCGATCGCGTCAGCAAAAGTCCACGCCGACTTCCTGCACGCCTTTATATCGGGCATCGGCTGTAACTGGCTGGTCTGTCTGGCGGTCTGGCTGGCATTCGCCAG
Organism: Pantoea agglomerans; assembly: GCF_021397715.1. Taxonomy (GTDB): domain Bacteria; phylum Pseudomonadota; class Gammaproteobacteria; order Enterobacterales; family Enterobacteriaceae; genus Pantoea; species Pantoea astica. Next base: position 1,240,295 of record NZ_CP090207.1, on the reverse strand, counting down.
TAAAGATGTGGTCGGGAAAATCTTTGGCATGTGGTTCCCGGTGATGGCCTTTGTTGCCATCGGCTTCCAGCACGTTGTCGCGAATATGTTTATCATTCCGGCCGCCATCTTCGCCGGCCAGATGAGCTGGGCAGAATATTTCCCCAACTTCGTGGCGGTGTTTTTAGGTAATGGCGTCGGCGGTGCAGTTTTCGTCGGTCTGGCCTACTTCCTCGCGTTCCGTCCGGCGGTTGAACCGGCCAGCAGCGTGCAATAAATCAACGCTTGCCTTTTGTCGAGTGGCAAAAGGCAATTTCACCTTCAGTTACTTTCACCCGTTACGTTTTGCTGTAATATGTACTGCTAATGTATTTAACAGGGACAGCATCGTGAAAAAGGAATGGCTCACTCCCGAAGAGCTGGCGGCGGAAACGGGTTACAGTCGGCAAACGGTGAACAAATGGATCAAGCGGGAAAACTGGACCACCACGCCGAAGCCCGGTGTACAAGGCGGTAAGGCTCGCCTGATCCATATTGATGAGCGTGTAAAAAATTTCATCCAGTCAACGCGCAATCTGAACGAACCCTCAGCAACCTATGGTACAGCGCCTCAATCATTGCCTGCGTTATTAATAAGTTCCGTCCAGCAAATGAGTCAGGCAGAGCAGGATCAGTTCACCGCATTAATATTACGTGAAGGGATCAAGGGTGTTTTGCTGCGGCTGGGGATTAGCGAAGAGTAAAAGATCATTATCAGGGAAAGTGATGTGAAAAAGGAATGGCTCACACCTGCCGAGCTCGCCATGGAGACAGGCGTCAGCCGACAGACAGTGAACAAGTGGGTTAAGCGCGAAAACTGGACCACCCAGCTCAGGCCTGGGGTTCAGGGCGGCAAAGCGCGACTCATTCATATTGATGAACGCGTGGAAAAGTTCATTCAGTCGACGCGGAATCTGCATGAGCCAGTCGCCAGATATCATGTCCCGGCCGATTCAACAACACTATTACTGCGTACCCTCCAGCAAATGAGTCCGGCTGAACAGCAAAAGCTTTCAGCACTCATCCTACGGATTGGAATAAAAGGGATACTGCAGCGGCTGGATATCAGTGAAGAGTAAAAGAAACCGGAAGCAGACTGCTTCCGGCTGGTTTGTTTAGGCCTGCGCTTCACGCTCACTGATGAAAGCCAGCGCCTGCTCAATACGCGCGACGCTGCGGCTCCGACCAATCGCTTCAACGGTGACATCCAGACCGGGTGACTGACCCGCTCCCGTTACCGCCACACGCAGCGGCATACCTACTTTCCCCATCCCGACTTCCAGCTCATCTGCGGTGCTCTGAATCGCCTGATGAACGTTTTCGGCTGTCCAGTCGCTGATGGCTGCCAGCTTGTCACGCACCACTTCCAGCGGCTGACGCGCTACCGGACGCAGATGTTTTTTCGCGGCATCGGCGTCAAACTCTGCAAAATCTTCGTAGAAATAGCGGCAGGAAGCGGCCATCTCTTTCAGCGTTTTGCAACGTTCACCCAGCAGGCCAACCAGCTTCGCCAGTTCCGGACCGGTGCGGGTATCAATTTTTTGTTCTTCAATATGCCACTGCAGATGGGTCGCAACATATTCTGGCGGCAGCGCATTAATGTAATGGTGATTCAGCCACTGCAGTTTTTCTGTATTAAAGGCACTGGCCGATTTGCTGACCGCATCCAGCGTAAACAGCTCGGTCATCTCGGCAACGCTGAAGATCTCCTGATCGCCGTGGGACCAGCCGAGGCGGACCAGGTAGTTCAGCAGCGCTTCCGGCAGGTAACCATCATCGCGGTACTGCATCACGCCAACGGCGCCATGACGTTTGGAGAGCTTCTTGCCGTCATCACCGAGGATCATCGATACGTGTGCATAAACCGGCACCTGCGCGCCAATCGCTTTCAGGATGTTGATTTGACGCGGGGTGTTATTGATATGGTCTTCGCCACGGATAACGTGGGTAATTCCCATATCCCAGTCATCCACCACCACGCAGAAGTTATAGGTCGGTGAACCGTCGGTGCGGCGGATGATCAGATCATCCAGCTCCTGGTTGCTGAATTCAATCGGACCGCGGATCTGGTCGTCAAAAATCACCGAACCCTCTTGCGGGTTGCGGAAACGCACCACGCACGGCTCATCGGCGGCGTGATGCTCATGACTGTCACGGCAGCGGCCGTCATAACGCGGTTTTTCGCCATCTGCCATCTGCTGTTCACGCAGGGCTTCGAGGCGCTCTTTCGAGCAGTAGCATTTATACGCGGTGCCCGCTGCCAGCATCTCATCAATCACCGCGTTGTAGCGATCGAAGCGTTTGGTCTGGTAATACGGGCCTTCGTTCCAGTCGAGGCTCAGCCAGTTCATGCCATCCATGATGGCTTCAATGGCTTCCGGTGTGGAGCGCTCCAGATCGGTATCTTCAATACGCAGCACAAACTCGCCCTGGTTGTGGCGGGCGAAGAGCCAGGAGTAAAGTGCGGTACGAGCGCCGCCCACATGTAAATAGCCGGTAGGGCTGGGCGCGAAGCGAGTTTTGATTTTCATTGAGTATTGCCTTAAATGCGCGGGTTCTCTGTCTGGATGACAAAAAACAGGTTAGACGCGAAATAGTGGGCACATTCTAGCATCTGGCGGTGAATCCTCAATGCGTGCCCGCCGCCTGCGCCCCAGGAAAAGGGCCTTTTCTGCCAGTAAAACCAGCACATTGACTAAAAGCGCGACAGGATGTTTAAAAATAAACCGAACGCACATTTATGTTTTAAAAAGCGTTGACTCAAAATCTACTATCCCTATAATGCGACTCCACACAGCGGGGGTGATTAGCTCAGTTGGTAGAGCATCTCCCTTACAAGGAGGGGGTCGGCGGTTCGAGCCCGTCATCACCCACCACTCTAAACCAGTGGCCCGCAGTGAACAGGATATAAGATATGGGTGATTAGCTCAGTTGGTAGAGCATCTCCCTTACAAGGAGGGGGTCGGCGGTTCGAACCCGTCATCACCCACCATATCTTAGTGTGATACACGCCTGTTAAGCAGTACGAAGTGGGTGATTAGCTCAGTTGGTAGAGCATCTCCCTTACAAGGAGGGGGTCGGCGGTTCGAGCCCGTCATCACCCACCACTTCGGGTCGTTAGCTCAGTTGGTAGAGCAGTTGACTTTTAATCAATTGGTCGCAGGTTCGAATCCTGCACGACCCACCAATTCAGATAAAAGCGCCTTTATGGCGCTTTTTTCGTTTTCAGGGCACAGCGCTGAACGTGCGGGATGAGAAACTGCCGCAGGTTCGACTGAATCGCCGGGAGCGATTCAGGCTGATGCGACAGCATCACCCGCAGGGCGAGGCCCGGGACGGGCCGAGGCTTATCCTGCACGACCCACCAATTCAGAAAAAAGCGCCTTTATGGCGCTTTTTTCGTTTCTGTGGCACAGCGCTGAACGTGCCGGATGAGAACCTGCCGCAGGTTCGACTGAATCGCCGGGAGCGATTCAGGCTGATGCGACAGCATCACCCGCACTCATCTCACCCTACTCTGCCCGTGCCGCTCTTTTCCCCCCACCCTGACACTTTTCTTCTCAAGTCATTTTCCTGCACGCCGATAACGTTATTGACTAATTGCAGGGAGAAAATGATGTCATCAATATCCGGGATTTTAAGCAGTGCAGTCAGTGGCGGTGACAGCGGCGGCGGCAGTGTAGCGTCGCAGGTGGCCGCGCTGAGTAAACAGATTCAGAACATCACTAAACAACTCAAAGATCTCTCCGGCAACGCCGATCTGACGGACAAACAGAAAGCTGAAATGCAGCAGATGTATGAATCGCAGATCACCATGCTGGAGGCGCAGATTGCGCAGTTGCAACAGAAGCAAGCTGAACAGGCTGAGCAGAAAAGTGACAGCAGCAGCCAGACCGGTGAAATCAAAGCGGACGGGGTTAATCGTCCCACTGACGCTAACCAGCTGAACGTCTATATCTAAAACGCCGGTCTGACCGCGCGTTGTTGCGCCAGCAGCGCTGCCTGCTGGCGCACCTCTTGCCAGATCGCTTCAGCGGCAGGCGTCAGCGAGCGATTTTTGCGTTTAATCAGCATCAGGCTGCGATTGATCTCCGGATACAAACGCCTCACCGTCAACGCTCGCCCGGCCGGCAGCGGCAAAGCCAGCGCCGGTAAAATGCTGATGCCGATCCCTGCCTCAACCATTGGGAATAGCGTGGCGGGATGCCCAATATCCTGCACCACCTCGACATGAATCTGCTGCTGCTGCATCGCTGCATCAATCAATACCCGACTCCCTGACGCGTAATCCTGTAGCACCATCGTACGCCCATCCAGCATGGACCATTGCGGCTGTTCAACCTGCGCCAGCGGATCGTCATCGCGGCAGAGCAGCAGAAAGGGCTCGTCGAGAATGGCGAGGTAATCGAAATCGGCATCGCTGAGCGGACCAATGATGATGCCAAAATCGACCTCGGCGTTGCGCACGCTTTGCAATACCCACTGCTGGGCGCGATCGTGGAGTATCACTTTGATATCGGGAAAATGTTGCTGACTGGCCGCCAGGCATTGCGGCACCAGATGGGCTGAAATGGTCTGGCTGGCCGCCAGCCGTACCGTGCCGCTGCGCTGCTCGCCGTAGCTGCGGATATCCAGCAGCGTGGTATTGATCTCCTCCAGCAATCGCTCCATCCGTGTCGCCAGCTGCTGTCCGGCTTCGGTCAGCATCACTTCCCGGGTGGTGCGGTCCAGCAGGCGTACGCCAATCTCCGCTTCCAGCTCTTTGATACTGTGACTGACCGCCGACTGGCTCAGGCCGATCGCCTGTCCGGCCTGACTGAAACCGCCGTGATGGGCGACCGCAATAAAGGTTCGCAGCTGGCGCAGGGTGTAATTCATCGATTTAGCTCATAGATTAATTCAATAAATCAATTTTATTTCTAAACCCGCTTCGCGCACAATCATTACCATTCAATATTTAACCGGACTTTAACAATGGGATTTTTAAAGCTCGATCCGATGATGGTGAAACTCATCATCACCGTATTGCTGGCCACGTTCCTGCCCGCGAAAGGCATCTATGTCGATATCTTCGACTATCTCGCCACTGCCGCTATTGCGCTGCTGTTCTTCATGCACGGTGCCAAACTTTCGCGTGAAAAAATCATTGCGGGCAGCAGCCACTGGCAGCTGCATCTGTGGATTATGTTCAGCACCTTTGTGCTGTTCCCGGCGCTGGGCTTGCTGCTGGTCTGGTGGCATCCGGTTAACGTTGGCCCGGAGATCTACACCGGCTTTATTTATCTCTGCATTTTGCCTGCTACCGTGCAGTCAGCCATCGCCTTTACCTCTATCGCGGGCGGCAACGTGGCAGCGGCAGTGTGCAGCGCTTCCGCCTCCAGTCTGCTGGGCGTCTTCATCTCTCCGCTGCTGGTTAATCTGGTGATGGATGTGCATAGCAGCGCTCCGACCGATGGTCTTGAACAGATCGGGAAGATCATGCTGCAGTTAATGGTGCCCTTTATCCTCGGACACCTTTCCCGCCGCTGGATTGGCGGCTGGATTGAGAAACACCGCAGCCTGATTGGTAAAACCGATCAGACATCGATTCTGCTGGTGGTCTACTCAGCCTTCAGTGAAGCGGTCGTGAATGGCATCTGGCATCGAGTTGGGGTGGTTACGCTGCTGTGGATTCTGGCGGGATCGGTGCTGTTGCTGGTCGCGGTGCTGCTGATCAACCTGCTGGCATCTCGTCTGTTCCGCTTTAAGCGCGCCGACGAAATTGTGGTGCTGTTTTGTGGCTCGAAGAAGAGCCTGGCGAACGGCGTCCCGATGGCGAATATTCTGTTTCCGGCCAGCACGGTAGGGATCATTGTCCTGCCGCTGATGATTTTCCATCAGGTTCAGTTGATGGTCTGTTCGTTTATCGCCGGACGCTATAAGAAGAGTGGTGAGAAGCAACAGGCTCAGCAGGTTAAAGCCTCGGTGATGGAGTCACAGAAGTAAAAAACAGCCCGCCGGCGCGGGCTGGTTTCAGTCAGCGGCCTTGAGCGGTTTCACTAACCCTTCAAGGCCTTCGATTTTGATCGCCAGCGTCAGTTGCATCAGTTCACCGAGCGGGCCTGACGGAAAATCTCCGCTGCGGGCAAACCACAGCAGATAAGGCTCAGGCAGATCGATCAGCATCCGCCCTTTGTACTTGCCAAAAGGCATCGCGGTATTGGCAATAGCCACCAGCTGGTGCTTATCCATTTCAGGCACCCAGCAGGCGGATCATTTCCGCTTCATCGATCACTTCAATCCCCAGTTCCTGCGCTTTTGCCAGCTTAGAACCGGCCGCTTCACCGGCAATCAGCAGATCGGTTTTCTTTGACACGCTTCCGCTCACCTTCGCACCCAGCGCCGTCAACTGCGCTTTAGCGTCATCACGGTTCATCTGCGACAGCGAGCCAGTCAGCACCACGGTTTTACCGGCAAACGGGCTGTTGATCTCTTCCGCTCTCACCACCACCACCGGCGGCCAGTGAATGCCAATCTCGTCGACCAGCTGGCGGATCACCTCGCGGTTGCTCTCCTCTTCCATAAAGTTTCGCACGTGGGACGCGACCACCTTGCCGACATCCTGTACCGCGATCAGCGCGTCCAGATCGGCATCCATCACTTTTTCCAGTTCACCAAAATGGTTCGCCAGATTAGCGGCGGTGGCTTCACCCACTTCGCGAATACCGAGCGCATACATGAACCGCGCCAGCGTGGTCGACTTCGCTTTCTCCAGCGCATCCACCACGTTCTGCGCCGACTTCGGGCCCATCCGGTCAAGGCCCGTCAGCAGACCGGCGGTCAGACGGAACAGGTCGGCCGGGGTTTTGACATACTCTTTTTCTACCAGCTGGTCGATAATCTTATCGCCCATCCCGTCGACGTCCATCGCCCGGCGCGAAACGAAGTGCTTCAGCGCCTCTTTACGCTGGGCGCCGCAGATCAGTCCACCGGTACAGCGCGTAACGGATTCACCTTCTACCCGCTCAACATCCGAACCACAGACCGGGCAATGCGCCGGAAACACCACTTCGCGCGCATCATCGGGACGTTCCGTCACCACCACATTGACCACCTGCGGGATCACATCGCCCGCCCGGCGAATCACCACCCGGTCGCCAATGCGTAAGCCCAGTCGCTCAATTTCATCGGCGTTATGCAGCGTGGCATTACTGACGATGACACCCGCCACCTGAACCGGCTCCAGTCGCGCCACCGGAGTAATCGCGCCGGTACGCCCGACCTGAAACTCAACGTCACGGACCCAGGTCATCTGCTCCTGAGCCGGAAACTTAAAGGCGATGGCCCAGCGTGGCGCGCGCGCAACAAAGCCCAGCTGCTCCTGCAACGCCTGTGAATCGACTTTGATGACCACGCCATCGATATCAAAACCGAGCGCGGGACGCTGTTGCTCAATCTCACGATAAAAAGCCAATGCCTCTTCCGCGTTGTGCGCCAGACGAATCCGGTCGCTGACCGGCAATCCCCAGGCTTTAAACTGTTGCAGCCGCGCCATGTGGCTATGCGGGATCTCGCCGCCTTCCAGCAGGCCAAAGCCGTAGCAGAAGAAGGTGAGCGGACGCTTAGCGGTGATGCGGGGATCAAGCTGGCGCAGCGATCCGGCTGCCGCATTACGCGGGTTGGCAAAGACTTTGCCATCGGTGCGACGCGCTTCCTCATTCAGCTTTTCAAAGCCGCGCTGGGTCATAAACACTTCACCGCGCACTTCCAGTCGCGCCGGGATGTTGTCACCTTTCAGCCGCAGCGGGATGGCGCGAATGGTGCGCACGTTGGCGGTAATATTCTCGCCGGTTGTGCCATCACCGCGCGTTGCGGCCCGAACCAGCAAACCGTTTTCATACAGCAGGCTGACCGCCAGTCCATCCAGCTTGAGTTCGCAGCAGTAGGTGATGTCGTCACTGTTTTTCAGTCGATCCTGCACCCGTTTGTTGAAGGCCAGAAAGGTCGCTTCATCAAAGGCGTTATCCAGTGACAGCATCGGAACTTCATGTCGCACCTGTTCGAACACCGTCAGCGGCGCGGCCCCGACCCGCTGAGTGGGTGAGTCAGGGGTAATCAGTTCGGGATGCGCCTCTTCCATCTGGCGCAGTTCGCGCATCAGACGATCGTACTCGGCGTCCGGGATTTCCGGGGCATCCATAACGTGATAGAGGTATTCATGATGGCGCAACGTAGTGCGCAGTTCGGTGATTTGATCCTGGACGGATTTCATAAAGCCCCATCAGATAAAAAACCCCCGACAGGCGGGGGTTTGTTTTAACAATTCAGATAACCGTTAGCGCAGGTCTCAGACGCCGACCACATCGCGAATACGCGCTTTGTAGGTTTCCAGCTTCTGTGGTGTCATCATCCGGCGCTCATCATCCAGCACCACACCGCCAACATCATCTGCGATACGCTGCGCCGACTGTAACATCAGCTTGAAGTTCTGATTCGCATCACCGTACGACGGCACCATCATAAAGATAGAGATGCCAGGCGTGCTGAAGTCGGTCATCAGGTCAGGATTGAACGAACCTGGCTTAACCATGTTGGCCAGGCTAAACAGCACCGGGCCGCTGCCTGCCGGGCTGAGATGACGATGGAAAATGTTCATTTCGCCAAACTGGAAGCCCGCCTGCAGAATGCCCTGCAGCAGCGCTTCGCCGTTCAGTTCGCCACCGGAGTGTGCGGCCACATGCAGTACCAGCACTGCCTCTTTCGGCTTCTCGGCTGGCGCTTTGGTTTCAGGCGCTGGCGCGGCAATGATTTCAGACTGTGGCTCTGGCTCAGCCTGATACAGCGGTTCCGGCTGCACCGATTCCAGCGGGTCTGAATCCAGCAGCGGGTCAGCCTGTACCGGCGGTGCGACAAAGGTCGGCGCGGGCTGCGGCTGACGAACCGGCTCCGGGCGCGGCTGTGGTTTAGGCTGTGGCGCCGTATCGAACAACGGATCGCTCTCAGGTTCAGACTGCGGTGCAGGTCGCGGTGCGGGTTGACGCACAGGCTCAGCAGGCGCGGCTTTACGCGGCGCTTGTGGCTGTGAATCGCGAACTTCATCAAAACGCGGTTCCTGATGAGCCGAACGCTCAGGGCGTACACGGACCTCACCGACGCCGTCGTCCTCGTCGTCAATCAGATCCTGCTCATCATGTTCATCACGTTGTTTAAGACGTTTGTGCGGGCGATCGCGGAACACTGACGAGCGCTCTTTTCGGCTGGTCCACAGCCCGTGAAGAAGGAGCGCTATAATGGCGATCGCACCAACAACGATTAATATCAGACGCAAATCCTGCATCATTGTATTCTCTGTTGTTCCAATACCTTGCCACCGCGGCAAACTTTATCCTCTAACTGTATTTGCCCTGCCAGACAAGTGCAAGTCTGTACAGGATTTTTCTGACAAATAAGATAGCCTATCGATGCTTTCTCGCTGCTTTTTTACCCAAACGGCAGATTGTCAGCAGAAAAAGCCAGGTTATAGTAGGCGCGCCTTAACATCTTCAGGAGAGTTGGCTTTATGGCCCTTGAGAATCCCGTCTCAAATTTTAACGGTGTGCACTACTTTAGTCAGGGCTGGAAACTGGTGCGTTTACCTGGCATCCGGCGTTTTGTGGTGATGCCATTGCTGATTAACATCGTTATGCTGGGCGGCGCGTTTATCTGGCTGTTTTATCGCCTCGGCGACTGGATCCCACGACTGATGGCGTCGATCCCGGAGTGGTTACAGTGGCTGAGCTATCTGTTGTGGCCGCTGTCAGTGATTGCGATTGTGCTGGTATTCAGCTACTTCTTCTCGACGCTGGCGAACCTGATCGCGGCCCCATTCTGCGGCCTGCTGGCTGAGCAGCTCGAAGGGCGTCTCACCGGTAAGCCCCTTCCCGACAGCGGCTGGATCGGTCTGATTAAGGATGTGCCGCGCATTATGAAGCGTGAGCTGCAAAAGCTGGGCTACTACCTGCCGCGCGCCGTCGGTCTGCTGCTGCTCTATTTTATTCCCGGCTTCGGCCAGACCGTTGCGCCGGTACTGTGGTTCCTGTTCAGCGCCTGGATGCTGTCAGTGCAATATTGCGACTATCCGTTCGATAACCATAAAGTGCCTTTCCAGCAGATGCGCAACGCTTTGCGGCAGCACAAAACCGCTAACATGCAGTTTGGCGCCCTGATTAGTCTGTTCACGATGATTCCGATTCTTAACCTCGCCATCATGCCGGTGGCTGTGTGCGGCGCTACGGCAATGTGGGTTGATCGCTATCGGCTGCAGCTGGCCCGCACTGGCCAGCGCTAACAGCGTCAGCTGGCCTTATGCTCTTTTTTGCAGGGCTTATTGCCGGCTGAAATATAGATATGCGATTTCTTTCCTTCCGCACCCAGGCAGAACAGGTATGCTCAGAGGGTTCCCAATAATTCATACAGTTAAGGGCAGGCTATGAGTAAGATCTATGAAGACAACTCTTTGACAATTGGTCATACGCCGCTGGTTCGCCTGAACCGCATCGGTAACGGCCGCATCCTTGCGAAAGTTGAATCCCGTAACCCGAGCTTCAGCGTAAAATGCCGTATCGGTGCCAATATGATTTGGGACGCAGAGAAACGTGGCATTCTGAAACCGGGCGTTGAGCTGGTTGAACCGACCAGCGGTAACACCGGTATCGCGCTGGCCTATGTGGCGGCCGCGCGCGGTTACAAACTGACGCTGACCATGCCGGAAACCATGTCAGTCGAGCGCCGTAAATTGCTGAAAGCGCTGGGCGCACAGCTGGTGCTGACCGAAGGCGCCAAGGGCATGAAAGGCGCTATCGGCAAAGCCGAAGAGATTGTTGCCAGTAATCCGGATAAATATGTGCTGCTGCAGCAGTTCAGCAACCCGGCGAACCCCGAAATTCATGAAAAAACCACCGGACCCGAAATCTGGGAAGACACCGATGGCGAAGTCGATGTGTTCATTGCCGGCGTTGGCACCGGCGGTACGCTGACCGGCGTGAGCCGCTACATCAAGAACACCAAAGGCAAGAAGGATTTGATTTCAGTGGCGGTTGAACCCACTGATTCTCCTGTAATTGCCCAGGCTCTGGCCGGTGATGAAATCAAGCCCGGCCCGCATAAAATTCAGGGCATCGGTGCCGGTTTCATTCCGGGTAACCTTGACCTGAACCTGATCGATCGGGTGATTGCCATCAGCAACGAAGAGGCTATCAGTACCGCCCGTCAGCTGATGGAAGAAGAAGGTATCCTGGCCGGTATCTCATCCGGCGCTGCGGTAGCTGCGGCACTGAAGCTGCAGGAAGATGAAGCCTTCGCCAATAAGAACATCGTGGTGATTCTCCCCTCTTCCGGCGAACGCTATCTGAGTACCGCCCTGTTTGCCGATCTCTTTACCGAAAAAGAGCTGCAGCAGTAACGGACGGAAGTCTGAAAATGGAGAAAAAAGCACCCGAATGGGTGCTTTTTTGTGGTGCAGATCTCACTTTCACCACCAGACAGATTGATTTCAGTGACGTGGCTCTGGTATTTAGACTGCCAATTATTTCGATGCCTGAAATTAATCCCTCTTTGAAGTGGATCAAGCTGAATCGATTTACGGATTTGGCGAAACGGCGATTAACGGCATAATTACCCGGTGACGTGTAGAATCGTTTTTGACACGCAACGGAATTGAAAAATTCATTCATGCGCGTCGTTGGTCAGCATGACGCTATACCCGCGCACCTACACAGGCTAAAGTGACGGCTCCAGGCTAGACTTTAGATCCAAAACACTCATCCTGATAACGTTGGGGAAATAGAATGTTCCAGCAAGAAGTTACCATTACCGCACCAAACGGTCTGCACACTCGCCCAGCTGCGCAATTCGTAAAAGAAGCCAAAGCTTTCCAGTCAGAAATTACCGTGACCTCTAACGGTAAATCAGCGAGCGCAAAAAGCCTGTTCAAACTGCAGACGCTGGGTTTAACTCAGGGTACTGTCGTGACCCTTTCCGCGGAAGGTGAAGACGAGCAAAAAGCAGTTGAGCATCTGGTTAAACTGATGGCTGAACTGGAGTAACTTCCGCTCAGCTTTCCAGCAAATCGACTCCTCTGCGCCATTGAGTGCAAACATCTTGATCGCGGACAATCTGTCCGCGTTATTGCTTTCGTAGAGTACGTGTCCCGCGACAATGGCACCGCATAGAGTCCAATCAGCCATCGTGATTAAAAGGTAAGGTTATGATTTCAGGCATTTTAGCATCACCAGGTATCGCTTTCGGCAAAGCACTGCTGCTGAAAGAAGACGAGATCGTCATCAACCGCAAGAAAATTTCTGATGACCAGGTTGAGCAGGAAGTTCAGCGCTTCCTCGATGGCCGCAGCAAGGCGGCAGTACAACTGGAAGCGATTCGCGTCAAAGCGGGTGAAACCCTCGGTGAAGAGAAAGCCGCCATCTTCGAAGGCCACATCATGTTGCTGGAAGATGAAGAGCTGGAGCAGGAAATCATCGACCTGATCAAAAAAGATCACGCCTCTGCTGACGCCGCTGCCTACTCTGTGATTGATGGCCAGGCGAAAGCGCTGGAAGAGTTAGATGACGAATACCTGAAAGAGCGTGCGGCTGACGTGCGTGACATCGGTAAACGTCTGCTGCAGAACATCCTTGGTCTGCATATCGTTGACCTGAGCGCTATTCAGGACGAATCCATTCTGGTGGCCAAAGATTTAACGCCGTCTGAAACCGCTCAGCTGAACCTGAAAAAGGTGCTGGGCTTTATTACTGATTTGGGTGGCCGTACCTCGCACACCTCAATCATGGCGCGTTCACTGGAGATCCCGGCAATTGTCGGTACCGGTAACGTCACCGCCAACATCAAAAACGGCGACTTCCTGATTCTGGATGGCGTTAATAATGCTATTCACGTCAATCCTTCTGAAGCCCTTCAGGAAGAGCTGAAAGCAGTACAGACCCAGTATCTGTCTGAAAAACATGAATTAGCCAAACTGAAAGATCTGCCCGCGGTCACGCTGGACGGTCATCAGGTAGAAGTATGCGCGAACATCGGTACCGTACGCGATATCGCTGGTGCTGAGCGTAACGGCGCAGAAGGCGTCGGCCTCTACCGCACCGAGTTCCTGTTCATGGACCGTGACTCGCTGCCAAGCGAAGAAGAGCAGTTCCAGGCTTACAAGGCCGTGGCTGAAGCGATGGGTTCGCAGGCGGTTATCGTGCGTACCATGGACATCGGCGGCGACAAAGATCTGCCGTACATGAACCTGCCGAAAGAAGAGAACCCGTTCCTCGGCTGGCGCGCGATTCGTATCGCCATGGATCGCAAAGAGATTCTGCATGCTCAGCTGCGTGCTATCCTGCGTGCCTCATCCTTCGGCAAACTGCGCATTATGTTCCCGATGATCATTTCGGTTGAAGAAGTGCGCAGCCTGAAAGCGGAACTGGAGTTGCTGAAAGCCCAGCTGCGTGAAGAAGGCAAAGCGTTTGATGAGAGCATCGAAGTCGGCATCATGGTGGAAACCCCCGCTTCGGCCGTGATTGCTCACCATCTGGCGAAGGAAGTCGACTTCTTCAGTATTGGGACCAACGACCTGACGCAGTATACTCTGGCGGTCGATCGTGGTAATGATTTGATCTCGCACCTGTACAACCCAATGACGCCGTCAGTGCTTAACTTAATCAAGCAAGTCATTGATGCATCTCACGCTGAAGGCAAATGGACTGGCATGTGTGGTGAGCTGGCAGGTGATGAACGTGCTACACTACTGTTACTGGGAATGGGGCTGGACGAGTTCAGCATGAGTGCCATTTCTATCCCTGGCATCAAGAAAATCATTCGTAATACTAATTTCGAAGATGCGAAGGCATTGGCGGAGCAGGCACTGGCTCAACCGACAGCGGATGATTTGATGAACCTGGTTAACAAGTTCATCAAAGAAAAAACGCTCTGCTAATCTGCGAGATGCTGGCCCCAAATTACTGCTTAGGAGAAGATCATGGGTTTGTTTTCTAAACTTTTTGGCGAAAAAACAGATAGCGCTGGGACAATTGATATCGTAGCGCCTCTGTCAGGCGAAATCGTGAATATTGAAGACGTACCAGATGTGGTGTTTGCAGAAAAAATCGTGGGCGACGGTATTGCGATCAAACCGAGCGGCAACAAGATGGTTGCGCCTGTTGATGGCACTATTGGCAAGATTTTTGAAACCAACCACGCTTTTTCAATCGAATCGGATAACGGCATTGAGCTGTTCGTCCACTTCGGTATCGATACGGTTGAACTGAAAGGTGAAGGCTTCAAACGCATCGCTGAAGAAGGCCAGAAGGTCAAAAAAGGCGATGTGGTCATCGAGTTCGATTTACCGCTGCTGGAAGAGAAAGCAAAATCAACCCTGACGCCGGTTGTCATCTCCAACATGGATGAAATCAAGGAATTGATTAAGCTGTCTGGCCAGGTCACCGTCGGCGAAACGCCGGTGATTCGCATCAGGAAGTAAGCATCATTGATTAAACATAACGGCACCTTCGGGTGCCGTTATTGTTTCTGACAGACGGGAAAACTCAGGGCTGCTGCCAGCGCGGTAAACGCAGCGTCAGTTCCAGGCCACCATCAGGTCGGTTCATCGCTTTAACGTCGCCATGATGCGCCAGCACCACTTTACGCACGATTGCCAGCCCCAGACCATAGCCTTTGCCCATCAGCGGAGAGTTAACCCGTACAAACGGGTCGAAGATGCTGGATAACTTCTCTTCATCCACGCCCGGTCCCTGATCCCGCACCCGAATCGCCAGCCACTGTTGCTCCGCACTTAAACGAACGTCAATCAGCTGACCGGGAAGGGAAAAGCGCAGCGCATTACGCAGCACATTCTCAACGCCGCGTCGTATCAACTCGGCATTGCCGCGCACGGTATAATCCGCCGCTTTATCCACCTGAAACTCGACCCTGACACCCGGGATCTGCGCTTCGTAACGGACATCGGTCACTACCGCATCGAGTAAACCGGTCAGGTCAAAGTATTGCTCGTCGGGAATGCTTTCATGTTCAGCGCGCGACAGGGTTAACAACTCGCCGATCATCTTATCCAGCCGACGCGCCTCCTCATCAATCCGATCGAGCGAACTGCCGACGCTTTCCGGCGTCTGCCGTGCCAGGCCGGTGGCCAGCTGCAGCCGCGCCAGCGGTGAGCGCAGCTCATGGGAGATATCGTGCAGCAACTCTTCACGCGCCCGCACCAGCGTCTCCAGCCGTTCCACCATCGCATCGAAGGCTTCCGCCACGTTGGAAATCTCGTCGTGCCGTTTACGCATCATGGGAAACAGCCGCACGCTTAGATCGCCTTCTGCGACCCGGGAAAAACCTTCGCGCAGTTGACGCATTGGTCGGGTCAGGTTCCAGGCCAGCAGCAGGCTGAACAGCAGCCCGACCGAACCGGCAAAGACAAACATCGGCTCAGGAATATTGAGGAACTTGCGCGGCATCATATTCATGCTGCTGTCTTCGCGCATACCCTTGATGTTGTAACGCAGCTCATACTCTTTGCCATCCGCGCCGTGCACCCAGCGTACCACCTGGTCAGGTATTGGTCCCTGAAACGGTAAATTCAGCCGCTCGGGCAGGTTGGGCTGAAGTGCGGGTCGGGAATGCTGGGTAACGGTAAAAAACTGGCGATCGTTAGGCTCCCAGCCCGCCATCATATCTTCCAGTGCGTCAGGCCCGCCCCGCTCCAGCACCGACACCGCCGAGGCCATTTGCAGATCGACGGTACGACGGATGGCGACGATTTCAGGCGGCTCATGGCGTTTACCGGAGAGGGAAAAGCCCAGCCAGATTAACTGGCTCATGATAACGAACACCACCCAGAAGCCGATCAGGATCTTCCAGAACATCCGTCCACGGTAGCTTTGCTTCATCGAATACGGTAACCAATACTGCGTACGGTCTCAATA
Organism: Pantoea agglomerans; assembly: GCF_021397715.1. Classification (GTDB taxonomy): domain Bacteria; phylum Pseudomonadota; class Gammaproteobacteria; order Enterobacterales; family Enterobacteriaceae; genus Pantoea; species Pantoea astica. Next base: position 1,224,330 of record NZ_CP090207.1, on the reverse strand, counting down.
TTGATGCTGTCCGCGGTTAAGGCGCTTAACTTCTGACGGATGTTGCTGATATGAACATCGACGCTGCGGTCATAGGCTTCACGCGGACGACCCAGCCCCTTCTCTGACAGCTCATCTTTCGATACCACCCGATCCGGCGCACGCAGCAGCAAATCCAGCAGGTTAAATTCTGACGCCGTTAAATCAAACGCTTTACCCTGCCATTCGGTGATGCGGGTAGCGGGATTCAGCGTCAGCTCGCGCCAGCGCAGCGGCTCTTTGGTGTCAGGCTGCGGCGCCTGCTCTTCGAAACGACGCAGCACCGCACGCAGACGGGCCACCAGTTCTCGCGGATAGCAGGGTTTTGGCATGTAATCATCCGCGCCCATCTCCAGCCCAATCACCCGATCGATGTTGTCGCCTTTAGCGGTCAGCATGATGACCGGCAAGCGGCTGTTCTGTCGCACCTGGCGCAGCACATCGATACCGCTCATATCGGGCAGCATGATATCCAGAATCATGGCGGTATAGTGTCCGGACAGCGCGCCCTGAACGCCGGCGCTGCCGGTTAACACCAGCTGCGCATCGAACCCTTCGGCAATCAGGTACTGGCTTAACATGGTGCCTAATTCAACGTCATCATCTACAAGCAGGATTTTCATTTTTATCTCTCGTACAAAATTGCCGCTATTTTGTCCTGTGCCGGGAAAAGGCGCAGCCTGATTTACGTGATCCTTACAGATTTAGCACCACAGCCAGCTTCAGGCCACGTAAAAAAAAGCCTGCGGGCAGCGATAACGCGCGCGCAGGCCGGTTCAGGCGGAGAGAACGTTACTGATAGAGACCGGTGGAGAGATAGCGATCGCCACGATCGCAGGCGATCGCTACCACCACGCTGCCGGGATGCGCAGCGGCGATACGCAGTGCGCCCGCAACCGCGCCACCAGAGCTGACGCCGCAGAAGATCCCTTCCCGTCTTGCCAGTGCGCGCATCGTCTCTTCCGCTTCCTGCTGCGACATGTCAATCACATCATCCACCAGATTAGGCCGGTAAATGCCCGGCAGATAGGCCAGCGGCCAGCGGCGAATACCCGGAATACTGCTGCCTTCGCTGGGCTGCAAACCGATTACCTGCACGCCGGTATTGTGCTCTTTCAGGTAACGCCCGACGCCGGTAATGGTGCCGGTGGTGCCCATGCTGGAGACAAAGTGGGTCATCCGCTGGTTTGACTGTTGCCACAGCTCGGGGCCGGTAGTCTGATAATGGCCCAGCGGATTGTCGGGGTTGTTGAACTGGTCAAGTACCCGACCTTCACCGCGTGCCGCCATCGCCTGCGCCAGGTCGCGCGCGCCCTCCATTCCCTGCTCGCGCGACACCAACACCAGTTCGGCACCGTAGGCACGCATTGCATCCTGCCGTTCCTGGCTCATGTTGTCCGGCATCAGCAGGCGCATCCGATAGCCTTTCATCGCGGCGATCATCGCCAGCGCAATGCCGGTGTTGCCGCTGGTGGCTTCAATTAACTGATCGCCTGGCGTGATTTCGCCGCGCAGCTCTGCCTGATGGATCATCGACCAGGCCGCGCGATCCTTGACCGATCCCGCCGGATTATTGCCTTCCAGCTTGAGCCACACCTCACTGCCGTTAGCGGGCGTCAGGCGCTGCAACTTAATCAGCGGCGTATTGCCGATGGTATCTTCGAGAGTCGTCACGGTGTTGTTCCTGGCGTATTACAAAAAAATGGCAAAAAAAAGGCGGGAGTCACACTCCCGCCGGTGTTGATGAGAAAATATCAGGCGCTCTGAGCAAAGGCAACTGCGCGCAGCGGGGTGTCGCCCTGATAAAGACGCGCCTGCTGCAGGCCAACGAACAGGCGTTCGCCACGGATCGGCGCGGTCTGCTCGCCTTCAAAGACCAGCGAGAACGGCTCGCTCTGCCAGCCAGTGGGTTGCACCACCAGTTGCCAGAAATGGCCGCGCGGGCTGATCTCCAGTACCTGCACCGGCAGCGGCGTTTCCAGGCTGCTACGGCGTGAGACATCAATTTCCCACGGACGCAGGAACAGTTCGACCGCTCCCTGATGCGCTGAGGTATAACCCAGCGGCCAGTGATGGGCGCCAACGTGGAATTGTGAGCCCTGGATCTCGCCGTCAAAGCGATTTACTTCACCGAGGAACTCCAGCACAAAGCGGGTCGCCGGATCGCGCCACACATCGTCTGGGGTACCCACCTGTTCGATATTGCCCTGGCTCATCACCACCACGCGATCCGCCACTTCCATCGCCTCTTCCTGGTCATGGGTGACGAACACGCTGGTAAATTTAATCTCTTCATGCAGCTGACGCAGCCAGCGGCGCAGCTCTTTACGCACCTGTGCATCCAGCGCACCAAATGGCTCATCCAGCAGCAGGATTTGCGGTTCGACGGCTAAGGCACGCGCCAGCGCCACACGCTGCTTCTGACCGCCTGACAGCTGCGCCGGGAAGCGATTCGCCAGGTGCGCCAGTTGTACCATCTCCAGCAGGCGGGTGACGCGCTGCTTAATCTCGGCAGAGGACGGACGTTCCCGGCGCGGCAGCACGGTCAGACCAAAGGCGATGTTGTCGAATACCGTCATATGACGGAACAGCGCATAGTGCTGAAAGACAAATCCGACCTGACGATCGCGTGCATGGAGGCGGCTGACATCGTTACCGTGAAAACGGATCTGACCGCTGTTCTGATGTTCCAGCCCGGCAATAATGCGCAACAGCGTAGTTTTCCCCGAACCTGACGGGCCCAGTAACGCCACCATCTCGCCCGAGGCAATATCAAGAGAGATATCGTTCAGCACCGACGTGCGACCAAAGGATTTGTTGATCTTGTTAATCTCAATGCTCATGATTTCCCTCCTGTTGCAAGCGAGTGTGCTGTTGCGCTAAGCGCCATTGCACAATGCTTTTCAGAAACAGCGTAACAATTGCCATCAGCGTCAACAGCGCGGCGGCGGTGAACGCGCCAACGGTGTTGTAATCCTGATGCAGTAATTCAATCTGAAGCGGTAAGGTATAGGTCTCACCGCGAATCGATCCCGATACCACCGAGACCGCACCAAATTCACCAATCGCGCGGGCGTTAGTCAGCACGATGCCATACAGCAGCGCCCAGCGGATATTCGGCAGCGTGACGCGACGGAACATCTGCCAGCCGGAAGCGCCTAACAGCACTGCCGCCTCATCTTCATGACTGCCCTGGCTCAGCATCACCGGCACCAGTTCACGCACCACAAACGGACAGGTGACAAATACCGTTGCCAGCACCATGCCAGGCCAGGCAAACATAATCTGAATGTTATGGGCATCCAGCCAGCCGCCCGCCGGACCGTTCACGCCCCAGAACAGCAGATACATCAGACCGGCGACCACCGGTGAGACGGCAAACGGAATATCAAACAGCGTCAGCAGCAGTTGCCGTCCGGGAAAGGTAAAGCGTGTCACCAGCCAGGCGAGCAGCGTGCCAAACACCAGGTTAACCGGCACGGTAATCAGCGCCACCATCACGGTCAGCCAGATAGCGTGCAGCATGTCAGGGTCCGCCAGGTTGCTAAGGGCGACAATCAGCCCCTGATTCAGTGCTTCCCAGAAGATCGAAGCCATCGGCACCACCAGCAGCAGTATCGACACCAGCGCGCCAATACCGATCAGCAGCCATTTGCCCCAGTTGACCGGCTGGCGGGCAGCATGATTAAGTTGCGAAACCTCTGCCATTAGTGGCCTCCCAGACGACGGCCAAAGCGGCTCTGTAATGTGTTAATCGCGAACAACAGAATCAGCGAGGCGGCCAGAATCACCGAGGCGATAGCGCTGGCTGCCGGATAATCGAACTCCTGCAGCCGGACAAAAATCATCAGCGAGGTCACTTCGGTTTTCCAGGCGATGTTGCCGGCAATGAAAATCACCGCGCCAAACTCACCCAGGCTGCGGGTAAAGGAGAGCGCCGTGCCGGCCAGCAGCGCGGGTGCGACCTCCGGCAGCACCACGCGGCGAAAGCTCTGCCACGGCGTTGCGCCGAGCGTTTCCGCGGCCTCTTCATATTCCGGGCCTAACTCCTCCAGCACCGGCTGCACGGTACGCACCACAAACGGGATGCTGGTGAACGCCATCGCAATCGCAATGCCGATCCAGGTGTAGGAAATTTTGATATCAAAATGTGCGAACCACTGTCCGTACCAGCCGTTAACTGAAAACAGTCCGGCCAGCGTCAGACCCGCCACGGCGGTCGGCAGCGCGAACGGCAGATCCATCAGGCCATCCAGCAGCGTCCGGCCAGGAAAGCGATAACGGGTCAGGATCCACGCCATCAGCATGCCGAACACGGCGTTGAACAGTGATGCGACACCCGCAGAGAGCAGCGTCACTTTATAGGCGGCAATCAGCTGTGGATTGGTGACCACATCCCAGTACTGTTGCAGCGTCATTTGCGACAGCTGCATAATCACGGCACTGACCGGCAACAGCAGAATCAGACAGGTAAACAGCAGGCTGGTGCCGAGGCTGATACCAAAGCCGGGCAATACACGTTTCTGGCTGGCTGCAAACATTATCCGCGCCCCGCCGCTAACAATTTGTCGAGCTCACCGCCGCTGACGAAGTGGGTCTGCATGACCTTATCCCAGCCGCCAAACGCCTCTTCAACCCCGAACAGCTCGGTTTGCGGGAAGCGATCCTTCTGCTCCGCCATCAGTTGCGGGTTGTTCACCCGATAGTAATAGCGGGTAATGATCGCCTGCGCGGCGGGTGTATAGAGATAGTTCAGGTAAGCGCTGGCCGCGTCGGCCGTGTTGTTATGGGCGACATTTTTATCCACCCACGCCACCGGAAACTCCGCCAGGATGTCGGTTTTCGGCACCACCACTTCATACTGATCTTTACCGTACTGATTACGAATATTGTTCACTTCCGACTCAAAGCTGATCAGCACATCGCCCAGCCCACGTTCGGCAAAGGTCGTGGTTGCGCCGCGACCGCCGGTATCGAACACTTCCACATTTTTCAGGAACTGGGTCATAAAGGCGCGGGTTTTGGCCTGATCGCCGCCATCAGCCTTGTCCGCTGCGCCCCAGGCCGCCAGATAGGTATAGCGACCGTTGCCGGACGTTTTTGGATTGGGGAAGATCAGCTTCACGTCGCTGCGGGCCAAATCAGACCAGTCATGGATCTGCTTTGGATTGCCCTTGCGCACCAGGAACGCCATGGTGGAGTAGAACGGCGAGCTGTTGTTAGGCAGGCGGCTTTTCCAGTCCGCCGCAATCAGGTTGCCTTTATCATGCAGCACCTGCACGTCAGTGACCTGATTGTAAGTCACGACATCGGCGCGCAGCCCCTGCAGGATCGCCAGTGCCTGTTTCGAGGAACCGGCATGTGACATCTTGATGGTCAGCGGATCGGCAGGATGGCTGGCATCCCACTGCTTGATGAAGGGCGCATTCAGGGCAACAAACAGCTCACGCGATACGTCGTAGGAGCTGTTAAGTAATTCAGTGGCATGGGCTGCGCCGGCAAGGCTCAGCGACAACGCGAGACCGCTCACGATTTTTTTCATCGCTTGTAATGTCATTTGGCACCCTGAAAAAGTTTGATGCGGATCTCACCCGCTGAGGCACCAGTTTATTTATAACTCTGTGAAAACCAGTAACGGTTTTATATATCGTTTGATGATTTCAAAGTCGAAAAAAGCATAAGACGGCGGCGAAGTTTATGCCGTTTTCAGCAAAAGCGGAGGCGGACGTCGCGTGACGTCCGCCAGAGGATTCAGGAGTGAGAGGGGATGACCGGCCCACGATTAGCCAGCCGCCGCTAACAGCGCTGGCGCGCTTAACGTTGCCAGACGATCTTGCTGAGCTTCCAGTTTTTCAGCGTATCGTCTGACGGCATCAAACCTTCCGGTCCATGCCAGTCGCCATGATAGACATAGGTCAGATGCTGGCTGCCGGGCGCACGGCACGCCACGTCACGCGCATCGGTGCCGCTGGCTAAGGTGCAGTTGTCGAAGGCTTTACTGAATTTATTGCTGAACAGATCGCCGATTTTGCTGCCATCAGCGCTGGCAATATTGCCGTCCATCACCTCAATCCGTTCTGGCTGTGTCTGACCGTAGACCACCAGTTTAACCTCGCCCTCTTTCAGCGCCTGCCAGAAGGAAACCACTTCGCCATTGTGGCTGCGCATCCCCTGACGCAGGGTGTAATCCCCGTTCAGTCCGTCATTGATGGCGCTTTCATTCATGGCGGTCGAGGCGGTCACGCCACCCACACCCTGCTCGGTCACGGTCAGTGAGGAACCAAACCAGTTCCACGGCAGCGCCGAAGACCAGTGATAACTCAGCGGATTCCACCAGCTTACCTGCTGGCTACGGTCAGCGCCGGAACCCGAACTGGCACAGCCGCTCAACACAACGGTGGCCATCAGTAGCGTGGTACGAACAGCTTTCATGAAAACTCCTGTTAATGCGATGCCGGAAAGGCGGAACTGATTGGAGTCGCAAAGCGGCAAAAAGTTTATTTAAGATGGTGTTCAGGCAAAAAGCAGTCGCGCAGGCGACGGTTGCTTTGCAGCCAGATCAACGCCAGCAGATCAAACAGCGTCAGCAGCAGCGGCAGTGGTGAACTGAGCAGATCGCCCTGGGCAAACTGCGCGCCCTGCCACAGTAGATTTACCAGCAGCGACAGCGCCAGCACGCTACGCCAGTGTTGCCATAGCCGCGGCCAGCGCGACCGGTAACCGGTCAGCAGCAGACCCGCCAGCGCCGGTAAGCCCAGTGCGAGGCCAGTCCAGAACGCCTGCGAGTCAGGATAAAACAGTGCCAGCAGATCGTTGCCCTGCTGACGTGAGGCCCCCGCCATCACCAGCAGCAGCCAGGTACGCGCCTGCAGCAACAGGATCAGCCAAAAAAGAAACGGCAGCCGCAGCTGCCCTTTGCCGTCATATTCATCCGGCAGATAGTCGGGTGAAGGATTAATATTCACGATCTTCAATCAGACGCTTGCCGTAGAGCAGCACATCGACCGGCTCGTAATCGAGCTTCTCGTAAAACGCCACCACCTGATCGTTCTCTTCACGGATCATCAGATGCAGTTTCGGACAGCCGCGGGCAATCAGTTTCTTCTCCAGCCGGTTCATCAGCGCGTTGGCAAAACCACGGCCCTGATAATCGGGATGGACCGCCAGATAGTATGCCGCACCGCGATGACCATCGTAACCGCCCATCAGCGTACCGACAACCACGCCGCCCACTTCAGCGACCAGGAAAAGATCGGGGTCGTGATGCATTTTACGTTCGATGTCCAGCTCCGGATCGTTCCATGGCCGTAACAAATCGCAACGTTCCCATAAGGTGATCACTTCTTCAAAATCTTCCTGCCGGAAGGCGCGGATTTCCATCTTCTTTACCTGCAACTAAGCACAATTTGCTGATTATCACGCATTCTTCGGCGCACGCAACCCTCGCCTCGCTGGCAGCAAATAAAAAACGCAATTTTTCTGTTCGTGGACTGAAATACAAAGTAATGCCCTGAAATGTTTCAGAGATCGCAGCCAGCATAGCGTTACGCTATAACATCGGCAGGATTTTTCTTAGCGGGCCTGTCCATGCAATTGCTTAAACGTTTGATTCACCGTCGTCAGTTACTGCTTTCCGGGCTGGCGCTGGCCATTTTATCGCCGCGTGCCGTTCAGGCCAAAGAGGCGTCTGCCGCGCTGCAGAACAGTACGCGTCATCCGCGCCCGGCTCCGCCAGCAAAAGGGGGTAAACGCATCGTGATGCTCGACCCTGGCCACGGCGGCATCGACTCCGGCGCGGTGGGCGAAGAGGGATCGGAAGAGAAACATATCGTGCTGGAAATTGCCGGCAATGTGCAGCGTGAGTTACAGAATCATCCGCACATTGAAGTCCGGCTGACGCGCGACAGCGACCATTTCATTCCGCTCTACCAGCGGGTTGAGATTGCCCATCAGCACGGCGCGCATCTGTTTATGTCGATCCATGCCGATGGTTTCACCAGTCCGGACGCCAATGGCGCCTCGGTCTTTGCTCTCTCTAATCGCGGCGCCAGCAGTTCGATGGCGCGTTATCTGTCGCAGCGCGAGAATGATGCCGACAAGCTGGGCGGCGAAAAGGTCCAGCAGCAGGATCACTATCTGCAGCAAATCCTGTTCGATCTGGTTCAGACCGATACCATCAAAAACAGCCTGACGCTGGGCAAGCATGTGCTGGATCAGATTCGGCCGGTGCATCATCTGCACAGTCAGCACACGGAACAGGCGGCGTTTGCGGTACTGAAGTCTCCGTCGATTCCTTCGGTGCTGGTCGAAACCTCCTTTATTACTAATCCGCGTGAAGAACAGTTGCTCGGGACTCATGCGTTTCGTCAGAAAATTGCCGCCGCCATCGCCGGTGGCATCGTTAATTACTTTGACGAATTTGATCGACGCAATGCCTGATCCCGGCTAACCGTTTATGGCGCTGTGCCTGCCGCAGCCATGCAAGCCGCCAGATTTTGCGTATAATCGCGGCAGACTAACACTTACGATAAGCGAAGAGATGGCTGATATTTCCCGCGTAAAAGCGTTCCTGCTGGCGTTGCAGGATGAGATTTGTACCCGACTGGCGGCTGAAGATGGCGGCGCAGCCTTTGCTGAAGATAGCTGGCAGCGCCCAGGCGGCGGCGGCGGACAAAGCCGCGTGCTGCGCAACGGCGCAGTGTTTGAACAGGCGGGCGTCAACTTTTCGCACGTGCATGGCGACCAGATGCCGGCCTCAGCCACCGCGCACCGGCCAGAGCTGGCCGGCCGCAGTTTTGAAGCGATGGGCGTGTCGCTGGTGATCCATCCGCATAATCCCTACGTGCCCACCAGCCATGCCAACGTGCGTTTCTTTATTGCAGAGAAACCGGGTGCCGATCCGGTATGGTGGTTTGGCGGCGGCTTTGACCTGACGCCGTTCTACGGCTTCGAAGAGGATGCGCTGCACTGGCATCAGACCGCGTTCGATCTCTGTCAGCCGTTCGGCGACGATATCTATCCACGCTATAAAAAGTGGTGCGACGACTACTTTTACCTGAAGCATCGTGATGAGCAGCGCGGCATTGGCGGCCTGTTTTTTGACGACCTGAATACGCCCGACTTTGAACAGTGCTTCCGCTTTATGCAGGCGGTGGGCCGCGGCTTTATCGACGCCTATCAGCCGATTGTGGCACGGCGTAAAGATCATCCGTGGGGCGATCGGGAACGGCAGTTCCAGCTCTATCGTCGCGGCCGCTACGTGGAGTTCAATCTGGTGTGGGATCGCGGCACGCTGTTTGGCCTGCAGACCGGTGGCCGGACCGAATCGATCCTGATGTCGATGCCGCCGCTGGTGCGCTGGGAATATGCTTATCAACCGGCGGAAGACTCCCCTGAAGCGGCGCTCTACCGTGATTTCCTGCCGGTGAAGAACTGGCTGAATCTGCCCTCATAATCCCCGCTTCCGCCGCGTGGCTCTGCGCCCGCGCGGCGGTTTCACCGCCCTTCTCCGCCTCTACCCCTTCTGATACGGCACGGATTGCTACAGTGTTGCCTGCGTCATTTATCCTGGCTGCTATGCTTAAGGGTGGAATATGGCGCACCCCACGGTTAACACCGCATGACGGCTCCTTCGCACCGCCTCGCAGCGCAACAATCAGAGAAACCGCATTTTCATCCGAAAGTGTCTGTTGCAATGTTATGGGTTCGCGTTCCCGGTAGCAAAGCACGCCATAGATTGGCTCCGAGGCCTGAGGTGCTCCCTTTTCGCTTTCATGTTTTCTTTTCAAGGAGTGTAGAAATGAACCAGCTAGAAGCCCTGAAACAGTTCACCACCGTGGTGGCGGACAGTGGTGATATTGAATCGATTCGTAATTACCACCCGGAAGACGCCACCACCAACCCGTCGCTGATCCTCAAAGCCTCCAGTCTTGATGCCTATAAACACCTGATCGATGATGCGATTGACTACGCCAAAAAACAGGGCGGCAGCAAAGAGACGCAGATCATCAACGCCAGTGACAAAGTGGCGATTAACCTCGGTATGGAGATTCTGAAAAGCGTACCGGGCCGTGTTTCGACCGAAGTGGATGCGCGCCTCTCTTTCGATCGTGGCATGTGTGTGACCAAAGCAGAGAAACTGGTTCGCCTGTATGAAGAGCACGGTATCGATCGCTCACGTATTCTGATCAAACTGGCCTCCACCTGGGAAGGCATCCGCGCGGCGGAAGAGCTGGAGAAGAATGGCATCAACTGTAACCTGACGCTGCTGTTCTCCTTTGCCCAGGCGCGGGCCTGTGCCGAGGCGGGCGTGTTCCTGATCTCGCCGTTTGTTGGCCGCATTTATGACTGGTACAACAGCCGCAAACCGATGGACCCCTATGTGGTCGATGAAGATCCGGGCGTGAAATCCGTTCGTCGCATCTACGACTACTACAAAAAGCATCGCTACAGCACCATCATCATGGGCGCCAGCTTCCGTAAAGTGGAGCAGATTGTGGCGCTGGCCGGCTGCGACCGCCTGACCATTTCGCCTAACCTGCTGGAAGAGTTGCAGAACAGCGATGCGCCGCTGGAGCGTAAACTGGAGCCGTCAACCGAAGGCTTCCATCAGCCGTCGCCGCTCTCTGAGGCTGAGTTCCGCTGGGAACATAATCAGGACCCGATGGCGGTGGAAAAACTTTCTGACGGTATCCGTCAGTTCGCGGTTGACCAGCAGAAGCTGGAAGATGTGCTGGCCGCACGCCTGTAGTGTTCAATTTTAGTCGGGCGGGAATTTCCCGCCCTGATTCTTAACAAGGGAGAACTTTATGTCCTCACGCAGAGAGTTGGCAAACGCGATTCGTGCACTGAGTATGGATGCGGTACAGAAAGCAAACTCAGGTCACCCCGGTGCGCCTATGGGCATGGCAGATATCGCAGAAGTGCTCTGGCGCGACTTCCTCAAGCACAATCCGACCAACCCCGCCTGGCTTGACCGCGACCGCTTTATCCTCTCCAACGGCCACGGTTCGATGCTGCTTTACAGCCTGCTGCACCTGACCGGTTATGACCTGCCGATTGAAGAGCTGAAAAACTTCCGTCAGCTGCATTCAAAAACGCCGGGCCACCCGGAGATCGGCTACACCCCTGGCGTTGAAACCACCACTGGCCCGCTGGGTCAGGGACTGGCAAACGCGGTTGGCTTAGCGATTGCTGAACGCACGCTGGCGGCGCAGTTTAACCGTCCGGATCACGACATCGTTGACCACTTCACCTATGTCTTCATGGGCGATGGCTGTCTGATGGAAGGGATTTCGCACGAAGTCTGTTCGCTGGCCGGTACCCTTGGCCTCGGCAAACTGATCGGCTTCTACGATCACAATGGCATTTCCATTGATGGCGAAACCGAAGGCTGGTTTACCGACGACACCCATAAACGCTTTGAATCTTACAACTGGCATGTGATTGGCGACATCGACGGACACGATCCGGAAGCCGTCAGCCAGGCGATTAAAGAGGCACAGAGCGTCACAGATAAGCCGTCACTGATTATCTGCCGCACCATTATCGGTTTCGGTTCGCCGAACAAAGCCGGTAAAGAGGAGTCGCACGGCGCGGCGCTGGGTGAGGAAGAAGTGGCGCTGACGCGTAAGCAGCTCGGCTGGAACTATCCGCCGTTTGAAATCCCGGCCGATATTTATCAGCAGTGGGATGCGAAAGCGGCCGGTGCGGAGCGCGAAAAAGCCTGGGATGCGAAATTTGCCGCCTATAAGCAGGCCCATCCTGAGCTGGCGCTGGAGTATGAGCGCCGGATGAATGGCGAAATGCCGTCGACCTGGGAAGCAGAAGCCACCAAATTCATCAATGACCTGCAGGCTAATCCACAGAAAATTGCCAGCCGTAAAGCATCGCAAAATTCGCTGGAAGCCTACGGCAAGTTACTGCCTGAGTTCCTCGGCGGTTCCGCTGATTTGGCGCCGAGTAACCTGACCATCTGGTCCGGCTCGAAGTCGATTAAAGACGATCCGGCCGGTAACTACATTCACTACGGCGTGCGTGAGTTCGGTATGACGGCGATTGGTAACGGGATCGCGCACCACGGCGGTTTTGTTCCTTACACCGCAACCTTCCTGATGTTTGTTGAGTACGCACGTAACGCGGCGCGTATGGCGGCCCTGATGAAGGCGCGGCAGATTCTGGTCTACACCCATGACTCGATTGGTCTGGGCGAAGATGGCCCGACGCACCAGCCGGTTGAGCAGATCGCCAGCCTGCGCCTGACGCCGAACATGAGCGTCTGGCGTCCGTGCGATCAGGTCGAGACAGCGGTGGCATGGAAAGCGGCGGTAGAGCGTCATCACGGCCCGACGGCGCTGATCCTGTCACGTCAGAACCTGCTGCAACCAGAGCGCACGCCAGAGCAGATTGAGAACATCAAGCGCGGCGGTTATGTGCTGAAAGATTGTGACGGTACGCCAGAGGTGATTCTGATTGCTACCGGTTCGGAGATTGAGATCACCCTGGGCGCCGCGGAGAAGCTGACCACCGGCGGCCATAAAGTGCGGGTTGTCTCACTGCCGTCGACCGATCTGTTCGATGCGCAGGATGCTGCCTACCGTGAATCGGTGCTGCCGAGCGGCGTGAAAGCGCGGGTGGCGGTTGAAGCCGGTATCGCCGATTACTGGTTCAAGTATGTCGGCCTGGATGGTGCGATTGTCGGAATGACCACCTTCGGTGAATCAGCACCGGCCGGTAAGTTGTTCCCTGAGTTTGGCTTCACGATTGAAAACATCGTCAGCCACGCTGAAGCATTACTCAAGCCAGTTTAATGCTTTTGCCCTTCCCGCGCTTGCGGGAAGGGCCATTTCTGCTCATAGCCTGAAACAGAAAAAAATCTCTTTTCCCCTCTTCACGCCTCGCGCAAACTGATTACTATAGACCCGTCATACTTTACGCTGCCTGTACGCTGGCCGCCCGCCTCTTCCTATCTGTGGTCTGACGGAATGATGCGGTTCGCTGCCTGCCAAAGGTTGAAGATTAAGGCAGCATTTTTCTCCGTTTCTATAGCGAAGCCCTCTCCGTTGAACATGCGCACATCTTATTTACTGGCCTTGATGGTTTCTCTGCTTCCATTAAAAAGCATGGCGCAGGTCGCGCCCGATCCGCTGCTGGCGTCACAGATTGTCGATCGCTATGCAGAACATATCTTCTACGGCAGCGGCGCGACCGGTATGGCACTGGTGGCGATTGATGGTAATCAGCGCGTTTTCGCCAGCTTTGGTGAAACCCGGCCAGGCAACAATGTGCGACCGCAGAAGGATTCGCTGATTCGTATTGCTTCACTCAGTAAGCTGATGACCAGCGAGGTGATGGTGAAGCTGGCGGAGCGCGGGCAGATTCGCCTTGACGATCCGCTGAGTAAATATGCGCCACCGGGCGCCCGGGTGCCGAGCTTCAACGGCCAGCCGATTCGGCTGATTAACCTCTCGACCCACACCAGCGGTCTGCCGCGTGAGCAGCCGGGCGGTAAACCGCATCGTCCGGTGTTTGTCTGGCCAACACGCGGCGAGCGCTGGGACTGGCTGTCGCGCGCCCAGCTTAAAGCCGCGCCGGGCAGCAATGCCGCCTATTCCAACCTGGGTTACGATCTGCTGAGCGATGCCTTAGCGCGGGCAGCCGGCACGCCTTATCCGGCGCTGTTCCAGCAGCTGATTACCCGGCCGCTCGGCATGAAAGATACCACTTTTACCCCGTCGCCCGAGCAGTGCGGCCGCCTGATGGTCGCCGAGAAAGGGGCCAGCCCTTGCAACAATACCCTGGCGGCGATTGGCAGCGGTGGCGTCTACTCCACGCCAGATGACATGGGCCGCTGGATGCAGCAGTTCCTTAACTCATCCGTGAACCATCGCACGCCTCAGATCGATCGTCTGCAGACGCTGATTTATCGTCGTGACCAGTTACACAAAGTCGAAGGCATGGATGTGCCGGGCAAAGCCGACGCGCTGGGAATGGGCTGGGTCTATATGGGACCCAAAGAGGGACGTCCCGGCATTATTCAGAAAACCGGCGGCGGTGGCGGCTTCATTACCTATATGGCGATGGTGCCGCAGCATAACGTCGGGGTTTTTGTGGTGGTTACCCGTTCACCGCTCACCCGCTTCACGCCGATGAGCGATGGCGTTAACAATATGCTGGCCGAACTGGTGGGGAATCAGCTCGGATCACCGATGATGGTGCAGGCGATTCGTTAACGCTGTTGTACTGCTGCCGCGGACTGGCTTACCCACAGGGTGGGCCAGTCATCGCTGCTGTGCCAGGCATCACAGGTCGATTCTTCAGCATACTCCGCCAGTACAAACCGCGTCCCGTCGAACTGCCAGCGTGTCGCTCTGCCGCAATCTCCCAGTCCGCGCCCTTTGCCGAAGGTATAGAGCTGTCCGGTGGCCGCATCATACTCGGCATTAATCAGATCAAGCTGCCGTTCGCTGCCGCCAGGTGGAGTAAACGGCAGGGTCAGCGTCACGCCGCGCGCCACATAGGGCTGGCTGCGTGTCACCTCAAACGCCAGATCGATGACGTTATACGCACCCATTTCACAACTCACCAGCAGCAGCGCTTTCTGATCGGTCAGTGGCGCGACGCTCACTTCGCGCCGCATCGGGTCCAGCGAGCAGGAGTCGGTATTAATTCGCCAGGTGCCGTAGTCGATCAGGCCGCTGGTCTCTTCGCGGGTCAGGGCTGCGGGCGGTGGCGGCGCTGGCGGTAACTGCGGCAGGGATGGCGACGGCGGGACATCCCAGCTGGCACGATCGCCGCGCTTAACCCAGGCGCTCATGCCGTTTACCCTGCCCTGCACGTCATCCATCAGCAGCAGGGCCGCTTTCATGCCGCGAAGTGAGATCAGCGCATTGGGATCGTAAGTGAGCTGCACGGTTTTGGCGTCCAGCACCAGATCAAGAAACTCATCGATGGCGATGGCGTTGCTGGTGGCGAGATGATGGGGTTCCACCGTCCAGTGTTTCAGATCGGGTTTCAGGCGGCGCTGATCGAGTAACAGATTATCCTGCAGCGGCCCGCCCGGCAGATCGCCGCTGTAGGCGCTGCCATAGTCAATACGCAACAGCGGACGGTCATTGACGCCCGCATGGCGCGAAATCGTCATTACCAGTCCTTTGTCACCCGGAATATTGCGTGCCACGCAGAATGCCGCGTTGTTGCAGGTCATTTGCCAGTCGTTAAATGACTTCTGCAACGGATCGGCCTGCACAGAGGCAACCCATAGCGAAGACGACAGCCACAGCGATTTCATCCAATACGACATTAAGAAAATCGATCCCCGAATACTCAGAGTGGAGATGATAGCGCATCAACGGGCCCGTTGATGGCCGCATTCTGTGAACCCGTCCAGAAAGCGCGGTTAACTGCTTAAAAAGCGTGCATGATTGGTTCGAAAGCCACGCATCGGCTGTTGGCTCTCAGGATAAAACTGGATCGATGACCGGCGTGCGTCAGGGTGTTAACCAGCCCGCTAACTGTGCATGCTGTAACAGCATCACGGTTTTGCCATCGCAGATACGGCCATCTTTAATCATCGCCAGCGCCTCCGGGAATCCGATCTCCAGCACCTCGATCGACTCATCTTCAATGCCACCGCCCGCATTGTCACGCAACGATTCATTATATTCGGCGGCGAAGAAATGGATCAGCTCGGTAACGCCGCCCGGCGACATATAGCAGGTATAGAGTTTTTCTACCTCACCGACCGCGTAGCCGGTCTCTTCAATCGCCTCTTTGCGAATACAATCTTCCGGGGAATCGTCGTCGAGTAACCCGGCACAGGCTTCGATTAACATGCCGTCCTGATTACCGTTGACCCAGGTGGCGATGCGGAACTGACGCGTCAGCACCACACTGTTCTTTTCGCGGTTATAGAGCAGGATAGTCGCCCCGTTTCCGCGATCGTAGACTTCGCGTTTATGGCGAATCACCCGCTCACGCTGGTCGGTGATGTCATAGGTGACGTTGCGTAGCACAAACCAGTTTTCAGACAGCAACTTATCTTTGATGATATTGATCTTAAACGACATGCTTGCTCCGCTACGGCATAAAGGGAGTCTGCCATCATAGGATGAAGCTGGCGGGAAAACTATCTGAATTCGCCCGTCGGGGTGGCTGGCGAACGGCAATAAAAAAGCCAGCACGCAGGCTGGCTTCTTTATAACAGGCAGAGATTAACGCGGGCTTTCGTCAGCCAGCCGGACTGGCTTCGCCTCTTCTTCATGGTGATCGTGTTCGGTTTCGGCGATAGCGCTGACGCGCTTACGGACGCCAAACCAGCCCAGCACCAGAATCACCGCGATCAGCGGAATAGAAGCGATGGTGTAGGTGCCGTTCGGGTAATCAAACGCCATCAGCACCAGCACGCTGAACAGGAACAGCAGCGTCAGCCATGAGGTAAACGGCGCGCCTGGCAGCTTAAAGCTGACGTCATCCGCTTTGCCTTCTTTGATTGCTTTACGCAGGCGCAGCTGGCAAACCACGATAAAGGCCCAGGAGGAGATAATCCCCAGCGACGCAACGTTCAGCACAATCTCAAACACCTGTGACGGCACATAGTAGTTCAGCACCACGCCAATCACATAAACGCCGATGGTGACCAGAATGCCGGCATAAGGCACCTGCTGACCGTTCATCTTAGACATGAATTTCGGCGCCGATCCGCCCATCGACATGGAGCGCAGAATACGTCCCGTCGAGTAGAGGCCGGAGTTGAGGCTGGAGAGCGCCGCGCTCAGCACCACGATATTCATGATGCTGCCAATATAGGGCACGCCCAGTTTCGAGAAGAAGGTCACAAACGGACTCTGACCCGCCTGATAGGCGTTCCACGGCAACAGCAATACCAGCAGCACGACTGAGCCGACATAGAACAGGCCAATACGCCAGATCACACTGTTGATCGCTTTTGGCAGCATGGTTTTCGGGTCTTTACACTCGCCTGCCGCCGTACCGACTAATTCAATCGAGGCGAAGGCAAAGACCACACCCTGAATCAGCACCAGCGCGGGCAGTAAGCCATGCGGGAACAGGCCGCCATTATCGCTGATCAGATGGAAACCGGTGCTGTTGCCATCCAGCGGTTTGCCGGTGCCAAGAAACACCACGCCCACCACCAGAAACAGCACAATCGCCAGCACTTTGACCAGCGCGAACCAGAACTCCATTTCGGCGAACCACTTCACGCCGATCATGTTCATGGTACCCACAATCGCCAGCGCGCCCAGTGCAAAGACCCACTGCGGGACATCGCCAAACGCGCCCCAGTAGTGCATGTAGAGCGCAACGGCGGTAATGTCGACGATACCGGTCATCGCCCAGTTGACGAAATACATCCAGCCGGCGACGTAGGAGGCTTTTTCACCGAGGAACTCACGGGCATAAGAGACGAAGCTGCCGCTGCTGGGGCGATGTAACACCAGTTCGCCCAATGCGCGCAGGATAAAGAATGAGAAGATGCCACACACCAGGTAGATAATGGCCAGTGCCGGGCCAGCGGCCTGCAGGCGGCCACCGGCACCAAGGAACAGGCCGGTACCAATGGCGCCGCCGATAGCGATCATCTGAACGTGACGGTTGCCCATCGCCTTCTGGTAGCCGCTGTCGTGCGAATTCAGCCAGCGTCTTTTTGCAGCGCGCATCTCGGCCGCAGATTTTTTATTCGATTTCATAGCTTTCCTGTTTGTCCTGACCATCATTCGCAGTACATCCAAACGATTGCGTTATGCCATGCGAAATGGGGTATTTTCCTCTGTGCGTCTGCCTGTGAGTTAGCGAAAGCAGCGCGGGAATTAACGGCGATGAATCCTACCCGTTCTGCAAGAACGAAGCAAAATATAGTGGGTAACTGCACAGGTTGATTTGTAAGAATCGGTACTGATGCACAAAAACAAAAAAACCGGCCTCAAACGGGCCGGTAAAAGCTACAGGGATGGAAACAGGAGGGTCGGTTTAGCGGTAGATCTCAGCGGTGCCGGTCCAGAGACTGGAGTCGCCTGGGTTATCAACACCGATTACGCGATAGTGGCTGGCACCCATCTCTTCAGCCTTTTGCGACAGCTGGCGACTGGCATCATCCAGCGAGCCACGTACATTCGATACCGAAACGCTACCGATGCTCTGCATACTTTGCGCCTGTTCACGATCAACCGGCTGCGCGGCGAAGGTCGAAAATGAGGCGGTGGCTAACAGGGCACCAGCCAGAACTGCATTCAGTTTTTTCATCGGATGCTCCATAAATGTGATCTGCAAAATGTGATCTGCAACGTCGTTAATGACTGGATGAATTATTAACGCTGCAATGAAAGGCAACATAGGATCAATGTAAAGGTGATTATTTTTTAACCCGGGTTGTGCGCGTTATCCTGGGAAGGGTCAGCTGCGGTGATTTTATGTACTTTATGTAACGGGTTGTGCAACAAACAGTGTATTGGGACTTTGCGTGGCGTCACCGCTCTCTTATAATCCCGCACTCCTTACAGGGCTATTCATGTGATTGTTAAACGTTCCGTTACCCGCAGCATTGCACAGGCGCTCAGCGCCATCGTCCTGCTGTCACTGCTCACCACCGGTCTGGCGCTGGTCACGCTTTTCAGCAGTCAGCGCGATGCCGAGGCGATCAATCTGGCTGGCTCACTGCGAATGCAGAGCTACCGTATGGCCTGGGATGCCAGCCGTCAGCCGCAGCAGCTGGCTGAGCACCTGGTGCTGTTCCAGCAAACGCTTGATGCACCGGTACTGCAAAAGCTGGATCGTCCCTGGGTACCGCGCGAGGTGAAAATTCTCTACCAGCGGTTGCGTGCGGTCTGGCCGTCACTGCAGCAGCGGCTGGAACAGGGTGATACCCTGGCTTATCAGCAACAGGTGCCGCTCTATGTCGGCGAGATCGATCGCTTCGTGCTGGGGCTGCAGCGCTACACCGAACTGAAAATGCATCTGGTGGCGGCGAGTAGCCTGGCGGGCGTGATTGCGATTGTCGCGCTGGCGCTGATGACGATTCGTTTCACCCGACAGCAGGTGGTACGCCCGCTTAACGCGCTGGTCACCGCCAGTCGCTATGTTGAGAGCGGCAATTTTAATTTTCCGCCGCTGCACGTAGCGCAGCAGAACGAGCTTAAGGTGCTGTCGCACACCTTCAGCGGCATGGCGACACGTCTGCATTCGCACTATCAGTTACTGGAAAGTACGGTGCGTGCCAAAACCGAAGATCTCACCCAGGCGAACCGCACGCTGTCGCTGCTGTATGACAGCTCGCAAATGCTGACCGCCAGCCCGCTGCATCCGGCGCTGTTTGAAGCGGTGCTGGATAACGTTCTGACCCGCGAGAAACTCACGGCGATTCGGCTCGACAGCGACCGTTTTCAGTTTCGCGCCGGTGAAGAGGATGCGGCAGCAGACTGGCGACGGTTACCGCTGCATCAGGACGATCAGCAGCCAGGTGAATTGCGCTGGCAGGCGCACGCCTCTTCGCCGCCGGAGGAGTTGATGCGCAGCCTGGCAGCGATGCTGGGACGCGCCATCTGGATCTGGCAGGCGCAGAAGCAGTATCAGCAGATGCTGCTAATTGAGGAGCGCACCACCATCGCTCGCGAACTGCACGATTCGCTGGCGCAGTCGCTCTCATTTTTACGCATACAGCTCACGCTGCTGCGGCGCACCGTCGATAAATCTGACCAGGCCGCACACGGTATCATTGCTGACTTTGATCAGGCGCTGGCGGATGCCTATCGCCAGTTACGCGAACTGCTGACCACCTTCCGCCTGACCATTGAACAGGCGGATCTGGTGGCGGCGATGCAGGCGATGATCGCCTCGCTGCAGGAACAGGTCGGGGCGAAAATTGACTTTAACTATCAGCCGGGGCTGGAGAGCCTGGAAGCCCAGCAGCAGGTGCATGTGTTACAGATCGCGCGGGAAGCGTTGCTGAACGCGATTCGTCACGCCAGCGCACAGCGCATTACTATTGATTATCAGCGCACCGAACAAGGTGAGCACTTACTGACTATCACCGATGATGGCGTCGGCATCAGCAGCACCGACGAGCCGCCTGGCCACTATGGACTGACCATTATGGCGGAACGTGCGCAGCGATTAAGCGGCAATCTGAGCATCAGCGTTCTGCCTCGCGGCACCCAGGTGGCGCTGCGTTTTCCACCACGTCCGACGCGTCAGTTCGAATAACGTTCTGAAGCGGATTAACTCTGTAGATGTGCCATCGCCAGACACCTTCTGGCCACTGACGAACGGCAAAGCCACTGCGGTGCAGCCTTCCGCGTCAGCCGCAGCACGCATAACCGCCTGATACCAATCGGGGAAAAGGAAAAGAACATGCAACAGCCCGTATTAACGTTGATGATTGTTGATGACCATCCACTGATGCGCCGGGGTATCCGGCAGCTGCTGGCGCTGGACCCCCGACTGGTGGTGATCGCCGAAGCCAACAACGGTACTGAAGCGCTGGCAGAAGCGCGCCGGCAGGAACCCGACGTGATTTTGCTCGACCTGAATATGAAAGGCATGTCGGGACTGGATACGCTTAAAGCGCTGCGTCATGAAGGCATCGGATCGCGCATTCTGGTTCTGACCGTCTCCGACGCCCACAGCGATATTTTCACCATGGTCGATGCCGGTGCCGATGGCTATCTGCTGAAAGATAGCGAGCCGGAGATCCTGCTGGCGCAGATTCTGCAGGCCTCGCAGGGCGAAAAAGTTTTCAGCGAAGGCGTCGCCCGTTATCTGGCTAACCGCCAGCACAGCGCCGATCCGTTACGTCAGCTGACTGAACGTGAGCGTGACGTGCTACAGGAAGTTGCGCGCGGTCTGTCGAACAAAGAGATTGCCGCCATTCTGCATATTTCGGAAGAGACGGTAAAAGTGCATATCCGCAATCTGTTGCGTAAACTGGATGTGCGCTCACGCGTTGCCGCCACGGTACTCTGGCTTGAAAGCCGCCATCGTTAAATAATCGGGGAATTTACACTTTCTCCACAATTTCTCCACGATTTCCTAATTGACCGCACGTAGAGTAAGTGACGGCGGGAAATCGTGGCGAAGATCATCCGGTTGCTCTGCTGGTGCACCCTTTCCTGGGGTCTCGTTCCTGATAAAAAAAAAGCACTGAGGAGTGTCGATTTAATGTCGAATTTCTTTATCGACCGACCCATCTTTGCCTGGGTTCTGGCGATTTTGCTGTGTCTTTGCGGCACCCTTTCCATCATTTCGCTGCCTATTGAACAGTATCCCGATCTGGCACCGCCAAACGTTCGCATTACGGCTAACTACCCTGGCGCCTCGGCGGAGACGCTGGAGAACACCGTGACCCAGGTGATCGAGCAGAACATGACCGGCATCGATAACCTGATGTACATGTCATCCAACAGCAGTAATACCGGCCAGGCGCAGATCACGCTCACCTTTACCGCCGGAACCGATCCGGATGAAGCGCGCCAGCAGGTGCAGAACCAGTTGCAGTCCGCGCTGCGCAAATTACCGCAGGCAGTGCAGTCGCAGGGCGTGACGGTCAATAAAACCGGTGACAGCAACATCCTGATGGTGGCGTTTGTTTCCACCGACGGCAGCATGGATAAGCAGGATATTGCAGATTATGTCGCCAGTAACATTCAGGACCCGCTGAGCCGCATCGATGGCGTCGGCCAGGTTGACGCTTACGGCTCGCAGTATGCGATGCGTATCTGGCTCGATCCCAACAAACTGATCGCCTACGCCCTGACCACCGATGATGTGGTCAGCGCAATCGAGTCGCAGAACGCCCAGGTCGCCGTCGGTCAGGTGGGCGGCCTGCCATCAGTCGCGAAACAGGCGCTTAACGCCACGGTGAATGCTCAGTCGATGCTGCAGACGCCGGAACAGTTCCGGGCGATTACCCTGAAAAACAATCCGGATGGCTCGGTAGTGACGCTGGGCGACGTCGCCAGCGTAGCGCTGGGTGCAGAAAAATATGACTACCTCAGCCGCTACAACGGCCAGCCCGCTTCCGGACTAGGGGTGAAACTGGCCTCTGGCGCCAATGAGATGAATACCGACAAACTGGTGCGGGCGCGTATTGAAGAGCTGTCGCACTATTTTCCTCACGGACTGGAAGCGAAAATCGCCTATGAAACCTCGCCGTTCGTCAAAGCCTCTATCACCGATGTGGTGAAGACGCTGCTGGAGGCGATCGTGCTGGTGTTTGGCGTGATGTATCTGTTTATGCAGAACTTCCGCGCTACCCTGATCCCGACTATCGCGGTGCCGGTGGTGCTGATGGGCACCTTCAGCGTGCTCTACGCCTGCGGTTTCAGTATCAATACCCTGACGATGTTCGCCATGGTGCTGGCGATCGGGTTACTGGTGGATGATGCCATCGTGGTGGTGGAAAACGTTGAACGCCTGATGAGCGAAGAGGGACTGTCGCCGCGCGCCGCAACACGTAAATCGATGGGCCAGATTCAGGGCGCACTGGTGGGTATTGCGCTGGTGCTCTCCGCCGTATTTGTGCCGATGGCCTTTTTTGGCGGCACGGTCGGGGCCATTTATCGCCAGTTCTCGATCACCATTGTGTCGGCGATGGTGCTGTCGGTGCTGGTGGCGATGATCCTGACGCCCGCGCTGTGTGCCACGCTGCTCAGGCCGGTGAAGCCCGGCGAGTCGCACGATCGTCGCGGCTTTTTCGGCTGGTTTAATCGTCACTTCAATAAAAATGCTGACCGCTACCAGCACGGCGTGGCGGGCATTCTGCGTAAGGGCGGCCGCTGGCTGCTGCTCTATCTGGCGCTTATCGGCCTGATGGCCTTCCTGTTTCTGCGTCTGCCAACCTCGTTCCTGCCGCTGGAAGATCGCGGCGTGTTCCTGACCCAGGTCCAGTTGCCGGCAGGCGCGACGCTGGAGCAAACCGCCGCCGTGGTGGCAAAAGTGGAGCAGTACTATCTG
The DNA here is from genome assembly GCF_021397715.1 of Pantoea agglomerans. Lineage (GTDB taxonomy): Bacteria > Pseudomonadota > Gammaproteobacteria > Enterobacterales > Enterobacteriaceae > Pantoea > Pantoea astica. The sequence continues at coordinate 1,201,347 of NZ_CP090207.1, read as the reverse complement.
ACTGAAGAGAAAGCCAATGTGCTGTCGGTGTTCTCGACCATCGGTGCCGGTCCTGGCGGTAACGGTCAGAACGTAGCGCGCCTGTTTGTGCGGCTGAAAAACTGGGAAGATCGCCCCGGCACCGATCGCACCTCATTCGCGATTATCGATCGTGCCACAAAAGCCTTTCAGAAGATCAAAGAGGGCCGGGTGATCGCCAGTAGCCCGCCGGCGATCACTGGTATGGGCAGCTCATCCGGCTTTGACCTGCAACTGCAGGATCACGCCGGAGTCGGGCATACGCAGCTGATGGCGATGCGCGATAAGCTGCTGGAGATGGCCGCCAATGATAAGTCGCTGTCGCGGGTGCGGCACAACGGACTTGATGACAGCCCGCAGTTGCAGATTGATGTTGATGATCGCAAAGCGCAGGCGCTGGGCGTCTCACTCGATACCATCAACGACACGCTGACCACCGCCTGGGGCTCAAGCTACGTGAATGATTTCCTCGATCGCGGTCGGGTGAAAAAGGTCTACGTTCAGGCGGCGGCCGAATATCGTATGCTGCCGGAAGACATTAATAAGTGGTACGTGCGCAACAGCAGCGGCGGCATGGTGCCCTTCTCCGCTTTCGCCACCAGTCATTGGGAAACTGGTTCACCGCGGCTTGAACGCTACAACGGTTATTCATCGCTGGAGATTGTGGGTGAAGCCGCGAATGGCGTCAGCAGCGGCACCGCGATGGACGAGATGGAAAAACTGGTCAACGCCCTGCCGCTGGGCGTCGGCTTCCAGTGGAGCGGTGCCTCTTATCAGGAGCGGCTCTCCGGCTCACAGGCCCCGGCGCTGTATGCGATTTCGCTGCTGGTGGTCTTCCTCTGTCTTGCCGCGCTCTATGAGAGCTGGTCGATTCCGTTCTCGGTGATGCTGGTGGTGCCGCTCGGCGTGGTCGGGGCGCTGATCGCCACCTGGCTGCGCGGGCTGGAGAACGATGTCTACTTCCAGGTCGGGTTGCTGACGGTGGTGGGGCTCTCCGCCAAGAACGCCATCCTGATTGTTGAGTTTGCCAATGAGATCAACAGCAAAGGCGGCGAACTGGTGGCCGCGACGCTGGAGGCGTCACGCCAGCGCCTGCGGCCGATTCTGATGACTTCGCTGGCGTTTATCTTTGGGGTGCTGCCGATGGCAATCAGTAGCGGAGCCGGTTCCGGCAGCCAGCATGCGGTGGGGACCGGCGTAATGGGCGGCATGATCTCCGCCACGCTGCTGGCGATCTTCTTTGTACCGCTGTTCTTTGTGCTGGTCCGCCGGCGCTTCCCGCTAAAAGAGAAGCCACACGATTAAGCCGATTGGCCCGCAACCGGGCCAGCAAGGTCAGAAATAAAAAGCGGCCACTGATGTCAGTGACCGCCTTATTTCTGTGTGTGGTAAGAATTGCAGCAAGAGGGGAATCGCCCTGCTTGTCTCTTAGCGTGTTACTTGTTGCGTAACATCGCTTCGATAAATTCTTTCCAGTTCCCCATTTCAGTGTCAATCATAATGCCCTCTCTTATTGTGATGGCAATGTTACGCGCTTTTTTTCATCAGGTGAATACGTTTACACCTGTTATCACTATCGGCAGCGGTGAATAAAACCTGAGATTTATCGGATTTGGTAGCTGACGCACATTTCAGCAACTGCTTAACCCGACTGAAAATAATTTTTGATAAACCCAGCGGTAGACTATTTTTCAAACATGGCGAAATTCTCAATCACCCAATGATAAGCCAGGTAATGATTACGGCTGAAATTGATAACGGTTACCCGGTGATAAACCAGGCGCAGCCGAAAGCGTTTTTCGGCAGGTCAGGCTGGCCTGGTGAGATGCCGCAACGGATCGCACTATGCTAAACTCCCGCTTTGGCTGCTTTTTTCAGCTTCCACTTTTCACAGGATAATAAGGATCAGGCGATGAGCGCGCAGTGGGTGATGTTCGGGATTAAAAATTGCGACACGATAAAAAAAGCCCGGGGCTTTTTAACGGCGGCTGGTATCGACTATCGGTTTCATGACTACCGCGCTGATGGCCTGAGTGATGCGATGCTGCAGGAATTTATTGATGCGCTGGGTTACACCACCCTGCTCAACACCCGCGGCACCACCTGGCGCAAGTTGCCCGAGGCAGAGCGCGAAGCCGTCACCGATGCCGACAGCGCCAAAGCCCTGATGCTGGCCCAGCCCGCCATGATTAAACGCCCGCTGTTACGCACTCCGGATGGCACTTTGCTTGCCGGCTTTAGTGAGACGAGTTATCAGAATGCTATCCAGGAGAAGTAATATGTTTTGCCCGGTCATTGAGCTGACGCAACAGCTGATTCGTCGCCCTTCTCTCAGTCCCGATGATGCCGGCTGTCAGGCGCTGCTGATTGCCCGCCTGCAGGCGATTGGTTTCCACATTGAGACCATGAACATCGATGACACCCTGAATTTCTGGGCGACCCGCGGTGAAGGCGAAACGCTGGCCTTTGCCGGTCATACCGATGTGGTCCCGTCGGGCGATGCCAGCCGCTGGATCAATCCGCCGTTTGAGCCCACCATCCGCGACGGCATGCTGTTTGGCCGTGGCGCGGCCGACATGAAGGGTTCGCTGGCGGCGATGGTGGTGGCGGCGGAGCGTTTTGTCGCCGTCCATCCGCACCATAAAGGGCGGCTGGCGTTTCTGATCACCTCAGACGAAGAGGCCAGCGGTGCCAACGGGACCGTGAAGGTGGTTGAACGCCTGATGGCACGCCAGGAGCGGCTTGATTACTGCCTGGTCGGCGAACCCTCAAGTACCGAAGTGGTCGGTGACGTAGTGAAAAATGGCCGACGCGGCTCGATCACCGCCAATCTGACCATCCACGGCGTGCAGGGCCACGTCGCCTATCCGCATCTGGCGGATAACCCGGTGCATCGGGCGATGCCCGCGCTGAACGAACTGGTGGCGGTCGAATGGGATCAGGGCAATGCGTTTTTCCCGGCGACCAGTATGCAGATTGCCAACGTACAGGCGGGAACCGGCAGTAATAATGTCATTCCCGGCGAGCTGTTCGTGCAGTTTAACTTCCGCTTCAGCACCGAACTGACCGACGCGATGATCCGTCAGCGGGTCGCAGAGCTGCTGGATCGTCATCAGTTGCGCTACACCATTGAGTGGAAACTCTCGGGTCAGCCGTTCCTGACCGATCGCGGTAAGCTGGTGGATGCCGTCGTAAAAGCGGTAGCGCACTATAATGAAATTAAGCCGCAGCTGCTGACAACCGGCGGCACCTCTGATGGCCGCTTTATCGCCCGCATGGGTGCGCAGGTAGTGGAACTGGGTCCGGTAAACGCCACCATTCATAAAATCAATGAGTGTGTGAAAGCCTCCGACCTGCAGATGCTGAGCCGGATGTATCAACGCATCATGGAACAACTGATCGCCTGAGTGCGATGTTAAGGAGCGGGAAATGGAGTTTATTAAAGATTACTGGTGGATCCTGGTGATCCTGCTGATGGTTGGCGTGCTGATGAATGTGTATAAAGATCTGAAACGCATCGATCACAAAAAATTTATGGATAACAAACCGAACCTGCCGCCGCATCGTGATTTTAACGATAAATGGGACGATGACGACGACTGGCCGAAGAAGAAGTAATGCCGGATGCCCTCGCTGAGCGAGGGCATTTTTACATCATCACGATGACATCATCATCACCGGGCTTCGCCCCGCTCAACGCCTCGTCAAAATAACGCTTCGGCACCGTATAACGCAGATGATCCAGCGCCAGCGCCATGCTGCGATGGTCGATGGCATGGGCCAGATCGTCGACAATATCCAGCGTAACATCGCCGCCTAACGCCGTCAGACGCTGCTCCGCCAGCTGCGCATGATGCAGCGGGATCTGCTCATCGTAATCACCGTGAATCAGATGCACCGTGGTGCGGGTACTGGCTTTCTCGGGTAACGTGACGAAGCGACCGTTAAACACCACCGCCCGCCCCGCCAGATCGGCATGCGCTTTTACCCCTTCCAGCACCATGCTGCCGCCCTGCGAAAAGCCGATCAGCGCCGTCGCTTCCGCCCGGACACCGCTCTGCTGCTGCCAGTGACGAACCGACTCGACGAACTGCGGCATCGCAGCGTCGACCCGTTGCTGAACCGTCTGGTCGTGTAAATCGGCTTCGGGAAACCACTGGCGGCCTGCGGCAGGCGCCCCCACCGACACCACCAGCGCCTCCGGGAAGGTGCGGGCAAACCAGCTGCCAATCTCGCCCATTGAGTCCGGATTGTCGCCTACGCCGTGATAAAGCAGAAACAGCTGGGCCGCCGTGGCGGGCTGTTGAACGATTACATATTTCAGTGTCATGTTGACCTCCTGTTTTCACTCTACGCCGCCGGGCGCGAAATGATATGAGGAAAATTTGAACCCGCAGGTCGAATTATTTCAACGACTGACGCAGAGCCTCAGCGTCCAGGCCTGGCAGGTTTTCAAGCGCGCTGGCGGTCTGCTGACGCAGCGCAGTAATCAGCGCTTTACGTCCACTCAGTCCCGCCTGTCGGGCCAGCGTGCTGAGCGCATCCGGCGCGGCAATCGCGGCTTCCAGCAGCGGTAACGGCTGCAGCCGGAGGCCAGCCAGCCGCTGCAACACCGGCAAACTGGCCTCCAGTGGCCGCTGTGCCCAGGCAAAACCGGCGGCCAGCCAGGCATCCTGATCGGTAAAATCCGCGTCATACCGCATCACAACGCCTGCCGGTAACGCGACAGGCTGAGGTAAAAGCGGCCAGTCGCGGGCCAGTTGCTGTGCCGCGCGCTGCTGCAACGCTTCTCCGGCAGCAGAACAGGCCAGCATCGCCATTGCGGCGTAACAGCCGCTGCTCGCCTCGCGCTGACTGCCGATTCGCACCAGGGTAAAACCACAGGCGCGCCAGAAGGCCCAAAGAGACTCAGTGTAGCCGAAGCTGACGGAAAGATAGTCGTAATCAGCGGCAGCGTGACGGGCCGCGGTCACCAGCTGCTGGCCGATTCCACGGCGACGGCTTTCCGCCGCCACGGCAATACGGCTGATGCGCAGTGAGCGTAACGTTGCCGCCTCCGTCAGTCCTGCATGCGCCGCCAGCGACTGAGCGACCAGGTTACCGCGTGGCCGACGGGTACCGGCCCACACCGCCTGCGCCAGCGCTGGATCAAGTCCACCCTCTTCCACCAGCCATAATGCGCCCTGCAACGCCGCTGTCTCGCCAGCCAGCCACAGCTGCATACCTGGCGCATCCAGCAGCCGACGTAAATCCAGCGGTGAGGTCCGGTAATGGGCGCTGGTCAGCAGGCGATAGGCCGCCTGCAACGCCGGAAAATCGTCGCGGGAGGCAGGATGCGGAAGGGCTGATGAGGAAGGCGTGACAGCGGTGGCATCATCAAACAGCAGCGTCTGGTTGAGCCAGCGCTCCAGCGGATCGCTACGCGACCAGCGCAGTGGCTCATCAAGGGTAAAATAGCGCACCTGCGGCAGTGCGGCGCAAAACTTGAGGATAAAGCCGCGCCCGCTACCTTCGTAACCTTGTACGGTGGTGGTGAGTAACACGCGGGGAAAACGGCTGACCAGCGCCTGCAACAGCGGCGCGGGAATAGCTGCCGCTTCATCAATAATCAGCCACTCAGCGGCAGGCGGCGGGTCCAGCGCCAGTAGCGCGTCTGGTGCCATGAAATGAAAATGCTCGCCGGCAAACGCTGCCAGGACCTCCGTTGAAGCTCTGGCCGGTGCGGTCACCAGCGCGTGACCATTGTGACGCGCCAGCATCCCCGCCAGTGCCGATTTTCCGCGGCCACGGGCGGCGGTCAGGACCGCCACGCCAGACGACATTGCCAGCCACTGTTCCAGCACCGCCTGTTGCTGCTGCGGTGCCTGACACTGCCAGCGTGGCTTGTCAGACAGCGGCGGCCAACGGCACGGCTGATGCTGCCGCTCCAGTAGCACTTCGGCATCGGTGAGAATCTGCTGTTGCAGATGGTGAACGAAGCGTGGCGTGGCGATGGGTTCGGCGACATCCGCCCAGCGCAGGCTATCGGCATCCGGCTGGTGCGGCCAGCGGTCCCAGGGCGGGACCAGCAGCAGCAGCCAGCTACCGGCGGTTAAGGTGCCAGCCAGTGCGGCGAAGGCGTCGGCGTGAAAGCCCGCGCGGGCATCGAAAATGGCGTGATGAAATTCGCGTCCCAGCAGAGTGCGCACCGCACCTGGCGCGCAGTGCGGACCGGGAAACAGCGCGCTGTCGGCCAGTGTCAGCCAGTCACCCGCCAGCGCGTCGCGCCATACCGCCGCCCGTGCCAGGCACCAGGCGGGATCGCCGCTGATCACTGCCAGCCGTCGAATCCCGGCCTGCTGCATCAGGACGGTGGTGTGCTGCAGGGTCATTCGTTGCTGGCAAAGGTGTTGCACTGTCCCGGATTGCCACTATCAAAACCGCGCTTGAACCAGCTGTAGCGCTGCTGCGAGGTGCCGTGAGTGAAGCTATCCGGCACCACCCGTCCCTGACTTTTCTGTTGCAGACGATCGTCACCAATCGCCTCGGCGGCATTCAGCGCCTCCTGCAGATCGCCGACTTCCAGGATATTCTCCTGCTGCATATAGTGTCCCCAGACGCCTGCGAAGCAGTCAGCCTGTAACTCCATTTTGACCGACAGATGGTTGACCTGAGTCTGGCTGGCACCCTGCTGCATTTCGCGGACTTTCGGTTCGATGCCAAGTAACTTCTGCACGTGATGGCCGACTTCATGCGCAATCACATAGCCCTGGGCAAAGTCACCGCCAGCACCGAGTTTGGTTTTCATCTCGTCATAAAATGAGAGATCGATATAAACCGTCTGATCGGCAGGACAGTAGAAGGGTCCCATTACCGACTGGCCGGTACCGCAGCCGGTGCGGGTTGCGCCGCGATACATCACCAGCTTCGGCGCGACATACTGTTTGTTCATCTGCTGGAACAGTTTGCCCCAGGTATCTTCGGTGGTAGCCAGGATAACCTTAGTGAATTTCGCGGCCTCGTCATCATTAGCGCTGACGCTGCGCTGCTGCTGCTGACTGGTCGGCGCCACCTCTCCGCCGGTCAGTAAGCCGGTCAGGTCATAGCCATAATAGCCGGCCACCGCGACCACGATCAGCAGAACGATACCACCCTTGCCGCGCGGCAGACGGATCTGGCGGCCTCCATAACCGGACGATTGATCGCGACGGTCCTCTACATTGTCGCTTTCGCGACGCCCTTGCCAGCGCATGCTTTACTCCCTTAGCGGTTTACTCAGATGGCATGATTTTAGTTGTGTGCCGGGGCAATAACCAGCTTTACGCCAAAATGAAAAAAGGAGAGCCGAGGCTCTCCTTTCTCTGCTGTGCGGTGTGGCTTAGTCGAGCTTCACGCCCAGCCGCTGAGCAACGGCTTCATAGGCTTCAACCACGCCGCCCAGGCTCTGGCGGAAACGGTCTTTGTCCATTTTATCCAGCGTCTCTTTGTCCCACAGGCGCGCGCCGTCTGGCGAGAATTCATCGCCCAGCGTCACTTCGCCGTTAAACAGACCAAACTCCAGCTTGAAGTCGACCAGAATCAGTCCGGCGTCGTCAAACAGCTTGCTCAGAACCTCGTTGGCTTTAAAGGTCAGTTCCTGCATCCGCGCCAGGTTTGCCTTGCTGACCCAGCCAAAGGTTTCGCAATAGGATTCGTTGACCATCGGGTCATGTTTCGCATCGTCTTTCAGGAAAAGATCGAACAGCGGTGGATTGAGCACCAGCCCCTCTTCCACGCCCAGGCGTTTTACCAGCGAACCCGCGGCACGGTTGCGCACCACGCACTCAACCGGCACCATCTCCAGCTTCTTCACCAGCGCTTCGGTATCAGACAGCAGCGCTTCCATCTGGGTCGGGATACCCGCTTCCTGCAATTTAGTCATAATGAAATGGTTGAACTTGTTGTTCACCATCCCTTTACGATCAAACTGCTCAATTCGAGCCCCGTCACCTGCTGACGTATCGTTGCGGAATTCGAGTATCAGCAGATCCGGGTTATCGGTGCTGTATACGGTTTTCGCTTTACCGCGATACAGCTCAGCTCGCTTTTGCATCTTGTTCACTCCAGACTTGAAATAACGGGTGTCCAGCGGCCTGTGCCGCTGCGGCGATTGCCTTGACGCAATCGTTTACTTCGCCGCGCGCTATTATGCCAAAAACAAAATAAAAAGGCCGGAGAATCTCCGGCCCTTCATCATTTTTATTTGTTCAGCGCGCCCTGGAACACCGCCACCAGCGCATCATTTTGCGACTGGGTCAGCACATGCCCTTTCGGGTCGATGAACTGCAGGCTGGTACGGTTATCAAGATCGCCGACCTGCACTTTATAATCCCCGTTTGGCAATTCGGGATCTTTAGCGCCTACTTCATCCCAGCCGCTGCTGCCCGGTGATTTATAGGTCACCTTCATGCTGCCGGTTGAGCGGGTCGTATCGGTCACTTCCATTCCGATGCGTTTCATTGCCTCTGGCAGACGCTGCCAGGCCACGTTGTACGGCGTACGCAGGATCAGCAACGGCAGGCCGGTATCATCCGCACCGCTCTGCACATCAATCGCGCCATTCACCCGACCCGAAGCCGCATTTTCGCTGGCGGTCTGGATCTTATCCATGCCGGTGCTGATGTCGTTAAGCATCTGCGCGGTATAGCGTTGGATCTGCGCAGGCGAAGTGATGGTTTTGCCATCCTGCTGCAGTTCCAGCAGGCGAACCGTCAGCAGCTGCTGATAGCTCTGCGACTGCACGCTGATCTGGTAACGGCCACGATACTGCTGATCTTCATCAGCGCGGTTCCACTGAACCCAGTCGGTGGTCAACTGCTGTCCGGCGTCATTACGTGAAGCAATCGGGAATTTGTAAGACTGCACCACATTGACGACCTGCGACCAGACGGAGCCACGGCTGTTATCAAGCATCAACGCGCCGGTATTATTGCTGTATTGCGCGCGGGTACCGTTCAGCAGCGCCAGCGGCTGCGCTGGTGGACGGATATCAAGCTGCTTGCCGGTCGGGGCCTGGCTGCTGGTGCGCGGGACATCAAAATCGCCACGCTGAACCGGCAGGATCATCCCGGCTGGGGCTTTCAGTTCATGTAGTTCGCTGGCTTGCAGATAAGATTCGTCACCGCTGACCTGGCGCTTATAGCGCTGGTCGCTTGAACAGGCCGACAACAGCATCAGGGTGGAAAGCCCCACCACTGTGGCTACCGTTGACCGCTTTACTGAGTAATTCATTCAAACTCCCTAAATTATCGCAAACCCGCTTTCACCAGCGCCTGCTCCACTTTCGGCTGGCCGGCTGCAGTCAGTGGCGTCATTGGCAGACGCAGCGTGTCGTTAGCGATTAATCCTAGCTGTTTCGCAGCCCATTTTACCGGGATAGGATTGGGTTCACAGAAAAGCGTCTGGTGCAGGTGCATCAGACGCTGATTCAGACGGCGTGCCTCGACGAAATTACCCTGCTGTGCCAGTGTGCACAGCTCAGCCATTTCGCGCGCGGCTATGTTCGCCGTCACCGAAATGACGCCTTTGCCGCCCAGTTGCATAAAGTCCAGTGCGGTAGCATCGTCGCCACTCACCAGAATGAACTCTTCATTAACCAGCTCTTGGATCTGACTTACCCGCGATAAGTTCCCGGTTGCCTCTTTGATTCCGATAATATTTTTTATTTCAGCCAGGCGGGCAACGGTTTCCGGCAGCATGTCACAACCGGTACGTGAGGGAACGTTATACAGCATTTGCGGCAGGCTGGTGCTGTCGGCGATCGCTTTAAAGTGCTGGAACAACCCTTCCTGCGTAGGACGGTTGTAATAAGGCGTGACGGTCAGGCAGCCGACCACGCCGGAGTGTTCGAAACGTTTAGTCAGAGAGATGCCTTCAGCGGTGGCATTCGCACCGGTTCCGGCGATCACCGGAATACGGCCATCCGCCAGCTCCAGGGTCAGCATCACCACATCGCCGTGTTCTTCATGGCTCAGCGTGGCCGATTCGCCTGTGGTGCCGACGGAAACAATCGCCGCGGTGCCGCTGGCGACATGATAATCAATCAGTTTTTTCAGACTCGCACGGCAGACATTACCTTTGTCATCCATTGGCGTAACGAGTGCAACAATACTTCCCGTAAACATTGGCGATCCCCTCGACAAACAAGTGCTTCATGGTACGTTTTACGCTTAGGGAAAAGCAAGCAAGCCACGCTATTCCGGCGCTTGTCAGCAGTTTTTTTTATGTTTACCTTATAGTTATTAGCGAATGCACAGGAAAAGCCATTTTGCCGCAATCTCAGCCCCATCATCTGGTGATCACCGCGCTCGGTGTTGACCGTCCGGGTATCGTCAACACCATTACCCGACACGTCAGCAGCTGCGGTTGCAACATTGAAGATAGCCGTCTCGCCATGCTCGGGGATGAGTTCACCTTTATCATGCTGCTGTCAGGCAGCTGGAACGCCATTACGCTGATTGAATCCACTCTGCCGCTAAAAGGCGCCGAACTGGAACTGCTGATTGTCATGAAGCGGACCAATGCCAGTCGCCGTCCGCCGATGCCGGATACCGCCTTTATCCAGGTTGAGGTAGCGGATTCGCCGCACATCATTGAACGCTTCACCGATCTGATCGATAAGCATCAGATGAATGTTGCCGAACTGGTCTCCCGGATTACACCGGGACAACACGATTTGCCTCCCACGCTCTATATTCAAATGACCGCCCACAGTCCGACGCGGACTGAAGGCACGTCGTTTGAGCAGGCCTTTAATACGCTGTGTCATGAGCTGAATGCCCAGGGATCGCTGCGCCTTTACAGCCTGTCGGATGCCGACAGCAGTGAAGCCATCAGCCCGACACGCTAACGGCGCATGTTGATACCGGAGCTATTTCTCCACATGACCGTCACCGAAACGTGCCCGGCTATGTGGTGAAATACCCCCTGATGGTAATTTTCCATTTGGCAGTTTCGCGCCGGATGGTGTATTACCGACAGCCTGAATAAAAAAATGGAGAGATGTGATGAATCCACTGAAAGCCGGTGATACCGCACCGAAATTTAGCTTGCCCGATCAGGATGGCGAACAAGTGAATTTGACCGACTTCCAGGGACAGCGCGTTCTGGTGTATTTCTATCCGAAGGCGATGACACCCGGCTGCACCGTCCAGGCGTGCGGTCTGCGTGACAACATGGATGAGTTAAAAAAAGCGGGCGTGGAGGTGCTGGGTATCAGCACTGACAAACCGGAAAAGCTGTCACGCTTTGTCGAAAAAGAGCTGCTGAACTTCACCCTGCTGTCAGATGAAGATCATGAGGTCTGTAAGGCGTTTGGCGTCTGGGGTGAAAAAACCTTTATGGGTAAAACCTATGACGGCATCCATCGCATCAGTTTCCTGCTGGATGCTGACGGCAAGGTGGAAAAGGTCTTCGATAACTTTAAAACCTCCAATCACCACGATATCGTGCTGGACTACGTTAAGTCCGCCTGATGTCTGCAGGACGCGGCAGCCTGCTCGCCGCGTCCTGCTTATTAGCGTCACTGCCCTGACTGACTGCGGTGATCCGCTTCAGCCGCCAGAGGGCTTACCGCCTCTCCGCCACCAGAATCTCTCCGTTAACCCGCGCCCTGCCAGGGTTGCGGCTTCCGACGTAGCGGCTAACTGACTGCCGCGGCGATCACACAGTTACGGCCGCTGTTTTTCGCCTGATAGAGCGCAGCATCCGCCTGCTTCAGGCTATCTTCAAGCGTCACATCCTGCTGACCGCTCCATGCCGAGACGCCAATCGATAAGGTAATGCGTCCGACGTCGGTAAGCCAGGCTTCGGCAATGCCGAGCCGCACCCGTTCGGCAATGATCAGCGCCTCTTCCAGCGCGGTGCCTGGCAGCAGCATCAGAAACTCTTCGCCGCCGTTACGACAGACCACATCAGACTGGCGGGCGCTGGCGCGCAGCGTGCTCGCGACCTGCTGAATGACCCGGTCGCCGACGTCATGGCCCCAGCTATCGTTGACGTTTTTAAAATGATCGATATCCAGTGCCAGCACCGAAAATGGCTGACGCAGCGTCTGGTAATAGTCCAGCACCGCGTTGAGCCCGCGACGATTGAGTAACTGGGTCAGCGGATCGGTCTGTGCTTCCGAGTTGAGTCGGCCAATTTTATCCTGCACCAGTCCGATGCCGGTCAGCAGCGCACGCTTGACCTGCGCAGCTTCAAAATACCAGGCGCTGATCCCGCCTATCTCTTTTGACACGCCCTGCGCATCCATCCGGCTGGCCTTACGCGCCAGTTGCCACAGCGGTAGCGCAATCAGCCGGGCCAGAATCACCGCCACCAGCAGCGTTAACAGCGCAAAGGGTACGGAGTTTTTCAGCACCTTCAACAACAGGCCCGACAGCGGCTCCAGCGTCACGTTAACCGGCTTGAGTGCCACCACCATCCAGCCAGTGGTCGGCACCACCGCATAGCCTGCCAGCTGGGTAACCTCTCCTGCTGGCGAAATCTTCAGCGAGCCGTTGCTCTGCTCCTCGCGTGGGCCGATGATGGCGGGCAGCGTTTTGCCAATCAGCTGGCGATTCTGGTGATAGAGCACCTGATTATTGCTGTCGAGCACGTAGACGCTGGTGCCATCGCGATAAAACTGTTCGCCCAGCAGCGCATTCAGAACACTTTTCTTCTTCAGATAGATGGTGCCGCCCACATAACCCAGATAGTCCCCTTCCCGGCTCCAGATGGGCCAGGAGACGAACACCAGCAGATTGTTAGCGGCAGAAAGCGTCGGTTTACTGATCATCGGCTGACGCATCGACAGCGCCTCTCGTGACGCGTCGCTGGTGAGGTGCATCCCTTTCAGCGTCAGCGATTCCGGCGAGATAGCTCTGACTATCCCCTGCTGATCGACCACCGCGACCGAGTTAAAACTGATGGTCTGCTCGCGCAGTCGGTTGACTTCGCTCTGCAGCAGTTTGTCATTACCGAAATCGCCGCTGATCTGGTTAGCGCTGTAGTGCAGTTGCGACTGCGCCAGCTGAAAGAAAATTTCACTGGTGGAGGCCAGCTTGGCGGCGTAGGCCCGGTTAGCTTCCAGCGTGCTTTCAATCAATACCTGCCGCTGAACCCGCCAGGTGGCGTACAGGGTATTGGCGAGGGTGATGACGATGCTGACTATGACCAGCAGCGCGATTAAATTGCGCAGATCGGTTTTGGGTCGAAAACGCCTTATCATGACGTTGCCGCCGCAGGTGAAAAAATCATCGATTACGTGCCTGATTATTGTTATTAGCGTGTGCCGGATGGCCTGGCGATACTGGCGTCAGTTTACACCCTGACAGAGGATTTGAGCAGGGTTAAGGCCGCCGGCACCACACTAAATTCAAATTTATCTGGTCCTAATCGATCAATCCCTGGCTATCGTAAAACGGCCAGGGCCCGGAAAAGCGGCCAATGGCGCACTGGTGCGTCACCATTCCCTCTCCGGGCTGCCAGCGATGCAACAGAAATCCGGGCGGCTCCAGCACAAAGTGCGCCGGACCGTCAGGCTGCAGATCCAGCGCCACCTGATGCGAGGCGCCCGGCGCTACGCAGGCCAGCGTGCCGGCAAAACGGGTCTGTAAGCTGCGATGCAGATGACCGCACAGCACCCGTTCCACCTGCGGATGACGGGCAATGATCGCCTCAAGCGCGTCGGGCTGACGTAACCGTTGCCGATCCATATGATCGATACCGCAGGCAAAAGGCGGATGGTGCAGCATCACCAGCGTGGGCCGATCGGGCGCGGCACTCAACGCCCGATCCAGCCACAGCAGTTGCTGCTCATCGACATAGCCCCACGGCTGCTGCGGCACGCTGGAGTCAAGCGCCAGCAGCCTGACATCGCCAACGGTCAGTTGCCAGTTCAGGGTTGGCCCGTTTTGCAGGTAAGCGTGATCCGGAAAGGCAGCGCGCAGCGCCTGGCGGTCATCATGATTGCCCGTCATCAGGTAATAGGGCCGCTGTAGCCGCTGCAAGGCGTCGCGCAGCGTCTGATACTCGTCAGGCCTGCCGAAATCGACCAGATCGCCGGTAATCACCACCACATCGGGCTGCGGTCGCAGCGCGTTTAGCGTATCGATAGCCAGCAGTAAGGCCGCATGGGTATCGACCTTTTTATAAGAGAGACGGCCATTGGCCTTGATATGCAGATCGCTGAGCTGCGCAATCACCGTAGGTTGAACAGACAATCCTGACTCCTTAGCAACTAAATTCCAGTGCGGCATGGCTGGCCAGCGACCAGCTGATACGCTGTCCGGCCTGCCAGACTTCGCGGGCGTGGCGTTCGACCTGAATCGGCGTTTCCAGCCCGATATCGATCAGTAAGCGCTGCGAGGCGCCAAGAAAGGTACTGCCCATCACCATACCCTGCTGGGCATACCGGCTCTCGTCAGCCAGCAGCACATCTTCCGGCCGACAGAAACGCAGCGGTTTGCCGTGCCGATCCTCGGCAATACAGTTAATCGCCCCGACAAAATCAGCGACAAAGCGTGACGCCGGACGCTGATAAATTCCCTGTGGCGTATCGATCTGCACCAGGCGACCCTGCTCCATCACTGCAATGCGGTCGCCCAGCGCCATCGCTTCCTGCTGGTCGTGGGTCACGTAGACGGCGGTGATCGCCAGCCGCTTCAGCAGCGCGCCGATCTCCAGTCGCAGCCGTTCGCGCAGGCGCGCGTCGAGCGCCGCCAGCGGCTCATCGAACAGCAACACTTTGGGTCGGGCGGCCAGCGCACGCGCCAGCGCCACCCGCTGCTTCTGTCCGCCGGACAATTTATCAATCCCGCGCTGCGCCAGATGCGTCAGATCCACCAGCGCCAGCATCTCCGCCACCCGCGCCTCACGCTCGGCGCGCGGCACGCCCTGCACCTTCAGGCCATAGGCGACGTTCTGCGCCACGTTGAGCGTGGGAAACAGCGCGTAGTTCTGGAACACCATGCCGACATTGCGTTTCTCAATCGGCAAATTGGTCACGTTGCGCTGATCAAACCAGACTTCGCCCGGCCGATCGCTGCTCTCCAGCCCGCTGATGATGCGCAATGTCGTGGTTTTGCCGCAGCCCGACGGGCCGAGTAGCACCAGCGTTTCACCCGCCTGCACCTGCAGATCGAGCGGATGCAGCGCCACATGTTGATTAAAGCGGCGCGAACAGCCGCGCAGCGTTACGTTTACCGCCTCGTTCATGCTTGCTCCTCACGTTGCTGCCGCCGGGTTTGTCGTTCCAGCCAGTGATTACAGGCATTGAGCAACAGCAGCAGCGGTAAAATCATCAGAATAAAAATCAGGGTATAAGCGGACCCGACTTCCAGCCGCATCGAGGCGTAGCTGTCCGCCAGTCCGACCGGCAGCGTTTTGGTCAGCGGGGTGTGCAGCATCCAGGTAATGTTGAACTCGCCGACCGACAGGGTAATCACCATAAAAGCGCCAGCCAGGATGCCGTTGCGGCAGTTGGGAACCACCACGGTAAAGAAACGGTGCCAGAAACCGGCCCCGAGGCTGGCAGCGGCCTCTTCCAGGCGCGGTAGCTGAATCGCCTGCATCACCGCCAGCACCGGTCGGATCATAAACGGCAGCGTGAACAGCACATGACCAATCAGGATGAACAGCCAGCTGTCACGCAGGCTACTGAACTGGCCATACAGCAGAATAATACCCAGCGCGGTCGCCAGACCGGGCAGCGCCACCGGCAGCATCAGACACTCTTCAATCCGCGCCGCCCAGCGTGAGGGCGACTTCAGCAGGCCCCAGGCTGCCGGTACCCCGATCACCACCGTCAGCGCTAAACAGCTCAGCGCGATCAGCAGTGATAGCCAGAAGGTGTCGGCATACATCTGCCACACCTGCGCCACCCACTTCAGCGTCAGGCCACTGCGCAGGCCGACAAAATAGTTTTGCGTCACGCCCGCCAGCATCGATAACAGCACCGGCACGATCATAAACAGCGCGGTCAGGCTGGTGATGGAGATCTGCAGATAAAACAGTCCCCGGCGCTTCATGATGTGCGTTCCTCGCGGCTGGCGGTCAGCCAGCGTGCCAGCATCAGGCCCAGCCAGGCGACCGCTCCCATCACCACCGAGAGCGCGGCGGCGGTGGCGAAATTGGCGTAATTAGTGAACTCGCCGTAGATGGTCAGCGGCAGCACCGCCAGCTGCGTCCCGAGAGTAAATGCGGTGCCAAAGGCGCCCATGCTGGTGGCGAAACAGAGCGCACCGCAGGAGAGCAGCGCCGGTTTCAGACCCGGAATAATCACATCAAGGATGATGCGCCACTGGCTGGCACCCAGTGAACGGGCCGCCTCTTCCAGTGAGCGATCCAGCTTTTCACTGGCCGCCACCAGCGTGACGATGGCCCGTGGCAGCGAGAAGTAAAGGTAACCAATAAACAGCCCGCTCAGCGAGTAAGCAAGGACCCAGCGCTCCCCCACCAGGCTAAGACTGAGTTGCGCCAGCACGCCCTGCCGTCCCGCCAGCATCACCACCAGAAACCCCACCACCACGCCGGGAAAGGCCAGCGGAAAGGTCAGCAGCGCCAGCAGCGTGCCGCGTCCGTTAAAACGCTGCCGCGCCAGAAAGCAGCCAACCACGGCGGCAATCAGCAGCGTAACCAGGGTAACCGCCAGCGACAGCAGCACGGTATTAAACAGGCTTTGCAGATACTGCGGCTGGCTGATGACCGTCCAGTAGCCACTGTGGTGGCTGCTGCGATCGGCTGTCATGCCGATTTGCAACAGGCGGGCAAACGGCAGCAGCCAGAAGGCAGCAAAGAACAGCAGCGCAGGCAGCAACATCCACGGCCAGTTCGCGTCCGGCTGCCCGGCACGCGCCCGAGCACGGCCGACGCGGGCTAAGGCGTGGCCGGTTTCAGCGAGTGCCATCAGCGGATCTCACTCAGGTAACGCGCTGAGAAGGCTTTCTGGGCATCGGCCATCTGCTGATAATCGACGGTATGGGCGCGGGCGTAATCGCTGTCCGGCAGAAAATGTTTTTTGGCTTCTGCTGACATCGCCGCCGGGCGTACCGGGCGCAGATATGCATTCGCCCAGATCGCCTGACCGGGATCGGAGAGCACATAGTCGATCACTTTTTTACCGTTCGCCGGATGCGGCGCGTTTTTCACCAGGCTGATGACGTAAGGCACCGTCACCGTGCCTTCCTGCGGAATAACAAATTCGACGTTAGCGTGATCTTTATAGCGGGCGCGATAGGCGTTGAAGTCGTAGTCGAGCAGAATCGGGATTTCGCCGGAAATCAGGCGGGCATAGGCGGTCTGTTTCGGCACAATCGGCTGGTTGCGCTGCAATGCTTTAAACCAGTTAAGCGCCGGAGTGAAATCCTGCAGATTGCCGCCTTTGGCCTGATTCACCGCCACCGCCGTCACGTAACCGACAAAAGCACTGGCGGGATCGAGGTAGCCAATCATGCCTTTATATTCCGGCTTCAGCAGATCGTCCCAGGAACGGGGCACCGGTGCGCCAGCCAGCGCATCCACATTGACCATAAAGCCGAGCGTCCCGGAGTGCAGCGCCACCCATTTACCGGCCGGATCTTTCATCCCCGCCGGGATTTGATCCCAGCCGGACGGTTTATAGGCGGCGATCACATCGGCACCGGCTGCCTGGATGCCGAAGCTGACACCGTAATAAACCACGTCGGCAACCGGATTGTTTTTCTCAGCCACCAGCTGCGCCAGCGCCTGACCGGAATTTTTATTATCCTGCGGCACCTGAATGCCGGTCGCTTTTTCGATCGCTTTCAGCTGAGTGCCCCAGTCAGCCCACTCGGGCGGGCAGTTGTAGCAGATGGCATTATCCGCCGCCTGGACCCAGTGACTGGTGAGCGTGCAGCCCGCCAGCAGCGCGACGCTGAAAAGCTGTTTGATATTAACCGTGAGTAGCATGATGTTTCCCTGAAGTTGAGCCATAAAATGCCGGGGCGACACTCTCCCCAAGCCGCAAATGATGTTCCAGCCGCTCTGTGCCGCCGCCGGAGGAAGGATGTAAAAGCCGATCGATGGCGCGCGTCCCCAGCAGCGCGCCCGGCTGCACCACACTGGCCAGTGAAGGCGAGAGCTGTTCACCCAGTGCAATGCCGTCGAAACCCATCACGGAGAGCTGGCGCGGCACGCTGATGCCAGCACGCGCAGCCGCCCCCATCAGGCTGATGGCCAGCAGATCGTTGCTGCAAATCACGGCCGTCAGCGGCGATGCGGCGTGTATCAGCGGCAGCAGCGGCTGAAAATCAGATTGGGTATGGCTCGGCATTTCGATGACCGGATGCGCCATCAGACCGGCCTGCCGCATGGCATCGCCATAGCCAAGATAGCGCTGGCGCGCCCGATCAGATTGACGCATCGGCCCGGCGATCATCACGATATGACGGTGGCCCAGCGCCAGCAGATGCCCGGTCGCCTCGGCAATGGCTCGTCGGTTATCCACACACAGGCAGGGCCAGTCATGCTGCTGCGGCACGTTGTGCGTCAGGACAAACGGCATCTCTGCTGCCGCCAGCGTCGGTAACAGCGTACTGCTGTCGGCATCCGCCACCGTCAGTACCAGACCCGCCACGCGCTGGCGCAGCATATGTTCGACTATCGCCGCTTCCCGATCGGCCTGATAGTCACTGGTCGCCACCAGCAAACCGTAGCCGGCACGCCGGGCCTGTTGCTCCATCGCCTGAAGCTGCTGGGCAAAAACCGGGTTCAGCAGCGAAGGCAGCAACACGCCTAGCGTGGTGGAGTGCTGGGTGCGGAGCTGACGGGCAATATGATTCGGGCGAAACCCGAGCTCGGCCGACGCCGCCAGCACTTTTTGCAGCGTGTCGGGTTTCAGCAGATGAGGATCAGAGAAGGCGCGTGCGGCAGTGGCGCGGGAAACACCCGCCAGATTGGCCACGCTGATTAAATCGGTCATTACGCCCTCGTTTATCGTCGATGAGATCGATCTCATTGAGGCGTAAGCTAACGGCGAGATATGACAGGCGCATCGCGGTGAGGTGACGGAAAGATGACAGCGGCGTTGCCGCCGCCGGAAGGATCAGAGCATCAGAAAAGCGTACCCTTCATTTTGCAACGTGGCGACGGTAGTGCCGCTGGAGATGGTGTGCGTTACTCTCGGATCGATCCATTCACGCTCAAGCTGATGGAATGCCACCGACTGATCGCAAATCGACACCTCAACACCGGCTTTTTTCAGTTCGTCGATCAGTTTAAGGTTCGGGTTGTCGACACCGTAGGCTTTATGAAACTGGGTATTATTTAAGGCAGCTGGCACCGCATCGCTGTTAATCGAAACGACAAATTTGAGCTGGTTGAGCGGCACGCCCGCAGCGTAATAGAGGTTGGTCACGCGAGCCACCCGTTCCAGACCGAGATTGGGCTGACGAATATCGCCTTCACTGCGGTTGATCTGGAAAACAATTTTATTACTCAGGCCTGGCGTGGTGCCTGGTTTAAATGCGGGCGTATCGACATAATGTATTTTTCCGTAGCCATCAATGGCGGGCGTACTCCAGAAATCAGCCGGCTGCGTTTTATTATCCGCCATTTTCCCGCTGACCTTATCGAACATTTCCGGCAACTGTAAAACATTACCCCCAATAAAACCCGCCACCGCGGCGACCACAATAAAGGCTGCTGGACGCATGACTTATTTCTCCTGAAGTTTCAGACAAGACGTTAATTACATTGCCAGCCACGCGTAACCCTGATTTTGCAGAGTCGATACCGTGGTCGGACTGGAAAGTGCATGCACCACCGATTTATCAATCCAGTTATTGGGATAATGGTGGAATGCCACCGACTGATCGCAGACCGACACTTTCACGCCGGTTTTATTCAGCTCATCAATCAGTTTCAGGTTCGGGTTATCGATGCCATAAAATTGTCTGAAATGGGCGTTATCCAGCATGGCTGGCGTCGCATCGCCGGTCACTGACACCACAAACTGAAGCTGGTCAGCCGGAATGCCGGAGGCGATATAGAGATTCACCACCCGCGCGACCCGCTCCAGGCCCAGATTGGGTGCGGTCATGGCACCATCGCTGCGGGTAATCTGGAAAACAATTTTATTGCTCAGCCCGGCCACCGGTTTAAAGGCCGCATCAGACTCATAATGAATTTTGCCGTAGCCCGCAATGGCTGGCGTACTCCAGAAACCCGCAGGCTCCTGCGGCTCAGTTGAAATATGACTCGCCACTTTGTCATAGATTTTGCTGCTTTGTGTCACAGCCGCGCCAACCGCACCGCCGATAATGGCGATTAACACGTACGAAACCGCTGAGCGCATAACACTCCTCTCCACTAATTAATGCGTTATCGATCCTGATTCTGAATCGCGGCCTTATCTATATCACAGCGCATGAGTATTCAGCGCCTGCGTAAATTCAGGTCAGCACGCTTTACGCGATCGGGGAAATAATGCACGGACGCAATCAATAGAAAGGTTTCATCGCGTTTAAACGAAAAGACAGTATTCATCGGCCCTTAATAAACGCGAATACGTATGCAGCATCGGCAGACAACGCATAATTTAAGTCCACACCGCAGTGGAAATAAAGGTTGGCTTTCACCTTGAACGATTTAATTTCTCAATCGAAGATCTGAGCAAAAAGTGACGAAACACCCTTTTTTTTCGGAGTATACCTGGAAAAATTCATGCCACATTCAATTTTTTTGAGTGTGTTTACATAACTTTAAACTAATGAAGTGAACAGGCAGATATTGCCTTCAGCATAATCTGCTTTATTTTTCGCTGCTGCATCGGGAAATCGGTAATAAGCGGAAACAGAGCCGCCAGTTATCGCCAGCACAGGCGGGACGCCTTTTTTCGTTTAGCTCTGGTTTAGGTTTCAGAGACATTCAATTTTTTTCGTCAGAAAAGGCGATCTCGCACAAATCACTCACCATTCTGCGCAGATAACCCCATTTCTTTCTTATCATGCTCTGGTTAAGATGGTTGCGAATCGCTGTTAGCTGCGAAAAAACGGAATGTTACCGCTGCGCACCTGTCCCGTCTCAGGGCCTCTTTACAGGATTAAGGCATGTTGAACCGGTTAAAGAAAACGCTGATCGCCGCACTGCTCCCGGCGCTGATAGTAACCAGTCTGGCACCGGCTTATGCCGACGTCAGCGATTCACTGCCCGACATGGGGACCACGGCGGGCTCGACCCTGTCGATTAATCAGGAATTACAGATGGGCGACTTCTACGTTCGCCAGCTGCGCGCCAGTGCGCCCCTGATCAACGACCCGTTACTGAATCAATACATTAATCAGCTCGGACAGCGGCTGGTGTCACACGCCGATTCGGTTAAGACGCCGTTCCACTTCTTCCTGATCCAGAATGACGAACTCAACGCCTTTGCCTTCTTTGGCGGTAATGTGGTGCTGCACTCGGCACTGTTCCGGTTCACCGACAATGAGAGCCAGCTGGCCTCGGTGATGGCGCATGAAATTTCGCACGTCACCCAGCGCCATCTGGCGCGCGCGATGGAAGATCAAAAACGAAATGCGCCGCTCACCTGGGTTGGCGCGCTTGGCTCCATTCTGCTGGCGATGGCCAATCCCCAGGCCGGTATGGCGGCGCTGACCGGGACGCTGGCGGGTACCCAGCAGGGCATTATCAGCTTCACCCAGGGCAACGAGCAGGAAGCGGATCGCATCGGGATTCAGGTACTGCAGCGCGCCGGTTTTGATCCTCAGGCGATGCCCAATTTCTTACAGAAGCTGGCCGACCAGAGCCGCTTCTCCTCTAAGCCGCCCGAGATCCTGCTGACGCACCCGTTGCCCGACAGCCGCCTGGCTGATGCCCGTAACCGCGCCAATCAGATGCGGCCGGTGGTGGTCCAGTCCACGCAGGATTTCTATCTGGCGAAGGTGCGTGCGCTGGGGATGTATTCAACCGGCCGCAATCAGCTGACCGATGAACTGCTGAGCCAGTACGCCAGCGGCAACGCTCGCGAACAGCTGGCGTCGCAATATGGCAAGGCCGTGCAGTTTTTACAGGCAAAAAGCTATGCCGATGCGAAGCGCATCATCACCCCGCTGCTGGCGAAGCAGCCGGATAACGTCTGGTTCCTTGATATCATGTCCGATATTGATATCGGGCTGAATCAGCCGCAGCAGGCGATCGCTATGCTGACCGCGGCCACCGGCGCGAAGAACAGTCCGGTGGTGCAGCTCAACCTGGCCAACGCCTACGTCGAAGCGAAACAGCCCGCCAATGCCAGCCGCATTCTGAACCGCTACACCTGGAGCAATAAAGATGATCCTAACGGCTGGGATTTACTGGCACAGGCTTCAGCGCAGCAGGGTCTGAACGATGAAGAGCTGTCGGCACGCGCTGAAAGCCTGGCGCTAAATGGCCGGCTGGATCAGGCGATCACCACGCTCAGCAGCGCCAGTGCCCAGGTGCCGCTCGGCAGCCTGAAACAGGCGCGATACGATGCCCGTATTGATCAGCTGCGTCAGTTGCAACAGCGCTTTAAGCAGTATCAGAAAGGTTAAATGACCAGAGATCACAGGAGATCGCCGGAGATGGTGACGATTTATCACAATCCGCGCTGCAGCAAGAGCCGCGAAACGCTGGCGCTGTTACAGGAGCGCGGCATTGAGCCGGAGGTGGTGCTCTATCTGCAGACGCCACCGGCGAGCGACACGCTGCACATTTTGCTGCAGAAGCTGGGGATGCAGAGCGCACGCCAGCTGATGCGAACCAAAGAGCCGCTTTATCAGACGTTAGGGCTGGCGGATCAGAGCCAAAGCGAGACGGCGCTGATCGCCGCGCTGGTCAGCCATCCCATTTTAATTGAACGACCCATCGTGATTAATGGCGATCGGGCGCGCATTGGCCGCCCGCCGGAAGCGGTGCTCGACATTCTCTAAAGGCCGAGCGTCTCTTTGACAAAAGGAATGGTGAGTTTGCGCTGGGCGCTGATCGAAGCACGATCGAGCCGATCCAGCGTATCAAACAGCGTGCGCATTTCGCGATCGAGCCGTTTCAACAGGAAGCGGCCGACATCTTCCGGCAGCTCAAAACCGCGTAATCCGGCGCGCAACTGCAGCGCCTGCAGTTTATCTTCGTCGGAAAGCGGCTGCAGGCGATAAATCTGCCCCCAGTCGAGACGCGAAGCCAGATCGGGCAACTGCAGGTTAAGCTGACGCGGCGGACGATCGCCGGTAATAAACAGGCGGGTATTGCCGGTTTCCAGAATGCGGTTGTAGAGATCAAAGATCGCCATCTCCCACTCCGGCTCGCCGGCGATGCACTCGATATTATCGATGCAGACCAGTGACAGTTGCTCCATCCCTTCCAGCACTTCCGGCACGAACCAGGTACGCTTATCCAGCGGCACATAGCCGACCGCCGCACCGCGTGCAGACATTTCAGCGCAAGCCGCATGCAGCAAATGGCTCCGGCCACCGCCTTCACGCGACCAGAAGTAGAGATAGCTGCCATGTTGTTGGTTGAGAGCACCTTTCAGCGCGGCAATCAGCGACGGGTTTTCCCCCGGCCAGAAGCTGGCGAAGGTTTCGTCGTCAGGCAAATAGAGTGGCAATGACAATTGTGCCGGCGTGTTCAGAAGCACCTCAGCAAGAGAACAAGCAAAAAACCGGGGAAGTCTACCACAGTTTTCAGAAAGAGATGAATGGAGCGTCCCTGCCCCGATCTGATGCGCGTGCCGACGATCAGGAATCCTGACGATCTTCCGCTTCCAGCACTACTTCTTCCGGGCGCAGCAGTGAAATCACGCGGAAGATCAGCGCCAGTCCTACGCCAACCAGCGTGGCCAGCGCCATGCCTTTCAGCTCCGCCGCACCGATATGTACCTTCGCGCCGCTGACACCGATGATCAGGATCACCGAGGTCAGGATCAGGTTCTGCGCTTTGTTGTAATCCACTTTGGATTCGATCAGTACCCGGATACCGGACGCGCCAATCACCCCATAGAGCAGCAGCGAGACGCCGCCCATCACCGGCACCGGGATCGCCTGAATCGCCGCCGCCAGTTTACCGACGCACGACAGCAGAATGGCGAGGATCGCCGCGCCGCCAATCACCCAGGTACTGTAGACGCGGGTAATCGCCATCACGCCGATGTTCTCACCGTAGGTGGTATTAGGGGTTGAGCCAAAGAAGCCAGAGATCACCGTCGATAAGCCATTGGCGAACATCGAACGATGCAGGCCGGGATCGCGGATCAGATCTTTCTTCACAATGTTGGCCGTCACCACCAGATGCCCGATGTGTTCGGCAATCACCACCAGCGCCGCCGGCAGAATGGTGAGCATCGCTACCCACTCAAAGCGCGGCGTATAGAAGGTCGGCAGCGCGAACCACGGCGCGTTCTCGACTCCACGCCAGTCAACGATGCCCATAAACCAGGAGAGCACATAGCCGACCAGCACCCCGATCAGAATCGGGATAATCGCCAGGAAGCCACGAAACAGCACCGATCCGAACACCGTCACCGCCAGCGTAACCAGCGAGATGATCACCGTGGTGCTGTCGGGCGCGCTGCCCTCAGCCGGCAGCAGGCCTGCCATGTTGGCCGCGACGCCCGCCAGTTCCAGACCGATCACCGCAACAATCGCGCCCATCGCCGCCGGCGGGAACATCACATCCAGCCAGCCGGTACCGGCCCGCTTCACAATCAGCGCCACGATACAGAACAGCACGCCGCACAGAATAAATCCGCCCAGCGCCACCTCATAGCCCAGCGGCAACAGCAGCAACACCGGCGAGATAAACGCAAAGCTCGAACCGAGATAGGCGGGGATTTTGCCCTTACAGATAAACAGATAGATCAGCGTGCCGACGCCGTTGAATAACAGCACGGTAGCCGGGTTGATATGAAACAGAATCGGCACCAGCACCGTGGCACCAAACATGGCGAACAGGTGTTGCAGGCTGAGTGGAATGGTTTGCAGTAACGGCGGTCGTTCACTGACGCCAATGGCGCGACGAGTCATCATTTATCCCCTTATGTTATGCATCCCCTTCCGCGCTGACAGCCGCGACGAGTCACATCCACGCACAAGGCGTGAACCTGTCGCCAGCGGCAGAGGCTATCGGATTGGGGATGATGCTTTTTTGCCAAAAAAAAGCCGACTCTCCGGCCGGCTATGCGATTTATTTGGTTCCGAAAATCTTATCCCCAGCGTCACCCAGCCCGGGAATGATGTAACCTTTTTCGTTCAGTCCCTGATCGACTGACGCGGTATAGAGCTCGACGTCAGGATGCGCTTTTTCCAGCGCCGCAATCCCTTCTGGCGCCGCCACCAGCACCAGCACTTTAATGCTGCTGCAACCGGCTTTTTTCAGCAGATCGATAGTGGCGATCATCGAGCCACCGGTCGCCAGCATCGGATCGACCACCAGCGCCAGACGCTCTTCAATATTAGAGACCAGCTTCTGGAAATAAGGGACCGGCTCCAGGGTTTCTTCATCGCGGTAAACGCCCACCACGCTGATGCGGGCGCTGGGAACATGTTCCAGCACGCCTTCCATCATGCCGAGACCGGCACGCAGAATCGGGACCACCGTAATTTTTTTACCTTTGATTTGATCGATCTGCACCGGGCCATTCCAGCCCTCAATGGTCACTTTTTCGGTTTCCAGGTCGGCGGTGGCTTCGTAGGTCAGCAGGCTGCCCACTTCTGATGCCAGCTCGCGGAAACGCTTGGTACTGATATCATGCTCACGCATCAAGCCCAGTTTATGTTTGACCAGCGGGTGTCTGACTTCCACGATCTTCATTGGTGTTCTCCCGGAGTGAGTTGAGCTAAAAAAAAATCGCGGGATTATACCGCCTTTTCGCCTCTGCGCCACTTATCCTTGCGCAAAGCGGCAGCTTTTACCGGGACAAAATAAGGATTGATGAAAATCGCCCGGTGCGCAATCCCGGACTCGCAAACGTTTGCCTGCGCTGGTAGAATTGCCGCGCTTTATTTAAACCACCAACCGCAACTCGCGTGGGGACCTCGCAGTGACCGACAAGACCTCTCTCAGCTACAAAGACGCCGGTGTTGATATTGATGCTGGTAACGCCCTGGTTGACCGTATTAAAGGCGTAGTGAAAAAGACGCGTCGCCCGGAAGTGATGGGTGGACTGGGCGGCTTCGGTGCGCTTTGCGCGCTGCCGCAAAAATACCGTGAACCGGTGCTGGTCTCCGGCACCGATGGCGTCGGCACCAAGCTGCGTCTGGCGATGGACCTCAAGCGCCACGATGCGATTGGCATCGATCTGGTCGCCATGTGCGTCAACGATCTGGTGGTTCAGGGTGCCGAGCCGCTGTTCTTCCTCGACTACTACGCCACCGGCAAACTGGATGTTGATACCGCCTCCGCGGTCATCACCGGCATCGCCGAAGGCTGCCTGCAGTCAGGTTGTGCGCTGGTTGGCGGCGAAACCGCTGAAATGCCGGGCATGTACCACGGTGAAGATTACGACGTGGCCGGTTTCTGTGTCGGCGTGGTTGAAAAGTCTGAAATCATCGACGGCAGTAAAGTGCAGGATGGTGACGTGCTGATCGCGCTGGGCTCAAGCGGTCCGCACTCCAACGGCTATTCGCTGGTGCGCAAGATTCTGGAGGTCAGCAATACCGATCCGCTGACTGAACAGCTGGAAGGCAAACCGCTGGCCGATCATCTGCTGGAACCGACCCGCATCTATGTGAAAAATATTCTCAGCCTGATTGAGCAGGTCGATGTGCATGCCATTGCGCACCTGACCGGCGGCGGCTTCTGGGAAAACATTCCACGCGTGCTGCCCGACAACACCCAGGCGGTGATTGACGAGACGAGCTGGCAGTGGCCAGCGGTGTTCAGCTGGATGCAGCAGGCGGGCAACGTCAGCCGCTTTGAGATGTACCGCACCTTTAACTGCGGCGTCGGAATGATCATTGCCCTGAGCCCGGCCGACGCAGATAAAGCGGTCGCGCTGATGCAGGCGGCCGGCGAGAAAGCCTGGAAGCTGGGCGTGATCAAAGCCTCGGATGCTGAAGAGCGTGTGGTTATCAACGGATGAAAAAGCTGGTTGTCCTGATTTCCGGTAACGGAAGCAACCTTCAGTCCATCCTTGACGCCTGCGCCAGCGGGCGGATTGACGGCAGCGTTGCTGCCGTTATCAGCAATCGCGCCGCCGCCTATGGTCTGACCCGGGCGCAGGAGGCAGGTATTCCCGCGAAAGCGCTGGCGGCCAGCGACTTTGCTGACCGCGACGCTTTTGACCGGCAGCTGATCGCTGAAATCGAGGCGTTTTCGCCGGATCTGGTGGTGCTGGCGGGCTACATGCGCATTCTCAGTCGCGCCTTTGTCGCCCATTTCCACGACCGTCTGCTGAATATTCATCCTTCCCTGCTGCCGAAATATCCGGGCCTGCATACCCATCGTCAGGCGCTGGAGAATGGCGACAGCGAACATGGAACCTCGGTGCACTTCGTCACCGATGAGCTGGATGGCGGCCCGGTGATTTTGCAGGCCAAAGTACCGGTGTTCCCTGACGACAGCGAAGCGGAGATAACTGAGCGGGTGCAGCATCAGGAACATGCGATCTATCCGCTGGTGATTAGCTGGTTTATCGACGGACGACTCAAAATGCGTGATGGCAAAGCCTGGCTGGATGGGGAACCCCTGCCGCCGCAAGGCTACGCCCACGACTGACCAGGAAGGAGAAGCCCGGGCTTCTCCTGAAAGAGTCGTGGAGTAAAGGCTCAGGGAACCTACGCCCTCCGTAAAGACGCAAAAAACGCCATCCCTCACCGCGCGCCGTAACTACGGGCATAGGCTCCCATCGCTTTGCGTTTATGAGCCGTCTGCCAAAAGCCTCGCCCTTCTCCCTCTTCTTAGCCGTAGCGACCGGTGATGTAATCTTCGGTGCGCCGCTGTTTCGGGGCGGTAAAGATCCGATCGGTATCATCAAACTCCACTAACGCGCCCTGATGCATAAACGCGGTGTAATCCGAGACGCGTGATGCCTGCTGCATATTGTGGGTCACCAGCACCAGGGTAAAGTGCTGCTTCAGCGTGGTCATCAGCTCTTCAATCACCAGCGTGGAGATCGGGTCCAGCGCCGAGGTCGGCTCGTCCAGCAGTAAAACTTCGGGTTCGATGGCAATCGCCCGGGCAATTACCAGCCGCTGCTGCTGTCCGGTCGACAGGGTCAGCGCATTTTGCCCCAGCTGATCCTTCACCTCACTCCATAACGCCGCCGCCCGCAGCGCACGTTCACAGGCTTCATTCAGCACCCGCCGATCGCGCACGCCCTGCAACCGCAGGCCATATACCACGTTTTCATAGATCGACTTGGGAAATGGATTGGGCCGCTGAAACACCATGCCAACCCGCCGACGCAGTGCAGAAAGATCCTGATCCGGCCGCATGATCGGCAACCCGCCCAGCAGTACTTCACCCTCGACCCGGCAGTGATCGATCACATCGTTCATCCGATTGAAGCAGCGCAGCAGGGTCGATTTGCCGCAGCCCGATGGCCCGATCAGCGCGGTAATGCGGTTCTTCGGCACCTGCAGGGAAATATCCTGCAGCGCCTGGCGCTCGCCGTACCACAGCGAGAGATGATTCACGGTGAGCGCAATGTCAGTGTCGGGCGTCATAGTCATAGCCTGTTATTGAGTCATAAGGCGATAGCGTTCACGCAGACGGTGACGCAGGCTCATCGCCAGCAAATTGAGCGACAGAATAATCAGCACCAGCAGCAGCGCAGTGGCGAACACCAGCGGCCGGTCAGCTTCAATATTCGGGCTCTGAAACGCCAGATCGTAAATCTGGAAGCCAAGATGCATAAATTTGCGGTCCAGATGCAGATAGGGGAACACCGCGTCGATCGGTAATTCCGGCACCATCTTCACCACCCCGACCAGCATTAGCGGCGCGGTTTCGCCCGCCGCTCGTGCCACTGCAAGGATCAATCCGGTCAGCATGGCCGGGACCGCCAGCGGCAGCACCACATGCCACAAGGTTTCCGCCTGAGTGGCACCCAGCGCCAGCGATCCCTGACGCAGCGTGTTGGGAATGCGCGAGAGTCCCTCTTCCGTCGCCACGATCACCACCGGCAGCGTCAGTAGTGCCAGGGTTAACGCCGCCCATAGCAGGCCCGGCGTACCAAAGGTCGGATTAGGCAGCGCGCTGGCGAAGAACAGCTGATCGATCGTGCCGCCGACCAGCCAGACAAAAAAGCCCAGGCCAAAGACGCCATAGACAATCGACGGCACCCCGGCCAGATTGACCACCGCAATCCGCACCAGCCGCGTCAGGGCATTGCGTCCGGCATATTCATGCAGCCAGATTGCAGCGATCACCCCCAGCGGCATCACCACAATCGACATCAGCAACACCATCAGCACGGTGCCAAAAATCGCCGGAAAAGCCCCCGATTCGCTTTCACCATCTGCCGGTGAGTCGCTGACGAAACGCCACAGCTGATGCAGGAAATGCACCGTTTTTTCGCCTGCCGTCATTGCGTTGGGTTTCCAGCTATCAACAATTTCCGTTAACGGAATGGCGTGATCGATGCCGTGCACATCCCGCAGGATCAGCACGTCGCGCAGGCTCTGCTGTTGCAGGCTGGCCAGCGTCTCACTGAGTTGATCGAAGCGGCGCTGTAATGCCGCCTGATTCGCCTGGTATTCCGACTCGGTCTGAAGGTCAAAATGCCCGGCAGCGCGTTGTTTTGCGGCCTGCTCGTCGAGTTGCTCGCGCTGGCTGTTAACGCGTGCCATCTCAACCCGCCGAATCTGGTTGGCCTGCCGCAGCAGCAGTTGCACCTGCGCCAGCCGCTGATGCAGCAGCGCATCGGGGTCCTGAGCGGTTAAGACCTCATTATCCTCACGCAGGCCAACAAACCAGCCGTAAGCCTGGCCGTGACTGCGTCGCTGTAGCACCATGATTGCTTTTGGCTGGCTGACGCTGGCTGCTTGCCGGCTATAGACCACGCGGAAATCGGGCGCATCCCAGTCGCGATTGCCGGTTTTAATCAGATAACGATGCACTTGTCCGCCGCTGTTGCCCTGCTCATCCGCCGGAGCCGGAAAGCGTGGCTGATGCTCAAGCGTTTCACCCAGCAGCCGCACCTCGCGCCCATCGGGCTGGCTGAAACTGTAGAGATCAACCCGCTGCGGCCAGAAGGCCCGGACGCCCTGCCAGGCCAGCAGCCCAATCAGCAGCGTAAAGGCCAGCAGGCAGACCGCCACCGCACCGGCGGTTAGCCAGCGCCAGCGATCGTTCTGTCGCATCACCTTCATACCTGCTCCTCTTGCTGACTATAGCGCTGGCGCAGCCGCTGACGGATCAGCTCTGCTACGGTATTGATCACCAGCGTGAACAGCAGCAGCATCAGGGCGCTGAGAAACAGAATGCGATAATGCGCGCTGCCGGCGGCCGCTTCCGGCATTTCAATGGCGATATTGGCCGACAGGGCGCGCAGCCCGCTGAACAATCCGCCTTCAGTTTGCGGCGTGTTGCCGGTGGCCATCAGCAGAATCATGGTTTCTCCCACTGCGCGCCCCAGGCCGATCATCAGGGCAGCGAAGATCCCGGCGGAGGCGCCAGGCAGCACCACGCGGGTCAGGGTTTGCCAGGGTGTTGCCCCCAGCGCCAGCGATCCCTGCCCCAGCGCCGCGGGCACGCTGAACAGCGCATCTTCAGAGAGCGTAAAAATCAGCGGCACCAGCGCAAAGCCCATCGCCAGCGCCGCCACCAGCAGGTTGCGCTGTTCGTAATGCGGCAGCCAGTCGCCCGCGTCGGGAATAAACAGCGTCGGCAGCCACAGCGTCAGTAAGGTGACCAGCAGCAACAGCGGCAGCAGAATCAGCACTTCGCGGCCCGGCTGTCGCCAGCGCGGTGGCAAACGTGCGCTGAGCACACCGCACAGCAACAAACTGCCCGCCAGCGTCAGCGGCAGTAACAGCACACCAACCAGCGCCTGACTGATGTGCGGGGCCAGCCAGACACCGGCAATCAGGCCCACCACCACACTCGGCAGCGCGCCCATCATTTCGATAGCCGGTTTAACCCAGCGGCGCAGGCCCGGCGCCATAAAGAATGCGGTATACATGGCTGCCGCCAGCGCCAGCGGCGTCGCAAACAGCAGCGCTAAACTGGCGGCTTTCAGCGTACCCACCACCATCGGTACCAGGCTGAACTTGCCCTGATAGCTGTCGCCTGCCGCCGTCGATTGCCAGATATAGTCCGGTTTCGGGTAGTTTTCGTACCAGATTTTCTGCCAGAAGTTACGCCAGGTGACATCCGGCCACGGGTTATCCAGCCGCAGGGTTTGCCAGCTGCCCGACCGTTCAATCAACAGCGTGTCGCCACGCGGCGAAAACTGCGCGTCGAGAATGCCTGGCGCCAGCTGGCGTTGCAGAACAGGCCCATCCTGCTTGCTGGCGAACAGCCGCAGCAGGCCGCTTTCACTCAGAGTGGCAAATACCCGACGCTGCGATTCGGTGATGACAATCGCCGGTCCGTCACTGTGGCTAAAGGTACGGATGCGTTGCAGCCGCGGACCCTGCGGGCTGGCGATGGCAAACCACTGGGTAATGCCATTCTGATCCTGAATCAGCAGGCTTTTTCCGCCCACCAGCAGATGCAGGCTTTGCGGACGCTGCGGCAGCGTCTGGGTTTCACGCAGCAACGCCTGATCATCATTGAGTTGCCAGACGCGCAGCACGTTGCCTTCGGTGGTATAGAGCAGATCGCCCGCCGGGGAAAGGGCCACCAGATCCAGGTGCTGTTGCGGCAGGTCAATGGTGGCGGCCTGCTGATCGGTGCCGAGCGTCAGCACCGTCAGTCCGGCATCGGTCAGCGCGGCGATACGCCACTGACCCGCATGGCGGGTCGCCAGCGCCATTTTTGTCACCGCGCCCTGTGGCAGATGAAACGGTTTATCGCCCAGCGGAAAACGCCACTGCTGTTGCGCCGTCGGCTGCATCAGCATCAGCGCGCCCTGCATATTCAGCAACAGCGTCTGAGCGTCAGCGCTGCGCACCACCTGTTGCGGTGCCGGCGATAAGGCCAGCGCCGGTTCTGCCGGCTGGCCATTCAGCGGAATAAACCGTGCTGCCCCGCGTTCACTGATGCGCCAGCCGGTGCTGCCATCATTGCCGAGCGCTAACGCCGGTGCGCGATCCCATAACTGCTGCTGACTGGCGATATGAAGCTGTGGTGCGCTAAACAGCGGTAATACCACGCCAATCAGCCAGCAAAACAGCAATAGCATCAGCAGCAGAATCGCAACGCCACAGGACGTGACCAGTCGCCGCGTCAGACGGTCAACGGCACGACGCTTTAGGTCGCTAAACTGGACGGGGATGTGGTTTACGCTCATGCGGTTCCGGTAGCAGGCTAAAACAAGCCGCTATGTTGCCCGTAGCCGGTTGATAAGACAACTATTGACGTTGGACAACGCTGCCATACTCTCGCCATAATGATCGTGGACACTGGATCTTCAGTCCTGCAACCGCTATATGGAGTGAGAATGGGTCAGGTAAAGCTTTATATTGAAAAAGAATTAAGCTGGTTATCCTTTAATGAACGGGTTTTGCAGGAAGCGGCGGACAAAAGTAATCCGCTGATTGAGCGGATGCGTTTTCTCGGCATCTACTCCAATAACCTTGATGAGTTCTATAAGGTGCGTTTCGCCGACCTGAAACGCCGCATTCTGATCGGTGAAGAGCAGGGTTCCGCCAGTACGCCACGCCATCTGTTTAAGAAGATCCAGCAGCGGGTTCTCAAGTCTGACCAGGAGTTTGACGCGCTGTATAACGATCTGCTGCTGGAGATGGCGCGTAATCAGATCTTCCTGATTAACGAACGTCAGCTGTCGCCGAATCAGCAGGCGTGGCTGCGCCACTATTTCAAGCATGAGCTGCGTCAGCACATCTCGCCGATTCTGATCACCCATGAAACGGACCTGACCGAATTTCTGAAAGACGATTACACCTATCTGGCGGTGGAAATTATTCGCGGCGATAACATTCGTTATGCGCTGCTCGAGATCCCGTCTGATAAAGTGCCGCGCTTCATTAACCTGCCGGCTGAGCCACCGCGCCGCCGTAAGCCGATGATCCTGCTGGATAACATTTTACGTTACTGCCTGGACGACATTTTTAAAGGCTTCTACGACTACGACGCGCTCAACGCCTACTCAATGAAAATGACGCGTGACGCCGAGTACGATCTGGTGACGGAGATGGAATCAAGCCTGCTGGAACTGATGTCCTCCAGCCTGAAGCAGCGCCTGACCGCTGAGCCGGTGCGCTTCGTCTATCAGCGTGATATGCCGGATTCGATGGTTGAGTTGCTGTGTCATAAGCTCTCCATTTCCAACTTCGACTCGATATTGCCCGGCGGTCGCTATCACAACTTTAAAGACTTCATCGGCTTCCCGAACGTCGGCAAAAACAACCTGGTGAACCGGCCGCTGCCGCAGATTCGCCATATCGGCTTCGACGGCTTCCGCAACGGCTTTGATGCGATTCGCGATCGCGACGTGCTGCTCTACTATCCTTACCATACCTTTGAACATGTGCTGGAGCTGCTGCGTCAGGCGTCGTTTGACCCCAGCGTGCTGGCGATCAAAATTAATATCTATCGCGTCGCCAAACACTCACGCATCATGGATGCGATGATTCATGCCGCCTATAACGGCAAAAAAGTCACGGTGGTGGTCGAGCTGCAGGCGCGCTTTGATGAAGAGGCGAACATCTACTGGGCTAAACGCCTGACCGAAGCGGGCGTCCACGTCATTTTTTCTGCGCCCGGGCTGAAGATCCACGCCAAACTGTTCCTGATCTCCCGTCGTGAGGGAGAAGAGATTGTGCGTTACGCGCATATCGGTACCGGTAACTTCAATGAGAAAACCGCCCGTCTCTATACCGATTACTCGTTACTGACTGCCGATGCGCGTATCACCAACGAAGTGCGTCGGGTGTTTAACTTTATTGAGAACCCTTACCGCCCGGTCACCTTCGATCATCTGATGGTGTCGCCGCAAAACTCGCGCCGGATGCTGTATGAGTTGATCGATACCGAAATTGCCAATGCGCAGCAGAAAAAGCCGTCCGGCATTACTCTGAAAATTAACAATCTGGTGGACAAAGGACTGGTTGACCGGCTTTATACAGCCTCCAGCGTGGGGGTTAAAGTCAATCTTCTGGTACGCGGCATGTGCTCATTGATCCCCGACTTGCCTGGGATCAGTGAAAATATTCGTGTCATCAGTATCGTTGACCGTTATCTGGAACACGATCGCGTCTATATTTTTGACAATGGCGGCGATAAAAAGGTGTTCCTCTCCTCGGCTGACTGGATGACGCGTAACATTGATTACCGCATCGAAGTGGCGGTGGCGATTCTCGATCCACGCATTAAGCAGCGCATACTCGACATTATTGCTATTCAGTTAAGTGATACGGTAAAAGCCCGCATCGTCGATAAAGAGTTGAGTAACCATTACGTCCAGCGCGGCAATCGTCGCAAAGTGCGATCGCAGCTGGCCATTTATGATTACATCAAGAACCTGGAACAACCTGAATAAATCCTATGCCAATTTCCCATAAAAGTACGCCAAAACCCCAGGAGTTTGCGGCGATCGACCTCGGATCGAACAGCTTCCACATGGTCATCGCCCGGGTGGTGGATGGCGCGATGCAGGTATTAGGTCGCCTTAAACAGCGCGTCCATCTGGCTGACGGGCTGGATGCCAACAATCGCCTGAGCGAAGAGGCGATGGAGCGGGGATTAACCTGCCTGGCGCTGTTCGCGGAGCGCCTGCAGGGATTCAGCCCCAGCAACGTCACCATTGTCGGCACCCATACGCTGCGTCAGGCGGTTAACGCCGAGACCTTTTTGCAGCGTGCCGCCGAGGTGATCCCCTACCCGATTGAGGTGATTTCGGGCCATGAAGAAGCGCGTCTGATCTTTATGGGCGTGGAACATACTCAGCCGGAGAAAGGCCGCAAGCTGGTGATCGACATCGGCGGCGGTTCAACCGAACTGGTGATTGGCGAGGATTTTGAGCCGCAGCTGGTGGAAAGCCGCCGCATGGGTTGCGTCAGTTTCGCCCAGCTCTATTTCCCTAACGGCGAAATCAGCCGCGAAAATTTCCGTCGTGCCCGCTTAGCGGCAGCGCAAAAACTGGAGACGCTGGCGTGGCAGTACCGCCTGCACGGCTGGCAATATGCGCTGGGAGCCTCCGGTACCATCAAGGCCGCCTGCGAAGTGCTGCAGGCGATGGATGAGAAAGAGAAGCTGATTACCCCTGAGCGTCTCGACAAACTGTATGACGAAGTGATCAAACATAAGTCGTTTGCCGCGCTGAGTCTGCCCGGCCTGTCGGAAGAGCGCAAAGGGGTATTTGTACCGGGTCTGGCAATTCTGTGTGGGGTGTTCGACGCACTGGCGATTCGCGAGCTGCGCCTCTCTGATGGCGCGCTGCGTGAAGGCGTGCTGTATGAAATGGAAGGCCGTTTCCGGCATCAGGATATCCGCAGCCGCACCGCGCAGAGTCTGGCGAATCATTACGCCATCGACAGCGATCAGGCGCGTCGCGTGCTCGACACAACCGAACAGCTCTATCTGCAATGGCGCGATCAGAATCCGAAACTGGCGAACCCGCAGCTGGCGGCGCTGCTGAAGTGGGCGGCGATGCTGCATGAAGTCGGGCTGACCATTAACCATAGCGGCCTGCAGCGCCACTCCGCCTATATCCTGCAAAACACCAATATGCCGGGCTTTAACCAGGATCAGCAAATGCTGCTGGCGGCACTGGTAAGATTCCACCGTAAAGCGGTGAAGATCGATGAGCTGCCACGGGTGACGCTGTTTAAGAAAAAGCAGTTCGTGCCGCTGATCTTCCTGTTGCGTCTGGGTACCCTGCTGAACAATCAGCGCCAGGCTACCACCAGGCCAGATACGCTGGTCCTGAAATGCGATGACGGCCACTGGACGCTGATATTCCCGACGGGTTACTTCAGCCAGAACACGCTGGTCCAGCTCGATCTTGAGCGCGAACAGGGGTACTGGAATGATGTTACCGGATGGAAACTGATTCTCGAAGAAGCCTGATAACGTGGGCGCCTGGCGCCCATCCAACTGAACTGATAACCATGACACAACAAACCGAACGTCTGCGTGACGAAAACTATTTCGCCGAAACCTACGGCCTGACGCCGCCGCACTCTGAAGTGGTTGCCGCGCTGCCGATGCTCAACGTCGGTAAGGCGCTCGATCTCGGCTGTGGCGGCGGTCGTAATACGCTGTTTCTTAATCAGCAGGGTTTCGAGGTAACTGCCTGGGATCACAATCCGCAGAGTCTGGCACGCCTGCACGATATCATCGGGCGCGAAGGCCTGAGCGGTATCCACACCGAGCAACGCGATCTGAACAACACGCGCTTTAATGGCGGCTATGATTTTGTGCTGTCGACCGTGGTGATGATGTTCCTGCAGCCGCAGGCCATTCCGCAGCTGATTGCCGATATGCAGGCCTGTACGGTGAGAGATGGCTACAACCTGATCGTGGCGGCGATGAACACCGACGATATGCCCTGCCCTGGCGACTTTACCTTTGCGTTTAAATCGGGTGAGCTCAGCCATTACTACCGTAACTGGCACATCGTGAAGTACAACGAACATCCCGGCCAGCTGCACCGTAAAGATGAAAACGGCAACCGCATCACCTGCCGCTTCGCTACTCTGCTGGCGCAGAAAGCCAGTTACTGATCTTTGTCTGCTGTTTTTTTCAACAGCGATTGATTTCATCTGGCGACTGTGACTAAATATTGCAGTCGCCCAGCATGGGTCATTACAGGAACCACCCCGCGTGAACAGCGCTATTTCTCCCCGAAGACGTCAAAAAACCGGCACCATGACCCGCATCGTGTTGCTGATCAGCTTTATCATTTTGTTTAGCCGCCTGATTTTTATCCTGCCTGCTGCTTTCGAACATCACCAGCAACAAAAATCGCTGCCTGAACCGGTTGCCGTCAGTTCTGGCGATACGCGTTAGCGAACACGACTTATTCGCCTGAAAAAACTGCCACGCCGTCCGGTTGACTGCGCCATTTTTTGCATCCCTTTTTCAGGCGAAACGCTACACTTCGTGCTGGTGCTTTCAGACTAAAGGGATTCAACGTGTCTGCCTCACACTCTCAACGTTTAAGTGAAATACGTCATCGCATTCTGACGCTGCTGCTCAATGAGCACGATCTGGTTGATGCGTTGCTGGATAAAGCCAGTGACCTCAGCCCTGAACAGCAACGTGAAAATGCGACCCAGCGTGACGCGCTGGAACAGGATATCCTTCAGCTGCACGCGGCTGACCTTGCCGATATCCTCGAAGCCTTACCGGAAGAAGAACGTCAGGCGCTGTGGCGGCTGGTGCCGAACGAACGACGCGGCCTGGTGCTGGTAGAAGCCTCGGAAACCGTCTGGGCCAGCCTGACCGAAGAGATGAGCGACCGCGATATTCTGCGCGCCATCGAACCGCTGGATATCGACGATCAGGTATGGCTGGCACGCTATCTGCCGCGTGACCTGACCGGTCGCCTGCTGGCGTCGGTGGAGCCGGGCCTGCGCGCCCGGATGCTGAGCGTGGTGGAGTTTGACCGCGACCGCGTTGGCCGGGTGATGGATTTCAATATCCTGACGGTGCGCGACGACGTGACGCTGGCCACGGTACAGCGTTACCTGCGTAAGCATAAAAGCATGCCGGGTGGCACCGATAAAATCTTCATCACCAATGATGATAATCTGCTGCTGGGCGAACTGATGCTGACTGACATCCTGCTGAACAAGCCTAAAACGCTGGTCAGCGAGGTGATGAATGCCCGCCCTACGACCTTCCAGCTCAACGATAAAGCCGAAGACGCCGCCAGCGCCTTTGAACGTTATAACCTGATCTCCGCCGCGGTCACCGATGCAAAAGGCCGGCTGATTGGCCGTATCACCATTGAAGACATCATCGATTTGGTCAACGCCGAAAACGAAAGCAACATTCGTAAGATGGGCGGTATCAGTCAGGAAGAGGATGTGTTCGCCCCGGTGCGTAAGTCGGTGCGCAAGCGCTGGGCATGGCTGGCGATTAATCTCTGCACCGCCTTTATCGCTTCACGGGTCATCGGGCTGTTTGAAGGCACCATTTCGCAAATTGTGGCGCTCGCCACCCTGATGCCGATTGTCGCGGGCATTGGCGGCAACACCGGTAACCAGACCATCACCATGATTGTGCGTGCGCTGGCGCTGCATCAGGTTGAACCGGGAAACTTCTCGTTCCTGATTGTCCGTGAACTGGGCGTGGCACTGATCAACGGCCTGTTCTGGGGCGGCATTATGGGCGGCATCACCTGGCTGATGTATGACAACCTGGCGCTGGGCGGTGTGATGATGCTGGCAATGGCGCTGAATCTGCTGCTGGCGGCGCTGATGGGGGTTCTGGTGCCGCTGGTGATGACCAAAATGAAGCGCGATCCTGCCGTCGGCTCCAGCGTATTGATTACCGCTATCACCGACACCGGCGGCTTCTTCATCTTTCTGGGGCTGGCGACGCTGTTCCTGCTGCCGCACTGAGCCTCAGGCGCGGTCTTCGCGGCGTTGTAATGCCCGCCTGAGATTGCGCTGGCGCGTCACCTGCGCCAGCTCACCGATGGCAGATGGCAGCGCATAAGTGCCGCGCTGGCTTAACCACGCCAGCACATCGTCCAGATGCCAGATTGCAGTTTTGCCGTCATGCACCGGCAGCGGAAACGGCGGACGCTGGCTGAGCATCAGTTTACGCATATTCTGGCGTGACATACCGGTGAGTTCCGCCACATCCGTCAGCCCGACAAAATCGGGTGCCGCTTCCGCCAGTATCGCGCCGGGAATCGCGCTCATGACCTCTTCCTCTGCGCGTTTCAGTGCCTCACTGGCAGAAGAGGCCTCACGGCTAAACTCCAGCGCAATTCTGCCGGGAACGCCAAGCCCGACCAGCGCATCATCACAGCCCGCCATTGCCAGATTCTCCAGCATCTCATCCTGCGTGGCATGATCCACTGGCAGACTAAATCGTAGAGTAAAACGGTATTCCATGAGCCGCTCCTTTTGCTGTGTCAGGCCGTAAGAGTGTGACAATGATCAACCACGCGCCGCAGGGCATTGGCATGGTTTTGCGCACTCTTCGGCGTACTCCAGATGCAGGTCAGGCAAAACTCGCCACACCGACAGGTCATCAGTTTTTTCGGGCAGTACATTTTGCCCCACGCATGATGGCCGCCCGGCACCACCCGCCATCCATGGGATTCTGCGTAACATAAAGCCGATTCAATCTCTTTATTGGGATGTCGCTTTCTGACCATCTGAGCCTCTCAGCCTGACGTGAAACCCGCCAGTTGTCAACTGACAACTGATAAAATAGATGTTATGCGGCTCAGCATGGGCAGACTTTTTCTCGCGGTAAAACAGTCAGGGTATAAACTGGAAAGCGGCACGCAAAAAATCATCAACTGTGGATTTACGCGACCAGAATAAAAACACTCTATGGAGGCAACATGTTTAAAGCTGATGATTTTGTCCAGTCAAAGACCGGCGGTCCAAAGATGCAGGTGCTGCGGGTTGAAGGCGATACCCTGTGGTGTGCACGCATTGACGATGCGACCAAAAATGAGATTGAAGTCAAGGCGGATAGCGTGAATCTGTATCACGAAGAAGGCGACTTCGGCGTCTGCTGATAAAACTGGCCCCGGTTAAGGGGCCAGACTATTACGGCTTATCCTGCTGAAGGTTGTCGTGACCGAGGCCGCCGATAAACGGCAGACGCAGCCGGAAAGGCGTGAAATCCAGCCCCATATTTAAGCCCAGCAGATTCACTTCAAAGCCCTCTTCAGCGCCGAGCGTCACACCCGCTACGCCCAGAATCGACACCTGTAATCCGCGTCCCGATGGCGGTAACCCAATCGGACGCCACAACGGCCGGTAATCTTTGCCTAGCGCATTAGCGGGCAGATCGAGTTTCAGTGCCGGCACTTCCCGGCCGATATGCGCCAGAAAGGTATTACTGTTGGGGCCCGGCCAGGCGTGATAGGTGGTCGGCCACGGGTAAGATTTAATTGCCGCTTCAATCTGCGGGATCATCGCTTCCGCCGCCGGACCGCGATGCTCCACCAGCAACCGCGGTTTCGCGCCATACCAGTAACCATCCGGAATATTAGTGTTGCGGCGGACTTTATCGCCGCTGCCCCAGCTAATCACTTCATAACGGTTATAACGACTTTCGC
This sequence comes from Pantoea agglomerans, assembly GCF_021397715.1. Lineage (GTDB taxonomy): Bacteria > Pseudomonadota > Gammaproteobacteria > Enterobacterales > Enterobacteriaceae > Pantoea > Pantoea astica. The sequence continues at coordinate 1,161,032 of NZ_CP090207.1, read as the reverse complement.
CAGCGCGTTTAAAGATGATCCACGGATGAACCGCCACCGCGCCTTTCCAGCCGTAGGTCGGCGCGGCATAGACCTGCACTATCGCCAGGTTGGCTATGGCGCGCGGATCGGGCGCTATCCCGGCCGAATCACGACGAGCCGACCACCAGCTACCCTTTTCATTGTTATCGCTGTGGCGGGTCGCCTGCGCGATGCTGGCACCCAGCGATAACAGTAAGACGGCAACAAAAAACAGGCTGAACACTTTAAGTGAGAGCATGACAACATTCCTGGTGACAATAGTGGCAACGTCTGATTAGCAGACGGATTCAATAAGGGGCGGCTTTGGGATACGAACGATCGGTGAAAGCGGCGGGTAAAGGCGGACGGCAAAGCGGACGCGCGTCTCTCTACTGCAGAGCAGGATAGCGCAATTTGCGGCAAAGTGAACAGAAAACCGCCAGCGGCGGGTATGGATGCGCTGAAAGGTTAAAACGGAGAACAGAATGGCCTGCCTGTTAACAGCCAGTAAAAAGCCCGCGGTAAGGCGGGCTTCAGTTACTCAGGATTCAGGCGGCGGTTACCGGCTTATTCCCACTCGATGGTCGCCGGTGGCTTACCGCTGATGTCATAGACCACGCGGGAAATACCATTGACTTCATTGATGATGCGGTTAGAGACGCGGCCGAGGAAATCATACGGCAGGTGCGCCCAGTGTGCGGTCATAAAGTCGATGGTTTCCACCGCACGCAGCGAGACAACCCAGTCATATTTACGACCATCGCCCATTACACCCACTGAACGTACCGGCAGGAAGACGGTGAAGGCCTGGCTGACTTTGTTGTAGAGATCGGCTTTATGCAGCTCTTCGATAAAGATCGCATCGGCACGGCGCAGCAGGTCGCAATACTCTTTCTTCACTTCGCCCAGTACTCGCACGCCCAGACCCGGACCCGGGAATGGATGACGGTAGAGCATATCGTACGGCAGGCCCAGCTCCAGACCGATCTTACGCACTTCGTCTTTGAACAGCTCTTTCAGCGGCTCAACCAGGCCCATCTTCATCTCTTTCGGCAGGCCACCGACGTTATGGTGCGATTTGATGACGTGCGCTTTACCGGTGGCAGAAGCCGCCGACTCAATCACATCCGGATAGATGGTGCCCTGCGCCAGCCACTTAACGTCCTGCAGTTTCAGCGCTTCTTCGTCAAAGACTTCCACAAAGACGCGACCGATGGTTTTACGCTTGGCTTCAGGTTCATCAATCCCCGCCAGCGCATCCAGGAAACGCATCTCAGCCGGCACATGGATGATGTTGAGACCGAAGTGGTCGCCAAACATATCCATCACCTGTTGTGCTTCGTTCAGGCGCAGCAGACCGTTATCCACGAACACACAGGTCAGGCGATCGCCAATGGCGCGATGCAGCAGCATCGCCGTCACGGAGGAGTCAACGCCGCCGGACAGGCCAAGGATTACTTTATCGTTGCCGACCTGCTCACGCAGGCGCTCAACCGCATCTTCGATGATTTTAGCTGGCGTCCACAGCGCTTCACATTCGCAGATGTCGATGATGAAACGTTCAAGCATCCGCAGGCCCTGACGGGTATGCGTCACTTCCGGGTGGAACTGCACGCCGTAGAAACGCTTCTCTTCGTTGGCCATGATGGCAAACGGACAGGTTTCGGTGCTAGCAACGGTGACGAAGTCGTCCGGAATGGCGGTCACTTTGTCGCCGTGGCTCATCCAGACATCCAGCAGCGGTTTACCAGCAGCGCTGATCGCGTCTTCAATACCGCGCACCAGCGCACTTGGCGTGGTCACTTCAACCTGAGCATAACCAAACTCACGCTCGCTGGAACCGGAGACTTTGCCGCCCAACTGCATCGCCATGGTCTGCATACCGTAGCAGACACCCAGCACCGGCACACCGGCGCTGAAGACATATTCAGGCGCACGCGGACTGTTCAGCTCGGTGGTGCTTTCCGGTCCACCGGAGAGGATGATGCCGCTCGGATTGAACTGGCGAATCTGCTCTTCGGTGACGTCCCATGCCCAGAGTTCACAGTAGACACCCAGTTCGCGCACGCGACGTGCCACCAGCTGAGTATATTGAGAGCCGAAATCGAGAATCAGAATGCGATGCTTATGGATATTTTCCGTCGTCATTGAGGGGTTTCCAGAACGGTGACTTGATAAAGTAAAGCGCCCGGCTGAAGCCGGGCGGGAAATCTTACGGGATTACGATCCCATGCGGTAGTTCGGTGACTCTTTGGTGATGGTCACATCGTGTACGTGGCTTTCGTTGATGCCGGCGCCGCTTATGCGGACAAATTCCGCTTTGGTGCGCAGATCATCAATGGTCGGGCAGCCGGTCAGGCCCATACAGGAGCGCAGTCCGCCCATCTGCTGGTGTACGATCTCTTTCAGGCGGCCTTTATAGGCAACGCGGCCTTCGATACCTTCCGGCACCAGTTTGTCAGCCGCGTTATCGGTCTGGAAGTAACGGTCAGATGAGCCTTTTGACATCGCGCCCAGTGAACCCATGCCGCGATAGGATTTGAATGAACGACCCTGATAGAGTTCGATTTCGCCCGGTGATTCTTCGGTACCCGCCAGCATCGAACCGACCATCACGCAGGATGCACCCGCTGCAATCGCTTTGGCGATGTCGCCTGAGAAGCGGATGCCGCCATCAGCAATCACCGGAATACCGGTCCCTTCAAGCGCAGCAACGGCATCAGACACTGCGGTAATCTGCGGCACGCCCACACCGGTCACGATACGGGTAGTACAGATGGAGCCAGGACCAATACCGACTTTCACTGCGCTGACGCCCGCTTCAACCAGCGCCAGAGCGCCGGCACCGGTCGCCACGTTGCCGCCGACGATTTCAAGATCGGGGTATTTCGCGCGGGTTTCACGAATACGTGACAGCACGCCTTCGGAATGACCGTGCGAGGAGTCAATCAGCAGCACGTCAACACCGGCCGCCACCAGAGCATCGATACGCTCTTCGTTGCCTGCGCCCGCGCCAACGGCCGCACCCACGCGCAGACGTCCCTGCGCATCTTTACAGGCGTTAGGTTTACGTTCGGCTTTCTGGAAATCTTTTACGGTGATCATGCCCAGCAGATGGAAGCTGTCGTCTACCACCAGCGCTTTCTCAACGCGCTTTTCATGCATTTTGTGCAGCACCACATCGCGCGCTTCACCCTCTTTCACCGTCACCAGACGATCTTTCGGGGTCATTACCGCGGAAACCGGCTGGGAGAGGTCAGTGACAAAGCGAACATCACGACCGGTAATGATACCGACCAGTTCGTTGTCGCGGTTCACTACCGGATAACCGGCGAAGCCGTTACGCTCGGTCAGCGCTTTCACTTCGGCCAGTGGGGTGGTTGGCAGTACGGTCTGTGGTTCAGTGACCACGCCGCTCTCATGCTTCTTCACCTTGCGGACTTCATCCGCCTGGCGTTCAATAGACATGTTTTTGTGAATGAAGCCGAGACCGCCTTCCTGCGCCAGCGCAATCGCCAGGCCCGCTTCGGTCACGGTGTCCATCGCAGCGGAGAGCATAGGAATATTTAAACGGATATTTTTGGTCAGCTGAGTGCTGAGATCGGCCGTATTCGGCAGGACGGTGGAGTGTGCAGGAACGAGCAAAACGTCGTCAAAAGTGAGTGCTTCTTTAGCGATTCTTAACATGGCAATACTCCACCTCGGGTGAATGAGAATAGATAAAATATTGCCGCGGCATTATACAGGCCGTAATCGATTGCCTCCAGCATTATTTCAGAAAAACTCTTGATCCGTGCTAGCAGCCCTGTAGTATCGGTGAATTAACCTGCTGATTTGGAATTTGATCTTCGTCACATGTCGCTGCCACCCGTCGCCAATATTTTTACCGTCAGCCGTCTTAACACCACAGTGCGTCAGCTGCTGGAAAAAGAGATGGGCCTGGTCTGGCTGAGCGCCGAGATCTCTAACTTCACTCAACCCGCTTCCGGGCACTGGTACTTCACCCTGAAGGATGACGGTGCCCAGGTGCGTTGCGCGATGTTCCGCAACGGTAACCGTCGCGTCACTTTCCGGCCGCAGCATGGTCAGCAGGTGCTGGTTCGCGCCAATATTACCCTGTATGAGCCGCGCGGCGACTATCAGCTGATTATCGAAAGTATGCATCCGGCCGGTGAAGGTCTGCTGCAGCAGCAGTTTGAACTGCTGAAAGCCCGGCTGGCGACCGAAGGGCTGTTCGAACCGCAGCATAAGCAACCGCTGCCTGACCCGGCGCGCCAGGTCGGTGTGATTACCTCTTCAACCGGTGCCGCGCTGCACGATGTGCTGCGGGTGCTGCATCGCCGCGATCCCTCATTGCCGGTGGTGATCTACCCGACGCCGGTACAGGGCGTCGATGCGCCTGCCGCGATCGTCCGGGCGATTGAGATCGCCAACCAGCGCAATGAGTGCGACGTGCTGATTGTCGGCCGTGGCGGCGGTTCCCTGGAAGATTTATGGAGCTTCAACGACGAGCGGGTCGCGCGCGCCATTTTTGCCAGCCGCATTCCAATCGTCAGCGCCGTCGGCCATGAAACTGACGTGACCATTGCCGATTTTGTGGCGGATCTACGTGCGCCAACGCCCTCTGCCGCCGCAGAGCTCGTCAGCCGTAACCAGCTTGAGCTGCTGCGTCAGCTGCAGTCGCAGCAACAGCGGCTGGAGATGGCGATGGATTATTATCTGGCGCGCCAGCAGCGGCGCTATAGCCGGCTGGAGCACCGCCTGCAACAGCAGCATCCTCAGTTACGCCTTGCCCGTCAGCAAACCGCCCTGTTCCGCCTGCAGCAGCGACTGACAGACGCGATGGAAACCGCTCTGCGCCACGCCAGCCGTCAGCAGGATCGTCTGACGCATCGGCTGACGGCGCAGCAGCCGCAGCAGCGTCTGTTCGACGCGCAGAAACAGCTACAAAGCTGGCACTATCGCCTGCAACAGAGTATGCAAAAGAAACTGAGCGCCGACCAACAGCGGTTCGGCCAGCGGGTGGCGCAGCTGGAAGGCGTCAGTCCGTTAGCAACGCTGGCGCGCGGCTTCAGCGTGACCACCGACACCACGGGCCAGGTGGTGAAAAAGACCCAACAGCTACAGAGCGGCGATCTTCTGCGTACCCGTCTGGATGATGGCTGGGTCGAGAGCCAGGTGACGCAGCTGCTGCCAGAGAAAAAGCGCCGCCGCAAAACCGCCTCCTGATCCTGCCTCTGCGTTCATACTTTTCATCTTACAGCTGGCCTCACTCACCAGGCCTATCCAGCCTGTCGGGTCTATACTTTTTGGCACATCCCTGTTGCCAAGGAGTTTCACATGGCTTTTAGCGTTATTCCTCCCTATATCCTCCGCAAAATTATCGCGCACGGCTCCGGCCATCAGCAGGAACAGGCGCGCCGTACTCTGACCCATGTCCAGCATCTGATGGCGGAACACTGGCAAAAGCCGACCGTGGCGAAAACAGCAGCGGGCGGCCATGTGGACCGTGAAATTTATGATGCGCAAAATCAGCAGACCCTTCCCGGGAAGCTGATCCGTCAGGAAGGCCAGCCTGAAAACGGTGATGTCGCCGCCGGGGAAGCCTGGGATTATCTCGGCACCACCTATGACTTTTTCTGGCAGGCGTATCAGCGTAATTCGCTGGATAATCAGGGGCTGAAACTGCTCGGAACGGTCCATTACGGCGACAAATATCAGAATGCGTTCTGGAACGGTCAGCAGATGGTATTTGGTGATGGCGACGGTGAAATTTTTAACCGCTTTACCATTGCGATAGACGTGGTGGCGCATGAACTGACGCATGGCGTGACCGAGAATGAAGCCGGTCTGATCTACTTCGAACAGGCGGGGGCGCTAAACGAGTCACTTTCCGATGTATTCGGTTCGCTGGTCAAACAGTTCAGCAAGAAGCAGAGCGCCGATCAGGCGGACTGGATTATCGGCGAAGGATTACTGGCTAGCGGCATTAATGGCAAGGGCCTGCGGTCAATGTCAGCGCCCGGCACCGCGTATGACGATCCAATGCTGGGGAAAGATCCGCAGCCGGCGCACATGGATGATTATGTGCAGACTCGTGAAGATAACGGCGGTGTGCATCTCAATTCCGGTATTCCTAACCGCGCTTTCTATCTGGCGGCGAAAGCACTGGGCGGCTATGCGTGGGAGCAGGCGGGACACGCCTGGTACGACACGATGTGCGACGATGAACTGCCGCAGGACGCCGATTTCAAAACCTTTGCCCGCTTTACCGTTCAGCATGGCGAAAAACGCTTTAACCGTTCCGTTGCCAGCGCGATTGAGCAGGCGTGGAAAGAAGTGGGTGTGCTATGAGTGATCTGCCCGAACTCACCGATGATGCCACCATCATCGTGGCGCGTGAAGGCGGCCTTGCTTTTATGCCCGGCCTGCGTGCTGAGCGCCGTTTTTCGCTGGGTGAACTGCCGCCGCCGGAAAAGCAGCGCGTCTGTCGCGCCCTTGAGCAGGCGATGCCACTGGGCGAACCGGAAGAGAAAGCGCCTCAGGTGGGAAGCGGCGATCAACGCTATTTTCGCATTCAGATTCAGTATGCGACCCACCGCGAGGTCGGCACCATTGTGTTGCTGATTCCGGAACAGGTGGCGCCACCAGAATTACAGGCGCTGTGGCGTGATGGAAAATAAGCAAAAAAAGGGCCGACAACGTCGGCCCTTTTCACTGGTGAGGTTACTTGCTGTCTGGCAGCGCGTAAGCAATCACGTAGTCACCGCGATCCGGCGACTGGCGTGCGCCACCAGCCGAGATGAGGATGTACTGTTTGCCGGTTTTCGGCGAAACGTAGCTCATCGGGCCACCCTGGCTACCCACCGGCAGACGCGCTTTCCACACTTCTTTACCGGTTGAGGCATCAAAGGCGCGCAGATAGTAATCCTGGGTACCGGCGATGAACACCAGGCCACCCTGGGTTGCCAGCGTACCACCCAGCGTTGGCATACCGACCGGCATTTTCATCCGCATCTTGATGCCGAAAGGTCCGGTATCCTGCACGGTACCAACCGGCACCTGCCAGACGATTTTCTGGGTTTTCATGTCAATCGCCGACAGCGTACCAAACGGTGGCTTCTGGCAAGGAATGCCCAGCGGCGACATAAAGCGGTTTTTGTTCACCGCATACGGTGTACCTTTCAGCGGCACCGCGCCCATACCGGTGTTGATCGCTTCACCGCCGTTGCTGCCACGTGAAATCTTATTGGTGTCAGCCGGGATCATCTGTACCCACAGGCCGAGACGCATATCATTGACGAACAGCAGGTGGTTGTTCGGATCGGTTGACATGCTGCCCCAGTTCATCCCGCCCAGCGAACCCGGGAAGCTCAGCGACTTATCGGTGTCCGGCACGGTGAACAGACCATCATAACGCATCGATTTGAAGCCAATACGGCAGGCCAGCTGATCAAACGGCGTTGCACCCCACATGTCAGACTCTTTCAGCGTCTGGTTGCCAATCTGCGGCATACCGGTCGAATGAGGCTGGGTTTTGGTGTACTGCTCGTTCGGGATATGACCCTGCGGCATCGGCAGCTCTTCGACTTTAGTCAGTGGCTTGCCGGTCATGCGATCGAGCACGAAGATCATGCCGGTTTTACCGCCAATCACTACTGCCGGTTTGGTGGTGCCATCCTTCTGTGGGAAATCGATCAGGCTTGGCTGCATCGGCAGGTCGAAGTCCCACAGATCGTTATGTACGGTCTGATAAACCCACTTCTCTTTACCGGTAGTGGCGTCGAGCGCCAGCACGGATGCACCATATTTGTGATCCAGTTCGGTACGGTTCGCACCCCACAGATCGACAGATGAGCTGCCCATCGGGATAAACACGGTGTTCATCGCCGGATCGTAGGACATCGGTGCCCAGGAGTTCGGCGTACTGCGGGCGTACTCTTTGCCCGGCATTAATATCGCATTCGGATCGACATTACCCGGGTCAAACGCCCAGCGCATCTGGCCGGTGATGACGTCAAAACCACGCAACACGCCACCAGGCATATCGGTCTGGACGTTATCCGCCACGCGACCACCAACCACAACGGTGGTACCTGCCAGCGTCGGTGCCGAAGTCAGCTGATACTGGGGATCGGGTGCCTGGCCGAGGCCGGCTTTCAGATCGACGATACCGTTATGGCCAAAGTTCTCACAGAATTCACCGTTGTCGGCGTTGATAGCAATCAGACGTGCATCAATGGTGTTCATCAGGATGCGGCGCTGACAGCTATCACCGGCTGGCAGCGTGACGGCCGGAACCGGCGTCGAGCCTGGCTGAGTTGGCTGCTGCAGCGGTTTAGTGGCATCGAAATAGGCCAGACCACGGCAGCGCGGCCAGACTTCCGCCTGGGCGTTGATTTCGCGCTTCCAGATCTGCTTACCGCTGTCTGCTTCAACCGCAATCACGTTGTTGTGCGGGGTACAGAGATACAGGGTATTGCCTACCTGTAATGGGGTCTGCTGATCTTCCGCGCCGTTACCGGTCGGGCTGTCCGGGATATCGCCGGTATGGAAGGCCCAGGCAACCTGCAGATCTTTGACGTTATCGCGGGTGATCTGATCCAGCGCCACAAAGCGGCTGCCCTGCGGCGTGTTGCCGTAGTTATCCCAGTCTTTCTGCTGTTTCGCTTTATCTACCGGAATCAGCGGCAGCTCTTCTCCTGAAGAGGCCACGGTAGGATGTGGCTGAAACATCTGCACAAAGGTGACCACCATGCCAACGGCCAGCAGCGCAGAGAGCGTGTAGGCAGCTTTGGCCAGCGAGCTTTTTCCTTCACGCTTGCGCAGCGCAGGCCAGAGCAGGAAGGCCACAACCATCAGGCCAGCTGGCACCATCAGGCGCGACACCAGCGGCCAGAACTCCAGCCCGGCATCGAACAGTGACCAGATCAGCGTGCCGACAAATACCAGCAGAAACAGGACCACCGCCGAGGATTTGCGGCGGAAAAACTGTATTGCTGCCAGAACGGTCACGATACCGGCAATCAGGAAGTACAAACTGCCGCCAAGGGCGACCAGTTTACCGCCGCCAATCGCGAAGAACAGACCGGTTGCCAGCAGCACCAGTCCGAACAGCACGGATATGATTCCCAGCCCCTTAGCGGAGCGGGACGATGTTTCAGCCATAACACTAACTCTCCTGAATAAGCAGAGCGCTCACGCCGGTTGCCGCCTGAACTGCGCAACCTTGTCAAAGAGACATGCGGCGTGCCGCACTGCTTCAAATCGAATATAAACAGACCCGCGTCTGTGAAGTGACCTGGACCGGAAAAAAATGGATCGGCTGGTCCCTCCCCACGACGCGGCAGGATTGTACCACCTGGTACATTACAGAGTGAACATCTATAACGCAGTTGTTACGCTGCAATAGCATTTTTGCTACAACAATCTCTTTATCCGCACCGCTTATGCTGTCCCTGAACCGCCTGGCGCTTTCTGCGGCTGAAAATCGACACGTTTTTTCGAAATCAGGCCGTGTCCGTGATGACAGAAGTAGTTCACCGCACCGCAGGCGTTCAGCCGTTCCAGTGGCTGATGACAGTCAGGACAGCACGCCTCCGCCAGGTAGCGCGCGCCGCAACCGCTACAGATAACCTCACCGTCGCTGAGCAGCAACGGCTGCTGACATTTTTCACAGTGGATGGTCATCATCACTCCCCGCCCGTTGTTTTAGCTTGAGCCAAAAAAAGAGGGCCTTCCGGCCCTCATTTGCTTAACGCTTATTTTTCTTCATATGCGCCATCAGGCGCTTACGCTTACGCTGCTGCGTTGGCGTCAGCAGGTTGCGCTTCCCTTCGTACGGGTTATCACCCTCTTTGAACTGGATGCGAATCGGCGTTCCCATCACGTTCAGTGATTTACGGAAGTAGTTCATCAGGTAGCGCTTGTATGAGTCCGGCAGATCTTTAACCTGATTACCGTGGATCACCACAATTGGCGGGTTATAACCGCCGGCATGCGCATACTTCAGCTTAACGCGACGACCACGAACCAAGGGTGGCTGATGATCTTCGGCTGCCATGTTCATGATGCGGGTCAGCAGCGAGGTGTTTACGCGCTTCGTCGAACAGTCATAGGCTTCGGTGATTGACTCAAACAGATTACCGACGCCGCTGCCGTGCAGCGCAGAGATAAAGTGAATGCGGGCGAAATCGATAAAGCCCAGACGGTAGTCCAGCGTCTCTTTCACTTCGTCACGCACTTCCTGCGACAGGCCATCCCATTTGTTGACCACAATCACCAGCGAACGACCACTGTTGAGGATAAAGCCCAGCAGCGAGAGATCCTGATCGGAAATACCGGCGTGAGCATCAATCACCAGCATCACCACGTTGGCATCTTCAATCGCCTGCAGCGTCTTAATCACCGAGAATTTCTCTACGGTGTCAGAGATTTTGGCACGCTTACGCACACCCGCAGTGTCGATCAGAACGTATTCACGTCCATCACGCTCCATCGGGATATAGATACTGTCACGGGTGGTGCCCGGCATATCGTAGACCACCACGCGGTCTTCACCCAGGATGCGGTTAGTAAGCGTTGACTTACCTACGTTAGGACGGCCGACAATCGCCAGTTTGATCGGCAAGCCTGTCGGGTCGAAGTTTTCTTCTTCCTCTGCGGCTTCCAGTTCAGCCGTCTCCTCGGCGTCAAGTGCCGCCCAGTAAGCCTGGTTCTCTTCTTCTTCGGTGAGTTCGACCGGCTCAACCCTGTCCAGCCACGGCAACAGAGCCGTTTCGATCAGGCTGGAAACACCACGACCATGCGACGCCGCAATGGCGTGGATTTCGCCCAGACCCAGCGAATAGAAATCCACTACCGCCTGATCGGGATCGAGTCCGTCGGTTTTATTCGCCACCAGAAACGTGGCTTTCTGACGCGAACGCAGGTGTTTGGCGATTTGCTGATCGGCGGCCATCATACCCGCGCGCGCATCGACCATAAACAGCACCACATCCGCTTCTTCGATCGCCAGCAGTGACTGCTCAGCCATCCGCGTTTCAACACCCTCTTCGGTGCCGTCGATACCGCCGGTATCGATAACAATAAATTCGCGCCCTTCCACTTCGGCGCGACCATATTTGCGATCGCGAGTCAGTCCAGGAAAATCCGCTACCAGCGCATCACGAGTGCGAGTTAAACGGTTAAACAGCGTAGATTTTCCCACATTGGGACGCCCAACCAGCGCGACCACAGGTACCATAACAATGCCTCAATAAATAATTAATCGCCCGAATGGCGTGATTATAACGGCTCTGGCCGTTAAGTTCAGGCTGAAGGCGCAAAGAATACCATGCCTGACTAAAAACGAAACGGCCCCTGATTAAATCAGGAGCCGTTAGTGCGGAGGATTTCACCTGCCAGACGTTACCCGTTAGCGGGTAATCGCATAGACCTCGCCATCTTTCGACTGGATCAGCAGCTTATCGCTGGCGACCACCGGCTCGGTCTGGAAGCCGGAGCTATCCAGTTTCTGCTGCGCGACAAAGCGACCATCCGTGGTGTTCATCCAGTGCAGATAGCCTTCGCTGTCGCCGACCACCAGGTAGCCGTTGTAGAGCACCGGTGAAGTCAGGTTGCGATGCAGCAGATCGCTCTGGCGCCAGATGGCGACGCCACCGTCGGCGTTCAGCGCAATCACCCGATCATCCTGATCGACCAGATAGATGCGGCCCGCATCGACAATCAGATCTTTCACGCCGCCGATTTCGCGTTTCCACAAAATCTGACCAGAGCGCAGATCCAGCGCGGTGAGATCACCGTTATATGCCAGGGCGTAAACCACACCGTTAACGATAACCGGCGTAGTATCGACATCATTCAGACGATCGATCTCAGTCGCACCGCTGATCTGCGAAATACGCTGCTGCCAGATCAGCTGACCCTGATTCAGGATAACCGCGCTGACGCGACCACTGTCGCCGCCGACAATCGCGCCGCCAAAAGCCACCGCTGGCGCAGATTCGCCGCGCAGGGACAGCGCTGGCATATCGAGGTTAACGCTCCACTTGATGGCACCGCTGCTCTGATCCAGTCCCTGCAACATACCGTTGCTGGTGTGTACCAGTACCAGACCGTCGCTGACCACCGGACGGGAAAGGGCTTCCCCCGCCACTTTGGTCTGCCATGCCAGGCTGCCATCGCTGCTGTTCAGCGCATAAACCTGACCGCGCTCGCTGCCCACATAGACGCGATCGCCTTCAGCCGTCAGGCCACCGGACAACAGGGCTGAGCGGTTTTTCGAAAAGAAGCCGGTTTTCTCAGAGAGATCGACTTTCCATTTTTCTTTACCGTTGGTGGCATCCAGCGCTTTCACGATACCGAAACGATCGGCCGCAAACACGGTGTTGTCCAGCCAGGCGGGATGCAGGTTGGAGTAGAAATCACCGACGCCATCTCCTACCGAGGTGCTCCACACTTCCTGTGGCGTGAACTGGTTTTCCACCTTGGGCAGCGGAGCCATTTTTACCACATCTTCTTCGCCGCTAAACAGCGAACAACCGCTGAGCAAAGTGACTGAAATCAGCCCCGGCAGCAGGTATTTACGTAATTCCATGCGCTCTCTCTTGACTGGCTTAGCTTAAGTTATTCATCTTCATCTGCATCATTTGCTTCAATGCCGGAGAGGCGTCAGATTCAACCCCTTTGCTCCATGCATCGCGCGCGCCCTGCTTGTCGCCTTTGCTCAGCAGCGCTTCGCCGCGGATATCGGCCACAATGGCTGTCCAGCCATCACCCTTCACAGCGTCAAGGGTTTTAAGCGCCGCATCAGCTTGATTCTGTTGCAGTTGAATGCGTGCCAGGCGCAGGTTAATCACCGCCTGCAGGTTGGCATCTTTGGTATCTTTCAGGCCGTTTTGCAGCAGCGTCGCGGCTTTGTCCAGCTGGTTGGTATCAACATACTGTTTTGCCAGATCCATCGCGGCCAGCGCACCGTAAGTGTTGCTGTTTTCATTGGCAAAGGTGTTTACTGCTTCCAGCGTTTCTGGCTTACCCGCCTGCATGGCGCTGGTGAGCTGCTGGTACTGCGCCGACACCGACTTCGTCGCCTCTTCCTGATGGCTGGACCAGTAACGCCAGCCGCCCAGCGCAGCAATGCCGATCACTACGCCAACCGCTAACGCTTTACCATTATTGGCAAAAAAGCGGCGCAGCGCATCGGTCTGCTCGTTCTCATTGCTATACACTTCCACGCAATCCCTCTCCTTTCAATGGTTGGTGCTGTAACACGCTTACTGTAACAGCGTGCGCAAAACAGCAGCAGCCTCTGCCTGAGCCAGCGTTTGCTGCTCGCCACGGCGTAGATCTTTAATCACGACCTGACCGGCCTTCACTTCATCCTCGCCTAACACCAGCGCGACGCGAGCGCCCCATTTGTCAGCACGAGCAAACTGTTTTTTAAAGTTGCCGCCACCGAAGTTGGTCATCAACCGCAGTTCTGGCGCTTCATCACGCAGTTTCTCCGCCAGTTGCATCGCAGCAGACTGCACGCCCTGACCCGAAGCGATTACATAGACATCCACATTGCTCGTCGGTTCAAAATCGGGATTCACCGCCTGAACCAGCAGTACCAGACGCTCCATGCCCATGGCAAAGCCGACGGCTGGCGTTGCACGTCCGCCGAGCTGTTCCACCAGGCCATCATAGCGACCGCCGCCACACACCGTACCCTGTGAACCGAGGCTGTCGGTCACCCACTCAATCACCGTACGATTGTAGTAATCAAGCCCGCGCACCAGGCGCTGGTTAATGGTGTAGGCGATACCGGCATCATCCAGCAGCGCACAGAGGCCGTTGAAATGTTCGCGTGATTCATCGTCCAGGTAGTCGCCGAGTTGCGGCGCATCGTTCAGCAGTTGCTGAATTTCGGGGTTTTTGCTGTCCAGTACCCGCATTGGATTACTGTACATGCGGCGTTTGCAATCCTCATCCAGCACCTCTTTGTGCTGCTCAAGGAAGGCGACCAGCGCATCGCGATAGCGGGCGCGGGCTTCAAGGGAGCCAATGGAGTTGAGTTCAAGGCGAACGTGATCGGCGATACCCAATGCTTTCCACCAGCGGGCGTTAAGCATAATCAATTCAGCGTCAATGTCCGGGCCCTGCAGGCCAAACACCTCGACGCCCATCTGGTAAAACTGACGGTAGCGTCCCTTCTGCGGACGCTCATAGCGGAACATCGGGCCCATGTACCACAGGCGCTGTTCCTGGTTGTAGAGTAAACCGTGTTCAATACCGGCGCGCACGCAGCCTGCGGTCCCTTCCGGACGCAGCGTCAGGCTTTCGCCGTTGCGATCCTCGAAGGTGTACATCTCTTTTTCAACCACATCGGTGACTTCACCGATGGCACGTTTAAACAGCGGGGTCTGCTCCACCAGCGGTAAGCGAATTTCGCTGTAACCGTAGCTCGCCAGCGTCTGTTTAAGAACGCTTTCAATCCGTTGCCAGATGGCGGTATCCGCAGGCAGGTAATCGTTCATCCCGCGAATCGCCTGAATATTCTTCGCCACGTTAGAATCTCTTAATGCAAAAAAACCTGTCCGGCATCATACCTTATGAGGATGAAACCGCACAGGTTCAGTCAAAAAAGTCACGTACGCAAACCGCGCACGCCATTATTTTTCCAGATGCTGCACATCAATACGGCGGCTGGCATCCAGCATCGACGCTTTGGCACGAATGCGCGCTTCCAGCTGATCGATCATATCGTTGTTATCGAGACGATCGCGCTGACGCACGCCATCTTCGTAGAAGCCGCTTTTCTTGTTGCCGCCGGTCACGCCCAGCGTGGAGAGGGTTGCTTCACCTGGCCCGTTGACCACACAACCGATAATGGAAACGTCCATCGGCGTGATCAGATCTTCCAGACGCTGCTCCAGCGCGTTGACCGTGCCGATAACGTCAAACTCCTGACGTGAGCAGGTTGGGCAAGCGATGAAATTGATCCCACGAGAGCGAATGCGCAGTGACTTGAGGATGTCGAAACCGACTTTCACCTCTTCAACCGGATCGGCCGCCAGCGAAATACGCAGCGTGTCGCCGATGCCTTCTGACAGCAGTAAACCCAGCCCGATGGCCGATTTCACTGCGCCGGCACGCGCGCCGCCCGCTTCGGTGATGCCGAGATGCAGTGGCTGCTCAATCTGTTTCGCCAGCAGACGGTACGATTCAACCGCCAGGAAGACGTCAGAGGCTTTTACGCTAACTTTGAACTGATCGAAGTTAAGGCGATCGAGATGATCGACATGGCGCATGGCGGATTCCAGCAGCGCCTGCGGCGTCGGCTCGCCATACTTTTCCTGCAGATCTTTTTCCAGCGAACCGGCGTTAACGCCAATTCGGATCGGGATATTGTTATCGCGTGCACAGTCAACCACCATGCGGATGCGCTCATTGTTCCCGATGTTGCCGGGATTGATGCGCAGGCAATCGACGCCATATTCGGCGACTTTCAATGCAATGCGATAGTCAAAATGGATATCGGCCACCAGCGGGACGTTCACCTGCTGTTTAATCAGTCTGAATGCTTCTGCAGCATCCATCGTCGGCACCGAAATGCGGACGATGTCGACACCGACGCGCTCAAGGGCTTTGATCTGATTGACCGTCGCCGCCACGTCAGTGGTGCGGGTGTTCGTCATCGATTGAACAGCGATTGGCGCGCCGTCACCGACTGGCACCTTGCCGACGTAAATACGTTTGGATTTACGGCGGATAATGGGTGCTTCGTTATGCATATTTCTTCTCCACAATTGCCCGGTACGCGATACGCTGTTATTGCGCACCCAACGTCAGGCGAGCAACCTGGTTATTACGGATAAAACGACTTAAATCAACGGGCTGATTCTGATATTGCACCTGAACCGCGGAAGGAGCGCCAATTTTCAGACGATACGGAGCGGTTCCTGCGAGACTGAGTTTACCACCGCTACGCTGCAGGCCGCTGAACAGTTTTTTACCGGTCGCATCACTCACTTCCAGCCAGCAGTCGGCGTTAAAGGTCATCACCACTGCATTCGGATCGGTAGCCGGTTCACTGACTGCCGCTGCGCCCACCGGCATCTGCGGTGCGGTGCTGGCACTGTTGGGGGTTGCCGCTGGCGCGGCAGCGGTATTGTCTACCGGTGCCTGGCTGGGTGAAACCACCGCATTGTTGCTGTTGTCCGGCTGCGCTGCAGGCGCGGTATTGCTATTGCTGGCACTGGCGGCCGGAGCCGCACTGGCTGGTACGCTGGCGGCGCTGTTGTCAGCCGCCAGCGGCACATTGTTACTTTCATCGGGTGCGGCTGGGGTAGTGCTGTCACCGCTGGATTCACCCAGCGGAATAGACTGACCATCACCACTGCTGCCATTCTGGTCGGCCATCGACACCAGATCATCCTGTGAGGCTTTATGATTCTGCCACCACCAGGCGCCCGTCAGGCCAACCACCACAAACAGCACCAGCCAGGTGAAAATCATCAACCAGCCGTCACGCTTTTTGCGGCGCTTACCCAAAGAGAAACTTTGCATCGGTTCGATTTTTGCTGCACGAACCGGCGTCTGTTTCGCCATCATTGGCAGCAGTTCCTCTTCAGGAATATGCACCAGTCGGGCGTAGGAGCGAATGTAGCCGCGCAGAAAGGTAGAGGCTAAATCGGCTGGCGACTTATCTTCCTCAATGTCACGCACGGTAGAAAGTTTCAGACACAGGCGTTCAGCGACGTTCTGCTGCGTCAGCCCCATCTGCTCACGGGCCAGACGCAGGCGTTCACCTGTTGAATGTACTGCAGAGTTCTCTTGAGTGGCTTCAGTATTCATTAGCTAAATAACGCTGGTACTGTATCGATTGCGGAAAACGTCGCGCTAACCGGTCGCCATAACGTGAAACGTCAGCGGCATTCCCCTGTAGCGCGGCGAAACGTAAGTGTAACGCCAGACTGCGTGCCGTTTCGGGCCGCTGTTGCTGGTAAATCTCGAGCAAAATCTGCGCGCTGGTCAGCTGGTTTTCAGCCAGCAGCTTTTCAGCTTCACTCAGCACCGATCCGGCTTTGCGATCGTCGGACTCCAGCGCCTGCTGTAATGCACGCCGTGCCGTGGCAAACTCGCCTGCCTGCAGATAACAAAATCCCGCCAGTTCAAGCGCATCGATGCGGGCATCAACCTGCTGCGCATCGCCTGCCCGACTAAACTGTTGATGCGCTTCGCCATACTGCCTTAAAGTGCAAAGAAACGCACCGTAATTGTTAGCGACAAAACCATTCTGCGGGGCCTGCTGTTGTGCCAGCTGGTAATGGGCCTGTGCGGCAGCTCGATTACCCTGCATTTGCGCCAGCCGGGCCAGCGCCAGTGATATCCGATAATCATCCGGTGCCGCCGCCTGCGCTCGCAGGAAATTACGCTCAGCGGCTTCTTCATCACCGCTCGCCAGGTAATGCATACCTAACTGTAGACGCACTTCTGCCGCACCGGGTTGCTGAGTGTGGCTGACACACCCGCTTACAACAAACAGGGCCAGTAAAGCCACAGGTAATCCCTTACGCATCATCGTTTCCATTGGGTTGACGTTAGCAGCGTTAAGCCTGCCACGCGTCACACCCTCAGGAAACGTTAACGGTCACGGTTTCAGAGCGCCTTCACAGATATCGCTTCACCAGCCATTTTTTTCCGCATCGTCCGCTTGGTGCGGTCGATCACTTCGCCCGCCAGCTGACCACAGGCGGCATCAATATCATCACCACGGGTTTTACGCACGATGGTGGTGAAACCGTAGTCCATCAGCACCTTGGAGAAGCGATCGATGCGGCTGTTAGAGCTGCGGCCATAAGGTGCGCCCGGGAAGGGGTTCCACGGAATCAGGTTGATTTTGCACGGCGTCTCTTTCAGTAAGGCGGCAAGCTCATGCGCATCGTCAGTGCTGTCGTTCACATGATCCAGCAAGACGTACTCGATAGTGACGCGCCCCTGATTGGCATTCGACTTCCCGATGTAGCGTTTAACCGCGGCCAGGAAGGTTTCGATATTATATTTTTTGTTGATCGGGACGATATCGTCACGCAGTTTGTCATTGGGGGCGTGCAGCGAGATCGCCAGCGCAACGTCAATCATATCGCCCAGTTTGTCGAGCGCCGGTACTACGCCGGAGGTCGAAAGGGTCACGCGACGCTTCGATAAACCAAAACCGAAGTCATCCAGCATGATCTCCATCGCCGGCACGACGTTGTTCAGGTTGAGCAGAGGTTCGCCCATGCCCATCATCACCACGTTGGTGATCGGACGCTGGCCGGTAATTTTGGCTGCACCAACAATCTTCGCCGCGCGCCATACCTGACCAATGATTTCCGATACCCGCAGGTTACGGTTAAAGCCCTGCTGCGCAGTCGAACAGAATTTACACTCCAGCGCGCAGCCCACCTGCGACGAGACACACAGCGTGGCGCGGTCGCCTTCCGGAATATAGACGGTTTCAACCAGCTGATCGCCCACGCGAATCGCCCATTTAATGGTGCCATCGGTGGATCGCATCTCTTCCGCCACTTCCGGCGCGCGGATTTCGGTCAGCTCCATCAGCCGGGTGCGCAGCTTTTTGTTGATGTCGGTCATCTGCTCGAAATCATCGCAGCAGTAGTGATAGATCCACTTCATGACCTGGTCAGCGCGGAACGGCTTTTCACCGAGCGACAGGAAAAATTCGCGCATCTGCTGACGGTTGAGATCCAGCAGGTTAATTTTTTGGCTCTTGGGGGAAACGGCAATTGGGGATGCGGACGCGGGCGTCACAATCTGTTCAGACATAATGTTCTCTGGCCTCGTTGTTACACGTTATGGCGCTGTTCAGGAATAGGTAAAAAATTGCGCCTTCATTAAGCGGAGTCAATGAAGGCGCAATATTGTACAACATCTGCGGCCTGATAACAGGCAGGAGTCGCCTCCCTCAGGCAGATTTTTGTAAAGTCAGCCGGTGGTTTATCGCCAGGCGATTAACGGGTACGCGGGCAGATTTCGTTTTCGCCGAAGAAGTAAGCGATTTCACGGGCAGCAGATTCTGCAGAATCTGAACCGTGGGTCGCGTTCTCGGTGAAGCTGTCAGCGTAGTCAGCACGCAGCGTGCCAGCCAGCGCGTTTGCCGGGTTAGTGGCACCCATCAGGTCACGGTGACGCTGAACGGCGTTTTCACCTTCCAGCACAGAAACCACAACCGGGCCAGAGGTCATAAATTCAACCAGACCGTCGAAGAATGGCTTGCCCTGATGCTCAGCGTAGAAACCTTCAGCCTGCTCTTTGCTCAGCTGCAGCATTTTTGCGCCAACGATTTTGAAGCCTGCGCTTTCAAAACGGTTGTAGATGGCACCGATCACGTTTTTAGCGACGGCGTTTGGCTTGATGATAGAAAAAGTACGTTCGATTGCCATGTTGACCTCTGTCTTGACGTCCTGAAGAAACCGGAGGCGCACGCCCCGGCTAAGAAACGGCGCCGATTATAGGGGCAGAGCCTGGCGTTGCCTATCAGAGATCCGCAATTTATTGAAAAATCTTGATCTGAATCGGAGCAAAGCGGTCGCAACTCTGATTTAGCGCAAAAAACCATCACAGCCGGCTGAAGCTGACGGAGGCGAGCTGCCCCTCTTCATCCATCACCACCAGCTGATAATCTCCTGGATGATCAAGATGCAGCGACAGATGATCCGCGGCGTTTTGCGTCATCAGAGGCTCGCCATTCAGGAACCACCAGCGCTGTTCGCCCTGCCCTCCCTGAACCGCCACCGGGATCACCAGCGAGCCGTTGCCTGGCAGCGGCTTGACGATCTGCCGCTCAGTCACGCCGGTGACGATCAGCGGTGCGCTGCTGCCCTGCTGTAACGGCGGACAATGGGTATCAACAGGCGGTAAGCGTTGCGCCCGCCGTTCATGAGGCGGTAGCCAGGCTTCCAGCGGCAGCGGCCAGACCAGCCGCTCGTGACGGGTGGCGTTGGGGCAATCTGCTGCCACACGCAGTCCCTGCGCATTCTGCCAGTAGCCGATGCGCAACCCGCTGAGGCTCTCCTGGCCAGGCGCCAGCAGGGTTGGCGGCAGCGTATTCGCGGCGACCCAGCTTTGCCGCCGCTGGCGGCAATTCTCGTCTCCGGCGGGCAGCGGCTGACCGCCAGGCCAGCAAATAGTGGCTACCGTTACCGAGGCCGGACGCGGATCAACCGGCACGTCACGCCTGCCGAGGCGGCTCATCAGCACACTGTTGATCTGGTTCATGACGGGCACAGCAGAGGCAAAACCAAACTGCCCGGCCACCGGAGTCGCATCCGGTCGCCCGACCCAGACGCCAATCAGATAACGGGGATTGATTCCCACCGACCAGGCATCGCGATAGCCGTAACTGGTGCCGGTTTTCCAGGCCAGAGGCACCACGTCGGGTACGCGGCCATTGCCTGCCGGCTGCGCTTCACCGGCCAGGATACGCCGGACAATCCACGCTGCTTCCGGCGACAGCAGCCGCCGCTGTTGCAAGGGTTGATCGGGCGTCCAGCGCAGCGCAGCGGCATTGCCGTGGCGGGCAAAGGCGCTGTAGGCGGCCACGATCTCATCCATGCGCGCCCCGGTGCCGCCAAGAATTAACGAAAGATTAGGTTCAGCGCCGGGCGGAAAACGTAAGTTCAGGCCCACATTGCGCAGACGTGCCGCCGCATTTTTCGGCCCCAGCGCCTCCAGTAACTGGACGGCGGGCAGATTCAGGGATCGCACCAGCGCCTCGCTGGCGCTGACCGGGCCGTGAAAACCGGTGTCAAAGTTACCTGGCCGGTAATCACCAAAGCGACGCGGCACATCCTGCAGCAGCGATTCGGCATGGATCAGCCCCTCGTCCAGCGCCATGCCGTAAATAAAGGGTTTTAACACCGAGCCAGGCGAACGCACGCTGGCGATCATATCTACATGTCCAAAACGGCTGTCATCGGTAAAGTCAGCCGAGCCGACGTAGCCACGCACCGCCATGGTGGTGTGATCCACTACCAGCATCGCCAGCGAGGTGCGCGGCGGAAGCTGATTTTTTACATTCAGCGCCAGACTTTCCAGATCACGCTGCAAAGAAGGGTCGAGCGTGGAGACAATCTTATCGCTGCGGCTGATCGACAGCATACGCCGGGCCAGCAATGGCGCCATCTGCGGCATCTGGCGCGGCGGCAACCAGACCGGTTCCTGACGAATCTCCGCCACCTGTTCAGGGGACCAGATGCGGTATTGCGCCAGCCTATCCAGCACTTTATTACGGGCGGCTTCCGCCCGCTCCGGCCAGCGATCGGGCCGCAGACGGCTGGGTGCCTGCGGTAAAACCGCCAGCAGCGCCGCCTCACCGCGCGTCAATTGCGACGGTGCTTTTCCCAGCCAGCTCCAGCTGGCCGCACCTACCCCTTCCAGCGTGCCGCCAAAGGGCGCGCGGTTAAGGTAGAGCGTCAGAATGTCACGTTTGGAAAGATGCCACTCCAGCTGCAGCGCACGCCACGCCTGAATCAGCTTGCCGCGCAGCGTACGGGGTTGCGGGTCAATAAGGCGTGCCACCTGCATGGTCAGGGTGCTGCCGCCAGAGATCACGCTCTGATGACGCAGATCCTGCCAGGCGGCGCGCAGCAGAGCCAGTGGATTGATGCCGGGGTGATACCAGAACCAGCGATCTTCATAGGTCAGCAGCGCCTGCAGATAGGCCGGAGCCACCTCCTCTGGCGTCACCGGATAGCGCCAGATCCCCCGGCTGTCAGCAAAACGCCACAATGGCGTACCGTCGCTGGCAACAATCACCCGCGCAGGCTGGACCTGTTTAAGCGGCAACGGGAACAGCCGATCCAGTCCCCACGTCGCCAGCCACAGTGCCAGAAAAAAAAGCGGCAGCGCGAGCCACCGCTTTTTAATAGTGCCGATGTTAATCACGCCTGACGTCACTTACTGGATTTGCAGCTGCGATGGCGTGCTGCCAGTGGCGCGCCACTCCGGCACATACATCGACTCGACCTGCGGCGGCGGCATCAGGTAGCGACCCGGTGTGACTGCCCGCGCCAGATAGATCAGCGTGGCGGGACGATAAGTATCCACCGCCAGTGCCGCCACAAAGCGATCGTCACGGAACTCAATGTGCTTAATGTCAGCCTGCTGCATATCACCCATGCTCTCCTTCAGCGCGTCCGCACTGTCGCCGAGGCTGGCGCTGCTGTCGGCCAGATTCTGGTTTTCCAGCTCCAGCCCGGCAGGCAGCAGATCCACCACCAGCGCATCTTTGATGTTGCGCGTCGACGAAACGGTCAGACGCACTACCAGTAACTCACCACTGCGCAGCCTGCTGAGATCGGCGGCTTTGCCATCCAGAGTAAAGTATTCACGTTTTATTCCGAGCACATTGCTTTCCGGCTGTGGTGCGGTCAGTGGATAACCGGTGACATCGAGACGACCATACAGCGGCGCACTGCCCGGATTACTGATGGCTAAGCCCTGCAACAGTCGCTCAGCCGCCAGCCCTTTATTCAGCGGTGCATCGCCCTGCAGCGGCTGTGGATCGCCCGTCAGTATCGCCTGCCAGTTTCTGCCCTGCGCACGCTGCAGAGTATGGGCCGCAAGATAGAGCGCATTATTTTCCTGGGTCGAGAACCAGCGTTTGCCGTTAACCTCTTTTGACAGCGACAGCAGCAGACTATTCTGCAAATCAGGCTGCAGTTGATTTTCTGCTAACAGGGCTATCATCATTCCCTGATCGCGCACCCTGCTGCCATAGTCGCCAAACCACTCTTTATCTGAGCGCGTCAGGCTGGCACCCTGCATGATCGCCAGCTGTGAACGTTGCCCGTCACCCATCAGCTTCAGCGCCACGCCAAGCTGCATCAGCGCCAGGCCGGAGCGGGATTTGTCCCGTTTTTCATACAAGACGCGCAGCGCACCCAGAGGCGCGCGCTGCTGACGCGCCAGCACCAGTCCGGCGTAAGCCTGAACGCTGAACTGCAGCGCGGCGTTATTATCGCTGCTGCCACCGCTGATCTGCGCGGGATCCTGCAGATAGCGCAGCAGCCGGGCGTTAGCGCGATCAACCACGTTATCCGGCAGCGCATAGCCCGCCTCGCTGGCGCGCAGCAGGAAGTCCGTCACGTAAGGCGTCAGCCAGAACTCCTCTTCACTCTGTTTATCCCACAGCCCGAAGCTACCGTTGGCCCGCTGCATGCCCGCCAGACGGGCAATGCCGGTGTTGACTGCGGCCCGGCGCGCCTCATCACTGCTGGTTTTTATCCCCATGGCCGTCAGCCCGGCATGGCTGGTGTAGAGAGAAGGCCAGAGGCCGCTGCTGGTCTGTTCCAGACAGCCGTAGGGATAGGTGTAAAGCGCACTGATATAGCTGGCGATGTTCAGCGGCGGGCGATTGCTCAGCGTCAGCTGTCCACTCAGGGTCTGAGCCTCCAGCCCGGTGAAAGCGGCTGCCGCGACCTGCCACGGCTGATCGGGATTGATCACGGCATCGAAATTCAGCGTCCGGGCCGGATAAGGTGGCCGGACACCGATTTTCCACTGCTGTTTGCTGGGCTTCACCTGCTCACCCGGCAGATTCAGACCGGAAATCTGCACGGTGACCTCACCGTCACCAAAGCCGGTTTTCGCGGTGACCGGAATCTGCACTGTGGTGCGTGCGCCTTTAGCCAGCGTCACGCTCTGGCTGGCAGCACTGGTCAGATCCACTAAACCACTGCTGCTCAGATCTACTTTCAGGGTTTGCGGCAGCTCCGTCAGGTTAGTGATATCCAGCGCCAGTGATGCCGTGTCGCCGCTGGCAAGGAAACGTGGAGTGGCCAGTTCGCTGATCAGCGGTGCCGCGACCACCAGTTTGCGCTCTGCCGCGCCGAAGCTGTCGTCGCTCCAGGCCTGAGTCATCAGCCGCAGTTCGCCGTTAAAGGCCGGGATCGGCAGCGTAATCGATCCGTTGCCCTCTTTATCCAGCGTCACCGCCTGTAACTGCTGCGCCACGATATTGACGTGCGTCACCGGCTTTTTGCCGCCGCGCGTCATCGATTCATCTTCGCCATCGCCACCAAAACGCAGCGCCGCCAGCCGGCCACCGCCTTCGATCAGCTGACCAAAGACGTCATACTGATCGACGTTGTAGCGTTTACGGCCAAAGAACGCCTGCCACGGATCGGGCGTTTTAAAATCTGTCACGCTCAGAACACCGCTATCCACCGCTGACAGCAGCACATTCACTTTTTCTGGCAGCGGGCCACCGTCACGACTGGCGTGAACTTTTACCGTCAGGTTTTGTTCGGGACGGATTTTATCGGGCGCATCCAGCGTCAGATTTAAGCGGCGCGCCTCCGTCGCCATCGGCAGATGCAACAGCCCCACCGCGCGTTTTGGCGTTGCGCCACTGACCTTATCACCGTCACGCACCACGATGGCGCTGAAGTAGAGATCGTGACGCTGCCAGCTCTCAGCCACGGGCACATCCACCGTTGTGCCGCCCTGCGGAACAGTCAGCGGTTGCCACCAGAGGGTGCCGCTGCTCGACTCCACCATCAGGTAGCCTTTACCGGCCGCCGGTGAATCCACCTGCAGATGCACGGTGTCGCCCGGCTGGTAAGCGGCTTTATCCAGCTTCAGTCTCACCTGATCCGGGCGCAACGCGCCCGTGCCATTGGTGTTATCCTGCCAGTCATAACCCGCCTGGAACCGCACGCTGCTGACGATCTTTTCGCCCGCCTGCACTTCCAGCCGGTAGTGGCCCCACTCGACCGGGAAGCTGACTTTAGTACTGCCGTCAGCCGGGACAGAGATGGCGCGTTCATCTTCCTGCAGATCCTTGTCGCCGTACCGCGCCTGCCAGCCTTCGCTGTCAGAGAAACTCCAGTAGTAATCACGGCGTTCGCGAATCAGGCGCACTTCCAGCTTATCTGCCGCCAGTTTTTTGCCCTGACTGTTGGCATAGACAATGTCGAATTCGGCCAGACTCTGTTCCGGCACGGTAGGCTCATCGTGATAGCTGTCACTGCGGTAGTCATAAACCGCTTTATTACCGAACAGCGGCCGGATACCCGGCAGGGCTTCTGCCGGCCAGATGGCCTGAGTGGCACGACGGGTAACCGGACGTCCGCCGGTTTCAAGCAGGCTGGCCTGCAGGATCAGATTGAGCGGGGAGTGCAGCTGATCCCACTGATTCTCTACCTCAAGCTGCGCTTTACCCTGGGCATCAAGCCTGAGATCCACCTCATCCAGCGTGCGCTTCAGACCTTCTTCGGTAATGTCACCAAACTGGTAGCCCGGCAAAGCAGCCACCGCCTCGCGTGCCGGTCGCAGATAGAGTTGTCCCTGTAACGTGTTACCCGCGGCAGGTGCGCCATAGAGATAGCGTCCCTCAATACCGAACTCAACACGGGCATCAGCAGGCTGTGGCTGGGGATCGTTTTTCAGGGTTAACGCCATGCGTTCCGGCAGAAAATCTTCGACGTGGAAATGCCACTGGCGCTTGAGGTTATCGCCGGTATTGAGCCGCAGCATCCAGTCGCCGGTCATGGCAGATGCGGGCAGCGACAGTCGCTGCTGGTAGAATCCGGCGTCAGGCTGCCAGACAAAAGTCTGCATCACCTGGCCATCGGGCTGCACCAGCTCCGCTTTAATCGGCTGCGCGGGCAACGGGCGTCCGTCAGCATCACGAAGCAGCGCATTAACGATGACCGTTTCGCCAGGTCGGTAGATATCGCGCGGGCCAAAGACAAACAGTTGTTTGTCATAGCCCTGCGGCCCGGCAACCGGAAATTCGGCCAAATCCAGCGCCGGACGTGACAGATCGATCATCGAGGTCTGCTCACCCTGCACTGCCAGCAGCAGCTTCCCTTTTTCATCCGCCTTCAGGCGCAGATGACCGCTACTGTCGATGGTGCCGCTTTGCAGCACCTGTCCTTTCTCATCCAGTAACCTGACGCTGACTCCGGAAAGCGGCTGGCCGTTTGCCAGACTCTGAGCGAACAGTTCGAATTGGGTCGGGAAGCGATGCAGTGACAGGCCGATATCACTCAGAGTGAAAAGCGTGGCAGGCTGACTGTAGCGATAAGTACCGGCCTGCTTCATTACCGCCAGATAGACACCCGGTTGCTGAAGTGCGGAAATATCACGCATCGGCAGTTGCAGCTTTTCACGCGTGTTACGCGCCGGGTTGAGCTCAAAACGTCCGGAATAGACCAGCTGGCTGCTTTTCAGCAACTCCTGAGACTGCCAGCTGGAGAGGTTGTTGCCGTAGTTCCACTGCGAGAGAAATTCCGCCAGGCCCGCGTTTTTTATCCGGAAAAAATCCACATCAACCTGATCGACATTCAGTGCCAGTACCGGCAAACCCTGAGAGAGACGCAGCGGCAGCAGCGAGCCACGGCTGGCAAAGCCCACCATCGGTTCGATATCACGGGTTGTCACTTTTTTACTGATGCCGGCAGGCAGCGTCTCACCGCTGGCGGCGCGTAATCCCGGCTCCAGCGTCACGGTAAACTGACGTGACGGCTCCGGATGGCGAAAGCGCAGCGCTTTGCGGTTCTCTGACAGCTCCCAGGCGCCGTCAACCTGACCCTGTTTATCATCGATCAGCCTGACTTTTTGCGTCAGATCCTGCTTATCATCCAGCGGCTGATTGAAGGTTAACACCAGCGCGGCTGCGCCATCGAGCTGAAGCTCAGAGAGGTCGAGTAGCGCAAGTGGCTTGCTGACCTGTTGGGTGGCAGCGGTTTCCGCCGCGCTGACCGATAAAACCGGAGTGGCCGCGGTTGCCAGCAGAGAGCCGCCGATCAGCAAGCTGAACAGCCATGGGTTAATGCGTTTTTTCATGGTAAATCCTTCACCGTGTCCCAGAGGAGTTGTTTTGTAACGCTGCGCAATTTCATATCAATGCTCGCATTTAATCAACGCTTCTCTTGAGATGGCGCCCGCATTGCCCGACACTGACAGCACAGATCACTGAGATGAGGTTGTTATGACGACGCCACTGTTTGTGTCCGCCGACTGGTTACAGGAACACTACAACGATGAGACGCTGCAGGTGCTGGACACCCGTATGCTGCCGCCCGGTCAGGAGACGATCCGGGATGTGAATGGCGAATATCTGGCGGAACATCTGCCCGATGCGCCTTTCTTCAATATTGAAGAACTGTCGGATCACACCAGCCCCTATCCGCACATGCTGCCGCGCGCCGAGCGTTTTGCCGTGGCGATGCGCGAGCTGGGTATCAGTAGCGACAAACATCTGGTGGTGTACGACGAAGGTAATCTGTTCTCAGCGCCACGCGCCTGGTGGATGCTGCGCCTCTTTGGCGTGGCGCAGGTCTCGATTCTGGCCGGCGGCCTGCAGGGCTGGAAAGCGGCCGGTTATCCGGTTGCAACGGGTCCGGTCTCGCTGCCGGAAGGCGAATTTGAAGCCAGCGCGGATGAAAGCCAGATCCGCCGGCTGAACGATGTCCTGCTGATCAGTCATGAAGGCGGCGCACAGATTATCGATGCTCGTGCGGCCAATCGTTTCAACGCCGAAGTGGATGAGCCACGCCCCGGTCTGCTGCGCGGTCACATTCCGAACAGCCTGAATGTGCCGTGGAACAGCCTGGTGGTCAATGGCGAACTGAAACCGCTGGCTGAGCTGCGCGATCTGTTCACGCGCGCCGGGGTTGATCCGGAAAAACCGGTGGTGGCGAGCTGTGGTTCGGGCGTGACGGCGGCGGTGGTGATTCTGGCGCTGACCGCGCTGGGCGCACGTCAGACGGCGATTTACGACGGTTCCTGGAGTGAATGGGGCAGCCGCGACGACCTGCCGATTGCGAAGTAAAAAAAGAGCGGCCATTGCGCCGCTCTTTTTTCATCAGAGTATCCGTTCGCTGCCTTTAAAGTCGCGCAGGAAACTGCCCCAGCGGCGCTCATAGAACGGCGTAATGTGGGCGGTAAAGAAGTGGCTGATGCCGCGATCTTCCACCGTCACTTCGCACAGATCCACCGGCGCATCATCCGGCAGCGTATCCATCGCTACGCTACCCGCCGCCTGAATGATCGCCTCAATGTCGCTGTCCGCTTCAATACCAATCAGCAGGTTCGGCGCTTCATCGGCCCGCTCACGGATGCTGGCGATAAACGCACGACGCACCTGTTTATATTTGCTGAACAGCTGGGTCAGCGAGTCAACCATCTGCGCGGGCGGTTCGGCTACTTCAGACAACAGCAGCGACTGCCCGCCTTCCAGCACCGTTTGCTGACTCAGGGCGCTGCCCTCTTCCGCCAGCAGATGAGTGATTTCGGCAGGCGAGAACTCTTTGCCGGTCGGTAACTTAGGATTGAGAAACAGCGTTTCGCCGCGGGTCATTTCAAACAGCGTGCGCACCGGCAGACGCAGATAAGCCTGCTCAGTGCTGACCGCGTCGCTCATCGCCTGTTCTGAACTGAAAAACGGAATGATGCTGCTGCCATCCTCTTTTTCCCAGTGCTGCAGATCGACCGGCGTGCTGGCATCAAGTTGCTGCGCGGTGCTTTCGCCCGGCACCCAGACGTCCGATTCCAGCAGCAGTTGAAAAAATTCGGGCCGGTGAGCTGGCTCGGTCGCCGCCAGCTTCAGCACCTCTTCAAGACGGTTCATAGTCACTCTCTAAAAATGCGGCGGCTGAAGCCACCGCGGAATAGCACTTATTTCAGTAACAGGTTAGCCAGCGTGCGCACACCAAGGCCGGTGGCGCCTGCGGCCCACTGATCGACCGCGCTTTTGCGGTAGGTCGCCGAACAGTCGATGTGCAGCCAGCCCTGCTGGTAGTTGCTGACGAAATAAGAGAGGAACGCTGCCGCGCTGCTGGCACCGGCCGCATGTGCCGGGCTGGCGATATTATTGAGATCGGCAAAGTTAGACGGCAGATGGCTGCGATGGAACTCGGCCAGCGGCAGACGCCAGAACGGCTCGTTCTCACTGACCGCGCTGCCCATCAGCGACTGCGCCAGCACCTCATCAAAGGTGAACAGCGCGTGATAATCGTTACCCAGCGCCGTCTTAGCTGCACCGGTCAGGGTGGCGGCGTCGATGATCATCGTCGGATTCTGCTCGCTGGCGTCGATTAAACCGTCAGCCAGTACCAGGCGTCCTTCCGCATCGGTGTTCATTACTTCCACCGATTTGCCGTTGCGATAGCGAATGATATCGCCCAGTTTGAAGGCGTTGCTGCTGACCATGTTGTCGGCACAGCAGAGGTAAAGTTTGACGCGTTTATTCAGACCGCGCGAAATGGCCATCGCCAGCGCACCGGTCACGGTGGCCGCGCCGCCCATATCGGACTTCATCGAATCCATGAAGCTGCTCTGCTTCATGCTGTAGCCGCCGGTGTCGAAGGTAATACCTTTGCCGACCAGACAGGCGTAAACCGGCGCGCTGTCGTCACCGGTTGGATTAAAGTCGAGCGCCAGCAGCACCGGCGGACGGCTGGAACCGCGTCCCACCGTATGCAGGCCCATATAACCCTGGACCCGCAGATCCTCACCTTTGGTGATGCGATAGCTGACGGCGCTGCCGCCCACTTCGCTGATCAGATCGATAGCCGTGTGCGCCAGCTGTTCCGGGCCCAGCTCTTCGGCCGGCAGGTTGATGGTGTTGCGTACCCAGTCGATAATTTTCAGACGACGATCAAATTCCGCCTGCTCATGCTCACCCAGCGTCGGCCACTCAACCTGACGCTGCCCTTTCGGACCGCGGTAGCCTTGCCAGAATGCCCAGCACTGCTCAAGGTGCCAGCCTTCGCCGGTCAGCGCCACGTGGCGGATACCCTGGCTATCCAGTTTGCGGCCGGCTCGCTGAAGGGTCATCAGCGCGTCAGCGCCGGTCAGGTGCAGCGTCATCCCGCTGTCGTTGCTGCTCAGAATGGCTTTTTCGCCCCAGCGCGCATCGGCGGGCTGGCTGCTAAGAGTGATGTTCATCGGTTGTGTGGTCATCGCGAAGCTCCATAGACGTTATTCGTTTCATCCAGCCCGATTGTTAAAGCGGATTTAATAAGATGTTACATGCAAGATGCAGACAGACCTGATAACAGATTCCGTCAGAGGATGCCAGCGTAGCGCAAATAATGGCGCGGTTTCCAGAATCAGGCCGGTAAGCTGCCGGTTACATTAAGGCGCGCAGACGCGTCACCGATTTCTGCACCAGCGCAATGGCGTAATCGATCTCTTCTTCGGTGGTAAAACGGCCAAGCGAAAACCGCAGCGAACTGTGGGCCAGCTCTTCACTGACACCCAGCGCCCGCAGGACATAAGAGGGCTCCAGGCTGGCCGACGTACAGGCCGAACCGGAGGAGAGCGCCAGATCTTTCAGCGCCATGATCAGCGATTCACCCTCAACGTCGGCGAAACTGAGGTTAAGTATAGTGGCCGCGCTGTGCTGCAGGTCACCGTTAAGCGTGACGCCTGGCAGCGTACTGATACCCTGCCACAGCCGGTCGCGCAGGCTCTGCAGACGTGCCATTTCAGTTTCACGCTCTTGCGCCGCGATCTGATAGGCTTCGCCCATTCCGACAATCTGGTGTACCGGCAGCGTCCCCGAACGCATACCCCGCTCATGCCCACCGCCGTGGATCTGGGCGGCAATCTGCACGCGCGGTTTACGACGCACATAGAGCGCACCGATCCCTTTCGGACCATACAGTTTGTGGGCGGAAAAGGACATCAAATCAACCGGCAACAGGCTGAGATCGATCGGCAGCTTGCCGACGCTCTGGGTGGCATCCACATGAAACAGAATGTCGCGTTCACGGCACAGCTCACCAAACGCAGCGATATCCTGAATCACCCCGATTTCATTATTGACGTGCATGATCGAGACCAGAATGGTGTCGTCGCGCAGGGCGTCACGCAACATGTCAGGGCTGATCATGCCGTTGGCGGCCGGTTTCAGGTAGGTCACATCAAAGCCTTCCCGCTCCAGCTGCTGGCAGCTGTCGAGCACGGCTTTGTGTTCAGTCTGGCTGGTGATGATATGTTTGCCGCGCGCCTGATGAGCGTGGGCTGCGCCTTTAATCGCAAGATTGTCCGATTCGGTGGCGCCCGAGGTGAAAACGATTTCACGCGGATCGGCATTGACCAGTTCGGCCACCTGATTGCGCGCCACATCGACCGCTTCTTCAGATTGCCAGCCAAAACGGTGAGAACGGGAGGCCGGATTACCGAACGTGCCATCCAGCGTCAGAAACTGCATCATTTTGCTGGCCACACGCGGATCGGCCGGCGTGGTGGCGGCATAATCCAGGTAAATCGGTAATTTCATTGCGCTACAGCTCCGTATAAAAAATCATACGTCTTTATAGCAGATTCGGCCCCGCCCGCGTTAGCAGTTAGGGCCGCAACAGCGGGGATTACGAGGCGCGCAGATTGACGTTGATTTCCTGAGCGCGCGGGCTCTGGAAGCGACGATTGTCATTGGCGTTCTGACGATCGGCCACGTCAAGGATCTCCTGATTATTCACCAGCTCAGCCAGGGTAATATTGTTCAGGAAGTCACTGATACGCACGCTCAGATCGCGCCACAGGACGTGTGTCAGGCAACGCTCGCCGCCCTGGCAGCCTTCTTTGCCCTGGCATTTGGTGGCGTCAACCGACTCATCGACCGCGGTGATCACTTCACCGACGGCGATAGCATTTGATTCTTTGCCTAACAGATAACCGCCGCCCGGACCGCGCACGCTGGAAACTAAGCCATTTTTACGCAATCGGGAGAATAACTGCTCGAGATACGACAGCGAAATGCCCTGACGTTCAGAAATATCAGCCAGCGGAACCGGGCCTTCATGGGAGTGAAGGGCAACGTCCAGCATAGCAGTTACGGCATAACGTCCTTTAGATGTCAGTCTCATAGCGTACGACCTCAATAGCGTCCGGTTATCGGAGGATTTGCAAAAGATGCTGGCAAGTCTGACATTCCCGAGTAATTTGGTCAACTATTTAACCAGGTAAAACACTCAAGTATTTAACCTGGTATTTTACTCAACTATTATCTTCTTCTTTCTTCTCGTTTTTCCGCTTTTCAAACGACGAAAGCATCCCGCGCAGGATGTTAAGTTCATCACGTTCTGGCCGCGCACGGGTATAAAGACGACGCAGTTTGCTCATCACCTGACCCGGATTGGCTTCGCGGATAAAGCCGCTGTTCAGCATCATCTGTTCCATGTGCTGATAGAAGCGTTCAAGGTCATCCACCAGTGGATAAGGCGACTCCGTATACTGCGGTTGCGGGCTGGCCTGTTCCTGCGCCTGCAGCCAGGCCATGCGCACTTCATAGGCGATGATCTGTACTGCCATTGCCAGGTTCAGCGAGCTGTATTCCGGGTTGGCCTGAATGGCGACATGGTAATGACACTTCTGCAGCTCTTCATTGGTCAGGCCGACGCGCTCACGACCAAACACCAGCGCCACCGGAGCCTGCTGGCCCTCTTCCACACTTTTCACGCCGCATTCGCGCGCATCCAGCATCGGCCACGGCAGCGAACGGGAACGGGCGCTGGTGCCGACCACCAGGCTACAGCCCGCGATGGCTTCATCCAGTGAGTCGACGATTTTAGCGTCGCCAATCACATCACTGGCACCGGCGGCGAGAGAAATCGCCTGTGAATCGGGTTTCACCAGTGGGTTAACCAGATAGAGGTTGGTCAGGCCCATGGTTTTCATGGCGCGGGCAACGGAGCCCATGTTGCCGGTGTGAGAGGTTTCAACCAGCACGATACGAATATTTTGCAGCATTAATGAGGAGTCTCAGCAACGGGTCAGTAAAATCAGTGGCGTGAATGCTAACATAAAGCAGGACATTTACCGAACACGCTGCTATACTCCGCGCCGTTTTCCCCGTTCTTTAACATCCAGCGAGAGATACCGATGCATCCAATGCTCAACATTGCCGTGCGCGCAGCGCGCAAGGCCGGAAATTTAATTGCCAAGAATTATGAAACCCCGGACGCCGTCGAAGCCAGCCAGAAAGGCAGCAACGACTTCGTAACGAATGTTGACCGTGAAGCAGAACGCCTGATTATCGAAGTGATTCGTAAATCTTACCCGAAACATACCATCATCACCGAAGAAAGCGGTGAACTGGCGGGTGAGGATCAGGACATTCAATGGGTTATCGATCCGCTGGATGGCACTACCAACTTCATCAAACGCCTGCCCCACTTTGCTGTTTCCATCGCCGTGCGCATTAAAGGCCGCACTGAAGTCGCGGTGGTTTACGATCCAATGCGTAATGAACTGTTCAGTGCCGTACGCGGCCAGGGCGCTCAGCTCAACGGATACCGTCTGCGCGGTAGCATCGCTCGCGATCTGGATGGCACCATTCTGGCCACCGGCTTCCCGTTCAAACTGAAGCAGCACGCGCCAGCCTATATGAACATCCTCACTAAACTGTTTACCCAGTGCGCCGATTTCCGTCGTACCGGTTCAGCTGCGCTGGATCTGGCGTATGTGGCTGCCGGTCGCGTTGATGGCTATTTTGAGATTGGCCTGAAGCCGTGGGATTTTGCTGCCGGTGAACTGCTGGTGCGTGAAGCGGGTGGTCTGGTCACTGACTTCACCGGTAACCACGGTTATCTGCATTCCGGTAACATCGTGGCGGGTAACCCACGTGTGGTGAAAGCGATGCTGTCAAACATGCGTGAAGAGCTGAGCGAAGCGTTAAAACGCTAAGCGACAGCAGAGAAAAAGGCGGCTTATCAGCCGCCTTTTTTATTGCCTGATGTTAGCGTGAATTAACGACGTTCGTGTGACAACACCTGACGAGGCTGAGTACGACGACCCACCATGCCCATCACACCGGCCAGCACCGCTTCGATAATCAACAGAATCAGTGCATACCAGCTGGCTTTCGCCGTCGCTGCTGCTGCCTTCTCTGCCGCTTCACGTGCTTTCTGCTCAGCCTGCTGCTTCAGTTCCTGATATTTCTGTACTGCCTGCTGATAGCTCTTTTCGGTCTGCGCGACGATCTGATCCACTTCCTGATCACTTTTACCGGTACGCGCTTTAATAATATTTTTCAGCGCATCACGATCGGCAGCCTGTAATGTATCTGAATGACGATCCATCACGCCTTTTAACCAGTTAGTCAGATCAGTATCCGCCGTCTGAGGATGGTTAGCCGTGTTGTTAGCCTGGTTCTCTGCATTCTGCGCTTCGTTATTTGCATCCTGCTTTAAATTCTCAGGCTGTAATTCCGGCTTACCGGTCTGACGCAGCGTAGTTTCCAGTTCATTCTGCAGATCATTTAAATTAATATTGCTTTCCTGCAACTTATCTTTCGCCATTTGGGTTACCGAAGGCGCTGCTGCGGAAATACCACTACCCAATGCCTGGAAACCGGAGCCGACAATATTCATCGCGCCGCCCAATACGCTACTTGCCAGCGCAATCGCCAGGTAAATAGTGAAAATTGTGCTAAGGCCAAACATCAGTAAGCCGTGCAGTGCCCCTTCGCGCTGCGCCAGGCGACCCGCCACATAGCTACCGGCCGCCATCGCCACCAGCATTTCAATGGCCGTCCAGACCAGCGCGCCGGTACCCAGACCGTCTAAAGGATTCTGTTCCTTCATCGGGTCAATAGTGGTGGCGCCAATAGCCGTTCCCAGCAGCGTCAATATGATGTGAACGATCAGCGCACAAATTACCCCGGCAAAGACAGCACTCCAGGAAATACGTTTGAGCGGTAATCCCGCTGGCCCGGTTGCCAGCGTTTCGGTATAGCCATTATTAATACGGGTATCAGCCATGAAATATTCTCCTCGCAACAAACAGAAAGGTGCTCTGGTTTTTATCATCCCGGCAGAGAATGCCGTTTTGGTAATAACAGCGTAGACAGTGAAGAGGCATTTCACCACCGTTACAGCGCGAGAAAAAAATAAAGATGTGAATTTAAAGAAATTAGTGAAGGTGTGCTAGCAGGGGCAATTTAATTCCCGCTGCGGTTTAAACTCATAAAGGCCGAATACCGCCGCTAAAGGCAGGCTGGGCTGATTGCCACAATGCGATGCCGGCCATGATTAAAATCAGGCTGCCCACCAGCGCCAGCAGGGGTAACAGCAGAGACGCCTGTCCGCGCTGGCGGGATTGAGTCAGCCGCTGTGCGACCACTCGGGCGCGCTGGACCAGCAAACCTATGGCCGAGATCGTCAGCGCAGTCCCCAGCGCCATCACGGCGGCTGACAGCACGCCCCAGGCATACACACCAATCACTTTGGCAAACAGCAGCATCATGATCGCGCCGGAACAGGGACGCAGCCCCATCGATACCACTACCAGCCACTGGGTTTTCACGCTAACCGCATCGTTGATCTGCTGTGGCGATGGCAGATGCGCATGACCGCATCCGCAGTGCGCATCATGCTGATGATCAGGATGGAGCGCCCGAAAGACGATAGCCGGACGCGGACGTAACGCCTGCCACAGCGATCGCAGCGCGCGATAACCGATCCAGATCCCCAGTCCGACCACCAGCAGATAACTGCCCTTCTCCAGCCAGAAACTGCTGAGATGCAGCTGGCGCGATGAGGTCTGCAGCAGCACCAGCATCACCGTGACCAGCACGATAGCCACCGACCCCTGTAGCAGCGACGCCAGCAGCGTCAGCCTGATACTGGTCTTCACTCTGGCCGGATGGGTGGCCAGAAAAGTGGTAATCACCACTTTGCCGTGACCCGGTCCCAGCGCATGCAGCACGCCATACAACAGACTGAACAGCACCAGCGTCACTCCCGCCTGCTGGGGCTGTTCAGCGACCTGCTGTAACAGCTGGGTCATCTGTCGATGCAGATCTTTCTGCCACAACACGCTTTGCAGCAGGATTTGCGGCCAGTTAAGCCAGATGAGCGTACCGCCAGCCAGCAGCAGCGCCGCCA
The DNA here is from genome assembly GCF_021397715.1 of Pantoea agglomerans. Classification (GTDB taxonomy): domain Bacteria; phylum Pseudomonadota; class Gammaproteobacteria; order Enterobacterales; family Enterobacteriaceae; genus Pantoea; species Pantoea astica. The sequence continues at coordinate 1,125,141 of NZ_CP090207.1, read as the reverse complement.
GCAGCCAGAGCGGCCAGAGGCGCGAGCGGCGTTGCGGGGTATCGATCACTGACATGTGAGTATCACCGTCTGGGCAAACTGCCGGCCTAAATCGAGCTCTTCGGCCGGCGCATCGGCTTTATCCAGCGACAATGCATACTGTTTCAGGGAGTCATTGGGCTTTGGCGTATTCAGCGCAAACTTACAGCGTGGCTGCAGCGCGGGCGGCAGCGTCAGGGCGCGGGCATTGTCGTAAAACATGTCGACAAAATAGGTCGGATCGAAGGTGAGGATCTCAAAGCGCTGGCCGGTCAGTACCGGCGGTTCCGCCAGCGGCAGAATAAACTCAAGCACGGCTTTATGACCGTTACGCGACAAATTGTATTCGGTTGGCAGATTCAAAAACTTCACCCGCTGTTGATTGTGCCAGATTTCTGAAAAGTAGTGCTGGCCCAGCACGTTAGCCATCACGCCCGCTGCCAGCTTTTTCCACACCACGCTTCCCGGCTTCGCCTCGCCAGCGTCATACAGCAGATCGGCCGAGGTGATCTCATCCATCGTCCAGGTCATTTTCAGCCCGGTAAAGGTGTCGTCTTTGGCCACCAGTTCCGTTTTCATGTCGATGAAACTGTGCGGATGCGCCAGCGCAGCCGGACTTAATACCATCAGTAAGACAAAGCCTGTGCGTTTCATAATGTTATAAAGTAACGTTCCCGTTGAAAAGAATCTATAAGTAACAAAATTTTGTGACCCGCCTTAAACCTCTGACTAAAAAATCTGCCTGACCTACACCGGGACTGACGGGGTTAGCTATTCTTAGCTCAAAATAGCCTGCTGGAAATCTGATTGATGAGTTCTGCTACCCCTTTGGCACCACTCTTCACCCGTTCACAGCGTCAGTGCCATCTTTTACTACTGCTGTTTCTGCCGACTCCCGTGCTTACGCTTGAAAAAGTCTGTCAGTTAAATGGCGTGGATCCTGCGGTTGCCCGACAGGATATCGCGGAAGTGGGTAATGAGATACAGCGCTACCACCAGCTGGAACTGCATCAGATGGTGGATGGCAGCTTTCGTCTTCATGGTACAGAGTTGGATCGGCGCCTCTGTTTGCTGCACAACCTGCGACGCAGTCTGCGGTTATCGCAGGATTTCGTCTGTGAGCATTTTGCCGCTCCGTTACGTCAGCGCCTGAAAGTGATGAAGATTGAGAAGGCGCTGTATGATGAAACCAATCTGCAGGCATTAATTCAGCATTGTGGGCTGCGGCTGGGCCGCGACTTCAGCGAGCGCGATCGGCTTTTTTTGCAGATCTTTATGAAATATGGTCTTTGCCAGCGCCAGCCGGCACTGTTCAGCGATGCGCAGCGCGTCTGGCTGCAGCACAAGGTGGAGCGTCGGGCTGCTGAAGCGGTAATCCATCACTGGCGGAAACGCTGCCATCTGGCACCGCATATCAGCGAAACCGATTTCTGGACGCTGCTGTTCAGCCTGATTCACACCCCGGCGGCCGATCGGGTCCGTCATCCCTGCGAGCAGCGCTTAATGGCGGCAACGGTGCAGCTGATTGCCGACTTTGAGGAGTGTGCCGCCGTGACCTTCGCCGACCGCGACGATCTGCTGCGTCAGCTCTATACCCATCTGGCTCAGGCGCTGGATCGCACCCACTTCACTATCGGCATCGACAACAGCGTGGCGCTGGATGTCAGTCGCCTCTACCCTCGCCTGCTGCGCACCACCCAGCTGGCGCTGCGCGCTTTTGAATATGAATACCAGATCGCTTTTACGCCGGAAGAGGTGAGCCTGATTACGGTGATTTTTGGTGCCTGGCTGATGCAGGAAAACGCGCTGCAGGAGAAGCAGGTGCTGATCCTGACCGGTGAAGATCCGCAACTGGAGCAGGATGTCGAGCAGCAGATCCGTGAAATCACCCTGCTGCCGATCAATATCACCTACCAGCAGGTGAGCAGCTTTCAGCGTGATGGCGCGCCGCGCGAGGTTGACCTGATTATTTCCCCTTACGCGACGTCTCTGCCGCTGTTCTCACCGCCGCTGATCCATGCGGAACTGCCGCTGACGGCACATCATCAGCAGCGTATCCGTTATTTGCTTGAGTCGTAACGCGGACGCAGAAACAGCGCAGGCAGTGCCACCAGCGCCATCACCCAGAACAGATGCCCCTGCAGATGGGTAAAGAGTACGCCGCAAATCATGGTCATCACCGCAATGCCACCGCCCATCGCCAGCGCGGAGTAGAGGGATTGCAGCCGGATGACCTCTGCGCCCTGGCGTGCGGCAATAAAACGCATCGCCGCCAGATGGCAGACGGTGAAGCTGCCGCAGTGCAGAATCTGCGCCACAATCAGCAGCGGCAGCGCGGTACTGGCGCCCAGCAGGCTCCAGCGAATCAGGGCACAAATGCCCGACAGCAGCAGCAGATCGCGCGCGCTCCAGCGGCGGAACAGCCGGTTACTGAGCGCAAAAATAATAATCTCCGCCACCACGCCCAGCGACCAGAGATAGCCCACCGTCGAGGCGGAATAGCCGCTCTCCTGCCACCAGATCGCACTGAAGCCGTAATAGGCCGCGTGCGCGCCCTGTAGTAGCGTCACGCACAGCATAAAGCGCCAGACCGCATTCTCGCGCAGCAGATCCCGCCAGACCGCCCAGCCGCCGCCTGCAGCGCCCTGACGTTCATTGCCCTGCGGATGGGTCGCAGGCCTGAGCATCATGCCCGCCAGCATGCTGAGCGCGCCAACTGACAGCAACAGCAATATCGCCTGCGAGGAGTATGCGCTGACCAGCACCCCGGTCAGCGCTGAACTGATGACAAACGCCAGCGATCCCCATAGCCGCACCGGCCCGTAGGCCAGGCCAATCTGCTGCGTCCAGGTGGCGGCGAGCGCATCACTCAGCGGCACCAGCGGCGAGAAAAACAGGTTGAAGCCAATCATCACCGCCAGCAGCCACATCCACTGCTGCCCGACCCAGTAGCCGATGGCGAACAGGCAGGTCATCAGTGCCAGCAGGCGAAGTGCGGTAATTAACTGCGCCGGATTTTTTACCTGCGAGGCGATAAGCAGGCTGCCGACAAAGCGCGCCACCATGCCACAGCCCAGCAGCAGACCAATTTTTTCGGCATCAAGGCCGGTGCCTTTCAGCCAGACGCCCCAGAAGGGCAGATAGATGCCGTAACAGAAGAAGTAAGTGAAGTAGCCCAATCCGAGCCATCTGGCGGAGCCGATTGCCATATTCCCTCCAGCAAGAGTGCTGCATGGCAGCAAGAGTGGACGCTACTCTGGCAGAGCGCCCTGTTTCAGGCATTAAAAAAGGATGGCATCAGCCATCCTTTTTATGCGCGTTCACAACGGGTTAGCGGTTAAGCATAGACCGGCAGACGGCTGCAGATTTCCAGCACTTTCTGTTTGGTGCGCTCAATGGTCGCTTCGTCGTTGATGTTATCCAGCACGTCAGCAATCCAGCCTGCCAGTTCACGTACGTCTGCTTCGTTGAAGCCACGGCGCGTCACGGCTGGGGTACCGATACGAATACCTGAGGTAACAAACGGGCTCTTCGGATCGTTAGGTACGCTGTTTTTGTTTACCGTGATATTGGCACGGCCCAGCGCAGCATCCGCTTCTTTACCGGTCAGGTTTTTGCTCACCAGATCGATCAGGAACAGATGGTTATGGGTACCGCCAGAAACGATGTTGTAGCCGCGCGCGATCAGCACCTCGACCATCGCTTTGGCATTTTTCGCTACCTGCTGCTGGTAGGTTTTAAATTCCGGCTCCATCGCCTCTTTGAAGGCGACCGCTTTACCGGCAATGACGTGCATCAGAGGACCGCCCTGGCCGCCAGGGAAGACCGCAGAGTTCAGTTTCTTATAGAAATCTTCGTCACCGTTTTTCGCCAGGATGATGCCGCCACGCGGACCCGCCAGGGTTTTGTGGGTGGTCGAGGTGACGACGTGCGCATGTGGCACCGGGCTTGGGTAGACGTCAGCGGCGATCAGACCGGCGACGTGCGCCATGTCAACGAACAGCCAGGCACCGACGCTATCGGCGATTTCACGCATTTTTGCCCAGTCACAGACGCCGGAATAGGCAGAGAAGCCGCCTACAATCATTTTCGGCTTATGGGTTTTTGCCAGTTCAGCCAGCTCGTCGTAGTCAATCTTACCGGTTTCATCGATACCGTAAGCGACCACGTTGTAGAGTTTGCCAGAGAGGTTAACCGGTGAGCCGTGCGTCAGGTGTCCGCCGTGAGCCAGGTTCATGCCGAGGATGGTGTCACCAGGCTGCAGCAGCGCGGTATAGACCGCGAAATTTGCCTGCGAACCGGAGTGCGGCTGCACGTTAGCGTAATCGGCACCAAACAGTTCTTTAGCGCGGTCAATCGCTAACTGCTCAACGATATCAACATATTCACAACCGCCGTAGTAGCGTTTGCCCGGATAGCCTTCGGCGTATTTGTTGGTGAGCTGAGAACCTTGCGCCTGCATAACGCGCGGGCTGGTGTAGTTTTCAGAAGCAATCAGTTCGATGTGCTCTTCCTGACGCACTTTCTCTTGCTCCATCGCCTGCCACAACTCGGCATCATAATCGGCAATGTTCATATCACGCTTTAACATCCGCATCTCCTGACTCAGCTAACTTTTTTAACGGCAGTTTAAGCCCCACCGGGGCGAAGGCCCACAGTGTAAACCGTTTTATCGGGTGAAGGTAGGGTGAATCCCCTCTTTTTACGCAAACGATTGGCTGGGCAGCGGCACGGGATTTTTACGCTTTTTTCCGACGAAACCGCAGCCGGAAATTTCTTCAGGATGTGATGGAGATTTCCTCATCCTGCACTGAAAAGTTGCCAGCGGAATCACCGTAAATGGGGTCTGGTTATTTACAGCGCAGCGTAACGAGCTATAAGATGCATTTAAAATGCAACTTTACCTGTGAGGTTCTTCCTATGCTTGATGCACAAACCATCGCCACCGTTAAATCGACGCTGCCTGCGATTGCGGCCTGCGGCCCAAAACTTACCGCCCACTTTTATGACCGCATGTTGTCGCACCATCCCGAACTGAAAAACGTCTTCAACATGAACAACCAGCGCAACGGCGCTCAGCGGGAAGCGCTGTTTAATGCGATCTGCGCTTACGGGGCTAACCTGGAAAATCTGGCGGTGCTGCTGCCGGCGGTGGAAAAGATTGCGCAGAAGCATACCAGCCTGAATATTCAGCCTGATCAGTACGCCATCGTCGGCGAAAATTTACTGGCAACCATCAAAGAGCTGCTCGATCCCGGCGAAGAGGTGCTGGCTGCATGGGGACGCGCTTACGGTGTTCTGGCAGAGGTGTTTATCCAGCGTGAAGAACAAATTTATCAGGCATCGGAGCAGCAGCCGGGCGGCTGGCGCGGTACCCGGACCTTCCGCATCAGCGCGATTGAACAACAGAGCGCGGTGATCAAAAGTTTCACCTTTACTCCGGTTGATGGCGGCCCGGTAGCGGCGTTTGAACCCGGTCAGTACCTGACGGTTCACCTGCAGCCAGCCAGCTTTGAACATCATCAGATTCGTCAATACTCCCTGACCCACCTGAGTAATGGCAAAGATTACCGTATTGCGGTGAAGCGTGAGGCACAGGGCACAGTGTCCGGCTGGCTTCATCAGTCGGGTAAAGTGGGCGATGAGTTGCAGCTGGCGGCACCGCACGGTGATTTCTTCCTGCAGACTGACGCTGAGACGCCGGTGGCGCTGATCTCAGCCGGTGTCGGACAGACGCCGATGCTGGCGATGCTGCATGCGCTGGCGGCCCGCCATTCGCGCGCCCCGGTAAGCTGGCTGCACGCAGCGGAAAATGGCGAGCAGCACGCCTTTGCTGACGAAGTGAAAGCGACCGGCGCACAGCTCAGCGATTTCGTTTCGCAGGTCTGGTATCGTCAGCCCGCCCCGCAGGATGCCGGTGCGTATGATGCGCAGGGTCTGATGGACGTCACGGCTATGGCGGCACGCCTGCAGTCGCCGCAGACGCAGTTCTACCTGTGCGGACCGCTGGGCTTTATGCAGCATGTGATCGCGCAGCTACGTGATGCCGGCGTAGAGGATACACGCATCCACTATGAACTGTTCGGTCCGCATAAAGGCATGTGATTCCGCCATAAAAAAAGCCCGCATCGCAGCGGGCTTTTTTAATCCGGCGAACTCAGATCGCCTCTTCATCCTCTTCGCCGGTACGGATGCGCACCACGCGCGCCACGTCAAAGACAAAGATTTTACCGTCACCGATTTTGCCGGTCTGCGCGGTGCGCATGATGGTTTCCACACAGGTATCGACGATGTCATCGCCGACCACCATTTCAATTTTTACTTTCGGCAGAAAGTCGACCATATACTCCGCGCCACGATAGAGCTCGGTGTGGCCTTTCTGACGGCCAAACCCTTTCACTTCACTCACGGTCATGCCGGTGATGCCGACTTCAGCCAGGGCTTCACGTACATCATCGAGTTTGAATGGTTTGATAATCGCATCAATCTTTTTCATGTCTGACCCTTTTCTCACTCCCTCCGTGGTCGGAAGGGTTTATCAAGTATAAATGTTGCTGGCGCTGCCGGGCGCGAATATCCGCAATCCACATCACTGTTTGCGATCTGCAGCCGCCTCAGTCGTGCGGCGCACGCTACTCTTTAAAATCGCTGGCGTCCAGTTCGTGACGAGACAGCAGCTTATAGAACTCAGTACGGTTGCGTCCAGCCAGACGCGCAGCATGAGTAACATTGCCTTTGGTCATCTGCAGCAGCTTGCGCAGATAGTTCAGCTCAAACTGGTTGCGCGCCTCGGCAAACGTCGGCAGCGCGCTGTTTTCACCGCTCAGCGCCTGCGCCACCAGCGCATCACTGATCACTGGCGAGGCGCTGAGCGCCACACACTGCTCAACCACATTGACCAGCTGGCGCACGTTACCCGGCCAGCTGGCCGCCATCAGCCGTTTCATCGCATCAACCGAGAAACTGCGGATCTGCGGTTTATGCCGTTCCGCTGCCTGACGCAGCAGATGATTCGCCAGCAGCGGGATATCTTCCGTTCGCTGATGCAGTGCCGGAATTTTCAGATTCACCACATTGAGGCGATAGAACAGATCTTCACGGAACTCTTTTTTCTCCATCGCCTTAGGCAGATCGCGATGGGTAGCGGAAATGATGCGCACGTCGATATCGATGTCATGATCGCTGCCGACCGGCCGGATTTTACGCTCCTGCAGCACCCGCAGCAGCTTAACCTGCAGCGCCTGCGGCATATCGCCGATCTCATCGAGAAACAGCGTGCCGCCGCCAGCCGCTTTGAACAGCCCATCGCGGGCGCTGACTGCGCCGGTAAACGCCCCTTTGGCGTGACCAAACAGTTCAGACTCCAGCAGCTGCTCGGGCAGCGCACCGCAGTTGATGGCGATGAACGGCTTGCCGTTACGGGGACTGGCGGCATGGATCGCCTGCGCCAGCATCTCTTTGCCGGTGCCGCTCTGCCCGTTAATCAGCACGCTGACATCCGACTGCGCCACCATATGCGCCTGCTCCAGCAGCCGCAGCATCAGCGGGCTGCGGGTGACAATTGCTTCGCGCCAGCGGTCATCGCTGATGGGTGCCTGCTGCGCCAGCGCTTCATCGATCGCTTTGTAGAGCGCATCACGATCCACCGGCTTGGTCAGAAAGCTGAACACGCCCTGCTGGGTGGCGGAGACCGCATCCGGAATCGAGCCGTGTGCGGTCAGAATAATCACCGGCAGCCCCATATGGCGTTTCTGAATCTCGCCAAACAGCGCCAGCCCATCCATTTCATCCATCCGCAGATCGCTGATCACCAGATCAATTTTTTCTTTCTGCAACAGGCGCAGCGCTTCCGGACCGCTGGCGGCGGTGGTGACCTGGTAACCTTCGCTGCTGAGACGCATGCCCAGCAGCTTCAGCAGGCTGGGATCGTCATCGACCAGCAGCAGCCGGGCGGCTTGTTTAACCATTATTGCTCCTCTTCCTGCGGCAGTGCGGTGCCGTGACTGCTGTCAGAGACATCCGGCGCTTTGCGGGATGATAGCTGGCGCTCAATGTCGGTCAGGCGCTCCAGCTTACGCTGCGTATCACTCAGCTGCTGTTGCTGCCTGACCATCTGCTGCCGGATGGCCTCCAGCTGGGCATCACTGCTTTGTTGCAGATGCGCGTAACGGCTGCGCGCTTCGCTGAGGTCCAGCTGCGCGGCCTGGTTGCTGCGCCACAGCTGAATAAGCGGACGCACCGGAGCAGGAAAGTCACTGCTGTAGCTGTCAAGCGTGGTGACATACTGGCGTCGCTCCATTGGCGTTACGTTGCCGTTAGCCATTAACACGCCCTGCTTAAAGGCGCGTGACCAGCTCTCCGCCGGCCAGCGATGCGCTTCCGCCCGGGCTTCGGCCGGCGACAGGCGTTCCGCACAGTCGATGGCGCGCATCCAGTAGAGCGGATTACCAAGCGCCGCCGGATTCTCAATCTGCCATACGTCACTGCAACGGGTCGCCAGATAATCGGCTATTTTGACCTCCGGTTCCGCCACCGGATGACCGGATGGCAGCGATGAAGTGGCCGGAGAAGCGGTACAGCCGCTGAGCAGCACGGTCGTCAGCGTGCTCAGCAGCAAAGCGGGTAAATATTTCATCGGTCAGACATTCCCGGCTGTGGTGTTCAGTTCAATGCGAAAACAGACGCCGGTGCGATCGCTGGTGACCAGCGACAGGTCACCCTGCATCCGGCGCAGACAATCTTTGGCAATACTCAGTCCCAGCCCGCTGCCCTTGACGGGACCTTTACGCTGCTGGCTGCCCTGGAAGAACGGCTCGAAAATCATCTTCTGCTCGTCCGGCGGAATCGGCGTGCCGCTATTGGCAACCTCAATCCAGATGCGATCGCCCTGCTGCTGACTGCGCAGCCAGATGGTACCGGATTCGCTGCCGTAGTTCACGGCGTTCGAATAGAGGTTGTCGATCACCCGCATCAGCAACGTTGGCTCGGCCAGACAGTGCGTCGCCCTGAGATCCAGCACCGTCTGCATCAGTTTGGTTCGGGCCGATAGCGCATGAGCGCTGACTACCCGCTCGACAATCTCATCCAGTCTGACCGTTTCCAGCCGGGTCGGGCCATCGGCCAGTTTGCGGTTGTAATCCAGCAGCTGCTCAATCAATCGCTGCAGATGGCGGCTGCTACTGTCGAGAATCGATACTACCTCTTTCTGTTCGCTGTTGAGCGATCCCGCCACTTCATCCGCCAGCAGCTCAGTGCCTTCGCGCAGGCTGGCTAACGGCGTTTTCAGTTCATGAGAGAGATGGCGCAGAAACTCATGCCGCTGGGTTTCCAGCCAGGCCAGCCGCTCGCTTAGCCATAAGATACGCTGACCAAGCGAACGCAGCTCACGCGGACCGCGAAGCACCACGCTGCTGCCCAGTTCCCGCCCTTCTCCCAGCCGGTTGATCATCCGCTCAATCCGCTTAACCGGTCCGATGATCATGCCGGTAAACAGCAGCATTAACGCCAGGCTGATGATAAACAGAATCAGCGCCTGCCAGCCAAAAAACTGGCCGCGATCGGCAATCTCTCGCTGGAGCTGTAGACCGCGGGAAAACACCACTTCACGCGTATCCTGCACCATCCGGGCATTGGTGGCGGAAAAGCGATCCAGCGCTTCGGCGGCACGCGGTACCGGATTGCCATTATCACATTGCAGTTGCGTCAGCAGCGGCAGCGTGGCCTGTAATGTCTGGAAAGCGGGCAGTTCCGGCAGGCTGTCGCTGTGGGCGCTCAGCATCTGACTGTAGCGGGTACGTTGCGTCTGATAGAGCCGCGCCAGTGAGGCGTCATCCAGCACGCAATACTGGCGATAGCTGCGCTCCAGTTCAACCGCGGTGCGGGCCATCGCCTCGCTGCGGCGCACGTCGGTAAAGGTATTGCGGTTGGTATCGGCCGCCTGTTCGCTCAGGGCGGAGAGGCTCTCCCACGCCTGCCAGGCCAGTACCAGCAGCGGTAACAGCACCAGCACAAAGGCCATCAGCACCAGCTGGCGCAGAGAACGGGGAAATAAACGCCATCTTTTCACGCGGCCGCTTCCTTAGAAAATTGCTGACTGGATGCTAGCGGACTCTGATGCAGGAAGAAAGAGGCAGACAAGAAAACGGCAGGCGCACTGGCCTGCCGTAGAGGCGACGCCAGCGGCATCGCACAGGAATGGGTGGAGCCTTACTCAACGTGACGTCCGGCGTTTGATAACGTTGCAAAGCAAACGATTATCGATGAGGTGGACGGCAGGCTCCGTTTGGTGCGTCATTCGGTTTTTATGAGCTCTTTTCCGCCAGGCGGGGCAATCATAAACAGGTGAATGAGCAGCTGACAGAGTATAGCAAGTTTCATGCCAGTTAATAAATAGTGATATTTTTCAGAAGATTGCCAGAACCCTGCGCCTGTTGCAGCGTTTATCAGCCGCTGCAACAGGCAAAACTGTCGCCTGACAGCAACAGCCAGGCACTGCGAATCATTAATTGATAAAAATCAGCAGGATAAATGTCGCCTGGTAGCGACACCCGAAAGCGACTTCTGTCGTCATTTGCCAACAACCGCCTGAAAAGAAAACAGGAGGCACGGTGGCCTCCTGTTGTTATTAATAAAGTTATCAGCGCATATTTTAACCCAGCTGTTTACGCGCGTTGCGGAAGATACGCATCCACGGGCTGTCTTCGCCCCACTCTGCCGGATGCCAGGAGTTGCTGACGGTGCGGAACACCCGCTCCGGATGCGGCATCATAATGGTGACGCGACCGCTTTCATTGGTCACGGCGGTAATGCCGTTAGGAGAACCATTCGGGTTAGCCGGATAGGTTTCTGTCACTTTGCCGAAGTTATCGATAAAGCGCAGCGCCACCAGGCCTTTCGACTCCAGAGCAGCCAGATGCGCCTGGTCGCGGACTTCAACGAAGCCTTCACCGTGGGAAACGGCGATCGGCATATGCGATCCCGCCATGCCGTCCAGCAACAGCGACGGGCTGGCGGCCACTTCGACCAGGCTGAAACGGGCTTCAAACCGCTCCGACTGGTTACGCACAAAGCGTGGCCACAGGTCACTGCCAGGGATCAGTTCACGCAGATTGGACATCATCTGACAACCGTTGCAGACGCCCAGCGCCAGAGTCTGCGGACGGTGGAAGAAGGTCTCAAACTCATCACGAACGCGCGGGTTGAACAGAATCGATTTCGCCCAGCCCTCACCGGCACCCAGCACATCGCCGTACGAGAAGCCGCCACAGGCGACCAGCGCCTGAAACTCTTCCAGACCGCGACGGCCCGCCAGCAGGTCGCTCATATGCACATCAACCGCGGTAAAACCGGCACGATCAAAGGCCGCCGCCATTTCAACATGGGAGTTGACGCCCTGCTCGCGCAGCACCGCGACCCGCGGACGCGCGCCGGTGGCGATCATTGGCGCCGCCACATCCTCCTGCGGGTTGAAGGTCAGCGTGACGTTCAGACCCGGATCGTTGTCGTTCTTCTTCGCTTCGTGTTCCTGATCGGCACAGGCCGGGTTGTCACGCAGGCGCTGCATCTGCCAGGTGGTTTCCGCCCACCAGGTGCGCAGCGTGGTCCGGCTTTCGCTGTAGACCGCGCTATCACCCGAACGAATCACAAAACGGTCGCCCGGCTGCGCGTGGCCCAGCAGATGACTGCACTCAGCCAGACCGTGATCGGCCAGCACCTGCTCAACCACCGCGCGATCGGCGGCGTTGATCTGAATCACCGCACCCAGCTCTTCGGTAAACAGGGCGGCCAGTGGGTCATTGCCCAGCGCCGCGATATCCACCTCAACGCCACAGTGTCCGGCAAAAGCCATCTCTGCCAGCGTCACTAACAGGCCACCATCGGAACGGTCGTGATAGGCCAGCAGCTTCTGCTGCGCCACCAGCGCCTGCATGGCGTTGAAGAAGCCCGCCAGCTGAGTCGCATCACGCACATCAGCAGGCTTGTCGCCCAGCTGACGATAAACCTGCGACAGCGCCGTGGCGCCCAGGGTATTGGCCCCGTTGCCGAGGTCGATCAGCAGCAGCAGGTTTTCCCGATCGGGCTGCAGCTGTGGCGTAACGGTACGGCGCACATCTTCAACCCGCGCAAACGCGGTGATCACCAGCGACAGCGGCGAAGTCATTTCACGCTGTTCATTACCTTCCTGCCAGCGGGTCTTCATCGACATCGAATCTTTACCGACCGGAATGGTGATGCCCAGCGCCGGACAAAGCTCTTCGCCAACGGCTTTGACCGCCGCGTAGAGACCAGCATCTTCACCCGGATGACCGGCAGCCGACATCCAGTTAGCTGACAGCTTGACGCGTTTCAGCGAGCCGATTGCGGTCGCCGCCAGGTTGGTCAGCGCTTCACCCACCGCCAGACGGCCGGAGGCAGCGAAATCGAGCAGCGCAACCGGTGCGCGCTCGCCCAGGGCAAAGGCTTCACCGTGATAGCTGTCGAGGCTGGCGGTGGTCACGGCGCAGTTAGCTACCGGGATCTGCCACGGACCGACCATCTGGTCGCGCGCGACCATGCCGGTCACGCTGCGGTCACCGATAGTGATCAGGAAGGTTTTCTCCGCCACGGCGGGCAGATGCAGCACGCGATTCACCGCATCCACCAGGGTAATGCCATCACGCTGCAGTTCACTGCCCTGCGCCTGCTGCGTCACCACGTCACGCGTCATCTTCGGCGTTTTGCCCAGCAGCACGTCGAGCGGCATGTCGATCGGTTTATTGTCGAAATGGCTGTCGCTCAGGCTCAGATGCAGCTCTTCGGTGGCTTCACCGATCACCGCAAACGGCGCGCGTTCACGCTGGCAAATCGCTTCGAACTCCGCCAGCTTCTCCGGTGCTACCGCCATCACATAACGTTCCTGTGATTCGTTGCACCACACTTCCAGCGGACTCATGCCTGGCTCATCGTTCAGGATATCGCGCAGGTTAAACTGACCGCCACGGCCGCCATCGCTGACCAGCTCAGGCATCGCATTAGACAGACCGCCGGCACCCACGTCATGGATAAACAGAATCGGGTTGTCATCGCCCAGCTGCCAGCAGCGATCGATCACTTCCTGACAGCGACGCTCCATCTCCGGGTTGTCACGCTGAACCGATGCGAAGTCGAGATCGGCGTCTGACTGGCCGGAAGCCATTGAGGATGCCGCACCGCCGCCGAGGCCGATATTCATGGCCGGACCGCCCAGCACCACCAGCTTCGCGCCTACGGTGATTTCACCTTTCTGCACGTGGTCAGCACGAATATTACCAATGCCGCCCGCCAGCATGATCGGCTTGTGGTAGCCACGCAGCTCGGTGCCATTGTGGCTGGTGACCTGCTCTTCGTAGGTACGGAAGTAGCCGTTCAGCGCCGGACGTCCAAATTCGTTGTTAAACGCTGCGCCACCCAGAGGGCCGTCGGTCATGATTTCCAGCGCGCTGACGATGCGGTCCGGCTTGCCGAAATCCTCTTCCCACGGCTGTTCAAAGCCAGGAATACGCAGGTTCGATACCGAAAAGCCAACCAGGCCCGCTTTTGGCTTGGCACCGCGACCGGTTGCGCCTTCATCACGGATTTCGCCGCCGGAGCCGGTAGCGGCGCCTGGCCACGGCGAGATCGCCGTCGGGTGGTTGTGCGTCTCAACTTTCATCAGGATATGCGCCGCTTCCTGATGCCAGCGGTATTCACTTTCTGCGGCGTCGGCGAAGAACCGGCCGACGTCGGACCCTTCCATCACCGCGGCGTTATCTTTGTAAGCAGACAGCACGTAATCGGGCGTCTGCTCCATAGTATTTTTGATCATCTTAAACAGCGACTTCGGCTGTTTCTCGCCATCAATGACCCAGTCGGCGTTGAAGATTTTATGACGGCAGTGCTCCGAGTTGGCCTGCGCGAACATATAGAGTTCAATGTCGTTGGGATTGCGGCCCAGGCGGGTGAACGCCGCCAGCAGATAGTCAATTTCATCGTCGGCCAGCGCCAGACCCAGCGTGAGATTGGCCTGAACCAGCGCCTGACGACCCTCGCCCAGCACATCGACACTTTTCACCGGCTGCGGGGAATGATGAGCAAACAGCTGCTCAGCCTGCGCCAGGTCGCTGTAGACCGTCTCCATCATGCGGTCATGCAGCAGTGCGCCAAGCGACTGCCACTGCGCTTCTGTTAACTGTGGTGCCTGCACATAAAACGCCAGACCGCGCTCCAGGCGACGCACCTGCGGCAGATCGCAGTTGTGGGCAATGTCGGTAGCCTTCGATGACCAGGGTGAAATAGTGCCGGGACGCGGTGTCACCAGCAGCAGACGCCCTTGTGGCGCATGTTCAGCGAGAGAAGGACCATATTTCAGCAGACGCTGTAAACGGGTCTGTTGGTCAGCGCTCAGTGGCGCGCTGACATCGGCAAAATGGACGTACTCAGCGTAAATATCACTCACCGGCAGGTGAGCGTCCTGAAAGCGGGTCAGCAGTTTGTTTACACGAAATGCCGACAGAGCGGGCGAACCACGCAGAATTTCCATCATAAGATCTCTCGTCTTCGAAACGCCGGGCGACGCTTCATTGGGCGCAACAGGGGAAAACGGGGCGTATTATAGAGAAAGCGACCTCGCGACGAAACCGTTTGCGCACAATTTTTGGCAACCCGGATTTGCCTGAAATTTGCGCAAAACCTGCTATATGAGTTGCTCAGCTTCGCTTTGTTGCGCAAAATGCCCCTCGCTCTGGGAGTTCAAAGAAGACAAATACTGCCTTTAAAAGACAGAGGCCTTAGAGCCAGCGAGAGATAACTATTTGAAACGCCTAAAATTTAATTATCTGTTTATCGGTCTGGTCGCCGTGCTGTTAGCAATGGCATTGTGGCCGTCCATCCCGTGGTATGGCGGTGGGCAGGATACGATTTCACAGATTAAATCACGGGGAGTGTTGCGTGTCAGCACCATCAATTCCCCGCTGACTTACTACACCGTAAATCAATCTCCGGCCGGTATGGACTACGAGCTGGCAAAACGCTTTGCCGATTATCTGGGCGTGAAACTCAAGGTTACGGTTCGCCCGAACCTGAGTGACCTGTTTGACGACCTGGATGAGGGGAAAGCGGATGTGCTGGCGGCTGGCCTGAATTACAACAGCGAACGTCTGGCACGGTATCGCACCGGGCCCGGCTACTACAACGTTTCGCAACAGCTGGTGTATCGCGTGGATAAGCCACGCCCGAAAAACCTCGGCGATCTCAAGGGGCGGCTGACGGTCGCCTCAGGATCGGCCTATCTCTCGACCCTGAAAAGCGCTCGCTCCAATCAGTTCCCCGATCTGGACTGGGCGATCGCCACTGACCAGAGTCCGAAAGCGCTGCTGGAAGCGGTGGCGGATGGCAAAATCGATTACACCATTGGCGACTCGGTGACCATTGCGCTGCTGCAGCGTATCTATCCTCAATTGGCGGTGGCGTTTGACGTCACCGATGAGGAGCCGGTCACCTGGTACGTTAAGCACAGTGACGATGACAGCCTCAACGCGGCGATGCTCGACTTCTTTAACGGCATGGGCGAAGAAGGCGCGATGGCGCGGCTGGAGGAGAAGTATCTCGGCCACGTCGGCACCTTTGATTATGTGGATACCCGCACCTTCCTGCGCGCCATCGACAACACTCTGCCCGACATCAAACCGCTTTTCGAGAAGTATGCCACCAGCATCGACTGGCGTCTGCTGGCCGCTATCTCTTACCAGGAGTCGCACTGGAACCCGCAGGCCACCTCGCCGACCGGCGTGCGCGGCATGATGATGCTGACCCGTAATACTGCTGAAAGCCTGGACGTGGGTGACCGCACCGATCCGGAACAGAGCATTCGCGGCGGCAGCCAGTATCTGCAAAACATGATGGAGAAAGTGCCGCAAACCATCCCGGAAGATGAGCGTATCTGGTTTGCGCTGGCCGCCTATAACATGGGCTATGCCCACATGCTGGACGTACGGAAACTGACGGCCCGCCAGGGCGGCAATCCGGATAGTTGGGCTGACGTCAAGCTGCGGCTGCCGATGCTGAGCCAGAAGCGTTACTACACGCAGACCACCTACGGCTACGCGCGCGGGCACGAAGCGTATAACTACGTGGAGAACATCCGTAAGTATCAGATCAGTCTGGTGGGGTATCTGCAGGAGCAGGAGAAACGCCTGGCGCAGCAGATGGCGGCACAAGCGGAACTGGCAAAAGGCTATCCGGCCGTCGAACCAAACATCGCCATGAACTAACCCTGGCGCTGCGCCTGACGCAGCGCTTTTTTCTGCTCGCGCCGCATCCGGAAGAAATCACTCAGCATCGCGGCACACTCGTCTGCTAATACGCCGCTGTGCAATTCAACCTGATGATTCATGCCGGGATGACCCAGCACATCGAGCAGCGATCCTGCCGCCCCGGTTTTGACATCATGCGCGCCATACACCAGCCGGGTAATCCGGCTGTGAACCATCGCACCGGCACACATCACGCACGGCTCCAGCGTCACGTAGAGCGTGGTATTCAGCAGACGATAATTTTCCAGCACCTTGCCGCCCTGACGCAGCGCCATCATCTCCGCATGGGCGGTGGGATCGTGCTGACCAATCGGGCGATTCCAGCCTTCGCCAATCACCCGATCCTCCTGTACCAGCACCGCCCCGACCGGCACCTCGCCCTGCTCCCAGGCCAGGCGTGCCAGACCGAGCGCGTGGCGCATCCAGTATTCATCGTGTTGTTGATTCATGCAGGCCACTCCCGGCGACAGAAAAGCGGCGCATTATAGCGGTCTCCCGCGCTGTGTTGAAACTTATTCCAGCTGTTGCAGCTCGCCGGCCGGCGTCACCCGCCAGCGATGCTGGCAGAAAAACAGCAGCGGGTTGTCCTGCTTGCTGTCGCTGTAGCCACTGTAGAGCTGCAGCGGCGTGCCGATTTGCTCCTCCAGCTGCGCCACTTTCTCATGACCGAGGCAGCGCATCGCCAGCACCCGTCCACCCCAGCCGCGCTCCATCTGGCTGGCGATCAGTTTTACCCGAGGCAGAAACGCAGAGTCGTAATAGACCTGCTCCACCAGCGACTGCGGCGAACCGGTAATCAGCCAGACATCGGCATCATCGCTGCCGAGATAGTCGGTCAGACGCTGTTGCACCACCGGGAAAGCCCTGACCCGCAGACGAAACCATTGGGCAAACTCCGCTTCAAGACGCAGCAGGGTGCGCTCTGAATGACCAAAAGTGATTGACCAGAGCAGCAGGCTCATCGGCCAGCGCGCCGCCCGGCCTTTGAACAGCAATCCTATGCCGACGACGGGCAGCAGCGGCCCCACCAGCAGCAGATTCAGCGGCCGGCGTCGCAGCAGATAACGCATGAAAGTGCCAAACATATCCTGCTGGTGCAGCGTGCCGTCCAGGTCAAAAAATACGATGCGACGTTGTGTACCCTTGGTCAAACAACACTCCTTTTCGCTGATTTTGCGTTAATAGAGACTATTGTAGCCATCATCAGGCGGCACGGCGATGGCTGTCATTTTTAATTCCGATGACTACAATGCCAGATGAATAGTTTATTCTTCGCAAATTACTCCTGAATCATGAGGATTGGGCATGAGTTCATTGCTGCGCATTCGCCAGCTTTATCCCCGTCTGGCGTTGAACGAACGCCGGCTGGCTGATTTTTTGCTGTCACAACCCGATCGGGCGCGCCATCTGAGTTCGCAAAAACTGGCGGAAGAGTCAGGCGTCAGTCAGTCAAGCGTGGTGAAATTCGCCCAGAAGCTGGGCTACAAAGGTTTTCCGGCGCTGAAACTGGCCCTGAGCGAGTCACTGGCCGACAAGGATGCGATTACCGTGCACAACCATATTCTCAGCGATGACCCGCTCAAAATGGTGGGAGAAAAATTGCTGACCGAAAAGCTGTCAGCCATACGCGCCACGCTGGATATCAACAGCGAAGAGAAGCTCAACGACGTATTGCAGTTGCTGAAAAATGCCCGGCGAATTTTGCTGGTGGGAATTGGCGCCTCCGGACTGGTGGCGAAAGATTTTTCGTGGAAGCTGATGAAAATCGGTATTAACGCGGTGGCCGAGCAGGATATGCATGCCCTGCTGGCCAGCGTACAGGCGATGGGACCCGGCGATGTGCTGCTGGCTATCTCTTATACCGGTGAGCGACGCGAGATCAATCTGGCGGCGCAGGAAGCGGCCCAGGTCGGCGCAGACGTGCTGGCCTTTACCGGCTTTACGCCGAATACTCTGCAACAGAGCGCCAGTCACTGCCTCTATACCGTGGCGGAAGAGCAAAGTACCCGCAGCGCGGCGATCTCCTCGACCACCGCGCAGCTGGCGCTGACCGATCTGCTGTTTATGGCGCTGGTGCAGAACGATCCGGAACGCGCCTCCAGTCATATCCGGCACAGCGAAGCGCTGGTGAAAAAGCTGGTCTGATCAGCGTCAGGGCGTATAATAGCCGCGCTTTTTCTGTTGGTATCAGGTGGGGAAGATGGCGCTGTTGATTACGGCCAAATGCATTAACTGCGATATGTGCGAACCGGAATGCCCAAACCAGGCCATTTCGCTGGGCGATGCGATTTATGAAATTGATGTCAGCCGCTGCACCGAGTGCATCGGTCATTATGATGAGCCAACCTGCCAGCGGGTCTGCCCTATCGATAACACGATCATCGTTGACCCACAGCACACCGAATCACGCGATGCGCTGTGGGATAAGTTTGTGCTGCTGCACGGCTAGCTTTCGATGATCACCGTGGCGCAGGCGTAATGACGTTCGTCAGCCAGCGTGACGTGAACATTTGCCACGCCCAGCCGCTGTGCCACTTCTGCGGCGTGCTGGAAAAACCGTAATCCCGGTTTCCCCAGCGCATCGTTGTAGACCTCAAACTGATTGAACGCCAGACCGCCGCGAATGCCGGTGCCAAACGCCTTGGCTGCCGCCTCTTTGACCGCAAAACGCTTGGCAAGAAAGCGCACCGGCTGCTGGTGCGCCTGATATTGCTGCCACTCCGCTTCGCTCAGTACCCGACGCGCCAGCCGATCGCCGGATCGCTCAATCACCCCGGCGATACGCTCGATCTCAACGATGTCGGTACCCAGTCCGAGAATGGCCATCAGCGACGCGCTTCACGCAGCAGCTGCTTCATCTCCCGGACTGCATCTGGCAATCCGCTCATCACCGCACGGCCAATGATCGCATGACCGATGTTCAGCTCATGCATTTCCGGCAGTGCCGCAATCGGCAGCACGTTGTGATAGGTCAGACCGTGACCGGCGTTGACCTTCAGGCCCAGGCTGGCCGCGAAGGTGGCTGCCTGACGGATGCGCGCCAGTTCTGCGTCGCGCGCCAGACCTTCCGCTGCCTCGGCATAAGCACCGGTATGAATTTCGATATAGGGCGCACCGCTGGCCACTGCCGCCTCGATCTGGCGGTGATCGGCATCAATGAACAGCGACACCAGGATACCGGCTTCGCTCAGCAGCTTAACCGCTGCATTCAGCTTGTCCTGCTGCCCGGCCACATCCAGCCCGCCCTCTGTGGTCACTTCCTGTCGCTTTTCCGGTACCAGACAGCAGAAGTGCGGCTTGATATCACAGGCGATGCCAATCATCTCATCGGTCACCGCCATCTCCAGATTCATTCGCGTCTGGATGGTATCGCGCAGGATACGCACGTCGCGATCGGTGATATGACGGCGATCCTCGCGCAGATGCACGGTAATGCCATCAGCCCCCGCCTGCTCAGCGATAAACGCCGCCTGCACCGGATCGGGATAGTTAGTACCACGCGCGTTACGTACCGTGGCAATGTGATCGATATTGACGCCTAACAGCAACTCAGCCATGACCATCCTCACTTCTTGTTCATCGTAATGTTGAGTGTACCGCGTTGCGCCTGGCAAGCGGTACCACCTGCGCTAATCCGCCGCGTCATCAGGGACTTCACCCGCGACATCCGGCTTTTTCATCGGGGTAAACTGGCGAAACAGCTCCTGGCTCTTGAGCGGTTTTCCACCGAGGTAGGGTTTCAGGGCCATGCGGGTAAACCGCTTCGCGGCGCGCAGGCTCTCCGCATCGGGAAACTCGCGCTCACACAGCGCCCGTAGCTGACGGCCGGTAAAACTGCGCTGATTCAGCACCAGGCTGGCGATAAAGCCGCGCTCTTCACGGTAACTGTAAGTCATGTCATCGCTGACCGGCTCGCCGCTGCCGGCGCAGTGCAGAAAATCGACGCCGTAGCCAAGATGGCCGAGCAGCGCCAGCTCAAAGCGGCGCAGTGCCGGTTCCGGCGTGCCGTGAGATGAGGCTAAGCTCTGTAAGCAGTTGAGATAGTCGAAGAACAGATCGGAGAAGGGAAATTCCTGCTGCAGTACGCGGGACAACAGTTCGTTGACGTAGAGGCCGCAGTAAAGCGTGATGCCGCTGAGCGGTAACGCCAGCGACACCGCTTCGGCATTGCGCAGAGTTTTGACCTCACCGCGCCCGCTCCAGCGCACCAGCAGCGGCGTGAAAGGCTGAAGTGCCCCTTTCAGCTGAGAGCGCCGTGAACGCGCCCCTTTTGCCAGCACCCGTACCCGCCCTTCGCTTTCGCTGAACAGGTCAAGCAGCAGGCTGGTCTCACTGAAGGGACGACTATGCAGCACAAAGGCGCGTTGCCAGCCTTCCATCGAATCAGAGATCGTCTGTGTAACCCAGGCTACGCAGCGCACGTTCGTCGTCCGCCCAGCCCGATTTCACCTTAACCCAGAGTTCGAGATGCACTTTCGCTTCGAACATCTCTTCCATGTCCCTGCGCGCTTCTGTTCCGATGACTTTGATTTTGGCGCCTTTGTTGCCAATCACCATCTTCTTCTGGCCTTCGCGCTCCACCAGGATCAGGCCATTGATATCGTAGCCGCCACGTTCGTTGGTGACGAAGCGCTCGATTTCTACCGTGACCGAGTAAGGCAGCTCAGCGCCGAGGAAACGCATCAGCTTCTCACGGATGATCTCTGACGCCATAAAGCGCTGTGAACGGTCAGTGATGTAATCTTCCGGGAAATGGTGATCGGCCTGACGCAGATGTTTACGGGTGATCGCCGCGATAGTATCGACGTTTTTCCCGCTTTCCGCCGAGATCGGCACGATATCGAGGAAGTTCATCTGCTGGCTCAGGAACTGCAGGTGCGGCAGCAGAATACTCTTGTCCTGGATGTTGTCGACTTTGTTGATCGCCAGCACCACCGGCACTTTGCCGTCGCGCAGTTTGCCTAATACCATCTCATCATCTGGCGTCCAGCGGGTGCCTTCTACCACGAAGATCACCAGTTCCACGTCGCCAATCGAGCTGCTGGCGGCACGGTTCATCAGACGGTTAATCGCACGCTTCTCTTCCATGTGCAGACCGGGCGTATCGACGTAGATCGCCTGATACTGGCCTTCGGTATGGATGCCCATGATGCGGTGGCGCGTGGTTTGCGGCTTACGCGAGGTGATCGACACCTTCTGCCCCAGTAACTGGTTCAGTAAGGTGGATTTGCCGACGTTAGGTCGGCCGACAATCGCGACAAAGCCGCAATAAGTTACGTTTTCGCTCATTCGAGTCCTGAGTTATTCAGCGCCTGTTCAGGCGCCGGGATAGTGCATATTCGGGTCATGATTGATTCAGCGCCGTGTCAGACGCCAGGGCCGGAAGGCAGTCAGGTCATGATTCATCAGGCACCGCTGCCGGTGCCGGGGTCAGGGATTATTCAAGACCCAGTTTAATCAGCGCCTGTTCCGCGGCTGCCTGCTCTGCTTTACGGCGGCTGGAACCTACGCCCACCACCGGCTCGGCCATGCCACTCACCTGACAGTGAATGGTAAATTCCTGATCGTGGGCTTCGCCACGCACCTGCACCACCAGATAGCTCGGCAGCGGCAGATGACGTCCCTGCAGATACTCCTGCAGACGCGTTTTCGGATCTTTTTGCTTGTCGCCAGGACTGATTTCGTCGAGGCGGCTCTGATACCAGTCGAGGATCAGTTTTTCTACCGTCTGGATACTGCTATCGAGGAAGATACCGCCAATCAGCGCTTCCACCGTATCCGCCAGGATCGATTCGCGACGGAATCCGCCGCTTTTCAGCTCACCGGGGCCTAAACGCAGGCACTCGCCGAGGTCAAATTCGCGGGCCATCTCAGCCAGCGTATTACCCCGCACCAGCGTGGCGCGCATGCGGCTCATGTCACCTTCATCGACCCGCGGGAAGCGGTGATAAAGCGCATTCGCAATCACATAGCTGAGAATAGAATCGCCGAGAAATTCAAGACGCTCGTTGTGCTTACTGCTGGCGCTGCGGTGAGTCAGGGCCTGCTGTAACAGTTCCGAATGAGTAAAAGTGTAGCCCAGTTTGCGCTGAAGCTTGTTAATCAGGATGGGGTTCATGCGATTCCAGTTCTTTGTTGCGTCTGTGACTCTGCATACCAAACAGGGCTGAGGTTCCAACACTTTCCGTTTGGTGTGCAGTGGCCTCCCGCAGGAGGCCACCCGATTTGCCTGTTAGTCAGACAATACTTTTAGTGGATGCCGCCGATACGACTGAATCGTACGCCGGTAGGCCACTGCCCTTCTTGTTTCTCAAAGCTCATCCAGATAGCGACCGCTTTACCGACCAGGTTACGCTCCGGGACAAAGCCCCAGTAGCGGCTGTCGGCGCTGTTGTCACGGTTATCGCCCATCATGAAATATTGCCCTTTCGGCACCACCCAGCTCGCCTGTGGCTGACCCGGCTGCTGATAATACATGCCCGCCTGACTCTGCGCTTCGTTCACCAGCAGAATATCGTGGGTCACGTTGCCAATCGTCTCTTTACGGGTGCCGAGGCGTAAGCCGCCACGCATCGTATCGCCCTGCGGAACCTGGTAGAAACCGTTGCCGGTTTCATTGCCATCGAAGCCGCTGAAGGTCTGGATAAAATTGCTCGGCTGAACGTCGGTGTAGGTTACCGCTAACGCGGTATCACAGGCTTTACCGTCGGTACAGGCTGGCTTCACCGTCAGGGTTTTGCTGTAAGGATCATAGATCACTTTATCGCCAGGTAAACCGATAACGCGTTTAATGTAGTCGAGGCTCGGATCTTTCGGGTATTTAAACACCGCGATATCACCGCGCTTCGGCTGACCGGTTGGGATCAGCGTGGTCTGGGTGATCGGATCTTTAATTCCGTAGGCGAACTTCTCCACCAGAATAAAATCGCCAATCAGCAGCGTCGGCATCATCGATCCTGAGGGGATCTGGAACGGTTCGTAAATAAACGACCGCACGATAAACACCACCGCCAGCACCGGGAACACCGACGCCGTGGTTTCCACCCAGCCTGGCTGCGACGACACTTTCGCCAGCGTTTTGCTGTCGAGCGTATTGCCGGTTTGCGCCTGAGCCGCTGCCTGTTTCGCCCGACGTTGCGGTGCCCATTTAAAACGATCAATAACCCAGACGATGCCAGTAATCAGCGTCGCTATCGCCAGTATCAGGGCGAACATATTAGCCATTGGAAATCCTTATTTGCTGTCCTTACCGACATGCAGAATCGCGAGGAAGGCTTCCTGCGGCAGCTCAACGTTACCGACCTGCTTCATTCGCTTCTTACCGTCTTTCTGCTTCTGCAACAGTTTCTTCTTACGACTGACGTCACCGCCATAACACTTGGCGAGCACGTTTTTACGCAGCTGTTTAACCGTTGAACGCGCGATAATGTGATTGCCGATTGCCGCCTGAATCGCAATATCAAACTGCTGACGCGGAATGAGCTCTTTCATCTTCTCAACCAGATCGCGTCCCCGATACGGTGCGTTTTCACGGTGGGTAATCAGCGCCAGCGCATCGACACGTTCTGAGTTGATCAGAACATCGACGCGCACCATGTCAGAGGTCTGGAAACGTTTAAAGTTATAATCCAGCGAAGCATAACCGCGTGACGTCGATTTCAGACGGTCAAAGAAGTCCAGTACCACTTCCGCCATCGGAATCTCATAGGTCAGCGCGACCTGATTGCCGTGGTAAACCATGTTGGTCTGAACGCCACGTTTCTCGATGCACAGCGTAATCACGTTGCCGAGATACTCCTGCGGCAACAGCATGTGACACTCAGCGATCGGCTCGCGCAGCTCTTCGATGTTATTCAGCGCCGGCAGCTTAGACGGGCTATCGACATAGACCACATCGCCGCTGGTGGTGACCACTTCATACACTACGGTTGGCGCAGTGGTGATCAGATCGAGATCGTATTCGCGCTCCAGACGTTCCTGGATGATCTCCATGTGCAGCAGACCCAGGAAGCCACAACGGAAACCAAAGCCCAGCGCCGTCGAGCTCTCTGGCTCGTAGAACAGCGAAGCATCGTTCAGGCTCAGTTTGCCGAGCGCATCACGGAACGCTTCATAGTCGTCAGAGCTGATTGGGAACAGACCGGCATAGACCTGCGGCTTCACTTTTTTGAAGCCTGGCAACGCTTTGTCTGCCGGGTTGCGTGCGGTGGTCAGGGTATCCCCGACCGGCGCGCCGAGAATGTCTTTAATCGCGCAGACCAGCCAGCCGACTTCACCGCAGTTAAGTTCGTTACGATCGACCCGCTTCGGGGTGAAGATGCCGAGACGGTCAGCGTTATAGACCTGGCCGGTGCTCAGCACTTTAATTTTATCGCCCTTGCGCATGGTGCCGTTTTTGACGCGCACCAGCGAAACCACACCGAGGTAGTTATCAAACCAGGAGTCGATAATCAGCGCCTGCAGTGGAGCCTCCGGATCGCCTTGTGGCGGCGGGATATCGCGTACTAAACGCTCCAGCACTTCCGGTACGCCCACGCCGGTCTTGGCCGAGCAGCGCACCGCGTCGGTAGCATCAATGCCGACGATATCTTCAATTTCCTGCGCCGCACGATCGGGATCGGCCGCTGGCAGGTCAATTTTGTTCAGAACCGGCACTACTTCCAGATCCATCTCAATCGCGGTGTAGCAGTTCGCCAGGGTCTGCGCTTCTACGCCCTGCCCGGCATCCACCACCAGCAGTGCGCCTTCGCAGGCCGCCAGTGAGCGGGAAACTTCATAGGAGAAGTCAACGTGACCCGGCGTATCGATGAAATTGAGCTGGTAAGTTTCGCCGTCTTTCGCGTGGTAATCGAGCGTTACGCTCTGTGCTTTGATGGTGATGCCGCGTTCACGCTCCAGATCCATCGAGTCAAGAACCTGGGCAGCCATCTCACGGGCGGTGAGGCCACCGCAAATCTGAATCAGGCGGTCAGAGAGCGTAGATTTACCATGGTCGATGTGGGCGATGATGGAGAAATTTCTTATGTGCTTCATTTATATGAATATCTTCGCATAGAGAATCAGTTGAAAACCTGAGCACAGACACATTCAGGAAGATCGCTCTTTACCCACAATCCTGTCAGCCTCATTAATGACGACGCATATTACACTGTTAACGCCGCGCATAAAAGAATGGAACGTTGTGGAAGCGAAACAGAGTTTTGCAGCGGGAAGAACGGACAAAGGCCGCGGAGTGCGCGGCCTGGGCGTGGGTTACGCTTCGCTTTCAACACGCAGCGCGTCAGGAGGTAAGGCGATGTTCAGGATCACCGGCTGAAAGGCTTCACGATCCCCCAGCTTCATTGAGACCCCTTTAGCGATAATAAAGCCGCCGATACCGCCCAGTAGCGCGCCGCTGGCAGCGGCCAGATCGCTACTGAACAGTGCCTGAAACAGGCCTGCCACCAGGAAGAGACCCAACAGCGGCGTCATGTAGACCAGCAATGCCGAGCCCAGCAGGCTGCTCTCACGGATACCGAGCTCGATTCGCTGTCCCGGCTGCAGCGGTTTGCTGCTGGCAATCTGCATCACATGGGCATTTTTCGGGCCGAGTTTGTTCAGCATATGGCTGCCGCAGCCTTTACGCGCCTGGCAACTGTTGCAGGAGGTTTTCGCTTCAGTATGCAGAGTGGCGATGCCATCCTGCCATGCCACCACGGTGGCCCATTCTCTCATCATTTTTGTGACCCCAGGTCGATGCTGTCCGCAATGCGTTTTGCTGTCGCTGGCGGTAATTCGCCGACCACTGCAATCTCGTTATTATTGCGCACAACTGTCTGGACCGTACGTCGCCCAGTGCGCAATGTCTGGGTGGTGCTGCTTTTATCGGCCGGCGTAATATTGATCGCGAAGCTGAACAGGCCATCGCTGTAGAGACGCGACTCCATATTTTTGTTCAGCGCGGGCAGCGTACGACGGTTCTGCGACACCAGCGTCATGCCAGCGGGAATCCAGCCGGGCTGCCAGTTGAGCGTCACCGCATCCCCTTTCGGCACCGAGAGCGATGGCGGCAGATTGGCCTTTTCAAGCCCCTGCATCAGATTACGCACTCCTTCGTCCACCGCAAAGCTGATGACGCGAAACTGCTCCAGCGTTTCACCATCCCGATCCAGCAGGTCAATGCGCAGCGGCAGTTTGGTATCAACGTCGAGCCAGACGACATAGCTGTAGCGTGTGCCGTCGCGCGACACAATGCGCAACACGTCACACATCTGATCGGCAATACGTGAGCGTCCGACGGTAATAAAGTCGTAAGCACTGCTCAGTTTGGAGAAATCAGCAAAGATGACCGATGGCAACGCATCGATAATGTGGTTTCCAGGAAGCGAGAACGGTTCAAGGCCCGGTTCGAAGTAGCTGATATCGTTGTCGCGCTGGATGACTTCACGGCGCGGACCGTCCATCTGCAACAGCTGAGCAAAAATGCGCTGATCGATTACCGCATGACGGTAACGCAGCGATTCAATGCCAAGGCGGGAGACGTTGATATAAGCAAATTCGTAGTTGAGGTTCTGACTGGCCTGCTCCATCTGCTGCAATAGCGCCCCGGACGCAGAAGTTTGCGCCGGGGCGGCAGATGACCACAACAGGCTGCCTGTCAGCAGGCTAACAGCATACCAAAGCGGCTTCATTACTGCTGCTGGAGTCCTAACGATTGGTTTCCGGGAACATCAGCCTGTGCCTGTTTCGGTGCGTTAGTTTCAAACTGCAGCTGATCGGCATGTAAGCGGCGTTGCAGCTCATAATCCTGCAGCATCGCGTTAACGCGACGACGCTGATCCTGAACCTGCTGATTAGCGCTGTTGGTATCAAACGCATCTGACGGTACGCCCAGGCTGACCGGTGAGGCTTTGCCCATCATCGGCAGCGTGTTGAACACCGGCGAGTCAGACGCTTCAGTCGCACCGCCGGCAGGCTGGTTATAGTGCTGTACGCCAACGATAACGGCCAGTGAAACGCAGGCAGCCACGCCGACCTGAGTCAGTTGCGCAGCCCACGGGCGCACTTTTTGCCAGAACGGCATTTTTTCCCAACGGGAAGGTTCTGGCTGCGCTTCAGGGATCAGCGGTGTAACAGTACGCAGCGGTTCTTTTTCGATGGCAGCGGCAACGCGCGCAGAGATATCAAAATGCAGGAACTCACCAACATCGCCGCGCATCGTATCGCGAATGAGATGGTAGCTTTCCCAGCTTTTCTGTAAATCCGCATCCTTTGATAACGTGGAGAACAGCTCGTTATCTAAGGTCTCACCATCCATTAAAGCGGAAAGTTTTTCTTTCTGCATGCCTAGGTACCCTTCCAGTAGCCGTTATCACTGACGTTGGATAAGCGGTTGAACTTTATTATCAATGGCCTCTCGCGCACGGAAGATACGTGACCGAACAGTGCCTACCGGGCAATCCATAATGACGGCGATCTCTTCATAGCTCAGGCCGTCCAGTTCCCTGAGGGTGATTGCCATACGCAAATCCTCGGGTAGCGCCTCGATGGTACGAAAGACAATTTGTTTCAGTTCTTCTGACAACATTAAGTTCTCAGGGTTCGAAATTTCTTTTAATGCACCCGCACTTTCGAAATTTTCTGCGTCAATCGCATCCACATCGCTGGATGGCGGACGACGCCCCTGAGCAACCAGGTAATTTTTCGCTGTATTGACCGCGATGCGGTACAGCCAGGTATAAAACGCGCTATCGCCCCGGAAAGAGTCCAGTGCGCGATACGCTTTAATAAACGATTCCTGTACTACATCAGGCACATCGCCCGACGGAACATAGCGTGAAACCAGGCTCGCCACTTTATGCTGGTAACGAATTACCAGTAAGTTGAAAGCTTTTTGATCTCCCTTCTGTACCCGTTCAACGAGGATCTGATCCGTTAACTGCTCGCTCATCCGAGGTAATGTCTCCCCAAATTTTTCTTACGCGTAAAGTAACTGCCAGCACATCTCAATGTTTCTGAGCAAGCATGCGCTTAGAGTTGTGATGTGGAGCGAAGTTCACTTATCGCCCTAATATTTACCGCTCCGCTGGAGAGTCTCCGGCTTGTTCATTTTCGTTCAGTGCAAGGAGCGTAAATCGCAGGCAGAGTAACCTATGACAACGGCTTTTTCATCTTTAAATCCCTGTGCTTAATTTAGTTTGGTATAAAAAACAGTTTTTAAACCCGCCTGGCTTTAACTTGCTGATTATTGGTGGCATTTAACCCGCCCGCCACCAGCGAGCTGAAAAGTTGTTCAAAATACTTCACAGCAACCGGCTTAAAGCTTATGCTCAGCCCTATTCTTGTTTAGTAAATTAAACACCATGACAAATGCAAATCCGGATTATCAGTGTGATGTTTTGATTGTGGGCAGCGGTGCAGCCGGTCTGTCGCTGGCGCTGCGTCTGGCCCGACACTATCAGGTGACGGTGCTCAGCAAAGCACAAGTCAATGAGGGTTCCACCCTGTATGCGCAGGGCGGCATCGCGGCGGTGTTTGATGAAACTGACAGCATTGAGTCGCACGTTGAGGATACGCTGGTGGCCGGCGCCGGGCTGTGCGACCGAGATGCCGTCTCGTTTATCGCCAGCAATGCCCGTCACTGCGTGCAGTGGCTGATTGATAACGGCGTCGCCTTTGATATCGATCCGCAGGCGGCGGGCGAGATGCGCTATCACCTGACCCGCGAAGGCGGTCATAGTCATCGCCGTATTCTGCACAGCGCCGATGCCACCGGCCGCGCGGTAGAAACCACGCTGGTCAGCCAGGCGCTCAGCCATCCCAACATCCGGATTCTGGAACGGACTAACGCCGTCGATCTGATTCTTTCAGACAAACTCGGGCTGCCCGGACCACGCCGGGTCGTGGGTGCGTGGATCTGGAACCGCAATCGCGAGCAGGTTGAAATCTGTTCTGCCCGCGCGGTGGTGGTGGCGACCGGCGGCGCAGCAAAAGTGTATCAATACACGACTAATCCCGATATTGCCTCCGGCGATGGCATCGCGATGGCGTGGCGGGCCGGTTGTCGGGTCGCCAACCTTGAATTTAACCAGTTTCATCCGACCTGCCTGTTTCATCCCCAGGCGCGTAATTTTCTGTTAACCGAAGCGTTACGCGGCGAAGGGGCCTGGCTGCTGCGTCCTGACGGCAGCCGCTTTATGCCCGATTTTGATGAGCGAGCTGAACTGGCACCGCGCGACATCGTCGCCAGAGCCATTGATCATGAGATGAAGCGGCTGGGCGTTGACTGCATGTATCTCGACATCAGTCATCAGCCGGCGGACTTTGTCCGCGCCCACTTCCCGATGATTTACGACAAGTTGCTGACCTTTGGCTTTGACCTGACCCGAGAGCCGATTCCGATTGTGCCAGCCGCGCACTACACCTGTGGCGGTGTGATGGTCGATCAGCAGGGCCGCACCGACGTTAATGGCCTGTATGCGATTGGTGAAGTGAGTTATACCGGCCTGCACGGTGCCAACCGGATGGCCTCCAACTCGCTGCTGGAGTGCCTGGTCTATGGCTGGTCTGCTGCAGAAGATTTGATTCGCACCCTGCCCGAGGTCGAAGCTGTTACCGCGCTGCCCGGCTGGGATGAAAGCCAGGTTGATGATGCCGATGAACGGGTGATCATCCAGCATAACTGGCATGAGTTGCGGCTGTTTATGTGGGATTACGTCGGCATCGTGCGGACCACCAAGCGTCTGGAGCGGGCATTGCGCCGCATCACCCTGCTCCAGCAGGAGATCGATGAGTATTATCATCACTTCCGCCTCTCCAACAATTTGCTGGAACTGAGGAATCTGGTGCAGGTTGCCGAACTCATGGTGCGCTACGCGCTGGCGCGAAAAGAGAGCCGTGGACTGCACTACATCCGCGACTATCCCGATCTGTTACCGGAAGCGCTGCCGACCATCCTGACGCCACCCAGTTACAGGAACAGATAGAACTCCCGCGTCAGGCAACACCAGTCATCAGAATAGTGCGTGTCGGGCGCGCGAATGGCGAGACGCTCCTGCAGCGTTTCGCCCGCCTTAGGGGAAAAGGCCAGCAGCACCCGATGCGGTGGACGATGCGCATATTCCGCTACGTCGAGCCGGAAACGTAAATGCCAGCCATCGTCCAGCGCCTGGCTGATAAAGGTCTCACCGGTGGCGGTCGGCAGCACCACGCAGAACATCCCCTCTTCTTCAATCAGCAGCGCCGCGCTGCGCAACAGGGTCTGATGATCGAGCGTGCTGGTTGCCCGGGCGTTGTCGCGCGCCGTGCTGGAGCAGGCCACGCCGGGTGCGAAGTAAGGAGGATTACTGACGATCAGTGAATAGCGCTGCTCGCAACGCTCTGCCCAGCGGGCAATATCCTGCTGATGAACCCGGATACGTGCCGGCCACGGCGACTGCTGAACATTATCCTGCGCCTGCTGCGCTGCCTCACTCTCCAGCTCAACCGCATCAATCTCAACCGGAGACGGCGTGCGTTGCGCCAGCATCAGCGCAATCAGTCCGCTGCCACTGCCGATGTCCAGAATCCGTCTGACGCCAGCCACCGGCGCCCAGGCACCAAGCAGAATGGCATCGGTTCCGACTTTCATTGCACAGCGATCGTGCGCCACAAAAAATTGTTTAAAGGTAAATCCGTTCTTGTTTAACTGGGGCCGCTCACGCGGCTTGTCGTGCATCATGGGTCGCTACCATTTACTTTTTTCTGCCGTGCGGCAGCGCATAAGTGTAACGTGACAGGTAACGGAATTCACGCAGCAGACTATACCTGGCGGATTAACAGATGAAGATTACGTCTGATCTGTCTATAATCAGCGCCCCAAACTGAGGTAGACCATGACAGTAACCACATTCTCCGAACTCGAACTCGACGAAAGCCTGCTTGAAGCGCTGCAGGAAAAAGGCTTTACGCGCCCAACAGTCATTCAGGCTGCAGCCATTCCGCCCGCGCTTGAGGGCCACGACGTTCTGGGTTCGGCACCTACCGGGACCGGGAAAACTGCCGCCTATCTGTTACCGGCGCTGCAGCACCTGCTTGATTTCCCTCGTAAGAAATCTGGCCCGCCCCGCATTCTGATCTTAACGCCAACCCGTGAACTGGCGATGCAGGTCGCCGACCAGGCACGCGAACTGGCGAAGCACACCCATCTGGATATCGCCACCATTACCGGCGGCGTGGCCTACATGAACCACGCTGAAGTCTTCAGCGAAAACCAGGATATCGTGGTCGCCACCACCGGTCGTCTGCTGCAATACATCAAAGAAGAGAACTTCGACTGCCGCGCCGTTGAGACGCTGGTGCTTGATGAAGCGGACCGTATGCTGGACATGGGTTTCGCCCAGGATATTGAAACCATTGCGGCTGAAACCCGCTGGCGCAAGCAAACGATGCTGTTTTCCGCCACGCTGGAAGGCGAAAACATCAAAGACTTCGCCGAGCGTCTGCTGAACGATCCGGTTGAACTGGAAGCCGATCCGAGCCGCCGCGAACGTAAAAAGATCCAGCAGTGGTACTACCGTGCTGACGATCTGGAACACAAAACCAAATTGCTGGTTCACCTGCTGAAACAGCCGGAAGTGACGCGCTGCATCGTGTTTGTACGTAAACGTGAGCGTCTGCATGAGCTGGTCAGCTGGCTGCACGAAGCGGGGATTCGTAGCAGCTATCTGGAAGGCGAAATGGTGCAGGCGAAGCGTAACGAAGCGATCAAACGTCTGATTGAAGGCCGGGTGAACGTGCTGGTCGCCACTGACATCGCAGCACGCGGCATTGACGTTGATGACGTCAGTCACGTCTTCAACTTCGATATGCCGCGCACCGCCGACACCTATCTGCACCGTATTGGCCGTACCGGACGTGCCGGCCGTAAAGGGATCGCGATTTCGCTGGTCGAGGCGCACGATTATGTGCTGCTGGGTAAAATCAGTCGCTACGTCAACGAGCCGCTGAAAGCGCGCGTGATTGATGAGCTGCGTCCAGAGACGCGTGCGCCACATGCCAAAACCACCGGTAAACCGTCGAAAAAAGTGCTGGCGAAGCGTGCAGAGAAGAAATCGAGCGAAGCGGAGAAACCGCGAGTGAAAAAACGCCATCGCGATGCCAAAAATATTGGCAAACGCCGCAAGCCGAGCGGCAGCGCACCGGCTAATGAGAATGCGGAATAAATCATCGCATCAATAAAAAAATCGCCTCTGATGAGGCGATTTTTTTGACTTAACCATCAGTAACAGGCGGTTGGTGCCATTTTCAGTGCCTGAGGGCAATCTTCCGTAAGTCAGCGCCGCTCAGGCCTCTGAGCCTGGCTTCTATCTTATTAATAACCTGATAGAAAATACTGTGTGTGCTTTGCGTTCTTTTTCAGCGCCTGCTGATTGTTGTGACTCAAAGACTTTCAGTAAAGGTACGGGCGATCACGTCGCGTTGCTGCTCTGGCGTCAGCGAATTAAAACGTACCGCGTAGCCGGAAACACGAATGGTCAGCTGCGGATAATTTTCAGGATGTTTAACCGCATCTTCCAGCGTTTCACGACGCAGAACGTTGACGTTCAGATGCTGCCCACCTTCGACGCGCACCTGAGGTTTCATCTCTACCGGTACTTCACGATAGGTGAACTCACCCAGTTCGCTGATAGCAACAACCTGATCTTCTTCATAGCCGCCTTTAGCGCACAGGCAGCGCGCCTCGCCTTTCTCTTCGTCCAGTAGCCAGAAGGAGTTAAGGAGTTGGGGTTTATTAGTTTGTGTGATCTGGATTCCAGTAATCATGTCAGCGCCTCCAGGGCAATGCGTGAATGAATCAAATTTGAGGCCCCGGTATACCACTCCTCCGCAGAAGCAGCTTTGACCTGGGTCAATTTTAGCCAGCCAGAAATCGCCCTTTTCCGCTAACTGTTTGATCTCACAACCCTGCCGACATTAACTTTTTTTGCATTATTAAAAATATTTTTGCCCTTCAGCTCAGCAGCAGGAACGGCTAAGCTTACCGCACACACCTCAAGGGAGTTAATTATGGCTGAAAAGCTGACCTGGCACGACGTGCTGGCTGAAGAGAAACAGAAACCCTATTTCACCGAGACGCTGAAATTAGTGGCCGATGAGCGTGCCGCCGGCGTGACGGTTTATCCGCCGCAAAAGGATGTGTTCAACGCCTTTCGCCTGACAGAATTAGGCGACGTTAAAGTGGTGATTCTCGGTCAGGACCCGTATCACGGCCCTCATCAGGCACATGGTCTGGCCTTTTCGGTCTTGCCTGGCGTTCAGGTGCCGCCGTCGCTGCAGAACATCTATAAAGAGCTGTTGCAGGACATTCCAGGCTTTGAAAAACCGAACCACGGTTTTCTGGAAAGCTGGGCAAAACAGGGTGTGATGCTGCTGAACACGGTATTAACGGTGGAAGCCGGTAAGGCCCATTCCCATGCGCGATTTGGCTGGGAAACCTTTACCGATAATGTGATTGCTGCGATTAACCAGCATCGGGAAGGAGTGGTGTTCCTGCTGTGGGGATCGCACGCGCAGAAGAAAGGCAGCATTATTGACCGTCAGCGCCATCACGTATTGCAGGCGCCGCATCCTTCGCCGCTCTCGGCGCATCGGGGCTTTTTTGGCTGTCAGCACTTCTCGAAAACCAACGCGATACTGCGCGACGCCGGTCAGGAACCGATTGACTGGACGCCGGTATTGCCTGCGTAAGCCGCAAAGCACACGGCCGCGACAGTGCGCGGCCGTGGAACGGATTCAGGCGTGAAATCAGCCTTTGGCTTTGGCAACCGCCACCATCGCCGGACGCAGTAAGCGACCATTCAGCGTGTAGCCACGTTGCATCACCAGCATCACCTGGTTAGGTTCGAACTCTTCAGACTCCATCATCGACATCGCCTGATGCACTTCCGGATTGAACGGCACGCCGGTTTCGCCGACCACTTCAACGCCGAATTTACGCACTGCGCCGAGCAGACCCTTCAGGGTCAGTTCAATCCCTTCGATCATTGGCGCCAGCTGCGCGTCTTCTTTATTCGCCACTTCCAGCGCACGCTCAAGACTGTCGATCACCGGCAGCAATTCGTTGGCAAATTTCTCCAGAGCGAATTTATGCGCCTTCTCGACGTCCATTTCGGCACGGCGACGAATGTTCTCAATCTCAGCCTGCGCACGCAGCTGTGCGTCACGCACGCCGGTTTGCGACTGCGCTAATTCAGCTTCGAGCTGAGCGATACGCTCATCACGCGGATCCACCTCTGCTGCTGTCTCCGCTTCCTGAGGTTGCTGCTGATCCTGCTGAATTTCGTCTGAGACTTGCTCGTTTGGGGTGTTCTGTTCTTTACTACTCATGAATTTCTCCGCGTTTTGCACATTCATTTCGCTGGTTGGCTTATTATGGGGATCGGTTTGACGGTTTCAAGGGAACCTATCACATTGCCTTGCCGTTTTGGCTTATAAGGAACACCCACTCGATGAACAAACACTTTAACTGCATTGGTATTGTGGGTCATCCACGCCATCCCACCGCGTTAACCACGCATGAGATGCTCTGGCGCTGGCTGACCGCCAAAGGTTATCAAGTGATCGTAGAGAAGCAAATCGCGCAGGAGCTGGCGCTACACGACGTTCAGACCGGTACGCTGGCGGAGATTGGTCAACAGGCCGATCTGGCGGTGGTGGTCGGCGGCGACGGCAATATGCTGGGCGCGGCCCGCGTGCTGGCGCGCTATGACATCAAAGTGATTGGCATTAACCGCGGTAATCTCGGCTTTCTGACCGATCTCGATCCGGACAATGCGCAACAGCAGCTGGATGAAGTGTTACAGGGCAACTACTTCGTTGAAAGCCGTTTTCTACTGGAAGCGCAGGTGTGTAAATCTGACTGCTCGCCACGCATTGGCTCGGCCATTAATGAAGTGGTGCTGCATCCCGGTAAAGTGGCGCACATGATCGAGTTTGAAGTGTATATCGATGAAGTGTTTGCCTTTTCCCAGCGCTCCGATGGGCTGATTATCTCTACGCCTACTGGCTCAACCGCCTATTCGCTTTCTGCTGGCGGCCCGATACTCACGCCCTCGCTGGAGGCGATTGTGCTGGTGCCGATGTTCCCGCATACGCTGTCGGCCCGTCCGCTGGTGATTAACAGCAGCAGTACCATCCGGTTGCGCTTTTCTTCACGCCGCAGCGACCTGGAGATCAGCTGTGACAGCCAGATCGCGCTGCCGATCCAGGAAGGCGAAGATGTGCTGATTCGACGCAGCGCCAGTCACCTTAATCTGATCCACCCCAAAAACTACAGCTATTTCAATACGCTGAGTTCAAAACTAGGCTGGTCAAAAAAATTATTCTGAAAAGGCACGCCGCCTCTTTACTGGATAAAATTCCAGTTTATACTGTATGAAAAACCATATGTGTTTATTCATACAGGTGAACCTATGCTGGCCCAACTGACCATCAGTAATTTCGCTATCGTTCGTGAGCTCGACATTGATTTCCAACGCGGTATGACAGCAATCACGGGTGAGACCGGTGCCGGTAAATCTATCGCGATTGATGCGCTGGGATTATGCCTTGGCGGTCGGGCCGATGCCGACATGGTGCGTCAGGGTGCCAGCCGGGCCGATCTTTGCGCCCGCTTTCAGCTTAAATCCTCCCCTTCTGCTCAGCGCTGGCTGGTAGATAATCATCTGGACGATGGCAATGAGTGTCTGCTGCGCCGGGTGATTAGCGCTGACGGACGTTCACGCGGGTTCATCAACGGCACGGCGGTGCCGCTGTCACAGTTGCGCGACCTTGGTCAGTTACTGATTCAGATTCACGGTCAGCATGCGCACCAGCTGCTGCTCAAGCCTGAGCATCAGAAACATCTGCTGGATGCCTACGCCGGTCATGACGATCTGCTGCAGCGCATGCGCACCCACTATCAGACCTGGCACCAGAGCTGCCGCACCCTGGCGCTGCATCAGCAGCAGGCGCAGGAGCGTGAAGCGCGTCGTGAACTGTTGCAGTATCAGTTGAAAGAGCTGAACGAGTTTGCGCCGCAGGCTGGCGAATATGAGCAGATTGACGAAGAGTACAAGCGGCTCGCCAATAGCGGACAGCTGCTGTCGACCAGCCAACAGGCGCTGCAGCTACTTGCGGACAGTGACGACAACAATCTCTGCAGCCTGCTCTACAGCGCCCGTGAGATGCTCTCTGAGCTGACCTCGCTGGATGAGAAACTGAACGGTGTCTACAACCTGCTGGAAGAAGCGGCCATTCAGCTGAGTGAAGCCAGCGACGAATTGCGTCACTACTGCGACAGCCTCGATCTCGATCCTAATCGCCTGTATGAACTGGAGCTGCGCATTTCACGCCAGATCGCCCTGGCGCGTAAGCATCACGTCACGCCGGAAAACCTGCCTGAACTGCATCAGCAGTTGCTGGCTGAAGCGGAGCTGCTGTCACAGCATGAAAGCGATCAGGAGAGCCTGCAGTCGCTGGTCGGCGAACACTATCAGGCTGCCCTGTTAAGCGCTGAGCAGCTTCATCAGCAGCGCACACAGTACGCTGAAGAGCTGCAGCAGCTGATTACCCAGAGTATGCATCTGCTCTCTATGCCGCACGGCCAGTTTAAGATTGCGCTGACCTTTAACCCGGATCAGCTGACTGCAGAGGGCGCCAGCCGCATCGACTTCCAGGTGACCACGAATCCCGGCCAGCCGCTGCAGCCGCTGGGTAAAGTCGCGTCCGGTGGTGAGCTCTCCCGTATCGCGCTGGCGATTCAGGTGATCACCGCGAAGAAAATGGAGACGCCAGCGATGATTTTCGATGAAGTTGATGTCGGGATCAGCGGTCCGACTGCCGCCGTGGTGGGTAAACTGCTGCGTCAGCTGGGTGAGTCAACGCAGGTGATGTGTGTCACCCACCTGCCACAGGTGGCGGGCTGCGGTCATCAGCATTTCTTTGTCAGCAAAGAGACCGATGGCGCAATGACCGAAACCCATATGCAGCCGCTGGACAAGCGTGCACGGCTGCAGGAACTGGCACGCCTGCTGGGCGGTAGCGAGGTCACACGCAACACCCTGGCGAATGCCAAAGAACTTTTAGCCGCCTGATAGCGCACTTTTTTAACCTACCGTGGTCATATGCATGCTCTGTAGAGGTTTCCAATAGCGAAAAGGTTTATTATCATCGGCACTTATGTCGCCAAAGTAATAAAGCCTGCCGCAGGCAGAGTTCAGATTTTGTTGGCAAAAAAACAGCCTGTAAAAGGCGTTTGGCCCCGGAAAAGGAATGTATAGATGCGCTGTAAAACGCTGACTGCCGCGGCAGTGGTAATGTTGATGATGACCGCCGGATGTTCCACCTTAGAGCGCGTGGTATATCGTCCTGATATCAACCAGGGAAACTATCTGGTTGCCAATGATGTGGCCAAGATTCACACCGGTATGACACAGCAGCAGGTGGCTTACACGCTCGGTACGCCAATGATGAAAGATCCGTTTGGCAGCAACGTCTGGTATTACGTTTTCCGTCAGGAACCAGGCCATGAGCGCGTACAGCAGCAGACGCTGACGCTCAACTTTGATGGCAACGGCGTTCTGACCAATATCGACAACAAGCCGAATCTGGCGCAAAAAAGCGACTAACCCAACGGCAGACAGTAAAAAAGGCGCACTGAGCGCCTTTTTTTATGCTGCTGATCATCAGGACCTGGTGATCTGCTGCTTACTTTTTACCGGATGCTGAGCGTTCTGCGCGTTGACGACGCAGCTCTTTAGGATCGGCGATCAGCGGTCGATAGATTTCAATCCTATCGCCTTCATCAACCACATCACTGAGCTTCACTGCCCGGCTGTAGATACCCACTTTGTTGCTGCTGAGGTCGATTTCGCGGCGCAGCTCCAGTATTCCGGATTGCTCTATCGCCTGCTCCACCGTGCTGCCCTGCTCCACTTTGACATAGAGCTGATATTGCTTTTCAGGCAGCGCATAGACCACCTCAACCGAAATATCAGGCACTGTAGACCTCTTTGGCGCGCTGCGTGAACGCCTGCACCATGCTGTTGGCCAGCTCTTTGAAGATTCGACCAAAGGCCATCTCGACTAGCATGTTGGTAAATTCAAACTCCAGGCTTAACTCCACCTTGCAGGCATCATCGCCCAGTGAGATGAATTTCCAGCCGCCGGTCAGCTTACGGAACGGCCCGTCAACCAGCTGCATGTGGATGCTCTGGTTATCCGTCAGGGTATTTCGGGTAGTAAATGTTTTGCTGATGCCAGCTTTCGACACATCCACGGACGCGGTCATCTGATTCTCTGACGCATCCAGCACGCGGCTTCCGGTGCAACCCGGCAGGAATTGCGGATAAGCATCCACATCATTTACAAGTTTGTACATCTGCCCGGCACTAAACGGGACCAGCGCCGAACGACTAATCTGAGCCATAATGGTTCCTGTTCATCACGAAACCGCTGAATAATAGCATTTTCAGCGATTAAACAAAAATGCCCCCGAGTAAGGGTGTGCTAGAATATCTCGTTTCCTGCTGCCCCGCTGGACTGGGGATGCGATAACCGACTAAGTGATGTAAAATACGCCGCACTATGACAAAGAAAAAATCACACAAACCCGGTTCTGCCACTGTTGCCATGAACAAACGCGCCCGCCACGAATACTTCATCGAAGAGGAGTATGAAGCGGGATTATCGTTGCAAGGATGGGAAGTTAAATCACTTCGTGCCGGCAAAGCCAACATCAGCGACAGCTATATTCTGCTGCGCGATGGCGAAGCGTTCCTGTTTGGTTCAACCTTTCAACCCTTAGCCGTTGCTTCCAGCCATGTGGTGTGCGATCCCACGCGCAGCCGTAAGCTGCTGCTGAAGCAACGTGAGCTGGATTCACTGTATGGCCGCGTCAATCGCGAAGGTTATACCATCGTGGCGCTCTCGCTCTACTGGAAGAACGCCTGGTGTAAACTGAAGATTGGTGTTGCACGCGGTAAGAAAGAGCATGATAAACGTGACGATATCAAAGACCGTGAATGGCAACTGGATAAAGCCCGTATCATGAAGAATTCAAAGCGTTAGCGCTGGATTCTGACCCGATTTTTTGCTAGTATTTGAAGTTCTGGGGCTGATTCTGGATTCGACGGGATTGTGAAGCCTTAGGAGCATGCCGAGGGGCGGTTTGCCTCGTAAAAAGCCGCAAAAAAATAGTCGCAAACGACGAAAACTACGCACTAGCAGCTTAATAACCTGCTTAGAGCCTTCTCTCCCTAGCTTCCGCTCTTAAGACGGGGATCAAGAGAAGTCAAACCCAAAAGAGATCGCGTGGATGCCTTGCCTGGGGTTGAAGCGTTAAATCCAATCAGGCTAGTCTGTTAGTGGCGTGTCTGTTCGCAGCTAACCGGCGAATGTAAAAACTGACTAAGCATGTAGTGCCGACGGTGTAGTAATTTCGGACGCGGGTTCAACTCCCGCCAGCTCCACCAAAATTCTTGGTTGATGGTTACCAGAACCATCATCGAAGTCCTGAAAGCCCGCAAGGTGAAAGCCTCGCGGGCTTTTTTGTGTCTGTGATTTTGCGAATTGTCATTTATGGTGCTGGCAAGCCGGGTATGGCTGGAAGAGGTTTCTTGAGGTCACCGGCGGCGACAGTGGTAAAAGCATCATGGCGGAAATCGCCACCATGCTGGCCGGAACGGACAACACCACGGCCGCGACCATCGACACGCTGGAGTCGTCGCGCGAACGTGTGGTGGTGATTGGCTACTCGCTGATTATCCTGCCCGACCAGGAAAAGTGGAGCGGCGACGGCGCGGGCATTAAGGCGATTACCGGCGGTGATGCGGTAGCCATCGATCCCAAGTATCGCGATCCCTACTCAACCCACATCCCGGCGGTAATTCTGGCAGTGAACAACAACCCGATGCGTTTCAGCGATCGCAGCGGTGGAGTTTCGCGTCGCCGGGTAATCCTGACCTTCCCGGAGGTGATACCGGCTAAAGAGCGCGATCCGCAGCTGCTGGACAAAATCAGCGCCGAGCTGGCCGTGATTGTTCGCCATCTAATGCAGCGCTTCGCGTCACCCGATGAAGCACGCGAGCTGTTGCAGGCGCAGCAAACATCCGGCGAAGCACTGGAGATAAAGCGACAGGCCGATCCGCTGGTCGATTTCTGTGGCTACCTGATGCCGCTGAGCACACCGAACGGGTTGTTTATCGGCAACGCTAACATTCGCCCGATTAACCCGAAACGCTATCTCTATCATGCGTACTTGTCGTTTATGGAATCGCGCGGTCATCAGCACCCGCTCAGCCTGACGGCTTTCGGCCAGGCGGTGCCGCAGACACTGAAAGAGTACGAGCGCGTGCTGCTCAAACGCCGGACAAATAACGGCATACAAACCAACCTCACGTTACATGAGGATAGTGAGGCAGATTGGTTGCCCGCATGTAGCGCCTGATAACATCATTCTATGTAAACCGGCTTTGGCCGGTTTTTATTTGATGCAATTTTCAATGTCAGCCAAGGTTCGTTATGAGTGTTGTGCTGACGTTGATTTGTTCAGCCACGCTTCGAATAGTTGGCTCAAAGTATAAATGTTCAATCTGCTTACATTAAGATCGCTTAGTAATGTTGATTTTGTTATAAATATCCTCTGAGAAAAGTACTTTAGGGTGTTTTGAATAAAAATTTTATTAGGGTGGTATTAATGAAACTCATAAAGCAAGTGGAAATCGCATACTTTCGTTCTATTTATAAAGATGATTTAAATAATTGCTCGGGGACTAATATTATTTTCGGGAGAAACGATGCTGGAAAAAGTAACGTTTTACGAGCTCTAAATTTATTTTTTAGAAATGAAACAAATCCAAATCAAGCTTTTCGTTTTGACCGTGACTTTTCACATGCTCGCCGCTCTGAGGCAACACCAGAAAATGATATAAGGAAGTTTGTTTATGTGAAAATTTGGTTCACGACCCCAGTAAACTGGAGAGCATCATTGGGAGACTCATTTTGGGTTAAGAAACAGTGGAGCATTACTAATCAAGAAGAACCAAAATTTTATTCTTCCATAACTCAACCTAATCTACAGCAATATTTAACAAGGTTTCTTAATAAAATACAATTTCATTACATACCAGCAATTAAAGACAGAAAGATATTTGAAGGACTGCAAGCAGAAATTTACAAGGTTATTTCTGAGCACGTTGAGTTTTCCGGTTCATTAGTAAATTTCACCGAAGCTCTAAGAAATAGAACCGAACAATTAACCCAAGGACTTTTAAGCTCTCTCAAGATAAATAGTTCTGTTTCTACGCCTAGAGATCTAACTGACTTATTTAAATCATTAGACTTTGAAGTTACTTCAGAAGAAGGTGATTCATACAGTTTGACTTTACAACGCGGCGATGGCATTCAAGTAAGACATATCCCTCAGATTCTTTCATTTTTATCCGACAATAGTTTAAAGGAATACCATATATGGGGTTTTGAAGAGCCTGAAAATTCACTTGAGCTCGCTAGTGCTATTGAGGAAGCTAAAACCTTTCTTGAGCTTGGCAAAGCTAATAACAAACAAATATTCTTAACTAGTCATAGCCCTGCTTTTTTTTCACTTAAAGATAATGGCGTTAGCAAATATTTCGTTTCTAAAACGCACGAACATATGGGGCGTTTGAACTCTGCTGTCAAAGAATTATCTAATGATTCAATGCAACTCCCAAGTGAGTTAATGGGTGAGACACCACATCTTCCAGTAATTAGTAGTTACCTTGAACAGGCCCATGCAGAGATAGAAAGGTCTAAAGCGTTAAGAACTTCTTTGGAGCAAGAGTTAGTACAGCATAATGCGTCAATCGTTTTTGTTGAAGGTGCCACAGACGCAGCTGTATTTACAAAGGCATGGGAGCTATTTATCGGAGGTGACATACCTTTCACTTTCGAATCTGGCGGAGGCACAACTAAAATGGAAGCTCTTGCAAGCAATGGAAAAGTTATCAGCACGTTAGCACCTGGACGAGCTGTTTTTGCATTAGTTGATAACGATAAAGAAGGGCGTGATCTTTATAAAAATAGAAGATTAGGTGATGGAGGCGCTTGGGTACAGGACAATTCCAACAAAGTTTATTGGTGT
Source organism: Pantoea agglomerans (assembly GCF_021397715.1). Classification (GTDB taxonomy): domain Bacteria; phylum Pseudomonadota; class Gammaproteobacteria; order Enterobacterales; family Enterobacteriaceae; genus Pantoea; species Pantoea astica. The sequence goes on along the minus strand of NZ_CP090207.1, from coordinate 1,082,697 downwards.
CGATTACCATTTGTTCATGAACTTCAGCAATTGATGACTAGCTGTAGAGTAGAAAAAGCATTTTGGCCTGGGTGCTTGGAGAATATATTCACTGCAGAGGTGAAGCATCGAGCATCAGAAGCGGGTTTTCTAACTCTTACTAAAAAACCGCATAGTGAATTTTTCACAGATAACTTTGAGAAAATAGCTGATTACATAAATGAAAGAGATGACCATTTACATTACCACGTTCTTTGCCTAGTTCCTGAAAGTAAAGATACATTTGCTGAATGGATAGTACAACAAGCAGATCGAGAACCAGAATTGTTAGAGCCTTTGCGCAATACAATAATAGGACTTCGTGACATATTGAACTCGATTTCAGAAGTTGCAGCTCAACCTGAAGAAGTGGTACCAGCAGAAGAACAAGTAAATCGGACACCTTAATTTATTAAGGAAGCGACAACTAAATTTTTACGTCAAGGTCCGCTAATCGCATGGAACAGCCTGTGCGCTTAGGCAGAGTTTGCTATGAGCGATATGCGGACATTGCTAAGAACTTTCTTTATGAAAAATGGGAAAAGGTCAATGATGTTTCTCATCTAATGCTATCAGTATACATAATAAATTGCACTGATGAAAAAGAAGTCAGAAATGGATATTTTCATATAACGACTTTAGGCTGACATAGCAGAATAAAATCAATTCATTTTATCGTCAGCGTCATTAATGTCTTGAGCAAGGAAACTCTCTAACGAGGGTAGGAGCGTGTGAGAAAGTTGTATCTGAGTTTGGCTACTAAGTATGCTGTACTTATAATAACGTTTGCAAACTATCTCGCCATTCTCTGGAATCCAATGTGTCGCCTCTGGAAATATCGCAGTACTCAGAGGATGTTTCGCGTTCGGGTTATGAAATATTTCAATCTCCGCAGTCCATGGCTCATGATTATAAGGCTTCCACAAAGAACGATACTCGTTGCTGGTTACGTCCATAATAAAAGGAATAGCACGCACAGCACCGGGAGAGTCATCAGCGAATTTACCAATTCTCACATAGCGATACCCATCAATTAAAACTCCGGAGGAAACAGGTACTCTGCTCAGTTTGGATAAAGTAGCTGCGTTCGAAAAAATGACCGCCGAAAGCTCTATGTTTTCACGCGACATAAATAAGCCAGCACGTATATTCGGATCGCTCGAAAGGAATTCGATAATTTCGAGCACAGCCACAATCTTTCCATCTTTTTCTTTCTCTCTGCCATAAAATCCATAGAGGTAGGTCATGAGAGCCTCACGACTCCACATCATTGAACCTGGAGCGTGAAAATCTGCTACTGCAATAGCAAATGGTTTGCCTTGGACATGCTTCAAGCTAGTATAATTTTTACGCAATTTATTTCGTAAGGTCCGAGCGTAGCGTTCAGCGGCAATTCCTGAAACTCTTTCTTTAAGATCTGCGGGAACTTTGTCGCGTCCAGCCGTGGCATGGTCGTAACGCTCTGGTGGATTAACTGTTACGGCTTCTACCCAGGCTTCTTCCCCTGCTCTATTTGCCACATAGAAATCAGGAGAATCATGGTCTTGAGTTACCAACATACCCTGTTCGCGGAAACTAGCTAGAAGCATGGCTTCCCAAATCCGTGTGTGGAAACTATCGCCCTGACACTCTCTTGCCCAGTGAGAATCTGGATTAGGCATTGCCAGATATAGTTGGTTTAGCATCCATGCCCCAGGAGCTCTTGAGGGGTGTCCAAGCATTTTGAATATGCCACTTGGTTGCGCGCCTTTGGTATCCCATAGAGGTGTACGTCGTCTAGATCCCGGGGGCAACGGAACGCGACCTGCGAATTCATTGCACGCGTTACCAATTATTGCCAATGCGTTTTCTTCACTAAAGGAATTTGTTTCCCTGCGCAGTACCGTCCATACATCATCTTCACGACGCCTCATTATAAGAATGCCATGCTTACCACTATGACAGTTACGAGTTAATGCACAAAGTGTTATCCGATCACTACTCTCCCATGCATTTACAGGAGGGTCATCACCAAATCCTAAACCTCTGGGCAGCGATAAGGCATATACTTCGAAAAGATTAGAAGGAATTGGAGTCATAGAGGAATGTCACCTAATGAGCTGCGAAAAATATAAGAAGCTGTCGATGCTTTTAAACATTATCATTCCTCCTTTAAACTAACATCCTAATCCGCCCTAGGTCACTCCAAACTTCTGCTATTGCCAAAAGCGGGCTATTGACAACAGCAGCGGCTAATAACTTCACATTGCGCATAGTGGCTTAGGACGCTTTTAATCATCTTGGCTAAGGTGATCACCCTTAGTGCACACTAGTGTACATCCCGCTTCAAACCATAAACCACTTAACCCAATGAATTTAATCAATAAAAAACAAAAGTGAACAGTGTGAACACTTTTTCTCAAAATCATTTTATTCAGATTTTAGGCTGACTGTTAGTTATCCTAGCAAAGCCGTTCCGGAGTATGAGATCCTATAATTGGTACACGGTTAGGTACACGGAACAAAGTTGAATCAGATAAAACCTCAATTTTACATGAACCTGCGCAGTCTATTCAGATTCCGCCAGCCCAAAATTCCTGGTTGATGGTTACCAGAACCTTAATCGAAGTCCTGAAAGCCCGCACGGCACAAGCCTTGCGGGCTTTTTTGTACCCCCAATCCGGGAATTTCAGGCAACTGGTCAACTTTTTCGATAAACGTCTTTAGTGCATCATCTCGGAAATCAATTAGTGCATCATCCTGGAAATCAAAAGGTACCGGATGGCTTTTCTGGCAATCAACCCTCTCCTACGCACCATCTCAGCGCACTGATTTTTTGCACTCCATAACATTCACTTCCCTAATCATTCCATTACCAATTGAATTTAATGGCTTTTTCAAACTGGCACACATCCTGCTAATGGCTTTACGTCTACATCTGCGTATCGGGATGAAGGTTCCGGGGATTGAGCATTAGCAGGTAATGCGACAAAAAAGTGGTTAAGCAGAGCAAAGCGTAATTTTGGAGACAGATAATGGCCTTGATGAGCGAACCGGTGGTAATAGCGAAAAACAGCAAGTGGGTACAGTTTCTGCTTGGATTACTTTGCATGGCGTCAATTTCCAGCCCGCAGTATGTCTGGACGCTGTTAACCAAACCTATGATTGCCAAACTCGGCGTCGGACTGGCGGAACTACAGGTAACGTTCTCGCTGCTGATTATTTTGCAGACCTTCTTCTCACCCTTCCAGGGTCGGCTGGTAGAGCGTTTTGGTCCACGCCTGCTGATCTCTATCGGTACACTAATGGCGGGATTTAGCTGGGTAATCGCCGCCCGGGTCAACAGCCTGACTTCACTGTATCTGGTCTATGGCTGCCTTGGCGGACTGGGTACGGGTATTGTTTATATCGGCGTGGTGGGACTGGTAATGAAGTGGTTTCCACAGCAGCGCGGTTTTGCCGCCGGAACCGTGGCGGCGGGCTACGGCATGGGGGCAATTTTTACCACCTTCCCGATTTCCATTTCTCTAAACAGCTACGGGCTGGAACAGACAATGACCCTATTTGGCCTGCTCTTTGCCACCGTGGGTTTTCTCGCCAGTCAAAGCCTGAGACTGCCTGAAACCAGCATGACGATGTCGGTCAACAAAATACCGTCGCCCGTGCCGGACCAGCGCCAGTTCAGCTCCGGAGAAATGCTGCGCCAGCCACTGTTCTGGCTGATGTTCATCATGATGACCATGATGTCGACATCGGGACTGATGGTGACCTCGCAGATGGCAATTTTTGCCGAAGACTTCGGCATCAGCAAGGCGGTAATTTTCGGTATGGCCGCGCTGCCCCTGGCGCTGACTATCGACCGTTTCACGAACGGTTTAACACGCCCACTGTTTGGTTTTATTTCTGACCGCTACGGCCGCGAAAATACCATGTTTGTTGCCTTCGCGTTGGAAGGTGTTGCGATGACGCTGTGGCTTGCCTGCCGCGAAGATCCGTTGCTATTCGTACTGCTTTCAGGCGTAGTGTTCTTTGGCTGGGGTGAAATCTTCTCGCTGTTCCCATCCACACTGACCGACACCTTTGGCAGTGAAAATGCTTCAGCGAACTATGGTTGGTTGTATATCTCACAGGGTATCGGCGCAATCTTTGGCGGTCCGCTGGCGGCACTAATGTATCAGCACACCCATAACTGGCACCTGGTCTTTGGCTGCGCTATTACCTTCGACTTTATCACCGCGGGTCTGGCGTTATGGGTGCTCAAGCCCTGGCGTACGCGATTCCTGCACGCGCAAAATAATCTTTCGCACTGATTATCGGGTAGTGAATAAAGCTCGTAAAACAGCTTCCCCGACGACGTGCAGTGCCATTGAAAATATCCCGTCAGTCAGACTGCGGACACAGAAAACAGCCGGGACCTCAACCGTCCCGGTCAGAATCTTACGCCAGAAACTATCATCAACCGCAGCGACATACCTGCTGCCATCTTCGTTATCGCTATAGTCGTCACGGTTGAGATTTTTATCAGTCAGATTCAGCACCCCTGGGCGGATCTTTACCGTTTTATTCACCTTATACGACTCGCCTGTATTCCAGATGGAGTATCCGCCCAGCGCATCGGAGCCGTATAAGGACGACATTAGCCCGCGCACCACTTCGATAGGTTTGATCGATTCCGCGGGGATCCAGCTCAGATCGGAATCGTTATGGCGGAGGTGGTTTTTCTCCACCACGGCACACTAAGCGCCATATTAAGACACTCCCGCGCTGAGCCTGCACCAAAAAAGGGCATTGGACGTTGCAACATTACCGCTTTGCACCGTTTCGCTTCTTCAGATGCTGGCACACTTTATGCTTGAGTAGATTGACAGCCTTTAACGTCTGCGAGGTGACGATGCTGAATATCAATCTCTCCGCTTCACCCTTTTTTGATGAGATGCTTCTGGCTGAAGGTGAGCACCGTGACCACTACGCCGCCTACTGGCAATGGCTGCAACAGGCTGATCATCAGGCTGTACAGCGCAAGCGGGAAGAAGCCGCCCTCCTGTTTCACCGGGTAGGTATTACCTTCAATGTCTACGATGACGATAATGGTGCTGAACGGTTGATCCCGTTCGACAGCGTGCCACGTATTATACCGGCCGCCGAATGGGCCATGCTCGATGCCGGCATTCGCCAGCGTGTGCAGGCACTCAACGCCTTCCTCTACGATATCTACCATGAACAACATATTCTGAAGGCGGGAATCATTCCGGCAGAACAGGTTCTGGCTAACGAACAGTATCAACCCTGTATGCAAGGTGTTGATATCCACCGTGATATCTATGCGCATATTGTTGGCGTAGATATGGTGCGCAACAGTGATGGCGAATATTACGTCCTGGAAGATAACCTGCGTACCCCCTCCGGCGTCTCCTATATGCTGGAAAACCGTAAAATGATGATGCGGCTCTATCCGGAACTCTTTGCTCAGCAACGTATTGCTCCCGTAGAACGCTATCCGTCGCATCTGCTACAAACGCTTCGCGAAAGCTCACCCATTAACGATCCCACCGTGGTGGTATTGACCCCAGGCCGCTTTAACAGCGCTTACTTCGAACACAGCTTCCTGGCCCAGCAGATGGGCGTTGAGCTGGTTGAAAGCGCCGATCTGTTCGTTAAGGATGGCATGCTGTTTATGCGCACGACTGCCGGGCCATGCAGAATACATGTCATCTATCGTCGGGTTGATGATGCCTTCCTCGATCCGCTGGCATTCCGCCCGGACTCCATGCTCGGCGTACCGGGACTGCTGTCGGTTTACCGGGCTGGCAATGTCGTCCTGGCCAACGCCATCGGCACTGGCGTAGCTGATGACAAATCAATCTATCCCTACGTACCGGATATGGTGCGCTTTTATCTGCAGGAAGAACCGATCCTCAATAACGTGCCAACCTGGCAGTGCAGACATAAAAATGAGCTGTCGTATGTGCTGGCCAACCTCGAAAAAATGGTCGTGAAAGAGGTTCACGGTGCTGGCGGTTACGGCATGTTGATTGGACCCGCCGCGAACAAAGCTGAGCTCGCCCACTTCCGTGACCTGTTGCTGGCTCGTCCGCAGAATTATATCGCGCAAAACACGCTGGCGTTGTCCACCTGTCCCACTTTTGTCAACGACGGCCTGGCCCCACGTCATATCGATCTCCGCCCCTTTGCGCTGAGTGGTGCGGAGATTCGACTGGTGCCCGGCGGCCTTACCCGCGTAGCGTTGACGGAAGGTTCGCTGGTCGTCAATTCGTCACAGGGCGGCGGAACCAAGGACACCTGGGTACTGGAGGATGATATATGCTGAGCCGGACAGCCAGTGAACTCTATTGGATGGCCCGCTATCTGGAGCGGGCAGAAAATATCGCCAGGGTACTGGATGTCACCAACAAGCTGTCGATGATGCCAATCCGCAATGGGGGTAATCATGATCTGCTGGTACCGCTCAACCTGACCAGCACCAGCGAGCTGTATGCTGAGACCAACCTGACACTGACGATGCCCAATCTGGTCAGTTTTTTCGCCCTGGATAGCCGGAATTACAGCAGCATTTTTAGTTGTCTGCAGATGGGCTGGAACAACGCGCATGCGGTACGTGGCAGCCTGTCATCCGAAGTCTGGGAATGTATCAATGCCACCTGGATCGCGATGAAATCGATACGCCGTCAGGGCATAGGCTCAGACGGTGCCGATGCCTTCTTTGACTGGGTGAAAGAGCGATCTCATCTGTTCCGTGGTGCCATGTTCGGTACCCTGCTCCGCAGTGACGCGATGCACTTTATTCGTCTCGGGACGTTGCTGGAACGGGCTGATGGCACTGCCCGTCTGCTGGAGGTGAAAAACAGACTGATGGATATTGATGACGATCCGGTGCGCGAATATTACCGCATGGACACACTGCTGCAGGCGGTAAGCGCGCGCGAAGCCTACCATAGTATTTATAAGCAGCCGCTGAGCCGGGAGACCATCGCCGAACTGATGATCCTGCGCAACGAGCTGCCGCGTTCGTTGCTGGCGTGTATCAACGATATGGTTCAGCAACTGGAGCTGATAGGTGGCCGTGCAAACCAGCCACGCCGCCTGGCGCACATCCTGCACGCTGAGCTGCGCTTCAGTTCCATGAAAGACCTCAGCAGAATCGGGCTGAACAACTGGCTGGAAGCCTTTCTCACCCAGTTAAACGAGATCGCCGAAAGTATTCATCACACTTATCTGGAGGCGCAATGAAACTTAGCATTGAGCACAACACGCATTATCGCTACGACCAGGCGGTGCAACGCAGTATCCAGTACCTGCGGCTGACGCCTCAGGAATCGTCTCATCAACGCATACTATCCTGGGAACTGACCTTACCGGATAAGGCGGTTTGCACCACTGATGCCTTCGGCAACATCATGCATGTGCTGACACTCGATGAACCGCATGAGTCCATCACCATTCAGGCACATGGCGTGGTGGAGATTGAACACGGCATTGAAGATCAGGCTCAGGGGCATCTGTCGCCGCTAGTTTTCCTGCGCCACAGTCCGCTGACCCAGCCCGATGCGGCGATTCAGGCTTTTGCCCTGCGCTATTACCAACCCCAGGCGATTCTGACCACCCTGGAAAACCTGATGGGAGACCTGCTGCTCAGGATGCCTTACACCCCTGGCTCTACCCTTGTGACCGACAGTGCCGCTGAGGCTTTCGCCGCCGGTAGTGGAGTGTGCCAGGATCATACTCATGTCTTTCTGAGCTGCTGCCGTAGCCTGAATATACCGGCACGCTACGTCAGCGGTTACCTGCACAGCAAAGATTCTGCACATGTCGCGACCCATGCCTGGGCCGAAGTTTGGGTGGAAGACCGCTGGCACTGCTTTGACATTACCAACAATACCCGTATACCTGATCAACATCTTAAACTTGCTGTGGGTATTGATTACCTGGATGCCTGTCCGGTGCGCGGTTTACGCATTGGCGGTGGATACGAAGATATGTGCGCGATTGCCGCGGTACAAATGATGTAAATTGACCTGTAGCGACTTGCTGGTGGTGAAAACTTCATGCACGCTGATGGCGTGCAAATTTTTTTGAGGGGAGTGTGGTATGACCTATTGTGTGGCCATGCGCCTGTCATCCGGGCTGGTCTTTGCATCCGATTCACGTACCAATGCTGGGGTGGATCACATTTCCACCTTCCGTAAACTACATGTGTTTCATCAGGACGGCGATCGTACGCTGGTGCTTCAGACTGCCGGTAATCTGGCGACCACTCAAAGTATTATCAGTCTGCTGCGACACCGCAGCAGGAATGCCGATTGTCCCAATCTGCTGAATGCCGCCAGCCTTTACGAGGCCGCTTCTCTGGTCGGAGAGACGGTTCGTGAGGTGATCCAGCGTGACAGTGAGGCACAACAGAATGGCAGTACGACAGATTTCAGTTGCAACCTGCTGCTCGGCGGTCAAATTAACGGGGATGATATTGGTCTGTTCCATATTTACCCACAGGGTAATTTCATCGAAGCAACTCGCGATACGCCCTATTTCCAGATTGGTGAAAGCAAGTACGGCAAACCGATTATTGACCGGGTGCTGCACTACGACATGTCTCTGGAGCAAGCGATGCAATGCGCGCTGATTTCACTGGATTCGACCCTGCGCAGCAATCTCTCTGTTGGCCTGCCGCTCGACGTCATGATCTACCCTTGTGATAGCTTCAGCGATGCCCGGCAATACCGCATTACCGAAGACCATCCCTACTTCACGACTATCCGTAAAGGCTGGGGAGAAGGCTTAGTCAGCACCTTCAAACAACTACCGCCGCTCCTTCTCTAGTCAGATAAGGCAATAAAGCCGGATTCAGGCAAAAGCGAACCCCCGAACATCCAGGCTGATGGGTTTTTACGCCACTCTGTATCAATACTTTTTCTTCGTTGTGGCCGACGGGGCGGTCACTTAACCCGAAATAACCGCTGTTCACTCCACATTTTCCTTCTATCTACTGACATCCACTCCCCTTTACAGCCCCCGCCTAAACACGAAATAATAACCCCGCTACTTACGCCATCGAGCGCAGGCAGCATCTGACCAGCACTTCAACTTAGCGGACTCTTTATGACTAACGACATTCCCCTCAAGTACTACGACGTCGCAGATGAGTATGCGACCGAATCCGCTAAGCCGGTGAGCGATGCAGAACGCACACCGCTGGCGCACTACTTCCAGTTACTGATCACGCGTCTGATGAATAACGAGGAGATCAGTGAAGAGTCGCAGCAGGAGATGGCCACGGAAGCGGGCATTGATGCTGAGCGTATCGATGAGATCGCGACCTTCCTCAACCAATGGGGTAACGAGTAACCTTACCCGAATGCGCCGGGCGGTCAGCAGGTGACGATAGTGACCTTATCCGCCCGGATATACTCCCTGCGCCATAACCGCACCGTCAGCGTCATCTCCCGCGCCCTTCCCCATTTCTCTGCCAGCCAACTCATCGTGAGCACTTTCACAGCCTCAGATCCCTGATGGCCCGACACCGTTCAACGCGTCACCGGATTGCTCTCTTACCGGTCAGAAATTATCATTCACACGGATATAGTCTGCGCAGGCATTGTGCTTTACACTGCGCGCTGTAAAAAACTGAGTAGATAAACGATTAAACAGGCGGTAATGGCGATGAACGGAACAATCACAACCTGGTTCAAAGATAAGGGTTTTGGTTTTATCAAAGATGAAAACGGTGAGAACCGCTATTTTCATGTGATTAAGGTCGCCAACCCTGATCTGATCAAGAAAGATGCTGCAGTGACCTTTGAACCCACCACCAATAACAAAGGCCTGTCGGCCTATGCGGTGAAAGTGGTGCCGGAAAGCAAATACATCTTTATCGCGGGTGAGCGCATCAAGATCACTGCGATCAAATCTTACCTGGTCTACAGCGAAGAAGTGCCGGTCGACACCCGCATCGATAAAGAGAATCCGGTGCTGTCGGTGGGCGTGCTGCTAAGCAACATCCGACCGAAATCAGACGTAAAGCCCGGTGAAATGCGTTCACTGAAGAAGCTGGCAATCACTACTTTTCAGGGTTCGACCTTGATCTTCACCGAAGATGAGATCGACATCGAGAGCACGGTGAAGCTGCTCAAGGGTCTCAAGTAATCTCTGGCTGGCCGGAATCCTGCCCCTGACCCACGCAGGATTTCGCCATCCCGCTTCCGACCAGGTGAAGCATAACCTCCCGTCCGCTATGTTGTGAGCTGCCTTAGCCTCAGTGATTCCCCGGTCAGCCTGCCCGCTGACGCCACTGAATCCGCTGCTTCAGAGAAAACCATCGCGATCAGCCGAAGCGAGAAAGGATCATCTTCCTAAAACCTTTTTCCAGGGTAGAATTAGTCACTTCCTTTAGACGTTGCCAATTTTTTTCTATTATCGCCGTTGGTGTTATTGATACGAAAAGGGGCTGAAATAAGGTATAAAGCCGCATGAAAATCCCAAACAGAATCCAGCCTCTGGTCGATGATGGCCTGATTGATGACGTGCTTCAGCGACTGAAAAGTGGCAAAGAAGCTGACGTCTACACCGTGTTATGCGGTGACAAGATCCAGTGCGCCAAAGTCTATAAAGAAGCCACGCAGCGTAGCTTCAAGCAGGCAGTGCAGTATCAGGAAGGACGTAAAACCCGTAACAGCCGTAGCGCCCGCGCCATGCAGAAAGGCTCGAAGTTTGGCCGTAAGCAGCAGGAGGAGTCGTGGCAGACGGCTGAAGTGGATGCGCTGTTCCGTCTGGCGAATGCCGGTGTGCGCGTGCCGCAGCCTTATCTCTGCATTGACGGTGTGTTATTGATGGAGCTGGTAACCGACGCCAATGGCTCAGTCGCACCGCGCCTCAGCGATGTCACGCTCTCCGAAGAACAGGCGCTCACTGATTTCAACACCATGATCCGTAATATCGTGCGCATGTTATGTGCCGGTATCGTGCATGGCGATCTATCAGAGTTCAACGTGCTGCTTGACGATCAGGGCCCGGTGATTATCGACCTGCCGCAGGCGGTTGATGCCGCAGCCAACAACCACGCCGAATCGATGTTCGAGCGTGATGTTAACAATATCACCGCCTACTACGGTCAGTTCGCACCGCAGCTGTTGCAGACGCGCTATGCCAAAGAGATCTGGCTGCTGTATGAAGATGGCAAGCTGACGCCGGAAACACCGCTTACCGGGAAATTTGTGGAAGAGGAGCGCGTGGTCGATATGGATTCTCTGATGGATGAGATCATCACTGCAGAAGATGAATATTACGAGCGCCAGCGCGCCAGCCGTGAGCGCGACGAAGAGTAACTGCATCAAAAAAGGCAGCGAGTCGCCTCGCTGCCTCTCAATTACCGCACTATTACCTCACTATCACAACGCCCTCACCGCACGATCACCGTCAGCGCAATCAGCGTTAAACCGATGACCATCACGCCGACAAACACCTTATCAATCCGGTCATTTTTCATCGTCGCCTCCCTAGAACCACTGACCAAAGCGGCGGATATATAAACGTTTCATGCCCTGCGCCACCAGGCAGTAGCTGAACAGCGTCAGCACCAGCCACGGGAAGTATTGCCATGGCAACGGCACCAGCCCGACCATCGCGCCCAGCGGTGAGAACGGAATCGCAATCCCCAGTGCCATTATCGCCAGCGTAGTCAGCATCACCGGCAAGGTGGCGCGACTCTGGATAAACGGAATCTTGCGGGTGCGCAGCATATGTACCACCAGCGTCTGAGAGAGCAGCCCCTCAATAAACCAGCCGGACTGGAACAGCGACTGCACACCAGCGTGGTTAGCCCCGAAGATGAACCACATCAGCGCAAAGGTAGTGACGTCAAAAATTGACGAGGTTGGTCCCATCCACAGCATAAAGCGTTTGATGTTACCGGCATCCCATTTGCGTGGCTGACGCAGAAAATCCCGGTCCACTTTGTCCCACGGCAGCGCCAGCTGGGAGACGTCATACATCAGGTTCTGAATCAGCAGATGAATCGACAGCATCGGCAGAAACGGAATAAAGGCGCTGGCGATCAGCAGCGAGAAGACGTTGCCAAAGTTCGAGCTGGCGGTCATGTTGAGGTACTTGATGATATTGCCAAAGGTTTCGCGTCCTTTCAGCACGCCCTCGCCCAGCACCTGCAGATCTTTCTCCAGCAGAATAATATCCGATGAGGCTTTCGCCACATCCGCCGCGCTGTCTACGGAAATACCGGTATCCGCCGCCCGCAGTGCCGGCGCGTCGTTGATGCCATCACCGAGAAAACCCACGGTATGACCATTCTGTTGCAGCAGGCGCACCACGCGGGATTTCTGCTGCGGCGTCAGCTGCGCAAACAGCGTGCAGCGTTCCGCCTCCTGCGCCAGTTGCGCATCGTCCATCGCCTCGATCTGATCACCGGTCAGCATTGCCGGATCGCGCAGCCCGACATCCTGGCAGACCCGCAGCGTAACCAGCGGGTTATCGCCGGTCAGCACTTTCACCGCGACGCCGTGGTCGCGCAGTGCCTGAATCGCTTTACCGGCGCTCGCTTTTGGCGGATCGCGGAAGGTCAGCAGCCCTTCCAGCGTCAGCTCCCGTTCGTCACTGTGGCTGAGCGGCGCCTGCAAATCGCTTTCGCGCGTCGCCACCAGCAATACCCGATAGCCCTGCTGGTTATAGCGTTGGGTCAGCGCCAGCAGTTCCGCCCGCAGGCGGTCATCCAGCGGAACGATCGCCTCGCCCTGGCGGATAGTGCTGCTCACCGCCAGCATCTCTTCCACTGCGCCTTTGCAAATCAGCAGCGAGCGATGGCGCGCGAGATCTTCCACCAGCACCGAAACCCGGCGGCGCTCGAAGTCGAACGGCAGCTCATCAACCAGGTGAAACTGGCTGCGCCGGGTCTGGCAGATCACTTTGTCGCCCGCCATCAGCACCGCCCGATCCATCAGATTTTTCGCGCCGCTCTGGCTACCGCTGTTTAGCCATCCCAGCAACAGCACCTCTCCATCTTCCTCTCCCTGCGGGTTGAGGTGGTGGGCCAGCAGAATGGTGTCCTGGGTCAGCGTGCCGGTTTTATCGGTGCACAGCACATCCATGGCACCCAGGTTCTGAATGGCGTTCAGCCGCTTCACGATCACTTTGCGCCGCGACATCGCAATCGCGCCTTTGGCCAGGTTGGCGCTGACAATCATCGGCAACATTTCCGGGGTCAGGCCGACCGCCACTGCCAGCGCAAACAGCGTGGCATCCATCCAGTCGCCTTTGGTGAAGCCGTTGATCAGCAGTACCACCGGCACCATCACCAGCATAAAGCGAATCAGTAACCGGCTGACGCTGTTAACCCCGCGATCAAAAGCGGTCTGCGGACGGCTTCCGGTCAGCGAGGCGGCCAGCGATCCAAACCAGGTTTCAGCGCCCGTCGCCACCACCACCGCGCTGGCCGTGCCGCTGGCGACGCTGGTGCCCATCAGACAAATGTTATTGAGCGTCAGTAACTCCTGGGCGGATTTGCCCTGCGGATCGACGGCGAGATTGCCGCTCTGTTTCTCTACCGGCAGCGATTCACCGGTCAGCACCGCTTCGCTGATAAACAGATTACGCGCACTCAGCAGCCGGACATCGGCAGGCACCTGATCGCCGGTACTTAACAGAATCACATCGCCCGGCACCAGTTCACGCATATCCACATCATGACGCTGCGCGGTGTCACTGGCGGCTTCGCGCCGCAGCACCGTGACCTGGGTGCGCACCAGAGACTTCAGCGCCTGCGCCGCACGGTTGGTGCGAAACTCCTGCCAGAAGCGCAGCAGACCACTCAGCAGCACCATGGTAGTAATGATGATCACCCCGGAGAGATCGGTTTCCTGACCGGCCCGCAGCGGCAGCAGATAGTCAGTAAACAGACTCACCAGCGCCAGCACCAGTAAGACGTAAATAAACGGATTGTTGAAGGCCATCAGTAACTGAATCAGTGCCGGTGGCGCTTTTTCATGGGCGACCTCATTCGGACCAAACAGCGCCAGGCGGGCCGCCGCTTCGGTGTGGGTCAGGCCGTCCCGATCGCTACGCAGGTTCGCCAGCGTGACGTCGACAGGCTGGCCCGCTTCACGGGCAATCGCGAATAGTTTTTGATTTTTTTTGGTTGTACGGTTGGCGTCAGATTTGATCGCAACCTGTTCCAGTTTCATGTCGCTCATTTCGACATCTCCCTGATTTAAAGCAATAGTTGTCCTGCACGCCCAATAAGGCATGCGGAGAAAACCTGGCGTTGCCGGGTTATTTAAAAGGGTAACCTTGCGGGATCGTCCATATATCCCTCCTTTGTTCAGAAATAATGGGGCGCAGAAAGTCACGCGGCGCGAAATTAGCGCAACGTAATATCAGGCAGAAAGCGGAGATCGGGCGTAGCCTGGGCTACGCCAGACGAGGTGGAGGAAAAAGAGCCAGAATAAACAGGAACATAATGCGCACTCACTCAGCTAACAGGGTGATGAAAAAGGAGCGCAATCGTGACGAAAAGAGAGGATTGCTGCCCGCCGGTTGGCAAGCAGCGAAGAAAATTCAGCTTGCCATAATAAAAATAAATTTAGGGTGACTGTCCAACTGAATTCTCCAGAAATAATTTGACGCTATTATAAAGAGAGGAAGGTCAGGGTAAAGCGGCAATAAGAAAAATCATCATTTCGTTGAGGTGCCGTTTCCGGAATAGACGCAGCGGCGCAACAAATATGTCACCTTCTTATAACCACAACCTTACTCTTATGCCTTTTTGGCATATGATTAGCCCATATTCGACTATTCTTCGCATCGGCCCTTTCGTAAACTCGCGTAACTTTTTAAGGCAAGGAAATTTCATGAAAACTATAATTCCATCACTGCTGGCGCTGACGCTGGCTGCCGCCTTCTCTGCTCAGGCTGCGACACCAAAAGATACGCTGGTCATTGCGCAGTCTACTGACGATGCCGATAGCTTCGATCCGGCCAAAGGTTTTGAACTCACCAGCGTGCAGGCCTTCACCAATATTTATCAGCGTCTGGTCCAGTCCGACCCACAAAATCCGGTCGATCTGAAACCCACGCTGGCAACCTCCTGGCAGCCCGGCAGCGACAACCGCAGCCTGACCTTTGAACTGCGTAAAGACGCGAAATTCTCCACCGGCAATCCGCTGCGTCCGGAAGATGTGATCTTCTCGCTGGGCCGGGTAGTGAAACTGAATCTCGATCCCTCTTTCATCCTGACTCAACTGGGCTGGACCAAAGATAACGTCGATGGCTTCCTGAAGAAGGTCGATGACAACCATGTGCAGATCAGCTGGACCGCCAACGTCAGCCCGACCTACGTGCTGAGCCTGCTGTCAGCACCGGTTTCGTCAATCATCGACGAGAAAACCGCGATGGCCAATCAGAAGAACGGCGATTTCGGTAACGGCTGGCTGGCGACCCATTCTGCCGGCAGCGGCCCGTACCAGATCCGTAAAGTGGTGATGCATCAGGTGGTGCTGCTGAGCGCGAACCCAACTTCGCCGGCTGGCGCACCAAAAATGAAGAACATCCTGATCAAGAACGTGCCGGAACCGGCGGCGCGTCGCCTGCTGCTGGAACAGGGTGATGCCGATATCGCCCGTAATCTCGGTGCTGACCAGATTGCGGCATTGAACGGCAAACCGGGCGTGAAGACCGAAGCGATTCCAATGGCCTCGCTCTACTACATTCAGTTCAACATCGGTGCCAACGAGACGCTGAAAAACCCGGCATTCTGGGAAGCGGCGCGCTACCTGTGGGATTACAAAGGCATCGCCAACGAGCTGCTGAAAGGCCAGTTCGACGTGCATCAGACCTTCCTGCCAAAAGGTTTCCTCGGCGCGATCAACGACACGCCATACAGCTACGATCCGGAAAAGGCCAAAGCGATTCTGAAGAAAGCGGGCCTGACCAACGTCAGCTTTAAACTCTCCACCAGCAACCAGCCGCCTTACCTCGACATCGCCCAGGCGCTGCAGGGCAGCTTTGCCAAAGGTGGCGTGAAAGTGGAAGTGGTACCGGGCCTGAGCTCCGAAGTCTCCACCAACGTCAAAGCGCATAAGTATGAAGCGACGCTGAATGCCTGGGGTTCAGACTATTTCGATCCCAACACCAATGCCGCCTCTTTTGCCTATAACCCGGAAGATGGCAGCAAAACCATCGCCTTCCGTTCTGACTGGCACATTCCTGAGCTGAACAAGCAGGTGATTGCGGCGACCGCAGAAAGCGATCCGAAAAAACGCGTGGCGCTGTATGAAGCGATGCAACGTGACGTGATGAAAAGCTCACCTTATGTGATTGGGATGCAGGCGAAAAACCTGATCGCCCTGCGCGACAACCTGAAAGGTTATGTGCAGGGCATTAACCCTGACATGGTCTATTACTCGCAGGTCACGAAGTAATGGCACAGTCTGTGACGACAGCCGGGTTCGCCCGGCTTTTTTGGCAACGTGGCGGACGGCTGATCGGCAGCCTGCTGTCGCTGCTGGTCACCCTGCTTGGCCTGCTCGCCTTCACCTTTATGCTGTCGCACCTGTCGCCGATCGATCCGGTGCAGCAGATCGCTGGCGATCACGCCAGTGAAGCGACCTACGCCCAGGTGCGCCACGATCTCGGGCTGGATCAGCCGGTGCTGGTGCAGTTCTGGCGCTATGTGTCCCATCTGGCCCAGGGCGACCTCGGCGTGTCGCGGCTGACCAATCAGTCCGTCAGCAGCGACCTGATGACCACCTTCCCCGCCACCATTGAGCTGGCCACCTGCGCGATGATCTTCGCCGTGGTGTTCGGCGTGACGCTGGCGCTGCTGGCGGCGTGGAAACCGGGTAGCTGGATCGATAATCTGGCGCGCTTTATCTCGCTGCTGGGCTATTCGGTGCCGGTGTTCTGGCTCGGCCTGCTCGGTCTGCTGCTGTTTTATGCGGTACTGCACTGGTCTGCCGGTCCGGGACGGCTGGACGATATCTGGGTCTATACCCTGGAGCCGAAAACCGGCTTTGTGCTGATCGACAGCTGGCTGTCGGGTGAGCCGGAGATGTTTCGCAACGCCATTGCCCACCTCTGGCTGCCGGTGGTGATCCTCGGGCTGCTGGCGATGGCGGGCATTACCCGTCTGCTGCGCGCTGCGCTGCTGGAAGAGAGCAGCAAAGAGTATGTGGTACTGGCGCGGGCCAAAGGGGCCGGTCGGGTCCGCATCCTGCTGCGCCATATTTTCCCGAACGTGCTGGGCACGCTGGTGACGGTGATCGCCCTCTCCTACGCCACGCTGCTGGAAGGCTCGGTACTGACAGAAACCGTCTTCGCCTGGCCGGGTGTCGGCCGCTACATGACCAACGCCCTGTTCTCCGGCGATGTGCCGGCGATTCTCGGCTCTACCCTGTTGATCGGTAGCTGCTTTATTCTGATTAACACCCTGGCGGATGTTTTAACCTGGTTAACCGACCCGAGAACCCGATGACGCAACAACTCTCTGAACTCGAAACGCTGCGGCCACGCCGTCGTCGTCAACGCGTGACCTCGTTAACCGTTGGGCTGACGCTGGTGGCAATCCTGATCCTGATGGCGCTGCTGGCACCGCTGATTGCGCCGTTCGATCCCAATCTGCAAACCATGTCGAGCCGTCTGCTGGCGCCGTCAGCACAGCACTGGTTCGGCACCGACGGCTTTGGCCGCGATCTGCTGTCGCGAGTGATTTACGGTGCCCGTCCGACCCTGCTGCTGGTGTCGCTGATTCTGGTGCTGACCATACCGGCCGGGCTGCTGATCGGCATTACCGCCGGTTACGTTGGCGGCTGGACGGAACGCCTGCTGATGCGGATTACCGATATCTTCCTGTCGCTGCCCAATCTGGTGATTGCGCTGGCGCTGGTGGCGATTCTCGGTCCTGGCCTGATGAACGGCGCGCTGGCGCTGGCGCTGACCAGCTGGCCGCCGTTTGCCCGTCAGGCGCGCGCCGAAACGCTGGCGCTGCGACGGAGCGACTACCTCGCCGCGGCACGGATGCAGGGCATCACCGGCTTTCGCCTGATGTTCGGCCACATTCTGCCGCTCTGTCTGCCGACCGCCGTGGTGCGTGCCGCGCTGAGCCTGGGCGGCATCATTCTTGCCGCGGCCGGTCTCGGCTTCCTGGGTATGGGCGTTCAGCCGCCAACCGCCGAATGGGGTTCGATGGTGGCCGAAGGCAGTAAAGTGATCTTCGACCAGTGGTGGGTCGCCGCCGCACCGGGCGCCGCCATTCTGTTTGCCAGCCTGGCCTTTAACCTGACAGGCGACGGCCTGCGCGACCGACTGGATACCCGTCATGCCAGATAAACTGCTACACGCCGAAGGGCTGACCATTCGTAGCGACGATGCGCTGCTGGTCGATAATATTGGTTTTACCATTGGCCGCGAGCGCGTGGCGCTGGTCGGTGAGTCCGGTTCCGGCAAGTCACTGACCGCCCGCAGCCTGATGGGCTTACTGTCGCCCGCGCTGCATCTGCAGGCCAGCCAGCTCCAGGTGGCCGGCGAAAATGCGCTGACGCTGAGCGAGCGTCACTGGAGCCAGCTGCGCGGCAACCGCGTGGCGATGGTGATGCAGGACCCGAAGTATGCCCTGAACCCGACGCGTACTATTGGCTGGCAGGTTGAAGAGCCGCTGATCCTGCACCGTCGTCTGAGCCGTGCCGAACGCAAAGAGAAAGTGTGCGAGATGCTGGATGCGGTCGGCCTGCCCGATCCGCGTCAGCTGATGAAACAGTATCCGCACCAGCTCTCTGGCGGCATGGGCCAGCGCGTGATGCTGGCGATCGCCCTGATTACCGATCCCGATTTCCTGATTGCCGATGAACCAACCTCGGCGCTCGATCATGCGATGCGCGATCAGGTGCTGGCGCTGATTCGCGGTCTGGTGGAAGCGCGCAACATGGGGCTGCTGCTGATCAGTCACGATTTGCAGCAGGTGTCGGAACACTGTGAGCGGGTGATGGTGATGTACAAAGGCCGTCTGCTGGATACCCTGCCCGCCGCTGAACTGCCGCGAGCGACCCATCCTTATACCCGCACGCTGTGGGCCTGCCGTCCGGGCAAAGCAACCCACGGTCAGGTGCTGCCGGTGCTGGATCGCGCGGCGCTGGAGGCCAGTCATGATTAAGTTGCAGGATCTCAGCGTCGCCCATAAGCAGGGCTACGAGTTGCGCACCGTGGTGCACGAGGTCAGCCTGGAGGTGAATGCCGGAGAATGTTTTGGTCTGGTGGGGCCTTCCGGCTGCGGGAAGTCATCGCTGCTGTGGGTGCTGGCGGGTCTGAATCCTCACTGGCAGGGCCGGATGCAGTTAGCCGGTCATCAGGTTGAGCCGGGCAAAGCCTTTACCGGCGCGCTGCGTCAGGAAGTGCAGATGGTATTCCAGGACCCTTATGCTTCGCTGCACCCGCGTCACCGGCTGCGCCGTACCCTGGCGGAGCCGCTGAAGCTGCTTAAACGCGACAATATCAACGATCGCATCGATCAGGGCTTTCGTCACGTCGGGCTCGATCCGACGCTGGCCGATCGCTATCCGCATCAGCTTTCCGGCGGTCAGCGTCAGCGCGTGGCGATAGTCCGCGCCCTGCTGTTGCAGCCGAAGATCCTGCTGCTGGATGAGCCAACCTCGGCGCTGGATATGTCGGTGCAGGCGGAGATCCTCAACCTGCTGAACGATCTCAAGCGTCAGGATGGCTTAACCATGGTGCTGGTGAGCCACGATCCGGACGTGATCGATCACATGTGCGATCGCGCGGTACGGATGGCGCAGGGCCGCATCATCGAACAGATCGGTGCCTGACAACTGCCGGACGGTCCCTGCCGTCCGTCCGGCGTTGACGGCTGCAGCGACTGTAAAGTTTCACTGCGGATCGAGCCGCTAATCTCCGCCTGCAGCAGCATGCTGCGGGTTGCCGTCATCAACACCGCTGCACTTTGCCCTCTTCTGCGCCTGTCACCCGGCGAACATTTCACGGTGGTATCGTCTTATCCAGACAACCCTGCGCCAGCTTCCTTATCCCGCAGGTAAAGCTCACTGTTGCGCAAAGAGTCAGCCGTGGTGATGCGTTCAGTTAGTGCATCCTGCGCAATATTGTCATCTGACGGGTGCGGTATACTCGCCGCCATCTTGTAACGGAAGGAAAAGAAAATGACGGTTAAACTGCGTCCGCTTGAGCGGGAAGATCTGCACTTTGTGCATCAGTTAGACAACAACGCCAGCGTGATGCGCTACTGGTTCGAGGAGCCGTATGAGGCTTTTGTTGAACTGTCGGATCTCTACAACAAGCACATTCACGATCAGACTGAACGGCGCTTTGTGGTGGAGCACAGCGGGCAGAAAGCGGGACTGGTTGAGCTGGTCGAGATCAATCACGTTCATCGCCGCGCCGAGTTTCAGATCATCATCGATCCGGCGCATCAGGGCAAAGGCCTGGCGACCCAGGCGGCTAAACTGGCGATGGATTACGGCTTCTCGGTGCTGAATCTCTATAAGCTCTACCTGATTGTCGATCAGGAGAATGAGAAGGCGATCCACATCTATACCAAGCTCGGCTTCGAGATCGAAGGCGTGCTGAAGCATGAATTTTTTATTAACGGGGAATACCGTAACACCATCCGCATGTGCATTTTCCAGCATCAGTATCTGGAGCGCCATAAAACGCCAGGCGGAATGGTGAAGCCAACCGCGCAGTAATCAGCCGCGCGCGCCGACCGGGTTCATAAACGGACGTGGATGCTCTGGCTTGAGGTCGTACATGCCGCCGTAGAAAGGATCGACCAGCAGCCAGCCGGGGAAACCGCCCAGCGGAATGTTGCCCAGCAAGTACCACAGGTTCGCGCGTGCTTCGATCGGCATCGTCACCGGCACATAGCCAGGACACTCCAGCATCAGCAGATAGTGTTTCTTGCCGAAGTAGCGACCGGTGGATTTCGCCAGCTCAACGGTCTGCGGCGTGAAACCCTGTGCAACCGCGAAACCGCGTTCATCCTGTACGGTAAAGCGCGCACCCTGCGGCAGCGAGTCGATGCGGACCAGTTGGGTTTCATTGCCGACAATGGTGGCACAGCCGCTAAGCAGCAGTGCGGCGGCCAGAGCCAGAATTCGCTGTTTCATGAAGGGTTCCGCAAAAAGGTCAGGAAGCACAGTGTAAACCGCCCTTCCCGCCTTTTCACGCGCCTCAATCGGGCTATCATCGCCCGATTCAGCCATCTTATTGCGGTTGACAAGCGTGCGCGATAGCCGCGATGTCCTGGGGTGAGGTGCGACAGCAGCCGCCGATCAACTTCGCGCCCGCCTGTTGCCACTCATCCAGCTTGTCATGCAAGGTGCAGCCCGACGGCGCTGAATGCCAGGTTTTGCTGCTGGCGTCATACTGTTCGCCGGAGTTGGGATAGACCACCAGCGGCTTGCTGGTCAGCGACTGGAGCTGCTGCAGCGCTGGCGTCACGCTCTCCAGCGCTACGCAGTTGACGCCCAGCGCCACCACCTGCGGCTGAGTGTTCAGCCAGGCGACCACCTCTGACAGCGGCGTTCCGTCGCTGATGTGGCCCGCGTCGCGCAGCGTAAACGAGAACCAGGCGGCGCTGTGCGGAAATTCGGTCAGCAGTTTTGCCAGCGCCTGCGCTTCAGCAAAAGATGGCAGCGTCTCGCAGGCCAGCAGATCGGCTCCGGCCTCCAGCAGCGCCGCGATGCGCGGGCGATGAAACGCCATCATCTCCGCTTCCGGCAGCGCGTAGTCGCCGCGATACTCCGATCCATCCGCCAGAAATGCCCCGTAAGGCCCGACCGATCCCGCCACCAGCAGGGTTTTCTCCTGAGATTGCGTCGCCAGATAATCTTCGCGCGCGCGCCGCGCCAGTGCAACGCTCTGCGCAATCAACGCCAGCGACTGCGCCTGATCCAGCCCGCGTGTGGCAAAGCCCTGCGGCGTTGCCTGATAGCTGGCGGTAATCGCACAGCGTGCGCCGGCGACAAAATAGTCGTAGTGCACCTGATAGATCAGTTCAGGATTCTCCATCAGCACTTTGGCTGACCACAGCGCATCGGCCAGCTGGCAGCCACGCGCTTCCAGTTCGGTGGCCAGCGCGCCATCGAGGATCAGCAGCGGCGATTCAGACAGAGCCTGCGCGACAGGATTATGCGACATCATTAGCCTCCTCAGGCTTTGGCGATGATTTATGGGTCAGATGGTAAGCGGCATAGCAGAGCAGCACAAACGGAATGCCGCACCACAGGGCGATGCGCTGGGTCGGATCGAACGCCAGGCCGACGCAGGCCAGCAGACAGAGCAGAAACCCGAGCACCGGCGTCAGCGGATAGAGCGGCGCACGGTAGGCCAGTTGCGCCAGCGATTTTCCCTGCTGCAGATGACGGCGACGGAAGACAAAATGGGAAGCGCAGATGCTGAGCCAGACGGCGACCACCGCAAAACCGGAGATCGCCGACAGCGCCACAAACACCGTATCCGGCGCGACCACGCTGGAGATCAGCGCCAGCAATCCGCCAATCATGCTGACGGTAATCGCCAGCAGCGGTACGCCGCGCTGATTCACCCGGGCAAAAGCGCGCGGCAGGGTATTTTCATTCGCCAGCGACCAGAGCATCCGGCCGGAGGCATAGAGTCCGGAGTTGGCGGCTGACAGAATGGCGGTCAGGATAACAAAGTTGATGATATCCGCCGCCCAGGGCACGCCGATCTTTTCAAAGACCAGCACAAACGGACTTTTAACGATCCCGGCCTGATCCATCGGGATCAGCGCTGCCAGTACAAACACCGTGCCGATAAAGAAGATGATCAGCCTGGCTACGGTGGTGCGGATCGCCAGCGGCAGCACTTTCTCTGGCTGCTGGGTTTCACCGGCCGCGATGCCAATCAGTTCGGTGCCGGAGAAGGCAAAGTTCACCGCCACCATGGTCATCAGGATCGGCAACACGCCGTTCGGCAGCCAGCCGTGCGCGGTGATATTGCTCAGACCCGGCGCGGGCGTGCCATCTTTCATCGGGATGAAGCCGAACATCGCGGCACCGCCCAGCACGATGAAGGCAACGATAGTGATCACTTTGATCAGCGAGAACCAGAACTCCCCTTCCGCGAAGAAGCGGGTCGAGATGACATTCAGCAGATAGATTGCACAGCAGAACACCAGGCACCAGATCCAGACCGGGATCTGCGGAAACCAGTACTGCATACAGAAGCCCGCCGCCGTCAGGCTGGAGCCCAGCGCCACGGTCCATGTCAGCCAGTAGAGCCAGGCCACGGTGTAACCGGTTGCCGGGCTGAGATAGCGCGCCGCGTAAACGTGGAAGGCGCCGGTTTCCGGCATCGCCACAGAGAGCTCGCCGAGGCAGACCATCACCAGCCACACCACTAATGCGCCAATCAGGTAAGCCAGCAGGGTTCCGGCCGCGCCGGTGGTGGAGATAATGTAGCCGGTGTTAAAAAACAGCCCGGTGCCAATGACGCCGCCCAGCGATAACATCACCAGATGGCGCACTTTCATGGTGCGTTTGAATTGATCCTGCGCGGGGTTTTGCTGTTCGCTCATCACTTTTATCCGTATGGACGTCTAAACATCTATAGTGGAGAGTTTTATACGCGTCACAGGCGGGAATTGCAATGGACTGGCGGGATGGGAGGATAACCGATGCGTTCAGTGCCCCGTCGCGGCGGGGCCTGATGCGTTAGCCGAAAACGCTCTGTAAATAGCGTTCCAGCGCCATGCGGGAACTGAATCCGTGCGGGATGCCGTAGTGTTCCTGTGAATCACCCGCCAGGTAGAGAGGGAATTGGGTGTAGTGATCGCAGGTCTTCATTTCAGAAGCCGGTTCAGCGAACGGCTGGCTCTTCTCTTTCAGTGTCGGGTGAATCACCAGCGCCGTGCGCCCCATGCGCGCTTCGCGATTCACATAAACGTAGTTGTCACCCCGGCGATAGCCATATGCCCGTGGCGTTATTTCGTCTACTTCAAAACCCGCTTTTTCCAGTACGCGCGCTACCTCATCTGGTCGTAAATACATGCTCGATCCTCTCCTCTTTCAAAAGCTTCGCAACCTTACAACAGCATGACAGAGTGGGCATTCGGAATTTTCCCTAAAGGCCACTCTCGCGTCTCGTTTATCTCAAGGTCGTCTACACTAGTATTACGTTTTAAAACAAAGGGAGCCAAAAAATGTTTAATCGAACCGTAAAAAACGATGACATTGATATCAATCAGGATGTTAACGAACTCGCTGATTCACTTGAAGCACTGCTGAAATCTTACGGCAGTGATGCCAAAGATGAAGTGGACTCCGCACGCAGCCAGGCAGAAGCTCTGCTGAAACAGACTCGCGCAAAACTGAACGGCGGCAGCAACCGTGTGGCGCAGGTCGCCCGTGATGCCGGTACACAGGTTGATACCTATGTGCATGATAAGCCGTGGCACGGTGTCGGCGTCGGTGCCGCCATCGGTCTGGTGTTTGGTGTACTGCTGGCTTCACGCCGCTAAAACGCCTCCACCTTCTCTGAGCCTCGCCCTGTGCGGGGCTTTTTTATGCCCATTTTTTGAGCGCCAATATTTACAAATCATTTTTTCGGCCCTGAAGGCGCAGCGTCACTGGCTTTGTCCCGTTCCGGCAAATGCAAATCTCAAAACCCTATATCTGGTGGGCTTGACCCAATAAAACGCTACATCTAGTATTTACCTCATCAGCACGACAGTCGATGTCCGCCCAGACGAAGCCCGATATTTACCACTTCTGCTTCGTTTCCCGGCATCAGAACCGCATACAGAGGGAAATACGAATCATGCGCATTATTATTTACACTAAAGATAATTGTGTCCAGTGCAACGCCACTAAAAATGCCATGGACCGTCAGGGCATCGCCTATCAACTGATCAATCTGGATAACCAGCCAGAAGCGATCGACAACCTGAAAACGCTGGGCTATCGCCAGGTGCCGGTGGTGATGGCCGATGATGATCACTGGAGCGGCTTCCGCCCGGATAAAATCGCCTCGCTGCGCCAGCTCTCTGCTGTCGGAGGCTAAGGCGATGTTCCCACTGGTCTACTTTTCCAGCCAGTCGGAAAACACCCACCGCTTCATCCTGCGCCTGGGCTTGCCGGCCCGGCGCATTCCGCTCGATGCTAAACAGCAGTTACACACCAGCCAGCCTTACATTCTGGTGGTGCCGAGCTATGGCGGGGGCAGTAGCCGTGGCGCAGTGCCGCGCCAGGTGATCCAGTTTCTGAATGATGAAGGCAACCGCCGCGGGATTCGTGGGGTGATAGCCGCCGGTAACCGTAATTTCGGTGCCGGTTACTGCCTGGCCGGCAGCATCATTGCAAAAAAATGTCAGGTTCCCTGCCTCTATCGTTTTGAGCTGATGGGAACCCCCGACGATATCGCGAAAGTTAAAGCGGGAGTAACCCAATTTTGGCAACAACAGATACCCTCAACGCCGTGACGCTGGATTACCACGCGCTTAACGCCATGCTCAACCTGTACGATGCCGACGGCCGGATTCAGTTCGATAAGGATCAGGAAGCGACGCGTCAGTTTTTCCTGCAGCATGTGCAGCCCAATACGGTGCCTTTCGCCACTACCGCTGAGCGGTTGCGCTACCTGGTGGCGGAAGGTTATTACGAAGCGGAGGTGCTGAACCAGTACGATTTCGACTTCCTGCTGGCGCTGCATGAGGTGGCGGATAACCGCGGCTTTGAATTTAAAACCTTTCTCGGTGCCTGGAAATATTACACCAGCTACACGCTGAAGACCTTTGACGGCAAACGCTATCTCGAAACCTTTGAGCAGCGCGCCTGCATGGTGGCGCTGACGCTGGCGCAGGGTGACGAAAACCTGGCGCGTTTGCTGCTGGAAGAGATGCTCAGCGGTCGGTTCCAGCCTGCGACGCCAACCTTCCTTAACTGCGGTAAGCAACAGCGCGGCGAACTGGTCTCCTGCTTCCTGCTGCGTATTGAAGACAATATGGAGTCGATTGGCCGGGCGGTGAACTCGGCGTTACAGCTGTCGAAACGCGGCGGCGGCGTCGCCTTCCTGCTGTCGAACCTGCGCGAGGCGGGCGCACCGATCAAACGCATCGAAAATCAGTCATCGGGCGTGATCCCGGTAATGAAAATGCTGGAAGATGCTTTCTCCTACGCCAATCAGCTCGGCGCGCGTCAGGGCGCAGGCGCGGTATGGCTTAACGCTCACCATCCCGACATTTTCCGTTTCCTTGACACCAAACGCGAAAATGCCGATGAGAAGATCCGCATCAAAACCCTGTCGCTCGGCGTGGTGATCCCCGATATCACCTTCCAGCTGGCGAAAGAGAACAAGCCGATGGCACTGTTCTCACCCTATGACGTGGAGCGTATCTACGGCCAGGCGTTTGGCGATATCAGCATCAGCGAAAAATATGACGAGATGCTGGCGGATGCGCGTATCCGTAAAACCTATATTCAGCCGCGTGATTTCTTCCAGACGCTGGCTGAGATTCAGTTCGAGTCCGGCTATCCCTACATTATGTTTGAGGACAGCGTGAACCGCAGTAACCCGATCGCCGGTCGCATCAATATGAGTAACCTCTGCTCCGAGATTCTGCAGGTGAACAGCGCCAGCGAGTACTTTGACGATCTCAGCTATCGCCGGGTTGGCAAAGATATCTCCTGTAACCTCGGCTCGCTGAATATTGCCCACGCGATGGATTCGCGAGACCTGGCGCGCACCGTTGATGTGGCCGTGCGCGCTCTGACCTCGGTTTCCATGATGAGCGAGATCGGCTCGGTACCGTCGGTAGCCGAAGGTAACCGTCGCTCACATGCGATTGGCCTCGGTCAGATGAATCTGCACGGCTATCTGGCGCGTGAAGGCATGGCCTACGGCTCGCCGGAAGCGCTCGACTTCACCAATCTCTACTTCTATTGCATCACCTATTACGCGCTGCGCACCTCGAACCAGCTGGCTCGCGAACGTCAGCAGAGCTTCGACGGTTTTGCTGACTCGCAGTACGCCAGCGGTCGCTATTTCGATAAATACATTCAGCGTGAATGGCGTCCGCGCACCGAACGCGTCGCGCAACTGTTTGCGGATGCCGGTATTACGCTGCCGACCCAGGCGGACTGGCAGGCGCTGCGTGACGCGGTGATGCAGCACGGTCTGTTTAATCAGAACCTGCAGGCGATTCCGCCGACCGGTTCGATCTCCTATATCAACCATGCGACATCGAGCATTCATCCGATCGTCTCGCGCATTGAGATCCGCAAAGAGGGCAAAACCGGTCGCGTTTATTATCCCGCGCCGTTTATGACCAACGACAATCTCGATCTCTATCAGGATGCGTATCAGATTGGGCCGGAAGCGATTATTGATACCTACGCCGAAGCCACGCAGCACGTCGATCAGGGCCTGTCGCTGACGCTGTTCTTCCGCGATGACGTCACCACGCGTGACATCAACAAAGCGCAGATTTACGCGTGGAAAAAAGGCATCAAAACGCTCTATTACATTCGTCTGCGCCAGATGGCGCTACAAGGCACAGAGGTTCAGGGCTGCGTCTCCTGCGCACTGTGATAAAAACTATGCAACTAAAACAAATTCAGGCAATTAACTGGAACCGGATTCAGGATGAGAAAGATCTTGAGGTCTGGAACCGTCTCACCAGCAACTTCTGGCTACCGGAAAAGGTGCCGCTTTCCAACGATCTGCCCGCCTGGCAGACGCTGGATAACCAGCAGCAACAGCTGACCATCCGCGTCTTCACTGGCCTGACGCTGCTCGACACCATTCAGAATGTGATTGGCGCGCCGGGGCTAATGGAGGATGCGCTGACGCCACACGAAGAGGCGGTGCTGTCGAACATCAGCTTTATGGAGGCGGTTCATGCCCGCTCCTACAGTTCGATCTTCTCGACCCTGTGTAATACGCAGGATGTCGATGCGGCCTACCAGTGGAGCGAAGAGAATGTGCCGCTGCAAAACAAAGCGCGCATCATTCTTGAGCACTACCGGGCAGATGATCCGCTGAAGAAAAAAATCGCCAGCGTGTTTCTGGAGTCGTTTCTGTTCTACTCTGGCTTCTGGCTGCCGATGTACTGGTCAAGCCGCGGCAAGCTGACCAATACCGCCGATCTGATCCGTCTGATTATTCGTGATGAGGCGGTCCACGGTTACTACATCGGTTATAAGTTCCAGAAAGCGCTGGAAACCGCTGACGATCTGCGTCGCGAGGAACTGCAACAGTTCGCTTACGACCTGCTGCTGGCGCTGTATGAGAATGAAGTCGCCTATACCGAAGCGCTCTATGCTGATGTCGGCTGGGTCGAAGAGGTGAAAACCTTTTTGCACTATAACGCCAACAAAGCGCTGATGAACCTGGGTTATGAGGCACTGTTCCCGGCGGAACTCACGGCGGTGAATCCGGCTATCCTGTCTGCGCTTTCACCGAACGCGGATGAAAATCACGATTTCTTCTCCGGTTCCGGCTCTTCCTATGTGATGGGAAAAGCGGTCGAAACCGAAGACGAAGACTGGAACTTCTGATCCCTGCCGGGCGTGCTGCCACCGCGCCCGGACCTTACCGGTATCCCCTTCCCTGCCCGCCAGTTGCGGTTTAGTTGAGCAGATGGCAGCTCGTGCCGCCTCGCGAAACCCTTTTTTTCGCTGCACTTCAGCCGGTCAAAAGAGTTTTTGATCAGTGGCAATTATTCACCTGAAATTTGCGATTATTCAGATAATTATTTTACGCTGTCAGGCGCCATTATTTCGGTAATATTTCCCGTTTGCAGGCGCTAATTTCCCGCCTTTACGGCCGAAAACCGGCCAGAAGGCCAATAAATTCCACTTCCTTTCATAAAAAATTAATCTGCGCTGATCCCTTGTGAGCACTGGCGATAATCGGCATCAGCCCGCCAGCGGCTACGCCAATATCCGCCATCAGGGTTGTCAGATAATCTCAGTATGCTACGGTATGGCCTGCTCAAATTTCAGCGGGACAGGCAGAATAATATTAAATAATTTAACCAGGATTTAATGACTGCATGGCAATAAAACTCGAAGTAAAGAACCTCTATAAGATATTTGGCGACAATCCGGATCGCGCATTTAAATATATTGAACAGGGTGCAACCAAAGATGTGATTCTGGAGAAGACCGGTCTTTCTCTCGGAGTAAAGAACGCCAGTCTGGCCATTGAAGAAGGCGAGATATTCGTCATCATGGGGTTATCCGGTTCAGGAAAATCGACCATGGTTCGCCTTCTCAATCGTCTGATAGAGCCGACACGCGGCCAGGTGATTATTGATGGTGTCGATATTGCGAAAATATCGGATAGCGAACTGCGCGAAGTTCGCCGAAATAAAATCAGCATGGTATTCCAGTCATTTGCTTTGATGCCGCATATGAATGTCATAAATAATACCGCCTTCGGCATGGAATTAGCCGGAATAGCGCTGGCTGAACGGCAGGAAAAAGCATTAGAGGCGTTACGCCAGGTTGGCCTGGAGAATTATGCTCATGCTTACCCGGATGAACTTTCCGGCGGCATGCGTCAGCGTGTTGGATTAGCCCGCGCGCTGGCGATTAATCCCGACATATTATTAATGGATGAAGCCTTCTCTGCGCTGGACCCGTTGATTCGAACCGAAATGCAGGATGAGCTGGTCAATTTACAGGCCCGCCATCAGCGCACCATCGTCTTTATTTCCCACGATCTGGATGAAGCGATGCGTATTGGCGATCGTATTGCCATTATGCAGGGCGGCGAAGTGGTGCAGGTCGGCACACCCGATGAGATCCTGAATAATCCCGCCAATGACTACGTGCGCACTTTCTTCCGCGGCGTCGATATCAGCCACGTCTTCAGCGCCAAAGATATCGCCCGTCGCAGCGCCGGCGCGTTAATCCGCAAAGCGGCCGGTTTTGGTCCACGCTCCGCCATCAAACTGCTACAGGATGAAGATCGCGATTACGGCTACGTGCTGGAGAAGCAGAAATTCATCGGTGTGGTCTCCACGGATTCACTGAAAGCGGCGCTGGCAGCCGGCGAAGGGCTGGACAGCGCGCTGCTCGACGCACCCGTGGCGGTTCCTGCCGATACCTCACTCAACGATTTGCTCTCTCACGTTGCTCAGGCGCCCTGCGCGGTGCCGGTAGTCGGAGAAGAAAATCAGTACGTCGGTATCATTTCCAAAAGCACGCTGTTGCGCGCATTAGATCGTGAAGGAGCCCAGCCATGAGTCAGGAAACCAGCAATCCGTGGGATACCGCCAGTGCTGCTCCCACCAGCAGCCAGGCCGCACCGGCCACCAGCGGCGGCGCTGACGCCTGGGGCGCGCCGGATGGCAGCGCGACACCGGATGCCGCCAGCAGTGACTGGCTGCACAGCGCACCGGCGGCCCAGCCAGAACATTTCAATCTTCTGGACCCGTTTCACAAAACCTGGATACCGCTCGATCACTGGGTGACTAACGGTATCGACTGGGTAGTGAATCACTTTCGTCCGCTGTTCCAGGGGATTCGGGTACCGGTCGATTATATTCTTAGCGCGTTCCAGCAACTGCTGCTGGGGATGCCCGCGCCGGTAGCCATCCTGGTCTTCGCGCTGATCGCCTGGCAGATTGCCAGCCCGGCAATGGGGATCGCAACGCTGATTTCGCTGGTGCTGATTGGTGCGATTGGTGCCTGGTCGCAGGCGATGGTGACGCTGGCGCTGGTTCTCACCGCGCTGCTGTTCTGTATCCTGATCGGCCTGCCGCTGGGGATCTGGCTGGCCCGCAGTCAGCGCGCCGCACGCATTGTCAGGCCGCTGCTGGATGCGATGCAGACCACACCCGCCTTCGTTTATCTGGTGCCGATTGTCATGCTGTTTGGTATCGGCAACGTGCCTGGCGTGGTGGTCACCATTATCTTTGCCCTGCCGCCGATTGTGCGTCTGACGATTCTCGGGATTAAGCAGGTGCCTGCCGACCTGATCGAAGCGAGTGAATCCTTCGGTGCCAGTCCGCGTCAGCTGCTGTTTAAAGTGCAGCTACCGCTGGCGATGCCGACCATTATGGCAGGCGTTAACCAGACCCTGATGCTGGCGCTGTCGATGGTGGTGATTGCCTCGATGATTGCCGTCGGCGGTCTGGGCCAGATGGTCCTGCGCGGCATTGGCCGTCTCGATATGGGTCTGGCGACCGTCGGCGGCGTCGGCATTGTGATCCTCGCCATCATCCTCGATCGTCTGACTCAATCCTTTGGCCGTGATAACCGCAGCCGTGGCAACCGTCACTGGTACCACAGCGGCCCGATTGGCCTGATCCTCTCTCCGTTTCGTAAGAAATGAGTTTTCGGGCGGCACCCGCGTGTCGCCCGCTCGCAAAAAATAAGGAATCACTATGCGCAAGACAGCTCCTCTGCTCGCCGCCGTGTTAGCCACATTGACTGTTTCACAGGCCTCTGCAGCCGATCTGCCCGGCAAAGGCATCACGGTGAAGCCCATTCAGAGCACCATTTCTGAAGAAACCTTCCAGACGCTGATTGTCAGCCGCGCGCTGGAAAAACTCGGTTATCAGGTAGAGAAACCGAGTGAAGTGGATTACAACGTCGGCTATACCTCGATTGCCGCTGGCGATGCGACCTTTATTGCCACCAACTGGAAGCCGCTGCACGATGATATGTATAAAGCCGCAGGCGGTGATGCGAAGTTTTATCGCCAGGGGACTTACGTCACCGGTGCCGCCCAGGGCTATCTGATCGATAAAAAAACCGCAGAAAAGTACCACATCACCAATATTGAACAGCTGAAAGATCCTAAGATCGCCGCGCTGTTTGATACCAACGGCGACGGCAAGGCGGACCTGACCGGTTGTACTCCAGGCTGGGGCTGTGAAGCGGTGATTAATCATCAGATCGAAGCCTTTGGCCTGAGTAAAACCGTTGAGCACAATCAGGGGAACTATTCCGCGATGATTGCCGACACCATTACCCGCTTTAAGCAGGCTAAGCCGATCCTCTATTACACCTGGACGCCTTACTGGGTCAGCGACGTGATGAAGCCGGGCCGCGATGTCACCTGGCTGCAGGTGCCGTTCTCTTCCATGCCGGGCGAGCAGAAAAACGTCGATACTAAACTGGCTAACGGCGCTAACTACGGCTTCCCGGTCAACACCATGCACATTGTGGCGAATAAAGCCTGGGCTGAGAAAAACCCGGCGGCGGCAAAACTGTTCGCAGAGATGAAACTGCCACTGGCCGATATCAATGCGGAAAACGCCGCGATGCATGCCGGCCAGTCGTCAGAAGAGGCGATCAATGGTCACGTCGATGGCTGGATCAAAGCCCATCAGGCAGAATTTGATAAGTGGGTCAGTGACGCCCAGGCCGCCGCGAAGTAACGCCTCTCTTCTCCCTCAGGGCGGACCTTGTCCGCCCTTTTTTGTGTCTGTTAAGCAAACTGGTATGGCCTGTTAATAAAGATGCGTGTGAAATAGTTTTTTGAGTTATTATTACCATCTTATGATTATTAGCTGCCGTTGTTGTTTATGAATGCTTCCCGTCAGGGTCTGACGCCTGCTCTGGTTATGCTGATGTCGGTGGCCACCGGGCTTTCCGTTGCCAGCAACTATTACGTCCAGCCTCTGCTCAGTACCATTGCTCATCAGTTCGATCTCTCTGTCAGCCTCGCCGGTTTTATCGTAACCACGGCGCAGCTGGGTTACGCCTGCGGACTGTTGCTGCTGGTGCCGCTGGGTGACAGATTGGAACGCCGCAGCCTGATCGTCACCATGATCCTGCTGGCGGCGGCAGGCATGGTGATGATCGCCCTGTCGCACTCTTTCCTGTTTTTGCTGCTCGGCACGCTAATGACCGGTCTGTTCTCGGTGGCGGCGCAGATTCTGGTGCCGCTGGCCGCCACTCTGGCCGCACCGGAACGGCGTGGCAAAATTGTCGGCACGGTGATGAGTGGCCTGCTGCTGGGTATCCTGCTGGCGCGAACCGTGGCCGGTGGACTGGCGCAACTCGGCGGCTGGCGCACGGTTTACTGGACCGCCAGCCTGTTGATGGGCGTCATGGCGCTGGCGCTGTGGCACTTCCTGCCGCGCGTCAGCGTGTCGGTGACGATGAGTTACCGCCAGCTGCTGACATCTATTTTCAGGCTTTACGCCAGCAATCGGGTGATCCGGACCCGCGCCTGGACCGGCTGTCTCTCTTTTGCCAACTTCAGCCTGTTGTGGACCTCGATGGCCTTTTTGCTTTCTGCTCCGCCTTACCACTTTTCAGAAGGTGAAATTGGCCTGCTGGGGCTGGTGGGTGCCGCGGGTGCGCTGGCGGCACGTCAGGCGGGTTCACTGGCGGATAAAGGCAAAGCGAAGCTGACTACCCGCGTCGGCCTGCTGATTATGCTGCTGTCGTGGCTGCCGATCGCATTGGGCGCGCACTCTCTGGCGGCACTGATTGTCGGCATCCTGTTGCTGGATCTGGCGGTACAGGCGGTGCATATCACCAATCAAAGCGTGATTTATGCCCAGTTGCCGGACGCGCGTAACCGCCTTAATGCCGGTTACATGACCAGTTATTTTATCGGCGGCGCAGTGGGTTCACTGCTTTCCGCCACCGCCTACCATCTGTCAGGCTGGTACGGCGTATGTAGCGCAGGCGTCGTGCTGACGCTGGTTAACCTGTTGATTTGGTTTAACGGCCAGCGATTTGAGCAGGCAAAAATGAGCTGAAGCGCAGGCCGGATAGCTGATTGAGTCTGGTCACAAATGGTTAGGTTTGTTATGGTTAGTGATAAACCTATTCACTTCAGTTATTTTTCCTCGCGAAATTATTAAATTCGACACCTTTTTGATCACGTCCCGGCACGTTCACTGTCGCCGGGCGTACGGGTTTTTAACCCAGGGCCAGGGAATGGCCTGGAGTCGCCTGTTGGTGGCAGTGTGACCGTATCCGCTCTCACCTGCCGAAAATGTGACTACGCTTAATCTGTCACCATAGTTATTATACAAGTTGCAATTAGTGAGGTTTTTTTTAATGGAAAGTTCGTTTACTCCCATTGAGCAGATGCTTAACATCCGTGCCAATCGCCATAAGGATTTTCCGTTGCAGGAAATTATCCTGACGCGTCTCTGTATGCACATGCAGGGTAAACTGCTGGACAACCGCAACAAGATGCTGAAGGCCCAGGGAATCAACGAAACCCTGTTCATGGCATTGATTACGCTGGATGCGCAGGAGAACCAGAGTATTCAGCCGTCAGAGCTGAGCTCGGCACTGGGTTCATCACGTACCAACGCCACGCGTATTGCTGATGAGCTGGAAAAGCGCGGCTGGATCGAGCGCCGCGAAAGCGATCACGACCGTCGCTGTCTGCACCTGCACCTGACCGAAAAAGGCAATGAGTTCCTGCGTCAGCTGCTGCCACCCCAGCATCAGAGCCTGCAATATCTCTGGTCGTCACTGTCGGTCGATGAGAAGTCCCAGCTGGAAGGCATCACCCGTAAGTTACTTAACCGCCTCGATAAAATGGATGAAGATCAGTTGATCGCCTCACTGTCCCGCTAATAGCAAGAAGTGCGACACAATCACCTGTCGAAACCGTTATTTTAATTTCCTTTTTTATCCGGCCAGCGCTCAGTCGCTGGCTTTTTCGACTCGGGCGCTGGCGGGAATGGATTCCTGCATCCCGACTAAATGGAAAACGTGGAGAAAGACATGAGTGCAACGGCAGAAGCACAAAGCCCGCAACCGTCAGCGAACAAAAAGAAGAAGCGCAAAAGTGTGCTCATCGTGCTGGCGCTGATCTTTGTGCTGATTGGTATTGCCTGGGGAGTTTACTGGTTCCTGGTGCTGCGCCATTTTCAGGAAACTGACGACGCCTACGTGGCGGGGAATCAGGTGCAGGTGATGGCGCAGGTTTCCGGTAGCGTCAATAAAGTCTGGTTTGAAGATACCGACTTCGTTAAAAAAGGCGATGTGCTGGTTTCGCTGGATAAAACCGATGCGGAACAGGCGTTTGAAAAAGCGCAAACCGCGCTGGCCACCAGCGTCCGCCAGACCCATCAACTGATGATCAACGCCAGGCAGTATCAGGCCACCATCACCTTACGGCAGACGGCGCTGGCTCAGGCAGAAGCTGACCTGAAGCGTCGTGAGCCGCTGGGTGCGTCGAATCTGATTGGTCGTGAAGAGTTGCAGCACGCCCGCGACGCGGTGGCCTCTGCCAAAGCTGAACTGGACGTAGCGGTACAGCAGTACAACGCCAATCAGGCGATGATCCTCAATACCTCGCTGGAAAACCAGCCGGCGGTGAAACAGAGCGCCGCGGAACTGCGTGATGCCTGGCTGGCGCTGCAGCGTACCGACATCCGTAGCCCGATGGACGGTTTTGTCTCGCGTCGTAGCGTGCAGGTCGGCTCGCAAATCTCCCCCAGCACGCCGCTGCTGGCTGTCGTGCCTGCAACGAATCTGTGGATCGACGCCAACTTTAAAGAGACTCAGCTGGCAGGCGTGCGCATCGGTCAGCCCGCCACGGTGGTTGCTGATATCTACGGCGATGACGTGGTCTACCACGGTAAAGTGGTCGGGTTAGATATGGGTACCGGCAGTGCGTTCTCCCTGCTGCCGGCACAGAACGCCACCGGTAACTGGATCAAAGTGGTTCAGCGTCTGCCGGTGCGTATCGAGCTTAACCCGCAGGATATCGCCCAGCATCCGTTGCGTATTGGTCTGTCGACGCTGGTGAAAATCGATACCACCAGCGCAGAGGGCAGCACCCTGGCGACCAGCGTGCGTCAGCAGGCGGCTTACAGCAGCAATGCGCTGGCGATTGACCTTGCGCCGGTCAATCAGCTGATCACCGATATCGTCCGCGCCAACGCCGGATGATGACGCGGAGGCTGTAATGGCACAAAAACCGCTTGAAGGGATGCCGCTGGTCTTAATGACCATTGCGCTGTCGCTGGCGACGTTCATGCAGGTACTGGACTCGACCATCGCCAACGTGGCTATCCCCACTATCGCCGGTAATCTCGGTGCCTCGAACTCGCAGGGCACCTGGGTCATCACCTCGTTTGGTGTGGCCAATGCGATCTCGATCCCGCTGACCGGCTGGCTGGCAAAACGCATCGGTGAAGTGAAGCTCTTTACCTGGTCCACCATTCTGTTTGCTATCGCCTCCTGGGCGTGCGGCATGTCAGACAGCCTGGAGATGCTGATCTTCTTCCGCGTCATTCAGGGGATCGTCGCGGGTCCATTGATCCCGCTGTCGCAAAGTCTGCTGCTCAACAACTATCCGCCCGCCAAGCGCAGTGTTGCGCTGTCGCTGTGGGCGATGACGGTGATCGTCGCACCGATCTGTGGCCCGATACTGGGCGGCTGGATCAGCGATAACTATCACTGGGGCTGGATCTTCTTTATCAACGTGCCGATTGGTGTGGCGGTGGTGATACTGACGCTGCAAACCCTGCGAGGCCGGGAAACCAAAACCGAAATCCGGCGGATCGATATGGTCGGGCTGGTGCTGCTGGTGGTGGGGATCGGCTGTTTGCAGGTGATGCTGGATCGCGGAAAGGAGCTCGACTGGTTTAACTCGTCCGAGATCATCGTGCTCGGGGTAGTGGCCGTGATTGCGCTGTCAGTCCTGCTGGTGTGGGAGCTGACTGACGATCACCCGATCATTGACCTGTCGCTGTTTAAGTCGCGCAACTTCACCATTGGCTGCCTGTCGATCAGTCTGGCTTATATGCTCTACTTCGGCTCGATTGTTCTGTTGCCGCAGCTGTTGCAGGAGGTCTACGGCTACACCGCAACCTGGGCCGGTCTGGCGTCTGCGCCGGTGGGGATTCTGCCGGTGATCCTGTCGCCGATCATCGGACGCTTTGCCCATAAGCTCGACATGCGACGGCTGGTCACGTTCAGCTTCATTATGTATGCCGTCTGCTTCTACTGGCGCGCGTATACGTTTGAACCGGGAATGGACTTTGGCGCCTCCGCCTGGCCGCAGTTTATTCAGGGCTTTGCCGTGGCCTGCTTCTTTATGCCGCTGACCACCATTACGCTATCGGGATTGCCGCCGGAGCGCATGGCCGCTGCCTCCAGCCTGTCGAACTTTATGCGTACCTTTGCAGGCTCGGTGGGAACGTCGATTACCACGACCATGTGGAGTAACCGCGAGTCGATGCATCATAGCTACCTGACGGAGTCGATCACCCCGTACAACGTCAATTCGCAGCAGATGTATAGCCAGCTGGAAAGTATGGGAATGACGCAGCAGCAGGCGTCGGCCTGGATCGCCCAGCAGATTACCAATCAGGGACTGATTATTTCAGCGAATGAAATTTTCTGGGCGTCGGCGGGGGTCTTTTTGATTCTGCTGGTGCTGATCTGGTTTGCCCGCCCGCCGTTTACCGCAGGCGGCGGTGGCGGTGGTGCGCACTGATGTGACAAAGCAAAACGGGCCTTTCGGCCCGTTTTTTTTTATGCGTTCTGACGCCACCATTCGGCGAGCAGCACGCCGGTCGCCACCGATACGTTGAGGCTTTCAACGTTACCGGTACCGCCAATCGATACGCTCATATCACCCTGCTGGAAGGCGCTGTCAGACAGACCTTCACGCTCCTGACCCAGCACCAGCACCATTTTGGCCGGCAGCTCCGCTTTCGCCAGCGGCGTACCCTGATGGCTGGAGGTGGTCACGATGGTGTAACCGGCTTTCCGGAACGCTTCCAGACCTTCACTAAAGGTCGCGCCGCTGATTGCCTGCACATGTTCCGCGCCGCCTTCAGCGGTACGGACTGCGGCACCCGACTCCAGCAGAGAGGCGTCATTGACCAGCAGACCTTTCACGCCGAAATGCGCGCAGCTACGCATAATCGCGCCGAGGTTGTGCGGGTTGCTGACATCTTCCAGCGCCAGCACGCAATCTTTGGTGCCCGCCTGACCCAGCCACTCTGATACGGCCATGCCCATGCGCTTTTTGATCAGGAAGCAGACGCCGCCATGATGCTCAGTACCGGAGGCTTTGGTGATCTCTGCATCTTCGACCACATGGTAGGCTTTGCGGTTGGCCGCCAGCCAGCGCAGCGCTTCGCGGAAACGCGGTGTCACTTC
This sequence comes from Pantoea agglomerans, assembly GCF_021397715.1. Classification (GTDB taxonomy): domain Bacteria; phylum Pseudomonadota; class Gammaproteobacteria; order Enterobacterales; family Enterobacteriaceae; genus Pantoea; species Pantoea astica. Next base: position 1,044,592 of record NZ_CP090207.1, on the reverse strand, counting down.
CTGAATAAACCAGGCGCGCACAATCGCTTCAGGACGGCTCTGGAACAGCGCCTGACAGGCGTTCTCACCATAGACGCGCGTCTCTTCGTTACGCTGACGACGGATCTGCTCGGGATCGACAAAGCTCTTACCGCTGATGCCACCGTGATCGGGCTTATCGCTTTCTGTCGCAGCCGGACGCTCTGACGGTGCGCGTGACACGGTACGCCACGGCGAATCGCTGTTGCTGTAAGCACCCCGATTATCATCCGCGCGCTCGTTACGGCGACCTGCGCCTTCACCGCTACGGCGTGGTGCGCCACGACCGCCTTCGTCGCGACGGGCTGAGCCGCTGCGGGCGCCGTCATCGCTACGACGGCCAGCCGGGCGTCCGCCCTCTTCATTACGTTCAGTGCGGGGGCCAGAAGAACGACGATTATCATCCTGACGGGCAGCAGGACGGCCACCTTTGCCGGTACGCGGATTAGGCGCACGCGCGCTCTTATCATCCTCGCCACGTACGTACATCACTTTGACCTTGCCGCTTTTGCCTTTAAATTCGTCGTTCATATGTTCCTCCTGCATTGAGAGCGCGCAGATTACCTGATGTGCTGGCGCTTAGCTATCAACTATTGAACCTATAGAGCGATCCAGATTGAGAGGGCATTCGCCCCCTTTCATAATGGACAATATTACCAGAACGACACATTCCAACATCAGAGGTTTCTATGAATACGGTATGCGCTTCCTGTCAGGCAACTAATCGCGTTCCGGAAGAACGGCTTGCCGAAGGCGCAAAATGTGGTCGCTGTGGACACGGACTGTTTGATGGCGACGTGGTGAGCGCGACCGCCGCCACCTTAGACAAATATCTGCAGGACGATCTGCCGGTCGTGGTCGACTTCTGGGCACCGTGGTGCGGTCCCTGCGTTAACTTCGCGCCGGTGTTTAAAGAGGTCGCCGGCGAACGCAACGGTAAGGTTCGCTTTATTAAGGTGAATACCGAAGCAGAACCGGCGCTCAGTAGCCGTTTCCGCATTCGCAGTATTCCGACCATTATGTTGTTTAAGAACGGCGAGATGGTCGATATGCTGAATGGCGCGATGCCCAAAGCGCCCTTCAACGAGTGGCTCGACGAGTCACTTTAATCCGCTAAGGCCAGCCTCGCTGGCCTTTTCCTTTTCGGCGACGCTTCGATTACACTGTGGTTTTTCCTGCCCTGAATACTCATGTCTGATAATGCTGTTTTGCGCCTGCGCACCCAACGTCTTGCCCGTGCCACCCGCCCCTTTCTTGCGCGCGGTAATCGCGTGTTGCGCTGTCAGGGCTGTCTGCTGCCTGAGAAAAACTGTCTCTGCAGTGAAATCGTGCCGCAAACGGCGCGCAGCCGCTTTTGCCTGGTGATGTTCGATACCGAGCCGATGAAGCCGAGCAACACTGGCCGCCTGATTGCCGATATCCTGCCGGATACCCAGGCCTTCGGCTGGTCGCGCACTGAGCCCGACCCGCTGCTGCTCGACGCGGTACGCAACCCTGATTATCAGCCGCTGGTGGTCTTTCCGGCCGCCTATGCCGACCCCGGCCGCGAAGTGCTGACCGCCCCGCCACGCAGCGGCAAACCTCCACTGTTTATTATGCTGGATGGCACCTGGACCGAGGCGCGGAAGATGTTTCGCAAAAGCCCGTGGCTCGACGCCCTGCCGGTGATGTCGCTGACGGTAACGGCCCCGTCGCGCTATACGCTGCGAGAGGCGCACGGCGAGGGCCAGCACTGCACCGCTGAAGTGGCGGCGGCGCTGCTGGAACAGGCGGGCGATCGCCCGGCGGCCCAGGCGTTATCCCACCATTTTGAACAGTTCCGCGCCGCCTATCTGGCCGGCAAGCCGCATCATCCCACCTCAGGTTAAGCGATGCCGGTGTTGAGCGTCGTCGCCGGCTGAGCGGGTTCGATTGCTCAGCCTGCGATCTGCCCGGAAGCACTGACGGCGAAAAGCGTTTACAATCACGCAAATCCCGATCTCTGGAGGGCGAGATGAGCCAACGCGGACTGGAAGCGCTGTTAAGACCCAAATCCATTGCGGTAATCGGCGCCTCGGTAACTCCGGGACGTGCCGGTTACTTTATGATGCGTAATCTGCTGGCCGGCGGTTTTAGCGGTCCGGTATTACCGGTCACGCCCAAATACAAAGCCGTCAGTGGCGTGCTGGCCTGGCCTGACATCGACAGTCTGCCGTTTGCGCCGGATCTGGCTATCATCTGCACCCACTCTAAACGTAATCTGACACTGCTGCAGCAGCTGGGTGAAAAAGGCTGCAAGGCCTGCATTATTCTCTCTGCTCCCGCCAGCCAGCGGGAAGAACTCAAAGCCTGCGCCAGCCAGTGGCAGATACGGCTGCTGGGACCGAACAGTCTGGGCCTGCTGGCACCGTGGCAGGGGCTGAACGCCAGCTTCTCGCCGGTGCCGATTGCCAAAGGGCGCATCGCATTCATTTCACAATCCGCCGCGGTCTCCAATACCATCCTCGACTGGGCGCAACAGCGCAATCTCGGCTTCTCCTGGTTTATCGCACTGGGTGATAGCCTGGACACTGATGTGGATGATCTGCTCGATTTTCTGGCGCGCGACGGTAAAACCAGCGCCATCCTGCTCTATCTCGAACATCTCAGCGATGCCCGGCGCTTTGTTTCCGCCTCGCGTAGCGCATCACGTAATAAGCCCATTCTGGTGATCAAGAGCGGCCGCAGCCGTCAGGCGCAGGCGCTGCTCGGCAGCCACAGCGGGCTGGATGCGGCCTGGGACGCGGCCATTCAGCGCGCAGGCCTGTTGCGGGTGCAGGATACTCATGAACTCTTCTCTGCCGTCGAGTCGCTGAGCCACATGCGGCCGCTGCGCGGTGAACGGTTGATGATTATCAGTAACGGTGCGGCGCCCGCTGCGCTGGCGCTGGACGAGCTGTATGCGCGTAACGGCAAGCTCGCCCAGCTTAGTGATGAGATGCGTCAGCAACTGGAGACGCTGCTGCCCGCCGGTGCCGGTCACGGCAACCCGCTGGATTTAAAAGATGACGCGACACCGGATCGCTACGTGGCCTGCGTCGAGTGTTTGCTCGACAGTCATGAGCTGGATGCGCTGATGATTATTCATGCCCCGAGCGCGGTCGCGCCCGCGACCGAAACGGCCGAGCGTCTCATCGCCGCCATTGCGGCGCACCCGCGCGGCAAGCAGGTCACGCTGCTGACCAACTGGAGCGGCGAATTCTCCTCTCAGGCCGCGCGCCGTGCTTTTACCCAGGCGGGAATTCCGACCTGGCGGACGCCGGAAGGCACCGTGACCGCGTTTATGCATCAGGTTGAATATCGGCGCAATCAGAAGCAACTGCGTGAGACGCCCGCTCTGCCAGCCAGCCTGACCCAGGACAGCGCACACGCCCACCAGCTGCTGTCGCAGGCGCTCGATCGCGGCATTACGGCGCTGGATACCCATGAGGTGCAGCCGGTGCTTCAGGCCTACGGGCTGGCGACGCTGCCGACCTGGATCGCCAGCGACAGCGCCGCAGCGGTGGCCATTGCCGATCAGATTGGCTATCCGGTGGCGCTGAAGCTGCGCTCGCCCGATATCGCCCATAAATCAGATGTCCAGGGTGTGATGCTCTATCTTCGCAACGCCAGCGAAGTCGAACGCGCCGCGGAGGCAATCTTTGATCGGGTGCGTCAGACGCTCCCGCAGGCGCGGATTGAAGGCCTGCTGGTGCAAAGCATGGCGAACCGGGCCGGAGCGCAGGAACTGCGGGTGGTGGTGGAACAGGATGCACTATTCGGTCCGGTCATTATGCTGGGCGAAGGCGGTGTTGAATGGCAGGCGGATAAACAAGCCGCCGTGGCGCTGCCGCCGCTGAATATGACTCTGGCGCGCTATCTGGTGATCCAGGCGATTAAAAGCGGCAAGATTCGCAGCCGAAGCGCCCTCAATCCGCTGGATATCGCCGGTCTCAGTCAGTTGCTGGTGCAGGTTTCCAACCTGGTGGTGGACTGCCCGGAGATTCAGCGGCTGGATATTCATCCGCTGCTGGCGGCCGGTAACGACTTTACGCTGCTGGATGTCACGCTCACGCTGGCACCGTTCAGTGGCGATAACGAAGCACGACTGGCAATCCGCCCCTATCCGCAGCATCTGGAAGAACAGGTGCAGTTAAAGGATGGGCAGAGCTGCCTGTTCCGCCCGATCCTGCCTGAAGATGAACCGCTGCTACGCGACTTTATTGGCCAGGTGACCAAAGAAGATCTCTATTACCGCTACTTCAGCGAAATCAGCGAGTTTACGCATGAGGATCTCGCCAACATGACGCAAATCGACTATGACCGGGAGATGGCGATCGTGGCGGTGCGTCAGCAGCAGGGCAAGCCAGAGATTATCGGCGTGACCCGCGCCATCTCTGATGCTGATAACATTGACGCCGAGTTTTCCGTGCTGGTGCGCTCCGATCTTAAAGGGCTCGGCATGGGCCGTCGGTTGCTGGAAAAGATGATCCGCTATACCCGGCATCACGGCTTGCAACAATTGAACGGTATCACTATGCCGCATAATCGCGGCATGATTACCCTGGCGCGCAAGCTCAACTTTCATGTTGATATTCAACTGGATGACGGTATTGTCAGCCTGAAACTGTCGCTGCAGGATGCGTTAAGCTAACCTTGTAGAGAAAGGTAAAAAACGCCCGGATCGCGACAGTTGATGTTATTATTTGTCGTTATGACCCTGATTTGATGGCAAAAGGCCATGCAATGAACAGAGAAGAAGTGCACTGTGATGTTGTCTAAATTTAAACGTAATAAACACCAACAACACCTCGCACAGCTGCCGAAACTGTCACAATCCGTTGCGGATGTGTCGACACTTTACTCGCCTGCCGAATTTCGTCAGACGCTGCTGGAGAAAATCGCGGCAGCGCAGACCCGTATCTGTATCGCGGCGCTTTATCTGGAAAACGACGACGCGGGTCGTGCGGTAATGAACGCGCTCTATGCAGCGAAACAGGCACGTCCTCAGCTGGATATTTCTATCCTGGTTGACTGGCATCGGGCGCAGCGTGGACGCATTGGCGCCGCACGCGGCCTGACCAATGCTGACTGGTATTGTGATATGGCCACTCAGCATGCTGACATTGCCATCCCGGTGTATGGCATTCCGGTCAATACCCGTGAAGCGCTGGGTGTACTGCACCTGAAAGGCTTCATTATTGATGACGAGCTGATTTACAGCGGCGCCAGTATTAATGATGTTTACCTGCATCAGCATGATAAATATCGTTATGATCGTTACCAGATTATCCGTAATCCGCAGCTGGCGGATACCATGTACGCGTGGATCAACCTTAATCTGAAGCAGGCAGAGGCCGTTAACCGGCTCGATTTTGCCGAGCGTCCTTCCAGCCCGGAAATAAAAAATGAAACGCGTCAGTTTCGTCAGGATCTCCGGGGATTCAACTATCAGTTTGAAGGGAATGCCAGCAATGAAGAGCTGGCGGTGACGCCGCTGGTCGGGCTGGGCAAGCATAGCCTGCTCAACAAGACGATCTTCCACCTGATGCCCTGCGCTGAACAGAAACTGACTATCTGCACGCCTTACTTCAATCTGCCGGCTTTACTGGTGCGCAATATTATTCACCTGCTGCGTCAGGGGAAACAGGTTGAGATCATCGTCGGCGATAAGACCGCCAATGACTTCTATATCGCCCCGGATCAGCCATTTAAAATTATTGGCGCCCTGCCCTATCTGTATGAGATTAACCTGCGTCGCTTCCTGAGCCGGCTGCAATACTACGTCACCAACGATCAGCTGATAGTGCGGTTATGGAAAGATGGCGATAACAGTTATCACCTCAAGGGCATGTGGGTGGATGATGAATGGCAGCTGATTACCGGCAACAATCTTAACCCTCGCGCCTGGCGGCTCGATCTGGAAAATGCGGTGTTGATTCACGATCCACTGCAACAGCTGGCGGATCAACGCGAAAAAGAGCTGACGCTGATTCGTCAGCACACCACGGTGGTGAAGCATTTCCGCGAGCTGGAGAGCATTGCCGACTATCCGGCTAAGGTGCGTAAACTCATCCGTCGTCTGCGCCGGATCCGTATCGATCGGTTAATCAGCCGCATCCTTTAACCTTCGCCCGCATAAGGCATTCATCCACTATGCGAATTTTGCTGTTTGCTGTGCTGTTGTGTAGTGGATGTGCCCATATGGCCGACGATCGCTGGACCGGGCGCGATAAAGCAGAACACTTTGTCGCCTCTGCGGCGCTGGCCGCGGCGGGCAGCGAATATGGTCAGCGTCAGCACCTCTCTACCCGGCAAAGTCATACGTTGGGGATCATGCTTTCGCTCAGTCTCGGGGCGGGTAAAGAGTGGTATGACAGCCGCCCGTCGGGTAGCGGCTGGAGCTGGAAAGATTTTGCCTGGGATGCCGCCGGTACCGCCAGCGGCATCGCCTTATGGAATCTCAGTCAGTAACGGGCTTATAGCTGAATCCCTTTCCCCCGCTTGTGCAGTAACAGCGACACCGCAAAAGCCACCGCGCCCATCGCTGAGACATACCAGAAGAAGGTCGTCTCTATTCCCTGTTGCTTCATCAGCAAGGCCACGTACTCCGCCGATCCGCCGAAGATAGCATTCGCCACCGCGTAAGAAAGCCCGACGCCTAATGCACGGACCTGAGGTGGGAACATCTCTGCTTTCAGAATGCCGCTGATGGCGGTGTAGAAACTGGTGATCAGCAGCGCCAGCATGATTAACAGGAAGGCGATGCCCGGGCTCTGAACATTCTGCAGCAGAGTCAGGATCGGCACGGTACAAATTGCCGCACCGGCACCAAAAATCATCATTGAAGTACGACGGCCAATTTTGTCCGACAGTGCACCGATAGCCGGTTGCAGTAGCATGAAGACCAGCAGTGCGCCGGTCATCAGGCCGCTGGCGGTTTTAGGGTCCATACCCGAGGTGTTAACCAGATACTTTTGCATATAGGTGGTGAAGGTATAGAAGCTCAGGGATCCACCGGCGGTGAAGCCCAGCACCATCAGGAACGGACGGGTATGATTGCGTAACAATCCCATCACGCTGCCCGCATCGCGGTGCTGACGGCTGCTCTTGTCAGAGGTTTCTTCCAGTGAGCGACGTAACCACAACGCAACCACGGCCAGCAAGGCGCCGAGGAAGAACGGGATGCGCCAGCCCCAGCTACGCAGCTCTGCATCGCTCAACACAAACTGCAGCACCACCACTGTCAGTACCGCGGCCAGCTGGCCACCGATCAGCGTGACATACTGGAATGAGGCGTAAAAACCTTTGCGTCCTTCCAGCGCCACCTCACTCATATAGGTGGCACTGGTGCCATATTCACCGCCGACAGATAATCCCTGGAACATGCGAGCCAGCAACAGAATGATCGGTGCCGCGATGCCAATAGCGTCATAGCCGGGTAAACAGGCGATCACCAGCGATCCAAAACACATCATGCACACTGAGATCAGCATGGAGCTTTTGCGCCCGTGCTTGTCACCGATGTAGCCGAACAGCCAGCCGCCGATAGGTCGCATCAGGAATCCGGCAGCAAATACGCCGGCCGTCTGTAAGAGTTGCGTGGTGGTATCGCCTTGCGGGAAGAAGATATGGGCAAAATAGAGGGAGAAGAATGAGTAGACGTAGAAGTCGAACCACTCCACCAGGTTACCCGATGAGGCGCCAACGATCGCCCAGATGCGCTTTTTGGTATCCTCTGTCTGACCTTTATTATTTATGGGTGTCATGCCTTGCCTCTGTTCCTTGCTGATTAACAGCATTTAAAGAAGTGAGTAAAGCATTTAAGTGCACTACGGGTAAAGGCGGTGTATTCCGAGATTATAAATGTGAGCTACATCGCTAATTGCTGGAAAATCAGCGAGTTGTTCAGGACAGACAGCAATAATTTTGCCCAGCAACGGTGAGGTGAGAACAGCAGCCAGCGGGGGAGAATTGGCGATCTTCAGACGTAAAAAAGCCCCGCACTTCCGTGCGGGGCTTTTTTACTGATATAATGCCTGGCAGTTCCCTACTCTCGCATGGGGAGACCCCACACTACCATCGGCGCTACGGCGTTTCACTTCTGAGTTCGGCATGGGGTCAGGTGGGACCACCGCGCTACAGCCGCCAGGCAAATTCTTTGTGCATGAAACGAACCTTTTCCGCCGTGACCGCGTTGCCATCGCTCAGCCGCACCGGTCACATACTCCTGTATGCTCCCGCTGACGTCATCGCTCTGCGCCCTGTCACGCCGCAAAATCTTTCGTTTCCGCAAATAATTATCCGGAAAACAAGCTGAAAATCGTGTCTCTCAAAAACGCCTCTGGCGTTGTAAGGTTAAGCCTCACGGGTCATTAGTACCGGTTAGCTCAACGCATCGCTGCGCTTACACACCCGGCCTATCAACGTCGTCGTCTTCAACGTCCCTTCAGGACTCTCAAGGAGTCAGGGAGAACTCATCTCGGGGCAAGTTTCGTGCTTAGATGCTTTCAGCACTTATCTTTTCCGCACTTAGCTACCGGGCAATGCCATTGGCATGACAACCCGAACACCAGTGGTGCGTTCACTCCGGTCCTCTCGTACTAGGAGCAACCCCCCTCAATTCTCCAGCGCCCACGGCAGATAGGGACCGAACTGTCTCACGACGTTCTAAACCCAGCTCGCGTACCACTTTAAACGGCGAACAGCCGTACCCTTGGGACCTACTTCAGCCCCAGGATGTGATGAGCCGACATCGAGGTGCCAAACACCGCCGTCGATATGAACTCTTGGGCGGTATCAGCCTGTTATCCCCGGAGTACCTTTTATCCGTTGAGCGATGGCCCTTCCATTCAGAACCACCGGATCACTATGACCTGCTTTCGCACCTGCTCGAGCCGTCACTCTCGCAGTCAAGCCAGCTTATGCCATTGCACTAACCTCACGATGTCCGACCGTGATTAGCTGACCTTCGTGCTCCTCCGTTACGCTTTAGGAGGAGACCGCCCCAGTCAAACTACCCACCAGACACTGTCCGCACCCCGGATCACGGGGCCACGTTAGAACATCAAACATTAAAGGGTGGTATTTCAAGGTTGGCTCCACGCAGACTGGCGTCTGCGCTTCAAAGCCTCCCACCTATCCTACACATCAAGGCTCAATGTTCAGTGTCAAGCTGTAGTAAAGGTTCACGGGGTCTTTCCGTCTTGCCGCGGGTACACTGCATCTTCACAGCGAGTTCAATTTCACTGAGTCTCGGGTGGAGACAGCCTGGCCATCATTACGCCATTCGTGCAGGTCGGAACTTACCCGACAAGGAATTTCGCTACCTTAGGACCGTTATAGTTACGGCCGCCGTTTACCGGGGCTTCGATCAAGAGCTTCTCCTTGCGGATAACCCCATCAATTAACCTTCCGGCACCGGGCAGGCGTCACACCGTATACGTCCACTTTCGTGTTTGCACAGTGCTGTGTTTTTAATAAACAGTTGCAGCCAGCTGGTATCTTCGACTGGCTTCGGCTCGGGGAGCGAGTCCCTCCACCTACGCGCCAGCGTGCCTTCTCCCGAAGTTACGGCACCATTTTGCCTAGTTCCTTCACCCGAGTTCTCTCAAGCGCCTTGGTATTCTCTACCTGACCACCTGTGTCGGTTTGGGGTACGATTTTGTGTTACCTGATGCTTAGAGGCTTTTCCTGGAAGCAGGGCATTTATCACTTCAGCACCGTAGTGCCTCGTCGTCACGCCTCAGTGTAAAGTGAACCGGATTTGCCTGGAACACACACCTACACGCTTAAACCGGGACAACCGTCGCCCGGCCGATATAGCCTTCTCCGTCCCCCCTTCGCAGTAACACCAAGTACAGGAATATTAACCTGTTTCCCATCGACTACGCCTTTCGGCCTCGCCTTAGGGGTCGACTCACCCTGCTCCGATTAACGTTGAACAGGAACCCTTGGTCTTCCGGCGAGCGGGCTTTTCACCCGCTTTATCGTTACTTATGTCAGCATTCGCACTTCTGATACCTCCAGCATGCCTCACAGCACACCTTCGACGGCTTACAGAACGCTCCCCTACCCAACAACGCATAAGCGTCGCTGCCGCAGCTTCGGTGCATGGTTTAGCCCCGTTACATCTTCCGCGCAGGCCGACTCGACCAGTGAGCTATTACGCTTTCTTTAAATGATGGCTGCTTCTAAGCCAACATCCTGGCTGTCTGTGCCTTCCCACATCGTTTCCCACTTAACCATGACTTTGGGACCTTAGCTGGCGGTCTGGGTTGTTTCCCTCTTCACGACGGACGTTAGCACCCGCCGTGTGTCTCCCGTGATAACATTCTTCGGTATTCGCAGTTTGCATCGGGTTGGTAAGCCGGGATGGCCCCCTAGCCGAAACAGTGCTCTACCCCCGAAGATGAGTTCACGAGGCGCTACCTAAATAGCTTTCGGGGAGAACCAGCTATCTCCCGGTTTGATTGGCCTTTCACCCCCAGCCACAGGTCATCCGCTAATTTTTCAACATTAGTCGGTTCGGTCCTCCAGTTAGTGTTACCCAACCTTCAACCTGCCCATGGCTAGATCACCGGGTTTCGGGTCTATACCCTGCAACTTAACGCCCAGTTAAGACTCGGTTTCCCTGCGGCTCCCCTATACGGTTAACCTTGCTACAGAATATAAGTCGCTGACCCATTATACAAAAGGTACGCAGTCACCCCATAAAGAGGCTCCCACTGCTTGTACGTACACGGTTTCAGGTTCTGTTTCACTCCCCTCGCCGGGGTTCTTTTCGCCTTTCCCTCACGGTACTGGTTCACTATCGGTCAGTCAGGAGTATTTAGCCTTGGAGGATGGTCCCCCCATATTCAGACAGGATACCACGTGTCCCGCCTTACTCATCGAGCTCACAGCATGTGTGTTTTTGTGTACGGGAGTATCACCCTGTACCCTGCGACTTTCCAGACGCTTCCACTAACACACAAGCTGATTCAGGCTCTGGGCTGCTCCCCGTTCGCTCGCCGCTACTGGGGGAATCTCGGTTGATTTCTTTTCCTCGGGGTACTTAGATGTTTCAGTTCCCCCGGTTCGCCTTGCAGCACTATGTATTCATGCTGCAATGATGCACTGAGTGCACCGGGTTTCCCCATTCGGACATCGACGGCTGTAGCGGTTCATATCACCTTACCGTCGCTTTACGCAGATTAGCACGTCCTTCATCGCCTCTGACTGCCAGGGCATCCACCGTGTACGCTTAGTCGCTTAACCTCACAACCCACAGGCGTTTTTCAACGCTGCGTGTTGCAAGCATTTGAGAGACTCGAACATATCGTGTTTTTCATTCTTATTACGGAGAATGAAAACGACATGTCGTTTCAATTTTCAGCTTGTTCCGGATTGTTAAAGAGCATAATACTTCGCAGCACACCGTTGCCGGTACGCTCTGAAGTATTTTTTTCAGAAAAAACAGTAAGACGGTATGGTGGAGCTAAGCGGGATCGAACCGCTGACCTCCTGCGTGCAAGGCAGGCGCTCTCCCAGCTGAGCTATAGCCCCATACAGTTACTGCAGAGACCACTACTACCACTCAACCGAGTACATTCCGTAAGAAATGCAATTCGTGCTCAGGCAAGGCATGTTTCCGCGAAGCATAGTGAACTATGCGAGCCGGAGACATAACGCAGCGTGAGTGCGAATTTGGTAGGCCTGAGTGGACTTGAACCACCGACCTCACCCTTATCAGGGGTGCGCTCTAACCACCTGAGCTACAAGCCTGTAGAGGTTTTTTCTGCTCGTTACTTTTCTATCAGACAATCTGTGTGGACACTGCGCGGGAAGGTATCTTCAGGTAAGGAGGTGATCCAACCGCAGGTTCCCCTACGGTTACCTTGTTACGACTTCACCCCAGTCATGAATCACAAAGTGGTAAGCGCCCTCCCGAAGGTTAAGCTACCTACTTCTTTTGCAACCCACTCCCATGGTGTGACGGGCGGTGTGTACAAGGCCCGGGAACGTATTCACCGTGGCATTCTGATCCACGATTACTAGCGATTCCGACTTCACGGAGTCGAGTTGCAGACTCCGATCCGGACTACGACGCACTTTGTGAGGTCCGCTTGCTCTCGCGAGGTCGCTTCTCTTTGTATGCGCCATTGTAGCACGTGTGTAGCCCTACTCGTAAGGGCCATGATGACTTGACGTCATCCCCACCTTCCTCCGGTTTATCACCGGCAGTCTCCTTTGAGTTCCCGACCGAATCGCTGGCAACAAAGGATAAGGGTTGCGCTCGTTGCGGGACTTAACCCAACATTTCACAACACGAGCTGACGACAGCCATGCAGCACCTGTCTCAGCGTTCCCGAAGGCACCAATCCATCTCTGGAAAGTTCGCTGGATGTCAAGAGTAGGTAAGGTTCTTCGCGTTGCATCGAATTAAACCACATGCTCCACCGCTTGTGCGGGCCCCCGTCAATTCATTTGAGTTTTAACCTTGCGGCCGTACTCCCCAGGCGGTCGACTTAACGCGTTAGCTCCGGAAGCCACTCCTCAAGGGAACAACCTCCAAGTCGACATCGTTTACGGCGTGGACTACCAGGGTATCTAATCCTGTTTGCTCCCCACGCTTTCGCACCTGAGCGTCAGTCTTTGTCCAGGGGGCCGCCTTCGCCACCGGTATTCCTCCAGATCTCTACGCATTTCACCGCTACACCTGGAATTCTACCCCCCTCTACAAGACTCAAGCCTGCCAGTTTCAAATGCAGTTCCCAGGTTAAGCCCGGGGATTTCACATCTGACTTAACAGACCGCCTGCGTGCGCTTTACGCCCAGTAATTCCGATTAACGCTTGCACCCTCCGTATTACCGCGGCTGCTGGCACGGAGTTAGCCGGTGCTTCTTCTGCGGGTAACGTCAATCGACGCGGTTATTAACCACATCGCCTTCCTCCCCGCTGAAAGTACTTTACAACCCGAAGGCCTTCTTCATACACGCGGCATGGCTGCATCAGGCTTGCGCCCATTGTGCAATATTCCCCACTGCTGCCTCCCGTAGGAGTCTGGACCGTGTCTCAGTTCCAGTGTGGCTGGTCATCCTCTCAGACCAGCTAGGGATCGTCGCCTAGGTGGGCCATTACCCCGCCTACTAGCTAATCCCATCTGGGTTCATCCGATAGTGAGAGGCCCGAAGGTCCCCCTCTTTGGTCTTGCGACGTTATGCGGTATTAGCCACCGTTTCCAGTGGTTATCCCCCTCTATCGGGCAGATCCCCAGACATTACTCACCCGTCCGCCACTCGTCACCCAAGGAGCAAGCTCCTCTGTGCTACCGTCCGACTTGCATGTGTTAGGCCTGCCGCCAGCGTTCAATCTGAGCCATGATCAAACTCTTCAATTTAAGTTTGATTTGCTTAAACAAGTTAAGCGGTGCTCATCTGTAAAACGTCATAATGAATTTCATTATGTGTTCACTCGTGAGACTTGATATTTTTTAACGTCCGGAGACGCTGATATCAATCCTGCGAGTGCCCACACAGATTGTCTGATAAATTGTTAAAGAGCAGTGCGAACAGTGCGTTAGCTTCCTGTCGCGAGGTGGCGTATATTACGCTTTCCTCCTTCAGAGTCAACTTCTTTTTGAGAAGTTTTCTCCGGCGGCGCAGTCTCCTGTGCCTGCTGACCCGTTACTCCGTAAGCCGGTGTTCCGTGTCAGTGGAGGCGCATTATAGGCAGTTCCCGGAGACTGACAAGTGCTAATTTCAACTTTTTAACTGACCGTTCACTTTATGTGCAATATGACCAGGAAACCAGCAAAACAGCCGCTGAAAGGCAAAAAAAACGGGCCAGAGGCCCGTTTTTGTTCTCGCTGCATTACTGATGCGCGGTAATGACGTCGTTTTCCACATCCATTTCGATGGTTTTGCCCGGGACCAGCGTGCCAGAGAGAATCTGCTGTGCCAGTGGGTTCTCGATCTGCTGCTGTATCGCACGTTTCAGCGGCCGCGCGCCATACACCGGATCATAACCGTTCTCACCCAGCAACTTGATCGCAGCGTCGGAGATATGCAACTGATAGCCGCGATCCTCCAGACGTTTGTACAACCGCTGCAGCTGAATCTGGGCAATCGACGCGATGTGTTTCTCTGCCAGCGGATGGAACACCACCACCTCATCGATACGGTTAACAAACTCAGGACGGAAATGATGCCCGACCACGCCCATGACAATCTCTTTCATCTCGGCATAGTTCAGATCGCCAAACCGTTCCTGAATCAAATCCGATCCCAGGTTAGAGGTCATGATGACCACGGTATTACGGAAGTCGACCGTACGGCCCTGACCATCCGTCAGACGTCCATCATCCAGCACCTGCAGCAGGATGTTGAAAACATCCGGATGCGCTTTCTCTACCTCATCCAGCAGGATCACTGAATAAGGACGGCGACGAACGGCTTCGGTCAGATAACCGCCCTCTTCATATCCGACATAACCCGGAGGTGCACCCACCAGTCGTGAGACCGAGTGTTTCTCCATAAACTCCGACATATCGATACGCACCATCGCGTCGTCGCTGTCGAACAGGAAGTTAGCCAGCGACTTACAGAGCTCGGTCTTACCCACACCGGTTGGTCCCAGGAACAGGAACGAACCGATGGGACGGTTGGGATCTGACAAACCTGCTCGGCTACGACGAATCGCATTCGATACCGCCTCAACCGCTTCATCCTGTCCAATCACCCGGCCATGCAGATCCTGCTCCATACGCAGCAGTTTATCGCGCTCACCTTCCATCATGCGTGCTACCGGAATACCGGTCCAGCGCGCCAGCACGTCGGCAATCTCCACGTCGGTTACACGGTTACGTAGTAACTTCATGGTTTTGCCTTCCGCCTGCGTGGCTGCAGCCAGCTGTTTTTCCAGCGCCGGAATTTTACCGTATTGCAACTCAGACATCCGGGCGAGATCGCCCAGGCGACGTGCCTGCTCTAAATTCAGACGCGCCTGTTCCAGCTCGGCTTTAATATTTTGTGTTCCGGACAGCGAGGCTTTCTCCGTTTTCCACTCATCTTCCAGTTCGGCGTATTCACGCTCTTTCTGGTCGAGTTCGCTTTCCAGCATCTCAAGACGCTTAATGCTGGCGTCGTCCGCCTCTTTCTTCAGCGCCTGCTGCTCCAGTTTAAGCTGGATAATCCGGCGCTCCAGCCGATCAAGCGCTTCCGGCTTCGAGTCAATCTGCATACGAATGCTGGAAGCCGCCTCATCTATCAGGTCAATCGCTTTGTCTGGCAACTGACGATCGGCAATATAGCGATGCGACAAGGTCGCTGCCGCCACAATGGCCGGGTCAGTAATCTGCACATGGTGATGCAGTTCATAACGCTCTTTCAGACCACGCAGGATGGCGATGGTATCTTCCACTGTGGGTTCAGCCACGTAGACCTTCTGGAAACGCCGCTCCAGTGCCGCATCTTTTTCAATGTACTGACGGTATTCGTCGAGCGTGGTGGCACCCACACAGTGCAGTTCACCGCGTGCCAGTGCTGGCTTGAGCATGTTACCTGCATCCATCGCGCCGTCCGCTTTACCGGCACCGACCATCGTGTGCAGTTCGTCGATAAACAGAATGACGTTGCCTTCCTGTTTCGACAGATCATTCAGTACGCCTTTCAGACGCTCTTCAAACTCACCGCGATATTTTGCACCGGCCACCAGCGCACCCATATCCAGCGCCAGTACCCGACGCCCTTTCAGACCTTCAGGCACTTCGCCATTAATAATGCGCTGCGCCAGTCCTTCAACGATGGCGGTTTTACCCACGCCAGGCTCACCAATCAGTACCGGGTTGTTTTTGGTCCGGCGCTGCAGAACCTGAATGGTGCGACGAATCTCTTCGTCACGGCCAATCACCGGGTCGAGCTTGCCCTTTTCAGCACGCTCAGTCAGATCGATGGTGTATTTTTTTAATGCCTGGCGCTGATCTTCAGCCCCCTGATCGTTCACGCTGTCCCCTCCACGCATTTGTTCAATAGCCTTGGTGAGTTTTTCACTGGTTGCCCCTGCCGCTTTCAGCAGATCGGCCAGAGAACCCCGTGAATCGAGGGCCGCCAGAACAAATAATTCGGATGATATAAAGTTGTCGTTGCGCTTCTGCGCCAGTTTGTCGCACAGGTTCAATACCCGAACCAGGTCTGATGAAGGCTGCACATCCCCTTCGCTGCCTTCCACCTGCGGCAGACGATCGATAGCCTGCTCAACCTGAGTGCGCAAAGAGGCCACGTCGATACCCGCAGACGTCAGTAAAGGTGAAACCGATCCGCCTTCCTGTTTCAGCAGTGCGCTCATCAGGTGCAGAGGTTCAATGAATTGGTTGTCGTGTCCCAGAGCCAGGGACTGCGCGTCGGCGAGAGCCAGTTGGAATTTATTAGTAAGACGATCCAGACGCATAATTCCTCCCATTACAGGTCAAAATGCTACTGGAGATTAAATGAGGTCATCCCTCAAAATTTCAAGGTTAATGACCTGAGATTTGAGTAAAAAACACGCTAACTGGACCGTCTTATGGCGTAAGGTTATAACAGCCAGATCAAAGTTGCCATACGCCCGGTGATCCCATCGCGGCGGAAAGAGAAGAAATCGTCGCCTTCCGTGAAGGTGCAACGGCTGTCAGCAGTGATGGATTGTACGCCTGCGGCCCGCAGACGAAGACGCGCCAGTTGCCCGATATCGGCATAAAACTTCTCACCTGAAGGACGAAATGCCTCTGCCGCGCGCGGGTCCTGTGCCATAAACGCATGACGCACCTCCGCACCGACCTCAAACGCATCCGGCCCAATCGCCGGTCCCAGCCAGGCGTGAATCTGGTGCGGCGGCGATCGGAACTGCGCCAGGGTATTTTCCAGTACTCCGGCACAGAGCCCGCGCCAGCCAGCATGTGCTGCAGCAACCTCGTTACCGTCTGCTGAACAGAACAGCACCGGCAGACAGTCAGCCGTCATGACTGCACAGACCACGCCACTCTCCGAGGTAATACAGGCATCAGCACGCAGCGGCAGCGTGCCATTCGATGTCAGACGCGCCACATCGGTGGCATGCACCTGCTCCAGCCATTGCGGCATCGCCGGCAGACCCGCCTGTTCAACCAGGCGTTGCCGGTTCTGTGCAACGTGCTCTGGCTTATCCCCCACATGCCCGCCGAGATTAAGTGCATCCCAAGGCGCCAGGCTGACGCCACCCTGCCGCTGCGTCGAGCAAGCCCGGACGCGCGCCGGGGCCGGCCATTGAGGAATAATCATCTGCATCACCAGTCCATCTGGTCCTTGAAGGCCTCAGTATCCGCCTTCAGCGCTGCAATCAGATCGACCATATCCTGCGGAATGGCTGCATGAAATTCCATCTCGATCCCGCTGATGGGATGATACAGACGCAACATGGTGGCGTGCAGCGCCTGACGATCGAAACCACGCAGGGTCGCAATGAACGCATCCGATGCGCCTTTCGGCGGACGTGGGCGACCGCCGTAAAGCGGATCACCCACCAGCGGATGGTTGATGTGCGACATATGCACACGGATCTGGTGAGTACGACCGGTTTCCAGACGCAGACGCAGACGGGTGTGCGCGCGGAAATGCTCCATGATGCGGTAATGCGTCACCGCCGGTTTACCCATTGGGTGCACCGCCATGTGGGTACGCTTGGTCGAGTGGCGGCTGATAGGTTCATCAACCGTGCCGCCCGCCGTCATGTTGCCAATCGCTACCGCTTCATATTCACGGGTGATCTCACGCCTCTGCAGCGATTCCACCAGGTGCGTCTGAGCCGGTACGGTCTTCGCCACCACCATTAAACCGGTGGTATCTTTATCCAGGCGGTGAACGATGCCGGCGCGCGGCACATCCATAATTGCCGGATAGTGGTGAAGTAAGGCATTTAATACGGTACCGTCCGGATTACCAGCGCCGGGATGAACGACAAAGTCACGCGGCTTGTTGATGACAATAATGTCTTCATCTTCATAAACGATGTCGAGTGGCAGAGCCTGCGGTTCCCAGCGCTGCTCTTCTTCGATCTCAGCGTTAATGGCGACCAGCTCGCCGCCCAACACTTTTTCTTTCGGTGTATCAACCATGACGCCGTTTACGGTGACGCGACGATCGAGGATCCATTCTTTTATGCGAGAACGTGAATAATCAGGGAACAATTCCGCCAAAGATTGATCTAAGCGTTGTCCGAGTTGTGATTCGGATACCGTTGCGGTGAGTTGAACTTGTTGTGCCATATACAGCTTCTTCGTTAACGTTGGGTTTTCACGGCGATGCCGTTTAATATAATGTGCTATCGTACCTGGTCATTACCGGGAGCTATACGGACAGCTTCCGCCATAACATTTTGAGGATAATCACTTCGTCATGACGCGTATGAAACATCTGGTGGCTGCTGCCACACTGAGCCTGGCCCTTGTGGGTTGTTCCGGCTCTAATGACGCGGTACCGGACAGCCCGCCTTCTGAAATTTATGCTACAGCGCAGCAAAAGCTGCAGGACGGTAACTTTAAAGCCGCGATTAAGCAACTGGAAGCGCTGGATAATCGTTATCCGTTCGGTCCTTATTCGCAGCAGGTTCAGCTGGATTTAATCTACGCGTACTATAAAAATGCCGATCTGCCCCTGGCGCAGGCTGCCATTGCCCGCTTTATGCGCCTGAATCCGACGCATCCGAACATTGACTATGTCATCTACATGAAAGGTCTGACGGATATGGCGCTGGATGACTCGGCGCTGCAGGGCTTCTTTGGTATCGATCGGTCTGACCGCGATCCGACGCACGCTCGTGATGCTTTCCGCGACTTCTCTCAGCTGCTGCGCGGTTACCCGAACAGCCAGTATGCGGCTGATGCTCAGAAACGTCTGGTCTACCTGAAAGATCGTCTGGCCAAATATGAGCTCTCAGTGGCGCAATTCTATACTAAGCGTGAGGCTTATGTCGCGGTTGTTAACCGGGTAGAAGGCATGATGCGCGATTATCCGGATACCCAGGCGACACACGATGCGCTGCCGTTGATGGAAAATGCTTACCGGAATCTGCAGCTGAACGCTGAAGCAGATAAAGTGGCGAAAATCATTGCAGCGAACAGTCACTGATCGTCTGTTGATTGTCGGCGATAAAAAAGCAGCCTGAATGGGCTGCTTTTTTTTGCTTATTAG
Organism: Pantoea agglomerans; assembly: GCF_021397715.1. Taxonomy (GTDB): domain Bacteria; phylum Pseudomonadota; class Gammaproteobacteria; order Enterobacterales; family Enterobacteriaceae; genus Pantoea; species Pantoea astica. The sequence continues at coordinate 1,025,392 of NZ_CP090207.1, read as the reverse complement.
CTGGCCAGTTATAGAAATTTGCCGGCAAGTAAACTCATCAAGAATGCCGCGAGAATCGCTTCGCTTCAAGGCTTTTCGGCCACATTCTCTGCCTTTCTCACAAATTGTCTGGCTTGACAAAAAGTGACATTTTTTCGTGATCAAAATCACGCAATTAACCCTTTATCGCGCTATGCTGGACTTACCAAGACGGAAATGACAGAGAGGTAAGATTGATGATCCTGAACATTACCAGCAAACAAATGGAAATCACTGCAGCTATCCGCAGCCATGTTGAAGACCGTCTCGCCAAGCTTGAAAAATGGCAAACCGACCTGATTAATCCCCATATTGTCCTGTCCAAAGAACCCAAAGAATTTGTGGCTGATGCCACGATTAATACGCCGAACGGGACGCTGGTGGCCAGTGCCAAACACGAAGATATGTACACCGCTATCAATGACCTGATCGCCAAGCTCGAGCGCCAGCTAAATAAAGTACAGCATAAATCGGAAGCGCGCCGTGCCAGTGCCAGCGTCAAAGACATCATCCCCGCCGACGAACAATCCTGATTGGTTAACGCGCCTGCGGGCGCGTTTTTTATTGACAGCTTTTAACCAGTACGGTTACTCTCAAAGCACTCCCTTTACGGACATACCTATGAAACATGACCTGTTTTTCTTCGCTTTCTTTTTTACCTTCCCCTGAACGGGAGGCCATTCGTCGTGTGAAAACGAAAGCGAAGACGAACAACAAAGCCTCCCAACCGGGAGGCTTTTTTATTGGACAGCTTACAGGTGAGCCTTATGAATCCCGACAATCCACTGCTGGCGCTACGCGATAAAATCAGCGCAGTTGATAAAAAACTCCTGACACTTTTAGCGGAACGCCGCCTGCTGGCAGTGGAAGTTGCGCAGGCCAAACTGGCCACCCACCGCCCGATTCGCGATGTTGAACGTGAGCGCGCGCTGCTGGAAAACCTGATTGTGCTGGGCAAAGCGCATAATCTGGATGCGCACTACATCACCCGGTTATTTCAGCTGGTGATTGAAGACTCGGTATTGACCCAGCAAGCCCTGTTGCAAAAAAATCTTAATCATCCTCATGCCCATGCGGCCCGTATCGCCTTCCTCGGTCCCAAGGGCTCTTATTCGCATCTGGCGGCGCGTAAATATGCCGCCCGTCATTTCGATAACATGGTTGAATGCGGTTGCCTGAAGTTCCACGATATCATCAAGCAGGTGGAGAACGGTGCGGCAGATTACGCGGTGATGCCTATAGAGAACACCAGTTCTGGCTCAATCAATGACGTCTACGATTTGCTGCAGCAGACCAGCTTATCGATCGTTGGGGAGATGACGCTGCCCATTGACCACTGCGTGCTGGTCAATGGCCCGACTGATCTGACGCAGATTGAGACGGTGTACAGCCATCCTCAGCCGTTCCAGCAGTGCAGCCAGTTCATTAACCGATTCCCGCACTGGAAAATTGAATATACCGAAAGCACCGCAGCGGCCATGGAGAAAGTGGCGGCGCTTAACTCACCGAAGGTGGCGGCGCTGGGCAGTGAAGCCGGTGGCGAGCTCTATCAGCTACAGGTGCTGGAGCGCAACCTGGCGAATCAGCAGCAAAACCATACCCGCTTTATTGTGCTGGCCCGCAAAGCCATCGAGGTTTCTGATCAGGTACCCGCCAAAACGACGCTGATCATGGCAACCGGTCAGCAGGCGGGTGCGCTGGTCGATGCCTTACTGGTGCTGCGCCAGCATAATCTGATCATGAGCAAGCTGGAGTCGCGTCCGATAAACGGCAATCCCTGGGAAGAGATGTTTTATATTGATGTTCAGGGCAACCTGCAGTCGGAAAGAATGCAGCAGGCGCTGCAGGAGTTGCAGACTATGACCCGTTCACTGAAGGTGCTGGGCTGTTATCCCAGTGAGAATGTGGTGCCGGTGGAACCGGGCGAGTAGACAAAAAAGGCATCCCGCGGGATGCCTTGTTGTTTCTGGACGGCTGCTGTTTTAAGGGCGACTGTCGTTCGCCGAGCGCAATAAGCTACGGCTTTCAACCAGGAAGCGTTTCGCGTGATCGCCAAACCAGTGCTCGACCCGGTTGAAGCTGGCGATAAACGCCTGCTTATCCCCCTGTTCCAGCAAGGCAATCGCCTCACCGAAGCGCTGATAATAACGCTTAATCAGCGCCAGGTTGCTCTCTGACGACATGATAATGTCAGCATAGAGCTGCGGGTCCTGGGCAAATAATCGTCCGACCATCGCCAGCTCAAGCCGGTAGATAGGTGACGACAGCGCCAGCAGCTGATCGAGGTTCACGTTCTCTTCCGCTAAATGCAGGCCGTAAGCAAAGGTCGCGAAGTGACGTAATGCCTGGATGAACGCCATATTCTGATCGTGCTCAACCGCACTGATACGGTGTAAGCGCGCGCCCCAGACCTGAATCTGCTCCAGAAACCACTGATACGCTTCAGGCTGACGACCATCACACCAGACCACCACCTGTTTTGCCAGGCTACCGCTGTCCGGACCAAACATCGGATGCAGGCCCAGCACCGGACCATTATGCGCCGCCAGCATCGCCTGCAAAGGTCGGTTCTTCACTGACGCCAGATCGACCAGGATACAATCCTCTGGCAGCGGCGGCAGTTGGGCAATCACCTGCTCGGTTAAGTGAATCGGTACGCTGATGATCACCATACCGGCATCGCTGAGTAAACTCTCCGCCTGTGGCCAGTCTTCTTTATCCAGCGTTTTCACCGTATAGCCCGACAGCCGCAGCATTTTCTCAAACAGCCGCCCCATCTGCCCATTACCGCCGACAATCACTACCGGACGCAGTTCAGGACACAACGTTTTGAAGCCTTTGTCGTTCTCGCTGGTATAGGACTCGCGCATCACCCGACGCAGCACATCCTCAATCAGGTCCGGCGGTACGCCGAGCGCTTCAGCTTCTTTACGGCGCGAGGCCAGCATTGAGGCCTCACGCTCAGGGACATAAATCGGCAGTCCATAACGGCTCTTGACTTCGCCTACTTCGGCGACCAGTTCAAGCCGTCTGGCCAGCAGGTCGAGCAGCGCCTTATCGACACTATCAATTTGATCGCGTAACGCGCTTAATTCAGCCACCATTGCTCTTACACCTCGTGTGACAGACGCGCCGACAGCACTCCCTGCAGATCCTGATGCATCTCACGCAGCAACGTTTCGGTGACGTCCCAGTTGATGCAGGCATCGGTGACGGAAACGCCATACTTCATTTCACTGCGTGGCTGCTCAGAAGACTGGTTACCTTCATTGATGTGGCTTTCCAGCATCAAACCAATAATTGAACGGTTTCCATCTTTGATCTGGGCAATAGCGGATTCCGCTACGCCAGGCTGACGGCGGTAGTCTTTATTAGAGTTACCATGGCTGCAATCTATCATTAAGGCTGGACGCAGTCCCGCCTTGAGCATCTCTTTTTCACATTGCGTAACATCTTCCGGACCGTAGTTAGGCGCTTTACCTCCGCGCAGAATCACGTGCCCATCAGGGTTTCCCTGTGTCTGTAACAGACAAACCTGCCCGGCCTGATTGATGCCAACAAAGCGGTGTGGCATTGACGCCGCGCGCATCGCGTTAATCGCGGTACCCAGACTGCCGTCGGTGCCATTTTTGAAGCCCACTGGCATTGACAGACCCGAGGCCATTTCACGGTGCGTCTGCGATTCGGTGGTGCGTGCGCCGATGGCAGACCAGCTGAACAGATCGCCGAGGTACTGCGGGCTGTTAGGGTCCAGCGCTTCTGTCGCCAGCGGTAACCCCATCTCAACCAGATTCACCAGCAGCTTACGGGCAATATGCAGGCCCGCTTCCATATCGAAGGAGTTATCCATGTAGGGATCGTTGATCAACCCTTTCCAGCCGACGGTGGTACGGGGTTTTTCAAAGTAGACGCGCATGACGAGATACAGCTGATCCTTCAACTGTTCAGAGAGGGTTTGCAAACGACGAGCATAATCCAGAGCCGCTTCGGTATCGTGGATTGAACAAGGTCCGCATACCACCAGCAGGCGCGGATCGCGGCCGGCAATGATGTCGGAGATAGTCTGACGAGAGGCAGCAACCTGAGCCTGTTGCTCAGCGGTCAGCGGAAATTTTGCTTTCAGCTCTTCCGGGGTAATCAGTACCTGTTCGTCGGCGATATGCACATTGTTCAGCGCGTCTTTTTGCATGGTGGCGATCCTTTTTGCTCGTATATGCGGTCATGGGATCCTCATGGAGGATGCAGCACACTGTATCACAGGGAATACATAACACAACATCAGGCGTACACTTTTATTACCAGTAAAATTGATCGGCGTGAGGTAAATTATTAAAACACTTATTAAACAAGTAATTACTAGATCATTACAGCAAGACCACATAAAACAAAGTGTACATATATATTTACATCATTGAGCATTGTTTTCCTTCTCGTCGCTGTCAGAATAAAAATCAACCATGATCATTATGAGCGAGCCATGACGCAGACCGGTACCCACCTTCGCCTCCGCCCTTTCACGCTTAACGATATCGCTGCGTTTACTGAAGCAGTTAACGCCTCGCTGGATAGTTTGTTGCCGTGGATGGCCTGGGCGCACGCGAATTATCAGCCGCATGAAGCGGAGAGCTGGATACGCTTTACCCACTGGCAACGCCTGAAAGGTGAAGCAGAAGAGTTTGCGATTGTGGATCAGCGCGACCGGATACTGGGCGGCGCAGGGATTCGGTTCGCCCGTCATCCTGGCGATTTCAGCGCCCTGGGTTATTGGGTACGCAGCGATGCACAGCGTCAGGGTATCGCCAGCCGCGCCGTGATTGCGTTGCTGTCGCTAGGCTTCTCCCGTCCTGAAACGCGCGGCATAGAGATTCTGGCGGCGGAAGACAACCTGGCCAGTCGGGCAGTGGCGGAGAAATGTGGTGGTGAGTTTATTGGCTGCCGCTACGGGCTGATTGTGCTGGAGAGCGGGCCGGTAAATAGCGCGATTTATCATTTTCAGCGACCTGATGCCACAGGTTCGTCGCCATCGACCGGATGATAAGATAAAAAAAGGGGCTGGCTTCACGCCAACCCCTTGTTTGCTATTAACTTTTAGATGTCGCGTTAGCGATACCTTAGTTAAGACGCTCTTTAATACGAGCAGACTTACCAGTACGCTCACGCAGGTAGTACAGTTTGGCTTTACGCACAGCGCCACGACGTTTGACAGTGATGCTGTCAATTACAGGTGAGTGAGTCTGGAATACACGCTCAACGCCTTCGCCGTTAGAAATTTTGCGAACAGTGAATGCAGAGTGCAGACCGCGGTTACGAATAGCGATAACCACGCCCTCGAATGCCTGCAGACGTTTTTTAGAACCTTCAACGACCCATACTTTCACTTCCACGGAATCACCCGGGCGGAAGGAAGGTACGTCCTGTTTCATCTGCTCTTGTTCAATTTGCTTGATAATGTTGCTCATAATTAAATCTCATATCCTGGGTAAACTGATAGTCGGGGAAGATCACTCTTCCACATCATCGTTTTGTTGCTGGTGAAATTCCCGCTGGAACTCACTTAGCAACCTTGCTTGCTCTTCAGTCAGAGCCAGGTTTTCCAGAAGTTCAGGTCTTCTTAGCCAGGTACGGCCTAGCGACTGCTTCAGGCGCCAACGGCGAATATCAGCATGGTTGCCTGACAGTAATACTGCCGGAACCTCCACGCCGTCTAACACTTCAGGTCGGGTATAGTGCGGACAGTCCAGCAGCCCATCAGAGAACGAGTCCTCGTCGGCTGACGCCTGCTTGCCGAGCACGCCGGGAATAAACCGGGCGACCGCGTCAATCATCGTCATCGCTGGCAGTTCCCCGCCGCTGAGAACGTAATCACCAATTGACCATTCTTCATCAATTTCGGCGTGTATTACGCGCTCATCTATCCCTTCATAACGGCCACAGACCAGAATTAACTTGTCCCGTGCCGCCAGTTCGCAAACGCCCTGTTGGTCCAGTTTGCGCCCCTGAGGTGAAAGATATATCACCCTGGCCCCATCACCTGCCGCTGCTTTCGCTGCGGAGATAGCATCCCGTAAGGGTTGTACCATCATCAGCATTCCCGGTCCGCCGCCGTAAGGACGATCATCCACGGTACGGTGCCGGTCGTGCGTGAAGTCACGAGGACTCCAGCTTTGAATGCTGAGCAGACCGTTTTTTACTGCCCGGCCAGTTACCCCGTAATCGGTAATAGCGCGAAACATTTCTGGAAACAGGCTAATTACACCAATCCACATTGTCTTCGCCGTTACGTTACCGTTCGATTCGGAGATCAAAAACCAGGATCCCAATCTACTTCAATGACGCCAGTAGAGAGATCGACTTTCCTGATAACCTGTTCATCAAGAAACGGAATTAACCGCTCCTGCACACCGAATGCATCCTTCAGGTTTGCCTTAACGACGAGAACGTCGTTCGAGCCGGTTTCCATCATATCGATGACTTTGCCCATCTCGTAGCCGTCGAGGTTAACCACCTGGCAACCCATAAGGTCTTTCCAGTAGTAGTCGCCCTCTTCCAGCGATGGCAACTGCGTCGAGTCAACCTGAATTTCGCAATTGGTTAACTGAGCCGCCGCATCCCGATCGTCAACGCCTTTGACTTTGATGATCAGGTCCTGATTGTGGTGCTTCCAACCCTCCAGTTCGATCTGCTGCCATTGACCGGCGCGCTGGATAAACCAGGGTTGGTAGTCGAAGATGCTTTCAGCGTCTTCAGTGGAGGAAAACACTTTGAGCCAGCCGCGAATACCGTAGGCGGCTCCCATTTTACCCAACACCAGCGGGTTAACAGGAGGCTGTGCGGCAAGTTGTCTGCTCATGCTTACCACCGTGACAGATTAAGCTGCTTTCTTAGCTTCTTTGACCAGCGCGTTAACGCGGTCAGAAAGCGTTGCGCCCTGGCCAACCCAGTGCTCGATACGATCCAGATCCAGACGCAGACCTTCAGCCTGACCAGATGCGATCGGGTTGAAGAAACCAACGCGCTCGATGAAACGACCGTTGCGTGCATTGCGGCTGTCAGTAACGACGACCTGATAGAACGGACGCTTTTTAGCGCCGTGACGTGCCAAACGAATTGTTACCATAACATCCTCTTCAGTTAATAAAACACCCGGCCCCCATCGAGGAACGGGGTCCGGGTGCTGTATAAAAAGCTCGAAAATTTTACTCATTTTGGCGCAAAAAGCAACCTAAACCGCGTCTTTTCGGGCTTTTTTGTGGAACACTTAGCGTCCAGGGAAACCTGGCGGCATCATACCTTTCATGCCGCGCATCATTTTCGCCATTCCGCCCTTCTTCATTTTCTTCATCATACGCTGCATGTCGTCGAACTGCTTGAGTAAGCGGTTAACGTCCTGCACCTGCATACCCGAGCCGGTTGCAATGCGGCGCTTGCGCGAGCCTTTGATGATTTCTGGCTTCTGGCGCTCTTTGCGGGTCATCGAGTTGATGATCGCCTCCATGCGCACCAGCACTTTATCATCCATCTGTGACTTCACGTTATCCGGCAACTGCCCCATGCCAGGCAGTTTGCCCATCAGGCTGGCCATCCCGCCCATGTTGCGCATCTGCTTCAGCTGCTCAAGGAAGTCATTAAGATCGAAACCGTCACCGGTTTTCAGTTTCTTCGCCAGCTTTTCCGCCTGCTCGCGGTCAACCTTGCTTTCAATATCTTCGATCAGCGACAGCACATCGCCCATGCCAAGGATACGTGAGGCGATACGCTCCGGGTAGAACGGCTCCAGGGCTTCAGTCTTCTCACCCACACCCATGAACTTAATCGGCTTGCCGGTGATATGACGAATCGACAGCGCCGCACCACCGCGTGCATCACCATCCACTTTGGTCAGGATAACCCCGGTGAGCGGCAGTGCTTCGTTAAAGGCTTTGGCCGTGTTCGCCGCATCCTGACCGGTCATGGCATCGACCACAAACAGGGTTTCTACCGGATTAATCGCAGCGTGAACCTGTTTGATTTCGTCCATCATCGCTTCGTCTACGTGCAGACGACCCGCGGTATCCACCAGCAGCACATCGTAGAACTTCAGGCGCGCTTCGCGCAGCGCATTGTTTACGATGTCGACCGGCTTCTGGCTCAGATCGGACGGGCAGAAGTCAACGCCGACCTGTTGCGCCAGCGTTTCCAGCTGTTTGATCGCCGCCGGACGATAGACGTCGGCAGAAACCACTAATACTTTCTTTTTGTGCTTTTCACGCAGGAATTTACCCAGCTTACCGACGCTGGTGGTTTTACCCGCACCCTGCAGACCCGCCATCAACACCACGGCCGGTGGCTGCGCCGCCAGATCCAGTGCGTTGTTTTCTGCACCCATCGCCGTAACCAGTTCGTTACGGACAATCTTGATGAACTCCTGACCTGGCGTCAGACTCTTATTCACATCGTGCCCGACCGCGCTTTCTTTCACGCGATTAATGAAGTCACGCACTACCGGCAGCGCAACGTCAGCCTCAAGCAGTGCCATGCGAACTTCACGCAGGGTCTCTTTGATGTTCTCTTCAGTCAGCCTTCCGCGGCCGCTGATATTTTTCAGGGTTTGCGATAAACGATCGGTTAAATTATCAAACATGGTCTCTCACTTAAAAAGATCGCGAGGCGCCTGATCGGCAGAATGCGGCGGATTATAACACGAAGGCGCAGCGATCTCTGCAATTGCCCCTGAGATCGTTTGGTGCCAGCTGCCGCTGGCGCTATACTGCCGTTTTCCTTATCTGACTGATACCCGAAAGGATCTATGTTCGTTTTCGCGATAGTGGCGCTGTTAGCCTACTCCCTAAGTCTTGCACTGATCGTTCCCAGCCTGTTGAAACGTAACGGTGGCTGGCGTCGAATGGCGATGCTCTCTGCCTGCGTGGCGTTGATTACGCACGCGGTGGCCTTGCAGCAACGTATTTTTGCCGTCGATAGCGGACAGAATTTCAGCCTGCTGAATATCGGCTCACTGGTCAGTCTGTTGATCTGCGCCATCATGACCATTGTGGCGTCCCGCAACCGTGGCTGGTTACTGCTGCCGATTGTTTATAGTTTCGCGCTGATCAACCTCGCCTTTGCCACTTTTGTGCCCAATGCGTTTATCACCCATCTGGAAACCACGCCAGGCATGATGATTCATATCGGTCTGTCGCTGTTCGCCTACGCTACGCTGATCATTGCGGCACTCTATGCGCTGCAGCTGGCGTGGATTGATTACCAGCTGAAAAACAAACGGCTGGCCTTTACCCAGGATATGCCGCCGCTGCTGACGATTGAGCGCAAGATGTTTCACATCACGCAGGTCGGCGTGGTGCTGCTGACGCTGGTACTCTGTACCGGCCTGTTTTACATGCAGGATCTTTTCAGCGCGGAAAACGTCGATAAAGCGGTGCTCTCGATCATCGCCTGGTTTGTGTATATCGTTTTGCTGTGGGGACACTATCATGAAGGTTGGCGTGGGCGTCGTGTGGTGTGGTTTAACTGCAGCGGCGCGTTGTTGTTAACCATGGCCTACTTTGGCAGTCGCATCTTACAGCACCTGCTTATCCCTACCTCTCGTTAAAAAGGAAGTTCTGCGTTGGAACATGTTTCAACCACCACGCTGATTGTTACGCTGATCATCATGGTGCTGGTTTCGGCTTATTTTTCTGGCTCCGAAACCGGCATGATGACCCTCAATCGCTACAAGCTGCGCCATCAGGCTAAAAATGGCCACCGCGCTGCCCGTCGCGTCGAAAAATTGCTGCGTCGCCCTGACCGCTTGATCAGCCTGGTGCTGATCGGCAATAACCTGGTCAATATCCTGGCCTCTGCCCTCAGCACCATCGTCGGGATGCGCCTCTACGGCGATGCCGGCGTCGCTATCGCCACCGGCGTGCTGACCTTCGTGGTGCTGGTGTTTGCCGAAGTGTTACCAAAAACCATCGCAGCGCTCTATCCGGAGAAGGTCGCCTATCCCAGTAGTTTCCTGCTGGGTCCGCTGCAGTACGTTATGTTGCCGCTGGTCTGGTTGCTGAACACCATTACCCGGCTGCTGATGCGGCTGGTCGGCATTCGCACCGATGGCTCGGTCAACTCCGCGCTGAGCAAAGAAGAGCTGCGCACCATCGTTTACGAGTCACGTAATCTGATATCACGCCGTAATCAGGACATGCTGCTATCGGTGCTCGATCTGGAGAAGGTCAGCGTGGATGACATCATGGTGCCGCGCAATGAGATCGTCGGTATTAACATCAACGATGACTGGAAGTCGGTGGTGCGTCAGTTAAGTCATTCGCCGCACGGTCGCATCGTGCTGTTCCGTGATTCGCTGGACGACTGCGTCGGGATGCTGCGGGTGCGTGAAGCCTGGCGCATGATGACCGAGAAAAAAGAGTTCACCAAAGAGACACTGCTGCGTGCTGCGGATGAGATCTACTACATCCCGGAAGGCACACCGCTTAACACCCAACTGGTGAAGTTCCAGCGTAACAAGAAGAAAGCCGGCCTGGTGGTGGATGAGTATGGCGACATCAAAGGACTGGTGACGATAGAGGATATTCTGGAAGAGATCGTGGGTGATTTTACCACCTCGATGTCACCGTCGCTGGCTGAAGAAGTGATGCCGCAGAATGATGGCTCGGTGCTGGTTGAAGGCAGCGCCAACGTGCGTGAAATCAACAAGGCGTTTAACTGGCATCTGCCAGAGCAGGAGGCCCGCACCATCAATGGCATGCTGCTGGAGGTGCTGGAAGAGATCCCTCAGACAAAGACCCGGGTGCAAATCAGTCAGTACAATATCGATATTCTTGATGTGCAGGACAACATGATCAAGCAGGTCCGCATCACGCCCGCCACGCCGCTGAAAAAGTCCGTCGGTTCATAAATCCCACAAAAAACGCCGCGATAATCGCGGCGTTTCTCTTCGCTGATAAGTTCTGACTAGATGTGCAGTTCTTTCAGCTTTTCAGCAGGCAGTTTCAGATCATCGTTGTGGTTAACACCGATCTCATGTGCCAGCACATTGCGGGCGATCTGCTGCGCTTCTTCCAGCGAGTGCAGCTTGTAGCTGCCGCACTGGTATTCGTTCAGCTCAGGGATCTGGTTCTGATCTTTTACTTTCAGAACATCTTCCATCGCCCCTTTCCACGCTTTTGCGACGCGCTGCTCGTCAGGCGTACCAATCAGGCTCATGTAGAAGCCAGTACGGCAACCCATTGGCGAGATATCCACGATTTCCACGCCGTCACCGTTCAGATGGTTACGCATGAAACCGGCAAACAGGTGCTCCAGCGTATGAATGCCACGCTCAGTGAGGATATCAATGTTCGGGCGGCAAAAACGCAGGTCAAAAACGGTAATCGTATCGCCATGCGGAGTCTTCATGGTTTTCGCAACGCGTACGGCGGGAGCGGCCATGATAGTGTGATCAACGGTAAAACTGTCCAGTAGTGGCATACGTCACCTCCTGTTTTAAGAATTTTTTTTTGAAACGATGAAACTTTTCTGTTCGCCCAACGTCTGAATATATGAAAGACGCGCATTTGTTATCATCATCCCTGACAACAGAGATGTTAATTTGGCCACATTGATGTGGCCTTTTTCTTTTCTACCCTTCCCGGCTCGCCAGATAGGCTTCAAAATCCAGCTTATCCTCTGCTTCAAGCGCCTGCTGCGCCGCCACCGATTCTTTCGCCTGACGGCTGAAATCCTCTTCGGTCAACACTTCCAGCGGCTCTTCGCACAGCAGATGACGATACTGCTCTGCTAACGCCACGCCGGTACCGGTCACACCATTGTCCTTCATTGCCTGAAGGATGCGCGCCGAATAGGTTAGCTCAGGATCGTCGAACGATGCCACCAGTTGATCGCAAACTTGTTGATATTGCGTGCTGCCCTGGTTGTTGCTGTCTAAAACTTCCGCGACCCGACGCAGATCGGCAAACAGAGTTTTACCCACTTCAACCAGCGAATGTTCCGCTTCACCACAGCCCACCGCGATTTTCTGATCGGGCTTGCGCCCTTCCAGCACCACGCGATTCCAGTTCTTACGGGTACACTGCAGCTCGTCTGCGCTCATTTCCGGCGCGTCAGCCAGGGTACACCAGATCAGGAACAGGTCGAGGAAGCGAACCTGATTCTCGTCCACACCAATCGCTGAGAACGGGTTAATATCCAGCGAGCGCACTTCGATATACTCAATACCGCCACGCAGCAGCGCGTCAGAAGGCGCTTCACCTGAGCGCGTGACGCGCTTTGGCCGAATCGGTGCATAGAGCTCATTTTCAATCTGCAGTACGTTGGTATTGAGCTGGAGCCAGTTGCCGTCGGCATCTTTGGTGCCCATCTCAGCAAACTCTTCTGACGGGGTCTTGATCGCTTTCTTCAGCGCCGTGACATAACCTTCCAGTGAGTTAAAGGTAATGCCCAGCGAGCTCTGGGATTTGTTGGTGTAGCCTAAATCACTCAGACGCAGCGAGGTGGCATAAGGCAGCCACATCGTATCTTTATCATTGGTTTCAAACGGCAGCGCGCTCTCGCGGCCCTGCAGGAAACTGGAGCTGATGGCAGGCGACGCCCCAAACAGATAAGGGATCACCCAGCCAAAACGGTAATAGTTGCGGATCAGTCGCAGATAGCCGGCAGAGATGGTCTCTTTACCGCTTTCCTGATCTTTCACATCGGCCCACTCCTGCCAGAAAGAGAGCGGCAGCGAGAAGTTATAGTGAATGCCGGAGATGGTCTGCATCAGCGCGCCGTAACGGTTTTTCAGCCCTTCACGGTACAGGGTTTTCATCTGGCCTATATTCGATTTACCGTACTGCGCCAGTTCAATCTTGTTCGCATCGTCAATCTCGCACGGCATGCTGAAGGGCCACATACGCTCTTCGCCGAGTTCACGGGCGACATGACGATGAATATCACGCAGGAATGCCAGCATGTGATCAATGCTGTGATCCACTGGCGTAATGAACTCCAGCAGCGTTTCGGCAAAATCGGTGGTAATCCAGTCATGCTTCAGCGCCGAACCCAGTGATTCGGGATGGCCGCTTTCCGCCAGTTTACCGTCTGCCTGCACGCGCAACGTTTCACGTTCGATGCCACGGCCGATACCCTTGAGGGCATCAGGATGCGCTTCCAGCCAGGAGAGCGCTTTAGATACGTCCGGGATCACATTAACCTCCCGCTGTGAGAATAATTTATTTTTGTTCAGCATAATGTTAACCGTAGCCTCGAATCTGTGCGAATCAATGCCACCATTGCATTCCCTGTAAAGTGGCGGTCGCGATAACGATATAACGCAGTGTTTTACCGACAGCGAGAAACAACATCGCAGGTAACCAGGCGAAGCGTAACCAGCCCGCAAGCACGCAGAGCAGATCACCTACCACCGGCAACCAGCTGAATAACAGTGCTGCAGGACCCAATCGGTGCAACCACGTCATTGCTGTGTCATGCCATCGCCCCTGACGTTTTAACGGCAGCAAGCGACCAAGAAAAATGTTGGTTAAGCCGCCCAAGGTGTTCCCCAGTGATGCGGCCAAAAGCAACCCGTAAACTGACGTCTTTTTTGCAATTAATAGTGCTACCAGCAGTACTTCAGAGCTTCCCGGCAGGAGCGTCGCACTTAAAAAACTGCTGCCAAACAGTGAGGCATAAGCGAGCGAGTCACTCACAGTAAGCGGACGTCCACGACATCCATTCCTGCCGCTTTCGCCGCCTGAACCCCAAAATCTGCATCTTCAAAAACGATACAGCGCTCTGGTGCCACGCCCATCAGCTCGGCGCAGCGTAAGAAGGTATCCGGTTCAGGTTTGTGCCGCTGTACGTCATCAGCACCGACAACCGCGGAGAACAGCTCACGTACGCCCAGCTGGGTCAGTAACGCATCCGCCATGCTGTGTTCGCTGCCGGTACCCACCGCCATAGGACGACGGCCGTGGTACGCCTTCACCACTTCCATCAGCGGGAGCGGCTGAACATTTTCCAGCAGCATCGCTTTCACAGCGGCGGTCTTTTCAGCGGCAAGAAGATGAGGATCGTGAGACGACTGGTTGGTTTCGATGATGAACTGCGCCAGTCGCCAGGTCGGAGCACCATTAAAGCCAACAATACGCGCTTCATCCAGCGTCATTCCGTAACGCGCCAGTACCTGACGCCACGCTTTTCGATGTGTCGGCTCAGTATCGAGAATCGTGCCGTCCATATCGAAAATCAGGGCGTCGTATTGATCGTACATTGTCACTCCGGACCTCCTGTAAATGAGACATTACTTTAGCCTAATGTGCACAGGTTGTCGCCAGGGTGGATGAACAGCAAATGCTTTGAAAGCATTAGCAATTTTTCTTTTCAGATAAAGGTGATCGCCTGCGACCGGCAATAACAGTACGAAATTGCTGCGTTTTTTACATTCTGGTGACCAACGTCGATCGCCAGACATTAATGAAACGCGAACAACAGAAAACCGGATTCGAACATTAACAATCAGAGCAGAGAGAGATCAGACAGGATTTCAGCAGGTGCAATAAAGCGATGACGTAACGGAGAGAACATGGGGAGAAGTAAAAAAGAAATGCAGAGGGTGCTTCGGGGAGGATGACTCAGCTTTCGCTTCGAGAGTCGTTGCTGAAGCAACGTTGTCATCCTTAGTGCAGTCTGACGATTTTCACGCTATGACACACTGAGACGCTTTCCCTATCCGAAGATATGGTGCATCCAGGAGGATTCGAACCTCCGACCGCTCGGTTCGTAGCCGAGTACTCTATCCAGCTGAGCTATGGATGCATTGGGGAATAACTTTTTTATGGGCTTACAGAAATTAACCTGGGAATGATACTAAGAATGGTCTGTCCGGGAGGATGACTCAGCTTGCGCTTCGCCCTGCGGGCCGTTGCTGAAACAACGTTATCCTCCTTAGTGCAGTCTGACGATTTTCACGCTATGACACACTGAGGCGCTTTCCCTATCCGAAGATATGGTGCATCCAGGAGGATTCGAACCTCCGACCGCTCGGTTCGTAGCCGAGTACTCTATCCAGCTGAGCTATGGATGCATTGGGGAATAACTTTTTTATGGACTTACAGAAATCAACCTGGGAATGATACGAAGAATGGTGCATCCAGGAGGATTACTCAGCTTGCGCTTCGCCCTGCGGGCCGTTGCTGAAGCAACGTTATCCTCCTTAGTGCAGCCTGACGATTTTCACGCTATGACACACTGAGGCACTTAACCATATCCGAAGATATGGTGCATCCAGGAGGATTCGAACCTCCGACCGCTCGGTTCGTAGCCGAGTACTCTATCCAGCTGAGCTATGGATGCATTGGTTTAATTCTTGTACAACGCAGGGTGCTAACTACTCACCATGAAAGGAATTGCTAGTTCACTTTACTTCTTTTATTCCGAATGGTGCATCCAGGAGGATGACTCAGCTTGCGCTTCGCCCTGCGGGCCGTTGCTGAAGCAACGTTATCCTCCTTAGTGCGCCCTGAACGCTAATGCGTCATGTCACACCGAGGCACTTCTCCATATTCGAAAATATGGTGCATCCAGGAGGATTCGAACCTCCGACCGCTCGGTTCGTAGCCGAGTACTCTATCCAGCTGAGCTATGGATGCATCGGAAATGGCGGTGAGGGAGGGATTCGAACCCTCGATACAGCTTTTGACCGTATACTCCCTTAGCAGGGGAGCGCCTTCAGCCTCTCGGCCACCTCACCTTACGCGTTCTTCCGAACTGCGCCGCTGAACTTTGTTTCCGCTCATCGGCACTGCGTGGCGCACATATTACTTTCCCGGACTTTTAAGTCAAACAATTTTTCCGAAACTTTGTTTGATTGAGCAAATCACACACAATTGGGACAAAATGGCGACAAAAAGAGTGAATTATCAACAATGAAAGATGATGGAGTTAACAAAAAAGGGGATAAGCGGGAGAAAAGAAAAAGGCAGGTTTTACGCAAAAAGCGGTAGCGCCTCGCACAAGTGCGAGACGCTGAATCCGTTAAACGCTGGTTTGTTGCGTTTTTTCAGCCTGGATGCGTTGATAGATCTCTTCGCGATGCACAGACACTTCTTTCGGAGCGTTAACCCCGATGCGAACCTGGTTACCTTTAACACCCAGCACCGTTACAGTCACCTCATCACCGATCATGAGGGTTTCACCAACTCGACGAGTTAGAATAAGCATTCTTTGCTCCTTGAAAGATTAAAAGAGTCGGGCTTGTACAGGCTCCCGGCATTATCCATCATTTAACGCTGCACAATGAGTATGAGAAATACACCAATGCACATCGATGCGCTAATACATTCTGCTGATAGTTAGTTTAGCCGAAATACACTACATCAACCTGACTTTGTCATTTGCTGCTTTAACATCCTATTAAAAAGCGCCGGAACAACCGTTCTGACGCTTTATACGATGCCTTGTTTTAATTCACTTACAGACGGCTGCTGACCCAGTCCTCAACCCCTGCTAAAGCGCCTTTGAGAGCACCCGCATCGGTTCCGCCAGCCTGCGCCATATCCGGGCGACCACCGCCTTTTCCACCGACCTGCTGCGCCAGACCCGCAATCAGTTCACCGGCTTTAACCCGATCGGTCAGATCTTTGGTCACACCTGCGATCAACGACACTTTACCTTCCGCCACCGTTGCTAACACGATGATGGCAGAGCCAAGCTGGTTTTTCAGGTCATCGACCATGGTGCGCAACATTTTCGGCTCGACATTACTCAGCTCACTGACCAGCAGCTTCACCCCTTTTACATCGATGGCATTGCTGCTCAGTGACGCACTTTCCTGCGCAGCTTGCTGATCGCGCAGCTGCTGTAACTCTTTCTCCAGCGCCCGTACGTGATCAACCAGACCGCGTACTTTCTCATTCAGGTTGCTGCTGTTGGCTTTCACCAGCTGCGCCAGATCCTGTAGCTGGCTGCTCTGGGCGTTAACCTGCGCCAGCGCACCTTCACCAGTAATCGCTTCAATACGACGAATACCGGCTGCAGTCCCTGACTCCGCCTGAATGCGGAACAGGCCGATGTCGCCGGTACGTGCCGCGTGAGTCCCGCCGCACAGCTCAACTGAGAAATCACCCATGGTCAGCACGCGCACGCGCTGATCGTATTTCTCACCAAACAGCGCCATGGCACCTTTGGACTTCGCCGCTTCAAGATCCATCACTTCAGTTTCCACCGGCAAGTTGCGGCGAATCTGCGCGTTGACGATATCTTCGACCTGACGAATCTCCTGAGGTTTCATCGCTTCGAAATGCGAGAAGTCGAAACGCAGGTACTTGTCGTTAACCAGTGACCCTTTCTGCGCTACATGATCACCCAGGACCTGACGCAGTGCGGCATGTAATAAGTGAGTAGCGGAGTGGTTCAGACGGATACGCGCCCGGCGTGCCGCATCAACTACAGCCTCAAGGCGATCGCCGATACGTAATTGCCCTGACGTCAGCTTACCGATATGACCGATCGCCTGACCATATTTTTGTGTATCCTGCACGCTAAATTCAGCATTCTTCCCTGTCAGCACGCCGGTATCACCCACCTGGCCGCCTGATTCACCGTAGAATGGCGTTTCATCCAGCACCACAACCGCGTCCTGACCGGCGGTGACTTCATTTACCGCCTCGCCCGCCACGTAGAGAGCTTTCACCGTAGCCGCTAAATCGAGCTGGTCATAACCTTTGAAAGAAGACGCCGCATCGATACGAATAACGTTGCTGTAATCCGCCCCGAAACCACTCGCTTCACGTGCACGCTGGCGCTGTTGTTCCATCGCCTGCTCAAAGCCCGCTTCGTCAATCTTCAGGTTGCGCTCGCGGCAAACATCTGCCGTCAGGTCAGCCGGGAAGCCAAAGGTGTCATACAGACGGAACACCGTTTCGCCATCCAGCGTATCGCCCTGCAGTTTCGCCAGCTCTTCATCCAGCAGCGCTAAGCCACGCTCCAGCGTCTTAGCGAACTGCTCTTCTTCGCTTTTCAGTACCTGCTCAACCTGAGCCTGCTGACGCTGTAACTCTTCACCGGCCGCTCCCATCACCTCAACCAGTGGCGCGACCAGCTTATAGAAGAACGCATCTTTCGCACCCAGCATGTTGCCATGACGTACGGCGCGACGAATGATGCGACGCAGCACGTAGCCGCGGTTCTCATTCGACGGGATCACCCCATCGGCAATCAGGAAGGCGCAGGAACGAATGTGGTCAGCAATCACGCGCAGTGATTTGTTGCTGAGATCGGTCGCACCGGTCACCTGCGCAACTGCCTGAATCAGTTTCTGGAACAGGTCAATTTCATAGTTAGAGTTGACGTGCTGCAGCACGGCAGAAATGCGCTCAAGGCCCATACCGGTATCAACCGACGGTTTCGGCAGCGGCAGCATGGTGCCATCCGCCTGACGATTGAACTGCATAAAGACGATGTTCCAGATCTCTATGTAGCGGTCGCCATCCTCTTCCGGGCTGCCCGGCGGTCCACCCCAGATGTGATCGCCGTGATCGTAGAAAATCTCGCTGCAGGGACCACAAGGACCGGTATCGCCCATCTGCCAGAAGTTATCTGACGCGTAAGCACCGCCTTTGTTGTCGCCGATACGAATAATGCGCTCGTGCGGCACGCCAATCTCGTTGGCCCAGATGGCGTAAGCCTCGTCATCGGTCTCATATATCGTGACCCACAGACGCTCTTTTGGCAGGCCGAACCACTGCTCGCTCGTCAACAGTTCCCAGGCAAAAGCAATGGCCTCTTTCTTGAAGTAGTCACCGAAGCTGAAATTGCCCAGCATTTCAAAGAAAGTGTGGTGACGTGCGGTGTAGCCGACATTTTCAAGATCGTTGTGTTTACCGCCGGCACGCACGCAGCGTTGTGAGGTGGTCGCGCGCGAATAATCACGCTTGTCCTGGCCGAGGAACACATCTTTGAACTGGTTCATTCCGGCGTTGGTAAACAGCAACGTCGGATCGTTATTCGGTACGAGGGAGCTGCTGGTTACAACCTGATGTCCCTTGCTATGAAAAAAGTCGAGAAACGCTTGACGGATCTCAGCAGTGCTCTTGCTCATATATATCCTGGAATCACGCTAACGAACGTTCCATCTTCTCCGCGATGCCACATCCTGGCGGCGCCCGATGAGAGGAACAAAAAGTGGGAATAAGATAAATTTTCTTCAGTGGGAAGTAAAATTACATCGGCTTTTAGTCGTCAAAATTTCTGAAAACGGACTGAATATCTTCGGTCATGAAGCCTTTTGACTGAAGATAGCGCAGGACTTTGGCTTTCTCTTTCCATTCTTTCGGTAACGGATGACCAAATTTACGCTCAGCCAGCTGGGCAGCGCAGGCAGACCAGTCAACCTCGGTCTCTTCCATCGCAATATCAATTGCTTCGCGATCGATTCCTTTTTGCGCCAGCTCCATACGCACCCGTTGTGAACCAAAACCTTTGCGGCTGCGGCTCTGAATAAAACGTTCGGTGAAACGCTCGTCGTTTAACCAGCCATTTTCCTGGCACCAGTTCAGCACTTTTTCCAGCAGCTCTTCGGTGACGATTTCCGGTTCTTTCTGCTGCGCCCAGGCGGCACGCTGCGCCGACTGTTGCAGCTTGCGTGCTAGTTCTGCACGGCTGTGATCGCGCTGGCCCAGGATGCGCATCGCGCGATCGAGCAGACGAGAAAAGGAGACAACGTTGGATTGGGGCTGAGATTGTTCAGTCATACTGCGCACCTTGTACAAACGGGAGGAGGATTATGGCGACAGAACGGCAGAGAAGGAAGGTAAGAAAGGCAGGATGTCAGGTAAATAAAACAGCGGGAGTGGATAGCTCCACCCCCGCGTCAGTGATTAGAAGTCTTCGTTCGCTTCGCTCGCTGCGTTTTCCACTTTGTCAGCAGACTGCTCTGCTGCCAGTTTATCGTCAGCGCCGTTCAGTAGCATCTCACGTAACTTCATATCGATTTCGTTTGCCACAGCCGCATTCTCTTTCAGGAAGTTGCCGGCATTCGATTTACCCTGACCAATCTTATCGCCATTGTAGCTGTACCATGCACCCGCTTTTTCAATCAGCTTGTGCTTCACGCCCAGGTCGACCAGCTCGCCGAAGGTGTTGATACCTTCGCCGTACATGATCTGGAACTCAGCCTGTTTGAATGGCGCGGCGATTTTGTTTTTCACCACTTTAACGCGGGTCTCACTGCCGACTACGTTATCGCCCTCTTTGATGGCACCGATACGGCGGATATCAAGACGGACAGAGGCGTAGAACTTCAGCGCGTTACCCCCGGTGGTGGTTTCCGGGTTACCAAACATCACACCAATTTTCATACGGATCTGGTTGATGAAGATCAGCAGCGTGTTGGACTGTTTCAGGTTACCGGCCAGCTTACGCATCGCCTGGCTCATCATACGTGCCGCAAGGCCCATGTGAGAGTCACCGATTTCACCTTCGATTTCCGCTTTCGGCGTCAGGGCCGCCACGGAGTCAACGATGATGACGTCAACCGCGCCTGAACGTGCCAGCGCATCACAAATCTCCAGCGCCTGCTCACCGGTATCGGGCTGTGAACAGAGCAGGTTGTCGATGTCTACGCCCAGTTTCTTGGCGTAAACCGGGTCCAGCGCATGTTCCGCATCGATAAAGGCACAGGTTTTGCCTTTACGCTGTGCCGACGCAATCACCTGCAGGGTCAGCGTGGTTTTACCTGAAGACTCGGGTCCGTAAATCTCAACGATACGGCCCATTGGCAGACCGCCTGCACCTAATGCAATATCCAGTGACAGCGAACCGGTAGAGATGGTTTCCACATCCATTGAGCGGTCTTCACCCAAGCGCATGATGGAGCCTTTACCAAATTGCTTCTCAATCTGGCCCAGCGCGGCAGCTAAAGCCTTTTGTTTGTTTTCATCAATCGCCATTTCAACTCCTAATCAAGCCGGGTAAACACGCACTCATGGGTGCCTGCACTCTTTCTGTTGCCGACAATTATACTGTATAGTCATACAGTATCAAGTTTAATTTGTCAGAAATTCGCCATACAGCTTCTGCAATGCCCAGCCAACGGACTGACGACGTACCGCCTCACGGTCACCGGCGAAATGCTGCTGAAAAGTCAGGGTTTTATCTTGCGGACCGGCAAAACCAAACCAGACGGTGCCGACTGGCTTCTCCTCACTGCCGCCATCCGGCCCGGCAATACCGCTCACCGAAATAGCATAGTCCGCCTGGGCCGCGTGTCGGGCGCCCAGCGCCATTTCACGCACCACGGCTTCACTCACCGCCCCGTACTGTTCCAGCGAGGTGGCCTGCACACCTACCAGCTGCTGTTTGGCATCATTGCTGTAGGTCACGAAGCCACGTTCAAACCAGGCGGAGCTGCCGCTGATGTCAGTAAATACCTTAGCAATCCACCCGCCGGTGCAGGATTCGGCACAGGTCACGGTGGCGTTCTGCTGTTTAAGCTTCTCACCTATCTGCGCGCTAAGCGCCTGCAACTGCTGATCATCCATCGCGTTTCTCCCTCAGGTCGTGGGTTGAACGTGGAGCAATATCATCACGTTTTCAAGCCCTCTATCCAGTATTGCGCGCTTTTTGCGACCTGCTTTCCCTGAGCATCAGGTTTTTTTCACCGCCACAATAAAAAGACGCGGGAAAGCGAGCAGAACCTGACCATCGCGCTGCGCCGGATAGGCGCTGAGCAGACGCTGATGATAGGCCGCCAGAAAATCGGCCTGGCTGGCGTCATCCAGCGGGGCGAGAAATGGACGCAGACCGGTCGCCTGGAGCCAGCTGATAATCGCCTGAGCATCGGCCATCACGTGATAATAGGTGGTGCGCCAGATATCCACTTCGCAACCCGCCTGAGTCAGCAGATCGTAATATTCCCCGCTGGAGAGCAGCTGTTTACGGTCTGCTGTCTCCGCACCGATACGCGTACGCCAGGGCTCGGCTGCCGCCACTTCGCGCATTAATTGATGCGAGGGTTCATTGAGATTATCGGGCATCTGTACCGCCAGCACGCCGCCGGGCGCCAGCTGTTTTACCAGATGGGGAAACAGCACGGCATGGTTATCCAGCCATTGCAAAGAGGCGTTGGCATAAATCACCTGCTGAGGCGCTTCCGCCTGCCAGCTGCGGATATCCGCCTGTACAAAATGGCAGTGCGGTAACCGTTCGCGCGCCTGGGCTAGCATCGCGGCAGAACTGTCGAGACCGCAGACTTTTGCCAGCGGCCAGGCCTCCGTCAGCAGTTCAGTGCTGTTGCCCGGACCGCAGCCCAAATCGGTGACCTGTTCAACCTCTTCAGAGCTGATGCGCGCCAGCAGCTCACGCGCCGGACGGGTACGTTCCGCCTCAAATTTGCGATACAGCACAGGATCCCACTCTTTCATGCTCACCTCCGGTTGCGTTATCTGACGTGACCGCTTGTTAAGACGCTTTAAAAGCGGAAAAGTGCGACCCATTGCTCAATTCTGAATCGAATGCTGGTAGTGGTCAGGGTGAATAATTAAGTTAAAACATTGTTTCATTTTTCCGAAACGTCTTCAGGAGTGAGTCATGACTGCAGAATCTGCCTTTGCCGGTGTCTGGTGCCCCTCAGTTACCCCATTTAATGCGCAGGGTGCCCTCGATATCGATGCGCTCGGACGCCATTTTTCCCGCCTTAACGCTTCAGGCATTGATACCTTACTGATCATGGGCAGCATTGGCGAGTTCGCCTCACTGACGCAGCAGGAACGCTTACAGCTGATCAAAGAAGCCCGGCCATTGTCGCCGTTAAAAATGGTGGCTAACGTCTCTGCCACCTGTATTCCCGATATGCTGACGCTGGCGGATGCGGCATGGAAAAGTGGTTACGACGCGGTTATGGTGCTGCCGCCCTACTATTACGGCCAGACGCAGGCGCAGCTGATGCACTACTTTGAAGCACTCGATCAACAGCTAGGCGGAAAGTGGTTTGCCTATAACTTTCCGGCACGTACCGGCTGCGATCTGACCCCGACGCTGGTCGCTGCGTTAGCCGCAAAATTACCCAATTTCGTCGGCATCAAGGATACGGTGGACTGCCTGTCACACAACCGGGCAATGATTGAAGAGACCAGGAAGGTGCGCAGTGATTTTGCGGTGCTGTCGGGCTATGACGAATATCTGCTGCCTAACTTGCTGGCGGGCGGTGCCGGCGTCATTTCAGGGCTGAATAATATTGTGCCGGAGGTTTTTGCGCAGATGATGCAGGCGTGGCGTGACGGCAATCTGGCTGAGCTGACCCGTCTCCAGCAGCAGATCGGTCGGTTGATGGCAATTTACAGTATCGGCGATGATTTTGTGACCACCATTAAAACCGCGGTGTCGCGTCGCTATGACTCAATGGGGAGCGCGTCGCGTAATTATGGCGGCAGCTTAGATGCGCAGCAGTGCGCGGCGCTGGATCGGTTGTTCAGTTAGCTTCTGTCACGGGCGCGTCCCTGCGCCCGTCAGCTCAGTTCTTTTTCACGAACTCAGATTTTAATTTCATTGGACCAAAACCGTCGATCTTACAATCGATGTTGTGATCCCCTTCCACCAGACGAATGCTTTTCACTTTGGTGCCAATCTTCAGGGAAGAAGAGCTGCCCTTCACTTTAAGATCTTTAATCACCGTGACGCTGTCGCCATCTGCCAGCAGATTACCGTTAGCATCGCGCACTTCCAGCGTTTGATTGCTGCTTTCGCTTTCCGCCTCGGTCCAGATATGACCACAGGAAGGACAGTTAAGGTTATCGCCGTCTTGCCAGGTATAATCGGCGTGACAGGCTGGGCAGGCAGGTAAAGACATAACGACTCCAGAGATAACAGTGGCGGATAGGCCTGAAAAAGGGCGTTATCATATAACCTTACTGTTAATAAGGACAGTCTTTATAGCAGCCCGCCCTGACGCGCCTTACTCACCGCCTCACCTAACTGCCACACCGCCATCGCGTAATGGGTGCTGTGGTTATAACGGGTAATGACATAAAAATTGGGTAAGCCGTACCAGTACTGATAGCTGGTACCGAGATCAAGCCGTAACAGGCTCACTTCATCATTACCGTTGAGCGATCCCTGCGGTGACAGGCCTGAAGCGGCCAGCATGCTGACGCTGTAGCGGGTTTTGAAGCCATCGTCGAGCAGCGGCGCCTGACCACTGGCCGGAACCGCGATGTTCTCGCCGCTGCGCCAGCCGTGCTGCTGGAAGTAGTGAGCCACGCTGCCGATGGCATCCACCGGATCCCACAGGTTGGCATGGCCGTCGCCGTTGAAGTCAACCGCATACTCTTTGTAGGACGACGGCATGAACTGACCATAGCCCATCGCCCCGGCAAAGGAGCCTTTAAGTGCCAGCGGATCGTCCTGTTCGTTACGCGCCATCAACAGAAAAGTTTCCAGCTCGCTGCTGAAGTAAGCGGCGCGGCGCGGATAGTTAAAGGATAAGGTGGCGAGCGCATCGAGAATACGCGTTTTTCCCATCACGCGGCCCCAGCGCGTTTCGACGCCAATAATCCCGACGATGATTTCAGGCGGAACGCCGTAAACCTGCTGTGCACGCTGCAGCGCATCCTGATATTGATCCCAGAATGCCACACCATTCTGGACGTTATCTGGCGTAATAAACTTATTGCGATAGCGAATCCAGGCACCGTTCGGCCCCGGCGCTGGCGTATAGCTTGGTGCCTGGCGATCCATCAGGCGCAGCACGTAATCCAGCCGTTTGGCCTGACCCAGAATGTTATGCAACTGCTGGCGATCGAAGCCGTGCTTCTCCACCATCTGATCGATAAATTGTTCCGCGGCCGGATTACCGGCGAAGTCACCCGACATTGCCGATCCACTGTGCGACGGCTGGAGTAAAAATCCACCTTGCGGCGCAGCCAGCATCTTTTGCTGTTGGGGAACCTCAGGTTTGCTGCTGCAGGAGGCCAGTAACGGGATGAACGCAAGGAGAGCTAGCTTGAGACGCATCGGTTATCCATAAACGAGGGGTAAATTCAGATGCGCTAATAGTAGTCGTTCAGCGCAACGACATACAGGTCAAATTCTTAAAAAAACGTCAAGGCTGTCGCCTGAAAAACGGCCACCGGATGCGCAGTTCCGGTGGCCGTTAGTGGCTTAGCGGCGGTTTCTGACCAGCTGATAGCGGCGGGTCAGATACTCCACCGGCGCACTCCAGATATGGACCAGCCGGCAGAACGGAAACAGCAGGAACAGCGTCATTCCCAGCACCATGTGGATGCGGTAAATCAGCGCTACGCCGTCAAGATGCTGTGATGCGCCACCGTGGAAGGTCACCACTGCCTGCGCCCAGCCCACCAGCTTCATCATCTCACTGCCATCCATATGCTGTGCCGAGAAAGGAATGGTCAGCAAGCCCAGCGTCGCCTGCGCCACCAGTAAGCTCAGGATAAGAATATCGCCGACGCTGCTGGTGGCCCGCACCCGCGGATTCATCAGACGGCGTTTCAGCAGCAATGCCCCGCCCGCCAGGGTCATCGCGCCAAACAGCCCACCGGCAATCATCGCCAGCTTCTGTTTAACGTCGATCGGCAGAAAGGATTCATACATCCAGTGCGGCGTCAGCATCCCGACGATGTGACCGAAAAAAATGCCGATGATGCCAATGTGGAACAGGTTGGACGCGAGACGCATTCCTTTTTTGTCCAGCATCTGACTGGAGCCGGCCCGCCAGCTGTACTGTCCGTAGTCATAGCGCAGCCAGCTGCCGACCAGAAACACCGTTCCGGCAAGATAGGGGTAAATATCAAAGAAGAAAGTGTTGATAAAATTCATGCTGATTCTCCTGTGGCGCGCGTTGTCGCCTGAGCAACATCCAGATACTGCGGCGCAACCGCGTCGGCAAAACGGCGCTGATGCGCCGCCTGCTGTGCCGAAGCACAGCCCTGTTCGCCGAGAAATTTGATCTGCTCCTCTTCCCAGACGGCATCCAGTGCCGCTGGGGTATCGTCGCGCGCTTCCTGCGCCACCTGCGGGCGTAACGCGTCAGGCTGGATCGCGGTGCCTGAAAGCGCTAACAGTGCGCTGAACAGATCGGCATAAGGACTCTGACGTTCCACCAGCCGCGCCGCCAGCAGCGCCAGAATCGGTGCGATATCCTCCAGCCCCTGACGCGCCTCGTCAGCCGTTTTACAGGCGAGGTATTCGAGGTAGAGCGGCAGATAATCAGGCAGCTCTTTGCTGTCCAGCTCCAGCCCATCGGCCCGATACTGCGCCAGCAAATCGACCATCGCCTGGCCGCGATCGCGTGACTCGCCATGCACATGTTCAAACAGCAGCAGCGAGGTGGCGCGGCCGCGATCAAACAGCTCGCAGTAATCAGCCTGCACGTCGAGCAGTGGCCGGGCGCAGAGCTGATTAATAAAGCGCACCAGCTTTGCACTCTGCTGCAGGTTCAGTTCACAAGCGCTTTCCAGCGCCTCGATCAGCGCCTGATGATGGGTAAACAGCGCCTCATCCGGATAATCGAGCAGGCGCGACAGCACACGTAGCGCAATCATGATGCATCCTCCGGACGTACGGTTTTTTTACTGATGTCGATGGCATCAATACGGCGGCTGTTAAACAGGTTGAATTTGCTGTCGCTGCCGTGGCAGCCATCGCCGAAGCTAAAGCCGCAGCCTTTACTTTCCGGGAAGGCTTCACGCGCCAGTTCACGATGGCTGGACGGCACCACAAAGCGATCTTCGTAATTGGCAATCGCCAGATAACGGTACATCTCCTGTGCCTGCGCCTCGCTCAGGCCAACCTGCTCCAGCGCCCGCACATCCCGTTCACCTTCGACGCTTTCCGCTCGCTTGTAGTGACGCATCGCCAGCATCCGTTTCAGCGCCAGCAGCACCGGCGCGGTATCACCGGCGGTCAGCAGGTTCGCCAGGTACTCAACCGGAATGCGCAGGCTTTCAACATCCGGCAGCACGCCGGTGTGTGCCAGCGCGCCACCGTCAACGGCTGACTGGATTGGCGACAATGGCGGCACATACCACACCATCGGCAAAGTGCGATATTCAGGGTGCAGCGGCAGCGCCAGCTTCCACTCCATCGCCATTTTGTACACCGGTGAACGTTGCGCCGCGTCGATCACGCTCTGCGCGACGCCATCTTTCAGCGCCTGGGCGATCACCGCCGGATCGTTGGGATCAAGGAAGATATCCAGCTGGCTCTGATAAAGATCTTTTTCATTCTCCGCCGAAGCAGCCTGCTCAATGCGGTCAGCGTCATACAGCAGCACGCCGAGATAGCGGATACGGCCGACGCAGGTTTCCGAGCAGACGGTGGGCTGACCGGCTTCAATACGCGGATAACAGAAAATACATTTCTCTGATTTGCCGCTCTTCCAGTTGAAGTAGATCTTTTTGTACGGACAGCCGGTGAGGCACATCCGCCAGCCACGGCATTTATCCTGATCAATCAGAACGATGCCATCTTCGCCACGTTTGTAGATGGCACCACTCGGACAGGTCGCTACGCAGGCCGGGTTGAGGCAATGCTCACACAGGCGCGGCAGGTACATCATGAAGGTGTGTTCGAACTGGCCGTAAATATCCTTCTGGATATTATCGAAGTTCTTATCCTGCGAGCGTTTGGCAAACTCACCGCCGAGGATCTCTTCCCAGTTCGGGCCATTTTCAATTTTTTTCATTCGCTGACCGGTGATCAGCGAACGCGGACGCGCGATCGGCTGATGCTTACCGGCCGGTGCGTTGTGCAGATGCTGATAATCGAAATCGAACGGCTCGTAGTAATCATCCAGCGCTGGCACATCCGGATTGGCGAAGATTTTTGACAGCACACCGACACGGTTACCCATGCGCGGTTCCAGCTTACCGTTGATTTTTCGAATCCAGCCGCCCTTCCACTTCTGCTGATCTTCCCAGGCGTGGGGATAGCCAACGCCTGGTTTACTTTCGACGTTATTGAACCAGGCGTACTCCATCCCTTCGCGACTGGTCCAGACGTTTTTGCAGGTCACCGAGCAGGTGTGGCAACCGATACATTTGTCGAGGTTCAGCACCATGCCGACCTGTGAACGAATTTTCATGGTTTTACCTCCTGCTGGCTGCCCTGACAGGCGTCGTTACCTTCACCGTCTAACCAGTTAACGTTGTTCATTTTTCTCACCACCACGAACTCATCACGGTTTGAGCCGACGGTGCCGTAGTAGTTAAAGCCCCAGGAGAGCTGCGCGTAGCCGCCGATCATGTGGGTCGGTTTCGGACAGGTACGGGTGACCGAGTTGTGGATACCACCGCGCTGGCTGGTGATCTCCGAGCCCGGAATATTCACGATGCGCTCCTGAGCGTGATACATCATGGTCATGCCAGCCGGAATACGCTGGCTCACCACCGCACGCGCGGTCAGCGCACCGTTAGCGTTGAACGCCTCGATCCAGTCGTTATCGACGATCCCCAGCTCGCGCGCATCCTCTTCGCTCATCCAGACAATCGGTCCGCCGCGCGACAGTGTCAGCATCAGCAGGTTGTCGCTGTAGGTGGAGTGAATGCCCCACTTCTGGTGTGGCGTCAGGAAGTTCAGCGCCTTCTCCGGGTTACCGTTGGGTTTGCTGTTCAGCAACGGCTTCGCCGCGCGGGTATCGATTGGCGGACGGTAGACCAGCAGGCTTTCGCCAAAGGCGCGCATCCACTCATGATCCTGATAGAGCTGCTGACGACCACTCAGGGTGCGCCACGGGATCAGCTCATGCACGTTGGTGTAGCAGGCGTTATACGAAACATGTTCATCTTCCAGACCGGACCAGGTCGGGCTGGAGATGATTTTGCGCGGCTGTGCCTGGATATCGCGGAAGCGAATTTTTTCATCTTCCTTGTTCAGCGCCAGATGGGTGTGGTCGCGGCCGGTAATCGCACCCAGCGCCTGCCAGGCTTTCACCGCCACCTGACCGTTGGTTTCCGGCGCCAGCGCCAGAATCACCTCAGCTGCGTCGATGGCCGTATCAATATTCGGCCGTCCCGCCGCCGGGCCATCCGCTTTGACATAGTTAAGCTGCTTGAGGAAATCGACCTCTTTCTGGGTATTCCAGCCGATGCCCTTGCCGCCGTTACCCAGGGTATCGAGCAGCGGACCCAGCGAGGTAAAGCGCGCCCAGGTGGCCGGATAATCGCGTTCCACCACCATGATATGCGGCGCGGTTTTACCCGGAATCAGCTCACATTCGCCTTTTTTCCAGTCTCTGGCGTCAAACGGCTGCGCCAGTTCGGCTGGCGAATCGTGCAGTACCGGCAGCGTGACTACATCGGTTTCTACCCCTAAATGGCCAGGGCAGAGATCGGAAAAGGCTTTCGCGATGCCCTTATAAATCTCCCAGTCACTTTTTGAATCCCAGGCGGGATCAACGGCAGCCGAGAGCGGATGAATAAACGGATGCATATCCGAGGTATTCATATCGTCTTTTTCATACCAGGTGGCGGTAGGCAGCACCACATCGGAATAAAGACAGGTGCTGGACATGCGGAAATCGAGCGTAACGACCAGATCGAGCTTGCCTTCTGCTCCCTGATCCTGCCACTCCACCTCTTCCGGCTTGACGCGGCCCTGCTGGCCTAAATCTTTGCCCTGAATACCGTTTTCCGTACCCAGCAGGTACTTCAGCATGTACTCATGCCCTTTACCGGATGAGCCGAGCAGGTTGGAGCGCCAGACAAACAGGTTGCGCGGGAAGTTCTGCGGATCGTCTGGCTGTTCAGCGGCGAAACGCATCGTTCCGTTTTTCAGGCTCTCCACGGTGTAATCCAGCGGCGACTGACCGGCGGCTTTCGCCTGGGCGGCGATGCGTAACGGGTTGACGTTAAGCTGAGGCGCAGATGGCAGCCAGCCCATGCGTTCGGAACGCACGTTGAGATCGATCAGGCTGCCGCTGTAGCGACTTTTATCGGCCAGCGGCGACAGCAGCTCGCTGGTGGCCAGCGTTTCATAACGCCACTGGCTGGAGTGGTTATAGAAAAAGGAGGTGCTGTTCATCTGACGTGGCGGACGTTGCCAGTCGAGACCAAACGCCAGCGGTGCCCAGCCGGTCTGCGGACGCAACTTCTCCTGGCCAACGTAGTGCGCCCAGCCACCCCCGCTCTGCCCGACGCAGCCGCAGAAGATCAGCATGTTCATCAGGCCACGGTAGTTCATATCCATGTGATACCAGTGGTTCATACCGGCACCGACGATGATCATTGAACGACCACGGGTCTTCTCGGCGTTTTCGGCAAACTCACGGGCAATGCGGATGATGTTCTGACGTGATACGCCGGTAATCTGTTCCGCCCAGGCCGGGCTGTACGCTTTGATCTCGTCGTAAGTTTGCGCGCAGTTGGCATCGTCCAGCCCGCGCTCCAGCCCATAGTTAGCCAGCGTCAGATCGTAGACGCTGGTGACCAGCGCTTCGCTGCCATCGGCCAGTTGCAGACGTTTTACCGGCAGCTTATGCAGCAGGATCTCATCCAGCGCCACGCTGTTGAAATGTTCGCTGGTGATGCCGCCAAAGTAAGGGAAACCCACCTCAACCACCTCGTCATGGCTGCCCAGCAGGCTAAGCTGCAGTTCAACTTCCTGCTGTGACGCGCCGTCACGCTGCTCAAGGTTCCATTTGCCCTTTTCACCCCAGCGGAAGCCGATTGAACCCTGCGGTGCCACCAGCTGGCCGGTCGCTTCGTTGATCGCCACCGTTTTCCATTCAGGATTATTCTGCTGGCCCAGCCCGTCGACCAGATCGCTGGCGCGCAGCTGGCGTCCGGCGGCGTAATAACCGCCTTCACGCGGCTCCAGCAGCACCAGCATCGGCATGTCGGTATAACGACGCACGTAGTCGCTGAAATAGCTGACTTCGCGATCGAGGTGAAACTCTTTCAGCATCACATGGCCCATCGCCAGCGCCATCGCGCTGTCGGTGCCCTGTTTCGGATTCAGCCACTGGTCGCACAGCTTGGCGACTTCCGCATAGTCCGGCGTGACCGCCACGGTTTTGGTGCCTTTGTAACGCACCTCGGTAAAGAAGTGCGCATCCGGGGTACGCGTCTGCGGCACGTTTGAGCCCCAGGCGATGATGTAAGAGGAGTTATACCAGTCGGCTGATTCCGGTACGTCGGTCTGCTCACCCCAGGTCATCGGCGATGCCGGTGGCAGATCGCAATACCAGTCGTAAAAACTCAGGCAGGTGCCGCCAATCAGCGACAGATAACGCGCGCCCGCCGCATAAGAAACCATCGACATCGCCGGGATGGGCGAGAACCCCATCACCCGGTCCGGGCCGTAGGTTTTTGCGGTGCAGATGTTGGCGGCGGCGATCATCTCGTTGACCTCCTGCCAGCTGGAACGCACAAATCCACCGCGGCCGCGTGCCTGCTTGTAGCTTTTGGCTTTTTCCGGATTGCTGATAATCGAAGCCCAGGCATCGACCGGATCGCTGTGCTGCGTTTTCGCCTCGCGCCAGAGCTGAATCAGCTTCTTACGCATCAGCGGATATTTCAGCCGGTTCGCGCTGTAGAGATACCAGGAGTAGCTGGCGCCGCGCGGGCAGCCGCGGGGTTCATGATTTGGCAGATCGGGACGGGTACGCGGATAGTCGGTCTGCTGCGTCTCCCAGGTCACCAGGCCATTTTTCACGTAGATCTTCCAGCTGCATGAGCCGGTGCAGTTCACGCCGTGAGTCGAGCGAACAATTTTATCGTGCTGCCAGCGACTGCGGTAACCATCTTCCCAGTCGCGATTACTGTTCAGGGTCTGGCCATGCTGGCCGGAAAACGGTTCTGCCAGCTGTTTGAAATAGCGAAACCGATCAAGAAACTTGCTCATCCGGAATACTCCTGAAGGCTTAGTGTGACATTGCTAACCCTGCGTCAGTGAGGACGCAGAAAGTGAATAATTGCCGGCGCGCCACGCCGGCATTGTTGTTATCAGGCGCGGGACTTGCGTGCGTAAACCAGCCAGGTAATGGCGATACAGCAGAGGTAAAACACCAGGAAAATCTTCATCGCACCGGCTGGCGAACCGGTCATTGAGAGCGACAGGCCAAAGGTCTGCGGAATGAAGAAGCCGCCCAGCGCGCCTATCGCAGAGATAAAGCCCAGTGCAGCGGACGTTTCGGTACCCGCTTCACGCAGGGCCAGCGCATCGTCGCCGCCTTCTGCTTTAATGCGATCCAGCGTGAGCTTGCGGAAAATCACCGCAATCATCTGATAAGTGGAGCCGCTACCCAGGCCGGCGGTCAGGAACAGGCCCATAAACACGGCGAAGAAGGCAACGAACGAGCCATCATGTCCGGCACCCGGCAGGGTGAGGAACAGCAGCGCCGCAAACAGCGCCATCAGCACGTAGTTGATCAGCGTGACGCGGATACCGCCGAAACGGTCAGAAATGATGCCGCCTGCTGAACGGGCCAGTGCGCCAATAAACGGTCCGAAAAAGGCGTAATGCATGATCACAACATCAGGAAACTGCGTCTTCGTCAGCATGGCAAAACCGGCAGAGAAACCGATAAATGAGCCAAAGGTCGCCAGATAGAGCAGCGCCATGATCCACAGGTGCGGACGTTTCAGAACCGGCAACTGCTCACGCAGCGAGGATTTGGCCGCTGCGAGGTCGTTCATGCCGAACCAGGCCGCCAGCATGCCGATCGCCAGTAACGGCACCCAGATCCAGGATGCATTTTCCAGCCAGATGCTGTCGCCGGTGACGGTGGTATGACCTACGTCGGCAAAACCAAAAATGGCACAGGAGATCGCCAGCGGGGCGACAAACTGCATCACGCTGACGCCAAGGTTACCCAGACCGCCGTTGATGCCCAGCGCGCCGCCCTGATGGGCTTTGGGGAAGAAGAAGCTGATATTGCCCATGCTGGAAGCAAAGTTAGCGCCCCCGAAACCGCATAGCAGGGAAATCACCATAAAAGTCGTGAATGAGGTCTGGCTGTCCTGTACGGCAAAGCCGAGCCACAGGCAGGGAATGATCAGGATGCCGGTGCTGAAAGCGGTCCAGCGACGTCCTCCAAAGATGGGAATAACAAAAGAGTAAGGGACGCGCAGCAACGCGCCAGAAACCGACGGCAGCGCGGTCAGTAAAAAGAGCTGCTCGGTGCTAAAGTTAAAGCCAACTTTATTCAGGTTAACCGCGACGGTGCTGAACAACATCCAGACGCAGAAGGCGAGCAGCAGACAGAAGACGGAGATCCACAGGTTACGGCTGGCGATACGTTTACCTTGCGCCTGCCAGAAAGCCTCATTTTCCGGCTGCCAGTCCTGAATTAACGCGCGTCGCGTTTCGGTTTGCAGTGGGGCGGATTGGGTCATAACTCTCTCATTAACAGGATAATAATTGTGCATATCCTGCGCATCTGACCTGGCGGGCAGCTTGATACAAATCAACCGCAAAGCAGGTTGTTAAGCACCGCAGGCCCGCTTTTATCCCGGTTAAGTAGATGAAGAAACAGCAAATAACCCTTAATTATCAGGGGCTTTTAAAGCAGGCGATGAAAACCGGTGAATGGCGGGTCGACCTGAGGAAATAAAGGAGTAGTCCATAAGGGGTATATAGCGACCCGGCTTCCCCGGTAAGATAGCGCTTTATCTCACTTCGCCCTGCGCGCGAACCCACGGAGTAGTGACGTGACGCCAGAAAAATTTACGCTGTTACTAATCGACGACCATCCCATGTTGCGTAACGGCCTGAAACAGCTGATTGCGCTGGATGAAAGGTTGCAGGTGGTCGCTGAAGCGGGTAACGGATTTGATGGCGTGGCGCTGGCACAGCAGCACGATCCTGACCTGATCCTGCTCGATCTCAATATGCCGGGCCTGAACGGTCTGGATACCCTGAGCCGGCTGCGCGAGATTTCGCTCTCTGGCCGGGTGGTGGTTTTCACTGTTTCCGACCATGAAGAGGATGTGGTCAGCGCCCTGAAACGCGGCGCCGACGGTTATCTGCTGAAAGACATGGAGCCGGAAGCGCTGCTGAAAGCACTGCATCAGGCGGCGGCTGGCCAGACCGTTCTTAGCGAAGCCTTAACCCCGATTCTGGTCGCCCGGTTACGTGAAGACCGTCCTGCACCGGCACGGGATATCAATCAGCTCACGCGCCGCGAGCGCGATATTCTGCAACTGATCAGCGCCGGCATGACCAATAAAGCGATTGCCCGCAAACTGGCGATCAGTGAAAGTACGGTCAAAGTGCACGTCAAATATCTACTGAAAAAGATGAACCTGAAATCACGGCTGGAAGCGGCGGTCTGGGCGCTGCAAAACGGACACGTTTAGCGCCAGCGCGAGACGCGCGCCGTCAGGCTGGTGCAACAGGATTCGCGATCAGTCTCGCAGCCGCAACACAACAGCGGAAAAACCGGCTTTTTTCTGTCGCCAGTTGCCTCCCCGGTTTGATAGGGTGCCGCTCAGGCGACAACGGCTGACGATACGGCGATGCATCAGGCTGGTATATCCACCACCCTATTCGTTATCATCAGCTTATCCTGCGCGCTGACGCTGAGCCGCTTCGGCTCATCAGGCGTCAGCAGCCAGAATCTTACCGCATTGAATATGAGTTAAAACCCTATGCAAGAGCCAACCGAAAAGGATTTTCCTTCCCATACGCCGATGATGCAGCAATACCTGCGACTCAAGGCGGAGCATCCTGACATTCTGCTGTTTTACCGTATGGGCGATTTCTACGAGCTGTTTTATGACGACGCAAAGCGCGCCTCGCAGTTGCTGGAAATTTCACTCACCAAACGCGGCGCTTCGGCTGGCGAACCGATTCCGATGGCTGGCGTACCTTATCATGCGGTCGAAAGTTATCTGGCGAAGCTGGTGCAGCTGGGTGAATCCGTGGCGATTTGTGAGCAGATCGGCGATCCCGCGCTGAGCAAAGGGCCGGTTGAGCGCAAAGTGGTGCGCATCGTCACGCCCGGCACCATCAGTGATGAGGCGCTGCTGCAGGAGCGTCAAGACAACCTGCTGGCGGCGATTGTTCAGGGCCCGCGCGGCTTTGGCTATGCCACGCTGGATATCAGTTCTGGCCGTTTTCGTCTGACTGAACCCGGCGATGCGGAAACCATGGCGGCAGAATTACAACGCACCAATCCCGCCGAGCTGCTCTATCCGGAAGATTTTCAGGCGATGTCGCTGATCGATCAGCGCCGCGGCCTGCGCCGTCGTCCGCTGTGGGAATTTGAGATTGATACCGCACGTCAGCAGCTGAACCTGCAGTTTGGCACCCGCGATCTCAACGGTTTCGGCGTCGAAAATGCCCACCTTGGCCTCAGTGCCGCCGGTTGCCTGCTGCAGTATGTCAAAGATACCCAGCGCACTACCCTGCCCCACATTCGCTCTCTGAGCATGGAGCGGCAGCAGGACAGCATCATTATGGATGCGGCAACCCGCCGTAACCTGGAAATTACCCAGAACCTGGCAGGTGGAACTGAAAATACCCTGGCGGCGGTGCTGGATAAAACCGTTACGCCGATGGGCAGCCGGATGCTGAAGCGCTGGCTGCATATGCCGCTGCGCGATGCCCGCATTATCAATCAGCGTCAGGAGTCGATTGCCGAGCTGCAAAATCTCAGCGAAACCCTGCAACCGGTGCTGCGCCAGGTCGGTGACCTGGAGCGTATTCTGGCGCGTTTGGCTCTGCGTACTGCACGTCCACGCGATCTGGCCCGGATGCGCCATGCGTTTCAGCAGTTGCCCGAGCTGAACCAGCTGCTGGCTGAGGTGGAGTCGGAACAGCTGAAACAGCTACGGACCCGGATGGGCGAATTTACCGATTTGCGCGAGCTGCTGGAGCGGGCGGTAATTGAATCGCCACCGGTGCTGATCCGTGATGGTGGCGTGATCGCGCCCGGCTACAACGCGGAACTGGATGAGTGGCGCGCCCTTGCTGACGGTGCCACCGACTATCTCGACAAGCTGGAGATCCGCGAGCGTGAAAAGCTGGGACTGGATACGCTGAAGGTCGGCTTTAATGCGGTACATGGCTACTACATTCAGGTCAGCCGGGGTCAGAGTCATCAGGTGCCGATGCACTATGTCCGCCGCCAGACGCTGAAAAATGCCGAACGCTACATTATTCCGGAACTGAAAGAGTACGAAGATAAGGTGCTCACCTCGAAAGGCAAAGCGCTGGCGCTGGAAAAAAGCCTGTATGAGGCGCTGTTTGATCAGCTGTTACCGCATCTGGAAGCATTACAGCTGAGTGCCGCGGCGCTGGCTGAGCTGGATGTGCTGAGCAACCTGGCAGAACGCGCCTGGTCACTTAACTACTGCCGTCCGGTACTTCAGGACAAGCCAGGCATTAAAATCAGTGGTGGACGCCATCCGGTAGTTGAACAGGTACTGAAAGAGCCATTCATTGCTAACCCGCTTTCGCTGGCACCGCAGCGCCGGATGCTGATCATTACCGGACCCAATATGGGCGGTAAAAGTACCTATATGCGACAGACTGCGCTGATTGCGCTGATGGCGTGGATTGGTAGCTTCGTACCGGCGGATGAAACGCTGATCGGTCCGCTGGATCGTATCTTCACCCGCGTTGGTGCGGCTGACGATCTGGCCTCCGGCCGTTCGACCTTTATGGTGGAGATGACCGAAACCGCTAACATCCTGCACAACGCCACCGAAAACAGCCTGGTGCTGATGGATGAGATTGGCCGTGGCACCTCAACCTACGATGGGTTATCGCTGGCCTGGGCCTGTGCCGAAAATCTGGCAAACCGCATCAAGGCGATGACGCTGTTCGCCACCCACTACTTTGAGCTGACCACCCTGCCGGAAAAAATGGAAGGCGTGGTCAATGTGCATCTGGATGCAGTGGAGCATGGCGACACCATCGCCTTTATGCACAGCGTACAGGATGGCGCAGCCAGCAAGAGTTATGGTCTTGCCGTCGCCGCGCTCGCGGGCGTGCCAAAGGAAGTGATCAAGCGGGCGCGTAATAAGCTGAAGGAGCTGGAGACGGTTTCCAGCCACACCGCCTCTTCAACAGTAGATGGATCGCAACTGCCGCTGCTGGTTGAAGAGACCTCACCGGCGGTTGAAGCGCTTGAGGCACTGGACCCGGATACCCTGACGCCACGTCAGGCGCTGGAATGGATCTATCGTCTTAAATCGCTGGTGTAAACAGCGCGTGCATCCGGTCAGGCCTGATGCACGCGATGCTTTACTGGTGCCGTTATCAGCTGCCGCGCTGTGCGGATTCTCTCTGCTGCGCTTTTCCCTGAACTGCAGACATAAAAAAAGCGGTGGTTTTCACCACCGCTTTTCGCACTTAAATCAGTTATCCACGAAGCTGTTATTCCCGAAACAGAGCTTCAATGTTGAGGC
Organism: Pantoea agglomerans; assembly: GCF_021397715.1. Lineage (GTDB taxonomy): Bacteria > Pseudomonadota > Gammaproteobacteria > Enterobacterales > Enterobacteriaceae > Pantoea > Pantoea astica. The sequence goes on along the minus strand of NZ_CP090207.1, from coordinate 988,034 downwards.
CCTGCGCCTGCAGGATTTCGCGCAGACGGCGCAAACCTTCAACCTGAATCTGACGGACACGCTCACGGGTTAAACCAATTTCACGGCCTACATCTTCAAGCGTTGCCGCTTCATAGCCTAACAGGCCGAAACGACGTGCCAGCACTTCACGCTGCTTAGCGTTCAGTTCAAACAACCACTTAACGATGCTCTGTTTCATATCATCGTCTTGCGTGGTGTCTTCCGGTCCGTTGTCTTTTTCATCGGCCAGAATATCCAGCAACGCTTTTTCAGAATCTCCGCCCAACGGCGTATCAACTGAAGTGATGCGTTCGTTGAGACGCAACATACGGCTTACGTCATCAACCGGTTTATCCAGCTGCTCGGCGATCTCTTCCGCGCTTGGCTCATGGTCAAGCTTGTGGGAGAGTTCACGCGCAGTACGCAGATAAACGTTCAGTTCTTTAACAATATGAATCGGCAGACGAATGGTACGGGTTTGATTCATGATCGCCCGTTCAATAGTCTGACGAATCCACCAGGTGGCGTAAGTTGAGAAACGGAACCCGCGCTCCGGGTCAAACTTCTCAACGGCACGGATCAGGCCGAGGTTACCTTCTTCAATCAGGTCCAGCAGTGCTAAACCACGATTGCTGTAACGACGGGCGATCTTGACCACCAGGCGTAAGTTACTTTCGATCATGCGGCGACGGGAAGGGATGTCACCTCGCAATGCACGGCGAGCGAAGAGCACTTCTTCCTCTGCCGTTAACAACGGAGAATAGCCAATCTCCCCGAGATAGAGCTGCGTCGCATCTAACACACGTTGCGTCGCACCCTGTGATAACAACTCTTCTTCCGCTACGTCGTTATCACCAGGTTCGTTTTCGACGAGAGCCTTCTCATCAAAAACCTCTGCTCCATTCTCCTCGAATTCCGCGTTCTCATGTAACTCGTTTACTTTCAGCGTATTCTGGCTCATAAGCGGCTCCTACCCGTGATTCCAGGGCAGAACATCAAAAAAGTGCGTTCTGCCGGATTATCGCTGCGGTAAATAACGCAACGGGTTTACGGATTTCCCCTTGTAACGAATTTCAAAGTGTAATCTTACTGAACTGGTTCCGGTGCTACCCATGGTTGCGATCTTCTGCCCCGCCTTAACTTCCTGTTGTTCCCGGACCAGCATTGTATCGTTATGGGCGTAGGCACTCAGGTAATCATCATTGTGTTTGATGATGATCAGATTACCGTAACCCCGGAGCGCGTTACCTGCGTACACCACCCTTCCTGAAGCGGTAGCGACGACAGACTGTCCACGCGTGCCGGCGATATCGATACCTTTATTGCCGCCTTCGGCAGCAGAGAAGTTATCGATGATCTTCCCATCGGTCGGCCAACGCCAGCTTCCTACCGGCGTCGAGCTATTGGTTGTGCTGCTAACCGTTGGGGGTGCGGTAACCACTGGAGCTGTTGTCGTTGCAACATTTGCTCCTTTCGAAGGCAACAGTTTACTGCCGCTCGAACTACCCGAATCATCAGAATACGTAATAACAGGTTGCTGTGCAACAGCGGCAGATTTAATTTGTGGCGTGGTCGGAACGCCGCCCTGCGTTGCATCAGCAACGGTAATGGCATTACCGCCAGTAATCGGCTGACCGGAACCGTTGCCAATCTGCAAAGTTTGCCCGACATTCAGGCTATACGGCGCCGGAACGTTGTTACGCTGGGCTAAATCGCGGAAATCGTTGCCGGTGATCCAGGCGATGTAAAACAATGTGTCGCCACGTTTTACGGTATATGTTTCGCCGGAGTAGCTACCTTTAGGAATATTCTGATAACTGCGGTTGTACACGATTCGGCCATTTTGCGTCTCCACATTATTATTGGCACTAACCATTCCGCCATTGCCAGAGGCAGATGCTGCACTTCCGCTTAACATTCCTCCCTGTGAAGGCATCGCGGGAACACCACCAGAGGCGCTTGCTGCGCCACTCTGACTGCTGCTCATGCCGCCGCCATCACCAACGCGGCTAATGGGTGCTTGTGTGTTGTCGCTGGAGCTACAGCCTGCCAGCCAAAAACCTACCAGTGAAAGCGCCGCCAGACGGCGTAACTGAAAAATTGTGCTTCCCGTGCTCATTGATCCCCCGTGATGGCAACCCTGATGTACCTGTTTCACTGTACTTGCCAGCAGAATGCTCTGCGCGGCGCGATAAAATCTGCGTTTTTGTTGATTAAATTGGATAGTAACAATATCAAGTACGTGGTGCTATGAAACAGTTGTGAAGAAATACGAAGCCGGTCAGGCAAGATCGCCCTGAACCAGCGGCACAAACCGTACCGGCTCAATCGTTTCTTCAATAATTTCTTCGCCCTGACGGCGCAGACGTTTCAGCACCTGCTGATCTTCGCCGACCGGCAGCACCATAATGCCGCCTTCTGCCAGTTGCGCTATCAGCGCAATCGGAATTTCTGGCGGGGCTGCGGTAACGATGATGGCGTCGAACGGCCCGCGCGAAGGCCAGCCCTGCCAGCCATCGCCATGTCGGGTCGAGACATTATGCAGATCGAGCTGTTTCAGGCGGCGCTTGGCCTGCCACTGCAGCCCTTTAATACGTTCAACTGAATAGACGTGATCCACCAGATGGGCGAGGATAGCGGTCTGATAGCCGGAACCGGTGCCGATTTCCAGCACCCGTGAATGCGGATTCAGCGCCAGCAGCGCCGTCATTCGCGCCACCATATAAGGCTGGGAGATGGTCTGGCCGGAGCCGATCGGCAGGGCCACATTATCCCAGGCTTTATGTTCAAAAGCCTCGTCGATAAAGCGTTCACGCGGCACATCGCTGATGGCTTTCAGCAGGTTCTCGTCATCAATTCCCTGCTGACGCAGTTGTGACAGCAATGTCTCAATACGCCGATTCACCATGCCAGGTTCACCTCAGCTTTAGCCAGCCACTCATGCAGCACATCCTGGGCGCTGTGCGCGGTCAGATCGACGTGCAGCGCAGTCACCGAGACATAGCCCTGATCCACCGCGGCAAAGTCGGTATCCGGACCGGCATCCAGTTTTTCCCCCGGCGGCCCAATCCAGTAGAGGGTGTTGCCGCGCGGGTCCTGCTGGGCGATAACCTGATCGGCAGGATGCCGGCTGCCACAGCGCGTCACGCGGATGCCTTTCAGCTCGGCCAGCGGCAGGTCCGGTACGTTGATGTTAAGAATGCGGCCGGTGCGTAGCGGTTGCTGCGTCAGCGCCTTGAGAATAGCGCAGGTCACCGCCGCCGCTGTCGCATAATGCTGATGACCATTGAGCGATACCGCTACCGCAGGCAGCCCCAGGTGACGCCCTTCCATCGCCGCCGCCACCGTGCCGGAATAGATCACATCATCCCCCAGATTGGGTCCGGCGTTGATTCCCGACACCACAATGTCGGGACGGGGCTGCATCAGCGCATTGACGCCAAGATAAACACAGTCTGTCGGCGTGCCCATCTGCACCGCGATATCCCCATTCTCATGAGTAAAGGTGCGCAGCGGCGTTTCCAGCGTTAATGAGTTCGACGCGCCGCTTCGGTTACGATCGGGCGCAACCACCTGCACTTCAGCAAAGTGCCGCAGGGCTTTCGCCAGCGTTTGAATACCTGGCGCGTGAATGCCGTCATCGTTGCTGAGCAATATCCGCATTTATTCTGACCTTTTTCTATTCGACTGGTCGCCGTGACAGGACCCGTTTGAACAGCATGGCAACAGGTGAAGACCGGACAGCGATTTTTGCATTCTAGCGAGGCATGCAAGGAAGTGGTAGGCGTAAATCATACTACTGCGGGGGTTTGCCGCAACAATACCCACATTCAGGGTAATGTTGCAGCAGGGATTACTCGTCAATATTATCAAGCGCGTCAGTCTGGGTCAGCAGCTCTCTGACCACGCTGGTGGCAAAGCTGCCAGCGGGGAGCCAGAAGCTCATCTCCAGCGTCACCTCATCCCACCAGTTCCAGCACAGATCGCGAGGCACCACCAGCATCGCGCGGCGGGCTGCATCGACGCGTTCACGCGTGATCAGGCTAAGCAAGAGCGTCGCTTCAGCCAGCGCCTGCTGTTCAAACGCCAGCGCATCCGCCTGCGGACCGGCCTCGCCACAGCCCGGCAACGGCGCCGTGATGCGCAATTGGTGTTGATCAACGCGGGCCTGCAGTGCGTCGAGCTCCTCAGGCTGAGCGACAAACCAGCTGCCCCGTCCGGTGAGCTGCAGTGCATCGCCGCTCATCACCTGGCTGAGTCCGCCCTGCTGTTGCAGACGCGCGCTGGTGACCTGATTAAACAGCGCGCTGCGCGCCGCTGACAGCAGCAGGCTGCGCTTGTTACGATCGCGCATCACAATCTCATTGCGCGCCCACTTTTCTGCCATAATCAGGTTGTTGCCGTTACGGCCAAAACGCTGCTCGCCAAAATAGTTAGGCACGCCAGCATCGCGTATCTGCGTCAGACGGGTTTCCACTGCATCGCGATCGCTGATCTGACGGATCACCAGACGGAACGCATTGCACGCCAGCGCGCCGATACGCAACTTACGCCTGTGGCGCGCCACTTCAAGGATCTCTACCCCTTCCAGCGCAAAGCCGCGCAGATCCGGCATCGCATTGCCCGGCAGACGAAAACAGAGCGTCTGCTCGGTCACCGCATGACGATCTTTCATGCCGGCGTAGCTCATATCACGCTGATGGATGCCGAGATACTTCGCCAGCGCCTCTGCGACAAAGCGGGTATTGGCACCCACTTTGCGGATGCGCACCAGCAGATGCTCGCCTTCCCCGTCCGCGCCATAGCCGAGATCTTCCACCACCACGAAATCTTCCGGGTTAGCTTTGATCACGCCGGTGGCGGCAGGCACGCCGTGCAGATAGTGCAGCATCACTGGCTATCGGCTTTGAGCAGCAGGGCCACCGCCTCACAGGCGATCCCTTCGCCACGACCGGTGAAGCCGAGCTTCTCGGTGGTGGTCGCTTTCACGTTGACCGCATCCATATGGCAGCCGAGATCTTCAGCAATATTGATGCGCATTTGCGGTACGTGCGGCAGCATTTTGGGTGCCTGGGCAATCAGGGTCACATCGACGTTGCCGATGCGGTAGCCTTTAGCTTCAATACGACGCCAGGCTTCACGCAGCAAACCGCGGCTGTCGGCCCCTTTAAAAGCGGGATCGGTATCCGGGAACAACTTACCAATGTCGCCCATTGCCACCGCACCTAACAGCGCGTCAGTCAGCGCATGCAGCGCGACATCGCCATCAGAGTGGGCGATAAATCCCTGTTCAAACGGGATTCGCACGCCGCCAATCACCAGCGGACCCTCTCCACCGAAGGCGTGAACGTCAAAACCGTGACCGATACGCATTATGCGCTCTCCTTTAATTGAATCTGACTGAGATAAAAAGCCGCCAGTGCCAGATCTTCTGGCCGGGTAACTTTGATGTTATCGCTGCGTCCGCTCACCAGCACCGGATGATAGCCGCAATACTCCAGCGCCGACGCCTCATCCGTGATGGTGGCACCTTCAGAGAGCGCGCGCGTCAGGCAGGCAGTGAGTAACGCGTGCGGGAAAAATTGCGGCGTTAAAGCGTGCCACAGATCTTCACGCTCAACGGTATGGGCGATAGCCGCTTTACCCGGCTCGCCCCGCTTCATGGTGTCACGCACCGGCGCCGCGAGTATGCCACCAACGTGGCTCTGTTGACGCACGCTCAGCAGATGCTGAAGGTCGTCCGGATGCAGACAGGGACGCGCCGCATCATGCACTAATACCCATGAGGCGCCTTTGGCAGCCTGCAAGCCGGCCAGCACCGACTCGGCACGCGTTTCACCGCCGGTCACCTGCAGCACGCGCGGATCGCGTGCCAGCGGCAGCGCGGCAAAATGCGGGTCATTGGGGCTCAGGGCGACAATCACCTGTTTGATAGCGGGATGGGAAAACAGGCGTGCAATGCTGTGTTCCAGAAGGGTGTGCTGACCAATCGTCAGATACTGCTTAGGACAGCTTGCCTGCATGCGGCTGCCGATTCCGGCAGCGGGCACCACGGCAATCACATCCGCAAGGGTGGACAGATTGTTCATGTTTTATCGTTGTTGGTTTTGCGCTGCTTGTTGCGCGTTGCGTTTGTTCTGGTCAGGCACAAGGCGATAGAAGGTTTCACCGGGTTTGATCATGCCCAATTCATTGCGTGCGCGTTCCTCGATCGCTTCAGAGCCGCCATTGAGATCGTCAATTTCGGCAAACAGCTGATCGTTACGCGATTTCAGTTTGGCGTTATTCGCCTGTTGCACCGCGACGTCATCGTTGACGCGCGTATAGTCATGGATGCCATTTTTTCCCAGCCACAATGAATATTGCAGCCAGCCAAGCAGCACCAATAGCAGTAACGTCAGTTTTCCCATCCCGCCCCCTAAAAACGGCCCAATCATCCCATAACTTTGCACAGGACTCCACACCAGTGGCGAAAATGGCGCGCTTTGCTGCGCGTCTGCGCAAAATATGAATCAGAGGGATCACCAGACGGGAAAAGTTTTGTAACCTGCCGATGCGTTTGCACATCAGCGCGCTGGCACGAGAGGGTTACCAGCCGGAGAGAAAAGAGAACATTAACCAGAACAGGCAAATGACCAGAATGACTGTGGCGAGCGTGGTCCACAACAACTGGCCGCGCAGCAGCGTGTTGAGCGCAATGCCCATCAGCACCGAGACCGGCAGCAGTGCCAGGAAGAAAGGCCAGGTGTAGAGAAAGAAAAACAAGGTGTTAGAGCCGTACAACAGGAAGGGAATGGCCAGCGCGCACCAGTAGGCAAAAAAGCCGATGATGCCGCCCGGCAGCGACGAACGCGGCTCATCCGGGGTGCTTTCATCTTTACGAGCCAGCATGGGAGTAATGTTCTGCATAGAGGTCCTGTTGACGCGAAGGCGGCAAATCAACGTGGATTTGCCGCTGTCTGTTCAGGATCTGATGATATCGCGGTCACGCAGCAGGTCTAACAATTGGGCGGCAAGTTTTGTAACCAATTGTTCGCCATCCAGCTGGATTTCCGGGCTTTCCGGCGCTTCGTATACGCTATCGATCCCGGTGAAATTACGCAGCTCACCGGCGCGTGCTTTGCGATAGAGTCCTTTAGGATCGCGCGCTTCGCACACCGCCAGCGGCGTATCCACAAACACCTCAATAAACTGGCCCGGTTCCAGCAGATCGCGGACCATCTGACGTTCGGCGCGATGCGGCGAAATAAAGGCGGTCAGCACCACCAGCCCGGCGTCCACCATCAGCTTCGCCACTTCGCCGACCCGACGAATGTTCTCTTTGCGGTCGTCATCGCTGAAACCGAGATCGCGGCACAGGCCATGACGCACATTGTCGCCATCCAGCAGATAGGTGCTGACGCCAATGCGGTGCAGCGCCTGCTCCAGCGCGCCCGCCACGGTCGATTTCCCCGAGCCTGACAGCCCGGTGAACCACAGCACCACGCCCTGATGGCCGTGCTGCTGTTCGCGGGCGGTGCGGGTCACCGGATGGTCATGCCACACCACGTTGTCATCGTGCCGGGCCATTATTGACCGCCCAGCAGATCGCGCGCGTTCCAGTGTGGGAAGTGACGGCGCACCAGCGCATTCAGTTCCAGTTCAAAGGCGCTGAACTCGCCGGTATTAACCGGGGCATCATGGTTTGGCTGATGGATCATGCCGGCACCCACGGTAACGTTGCTCAGGCGATCGATAAAGATCATGCCGCCGGTCACCGGGTTCTGCTGATAGCTGTCGAGCACCATCGGTTCGTCAAAGGTGATCTCAATGCGACCAATACCGTTGAGCGGCAGCGTATCGACCTGACGCGTCTCCAGCGAGTTGATCTCGACCTGATGCAGCACCTTCTCTACCCGGCCACGGGTTTTCTTACCGGCGATTTTCAGGTCGTAACTCTGACCGGCCTGCAGCGGCTGTTCTGCCATCCAGACCACGTCAACGCTGGCAGACTGAACCGCTGCCAGATCTTCACTGGCATCCACCAGCAGATCGCCACGGCTGATATCAATCTCATCCTGCAGCACAAGGGTAATCGCTTCGCCTGCACCCGCTTCCTGCAGATCGCCATCAAAGGTCACAATGCGGGCAATGGACGACTCCACGCCAGAAGGCAGCACTTTAACGCGCTGGCCGACCTGCACGCTGCCTGAAGCCAGCGTCCCGGCGTAGCCGCGGAAATCGAGGTTTGGACGGTTGACATACTGTACCGGGAAACGCATCGGCTGATGATCGACCACGCGTTTCAGTTCAACCGTTTCCAGCACGTCGAGCAGCGTCGGCCCGCTGTACCACGACATGGTCTGGCTGGCTGATGCTACGTTATCCCCTTCCAGCGCCGACATCGGCACGAAACGGATATCGAGGTCGTCCGGCAACTGCGCAGCGAAATCGAGATAATCCTGTTTGATCTGCTCGTAGCGATCCTGATCGTACTCCACCAGATCCATCTTATTGATCGCCACCACCAGGTGTTTGATCCCCAGCAGCGTCGAGATAAAGCTGTGCCGACGGGTCTGATCCAGCACGCCTTTACGGGCATCGATCAGCAGGATCGCCAGATCGCAGGTTGAGGCGCCGGTCGCCATATTACGGGTGTACTGCTCATGTCCCGGCGTATCAGCGATAATAAATTTACGCTTTTCAGTCGAGAAGTAGCGATAGGCCACATCAATGGTGATGCCCTGCTCGCGCTCGGCCTGCAGACCATCCACCAGCAGCGCCAGATCGAGCTTCTCGCCCTGGGTACCGTGACGCTTGCTGTCGTTGTGCAGCGAAGAGAGCTGATCTTCATAGATCTGCCGGGTATCGTGCAGCAGGCGACCAATCAGGGTGCTTTTGCCATCATCGACGCTGCCGCAGGTCAGAAAACGTAGCAGGCTCTTGTGTTGTTGTGCGGTCAGCCAGGCTTCAACGCCGCCCTGGTCGGCAATCTGTTGTGCAATTACGGTATTCATCTGGCGTCTCCTTAGAAATAACCCTGACGTTTTTTCAGTTCCATCGACCCGGACTGATCGCGATCGATCACGCGGCCCTGACGCTCACTGGTGGTAGAGACCAGCATCTCTTCGATGATCTCCGGCAGCGTTTGCGCCTCCGATTCCACCGCGCCGGTCAGCGGCCAGCAGCCGAGGGTACGGAAACGCACCATGCGCTGTTTAATCACTTCACCGGGCTGCAGATTGATCCGATCGTCATCGATCATCATCAGCATGCCATCACGCTCCAGCACCGGACGCGGCGCTGCGAGGTAGAGCGGCACGATCTCGATGTTTTCCAGGAAGATGTACTGCCAGATATCCAGTTCGGTCCAGTTCGACAGCGGGAAAACGCGGATGCTTTCGCCCTTGTTGATCTGACCGTTGTAGTTGTGCCACAGCTCCGGGCGCTGGTTTTTCGGGTCCCAGCGATGGAAACGATCGCGGAACGAGTAGATACGCTCTTTGGCGCGCGACTTCTCTTCGTCACGGCGAGCGCCACCAAAAGCCGCATCGAAACCATATTTATTCAGCGCCTGCTTCAGCCCTTCGGTTTTCATGATGTCGGTGTGTTTGGCACTGCCGTGGACGAACGGGTTGATACCCATCGCCACGCCTTCCGGGTTGCGGTGAACCAGCAGCTCGGCGCCCATCGCTTTTACGGTGCGATCGCGAAACTCGTACATTTCACGGAATTTCCAGCCGGTATCCACATGCAGCAGCGGGAACGGCAGCGTGCCTGGAAAGAAGGCCTTACGCGCCAGATGCAGCATCACGGAGGAGTCTTTACCGATGGAGTACATCATCACCGGGTTGCTGAACTCTGCCGCCACTTCGCGAATGATGTGGATACTCTCCGCCTCCAGCTGACGCAGATGAGTGAGTCGTTTTTGGTCCATGATTTTCCCTCAAGCCAGATTGACAACGGCGGACTCGCGAGCCCCCTGCTGTGCCGAATGTTGAAACCAGGCGAGTTGCCCGTGCAAATTGACCACTTCTCCGATCACCAGCAGTGCCGGAGTGGGTGCCGAGGCGGCCAGCGCCTCGAGTTGTTCTAAGGTGCCGGTCAGCACCTGTTGATCCTGACGCGTACCGCGACTGATCACCGCCACCGGCGTTGACGCTGCGCGGCCATGCTGAATCAGCACCTCGCTAATCAGCGCAGCCTTAACCGTCCCCATATAGATCGCCAGCGTCTGACGTGCCCGCGCCAGCGATGGCCAGTCAATGTCGTCACCATCCGGACGACAGTGACCGGTAATAAACATCACGCTCTGAGCATAATCGCGGTGGGTCAGCGGAATACCGGCGTAGGCCGTCGCACCGGCAGCGGCAGTAACGCCCGGCACCACCTGAAACGGAATACCCGCCTGCTGTGCCGCCTGCAGCTCTTCGCCGCCGCGGCCAAAGATAAAGGGATCGCCGCCCTTGAGGCGCACGACCCGCTTGCCCTGCAATGCCAGCTTCACCAGCATCTGATTGGTCTCTTCCTGCGGCACCGAATGCGCGCCGGCCCGTTTGCCGACACAGATACGATCGGCGTCGCGACGCACCAGCTCCAGCACTTCGTCACTGACCAGATGGTCATACAGCACCACATCGGCCAGCTGCATCACCTGCAGACCGCGCAGCGTCAGCAGACCGCTGTCGCCCGGCCCCGCGCCCACCAGAATGATTTCACCCTGACGGGTCGGTTCATCAAGCAGTTCACGATCCAGCGTGCGTTTCGCCTCATCCACATTGCCAGCCGACATCTGACTGGCGAACAGGCCGTTGAACGCCCGCTCCCAGAAACGGCGACGGTCAGACATCCGCTGAAAACGCTGTTTAACCTTGTCACGCCACTGTCCGGCCACCTCAGCCATCTGGCCCAGGTTAGCGGGCAGCAGCGCCTCCAGCTTTTCACGCAGCATCCGCGCCAGCACCGGCGCGGTGCCGCTGGAGGAGATCGCCACCACCAGCGGTGAACGGTCAACAATCGACGGGAAGATAAAGCTGCATTTCGGCTGATCGTCCACCACGTTCACCAGCTTCTGGCGCGCATTGGCCGCCTCGAATACGGCAGCATTGAGGGCGTTGTCATCGGTTGCGGCAATCACCAGAAAAACGCCGTCCAGCTGGGCAGGATCAAACGCGGTCGCCAGCCACTCCAGCTGCTGCGTCTCCAGCAGCGCCTGCAGTTCAGGGCAGAGTTCACGCGCGGCAATCTGCACGCGCGCACGCGCACGGCGCAGCAGTTCAATTTTTCGCGCTGCGATATCTCCACCACCGACAACCAGAACCGGACGGCCAGAGAGATCGGCAAAAAGGGGCAAATAGTCCACGTTAACCCTGATGTTTTAACTTTGTATTAACGCGACTATACGTCCCTGAGTTTATCCAGATGAAATTACGAATTGGAATGAGTAGTTACTGAATGGAATAACGACCCCGCAAAGCACAGAACAATTTGATCTTAACGACGGAGAATTAAGGGGTTATCCGTGACCGTGCTCACAGATTATTCTCCGGACCCGCGGGGAAAAATCGGCACATTCGGCAGCAAATACAGATTACCGCCAGAGCAGCCAGCGAGCGCTGCGCGTACCGTGCCTGATTCTGTTCATCGTACGCCGGAGCAAAAAGGCTATAATGTCGCCCGGCATGACCGGCCGGTGCGTCATGCCGGACCGGTATCTGAAAAATGAAAAAGGACGCACTATGTTTTTTTCCCTCCGATTGAGGGCAGCCGCGACGTTAATTGGCGCGCTACTTTCCCCGCTGGCACTTGCCAGCCAGCCTGGCCATTTTGCCGAGCAGCAGGTTCGTCACATCGCCACCTATTTTCCTGGCCGGATGAGCGGCAGTCCGGCCGAACTGATGGCGGCCGACTATCTGCAGCAGCAATTTTCCGCGCTGGGTTTTAAGACCAATACCCGGCAGTTCAACACCGGCTATAACTGGCAGGAAAATGACGGAAAATTACGCTGGCATAAGCTGACGGCGACCTCCGTGATTGCTGCCCGCGCCGGCAGTGAACCGCAGGAGATTCTGATCGTCGCGCATCTGGATACCTGGACGCCGCACAGCAACAGTCAGACTAACCAGAACCTCGGTGGTTTACGCCTGCAGGGCGTCGATGATAACGCCTCGGGCCTTGGCGTGATGCTGGAGCTGGCACAACAGCTGAGTCAGCAACCGCTGCACTACGGCGTGCGCTTCGTGGCGCTTAGCGCCGGTGAGGCGGAGATGCACGGCATGGACGATTATGTCGAGCGCATGAGCGCCAGAGAGAAGAAAAATACCCTGCTGGTGATCGATCTCAACAGCCTGATCGCCGGCGATCATCTCTATTTCAACAGCGGGATGAATACCCCGCGCGCGGTGCGTAAACAGACCAGCGAGCGCGCCTTGCTGCTGGCGCGCCAGCATGGCATTTCTGCCGCCAGCCATCAGTTAACCCGCCAGGATTTTCCCGGCCTGAACGCCTTTGATAAAGCGGGCTTTCCACTGCTGGATGTCACGGCCAGCAACTGGACGCTGGGTAACAAAGATGGCGCTCAGCAGCGTCATCGCAGCCGTCATTTTCCCGACGGCACCATTCGCCATCAGACCGATCGCGATAACCTGAACTATCTGGATCGCTGGATGCCTGGCCGGATTACCGCCCGTACCCGCGACAGCGTCAGCGTTCTGCTGCCGCTGCTGAGCGAACTCACCAATCCCAAAGTCTGAGGATCTGTTATGTACGTTGTTTCTCTCGATTATTTTCGTCCGATGGAAGAGGTAGAAGCGCTGCTGGCCGCACACATTACGTGGCTGGATCGCTATTTTGAGGCAGGCGTAATGATTGCGGCAGGACGTAAAGATCCGCGTACCGGTGGAATGCTGCTGGTGAAAGAGATGGAACCTGAACGGCTGGAGGCGATACTGGCAGAAGATCCCTTTGTTGCGGTGGCGCACTACGCGGTGACCCGAGTGAACGTCACGCGCGCGGCTGAAGAATTTGCTGGCTTAAAAGGTCAGTAAATCACCGGCTTCTCTGTGAAATCGCAGAGAAGCCGGAAACCGCACCCTTACCCTTCGTGCAGACCGCACTCGCGCTTCAGGCCGAAAAAGCGGGTCTCTTCTTCTGCCATGCCTGGCTCCCACTTACGTGTGGTATGGGTATCGCCCACTGAGAGATAGCCTTCATCCCATAGCGGATGGTATTTCAGATTATGCTGCTGCAGATACTGATGAATCTGGCGGTTATCCCAGTCGATGATCGGCAGCACTTTAAACACGCCGCGCTGCACCCCGAGCACCGGCAGATTAGCCCGGCTACCGGACTGATCGCGGCGCAGGCCGGCAAACCAGGTCTGCGCACCGAGCGTTTCCAGCGCGCGATTCATCGGCTCCACTTTATTGATGTCGTTGTATTTCTCAATCCCCTCAACGCCCTGCTCCCACAGCTTGCCGTAGCGCGCTTCCTGCCAGGCCGGTGAGGTCTCCGCGCGGAACACCTTGAGGTTGAGATTGAGCTGATCCGCCAGCTCATCAATGAAGCGATAGGTTTCCGGGAACAGATAGCCGGTATCGGTGAGGATCACCGGAATATCGGGCTGCTGACGCGTCACCAGATGCAGCGACACCGCCGCCTGAATGCCGAAGCTGGAAGAGAGCACATAGGCGCCCGGCAGATTTTCCAGCGCCCAGCTCACCCGCGCTTCCGCTGACGATTTCTCCAGCTGCGCATTGGTGGCCGCCAGCGCCATTGCGCGCTGGACTTTGGACATCTCATTCAGTGCTGCGAGGTCAATCTGACTCATTTTGCCTCCTCCCAGAAATCACGCGCCGGGTCCAGCACAGGCGCAACGATGCCCGCGCGGATCACGAAGTCACCAAAGCCTTCAGCGGCATGGCGCTCTTTGGCCCAGCGTCCCACCAGTTCATCAATGGTGGCGAGGATTTCGTTTTCATTAATGTTTTCACGGTACATCCGCGGAATGCGTGTGCCGATGCGGTTGCCGCCGAGATGCAGGTTGTAACGGCCTGGCGCTTTGCCGACCAGACCCAGTTCAGCCAGCATGGCACGGCCACAGCCGTTGGGACAACCGGTAACGCGTAACACTATGTGCTCATCACCGACGCCGTGGCTGTGCATGATCGCTTCAACTTTGGTCACGAACGCCGGCAGGAAGCGTTCCGCCTCCGCCATCGCCAGTGGACAGGTCGGGAACGCCACGCAGGCCATCGAGTTCTCACGCTGCGCCGAGACGTTTTCCATCAGCCCATGCTCACGGGCGATCGCCTCAATCTTCGCCTTTTCGCTTTCCGGCACGCCCGCCACAATCAGGTTCTGGTTGGCGGTCAGACGGAAATCGCCCTGGTGGATTTTAGCAATCTCAGCCACGCCGCTCTTCAGCGGACGGCCAGGATAGTCCAGCAGGCGACCATTCTCGATAAACAGCGTCAGGTGCCATTTATTGTCGATGCCTTTGATCCAGCCAATTCGATCGCCGCGGGTGGTAAATTCGTACGGACGGATCGGTTCAAAAGTGACGCCCGCCCGCTTCTCGACTTCCGCTTTGAACGTCTCAACGCCGACGCGTTCCAGGGTGTATTTGGTTTTGGCATTCTTACGATCGGTGCGGTTACCCCAGTCGCGCTGGGTAGTCACCACCGCTTCAGCCACGTCGAGGATCTTCTCCAGCGGGAAGTAGCCGAACTCGCTGGCGGTACGGGCGTAGGTGGCCTTGTTACCGTGCTCAATCGACAGTCCACCACCGACCAGCAGGTTAAAGCCCACCAGCTTGCCCTGCTCGGCCACGGCGATGAAGTTAAGATCGTTGGCGTGCAGATCCACATCGTTGTGCGGCGGGATCACCACGGTAGTTTTAAACTTACGCGGCAGATAGGTCTCACCGAGGATCGGCTCTTCGTCGGTGGTCGCAACTTTCTCCTGATCCCACCAGATTTCGGCGTAAGCACGGGTGCGCGGCAGCAGGTGCTCAGAGAGTTTCTTCGCCCACTCATACGCTTCCTGATGCAGCTCCGACTCCACCGGATTCGAGGTACAGAGCACGTTGCGGTTAACATCGTTGGCGGTGGCCAACGCATCCAGTCCGACTTCATGCAGCATCTGGTGCGTCGGCTTGACATTCTTCTTCAGAATGCCGTGAAACTGGAAGGTCTGACGGTTAGTCAGACGGATGCTGCCATAGATGGTTTTATCGGTGGCAAATTTGTCGATGGCCAGCCACTGGGTTGGCGTAATGATGCCGCCCGGCAAGCGGCAACGCAGCATCATGGCGTGGCGCGGCTCCAGCTTCTGCTCAGCACGCTCGGCACGAATATCGCGGTCATCCTGCTGGTACATACCGTGGAAACGGATCAGCAGGAAGTTGTCACCGGTAAAGCCGCCGGTCAGACCCTCTTCCAGATCTTCTTTAATGGTGCCGCGCAGATAGTTGCTCTGCTTCTTCAGACGCTCAGCGTCGGCTAATTTGCCTTCTACAACCAGCGGTCCAGGGTGTTTTTCGCTCATTAGTAAACGTCTCGCTGATAACGGCGCTCAATGCGCAGCTCACTTAAAAATTCGTCGGCCGCTTCACGATCCATTCCGCCGTGTTCGACCACCACATCCAGTAATGCCTGCTCAACGTCCTTCGCCATGCGATTCGCATCGCCACAGACGTAAAGGTGCGCGCCTTCCTGCAGCCAGCGCCACACTTCCGCACCGTTGGCGCGGATCTTATCCTGTACGTATACCTTCTCTGCCTGATCGCGTGACCAGGCCAGATCGATTCGGGTCAGCAGCCCCTCTTTCACATATTTCTGCCACTCCACCTGATAGAGGAAATCATCGGTAAAGTGCGGATTGCCGAAGAACAGCCAGTTTTTGCCGCTGGCACCGTCGTTTTCGCGCTGCTGCATAAAGGCGCGGAACGGCGCGATGCCGGTACCCGGTCCAATCATGATCACCGGTGCGTCCGGATTAGCCGGCAGGCGGAAGTTATCGTTGTGCTCGATAAACACCCGAACTTCGCCCTCTTCTTCAACCCGATCGGCCAGCCAGGTCGATGCACCGCCGCCACGCTGACGACCTTCAATATCAAAGCGTACTGCACTCACGGTGATATGCACTTCGGTATCGGTCTCCGCCTGCGACGATGCGATTGAGTAGAGCCGTGGCGTCAGCGGACGCAGCAACGTCGTCAGTTGCTCTGCGCTGAGCTCCGCCGGGGCCAGACGAATCATGTCGACAATCGGATAACGCTGCGCATACTGTTGCAGCCGGGCTTTATCATCCACCAGCGCCAGCAGCTCGGCATCACGCGACAGCTGGGCATACTGCGCGACGATCTGCGCCGTATTAACCGTCAGCTCAAAATGTTTTTGCAGCGCTTCAGCCAGCGGCAGCGTTGCGCCCTGGACCTGCACCGGCTCATCACCTTTCAGCCAGACCAGCTCCAGCAGCTCGCTGACCAGCGCGCTATCATTTTCATACCAGATACCCAGCGCGTCGCCGGGCTGGTAGCGCAGGCCTGACTCGCCGAGATCAATTTCAATGTGGCGAACATCTTTGTCAGAGTCGCGGCCGGTAATTTTCTGATTCACCGCCAGCGTGGCGCTGAGTGGCGCCTCTTTGGTATAGGGGCTGGTGGTGACTTCATTGACGCTGCCTGCGGCGGCGGCGGCAGCCTGAGCCGGGGATTCGGTCGGCACGCGCTGCTTTAAAATCTCTGTCAGCGCGCTGCGCCAGGCCGCCGCCTGATCGGCATACTCGACGTCGGCATCAACCCGATCCAGCAGTCGCTCCGCGCCCAGCTCCGCCAGCCGGCTATCAAAATCCTTGCCCGCTTTGCTGAAAAATTCATAAGAGCTGTCGCCGAGGCCAAACACCGCAAACGCGGTACCGGTCATTTTCGGCGCCTTTTTTGACAGCAGGAATTTATGCAGCGCCACCGCTTCTTCCGGTGGATCGCCTTCGCCCTGGGTGGATGTCACCACCACCAGCAGCTTTTCCTGCCCAATTTGCTTGAACTTGTAATCGCCAGCATTCACCAGGTTTACATTCAGTCTGGCTGCCTGCAGGTCATCGCGCAACTGCTCGGCCAGGCGACGGGCATTGCCGGTCTGCGAAGCCGACAGCAGCGTGATTGCCGGTGCTTCTGGCGCGGTGGCGGTGACGGGGGCCGGCGCGCTGGCCACTGCGCTACCCGGTGTCTGTTCAACCCTGCCCCAGAAATAACCTGACAGCCATGCCAGTTGGGTGGGGGAATAATCGGTCGTCGCCGCCTGTAAGCGGGCGAGTTGTTCCGGGGAGAGCGGAAGCAGTGAACCTGGTGCCTGAGTCGTCATCGCGTTAAAAATTCCAGTATCAGAAGTCCGGACCGTAAAATGGCGGAAGAGTGCGTAGGTTACCGGCCCGTATATTAACGATTAAATACACCTTCGACATATCAAATAACCAAAATGACTAAATGGTTTTCCTGGTAGGATTAATCGACAAAAGTGGTAAGTAAAGCGGCGATATATCAGTTAATTAGCTGGTACAACATCGGCAGGCGGGAGGTTTCGTGGCGGCGTTATGTGATCCAGGTGCGAAAATAGCGGTTTTCAGGTAGAATTTAGCGGTTTTTTCCTGTCTGAGAACCACTATGTCTACCACTTTATTTAAAGAGTTCCAGTTCGAAGCCGCGCACCATTTACCCAACGTGCCGGCCGGACACAAATGCGGTCGTCTGCACGGTCATTCATTTCTGGTGCGTCTGGAAATTACCGGCGAAGTGGATGCGCACACTGGCTGGGTGATGGATTTCGCTGAACTGAAAGCGGCGTTTAAGCCGATCTACGATCGCCTTGACCACTATTATCTCAATGAGATCCCTGGGCTGGAAAACCCGACCAGCGAAGTGCTGGCAAAATGGATCTGGGATCAGATGAAGCCTCGCCTGCCGCTGCTCAGTGCGGTGATGATCAAAGAAACCTGCACTGCGGGCTGCGTCTACCGCGGTTAATGCTGTCGGATCGAACCCTTCGATCCGGCACAGCGTTTTTTACCCGCCGATCCGGCTAGCCCGGTTTCGGACTTTCACCCGGCCCACATCGCATCGCCTCAGGCGATATTGAGATATTTGTGAGTCTGCATCGACAGACGCCAGTTACGCGCAATGCAGGTCTCGATACAGAGTCGGGTTGCCTCATCTTTGCGGCTGATCGGCTGTAAGGCGATGATACGGGCTTTATCGTCATCAAGAGCGGCCAGCAGTTCATCCAGCGCCTCGACATCACGCATACGCGCCACCGGGTGCTTGATCTCATCCGCGCGGACCAGCGCCTGCGGCAGCACATCATAGCCGCCACGCATATTCACTTTAGGCGAAACCGTCACCCAGGTCCGATCGGAACAGCGAATCTCATGGGTGCCGCTCGTCTCAATCTGGCACTGAAAACCGTGCTGCTCCAGCGTCGTAGTTAACGGACGCAGATCGTAGATCGCCGGTTCGCCGCCGGTGATCACCACATGGCGCGCGGTCCAGCCCTGCTGCTGGATGGCGTTAAGTAAGGTTGCCGCATCGGCATCGCCCCAGGCGTCACTCTCTACCGTTTTAATTAAAATATCGCCCAGCGACGTTTCCCGATCCGCCCGCTTCTCCCAGGTATGTTTGGTATCACACCAGCTACAGCCCACCGGACATCCCTGTAAGCGGATGAAAATGGCGGGTACGCCGGTATAAAAACCTTCGCCCTGCAGTGTCTGGAACATTTCGTTAATCGGGTATTGCATTACGGACTCGCTTGAAAAAAACAGGGCGCTGATTATGGCAGATTTGCCGCACAGCTCAACCACGCGTTGTGCCTTTTCTCCGCGCCGGGCAAAAGCCAAAACGTCACAAAAGAGAGGCTTCAGACGGCTGACAGGTTCAAAATATAGATGGCCAGGACAGAACCCGCGCTTAGGACAAAAATACCGGGAGCGTTTTTGAACAACGCAAAACGTTGGCCCGGTAACGGGCGCACCTCAGTGATGAGGTGCGTAATCGCACGGGCGAGCAGAAAGAGATGCCGCTTTTGCCTCTTTGCGATCGGGATTTGCCATCCGCGTCTGCACACCGCCGCCAACAAAAAGCCCCGCACAAGGCGGGGCTTTCAGATGATGCGATGCCGCTTTACGCGACATCTGCACAGGTCATTACTGACCTTTAACTTCTTTCAGGCCGTTGAATGGCGCTTTTGAACCCAGCGCTTCTTCGATACGAATCAGCTGGTTGTACTTCGCCACACGGTCAGAACGGCTCATTGAACCGGTTTTGATCTGGCCCGCTGCAGTCCCTACCGCCAGGTCAGCGATGGTTGCATCTTCGGTTTCGCCTGAACGGTGAGAGATCACGGCAGTGTAGCCCGCGTCTTTCGCCATTTTGATCGCTGCCAGGGTTTCGGTCAGAGAACCGATCTGGTTGAATTTGATCAGAATGGAGTTAGCGATACCTTTGTCGATACCTTCTTTCAGGATTTTGGTGTTGGTCACGAACAGGTCGTCACCCACCAGCTGGATTTTGTCGCCCAGGACTTTGGTCTGGTAAGCGAAGCCATCCCAGTCAGATTCGTCCAGGCCATCTTCGATAGAAACGATCGGATACTGTTTGGTCAGATCTTCCAGGAAGTGGGTGAACTCTTCTGAAGTGAACGCTTTACCGCCTTCACCGGCCAGCACGTATTTGCCATCTTTGTAGAACTCAGAGGCCGCACAGTCCATCGCCAGCGTAATGTCTTTGCCCAGCTCGTAGCCCGCTGCTTTTACTGCTTCAGCGATAACGGCCAGCGCTTCGGCGTTAGAACCCAGGTTTGGCGCATAGCCACCTTCGTCACCGACTGCGGTGCTCATGCCTTTGCTTTTCAGCACTTTTGCCAGGTTGTGGAACACTTCTGAACCCATACGGATCGCTTCTTTCACGCTTGAAGCGCCAACCGGCTGAATCATGAATTCCTGGATATCAACGTTGTTATCGGCATGCTCGCCACCGTTGATGATGTTCATCATTGGCAGTGGCATAGAGTATTTGCCTGGGGTGCCGTTCAGTTCAGCGATGTGCTCATACAGCGGCTGACCTTTAGAGGCCGCAGCGGCTTTCGCCGCCGCCAGTGAGACGGCCAGAATGGCGTTCGCACCGAAGTTGGATTTGTTCTCAGTACCGTCCAGGTCGATCATGATTTTATCGATGTTCGCCTGATCTTTCGCGTCTTTGCCTTTTACCGCTTCAGCAATCGGGCCGTTTACCGCAGCAACGGCTTTGGTCACGCCTTTGCCCAGGAAACGAGATTTGTCACCGTCACGCAGTTCCAGTGCTTCGCGAGAACCGGTAGAAGCCCCTGATGGCGCTGCTGCCAGACCAACGAAACCGCCTTCCAGATGCACTTCTGCTTCAACAGTCGGGTTACCACGTGAGTCGATAATTTCGCGACCGATGACTTTTACGATTTTGGACATTACGTTTTTCCTCAGTACAAGTTAGTCAATCCTAAGACAAACAACGCGCGAAAAGTTCGCGCGCTGCTCGTGAATCTTACTTCGCTAAACGCTTCTGATGCTCATGTGCCGCTTTCACAAAGCCGGCAAACAAC
The DNA here is from genome assembly GCF_021397715.1 of Pantoea agglomerans. GTDB lineage: Bacteria > Pseudomonadota > Gammaproteobacteria > Enterobacterales > Enterobacteriaceae > Pantoea > Pantoea astica. The sequence goes on along the minus strand of NZ_CP090207.1, from coordinate 967,428 downwards.
GGATGGCCATCACGAGGGGTCGAGGTAAACTCCGGGTGGAACTGGCAGGCCACAAACCACGGATGGTTCGGGATTTCAATAATCTCAACCAGTTGATCATCACCAGAACGACCCGCTACGCGCAGACCGGCTGCTTCAATCGGTTTCAGCAGCATGTTGTTGACTTCATAACGGTGGCGATGGCGCTCAACGATGGTGTCAGAACCGTACAGCTGGCGAACCTGGCTGCCCGGCGTTAACTGACACTGCTGGCTGCCCAGACGCATGGTGCCGCCCAGATCGCTCTGCTCGCTGCGAACTTCGACGTTGCCGTCTTCGTCACGCCATTCGGTAATCAATGCCACTACCGGATATTTACAGTCTGGCACAAATTCGGTGGAGTTGGCGCCTTCCATCCCGGCGACGTTACGGGCGAACTCCATCAGTGCCACCTGCATACCAAGACAGATGCCGAGATACGGCACGTTGTTTTCACGTGCGTACTGCGCGGTCATCAGCTTGCCTTCGACGCCACGGTAACCGAAGCCACCCGGAATCAGAATCGCATCCAAATCTTTCAGTAATTCGACACCGCGTGATTCGACATCCTGCGAGTCGATCAGTTTGATGTTCACGGTGACGCGATTTTTCAGGCCGCCGTGCTTCAGCGCTTCAATCACTGATTTATAGGCATCCGGCAATTCAACGTATTTGCCGACCATCCCGATGGTGACTTCCCCACCCGGATTGGCTTCTTCGTAAATCACCTGTTCCCACTCGGCCAGATTGGCTTCCGGCGCATTCAGGTTGAAGCGTTTGCAGATATAGTCATCCAGGCCCTGCGACTTCAGCATGCCAGGAATCTTGTAAATGGAATCCACGTCTTTCAGTGAAATAACCGCCTTCTCTGGCACGTTACAGAACAGCGCGATTTTAGCGCGTTCGTTGGCTGGCACAGCGCGATCGGAACGGCAGATCAGCACGTCTGGCTGAATACCGATGGAGAGCAGCTCTTTAACCGAGTGCTGGGTCGGTTTGGTTTTCACTTCACCGGCAGCGGCCATATAGGGCACCAGCGTCAGGTGCATATACATGGTGTGTTCGCGGCCCACATCCACCGCCATCTGGCGAATCGCTTCCAGGAACGGCAGGGATTCGATATCGCCGACCGTACCGCCGATTTCGACCAGCACCACATCGTGGCCTTCGCCGCCTTCAATAATGCGCTCTTTGATGGCGTTGGTGATGTGCGGAATCACCTGAATGGTGGCGCCCAGATAGTCGCCACGGCGCTCTTTGCGCAGCACTTCTGAGTAGATACGGCCAGTGGTGAAGTTGTTACGACGCGACATTTTAGTGCGGATGAAGCGCTCGTAGTGACCCAAATCGAGATCGGTTTCAGCCCCGTCATCAGTGACGAAAACTTCACCGTGCTGAGTCGGGCTCATGGTACCTGGATCCACGTTGATATACGGGTCCAGCTTCATGATGGTCACGTTAAGACCACGGGCTTCGAGAATGGCTGCGAGGGAGGCTGCGGCAATGCCTTTACCCAGAGAGGATACGACCCCGCCGGTCACAAAAATATAATTCGTTGTCATGCTGAACCTGAGAGTTTAGGTTTAAAGACGGTGGAATAACCAGGACGGGAAAACAGTATACTGGAAACCGCTATCAGCCACAATTGATGAATCACTGCCATCCTCCAACGCATTGCTGCGGCTAACATAGCGGATAGCCGTTAATGAAATGTTGATGTACGTCACAAAGTTGTCGCCACGCTGAATCGTGTAAGCTCAGATGGCGAATTTATGCGCAGCGCTGGAATAATCAGCACTTCTCGCCGGTTTTCACCTGCTGCCAGGCCGCTTCCATCTGTTCCAGCGTAGCACCCGGCATACTTAATCCCTGTGCGGCGATGATCGCCTCCACCTGGCGGAAGCGGCGCTCAAACTTGTCGTTGGCCTTTTGCAGCGCGGTTTCAGCTTTACTGCCCAGATGGCGCGACAGGTTCACCGTCGCAAACAGCAGGTCACCGATCTCCTCTTCCAGCTTCTGGCTATCCACCACGCTTTGCTGTGCCTCGTGCATCACTTCATCGATCTCTTCATGCACTTTTGCCACCACCGGCCCCAGCGTGGTCCAGTCAAAACCGACGTTGTGGCAGCGCTTCTGGATTTTGTGGGCGCGCATCAGCGCCGGCAGCGCTCTGGGGATGTCGTCCAGCGCCGAATGCTGGGCCTTCTCCGCCCGTTCAGCGGTCTTGATCGCTTCCCAGTTTTTCAGCACTTCGCGGCTGGTTTCCGCGCTGGCGTCAGCAAAAATGTGCGGATGACGGCGCTCCAGCTTGTCGCTGATGGCGTGGCAGATATCCTCAAAGGTAAAGCGATCCTGCTCGCTGGCCATCTGGGCATAAAACACCACCTGAAACAGCAGATCGCCCAGCTCGCCGCGCAGATCGTCAAAATCTTCCCGCTGGATGGCGTCCAGCACTTCATAGGTCTCTTCCAGCGTATACGGGGCGATGGTGGCGAAGGTCTGCTCACGATCCCACGGGCAGCCGTGTTGCGGATCGCGCAGGGTTTTCATAATGCCAAGCAGGCGATCAATGGCGTTCATTCTGGAAATCCTTTGCGGTTGGTCGTGAGGAGGCGCATCAATAGCGCCGGTGGTGCGGCGCGTCTGCCCGGCGATTCACATCAGCGGCGAATAGCGGGCAGACGGCCAGAAGCATCAGTGTAAACGGCGGGCGTCGATGATATCAGAGACCTGGTTCAGCCGCGCCAGCACCCGTCCCAGCACCTGATGGTTATAAATCTCGATATCCATGTCGATGGTTGCCAGCTGCTTTTTGGTATCGCTGCGGCTCGACACGCCCAGCACATTGACCTTTTCATTGGCGAGGATGGTGGTGATATCCCGCAGCAATCCGCTGCGATCGTTGGCCGTCACCCGTACCACCAGCGAGTAACCGCTGGAGTAACTTTCGCCCCATACTGCGTCAACAATGCGTTCCGGCGCATGGGAGATCAGCTCCGCCAGCTGGTCACAGTCGGCACGGTGAATCGAAATACCGCGCCCCTGGGTGATGAAGCCGACGATATCATCACCCGGAATCGGCTGGCAGCAACGCGCAATGTGGTGCATCAGGTTGCCCACGCCTTCCACCACCACGCGCCCGCTCTCTTTGCGTGACGGTGGAGTGTAAGATTTCTGGGTTAACTGGCGCAGCGCTTCGCGATCTTCCTCTTCGGCGCTCGGCTTGTTGAGCTTCGCCTGCAGGAAGTTCACCATCTGATTAAGGCGAATATCGCCACCGCCAATCGCCGCCAGTAACTCCTCCAGAGAGGTGACGTTATAGCGCGGCAGCAGCAACTTCTCGGCTTCACGCAGGCTGATATCGAGCTGGTTCAGCTCGTTATCCAGAATCTGTCGTCCGGCGATGATGTTCTTATCGCGATCCTGCTTACGGAACCAGTTGTGAATCTTCGAGCGGCCACGGCTGGTGGTGATGTAACCGAGGTTAGGATTGAGCCAGTCACGGCTCGGGTTCGGCTGTTTCTGGGTGATCACTTCAACCTGATCGCCCATCTGAAGCTGATAGGTAAACGGCACGATGCGACCGCCGATTTTGGCACCGATGCAGCGGTGACCGATATCACTGTGGATGTGGTAAGCGAAGTCGAGCGGCGTTGAGCCGGCGGGCAGATCCACCACATCCCCTTTCGGCGTAAAGACGTAAACCCGATCGTCAAATACCTGGCTGCGCACCTCTTCCAGCAGTTCACCGGAATCCGCCATCTCTTCCTGCCAGCTGATCAGCTTACGCAGCCAGGCGATACGCTCTTCGTGACCCGCCGCGCCGCGTGCGCTGCTGGAGGTCGGGCCTTCTTTGTATTTCCAGTGCGCTGCCACGCCCAGTTCGGCATCTTCATGCATCTGGCGGGTACGGATCTGAATCTCCACCGTTTTGCCCTGCGGGCCTAACACCACGGTGTGAATCGACTGGTAACCATTGGGCTTAGGATTTGCCACGTAGTCATCAAACTCGCTCGGCAGATGACGATAAAGCGTGTGTACCGTGCCCAGCGCGCCGTAACAATCCTGTAAGCGTTCGGCCACGATGCGCACCGCCCGCACGTCGAACAGCTCATCAAACGCCAGCGACTTCTTCTGCATCTTGCGCCAGATGCTGTAGATATGTTTCGGTCGGCCATAGACTTCGGCGCGTACGCCCTCTTTGGCCATCTCTTTGCGCAGGTTGCTGACGAAGTTGTCGATGTACTGCTCACGGTCAATGCGCCGCTCATGCAGCAGTTTGGCGATGCGTTTGTATTCATCGGGATGCAGATAGCGGAAGCAGTAATCTTCCAGCTCCCACTTCAGCTGACCAATGCCGAGCCGGTTGGCCAACGGCGCATAGATGTTGGTGCTTTCTTTGGCGGCCAGTACCCGCTCATCTTCCGGCGCGTCTTTCATTTCGCGCAGGTTCATGATGCGCTCGGCCAGTTTGAGCACCACGCAGCGGAAATCTTCTACCATCGCCAGCAGCATCCGGCGAACGTTATCCACCTGCTCGGAGGCCATCGAATCATTGTGAATCGCTTTCAGCTGACGGATCGCATCCATATCGCGCACGCCATGCACCAGCGAGACAATGCCTTTGCCCACCGTTTTTTCCAGATCTTCTTCGCTCACCACTTCATCGTTAGCCAGCGGGAAGATCAGCGCCGCACACAGGCTTTCAATATCCATACTGAGCATCGAGAGGATTTCGACCATCTCGATGCCGCGCCACAGCAGCAGCGATTGATCGGGATGGCCCTGGGTTTGCGCTTCACAGTAGCGCCAGGTTTCGGCGACGCGTTGACATGATTGCGGGTTAGCAATACCGAGACTGGCGATCCACTGGTCGAGGGCAAATTCCCCCTCAGTATTTAAATGCGCACTTCTGACCGCAACCATATCCTCTCCTGCACAGCGACTTAGCCCATCGCTTATGTTTTCTTGAACAGCACCATGGATTCGAGATGACGGGTATGTGGGAACATATCCAGCATCGCGACCCTTTCCAATTGGTAGCCCGCCGACAGCAATGTCTGGCTGTCGCGCGCGAGTGTGGTGGGATTACACGAAACATAGACCACGCGTTCTGGTGCAAGTTTAACCACATGCGCCATCACACCTGCAGCCCCGGCACGGGCCGGATCGAGTAATACCTTGTTAAATCCCTGTGCCGCCCACGGCTGGCGCGACACCTCTTCCTCCAGGTTATGCTGGAAAAAGCGGACATTTTTAAGATTATTCAATTCAGCATTATACGCTGCCTGCCGCACTAATGCTGCAATGCCCTCCACACCAACCACATTTTGTACGAAGATTCCGATAGGAAGAGTGAAGTTCCCCATCCCGCAAAACAGGTCCAGTACCTGGTCTTCCGGCTGCAGATCGAGCCAGCTTATCGCCTGCGCCACCATCTGCTGATTCACCCTATCGTTAACCTGAATAAAATCCTGTGGACTGAAGGTTAGCTTAAGTTGATGAGAGTGATAGAACGGCGTCGCTGCGGTTAACGGCGTTAATTTCTCATCACCCGCATCCAGAAACAGCATCAGCTGATGCTTATGCGAAAACTGTTCCAGTTTTTCACGATCGTCAGCCTGCAACGCATCAAGATGTCGCAGGATCATCAGCGGACCGTTGTCCGCCTGCACCAGTTCAACGTGGCCGAGACGCCTGACGGCACGTAAGCCGCTCAGACAGTGGCGTAGCGGGAGAATTAACGCCTCAAGTTCGGGCATCAAAATGGGGCACTGCTGGATATCGACCAGATCGTTGCTCGCTTCCTGACGAAAACCCATCTGCAGGCGCTGCTGCTTGTTCTGCCACTGCAGGCCCAGCCGGGCACGACGGCGATAGCCCCAGGGTTCACCGGCTATCACTTCATCGACCGCCACCGGCTGCTGTGCGGCCTGACTCAGCATCCGGCTCAGCGCCTGGGCTTTGCTTTGCTGTTGCAGAGCCACCTCCACATGCTGCTGCTGGCAGCCGCCGCAACGCTCAAAATGGGGACAGCGCGGCGTGACGCGTGCCGGACTGCTGTTTAACAGCCGCGTCACTTTCGCTCGGGCAAATTGCCGTTTATCCTCTGTCAGCATAATTTCGGCCTGTTCACCAGGCAGCGCACCGCTGACAAAAATGGTTTTGCCTTTATGACGCGCCACGCCCTGACCGAACGGGTCCAGCTCGTCGATGGTGACGGTTATGCGTTGTTGCGGGGTGCTGCGCTGTTTTGCCGCGTAAAATTGCGCCATAGTATTGTTAATTCTCTTTCTCTGAAACGATGTGCACAGGTTTGTCGACGGATGCACAGGGATGTTAATGCCGGAGTAGCCAGGCGACTATTATGACCAAATACAGCCTGCGGGCGCGAATGATGATTTTAATTCTGGCACCCACCCTGATGGTTGGCCTGCTGCTCAGCTCATTTTTTGTGGTGCATCGCTACAACGAACTGCAGCGGCAGGTGATGGATGCCGGCGCCAACATTATCGAACCGCTGGCGATCTCCAGCGAATACAGCATGACCTGGCATAACCGCGATGCGATGCGCGAACTGGTCAGCCTGCTGCATCGCCGTCACTCCGGTATCGTCCGGGCAATTTCGGTGTTCGACAACCATAACCAGCTCTACGTCACCTCCAATAACAAACAGAACCTGAGCCTGCTGCAACAGGATGATATCCGCGCTCTGCCTGATGATGTCTCGATGGAACGTCACGGCAGCGTGCTGATTCTGCGCACCCCGATTACCACTGAACGTTATGACGTCGATGAACTGCCGGACGAAGATGCCAAACCGGCCGGTAATCCACTCGGCTATGTCGCCATCGAACTCGATCTGCAATCGGTACGGCTGCAGCAGTACAAAGAGGTGTTTGTCGCCACGCTGATGCTGCTGTTTTGCCTCTGTATTGCGATGCTGTTCGCCTATCGCCTGATGCGCGACGTCACCGGCCCGATCCGCAACATGGTCACCACCGTGGACCGGATTCGTCGCGGTCAGCTCGACAGCCGGGTTGAGGGTTACATGCTGGGCGAACTGAGCATTCTGAAAAACGGCATTAATGCGATGGCGATGTCGCTCACCGCCTATCACGAAGAGATGCAGCACAATATCGATCAGGCCACTTATGACCTGCGTGAGACGCTCGAGCAGCTGGAGATTCAGAACGTCGAGCTGGACCTGGCGAAAAAACGGGCCCAGGAAGCGGCCCGCATCAAGTCAGAGTTCTTAGCCAATATGTCGCATGAACTGCGTACCCCGCTGAATGGCGTGCTGGGCTTTACCCGTCAGATGCTCAAGACCCAGCTGCGCGCCACCCAGCGTGATTACATGCAGACCATCGAACGCTCGGCCAACAATCTGCTCAGCATTATCAACGACGTGCTCGACTTCTCGAAGCTGGAAGCGGGCAAGCTGATGCTGGAAGCGATCCCCTTCCCGCTGCGCGCCACGCTGGATGAAACCCTGGTGCTGCTGGCACCTTCGGCCCATGACAAAGGTCTGGAGCTGACGGTGGTGTGCGACAGCAGCGTGCCGGATAACGTGATTGGTGATGCGCTGCGGCTGCAGCAGATCCTGATCAACCTGATTGGCAACGCCATTAAATTTACCGAAAAGGGCACCATTGGCCTGCGCGTCGGACAGCGGGTGATCACCCATACCCGGGTCGAGCTGGAGATTCAGGTCGAGGATACCGGCATCGGCATTTCTGAGCAGCAGCAGACCCAACTGTTCCAGGCGTTTCGTCAGGCGGACGCCAGCATTTCACGCCGTCACGGCGGTACCGGACTGGGGCTGGTGATCACCCAGAAGCTGGTACGGGAGATGGGCGGCGAAATCACCTTTAGCAGCGAGCCGGATCACGGCTCGACCTTTGTGATTCGGGTACAGCTGGATCTCAATCCGAATGCGCCCGGTATGCCGCGGGTGCTGGAGGCGCTGTCCCATGCGCGTATCGCCTATGTGGAAGCCAATCCCGCTGTCGCCCGGGCGGCGCTGGAGATGTTAAGCGCGACGCCGCTGCAGATCGATTACAGCGAAACGCTGGAAGGATTAAGCGAGACGCACTATCCGCTGCTGCTGATGGCAATGCCGGTTACGGTCAGCCAGCATCAGCTGCTGGCTGAAAGCCAGATTAATGCGCTGCTGGATCGGGCCGATCATGTCCTGATGGCGCTGCCCAGCCCGATGATGCTGCTGGCCGATGAGCTGAAAGTCCGTGGCATTGATGGCTGTATCGCCAAACCGGTTTCCCTGACCCGTCTGCTGCCGATGCTGGTTGATTTGCATACCCGCCAGATCAGCGAACTGCCGCTGTCGCCACGCTTGCCGTTGACCGTCATGGCGGTGGATGACAATCCGGCCAATCTCAAGCTGATCGGCGCCTTGCTGGAGGAGCAGGTGCAGCGCATCGTGCTGTGTAACAGCGCCGAACACGCGATTCGCGAAGCCCGCCAGCAGGCGCTGGACGTGATTCTGATGGATATTCAGATGCCGGACATTGATGGTATTCGCGCCAGTGAAATCATCCGCAGCCTGCCGCACCATGCCAGCACGCCGATTGTCGCCGTTACCGCCCATGCGATTGATGGCGAGCGGGAGCAGTTGATTAAGGCGGGGATGAATGACTATCTGGCGAAGCCGATTGATGAAAGCAAATTAAGCCAGCTGCTGGCACGCTACACGCCGCCGCCGCCGGTGGTCGTGCCGGAACTGCCCAACATACTGCCGACGCTCGACTGGCAGCTGGCGCTGCGACAGGCGGCAAACAAGCCGGATCTGGCGCGCGATCTGCTGCGGATGCTGCTGGAGTTTTTACCGGAAGTCCATGCAAAGATGGCGCAGTTTATGACCAGTAATGAGGTCAGTGCGCTGCGTGAGATCATTCATAAACTGCACGGCAGTGCCAGCTACAGCGGCGTGCCACGCATGAAGCAGCTCTGTCATCAGCTGGAGCGTGAACTGCACCATGCCAGCGATATTGCTGCGCTGGAACCTGAACTGCTGGAATTGCAGGATGAGATGGAGAACGTTGCCAGAGAAGCCCGGCGGGTGCTGGGCGTCGAATAGCGGCCGTTGATGCGGCGGCGGCTCAGGCCGGCGTCGTGGCCTGCAAGGCGGCATCATGGCCTGCCGGACGGCAATATGGCGCGCAGGACGGCGGCCGCGTGCTGCGCCATCACTCTCAGCGACGCAGATCACGCCCGCCCTCGCACGCAGGCTAGCGGAAACCGGCCAGCTTCAGCGTAGCCGCAACGTTACGTGCGGTCAGCTGAACGTTATTTCCGGCGCTGGCCAGCGCATCTTCCAATGAGCAGATGCTGTAGAGCACGCTGAACACCGCATCCAGACCGTGCTGGTGCACTACGCCGACATCCGCCGTCAGGCTGCCGGCAATGCCAATCACCGGTTTATTAAAGCGCTTTGCCACGCTGGCCACACCAATCGGCACCTTGCCATTAATACTCTGACTGTCGATGCGTCCTTCACCGGTAATCACCAGATCGGCATCCTTCACCTGCTCTGCCAGCCCCAGCGCTTCGGTGACAATCTCAATCCCGCGGCGTAAATCTGCCTGACAAAATGCGTGCAGCGCCGCGCCCATACCACCCGCTGCACCGCCGCCGGGAATATGCAGCACATCCATATCGAGATCGCGCTGAATAATCGCTGCGTAATGGGTCAGCGCCCGATCGAGCTGCTGCACCAGCGCGGGCGTCGCGCCTTTTTGCGGACCAAAAATCGCCGATGCCCCCTCTTTACCGGTCAGCGGATTGGTCACGTCACAGGCCACCTCGATGCGACACTCGGCAATGCGGCTATCCAGCTGGCTGATATCAATGCTGGCGAGATCGGGCAGCGCGCCGCCACCATAACCGATTTCACCGCCCTGCGCGTCCAGCAGTCGCGCCCCCAGCGCCTGCATCATGCCCGCGCCGCCGTCGTTGGTGGCGCTGCCACCGATGCCGATAATGATATGATCAACGCCCTTGTCCAGCGCGCTCTTGATCAGTTCGCCGGTGCCGAAGGAGGTGGTCACCAGCGGATCGCGCTGCGCAGCAGGCACCCGTTCAAGGCCGCTGGCCGCCGCCATTTCGATATAGGCGGTGCGTTCATCACCGGACAAACCATAAAACGCGTCAACCTGCGCGCCAAGCGGCCCGGTAACCTTCAACCTGACGATTTTTCCTTTCGTCGCCGCCACCATCGCTTCTACCGTGCCTTCGCCACCGTCGGCGACCGGTATTTTCAGGTAGTGCGCATCGGGAAAGATTTCACGGAAACCCGCTTCAATCGCCGATGCCACCTCCAGGGCGGATAAACTCTCTTTATATGAATCCGGTGCGATTACGATTTTCATAGGCAATCCGAGCGCTGTTAAGTGATTGAAATGCTCTGAAACCAGTCCGGCATCCCCAGACACCGGCACCGGGTTTTAGCGGGCGATTTCAACCTTCGCTAACTTCTCATAATAGCAGGCAAGCGCACTGTGGTCGGCGGAACCCTGACCATCATTACGCAGCGCCTGCATCATCTCCATCACCGCCGCCGTCAGCGGCAGATGCGCGCCAATGCCGTGTGAGGTATCCAGCGCATTCGCCAGATCCTTGATATGCAGATCGATACGGAAGCCGGGTTTGAAGTTGCGATCCATTACCATCGGTGCTTTGGCATCCAGCACGGTACTGCCCGCCAGGCCGCCACGGATCGCCTGATAAACCAGATCCGGGTTCACGCCCGCTTTGGTTGCCAGCGATAACGCCTCAGACATCGCGGCAATGTTCAGCGCCACAATCACCTGGTTCGCCAGTTTGGTGACGTTGCCCGCGCCGATATCGCCGGTATGAACGACCGAGCCCGCCATCGCTTTCATGATGTCGTAGCAGGTATCGAATACCGCTTTATCGCCGCCCACCATCACAGAGAGCGTGCCTTCAATCGCTTTGGGCTCGCCACCGCTGACCGGCGCATCCAGCATTTTGATCCCTTTTTCTGCCAGCGCATCATGGACTTCACGGCTCGCCAGCGGCGCAATGGAGCTCATATCGATGACCACCAGGCCTGGCTTCGCCCCTTCAATAATGCCATTTTTACCCAGACAGACTTCGATGACCTGCGGCGAGTTGGGCACCATGGTAATCACCACATCGCACTGCTCAGCCACCTCTTTTGGCGATTTCGCCACGGTCGCGCCCAGTTCAGTCAGTTCCGCTTCGTTTTCAGCGTTATGATCGCGCACTACCAGCGAATAACCGGCTTTCACCAGGTTTTTACTCATGGGTTTGCCCATAATACCCAGGCCGATAAATCCAATTTTCATTGCGTTTCCCCTTGATTGATTAACGCTTAAATTTGTCGCATAACGCCTGCGTGGCGTTGCGGAACACACCGAGATCGCTGCCGACCGCTACGAAGGTCGCGCCCCATTCCAGATAGCGCCGTGCATCCGCTTCTACCGGTGCCAGAATGCCGCTCGGCTTACCGGCGGCTTTGGCGCGTTCAAAGATATGTTTAATCACCTTCAGCACTTCCGGGTGCGCCGGCTGGCCGAGATAACCGAGCGCGGCGGAGAGATCGCCGGGACCCACGAAGATGCCATCAACGCCTTCAACCGCAGCAATGGCGTCAATGTTGTCCACCGCCTGCTGGGTTTCGATCTGCACCAGCACCGTGATGTTGTCGTTGATGCTGCTGTTGTAATCCGGCAGGGTGCCGTACATGTTGCTGCGATGAGAGACCGACACGCCGCGAATGCCGGCAGGCGGATAGCGGGTGGAGGCCACTGCGCGCAGCGCTTCCTCTTCAGTCTCAACAAACGGCACCAGGAAGTTACTGAAGCCGATATCAAGCAGGCGCTTGATGATCACCGGCTCATTGCAGGGCGGACGTACCACCGGCGCGCTGTGGCTGCCCTTGAGCGCCATCAGCTGCGGCACAAAGGTGGTGATGTCGTTGGGCGCATGTTCGCCATCCAGAACCAGCCAGTCAAAACCGGCCAGTCCTAAAATCTCTGTTGAGATCGGGCTGGCCAGCGCACACCAGCTACCAATCAGGGTTTCACCCGCTAATAAACGACGACGAAATCCATTCGGCCAGGCTGCATTACTCATGGTTAACTCCTGTGGCGGTGGCTCCGCAAGGGGAGCCGAAAAGGTTAACGTACCAGGCAGGGACATTTATTGTCGTAGGTCCATCCTGGCACCAGAAATTGCATCGCCTGCGCATCATCACGCGCACCAAGGCCATGTTTCTGATACAGCGCATTGGCCTGCATCACCTGATCCATATCCAGCTCAACGCCGAGACCCGATTTCTGCGGCACCTGCACCATGCCGCCTTTAATCTGGAACGGCTCTTTGGTCAGGCGCTGATTGCCTTCCTGCCAGATCCAGTGGGTATCAATCGCGGTGATGGCGCCCGGCGCGGCGGCGGCAACGTGGGTAAACATCGCCAGTGAAATGTCGAAGTGGTTATTGGAGTGCGAGCCCCAGGTCAGGCCGAAGTCGTGGCACATCTGCGCCACGCGCACCGAGCCCTGCATGGTCCAGAAATGCGGGTCAGCCAGCGGAATATCGACCGACTGCAGCGACAGCGTATGCCCCATCTGCCGCCAGTCGGTGGCGATCATGTTGGTGGCGGTCGGCATGCCGGTCGCCCGGCGGAACTCCGCCATCACTTCGCGGCCCGAATAGCCCTGCTCCGCGCCACAGGGATCTTCAGCGTAAGCCAGCACATCTTTCAGCTGTTTACCCAGCATGATCGCTTCGTTGAGAGACCAGGCACCGTTAGGATCGAGCGTAATGCGCGCCTCAGGAAAACGCTTCGCCAGCGCGGTAACCGCTTCGGCTTCTTCGCCACCGCGCAGTACGCCGCCCTTGAGTTTGAAATCGTTGAAGCCATATTTTTCATACGCTGCTTCTGCCAGCCGCACCACCGTGTCCGGGGTTAACGCCTCTTCGTGACGCAGGCGATACCAGTCGCAGGGATCGCTCTCCTGGCTCTGATAGGGCAGAGAGGTCTTGCGGCGGTCGCCGACATAGAACAGATAGCCGAGCATCTCAACGCGGTCGCGCTGTTGCCCGTCGCCCAGCAGGGTCGCCACGTTAACGCCCAGATGCTGCCCCAGCAGATCCAGCATCGCCGCTTCAATGCCGGTCACGACGTGGATGGTGGTGCGCAGATCGAAGGTCTGCATGCCGCGCCCGCTGGCATCGCGATCCGCAAAGGTAGTGCGCACCAGGCTGAGAATATTTTTGTATTCGCCCACGGTTTTACCGATCACCAGAGAAGCCGCATCTTCCAGCGTCTGACGGATTTTTTCGCCGCCCGGAATCTCGCCGACGCCGGTATGACCGGCGTTATCTTTGATAATCACAATATTGCGGGTAAAAAACGGCGAATGCGCGCCGCTGAGGTTCAGCAACATGCTGTCGTGACCGGCAACCGGAATCACCTGCATGGCGGTCACTTTAGGTGTTGAACTCATCTCCTGCTCCTTATGCTGTTGCACGGCCAAAAGCCGGGCGCTTACGGTCGAATGTCCAACCGGGAATCAGATATTGCATCGCCGTGGCGTCGTTGCGGGCGCCAGCGGGCAGTGACTGGTAAAGCTGGTGGGCCTGATGCACGCGGTCCCAGTCAAGCTCAACGCCGAGGCCCGGCGCGTCCGGCACGGCAATTTTGCCGTTGCGGATTTGCAGCGGATTTTTGGTCAGGCGCTGATCGCCCTCCTGCCAGATCCAGTGAGTATCAATCGCGGTAGGATTGCCTGGCGCGGCGGCACCCACATGGGTGAACATCGCCAGCGAAATATCGAAGTGGTTATTGGAGTGGCAGCCCCAGGTCAGGCCCCAGTCGTCGCACAGCTGCGCCACCCGCACGGCACCGCTCATGGTCCAGAAATGGGGATCGGCTAACGGGATATCGACCGCGTTGAGCATCACCGCATGATTCATCTCGCGCCAGTTGGTGGCGATCATGTTTGTGGCGACCGGCAGACCGGTGGCGCGGCGAAACTCCGCCATCACCTCGCGTCCCGAATAGCCCTGCTCGGCACCACAGGGATCTTCAGCGTAAGTCAGCACATCCTGCATCCCTTTACAGAGCGCGATGGCTTCTTCCAGTAACCAGGCACCGTTGGGATCGACGGTAATGCGGGCGTCGGGAAAGCGCTGCTTCAGCGCCGCCGCGGTGGCAATCTCCTGCTCGCCCGGCAGCACGCCGCCTTTGAGTTTGAAATCTTTAAATCCGTATTTATCCGCAGCCGCCTCCGCCAGCCGTACCACCGCTTCGCTGGTCAGCGCTTCCTGATGACGCAGGTGATACCACTCATGGCTGGCCTGATCTCCGCTCAGATAGGGCAGATCGGTTTTGCGCCGATCGCCGAGGTAAAACAGATAGCCCAGCACCGTGACTTCATCACGCTGCTTGCCGGGACCGAGTAACTCCGCCACCGGGACGCCCAGCGACTGGCCCAGCAGATCGAGCAGTGCCGCTTCCAGCGCCGCCACCGCATTGACCCGCAGTTCAAACGTCCAGGCACCGTTGCCGAAGGTGGTAAAGTCAGCCGACTGGTTGCCCTTATGCACCTGCTGCACCAGCCGGTTCATCCGGGCAATCTGCTGGCCTTTCACCTGCGGAATCGCCTCGATCAGGGTCTGATAGATGGTGTCGCCGCCGGGCGCTTCGCCGACGCCGGTATGCCCGGCGCTGTCGGTGAGCACCACAATGTTACGGGTGAAGCAGGCGCTGTGCGCACCGCCAATGTTAAGCAGCATGCTGTCATAACCGGCAACCGGGATAACCTGCATCTCTGTGATCACCGGCGAACTTTGCGTATTCATAATGCGTCCTTACCGGGCCAGGTTTTCAGTTCGACACGTTTAATATCGCCCGCAATCACCAGGAAGCTGAAGGCAGCGACAAAGGCATGAATACCGACATAAATCAGCGCGCCTTCAAAGGAACCGCTGGTGGCGATGATGTAACCGATAGCGATCGGCGTAACAATGCCAGAAAAGTTACCGAACATATTGAACAGGCCGCCGCTCAGGCCACTGATCTCTTTCGGTGCGGTATCCGCCATCACCGCCCAGCCCAGCGCACCAATCCCTTTACCAAAGAAGGCCAGCGCCATGAAGAACACCACCACCCATTCGGTTTCGGTGTAGTTACACATCACCATCGAAATAGAGAGCAGCATGCCAAGCACGATCGGCGTCTTACGCGCGATATTCAGCGAGCCGGTTTTGCGCATCAGCCAGTCGGAGATCACCCCGCCCAGCACGCCGCCGAGAAAGCCGCACACCGCAGGAATCGAGGCAATAAAGCCCGCTTTAAGAATCGACATGCCGCGCGCCTGCACCAGATAGACCGGGAACCAGGTAATAAAAAAGTAGGTTAAGGCGTTAACGCAGTATTGACCGAGGTAGATACCCAGCATCATGCGTGAGGTCAGCAGCTGTTTGATCTGGAACCACTTCTCGCTCCAGCCCACTTTGCGGCCCTCTTTTTTGGCATCCATGTTGATCAGCGCACCGCCCTGCTCCATATACTCCAGCTCGGCTTTATTCACGCCCGGATGATCGGTGGGATCGTGAATGACTTTCAGCCAGATGAAGCTGAGGATGATGCCGAGTCCGCCCATGAACCAGAAGACGTGCGCCCAGCCCACGGAGGAGACCAGCCAGCCCATAATCGGTGCGAAGATCACGGTGGCGAAGTATTGCGCTGAGTTGAAGATCGCCACCGCCGTGCCGCGCTCCTGCGCCGGAAACCAGGCTGCAACAATGCGGCTGTTGCCAGGGAAGGAAGGCGCTTCGGCCAGTCCGACCAGGAAACGCAGGATAAACAGAGACATGATGATACCGAAGCCGCTGAACAGATCGACGAACCCTTGCAGGAAGGTAAACAGCGACCAGGTAAAGATGCTCCAGAAATAGACGCGTTTTGAGCCGAAACGATCGAGCAGCCAGCCGCCCGGAATCTGACCAATAACGTACGCCCATGAGAAGGCAGAGAAGATATAACCCAGTCCGACTGAATCGAGGCCAATATCTTTGGACATCGCCGAACCGGCAATCGAAATGGTTGCGCGGTCGCCGTAGTTGAATGAGGTGACAATAAATAACATCACCACAATCCAGTATCGGGCATTGGTGCGCTTCTGCACCGTTTCCGCGGTCTGGCTGAAACTATTCATGATGCACTCCTGAAATATAGCGTGAGCTACATTCGCTCTGACTGCATACACATCGCGTTGGGTATCAGAGAGAAGTTGGGTTAAACACGGCGATCTTTTTGTTTTGGCAAACTTTTCTTTACCCTTACTGTTTTGCGGCAGCCTGCCGGTAAAGGGTGCTGACCGGGGAACCGCGGCCGGTGCAACCTGCGACAGAATGGGTAAAGCGTCGTGACGGATAACCTGACTTTGGCTAACGGAAATCAGTATAAGAACACCCTGCGGCGATGACATTGGAGCATCGCCCTGGAATAGGATTGATGTTTACTGGATTATTTGGCGTTTGCACAGAATCCTGCGGCATGGCTCACGGAACCTGTAAATAACCGCCTCTCAACAGGCCGGAAAGCCGTTTTCCCCCGCTGTTTGTGAGGTTCTTCACTTGCTTTTGGATAATCGACCCAAAACGCCGCGACAAATCTTTTCAAAGCCGGTCAATTGCACAATGCACAGCCTGCAGCGCCTCCTTATACTGAAACTGGCAAACTGTGACAGCGACTATCACAACAACGCACCGCAAAAGTACGGTGCGACAGACCGGAAGGTGAGCGATGACCCCTACTACAACCGAACAACCGCTCTATATCAAAGTCCATGAGCTCGACAATGTCGCGATTGTGGTCAACAGCCTGGGCTTGCCCGCCGGCACCCGTTTCGCTGATGGCCTGACGCTGACGGAGCATGTGCCTCAGGGTCATAAAGTGGCGCTGAGCGCGATTGCGCAGGGCGCCCCCATTCTGCGCTACGGTGAAGTGATCGGTTATGCGCTACGCGACATCGCCGAAGGGAGCTGGATAGATGAGTCGCTGGTGGCTCTGCCGGAAGCCCCGCCGCTTGAGAGCCTGCCGCTGGCGACCCAGGTGCCTGCCGAACTGCCGGCGCTGGAAGGCTATACCTTTGAAGGCTATCGCAACGCCGATGGCAGCGTCGGCACCCGTAACCTGCTCGGCATCACCACCAGCGTACACTGCGTGGCAGGCGTGGTTGACCATGTGGTACAGCTGATTGAACGCGATTTACTGCCGCGCTATCCCAATGTCGATGGCGTGGTGGCACTGAACCATCTTTATGGCTGCGGCGTGGCGATCAATGCGCCGGCGGCAGTGGTGCCGATTCGCACCATCCACAACCTGGCGCTGAACGCCAACTTCGGCGGCGAAGTGATGATTGTCAGTCTCGGCTGTGAAAAATTACAGCCGGAACGGCTGCTGACCGGCACGCCAGACGTGCAGCCGATCTCGCTGGAGGAGCATGACATTGTGCGGCTGCAGGATGAGAAGCTGGTTGGGTTCGGCGCGATGGTTGACGAAATTTTGCAGGTCGCCGAGCGCCACCTGAAGCGACTGAATCAGCGCCAGCGCGAAACCTGTCCGGCTTCTGAGCTGGTTGTCGGCATGCAGTGCGGCGGCAGCGATGCCTTTTCGGGCGTGACGGCCAATCCTGCGGTTGGTTTCGCCTCCGATCTGCTGGTGCGCTGTGGCGCTACGGTGATGTTCTCGGAGGTCACTGAGGTGCGTGATGCGATTCATCTGCTGACGCCGCGCGTCATTAATGAAGAGGTTGGTAAGCGCTTACTGGAGGAGATGGCCTGGTATGATGACTACCTGAATCAGGGGCAGACCGATCGCAGCGCCAACCCGTCGCCTGGTAATAAAAAAGGCGGACTGGCAAACGTGGTGGAAAAAGCGCTCGGCTCGATCGCTAAATCGGGTCGCAGTGCGATTGTCGAAGTGCTGTCGCCGGGTCAGCGCCCTACCCGACGCGGCTTAATCTATGCCGCGACTCCAGCCAGCGATTTTGTCTGTGGCACCCAGCAGATGGCTTCCGGCATTACTCTGCAGGTGTTCACTACCGGACGCGGTACGCCGTACGGACTGGCGGCCATTCCGGTGATTAAGATGGCAACGCGTAATGCGCTGGCCGAGCGCTGGCACGATCTGATGGATATCAATGCCGGTACGATCGCCACCGGCGAAGAGAGCATTGAGCAGGTAGGCTGGCGGCTGTTTGAGTTGATTCTGGATATCGCCAGCGGTCGCAAACAGACCTGGTCAGATCGCTGGGGAATCCGCAATCAGCTGGCGGTGTTCAATCCGGCACCGGTGACCTGATCGGAGCCGGACCCGGCTGGCCGTGACGGCGGACCGGGCCAGCCGCATCAGCTAAAGAGGCTGGGATAAGAGAGCAGGCCTGGCGGAATTACAGCAGCGCGCCCCAGGCCTCAACCCAGGGAGAGGTCACCGCTTCCGGTTCCGGATTCTCACTGGCATCGACCAGCAGAACGTCGCCAACGCGCTGGGCGCTGTGCTCCTGCAACAATGCATCAAAAGTTTTACCCGCGCCACAAAAGTGGTCGTAGCTGCTGTCACCCAGCGCAATCACGCCATAACGTAGCGTTGGCTGATGACCCAGCTGATCTTTTACCGCGTGAAACAGCCCGGAAATAGTATCCGGAAAGTCGCCGTGTCCGGTTGTGGAGGTCACGATCAACGCAACGTCGCTGGCGTAAGCCTGCCAGTCTGCCAGCGTCGGATCTTCAAATACCGTCACGCTGTGGCCCTGCTGTTGCAGAATCGGCTCTGCCTCTTCCGCCACTAACAGCGCATTGCCATATACCGTGCCTACAAAAATGCCAATCTTTGCCATCTGCCTTCTCCGTTATTCTGAAACCTTATCCTCTCCTGGCGCCGCAGCAAACTCAACCCGCGGTACCTCAGGAATGCAATCCTGCCAGCCAAACTGCGTCATCAGATTCTGCCAGACGCTATCCAGACCGGCTCGAATCAGCAGCGGCTCGCCGGTCACCGGATGGGTCAGCGCCAGACTGCTGGCGTGCAACATCAGGCGGTTAGCCCCGAAGTGCTCTGCCGCGCCGCGATTCTGGCGCAGGTCGCCGTGGGCGGAGTCGCCGATAATCGGATGACGCAGGTGCGACATGTGACGCCGCAACTGATGCTTGCGACCGGTTTTCGGTGACAGTTCCACCAGGCTATAGCGCGACGCAGGATAACGGCCAATGCCCACCGGCATCTCCACCGTAGCCAGCGACTGATAATCCGTGACCGCTGGCTGCGCGGTGCGCGCTTCAGTGGCGTGCTTATCGGCAATTTTGTCCAGCTCTTCCACCAGCGGGTAGTCCAGCGTACCGCCGGTTTCCAGCCAGCCGCGTAGCACCGCATGGTAGGTTTTCTGCATCTGGTGCTGCTCAAACTGCTGCGACAGCAGGCGTCCGACTTCACTGGATAATCCCATCAGCAATACGCCGGAAGTGGGACGATCCAGCCGGTGCGCGGTAAAGACATGCTGACCGATCTGATCGCGCACCGTCTGCATCACAAACACCGTTTCATGCCGGTCCAGCCAGCTGCGATGCACCAGCCAGCCACTGGGTTTGTTGACCGCCACCAGCCACTCGTCCTGATAAATGATTTCCAGCATCAGACAGCCGCATCCTTGAGTAACGCATCAAGCTGACGCAGCGTCAGCAACAGCGGCGCAACGCCGGGCTGGTCAGGCACCAGTGCCACTTCATAATAGGGGGCAACCGCAAAGTTTTTCGGCAGCGGATGCCGGGCAGCAATCAGGGCGTGCATACGGGGAATCAACACCCATTGCAGCCATTGCAGCGGTTCAAGGGTATCCAGGCAAAACGGTTCGCGGCTGTCGAAGGCGCTGGCTTCAGGGGGCGTGCTTTGCCAGAGATCGTGCTCACGCAACACCGCTTCAACCTGCTCCAGCCGTTGCATAATCAATTGTTCAGGGGTCATGCGCCACCTCCAGCGGGCAGTAAAAAACGGGCGGCAAGCATATCACTTGTTGGCGCAGGCACAAAAAAAGGGAGCACTGTATAAACAGTGCTCCCGGTTCGTTTGCAGCCATCCCGCTACGTTAATGCTCCCTGCTCTTCCCTGACAACTTTTCCAGTGCGAACTCCAGTCGCGCATCATCCTGATGAATCCTTAGCATCCTGGCCCACCACCTCTTCTGAGGGGCTCTCATTCTCCATCCTGGAGGTGTCCCTTACTCAATCCTGAGCGATCCTGTTTCGTCCTGAAACCTTCCCTGTGACGTAAACTCCGTTACGTTCCTGCCTCATGGCTTATCCCCGATCCTGAGAATATCTGTTGTCCCCAGCATCCTGCCAGTGCGAAACATTCTGACAGAACGTTTTGTGCATACAAGTGACTAAAAGCGTAAGTTCAGTGTCTTAGTGACACAATTTCAGATTAACGCCATTAAGTCGATGATTCACAATCTTTTTACATCCGGGCCATCCGGATGTCTCAAGTGATATCTGACGATCTCTCACACAGCTTGTAAGAGATATCTCACAACAACTCAGGGTGATCACTGCATATCACGCGCTAACCGGCTGTAATGATTTAAGAAATATCTCAATACTTTCCGCTAAAACCTCGCGCTTCTTACCACCAGGCTGCTCAAGTATCACTTCCCCACTGAGATTTGATAACGAGATAATCGCCTGCTCTGACTCGGTGGTGGCGATAAACAGGGTGGGTGACTGACGTAACCGGCGCTGCATCAGTAAATGACCAATCAGATTCTCCTGTAACCGCAGAAAATCCTCTTCACTCCAGACCTGCAACAGCGTCAGGTTTTGCTGGCCGAAGCGGGCTTGCATGTCTCCGGCAAATTGGGTGGTATAAAACGCGGTTATCTGCGGCTGTAACTGCAGGTCGATCGCTCGCCCCACTGCATCCAGGCTGGGCGGTAGCGTAAAAGGTTGTGGCTGCCACAGAACCTGCTGGTCGCGGTCTTCCAGCGCACAGGGCGACGGTACGCCATAAAGATCGCTGCTGGCGGGCGCATGGCCAGCGTGCTGTTGCCAGTACTGACAATAGCGGGTAGTAAAGTCGCGCAATGCGGCGGCAGTGTGCTGCGTCATTCATATTCTCACTTCTGATAGGTTACACTTAGCCACTTTGATTAATTTTGGTGGTAACCGCAATGACTACTCACGAACAGGATCAGGCCCTCAGTAACCTGACGCTGGGCAAACCCACAGCCTATCACGATCGCTACGACAACAGTTTGTTGCAGGCGGTACCGCGTAGCCTGAACCGTGAACCGCTCGGCCTGTTTCCTGAAAGCCTGCCGTTCAGCGGCAGCGATATCTGGACATTATATGAACTGTCGTGGCTGAACAGCAAAGGGCTGCCACAGGTGGCCGTCGGTGAAGTGGTGCTGGATGCGCACAGCCGCAACCTGATCGAATCGAAAAGTTTTAAGCTCTACCTGAACAGTTTTAATCAGACCCGCTTCGCCGACTGGGGCGAGGTGCGCCAGACGCTGGAGCGCGATCTCAGCGCCTGTGCTGACGGTGAAGTGCGGGTCGCGCTGTTCCGGCTCAATGAAATTGAAGGACAGCCGATCGGCCACTTCGACGGTTACTGCATTGATGAGCAGGATATCGCCATCGAGGATTACCGCTTCAATGCTGACTATCTGGCTGATGCGGCTGGCAGCGAAATCGTTGAAGAGACGCTGGTCAGCCATCTGCTCAAATCGAACTGCCTGATTACCCATCAGCCCGACTGGGGTTCGGTGATGATTCGTTATAAAGGCCCGCGTATCGACCGCGAAGCGCTGCTGCGCTATCTGGTGTCGTTCCGCCAGCACAACGAATTTCATGAGCAGTGTGTTGAGCGTATCTTTAATGATCTGCTGCGTTTCTGTCATCCTGAGACGCTGACGGTCTATGCGCGCTATACGCGGCGTGGCGGGCTCGACATTAATCCGTGGCGCAGTAATGTGCCCTTCTCTCCCGGTTATTCGCGTCTGGTGCGTCAGTAGTTTGCGAGATCTCTCGCAGGCTGTGCGCGACAGACGTGGTTCCACTTGAGCTACGCGGGCCGACAAGGCTACTCTGGAGATGGCGGCATTCTGCGGATTGCCGACCAGGGATTTTCGTCACTGCGTTTGCAGTGTCAACAGTCACCCAGGCGGGTGTAAAGGAGTTCATTTGATTACCCATATCAGCCCTCTTGGCTCAATGGATCTGCTCTCGCAGCTGGAAGTCGATATGCTGAAACGCACGGCCAGCAGCGACCTGTACCAACTGTTTCGCAACTGCTCGCTGGCGGTGCTGAACTCCGGCAGTCAGACCGACAGCAGCCAGGAATTACTCTCCCGCTTTGAGAATTTTGATATCAACGTGCTGCGCCGTGAGCGCGGCGTCAAACTGGAACTGATCAACCCACCGGAAGAGGCGTTCGTTGATGGACGCATCATTCGTTCATTGCAGGCCAACCTGTTTGCCGTACTGCGCGACATTCTGTTTGTCAGCGGTCAGCTTAATGCGCCGGGCCGTTTAAGCGCCGCAGAAGAGAACGATTCTGCCGCCATCACCAACACCGTGTTTTCCATTCTGCGTAATGCCCGTGCGCTGCACATCGGCGAGTATCCCAACACCGTGGTGTGCTGGGGCGGCCATTCCATTAATGCGGTGGAATATCAGTATTGCCGTAATGTCGGTACCCAGCTGGGGCTGCGTGAACTGAACATCTGTACTGGCTGTGGGCCAGGCGTGATGGAAGCGCCAATGAAAGGGGCCGCGGTGGGCCATGCTCAGCAGCGCTACCGGGACAGCCGCTTTATTGGTCTGACAGAACCCTCAATCATTGCGGCCGAGCCGCCTAATCCGCTGGTGAATGAGCTGATCATCATGCCGGATATTGAGAAGCGCCTTGAGGCCTTTGTCCGCATCGCCCACGGCATCATTATCTTCCCTGGCGGGGTCGGCACCGCAGAAGAGTTGCTCTATCTGCTCGGCATCATGATGAATCCGCACAACAGCGATCAGGTGTTACCGCTGATCCTGACCGGGCCTGAAGAGAGCGCGGATTACTTCCGGGTGCTGGATGACTTCATCGTCAGCACGCTGGGCGAGCAGGCGCGTAAGCACTATCAGATTATTATCAACGATGCCGCTGAAGTGGCGCGTCTGATGAAGAAAGCGATGCCGCAGGTGAAAGAGTATCGTCGTGAAACGGGCGATGCCTACAGCTTTAACTGGTCGATTCGCATCGCGCCGGATCTGCAGGTGCCTTTCCTGCCGACCCATGAAAATATGGCCAACCTCAACCTTTACACCAACCAGCCGCCGGAAAAACTGGCCGCCGATTTACGTCGCGCCTTTTCAGGCATCGTCGCCGGTAACGTGAAAGAGATGGGAATCCGCGAAATCCGCGAAAAAGGTCGCTATAAACTGCATGGCGACGCCGACATCATGCATCGCATGGACGAACTGCTACAGGGATTTGTTGCGCAGCAACGTATGAAGCTGCCGGGCACCGCCTACATCCCCTGCTACGAAATCATCAAATAAACCAGGAGGCAGCCGTCAGGCTGCCAGGATGCTCATGGCTCTACATCTTCTTATCGTGGATGCGTTAAACCTGATACGCCGGCTACATGCGGTGCAGGGATCGCCCTGCGTCGATGGCTGCGTGGCGGCACTGCGCCAGCTATTAGGGCATACCCGTCCCACCCACGTCGTGGCGGTATTTGATGGCGAAGCCCGCCATCATGGCTGGCGTCATCAGCGCCTGCCGGATTACAAAAGCGGCCGTCCGCCGATGCCCGACGATCTGCAGGCGGAAATGCCGGCGTTGCAGCAGGCGTTTCGTGACGCTGGCGTCAGCTGCTGGATTGCCGAACAGGATGAGGCGGATGATTTAGCCGCGACGCTGGCGGTAAAAATGGCGCAGGCCGGACATCAGGCCACCATCGTCTCTACAGACAAAGGTTACTGTCAGCTACTGGCACCCGAAATCCGCATTCGTGACTACTTTCAGAAGCGCTGGCTCGATCTGCCCTTTATCGAAGCTGAGTTTGGCGTGGCACCGCAGCTGCTACCCGATTTCTGGGGATTGTGTGGCATCAGCAGCAGTAAGATCCCTGGCATTACCGGCATCGGGCCAAAAAGTGCTAAACAGCTGTTGTCAGACTTTCATTCGCTCGACGGGATCTATCAGCACCTGGATCAGGTGCCGCCAAAATGGCGCGACAAATTAGCCAACGGTCAGCAGATGGCGGAGTTGAGTCGCGAGGTGGCGACGCTGAAACGGGATCTGGTTCTGCAGGGCAATCTGAATACGTTACGATACAGCGGCTGAGTGCCGAAACCCTCAGCCGCGAACACTCAGCCGGTTAATCAGCGCTCGTCGCGACGGCCACCCACTGCGGCCCAGATTCGGCGAATGTGTACCGTGACTTCTTCGCGATCGTGATAGAGCTGGCGCGCGCGGATCTGCGCATTGATGTCGTTCTCATCAAACCGCTCCTGAATCATCGCCAGATTCTGCGTCACCTCTTCGTAGCGCTTTTTCATCGGCAACTTGAGGTTGAAGATCGCCTCACGGCACCAGCCGTTTACCAGCCAGTCGGTCATCAGATTCGCTACCCGCACCGGTTTCTCAACCATGTCGCACACCAGCCAGCTGATGTTGGTGCGCGGCGGACGGAATTTAAATCCATCGGCGCGTTCGTGCATCACCTGCCCGGTATCCATCAGGCTCGGTGCCATTGGACCGTTGTCGACCGCATAGACCATCATGCTGCGCTGCACCAGTTGATAGGTCCAGCCGCCAGGACAGGCACCGAGATCGACGGCATACATGCCGCTGGCGAGACGTTCATCCCATTCATCTGCCGGAATAAAGACGTGAAACGCCTCTTCCAGTTTCAGGGTTGAACGACTCGGCGCATCAGACGGGAATTTAAGCCGCGGAATACCCATGTAGAAAGCAGAACTGTTTTCCGGCAGCGAATAGCCGACATAACAGGTACCCGGCGCAATGAAAAACACATGCACGACCGGACGTTTCGGGCTTTCATAGTTGAGCAAAATTTTGCTTTCGCGCAGCGCGGAACGGAGCGGTACGGTGAACTTGCGGCAGAATTTAGTCAGCTCTTTCGCTTCGTTGGTGTCCGGCACCTCAACGCGCAGTTCGCCGCCCTTTTCCACCACGCCGGTCAGCATACCGACAATCGGTGTAATCCGGTCTTCCTGCGGCAGATCGCGCAGCAGTTCGCCCACCACCAGCATCTGTCGTGCAAAAATCAGATCGTCAAAGGGTAATTCACGTACCAGTCGTTCGGCGTCCTCAAACTGATAACACTCAAACAGCACATAGCCGGAATCCTCTTTAACCCGCGGGAAGCCGTAGACTTCGCGTTCAGCAGCTTTAGCGCTGATTTCTGCCGCACACTCTTTTTCAAAACCGGGACGGCAATAGAGTAAAACTTTATTCATGGCGTTCTGCCCTTCGTTTAAGACGCAGCGCGCCAATCAACATCAATACCCAACCGGCGAGGAAGCATAATCCTCCCACTGGGGTGATAAAAACCCAAAACTTCAGATGCGACAGCGCCAGACAGTAGAGGCTGCCGCTGAAGAGTACGGTGCCGAGCGCCATCAGCGCACTGCTCCAGTAAAACCAGATATTGGCGCGGCGCAGCATCGCAGCACCCAGACCCATCACCGCTAAGGTGTGATAAGCCTGATATTCCAGCCCGGTATGAATCCAGGCCATCTCAGCCGGTCCGAGCGATTTACTCAATACGTGGGCACCAAAAGCACCAAACGCCACCAGCAAAAATCCGCTAATGGCAGCAAAGATAAACATGGCACGACTGGACATGAAACGATCCTCAGAGTGCGTTTGCATCGCAATGCAATAAAATCAAGACGTTATTGTTGGTATCGAAAGCGGAATTTTTCTTGTTCAGTTGCAGCTTTTTCCAGGATCCACTGTCGAAAGGCGGCTATTTTACCCAGTTCTGCCTGACTGTCATGACAAACCAGATAAAAAGCATTTTTACTGACTAATACGTCGTTAAACGGACAGATTAAACGCCCGGCCTCGATTTCGCTCTGCGCCATCACGTTATTGGCCAGCGCGACGCCCTGACCGTGAATCGCAGCCTGTAATACCATCGCGCTGTGGCTGAAGATGGGACCCTGCTGAACGTTGATATGCTGCAAGCCGAGCTGGCGGATATAGGATTGCCAGTCACGCCGTGAGGCATCATGCAGTAGCGTGAAGCGCGCCAGATCCATCGGTGTTTTAAGCGGATTGTCGCCGGTCATCAGCGAAGGCGAGCAGACGGGCAATAAATATTCAGCGTAGAGCTTCTCAACCCGCAGGCCTGGCCAGTTGCCGCGACCATAAAAAATCGCCACGTCGACATCATCGGCCAGTTTCTCTTCGTCACGGTCAACCGCCTGAATCCGTACATCGATCCCCGGATAAGCCATATTAAAGCTGGAGAGGCGTGGAACCAGCCACTGAATCGCAAAGCTCGGCAGTAAACTGACGGTCAGCGCACCCTTGGCGCTGCGTGCCTGCAATTTACGCGTGGCTTCGTTGAGCGCCGAGAAGATCTCTTTGATATCCAGATAGTAGCTTTGACCTTCTTCAGTCAGCAAAAGCGAACGATTCCTCCGGCGAAACAGCTTCAGACCGAGAAAATCTTCCAGAGATTTAATCTGATGGCTTACAGCTGCCTGGGTGACGAAAAGCTCTTCAGCGGCTTTGGTAAAGCTTAAATGGCGCGCGGCGGCATCAAATACCCGCAGGGCGTTAAGAGGAGGAAGGCGTTTCGACATGGTTTTCCGTATCCGGATCGGCAAAAAACACGCGGGCTAATACTTACCCTTTACGTATTAGAATTTTTAATCCGAGACATTATAATTTGTCCGTTGAGGAACCTCCAGCAAATACCTATAGTTGCCGCACTTCCTGAGCCGGAACGAAAAGTTTTTAGAATTGTGAGTGAGTTCGCAGATTTTCTGAAAGCTTTTGGCTTGTGGTCGTGATGTTGTGTTTGCAATTTTTGATCCGACGATTGCGGATCAAGCTCTTAATTCCTGTAGATTTACCCTGTCTGTCCATAGTGATTTTTAAATAGCACCGCAAAATGCGGTGCTTTTTTTTTGCTCAATTACTGGCCCATCTCAACCATTTCTTTGACATCTGAACGGTTGATCTGCTGCTCGTTGCCATTGGCATCTTTATAGCTGATCATACCGGTTTCATCGTCTACCTTTGGTTTACCGTCGGCAACAATGGTACGGCCATCATTAGTGTGCATCACATAGTTGCTGGAACAGGCAGTCAGGGTAAAGGCCAGGGTACATACGGCCAGCACTGCGGTGAGTTTTTTCATCTTCTATCTCCTTGCAGATTGATTGCATCAAACCACCCGCGTTACGCTAACCAGAGGCAGCAGATAAGTGTGATCGACCAAATATTGTTCGATCGTTGTGCGGGTTTGGTTTAAACCTTGCAATAATCAGCATAACGCGCTTTTCCAGCTTTGCCAGACAGAGACCATTCTTTCAGTCTGGTCCTATTTATTCTCATCATGGGCCGAGCATGACCGTATTTAACCCAACGGCGTTTCGCCAGCAGTTTCCCGCACTCGCCGATGCCGGTGTCTACCTTGACAGCGCCGCGACCACCCTGAAACCGCAGGCGGTGATCGACAGCATTCAGCAGTTCTACAGCCTGAGCGCTGGCACCGTACACCGCAGCCAGTTTGCCGCCGCACGCGCTTTAACCGAGCGATATGAGCAGGCGCGAAGCCAGGTCGCCCATTGGCTTAACGCCGCTGATGGTCATCAGATTGTCTGGACGCGTGGCACCACGGAAGCCATTAATTTGGTGGCTAACAGCTGGCTGCGTCCACGCTTGCAGCCGGGCGATGAGATTGTGGTGAGCGAAGCCGAGCACCACGCCAATCTGGTGCCGTGGCTGATGGCAGCACAGGCGTGCGGCGCGCGGGTCGTCAAATGGCCGCTGGGTGTCGATCGGTTGCCGGATATCGCTCAACTACCCGCCCTGCTCAACAGCCGAACCCGCCTGCTGGCGGTGAGCCAGATGTCCAATGTGACCGGCGGCTGTCCCGATATCGCCCAGGCAATCCAGCTGGCACATGCGGTCGGTGCCAGGGTGATGGTGGACGGTGCGCAGGGCGTAGTGCACTGCCCACCCGATGTGCAGGCACTGGATATCGATTTTTACGCCTTTTCCGGCCATAAAATTTATGGCCCGATGGGCATTGGCGTGTTGTATGGCAAAGCGGAGCTGCTGGAAGAGATGGCGCCGTGGCAGGGTGGCGGAAAAATGCTGACGGCGGTCGATTTCAACGGTTTTACCCCGCAACCGGTGCCGTGGCGCTTCGAGGCGGGTACGCCAAACGTCGCCGGCGTGGTCGGATTAAGTGCGGCACTTAGCTGGCTGGGTCAGCACGATCAGGCCAAAGCCGAAATGTGGAGCCAGCAGCTCGCCAGTCTGGCGGAAGAGCAGCTGGCGGAACTGCCAGGCTTTCGTAGTTTTCGCTGCGGCCATGCCAGCCTGTTAGCGTTTGAATTTAGTGGCCTGCACCACAGCGATATTGTCACTCTGCTGGCGGAACAGGGCATTGCGTTGCGTGCCGGTCAGCACTGCGCCCAGCCACTACTGGCAGCGCTGGGGGTCAGCGGGACGCTCCGCGCCTCATTTGCGCCCTATAATAATTTGCAGGATGTTGATGCCCTGGTGCGCGCCATGCGCAGCGCCATTTCGCTGTTATCGGAGTGTTGAGATGAGTTCACCGCTGTTAGCGCCACATCCATTTGGCGAGTTGATTACGGTTGAAAGCCTGAAGGAGACCTTTAGCCGCTTTCACCAGTGGGAAGATCGCTATCGCCAGCTGATTCAGCTGAGTCGTCAGCTGCCCGCGTTACCGGAGACGCTTAAAAAAGCCGGGATTGAGTTAAGCGGCTGTGAAAACCGGGTCTGGCTGAGCAGCCAGTTGCGTCCGGACGGCACGCTGCACTTCTATGGTGACAGTGAAGGCCGCATCGTTCGCGGTCTGCTGGCGGTACTGCTTACCGCGGTGGAAGGTCAGACGCCGCAAACGCTGCTGGAAAACGATCCGCTGGCGCTGTTCGATGAGCTGGGTCTGCGCGCCCAGCTCAGCGCCTCACGCAGCAGCGGATTACAGGCGCTCTCAACCGCGGTCCAGCAGTCGGCGCGTCAGGCGCTGGGTTCGGCCTGACGGGCAGCGCGTGCCAGATATTTCTTCAGCGCGTGTGAGACGGCGACAAAACCAAAAGTTGCGGTCACCATCGTGGCTGAGCCAAAACCGGCGGCGCAGTCCATTCTTTTCGGCCCTTCAGCGGTGCTGCGTGAAGCACACACGCTGCCGTCAGGCTGTGGATAGACCAGCGCCTCGGTAGAAAAGACGCAGTCGATGCCGAGTTTCCCCTTACTGTTTTTCACCACGCCAAAAGTTTTCAGCCGTTCGCGCAACTTAGCCGCCAGCGGGTCCTGAATGGTTTTCGCCAGATCGGCTACCTGGATCTGCGTCGGATCGATCTGACCGCCCGCGCCGCCGGTGGTGATCAGGGGGATCCTGTTGCGGCGACACCAGGCGATCAGCGCCGCTTTAGGCCGCACGCTGTCGATCGCATCGATCACATAATCGAAACCCGCCGCCATCAGTTCGGCGGTGTTGTCCGGCGTAATAAAGTCGTCGATACAGATCACTTCGCAGTCGGGATTTATTGCGCGCAGCCGCTCCGCCATCACCTCTGTTTTGGCTTTGCCGACGTTGCCGTTGAGCGCATGAATCTGCCGGTTGGTATTGGTGATACAGACATCATCCATGTCAATCAGGGTGATTTTGCCGATACCGGTGCGCGCCAGCGCTTCAGCCGCCCAGGAGCCGACGCCGCCAATTCCGATGACGCAGAAATGCGCATCAGCAAAACGCTGCAACGCATCCTGACCATACAGACGCGCCGTGCCACCAAACCGCTGGTGCCAGGCATCATTTAACACTTTCATATTTGAACCTGTAACGTCGTGCGGGCCCGCAGGCCCGCAGAGAAGAAATTAGTTGGAACCGAGTAGCAGTGAGCCATTATTACCGTTTTGCGGGCTGGAGAACAGCGGTTGTCCGGCACCCGGCGCGGCTTTCAGTACCCAGACGCGGCCATAATGGTTATAGAAGCCCGCCAGATGGGCGGCGTCCGGCCCGATCCCCTGATAGATGTCGAAGTGCTGGCCTTTAATCGCGCCACCCACATCCAGCGCCACCATCAGGCGCATCTCATATTTGCCGTTGAATTTGCCTTTTTCATTTAGCTGCGGCACTTCCGCCAGCAGTGCCGTTCCGGCCGGAATGATTGAACGGTCAGACGCTACCGAGGCTTTGGCAACCAGCGGCACCGCGCTGGCGCCCCGCACCGGCGTAAACGGCTCCGGCTTAAAGAAGACAAAAGATGGGTTGGTTTCCAGCAGCGAGCGGACTTCCTGCGGCGAGTGTTCCTGCGCCCACTGACGAATCGCCTGCATCGACATATCTTCACGCTTCACTTCACCACGATCGATCAGCTCTTTACCGATACTGTGATAACCCCAGCCATTTTTACCGGCGTAACCAAAGAAGGTCATCGGACGACCATCGCCAAAATCAACGTAGCCACTGCCCTGCACATCCATCATGAAGTTATCAATCAGCGAGTTGCTGTAGGCGATGACGTAGCGGTCATCGAGGCCGCCACTATAGATAGAGGCGCGGCTTGGCAGTTTCTCGCCGCGCTTACGCGGTGGCATCCGGTAGATCGGATACTGAAATTCACCCTGACGGGTATAGCGCGCTTCAACCACCGGCGTGTAGTAACCGGTGAACTGCACGTTACCGTAGTTATCCGTACCTTCCATCTGCCAGGCATTCAGGCCAAACTGCTGCAGCTGGCGGGTATCTGCACCGGCCATCAGCCAGCTTTCAATCGCGCTGTAGGTTCCATTCTGGCGGCTGTACAGCCCGGATGATGCGGTCTGAATCTGGCGCACCTGCTCGCCAAAGTCGCGGCCATTGACCGGGCTGCCTTTGGCATTCGGCTGATTCACCAGCGCCAGCGGCTGTTCCAGTTTGCCATCTTTATATTGCTGACCGCGATCGGTCGGTTTAGAACTACAGCTCGCCAGCAGGGCGATCAACGCGCCGGTCACAGCAATCCTGGCCCAGTGTGCTTTCATTATGGTCTCTTTTTATAAATGTTCGTCCCGCGACGATAGCAAAGCCCCCGGCAGAATGAAATCCATCCGCTTTCTGCCTCCGGCTATCAGTTCAATAATTCATCAGATGGTTGAATCCTTCAGCAACTGACTGTAAATTTGGCCTTTGTGTGCAAAAAGGGGTTGCATCAAATAACGCGCGGAGTATAGTGCGCATCCACGGACGCGGGGTGGAGCAGCCTGGTAGCTCGTCGGGCTCATAACCCGAAGGTCGTCGGTTCAAATCCGGCCCCCGCAACCAATACTTCTGCAGCAGTTTACAGAAGTTACAATGTGAAAGTCGCTAAGCGCAAAAAGTACGATACGGACGCGGGGTGGAGCAGCCTGGTAGCTCGTCGGGCTCATAACCCGAAGGTCGTCGGTTCAAATCCGGCCCCCGCAACCAATACTTCTGTGCAGTTTACAGAAGTGATAATCTGAAAGTCGCTAAGCGCAAAAAGTACGACACGGACGCGGGGTGGAGCAGCCTGGTAGCTCGTCGGGCTCATAACCCGAAGGTCGTCGGTTCAAATCCGGCCCCCGCAACCAATCATTTAAACACCTGAAAGGGTGTTTTTTTGTTTCTGCCGTCTGAACATCCTCTTCTTCATTGAACATCCTCTTCTTCATTGAACATCCTCTTCTTCATTGAACATCCTCTTCGTCATCGGAGCTCAACGGATAGCGCAGGCTACCCGCTGCCATTTACCGATGCGCCAGTGCCGCCCCACTCTCCACATACGCTTTGATGCCGTGCAGAATCGCCTCCGCTACCTGCTGCTGATAGCGCGTGGTGCGCAACTTACGTTCCTCTTCGACATTACTGATAAAAGCCGTCTCCACCAGGATTGACGGGATATCAGGCGCTTTCAGCACCGCAAATCCGGCCTGATCCACCGTTCGTTTGTGCAGATGGTTGATGCGCCCCATGCGGTGCAGCACCTCTTTGCCAAACTTCAGGCTGTCGTGGATGGTTTGCCGCTGCACCATATCGAACATGGTGTGGTCGAGATAGCGATCGCCGCTCTTGCTGACGCCGCCAATCAGGTCAGATTCATTCTGGGTCTGGGCAAGGAAGCGGGCTGCGGCCGAGGTGGCGCCGCTGGTTGAGAGAGCAAACACCGAAGAGCCGCGCGCCGCCCGGCTGGTAAACGCATCAGCATGAATCGAAACGAACAAATCGGCGCGCTGCTTGCGGGCTTTGGCGACTCTGACGCGCAGCGGAATAAACACATCCTCGTTGCGCGTCATGTAGGCTTTCATATTGGCTTCTTTATCGATCAACGCTTTCAGCCGCCGGCCAATCTTCAGCACAATATCTTTCTCGCGGGTTTTATGTTTGCCGTGTGCACCGGGATCTTCACCGCCATGGCCGGGATCGATCATGATAATGATTGGACGATCACGTCCGGCTTTGCCCGGCAACGGTGCCTGCACCGTTTCATTTTTTTCCAGATCGCCCTGGTTATAATCCTTCAGCAGCGCCAGCAGGGGATCGTCCTCCACCTGATTCTGGCTGGGATAGAGATCCACCACCAGCCGGTGATTAATGCCTGCCACCGGCGACAGATTAAAAATTTTGGGTGCGACACTGCGCTTTAGCTCCAGCACCACCCGCACCGTGTTGCTGTCGAACTGGCCGACGCGCGCATTTTTGATAAAGGGATCATCCACCCTCACCTGCTTGTCGACCCCTTTCAGTACCGGATTGAGATGCAGCCCTTCAATATCAATTACCAGCCGTTCCGGATTGCTCAGCGCAAACTGCCTGTATTTCAGCGCCACATTCGACTCCAGCGTCATACGCGAGTAGGTCGATGACGGCCAGATACGCACCGCGACGATATGGCTTTTCGCCGCCAAACCGACCCGGCTAACGCTTAACAGCAGTAAGGCACCGCTTCCTTGTAAAAATCGTCTGCGTGAAAAGGGGGAATTAAAATCCGACATGCCGCTCCAGCTGCTGTGTAATGTCTAAAAAAGCGCCAGTTAATAAAATGGCGGCGAAAACTTTATCCAATCCGCAAGGTGATGTCACCCCGGAAATCCTAAATAATGCAGGCTGTTAGCGGCTTTGGCACCCGAAAAAACGTAAATTTTCGTCAGGATTAACGCTTGCAAAATCGCGGCTAAAAGCATAAAAATACAAAAAATTCGAATAATCATTCACTGAGGACTGGCCGTGAAGGAACGTAGTACTGAACTGGTTCAGGGTTTTCGCCATACCGTTCCCTATATCAATGCCCACCGGAACAAGACCTTTGTCATCATGCTGGGCGGCGAAGCGATTGAGCATGAGAACTTCTCAGGCATCGTCAACGATATTGGTCTGCTGCACAGCCTCGGCATCCGCCTGGTGGTGGTCTATGGCGCCCGTCCGCAAATTGATGCCAGCCTGGCGGAACATCAGCTTGAGCCGGTTTATCACAAGTTTACCCGCGTTACCGATGCGCAATCGCTGGAACTCGTGAAGCAGGCGGCCGGTCGTCTGCAGTTAGATATTACTGCCCGTCTCTCCATGAGCCTCAACAATACGCCGCTGCAGGGCGCGCATATCAATGTAGTCAGCGGCAACTTCATCATTGCGCAGCCGCTGGGTGTGGATGATGGCGTCGATTATTGTCACAGCGGGCGTATTCGTCGTATCGATGAAGAGGCTATTCATCGTCAGCTGGATAACGACGCGATTGTGCTGCTCGGTCCGGTGGCGGTGTCGGTGACCGGTGAGAGTTTTAACCTGACCTCGGAAGAGGTGGCGACCCAACTGGCGATTAAACTTAAAGCGGAAAAAATGATCGGCTTCTGCTCAGAACAGGGCGCACTGGATAGCGAAGGCAACATTATCTCCGAGCTGTTCCCGAATGATGCCCAGGCGCGTATTGACGAGATGGAAAGCGATGGCGATTACCTCTCCGGCACCGTTCGTTTCCTGCGCGGCGCGGTCAAAGCCTGCCGCAGTGGCGTACGGCGCAGCCATTTAATCAGCTATCAGGAAGATGGCGCGCTGTTGCAGGAGCTCTTCTCTCGTGACGGTATCGGCACGCAGATCGTGATGGAGTCTGCCGAGCAGATCCGGCGCGCCAATATCAATGATATCGGCGGCATTCTCGAACTGATCCGGCCGCTGGAGCAACAGGGGATTCTGGTGCGTCGCTCACGCGAACAACTGGAGATGGAGATTGATAAATTCACTATCATCCAGCGCGACAACCTGACGATAGCCTGTGCCGCGCTCTATCCCTTTATGGATGAGAAGATCGGTGAAATGGCCTGCGTGGCGGTTCATCCTGACTATCGCAGCTCATCGCGCGGCGAAATGTTGCTGCAGCGTGTGGCGTTACAGGCGCGTCAGATGGGGCTGCAGAAGCTGTTTGTGTTAACCACCCGCAGCATCCACTGGTTCCAGGAGCGCGGCTTTACGCCGGTCGATATTGAGTCGCTGCCTGAGAGTAAAAAAGAGATGTATAACTATCAGCGCCGCTCCAAGGTCCTGATGGCCGATCTGACCCGCCATACGCTGTAAGGGCTGAACGGGCCGGGCGACTGATGCCGCCGGCCCGCGCTGACGGGGGATTATCCTGCCTCGCCCAGTCGCTCTACCAGACCACTACGCCGCTGGGTTTGCAGCTGCACGGCCCGCTGGAATACGCCCGGATCGCTGTAGAGCGTCAGCTGTTTACGGGCGCGCGTTATCGCGGTGTAGACCAGCTCACGGGTCAGTACCGGCAGGAACTGCGTTGGCATTACCAGCGCGGTATGATCAAACTCCGATCCCTGTGATTTATGTACCGTCATCACCCAGGCGGTTTCATGCGATGGCAGGCGGCTCGGCTGAATCGCTTTGATGTTGCCATCCGGCAACGGGAAAAAGACCTTCAGGTTGCCCTCTTCGTCGCGCAGCGTAATGCCGATATCGCCGTTGAACAGCCCCAGCGCACTGTCGTTACGGGTAATCATAACCGGCCGGCCCAGGTACCAGCGCCCGCCGATAGCGGGACGACGAATACGCTGCAGCTGCGTCAGCCGCTGTTCAATACGCTGGTTTAGCCCGTGCACGCCAAAGGGCCCGTCACGTAACGCACACAGCAGCTGATAGCGACCAAAGGCCGTCAGCACTTCGGCAGGTGACGCCTGCTGCCTGATCAGCTGCAGATAAGGCTGATAGCCCTGTGCCACCTCATCCAGCATCGCCTGATAAGCCTCGCCACTGGTTAACGGCTGATAGCAGAGATCCTGAAAGCCTGCGGCGAAAACCGCTTTCACCTGCTGCGCATCCCCCAGGTTAATGGCCTGAGCCAGCTGACCAATGCCTGATTTGGCGTCAAAACGGTAACTTTTTTGCAGCAGACAGATACTGTCACGTACCGCGGGTGCCAGCCGATCGTCACTGCCCTGCAGCGCACATCCGGTCAGCAACGCGAGCTGTTCCGCACGCGCCAGGCTGTAGCCGCTCTCGGTACAGCGACAGATATCGCCCAGCACGGCACCCGCCTCAACCGACGCCAGCTGGTCACGATCGCCAAGAAAAACCACCCGCGCATGGGCCGGCAGTGCGGCGATCAGCTTCGCCATCATCGACAGATCGACCATTGAGGCTTCATCAACCACCAGCACATCGAGATGCAGGGGATTACCGGCGTGATAGCGCAGACGCTGGGTATCTGGCTGCGCGCCCAGCAGCCGATGCAGTGTGGTCGCTTCCGTCGGGAAGCGTCGGCGCTCTTCCTCGCTAACGGCTAAATTCTGCAGCGCGTTACCCAGCGACTCGGTGAGGCGCGCCGCGGCTTTGCCGGTCGGAGCGGCTAACTGAATCCGTAAGTTGCCAGGATTCAGCCGGATCAGCGCGGCGAGTAATTTCGCCACCGTGGTGGTTTTACCGGTTCCGGGTCCGCCGGAAATCACCGCGGTCTTGCGGGTCAGCGCCACCGCGGCGGCAATTTTCTGCCAGTCATCCGGACGCGTGCCGAACAGCGTATTCAGCACTTCACTTGCCGCCTGGGCGTCAAATGCCGACTTCACCTCCTGCAGGGCAAAGAAGCTCGCGACCCGGCCCTCGCTGTGCCACAGGCGATGCAGATAGAGACGGCGATTACTGAGCACCAGCGGGGTAATCAGGCTGCCGTCACTGACGGCTGCCCAGTCGGCCAGCAGTGATAACCAGTCATCCGGCGCACCGGCAGCCTGCCACAGTGCCTGCGCCAGCGCGGGCTGACGGCCCGCAAACAGACCCGCTTCGCTGAGGTTATCCAGCGGCAGACAGACGTGACCTTCCCCCGCTTCCGCGCTAACGCAGGCCGCCGCGAGCAGCAGTGCCGGTTGTGATTCTTCCGCCAGCAGGCGGGCAAACTGAATATCTAACGGCCGCAGGAGACGCTTCTCAACCGCCTGAAGCAGCAGGCTCAGCATTTCACTCATGACAACTCCGTGGTATGACCAAACAACGCATCAATCTCTTCAATAAAGGCTTCGCCGGGACGGGTGGCAAAAATACCGTTATCCGGCGAACTGCCATCCATCCCGCGTAAAAACAGATAAAACACCCCGCCGAAGTGGCGCTGATAATCATAATCCTGCAGGCGGTGCTGAAGATAGCGATGCAGCGCCAGGGTATATAACTGATACTGCAGGTCATAGCGGTGGTCGATCATCGCCTGCGCCATCGCCTCGGGCGTATATGCCGCGTGGCTCTCCCCCAGCCAGTTCGACTTATAGTCGAGCAGATAATATTTTCCCTGCCAGCGGAACACCAGATCGATAAAACCTTTCAGCATGCCCCGCACCTGGCGGAAATCGAGCGCTGCCGCCTGTCGTGACAGCGGATCGTGACGGCGCAACAGATCGTCGAGATCGGCCGCGGTCAGCAGATGATTAATCGGCAGATAAAACTCCATCTCGATCAGCCGGTCACTGCTTTTTATTGCCGACAGCGTCAGGCCGTCAGCGTTAAGCGGCGTATGCAGGACCCGTTCGATCCACTGCTGGATGACCGGTAACCAGCTCAGCGGATAGCCGTGGTGCTGTAACTGATCTTCCAGCCAGATTTCATCCGGCGGTTCGGCAAAATCGATCGATTCAAACAAACCGTGTAAAAAGGTGCCGGGTGCGGCACCGCGCGGGAAATGGTGGGGCGTGAGCGCCGCGTCTTCACTGCCCTCCTCTTCACCTGCCGCGTCGATATCAAAATTGGGCAGCGCATCCAGCAGCGCCGAGCTGTGGTGCTGTTGCAGCCCTGAATAACTGGTGACCCGCCAGGCATCTGCCAGCGCACGCGTGACTTCACGGCTGCTTAATGCCTGATCGCCGGCTGGCCGATCCTGCCATGTTTCGCCTGGCCGCAAATCATCTGCGATAACCTCAATCCCGTTACCGCTTAACGCCGCCAGACGCTGGCTGAGTTGCTCCGCATCGGCCGCTTCGCCCCGCTGCACCAGATAACCCAGCGCACTTTTATGCAGATCGCTTTCGCCCTCTTTTTTACGCGTTCCCTTTATCAACGGGGCAATACCGACGCTGCAGTGATAAACCGAACGGGTCAGGGCCACATAGAGCAGACGTAAATCTTCGGCCAGGCGCTCCTCTTCGGCCAGCGCCATGCTCTGAGCATCGCCCTGCACATCCAGTAAGGCAGCAAAACTTTCACGATCGTGATAAAGCGCACTGGCCGCCTCACGGTAGCCAGCGGCAAACGGCAGCCAGACCAGCGGGTATTGCAGCCCTTTCGATTTATGGATGGTGACGATTTGCACCAGGTGACGATCGCTTTCCAGCCGCAGCTGCTGGCTGGCCGACTGACTATTGGGCCGGGCAATCTGCTGGGCCAGAAAACGCACCAGCGCATGCGGACTGTCGAGCTGCACTGAGGCTTCCTGCAACAGTTCGCCCAGATGCATCAGGTCGGTCAGACGGCGCTCACCGTTTTCGGAGGCGAGCATATTCTCAGCCAGCTGACGCTTGATCATCACGTCGCGCAGCATCGGTAACACGCCACGCTGGTGCCAGAGCTGCTGCCAGAGGGCAAACTGCTCGACCAGCGCATCCCACTCGCGCTCATTCTGGGTCAGCGCATCCAGCGTGGCGGCATCAATGGCGAAGATCGAGGTCGCCAGCGCGCTGCGCACCAGGCGTTCCTGCTCCGGTGCCTGAATCGCCTGCAGCAGCCACAGCAACTCTCGCGCTTCAGGCGTGGTGTAGACGCTGTCGCGACTGGAGAGATAGACGGAAGGAATCGACAATGCATTGAGCGCATCGCGGATCAATCCCGCTTCGTTGCGGCTGCGGACCAGCACCGTGATGTCAGACGCACGCACCGGTTGCAGTGCCTCGCCTTTTCCCAGCAATGCCCGACCCTGCTGCCCGGCCACCAGCCAGCGGCTGATATCCGCCGCACACTGACGCGCCATAAACTGCTGATAATCACTGCTGCCGACGCCTGCACCCGGCTGTAACCAGAAGCGCAGCGCCGGTTGTGGCCGATCGTCATAGATCAGTTTCAGCGCCTGATTCGGCGCGGCCGGTTTCACCTGCAGGAACGGAATGGCGGAGAACAGAAACGGCGATTCCAGCTGTGAAAACAGGCGATTTACGCTATCGACCATTTCCGGCGATGAGCGCCAGTTAGTATCGAGCGTGTAGTGAGCACTAACTTCGTTTCGCGCCCGCAGATAGGTAAAAATGTCCGCGCCGCGAAACGCATAAATTGCCTGCTTAGGGTCACCGATTAACAGCAGCGCCTGTTCCGGCTGGTTGATATAGAGCGTGCGGAAAATGCGATATTGCTGCGGATCGGTATCCTGAAATTCATCGATCAGGGCGACCGGAAAGCGCGCCCGAATGGTCTCAGCCAGCAGGATACCGCCCGGCTGCTGCAACGCCTCATCGAGCTTACTCAGCAGGTCATCAAAGCCTAACAGCGCCCGCAGCCGTTTCTCACGCTGAACAGTGGCGCGCACGTCGGTCAGCGCCTGGGCAATGATCACATCCCTCAGCGATAAAGGCTCCGCCAGAAACTGATCGATCGCCTCAAACACCGGATGGCGTGGCGCTTCGCCTTTTTTGGTTTTCTCCTCCAGCTGCTGCTGACCAAATCGCTCCAGCTCTTTCGGCAACTGGTAATCCAGCGTTTCGCTGTTGGCCCACTGTGTCACTTTCGCAACCCAGATCGGCAGATTCTTGCTGCTGTAGCTGCGCTTATCGACGCCGGAAGCGCCGATGATGCCTTCAACATCAGCACTGAGCGACTGCCACTGCTGCTTGATTGAGGTGATGCGTGCCAGATTGCGGGCGTGACGTGACGCCAGCGTTTCATCGGCGGCTGGCGGACGTTTCAGGCTGGGCGATTCGCCCTGGAGCCAGGGGCGCAGCGTGGTCAGCAGACTGTCCGGTCCGCTCCATTCCGCGGCAATCACTCGCGCCACGTCAAGCGACAGCGGATAACACTGCCGACGCCAGAAATCAGCGGTGGATTGCTTCAGCAACGCCTGTTCATCCTCAATCAGCTCCTGCTCAAACAGCATGCCGGATTCAAACGCATTGAGGTTGAGCATCCGCTGGCAGAAGCCGTGGATGGTAAAGATGGCGGCTTCATCCATCTGTCGCTCTGCCGCCAGCAGCTGCGCGGCGGCGTGCGTTAAGTCGGGTATCTGATCAAGCAGCAACTGGTGCATCGAATCGCTGCTTTTACCGCGGATGCAGGCCAGCCGCAGCTGATGGATATTCTCCCGGATACGCCCGCGCAGTTCAGCGGTGGCGGCCTCGGTAAAGGTTACGACTAAAATTTCTTCAACCGACAGAGGCCGGCTGTAGGCGTTCTCACCGCCAAGGCCCAGCAGCAGGCGCAGATAGAGTAAGCCAATGGTAAAGGTTTTTCCGGTGCCCGCTGAGGCCTCAATCAGCCGCTCGCCTCTGAGCGGCAGTGTTAAAGGGTTCAGCGATTCAGGCGGTAACTGCGTCATTGGGTCTCACTCTTTACCGGCAGCGACTGCTGCAACTGTGCCACTTCGCTCCAGGTTTTCCAGCCTGGCAACGCGGCAAAGGCCACTTTTTCATCACTGTTGCCCGCAATCTGCGAGGTCATCACCATACCCGTGTGATCTATCACCGCCTGCTGGAAGAAATCGGCCAGGCTGGCGGGCGTCAGTTGTTTAATCTGGGCGATCACTTTCTGGCGCGTATTAAATGCGTCGTTCTGGCGGTCAAAGTCGCGACTGTAGCGATCCGCTTCCTCGTCGAGGGTCTGAGGCCGCTGTTGCAGATCGTTGATCATCGCCTGCTGGTATTGAGCAAAGTCGGCCTGGCTCATGTTGCGTAAGCGTTTTTCCGCCTGCGGATAGAAGGCCTGATAACGCTGCAGCAGCAAGGCGGGTTGTTTGCTGTTGCTCTGCAGC
Organism: Pantoea agglomerans; assembly: GCF_021397715.1. Taxonomy (GTDB): domain Bacteria; phylum Pseudomonadota; class Gammaproteobacteria; order Enterobacterales; family Enterobacteriaceae; genus Pantoea; species Pantoea astica. The sequence continues at coordinate 926,685 of NZ_CP090207.1, read as the reverse complement.
AGGAAGCCAATTCCCCACTGGCGTCCCACCGGCATCTGGAAGGCAAATACCGCATAGCCGAGTTGCTCTTCAGTACGTAACTGGTTGTAGAACCACGGCTGCACAATCTGGCTCAGCATCGAGCTGTTCGCCATGCTCTGATATTCGCCATAGCCCAGCGGAATATAAAGCGCCGCCAGGGCAGAATCGGTACTGCTGCCCTTCTGCTGCAGGTTCGCTTTCAGCGGTTTTTCGAAGGTCACATATTTGCTGCGCCAGGCGTCGGTCCCGTTACTCTGCATCTGCTGTTTCAGTTCGCGACCCAGCTGAATCACGCTATCGGCGCTGAGGTTGCCTACCACCATCATTTCCGGCGTTGCCGCGCGGAACAGTTGATCGCGATAAGCCGTGACGTCGTTAAGTGTGATCGTGCTCACCAGCTTGCGACGCGTCTCGCGCTGGGTATAGGGCAATTGTGATAGCAGCTGCATCGGCTGAATCGCCTGTTCAAAGGCTTTTCCTTTCTCTGCCGCGTCAAGCCGTTCCAGATACCAGGATTTGGCCTGCTCCAGTTGCTGTGGCGTGGGCTGGAAAGTGGCATACCCTTCCACCAGCTTCTTCAGCAGAGTGGGCAGACGCTGGGTAAAGCCGCTGGCGCTGAATACCAGCCCCTCATTCTCGCCGGTGGAGAAACTGATGCCGCCCACCGACGCCTGTGAATTAAGCTCATCCAGCGCCAGACTGGAGAGATAGTCATTCAGGCCAAACAGGACCTGCTGGCGCGCGTCGCTGATGGCATGTTTGTTGCGCAGCGCCAGCGTGATCGCAGCCTTTGGCTCACTGGCGTAAAACTGACTGGGCATCCAGTAAATGCGCATCCCGGCATCATTTTCCAGCCTGACCGGATGCGGATACTGTTTCCCGTCCGCTGGCAGCAGGGTGAAGTCATCCGGAATATAGGGGTTCAGCGTCGGCATCGACAGCGCAATCTGGCTGGCGCGTTGCTGCCAGTCAGCAAACATCTGTGGCGCTATTTTTTCAACCTGATACGGCGCATCCACAAAGTAAGCCTGTTTATTGTGCGGTTCCTGCGGACTGATATACCAGATACGCGCCTGCTGCGGCGTCATCTCATCGAGCCGTGCTTTGATCGCCGCAGCATCGTACTGATCCGCCAGATAGGGCGCATCCAGCGTGTGTTCAACCGGTACCCGCAGCATGGTGTCGGCCAGCCATTCGATGTAGTCCATATCCCGGGTGATGGAGGGATAGCGGAAATCGAGCGCCAGGACGCGCGAGACCTCATCGAAATAGCGCTTATCATCCGCCTGCTCACGCAACAGATTGATATAGCTAAAAATAGCTGCAACCACTTCGTCACGTTGCGCCAGACCTTTGTCGGTCAGCGAGGCGGTAATGGCAAAAACGCCGCCGTTACGATCGGTCATCGGGTCTGCACCGGCATTGACGCCATCGGCCAGTCCCTGCTTTTGCAACCAGTCGGTCAGGGTATTTTTACTGCGATTGCTGATCAGGTAGCTGATCAGGGTGTCTGTTTTGCTGCGAAAACGATCGCTGTTATTGCCAATACGAAACTCAATTTTAAGCTGTTTGCGCGGCTGAGCCGGAACATAGTGGATCAGGATGCCCTGCTGTTCCGCGGTCACCACCGGCACGGTAATCGCCGGCACAGTGGCGTTGTGGTTAGCGACCCGACCAAAGGTTTTCGCGGCAATCGATGCCATCTCGGGCAGCGTTTTATTGCTGTAAATGACCGCCTTCATCAGATTGGCGGAGTAATGCGAGTGGTAAAAGTCCTGCAGCGCCTGATGCAGTTTACTGTCGGGCTTATCTTTCAGCGTGTCGAGGTTACCGCCGGAAAAGCGCGAAGCAGGATGAGCCGGGTTAAGGGTTTCCGCCCCAACCTGCGCCATACGTAAACCATCGCGCGAGCGCGCCATCGTCAGTTCAGCATTGACCGCATGGCGTTCCCGATCAGCGTTCACCGGGTCCAGCAGCGGCGCGGCAACTGCATCGGCCAGGCGATCCACTGCTGGCTCCAGCGAAGCATTTTCCACTTCCAGATAGAAGGCGGTGCGGTAAGAGGCGGTGCTGGCATTGTGGCTGCCACCGTGCTTTTTCAGGAACTCAGCCAGATTGTCCGGCTGCGGGTAATGGGCAGAGCCCATCAGCACCATATGCTCCAGATAGTGCGCCAGACCAAGCTGCTGATCGGGATCGTCCAGAGAGCCAATCGGTAAGGTCAGCGCCGCCAGCGACTTAGGTGCCACCGGATCGGAAACCAGTAATACCGTCATTCCGTTGTCGAGCCGGATGGCCTGATACTGACGAGGATCGTGTTCACTCTTGCGAATGACTTCATTAATCGGCTGCCAGCCCGTTTCTGTCTGCGCCAGTGCTGTGAAAGCCACCAGACTCATCAGCAGCGTTGCCAGCCAGCGTGCGTATATCCGCATGTAAACCCCTTACCTTACCCAATAAACCGTCAGTGTCTGACACCGCGGCTCAACGCAGAGCAAACTTTCTGTGTAATTAGCCAGTAAACAAATCTGCTGCCTGGCCTGCTATTCATCATCCTGATGTGCAGCCAGCACCGGTAAATACCAGCGCTGTGCCGCCTCAGTTATCTGGTGTAGCTGTGTCTCTTCCAGCACGCGACACAGGCGTTGCAGGTAGGGATCGCTGCCTTCACCCTCTACCTGATAACTGCCTGACCACGCCGTCAGCAGGCGATTACGCGCTTTAAGCTGGGTCGCCTCATCAGTCAGAAGTTGCTGGTTTTTTTTGTCATAGCTGGCCGTTAACCAGGCGCCGCCGCTTTTGTTAAGCAGCATCAGCGGCTGGCGCATACCGGCCAGGTAGCCCGCGACATAATCATTCAGCGCCGTAAGAGCCTCCTGCTGACTTACCGCCAGAAAGCACCAGCGACTGTGTTGCCGGCCATACATCCGGCTGCTGCCGGTTCCGCCCAGTGCGCAGTAGACCAGATGCTCCAGCCAGAGCAGCAGGCCGTCGTTCATGTTCAGCACACCTGGCCGCCAGCGCAATAGTCCGTCACTCTGCACCTGCGTCAGCCAGCCGGTCAGGCTGACCTGTTCCAGCTGCAGATTGACTTCCCAGCTCTCGCCTTCGCTGCGCTGGGTAACCACTTCTGCCGCCACTTCCTGCATCTCGTCACGCTGCGCCTGCCAGAACAGTTCACCAAACGCACCGTAAGGCAGATTACCCGCCGCACGGTGGTGCGCATAGAGCCGCTGGGTATCCTCCCCTTCCACCAGCGCATTCAGCAGCTGCGCGTTAATCTGATAACGCTCCAGATTATCAAGAGCAAAGGGTTCGCTGTCGGGCAGTTCGTTCTCTTCCAGCCAGAAATTGACCCCGAGCCGTTGATGAAACCATGCCCGCACCGGATGGCGCCAGAAGCGCAGAAACGCCTCCAGCGTCAGCGTCTCAATCGTCGGTGCCGCCAGCGGCTGGACAAAATCGGGTTGTGGCTCTCCCGTTCCCTGCGCGGCCGGTAGCCATTCGCGGGCAAAGCTCTGCAGTCTGGCGGCTGGCTGGAAGTTATCGGCAGCAAACGGCATCCGGCTGTGCAGATGCTGCAGATGCTCCCGCACCCGCGCCGCACTCTCATCCAGATCGCGCTCTTCATCACCCTCCAGATAAAAACTCTGACCGATATAGTCCAGCAGTTCTGTGACCAGCACCGACGGGTAGCGTTCCGTATTATCCTGAATAGCCCGCCCGATATAGCTGATGTAGAGCTGCTGCTGTGCAGAGATCAGCGCTTCCAGAAACAGATAACGGTCATCGTCACGGCGGCTGCGATCGCCTTTGCGTGACTTTTGTTGCATCAAATCAAAACCTAACGGCGCTAAGGTGCGCGGATAAACGCCATCATTCATCCCCAGCAGACAAACCACCTGGAACGGAATCGACCGCATCGGCATCAGGGTACAGAAGTTGATCTGTCCGGCAAGAAAACGCTGGCTGATACGCTGCTGATCCAGCCGGCTGCGGAGATCGTCACGCAGCAGGGTGACCGGTATCGCCTCTTCAAAGCGGGCGTCCATGCCATATTCAATCAGCGCCTGCCACTGCTCTTCAACCAGCAGCAACGCCGCTTCGGTCTCCGCATCCGGGCTGAAAAAGGCGTTCAGCAACTCGCGGCATAGCGGCAGCCAGGCCTGCAGCGGTCGTGGTTCGGCCAGCCGCTGCCGCCAGTGGTTAAGCCGCGACAACAGCTCCGCCAGATGCCCGGCCAGTTCGCCCACCAGACCACTCGATTCGTCATACGGCAGAATGCCTTGCCAGTCACCGTTGTGGCTTTCCATCGCATAGCCCAGCAGCATACGCTGCAGACCAAAGCGCCAGGTGTGCTGGCCGGTAATCGGTAATGACAGGGCTTCCACGCTGGCGTCATCCAGCCCCCAGCGCACCCCCGACTCACTAACCCAACGTCGCAGCAGGCGCAGACCGCTTTCATCGATGGCGAAATGGCTGGCCAGCGCCGGCACATCCAGCAGCGCCAGTACATCTTCTGAGACAAAGCGGCTATCCGGCAGCGCCAGCAGGTGCAGGAACGCGACAATCGCCGGATGTGCCTGGCTGGCGCGGCGATCTGAAATGGCAAAGGGTAAATAACGGTCCGCAGGCGCGTTGGCGAAAACGGCCTGAATAAAGGGCGCATAAGCGTCGATATCGGCCACCATGACAATAATGTCACGCGCTTTCAGCGCCGGGTTGGCCTCCATCAACGCTAACAGGTGATCCTGCAGCACTTCAACTTCACGCTGGGCACTGTGGCACACCTGTACCGCCACTGAGCGATCGGCGGGATCGAGCCGGCGTTTCTGATCGCTGTGCGCCAGTTCGGCGGCGTTCAGCCCGATGACCGCGTTGTCCTGCAGGTTGAGCAGATCGGACTGCAGGCAGTGCAGCAGATTGTCTTCTTCCACCTCAACAAAGGCGTCGATGTCGTCATTATCTTCCATCTGGCTGAGCAGAAAAAGATTGTCACGCCCCAGCTTGCCCCATGAGGCAAGCAGAGGGTTCGTCAGCTGTTGTTCACCCGCCTCATTGAAGAGCGCAGGCGCCTGTTCCACGTCACGGAACAGTCCGCGCTGTTCATCCGCGCCATGACGCCGACGCTGACGGCTTTGCAGCTTCGCCAGAAAGGCATAATCCTGAATATCGCCCCAGTAATCGCGGCAGGGATTGGTAAACAGCAGATGGATATCGATATGGCGTCCCAGCGCCTGCAACGCCTGAAGATAGACCGGTGGCAAGGCGGAGATGCCACAGATAAAGACCCGCTTCGGCAGATTTTCTGGCGTGTGCTGCGCCTGCTCCAGCGTCTGAATAAAACGCGCATAGAGGTTGGCACGATGCCATTTAGGCTGGCGCAGGGTTTCGGTATAGCTGACCAGATCGCGCCACAGCGCCGCCTGCCAGCGCTGCGCCTCGCCCAGTCCCTCAATGGTTTCACCGCGCTCCCAGCTGTTGAGCCAGTCGGCGCGATAGACCAGATACTGGTCAAACAGATCCGCCACCCGCGAGCTCAGCTGGAACAGTTTACGTTTGTCGCCATCGTCATGCAGGTAGTGGCGCAGCGAGATAAATTCCTCGTGCTCCAGCATTTCCGGCAGACGATGCATCAGCTTCCAGCTCATGCTGGCTTTGCTGAACGCGCTCTCTACCGGAATGTCGGGCAGCACCCGAACGAACATCTCCCAGATAAAGCTGGCCGGCAGTGGAAATTCGATGTTGGCGGCGATACCAAAGGTCTGGGCCAGCTCCATTTGCAGCCACTGCGCCATCCCCGGGCTTTGCACCAGCACCATCTCTGAGGCGAAAGGGTCATCCAGTGGATCATGTTTAATCACCGCAGCCGCCAGAATCTTCAGCACATCAAGCTGATTTGAGTGATAAACGTGAAACATGAAAACTCCTGTGGTAACTCAGAACATAACTGCGGTATTGCGGCCCGGTAACTCTACCGCGGATCGTGGTTGAAGCCCATCAAAAGGGCGTTTGCGACTGCGGTTTAACAGCGTAATCGCGTCAGGGTAGCCGTACGCTGCTGCGGCCCCTGGACATCGGCCCGTTCCTGCACACAGCCTGTCGGGCTGCTCTGGCGTTGCAGGGTGGAATGCCAGCCTGCGACCGCCTGCCCGACCAGACGTTGTTCCGCTACCCGCCACGCCTCGCGCTGCTCCCACTGCTGGCTGAACCCGCGAACCAGCGCGCGATGATACTGTAAAAGCGCACTGCTGCTTAATGCCATTAACAGCAGAGCAAATAACGCTTCCGGCAGGCTGAATCCGCCGTTCTCAGAGACAGTCGCCTGGCCTGGTGAGCGGACAGTAGTCAATCCAGCCGTGCGGCAGCGCCTGAATCTGGCCCTGCTGGCGTGTGACCCACTGCCACACCGCGGTGCCACTGCCGCTGGCCTCACCTTTGAGCAGCCCTTTTCCATCTTCACCTCGCTGTAGACAACTGCGCCAGCCCTCGCCTTCGTTAAGCTGGCAACCGGCCGTTTCGCCCGCCGGCCAGCGTTGGGTTAAGCCCCATTGCAGTGCCGACTGCGCCCGCCAGAAATCCTGTATGAACTGCTGCTCGTCAGCCAGTAACAGCATCCCCTGCTCCAGCATTTTCCGGCTGGCATGCAGCGTCAGGCTGCCGATCACTAACAGCATTAACACCATGCCCAGCGTGCTGCTGCCCCGCTGCTTCACAGGTTTTCACCCTCTACCCAGCTTTCCACCGTTTCCAGCCAGCGTCCGGCTCGTCCCTGCAACCGTAACCGGATTAGCTTCTGCTGGCGGGTCACACTGAACTGCTCCAGCGTCAGGAAAGCCGGATCGGAGAGCCGTTCCCAGCCGCCAGAACCGCAGTCACCAACCCCACGCTGCATCTCCAGCTGTTGCAACCGCAGGCGATAGCCGTAGTGATCGCTGTCCGCCTGGTTAACGCCTTCCCACTGACCGTTGCTGTTCTCATCCCAGCGCAGCAGCAGACAGTTTTCACTGATTGTCAGCGCGCCGCTGCCACACTCGCCGTGGCAATAGCCGGCACGCCGCACCGCCTTTTCCAGCGTGGCCATGATCTGCTGAAGCTCCTGACGCAGCTGCGCCCGCTGCAACAATTCGACGTTTTCGCCCAGCAGCAGCGGCAAGAAACGTCCGGCGCTGACCATCAGCACCGCGCCAATCGCCATTGCGATCAGCATCTCCAGCAGGCTGAATCCGGCCGCTTTCAACGGCACGCCTCATCTTCGGTAAAGCAAAAACGGATGCGCGCCCGGGCCGAAATAATCAGCCGCAGCCGGCCTGCGTCATTACCCAGCTCAAGGCTGCCTGCTCTGGCTACGTTGCGACGACCGTAAAAACCCGGCTCACCGCGTAATTCGTACAAGGTTACGTCAGAGTACGGTGCGACGAAATGCAGCCGCTTTCCTGCCTGACATGGCCCTGATGGCGGACTGCCGCTGCCAAGACACCAGGGTTGGCCCGCACGTGACCAGAGGATCAGGTCACGATTTTGCCGGAACGCCTGAGCACGCAGCCGCAACAGAAATCCCTGCAGCTGCTGGGCGGTATCGCGCAGCTGCTGCCGTTGCTGCCAGCGCTGCCAGCCGTGAAGTGCACCGAGGCTCAGGATGCCGGCGATCACCATCACCACCAGCAGTTCCGGCAGGGTAAAACCGCGTAACGGGTATCTTTTCATGGCGCTAGCGTGCCGGGTGATGAAAGCGGGAACAAGCGGGCTGTTGGGAGGCTGGAAGCGACATCGCAGAGAAAACGATCATCAGACATTCAGTGGCATGACGCTGCGAGCCGTGCCGCATATTTTTACCGCTCAGGCATAAAAAAAGCCCCGGCGTGCAGAGCATCACCGGGGCTTTTTCATTTGCATGGGTTAAATCGCGACCGGCGCCTTAATGGCCGGATGCGGATCGTAACCTTCAATGTCGAAATCATCGAACTGATAGTCAAACAACGAAGCGGGTTTACGCTTAATGACCAGCTTCGGCAGCGGACGCGGCTCGCGGGTCAGCTGCAGGCGCGCCTGCTCCAGATGGTTACTGTAGAGGTGAGTATCTCCGCCGGTCCAGACGAAGTCACCGACCTGCAGGTCGCACTGCTGCGCCACCATATGCACCAGCAGCGCATAACTGGCAATGTTGAACGGCAGACCCAGGAAGATGTCGCAGGAGCGCTGATAAAGCTGGCATGAGAGCTTGCCGTCAGCCACGTAGAACTGGAAGAAGGCGTGGCACGGTGCCAGCGCCATCTGATCCAGTTCACCCACGTTCCAGGCTGAGACGATGATCCGCCGTGAGTCAGGGTCGCGTTTCAGTTGCTCGATCACTTTGCTGATCTGGTCAATCTCTTCGCCGCTGGCGGTGCCCCAGCTACGCCACTGCTTGCCATAAACCGGGCCAAGATCGCCCTGTTCATCCGCCCACTCATCCCAGATTGAGACATTATTCTCCTTCAGGTAACCGATGTTGGTGTCACCTTTCAGGAACCACAGCAGCTCATGAATGATGGATCGGATATGGCATTTTTTCGTGGTGACCAGCGGAAACCCATCCTGCAGATTGAAACGCATCTGGTGACCAAAAATTGAAAGCGTGCCGGTTCCGGTACGGTCAGCTTTTGGCGTGCCTTCATTCAGCACATGTTGCATCAGGTCCAGATACTGTTTCATTTTTCCTCACGAAATTGTGGCTGTGGACGACGACGATAGGCCCAGATCATCATGGCGATACCGGCAATAATCATGGGGACGGAGAGAATCTGCCCCATACTGATTCCGCCTTCAAACAGGCCAAGCTGGGCATCCGGCTGGCGGAAGAACTCGACGATAATACGGAATGCGCCGTAACCGATCAGGAACAGGCCAGAGACGCTGCCCATCGGGCGCGGCTTACGAATAAACAGGTTAAGAATGATGAACAGCACCACCCCTTCAAGAATCAGTTCATAAAGCTGCGAAGGATGACGTGGCAGCACGCCGTAGGTATTGAGCAGCGCCTGATATTGTGGGTTGGTGGCGGCCAGCGCGACATCTTCGCTGCGTGAGCCCGGGAACAGCATAGCAAACGGGAACCCCGGATCGACACGGCCCCACAGCTCGCCGTTAATGAAGTTGCCAAGACGGCCTGCACCGAGACCAAACGGGATCAGCGGGGCGATGAAATCAGCCACCTGGAAGAAATGGCGTTTAGTGCGGCGAGCGAAGACCAGCATCACCACAATCACCCCAATCAGGCCACCGTGGAATGACATGCCGCCATCCCAGACTTTGAACAGATAGAGCGGATTTTCCAGGAACAGCGGTAAATTGTAGAACAGCACGTAACCGATACGGCCGCCAAGGAACACGCCGAGGAAACCGGCATACAGCAGGTTTTCCACTTCCTCTTTTTTCCAGCCGCTGCCGGGCTTGTTGGCGCGACGCACCGCCAGCCACATGGCGAAAACAAAGCCGACCAGATACATCAGACCGTACCAGTGCAGCGAAACCGGTCCGATCGAGAAGATCACCGGATCGAACTGCGGAAATGCAATATAGCCGTTATTCATCATTCACCGTCTATTCTTCGGCCCTGAAAAAAGGGCGTTAACAGGCACATAAATTAAGGCTGCGCATCATAGCACAGCCGGTTTTGTCAGTTGACGCCGAAATGTAAATGCGGATAACGCTTAGCGGCCTCCGCGGATCAGACCGCCCAGTCCACGCCGCTCCATAAAGGTAGAGACCAGATGGCGAACCTCGGTAGCGGTATGCGCATTCATTCCCTGTTCACTGAGCTTCTGCGCTTCTTCCTGATCCAGATGGCGCAGCAGGTATTTCACGCGCGGCACATTTTTACCGTTCATGCTGAGATGGTGATACCCCATCCCCACCAGCAGCGCGACACACATCGGATCGCCTGCCATTTCACCACACAGGCAGAGTTCAAGATTGGCCTGACGGGCTTCGCGGGCGATAGCGTGCAGGGCGCGCAGCATCGCCGGGTGCAGCGAGTCGTAGAGATTGGCCACGCGGGTGTTGTTGCGGTCCACCGCCAGCAGATACTGGGTCAGATCGTTGGTGCCGACCGAGACAAAGTCGACGCGCGACGCCAGATGCGGGATCATAAACAGCATCGACGGCACTTCAATCATGATACCGATGCGCGGCGTGGGGATGGTGTAGCCCAGCATCTCTTCCACTTCGCGACCGGCGCGTTCGATCAGCCGTTTCGCCTCGTCGATTTCGTCGATATGACTGATCATCGGCAACAGAATACTGAGGTTGCCGGAGGCCGCATTCGCCCGCAGCATGGCACGCACCTGGACCAGGAAAATTTCCGGCTGGTCGAGCGTCAGGCGGATACCGCGCCAGCCCAGGCAGGGATTCTCTTCACTGATCGGCATGTAGGGCAGCTGTTTATCCGCGCCCACATCAAGGGTGCGCAGCGTGACCGGCTTGTTGTGAAACAGCTGCAACATGCCCTGATACTGTGCCACCTGCTCCTCTTCTGACGGGAAGCCGTTCTGCAGCATAAAGGGGATTTCGGTGCGATAGAGGCCGATGCCGTCAACCCAGCTGCCGAGCGCCTGTTCATGCTCCGGACTTAATCCGGCGTTCAGCATCACCTGCACCCGCTCGCCGCTTTTCAGCTCACCGGGTTGATCGACGACCCCTTCGGCCGTTTTGCTCAGCGCGTTCTCTTCGCTGATCAGCCGCTGATACTCCTGCACCAGCACCGGTTCGGGATCGATTAACAGCTCGCCACGGTAACCATCGACGATCAGCAGCCGTTTATTCAGCTGATGCGGCAGGATATCGGCACCCATGACCGTCGGGATACCCATGGCACGCGTCAGGATCGCCGCATGGGAGTTAGCGGCACCGTCGCGCACCACCACGCCAGCCAGCCGCTCGTGCGGCAGCTCCGCCAGCGAGGTGGCAGTCAGTTCATCCGCCACCAGCACAAACCGCTCCGGCCAGGCGTTGGTGCCGACCAGCGAATCATCGAGATGGAATAACAGACGCTGACCCAGCACGCGCAGATCACCCGCGCGTTCCCGCAGATAGCTGTCGGTCAGGCTGGCGAACTGTTCGGCAAACTTCTCGATCACCTGTTTAACCGCCCACTCCGCCACCGATCCGCGTTCGATCTCATCGAACAGATCTTTCTTCAGGCGGGCATCGGTTAACAGGTGGGAATAGAGGTCAAAGATCGCCGCGCTCTCTTTCTGCACGCTGGCACTGAAACGCTTGCTGAAACGGCGAAATTCGCTGGCGGCTTCGCTCATGGCGAGCGACAGGCGTTCACGCTCACGCTGAACATCCAGCGTTGAGGCCGCGGAGACCTGATCGAGCAGCGGCTGCGTCTCATCGACCCAGCCCGGTGCTACCGCCACGCCTGGCGCGGCGGCGATGGCACGTATCCGGGTCTGACGGAACTGACCAAACAGCTGCCCCATCTGGGATTGCGACAGCAACGCCGCCATCTGCGTGGCCAGCGTGACCAGAAACGACTCTTCGCTCTCATCAAACTGACGATGTTCACGCTGCTGTACCACCAGCACGCCCAGTAGCTGGCGACGGCTGATAATCGGCACGCCGAGGAAGGAGCGATAGCGCTCCTCTTTCACCGCGGGGATATATTTAAAACTGGGATGACTTTGCGCGTCGGCGAGGTTGATCGGCTCGGCCAGACGACCGACTAAACCGACGATGCCTTCGTCGAACGCCAGCGTCACGGTGCGGCCACGCGGCTTTTTCAGGCCGCGCGTCGCCATCAGGTAATAGCAGCGACGATCGTGATCGGCGAGGTAAACGGAACAGACTTCCGTTTCCATCGCCAGACAGATCTCATTGACCAGAATGTCGAGTGCTTCATTCAGACGCGGCGCACTCGCCACTTTTTCTACAATTTCGCGCAACTGAGTGAGCATAAAGGGCGTGGCCTATCCTCTCTTACGTCGATGGGCAGGATTGTTTCGCTGCCCCGCACTCTCCTGCATAGACATCACCACGCCAGCGAATTCCTTCATCACCCGACGGTAGACGTCGCGTTTGAAGGAGACAACCTGACGCACCGGATACCAGAAGCTCACCCAGCGCCAGCCGTCAAACTCAGGCGTGCTGCTGTGCTGCACATTGATATCCGCGTCATTAGACATTAACTGCAGAAGAAACCACTTTTGTTTCTGGCCGATACATACCGGCTTTGTGTCCCAACGCACCAAACGTTTTGGCAACTTGTAGCGCAACCAGTTACGGGTAGATGCAAGTATTCGAACATCTTTACGGTGTAACCCCACTTCTTCGAACAGTTCGCGATACATCGCCTGTTCAGCGGTTTCACCGGGATTGATGCCTCCCTGAGGAAATTGCCAGGAGTGCTGTCCAAAGCGCCTGGCCCATAACACTTGTCCCTGCCTGTTACAAATTACGATACCAACATTCGGGCGGTAGCCATCATCATCGATCACCGGACTACCTCAAAGCTAAATTTGAATAGGCTGATTGTTTCACACTCCTTACAGGCGGTAAACCACTGGATTCACGGGGTGTTAAGCGTAAAACTCCGGGATAACTCACAGAGAAGCCGCTAGTTATGAACAATCCCCGTCAGAAAAATCGATCTTATTCACCTTTTCTGTGGATAGCTTTGTGCAGAACGCGGGAGTTAACTGAATAACCTTGCTGAACGTTTCAGGCAGATGAAAAATCCATTATTCCATATAAGATTGATTATAATAGATAAAATTGAAAAATAAACAAATTATCACGGCGATTAACCCCCGACAAAACTGTCCACTCTTTACAGTTGGATGAATTTTAAGCGCTTAGCAGGTTATCCACAACAGATCGCTCAGCCTTAGGTCAGAGCGGTGAAATTAGCGTCAAAAACGGCAAAGTCAAGGCTGTAAATGGAACCAGTACCGCACAGGCTGGCGGGTTATCCCACTTTTCTGTGGATAACCGGGTATGAGATCCTGTTCATTGTTGCGAGTAAGTTGGGATAACCTGCAAGCACCCCTTTCATTGCCCGCGAGATCCGCTGAAAAAAGCACGATCTATCATGTTATTATCCTCACTCAGCGCAGTGAATTGTTCAGTTAACCCCACTGCGCAACATCCTGTACAAATTTTAAGCAACATGAGTAATCACCATGAGCCACCTGCCAGCACCGCCTGAAGATGAAGCTATCCTGCTGGCCCGGGCGCAGGCGTTAGCCGGATTAACGCTGGAAACGCTGGCCGATCGGGCCGGTCTGACGATGCCTCCCGACCTGAAACGCGATAAAGGCTGGGTCGGTATGCTGTTGGAACTGCTGCTCGGGGCCAGTGCCGGCAGCAAAGCCGAGCAGGACTTCGCCCATCTCGGTATTGAGCTAAAAACCATTCCGATTGATGCCACAGGGAAACCGCTGGAAACCACCTTTGTCTGCGTTGCCCCGCTTACCGGTAACAGTGGCGTTACCTGGCTGACCAGCCACGTACGTCACAAACTGGCGCGGGTGTTGTGGATCCCGGTCGAAGGCCAGCGTGATATTCCGCTGCGGCAGCGTCGGGTCGGGGCACCGCTGTTATGGAGCCCGAACGCAGAAGAAGATGAGATGCTGCGTCAGGACTGGGAAGAGTTGATGGATATGATCGTGCTGGGTCAGGTAGATCAGATCACCGCCCGCCACGGCGCCTGGCTGCAGATCCGTCCCAAAGCCGCCAACAGTAAAGCGCTGACCGAAGGGATTGGCGATCAGGGTCAACCGATCCTAACCTTACCGCGCGGCTTTTACCTGAAGAAGAGTTTTACCGGACCGCTGCTGGCGCGCCACTTTCTGCTGTAGCAATGACATTCTCACCTGACGTGGCGCAATTTTGTGGGAGAGAAGCAAATTCAGTGCGTATAATCCCCGTTTAATTTTCGTTTAGGATTGAATGTAGGTATGTTTGAGTGGATTGCCGATCCCAACGCCTGGCTGGCACTGGGAACCCTGACCATCCTTGAGGTGGTGCTGGGTATTGATAACATTATTTTCCTGTCGTTAGTGGTCGCTAAACTGCCTAAGCACCAGCAAGCCAGCGCACGCCGCATCGGTTTACTGGGCGCGATGTTAATGCGTCTGGGACTGCTGGCCTCTATCGCCTGGGTGGCCAGACTGACCAATCCGCTGTTTACGCTGATGGACCACGCCTTCTCTGCCCGCGATCTGATTCTGCTGTTCGGTGGTCTGTTCCTGCTGTGGAAATCGAGCATGGAGATCCACGAAACCATCGAAGGTAACGAAGCGGAACAGAAATCCAACGTCCATTCGTTCCTCGGCGCGATCGTACAGATCATGCTGCTGGATATTATTTTCAGCCTCGACTCGGTGATTACCGCCATCGGCCTCTCCGATCATCTGTTTATCATGATGGCGGCGGTAGTGATCGCAGTGCTGATGATGATGTTCGCTGCCCGCACCATTGGTGAGTTTGTTGAGCGCCATCCGTCGGTGAAAATGCTGGCGTTAGCTTTCCTGATTCTGGTCGGTTTCACCCTGATTCTGGAGAGTTTCGCGGTTCATGTACCAAAAGGTTACATTTATTTTGCCATGTTCTTCTCAATGGCGGTTGAGTGCCTTAACCTGATGCGCGGTAAGAAGAAAACCGCATAGAAATGTCAAGGGCGAGCGTGCTCGCCCGCAAATTTTCAGATTCCTACGATTAACCCGGCCGGCAAAACAATTTATTACTACACTTTTTGCAGTCGATGATGTGTGGAGATGAGGCGTAATGAAAGGATGGGCAGGTGTAGCAATTGTGGCGCTAACCGCAGCGATGTTAAGCGGATGCAGTTCAGATTATGTGATGGCAACTAAAGATGGCCGGATGATTATGACCGAAGGTAAGCCGACCATTGATAAAGAAACCGGGCTGGTGCAGTACACCGATCAGTCGGGTCACGCAGTACAGATTAACGGCGATGAGGTCTCGACCATCATTGAACGCTAAGTGCGAAATTGACTCGCCTGCCGCATCTTCCCCGCTGGCAGGCGTTTTCCCCAACTTTTCCCCCTTCCTTCCCCGCCATTGCTCGCGCTATAGTCCCTGAGGAGACAACATTCCATTCCATAAAGAAAAGGAAGCTGGCAATGCACTATCATCGTATTCCCCATAGCACGCTGGAAGTGAGTCAGCTGGGGTTGGGCACCATGACGTTTGGCGAACAGAACAGTGAAGCCGACGCCCATGCTCAGCTGGATTTGGCTATTCGTTCCGGCATTAACTTTATTGATACTGCCGAAATGTATCCGGTGCCACCGCGCCCGGAAACCCAGGGTCTGACCGAACAGTACATTGGCAGCTGGCTGAAACAGCGCGGCAGCCGTGACAAAATCATTCTGGCCAGCAAGGTGTCGGGCCCGTCGCGCGGTAACGATGCGTCGATTCGCCCTAACATGGCACTGGACCGCAAGAACATCCGCGAAGCGCTGGATGCCAGCCTGAAACGCCTGAATACCGACTATATCGATCTCTATCAGCTGCACTGGCCGCAACGTCAGACCAACTATTTTGGCAAGCTGGGCTATCAGTACAGTGAAACCACCGCCCAGGTGACGCTGCTGGAGACGCTGGAAGCGCTGACCGAACAGGTGCGCGCCGGTAAGATTCGCTATATCGGGGTGTCGAATGAAACCGCATGGGGCGTGATGCGCTATCTGCAACTGGCGGAAAAGCATGAACTGCCGCGCATCATCAGCATTCAGAATCCCTACAGCCTGCTGAACCGCAGCTTTGAAGTGGGTCTGGCCGAGATCAGTCAGCATGAAGGGGTTGAGCTGCTGGCTTACTCCAGCCTGGCGTTTGGCACCCTGAGCGGTAAGTACCTGAATGGCGCGCAGCCTGCCGGTGCCCGCAACACGCTGTTCAGTCGCTTTACCCGCTACAGCGGCGAGCAGTCGCAACAGGCGGTTGCCGAGTATGTGGCGTTAGCCCGCCAGCACCAGATTGATCCGTCACAGATGGCACTGGCTTACGTGCGTCAGCAGCCGTTTGTCGCCAGCACCCTGCTCGGCGCGACCACGCTGGAGCAGTTGCAGACCAACATCGACAGCTTCAATCTGACATTAAATGCTGAGATCCTGGAAGGCATAGAGGCGATCCACCGTCGTTATACCTATCCGGCTCCCTGAATCAGCCCGTGCCGGTCGCCAATAGCGCGGCTGGCACCCTTTACAGAGGGCGGGAATAGAGCATCACAGGCTTGTCGGGATATTCCAGCGCCTCGCCCTGAGGCTGCCAGCCAAAACGTTCGTAATAGCCGCTGAAGGTTGACCACAACCACAACCGCGAATATCCCTGCGCCTGAGCGTGCTGAATCACCCGCTGCTGCAGCGCTTCACTCACGCCTTTGCCGCGCGCGGACCTATCCACATAGAGGGCCGCCAGCCACGGGAAGAGATCCTGACGGCTGATCAGATCACAGCGCCAGAAGCCCACCGTACCTATCGCATTGCCCGCCTCCACGGCGACAAACGTCACCGGAAAATCGCTTCCGCTCAGGCTGCTGGCGACAATGCTGGCGAAGAAGTCACGGCTGTCAGGATCGCCGAAAGCCCGCCACTGCCATTCGGTAATCTGATCGGCAAACTGAGGCACGGCGCTAAGCGGCACTATCTTCATTAATGACTCTCCACTACATCAGCTTTCCCTGAAAGATCGGTACTGAATCAAACAGATAACCGTCGAAGTCAGGCGCATCCGCATCGGAGAGCTCCAGCAGCGTATTTTTAACATTCTCAAGGTGCTGCCAGGTGGCCTGCCATGCGCCCATCACATCGCGACGGCGCAGAGCGGCCAGAATGGTCTGGTGATCGCCCAGCCACTTCAGGCGGTAGGCGCGGGTTTCAAACTGGGGACGCAGCTGCTGCCACAGCGGGCTGCTGTCGTGATGTCGCCAGATGCTGGTCACGGTGTCGAGCAGCATCTGATTCTGACTGGCTCCCGCCAGCAACAGATGAAATAACTTGTCGTTATCCTGACTGCTGTCATTGGCGGCGATGGCACGCTGCTCCTGCTCCAGCGTGCGGCGCAGGTTTTCGATGTCCGCCTTGGTCGCCATTTTAGCGGCAAAGGCGGCGATATTGCTCTCCAGCAGCTGACGCGCCTGCAGCATTTCAAACGGGCCAACATCGCTGCGGAAAAAAGCCTCTTCTTCATCGTCGCTGGCGGACGGAATACGCATCACGTAGACGCCGGAACTCTGGCGAATATCCACCGTGCCTTCCAGCTCCAGCATCAATAACGCCTCGCGCACGATGGTCCGGCTGACGCCCCAGGTTTCAGCCAGCTGACGTTCAGGCGGCAGGCGCGATCCCACCGGATAATGTCCGTCGCTGATTTGCTGGCGCAGATGCTGACCAATTTCCTGATACTGCTTTTTTTCTTGCGGCGCTTCGGCTTTGTCCACGCTTTCACCCTTTGCAATCAATGCGCTAACGGCATTGCCGCCGTTCCCTGCGCGACAATGCCCGCGAGCCGGAGAAGATGGCTCGCAAACTGTGCCTCAGTGTATCAAAGCCAGCGCCTGATCGAGTACCTTTGCGCCATTCAGGGTGCCGTAAGCGACGGTATCAATCACCGCAATCGGCAGCTGATAGCTGTCGGTCAGTTTTTTATTCTCTTCCAGTTTAAAGCGCACCTGCGGCCCCAGCAGCACCGCCACCACTTCGCTGCCGTAATTTTGCAGCTCCTCACGCAGATTCTGTTCGGGGATGGCGTAGATCTGAAAAGATAATCCGCGCGCGGCGGCCTCTTTTTCCATTCTTGTCACCACCATTGATGTCGACATGCCTGCGGCACAGGCCAGAACAATACGTTTCATTCTCGCTTCCTCGGGTTATTTGGTTACTTAGGCTCATCATCAAGCCACAGGGTAAATTGCTGGTTATCGCGCAGTGCCCGGAACCAGTGG
Organism: Pantoea agglomerans; assembly: GCF_021397715.1. Taxonomy (GTDB): domain Bacteria; phylum Pseudomonadota; class Gammaproteobacteria; order Enterobacterales; family Enterobacteriaceae; genus Pantoea; species Pantoea astica. Next base: position 908,714 of record NZ_CP090207.1, on the reverse strand, counting down.
GCGGACTTTTTCATCCGGCGCTGACGCTGGTTCTCCAGGTCGATTTCAATCAGGCCATAGCGGTTTTTGAAGGCGTTCATCGGCGAGACATTGTCGGTGAAGGCCCACAGCATATAGCCCTGACAGTTGATGCCCGCCTGTTGCGCGCGGATCGCCTGATGCAGATGCTCGCTGATAAAGTGGATGCGGTAGTCGTCCTGAATTTCCCCCTCTGCGTTTTTGAACTGCGCTTCGTTTTCGACGCCCATGCCGCTCTCGGCGACAAACCACGGAATGTTGCCGTACTCATCGCGCATTCGCTGCGCCATATCCCAGATGATTTCCGGCTGAATTTCCCAGCCGCGCGAAGAGTTCATCCGCCGGCCCGGCAACTCAAAGTGCTCGTAATACCAGGCGGGATGGAACGGCGTTTCCGGATGCCAGGCTCGGGACGGGGCTTTTACGCGGTGCGGATAGTAAAGATTAAGCCCGACCTCATCGACGGTATTGCCAGCGATGATCGCCAGCTCTTCCGGCGTTGCTTCCCACTGAATCTGATGTTTATCCAGCAGTGCCAGCAGCTCCGCCGGATAGGTGCCTTTAATAGCCGGATCGAGAAATACCCGGTTATAGAACAGGTCATAAATATGCGCCGCCTTCCGGTCATGCGGGGCTGACGAGCGCGGATAGGTGACTTCCGGGTTGAGGATGGTGCCGATGCGACCGGCATAGCCCGCCTGGCGGAACAGCTGCACCACCCGGGCGGTGGCCAGATTTTTATGGTGGTTCCACTGCATCCACTTATGGGTGTTCTGCTCATAGGGCCAGCGCAGCGCATCGAGATAGACGCGGGTCTGCACCACAATCGGCTCGTTAAACACAAACCAGCGCGTCACCCGTCCGGCATAGCGTTTAAACACCTGTTCGACGTAACGGATAAACAGCTCAACCACATGCTTTGACTGCCAGCCGCCATACTGCTCCAGCAGCGTGGCGGGCAGTTCGTAATGCTCCAGGCAGAGCATTAGTTCAATCCCCTGGCGCTGCATCTCGTCAATCAGCCGGTCATAGTAAGCCGCGTACTCTTCGTCCACCGTGGCCGTTTCATAGTCGGTGAGAAAACGCGACCAGTTGATCGAGGTACGATAGTGCGTCAGCCCGCTGGCTTTCATCAGCGCCACATCTTCTTCAAAACGGTTAATAAAATCGGTGGCGATGGCCGGGCCATAGCCGTTATGCCAGACGTGCCGATCCTGCTGATACCAGGCGTCTGCCCAGGAGTCCTGCCCTACTTTTTTCCCGCTCCAGCCCTCGGTTTGCCAGGCTGAAGCAGCAGCACCGAGAATAAAATTTTGCGGGATCTGAATCAGCTGGCGACTCATAACACCTCCGGTCGGTTCGGGGTCAGTTCAGGTTGTGAATTTTGCGCTTCGGCAGCATCGGCGCGGCGGGCAGCCACTTTGACAAACGGCAGGTAGATCAGCACCGATACCAGAATGCAAATGATCTGGGTCACGACCGCGCCCATCGATCCCGCCGTCGAGAGCCAGGCGTTAATGATCGGTGGCGTGGTCCACGGCACCATCACCACCGCTTTGCCGGCGAATCCCATCACCGTGGCGAAATAGCCGATGGAACCGGTCACCAGCGGCGTAATGATGAACGGGATCGCCAGGATCGGGTTGAGCATAATCGGCATACCAAAGATCACCGGTTCATTGATATTGAAAATGCCGGGGCCGAATGAGAGTTTGGCGATTTCACGCATCTCCTTGCGCCGCGTTGCCAGCATCACCGCCGTCAACAGACCGATGGTGAGGCCGGAACCGCCGATGCTCATGTAAACATCCCAGAACGGCATGGTGATGATATTTGGCGCCTCTTTGCCCTGCTCAAAGGCGGTCATATTGACCATAATCGCCCCCAGCAGCAGCGGTTCACGAATCGGTTTCACCATCTGATTGCCGTGAATGCCAATGACCCAGAACAGCTGGGCAACGAACATCAGAATCAGAATCCCCCACAGGCTCTGCACTACCGACTCCAGCGGTTGCTGCACCACCTGATAGACCGCGTCATACAGATACATGCCGCTAACGCGATGGAAAACAAAGCCAAAGGTGGCCACCAGCGTCACGGTGATAATCGACGGGATCAGCGCCGAAAAAGAGGCGGCAACGTTGGGCGGCACGGTATCAGGCATCTTAATTTTCAGCCGCTCAACCTGTTCGAGACGGCAATAAACCTCGACCGACAGAATGGCGATAAACATGCCGAGAAACAGGCTTTTGGTATCTGAAAACTGCTTCGCCAGCACATCGGTGACCAGATGCATCTGACCGTCGACCATCATCTGTAAGGTGGTCGGCGTCACGGAGACAAAACAGATGACCGCCAGCAGGCCAGGGAACAAGGTTTTGATGCCGTTGATACGGCCCAGCTCAATCCCAATCAGGAACACCGCGCCAATGTTGAGGAAGCTCAGCGTGGCATAGTTAATACTGCTGGTGATCGGTTTCAGATCGGCTAAAAAACTCAGCGCGGCGAAGCTGGCGAGGCCATTTTTACTGTCCAGCACCATGTTTGAAATCAGCACCGAGAAGGCGCCGACGATGATCACCGGCATCAGGGTAATGAACGAGGCTTTGATCGCCATGATGTAGCGGTAGCTATTGAAGCGGGTGGCAAAGCTGCCCAGCGAATCGATAAGGCGGTCCTGTAGAGACATGGGTCAACCCTCAGAGATGTAAGATTGGCATTCCAGTAGTCGTGGCTATCTTCCCTGTTAGTGGCATACCAAAATGACGATTATCCCCGTTTCTTTCTGTGACAAAGCTCCCGGAAACGTTTTTTGGCATTCCAGTAAGATTAAAAAAGCCAATTTGGCATACCAATAACGGAGGTCGTATGGATTTCGAACAAACCATGATGGAATTGCTGATCAATGCCGGGGAAGCCCGATCGTCAGCGATGATGGCGATCCAGTGCGCTCGCCAGCGTGACTGGTCAGGTGCCGACGCGGCGCTGGCCGCCTCCGATGCCGCAGCAAAAGAAGCGCATAAGGTTCAGACGCAGTTGATTGGCGCGGATGAAGGCAGCGGCAAGTTACCGGTGACGCTGATCCTGGTGCATGCACAGGATCATTTAATGAATGCGATGTTGTGTCGCGATCTGGCGGAGGAGATGGTGATGCTGCGTAAAGAGCTGTTTAACTGACAGGCGGCCTTTGCTGCCGCCTGTGCGGCCGGTCAGACCTCTTCCAGCGCCAGTAATTCCTGGATGGTCTGCGCGCGGCGGATCTCGCGCGGTTGCCCCTGTTCGAACAGCACTTCCGGGATCAGGGGACGGCTGTTGTAATTGGATGACATCGACGCGCCATACGCGCCGGTGTCATGAAACACCAGATAATCGCCGACCTGCGCCGCCGGAATAGCACGGGTATCGACTTTGCCGCCTTCCAGCTGGGTAAAGACATCGCCCGATTCGCACAGTGGACCGGCGACCACCGTGTCGATAGTCTGCTGCTCATCAATCGCCCGCTCATCGCCCGCCATCAGCGAGATATGGTGATAGCTGCCGTACATCGACGGGCGCATTAAATCACTGAAACCGGCGTCGACCAGCACAAAGTGACGGCTGCCCATCTCTTTCACCGCCCTCACCTGCGACACCAGCACGCCCGACTCGGCCACCAGGAAACGACCCGGCTCAATTTCCAGTTTGACGTCATGACCCAGGTGCTGCGCAATACGCTGGCGCGCGGCATCCCACAAACCAAAATAGTGATCGGTATCGATCGCCTCTTCACCGTAGCGATAGGGAATCGACAATCCGCCGCCCGCTGAGATCGCGGTCAGATCCTGACCGAACTCCACCACCAGACTGACCATCGCATCACATACCTGTTGCAGATGGGCGTAATCAACGCCGGAACCGATATGCATATGAATGCCCACCAGTCGCAGGCCATATTGCTGGATTGCCGCCAGCGCTAAGGCCAGATCCCCGTGCCAGATACCGTGCTTGCTGTTTTCACCGCCGGTATTGGTTTTCTGACTGTGGCCGTGGCCGAAACCGGGGTTAACCCGCAGCCATACCGCATGGCCCGGCGAGACAGCCCCCAGCTGATGCAGCATATCGACGGAACCGGCATTAACCGGCACCTTCAGCGCCGCAATCCGCGCCAGCGTGGGCTGATCAAACAGGTCAGCAGTAAACACGATCTCGTCACCACCCGGCTGGTATCCCGCCACCAGCGCACGTTCTATTTCGCCCAGCGAGACCGAATCAACCTTAACGCCCGCCGCCCGCATCAGGCGCAGGATATGGATATTTGAGCAGGATTTCTGGGCAAAGCGCACCACATCAAACGCCTGCAACTGGGTGATGCGCGCCTGAATGATTTCGGCATCGTAGGCCCAGAACGGCCCCGCATAGCGGCGTGCCAGCGGCAGCAGGTTAGTGGCGTTGAGCGCGGTTTCAGTGGTCTGTAAGGAACGGGGCATAAGGATTCTCCTGTGGCGATAACCCCATTAAGCCAGAATCGTGCTATAGCGAAAAATATCTGTTTTAATAGCATCTATGCATAATTGATATGGGATGGCAGTGTGGCGAACATCAACTGGCGACACATTGAAATTTTTCACGCGGTGATGACCAGCGGTAACCTGACGCAGGCCGCGACGCTGCTGCACACCTCGCAGCCGACGGTGAGCCGGGAGCTGGCGCGGCTGGAGCAGCAGCTCGGACTGCAGCTGTTTGGCCGGGTGCGCGGACGTCTGCAACCAACGGTGCAGGGGCTGCGGCTGTTTGAGGAAGTGCAGCGTTCCTGGTATGGGCTGGATCGCATCATGGAGGCGGCGGATAACCTGCGGCAGTTTCGTCAGGGCGAGCTTTCGGTTGCCTGTTTACCGGTGTTTTCGCAGTCGCTGCTGCCACCGCTGTGTCAGCCTTTTTTGCAGCGCTATCCGGATGTCAGTCTGAATGTGATCCCGCAGGAGTCGCCGCTGCTGGAGGAGTGGCTGTCGGCGCAGCGCTATGACCTCGGTTTAACCGAAACCCAGCATGCACCGGCCGGTACCGATCGTTATGCGCTGTTAACCTGCGATGAGGTCTGTGTGTTGCCGCAGCAGCATCCTCTGAGTCAGCGTGCCGTACTGACGCCGCAGGATTTTGCCGGTGAGAATTATGTCAGTCTGTCGCGCACCGACAGTTATCGCCAGCTGCTTGATGCGCTGTTTCATGAACAGGAGGTGGATCGTCGTCTGGTGCTGGAAACCCACAGCGCCGCGTCGGTGTGCGCTATGGTCAGAGCGGGAGTCGGCATTTCAATCGTCAATCCGCTGACGGCGCTCGATTATGCCGACAGCGGTGTGGTGATGCGGCGGTTCAGCGTGTCGGTGCCCTTTACCGTTAGCCTGGTCCGGCCGCATCACCGCCCTGCCTCGGCGCTGGTCGATGCGTTCGTCAGCCATCTGCAACAACAGGTGGCTGACTTTCCGGCGCGCATCGCCGCACGCCTGGTTTAAGCGCGCACCGCAGAAGCCGCGCCACCCGATTTGCGGAAGGTGATCAGGCAGACCAGCAGACCGATCACCGCCAGCGCCGCGGCGGCAACCGGTACCGCCGTCAGGCCGTAACCCCGGCCAATCACCGCCCCGCCGACCCACGCACCCAGCGCATTACCGACGTTGAACGCGGAAATATTCAGGGTCGAGACCAGATTCGGGGCCTCTTTACCGTGACGCACCACGTTAATCTGCAGGCCTGGCACGGTGGCAAAGGTTGCCATCGCCCACAGGAACAGGGTGATCTCTGCCAGCCACAGCGCGTGGCTGGTCCAGCTGAACAGCAGCGAGAAAATCGCAATCAGGGAGAAGCTGAGGATCAGGCTGAAGGAGACTTTCCAGTCCGCCATTTTACCGCCCAGAATATTGCCGACCGTCAGGCCCGCGCCAATCAGGAACAGCGTCCAGCTGACGCCGCGATCGCTGATCCCGGTCACTTCTAACAGCAGCGGCGCGATATAGCTGAACAGCGCAAACATCGCCGCGGCAAAAAATACCGTCATCAGCAGCGACAGCCACAGTTTACCGTTAGCCAGCGCGCTCACTTCACTGGCGAGATCGACCGGTTTTTCCTGTTTGTTATCTGGCAGGCTGACAATCAGGGCGATGAAAGCCAGCACGCCGATAACCGCCACGCCCCAGAAGGTCGCGCGCCAGCCGAACAGCTGACCAAACCAGGTGCCCAATGGCACGCCCAGTACGTTAGCCAGCGTCAGCCCGGTAAACATCAGAGCCACGGCAGACGCCTGACGTTCCGGCGCCACCAGACTGGCCGCCACCACGGCACCAATGCCAAAGAAGGCGCCGTGGCACAGCGCGGTCACGATACGTGCCAGCATCAGCAGGTTATAGTTGTAGGCCAGCGCACACAGCAGATTGCCTACGATGAAGATCACCATTAACAGCATCAGCGTTTTTTTACGCGGCAGCCGGGCGGTCAGCAGCGCCATAATCGGTGCGCCAATCGCGACGCCTAACGCATACCCGCTGATTAACCAGCCTGCTGACGGAATCGACACCTGAAGATCGCCTGCCACATCCGGCAGCAGGCCCATAATGACAAACTCGGTGGTGCCGATGGCGAACGCACTCAGCGCCAGCGCCAGTAACGCTACAGGCATAACATTTCTCCCAATACGATGAAAATGCAGGTGAACCGCGCGAAGCCGTGGCTCAGTCGACGCTTATTAATATTTGATCTGCGTCACGCGGGCTATTACAGCACAGCCGCTGAACACCACATAGTCCCCTGGCGGCAAAGGATTATTGCTATCGCCGCAATAATATCTGCCGTCGCTGCAGGATGTTGTCATCCGCAGCGCAACCAAAAACGCCCGATTTTGCCACCACAGCCCAGCAAGGGTTGTCATTTGCCTGTCACCGGTTACGCTTTTTAATGTGTCTGCAATAAATAAAATTTCAGCGTTGCCGATAACCCCATTATGAAACGCCAGCTGGTGTGAACTCATTCTGACGCGGGGAGAAAGAATGCAACGGCTTATTGCCCTGATGATATTTGCCTTAACCGGCTGCTCGGTGGGTCACTATGAGTACAGTAAAGAGGCCGAAAAGCGGGTCGATATGACCGTGACCGGTATTCCAACCGTGCTGGGATTAGGCACGCTGGGCACCACCATTCCGCTGACGTCGGAGTACAGCCTGACCGCCGCGCACGTAGCGAAGTTTTCGCTCTATCGGGTCAAGTCCTGGCATCCGCAATGCGATCTGGCGGTGGTCTACCACAAAAACAGCGAAGCCAGCCTGCCGCCCAGCTTTCGCAACAGCCATATCGGCGATCAGGTGAATCTCTATGGCTACAGTTTTATTTCGGCGATGCCGGTCAGCTCCAGCGGACAGAACCTGATTAATACCACGCTGGCAAACAGCTGGAACAAAGCGGACTGTGTGGTGGTGGCGGCCAATGCCGGAGTGGTGAAAGGGATGTCGGGCGGCGCGGTCTATAACGCCTCTGACGATACGCTGGCGGGCGTGATCATCGGCTATAGCGATCGCATTAATGACAATACCAGCGGCAAGACGCTGTATAAGAATGTTGCGCTCTACGTGCCCTATGCGCGTTTTCAGCAATGGCTGGATCAGGCGATTAAAACCTGAGGAGTGGGTGAGGTCAGCGCCTCAGCGGAGAGATATTTTAATCAGGGTCTGATGCCGGGAAACCTGAGCATCAGACCCTTTTTTAGGGCTAGAAACCTTACTGTTCGGTGACAACCAGCGTTGCAGAAGCGGTAAAGTCGCCGGTAGCAATGCTGCTGCTGGGCAACGAAGGATTTCTCAAGACGCTGAAGACCAGCCCCGCGGTGCCCGACCCGGCCACACTCATGTCGAAAGAAGAGCCGTTATTCAGCACGGTGCTATCTTTCGATACGCTGATACCCAGCGCACTGTTACTGGTAGTGATTTGTGAGTTTGACCACGACACCGGGGTCATATTCAGCTTCAGCGAAAAGTTGTGAACGCTGGTGCCACTGCAATTGAGCGTCAGGGTTTTGCTCACATCGTTACTCGCAGGCAGCGTTGTACTAATTTCTGACCGTTCAAGCTGACCAAAAGCGACGTCGATGCTGGGTGTTGAGACGCTACAGGTATCAGCCACAACCCGGTTAATCGGTACTGAACACATCACGGTGCCCATTGGATAACTATAATTTATCCCCCAGATTGCCCAGCTAGTACTGAAATTTACACCCGTGATACTAAAGCAAAGATTTTTATAGGCATTAGGGTTCCATACATCACCCGTGCCAGCATTAATACCCCCTGTAATAGCACCATTAAGAATGTTGTTAGCCGAGAGGAACTTAGTCGCGTAGGTTCCCCAGTTTTTATCTTCCCATGCAGACATGGGGGACGTTCTATCATAGAAAGGGCCAACCAATTTAGTGCAACTGGTATCGGAAGGGCAGTTTGCCAGATAAAATTGAATACTAGTGGGGGTTAACGGCAAAGGCACGGCATCGTGTGCAGTACTGATTTTGGTTAAGGTAAAATTAACGCCCGGTCCGCACAGTCCATTGTCACCGTAACAGGTCACACTAAAATCATAAGCGCTACAGCTGGCCGACCAGAGCCAGATAACCAACGCGGATAGCACGGTTTTACTCAATATCAGACTGGCTATCTTCGATAATTTCTTCATTATTTTCATCTCGCTAAAATGCTGTGTTACCACGCACTCATACCCTATTCCGCGATTCAGTTATTCGCATTTCTGATTTATAAATAGCAACAAACTCGTTTCAGTCTCTGGCTGCGCTTATTCATAATTGAGGGTAAAAGTCGCTATCGCGTTAAACTCGCCCCGGCCAATAGAATGATTTTGAATCGCCGTTGGCTTGCCCTGAACATAACCATTAAATACCAGTTCGGTGGTGCCCGACGTCAATGCATACATGGGTGTCGCTTTATTAAACGGCAGCGCAATACCGCTGGTAGTTTCCAGCCCAATCGCGATACCGCTGGCCGAACCGGTTATCGCCAGCATATCGGTTAATTCGCTGTCCGCAGTTCCGCTGAAGGTTAAACTCACAGTATTGCCCAGCGATAAATCGCACTCCAGCAAACGCACCGTAAAAGGCTGGCTGTGAACGCGCTGATTGATATAGAGATATTTATCAATAATGGTACCGAAATCGAGTTCTATATTTTCTGTTGTCGGATCAAGTACGCAGGGTTCCGCGACAAGATTACCCGAAAACCGAAGATTATCCGTCACTGCATGGGCCTTCACCTGTAATAACAGCAGTAAAAGCATAATAACAATCAGATTAGCGACTAAAAAAAAGTTAATGATTTCGATTTTTTTATATTCTGACATTATTCATACTCCGCCAGTAACGTTGCCGTCGCACTAAACGCGCCTTCCGTTAATGCCGCGCCGGAAGAGACCGGAACCGCTTCCAGAGTGGGAGGATTGTTATAGTCAATCACAAAGGATTCATTGATCTTAACCGGCGCCCCATTTTGCAGAATTTCAATACCCAGCCCCGGTATGGTGGTGGTAATTGCGCCGGTGTTATAGTCAGTCTGCGTCCCTTTCAGCGTCATATTCAACGTTGCCGCGGCATCCGGATCTTCGCATTCCAGCGTGTAACTGATTGGCTGCTTATAACGTTCGCCATCAATTTTATTGATCCCGACGTTGCCAAATTCAATGGCGATATTCTCATCATTGCTGATATGGCAGGGCTGGCGTTTTAACGTGCCGTGAATAGTGACATTGACCGTATCACCCGTCTGGTCTGCATATGTTTCGACGCTAAAAAGAAACAGAAGCGGCAAAGCAGCAAGAAGCTTCATGCCGAGCAGAGAATGTTGCCTGGCTTTCATCTTTATTCTTCCTTATTGATAAGCCACTTTAAGCGTTGCTGATGCATTAAATTCCTGCCCACTGCTAAAAGAAGCACCTGATTGTTTAACCAGAACAACATCCAGCGAAGGGGGAGAGTTTGCGTCAATGGTAAACCAGGCATTAGGACTCACCTGGCTATTATTCTGCAATAACTTAATCCCCAGCCCGGAAACATCGGTGGTTGTTAACTGACTGTCAAATGCAGCTGCATTGGCAACCCACTGCATGCTGATGGTTTTACCCGCAGAATCGCCCTGGCAGGTTAAGGTGTAAGGAACGGGCTTTTTATAAAAGTCGCCGCTGATTTGATTAATATAAACATCACCAAATTCAACGGCTACCGTTTCATCGCTGCCGAAATTACAGGCAGCCGTGGCGATAACGGTACCGGTTATTTTAATCGGAATCGGATCTATCGCGTAAAGCGGTCCCACGGACAGACATACACAAAGCGCAATAACACTGTTCAAACAGGTGCGTATGCGACGCCATGGTATTAGCGCTCTCACCCTCTGCGGCACTGGCATAATTTTAACCTCAGTCATAATTCAGGCGAAAGTTAACGGTGGAGGTGAAAGCTCCGGCGACCAGCGGCGCTGACGTACGCTCAGGAACCACATACCAGGTCAACACATCGTGATAAGGCGCGACAAAAACCGGTTCACTTCGATCGCCCAGACGCACATCCTGGTGACGGCTATCCAGCAGACGCAGCCCCACACCCTGAGCCCCCGCGACTTTAACCAGATCGGGCGATTCATTATCGGCTGGCGCGACAAAAGAGACGGAGACCACAGGCTGGCGGCTATCCCAGACGGTACTCTGTGTTCTGGCGTCCCGTTGACGCCCGCCATTCAGCAAACAGTCACGCAAAGTCAGTTGAAACGGAATCGCCTCGCCACGCTGGCCCACCGTGCTGAAATCCCCGGTAGTGATGGTGCCCAGCTCAATATGCTGGTCAGCACTTTGCATTTCCAGACGGCAGGCCCCCTGGGTCAGCGCACCGGAGATATGCATGACGCCGCTCTCACCGTCTACCTGACTGAAATCCTGCGCCCGAACAGCAGGCGCGGCTGAGAGTAAAGAGGCGACCATCAGGCATGTCAGTCCCTGCAAACCGTGACGAATAATCCTCTGACCTGAACCCGTTCCTGTTAACGAAGTAGCTTCGATATCCATATGCAATTCCTGATTGGTTCTTGCTTGCTATCCTGCACAGCGCAGGATTAGCCTTCTTTATATTCACCTACGTTGCAGGTTGATCCACTGCAGCGGAAATGCAGTTTTGGCCGGCCACCGTAATCATTGATAAAGGTAATATCGGGTGAATTACCCATCTGATCTGCACTCACAGAGAGGGTTTCGCTGCTCTGCGGCGCAATCGTCAACGGCTTAATTTCAGCCAGATCTTTACTGCCATTACCCACCGCGGCGACATTAAAAAAGTAAGGCGTATTATTGTTGATGCGATATTTATTGCCTTCACGCGTCAGGGTAATTTTATCTTTCCAGACATTGATCATCTCCGCAGAAGTCTTAATCAAAGTGGCGGGACGATAAAATAATTTTATTCTGGTCTGCAATGCTATCTGTAATGTATTGGCTTTATTGGTACGCGGTGGAATTTCCCTGAGATTAAAATAATAAAGCGTCTCTTTATCCTGAGCCAGCAGGTTAATCGCGGGTAACGACTGGATTTTGACCTGGCTTTTGGCCGAGGGGTCCAGACGCTGCAGCGGCGGAAGTACGATTAACGGCGAATCTATTTTATTCCCGTTGGCATCCTCTATCCAGCCCTGGGCCAGATAGGGAAGTTCTTTATTTTTATTGCTGATATTCAGGCTGGTCGAATTTTTTCCGCCATCAAAAATGACGCGGGTACGGTCCAGCGCAATGGCCGCATTGGCCTGTGGCATGACAGCACAGCCAAGTAATAAACCTGCCATCAGGGAGGATAAAATTTTAATATTCATCATAACTCTCTCTTAAATTTTTTATCTTTTCAGCGCTGCTTTATTCGCAAGGAAGCAGTAATGCACTGGTTAATGGGGGTAATACCTTAGGCAAAGTGACATGGCACTGCTCTTTACCGTCCCATTTCACCTTCATCACTTCGCCGGCATTAATTCCCGTCAACCAGACGCTGCCATCATCATTAATAATACCCGTCTGATAAGCATCTTTATTTTCAATTGTCGCGCCAAACGGAGGTGAGGAACCATCAGCCAGTTTCACAATCGCCATCGCTTTCTGCCCGGCAACGATGCCTAATTTACGGTAACCAATAGCGCCTTCGGTTAATGAGGACTGCACGACTGAGCGAGGTGCATCGACATTATCGGCCAGTTTATCCAGGTCAACCCGAACGCTGCTGCGGTAATAACTATTAAGATCGCTGATGACTGCTTTACCGAACATGTTACTGTGGCTGACACCGCCGTTACCTACCAGCGGAACATTTTTCACCCCACCGGTATCCAGCATCATTCGTGTTCCGCCTAATGTGCCGATGCGGTGTAACGCAACCCCATTACCGGTGGCCGTTACCCCACCCTGCAGAGAGACACCAAAAGAATTATACTGGTTACTGCTATAGCTGGCATTGGCAGTCATACTCGTCAGGTCGCCATCATGGGTATAATAACCACTGACATTGCCGTCACTGTTTGAATCAATGCCCGTACTAAGCTGATAATTACTGTTACTGTCGATACGATTATAAAGACTGACCGTATGCGATGTTTTACTGTTGTAATACTGGCTGTCATAGCTTATTGAACCGGTATTCCCCCAGGGAATACTGAGCGTCAGATAAGCGCCATCATCATTAGCATGATCATAAACTGACCGGTACGCCGTCAGGTTAATACTCAGATTTTTAAGACGCATAAAATCAAAGTACTTTGCCAGAGACATCGTATAGTTGTCGTTGGCAGGCTGATCCCAGTAAGTCTGATGGCTATAGTTTAAATAACCGCTAAGACCCAAATCTTCAAATTGTTTATTGAAGGTGATCGTGTACAGTTCTTTGCCCTGCCCATTGCTGTTTCCAAGATAACGTAAGTCAAGATACTGAGACATGCTCAGGTAGTTACGTTCGGAAAAGCGGTAGCCGGCAAAAGTAACCTGACTGCTAATCTCTTCAAAGCGCTTCGAATAGCTGAGACGATAAGATTCACCCGTCAGGTTGCCCTGATCCGGCAAACGCGCCCGGGACTGAGTCACATCGACCGAGAGTGCGCCAAACGCCAGCAGATCACGTCCCACCCCGGTGGATAGCGCATTATAATCACCGCCAATGATCGCCCCGCCATAAAGCGACCAGCCATTATTGATCCCCCAGGAAAACTCACTGCTGGCGAAATTCGGACCACGACTGTGCCGCAGATAGTCAGAAGGTTTACCTAATGCCATCTTGTAGCGAACGATGCCAGGACGCGTCAGATAAGGGATGTTCGCGGTATTGACCTGAAAGGTTCGAACGCTGCCATCCTGCTCTTTAATCTGCACATCCAGGGTACCGGAAACAGCAGAGCTAAGATCCTGAATACGAAACGGCCCTGCGGGTACCTGGGTTTCATAGATAACCCGTCCCTGTTGTGAAACCGTGACCTTAGCGTCCGTTTTTGCGACACCACTGACCTCCGGCGCATAACCACGAAGGTTCGGCGGCAGCATACTGTCGTCAGATACCAGGCTCGCCCCGGTGAAACGAAAACTATCGAAAATATCTGAATAGAGATAGTTTTCCCCCAGGGTGAGCTTGGCCCGCAGCGCGCCGATAGCCCGATACATATAGTAGCGACTCATGCGTAACGTATGCTGAGACGGTTCTTTTAATCCCGTTGTGTGGTTGTAATAGCCCTGCCAGTCGCCGCGCAGGCGCCAGGGTCCGGCATTAAGGCCGACCACACCATTACCACTGACATCCTGCTCATTTTTTCCCACATCCGAGGTGCGGCTGTTCCTGGCGTTAACACTGTAATCCAGTATGCCGCCTGGGATGCCTTCATCCCAGCGTGACGGGGGATCCCAGTTGTCAGCGATATATTCGATATAGGCTTGCGGGATCGAAATATCGAGCGCATTGTCCGCCAGATTACCCGTTGCCTGGGCACCCGGCAGCGAAGAAATATCTAAGCAGGTATTGTTATTCAGCCAGACGAGCTGCCCTTTCATTTTATCTTTGAGGCCAATCTGGTTAGCAATCTCTGGCGTAATACAGGGTTCACTGCCTTTAGGATCGTTGGCCGGAACCTGAAAAACCACATCAATTTCATTAAATTCGTGGCGATTGACCCGCAGCATCATATGGTACTTACCCGGCATCACATATCCGGCACGGGCAAAATGGCTCAGGTCAATGTGTTCGCGATCTTTTACATCCAGTACGTCTGTATTGAACTGTATATCCTGATTACCTGCGGCTCTTGCGTAAGAACTCGTTCCCAGAGCCAATATTATACTGATAACCAGTGGCCGTATTTTACTTGTTATTATTGGCAGGGGTAAATTTTTATGAGATCCCTTCATCAGTAATAATCCATTCTGAAGCGTATAGTGCTCTGGAAGTTGCCAGCCCGAACTGTATTCTGGTCTGCCATTAAACGTAAGTTATAATTTATTGTCATACTGCCAGGTGTAATACTATTCTCAGGCATAGCCTGTCCTGGCACGGCAATATTTCCGGCTTTATCAGAAATCTGCAGACCTACGCCATTGGCCTCACCACTCGTACTGAACAGGTCTCCATTAGTCGTATTTCCATCGAATGCAATGGAAAACTTTGACCAGTCATTTTTGTTTTTAAGTGAGGATTCCAGTGAGCAATTACTGAGCTTGATGGTAAAGGGTTGCGCAGGTCCGACACCTTCATTGACTATGGTGCTCACAGGTAAAACATCCAGATCGATACTTTGATCCAGACTTTCAGCCGAAATGGCACAGGGCGTATCTATTATCATCCCCTGCATTTGTACTTTACCATGTCCCTGCCCGGCGGCATTCGCTACCGAAAACTGGCTCAGTACCGCAAGGGAAAATAGAGAGATTAAAAAAATTCTCATATTAATCGTCACCCGGTGCTTATTAAATTCATAATGCGTGAAGCATTGAATAAATAAACAGGCGGCGAACCGCCTGTTTATTAAATACAGACTATTATTCGTAAGCTAAAGTGAAGTTAGCTACGCTGGTGAATTCACCAGGAACAATTGGGGTAGCGGTGTTATCAGCTGCACCCTGCAGGTAAGCAGAGTAACGCAGTTCAGCTTCAGTCGTACCAGTAGTTAAGTTGTAAGGGGTGCTCGCAGTACCCAGCTTAATGACGCTGCTGTTGTCATCAGTAATAGCGATACCTGCGCCTGCAGCTGAACCAGCCAGAGCCAGCAGTGAAGAAGTGGTATCAAAAGTAGCGCCTTTACCGGTGAAGGTAGCGGTTACAGTTTTCTGGGTAGTGATCGTACAATCTTCCAGTTTGATGTTGAATGCTTTAGGTGAAGATTTGCCGCCTTTAGCCAGCACTGAACTTGAAACCTGACCCAGGTCAACAGTCTGCTCAACAGTATCAGCAGTGATTGAGCAAGGTGCGTCAATGATTTCGCCTTTGAATTGCACAGTACCGTGACCCTGATCCGCTGCAAATACGCTGCCGCTTGCCAGAACCATACCCATAATCATCGCCAGTTGAATCTTTTTCATTTATATCATCCTTAAATTAAATTTATTTACTTATGCGTACACTTCGCGTTGTTACATAAAAAAACCGACCCATTTTTTATGAGCCATGTTTGTTTATATTCGGTGCAGGAGTAAGGCTTCGTATATGTATCTATACATTTCTTTACCCGCTTGCTGACGGAGGCATTTATACCTTTACAAAAAAGAGAATGAAATAACAATCTTAGTGAGAATCATCCAAATCAATGCTATTCAGGCTAACCACTTCATTGTCAAATGAGACTTGAAAGGCCTAAAAACCCGTATTTTCATTGAGGTAAGTTGTTAATTAAAATTTAAATGATGATTAGTTTCTTTTAGGAGGTTTCGCGCGATGAAGAACGCTTTATTCAGGGTGAAAGCGGCGTTAATGAGAGGAGTATTCCCGAAACGCAGGTTACAGGGGGAAATTAACGGCCGACCGATGCACCATTAATGTTCAGCATAACAAGGAAAGTGGCATAGCGAGATCGCTTCCGTGCTCTTTTATACATAAAAAGAGGTAGAAGATAAAAGCTCAAAGGCAGGAGTTTGTGTTAATCAGCTAAAAGTCAGAGACAGACTCCCTCTGGTCAGACCGAGGGTTCAGCATTAGTCATCCGTATCTGCTATCCGGAAAAGGACGCTCGGGTTTATGAGCGAAGTGTAAAACCGCACCAAAGGGATTAGGAAGCTGAGCGCCAGCCTATGCGCTGACGAAACGGTCGTTAATAATCAGACGAGGTTGCCGTACGGTTGAGGTGACGCAGTTTCAGCCGGGCTGGCTCCGCGTTCAGAAATAGCAGTTCAGAAGGAAAAGATAATCACCGCGTTTCATTGCACTTTTTTGGCAGCTGAGTGCGAGCTATTTCAGGAATAACAGGATGCGCGCTACAGCCAGACGTGCAGGTCAGCTCGTCTTAACAGGGCGAAGTCCGTTGATTAGCGGCGTAGCAACATAGCATGCGGCAATCTGAGTTGAGGCCAGGCAACATCGCCTTTTACGCTCAGAGACGGAAAGGATTCTGCCTTTAGTGCGCATCAGGGGTTAACGGTCAGAGAGGATGTTCAGCAGTAAGAGAGAATCAGGCTGGCCATGATGTCATGCGGCCAGGCCTGTAATGATGAGGTTGATGGCGCCTGGGTTATGCTCGCGCTCTACGCTTCCATTGTTTTTTACAGTTCATGCTTCCTATAACACACATTCAGGCTTGCAAGCGGTCGTGCTATCCGGCGCTGTTTAAGCCAAAAATCGTGTCATTATCACCGTAAAAATAATTTATCGTCTTGTAGAAATCGAGGCTATTTTTGCATTGCCACTTCGACATTATCTTTCTTTTCAGATAGCTGATGTTTTTCTCTGTGCACTGGAAATAGCAGGCGATTTTTTTATTCGAAATGCCATTGTAGACCAGGTAACAATAGCGTCTCTCCTTCGCCGTCAGGAAAAGTGCATCGTTCGATCCTGGCCGATTTGCGCCTGCATCAGAGAACACGACTTCGCTAAGCAGCGACGAGAATGCAAACAAACTGATATTGCTGGGGACCAGCCTGATATGCTCCATACCGGCAAAGATATGAATAACGTCCTTGAGATGTGCAGGAACGATAGCAATACTCTGTTTCTTCCTGGTTTTATAGCTGGCATCTATATGCATAAGCTCAATCAGAGTGACACGTCGGACAGAGAACAGTCCCTTTTTACCTGTAAAATTCCTTGTAAGTTCATTTAATCCAAGCATTAACATCTCGTTATTACCGAGAATAAAGATCTCATTCTTCATCTAATTCATCCTATGAATTGTTTATTATTATTTGAGGTGACACCACTTAAAGACAATTACTCCTGAGTTTTCACTCGCAATTTATCCTATGTTTTTTGCCATTTTTTATCTTGATCTAAAAGTGCTATTTCATTATTAACATTAATTACCAATCTGGAGCGTTTATTATTTAATTCCGAATATCTTATTTTTTCATGATGATATTATTCGCTTTAATTTCTTTCTGTATTAATGAATTAGGTTAACCGGCCTTCGAAAGCAGCATCCATTCAGATAAGCCTTTTTTATAACACTCAATCTAAAATCAGGATGAAATCATCAGACCATTCATTAACGCTAAAGCAATGATCTCTTTTTCTGATTCGCATAGAATTAAATTGTAATTATTTTTGTATAGGTTTCATTTAGCGCATAAAGTCAGCGATTGATCGCGCGTTATTACCATTAAGCGCGGTGTATAAGCGAACGCAAAAAGTGCAGGGTCCAGTTTAACTGACTGTTAAAAAAGCATAACTTTGCGGATTTTAATTGGAGTTAATGAGAAAAAGACTAGTGCTGTAAAATAGTGTATCGGAGTGTGTCAGGATAATGAATTCGAACGGGTGAGATAAAAGCAGTGGCTGGAAGAGCGACAGCTGTCAGACTTTTGGCGCAGGATAAAAAAACTGCACCCTACTCAGCGGAGTTCCGCCTTTGGGGTGCAGTCTGTCAGGTATTATGCGTGATGGTTATTTGCTGCCCGGACGCAGCGCCGGGAACAGAATCACGTCACGGATGGTGTGGCTGTTGGTAAACAGCATTACCATACGGTCGATACCGATACCGAGACCGGCGGTAGGTGGCAGACCATGTTCCAGCGCGGTGACATAATCTTCGTCGTAGAACATCGCTTCGTCATCACCGGCATCTTTGGCATTGACCTGCTGCAGGAAACGCTCCGCCTGATCTTCCGCATCATTCAGCTCGGAGAAGCCGTTACCGATTTCACGGCCGCCGATGAAGAACTCAAAGCGATCGGTGATCTCCGGGTTCTGGTCGTTGCGGCGCGCCAGCGGCGACACTTCAGCCGGATATTCGGTAATGAAGGTCGGCTGAATCAGATGGGCTTCGGCGGTCTCTTCAAAGATCTCTGTGACCACACGGCCCAGGCCCCAGCTCTTCTCAACTTTAATGTGCAGCGATTCAGCAATCGCTACCGCTTTATCAAAGTCTTCCAGATCGGCCAGATCGGTTTCCGGACGGTATTTTTTGATCGCTTCGCGCATCGTCAGTTTTTCAAATGGCTTGCCGAAATCGAACTGATGCTCGCCATACGGCACCACGGTGGTGCCCAGCACATCCTGCGCCAGGGTACGGAACAGGCTCTCGGTCAGCTCAATCAGATCTTTGTAATCCGCGTACGCCATATAGAGTTCCATCATAGTGAACTCTGGGTTATGACGTGGCGAGATGCCTTCGTTACGGAAGTTACGGTTGATCTCGAATACCCGATCAAAGCCACCGACCACCAGACGCTTCAGATAGAGCTCAGGCGCAATACGCAGGTACATATCAATGTCCAGCGCATTGTGATGGGTGATGAACGGACGCGCAGAGGCACCGCCCGGGATCACCTGCATCATCGGGGTTTCCACTTCCATAAAGTCGCGGCTGACCATGAACTGACGGATACCGGCCATGATTTGCGAGCGAATTTTGAAGGTTTTACGTGATTCGTCGTTGGCGATCAGATCAAGGTAGCGCTGGCGATAACGGGTTTCCTGATCGGCCAGGCCGTGGAATTTATCCGGCAACGGACGCAGGGCTTTGGTCAGCAGACGCAGCTCAGAACAGTGAATCGACAGTTCGCCGGTTTTGGTCCTGAACAGCTTGCCGCGCGCGCCGAGGATATCGCCGAGGTCCCATTTTTTGAACTGCTCGTTGTAGATCCCTTCAGCCAGATCGTCACGCGAAACATAGAGCTGAATGCGTCCGCCGACATCCTGCAGGGTCACGAATGATGCTTTACCCATGATACGGCGCGTCATCATGCGTCCGGCCACGCTTACTTCGATGCCCAGCTCTTCCAGTTCTTCGTTGCTCTTCTCGCCATAGCTTTCCAGCAACTGGTTCGAGAGCGTATCGCGACGGAAATCGTTAGGAAACGCCACGCCATTGGCACGCAGCGCGCTCAGCTTTTCGCGACGCGTTTTCAGTTCGTTGTTTAACTCAAGTGCGGCGTCAGCGCTCTGCGGTTGTTGTTCAGACATGTCGGTTCCTTATAACCCTGCTTTTAAACTAGCTTCAATGAATCGATCCAGATCGCCGTCCAGCACCGCCTGGGTGTTGCGCGTTTCCACACCGGTACGCAGATCTTTGATGCGCGAATCGTCGAGCACGTAAGAACGGATCTGGCTGCCCCAGCCGATGTCAGACTTGTTGTCTTCCAGCGCCTGTTTCTCAGCATTTTTCTTTTGCATCTCAAGCTCGTACAGCTTCGCCTTCATCTGCTTCATCGCCTGATCTTTGTTCTTGTGCTGAGAACGGTCGTTCTGACACTGAGTCACGGTGCCGGTTGGAATGTGGGTAATACGTACCGCGGATTCCGTCCGGTTAACGTGCTGACCACCTGCACCGGAGGCGCGATAGACGTCGATGCGCAGATCGGCGGGGTTGATGTCGATATCAATATCGTCATCCACTTCCGGATAGATAAAGGCTGAGCTGAATGAGGTGTGACGACGACCGCCTGAGTCGAACGGGCTCTTACGCACCAGGCGATGCACGCCGGTTTCGGTACGCAACCAGCCAAAGGCGTAGTCGCCCGATACGCGAATGGTCACAGATTTAATGCCCGCCACTTCGCCTTCAGACTCTTCAATAATTTCAGTTTTGAAACCGCGGGATTCAGCCCAGCGCAGATACATACGCATCAGCATGCTGGCCCAGTCCTGCGCTTCGGTGCCGCCAGAGCCCGCCTGCAGATCGATATAGCAGTCAGCGCTGTCGTATTCACCGGAGAACATACGGCGAAATTCAAGTTCTCCCAGCTTGCTTTCAAGGCCATCCAGCTCAGCCACCGCTTCGTTGAACGTCTCTTCGTCGTCGGCCTCGACGGCCAGCTCCAGCAGACCCTGGACATCTTCCAGCCCTTGCGTCATCTGGTCGAGCGTGTCAACAATCGCTTCAAGCGAGGAGCGCTCTTTGCCCAGTGCCTGGGCGCGTTCCGGCTCATTCCACACGTCTGGCTGTTCCAGCTCGGCGTTTACTTCTTCGAGGCGTTCTTTCTTGGCATCGTAGTCAAAGATACCCCCGAAGAACGTCGCTGCGCTCACTGAGGTCCTGAATACGGTTTTTGACCGGGTTGATTTCAAACATGGCTTTAGCGTCTTTTTTGCGTTCGATGGAGAGGAAAATTAACGGATAAGTTTACCCGAAACTGACGACAGTTTGTAGCGCTGATGCGGTGGCGGCGCGGCGGGGATTAACGGTATGGCGTACCGTGCATCGGTGGAGGGAAAGCAGGAACGGCGACACGATGCCGGGCAGGTGTCGCGCCTCTTCACCCGCAGACGAGGCGCGACTGTCGGTTAAGGTCAGTTAACCGGCCAGAGATGATCGATGATCAGCTGCACCGAGCGGTTGCCGCGATATTCGTTGATATCCAGCTTGTAGGCCAGTTCAACCTGACGCACGCTGGTGTCGGGCCAGAGAGTGGTATCCACATTAAAGGCGATGCCATCGATCAGCGGGCCGCCGCCCAGCGGCTCCACCATCACTTTCAGATGGCGTTCACCCACCAGCCGCTGCTGCAATAGCTTAAATTTGCCATCGAAAGCGGGCTCCGGGAACGCCTGGCCCCAGGGACCTGCTTCACGCAGCATCTCGGCGGTCTGCAGGGAAAATTCCTGCGGCTGCAGCGCGCCATCGGACCAGATAATGCCCTGCAGGGATTCGCCATCCAGCCATTCGCCGACCAGTTCGGCAAAACGCTGGCGGAACTCCTCATAGCGTTCCGTTTCCAGCGACAGGCCCGCCGCCATCGCATGACCGCCAAACTTCAGCATCAGGCCCGGATTGAGGGTATCAAGCCGTTCCAGCGCATCGCGCAGATGCAGACCGGCAATCGAGCGGCCGGACCCTTTCAGCGTCCCGTCACCGGCGGGCGCAAAAGCGATGACCGGACGGTGAAAGCGCTCTTTCAGGCGTGAAGCCAGAATCCCGACCACGCCCTGATGCCACTCCGGATGATAAAACGCCAGCCCCAGCGGCAGGTCGCTCTGCTCACGCTCCAGCGCCTGACACAGTGCCAGCGCTTCGCTCTGCATCCCCTGCTCGATCTCTTTGCGCGTCTGATTCAGCGCATCCAGTTCGCTGGCTAACATCCGCGCCTGGCTGAGATCGTCAGTCATCAGTAACGCCACCCCGACCGACATGTCATCCAGTCGCCCGGCGGCATTAAGCCGTGGGCCAAGCGCAAAGCCCAGATCGCTGGCCGCCAGCTGGCGCGCATCGCGGTTGGCGATCTCCAGCAGCGCACGAATGCCGGGACGGCATTTACCGGCGCGAATCCGGCTCAGTCCCTGCCACACCAGAATGCGGTTATTGACGTCGAGCGGCACCACATCAGCCACCGTGCCCAGCGCCACCAGATCCAGCAGCTCCGCCAGATTAGGTTCGCTGCGGGTTGCGCCGAACCAGCCCAGGGTGCGCAGATGCGCACGCAGCGCCAGCATCAGATAAAACGCGACGCCGACGCCTGCCAGTGCGCGCGAGGGGAAGTTGCAGTCGGCGAGGTTGGGATTAACGATCGCTTCGGCGGCCGGCAAGGTTTCTCCCGGCAGGTGGTGATCGGTGATCAGCACCGGAATACCGTGCTGGTGCGCGCATTCAACCCCGGCATGGGACGAAATCCCGTTATCCACCGTCAGGATCATCGCCGCACCGCGCGCGCGCGCCTGCTCAACCACTTCCGGGCTAAGCCCATACCCATCTTCGAAGCGGTTCGGCACCAGATACTGCACATTGCTGCCGCCCATGCTGCGCAGCGCCATCACCGTCAGCGCGGTGCTGGTCGCGCCATCGGCATCAAAATCGCCGACCACCATAATGCGGCGACCATCGAGCAGCGCCTGATGCAGCAACGTCACTGCGCTATCAATGCCGCTCAGCGCCTGGAACGGCAGCAGGTTTTTCGCGCCGCGCTCCAGCTCCGCCGCGTCCCGTACTCCGCGTTGCAGATAAAGACGTTTCAGCAACGGCGGCAGGGTCGCCGGCAGCGCATCCTCAACCGTCACCTCACGACGACGCAGTTCCACTTCGTTTTTTACCACCGATTAACCACCACGCTTTTGATTATCCAGTACCTGCTTCAGCTCCTGCGGACCCTGATAGCCCGGGATCATCATGCCGCTGTCGGTCAGGATGGCTGGCGTGCCCTGAATGCCAAACAGCACTCCGAGCTTGTAGTGCTGTTCAATATTGATTTTGCAGCTGTCTGGCGCGGCCATCTTCGGCGCATCGCCCTTCATCGCCTCATCAAAGGCTTTGTTACGATCGGCGCTGCACCAGATCGCTTTCATCGCAGTTTCAATCTGGCCATGCAGCCCTTCACGCGGGAACGCCAGATAGCGTACGGTGATCCCCAGCGCATTGTAGTCTGCCATCTGCTCATGCAGCTTGCGGCAGTAGCCACAGGTAATGTCGGTAAACACCGTCACCACATGCTGCTCTTTTGGTGCTTTGTAGACGATCATCTCCGGCACCAGCGCCTCGACTTTTTTGTCGAGCAGCTGATTGGTCACGTTGACAGGCTGTGCGCCGCTGACGTCATACAGCGGTCCCTGAATCATATGTTTGCCATCATCGGTTACGTAGAGCACGCCGCTCTCCGACAGCACGGTTTTGAAGCCCGGCAGCGGTGACGGGGAAATCTCAGTCTGATTTAAGCCGAGCTTTTTTAATGATTGCTGAATGGCGCTGTCATCGGCCTGTGCCAGACCGGAAAAGGCGCTGGCTAACAGCGCCAGCATGGCAAAATGCTTGTTCATCTCTTTCCTTATTTCCGCAGATCAGGCCCGCGGATGATGTTGTTGATGCAACTGACGCAGGCGCTCGGTGGCGACATGCGTATAAATTTGGGTGGTGGAGAGATCGCTGTGTCCCAGCAACATCTGTACGACACGCAGATCGGCACCGTGGTTCAGCAGATGGGTAGCAAACGCATGGCGCATCACATGCGGCGACAATTTTTCACTGTCGATACCGGCCAGCGTGGCGTAATGCTTGATGCGGTGCCAGAAGGTCTGCCGCGTCATCTGCTGCGCCCGATTGCTTGGAAACATCACATCCAGCGTCTGTCCGTTGAGTAACCACGGCCGTCCATGCTCCAGATAGTGCTCCAGCCAGTAAACCGCTTCTTCACCTAACGGCACCAGTCGCTCTTTATCGCCTTTACCGATGACCCGCACCACGCCCTGCCGCAGGCTGATATCACTCAGCGTCAGGCCCACCAGCTCAGAAACGCGCAAACCGGTGGCGTAGAGTAACTCCAGCATCGCTTTGTCGCGCAGCTCAAGCGGGATGTCGATGTTCGGTGCCTGCAGCAGCCGCTCCACCTGCGCCTCGCTGAGATCCTTCGGCAGTCGCTGCGGCAGTTTCGGTGCCGATAACAGCGCGCTGGGATCGTCAGGCCGGAGCTTCTCGCGGTAAAGATATTGAAACAGGCGGCGCATGGCGCTGAGCAGCCGGGCGGAACTGGTCGCCTTGTAGCCACCTTCCAGCCGCTCGGCCAGAAACTGCTGCAGATCCAGCGGCATCACGCTGAGCAGCGTCAGATTATGATGCGCCAGCCAGCTGGTCAGCGTCTGGAGATCCTGGCGATAAGAGGAGAGCGTATTCTGCGCCAGATTCCGCTCAATCCAGAGCGCATCGAGAAACTGTTCAGTCAGTTCGCTGTCTTGCACGTTATCCCCGCCGTTCGCTGTAAAATCATGCTCATTATGCCTGATTCAGCGGCGCTTCTGGTACAATTGCGCCAAAGTCAGTCTTTACAGAGTGTTATCTGCATGAAAATCGGTCTTTTTTACGGTTCCAGTACCTGTTACACCGAAATCGTAGCGGAGAAAATTCGCGATTTTATTGGCGAAGAGCTCGTCACCCTGCACAACGTGAAAGATGACGATCCGCGCCTGATGGAGCAGTACGATCTGCTGATCCTGGGGATTCCGACCTGGGATTTCGGCGAGTTACAGGAAGACTGGGAGGCGATCTGGTCACAACTGTCGACCCTGAATCTGCGCAACAAGATTGTGGCGCTGTACGGCATGGGCGACCAGATTGGCTACGGTGAATGGTTCCTGGATGCGCTGGGTATGCTGCATGAGTTGTTGCAGCCGATGGGCGTGCGCTTTGTCGGTTACTGGCCGCTGGCAGGATATGAGTTCACCAGCCCGAAACCGCTCACTGCCGACGGCCAGCAGTTTGTCGGTCTGGCGCTCGACGATGTGAACCAGTTTGAGGTCACCGACGAACGCGTCGAACAGTGGTGTGAGCAGATATTAACCGAGACCGCCGAACTGCTGTAATCGCTAAACGGCCCTATCCGGTGAGCGGCTTTAGCGGGTAAAGCCGCTTCAGCGCTCATTCACTCTGCGCCTCGCTGAAACAGCGGGCGCGCAACGCCCGCCATTCACCCGGCGGCATCATGTCCTGCATCAGCCATAAGCGCAGGGTTCTGCCCCGCTCGCTTTTCGCCACCCATAACACGCCAAACGGCATCCAGCGCAGCGGCTGAGTCGGCCGCCAGCGTTCGCCCTGCCAGCACCAGATTTGCGCACTCTCGCGCTGAAGCGAACCACGCCGCTGACGGAGCCGTCGATGATGGCGCCCGCCTTCCGCCAGCACTAATCCCGCTATCGTCAGCTTAATCAACCCTCCGCTGACGGGCAGCAGCAGCACGCCGGAGAGCGCCACCACCAGCCACACGCCCAGCAGGATAGGCGCCAGGCGGGACGGCTGCAGATTACATTGCCACCGGGCCGCGTTCACGGTTGCGCTGCTGAATCAGGTTAACCATCCGCTTCAGCTCAGGATCGCTGGGCTCGCCGTGGTTCATCAGCCAGTTAAACAGGTCGGGATCGTCGCTCCTGAGCAGCGCGATAAACACCTGCTTATCGGTGTCGTTCAGGCTGTCATATTCATATTTAAAGAACGGCATAATAGCCACATCCAGCTCCAGCATGCCGCGGCGGCAGGCCCACTGAATCCGTGATTTATCATTGATATCCATGCGTCAGTTTCCACAGTTCACCACATGGCGGCTAGTGTAACCTGGATTGTCGCAGACTGCAGGCGAAGCGCAGCCTGCTGTGCGATCTGCCGCACATCAGGCCGCCTTTTTTCAGGGTTATCACGCGATTTGTGCGCCGTGTTCAGTAAACAGGTTGCATTGCCAGTCGGCTCTTTTAACATTGAGGATATTGTTTCGGATGAACCTTCTTAATCAGGATATCTCCATGCCAACCTTTACTTTACCGCCGCGCCAGCCTGTTGCCTCGTCCCGTCTGCCGTTAACGCTGATGTCACTGGATGCCTGGGCGCTGGTTTCCGTCTTCGGCCCCGACAGCACCGCCTACCTGCAGGGTCAGCTGACGCTGGACGTGGCCGCGCTGGATGCCGCTCACCATCTGCCCGCCGCTCACTGTGATGCCAAAGGCAAGATGTGGAGCAACCTGCGCCTGTTCCATCGCGGCGAAGGTTATGCCTATCTGGTGCGTCGTGAACTGCGCGACACTCAGCTGAGCGAATTAAAGAAATATGCGGTGTTCTCGAAAGTGACGCTGGCGGCCGATGATGAGGCCGTGTTGCTGGGCGTGGCCGGTTTCCAGGCGCGCGCCGCGCTGGCCAACCTGTTTGAACAGTTGCCCGACAGCGAAACCCCGGTGGTGCAGCAGGGAGAAACCACGCTGCTGTGGTTTGCGCATCCGGCAGAGCGTTTCCTGATCGTGACCTCGCTGGCCCAGGCGGAATCGCTGCAGCAGAAACTGGCGGATGATGCCGAGTTCAATGACAGCCAGCAGTGGCTGGCGCTGGAGATTGAAGCCGGCATTCCGGTGATTGATCCCGCCACCAGCGTGCAGTTTATTCCCCAGGCTACCAACCTGCAGGCGCTGGACGCCATCAGCTTTAAAAAAGGCTGCTACACCGGTCAGGAGATGGTGGCGCGGGCCAAATACCGTGGCGCGAACAAACGCGCACTCTACTGGCTGGCGGGACAGGCCAGCCATCTGCCGGCAGCCAATGCGGCGCTGGAACTCCGGATGGGTGAGCGCTGGCGACGTACCGGCAGCGTGCTGACGGCGGTGCAGCTGGATGACGGTGTCAGCTGGGTACAGGTGGTGATGAATAACGATCTGGAGCCGGAGAGCGTGCTGCGGGTTGAGGGTGATGAAGGCGGTCATCTGACCATTCAGCCGCTGCCCTACTCGCTGCAGGAAGAGTAACGGCTCAGGCACGTCGCCGCAGAGGCTGCGTGCCTGCGCGGCGGCTACTCCGCTTTCTGCGTCATGTTCAGCAGGGTGCGGATGTTCTGCGCCGTGGTGGCAATGATGTCGATAGCGCCGGTGCGTAACGCGCCCAGAATCGCCATCGCTTTGGTGTTCTCCGAGGCGATGGCAATCACGCACGGGATCTTGCGCAGTTCATCAATGCTCAGACCAATCACCCGATCGTTCATCACGGTATCAACGTGCTGCCCCTGCGAATTAAAAAAGTCGTAGCCCGCGATATCACCGATGACGCCCTGATTCAGGCTGGCGTCGATGATTTCGTGCGGCGTAAACCAGCCTAACTTAACCATGTAGCTGTTTTCATTCATATCGCCGATGCCGACCAGCGCGAAGTCAGCTTTGCGCGCCCGATCCAGCGTCTCTTTAATGGTGCCGTTCTGCATAAACGCCGCTTTCAGCGAGCGATCTTCGACATAGGCCGGAGCGTAGAGCGTTTCGCTGATGCCACCAAACTTCTTCGCCAGCCGACGGCTGATGTGGTCAGCGTTAATCGCATCACCGGGACGGTGAGTGCCGCCGATACCGCTGATGAAGTGACAGTTACGCGTCGGCACCTGGCCCGGATGATCGGCCACCGCCGCCACGTTGCGCCCTTGCCCGACGGCCACCACCGAGTTTTCTTTTAGCGATTGCTCCAGCCAGGAGGAGACCAGCGCCGCCACCTGACGCCGCTGCTCATCATTGTCCTGCAGATCGAGCGCGATCAGCGCACGCTGTAAGCGGGGAAAGCGGTCAAGCAATTGCTGCTCAAGCCGGGTACTGAATACCGGATGGTAACGCACGTTGATTTCAACAATGCCCTCTTCCCTGGCACGCTTCAGCAGCCGTCCGACTTTGATGCGTGAAATGCCAAACTTACGCGCAATCTCTTCCTGGGTAATTTCGTCCTGATAATAGGCGACTGCGATTTCGGTCAGCAGTTCAGCGTCCTGAGAAGGCGTGTGTTTTTCCATGCGTTATCTGTCTCGCAGTGAGTTACCTGACTAAGCACAGGCGTTTCAGGAGGGAATTTATACCATTGAACCGGCTCACCTCGCCAGGCATTGAGGCGGCGAGCCGGTAGTGGTGTCACAGATTAGCGATGAATGGCGTCGATTTTCAGCATCCGGGCAATCACGATATCCAGCTCTTTCTGATCGAAAATCTGCTTCCAGTCAGGCTTCACAATCTTCTCGCGTCCATATTCCATGGCGATCATGCAGGCATCAGAGAACGGATTAGTGGCGCGGAACGCTACCGCCAGCGCAATCTGAATATGCCCGTAGAGCATTGCTTTTGCGGCCTCTTCCGGAACGCCACTGTGCTTCACCGTTTCATCGAGCGCTTCTTTCATAAAGGCGCCCACCATGCAGGCGACGGTCTCAACCAGCGTCGGCTCAAGATAGGCCAGTTGGGTCACCGTCACCCAGTGTACCTGCTCCACCGGGCCATACATCACGCTGATCACCTTGCTAAGTTCGGCGCGCTGCGCCTCGCTGCCCGCTTCATAAGCCGCGGCAACGTGCTGAATCGCGGCAATGCCGCCAAAGGCGTCGGCGTGCTCCTCTTTGGTGTAACGCTCAAGGAATACCGATGGATGACAGGGATGCGCCACCGCATACTCAATATCGTCACGCTGGAAGATCAGATTGGCATAGGCGGCGGCCGGATCGAGCGTTAACAGCACCGCGCCAGCCTTCATCTGCGGCACCACCGCTTCAGAGACCTTACCCAGCACAATATCCGGCACCGCCAGGATCACCACGTCGCTTAACGGCACCACCGAGGCGGCATCCGACAGTTCACGGCCCTGTTGAGTAACCTGCTGCTGCGCCGCGGGTGAATTTTCACAGTAAAAGACCTGGTAATCACTTTTCTGGAAGTTGGCTGAAATGCGCATGCCCATCTTGCCGCCGGCGCCAATCACAGTAAGGGTTTTCAGTTGATTCATTATTATTACTCCCGATTTTGTTTACTACGTAAAAATTCCACGCTGCGCGCCGTCCACTCAGCTTCACGCTGACAGGTGGTGGCAGCGTCTTCCTGCCACGGCAGCCAGTGTTCAATAATCTGGTTAATGCCGCGTTCGGCCGGACGCACGCTGGCGATCATCTGGTCATAATCGAGCAAGCCTTCACCCATCGGGCAGCCGGCATAGGTAAAGCCGACCCAGCCATCACGCCGGGTAAAGGCGAAATCTTTGATATGCAGATTGCCGACCCGCGTCGCGGTCTGCGCAATGACCTGCTCAGGTAACTCCAGCCCGGCGACGCAGTTGGCCGGATCGAGACAGACACCCAGCCACGGCGACGGAAAGCGGTTAATCACGGACATCAGATCCGCCGTTTTGACCTGCTCGTAGGTCTCAAGACAGAGCCGGACCTGCTGCTCCGCATAGTCCGGCAGCACGTCGGCGATCAGCTGCGCCGCCTGCTCCAGTGAGGGGCGATGGCTGGCGGTGTAAAACATCGAGCGCACGACATGCGCATCGAGCTGTTGCGCCATCTGCAGATAGCGTTGCAGATGGGCCGTCTCCAGTCCACGAGTGCCGAGTTCCAGCGTAATGCCCAGCGCATCTGCCTGCTGCCGCAACCGTTGCAGGTCGGCATCCGACCAGCTCTCAATTGCCGGATAATCGCAAATCTGGAACAGCGACAGATCGAGTGCGGCGGTCTGCTCCAGCATCTGTCCCAGCGTCAGCGGCTGCGGAACCCGCTCTGACATGCGCCAGAAAAAGGCGTAGGTGCTGAGTCCGATCTGGCTCATGAGTGACACTCCTCCGCCAGCGCGCTGGCCTCGTCAATAATCTGCTCCAGCGCGGCAGGATCGTGGGCAAAGCGGCCGAGGAACAGACCATCCACGGTTCCGCCAAGCCGCTGAATCAATCCCGGACCGGCGCTGCCGCCGTAGATCACCTGCAGAGAAATGCCTGCTGGCGTCGGCAACTGACGCACACCTTCACACACCGCGCGGATATAGCTTTCGGGTGCCGGTTGCGGTGCGCCAATCGCCCACTGCGGTTCCCAGGCAAAAAAGAGCGTGCCGGTCAGACCCTGCTGCTGTGCCAGCGACAGCGCCTCGCACAGTTGCTGCTGGCACAGGGCGATCGCCTGTGACGGTTCCCCCTGCTGCGCTTCCCCGATGCATAACACCGGCGTCAGGCCGTGGCTGAGCGACATCGCCACTTTGGCGGCAATCTGCGCGGAATCTTCATGGAAATGGCGGCGGCGTTCGGCGTGACCGATCTCCGCCAGCGAACAGCCCAGCTCCTGCAACATGCTGGCGCTGACTTCACCGGTCCAGGCACCGTTTTCAGCCTGGCAGACATCCTGACCCCCAACGCGTACCGGCGTATCGGCAAAAATAGCGGCAGCCGCCGGTATCGCCGGATAGGCGGGCAGCACAAACAGCCCGATATCGCCGCGCTGAATCGCTGGATGACGCCGCGCCAGTGCGGCAACGTCGTGGCACCAGTCGAGGGTTTGCTGGTAGCCAAAATACATTTTCAGGCTGACGCCCAGCCACAGAACAGGTTGTGACATGCTCAGGCTCCCTGATCCGCGGTGGCGTGATCTTTCAGCAAATCGGCCACGGTATTGACGATCATCGCCAGCGAAATCGCGCCTGCATCGGGCGTGCCGAGGCTTTTTTCAGCCAGCGGCCTGGCGCGCCCCATTTTCGGCAGCAGTTGCGCCGTGGCCTGCGCGGCGTCATCAGCCACCCGTGCCGCTTCGCACCAGGCCTCGGTCAGTGAGCTACCGCGCGCAACGGCGGCGTTCAGGCTGTCGCTGAACGGGACCAGCACATCCACCATAGTCTTATCGCCGACCCGCGCTTTGCCGAAATGCTGAATCCCTTCCTGCGCCTGCCGCACGCCACGGGCAATGCGCGCAGCGTCCGGCGTCTGGCTGTCACCGATGGCGGTTCCGATGGCGGTCAGCGCCACGCCCCACAGTGCGCCGGAGGTGCCACCCGCTTTATCAGCCCAGGCATCAGCCGCACGACATAACAGCGTACCGGCTCCCGCGCCTCGCGCCGCCACCTCACGCGCCTTTTCAACCGCGCCCAGCACGCCGCGTTCCATCCCGATGCCGTGATCGCCATCGCCTGCCACCGCATCAATATCACCCAGTTTTTCGGCGTTGCGTTGCAGCATGGTGGCTACCGCCTCCAGCAGTTGCAGCAGCTGTTGTGCGCTCTGCTGTGAGTCAGCGCTGGCGACAGGCAGGCTCTCTTCCGCCTGCTCCAGCATCGCATCCGGCCCCAGCGCTTCGGCAACGATGACGCTGCCTTTGCGGTAGGCTGGAGCATTGGCCGGGGCGCGCCAGAAGGTTTCCAGCTCATCATCCAGCCACATCAACGTCAGTGAAGCGCCAGCCATATTGAAGCTGGTAACAAATTCGCCGACGTCCGGCTCAATGACCTGCAACTGCGCCGCCTCAAGCAGCTGCGCCACCCGGCGATAGACCACGAACAGCTCTTCATATTTCACCGTGCCGAGGCCATTAAGGATCACCGCAACCCGCTCTCCCGCCGTCTGGCTGATGCCCGGCGGCAGCTCGCTGAGCAGTCGGTTAACGAAAATTTCGGCCAGCTCATCGGCGGTCGGCACGGCCGATTCGTTGATACCCGGTTCGCCATGAATGCCCAGCCCCAGCGCCATGCGCCCTTTTTCCACTTCGAACAGCGGGTGCGACGCGCCCGGTAAGGTACAGCCAGAAAACGCCACGCCAAACGAACGGGTGCGATTATTGGCATGCTGCGCCAGCCTGAGTACCTGCTTCAGTGGATGGCCCGCTTCGGCAGCGGCGCAGGCAACTTTGAACACCGTCAGATCACCGGCGACGCCGCGCCGTTTCTCAATCTCGTCGATGCCGGCGCTGGAAATATCGTCGGTGACCGCCAGGATCTCGCACGGGATCCCATCGCCGCGCAGACGCTCACAGGCCTGACCGAAATGCAGCACGTCACCGGCATAGTTGCCGAACATCAGTAACACGCCACCGCCATTACTGGCAGCGCGCGCCACATTATAAATTTGCTGCGCCGACGGCGAGGCAAACAGGTTGCCCATCGCCGCGCCGTGTGCCAGACCTTGTCCAACCAACCCGGCGAACGCCGGATAGTGACCTGAGCCACCACCCACCACGACCGCCACGCTGCCCGGCTGGCTGCGGGTGTTGCGCACCACCCCGCCCGGCACCTGACGTACTTTATCGGCATTAGCGGCCACGAAGCCTTCGATCAGTTCAGCCGCGAAAGCGGAAGGCTGGTTAAACAGGTAAGTCATGGTAATTGCTCCTGTGCGAGAGAGGTCGGTTCAAGCTGGCGGCTACGGTTCAGCAACAGCATCAGCACTGCTGACAACAACATGAAGCCGCCAACCACAAACATCGGTACGGTGTAGCTGCTGGTGGCATCGTGCAGCGCGCCGGTGATATAGCCCGCCGAGAAGCCCGCCACATTGCCCAGCGTGTTAATCAGGGCGATGGCGGCCGCAGCCGAAGCGCCGGTCAGAAACTGCGTCGGCAACGTCCAGAAATTGGGTAAGGCGGCAAAGATAGAGCTGGCGGTAATCGCAATCACCATGATGGTGGTGAAAGGCGAGTCCATGAACAGCGCCAGCGGCACGCTGATGCCACCGGTCACCGCCGGAATCGCGATGTGCCAGGTTTTGCAGCCACGACGAGAGGCGTCACGGGACCAGAAGAACATCACCACCGCGGCAATCAGGTAAGGCACGCCGGTGATCAATCCTTTCTGCATCACATTGAAGGTGGTGCCGAACTGCTGCTGGAAGCCGCCGATGATGGTCGGCAGGAAAAAGGCCAGCGCGTAGAGGCCGTAGATAAAACCGAAGTAGATCAGACACAGCATCCAGACGCGGCGATTGCCAAGAATGCTGCGCACGCCCTGGTGTCCGGTCTGGGTTTTCGTCTTATGTTCTGCATCCAGCTCGCGGGTCAGCCAGTTTTTCTCGTCTGCCGTCAGCCATTTCGCCTGACGCGGTGTATCCACCAGCCAGAACAGCGCCACGATGCCGATCAGAATGGCCGGGATGGAGACGCCGAGAAACATCACGCGCCAGCCCGCCAGGCCAAACAGGCCATGCTGTTCAATAAAGGATGCCGCCAGCGGTGCGCCGAATACCACGGTCAGTGGCTGCGCCAGATAAAACAGCGACAGGATTTTGCTGCGGTGGCGTGCGGGCACCCACATGCTGAGATAGAGGATCGCGCCGGGAAAAAAGCCCGCTTCCGCAATGCCCAGCAGCAGGCGCAGGGTATAGAGCCCGTTAATGCTGCTGACCCAGGTAAAGAGCAGCGACACGATGCCCCAGCTGATCATGATGCGCGCCAGCCATTTACGGGCGCCAAAGCGATGCAGCGCCAGATTGCTCGGCACTTCCAGCAGGATATAACCGATGAAAAAGATGCCGGAGGCGAGACCGAACTGCACGGCGGTCAGGCCGAGATCCTGCGTCATGCCATTGGGTCCGGCGAATGAAATCGCCGTACGGTCGAGGAAGTTGATAAAAAACATCAGGGCGACAAACGGCACCAGTCGCCAGGAGATCTTACGAATCGCGGATTGCTCCACGTCAGTCATTGTGGTCCGGGTCATGACGCACCTCCGGTCTGGGCGCGATAAAAAGTGGTGTCAGGTGTTGGCAACGCACGCGGTGCATTGTCGAAGCAGGTGCAAAAAACAGGGCCTGGGTAATCCATGTGCGAGTCCTCAATGGGTCTTCTTGTACATTGGTATCACTATTCGAACAAATGAACAGTACACGTATAATTGAGCAGCTCTCAACAGCAACGGTGAGATCTGTGATCCTCTTCAAATGAATTAAATTCAGCGCAATTTTCAGATAACCTGCCGGTATGCCGCGCCGTGCGGGGAAGAATCACGCTTACAGCGCAGCCAGTCGCCGCGACGCCGCGTAAAACAAATGAAATACTATTGAACATATGAACAGAAATGTGTCAGGCTAAAGCTGAACATTTTTACGCCTGTCATTGCGTGGCGGGCTAAGCGGGTAACTGGCTGGAGAAGACGATGAAAACGATCGCGATTGGCGCCGATGATGCGGCGATTGAACTGAAAAACTTGATTAAACGTCATCTGGAAGAGAAGCAGTACGAAGTGGTGGATTACAGCAATGACGCCCGCAATGACCGCCCGATGTATCCGGACGTGGCCTTTGCGCTGGCGACGGCAATCCAGCAGGGAAAATATCAGCGCGGCATTCTGCTGTGCGGTACCGGCATTGGCGTGGCGATCGTGGCCAATAAAGTCCCTGGCGTCCGGGCGGCCCAGTGCCATGACACCTTCTCGGCCGAGCGCGCCCGCAAAAGTAATAATGCGCAGGTGATGACGATGGGCGCACGCGTGGTGGGACCGGAGCTGGCGAAAAGCATCGTCAATGCCTGGCTGGCGTCGGAGTTTGAGGCCGGTGGGTCGAGCGCAAAAGTCGATAAAATTGATTATTACGAGCAGGCGAGCCTGAATAAGTAAGCCGCGCTTTTTCATCAGGCGAAGCCGCCCGTTACCGGACTCCGCCTGACTTTCCTTTACCACACCACCAGAGAGGCGACGCGGCTTTCGCAGGGAAAAGTGTGCCTGGCGTGGCGCTGCGGGTCTGACTATGGAGCAGAAAATGAACCCTTTAGAGGCGTTGAAACAGTTCACCACCGTGGTGGCCGACAGCGGCGATATCGAGGCGATACGTCGCTATCACCCGCAGGATGCCACCACTAATCCGTCACTGATCCTGAAAGCGGCGACGCTGCCCCGCTACCAGCCACTGATTGAGCAGGCGATTGAGGACGCCCGCACGCAGGGCGGCAGCAAACAGACGCAGATCATCAATGCCAGCGATCGGGTCGCGGTTAACCTTGGGGTGGAGATTCTGAAAAGCGTGCCGGGCCGGGTTTCGACCGAGGTGGATGCGCGTCTCTCCTTTGATCGCGGCATGTGCGTCACCAAAGCCGAAAAGCTGGTGCGGATGTATGAAGAGCAAGGGATTGATCGCTCACGCATTCTGATCAAGCTGGCGGCCACCTGGGAAGGGATCCGCGCGGCTGAAACCCTGGAGCGCAACGGCATCCAGTGCAACCTGACGCTGCTGTTTTCCTTTGCTCAGGCGCAGGCCTGTGCCGAAGCGGGAGTGTTTCTGATTTCGCCATTTGTCGGACGTATCTATGACTGGCATCAGAGCCGCAATCCAGAGACGGAGTACGATGCGCAGCGCGATCCCGGCGTGGTGTCAGTACGCAACATTTATCACTACTACAAATCTCACCGCTATCAGACGGTGATTATGGGCGCCAGCTTTCGTAAAACCGAACAGGTGCTGGCGCTGGCGGGCTGCGATCGACTGACCATCTCCCCCGATCTGCTGCAGAGCCTGGAAAGCAGCACGCTGCCGGTGACGCGCCAGTTAACACCTTCGACGGCGGTGTCGAATCCGCCCTCTCCGCTGACGGAAGCGCAATTCCGCTGGCTGCATAATCAGGACCCAATGGCGGTCGATAAACTGGCGGAAGGCATCCGCCAGTTCGCCGTGGATCAGCAAAAGCTGGAAGATATGCTCGCTTCACGGCTCTGATGGTCGCCAGGCGGAAGCCCGTTCCGCCTGGCTAACTGACATAAAAATAGATCGCACAGAAATGGCAGATAGAGCCGCCCAGTACAAACGCGTGCCAGATCGCATGATTATAAGGAATGCGGCGCGCCACATAGAAAATCACCCCCAGCGAATAGATGATACCGCCGATGGCCAGCAGCCAGATGCCGCCCGGTGCCAGCGTCATCGCCAGCTGATAGACCACAATCAGCGACAGCCAGCCCATGCAGAGATAGGTCACCAGCGACAGCACTTTGAAACGATGGGCAATGGTCAGCTTAAAGATGATACCGGCCAGCGCCAGGCCCCAGATCACCACCATCAGGCCGTATGCCAGCGGCGACTTCAGGCCCACCAGCAGGAAAGGCGTATAGGTGCCGGCGATCAGCAGATAGATGGCGCAGTGATCCAGTTTTTTCAGCCAGGGCCTGGCCCGGCCGTTGGGAATGGCGTGATAAAGCGTTGAGGCGAGAAACAGCAGGATCATGCTGCCGCCATACAGGCTGTAGCTGGTGATGGCGGTGGCATCTGCACCGGTCTCAAACGCCTTGTTGAGCATCAGAACCAGGGCAACAATGCCAAACAGGCAGCCCAGCCCATGACTGATGCTATTAGCAATTTCCTCGGAGAGTGAATAGCCTGGCGAGGGGATACGCGTGGTGGTCATAAGGTGTCCTGAAAGTGAAGCCATAACGAAAACAGGACCATCAGAGTAGCCAACTCCGCTTTCGGTGTACACATGTACGCTGAAAATAATCTGTGAAACGTTGTAACGGTCAAACCCGCCGATGAATCTGGTAAACTGTCGGCTGGTCAACTGTACAATGAGCCATCCATGTTTTCGCACCGCGATCTCGCCCGCCTTAATGACCTGGAAATGCAGGTCTATCAGTTCATCATCAAACATCGTGAACGTGTTGGTTATATGACCATTCGCGAGCTGGCCGAGCAGGCCGCGGTTTCCACCACCACCGTGCTACGCTTTTGCCGCAAGATGCACTGCGAAGGCTGGTCAGAATTTCGTATCCGGCTGCGGTTAACCGAGCAGCAGAGTGCACCGCAGGTGAATACCGCCAGCGTCCATGAGATGTTGAGTTTTTTTAAAAGTATTAATAACGACGAGTTCGGCCAGTTGATTGCCCAGGCGGCGCAAAAGATTAATCAGGCTGAGCGGGTGTTTTTCATTGGCGTCGGAACGTCGGGCAGCCTGGCGAAATATGGCGCGCGTTTCTTCTCTAACCTCGGTAAATTCAGCCACGCGATTGACGATCCCTATTATCCCGTCAGCCCCGATCTGTATGAAAATGCAATTGCGATTATCCTGTCGGTTTCCGGCGAGACCGAAGAGATTCTGCGTATTGCCAGCCAGTTCAGTGCAAATAAGTGCAAACTTATCGCTATAACCAATACTGAGAGCTGCTCGCTGGCGAAAATGTGTGATTTCAGCCTCTGTTACCACGTCCCGATCATCCGCATGGCCGATAATTATGACATCACCACTCAGGTGCCGGTCACCTATATTATCGAGGCGATTGGGCGCCAGCTGGGAAAATAAAACAGGCTGTTTTCTGGCTGTAACAGATCACATTACTGGCGCGTTGTTATATCGTGACTTTCATTATTGCCTTGCTACACTCACTGCAATTTCAATATCCGTAATGGAGTGAGCATGAGTGCAGAATTGCAGTTACCAAAAGGGTTTCTTTGGGGCGGTGCGGTTGCGGCGCATCAGGTTGAAGGCGGCTGGGATCAGGGCGGCAAAGGCGTCAGCATCGCTGATGTGCTGACCGGCGGCTCACACGGCGTCGATCGGGTGATCACTGACGGCGTTCAGCCCGGCAACTTTTATCCGAACCATCAGGCGGTGGAGTTCTACTCTCACTATAAGCAGGATGTGGCGCTGTTTGCCGAGATGGGCTTCAAATGCTTCCGCACCTCGATTGCCTGGACCCGCATCTTCCCGAATGGTGACGAGCAACAGCCCAATGAAGCTGGCCTGCAATTCTACGACGATCTGTTTGATGAACTGCTGAAGTACGGCATTGAACCCGTCATCACCCTTTCTCACTTCGAAATGCCTTATCACCTGGTGAAACAGTATGGCGGCTGGCACAACCGCAAGGTAGTCGATTTCTTTGTGCGCTTCAGCGAAGTGGTGCTGAATCGCTATAAAAACAAAGTGAAATACTGGATGACCTTTAACGAGATCAATAACCAGCGCAACTGGCAATATCCGCTGTTTGGTTACTGCTGCTCTGGCGTGATCTTTACCGAGCATGAGAAACCGGAACAGGCGATGTATCAGGTGATGCACCACCAGTTTGTTGCCAGCGCGAAGGTGGTGAAACTCGGTCATGCCATTAATCCTGACTTTCAGATTGGCTGCATGATCGCCATGGTGCCGGTCTATCCTTTCTCCTGTCATCCTGATGATGTGGTGCTGGCGCAGGAAGCGATGCATCAGCGTTACGTGTTCAGCGATGTGCAGATGCGCGGCTACTATCCGGCTTACACCCTGAAAGAGTGGGCGCGTAAAGGCTATGAGATCCAGATGGAAGCGGATGACGCCGATACGCTGCGTCAGGGCTGTGCAGACTACGTCGGCTTCAGTTACTACATGAGTAACGCAGTGAAAACCGATGCCAGCGGCGTGGATGACCCGATCACCGGCTTCGAAGGCGTGGTAAAAAATCCCCACGTTAAAGCCTCTGACTGGGGCTGGCAGATTGACCCGGTCGGCCTGCGCTACGCGCTTAACGAACTCTATGAACGCTATCAGAAGCCGCTGTTTATCGTCGAGAACGGCTTTGGTGCTATCGACAAGCCAAACGATGCAGGCGTGATTGAAGATGATTACCGCATCGACTATCTGCGCGCCCACATCGAAGAGATGAAAAAAGCAGTCACTTACGACGGTGTAGAGCTAATGGGCTATACGCCGTGGGGCTGCCTGGATTGCGTCTCCTTCACCACCGGCCAGTACGATAAGCGTTACGGCTTTATTCACGTCAATAAAAACGACGACGGCAGCGGCGATTTCTCCCGTTCGAAGAAGAAGAGCTTTAACTGGTATCAGCAGGTTATCGCCAGCAACGGCGAAAACCTGTAACGGGTGACGCCGCGGCTGAAAAGCAGCGGCGTGCTGCGTTAGCGCCCACCGGCAGCATCAATGATGCTGCCGGTGACGTAAGAGGCGGCCTCGCTGGCCAGCCAGACAATCGCTTCCGCGACCTCCTCCGCCTGCCCGCCGCGCCCCATCGGGATCGCACTGGCGAGGCGATCAACCCGACCCGGCTCACCGCCATCAGCATGCATTTCCGTGTAGATGAATCCCGGACGAACCCCGTTAACCCGAATCCCCTGCTGCGCCACTTCCAGCGATAATCCTTTGGTCAGCGTATCCATCGCGCCTTTCGACGCGGCATAATCGACATACTCACCCGGTGCGCCAATCCGGGCCGCGGCTGATGAGACATTCACTATCGCGCCGCCCTGACCGCCGTGATGGGTTCCCATTCGTTTGACGGCTTCGCGGCAGCAGAGAAAGGTGCCGATGACGCTGGTCGCAAAAACTTTGTGCAGGCGGGCCGCATCGAGCTGCTCGACCCGGCACTGCTGAAACAGAATCCCGGCGTTATTAACCAGCAGGGTCAGCGGCGCGGACTGATGATCGAGCTGCGCAAACATTGCCATCACCTGCGCTTCATCGGCAATATCCGCCTGCAGCGCAAAGGCATCGCCGCCCTGCTGCTGGATCGCGCTCACCACCTGCTGTGCTTCCGCCTCGCGCTGGCGATAATTGACCGCCACCCGATAGCCTCTGGCGGCCAGTAATAGGGCGGTGGCGCGTCCGATACCGCGACTGCCGCCGGTAACCAGTGCTAATTTCATCTTGTCTCCCATAAAAAAAGGGCCGACGAATCGGCCCTGTTCAGGTTGGTTTAGCGGTTTCGCGTATACGCGCGTTACTGATAATCGCTCATCGGTACGCAGGAGCAGAACAGATTGCGATCGCCAAACACATCATCCAGACGTTTTACCGTCGGCCAGTATTTGTTATGGCTGCCCGCCGGGAAAACCGCCAGCTCACGGCTGTAGGGATGCGTCCACTCGCTGACGATTTCCAGCTGAGTATGCGGCGCATTGACCAGCGGATTGTCTTCCAGCGGCCATTCGCCCGCCGTTACCCGGTCGATCTCCATACGGATAGAGAGCATCGCGTCGATAAAACGATCCAATTCGATTTTGCTTTCCGATTCGGTCGGTTCAACCATCAATGTTCCCGCCACCGGGAACGACATGGTCGGTGCGTGGAAACCGTAGTCAATCAGACGTTTGGCAATATCCAGTTCGCTGATACCGGTCTGCTCTTTCAGCGGGCGGATATCGAGAATGCATTCATGCGCGACCCGACCATCACGACCGGTATAGAGCACCGGATAGGCTGACTGCAAACGACTGGCGATATAGTTGGCATTCAGGATCGCCACTGAACTGGCCTGCTTCAGCCCTTCCGCGCCCATCATGCGAATGTACATCCAGCTGATCGGCAGAATAGAGGCGCTGCCAAACGGTGCCGCTGACACCGCACCCTGCTGCGTTAATACGCCATCGATCTGCACCACGCTGTGACCCGGAACAAACGGGGCCAGATGCGCTTTCACGCCAATCGGTCCCATGCCCGGTCCGCCGCCGCCGTGCGGAATACAGAACGTTTTATGCAGGTTAAGGTGCGACACATCCGCACCAATGTAGCCCGGCGTGGTGATGCCGACCTGCGCATTCATGTTGGCGCCGTCGAGGTAAACCTGGCCGCCATACTGATGCACAATCTGGCAGACTTCGCGGATAGTCTCTTCATATACGCCGTGAGTCGACGGATAGGTCACCATGATGCAGGAGATTTTGTCGCCTGCCAGTGCCGCTTTCTCGCGCAGATCGCCGAGGTCAATGTTGCCCTGTTTATCACAGGCCACAACCACCACATCCATGCCGGCCATCTGTGCGGATGCCGGATTGGTGCCGTGGGCCGAGCTCGGGATCAGGCAGAGGTGACGATCGCCCTGGTTGCGGCTTTCGTGATAGCGACGAATCGCCAGCAGACCGGCATATTCGCCCTGCGCGCCAGAGTTCGGCTGCATACAAAGCGCATCGTAGCCGGTGAGCTGTACCAGCCACTGCGACAGCTGACCGATCATTTGCAGATAACCGCTCGCCTGTTCTGCCGGGCAGAACGGATGCAGTTCAGCAAATTCTGGCCAGGTGATCGGGATCATTTCCGCCGCGGCATTGAGTTTCATGGTGCAGGAGCCAAGAGGGATCATCGCCTGATTCAGCGCCAGATCCTTTTTCTCCAGGCTGTGCATGTAGCGCATCATCTCGGTTTCACTGTGATGACGGTTAAACACCGGATGCGTCAGGATCTCACTGTGGCGCAGTAAACCGGCCGGAATTGACTGGCTCTCCAGCGCAACGTCGTGGTCGAGCTTATCCAGATCCAGCCCGTGCGCGTCACCCAGCAGAATGGCGAACAGCGTCAGAATATCTTCACGCTGGGTGGTTTCGTCCAGCGTGATGCCAACGGCCTGATGAATATCGCTACGCAGGTTAACGCCAAAGCTCAGGGCGCGGTTCAGCACCGCCGCTTTGTCTGAGACCTCCACCGTCAGGGTATCGAACCAGTGCTGATGGCGCAGCGTCAGACCGCCCTGTTGCAGGCCCGCCGCCAGAATGTTGGTAAAACGATGGATGCGCGAGGCGATGCGTTTGAGGCCCGCCGGACCGTGGAATACCGCATAAAGTCCGGCGATATTCGCCAGCAGCACCTGAGAAGTACAGATGTTGGAGTTGGCCTTTTCGCGACGGATATGCTGTTCACGGGTCTGCATCGCCATACGCAGCGCGGTATGACCGGCAGCATCACGGGAGACGCCGATGATGCGGCCCGGCATCGAGCGTTTATGCTCATCGCGGCTGGCGAAGAAGGCCGCGTGCGGACCGCCGTAACCCATCGGCACGCCGAAGCGCTGCGCAGAGCCAAACACAATATCCGCACCCTGCTTGCCTGGCGCTTCCAGCAGCACCAGCGACATGAAATCGGCAGCCATGCTGACCACCACTTTGCGGGCTTTCAGCGCGGCAATCAGCGCGTTGTAATCGTGCGCTTCGCCGGTGGTGCCAACCTGTTGCAGCAGCACGCCAAACAGATCGTCATGATCCAGGGCTTTTTCGGCCTCATCGATAATCAGTTCAAAACCAAAGGTTTCGGCACGGGTTCGCACCACATCAAGGGTTTGCGGATGAATATCCCCGGCAATAAAAAATTTAGTGGCGTTTTTCAGCTTGCTGACGCGTTTTGCCATCGCCATCGCTTCTGCAGCGGCAGTGGCTTCGTCCAGCAGCGAGGCGGAGGCAATATCCATGCCGGTCAGATCCAGGGTCAGCTGCTGGAAGTTTAACAACGCCTCCAGTCGTCCCTGTGAGACCTCCGGCTGATACGGCGTATAGGCGGTGTACCAGCCTGGATTCTCCAGCATATTCCGCAGGATCACCGGTGGCGTGATTACCGCGCTGTATCCCATGCCGATCCAGGATTTGTAACGCAGATTCTGACTGGCTATTGCTTTCAGTTCAGCCAGCGCCTGCTGTTCCGTGGCGGCTTCACCGACCGCTGGCGGGCCAGGCAACTGAATATCTGCCGGAACAATCGCGCCGATTAATGCCTCCAGCGACGGAGCGCCAATAGCGTCAAGCATCATCGCTTGTTGCTCAGGTGAAGGACCGATATGGCGCTCGATGAATGCACCGTTGTGTTCAAGCTGGCTGAGAGTCTGAGTCATTAGCAGTAAATCCTGAATCGGGCTGGGGAACAGAGAGAGCAAACAGAAATCTGCGGCCCCGACGAGAGGCCGCCTGACGATTACTCGTCGATAGACGCTTTATACGCATCTGCATCCAGCAGCGCGTCAATTTCTGACTCGTCACTGGCTTTGATTTTGAATAACCAGCCGCCGTCATACGGCTCGCTGTTGACCTGCTCTGGTGCGTCGGACAGCGCATCATTGACCGCCACAATCTCACCGCTGATCGGCGCATAGATATCTGATGCGGCTTTGACCGACTCGGCGACAGCACACTCTTCACCGGCCGCAAAGGTTGTCCCTACTTCAGGCAGATCGACAAACACCATGTCACCCAGCAGTTCCTGTGCGTGTTCGGTGATCCCCACGGTGTAAGAACCATCTTCTTCTTTGCGCA
Organism: Pantoea agglomerans; assembly: GCF_021397715.1. Taxonomy (GTDB): domain Bacteria; phylum Pseudomonadota; class Gammaproteobacteria; order Enterobacterales; family Enterobacteriaceae; genus Pantoea; species Pantoea astica. The sequence continues at coordinate 865,905 of NZ_CP090207.1, read as the reverse complement.
CCCACTCGTGGCTGTCGCGGTACTTCAACGTATTCGGCACATTGCTCATTGGCCATTTCTCCTGAATAAAATTTACTGGGCGACCGGTTTACCGGCGCGGACAAAAATCGGTCGGGTAACCTTTACCGGCATCTGACGGTTACGAATCTCAACGATGGCGGTGTCGCCAATCGAGGCCGGCACCCGCGCCAGGGCAATGCTGTAACCCAGCGTGGGCGAAAAAGAGCCGCTGGTGATGATCCCTTCCTGCGGCTCGCCCTGGTCGTCGGTGAAGCGCACCGGCAGCCCGTTACGCAGCACGCCTTTTTCGGTCAGGATCAGCCCAACCAGTTTTTCTGTGCCGCGTTCACGCTGGAGTTCCAGTGCTTCACGGCCGATAAAAGCCCGGTCAGCAGGCTCCCAGCTCACCGTCCAGCCCATATTGGCAGCCAGCGGAGAAACGCCTTCATCCATCTCCTGACCGTAGAGGTTCATGCCCGCTTCCAGCCGCAGCGTGTCGCGCGCGCCCAGCCCGGCCGGCCTGACGCCGGCGGCCAGCATTCGCTGCCAGAAATCGGCTGCCTGCTCTGCCGGTAATGCAATTTCATATCCCGCTTCACCGGTATAGCCGGTAGTGGCGATAAACAGCCCCTCCGCCTCAACGCCAAAGAATGGCTTCATACCTGCCACCGCCTGCCGCTGTGCGTCGCTGAACAGCGTCTGCGCTTTCTGCTGCGCCTGCGGACCCTGAACGGCAATCAGCGCCAGGTCGTCACGTTCGGTCAGCGTAATGCCGTAGCCCTCGGCATGCCGGGCGATCCAGGCGAGGTCGTTCTCACGGGTAGCGGAGTTCACCACCAGCCGGAAAAAATCTTCGCTCATAAAGTAAACAATTAAATCGTCAATGACGCCACCCGACGCATTCAGCATGCCGGTGTAGAGCGCTTTGCCGGGCTGGGTCAGTTTTGCCACATCATTTGCCAGCAGGTAGCGCAGAAACTCGCGGGTACGCGGGCCTTTCAGGTCAACAATCGTCATGTGGGAGACATCAAACATCCCGGCGTCATTACGCACCGCATGATGCTCGTCCATCTGGGAGCCATAATGCAGCGGCATCATCCAGCCATGAAAATCGACCATGCGGGCGCCGCAGGCCTGATGCTGTTCAAACAGAGGTGTTTGCTGAGTCATAACCATCCTGTGCAGAAGCGAGTGAGTAGCAAAGCGCGCCGGAAACGGTGCCGACGCAAACGTTCTCTTTAGCCTGACGTTACCACCGAATCTGACGATTAACCATAAGCAAACCGGGGTCGAAAGCTGATGCACAGCCTAACCAGGATTCCACATCGACAGGATAAAAAACTGCGATTTTGTGATTAATCACGCAATAAATGCAGGGAGGTTGAATATACCCAGCAAATTTATGCGAGAAGCCGTTCAGGATGTTAAAAAAACACCGTGACGGCTTAGCAACCGAATAAGAAAAAGTAATGCGAATTGCGCGGCAAAATTAGAATAAATCAAACGAAGGGCAATGGTGGTGCGGCGCTGCATTGTGATGGTGCAGCGCGGATTTCAGCGATAAAAAAGGCCAGCAAATGCTGGCCTGGTAGTGAGCGCTGACGCTGCGTTTATCGCAGCCACGCCGGCAGATCATTCAGGCCCATCGCCTGCTTCAGCATCAGCGGTTTGACGCCCGGCAGGCTGTCCGCCAGCTTGAGGCCAACGTCGCGCAGCAGCTTTTTGGCCGGATGAGTGCCGGAGAACATCTCGCGGAAGCCCTGCATCCCAGCCAGCATCATCGCAGCGCTGTGCTTACGGCTGCGCTCGTAGCGGCGCAGGTAGAGGTGCTGTCCGATATCTTTACCCTGCTGGTGCAGACGGCGAATCTCGCCAATCAGTTCAGCCGCGTCCATAAAGCCCAGGTTGACGCCCTGCCCTGCCAGCGGATGAATGGTGTGGGCCGCATCGCCCACCAGCGCCAGACGATGCGCGGCAAAGTTGCGGGCATAGCGCGCCATCAGAGGGAAGGTTTTGCGCTCGCTCTCCAGCTGGCACAGGCCGAGCCGCATATCAAACGCCACCGACAGCTGCTGGTTGAACAGCGCTTCCGGCATCGTCTCCAGCCGGCTTGCTTCCTGCGGCGACAGCGACCAGACAATCGAACTCAGATGCGGGTCCTGCATCGGCAGGAAAGCCAGGATACCGTCACCATGAAACACCTGACGCGCCACTGCGTCGTGCGGCAGCGCAGTACGGACGTTGGCGACCAGGGCGTGATGATCGTAATCCCAGAAGGTCAGCGGAATATCTGCTTTGTTACGCAGCCAGGAGTTGGCCCCGTCAGCGGCAATCATCAGACGCGCCGTTAACATGCTGCCATCCTGCAGGGTAATAAAGGCTTCATTGTCGCCAAACGCTACCTGCTGCAGCTGTGAGGGCGCCATCAGCGTGACGTCGCTGCAGACGCTGGCGCGTTGCCACAGGGCGCGATGAATCACCGGATTTTCGATGATATGACCCAGATGAGAAAGCCCCTGCTGCTGGTCGTCAAAAGCGATAGCTCCGAAGCTATCTTTATCCCACACTTCCATGCCGTGATAGGCGCTGGCGCGCAGCGAGAGAATGGTCGACCAGACATCCAGCTTCTGCAGCAGCCGTTCGCTGGCGGCATTAATGGCCGAAACGCGAATCGAGGGTGCATCACTCAGGCTGAGCGGTGGCTCGGGCGATTTTTCCAGTACCGCGATGCGCAGTCCGCTACCCTGCAGGCCGCAGGCGACCGCCAGTCCGACCATACCGCCACCGGCGATCACCACATCAAAAGTTTGCATCAAAGCCTCTTTATTAACGCTTAACCCAGCCAAGCGTACGCTCAGCCAGTTGATTTCGTAGCCACGGCAGATGATCCATCGCCATCAGGCCCAGATTGCGCCCGATCACCAGCGGCGTATGCCGGTTCGCGAAGATGCGGACTAAGCCGTCGGTAATGCCGATGGTCGCGGCGCGATCCTGTTCACGGCGCTGCTGATACTGATTCAGCACCGCATAGCTGCCGGGGTCCTGCTGCTGTCGATGGGCTGAGGCCAGCGTCTCGGCCAGGGACATCACATCGCGCAGGCCAAGGTTAAAGCCCTGTCCGGCTATCGGGTGCAGCGTCTGCGACGCGTTACCGACTACCGCCACCCGATGCGTGACCGGCTGCACCGCCCGGTGCAGCGCCAGCGGGTAGCATTCACGCTGACCGGCATGCGTAAATTTGCCCAGCCGCCAGCCAAATGCCCGTTGCAGTTCACGAAGAAAGTCAGCATCACTCCAGCGCATAACCGCATCACGCTGTGACAGCGGATGGCACCACACCAGCGACAGGCGATTGCCGGACATCGGTAGCAACGCCAGCGGGCCGTGCTCGGTAAAGCGTTCAAACGCACGTCCCTGATGCGGCAACGCCGTGGTGACATTGGCAATCAATGCCAGTTGCTGGTAGTCGCTGGTTTGCCACTGGATACCGCAGGAGGCCGCCAGCGCCGAACGTGAGCCATCGGCTGCCACCAGCAGGTCGCCACTGAGCTGCTCGCCGTTATCCAGCGTTATCCTGACCTGCTGCGCGCTGCGACTGGCCTGCGTAACGCGAGCCGGACAGCGCAGCGTGACGCCCGGCGCTTTTTTCAGCTCAGCAAACAGACGCTGTCCGACATCGAACAGCTCCACCACCTGCCCCAGCGCCGGAATGTCATAATCCTCCGCCGCCAGCGAGACGAATCCCGCATGGCCGCGATCGGAGACGTGAATGTGGGTAATCGGTGTGGCGCAGCTGGCAATGCGCTGCCACAGGTTGATATCCGCCAGTTGCTGACAGGTACCGGCTGCCAGTGCTATAGCGCGGCCGTCATAGCCTGGGTGCGACCGGCTGGCGGGCTCGCTGCTTTCGATCAGCGTCACCGGCAGCTGGCCCTGCGTCAGATGGGATATCGCCAGCGCCAGCGTTGCGCCGGTCATGCCGCCACCGGCAATCAGAATAGTCATGCTGTTTTTGCCGCCGCCATTAATGCTTCGATCGCTTCGGCATCCTTCACCACGCTGTCGGTCAGATTTTCATTGCCGGTTTCGGTGATCAGAATGTCATCTTCGATACGAATGCCAATGCCGCGATACTCTGCCGGGACATCGGCATCCGGGGCGATGTAGATCCCCGGCTCCACGGTCAGTACCATGCCTGGCTCCAGCACCCGATCGCGGCTTGGGGTACCGTAGTGCCCGACATCGTGCACGTCCAGACCCAGCCAGTGGCTGAGGCCATGCATGTAGAACTGGCGATGCGCCTCTTCAGCAATCAGGGTTTCGACTTCCCCCTCCAGCACGCCCAGCTCTACCAGGCCGCTGACCATAATCCGCACCACTTCGTCATTCACTTCACGGATGCTGATGCCCGGCCGGAACAGCGTGAGAGAGGTGTAGAGAGAGGCCAGGACGATGTCATAGATGGCGCGTTGCGGGGCGCTGAATTTCCCGTTAACCGGGAAGGTGCGGGTAATATCGCCGGCATAGCCGTGAAACTCACAGCCTGCATCGATCAGCACCAGGTCGCCGTCGCGCAGTTCACTCTCATTTTCGGTGTAGTGCAGAATGCAGCCGTTTTCACCGGCGCCAACAATGGTGTTGTAAGCCGGAAAGCGGGCGCCGTGACGGGAAAATTCGTGATGAATTTCGCCTTCGAGCTGATATTCATACATCCCGGGGCGGCAGGCTTCCATCGCCCGGGTATGCGCCAGGGCGCTGATTTTGCCGGCGCGGCGCAACAAAGCAATCTCATCCTCATCCTTGAACAGGCGCATCTCATGCACCCACGGACGCCAGTCGGTCACCGTCGCCGGTGCGCTGAGATTCTGGCGGAAACCGCGGCGCAGCTTATCCAGTGCGTTAAACACCAGCGTGTCGGCTTCCGCATGTTCGCCCTGCGCATGGTAAACCACATCCAGACCGTTCAGCAGCAGGTGCAGCTGTTCGCCAATATCGTTCCACGGCAAAGCGCGATCGACACCCAGCTTTGCCGGTGCCGCCTCCTGCCCCAGTCGACGTCCGAACCAGACTTCCGCGGTCAGATCCCGTACCCGGTTAAACAGAACGCTGTGGTTATGCGTTTCGTCACTTTTAATCAGCACCAGCAGCGCCTGCGGCTCGTTGAAGCCGGTGAAATACCAGAAGTCGCTGTTCTGACGGAACGGATATTCAGTGTCGTTGCTGCGCGTCACTTCAGGCGCGGCAAACAGCAACGCGGCGCTGCCGGGTACCATTTTCGCTAACAGCGCCTGTCGACGCTGCTGGAATCTGTCCAGTGAAATCATCTCTGCACTCCCTGTAATCTGATCGGATTGAACTGACCGGTTGACCCGTTAACGTAAGTTTAGTGTAGCGTCGGTTTCCGGACTTCTGGCGCGGTCGGCTGCGGACGGGTAAAGGTGTCGTGACACAGCAACGCCGCCACACGCACATACTCAATCACCTCCTCCAGCGACTGTTCCAGCTCTTCCTCATCTTCGTCTTCCTCATAGCCCAGCTGGGCGATGGTGCGCAGATCATCGATCGCCTCACCGGTCTCGCCGGTGACTTTATCCAGTTTAGGCTGTGTCACGCCGAGGCCGAGCAGAAAATGGTTTACCCAGCCGGCCAGCGCATCGGCGCGATCGAATACCGTGATGTCATCATCGCTCGGCAGCAGCAGCTGAAACAGAAAACCTTCATCTTCCAGCGTGGTGGCGATATTTTCGTGCAGCGCCTGTAACGGCATCGACAGGCTTTGTGAAAACGCCATGCCCTCATTGGCCAGATCGTGCACCAGGGTCTTCCAGCTCGGGTCCTGATTGCCGCCGCACAGGATGCCGCTCAGCAAGCCATGCATTTCCGCTGGGGTCATTCCTACGCCCTGCTGTGAGAGCGCCGCCGCCAGCGCGTTGTAATCGGGGGTTGCGTTCTGTAAGGACATAAGTTTTCATCGTCGTTGGCAGAATAAGTTCGTGTTATGCTACCACTAGCTGCCTCAAGGTTTCCAGAAAAGGGGTTGTAACTTATTTCGCGGGTCTATATAGTTGCCCGCCTCTCAAACCATTGATGGTTAAGGGAGTTGCGGGCGAAGTAATCAGTCAGGAAGGTGGCATGTCTGCACAACCGGTAGATTTACAAATTTTTGGTCGTTCGTTGAGAGTGAATTGTCCGCCTGAACAGCAAGATGCGCTGAATGCAGCGGCTGAAGATCTCAATCAACGGTTGCAAGATCTAAAAGTTCGCACTAGAGTCACCAATACAGAACAACTGGTGTTCATCGCCGCGTTAAACGTCTGCCACGAGCTGGCGCAAGAGAAAGTGAAAACGCGCGATTATGCTGCTAATATGGAACAGCGTATCCGTATGTTGCAGCAGACGATTGAACAGGCGCTGGTTGAGCAAGGTCGCATCACTGAGCGTGAGGATGCGAAGTTCGAATAAAACTTCATGGTTGCTATACTCTGGTAACGGTGAGGTAAATTTTCTCTGAGATGTTTGCATGTGGGCCAGTCCCCTGAGCCGATATTTCAAAAAAACAGAATGTGACGCTCCGTAACCTGTGAGCATGCTCGGTCCGTCCGAGAAGCCTGATGGTTGCGACGGCATATTCACCTTGAACCAAGGGTTCAAGGGTTACAGCCTACGGCGGCATCTCGGAGATCTCTCTTCTGTAGTCCCTGTGTACTACCCTGTTCGTCCCGGTATTTTTCCCCGACTGTCATGTTATAGTTGCTGCTACAGCGACTTATCCGGCGGGGAAACCATGTCTGAACCTTCTCAGCGACCCAATGCAATCCAGCCTCAACGCCAGGCAATTCGCCAGCACGTCCGCCATTTACGGCGCGCACTAACCGATGAGCAGCAAACCCTGGCCGCTGAGCAGCTTGCTGAACACGCCCTGAATTACGCTCCACTGACTGAAGCGCTCAATATCGCCCTGTTCCTGTCGGTGGATGGCGAGCTCAATACCCGTCCGCTGATTGCCCGTCTCTGGCATCTGAAGAAAGCGGTTTATCTGCCAGTATTACACCCCTTTTCCCCCGGTAATTTGTTATTCCTGCGCTACTCACCCGATACCCTGCTGCGCAAAAATAAACTCCATATTCCCGAGCCGCCGCTGGATATCCGGCAGTTGATCACCCTCGATCAGCTGGATGTGATGATGGTGCCGCTGGTGGCTTTTGATCAATATGGACAACGTCTGGGAATGGGCGGCGGTTTTTACGATCGCACGCTGCAGAACTGGCGACAGCATGGTTTCCTGCCGGTCGGGCTGGCGCATGACTGTCAGTGTGTCGATAGCCTGCCGGTTGCGGAGTGGGATGTGCCGTTACCAGCGGTGCTGACGCCGTCAAAGCTGTGGCAGTGGGAGTAAGATAGCTGAGCAAAAAAAGAGGCGCACAGCGCGCCTCTTGCTGTTTCTGACGCTTAGTAAAGCAGACGAGCGCGAATGGTGCCGGGAATCGCCTTCATCAGCTGTAACGCTTTATCAGCCAGCTCTGGCTCAGCATCGATATCGATGACCACATAGCCCATAAACGGCGACGTCTGCAGATACTGAGCGGCAATGTTGATGCCCTGCTCGGCAAAAATCTGGTTGATAGCGGTCAGGACGCCTGGGCGGTTTTCATGGATGTGCAGCAGACGGCTGGCGCTGGCGCCGTGCATCGGCAGTGACACTTCCGGGAAGTTAACCGCTGACAGCGTGGAGCCGTTATCGGAATATTTCGCCAGCTTACCAGCGACTTCGATGCCGATATTCTCCTGCGCTTCTTCGGTCGATCCGCCAATGTGCGGAGTCAGGATGACGTTATCAAATTCACTGAGCGGCGAGATGAAGGGATCGCTGTTAGTGGCAGGCTCGACCGGGAACACGTCGATGGCTGCGCCGCCAACCTGTTTGCTGGCCAGTGCGTCACACAGCGCCGGGATATCCACTACCGTGCCGCGCGAGGCGTTAATCAGCAGCGCGCCAGGCTTCATCTGTGCCAGCTGTTCAGCACCAATCATATCCTGGGTGGAGACCGTCTCCGGCACGTGCAGGCTGACCACATCGCTCATATTGAGCAGATCCGCCATATGGCGTACCTGGGTCGCGTTGCCCAGCGGCAGCTTGTTTTCGATATCGTAGAAGAAAACGTGCATTCCCAGGCTTTCGGCCAGTACGCCGAGCTGCATACCGATATGACCATAGCCGATGATGCCCAGCTTCTTGCCGCGCGCCTCAAACGAACCTTTGGCATTTTTGTTCCAGATACCACGATGGGCTTTGGCATTGGCTTCCGGGATACCGCGCAGCATCAGCAGCATCTCACCAATTACCAGTTCCGCTACCGAGCGGGTATTGGAGAACGGCGCGTTAAACACCGGGATCCCGCGGCTGGCTGCGGCCTGCAGGTCAACCTGGTTGGTGCCAATGCAGAAGCAGCCGACCGCGACCAGCTTTTCAGCGGCGGCAAAAATCTCTTCAGTCAGTTGGGAGCGGGAACGGATACCAATAAAGTGCGCATCACGGATCGATGCTTTTAACGCGTCAGCGTCCAGCGCGCCCTTGTGGAATTCGATGTTGGTATAGCCTGCAGCCCGCAGGTTTTCCAGCGCGCTCTGATGGACACCTTCCACCAGCAGGAACTTAATCTTGTCTTTTTCCAGTGATACCTTTGCCATTTCCCGACCCTATTCAGAATTCAATGAGGACTGCCATAAGCCAGCCTTCTGTCAAAATATCAAAAAATACGCCTGCGGCAATACAAACGATTGCCTGTGCGACAGCACGGCAAGGCTTTGCAGCAGCACATTGCCGTACAAAATCGTGATGTCTGCGATGAAGGGAGAACGAACCCGCTGTGGATGACGCTAATGTGACATAAGTCACCAAATTTCACCCTGGCGAGAAAAGCTGTTTTTCAGACAGAAACCCCCGGCGCCGCTTCGACGCCGGACAGATCATTTTTTGATGGTTTTCACCCCGTCAGGTCCGCCAATCAGCGCGATATCCGCGCCGCGTGCGGCGAACAGGCCAACGGTAACAACGCCTGGCAAAGCGTTGATCGCTTTTTCCAGTTCAATCGGGTCGAGAATACGCAGATTATGCACGTCGAGAATAATATTGCCGTTATCGGTGACCACGTTCTGCCGATATTCCGGTAAACCGCCGAGCCTGACCAGCTGACGCGCCACATAGCTGCGCGCCATCGGGATCACTTCGACCGGCAGCGGGAAACGACCCAGCACGTCTACCTCTTTTGAGGCATCAGCGATACAGATAAAGGTTTCAGCCACCGCGGCGACGATTTTCTCACGCGTCAGCGCAGCCCCACCGCCTTTGATCATCTGCATCTGCGGATTGATCTCATCAGCACCATCAACGTAAACCGACAGAACATCGATCTCGTTCAGATCGAACACCTGAATACCGAGGCTTTTCAGCTTTTGGGTTGAGGCGTCAGAGCTGGAGACCGCGCCCTCGATCTGATGCCTGACCGTCGCGAGCGCATCAATAAAATGGGAGGCGGTCGAGCCGGTGCCAACGCCGACAACCGTACCGGGCTTAACGTAATCGAGTGCAGCCCAACCTACGGCTTTTTTCAGTTCATCCTGGGTCATGGTATGTTTAAAACCTGTGCGACAACGAAGTGCGCGTAGTATAAAACAAGGCTTACTGAAAATGCTCGGGTGACAGGCGCGGATTTATCGCTTTGGAAGCCAGACCACAAAAACACGCGGTCACTTACCGGTGACACTTTTGTGGCATAGTAACGTCCACCCTGAAGGAGAGAGAATAACAATGAAACGCCCCGATTATCGTACGCTTCAGGCGCTGGATTCAGTGATTCGTGAACGCGGTTTTGAACGCGCCGCACAAAAATTATGCATCACGCAGTCGGCGGTTTCGCAGCGCATCAAGCAGCTGGAGAACCTGTTTGGTCAGCCGCTGCTGGTGCGTACCGTGCCGCCTCGCCCCACCGAGCAGGGTCAGAAGCTGCTGGCGCTGCTGCATCAGGTTGAGCTGCTGGAAGAGGAGTGGCTGGGCGATGAGAACAGCGGTACCACGCCGCTGCTGCTGTCACTGGCGGTCAACGCCGACAGTCTGGCGACCTGGCTGCTGCCCGCGCTGAAAGATGTGCTGGCCGACTCGCCGGTACGGCTCAATTTACAGGTAGAAGATGAAACCCGGACCCAGGAGCGTTTACGCCGCGGCGAAGTGGTGGGTGCAGTGAGTATTCAGCCGCAACCGCTGCCGAGTTGCCTGGTCGATCAGCTGGGTGCGCTCGACTATCTGTTTGTCGCCTCCCGCGATTTTGCTGACCGTTTCTTCCCCAACGGCGTCACCCGTTCTGCCCTGCTGAAAGCGCCTGCCGTAGCCTTTGACCACCTGGATGATATGCACCAGGCGTTTCTGCAACAGAACTTCGATCTCTCGCCGGGCAGCGTGCCCTGCCACATCGTTAATTCATCGGAAGCCTTTGTGCAGATGGCTCGACAGGGTTCGACCTGCTGTATGATTCCGCATCTGCAGATTGAGCGTGAGCTGGCGAGCGGTGAGCTGATTGATTTGACGCCGGGCCTCTATCAGCGCCGGATGCTTTACTGGCATCGCTTTGCGCCGGAAAGCCGTCTGATGCGGCGGGTGACCGATGCGCTGATTGCGCATGGACATCGCGTGCTGCGTCAGGATGACGTTGCCGCGTAACCAGAGAAAACGGGGCTGAGGCCCCGTTTTGCATTATGGCGTATTCGGTTTGAGCTCAAACACCACATCGACCTGATCGTCAAAGTTGATGCTTTGCTGATCGTAGGTTTCCTGCGCCGAGGTATCGGCTGCCGCAGCGGCCTTATACATACGGTTCATCGGCATCGGCTGATAGTTAGCGACCTGATAGCGAATGCTGTAGATCGAGCCCAGCTGCGCATTAAAGCCGGCTGCCAGCTCTGACGCCTGCTGAGTGGCATTTTTGATTGCTGCTTTGCGGGCCTGTTGTTTATAACTTTCCGGGTTTGCCACGCCTAACTCAACGCTGCGTACTTCGTTCAGGCCGGATTTCAGCGCGCCATCCAGCAGATCGTTGAGTTTATCCAGCTGACGCAGGGTAACCTGCACCTGACGCACCGCACGATAACCTTTCAGTACCGATTTACCCTCTTTGGTGTAATCGTATTCCGGCTGGGTGCTCAGGTTGGCCGCATCAATATCTTTCTTCTCGATGCCATTCTTTTGCAGGAAATCGAAATATTGTGCCACCCGGCTATCGGCCTGCTTTTTCGCATCAGCAGCATCTTTTGACGATACGTTTACCACGATAGATAAGGTGGCGATATCCGGACGGGCATCAACCGTTGCCTTGCCAGAGGTCACGACATGCGGCCCATTCGGCAACTCATCAGCTTGTACGCTGGGCAGTGCCCCGGCGCTCATTATGGCGGCCAGAGCCAATGCTTTCAGTTTCATGAAAGTCCTCCTTGAAAAGGTCAATATGACGGCTTCCAACAGGCGAAGCCCAAAAGCGCATCGGTATGCGCCATGCTTTGAGTGGTCATTATGGCAAAAGTTCGGCCTCAGCGCGGCAATAACCGTTGCCTGTTCGCGCTGAGTTTAAAAACCGGCCATGCCCTGACGCGCCAGCTGCAGGGCGATAAACCACATCACCGCGCCCACCAGCAGGTTAATAATGCGCTGTGCTCTGGCGGTTCGCAGCCGTGGCGACAGCCAGGCGGCCAGCAGTGCCAGGCCAAAAAACCACAGCACCGAGGCGCTGATGGTGCCCAGCGCAAACCATTGTCGGGCGGCATTGGTCGGCAACTGGCCGCCCAGGCTGCCGAGCACTACAAAGGTATCAAGATAGACGTGCGGGTTAAGCCAGGTCACCGCCAGCAGCGTCGCGATAATGCGTCCCCTGCTCTGCTTCAGCGGCTGGCTGTCGTCTGAATCGACGCTGTGGCTGAAGGCGCTACGCAGCGCGCCCCAGCCATACCAGAGCAGAAAGGCTACGCCCGCCCAGGTGATCATCATCAGCAGCAGTGGCGACTGGCTCAGTAAGGCGCTGCCGCCAAAGATCCCGCCACTGATCAGCAAAATATCGCTCAGGGCGCACAGCGAGGCGGTCATCAGATGATACTGCCGTTTTACGCCCTGATTCATCACGAACGCATTCTGCGGACCCAGAGGCAGGATCAGCGCAGCGCCAAGAGCAAGCCCTTGAAAGTAGAGAGATAACATCAGATAACTTCCCGAATAACTGAAGATGGGAAGGAGTATAAAGAGGCGATGAGATTAGCGGAAATGGAAAAAATTAATCAGCGATTAGCAAAATGAATGGGCGGCGAACGCCGCCCACTGACGGGTTACTGCGGCTGCGTCGGGCTTTGCAGCTGCGGCACCGTGGCGTCGGGTGACCGGACGCGATGCAGATGCACGTCCATCTGCGGATAAGGAATACCGATGCCTTTGCCATCCAGCGCCCGCTTGAAGTTCTTCAGCAGGTCCCAGTAGACGTTCTGCAGGTCACCGCTGTTGCTCCAGCAGCGCACCACAAAGTTCATTGATGACGCGGCCAGCTCATTCAGACCGACCTGTACACCCAGGTCCTGCAGGACGCGGCTGTCTGCATCGACCACTTCACGTAACAGGGTCAGCACCTCGTCCACATCAGCTTCATACGAGACGCCAATAATGAACTCATTACGTCGAACCGGTTCACGGGAAAAGTTAACGATATTGCCGGTAATAATCTTGCCGTTGGGTACCACAACACGTTTGCCGTCAGCGGACTTGAGTGTGGTTGAGAAGATCTGGACATTCATCACCGTTCCCATAATGCCGCCAAGATCGACAAATTCGCCGGCACGGAAATGGCGGAATATCACCAGCAGCACGCCCGCCGCCAGGTTAGAAAGAGAGTCTTTTAACGCCAGACCCACGGCCAGACCTGCCGCACCCAGAATGGCAATCACTGACGTTGTCTGTACGCCAATGCGTCCTAACGCCGCAATAAGTGTGAAGGCGATGATGCCGTAACGAACCAGCGCAGAAAGGAAGTCAGCCACCGTGGTATCGATGTGTCGCGCCTGCAACACCCGATTTGCCGTATTGGAGATAATGCGTGCAATCATCATCCCGACGATAATGATCGCAATGGCTGCGACGATATTGACCGCGTAGCTGATCAACAATTCCTGATTGCGAATTATCCAGTTGCCTGCATTGTTGAGTTCATCAATCATGCCCGTGTCTTGCATGTAACCACCCTGTAATAGTATCCCCAAGGGAAACGACAAAACATTGCCAGACCTTGTCTGACAATCCCTGACAAAAGGGTAAACAATAAATGGGCCAGTGCCAAACCTGGCGGCGGTTTGCTTCGCTTTTGCCAAAAAAAAGAGAAAAAAAAGGCCCTTTCGGGCCTTTTTTGTACGCTAACTCACCGGCTATTACAGCACGTCGACCGCGTTGAGCTCTTTAAACGCCTGCTCCAGACGGACCACCATAGAGGCCTGGGCTGAACGCAGCCAGACGCGTGGGTCATAGTATTTTTTGTTTGGCTTGTCAGCGCCTTCCGGGTTACCCAGCTGCGACTGCAGATAGCCTTCGTTCTTTTTGTAGTACTGCAGGATGCCGTCCCAGGTCGCCCATTGGGTATCGGTATCGATGTTCATCTTGATCACGCCGTAGCTGATAGACTCTTCGATTTCTGCAGCAGAAGAACCTGAACCACCGTGGAAAACGAAGTCCAGCGCGTTGTGCGGCAGACCGTGTTTTTCACACACATATTTCTGCGAATCGCGCAGAATGGTTGGGGTCAGTTTAACGTTGCCTGGCTTGTAAACGCCGTGGACGTTACCGAATGACGCCGCAATGGTGAAGCGCGGGCTGATGGCATTCAGTTTTTCGTACGCGTAGTTCACATCTTCTGGCTGGGTGTAGAGAGCAGACGCGTCCATGTGGCTGTTGTCGACGCCATCTTCTTCACCACCGGTGCAGCCCAGTTCGATTTCCAGCGTCATGTCGATTTTCGCCATGCGCGCCAGGTACTTGCTGCTGATTTCGATGTTTTCTTCCAGTGACTCTTCAGACAGGTCAATCATGTGAGAAGAGAACAGTGGCTTACCGGTTTTCTTGAAATGCTCTTCGCCTGCGTCCAGCAGACCGTCGATCCACGGCAGCAGTTTCTTCGCGCAGTGGTCAGTGTGCAGGATAACCGGCACGCCATACTGCTCAGCCATCAGATGCACATGGTGTGCGCCAGCGATAGCACCGAAGATGGCAGCGCCCTGTGGTTTTTCAGTCTTGAAGCCTTTACCGGCGATAAATGCGGCACCGCCGTTAGAGAACTGGATGATGATCGGCGCTTTAACTTTCGCCGCTGCTTCCAGTGCCGCATTGATAGAGTCGGAACCGACGCAGTTTACAGCTGGCAGTGCGAATTTGTTCTCTTTCGCAACTTTGAAGATCTTCTGTACGTCATCACCAGTGACAACGCCGGGTTTTACGAAATCAAAAATTTTAGACATGATTGTGTCCTGTTTCGTGACCGTTGATCCCCATTGGGGACCTCGATTTAAACGCCCTGACGGGCAAGACTTCAGGCGATGCCACCCGGCATCGCCCCCAAAGGATTACTGCTTCGCACGCTCTTCCAGCATGGCAACGGCTGGCAGTTTTTTGCCTTCCACGAACTCCAGGAATGCGCCGCCACCGGTCGAGATGTAGGAAATTTTATCTTCGATACCGAACAGATCGATGGCCGCTAAGGTGTCACCGCCGCCGGCAACAGAGAACGCTTCGCTGTCAGCAATGGCGTTTGCCACGATTTCGGTACCTTTACGGAAGTTCGGGAACTCAAAGACGCCAACCGGACCGTTCCACAGGATGGTTTTCGCATCCTTCAGAATGGCCGCCATCGCCTGAGCGGTTTCGTCACCGAAGTCCATAATCTCTTCGTTATCCGCTACTTCCGAAACCTTTTTCACGGTTGCCGGGGCAGTTTCAGAGAATTCCGTGCCAACGCGGGAATCGGTTGGAACCGGAATGCCATACTGGTCACGCAGGCCTTTCGCCGCTTCAACGAAGTCTGGCTCATACAGTGATTTGCCGACGTTGTTGTCGATCGCCACGAAGGTGTTGGCGATGCCGCCACCGACGATAACGGTGTCAGCAATTTTCACCAGCGACTGCAGTACGTCAAATTTGGTAGAGACTTTAGAACCGCCCACGACTGCGACCAGCGGACGCTCCGGGTTGCTCATCACTTTACCCAGTGCTTCCAGCTCTGCTGACAGCAGCGGACCGGCACAGGCGATAGGGGCAAATTTGCCGACGCCGTGGGTAGAAGCCTGCGCGCGGTGCGCGGTGCCGAATGCATCCATCACGAACACGTCGCACAGGGCAGCGTATTTTTTAGACAGCGCTTCGTCATCTTTCTTTTCGCCTTTGTTAAAGCGAACGTTTTCCAGCACCACCAGTTCGCCAGCGCCCACTTCAACGCCGTCGAGGTAATCTTTTGCCAGGGTCACATTGGTGCCGCTCAGCTTCTCTTTCAGGTAGTTAACTACCGGCAGCAGCGAGAACTCTTCGGTGTATTCACCTTCGGTCGGACGACCCAGGTGAGAGGTAACCATCACTTTCGCGCCCTGTTTCAACGCCGCTTCGATGGTAGGCAGTGAAGCACGGATACGTGCATCAGACGTCACTTTCCCTTCTTTCACTGGTACGTTGAGATCGGCGCGGATCAGAACGCGTTTGCCAGCAAGATCCAGATCGGTCATCTTAATTACAGACATGGTGAACCCTCTCGTTGATTCTCATAAGTTTTGCCGGGCGCAAACCGCGCCCTACCTGAAACCGCTTGCGGCCATCGCTAACGTCGTGTCGAGCATTCGGTTAGCAAAGCCCCATTCGTTGTCACACCAGACCAGCGTCTTGATCAGGTGTTGACCGCTGACCCGCGTCTGGGTGCCGTCCACAATGGCACTGTGCGGATCATGGTTAAAATCGACTGAGACTAACGGTAATTCTGTATAGTCAACTATACCACGAAATGCCCCTTCTGCCGCGCTTTGCAACAAGGCGTTAACTTCACACGCCTTCACTGGCTGGCGTACAGAAACGCTGAGATCAATCGCCGTCACGTTAATCGTCGGCACGCGCACAGCAATCGCTTCAAAGCGATCGTTGAATTTCGGAAAAATACGGGTAATGCCGGCCGCCAGACGGGTATCCACCGGAATGATCGATTGGCTGGCCGCGCGGGTACGGCGCAGATCGCTGTGATAAGCGTCGATCACCTGCTGATCGTGCATCGCCGAGTGGATCGTGGTGACAGTGCCGGATTCAATGCCAAAGGCGTCATCCAGCAGTTTGATGACCGGAATAATGCAGTTGGTGGTACAGGAAGCGTTTGAAACGAGACAATCGGTGGCTTTCAGCAGCTGCTGGTTAACGCCATAGACGACGGTGGCGTCGAGATCGTTGCCACCAGGATGCGAGAACAGCACTTTCTTCGCGCCCGCCTGCAGATGCGCTTCGCCATCGGCGCGTGAGCCATAGACGCCCGTGCAATCCAGCACCACGTCGACATCGAGTTCGCGCCACGGCAGATCGGCAATCTCAGCCCGATGTAAAATGCGCAGCGTATCGCCCCCGACCCACATCACATCGCGCTCCTGACGCACGTCAAAGGCAAAACGGCCATGGCTGGTGTCATATTTCAGCAGATGCGCCATGCCGGTGGCTTCAGCCAGCTCATTAATGGCGACCACGCTGATCTCAGCCCGACGGCCGGTTTCATACAGCGCGCGCAATACGTTGCGTCCAATACGGCCAAACCCGTTTATTGCTACCCGTATGGTCATCTCTCTCCTGCCACGTCAGACGGAAAAAACGTGCCGTTAGCCTGAGCGCTTCGCTGTAGTTTGTACAGGAGAATCTTACCCGGCATTGTCTGAAACCGGGGTGATTTGCCCGGCAACTGAAACGGTTCAGCCACAATAATGGATGGAAGGAATAACAGGAATGATTGTGATCAATCGGACTGCTTATATTTGGATCTGCGTCACAAAACAGAGCAAAAGTGCATTATTACTACAGGAATAAAACAGCAAAAGGGACGCCTGACGCGCCCCTTTATTTAATCAGGCGGCTATTACCCCGCCTGACGGCGATTACGCCAGCAGCGCTTTCGCTTTGGCGACCACGTTGTCGACGGTGAAGCCGAACATTTCAAACAGCTGATCGGCCGGAGCAGATTCGCCGAAGCTGGTCATGCCGACGATAGCGCCGTTCAGACCGGTATATTTGAACCAGTAATCGGCGATACCCGCTTCGATAGCCACGCGTGCGCTAACGGCTTTCGGCAGAACGGATTCACGGTAAGCGTCACTCTGCTTGTCGAATGCATCAGTTGACGGCATAGAGACGACGCGAGCCTTACGGCCTTCGCTGGTGAGTTTATCCCACGCGCCTACTGCCAGTTCAACTTCTGAACCGGTAGCGATCAGGATCACTTCAGGCGTACCGTCGCAATCTTTCAGCACGTAACCCCCGCGCGCCACGTCAGCCAGTTGCTCAGTGCTGCGTTCCTGCTGCGCCAGGTTCTGACGAGAGAAGATCAGCGCTGTCGGGCCATCTTTGCGCTCGATGGCATATTTCCACGCCACCGCCGATTCCACCTGGTCACACGGACGCCACAGGCTCATGTTCGGCGTGGTACGCAGGCTGGCCATCTGCTCGACCGGCTGATGCGTCGGGCCATCTTCACCCAGACCGATTGAGTCGTGGGTATAAACCATGATCTGACGGATCTTCATCAGTGCTGCCATACGCGCTGCGTTACGCGCATATTCAACGAACATCAGGAAGGTCGCGGTGTATGGCAGGAAACCACCGTGCAGTGCCAGACCGTTCGCAATCGCGGTCATACCAAATTCACGCACGCCGTAATGGATGTAGTTACCGGCGGCATCTTCATTGATTGGCTTAGAGCCAGACCAGATGGTCAGGTTGCTGGGAGCCAGATCGGCTGAGCCACCCAGATATTCCGGCAGAATTTTACCAAAGGCTTCGATGGCATTCTGTGACGCTTTACGGCTGGCGATTTTGGCCGGGTTAGCCTGCAGCTGCTCGATGAACTTCTGCGACTCCTGCTGCCAGTTAGCCGGCAGTTCGTTGCTGACGCGACGTTTGAACTCGGCTGCCAGCTCTGGATGCGCCTGCGCATAGGCTGCGAACTTCTTATCCCAGGCCGCTTCTTTCGCCTGGCCCGCTTCTTTCGCGTCCCACTCAGCGTAGATATCAGAAGGGATAACGAACGGTGCGTGTTCCCAGCCCAGCTGTTTGCGGGTCAGGGCCACTTCATCATCGCCCAGCGGTGCGCCGTGTGAATCATGGGTGCCCGCTTTGTTTGGTGAACCGAAACCGATAACGGTTTTGCACATCAGCAGCGACGGCTTATCGCTGACGCTTTTCGCTTCGTCGATCGCTTTGGCAATCGCATCAGCATCGTGACCATCAACGCCACGCACTACGTGCCAGCCGTAGGCTTCAAAGCGTTTTGCGGTGTCATCCGTAAACCAGCCATCAATGTGACCGTCGATGGAGATGCCGTTGTCATCATAAAACGCCACCAGTTTGCCCAGCTTGAGGGTACCGGCCAGCGAGCAGACTTCGTGTGAAATCCCTTCCATCATGCAACCGTCACCCATGAAGACATAGGTATTGTGGTCTACGATGTCATGGCCCGGACGGTTGAACTGCGCCGCCAGCGTACGCTCAGCAATGGCGAAACCGACCGCGTTCGCGATGCCCTGGCCCAGCGGGCCGGTGGTGGTTTCAACGCCTGCGGTGTAGCCATATTCCGGGTGACCTGGAGTTTTTGAGTGCAGCTGGCGGAAGTTTTCCAGTTCGCTCATCGGCAGATCGTAGCCGGTGAGGTGCAGCAGGCTGTAAATCAGCATTGAGCCGTGACCATTGGAGAGCACGAAGCGGTCGCGGTCAGCCCACAGCGGGTTAGTTGGGTTGTGATTCAGGTAGCCGCGCCACAGTACTTCAGCGATGTCCGCCATGCCCATCGGGGCACCCGGATGTCCCGATTTAGCTTTCTGTACTGCATCCATACTTAACGCGCGAATGGCGTTGGCAAGCTCTTTACGAGAGGGCATTTTCTACTCCAGGTCGGATTAATGCTTCGCGCCTTAACTTATTGTTATTAATCAGTTATCGGGCAAAACAAGGAAAAAGTTGCAGATCAATGTACATGAAAATCATGGCAAAAGTACATGCCGTAAAACGCTAAATGTGCCCGCTTCGTCTGGCTTTTCCGGCGATGTCTGCTAGCAAAGTGCCGGATGGCGCGCTATAACCGAATCGTTTAAACATCTGGCGGTGTTTCAGGTGTTTGTTTTTCTTACCTTGTTATGAATGGGATATGGAATGAAAATCCAACAAACTGTGTTAGCTCTTGGGCTGGCAACGCTGCTGAGCGGCTGTCAGGGTTTAGACAATAATGCGTTGATGCAGTCGGGCGCGCAGGCCTATCAGGCCTATACCCTGAGCGATGATCAGGTGAAGCAGCTCAGCGATCAATCCTGTGAGCAGATGGATAAAGAGAACCAGATTGCACCTGCCAGCAGCGAATACCAGCAGCGTCTGAACAAGATCGCCGCCGCGCTGGGCGACAACATCAACGGCGTACCGGCCAATTACAAGGTGTACCAGACCAAAGATGTCAACGCCTGGGCGATGGCAAACGGCTGTATCCGCGTCTACAGCGGCCTGATGGATATGATGACGGACAATGAAGTGGAAGGCGTGCTGGGCCATGAGATGGGCCACGTCGCGTTAGGTCATACGCGCAAGGCGATGCAGCTGGCTTATGCCACCACCGCCGCACGGACCGCAGCGGCGTCAGTGGGCGGCGTGATTGGATCGCTGTCGCAGTCGCAGCTGGGGGAAATGGGCGAAAAACTGGTCAACGCCCAGTTCTCGCAAACCCAGGAGACGCAGGCGGATGATTACTCCTACGATCTGATGAAGAAGCGCAACATCGACCCAATGGGGCTGGCGACCAGTTTTGAGAAGCTGGCAAAATTAGAACAGGGACGTCAGAGTTCAATGTTCGATTCGCATCCGGCTTCTGAGGCGCGCGCCCAGCATATCCGTGAGCGTATTGCGGCAGACGGCAAGTAAATCCGCCTCTGAGCGCGCATGCATCTGGCGTGTGCGCTCAGCCATACGACGTTCGCTAGCGCTTAAATATCTGATCCACCATCGAGCCTAAATCCAGCTTATTGTCATGCAGCGCCTGTTCATCCATTTGGCCCTGCGGCGACATTTTATCGATCAGCTGCGGCAACAGCGCCGCCAGCGTACCCGACGCCCCTTTCACATCGGTGCCGAGTTTGTCCGCCAGTGACTGCAGTTCATCCTGGCCAAAGGCAGACTGAATCTCACTGTGGCCTACCGGATGGTTATCGCCGGTGCCGATCCACGAACTGAAGATCTCGCCTAATCCGCCCTGCTGGAATTTATGCAGCAGCACCTCAATACCGCCCTGCTCCTGCACCCAGTGCCAGACTGCCTGCAACTGCCCCGGCGGATGCCCTTCACTCTGGTGGCCATCCAGCGCACCAGCCAGTTCATCAAGAAAGCCCATGATTATCTCCACTACGCCATTTTTACGCTGTAAGTTTAGTTGCAGATAGGGGTTCGCGCCTGACGGTTGCCCGTCGGGGCCAGAAGGGAATCAATCGGATCACCGCAAAGAGAGGAACATCACTGCAGCGGCGTCTGCCCATCGGACAGGACGCCGTGTTCAGCACCTGCCGGATCAGCGCCGGCAGGCATCAGGCATCAGCCTTTGTTTACCGCCTGCACATGCAGCATATCCAGCGCCAGCGTCGCGGCGGCCAGCGCAGTCAGATCGGCGTGGTCGTAGCCTGGCGCCACTTCCACCAGATCCATACCGACGATATTCATGCCCTGCAGACCGCGAATCAGCTTGGTGGCTTTATCGGTGGTCAGTCCGCCAATCACCGGCGTGCCGGTACCCGGCGCATGAGCCGGATCGAGACAGTCGATATCAAAGGTCAGATAGACTGGCAGATCGCCGACGGTGCGTTTCACTTCGGCCAGGATGTCATCAACGCTGCGGTCGTTAACCTGCGCCGCATCCAGCACGTTGAAGCCCAGGCTCTTATCAAACTCGGTACGGATACCAATCTGGACCGAGTGTTGTGGATCGATCAGGCCTTCTTTCGGCGCGGTGAAGAACATGGTGCCGTGGTCGAAGGTCGGGCCGTTAGAGTAGGTATCGGTATGGGCATCGAAATGGACCAGCGCCATCTTACCGAAGTGCTTCGCATGCGCGCGCAGCAGCGGCAGCGTCACGTAGTGATCGCCACCAAAGGTCATCATGCGTTTGCCGTTCGCCAGCAGTTTTTCAGCATGGGCCTGCAGTTTGTCAGAGAGATCCTGCGAGTCGCCAAAGGCATAGACCAGATCGCCGCAGTCCACCACGTTCAGACGCTGACGCAGATCGAAATCCCACGGCCAGCGGCAGCCTTCCCACGCCAGGTTAGTTGAGATCTGGCGGATAGCGCCTGGGCCCAGACGGCTGCCCGGACGGCCCGAGGTAGCGGCGTCAAACGGCACACCGGTAATTACCCATTCAGCGTCGCTGTCGTAGGGCTGGAAGTTGAGCGGGAAGCGCATGAAACCAAAGGCGTTTGACACCAGGGAGTTGTCGTACTGGTTGCCGAGGGTATTGTACATAGTTCGTCCTCTCTGTGGGCATCCGTCGGGCCAGGCCCGCGAGCCATTGAGCTATAGATGAAAAAAATCCCCTCCGCGTCGTTAGGCCCGACGAGGAAGGGATGGTATGCGTCAGATTATCGACATTTCACCGGCAACTGCAATATCCGTTGCCCGGCAATCTGAACCGATTACTCGTCTTCTAAGTAGGTGTAACCGTACAGGCCGCTCTCGAACTCTTCGAGGAACTGAGCACGCAGCTCCTCATCCAGATCGGAGGCCTGCACCTGGTGACGGAACAGCGCCATCAGTTCGTTCGGATCGAGCTGCACGTAGCGCAGCATATCTGCAACGGTGTCGCCTTCATCCGACAACTGGACTTCAACATCACCATTTTCACGGGCATAAACATCCACCGCTTCGGTATCACCGAACAGGTTGTGCATGTTGCCGAGAATTTCCTGATAAGCCCCGACCATGAAGAAGCCCAGCATCGGCGGATTATCCACGTCATATTCTGGCATCGGCATGGTGGTGGCGATGCCGTCGCCATCAACGTAGTGATCGATGGTGCCATCGGAGTCACAGGTGATGTCGAGCAGCACGGCGCGGCGCTCTGGCTTCTTGTTCAGCCCTTCCAGCGGCAGTACCGGGAACAGCTGATCGATACCCCAGGCATCCGGCATCGACTGGAACAGCGAGAAGTTGACGTAGATCTTGTCCGCCATCCGCTCCTGCAGTTCGTCGATAATCGGACGGTGCGCACGGTTGCTTGGATCGAGATGCTGCTGAATGTAGTGACAGATGCTCAGATAGAGCTGCTCAGCCCAGGCGCGCTGCTTGAGATCGTAAGTGCCGGAGGAGTAACCGGTATGGATATCAAACAGATCCATCTGGCTGTCGTGCAGCCATTCACGCAGCGAACGACGGGTGTTCGGCTCGTGCATCTCCTGCCAGGTTTCCCACATGCTGACAATCGGGCGTGGTGCATCAGCATCCGGCGTTTCCGGCTTGCTGAACTCATTGCGCTCAACGCCGATGATGTTCGAAACCAGTACCGTGTGGTGTGCCGTTACCGCACGGCCCGACTCGGTGATCACCGTCGGATGCTCAAGGCCATGCTCATCACAGGCATCGCCAATCGCCCAGATGACGTTGTTGGCATATTCGTTCAGGCCGTAGTTCACCGAGCAGTCAGACTGCGAGCGCGTTCCTTCGTAATCCACGCCCAGACCGCCGCCGACGTCGAAACATTTAATGTTAACGCCCAGCTTCGCCAGTTCAACGTAGAAGCGCGCCGACTCACGCACGCCGGTGGCGATGTCACGAATGTTGGCCATCTGTGAACCGAGGTGGAAGTGCAGCAACTGCAGGCTATCCATACGGCCCGCTTCACGCATGATCTCGACCAGCCTGAGCACCTGGGTCGCCGACAGACCGAACTTCGACTTTTCGCCACCGCTCGACTGCCATTTACCCGAGCCCTGAGAGGCCAGACGGGCGCGAATGCCAAGACGCGGCACCACGTTCAGGCGCTCCGCCTCTTCCAGCACCAGACGGACTTCGGTCATCTTCTCCAGCACCAGGTAGACCTTGTGGCCCATCTTCTCGCCAATCAGCGCCAGACGAATATATTCGCGATCTTTATAGCCGTTACAGACGATCACGGTACGGGTCTGACCGGCGTGCGCCAGCACCGCCATCAGTTCAGCTTTCGAGCCCGCTTCCAGTCCCAGCGGTTCGCCGGAGTGGATCAGCGATTCAATTACGCGTTTGTGCTGGTTCACCTTGATCGGATAAACCAGGAAGTAGTCGCCTTTGTAACCGTAGGATTCACGCGCACGTTTAAACGCGGCGTTAATTGAGCGCAGGCGGTGTTGCAGGATCTGCGGGAAGCAGAACAGCGCCGGCAGACGCTGGCCCTGCGCTTCGCGCTCTTTGACCAGTCGGGCTAAATCGACGCGCACATCCGGGCGATCCGGATCGGGACAGACACTGATGTGGCCCAGTTCGTTGACGTCGTAATAGTTGTTGCCCCACCAGGCAATGTTGTAGGTACGCAACATTTTGCTCGCATCCTGATCGTTCATTGCTACCTCCTGCATTGAGCGGAGTGCACCTTGTTCGCCAGCTGACGAACCCTTGATATTCTTTATGTCGTCAGACATCGCGAACCTCAATTTTCCGTTGAAAGATAAAACTGTTAACCGGCTTACTGGCCGCTAATCTGGAAATTCGTTGCCACATTAAACGCAATGTCCTGTTCACCTGACGTTACCGTCAGCGCGATTCACGCATGAGAGTTAAGTGTAAAACACCCTGGCCATCTCCGTTGAAACCGAAAGCATTTAACAGATTTGTATAAGAGGACCACGGATAACGTGCGTCGTTCAGCTGCGCGGCGGCAGAGAAGAGACTAAACCGTAAGGATAGTGGTACAGATTAACCGGCGCTCGTGTCGGTAAAATTACCGCATCGAACATATTGTCGGCAGGACAGAGAAAGAGATGGGAAACAGGAGACAGCCAGCGCAGCGCCGCAGCACAGGGAACCGGGAGAAGAGAAAACGTGGTTCATTACTCGTATCACCTCCGCACATGCCAGCGGCATATGGAACACAACCTGGGTGAAAGCCAGACCCTTGTCTGACGGGCGCGACGCAAACTGAGGCGTCATCCTTGCTACTGCTCTCGAAGCAGCGGCGTTTTATACAGTTTACCGCCGCAAAATGCAAAAAGATTATCGGGGAAACGCGTGCAGTGTCAGGAAATTATGCCGATAACCTTTCCAGGTAAAATGCTGAAACAGAAAAAGGGCTGGCAATTGGCTCATTCTGTAACCTAAAATAGCCGTCCAGATGGTTTTCCATCTAAACAGGTTAATATCCAGGCGGTGTTGGCCTGCTGTGCTGACACAACCTCACTGCTCGTGGCTTTGCCTGAAGGGGCGTTAAGTCAGATGATACTCACTTGCGCTATGCAGTCGAATTCAAACCATTTGTAAGGTAAAGAACAGAATGGCTAAACACCTTTTTACGTCCGAGTCCGTATCAGAAGGACATCCTGATAAAATCGCCGACCAGATCTCCGATGCCGTGCTGGATGCCATCCTTGAACAGGACCCTAAAGCACGCGTGGCCTGCGAAACTTACGTTAAAACCGGTATGGTTCTGGTTGGCGGTGAAATCACCACCAGCGCCTGGGTCGATATCGAAGAGATCACCCGTAACACCGTACGTGAAATCGGCTATGTTCATTCCGATATGGGCTTTGATGCCAATTCCTGTGCGGTTTTAAGCGCGATTGGTAAACAGTCTCAGGATATCAACCAGGGCGTTGACCGCAGCGATCCGCTGGAACAGGGCGCGGGCGACCAGGGCCTGATGTTCGGCTATGCCACCAACGAAACCGACGTGCTGATGCCTGCGCCGGTGACCTATGCGCACCGTCTGGTGCAGCGTCAGGCTGAAGTGCGTAAAAACGGCACCCTACCGTGGCTGCGTCCGGATGCCAAAAGCCAGGTCACTTTCCAGTATGACGACGGCAAAATCGTCGGCATCGATGCGGTAGTGCTTTCTACTCAGCACGCCGAATCTGTCAGCCAGAAAGATCTGCAGGAAGCGGTGATGGAAGAGATCATCAAGCCGGTTCTGCCAGCAGAATGGCTGAGCGCCTCGACCAAATACCACATCAACCCGACCGGCCGTTTTGTGATCGGCGGCCCGATGGGCGACTGCGGCCTGACCGGTCGTAAAATCATCGTGGATACCTACGGCGGTATGGCCCGTCACGGTGGTGGAGCGTTCTCCGGTAAAGACCCGTCAAAAGTGGACCGTTCAGCGGCCTACGCAGCCCGTTATGTGGCGAAGAACATTGTGGCAGCCGGTCTGGCGGATCGCTGTGAAATTCAGGTCTCTTACGCCATCGGCGTGGCAGAGCCGACTTCGATCATGGTTGAAACCTTTGGGACTGAGAAAGTCTCTACCGAGCAGCTGACGCTGCTGGTGCGTGAGTTCTTTGATCTGCGCCCGTATGGCCTGATTCAGATGCTCGACCTGCTGCACCCGATCTACAAAGAGACCGCTGCTTATGGTCACTTTGGTCGCGAACATTTCCCATGGGAAAAAACCGACAAAGCCGCACAGCTGCGTGAAGCCGCTGGCCTCTGATAACGGCGCTTTGCTGAAAACCCTGCCGCTCAGGCAGGGTTTTTTTATGCCTGAGAGGCCGCAATTCGTCGTTCCGCGCTCTGCCCGCAGCAAAATTTCTGATCTCGTCTACACTTCTTTTCGCCTTTTCTGACAACAAAATGTTAACGATTACAATTTGAAACGCTTTGTTTATCTGCTATTTAGGATTTACTCTACGTAGTTATTCTGCTGAAAATGCGTTATTTTCAGCGTCGTCTGATAGCCAATAAATAGAGCCTTGTCAGAAACTTAATGAGTGCTATACCTCACTGGTTAATTAACCTTTCCGGGCAAAAAATGCTGAATTTCAGGGTTTCAGCGTGTGTAAACGATTACACTGATGTGATCGGACTCACTTTTTTCGCGCAAAGAGTTTTTTAACATTGATAAAAACAATGATGGATAAACCTGGAGGCTAAAATGCCTGGCAATACACACAAAAGCAGAACATCAAATAAGGCGATGACCTTATTTGTCTGCTTTCTGGCGGCCCTCGCGGGACTGCTGTTCGGTCTGGATATCGGCGTTATTGCCGGTGCTCTGCCGTTTATCGCAAAAGACTTTAACGTAACCGCCCATCAACAGGAGTGGATCGTCAGTTCTATGATGTTTGGTGCCGCGGTGGGTGCTATCGGTAGCGGCTGGATGTCCTCCCGCCTCGGCCGTAAAAAGAGCCTGATGGCCGGCGCGATTCTGTTCGTGATTGGTTCACTCTGGTCTGCCATGTCACCTAACCCTGAAATGCTGATCAGCGCCCGCGTCCTGCTGGGTCTGGCTGTCGGTATCGCCTCTTACACCGCCCCGCTTTATCTTTCAGAAATTGCACCCGAAAAAATTCGCGGCAGTATGATTTCGCTTTATCAGCTGATGATCACCATCGGTATTCTGGGCGCTTACCTCTCCGATACCGCGTTCAGCTTTACCGGCAACTGGCGCTGGATGCTGGGCATCATCACCATTCCGGCACTGCTGCTGCTGGTCGGCGTCTTCTTCCTGCCAAACAGCCCGCGCTGGCTGGCGGCACGAGGCAACTTCCGCGATGCACAACGGGTACTGGATCGTCTGCGTGACACCAGCGAACAGGCAAAACGTGAGCTGGATGAGATTCGTGAAAGCCTGAAGATCAAGCAGTCTGGCTGGGGTCTGTTTACCAGCAGCAGCCACTTCCGTCGTGCGGTCTACCTCGGCATTCTGTTGCAGGTGATGCAGCAGTTTACCGGCATGAACGTCATCATGTATTACGCACCGAAGATCTTTGAAATCGCAGGCTTCACCAATACCACTGAGCAGATGTGGGGCACGGTGATTGTCGGTCTGATCAACGTACTGGCGACCTTTATCGCTATCGGTCTGGTCGATCGCTGGGGCCGTAAACCGACGCTGATTCTTGGCTTTATGGTGATGGCAGCCGGTATGGGCGTGCTGGGTACCATGCTGCATTTCGGCATTCACTCGCAGGGCGCACAGTACTTCGCCGTGGGTATGCTGCTGATGTTTATCATCGGTTTTGCGATGTCAGCCGGCCCGCTGATCTGGGTTCTGTGTTCCGAAATTCAGCCGCTGAAAGGCCGCGACTTCGGTATCACCGTTTCCACTACCACCAACTGGATCGCTAACATGATCGTGGGTGCGACCTTCCTGACGATGCTGAACACGCTGGGCAACGCTAATACCTTCTGGGTCTATGCGCTGCTGAACCTGTTCTTCATTCTGCTGACAGTGATGCTGATCCCTGAGACTAAAAACGTCTCGCTGGAGCACATCGAACGTAACCTGATGGCCGGTAAAAAACTGCGCGACATCGGTTCACAGAATTAATTATCAGGCGTAAAAAAAACGGCGGGGTTTCTCTGGAAACCCCGCCGTTTTTATTTGTTCATCTGCTCAACTCAGACCTGTCGTTGCGGCACCGGTAGCCGTATACAGCAGAGGGCCAGCACCATAATGAAAACAGTCGCGGTCTGGTTATAGGGCAGCACCGAATCGGTCAGCCCGGCGACAAACAGCGCCACCAGCGGCAGCGCAACGCCGCGCAGATCGCAGCGCTTCACTCCCCCCGCCAGAGCCACCAGATAGAGCAACGCCAGCGACAAAGCGCCCAGCCAGCCCTGTAACGTGGTGACCTCAAGGAACTCGTTGTGCATGTTGTATTTAACGTTGGTATAGCCTTCCACATTATTCGGGTAGTGCGCGCTGATAAACTGGCGAGCCTGAGTCGTGCGCTCATCCGGCGTCGAAAAACCGCCATGATGCTGAATAAAGTTGACCGCCCCGCCCCAGATTGCCACCCGTGCGCCCAGCGAGGTCGAGCTGTTGGAACCGAAGTTCTCAATATCCTGCACCCCTTCCACCCAGCGGTTGCTGGTCATCAGCACCAGCACTGCCAGCAATCCCACCACCAGCGCGCTGATGCGCCAGTTGGTTAGCATCGACAGGCGATAGGTCTGCAGCAGGAACAGCAATCCGACCGCCACCAGAGCGATAAGCGTCACGCGGGTGCCGCAGAGATAGAGCAACGCGAAGGTGACGATTAACACCGCCACATCAGCCATCTTCCAGTAAGCATGGGTCTCAAAACGACTCAGCCAGAGCCAGGCGCAGTAGATAAACAGAATCATATAAGAGGACATGGAGGCTGCTTCGGTGGTGAGCTTGATCCGCACGTTGGCGGTATAGAGATGCTCATAGATGCCGAAGCCCAGCGTGATCAGCAGGCCAATCAGGATTAAAACTTTCCCGGCCCTGAGCGTTTTGAGTGACACCAGCTGACCATAAACGGCCAGGCTCAACAGCACAAATGCGCCAAGCAACAGCCGTTTTGCGCCAAGCAGATAGTTGCTGATGGTCGTGATACTGTCGGTTGAGGGTGCCGTTTCAATCCCTTTGACCTGCATCGCCCAGACCAACCGGATCAGCGTAAAGAGTATCAGCGCAATAAACAGCGCGATAAAAAAGCGGTGCTGCTGAAAGTCTATTTTTCTGCGCACCAGGCCATACAGAATGGAGGCTACCGACAGGTAGGAGACAACGTAGAATATTTTTTGCGGCAGGCCGGTGACAAACATGTTGATGGCCAGCGCCAGGCAGAGTGCGATGACAGAAAAATTCACCGCTAAGGATAATCCGTTAAGTTCGCGCTTATTCGTCATGCTTAACCCCGGAGAGGCGGTTAAGCACTTCCTTGAGATGCTTCATATAATTCTCCTCATAAAAACCGGTGATGCTCTGTTTAATAGTCTGTTGATCGGGAAAATGAAACGCCCCGCTCATGGCGTTGAGAATGGCAGCCAGCGCCACGCTGTCGTTTTTTTCGTACAGTTGACCATTGATGCCCGGCCTGATGATTTCCGCCGGGCCACTGACGCAGTCAGACGAGACGCAATAGACGCCGCGCGACATCGCCTCCAGCAGAATCAGCGGGAAGCCTTCGAAGTTTGAGGTCATCACCAGAGAGGTGACCTCGCCGATCTGGCGGGTTACATAATCCCAGGCATTCTCCTGCCAGCCATGCCAGGTGATGCGATCCTGCATCCCCAATTGCGTGACATAATCCTGGCAGCGCGCCAGATCTTCGCCGTCGCCGATAATCTCCAGCGTCCACGGTGCCTCAACCCGCCGGAGCGCATCGAACAGATCTTTAAGCTGCTTCTGCCGTTCAAAATGAACCCGACCGATGTAGAGAAATTTAAGCGCTGATGGCCGACCAATTACGTCAGCCTGGCGCTTCACCGGGTTGTAGATCACATCGATATCCGTCGCCTTCGCGCCCAGCTCGATCAGTTGCTGCCTGATCTGCTGACTGATAGCAAAGTGGTGATCGGCGCGCAGCAGATAGTGAGGACGGTAACGTTCACGCGGTGGCAGATGCATCCAGCTCGACAACACGATTTTTCGGCCGGAGAGCGTGATCGCCCGGCGCGTCATCAGGCAGGGAATAGTGTTTAAGGTCAGGACGTGATCGGGTTGATAGCGGCGAAAAAAAGCCGCCATTCGCAGCGTATGAATGAAGTTCTTAATTTTTTTATTGCGCAGCGTGCAGACGCTTTCCTGTAACACGGCGTTAGCGGTCCAGTCGCGAGAGTCGCTCTGTTCGCCGCTATTGATGATAAACAGCCCGGCCTCCGTTTCCGGATCGGCATTCAGCGCCGTAATCAACTGCCGGGTCACGTTCTCCATCCCACCGCGTCCGGCCATCAAATCTGTCACCAGCACAATCCGTTGTTTCTTTAAGTTATTATTATCTTTCATCGCTTTATCCGTGCCCTGTGCCCTTCACCCGACATCCATTCACTCTGCGGAGAATGTTAACAATAGAATATTCTAAATAGGAGCATAACAATATTTAAACCAGAATGATTACCCGGCTGGCGATGGTGCGCGCTGTCACGCCAGCGGCAGCATCGCGCGCGCTTTACCCGCTTTCGGGGGTTCAGAGGGCAAAACGCTCAGCCAGGCCTTTTATGCGAGGTTTATCCTGGGCGGTTGAGTTCCCGCCCGTCGCCGATTATTCTGAGCGCCATGAAAACGCCTCGCCTCCCTATTGCACTGCAACAAGCCGTGATGCGCGCGCTGCGCCAGGCGCTGACGCGCGCCAATCAGGCACTCAAAACGGACTATCCCGAACCGACACTGCTCTATCAGCAGCGCGGCACCGCGGCCGGTACCGCCTGGCTGGAACCCTGGGAGATCCGCATCAATCCGGTGTTACTGCTGGAAAATCAGCAGGCGTTCATTGATGAAGTGATTCCGCATGAACTGGCGCATCTGCTGGTGTGGAAGAAATTCGGTCGCGTAGCGCCGCACGGCAAGGAGTGGAAGTGGATGATGGAGCAGGTGCTGGGCGTGCCGGCACGGCGTACCCATCAGTTTGAGGTGCAGTCGGTACGCAGCCGCACCTTTGCTTACCGCTGCCAGTGCCAGCAGCACCAGCTGACGGTCCGTCGTCACAATCGCGTGCTGCGCGGTGAGAGCGAATATCGCTGCGTTCACTGCGGCAGCCTGCTGAAAGCTGGCGAGTTTGTCCCCGCCTGAGCAGGATTCCCATTCCGCCCTATTCCGCATTCTGTTACCCTGCCGCCCTTTTTAAAGCACTGAGTAGAAATCTGGAATATGTCTCGCATAATTAGTCTGGCCGCTGCGCTGTTATGGGTTCCTTTTGCGGCTGACGCCCTGAATCTGAATAACTATCACCAGAACAACTTTCAACAGGCCAAGGCCTTTGCGGCAGAAATCAACGCGGATGCGCCCGGCTCCTTTTACTGCGGCTGTAAAATTAGCTGGCAGGGGAAAAAAGGCGTACCTGACCTGAACAGCTGCGGCTATCAGGCGCGTAAAAACGCCAATCGCGCTTCACGTATTGAATGGGAACACGTTATGCCCGCCTGGGAGTTTGGTCACCAGCGTCAATGCTGGCAAAACGGCGGCCGTAAAAACTGCAGCAAAGATCCCGACTATCGTCGCATCGAAACCGATCTGCACAACCTGCAACCGGCTGTTGGCGAAGTCAATGGCGACCGCGGCAACTTCGCCTACAGTCAATGGAACGGCAGTGAAAAGCAGTATGGTCAGTGTGAGATGAAGGTGGATTTTAAACTCAAACAGGCGGAGCCACCCGCACGGGCGCGCGGTGCCATTGCCCGTACCTATTTCTATATGCGTGACCAGTATCATCTGCGGATTTCGCGCCAGCAAACTCAGCTGTTTACCGCCTGGGATAAGCTCTATCCGGTGACGAAATGGGAGTGCGAACGTGACCAGCGTATCGCGCGGGTACAGGGGAATCACAATCCTTATGTGCAGCAGGCTTGCCAGCGCTAAAAAGCCTGCCCTAAACTAGCTCTTTTCCCGATGACGCCGTGTCATTCCACACGGCGCTTAGTTCTCAGGAACCTTATGCGCATACCTCGCATCTATCACGCCGGGCCGTTGAGCGTTGGCAGTGACATTACGCTGGATGAAGATGCATCCAATCACGTTGGCCGGGTGCTTCGTATGACGCCTGGACAGCATCTGGAACTCTTTGATGGCACTAATCTGACTTTTGCAGCAGAGATCACGCATGTTGATAAAAAGCGTGTAAAAGTATCGGTCACAGAGAGCCAGCCGGACGATCGCGAGTCACCGCTGCACCTGCATCTGGGTCAGGTGATGTCGCGCGGTGAGAAGATGGAGTTTACTATCCAGAAATCGATTGAGCTGGGGGTGAACGTCATTACGCCGCTGTTTTCCGAGCGCTGTGGTGTAAAGCTGGACGCTGAACGCCTGGCTAAAAAAATTCAGCAGTGGCAGAAGATTGCCATTGCCGCCTGCGAGCAGTGCGGCCGTAATCGCGTGCCGGAAATTCGTCAGGCGATGACGCTGGAAGCCTGGTGCGCTGAGGCGGAGAGCGGACTGAAGCTGAATCTGCATCCGCGCGCCAGCCACAGTATTAATACGCTACCGCAGCCGGTTGAACGGGTGCGGCTGCTGATTGGCCCTGAAGGCGGGCTCTCCGCTGACGAGATCGCCATGACGGCGCAGCACGATTTTACTGACATCCTGCTTGGCCCACGGGTTTTACGTACCGAAACCACCGCGCTGACCGCCATTACGGCACTTCAGGTGAGGTTTGGCGACCTGGGTTAAGCGATACTTCCAGCGGGCCGTCACCGACGCCCGCCATCTGGCGTGCTGACTAAGCGCCCACTGCTGACCGAACGAGACGAGACGGTAACCGCCGCCTCCCTGAGGAGATAATAATGATTAAACTTGGCATCGTGATGGACCCTATTTCGTCCATCAATATTAAAAAAGACACCAGCTTCGCCATGTTGCTGGAAGCACAGCGCCGTGGTTACGAGATTCACTACATGGAGATGCACGATCTCTCCCTGCGCGGTGGCGTCGCCTCTGCCCGCACTCGTCTGTTAACCGTCGAGCAGAATCCCGATAACTGGTATCAGTTTGGCAGCGAGCAGGAGATCCCGCTGGCTGACCTGAACGTGATACTGATGCGCAAAGATCCGCCGTTCGATACTGAATTTATCTATGCGACCTATATTCTGGAGCGCGCAGAAGAGCTGGGTACGCTGATCGTTAACAAACCGCAGAGCCTGCGCGACTGTAACGAAAAGCTCTATACCGCCTGGTTTGCTGAGTTCACGCCGGATACGCTGGTGACCCGCAGCAAAGAGAAACTGCGCGCCTTCTGGCAGGAGCACGGCGACATCATCATGAAGCCGCTGGATGGCATGGGTGGCGCCTCGATTTTCCGGGTGAAGAAAGACGATCCGAACTTTGGCGTTATCACGGAAACCCTGACCGAGCATGAAAGCCGGTTCTGCATGGCGCAGAACTATATTCCGGCGATCAAAGATGGCGACAAACGCGTGCTGGTGGTGGATGGCGAGCCGGTGCCTTACTGCCTGGCCCGTATTCCACAGGGCGGCGAAACCCGCGGTAACCTCGCGGCCGGTGGACGCGGCGAAGCCCGTCCGCTGAGCGAGAGCGACTGGGAAATCGCCCGTCGTGTCGGCCCGACTCTGAAAGCGAAAGGGCTGATTTTTGTCGGACTGGACATCATCGGTGATAAACTGACAGAAGTTAACGTGACCAGCCCGACCTGCGTGCGTGAAATTGAGGCGGCTTTCCCGATTTCCATCACCGGCATGTTGATGGATGCCATTGAGAAGCGCCTGGGCTGAGCATGACGCCGGGGCCATGCTCCGAGATCAACCCAATACCGGTGCGGCCGTCGCGTGCCGGTTATTTTTTTGGTACATCGTGTGAGAATGAATTTACAGCATCACTTTTTGATCGCCATGCCTTCACTGCAGGACCCTTTCTTCAAACGTTCCGTGGTTTATCTCTGCGAACATAACGAAGAAGGCGCAATGGGTCTGATCATCAATAAACCGATGGAAAACCTGACGGTTGAAGGCATTCTGAAGAAGCTTAAAATCTCTGCCGACGATCGCGATCCGGCGATCAAACTGGATAAACCGGTGTTTACCGGCGGTCCGCTGGCGGAAGATCGCGGCTTTATTCTGCATTCGGCTCAACGCACCTTTACCTCCAGCATCCGTATTTCAGACAATACGGTTATCACCACTTCCCGCGACGTACTGGAGTCGATTGGTACTGCCTCTCAGCCCAGCAACGTACTGGTGGCGCTGGGTTACTGTGCCTGGGAAAAGGATCAGCTGGAGAATGAGCTGATGGAAAATGCCTGGCTGACCACGCCCGCTAACAGCAATATTCTGTTCCAGACGCCGATTTCAGAGCGCTGGCGCGAAGCGGCGCGCAGTATTGGCGTCGATATACACAACATGGCCAGCGACGCCGGACACGCCTGATGTCAACACAAACTCTGTTAGGTTTCGACTTCGGCACCAAAAGTATTGGTGTCGCGGTAGGTCAGCAACTGACCGGCACCGCCCGCCCGCTGACGGCGCTTAAAGCGCAGGATGGCACACCGGACTGGCTGCAGATTGAAAAGCTGCTGAAAGAATGGCAGCCCGATTTCGTGGTGGTGGGTTTACCGCTGAATATGGACGGCACCGAACAGCCGCTGACCGCCCGCGCGCGCAAATTTGCTAACCGGCTGCACGGCCGCTTCGGCATCCGGGTCGAACTGCAGGATGAGCGCCTCAGCACGGTCGAAGCCCGCGCCGGACTGTTTGAACGCGGCGGCTACCGCGCGTTAAACAAAGGCTCGGTGGATTCACAATCTGCCGCCATCATTCTGCAGGACTGGTTCGAGAACCACTACTGAAGCCACCCTTCGGCCTGGCGGGCCAGCCGGCTCTGCTCGAAGGTCTGCATTCCGGCCTGCGCGCCGGTTTGCAGCAGCGCCGGGATCTGGTGCATCTTGCCTTCGCGGATCAGGTTCACAATCGCGGGCGTTGCCACCAGCACTTCGAACAGGCCAATACGTTTCTGGTCGATAGACGGCACCAGCCGCTGGGCAATCACCGCTTTCAGACTGCCCGCCAGCTGGCTGCGCACCAGCTGTTTCTCTTCTGCCGGAAAGACATCGACCAGCCGATCAACCGCCTGCACCGCACCACGGGTATGCAGCGTCGCCAGCACCAGATGGCCGGTCTCCGCCGCGGTCAGTGCCTGACGGATGGTGTCGCTGTCGCGCAGTTCGCCCAGCAGAATCACATCCGGATCTTCGCGAAGCGCCGCCTTTACTCCAAGGCTGAACGAGGCGCAGTGCAGGCCAATTTCACGCTGCTGAATCAGTGACTGCTGGCTGTGATGGATAAACTCAATCGGATCTTCCAGCGTAATAATGTGCCGCGCCTGCTGGCGATTCAGCGCATCCACCAGCGCTGCCAGCGTGGTAGACTTGCCGCTGCCGGTGGCGCCGGTGACCAGAATCAGCCCATCCTGAAGCGTCAGCAGGGCCAGCACGCCTGGCGGCAGCCGCAGGCTCTCCAGCGTCGGACACTGCCCGGCGATGATGCGCAGCGCCAGCGACAGGCCGTTACGCTGCAGGAACAGGCTGGCACGCAGCCGCTGACCGTTTACCAGCGTCAGGGCAAAATCGAGCTGCCCGTCGCACTCCAGCTGCTGACGCTGCAGGTTATCGAGCCATTGGGTGACAAACTGTTCCATCCACGCTGACGGCAGCCTGGCCTGCTGCGGGATCGCCTCCAGCTTTCCCTGACGTCGCCAGTAGGGCAAATGTCCGCTGCAAAGGTGCAGATCGGCGGCATTATGCTTTACACTAAGCGCCACCATTTCATCCAGATTCATGATTTCTCCTGACTATGACCTCAATCCAGCACAACCTACAGCAAGTGCGGCAACGAATCGCCGCCGCCGCCGCGCGTTGCGGCCGCGCGCCAGAAGAAATTACGCTGCTTGCAGTCAGTAAAACCAAACCTGCGAGCGCGGTCGAAGAAGCCGCCGCAGCCGGTCAGATCGCCTTTGGTGAAAATTACGTTCAGGAAGGGGTTGAAAAGGTTCAGGCACTGGCCGCACATCCTCAGCTGGAGTGGCACTTCATTGGCCCGCTGCAGTCGAACAAAAGTCGCCTGGTAGCGGAAAACTTTGACTGGTGCCACACCATTGACCGTCAGCGCATTGCACAGCGGCTCAACGATCAGCGTCCCGCGACGCTGCCGCCGCTGAATGTGTTAATTCAGGTAAATATCAGTGACGAGAACAGCAAATCTGGCATCATGCTGGATGCTGTTTCCGGGCTGGCGCAGCAGATCGCTGCGCTGCCGCAGCTTCGGCTGCGTGGGCTGATGGCCATACCGGCAGCGGAAAGCGATTATGACCGGCAACTGGCGGTGTGCCAGCAGATGGCTGAAGCCTTCCGGCAGTTGCAGCAGGACTATCCCGCTATCGATACGCTCTCGCTGGGAATGAGCGATGACATGGAGGCGGCAATCGCCGCAGGCAGTACGATGGTGCGCATCGGCACCGCCATTTTTGGCGCTCGCGACGCTGCGCGCAACTCACAACAATAATAGAGGAACTTCATGTTAACAATGACGTTTTTAGTAAAAACGCTGATCGATCTCTACGTCATGGTGCTGCTGTTACGCATCTGGATGCAGTGGGCGCGCTGCGATTTTTATAACCCGCTGGCACAGTTCGTGGTGAAAGTGACGCAGCCCATCATCAAGCCGCTGCGTCGCGTACTCCCGGCGCTCGGCCCGATCGATACCGCCTCGCTGCTGCTGGCGTTTGTGCTGACCACGCTGAAATATCCGATTCTGCTGCTGATTCAGGTCGGGGTGTTCTCCGTCGATCCGACCAACCTGCTGGTCGGTCTGCTCTCGCTGGTTAAATCCGCCGGCTATCTGGTGTTCTGGGTCATCATCATCCGCTCACTGATGAGCTGGATCAGTCAGGGTCGCGGCCCGATTGATTACGTGCTGATTCAGCTGACCGAACCGCTGATGGCACCGATTCGCCGCGTGCTGCCCGCGATGGGCGGCATCGATTTCTCCGCCATGATCGTTATTCTGGTGCTGTATGCCCTGAACTTTCTCGGCATGGACCTGTTCCCGGGTCTCTGGTATTTGCTGTAAATGAACCAAACTGGAACTGTTATGCAAAAAGTTGTCCTCGCCACCGGTAATCCCGGCAAGGTGCGTGAACTGGCGGATCTGCTCTCCGCCTTCGGCCTGGATATTGTCGCCCAGACCGAACTTGGGGTGGAATCGGCTGAAGAAACCGGCCTGACCTTTATTGAGAACGCCATTCTCAAAGCACGTCATGCGGCGAAGATCACCGGTTTACCGGCCATCGCGGATGATTCCGGGCTGGCGGTGGATGCGCTGGGCGGCGCGCCGGGTATCTACTCCGCGCGTTACGCCGGTGAAGAAGCCAGCGATCAGCAGAATCTGGAGAAACTGCTGCAGGCGCTGGAAAACGTGCCTGACGGCCAGCGTCAGGCGCAGTTTCACTGCGTGCTGGTCTATCTGCGTCACGCCGACGATCCGACGCCGCTGGTGTTCCACGGTAGCTGGCAGGGTGAGATCACCCGTGCGGCGGCTGGCGCTGGTGGCTTTGGTTACGACCCGATTTTCTTCGTGCCGGCGCTGGGTAAAACCGCTGCCGAACTGAGCAAAGCGGAAAAAGGCGAGGTTTCTCACCGGGGTAAAGCATTGACGCTGTTGCTGGAAGCGATGCGTAATGCCTAATCTGCCGCCGTTAAGTCTGTATATCCACATTCCGTGGTGCGTACAGAAGTGTCCCTACTGTGATTTTAACTCCCATGCGCTGAAAGATGAGGTGCCGCACGTTGAATACGTGCAGCACCTGCTGCGCGATCTGGATCAGGACTTACCGCTGATCGCTGACCGTGAGGTGCGCACCATTTTCATCGGCGGCGGCACGCCCAGCCTGCTGAGCGGCAGTGCGATGCAGTTGCTGATGGATGGCGTACGTTCACGCCTGCCGCTGGCGGCGGGTGCAGAGATCACCATGGAAGCGAATCCGGGTACCGTTGAAGCGGACCGCTTCAGCGCCTATCAGCGTGCCGGTATTAACCGGATCTCGATTGGCGTCCAGAGTTTCAGCCCGCAAAAGCTGCAGCGACTGGGTCGTATTCACGGTCCGGACGAGGCGAAGCGTGCCGCGAAGCTGGCCGAGGGATTACAGCTGCGCAGCTTTAACCTCGACCTGATGCACGGCCTGCCCGATCAGTCGCTGGACGAAGCGCTTGACGATCTGCGTCAGGCGATCGCGCTTAATCCGCCGCATCTCTCCTGGTATCAGCTGACCATTGAACCCAACACGCTGTTTGGTTCACGACCGCCGGTGCTGCCGGATGATGATGCGCTGTGGGATATTTACGAGCAGGGTCATCAGCTGCTGAGCGCTGCCGGCTATCAGCAGTATGAAACATCCGCCTATGCGAAGCCGGGTTACCGCTGTGAACATAACCTCAACTACTGGCGCTTCGGGGATTATCTCGGCATCGGTTGTGGTGCGCACGGCAAACTGACCCAGCCCGATGGTCGTATCGTCAGGACGGTGAAGACCCGTCATCCGCGTGGCTTTATGCAGGGTAATTATCGCGAAAAGCAGTATGACGTGGCCGACATCGACAAGCCGTTTGAATACTTTATGAATCGCTTCCGGCTGCTGGAAGCCGCGCCGCGCAGTGAATTTACCCGTTATACCGGTTTGCCGGAACAGGTGATCCGCCCGCAGATGGAGGCGGCGATTGCGGCAGGTTATGTGGTGGAAACGGCTGAAGAGTGGCAGATCAGTGAGAAAGGGAAACTGTTCCTCAATTCGCTGTTAGAGCTGTTTTTACCGGAAGAGTAAGAGGTACGCCTCAGCCTGCGGGCTGAGGCGTCAGATTATTTGTTCAGACCGGCAACCAACCCTTTGCGCTGATCTTCTAACGAAATGACGCGGTTACAGACTTCGTGACCGAAGTTCTGGAAATCCTGCTCCTGCTTGCTCCACTCCGCCTGAATCGACTGCTGCAAACCGCCCAGATTACCCATAATGGCCTGCAGCGGATTACTGCCGCCGCTCGCCTGCTGACTGCCCATCTCGTTCAGGCTGTCCTGCATCACGCCACCCAGCGTTGACTGCACCAGC
Source organism: Pantoea agglomerans (assembly GCF_021397715.1). Classification (GTDB taxonomy): domain Bacteria; phylum Pseudomonadota; class Gammaproteobacteria; order Enterobacterales; family Enterobacteriaceae; genus Pantoea; species Pantoea astica. The sequence goes on along the minus strand of NZ_CP090207.1, from coordinate 826,894 downwards.
CGCTCGCCGTCGGCACGCACAGTGTCGATCGCCTGATGATGGAAGGTCAGGCCATCCGGCCGGTGTTCAATGATGCGGTTCATCTGCTGTTTCAGCTGACCGTTCAGGGTAGTCAGGCGATTGCGAACGTTACTGTTCTCGCCCAGCTTCTCAACAATCACCCGATCCAGTGCCGCGCGTCCTTTTTCCAGCCGCGAGGTGGCACCGCTGTCGATCCACGGCAGATCGCGCCGTAAAGCCGTTTGATAGTCGATGGCTTTCTGGCGACCGGCACTGTCCAGCGACACCTTCTGGCCGTTGAACTGCACCTCGCCCTGCGGGGTAATCTGCAGATTGCCATTAGCGCCCACCACCTGCACGCTTTGCGGCGTGATCACCACATCATCCTGTGGCTTAACGCTGCATTCATAGGCCGCCTGAGCCTGGGTCGCTGCCACCAGCAGCACAGCAAGAAGCGCTTTACGCATCATAGAATCTCCCTTATCTACTGTCTGAACGATCCTGAAGGGCCGGGCTGCGCTGCAGTGAGAGATCATTTCTCCCCTGTTGCGCAGCCCGGCGTCGTGTTACTTAGTCCCACCAGACATCAAACAGTTCAGTCACCTGCACATCCTGCACCTTGCGGTCTTCCAGCCATTTACGCACCAGTTCACGATGCTCATCGGTGCATTTACCGGTTTTTTGCAGGCAGATCAGACCTTCCCACACCAGGTAACCGCTGCCATCAAAGGCCAGACCGTTAGGATCGATCGCTTCGTTGATGAACTGGTTCAGCGTCTCATCAATTTCGCTCTCGCTGGTCCCTTCCGGGAAGCGCCAGGCCACCGAGAAACCGAGTTCCTGAAACTCATCAATGTGCAATTTTTTACGTAAACGGCGGCTGCGTTGTGTGGCCATTATTTCACCCTCTCAAACATTAAATCCCATACGCCGTGGCCTAAACGCTGCCCGCGCTGCTCAAACTTGGTCAGTGGACGCGTCTCGGGACGCGGCACGTAATTCTGCTGTTCTGACTGGTTGCGGAAGCCATCGATGCTGTTCATCACTTCCAGCATATGTTCAGCGTAGGCTTCCCAGTCGGTTGCCATGTGGAATACGCCGCCCAGCTTCAGCTTACGCATCACCAGCTCGGCAAACGGCACCTGGACGATACGACGTTTATTGTGACGGGCTTTATGCCAGGGATCGGGGAAGAACAGCTGGACCATACGCAGCGAGTTATCCGGGATCATCTTCTCCAGCACTTCCACCGCGTCGTGACACATCACGCGCAGGTTATCGACGCCCGCTTCTTTAGCGGAAGCCAGGCAGGCACCCACGCCCGGCAGGTGGACTTCAATGCCGAGGAAATTCTGGTGTGGTGTATTTTGCGCCATGGTGACCAGCGAAGCGCCCATGCCAAAGCCAATTTCCAGTGTGACCGGCGCGTCACGTCCAAACAGCTGGGGCAGATCGATCGGCTCCGGCTGATATTCCACTCCCATCTCTGGCCAGTATGTATCAACAGCCTGCTGCTGCCCTTTGGTTAAGCGGCCCTGGCGGCGTACAAAACTGCGGATCCGGCGCAATGGCCGCCCGTTCTCATCAAATTCTGGGGTGATGACGTCATTAATCATGTCGAAGCCTGCTGGTTAGCCTGTTCTGGGAAACGGGCATTATGCAAAGTTCATAAGCAGAAGCAAGCCTTTGCAATCTTCCGGTTTACACCCAGGTGCGCATGTGCTGGAATTCCTGCCTGAGTGTAGAGTAAACACGGAAAATTTCCTTCTTATGATGCAAGCGCCGCAGTTCGCGCAACAAGTGCTGGACTGGTATCAGCGCTTTGGCCGCAAAACCCTGCCCTGGCAGCTGGAAAAAACGCCTTATAAGGTGTGGCTGTCCGAAGTGATGTTACAGCAAACCCAGGTTGCCACGGTTATTCCCTACTTTGAACGCTTTATGGCGCGCTTCCCCACGGTGGGCGATCTGGCGGCTGCGCCGCTGGATGAAGTGCTGCATCTGTGGACCGGTCTGGGCTATTACGCCAGGGCGCGTAATCTGCACAAGGCGGCAAAGCAGATTGTTGAGGTTCACCAGGGCGAGTTCCCGCAGAATTTCGATGAGGTTGCCGCCCTGCCCGGCGTCGGACGCTCCACCGCTGGCGCGGTGTTATCACTGTCACTGGGTCAGCACTTCCCGATTCTCGACGGCAACGTCAAGCGCGTGCTGGCGCGGTGCTACGCCGTTGGCGGCTGGCCGGGCAAGAAAGAGGTTGAGAAGCGCTTATGGCAGATCAGCGAAACCGTAACGCCCGCCGTGGGCGTCAGCCAGTTTAATCAGGCGATGATGGATCTGGGCGCTATCGTCTGCACCCGCTCGAAACCGAAATGCGATATCTGTCCGCTGAACAACGGTTGCGAAGCCTATGCTCATCACAGCTGGGCCAGCTATCCCGGTAAAAAACCGAAGCAGGTATTACCGGAACGCAGCGGCTGGTTCCTGATGATGCAACATGGCGATCAGGTCTGGCTGGAGCAGCGTCCCCCGGTCGGACTGTGGGGCGGCCTGTTCTGCTTCCCGCAGTTCACCAGCGAAGCCGCACTGACTGACTGGTTGATTGCTCGCGGTATCCACGCCCAACCACAGCAGCTGACCGCTTTCCGCCACACCTTCAGCCATTTCCATCTGGACATTGTGCCTATGTGGCTGGCGTGGCCTTCTGTCGGGGCGGCGATGGATGAAGCGGGCGGTCTCTGGTATAACTTAGCGCTGCCACCATCTGTGGGATTAGCCGCGCCGGTTGAGCGCCTGTTACACGAATTGCGCCATCCCCAACAACTGGCTTTGGACAGTTGTGAGATCAATGAGGAAGAATCATGAGCCGCACCATTTTTTGTACTTTTTTACAACGCGACGCGGAAGGGCAGGATTTTCAGCTCTATCCTGGCGATCTGGGCAAGCGTATTTACAACGAGATTTCGAAAGAAGCCTGGCAGAAATGGATGGCGAAACAGACCATGTTGATCAATGAGAAGAAGCTCAACATGATGAATCCGGAAGATCGTAAGGTGCTGGAGAAGGAGATGATCAATTTCCTGTTTGAAGGCAAAGACGTTCATATCGAAGGCTATACACCGCCAGAAGCGTAAACATTTGGGCCTCTGCGTTGAGGCTCGTTATCCCGATCAGGCATGCACTCCCAATGAATAAAAAATTGATCGCCCTGCTGGTGGTGGCACCACTTCTGGTTTCCTGCTCCGGACAAAAAAAACAGCAGTTTCATGAAGATTGGGTAAAAGACACCAACGGTTTCGATATTCTGATGGGCCAGTTTGCCCATAATATTGAGAATATCTGGGGTATTAATGAGGTCCTGATCGCCGGACCTAAAGATTACGTCAAATATAGCGACAACTATTACACCCGCAGCCACATCAACTTCGAAAGCGGTAAGCTGACGATTGAGACCATTGCCGGTACCGATCCGATGGCCAGCCTGCGCCAGGCGATTGTGACCACGTTGCTGATTGGTGAAGATCCGGGCAACGTCGATCTCTATTCCGACGCCAACGATATTGTGATCAGCAAAGAGCCGCTGCTTTACGGTCAGGTGCTGGACAATACCGGCCAGCCGATCCGCTGGCAGGGTCGCGCCGAGGCCTTTGCAGATTACCTGATCCAGAATAAATTGCAGCGCCGCACCTCGGGCCTGCATGTGATCTACTCGATCTCGATTCCGATGGTGCCGAACCATCTGGATAAGCGTGCGCACAAATATCTGCCGATGGTGCGTAAAGCGTCGGAACAGTATGGTGTGGACGCCTCACTGATTCTGGCGATTATGCAGACCGAGTCGAGCTTCAACCCCTATGCGGTGAGCCACGCCGATGCGCTGGGCCTGATGCAGGTGGTGCAGCATACCGCCGGGGTCGACGTGTTCCGCATGAAAGGCAAATGGGGCAAACCGAGCCGCAGCTATCTGCTTGATCCAGAGAACAATATCGACGCCGGTACGGCTTATCTGTCGCTGTTGCAGCGCAGCTATCTGGGCGGCATTCAGGATCCGGTATCACGTCGCTATGCGGTGATCACCGCTTATAACGGCGGTGCCGGCAGCGTATTGCGGGTCTTCTCCAGTGATAAAGATCGGGCGTTTTCGATGATCAACAGCATGTCACCGAACAAGGTTTATCAGACCCTGACCAGCCAGCATCCTTCGGCGGAGTCACGTCGTTATCTCTATAAGGTGAGTACCGCGCAGCGTAGTTATCGTGGGTTTTGATGTTTCGCTTCGCAGCGGTGGAGTGTTTCGCCTGGCAGCAGGCTGGGTCAGGTAACGCATGGCTGCGGGCTGACAAAGAGTGAGGTTTCGTCCGCCAGGCGTTGGGGAGTTTCAGTTTGCCCGAGCGGGCGGACGCGTTAAGGGGCGGACGCCCGCCCCTTAACAATCCCGGCGTCCGGCTGCTTTCGCGCCACGCTGCGCGCGGTCCCTTCGTCATTCCCTGCGGCCGATGGACCGTCCGGACTCGCCGTCCCTGGCGAGGCCGTCCTTTCGCCGACGTCCTGTCGGCTCTTCCTGGCCTTCGCTCACTCCTCAGCGCTTCGGACGCCTCGGGTAAAACCCCGTCTGTGGTATCTCTGTTTTTTAATGGTCCGGTGTCGTCTGGGGGTTGGTGTAATGACGCCTGGCGGCGGGCTGGGGCTGGATGTTTTCTTTTTTCTCACGACAACGGCCCTGAAAAACCAGCAGCACCGACAGTCATTGTGCTCAGACATACAGCGACGAAGAACTCACCAGGAAACGCAGAAATAACAGCGAGGGGTTGGGAGGCCGTCTGAAGCGCTGAGCGGATGAGGGATTTCAGGACGAGCGACAGGGATGTCGCGAAGAGGCGGGGCCGCGCCAGGGATGGCGCGTCCCGGCCGGTCCGTGAGAAATCTGGAAGAAGCGAAGGGACCGCGAAGCGGCGGTGAAGCAGGCCGGAGCCCGGGGTCAAGGGGGCGCGGCGACTGGCGCCCCCTTGTCGGTCGCCGGCAGCGGCGAAGCTGAAACTGCCGCAGCCAGCCGGCGAACGAAACCTGCTCATAGCCCGTTCGCGCAGCGAACCCCACCAGCCGCCAGCCAACCAGCGAACGAAACCCGCTCCCAGCCCGTTCGCGCAGCGAACAACAAGGTCCGGCGGGCCGCCACCCGCCTCTGCCCACGCTCAGATCAGCGCCCCACCATCATATTGGCCACCAGATACTTACGCCCTGCGGCATCCTCTTCGGTGTAAACGCCCTGCAACTCCGGCGAAAAGCCCGGCAGTAAATTCACTCCCTCTTCCAGCGCCAGGAAATAGCGCTGCACCGCGCCGCCCCACACTTCACCCGGCACCACGCAGAGGACGCCTGGCGGATAAGGCAGCGCGCCTTCCGCAGCGACACGGCCTTCGGCTTCGGCGATCGGCACCAGTTCCACCTCTCCGCGAATATACGCCTGATGCGCATCCTGCGGATTCACCGCCACCGGCGGCAAGCCCGCCTCGCGGAACATCATTCGTTGCAGGCCCTTCACATCGTGACTGACGTAGAGATCGTGCATCTCCTGGCACAGGCGACGCAGGGTATATCCGGCATAACGCTGGGCATTCTTGCGGTAAATGGTCGGCAGCACTTCCGCCAGCGGCGCATCCTCTTTCACATGCTGTTCAAACTGCGCCAGCATCGCCACCAGATTGGCCATTTTTTCCGGCGTCTCGGCAGGCGTCAGCAGGAACAGGATCGAATTAAGATCGCACTTCTCCGGCACGATACCGTTCTCACGCAGATAGTTAGCCAGAATGGTGGCAGGAATACCAAAGTCGGCATAGTCACCGCTCGCCGCATCAATGCCCGGCGTGGTCAGCAGCAGCTTGCAGGGATCGACCCGATACTGGTCGCGGGCATAACCCGCAAAGCCGTGCCAGTTTGCCTGCGGTTCAAAGCTGAAATAGCGCAGATCACGGGCGATGGTTTCCGTTGCTGCCGCCTGCCAGGGCTGGCCTCCGACCGTCTCCGGCACAAACGGCAGGATCATGTCGCATCGCTCAAGGATCGCTTTGCGTGCCTCGATCCCCAGCGTGACGCACTCATCCCACATCCGCCGTCCCGCCTCGCCCTGATGCATACGCGCGTTGATATCCAGCGCGGCGAACAGCGGATAGAACGGACTGGTTGAGGCGTGCAGCATAAAGGCGTTATTCAGGCGTTTATGCGGGCAAAAGCGCCGCTGCCCGCGAATGTGGTTGTCTTTTTTATGAATCTGCGAGGTTTGCGAAAAGCCCGCCAGCTGCTTGTGCACCGACTGGGTGACAAAAATGCCGGGATCGTTTTCATTCAGCGTCAGGGTCAGCGGCGAACACCCTTCCATCAGCGGGATGAACTGCTCATAGCCGAGCCAGGCCGAATCGAACAGGATGTAATCGCACAGGTGACCAATGCGGTCCACCACCTGACGCGCGTTATAAACGGTACCGTCATAGGTGCCCAGCTGGATAATCGCCAGACGAAAAGGACGTGCTTCCGTGGCGCGCTGTGGCGCCACCTTGCCGATCTGCTCGCGCAGATAGGCTTCATCGAAACAGTGCGCATCAATGCCGCCGATAAAGCCAAAGGGGTTGCGCGCCGCTTCCAGATAGACCGGCGTCGCACCCGCCTGAATCAGTGCGCCATGATGGTTCGACTTATGGTTGTTGCGGTCAAACAGCACCAGGTCTCCGCGTGTTAACAGCGCGTTGGTCACCACTTTATTGGCGCTGGAGGTGCCGTTCAGCACGAAGTAGGTTTTATCGGCGTTAAACACTTTCGCCGCATACTTCTGTGCATCTTTCGCCGAGCCTTCGTGGATCAGCAGATCCCCCAGTTTGACGTCGGCGTTGCACATATCGGAACGGAACACATTCTCGCCGTAAAAATCGAAGAACTGTTTACCCGCCGGATGCTTTTTGAAGAAGGCCCCGCCCTGATGTCCCGGACAGGCGAAGGTGCTGTTTTGCATATCCACATAGCGGGTCAGCGTCTCGAAAAAGGGTGGCAGCAGCGCCGCTTCATAGGCCTGAGCAGCAGCTTCCAGCGCCAGCCAGTCCTGCGGATCACCATTCAGCTCACCGCTGACGCCAGGCAGATGCATCACCTCTTCTTCAAACGCGTTGGCGACAAATACCGGCAGGTTAAAGCCGGTATGGCGTAACAGGGCCAGCACGCCACTGCGGCTATCCGCCAGTGAGACAACGACCGCCGCGACGTCGGTAAAGTCGGTGTTATCCAGCGTGACCACATCGCGCGTGGTGTTAAGGGTCAGGTTGGGCGCCACCGCGGCGCTGGCAGCAATTTTAAGTGGAGTCATAAGGCAAATCCCTAACGTCAGGGGCTGAGTGCCAGAGGCACAGCAATGGGGAGATCTCCCCGGCGAATAGTGTCAGATAGCATCATGCGGCCGCGTGCAGCCGCTGGCTGGCCTCACCGCATGGCGATCAGGAAGGTGTTCAGCAGGACGGAACAGAATCGGGCGTAAGCCGCAAAAAACGAACGGTAACCAGGGCGAGTGCGCGGTAAACCGGACATGGCAACGTCCTCTGAAAGAGATAAGCAGGTTCAAAAAGTGGCGGTCATAATGTCATCTTTTTTTGACGCGAACAAGCCGCGCGCGTCAATTAAATAGTCAAACCCACACATAATTAAATCATTGATTTTAATAACTAAAAACAAATAACAATCATATTATCCGATTAATTATCTGAATTATATGCAGATTTATGCACGAAGTTCATTCCCGTCCCGATCAGGATTTACGCCGTTTCACGATCGATGCGAGCGACAGCGCGCAGCTTAGCGACCCTATCCCTACCGCAATCCGTCAGTCAGGCGTAAACTTATTCCCCTCTTTCCTATTTTGCCGGAGGCTGCATGTTCAAGGCACTGGTCATTGAAAATGACGAACAGGGTTACCGTTCTTTGCTGAAAGATCTTCCCGAATCACAACTGCCCGATCACGATGTCACTCTCGACGTCAGCTACTCCTCCCTTAACTACAAAGATGCGCTGGCGATCTGCAATAAAGGGCCGATTGTGCGTCACTTCCCGATGGTGCCGGGTATCGATTTTGTTGGACGGGTTACCGCCAGCCGCCATCCCGACTGGCAGCAGGATGATGTCGCCCTGCTCACCGGCTGGGGCGTGGGTGAAAAACAGTGGGGTGGCCTGGCGCAGAAAGCCAACGTGAGCGGCGACTGGCTGGTCGAAGTGCCCGCCACGCTCAGCCCGTTGCAAACCATGGCGATTGGCACTGCGGGTCTGACCGCCATGCTGTGTGTGATGGCGCTGGAAAAACAGGGCATCACGCCGGATCGCGGTCCGGTGCTGGTCACCGGTGCCAGTGGCGGTGTGGGTAGCTTTAGCGTCAGCCTGCTGGCCCGCCTCGGCTATCAGGTGGTGGCCTCCAGCGGACGCGCCAGCGATCACGCTTATCTGCTTGATACGCTGGGCGCGGCCTCGGTGATCGATCGCAACGAACTCTCGCAGTCCGGTAAGCCATTAATGAAAGAGCGCTGGGCGGCGGCGGTAGACAGTGTCGGCAGTCATACGCTGGCGAATGTGCTGGCCGCAACCCAGCGCGATGGTGCGGTCGCCGCCTGTGGAATGGCGCAGGGACTGGATCTGCCGACCAGCGTGGCACCCTTTATTTTGCGCGGCATTACGCTGGCTGGCGTGGATAGCGTGATGTGCCCGATCCCGCTGCGCCAGCAAGCCTGGCAACGGCTCGGAGAATTACTCGATAGCGATCTGCTGAGCCAGCTGACGCAGGTAATTCCGCTAAGTGAAGCCCGGCAAGGGGCTCAGGACCTGCTGGAAGGCAAAGTCCGCGGGCGGCTGATTGTTGACTGTCGTTAACACAATGACGGTGCCCGGACTCGGGAAGATTCAGGTTCGATACCTTCTGAATTTATCGTAATGACATCTGCGTTACATGCGTTGTATACTTAATATCCACTGAAACACAAGAGGACAACTCCATGCCAGCCACAAACAGTATGGCGATGAAACGCGAAACTCTGAACCTGCGCATTAAGCCCGCCGAGCGCGAACTTATCGATCGGGCGGCGAAAGCCAGAGGGAAAAACCGCACTGACTTTGTGCTGGAGGCCGCCCGCGCCGCAGCAGAAGAGGCGCTGATCGAGCAGCGCATCATTATGGCCGATCCGCAGGCTTATCAGGAATTTCTGACTCGTCTGGATCAGGCTCCTTCGCCTAATGCTGCACTGCGTAAAACCATGCAGACTCCTGCTCCGTGGGAGCAGGAAAAGTGATCTCTGCCCCTGAGCCGCTTCACGCCGGGCATATTCTTACCCCGTTTTGTTGCGGCGTGGATTCTATGGATAACTGGCTGAAACAGCGGGCGATGAAGAAGCAGCTTTCTGGCGCGTCCCGCACGTTTGTCTGCTGCGACGATGCTAAGGTAATGGCTTACTACTCGCTAGCTTCCAGCGCTGTGACGACGAATACTGCGCCTGGCCACTTCCGCCGCAATATGCCTGACCCGATTCCAGTTGTGGTATTGGGACGTCTGGCGGTGGATAAATCTCTGCATGGGAAGGGCGTCGGACGGGCGCTGATGCGGGATGCCGGGCTGCGGGTGATTCAGGTGGCAGAGACTATCGGCATTCGCGGGATGCTGGTTCACGCCCTGTCGGATGAAGCGCGGGAGTTTTACCTGCGGGTGGGGTTTGAGCCGTCGCCCATTGACCCGATGATGCTGATGGTGACGCTGGGGGATTTAGTTCATGCCTGATTGCTATTCCGGGCTGGAGAAAAAATATTAATATGGTTATTTTCTGAATCACCTTAATTACACAGCACCTGGTTCATATGCTATAAATTTTCTTGCAGCCAGGCTTATAACGCCTCTGCCTGAACAACGTTAATATTATTTTAACAGGGCGAACAGCTTAACCACCCGTAAATTTGTCTACTAATCTATAAATGGATAAATTTAATTTCGTAATTATCCACGGTCTCACTCCAGTTTAGCAGTGCACAATATTCACTGTATTTTTTATTTAAAATCAATAGCTTAATTCAACCACCAATCTCCCCTCTTGTATCACATCTATCAGGTATTTTCTCTCTTAAACGACGCATATCCTTAATGCAATAGTAGGGGTGATTATATCTATACTCTCTATTCAGCCAGGTGCTGACATCAGCAAAACAGGCTAAAGTATCAAAATCACCTGCATCAGGACATTTTTCTTTTGGAAGTGTTTTCTAAAAGTCGATGCCAGGTTCAATTTGGGTTGAGAACCTTTTTACAATATTAAAAGTGGTTATTCCCAATTGCTTTCAATGCCTCATTCTGACCCTGATTTTCCGGATACGTAGGGATAAATCAAAACGCATCCGGAAATATTTCTACGCTAACTCAATCAATTACAAACAGATAGGGTTTTACAAGAAAGCATAGAAATGAACGGTGATGCCCGGTTAAGGCGCAATCCTGCGCCTTTATTCAGTCGGCAGCTGCAGCCGTTTAATCAACCCTTCCAGCGCGAACTGCGTGCCCTGCTCCATCACCGATTTAGGATCGCCACTGAACTGATGGCACTCGGCGTAGTCCTGGCCATTCGGCAAGACCCAGCCGAACCAGATGGTGCCGGCGGGCGTACCATCTTCCCCACCATCAGGCCCGGCATAGCCGGTGATCGCCAGCCCGACCGGCTCACCGGAACGGGCGCAGGCGCCCTGGGCCATTTCCCGCGCGGTCTGTTCACTGACCGCGGTGTGCTGCTCCAGCGTAGCGGGATGAACACCGAGCAGGCGGATCTTGGCATTTTCGCTGTAGGTCACAAAGCCGCTGGTATAAAAGTTGCCACTGTTCTCTACCGCCGCCAGCGTCATGCTGATCAACCCGGCGGTACAGGATTCGGCAGTGGCCAGATGCAGTCCGGAAGAGAGTAAAAGTTCACCCAGTTGGTTAGCGGTTTGGTCTAAAGATTGCGCCATTATTGTCTCCTTAATAACTCACCCAGAAACACAAGTATGGCGCAAAACTGTCAAGACAGAACCTCGCAACACAATGTTTTAAAAGCGAAACGGTCTAAACCCGCAGCTGAATGTGCGGCTTTCCACCCTCGCCCGGCACCACCTGTAATTCGGCCTGATACCAGCGGGTCAGCGTCGCTTCCGTCATCACCGCCTGCGGCGTACCTTGTGCCACCAGCCTGCCGGCGTGCAGCAGCAGGATGCGATCCGCCCATAACGCCGCCTGATTAAGATCGTGCAGCACCGCGCAGACGCTCAGCTCACCGGTGCGCGTCAGTTGCCGCAGTAATCGCAGCGTCTGCTGCTGCCAGAAGAGATCCAGCGCCGAGGTGGGCTCATCCAGAAACAGCCAGCCGCGCGGCGCGCCATCCTGCCACAGCTGTGCCAGCACCCGTGCCAGCTGTACCCGCTGCTGCTCTCCTCCTGACAGCTGACGATAGTCGCGCTGCGCCAGTGACTGGCAGCCGGTCAGTTGCATCACTTCCGCCACAATTTCCCGGCTGCGCGTCTCCGGCCAGGGCGCACGTCCCATCGCCACTACCGATTCGGCGGATTGTGAAAAGGTCAGCTGGGTTTGCTGCCGCATCACTGCCCGGCGTCGCGCCAGCCGCTCGCGTGACCACTCCGCCAGGGGCTGCGCGTCCAGACGACATTCACCCTGGTCAGGCGACAGGAAGCCGGTCAGCATCCGCAGCAGCGTCGATTTCCCGGCACCGTTGGGGCCAATCAGCGCCACCATCTCACCGGCCGAGAGCGTGACGTCGAGACGATCGATAATGACTTTACCGTCGCGGGATAAACATAATCCCGCCGCCTGTAATTGCTCGCTCATTCGATGCCTCGCTGCTGACGCAGGATTAACCAGAGAAACCACGGACCGCCAATCAGGCTGGTGAGCAGCCCGACCGGCATCTCTGCCGGCACCACCACTGTGCGCGCCAGAGTATCGGCCAGCAGCAGCAGAATCGCGCCCGCCAGCGCCGAACCAGGCAGCAGCCAGCGATGATCGCTGCCAAGGCAAAAACGCATTACGTGCGGTACCACTAAGCCGACAAAGCCGATCACGCCGCTGACCGACACCGCCGTACCGACCAGCAGCGCGCTGAGGATCAGTAACTGATGCTGAGTGCGTTTCACCTCAACGCCCATGTAGTGCGCATCTTCTTCGCCCGCCTGCAGCAGGTTGAGCTGGCGAGACAGTGACTGTAACAGCAGCAGCGCCGGCAAAATCAGCAGCGCGCAGATCAGCAGCGTCGGCCACTGCGCCTGGCTCAGGCTGCCCATTCCCCACAGCGACAGCTGACGCAGTTGCTGATCGTTACTCAGCCACGACAGCACGCCGACCGCCGCACCGCACAGCGCGTTGATGGCGATCCCCACCAGCAGCAGCCGCGACAGATTGCCGCGCGCCAGCCGGCTGAAGCTGAAGATCAGCAACGTCACCAGCAGGCTGCCGATAAAGGCGGCGATCATCGGCAGCCACAGCGCCAGCGACGGCGGCAGAGCCAGCGGGGCAACAATCGCCAGCGCCACGGCCAGACCGGCCCCGCTGCTGATACCGAGCAAACCCGGATCGGCCAGCGGATTACGAAAGACGCCCTGCATCACTGCGCCGGAAACTGCCAGCGCCATGCCGATCAGCACCGCCAGCAGCACGCGCGGCAGGCGAATATTCAGCCAGACCTGCCAGATCAACTCGCTGAACGCTGCCTGCCACAGGCCACGCAGCGACAGCGACATCGCCCCAAAGTTGGCGGCCAGCACCACGAATATCAGCAACATAATGGTCATCAGCGTCAGTATGCGCGGCGCATTACCGTTAATCATGCGTCAGTGATTCCGCGGCCTGACGTAGCCGGACGATCGCCCGCGGCGTATCCAGGCCAAAGCCCAGCAGCGCCATAGTATCGATCACCAGCAGACGATGCTGCTGACCGGCCGGCGTCAACGCCAGTCCGGGTAACTGCCACAGCTGCTGTTCGCCGCCCAGAGTTTTCAGTCCCTCTTCGCCGATGACCACCAGATCCGGCGCGGCAGCGATCACCCCTTCCTGCGACAGCGCCTGATAGTGCGGCACGCTGCCCATCGCGTTCTGCAGTCCGGCGCTGCGGATGGCGCTGTCAGCAGCGGTCTGATTACCCGCCGCCATCGATTTCATGCCGCTGTTGGCCATAATGTAGAGCACCTTCACCGGCAATTTTTGCTGTGGCAACTGGCCGATCTGCTGCGTCATCTGCTGTGCCAGCGCCTGGGCGTCGGTCTGATGGCCGAGCGCCTCGCCGATGGTGATTATTTTTTGCGGAATCGCCTGCAGACTGTTTTCACCACTGACCGTCACCACGCGCACCCCGGCCTGTGCAATCTGTTGCAGCACCAGCGAAGGCTTCGCCAGTTCACTGGCGATCACCAGCGTCGGTTTCAGCGCCAGGATACCTTCGGCATTCAGCTGGCGCAGGTAACCGACATCCGGCAGCCGGGTTGCCAGCGCCGGGCGCAGGCTGGTGCTGTCTCGCGCCACCAGCTGCTGCTGGGCATCCAGCGCATAGATAATCTGCGTGACGTCGCCGCCAATCGATACCACCCGCTCCGTTGCCAGCGACGGCAGCGCCAGCAGCAGTCCTAACAGCGTCAGCCATCTCATGCCACGGCTCCTGCATCACGCAGCGCATCGATCTGCTCGCGCCAGCGCGCCTGCTCCGGCGTGCCTTCGCTGCGCTGTCCGTAGAGCTGAGCGATCTGGGTGCCGTCGGCGGCAAACAGTTCCAGACTGGTGACAAAGCCATCGCCAGCTGGTTTGCGGGTGATCCAGCTTTCGCTGATCTGGTCAGCCATCAGATGCAGGGTGAATTGCGGATTAAAGACGTTGAGCCAGTTATCCATCGGCATTACCTTCTCGATCGCGCCGGTGAAAATCTGGGTACAGCCGCGATTACCGACAAATATCATGATTTCATTGCCCTCCTGCTGCGCCATCTGCAACAGCCGCGCCAGCGCGTCGTTGCGGGTCTGACAGGCCAGATCGTCACCGGCGGCACGAAACGCCTGCTGACGCGACAGGTTGTGACGCTTCAGCAGACTGAAAAACTGATGCACATCGGTCATGGCACGCCATTCACGATCGATAGCCGCTCCATCCACTTTATCGGTCAGCGCAGCGGCGGCGAACGGCTCAACCTGCAGTGGCGTCGCGCCGTCCTCGCGGAAAGCCTCAATCAGCGTCTGCCACGCGGCCCTGTTGGTCCGATCCGTGACATAGATCTTCAGCACCGCATCTCCATGACGATCAAAGATCTGAATGCTGTGCCGTTCGCCCTGTGCGGTTTGCTCCTGCAGGGCAAAGGCACTCCGCCACTGGGCGACAAACAGACGCAGATCCAGCGCTCGCGGGTTCAGTAAAATGCCGGCGTGGTCACCCAGATGCAGGTTTTTGTACTCGCCGATCTGCTCATGTACCGCATAGGCGTTGCGGGTCAGGCTTTTGGTTTCACCAACCGCCTCAAGTGCCTGCAGCAGTGCCGGAAAATCTGGCTTCAGCCGCCAGGCATCCGCCCCGATGCGGGCCTGACACAGCGCCGCTTCACTGATCCCGATCAGTGCCGCAAGGTCACGGGCATACTTTTTCGGTTGTTCGCCTTTCAGGGCGAGGTAGTGCTGGTAAACAGAATCCATGCTTGAGTGCTCCCATTGCGGTGCCCTGCATCAGTGCAGAGCAGCGGTTATCAGAAATCGACGTTAACGCCTAACTGGAAGGTCCGGCCCGGCATCACCGCCAGCGCCTGATTGTTGCGCTCCTGCTGGGTCGCGCTGGTCAGTTCACGGCTGCTGAGGTAATCCCAGTATTTGCGATCGGTAATGTTATACACTCCCCCGCTCAGCCTGACCTGCGGCGTCACCCGCCAGTAAGCGGTCATATCCACCATGCCGTAACCGGGCACCCGCATATAATCAGTGCTGGAATCGGTCAGGCTGCCGCCGCTGTTGGCATAACTGTTACGGTTGGTGGCGGTGGCGCGTTTGCCTTTGACAAAGGTCGCGGTGACGGCCGCGCCATAACCCCGTTCCGCATCATCCCAGCCCAGCCCGACGATAGCTTTCATCGGGGCCACGCTTTCCAGGTCGATATAGCGGTCGCCGAGATAGCTCGACTTCGCCGCACCCTGGGTATAGCCAAAGGCCAGGCTGGCGCTCAGGCCATCCACCTGCGGGAACCAGCTGCCGACGTTCACTTTGCTGCTGATTTCAGCGCCGTAGATATAGGCTTTGTCGCGGTTTTCCGCCTGGTAAGTGGTGTAGATGTTGCTGGGGACATTAACGAACTTACCCGGATTTGCCGCGCGGCTGTAGCGGGTAAAGGCGATAAAGTTTTTGTAGTCGTTATAAAACGCAGCGGCATTCAGGGTGACACCTTCTGTCAGCTGGCCTTTCACGCCCCATTCGTAGTTATTACTGGTCTCGGTTTTTAAATCAGCATTACCGATCAGCGCATACTGTGCCGGACCCGCATAGCTGGAACCGAGGTTCCAGGACCCATACAGCTGGGTATCGTTAGGGAACTGCGCGCCACGGGTATATTGCAGATAGGTCATCAGGCTGGGCGTGAGATCGTACTGGAAGGCGATTGACGGTAGCAGCTGGGTATCGCTGTTGGCCGAACCGTACAGGGCGGAGACTTCACTGGCATCCAGCACACTGCTGTTGGTAGTCAGCGTCCCGACATCACGCGGTTTGGTGTTCTGGTACGCCACCCGAACGCCAGGGATCACTGCCGCGTTATGTCCGTCAGCATCAAAATTAATTTTGTCCTGCAGATAGCCGCCAAGGGTGTAGCTGCGGCTATTGGCCTGTGGCTGCATGATGACACCGGTGACGCCCGGCGCCGGCGTCTGACGGAAAGGCCGCTCGGTCTCTACCCGACGCGCATTCACTCCGCCGCTCAGCTCATGTCGCCCGAGACGTTTGGTTGCCTGTGCGTCAAAACCGTAGCTGTCGCTGTTGTAATCGGAATAGACGTTTTGCCAGGCGGTTGCGCTCGACGGCATCAGCGTATTGTCGTGCGCTTCGGTCTGCTGCCAGTAAATCCGGGTTGTCAGGCTGTCGATAATCTCGTTGTAGGGCGTATATTCATCCGCCAGGCTGATGCCCCAGCGGCGGGTATCGCTCTGCTGCTGCGCGCTGCCCCAGATGGTGTTACCGGCGGTATCCCAGCTGTCGTAACGGCTGTGATTGGTTTTATGGTAGTAGTCGGCGGTCGCGCTGAACCGGTGCAAATCGTTGGGTTGCCAGACCCCGGAGGTCATAAAGGCATCGGAGTGCCAGTTCGCGGGATACGCCTCCAGCGTGTCGCTGTTGTTACGGGTTTGCTGGCCGTCGCGGCGGCTGTAAACAAAGATGCCGCGCAGTTCATCGTCACCGGCGGCGGCGGTGACGCCGTTATGCCAGCTGCGATTGGATGAGTCATAGTCGCTCTGATAGCTGAACGCGGTCGCTTTTCCGGGATGCAGGTAGTCGTCGGGAGACTTATTACGGAAGGAGACATTGCCGCCGAGCGAGGTGTTGGGTTGATCAACCGCCGTCGCGCCCTTTTCAATGTCGATGCGGCCAAACAGATAAGGGTCGATGTAGTCACGGCCAATGCCAAAACTGTCCAGCCCGGCTCGCC
This sequence comes from Pantoea agglomerans, assembly GCF_021397715.1. Taxonomy (GTDB): domain Bacteria; phylum Pseudomonadota; class Gammaproteobacteria; order Enterobacterales; family Enterobacteriaceae; genus Pantoea; species Pantoea astica. The sequence goes on along the minus strand of NZ_CP090207.1, from coordinate 810,198 downwards.
CCACATAGCTGCGGCCGGTTGCCTGCGGCAGCGGAATACCATCAACGTCCAGCCCGACGCGGTTACTTTCCAGCCCGCGAATGTTGTAGCCGGTATAGCCCGCCCGATCAAAACCGCTCTTGCCTGCGGACGATCCGCCCTGACTGCCGGTGGCGCTGATCAGCGGTTCATAACGCATAACAGAGCCAAAATCGGTGGCACCACGCTGTAGCAGATCCGCTGCCGACAGGCTGGTTTTGCTGCCAGCCTGTTGCTTCAGCGGTGGTGCCGTAACCGTCATCACCGCATCGGCCTGACTTTGTGTTTTGTCGGAAAGCGCCAGCGGAGCAGCGTCACTGCCTGCGGCATAACTGCAGAGGGGTTGGATGGCAGAGGCGAGGTACGCCAGTTTAAACAGACGCTGTTGCGTCAATCCCTGAAAAAGTGGTGACATGGGCGCGAATTACCTGGTTAATTGTTAGTATTCGCTCACTTACTTGCTGGCATCATCAAACCGGCTTCGCACAAAAGCCGCAAAATAGCAGGAGTTGTTTCTGAGTATTTCTTATCGCCCGGAATTTAATGCAATTAAGAATCATTATCAATCCCATTTACATTAAGATCACTCTTGCGCAGCACAATTTGTTAACTACAATTAACCGGTAATTTATCAACACGTTAAAGGAAAAGAGTTATGGCGCAAAAACCTGTGGTCGTTATCCACTACTGTATGCAGTGCAACTGGCTGATGCGATCGGCGTGGATGGCACAGGAACTCCTGCACACCTTCGCTGAGGATCTGGCGGAAGTGACGCTCAGGCCGGGAACCGGGGGTATTTTTGAGATTACGCTCGACGGGCATCTGCTGTGGGAGCGTAAACGGGATGGAGGTTTTCCAGATGCCACAACGCTAAAACAACGGGTGCGCGACATCTGTTTCCCGGACCGCACGCTGGGTCACATTGATAAGCACAAGCCTGAAGTGAGCTGAGTCGCCGGCTGGCAACCCGCATCAGGGAGAAGGGTCAGCTGTGGGTGATTTTTTCTGCCGCGTCGTGCAGCGCCGCAATCAGCGTCTGCAACGCGGCCTCGGAGATATCCTGCTGTGCCAGACGGGTGTTGAGCGCCATTTTCAGTGTATGGATCGCCTGCTCAACCGCCGGAATGCTGCGGTTATTAACCAGAATCGCCAGTGACGATAAGCGGGCGATCAGGCTGGCGACCCGATCGCCGCTGGACGCCAGCAGCGCCTCACCCGCCGCAGTCAGCCGGTACGCTTTGCGTGTGGCCTGCGCGTCGACCACCTGAATCGCCTCCATCTCTTCCAGCAGCGTCAGATTGGGATAGATAATGCCCGGACTGGGCGAATACTCCCCTTTCGACAACTCCTCCACCGACTTGATCAGTTCATAGCCGTGCGCGGCATTCTGCGCCAGGAAATGGAGCATCAGCAGACGAATATCACTCGCCTCCAGCATTTTTTCCCGACGCTTACGACGGCTGCCACAGCCGCCAGCGCGCGCGGGATGATCATCAGATGGCGCTGCTGAATGGTCTTTCATAACCTGCTCAGGGAGAAGAAATGGAGGTTGATGGTAGACCGCCGCCTGGCAAAATTCAACACGGGCGGCCGCCGGCTTTACTTCTGGTGCCAGTAGGCCACGGCCCGGACGTAGTCGCTGTTCACGCCGCGCTGGGTGGTGAAATAGTCGCTTAGCGCCTTAACAAACTCGCCTTCGCCGGTCAGCCAGATGAAGTAATCTTCCGACGGTATCGCCAGTTGATCCAGCTTCGCCGTCAGCTGGCTGAGCTGCGCCCGTTGCATCTGACCGCTGCCGAGCCAGTTGAGAGTAACGCCAGCCGTATCGGTTAAGTAATCCCGCCCGGTGGTCTCATCTGCATAGGCAAACAGATGCAGCTGTTGGGCGCGGGCATCCTGTTTACGGCGCGCAAAGGCCGGCAGACCGGTTTCGTCACAGACATAGAGCTGGAAAGCGTAGTCGGTCGGTACGATCAGTGAGCCGCGCGGACCGCCGACGATCAGGCTGTCGCCGATTTTCGCCTGTGTCGCCCAGTCGCTGGCAACGCCACTCTGATGAATATAGAAATCGAGCGTCAGCGACGAGACGCCGTCAAAGGCCAGCGGCGTGTAATCACGGGCCGCCGGGCGCAAGCCGTCCGGCCAGACAATGCCATCCTCGGTGATCTGCGGCAGTGCCGGCATCTCACCCGCGCTGGTGGGAAAGAAGACTTTAATGTGATCGTCAAAGCCTGGTGAATTGAAGCCCGCCAGATCGCTGCCGCTGAAGACGATGCGCCAGAAGTTACCGGCAATGTTAGTTTTGCTTGCCACCTGAATATGACGAAAGCGCAGTTCATTACGGACGCGCTGAGGAAGGCGATCAGAGTTAGGATTTGGCACAACATCTCTCCTGAAGCGGGTTAAATGCCCGTCAATCGAGGGCATCAGCATAATCATGGAATCAAAATCATTCTCATCTGAGTGGCTCAGATTAGCTATGATATATCTTGAACACAATGACGAAAAATGCGATCGCAGCGGATTAAGATATATTTTATGTCACTGAAGATCGGCTTCTGCGACACAGGCGGTGAACGCAGCAGTGCAAAGTGAGTCAGCCGCTGGCTGACTGGCGACAACAGTCGCTCAGTAGCCTGCACAGGCCAGAGAGAAGAGGAAAAGATGCAGAAGTGATGGCCAGCCGATCAGCCGATTTTATTGCTGACGCAGGATGTAACAGGAAAGGCATTCGGCCGGGGATGTCGATTGCGCCGCTGAACCGAGGGACGCCCACTTACCGGCCAGAACGGTTACAGCGTGTCGTTAAAGCCGGAGGCGGCAGGATTATTCTGGGTGTGCTGCGGCAACTGGCCGTCGCCCAGAATTTCGTGCTGAGAGATCTGTGAATGCGGGTGCAGGCCAGCCGGTGGCGAGAAGGGTTCTGCCAGTTGAGCCGCAGCCAGCATAGGCAATGCCGAAAGCATTGAGATAAGTAACAACATTGAGCGTCGCATAATTTTCTTCGTTTATCGTTTTTAGCCAGAAATGGCCAGAAATGCAGATGAATGTTTCAGCCCCGCCAGAAAAGTACGTTGAATGGTGCACTACGGGGTTTCGGTGAAGGATTTTACGCCAGACCGGTAACTTATTTTATAAAATCGTGCGGTTTGTCACGGTTTACCGCACAGAATATGCATTTTTCAGGCTGAGGCAGCCGAATCGCGGCTGAAACGGCCGGTGACGCCTCAGGCTGGCGTCACCGGAATCGAAAAAACCCCGCTCAGCCAGTCCGGTTTGCAGAGTGCAAAATCCAGCCGCAGCAGATCTTTACCCTGACGGCGCGCCACGCCCAGCGTCGGCAGGTGCAGATAGTAGATGTCAGCAATAAAGCGCGTCAGCTGCTCAGGTGCGCCGCTCCAGTTAATCCGCGCATAAAGTCCACGCGTTTCACTCCAGCTCTCTGTTTTGCCGTCCAGCATCGCGGCGTGCTGCGGCTCCAGTGCCTGGAACAGGCTGATATTCTGCTGGTCAGCCGAAGAGTGGCCCGGACCATACTGAAAACCGAGCCAGCCATGCCGCACCTGGCCGCCCGCCAGCGCAACCAGCCGTCGCGCCTGTTCCGCCACCCGATGTTCATGATCGGCGATATATTCGCCGAACTGACACTCCCACTCCATCGTCTCACCGCAGAGCGGCAGGTCTTCATCCTGTTCAACCAGCACCGCATGTTCAATCGGCGAGCGCACCGGAATCCGGCCGTGGAAATGTTTCACCGGTAAATGCGGGATACGACGGAACGCGCCAGGCGTCAGCGAGAAATGGCTTTTAAAGACCCGGGTAAAATTCTGCTGGTTGTCAAAACCAAAGCGTACGGCGATATCGATCAGCGGCATACGGGTCAGCCGCAGCGCCATTGCCGCCATCGTCAGGCGTCGTTTACGGGTATAAGCCGCCAGCGTCTGGCCGGTCATCTCTTTGAACATGCGCTGCATGTGCCATTTGGAATAACCCGATTTCAGGGTGATCAGATCAATACTAAGATCGTCGGTCAGATTGGCTTCGATCCACTCTACCAGTGCATTAATGTGCTGTTTTTTAAGGGCCTGACTGAGCATGATGGCGATGTACGACGCGGATTAAAGGGTGATATTTGTCACAAAAGAATAACAAAAAACCGCAACGGCGGTAAGGAAAGGCCGGGCGCAAAGGGTGGCCAGGTGACGATTTCGCATTAATTGCTTAGGTGACTAATTAAAAAAGGCTGACCGAAGTCAGCCCTGCTCTTTACGCAGCGGGTAAGGGAGCCACTAATGGCTGCGCATACCGGCCGCTGTCATCATCATGCGGAATAATGAGGCGACGACACCCAGTGCCAGCACGCTTGCGGCGTAGATGACCACCAGCCACATCACGCGCTTCCACCACGGGGCTTTCGTTTCATTGTGGTTTTTCATGCTGCTGACTTCGGTTTTCATATCAATGATATCCTGCATCTGCTTTGATTTTTCCACGGAACACGTAGTAGCTCCAGAAGGTGTAGCCCAGGATCATCGGAATGATCAGCAGGCTTCCCACCAGCATAAAGGCCTGGCTCTGCGGAGGTGATGCGGCGGCCCAGATGGTCACTGACGGCGGAATAATGTTGGGCCAGATGCTGATACCCAGGCCAGAGAAGCCGAGGAAGATCAGCGCCAGCGTCAGCAGGAACGGCGAGTAGTGCGCCTGACGTTTGATCGCACGCACGATGCCCCACGAACAGAGCAACACCAGCACCGGAACCGGCAGGAACCAGAACAGGTTAGGCTTGCTAAACCAGCGCTGGGCAATATCGTCGTGGGCAAACGGCGTCCACAGGCTGATGATACCGACAATCACCAGCAGCGCGATCACCAGCGGCGTGGCCAGCGCTGACATTTTGCGGTGCAGCTCATCTTCCGTTTTCATGATCAGCCAGGTACAGCCCAGCAGCGCATAGGCCACCACCAGCCCCACGCCGCAGAACAGCGGGAACGGTGCCAGCCAGTCCATTGCGGAACCGGCAAAACGGCGGCCCTCAACCGGAATACCGTCCAGCATTGCGCCAACCGCGACGCCCTGACTGAAGGTAGCCAGGATAGACCCCGCGATGAATGACTTGTCCCAGAATGCGCGGTGACCTTCTACCGCTTTGAAGCGGAACTCAAACGCCACGCCACGGAAAATCAGGCCAATCAGCATCGCCGTCAGCGGAATCGACAGCGCATCGGCAATCACCGAGTAGGCCAGCGGGAACGCGCCATACAGCCCCGCCCCGCCCAGCACCAGCCAGGTTTCATTACCATCCCAGACCGGCGCAACGGTGTTGACCATCATGTCGCGCTCGCCCACATCCTTGTTGAACGGGAACAGCAGGCCGATACCGAGATCGAACCCATCCATTACGATATACATCAGGGTGGCGAAGACGATAATCGCGAACCAGATAATTGAAAAATCGATCATCTTAGTGGTCTCCATCCTTAAAGGTGGCCGCAGAAAGTGGACGTGCCGGGGTTTTCTTCTGACCCGGACCACCCTGCTCAGTGATGTGTCCTTCGCCGGTTTCGGGACCCTGCTTGATCAGACGCATCATATAGTGATAACCCACGCCGAACACCGAGCTGTAGACCAGGATGAAGGCCAGCAGGCTGATACTCATATGGAGATCGCCGTGCGCCGACACCGCATCAATGGTGCGCTGTACGCCATACACCACCCAGGGCTGACGGCCGATCTCCGTGGTGAACCACCCAGCCAGGATCGCTATCAGACCGGACGGCCCCATCAGCAGCGCAAACCACAGGAATGGACGTGACTCATACAGACGCCCTTTGAAACGCAGCCACAGACTGACCACGCCCAGAGTAATCATCAGCAGCCCCATCGCCACCATCACGCGGAACGACCAGAAGATGACCGTTGAATTTGGCCGATCCTCTTTCGGGAATGACTTCAGCGCCGGTACCTGCTTATCCAGGCTGTGGGTCAGGATCAGGCTGCCGAGATAAGGCACTTCCAGCGCGTATTTGGTGCGCTCCTGCTCCATGTCGGGAATACCAAACAGAATCAGCGGCGTGGCTTCGCCTGGCGGGTTTTCCCAGTGTCCTTCAATCGCCGCTATTTTGGCGGGCTGATGCTCCAGGGTGTTGAGACCATGCGCATCGCCGATCATCGCCTGAATCGGCGCGACAATCAGCGCCATCCACAGCGCCATCGAAAACATCTTGCGAATCGCAGGATTATTTTTGCCTTTCAGCAGATGCCAGGCCGCTGATGACCCGACAAAGAAGGCGCTGGCGAGGAAGGCGGCCACCGACATATGGAACAGGCGGTACGGGAACGACGGGTTAAAGACGATTTTGAACCAGTCCTGCGGCACCACGATGCCGTTCTCGATGATGTAGCCCTGCGGCGTATGCATCCAGCTGTTTGACGCGAGGATCCAGAAGGTAGAGATCAGGGTTCCCAGCGCAACCATACAGGTGGCAAAGAAGTGCAGACCGGGCCCGACGCGATTCCAGCCGAACAGCATCACGCCGAGGAAGCCCGCTTCGAGGAAGAAAGCGGTCAGGACTTCATAGGTCAGTAGCGGACCGGTGATACTGCCGGCAAACTCCGAGAAGCCGCTCCAGTTGGTCCCGAACTGATAGGCCATCACCAGTCCCGACACCACGCCCATGCCGAAGTTGACGGCAAAGATTTTCGACCAGAAATGGTAGAGATCACGATAGGTATGATCGCGGGTTTTCAGCCACATCCCTTCGAGCACGGCCAGGAAGCTGGCGAGGCCGATGGTGATGGCGGGAAAGATAATATGGAAGGAAACAGTAAATGCGAACTGAATCCTCGCCAGATGAAAGGCATCTAATCCGAACATTGCTTACCTCTTTGCCACATAGAACACCACATATTTACTTATAATTAACAACTTAAGCCTGAAGCACTCATTTCGTTGCCGTTGAATTAATTCCCGCCGCGAATTTAAAACTATTCGCAGCGAGGAAACAGAAACAATCGGGTTAATGAAAACTATAACAGTCTTTGTTGATTCTGATCATTGTTTTTCATGGGAATTACTTATTTAAAAATAAGGCGCAAAGGTTAATTACAGCGTAGTTATGTGACACGAATGTTATGCTATTGCTGGCTTAAAATTGCCCACTGGCTAAGCCCACCTTTAACCAAAAAAAAGCCCTCAACATGCTGTTTTCCGGTGTTATTATTTTATAAACCCTGTTCCGGGAAAGGTCAAATCTGACTGTAACTCTTCGAAATAGACTTACTTTTTAATGGGTTAGAAACCAAATATTTCTGCCTGCCGCTTTGTTTGCTTTTTTGCCCTGGATTGTCTAATGGCAGGATTATATTTTCAGGCGAAGCCGGTAAAACCGGGCAGTTTAATGCGGATGTAAATGTTAATAAATTGGAGTGATCTCTTACCGATAATTAACAGCCGCCGCGCGTCTGCGGCTTATTCCCTGAAACAACACTGAATAAGCGGCTTAATAAGCAGCAATCACTTATTAACCGGCTGAGCCGCTTATTTTCCTCTGCCGTTACGTTATTACCGTTTTAACCTGTTGCGTCATGCCGGTTGCCTGCCGTCTCCCGCTGTGGTTTGTTAGGGTGGCATTTATCCTCTTATCCGGGTTAAGGAGTCGCTATGGCACGTCTGACCGCACAGGATTTTCCGCAGGAACTGCTGGAGCTTTACGATTACTACGCGCACGGCCGCATCACTAAACGCGAGTTTATTGCCATGGCCGGTAAACTGGCTATTGGCGGCATGACCGGTGCCACGCTGCTCGGTATGCTCAGCCCCAACTATGCCCTGGCGACGCAGGTGGAGTTCACCGATCCCGATATCAAACCAGAATACCTCCACTATCTTTCGCCGGAGGGTCACGGTGAAGTCCGCGGCTATCTGGTAAAACCGACGAAACCTGCAGGCCGGCGTCCGGCGGTGGTGGTGGTACATGAAAACCGCGGTCTCAATCCCTACATTGATGATGTGGCGCGCCGGGTCGCCAAAGCGGGTTATATCGCGCTGGCTCCCGACGGGCTGAGTTCGGTCGGCGGCTATCCTGGTAATGACGAAGAGGGGCGCGCATTACAGGCGAAGGTCGATCCCGTCAGGCTGATGAACGACTTTTTTGCCGCCGTGACATTTTTACGTCATCACCCGGAAGCGAGCGGGAAAGTGGGAATAACGGGCTTTTGTTATGGCGGCGGCGTCGCCAATGCGGCGGCCGTTGCCTTCCCGGAGCTGGACTGCGCGGTCCCCTTCTATGGCCGGCAGCCAAAAGCGGAAGATGTGCCGCGGATAAACGCGCCATTGCTGCTGCACTATGCCGCGCTGGATAACAATATCAACGCGGGCTGGCCAGCTTATGAAGCGGCGCTAAAGCAGTATAACAAGATCTATCAGGCATACCTCTATCCTGGCGTGAATCACGGCTTCCACAATGATTCGACCCCGCGCTACGACCAACCGGCGGCAGAACTGGCGTGGCAAAGAACCCTGGCGTGGTTTGAAAAATATCTTCACTAGCGCAGGCTATTGCAGGCATCTTCGACGGGACGCAGGCAAAGCGCGGCTTCACTGCCGCTCGGGTGTTAAGCCCGATCCGCCGCGCTTTTATCGCGTTGCGCCAGTATCCGGCTCAGATTGACCTCCAGCCAGTCGGCCAGCCCGACCACCTGCTCACCCATTTCACGCCCGAGCGGCGTTAGCGAGTACTCCACATGAGGCGGCACCACCTGATAAGCGATGCGCTGCACGAAACCGTCTTCTTCCAGATGACGCAGGTTCTGCGCCAGCATCCGCTCACTCACGCCGCCTACTACTCGCCGCAACTCGCTGAAGCGCAGCGTCTGGTCCTGCAGCGCCAGCAGAATCAGTACGCTCCAGCGGCTGGTCACCCGTTTAAGTACCTCACGCGAGGGGCAGTTCACATTGAGCAGCTCACCGCGGATAAATCTTTCACTCAGCTTTTCAGACATTTATATCACAACCCTTAAACTAACAAATCTGTAAGTACTTACTAAAAATTAGTTTATCCCGTAGTCTGGATTTCACCAACAGCGAAATAATCGGAGCGATACCATGTTTGCAGTGACAGGTGCCACCGGCCAGCTCGGCCGTTTAGTGATCGACGCATTACTGAAAAAAGTGCCGGCGGGCGATATTGTTGCCGCCGTGCGTACCCCAGCCAAAGCGGCAGACCTTGCTGCACAAGGTGTGGTGGTGCGTCAGGCGGATTACAGCCAGCCGGAGACGCTGGTTGCCGCCTTCGCTGGCGTCGATAAGCTGCTGCTGATTTCCGGCAGTGAAGTGGGTCAGCGCGAAGCCCAGCATAAAGCGGTGATTGAAGCGGCCCGAACGGCTGGCGTTGGTTTTATTGCTTATACCAGCCTGCTGCACGCCGATAGCTCACCGCTGGGGCTGGGCGTAGAACACCGGGCAACCGAAGCGCTGTTGCAGGCTTCCGGCGTGCCATTCGCCCTGCTGCGTAACGGCTGGTACAGTGAAAACTATGCAGCCAGTATCGCCCCGGCGCTGGCGCATCATGCCTTTATCGGTGCCGCAGGCGAAGGACGCATCGCGTCGGCAGCGCGCCAGGATTATGCCGATGCAGCAGCGGAAGTGCTGGTACGTGATAATCAGGCTGGCAAGGTGTATGAACTGGCCGGTGATGACAGCTATACCCTGGCGCAGTTCGCCGCTGAAATTGCCGCTCAGAGCGGCGAAAAGGTGGATTACGTCAATCTGTCGCAGCAGGAATTTGCTGCCGCCCTGAAAAGCGCGGGGCTGCCTGACGGCCTGGCTGAAATGCTGGCAGATTCCGACGCGGGTGCAGAAAAAGGCGGTCTGTTTGATGATTCACATCAGCTCAGCCAGCTGATTGGTCGTCCCACGACGCCTTATCCGGCAGTCATTCGCGCTGCGCTGGCGAAAAGCTGACTGACGATCGCAGAGCGGGCCGCTATCGGCCGCTCTGTTTGCCGTTTCTCACCGGTTCTGTCGTTGCGTATGCCATCTTTTGCACCCTTTTCCCGCCACGCTTATCTTACAAAATGTAAATAAAAGCCGGTTTTCTTCAGGCTAAATTTTTTTCTTTTACCGACTAAGAGATTCATCTGAAATGCGTTTTTTATGAACAACGGCATATTTGGTTGAATTGACTGGAATTTATCCAAAAACGTCGATTAATAGACAATTTTTATTACGTTCATAGATATTCTGCATTGTTGTTCCGCAGCATGAGAGGTCTATAATTTGTCCTTTGTGCAACCCCGACCGCTCAGGAGGCCGCTATTAATACTTATCGCCAGCAACTAAATGCACTTGAAGAGGTTCGTGCCGGGGCGGAAGTTGAGTATCAATACGATCCCCATGAACTGAAACTGGATCGCATGCAGGATTCTGAACCGGAACCGGAGCTGATTGAAGGCTTACCGGCGCCGGATGCGCTCACCCCTGCCGATCGTTATCTGGAACTGTTTGAACATGTCCAGATGTCGCGCATTTTTGAGGATAGCAAAACCTTCCCCGACTGCTCGCCAAAATACGATCCGCTGGATGTGCTGATGCGCTATCGCCGACAGAAACGCAGCAGTGATTTTGACCTGTCGCGTTTTGTCGCCGATCACTTTTATCTGCCTGGCGTAAATGAAAGCTTTTATGTCTCCAATCCGGATAAAACGCTCAACGAGCATATCGACGATCTGTGGCCGGTACTGACCAAAATGCCGCAGCAGCATATGCCGCACTCTTCCCTGCTGCCGCTGCCGAAACCTTATGTGGTGCCGGGCGGGCGCTTTGGCGAGACCTATTACTGGGATTCTTACTTCACCATGCTCGGCCTCGCCGAGTCGGGTCGTGATGATTTGCTGCGTCACATGGCGGATAACTTCGCCTGGCTGATCGATAACTACGGCCATGTGCCTAACGGTAACCGCACCTATTATCTCAGCCGTTCCCAGCCGCCCGTGTTTGCGCTGATGGTTGAGCTGTTTGAAGAAGATGGCGTGCGCGGTGCGAAGCGCTATCAGGAACAGCTGATGAAGGAGTATCAGTTCTGGATGGACGGTGCCGGTTCGCTGATGCCCAATCAGGCTTATCGCCATGTGGTGCGGATGCCGAACGGTTCACTGCTTAACCGTTACTGGGATGACCGGGATACACCGCGTGATGAGTCGTGGATCGAGGATGTGGAAACGGCCCGACAGTCAAAACGTCCGGCCAGCGAAGTTTATCGCGATCTGCGTGCGGGTGCAGCCTCCGGCTGGGACTACTCTTCACGCTGGCTGCGTAACCCGAAACGTCTGTCGAGCATTCGCACCACCCAGTTTATTCCGATCGATCTCAATGCGTTTCTCTACAAACTTGAGCTGATGATCGCCACGCTGTCGCACGCCAAAGGCGAAGAGCTGACCGCACTGGCCTGGCAGAAAAAAGCCGAGGCGCGGAAACGTGCAATTACCCGCTATTTGTGGGACAGCACCGCCGGCGTATTCCGTGACTATGACTGGCGTCGTGAGCGTTTCGGTGCCTTTACGGCGGCGGCGGTGGTTCCGCTGTTTGTTGGTTTAGCCACGCCTCACCAGGCGCATCTGCAGGCCATTGCCCTGCGTCATCTGCTCCTGAGCAACGGCGGTCTGTTGACCTCAATGGTGGAGAGCGGCGAGCAGTGGGATAAACCCAATGGCTGGGCGCCGATGCAGTGGATGGCGATTGTTGGCCTGAATAACTACGGCGAAGAGACGCTGGCGAGCGAAATCGCGGTTAACTGGCTGACCACGGTCAACAATTTCTATCAGCTGCATCACAAGCTGGTGGAAAAATATGACATCAGCGGCGATCGCGCCCGTCCAGGCGGTGGTGGCGAATATCCGTTACAGGATGGCTTCGGCTGGACCAATGGCGTGACGCGCCGTCTGATGACGATGTATGGCCATCTGATGGCGGATTAAGCCGGTTCAGGGGTAACGGACTTTAACCGTTTTACCTGACAGCCAGACACTAAAAAGCCGGTCATCAGACGATGCCCGGCTTTTTTTCGCGTTGACTCTGAATTCTGCGTAACGATTTAACTATTTCTTCGCTTCAACGCCAGGCTGTGCTGCCCGTTGCAGGAACTGCTGTGTTACTTCCGGCAGATGCTGCAGCAGCCACTCCGCCATCGCTACTTCCTGATCGCGGATTTCGGTCAGCACCCGCACGCCCTCAGCATCACCGACCTGCTCAGCCGCCGCAATCAGACTGGTGTAGCTGGCGATCTCGGCATTTTCAAAGACGTAGCCGCTGATCGCGCCTTTCACTACTTCGTCCGAGTTGAACATACCGCCCACCGCCTGGCCGGTCGCCGCCATTTTACCCATAACATCTTTCATCACTGAGTGGTCAATGCCGTGCGTGTCCAGCAGCTGCTCCAGCAGGGTAAGCTGATGTTTGGTCTCATCCAGATGCTGTGCCAGACGCTGTTCCAGCGCCGGATAGTGCTCCAGGCGGCCAGACATTTTGCTTAGCATGCTCTCAGCCTGCTTTTCCATTGCATGCGCATCGCGCAGCCAGTCATGGTAATTTTCGATTGCCGTCATTTGCTACTCCTTAAGATACAGTAATGGATTCCGCTACCGAAGTGAGCTTCTCATCCGTCTGCTTCTCTTCGTTCAGGGTCTGCTCCAGCAGTTTTGCGGCCTGGGTGTAGCCCAGTTTGAGGGCCAGCGCGTGCAGGGTGCCGTAAGTGGCAATTTCATAGTGCTCAACTTTTTGTGCTGCACCAATTAACCCCTGATCACGAACTTCGCCCTTTTCAACCGAATCAATGATCTCCTGCGCTTCTTCAACCAGTCCTTCAAGCGCATGGCATTTCATTCGTTTGATTTTAACCTCTGGCGTGGCTTCCACTAATTCATCCAGCCGCTCGATTTGGCCGCGCGTCTCTTCAAGATGCTGATTAAACGCAGCGACAAGTTTTTCATCGCTGGCAGCGCGCGCCATTTTCGGCAAGGCACGGGTTATCTGTTTCTCAGCGCTGTACACATCAGACAAATCATGGATGAAGAGATCGTTTAGCGTTTTCACTGTCATAAGATAGCCTCATTGATTGAAAAGTTGCGGTAAGAAATAACGCAACGCCAGTCATATCGGTGACACTTAAAAATTCTAGCGGAGATTTTTTATATCGCACGCCGCATCGGTATGAATTTAAGCCGTAAGTGGCATGTAAAATGCATTTTTCTTTTTACAGCAACAAGTTAGGTCTCTAAGGTTTTTTGTTATCACGGCTTCGCTAAACAGATAAAGTTGTACAACTGAAATTAAATTTGTATACATTTTATCTTCTGTAATCAGCCAACAGAAACTAAGCAGCTGGTCAATCTGTACAAAAACTTATTAAACCGTACAAGTTAAAAGCGCTGTAAATAAAAAAACCGGAAAGGGGTTACCTTTCCGGTTTAATCGGTTAATCTGCCACCGCTATTGATAAAGCACTGGCATAATGCTGGCAGTAATTATCTTGCAGGAGAATTAAATAGATTTAACATTGCCCAGCGAACTGATGGTACCTGCTGTTACAGCAGCGTTAAAGACGTTCAGCTCCGGCGGCTTACCTTACCCCCTTTCCGTCCAGCCTCAATGGCGCGCTCGGGATCGTTTTTAAAGTTGCCGCCGCTTTTCTGGCCGCCCTTACGTCCCGCTTCCGCCGCGCGCTCTCTGTCCGCAGCAAAATTTCCCGCTCCACCACGATATTGAGTCATTCTGTGTTCCTCATTGGATTTAATAATAGAAATAGCACAGTTGATGCTTCATCAGTCCGATTCAGCAAATATAAATGTAGCCATAAAAATTCGTCTATCAAGATGGGGAAATAGAAAACCCATCATAATTTTGGTTAATTTATGGCGATTAGCATTACTGGCTGATAAAGCGCCGCAACTAATCTTCGCCACCGCAGAAAAAGGCAAGAGTGATAATCCACGGCCTTCCTCAAACAATGTCGCACTCCTATTAATCGATCATTTTCATAAAAAGTCCAATTGAAAACAATATAAGCGAAGCGGCACGATAACGTCGTCATATGAAACAGTTAGTGAAGATGATCAACAAACGATCAATTTACCTAAGCGAAGCGTAAAGTTTGATTTAAGAAAAATATAATCAGGTAAAAAATAAGCGAAGCGTAACTCTCTTTCAAAACCAGTTAAAAGCTGAGCGGATCGATCAATAAATGATCAAATATCCCATTTTATTCACCAAATATTAAAATAAAATGGCCAGAAAGCCGCATTCAGGCTGTTTGAAATAAGCGAAGCGTGGAAAAAATTATGCGTAACGGCGGACCGTTTTTTTTAAGATTTGTACTAAAAACATCTTTTTGCGGGAACGCGCACTTATTGATGGTGAAAAAAGGGAAAGAGGTGGCGGATTCGGGTCGCCCTGACGTCAGGCCTGCCTGTGCAGATCCGCTGCGGGAGAATCCAGAAAGGACCGGGCAGGATTACGCGAAAAGATTAAGACTCAATGGGGATCAGCGTGAAACGGAGCAAAAGCCACACCGCGCTTACCCCTTTTTTTGATGCGATACATCGCTTCATCCGCGCGTGCCAGGGCGGAATCAAAGTCATCTTTTCTCTGCACCTGGGCAACACCAATCGATGCCCCCACCATTGCATGGCCATTTGCCATATCAAACGGCGTCAGCACCGCATCCAGGCAGCCGTGAACCAGTTTTTCCAGCTGTGGATGTTGTAACGAAAATGGCAGCAGCAGGACAAATTCATCACCGCCAGGGCGACCAATAATCACCTCGGCCGGACAGAGATCAACAAAGCGCTGGCTGAGCTGGATCAGGACGTCATCGCCGCTACGATGGCCCAGCGTGTCGTTAACATGTTTGAAATTATCCAAATCGATAAACGCAACACACAAGGGCCCCTGAGCTTTTAATTCGCGAAAATGATTCTGCAACGCATGGCGATTGGTCAGCATGGTCAGCGGATCGTGCAGCGCCAGCAGAGCGAGCTGCTCCTCATACTGCTTCTCTTTGGTCATGTCGATGTGGGTGCCGGTTACCTTTAACGGACGCCCCTGTTCATCCCATTCGCTGACCCGGCCCCGATCCAGTACCCAGGTTATGCTGCCATCTTTAGCGATCATGCGGTGCAGCGCTTCGTAGTAAGGCGCTTTTCCGGCGATGTGATCGTAAAAGGCCGTCAGCACTTCATCAGCGTCTTCAGGATGGAGGCTCTCTTTCCAGGACTCGAAGTTGGCGTCGGTCTCTTTGGGTTGAAAGCCCAGCATTGCGCCCCAGCGTCGGTTGAAAATCACCAGCTTGCCGCTGGGGATATCGAGTTGCCACAGGAACAGGCCGGTACCGTCCAGCGCTGCGTTGAGCTTGTTACGGGCGTCATGGGCTATACGCTTCAGACGCGCATTATGCTTTTTCAGGTTTTGTATCTGTAGTCGCAGCGCTTCTTCTGACATAGCAGCCATAAGACAGGGTTTAAAGGAGCTTATTGTGCCTGTACGCACAATTCTGTAAAGGGAGGCTTTTAAAACGCGATTAGTCGCGGTGAATTGCAGGCTGGACAGGATATCAGGCGGCCCGGCCCTGGCAATACAGCATAGAGGTGAGCCGGGAAATTAGTTTCGCCGTGAAATCTGTTCAGTCAAGAGCGGCGTGAAAAAGGGTGTGCGAAGGGATTTTCTGCGGCACAAAAGCAAAAACCCGCCAGAGGCGGGTTCTTTAAAGATGGTGCCCGAACCCGGAATCGAACCAGGGACACGGGGATTTTCAATCCCCTGCTCTACCGACTGAGCTATTCGGGCAACGGGGCGCATTAAACCAAAGCGGCCCGACAGCGTCAAACGCTTTTCATCAAAATGAAATCGACTGACGGCTTTTCCATCAACCCCCTGGCCTGTCGCTCCACTGCCGGTAAAAATCGTGCTATCGGTGATTAAATTTCGTTCAGGCCGGCTGCGGAGGCTGAATTGTGGCGTGGTTACGCCGATAAGTGTGACGAGACCAACACTAATAATAAGGATCACCATGTTTTACACCATTACATCAGGCATTGCTTCGCGCCTCAGCGGGCAGAAGCGTACACACTCCGCAGCAACCCTCACCTCCCTTAATGACTCGATCGCCATGATTGAGTTCACTCCCGATGGCACCATTCTCAGCGCCAATGCGCTATTCCTCGACCGTATGGGCTATACGCTGGCAGAGATTGAGGGTCAGCATCACAGCCTGTTCTGTACGCCGGATCAGCTGCAGTCAAATGACTACCGCGACTTCTGGCTACGGCTGAACCGCGGCGAAAGTTTCAGCGATAAGTTTCTGCGTGTGGCAAAAAATAGCCGACCGGTGTGGCTCGAAGCCAACTATGTGCCGGTGCAGGATCGTCATGGACGGGTATTCAAAATCGTGAAGCTGGCGACTGACATCACCAGCCATATCAACGACGCTCAGGAGCAGCGCGCCATGACGAACGCCATTGAGCGCTCGATGGCGGTGATCGCCTTCAACCTGAAAGGCGAAGTGCTCAAAGCCAACGATAACTTCCTGAAGACGATGGGATACCGTGGTGAGGAGATTCAGGGCGTGCACCACAGCCAGTTCTGCTCAGAAGAGATCCGCAACAGCCGCGAATACAGCGAACTCTGGCAGCAGCTGAATCGCGGCGAATTTATCTCAGGTCAGTTTCCACGGGTGAATAAGCAGGGCCGCACCGTCTGGTTACGCGCCACCTACAATCCGGTGTTCGACGAGCAGGGCAAATTATATAAAGTGGTGAAGTTTGCCACCGACGTGACGGCCCAGGTCGCGAAGAACCAGCAGGAGCGCGAAGCGGCTCAGCGGGCCTATCATACCGCCCTGCAAACCAATGAAAGCACCCGCATCGGAGCAGATGTGATCGCCAACAGCGTGCAGACCATGAATGCGCTGGCAGGCGAACTGCAGGGAATTTCGGGTGATATTTCGGGTCTGAGTGAATCGTCTGAGCGTATTGGCTTTATGGTGGACAGCATTCGCCGTATTGCCGATCAGACCAACCTGCTGGCGCTGAATGCGGCCATTGAAGCGGCGCGCGCCGGCACTCACGGCCGCAGCTTTGCGGTGGTCGCCAACGAGGTCAGAACGCTGGCGGCTAACATCAACCGTGCCACGGCCGAAATTGAGAACCGGGTGCAGCAAAATCATCTGCTGGCGAATAAGGCGCTGAAGGGGATTGAATCGAACCTGAAGCGTGCCGACCACGGGGTGCAACTGGCGCAGGAAGCGGGCGGCGTGATTGCTGAAATTCGTGAAGGCGCAACGGATGTGGTGCGGGCGATCAGCCACGTAACGGAGACGCTAAAAGCCTGAAATCCATAGGGGCCGCGGCCCCTTTTTTCCCCTGCACGGCTATTTCTTTTCTGCCGCCACCGGCGCATCTGACGCTTCCGCTGCGGGCGGAATAAAGATGTGATCCAGAATGGCACGCATCACCGGTGCCGCCGTAACCCCTTCCCCACCGCCATTCTCCAGAATCAGCGTCACCGCCACTTTAGGTGCGTCGAACGGCGCAAACGCGGTATAGAAAATATGGTCGCGCAGCCGGACCGGGATCATTTTGGCGTTATAGGTCTGATTCTGTCGCAAACCAAACACCTGCGACGTACCACTTTTCGCTGCGATGCCATAAGGTGCGGTATGAAAATATTTGTAGCCGGTGCCGTTAGGCGCATTCGCCATGCCAAACATGGCGTGGCGCACCAGCGACCAGTAAGGAGAGTGCGGATCGCCAATCTGCGCGGCCGGCTGTTTCGGTTGATAGTGCTCAATCAGCGTACCGCGCTGGGCTTTCTCCAGCAGATGCGGCGCAATCACCCGGCCATTATTAATCAGCGCCACCATCGCTTTTTCCATCTGAATCGGCGTCGCAATCCAGTAGCCCTGACCAATGCCGACGGAAATGGTATCGCCCTGATACCAGGTTTTTTTATGTACCTTTTGCTTCCACTCGCGGCTCGGCAGTAAGCCGTTGTACTCCTCATTCAGATCGATGCCGGTCGATTTGCCGTAACCAAACTGGCTCAGCATGGTGTGGATACGGTCGATGCCCATCATAAAGGCCACCTGATAGAAGAAGGTGTCGGCAGACTCCTCAATCGCCCGGGTGACATCCAGCATACCGTGACCGGTTTTTTTCCAGTCGCGGTAGCGGCGATCGGTGCCAGGCAGCGTCCAGGTGGGCGCGCCAAAGAACTGCGACTGCGGCGTAATCACATGGGTCAGCAGCGCTGACATCGCCATGTAGGGCTTCACCGTCGAGGCCGGAGGATAGAGGCCCTGGGTCACGCGGTTGATCAGCGGCAGATCCTTATCCTGCAGCAGGGATTTGTAAGCCTGATAGCTGATGCCTTTCACAAACGGATTGGGATCGTAGCTGGGACTGGAGACCATCGCCAGCACCGAGCCGTCGCGCGGGTCCTCAATCAGCAGCGCCGCACGCTGGCCTGCCAGCAGACTTTCGGCGTACTGTTGCAGATGCAGATCCAGCGTCAGGGTAAGGTTTTTGCCCGCGACCGGCGGCACCTCTTTCAGCACCCGCACGATACGACCGTGGTTATCCACCTCCACTTCCTGATAACCCGGCTTGCCGTGCAGCATCGTCTCGTAATAGCCTTCAATGCCCTGTTTACCGATATTGTGGTCAGCAGCATAGTTCTCGGCGATGCCCGCCGCGTTCAGCCGTTTGTAGTCGTTATCGTTGATTTTCGACACATAACCGAGCACGTGCGCCAGATCGGCGCCGTAGGGATATTGCCGATCCTGGTAAATTTCAATGCTGGCACCGGTAAACCGAAACTGGTTAACCGCGAAGCGCGCTACCTGCTCCTCGCTCAGCTCCTCTTTCAGCACCACCGGCTTGTAGCGGCTGGTCTGTTTTAACGCGTGCCGGAAGGTTTCAATCTCGTCGGGCGTCAGGTTGAGGATCGGCGTCAGCGCCTGCAGCGTGGCCTGCATATCCGCGATTTTATAGGGCGTCAGCGTAATGGCGTACCAGCTGACGTTGCGCACCAGAGGAATACCATTACGGTCATAAATCAGCCCGCGCGTCGGGGCGATGGGGATCATTTTGATGTCGTTCTGGTTGGATCGGGTCTGATAGTAGCTGTGGTCGCGCACCTGCAGGCGATACAGGTTCACAGCAAGAATGGTGAAGCAGAGACAGACCAGAGCAAAAGAGACCGTCGCGCGACGGGCAAACAGTTTCTCTTCAGCGTCGAAATTACGAAAATTCATCAGGCAGCATTATCAGGCGGTTATTTATTATTTGTTGTTCCGCCCCATGATAAAGCGCGAACGCAGGCGTACCAGCGCGAAGATGCACAAGCCTGGCGAAAAGTGTGTCATTTGATGTGAATGTTACAGGATGGGAAAGGCAGAAAGATCGGGTCCTCCCGGTGAAAAGAGGACCCGCAGAGATCATCAGGCAGCCGGCATTAAACCGCACCGGCGCGAGAATTAATCCCCCAGCAGCACTGACTCCAGCGCAATTTTGATCATGTCGTTGAAGGTGGTCTGACGTTCAGCCGCCGTGGTCTGCTCGTGGGTACGGATATGGTCCGATACGGTACAGATGGTCAGCGCTTTAGCACCAAATTCTGCCGCCACACCGTAGATGCCCGCCGCTTCCATCTCAACGCCGAGGATGCCATATTTTTCCATCACGTCGAACATTTGCGGGTCCGGGGTATAGAACAGATCGGCGGAGAAGATGTTACCCACGCGCGCTTCCACACCCAGATTTTTAGCCGCATCGACCGCGTTACGCACCATGTCGAAATCGGCAATCGCTGCGAAATCGTGATCTTTGAAACGCATACGGTTGACTTTGGAATCGGTGCAGGCACCCATACCAATTACGATATCGCGCAGTTTAACGTCTGCACGCACTGCACCACAGGAACCCACACGAATGATCTTCTTCACGCCGAAGTCGGTGATCAGCTCTTTGGTGTAGATCGAGCAGGACGGAATGCCCATACCGTGGCCCATCACTGACACTTTGCGGCCTTTGTAGGTGCCGGTATAGCCCAGCATGCCGCGCACATTGTTCACTTCCACCGGATTTTCCAGGAAGGTTTCAGCAATGTGTTTCGCACGCAGCGGGTCGCCCGGCATCAGGACCACGTCAGCGAAGTCACCCATTTCGGCATTAATATGCGGAGTTGCCATTGTTACTTTATCCTTGTTAAATCGCTGGGTTACAGCATGTTCTTGCCATAGTCCATATCGGACAGGCCAAAATAGTGTGCAATTGTCTGACCGATATCGGCGAAGGTTTCGCGATAACCGAGTGAACCCGGTTCAACTTTCGGTCCGTAAATCAGAATCGGAATGTGCTCACGAGTATGTTCGGTGCCTTTCCAGGTCGGATCGCAGCCGTGGTCGGCGGTCAGGATCAGAATGTCATCCTCACCCACCAGCTCCATCAGCTCCGGCAGACGACGGTCAAACAGCTCCAGTCCGCCCGCGTAACCGGCGACATCACGGCGATGTCCCCAGGTCGAGTCGAAGTCGACAAAGTTGGTAAAGACAATCGACTGATCCGGCGCGATTTTCATCTCCTGAATCGTAGCGTCAAACAGCGCATCCAGTCCGGTCGCTTTGACCTTTTTGGTGATGCCCTGTTCCGCATAGATATCGGCGATTTTACCCACCGAAATCACATGACCGCCCTTCTCATCCACCAGCTTTTTCAGCATGGTGGCAGACGGTGGCTCAACCGCCAGATCGTGACGGTTGCCGGTGCGTTCGAAGTGACCCGCTTTATCGCCGACAAACGGACGCGCAATCACACGACCGATGTTATAGCCACCTTCCGTCAGCTCTTCGCGGGCAATTTCGCACAGCGCATAGAGGCGATCCAGGCCAAAGGTCTCTTCGTGACAGGCGATCTGGAATACGGAGTCCGCAGAGGTGTAGAAAATCGGCTTGCCGGTTTTCATGTGCTCTTCACCCAGCTGATCCAGAATCACCGTACCGGAAGAGTGGCAGTTACCGAGATAGCCCGGCAGCTCCGCGCGCTCTACCAGCTTATCGAGCAGTTCCTGCGGGAAGCTGTTCTCCTGATCGCTGAAGTAACCCCAGTCGAACAGCACCGGTACACCGGCGATTTCCCAGTGGCCTGACGGCGTATCTTTACCTGACGAAATTTCGCTGGCGTAAGCGTAAGCGCCGGTGATCTTCGCGTTCGGATCGAGGCCCGCCGGGAAGCGACCGGTAGAGAGTTCTGCGGCTTTAGCCAGACCCAGTGCGGTCAGGTTAGGCAGATGCAGTGGCCCTTTACGGCCTTTATCTGCTTCACCGTTGAAACAGGCTTCAGCAATGTGGCCGAGCGTATCTGAACCTTCATCACCGAATTTATCGGCATCTTTACTGGAGCCGATCCCGAAGGAGTCGAGAACCATAATAAAAGCACGTTTCATGCAAGTCTCCTGCGCAATGGCGCGTGACAAGTCAAAAAAAAGCGATCAGATCAGTATACCCGAATGCGTTGCCGCTGGCACCGATTACTGGCCGGTTAACTGACATCGCTCACACGACGATAGACCACTGGCGTGGCGGCGGGCGCGGTATCACTCAGCACCAGCGCGGCTTTGACCGCTGCGGCGGCCTGTTGCCACTGCGCTTCGTTGCTGGCATGGATAATCGCCAGCGGGCGCTGAGCATCAGCACGCTCACCCAGAGTAATCATCTCGCTTAAACCGACGCTGTAATCAATGCTGTCGCTGGCGCGCTGGCGTCCACCGCCCATCGCGACCACCGCCAGCCCCAGCGCCCGGGTATCCATGCTGCTGACGATGCCCGGCCGATCGGCATAGACCGCTTTGCTGAGCATCGGCGCGGGCAGATAGGTGTCGTAGCGCTCTACGAAATCGGCTGGCCCGTTCTGCGCCGCGACCATGCGGGCAAAAATTTCCGCCGCTTTGCCGTTATCCAGCACCTGCATCAGCTGCTGGCGCGCTTCTTTCTCATCTGCGGCCAGTTTGCCGGAAATCAACATTTCGCTGCACAGCGCCAGCGTCACTTCCAGCAGACGTGGATTGCGCTGTTCGCCGGTCAGGAAGCGCACCGCTTCCCGCACTTCCAATGCGTTACCGGCTGAGGAGGCGAGAACCTGGTTCATATCCGTCAGCAGTGCGGTCGTCTGGCAACCTGCGCCATTGGCGACGCCCACAATCGACTGCGCCAGACTTTCTGACGCCTCATAGGTTGGCATAAACGCGCCCGAACCCACTTTGACATCCATCACCAGCGCATCCAGCCCTTCCGCCAGCTTCTTCGCCAGAATCGAGGCGGTAATCAGCGGGATGGAATCGACGGTAGCGGTAATGTCGCGCGTGGCGTAGAAGCGTTTATCCGCCGGGGCCAGGGAGTTGGTCTGGCCGATAATCGCCACCCCAACCTGTTTGATGATTTCGCGGAAGCGGTCATCGCTGGGGAAGATATCAAAGCCCGGAATCGCCTCCAGCTTGTCCAGCGTGCCGCCGGTATGACCGAGGCCACGGCCGGAGATCATCGGAATATAGCCGCCGCAGGCGGCCACCATCGGCCCGAGCATCAGCGACGTCACATCGCCGACGCCGCCGGTCGAATGCTTATCCACCACCGGGCCATTCAGGTTGAGCGATTTCCAGTTCAGCACGGTACCGGAATCACGCATCGCCATGGTCAGCGCCACGCGCTCAGGCAGCGTCATGTCGTGGAAATAGATGGTCATCGCCAGCGCGGCGATCTGACCTTCCGAAACGGTGTTATCACGCACACCATTGATGAAGAAGCGAATCTCCTCTTCAGTCAGCGCATGGCCGTCACGTTTTTTGCGAATTATTTCTTGTGGCAGGAACAAGGTAACCCCCTGGTTCAGGGAAATCAGGATGGGGAACAGGCGGTCAGCGACCGCCTGAAAGATCAGTAACCCGCTTTGCTGGTGTCGCTGTCATGACCCAGGGTATTCAGCAGGCTCGCCAGCAGGCTTGATGCACCAAAACGGAAATGACGCGCATCGGCCCAGTCGGCACCCAGCGTCTCTTCCGCCATTTTCAGGTAGATCGCGGCATCTTCAGCGGTGCGCACGCCACCAGCGGGCTTAAAGCCAACCTGCTGGCTGACGCCTTTATCGCGGATCACGTTCATCATGATCTGCGCCACTTCAGGCGTGGCGTTAACCGGCACTTTACCGGTAGAGGTTTTGATGAAGTCCGCACCGGCATCAATCGCGATTTCAGAGGCCTGACGGATCAGCGCTTCCTGCTTGAGTTCGCCGGTTTCGATGATCACTTTCAGCAGCACATCTGCTTCGGCGCAGGCGGTTTTACAGGCTTTCACCAGATCAAAACCGACCTGGCTGTTGCCGGCAATCAGCGCACGATACGGGAACACCACATCCACTTCATCGGCACCGTAGGCGATCGCCGCGCGGGTTTCTGCCAGCGCAATCTCAATGTCGTCATTGCCGTGCGGGAAGTTAGTCACCGTGGCGATGCGGATTTCCGGGGTACCCTGCTCGCGCAGCGTTTTACGGGCAATCGGAATAAAACGCGGATAGATACAGATTGCGGCGGTGTTGCCTGCCGGGGATTTAGCCTGATGACACAGGGCGATCACTTTTGCGTCGGTGTCGTCGTCATTCAGGGTGGTTAAATCCATCAGTTTCAGGGCGCGCAGGGCAAGGTGTTTGATATCGGTCATGAGGCTCTCCAAAGGATCGAGGTGCGATCCACCGGCTGGCCGGCGGAATGTGATAATAATAACAGCGTCACCGGCTTTTTTATGTGCCAGCAGTCACATCAGAATAAGAAAATGATGTAATACTGACATGAAAAACCAGATCTGAGTCGCATATAACGCCATTTAAAGCCCATTATACGCCACCCGATCAAATGTTACTATTATCACATTCACCCTGGGGCAAAGGCGATCCGCTAGCGCTGAGCGGGTTGAAGGCGTACGGCAGGGAAAGCGGGATCGAGCTGAAACAGCTGCTGGCTGTTATGCCACAGCGCATCGGCGATCTCTTCAGGGGATTCTTCCCGCAGGGTGCAGAGCGTCTCCCACACCTGGCGCGCCCGTTCTGGCCGGTTTGGCTGGCCCTGAAAGCCTTTCAGCGGCATATCCGGCGCATCGGTTTCCAGCAGCAGCGAAGAGAGCGGCAGCTGCGCCAGCGTCTGACGGGTTTTGCTCGCCCGTTCATAGGTAATGGTGCCGCCGACGCCAATCGCATAGCCGAGTTTAATAAACGCCTGCGCCTGTTGCAGGCTACCCGCGAAGCCGTGTACTACGCCGCGACGCGGCAGATCGTGACGCCGCAGATGCTGGGCCAGCTTGTCATGGGTACGCCGTGAGTGCAGGATCACCGGCAGCGCATAGCGTTTCGCCAGTTTAAGCTGCGCATCAAGAAAGCGCAGTTGCTTATCAAACTGCGGATCGTCGCGATAGAGATCCAGCCCGATCTCGCCGATCGCCACCAGCTTACGCGGGCGCTGCTGCAGCAACGTCTCCAGCTGATCGAGATGGGCTTCCTGATGCTGCTCAATGGCAATCGGATGCAGCCCAAGCGCGGCGTAGAGCGGAGCATGGCTGGCAGCCAGCTCGCAGACCCGGTTAAACCGACTGGCCTCCACGGCCGGGATAATAATCTTCTCAACGCCTGCGGCAGCGGCACGCGTCAGGCTGGCCTCAGCATCCGCCTCAAACGGCGGAAAATCAAAATGACAGTGGGTATCGATAAACCTCATGCCAGCGATCCTTTATCGTAATCGGCATCATTATCTGCCAGCGGCGGCGTCATAATCTCGCGGTTATCCGGCGCATTGGCAACCGGCGCAGACGGCATCACGATGCGCGGCGGGCTTTGCGGCTCTGCATCAATGAGCCACTGGCCGAGCGTGGCAAGGAAATAGCGGCCGCAGCGTCGGCCCAGATGGTAATCCTGATTCAGCGACGATATCCGACTGCCGAGCGCGCTGCTGGCCAGCACATGCGGAGGAAAGATCTCAATAATGCGTAAGTCACCGGGCGGATTTTCAATAAACTGCTGAATCTCCCGATAGCTCTGCTCATGCTGGTGCAGCACGTTAATCATCGGCTGGAAGGCAGCCGCCGTCATCCAGCGCTCCATACGCTTAAACCATTTTGGCGTGTAGAACATCTGTGACGGTACGGTACGAATCACCACAATGGTATCTGCGCCACGGCGCGCCGCTTCCCGCACCGGAATCGCATCGCTGATACCGCCATCCAGATAGCTGATCCCTTCAAGGTTTACCCCAAGCCGGTAGAAGCCGGGAATGGCGCTGGAGGCTTTGATTAAATCCAGCCAGTTGTCAGCCGTTGGCGTGAAGTAGCCTGGCGTGTAATCGTCGCTGCGGCAGGCACACATGTAAAACTCACGTCCGCTGGAGAACATTTTTTCGGCGCTGGTCATCGCCAGCGGAAATTCGCTGCGCGTGGTTTCGACCAGCCAGTCGAGATCGATCAGATTACCGCCGCGCACGAAACGCAACGGATCGAAAAAGAGTTTATTGGTGGTGTAACGGGTTATCACGCGACGGGCGTAGCCAGGCTGACCACAGACAAAGGCAGAAAGATTTTGCGCACCGGCAGAGGTGCCAAGCATCAGTTGAAAGGGGTTGAATCGGGCACGCTGAAACTCATCCAGCACGCCTGCGGTGAAGATACCGCGTTGACCGCCGCCTTCACAGACCAGCGCAATTTTATGCGATTTAAAGGGTGTCAGCGCAAGAGGTTCAATGGCGCCGAGCGTAACGGGAATGCGTGTACCCACTGTGTGAACCTCAAAAGGGGTTCCCGCGGGCAGGCTGAGGGATTGTGACGTCTGTCCAGCAGCATTCCGGAGAACCAGTCATACCCTCCTTTAGCCGGGCAACCGCGCTGTGCTGATTGCCCCTTGTAACGGTGTGAAAAAATCCCTTTTTCACCTTATACGCTACAGATGACTGGTCTCCGCTTTATGCTTACATGCTTTGCATTATACTGCAGGACTCATCGGCTAAAGCTTTTTACGGCCGGTAAACAGGCTGATGAGGAACAGGATAATACCAACAACGAAGACAACTTTAGCTGCCCATGCTGCTGTACCCGCTAAACCGCCAAAACCTAACGCTGCAGCAATCAGTGCGATCACCAGAAAAATAATGCCCCAACGAAACATAAGCCTCTCCTTACCCTATTGAAAATCGAACTGCTTATTTAATCCCCGGATGGGTATCTTTTATCCGTGCGGCCTGCTGTTGCGGCCGCACGGTTACCATTAAGATTTAACCGTCAGGTCATTCTTAACGCTTTTCACGCCTTCAATGGCTTTCGCAATGCTCTCAGCGCGGTCTGACTGCGCCTGATTTGCAACGTGCCCTGAAAGCTGAACAACGCCGTCGGTGGTTTCAACTTTTACGTTGCGCGACGGAACAATGTCATCCGCTAATAGCTTAGCTTTAATTTCGCTGGTCGTAGCGGCATCGCCCGCATAACCTTTCATTGACTGAGATTTGCTGTCTTTAACGTGTAGTTTGTCACTGACGGATTTAACACCTTCGATTTTCTGCACCACAGCCACGGCTTTTTCAGCCTGATCCTGTGAGGTGACGAAACCGCTTAATGTCACCACGCCCTGATGCGTTTTCACCGAAATATCCGTGCTTTTAATCGCGTCATCATCAACCAGTGCGGCTTTTGCCTTGGCGGTGATGCCGCTGTCATCCATAAAACCATCGACTTTTTTCATAGAACTATCGATTTTTGAACCCGCGCTGTCGGCTGTCTGTGACGCTTTCTGCGACATTGATTCGTCAGCCAGTGCGCTGCCGCTGATCAGTGCTGAGCCAATCATTGCAGCCATCAGGGTTTTAGCAATCTTAGTCTTGTTCATCGATATATTCCTTCTATCAGTTAACTCGCCCAAAACTGTGGGCGCAACAGCAGCAAACCGCGCTGCTGGGTTACAGGACGTAAGGACAAGAGAAGTCTCTTCCGCCGTCCGATAGAGTAATCATAGACGGCATTTCGCGCTTTGCCTGGCTAACTGGTTGATCACACGTCAAAACAGAAGAAAAACGGGGTTTTTAGGAGGAGTCTGGAAGGAGGAAAACAGGGCCATTCCCAGCTGGAATGGCCCTGATAGCGCAGAATCAGTGCTCGCGGGTTTTGCGGAACCTGACGTCAGGATAACGTTCCTGCGTAATATTCAGATTCACCATGGTTGGGGCGATATAAGTCAAATTATCACCGCCATCCAGCGCGAGGTTAACTTCGTTTTTACGCTGGAAGTCTTCGAACTTTTTCGCATCGTCACATTCGACCCAACGCGCCGTTGAGACGTTGATCGCTTCGTAGATCGCCTCGACGTTATATTCGCTCTTCAGACGCGCCACCACCACATCGAACTGAAGCACCCCGACGGCACCGACGATCAGGTCGTTGTTGTGAACCGGACGGAACACCTGTACCGCACCCTCTTCCGACAGCTGAACCAGCCCTTTCAGCAGCTGTTTCTGCTTCAGCGGATCGCGCAGGCGGATACGACGGAACAGCTCCGGCGCGAAGTTCGGAATACCGGTGAACTTCATGTTCTCACCCTGAGTGAAGGTATCGCCGATCTGAATGGTGCCGTGGTTATGCAGGCCGATGATGTCGCCGGGATAGGCTTCTTCAACGTGGGAACGGTCGCCCGCCATAAAGGTCAGCGCGTCAGAGATCACCACATCTTTGCCGGTGCGCACCTGGCGCAGCTTCATCCCTTTCTCATATTTCCCTGACACCACGCGCATAAAGGCCACGCGGTCACGGTGTTTCGGGTCCATGTTGGCCTGAATTTTAAATACGAAGCCGGTAAATTTCTCTTCGCTGGCTTCAACGGTGCGGGTATCGGTTTTGCGCGGCATCGGACGCGGTGCCCAGGCGACCAGGCCATCCAGCATATGATCCACGCCGAAGTTACCCAGCGCGGTGCCGAAGAAGACCGGCGACAGTTTGCCGTTAAGGAACGCTTCCTGCTCAAACTCGTGCGATGCGCCCTGCACCAGCTCCAGCTCTTCACGCAGCTGTGCCGCCAGATCTTCCCCGACCGCGATGTCGAGGTCCGGGTTGTTCAGCCCCTTCACGATGCGGACATCCTGAATGGTGTGGCCTTTACCGGTCTGGTAGAGATAGGTTTCATCTTTGTAGAGGTGATACACCCCTTTGAACAGCTTGCCGCAGCCGATAGGCCAGGTGATGGGCGCACAGGCAATTTTCAGCTCGCTTTCCACCTCATCCAGCACTTCCATCGGATCGCGGATGTCACGGTCAAGTTTGTTCATAAAGGTCAGGATCGGCGTATCGCGCAGACGGGTGACTTCCATCAGCTTGCGGGTACGATCCTCAACGCCTTTCGCGGCATCGATCACCATCAGACAGCAGTCAACCGCGGTCAGCGTACGGTAGGTATCTTCCGAGAAATCTTCGTGACCCGGTGTATCCAGCAGGTTCACCAGGCTATCGCGATAGGGGAACTGCATCACCGAGGTGGTAATGGAGATACCACGCTGTTTCTCCATCTCCATCCAGTCCGACTTAGCGTGCTGGTTAGAGCCGCGGCCTTTTACCGTACCGGCGGTCTGGATAGCCTGTCCGAACAGCAGGACTTTTTCGGTAATGGTGGTTTTACCGGCATCCGGGTGCGAAATTATCGCGAAGGTGCGGCGGCGTGCCACCTCTTCTAAAAAGGGATTAGACATGGGATTCTTCTCAATGGAGCAGCGCGCTCGGTCTGGCGCTGCTGATAAATCACGGTGGCCGGCAGAACCTTACCGGCGGGTAAACGGTGCCAAAGGCGACATCATGTCGTCGGCGGGTCAGCGCGAAGTTACATTGGCGTAAAATCCGGTTACCTGGTCAGCTTTAAGGCGGCATAGCATACAATATTTTGCGCGCAGCGGCGAACAGCGGCGGCGGAAAAAGTTGTCTGCCTGGGGTCGATGGTCAAAACAGATGACAACCCGGCACACGATGTGCAGGATAAAGGTTTTCAATTTCAGGGAATTTCCCATGAGCGCCAGACCGGTCCCCCTGGAGGGCCGTATTCGACAATACTGGGATGAGCTTTCCCTTCACGAACAACGACTGGCAGAAGTGCTGCTCGCGGCGCCCGGTCAGCTAGCGATGAATACCGCTACGGAACTGGCGCAGAGCGCGGGCGTCTCCAAAGCGACCGCCACCCGTTTTTTTCGTCATCTTGGCTATGAGAGCTACGAAGCGGCGCGTCGTCAGGCGCGTGAAATGCAGAATAGCGGTTCGCCCCTTTATCTGCACACGGGTTCCAGCGCCTCGCCGCTCGATAGTCTGATGCAGCAGCACCTGGAAAAAGAGATCGCCAATCTGGTGAATACCTTTCGTTCGCTGGAGGGCGACACGCTGCAGTCATGCGTGGAGGCGATCGCCCAGGCGCGTCGCGTGGTCATCCTGGGCTGGCGTCACAGCCAGACCATCGCCGCCCTGATCTATCGCGATCTGCTGCATGTCCATCCCCATGTCTCGCTGCTGCCACGCGCTGGCGACTCGCTGGCCGAGCAGCTTGCCGACCTCGGCCAGCAGGATCTGGCGATCTGTGTCGGTCTGCGTCGTCGTATGCCAGCACTGGATTCCGCAATGGCGGCGCTAGACCTGCTGGAGGTCCCTATGCTTTATCTGTCCGATGCATTAGCGGGAAAACCTGCGCGCCACGCGCGCTGGACATTGCGCTGCCACACCGATGGAAGTCTGATTTTCGACAGCACGGTGGCGCTTTCTGGCGTCTGCAACCTGCTTTGCTCGCTGGTGGCCCGCCATTCAGGCAAGGCCGGTAGCGATCGTCTTGCTGCCATCGAGGTCCTGCACCAGCAACTCGACGAGCTGGAATAATGTGCCACGCTGGCGCATCCCCTTCCCTCTGATGCCCTGAAAAGGTGCGCCGTTGTTCGGCGTACCTGACGCGTCACGCCGCCTGAAGAAACAAAAGAAAAATAAAATACAGAAAAAGAAACAGATGTTTCTCACTGATTTTGTTTGTAAAAGCGCCGGGCTCAGCTGCCTTCTCTGTTTGCGGTGCCGCAAAGTGGCACGAAAGCTGCTCGGGTATTGATGAACTTCACCAATACCAGGGGATCACCATAATGAAAAAAATCGCACTCTTTCTCACCGCGCTACTGGCCGTCAGCGCCGCGCAGGCTGATACGCTTTCGGATATTAAAAGCAGCGGCAAAATTACCGTTGGCATCGACCCGACCTTTCCGCCCTATGAATATACCAGTGACAAGGGCGAGGTCACCGGCTACAGCGTCGCCATCATGCAATCCTTCGCTCAGGATCTGGGAGTGAAACTGGTGTTTCAGAAAACCGCCTTCAGCGGCATTCTGCCCGGTCTGATCTCCGGCTCGTTCGACGCCGAAGGCTCCTCACTCAACGTCACCGCCGAGCGTGCAAAGAAGGTGCTGTTTACCGTCCCCTACAGCAAAACGGTTAATGGCGTGCTGATGCGTAAAAACGACGCGGAGAAATTTAACGGATCGCCGATAGACCCGGCGCGCCTCTCCGGGCTGCGCGGTGCCGTTAAGAGCGCCAGCGTGCCAGAACAGTTGCTGAAAGGCTTTAACGAAGAGCTGAAGAAAGCCGGCAAAGCGCCCATTACGATTATCAGCGTCGATACGCTGGATCAGACCGTCACCACACTGATGACAAAACGCGCCGACTTCGTACTGGATGATATTGCTGTGCTGGCACCGATCGTGAAAAAGCATTCCGATAAAGTCGCGCAGGCCGGGGAAGCCGGGCCTTCTCAATGGATGGCCTGGGCCACCCGTAAAGAGGATCTGACGCTGAACAAGGCGATCAGCGACCATATTCTGGCGATGCAGCAAAGCGGCAAACTTGGCGCACTGCAAAAGCAGTATCTCGGCACCACCTTTACCGTACCCGCCAGCAATTTTATCCCTCAGGAGTAAGCGATGAGTCCTCTCTCTATCCGGGTGCCGGCCGGGCATGGCCGTACCTTTCAGGTTCGCAAAGGTCAGTTGATTACCATTATCGACAGCCAGGGCCAGCAGGCCGCCGACTTTGTGGCGGTGAATGCCGCTAACCATGATGAGAAACTTTCGCCGGTGCATACCCGTCAGCATCTGCGCTCGCTTTTCTTTCAACCCGGGGATGCACTCTGGTCCAGCGAAAACCGCCCGCTGCTGCGCATCGTCTCCGACACCATTGGTATTCATGACGCCAATGTTCCGGCCTGCGATCGCACACGTTTCAGCGTTGATTTCGGGGTAGAAGGCCATCGCAACTGTGTCGACAACTTGCTGGAGGGCATGAAGTCGCACGGCATCACCTATTTCTCATTGCCGGAACCGTTCAATCTGTTTCAAAACGGGCCGGTAACCGCCGACGGTCGTATGGAGGTCACCGATCCGCACAGCAAGGCCGGTGACCAGATCGTCTTCGAGGCCCTGTGCGATCTGATCTGCGCCGTCTCCTCCTGTCCACAGGACATCATTCCCGGCAACGGCCTGCAGGTTACGCCGATCGCCATTGAGATCCACGACGGCCAGCCTGCGGAGGTGAACCATGCTGTTAATGCGTGAAGGATTTGAGGAAGTGGTATCGCGTCCTGTTGCCGCCCCACTTAACGTTGCTGCGGGTAGCGTCGGTTCGATTCGGGTGCTGCGCGGCCAGTTACTGCGTATCAGCGCGCTGGCGCCAGGTGCAGTGGCGTCGCTGTTCGGTTTCAGTCTCGCCGATCCGGCGATATGGCTCTCGGTGCACCACACCCGCGTCTTCAGCAACAGCTATCTGCTCGGCTCAGGCATGCGGCTGGTTAACAATCGCCGACGCCCGGTGATGGTGCTGGGCAAAGATAGCGTTAAGCGCCACGACCTGCTGCTTCCCGCCTCAACGCGTGCCTTTCTGGCCTCGCGCGGCTATCAGGGTGAGGGTTGTGTCGAGGCGGTTCGCGGCGAACTGTCGCGTCTCGGCATGACGGTGCCGAAACTTCCCGACCCCATCAATCTCTTTATGCATGTCAGGCTCACGCGCGCGGGCGAGATCCTGCCTGAACCCAACCTGACACGCGCGGGCGACGCAATTACCTGCCGCGTCACCATGGATATGCAGTTTATCGTTTCGGCCTGCAATACCGGCATCGAGGGCAACGACCAGCCAGCGCCGCTTCGCCTTGCGGTGGCGGAAAACCTGTCCGATTTTAAGCTGGAGTAGCCGGTGATGGGGCTGAATGAACAGATAGTCAGCGCCCTGCCCGAACTGGGATATGGCCTGCTGATGACGCTTTGTCTCACCGTACTGGCGGCGCTGTTCAGCCTGGCGATGGGCCTGCTCGGCTGTTTTCTTCAGTTACGCCGCTTCTGGTTGTGGCGAGGCATCGGCCGCCTCTACGTCAGCCTGATGCGCGGCACCCCGGCCATCGTGCAGCTGTTTGTGGTGTTTTTCACCCTGCCACGGCTGGGCCTTGGCGGACAGCCGATGCTGGCGGCGGTGATCGCCATCGGCCTCAACAGCGGCGCCTACGTGGCGGAAATTCTGCGCGTGAATCAGGATCTGGTCACACGCGGCCAGCGCGAGGCGGCGCGCACGCTGGGCCTGAGCCGATGGCTGACCTGGTGGTACGTAATCAATCCGCAGGTGCTGCAGGCCAGCCTGCCAATGCTGGTGAACGAATTTACCATTCTGCTCAAAACCACGCCGCTGGCGTCGGTGGTGGCGCTCACCGAACTGACCTACGCGGGCCAGATCGTCATCGCTCGTACCTATGAGACAACGCAGGTGCTGCTGCTGGTTGCGGCAGGATATCTTTTAATCGCGCTGCCGCTGATGCGCTTTGCGCATCAGCTGGAACGCAAAGGGAGGCGCACATAATGGACTGGCAGGTGATTTTCACGGCGCTGCCGTCACTGGCCGAGGGAATGGCTGCCACGCTGCAGCTCTGCGCCGTCGCTGCGCTTTGCTCATTACTCTGGGGCAGCATCATGGCAATCGGTCTGATGCGTGCGCCAGCCTTCTGGCAACGCTTGCTGCGTTTCTACAGCGCGCTGACGCTGGCTCTGCCGCTGCTGGTGGTGATCTATCTGCTCTATTTCGTGCTGCCGGAGTATGGCGTCACCTTCAGCTCGCCGCAGGTCGGCGTGCTGGCGCTGACGCTTTACTACGCTCCCTATATCGCTCAGGTCATACGCAGTGCCATTGCGGCGCTGCCCCGCAGCCAGTGGGAAGCATCCCGCGTGCTGGGGCTGAGCCGTACGGAGCAATTACGTGACGTGGTGTTACCGCAAACGCTGCCGCAAATGCTCTCGCCGCTGATCGGGCTGTTGATCGGTCTGATTAAGGATTCCGCACTGCTTTCTATCGTCTCGGTACAGGAGTTTATGTACGCCGCCAGAGAGGTGATCTCCGCGACCTATGCGCCGCTGGAGATTTACCTCACCGTGGCGGTCTGCTACTGGGTACTCAACAGCCTGCTCGACGGGCTGGCACGCCGCCTTGAATTTCGCATGACGCGCTATCGCCGCATCATGCCGCATTAACCAGGAGAATCTTATGTCAGCTGAATATCAGCAGCGCGCGGCGCTGCTTGTCCCGGCGCGTCACGGCCGGGCCGTTTTATTGCAGAAAGGCGAAGCCGTACAGGTGATCAATTCGCACGGCACCCAAGTGGTGGATTGCTGGGCTTATAACGCGGCGGACGTGACTGAATATATGTCGATGGAGGCGACACGCGTCTGGAACCAGCGTCTTAATCCCACAACAGGCGACAGTTTTATCACCAATCAGCGCCGCCCCATTCTGACGCTGGTGGAGGATAGTTCACCGGGGGTGCACGACACCTTTATGGCCGCCTGCGACGCACGCCGCTATGCCCTGCTGGGCTGTACCGAGCCGCACCGCAACTGTCATGACAACCTGTTTGAGGCGATGGCGGCGCTGGGCGTGAGCCTGCCACACGGCAACCTGGCGTCGTTTAACATTTTTATGAATATTCAGGTACAGCCAGACGGCATGACGCTGAAAACGCTGCCGGTGGTGACGCGTGCGGGGGACTACATCATCCTTCGCGCCGAGATGGACTGCTATGTCGCCTTTTCGGCCTGCCCACAGGATATTGTCAGCATTCAGGGCGCTGGCGACAATACACCGCGCAATGCGGAGCTACGCATTCTTACCGGTAACTTCCCCAACCCGCCACTGACGGGACCCTGGGTGCCAGCCAGCTAGCTAGCAGGGCGTTACCCGCCGCGAGACGGGTAACGGGGTTAGCTAGCCCAGCACTTTTTTCACGCAGGCTTTGAAGATCTGCACGCCAATCTCCAGCGAATCCAGATCAAAGCGCATATCGGGATGATGCAGCCCTGGCGTCAGGTTGGTGCCTAATCCCCAGAAGCCCGCCTTCACGCCGGGACGTTTAACTGGATAGTAGAAAAAGTCTTCGCTGCCTGGGGTCGTTCTCTCCGGCAGCAGTCCCTCTTCTCCCAGCACCTCAACAATCGCCGCACGGATCACCGCCGTCGCCTCATCGTCAATTTCAGCCGCCGGCATCTCTTTCAATACCCGGACCTCTGCCGTGGCACCGAGCGCCGCGACGCTGTTGACGATCGCGCGCGTAACCTGTTCTTTCAGCACCTCCATCGGCGCATTTTCCTGCGAGCGCAGATCCCACACCACCCGCGCTTCATCCGGCACCGAGTTGGTGACGCCCGCGTCACACAGGAAACGTGTCGCTTTGACGCTCCAGTTAAGACCCGGCGACAGATGCAGCGTGTTTACCGCATTCACCGCCTGTACCGCCGCATCCAGCGCGTTAACGCCGAGGTGCGGGCGCGCCGCGTGCGCCGGCTGGCCCTTGATGGTGGCTTCCAGCGTGCTGCAGGCTGAGTAAAGCACCGCAGGCACCGCCTGTCCCACCACGCACTCTTCCAGCGGCCGCAGGTGGAATCCCAGAATCATCTCTACATCATCCAGCGCGCCGCCCTCAACCATCGCCAGTGCGCCCGCCCCCAGCTCTTCCGCGGGCTGGAACAGAATTTTTAGCCGGCCGCGCTTCACCGCGCCCTCTTTGAGTAACGCCGCCGCCGCAGTCAGCACCACGGAAGAGTGACCGTCGTGGCCGCAGGTGTGACGCGCGCAGGGCACGCCATCAATGATATGACCCAGCGCATCCATATCGGCGCGCAGCGCCAGCACCGGACCCGGCACTCCACTGTCGATCTCCGCCACGATACCGGTGGTGTTGTTGATGTTGCGCGTCACCTTCAGGCCCGCTCGCTCCAGCTGGTCGGCGATGTAAGCGGAGGTTTTCACCTCCTGGAATCCCAGTTCCGGGATCTCATGCAGAAAATGGTAATGCTCTAATACCTCAGACACGGCTTCACTCCTGAATAAACAGACGCATAACAAACATCGCGATCAGCGCGTTGCTGATGCTTACCAGCATCAGCAGCGGCCAGTATTTTTTCGGAACATCGGCCACGCCCAGCAGCCGCCCCATATATTGCAGTTGCGATCCCATCAGAAAGATCGCCGGTGCCAGCACGGTAATATCCGCGCCGGTCAGCAGCCCTTTAGTCAGCAGGCTGACCGCCACGCCGGTGCCCGCCGATGAGGAGAGCCACGCGGTCAGCAGCACGGTAATCGCTTCGCCTGGCAGGCCAAACAGGCCCATCACCGGGGCAAAAACCTGTCCCAGCAACGGCATAATACCGAGCAGGTTGAGCACTTCCGCCAGCACATACGCCATCACCACATTGGGCATCAGATTATGAATGGCGATATGAAAGCCTTTACGCGCACCGGTGACAAACACATCAAACGGGTTATGACTGACGTTGGCGGCGTTATTATTTTCCATCGCTGAAATCCTTTTGATAAACACTGTTTAACACGAAGCGGGTTATCGCCGCACCGACAAATTTCAGCACCAGCATGAGCATCAGCGGGATAATGATCGGCAGCGTCATTGAGGCAAACAGCGCCGAACCAATAGCAAAATAGTTATTGATTAAACCGGCGCCGGAATATTGCCAGGCGCACATCACCACGACCTCTTTTTTACCGATCTGTTTCTGGTCAGCCATCTCTTTGGTTAATGCCGCGCCTGCGTCGGTGCTTTGCAGATCGGTAATTAACGCCAGCCCGCAGCGTCCCGGCAGGCCCATTAAGGGTTTCAGTAATGGTGTCAGCAGCCGGTGCGCTGCGCGGATCGCGCCGTAGTGGGTGAAGATTTCCAGCACGCCCAGCGCCAGCATCACGGTCGGCGTGAGTGACAGCGCAAACAGGAAACCCGCTTTAGCACTAAGCCCGCCGGCCCCAAGAAAGGTGTTGCTGGCCGGATCTTTCATGGTGCCAAAGCTGCCACCCAGCGTGGTGAAGTCAAACGCCCCCAGCCATTTCAGCCCATCCACCCGATAAAACAGCCCCGAGAAAAACAGGATGGCGAAAATCAGCGCCAGATAACTGCCTTTACTGGCGCTGACGGTTTCCGCCTTAACCACACTCTGATTCGACATTATTTCCTCCTGATGTCGCTGACCTGCCGTTTATTCCGCGCTGCGGCAGCGTTCAATATTGGGAACTCTGTTTTAAGCAGGAATTATGCCAGCGCACAGCGAACGTCCCTTATTCAGCGCTGACCCAGCCATAACCGGCGAATAATCCACCGCAATGGGCGGGATCTATTTAGCGGACGCAGACTCACTGCGCCGGAATTATTTTCATCACGAAATCAGATTGGCGAAAATGAAATCAGTGCCAGGCCGCCTGCACCAGCATGACTCAGCCAGGGTGCACTAAAAGGGTGCCAGCGATACAGAGTGCGAAGCTGATAAAAAATGAGAATCCGTCGCATTCAGGTTGTGAAATAATTCTATTTAAATCAATCAGATAAATTGGCAGTTTTTGCGGAAAAGGCTTCACATTGCTAACATGTTTGATGCATAATTCACCGCCTCTCACCTGTTTTTTTAACATATTCTTACAAGGACTCGGCCATGCTGACTGCTGAAATGACTGGGCGTCTGAACGACCAGCTGAACCTGGAATTTTTCTCCGCCAATCTTTATCTGCAAATGAGTGCCTGGTGCAGCGACAAAGGATTCGAAGGTGCCGCCTCGTTCCTGAAAATGCACTCGCGCGAAGAGATGGAACACATGCAGCGCCTGTTCGATTATCTGAGCGATACCGGCGCGATGCCGGTACTGGGCACCATTGCTGCGCCGCCGGTTTCATTCACCTCCCTGAATGAAATCCTGCAGCAGGCGCTGGAGCACGAGCAGCTGATCACCACCAAAATCAACGAGCTGGTGCATGCGGCGATGACCTCACAGGATTACCCGACCTTTAATTTCCTGCAGTGGTACGTGGCTGAGCAGCACGAAGAAGAGAAGCTGTTCAAAACCGTGCTGGATAAACTGGCGATGGTAAGCAACAGCGGTAACGGTCTGTTCCTGGTCGATAAAGATCTGGGCCGGATGAGCACCGAAAACCACAGCGCGTAATACTATCGGCCCAGTCCCTGGGCCGACCTTTTCCTGCTCCGCCGCGATAACAGCCGGTTAGTCCAGCCGGTATACGCTGGCTGGCTCGCCGTTAACCCACAACGCCCGCGTCTCGCCTGCTGGCAATACCAGGCTGATTTCACGCCACGCCGGCTGGTAATCGCCGCGTTTTTCAATCGTCAGATCGATTCGGGTAGCGCTGCCGCGCAGCGTCCAGTTCAGCCACAGCGCATTTCCCTGCTGCCAGCCATAACTTTCACCGTCATCGTCAAACACCTCTCCCTGCGTCACCGCCTCCGCGGGCGCTGGCCATAACTGCCACTGACGCACCCGGTCGCGTTGCGCATCGGTGGTGCTTTCACACTCGCCCAGCGGAATCACTGCCCCAGCACGTACCAGCAACGGCAGACGATCCAGCGGTGCATCCAGCGTAATCTGCTCACCGCCAGCCAGCCACTGACCGCTGTGCCAGTCATACCAGCCATGCCCGTTGTGCGGCAGATAGACCTCACGCTGTCGCGCGCCCTGCTCCACCACGCTGGCGACCAGCAGATCGCGCCCCAGCATAAAGTCATCATTTTCCTGCCAGCTGCGCGGGTCCTGTTCATGATCGAGAAAGGTCGGACGCAGCATCGGCTCATCCTGCGCGCTGGCCTGCCACGCCAGGGTGTAGAGATAAGGCATCAGGCGATAACGCAGCCGAATCGCCTCGCGGATCATCGGCGTCACCTCCGGGTACATCCAGGGTTCATTCACCGTGTGATCGTCATTCCATGAGTGGATGGTAAAGCGCGGATGCATCACGCCATTCTGAACCCAGCGCACAAACAGCTCGGCATCGGGCTTGTCGCCGGAAAAACCGCCGACGTCATGGCCGACGTTATAGAGTCCGGAGAGGCTCATCCCCAGCCCCATGCGGATGTTGTAGCGCAGGGTTTGCCAGCTGGTCCGGTTGTCGCCGCTCCAGGTTTGTACATAGCGCTGCATCCCGGCACAGCCGGAGCGCGAGATCAGGTAGGGCCGCTTGTCGGGCGCGAACTGCTGCTGTGCCTCCATTGAGGCGCGCATCATCAGTAACGGCATCACCGGCCGGATATGCTTGATGGCAATCGGCTGACCGAAGCCGTGACAGCGCGCTTCGCCATCCCACACCTCATACTCATTGTTGTCGTTCCAGGTGGCATCAATGCCCTTTTCCAGCAGCTGACGGGTGACATTCTCCTGCCACCAGCGCACCGCCTGCGGATGGGTAAAGTCGAGGTGCGAACCTTCATCATCCCAGAAGACAGACCGCTCAGGACGATCCTGCTCGGAATCGCGAATAAACAGCCCCTGCGCCGCCACTTCCTGATAACGCGGATGATCCTGGAGCAGACAGGGTTTGATGTTGGCCGCCAGCTTCATGCCGGCACGATGAAACGCCTCGCTCAGCGCGTTGGGATCGGGCACTTTGTCGTAGTTCCAGTTAAAGACGTAGCGCTTATTGTTAATCGAGGTATAGCCCGACGACAGCTGGAACGAGTCGCAGGGGATTTCATGCTCGCGGCACAGGCGAATAAACGATTGCAGCTGCTGTTGCGCGTCGGGCGCGTCGGTGTAGTGCATGGTCGAGCCGCTGTAGCCGAGGCTCCATTTAGGCTGAAACAGGGTGCGACCGGTCAGGCGCACAAAGGCTTTGGTGACCTCAAGCAGCGTCGGTCCCAGCATCATGTAGTAATCGAGATCGCCCGCCTCGGCACGATAGCGGCGATAAGGCAGATGGTAGTTATCCAGCTCGTTGCCGAGATCGAGCCAGCTACTGCTGAGATTGTCATAGAACAGACCGAAACTGACGCCATCGCGCTGCGTCAGGGTAAACGGGATATGTTTATAGAGCGGATCGGTGCTGGCGGCGTTATAGCCCATCGCATCCAGATTGCGCATCTCAAAGCGACGGTTTGCGCGATTCAGATCGCCGCTCTTTTCTCCCAGGCCATAGACCCGATCCTGCGGCTGGCGGCGCTGATAGTGTTCCACGCCGTCGCCGTGGACGTTGAGCAGATAAGCGCCGGTATGGCGATCGGCGGCCAGCGGTTGCCAGTCAGCACCGTCGAACTGTTCCCAGCTCAGGCAGAGCGGCTGATGTACCGTGACCCGCAGCCGTCCGGTGCTGATCTGCACCTGTTGCGCATCGTGCTGCACGCTGAAATCGGGCAACGCAAAACCGTCCAGCGCTTCGCGATCCCGGCCCTGCCACGGCACATCCTGATCGGGCGCGATGCTCCAGGTGCGGTTCAGCGCCAGCTCACCGTCGCGCTTCAGCAGCACCCGCATCAGTCCCTCTTCCAGCACATAGAGGCGCAGAAAATGACGATCCTCCACCTTCAGCTCAACGAAATGCGCAGCCTGCTGATGCAGGGTCCAGTTCTTCAGAGTTTTCATCGGATATCCTTAATGGTTTACCGGGCGCTGGCGGCGTTCGGCGATCAACATCACCAGGAAAACCGCGCCAATCAGGTCAAAAAAGCCCATTGCCACAAACAGCGGATTGAAGCCGATGGTATCGGCGGTGACACCGATAATCAGCGAGAAAATAAAGCTGGCGATCCATGCACAGGAGCCGCGCATACCGTTAACCGTGGCCATCTGGCGGCGATCAAACCGCTCGACCACCAGCGCGCTCAGCATGCAGGAGATCACCTGATGGCCGAAGCCGCCGACGGAGATTAGCGCAATCGCCAGCCAGGGATCGTCAACCAGCGTCATCAGCGCCAGCGAGACCATCAGCAGCGCGCCGGTAACGGAGCTGGCGACGATGGAATTGACACGGGTCAGGCCGAACCAGCGCACATAAATTTTGGTCAGATAGCCGCTGGCGACGCTGCCGAGATCGGCGGCGAGGAACGGCAGCCAGGCGAACATCACAATCTGCTTGAGATCCATGCCGCGTTCGTTTGCCAGATAGAGCGGTACCCAGAAGCTCAGCACCGCCCAGGCCGGTTCCGCCAGAAAGGCCGGAATGGCGATGCCGTAAAATTTCTTCTCTTTGCCGATCACTTTTAACGCGGTGAAGAACGGCAGCTTCTCGCCGATCGCTTCATTATCCTGATTAATAAAGGCGCGCTCTTCATCGGAGAGACGCGGATGACGGTCCGGTGCGTGATAGCCCCACCACCACAGCCCGACCCACAGCAGGCCGAGCCCGCCGGTCAGCAGAAACGCGCCCTGCCAGCCAAAGGAGATGTGGGCAACGTAGATGATGGGCGGTGCCAGCATCGCGCCGACCGAGAAGCCGACGCCTGCCCAGCCCGCCGCCACCGGCCGCTCTTTTTTCGGGAACCAGTCGCCAATCGCTTTGGCGTTAGCCGGTGTGGCGGCCGCTTCCGACGCGCCCATCACGAAACGCAGCAGCGCCAGATGCAGCCAGCTGCCCGCACCCGCATGCAGCAGGCAGGTTACCGACCAGATCAGCGCACAAATCAGAAAGCCCATCTTCAGGCCGATCACATCGATCAGCCAGCCACAGATCGGCTGAAACAGGGTATAGGCCAGCTGAAACCCCGCCACCACCCATGAGTACTGTTCGGTAGTCATGTTGAGGCTGTTTTTCAGCTCCGGCGCCAGAATGCCGAGTGAGTTGCGGGTGATGTAGTTCACCGTTACCCCCAGCAGAAACATCCCCAGCATCCACCAGCGTAAATTTTTAATCACGCGAACCGTGCGCGAGGCGCTGATCGGCTTGGTTGTTGATTCGAGGCTCATAGTGCCACTCCTGATATGCGTTGATGACTCACACCGCCGGCAGGCGTACCGCGTGTCTGTGCAACGACGTTAGAAAAGTGCGAAACGTGGGTACAGCCTCTTTTTTGCAAATTTTTTCATGGCAGGCTAACGCCAGCGTAAAAAGCGTGGTCAATCGCATATCTGACGCGATTCAGCACCTTATGAAAAATTTTTCATCAGCAGATTTGAAGGCGATCACAGAATGAAACAAAGGCTGAAAGTGAGTGAAATTGCGGCGCTGAGCGGGGTCTCGATCAGCACTGTCTCGCGGGTGCTGGCGGGAAAAGCCAATACCCGTCCCGCCACGCGCGACAAGGTGCTGGCGATTGCCCGGCAGCAGGGCGTGCTGAATAACCTGCACAGCGGTCGCCTGCTGCTGAACAATCTGATGGTGTTTGCGCCGCCGCGCGCCTTTGATGTGCGCAGTGATATCTTCTACTACAAGGTGATTCAGGGCATCAGTCAGGCGGTGGAGCCGCATGAGGTCAGGCTGCGCTACTGCGCGCTGGAGGAGATCGAGAGTGATGCGGCGCTGTTTATCGATAAGATGCAGCAGACCGAGGCGGCGCTGCTGATCGGCATCGATGACGAGCATATTCACCAGCTGGCGGCAGAGATGAACAAGCCCTGCGTGCTGATTAACGCCCGCGATCGCCGGATGCGTTTACCGTCGGTGTCGCCGCATCATCAGCTGATTGGCGAATTTTCGGCGCGCTACCTGTTTGAGCAGGGACACCGGCAGATCCTGTCGCTGCACTGTCTGCGGCGTTACACCATGGAGCAGCGCTTACAGGGCGTGCGTGACGCCTGGCACGCGATGAACCTGCGTTTTGACAGCCGTCAGCATCTGCTGACCCTTAACAGCTTCAGCAGCAATGAAGCGGCGGAACGGCTAAGTGAATATCTGCGCCACTGTCCCGACGCGCTGCGCCCGACGGCGATTCTGGCCAGCGGTGACTATATTGCGGCCGGGGCGGTCAGCGCGCTGGAGCAGGCTGGCCTGCGGGTGCCGCAGGATATTTCGGTGATGAGTATGGATGGCTTCAACCTGGCCGCCATCCACGATATTCCACTGACCTCGGTGCAGGTGCCACGCGATGAGCTGGGCGCGGCGGCGGTGAGGATGCTGCAGGAGCTGCGGCTGCATCCCGGCGCACCGCCCGGCACGCTGCTGCTGAATGGCAAACTGGTGGTGCGCGATTCGGTGCGCCGCATCCGCGATAATCTCAGCCATGCGCCGGTGCAGCAGCATGGCCTGTATGATTAACCCAGCGTTTTCAGCCGCAGCTCTGAGGGCTGCGGACGGCCGAACAGGAAGCCCTGGAACAGCGTACAGCCTTCGTC
Organism: Pantoea agglomerans; assembly: GCF_021397715.1. Classification (GTDB taxonomy): domain Bacteria; phylum Pseudomonadota; class Gammaproteobacteria; order Enterobacterales; family Enterobacteriaceae; genus Pantoea; species Pantoea astica. The sequence continues at coordinate 767,482 of NZ_CP090207.1, read as the reverse complement.
ACGCAGCTTCGCGAACTGTTCGCTGCTCTCCACGCCTTCGGCGGTGATCTGAATATCCAGGCTGCGGCTCATGCCGGTAATCGCCCGGATAATCGCCAGCGCCTCGCGGCTGTCACCCATGTCGTTAATAAATGACTTATCGATTTTGATCTTATCGAACGGGAAGGAGCGCAGATAACTCAGTGACGAATAGCCGGTACCGAAATCATCCAGCGCAATCTGTACCCCCAGCGCTTTCAGGTTTTGCAGCGTGCGGATATTGCCGAGCGAGTCATCCAGCAGCACTGACTCGGTGATCTCCACCTCCAGCCGGGCCGGGTCGAGCCCCGATTCCGCCAGCGCGCCTTCCACCACCGACACCAGCGAGCTGTTTTTGAACTGCAGCGGCGACAGGTTCACCGACACCGACTGCACCCCTTCCCAGCTTGCCGCTTCGCGACAGGCTTCATACAGGGCAAACGCCCCCAGCATATGAATCAGCCCGGTCTCTTCGGCGATCGGGATAAAATCGTTCGGCATGATCAGCCCGCGGATCGGATGATGCCAGCGCATCAGCGCTTCATAGCCGATGATGGTGATGTTGTCGCCGTTGGTGATCGGCTGATAGTAGAGGCGCAGATGCCCGCCGCTGATCGCGTCGCGCAGATCGTTCTCAATCACGCGCCGGCTGCGCGCCACATCATCCATCGCCAGGGTGAAATGCTCAAAGCGGTTACGGCCATTGCGTTTGGCTTCATACAGCGCCATGTCGGCACAGCGCAGCAGCTGTTCCGGCGTATTGGTGATGGTGGTGCTGAGCGCGATGCCGACGCTCAGCCCCACCGACAGGTTATGGCCTTCAATATTCACCGGCGGCCGAATCGCTTCGATCAGGCGCTGCGCCACAATGCTGGCTTCATCATTGTTAGCCACCGACGGCAGCACGATGGCGAACTCGTCACCGCCAATGCGCGCCAGCGTATCCTGATCGCGCAGGGTACTGCGCAGGCGCTTCGCCACCGAGCGTAACAGCTCATCACCAATCTGGTGGCCCAGCGCGTCATTGACGTTCTTGAAGTTATCGAGGTCCAGACAGAGTGCCGCCGTCTGGCGCTCTGTCTGGCTGGCGGTGCGCAACGCCTCGCTCAGACGCTGGCGGAACAGAATGCGGTTTGGCAGGCTGGTGAGGTTGTCATGGTGCGCCATATGGTGAATGCGGGCATCGGCAGCACGCTGATCGGTGACATCTTCCACGATCAGCATCAGGTAGTTACGCCGCGCATCCTGCCCGTTGATGGCGGTGGCGCGGGTATGCAGAATGCGTTCGCCGCTGGCGGTCATCAGCAGTTGCTCACGCTCATGAATACCTTCACTGCGCAGCGCCACATCGGCGAGATTATTGAAATAGTCGCTCAGCTCAGGCGACATACATTCATGTGGCCGCTTGTTCACAATCAGCGATTTCGACAGGCCAAACAGCTGCTGCGAACGATCGTTGACCAGCAGGATCTCGCGAGTGATCGCATCTTCTACGATCACACAGGAGGGAATATTGGCGATGATATTATCAAGAAACTTCGACAGCGCGGTCTTCTGCGCACTCTGGGCTTCAGCCAGATCGCGGGCGCGCAGCACCTGCTGCTCCTGCTCACGCCGCTCGGTGCGATCGCGGGTAATTTTGGCAAACCCCATCAGCTTGCCATCATCGTCATGGATCGCATCGATCACTACATGTGCCCAGAAGGCGCTGCCATCTTTGCGGTAACGCCAGCCTTCATCCTCAAAGCGGCCGGTCTTCAGAGCGATGCCGAGGTTCGCTTCCGGGGTGCGATTCAGTCGTTCCTGGGCGCTGTAAAACAGCGAGAAATGCTGACCGACGATCTCATCCGCCTTGTAACCTTTGGCACGCTGCGCGCCCGCATTCCAGTTCACCACCCGCCCTTCGATATCCAGCATGTAGATGGCGTAATCGGTGACGCCTTCGACCAGCAGGCGAAAACGCTGTTCATGTTCACGCTGCAGATTGCGGATGCGCTGCTGTTCACTGCAGTCGCGGGTGATTTTGGCATAGCCGATCAGTTTGCCCTGATCGTCGCGGATCGCATCGATCACGACGTGCGCCCAGAACGCGCTGCCATCTTTGCGGTAGCGCCAGCCCTCATCTTCGAAGCGGCCAGTGCGGTAAGCGGTTTGCAGGTTTTGCGACGGCAGATGCTTCAGCCGATCCTGCGCGCTGTAGAAGCGTGAGAAATGCTGGCCGACAATCTCTTCGGCGACATAGCCTTTGGTGCGCTGGGCACCGGCATTCCAGTTCACCACGTTGCCGTCGTGATCGAGCATATAGATGGCGTAATCGGTGACGCCCTCCACCAGCAGGCGAAAGCGCGCCTCCTGCTCACGTTCTTTACGTTGCTGTTCCTGCTGCCGGGTACAGTCGCGGGTGATGTGGGCGAATCCCACCAGCAGGCCGGCATCGCTGCGCATCGGGTTAATCACTTCATGCGCCCAGAACGCACTGCCATCTTTGCGGTAGCGCCAGCCTTCGGTTTCGTAATGTCCGGCGGTAGCGGCGATATCCAGACCACGCTGCGGCAGGGCCCGGCGGCGATCCTCTTCGCTGTAAAACAGGGCGAAGCTGCGGCCGATAATTTCGTCTGGCGCATAGCCGATGGTGCGCCCGGCTCCCTGATTCCAGCTGGCGACAGCACCATCGGGTTTGAGCATAGTGATGGCGTAATCAGTCACGCTTTGTATCAGCATGCGATACATGACATCAGAGTTATTATCCATTGTTATTAGCCTGCTGCTCGGTAGCCGGGTGATGGCTTAGGAATGTTCTTAATCGCGTAGGCAGACTACAGCTGAAAAGGGCTGAGATCACAAGCGCATTAAGAAGATTAACCAATGTTAGTAGGGGGTTTATCGGCAGCGGCAAGTAAATGTTCAATCACAACGGCGCGCCGGCCCGCAGCCAGACGCGGTGCGTCAGGCGACGCTTTCCCAGCGCGAGTAGAGAGGATAGTACTGTTGCCAGCAGAGCGCTGCCGGGCTTTGGTCGGCCAGCTGTCGGCACTGTTCCGGTGCGACAAAGGCCGGGATCACCTGTTGTGCCGCCGTCTGCCTGATTAGCGTCAGCTGATCGTCAAGCGGTGGATGGACGTTCCACGGCAGCCAGCGGGCAGCCCCGGTTTGCAGCATCTCAGACGCGCGCGTACCGGCGGCGACGTGACTGCTGAAGATCAGGCGGAAGTCGGGCTGATGGCTGAGCTGAGCTGCCAGCCCACTGTCGGCCACCGCATCCGCTGCAACGATCACCGCATCCGGTCGCCAGCACGCCGGCGTGGCGATGCGCAGCAGGCTGGCCAGCGCCAGCGTAGCCGCAGCGGGCAGGCTGTTGAGCGCCAGCAGCTGCGCCACCTCTTCCCGCACCTGCGGGCACATCACCACCGGCAGTCCGCGCGCACTGAGCTGCAGCGCCATCTCCGGTCCGCGTCCGTGCAGCGGCGCGGTAACCACCGCGCCCGGCCTGGCCGCCTGTGCCAGCGCGTCAATCTGCTGCGCCAGCCGCTGATTCCGATCGCCATAGGAGCCATCGGTGATCAACAGTCGCGCGCGTGGCGGACAGTCAAACGGCAACAGCAGCGACTCGCGGCTCCAGTCACCCATATAGGTGATGCCGCCCGCCACCGGCAGATGAAACCAGATCGATCCCGGCGAATGCCCGCTGCGTCCGGTGAACAGATTCAGCGGTCCCAGTGCGCACTGGCCGCGCAGCGGCAGAATGTGCCGCGCCGGCTGCGGTACGCCGCACTCGCCCAGCTGCTGCCAGGTGAGATCGCTGGCATAGACCGGCGGTGAACCGATGTCGGCCCAGCTATCGAGCGCCGCCGCATGATCCACATGGGAATGGGTCAGGCAGAGCGCATCGACCTGACCGATAGCGGAGATGGCAGGCCGCACGCCCGGCTCCGGCCCGGCACCTAAATCCCACAGCAGCCGGTATCCCTCTATCTCCAGCAGGAAAGCGGCCGGCAGTTTACCGCCGACGCCGCTGATCACCGTCAGGCTTGCCATGGCAGCACTCCCTGCGGCAAACGGCGCGTCAGCCGCGACGCCAGCAGCATCAAGCCCAGCACCACCAGGATCATCAGGCAGCCGACGGCCGCCGCCAGCGGTGCCGATCCGCCTTCATCAAGGAAGATAATGGTCGGGCCAAGCGTCTGGGTTTGCGCGGTGACCAGCAGCACCGAAACCTGTATTTCATTCAGCGCGGTGAGGAACACCAGCAGCGCGCCAGCCAGTACCGAAGGGGCCGCCAGCGGCAGCAGGATATCAATCATTCGCCGCATCAGGCCTGCACCGCACAAGCGCGCCGCTTCATCCAGCGAAGGTTCAATCCGGGCGAATCCGGCCAGCGTCGGCCTGAGTACCAGCGCGAGGAAGTTGGCCAGATAGGCCGCGAGAATGATCCACACCGTGCCATACAGCGAAAAACCGAGCAGCGGCAGCGGCCGCAGGAAAAACAGTATCGCTGCCACGCCGGTGACAATGCCGGGCAGCGCATAGGTCAGTTCACTGGCGAACCCCAGCCCGCGCACCAGCCGGGTGCGACGCCAGCTAAGAAAGAAGGCCAGAAACAGCGCCATGATGCTGAGCAGCACCGCCGTCAGACCGGTGAGCCACAGGCTGGTAAAGAAGGCCTGACGGATCGCCGGATAGCCCCACAGCGCCTGCTGAAAATTCTCCAGCGTCAGGGTTTGCCTGTTCAGCGCCTGACCAAAACCGCGGGTTAACGCGGTGGTCAGCAAGGCGCTGAGCGGCAGCAGCAAAGTGGTCACCATCCACAGCCAGGCGGTGATTTCGATCGGTAGCCGGCTGTGACGCAGCGGCTGGTGCCAGGGGCGCGGCGAGCCGCTGACCCGCACATCGCGTCGCCCGCCGAGCCAGCCGCTGATCAGCATCCCGGCGAGGGTGATCAGCGCAATCAGCATCGAGTAGACGGCAGTATTGGGCAGCGCATCGGGTCCAAGGGTATTGAGCTGTTGATACACCAGCGTAATCAGCGTCGGCACCCGCGCCGGAATCCCCAGCATCGCCTGAATGCCGAAGTTGCCGACGGCGGCGACAAACGCCAGCGCCGCCCCGGCGAAGATCGCGGGTCGCGCCAGCGGCAGGATCACCGTCAGCAGGATCTGGCGCGGTGATGCGCCACTGACGCGGGCCGCCTCGATCAGTTCAGCGGGTAAGCGACGCAGCCCGGCACGTACCGTCAGAAACACCAGCGGCGCATTGTGCAGCCCCAGCAGCAGCACCATGCCGGTCGCTGAATAGAGCGGCTGCTCACCGGCCGCCAGCCAGGAACCGCCCAGCGCGTTGACCAGCGCGGCCAGCGCGCTTCCCGGTGCCAGCGCCTGAACCCAGGCCAGCGCGGTCACCTGCGGCGGGATCATCAGCGGCAGAATAAAGGCAAATATCCAGGCGGCTTTGGCGCGCAGATCGGTCAGCGCCACCAGCCAGGCGGCCACCGTTCCCAGCAGCAGCGACAACAGCGTCGCGCTGATGCCGATGGTCAGAGTATTCAGCGTGGCGCTGAGCACCCGGCGGCTGGTCAGTAACCGCAGCAGACGATTGCCATCCACCACGCCATCGGGAGCCAGCGCGGTGCCGATCAGCCGGGCAAAAGGTGCCACCGACAACAGGCCGATCACCAGTACCAGCAGCGCCAGCAACAGCGGCTCCGCCCGCCATCTGCCGCGCCTGGCGGCCTGACCGCTACGCCATTCGTTGCCCAGCACGCTCATGCTCAGCCGCCAAACAGTTCGGTAAAGGTATCGCGTACCTGGGCATCATCGGCCACCGCTTTCGCCACGTCCGGCGTCAGCAGTTTGATCTGGTCAATTGGCGCAAAACCCTCAGGTGCCGCCACGCGCGCATCCACCGGCCGGTTGCCCTGCTTCGCCACCAGCTGCTGACCCGCTTCCGACAGCATGAAATCAACAAACGCTTTGGCGGCTGGCAGATTATGCACCGACTTCATGATCGCCACCGGCTCGGTCACATAGGAGACGCCCTCCTGCGGATAGACCAGATCGATGGGTGAGCCCTGCTTTTTGGCGCGGATAATATCGGCATCGGTGATGACGCCATATTTATCCATGCCGCTGGCGACCGCTTTCAGCGCCGGTCCGTTACCGCCCTGCGGCGCGATGCCGATCGCCGCCAGCTGTTGATAGAATTGCCAGCCGATCGATGGCGTATTGATATCGGTGTGCAGCTTGTAGAGCGCCGCGCCGGAATAGAGCGGGCTGGGCACGGCAATCTGACCGCTGTTTTCCGCTACCGCCAGCGCTTTCCAGCTGGTGACCGGCTTCGCGCGCTGGGTGTTGTAAGCGATCACCGTGGCGATAATTTTGGTGCCGAAGAAGGTTTTATCCGCATCGTAATAGGCGGGCTTCAGGTGGCTGACCGGCGCGGTTTGATAGGGATAGAGCTGCCCCTCTTTTTTGAGCGCGCCCAGATTGATCGCGTCGGCGACCAGCAGCACATCGGGTTTCACCTGGCCGCTCATCATCTCGGTATGCAGCACGTTCATCAGCTGGGTGGTGCCGTTGCGGGTCCACTCCACCTCAACTGCTGGATAAGCGGCTTTGAAGGCATCAATGGTCTGCTGGGCGATTTCAGGTGCCTGCGAGGTGTAGATCACCAGTTTGCCGCCAGGCGCATCCGCCGCCTGCGACAGGGTTGAGGCCGTGAAGCCCGATAACAACAACAGCGCGTGGAGCGAAGTACGAAAAGCCGTTTTCATGGTCAGTGAAACCCTTTATGCAGGAAGAATCCAGCCGTCATCGACGGCGACGCCGACGGTGTCATCCACCGCCAGTAAAGCCGCATCGTTAAGCGTCAGCGACAGGCTGACATCCGGTTGATTAAGCGGACGAAGATTGATCTGATGGTGGCCGCCGCGAAAGATAATGCGTTCGACGCGTGCGGCAAACTGGCGTTCATCTGCCGCAGCCAGATGGAAACTGACGCTGTGGAAGCTGGCTTTGCCGTGCGGCAGCGGTCGCTGGCGAGGCGAACAGCGCAGCAGCACCCGCAGTCCGCACAGCGTGGCGGTGGCGTTGCCGGGGTCCAGCGGTTCAATGTCGCTGACCGGCAGCACCCGCCCGTCATCAATAAAGGTCGCGACCATCTCGTTAGCCGGTTCGCGCCACAGGGTCTGCGGACTGGCGAACTGCATCACTTTGCCGTGATCGAGCACCACGATGCGGTCGGCCAGCGCCATCGCTTCGCGTTGATCGTGGGTGATATAGAGTAAGGTGGCGCCGCTGTGGCGATGGAAGCGGCGGAACTCCTCTTCCATGGTGGCGCGAAGATGGACATCGAGGTTAGCCAGCGGCTCATCCAGCAGCACCAGCGTGGGCCGGGCTACCAGGCAGCGCGCCAGGGCCACGCGCTGGCGCTGGCCGCCGGAGAGATCGGCGGGTCGGCGGTCGGCGAAGCGATCCAGCCCGACCAGCGTCAGGGCCTGGCTGGTGCGCAGCAGACGTTCTGCTCGTGCCACACCGTTGACTTTCAGGCTGTAGGCGACGTTTTCCGCCACCGTCATATGCGGCCACAGGGCGTAGTTCTGAAAGACCACGCCGAGATCGCGCGCTTCCGGTGGCAGATGCAGCCCATCTGCGGCGACCTGCCGCTCACCGATACGAATTTCACCGCTGTCGAGCGTTTCAAAACCGGCCAGCAGCCGCAGCAATGTGGTTTTGCCACAGCCCGATGGCCCGAGTACGGCGACAAATTCGCCCTGATTAATCTGTAACGAAATTGCGTCCAGTACCGGCTGCGTCCCGAAGGCTTTGTGCAGCCCGGTTAACGAAATTGCCGCCATCTTATTCTGCCCCTGCCATTTACGTTCTGGGCAAAACGCTACGACAGTTTGATGACAGCCCGGTGACAACCGGGCTCAATCGTCGCGCTACACCGTCAGGCCGCGACAAGCCGGGCGGACGCGCCGGGATTTACTGCTGAGAGGTCAGCGCCGCAATCGGCTGCCAGATATCGGTCATCGCGCCCTCTTTGCCGGTAAACGGGTCCTGATGCGGCAGCGGAACGTTTTTGACCTGCGCCTGCGACGCTTTCAGCTTAGCGGGCTCATCACGCAGCGTTTCCGGTGACATGCCCTGCGGATAAGCGCCGACGACCAGAAAATCTTCGCTGGCGCTGACCTGCCGGTGTCCGACGCCCGCCGGGATCAGGACCGCATCCCCGGCACGCAGCGTGACCATCCGGCCGCTGTCGCCGCCAAACAGTACTTCTGCCCAGCCCGCCGCCACGCCCAGCAGTTCGTGGGTATTCGGGTGATAATGGGTGTAGGGGAAAATCGGGTAGCGCCAGGCGGGCGGCCAGCCATGTTGCCCGAAGGTTTTTTCAAACCAGGCCGCGATATCCTCTTCCTCTTCTGGCACCACGCGTGGCCAGATAATCAGGGGTAACGGGTTGTTTGGCACACCGCCCGACGGGCTGGCGAGCATCAGGTGCTGGGGGTTGTCAGAGGCTCCGGCAGAGAAGGTGCCCGCGGCGAACGACATCAGCAACATCAGACTGGAGGATTGAACAGTCATACAGGTTCTCCGGTTTTTTTCTAAGTGTGGCAAAGCCGGGCCACAATGCAATGTGCGCCAGCCGACACAATTAACATAATTAACTGATATTGCTAACTAAAGCCAAATGTGTCGTTAACAATGTTGCGACGCAATAGCGCAGCGGTTGATGATGGTGGTTATCACTGAGCGAAAGTGTTGCAAAATGTCAGGCGGGAAGTGCGATCACCACGGCAACTGTTATATAAAAAATGCACAAATCTGTTTCTGATATCCTTGACTGTTATCTGTTCTAATCGTTAACAGATGACAGTGAGGTAAAAAAATGGACGCTATTAAACAAATCCTGATCGACGAGATCGCTACGCTCAACCGCGAAGAACGTCGCGACAATCTGCCGCGCTTCAGCCTCTCTTTTCTGAAAAACCATCCCGGTCTGTGGGCAGTGATGTACCTGTGCTACGGCCTGTGTGTTGCACTGATTTTCACGACAGAGATGCTCGGCTGGCCCGCCTTCTGGTTTGCCACCGCGTTTGTGCTGGTGATGAGCTTTTTGATGCTGCTGGATATCAATCCAAAATACCGTTTTGAAGATATTGATGCGCTCGATCTGCGCGTCTGCTACAACGGCGAATGGTACTACGTTCAGCCGGTGCGCGAGCAGGCGATATCACGCATTCTGTCGCTGCCGGAGACGCCGGAGCGGGTTAAAAGCGGCATTCAGCGCCTGCTGACGCAAAAAGGCGAAGTCGATTTTTATGATGTCTACTACCTGACCTGGGGCCATCAGGACGCGGCGCGCGTCTGACCCTGCGCCATCAGCCTGCCCAGCGTCTCAATCGCCGCCTCGGCCCGCGTATCCCACGGCCAGGCGGTGTTGAGCCGAAAACAGTGACTGAACTGCTCCCCCGCCGAAAATAACTGCCCCGGTGCGATACTGATCCCCTGCGCCAGCGCCTGCTGATACAACTGCGTAGTATTGATGCTGTCCGGCAGCGTCACCCAGAGGAAATAACCGCCACGCGCTTCGCTCAGCGTCGCCTGCGCCGGTAACACTTTCAGCAACGCCTGCCGCACCATCTGCTGGCGCTTCGCCAGAATCTGCCGCAGCCGTTTCAGGTGGGTATCGTAACGTCGGGTGGCGAGGAAATCGGCCAGCGCCAGCTGCATTGGCGCACTGGTCGATAAGGTACTCATCAGTTGCAGACGCTGAATGCGCTGCGCATGCTGACCGGCCGCCACCCAGCCAACGCGGAATCCCGCCACCAGCGACTTCGAAAACGAGCCACAGTGCAGCACGTTGCCCTGACGATCCCAGGCTTTGGCGGGCAGCGGCGGCGTGTCGCCTGACCAGAGTTCAGCGTAGACATCATCTTCAATCATCGGCACCTGATAACGCGCCAGCAGCGCCACCAGCTGCTGCTTACGTTCGGCGGATAAGGTGACGCCCAGCGGGTTCTGCAAGGTCGTCATCAGCCAGCACGCTTTCACCGGCCAGCGCTGCAGCGCCTCTTCCAGCTGCACCAGATCGATGCCGTTCTGCGCATCTACCGGAATCGCCAGCGCCTTGAGCTTCAGCCGCTCAATCGCCTGTAACGCGCCATAGAAGCTCGGCTGCTCAATCACCACATAATCGCCCGGCTCGGTTAACGACTGCAGGCTGAGATTAAGCGCCTCCAGCGCCCCGCTGGTAATGACGATCTCATCCGGCGACAGGGTAATGCCCTGACGCGCATAGCGCTGCGCCAGCAGCTGCCGCAGAGTGGCGTTGCCGGGCGGCAGATTGTGCAGCGCATCGGTGGGAGTCAGCTGATGGGAGACGTTCGCCAGCGAGCGCATCAGCTGGCGCTGCGGAAACAGCGCCGGGTCGGGAAAGGCGGAGCCAAAGGGGACGATGGCGGGATCGCGGGTCGCCTGCAGCACATCAAACACAAAGTCGTTAATATCGACCTGCTCGCTGATGGTGACGCTGAGCGGCGTGGAGGCCAGCGCGCGCGGCGCGACGTAGTAACCCGACTGTGGTCGTGAGACGATCCAGCCCTGACTCTCCAGCAACTCATAGGCGTGCAGCACCGTCATCAGGCTAAGCCCCTGCTGCGCAACCTGCTGGCGCAACGAGGGTAAACGGGTGCCCGGCAGCCAGATGCCGGCCTCTATCTGCTGCTGAATCTCATCCATCAATCGCTGGTATTTCGCCACGGGTCGCCTCTCCTTTTCCACCCGCGAGACTTTACCATGCACGACGGTTAATGACAGGCCGGGCTTGCCACTTATCTTGCCTGCACGGTGTCAGGCAGGCGCAACCTCTGTGGCTAACGGCGATTCATCGGGCGTGAATGGCGCGCCCATCTCCACTTTTTCATCACCGACAAAATTAGCCAGTTCATCGATCCGATCGGGCGGAATCGGTTTCCCTAGCAGATAGCCCTGCAGCGTGTTGCAACCGAGGCTGGTGAGAAAGGCCTGCTGCTCGGCCGTTTCCACGCCCTCAGCCACCACTTTCAGCTGTAGCGACTGCGCCAGCGCCACAATCGCTGAAACAATCGTGGCATCTTCGCTGTGATGCTGCAGTTCATTGACGAACGCCCGATCGATCTTCAGTTCGCTGGCCGGCAGGCGTTTCAGATAGAGCAGGCTGGAATAGCCGGTGCCGAAGTCATCAATCGAGGCTTTTACCCCAAGCGTGGTCAGTTCTGTCAGGATGCGGACGCTCTCATCGGGATCGCGCATTGCGGTGGTTTCCGTCACCTCCAGCGTCAGCAGCTCAGGCGGGATCTCATGGCGTGCCAGCGCCTCGGTGACGGTTTCCACCAGATTGTTCTGTTCAAACTGTAATGCTGAGAGATTGACCGCCACCGACCAGTGCGGATGGCCCTGCAGATGCCACTGTCGCAGCTGACGACAGGCTTCGTGGATCACCCAGTTGCCGATGCCGACGATCATGCCGGTTTTTTCCGCCATCGGTAAAAACTGGTCCGGCGTCAGCAGACCCCGCTGCGGATGCTGCCAGCGCAGCAGCGCCTCAAAACCGAGGATCGGCCCGCGTGGCGCGCAATATTTAGGTTGATAGAACAGGCGCAGCTCGTTGTTATCCAGCGCCTGCCAGAGATCGTTATTAAGCTGGAGCTGGCTCTGCGCCAGGATGTTCATCGACGGCTGGAAGAAGGTGTAGCCGTTGCGTCCGTTGTTTTTGGTGTGGTACATCGCCGCATCGGCGTTAAACATCAGTTCCCGCTCATTCACCCCATCGCCCGGATAGACCGCAATGCCGATGCTGAGTGACACCACCAGTTCATAACGCGAAATATCAAACGGACGATCGACCGCTTTTACCAGCTTATCGGCAACGGCGGCCGCATCGTTGGGATCGTCAATCTCAATCAGCAGCACAAACTCATCACCGCCCAGCCGCGCCAGGGTGTAGTAACCGGCCATCTGCTGGCTCATGCGTTCGGTCACGCCAATCAGCAGATTGTCGCCAATATGGTGGCCAAAGGCGTCATTTACCGCCTTAAAGCCATCCAGATCCATAAACATCAGCGCAAATTGCGTCTGCTCACGGTTCGCCTTGTTGATCGCCTGTTCCAGCCGGTCCTCCAGCAGGATGCGGTTCGGCAAGCGTGTCAGGTTATCATGCAGCGCCAGCTGTGCCAGCTCACGGTTCGCCTCGGCCAGCGAGCTGGCGAGAATCGAGGTGCGCGCCTGCATACGGGCATCCAGCATCGACACCAGCAGCGTAATGCCGAGGATCGAGATAGTGACCACCGTCACCAGAATCGCCAGCCAGTTACTGTTAACGCCCTGCTGCGTTGGATGGCTGTGCAGCGGAAACTCTGCTGCCATCATGCCGGTATAGTGCATACCGGCGATAGCCGCGCCCATCACCACCGAGGCACCGAGTCGCAACAGCGTAACCCGGCCGGTCTGCCCTTCACGCAGATTAAAGGCCAGCCACAGCGCCGCACCGGACGCCGCCAGCGCGATCACCACCGAGACGGCGATCCAGCCCCAGTTCCAGACGATACCGGGCGCAAACATCAGTGCCGCCATGCCGGTGTAATGCATCGCTACCACGCCGCTGCCGAGAATCAGCGCCCCGCCCGCCAGACGCGGTAACGGCAAATCGCCGTTGCACACCAGCCACAACGCAAAGATAGAGGCGCAGACCGCGATGCCGGCCGAAAAGGCGGTGAGCCCGGCGTTGTAGCTCATCACCATCTCCATGTTCATCGACAGCATCCCGATGAAATGCATCGCCCAGATGCCAATCCCCATCGCGAAACCGCCGCCGAACAGCCACACCAGCGCCACTTTGCCGGTTGAATGCACCACCCGTCCCGCCATGTCTAACGCGGTAAACGAAGCCAGCATCGCAACAAGAATCGAAACGATGACGATAAAAGAGTCGTATGAGGTCACTAACATAGTGCATTCCCGAGAAAAGCCGTGCCAGCAGCTGGGTGGGTTGAGTAAGGATCAGGGATGGTCTTGTTGTATAGGTTATCGGCAATACCTGCCGGTTAATTAACCTGTCACGATAACTGTTTTCGATGTATTCAAGCGTTAAAAGCTATCGTCAGAGAGCGGACTGTCAGGGGATCTGCGCCGCGGACATGCTAAACTCGCCGACCCGCTCAGCGGGCGTTGGCTTGCCCAGCAGATAACCCTGCAACGCATCAAAACCCAGCCCGGTCAGTAACTGTTGCTGCTCTTCCGTCTCGACACCTTCTGCCACCATCCGCAGATTGAGACTCTGCGCCAGCGTCAGCATCGCAGTCACCACGGTCGCATCTTCGCTGTCGGGCCGCAGGCAGTTAATAAAGCTGCGATCGATCTTCAGCTCGCTGGCGTCCAGATGTTTCAGATGCAGCAGGTTAGCGTAGCCGATGCCGAAGTTATCGATCGCCACGCTGACGCCAGCCTGGTGTAATTCACCAATACGCTGCTGGCTGAAGATCGGGTCGCGCATGGCAATGGCTTCCGTGATCTCCAGCATCAGCTTCCCGCTGGCCAGCTGATGGCGCGCCAGCGTCTGCGTAATGGTTGCCAGCAGATCGCGTTGATGAAACTGCAACGCCGAGAGGTTAACCGACACCGTCCAGTCGCTGTGGCCCTGATTATGCCAGATCTTCAGCTGGCGGCAGGCTTCATTAATCACCCAGTTGCCCAGCGCTACAATCTGACCGGTTTTTTCCGCGCGCGGCAGAAACTGATCCGGCATCAGCAAGCCCCGTACCGGATGCTGCCAGCGCAGCAGCGCTTCAAAGCCGATCAGCATCGTGCCGCTGGAGCGAAATTTTGGCTGATAGAACAGCCGCATCTCCTGGCGTTCCAGCGCTTTCCACAGGTCGTTGGCCAGCTCTAGCTGATGCTGCGTCGCGGCGTTCATTGCCGGCTCGAACAGGCACCAGCCGTTGCGGCCGTTATGCTTGGTGTGGTACATCGCCGAATCGGCATTAAACAGCAGTTCCTGTTTATTACGGCCGTGCAGCGGGAAGATAGCGATGCCGGCGCTGAGCGATACGTGCAGCGAGTAGCGATCCAGTTCAAAGGCGACGTCGATTACCCGCACCAGCTTTTGCGCCAGCTGACTGGCGCCGCTGGCATCACAGCCTTCCGCCATCAGCACAAATTCATCGCCGCCCAGGCGCACCAGCAGCATCGCGTCGCTGAGCTGGCTGCGCAGCCGTTCCGCTACCGCAATCAGCAACCGGTCACCAACGTGATGTCCCCAGGTATCATTGACCGCCTTGAAGCCATCGAGATCCATGTACATCACCGCAAAGCTGCTCTCTTTAAGCATCGCCTGTTTGATCGCCAGGTCCAGCTGCTGCTCCAGCATCACCCGGTTGGGCAGCGCCGTGAGGTTGTCATGCATCGCCAGCTGGCGCAGCTCCTGGTTAGCGCGGTTCAGCCTGGCGGTCAGCCGCGCGGCGCGCAGCTGGGCATCCAGCATCGAGCTCAGCAGGGTGACGCCAAGAATGATGAGGGTAATCAGGGTGACCCACACCGCCAGTCCCGGATTGCCGACGCCCTGTGGCTGCATCGCGCTGAGGTGGCTGAACTGCGCCGCGGCCATGCCGACATAGTGCATTCCGGCAATGGCAAACCCCATCACCAGCGACGCCAGCGCGCGCATGATCAGCAGAGGATATTCCCCCTGGCGCAGATGAAACGCCAGCCACAGCGCAACACCGGAGGCGGCAAAGGCGATCAGCATCGAGAGCGCCACCAGCGGCCGGTTCCAGTGCGGCTGCGGCGAGATCAGTAACGCATGCATACCGAGATAGTGCATTACCACCACGCCCGCGCCGAGGATCAGGCTGCCGCGCAGCAGACGACGCCGGGTAAGGTGCAGGCCTCCCACCGTCTGACCAAACGCCAGCATCGATGCCAGAATCGCCACCAGCAGCGAGATGATGGTCAGCCGGAGGTCGTAACGCAGGGTCATCGGCAGCATCATCGCCAGCATCCCGATGAAATGCATCGCCCAGACGCCAATCCCCATCGCGGTGCCGCTCACCAGCAGCCAGAGCCGGGCGATCCAGCCACCGGAAACGGCAACCCGCCCCGCCGTGTCCAGCGCGGTAAACGAAGCAATAAACGCGACGATCAGCGAAACGCAGACCAGAACGCCATCCCAGGAGACCTGTAGCATATGCAACTCCTCACCACCCGCTGGTGAACGGGTGCTGTGTAAAGCCTGAATAATCGATCTGAAAACACCCGTCGGGTGAAAGTTATTTAGCGCCAGGTTTAATGTTGTCGTGACGTCCTGGTAACGCGCGCTCTGCGAAGCATGACCGCGACTCGCTGGCCACCGCACTGAGCAGTAAATCGTTATTTTGTCTGATTGGTGCAAGAACATATCACCGAAGCAGAAAGGGCGATAGAGGGGACGAAAATAATGATTTTCGCTTTACCTCTTCCCTGTAATGCCTTGCCGTTACTGGGTTATCGGCCAGTCACCCCATTTGATTAATGAAAAATAGCGGGGCGTTATTCGCGTGACGCTTTAACTGTTCTATAGTAAATAAAACTGATATAAATCATTTAGCTTATGTCCAGGATGTTTCTTAGGACTATGGCATTACTTAGATGGTTATGATTATTTTCTCTATTTTTGGGTTGAACCGTTAAATTAACACCGGGTGAAAAAGCACTGACTCTGGATAATCGGTAAGGAATGATTATGAAACTCAAGCTTTTTCTTTTGGCTGCTGCTGGCATTACCACCGCGCTTCCGTCATTAACGCTGGCGGCAACCACCTCGGGCACCATCAATGCGACGCTGACGCTGACCACCGGTTGTCTGGTAAACGGTCAGTCCGCCACCGCCGGGGTTAATTTCGGTACCCTGAACTTCGGCAGCAGTGCCGCCACCTTTGATACCCTGAACGCCACGCTGGTCGGTGCGGCAGGCAACGGTATTTTTGTCCGTTGCACCACCGGCCAGGATTACAATGTGGTGGTCACCAGCAGCAATACCGCGCCTGCTACCGTCTATGGCACGGCGTCCACTTCGCCGCGCTATCTGGTGCTGGGCTCAGATAATGCGCAGGGCATCGCCTACACCCTGTATAGCGACGCGTCTTTCACCACGGCGATTGCCAATAACACCCCCATCGCGGCCAGCGGCACCACCGATCCTACCCTGGGCACTAACTATGCCATTTACGGTCGGGTGGTTGGCGGAGGCTTTAACCCGCTGATCCCTGCCGGAACCTATACCGACACCATTAACGTCGCCGTGAACTATTAACTGCATTCGCCGGTGAATGTGGGTGGCTGTCTCGCGGTCCTGTCTGACGATTGCACGCGGTCTGTTTCTGCTGATATGGAGTATTAGCGCCTGGAGTCTGCCGACCAGCACTTTCCAGGTGACCGCTTCGATTGTGGCAGGCTGCGTGATATCCGGTACCAATACCGGCGTTTTTGGCACGCTCAATTTTGGCTCTCAGTCTGGCGTGGCGACCGGTGTCGTCAGCGCCAGCTATGTGCAAAGCACCACCCTCAATCTTGCCTGTACGCCGGGCACCACGCTGAACATGAGCATTAATCAGGGCAACAACTACACCACGACGCGCAACCTGAAACTGCCGAACTTCAGCAATACCGTTCCCTACACGCTTTACAGCAACGCCAGCCGCACCACGGTGATCCCGGTAAACCAGGCGGTGCCACTGAGCTACAGCAATGCCAATAACATCACGCTGCCGATTTATGGCCAGCTGACACTGCCGGGAACCGCGCGCGCCGGCGTCTATACCGACACCCTGACCGTCACCCTGAGCTGGTGAGGCGATATCAATAACAAGGAAACGACGATGAAGTTACTGCGCGCCCTGCTGATTCTGATCGGCACCACCTTACTGTCGCCGGTTTTTGCCGCTAACTCGGTGATGATCTGGCCGATCGATCCGGCGATCAATCCTGCGGAGAAAGCCAGCGAACTGTGGCTGGAGAACCGCGGCAATACCACCACCATGATGCAGATCCGGGTATTCGGCTGGCAGCAGGTCAATGGCCAGGAGCAGTACCAGACGCAGCAGCAGGTGGTCGCCAGCCCGCCGATGGTGCGGATGGAGCCCGGTCAGAAACAGTTGGTCCGGCTGATCAAGCAGACCCCGCCCGCTGCCGGTCAGGAGCTGGCCTATCGGGTGGTGCTGGATGAGATCCCGACGCCACGCCAGCCGGGCGAAAACCAGGCCGGACTGACTTTTCAGATGCGCTATTCGGTGCCGCTGTTTGTCTATGGCGACGGCCTCAGCGCCGACAGCGTCCGCCCGGACCTTAGCTGGCAGCAGGTCAGCGAAGGCGGCAAGCGCTGGCTGCAGCTGACCAATCGTGGCAACGGCCATGCCCGCCTCAGTCACGTCAGCATCGGTGGCCGCCAGTTGGGCGAAGGTCTGTATGGCTATGTGCTGGCTAACAGCCGCTATCGCTGGCCGCTGAATGCGGCGGTGAGTGGTGAACTCGTGGCTGAAGTGAACAAGAGTCAGTGGCGCAGCGCTGCCCAGAAGTAAGCGCCCGATGAGACCTTTTTCTCTTCATCCCGGTGCGCTGGCGGTGACCAGCGTCTTTTACTGTCTGACGCCTGGCCTGTCGCTGGCGGAAACTTACTCATCCCTGCCGCCACCGCCCAGCCTGCAGAACCCCGGTAACGGCCAGCAATATATGCTGGAGCTGATCGTTAACCAGCAGGCGCGCGGTGACATCGTGGCGGTTGAACAGCGTGACGGCCACTTCTGGCTGCGCAGTGGCGACCTGCAGCGGGCCGGTCTGCCGCAGGATAAACTGGGGTCGCAGCCGCAGGTCGACGTCAGCGTCATGCCGCAGGTCAAAGTGGAGTATGACGATGCGCGGCAACGCCTGCTGCTCAGCGTGCCGCCCGGCTGGCTGCCCGGACAGGTGATTGGCGAGGCGCAAAACGGACCGCGCTATCCCGGACGCACCAGCAGTGGTGCGCTGATCAATTACGATCTCTATGCCAGCCGCACCGATAACAGCGGCACCCGCCTCTCCGCCTGGAACGAGCTGCGGCTGTTCGGACCGGCAGGCCAGTTCTTCAGCAACGGCGTCTGGCAGCAGCAGCTGGAAGGCAGCAACAGCTATCAGGATGATGGTTACATCCGCTACGACAGCGGATGGAGTAATGAAAATGAGAATGCGGCAATCAGCTGGCGGGTCGGCGATCTGGTGACTGATTCGCTGGCCTGGAGTAATAGCGTGCGGCTCGGCGGCATCCGTATTGGCCGCGATTTTGGCGTCCGTCCCGATCTGGTGACCTATCCGTTGCCCGCCTTTTCCGGTCAGGCCGCAGTGCCTTCCACCGTCGATCTGTTTATCAACGGCTACCGCTCCAGCCAGGCGAACGTGCAGCCGGGACCCTGGTCGCTGACCAACGTGCCGTTTGTTAACGGTGCCGGCGACGCGGTGATCACCACGACGGATGCAGTAGGACGGCGCGTGACGACTACCCTGCCGTTCTATGTCTCCAGTAGCCTGCTGAAGTCCGGCCTGTCTGATTACGCCTTTTCTGCCGGGGCGATCCGCGAGAACTATGGGATAAAGAATTTCGATTATGGCGCGGCGGCAGCCAGTGGCTCTTATCGTTACGGCATGACCGACTGGCTGACGCTGGAGAGTCATGCTGAAGGCAGCGACAGTCTGGCGATGGGCGGCGTCGGCGGCCTGCTGCGCGTCGGAAGCTGGGGCGTGGTGAATGGCGCGGTGGCGCACAGCCAGCTCGATGGCGAAACCGGCACGCAATACAGCTGGGGATATCAGTACAATAACCGCTGGTTTAACCTCGGCACCCAGCAAACCCAGCGCAGCCGCGACTTTGGGAATCTGGCGCTGGTCGGCAGCCGCGCCGGAACCGACGCCGGCAGCAGCTATGCCCTGTCGCGCCGTAGCGCCCAGTACAGCGCCAGCGTGTCACTCAACCGCTTCGGCAGCGTCGGCGCGGCGTACATCGACATCACCGGTGGCCGCGGCGATCGCACCCGGCTATGGAACCTCTCCTGGAGTAAAAATCTGTGGGGCAACAGCAGCCTCTACGTTTCAGCCAGCCGCGATCAGCAGGAGAAAAGCTGGACCGGGGCTATTTCGCTGGTGATCCCGTTTGGCGAACAGGGCAGCGCCGCCATCAGCACCGAACGCGACCAGCTGGGACGCGACAACCAGCGGCTCTATGTCTCGCGCGCCATGCCCAGCGACGGCGGCATCGCCTGGGACGCTTCCTGGGCCAATCAGAGCGGCGATAGCGGCGATTATCGTCAGGGCAGCCTGCGTTATCGCAACAATCAGATTGATACCTCGGCGGGCTTTTATGGCGATGATGACAACACCACGCAGTGGGCTGACCTCTCCGGCGCGCTGGTGTTGATGGACAACAGCCTGTTTATCGCCAACGAGATTAACGACGCCTTTGTGCTGGTCAAAACCAACTATCCCGACGTCACGGTGCGGTACGAGAATCAGGCAATGGGCCGCACCAATCAGCAGGGCTATCTGCTGGTGCCGTCGATCAGCAGCTACTATCCGGCCAAATATGATATCGACACCCTCGACCTGCCCGCGGATATGACCACGCCACGGGTGGAACAGCGGTTTGCCGTGAAGCGTCAGAGCGGCTATCTGCTTAACTTTCCGGTGGAAAAACTGCGCTCCGCCAGCGTGATCCTGCACGATGCGCAGGGCCAGCCGCTGCCGGTCTCCAGCCTGGTGCAGCGCCCCGATCACGCCACCGAATATGTCGGCTGGGATGGCATTGTCTGGATGGAGGATCTGACGGCCAGCAATCCGATACAGGTGGTGACGCCGGATGGCCGCCGCTGTGACACCGAACTGCGTATTGCCGGCGGTCAGCCGCAGGCGCTGAAAACCTATGGGCCATTGACCTGCGCGCTGCCGGCAGCGGCGGCGGGCAGCACCGCCCATCCTGTTGATGCTTTTGCTACCGGAAATCCACCATGATAAATCGTCTGCTGTTCGCGGGTCTGCTGCTGTTGTTGCCGTCACTGGGTTACGCCGCCTGCGCCCTGCCCGCCTCCACCGCCAGCTTCGGCTCCGTCACCACTTTTGTTGCCAACAGCACCGTCAGTTCGGTCACCACCAACGCCAACGTCAACTGCGGGGCCGGGGCGGCGCTGTCGCTGCTCGGCAATAACCAGATCACCTTTCAACTGACCGGTGCCACTAACAGTAACGGCACCCGCGGCATTCTGAAGCGCAGCGGCGATACCAGCAGCGACAACGTGCCGGTGCGGCTCTGTACCGACAGCGCCTGCGCCAATGAACTGACGATCGGCGGTACGCCATTCGTCTTTGGCTCGCAAACCCTGATCAACCTGGCGGGCCTGCTGGGCAGCCTGAACTTTGCCATTCCGATCTATCTGCGTACCGTGCCGGGTCAGGTGGTGACCGCCGGCACCTGGCAGGTGACGCTGAACCTCGCGGTGACCTACCGTATCTGCACCAGCATCGCCATTGGCAACCTCTGTTTAAGCGAACAGAGCGGCAGTGGCGTGATCCCGGTTACCGTCACGGCGATCCTGACCAATGATTGCACCACCATTACCGCGCCGAATATCAGCTTTGGCAGTGCGCCGCTGGTCGGCAGCTTCTCCAGCGTGTCACAGACCATCAACGTGCTGTGCAGCAAAGGCAGCACCTATACCGTTGGCCTGAGCAACGGCAGCTATCCGGTGGGCAGCGTCAGGAATATGGCGAGCGGGGCAAACCGGCTGAGCTATGAGATTTATAAGGGGACGACCAGCAACCGCTGGGGACCGGGCGGCACTGAACGCTGGAGCAGCACCACCTCTTCGGCGGTGTCGGCAGACGGATTGACGCGCGGCTTTAACTACACCGCGCGCGTCCTCACCAGCCAGAACACGCCGCCCGCCGGCAACTACAGCGACAGCGTGGTGGTGGATTTATCGTTTTAGAGCGAGGCGCTGACCGGTGCGCCGCTGTGACGCGCCTGGTACTGCTTCACCATCCGGCCAATCAGTAAGGTACCGATCAAGCCACACACGGCAGCGAAGGTCAGCCAGACGCCCGGCATCGCCTTGTCGCCAGTGACGTGGATCAGGTAGCTGGAAATCGCTGGGGTAAAGCCGCCAAACAGCGCGGTCGCCAGGCTGTAGGCCATCGAGAAACCGGCGGCGCGCACCTCGGCGGGCATGATTTCCGCCAGATACACCACCATCGCCCCGTTATAGCTGGCATAGAGAAATGACAGCCACAGTTCAGCTTCCAGCAGATGAGCAAAGCTGGCCGATCCCACCAGCCAGTGCAGCACCGGCCAGGTGGTGGCAATCATCAGCAGAGTAAACACGATCAGCAGCGGACGACGGCCGATGCGGTCCGACAGCGATCCCATCAGCGGCAGCCAGATCAGGTTAGAGAGCCCGACACAGAGCGTCACCAGGAACGCCTGTTTATCGCTCATCATCAGCACCGTTTTGCCAAAGGTCGGCGTAAACGCGGTAATCATGTAGAACATCACGGTGGTGGTGACTACCATCAGCATCCCCGCCAGCACCAGCGCCCAGTTGCTGGCCACCGAGCGCATAATCTCGGTCATGCGTGGATGGTGTTTACGCTTGCTGAACGCTTCGGTCTCTTCCAGCATCCGGCGGATATAGAACAGGAATGGCACGATCAGGCAGCCGACCACAAACGGAATACGCCAGCCCCATTCGGTTACCGCCTCTTTCGCCAGCAGATGATTCAGCGCCAGGCCGAGCAGCGCGGCAAAGATCACCGCAACCTGCTGACTACCGGACTGCCAGCTGACAAAGAACCCTTTGCGTCCTTCGGGCGCGACCTCCGCCAGATAAACCGAGACGCCACCCAGCTCAACACCTGCCGAGAAGCCCTGCAGTAAACGCCCGAGCAGGATCAGAATCGGTGCCGCCGCGCCCAGCGTGGCGTAGCCTGGCACCAGCGCAATCGTCAGAGTGCCGATCGCCATCAGGCCAAGCGTCAGCAGCAGACCTTTGCGGCGGCCATGATGGTCAATGTACGCTCCAAGAATGATCGCCCCCAGCGGGCGCATCAGGAAGCCGGCACCAAAGGTCATCAGAGTCAGCATCAGGGAAGCGAAGGGGTCATCACCGGGGAAAAAGGTTTTAGCGATGGCGGTGGCGTAGTAACCAAACACCATAAAGTCGTACATTTCGAGAAAGTTACCGCTGGTAACGTTGAAGATGGTGCGGGCAGCACTTTTCGGCGGCTTTTGTAAAGACGAGGTGTGACTCATAACGGCTTCCTGTAGTTTTTTAGCCGTTTTAGCCTGCCTGAGGCGGCAATAATGTGAGCAACCTCACCATTGCACTTTACAAAACTGTATGCAGAAGTAACAACTAATTAACAATCGAACTTCACCAGCATAACCGACCAGTGGAAGCGCCGGTTCGCCTGATTTCATCCGGTCTGACGGGCCGCATAAAAAAAGGCGGCTGAATCAGCCGCCTTCTCTCTCTACCGGATAAACCGCTATTTCTTCACGGTTTCCATGCCCATCAGACCAATTTTCAGATAGCCCGCGCTACGCAGTTGATCCATCACGCTCATCAGCGTTTCGTAATCCACCGACTTGTCCGCCTGGAAGAAAATGGTGGTCTCTTTGTTGCCGCCGGTCTGTCCGGTCAGCACGCTGACCAGCGATTCCGGTGTCACCTGATCGTTACCGACATAAAGCTGCTTGTCAGCCTTGATCGACAGGTAAACCGGTTTTTCCGGTCGCGGCTGCGGCGCGCTGGTAGACGCTGGCAGATTCACGCGCACGTCGACAGTCGCCAGCGGTGCCGCCACCATGAAGATGATTAGCAGAACCAGCATCACGTCGATAAACGGCGTGACGTTGATCTCATGCATTTCACCATCGGTTTCCAGGTCGTCGTTTAATCGCATGGCCATAATCGCTTACCCTAAGCGCAGTTTCTGGGCCGCCGCAGGACGCGGAACGTCAGCGGCGACGTTTCCCAGATCGATATCACGGCTCTGTAACAGCAGCACCTGCGCCGCCACATCACCCAGTGAGGCTTTGTAATTGGCGATCATGCGGGCAAAGACGTTATAGATCACCACCGCCGGAATCGCAGCGACCAGGCCAATCGCCGTCGCCAGCAGCGCTTCCGCGATGCCAGGTGCAACAACCGCAAGGTTGGTGGTCTGGGTTTTAGCGATGCCGATAAAGCTGTTCATGATGCCCCACACGGTGCCGAACAGGCCGATAAACGGCGCGACCGAACCAATGGTCGCCAGGAAGCCGTTGCCCCGGCCAGCGTGGCGGCTGAAGGCGGCAACGCGGCGCTCAAGACGGAAGCTGGTACGATCTTTAATGCCGTTGGTGTCTTCCACCCCGGCTGACAGCTCAAGCTCATTTTGTGCGTCGTTCAGCAACACGGCGCTATGGCTGTGGCCGGTGAACTGCTGAGCAATACGGGCGGCGTCATTCAGGTTACGCGCTTCGCCCAGCGCCTGCTGCTCGCGTTTCAGGCGACGTTTAGCGGCGCTCAGTTCGGCATATTTGCCGAAGAAGATCGCCCAGGTGACAACTGAAGCCAGTAACAGGCCAATCATCACTACCTTTACCACGATATCGGCATGTTGATACATGCCCCAAACGGAGAGGTCCGTTTGCATCAAATCACTGGCTACCACGCTGCTTCTCCAACTTCATCTACAGGGATGCGAAACAAGCGCAAATAATAGCAAAATAGCCGCGAATTGATAGTCGTTCTCATTAGTATTTACAAACGCTAACCTGCCCGGCAGGCCGATGACGGCAATTTATGACAGCCGACGGGGATGTTTCGAAAATGTGATGCTGCGTGAAAATTTATTAAAACAACGTTTCAAAATGTGATCGCATTCATTCAATCAGCATCGCCGCATTTCGCTGACGCCCGTTTTCACTATGCTGGCTCCACGCGGCCCCTTGCTACACACGCCGGATTCCTGAGCGCCGCCCTTCCTCTGCTGGAGACAACATAATGAGAATGACCAAAACACGCCTGGCATGTGCCCTGGCGGCAATGATGGTGAGCGCCGCCGCCTCGGCACAGGTGATTAAAGTGGCAGAAGTTCAGCCTGCTGGCTACCCCACAGTGGTGGCGCTGCAGCACATGGGTGACAAACTGAAACAGGCCACCGACGGCCGGCTGGAGATGAAACTCTATGCCGGTGGCGTGCTGGGCGATGAAGATCAGACTCTGCAACAGGTACAACTGGGCGCGATCGATATGATCCGCGTGTCGCTGGCGCCGGTCACCAGCATCGCGCCGGAAACCAGCGTGCTGACGCTGCCCTATGTTTTCCGCGACGTCGACCACATGCACAAGGTGCTGGATGGGGAGATCGGTAAAGAGATCGCCGATAAATTCGATAAAGATCCCAACGCCCGAATGGTGTTTCTCGGCTGGACCGACGCCGGTGAACGCAACATGATCACCAAAAAACCGCTGGCGAAGCCCGAAGATCTGAAAGGCATGAAGATCCGCGTACAGAACAGCGCCATTTCGCTGGCTACGCTGAAAGCGATGGGAGCCAATCCGGTGGCGATGGGCGTCAGCGAAGTGTTCAGCGCCATGCAGACCGGCGTGGTTGACGGAACCGAAAATAATCCACCGACTTTCGTCGCCCATAACTATATGCCGGTCGCGAAATATTACACCCTCACCGGACACTTTATTCAGCCGGAAATGATCCTGTTCTCGAAACGTGCCTGGGATCGTCTCAAGCCTGAGGATCAGGCGCTGCTGAAGAAACTGGGTAAAGAGGCGCAGGATGAAGAGCGCCAGCTCTGGGCAACCTATACCGAACAGTCGCTTGCGAAGATGAAAGCCGGCGGCGTCACCTTCCAGCAAACCGACCGTGACTATTTCGTTAAGGCGACCCAGCCGGTGCGCGATCAGTTTGGCGGTAAATATCAGGATCTGATGACCCGGATCGCTGACGTGAAATAACCCTTCCCGCGCCACACTGCCGTGTGGCGTGCTTAATCAGGTATCAATTATGGCTGCTTATACGCGTCTGATGGATGGGCTCTATCTGCTGTGCATGCTGGTTGCCGCCGTGGCATTGATGATCATGGTGACGGTGATCCCGATCGGGATTTTTGCCCGCTACGTGATGAACGGCGCGCTCTCGTGGCCGGAACCGGTTGCCATCATCTGCATGATTATTTTTACCTTTATTGGCGCGCCGGTCGGCTTACGCGCCGGAACACACATCTGCGTCTCCATGATGACCGATCGCCTGTCACCCGCTCTGCAACGTCTGCTGCTGCGGGTCTGCGATCTGCTGATGATCATTACCTGTCTGGTGATCTTTCAGGCCAGCTATAGCCTGTGTGAAGCGATGTGGGTGCAGTCGCTGGCCTCGCTGCCTGCCGTAACCTATGGCGAGATGTATCTGCCGATCCCGATTGGCGCGATCTTTACCCTGCTGTTTGTTGTTGAGCGATTGCTGACCGGCGATCAAAGCCAGCGTCCGATTGTCACGCTGGGCGGCACCCACTAATCCGGAGCAGAAGATGGACGCATTGATTTTATTAGGCAGTTTGCTGGTGTTGCTGCTGGTGGGTTTTCCGGTGGCGTTTGCGGTCGGCCTGAGCGCGTTTATCGGCGCCTGGTGGATCGATCTGCCGCTGGAAGCGGTGGTGATTCAGATTACCAACGGCATTAACAAATTTTCGCTACTCACCATTCCGTTCTTTATTCTCGCCGGGGCGATCATGGCTGAAGGCGGCATCGCCCGCCGCCTGGTTAACTTTGCCTACATCTTTGTTGGCTTCATTCGCGGCGGTTTATCGCTGGTCAACATTGTCGCCTCCACCTTCTTTGGTGCCATTTCCGGCTCATCGGTGGCGGATACCGCCTCGATCGGCTCGGTGATGATTCCGCAGATGGAAGAGAAAGGCTATCCGCGCGACTTCGCCGCCGCCGTTACCGCCAGCGGATCGGTGCAGGCGGTACTGACGCCACCCAGCCATAACTCGGTGATCTACTCACTGGCGACCGGCGGGCTGGTCACTATCTCTTCGCTGTTTGTCGCCGGAATTTTGCCGGGCCTGATGCTGGGCGGCTGCCTGATGATAATGTGCCTCGGCTTTGCCCGGAAACGCGGCTATCCGAAAGGCGATCGCATTCCGTTTCGTCAGGCGCTGAAGATTTTCTTCGATGCGTTCTGGGGGCTGTTCACCGTCGTCATTATCATGGGCGGGATTCTGTCCGGTATTTTCACCGCCTCGGAGTCGGCGGCGATCGCCTGTATCTGGGCCTTCTTCGTCACCATGTTTATCTATCGTGACTTCAAATGGAACCAGTTGCATATCCTGCTGTTCCGCACCATCAAAACCGTCACCATCGTGATGGTGTTGATCGCCTTCGCCGCCGGGTTTGGCGCGGTGATGACCTTTATGCAACTGCCGACGCTGATTACCGAGGCGTTCACCAGTCTGTCGGATAACAAGTATGTGATTCTGATGTGCATCAACATTCTGTTGCTGGTGGTGGGGACGCTGATGGATATGGCTCCGCTGATTCTGATCCTGACGCCGGTGCTGCTGCCGGTCGCGACTTCGCTGGGAATCGATCCGGTTCATTTCGGGATGATCATGCTGACCAACCTCGGCATCGGCCTGATTACGCCGCCGGTCGGCACGGTGCTGTTTGTCGCCAGTGCGGTGAGTAAGCAGAAAATTGAGCAGGTGGTCAGTGCCATGCTGCCGTTTTACGGCATGTTGTTCATCGTGCTGATGCTGATTACCTATATTCCGGCGATTTCACTCTGGTTACCGCGTCTGATGGGCGTCATGTAGCACCCGCAAAATCGGGTTCGCCTGCGGACCCGATTTTTATCCTGCGACGCACTCTGATAATCGCCATTGAGTCTCAACCCTGCCGGCCTTTTCGTGCTAACGTGAAGGCTCAGGCAGAAGCGGCAAAGGCGACTCATGAGCACCAAAAAAATTGATACCACCCTCGTCAGCGCAGGACGCAGCAAACGTTATACCCAGGGCTCGGTGAATAGCGTAATTCAGCGTGCCTCCTCACTGGTTTTTGACAGCGTAGCAGACAAAAAACGCGCCACCGCCGGTCGGGCAAAAGGTGAACTGTTTTATGGTCGCCGCGGTACCCTGACCCACTTTGCGCTGCAGGACGCAATGACCGAACTGGAAGGCGGCGCCGGTTGCGTGCTCTATCCGTGCGGCGCCGCGGCAGTGGCTAATGCGATTCTGGCGTTTGTCGCGGCGGGCGACCACGTACTGATGAGCGGCGCGGTGTATGAGCCGACTCAGGACTTCTGCCACAAAATTCTGCAAAAGATGCAGGTCTCGATTGGCTGGTTCGATCACTGTATCGGCAGCGAAATCGGGGCGCTGATCCAGCCCAACACCCGGGTGGTCTTTCTGGAATCACCCGCTTCAATCACCATGGAAGTGCAGGATATCCCGGCCATTGTGGCGGCGGTGCGGGCTAAAGCCCCCGACGCAATTATCATGATCGATAATACCTGGGCCGCCGGTATTCTGTTCAACGCGCTGGCACATGGGATCGATATTTCGATTCAGGCCGGAACCAAATATCTGATTGGCCACAGTGACGCGATGATCGGCACCGCGGTCGCCAACGCGCGCTGCATCGATCAACTGCGCGAGAACTCCTATCTGATGGGCCAGATGGTCGATGCGGATACCGCCTACATGGCGAGCCGGGGATTACGCACGCTCGGCACCCGGCTGCGTCAGCATGAAGAGAGCGCGCTGCAGGTGGCTGAGTGGCTGGCGGCCCGGCCGGAAGTGGCCCGGGTTAACCATCCGGCGCTGGCGCAAAGTAAGGGCCACGCTTTCTGGCAGCGCGATTTTAACGGCAGCAGCGGGCTGTTCTCCTTTATTCTGCACCAGAAACTCAGCCCGGCGCAGCTGGCGGAATACCTCGATCACTTCCATCATTTCAGCATGGCCTACTCGTGGGGCGGCTATGAGTCGTTGATCCTGGCGAATCAGCCGGAAGAACTGGCCGCGATTCGCCCAGCCGGCGGGGTCGATTTCACGGGTACGCTGGTGCGGCTGCATATTGGTCTGGAGCACGTTGAGGATCTGCTCGCCGACCTTGAGGCGGGTTTTGCGCGCCTGATGCGCTGAGTAAGCTAAACAGAAGATAAACGTGGTGGTCGCCGCCAGCAGAGATTGCCGGGCTGCGGCCTGATTATTGTTAAAATTTATCCCGGACCGTTCAGGCACCAGGCCGAGCGTGAAGCGCTGAGCCCCTGCAGACCAGGCAGGCTCAGCCTGTCACTCTCGCGGCAGCCTGATAAGGCGGGTTTTCCTTGTGACGTGATGGAATAGCTAATGGGTGTTTTACACGAGATTGTCCACGCGCTCTGGCATCAGGACTTTGCCGCGCTGGCAAATCCGGATGTAGTGTGGGTGGTGTATGGCGTAATGTTCCTGACGCTGTTTCTGGAAAACGGGCTGTTACCCGCTTCTTTCCTGCCGGGCGACAGCCTGCTGCTGCTGGCGGGCGCGATGGTCGCTAAAGGCGTGATGGATTTCATACCGACGATGGTGATCCTCACCACGGCCGCCAGTCTCGGCTGCTGGCTGAGTTATCTGCAGGGGCGCTGGCTGGGCAATACCCGGCTGGTGAAAAGTTGGCTGATGCATCTGCCGGCGCAATATCATCAGCGCGCCTGGAATATGTTTAACCGTCATGGCCTGATGGCGCTGCTGGTGGGTCGTTTTCTCGCCTTTATCCGCACCATCCTGCCGACCATGGCGGGCATTGCCGGTTTACAGAATGGCCGCTTTCAGCTGTTTAACTGGCTGAGCGGTGTGCTCTGGGTCGGCATCGTGGTGGCGTTTGGCTATGGTATCAGCCAGGTACCCTTTATCAAACGTCATGAAGATCAGGTGATGGCGATTCTGATGGTGCTGCCGATGGTCTTGCTGTTTCTCGGCCTGTTCGGCAGCATTATTGTGATCTGGAAAAAACGTCGGCAGAAGCAGGCCTGACGCCATTCTGGTGATGACCCGCCGCCTGTCAGGCGGACGGGTCTGCCACCGTCTGCCGCACCCGACTCACCTCTTCGCCCGGCGTCACGCCAAAATAGCGCTTAAACTCGCGCGAAAACTGCGACGGGCTTTCATAGCCAACCCGCACCGCCGCTGCACTCGCTTTCAGTCCATCATGCAGCATCAGTAACCGTGCCTGGTGCAGACGATAACGCTTGAGATACTGCAACGGTGACGTCTGGGTCACCGCTTTAAAGTTGTGGTGGAACGCCGAGACGCTCATGTTCACCTCCGCCGCCAGCGCGTCAACGCTGAGATTGTCGGCAAAGTGATTTTCAATGCGCCGCAGCGCACGCGCAATCTGGCTGAACTGGGTCTGGCGACTCACCAGCGACAACAGCGCCCCGCCCAGCGGGCCGGTCAGCACATAATAGATAATCTCACGCACGATATGCGGCCCCAGCACGCGGGCATCGCGCGGCTGCGTCATCACATCCAGTAGCCGTTCCGCCGCGCAGAGCATCGGTTCTGTCAGCCACGCCGAGTGGATGCCGGAGGTCAGCGGCTGCGGCTGAAACTGATCATCGTCACCGATCTCAATCAGCAAATCCTGCAGGCTGGCGGTATCGACATTCAGGCATAAACCGGCGATCGGCACCTCTGGCGAGGCCCAGGTTTCGCACTCCACCGGCAGCGGCACCGTGAGCATCAGGTACTTGCTGGCGTCGTACTGGAACACCGTGCTGCCGAGATAGCCGGTTTTGCTGCCCTGAAACAGGATCACAATGCCGGGCTGATACATCATCGGCGTGCGCGGACGATACTGATTAGCATAAATCAGCGAAACATGACTGACCGGACAGAGACGATCGCGACCGTGGGTCATTAAGGTCACCACCTGCTGCGCCAGGCGGTGACACAGGGCATCGTGCGCCATTCAGACTCCTTATCAGGATAAAAAGTCAGTGTGCCGCGACACTGCCTGAACCGCCAGCGAATTGGAGAATCAGGCAAGAAGTTTGCCGGATTGGGCAGTGTGTTGCTGTTGCGCACGCTCAGCCCGACAGGCAGGCTGTGAATTGTTGGCTAGACTTAAGCACAGTGAAATCTCACTGGTTAACTGCAACGGAAAGGAGCAACTATGGCAGACCAACCCATTATCAAACTGCACGATGGCAATATGATGCCGCAACTGGGACTGGGCGTGTGGCAGGCCAGTATCGACGAAGCGCGCCAGGCGGTTCTGAAAGCCTTACAGGTCGGCTATCGCTCCATTGATACCGCCGCCGCTTACAAGAACGAGGAAGCGATTGGTCAGGCGCTGCAGGAAACCGACGTGCCGCGCGACGAGATTTTCGTCACCACCAAGCTGTGGAATGACGATCAGCAGAACGTTCAGCAGGCGATGGAAACCAGCCTGCAGAAGCTGCAACTGGAGCAGGTTGACCTTTATCTGATGCACTGGCCGTGCCCGGAAAAAGATCACTATGTTGATGCCTGGAAGAAAATGATCGAGCTACAGCAGCAGGGGCTGACCAAAAGTATCGGCGTCTGTAACTTCCATGAATCCCACCTCAAGCGCCTGCTGGATGAGACGGGTGTGACGCCGGTCGTCAACCAGATCGAGCTGCATCCGATGCTGCAACAGCGCACGCTACATGCGTGGAATGCGATGCACCAGATTCAGACGGAATCCTGGAGCCCGCTGGCGCAGGGCGGTAAAGGCGTATTTGATCAGGAGGTGATTAAATCGCTGGCGAAGAAATATGGCAAAACCCCGGCGCAGATCGTCATTCGCTGGCATCTGGACAGCGGGCTGGTGGTGATTCCGAAGTCGGTCACGCCTGCACGTATCGAAGAGAACTTTAAGGTGTTCGATTTCCGGCTGGATAAGCATGAAGTGAGTGATATTACTAAGCTGGATAGCGGCAACCGTCTGGGGCCGGACCCGGAAACCTTTAACGGCTAAGCGGTGAACCCGTTTGCGGCGCGGCGTGACGCGGTTCATTGCTGTTGTCGCACTAAAAAAAGGGCAACGTGACGTTGCCCTTTTTCGTTACGCCGTACGGCTTACTGCGTTGGCTGCACCACCAGCTGACCGGCAGTTCCGCGATCCGCCAGCTCCAGCGTCTGGCTGTAATAGACAAATGGGAAGTGATCTGACGAACTCTGCGGGAAGCTGACCATCAGTTCCACATCACCATCAACCCAGACCGTATCTTTCCAGCCGCGATCTTCGCCCATCGGTTGCGCGCCGTTGACGCTCTTAATCAGGAACATCACACCCTGAATATGCAGCGCCTGTGGCCGATCGGCATGCAGAATCCAGCGCTCAAAGGTGCCCTGCTGCGCGGTGGTATCAATACGGTTCATGTCCCAGATGGCGCCGTTGATGCCCGGCATACTGTCGCCAATCCGGAACTCACGCGTGCGCACCGCCACGCCATCCAGAATCTGATCGGCCAGCAGTCGCATGGGCAGATTATCGGTGACCAGCGGCAGCAGCCCGGTGGGGCGTAAAGTGAGGATCAGGGTCGAGGTCAGGATCGATGACGGCTCAAAGAAGCCGCGCAGCCGATCCATAATGCCCGCCGCGGTGCCGGCGGTAATCGATACCTCATCGCCCTGTGACATATCGACCAGCACCTCGCGTCGTTCACCCGGAGCCAGTGACAGGCGCTGTACCGCGACCGGCGCGGACAGAAAGCCCTGATCGCTGGCAATCACCATAAATGGCCGGTTATCGCTCAGCACCATCTCATAGCGGCGCGCATTCGAGGCGTTCAGCAGACGCAGACGCACCCAGCCGCGGGAAACCTCGACAAAAGGATTTCGCACGCCATTCACCAGCAGCGTGTCGCCGAGAAAGCCGCCATCCTGCGGCGGGTCGTAAACCGGCGTGGCAAAGTTATCGAGCCGCTTGTCCTGAATGATGATTGGAAAGTCGTCAACGCCGTAGTGTTTCGGCAATGGCAGTTGCTTGCTGATATCGTCCTCAATCAGCCACATCCCCGCCAGCCCGTTGTAGATATGCGGCGCCATGCGGTTTGGCGTATTGGCGTGATACCAGCAGGTCGAGGCCGCCTGACGAATCGGCAGTACCGGCGCCCAGTCGACGCCGGCTGACATCATGCGCGGTGCGCCACCCATCAGTGCGCCAGGAAGCTGCAGGCCGCTGATGGTCATCGACACCGGCTCATTGAGGCGGTTGCTGTAGATCAGTTTCACGTCGTCGCCGCTGTAGACGCGCACCGTCGGCCCGAGATAGAGGCCGTTAATGCCCCATACCGGAACCTTGTTATTATCACCGTTGAATGCCCAGTGACTGCGCTGCATGGTCAAAAACAGCGGCTGACCGCGACGGGATTCCAGTAACGGCGGAATCGGCAGTGGCGTATCACCATTGGCGGCGGACGCGGCACGAGCCGCATGAGGCATAATACCGGCGCTAAGCGCCACTCCAGCAGAAAGCTGGATGAACTGACGTCTGCTGAAAGACATAAAACTTCTGACCTTTTACGCGTGGCGCTGACGCGCCAACCCTGTTTTTATTGCTGTTATGTGCTGTGCTGCTTTTACGGCGAGCCGTTAAGCCCCTCACCGTGCGGCATCCCTGCAGGCTGGTTCGGCGATGCAATCGCCGGTCAGATTTTACCGCTTTTTTCGCGAGCTTCGACTTCGGCGTTAAGCTCTTCCAGCTTCGCCGCCATCAGTTCACGACAGTGGGTTGCCAGCTTACGCACCGAGGAAGATTCAAACGCTTTCACATCAACCGGAGGCAGCATCTCAACGATCACCAGCCCATTGTTCCAGCGATTCAGTTTGATCTTGTCGTGCGTATTGGAGACCACAATTGGGATAATCGGCACACCGGCCGCCACGGCGGCGTGAAATGCGCCGGTTTTAAACGGCATTAAACCGCGACCGCGGCTGCGCGTGCCTTCCGGGAACATCCAGAACGAGATGCGCTTACGGTTGAACTGATCGACCAGCTGGCCGATGGTGCCGTGTGCTTTGGCGCGGTTATCCCGATCAATCAACAGATTACCGGTCAGCCAGTAGAGCAGACCAAAAAACGGTACCCACAACAGGCTCTTTTTGCCGACCGTCACCGTGGTTGGCTGCACGATTTTAGCGGCGGTCACCATGTCGTAGTTGTTCTGGTGATTAGCGATATAGATCGCATTGCCGTAGTTGTCAGCCCCTTCCGGACGGCGCAACTCTACTTTAAGCCCTAATACCGTCGACAATTTACCGAACAGGCGGCCAAAAGTGGCGACGTGGCGCGGATTGCGCGGTGAAAAAAGACACCAGATACAGCCAAACACAGAGACTAATATCGAATAAATTACCACGATAATGGTACGCAGTATCAGTAACATAGTTCCCTCATTGAGCCACGGCTGACACAGTGTCAGCCGGGTAGTTTACGCTTCGCTGTCCGCAATAGCCGGACGCGCAGGCGCATCCAGTTCAACACGATCAATTTTTTGCAGGCCGCGTGGCAACAGCGTGCCGCGACGTCCGCGGTCGGCGCGGAATTTCTGCAGCTCTTCACTGCGCAGCAGCATCTTACGCTTGCCGACATGCAGGGTAATGGCGCTGCCCGGCGGCAGAATCATCAGCCATGCCAGCTTATCCTGACCCGCAGCCGCTTCAGCGGCCGGTATCGAGATGATCTTGTTGCCCTTGCCTTTCGACATTTGCGGCAGTTCACCGACCGGGAACATCAGCATCCGTCCCGCCTGGGTGATCGCCAGCAGCATGTCATCTTCATGATGTACCGCCATTGGCGTCATCACTCTGGCGTTTTCCGGCAGCGTCAGCAGCGCTTTACCGGCGCGGTTACGGGAGACCAGATCGGCAAAGGTGCAGATAAAGCCATAGCCCGCGTCAGACGCCATCAGTAAGCGCTGCTCGTCCGGCTCCATCAGCACCTGCTCAACGACCGCGCCCGCCGGTGGCGTCAGCTTACCGGTCAACGGCTCGCCCTGCCCGCGCGCCGACGGCAGCGAGGTTGGATCTAAGGTATAACTGCGGCCGGTGGAGTCGATAAAGGCCACCGGCTGGTTGCTCTTGCCGCGCGCGGCGGCCAGATAACTGTCGCCCGCTTTGTAGCTTAGCCCGGCCGGATCGATATCGTGCCCTTTGGCGCTGCGCACCCAGCCCATCTGCGACAGCACGATGGTCACCGGCTCGGAAGGGATCAGCTCGGTTTCGCTCAGCGCTTTCGCTTCTTCACGCTCACGCAGCGGTGAGCGACGTTCGTCACCATAGCTGGCGCTGTCGGCCTGTAACTCTTTTTTCAGCAGAGTGTTCATCTTGCGCTCAGAGGCCAGCGTCGCCTGCAGCTGATCGCGCTCTTTTTCCAGCTCGGCCTGCTCGCCGCGAATCTTCATCTCTTCCAGCTTCGCCAGGTGGCGTAACTTCAGTTCGAGGATCGATTCGGCCTGGGTTTCGCTCAGTTCAAAGCGTGACATCAGCACCGGCTTCGGCTCATCTTCGGTACGGATGATGTGGATCACTTCATCGATATTGAGGAAGGCCACCAGCAAACCGTCGAGGATATGCAGACGACGCAGCACGCGGTCGAGCCGGTGATTAAGACGACGTTTCACCGTATCACGGCGGAATACCAGCCATTCCGACAGAATTTCGTGCAGGTTTTTGACCGCCGGACGGTTATCCAGGCCAATCATATTCAGGTTAACCCGGTAGCTCTTTTCCAGATCGGTGGTGGCGAACAGGTGGTTCATCACCTGATCCAGATCGACCCGGTTTGAGCGCGGCACGATCACCAGACGGGTCGGATTCTCATGATCCGACTCGTCCCGCAGATCCTCAACCATCGGCAGCTTTTTATTGCGCATCTGGCTGGCGATCTGTTCCAGTACCCGCGCACCCGACACCTGATGCGGCAGCGCGGTGATCACCACCTCGCCCTCTTCCTTCTTCCAGATGGCGCGCTGGCGGATAGAGCCGCGCCCGTTCTGATAAATTTTGCGGATCTCGTCGCGCGGCGTGATGATCTCCGCCTCGGTCGGATAATCCGGGCCCTGTACGATATCCAGCAGCGCATCCAGCGTGGTTTTAGGATGGTCGATCAGGGTGATCGCCGCCTGCGCCACTTCACGCAGGTTGTGCGGCGGAATATCGGTCGCCATACCGACCGCAATCCCGGTGGTGCCGTTCAGCAGAATGTTCGGCAGCCGCGCCGGCAGCATCTTCGGCTCCTGCAGGGTGCCATCAAAGTTCGGCTGATAATCGACCGTGCCCTGACCCAGCTCACCCAGCAGCAGTTCAGCATATTTCGACAGGCGTGATTCGGTGTAACGCATGGCGGCAAAGGATTTGGGATCGTCGGGCGCGCCCCAGTTGCCCTGTCCATCCACCAGCGGATAACGATACGAGAACGGCTGCGCCATCAGTACCATCGCTTCATAACAGGCGCTGTCGCCGTGCGGATGGTATTTACCCAGCACGTCACCGACGGTACGCGCTGATTTTTTGAATTTCGCGCTGGCGCTCAGTCCCAGTTCGGACATGGCGTAGATAATACGTCGCTGTACCGGCTTTAAGCCGTCGCCAATATAAGGCAAGGCGCGGTCCATGATGACGTACATCGAATAGTTTAAGTACGCATTCTCGGTAAATGTGTGCAGGGCAAGACGCTCTGCACCATCCTGCGTCAGTTCACTCATGAATTTCTCATCCTCACATCGTGGCCCACAACGGCGGGACACCCGGCGGTGGTTTGGCGAGGATAGTACCTTATTCGCCGGTGTTAGTCACAGGGGAAGCACGCGGCGACAGGCGGTCAGCAGGCGCGGGTTAACCCGCTGACGCAGTGGAAATCGGACTGCTGACGTCAGGGCTGATCGCCCATCCACTGCCGGGCAATCTCGCGGTACTCTCCGGTCGCGGTGCTCAGGTGTAACCACTGATCGACATAGAGTTTCCAGCTGATGTCATCGCGCGGGATCATGTAAGCCTTCTCGCCATATTGTAGCGGCTTATCGGCATTGATGGCGCACAGCGTCGGGAAGCGCTGCTGCTGATAGCGCGCCTCAGAGGCATCGGTGATCATCACATCGGCGTGGTTGTCTACCAGCTGCTGGAAGATGGTGACGTTATCGTGGAACAGGGTCAGCGAGGCCTGCGGCAGATGGCTATGAACAAAGGCTTCGTTGGTACCGCCCGCCGGCTCGACCAGGCGCACCTCCGGACGGTTGAGCTGCTCCAGCGTCTGATAGCGGTCTTTATCGGCACAGCGCACCAGCGGGATCTTGCCATCCACACCCAGCGGCTGAGCAAACCAGGCGGTCTGCTGGCGCTTCAGGGTAACCGACACGCCACCCAGCGCAATATCACACTGCTTCGCCAGAAAATCGGACATCAGGGTTTTCCAGCTGGTAGCCACCCACTGCACTCTGGCACCGAGTGAGGCGGCCAGCGCATTCGCCATGCTGATATCCAGCCCTTCATACTGGCCGTCGGGCCGCAGGTAGCTGTAAGGCTTGTAGTCACCGGTGGTACAGACCTTCAGCACTTTGCTGCTGATAACACTCTCCAGACGCGACTGCGCCTGAGCGGCTCCGCTGGCCAGCAGCAGAGCAAGGATGACAATTTTTTTCATGATGGGCTTTTCTTCGGCAGGTTGGTTTGCGTACTGATGGTGCCATAAATCGGCGTATTGTTGCCGCTACAGCAAAAGTGTTGTGATCAGCCTCCCATTTCTCTGCTGCCGCTTCGCGCGTAAGCTGAGCGTCATACACAGAAAACGGAGTACCTATTCGAATGAGTAAGTTTTTAATTATCGACGGCGGCAAAACCTTTGCCCACTCAAAAGGCGAACTGAACCATACCCTGACTGACGTCGCCGCCAGCCAGCTGCGTGACCTGGGCCATGAGGTCTCGGTCACCGTGGCGGACAGCGACTACGTGGTCGCTGACGAAGTGCAGAAATATCTCGACAGCGACGTGGTGATTTATCAGATGCCAGGCTGGTGGATGGGCGAGCCATGGACCGTAAAACGTTATATTGATGAAGTCTTTACCGAAGGTCACGGTTCACTGTACGCCAGCGATGGTCGTACCCGCGCTGACGCCGCCAAAAAATATGGTTCCGGCGGCCTGCTACAGGGCAAAAAATATATGCTGTCACTGACCTGGAACGCACCGCTGCAGGCTTTTACCGATCCGGAGCAGTTCTTTGAAGGCGTCGGCGTGGACGGGCTCTATCTGCACTTCCATAAAGCCAACCAGTTCCTGGGTATGGAAGCGCTGCCGACCTTTATCTGTAATGACGTCATCAAGCAGCCTGATGTG
Source organism: Pantoea agglomerans (assembly GCF_021397715.1). Taxonomy (GTDB): domain Bacteria; phylum Pseudomonadota; class Gammaproteobacteria; order Enterobacterales; family Enterobacteriaceae; genus Pantoea; species Pantoea astica. The sequence goes on along the minus strand of NZ_CP090207.1, from coordinate 730,039 downwards.
CCGCGTGACATTGCGGCGTATCGCGATCATCTTACTCGCGTGTTTGGCTAAGCCAGGCTACCGTTACGCTTTACTCCCCCGCGAAAGAGGAATCCGCGAATGTTAACCGTCGTTGCTGAAATTTGTGTAAAACCCGGTCGCCGTCAGGCGGTGCTGGATGCCGTAAAAGCGCTGATCCCGACCGTGCTGCAGGAAGAGGGATGCCACCAGTATGATGCGCTGCTGGACCATCAGGCACAGGTGCCGTGGAAACAGAACTCGCCGGACTCCATTTTTATGCTGGAACAGTGGGAAACGCTGCGTCATCTGGAGCAGCATCAGCAGATGCCGCACATGGATGCGCATCGCGCCGTCATTAAAGATGATGTGGTGGATGTGAAAATCCTGGTGCTGGAACCCAGCGCCTGATTATTGCTGTAGCCCTGATCCCTGTTCTGTTCCCGGTGCAGGCAGGCTCTGAAAGCGAATCCGGCCAGACGTTGTCCGTATCTCAAACCCCTGTCCATGACGGGGGTTTTTTATGATGACATGAAGGCTTACAGCAGCTGGCGACGGTCGATCTCGGTGCGCAGAAAGTCGAGAAAGCAGCCAATGCGTGAAGAGAGCGTGGTGTTGCGATAGTAGACCGCATGCACCGGCAGACGCAGCTCACGGGTTTCATCAGGCAATACCGGCACCAGCCGCCCGGCGGCGCAATCTTCCCGGCTGACAAAGTCGGAGAGGCGCGCAATGCCCTGTCCGGCCAGCGCCAGCTGGCGGATGGTTTCGCCGCTGGAGGCGGAAAGCGTCGGCTTAATCCGCATAAATTCGCCGTCGGGCTGCCAGACCGGCCAGACGTTGTGATTATCAAGATGACTGAAGCCGATAATCTGATGCTGCTCAAGATCGGCGACGGTTTGCGGCGTGCCCGCCTTCGCCAGATAGGCCGGACTGGCCATCAGACGAATCGCGCTGCTGCCCAGCATCCGCGCACGCAGCGTGGAGTCGCGCAGTTCGCCGATGCGAATGGCGACGTCGGTTTGCTGCTCCAGCAAATCGATCAGGATATCGTCGGTATTGAGTTCCAGCTGAATCAGCGGATATTGCGCGCGAAACGCCTCCACCAGCGGCACAATCACATGCAGCATAAACGGGGTAGCGGCATTGACCCGCAGCCGCCCTGACGGCATCTCGCGTCGCTGCGCAATCTGCTCTTCTGCCTGCTCTACCGACGCCAGAATCTGACGCGCATGCTCCAGAAATACCTGCCCTTCTTCTGTCAGCGCCAGCCGTCGGGTGGTGCGATGAAGCAGGGTGGTTTGCAGTTTGCTCTCCAGCCGGCTCAGGGCGCGGCTGATGCCTGAACTGGTCTGCGAAAGCTGGTCGGCCGCGGCGGTGATGGAGCCGGTATCCACTACCGCCACCCAGGCACGTAACTCTTCCAGTGTAATTTTCACAATCGCTGCTGTCTCTGCTGTGTGGACCTCTCCGGGCCGCTTGTCGATCGTGACCCGCTACCTGAGAAAACAGGACGCTGGCGCGTCCTGTTTTTTATACTTCGATGTCGGCCATGTCGCCTTTTTCCTGCAACCAGTTTCGCCGGTCTTCGGAACGTTTTTTCGCCAGCAGCATATCCATCATGCGTAACGTCTGGTCGACGTCCTCATCACTGATGGTCAGCTGCACCAGCCGGCGGGTATTAGGATCAAGCGTAGTTTCGCGCAGCTGTAGCGGGTTCATCTCACCCAGCCCTTTAAAGCGCTGGACGTTAGGTTTGCCCTTTTTACGCTTCAGCTGCTCCAGCACGCCCTCTTTCTCATCTTCATCCAGCGCGTAGTAGACCTCTTTGCCCAGATCGATGCGATAGAGCGGCGGCATCGCCACATAGACATGGCCGCCTTTCACCAGCGAACGGAAATGCTTCACAAACAGCGCGCAGAGTAAGGTCGCGATATGCAGACCGTCGGAGTCGGCATCCGCCAGAATGCAGACTTTGCCGTAGCGCAGCTGCGACAGATCTTCGCTGTCGGGATCGATACCGATCGCCACGGAGATATCATGCACTTCCTGCGACGCCAGCACCTCATCTGAGGAGACTTCCCAGGTATTGAGGATCTTGCCTTTCAGCGGCATGATCGCCTGATATTCACGATCGCGCGCCTGCTTGGCCGAGCCGCCTGCCGAATCCCCTTCCACCAGGAACAGTTCGGTTTTATTCAGATCCTGCGCGGTACAGTCCGCCAGCTTGCCAGGCAACGCCGGACCGCTGGTGAGCTTTTTACGCACCACCTTCTTCGCCGCACGCAGACGACGCTGGGCGCTGGAGATGGCCAGTTCGGCCAGCTGCTCAGCCGCCTGCACGTTCTGGTTGAGCCACAGGCTGAAGGCATCTTTGACCACGCCCGACACAAAGGCTGCGCACTGACGTGACGAGAGCCGCTCTTTGGTTTGTCCGGCAAACTGCGGGTCCTGCATCTTCACAGAGAGCACGTAGGCGCAGCGATCCCAGATATCTTCCGCCGAGAGTTTTACGCCGCGCGGCAGGATGTTGCGGTATTCACAGAACTCACGCATCGCATCCAGCAGGCCCTGACGCAGACCGTTAACGTGGGTGCCGCCCTGCATGGTCGGGATCAGGTTAACGTAGCTTTCGGTCAGCAGCTCGCCGCCTTCCGGCAGCCACAACAGCGCCCAGTCAACGGCTTCCACATCACCGGCAAAGCTGCCGACAAAGGGTTTTTCCGGCAGCGTTGGCAGTCCGTTAACCGCTTCGCACAGGTAGTCGGTCAGGCCATCTTCATAGCACCAGCGCTGTTCAGTGTTATTCAGCTTATCTTTAAAGACGATTTCGACGCCCGGACAGAGCACCGCTTTGGCTTTCAGCAGGTGCGACAGACGTGAAACCGAGAAGCGCGGGCTGTCGAAGAAACTTTCATCAGGCCAGAAGTGTACGCGGGTGCCGGTGTTGCGTTTCGCCACCGTGCCGGTCACCGTGAGTTCCTGCACTTTTTCGCCATTTTCAAAGGCGATGTCATACACTTCGCCATTGCGGCGTACCGTGACTTCGACCCGTTTTGACAGGGCGTTGACCACCGAAATGCCGACGCCATGCAGGCCGCCCGAGAACTGATAGTTTTTGTTGGAGAATTTGCCGCCAGCGTGCAGGCGGCACAGGATCAGTTCCACCGCGGGCACGCCCTCTTCCGGGTGAATATCCACCGGCATACCGCGACCATCATCGATCACTTCCAGTGACTGATCGGGGTGCAGTATCACTTCAACCCGCTTCGCGTGGCCGCCCAGCGCCTCATCGACGCTGTTATCAATCACTTCCTGACCCAAATGGTTGGGTCGCGTCGTGTCGGTATACATGCCCGGGCGACGGCGAACAGGCTCAAGGCCAGTCAGGACCTCAATGGCATCCGCGTTATAGTTTGATTGACTCATCGTAAATGTCTGATTAGAAGGGTGAAATGGGGTGCGATTTCCGCATTACTCAGGGATGATTCAGACCGAGAAAGTCCAGAATCTGCGGGAAATGGCGCTCGAATCCAGTAAATGTATGGTTTCCGCCCTCTTCGACCGTATGGCGGCACGCGCTGTAATAGTCGAGCGCCTGACGGTAATCGAGAACTTCATCGCCGGTTTGTTGCAGCAGCCAGAGTAAATCGGGCGCTTCCAGCGGTTCAATCTGCATCACTTTCAGATCGTAAATGTGGCGTGACTCTAACACATATTGCTGACCGGTGTAGGGATTCTGATTGTCGCCGAGATAATCCGTCAGCAACTCAAAAGGCCGTACCGCGGGATTCACCACCACGGCGGGCAGCATAAAACATTGCGACAGCCAGGTGGCGTAGTAACCGCCCAGCGAGGAGCCCACCAGCCCAAGAGTTTCACCACTGCGGCTCAATACCAGCTCCTCCAGCATCGCGGCCGCATCGGCCGGAAAGGTCGGTAACTGCGGCACGATCATCTCGATTTCCGGATGCGTGGCCTGCAGCCACTGGCGAAACTGTGTCGCCTTCGCCGACTGCGGTGAGCTGTTGAAACCGTGCAGATAAAGCAGCGCCGCCATCAGTCAGTATCCATCCGAATCTAAATCGGGGCGGAAGATATCGGTATCGAGGCGGTTAACTTCGGTTTCAAGCTGACCGTCGGGATGCAGAGTGAACCAGCGCCAGCCTGGTGCGACGGTATCAATCGCGAAGCTGGTGCAGTGCGGCTTGAACTGCACGCAGGTGGAGGGCGTCGCCACTACCCGCCGGCCATGCCACTCTGCGTCCAGCTCCTGGTGGATGTGCCCGCAGACCAGCGTCTTCGCCAGCGGAAACTGTTGCAGCACCGCATCCAGCTGGTGCGAATTACGCAGGCTGTGCTGGTCAAGCCAGGTACAGCCGGACGCCAGCGGATGGTGATGCAGCAACACCAGCGTGTGACGTTGCGGATAGCGCGCCAGCGCTTTTTCGAGCCACTCCAGCTGATAGTCGCTCAGCATACCGTGCGGCACCCCATACACCTGACTGTCGAGCAGGACAATCTGCCACTGTTCGCCGATCAGAACCTGTTTATGCGGATTAATGCGGGCGTCAGCGAAGGTATCGACCATCGCCGGCTGGAAGTCGTGATTGCCCGGCAGCCAGACACAGGGCCGCGGTAAACGTGAAATGCCCTCAGCAAAATGCTGATAGGCTTCAACAGAGTGGTCCTGGGCGAGATCGCCGGTGGCGATAATCAGGTCATAGTCGCGATGCTGCGCAATGATCGCATCCAGCACCGCCTCATAGCTCGACCAGGTATTGACCCCAAGTAGCGATTCATGTTTTCCCGCGAACAGGTGGGTGTCCGTGATTTGCAGAATCCTGATTGCGGAACCGTTCGCTGCAGGAAGAGTTAGCAGGCTATCCAAAGCGTTTCCTTCGTCTCCACGCCATTTAATGCATTATACGCATCAGCAGACCGGAACTGCCATCGCGCCGTGCGCCAGGCAGTAGCGCAGCCAGTCTGCGAGAAACTGGTTTATCTGGTGTTTTTCATCACGCTGATGCAGTTTTTTATTAGGATAATCATAGCGCGCTTTGAAACGATAGATCTGTTGCGTTGAACACACTTCGGCGACCATTGCGTCATGATAGAGCCGCACCGACATCGACGGCAGGCTCCAGTAACTGACCGCAGGCGCGACCTGGCGGATCTCTACCAGCGTGGTGTAACGCGTTGACTCCTGAATCGTCAGTTGATAACGGGCGCCACTCACCTGATAGATCACCGATGCGCCCGCCTCATCATTGCGCGGCAGCAGGCGGCGTAACTGGGCGAAATTGGTTTCGCACAGCCGCATCATCTCGGGGAAGTCAGGGGTATAGCGCTGTTTCATTATGGTTTCCACTCTTGTCGTAGTTTTTCATGGTGCAACGCCAGCCATTGCAAGGCGATGACAGACGCCGCATTGTCAATAATCCCCTCTTCCACCCAGCGATAAGCCTGTTCGCGGCTGACCACATGGACAAGAATATCCTCATTCTCTTCCTCCAGACCATGGCATCCTGTTGCCTGGCTGGCATCCACTTCCCCAATCAGCACCGACAAACGTTCACTGGTGCCGCCGGGACTGGCCAGGTAATTAAGCATTGGCTTAATTCGCCCAACCTGTAATCCTGCTTCTTCGACCGCTTCACGACGCACCACCTGCTCAACGGTTTCACCGGGATCGATAATGCCGGCCACCATCTCCAGCAGCCAGGGTGATGCGCTGCTGTCATAGGCTGGAATGCGGATCTGTTCGATCAGCACCACTTCGTCGCGTAAGGGATCATAAGGTAGCAGCACGGCAGCATGTCCGCGCTCAAAAACTTCGCGCTGCACTTCGGCGCTCATTTCGCCATTAAAACGGCGATGACGGAAGCGATAGCGTACCACTGAAAAAAAACCATCGTAGACGGTTTCGCGTGCAATAATTTCTACATCGTTTTTTGTAAAAGTCACAGGGGATTTTTTTTCTTCCGACATCATCTGGTTCCTTGTGCAGATTGGGGTGGAGCGAAAAAAGCCTGGCACGGTGCTCCATCTGAGTGGTTCTTTCTGAATTATTTACGTAAATTAGGGGAAGAAGGCACTTTCAGCCAACTTATCTCACAGTTGCCCTCTGCTAGAATCGGCGATAATTTTTTGGCTTACCCGGCAGCGCTACCACTGCAATTTGCTGCAACACAAGGAATGCAAATGAAAAAACTGCTCCCATTTTTTATTGGGCTGAGCCTGGGCGGTTTCAGCTTCGCCAGCCAGGCCGAAGACCTGCTTCAGGTTTACCAACAAGCACGTCTGAGCAACCCGGATCTGCGCAGCGCCGCTGCCGATCGCGATTCTGCCTTTGAGAAAATCAACGAAGCGCGTAGCCCATTATTACCACAACTCGGATTGGGTGCAGACTACACCTATAACAACGGCTATCGTGACAGCAGCGGTCTCCATTCCAACACGACCAGCGGCACGCTGCAATTAACCCAGACAATTTTCGACATGTCGAAATGGCGCGCGCTGACCCTGCAGGAAAAATCGGCCGGCATCCAGGATGTCACCTATCAGGTCGCACAGCAGGATCTGATTCTGAACACCGCCACCGCCTACTTCAACGTGCTGAAAGCGATTGATACCCTTTCTTACACCGAAGCGCAGAAACAGTCGATCTATCGCGAACTGGATCAAACCACCCAGCGTTTCAACGTCGGTCTGGTCGCGATTACGGACGTGCAGAACGCCCGCGCACAGTATGACAGCGTGTTAGCCAATGAAGTAACCGCGCGCAACAATCTGGATAACGCCGTTGAATCCCTGCGTCAGATTACCGGCATGGATTATCAGGCACTGGCATCGCTTAATATTGATCGTTTCAAAACCAACAAGCCGGATGCGGTCAGCGCCCTGCTCAAGCAGGCGGAAAGCCGTAACCTGTCGCTGCTCTCTGCGCGTCTGAACCAGGATCTGGCACGCGAGCAGATTCGTCAGATGGAAGCGGGTCATATGCCCACTATTGGTCTGACAGCCTCTACCGGTATGTCGAATAGCAAATATGGTGGCAGCCGTGCGAACCAGAGCCAGGGATCTACTGATTCTATTACCGGTTCTAACCAGGTTGCTCTGAGCTTCTCCCTGCCACTCTACAGCGGCGGCAGCGTCACCTCTCAGGTGAAACAGGCACAGTACAGCTTCGTCAGCGCCAGCGAACAGCTGGAAAGCGCGCACCGTTCCGCCGTGCAGACCGTGCGCTCATCGTTTAACAACGTGAATGCATCGATCAGTACCATCAACGCCTACAAACAGGCCGTGATCTCCGCACAGAGTTCACTGGATGCTTCTGAAGCGGGTTATCAGGTTGGTACGCGTACCATCGTCGACGTGCTGGATGCGACCACCGCGCTCTATAACGCCAAGCAGCAACTCTCTGATGCGCGTTATAGCTACCTGATCAACCAGCTGAACATCAGCTATGCGCTGGGAACGCTCAACGAGCAGAACCTGCAGGCGCTGAACAGCCAGCTGGGTAAAGAGATCCCTACCTCACCGGAAACGGTCGCGCCAGAAAATGCGCAGCAGACCGCGCGGGTGGATAACGGTCCTTCCGCCAACGGCTCTGCCGCGGCAGCACGCCCTGCGGCGCGCAGCAACAGCAGCAATCCTTTCGGTAACTGATTGCACAGACGGGTCGCTTTGCGGCCCGTCTCTCTATGGAACGTATAGCTAAGTAAAGATCCCTACAGTATCAGGCCCTCAGCTTCAATTTTGACCCCTCATCCCCTATTCTATGCGCTACCTTTGGGCACAGGATAATCATAATGAAACGCACAAAATCTATTCGCTATGCCGCTTTTCGTAAAAGCTGGCAGGCACGCCATTTAACGCCCGTTGCTATCGCCGTTTCGGCGGTATTTATGCTGGCTGGCTGTGAACAAAACGACGAATCGGTCTCGATGTATCAGAACGCGGATGACTGTTCGAAAGCCAATCCAGGCCAGAGCGCACAGTGCACCACCGCCTTCAATGAAGCCAAAAAAGAGGCGGAACGTACCGCGCCAAAATATGCGACCCGCGAAGATTGCGTCGCTGAATTTGGCGAAAATCAGTGTCAGCAGACGCCGGCTCAGGCTGGCGTTGGCAGCACCAATAATGCGGAAGCACAGCAGGGCGGCGGCAGCTTCTGGATGCCATTAATGGCTGGCTACATGATGGGCCGGATGATGGGCGGCGGCGCAGGTTTCGCTCAGCAACCGCTGTTCTCACCTAAAACGCCTAACAGCCCGGCAAACGGTCAGTTTGTGGATGCTTCCGGTCGTAACTATGGCGCGGCCACCTCAGGCAAAACCATGAACGTGCCGAAAACCGCGTTAGCACCGAAGCCCGCGACAACCTCCACCATTACCCGCGGCGGCTTTGGCGAGACGGTGGCTAAGCAGAACAGCATGCAGCGCAGCAGCGCTACCGGCACCTCCAGCCGTTCAATGGGAGGCTAACGCCCCGATGCAACGCATTGCCATTTCAGAACGCCCAGGCTGGCGGGAAAAAGCCACCGAGTTCGGTTTTCGTTTTCATACCATGCATGGCGAGCCCTACTGGTGTGAAGATGCTTACTACCAGTTCACGCTGGCGCAGATCGAACAGCTCGAAGAGGTTACCGCTGAGCTGCATCAGATGTGCCTGCAGGTGGTCGACAAAGTCGTTAACAGCGAGGCGTTGCTGACCAAATTCCGCATTCCCAAACATACCTGGGATTTCGTGCGTGATTCCTGGCATCAGCGTCAGCCTTCGCTCTATTCCCGTCTCGATCTCGCCTGGGATGGCAAGAGCGATGCCAAATTACTGGAGAACAACGCGGATACGCCCACCTCGCTGTATGAAGCGGCGTTTTTCCAGTGGCTCTGGCTGGAAGACCAGCTCAGCGCCGGACAGTTACCCGCAGGCAGCGATCAGTTCAACAGCCTGCAGGAGAAGCTGATTGAACGCTTTGCGGCGTTGCATCAGCAGCACGGTTTTAACTGGCTGCATTTCGCCTGCTGTCGTGACACTGACGAAGATCGTGGCACGGTGCAGTATCTGCAGGATTGCGCTACCGAAGCGGGCCTGCCGAGCGAGTTTCTCTACATGGATGAAATTGGTCTGGGTGAAAAAGGTGAGTTTACCGACGTCCATGACCAGGTGATCAGCAACCTGTTTAAGCTCTATCCGTGGGAGTTCATGCTGCGCGAGATGTTTTCCACCAAGCTGGGCGATGCCGGGGTACGCTGGCTGGAACCGGCGTGGAAAAGCATTCTGTCGAACAAAGCGCTGCTGCCGATGCTGTGGCAGATGTTCCCGAATCATCCTAACCTGCTGCCCGCATACTTTGCCGAAGACGACGTGCCGCCGATGGACAAATATGTGGTGAAACCCCTGTTCTCGCGCGAAGGCGCCAATATTCGTATCGTCGAAAACGGTCAGGAGATTGCCCGCGTTGACGGCCCGTATGGCGAAGAAGGGATGATCGTCCAGCAGTTCCATCCGCTGCCCAAATTTGGCGACAGCTACACGCTGATCGGTAGCTGGCTGATCGACGATCAACCGGCTGGTATCGGCCTGCGTGAAGATCGCGATCTGATCACTCAGGATCTCTCCCGCTTCTATCCGCACGCCTTTATCGATTAATGCCCTGACAAACAGACCCGCCCTGGGTCTGTTTGCATTCAGCCGACCTGCACTGACAACATGCTGATTGCACCCATCTCGATGCCATCCACCGGAATGGTGATCGCTTCGCCTTTCTGACGCGAGCCCAGCACGTAAAGCAACGGCAGATAATGCTCCGGCGTCGGGTTAGAGAGCGCTGCGCCGGGATGCTGCATAAAGTTGACCAGTGGATGCGATGCCGCGTCACCTTCTGCCGCCAGGTTGTCACGCACAAACTGCTCAAAACTGCTGGCCCACGGATAGACTTCGTCACCGCCGTCCCAGCGCACCTTTCTCAGGTTATGCACCACGTTGCCGCTGGCAACGATCATCACGCCTTCGTCGCGCAGCGCCGCCATCTTCTGACCCAGCTCATAATGCCAGGCCGGCGGCTTGGTGCTGTCGATGCTTAACTGCACCACCGGAATATCCGCCTGCGGATACATCTTGATCAATACGCCCCACGAACCGTGATCGAATCCCCATTCGTGATCCAGCCGTACCGGAATCGGCGCTAACTGCCTGACCAGTTGTTCAGCCAGTTCGGGCGATCCCGGTGCCGGATAGCGGGTATCAAACAGCGCCTGCGGAAAACCGCCAAAGTCATGCAGCGTGCGGGGCTGTGCCATCGCCGTGACCGCGGTGCCGGTTGTATACCAGTGAGCGGAGACCGCAATAATGGCGCGGGGTCGCGGCAGGGAATCGCCGGCCTGACGCCACGCGGTGGTATAGCGGTTCTCTTCCAGGGCATTCATTGGACTGCCGTGGCCCAGAAACAGCGCTGGCATACGTGACTGACTCATAATGGGTTCTCAGAATTGAATGTTTGATAGCCACTACGATACGCGCTTTACCCGCTATATCACGCGGATAAGCCTGATGAAGATGCTCAGAAAATCTGAATAAGATTGGGGTTAAGGAAGCTGATCGTTCACGGATACCGCCAGACGAAGGCGGACTGACGGCTCAGAGCGCCGCGACAGAAGCGCGTGTGGATGAATCACCGGTGAAACAGGCCGGGCTGGCCTGTTTCACCTCATCATCAGGCTGCTGATTAGCTGGCGTGACGCGTTTCGTGGTTGCGACGCCAGGCCACTAAATCTTCAATGGTCACCACCGGCATATTGTGTTGTCTGGCAAACGTAATGGCTTCAGGCGCATGGGCCATGGTGCCGTCATCGTTGGTCAGTTCACACAGCACGCCCGCCGGCTTGAAGCCCGCCAGGGTCACTAAGTCGATGGTGGCTTCGGTGTGACCGCCACGGGTCAGTACGCCGCCTTCGCGCGCGCGCAGCGGGAAGACATGACCAGGACGATTCAGATCGGTGGGTTTCGCGTTATCCGCAATCGCGGCACGAATAGTGGTAATCCGGTCCTGAGCAGAAACACCGGTGGTGACGCCTTCGGCCGCTTCAATCGTTACGGTGAAACCGGTGCCGTAAGAGCTGGTGTTGTTCTCCACCATCATCGGCAGATCTAACTGCTGACGACGCTCTTCGGTCAGACACAGGCAGACAATGCCGCTACCGTGGCGAATGGTCAGCGCCATCTGTTCAACGGTCATGGTTTCGGCGGCGAAGATCATATCGCCTTCGTTTTCACGATTTTCATCGTCGAGTACCATCACACCGCGTCCCTCACGCAGGGCGGCGATAGCACGTTCTACACGCTGTTCAGGCGTGCCAAATTCAGAAAGTAGCGTCTGATTCATGGTAATAAAAACCTTTAAATGTATGGGTTACCAGAATCAGGGCGTGCTTAGGAGTGACGTCAAAAAGACGTGGCAATAACGTGAAGCAGACACAGTTGTCCGACAGAAGTCGTTACCCTCTCCCATCCGGACTGTAACCGTCGGCCCCGGAATTACACCGGATCTGCTGACCTTCATGGCGAATTTTCATCATCATGAAGCGCTCGCGGGCTTTCAGCCTGGGCTGATTTACCGCCGGTGGGGAATTGCGCCCCGCCCTGAGAATAAGCGGTTTTACTATAGCGCTGATTATCTGGAGCGGCAATCATCAATAGTGCAATTGCTTTTGCATTTCCTGCGTTGCCGATTTGAGGTTTATCCTTTTCATTTCTGGCATTACACTTAACCGTTATCAGGTTAGTAAAATGCTGACACAGCTCCCCGAAACCAGGAAATCATCATGATCGACACGAAAAAAATTGAACAACTTGCACGTCAGGTTCACGAAGCGATGCCGAAAGGGGTACGTGAGTTTGGTGATGATGTCGAAAAGAAAATTCGTCAGGTTCTGCAGGCGCAGCTGACGCGTATGGATCTGGTCAACCGTGAAGAGTTTGATGTGCAGACCCAGGTGTTACTGCGCACGCGGGAGAAACTGGCGGCGCTGGAGCAGCGTCTGGCGCAGCTGGAAAGCCAGAGCGGCGGTAGCAGCACACCGCCAACGGCTAACGCCTCTGCCGCGACGGTGACTCCGGCTGTGACCGGTGCCGCCACGGCTAACACTGCCACTGCGGGTGCTGCGACATCCCCTGCCGCTTCACCGGCACCGTCAGCCATTAATCCTGCGGATGTGGTTAAGACTGATAACGACAGTAACCACTAAGAATCAGTTTAGCGGGAGCCGGTCTCCCGCTGACTTCGGGTGTTAACTGTCGCCGCGAATGGTTTTGATGATATTGGTGGTTGAGATGCCATCTTCAAAATTCAGCACCTGCACATCACCGCCATTGGCCCACACCTCTTTACTGCCCGCAATCTCATCCGGCTTGTAATCGCCGCCTTTCACCAGCAGATCCGGCAGGATGCTGGCAATCAGCCGCTGCGGCGTATCCTCTTCAAACACCACCACCCAATCTACCGCTTCCAGCGCACCCAGTACGATCATGCGGTTTTCCTGCGGGTTAACCGGGCGGCTTTCGCCCTTCAGGCGTTTGGTTGAGGCATCGCTGTTTACCGCGACAATCAGGCGATCGCCCAGCTTGCGCGCATTGGCCAGATAGGAGACGTGGCCGGCATGGAGAATGTCGAATACGCCGTTGGTCATCACCACTTTTTCACCGCGCCGGCGTGCCATCTCCACCGCCGCTTTCAGTTCAGCTTCGGTCATGATGCCAAAGCCCTGTTCCGGACGGGCGTGAATTGCATTTTCCAGCTCAACCGTGCTGACGGTTGAGGTACCCAGTTTACCCACCACCACACCTGCGGCAGCATTGGCAAGGAAACAGGCCTCTTCCAGCGAGTCACCGGCCGCTAACGCCGCCGCCAGCACGCCAATCACCGTGTCACCTGCGCCGGTCACGTCATAGACTTCCTGCGCCTGGGTCGGCAGATGCAACGGCGCTTTGCCTGGCTGCAGCAGCGTCATGCCATTTTCTGAGCGGGTCACCAGCAGCGCGGAGAGATCAAAATCGGCGATCAGCTGCATACCGCGTGCTACGATCTCCTCTTCGTTCTTACACTTACCGACCACCGCTTCAAACTCAGAGAGATTCGGCGTCAGAAGCGTTGCACCACGGTAGCGGGCAAAGTCGGTGCCTTTCGGATCGATCAGCACCGGGACGTTTGCTTCACGCGCCAGAGCGATCATCGTCTGCACGCTGCAGAGTGCGCCTTTGGCGTAGTCCGACAGTACCAGTGCGCCCGCAGCCGCCAGCGAAGCCCGCATTTTTTGGTGGATCGGCTCAGGATCGACCTGATCGAAACCCTCTTCAAAATCGAGGCGGATCAGCTGCTGGTTGCGTGACAGCACGCGCAGCTTGGTGATGGTCGGATGGCTTTTCACCGCCACGAAATCGCAATGTACATTGACGTCTTTCAGCGTGTTACTCAACACGCGCGCCGCATCATCTTCGCCGGTCAGGCCAATCAGGCGTGAGGCGGCACCGAGTGCTGCAATGTTCATCGCCACGTTTGCTGCGCCGCCAGGACGCTCCTCAACGGTGTCCACTTTCACCACCGGAACCGGGGCTTCAGGGGAGATACGGCTGGTAGGGCCATACCAGTAACGATCCAACATCACATCGCCAACGACCAGCACTGAGGCTTGGCCGAACGCGGGCAGAGTAACTTTCATTCCAGACACTCCAGACTGCATTAAAATAGTGCGCGGATGATAGCACAGTTGCGATTTGTGCTATCAGCATCACGCCGGGAGAGACGCTGGCGAGTTCAGCCAGCGCTGCCAGCTGGCAACAACCGTTTGCCGCTCGGCGGCGAAAGCATCCGGCTCCACATGGCCGGGCAGTTCCTGCAATGCCCGATGATGTAACGCATCGCGCAGCGTAACGTACGCCTGGGTCAGCGCCTGCGCTTCATCGGCGGGTATTTTATGGTATTTCGCCATCAGTTCAAAAATACGCACATTGTCGGACCAGCGCGTGAGCTCCGGTTGTTCAGCGGCGTAGCGTAAGACAAGATATTGGGCGATGAATTCAATGTCGGTGATACCGCCCTGATCGGTTTTAATCTCCCAGCGCCCTTTATGCCGGTTACTGAGGTGAGCGCGCATCTTTTCACGCATCTCGCGCACTTCCGTCTGTAACGCCTCCGCGGGACGCGGCAGGCAGAGAATCGCCTGACGGATAGCGTTAAAACGTTCACCCAGCGCCGGCTCGCCAAACACCACGCGCGCCCGCACCAGCGCCTGATGCTCCCAGGTCCAGGCCTCACTGCGCTGATACTCCTCATACGCCTCAAAGGTGCTGACCAGCATCCCCGCCGCGCCGGAAGGCCGTAATCGCGCATCCACCTCATACAGAATGCCGGATGAGGTGCGGGTACTGAACAGATGCATGATGCGCTGAGCAAGGCGCAGATAGAACTGGCGGCCATCAATGCTGCGTTCGCCGTCGGTGACCGCATCGGCCGGACAATCGTGCAGGAAGACCAGATCGAGATCGGAGCTGTATCCCAGCTCCCAGCCGCCCAGCTTGCCGTAGCCCAGCACCGCAAAGCCACGTTCATGCTCATTACTCAGGTGCGACGGCCGCCCGTAGCGCTGGACCATCATATGCCAGGCCTGGCGCACCACCGATTCGATGATCGCTTCAGCCAGCCAGGTCAGGTGATCGCTGACTTTCATCACCGGCAGCGTGCCGGCGATGTCGGCGGCGGCGATGCGCAGATGCTGCGCCTGCTTAAACTGCCGCACCGCCTCCAGCTGCTGCTCTTCATCGTCAGTGGGGATTCGCATCAGGTACTGACGCAGTTCATCGCGGTAGGCATCGGTGGCGGTTGGCTGATAGAGCGTAGCCGGATCGAGCAGTTCATCCAGCAATAATGGATGCCGTGCCAGCTGGCTGGCCACCATCGGTGACGCGGCGCACAGCCGGATCAAATGACGCAGCGCGCCATGATATTCAGTGAGTAACTCCAGATAGGTGCTGCGGGTCAGCACGCCAAGCAGCAACGGCGTCAGACGGCTGAGGGTGACGGCAGCATCGTCGCGTGGGCAGACTTCGCTTAGCAGACGCGGCATCAGTTGATCCAGCGCCTGGCGGCCGCGCGGGCCGATGGTGCGACGGCTGATATCCTGGCGAAACGCCTCCAGCGTCTGGTGCAGCGTGCGGCACTGTTCATCGCTGAGTTGCGGCACCAGCGGGGCCAGCTCGCTCTCCTCCAGCGGGTCCTGCCACAGCATCTGGTACTCCGCCAGCTCGCGCTGATCGCCGATTTCGGGGGTATCTTCACCAATCAGCTCATCAAAAATGGCGCGAACCGCCGCCATCTGACGTTCAAGTGCAGCCATCAGAGCTGGCCAGTCGGCACAGTCCATTGCCCACGCCAGACGGGCGCGATGGAGTTCATCTTCGGGTAAGGTCTGGGTCTGCTCGTCGCCCAGGCTTTGCAGCAGATTCTCCAGCCGCCGCAAAAACAGATAGGCTTCACGCAGCGCATCCACCTGTTCTGTCGGCAGTAACGCCAGCGCTTTAATCGCCTCCAGCGTCGGCAGCAGAGCGCGCAGCTGTAGCGAGCGCTCACGTCCACCGCGAATCAGCTGAAATACCTGAACGATAAATTCGGTTTCACGGATGCCGCCCGCGCCCAGCTTGATATTGTTCTTCAGGCCACGACGGCGGACTTCCCGGCTGATCATCCCTTTCATGTTACGCAGCGACTGGATCACGCTGAAGTCGATATAACGCCGGTAGACGAACGGCCGCAGCATCTGCTGCAGCTCGATACTCCAGCGATCGTGATCGTCGCCCATCAGCCGCGCTTTGACCATCGCGTATCGTTCCCAGTCGCGGCCCTGCTCCTGGTAATAATCTTCCAGTGCGGCGAAGCTCATCACCAGCGGACCGCTGTCGCCAAACGGACGCAGGCGCATATCAACCCGGTAAACAAAGCCATCCATAGTCGGCTGATCGAGTACTTTGATCAGCCGCTGTCCCATGCGGGTAAAAAACTGCGCGTTATCGAGCTCACGCCGTCCACCGCGGGTCGTGCCGTTTTCCGGCCAGGCAAAAATCAGGTCGATATCCGAAGAGAAATTCAGCTCGCCGCCACCCAGCTTGCCCATGCCGAGGATCAGCATCGGCTGCGCTTCGCCGTCAGCGTTACAGGGCGTACCAAAATCACGGCAGCAATCCTGATAAACCCAGTCGCGCGCCCGGCTGATTAACACTTCCGCCAGCACGCTTAACTGCTGCAGGCTCTGTTCCGTGCTGGCATGTTGCAGGCACTGCATCCAGGCGATACGCACCAGCATCTGGCGGCGAAACAGCCGCAGCTCACGCATCAGGCTGGCTTCGCTATCCACCGTCGCCATCACCTGATTGAGCCAGTCGGCATAGTGCTGCCACTCGTCTGGCTGTGGCGGCGTATCACGGATCGTCTGCCACCAGTCGGGATGCTGTTGCAGGTTTTCCAGCACAAAATCACTGAAAGCCAGCCCGGCGACCTGCTCCGCGCTGAGCGAAGTCAGGGAGTCGTTAAGCTGCTGCGCGGCGCGTTCGGCCTGTTCGCGTAACAACGTGGGAATTGCTGACAACATAAATCCCTCCATGATGGCGTCGATCCGATTAGCGTGCCGACCCGCTGGTCAGCCAGAATGGCGGCTGTTTCAGCGCCTGCGACGCCAGCCAGGCTAATCCGGCTTCCTGCTGTTCGTGGATCGCGGACAACAGTTGCTGCCAGGGTGCCAGCCAGACCGCCACATCTTCCTGCGGATAGGCACCGGCCAGCAGATGGACCGCCAGCAACTGACGCGCCAGGCGGGTCGCTTTGTCCTGATACTCATTCGGCTGTTTGACGGTGCTGAAGGTCTCTTTGAGATCGGCGTTAATGCGGCTCAGCATGATATCGCCAAAGCGTTTAAACGATCCCTGCAACTTGGTCTGGCCTTTGGCATCGACCCATTGTTGCCACTGCGATTCCACCAGCCAGTGCGTCAGCGCCAGCTGGGTTTCCACCGCCAGTGATGAGAGGCAAAAGCCGGAGGCATCCACCTCGTCATTCACCAGCGTCTCTTCCAGCGTGGTCAGTTGCTGACGCAGGGCGCTGCTGGCTTTACGCGGCACCAGCGCGCCGAACAGGGAAAATGCCTGACGCAGCACATCCAGCGCTTCGCGCACTGCATCCTGCGCCGCCGCGTTGCCGCGCAGCCAGACTTCTTCATGATACTGCCAGTGGCTGAGACCGGCCGACATCGCGGCCACCATGCCCTCTTCCACCGTGGCTTTGTTACCGGCCTTCAGCAGCGGGAAAGGACGCAGCTGGCGCGGCGGATTGCCCTGGGCCAGCTGATAGCCGCGTGCCGCTTTACTCAGGCTGCCCATCCGCAGACCGCCGATCGCCACCAGCTGCTGCGCGAAGGTCAGCATGTCCTTACGCTCGCCGCGTTTTAATTCCAGTTCGATTTCACATAGCGGTTCGCTCAGCTCACCCGCCGTGACGTCGCCCTGATCAAACGCCAGCTCAATTTCGCTGTCGCCCACGGTAAGCAACCAGACTTCACGCTGAAAATGGGTGGTGAACAGCGGCTGTAAGCGTTGCTGTAACGCCGCAATATCGGTGCCCTTCGGCCAGATATCGGCAGGCAGTTGCGCAATATCCAGCGTCGGCTCGCTGAGATCGACATTATATTCCGGCCGCTGATGCAGCCCGCCCAGCGTTTGCCCGGCCGCTTTCAGCGTCATCTCATAACGCTTATCGACGCCACGGATCCGCAGGCCCATATCCCAGCGCCGTAGCTGGTTATCATCGGTTTCAAAATAGATGTTGGTCAGCTCGCGCGCTGGCTGATGCTGATGCTGATGCGGCCACGCCGCGACAAGGTCAGCCAGTTTCCCGGCTGCCTGAGGAGTTGCAATGAACTTTAGTTCGATTTCGATGGTCATAATTTTTTATTCACTACGCCGCTGGCACTTAAGAGGATGTTTCCTGCATATTTCAGGCGATAATCAGCAGGTTACTCATGCTGTCGCCTGGAGGGCAAGGGGTTATCAGGCGAAGATTAATGCACAGAAGCCGCGCTGTCTCTGCTTTCTTTGTGCTTTCGCAGACCTTTTCGCACTCTCATGAGACCAGGATAGTTCTCATAGTGATTTATGCGAGGCCTCTCCAGACTGTGCCGGTAAATTTTTAGTCAGACTAAGCAAAACGAAATCGAATGAAAAAAATTACACTCGCTGGACTCACTTTGCTGGCTCTCAGCACCCTTGCACCTGCCCACGCCGACGAAAAACGCTACGTGTCTGATGAGTTATCGACCTGGGTTCGCAGCGGACCTGGCGATCAGTTTCGCCTGCTCGGTAAACTGAATGCCGGGGAAGAGGTGCAGCTGCTTCAGACCAATAACGATACCCATTATGGCCAGATCCGTGACTCGGAAGGCCGCACCACCTGGATCCCGCTGTCGCAGTTGAGCGCCAGTCCCAGCCTGCGTACCCGTGTGCCGCAGCTGGAACAACAGGTCAAAGATCTCACCGCCAAGCTGGATAATATCGACAACAGCTGGAATCAGCGCACGGCTGAAATGCAGAACAAAGTCGCCAGCAGCGACGGCGTGATTAACGGGCTGAAGGGCGAAAATCAGAAGCTGAAAAACGAACTGATTGTGGCGCAGAAGAAAGTCAGCGCGGCTAACGTTCAGCTGGATGACAAGCAGCGGACCATCATCATGCAGTGGTTTATGTATGGCGGCGGCGTGCTGGGTGTCGGCCTGCTGTTAGGTTTACTGCTACCGCACATGCTGCCGCGCCGTAAGAAAAACGATCGCTGGATGAACTGACCCGTCTCTGCCGTTTTTCATCAGGGGATCGCCAGATCCCCCTTTTGGCATGCCTGCAATCTGCTGAATCTGTGCAACAATAGAGCAACATGCACCGCTGAAGTGTCGCGCGGGAGGCGACTGGCGTGCAGGTCATTTCTTTTTCTCTGGAGTTTTGCGTGAAGACGTTTCTTGTGGGCGGCGCAGTGCGTGATGCACTGCTGAAGCTGCCGGTTAAAGACAAAGATTGGGTGGTGGTCGGTGCGACCCCCGAAGCCATGCTTGAGCAGGGCTATCAACAGGTCGGTCGCGACTTTCCCGTTTTCCTGCACCCTGACAGCCGCGAAGAGTATGCGCTGGCGCGTACCGAGCGGAAAAACGGGAAAGGCTATACCGGTTTTGTGACCTGGTCCGCGCCCGATGTGACGCTGGAGCAGGACTTACAACGCCGCGATCTGACCATCAATGCGATAGCGCAGGATGAAAACGGCACGCTGGTCGATCCCTACCACGGTCAGCGCGACCTCGCCGATCGCCAGTTGCGTCATGTTTCCGATGCGTTCAATGAAGATCCGCTGCGGGTGTTGCGCGTGGCGCGCTTTGCCGCCCGTTTCGCCCATCTCAACTTCCGTATTGCCGACGAGACTCAGCAGCTGATGCAGCAGATGGCGAGCAGCGGCGAGCTGACACACCTGACGGCTGAAAGAGTGTGGAAAGAGACGGAAAAAGCGCTGACTACCCGTAATCCTCAGGTTTACTTCCAGGTGCTGCGCGACTGTGGCGCGTTGCAGGTGCTGTTTCCGGAACTCGATAACCTGTTTGGCATTCCGGCGCCGGCGAAGTGGCATCCGGAGATCGATACCGGCGTGCATACTCTGATGACGCTGACTATGGCGGCAGCGCTCTCCGACTCGGTCGAGGTGCGTTTCGCCACGCTGTTCCACGACGTCGGTAAGGCGCTGACGCCGCCTGAAAAATGGCCCAGCCATCACGGGCATGGCCTGGCGGGTGTGCCGCTGGTCGAAGCGATTTGCCAGCGTCTGCGCGTGCCGAATGCGATTCGCGATCTGGCGCTGATCGTCACCGAATTTCACGACATCGTGCATACCATTGAACGCCAGTCGGCTGACTCGCTGGTGGCACTGTTTGATCGGATCGATGCCTGGCGCAAGCCGCAGCGCGTCGAGCAGATGGCGCTGACCAGCGAAGCCGATGCGCGCGGACGTGCCGGACTGGAAAGCATGGCCTATCCGCAGGGCGACTATCTGCGGCGCGCGTTTGCGCTGGCTCAGGCAGTACCCACCAAAGCGGTGGTCGAGGCGGGTTTTAAAGGCGCTGAGGTGCGGGAGGAGTTAACGCGACGACGGGTTGACGCCGTCGCGCAGGGTCTGGCAACACCGCAGCCTGACTAGCAGGCTGCGGGCGACTTACATGAAGACCATGTAGACCGCGGCCGCCACGATAAAGCGGTAGATAGCAAACGAGACGAAAGAGATACGCTTGATCAGCTCCAGGAAGGCTTTAATCGCGATCAGCGCGACCACGAAGGCGGTGGCGAAGCCGACAGCGAACATCGGGAAATCCGCCATGGTCAGGAAGCCGATGCTCTTATACATATCCAGCACCGTGGCACCCATCATCATCGGCACCGCCAGGATGAAGGAGAACTCTGACGCTGCATAGCGGCTCACGCCCATCAGCATCCCGCCGGAAATGGTCGCCCCTGAGCGAGAGAAGCCCGGCCACAGCGCTAAGCACTGAAAGCAGCCAATCATAAACGCCTGACGATAGGTAATGTCGTCGACGCCGACCGCTTTCGGCTGCTTCGGTTTAAGGTATTCCGCTGCCAGCAGTAACACACCGCCGACCACCAGCGCATACATCACGTTGATCGGATTAAACAGCGTTTTGATCTGATCGTGCAGTACCAGTCCGACGACAACCGCTGGCACCATGCCGAGCAGAATGTGGATCAGCGATAAACGTCCGGTGCCGACGCCTTCATGTTTTACTTCACCGAAGTGGATACCGATCAGGCCAAACAGACGCCGCCAGAACATCACGACAACCGCCAGAATCGAGCCTAACTGGATAACCACTTCGAAGGTCTCCGCTTTCTCACCCTCAAAACCCAGCAGGTGACCCACTATAATCATGTGCCCTGTGGATGAGACCGGTAAAAATTCGGTCAGCCCTTCCACAACGCCCAGGATTGCAGCTACCCAAAGCTGATGAATATCTGCCATCAAATTTTCCCTCTATCCGTTTCAAAACCATTAAAAAGGCGCTAGCGCAAAGGCTATCGCCTGAAATCATGCTGCATCAGCCTGAGTAAAACCTTAAGGTCTTAGGCCATTTCGCTGGCTACAACGAAACGGCTCTCGCTATGACAGACAGTAATTTGGTTTGGTTTCATTGTGATGGCAATCACATCGCACTTATTTAGGAATAGTCCCGCGCTCAATTCGCACGCCAACCTGCGCTGCCTGGGCGATAGCGCCCGGTTTGCTTACCTTTACGCGCACGCCAGGCGAATTGAAACGGTTCATCAACAGATCCGCGATTTCTTCAGCGACCCGCTCAACCAGCGCAAAACGGCTGCCGGTCAGATGCATCAGAATCGCTTCGGAGACGTCGGCATAACTCAGACAATCGTTCACATCGTCACTGCGGGCGGCCAGTCGGTTATCCCATGCCATTTCGACATCGAGCACCAGCTTCTGCTGCATCCCCTGTTCCCAGTCGTAAACGCCAATGGTGGTGAACACCGTGAGTTGTTCTATAAATACGATATCCATGATGATGGTCTCTGTTTTTGGCTTAGCCGGATACCACTTCCGGCGGATTATGCGTATTATCCACGGTTGATGAGATCAAAACGACCCTAAAGGTAACGGTACGGTGTTATGAGTGCTTTCGCGCCTGGTATGATTATTTTCGCGTATCTCTGCGGTTCGATTTCCAGTGCGATTCTGGTTTGCAAACTCGCTGGCCTGCCCGATCCCCGCACGCACGGCTCAGGCAACCCTGGCGCGACCAATGTGTTACGTCTTGGTGGCAAAGTCGCAGCGGCCTGCGTGCTGGTGTTTGATGTGCTGAAAGGAATGGTGCCGGTCTGGCTGGCTTACCTGATGCATGTCACGCCACTGTTTCTGGGCCTGACGGCGATTGCAGCCTGCGTGGGTCACATCTATCCGGTCTTCTTCCAGTTTCGCGGCGGCAAAGGCGTCGCGACCGCTTTCGGGGCGATTGCGCCGATTGGCTGGGACTTAACCGGACTGGTTACCGGCACCTGGCTACTCACGGTGCTGCTCAGCGGCTACTCCTCACTGGGCGCGATTGTCAGCGCGCTGATTGCGCCATTCTATGTCTGGTGGTTTAAACCCCAGTTCACCTTTCCGGTTTCGATGCTCTCCTGCCTGATCCTGCTGCGTCATCACGATAATATTCAGCGCTTGTGGCGTGGTCAGGAAGGAAAAATCTGGAAGCGTAAGAAGAAATCCCAGGAATAAAAAAAGCCGGCTAGCCGGCTTTTTTTACACTCAGATGGCGGGCAGTTCCGCCAGCGGCCAGCGTGGTCGCACGCTGACGCCTAATCCTCCCCGCGTTCCGCCTTTCAGCCGCACCATGCCCGCATAGGCGATCATTGCACCGTTGTCAGTACAGAACTCAGGACGTGCGTAGAAGACTTCTCCGCCACGCTTCTGCATCATCACCGCCATCTGTTCGCGCAGCGTCCGGTTGGCGCTGACGCCGCCGGCAATCACCAGGCGTTTGAAGCCGGTCTGATCCAGCGCGCGCTTACATTTGATCGACAGCGTATCCACCACCGCATCTTCAAAGGCACGGGCGATATCGGCCCGGGTCTGCGCGTCATCATCGTTACCGCGAATGGTATTGGCGGCAAAGGTTTTCAGGCCCGAGAAGCTGAAATCCAGCCCCGGACGATCGGTCATCGGGCGCGGGAAGGTAAAGCGCCCTTCCGTGCCCTGCTGCGCCATCTTCGACAGCATCGGCCCGCCGGGATAATCCAGCCCCAGCAGCTTGGCGGTTTTGTCGAACGCTTCACCGGCTGCATCATCAATCGATTCGCCCAGCAGTTCATATTCACCGATGCCGGTCACGCTGATCAGCTGGGTATGCCCGCCGGATACCAGTAGCGCAACAAAAGGAAATTCCGGCGGATTCTCTTCCAGCATCGGCGCCAGCAGGTGACCTTCCATATGATGCACCGGCACCGCCGGCACTTTCCAGGCGAAGGCCAGCGCCCGGCCAATGGTGGCGCCAACCAGCAGTGCGCCCACCAGACCCGGACCGGCCGTATAGGCCACCGCATCGATCTGATTCGGCGCTAATCCAGCCTGTTTCAGCGCCGCCTGAATTAACGGCACGGTTTTACGCACATGATCGCGTGATGCCAGTTCCGGCACCACACCGCCGTAATCGGCGTGCAGTTTCACCTGGCTGTACAGCTGATTCGCCAGTAACCCGGCCTCATCATCATAAATTGCGATGCCGGTTTCATCGCATGACGTTTCAATACCCAGAATTCGCATTGCATCACCTCTTTCTCGCGGCGCGCAGTTTAGCACAGCAATTGTGCGGACAGAGGAGCCAATCCCCGCAAAAAGTCATTTTCTGTCGGCTAAAGAGTACGCTATACTCCCGCCCCTGGAAAAACCGGCAGCCGCACAGGCAAACGCTCCTGTTGGTTTCAAATTATCCATGGTGCTTTACAAACCAACTTGAGTTGGAGTAAAATGCTGCACCATTTTGAAATGTGCTGGCGCCGCAGTCAGCAGCAAAAACCGAATTATTCGAGGTGAGAGTTACATGCCGGTAATTAAAGTACGTGAAAACGAGCCATTTGACGTAGCACTGCGTCGCTTCAAGCGTTCTTGCGAGAAAGCAGGCGTTCTGGCTGAAGTTCGTCGTCGTGAGTTTTATGAAAAACCGACTACCGAACGTAAGCGCGCTAAAGCGTCTGCAGTTAAGCGTCACGCCAAGAAACTGGCTCGCGAAAACGCACGCCGCACTCGTCTGTACTAATTTCTTCCGGAGGTTCGCCTCCACCGCGTGTTAAACGCAGACAGAGTCAAGTAAAAGGCCGTGCTTTCCGAAAGGAAGCGCGGCTTGTTGCCGTTTATGAGCTGAAAATCTGGGGCGTATGGCTGGACGAATTCCACGCGTATTTATCAACGATTTACTTGCCCGCACGGATATCGTGGATCTGATCGATGCCCGCGTTAAGCTGAAAAAGCAGGGTAAGAATTTCCACGCGTGTTGTCCTTTTCATAACGAAAAAACGCCCTCTTTCACCGTAAACGGCGAAAAACAGTTCTATCACTGTTTCGGCTGTGGCGCACACGGCAACGCTATCGACTTTTTAATGAACTATGATCGTCTTGAGTTCGTTGAAAGTATCGAAGAGTTAGCGACCTCCCACGGTTTAGACGTGCCTTACGAAGCAGGCAGCGGGCCCAGCCAGATGGAACGCCATCAGCGCCAGAGCCTGTATCAGCTGATGGAGAACCTGAACGGTTTTTATCAGCAGGGCCTGCAGCAATCCAGTGCGCAACCAGCACGCGACTATCTTGATCGTCGTGGTCTGAGCGCCGATATCATCAATCATTTCGCCATTGGTTATGCGCCTGCCGGCTGGGATAACGTTCTCAAACGTTTTGGTAAGCAGTCGGAAGATCGTGAATCGTTGATGGAAGCTGGCATGCTGGTCAGCAATGACAAGGGTCGCACCTATGACCGGTTTCGCGACCGCGTCATGTTTCCGATTCGCGATAAGCGTGGCCGCGTCATTGGTTTTGGCGGACGGGTATTAGGCAACGATACGCCGAAATATCTGAACTCGCCGGAAACACCGATTTTTCATAAAGGTCGCCAGCTGTATGGCCTGTATGAAGCACTGAAAAACCATCCGGAACCGGCCCGTTTACTGGTGGTCGAGGGATACATGGATGTGGTGGCACTGGCGCAGTACGGCATCGATTATGCCGTCGCCTCGCTGGGCACCTCAACCACCGCTGAGCATATTCAGCTACTGTTTCGCAGTACCGACAACGTGATTTGCTGTTATGACGGCGATCGTGCTGGCCGCGAAGCCGCCTGGCGTGCGCTTGAGACCGCATTACCTTACATGAATGATGGTCGTCAGCTACGCTTTATGTTTTTACCGGATGGTGAAGACCCGGATACGCTGGTGCGCAAAGAGGGCAAAGCGGCTTTCGAAGCGAGGATGGAGCAGGCGATGCCGCTCTCTTCGTTTTTATTCGACAGCTTGCTGCCGCAGGTCGATCTGACTTCACGCGACGGTAAAGCCCGGCTGAGTACGCTGGCTTTACCGCTGATTTCGCAGATCCCCGGCGAAACCCTGCGTATTTATATGCGTCAGGAGCTGGGCAATAAGCTGGGTATTCTGGATGACAATCAGCTTGAAAAGCTGATGCCGAAGCTGGCCGCAAGCGGAGCCGCACCGGTTGCACCTCCGTTAAAGCGCACCACGATGCGGGTGCTGGTGGCGTTGCTGATTCAGAACCCGCAGCTGGCGACGCTGGTGCCTTCGCTTGATGGCTTGTCTGAGTCAAAAATGCCGGGATTACCGCTATTTATCGAATTAGTGGGCCGTTGTAACGAGAATCCTGGATTGACCACCGGACAGCTACTAGAGTTATATCGCGGGACAAATTTTAGTCAGACGCTTGAAACTCTGGCGATCTGGAACCACATGATAGTAGATGAGGAAGCCGAAGCGGTGTTTCAGGACTCGCTGGCCAGCCTCTACGATTCTGCTCTTGAAGAGCGCCTGGAGTTTTTGATAGCGCGTGAGCGCACCCAGGGATTAAGCGCCGATGAGCGCCGCGAGCTCTGGACACTGAGCCAGGCTTTTGCCAGAAAATAACCGATTTTAATCATTTGTCCATTCTGACGTGTGAAAGGACAGATTGAGCGTTTTATGGCCGTCTCCGCCAGCGCACAGCCACATCGCGTACGCAGGTACGTGATCAAGGCGAGCACTGCCGGGGAGCAGAATGACGAGTAAGCCAGGCCATCAGCACAGAATTTAAAGGCCGTCGGCGTCGAAGTCAGTCTGTTCACCGTCAGCGCACAGCTTCCGCAGCGTACTGGAGTACGTGAGGAAAGCGAGCACTGCCGGGGAGCAGAATGACGAGTAAGCCAGGCCATTAGCACCGAGTTTATACAAGCGGCTTAAGTGCCGAATACTGATGGGCAAAGCCCACGCCGCGACGAAGGCAGCGGCAAGAACTAAACGCCTTCACTGCTATTGTTGGCTCGCTGCCGACCGACACCAATCTAATTAACAGAAGTGTGGATACCGTCTTATGGAGCAAAACCCGCAGTCACAGCTTAAGCTTCTTGTCACCCGTGGTAAGGAGCAAGGCTATCTGACCTATGCTGAGGTCAATGACCATCTGCCGGAAGATATCGTCGACTCAGATCAGATCGAAGACATCATCCAGATGATTAACGACATGGGTATTCAGGTGGTTGAAGAAGCCCCGGATGCCGACGATCTGATGCTGAATGAAAACAGCTCCGATACTGACGAAGATGCCGCGGAAGCTGCCGCTCAGGTGTTATCCAGCGTTGAATCTGAAATTGGGCGTACTACCGACCCGGTTCGCATGTATATGCGTGAAATGGGTACCGTCGAACTGCTGACGCGCGAAGGCGAAATCGACATCGCGAAGCGTATTGAAGACGGTATCAATCAGGTTCAATGTTCCGTTGCTGAATACCCTGAGGCGATTACTTACCTGCTGGATCAGTACGACAAAGTTGAAGCAGGCGAATCACGCCTGTCCGATCTGATCACCGGTTTCGTCGATCCTAACGCAGAAGAAGATCTGGCCCCAACGGCAACGCACGTCGGCTCTGAGCTTTCTGAAGCCGATCGTGTTGACGATGAAGAAGAAGATGAAGAGGACGATGACAGCTCCGACGACGATAACTCTATCGACCCGGAACTGGCACGCGAGAAGTTTTCTGATCTGCGTAAGCAGTATGAAACCACCCGCAATGTGATTAAAAGCAAAGGCCGCAGCCACGCTGATGCCGTTGCCGAAATTCAGAACCTCTCTGACGTCTTCAAACAGTTCCGCCTGGTACCGAAGCAGTTCGATTACCTGGTGAACAACATGCGCGAAATGATGGAACGTGTCCGTACGCAGGAACGTTTGATCATGAAGCTGTGTATTGAACTGTGCAAAATGCCGAAGAAAAACTTCATCACCCTGTTTACCGGCAATGAAACCAACGAAAGCTGGTTCAAAGCGGCGCTGGCGATGAACAAGCCGTGGTCTGAGAAGCTGCTGGAAGTGCAGGATGACGTTATGCGTTCCCTGCAGAAACTGGCGCAGATCGAAGAAGAGACCGGCCTGACCATTGAACAGGTCAAAGATATCAACCGTCGCATGTCGATCGGTGAAGCGAAAGCGCGTCGCGCCAAGAAAGAGATGGTGGAAGCAAACCTGCGTCTGGTTATTTCGATTGCGAAGAAATACACCAACCGCGGTCTGCAGTTCCTCGACCTGATTCAGGAAGGTAATATCGGCCTGATGAAAGCGGTTGATAAGTTTGAATATCGCCGTGGTTATAAATTCTCGACTTACGCGACCTGGTGGATCCGTCAGGCTATCACCCGCTCTATCGCTGACCAGGCACGTACCATCCGTATTCCGGTGCATATGATTGAGACCATCAACAAGCTCAACCGTATCTCGCGCCAGATGCTGCAGGAGATGGGCCGCGAACCGACGCCGGAAGAGCTGGCTGAGCGTATGCTGATGCCAGAAGATAAGATTCGCAAAGTGCTGAAAATTGCTAAAGAGCCGATCTCAATGGAGACGCCGATTGGTGATGATGAAGATTCGCATCTGGGCGATTTTATCGAAGACACCACGCTGGAGCTGCCGCTGGATTCTGCTACTTCAGAAAGCCTGCGTTCAGCGACCCATGACGTGCTGGCCGGCCTGACCGCGCGTGAAGCGAAAGTGCTGCGCATGCGTTTCGGCATCGATATGAACACTGACCATACGCTGGAAGAAGTGGGCAAACAGTTTGACGTGACGCGTGAGCGTATTCGTCAGATTGAGGCCAAAGCACTGCGTAAACTGCGCCATCCGAGCCGTTCGGAAGTGCTGCGTAGCTTCCTCGACGATTAAGTCAGACAAAAACCCCGGTTCGCCGGGGTTTTTTATGCCTGTCTGTCAGCGATCCGCCTTCCCGCCCCACTGTTTTGTTTAACCGTTTTGCAGTGCGGTATACAGCTCTCTGTAAGCCTCAACCATCTCTTCCAGTGACGCGCGATTCAGGCCGCTGGGATTCGGCAATACCCACACCTGCGTTTTGCCCATACATATTGGCTGTTTGCCCCACTCCACTTTGCTCTGCTGAAAGGCACGCCGGAACGCATCTTTGCCCAGAATGGCTAAGGCCGCAGGCTGATAGTGCAGCACCTTGTCGATCAGGCGTTTGCCGCCATCCCGCAGTTCATCCGGCGCTAACTGACTCGCCTGTACCGTTGGTCGTTCAACCAGCATAGTGATGCCACATCCCGTCTCGGTTAAACGTTGTTCTTCTTCCGGTTTAAGCAGCTGCTGAGTAAAACCGGCCAGATGGATGACTCTCCAGAAGCGATTGCCGGGATGAGCAAAGTGATAGCCCTGATGGGCCGTTGACTGGCCCGGATTGATGCCACAGAACAGGACATTGAGGTTGGCGCTGATGATGTCGCGGATGTTGTGCTCGCTCATGCGGCCACCAGTCCGGCACGCTGCTTCAGCGCATCGCGGCTGCGCTGTAACAGCTGGCTGGCATGATCCGCATCCGGACAGGCACGCGCCAGTGCCAGCGCGCCGACCATCTCAGCCTGCATGCTGGAGGCCAGCGCATCCGCATCTTCATGATCCAGCTCGCGCAGCATCTGCGCCAGGCCGTCATGCAACGTATCAATCCCCTGCGTAAAAATAGTACGTGTCTGCTCAGGCAGATGCGCGACTTCACTCACCAGCGCAGCGATTGGGCACCCTTCTGCGGGAGAATTACGATGCGCTTCGGAAAGATAGGTATCAATAAACCCGGATAACCGCTGGCCAGGCTGCGTGACCTGCTCCGCCGGCGCAAAACTGCCCGCTTCGGCAAACATGTGTTTCAGTACCTCCTGTACCAGTTCCTCGCGTGAGGCAAAATGCGCATAAAAACCGCCGTGCGTCAGGCCAACCCGCTTCATCAGAGCCGCCACACCGATGCCCTCGGTGCCGGTCTCACGCATGACTCGCGCAGCCTCACTCAGGATACGCTGCCGCGTATGCGCTTTGCTGGTCTGCTTTTCCATATCATCTCCTGCGGTTTCAGATGCGTTGCTTCTGGCTATTATAGTAATTATTACGCTCATCATATTCCAGCTTGACTGCTCATATGATGATCGTCATATTAGTGTGAATTATGACGACCATCATACGAGGAGTACATTATGTCAACATCAGGTACAGCGTTAATTACCGGCGCATCGAGCGGCATCGGCGCAACTTATGCGAAACGACTGGCTGCACGCGGTTACGATCTGATTCTGGTGGCGCGAGACAAAGCGCGGCTGGATCAGCTGGCGGCGTTGCTGAGTGAGCAGCACGCGATTCAGGTTAAGGTGCTGGCTGCTGACTTAACCGATGAACAGGATGTGCAACGGGTAGAGGCAGAGCTGGTCACCAATAGCAACATTACGCTGCTGCTGAACAACGCAGGTATGAGCGTAGAAGGAGAGTTCCTTGAGGCGGATATCAACCGCATCAACACTATGCTGACGTTAAATATCGTCACGCCAACTCGCCTGGCGCAGGCTGCTGGCCGGGCCTTCAAAGCGCGTGGCAACGGCATCATTATCAATATCGCCTCGGTGCTGGCACTGGTGCATGAGATGTTCAACGGCGCTTATAACGCCACTAAATCTTATGTGCTGACGTTAACGCGCGCATTGCAGCGTGAGCTTGCTGACAGCGGAGTCCAGGTGCAGGCGGTATTACCCGGTGCAACCCGCACTGAGATATTTGACCGTGCCGGCCAGCCGATCGCGACCATCCCTGCTGAAATGCTGATGGAAGTGGATGAAATGGTCGATGCGGCGCTGGCGGGCCTCGACAATAAGGAAGCGGTGACCATTCCGCCGCTGGAAGAGCTGGAGATGTGGCAGGATTACGACCGGGCGCGCGGTACGATGGTGCCTCACCTGTCACGTAACAAATCTGCTTCGCGCTACCACCAGAACTAACTCCGACGCAGGCAGGGGGTTCTCAGAGGGCATTTTTATGGTTGGTACGGCGTATCCTGCCGTGCCACTTTGAGACCTTGTTACCGCCCGACAGGATATTTGTTATAAAAATCAGCAGCTAATTGCCTGCTGCTTATTTCAGCAACCGGTGGCTGAGTGCTGGATCGCTCAGAAGAGATACTTTATAATCCCCGCTCCGCTGGCCCCTTAGCTCAGTGGTTAGAGCAGGCGACTCATAATCGCTTGGTCGCTGGTTCAAACCCAGCAGGGGCCACCAAATTTTAGCAGTAAATACATACAGTCAGACCACTCGAAAGAGCGGTCTTTTTGCTATTTATATTGCTAGTGTCCCCTTTTTGTCCCCTCACATAATTTATTGAAGTGCTCAAGCCACGATCCAGCTAGCTGACGTCTGCAAAACCTCATGGTTACAGAAATTTCCAGGAAAAAATTTCCCCCGCGTCTGATTGCTCAGGAGTATGGTTAACAAATCATTACAGTCTGAAGGGTTACTGATGGATACAGTAGAGGAACTAAACGGAACATACTTCTATGCGGGAAAATCGAATCTTACCGCCTCTGAACTCTTTTTCATGGTGTTTGTTTTCAACACGGCTGATCAGTTCGGCATTAAAGATATTTCAGCAAGCTATGCACTGTATGCAGGTATAAATGACCAGGTTACCCGGACTAAACCAGAAACGGCACTGAAAGGAACATCCAGACTTCCAAAAGGTGTGAGGAAAGTATTCGGAAATAGAATGTTCCCGTTCGGATTGAAAATGCCTACATGGATCGGCGGCTACACTCCGTGGACTGTAAAACGCAGGATGGTGAGGAAGGTCGGTACATGGGTAGGCCGTACTATTCCGTTAGTTGGCGAGGTTGTTCTTTTGGTTGATATTTCACAGATAACCTACAATTCAATCCGCGAATATAACACCATAGCAAGAGGCAATGATAAGTTATGGTGATCGGTGAAGACGACATTGAGCAACGAGTACTACGCATGTTTTCTGTACGTGCTGGTGCCTACATGTTCAGGAAAAAGAAATATGGCACGTACACGCCAGAAGCAAATATTCATTTTGATGTTCAGCTTGATCAGGATGATATTGAAGAATTAGTTGAAGATTATTCAAAAGAATTTGCCGTTGATATGTCTGATTTCCATCTTGAAGCCTACTACCCCAAAATAAAACATTCATGGAATCCATTCAGGAAACCTGATCCTGTCGATGTTCCTGATTTCACAATTGACATGTTTATTAAATCGGCCAGAGCCGGTAAATGGTTATATGATTAACGCAAGGAGCTAACGAAATGGCTGTACCAGTACATTTATTTTTGACCGACGACGGCGGAGCTGCTATTCGTGGTTCCTCTGATGTGCAAGACCGCGAAGGCTCAATCGAGTTAAGGACACTTCACCACAGCCTGACTATCCCTACTGACCCAATGACAGGGAAAGTAACCGGAACACGTCAGCACGCACCATTTCAATTTACTAAAGAGCTTGATAGCGCATCACCTTACCTGTTCAAAGCAGCCGCAACGGGCCAAACGCTGAAAAGTGCAGAGTTCCGCTTCTACCATATCAACCACTCAGGCCAGGAAGTGGAGTATTACCGGATTACACTGGAAAACGTCAAAGTAATTTCTGTTAGTCCGGTAATGCACGACACGCGAGGCTGTCCGGGCACAGGTCATATGGAAGAAGTCGCCCTGAACTACGAGAAGATTACACACCTGTATAAAGACGGCAATTTGCTGGCGCATGACTCCTGGAACGAACGTCCTACAGCATAGCGAAAGGGGTTATCCCTGCGAAACAGTTTTCAGATTTTTAAAGCAGTTAATCTCTGCTGAAACCCGCACCAGCTAAGACTCTGCGGGTTTTTCTTTGTTGTTTTCCCTCGCATAATTTGATCTTCCGGACTCACATAAAATACAAAACCTCATTACTTCTCTGGTAGTTGTGTTTTTCATTAGATCCTCTATAGATCCTTTCCACTGAAAAAACTGAAATTCTTTTTACTCTTTTCAGTTGGCTAACTCTGACAGAAAGCCAGCAGTGGCGCGTCCCGGCAATGCTCTGGCGCAGCTGGCCAATTTTTATTGACCACAACAATTAAGAAATACCGGCCTCCCGGCAGACATCTTTAACAGTTCATCCTGCTTCACCCGACTTAATCACAGCGATGATCTGATGCTCAGTAAAACGGACTTTACGCATAGCGATCTCCTTCGTTGGCAGATTGATTATGCCGGATGATCTCTAAATGTGAATGGCACGATTATGCGGGATACTTACAGGACCGCCCTGCCATGGATATGGTTGAATTTAATTATCCGGATTGCACTAATGAGTCCCCGATCAGGACGTGGGACTATGCCCTTCTGGAGTGACGGATTGTAGAAGAAGTGATAGGGTATACATTCATCTATCTATTCACTTATCTATTCAAAAAGCGATTCACCTTTATGCCCACTCGCTCTGAAACGATACGCCGATTACTCAGCCAGGGGCCAACGCAAGCTCGGCAACTGATTGAAATAATGGGCATTAGCCAGCCAACACTCTCCCGCGCAATAAGAGATATGGGCGATGACATTGTTCGGATTGGAGCGGGTCCATCTATTCAGTACGTTCTGCGCGATGTTTATCGCGGATTTCGATCTGCCCCCATTTACCGCATCACTGATGAAGGACGCATCAGACCCCTTGGCGAGCTGATTCCGGTTCATCCTGAGGGATTTGTCATGGTACAGACCGACAAAATAAGTCTTCATAGTGACGGGCTGCCGTGGTGGCTGTTTGATATGCGTCCACAAGGGTATCTCGGGCGAGCCTACGCATCAGCCTATGCGACCGCTCTCGGTCTGCCAGCGAATCCAGAACAATGGGCAGACCAGGATGTCGTCAGGGCATTGCTTGCACAGGGCCATGATGCTATCGGCAACCTGCTGATAGGAGAGCAGGCTCGGGAACGTTTCCTTGAAATGCCGGAACCCATCCCCGTTGAGCGCGCCACAGCCTACCCCGCTTTGGCAATAGCGGCTGGAGCCGGTGAAGCACCGGGATCATCTGCAGGCGGGGAACAGCCGAAATTTTGCACTTATACAGAACGCGGTCACGTCTTAGTGAAATTCTCAGCCCCGGACGATAATCCGATTAGCGAACGTTGGCGCGACCTCCTGCTAGCCGAGCACCTGGCATTGAGGGTGCTCGGTGTGGAGACTGAGGTATATGATTTTGGTGGTCAGCGATTCCTGGAGATCCCCCGATTCGACCGCGTTGGCAAACTGGGACGTATTGGCATCTTCTCACTGCGGGCACTTGAGTCAGAATTTGTCGGCAATGCCAGCGCCTCCTGGCCTGTTCTGGTTAACCGCCTTGTTAAGGAAGGACATGTCCATCCTGATGCCGCAGCGGGTACTGCCCGGCTCTGGGCATTTGGGATGCTAATTGGCAATACTGACATGCACCACGGAAACCTGTCGTTCATTAGCAGTCACGGTCGCCCATATCAGCTTGCACCGGCCTACGATATTCTGCCGATGGGATTCGCGCCCAGCACGGGTGGCGCAATTGTGAACGCGCTTCGACCAGCATCACTACCGGAAGTAATCAGCCGGGATATCTGGCAGGAAGCGCTGGGCCAGGCAGAGAGCTTCTTTGTTATAGCGAGCCGTTGCGGGCGTTTCTCCGCCAGTTTCGCCCCATGCCTTGAGGCATTACGCCATCATCTTGACGAGGCCAGCTCGCGTATCGCCCGTCTGGGATAAAAAAGCAGATGACCTGCCCGCTTAAACCATAAAGTTCAGCTAAGCGGGTCGACACTTACCCTAAAAACTGACTAATCAGCATTACCATTCCCAACCCCACCACTGAGTTAATTAACTCCAGCAATCCCCAGGTTTTAAAGGTGTCCTTCATTGAGATACCAAACGTCTCTTTAAACAATAAAAAGCCACCGTCGTACATCAGGGTAATGGTGTTACTGCCACAGGCGACGGCAAGAACCATTAAGGCGGGATTGAGATCGAAGGCGCCAATCATCGGTGCGACAATGCCTGCGGAGGTGATGGCGGCAACCGCGCCCTGTCCGGTAAGAATGCGGATAACGGCAGTGATTAACCAGGCGATAATAAAGGGCGAGAAGGGAACATGGCTCATCAGCTGAACGATGCTGTCACCGACATCAGAATCGATAATGACCTGCTTCAGAATACCACCGGCACTGATGACAAAAAGCACGTTGGCAATCTGAGAAATCGATTTTGAGACATGCTGCGTAATGCCATCAGCCGTCATGCCGCGCTTAACGCCCAAAAACCAGATCGCCGTGAAGGTCGCCAGTAACATGCTGATTTCCGCGCTGCCTGTCAACTTGCACACCTGAGTCAGCATCGAACCTTCACCCGCCAGCGGTCTCACTACGGAAGCGAGAATCATCAGGATGGCCGGAATCAACGGAATCAGGATACTGATTTTAAAAGAGGGAAGTCGCTGGGGATCGATTTCTTCAATCGGTTTGATAATCGAATTAAGCGGAATACGGTTAATGCCTGGCAGAAACCTGGGTAATAAGATACCCGCACAATATAAGGCTGGCAAAATCACCAACACGCCATAAAGGTAGACCTGGACGATATCGGCATTGAACGCGCTGATTAACGCTACCGGGCCAGGCTGAGGCGGGAACAGGCTGTGTCCCATCGTCGCGCCCACCACCGTCGGGATCACCAGTTTCATGTAGGGAATGTTGGCTTTCACCGCGATGTTCATCACCAATGGCATGGCAATCAGAAACGCAACCTCATAAAACATCGCGATACCAAATATCACCCCAATAAACATCAAACCAATAGAAAGATAGCGGGTACCACAATGGCGTATCACCGTATCAGCAATTTGCTGACTGGCCCCGGATTCGGTCATGAATTTGCCAATAATCGCGCCAAATATAATAATCAGCGCGAGGTGCCCCATAATACTGCCAATGCCCTGCTGAATAACCGTTACAATTTCCCCTAATGGAATGCCGACCATAATGGCTACAAATATGCCGGCAATCAGCAACGAGAAAATGTTATGGAATTTATACTTCAGATTAAGTACAACCAGGATAACGATCCCCGCCAGCACCCAAAAAAGCGATAAAAAAGGTAGCATACATAGCCTCAAAATAGCGATAGGTTATAGTGATTTAAAAACTAAATTTTGAGCTGAAACATCCCTGGAAATTACGGCCACTCTTCTGTTACCTTTCTGGTAACCCCTGTTATATCCTTTCACTTCTTCCCGGTCGGAATAATCAATGACCGAAACAATAACGCGATAAAACGCATCACTGGAATGACAACACCCTCTCGCCTTCGGTATTAACCGTATAAACAGCGGGTTCGGTAAATGGTTGTTTAACCGAATGAAATGAAAGTCATTTTCTTCCATCAATCGCTGATAAACTGTTTATCTGGCTGCTTTAAAGAGCCAGTTCATGCTTTCTACAGCGCGTCAAACCTGACCTACCATTCTAGTATATTCAAATCTCTGCTGAATGGGTTTGACCGCGCTCACACTGTTGAAAATTGCAACAGCAGCGCATGTCGGCGGATATTGAATAAGAAAGTTGACTGTCTGATCGGCTATACCAGGGGGAATCTCAATAATCATCTGAAATAGGACAATAAGAGAATAATAATGAAGAAATTGAGTCATTAAAGCGTGAGTTTTAACATTTTCTTCAGCAGCGAATCCTGCGGCCAGGGCTGAGTGTTTCGGCTGCCATTATCTCAGCCAGGCGGCTACGCTTTTATTCCCGGTGGCTGGCTGCGGCATTTCAGTAATTATCCGTCGCGATAAAACCATCAGACTGCAAAGCCGCCTTTCGCATTTCGCCGGTCAGGTGATACATGGCCCGCTCGCGCGGTCATCTCCGCAAAATCAGGCTGCGATCCTGGTCTGGGTGACGCCTCCTGCCGCGCGGCGCCTTGCAGCGGCTGGCCAGCCGCTCCCGCAACATTCTGCTACCCCACCCTGTTTTCATTTGAGAGCTGCATGTTGTTTTGATTTTTCAGCAGGCAGAAATTGATGACAAAGTTGCGGGTAGGGATCGTGTTTGGCGGTAAATCGGCTGAGCATGAAGTGTCGTTGCAGTCAGCCAAAAATATTCTTGATGCGATCGACAAAACCAGGTTTGAGGTGGTGTTGCTGGGAGCAGGGACACTGGGGTCTGAACGATGCCTCCAACTTCTTACTTAACGCTGAAAATCCGTCCCTGATTGCCCTGAATCGCGCGGCTGAAGATGTCGCACTGGTACCTGGCAACCAACAGCAACCGCTGTCCACGAACAAATGCAGGCGGTCCGGTTTATCGGCCAAGTAAGGGAGCGACTTATTTAGCGCACTGCGTAAGAACTGCGACTTGTTTATCGTCTTTTTCCTGACAGCTGATGTTGGTATCGACCTTACCGGCACATGCCGTCCAGCAGCCCAGGCGACCTCTGTTTCGTCCAGCAGAACAGAAGGACGCAGTTAGTACGCGGCGCTGCCGGGTCGTGATTTTTGGACAGACACTCACGGTAAGATTCACCTCCGGCGATGGCCGGTCGCTAACGCAGCCGAACAACAGGATCAGGCAGAAGAATTCACGGTTACGTTTTTTCTGCTCAATCCATTCGGCCAGCGTACTGCGGGAAACGTAAGGTGATGCGGCTTTCTGTACCTACTCTACTACCATTGCCATGTGCTCACGTTGCAGGCCGCGCAACTGCTTTAGTCGCTAACCCCACTATTCCCTTGTGCCTCAAAACCACAGTCTCCAACATCTATGTAAGAAAAATACTCTTCAGGAATTTTCTGGCTGACTTAGATTTTATTAATTCCCACGAAAGCAGTTAACAAATAAAAGAAAATAACTTGCCTTATATAAACAACTAAGTTTTAAACCTATATCTATTAAACCGCCGGGCCTTTAACAAAAAATCTCTCCCTATCACAATATACATTATATTTTAACATATTGCTGCACATCAGGCATTGCATTGAAATTGGTGCAACACTCAAAGAAGATACGTTCCGATTTATAATAAGAATAAAGTTTACTCACCACTTCTCTTATCCTTATACTTATACTTAACATGGATTGCATGAATTTTTATATGGATTAATCTAAAAGGAGTTACTTATGCCCATCCCAGCTTATCTCTGGTTGAAAGATGATGGTGGCGCACTTATTAAAGGCAGCGTCGATATAGAAAATCGAGAAAATAGTATTGAAATAATTGGCTTTTCTCATGGTGTGTCATTACCGGTTGACTATCAGACGGGCAGAATAACAGGCATACGTACTCATGCTCCTGTTACGCTGGAAAAGGAGTTTGATTCAACAAGCCCTTACTTATACAAAGCCGTGACATCAGGCCAGACGCTGCAATCAGCTGAGTTTAAGTGGTATAAAATCAGTGATGCCGGGCAGGAAATTGAATACTTCAATATGTTACTGGAAGGCGTAAAGATCGTTTCAGTAAACCCCGGAATGCCGAATATAAAGATGGCCGGTGTGGAAAAAATTAATCATCTTGAGTCTGTTTCTCTGCTTTATGAAAAAATAACCTGGAAATACTGTGATGGTAACGTTCAGCATTCTGACTGCTGGAACGAAAGATAACGAACCAACCGGGCAATGAATAGCCCGGTTTTCATTTCCATGGATTGCTGGCAGTTGCGTTTAAATCAATACGTGGCATTACAACGGTAGAGCCGTCATAGTAAAATGCGGAACTGGAATAGTTAAAAACCTTGCCTGTTACACTGATCATCACGTGATCGCCAATCGCCTTTACCGCTGCATCCCCGACATCCGCAGTCAATACCGGCGCTGATTGCTGAATAATGGGCATAGGATGCTCAATATGACGATTCAAATAATAGCGATAAACGTTGCTATCAGTAGCACTCGAATTTTTATATCGGGTGACATAGAGCCAGACGTCCTGTGATAACTGCCGCTTACTGATGAGTTCGTCATCTGGCGGACGAGAATTCAGATACCAGACATAACCCATCACTACGACAGTCAAAGCTAATATGATCGTTACCGCCCAATGAAGTGACCTAATAGCCGTGCTGATTGGCATAATCTATTCCCTGTTTGATCCAATACTGGTCTCGAGGATCATCACCATAGGGTATTTGTTCATACCAATGCCCCCACTCTTTTTTTGACGTTTTAGCCCGATTCTGTGCGAATCCCCCGCCTCTGTATAAAACATTGGCAGGAATACCGGCAGCCGTTCCCGTTGCGCCATAATTGAAGTTACCAAAATTTGCCCAGACAGGATTCATTTGTTTGTAATCCCAGGGGCCATGATTTCGAACCTTGAGATAAAACCACAAATAAACCGGGGGCGTCGCCATGTTTCGCGGCATACCAACGCGACGAGCCTCTGCGATGTTTCTGGCAAGAAGATCAAAGCCCTCACCGGGCATGAGTGGAATAACTGCCATGTCAAACTCCTGTCATCCTGACTGAGGAACATGATTTGAACCATAAAGGTTTAACCTGAACGAATAGTGACCTCAATCAAGCAGGCATTACATAAATGCAAAAACAGACATCTTTCTTAATCAAATCGAAAGAGCTGCATTTTCATCAGAACGATGTCTTCCCGATTACGATAGTTGTCAGCCGCCGCTTATACTCTCCTGGCAACTCACACCCAACATTCTGCTACCCCACCCTGTTTTCATTTGAGAGCTGCATGTTATCTTGTTGTTTTGATTTTTCAGCAGGCAGAAATTGATGACAAAGTTGCGGGTAGGGATCGTGTTTGGCGGTAAATCGGCTGAGCATGAAGTGTCGTTGCAGTCAGCCAAAAATATTCTTGATGCGATCGACAAAACCAGGTTTGAGGTGGTGTTGCTGGGGATTGATAAGCAGGGACACTGGCGTCTGAACGATGCCTCCAACTTCTTACTTAACGCTGAAAATCCGTCCCTGATTGCCCTGAATCGCGCGGCTGAAGATGTCGCACTGGTACCTGGCAACCAGCAGCAACCGCTGATTACCCGTCGTGATGCGCATCCGCTGTCGCAGATCGATGTGATTTTCCCCATCGTACACGGCACGCTGGGAGAAGATGGTTCACTGCAGGGTTTACTGCGCATGGCTTCGCTGCCGTTTGTCGGTTCTGACGTGCTGGGTTCAGCGGTCAGTATGGATAAAGACTTTACCAAGCGCCTGTTACGCGATGCCGGTCTGAACGTCGCGCCGTGGCTGAGCGTCACCCAGTCTCAGCGCGCCACGCTGGATGCGGATGCGGTGATTGATCGCCTTGGCCTGCCGCTGTTTATCAAACCGGCTAATCAGGGATCATCCGTTGGCGTCAGCAAAGTCGACAGTGCGGACGCCTTTGAGGCGGCGCTGGATCTGGCCTTTACCTTTGACCGTAAAGTCCTGATCGAAACAGGCATTAAAGGCCGCGAAATTGAGTGTGCGGTACTGGGAAATGATGCTCCGGAGGCTAGCCCTTGCGGCGAGATCGTGGTGCATGACGCGTTCTACTCGTATGACACCAAATATATCTCTGAAAGCGGCGCACAGACGGTGGTGCCCGCGGCGATTTCCGCTGCGGCCAGCGAGGCGATCCGGGAAGTTGCCATTAAGGCGTTTACGGCGCTGGAGTGTTTCGGTATGGCGCGGGTCGATGTGTTTTTGACCGATGAGGGTGAGATCATCGTTAATGAAGTCAACACGCTGCCGGGCTTCACCAACATCAGCATGTATCCCAAACTGTGGCAGGCCGCCGGGCTGAGTTATCAGGATCTGATCACCCGTCTGATTGAGCTGGCAATGGAACGCCACCAGCAGGCCAGCAGCCTGAAAAGCAGCGTCAGCTAATCGCTCTCAGCGACGTGGTTTCAGGCCACGTCGCTGGTAATGGCGCGATGGTTTACCGGTGAGGTCTGATTACGGCCATTGCGTTTCGACAGGTAAAGGTTCTTGTCGGCCGCTGAAATTAACCGGTTAATCATCCGCGGCCAGTCGCCCGCGTTACCGGCGCTGCCGTGTGCCAGACCCAAGCTGACCGTCACCGTAACCGTACTGCCCTGCAGCCAGAATTTCTCTTTCGCCATGGTCTGACGAATCGACTCGGCGAGAAAATAGAGCGCTTCCGGGTCCTGATCGAACAACACCACCACAAACTCTTCTCCGCCAAAACGGCAGATACGCCCTTTTTTACCCACTACCCGCTGCATACGCCGGGCAATCTCTTCAAGCACGCTGTCACCGGCATCATGGCCGAAGTTGTCATTTATGGTTTTGAAATAGTCGACATCCAGCAGGATCACACCGGCTTTACGCGACGAACTAAAGGGCTCAGTACGCAGGCTCTCATACAGGCCAGACCGCGACAGCAGCTGGGTCAGGAAATCATAATTAGCCCGCAGCGCCAGACGCTGATTAAGCTGACGAATGGCATCCATGCTGGCAGCCACAATCAGCGGACTGATGGCAATCGTCGCCACACCCAGCCGCGCTGACGTCAGATGGCTGATCGGCAGCAGATTATCATTGCCCTGAATGTTCATCACGCCGTGCGACACCAGAATGATTTCGGTAATGCCGGTCAGTAAAATCACCAGGCTGGTGAGCGTCATCGGCAGGACGATAGCGCACCAGACCAGCGCCGGCACCGGGAATGTCAGGCTGCCCGCGCCGCCCATCATCGCCCCGACTACCAGCGACAAGACCACCGCGATCACCGGTGAAAGTTTGCGCATGTGCAGTAACTGCCGCAGCGACAGGTTTCGCCAGTCGCGGGTCAGCAGAAAGGGTAACAGCATCAGCCCGGTAGAGAATTGCTCACTGAACCAGTCGCCCCAGGCCGTCGCCAGCGCGGCATCAAACCTGGCCTGCTGCGCCAGCGCGCCCCAGGCAGCACACACCAGCGCCGCCAGCAGGCAGGCCGGAAAAATGCGTAATACGCTGGTGATGCGTTCACTGCCTGAATCATGCTGCAGATGTTTCACCAGCAGCGAGACCGCGACCAGGATAAACAGCAGGTTAGCCACATTGAGCGTCAGGGCCGCCAGCGTCCAGCCGGAAAAGACCATATCGTTGAACGCCATCGCCGTGAAGCAGGTGAGGTAATAGCGAGCCTGATGCAGAAAGGGATTCCGGACAATCACTCCCGCGACGATCGCATTGACCGGCCAGAACAGCGACAGCTCCTGCGGAATGCGCAGGTGTCCGCCGATAAAGCTAAACAACAGGGTGATTAAAAATAGCGAGAGTGCATTTTTTTTAACGTTGTGCTCTTCAAACAGCTTAACGCGCATACATCCGGACCTTGTCGCAGAGAGACGGGCTGTCCACGCCAGCCTGAAACGGGCGTGGCGTCAGAATGATTTAATCCTGGGCGCCACCAAAGTCATCCTGCGATAAAACCACTCTTCATGGGCTAACTTTGAAAACTGAGGCAAAATGCCCCCTTACAGGTGAATCACGTCAGGCGGCAGCGGGAATGGGGCCAATTATGCCCCGTAAATAAAAAAACCGGATATCCGAGATATCCGATTTTTGCCGTTCTGACGATTTTACCGTTGCGCTTAGCGCTATTTTACCGCAACCGGCCACTGACTAAGGCGAATACCCCGTTTATCGGCATTATCGCCGAAATCCTTGAGTACTGCTTTAACATCGGGATCGATATATTCAGCATTATCGTTATCCACAATCACCACGCTGTTCTCCGGGATCTCGTCCAGCAGCCCCTGCAGCTTAGGGTTGTGCATAAAGGTCAGGTTCTGCTGAAAGCGCAGCACGTAGTGGTC
Organism: Pantoea agglomerans; assembly: GCF_021397715.1. Lineage (GTDB taxonomy): Bacteria > Pseudomonadota > Gammaproteobacteria > Enterobacterales > Enterobacteriaceae > Pantoea > Pantoea astica. The sequence goes on along the minus strand of NZ_CP090207.1, from coordinate 688,038 downwards.
GTCGTAGCGTGTGAGCTGCAGCGCGTTGCGATGACTTTTATAGATGCTGTAGAGGATCTGAGTCGCGATACCGATACCAATCCCTACCAGCATCCCCAGCGTAATAATCCCGACGATGGTGGCGAGGAATGGCACGTACTGCTGCGCGCCCATGCGGAACTGTTCCACAAACAGCCGCGGCGTCGCCAGTTTGTAGCCTGTATAGAGCAGCACCGCCGCCAGACTGGCCAGTGGGATGGCATTCAGCATCTCGCTGAACCACATACCGCAAATCAGCAGCAGTACACCGTGGATGAAAATTGACAGTTTGGTTTGCGCACCGGCGCTGACGTTGACGGAGCTGCGGACGATCACTGCGGTAATCGGCATGGCGCCCAGAAAGCCGGCGGCCAGGTTACCGATCCCCTGGGCAAACATCTCTTTATTCGGCGAGGGCGCAGGCGTCTGCGGACGCAGCTTTTTCAGCGCCTCCTGGCTGAGCAGAGTTTCCAGGCTAGCCACCAGCGCTAAAGTCAGCGCCACGACCCATACCTGTGGGTTCTGCCACGCCATCCAGTCTGGCGTTTCCAGTTCCGCCACCAGCGCAGAAACGCTGTCAAACGCTGGCAGTGAGATGCGCGCCAGGCCGCTCGTCATCTCCGGGAACAGGCGTCCACCCACCACCGTGGCCAGACAGCCAATCAGCACGGCGATCAGCGGACCCGGAATCCAGGCCAGAGCTTTGATGCGTTTGACGGGTGCCGTCGTCCATAAGCAGAGGATGGCTAGCCCGACGCCCGCCACCAGCATCGCCGGCAGCGAGAAGGTCATCTCGCCCGTCACCAGCGAAATCAGTTCGGCATCCCCTGCTGCACCCAGTGCAACCGGGATCTGCTGCATGATCAGCAGCAGGCCAATCGCCGCCAGCATGCCTTTAATGACGCTGCCAGGCACCAGCGAGATAAATCGCCCGGCGCGCAGCAGGCCAAACAGGCACTGCAAGGCACCGGCGAGAATCAGCGCGGTGAGAAAGGCGGAAAAGCTTCCGAGCGAGGCCATTGAGGCCACCACAATCGTCACCAGACCGGCCGCCGGGCCGCTGACGGCAAAGCGAGACGGACTCAGGGAGGTGACGACCAGGCCACCAATCACACCGGTCAGCAGACCGGCAAACGGCGGTAATCCGCTGGCTTGCGCAATGCCAAGACAGAGCGGCAACGCGACCAGGAAAACCACCAGGCCCGCAGGGATATCGCGGCGAAGGGTATCGAGATTCATGGTGAAGGCTCCTCTGCAGATTGCTGGATCAACTCTTTGAGATGGCCGGAGCGCAGGTCATAAACGCAACCAAACACTTCCAGTTCCTGGCCCGATTGCCAGATTTGCCGTACCGGTTGGGTCTGCACCAGTCTGGCGAATTGTGCCTTCACGTTGGCCTCAACCAGGCGGTCGAGCAGTTCGCTCTGCGCCTCTGCGGCTGCGGGTTGTTCAGCCAGACCGGCGTCAATATCGTGACGCAGCGCGCTGATGCGCCGCGCCAGCGCCGAGTCCTGATGCTCCAGCACGCTGCCGGGCAGATTGAGCGCCGCTTCCACGCCACCACAGCCGTAATGTCCGCTTAATACGATCCGTTTCACGTTGAGAAAAAAGAGCGCGTACTGCAGCACGCTCAGCAAATTGTCGTCGTCCTCAACCACCATATTGGCAATATTGCGATGAACAAAAAGTTCGCCAGGATGGGACCCGGTTAATACCTCTGCCGGTACGCGGCTGTCCGAGCAGCCAATCCATAGCGAATGGGGCTTTTGCTGATGGAGAAATTTTTTAAAATAATCCGGATTACGCTGGCGGCGCTGTAATGCCCAACTGCGATTTTTCGCTAATAAGGGTTTAAGTGTCGTCACAATCATCTTCTCTCTACTGCCGGGAATATCGGTTCCTGGGTAACCACAAGGTGTATCGGCTCACAAATAAAGCGGGAACCAATAGGGAAATAAGAACCTAATCACGAAAAAAGGTTATAAGGGCTAATCATTTTCAATGCACGATAAATATTTTCGGGCTCCGTTGTGCATGGTGTTATGTCAATAACAGGTCAATTCAAGTCAGCCAGATGTAAATTTAATTAAGCAGGACAGGTTCGGGATCTCGAAAAAAATACAAAATTAAAACAATTTAATCAATAGATTAAGAATAAATGGATATTCAGCCAAAAATAACACTGACAAATATATACAATTATTTTTGATGTCCCCGACGACTGCCATACCAACCAACCGACAAAATACCAGGATTGTTCTTAATTACTAAAATTAACCATTAGCACAATTCACCGCCTTAATCGGTTACAGGCAGTGAAACGTGCTTTAATTAATATAAGAATGAAGCAAGAGATGATTTATTTGATTTGCAGCAAAATAGTGACGCAGGAAAGTAAATCAGGGCCGTTTGTTAACAGAGCCTGCACAAGTCAGGCTCTTTTTCTTGACGAATTATTTACCGTTCCAGCTTTGCAGCCGCGATTCCCGCACTGACAGCTGCTGTTGCGGCGTCAGTTTATTGTAATTTTCCGCCATTCCACTCTCCCAGTCGCCATACAACGGATTAGGCAGCACGATAAACTGTGTGCCGAACTGCTGATGGTTCAGGTTCACAAAATCACGACGCTGCTGATTGCCCTGATGCCAGGTGGCACCGCCGAAGTCGTTAAGGTTATCGCCGACGTACAGCACCACGTTATAGCCTTCATTTTTGATGGCATCGAAACGCGCCTGCTTGTTCGAGCTGTCGGTATTCAGACGAACCGTTTTGTCACTGACGTTAGGGAAGCCCAGCTGCTGCATGTTGGCCACCGTGGCGGCGTAGTCCTGCTGATCGCGGTTCGAGACGTAGAACAGCGTGCCGCCATGCTGAGTCACGTAACGCGCAAACTCCAGCGCGCCCGGCACCGCTTTAGCCTGACGCGCCTGGGTCCAGGCAGACCAGCTTTTACTGCTGAACGGCTGCCCGTTCTTCGCCTGCCAGGCGCTGTAGGCGCTGTTGTCCAGCATGGTTTCATCCAGATCGACAATCACCGCCTTGGGTTTACCGGTCAGTGACGGTGCCTGGTCAAAGGCGAGGCGCGCGCTGTTAAAGGCTTGCCAGGTCAGGGCCTGATATTCGCCTGACTGCTGAAACCAGTTCACCGCCAGCACCGATTGCTGGCCAAGTTGTTGCTGAGCCGATTGCTGCGACGAGGTCGCACAGCCGGTTAACAGCAGCGCGACCAGTGCGGAAGCGGCGAAGGTTGCTGAGGTTTTCATCATGTCATCCTTAAGGTGAGAAAGGTCTGAGTGGGAAAGCTTCAAAAATGTAGCAGTTAACGTAAGCTGTGGGGAGCTCAACGCACGCCGTTATGACAGGAGATTCTTATGGCCGTGACCCCGCGCTCAACCTTGCTCGATTCGCTGGCGTGGCTCGATTACGCCTTTCAGGCCGCCGGCGATCCTCCGCCAGCTGATGCGGCCTATGGTCATCAGCGTCACAGCGCTATTGTGGTCACTGATGTTGAAAACAGGCCGCCTAAAAGCTGCGAATCAGATGGCATTATCAGCACGGGAAGCCGGCCGGTGGCGGTTTACACCGCTGACTGTTTGCCGGTTTTGTTCGCCGACGCTCAGCGCAAAGTGGTAGCGGCGGTCCATGCCGGTTTGCAGGGCACGCTGGCGGGTGTTCTGACCCGCGCGGTGGAGACGCTGCAGCAACAGGGCAGCGATCCGCAAAACCTGTGGGTGGCGATCGGTCCGGCGATGGGTCCCTGCTGTTACGAGCTGGGCGAGCCGCAATTGGCAGAGATGCAGCGGCGCCCGTCCCTTGCTGGCTGGCTACGCTGGCAGCGCAACCAGCCGGTCAACCCGCTGGCGCAACGTCCGCAGGCGACAGCCCGGCAGCAGGGCGTGTGGTTTGACCTGCCCGCACTGGCGACACAGATGCTGTTACAGGCTGGCGTACCGCAGCAGCAGATTGAGAACGTTAACGTCTGCACCTATTGCATGGCGGAGAGCGGATCGAGCTATCGTCACAATACCCACTTTGCCCGCGGTTACCACTCCCGCTACTCGTGGATTCGTCGGCGTTAAGCACGTTAAACCTGACCGGACCTGGAAACGCGGCTTCGCCAGGCCGGTTATTTTTGATTTCACTCACACCCTGACATCCTTTCACTTTTTTTTAACACAGAAGAAGCTAGAGTCAACTCATCCGACCACTTCGACGTGAGTGATTATGACCCAGCTCAATCCACACTATCCCGCGCTGTTTACGCCACTGGATCTTGGCTTTACCCAGCTTAAAAACCGCTTTCTGATGGGGTCGATGCACACCGGACTGGAGGAACATCCGGATGGCGCTGCCCGGCTGGCTGCGTTTTATGGCGAGCGGGCGCGTGAAGGCGTGGCGCTGATCGTTACCGGCGGCATCGCCCCGAATCCACAAGGCGTGACCACCGCACACGGCGCCATGCTCACCGACGAAACACAGTGTGACTGGCACCGGCAGATCACGGAGGCGGTGCATCAGCACCAGGGCAAAATCGCATTGCAGATCCTGCACACCGGCCGCTACAGCTATCAGCCGGATCTGGTGGCACCTTCGGCCCGCCAGGCGCCGATTAATCCCTTTACTCCGCAGGCGATGAGCGATGCCGACATCGAACAGACCATTGCTGATTTTGCCCGCTGCGCCCGGCTGGCTCAGCAGGCAGGCTACGATGGCGTAGAGATCATGGGCTCGGAAGGCTACCTGATTAATCAGTTTCTGGTGAAGCAGACGAATCAGCGCAGCGACCGCTGGGGCGGCGATTTCAGCCAGCGTATGCAGTTCGCGCTGGCGATCACCCGCGCGGTCCGTGCCGCTACCGGCGAGGCGTTTATCATTATTTTCCGCCTGTCGATGCTGGACCTGATCAAAGAAGGCAGCACGCTGGACGAGACCTTGCAGCTGGCGGGTGAGCTGGAGCAGTGCGGCGTGACGCTGTTTAATACCGGCATTGGCTGGCATGAAGCGCGCATCCCGACCATCGCCACCTGCGTGCCGCGGGCGGCGTTTGCCTGGGTGACGCAGCGCCTGCGCGAGCAGGTGAAGGTACCGGTGATCGCCACCAACCGCATTAACCACCCCGCCGTCGCCGAGCAGCTGTTGCAGTCAGGCTGCGCCGATATGGTGTCGATGGCGCGTCCGTTTCTGGCCGATGCCGCCTTTGTCAGTAAAGCGCAGCGCGGCGACGATAACAGCATCAATACCTGCATTGCCTGTAATCAGGCCTGTCTCGACCAGGTTTTTGCCGGCAAGGTCACCTCATGCCTGGTCAATCCCCGCGCCTGCCATGAGTCGCTGATGCCGGTGATCGACACCACCACGCCGCGCCGTCTGGCGGTGGTGGGTGCCGGACCGGCCGGGATGGCGTTTGCCCTGCAGGCGGCGCAGCGCGGCCATCAGGTGAAGCTTTACGATGCCGCGCCCGACATTGGCGGCCAGTTCAATATTGCCAGTCAGATCCCCGGTAAAGCGGAGTTCAGCGAAACGCTGCGCTACTTTCGTTATCAGCTGGCGGCGGCCGGTGTGCAGGTCGTCACCGGCCATCGGGTCGAGGCTGATCAGCTCAGCGAGGCCGATGAAGTGATTCTGGCGACCGGCATTCAGCCGCGCACACCCGATATTCCCGGCATCGATCACCCCAGCGTGCTCAGCTACCTTGAAGTGCTGCGCGATAAGCGCCCGGTAGGGCAACGGGTCGCCATTATTGGCGCGGGCGGAATCGGTTTTGACACCGCAGAATATCTGTCGCAGCCGCCGCATCAGGATGAACTGGCCGCCTTCTATCGCGAATGGGGCATCGATCGCAGTCTGAGCCAGCGTGGCGGCCTGATAACGCCGCAGCCGCCTGCCGCCACGCGGCAACTCTGGCTGTTGCAGCGCCGGGCTGGTAAACCCGGTGCCGGGCTGGCGAAAACCACCGGCTGGATCCATCGTACCAGCCTGCAGGCGCGCGGCGTGCAGATGTGGGGCGGCGTGGAGTATCTGGCGATTGATGATGCCGGGCTGCATCTGAAACGCGAGGGTGAAACTCTGCTGTTAGCGGTTGATAACGTTATTATCTGCGCCGGACAGGAACCGCAGCGCGAACTGGAAGCCGCGCTACGGGAAAGGGGTCAGAAAGTTACACTGATTGGCGGTGCCGATGTGGCGCAGGAACTGGATGCGCGCCGTGCCATCGCGCAGGCGACGCAGCTGGCGCTCAGCATCTGATTAGCGCATTTTTACCGCGCGCAGCACCACGAACTTCTGGTTCGAGGCGAGCAGCGTGCAGTTGCCAAACAGCTTTTTCAGTTTGTGGTGATAATCGAGGTGGCGGTTGCCGACAATGCGCAGCTCGCCGCCATACTGAAGGCAGCGTTTGGCATCGCGGAACATCTGCCACGCCAGGTGATCGGTGACGGCATGTTGCTGATGGAATGGCGGATTGCACAGCACCGCGTGCAGACGATCGGACGGATAACCGCTCAGCACGTTGTTGACGCGGAACTGACAGCGGGCCAGATCTTCAGGCCGGTTCACTTCCACGTTGCGCTGGCTGGAGGCGACCGCCATATAAGATTCATCAAGGAAATGCACCTCGGCCTGCGGGTTCTGCTCCAGCGCCACCAGCCCAACCACGCCGTTACCACAACCGAGATCGACAATTTCACCCTCAATATTTTCCGGCAGATGCTGCACAAACAGCCGCGCACCAATATCCAGCGACGACCGTGAAAAGACGTTGGCGTAGTTGTGAATCTGATAAGGCGTGCCATCCAGCGGCCAGACCAGCGTCGGTTCGGCCTCACGCAACGCCGGCTGGGTAAACTGGCTGTAAATCAGCCGCGCTTTTTTCCACGCCAGCGAGGTGCGGGTTTCACCGATGATTTGCTCAAACAGCTGCAGCGTTGAATTATGGATCTCTTTGGCGCGGGCTGCGGCCAGGATCACCGTCTCTGGCGTCGCCACCTGACGAATAGCCCGCAGCTGATGCTCCAGCAGCGCCAGCGTTTTCGGCACCTTGATCAGCACTGCGGCCGGAGCCGCTGGCAGCGCGGCCAGGCTATCGAGAAAATGGACTTCGCCATCGTCCAGCGCGTTTAACGCCAGGTTCTGCCGCGTCGCCTGCTGGCTCAGCCAGGAGTCACTGACGTGCCAGACGGTGCGCGGATTCAGTGCGCAGGTTAACGCGCCAAAGCTGTCGTTGAAGACCAGCACCGGGCCTTCCGGCAGCGTCTGCTGCAACAGATATTCATCAGCCGCATCCCAGGCTTGTAATGGACTTTCGTCACGCATCTGCGGGAAACGATGCAGGATCAGTGTGCGATCGTTCAGTTCAAGTTGGCTCATGAATTCTCCGGCGTGGTACACTTTGATGGATTTTCGCCCCAAAAAGGGGGCGCAGTATACTGTCTTTCGCCGGGAATCCCTAATGTCCTCACTGATCTACCTTCAGGGTTATCCTGCCCCTATTCTTGAGCAGGTTGAGACGTTGATCAGCCATCAGCGTTTAGGCGCATTTCTGCAACAGCGCTATCCCGACACCCACAATGTGATGAGTGATAAAGCGCTGTATGACTACACCCTGGCGCTGAAAAACCGCTATATGCGCAACGCGCCGCCGATCAGTAAAGTGATCTGGGATAACAAAATCAAGGTGATGAAGCATGCGCTGGGTTTGCATACCGCCATTTCGCGGGTGCAGGGCGGCAACCTGAAGGCCAAGGCCGAAATCCGTATATCGACCTTTTTCCGCCTCGCGCCGGAACCGTTTCTGCGGATGATCGTGGTGCATGAGCTGGCGCACCTGAAAGAGAAGGATCACGATAAAGCGTTCTACCAGCTCTGCTGCCACATGGAGCCCGATTACCACCAGCTCGAATTTGACGCCCGCCTGTGGATGACCGATCAGGCGATGCGCGGTAACGCCGCTTAAAGAAACTCCTGCGCTTTCTGAATCAGGCTGGTTTTGGTCAGCGCCCCAAGAAAGCGCCGTTCCTGCGGATTGTTCAGCACCGGCAACCGTTCCAGCGTCACCGCCGCAAACGCCTCCCAGCCTTCGCGCATACTCTGGTTCTGGTATACCACCGGAAACTCGTCATCCATCACGCACTGCACCGGTGAGTCGAGCGTGATCTCCTGCGCCAGCACCCGGCGGGAGATCTCATGGATCGAGACCACGCCCAGAAACGCCCCCACTTCATTGATCACATAGACGTAGCGTTCGCGCTTCAGCGAGCTGACCGCCAGCGCCTGGCCGACCGACTCGTGAGGCTGCAACGCCGCGCCGGGGATGATCAGCTCAGCGATGCGCATATTATCGAAATCATATTTGGCTTCGGAACGGTTGAAGTGATGGCTCACCACCGGATAGGTACTGGTCGATTGCAGCCGGTAGACCACCATCGACGCCAGCACCGAGGCGATCATCAGCGGGAACAGCAGACTGCTGTTGAGCGTCATCTCCAGCACCATCAGCATCGCCATTAACGGCGCCTGGCTGACGGCAGCCAGCACCGCTGCCATGCCAATCGCGGCATAGAGCAGCACATTGCCGAGCGGCAGATGCAGCGCTGCGCCGCCGCTGGCGATAATGACACCCAGCAAGGCGCCAATCAGTAATGAAGGGGTAAACAGGCCGCCGACCGCATTCGAGCCCACCGACAGGCTGGTGGCGAGCGTCTTGAGCAGCAGTAACAGCAGCAGCCCTGGCAGCAGATAGTGGCCCGCCATCACTTTGACGATCACTTCGTAACCGTTACCGAGAATATCGGTTGAGATCAGCGCCAGTAAACCGACCGCAAAGCCACCTGCCCCGAGCCGCAGCGGCAATGAAGCTACCCGGCTGAACAACCGCTTGCTGCGGGCAATCAGCTTAATCAGCAGCCAGCCGGCCAGACCGGCAACCAGACCAATCACCACCGTCATCACCAGGCTGCTGAGATCCATCCGGAAGCTGGCTTCCGCCAGCGGATAGAGCGCACTGCGAAAGCCCAGCGACCACATGGTCATCACCGCCACGGCCGAGGCGATAATCAGCGGTATCAGCCGCTGCAGCGCGGAAATACCGAAGGCAATCTCCGCCACAAAAATCGCTGACGCCAGCGGCGCGTGATAGACCGACGACAGACCGGCCGCCGCCGCCATCGCCACCACGTCACTGTTTTTCAGGTTAAGCGACGCCGGCAGCATCCGGCCAATTGCGCTGCCGCACAGCGCCGACAGCTGCACCATCGGCCCCTCTTTCCCTATTGACGCGCCGCTACCGATGCTGGCAATGGAGGATAAGGCGCGAAAAAGCGAGGTTTTGGTCGGAACCGCATCGAGACGGGCATTTATCACCTCCAGGTAGTCGGTTTTCACCGTCTGTTGCTGCTCAATAGCGACCGCGTAGCGCAGAAAATAACCCGCCAGCACCCCGCCGCCACCCACCAGCAGCGGCCAGAAGATCCACGGCCAGAGGTGAACGGATTCAGTGATTTCGCCGCCACTGGCGAACAGCAGATGATTAATAAGCTCAATTACGCCACGAAAAGCCAGCGTCACCAGCGATGCCGCGCACCCGACCGGGATGGCGATCAGTAAGGTGGTCCAGTTTAATGCGTGCTTACTTGCTTTCACCTGCGCTCCCTGTTTTGTCCCCGAAAATCATCGCGTCATCCTATTAGTGGAATGCGGATCGCAGGATCCGCTGCTGGCCGCCCGGCCCCATTGCACCCGGCCAGAGAGATGTTACTCTGCCGCTTTACTTCTGCCGGAGAGATGACGTGATTCGTTTTGCCATTGTGGGAACAAATTGGATTACACGCCAGTTTATTGATGCCGCCCATGAAACCGGGGCAATGAAACTCTGTGCGGTCTATTCACGCAGTCAGCAGCAGGCGGAGGCGTTCAGCCACGATTATCGCTGTGAGCAGACCTTTACCTCGCTGGAGGCGCTGGCCGCCAGCCCGCAGATTGATGCGGTCTATCTTGCCAGTCCCAATGCTCTGCATTGCCAGCAGGCACTGCTGTTTATGTCGCACGGCAAACATGTGATTTGTGAGAAACCACTGGCCTCGAATCTGCAGGAGGCGGAAGCGATGATCGCCTGCGCCCGCCAGCATCAGGTGGTCCTGTTTGAGGCCTTTAAAACCGCCAGCCTGCCTAACTTTATCCGGCTGCAACAGGCGCTGCCTGAAGTGGGTAAGTTGCGTAAAGCATTGCTGAGCTACTGTCAGTACTCCTCACGTTATCCGCGCTATCTCAACGGCGAGAACCCCAACACCTTTGATCCGCGCTGGTCCAACGGCTCGATTATGGATATCGGCTATTACTGTCTGGCGTCGGCGGTGGCGCTGTGGGGCGAACCGCAGCGGGTACAGGCCACGGCCACGCTGCTGGAGAGCGGCGTTGACGCGCACGGCGTGGTGGTGCTGAGCTACGGCGATTTTGACGTGACGATCCTGCACTCCAAGGTGAGTGACTCTTCCCTGCCGAGTGAGATTCAGGGCGAAGCGGGTGCGCTGGTGATTGAAAAACTCTCCGAGTGTCAGAAACTCACCTTCATCCCGCGCGGCGCGGAAAAACAGGCGCTGAGCCAGCCGCAGCATATCAATACCATGCTGTATGAAGCTGAGACTTTTGTCCGGCTGGTTGAGCAGCAGCAGGTGGACCATCCGGCACTGGAGGTTTCACGCATTACCGCCGCGCTGCTGACTGAGATTCGCCGCCAGACCGGCGTGGAATTTCCAGCCGATCGGCTGTCAGTGTAAATATTTCTAAATATTAACGACAATGATTGATTCCTGACCGGCTAAGCCGTAACTTACGCCACTGCAAAGGGGAGTAACTTGTAAGCTGATTGATCGTCACTACGTTGCGAAAGCATCCGGTCATCAGGCAACCCGGAATTGATTCTGAGTTGTAAGTGAGACCTTGCCGGAAGGCGAGGTTTGCTTACAACAAAATAAGCGGCTGACGTCTTCTGACTTCAGCCGTTTTTTTTATTTTTCAGACAGGATACGAATATGCAAACTGTGGGTACGCCATTACTCTGGGGCAGCTTTGCGGTTGTGGTGCTGATTATGCTGGCCATCGACCTGCTGTTGCAGGGACGCCGCGGCGCGCAAACCATGACTTTCAAACAGGCCGCCGTCTGGTCGCTGGTCTGGGTGTCAGTTTCGCTGCTGTTCAGCGCCGCGTTCTGGTGGTATCTGGAAGGCAGCGCCGGGCGCGAAGTCGCTAACACTCAGACCCTCGCCTTCCTCACCGGCTACGTGCTGGAAAAAGCGCTGGCAGTAGATAACGTCTTTGTCTGGTTAATGCTGTTCAGCTACTTCTCGATTCCGGCGAACCTGCAACGCCGCGTATTGATCTACGGGGTATTAGGCGCCATCGTGCTGCGTACCATTATGATCTTCGCGGGCAGCTGGCTGGTAACGCAGTTTAGCTGGATCCTCTACGTCTTCGGCGCGTTCCTGCTGTTTACCGGTATTAAAATGGCGATGGCGAAAGAGGACGATCACGCAGTAGGCGACAAGCCGGTGGTGCGCTGGCTGCGTAAGCACTTACGCATGACCGACGCGCTTGATGGCGAGAAGTTCTTCACCCGCAAAAATGGTGTGCTGTTTGCAACGCCGCTGCTGCTGGTGCTGATTATGGTGGAACTGAGCGATGTTATCTTCGCCGTCGACAGTATCCCCGCTATCTTCGCCGTGACCACTGACCCGTTTATCGTGCTGACCTCAAACCTGTTCGCGATTCTCGGTTTGCGTGCCATGTACTTCCTGCTGGCTAACGTGGCAGAGCGCTTCTCGATGCTGAAATATGGCCTGGCCATCGTGCTGGTGTTCATTGGTATTAAGATGCTGATTGTCGATATCTACCACATTCCGGTCGGTATCTCTCTGAGCGTCGTCGGCCTGATTCTGGCATCAACCCTGCTGATTAATGCCTGGGTTAACCGCAAAAGAGACCAGAAAAAGATCGCACCATAATTACCTACAGGGGCAGCGGATGCCCCTGTTTTATTTTGCCGCCACCAGCAGCGACATTTCATACCTCTGTCACACTTCCCATATCCAGCATAATAAAAACCCGACATCCGCCACACTGGCAGAATTATCTCTTTTCTCATGCGATCTTTTCCTTATACTCCGCCGGGCAAACCGCTTTAGCCGCTGCAAAACATCGCCGCTAAAACTACATCCGCGACAAAATATAGAAAATACTATGCAGAAAACTCTCTCCTCACGTCTGGGCGCGCTATTTACAGGCAGCCTGGTGAAGCAAATCATGGTTGGGCTGATCGCCGGTGTGGCGCTCGCCTGGATTTCTCGCGATGCGGCGCTGGCCGTTGGGCTGCTGGGCGACCTGTTTGTCAGTGCGCTGAAAGCGGTGGCACCGCTGCTGGTCCTGATGCTGGTGATCGCCTCTATCGCTAACCACCAGCATGGCCAAAAGAGCAATATCCGGCCGATTATTGTGCTCTATCTGCTGAGTACATTTTTCGCGGCCGTGGTGGCGGTGGTGTTCAGCCATCTGGTGCCGCAGACGCTGACCCTGGCGGCTGGCAGCACCGAAATCACGCCGCCTTCCGGCATCACTGAAGTGCTGCGTGGCCTGCTGATGAGCATGGTGTCCAATCCGATCACGGCACTGATGAACGCTAACTACATCGGCATTCTGGTGTGGGCGATGGGTCTCGGACTGGCGTTTCGTCACAGCAGTGACACCACCCGCACCTTACTCAATGATGCGTCTCATGCGGTGACCTGGCTGGTTCGCTGCGTTATCCGCTGCGCGCCGGTGGGTATTTTCGGTCTGGTGGCCTCGATTCTCGCCTCAACCGGCTTTGGCGCGCTGTGGCAATACGCTCATCTGCTGACGCTGTTAATCGGCTGCATGCTGCTGATGGCGCTGGTGGTGAACCCCTTGCTGGTGTTCAGCAAAATTCGTCGCAACCCTTATCCGCTGGTGTTTACCTGCCTGCGTGAAAGCGGCGTCACCGCCTTCTTTACCCGCAGTTCGGCCGCCAATATTCCGGTGAATATGGCGCTGGCGAAACGTCTGGGGCTGGATGAAGATACCTATTCGGTCTCCATTCCGCTGGGCGCGACCATCAGTATGGCGGGCGCATCAATCACCATTACGGTATTGACGCTGGCGGCGGTGAATACGCTGGGCATCAGCATTGATGTGCCGACCGCGATTCTGCTCAGCCTGGTCGCTTCGCTGTGTGCCTGTGGCGCGTCGGGTGTTGCGGGCGGTTCGCTGCTGCTGATCCCGGTAGCCTGTAATATGTTTGGCATTCCTAACGATCTGGCGATGCAGGTGGTGGCGGTCGGCTTCATTATCGGGGTACTGCAGGACTCAGCGGAAACCGCGCTGAACTCCTCTACCGACATTCTGTTTACCGCCGCGGTCTGTCAGGCGGAAGCCGAACGCGAACCGCGTCGCGCGTAATCAGCAGCGGTAAAAAGCAGCAAAAAGGCGGCTCGTGCAGGCCTGATGCTGATCAGTTAAGGTTAACTTTGCAAAGGCTGCCGCGGTCAAACGTGGCAGCTTTTTTTTGCGCGAGCGTGCCGGAGTGCGGGCCTGAGCGCCCTTTTTAACAACACGCACTGAAGCTTCAGAGCAGGCTGGGGTTGGGCAGGGGCAGGCAATCCGCAGCGCTGAACAGAATGAGTCTGTCAGGAGAGCCCGCAGGACGCGGGCGAAAGGCGGGGCGGCACAGGATGTGCCATCCCCGGCGGTCCGTCAGGCAGGCGAATGAAGTGAAGGAACCGCGCAGCGGCGTGAGGACCGCCAGCCCCTGAACGGCACCAGACTGCGTTATCACCGGTCGCTTAACTGACGGGCATTAGCCCATGCAGGCCGTCTTTTTATATTCAACGGTATAGCGCGCCAGCGCTGACAACGGCGAGTTTTGCCAGCTTACAGCGTTACCCCACTTTTGAAGATCGCCAGCTCGCGGAAGTCGTTCTTTTCGTTGTTGGTGAGCTGACCATTGGCAATCGCCACAATGGTATCCACGAAATCTTCCAGCATCTGATCCATGCTCATGCCATCAATCAGCCGTCCGGCATCAAAATCGATCCAGTGCGGTTTTTTCTCGGCCAGCGGCGTGTTGGTTGCCAGCTTCACCGTCGGGACAAAGCCGCCATACGGCGTGCCGCGCCCGGTACTGAACAGCACCATGTGGCAGCCGGCACCGGCAAGAGCACTGGTGGCCACCGCGTCGTTGCCTGGCGCGCTCAACAGATTGAGGCCCGGCGTTTTCAGCCGCTCACCATACTTCAGCACATCCACAACCTGGCTTTGCCCCGCTTTCTGGGTGCAGCCGAGTGACTTCTCTTCCAGCGTGGTAATGCCGCCCGCTTTATTACCCGGTGACGGATTTTCATAGATCGGCTGCTGATGATCGATAAAGTACTGCTTGAAGTCGTTGATCATCGCGACCGTTTTACCGAAGATCGCCTCGTCACGGCAGCGGCTCATCAGAATGCGTTCCGCACCAAACATCTCCGGCACTTCGGTCAGCACGGTGGTGCCACCGTTGGCGATCATCTGATCAGAGAAGCGCCCCAGCAACGGATTGGCGGTGATCCCTGAAAAACCATCTGATCCACCGCACTCCAGACCGAATTTCAGCTCGCTGAGCTTGCCTGGCTCACGCTGGTCATGGCGCATTTTTTCATACAGCGCATGCAGGCGTTCCACTCCGGCTTCCACTTCGTCGTCATGCTGCTGGCAGACCATAAATTCAACCCGGTCGCTCTCAGACGCACCCAGCGTGTCGCGAAACGCATCAACCTGATTGTTCTCGCAGCCGAGTCCAATCACCAGCACCGCACCCGCGTTCGGATGACGCACCATGTTTTGCAGCATGGTACGGGTATTTTCATGATCCTGGCCCAGCTGAGAACAGCCGAAGGTGTGGCTGAACAGGAAGGCACCATCGATATCTTCCGCCTGCTGCGTCTCTTTAAGGAAACGTTGCAGGATCTGTCGGGCAATGCCATTGACGCAGCCGACAGTCGGCAGGATCCATAACTCATTGCGGATACCGACCTCGCCATTTGCGCGACGATAGATCTGCACTTCGCGATCGCCCGGCTGCGGCGGTATGGTCACGAAGTCTGGCAGGTACTGATACTGATCCAGATCGCTGAGGTTGGTTCGGGCGTTCTGTGAATGGATCAGCTCACCCGCCACGATCGGCTGGGTTGCATGGGCGATCGGTAAACCATATTTGATCACCAGCTCGCCCTGAGCGATCGGCTGCAGGGCAAACTTATGCCCGCGCCCGACCGCCTGTTGCAGCGCCACGGAGAGCGCAGAGACCTCGATGGTGGCGCCAGCGTCTAAGTCACGCAACGCCACGGCGACGTTGTCGCGGGAATGTATTTTAATTGCGTCTTGCATAGCGTTATCTCAGTTGACTCAGCGCCTCACGCATTCCGTGGGCGATGATGTTTTGCAGGTGTCGGGCCACCACAGCCACCAGTCCGGGTCGCTGGGTTAAATCTTCACCCCAGTGTTGCGTATCGCTTAGTACGCTCTGCACCAGTTGCTCCGGTGAAATCTGATCTGCCTGCAGCGCCGTCCATCCTTCGGCGTAGCGCTGCAGCCAGTGTGCATCATCCTGCAGCGGCCAGCTTTTTTCTGCCGATTCGCCGCGATAAAAAGCGATCAGCGCCGCCAGCGCAAAGGTAATGCGGGTTGGCCATTCGCCGTTTTGCTGATGCGCAGCCAGCAACGGTGTCAGCAGCCGGGTGCGGAATTTAGTCATGCCGTTCAGCGCAATCGACAACAGCGCATGGCGAATAAATGGATTGCGGAACCGGCGCTGCACCGCATCGGCAAAAGCGTGCAGCTCGCTGGCGGGCAGGTCGAGCGTCGGGATCACTTCGTCACGCAGCAGTCCATCGACGAAACCGGCAATCGCCGGATCGTCCATCGCCTCACCGACGCTCTCCAGCCCGGCGAGAAACGCCACCGGAACCATCGCGGTGTGCGCACCATTGAGGATGGCTACCTTCTGCGCTTTATAGGGCGCAATGTCATCGACGTGGCGCACCTGCGGTGCCAGCGCGTTCAGCTTCAGCTCGGTAAACAGCGCCGAGGGCCCCTGAATCACAAACTGGTAGTAGACTTCACCCGCCACCAGATAACGATCTTCGTAGCCCAGTTCCGCTTCAATCTGCGCGCTTTCGGCCGGGAAGCCGGTAACGATGCGGTCCACCAGCGTGTTGTAGAAAGCACAATGCTGATGAACCCAGGTGTTAAATTCTGACGGCAGATGCCAGTGATCGGCGTAGCGCAGCACCCTATCGCGCAGCGTGTCGCCGTTATGGTCAATCAGCTCGCACGGCACCACCAGCCAGCCCTTGTCGCTGGCTCCGCCGAAGTGGGAATAGCGCGCCCACAGCAGCTGCGTCAGTTTGCCAGGGAAACTGCTGGCAGGCTGGTCGGTGAGTTGATCCGTCCCGACAAAGGCGATACCCGCCTCGGTGGTATTGGAAAATACCATCCGCAGATCGGGGTTGTGCGCCAGCGCCATAAAATCCCCGAACTGCTGATAAGGCTGAATCTCGCGGTTCAGGCTCCGAATCAGCCGGGTTTCGCTCACCGACTCGCCCTGGTCGTTCAGACCGCGAATCAGCGTGGTGTAGAGACCATCCTGCTGATTCAGGCTATCGCTGACCTCACGGTTACGCGGCCGCACCACCACGATCCCGGCATCGGTGCCCTGATGTTCGTTAAGCCAGTCAATCTGCCAGTCAATAAAGGCGCGCAGAAAGTTTCCTTCGCCGAACTGGATCACCCGGTCGCGATAGACCGCACCCGGAAAGTCGTGACGGTTTAGCCTTTTCATTCTCAGGCTCCCAGCTCAATGCCAAAGTAATCGCGGGCATTGTTGAAGCAGATGTTTTGCACCATCTCGCCTAACAACGCCTCATCCGCTGGCGCTTCGCCCTGCTCTACCCAGCGACCGATCATCTGGCACAGCAGACGACGGAAATATTCGTGACGGGTATAGGAGAGGAAGCTGCGGCTGTCGGTCAGCATCCCGACGAAGCGGCTGAGTAAACCGATCTGCGCCAGTTGAGTCATCTGACGCTGCATACCATCCAGCTGGTCGTTGAACCACCAGGCTGAACCGAACTGCATCTTGCCGGCCTGACCCTCGCCCTGGAAGTTGCCTGCCATGGTCGCCAGCACTTCGTTGTCGCGCGGATTCAGGCAGTAGAGGATAGTTTTTGGCAGCGCATTGTTGAGGTTCTGCGCCCCCAGCAGGCGGGCCAGCGGTTCCGCCAGCGGCTGATCGTTGATCGAGTCGAAGCCGACATCCGGCCCTAACAGCTGATACTGACGCGGGTTGGTGTTGCGTAACGCGCCAATGTGATACTGCTGCACCCAGCCGCGACGGGCATATTCACTGCCCAGCCACACCAGCACGGCGGTTTTGAACTGGGCGGTCTCGTGCGGGTCAGGTGCGGCACCGCTGCGGCGGCGAGCCAGAATGGCGTCCAGCGTAGCGTCGTCCGCCTCGGCATAACAGACCACGTCCAGCGCGTGATCGGAGACTTTACAGCCGTGCGCCGCAAAGTGATCCAGCCGCTGATTAAGTGCGCTACGCAGATCGTCAAAACGCTGCACGCTGATGTCAGTCAACTGCTCCAGCGTCTCAATCCACGGCAGGAAAGTTTCCGCTTCGATATTGAAGGCTTTGTCCGGCCGCCAGCTCGGCAGCACTTTGACCGTGAAGCTGCTGTCCTGTGCCAGTGCGTGGTGATGACGCAGATCGTCCAGTGGATCGTCGGTGGTGCCGACCATCTTCACCTTCATCTGCTGCATGATGCCGCGCGTGGTAAAGCTGTCCTGCGCCAGCAGTTCGTTGCAGCGATGCCAGATGTTATCCGCGGTTTTTTCCGACAGCAGCGTATCGGTAATGCCGAAAGGCCGGCGCAATTCCAGATGGGTCCAGTGATAGAGCGGGTTGCCGATGGTATGCGGCACGGTGCGCGCCCAGGCATCAAACTTTTCACGATCGCTGGCATCACCGGTACAGAACGCCTCCGGTACGCCGTTGGCGCGCATCGCCCGCCACTTGTAGTGATCGCCTTTCAGCCAGATGTCATAAAGGTTTGCGAAGCGATAATTTTCGGCAATCTGCTGCGGCGGCAGGTGGCAGTGATAGTCGAAAATCGGCTGATCCTTCGCGTAGTCGTGATAGAGACGACGGGCGAACTCGTTATCCAGCAAAAAATCCTCGGTCATAAAACGCGACATAGCAACATCCTCATCAACTGAACCGCTAATGGCCCAAAGTTATCATACCAATTTAAGCCCGCTGCGGATTTATTTGCGATCCTGCTCACATAAACGGCGTTCTCTGTCGACGGTTATGGACACTTTTGTCGGCTGTAGCGTGCTAAATGGCTGTCATTTCGCAGGTTTCCAGTATCCCACAGCGCAGAAAGGGTTTTTGTGATGGCTCTCAACTTTTAAAGTTGTATAACAAGTTAGGCTCTCGCTCCATCGTGAGGGTGTTTTGACTCACAAACGGCAAGGTCAGTTAAAGGTCGCTCAGACAGGACCTGCGGGCGTGAGCAGAGCTGCATCACGAGCTGTCCCGCTCCAGATAACAACAGCGGCAAGACCGCATACAGAACTGGAAGAGGTAGAGGATGCGTAAAATCAAAGGGTTACGCTGGTACATGATTGGACTGGTAACGCTCGGCACGGTGTTAGGCTACCTGACCCGTAACACTATCGCGGTGGCAGCACCCACGCTACAAACTGAGCTGCATATCACCACGCAGCAATACTCCTACATCGTGGCGGCCTATTCGGCCTGCTACACATTGATGCAACCGGTGGCGGGCTACGTACTTGATCTGCTCGGCACCAAAGTCGGATATGCGGTATTTGCCGTGCTGTGGGCCATCTTCTGCGCCGCAACAGCGATGGCTGGCAGCTGGGGCGGTTTCGCGCTGGCACGCGGTGCGGTCGGCGCGGCGGAAGCGGCGATGATCCCGGCGGGGCTGAAAGCCAGCAGCGAGTGGTTTCCGGCTAAAGAGCGCTCGGTCGCGGTCGGTTACTTTAACGTCGGCTCCTCTATCGGGGCGATGCTGGCACCGCCGCTGGTGGTGTGGGCGATTATGGCGCACAGCTGGCAGATGGCCTTTATCATCACCGGCGTCCTGAGCATGGCCTGGGCGTTATGCTGGCTGGTGTTCTATAAGCACCCGAAACAGCAGACTAAACTCAGCGATGAGGAGCGCGACTACATCATTTCCGGTCAGGAAGCGCAGCATCAGACCGGTAACACGCGCAAAATGTCGGCGCTGGAAATTATCCGTAACCGTCAGTTCTGGGGCATTGCGCTGCCGCGTTTTCTGGCTGAACCGGCCTGGGGTACCTTCAACGCCTGGATCCCGCTGTTCATGTTTAAGGTTTACGGTTTCAATCTGAAAGAGATTGCGCTGTTTGCCTGGATGCCGATGCTGTTTGCCGACTTTGGCTGCATTATTGGCGGCTATCTGCCACCGCTTTTTCAGCGCTGGTTCGGCGTTAACCTGATCGTTTCACGTAAACTGGTGGTGACGATGGGTGCGGTGTTAATGATTGCACCTGGTACTATCGGCCTGTTTACCAGCCCGTATGTGGCTATCGCTCTGCTGTGCGTCGGCGGTTTTGCTCACCAGGCGCTCTCGGGTGCCCTGATTACCCTCTCCTCTGACGTGTTTGGCCGCAACGAAGTCGCCACCGCCAATGGCTTAACCGGCATGGCAGCCTGGACTGCCAGCACCATGTTTGCGCTGGTGGTCGGCGCGCTGGCGGATACGCTGGGCTTCAGTCCACTGTTCGCCGCGCTGGCGGTATTCGATCTGCTGGGTGCCGTGGTGATCTGGACCGTATTGAAAAATAAACCAATTTCAGAGCTCACGCCTGCGGTAACCGCGCCACAGGGTGCAGTGGTTCGCAGCTAACCTGCCGGGCTGGCGCAAGTCAGCCCATTTCCTCGCCCGTCATGAAGTGGTATAACAACTCACTGTTTGTTACCTGGACTGTGCTATGGACCTCACTGAATCCCGTCGACTCTATCAACAGCTGGCCAGCGAGCTGAAACGCCGCATTGAAGCCGGGATCTATCCGATCGGCGAAAAGCTGCCTGCCGAGCGTCTGATTGCTGAGGAGATGGAGGTCAGCCGCACCGTGGTTCGTGAAGCGATCATCATGCTGGAAGTCGAAGGCTATGTTGAGGTGCGCAAAGGATCGGGTATCCATGTGATGGCCAGCCAGCAGCAGCATCGCATTGCTCCCACCAGCAGCCTGCTGGAGTTCGCCACTTTCGGCCCGTTCGAGTTACTGCAGGCTCGTCAGCTGATCGAAAGTAACGTCGCCGAGTTCGCCGCTACCCAGGTGACGCGTCAGGATATTATTGACCTGATGGCGATTCAGGAGAAGGCGCGCCAGGAAGATCATTTTCGCGACTCTGAATGGGATATGCAGTTCCACGTTCGTATTGCCCAGTCGACCCAGAACAGCGCGTTAGCCGCCATTGTTGAAAAAATGTGGCTGCATCGCCTGCACAATCCTTACTGGCTCAAACTCCACGAGCACATCGATCAGCGCAGCATCCTCAGCTGGTGCGACGACCACGATCAAATCCTCAAAGCCCTGATGCGTAAAGATCCGGCCGCCAGTAAACTGGCGATGTGGCAACATCTGGAAAATACTAAACAGATGCTGTTCAATGCCACGGCAGATGACTTCGAATTTAACGTTGACCGTTACATGTTTGGTGAAAATCCGGTCATCCTGCCTGACGGGTCGAATAACGCCCGCTAACCGTGGTTAAAAAGCGCTCAACATGGTCAGTTAATCTGCAATAGTGTCAGGTCATGTAAAGCTCCTTTTTACACGCCGTTTCACAAGGTAAAACTCCTGTTCGCCGACGAGTTTTCCTGTCTCGGACAGGTGATTTTTGTTACAGTTATCGCCCTTTTCTTACCCTTTGCGACAGGGGTTTATAAAGTCGCTGATTTAACGATCAATTCTGGAAGGATCCGGAAAATCCTGCCCAGGCTGCGCGCCTAAAATTTACAACTAACTGCCAGTCTGTGCTCAAGTCCCGGTGGGACATGTTTAACAATGATGTTCAGGAAAGATTGATGGATATTTTGCAAGCGTTGCTGCATGCCTTGTGGCAACAGGACTACGAAACGCTTTCCGACCCCACGCTGGTATGGGCCATTTACGGCGTGCTGTTCATGATTCTGTTTCTGGAGAATGGCCTGCTGCCCGCCGCATTTTTACCAGGCGACAGTCTGCTGATTCTGGTCGGCGTACTGATTGCCAAAGGCACCATGAGTTTTCCGCTAACCATTCTGGTGCTGACCACCGGCGCCAGCCTGGGATGCTGGGTGAGCTATATTCAGGGCCGCTGGCTGGGTAATACGCCCACGGTGCAAAAATGGTTGTCACACCTGCCCGCCCAGTACCATCTTCGCGCCCACAGCCTGTTTCACCGGCACGGGTTATCTGCCCTGCTGATTGGCCGCTTTATCGCTTTTGTCCGTACTCTGCTGCCGACCATCGCCGGATTGTCCGGTCTGAGCAATGCCCGCTTTCAGTTCTTCAACTGGGTCAGCGCCTTCCTCTGGGTCGTCATTTTAACCGTGCTGGGCTTTGCCCTGGGCAAAACGCCGATTTTCCGCCGTTATGAGGATGAGCTGATGTTCTTCCTGATGATGCTGCCGCTGGCGCTGCTGGTGTTTGGCCTGGTGGGATCGCTGGTGGTGTTGTGGCGTAAACGACAGGCGGATCAAAACGGGAAAGCTGAGTAATGAAATTACTACAGGCTATTCCGAAACGGTGGTTACCCTGGGTGATCGCGGGCGTGTTTGCGCTGATTGCGATTGGCGTGGCGCCAACCCTGATGCGCCATGAAACGGTGGTGCAGATTCGCGTTTCCCATGCGGGCGCGACCCTGCCCGACGGCTTCTACCTCTACCAACAGCTCAGCGCTCAGGGGATTCGCATCAAAAGCATCACCCCATCTGGCGACGCGCTGATTATTCATTTCGACAGTGAAGAACAGAGTCTGGCGGCGCAAAAAGTGTTGCGTCGTCTGTTGCCTCAGGGCTTTATTGTGGCGCAGCACGAACAGTCTCAACGCCTGTCGCTGGCCTGATCTTCCCTTCCTCGCTGTTCGCACCTCAGACCCTGCCCACAGGGTTCGGGTCTGAGGTGAACTCTATCTCCCGGTGTTCTTTGAACTTTTTACCGCTGATGTCTATGCTTAACCGAGAGTTGATTCTCAGCACGCGCCGCAAGCAAACAGGCTGCGTGGTGACGGGTCAGGTAACAACGGAAGGTACCAAGCCTGATGAAATATCATCTGTTACTGGGAATGGCGCTGCTGTCGCTGTCAGGATTGTTGCTGGCGGCGGAGTCGCTGTGTCAGCAGAAAGAGCAGGATATCCAGCGTGAAATTGCGGTGGCGCAGAAGCATAACAATCAGCGCCGCGTTAACGGCCTGGAGCGCGCCCTGACTGAAGTCCGCGCTGACTGCACCGACAAGAAGCTGGAAGCAGCGCATCTGGAAAGAATTAACGCTCAGAAACAGAAAGTGGCTGAGCGCGAACACGAACTCAAGGAAGAGCGTGATGAGGGCCATGACAAGGACAAGATTGCTAAGCGACAACAAAAACTGGATGAAGCGCGCCGGGAGCTGAAGAAGTTACAGGCGGAGCCCTATTAATCGGAATTAATCTACTGATGTTAAAGGAGTATTTTATGTCTAAAGACACATCATCGGAACATTTGCGTGCTGAACTGAAAAACCTTGCTGACACGCTGGAAGAGGTGCTGAGCAGCAGCACTGAGAAATCCAAAGGCGAGCTGGATAAGCTGCGTAACAAAGCGCGTGTGGCGCTGGACAGCTCCCGCGAGCGCTTAGGGGAATCCAGCGAGCGTATCGCTGCCACCACCCGCGAAGCCGCGCAGAAAGCCGAAGGCTATGTGCGTGAAAATCCATGGCATGGTGTCGGTATCGGTGCAGCGATTGGCGTCGCACTGGGCATCCTCATTTCGCGTCGATAACTATGGCAGATTCACAGCATAACCACGGCCCGGCTAAAGGGGTCATAAACATCGGCCAGCGTATTGTGACCACGCTGGTGGGTATGGTTGAGACGCGCGTCCGTCTGGCAGTGGTGGAACTGGAAGAAGAGAAAGCTAACCTGATACAGCTGCTGTTGATGGTCGGCCTGACGATGCTGTTCACCGCTTTTGGCCTGATGAGTCTGATGGTGTTGATCATCTGGGCAGTGGATGCGCAGTATCGTCTGATGGCCATCGCCATCACCACCGGCACGCTGTTCCTGCTGGCGATTATCTTCGGGCTCTGGACGCTACGTAAATCGCGTCAATCCACGCTGTTGCGCCACACGCGCAAAGAGCTGGAAACCGACCGCGGCTTACTTGAGGATCAACGTTAATGAGCCGCCGCGAGCGTGAAGAACGCATCCATGAACTGCTCAAGCATGTGCAGCAGGAGCGACTTGATTTAAGCGCTGCGCGCCGTGACTGGCTGGAAGGGACCGCCCATTACGACCGCGGCTGGTTTACGTTCCTCAGTTTACGGCGCTATCTGGCGATCGGCAGCAGCGCGCTGGCGATCTACTCGATTCGCAGTCCCAACATGCTGTTACGCTGGGCAAAACGCGGATTTGGTGCCTGGAGTACCTGGCGCATGATCAAGTCCGCTTTGCCGCCGCGTTAATCCTGCTTAAAGCCGGTCCTGAACGGACCGGCTTCTCTTCATCAGAATTTCTGAAAAACATCGACAGTATATATCGCTTACAACCTTTCCACGCCGCGACTATCATCTCCAGCTATCAACCCAATGAATGGCAGCACAGCTTTCAGCGGGAATAAACCCTGCGGGCAACCTGCCCTGCAATACTGATAGCGTTGGAGTAAATGATGAAAAAATTCGAAGATACTGGTCTGCTGCTGGCTCGCATCCTGATGCCAATTCTGTTCATTACCGCTGGCTGGGGCAAGATTACCGGTTATGCGGCAACCCAGCAGTACATGGAAGCGATGGGCGTGCCTGGCTTCATGCTGCCACTGGTTATCCTGCTGGAATTTGGCGGCGGCCTGGCGATTCTGTTCGGTTTCCTGACCCGTTTCACCGCCCTGTTTACTGCCGGCTTCACTATCCTGACCGCGTTTCTGTTCCACAGTAACTTTGCCGAAGGCGTGAACCAGCTGATGTTCATGAAGAACCTCTCCATTGCGGGCGGCTTCCTGGTATTAGGTCTGGTGGGTCCTGGCGCGTACAGCATCGACCGCATGCTGAGCAAAAGAAAACCACAGGCTGCGATTGCACGCTAATCTGCCGTAACGCGTATTCACACATATACTTAACAGGGCGAGGAGATAACCTCGCCCTGTTTGCATTGGAGGCGATATGGGACAGTTAATTGACGGTGTCTGGCATGACACCTGGTACGACACCAAATCTACCGGTGGACGATTTAAGCGTTCAGTATCGGCATGGCGCAACTGGGTTACCGCCGATGGCAGTGCCGGCCCTGACGGGAAAGCTGGATTCACCGCCGAGCGTGACCGTTATCATCTCTATGTCTCGCTGGCCTGCCCGTGGGCGCACCGCACTCTGCTGATGCGTCAGCTGAAAGGGCTGGATAGCATGATTGATGTGTCCGTGGTGCATCCACTGATGCTGGAAAACGGCTGGACCTTTGATGATGAGTTTGAGGCAGCGACCGGCGATAAGCTATATCAGAACGAGTTTCTCTATCAGCTCTATCTGCACGCCGATCCGCACTACAGCGGCCGCGTGACGGTGCCGGTGTTGTGGGACAAGCAGCAGAACACCATTGTCAGCAATGAATCCGCCGATATCATCCGGATGTTTAACAGCGCGTTTGATGCGGTGGGCGCCCGCGCCGGCGACTACTATCCGGTTGCCCTGCGGGAGAAAATCGATGAGCTGAACGGCTGGATTTACGACACAGTGAATAACGGCGTCTACAAAGCAGGTTTCGCTACTTCACAGTCGGCCTATGACGAAGCGGTCACCGCGCTGTTTCATTCGCTGTCACGGCTGGAGCAGATCCTTGGTCAGCATCGTTACCTGACTGGCGATCAGCTGACCGAAGCAGATCTGCGGTTGTGGACCACGCTGGTCCGTTTTGATCCGGTCTATGTGACCCATTTCAAATGCGATCGTCATCGCATTGGTGATTTCATTAATCTGAGCGGTTTCCTGCGGGATATCTATCAGATGCCCGGTATCGCAGAGACGGTTAACCTGCCGCATATCCGTCACCACTACTATTGCAGCCACAAGACCATCAACCCGAACGGCGTGATTTCGCTGGGTCCGGCGTTTGACTGGGATGAGCCACACGGCCGCGGTTAAGCTCTTTGCGCATCACGCTATAAAGCAAAAACCCCGCCGGAGCGGGGTTTTTGGTAAAAAGCCGACGCTGACCGTTAAGCCGCGTTCTTTTCACGGAGAGCGTCGTGGACAGTCATTCATCCTGCCATCGCGCATCGCAAAGCAAAAACCCCGCCGGAGCGGGGTTTTTGGTAAAAAGTCGACGCTGACCGTTAAGCCGCGTTCTTTTCACGGAGAGCGTCGTGGACAGTCATTCATCACTGTCGGCTCTTAGCCCGCAAAGCAAAAACCCCGCCGGAGCGGGGTTTTTGGTAAAAAGTCGAAGCTGACCGTTAAGCCGCGTTCTTTTCACAGAGAGCGTCGTGGACCGTCATTCATCCTGCCACCGCGCATCGCAAAGCAAAAACCCCGCCGGAGCGGGGTTTTTGGTAAAAAGTCGAAGCTGACCGTTAAGCCGGGTTCTGTCGTGGACAGTCATTCATCTAGGCCAGCAATCA
This sequence comes from Pantoea agglomerans, assembly GCF_021397715.1. Classification (GTDB taxonomy): domain Bacteria; phylum Pseudomonadota; class Gammaproteobacteria; order Enterobacterales; family Enterobacteriaceae; genus Pantoea; species Pantoea astica. Next base: position 662,079 of record NZ_CP090207.1, on the reverse strand, counting down.
CTCACTGGCTCAAGCAGCCTACCCGGGTTCAGTACGGGCCGTACCTTGTGAACCCCTATTTGGCCTTGCTCCGGGTGGAGTTTACCGTGCCACGAACTGTTGCCAGTCGCGCGGTGCGCTCTTACCGCACCCTTTCACCCTTACCTGATCCCATTACTGGGCCATCGGCGGTTTGCTCTCTGTTGCACTGGTCGTAGGCTTGCGCCTCCCAGGCGTTACCTGGCACCCTGCCCTATGGAGCCCGGACTTTCCTCCCCTCTGCCCGTCTCCCCACAAGTGGGGACGACGACAAAGCGGCGACTGTCTGGTCAGCTTCGGCGCGGGATGATAGGGCATTCGCCGCCATTTGTCACGCCTCTTGCTGCTCCAGCGCATACTTATACAGCGCATTTTTCTTCACGCCATGAATCTCAGCGGTCAATGCAGCGGCTCGCTTGAGCGGTAACTCTTTCTGCAACAGCGCCAGTGTGCGCAGCGCATCAGGCGGCAACGCCTCTTCGTCGGCTTTGTGCCCTTCAACAATCAGCACCATCTCGCCTTTGCGACGATTTTCATCTTCTTTGACCCAGGCCAGTAGCTCGCCGACCGGTGCCCCGTAAATCGACTCCCAGGTTTTGGTCAGCTCACGCGCCAGCACCACGTATCGGTCAGCGCCCAGCTCGGTCACCATATCCTGCAGGCTGTCCAGCAGGCGATGGGTGGATTCGTAAAAGATCAGGGTACGCGGTTCCTGCACCAGCGCGCGCAGCACATCACAACGGCCTTTAGTTTTGGCCGGCAGAAATCCTTCGTAACAGAAACGATCTGAGGGTAATCCAGCGGCACTCAGCGCCGCGATCGCCGCACAGGCACCAGGCAGCGGTACGACACGGACACCGGCTTCGCGACAACGCCGCACCAGATGATAGCCGGGATCGTTGATCAGCGGCGTGCCGGCATCGGAAACTAAGGCTATGCTTTGCCCCTCTTGCAGCTTCGTCAACAGCAGCTCAGCCTTCTGCTGTTCGTTGTGGTCGTGAAGTGCGAAGAGTCGCGCATTGATGGCGAAATGTTGTAGCAACAGCCCGGTATGACGTGTATCTTCCGCAGCGACCAGATCGACGCTCGAAAGCACCGTCAGCGCCCGCTGGGTGATATCACCCAAATTACCAATCGGGGTTGGAACGATGTAGAGCGTGCTGGCAGAAATCTCTGCCCGATCGAGTTGTTTCATTGTTTCATCCGAATTGCCGATTTAATATTGAGCATCTTGAAAAAAACATCACTGGATACAGTATGCTTCCTTCAAAAGTCGTTCGTCGTAAAGCAGGACGCTTTCTGCCTGTCGTTCTTGCCGGGCTGATTTTAGCCGCGTGTAGCGGTCAGGGGCCGCAAACCTCAACCGTCAATATTCAGGGGCCTGCCACGGCTAATTCAGCCTATTACCTGCAACAAGCGCAGCAAAGCAGCGATGATAGCAAGACCGACTGGCAATTACTTGCAATCCGCGCCCTGTTGAAGGAAGGAAAGTATCCTGAGGCGACCCAGCAGTTAAGCCAGTTGCCACAACAGCTATCAGAGACTCAGCAGCAGGAGTTACTGCTGTTACAAGCGCAACTGCAGCTGTCGACACAGCAGATCAAAGAGGCGCAGGCGCGCTTACAGCAGGTGAAAACCGGTGCGCTGTCGCAGGATCAGCTGGCGCGTTACTACGGTTTGCAGATTGCCAGCGCGCAGGGCCGTCCTTCGCTGTCGCTGTTGCGTACCTATATTGCGCAGGAGCCGCTGCTGAAAGGTCCCGATCACCAAAGTAATATTGACGCCACCTGGCAGGCACTGACGCAGATGCCGCAGCAGGAAGTCAGTAATCTGGTGATTAACGCTGACGAAAATGTTCTGCAGGGCTGGCTGGATCTGCTCGCTGTCTGGCGTGCCAATAGCCAGGATGCTGAGATGCTGAAGTCCGCCATTAAAGACTGGCAGACCCGTTATCCACAGAACCCGGCGGCGAAGACCTTACCGACTCAGCTGAGCCAGATGCAGAATTACACCAAAGCCTCGACCAGCACCATTGCGCTGCTGCTGCCGCTGAACGGTCAGGCGCAGGTGTTCGCCAATGCGATCCAGAAAGGCTTTAATGACGCGAAGAATGGCCTGCTGACGCCAGCACCACAGCCAGCGGCCGCACAGCCCGCGACAGCGGATGCTACCGCCAGTGCGCAGCCCGCCGCCAATGCTGACGCGGTGGTCAGTCCATCCGCCGCCCCAATCAGCGCGCCGCAAGCGCAGCCAGCCGGGACGGCAACGCAACAGCCAGCCGCCGCCCAGCCTGCCGCAACCCAACCTGCTGCCACGCCACCGGCCGCCGCAGAACCGGCCAGCAACGCGCAGATCAAAGTCTACGACACCAGCAGCCAGCCGATTCAGCAGGTGATGCAGCAGGCGCAGCAGGATGGCGCAACCATCGTGGTTGGTCCGCTGCTGAAGAGCGATGTTGAGCAGGTCGCTAACAGCCAGACGCCACTCAATGTGCTGGCGCTTAACGAGCCGGAAAAGATCCAGAACCATCCGAATGTTTGTTACTTTGCGCTTTCTCCTGAAGACGAAGCGCGCGATGCCGCGCACCATATCTGGGATCAGGGCAAGCGTCAGCCGCTGCTGCTGGTACCGCGCAGTGGATTGGGCGATCGCGTGACTAACGCCTTTGCGCAGGAGTGGCAGTCACTGGGCGGCAGCACCGTGTTGCAGCAGCGTTTTGGTTCCACCGCCGAGCTGAAACAGGGTATCAACAGCGGCGCAGGCATCAGCTTATCCGGCACGCCGGTGAATGCTGCGCCAGCCGAACCTCAGGGCGTCTCGATTGCGGGCGTGACCATTCCGGCCCCGCAGCAGAGCACGCCAGACGTCGCCAGCACCAGCGGTGACGGCGCGGTCGATGCGGTCTATATCGTTTCGACGCAAGGCGAGCTGCAGCTGATTAAACCGATGATCACCATGCGTACCGGCAGCCGCAGCAACATCGCGCTCTATGCCAGTTCACGTAGTGCGCAGGCGGGTGCCGGTCCGGACTTCCGGCTGGAGATGGATGGCCTGCAGTTCAGCGATATCCCGCTGCTCTCCGGCACCAATCCGGGCCTGATGCAGCAGGCATCGAAGTCCTTTAACAATGACTATTCGCTGGTTCGCCTGTATGCGATGGGGATTGATGCCTGGACGCTGGCGAATCACTTTAACCAGATGCGTCAGTCACCGGGCTTTACGCTGGATGGCAATACCGGCAAGCTGAGCGCCGATGCGGATTGTGTGATCAACAGGAAGTTGACATGGAACCAGTATCGTCGGGGCGAAATCGCGCCAGCCAACTAAATCGCCGTCAGATTGGCGCCGGGCATGAACAGCGTGCCCGTCGCTATCTTGAGCAGGCAGGCCTGAAATGGGAAGCCAGCAATGTCCATTGTCGCGGCGGGGAACTTGACCTGATTATGCGCGACGGGCACTGTTGGGTGTTTGTCGAGGTTCGCTACCGGCGCGATGCGCGTTACGGCGGCGCGCTCGCCAGCGTGACCCGCGAGAAACAACATAAGCTGCTGCGTGCCGCTGCTCTGTGGCTGGCACAACGCGGCGGCAGTTTTGAAACAGTGAATTGCCGTTTCGACATCATCGCCATTACCGGCACGGCGCTCGAGTGGCTGCCGAATGCCTTTAATGCAGACGTTTAGAACCAGGTGGTCGTGTGCAGGACAGAATTAAAGCGTGTTTTACTGAAAGTATCCAGACCCAGATTGCCGCCGCTGAGGCGCTGCCCGATGCCATTTCCCGCGCGGCAATGACGCTGGTGCAGTCGTTACTGAACGGCAATAAAATCCTGAGTTGCGGCAACGGCGCCTCATCAGCCAATGCGCAACACTTTGCCGCCAGCATGATCAATCGTTTCGAAACCGAGCGTCCCAGCTTACCGGCACTGGCGTTAAGCGCCGACAACGTGATGCTGACCGCGATTGGCAACGATCGCCTGCATGATGAAGTTTACGCCAAACAGGTGCGGGCACTCGGTCAGGCGGGCGACGTGCTGCTGGCTATCTCCACCCGCGGTAATACCCGTGACATCGTTAAAGCCGTTGAGGCCGCCGTTACACGCGATATGACTATCGTTGCGCTTACCGGGTATGATGGCGGAGAGCTTGCCGGACTGTTAGGTCCGCAGGATGTGGAAATTCGCATCCCGTCGCACCGCAGTGCCCGCATTCAGGAGATGCATATGCTAACCCTGAACTGCTTGTGCGATCTGATTGATAATACCCTGTTTCCACACCAGGAATGACCGAAGGAGCACCAATGAAAGCATTGAACGCTGTAGCCATTCTGTTAGCCGCAATGCTGCTGCAAGGCTGTGTTGCCGTGGTTGCTGGCAGCGCCGCTGTCGCCACCAAAACCGCCACCGATCCCCGCACCGTCGGGACCCAGGTTGATGATGGCACGCTGGAATTACGCGTCTCTAACGCCTTAGCCAAAGACCAGCAAATCAAAAGTGATGCCCGCGTGATCGCCACCGCTTATCAGGGCAAAGTGCTGCTGACGGGTCAGGCCCCTTCGCAGGAGATCGCCGATCGTGCCAAACAGATCACCATGGGTGTTGATGGCGCAACCGAGGTCTATAACGAAATTCGTATCGGCCAGAAAGTCACGCTGGGGACCTCCTCTTCGGATACCTGGATTACCACCAAGATCCGTTCGCAGCTGCTGGGCAGCGATCAGGTGAAATCATCCAACGTCAAAGTCACCACCGAAAATGGCGAAGTGTTCCTGCTGGGTCTGGTGACGCCGCAGGAAGCGCAGGCGGCGGCCGATGTGGCCAGTCGGGTGAGCGGCGTGAAGCACGTAACCACCGCCTTCACCATGCTGAAGTAAACCTCCGGACAGCAAAAAGGCGGCCCTGGCCGCCTTTTCTTATCGCTGAATCCTCAGACCGGAATATCAATAACCAGCGCCTGAGTTGCCGTTTTGGCAGTCAGCCTGAGCAGTTGCTCTTCCTGCAAAAATGCGCCATCACCACAGCCCAGCTTCTCCTGATACTCAGTCCCGGAGATCGCCTCCAGCGAGCCATGAATCGATTGCAGATAGGCGCGGGGTCCGTTTAACCGCATCGAATGCTGTTCACCGGGAGCCAGCTCAACCTGATGAATCCACACCTGCTGCCGCAGTTGCAGGCTGCCATCCGTGCCGTCCGGCGAGGCCAGCAACTGCGCGGTTTTTCCCTCCGACAGCACGATTTTCTGCATCCGCGGGTTTTCCCGCTCCGGACAGGCGGCCAGCCACAGCTGCATCCGCGTCAGCGGGCGATCTTTGCTCGGGTTGATTTCGCTGTAGCTGACGCCAGGCTGGGCCGAGAGCAGCAGCGCTTCCCCTTCCCTGACAATGATGTGGTTACCCTCACTGTCGCGGTATTCCGCTTCACCCTGCAGCACGATGTTCAGCACATCGACCTGCGGATAGGTGCGCGGCTGAAAGGCGGCACCCGGAGCCAGCACTTCCTGGTTCAGGACGCGTAACGAGGCATAGCCCATCAGTTTGGGATCGAAATAGTGGCCAAAAGAGAAACTGTAGCGCGCCTGCAACCAACCGAAATCGGCCTGACCACAAGCGGACGCACTGCGTGTTGTTATCATGATTTACCTCCAGCATCCGGTGGCGAGGATCGGCCACGGACTTTATACCCATATGGTAAAAGTCTGGACGCCGGATTGTTAGCCAGTTAATCTGCCTGGCATGTTCAAATTTCCTGACAGAGAACCGGGATGGCTAAAGAGCGTGCGTTAACCCTTGAATCTTTACGCGTTATGGATGCGATTGATCGACGCGGAAGTTTTGCCGCAGCCGCTGACGAACTGGGGCGGGTGCCTTCGGCGCTCAGCTACACCATGCAAAAGCTGGAAGAGGAGCTGGATGTGGTGCTGTTTGACCGTTCCGGTCACCGCACCAAATTTACCAACGTGGGACGCATGCTGCTGGAGCGAGGCCGGGTGCTGCTGGAAGCGGCCGATAAGCTGACCACCGATGCGGAAGCCCTGGCGCGCGGCTGGGAAACCCATCTGACCATCGTCACCGAGGCGCTGGTGCCGACCGAAGCGCTGTTTCCGCTGGTGACGCGGCTGGCAGATAAAGCCAACACCCAGTTTTCGCTGGTCACTGAAGTGCTGGCTGGCGCGTGGGAGCGGCTGGAACAGGGACGGGCTGACATTGTGATCGCGCCCGATCTGCACTTTCGCGCCTCGACCGAAATCAATACCCGCAAGCTCTACACCATGATGAGCGTCTACGTCGCCAGCGCCGACCACCCGATTCATAACGAGCCAGAACCGCAGTCGGAAGTGACGCGGGTGAAATATCGCGGCATTGCGGTGGCGGACACGGCGCGTGAGCGTCCGGTGCTGACCGTACAGCTGCTGGATAAGCAACAGCGCCTGACGGTCAGCAGCATGGAAGACAAGCGCCGTGCGTTGCTGGCGGGCCTGGGCATCGCCACCATGCCCTATTCGCTGGTTGAGCAGGATATTGCCGAAGGTCGCCTGCGGGTTGTGAGTCCGGAATACACCCGTGAAGTGGATATCATTATGGCGTGGCGTCGTGACAGCATGGGTGAAGCCAAAGCCTGGTGTCTGCGCGAGATCCCGCGACTGCTGGCGAAAAAGAGCTGATGCTGCGCTCCCCGCACCGCCGGGGAGAAAATGCCAGCTATGACCGGCTGAGACAGTCGATCGCCACCGCCTTAAAGCAGGCGAAGTCCGTACTGTCGCGCAGCCGGGTCATCGCTCTTTCACGCAGAAACGTCACGAACAGGTCGTAGATCGCCATCGCTTCTTCATATTCACTTTTGCTGATCGCCAGCAGGAAAATGACGTAGGCCGTGTCATCACCCCAGGCGATGCCGTGCGGCGCCAGCACGGTATAAACCACGGTTTTCTTCGCCAGCAGCCCCAGCGAGTGCGGCAGCGCAATCCCTTCACCCAGCATGGTGCTGACGATCGCCTCACGCTCCTCCACCGACGGATAAAATGCCGCATCAACATAGCCTTCCGCTTCCAGCTGATCGCAGAGCTGCCGGAACAGCGCAGACTGGGTCATCGGCCGGTCGACAATGTGAAAATGCTGAGCATCAAAAAATTTTGCCAACATATAGGGTCGGGTACGATCCACCAGCACCAGCTTGCCAATCTGCTCCAGCTGGAAGCCGGTCGGAAATGGCGACATCACCACCACCGGCTTCTCTTTTTCGCTGAGCCGGGTGGTAGAGATCACAAAATCTTCATCAATGCGGCTGCGCGCCTCATATTCCCGCTGCGACAAGCGGGCCGTCACCTGCAGCTGCGGGTATTTGCGCAGCAGCATCGCCTCAATCATCCGTAAAGTTGAGTTACCGCTGTCGCACACCAGCAGCACCTGCGGATGACGCTGATAGCCGACATCATAGTGACGCTCCAGTCCGACCCCGATATGCAGCACCAGAAAGCCGATCTCGTTCTCGCTGATAACATACGGGGTATATTTCCCCCAGCTGGTCACCGCCGCCAGCGTCACATCATAGGCCATCGGATAGTGCTGTTTAATGTTGCTCAGCAGCGGATTAGGAATATGAATCTGGTAGCGCACCCGGGTAATCATGGTTTTGATATGGGTGAGCAGATCGGCGCGCAGCTGCTGGTCGTTTTGCAGATTGAAGTTGTAATGGGTGTTGATAAAACTGAGCAGATAAGCGACCAGGGCGTCAGCATCATCCGCATTGATCGCGCTGGGTGCGATGGCCTGGATGCGCCGCGCGGCGATATTGACCCGCAGCCAGTTCTCTTCGGCAGGTGAGATCGGCTTACTCACCAGCGGCCGCATCAGGGTGATCAGCTGGTGCGCCGCTTCCCGCACTTCGTCGCCAATTTCTTCAGCACCGGGATCGTTGAGTGGATAACCTTCGCTGATGCGCCGGACCGCTACCGCACAGTAGATCCGCAGGTAGCGCTCGCCTTCATCACTGATGCGGATATTGTGCTGGGCGAAGCAGCTTTGCAGCAAGGGACGCAGCGTATCGAGCATCCCGCTGTTCAGTGCTTCGATGGTCAGCAGCGGGCTGTCAGGCTGCGCCTGATCGATCTCCCACAGCAGATCGGTCAGGCAGGTACGAATCGCCACTTCACTGCCAAACAGCTTCATACCGTAGTGCGGTTTGCTCTCAATCGTCAGGTGATAGCGCCCCAGCCACTCCCGCACTTCGGCCATATCGTTTTGCAAGGTGGCGCGGCTGACGAACCACTCTTCCGCCAGCTCCTCCAGCTTGATGGAGTAGGCTGCGGTGAGAAACCGGGTCAGCAGATAACGAATACGGTCTGGCGAGGTGCGCGGCACGCGCAGCGGTGACGCAGTCTGCTGTTGCAGATGCTGGAAACGCTGAGCATCCTCAACCTTTAGCTGATAGCCTGCACCACGGTTCAGAATAAACTGCGCGCCGTGCTGCGCCAGCAGCGCGTTCAGCGCGGTGATGTCAGTGCGCACGGTGCGCGTCGACACGGCAAAACGCCGCGCCAGTTCATCCTGAGGCAGCGTTTCGTTTTGCAGGGCATCAAACAGTTGCGCAAGGCGCTGATTGGGAAATCTCACGATGGTTTACCTGTTGCTGCGGTTGGAAAAAGCCGGCGTTCAGCCGTCAGCCTACGGGGATCGTGGGGCAACGTCCATATTGCCTGACGCCCGCCATTCAACGGGCTGGCGTCAGACGAGGCTCCTCAGGCCAGCAGCTTTTTACAGATTGCCAGCAGTTGCTGCACATCTTCAATCCGGGTTTCCCCGCTGGCTTTATCGATAATCGAACTGTAGACGTGCGGGATCACTTTACTGACGCCGGCGTCCAGCGCGATACGAATGATCTGTTCAACGTTATCCAGATCGATACCGCCGGTCGGCTCCAGCCAGAAATCCTGTCTGGCGCAGGCATCCGCCACGGCACGATACTCCTCCACCGTCTGCAGTCCGCCCATCGGGAAATACTTCACTGAACTGCCGCCCATGTCCTGCAGCATCGCGATGGCGGTGCTAATCGGGACAATCGCGTCATCACTTTTCGCACTGCGCGGTCCGGTGGAGATTTTTACCTTGCCCGGCGTGCCAGTGGGCGAGATTAACCCGTTAACCACCGTCTGCGACTGACCCAGCAGCGCACGGCTGGTGGCGACGCCGGTAAACACCTGGTTGACATGCTGCGGTTGCAGCACGGCGGAGATCTCACTCACCATCTGCGACTGACCCGGATCGCCCGCGCCGAGGCCGACCGACAGCGCATTGTCGATCAGCGCGGCATATTCCCGCATATCCGCGATCGCCGCCTCATTGCTGGCGTAGTTTTTCGACAGAACGCCGACCAGTACGTGTCCTTCTGCCGCCTGCCAGATAGCGCGCGCATTCTCTTTCGATCCCGCCAGTACGTTGAGACACAGGCGATCCTGATAAAAATGGGGTGTCAGCGTCATGCGTTTTTCTCTCCGGTTAACAGTGCCTGAATATGGGCAAAAATGGTCTGTAACTGATCGGCACTGACGCTGCGTACGTCCGCCTCAATGATCCCTTCGTTGGCTTTGTAGCCACGGAAGTAGATGGCGGTCTCACCGTTTTTCAGCGCCTGTACCAGATCGCCGGTGCGCTGTCGGATCGTGGCTTCATCAAAGGCGATCTCGGCACGGGCGATATCCCGTCCGGCGGCATCCCACACCACGCGGGCAGTGACGCCGTTGAGTTGATTAAGCTGGTCAATAAACGGCGTCATCTTTTCCACCATCTGCGCGCCGCTGATCTTCGGCTGAGTCAGATAGTTTTCAATCGCCTGCGTCAGGCCAAGAATGCCCTCTTTACCGACTTTCATCGCGCGGCCAATGCCGTTGGTCTGGCGTTTTACCCATTCGACATAGTCATGACGGCCGATCACCAGTCCGCTGGTCGGGCCTTCGATCGCTTTTGCGCCGCTGTAGATCACCAGATCCGCACCCGCCTGGTAATAACATTGCAGATCTTCTTCTGCGGCCGCATCGACGATCAACGGCACGCCATGCTGACGTGCCACTGCCGCCGCCTGCGCCACGTCGAGGTGGCTTTTCTGTACGCAGTGATGCGATTTTACATAGAGGATCGCGGCAGTCTGCGGAGTGATCGCCGCCGCCAGTTGCGCTGGCGAACACTCATTGCTGTAGCCCGCTTCCACCAGATGTCCGCCGCCCAGCGTCACCATGCTGCCGACCGGCGCGCCATAATTGACGTTATGCCCTTTCGGCACCACGATATGATGCGGCACGCTGAGTGGTGCCGCGTGCAGATTGTCCAGCAACCAGTCGTTATCTTTGACGATTACCGCCGCCACGCTCTGAGCGATGCCGGCGGAGGCGCAGGAGACCACCAGCGCATTCTCTACCCCAAGTAATCCGGCAATGTAGCTGCCGGTCTTGTTCACCAGATCCTTCATTTCGAAGTAGTGATCGAGACCATATTTCACCGTATCGATCACATCACTGCTCGGAGTTGAAACCCCAAGAATCGTCATACGGCCAGAGGCGTTAATCACCGGCTTCAGGCCATACTTTTCATATACCGAGCTCATTCACTGCTCCTTCTTTAATCGCGATCCACCGGCCAGCGACCACTGCCGCCAGCGGGACCAGATGCTGCTCACCCGCGACCTGTTCACCTTCTGAATCGATAAAGGGTCGGGTCTCTTCTTTCACGGTAAAAATGGTCAGATCGGCGTCGTAACCGACTTCCAGCCGGCCCTTGCGCGTCAGGCGCAGTCCGTCCGCCGCGTGGGCGGTGACGCAGTTAATCACCTGCGGCAGCGTCATGCCGACGCTGAAAAATTTCGACATCACGTGCGCCAGGCTGTGAACCGGTCCGGTCAGCCGATTGCGGCAGTAGATGTCGGAACTGATGGTGTCGGGCAGAATGCCCTGCGCGATGGCGACACGGGCTACCTCAAAACTGAAACTGGCGCTGCCGTGACCCACATCCAGTCTGACGCCACGGGCCATCGCCTGTTTTACCGCCGCTTTCAGCTCGCCCTGCGGCGTCAGAATGCGGTTGGGTTTACCGTTAAAGCAGTGAGTGATGATGTCGCCAGAGGTCAGCAAATCGGCAATCTGCGCCAGATCGGGCGGATTGTTACCGATGTGGACCATCAGCGGCAGGCCGCCCACCGCCTGCTGGATCGCTTTGGCTTTCACCAGCGGCTGAACACCGTTTTTACCCACGACGCTGCTGCTGATACGCGCCTTGAGGCCGACGATAAAGTCGGGCAGTCGCGCCACCGCCTGCGCCACCGCCTCGCCATCAATCTGTGACATATCAGCCAGTTCGTTCTGGGTAACAATGCCGGTGCGGGCGATATTGATCAGCGCATAGACCTGAGTCTGCGCGGCGCGCGTCAGCTGATAAAAATCATCAATGTGCTGCGCGCCGGTGCTGCCAGCATCCACCACGCTGGTGACGCCCTGACTGACGCCGATAGCATCGGCTTCATCATGGTAAATCGGGGACTTTGGGTAGCAGTGAACGTGGGAATCGATCCAGCCTGCACTGAGGTAGTCGCGGCCAGCCAGATCGCGCTCGCTGCGTGCCTGGCCGTTTACTTCGCCGATGGCCGCAATTTTGCCGTCCAGTACGGCAATATCCACCACCCGTTCATCACAGAGGCGCGCACGGCGAATGATTAAATCGAACATGGGGACTCCTTAACGGCAGCCCGTTGCCGGGCCGCCGGTGACATCAGAGCGCGATGGGGAAAATCGCACCGAGGATCATCGCACCGAGGATGGCTCCGCCGGTGATCGGCTTGTTCCACAGGTAGAACAGCAACGCACCCAGCAGCGACCCGAGGCCAATCGGAATCGACGCCGCCATCGCTGACAGAATGATGAGCGGTCCAAGGAAGCGGCCAGAGGCGTTACCGGCACCCATCATCACGTCAGCACCGTAGGTGGAGTCGCTCTGATTGATGGTGAACTTACGCGCCAGAATAATCAGGTAGCCAATCGCCACACCGATCACCAGGCCCGTCGCCAGCGAGGCGGCGAAGTTGGCCACCGGGAAGACGATGCCCGCCCCCAGCAACAGTGCCGGTACACCCAGCCCGACACCGGTCTGAATCGCACCGCCGATATCCAGAATACCGACCAGCGATCCCTCAATGATGCGGGCGAACAGGAAGCTGGCACCGAATGCAGCGACCGCGCCGTAGACGCCGGTTTCCATGCCCGCACGCAGCATTGAGACAAATGCCACCTCGTTGAAGGCGCCGATGCCATACAGGTAATACATATGCGTACCGGCAAACACGCCGGATGAGAGCAGGCCAACAAAGATCGGGAATGACCAGTCGGCGTACCAGAAGCCTTTATTTTCGTTCATCAGCATCGCCTCTTATTTGCCACTGACTGAGTTGTGGATCATATCGAGCCAGCCAGGGATGCCGAGCTGAAATGACTGCAACAACTTCATGTCGAAACCGCGGAAGAAGCCACTGAGAACAAACAGCAATACAATGGCGGTCATCATCACTTTAGTGACCCGGTTCCAGCCGCTCTCTTCCACGCCTTTGCCGATCAAAATACCCAGTACCAGTCCAGGTACGGCGTTGCCCATGATCAGCTGCGCCAGACCGCCAAAAATGGTGGCCCAGAAGCCCGATTTGCGACCCGCATCGATCGCTGCCAGCCAGAAGATCACTGGCATAACGGTATTGACCAGCAGGTTAGCCGCCGGTACCAGCACTTTCACTGCGGTAACCTGCAGCGCCGCCGGTACGGCTGATGCCGTAGAGTTGAGGAAGGCCACCACGAACATGCCGATAATGCCGCAGGCGATAGCCATCTTTTTCGGGTTGTGCAGCGTTTCCGCCACGTTGCGGTTTTTGACCATCAGCGCCGCGGCGCCCCAGTTTGGAATGATGCGGTGGTCCACATCCTGGGTGAACGATCCGGCTGCAACAGAAGATGCCCAGGCGTTAAAGAAGAAGCCAAGACCAAAGGAGAAGTGAGAAGCCGGATCGCCCTCGCACGAGTTGAGTTCCCCCAGCGTACGAAAAGCGCCCATTCCCTGAGTGGTGGGCGCGTGAAACATCCGCGCCGCGCCAGCACCGACGCCGACGCCCACCAGCCCCCCAATGATCAACGACTTAAACAAAATGATTAAAAACATGTTGTTGTACCTTTGTTGTCGTTTTTACCCGGCACGCCTCAGCCGTCGCCTTGCCACAGCCTGCCCGTCGCGTGACAAACGGCCAGCGCGTCGTCGGACAAGCGGCTTTCTGACGTGAAAAGGTTCTGTTTTTACGGTGTCACGATAAACGCCACCTGTTCGGTGTCGAAAACGGTGACGCTGACGGTGATCTCCAGCTCGACGCTGTAGCTCCGCCGTTGACGCGCCAAAAAGAAGAACAGAAATTTCTCGGTTCTGACGCTCTCCTGTGCGCGCAGCACCCGGACATCCTGGGGCTCAATGCGCAGCAGAATTTTTTGCGTCGCGCGCAGAACCTGGTTCTGTACGCGACTCAGGGCATCGGCAAAGGCTTTCGCTTTGCTGTCGCCTTTACCCTCTACCGTCACCTGCGTAACGTATTGTTCTTTCATGATCAGCTGCCGTGCTTCTTGTTCCAGGCCTGCACCAGCCGTTCGCCCAGCTCTTCTTTATCCATGAAACCGAAACCCAATACGGTGGCACCTTCGTTGATGGCGGTGACGCCTTCGTCGATGGATCGCATGCCATGTTTCGCCTTGTAGCCATATTTGTTCTGGGCGGTAATCGCACCTGCGCCGCCGCTGCCGCAGAACGAAATGCCGAAGTCGGCGTTTTCCGCCTTCATCACGTCGCCGAGCTTCATGTCTGCCGCCACGCCGGGTACCACGACCGCGCGTCCACCGGCTTTCTCGATACCTGCCGCGACTTTCTGCCCTTTACCTAAACGATCGCCAATCACTACAGTTACCATGTTCACTTCCTCATCAGTTGTTTGATCGGGCAACTTCGATATGCACCGAGAGCAGCCATGCTTCTTCGCGTGGCAGATTGCCAAACAGATCCACCACCTGCTGCGCCAGCTGCAGCGTTTCCGGCGGGATATCCTCAAACAGCTCGGCTTCCACTTCTGGCAGCGGTTCACCGCTCAGCGAACGCGACGCCATTGCTCCGACATGTGACAGCAGCATCTGCTGCTGAACCGCATTCGGCTCAATACCGTGCTGCTGGTAGATCGTCGCAATCTGCGCCATCACCCTGTCAGCCAGCTGCTGCACTTTCTCCGGTGGCGCTTCATGCACCGGAACGCCGTTATTGCTCACCTTGCTACTCCTGTCAGACCGGATAATTCGCGTTAAAAATAAATTACCCCTGATAGCACGGCCTGTGGAGACGCAACATTTCCAGCATCAAGTGGAAATCGAGGTGAGGCCTGTGCGCCAGATCGCAGGCTGCACGCTTAGTGCGACACAGATCGCAGAATGCGTGAAATGCGTAAATGGGGCGGATAAGGTGCGCAGGCTGTGCGGTGGGATGGATCGGAGAAAGTGGCAATACGCCGGGTAATAAGCAGAAGTGATGATGGAAAAACGCCGGTCAGGGGTGACCGGCGCTGGCGTTAACGGAATTTCTTATGGTTGGCGTTGCGGATGTCGTCGAACTTCGCGGCTTCGCGTTTCGCCCCATCCACGTTGTTGGCTTTCGCCAGCGCACTGACCACATCGATCTGCGCGATCAGCGAGTCGATACCGGCATGGAAATCTTTCACCTGTGGGCTGTCAGCCGGCTGGCCTTCCAGCTTATCCGGCGTGCCCTGTCGCGCATCCTGCGCTGCGGTACGCATTTTGGTCAGCGCCTGCTGCATCTCCTGTGCATCGTCGGTTTTTTTGACGATCTTCAGATTGGCATTCAGCGTATCCATATCCTGCTCCAGATCGGCCGCATAGAGGCTGGCACTGGAGAACAACAGAGAAGCAGACAACATTGCAATCACATGCTTACGCATCGCTCTTTCCTTTCTTATTGTGATGAAAAAAAAGCAGCCAACCGGCTGCTTTCAGAATCCATCTTTCTTATCGTCCCGCTATCTTCATTTCGGGCAGTAACACCGAGCCGCACTGGATATTGCTGCGGGTTTCGATGTCATCACCGATGGTCACCATATTGCGCCACATCTCTTTCAGGTTGCCGGCAATGGTGATTTCACTGACGGGATACTGAATTTCACCGTTCTCAACCCAGAAACCGGCCGCGCCGCGTGAGTAATCGCCGGTAATGGCGCTGACGCCCTGTCCCATCAACTCGGTCACCACTAAACCGGTGCCCATCTGCTTCAGCAGATCGTCGAAGCTGTGGCCCTGGCCAGCGATACGCCAGTTATGAATGCCACCAGCATGACCGGTGCTGATCAGGCCCAGTTTACGGGCTGAGTAGCTGGTCATTAACCAGGTTTGCAGCACGCCATCTTTAATGATGTCGCGCGGCTGGGTGCGCACGCCTTCGCTGTCGAACGGGGTCGATGCCAGCCCTTTCAGCAGATGCGGCTGCTCATTAATCGTCAGCCACTCTGGCAGGATCTGCTGGCCCATCGAATCCAGCAGGAAGGTTGATTTGCGGTAAACGCTGCCGCCGCTGATCGCTCCAACCAGATGACCGAACAGACCGGTGGCCACTTCAGATGCAAAAATCACCGGTGCTTTCATGGTAGAGAGTTTACGCGGTGCCAGACGCGACAGCGTACGACGTGCGCATTCCGCACCCACCCACTCCGGGCTCTGCAAATCTTCAAATGCGCGGCCAATGGTATAGGCGTAATCGCGCTCCATGTTGCCATCCTGCCCGGCAATCACGCTGCTGGAGAGCGAGTGACGGCTGGAGCAGTAGCTCTGCAACATACCGTGGCTGTTACCAAATACTTTGATGCCGACGTGGCTGTTAAAGCTGCCGCCTTCGGTGTTGATGATGCGCTTGTCTGCCCGCAGCGCCGCCTGTTCCGCCTGCGCCGCCAGTTCAATGGCGCGATCGGCATCGATCTCCCACGGATGGTAGAGATCCAGATCGGGCGCGTCATACGCCAGCAGGTCAGCATCTGCCGGACCGGCAAAGGGATCAGGTGAGGTATAACGCGCAATATCGATGGCCGCCTGCACGGTACGCTTGATCGCATCCGGGCTGAGGTCGGTCGACGAGGCGCTGCCTTTACGATTCTGATGATAAACGGTGATGCCTAGCGCGCCGTCGCTGTTAAATTCGACGTTTTCCACTTCACCATAGCGGGTGCTGACGCCGATGCCAGTGGTTTTACTGACCGCCACTTCCGCGCTGTCAGTGCTTGCTTTAGCCAGTTCGAGCGCCTGCGCAATCGCCTGCTCCAACACTTTTCGCTGTTCTGCAACCTGAGTAGATACGTTCATCGACCTGCCGTCTAATCTTATGTATGTATGATTTGAGTCTATCAGAGTCAGAGAACAATTTCGCAGTCACCCGATAAACTGGTAGGATTAGCCTCTTTTTTTGGGAGTCCACTAATGACCAAACAGCCCGATGAGTGGCTCGACGATGTGCCAGATAATCATGAAGAAGAAGATGAAGAGATTATCTGGGTCAGCAAGAGCGAAATAAAGCGCGACGCTGAAGAGCTGAAACGCCTGGGTGCCGAACTGGTTGATCTGGGTAAAAACTCGCTGGATAAAATCCCGCTGGATGAGCGCCTGCGTGCCGAAGTCGAACTGGCACAGCGCATCAAGAAAGAGGGTCGCCGCCGTCAGTTGCAGCTGATCGGTAAACTGCTGCGTAGTATTGATGTGGAGCCGATCCGCGTCGCGCTGGATAAGCTCAATAATCGCCATAACCAGCAGGTTGCGCTGTTCCATAAACTGGAAATGCTGCGTGACCGCCTGATTGAACAAGGCGATGATGCGATGACGGATGTGATCGCCCTTTATCCTCAGGCCGATCGTCAGCAACTGCGCAGCATGATCCGCAATGCGCAGAAAGAGAAAGCGGGCAACAAGCCGCCGAAATCTGCGCGACAGATCTTTCAGTATCTGCGCGAGCTGGCCGAAAGCTAAGCGATGTCGGGGCGGGCAGGATCGCCCGCCTTCAGGCTGCTTAGCGATAGATGTAGAGAATGCCGGTCCGCAATCGCAACTGGCGTTCGCTGGAGGTGGCCGAGCGACCAATATCGCCAAAGGTCACATACGGCACCCAGACGCGCCGATCGCCGAGCGCATAGTCGAACTGTAATTCCTGCTCATAATCATCATGCCGGTTAGCAAATAGCCGGGCATCCGCATGTTTATAGACCAGCTTGTAGGTGGTGGTCAGCCGATCGGTTTTATTGCGCAGATAGAGATCAAACCGGTTAGCGGTACGGTGCCGATCGGTATCGCAATAATCGATTCCGCCGGTGCGGCATTGATCGTCGTGCGCATAATCGGTCAGTTCCAGTCGGTAGAGCCCACCAAGAGACCAGCTTTCATTAACTTTATACCAGGGCGCCACACCAAACTTCCATTCGGTGCGTGAAGAGTTAAACTCCGGCTGAATAAAAGGCGATAGCGTCCAGTTTCCCCAGAAGTACGATTTCAGAAAGGTCACTTCCACTACGTTTAACACCGTGTCGTTATAATATTTATCTTTGGGATCGGCGCCGCCGGTTTTAAATTTGGTTTCAACCCCAAGCCACATATTATCCGGCAGCGTGGTGCTCAGCCCCAGCTTATCGTAATGGGTCCGATCCCGAAGACGATACTCATGTCGGTAATCGACGGTGGCCGTCGCCAGCGCGGCGGCAGAAGTGGTCAGTAGCATGATGCTCAGCGCGACGCGCCGTAATCTGTTCTTTCCCATGACAACATCCTTATTCATAATCATCAGGGCCATTAAATTTAACGCATTCAATTAACCCAAAATTAACGTACGTTTAAATTAGCGTGCCAAAATAATAAAGCGCACATCATAAACACCGGTTAATTATTTCATTAACGTAAAGTCCGTTTATTAATCCGATGATGACAAAGACGATGCTAGGAATTATTGACGGGATAAGCCTTTCTGCTTTAGACAGAAAGTTGATCAATATGGCAACAGCAGGAAGAGTATGCAGATCACATTCAAATTATGCGGCGTTGTTTCTGATTAAATAAATCATTAAATGAGAAAGATAATAATAAAATAAGCGCCCGATTCGGGCGCTTATTAACTCAGGCGAGCTTATCCAGCAATTTCTGATGAATGCCGCCAAAACCACCGTTGCTCATCACCAGGATCGAATCCCCCGGCTGTGCCGCTTTAGCGATCATTGAGACCAGCGTATCGATATCCGCCGTGGTGTGTGCAGGCTGCATACAGGCGTCAGCAACGTCTGAGACCTGCCACGGGATATGATGCGGCTGGAACAGGAAGACTTCGTCAGCGCGCGCCAGTGAGGGCGCCAGCTCGTTTTTGTTCACGCCCATTTTCATGGTATTGGAGCGGGGCTCCAGCACCGCAAGAATCCGTGCCGTGCCGCCCACTTTGCTGCGCAGCGCCGCCAGGGTAGCCAGAATCGCGGTCGGATGATGGGCGAAGTCGTCATAGACTTTGATGCCGTTGACCTCGCCGCGTAGCTCCAGCCGGCGACGCGCATTAATAAAGCTGTTCAGTGCCTGGCCGGCATCTTCCGGCTTCACGCCAACATGCCGCGCTGCCGCAATCGCCATCAGCCCGTTATGCATATTGTGTTCACCGACCAGCGACCAGTTCACTTCGCCCACTTTCGCACCGTCGAGCCACACTTCCCAGTGCGAGGCATCCGCGGTGAGCTTCCTGGCCTGCCAGCGACCGTGATCGCCAACGTTCTCCTGCTCACTCCAGCAGCCCATCGCCATGACCTGTTTGAGGTTGTGATCGTTCTCGGGCAGCAGGATCTTGCCCTGTCCCGGCACGATCCTGATCAGATGGTGGAACTGCTTCTGGATCGCCCGCAGATCGTCAAATATATCGGCGTGATCGAACTCAAGATTATTGAGGATCAGGGTACGCGGGCAGTAATGGACAAACTTGGAGCGCTTATCAAAAAACGCGCAATCGTACTCATCCGCTTCAATAACGAAGAATGGACTTTTTCCTAATTTTGCGGAAACGTCGAAATTTCCCGGCACCCCACCAATAATGAAGCCGGGTTCCAGCCCGCAGGCCTCAAGAATCCACGCTGCCATGCCGGCGGTGGTGGTTTTGCCGTGGGTTCCTGCCACTGCCAGCACCCAGCGATCGCGCAGCACGAAATCGTGCAGCCACTGCGGGCCAGAAAGGTAAGGAATGTTGCGTTCCAGTACCGCTTCCACACAAGGATTGCCGCGCGTCATAGCATTGCCGATGATCACTAAGTCAGGCGCCGGGTCGAGCTGGCCTGCGTCGTAACCTTCTGTTAATTCAATGCCTTGCTGCTCAAGCAGCGTGCTCATTGGCGGATAAACATTGGCGTCCGAACCGGTCACCTGATGGCCGAGCGAACGGGCCAGCATCGCCAGACCGCCCATAAAAGTGCCACAAATCCCAAGGATGTGAATGCGCATAACGAGATCCATTACTCAAAAGTTCGGCGCACAGTGTAACGCCGCTCGAAGACGGAAGAAACGGATTAGGACTATGGTTTTTGAAGTTCAATCGGCTAAACTGCGTACGCATACGTTGGCAGACTGTTACGCATGCTGCCACTCCATCGAAGATTCAGGGAATGTGTTATGAAAACGTTGGGCGAATTTATCGTCGAGAAGCAACACGACTTTCCGCACGCCACAGGTGAACTGACGGCGCTGATTTCAGCCATCAAGCTGGGTGCCAAAATTATCCACCGCGACATCAATAAAGCCGGTTTAGTGGATATTCTCGGTGCCAGTGGGGTTGAGAATGTTCAGGGTGAGCAGCAGATGAAGTTAGATCTGTTCGCCAACGAAAAACTGAAAGCGGCATTGAAAGCCCGTGGCATCGTCGCCGGTATCGCGTCTGAAGAAGAGGACGAGTTCGTTATCTTTGAAGGTGAAGAAAACGGTAAATATGTTGTATTGATGGACCCACTGGATGGTTCATCGAATATCGACGTTAACGTTTCTGTCGGTACCATCTTTTCTATCTATCGCCGCGTCAGCGAGCCGGGTACGCCGGTGGTCGAAGCTGACTTTATGCAGCCTGGCAACAAGCAGGTCGCTGCCGGTTACGTGGTGTACGGTTCATCGACCATGATGGTTTATACCACTGGCGCGGGCGTACATGCGTTTACTTACGATCCGTCACTGGGCGTCTTCTGCCTCAGCCACGAGCGGATGACCTTCCCGGAAACCGGTTATACCTATTCGATTAACGAAGGTAACTACATCCGTTTCCCTCAGGGCGTGAAGAAATATCTGAAGTTCTGTCAGGAAGAGGATATCGCGACACACCGTCCTTATACGTCCCGCTATATCGGGTCGCTGGTCGCTGATTTCCACCGTAACCTGCTCAAGGGCGGCATCTATCTCTATCCAAGCACCGCCAGCCATCCGCAAGGTAAGCTGCGTCTGCTGTATGAGTGCAACCCAATGGCGTTCCTGGCTGAGCAGGCGGGCGGTAAGGCCAGCGATGGTCAGAAACGTATTCTGGATATTCCACCGGTCACGCTGCATCAGCGCTGCCCGTTCTACTGCGGCAATGAGGCGATGGTTAACGACGTTGAGCGTTTCCTGGCCGAGTTCCCGGATTGCCGTCAGGGATAATCTGGCGTCGGTAGTGACATATTCAAAGCCTGCTTAATGCAGGCTTATTTTTTTCCGTTTCGCGGCTATCGCTGGCATCACAATGCTGGTAATACTTTTCTATCTCTTCTTCTGCCCGCTTACGCATACGTGGGTTAGCCGGAAAGTGATCCAGCCCGGCGAAATATAAAACAAGACTCAACGTGCAGACCACCAGCCCGATAAAAAGGCTCGCATAAATCATCAAAAAGCCCAGAGCCAGCAGGCACAGGCTGCAGATTAACAGCGCAATAGCAGTAAAGAACCGGGAATTTATCTTCTCTCTATTAAAGTATAATCGGCCGTTACGGCTGAGGCTAAGCGTATACTGATGTACGGCAAAATATCTAAAATTTGTGATTTCGCTGGATGTATCGATAATTTTAATAACTTCTTGCTGAATGGCGCTATTTTTTACCCCATATATTTTCTGGTTTAACAGGGTGATATAACGGCTTGTCAGCTGCGCTTGTTCCCGCTCGCTCACTAACCCATCACAGAGTTCATTCTTTATGAACCGCATTTTATTATTAATTGTATGCTGGAAGAGGTGTTCGCCCTTTATATTCTTAGCGAGCCAGCGAAGTATCCCCGCCACAAAAAACAGACCCACTATTAACATAAAAAAGAGCGGTGAATGTTCATATGTGGACAATAATTTGTCGAGGTTTTCAATAACTGAAGCGTACACGTCTTTGCTCCCGATTCTGTAACATGATGGTCTGCGGGCAATGTTAGCGAATAAGGTCCGGACTGA
Source organism: Pantoea agglomerans (assembly GCF_021397715.1). Lineage (GTDB taxonomy): Bacteria > Pseudomonadota > Gammaproteobacteria > Enterobacterales > Enterobacteriaceae > Pantoea > Pantoea astica. The sequence continues at coordinate 640,560 of NZ_CP090207.1, read as the reverse complement.
ACACCATTCAGGCTAAGGAGAAACCGTCGGCGAGGGAGATGCGGGGAAACTGCTTATGAGACAGGCGCAGCATAAGACGCAAAAAACAGCGGGATAATGAGCGCATAGAGGATGCGCTCATCAGTGTTACTCAGGCTGCAAGCGGAACTGCGCCATAGTCGCCTGTAGCTGACCAGACTGCGCTTCCAGCGACTGGGTCGCTGCCGTCGCCTGCTCCACCAGCGCGGCGTTCTGCTGCGCGGCTTCATCCATCTGCGTCACCGCCAGGTTGACCTGTTCAATGCCGCGGCTCTGCTCATCAGAAGCCATAGAGATCTCTTTCATCAGCGCCGTGACGCGCATAACTTCACCCGAGATCTCATCCATGGTCTCTCCGGCTCGCGTCGCCATCTCGCTGCCCTCTTTAACCCGGGATTGTGAGTCGCCGATTAGCGTACGGATCTCTTTGGCAGCGTTGGCGCTGCGCTGCGCCAGGGTGCGCACTTCATTCGCGACCACCGCGAAGCCGCGGCCCTGTTCACCGGCGCGTGCCGCTTCAACCGCCGCATTCAGCGCCAGAATATTGGTCTGGAAGGCGATGCCGTCAATCACGCTGAGAATGTCGCCGATACGGTTGGCGCTGTCGGTGATTTCGTGCATTTTCTCCATTACGTAGCAGACCACCTCAGCGCCGCGATCGGCCGTATCCGACACCGCATTCGCCAGCTGATGCGCCTGCTGCGCGTTGCTGGCGTTAAGCCGTACCGTGGCGGTTAACTGCTCCATGCTGGCCGCCGTCTGCTCCAGCGAGGCCGCGGACTCTTCGGTGCGCTGCGACAGATTGACGTTGCCGGCAGCCAGCTCACGGCTGCCGATGTCGATCTGCAGGCTGGCTTCACGCACCTGACTGACCGACGCGCGCAGCGCCTGCTGCATCTCTGCCAGCGCATGATTGAGCCGGCCCAGTTCATTGTTGCCCGCCGCGGACAGGGCTTGAGATAAATCCCCTGCCGCCACCTGTTCCAGATGGACGATGGCGCTGTTGAGCGGCTGGAGCAACATCCGGCGCAGCAGTTGCCAGGCCAGCACTAACAGCAGCAACGTCAGTACCACCGCCACTGCGATCAGAATTTTCATTTTGGTTTCGTTATAGGCCGCCTGATCCAGCTGGGCTGCGGTCACCTGATCCGCGTACTGACCGAAATCGTCCACCGCTTTGCTGTAGCGGGCGGCCAGTGCGGCCAGGTTGCCTTCCAGCAGCTGATAATATTCGTCGGTATATTGCTTATCCAGCGCGCTCATCATCGGCCTGATGCCCTGCTCAAGATAGGCCTTGTAGCTGCCCGCCACGGCATCCGCCAGCGTTTTGCCGTGTGCCGTGACGGTGCCCGCATCAACAAAGCGCTTCAGGCTCTTTTGTGATGCCACCACATCGGCCTGCGCCAGTTTAGTGACCGCGGCGCCCTCTTCCAGCAAGCCAATTTCAATTTTCCGTACCGCCAGCGCCGCATTCGCGCGGGCGCGCATTAAATCGGCGTTGCTCTGATAGAGACTGTTCAATTCAACCCCCTGAATGCGGTTGATCACGTCCAGCGAGCGGTTCCCTTTGTTGATTGCCACGATACCCATAAAACTCACCGCCAACAGCAGCAGTGTCATAAATGCCAGCAATGCCAGCAACCCCGTGCGAAGTGATAACTGTTTCATCTTGATAGTTTCCGTGTATGAGAAAAGGCGAAATTTCCAGCGGCCCTAAAACGGAACAGGTATCGGCCATCACCTCGCTAAACTTTAACCTTAATGAATGGTTAACGGCTTGATCATCACGGAGACATCCATCAAGCTAATCGCCGCTGATGCGTTCCCCGGAGAAGAATAATGAAAACAGGATGGCTTCTGGCTCTGCTGCTTGCCAGCGGAGTGGCGATGGCGCAGGATTTGCCTGCTGATGCCGCGCTTAATCGTTGCCTGGAGGGTGCGACTACCACCCAGGCGATGAATCAATGTTATGCCGCCGCCAGTAAAGCCTGGGATCAGGAGATGAATAATCAGTATGGCAAACTGATGAATCAGTTAACCGGCGATTCGAAAACAGAGTTGCGTCAGGCGCAGCGAGCCTGGCTCAGCTACCGCGACAGCTGGCTGGCCGCGAGCCGCAGTCGGCTGAGCGATCAGGGTACGCTGGGTAGCGTCGCGCTGGGCGCACAGAACCTGAGCCTGGTGCGTAATCAGGCATTGATGTTGCAATCGCTGAGTCAAGGCAGTTGCGCCAACCCGGATGATTGTTAATCACCGTCCGGATTATCCGCGGGCTGATGTCGTCAGCGTACGTGTTCACTTTCAGGGAGAAACCATGGCTGCTTATGCCTCGACCATTATTCTGATCTGCCTCGCCGTTCTCAGTTATTTCGTACACAACAACGCCGTCACTATCTCTATTCTGGTGCTGCTGGCGATCAAGATCACGCCGCTGGCGCAGTTTTTCCCCTACGTGGAGAAGCAGGGCATTACGTTGGGCATCATTATTCTTACCGTGGCGGTGATGGCACCGCTGGCCAGCGGATCGCTGCCTGCAGCCGCGTTACTCAAATCTTTTGCCAACTGGAAGTCGATCGTGGCGATTCTGGTCGGCATTTTTGTTGCCTGGCTGGGCGGACGCGGCGTTAACTTTATGAGCGTACAGCCCTCAGTCATCGGCGGCTTGCTGATTGGTACGGTGATCGGCGTGGCGTTTTTCCGTGGCGTGCCGGTCGGACCGCTGATTGCGGCCGGGATAGTTTCGCTGTTTGTGACGGCTAAGTAGCGTTAGGGTGCATTCCGAAACGCCAAAAAGAGGGCATACTTTCAGAGTCAGTTGGCTATAATAGCCGACACTCAACATACGACTACTGAAGGAATGCCCGATGAGTTTGAACCAGGTGCCAGCAGGTAAAGACCTGCCAGAAGATATCTACGTTGTCATTGAGATCCCGGCCAATGCCGATCCGATCAAATATGAAGTTGATAAAGAGTCTGGTGCCCTGTTTGTAGACCGTTTTATGTCTACCGCCATGTTCTATCCGTGCAACTACGGCTACATCAACCACACTCTGTCACTGGATGGTGATCCGGTTGACGTACTGGTTCCGACCCCGTATCCACTGGTACCAGGCTCAGTGATCCGCTGCCGCCCGGTTGGCGTGCTGAAAATGACCGACGAGTCTGGCGAAGATGCCAAACTGGTTGCGGTTCCGCACACCAAACTCTCTAAAGAGTACGATCACATCAAAGATGTGAACGACCTGCCAGAACTGCTGCGCGCACAGATCACCCACTTCTTTGAACACTACAAAGATCTGGAAAAAGGCAAATGGGTTAAAGTGGATGGCTGGGATAATGCCGAAGCGGCCAAAGCTGAAATCATCTCCTCTTACGAGCGCGCACAGAAGAAGTAATTCTGCTGTCAGCCGGTAAGTCGAAAAAAAAACACCGTCCAACTGGACGGTGTTTTTGTTCAGGCCTCTGGCTCCTCATCACGCTTTAGCCAGTCTCCGCTCAGGATACGCTGGCGACCTGCCACTGAGCGTTGATAAACGTAAAGCCATGCGCTGCCAAACGGCGTCTGAATCAGATGACGTTTGTACTCTCCCCCTTTGGTACGGAGCGCATCCAGCTCCGCAAGGGTTGAGGCATCAATGCGGTACACTTCACACTGTACCGCTCCATTGCCCTCAATCACGCCGGGATAATGGCCCAGACTGAAAAGCTCAAAGCCCTCAATCTGGTGATCACCCAGCCATTGCGCATTCGTCATCCAGTGACTGTTTCCCTGTTTGCGCCGTAAACTGCCGTAGACAATTATTCGCATTGCTAAAACTCAAACTGATAGAGCAAATCGAGAGCCTGATCCACACCGGACACGGCTTCCAAATAGAGTTTAGGCATCAGGCGGTAACGCAAGGTTAACGTCGCCAGTGAATCAAATATGCCAACACCGTATTTTACCTGTAGACCCGGTAGTACATAGCCACTGACCTGCACCTGCTGGCTGTCGCCAACACCGGCAGTATCAACGGCGAGATTACTGACACCGAATGTCTCACCGATTTTACCCACAACCTGCCCACTTTGTGCAACCCCTAAGCCAATAAGCGCTGAGGTTAACGCATTACTGTCGCCATCGCTGCCGAGTCCCTGACCGCGCAGCAGATAAGAGAGCGCTTCCTGTTGCGACATCGCCGGATCGGAGAAGACTTCGGCTTTTGGCTCATCGGCCAGGCCGGTGACCCGCAATCCGGCGGTGACGTCATCTTCAGTCGCATCCGGATTACGAATCGCTTCCAGGTTGATGTAAGGCTGATCGGGCGGTCCGGCAAACTGCAGCTCGCCCTTACGCACAATCAGATCCTGTCCATAGGCGTGGAAGCGGCCGGACGGGATGTTGATCTGGCCGTTGAGGCCGAGCCCGGAGCGATCCTGCACCAGTTTCAGGTCGCCATTCAGCTTCGCTTTTAGCCCGAACGCAGAGAGACGCACATCGTTACCGACGTGGATCACCAGGTTGCTGTTGATCGGAATCGCGGCGGTTTTCGGCTGAATCGGCTTGAGGTTCTGATCCAGCATCACTTCATCCGACGAGACGCCCGTGGCGCTTTCCGGGACTTCCTGCACCGTGATGCGCGCCCACGGAACCTCGACCCGGCCCGACAGGTTAAATGCTGCCGGCGTGGCTTCGAACACCAGATCCGGCGAGACATCCATCCGCACCATCGGCGGCACCGTGACCCGCACCCGGCTACCCTGCGCCGCCAGGCGCGCGCGCCAGTTATCGAGCTGGCTCCAGTCGGCGTTACCGTTGAGGTTGATGTTGCCCTGCGCGGTCTGAATCAGCCCGTTCAGGGTCGAGCTCATGCCGTTAAACACCAGATTGAGATTGGCGGCGGTGAGATCGACCGGCATGAAGCTGCCATCGACATCGACATCCGACAGGCCAAGCTGACCAAACACCTGTGGCTGCTGCCCGCTGCCCGCCAGCCGTAAGCTGCTGTTGAGGTTGCCTTTGATCTTCTCGCCCTGCATCAGTGCCGGGTTCAGCATCGCCAGCGACAGGTTACGAATGTTGACGTTGCCGCCCAGCGTGCGGCGATTTTCCGGATCGGTGATCTGAACATTGCCATCGAGCTGGCCGTTATTGGCGATGCGGATCAGCCAGTCGAGCTGGGCACGTCCATCACGCAGCGCCGCATTAAGGTTCAGGGTATCAAAGGCGATCGGCAGGGTGTTGCCCTGCACATCCTGCTGGACTTTGACGCCGTTACCTTTCAGTGACACCGTGCCGGTCGGCAGGCCTTTACCAGCCAGCCAGTTAACACGAACGTCGCCGCTGAACACGCCGCTGAGCTGGGTCGCGTCTGGCATAAAGGGTTTAACCATCGCCAGATCGAAGCGATTCAGGACCACGTGCGCCTTGCCACTCGGACCGGCTTCAACCGGTTCCGGTACGCAGAGCTGCGCATTCGGGTTCTGCCAGCAGTGTGGCCCGATGGTGGCCGTCTGTTTGCTATTGAGGTAGTCAATGGCCATCGCCCGCGTCAAACGCCATTCTCCTACCGGCGTCTCAAAGCGGGTGTTGTTCAGTTCGCCTTTCCAGCGCTGCGTCTGGCGATCGAAACTGCCGTTCAGCGCCAGCTGACCGGACACCGGCTCGCCCTGTACATTAAGTTTAAGCTGATGCTGGTGCTCGTTGCCGTCTGCATTCAGGGTCAGCAGATTAATGCTGAGCGCATCCTGTTTCAGCTGTTCGACGCGCAGTTGCAGCTTACCGGCCACCTGCTCGCCGGAGCGAACATCCCCGTTGAGCGTGACGCGGTTAATCTGCATCTGCTGCCAGCGCAGGCCACGGGCATTGAGATCGGCCAGCAGCTGCGGCGCACTCAGGGTTCCGCGCGCTTTGATCGTGCCTTTGACCACGCCGCCCAGACCGGGCAGCGCATTGTCGAGCTGCGGCGCGTCGATGCTGGCATCCAGATCCAGCTGTTCACCTAATGCGCCTTTCACATCCAGATGGTTACGACCCAGCGCCAGTTTGATGCCCGGCACCGTCCACTGGTTGTAGCTGTTGCCGGTGAGCGAGCCTTCCGCCGTGACCGCGTTCTGCTTCACATTTCCTTTCAGCTGCAACTGCGGCACGCTTAACTGCCAGCTTCCGCCGTACAGGCTGCCGCGGGTGGTGATTTTGCCATCCAGCCTGGCGGGCCAGTCGGGATATTGTTGAGCGGTGTTGATGCCCGCCAGCGTCAGTTCGCTGCGCCAGCTGATCGCCTTACGCCAGTCCACCAGCGCCGTCAGATCGATGTTGCCCTGCAACGCCGCGATACGCAGTCTGTCGAGGCTGAACTGTTCGACATTACCTTTACCGGTCAGCGAAATGTTGGCGGGCGGCACCGCTTCCCCTTTCACCGCGGTACGCAGCGACATCACGTAGTCGGTCGCTTTGCCTTTGAACTGGTAGTCGAGGTTATCGGCCTGGTACTGTACCGCGCCGGTTAACGGCCAGCGCAGCTGCGGACTGGTCAGCTGTAGCGACAGCGGCAAGCCCGCCACCGCCAACTGGGTGGTAGCATCCAGTTGCGCCTTCACCGGACCGGAGAGGTTGAGCGCCAGCTTCAGCTCATCGCGCATCGCACCGTTGAGCTTCAGCGCGATTTTTTCGCCTTTAATCGGATCGGTGTTTACCTCACCGTTAAGCGAGAAATCGACCGGCCAGTTATCCGCCAGCATCGCCTGTCCGCTGCCGTTCAGCTTGCCGAGATTGGAGTCCACTTCCAGCGTGCTGAGCTGCATCTGGCGGTCAGCGGTTTTCGCTTTCAGCAGTAACCGGCTGATGGCGATATCGGTATCGCCGGTGATGCGCAGCTGCTCGCCCAGGATCTGCTGTACATCAATATCCAGCGGCAGCTGAAAATCGGGTAACGCGGGCAGTAGCGGTTGCGCAAACATCGCCTGCAGGGTTTCACCCAGCGGCTTCTCCGCCGGCTTCGGCTGCTGAACTTTCGGCTGCACCACCTGCTCATTAGCCACCTGCGCCGCTTTCGGCAAAGCAATCAGCAGGCTTTGAATATGGGTCGGGTTAAGCGTCAGCGCGCGTTCCTGCCACTGCAGGCCGGTGGTGAAATCCAGCAGCGAGATGGCAGTATCGTCGACTTTGACATTGATATTGTGCAGGCCGAGATGCTTCAGCGTAATCGGATACGGCGTGCTGAGGTTGGCGTTGCCGCTCTCCTCTTCCGGCGGCGGCTCGCTGGCTGGCGTCATCTTTTTGCTGTCGACCACCACGCTGATATCGCTCAGGGAGACATCGTTCACGCAGACCGACGAGTGCAGCAGACAGTTGAGGTCAACCGCCAGATGGATATGACCGGCATCGACACTGACGCCGGGCATCTCATAACGCAGCCCGCTCAGGGTCAGGTTACGCCAGCCGCCATCGACCTGTTTGATCGATAAACCCGGTACCCAGCGCGAAGCGCCATTTAACAGCAGGTGCAGACCGGGCGTGGTGCCGATCAGAAAGGCTACGCCACCTAATAGCAGCACCAGAAAAATCAGAATGCCGATCAGGACCTTTTTCCACAGCTTCATAGTTCAGGCCCCAGTCCGATATAAAATTGCAATCCATGTTCCTCGTCATCCCCAATCGGTCGGGCAATATCCAGTTTGATTGGCCCCACCGGTGAAGACCAGCGCACACCGAAGCCCGCGCCGGTTTTAACGTTACTCTGTTTGATATCGTTGACCGCTTCGCCGGAGTCGACAAACACCGCGCCCCACCATTTGCCGCTGACGTTGTACTGATATTCCAGCGATCCGGTGGCGAGTTTGGAAGCACCGGTCAGTTTGCCGTCATCATCCCGCGGAGAGATGTCTTTATATTTGTAACCGCGAATGCTGCGGTCGCCGCCGGCGAAGAAACGCAGGTCGGGCGGCACTTTGTCGAAGTCGTTGGTTTCGATCCAGCCCAGGTTGCCGCGCGCCACAAAACGGTGCTTATCGCCCAGCGTGCGGATCCAGACGTTTTGCGCCTGCATAATCAGGAAGTCAACGTCTGAACCCCAGGTGGTGTCGGAAACGTCTACTGAATAGCGCTGCGAGTCACCCCAGGTAGGCATTAAGCCGCCGCGTGAGCGGGTACGGTTAACGCTGACGCCAGGATAGAGCAGCATGGTGGTGTTGGTGACGCTGCCCTGGGTAAAGTGGTCCAGACTCCAGCGCAGGTTAACGGCCTTCTGCCAGCCGCTGCTGCTGTCCCAGTTACGCGACATCGCCAGCGTCGTGGTATCGGCTTTGGTGTCGTTGAGGTCGGTGCGCTTCAGGCCGCCCGAGAAGGTATAGTACTGTTCCAGCGGGCTTTTCAGCAGCGGGACTTTATAGGTCAGATCGACCTGCTGCTCAGGGGCAGAGACGTAGGCGCTGGCCGCCAGGCTGTGACCGCGGTCGTTAATCCACGGTTTTTTCCAGGTTCCTTTCAGCCGGGGTCCGACATCCGTCGAGTAACCCACCCCGGTTTCAATGGTGTTTTCGGTACGCGGTGACATCACCGCATTGAGCGGCAGAACTTTGGTTTTGCGCCCTTGTTTAAATTCTGGCGCGACCACCACCGAATTGAACCAGCCGGTGGCAGAGAGGCGGCGATTGAGCTCGGCCAGATCGCGCGAACTGTAGTAGTCGCCCTGCTTAAAGGGCACCAGATTTTGCAGATACTCCTCGCGAATTTGCGAGCCTTGAAAACTGACGTCGCCAAAACGGTAGCGCTGGCCGCTGTCGTAATCGATATCCCAGAACGCTTCACGCCGCTCGACCGATACGCCTAACTGGCTCTTTTTAAACTGGCCATCGAAGTAGCCATTACGCAGCGCGAGATTTGAGAAGCCACTTTTGAAACTGTCATACTGCCCGTGATTGAGCTGGGTGCCCACTTTGGGTCGTCCCTGTGCTACCCAGGCACGGTAATCCTCATCGTTGCGGGCTTCACCCTCAACAACGATACTGCTGCCGCCAATTTTCACCGGTTCGCCGGGCGTTACGCGCGCCACCAGCACCGGACGGCCACCCCGCGCAGGCGCAGGACGGGATTCAAAATCGATAACCGGCTCGTAGTAACCGAGCGCGCGCAGGCCCTCTTTTATCGCTACCGAGACGCGTGCGCGAAAGCGGCCGTCGTTAGAGACCTCATCGCTGCCGATGGTCGACAGGCGCGCCCTGACGTTTTTTTGCAAATCCCCGGTTAAGCCTTCGACCTGTAATCGTACCGTCGCCGCTTCAAGCGCTGGCGCGACAAGCAGCAGGCTGGCCATGCAATAAACATAAAATCGTGGCACCTGTACTCCTGTTAATCATGCCGGCCCCTTTTCCGCGGGGCACTTATTAATCATCTTTGCCCGCACTGGCGTGACGGCAACATCCTCATCATAGCCGCACTTTATGGTAACCGGCGGGGCAACATCATCATCTAAGTCAAATACCGGGCTATTGTCGGTAAATGACGCGATCGATACAACAACTGCGGCGTCGAATGATCGCGGCTGGCAGGTTCACTCAGATTAATCTGAACTGATGACGGGCATGTCCGGCGGAACACACCATCGGAACAGGTGGTTTGTCCTCTGGCGGCCCGGTGATAGCACCTGCTATAATCGGCCACCACAGGCATTTCGCCTGTTTTCATTTCTGCCCCGGCACTGTTTTTTCTGTCGAACTGGCGCAGACATTTTTGGCACGGATAGCCCTGTTTGACAGGTACGCAGATCGCTCCGGATCTCACCTGCACGCTGCCCAGGCCAAAAATGACAAGTGGATAACCCTTTGGATCTCATATGTTAGATAGCTTACTTGTCATCCTGTTACTGATCGTAATCAGTGCATTTTTTTCCCTGTCGGAAATCTCGCTGGCGGCCGCCCGCAAGATAAAACTCAAGCTGCTGGCGGATGAAGGCAACGTCAATGCACAACGCGTATTGAAAATGCAGGAAACGCCGGGCATGTTCTTTACCGTGGTGCAAATTGGCCTGAATGCCGTCGCGATTCTCGGCGGTATTGTCGGCGACGCCGCCTTTTCGCCAGCCTTCAGCAGCCTGTTTAACCGTTTTGTCGCGCCGGAACTGGCGGAGCAACTCAGTTTCATCTGCTCATTCACCATCGTTACCAGCCTGTTTATTCTGTTCGCCGACTTAACGCCAAAACGGGTCGGTATGATCGCCCCGGAAACCATCGCCTTGCGCATCATCAACCCGATGCGTTTTTGCCTGCTGTTGATGCGCCCGCTGGTCTGGCTGTTCAACGGTCTGGCCAACGTCTTCTTCCGCATCTTCAAACTGCCGATGGTGCGCAAAGACGATATCACCTCTGACGATATCTACGCGGTGGTGGAAGCGGGTGCGCTGGCTGGCGTGTTGCGTAAGCAGGAACATGAGTTAATCGAGAACGTGTTTGAGCTGGAATCACGCACCGTGCCCTCTTCGATGACCTCGCGTGAAAACATTGTCTGGTTTGATCTGCATGAAGATGAAACCAGTCTGAAAACCAAAATCGCCCAGCATCCTCACTCTAAATTCCTGGTCTGCAGTGGCGATATCGATCATATCGTTGGTTACGTTGACTCGAAAGAGCTGCTGCTGCGGGTGCTGGGAAACCAGAGTATGGCGCTGAACAGCGGCTTGCAGATCCGCTCGGCGCTGATTGTGCCCGATACGCTGACGCTGTCTGAAGCGCTGGAGAGTTTCAAAACCGCCGGTGAAGACTTCGCGGTGATCATGAATGAGTATGCGCTGGTGGTCGGGATCATTACCCTGAATGATGTGATGACGACGCTGATGGGCGATCTGGTCGGCCAGGGCATGGAAGAACAGATTGTGGCGCGTGATGAAAATTCGTGGCTGGTAGAAGGCGGAACGCCGATTGATGATGTAATGCGGGTACTGGACATTGATGACTTCCCGCAGTCAGGCAACTACGAAACCATCGGCGGCTTTATGATGTATATGCTGCGTAAAATTCCGAAGCGTACCGACTTTGTGAAGTTTGCCGGTTATAAATTCGAAGTGGTCGATATAGACAGTTATCGCATCGATCAGTTACTGGTTACCCGCATTGATGAGCGGCCGCCGGTGCTGAACATGACGAAAAGCGAAGAAGAGTAGAATGACTAAGGGCCTGCGCCATAAGGCGTCATTGTTGCAGACAGTCTGGACACGGACAGCGCGGAACAGCCGGAGCGTACACGTAGTACGTGAGGATTGTGAGCACTGCCCAGGTTCAGAATGGCAAATAAAATAGCCTGATAGGCCAGGCTCAAAGGGCGCCATCGGCGCCCTTGTGATTAGTTGAACTCAAGTTTCAGACGAACGACCTGGCGGTTAATTTCTGACATCACGCTCAGGTGCTGTTTGTCTTTGACGCGCGGGATTAATACTTTCCCCTTGTCGAACTCAAACGCGCCAACATCCTTGATATACAACCTTCCTTTGAACAGCGTTTTTACATATTTCGCTATTTGCAGCGGATTATAGCGCTGGAAGATCTTCATACTGATTAACTCCTGTACAATTTTAAGCACGCTTCGCCGTTTCCAAATTAGGTACGAGCCCATGAAGCGCGAATTCGGGATAAACTATAGAACACTCAGCGCTGCTGATGTTCCGAAAAATGAATTTTTTTACTGAGTTGACACATCATTACAGAACACTCTGTTATCACGCTCACACAACACAGTATAAACCTTCAGTCGTTACGGAATTGTGGCGCTGATAACAAACCTGACACCTTTCCAGGACAGCTGCATCATCCCTGCCTACTATTGCAATAAAATGACTAACTGGTCTGATCACTTAAGGAAACCACGATGCGAATCACTCTGGCAGCGATAGTTTTGTCGTTACTGATACCGGTAAGCGCTCTGGCGCACGATCTGAAGCAGGATGCGCGCGTTCCGGCCACCGGTGTGAATGACAAAGGTGAGCTGTTACTGCAGCAGGATAAGTTTAGCTACAAAAACTGGAATAGTGCTCAGCTGAGCGGGAAAGTTCGAGTGATTCAGCATATCGCCGGGCGCTCTTCCGCGAAGCAGATGAATGCGGCGTTAATCGAGGCGATCAAAGCCGCGAAACTGCCGCACGATCGTTATCAGACCACCACCATCGTCAATACTGATGATGCGATTCCCGGCACCGGGATGTTTGTTCGCAGCAGCATCGAAAGCAATAAACAGCAGTATCCGTGGTCACAGTTTATTGTCGACGATAAGGGAAATGTGCAGCGTGCCTGGCAGCTGCAACCGGGCGGCTCAGCCATTGTGGTGCTGGATAAACATGGCGCAGTGAAGTTTGTGAAGGATGGGCCGCTGACGCAGGAGGAAGTTCAGCAGGTGGTTAACCTGGTAACCTCTCTGCTGGCGCACTAAGCCTCACTGCTGGCGCACCAGGCCGACCGCATGGCGGGAGGTTGCCCTCCCGCTTAACGGACTAAAACAGAGAAACGCGAAAGCCAGGATTGAGGAAGGATTCGCGCGGTGCGTAATCCAGCGTTTTGCCCTGCCAGTCATGCACATGAGCACCTGCTGCCATGGCGACCGCGTGGCCCGCACCGGTATCCCAGATGTTGGTCGGCCCGAAGCGTGGATAGAGCTGCGCTTTACCTTCCGCCACCAGGCAGAACTTCAGCGATGAGCCGGTCGCCACCGTCTGATGTTCGCCGAGCTGCTTCAGATACTGCCTCATCTCATCGTCATCGCCGTGTGAGCGGCTCACCACCACCAGCGGTGGCCGGGCATCCTGCGCATGAATCTGTTCACGCCGGCCGCCCTCTTCTTTCCACGCCTTACCGTCTGCGGCAGCGTACATCACGCCCAGCGCTGGCGCATAGACCACGCCCATCACCGGCTTGCCTTCTTCAATCAGGGCAATATTGACGGTAAATTCGCCGTTACGCTTGATGAACTCTTTGGTGCCATCAAGCGGATCGACCAGCCAGTAGCGCTGCCAGTGCTGACGCACCTCCCAGCCGGGCGGATCTTCTTCTGACAGGACCGGTATCGCCGGTGACAACTGCGCCAGGCCTTTCACAATCACCTGATGCGCGGCAATGTCGGCGGCAGTCACCGGCGAGTCGTCCGATTTGTGAGAAACGTCAAGCGGCGCGGCGCCGTCGTAAACCTGCATGATCGCGTCGCCCGCTTCGCGTGCCAGTTGGCAAATTTGCTCTAACATTTTTCACCTCGTTGTGTCCATCGGCTGCACGTTCAGTTCAACGCCTGATGGTTACATTTTAGCAGTTCCGCTCTGCAAGCCGATCGCGCAGCGGCAGCACGGAGCAATATATAGATATATCAATACCATAGTTACCCGCTTATCGCCACGCCTGCACAACTACGCCTATTCCGGAACGGCTGGCAGGTTAACCGATGCGCCAAAACGTTATATCCATCACGATTTAAACTGACCACTCATCAGGCTTTTACATTATTTTGAGAGCCTTAACTTATCTGGCAGCAGGAGCAAGCATGTTTAAGCCTGGAATGATGTTACTGGCCCTGAGCGTTTCCGTCGCCGGGCAGGCGGCAACGGTCGATTTGCGGATACTCGAAACCACCGATCTGCACAGTAACATGATGGATTTCGACTACTACAAAGACACGCCAACCGAGAAATTTGGTCTGGTTCGCACCGCCACGCTGATTCATGCGGCGCGCCAGCAGGTAAAAAACAGCGTACTGGTCGATAACGGCGACATCATCCAGGGTAGCCCGCTGGGCGACTATATGGCGGCCAAAGGCCTGAAAGCGGGCGAAATCCATCCGGTCTATAAAGCGCTTAACACGCTCGATTACAGCGTCGGTAACCTGGGTAATCATGAGTTTAACTATGGTTTGCCTTACCTCAAAAAAGCGCTGGCCGGTGCACGCTTTCCTTATGTCAACGCCAACGTCATCGACGTTAAAACAGGTAAGCCGCTGTTCACGCCTTATCTGATCAAATCCACCCGCGTGGTGGACCGCGACGGCAAAGCGCAGACGGTGAAGATTGGCTATATCGGCTTTGTGCCGCCGCAGATCATGGTGTGGGATAAAGCCAATCTGCAGGGCAAGGTGCGGGTGGATGACATCACCGAAACCGCCCGTCGCTACGTGCCTGAAATGCGCGCTCAGGGCGCGGATATTATCGTCGCCATTCCCCACTCCGGCCTGAGCAGCGAGCCGTATCACGCGATGGCCGAGAACTCGGTTTACTACCTCAGCCAGGTTGAGGGCATCAACGCCATACTGTTTGGTCATGCCCATGCGGTGTTCCCGGGCAGCGACTTCGCCAGTATTAAAGGCGCGGATGTTGCGCAGGGAACGCTGAATGGCATCCCGGCCGTGATGCCCGGCATGTGGGGCGATCATCTGGGCGTGGTCGATCTGGTGCTGAATAATGACAGCGGACGCTGGCAGGTCAGCAGCGGCAAAGCCGAGGCGCGGCCCATTTATGACGCGGCCGCGAAAAAGTCGTTAGCGGCAGAAGATCCGGCGCTGGTTAAGCTGCTGGCTGACGATCATCGTGCCACGCGGGAATTTGTCGGCAAGCCGATCGGCAAATCCGCCGATGTGATGTACAGCTATCTGTCGCTGGTGCAGGACGATCCGACGGTACAGATCGTCAACAATGCCCAGCGCGCTTACGTTGAACACTTCATTCAGGGCGATCCGGATCTCGGTGGCCTGCCGGTGCTCTCCGCCGCTGCACCCTTTAAAGCGGGCGGACGTAAGAACGATCCGGCCAGCTACGTTGAAGTCGAGAAAGGTCCTCTGACCTTCCGTAACGCCGCCGATCTCTATCTCTACCCGAATACCCTGGTGGTGATGAAAGTCAGCGGTGCGCAGGTCAAAGAGTGGCTGGAGTGTTCAGCGGGCCAGTTTAATCAGATCGACCCGCACAGCAGCAAAACGCAGTCGCTGATTAACTGGGATTTCCGCACCTATAACTTCGACGTGATTGATGGGGTCAGTTATCAGATCGATATCACCCAGCCGGCGCGCTATGACGCAGAATGTCAGCTGATTCATCCGCAGGCGTCGCGTATTCGTCAGCTGAGCTGGCAGGGCAAACCGATCGATCCGCAGGCGACCTTCCTGGTGGCGACCAACAACTATCGCGCGTATGGCGGCAAGTTTGCCGGCACTGGCGATAAGTACATTGCCTTTGCCTCACCGGATGAGAACCGTTCCGTGGTGGCCGCCTATATCAGCGCGGAAACGAAAAAACAGGGTGAGGTCAGACCGCAGGCGGACAATAACTGGCGACTGGCACCCATCACCTCATCAACCCCGCTCGATATTCAGTTTGAAACGGCACCGGGTGATAAGGCGACCGGATTTATTAAGCAGCATGCGCAATATCCGCTTCAGCCCAAAGGGACAGATGCGATTGGCTTTGCTCTGTGGCAGGTGAATTTACAGCAGAAGTAAGGCGGGAGAAAACGCTGCAACCAGGATGGTTGCAGCGTCTTTAAATTACAGGATTTCCAGCAGTTCTACTTCAAAGACCAGGGTGCTGAATGGCGGGATAGAGGCACCGGCACCACGCTCGCCGTACGCGAGGTTGTGTGGGATCACCAGTTCCCATTTTGAGCCAACCGGCATCAGGGTCAGCGCTTCAATCCAGCCCGCGATCACGCCGCTAACCGGGAACTCTGCTGGCTCACCGCGTGCTACAGAGCTATCGAACACGGTGCCGTCGATCAGTTTGCCGGTATAGTGGACGCGTACGCGATCCTGACGTGATGGGATCGGACCGTCGCCCTGGGTGATGACGCTGAATTGCAGACCAGATTCGGTGCTGCTCACGCCTTCACGCTGCGCATGTTCCTGCAGGAACACCTGACCTTCTGCCGCCATCGCTTCGGTGCGCTCACGACGCACACCTTCAGCGCGCTCGTGCACTTCACGCAGTGCGCGATGAACCACATCAACCGGCACCGCCGGCGAGTTCCCTTCCAGCGCGTCGCGCAGGCCCGCGAGCAGTGCTTCTGGTTGCAGCCCTTGCAGACCAGATTCCAGCAGCTGCTGGCCAACCTGTAAACCAATACCGTAACTTGCTTGTGCTTCGACGCTGTCGAAAGAAGGGGTAGTCATCTTCGTTCCTTTCACTCTCGGATAAATTCGAACCGGCAGCATAACAGTGCAGGCCGCTGGCGTAAAATGCCCTGCATCGCAGATGACTTTTCCCGATGAAAGAGAAACAATAGGCCCGTCAAATTTATCAATGCTGGCAGGCACTTCGCGCCGGTATTGCCCATACTATAACTGTTGACGGAATTAACCCGTCTGTTGCACACCAAAAGAGAGAACACATGGGCCAGATCGCCCCACGACGCCGCAGGACGCGCGCAACGCGTATTGTATCCCGGCTGCAAACCTGGCTGGCCACACGCAAGCCGCAGCAACCCGCTGGAGAGGAGGAACCACGAATGGCTTCAGACGCGTCATCCCGGCTACCGACATGGCTTCATCGTATCTGGCATTTCACCGACCACATCGGCTGGATGGACCCGCTACCGGCCCCTCATCGTCGCGGCATTGTTATCGCGCTGCTGGTAATGCTGCTGGCGTTTCTCTGGCCGGTCAGCACACCACGCTATCCGGTGGAGCAGCCGGTGACCCCGACAGCGGAGAAAGAGGTGCCGATGCAGGCGGATATTTATGATAACAAGGCCGACTCCTCCCCTTCTCAGCCGCAGCCGACGCCAAAAGCGGATTCACAGGGACAATGGCGCAACTATACTGTCGCGTCGGGCCAGACGCTGGCGCAGCTGTTCCGTGACAACAGTCTGCCGGTGAATGATGTGTTTGCGATGGCGCGGGTAGAAGGCAACGATCAGCCGCTGAGTTCACTGAAAAGCGGTCAGCAGGTTAAAATCCGTCAGGATGCACAGGGCGTGGTGACAGGACTGACGATAGAGGGCGCTAACGGCCCGGTGCTGTTTACCCGCCAGCCGGACGGCAGCTTTATTCGCGCGCAGTAATCTTTACGCGGCGACAAAAACAAAAACGCCGGCACAAGGCCGGCGTTCCCGCAGTGCTCAGTAATAACAATTACTCAGCAACGATACTCACGATCAGTTTCGCGAATACTTCGCTGTGAACCTGGAAGTTCACTTCGTGCTCACCGGTGGTGCGCAGAACGCCGTTCGGCAGACGAACTTCGCTCTTAGCCACTTCAACGCCAGCTGCAGTCACTGCATCAGCGATGTCGCGGGTACCGATGGAACCGAACAGTTTACCTTCGTCGCCAGCTTTAGACGCGATGGTTACGGTGCCCAGTGCATTAATTTTCTCAGCGCGTGCATTTGCTGCAGACAGAACGTCGGACAGTTTAGCTTCCAGTTCTGCACGGCGTGCTTCGAAAAATTCAACGTTTTTCTTGGTAGCAGGAACAGCTTTGCCCTGTGGTACCAGGAAGTTACGAGCGTAGCCCGCTTTAACGTTAACCTGATCACCCAGGCTGCCCAGGTTTGCTACTTTATCAAGCAGAATAACTTGCATTACCTTATCCTCTTAAAGTCGTTAATGGACAGTTGCCGATTACTGATGACGATCAGTGTACGGCAGCAGAGACAGGTAACGCGCGCGCTTGATAGCACGAGCCAGCTGACGCTGGTATTTTGCGCGAGTACCAGTGATACGGCTTGGTACGATCTTGCCGCTTTCAGTGATGTAGTTTTTCAGCGTTGCGATATCTTTATAATCGATCTCTTGAACGCCTTCCGCGGTGAAACGGCAGAACTTGCGACGACGGAAATAACGTGCCATTTGGCTAGTCTCCAGAATCTATCAATTCAATCTGCTCGGCATGTAACACCATTTTGCTCTGGCCATTGCGTGCCTGATGGCAGCTAATGAAACCGTCGAGTATGAGTTGCGTGCCGACCGTTATATGTTGAGTAATCACCTGATGGGCGCTGCCGCTGATAATCACCGGCATCCGACACCAGGCTTGCCGGTGAAACCCGGCCTCCTCCTGCACTGAGCGGTGCTCAAGCACGAACTGGCAGTGCGGAATTCCTGACGGGCTAATTTTTCGAACCGGCGTCTTGCACACCGTGCCAGACAAGCGCAGTCGATTAACCGTCACGATGGATTACTCTTCAGAATCCCCAGCATCTGAGTCATCAGCGGATTCGTTAGCAAAATCTTCGCGGCGCTCACGACGCTCGTCTTTCGCTTTAACCATCGGTGATGCTTCAGTTACCGCGTTTTTAACGCGCATAACCATGCTACGGATAACGGCGTCGTTGAAGCGGAAGTTCGTTTCCAGCTCATCGATCGCTTCCTGCGGCGCTTCAACGTTCAGCAGAACGTAGTGGGCTTTGTGCAGTTTGTTGATCGGATAAGCCAGCTGACGGCGGCCCCAGTCTTCCAGACGGTGAATCGTGCCCTGTGCACCAGTGATAGCACCAGTGTAACGCTCGATCATGCCCGGAACCTGTTCGCTCTGGTCAGGATGGACCATAAATACGATTTCGTAATGACGCATCGAAATTGCTCCTTACGGATTATTCAGCCTCCTGTCGGGGTCAACCGCGGCCCATGGAAGCAAGGAACGTTATAGGCTGTGTCCCACAAAGGTTCGTCATGACGAGCGCTTGTGGGACACAGCCTGAGAATGCGGCTGAAAAATTGACGCGTAATCATACTGGCGGCGGGCGCTAAACTCAAGCGCACATTTCAACAAATCTGATGTGGCGTGCCAGATAGGGTGGCTTTTCGTGCTAATCACAGCAATACAATCTGTTAAGCAGCCATTGTTCAAAAATGCTGACAAAGAGGTTCAGGCGGACGATCTGGCGATAATATCGCCAGTCGCTAAACTTAATGCAGACGTTACGGTTTGGCTTATCAGCGTCTAACAGAGTGTGTTCCCTGAAGTGAGGAGTCGGCCATGAAAAGGTACGTCATCGCCACTTTACTGGGTCTCTTCCTGTCTCTCCCCGCTCTTGCCAGCAATGCTGACTGTGCGCAGCAGATGAGAAGTCACAGCAGCAAAGCGGCATCGGGTTATGTCTATGTGAATCGACTGGATGCACCGGAGAGAAGCCCGGTCAGCACGCCGGCCCGACCGGCAGAACGGTTCGCTGCCCCCTGATAATCGGGGCAGATAAAGGGCGGATTGAATCAATCCGCCCTTTTTATAACGGATGTTTTATAACTGGTGTTTAAAGAAGTTAACCAGCGCCGTCAGGCCTGACGGCGTGATCTTATGTCCAATCTGCTTTTCCGACAGTGAGGTCAGATGCCGGGCTAAACCCTGGCTGCGCAGCGCCGCTTCCAGCCGCGCACTCTCGGCAAACGGCACCACCTCATCAGCTTCGCCGTGCCACAGCAGCAGTGGACGATTGGCCAGCGTTTCCAGTCGGGTGCTGGGATCGTACTCCGCCAGCGGCGCCATTCGGGCATCAAACCCGGCCTGCTGTTCCGGCGAGCGCACCACCAGCGGCGGAAACAGCGTCTGGCTGAGCTGCATAAAGTAGCCGGACCCCATCATGCAGGCGACGCTGTGGATCTGCGGATAGCGCGCCATCGCGCCCAGCGCCGTCATGCCGCCCATTGAAGCGCCTGCCACCGCAAACCGTTCTCCGGCGATCAGATCCTCAGCGCGCAGCGCGGCTTCCAGCTGCGGCAGCTCATCAATATTGGTTTTAAGGATATCCCAGAAGCGGCGCAGGCGGCCTTCGGCATCGCCTTGATCGCGCGCGCCATGCAGATCCGCATCCGGCATCACCGCCCGGAAGCCAGCCTGGGCTAAGGCGACGGCGAAATAGGCGTAGACCTCTTTCGATGAGGTGAAGCCGTGATAAAACAGCACGGTCGGCAGCCGGTTACGGCGCTGACCGGCAGGCGCGGCGTGCAGACACTCAATACCGGCCAGCGTTTCCGTGATGAGTTCGATCATGTTATCTCCTGAAAAGGGTCAAGACGTGCGTGATCAGTGTACGGTCTGCCGCTGAATTTGCGAACCGGTCCGCCACTCTCTGCCACCAACTTTCGCGCTAAACTTTTCCGCGCTTCTGCCGTTGATCCGATATCTCCCTAATGCGATCAAAGGTAATTTATGAAGCGTCTCTCTCTCAGCGGCCTGAGTCTTGGAGTTAAGCTGTCTGTACTGACGTCTCTCAGCGTAGCGTTATTGTTGCTGGTTCTGACGCTGACTCAGAGCCAGAGCGCCTCGCGCCAGCTGGAAAAACTCGCGATTGATGATATGCACAATCAGGTGCAGGGCATCAGCGAAATGGCGACTATGTTCAACGCCACGCTCTCCGAAGAGGTGAGCAACTATACCAATCTGTTTACCAGCTTTCTGCCTAAGCGTTTTAGCCTGGATGAGACGGCGCGCGTGCAGGTCGGCAGCTTCTCAACGCCGGTGCTGCGCGCCGGATTAAAAACGCTCAACCTTGATCAGACAGCGGTGGACGATTTCACCGATCGCACCGCCGCAGTGGCCACCATTTTTGTGCGCGACGGCGATGACTTCATCCGTATCTCGACCTCACTCAGGAAGCAGGATGGCAGTCGCGCCATCGGCACCCAGCTCGATCGTGCCAGTGCAGCCTGGAAAAACGTCCATCAGGGCCAGGTCTATCGTGGCCTGGCAACGCTGTTTGGTCATCGCTACATCACTCAATATCAGCCGGTTAAAGATGCCAGCGGCACGGTGGTTGCCATTCTGTTTGTTGGGGTCGGAATCGATCAGCAATATGCGCTGATGCGTGAAAAAATCCTCGCGCGTCGGTTGGGCGACAGCGGCCATTTTTATGTGATTAACGGCGCGCCAGGCAGCACACAGGGCCAGTATCTGTTTGCTCAGCAAAACGAGGGCAAACTGCCGGCCTGGGATCAGTCGGTGCAACAGCCACTGCTGACTCAGCCGCAGGGGATAGAGCAGGTGAATATCGACGGTGAAACCCGGATGCTCGCCTGGCAGCAGCTACAGGGATGGAACTGGGTGATTGTCGGCGAGGTTAACCGCGCCAGTCTGCTGGCCCCGATCACCCACAGCCGTAACCTGTTCCTGCTTACCGGTCTGGCGCTGGTGGTGGTGTTTGCGCTGGGGTTTGTCTGGTACAGCCGCCGGGCGATTACCCGTCCACTGCAGCAGGTGATTCATCTGGCGCAGCAGTATGCCGCCGGCAATTTGCAGGTGCATCTGGATACCTCACGACGTGACGAAGTGGGCCAGTTGATTAATGCCATTAACGGCATCGGCGATGGTCTGGAGAAGATCGTAGGCCAGGTGCGCAGCGCCGCGCAGGAGATCAGCGACGGGACCGATACTATCGCCGCCAGCAGTCACAATATCAGTGAACAGATTGGTCGTCAGGCCAGCAGCGTGGAGCAGACCTCCGCCAGCATGGAACAG
This sequence comes from Pantoea agglomerans, assembly GCF_021397715.1. GTDB lineage: Bacteria > Pseudomonadota > Gammaproteobacteria > Enterobacterales > Enterobacteriaceae > Pantoea > Pantoea astica. The sequence continues at coordinate 619,159 of NZ_CP090207.1, read as the reverse complement.
TTTGGCGCAACGGTCGAACATACCGCCGACAGCCTGCGTCAGGCGATGTCGCTGGTGTCTGAAGCCAGCGATATTGTCAGCCAGGGCAGCCAGACCGTGGTGCGCTCCGTGAACACCATGTCAGCGATCAAAATCTCTTCCCAGAGCATTGCGGATATCACTCATGTGATCGAATCAATCGCCTTCCAGACCAATATTCTGGCGCTGAACGCCGCGGTGGAAGCGGCGCGCGCCGGTGAGCAGGGACGTGGTTTTGCCGTAGTGGCGGCCGAAGTGCGGGCGCTGGCGCAGCGATCTGCTCAGGCTGCGAAAGAGATTGATGGGCTGATCGCCACCTCAATCGGCAACGTGGCGGAAGGCCATCTGTTATCTGAACAGACCCGCGATGCGATGACCCATATCGTCACTCACATCGAGCAGGTACAGGCGCTGATGGGTGAGATCAACGTGGCGGCACAGCAGCAGGCGGCCGGTATTGGTCAGGTTAATCTGGCGATGAACCAGATCAGCCAGGCGACGCATCAGAACAGCGAACTGGTGGCCCAGGCGGAAAGTAGCGCCCAGAATCTGAGTGATAAAGGCCATCATCTGACCCAGCTGGTGAGTGTTTTTAACCTCAAATCCTGACGTCATTCAGGACGATGGCATACACTTAATGCTTCGTCCTGAATGAGGGTTTTCCTATGCGTTTCGCTTACTTACTGGTGTTAAGCCTGTCACTGGCAGGCTGTTCTGCGTTTCAGACAACTCCAAAAGCGCCGCCCGCGCCGACTCAACAGGCGCAGGAAATTTCACGGGCGCAAAGTACCCATTTGCCGAAGCTGGGCAACATCACCGTTAACGTTCACGGCTCGCCAGATGATGCGCAACGCGCCGTGGCCGCACGCGCCAATCAGGCCGGTGCGGCTTATTATCAGATCGTGGCGCTGAGTGAAACGGTGATGCCTGGCTTGTGGTATGCCAGCGCCATACTGTACGGTGCCTCACCCACCGCAGGCGCGAGCCAGTAAGCGGTCGGCCAGCGCGGCATCCAGTGGACGTGCGCCGCGCTGATCGAGCCATTGCTGGCACCATGCATCCGCCAGCGGCGGTTCGGCATATTTCAGCAACTGTGCGCCGGTAGCCAGCAGCAGCAGGCTGCGGGTCAGTTCCCGCGCCTGCGCCTCCGGCATTTTGTTGAGCCGCAGCCGCAGCTGACGCCAGCGCGCATCGAAATGGCGATTACTGCCTTTGACTGCCTCAAACTCCTGACTGAGCATCTCTGTGACATCGTCCTGCCGGGAAAGCACGCGCAACACGTCAAGACACATCACATTGCCTGAGCCTTCCCAGATGCTGTTGACCGGGATATCGCGATATAAGCGCGGCAGTTCGCTCGCTTCGCAGTAGCCGATGCCGCCTAATACCTCCATCGATTCCGCGACGAACGGCGCGCCCGCTTTGCATATCTGGTATTTCGCCGCTGGCGTAAACAGGCGGGCAAAGGCTACTTCATGCGGTTTTGCTGGCAGCGACCAGGCGCGTGCCAGCCGCATCAGCAGCGCGGTCTGCCCTTCCAGCTGCAGCGCCTGCTGCGCCAGTACCTGACGCATCAGCGGCTGATCCACCAGATTTTTACCCAACACCTGGCGCTGATGCGCATGGTAGAGCGCAACGGAGAAGGCGCGCCGCATCTGACCGTGGCTGCCGAGCGCGCAGTCAAAACGCGTCATGCCGCCCATTTTCAGCATCAACCGGACACCTTCGCCCTCTTCTCCCAGCAGCCAGCCGGTGGCGTCGCGAAATTCCACTTCGCTACTGGCATTGGATCGGTTACCGAGCTTATCTTTCAGCCGCTCGATCAGGATCGCATTGCGGCTACCGTCTGGTAACAGGCGTGGCAGAAAGAAGCAGCTCAGACCGGCCGGTGTCTGGGCCAGTACCAGATGCGCATCGCTTTGCGGCACCGAGAAAAACCATTTATGCCCGGTAAGCCGCCAGGCTTCACCCGGACCGCGAGCGCCCAGCGGCTCAGCGCGAGTGGTGCTGGTGAGCAGATCGCTGCCGCCCTGTTTTTCGGTCATCCCCATGCCAATCAGCAGTCCGCGCTTTTGATCGCCGGGCTGCGCATGGGTGTCATAACGGTCACTGAGTAACGGATCGAGCCAGCCTTCAAATGCGGCGGGCAGATAAGTCTGCAGCAGCGGGATCGCCGCGTGGGTCATGGTGACCGGACAGAGCGTGCCGGCTTCTACCTGGGCATGCAGGATAAATCGGGCGGCCCGCGCTACGCTGGCATATTCGCGTACGCTGGGTTGCCAGCTGAGGTTATGCAGACGACTGGCGCAGACGCCCTGCATCAGCAGATGCCAGGCGGGATGAAATCGCACTTCGTCGAGCCGTACACCGCGCGCATCGTAGCGCAGCAGTTCGGGCGGCTCGGCGTTGGCCAGCCGGCCCAGCTCCAGCGATTCGGCACTGCCCAGTTGCAGGCCGACCGAGGCCAGCCATTCACGGTCCCACTCCGCGCCCTCGCGCTGTAGTGCATCGCTCAGCGGCGTATCGGAAAGGAAAAGATTGCTGTTGCTGAGAGGATGGGGCTGATTAAAAACGGTGTGTGTTGTCCAGGTCATAACCACTCCTCGCGGATGTCACTCAGTAAGTATACCCGTCGTCTTTCAAGCTGCATTTTTGTTGGCTGCGTTCACTCACCCGAATCACTTACTCATGTAAGCTCATCGGGATTCGTTCTCTTGCCGCCTCAATGCAACCCGAAATCCTTTGGGTATATACGAATGACGCGCAGTTATGCCTGGTACAGAAACTAATTTGTGGCGAGGATCACATCGGGGATCAGGCGTTGCGCTGACGCACCGCTTCAAACAGGCAAACGCCGGTGGCAACCGAGACGTTGAGCGAAGAGACGCTGCCCGCCATCGGGATGCTGATTAACTCGTCGCAGTGTTCACGCGTCAGGCGACGCATCCCTTCACCTTCGGCACCCATCACCAGCGCCATCGGGCCGGTCATTTTGCTCTGGTAAACGGTGTGATCCGCTTCGCCAGCGGTACCGACCACCCAGATGTTGTACTCCTGCAACAGGCGCAGCGTCCGGGCAAGGTTGGTGACGCGGATCAACGGCACGTTTTCTGCCGCGCCGCTGGCCACTTTTTTGGCGGTGGCGTTCAGCGGAGCGGAACGATCTTTTGGCACGATCACCGCATTGACGCCCGCCGCGTCAGCGCTGCGCAGACAGGCACCCAGGTTATGCGGATCGGTGACGCCATCCAGTACCAGCAGAAACGGTTTTTCCAGGCTTTGCAGCAGGTCCGGCAGGTCGCCTTCCTGATACTGACGACCCGGCTTAACCTGCGCCACGATACCCTGATGCACACCGCCTTCTACCTGGCTATCCAGCCACTTGCGCTCCGCCAGCTGGATCACGATCCCCTGAGCTTCCAGCGCGGCAATCAGAGGTTGCAGGCGACGATCGTCACGGCCTTTAAGGATAAAGACTTGCTGAAAACGCTGGGGATCGCGCTCCAGCAGCGCCTGCACGGCATGGATACCAAAAATAATTTCGCTCATCGATCTGCTCAGTGTTTGGAAATGAATAAATTACCGCCCTTTCCCGCAGGAGAAAGGGCGGATACGCGCATCAGTCAGTTTGCGCTTTCTTGCTGGCGCGCTTCGCCCGAGTGGCGGCGGCGATTTTACGGCTTTTTTCCGAGACGTTTTTACTTTTTTTCTCGGTATTTGCTGGTGCCGGTCGGGACTTGTCACCGCGGAATGCCGAGTCGGGCTCGAAATTAGATTTCTTGCTCACATCACGGCGACGCTTTGATGGCGGTTTGCCATCACGCTTCGCCCGATCGCGCTCGGTCTTTCCTTCGCCACGCACCTGACGCTGGCTGGAGACCAGGGCGAAGTCGATTTTACGCTCGTCCATATGGACCGCTTCCACCCGCACTTCCACAATATCGCCAAGACGATAGGTACGACCGCCAGATTCACCAATCAGGCGCTGACCCACCGGATCGAAACGGTAGTAGTCGTTGTCGAGCGTCGAAACATGCACCAGGCCATCAATGAACAGATCGCTCAGGCGAACAAAGAAGCCGAAGCCGGTGACGCTGGAGATCACGCCATTGAACAGGTTACCGACCTGATCCTGCATGAAGTCACACTTCAGCCAGTCGGCAACGTCACGCGTCGCCTCATCGGCACGGCGCTCGGTCATTGAGCAGTGCAGTCCCAGCTGCAGCATCTCCGGCATCTCGTAGTGATAGCCACCGGTCGCTGTCGTCAGATCTTTGGCTACGCTGCGCTCTTTTGGCATCAGGTATTTCATGGCGCGTTGTACCAGGCCTTTACCTTCATCCTGCTCTTTGGCCAGCAGATACTTGATGGCGCGGTGCAGCGTCAGATCCGGATAGCGACGGATTGGCGAGGTAAAGTGAGCATATGACGAGAGCGCCAGACCAAAGTGGCCGCGGTTTTCCGGGTCATACACCGCCTGCTTCATTGAACGCAGCAGCATGGTTTGCAGCATTTCCGCATCAGGACGATCGGCCACCTGCTTCAGCAGCGCCGCATAGTCGACAGGCTGCGGTTTGTTGCCGCCGGGCAGACTCAGTCCCAGTTCGTTAAGCACGGTACGGAAGCTCTTGATGCTTTCGTCAGTCGGGCGATCGTGATCGCGGAACAGTGCCGGTTCCTGATTTTTCTCAACGAAGCGCGCCGAGGCGATGTTCGCCAGGATCATGCACTCTTCGATCAGTTTGTGAGCATCGTTACGTGAAACGCGCTCAACACGCTCAATCCGGCGCTCAGCGTTGAAGATAAATTTCGCTTCTTCGGTTTCGAACGAGATACCACCGCGCTCTTCACGCGCCGTTTCCAGCGCCTGATAGAGGTTGTAGAGCTCTTCCAGATCTTTCACCAGCGGCGAATATTGCTGACGCAGTTCCTTATCGCCCTGCAGAATATTCCACACCTTGTTGTAGGTCAGACGCGCGTGGGAATTCATCACCGCTTCATAGTGTTTGAAGCCGGTCAGTTTCCCTTTCGAGGAGATGGTCATTTCGCACACCATACAGAGGCGGTCGACCTGCGGATTGAGCGAACATAAGCCGTTCGACAGCACTTCCGGCAGCATCGGGACCACCTGCGACGGGAAGTAAACTGACGTGCCGCGCTGGTGCGCTTCGTTGTCGAGCGGCGTGCCCGGACGAACGTAATAGCTCACATCCGCAATCGCCACCCACAGACGCCATCCACCACCGCGTTTTTTCTCACAGTAGACCGCATCATCGAAGTCACGGGCATCTTCGCCATCAATGGTGACCAGCGGCAGCTTACGTAAATCGACCCGTCCTTTCTTCGCCTCTTCCGGCACCTCTTCCTTCAGCGTACTGACCTGCGCTTCAACTTCTGGCGGCCAGCTGTGCGGGATTTCATGGGTGCGCAGCGCCATATCGACGGCCAGGCTGGTGCCCATGTCATCGCCGAGGATTTCAGTCACTTTACCGATCGCTTTGCTGCGGCGGGTCGGGCGCTGAACCAGCTCCACCACCACGACCGAGCCCATGCGGGCATTCATCGTCTCTTCCGGCGGAACCAGGATGTCAAAACTCAGGCGGCTGTCGTCCGGCACTACAAAGCCAGCACCGGCATCGGTGAAGTAGCGGCCAACAATCTGGTTATTACGCGGTTCCTGCACCCGGACCACGCGCGCTTCGCGGCGGCCTTTACGATCGGCACCCAGCGGCTGCGCCAGAATGACGTCGCCGTGCATACAGAATTTCATCTGTTCGGCGGAGAGGTAGAGATCATCCTTCTGACCTTCGGCCCGTAAGAAGCCGTAGCCGTCACGGTGGCCGATGACCTTCCCGCGCAGCAGGTCCAGACGTTCAGGCAGGGCATAGCATTGACGGCGGGTGAAGACCAGCTGACCATCACGCTCCATGGCGCGCAGGCGGCGGCGCAGCGCCTCAATGTGCTCTTCTTCCTGCAGGTTCATCTCTTGTGCCAGCTCTTCGCGGCTGGCCGGTTTTTCACGTTTTTCTAACAGCGCCAGAATAAATTCACGGCTGGGAATAGGGTTTTCGTATTTTTCAGCTTCTCTATCCTGAAAAGGATCTTTTGACATAGCGGTTCCTCCGATGTCATTGAGTATTTATTGCCACCGGCGGTTCGGACAATATGATTTCATAAAGTTGGGAGTTTCCTTCAACCAAATCCGCCAACGTGTAGCTATCCAGTTCCTGCAGGAAACGCTGCACCGCATCATGGAGCGCCTTCTTCAGGCGACAGGCGGGCGAGATCGAACAGGATGCGCAGTCCACTAATTGTAGCGGTTCCATCTTACGCACAACGTCTCCAATCACAATCTGGCTGGCTGGCATGCCCAGACGAATGCCACCATTTTTGCCGCGCGTGGCTGCGATATAGCCCGCCCGGCTCAGTTGATTAATGATTTTGACCATATGATTACGTGAAACACCGTAAGTATTGGTCACTTCAGTGATGTTGGTCTGTCGGCCTTCGGGCAACGAAGCCAGATAAATCAGGGCCCGTAAACCATAATCAGTAAAACTCGTCAGCTGCACAGTAACCTCAGTGAATCATCAAAAATTGGCATCACATAATCCGGCTTGCGATTGATGTCAGGAATAGATCGGATCGCCATGCGAATGGCTATGATGATAAACCAGAGTCTGATTGACCGTGCGTTTTTTTCAGCCAGCACTAAGTTGGACAAGCGAAGCGGGGATAAGTGGCATCACAGAGTGGAAAAACAAAGGCCGGACAAGGTCCGGCCTGGGTGATTATGCGTCAAACGGGTCGCGCAGAATCATCGTTTCACTGCGGTCCGGACCGGTTGAGATAATATCCACCGGAACGCCAGTCACATCTTCAACACGCTTGATATAGTCGCGAGCGGCTTGTGGTAAGCCCTCCAGCGTCTTCACGCCAAACGTGGTCTCGCTCCAGCCTGGCAGCGTTTCGTAGATTGGCTCAATGCCTTCCCAGTTTTCTGCCGCCAGTGGCGTGGTGGTCACTTCGCGGCCATCCGGCATGCGGTAAGCGACACAGATTTTCACCTCTTTCAGGCCATCCAGCACGTCCAGCTTGGTCATGCAGAAACCTGACAGGGAGTTTATCTGTACGGCACGGCGCACGGCAACTGCATCCAGCCAGCCGGTACGACGACGACGGCCGGTGGTGGCACCAAACTCGTTACCCTGCGCGCAGAGGAACTCGCCGGTTTCATCAAACAGCTCGGTCGGGAAAGGACCGGCACCCACGCGGGTTGAGTACGCTTTGACAATGCCCAGTACGTAGTCGACATAGCGCGGGCCAATGCCTGAACCGGTCGCAACGCCGCCTGCGGTGGTGTTGGATGAGGTGACGTACGGATAGGTACCGTGGTCGATGTCCAGCAGCGTGCCTTGCGCGCCTTCGAACATGATCAGATCGCCACGCTTACGCGCGCCATCCAGCAGCTCAGAGACGTCAACTACCATGCTGGTGAGGATATCGGCAATCGCCATCACATCGCTCAGCACTTTATCGAAGTCAACGGCCTCTTCTTTGTAGTAGTGCACCAGCTGGAAGTTGTAGAAATCGACCACTTCTTTCAGCTTGGCGGCAAAGGTCTCTTTGTTGAACAGATCGCTGACGCGCAGCGCACGGCGAGCGACTTTATCTTCATAGGCAGGACCAATACCACGACCGGTAGTCCCGATCGCTTTCGCACCACGCGCTTTTTCGCGCGCCATGTCCATCGCAACGTGATACTGCAGAATCAACGGGCAGGCTTCAGAAATCAGCAGACGTTCGCGTACCGGAATCCCGCGCTCTTCGAGGCCTTTCATCTCTTTCATTAAGGCTTCAGGAGAGAGCACTACGCCGTTACCAATGATGCTGGTGACGTTATCGCGCAGAATGCCAGAAGGGATCAGGTGGAGGACGGTTTTTTCACCGTTGATGACAAGCGTGTGGCCCGCATTGTGGCCGCCTTGATAACGCACAACGTAATTCGCGCGTTCAGTCAGAAGGTCTACAATCTTACCTTTACCTTCGTCACCCCATTGGGTGCCCAGTACGACGACGTTCTTACCCATTTCTCAAAATCACCGATTGCTTAAAAAAGGATTCTACCATCTGATCCGGTGGTTTTCAGCACTTTTAGCATACGATTGCGCGCTTTTTTGCCTGTGTTTTGATCACTACAACATGTTGGGGAAAATGGAGGCAACAGGCACAATTTATGCGCCGTCAGCCAGGCGTCAGAGATTACCGTGCAGACTGAGCATGCAATAGATCACCATTCCTGCCACCACCAGGCCGCCGCCAAAACGGTGCAACAGCCGATCGGGCAGCTGCGTCATGGCCAGTATCATCCGGCGCCAGGCGCGCGGCATGAACATCGGTCCCAATCCCTCCAGCACTAACACCAGCGCCAGCGCCATCCAGATGCTTGTTTTCATACTGATACCCAAAAAAAAGGCCGACAACATTGTCGGCCTGTAGGTTATATCAGTTCTTAACGGGTCGCGTTAGAGGGCGCCTTCATATATCGGAAGAAGTCGCTATCCGGGCTTAACACCATCACATCCTGATTATCATTGAAGCTGTTTTCATAGGCACGCAGGCTACGAATAAAGGCGTAGAAGTCCGGGTCCTGGCTGAATGCCGCAGCAAACAGTCGCGCCGTTTCCGCATCACCATCACCGCGGGTAATCAGCGCTTCACGCTGGGCTTCGGCCAGCGTACGCGTCACCTGATAATCCGCCTGGGCGCGCAGTTTTTCTGCCTCTTCCTGACCCTGTGAACGCTGGCTACGCGCCACCGCTTCACGTTCAGCACGCATACGGTTGAAGATCGCATCAGAGACTTCGGTCGGCAGGTTGATCTGCTTAATGCGCACATCCACCACCTGAATACCTAACGCCGCCATACTGTTCGGGTTTGGTGCCGGTTCGCTGCTGTTGGTTTCACGCTCGACACGCGCGGCCGCACTGGCGATTGCATCATCGGCGGCTGGCGTCGCGATTTCATCATCGTTGCCCGCACTACCGGTATTCAGCGCATCACGTACGTCAGTGGTCAGACGACCACGAGAGTCGGTCACGATGTCTTTCACATCCAGACGGCCCATTTCCGAACGCAGACGGTCACTGAACTTACGTTTCAGCAGCACTTCCGCCTGAGAGACATCGCCGCCACCGGTGGCCAGGTAGTAACGACTGAAGTCGCTGATACGCCATTTGATGTAGGAGTCGACGATCAGATCTTTCTTCTCTTTGGTGACGAAGCGATCGGCCTGGTTGTCCATGGTCTGAATACGGGCATCCAGCGTTTTTACCGTTTCCAGGAAAGGAATTTTGAAATGCAGACCCGGTTCAAACACCTGCGGTTTGTTTTCATTGTCGCGCAGGACTTTACCGAAGCGCAGTACAATGCCACGCTGGCCTTCCTGCACCACAAACAGCGACGCATAGAGCGCCACCAGCACGACAATGATTAATACTATAATTGGCTTACGCATCGATTACTCTCTCCCTTCGCGCTGGCTGTCGTTGCGCAGAGCGTTAGCCCGACGCTGATCCATGATGCTATCCGGACTGTATGACGACGTGTCACTGCGGCTGGCGCTGCGATCGGAGAGCGCAGGCTGCGAGGCGGCATTGCCCCCTTTCTGACCGTTCTGGCCGGCTGAAGCCTGACCGCCACGCATCAGTTGATCGAGCGGCAGCACCATCAGGTTATTGCCACGATCGTTAACCAGTACTTTGCGCGTATGGCTTAACACGCGTTCCATCGTTTCGATATAGAGACGCTCTTTGGTAATTTCCGGAGCCGCTTTGTACTCAGGCAGAATCTTGGCAAACCGCGCCACTTCACCCTGTGCTTCCAGAACCGTACGCTCTTTATAGGCGCGGGCTTCTTCCAGAATACGCTGCGCCTGGCCGTTAGCACGCGGCTGAACTTCATTGGCGTAGGCTTCGGCTTCACGAACGTACTGCTCGCGGTTTTCACGCGCCGCAATAGCGTCATCAAACGCTGACTTCACTTCTTCCGGTGGACGCGCCGCCTGGAAGTTAACGTCCAGTACCGCGATGCCCATATTGTATGGACGAATAGTCTCATCAATCTCACGCTGGGTATCGCTACGCACCACGGTACGACCTTCGGTCAGAATACGGTCCATGGTGGAACGGCCAATCACGCCGCGCAGTGCGCTGTCAGTGGCCTGACGCAGACTGTCATCCGCGCTGGTCACGGCAAACAGATAACGTTCCGGATCGGTAACCCGATACTGGACGTTCATCTCAACCCGTACCACGTTTTCGTCCGAGGTCAGCATCACGCCTGACGCCGCCAGTTCACGCACCGCTTCAACGTTAACGGCACGCACCTGATCGATGAAAGTCGGCTTCCAGTTCAGACCCGGTTCAACCAGATGACTGAATTTGCCGAAGCGCGTCACCACGCCACGTTCCGCTTCTTTGATGGTGTAGAAACCGCTTGCCGCCCAGATAACCACGGCCGCAACGGCTACAATGCCAACAATTTTGCCGCCGCTGCCGGAGCCGCGCTGACCGCTATCGTTCTGTTTGCCACCGCCCAGACCACCAAGCTTCTTGCTCAGCTTACGGAAGATATCATCCAGATCGGGAGGCCCGGATTCCCGTCCTCCTTTATTCCCCCCAGAGTTGCCGCCTTGATTATTGCTGCTTCCCCACGGGTCGCGGTCCTGTCCGTTATTTCCGGGCTGATTCCACGCCATGTCTCTACTCCATTTATTGTATTTGCGGTTTTTACCCTTCATCTTTCGGATTGCAGCGGTGTTGGCTGCCTTCGCTCACCCCGGTCACTTACCTGCGTAAGCTCCCGGGGCTTCACTCAGTTGCCGCCTTGCTGAAATCCGAAATACTCGGGTCATTCCTGCGTATTCCGGTCTGCAACGAAAATGCGACAATCTTCAATTTTTAAGGTAAATGCGTTTGGGCAATATCAAACAATATAACTGGTCAGCGACGGTTCCTGTTTGCATAAGCGCAACCATTCAATGATTGGCATACGAATCTGCAATCCTACACTGCCGTCTTCCTGATTCCACTCTTTCTCAATCGCCTGCAACTGGTAGAAACGGCTGCGCAAGCGCCCCGCTTCGGGTGGCAGACGTAATTCATACTGGGCAATTTCACCCGACAGCCGTTCAGAGAGCGCCTGCCATAACAACGGAATGCCAGCGCCGCTCTGCGCAGAGAGCCAGACGCGGATTGGCAGGTTTTCTTCGTTACGATCGATGCGCGGTTCGAAACCATCGAGCATATCGATCTTGTTCATGACCAGTAAGGTGGGGATTTCGTCCGCCTCAATCTCTTCCAGTACGGCATCCACGGCTTCAATATTTTCCGTGACGCGTACATCGGCACCGTCAATCACATGCAGCAGCAGCGTCGCCTGACGCGTCTCCTGCAGAGTCGCTTTAAACGCAGCAACCAAATCGTGAGGAAGATGACGGATAAAGCCGACCGTATCCGCCAGCACCACTTCACCGACATCGGCGACGTTCAGGCGGCGCAGCGTAGGGTCCAGGGTTGCAAACAGTTGATCGGCAGCAAAGACGTTGGCCGAGGTCATCGCGTTAAACAGCGTCGATTTACCGGCGTTGGTATAGCCTACCAGCGATACGGTCGGCACGTCGGCTTTGGCACGCGCCTGACGTCCCTGCTCACGCTGTTTCTCTACCCGCTCAAGACGGGATAAAATCTGGCTGATACGTCCGCGCAATAAACGGCGGTCAGTTTCTAACTGCGTTTCACCCGGACCGCGTAAGCCGATCCCGCCTTTCTGACGTTCAAGGTGAGTCCAGCCGCGCACCAGACGTGTGGCAAGATGGCGTAGCTGTGCCAGCTCAACCTGCAATTTACCTTCATGGGTGCGTGCGCGTTGGGCGAAGATATCAAGAATTAGGCCGGTACGATCGATCACCCGGCATTCGCACAGGCGCTCAAGGTTTCTTTCCTGAGCGGGCGTAAGGGCATGATCGAATAACACGACCGATGCTCCAGTTGTTTTTACCGCATCGGCAATTTCAACGGCCTTTCCTTCACCGACAAAATACTTGGGATGTGGCGCTTTGCGGCTGCCAGTGATCACTTGCAGCGCCTCAACGCCAGCAGAAGAGACCAGGGTTTCAAACTCCTGTAAATCTTCTACTTCTTTGTCTTGGGAGAACCAGATGTGTACCAGTACGGCCTGCTCACCGGCATCATAACGGTCAAACAAGCTATAACCTCGCTAAAATAAAAGACCAGGACGGAAAACCAAATGTGCTCTCCAGTCCTGGCTGTACGGTGACGCGTTACTCTGCGTTATCACCGTCTTGTTGTGGCTGTGGCTGCGCAGATGTGTTGCTGCCGCCATGATGGTAATTATTGCTGCCGCCGCCACCGGTATTATTACTATGGTGTGAAACCGGGCGCGAAGGAACAACGGTAGAAATGGCGTGTTTATAAACCATCTGACTTACCGTGTTTTTCAGCAAAATTACAAATTGATCAAATGACTCAATCTGACCCTGCAGCTTGATACCGTTAACCAAATAAATCGAAACCGGAACACGTTCACGACGCAGTGCGTTCAAAAACGGGTCTTGTAATGATTGCCCCTTAGCCATTCTATCTTTTCCTTATATGCTTGTTGTTTGTTGCTTGTAGAACCTATGGTTCTGAAAAAACTGCGTAAAAATTTGCGCACGATAACCAGTTAATTGTACACAATCACCCATGCTTCGCACTAAGAACCTGTAACACCCTGTCACGCGCCAGTTGGGGCTCGTCACTGTCTAACCAGTGCACGTTTTCCCAGCCGCGTAACCAGGTGATTTGACGCTTAGCAAGTTGCCGGGTTGCGCAAATTCCCCGATAAACCATCTCGTCATAATCGATTTCGCCCGATAAATAAGACCACATCTGGCGATAACCCACACAACGAATGGAAGGCATGTCCGTATGCAAATCACCTCGTGCAAACAGGGCCCGAGACTCCGCTTCAAATCCTGACGCCAGCATCTGCTCAAAACGCAACGCGATGCGCTGATGTAACAGTTCACGGCTCGCGGGGGCGATGGCAAACTGGTACACGTCGTAGGGTAACGCTTCGCCGGAAGTTTTTGTCAGTTCCGTTAAAGTTTTACCCGAAATAAAAAAAACTTCCAGTGCTCGCGAAAGTCTCTGCGGATCATTCGGATGAATACGACTGCCGGCAACCGGGTCGATTTCACACAGCTGGCGGTGTAAAGCTTCCCAGCCTTTTTCACGCGCCGTTTGCTCTATCCGCTGACGAACCTCAGGATCGGCCGAGGGCAACGGCGACAATCCCTCAAGTAACGCCTTGAAGTAGAGCATGGTTCCACCAACAAGCAACGGAATTCGTCCGGCCTGAACGATATCCGCCATTTCTGCTAACGCATCACGTCGAAACTCGGCAGCCGAATAGGCCTCCGCGGGATCGCGTATGTCCAGCAAACGATGGGGTGCCACTGCTAACTCTTCAACCGACGGTTTCGCCGTACCAATATCCATCTGACGATAGATTAAGGCAGAATCTACGCTGATTAGTTCCACTGGCAACTGCTTACGTAGCTCAATCGCTAAGGCAGTTTTACCCGATGCTGTGGGTCCCATCAAAAAAATAGCCTTTGGCCGGCCAGCCTGGTTTTGTTCACTCATGCTTCAACGCGTCAATCGCGCTCTCAATCTCAATGGCCTGTAACAGACCTGAAGGCGGCGATTTCAGTAACTGTGGACAGAGCCTTTCGAGCTCAGCCAGCAGATTGATCGCCTGTGAGTGATTCCAGTCAGATGACTCTGCATCCTGACGCCGCGCCAGCCACTGGGCCAGCTGCGTCGCAGAGTTATCCTGCTGCCGGGCGAGATAGCCTAACAGTTCAGGAATCAAGATTTGTAAATTTTGTGTTCGTAACGGTAAAGGAACCGCGCGGAGGGTCACATGGTCCCATTCCAGCTGCAAATCAATGCCCATCTGACTGAGCAGACTGCTATTTTCCTCGGCCGCCTGCCGCTCTGTCTGCGCAATTTTAAGCCGTACCGGGATCAGTAACGGCTGCGGTTTTAATCCCGCTTCACCCGGCTGCAGCTGCGCCTGTTTTAACCAGCGTGCCGCGACCGGCAAGGCCAGCAGCAGCAATCGCTGATCCTGCTCCAGTAACGCATAGTGGTGATGCAGCACCGTCAGTACCCGGCCAAAACTCTGAGCATGTGCCGCCAGCGGTGACTCTTTAGCGACAGCGACGGGACGCGGCGCAGCTTCAGCCTGCTTCGCCGGTGACGCGCCGCTGGCAGGGGTTTTCAGCAACTGCTGATAAACCGCCCCTTCCCGCTGACGATAGCTGTTCTCTTTGTTCTGCCAGGCGGGCGCGGCGGCGGGCGTTGACTCGCTGCGACGCGCGCTGGGCTGTGAGAAGTGGTTGCCGCCGGCGGCCTGCCGGTTCTCCGGCTGCCAGCGCGGGGCAGGCTCTTCAGCCTGCAGCGTCGGCAAGGCGGGTGAGGCGCTGGCCTGCAGGACACTCATCACGCCCTGATAAATAAAATCATGCACCAGCCGCGACTGATGAAAGCGCACCTCATGTTTCGCCGGATGGACGTTAACATCCACCTGGTGCGGGTCAATTTCCAGATAGAGCACATAGGCGGGTTGCTGATCGTCCTGCAGCTGGGTCTGGAAAGCCTGACGAATAGCATGATTGATCAGCTTGTCCCGCATCATGCGGCCATTGACGTAGCAATACTGCAGCTCGCTGACCTGACGGGAACCGGTAGGATCGGCGACCCAGCCGCGCAGCGACAGATCGTCGTGCTGCCACTCGATGCGTAACGCATGTTGCATAAAGGTCACGCCGCAAATCGCCGCCAGCCGCCGTTCGCGCTGACTCTCATCACTTACCGCCCGATACTGACGCATCATTTTGCCATTGTGGCTGAGCGAGATAGCGACATCAAAGCGAGCCAGCGCAATGCGGCGAATCACTTCGTCAATGTGGCCAAATTCGGTTTTTTCGGTACGCATGAATTTGCGGCGCGCCGGCGTGTTGTAAAACAGATCCAGCACTTCCAGCGTGGTGCCGCACGGATGCGCAGCCGGTTTGACCGTCACGGCCATATCGCGCCCTTCGGCATAAGCCTGCCAGGCTTCGGTTTGATCGGCGGTACGTGAGGTCAGGGTCAGACGCGAGACCGAGCTGATGCTGGCCAGCGCTTCACCACGAAAACCGAGGCTCATGATCGCCTCGAGGTCATCCAGTGAGGCAATTTTACTGGTGGCGTGACGGGCCAGCGCCATCGCCAGTTCGCTTTTAACGATGCCGCACCCGTTATCACGGATACGAATCAGCTTCGCGCCGCCCTTTTCAATCTCAACATCAATGCGCGTTGCGCCAGCATCAAGGCTGTTTTCCACCAGCTCTTTCACAACCGATGCAGGACGCTCGACCACTTCTCCCGCCGCAATCTGGTTCGCCAGCTGCGGCGGTAAAATTTGTATCGGCATGATGGATATCCTTTTAGCTGACAGCCCGGCGCAGTGGCCGGGCGAACAATCAGGATGCAGGAATTTTCAGGTTCTGCCCCAACATTACGTTGGTCGACTTCAGATTATTGGTCTGCATTATCGCTTTCGGGCTGACGCCATAGTGGGCGGCTATCGCGGTCAGGGAATCGCCACGGACCACTTTGTGACGTATCACGCCGCGCGGGGCGGCACGCGTCGTCCGGCTGATGGCGGCACTGGCCGGGACTTTAAGACGCTGTCCAACCCACACCACATCGCGCTTCAGCGTATTCATCTCACGCAGGGTCGCCATGCTGACGCCATACTTCGCGGCGATGCCAGAGAGCGTCTCGCCGCGCGTCACCGTGTGGCGCTGAACGGCGCCGGTATATTGCGTCACACCGGTCGCCGGATTACTGACCACGCTAACCGCTGGCGACGAGCCCAGCGGCCGGTTTTCCTCCTTTGGGATGGATTGCAGCGGGTGCGCCAGGAAATAAGTGCGCAGACCTTTATAGATCGACTGCGCAATCTTATCCTGGTGTGCGCTACTGCCAAGCAGTCGCTCCTCCGAGGAATTACTGATGAAGCCGGTTTCCACCAACAGCGAAGGAATATCCGGCGAACGCAGCACGCCAAGACTGGCATGCTCAGGTAAGCGTTTATGCAGCGAGGTGACGCCACGTAACTGCTGCAGCACTTTCTGGGCGATGTCATAACCGACACGCTGTGAATGACCAAACTGCAGGTCAAGCACTGCCTGGCTGAGATAAGGGTCCGCCTGGCTGTTCGCCAGCAGATCGCCTGCGCCGCCCAGTAGTTCAGACTGTTTCTCTTTCTGCTCCAGCCAGTTGGCCATCTCACTGTTGGCGCGACGGTTTGACAGTACCCAGACCGAGGCACCAGTCGCCGCATGGCTTGGCGCGGCGTCGGCGTGAATTGAAACCAGCACGTTGGCGTTGGCTTTACGCGCCACGTCGGAACGGCCCATCACCGAAATAAAGTAGTCGCCATCACGGGTCAGGACGCCTTTGAACATCGGGTCATTATTTAGCAGCACCCGCAGCTTACGGGCGATAGCGATGGTGACATTCTTCTCTTTCAGCCCGCGCTGTCCGATCGCGCCAGGGTCCTGACCGCCGTGTCCGGCATCAATCGCCACGATCACCGTGTCGTTGCGGCTCACCGCGCTGCCCGGACGTACCGTGCTGGCCGTGCTGGTGACAGCGGTGACCGGATTAGCATTAAACGGATTGGCAGCGGCCGCGCTCTGAACCGGCGCGCGCGCTGGTGCCGTTGCCGGAGCGGGCACCGTGCGGGTGACGGCCGGACGCGTACCGGTAATGGTAAACACCACGCTGTAGTTGCTACCGTTACGCTGCGTAACCGCCCGGGTTTTGCCAGGCTGCGTCAGCTCAAACACCAGCCGTACGCTCTGTTTATCTTTCGGCGTGCTGGTGCGGATGCGCTTTACGATGTTTTCACCGCTGAAGTTCAGCGGCAGTCCCTGCACTACCCCACTCTGGCGCACATCCAGCACCACCCGATCCGGATTGCGCAGCGGGAAAAAACCATACACGGGCTGACCAGCAAAGCTCAGGGTCACCGTGGCCTGGTTATCGCCATTGGCGACTTTGATATCAGACAGTGTGGCCGCGAACAGCGGCGTGCAGACCAGCAGCAGCAGTGTCACTAACGCCCATTTCATCCGTGACTTCATGCCGGGTCCCTGTGTTGTGCAAGTGACGCTATCCACTGCTCTGCCAGTGGCGTATGGGCCGCCAGTTCCGCTTCACGCGCGTCACCGACGTAGCGCAGCGTTAAGGAGAGGTCGGGCGACGGCAGAAACCCTTCGCCCTGCTGCGGCCATTCGACCAGACAGATGGCATCGCCGCTGAAGTAATCGCGGATGCCCATAAATTCCAGCTCTTCCGGATCGGCAAGACGATAGAGGTCAAAATGATAAAGTGAGCGCTCACCCAGGGTGTAAGGCTCGACCAGCGTGTAGGTCGGGCTTTTTACGTTACCCTGGTGACCCAGCGCCTGCAGAAAGCCGCGGCTGAAGGTGGTTTTACCCGCCCCCAGATCGCCATAGAGATAAATGACCGCCGCGTTGCCACAGGCACGCGCCAGCTGAGCGCCCAAACCGAGCGTTGCCGCCTCATCGGGCAAAGAAATAACACAGGTCTTCATGCTTCGTAATTCATCTCAGGATTAACAAACTGCCACAGCAGCTCAAGTAAATCTGTTGCCAGCATACCGCGCGTGCCTCGTTGTGCAGCCACCGCATCCGCAGCGGCACCGTGGGCTACGCAGCCGGCACAGGCAGCATCAAACAGCGCCAGTTTCTGGCCCATCAGCGAGGCGATAATCCCACTCAGGAGATCCCCCATGCCGCCGGAAGCCATACCGGCATTTCCCACGTCGGCAAACGCCATTTCACCCTGCTCGCTGGCGATCAGCGTGCCCGCGCCTTTCAGTACCACCACACCACCGTAGCGCTGCGTCAGCATCTGCGCTGCATGTAAGCGGTCACTCTCAACTTCACTGGTCTTGATATTGAGCAGACGTGCCGCTTCGCCAGGATGTGGCGTAATGATGCGATTCTGACGTTTCTCCGCACTGATTGCCAGCAGGTTAAGTGCATCCGCATCCCAAAGCATCGGCTTTTCGCTTTCGGCGACCCGTTCCAGCGCCCGCTTGCCCCACTCGCGCTGCCCCAGGCCTGGACCAATCGCAATCACATCCGCCCACGCCAGTGCGGCGGTCAGCTGTTCATCAGTCAGTTCATCGACCATGATTTCCGGCCGCGCCGTCAGGATCGGGATAATATTATCTTTGTGAGTAAGTACTCGCACTAACCCACTACCGCTGCGCAGGGCCGCTTCCGCCGTCATTCGCACCGCGCCCGCGGTACCGGTATCGCCGCCAACCACCAGTAAACGCCCCTGATCGCCTTTGTGCGAGGTCGGTTTACGCGGCCTGAGCCACTGCGTAAGCGCGCTGGCATCATAGCGCGCCATCGGTGCTGATTCCGCCGCCAGAAAAGCCTGCAGGCCAAGGTCGGCATAGTGCAACTCACCGACATAATCGCGGGCCTTGCCGGTAATCTGTCCCGGTTTAAGCGCCAGCACGCTCAGGGTATGGGTGGCGTTGATGACCTCGCCGGGCACACTGCCGGTACTGGCGGCTAAACCAGAAGGCATGTCGATAGCGAGGATCGGCGCGGCATGGGCATTCGCCAGCTGGATCAGCGTGCTATAGGGTTCAGCGGGCGCGCGATTAATGCCGGTCCCGAGCAGCGCATCAACAATTACATCAACCTGTTCTGGCCAGGCGGCATCCGCAGCATGAATGTCGCCGCCCGCATCCAGCCAGGCATCCCGCGCGCGCTGCGCCTCTTCAGGCAGCGGTTTCGCCCCTTCACAGGCCAACAGCGTCACCTGTTTACCCGCCGCCTGCCCCAGACGCGCCACCACATAGCCATCGCCGCCGTTATTGCCATGACCACACAGGATCAGCCAGTGCCGGGCGTCAGGCCAGCAGGCGTTGAGATGTTCATAGGCCGCCTGCCCGGCGCGCAGCATCAGTTCATACAAGGTGATGCCGAGCGCATCAGCACCTTCACGCTCCAGTTGCGCCACCGCCTGCGCAGGCCAGACAGAATATGGTAAACTGCGGCGGTTTTTCTTCGAACCCTGGTCACTCATGTCATACCCTCTCGATCTTCATCAACTCGCACAACAGATTAAACAGTGGGGATTGGATCTCGGCTTTCAGCAGGTCGGTATCGCCGATACCGATCTGAGTGCGGAAGAGCCGCGTCTTCAGGCCTGGCTGGACAAGCAATATCATGGCGAGATGGCGTGGATGTCGCGCCACGGTATGATGCGGGCGCGTCCGCATGAACTGTTACCCGGTACGCTGCGCGTCATCAGCGTTCGCATGAACTACCTTCCGGCCAAAGCCGCCTTTGCCAGCACCCTGAAAAACCCCCGACTGGGCTATGTCAGCCGTTATGCCTTAGGCCGTGATTACCACAAAGTATTGCGCAATCGACTGAAAAAGCTCGGAGAAATGATCCAGCAGCACTGTGGCGAGCTCAATTTTCGCCCCTTTGTCGACTCTGCCCCATTGCTTGAACGGCCGCTGGCCGCGAAAGCCGGGCTCGGCTGGACCGGCAAACACTCTTTGATTCTTAATCGCGAAGCGGGTTCATGGTTTTTTCTCGGCGAGCTGCTGATTGACCTGCCGCTGCCTGTGGATGCGCCGCAGGAAGAGCAGTGCGGCCGCTGCGTCGCCTGCATGACGATCTGCCCGACCAGCGCCATCGTTGAACCTTATGTGGTCGATGCCCGGCGCTGCATCTCCTATCTCACCATCGAACTGGAAGGGGCCATTCCGGAAGAATTTCGTCCGCTGATGGGCAACCGGATTTACGGCTGTGACGATTGTCAGCTGATCTGTCCGTGGAATCGTTACGGGCAGCTTAGTGATGAAAGTGATTTTTCGCCGCGCGCCGCCCTGCATGCGCCCGAACTGATCGATCTGTTTCAGTGGGATGAAGCGAAGTTTTTGCGTATTACGGAAGGATCGGCCATTCGGCGCATCGGTCATTTACGCTGGCTGCGCAATATCGCCGTGGCGCTGGGAAATGCGCCCTGGTCAGCAGAGATTATTCCGGTGCTGGAGCAGCGGCTGGGTGAAAGTGAAATGCTGGATGAACATATCCGCTGGGCTATCGCCCGGCAGCAGGATCAACGTCAGCAGCTGGTGGTCGACGTGCAGCCCGCGCAGCATAAGCGCCTGGTCCGTGCAGTTGAGAAGGGATTACCGCGTGATGCATGAGTGAGCAGCCAGCCGGCAGTCAGGCGTTTTCCACATGCTGTGAATAAAAATAAAAAGGCGTTGTCATTCAAATGCCATAAGGCTGATTACGCTGGGAAATAACAATCTGAAATATTTTCATATTGATAATTATCAACGGGTTACCGCAAAGTTGTGTTTATTTAATAATGAGGCTATCGCTTCGGTTAACAGATAAAGCTGTGGATAACTCTGTTCAAAAGCATTTTACAGATCGGGGAAAACAGCGCAAATGATGGCGTGCAGTGCTGTGGATAACCTTCTGGAAACTCTTGTATCCCGCAACAATAAACAGCCTGATAATCGGCTGGATGGGGTATGACGTAAAACTGGAGCGGGAAACGAGACTCGAACTCGCGACCCCGACCTTGGCAAGGTCGTGCTCTACCAACTGAGCTATTCCCGCATAGAAGGGCAGTGCTAAAAAATCTGGAGCGGGAAACGAGACTCGAACTCGCGACCCCGACCTTGGCAAGGTCGTGCTCTACCAACTGAGCTATTCCCGCAAAGAGGGTACTGCTAATTAAATCTGGAGCGGGAAACGAGACTCGAACTCGCGACCCCGACCTTGGCAAGGTCGTGCTCTACCAACTGAGCTATTCCCGCGCCTTGTACCGTTAATAAATTCTTCACCGGTACGGGGTGCGCATTATACGAGAAATCGTTGCTGCTGCAAGCCCTTGAAAGCAAAATTTTTCGCTTTCCGCGCGATTGCTGATTAAATCAGCAACCTGACGATTTCCTGCGCACCCGCTGTTGATTAAAGCTGCAAAAAGTGTTCGCGGTAGTAAGCCAGCTCCGCAACGGACTCGCGAATGTCATCCAGCGCCTGATGTGAACCGCTCTTTTTAAAGCCAGGCAGGATGTCGGGCTTCCAGCGGCGCGCCAGTTCTTTCAGCGTGCTGACGTCCAGATAGCGATAATGGAAGTAGGCTTCCAGCTCAGGCATATATTTGAACAGGAAGCGCCGATCCTGGCCAATGCTGTTACCGCAAATCGGCGAAGTATTGGCTGGCACCCACTGTTTCAGAAATTCAATGGTGGCCAGTTCCGCTGCCCGATCGTCTATCTGGCTCGCCTTTACCCTTTCTACCAGTCCACTGTTGGTGTGGGTACGAACGTTCCACTCATCCATCAGCGCCAGTTGCGCGTCAGACTGGTGGACGGCCATCACCGGGCCTTCCGCCAGGATGTTTAAATTGGCGTCCGTTACCAGGGTCGCGATCTCAATAATGCGATCGCGTTCCGGATCCAGTCCGGTCATCTCAAGATCAATCCAGATCAGATTCTGTTCATTTCCAGTAGCCATGCTGTTTCCTGCGGTTGCTGTAGTCGTCATTCAGGATGAATAAGGTGTATCATAGACGTTTTGCCCAGCCGGGCGAAATCTGGCTAACACTGTGAGGGTGAGTGAGCAAAAATAAACTGTCGAAGGGCCAACAACGTCGCGTAAGCGCTAACCACGATCGCCGTCTCAACCAGCGCAGAGAGCGTCCGGAAGCGGATGATAACCTGTTTGGTGAAGCTGCAGATGGGGTCGTTGTCAGCCGTTTTGGCATGCACGCCGATGTCGAGGACAGCGCAGGCGTCGCCCACCGCTGCAATATTCGTCGTACTATTCGTTCGCTGGTGACCGGCGACCGCGTGCTGTGGCGTCCGGCGCTGAGCGGCGGCAAAGGTATTGTCGAAGCGGTGCATGAACGCACCAGCGTATTAACCCGTCCCGACTTTTACGATGGCGTCAAACCGATCGCCGCCAATATCGATCAGATCATTATCGTGTCGGCCATTCTGCCCGAACTGTCGCTGAACATCATCGACCGCTATCTGGTTGCCAGTGAAACGCTGGATATTGAGCCGCTGCTGGTCCTGAACAAAACCGATCTGCTGGATGAGAAGGCGCGCGCCTTTGTCGATCGGCAGATGGATATTTATCGTGAGATTGGTTACCGGGTCGTCATGGTCTCCAGCCGGGCGAAAAACGGTCTGGATGAGCTGGAAGCTGCATTAACCGATCGCGTTAGCATCTTCGCCGGCCAGTCTGGCGTTGGTAAATCGAGCCTGCTGAATGCCCTGCTCGGCCTCGATAAAGAGGAACAGGTGGCCATTCTGACCAATGAAGTCTCTGATAACTCCGGTCTCGGTCAGCACACCACCACCGCCTCGCGGTTGTATCACTTCCCACACGGCGGCGATGTGATCGATTCGCCCGGCGTGCGCGAGTTTGGCTTATGGCATCTTGAACCGGAACAAATCACCCGCGGATTTGTCGAATTTCGTGCCTACCTCGGCGATTGCAAGTTTCGTGACTGTAAGCACGGCAGCGATCCCGGCTGTGCAATCCGCGAAGCGGTAGAGCAGGGAAAAATCAACGTTTCCCGTTTCGATAACTACCACCGCATTCTGGAGAGCATGGCGCAGGTAAAAACGCGTAAAAACTTCCCTGACGGTGAAGGTTAACGGGTATAACCGCGTCCTGAACGCAGATTTTCATCCGGCGCGCGGTGCTGCCCGCTGCGGCGGGTTACCCGGTCCCGATGCTGCGCGCCAATTGGCCAGAGGCCCGGCGATTCGCCGCGTGGCATAAATCGGCTATAGTCGCCATCTGACCGGGGCGCTGCTACAATCCGCTCCCTTTTTTATCAACGTCATGAAAATAGCCAGGAGGCTAAGGTGTTTGATCGTTTGAAACTCGGCTTGAATCATATTCTCCCGAAGAAATGGCTGACTGAACTCGCCGGTTGGGGCGCCAGTCGCCGCGGTGGTTGGTTGACCAAACTGGTCATTGACATCTTTGTCTGGTTTTACAAAGTCGACATGGCGGAAGCGCGCAAGCCGGACACCGCCAGCTATCGCACCTTTAACGACTTCTTTGTCCGTCCGTTAAAAGACGATGCGCGTCCGGTAGATGCTGACGCCAACCTGATCGCCCTGCCCGCTGATGGCGCAATCAGCCAGCTCGGCCACATCAAGGGTGACCAGATCTTCCAGGCGAAAGGTCATCACTACACGCTTGAAGCCCTGCTGGCCGGAAATGAGCAGATGGCGGCCCGCTTTGTTGACGGTGAATTTGTTACGACCTATCTGGCACCGCGCGACTATCACCGCGTTCATATGCCGTGCAACGGTATCCTGCGTGAGATGATCTACGTGCCGGGCGATCTCTACTCAGTTAACCCGCTGACCGCGCGCAACATCCCTAACCTGTTTGCCCGCAATGAGCGCGTGATCTGCTATTTCGAGACGGATATCGGTCCAATGGTGCAGATTCTGGTCGGTGCCACCATCGTCGGCAGCATCGAAACGGTGTGGGCCGGTACCATAACCCCGCCGCGTGAAGGCGTGATTAAACGCTGGCACTATCCGGCAGCGGATGATGAAGGTGCGGTGGTGCTGCTGAAAGGTCAGGAAATGGGTCGCTTTAAGCTGGGCTCTACCGTGATTAACCTGTTCGCACCGGGCCGGGTCAAACTGGCTGAAAGCCTTGAAGCTGAAAGTAAAACCCGTCTGGGTCAACCGCTGGCGATTGCCCTGCCGGTGGCGACAGACGTTTCCGACGTCATCGTCGACTAAGTGAGTGTCACCTGTGCGTTCGATTCTCCTCCTGCTGCTGAGCCTGTGGCTCAGCAGCCCGGCCTTTGCGGCCAGCCTGCCTGACGCGAACCAGCTAAAACAGCAGCTGGAAGAAGTCAAAGCCGCCAAAAGTTCACCCGCCCAGGCAGAACAGATCCAGTCCATTGAAGCCGCGTTAAATTTCCTCTCTGAACGTGATGACTCGCTGGAGCGTGCCGCCCAGTATCAGCAGGTCATTGATGATTTCCCGCGTCTGGCTCGCGAGTTACGTCAACAGATCGCTGCGATGGGCGACAGCGCAAAGACCGTGCGCAGCAACATGAGCAGCGCGGAACTGGATCAGGAGATTCTGCAGGTCAGCAGCCAGCTGCTGGAAGAGGGTCGTCAGGCGCAGCAGGAGCAGGATCGCGCACGTGAGATCAGCGACTCCCTGTCGCAGCTGCCACAACAGCAGACCGAAGCCCGCCGCGCCATGACCGAAAGTGAACGACGTTTGCAGGCGGCCAGCAACAGTGCCTCGCCGCAGGGCCAGCTGCAACTGGCGGCGCGTCAGGCGGAAAATGCCGCCAATAAAGCGCGCGTTGATGAGCTGGAGCTGGCGCAGCTCTCCGCCAATAATCGTCAGGAACTGGCGCGGATGCGGGCCGAAGCGCACCAGCGCAAAGCCGCTCAGCTGGATAACTATCTGCAGGCGCTGCGTAATCAGCTCAACGATCAGCGCCAGCGTGAAGCCGAACTGGCGCTGGCACGCACCGAGCAACTGGCGGAAAATAGTGGCGATCTGCCACCGGCAATCAGCGATCAGTTCCGCGTTAACCGCGATCTCTCCGTTGCCCTGAATCAGCAGGCGCAGCGGATGGATCTGGTAGCGTCGCAGCAGCGGCTGGCAACCAATCAAATTATTCAGGTACGTCAGGCGCTCTCAACCCTGCGCGAGCAGTCACAGTGGCTCGGCGCCTCTAATTTACTGGGGGAAGCGCTACGGGCCCAGGTGGCGCGTCTGCCGGAGATGCCCAAATCTCAGCAGATTGATAACGAGATGGCGCAGCTGCGGGTTCAGCGACTCCATTATGAAGATTTGCTGGATCGTCAGGAGGCGCTACGCAAGGGCCATCAGGCAGATGGACAGCCCTTTACCAGCGAGCAGAAGCGAATTCTTGATGCCCAGCTGCGGACCCAGCGCGAACTGCTTAATTCCCTGATCTCCGGCTGCGACACCCTGATCCTGGAGATCACCAAGCTGAAGGTCGGCAACACGCAGTTGCAAGATGCGCTGACCGAAGTAAAAGATGCCACCCACCGTTATCTGTTCTGGACCGCAGACGTCAGCCCGATCGGCCTGAGTTACCCGCTGGATCTGGCTAAGGATCTGTCACGCCTGCTGTCGCTGGATACACTGGGTCAGCTCGGCAAAGCGATGGCAATGATGTTTACCAGCCGCAACACCGTGCTGCCGATCATTGGCGCCCTGCTGCTGGTCGGTTTCAGCATCAGTTCGCGTCGCCATTTCAACGCCTTCCTTGAACGCTCCGCCAGCAAAGTCGGCAAGGTCACTCAGGACCGCTTCCGGCTCACCATTCGTACCGTATTCTGGTCGATACTGGTGGCGCTGCCGCTGCCGGTGTTGTGGGGCACGCTGGGTTATGGTCTGCAGAACGCCTGGCCCTACCCGATTGCCGTCGCCATCGGCGATGGTATTACCGCCACGCTGCCGCTGCTGTGGGCCTTTATGATCAGCGCCGCCTTTGCCCGCTCCAACGGCCTGTTCATCGTCCATTTCCGCTGGCCGCAGAACCGCGTGGCGCGCGCTATGCGCTACTACTCGCTGAGCATCGGTCTGATTGTGCCGCTGATCATGCTGTTAATCGCCTTTGGTAATCTGGAAGATCGTCAGTTCTCTTCGTCACTGGGACGCCTCTGTTTCATTCTGATTTGTGGCGCGATCAGCATCGTTACCGTCAGCCTGAAACGCGCCGGGATTCCGCTCTATCTGGATAAAGAGGGCAATGGCGACAACATGATCAACCGTATGCTGTGGAACCTGATGATCGCGATGCCGCTGATGGCGGCGCTCGCCTCGGCAATCGGTTATCTGGCGACGGCGCAGGCCTTGCTGGCCCGGCTGGAAACCTCGGTTGCCATCTGGTTCCTGCTGCTGGTGATCTATCACATTATCCGCCGCTGGATGCTGATTCAGCGGCGCCGTCTTGGCTTTGACCGCGCCCGTCAGCGCCGCGCTGATATGCTGGCGAACCGGGCGCGCAGTGAAGAAGAGAAAGAACAAGGCGCACAGAATACCGACGCGATTGAGATTGAAGAGCCGGTGATCGATCTTGACGCTATCAGTGCGCAGTCACTGCGGCTGGTGCGCTCAATTCTGACGCTGATTGCGCTGGTTTCGGTGATTGTGCTGTGGTCGGAAATTCACTCAGCTTTTGGCTTCCTGGAGAATATTCCGCTGTGGGACGTCAACACCTCGGTACAGGGCGTGGAGTCTATCCAGCCGATTACCCTGGGTTCGGTGCTGATCGCCATTCTGGTGTTTATTATCACCACCCAGCTGGTGCGCAATATGCCCGCTCTGCTGGAACTGGCGCTGCTGCAGCACCTTAATCTGACGCCCGGTACCGGCTATGCCATCACCACGCTGACCAAATACCTGCTGTTGCTGATTGGCGGATTGATTGGTTTCTCGCTGATCGGTATTGAGTGGTCGAAATTACAGTGGCTGGTGGCCGCACTCGGTGTCGGGCTCGGTTTTGGCTTGCAGGAAATTTTTGCCAACTTTATCTCGGGTCTGATCATTCTGTTTGAAAAACCGATCCGCATTGGCGACACGGTCACGATTCGCGACCTGACCGGCAGCATTACCCGCATCAATACCCGCGCCACCACGATCACTGACTGGGACCGCAAAGAGATTATTGTGCCGAACAAAGCCTTTATCACCGAGCAGTTCGTTAACTGGTCGCTGTCCGATTCGGTGACGCGTGTGGTGCTGACCATTCCTGCACCGGCGAAAGTCAGCAGCGAACAGGTGACAACCATCCTGAAACAGGCGGCTGAACGTTGCAGCTATGTGCTGGATACGCCGCCACCTGAAGTGTTCCTGGTCGATTTACAGCAGGGCATTCAGCTGTTTGAACTGCGTGTACATGCGGCTGAGATGGGGCATCGTATGCCGCTGCGTCATGAGCTGCATCAGCTGATCCTCAGCGGATTTGAGCAGCACGGTATCGAGATGCCGTTCCCGCCGTTCCAGATGCGGATGGAGATGCTGGGCAAGAAGCTGCCAGCCAGCAACGGTACGCCCGCGGCACGCGCTTATAAATCTGGCGGCCTGTAAACGACAACGCCCGGCTAAGCCGGGCGTTGTTGGGTCAGGGCGATGATTTACTGCTTCACAAATTCTTCGCCCTGGGCGATATCTTTCTTCAGCGTATCCAGCATCCCGGTCAGTGCCTGCTGTTCGAAAGCACTCAGCGTGCCAATCGGCTGACGCTCGGCAATGCCGTTTTTACCCAGCAGCAGCGGCTGAGAGAAGAAACGCGCATATTCGCCATCCCCTTCTACATAAGCACACTCCACCACATTGGCCTCACCGTTAAGCGCACGCACCAGCGATAAACCGAAACGCGCGGCAGCCTGGCCCATCGACAGCGTGGCAGAACCGCCACCCGCTTTGGCTTCAACCACTTCCGTCCCGGCGTTCTGGATGCGTTTGGTGAGATCCGCCACTTCCTGTTCGCTGAAGCTGACGCCTGGCACCTGCGACAGCAGAGGCAGAATGGTCACACCGGAATGACCGCCGATAACCGGTACCTCAACCTCGCCAGGTTGCTTACCTTTTAACGCGGCCACAAAGGTATTGGCGCGGATGATATCCAGCGTGGTGACGCCAAACAGGCGGTTTTTGTCGTAGACGCCATGTTTTTTCAGCACCTCCGCCGCAATCGCCACCGTGGTATTGACCGGGTTAGTGATCACCCCGATTAAGGCTTTGGGTGCCGTCGTCGCCACCTGATCAATCAGGTTGCGCACAATGCCGGCATTCACGTTGAACAGGTCGGCGCGATCCATACCAGGCTTACGCGCTACACCAGCAGAGATCAGTACCACATCGGCACCCTGCAAGGCGGGCGTGGCGTCTTCTCCACTAAATCCCTTGATAGCGACCGCCGTCGGAATATGGCTGAGATCGACGGCAACACCCGGCGTCACCGGTGCGATGTCATACAGTGAAAGTTCTGAACCTGCAGGAAGCTGGGTTTTGAGCAGAAGTGCGAGCGCCTGGCCTATGCCGCCAGCGGCACCGAGAACGGCAACTTTCATTCTTAACTCCTTATTAAGGTGGGGCAGAGATGGGCCGAAATTCTATCTGTGTCAGACCTTAATCAACTGCTCAGGCGATGATAAATACCCGCTGTTAATTCTACGTGTTTTCACACTTAATCGCCGGATTCAAAAGTTACTTATCATCTTCATACCTGAATGACCGACAACTGTGCCGTCGTCAGACAGAGAACGGCTACGTGCGTTTTCTGTTACTACACCACCAATAATATAACAACTTTGCAACCTTCGCCTTCCAGCGCTGTGACAGGGGTTTTGGTATGAGACGATTTCTTTGCTATTATCGCCGCCCGCTAGCCGCCCGAACCCTGCTCATCAATCAACCGATTGCATAAAAATGCATTTAAATGCATAATCACCACTCTGCCGCGGGCGGCTGCGCGGTTATTCCCTCTATTTATTGGTAACCTATGCGAAACCCATCGAAACAAGACGATCTGATCAAGGCTTTCAAGGCCTTATTAAAAGAAGAAAAATTCAGTTCCCAGGGCGAAATCGTTCAGGCGCTCCAGGATGAAGGCTTCGAGAACATCAACCAGTCAAAGGTTTCTCGTATGCTGACCAAATTTGGCGCGGTACGCACCCGCAATGCCAAAATGGAGATGGTTTACTGCTTGCCTGCCGAACTTGGCGTGCCGACCACCACCAGCCCGTTAAAAAACCTGGTTCTGGACATCGATTACAACGATGCGCTGGTGGTGATTCATACCAGCCCGGGCGCCGCACAGCTGATTGCGCGCCTGCTCGACTCGCTGGGCAAATCAGAAGGCATCCTGGGCACCATCGCCGGGGATGACACCATTTTTATCACCCGCGCACGCGACTTCACGGTTAAGCAACTGCACGGTGCCATTCTTAACCTGTTTGAACAGGAACTCTGATAGCGGACCTGTTGACTGAGCATAATCGTGCCGGTCAACAGCCTGTTTTGCCCGCGCCTGCCACTTCTCCTGCCCTGTCCTGATTAAAATCAGTGCGTTAGCGTCATGCTTTGGTCGTTTTCTCTCGTCTGAATAATGGTCATACCTTTTGGTCTGCTTAACCTTTCGCGCTATTTTACACTGCTTTACATCACGACACTGGCGACATTACCCAGATCTGAATCAAAGTCCAGGCTGATCGACCACCTCTTTTCGCACAAAAAGATAAAGTGATTTATCCCGCTGTTTTTGCAGCAAAAAGGGCTGAAAAGGTCATTTTTCAGCCGGTTTTTATAACGCTGGGTTATTAAAAGTAGCCATAAGGATAAAGAATCACAAAAAAACATTATTAGCGGAGTATTAATTTCTTCCGTTATTAGTTCTATACTTCTTTTCGTGATGCAAATCACACCAACTAAAAAGATAAAAATTGACGACGAGGAAAAATACATGAACGTAAAAACTACCATCGCTACGCTGAGCATTCTCTCTGCTCTTTCTTTTGGTGCTGTGGCAGCAGAATCTGTCACCGCAGCGCAGGCACAGGATCTGCAACCCGCAGGTACCGTCAGCGTCAGTGGCGTTGCAGGCTCACCGATGGAAATTAACCAGCAGCTGAGTGATAAAGCCGATCAGCAGGGCGCAAAAGCCTATCGCGTGATCGAGGCGTACAACAACGGCAACTATCACGCCACTGCCCGTTTGTACAACTAAGCCCAGCGTCATCAGATATCGCCCCGAACCCTCTTTTTGACGCGCGGTTATGCGCCTCGGTGGGTTCAGGCAAACAATTTCAGGAGAGTTAATCATGAAAAAGACATTCGCTATTGCCGTACTGAGTCTGGCTTCCGTGTTCTCAATGGGTGCCAGCGCAGCCAGCCTGGTATCGAATCAGCAGGCACAGAGCCAGAATCTGCAACCGATGAACCAGACTATCAGCGTCAGCGGCCGTGACGGCGATCAGACCAATATCCGTCAGGTTCTGTCGGAGAAAGCCGATGCGCAGGGTGCCAGCCACTATCGCATCATCGAAAACAACCAGGATGACACCTACCACGTCACCGCTGAGCTGTATAAATAATTAACCGTCACGTCGCCCTGAACGGCGCCGGACCCGTATCGACGACCCGCTTCTTTCTTTTCACCGCAGGTTGTTGAACGTAATGAGGAGACGAACAATGAAAATCAAAACAACCATCGCTACAGTCAGCCTGCTTTCCGTTATGGCGTTCGGCGCTTCTGCCGCACAGCTGGTAACCGGTGAACAGACACAAAACCTGCAGCCTGCGGGAACCGTCACCATCAGTGGTACAGCGGGGGCACCGATGGATTATCGTGCGGAGCTTTCTCAGAAAGCCGATGAGCAGGGTGCCAGCGCCTATAAAGTGATTGAGGCCCGTACCGGCGATAACTATCACTTCACCGCTCAGCTCTATAAGTAATTCCTCGTCAGATTTATGACGAACCCTTTGGCCCCGCTCGCCGGGGCCCTTTTTCATCTGACGTTAAAGTGCAGCTGACCTTCCAGCTCCTCTTCTGCTTCATCAAACAGCAAAATCAGCGCACCATAGCGTCGTCGCTGCCCTTTCCCCAGATTTACAAACTCAATCTCCAGCGGCATCGGCAACAGATCGCCGGTCACCACATCCCATAGTCCATCCAGATCGCAGATCCGCCGCTCTTCCAGCGCAAACCGCTCGCTGAACTGGCGAAAAAAATGTGCCTGATCGACTATCTCGTTGAAATCAAAACGCTCGGTTTTCATGCTGACGGCTCCCATCCTCCGTCTGCGGGCGACCCGCGCCGCCCGTTCCTGACCGCTAGCCCAAACCGCCGAGATGCAGCGCTTTGATCTCCAGATACTCTTCCATACCCAGCACCGAACCTTCGCGCCCCAGTCCCGACTCTTTCACGCCACCAAACGGCGCGACTTCCGTCGACACGGCGCATTCGTTTATCCCGATCATGCCGCTTTCCAGCGCGGCAGAGACGCGGAACACCCGCTGCAGGTTCTGGGTGTAGAAATAAGCCGCCAGACCAAAGGGCGTATCGTTGGCGCAGCGGATCACCTCTGCCTCATCATCGAACCGGAAGCAGGCGGCGACCGGACCAAAGGTCTCTTCCTGTGCCAGCTGCATTCCTTCGTGCGCCTCGGTAATCACCGTCGGTTGCCAGAAGTTGCCACCCAGCGCGTGACGCTCGCCGCCAGCCAGCAGTTTGCCGCCTTTGGCGACCGCATCCTTAACGTGCTGTTCCACCTTTTCCAGCGCAGAGGCCTCAATCAGCGGCCCGACAATCACCCCCTCTTCCATGCCGTTACCCACTTTGAGCTTACTGACTTCGTCTGCCAGCTGGCGGGTAAAGCGGTCATAGATAGCGCTGTGAATGTAGAAGCGGTTCACGCTGACACAGACCTGACCCGCATTACGGAATTTATTGGCGATCGCGCCCTGCACGGCGGCATCAATATCCGCATCCTCAAACACGATATAAGGCGCATTGCCGCCCAGCTCCATAGAGACTTTTTTCATCGTCTCTGCGGCATTGCGCATCAGCAGCTTGCCGACCTCGGTTGAACCGGTGAACGAGATTTTACGCACCGCTTTACTGGCCATGATGGCGTCGCTAATCGCATGCGTATCACCTGCCACTGCGTTGAGTACGCCATCCGGCACGCCAGCCTGCTTCGCTAACGCCAGCAAGGCAAAGGCAGAAAGCGGCGTATTGTTGGCGGGTTTGATGATGCCGGTACAGCCTGCCGCCAGCGCCGGACCCAGCTTGCGCGTCAGCATCGCCATCGGGAAATTCCACGGCGTGATGGCAGCAACGACGCCAATCGGTTCGCGGGTCGCCAGAATACGGGAACCCGGTTTGGCTGGCGGGATGATTTCACCGTTGGCGCGTTTTGCCTGTTCGGCAAACCACTGAATAAAGCTGGCGGCATACTCCACTTCGCCTTCCGCCTCTTTCAGCGGTTTCCCCTGTTCAGCGGTCATCAGCTCGCCCAGCCAGCGCTTGTTCTCAATGATCAGCTGGTACCAGCGATAAAGGATCTCCGCGCGCGCTTTGGCGGTCAGGGCGCGCCAGGCGGGAAAGGCGCGCTCAGCGGCAGCAATCGCCTGCTCCGTTTCCGCTTTACCCGCTTTAGCAACCTGCGCGATCACCTCGCCGGTGGCGGGATTGGTCACGTCAAAAGTGGTAGAGGTGCGATGCCATTGACCGTCAGCTAAATAACCGGTCTGAAATAGTTCGCTTGTGTGCAGTGATGTCATTGATTCGCTCCTGTCATTTTACCCTTCCGTCAGAAGAGTATAGTTGGCAAAAGCGACAGGTTTTGTGACGGGATGGCATTACACCGGCCGCTGCAGGACGCAGCGGCCGGTTTCAGATTTGGATTAGGGTGTTCTGATACTTGTTCAGCATGGTCGCCAGCCGTTTTACCGGTTCGGTTACGCTGACGGGCGCATCGTAATGCACCAGCTTCTGCTGATAGACCTCCAGCTCCTGCAATAACTGCTCAAAGTAGTAGCGTCGTTTGTCATCGCTGCCGGCGGAGATCACCCGATCGGCGGTGTAGCGCAGCTGGCGATGGTAGGCGGAGAGAACGTCGTTCACCGGCACTTCTGCATTGCGTAACCGCTGATGTCCAATGATCAGCGTCAGCGCGATGCGATATTTATCGATGTCGCCGGGAAACAGGTTTAACAGCAGAAATAGTTGCTGATAGAGCGCTGGCAGATGGTTTTCACGGCGGCGCGCCTGATTGGTGGTCATCGCCGACACGGCCGCATACATAAAGCGGTTAAGCAGTTTGCGTCCGGTGCGCGCTTTCGATTTATCCCGAATCAACAGGATCACCATCATCGCCACGAAACAGCCGATCACCTGGCCCAGCACGTTATCGAGGAACACATTGAATCTGAACTCCATCGGGTTATCCAGCACCAGCACGTTAAGCGTCCCGATTAACGCACCAAGGGTGCCCAGCTGACGTCGCTGTACAAAGATACCGCCGATAAAGCCGAGCAGGCCGATGGCAATACAGAGCAACAGTGCGCTCTGCTGGGTATTGGGCAAGACGTAGATAAAGTAGAGCGCGCCAAGCGGCACCGCGACCGTCATGCCGTAGAGAAAGTCTTTCGCCATCATCAGCGGATTCGGCATCCGCATCGCCAGCGCGGTAATCACCGCCAGCATCACCATGCAGCCGCTGCCCGAGGTCCAGCCGGTGTATAACCAGAATAACGATCCCAGCGCGGTGGCAACAAAAGTACGGATGCCATTGATCATCGCGTGATGGGTTTCAGCCGAACGCGCCTGAATCACGATTTCGCGTTGCAGGATCTCCTCTTCCAGCGAGGTGATACGGCTGTTACTTTTAATGCCGTTGAGCAGCAGCAGATATTCGGTTGCCGCACCGACCCAGCTCACCAGCGTGTCCGGCGTCGATTTGCCGCTGGCACCCATTACCCGCCGCATCACCTTCATCCGCTTATGCACCTCTTCAACCGTCGTGGCCTCTTTTTCAATCAGCAAACGGTACTGCGGCGGAATGTAGTCGGGGCGCGCATTCTGAATCAGAAAGGTTTCGGCCGCCTGGGTAATCAGGGTCAGCGAGAGCGTATTGAGCATCTGCAGCCGTCGATTGCTGTTCTTCCAGCGCGAGGATTCCATCATCAGCTGGCTGCGCATACTGTTTAGCGCAGTGGTACGGCGCACCAGCGCGCTCCAGGCCTTATCAACCTCTTCTTTGTCACCGTGCGCGACGCAGAGCTGCAGCAGCTGATAATGCGCCACCAGCAGCGAGTCCACTTCAGCATCGATCACTTTTTTAATCGAGCGCGGCGAGAAGATCATATCCGCCAGAATGGCGCACAAAATCCCGAGCACGATCTCACTGCAGCGCTCTACCGCATACTGCGGTGCCAGCGTCAGGCCGCCGCTGGCGTCGGCGGTAACCACGATAATCAGTGCGGTATAGCCTGCCAGCCCCAGAGCATAGGAGTTTTCAACTTTGATCAGCGATGAGAGCCAGACGCAAAGACCGGCCCAGATGCAGCAGAGCAGCAGCATCACCACCGGCGCACGCACCGTGGCGATCATAATGGTCAGGGCGGCGATACAGCCGATGAAGGTACCGATGATTCGCAGCACACCGCGGTAACGTAGCGCACCTGAATAGGGATCGCCACCGGCGGCGAAGGCGGTGCCGCCGGCAACAATGCCCGCGGTCATCACCGCCCAGCGAGGCGTTTCAAGGTTAAGGTGAAAACCAATCATCAGCGCGGCAAGCAGCGCGAAGGTCAGCTTCACCGGGAAACGCAAGAACTCGATCATATCGCCCTCTTAACCAAACTCACGCAGGCGATTAAACAGTCGGGTCATTGGCGACACCTGTTCCGGCTGGCGATCGGCCTGACCGGTGATCACCACCGTCGCCGTGGTGCCTGCCGGGAAGCGGTTGCCTGGCTGTTG
Organism: Pantoea agglomerans; assembly: GCF_021397715.1. Classification (GTDB taxonomy): domain Bacteria; phylum Pseudomonadota; class Gammaproteobacteria; order Enterobacterales; family Enterobacteriaceae; genus Pantoea; species Pantoea astica. The sequence continues at coordinate 584,405 of NZ_CP090207.1, read as the reverse complement.
ATCAAGACGAATACGCACCGGCACACGCTGCGCCAGACGCACCCACTCCAGGTTAGAGTCGATAGTTGCCATGCCTTTGCTGTCGACCGAGCTGCTGCTGTTGGTGACGCCGGCAGCCACGCTGTCCACCGTACCGCGCAGCACCACATTGCTGCCGAGCGGCGTCACTTCAGCGCGGAAGCCCTGCTCCACGCCGTGCAGTTTGGTCTCTTCCAGGTAGGCCAGCACGTAGAAGGAGTGCTGTTGCACCAGCGCCACCGCCACCGAACCGCGGGTGATAAATTCGCCCTGGTAGACATTCAGGTTGGTGACCCAGCCATCAGACGGTGCCTTAACGGTAGTGCGCTCCAGATCGATCTTCGCCAGGTCGCGGGTCGCCACCGATTTCGCCAGCTGGTGTTCGCTGGTTTGCAGATCGTTGTTAGCCTGATCAATCGCTTCGCGAGACATAGCGGAAGTACCGAGCTGGTTACGACGTCCCGCTTCGCGGCGTTTCTCACCGACCAGCGCCTGATAATATTCGACGTCAGCCTGGGCCTGGTCCAGCGCTTTCTGATAACGCGGGCGATCCACCACAAACAGGGTGTCGCCCTTCTTCACCAGCTGGTTGTCATGAACCGGTACGTCGGTAATCAGACCGGTGACATCGGGTGAGATGGCGACGACGTCGGCAGCGAATTTTGCGTCACGGGTCCAGGGCGATTCGGTATAAAACACCCAGGCGCGGAAAATAATCACCACAGCGATGATGACCAGCAGGATAGTAATCGCGTAACGCGCGATTTTTCTTATGAGTGCTTTCACTTAAACCTCAGACAAATAAACGGGATACAAGGTAAAACACACAGCAGTAAAGCGCTGTATTAAAAAGTGCCGGATGCCAGACAAGATCGTAAATACCGCTCGGCGTCAGCACACGTTTCACTAACCAGAACAGCATTAGCGAGATAATTAATTCGATGAAAACGGGCGGAAAAGAGAGCCCAAACATGACAAATACCGGAAGCACACTCATCAGAAATCCTTAGTTCGACCTTGCCGGGATACTCCTTTGCCTCGTCAGATGTCGCAGGAAAAGCCACTGGTCGCTCTATCCGAACCCCAGCTGGCTTAATAATAGCGTATCATCGAAGGGCAACAGGCAATGAAGAATCACCGGGAAATACCCCGGCGCGCTTATAGTAACGCGCCTGACTATAAGTTTTCTACAGAATGTGATCTAAATCACTTTTAAGCCAGAGTAAATAATGGAACGACTGAAGGGCATGTCGATTTTCGCCAAAGTGGTTGAACTGGGTTCGTTTACCGCTGCCGCACGCCAGCTCCATCTGAGCGTCTCTTCGATCAGTCAGATCGTGGCAAAACTGGAAGATGAGCTACAGGTCAAATTGCTTAATCGCAGCACACGCAGTATCGGGCTGACAGAAGCGGGCAAAATTTATTATCAGGGCTGTCGTCGTATGCTGGCGGAAGCTACCCAGGTGCATGAGCAGCTCTACGCCTTTAATAACACGCCGATTGGCGTACTGCGTATTGGCAGCTCCTCTACCATGGCGCAGAACGTGCTGGCTGGCATGACCAGCGATATGCTGCGTGAGTATCCGGGATTGAGCGTCAATCTGGTCACCGGCATTCCGGCACCGGATTTGATTGCCGATGGCCTGGACCTGGTGATTCGGGTCGGTGCGCTAAAAGATTCCAGCTTGTTTTCACGTCGCCTGGGCGCCATGCCGATGGTGGTCTGCGCGGCAAAAAGTTATCTGGCGCAGCACGGTACGCCGGAAAAACCGGGCGATATCGATAATTTCGCCTGGCTGGAATATAGCGTGCGTCCCGATAATAACTTTGAGCTGATTGCGCCAGAAGGGCTGGTGACGCGACTGGCGCCGCAGGGGCGTTTCGTCACTAACGATTCACTGACCCTGATCCGCTGGCTGAAAGCGGGTAACGGCATCGCCTACGTGCCAATGATGTGGGTGATTGATGAGATCAATGCCGGTGAGATTGATATTCTGTTTCCGCAGTATCAGTCCGAGCCGCGCCCGGTTTACGCGCTTTATACCGAAAAGGATAAGTTGCCGCTCAAGGTTCAGGTCTGTATCGATTATCTGACTGGCTACTTCGAACAGGTTGCCGAGCAGTATCAGCAGCAGCGTAAAAGCTAACAACCCGCCGGGCGGCGGGTTGTTGAGAGGATATCAGGCGGTGCCGCCGATAGTCAGTTTATCCAGCTTCAGGGTCGGCTGGCCCACGCCCACCGGCACGCTCTGGCCTTCCTTACCGCAGACGCCAACGCCTTTATCCAGCGCCAGGTCGTTACCTACCATTGAGATCTGCTGCATCGCTTCAATACCGGAACCAATCAGGGTCGCGCCCTTCACCGGTTTGGTAATTTTGCCGTTCTCAATCAGATAGGCTTCTGAGGTAGAGAAGACAAATTTGCCTGAGGTGATATCCACCTGGCCGCCACCAAAGTTAGGCGCATACAGGCCATATTCAACGCTTTCGATGATCTCCTGCGGCGTCGACTTGCCGGCCAGCATATAGGTGTTGGTCATACGCGGCATCGGCAGATGAGCATACGACTCACGACGACCGTTTCCGGTAGGACTGACGCCCATCAGGCGCGCATTGAGCTTGTCCTGCATGTAGCCTTTCAGCACGCCGTTCTCAATCAGCATATTGTACTGACCCGGTACGCCTTCATCATCGACCGCCAGGGAGCCGCGCAGCCCTTCAATGGTGCCGTCATCGACCACCGTACAGAGTTCTGACGCCACCAGCTGGCCCATTTTGCCGCTGAATACCGAGGTGCCACGACGGTTGAAGTCGCCTTCCAGACCGTGTCCCACCGCTTCATGCAGCAGTACGCCCGGCCAGCCCGCGCCCAGCACCACCGGCAGCGTACCGGCAGGTGCCGCCACGGCAGAAAGGTTAACCAGCGCCATTCGCACCGCTTCACGCGCCCAGGCATCGGCACGCACATCGCCATTTTCATCGGCGAGGAAGAACTCATAACCGGTACGTCCGCCGCCGCCGCTTGAGCCGCGCTCGCGTTTACCCTGATCTTCGACCTGAACACTGATTGAGAGACGAACCAGCGGACGCACATCAGCCGCCAGCGTGCCATCCGTCGCGGCCACCAGCACCTGCTCATACACGCCGCTCAGGCTGGCGTTGACCTCCTGCACGCGCGGGTCGGCCGCACGGGCCACCTGATCGACACGGTGCAGCAACGCAATTTTGTCTTCACGCGTCAGGCTGCTGAGCGGGTCAACCGTGGAGTAGAGCGAGCGGTTCATTACCGCAGACAGGGTATGCGCCTTGCCGTTGCCCTGTTCGCGTACGATGCTGCGTGCCGCTTCCGATGACAGCCGCAGGGCGTTCAGCGTGATCTGGTCAGCATAGGCAAAGCCGGTTTTCTCACCGCTGACGGCACGCACGCCGACGCCCTGGTCAATATGGTAGGAGCCATCTTTGATGATTTTGTCTTCCAGCACCCAGGATTCGTGGAAACTGGACTGAAAATAGAGATCGGCATAATCCAGACGACGTTCTGAAAGCTGCCCTAACAGGGAAAAAAGGTCCTGCTGATTAATGCCGTTAGCAGTTAGTAACTGCTCACTTACCAGGTTCAGAGTCATCGTTTCTCACTCATTATGTGCTCGGATAATCATAGCCTGCGGTAATTCCGGTACCGCGTCAAATTCACTTGTTGTCAGTTTCACGCGGTTTACGCAGCACTTCATTGATTTCCGGTTTATCCAGCGGGCCGCTGATGTGATAACGCAGCAGCGATATCCGGTTCCATACCGGTCCCAGCACCTTGCTGGCGGCGAACACCGCCGCGCCAATCACCGGGTTAACCACAAACGCCGCCGCAACGCCGACTGAAGCAGAAATTTCCGGCGTGATGACCGCTTCCATATCGATCCGGCGTTTAACCAGATCCATATTGCCCTGCATCGCGATGTCGGCTTCCAGCCCATCGACCCGCAGGTTATCGGTGCGCATCACGCCATTTTCGATCCAGGCGGTGCCATTAATCGAATCGAAATAGAAGCCATTATTAAAGGTGTCACTGAAATCGAAGCGCAGCTTGCGCAGCAGCGCATCAAAGCTGAACAGGCGCAGGATCTGGCCGGCAGTCCCGGTATTCACATCAGCGATCTGCCCTTTGCCAAAATGGGTTTTCAGCGTGCCGCTCAGGGTTTCAGCTGACGGCTGCCACGGCGCGGCGCGCCAGTGTAAATCGTAATCAATATTGAACGGCGCATCGCGCAGCGGGGTATTGACGCCAAACCAGTTGGTGGCGTTGTTGATATTGGGCCCCTTCAGCGTCCCTTTCAGTGAAGTACGCTGATCGTCCCGGCGATTGACCCAGTCACCCTTAATTTTCAGCTGCGAGCTGCCGGTATCTACCGTTCCGTTAGTAAGTGCTAACGTATCTCCTTTCGGTTGCAGCGTCGCCGCAACCCGGCCATATTTCTGTCCCAGTACCCAGCATTCGGCACAGCGCAACTGTAACGCTGGCCAGCCGCTGAAGTTAATCTGGCTGGCTTGCTGAGCGCTGGCGTTGTCGCCCTGCTGCGCGTCATGGTGCCACTGCGGATTGTAATAGAGGTAATCCAGACCAATCTGCCACGGTGCCTTAGGCGTTATCTCCAGTTTACCGCGTATCTCCTGGGCATTGACGCTGACCTGCGCCTTGCCATCGGCCGTCTCTGCCAGCGTCGCGTCTACCGCATGCCACTGCTGCCCCGCCAGCGTGACCGCCGGAGTGCGCACAATCAGGTTGCCCGGCAGCGTGACGCCGCCCAGCTGACGCTGTTCAGCGCTGCCGCCGGTACCGCCACTTGCGCCAGCCATCATTGCTACCCAGGCTTCGCCATCCAGCGGCGGCAGATTCAGCACCATGCCGGCATGATCGGGAAGCGCAGGCGTTTTCGCCGTGTCATTCAGCCAGATGCCGCGATCGACGCGTAAGGTCGGCTCCAGCAGCCAGCGGCTGTTGAACCGATGACGGGTCGCCACGCTGCCGCTGAGATCGAAATGCTGCAGGTCGCCGCTGGCTTTGATATTGATCGGCATCGCCTCACCGGCCTTTTTATCCAGTGGTGAAGGTAAGCGACTGCTCACTTCCCTGGCATCCCCGTTCAGCTCTACTTCATATTTCGCCCCGCCCCGATGCGGCAGCGTAATATTCACATCACCCTGCCACGGCAGATGTCCACCCAGCTGGCGGCTGGCGGCCGCAGGAATCTCGCTGATTTTGGCCGGCTGCCAGTCACCCAGCAGTTTCACCTTCACGCCGAAATCATCCGGATTCTCCCGGGTGCTGAAACTGACTCCCAGCGGCTGACCAAACCAGGCAGCCCGCATCTCTTCACTTTCCAGATTACCGTTGTTGTAACGGAAGCGGCCGGTGAGACCGGTGAGCGTCGTTTTCAACGGCTTGATAAACAGTGAGTTGTTGTTCATTACCACGTTGCCGCTGGCATGAACCTGCTGACCATCCAGCGGAATATCCAGGTTCAGATGTCCCCGCGTAGTGCCTTTGATTTCCAGCTGCTCCAGCGCCGCACCGAGTGACGATTTCAGCGGCGTCTGCTGGAAATAGTCGGCGATCTGTTTGCCGTCTCCGCTGATATCGCCATCGATAATCAGCTTCTCTTTCAGGTAATCGGGAATAACGGCGCTGACGTTACGTGCATCAACCTCACCCAGCCGGGCCGTGGCGGCATTCATCCACAAGCCGTCATTGAGGAAGTTAAGATCGATATCCAGATTGCTGAGCGCCGGCCATTTGGGCTGGAAAGCGTACGTTGCCTGGCGCAGCGGTACCCAGACCTGGAACATGCCGTCGTTGTGCTTGAACGGGAACAGCGCCGGGTTACCGGCAAACAGCAACGTGGCGTTATCCACTTTACCGCCCTTGATCGCGCCGCTCAGGTAGTGCGTCAGTCCGTTGCCCATCAATGGCACCGGAAAATAGCGCCAGGCATCGCCCGCATCGGTTAGCCGGATGCCAGCCAGGATATCCAGCCGCGGCTCACCGCCGCTGTTTTGCTGGTAACTGAAGTCGCCACGCGCCCAGAGCGAGCGCGCCTGCAGATCAAGATTTTCGCCCGCCAGCGTCAGGCCCTGCTGATCACGCTGCCAGCGCAGGTTACCGGTGACCTGTTTGATCTCAAGCGGTGCCTGAAAGACATCGCCATACGGCACGGTGGCTGCGCCCATGTCGACGCTGACCTGACCATGATTCAGGCTGCCACGCGCCTCTCCGCTTAAATGGCTGATTCCCGGCAGCAGTTTCCAGTGTTGCCAGCTAAAGTCGCGCCATTTGACCTGCAGACGCGTCTGCTCCGGCTGCTGTAGCGGAATATCCAGCGCCAGGCCTTCGATGGTGCCCTGAGGCCGCAGCGTGCGCCAGTTTTCAAACAGCGCTGGCGAGAGCGGCGCAAATAGCGGCACGATCGGCGCAATGTGATCCAGCGCCAGTTGGGTGGCTCGCACCCGCACTTCAGGCTGGCCATTGGCACCCAGCATCTGCTTATCTTCCGGCCGCCATAGCAGCGAGAAGTGTCCGGCCGGCCACGGATTGCCGTCGGTGCTGAGACGCGTCTGCGGAATATTCACCACCCAGCCGTTCTGGAAGCGCGACAGGTGCGCCGTCAGGCCATCAACCTGCAGCGTATGCCGGCCCGTTTCCCCCTGCCAGCTGGCACCGCCCTGCCGCAGCAGCAGATCACCGGCATAAATGTCGCCGTCGCGCAGGTTGACCCAGGCCGCCAGGCTAAAGCGGGCGCTATCCAGCCGGGTATTATCACGCATCCAGCGGCCCAGCCACGGACGCATATCCACGTCATCGGCCTGCATCCAGATGCGGCCATCATTCAGCAGACCGTTGCTGTCATTAAGATCAAGCCGCACCTGAACCACGCCATGCTGACCGGTAAAGCTCGACAGGCTGACTTCACCCTCAGCCCGATGGCGCGTTTTTTCATTCAGCCAGGTGAGTCGCGGAATCGCCAGCTCGGCATGCTGACCGGATGGCGTACGGAAGCGAATGGTGCTGTCGCGCAGGTCGAAATGGTCAAACTGGCGCAGGAAAAGTTCATTGATTTGAGCCGGACGAAAGCTGTTCTTCTCTTTATCGCTGTCCAGCAATGGGCGGTTACTGTCGAGATGCAGCTGCCAGAAAGTGAGATCGCGGAATTGCCAGCGCCAGTGCAGCAGGGATTGCCAGACGTCGAGGGCCAGATTGATGCGGGCGATGGTGAGTTTGCCGTTTTCCTGCAGATCGACGTTGAGATCGCGTATCTGAAGAGCTGGGCCAAAATTCTCCCATTTCCCCTGCAGCTGACGGGCGCTCACGGGTACGCCACTGCGCTCGGAGACGAATTGCAGAAGGTTGCTGCGATAGCTGTCGAGATGCGGCATTACCAGACGCAGCCCGCTGACCAGCAGCGCGACAATCACGATGATCGCGGCGACCAGCAGTAACAAGATCCTCGGCAACTGCCTCACTCACACCTCTCCTTGCCTTCCGTTAACGACGGATAGTTAATTCTGAAACCCGGCCGTCTTCAGACAAAAGCACCAGACAGGCGCATGTTATCCCAGACAAGGGCGATTTTTTAGCCCGACGATCAGAGAAAAGCCGGTCGGGCTGACGTGCCTGATATTACATCATCACCACGTCAAACTGCTCCTGGGTATAGAGCGCTTCGACATGGACTTTGACCTGTTTGCCGACAAAGATTTCTACTTCTGCCAGCGCATGTGACTCATCAGTTTTCAGGGCTTCACCTACCGTCGGCGAGACGTAGACCAGGAAGCGGTCAGCGTCATACGCGTGGTGGACCCGCACGATCTCGCGCATGATCTCGTAGCAGACCGTTTCAACCGTCTTCAGCGTGCCGCGCCCTTTACACACCGGACAATCTTCACACAGCACGTGCTCAATACTTTCACGCGTCCGCTTGCGCGTCATCTCCACCAGGCCCAGCGCCGAGAAACCACTGATACCGGTTTTCACCCGATCTTTACTCAGCGCCGTTTCCAGCGAATGCAGCACCCGGCGGCGATGCTCTTCGTTGCTCATGTCGATGAAATCAATAATGATGATGCCGCCAAGATTACGCAGTCGCAGTTGACGGGCAATCGCCTGCGTGGCTTCAACGTTGGTATTGAAAATAGTCTCATCGAGGTTGCGATGGCCGACAAAGGCACCGGTATTAATATCGATGGTGGTCATCGCTTCGGTTTGATCGATGATCAGGTATCCGCCTGACTTTAGTTCAACTTTGCGATCCAGCGAACGCTGAATCTCATTTTCAACGTCGAACAGATCAAAGATCGGCTGTTTGCCATTGTAGAGCTCCAGCTTACCGGCCATCTCCGGAATGTATTCACTGGTAAATTCCACCAGCATATCGCAGGTGAGACGCGAATCGACACGGATGCGGTCCAGCGCTGCGCCGGCGAAATCACGCAAAATACGCTGGGCTAAAGCCAGCTCGCCGTAGAGCAGACAGCGGGTCTGGTTACGCTTTTTGCGCTCGCTGACTTTGGTCCACAGACGCTTGAGAAAGGCGGCGTCCTGCGCCAGCTCCTCTTCGCCGATCCCTTCAGCGGCGGTGCGGATAATAAAGCCGCCCAGATGGTCGCAATAATCGGCTACCACCGCTTTGAGACGTTCACGCTCTTTTTCACTCTCGATGCGCTGTGAAACGCCGACGTGTGACGCGCCCGGCATAAACACCAGGTAACGCGACGGCAGCGTGATATCGGTGGTCAGCCGCGCGCCTTTGGTGCCCAGCGGATCTTTCACCACCTGCACCACCAGATCCTGTCCCTGACGAACCAGCTCGGCAATATCCCGCACGATGAAGTTCTTTTTCTCATCGCCCGCCACGCATTCGGTATGCGGCATGATGTCGGAAGCGTGCAGAAAAGCGGCCTTATCCAGACCGATATCGACAAACGCCGCCTGCATCCCCGGCAGGACACGGCTGACCCGGCCTTTGTAGATATTGCCGACGATGCCGCGCCGCGCTTCGCGCTCAATATGAATTTCCTGCAGTATGCCGCCATCAATATAGGCAACACGCGTTTCAGAAGGCGTGACGTTAACCAGTAATTCAGCCGTCATGTTGACCCCTTACGGCACGCAGTGACTGAAAGTGGCTGAGCAACTCTGCAGTCTCAACCAGAGGCAGTCCAACCACCGCGTGATAGCTTCCATTAATTTTGCGGACGAAGTTTCCACCCCTGCCCTGAATGCCGTATGCGCCGGCTTTATCCATCGGCTCACCGGTTGCAATATAGTCGGTGATGTCAGAAGTGGTTAAGGTGCGGAAGGTCACATCCGTGATGACGACACAATCAAGGGACTGCTGAGCATCGGCCAGCGCCACCGCCGTCATCACCTGATGCGTCTGTCCGGAGAGCTTATGCAGCATCGCGGCGGCATGGGCAGCATCGTGCGGCTTTTCCAGCACCTCGCCATTCAGCACCACGATGGTATCTGCGCCGAGTACCGGCAGATCCTGCGCGGCCAGCCTGACACCCGCCTGCGCTTTGTCGTTGGCGAGACGGCGGACATAGTTTTCCGCCGCCTCATTCGGCTGACGCTGTTCTTCAACGTCAGTCACGATGCGCTCAAAGGCCAGGCCAAGTTGAGTTAACAGCTCACGCCGACGCGGTGAACCGGAAGCCAGATAGAGGGTTACCATAAATTTCCTTATTGAACAGCGAACTGACGACGAATCTTTCTCATGAGTAAGAATAGCCATGGCCAGAGAATACCGTCGACGACACTGCTCCAGAAAATTTCAGGTCGGAATGAAACGTTGATCACCAGGAATTCAGCCCAGAAGACAATCACATCCATAGCCAGTGACAGCACCATAACCATTAACGCTTGCTGCCACAACGCTAAGTTGCGGAATAACTGGAACTTAAAGGCGATCAGGTAGGCGATGATGCTGAGCGCCAGTGCCCGTACTCCGAGAGTGGAGCCGGCGATCAGATCCATAATCGCGCCCATCAGGAAGCCGCTGCCGACGTTAACCCGATGCGGCAGCGCAAGTACCCAATAGATGAGGATCAACAACAGCCAGGAGGGCCGGAACATATAGATCTCATCCGGCCACGGCATGATCTGCAGAATCAGCGCAACCAGGAAAGAGAGCCAGATGACCCAACGTCCCTGGCTGCGATATCGACTCAAGGCTGACCTCCGCGCGAACGCGAAGAACTGTTCTGTCCGGCACTGCTGCCGGTCGCCGGTGCCGGCGGTCCCATCTGCGCTGCGGGCGCAGGCGGCCCCATTTCACCCGCAGGCGGCAGAACCTGCGGCATCATCTGCATCAGCCGTTCGTTGGCTACGCGATGCACTTCATCCTGCGGCAGCGGCATATCACCGTTACGATCGGCACCCCACAGCAGCAGCAGATAGCGCAGGCGCTGCAGGCCAGCGGTCGGATGGGCCTGAATCACGGTGTAAGCGCGTTGGGTATCCACTTTAACCGAGGAAACCACACCCACCGGATAGCCTTCCGGGAAGCGTCCGCCAATACCTGAGGTAACCAGTACGTCGCCAACCCGAATATCGGTATTGCCCGGCAGATGCTCAAGTTGCAGATCTTCGGTACAGCCGTTACCGGCGGCAATGACGCGGATGTCATTACGCAAGACCTGAATCGGCAGCGCATGAGAGGCATCGCAAATCAGCAGCACGCGGCTGGTCAGCTGACTCACCGCAATCACCTGCCCGACCACCCCTTTATCACTAATGACCGGCTGACCTTCATAGACACCGTTAACGCTGCCTTTGTCGATCACGACCTGGTCGGTATAGGGGTCAGTGCCGGTCGAGATAACCTGGGTGACCATCTTTTGCTCGTCCTGACGCAGCGGTGAACCCAGCAGTTCACGCAGGCGTGCGTTTTCCTGCTTGTATTGCCCCAGCATCAGCAGGTTACTGTTTTTCAGGAAGAGCTCGCGACGTAAGGCTTTGTTTTCCTGCTCAAGTTGCTGACGTGACGCCAGCGACTCCGACACGCCATCCAGAATCTGGCGCGGCCCATTGGCCAGGAAGTAAAACGGACTGACCGACGTATCCAGATAGTTGCGTATTTGGGTAAACGAACCCACACGGCTGTCAGCAATGATAATGGCTATCGCCACAATGACAGCCAGGAAAAGACGCAACTGCAGGGATGGTCCCCTGCTAAAAATCGGCTTCATATAATCTGCATGATCCTCGACGACAGGTAAGGAAGCCCGGCATAACACCGTGCTCCCCTGAGCTGGACGCATTGCACCGGCGCATAGCGCGCCGGTTGACACGCGACTCCCTGCGCATCGTCATGACGTTCTCAGCCGGTTGAGGCAATTATTCTTCGCTGAACAAATCGCCGCCATGCATGTCGATCATTTCCAACGCCTTGCCGCCACCGCGTGCCACACAGGTCAGCGGATCTTCAGCGACAACCACCGGAATGCCGGTCTCTTCCATCAGCAGACGATCCAGATTACGCAGCAGCGCACCCCCGCCGGTCAGTACCATGCCACGCTCGGAGATATCCGACGCCAGTTCAGGCGGACACTGTTCCAGGGCAACCATCACCGCGCTAACGATGCCGGTTAACGGCTCCTGCAGCGCTTCAAGGATTTCGTTGGAGTTGAGCGTAAAGCCGCGCGGTACCCCTTCAGCCAGGTTACGGCCGCGCACTTCAATTTCACGCACTTCGTCGCCCGGATAAGCGGAACCGATCTCATGCTTGATACGTTCTGCGGTCGCTTCACCAATCAGTGAACCGTAGTTACGACGCACATAATTAATAATAGCTTCATCGAAACGGTCACCACCAATACGCACCGACGAGGAGTAGACCACGCCGTTCAGCGAGATCACGGCCACTTCTGTGGTACCGCCACCGATATCGACTACCATTGAACCGGTTGCTTCCGACACGGGCAGGCCAGCACCGATCGCAGCCGCCATCGGCTCTTCAATCAGGAAGACTTCACGCGCACCGGCACCCTGAGCGGACTCACGGATGGCACGACGTTCAACCTGCGTGGCCCCAACGGGGACGCAGACCAGCACACGCGGGCTGGGACGCATAAAACTGTTGCTGTGGACTTGTTTGATGAAGTGCTGCAGCATCTTTTCGGTGACGAAAAAGTCAGCAATAACGCCATCTTTCATCGGGCGAATGGCTGCGATGTTGCCTGGCGTACGGCCAAGCATCTGTTTTGCGTCATGACCCACGGCCGCGACACTTTTCGGCGAACCGGCACGATCCTGGCGAATAGCTACCACGGAAGGCTCGTTCAGCACGATGCCCTGTCCTTTCACATAAATCAGGGTATTCGCGGTACCCAGGTCAATGGACAAGTCATTGGAAAACATGCCACGAAATTTTTTAAACATACTAAGGGATAATCCTGCAAGCTGGGGGCGGAAAATAAAATCCGCTTACTTTACCAACCACACGAAGCTGCCACAAGGCGCAAAAACGTTCTGCTTCGGTGAAAAAAGACGCCAAATTGCGTTTAAGTCATCTGAACCGGCCATCAGTGGCAGCAGAATGGCGACAACACGCCATCGGCTCCGGTTTTCATGGCATTTCGCACCCTTGTTTCCGACATAAAATCTAACATTTCCGACAGGCTCATTTGCGACGTCATCCTGACTCAACGCTAAAAAAGGGCGGCGTCGCCGTCAAAAAGTCCGCAATCCGCTAAATACGGTAACGTTGGGAATACTTCTTCACGTTACTGTTTACCGGAAGCGAAGGCGCAAAGAAGTCGCCCTGACCGCCTGCAACACCCAATGCCACCAGCGTCTGCCACTCGGCTTTCGTCCGCACCCCGGCAGCAAACACCTGGGTATGGGTTGATTTACAGACTTCCAGCAGGCTCTGCACAAAGAGCTGATTTTCGGTACGGCGCTCAATGTTGCGCACCAGACCGGCATCAAGCTTGATCAGTTCCACCGGAAGTTGTCGGATATAGGCGCTACTGACCACCGTTAAACCCGCCTGATTGACCGCGATACGACAACCAAATGCCTTAAGTGCGCGAAATACTGGCGTTAAACGATTGATGTGTTGACAGACATCTGCCTCGGCAAGTTCAAATAAAAATCGCTTTCTTTGTCCTTTCGGGCATTGCAGCAACATATTCTGCAGCCAGAGCACAAAAGAACGGTGTAACAGCGAGTCGATCGTGACCGGCAATACCAGCGTCTCTTCCGGCCAGAGCTCCGATAAGGCCGCGATGCGCGTCACCAGCTGGCGATCCCAGCTGTCGGCCATGCCGAGCTGTTGCACCAGCGGCATATATTCGGCCGCCAGCACCTCTTTATCGCCGTCAAAAATACGGGTCAGCATGACGCGATGCTGCACCTTACCCTCGATACTCACCGCCGGTTTCTGATACAGACGCGGGCCGCCGCGGCTCAGGGTATTTTCCAGCAGCGTTCGCCAGCGCACGCTTCCGCGCCCGGCATCCAGCGGATTACCGGCACCGTTAGTCCAGTTATTGCCGCCTAACAGCGCCGCCCGTCGGGTCGCCATTTCGGCGTTTTCCATCACCTGTGGCACGGTCTGTCCGCTGTGCCAGGCGCTGATACCGATATGAATCAGATCATCGCGGTTCACCATCCGCATCGGCGGCAGAGAATCGACGGCGTTAATCAGCTGATCGGCAATGCTGTTGGCCTCTTTCAGGCTGCGGTGCGGTAGCAACACGGCAAAATCACTGCGAAAGTAGCGGGCCAGCAATGCGCCAGGATAGCGCAGCACAAAGGTCGAGAGCATGTTGACGAAATTAAACAGGTACTCGTCGACCAGGCCTGGCTCCAGCGTTTCGCTATGCATATCCAGATCCGGCAGGCGAATCATCATCACAACGCCGTGGGTACCGACATCCTCCTGATCTTCCAGCAACGTGGCGAGCTGGTTATCAAAGAACAGTCGATTATTCAGGCCGGTACGACCATCCTGCGCCGCAAAGGTACGGATCAGCGTATCGATGCGCAGACGCTGTTCACCCGCTTCCTGCAGATCGGAGAGCAGCACATCCAGCGCACGGCTTGCTTTCGGCGGCCACTCATCCAGATTACGTTTCGGCATCACGCCGCGTTCACCGTCGATGATCGCCCCGGCGCGGACTTCAAGGTGCTCCATGCCGCGCCACTGACGGCGGAGCCAGCGATGCAGAATAAACAGCAGCAGACTCATCACCAGCATCACCGTTGACAGCGTGCCCAGCGCGTACGCTCCGATAATGGAACGCAGCCAGGTCCTGGCCGGATCGAGAGTCACCACCCGCAGATGCATACCAGGCTGATGGATCAACGGCACGTCGAACTGGATAAAACGATTAGGCTGGTTATCCAGCATCAGATTTTCGTGACGGGATAACGTAAAAAAGGTGTGGTCACCGCTGTAGAGTGAAACCTGCTCGGCATTAATGATCGGCATTAATCGCGTAATCCAGCTATCTAACTGAGCAGGAGTCTGGGTAAACAGCGCCTTGTCCACTTCGGTTGCCAGTACCTGCGCGCGCTGTTCGCCACGCTGATGGCTGAACCAGAAAACGCTAAAAGCACAGCCAACCAGCATCAATATGATGGCCAGTATGCTAAGAAAGGTAATAAACGCAGAAAGTTTTGTGGTTAATCGCATCCCTGTGCCTGTGTTACTGCGGTGATAACCGGATCACCCAACCTTGTACCGTCAGCCTGACGAAAACGCGAGCAAAATAGCATAATTTGCGTTTAGCGACAGCGCCGTGACGACTGAAGCGGAAGTATATCGTCGGGAAAGCGGCGCTGATGTTGATCCCGGCGCTTTTCGGTGCATTCTCATCGCACCAGTCAGCCAGGAAATTTCACATTTTATCGGCGAAACTGGCTGCGATCGGTAATAGTCATCATGCTGGTCAATAAGACCACGGCTGGAGAGTGCACCATGAAGCGCAACAATGTTCTGACGGAAGCCGACGTAACGCCGGAAACGATTTTTAATATGAAGCGCCGCCAGGTGCTGAAGACGCTGGGACTGAGCGCGGCCGCGATGGGTATGCCGGGCGTGGCAAAGGCCGATATTCTCAGCTGGTTTAAAGGCAACGATCGTCCCGCTGCACCCGCCGGCCGTGCGCTGGACTTTAGCAAGCCGCCGCAGTACCAGGCCGACCTGACACTGACGCCAGCGGAAAAGGTTTCTGGCTATAACAACTTCTATGAGTTTGGTCTGGATAAAGCCGATCCCGCCGCCAATGCCGGCACGCTGAAAACCGATCCCTGGAAACTCACTATTGATGGTGAGGTAGCCAGGCCGATCACTCTGGATATGGATGACATCTTCAAACGTTTTGCCATGGAGCAGCGTATTTACCGTATGCGTTGTGTCGAGGCCTGGTCGATGGTGGTGCCATGGGTCGGCTTTGAGCTGGGCAAGCTTCTCTCTCTGGCCGAACCCACCAGCAAAGCACGTTTTGTTGCTTTCCAGACGCTGTACGATCCCGAGCAGATGCCGGGTCAGAAAGATCGCTTTATTGGTGGCGGGCTTAATTATCCTTATGTTGAGGGATTACGGCTGGATGAAGCGATGCACCCGCTGACACTGCTGAGCACCGGCGTCTACGGCAAGGCGCTTCCGCCACAAAATGGCGCGCCGATTCGCCTGACGGTGCCATGGAAATATGGCTTTAAGGGCATTAAGTCGATCGTCAAAATCACCCTGACCGCCAATCAGCCACCGACCACCTGGAACCAGATCGCGGCGGATGAATATGGTTTCTATGCCAACGTTAATCCGCACGTTAACCACCCGCGCTGGTCGCAGGCCACCGAGCGCTTTATTGGTCCCGGCGGCAGCCTGAAAGTGGAGCGCCAGCCCACTCTGCTGTTTAACGGCTATGCCGAGCAGGTGGCTTCGCTCTATCGCGGCCTCGACCTGCGGGAGAATTACTGAGTGGTACGCCTGTCGCTAAAACAGATCACCTGGCTCAAGGTGATTCTGCATCTGGCGGCTCTGCTGCCGCTGGTTTATCTGATCCTTGCCGCTATGCAGGGCGGATTAAGTGCTGATCCGGCCAAAGACATTCAGCACTTTACCGGGCGGATGGCGCTGAAATTGCTGCTGGGCACGCTGCTGGTCTCTCCGCTGGCGCGCTATGGCAAGCAGCCGCTGTTGATCCGCACGCGTCGCCTGCTGGGTATCTGGACCTTTGTCTGGGCCTGCCTCCATCTGCTGAGCTACTACCTGCTGGAATTAGGCGCTGATAATCTGCGTCTGCTGGGCAGCGAGTTAATTTCTCGTCCCTATTTGACACTGGGTATCATCAGTTGGGTGATATTACTGGCCCTGGCGCTGACCTCTTTCCAGCGGGCGCAACGTAAGCTCGGCAAACGCTGGCAGACATTGCATAACGCCATCTATCTGGTCGCAATTCTCGCCCCGATCCACTACATCTGGTCAGTCAAAATCCTGTCGCCGCAGCCACTTATCTATGCACTGCTCGCTGCGCTGTTGTTAGCGTGGCGTTACAAAAAGTTTCTCAAATGGTGGCCCCGCTAGTCCTTCTGTGGTTGTTTTCCTCCCTGACTATCTGCTAAAAGATGTGGCCTTCGGGTCACATCCGATCATCTTCGCAGATAAGACCAGTATTTTGCTGCGAAATGACACGAAACGGATATAATGCCCGGCTTTATTGCAAGGCGGGTCTTCTTTTTCATCGTGAAAGGTGACAAAAGGAAATTGGCAAGGTATTTTACGCGATGCCTCAATGATTGCGGGAGATGGCAGCAAGATGGCGCATAAATTACATATTCTGCTTTTAAACGGACCCAACCTGAATCTGTTGGGAACGCGCGAGCCAGAGAAGTATGGTCACACCACACTGCAGCAGATTGTGGACGATCTTGCACGTCAGGCAGACCAGCTGAATGTGGAATTAAGCCACTTGCAATCCAACGCTGAGTTTCAGCTGATTGATCGCATTCATGAGGCCAAAGGCAATGTGGATTACATCATTATCAATCCTGCCGCGTTTACCCATACCAGCGTCGCGCTGCGTGATGCCCTGTTAGCGGTATCGATTCCGTTTATTGAGGTTCATCTCTCAAATGTGCATGCACGCGAGCCCTTCCGCCATCACTCCTATCTATCTGATGTATCTGCTGGCGTCATCTGTGGGCTTGGCGCTGACGGCTACACATGGGCTTTACAAACGGCAGTAAAACGCCTGTCTCAAACTAATTAATCATACTGAGTACGGAACCCCACTCATGGATATTCGTAAAATTAAAAAACTGATCGAACTGGTTGAAGAATCTGGCATCTCCGAGCTGGAAATCTCCGAGGGCGAAGAGTCCGTTCGTATCAGCCGTGCACCTGCAAATGTTGGTTATCCGATGATGCAGCAGGCTTATGCTGCGCCGGTACAGCAACCCGCTCTGGCGACAGCTGTCGCGCCTGTTGCGGCCATTGCTGAAGCCGCACCGGCTGAAATCAGCGGCCATATTGTGCGTTCACCAATGGTCGGGACGTTCTATCGCACGCCAAGCCCGGACGCAAAAGCCTTCATCGAAGTGGGTCAGAAAGTGAATGCCGGCGATACCCTGTGTATCGTTGAAGCCATGAAGATGATGAACCAGATCGAAGCCGACAAGTCTGGTGTGGTGAAAGCCATTCTGGTCGAGAGCGGTCAGCCGGTCGAATTTGACGAGCCACTGGTTGTCATCGAATAACGGGGCGGACCATGCTGGATAAAATTGTTATTGCTAACCGCGGTGAGATCGCGCTGCGCATTCTGCGTGCCTGTAAAGAGCTGGGCATCAAGACTGTGGCGGTCCACTCAAGCGCGGATCGTGACCTGAAGCACGTGCTGCTGGCGGACGAAACCGTCTGCATCGGCCCGGCGCAGTCAGTCAAAAGTTACCTCAACATCCCGGCGTTGATCTCCGCAGCGGAGATCACCGGCGCGGTGGCGATTCACCCAGGCTACGGCTTCCTCTCTGAGAATGCTGATTTTGCCGAGCAGGTTGAGCGCTCAGGCTTTATCTTTATCGGCCCGAAAGCAGACACCATTCGCCTGATGGGCGACAAAGTGTCAGCGATTAACGCGATGAAGAAAGCCGGTGTGCCAACCGTACCGGGCTCCGACGGCTCGCTGACCGATGATATGGAAAAGAACCGTGCCTTTGCGAAGCGCATCGGTTATCCGGTGATCATCAAAGCGTCCGGCGGCGGCGGCGGTCGTGGTATGCGCGTCGTGCGCGGCGACAAAGATCTGGAACAATCCATCAACATGACGAAAGCGGAAGCCAAAGCGGCTTTCAACAACGACATGGTTTACATGGAGAAGTATCTGGAGAACCCTCGCCACATCGAGATTCAGGTACTGGCTGACGGTCAGGGCAACGCCATCTATCTGGGCGAGCGCGACTGCTCAATGCAGCGTCGTCATCAGAAAGTCGTGGAAGAAGCGCCAGGCCCAGGTATCACTGAGGAACAGCGTCGCTTCATCGGCGATCGCTGTGCCAAAGCCTGTATTGAGATTGGCTACCGCGGCGCAGGCACCTTCGAGTTCCTGTATGAAAACGGTGAGTTCTACTTCATTGAGATGAACACCCGTATTCAGGTTGAGCATCCGGTGACCGAGATGATCACCGGCGTCGATCTGATCAAAGAGCAGCTGCGTATCGCTGCTGGTCAGCCACTGTCGATCAAACAGGAAGATGTGATCATTCGCGGACATGCGGTTGAATGCCGTATCAACGCTGAAGATCCGGTTTCCTTCCTGCCGAGCCCGGGTAAAATCACCCGCTTCCACGCGCCAGGCGGTTTTGGCGTGCGCTGGGAATCGCACATCTATTCGGGTTACAGCGTACCGCCTTACTACGATTCCATGATTGGCAAGCTGATCACCTACGGCGAAACCCGTGAAGTGGCCATTGCCCGCATGAAGAATGCGCTGGCGGAACTGATCATCGACGGTATCAAGACCAACATTGAACTGCAGATGAAGATCATGTCCGACGAAAACTTCCAGCACGGTGGAACCAATATCCACTATCTGGAGAAAAAACTCGGCTTGCACGAGAAGTAATCGCAACGCTGAGTTAGTCAGAGGCCGGTTAATCCGGCCTTTTTCTTTTGCCGCTGGCGTTAAGGTTGAATCATGGATGCTCGTTTTATTCAGGCGCATAAAGAGGCCCGCTGGTCACTCTATCTGACCCTGCTCTGGCTGGCTGTTTGGGGGCTTTCCGCCTGGCTGGGCGGGAGCGAAATGGGGATCACCGGCTTACCACGCTGGTTCGAACTCTCCTGTGTCTTTGCGCCTCTGCTGTTCATTTTTTTATGCTGGCTGATGGTCCGCGTGATTTTCCGCGACATGTCGCTGGAGGATAAAAATGAATTTTGACATTATCCTGCCTCTCTTAATTTATCTGGTGCTGATCGCCGCGCTGTCAGTCTTCGCGGTCCGTAAACAGCGTCAGGGCAACTTCCTGACCGAATATTTTCTTGGCAGCCGCTCAATGGGCGGGTTTGTGCTGGCCATGACCCTCACGACCACCTATATCAGCGCCAGCTCGTTTATTGGCGGACCCGGTGCCGCCTATAAATATGGCCTGGGATGGGTATTGCTGGCGATGGTTCAGGTTCCTGCCGTCTGGCTGTCGCTCGGCGTGCTGGGCAAGAAATTCGCTATCCTGGCGCGTAAGCATAATGCGGTGACGCTGAATGACATGCTTTACGCGCGCTATCAGAGTCCGCTGCTGATCTGGCTGGCCAGCCTGAGCCTGCTGGTGGCGTTCATTGGTGCCATGACGGTGCAGTTTATCGGCGGTGCGCGATTGCTGGAAACCGCGGCGGGGATTCCGTATGACACCGGCTTACTGATTTTCGGCGGCACCATTGCGCTCTATACCGCCTTTGGTGGCTTCCGCGCCAGCGTGCTCAATGACGCGATGCAGGGCGTGGTGATGCTGATCGGCACCTTCCTGCTGCTGTTCGCCGTGATCCATCAGGCGGGCGGGCTGGGCACCGCCGTGCAGAAGCTGCACGCTATCGATCCGCAATTACTGTCGCCGCAGGGACCAGGCGAGATCATTACCCCGACCTTTCTGAGCTCATTTATCGTGCTGGTCTGCTTTGGCGTGATCGGCCTGCCGCATACCGCGGTACGCTGCATCTCCTATAAAGACAGCAAGGCGGTACATCGGGCGATTATCCTTGGCACCATTGTGGTGGTGATCCTGATGCTGGGTATGCATCTGGCGGGCGCGCTGGGACGGGCCATCCTGCCCGATCTGACGGTGCCGGACCGGGTGATCCCCACCTTAATGATCACCGTGCTGCCGCCGCTGGCCGCTGGACTGTTTCTGGCGGCCCCGATGGCGGCGATTATGTCGACCATCAATGCCCAACTGTTGCAGGCATCCGCTACGCTGATTAAAGATCTCTATCTGCGCGTGGCGCCGCAGCAGATGGAAAATGAGCCGCGGCTGCGGCTGTTATCTGGCGGCATTACCTTTGTGCTGGGCATTCTGCTGCTGATTGCCGCCTGGAATCCGCCTGATATGATCATCTGGCTCAACCTGCTGGCGTTTGGCGGCCTGGAGGCGGTATTCCTCTGGCCGCTGGTGCTGGGCCTTTACTGGGAACGTGCCAATGCGGCAGGAGCCATCACCGGTATGGTTACCGGTGGCGGTTGCTACGCGTTTCTGGCGAGCCTTAACCTGCAAATCATGGGCTTCCATCCGATTGTGCCTTCCCTGCTTTTAAGCCTGCTGGCGTTTTTAGTGGGTAACCTGTTTGGACGCGCGCCGCAAACTGCCGACGCGCCGCAACATTGAACGTAAGAGAGACGTTATGCCGTGGATTCAAATCAAGATAAACAGCTCGGGTGAACATGCTGAAACGCTGAGCGATGCGCTGATGGAGACCGGTGCGGTCTCCGTCACCTTTCAGGATACCCATGATAATCCGGTCTATGAGCCACTGCCGGGCGAAACCCGCCTGTGGGGCGATACGGATGTGATCGGCCTGTTCGATGCGGAAAGTGACATGGACGCCATTGTCGCTGAACTGGCGCAACATCCGCTGTTAGGTGCTGATTTCCGACACAAGATCGAACAGATCGAAGATAAAGACTGGGAACGCGAATGGATGGAGAACTTCCACCCGATGCGTTTTGGCGAACGGCTGTGGATCTGCCCAAGCTGGCGCGATGTGCCCGATCCGACGGCGGTGAATGTGATGCTCGATCCAGGCCTGGCCTTTGGCACCGGCACCCATCCCACCACCTCGCTCTGCCTGACCTGGCTGGATGGACTGGATCTGACCGGGAAAACGGTGATCGACTTTGGCTGTGGCTCGGGGATCCTGGCGATCGCTGCGCTGAAGCTCGGTGCAGCGCAGGCCATTGGTATTGATATCGATCCGCAGGCGATCCAAGCCAGTCGCGATAATGCTGAACGCAATGGCGTTTCCGATCGTCTGTCGCTCTATCTGCCCCACCAGCAGCCGGAGAACCTGCAAGCGGATGTGGTGGTCGCCAATATCCTGGCCGGTCCATTACGTGAACTGGCCCCGCTGATTAGCGTACTGCCAAAGCCGGGCGGTCACCTTGGACTCTCTGGTGTATTAGAGAGCCAGGCCGAAGGCGTCTGCGAAGCCTATGCTGAGCAGTTCGCGCTCGACCCGGTTGCGGTCAAAGAAGAGTGGTGCCGGATCACCGGCGTGAAGGCCTGAATCCAGCGCATGATTTTGTCGCCTGACAGCCTCCCGGATTTGCACTGAACGGGCTGCAGAGCCTCTCCGGCCAGCCCGTAGCGTAAGGTGCGGGCTTTCTGCATGCTGAATGGTTGCTTGTATCGTTAATCACGGCATGTGACGTTTATTATCTGGTTAAACAGGCTGCTTTTTCGGAAAAACGTTTGTTCACAATTTCAGCATTAATATCTAATTGCCTGATAATTATGGTTATTTTGTAAATGGCGGAGTGATCACCCGGATTTCATTGATCTTTCTTGCTGATTGTTCAAAGTTTGGCCTTTCATCTTCAGGAAAAAATGCGTAATATACGCCGCCTTGCAGACACAGTATGGCCATTCTGACTTCATGCGTATTGGAAACCTCCAGCTGAGAAATCGACTGATTGCAGCCCCTATGGCCGGGATTACCGACAGGCCATTCAGGACGCTGTGTCATGAAATGGGTGCAGGCATGGCAGTTTCTGAGATGTTGTCTTCGAACCCGGAAGTCTGGGCCAGTGACAAATCTCGTTTACGCATGGTGCACAGTGATGAGCCAGGCATTCGCGCCGTGCAAATTGCCGGTTGCGATCCCAGCGAAATGGCGCAAGCTGCACGGATTAATGTTGAGGCCGGTGCACAGGTTATCGACATTAATATGGGCTGCCCTGCCAAAAAGGTTAACCGCAAAATGGCGGGTTCAGCCTTGCTGCAATATCCCGCCGTGGTGGAGTCAATTCTCTCCGCAGTGGTCAATGCAGTGGATGTGCCGGTAACACTGAAAATTCGTACTGGCTGGGATCCTGAAAACAGGAACTGTGTCGCGATTGCCCAATTGGCTGAACGTTGTGGTATTCAGGCTCTGACGATACATGGCCGCACTCGTGCCTGCCTGTTCAACGGGGAAGCTGAATATGACAGCATTCGGACAGTTAAGCAGAGTGTCTCTATTCCGATTATCGCGAATGGAGACATAACTGACCCGCATAAAGCCAGAGCGGTGCTCGACTATACAGGGGCCGATGCTCTGATGATAGGACGCGCTGCTCAGGGAAGACCGTGGATCTTCCGGGAAATCCAGCATTATCTGGACACTGGGGAGCTGCTTGCCCCGCTGCCAATGGCAGAGGTCAAGCGCTTGCTTGTTTCGCATATACGTGAGCTGCACGACTTTTACGGTTCAGGCAAGGGATACCGTATAGCGCGAAAGCACGTCTCCTGGTATCTCCAGGAGCACGCCCCGAATGACCAGTTTCGGCGCACATTCAACGCCATTGAGGATGCCAGCGAACAGCTGGAGGCGTTGGAGGCATACTTCGAAAATCTTGCGTAACGAAATAAAGAGCTGAAAGAACTATGTTCGAACAACGCGTAAATTCTGACGTACTGACCGTTTCTACCGTTAACTCACAGGATCAGGTAACTCAAAAACCTTTGCGTGATTCGGTTAAACAGGCACTGAAGAACTATTTTGCTCAACTGAACGGTCAGGATGTAAGTGACCTGTATGAGCTGGTTTTGGCTGAAGTCGAGCAGCCTCTGTTGGACATGGTGATGCAGTATACCCGTGGCAACCAGACCCGTGCTGCCCTGATGATGGGTATCAACCGCGGTACGCTGCGTAAGAAATTGAAAAAATACGGCATGAACTGATTCTGGTTCTGTCTGTTAATTACGCCAGCCTTCGGGCTGGCGTTTTTATTTGTGCGCTGTTCCACAAAGCATCGGCAATTCAGGTGAAACAGTTATCGTCAATATGGTAACTATAGTTGCAATCGCTGCCGTGATATTTCACTGCCTCGCTTTCTCACTCTTCTCTCCCGACGTCGCCTCTCCGATACGTCAGCCCGCCCGGCGATTCCCGGTCAGCGCTGGCTTCTGTGATCCTGCACGCCTTTAAAAGCAAAGCATCTCCTGCATACATTTGCGCCTGAGTGATGGCTCACATTGCTTCCATATAGTGAAACTATTTGCACTAAATGTGATCGGGTCGACTCGCATTGCTTCCTTTTGGTGCGCCATATTAGCGGAACTTTCCCGCTGCTTCCGATTATTAACCGTTCTTTCATGATAATTCAGGGCTCTGCAAACCTGGCATCAGGTTTGCAGAGTCGTGGATGGCTGACCGCCACAGACAGGAAAAACGCACACTAAAGTGCGCAAACATAACAACATGATTCCTCCACACAGGATGCTTTATGAAAAAGATGATGCTCTCCACGCTGGTTGCTGCGGCCTCGCTGTTGGCCGTTGCTCAGCAGGCTCACGCTGGCACGACGCTGGATGCGATAAAGAAGAAAGGCTTTATTCAATGCGGTATCAGTGACGGTTTACCCGGCTTCTCCTATGCCGATGCCAGCGGCAAGTTTACCGGTATCGATGTTGATGTCTGCCGTGCGGCGGCCGCAGCGGTGTTTGGCGATGCGACCAAAGTGAAATATACCCCGCTGACCGCTAAAGAGCGTTTTACCGCGCTGCAGTCAGGTGAAGTCGATATCCTGTCGCGCAATACCACCTGGACCTCATCACGTGATGGCGGCATGGGCTTCCTGTTTGCTGGCGTCAATTATTACGACGGTATTGGCTTCCTGACTCACCAGAAAGCCGGACTGAAAAGTGCTAAAGAACTGGACGGCGCTACTGTCTGTATTCAGGCGGGTACCGATACCGAGCTGAACGTGGCGGACTTCTTTAAAGCCAATAAGATGCAATATACGCCGGTGACCTTTGATCGCTCCGACGAATCGGCCAAAGCGCTGGATAGCGGCCGCTGCGATACGCTGGCTTCTGACCAGTCTCAGCTCTATGCGTTACGCATCAAGCTGGGCAAGCCTGACGAATTTATCGTGCTGCCAGAAGTGATCTCTAAAGAACCGCTGGGCCCGGTCGTTCGCCGCGGTGATGATGACTGGTTCACCATCGTTAAGTGGTCACTCTACGCCATGCTGAATGCTGAAGAGATGGGCGTTTCCTCGAAAAACGTTGATGAGATGACCGCCAAACCGACTACGCCAGATATGGCCCATCTGCTGGGTGCTGAGGGTGATTTTGGCAAGGATCTGAAACTGGACAACAAATGGGCCTACAACATCATCAAGCAAGTGGGCAACTATCAGGAAAGTTTCGATCGTAACGTGGGTAAAGATAGCGCATTGAAGATCGCTCGTGGTCAGAATGCGTTGTGGAACCAGGGCGGCATTCAGTACGCACCGCCAGTACGTTAATACTCCTCGCCAATCGGGCACCGTATTCTGCGGTGCCCTACCCCAGCTTTCGTTACTGAGGTTTCAACATGTCACAACGCCCAACCGTGAAAAGGGATTTTTCATTCGGTAATCCCACGGTTCGCGCCTGGCTTTATCAGCTCATAGCGATAGTCGCGGTGCTTGGTGTGGTGGGTTATCTGGTGCATAACACCATTATCAACCTGGCCAATCGCGGTATCACTTCCGGGTTTGGATTCCTTGAGCGCACTGCCGGTTTTGGTATTGTTCAGCACCTGATTGAGTACACCGAAGGAGATACTTACGCGCGCGTGTTTATGGTCGGGTTGACCAATACCCTGCTGGTCTCCGCGCTCTGTATCGTCTTTGCCTCCATTCTCGGCTTCGCTATTGGTCTTGCGCGGCTTTCTGACAACTGGCTGTTGCGGAAACTTTCCAATATCTATATCGAAACTTTCCGTAATATTCCGCCGCTGCTGCAGATCTTCTTCTGGTACTTTGCGGTGTTACGCAATCTGCCTGGCCCGCGTCAGGCGCTGAATGCTTTTGACCTGGCCTATGTCAGCAACCGTGGTTTATACGTCCCCTGGCCAACCTATGCAGCAGGCAGCTGGCCGTTTGTGATTGCGCTGCTGCTGGCTATTGCCGGCAGTTACGGCCTGTACCGGTTTAACCGTAAACATCAGCTGAAAACTGGTCAGTTACGTCGCTCATGGCCGGCGGCTATCGCGATGCTGATTCTGTTCCCGCTGATTGCGCATCTCGGTTTTGGCGCGGCGACCCACTGGGACGTGCCACAGCTACGCGGTTTTAACTTCCGTGGCGGCTCAGTGATGATCCCTGAGCTGGCGGCGCTGACCCTGGCGTTGTCGATCTATACCTCATCGTTTATTGCTGAAGTGATCCGCTCGGGGATTCAGTCGGTACCGTACGGGCAACATGAGGCGGCACGTTCGCTGGGCCTGCCTAATCCGGTTACGCTGCGGCAGGTGATTATCCCGCAGGCAATGCGCGTGATTATTCCTCCGCTGACCAGCCAGTATCTGAACATCGTGAAAAACTCCTCACTGGCTGCCGCCATCGGTTATCCCGATATGGTGTCGCTGTTTGCCGGTTCAGTACTGAATCAGACCGGCCAGGCGATTGAGACCATTGCTATCACCATGGGCGTTTATCTGATCATCAGCCTGCTGATTTCACTGCTAATGAACCTCTATAACCGCAAAATTGCGCTGGTTGAGCGTTAAGAGAACGGGATGACTATGTCTGTTACCACACATGAAACGCCCCCCGTCCCGACGAATCTGGCGAGTCGCGCCTGGCGTTGGGCGCGTAAGAATTTATTTTCCAGCTGGTTTAACACCCTGCTCACGCTGTTTTGCATCTGGGTGATCTGGCACGTTATTCCGCCTGCGCTGAACTGGCTGATCTTTCAGGCTAACTGGTTCGGTACCACCCGTGCTGACTGCACCAAAGAGGGCGCCTGTTGGGTCTTTATCCATGCCCGTTTTGGCCAGTTCATGTATGGGCTCTATCCGCATGAATTGCGCTGGCGGATTAACCTGGCGCTGGTAATTGGACTACTGTCGATTATCCCGATGTTTATCAAAAGCCTGCCGTACCGTGGACGCTACATTGCACTCTGGGCAATCGCTTATCCGGTCATCGTCTGGTTTCTGCTTTATGGCGGCTATCTGGGGCTGGAGCGGGTCGAAACCCGCCAGTGGGGCGGCTTAACCCTGACGCTGATTATCGCATCGGTCGGGATTGCCGGCGCTTTGCCGCTGGGAATTTTACTGGCGCTGGGACGTCGCTCAAAGATGCCGGTCGTGCGTACGCTGTCGATTATCTTCATCGAGTTCTGGCGCGGCGTACCTCTGATCACCGTGCTGTTTATGTCATCCGTGATGCTGCCGCTGTTTATGGCTGAAGGCACTACCATCGACAAATTGGTGCGTGCGCTGGTTGGGGTCATTTTATTCCAGTCCGCCTATGTGGCTGAGGTGGTGCGTGGCGGTTTGCAGGCGCTGCCGAAAGGCCAGTATGAAGCCGCCGAGTCACTGGCGCTGGGCTACTGGAAGACGCAGATGCTGGTGATTCTGCCGCAGGCCCTCAAGATGACCATCCCCGGCCTGGTGAATACCATCATTGCGCTGTTTAAAGATACCAGCCTGGTGATCATCATCGGCCTGTTCGATCTGTTCAGCAGCGTCCAGCAGGCTACCGTCGATCCGACGTGGCTGGGCATGTCGACTGAAGGTTATGTCTTTGCTGCGCTGGTCTATTGGATTTTCTGTTTTAGCATGTCGCGCTACAGCCAGTACCTGGAAAAGCGCTTTCACACCGGGCGTAAATCGCACTGAGGTTTTACATGACACACTCTATGACACACTCTTCCGACGCGTTGATGATCTCGCTTGAGAACGTGAATAAATGGTACGGGCAGTTTCACGTACTGAAAGACATCAACCTGCAGGTTAAACCCCGCGAGCGCATCGTGCTGTGTGGTCCATCCGGCTCCGGTAAGTCGACCACCATTCGCTGCATAAACCATCTTGAAGAGCATCAGCAGGGGCGCATTGTCGTCGATGGTATTCATCTGAATGAGGATGTGCGCAACATTGAGCGGGTCCGTACCGAAGTGGGGATGGTCTTCCAGCACTTTAATCTGTTTCCGCACCTGACCGTATTACAGAACTGTACGCTGGCGCCGTCCTGGGTCAGAAAGATCCCTAAGAAAGAGGCCGATGAGCTGGCGATGCATTATCTGCAGCGGGTGCGTATCGCCGAACATGCGCACAAGTTTCCTGGCCAGCTCTCCGGCGGTCAGCAGCAGCGCGTTGCCATCGCCCGCTCGCTCTGCATGAAACCCAAAATCATGTTGTTTGATGAGCCGACCTCAGCGCTCGATCCTGAGATGGTGAAGGAAGTGCTGGATACTATGATTGGGCTGGCTGAAGATGGCATGACCATGCTGTGCGTTACCCATGAAATGGGCTTTGCCCGTACCGTTGCGGACCGTGTGATCTTTATGGATCGGGGTGAGATCGTTGAAGTGGCGCCACCGCAGGAGTTCTTCGCTCATCCTAAATCAGAACGCACCCGCGCCTTCCTGTCGCAGGTGATTCACTGACGTAGCACACAATCTCTATTACCCGGCCTGGTGCCGGGTTTTTTATTGGCTGTATAACAGAGGCGGCTAGTGCTGGACAGGGTGGTTTGCAATGGAGAAAAGGAGAGATTCTGGCGATTGCCACAACGAAAAAAGCCCTTCGCATACGCGAAGGGCTCTCTCTTATTTGATGCCTGGCAGTTCCCTACTCTCGCATGGGGAGACCCCACACTACCATCGGCGCTACGGCGTTTCACTTCTGAGTTCGGCATGGGGTCAGGTGGGACCACCGCGCTACAGCCGCCAGGCAAATTCTTTATTTACCGAACTCATGCCTTAACTGGTGCTGATACCCAGAGTCGAACTGGGGACCTCACCCTTACCAAGGGTGCGCTCTACCAACTGAGCCATATCAGCACACTAAATTTGATGCCTGGCAGTTCCCTACTCTCGCATGGGGAGACCCCACACTACCATCGGCGCTACGGCGTTTCACTTCTGAGTTCGGCATGGGGTCAGGTGGGACCACCGCGCTACAGCCGCCAGGCAAATTCTTTGTGCTCTGTCCTGTGTCTTTTGTGCTGATGCTGCGTTGGCCGCCCTCGCGCTACTCCGTCACATACTTCAGTATGCTCCTTCGTATCGCTCGGTTGCCGCCCTGCCTCAGCGCAAAATCCTCCGGACCCGGGTCCGCAGGACACAAACGTATCCGGTAACAAGCTGAAAATCGTGTCTCTTAAAAACGCCTCTGGCGTTGTAAGGTTAAGCCTCACGGGTCATTAGTACCGGTTAGCTCAACGCATCGCTGCGCTTACACACCCGGCCTATCAACGTCGTCGTCTTCAACGTCCCTTCAGGACCCTTAAAGGGTCAGGGAGAACTCATCTCGGGGCAAGTTTCGTGCTTAGATGCTTTCAGCACTTATCTTTTCCGCACTTAGCTACCGGGCAATGCCATTGGCATGACAACCCGAACACCAGTGGTGCGTTCACTCCGGTCCTCTCGTACTAGGAGCAACCCCCCTCAATTCTCCAGCGCCCACGGCAGATAGGGACCGAACTGTCTCACGACGTTCTAAACCCAGCTCGCGTACCACTTTAAACGGCGAACAGCCGTACCCTTGGGACCTACTTCAGCCCCAGGATGTGATGAGCCGACATCGAGGTGCCAAACACCGCCGTCGATATGAACTCTTGGGCGGTATCAGCCTGTTATCCCCGGAGTACCTTTTATCCGTTGAGCGATGGCCCTTCCATTCAGAACCACCGGATCACTATGACCTGCTTTCGCACCTGCTCGAGCCGTCACTCTCGCAGTCAAGCCAGCTTATGCCATTGCACTAACCTCACGATGTCCGACCGTGATTAGCTGACCTTCGTGCTCCTCCGTTACGCTTTAGGAGGAGACCGCCCCAGTCAAACTACCCACCAGACACTGTCCGCACCCCGGATCACGGGGCCACGTTAGAACATCAAACATTAAAGGGTGGTATTTCAAGGTTGGCTCCACGCAGACTGGCGTCTGCGCTTCAAAGCCTCCCACCTATCCTACACATCAAGGCTCAATGTTCAGTGTCAAGCTGTAGTAAAGGTTCACGGGGTCTTTCCGTCTTGCCGCGGGTACACTGCATCTTCACAGCGAGTTCAATTTCACTGAGTCTCGGGTGGAGACAGCCTGGCCATCATTACGCCATTCGTGCAGGTCGGAACTTACCCGACAAGGAATTTCGCTACCTTAGGACCGTTATAGTTACGGCCGCCGTTTACCGGGGCTTCGATCAAGAGCTTCTCCTTGCGGATAACCCCATCAATTAACCTTCCGGCACCGGGCAGGCGTCACACCGTATACGTCCACTTTCGTGTTTGCACAGTGCTGTGTTTTTAATAAACAGTTGCAGCCAGCTGGTATCTTCGACTGGCTTCGGCTCGGGGAGCGAGTCCCTCCACCTACGCGCCAGCGTGCCTTCTCCCGAAGTTACGGCACCATTTTGCCTAGTTCCTTCACCCGAGTTCTCTCAAGCGCCTTGGTATTCTCTACCTGACCACCTGTGTCGGTTTGGGGTACGATTTTGTGTTACCTGATGCTTAGAGGCTTTTCCTGGAAGCAGGGCATTTATCACTTCAGCACCGTAGTGCCTCGTCGTCACGCCTCAGTGTAAAGTGAACCGGATTTGCCTGGAACACACACCTACACGCTTAAACCGGGACAACCGTCGCCCGGCCGATATAGCCTTCTCCGTCCCCCCTTCGCAGTAACACCAAGTACAGGAATATTAACCTGTTTCCCATCGACTACGCCTTTCGGCCTCGCCTTAGGGGTCGACTCACCCTGCTCCGATTAACGTTGAACAGGAACCCTTGGTCTTCCGGCGAGCGGGCTTTTCACCCGCTTTATCGTTACTTATGTCAGCATTCGCACTTCTGATACCTCCAGCATGCCTCACAGCACACCTTCGACGGCTTACAGAACGCTCCCCTACCCAACAACGCATAAGCGTCGCTGCCGCAGCTTCGGTGCATGGTTTAGCCCCGTTACATCTTCCGCGCAGGCCGACTCGACCAGTGAGCTATTACGCTTTCTTTAAATGATGGCTGCTTCTAAGCCAACATCCTGGCTGTCTGTGCCTTCCCACATCGTTTCCCACTTAACCATGACTTTGGGACCTTAGCTGGCGGTCTGGGTTGTTTCCCTCTTCACGACGGACGTTAGCACCCGCCGTGTGTCTCCCGTGATAACATTCTTCGGTATTCGCAGTTTGCATCGGGTTGGTAAGCCGGGATGGCCCCCTAGCCGAAACAGTGCTCTACCCCCGAAGATGAGTTCACGAGGCGCTACCTAAATAGCTTTCGGGGAGAACCAGCTATCTCCCGGTTTGATTGGCCTTTCACCCCCAGCCACAGGTCATCCGCTAATTTTTCAACATTAGTCGGTTCGGTCCTCCAGTTAGTGTTACCCAACCTTCAACCTGCCCATGGCTAGATCACCGGGTTTCGGGTCTATACCCTGCAACTTAACGCCCAGTTAAGACTCGGTTTCCCTGCGGCTCCCCTATACGGTTAACCTTGCTACAGAATATAAGTCGCTGACCCATTATACAAAAGGTACGCAGTCACCCCATAAAGAGGCTCCCACTGCTTGTACGTACACGGTTTCAGGTTCTGTTTCACTCCCCTCGCCGGGGTTCTTTTCGCCTTTCCCTCACGGTACTGGTTCACTATCGGTCAGTCAGGAGTATTTAGCCTTGGAGGATGGTCCCCCCATATTCAGACAGGATACCACGTGTCCCGCCTTACTCATCGAGCTCACAGCATGTGTGTTTTTGTGTACGGGAGTATCACCCTGTACCCTGCGACTTTCCAGACGCTTCCACTAACACACAAGCTGATTCAGGCTCTGGGCTGCTCCCCGTTCGCTCGCCGCTACTGGGGGAATCTCGGTTGATTTCTTTTCCTCGGGGTACTTAGATGTTTCAGTTCCCCCGGTTCGCCTTGCAGCACTATGTATTCATGCTGCAATGATGCACTGAGTGCACCGGGTTTCCCCATTCGGACATCGACGGCTGTAGCGGTTCATATCACCTTACCGTCGCTTTACGCAGATTAGCACGTCCTTCATCGCCTCTGACTGCCAGGGCATCCACCGTGTACGCTTAGTCGCTTAACCTCACAACCCACAGGCGTTTTTCAACGCTGCGTGTTGCAAGCATTTGAGAGACTCGAACATATCGTGTTTTTCATTCTTATTACGGAGAATGAAAACGACATGTCGTTTCAATTTTCAGCTTGTTCCGGATTGTTAAAGAGCATAATACTTCGCAGCACACCGTTGCCGGTACGCTCTGAAGTATTTTTTTCAGAAAAAACAGTAAGACGGTATGGTGGAGCTAAGCGGGATCGAACCGCTGACCTCCTGCGTGCAAGGCAGGCGCTCTCCCAGCTGAGCTATAGCCCCATACAGTTACTGCAGAGACCACTACTACCACTCAACCGAGTACATTCCGTAAGAAATGCAATTCGTGCTCAGGCAAGGCATGTTTCCGCGAAGCATAGTGAACTATGCGAGCCGGAGACATAACGCAGCGTGAGTGCGAATTTGGTAGGCCTGAGTGGACTTGAACCACCGACCTCACCCTTATCAGGGGTGCGCTCTAACCACCTGAGCTACAAGCCTGTAGAGGTTTTTTCTGCTCGTTACTTTTCTATCAGACAATCTGTGTGAGCACTACGCGGGAAGGTATCTTCAGGTAAGGAGGTGATCCAACCGCAGGTTCCCCTACGGTTACCTTGTTACGACTTCACCCCAGTCATGAATCACAAAGTGGTAAGCGCCCTCCCGAAGGTTAAGCTACCTACTTCTTTTGCAACCCACTCCCATGGTGTGACGGGCGGTGTGTACAAGGCCCGGGAACGTATTCACCGTGGCATTCTGATCCACGATTACTAGCGATTCCGACTTCACGGAGTCGAGTTGCAGACTCCGATCCGGACTACGACGCACTTTGTGAGGTCCGCTTGCTCTCGCGAGGTCGCTTCTCTTTGTATGCGCCATTGTAGCACGTGTGTAGCCCTACTCGTAAGGGCCATGATGACTTGACGTCATCCCCACCTTCCTCCGGTTTATCACCGGCAGTCTCCTTTGAGTTCCCGACCGAATCGCTGGCAACAAAGGATAAGGGTTGCGCTCGTTGCGGGACTTAACCCAACATTTCACAACACGAGCTGACGACAGCCATGCAGCACCTGTCTCAGCGTTCCCGAAGGCACCAATCCATCTCTGGAAAGTTCGCTGGATGTCAAGAGTAGGTAAGGTTCTTCGCGTTGCATCGAATTAAACCACATGCTCCACCGCTTGTGCGGGCCCCCGTCAATTCATTTGAGTTTTAACCTTGCGGCCGTACTCCCCAGGCGGTCGACTTAACGCGTTAGCTCCGGAAGCCACTCCTCAAGGGAACAACCTCCAAGTCGACATCGTTTACGGCGTGGACTACCAGGGTATCTAATCCTGTTTGCTCCCCACGCTTTCGCACCTGAGCGTCAGTCTTTGTCCAGGGGGCCGCCTTCGCCACCGGTATTCCTCCAGATCTCTACGCATTTCACCGCTACACCTGGAATTCTACCCCCCTCTACAAGACTCAAGCCTGCCAGTTTCAAATGCAGTTCCCAGGTTAAGCCCGGGGATTTCACATCTGACTTAACAGACCGCCTGCGTGCGCTTTACGCCCAGTAATTCCGATTAACGCTTGCACCCTCCGTATTACCGCGGCTGCTGGCACGGAGTTAGCCGGTGCTTCTTCTGCGGGTAACGTCAATCGACGCGGTTATTAACCACATCGCCTTCCTCCCCGCTGAAAGTACTTTACAACCCGAAGGCCTTCTTCATACACGCGGCATGGCTGCATCAGGCTTGCGCCCATTGTGCAATATTCCCCACTGCTGCCTCCCGTAGGAGTCTGGACCGTGTCTCAGTTCCAGTGTGGCTGGTCATCCTCTCAGACCAGCTAGGGATCGTCGCCTAGGTGGGCCATTACCCCGCCTACTAGCTAATCCCATCTGGGTTCATCCGATAGTGAGAGGCCCGAAGGTCCCCCTCTTTGGTCTTGCGACGTTATGCGGTATTAGCCACCGTTTCCAGTGGTTATCCCCCTCTATCGGGCAGATCCCCAGACATTACTCACCCGTCCGCCACTCGTCACCCAAGGAGCAAGCTCCTCTGTGCTACCGTCCGACTTGCATGTGTTAGGCCTGCCGCCAGCGTTCAATCTGAGCCATGATCAAACTCTTCAATTTAAGTTTGATTTGCTTAAACAAGTTAAGCGGTGCTCATCTGTAAAACGTCATAATGAATTTCATTATGTGTTCACTCGTGAGGCTTGATATTTTTTACGTCCGGAGACGCTGATATCAATCCTGCGAGTGCCCACACAGATTGTCTGATAAATTGTTAAAGAGCAGTGCGAGCAGCGGGTTAACCGTCTGTCGCGAGGTGGCGTATATTACGCTTTCCTCCTTCAGAGTCAACTTCTTTTTGGGAAGTTTTTCTCCGGCGGCGCAGTCTCCTGTGCCTCTCAACCCGGCGGCCGGTAAGCCGTTGTTCCGTGTCGATGGAGGCGCATTATAGGGATCCCGCTTCAGAGCACAACCCTTTTTTTGGATCTTTTTCCTGAGTGGTTATAAATGATCCAGATTGGTGAGATCGCCAGCGATCCGGGTCAGAATTGGCTTGTCAGTTGCCTGAAATAACATCAGGCTGCAATAAATTCAGTATCAAGGAGAACATGATGACTTCCGCCTTACGCCCCTATAAACATCTCTTCCCGCAAACCGGCCAGCGCGTGATGGTCGATCCGAGTAGCGTCGTCGTCGGCGATGTGATTATGGAAGATGACGTCAGCATCTGGCCGCTGGTTGCGATTCGCGGTGACGTGAACCAGGTTCGCATTGGCGCCCGCACCAACATTCAGGATGGCAGCGTGCTGCATGTCACCCATAAGTCGGCCTCCAACCCAGAAGGCTTTCCGCTGATTATTGGGCAGGATGTGACAGTCGGGCATAAAGCGATGCTGCATGGCTGTACCATTGGCGATCGCGTATTGGTTGGAATGGGGTCAATCCTGCTGGATGGCGTAATAGTAGAAGAAGAGGTGATGATCGGTGCCGGAAGTCTGGTGCCGCCGGGTAAACGGCTGGAGAGTGGCTACCTTTACCTCGGCAGCCCGGTCAGGCAGGTTCGTCCGCTCAATGAGCAGGAAAAAGAAGGTTTACGCTATTCAGCCAACAACTATGTCAGCTGGAAAAATGATTACTCTGGCGAAGACAACCAGATCCAGCCCTGAGTATCAATATCATCCTGACGAATCGCCGTTTCGGCTTCCTCTTCCAGATCCCAGCGGTGATGCTGAAACAGCGTCATCGCGTCTTCCTCACCAAAGCGGGATCGTAATGTCGCGGCGCTGATGGCACAGGTCAACCGCATACCGTTAACCAGCACCGGAAAACAGATCGCCTGCCGCGCCGCGTCATAAATCTCATCATCGGGAAACTGGATGGCCTGATTCACGACTGCATCGCCTGCTTCAACTGAGCAATAACCGGCGTGATGTCTGGCATTACGCCGTGCCATAAATGAAAAGCATGCGCCGCCTGGCCCACCAGCATGCCTAATCCATCTGCCAGATGTTGCGCACCCTGCTCCTGACACCACTGCAGGAAAGGGGTCAGACCGCGTTGGTAGAACATGTCATAACAGCGCAGTTCAGGATGAATAAGTGTTACTGGCAGAGGCGGCGTTTTTCCCTCTACGCCGCTTGAGGTCGCATTGATGACCAGATCAAAAGTTTTGTCTGCCAGTTGCTCAAAGCCACACGCATTAATTGCGCCATTCTGCCGGAACAGCTCTGCCAGTTCCTCAGCACGGGCAAAGGTACGGTTGACGATAGTCATTGAGACCCCGGCTGACAGCAGCGGCAGGATCACGCCGCGAGCTGCCCCGCCCGCTCCCACCAGCAACACATTATCGCCGGTTTTGATCATTGCCAGCCGCTGAAGATCGCTCAGTAAGCCAATACCATCGGTGTTATCGCCATAAATCTGTCCGTCGCTGAGTTTCTTCAGGGTATTCACCGCACCCGAACGGGCAGCCCGATCGCTGAGCCGATCGGCAAACTCCCACGCCTGCTGCTTGAAAGGCAGAGTGACATTCGCCCCGCGGCCTTCCTGTTCAAAAAACGCCGTCAGAGCCTGCGGAAAACCATCAACCGGCGCGCAGATCCGGCCATAACGGTGCTCTATCCCGGTCTGTTCTGCAAAAGCCTGATGGATTAACGGTGATTTGCTGTGGTTGATTGGATTACCGAAAACGGCGAATTGGTCCATGATTTAGCCCTGACGTATGAGTTCGCCGCTGATGACATCGCGGATTTCAGAAGGGTTTTGCCGCCCACCGGTTTTGCCCGACAGGACCGGAAAATCATCCCCAAACTGCTGCTTAACCTCTTCGGCCGTGCGGCACGGAGGCTGCCCCGACAGGTTGGCACTGGTAGAAACCAGCGGTTTACCAAACGCGCGGCAAAGCGCCTGGACATCGGGATGATCGCTGACGCGAATCGCCAGTGAATCAAACTGCCCGGTTAACCAGCGTGGGGTCTGCGGTGGAACGGGAACCACAAAGGTGACCGGGCCCGGCCAGCAGGCAAACATCCGTTCACGCTGAATCACCGAGAGTTCGCGATCGGAGATATAGGGTTCGAGCTGCGAATAATCAGCAGCAATCAGGATCAGCCCCTTCTCCACCGGGCGCTGTTTCAGCGCCAGCAACGCCATAACGGCAGACTCACTGTCTGGATCACAGCCCAGCCCAAACACAGCTTCAGTGGGATAGGCGATCACCGCCTGGCGATTCAGATGACTCACGCAGCGCTCAATGGAGCCGGCGAGGTGTTGATTATCCATAATGTCTCAGTTCTCTTCAGCGATGGCTTTGCCACAACTCTTACTGGCACAAAAGCGTTTCACGCCCTGCGCCGTCTTCTTTTCTACTAATAGCGGAAACTGACAATGGGGACAGGTCCCGGCTACGGGTATCAGATTAACTGCAAACTGGCAGACCGGATAACGATCGCAGGAATGAAAGGTTTTGCCATAGCGTGAACGCCGCTGGACTAATTTACCTTGCTGACATTGCGGACATGTCAGTGTCGTTTCATCCGGTTTATCGATGGTTTCCGTATAGCCACATTCCGGGTAGTGGCTGCAGCCGATAAACATGCCAAAGCGTCCCTGACGCAAAACTTTGTCTGCGCCGCAGTCCGGACAGGCGTGTCCTTCCAGCACTTTAACGACATGTCCGTCAGCCTGGCTTTTTAAAGGCCGGATATAGTCGCACGCTGGATAATTTGCGCAGCCCAAAAAAGGGCCATGTTTGCCGGAGCGTATAACCAGTTCTGCCCCGCAAGCGGGGCAGGGATCCTGTTTACGCACGGTGAAGAGTGCAGCTTTACTCATAACGATGAATGCATGAAAGGAATTTTAATGCAGCATACCTTCATTGACGTCGAATAGCAGTTCTTCCATCTGCTGATAAGCATTTTCACATCCGGGGATGTTAAACAGCACCATCAGCACCACCCATTTGAGATCCTCTAAGTCAAACTCAGGGGTATCAAGCGCCATGACTCGTTCGATGACCATCTCGCGCGTTTCCAGACTCAGCACCTGAATTTGTTCCAGGAAAAGCAGGAAACCACGGCTTTCAGCATCTAAACGGTTGCTCTCTTCATCGGTATAGATGCGCATAGAGAGCGGATCATTTGCCAGTAAAATTGGCGCAACCAGCCCTTCCTGATAGTCGGCCAACCTTTCTAACCAGTTCAACGCGCTGTAAATATCTTCACGATGAAACCCGGCATCCGTCAAGTCATCTGTCAATCTGTCCTGATCAACACCCATTTCTGCTTCGTTGTGGATATATGTCTCAAACAAGTACATGAGTACGTCGAACATGGCATGCCCTCCTTAATCGGACATAGCCGCCGGGTACAGCTGCGATCCATCCTGCTAACTCCAGTTCCAGCAACTGAGCTGAGATAACTGGCACAGGTTGGCCGGCACGTTCAGCGACAACGTCAACAGGTGTAACATCATCACCTACGTTAGCCAACACATCAGCAAATGGCAATGGAGCATCGTCACTGTCATCAGAATAAATTTGGTCTGTTTGTGTATCGGGCAACCAGCTCAGGACACTCACCAGATCCTCCAGGATATTATTCGGATGCGCCACCAGCAGCGCCCCCTGCTGAATCAGCCAGTTAACGCCCTCGCCTGATGGATTGCCCAGCGCACCAGGCAGCGCATAAACATTCCGGTTCTGCTCCAGCGCATAACGAGCAGTAACCAGTGAACCACTCTTCAGTGAGGCTTCAACCACCAGCACGCCGAGGCTTAAACCGCTGATGATACGATTCCGGCGTGGAAAATTGTGTGGATGGGGAAGAGTGGCCAGCGGAAATTCAGAAATGATCGCCCCGCCCTGTTCTGTAATCTCGCCGGCCAGCCGCAGATGGCTCTTCGGATAGAGATGCTGAAGGCCGCTGCCTGACACCGCCACCGTTTTGCCACCCACATTGAGTGCGGCCTGATGTGCCACACCGTCAATCCCGCGCGCTAAACCGCTGGTAATAGTCAGCCCGCTAAGTGCCAGCTGCTGGGTAAACCAGTCGCACCAGTAGCGGCCAGCGTGCGAACTATTACGGCTGCCTACCACACCAAGCTGAGGCGTATTCAGTACGCCGGGATCGCCCTGGATGTACAGCACGGGCGGAAAGCGCGCAGTTTCTTTCAGCCGGACAGGATAGCCCGCATCCAGAGCGGTAAGCAGATGATGGTCAGGGCTGCTTGTCAGCCAGCGCCGTACCTCATCCACCTGCTTTTCGGGCAGTGCCTGATACTGCAGGCATTGTGCAGCATCCAGTCTGGTGTGCCGCAGATCGCCATCCGCGGCCTCCAGTTGGGTGGCGACCTCAATCCAGCCTCTGCCGGTCATTCCGCTGACCGCAGCCAGCCGTACATAGCGCGCTATTTTGTCCATCTCTGACTCCCTGATCCCGCTTGCTTCCTGCCGCAGAATGCTGTCAATCAGGCCTCAAAAAGTCTACAATATGAGGTAGTAATCTTTTCTTAACCGAATACAGATCTGGATATTTATGTCAGTTTTGCAGGTATTACATTTCCCTGACGAGCGCCTTCGCAAAATCGCTGCGCCCGTTAAAGAAGTTAACGCAGACATTCAGCGTATCGTTGATGATATGTTCGAGACCATGTATGCCGAAGAAGGCATCGGTCTTGCTGCGACGCAGGTGGACATCCACCAGCGCATCATCGTCATTGATGTTTCTGAAAGTCGTGAAGAGCGTCTGGTATTGATCAACCCTGAACTGCTGGAAAAAAGCGGCGAAACCGGTATCGAAGAGGGCTGTCTCTCTATCCCTGAACAGCGTGCCTTTGTGCCGCGCGCGGAACGGGTCAAGGTTCGCGCGCTGGATCGTGACGGCAACAGCTTTGAACTGGAAGCCAGTGAGCTTCTGGCCATCTGCATTCAGCATGAGATCGATCATCTGGATGGCAAACTGTTTATTGATTATCTGTCGCCTTTAAAGCGTCAGCGAATCAAAACAAAGTTAGAGAAGCTGGCGCGCCAGAACGCGCAGGCTTCCTGAGTTTCTGAGAAGGGATAAACGTGTCTGCCCCGCTAAAAATTATCTTTGCCGGCACACCTGACTTTGCAGCGCGTCATCTTGACGCGCTGCTTGCTTCTGAGCATCAGGTAGTCGGCGTATTCACCCAGCCTGACCGTCCCGCAGGTCGCGGCAATAAGTTAACGCCCGGCCCGGTTAAAACGCTGGCACTGGCTCACAATATTCCGGTTTATCAGCCTAAGTCGTTGCGACCCGAAGAGAACCAGCAGCTGGTCGCCGATTTACAGGCCGATGTGATGGTTGTGGTGGCATATGGGTTGATTTTACCGAAACCGGTACTTGATATGCCGCGTCTTGGCTGTATCAACGTGCATGGTTCTCTGCTGCCGCGCTGGCGTGGTGCCGCGCCTATCCAGCGTGCGCTTTGGGCTGGCGACAGTGAGACAGGTATCACCATCATGCAAATGGATGTGGGATTAGATACCGGAGACATGCTGTATAAACTGACCTGTCCGATTACGGCACAGGACACCAGCGCGACACTGTACGACAAGCTGGCGCAACTGGGACCGCAGGGCTTACTTGACACGCTGAGCTTAGTTGCCAGCCAGCAGGCTGTACCCGAAAAACAGGACGAATCACTCGCTAATTACGCGGAGAAACTGAGTAAAGAAGAGGCGCGTCTGGACTGGATGCTCCCGGCTGAACAGCTCGAACGCTGTATTCGCGCCTTTAACCCCTGGCCGATGAGTTTCTTCATGGTTGATGACCAGCTGGTTAAAGTCTGGCAGGCCAGCGTGTTGCCACACAGCGATCATCAGCCCGGTCAAATCATCCGTGCTGACAAACATGGCATCCAGGTGGCGACCGCTCAGGGTGTGCTTAATCTGTTGCAGTTGCAGCCCGCCGGTAAAAAACCGATGTCGGCTCAGGATCTTCTCAACTCGCGCCGGGAATGGTTTGAAGCTGGAACCCTTCTCGACTGACTCTCTGGCCCGGTCATGCACCGGGCTTTTTGTTTGATGACAAAATCCTATGAATAAATCAACCAACCTGCGTAGCCTCTCCGCTCAGCTCATTGAGCGCGTTGTCGATAAAGGCGAATCGCTTAATACGGCATTACCAGCGGCGCAGAAAAAACTTTCTGACAAAGACAGCGCTTTAGTGCAGGAGATCTGCTTTGGTGTGTTGCGTACGTTGCCGCAGCTTGAGGCCTTAATTGGCAAGCTGATGGAGCGTCCACTGACCGGCAAACAGCGTGTTCTGCATTACCTGATCATGGTCGGCCTCTATCAGCTGGAATATACCCGCGTTCCCGCTCATGCGGCGCTGGCTGAAACCGTGGCTGGCGCGGAAGTACTGAAACGCACCAGCCTGAAAGGGTTGCTTAACGGTGTTTTACGCCAGTATCAACGCCAGAGAGAAGAGCTGCTTGCCAGCATTCAGGATGGCCCGCAGCGCTATCTGCATCCGGGCTGGCTGTTAAAGCGGTTACAGCACGCCTGGCCGGAACAATGGCAGCAGATCGTTGAAGCGAACAATCTGCGCCCGCCAATGTGGTTGCGCGTTAACCGTCAGCATCACGACCGTGATGGCTGGCTGGCGATGCTGACTGAAAGCGGCAAGCTCGCCCATCCCGCAGCAGACGTGCCGGATGCCCTGCGTCTTGAATCGCCGGCATCGGTCAGCCAGCTACCGGGCTTCGATCAGGGCTGGGTAACCGTTCAGGATCTCTCCGCCCAGCGTTGCGCCTTGTTGCTGGAGCCGCAGAATGGTGAGCAGATTCTCGACCTGTGTGCCGCGCCGGGCGGCAAAACAACACATATTCTTGAGGTGGCGCCCGAAGCTCAGGTGCTGGCGGTAGATGTGGATGCACAGCGTCTCAAGCGCGTTGAAGAAAACCTTCAGCGTCTGGGGATGAAGGCTGAGGTGAAACAGGGTGATGGACGCACGCCACAGCAGTGGTGCGGCGATCGTCAGTTTGACCGTATTCTGCTGGATGCGCCCTGCTCAGCAACGGGCGTCATTCGCCGTCATCCGGATATTAAGTGGCTGCGTCGCGATCGTGACATCGCTGAACTGGCGAAGCTGCAACGCGAAATCCTGGATGCGGTCTGGCCCCACCTCAAACCTGGTGGCACCCTGATTTACGCCACCTGCTCGATTCTGCCTGAAGAGAATCAGCAGCAAATTGAGGCCTTTTTACAGCGTCAGCCGGATGCCGAAGCGAAGCCGCTGCAGAATGCGCCAGCTAATGGCTGGCAGCTCTTTCCTGAGGCCGAGGGCGGAGATGGTTTCTTCTACGCTAAGCTGATAAAAAAAGCGGATGCTAATTGATATGAGCGTTGATAAGCGATGAAAATAATCATTCTGGGTGCAGGACAGGTCGGCGGCACGCTGGCAGAAAACCTGGTCGGTGAGAATAACGATATCACGGTGGTCGATACTGACTCTTCGCGCTTACGTCATTTGCAGGATAAATTCGATCTGCGTGTGGTGCAGGGTCACGGTTCCCATCCACGGATATTGCGAGAAGCAGGCGCAGAAGATGCCGATATGCTGGTTGCCGTTACCAACTCCGATGAAACCAATATGATCGCCTGTCAGATCGCTTATTCGCTCTTCAACACGCCTAACCGGATCGCCCGGATCCGCGCTGCGGATTACTTGCGTGACGCCGATAAACTTTTTATCCCTGAAGCGGTACCGATCGATCATTTGATCTCACCCGAGCAGCTGGTGATCGACAATATCTATCGTCTGATCCAGTATCCGGGCGCGTTACAGGTGGTGAACTTTGCAGAAGGCAAAGTCAGCCTGGCGGTAGTCAAAGCCTACTATGGCGGACCGCTGGTGGGTAATCCACTCTCCATCATGCGCGAGCATATGCCGCACATTGACACCCGCGTCGCCGCCATTTTTCGTCAGGACCGCCCTATTCGCCCGCAAGGTTCAACCATTGTGGAAGCGGGTGATGAAGTGTTTTTCATCGCTGCCAGCCAGAATATTCGTGCGGTGATGAGTGAAATGCAGCGTCTGGAGAAACCCTATAAACGTATTATGCTGGTCGGCGGCGGCAATATCGGTTTCGGCCTGGCGCAGCGGCTGGAAAAAAATTACAGCGTGAAGCTGATTGAACGTAATCCGCAACGCGCGGCGGAACTGGCAGAGCATCTTCAGGACACGATCGTTTTCTATGGTGATGCTTCGGATCAGGAGTTACTGGCAGAAGAGCATGTTGAGCAGGTCGATCTGTTTATCGCCGTCACCAATGATGATGAAGCTAACATCATGTCAGCCATGCTGGCGAAAAAGATGGGGGCGAAGAAAGTGATGGTGCTGATCCAGCGTCGCGCTTATGTCGACCTGGTCCAGGGCAGCGTCATCGACATCGCAATCTCCCCACAGCAGGCCACCATTTCTGCTTTGCTGGGTCATGTGCGTAAAGCCGATATCGTTGGCGTCTCATCCCTGCGGCGCGGTATCGCTGAAGCCATCGAAGCCATCGCCCACGGCGACGAAACTACCTCACGCGTTGTCGGACGTTCCATCGATGATATCAAACTGCCGCCTGGCACCATTATCGGTGCGGTGGTGCGCGGTGATGATGTGATGATAGCCAATGACAACCTGCGTATT
Source organism: Pantoea agglomerans (assembly GCF_021397715.1). Taxonomy (GTDB): domain Bacteria; phylum Pseudomonadota; class Gammaproteobacteria; order Enterobacterales; family Enterobacteriaceae; genus Pantoea; species Pantoea astica. The sequence continues at coordinate 541,452 of NZ_CP090207.1, read as the reverse complement.
GAGCAAGGCGATCATGTCATCATGTTCCTGACTGACAAAAAGTTTGTGTCAGATGTGGAACGCCTGTTCCAGCCGAGTCCTTTCTTCCTGTAACAGCAATGGGATAAACCCAGCGGGAAACTGCCGCTTAATTCCCTGAGCTTATGGCAAAAACAGCAGGGTTTGTTAGACTTTAGGGCATTGGCCAGGGCAAGGAGATAAGTATGAGTTTATTCAAAGAGTTTCGTGATTTTGCAATGCGCGGCAACGTGGTGGATTTGGCGGTGGGTGTAATTATCGGTGCCGCGTTTGGTAAGATCGTGTCGTCGCTCGTCGCCAACATCATTATGCCGCCGCTCGGGCTGCTGATTGGTGGCGTTGATTTCAAATCGTTCAGCTGGGTACTTAAACCTGCGGTGGGCGATACGCCTGCTGTTGTCATGCAGTACGGTGTTTTCCTGCAGACAATCTTCGACTTCGTCATCATTGCTTTTGCCATTTTCATGGCGATTAAACTGATGAACCGTCTCTATACGAAAAAAGAAGTCGAAAAGCCAGCGGCTAAGCCATCGAATGAAGAAGTCTTACTGACTGAAATTCGTGACTTACTGAAGCAGCAGAATACCCGGGTTTAAATAATAAGCCGCCTGCCAGGCGGTTTTTTTCCCGCTGAAAGCAGAAGGCCAGTGATAAGATGCTGTCTTATCACTGGCCTCCCAGTTCTGTCCCTTAGCGTGTTTCTCTTTCCGTTTAAAACTTCCTTTCCCTTTTTGCTTCTGTTCTATGCGCTGCCGGAACAGTGGATCGTGTAACAGTGCTTCAATCGCGTTATCGCGTATCTGCCCTTTGGTGTGCTGATATTTACTCATGATTCCTCCTGTTGGAATAGCGAGATACTTTATTCCTTTGCACAAAAAAAACAATATCCCTAACTGCTGATCCCTTCTCCTCGTTCAAGCGCTTCAAGAATTGAGCACGAAACGCTACTGTGACTATCACCACAGCAGGCATCTGACAGATGCTGAAGCGAGCGCTGCATTGATTCTAATTCAGCAATCATCTCCGCAACTTCCCCAAGCCGTTTTTCAACGATCGACTTCGACTCCTGACACGTATGGTGTGCCGGGTCAACGCGAATGGAAAGTAGCTCTCTGATAGCTTCAAGGCTGAAGCCGAGTTTACGACCGTAACGGATAAATTTAAGCCGTTGCAGATCATTTTCACTGTATAAACGAAAACCGCCTTCCGTACGCCCGTTATGGTCCATCATCTGCTGCTTCTCGTAGAAACGGATAGTATCGGGCGTTACATCGGCAAGTTTTGCCAACTGACCAATTCTGTACATCTATTTCTCCTGAGAAAAACGTTGCTGGATGGCGTCGGCATAGTCACCGTGCAGAAAATCGGTGCGCATACCGGCCTGCTGTAGCCTCAGCTCCAGAACTTTAAGGCGGCGGCAATGATCCTGATAGCGCGGATCGGCAGGATCAAGCTGGCGAATCAGATCGTTAACTTCGATCGCTTCACGACGTAGTTCCAGTTCGGGCGGCAGAAAACCGGCATTCTTTAGCAGCCGATAACCGGCACGAAGCTCTGGCGGGACATGACTGTCGTCATCAAGCTGAAGCGGCTTGCCTTCACCGGGCAACTGGCTCAGCTCTCCCTTATCCAGCGCGGCTTTGATGTGTTGTTCTGCAAGCTGATCAATCAACCACATGGTCAACTCCTCTGCTCTCCAGATAGCGCAACCTGATGATAAGACCTAAAGATAGTAAATTCCGGGCAATAAAAAACCCGCCGAAGCGGGTTTTTTACATTGCTACAGATTACTCTGCGGCTGCTTCTGCTTGAGCTTCTGGACGATCAACCAGCTCGATGTATGCCATCGGAGCGTTGTCACCAGCGCGGAAGCCACACTTCAGAATGCGAGTGTAACCACCGGCACGGCTCGCGAAACGCGGGCCCAGCTCATTAAACAGTTTTGCCACGATCTCGTTATCACGAGTGCGGGCGAATGCCAGACGACGATTAGCTACGTTGTCGGTCTTGGCAAGAGTAATCAGCGGCTCAACTACGCGGCGCAACTCTTTGGCTTTCGGCAGAGTCGTCTTGATGATCTCATGACGAACCAGAGAGCCAGCCATGTTACGGAACATAGCCTGACGATGGCTGCTGTTGCGGTTCAGTTGACGACCACTCTTACGATGGCGCATGACCTTATCCTTCTCAGTGAAACCTTAACCTGTGATCGGGTTATTCATCAGCAATGCTTGCCGGCGGCCAGTTCTCGAGGCGCATGCCCAGAGAAAGACCACGTGAGGCCAGCACATCTTTAATCTCAGTAAGAGATTTTTTACCCAGGTTAGGCGTTTTAAGCAGCTCAACCTCGGTACGCTGTACCAGATCACCGATGTAGTGGATAGCTTCTGCCTTAAGGCAGTTAGCAGAGCGGACAGTCAATTCCAGATCGTCAACAGGGCGCAGCAGGATCGGATCGAATTCTGGTTTCTCTTCTTTCACTTCCGGCTGACGTACATCACGTAAGTCAACGAAAGCTTCCAGTTGTTCTGCCAGGATGGTAGCCGCACGACGAATCGCCTCTTCAGGATCGATTGTGCCGTTGGTTTCCATTTCGATGACCAGCTTGTCCAGGTCGGTGCGCTGTTCGACGCGCGCTGCTTCAACATTGTAGGCAATACGATCTACAGGGCTGTAGCAAGCATCAACTAACAGACGGCCGATTGGGCGCTCATCTTCTTCCGAATGAATTCGGGCAGAAGCCGGCACATAACCACGACCACGCTGAACTTTGATACGCATGCTGATAGCAGCGTTCTCATCGGTCAGATGGCAGATCACGTGCTGAGGCTTGACGATTTCGACATCACCATCATGGGTAATGTCGGCTGCAGTCACAGGGCCAATGCCAGATTTATTCAGGGTCAGAATGACTTCATCTTTACCCTGAACTCTTACCGCCAGCCCTTTCAGGTTGAGCAGGATTTCCAGGATATCTTCCTGTACGCCCTCTTTGGTGCTGTACTCATGTAGTACACCATCAATTTCAACCTCGGTCACCGCGCAACCCGGCATGGAAGAAAGCAGAATACGGCGCAGTGCGTTACCAAGAGTATGGCCAAAGCCACGCTCTAAAGGCTCAAGGGTCACCTTGGCGTGCGTCGAACTCACTTGCTCGATATCTACCAGGCGCGGTTTTAGAAACTCTGTCACAGAACCCTGCATTGTGTCCTCTCTTTGGTACTAAGCTTTACTTAGAGTAAAGCTCGACGATCAGGTGTTCGTTAATGTCCGCAGACAGATCAGTACGCTCAGGAATACGCTTGAACACACCTTCCATCTTAGTCGCATCAACTTCCAGCCAGGTTGGCTTTTCACGCTGCTCAGCCAGCTCCAGAGCGGCCTTCACGCGAGATTGCTTTTTGGCTTTCTCACGGATGCTAACGACATCATTCGGAGATACCTGATAAGAAGCGATGTTAACAACGCGGCCATTTACCAGAACAGACTTATGGCTCACCAGCTGACGTGCTTCCGCACGAGTGGCACCAAAGCCCATACGATAAACTACGTTGTCCAGACGGCCTTCCAGCAGAGCCAGCAGGTTTTCACCTGTGTTGCCTTTCAGACGTGCTGCTTCTTTATAGTAGTTACGGAACTGACGCTCCAGCACGCCGTAGATACGACGAACTTTCTGCTTCTCACGTAACTGACCGCCGTAATCAGACAGACGCGGTTTACGCGCACCATGCTGACCAGGCGCTTGTTCGATCTTACACTTGGAATCAATCGCGCGAACGCCAGACTTAAGGAATAAGTCAGTGCCCTCACGACGGCTCAGCTTGAGCTTAGGACCCAAATATCTTGCCATTTTCTTTCTCCAACTATCCTAAAAAAACGGGCGTTATACGCGACGTTTTTTCGGCGGACGACAACCGTTATGAGGGATCGGAGTCACATCAGTAATATTAGTGATGCGGAAACCAGCGGCGTTCAAGGCACGAATCGTAGATTCGCGACCCGGACCCGGACCCTTAACCATAACTTCCAGGTTCTTAATACCGTAATCTTTTACCGCTTCTGCACAGCGCTCTGCAGCGACCTGAGCAGCAAACGGAGTGGATTTACGTGAACCGCGGAAACCGGAACCACCGGCGGTTGCCCAACCCAGTGCGTTACCCTGACGATCAGTAATGGTAACGATGGTGTTGTTAAAAGAAGCATGGACATGAGCCACGCCATCTGAGACTTGTTTTCTTACACGCTTACGTGCACGAACTGGTGCCTTTGCCATTATTTACTCACCCCGATTATTTCTTGATCGGTTTACGCGGACCCTTACGGGTACGTGCGTTGGTCTTGGTACGCTGACCGCGAACCGGGAGACCACGACGATGGCGCAAACCACGGTAGCAACCAAGGTCCATAAGACGCTTGATGCTCAGGGTGATTTCACGGCGCAGATCACCTTCTACAACGAATTTCGCAACTGCATCACGCAGCTGATCAATTTGTTCTTCAGACAGCTCACTGATCTTAACATTTTCAGCAATACCCGTTGAAGCGCAGATGGCTTTAGAACGAGTTTTACCGATACCGAAGATCGAAGTTAATGCGATAACGGTATGTTTTTGATCAGGAATGTTAATGCCTGCTATACGGGCCACTATGCACTCCTATAATTAAATAAGCACGTCCCATGCTGAAAAGCCCGTTTTCAGGATACTCAAATGGAAACGCACTGACATACAAAAGATTGGCTGGCTAATCTAGCCAGCTCAACCCGACTTTGCAAGAAAAATATGTGACAAAATCAGCCTTGGCGCTGTTTATGCTTTGGCTCGGCGCTGCAGATCACACGGACGACACCGTCGCGACGAATGATTTTGCAGTTACGACATAATTTCTTGACGGAAGCACGAACTTTCATTTTTACTCTCCGTAACTTCTCAACCACCTGAATTAACGGCCGTAGCCCTTCAGGTTAGCTTTCTTCAATGCCGACTCGTACTGACTTGACATCATCAGAGTTTGCACTTGAGCCATAAAGTCCATGATGACGACAACTACGATAAGCAGTGACGTACCGCCAAAGTAGAAGGGAACCTTCATCGCATCACGCATGAACTCCGGGATAAGGCAGATAAAAGTAATATACAGCGCACCGATTAAGGTTAAACGCGTCATAACTTTATCGATGTACTTCGCCGTTTGCTCTCCCGGACGAATTCCCGGTACGAATGCACCAGACTTCTTCAGGTTATCTGCTGTTTCACGTGGGTTGAAAACCAACGCCGTATAGAAGAAACAGAAGAAGATGATTGCAGTCGCATAGAGTAGCACATAAAGCGGCTGTCCTGGCTGCAAATACAGCGAAATTGTTGTCAGCCAGTTCCAACCGGTACCGCCCCCGAACCACGATGCAATCGTTGCCGGGAACAGAATAATGCTGGAAGCAAAAATAGCCGGGATTACGCCCGCCATGTTCACTTTCAACGGTAAATGTGTGCTCTGTGCAGCGTATACACGACGACCTTGCTGACGTTTTGCATAGTTCACCACAATGCGGCGTTGACCACGCTCAACGAAAATAACAAAGAAGGTCACGGCGAATACGAGTACTGCAACCAACAGCAACAGAAGGAAGTGCAGGTCACCTTGCCGCGCTTGCTCGATGGTATGGCCAATGGCCGGCGGGAGACCCGCAACAATACCTGCGAAGATAATGATCGAAATACCGTTACCGATACCGCGCTCAGTAATCTGTTCGCCCAGCCACATCAGGAACATTGTCCCTGAGACCAGACTCACAACAGCGGTAAAATAGAAGGCAAAGCCTGGATTCATCACCAGGCCCTGCATCCCTGGCATATTCGGTAAACCGGTAGCAATACCGATTGACTGAAATATGGCCAATACCAACGTACCGTATCGGGTGTACTGGCTAATCTTACGACGGCCAGCCTCCCCTTCTTTCTTAATTTCCGCTAACGCTGGATGAACCACCGTTAATAGCTGGATAATAATTGATGCCGAAATATACGGCATGATACCCAGTGCGAAAATAGAAGCACGGCTGAGAGCACCACCAGAGAACATGTTGAACATTTCAATGATGGTGCCACGCTGTTGCTCAAGCAGTTTGGCAAGTACAGTGGCATCAATACCAGGGATTGGAATGAAAGAGCCAATTCGGAAGACAATCAGTGCGCCGATTACAAACAGCAGTCTGCGTTTCAGCTCACCAAAGCCACCTTTGGCACTTTGAAAATCTAATCCCGGTTGTTTAGCCATCTGCTACTTATTCCTCGATTTTACCGCCAGCAGCTTCGATTGCAGCACGTGCACCTTTGGTGACACGCAGACCGCGAACCGTTACCGGTGCAGAAACTTCACCAGAAAGAATTACTTTAACGAATTCAATCTGAACACCGACAATGTTGGCTGCTTTCAGCGCGTTCAGGTCGACGATACCGCCTTCAACTTTCGCCAGATCAGACAGACGAATCTCTGTGGTGATCATTGCTTTGCGAGAGGTGAAACCGAACTTCGGCAGACGACGGTACAGAGGCATCTGACCACCTTCGAAACCGCGACGTACGCCACCGCCAGAACGTGAGTTCTGACCTTTGTGACCACGACCACCGGTTTTTCCGAGGCCAGAACCGATACCACGACCCAGACGCTTGGTAGCGTGCTTAGACCCTTCGGCCGGAGACAGAGTATTTAAACGCATCTCTTACTCCTCCACTTTAACCATATAGGAAACCGCGTTAACCATACCGCGTACTGCAGGCGTATCTTCACGCTCAACGGTGTGGCCAATACGACGCAGACCCAGGCCAACCAGAGTGGCTTTATGCTTAGGCAAACGGCCAATAGCACTGCGGGTTTGAGTGATTTTAATAGTCTTAGCCATCGTGATTACCCCAGAATTTCTTCAACGGATTTACCACGCTTAGCAGCGACCATTTCCGGAGATTTCATATTGCCCAGGCCGTCGATAGTTGCACGAACCACGTTAATCGGGTTGGTGGAACCATAGGCTTTTGCCAGAACGTTATGAACTCCAGCGACTTCCAGGACGGCGCGCATTGCACCACCGGCAATAATACCGGTACCTTCAGAAGCCGGCTGCATGAACACGCGGGAACCCGTGTGTGCACCTTTAACTGGGTGCTGCAGGGTGCCGTTGGTCAGCGCGACGTTAACCATGTTGCGACGGGCTTTCTCCATCGCTTTCTGGATCGCTGCTGGAACTTCACGCGCTTTACCGTAACCAAAACCAACGCGACCGTTACCATCGCCTACCACAGTCAGTGCTGTGAAGGAGAAAATACGACCACCTTTAACAGTTTTAGATACACGGTTTACCGCGATCAGTTTTTCCTGCAGTTCGCCAGCTTGTTTCTCGATGTGTGCCATCTTAGACCTCTACCTTAGAACTGAAGGCCAGCTTCACGGGCAGCATCTGCCAGTGCCTGGACGCGACCATGATATTGGAAACCGGAACGGTCGAAAGAAACACCAGTGATGCCTTTTTCGATTGCGCGTTCTGCAATAACTTTACCTACTGCAGCTGCGGCTTCTTTATTACCGGTATACTTCAGTTGTTCAGTGATAGCTTTTTCTACTGTAGAAGCAGCGACCAGAACTTCGGAACCGTTCGGGGCGATTACCTGTGCGTAAATATGACGCGGGGTACGATGTACCACCAGGCGAGTAGCACCCAGCTCTTTGAGCTTGCGACGTGCACGGGTCGCACGACGGATACGAGCAGATTTCTTATCCATAGTGTTACCTTACTTCTTCTTAGCCTCTTTGGTACGCACGACTTCGTCGGCGTAACGGACACCCTTGCCTTTATAAGGCTCAGGACGACGGTAGGCGCGCAAGTCAGCTGCAACCTGACCAATCAGCTGTTTATCAGCGCCTTTCAGCACGATTTCAGTCTGAGTCGGACATTCTGCAGTGATACCTGCGGGCAGCTGGTGATCGACTGGATGAGAAAAGCCCAGAGACAGGTTAACCACGTCGCCTTTAACGGCTGCACGATAACCTACACCAACCAGCTGCAGCTTCTTAGTGAAGCCTTCGGTAACACCGATAACCATTGCGTTCAGCAGCGCGCGAGACGTACCCGCCTGCGCCCAGCCGTCAACGAAACCTTCGCGCGGAGCGAAAGTCAGAGCGTTGTCAGCATGCTTAACTTCAACAGCATCATTGATAGTACGAGTCAGCTCGCCGTTTTTACCTTTAATCGAAATTACCTGACCGTTGAGTTTTACCTCTACGCCGGCAGGAACAACGACAGGTGCTTTAGCAACACGAGACATAGTATCCTCCGATTACGCTACGTAGCAGATAATTTCGCCACCAAGACCTGCCTGGCGCGCTGCACGATCAGTCATGACACCTTTAGATGTAGAAACTACAGCGATGCCCATACCAGCCATTACCTTTGGCAGCTCATCTTTTTTCTTATAGATGCGCAGACCAGGACGGCTTACTCGCTGAATGCTTTCCACAACCGCTTTGCCCTGGAAATACTTAAGAGTCAGTTCCAGTTCCAGCTTGGTGTCGCCTTCGATTTTAAAATCTTCAATATATCCTTCTTCCTTCAGAACGTTGGCAATTGCCAATTTCAGCTTGGAGGAAGGCATGGTGACCGCAACTTTGTTCGCGGCCTGACCGTTACGGATACGGGTCAGCATATCCGCGATCGGATCTTGCATGCTCATCTGTGTTACTCCCGTGATTCAATTGGTGACAATTACCAGCTAGCCTTTTTCAGGCCCGGGATTTCACCGCGCATGGCGGCTTCGCGGACCTTGATACGGCTCAACCCAAACTTCCGCAGGAAACCGTGCGGACGACCTGTTTGACGGCAGCGGTTACGCTGACGTGAAGGGCTGGAATCACGCGGCAGACTCTGCAGCTTCAGAACGGCACCCCAACGATCTTCGTCGGAAGCGTTCACATCAGAAATGATCGCTTTCAGTTCAGCGCGTTTAGCGAAGAATTTGTCTGCTAATTTTGCACGCTTAACTTCGCGTGCTTTCATAGATTGCTTAGCCATTAAGTAACCCTACCTTACTTACGGAACGGGAAGTCAAAGGCAGCCAGCAGAGCACGGCCTTCATCATCAGATTTCGCAGTAGTGGTAATGGTAATATCCAAACCACGAACGCGATCGACTTTGTCGTAGTCGATTTCTGGGAAGATGATCTGCTCACGTACACCCATGCTGTAGTTGCCACGACCATCGAATGACTTAGCGGACAAGCCACGGAAGTCACGGATACGTGGAACAGCAATGGTGATCAGACGCTCAAAGAACTCCCACATGCGTTCGCCACGCAGAGTTACTTTACAGCCGATCGGATAGCCCTGACGGATTTTGAAGCCTGCAACTGATTTGCGTGCTTTGGTGACCAGCGGTTTTTGACCGGAGATTGCTGCCAGGTCAGCTGCTGCGTTATCCAGCAGTTTCTTGTCAGCGATCGCTTCACCAACACCCATGTTCAGGGTGATCTTCTCGACCCGAGGGACTTGCATGACAGAATTGTAGCCAAACTCTGTCATGAGTTTCTGGACTACTTCGTCTTTGTAGTAATCATGCAGTTTCGCCATCGTACTACTCCAAATTACTTGATAGTTTCGCTGTTAGACTTGAAGAAACGGACTTTTTTGCCGTCTTCGAATCTAAAGCCTACACGGTCAGCCTTACCAGTTGCCGCATTGAACAGTGCAACGTTAGAAACCTGAATTGCAGCTTCTTTTTCAACGATGCCACCTGGTTGGTTCAGAGCCGGAACCGGCTTCTGATGTTTCTTCACCAGGTTGATACCTTCAACGATGACCTTACCAGAAGACAGGACATTCTTAACTTTACCGCGCTTACCTTTATCTTTACCGGTTAACACGATAACTTCGTCGTTACGACGGATTTTAGCTGCCATTGTTCGCTCCTTAGAGTACTTCTGGTGCCAGAGAGATAATTTTCATGAACTTTTCAGTACGAAGTTCACGAGTTACCGGCCCAAAAATACGCGTACCGATAGGCTGCTCACTGTTATTGTTTAAAATAACGCATGCATTACCATCGAAGCGAATGACAGAACCGTCCGGGCGACGAACACCCTTCCTGGTGCGCACCACTACCGCCTTCAGGACATCACCTTTTTTGACTTTACCACGAGGAATTGCTTCCTTGATGGTAACTTTGATGATGTCACCGACGCCTGCGTAGCGACGGTGCGAGCCACCCAGAACCTTGATACACATTACGCGACGTGCACCGGAGTTGTCGGCGACGTTCAGCATAGTCTGTTCTTGGATCATTTTAGTGCTCCGCTAATGTCAACTACTACTTCGGGACCTAAACCTCAGGTCGTTAGAAAGCCCCATAATTGAGGGCGCGGCATTGTAACACCGGTTCTCACAGATGGGTAGAAAAAATAAACGGCTCTCAATCGAGCCGCTGATTTTCCCTGATGACAGGGAGGGCGTATTCTAGGGAATAGTGCGAACAGTAGCAAATGTAATCTGCCTTATTTTTCGTCGCTTCCTGAATAAAGTGCCCGAATGGACTAACTGACCAACTTTCTGGCCAGTTGGTTATGCTGACGCAACACCGCTGGCAGCTCAATTCCCGTCAGTTGGCCGTTACGCACCCTGACATTGCCGTTGATGATGCTGTAAGCGACCTGACCGGGATTACAGAAGACCAGCGAGGCAACCGGATCGTGCCCTGCCCCGGCCAGCCCAATCTGATTCAGGTCAAAAACCGCCAAATCGGCCATCATGCCCGGCGCAATCGTTCCGACATCATCGCGGTTCAGTACCTTCGCCCCGCCAAGCGTCGCCAGTTCCAGTGCCTGTCGTGCCGTCATCGCGTCCGGACCAAAGCCGACACGCTGTAGCAGCAGCGCCTGACGCACCTCTGCAATCATGTCAGAGCTGTCATTGGAGGCGGAACCATCGACACCCATACCAACGTGCACACCGGCATCGCACATGTGACGTACAGGCGCGATACCCGAGCCCAGTCGCATATTCGAGCAGGGACAGTGCGCGATACCGGTACCGGTGCGGGCAAAGAGCTCAATACCGTGCTGATCCAGCTTCACACAGTGCGCATGCCAGACGTCCGGACCTACCCAGCCGAGGTCCTCTACATACTGTGCTGGCGTCATATTGAACTTCTCGCGGCTGTAACGGATATCACTGTCGTTTTCAGCCAGGTGGGTATGCATTGAAACGCCATAGTGACGCGCCATCGTTGCAGACTGCTTCATCAGCTCTCGGCTGACGGAGAACGGCGAGCAGGGCGCCACTACCACCCGTAACATCGACCCGTGGCTAGCGTCGTGATAGCGCTCTATGACACGCTGAGTATCTTTTAAGATTGCAGCCTCATTCTCCACCAGACTGTCCGGCGGCAGGCCGCCCAGTGACTTACCGACGCTCATACTGCCGCGGCTGGCATGAAAACGCATCCCCATCTCTTGCGCCGCTTCAATACTGTCATCAAGCCGGCAGCCGTTAGGATAAACATAGAGATGGTCGCTGGTTGTAGTGCAGCCCGATAGCATCAGTTCCGCCATCGAGATTTTTGTCGAGATTCGAATCATCTCCGGCGTCAGGTTCTGCCATAGCGGATAGAGGTGAGTCAGCCAGTTAAACAGCTCACCATTCTGGACGGCGGGGATTGCACGGGTCAGGCTCTGATACATGTGGTGATGCGTATTAATCAGCCCTGGAATGACGATATGGCCTTTGAGGTCGATCACCTCATCAGCATGGTCTGGAAGCGTTGCTGCTGCCCCGACGGCAACGATCTGATTCCCTTTTATCAGAATACTGGCGTGACCTATTTCACGACGGTCGGCATCCATGCAAACCACACAGTCGGCGTTCTTTAGTAATAGCGTTCGTTCCATCTGATTGCCTGCAGGTTGCTGTTGTGTAGCTCCTGATAATAGCGGCAAGTTTTTCGCTGAGCTAACCGCAGGTAACGCAGCCAGCAGAGGCAATTTTAACAGCGACCGCCGCAAGCGGTCTGGACTCTCCATATTCACAGCACATTTCCTTGTACGGTTATGATAACCCTGTTCTGACTGAGATCAGGGTTTCCAGGCGACAGGCCCGGAGATCCGCAGCATAAGCCGCAGATCCTGCGAAATTTGTGAGCGCCATCACTTCTGTAATCGCACAGGCACAAATGGATCAAGCTCCAGACTCAAGGCAAAAAAAAACCCCCTGCCGAAGCAGAGGGTTTTCTCAGAAAAAACGATTCTTATTACAGAACAGCTTTCTCAATTACGCGAACCAGGGTCCAGGATTTAGTCTTGGACAGTGGACGGCATTCGCGGATTTCTACCACGTCACCAATTCCACATTCATTGTTCTCGTCATGGATGTGCAGCTTAGTCGTACGCTTAATGAATTTGCCGTAGATCGGGTGTTTCACGAAACGTTCGATAGCAACAACTGCAGATTTCTGCATTTTGTCACTTACTACACGACCCTGCAGAGTACGGATTTTATCGGTCATTACGAACCCGCCTTCTCAGTCAGTAAAGTCTTAACGCGTGCAACATCACGGCGCACTTGCTTCAGCAGATGAGTCTGCTGCAGTTGGCCAGATGCTGCCTGCATGCGCAGGTTAAATTGCTCACGCAGCAGATTAAGCAGCTCAGTGTTCAGCTCTTCAACGCTTTTTTCACGCAGCTCTGTTGCTTTCATTACATCACCGTCTTAGTTACAAAGGTGGTTTTGATAGGCAGTTTTGCTGCTGCCAGCTTGAATGCTTCACGGGCCAGCTCTTCTGGTACGCCGTCCATTTCATACAGGACTTTACCAGGCTGGATCAGGGCAACCCAATACTCCACGTTACCCTTACCTTTACCCATACGCACTTCCAGCGGCTTCTCGGTGATCGGTTTGTCCGGGAATACTCGGATCCAGATCTTACCTTGACGCTTAACTGCACGGGTCATAGCACGACGTGCTGCTTCGATCTGACGAGCAGTCAGACGACCACGGCCAACAGCTTTCAGACCGAAAGTACCGAAGCTGACATCCGTACCCGCAGCCAGACCGCGGTTACGGCCTTTGTGCACTTTACGGAATTTCGTACGCTTTGGTTGTAACATCAGCGACTCTCCTTACTTACGGCCTTTACGCTGCTGCTTTTTAGGTTGAGCAGCCGGTTCCGGTTGTTCAACAGCAGCCATACCACCCAGGATCTCACCTTTGAAGATCCATACCTTAACGCCAATTACACCATAAGTGGTGTGCGCTTCAGAGGTGTTGTAGTCAATGTCAGCACGCAGTGTGTGCAATGGCACGCGACCTTCACGATACCATTCGGTACGTGCGATCTCGGCGCCACCCAGACGGCCGCTAACTTCGACTTTAATACCCTTCGCGCCAAGACGCATGGCGTTCTGAACCGCACGCTTCATAGCACGACGGAACATCACACGACGCTCCAGCTGTGAAGTGATGCTGTCAGCTACCAGTTTCGCGTCCAGTTCCGGCTTGCGGACTTCGGCGATATTGATCTGTGCAGGAACGCCAGCGATATTCGCGACGACCGTGCGCAGTTTTTCTACATCTTCGCCTTTCTTACCGATAACGATGCCCGGACGAGCGGTGTGAATAGTCACACGGATGCTCTTCGCTGGACGCTCGATAACGATACGAGAGACAGATGCTTTAGCCAGTTCTTTAGTCAAAAACTGACGTACTTTAAAGTCGCTGTCCAGGTTGTCAGCGAATTCTTTGGTGTTCGCAAACCAGGTAGAGTTCCATGGTTTTACAATACCCAGGCGAATACCATTAGGATGTACTTTCTGACCCATTGCTAGTCTCCAGAGTCTCAGCGATCGGACACAACCACAGTAATGTGGCTGGTGCGCTTCAGGATGCGATCTGCACGACCTTTGGCACGCGGCATAATGCGTTTCATGGTCGGACCTTCATCAACGAAAATTTTCGTGATTTTCAGATCGTCGATATCAGCGCCATCGTTGTGTTCGGCGTTAGCAATGGCAGATTCCAGAACTTTTTTGACCAGTACAGCCGCTTTCTTATTGGTGTAGGTCAAAATGTCCAGTGCCTGCGACACTTTCTTACCGCGAATCAGGTCAGCAACAAGGCGAACCTTCTGAGCAGAAGAACGAGCGTGGCGATGTTGAGCTAAAGTTTCCATCTCTTCCTCCTACTTATTTCTTCTTGGCTTTTTTATCAGCCGCGTGACCGCGATAAGTACGTGTCGGCGCGAATTCACCCAGCTTGTGACCAACCATTTCGTCGGAAACAAAGACAGGAACGTGCTGACGACCATTATGGACAGCGATGGTCAAACCGATCATGTTAGGAAAGATCGTTGAACGACGGGACCAAGTGCGCAAAGGCTTCTTGTCACCGCTTTCCACCGCTTTCTCTACCTTCTTCAGCAAGTGCAGGTCAATAAAAGGACCTTTCTTGAGAGAACGTGGCATGGCTTATCCTCTAATATTATTTGCTACGGCGACGTACGATAAACTTATCGGTACGCTTGTTGCTACGGGTCTTCTTACCTTTGGTCTGAACGCCCCACGGAGTAACCGGGTGCTTACCAAAGTTACGACCTTCACCACCACCGTGCGGGTGATCAACTGGGTTCATCGCGGTACCACGAACGGTCGGACGAACACCACGCCAACGGGCTGCACCAGCTTTACCCAGAACGCGCAGCATATGCTCAGCGTTGCCGACTTCGCCCAGTGTTGCGCGGCAGTCAGATTCGACTTTACGCATTTCACCAGAACGCAGACGCAGGGTAACGTAAGAACCTTCACGCGCAACGATCTGCACGTAAGCACCGGCTGAGCGAGCAATCTGACCGCCTTTGCCTGGTTTCATTTCTACGTTATGCACAGTAGAACCCACCGGGATGTTACGCATCGGCAGAGTGTTACCTGCTTTGATCGCAGCATCAACGCCAGATTGGATCTGGTCGCCGGCTTTCAGGCCTTTAGGGGCCAGGATATAACGGCGCTCGCCGTCTTTGTACAGAACCAGTGCGATGTTCGCAGAGCGGTTCGGATCGTACTCAAGACGTTCAACAACTGCCGGGATACCATCTTTGTTGCGTTTGAAGTCAACCAGACGGTAAGCCTGCTTATGACCACCACCGATGTGACGGGTAGTGATACGACCATTGTTGTTACGGCCACCGGATTTGCTGTTTTTTTCTACCAGCGGGGCAAATGGTTTGCCCTTGTGCAGCTCCGCGTTTACCACTTTAACTACATGGCGACGACCCGGAGATGTCGGTTTACATTTAACAACTGCCATTGTCTTTCTCCTCCGACTTACTCAGCGCCGCCAGCGAAGTCCAGATTCTGGCCTTCTTTCAGGGTGACGTAAGCTTTTTTCCAGTCGCTACGACGACCGATACGCTGTCCGTGACGCTTAACTTTACCCTTAACAACCAGGGTGTTTACGTCTTTAACTTCTACTTCGAACAGTTTCTCAACAGCAGCAACGATCTCTGCTTTGGTCGCGTCATTAGCAACTTTGAGAACGATGGTATTGGTTTTTTCCATCGCGCTAGATGCTTTTTCAGATACGTGCGGCGCGCGCAGTACTTTCAGCAGACGTTCTTCACGGATCATGCCAGCATCTCCTCAACTTGCTTAACTGCATCAGCAGTCATAACGACTTTGTCGAAGGCGATCAGGCTAACTGGGTCGATACCTGATGCATCACGCACGTCTACCTTGTACAGGTTACGCGCAGCCAGGAACAGATTCTCATCCAGTTCGCCAGTGATGATCAGCACGTCTTCCAGCGCCATGTCTTTCAGTTTCTGTACCAGCAGCTTGGTTTTCGGTGCTTCTACAGCAAATGATTCGACAACGATCAGACGATCTTGACGTACCAGCTCGGACAGGATGCTTTTCAGCGCGCCGCGGTACATCTTTTTGTTAACTTTTTGACTGTGGTCCTGCGGCTTCGCAGCAAAGGTCACGCCACCTGAACGCCAGATTGGGCTCTTTACAGAACCTGCACGCGCACGGCCGGTGCCTTTTTGACGCCATGGCTTTTTGCCTGAACCAGTTACTTCAGCACGCGTTTTCTGCGCACGAGTACCCTGGCGGGCGCCAGATGCGTAAGCAACAACAACCTGGTGAACCAGCGCTTCGTTGAAATCACGACCGAAGGTAGTTTCGGAAACAGTCAGCGCGCTCTGCGCGTCTTTCAATACTAATTCCATTGCTATCCCCTTACGCCTTCACAGCTGGTTTAACGATCAGGTCGCTACCGGTTGCACCGGGAACTGCACCTTTAACCAGCAGCAGGTTGCGCTCAGCGTCAACACGTACTACGTCCAGACTCTGAACGGTTACGCGCTCATTACCCAGCTGACCTGCCATTTTCTTGCCTTTGAACACTTTGCCCGGAGTCTGGTTCTGACCGATTGAACCCGGAACGCGGTGAGACAAGGAGTTACCGTGAGTCGCGTCCTGGGTACGGAAGTTCCAGCGCTTAACGGTACCGGCGAAACCTTTACCTTTAGAGGTACCGGTTACGTCAACTTTTTTAACTTCAGCGAAAATCTCAACGCTGATGCTCTGACCTACAGAGTATTCTTCACCTTCAGCGGTGCGGAATTCCCACAGGCCACGGCCAGCTTCAACGCCAGCTTTAGCAAAATGACCAGCTTCAGGTTTGGTCACACGGTTTGCTTTTTTAGCACCGGTGGTAACCTGAATTGCCTGGTAACCATCGTTTTCCAGGCCTTTGACCTGAGTTACGCGGTTCGCTTCAACTTCGATTACGGTGACGGGGATAGAAACGCCATCTTCAGTGAAGATGCGGGTCATGCCCACTTTTTTACCGACTAAACCAATCATTGTTTCAACCTCTCAATCGCTCGATGACCTGATTAACCCAGGCTGATCTGCACGTCAACACCGGCAGCCAGATCCAGACGCATCAGAGCATCAACGGTTTTTTCAGTTGGCTCAACGATGTCTACCAGACGCTTGTGAGTGCGGATTTCGTACTGATCACGCGCATCTTTGTTAACGTGCGGAGAGATCAGAACGGTAAAGCGCTCTTTGCGGGTTGGCAGCGGGATCGGACCACGAACCTGCGCACCAGTGCGCTTGGCGGTCTCAACGATTTCCGCGGTTGATTGATCGATCAGACGATGATCAAACGCTTTAAGACGGATACGGATTCTTTGGTTCTGCATGAGACCAGAGCTCCAAACTTTTTATAGACGAAAAAAATTACTACTCGAGCCCATTACGATTGATGGGAGAGTGTAATCGTTCAGCATATAACTCCCCAATTGGGAGTATTGTCAGGCGGCCTAAAATTCTGCCGTCTGCGATTCTGCTCGAATCGCGCCTGCAATATCTGCAGGCCCGCGCATTATACGTAAATCTGCTCAGGAAGCAACCCGTGTTGCCCTTTTCCCTGGGATTATCGCCGGATGTTTTTCGATCGGCCTCGCACTGCACCTTCCTCTTCGTCTCTGTTTCACTCTTTTACTGCGCGCCATTTCCCGATAAGGCGATCGGCGCCATGACAGCCAAGCGGATTACGCGCAGAGTCCCGCCAGACCTTTTATTCCACTCAGGAACCGCTATGAACTCGCTTCTGATGGCGATTAACGCCGTTACCCTTATCGCTGGCAGTGCATTAGGCAGCTTTATCGCGCTGGCCTCTCATCGCTACTCACCCGCTTTCTCGCCTGCCCGCTGGTTTGGCGCACTCTGCTCACCCGGCTCGCAGTGTGACTGCTGCCAACATCGGCTCCTGTGGCGCGACAGCTTACCGCTGATAAGCTGGCCAGCCTTAAAGGGTAGATGCCGCTTCTGCCGTCAGCCTGTTAGCCCGTGTAGCCTGATGACAGAGATGCTAATCGCCCTGCTCTGCCTGCTGGCACTCAATACGTTTACGCAGATAACGGACTGCCTGTTCATTATTGCCTGCTCTTGCCTGCTGCTGTTACTGGCCGCGATTGACCTTCGGCATCTCTGTCTGCCTGACCCGCTCAACGCTATGCTGCTCTGGCTGGGTTTAACCCATGCGATGACGACGGGATCTGAAGCGACAGCGATTGCAGGTGGCCTGGCAGGCTATTGCTCGCTTTGGCTGCTGGGCTGGGGCTATCGGTTGTATCGAAGGCGTGACGGGCTGGGATATGGCGACATGAAGCTGTTTGCGGCGCTGGGTAGCTGTTGTGGCTGGCAGGCATTACCCTGGATAGCCGTGGGAGCGACATCGCTGGCACTGGGATGTGTGGTGATTGGGTATTGGCGTGGATCTAAAGCGTTAAGTAACAGCCCGCTGCCGTTTGGCCCATTCCTGGCCATCGCGGGCTGGGTGATGATTGTGCTTCAGACGCGCTTTACTCTTCTTTGATCTGCGCCTGCAGATAGTTCTGGATCCCCATTTTCCGGATAAGCTCAAGTTCGGTTTCGATCCAGTCGATATGGTGTTCCTCATCGGCGAGGATTTCTATCATCATGTCACGACTGACGTAGTCATGAACTTTGTCTGCATAGGAGATCGCTTCACGCAGATCTTTTGCCCCTTCCAGCTCCAGCGCAAGATCGGAACCCAGCATCTCTTCAACATCTTCACCAATGCGAAGCCGGCCTAAATCCTGCAGGTTGGGAATGCCTTCCAGAAAAAGAATGCGTTCAATGTACTTGTCGGCATGCTTCATCTCATCGATCGATTCGTGGTATTCGACATCGTTGAGGCGTGTCAGCCCCCAGTTTTTGAACATCCGTGCATGCAAAAAGTACTGATTGATGGCAACCAGCTCATTTCCAAGCAGTTTATTGAGATGACTGATAACTTTTATGTCGCCCTTCATTGTTAACCCTCCGCGTCCGGTTTATTAGAGCGTAGATGCGGTTAAAAAGAAGTCAAAAAAACGCGACAAATAATGTGGTTATTCACACAGAGAACAGATTGCCCGATGCTCAGGCAATCTCTTTATACAGCGGGGCATGCTGCATCTCTTCGTTCATGATTTCACGCGCAGCGCGAATACATTTACCACACTGCTTGCCAACCGGAACAAGCTGACGAAGCTGCTGGATAGATTTGGGCTGATAGCGGCGTACAACTTCACGAAGGGTTTTATCACTTACGGCATTACACAGGCAGACGTACATTGACTCATCACTCAGGTACATTTTCTGTACACAGTGTAAATGCGAATCGTTTTTATTTCAAACCCAGCCTTTGTGGGGACTTACCCTTGCCTTTTCGGCCGACAAAAAAAAAGAGCACCGAAGTGCTCTTTTATTCTGTTGCAGTGGCCGTTTACACGACCACAGCAGATATCACAATTAAGCGATAACTTTAGCAACAACACCCGCGCCAACGGTACGGCCGCCTTCGCGGATTGCGAAGCGCAGACCTTCGTCCATAGCGATTGGGTGGATCAGGGTAACAACCATTTTGATGTTGTCGCCTGGCATTACCATTTCCACGCCTTCTGGCAGCTCTACTGAGCCAGTTACGTCAGTTGTACGGAAGTAGAACTGAGGACGGTAACCTTTGAAGAACGGAGTATGGCGGCCACCTTCGTCTTTAGACAGAACGTAAACTTCTGACTCGAACTGGGTGTGTGGCTTGATGCTGCCTGGCTTAGCCAGAACCTGGCCACGCTGGATGTCTTCACGCTTGATACCGCGCAGCAGAACACCACAGTTTTCGCCTGCCTGACCCTGGTCCAGCAGCTTACGGAACATCTCAACACCGGTACAGGTTGATTTCGCAGTATCTTTGATACCCACGATTTCAACTTCGTCGCCGACTTTAACGATGCCGCGCTCAACACGACCGGTAACAACAGTACCACGGCCAGAGATTGAGAATACGTCTTCGATTGGCAGCAGGAACGGCATATCGATCGCACGCTGTGGTTCTGGGATGTAGTTATCCAGATGCTCAGCCAGTTCGATGATTTTCGCTTCCCACTCAGCTTCGCCTTCCAGCGCTTTCAGTGCAGAACCACGAACGATTGGAGTATCGTCGCCTGGGAAGTCATAAGCTGACAGCAGGTCACGAACTTCCATCTCAACCAGTTCCAGCAGCTCTTCATCATCAACCATGTCACACTTGTTCAGGAACACGATGATGTAAGGAACGCCAACCTGACGACCCAGCAGGATGTGCTCACGGGTCTGTGGCATTGGGCCATCAGTCGCAGCAACAACCAGGATCGCGCCGTCCATCTGCGCAGCACCGGTGATCATGTTTTTCACATAGTCGGCGTGGCCTGGGCAGTCAACGTGTGCGTAGTGACGAGTCGGGGTTTCATACTCAACGTGTGAAGTGTTGATGGTGATACCACGTGCTTTCTCTTCTGGTGCGTTATCGATCTGATCGAATGCACGCGCCTGGCCGCCGTAAGTTTTAGACAGTACGGTGGTGATAGCTGCAGTCAGGGTGGTTTTACCGTGGTCGACGTGACCGATGGTGCCCACGTTTACGTGCAGTTTGTTACGCTGAAATTGCTCTTTCGCCATGGCGATAATTCCTTACGTTGTGCCTTCACCATCTGGGTGAAGGCATCAGTTCAAATTTAAACCGTAGCTTATTTGCTACGAGCTTCAATAACGGCCTGCGCTACGTTGTTTGGCGCATCGTCATACTTCAGGAACTCCATGGAGTAAGAAGCACGACCTTTGGTCAGAGAACGCAGCTGAGTTGCGTATCCGAACATCTCAGACAACGGAACTTCAGCGTGAATCTGAACGCCAGTAGCGTTAGATTCCTGCCCTTTGAGCATACCACGACGACGGCTAAGGTCACCGATGACATCACCCGTGTTCTCTTCTGGCGTTTCAACTTCAACCTTCATGATAGGTTCAAGCAGAACAGGTGTCGCTTGTTTAAAGCCTTGTTTGAAGGCAAGAGACGCGGCCAGTTTAAACGCCAGTTCTGAGGAGTCGACATCGTGGTAAGAACCGAAGTGCAGACGCACGCCCAGATCCACAACCGGGTAACCAGCCAGAGGGCCTGATTTCAGCTGCTCCTGGATACCTTTGTCAACCGCAGGGATGTATTCACCAGGAATCACACCACCTTTGATGTCGTTGACAAATTCGTAGCCTTTCGGGTTCGAACCTGGCTCCAGTGGGTACATGTCGATAACAACATGACCATACTGGCCACGACCACCAGACTGCTTGGCATGTTTACCTTCAACATCGGTAACTTTGGTGCGAATCGCTTCACGGTAAGCAACCTGTGGTTTACCCACGTTTGCTTCAACGTTGAACTCACGCTTCATACGGTCAACGATGATGTCGAGGTGCAATTCACCCATACCGGCGATGATGGTCTGGTTAGATTCTTCATCAGTCCATACGCGGAATGATGGGTCTTCTTTTGCCAGACGGCCCAGAGCCAGACCCATTTTTTCCTGGTCAGCTTTGGTTTTTGGCTCAACGGCGATAGAGATTACCGGCTCCGGGAACTCCATGCGCTCAAGGATGATGACGTTATCTGGGTCACACAGGGTGTCACCAGTGGTCACATCTTTCAGGCCGATCGCAGCTGCGATATCGCCCGCACGAACTTCTTTAATCTCTTCACGCTTGTTAGCGTGCATCTGAACGATACGGCCCAGACGCTCACGGTTTGACTTAACCGGGTTGAACACGGTGTCACCTGTGTTAACAACACCAGAGTAAACGCGGAAGAAGGTTAAGTTACCCACGAACGGGTCGGTAGCGATTTTGAACGCCAGTGCAGCAAACGGCTCGTTGTCATCAGAGTGACGAACAGCCGGCGTGTCTTTACCGTCGTCCAGCATACCGTTGATCGCGGTAACGTCAGTCGGTGCTGGCAGATATTCAACAACTGCATCCAGCATCGCCTGAACACCTTTGTTCTTAAATGCAGAACCACAGGTTACCAGGATAATTTCGTTGTTCAGAACACGCTTACGCAGAGATGTTTTGATCTCTTCTTCAGTCAGTTCTTCACCACCGAAGAATTTCTCCATCAGCTCATCAGAGCCTTCAGCAGCGGCTTCAACCAGCTTCGCGTGCCATTCTTCAGCCAGTTCCTGCATATCAGCTGGAATATCTTCGTAGTCGAAGGTTACACCCTGATCTGCGTCGTTCCAGTTGATTGCTTTCATTTTCACCAGGTCAACAACACCAGTGAATTTCTCTTCTGCGCCGATAGCCAGCTGCAGAGGAACTGGAGTTGCGCCCAGACGAACTTCCATCTGGTTAACAACTTTCAGGAAGTTAGCACCCATGCGGTCCATTTTGTTAACGAACGCAATGCGTGGAACTTTATATTTGTTAGCCTGACGCCATACGGTCTCAGACTGTGGCTGAACGCCACCAACTGCACAGTAAACCATTACCGCGCCATCAAGCACACGCATAGAACGTTCAACTTCGATGGTGAAGTCAACGTGTCCTGGGGTGTCGATGATGTTGATGTGGTGTGGTTCAAACTGCTTGGCCATACCAGACCAGTAACAGGTGGTCGCAGCGGAAGTGATGGTAATACCACGTTCCTGTTCCTGCTCCATCCAGTCCATGGTTGCTGCGCCGTCATGTACTTCACCGATTTTGTGGTTTACACCGGTGTAGAACAGAACGCGTTCGGTAGTGGTAGTCTTACCGGCGTCGATGTGCGCACTGATACCGATATTACGGTAGCGAGCAATGGGTGTTTTACGAGCCATTTGATTCCTCTGATTCTCGGACGTTCAAGGTAAGTCGACCCCAGCGGGTTGGCTGATTGAGCGCCCGCTGGTTTAACATCTACGTGGTGATTACCAACGGTAGTGTGCGAACGCCTTGTTGGCTTCTGCCATGCGGTGAACGTCTTCACGTTTCTTAACTGCTGTACCTTTGTTCTCTGCAGCATCAGAAAGTTCGTTCGCCAGGCGAAGAGCCATTGATTTATCACCGCGTTTACGAGCAGCATCTACGATCCAGCGCATTGCCAGAGCATTACGACGAACCGGACGGACTTCAACTGGTACCTGATAAGTAGAACCACCAACGCGACGTGACTTAACTTCGACAGTCGGACGCACGTTTTCCAGGGCTACTTCAAAAGATTCCAGCGCGTTTTTACCTGAACGCTGAGCCAGGGTCTCAAGCGCGGTATAAACGATTGATTCTGCAGTAGATTTTTTACCATCTACCATCAGGATATTTACAAATTTGGCCAGCAGCTCTGATCCGAACTTAGGATCTGGCAGAATTTTACGCTGACCAATGACGCGACGACGTGGCATGGAAATACTCCGTTGTTAATTCAGGATTGTCCAAAACTCTATGAGTTTATTTTGACATTTAATTTAAAACGTTTGGCCTTACTTAACGGAGAACCATTAAGCCTTTGGCTTCTTCACGCCGTACTTGGAGCGAGCCTGCTTACGGTCTTTAACACCTGAGCAGTCAAGCGCGCCACGAACGGTGTGGTAACGCACACCTGGCAGGTCTTTTACACGACCGCCACGGATGAGGATCACGGAGTGTTCCTGCAGGTTGTGACCTTCACCACCAATGTAGGAGGTAACTTCAAAACCGTTAGTCAAACGCACACGGCAAACTTTACGCAGTGCTGAGTTTGGTTTTTTAGGAGTGGTGGTGTACACACGAGTACAAACGCCACGTTTTTGCGGGCAAGCTTCCAGCGCCGGCACGTTGCTCTTTGCAACTTTGCGGACGCGTGGTTTGCGAACCAGCTGGTTAACTGTTGCCATTAAATAGCTCCTGGATTTGCTTTTGCTTCGTAAACACGTAATAAATCGCCTCGTAGAATTACGAGGAGGCAGAATTTTAGGGCTGCGTCAAAAGGGTGTCAAGAAATAACCAGGTTTTAGACGATTACCAGGTCATTTGTTGTGGATGCTTTACCGTCAGTGCGACGAAACCAGTATAGTCCACCGGACGCACATTGGTTGAAATTTGTCCAGCCAGGCCGCGGGCGCGAACATCTTCTTCCAGCACCCACAGTGCTGCCGCACAGGCTGAAAGCTGTTGCAGCGCCCGGCTTCCGGCTAAAGCGGCAAGCACGCCATCCTGCAACAGCAGTATGTCGTCATCCGCGCCAGCCATTAACAGCAGCGTCTCAAGATCGCTGTAGGCCGGTGAATGCAGGAGCGTGTGCAGCATGAAAAGCCTCTAAAAGGTAAGAATGCGATCGTAACCGGCCAGTGTCTGACGCAGTTCCAGCGCAGACAATAGCGTAACATCCATTACCCGGTCGGCGTCAACCTGCATTCCACGCGCGGCCAGCGACGCCCGACAGAGATAGCAGTGATCGATGTCATACAGCGCCAGCACGCCAAAGGTCGGCGCATAGTGACGACTGGCAATCGCGTCGGGCTGCTGCTGTGAATTGAGCTGCAGCACGCCATCGCCAATGAAAAATAATCCGATATCCTCGCTCAGCGCACCGGTTGCCAGCGCGGCATCCAGCCCTTCACGTCCTGCGCTGCTGCCATGCGGTGCGCGGGTAAAGACAAAAGCCACTCGATTCATCAGAATTGCACCAGACGTTCGCAGCCTAACGCGGCTTCGGCCAGCGCACCCAGCCCGCTCAGCGTAAAGCCGGGCTGGAGATTACTGGCGGGCAGTTGCAGGCGTGCCGCCTCCTGTTCATCCGTCACGCCACGACGCAGCGCAGCCGCCACACAGATATTAAGCGCCACGCCCTGCTGCTGATGCAGTGCCTGCCAGGCCCGAACCACATCATATTCATCACTGGCCGGTGCGGTCAGTTGGTTTGCATTCAGCACGCCTTCGCGATAGAAGAAGACGCTCTCAAGCTGATGACCTTCCGCCAGCAGCGCGTGGGCAAACAGCAAGGCACTGGTCGCCTGCTGCGTGCCGTAAGCCGGACCGGTAACCAGTAAGGTGTAGCGCATTACCGATCCTGCCCTTGAAAATCACCGTTTTTGAACTGGCGAATGTAGAGATAGACCGTGTGCTTCGAAATGTTGAGCCGATCGGCAACCTGGTTAATTGCATCTTTAATATCGAAGATGCCCTTCTCATACAGATTCAGCACAATCTGGCGATTCTTGGCGTTGTTGGACACATTGCGGTCAGCGCTCACCTCTTCAATCGTGAACTCCAGCGTCTGCATCACCAGGTCATCAACGGAACTGGCAAAGTTGACGCTGGAGTCAACCTGCTGCATCTCCGGCGGCATAAAGGTCGACATAATCTGAGAGAACGGCACATCCAGGTTCATGTTGATACAGAGCAGGCCAATCACCCGCTGCTGCCGGTTACGGATCGCAATAGTGACCGACTTCATCAGCACGCCGCTTTTGGCGCGGGTAAAGTAGGCGCGCGAGACGTTACTGTCGGCGCCGTGCATGTCATGTAACATCCGCAACGCCAGGTCGGTAATCGGCGATCCCACCTTACGGCCGGTGTGCTCACCATTGGCGATACGCACCGCGGAACATTTCAGATCTTCCAGCGAGTGCAGGACAATTTCACAGTGTGAACCGATCAGCATCGCCAGACCATCGACGACAGCCTCGTATGATTTCAGAATATCGTAATCTGTTTGCTCGAACGGGCGCTGCTCCAGCAGATCGAAGTCGCTCAGTTCACCGGGATTGAATGGATTAGACATTGAAGAGATCACCCTGAATGGCTGGAGCCTGTCACAGCGGCTTATGGGCAGACTCAATATTGGGATAATTAGGCAGGCGCTAGTCTGGCAAATGTCGTCGGCTTATGCCAGTGGTTTGTCATGACGCAGAAATGAAACCGCCGCCCGAAGGCGGCGGTGAGCAGATTACTGTGCTTTTTTCGCGTCAGCAGCAGGTGCCTGCGCTTTTTCGTCTGCTTTAGGGGCCGGTTTGATATCAAGCAGCTCGACATCAAACACCAGCGTGGAGTTAGCCGGGATACCCGGAACGCCATTTTTGCCGTAAGCCAGCTGTGGTGGGATCACCAGCTTAATCTTACCGCCTTTCTTCACATGCTTCAGACCTTCAGTCCAGCCCGGAATCACACCATCCAGACGGAAGGAGAGCGGCTCACCACGGGTATAGGAGTTATCGAACTCGGTACCGTCGATCAGCGTACCTTTGTAGTTCACAACAACCGTATCGCTATCGGTAGGGGCGTCGCCGGTCCCTTCTTTCTCGACTTTATACAGCAGGCCGCTTTCGGTTTTCTTCACGCCGCTCTCTTTCGCGAATTTGGTTGCGTAAGCGTCACCCTTTTCGGCGTTCTCTTTCGCATCTTTTTCCATTTTCGCGGAAGCTGCGCCTTTCACGCGGCCTTCAAACGCCTGCAGCGTCTGCTCGATCTCTTCATCAGAGAGCTTGCTCTTGCCGCCAAACGCATCCTGAACACCGGCAATCAGCTGTTGCTTATCCAGTTTGATGCCCAGTTTTTCCTGTTCCTTCAGGGAGTTGTCCATGTAGCGACCCAGCGAGGCACCCAGCGCGTAGGCAGATTGCTGGTCTTCATCTTTGAAGGCAGCATTTTTCGGTGCCTGAGGAGCAGACTGTGGCGCAGCAGCCGTTGCCGGTGCAGCAGCCGTTTCTGCCGCCATGGTCAGCGGAGCATTCAGCGCAACGGCCATAGTGGTAGCTAACAATGTGACTTTAAACAGTGATTTCATCCATTCTCCAAAACCGAAGCGTCTAACCTCGGGAATCATTGCGGACTTCAGAGTCCACACTATAACTTTACGTGGCAGTGGCGAACACTACCACAATGTAATTACCCGGTTAACCTCCGACCTTTTTTGCATCAGGAAGTTTCATCAGAGATGATGCCGCGCTGCGCTTTTTCAAGCGAGACGCCACAGATAGTTTAAAAATCAGGTGATTCTTTGCTGCCAGGCCGTAGAATCACGCCCGAGTCGCACCTTAACAGAGGAACAGGTCATGCAACAATCTGAGTGGGAACAGCGTCTGGAGACGTTAGAGAGCAAACTGGCCTTTCAGGAGATGACCATTGAGCAGTTAAACAGCGCAGTGGTTCAGCACGAACTGGAGATGAATAAGATGCGTGAGCAGATGCGTATTCTGACTGACAAGCTCAAAGCTAACGCACCGTCGATGGTCGCGTCACAGTCTGAAGAGACGCCGCCGCCGCACTATTAATTTGCCGCCGGCGCATCCTGACAGGTAAACCCGTGCGCTGCAGCCAAAAGAAAGGCCACCCGAAGGTGGCCCTGAAGCGGATACTCAGACTTAGTGGCTGCAGCCACAACCGCCCGTACCGCAACCGCCTTTACCATGGTCGTGGTCGTGGTCATGACCGTGATCATGGTCGTGGTCGTGATGATGGCCATCTGCACCGTGAACGTGACCATGGGCCAGTTCTTCCGGTGTGGCTTCACGAATCGCAACCACTTCAACGTTGAAGTTCAGGTTCTGACCCGCCAGCATGTGGTTACCATCAACCACGACGTGATCGTCTTCCACTTCGGTAATTTCTACCGGTACCGGGCCCTGATCGGTTTCTGCCAGGAAGCGCATGCCAACCTGCAGTTCGTCAACGCCCATAAAGACGTCTTTCGGTACACGCTGCACCAGGTTGTCATCGTACTGGCCGTACGCGTCGTTCGCCGGGATATGCACGTCAAACTTGTCGCCTGCTACGTGGTTTTCCAGCGCATTTTCCAGACCAGAAATCAGGGAACCATGACCGTGCAGATAGTCTAACGGTGCACTCACCGATGACTCGTCAACTAACACGCCGTCTTCTGTACGTACCTGATAGGCCAGGCTTACCACCAGGTCTTTTGCTACTTTCATGATATCTCCTAACCGTTGAGAGCTGAGATCCCGTCTCATTGGTCTATTCTTGCGTGCAATAACACCAACCAGAAAGGTTCGGGGCTGAGTGCAAGAGGGGTTAACCTTTTCTCTTGCGACCTCAGCGTTAATGGCGTCAATTGTAACGGAATTCAATCCCGCTGTAAGTTTAAGCTTAAAAAAAGCTGAGCCATTACGCTACTCAGGATGGAAAATTCCGATAACCTGCTCGTTAGTGCGAACCTTATCGCGCGCCTGCTTATCAGCCTCACGCATCTGGTGGCCGCACTTAACGCACTCCACCACATCGACATTGTTTTCACGCCACATCGCCAGCGTGTCTTTTTCCTGGCAGTGCGGACAGGTCGCACCGGCAATAAAACGTTTACGCATGATATTTCGCCTGTTTAATCACGTTATTCATCATCATCCCAGCCATCCAGCTGCCGCTTCTCCTGCTGCATTTCCCGCTGGAAGATATCCTCCAGTTCACGCCGCGCTTCACGGACGCGTGAAACCTGCGCACTGTCAGTGAGATTCGGCATCAGCTCACGCAGCATACGCATATCCAGCCGACGGAAATGCTGCTGGGCGCGATGCGCCTGATGCGGATGCATGCCCAGTGACATCAGCGTCTTACGTCCCAGTTCCAGCGCGCTGGAGAAAGTCTCACGCGAGAACTGGGTGACTCCCGCCTGCAACAACTCGTGTGCTTCAACACGGCCACGGGCACGCGCCAGGATCTGCAGATGGGGAAAATGCTGCTGACATAAATGCACGATCGTCATCGCATCTTCAGGTTCGTTACAGGTAATCACGATCGACTGCGCGCTGGCGGCCCCGGCGGCGCGTAACAGTTCCAGTTCAGTCGCGTCGCCATAATAAACCTTATAGCCATATTTCCGCATCAGGCTAACGACGCTGATATCGCGCTCCAGTACGGTGATACGGCTATGGTTCGCCATCAGCAAACGGCCCACGACCTGCCCGAATCGACCAAAGCCCACCACAATCACCTGCGGCTGATCGTCCTCGACGAACGGTTTTTCCGCCTCGTCGTCCGGCTCATTGAAACGGCGCGCCAGCAGGCGATCAATCCCCTGCATCAGCAGCGGCGTGGTCATCATCGACAGCGTCACCGTCACCAGCAGCATCGGCAGCTGATCGCCGGAAAACAGCTTCGCCGAGGCAGCGGCGGAAAACAGCACAAAGGCAAATTCGCCACCCTGGCTCAGTACCCCGGCAAACTGCTGGCGTTCGGAGCTGCGCAGACCGTAGACCCGCGCCAGCACATAGAGCACCAGCGTTTTTACCACCACCAGCGTCAGCACGCCGAGCAGGATGGTCATAATATGGGTATAGAGCACACCCAGGTTGAGCGCCATCCCCACCGAAATAAAGAACAGTCCAAGCAGCAGCCCTTTAAATGGATCGATGGCGACTTCCAGCTCGTGCCGATATTCACTCTCCGCCAGCAGGATCCCGGCGATGAAGGTCCCGAGCGCCATCGACAGGCCGAGCGCGTCCATAAACAGCGCCGAGCCCAGCACCAGCAACAGCGAGGCGGCGGTAAACACTTCGCGCACGCCGGAAGCCGCGATATAACGGAAGATCGGCCGTAACAGATAGCGGCCGCCCACCAGCATGCCGGCAAAGGCCAGCACCTTCATGCCAACCTTCATCCAGTCGATATGGCCGCTATCGGTGCCCGCCAGCAGCGGAATCAACGCCAGCGCCGGGATCACCGCGATATCCTGAAACAGCAGCACCGAAAAGCCGAGCTGGCCCGATTCGCTGCGGTTCATGCCTTTATCCATCATCAGCTGTAACGCCATGGCGGTAGAGGACATCGCCAGGCCTATCCCGCCAATCACCGCCGCCTGCCAGCTAAAGTCGGTCAGCCACAATAAGCCGCCCAGAATCGCCGCCGAGAAGATGACCTGTGCCGCGCCGACGCCAAAGATTGAACGACGCAGCGCCCACAGCTTGGCCGGATTCAGTTCCAGCCCGATGATAAACATCAGAAACACCACACCGAGCTCAGAGAAGTGCAGGATCTCATCAACGTCGCTGATAAACCCTAATCCCCACGGGCCGATGGCAATACCCGCCACCAGATAGCCCAGAACGGCACCAATACCGAGGCGAGCCGCCACCGGGACGATCAGTACCGCCGCCACCAGGTAGATTACCCCCGCGGTCAGCAGCGTTTGTCCTTCCATTTACACCCCTCCATTCGGCAGCGGTGCTGCCAGCCAGTCACCATAAGCGCGGGCATAATTTTTCATTAAATCGGGATTCTGACGGCGCGCCCAGTAGACCACCATCGGTGGCATCCAGTGCATGCGACACATCTGCGCCGTCAGTTCGAAAGGCCGCATAATGTCGTTCATCGAATAGCGATTCAGACCGTGGTGCTTAAAGGCGCTTTCCGGTTCGCCGGTGGTGACCACGCTGCGCCAGTATTTACCTTCCAGCGCATTGCCATCGACACCGTTGGCAAAGCCGCGTGACAGCACCCGATCCAGCCACTCTTTCAGCAGTGCCGGACAGCTGTAGGTGTAGAGCGGATGCTGGAAAATGATCACCTCATGGTCGCGCAGCAGCTGTTGTTCATGATGAATGTCGATGAAAAAATCGGGATAGGCCGCGTAGAGATCGTGCACCGTGACATGTTCCAGTGCCTGAGCCGGCTGCAGTAAAATTCGATTGGCGATCGAATCCTGCGATTCCGGATGAGCATAAAGCAGCAAAACCCTGGGTGGTTGCGACATCCTTTCCCTCCAAAGCGTCGTCATTGGTGCGGTTTTCCGCTACCATGCACGACGCAGCAAAATCTCATTATGTTGCCAGTAAATTAACATATTCTGACGATACGGCGCTTACATGATTGTCTTCTCTGCCTTACAAATTCGCCGCGGCATCCGCGTTCTGCTCGATAACGCTACCGCTACCATCAATCCTGGCCAGAAGGTCGGTCTGGTGGGTAAAAACGGCTGTGGTAAATCCACGCTGCTGTCGCTGTTAAAAGGTGAGATCACCAGCGACGCCGGCTCCGTCACTTTTCCGTCCAACTGGGCGCTGGCCTGGGTTAATCAGGAGACGCCAGCGCTGGGTAAACCGGCCCTGGAGTATGTGATTGACGGGGACCGTGAGTATCGCCAGCTTGAGGCGGAACTGGCAGACGCTAACCAGCGTGACGACGGCAATGCCATTGCCCTGCTGCACGGCAAGCTCGATGCGGTACAGGCGTGGAGCATCCATGCGCGCGCCGCCAGCCTGCTGCACGGCCTGGGCTTCAGTCAGGAGCAGTTGCAGCGTCCGGTCAGCGACTTTTCCGGTGGCTGGCGTATGCGCCTTAACCTGGCGCAGGCGCTGATCTGCCGCTCCGATCTGCTGCTGCTTGATGAACCGACTAACCACCTCGATCTCGATGCGGTGATCTGGCTGGAGCGCTGGCTGAAAAGCTACGAAGGCACGCTGATCCTGATCTCCCATGACCGTGACTTCCTCGATCCGGTCATCGACAAAATTATCCATATCGAACAGGAATCGATGTTCGAATATACCGGCAACTACAGCTCCTTTGAGCGGCAGCGCGTCGCCAAGCTGGCTCAGCAGCAGTCGCTGTATGAGAGCCAGCAGGAGAAAGTGGCGCATTTACACAGCTACATTGATCGCTTCCGTGCTCAGGCCACCAAGGCGAAGCAGGCGCAGAGCCGCATCAAGATGCTGGAGCGCATGGAGCTGATCGCCCCTGCCCATGTCGATAACCCGTTCAAATTTACCTTCCGCAAGCCGGAGAACCTGCCTAATCCGCTTATAAAGATGGAGAGGGTCACGGCGGGTTATGGCGAACGTATTATTCTCGACGCCATCAAGCTCAACCTGGTCCCAGGCTCGCGCATCGGGCTGCTGGGACGTAACGGTGCCGGTAAATCGACCCTGATTAAGCTGCTGGCGGGTGAGCTGGAGGCGATGGAGGGCAAAATGGGGCTGGCGAAAGGGATCAAGCTCGGTTATTTCGCGCAGCATCAGCTGGAATACCTGCGGGCCGATGAGTCACCGCTGCAGCATCTGTCGCGCATTGCGCCAAACGTGCTGGAACAGCAGCTACGCGACTATCTCGGCGGCTTCGATTTCCGTGGCGATAAAGTCACTGAGATCACCGAGCGCTTCTCCGGCGGTGAGAAAGCGCGCCTGGTGCTGGCACTGATTGTCTGGCAGCGCCCTAACCTGCTGCTGCTCGATGAACCGACCAACCATCTCGATCTCGATATGCGTCAGGCGCTGACCGAAGCGCTGATCGATTTTGAAGGTGCGCTGGTGGTGGTCTCGCACGATCGCCATCTGTTACGTGCGACCACCGACGATCTCTATCTGGTGCATGATGGCAAAGTGGATGTGTTTGAGGGCGACCTCGAAGATTACCAGCAGTGGCTGAGCGATCTGCAGAAGCAGCAGGCGCAACAGGATGCCCCGCCAAAGCTGGATAACGGCAACAGCGCCCAGGCGCGTAAAGACCAGAAGCGCCGCGATGCGGAACTGCGTACCCAGACGCAGCCGCTGCGCAAAGAGATTGAGAAGCTGGAAAAACAGATGACTCAATGGCAAAAACAGCTGGCCGAAGCCGAAAATCAGCTGGCCGACAGCGCCATTTACGAGCAAAGCCGGAAAACGGATCTGACCGCCGCCCTGCAGCGCCAGGCGGAAAGTAAGTCCGCGCTGGAAGAGGTCGAAATGGCCTGGCTGGAAGCGCAGGAAAAACTAGAACAGATGCTGGCCAGTTAAACGGCTGGCGTTCTCCTCTTCATCGGGGAGAACGCCTCCGTCGCCGCGTCTTAAAACGGCTTATCCCCCAGAACCGTTGCCCGCTGCATGATCCGCCGCGCCGGATAATAATCGGCATTAGCGTAATGCTGGGTCACCCGGTTATCCCAGATAGCCAGATCGTTCGGCTGCCAGCGCCAGCGCACCTGGAACTCCGGCTTAGTGACGTGGCTGAACAGGAACCCCAGCAGCGTCTCACTCTCTTTCTCGCTCAGATCAACAATCCGCGTGGTAAAGCCTTCATTCACAAACAGCGCCTTTTTGCCGCTGACCGGATGGGTGCGGATCACCGGATGCTGCACCGGCGGATGCTTCGCCACCGCCTGCTGCCAGCGCTGATGCTCCTCTGCCGTTTTGCGGTACTTATATTCCTGGAAAGACTTTTTGAAATCGTGCTCGGCGGTCAGGCCAGCCAGCAGCGTTTTAAACGGTGCTGAGAGCGCCTCATACGCAGCAATGCCGCTGGTCCAGAGCGTGTCACCGCCCGCTTCCGGCAACACCTTTGACGACAGCAACGCGATCGCCGGTGGCGTTTCGATAAACGTGACGTCGGTATGCCAGTTATCGTTATCCGGCGGATTGTCCTGATGCGTATCCAGCACGATGATCTCTTCAACCCCGTCGGCGTGCGGATAGACCGGATGAATGTGCAAATCGCCAAAGCGGATTGCCAGCGCCCGGTGCTGCTCCGGCGTAATCACCTGATCGCGCAGAAACAGCACCTGATGACGCAGCAGACCGTGATAGAGCTGTTCAAACTGCGCATCGCTGAGCGGCCGTGAAACATCAAGGTTAGAAACCTGAGCACCAATATAGGGACCCAGCGGTTGAAAATTCAGACGTTCATTCATGATTGTTCTCCATTCCACGGCGTCAGACGGCGCTGCAGGGCACGTAAGCCGAGTTCTAAACTAAACGCAATCAGGGCGATGACCGCGATGCCCGCCAGCACCACGTCGGTAGCGAGAAACTCGCCGGCTGACTGCACCATAAAGCCGAGACCACGGGTTGCCGCAATCAGCTCCGCCGCTACCAGCGTTGACCAGCCAACCCCCAGACCGATGCGCAGCCCGGTGAGGATTTCGGGTAGCGCGCCAGGCAGGATCACCCAGCGCAGCAGTTGCCAGCGGGTCGCGCCCAGCGACTGCGCCGCCCGGATGCGCACCTGTTGGGTATTGCGCACGCCGGCCAGGGTAGAGAGAGCCACCGGCGCAAAAATGGCCAGGTAAATCAGCAGAATTTTCGAGGTTTCACCAATGCCGAACCAGATCACCATCAAGGGCAGATAGGCCAGCGGCGGGATGGGACGATAGAGCTCGATCAGTGGATCAAGCAGGCCACGCGCCACCGGGCTGAGACCCATCAGAATCCCGACCGGAATCCCGATGGCCGCAGCAGCAAACAGCGCGATCAGCATACGGGTCAGACTGGCCGCCAGATGCTGCCACAGCGTGGCATCCATAAAGCCCTGCGGGCCGGCAATCAGCAGTAGTTTGCTGAACACCTGCTGCGGCGGCGGTAAAAACAGGGGCGCGATCAATCCCAGCGCGGTCACGCCCCACCACAGCAGCAACAGCAGCATGACGCTCAGCACGCTTAACGAGAATCGGGTGGAAAACGGCCAGCGTAACCGGCGTCGCACCGGCAGGGTTTTGTCGTTGATTAACGCACTCATGCAAACGCCTCCCGCTGTTCAAACACCCGGCTCAGCACATACTCGCGCTGGGCAATAAACTGCGGATCGGATTTGATACTGCGGCACGGCTCCCCATCGGCAAAGCGCTGACCGAAATCGAGCCTGAGCCGCTCGACAATCCGCCCAGGTCCAGGCGACAGCAGCACCAGATCGCTGGCGAGGAAAATGGCTTCTTCAATATCGTGGGTGATCAGCAGGATCTGTTTACCGCTGTCGCGCCACAGCGTCAGTAACAAGGTCTGCATCTGCTCCCGGGTAAAGGCATCGAGCGCGCCAAAGGGTTCATCCAGCAGCAGCAGTTGCGGATCGGTCGCCAGCGCGCGCGCAATGCCCACCCGCTGCCGCTGACCGCCCGACAGCTGCCAGATCGCCCGCTTTTCTGCCCCTTCCAGCCCGACCTGTCTGATCAGGCGGCGGGCGATAGTTTCGCGCTCCTGACGCGCCATGCCCGCCAGCTGCAATCCAAAGACGACGTTATCCAGCACGTTACGCCACGGCAATAAACCCTCATGCTGAAAGACCACGCCGCGTTCAGCACCCGGTCCGGTGACCGGCTGGTCATCCAGCGTGATGCTGCCCGACTCCACCGGCAAAAAACCGGCCACCAGGTTGAGCAGCGTGGTCTTGCCGCAGCCTGACGGCCCCAGCACCACCAGCAGTTCACGGCGATCGAGCTGCAGATTGATATCCTGCAACACCGGTTGCCCGGCATAACGCGCATTCAGATGAGCGATGCGTAGCATGGGCGTCTCCTTAAGGTTTGGCTAACGGCTCAACAAAGCGAGAGGTGACATAACTGCTGTAATCGTTATCCGCCTGCGGCACTCTGCCCTGCGCTTTCAGAAACTGCGCCGTGTCGACAATCGCCTTGTTGACCGGCTTGCCCAGTTGCTCAACCTGCTGTTGCGCCGTCAGGTAGGTGTTGCCTTTCACCAGGCCTGGCACCTGTGCTTCCGGTACGCCGCTCAGGCGTGACAGTTTGCTGAGGTTATCGGGCTGCTTCAGCCAGCTGTCAGGATTGTCGAGATAGGCTTGCTGAGCCGCCAGCGCGCTGCGGGCAAACGCAGTAACGATCTCCGGATGCTGCTGAGCAAAGTCTTTGCGCACCACCCAGACGTCGAGGGTTGGCGATCCCCAGCTACCCACCTGCGCCGAATCGGTTAACACCTTGCCGTTTTTCTCCAGTTCATTGACGGCAGGCGCCCAGACATAGGCACCATCAATGTCGCCGCGCTGCCAGGCGGCAATAATGGCGGGCGGTTGCAGATTGACCAGCTGCACCTGCGACGGCTTGATACCCCAGTGTTTCAGCGCTGCCAGCAGGCTGTAATGGGTGGTTGAAATGAACGGCACTGCGATGCGCTTACCAATCAGATCCTGCGGCGTGGCGATGCTCTTTTTCACCACCAGCGCCTCAGAGTTACCGAGCTGGGAAGCCAGCAGAAATGCTTCGATCGGCAGCTTCTGCGCCGCGGCTACGGCCAGCGGGCTGGAGCCAATATTACCAATCTGCACGTCGCCGGATGCCAGCGCCCGCAGTACGCCAGCGCCGCTGTCAAACTTGCGCCAGTCGACGCTGGCCCCACTCTCGCTGGCGAAACGGTTGTCAGCCTGCGCCACTTTGGCTGGCTCGGCTGACGTCTGATACGCCACGGTGACATTGACCGCGTCTGCCCGGAAGGCCAGCAGCGCCAGCGCTGCGGCTAATAACGTTAAACGTGCTGTGACTGCCATGATTATTACCCCACCCTTTTTATGATGGCAGCAGTGTCTCTGGCGGGAATAGTTTCACCAAGGAATTAAAAATTATCCCTAATAGAAATAAGTTCTTAGATCACTATCTGCATAACAAAGTCAAAAAGCGCAAATGCTGAAAAACAGCCGAAGCTCAAAAAATGTCAGGCGCTCACATTCGGCCTGTGTTATTGATATGCGTTCCTGTTTATTGTCTGCAAAGGTCTTTGTGTTCGATGTCGATTGAGAAAGTCGCTCAGCTGGCTGGCGTCTCTAAAGCCACGGTGTCGCGGGTTCTCAACGCCCATCCCGGCGTCAAACCCGATACGCGTGAGAAAGTGCTGTCGGCTATCGCCGCCTGTGACTACCAGCCCAATTTATTAGCCCGGCAGCTGCGCACCGCGCAAAGTCACATGTTGCTGGTGTTGATTTCCGATATCACCAACCCATTCTGCTCGCGCGTGGTACAGGGGATTGAGGCCGAAGCAGAGCTGCACGGCTATCACATCCTGCTCTGCCACTCTGCGTCGCAACTCCAGCGCGAAGCCGCCTACCTTACGCTGCTGACCGGCAAAGTGGTGGATGGCGTCATCACTATGGATGCGGCCTCAGGATTGCAGGATCTCCAGAACATCATCGCGGGCGCACCCTGGGTGCAGTGCTCGGAGTTTGATCCCGCCATTCCGGCTTCCTCCGTCACCATTGATCATCTTGATGCGGCGCGCGATACCGTGCACTACCTGGCCGGCAAAGGCCGCAAACGCATCGGGCTGGTTAACGGGGATATGCGCTATCTCTATTCACATCACCGTGAACAGGGTTACCGTCAGGCGATAAGTGCGCTGGGACTTGAGTGGTCTGGTGTCGCCTACGCCAGCGATATCTCCACCGAAGCGGGCAGCCAGGCTTTGCAGCAGTTACTGGCGCTGCCGCAGCCGCCGGATGCGGTATTTGCGGTGTCAGATGTGCTGGCGGTAGGCGTGATTCATGCGGCGCTGGAGGCGGGACTGCGGGTGCCGGAAGATCTGGCGGTGGTCGGTTTTGACGGCATTCCATTTACCCGCAGCCTGAACCCGCCGCTGACCACCATCGAACAACCGATGTATCAGCTCGGGGCGCGAAGCGTGCAGCTGCTGTTGCAGAAAATTCGTCAGCCGCACGCGCCGGTGATCCGCGAGGTATTGCCCTGGAGGCGCGTCGAACGCGCCTCCAGTTAACTCAGTGCCAGATGAGCAGAACGCAGGCCGCCGTCAGCAGCCCCATTGAAATATTGAAGATTTTCCAGGCGCGGCGGCTGCGTAAGATACGGCCAATCATCGCGCCGAAGCCCATCCAGATCAGCCCGGACACCAGATTGACGATAAACATGCCGAGACTGATCGCCATCACCGATTGACGATAGGCGTCGCCAGCCAGACTAAAGCTGGCGACCGCGCCCAGTGCCATCAGCCAGGCTTTGGGATTAATCAGCTGCAGTAAGCCACCCTGCCAGAACGGCATCGGTTTAACCGGCACCTGATCGGTATCCAGTTTTTCATA
This sequence comes from Pantoea agglomerans, assembly GCF_021397715.1. GTDB lineage: Bacteria > Pseudomonadota > Gammaproteobacteria > Enterobacterales > Enterobacteriaceae > Pantoea > Pantoea astica. The sequence continues at coordinate 503,845 of NZ_CP090207.1, read as the reverse complement.
GCTGGCGGTGGCAATTTTCCAGGCCAGCCACAGCAGGTAGAGGCTACCGGCGATTTTCAGCACCAGATGCAGCGAGGGATAGAGCAGAATCAGCCCGCCGACGCCAAACGCCACCATCAGCAGCATCACCTGCATGCCGATCATGATGCCAATCATCAGGGGAAGCGTACGCAGAAAGCCAAAATTGGCGCCGCCTGCGGTAAGTAACATATTATTAGGGCCTGGCGTGATCGCGGCGACCCAAAGGAATCCTAACATCGACAAGAAAAGACTGAGTTCCATAGCAATCGGGTGCTCCTCACCCCCAGCAAGCAAAAAACCTATCGAAGCTAACAGTGTGATATGGATCAGACAAGCTTTTACCGAATGAAATTCACCGGACCCGACACCGATCAATTTATCCCGTTAGCGGGTCTGCGCAATGCCCATCTGCAAACGGTGTTGCCCCGTCTGTTGCGGCGGCAGATCAACGTCGATCCGCACTGGCAGCGTCTCGATCTGCCCGATGGCGATTTTGTCGATCTCGCCTGGAGTGAAGATCCGCAGCGGGCGCTGCATAAACCCCGGGTAGTGCTGTTTCACGGGCTGGAAGGCAGCTTCCACAGCCCCTATATCCACGGGCTGATGGCGATCTGCCGCGCGCGTGGCTGGCTGGCGGTGGTGATGCATTTCCGCGGCTGCAGCGGCGAACCTAACCGGCAGAACCGCATCTATCACTCCGGCGAAACCGAAGATGCGCGCTATTTCCTGCACTGGCTGCAATCCCGCTGGGGCCGGGTTCCGACCGTCGCGGTGGGCTTTTCACTGGGCGGCAATATGCTGGGTTGTCTGCTGGGCCAGCAGGGGTCGGATGCGCCGGTTGATGCCGGCGTCATTGTCTCTGCGCCGCTGATGCTGGAACCGTGCAGCATCAGACTGGAGCGCGGTTTCTCGCGCTTTTATCAATACTACCTGCTGGCCCAGCTAAAGAAGAATGCGCGGCGCAAACTGCACGCCTGGCCAGAAACCTTGCCGGTCAATCTGGCGCAACTGAAAGCGTTGCGGCGTCTGCGTGACTTCGATGATGCGATCACCGCTCGCGCCCACGGTTTTATCGATGCCGCTGATTACTATCGGCGTGCCAGCGCCCTGCCCTGGCTGAAACAGGTCGCTAAGCCGCTGCTGATCATTCATGCCAAAGATGACCCGTTCATGAGTGATGAGGTGATACCGCACAGCAGCCAATTATCTGCCACTATTACTTATCAGCTGACCCCACACGGCGGTCACGTTGGCTTTGTCGGCGGGACATTGCGCCAGCCCGAAATGTGGCTTGAACAGCGCATACCCCAATGGATGACCCCTTTTCTGGATACCTGACGTTGTGATTATTCCCTGGCAACAGGTCTCACCTGAGACCCTCGAAAATCTGATTGAAACCTTCGTGCTGCGTGAAGGCACCGACTACGGCGAGCAGGAGCGCAGCCTGAACGAAAAAGTGGCTGACGTCCGCCGCCAGCTGGAAACCGGTGAAGTGGTGCTGGTGTGGTCGGAGCTGCATGAATCGGTCAATATTATGCCGCGCAAAGAATTTCGCGGCTGATGCGCCGATCGGCAATTCATGGTAACAATGCCCATGGCCCGACCTCACAGGGAGCTTTTTTATGTCTGCACGCCATCCGATAATTGCCGTCACCGGTTCCAGCGGCGCGGGAACCACCACCACCAGCCTCGCGTTCCGTAAAATCTTTCAGCAGCTCGATCTGCACGCTGCCGAACTGGAAGGCGACAGTTTTCACCGCTTCACCCGGCCGGAAATGGATATGGCGATTCGCAAAGCGCGCGATCTGGGCCGTCATGTCAGTTACTTCGGTCCGGAAGCCAATGACTTTGGCCTGCTGGAGCAGAGCTTTAAACAGTATGGGCTCAACGGTGAGGGCCAGTCGCGTAAATACCTGCATACCTATGACGAAGCCGTTCCGTGGAATCAGGTGCCGGGCACCTTTACGCCGTGGCAGCCGCTGCCGCAAAACACCGATATTCTGTTTTACGAAGGACTGCACGGCGGCGTGGTGACCGCCCAGCATAACGTGGCGGAGCATGTCGATTTACTGGTCGGCGTGGTACCAATTGTCAACCTGGAGTGGATTCAGAAGCTGGTGCGTGACACCAGCGAACGCGGCCATTCGCGGGAAGCGGTGATGGACTCGGTGGTGCGCTCGATGGAAGATTACATCAACTTCATTACGCCACAGTTCTCGCGCACTCACCTTAACTTCCAGCGCGTGCCGACGGTGGATACCTCGAACCCGTTTGCCGCCCGTGCTATTCCGTCACTGGATGAGAGTTTCGTGGTGATCCACTTCCAGGCGCTGGACGATATCGACTTCCCTTACCTGCTGGCGATGCTGCAGGGATCGTTTATCTCGCACATTAATACGCTGGTGGTGCCGGGCGGAAAGATGGGGCTGGCGATGGAGTTGATCATGGGACCACTGGTGAAGCGACTGGTGGAAGGCAAGCGAATAGAATAAGAGGCCGCAGAGCGGCCCCCGCAGAGATCAGCGTTCGATCACTTCATAGCTGTGGGTAATGGTGACGCCTTTGCCCAGCATGATGGCAACCGAGCAATATTTTTCTGCAGAAAGATCCACCGCGCGTGAGACCGCTTTATCCTGGAGCGCTTTGCCGCTGACGATAAAGTGCAGGTTGATGTGCGTAAAGATTCGCGGCGCCTCTTCACGACGTTCTGAGGTCAGTTTCACTTCACAATCAGCCACATCGTTGCGGCCTTTTTGCAGAATTGAAACCACGTCGATGGCGCTACATCCGCCCGCCGCCATCAGCACCATCTCCATTGGGCTGGGCGCTTTATCACCCGAATTGCCATCCATTAATACCTGATGGCCGGACGACGACTCACCGAGGAATGTCAGCCCTTCTACCCATTTCACTCTTGCCTGCATGATTTTCGCTCCAGAATATGCGGTTTTGCCGTCAGAGTACGCTTTCGCCTGGTAAACAGCAATCCAGAGAAATCCGCTGTTAGCTGAAGCGAGACAACAGAAGACAGTCGGCAAAAGCTGTGCTACAAACAGTGCTGAAAATATTTTTCGTCACCCGATGGCGAAGCCGGGAAGAATGATGCGCACTGCGCCGAATGCAGCCCGAATAATTTCCTGTAAGGGAAACGCTTGAAGCTTTCATCGCCTGACAGGGAAAACTGCCCCCTGTATTTTGGGCACGATTACAACAGAGGATAATAGCGAATGGTTCTCGGCAAACCGCAAACAGACCCTACACTCGAATGGTTCCTGTCCCATTGCCATATTCACAAGTATCCATCCAAAAGTACGCTGATTCACCAAGGTGAAAAAGCAGAAACGCTTTACTACATCGTGAAAGGTTCCGTCGCGGTTCTGATTAAAGATGAAGAAGGCAAAGAGATGATTCTTTCTTACCTGAATCAGGGCGATTTTATTGGCGAGCTTGGCCTGTTCGAAGAAGGTCAGGAGCGCAGCGCCTGGGTACGTGCGAAAACCGCGTGCGAAGTGGCGGAGATTTCCTACAAGAAATTCCGTCAGCTGATCCAGGTTAACCCCGATATCCTGATGCGACTCTCGTCGCAGATGGCGCGTCGCCTGCAGGTTACGTCTGAAAAAGTGGGTAACCTCGCTTTCCTCGACGTCACCGGACGCATTGCTCAGACTCTGCTTAACCTGGCGAAGCAGCCAGACGCCATGACGCATCCCGACGGCATGCAAATTAAAATTACTCGTCAGGAAATTGGCCAAATCGTTGGTTGCTCACGTGAAACCGTGGGCCGTATTTTGAAGATGCTGGAAGATCAGAACCTGATCTCCGCACACGGCAAAACCATCGTCGTTTACGGCACCCGCTAATTCCTGTCACCCACGGCGTGATGGCAACATCGCGCCGTTATTGTTTGTGTTGGGCCGATGTGGCGTCGAATTATTTACCATCCTGAAGTCAATTATGCCTTGCGGCAAACGCTGGTGCTCTGTCTGCCAGTGGCGCTGGGCTGGCTGGCTGGCGACCTGCAAAAAGGTCTGCTGTTCTCGTTAGTCCCCGCCTGTTGCAATATCGCCGGTCTGGATACCCCGCATAAACGTTTCTTCAAACGCCTGATTGTTGGCGGCAGCCTGTTTGCGCTCGGCAGTTTTCTGATTCAGTGGCTGACGCTGCACGCGATTCCTTTGCCGCTGATTCTGTTCGCGATGCCGCTGCTGCTGGGCGTCACCGGTGAAATTAGCCCGTTGCACGGCCGTCTGTTGCCGGGCTCGCTGATCGCCGCCATCTTCACGCTGAGTCTGATTGGCCGTATGCCGATCTACGTACCGCCGCTGCTCTATATCGGCGGCACGCTGTGGTACGGGCTGTTTAACTGGTTCTGGTTCTGGCTGTGGAAAGAGCAGCCGATGCGCGAAAGCCTGAGCCTGATCTACCGTGAACTGGCCAACTATTGCGACGCCAAATATACCCTGCTGACCCAGCTGACCGATCCGGAAAAGGCCCTGCCGCCGCTGCTGGCGCGTCAGCAAAAAGTGGTCGATCTGATCACCACCTGTTACCAGCAGATGCACATGCTGTCCGCCAGTCGGGATCACAGCCATAAGCGGCTGACCCGTGCTTTTCAGGTGGCGCTGGATCTGCAGGAACATATCTCGGTCAGCCTGCATCAGCCGGAAGAGGTGCAGAAACTGGTGGAGCAGAGCCATGCGGAAGCGGTGATCCGCTGGAATGCTCAGACCATCTCGGCCCGCTTACGAGTGCTGGCGGATAACATTCTCTATCACCAGTTGCCCGATCGGTTTGGCATGGAGAAGCAGCTCGGCGCGCTGGAAAAAATTGCCCGCCAGCATCCTGATAATCCGGTGGGAAATTTCTGTCTTTATCACTTTAACCGCATCGCGCGGGTGCTGCGTACGCAAAAGCCGCTCTATCAGCGTGACCTGATGGCCGATCGCCAGCGCCGTCTGCCGCTGCTGCCGGCGCTGCGCAGTTATCTTTCCTGGCGTTCGTCTGCACTGCGCACCGCCGGTCGTTTTGCCGTGATGCTGATGCTGGGCAGTGCGCTGGCGCTGTTTTTCAATATTCCGAAGCCCTACTGGATTCTGATGACCATTATGTTCGTCAGCCAGAACGGCTATAGCGCCACCCGGGTTCGTATTCAGCACCGGGCGCTGGGCACTTTTGTCGGACTGGTGATTGCCGCCGCCACCTTACGTCTCGCAGTACCGGAGTCGCTGGTGCTGATGATCATGCTGGTGATCACTTTTATCAGCTACCGCTTTACCCGCCAGTTTTACGGCTGGTCGATGATTGGCTTCACGGTGACGGCGGTCTACTCGCTGCAACTGCTGTCGCTGAATGGCGCGCAGTTCCTGCTGCCGCGCCTGATGGATACCCTGATGGGCTGCCTGATCGCCTTCGGCGGGATGTTGTGGCTCTGGCCGCAGTGGCAGAGCGGCTTGCTGCGACAGAACGCCCATGACGCGCTGGAAACTTACCAGGATGCGCTGCGGCTGCTGCTGGGCGCGGAACAGTCGCCGGAGAAGCTCGCTTATCAGCGGGTGCGGGTTAATCAGGCGCACAATGCGCTGTTTAACTCCCTGAACCAGGCGATGCAGGAACCGGCTTTTAACGCCCAGTATCTCAAGGATATGCGGCTGTGGGTCACCCATAGCCAGTTCATTGTTGAGCACATCAATGCGATGACGATACTGGCGCGGGAACATACCATGCTGACCGCCACGCTGGCGGAGCGCTATCTGCAGTCGTGCGAAATTGCGCTGCAACGTTGCCAGCAGCGGCTGGAATATGATGGTGCCAGTTCGCAGGTCAATCTGCTGGATGAGCTGGAAAATATTAATGAAGGGCCGGTGACGGTGCTGGAGCAGCATGTGCGCCGCATTCTGGATCATCTGAGCGTGATGCACACCATTTCATCGCTGGCGTGGAGCCAGCGACCACAGCATGGCCGCTGGCTGATCAGACGGTTACGCAAAAACTAAATCAGCCGGCGATCACCTTGCCGACGGCGGTCGCAAAGCGGCGCATACCCTCTTCGATATCGGCGGGCTCGATGATCAGTGAAGGCGCGAAACGCATCACGTCGGTGCCAGCCACCAGCACCATCACGCCTTCCGCGGCGGCGGCATTCAGAATGTCACGCGCCTTGCCGGCGTGTTGCGGCTTCAGCGCCGCGCCAATCAGCAGGCCTTTACCACGAATGTCGCTGAACAGATCGTATTTTGCATCTATCGCCTGCAGCGCGCTGACAAACTGCTGACGCCGGAGATCAACGCCTTCCAGCACCTCAGGGGTATTGATAATATCCAGCGCCGTTTCCGCAATGGCACAGGCCAGCGGATTGCCGCCATAGGTCGTGCCGTGCACGCCGGGTGCCATAGTCGAGGCGATCTCGTTAGTGGTCAGCATGGCGCTGACCGGAAAACCGCCGCCCAGCGCTTTGGCAGAGGTCAGAATATCGGGCTGCACACCGTAATGCTCATAGGCAAACAGCTTGCCGCTGCGTCCCATGCCGCTCTGCACTTCATCCAGCACCAGCAGCGCCTGATGCTGATCGCACAGGTCACGCAGCCCCTGCATAAATTCCTGCGTGGCGGGCACGACGCCGCCCTCGCCCTGAATCGGCTCAACCACGATAGCGCAGGTGTGATCGTCGATAACCGCTTTCACCGCATCCAGGTCATTAAAGGGAACATGGACGATATCGGCCGGTTTAGGGCCGAATCCGTCAGAATATTTTGGCTGCCCGCCGACCGTCACGGTAAACAGCGTCCGGCCATGAAAGGCGTTGTGGAAGGCGATGATCTTGCTCTTGAACGGGCTGTGACGTTTGCAGGCGTAATAGCGCGCCAGTTTAAACGCCGCTTCATTCGCTTCGGCACCGGAGTTGGCGAAAAACACCCGATCGGCAAAGGTGGCGCTGATGAGCTTACTGGCGAGACGCAGCGCCGGTTCGTTGGTGAAGACGTTGCTGGTATGCCACAGGGTTTCGCCCTGGCTTTTCAGCGTCTCTACCAGCGCAGGATGGCAATGGCCGAGCGCAGTCACCGCGATGCCGCCAGAAAAGTCGATATACTCTTTGCCCTGCTGATCCCAGACTCGGCTGCCCTTGCCTTTCACCGGCACGAACTGCGCTGGTGCATAAACAGGCAAAATAACGTTATCGAACGTTTCCCGTGTGACCGCAATTTTTTCGGCTGCCATGAGTGACTCCCTTTGAGTGATTGTTGTGCTGCTGTGAAATAATAATCACAAAATATGCATAAAAAATCACTCAAAGGCAAACTATTGCGTCAGGAAATTGTGCAGCAGCTGGTGTCCCTGCTCACTGAGAATGCTTTCAGGATGGAATTGCACCCCTTCCAGCGCCAGGGTTTTATGGCGGATTCCCATGATCTCGTCGGGCTGGCCGTCACGCAGGCTCCAGGCGGTGACTTCAAAGGCGTCGGGTAGCGTATCGCGTTTGACGATTAATGAGTGATAACGGGTGACGGTGAGTGGGTTGTTGAGCTGGCGGAACACGCCACTGTTGCTGTGCTGGATCAGCGAGGTTTTACCGTGCATCACCTGGCGGGCGCGCACCACTTCGCCGCCCCAGGCCTGAGCCATCGCCTGATGTCCGAGACAGACACCCAGCACCGGCAGCCGCCCGGCGAAATGGCGAATCGCCGCCAGTGAAATACCGGCTTCGTTGGGCGTGCAGGGTCCAGGTGAAATCACCAGATGGGTCAGCGGCAGCGCATCCATCTGGTGCAGGGTGATGGCATCGTTGCGCACCACCCGCACCTGCGCGCCCAGCTCACAGAAATATTGATAGAGATTCCAGGTAAACGAGTCGTAGTTGTCGATCAGCAGCAGCATGACGAATCCAGGGTGGTTATCAGCGCCGCTATTCTACGCGGTTACGCCGGCTCGCTCACCACTTTCGCAAAAACCTGCTCCAGCGGCTGCAGGTCACCCGCGACACCGGCCTGATTCGCCGCCAGCCAGCTTTCGGCATCAATCGCTTCCCACGCCAGCAGATAACCCGCATGCAGCGCCAGCTGCTCGAAAAAGATGCGTTGCGCCCGGCCATTCCCTTCACGGAAAGGATGCAGCACGTTGATTTCGCAATAGTAATGCGCAATGCGCTGCACAAACGCATCGCGTGGCAGATCCGCCAGCCCGTTCTCATCTTCCAGCGCCGCCATCAGGGCGTTGCCCTCTTTTTCGATATATTCGAAGTGACAGAAGGGTGTCTCATCACGCCAGATATCAATGGTGCGCAGCTCACCGGCCCAGCTGTAAACATCCTGGAACAGCGTACGGTGGATCAGCCGCAGCCAGGGAAAGCCGGCATTACGCGGACCTAACTCCAGCGTCGCCAGCCGGGCAGCGCTGAAACTCAGCTCGGCTTTACGCAGCTGGGCGGCGTCATGAATATCGAGCAAATTCTTCAGCACGTTGTCGTTGTGCCACAGGTAGGGATCCTGACTGACCGCGATATTAGAGACCATATTGCCTCCTCAGCGACGCCAGGCGCGCCGCCGCCTCATCGCCTTTTAGCGCAGGTTCATTGTGGCTGAAGCCTTCCAGCCGACAACTGGCCTGATAGCTGGCGCTACGCCGCTGCTGCCACAGTGTGGCCTTTTGTTTTTCGGTGAGTTTGTTGGCCATGCCGCCTCCTGCTCCGGTTTTGCCCTAAGTATAAGAGCAAATTCTGGCTTTGCCGGATGCGGGAAGGTGTCGCCATCCGCAGATGGCGACCGGACCGTTAAGGCAGAACTTTAGCGGAGAGGATAACTACCGGTTTAGACGGGACATTCTGGTAAGGACCCACATCTTTGGTCGGTACCTGAGAAATTTTGTCAGCCACATCCTGACCTTTCACAATCTTACCAAAGACCGCATAGCCAAAATCACGCTGACCGTGATCGAGGAAGGCGTTATCGGCCACGTTGAGAAAGAACTGGCTGGTGGCGCTGTCTTTATCGGCAGTGCGTGCCATAGAGATAGTGCCACGCAGGTTGCGCAGGCCGTTATCCGCCTCATTTTTGATTGGCGCATTGGTCTGCTTCTGCTGCATGTCGGTGGTAAAGCCGCCGCCCTGCACCATAAAGCCCGGGATCACGCGATGAAAAATGGTGTTGTTGTAGAAACCATTGTTGACGTAATCAACGAAGTTTTTCACCGAAACCGGCGCTTTCTGGTTATTCAGTTCGAGTTCGATGTTGCCGGCAGAGGTGGTGAGCAGGACGTGGGTATCGCCTTTTGCGGCCAGAGCCGAGGCGGAAACAGATGAGAGCGCTAACAGGGTAATTGCCGCTGTTAAAGTACGTTTAAACATGAAAGATTCCTTACCTTGGAGAGCTAGCTCAAAAACGTGATTGATTGTAAAGAGCATGTAATGCAAGCACCAGCGTTTTACCTATATTTACGCTGCGGCTAAAAAAGCGCCAGCGCGCTTCAAACCCTCTCTTTTGCGTGATTAAAATCACACAACACATGAAATGTAGATCTCCAGTTTCACTGGTTGTTTATTAAGATCACAGTTCCGTTTACACTTTCTGACACTTTTTGCCACCGGTTTCCCAACAGGTTCAGAACATGACAAACCGTAATCGTATCGGCCTTACCTGGATAAGCTTTTTCTCGTATGCGCTTACCGGCGCGCTGGTGATCGTTACCGGCATGGTAATGGGCGATATCGCGAAAGATTTCCAGATCCCCATCTCCAGCATGAGTAATACCTTCACCTTCCTTAACAGCGGGATTCTGGCCGCCGTTTTCCTCAATGCCTGGCTGATGGTGATTGTGCCACTCAAGCGCCAGCTGATTTTCGGTTTCGTCCTGATGGTACTGGCGATCATTGGCTTAATGACCAGCCGCGATCTCAGCATCTTCTCGCTCTGCATGTTCGTGCTGGGCGTGGTCAGCGGCATTACCATGTCGATCGGGACCTTCCTGATTACCCACATGTACGAAGGTCGTCAGCGCGGCTCACGTCTGCTGTTTACCGACTCCTTCTTCAGCATGGCGGGCACGCTGTTTCCGGTGCTGGCGGGTATTCTGCTGGCGCGTCAGCTGCCATGGTACTGGGTTTACGTCTGCATTGGCTTCATCTATGTGGCGATTTTCATCATGACGCTGTTTGTTGAGTTTCCAGTGCTGCGCAAGCCGGAAAACAGCCCGACCGTCGAAAAGGAAAAATGGGGCGTTGGTGTGCTGCTGCTGGCGGTTGCCGCGCTGTGCTACATCCTGGGTCAGCTTGGCTTTATCTCCTGGGTACCGGAATACGCTACCAAAGTCATGGGCATGAACATTGATAACGCCGGACAGCTGGTCGGCAGCTTCTGGACCGCCTATATGGTCGGGATGTGGGCGTTCAGCTTCCTGCTGCGTTTCTTCGACCTGCAACGTATCCTGATGGTGCTGGCGGGTCTGGCAACGCTGCTGATGTACTGGTTCGTCAGCAGTCAGGATGCCGGTATGCTGAAGTGGATCATTATGGTGCTGGGCTTCAGCTCCAGCGCCATTTACACCACCATCATTACGCTCGGCTCGCTGCAGACCAAAGTGGCGTCGCCAAAACTGGTGAACTTTATTCTGACCTGCGGCACCGTCGGCACCATGCTGACCTTTGTGGTTACCGCGCCGATCGTTGAGAAGAGCGGCGTCCATACTGCGCTGGTCACCGCTAACGGTCTCTATGCCGTGGTGTTTGTGATGTGCGTCCTGCTGGGACTGGTCACGAAACATCGCTCACACGGTCACGTCACTCATTAATCTCTCCGGGCGGCAAAATTTTGCCGCCCTCTTCTTATTAGCGCCGGAAGTTGACGCGCTCCTGCTCCCGCCAGTAAATCTCACTCTCTGCCGGTCTGGTCGCCGCAATCACTTCGCCACGCCGCAGCGAATAGCGCACCGGAACCTGCCGTCTTACCGCATCAAAACCGCTCTCTGCAGGCAGAATGATCAGGCTGGCCTCGTGGCCGCTCTCAATGCCATAGCCGGACAGATGCAGGGTTCTGGCACTGTTGTGGGTAATCAGATCCAGGCCCGCATCAATCTGTTCGTAACCCATTAACTGGCAGACGTGCAACCCCATATGCAGCACCTGTAGCATGTTCGCGGTGCCAAGCGGATACCAGGGATCGAACACGTCGTCATGGCCGAAGCAGACGTTAATCTCCGCCTCCAGCATCTCTTTCACCCGCGTAATACCGCGCCGCTTAGGATAGTGATCGAACCGGCCCTGCAGGTGAATATTGACCAGCGGATTGGCGACGAAATTAATACCTGACAGTTTTAACAGACGGAACAGCCGTGAGGTGTAGGCACCGTTATAAGAGTGCATGGCGGTGGTGTGGCTGGCGGTGACCCGCGCCCCGTTGCCGTCACGATGCGCCAGCGCCGCCACGGTTTCAACAAAGCGTGACTGCTCATCGTCAATCTCATCGCAGTGGACATCAATCAGCTTGTCGTAGCGATTGGCCAGCGCGAACGTTTTGTGCAGCGACTCAACGCCATATTCGCGGGTGAACTCGTAATGCGGAATGGCCCCGACCCCATCTGCGCCGAGCCGCAGCGCCTCTTCCAGCAACGCTTCACCATTGGGATAAGAGAGAATCCCCTCTTGCGGAAAGGCGATAATCTGAAGGGTTATCCAGGGTGCCATCTCCGCTTTGAGCTCCAGCATCGCTTTTAACGCAGTCAGCGTCGGGTCGGAAACATCGACATGGGTGCGGACAAACTGAATGCCATTGGCGATCTGCCATTTCAGGGTCTGTAACGCCCGCTGCTTCACGTCCTGATGGCTAAGCATCGCCTTGCGCTCAGCCCAGCGTTCAATGCCCTCAAACAGCGTGCCGGACTGATTCCAGGCTGGCTCACCGGCGGTCTGGGTAGTATCGAGGTGAATATGCGGCTCGATGAACGGCGCGCAGGCCAGGCCGCCTTCCCCGTCCAGCGAGGCTTCTGCGGGAGTAGGTTGCTGCGGCTGGGCGGAGAGACGGGCAATCTTGCCGTCCACCACCTCGATTTGCCACAATCCCTCACGACAGGGTAAACGCACGTTATTGATCCACTTAGGTGAAATCATTGCCCGCTCCTTTTCCGGTTAAACGTCTGACGTTAAAGCTAGCACGATTCACCCCGCCAGCATCAGCGCCGATTGTTCCGCTGCCGGACCCATTCAATAAACTCAATTCAAATCAGCTACATACCTCTAAATAGGTATATGGCAGGGCGGTTGATGTATATCAATAAGCGTCCGTAATGGCGCGCTATTGTAGCCGCAGATATCACAAGTTTGAGGCAAAAATGAGCAAGCACAATGTCGTCATTATCGGTAACGGCATGGTCGGTCACCGCTTCATAGAGGAACTGATTGAGAAAGCCGGACCCGACCAGTTTTCGCTAACCGTCTTTTGTGAAGAGCCGCGCGTCGCCTACGATCGTGTCCACCTTTCCGCCTATTTCTCCCATCACACAGCCGAAGAGCTCTCCCTGGTTCGCGAAGGGTATTACGAGCGGCATCAGGTCAATCTGCTGCTGGGTGAACGCGCCATTACCATTAATCGCGATGAGAAGCTGATTCACTCCAATACTGGCCGCGCGGTGCACTACGACACGCTGGTGTTCGCCACCGGATCTTATCCGTGGATCCCGCCGATCAAGGGCGCAGAAGGCAGCGACTGCTTCGTCTACCGCACCATTGAAGATCTGAATGCTATCGAAGCCTGTTCGCGTCGCAGCAAACGCGGCGCGGTGATTGGCGGCGGACTGCTGGGACTGGAAGCGGCAGGCGCGCTGAAGAATCTCGGCATCGAAACCCATGTGATTGAGTTCGCGCCGGTACTGATGGCAGAGCAGCTCGATCAGCAAGGCGGTGAGCAGCTTCGCCGTAAAATTGAGCAGATGGGCGTGCGCGTCCATACCGGTAAAAATACCCAGCAGATCCACCATCATGAACAGGGCGGAAAAACCTTACAGTTTGCCGATGGCAGCGAGCTGGAGGTCGATTTTATCGTCTTCTCGACCGGTATCCGGCCGCAGGACAAGCTGGCGAAGCAGTGTGGATTAGCGCTGGGGCCGCGCGGCGGCATCGCCATTAATGACCAGTGCCAGACCAGCGATAACGCCATCTATGCCATCGGTGAATGCGCCGCCTGGCAGAATCGGGTCTATGGACTGGTGGCGCCAGGCTACAAAATGGCGCAGGTGGCCAGCGATACCCTGCTGGGCCGTGACAACGCCTTCACCGGTGCCGACATGAGCGCCAAACTGAAATTGCTGGGTGTTGATGTCGGCGGCATCGGTGATGCACGCGGCACCACGCCGGGCGCGCGCAGTGTGGTATGGCTGGATGAGAGCAAATCGATCTATAAACGCTTAATTCTCAGTGAAGACCAGCAAACCTTACTCGGCGCGGTGCTGGTGGGCGACACCAGCGACTATGGCAATTTGCTGCAGCTGGTACTGAATGCCATCCCGCTGCCCGCTAATCCGGAAGCGCTGATTTTACCGGCCGGCAGCGGTGAAAAACCGGCCATCGGGGTCGATTCTCTGCCCGACAGCGCGCAGATTTGCTCCTGTTTTGACGTCAGCAAAGGCGACATCATCAGCGCGGTTCAGGGCGGCTGTCATACCGTGGCGGCACTGAAAAGCGCGACCCGCGCCGGGACCGGCTGCGGCGGCTGTATCCCGCTGATCACCCAGGTACTTAACAGTGAACTCAGCCGCCAGGGAATTGAGGTTAATAACCATCTTTGCGAGCACTTCGCCTGGTCGCGTCAGGAGCTGTATCACCTGATTCAGGTTGAAGAGATCAAAACCTTTGACGAGCTGCTGGCGAAATATGGTCAGGGCTACGGCTGCGAAGTGTGTAAACCGACGATTGGTTCCCTGCTGGCGTCGTGCTGGAATGAGTATGTGCTCAAACCGCAGCACGCTCCGTTGCAGGACAGTAACGATCTCTACCTCGGCAATATCCAGAAAGATGGCACCTATTCGGTGATTCCCCGTTCGCCGGGCGGAGAGATCACTCCACAGGGATTGAAAGTAATTGGCGAGATTGCCGAGCGCTATCAGCTCTACACCAAAATTACCGGTTCACAGCGCATTGGCATGTTTGGCGCGCGCAAAGAGGATCTGCCTGCTATCTGGTCGCAGCTGATTGCTGCGGGCTTTGAGACCGGCCAGGCCTACGCAAAAGCGTTACGCATGGCGAAAACCTGTGTCGGCAGTGCCTGGTGTCGCTACGGGGTTGGCGACAGTCTGGGTTTTGGCGTGATGCTGGAGAACCGCTATAAAGGCATCCGCACCCCGCATAAAATGAAGTTTGGTGTCTCCGGCTGTACCCGTGAATGTTCGGAAGCCCAGGGTAAAGATGTCGGCATCATCGCCACCGAGAAAGGCTGGAACCTCTACGTCTGCGGCAACGGCGGCATGAAACCGCGCCACGGTGATTTGCTGGCGGCCGATCTCGATCAGCAAACCCTGATCGCCTATCTCGATCGTTTCATGATGTTCTATATCCGCACTGCCGATCGCCTGCAGCGGACGTCGCTGTGGCTGGAAAGTCTCGAAGGCGGCATCGACTACCTGCGTAAGGTGATCGTTGACGATAAGCTCGGCCTGAACAGCCAGCTGGAGCAGGAGCTGAACCGGCTGCGCGCCAGCGTCAGCTGTGAATGGAAAACCACGCTGGAAGAGAGCAGCAGCCTGGCGCGTTTTGCCCATTTTATCAATTCCCCGCAGCGCGATCCGGCGATACAGGTGGTGGCCGAACGCGATCAGCATCGCCCGGCTCGCCCGGAAGAACGCATCGCCGTGACCCTGATTGAGGAGGCTGACTAATGAGCCAGTGGAATGCGGTGTGTCAGCTGACACAAATCCTGCCCGCTACCGGCGTCTGCGCGCTGGTGAAAGGCGAACAGATTGCCATCTTTCGTCCGCGCAACGACGAGCAACTCTATGCCATCAGTAATATCGACCCGTTTGCCGATGCCAGCGTGCTGTCACGCGGCATCATCGCCGAACATCAGGCGGAACTCTGGGTCGCCAGCCCGCTGAAAAAGCAGCATTTCCGGCTGCGTGATGGCTACTGCATGGAGGATGAAACGCGCTCGGTGGCCAGCTGGCCGGTACGGGTGAATGCCGGCCAGGTTGAAGTTTTCCTCTGATCTCCGTCTGCCGTCCGCCGCTGGCGGACTTTTAGAGGACCGCGTATGGACTATTTTCCGCTGTTTTGCCGCCTGCAGGGCAAACGTTGCCTGCTGGTTGGTGCCGGCGAAGTGGCTGAGCGCAAAGCCCGCCTGCTGCTGGAGGCCGGTGCCGACCTTTTTGTCGGTGCCCGCGATTTCTCGCCTGTCTTCCAGCAATGGGCGCAACAGCAAGCCATCACCCTGTTACCGGGCGAGTTCGATCCACTCTGGCTGACCGATTGCTGGCTGGTAGTGGCCGCCACCAACGACGATGCGGTCAATCAACAGGTGGCCGACGTGGCTGAGCGTCAGCGGATTTTCTGCAATCTGGTCGATGCTCCGCAACAGGCCAGCGCGATTATGCCGTCCATCATTGACCGTTCACCGCTGATGGTGGCGGTCTCTTCCGGCGGGCGCGCCCCGGTGCTGGCTCGCTTACTGCGGGAAAAGCTGGAAGCGATGCTGCCGCAACATCTGGGTCAGCTGGCGCAGCGGGCCGGCAGTTTACGTGTGCGAGTGAAGCAGCAGTTCGCGTCAATTGCCGCGCGTCGCCACTTCTGGGAACGTTTTTTTAACAGTGAACGGCTGGCACAAACCCTGGCCAACGGTGACGACGAACGCGCGCAGCAGCTCACTGACGCGCTGTTTGCAGCCGATTTGCCCAGCCAGGGCGAAGTCACGCTGGTGGGTGCCGGTCCGGGCGATGCTGGCTTGCTGACGCTGAAAGGACTGCAGCAGATTCAGCAGGCGGATATCGTGGTCTATGACCGGCTGGTCTCTGACGAAGTGCTTAACCTGGTGCGACGCGATGCCGAGCGTATTTTTGTCGGCAAGCGCGCCGGTCATCACTGCGTCCCGCAGGAGGCGATTAATCAGCTGCTGCTGGAGCAGGCGCAACGCGGTAAACGGGTCGTGCGGCTGAAAGGCGGCGATCCCTTTATTTTTGGTCGCGGTGGCGAAGAGCTGGAGTTGCTGGCGCAGCACCAGATTCCGTTCAGCGTAGTGCCCGGCATCACGGCGGCCTCGGGCTGTGCCGCCTACAGCGGTATTCCCCTGACCCATCGCGATCATGCTCAGAGCGTCAGGCTGGTCACCGGTCATGTGCAGAAAGAGGGCTCGCTCTGCTGGCAGACGCTGGCGGCGGAGCAACAAACGCTGGTGTTTTACATGGGTCTGGCACAGGCCGCAGAAATTCAGCATCAGCTGTTGCAGCACGGTATCCGAGGCGATATGCCGGTGGCGCTGGTGGAAAATGGCACCAGCACCCGCCAGCGAGTGATCACCGGCACGCTGGTCGAACTGGCGTCGCTGGCGCAGCAGGTCAGCAGTCCAGGTCTGATGATCATTGGCAGCGTGGTGAGCCTGCGTGACAGGCTGCGCTGGTTTTAACGCGGATACGGCCGGTAAATAACCACGGCCATAGAAGGTAATGCTCGTCAGTTAAGGTTAAATTTGCAAAGGCTGTCACGGTCAAACGTGGCAGCTTTTTTTCTGGGCAGGCGTGCCGAAGTGCGGGACTGAGCGCCTCTGCTCTCATGCCCTTTTAAACTACACGTACTGAAGTTTCAGCGCAGGCTGGGGCCGATCAGGGGCAGGCAATCCGCAGCGCTGAACATTAGCCAGGAGAGCCCGCAGGACGCGGGCGAAAGACGGGATGGTACAGGATGTGCCATCCCCGGCGGTCCGTCAGGCAGAGGAACGAAGTGAAGGTACCGCGCAGCGGCGCGAGGACCGCCAGCCCCTGAGCGGCACCAGACTGCGTTATCACCTGCCGCTTAACTGACGCGCATTACATCCATAGAACGTGGTTTGATTGAGCAATAAAAAACGGCGGGCAACAGGCCCGCCGTTTTTCTCTCCGCGATGCCGTTACGGCATAGCAACAAAACCCACGGCTTCGTAGACTTTCTTCAGCGTTTCCTGCGCCTGCGCACGGGCTTTCGCCGCGCCATCACGCATCACCTGCTCCAGCAACGCATCGTCGTTGCGGAAGCGATGATAGCGTTCCTGCAGCTCAGTCAGCATACCGGATACCGCATCCGCTACTGCGCCCTTCAGGTGACCATACATCTTGCCTTCGAACTCCTGCTCCAGCTCGACGATGGTTTTACCGGTCACGCCCGACAGGATATCCAGCAGGTTAGAGACGCCCGCTTTCTCTTTCACGTCATAGCGCACCACTGGCGGCTCTTCGGAGTCGGTTACCGCGCGTTTAATCTTCTTCACGACAGATTTCGGATCTTCCAGCAGACCGATGACGTTGTTACGGTTGTCATCTGACTTAGACATCTTCTTCGTCGGTTCCAGCAGCGACATCACGCGCGCACCTGACTTCGGAATAAACGGCTCTGGCACTTTGAAAATGTCGCCATACAACGCATTAAAGCGATGGGCGATATCGCGGCTCAGCTCCAGATGCTGTTTCTGATCTTCGCCAACCGGTACCTGATGGGTCTGATAGAGCAGAATATCGGCCGCCATCAGCACCGGATAGTCGAACAGACCGGCATTGATGTTCTCTTCGTAACGCGCTGACTTATCCTTAAACTGCGTCATACGGCTGAGTTCACCGAAATAGGCGTAGCAGTTAAGGATCCAGCTCAGCTGCGTGTGCTCTGGCACGTGCGACTGGACAAAGATGGTGCTTTTTTCGGGATCGATACCGCAGGCCAGATAGAGCGCCAGCGTATCCAGCGTTGCCTTACGCAGCGCAACGGGATCCTGACGAACGGTAATGGCGTGCAGATCGACGATGCAATAAATGCAGTGAAAATCATCCTGCATCTGCACCCACTGACGCAGCGCACCCATATAGTTGCCAATGGTCAGTTCGCCGGACGGCTGTGCGCCGCTGAAAACAATGGGTTTCATACTTAATTCCTGATAATTACAACCCGAGAGCGGGCAGAAGTTGATCAAAAGAGTCGAGTGTTAAATCGGGCTGGCTACGGGCAATCGGTTCACCGTAGTTATAGCCAAAGGTCATGCCAATATTTGGCACGCCCGCCGCCTGAGCCGCCTGGATATCGTTGCGCGAATCGCCAACAAATAACAGCTGGCCAGGCAGCACACCAAAGGTGCCCAGCACCATAAAGATCGCCGCCGGATGCGGTTTCTTCACCGGCACATCGTCACCGCCGATGATCAGAGAAAAAGCATCCGCAATGCCAAGCGACTGAAGCAGTGGCGCGACAAACGGCGTGGGCTTATTGGTGACAATCGCCAGCGGCAGACCGGCGGCCTGCAGCGCAGTCAGCGTCTGCTTCACCTGCGGGAACAGCGTGCTGCCCGCATCCACCGTGTCGGCATAGTGTTTGTCGAACAGCGCTCGCGCATCATGCTGCTCGTCCGGCTGCGGCTCACGGCCCAGCGCGTAAGTCAGGGCGCGCGCCATCATGATATCAGCCCCGTTGCCAATCCAGGTCGAGACGCGCTCAAGGCCGGCCACCGGCAGGCTGAGATCTTTCAGCGTCCGATCGATCGCTTCAGCAAGGCCTGGCGCGCTATCCACCAACGTGCCATCGAGATCAAACGCCAGCGCCCGGATATCAGTGAAAGGAGCCATTGGCTTTCTCCAGTTCGTTGCGCATCTCGTCGATCACTTTTTTGTAATCCGGGTGACCAAAGATGGCTGAACCAGCGACAAACATGTCGGCGCCTGCTGCCGCGATCTGACCGATGTTATCAATCTTCACGCCGCCATCCACTTCGAGACGAATATTGTAACCGCTCTGGTCGATACGCTTGCGCGCTTCACGCAGCTTATCCAGCGTGCCGGGAATAAACGACTGGCCACCAAAGCCCGGATTCACCGACATCAGCAAAATGATATCCAGCTTATCCATCACGTAATCGAGGTAACTCAGCGGAGTCGCCGGATTGAACACCAGGCCGGCTTTACAGCCATGCTCTTTAATCAGCTGCAGCGTGCGATCGACGTGTTCACTGGCTTCAGGATGAAAAGTAATGTAGGTCGCGCCGGCGCGGGCGAACTCGGGGATCAACGCATCGACCGGCTTAACCATCAGATGCACATCGATGGGTGCGGTGATGCCATAGTCGCGCAACGCTTTCAGAACCATCGGTCCCATAGTCAGGTTGGGCACATAGTGGTTATCCATCACGTCGAAGTGAACCACGTCGCCTCCGGCCTCCAGCGCTTTCGCGGTATCTTCGCCCAGGCGAGCAAAATCCGCCGAAAGGATTGAAGGGGCCAGCAAATATTGTTTCATCCGATTCTCCCACTGTTGTGCGCCAGCCCTGCGGCTGGCGTAATGCGTTGGTCGCGGACGAAACAGACTAGCTATAGAGCGCCAGCAGTTCGTCGACCTTAGTGCGACCGGCTATGCTTCGGCTAATGGAACGCCGGGCTTTGACCACATGTAACACTGCATCCTGATACCACAAACGCGTCAGTGCAGTGTCGTGGTTAGAAATCAGTACCGGAATCCGGTGTTCTGACGAGGCCAGCTGTGCCGCTAACGTCGCCAGATGCTGCTGCTCGCGCAGGCTAAAACTGTTGGTGTGATAAGCCGTGAAGTTCGCTGTCGCCGACAGCGGCGCATAGGGCGGATCACAATATACCACGGAGCCTTTACCGGCATTGGTCAGGGTAACATCGTACGATTCACAGACAAACGTCGCTTTTTGCGCGCGCTCGGCAAACCATAACAATTCTGCTTCCGGAAAGTAGGGTTTGCGATAGCGGCCAAACGGCACGTTAAATTCGCCGCGCAGGTTATAGCGGCATAAGCCGTTGTAACAGTGACGGTTGAGATAGAGGAAAAGCAGCGCACGCTGATAGGCATCGGTGCTGGTATTAAATTCGGTACGACGCAGGTAATAGCAGACTTCGTTGTTCCCTTCCGGGGTAAACAGCAACTGCGCGTCACGAATAAAATCCGCCGTGCGCGTTTTAACGATGTTATAGAGATTGATCAGATCGCTGTTGATATCGGCAAGATGGTAGCGATCGAAGTCGGTGTTCAGAAACACCGATCCCGCCCCAACAAACGGCTCGATCAAACAGTCGCCTTGTGGCAGGTAGCGATGGATCTCTTCTACTAAGGGAAATTTTCCCCCTGCCCATTTCAGGAAAGCGCGATTTTTTTTCATGCTGTCGTGGTTATTACATCTTATTGTGAGGCTGTGGCTGGACCGACAGCAGATCTGCGCTTAAAACGGGGCCAGTAACCCTGGCCCCACATCAATTACTGACTGGCTTCTTTCTTAACCTGGCTAACCGGTTTAACCCACGGATTCTGTGCACGCACTTCCGCAGGCAGCGATGCCACAGCGCGTTTGGCCTCTGCCGGTGTTGCGTATGATCCACTCACCAGAACGTACCACGACTGACCGTTACGGGTGGTTTTGTAGACGTGATACGCACTCAGATTCTGTTTTTTCGCCCAGGCATTCAGGCTTTCCGCTTTAGAGGCACCGCTCAGCTGCAGCGTATAACTGCCGCCTGGCAGTGATTTGCTGGCTGAACTGCTGCTGGCAGCGTTACTGCTGGTCGCCGTGTTGCTGGCAGGCGTACGCGCCGGCGTTGTATGCGTTCTGCTGTCACTGGTCGCTGGCTTAGAGGCCGTTTTGTGCGCCGGTTCATGTGCAGGACGCGTCTGACTTGTTGATCTGTTTGGCGTCTGACGGCTGGCCGGTGCGCTGACCGGATTCGCTGCCGTGCCCGCATTACCACTGACGGTCGCAGGCGCAGTCGGCAGTGAACTGCCATTTTGCGCGCCGGTCGCGGCACTGTCGATCTGCTGCTGCTGATTACTCAGCGCGCTATTGAGATCGCCCGGTAAGGTGACACGTTGCTGGTTCGCGGGTGTTTCAATCGGCGCGGCCTGGGTAGGCGTAGAGGCCACCGGCGGCATGGACACATCGCGCGGCGGGTTGCTGGTCGCGTCACCCTGGCTTGCCGCAGCGTTCTCTGTTGCCGCTGGCGTGGTCTGTCCGCCGGACATGGAGGAGGAGCCGGTCAGATCGATGTTTTTCTCGCTGTTGGTTCCGCCGCCAGTGGCAGGTGTATTAGCGCCGTTACTGCCAGTTGCCGGTTTCTTATCGTCCGGGCCATTCAGCGCCGAACCAATACCCAGCACCAGTAACAGCAGCACCAGAATCCCGACGCCCATCATGATGCGCTGGCGCGAAACCGGTATTTTAGCTGCGGTAGACGGCTTACGTGGGCGCGAGGGACGACGGTCACTGGCGTCAGGTTTTAACTCGTCTTCCGGTTTGAACTCATCCATTTTGCCTCCTCCGTAAAGCGGCATCCCGCACTGCGCACCCTGCGCGCCGCGTCACCACTTAACTGCTTAATATCAAGATGTCTGGCAATCGTTAATTGCAGCCAGCACCATATCATGAGCCACGCCGCCACGCACTTCAGAGCGGCCAATCGACAACGGAAGAACCAGCCGTAATTCACCCGCCAGCACTTTCTTGTCGCGCATCATATGGGGCAGATACATCTCTGCGCTCATCTCCTGCGGACCCTGCACCGGTAAACCGGCACGCTGCAATAGCGTGATGATACGTTCAGTCTGTTCCGGGCTGAACTGCCCCAGACGCTCGGCGGTGCGCGCGGCCATTACCATGCCCGCTGCAATCGCTTCGCCATGCAGCCAGTTGCCGTAGCCCATGTGCGCTTCAATCGCGTGACCAAAGGTGTGACCCAGATTGAGCAGTGCGCGTTGTCCGGTTTCCCGCTCATCGGCAGCCACCACGTCGGCTTTTAATTCACAGCAGCGGCGGATGCAGTAGGCGAGTGCCTGTTCATCCAGCGCCAGCAGTGCATCAAGATTCTGCTCCAGCCACTGGAAAAACGCACCATCCAGGATGATGCCGTACTTGATCACTTCAGCCAGACCGGACGCCAGTTCGCGAGCCGGTAGCGTCTGCAGACACGCCGTATCAATCACCACCGAAGCGGGTTGATAGAAGGCGCCGATCATATTTTTGCCGAGCGGATGGTTTACGGCTGTTTTGCCGCCAACCGAAGAGTCAACCTGCGACAGTAAGGTGGTGGGCACCTGAATAAAGCGCACGCCACGCTGATAACTGGCCGCAGCAAAACCGGTCAGATCGCCAATAACGCCGCCGCCTAAGGCGATCAGCGTCGTATCACGACCGTGCGGTTTTTGCAGTAGTGCGGTAAAGACCTGATCCATCACGGCCAGCGTTTTGTACTGCTCGCCGTCGGGTAAAATCACCTGATCCACTTTCACGCCCGCCGCCGTCAGCAGCGCCGACAGTTTGTCGAGATAAAGCGGTGCCAGCGTCTGGTTGGTCACCACCATGGCGTTTTCGCCCGCGGTCAGCGGCCAAAAAGAAGCCGGATCGTTAAACAGTCCGGCGGCGATAGTGATGGGGTAACTGCGTTCCCCCAGTGAGACGGTGATCTTCTCCATGATGCTCGATACCTGTTAAAGAGCCTTCGAACGTTGGATCAACTTTTTTCCAACATGTGGATAATCTGATTCGCCACCACTTTCGCACTCTGATCATCTGTGCGAATCGTGACGTCGGCGATCTCTTCATACAGCGGATTACGTTCGCCAGCCAGCGCTTCAAGCACTTCACGCGGCGGTGAATCCACCTGCAGCAGCGGACGTTTTTTATCACGTTGCGTGCGCGCCAGTTGCTTTTCGATGGTGGTCTCAAGATAAACCACAACGCCGCGGGCGGAGAGACGATTACGCGTTTCCCGGGATTTGACGGAGCCACCGCCTGTCGCCAGGACGATGCCTTGCTTTTCAGTCAGTTCGTTAATGATTTTTTCTTCGCGATCGCGAAAGCCAGCTTCGCCTTCGACGTCAAAAACCCAGCCCACATCCGCTCCGGTGCGTCGCTCAATTTCCTGATCGGAATCGAAGAACTCCATGTTGAGTTGCTGAGCCAACTGACGACCAATAGTGCTTTTGCCGGCACCCATCGGCCCAACCAGAAAGATATTGCGTTTCTCTGCCATTTTGTCGGTATTACTAAGAATTCGTTAATGATACCCCGCGTTCAGCATTTGCTGGCGGGACAGGAACTGAGACCTCATGAGCGTTAGCAAGAGTCAGACGAAAAATTATCTCAACACTCAAGGCTGTTTGGCAACCGATTATATTGCCTGCAGCAAATCCATTTCTGAATTGGCCTGTGGTTCGCGAAACTGTAACGCGCCAGCGCTGCGTCTTTACAACGCTGCTCACAGAGGAATTTTCTGATCTGTTTGCTGGGATTTACCCAACATAGACGGTTACACCGTATTGAAAATCGCTAAACCTTGTAAGCTAATTCCTGTCCTGCGTCAAATCGGATGGCCTTCTGGGACCTATTTTCCGTTTTATCCAGCCGTAAGCGCTGCTTCCCTGACCAATCGCGGCGTAATGAAGATCACCAGCTCCTTTTTTTTGCGCTGCTCAGATTGCTGACGAAACAGCCCGCCGATCAGCGGCACTTTTCCCAGTATCGGCACCCGATTTTCTCCCCGGGTTCGCTGCTGCTGAAAGATACCGCCCAGCGCCAGGGTCTCCCCGTCCCTGACCGTCACCTGGGTTTCAATCTCCTGTTTATCAATCGACAGCACCTCATTGTCACCGGTTTTAATATTGCGGCCCGGCATATTCTGACTGATATGAATTTTAAGCTGGATACGCCCCTGACCGGAAACGCTGGGCGTCACCTCCATACCCAGCACCGCTTCTTTAAATTCGATACTGGTTGCGCCACTGTTACCGGCTGAGACCTGATAAGGAATTTCAGTGCCCTGTTTAATCGAGGCCGTTTGCTGATGAGAGGTAAACAGACGCGGACTGGCGATAATTTCGATCTGGTTTTCCTGTTCCAGTGCGCTTAACTCCAGATCCAGCAGCTGGCCGCCGATGCGCGCCAGCGTCATGCCAACACTCACGCCGGGCGAACTCACCGCCAGCGGAATCGCCAGCCGCGGATGATGAAGCGCCTGGGTGACCGCCGCGTCACCGGCCTGTAGTCCCCAGTTGACGCCGAGTTCGTGTAAATGCTCCTCGCTGATGGTGACGATATGTGCCGCCAGCTCGATTTGCTCCAGCGGCAGATCGAGCGCCCTTAACCAGCGCTCCGTCTCCTGTAACGCTGCAGCCGTATCGCGTATTAACAGTGTGTTGGTGCGTTTATCCACCGTGACGCTACCACGCGGCGTCATCAGTGACTGGCGCTCACTCAGCAGGCTACGGTGTACCTCGCTGGCGCTGGCATAATGCAGCAGCACTGCACGCTGTTGCAGCGGTGCCTGTTGCAACCGATCTTTCTGCTCTTCATCGCGGGCCTGCCGCTGCGCCTGCTGCCAGCTTTCCGGATAGACCAGTAGCACGTTCTCGTGCTCAATCAGCGTCAGCTTTGCCATCTGAGCGACCAGATCCAGTGCCTGATGCCATGGCAGATCATCCAGCCGCAGCGACAATGATCCCGTCACCTCCGGCGCGATAATCAGGTTGATCTGCTGGTAGTCGGCCAGGGCCTGTAAAATGCGCTCAACCGGCGTGTTATCAAATGCCAGGCTGAGACGCTGATCGTCAGCGGCGTGGACCGGCAGCAGGCAGCTGAGTACCAGCCATAACGTCAGAATCCTTTTCATGCGGAGCTCCTTTTAAATAAAATGCGGTTCGTTGCGCACTGCAGCTATTCCTGACCGCCAGAGTCAGGCTACGCCGGTCAATATCGCTAAGCTGCCACGGCGACAGTGCCAGCGGTTGCCCGGCCCGCACCACCATCGCCTTTTTCTGCGGCGTCACCAGCACGGCATAGAAGCGGGATGGCCGTCCAATGATCCCTTGCAGGTGCCAGCCGGTTAGCGGCTCCACCGGCGGCTGACAGACTGCACCCGCAACCGGATGAAATGGATCGCGCGCCAGCGCGCTGCTGCAGCACAGCAGTAACACCAGCAGCCTATGGCGCATCGTCAGGCTCCAGCCAGAGTTGCACGACCAGATGCTGCGGCTGCGCAAGCACCCGAAAACGCGCCGGAAACGGTGCAGCAGCCTGAGCAAGTTCGGTAAACAGCGGCTGAAACGCCTGCCATGGCAGATGCAGCGTCAGGGAGCGTGGCCGGGCATCGGGTTGCCACTGTTCAAGCTGGCCGCGCCGTGACGCAAGGACCGTTTCCACCGCCTGCACAGACGTCGCCGCTGTTACAGGCGCAGCCTGAGTTAAGAGCTGTGCCTGCAACAGCGCGTCTGGCGGATTCTGGTGCCATTGCCGCTGGCGCAGTTGCAGCTGGCTCGTCAGCTGTTGCAGCTTCTGCTGTTGGGTTGCCAGCGCCTGCCGCTCCGGCCGCAGCCACACCAGCCAGCCCAACATCAGTAAGGCAGATGCGACTGCCGCCAGCGTGCCGTAGCGTGGGATCGTCTTCATCTGCCACCAGCCTCTCCACCACTCACTCATCCTTCACCGCCTGAAGCTGCGCACGCAGGGTAAAGTGATATCCCCCGCCAGGCTGACGCTGAACGCTGCCCTGCTCCACCTGGCTGAACAGTGTCAGGGCCGCCAGCTGCTGACGAAATTGCCGGATTGCCTGCATATCCTGCGCCTGGCCCTCCAGCGAGAACTGGCCCTCACGCTTCTCAAGCTGGTTCAGCCAGACGGTGTCGGGCAGCAGCCCCGGTAAATCCAGCCAGAATTGCTGCCAGGCAGCCCGCTGTATTGCCTGATGCTGCGCCTTCTTACGCTGCTTTTGCTGCGCCGCGAGCTGTGCCATCAGCGTTTTTTGCCGGGCCAGACGTGATATCAGGTCGTCCAGCGCCACCTGCGCCGTCGCGGTCTCTGCGCTAACCTGCTGCTGCACGCGATGCAGCCGCCAGACCTGAAGCATCACCAGCAACAGCAGACTGACCGCAACGCCTGCCAGCACCATCAGACTTTGTCGCCGTTGCTTTGCGGCCTGCCGCTGGCGCCACGGCAGCAGATTGACCGCCACCATCAGCAATCCTTATCCCGCAACGCCAGGCCCGCCGCCAGCGCGAACGCTCCGGGATTGGCGGGTAACGGTGGCTGCTGAAACGGGATCAGATCGAAAGGTGAGAAAGGCTTCGCAGTGGCCGGCCACGCCACGGGCTGCGAGGCGCAGACAAACAGCGCCGAAGCCTGCGGGAAAGCCTGTTGCTGTAATGCCTCAAGGGAGATCGCGTCGCCTGCATCCGCAGCGGTCTGACCGTCGCTCCACAGCCAGCGCTTTTCCTGCTGCAGAACCAGCACCGCTCCGGCAGCCAGCCGGGCCTGCTGTGCCAGGCGTTTCAGCGCCTCGGTGGTCAGTTCAAATACCTGTGGCGTTAATCCAGCCTGCAACAGCGGTGCTGCCCACTGGTCAATCATCTCCAGCCGTGCGGCTGTGACACAGAGCTGACCACTCTGCGCATCCGGCCGGTAATCCAGCGCCAGCGCATCGGGTTCCAGCGGGAAAAGCCGTCGGGCCGCCGCCTGCACATAGTGCCCCAGCGCCGGCTCGCTAAGTGGCTGCGCCGGAAGCGACAGCGATCGCTGTAACACCAGTTGGGCTGGCAGCCCGACACGCAGGGAGTAGCGTCGTGGCAGGCGCTGTCGCCAGGCGGTTAAGGCCGCCAGTAATTCAGGCGAAGATTGCAGCACGCCGTTTCTTAACGTATCTTGCGGCAGCCGCTGCTGCCACCAGTGGCGTAGCTGCCAGCCATCACGTTGAGGCTGGAGGGCCAGGGCACAAATCTGCCTATTCTGAATATCCAGCCCAATTTGCCAGGTATGAAAAGCCATGTGCGCGATCTCCTTATCGTCCGGGGAAAATGGACATATCAAAGCGTCTGGCTTGCCTTTATACTACCGCGCGGTTGTTTATAAACTGCTCAAACGACAACAGATGGGAAATTCCAGGTGAAGTTCGTAAAGTATTTATTGATCCTTGCAGTGTGTTGCATGTTGTTGGGAGCAGGCTCGATTTATGGTTTGTACAAATACATAGAGCCCCAGTTGCCCGATGTGAACACGCTGAAAGATGTGCGTCTGCAAACGCCGATGCAGGTTTACAGCGCTGAGGGCGAGCTGATGGCGCAATACGGTGAAATGCGCCGTATCCCTTTAAAGCTGCAGCAAATCCCACCTGAGATGGTGAAAGCCTTTATTGCGACTGAAGATAGCCGTTTTTATGAGCATCATGGCGTCGATCCGGTCGGCATCTTCCGTGCCGCCAGCATTGCGCTGGTTTCGGGCCATGCTTCGCAGGGTGCCAGTACCATTACTCAACAGCTAGCGCGTAACTTCTTCCTGAGTCCGGAACGCACGCTGATGCGTAAAATAAAGGAAGCGTTTCTGGCGATCCGCATTGAGCAACTGCTGAATAAAGATGAAATTCTTGAGCTTTACCTGAATAAAATCTACCTCGGCTACCGCGCTTATGGCGTCGGTGCCGCCTCGCAGGTCTATTTTGGTAAGCCGGTCGATCAGCTGTCGCTGAGTGAAATGGCGATGATTGCCGGTCTGCCGAAGGCACCGTCGACGTTCAACCCGCTCTACTCGCACAGCCGCGCGTTATCACGTCGCAACGTGGTGCTGGCGCGCATGTTAGATCAGCATTACATCACCCAGCAGCAGTATGACGAGGCGCGTAATACCCCGCTGGTGGCGAAGTATCACGGTCCGGAAATCGCCTTCTCTGCCCCTTATCTCAGCGAGATGGTGCGTCAGGAGATGGTGAAACGTTACGGTGAAAATGCCTATACCGACGGTTATAAGGTTTACACCACGGTGACCCGTCGCCTGCAGCAAGCCGCGCAGACATCGGTACGTAACAACGTGATGGCCTATGATATGCGTCACGGCTATCGCGGCCCGACCAGCGTGTTGTGGAAAGTTGGCGAACCGGCGTGGGATCAGGCGAAGATCGAGAAAGCGCTGAAGACGCTGCCGGTCTACGGCCCGCTCCAGCCAGCCGTCGTGACTGAAGCACGGAGCGATGAAGCGACCGTGATGATGAAGGATGGCAGCAATGTCTCGCTGACCTTAGCCGGGGTTCGCTGGGCTCGTCCTTATAAGTCTGACACCGTTCAGGGCCCGACACCGAAAAGCGTGAGCCAGGTTTTACAACCCGGCCAGCAGATTTGGGTCCGCAAAGTTGATGATGCGTGGTGGCTGGGCCAGGTACCGGATGTTAACTCGGCGCTGGTTTCCCTCGATCCGAATGACGGTGCCGTCCGGGCGCTGGTCGGCGGCTTTGATTTCAACCAGAGCATGTTTAACCGCGCTACGCAGGCGCTGCGTCAGGTCGGGTCGAACATCAAACCCTTCCTCTATACCGCTGCGATGGACCGTGGTCTGACGCTGGCCTCGATCCTTAACGACGTGCCGATTTCACGCTGGGATGCGGGTGCCGGTGCCGACTGGCGTCCGAAAAACTCCCCGCCAACCTATGATGGCCCGATTCGGCTGCGTCAGGGGTTAGGTCAGTCGAAGAACGTAGTGATGGTTCGTGCGATGCGTGCGATGGGCGTCGATTATGCCGCCGAGTATCTGCAGCGTTTCGGCTTCCCGGCGCAAAATATCGTACATACCGAATCGCTGGCGCTGGGTGCAGCCTCATTTACCCCGTTACAGGTGGTTCGCGGCTACTCGGTGATGGCCAACGGCGGCTTCCTGGTTGATCCTTATTTCATCACCCGGATTGAGAATGAACAGGGCGGCCTGGTGTTTGAAGAGAAACCGAAAATTGCCTGTCCGCAGTGCAATCTGCCGGTGATCTACGGTGATACCAAAAAAGCGCTGGCGCTCAATGAAGAGAGCGTGGAAAACGTGGCGGCGTCGGACAAAAACCAGAATCAGGCGGTGCCACAGCCGGAACTGGAGCAGGTGCCTGTCCCGCCTGAGCAGGGCAACTACGCGCCGCACGTCATCAACACGCCGCTGACCTTCCTGATCAAGAGCGCGCTGAACTCGAATATCTTCGGCGAGCCAGGCTGGATGGGCACCGGCTGGCGTGCCGGTCGTGACCTCAAGCGTAATGATATCGGCGGTAAAACCGGTACCACCAACAGCTCGAAAGATGCCTGGTTCTCGGGTTACGGTCCGGGCGTGGTGACCTCAGTGTGGATCGGCTTTGACGATGCCCGCCGCAATTTAGGCCGCAGCACGCTGTCAGGGGCGATTCCCGATCAGATCTCCGGCTATGAAGGCGGCGCGAAGAGCGCACAACCGGCATGGGATGATTTCATGAAGAGTGCGCTGGAGGGCGTGCCGGTTCAGCCGTTAACCCCACCGGAAGGCGTGGTGACGGTGACCATCGATCGCAGCACCGGTAAGCTGGCGAATGGTGGCGGCAATACCCGTCAGGAGTACTTCATTGAAGGTACGCAGCCGACCGAGTACTCGGTGCATGATGTCGGCACCACCATTATGGACAATGGTGAGAGCCACGAACTGTTCTGATGCTTTCAGCGTAGTGTGAAATATCTATGGGTGGTCACCTGATGTGACCACCCATTTTTTTATCCGGTGCTTTTTAATTTGCCATCCTGGCTGGCCTGCACGCGTTGAATGATCAGACCCGTTTCGCGTAAACGTTGACTGCGGGCACAATTAGCCGCGGAGCATATCAGCCCATGCCCTTTCAACTGGCAGCGGATCTCTATTAACCCTCGCCTTTTCCCACCTGTTCCGAATACTGTTTTACAGGATTAATTAAAGTGGAATCATACTCGCTTTCAGCATCCAGCCAGACAGGGATAACAATCGAACAATGGCAGAAATAAAATCAGGGCCGAATAACGCATTGAGTTTTTAAGAAGAATGCCGATCACCTGTGGTAATCGGCATGCGTTTCCCGTCAGAAGTAAGGATAGGTGAACAAAGCGTTCATGTCATATGAACTAAAATATAATGCGATTATTATGACGTTATAGTTAGTGTTTCCCTGATGCCAGCAAAAAAATCGAATGTCATATGAAACAAAACTGCAGCCAGCATAATATTAACAGCACACGATAACAGGGGGAATATTAACTCTTGCGCATCGTTTACCATCGTGTTAAGAATGAAATGGACCAGCAGAACAAGGTAATGAATATTTTTAATTGAATCATTAATGGATACCTTAATATGGAAATTAAAATCGGTCACACTGAAGAGACTGACGCTGAAAGATATATTACTCAGCGCCTCTGGCAACACAACGAATCCTTTGCCGATATCAATCTGAAAACGTTGAATGTCATTCTTTATGACGACTTTCACCATATTCAAGGCGGACTGTTGGCCCATACCTGGTGTGGCACTCTGGATATCCATTTCTTATGGATAGAGGATGCCTGCCGTCAGCAGGGGACCGGACGTCAACTGATGCAGGCAGCAGAAGAGGAGGCG
Source organism: Pantoea agglomerans (assembly GCF_021397715.1). Taxonomy (GTDB): domain Bacteria; phylum Pseudomonadota; class Gammaproteobacteria; order Enterobacterales; family Enterobacteriaceae; genus Pantoea; species Pantoea astica. The sequence continues at coordinate 473,276 of NZ_CP090207.1, read as the reverse complement.
CGAAACAGAGACTGTCATATGTCGGTCGTTGACACCATGAGTTTCCAGGCTCGCGGTTTTTACGAAAAGCTGGGTTATCGCGTTTATGGTGAACAGCATGGATATGCACAGCGTTTCGCACGCTATTATCTGGCCAAAAAACTCTAACCGATATTTTCAGCGAGGCGCCATGGACAGCTCATATCGCAATATTGATGAATTTATTGCTGCATTTGCCACAACAATGGATTTATTACCCGTGCCGTGGGGTTTTAAGGATGCAGCATCGCTGCACCTTTATATGAATGAAGCAGCAATATCATACACTGCCACACCAAAAACCTTTTCATTGCAGGGCAAAAAAGACAGTGAATTCCCGACGCCCTGGAGTGACTGTGCGGAGGAATTCTGCCTGCACGATCAAAAAGTAAAAGCCCTGAAAAGCTGCGTCACCGTCATTGAAACCCATTACTGGTATGGCAATAACTATCTCACCCCCTTCATCAGCGAAAAATATCCCGTTTTCGATAATAAAAAGCAGTTGCTTGGCTACATCTGGAATGCACGACCGATAGACAACCTGACGGCAACCAGCTTTATCGATGCCAAAAAAGCCTCGGTACTGACAACGCAGCTGGAGCATCCGCTTTTTACCCCCGCCGAGCTGGATGTAATCTTTCTATTGCTGCGACGATTTAATGCCAAAGAGATCGCGCGTATCTATAACCTCAGCGTTAAAACTATCAGTAACCGTATCACGACCCTTTATCAAAAAGCGGGCGTGCATTCGCTACAACAGTTTGAAAACTATTGCCGTGCGGAATCACTGGATAATTATCTGCCAGAGAAGTTTCTCAGCACAGGCGTTATTTTTATATAAACCGGTAAGGATACCCTGTTGTGAGTAAATTTGATGATTACCCGTTACAACCGGTGCCTGAAAACAAAAGGCTTTCGCTGCTCAGCGTTGCCATTGTGCATATGGGCATGTTGACTGCGCTGGATCAGTTTATGCTTGGCGCGGTGCTGGGAAACAGCATGACGCTCGGTGAAGCGTTTATCGCCATTACGCTGGCCAGCCTGCTGTTTGGCGTGCTGACTTTCGCACTCGGCTATGCCGGCATGCGTGAAGGCCTGCCGGGCAGTCTGCTGGCACGCTGGTGTGGCTTTGGTCGTCACGGCTCGGTATTGGTTGGTCTGCTGGTCGCAGTCAGCCTGCTGGGCTGGTTCGGTATTCAGAATGCGGTTTTCGCCCGTTCGCTGAGCTATGCCCTGCACGGTAAACTCAGCTTCACAGAGTCAGCCGCATTATCAGGCACGGTGCTGACTTTACTGGTTACTTTTGGCTTTAAGGCGCTGCGCTTTACCGCACGCATCGCCGTTCCGCTCTTTATTGCGCTGGTCGGCTGGATTTTCTGGCACGCTTTCCATGCGCAGCCAGGTCAAATCACGCCGCCGGTGATGGCAACAGAAACCATTACCGTCAGCGCGGCGATGACCATGGTGATGGGTGGCGCAATCCTTGCCAGCCTGATGACTCCCGATCTGACGCGTTTCTCCCGCAACGGCAAAGATGTGTTCGTTATTACGCTACTGACCATTCTGGCGGGAGAGTATGGGATCAATGGTCTGGCGATTCTGATCGCCAGAGAGTTGCAGACGTCGGACATCATCGCAATCATTACGCAAACCACCAGCACGCTGGGTTTGTTCGCGGTGGTCTTTTCTACCCTGCGCATTAACGACCTGAATCTCTATTCGTCCACGCTGGGGATCACCAATGCCATTGAAGGCGTGACCGGCTATAAGCCGCATTACCGTATTATTACGCTGGTGCTCGGCCTGATTGGCACACTCTGCTCGATTCTTGGGATTCTCGATCGTTTTGTCGATTTTCTGGAGCTGCTGGGCGTCATCTTCCCGCCGGTGTTGGGCGTGATGATTATTGATTACTACGTGCTGAAAACCGATCGTCAGACGCTGGCGCTGAGCCGTCGCAGCCATACCCTGCCAGCAACCTCGCAGCTTATCGGCTGGCCGGCACTCATCGCCAGCATAGCAGGAGGCGCAACCGGGCTGCTTATCGAGCGCGGCGTACCGGTACTCAATTCGCTGATCGTCGCCTGCCTGGTTTATCTGGTAACTGCTCCGGCGTTAAAGTGGACGTCGGCCCGACAGAAGAGTGCCGTGACCGAATAAGCCCGAACGCGCCTGCTGGCAGGCGCGTTTCGGACGCCGGGAAGTTCGTTGTTTATCAGTAGCGAAGACGCCCCTGCTTCACCAGCCATTCGCGCGCCATAAACAGCGCACTGACGTTACGCGCCTCGCGGAAATCGGGCTCCTGTAACAGGGATAACATATCGCTCAGCGGCCAGCGATGCACAATCAGCGGTTCTGGCTCATCGCCTTCCAGCTTTTCGGCATACAGCCCTTCCGCGATCACAATATTCATTTTGCTGGAAAAGTAGGATGGGGCCATGGTGAGCTTGCCCAGCGGAGTCAGCTCACCTGCGCCAAAGCCCACTTCTTCTTTAAGTTCACGGTCAGCGGCCTGATTCACCGTTTCACCGGCATCGATCAGACCTTTGGGAAACCCAAGCTCGTAGGTTTCCAGCCCCACCGCATACTCCTGAATCAGGATCAGATGATCGTCAATGATCGGTACAATCATGACGGCCTCACGCTCAGAGGGTTTCATCCGCTCATAGACGCGCCGCGCACCATTGCTGAAGGCCAGATCGACCGATTCAATGGTAAACAGCCGTGAACGCGCCACGGCGGCTACATTGAGGATGTCAGGTTTTTTTGGAGTTTTCATATCAGCCTCAAACTTTACTGCGCCGGCTCTCAGGAACGAATTAGCATACCTAACCGCAGGCAATTGTGCGACAGTCAGACCATAAGGTTATCGTTTCATCACCGTGCTCACGGGATAATGGCCGGGTTTATCAATAAGACAAATTTTGCATTAGTCAATATCGCGGGATCAGTTTCAGATAATACCGATATTTAATTCAGTCTCAGACGGTTACCATTCGGGCAAGGCAGGGTTTAACAATTGCTAATTAAATGATTTACAGCGCTATTTTTTTGTCTGTATGACTCGTCAGAGTTGTTTAATCCCCCACAATTTGTCTTGTATAGTGGGCGTATCCGGGAGCATGAGTTTAAAGTGAAGGCAGCATTTTGGCTGAATTGAGCAGAGCATGAGCACAATCTTTACGATATTGGCCATAGTGCTAACCTGTTCAATCCTGGCAGGCATTGGGTTTTGGTACGCTATGCGGCATCGTCCGCCGTTGGCGAAACCGCTGCCATTTATCAGTCCGCCCTGCCGCAAACTCTCCGATCAGGAGCGCAAAGCGGTAGATAAGTATGTTGCTGCGCTGGAAAAACAGCCGCGTACTGCCGTCTCGACGGATAAACGCGCTGCGCCTGACCGTCTGACCCTGACTGCACAAAGTAATAATGTCTATCCGGTCACCCGTGCGATTACCCGCTACGGCCTGTCGACCGACGATCCCCATAAATGGCGCTACTACCTCGACGAAGTCGAAGTGCATCTGCCGCCGCTGTGGGAGCAGTACATCACCGATGAAAACTACGTTGAACTGATTCGCACTCAATCGATTCCGCTGGTGATCTCATTAAACGGTCATTCGCTGGTCGATTACGCCGTTGATCAGCAAAGCCTGCCGACGCTGATGCGCCCGGTCTCGACCAATGCCTCCATCCGTAAAGCAGAAACCGAAAGCGTTGAGCTGCTGAAGGTGCGTAAAGAGACGCCAGAAGAGTATCGCCTGTCGCGTCCGGATGGCACGCGTGAAGCGGTCATTATCTCGCTCGCCCTGTTGTTATTCTTCTTCAGCCTGCTGGTGCCGGCGACGTTCATGATCTGGCTGGTGCTGGCTGGCGCGGCGATGATCGCCGCCAGCCTGTGGCTGCTCTACCGCATTCCTGGTGAACGCGGCCTGCGTGACATTCACTGTCTGCGCGGCGCACCTAAGCGCTGGGGCCTGTTCAGTGAGTCTAATCAGGAGCAGAGCAACATCACGCTGGGGATTATCGATCTCGCTTATCCACCGCACTGGCAACCCTACGTGGCCCACGATCTCGGTCAGGTGACCGACGTGGAGATCTACCTGAACCGTCAGGTGGTGCGTCAGGGCCGGTTCCTGTCGCTGCAGGATGAGGTGAAAAATTTTCCTATTCAGCGCTGGCGTAAAAACGTGGTGCTGGCCTGCGGATCGTTAACCGTGCTGGCGCTGCTGGTAACCTGGATCCCGCTCAGTATGCCGATTAAGCTCAGCCTGGCCTGGGCCAGAGGCACCGACAGCCTGGAAGTGAGCAGCGTAGACAAGCTCAGCGGCGTCGCTCTGAATATCGGTGACAACCTGAAAGTGACCGGCAATGGCATGTGTTCGGTTCCGGATAACTACCAGAGTAACCGCAGCTACGCCTTTATGCCGTTCGACTGCTCCGCGGTCTACTGGAATAACGCCACACCGCTGCCGCAGCCGCAATCGGACATCATTGATAAGGCGGCAGCCCTGCTGGAGACCACCACCCGGCAGCTACACCCGGAAACCAACACCGATCCTAAGCTGAATCCGCAACTGGCCTCAGCGATTCAGAAATCCGGCATGATCCTGCTGGATGACTTCTCCGATCTGGTGATGAAAACCCAGGACTTGTGTAATCAGCCGCAGGATTGCGTCCGGCTGAAGAACGCGCTGGTGAATTTAGGCAACGCCAAAGACTGGGAAGCGCTGGTGCGCCGTGCCGACTCCGGCCAGCTGAACGGGATGAATGTGTTGCTGCGCCCGGTGAGTGCCGAAGCGCTGGAAAATCTGGTGAATACCGCCACCTCGACCTTCTTCTTTCGTGAAACCCGACGGGCAGCGGAAAACCTCAACAGCCCGCCACCGGGCGGCTTCCTGATTATCAGCGATGAGGGACGCCAGCTGGTGAATCAGCCTCAGCCAACGGTCTCGCTGTTTGACCTCGATCCGCCGTCGCAATGGCGCGAGCTGCAGCGGATGTCCGCTATGCTGCTGCATACGCCGTTCAGCGCCAGTGGCATCATCACCAGCCTGTCGACCGATGCCAACGGCACGCGGCACATTGCGCTGCACAATGAGCCGGATGCGATGGCGCAGTGGCGCTATCTCGGTACCGCGCTGCTGCTGCTGGTGCTGGTGACCTGTGCGCTGATCAACGGACTGCTGGCCCTGCGTCGTATGCACCGTAATCGCCAGCGGATGACCGACATCCAGCACTATTACGACAAGTGCTTCAACCATAACCTCGGCACTTTGCAGGGCGTGCGCTCGTTATTCTGAGCCCTGCCCTTCTGTGCTACCCTGTCGCCCGGTTTTTTACAGGGTGAGACACCATGACGTTCGACTGGTCTGAGATTGATACCGTACTGCTGGATATGGATGGCACGCTGCTGGATCTGGCGTTTGATCGTCATTTCTGGCTGGAGCATGTGCCTGCACTACTCAGCCAGCAGCGCGGCATCACGCTGGCGGAAGCGGATCAGATCATCGCGGAAAAGTATCAGGCCGTAGCCCATACGCTAAACTGGTATTGTCTGGATTACTGGGCGCAAGCGCTGGCGCTGGATATCCGCACCATGACCTGGGAACTGCGCAGCCGCGTGGCGCTTCGCCCCGATACGCTGCCGTTTCTGCAGGCGTTGCGAGGCGCAGGCAAGCGCACCATCCTGCTTACCAACGCGCATCCTTACAATCTGGACGTCAAACTGGCGCAGACCGGTTTAGCGCCACACCTTGATTTATTACTTTCTACCCATACCTTTGGGTATCCGAAAGAAGACCAACGTTTATGGCAGGCGGTACAACAGCACACCGGCTATTGTGCGCGGCGTACGCTGTTTATCGATGACAACGAAGTGATTCTGGATGCGGCGAAGTTAGCGGGCATCGGCTGGTGCTTAGGCGTGAGTAATCCCGATTCGGGCCGTCCTGAGCAAATCTTCGAGCGTCACGTCGCGGTGAGCGATTACCAGACGCTGATCTGAAGCAGGAGCAGCAATGAAAGAGAAAAGCAGCGAAGGCGTGCGCCTCGATAAGTGGCTGTGGGCAGCCCGCTTTTATAAAACCCGTGCGCTGGCGCGCGAGATGATTGAAGGCGGCAAAGTGCATTACAACGGTCAGCGCAGCAAACCCGGCAAGCTGGTGGAGCTGAATGCGGAGCTGACCCTGCGGCAGGGCAACGATGAACGTACGGTGGTGGTGGCAGAAATCAGTAGTCAACGCCGTCCGGCCAGCGAAGCCCAGCAGCTCTACCGGGAAACGGATGCCAGCATCGAAAAACGCGAGAAAGTGGCGCAGGCGCGCAAGATGAATGCCCTGACAATGCCACATCCCGATCGGCGACCTGATAAGAAAGAGCGTCGCGATTTGATGAAGTTTAAATTATCGGGCGATGAGTAGCGCCGTCTTTGCTGACGCGTCACCGCCCCGCCCCAACGAGAGAAAAAAATATGTCAGTCCAGGATCAACTGCACCGTTATCTGTTTGAAAATGCCGCGGTACGTGGCGAGCTGGTGAATGTCTCCAACACCTGGCGCGAAACCGTGAAGAACCACGACTATCCGGCGGCGGTGAATACCCTGCTGGGTGAGATGCTGGTGGCGACCAGCCTGCTGACCGCCACGCTGAAGTTTGACGGCGAAATCACCGTGCAGTTGCAGGGTGACGGCCCGTTATCCCTGGCGGTGATTAACGGCAACAACAACCAGGAGCTGCGCGGCGTGGCGCGGATCAAAGGCGATATTCCGGCCGACAGCACGCTGAAAAGCATGGTCGGTAACGGCTATCTGGTGATCACTATCTCTCCGGAGAAAGGCGAACGCTATCAGGGCGTGGTCGGGCTGGAAGGCGAAACGCTGGCCGAATGCCTGGAAGATTACTTTATGCGTTCCGAGCAGCTGCCGACGCGGCTGTTTATCCGTACCAGCGAGAAAGGCGCAGCCGGTATTCTGTTGCAGGTGATGCCAGCGCAGGAGACTGAGAAAGAGGCGTTCGACCATCTGGCGACGCTGACCGAAACCATCAAAACCGATGAGCTGATCGATCTGCCAGCCAATGAAGTGCTGTGGCGTCTTTATCATCAGGAAGAAGCGACGCTCTACGATCCGCAACCGGTGATCTACAAATGTACCTGTTCGCGTGAGCGCTGTGGCGAAGTGCTGAAAACGCTGCCGCAGGAAGAGGTCGATGAGATCATCGCGGAAGATGGCAAAATCGATATGCACTGCGATTACTGCGGCTCGAACTATGTGTTTGACGCGGTGGATATTGCGGGCATCCGTAGCCATTCGCTGGAAAACAGCGACCGTCTGCACTGATTTATCGGGCGGCATTCGCCGCCCTTTCCCTCCCCGCTCCGCCTATCCCCATAATTTTCTTGAAAAATTATCTTTTTTTACTTTCATAACATCTTCAAAACGTTCGAAACATAGTCTTAACGCGCCCTGAGTCGCATTTTTAGATCGCCAGACTTTTTCCCGAAACGCAGAGGAGTAAACTGCGCGCGATCGTGCATCCGCCCATCATCCCGAGGCAGATGCCTGAACCGGCGAGCTATCCGGACGCGGCAAGCTGGCGACGCGCTGTGAATCTTCAGCGAGGGTGCCTGGCGGCACGATCCCAACCTATCTCTGCTTTGCAGAACAGACACCGATTTAAGGAGCAGTAAAATGCGCGTTAACGGCCTGACCTCGCAAGACCTTGCCGCTTTGGGCATCGTGGATACCACGGAAGTGGTCTACAACCCTGATTACGATACGCTGTTTCAGGAAGAGACACGCCCGGACCTCGACGGTTTTGCACGCGGCACCCTGACGCAGAGCGGCGCGATTGCGGTGGATACCGGCATTTTCACCGGGCGATCGCCAAAGGATAAGTACATTGTGCGTGACGACACCACGCGCGATACCCTGTGGTGGAACGATCAGGGCACCGGCAAAAATGACAATCAGCCGCTGTCGCAGGAGACCTGGAACGCGCTGAAAGGCTGCGTCACCCGGCAGCTTTCCGGCAAACGTCTGTTTGTGGTGGATGCCTTCTGCGGTGCCAATGCCGATTCCCGTCTGAGCGTGCGCTTCGTCACTGAGGTTGCCTGGCAGGCGCACTTCGTGAAAAACATGTTTATCCAGCCGGATGAGGCGGAGCTGGCTGGTTTCACGCCCGACTTCGTGGTGATGAACGGCGCGAAATGCACCAACCCGGACTGGCAGGCACAGGGGCTGCATTCAGAGAACTTCGTTGCCTTCAACCTGACCGAGCGTATGCAACTGATCGGCGGCACCTGGTACGGCGGCGAAATGAAGAAAGGGCTGTTTGCCGTCATGAACTACCTGCTGCCGCTGAAAGGTATTGCTTCAATGCACTGTTCCGCCAACGTCGGCAAAGCGGGCGATGTCGCGGTATTCTTTGGCCTCTCCGGCACCGGCAAAACCACGCTCTCTACCGATCCTGATCGTCAGCTGATTGGCGATGATGAGCACGGCTGGGACGACGACGGCGTATTTAACTTTGAAGGCGGCTGCTACGCCAAAACCATCAATCTTTCTGAGCAGGCCGAGCCGGAGATCTACCGGGCGATTCGCCGCAATGCGCTGCTGGAAAACGTGGTGGTGCGCGAAGATGGCAGCGTCGATTACGCCGACGGCAGCAAAACGGAAAATACCCGCGTCTCCTATCCGATTAACCACATCGACAATATTGTGCGGCCGGTCTCTAAAGCGGGCCACGCGAAGAAAGTGATCTTCCTGACCGCCGATGCCTTTGGCGTGCTGCCGCCGGTTTCACGCCTGACGCCTGAACAGACCCAGTACCATTTCCTGTCGGGCTTTACCGCAAAACTGGCAGGCACCGAGCGCGGCGTTACCGAACCAACCCCGACCTTCTCCGCCTGCTTTGGCGCGGCGTTCCTGACGCTGCATCCGACGCAATACGCTGAAGTGCTGGTGAAGCGAATGGAAGCCGCCGGTGCGCAGGCTTATCTGGTTAATACCGGCTGGAACGGCAGCGGCAAACGCATCTCCCTGAAGAATACCCGCGCCATCATCAACGCGATTCTGGCGGGTGAACTGGATGATGCGCCGACCGAAACGCTGCCGATTTTTAATCTGCAGATGCCGGTCAGCCTGGGCGAACTGGATGCCGGGACGCTCGATCCGCGTCGCGGCTGGGAAAGCGAGGAGAAGTGGACCGCGGCCGCCGAAGGTCTGGCGCAGCGGTTTATTGATAATTTCGCCAAATATACCGATAACGAAGCCGGTGCCGCACTGGTGAAAGCCGGTCCGCAACGCTAAAAAATCGGCGCGGTGTTCATGCCGCGCCGTTTTTTTATCAGCCTGAGACGCTGTTACTGCTGGTGTTGTGGCTAAGCGCCAGGGTTTCCGCTAACGGCAGCCAGGCACGAATCCGTAACCCGCCGCGTTCGCTCTCGCCAATCTCCAGCGATCCCTGATGCGCATCGATAATCCGTTGAACAATCGCCAGTCCCAGCCCGGTACCGCTGGTGCTACGGGCGCTGTCACCGCGTACAAACGGCTGGAACAGATGCGCCAGCTGATCCGGCTTGATGCCCGGCCCGTCATCTTCCACCTGAAACCAGGCGCGATGCAGTTCCCGTCCGCTGCTGACCTTGATCCAGCCATTACCGTAACGTGCCGCATTCACCACCAGATTGGCCAGCGCCCGCTTGATCGACAGCGGGTTGATATCCAGCATTAACTCTTCCGGCATCACCGCGTTTTCTATCTCACGTTCATAGCCGCTCTCGGCGGCGACCACCTCACCCAGTACGCTGTTGAGATCGGCCCGCTCGGTCTGCATCTCCTGACCGGTACGCAGGTAGTCGATGAACTGCTCGATAATGGCGTTGCACTCTTCGATATCTTTATTGATCGACTCGGCCAGATAGCCATCCTGCTCGCTCATCATCTCGGTGGCGAGACGAATGCGGGTCAGTGGCGTACGCAGATCGTGGCTGACGCCCGCCATTAACAGCGTGCGATCGTCTGCCAGTTGCTTCACGCCAGCGGCCATCTGGTTAAAGGCGCGCGTCACCGACCGCACCTCCGAGGCGCCATATTCGCGCAGCGGCGGCGGAATAATCCCGCGTCCGACCTGCAGAGCGGCGTGCTCCAGATCCACCAGCGGTCGGTTCTGAATACGGATAAACAGCCAGGCTCCGCCGATCGCCAGCAGCATAATTGCTAGGGTATAGCGGAACAGCGGTGAGAAGTCGCCCTGATGAATTTCGGTCAGCGGCACCCGCACCCAGATGTCCGGTGACAGCCAGGTTTTCAGCCACACCACCGGCGAATTCTTGTTTACTTCAACCCGCACGTCGGTTGGACCACCAAGCTGCTGGCCCATCTGCTCGCTCAGAAATTCATAGTGCTGCGCCCATCGCAATCCGCTCTCCTCTGCTGCTGCATTGGTATAGAGCGAGATCCCCAGTTCGCGGTAGATTTCCCGGCGAAACGCCGGTGGCACTTCCAGCTGCGTGCCATCCTCCAGCTGCAGCCGGTCGGTCATCAGCATACGCACTTCGTAGGCCAGCACCTTATTGAACTGTTGCAGACTGGGAAGAATGGCGAAGTTCAGCACCACCAGGTAGGTCGTGACCAGGCTGACGAACAGCAGGGTCACGATCAACAGCAAGGTGCGGGCAAACGAACTGCGTGGCGAGAAGCGCAGTCGCCTCATGCTTTACTGCCGTCCGGCACAAAGACGTAGCCCAGGCCCCAGACGGTCTGGATATAACGTGGATGCGCCGGGTCCTCTTCCACCATGCGGCGCAGGCGGGAGATCTGGACATCGATCGAACGTTCCATGGCGCTGTATTCACGGCCTCGCGCCAGGTTCATCAGCTTGTCACGCGACAGTGGCTCGCGCGGATGGCTGACCAGCGCTTTCAGCACCGCGAACTCACCGCTGGTGAGCGGCATTGGCTCATCTTCGCGGAACATTTCACGGGTACCGAGGTTAAGTTTGAACTTACCAAAGGCGATAACCGCCTCTTCCTGCGAAGGCGCGCCCGGCAGCTCATTAGCCTGACGACGCAGCACCGCCCGGATACGGGCCAGCAGCTCACGCGGGTTAAAGGGTTTTGGAATGTAGTCATCCGCGCCGATTTCCAGCCCGACAATACGATCCACTTCTTCGCCCTTGGCGGTCACCATAATGATCGGCATCGGGTTGCTCTGGCTGCGCAGACGACGACAGATCGAGAGACCATCTTCGCCTGGCAACATCAGATCGAGCACCATCAGATGAAAAGATTCACGGGTTAACAAACGGTCCATCTGCTCGGCGTTAGCAACACTGCGCACCTGAAAGCCCTGCTCGGTGAGATAGCGTTCAAGCAGTGCACGCAGACGCATATCATCATCGACGACCAGAATTTTGTAGTTCTCTTGCATTTTCAACTCCCAAAGGCGCTATTGCCTGAGCCAACATTGTTAAAAAAAGATGCCTTATAGTGACAGTCATTAATGGTTTATATTCTAGCCAAAATTGTTACAAAGCATATTAAACAGCAGCTTATATTTAATTTACGCGCATCAGGACCGGGATATAACCCTTTTCACCCTGTTAGCAAAGCGTTACGGCAATTCCGAAATTTTGGCGAAATTTCTCTTCATTGCTGGCGTCAGAAGCGCGCCAGCGTTTATTCAGTCAGCAATTTCAGCAGGTTATCAGATAATTTGACTTAAACATCAGCCATCATTATTGATTAGCTCCAGATAATCTACAGCATTGCAAGATTCACAGCATAAAATTCCAGCAAACGGCTTATTGCCGCCTGACTCCTCTCGGATTAATTGGATTCGCCTCATTCGCAAGGCCAGTGAAAATTAAAGTGCGTTAAATCAATCAGTAAAGCCAACTTTTCGCCCCGAATAATTTCAACCAGACTGCTCTGGCATCAATTGACGTCTCAACGGGGATAACACAATGAAAAAAACAATTTTACTGCTCAGCGCGCTGGCATTAGCGAGCGTCAGCCCGGTTTATGCCGCTACCGCTACCGGTGAAGCGGCGGGCGCTCAGGCGACGACCACCGCACAGGGCAACTCAAATGCCATCGGCGTGGGCGCGGTTGCGGCACTGCTCGGCGTAGCGCTGGCTACTGCGGGCGGTGGAGGAGACGGACACGGCAGCACCTCAACCACCACGGCGACGCACGCCGGAAAATAATTTTTACCCTCTGCTCGATTGGCCTCAGCCGCTATTGGCTTCAGAACACACTTTTGCAGCAACCCTTTTCGCCGCCGGGGAAGTCAACGTGGGTTTTTAGACTTTAAAAACCCTTTCCCCGACTCTTTTTTGCCACGCCTCCTTTGCCTTACACTGACGCTCTTTGATTTTTTCTGGCCAGTGCAGCATGAAAACCCGACTGATTACCCGCGAAGGCTTCGATAAGCTGAAAGCAGAACTCGATTACCTGTGGCGTGAAGAGCGACCGGAAGTGACCAAAAAAGTCACCTGGGCCGCCAGCCTCGGCGACCGCAGTGAAAATGCCGATTATCAGTACAATAAAAAGCGCCTGCGTGAAATTGACCGCCGCGTTCGCTATCTGACCAAAAGCCTGGAGCAGTTGCGGATTGTGGATTACTCACCGCAGCAGGATGGCAAAGTCTTCTTTGGTGCCTGGGTCGAAATTGAAAACGATGACGGTGACATCAAGCGCTTCCGCATCGTCGGCTATGATGAGATTTTTGGCCGCAAAGATTACATCTCCATCGACTCGCCAATGGCGCGCGCCCTGCTGAAAAAAGAGGTCGGCGATGCCGCTACCGTTGAGACGCCAGCCGGTCCGGCGCTGTGGTACGTCAACGAAATCCGCTATCAGCAATAGCGATTCAGAATATCGCTGAAAGCCGCCCGCATCTCTGGCAATTTCAACCATCAATCCGTATAACTGTCCGCTATTTCTCAACCCGGAAAGCAAGACAGTCCTGATGATGAAAGTTCTGAGCCAGATAATTGCCAGCGAGCTACAGGCGCGGGCAGAGCAAGTTGACGCCGCCGTTCGCCTGTTGGATGAAGGGAATACCGTGCCGTTTATCGCACGTTATCGTAAAGAGGTCACCGGTGGGCTGGATGATACCCAACTGCGCCAGCTGGAAACCCGCCTCAGCTATCTGCGTGAACTTGAAGAGCGCCGTCAGTCGATTCTGAAGTCGATTGATGAGCAGGGAAAACTCACCGACGACCTCGCGCGCGCCATCAACACTACCCTCAGCAAAACCGAGCTTGAAGATCTCTACCTGCCCTATAAACCGAAACGCCGCACCCGCGGCCAGATCGCGATTGAAGCCGGTCTGGAACCGCTGGCGGAAACGCTGTGGCAGGACCCATCCCACCAGCCGGAGCAGCTGGCTGAACGCTACGTGGATGCGGATAAAGGCGTTGCCGACGTGCGCGCCGCGCTGGACGGTGCCCGCTACATTCTGATGGAGCGTTTCGCCGAAGATGCGACGCTGCTGGCGAAAGTGCGTAACTACCTGTGGAAGAATGCCCATCTGGTCTCCCGCGTGGTGGAAGGCAAAGAGGAAGCCGGGGCCAAGTTCCGCGACTATTTTGATCACCATGAAGCGCTGAGCAGCGTGCCGTCACACCGTGCGCTGGCGATGCTGCGTGGCCGCAATGAAGGTGTACTGCAACTGTCGCTCAACGCCGATCCGCAGTTTGATGAAGCGCCGCGTGAAAGCTATGGCGAAACGCTGATTGCGGAGCACCTCAACCTGCGCCTGAATAATGCCCCGGCCGATAGCTGGCGTAAAGCGGTGGTGAGCTGGACCTGGCGCATTAAGGTGATGCTGCATCTGGAAACCGAGCTGATGGGCACGGTTCGTGAGCGTGCTGAAGATGAAGCGATCAACGTCTTCGCCCGTAACCTGCACGATCTGCTGATGGCGGCACCGGCTGGGATGCGCGCCACCATGGGTCTCGATCCGGGCCTGCGCACCGGCGTCAAAGTGGCGGTAGTGGATGCCACCGGCAAACTGGTGGCGACCGATACCGTCTATCCGCACACCGGCCAGACGGCGAAAGCCGCCGCTGCCGTCGCCGCACTCTGTATCAAGCATCAGGTTGAGCTGGTGGCGATCGGTAACGGCACGGCCTCACGCGAAACCGAGCGTTTCTTCCTCGATCTGCAACAGCAGTTCCCGAAGGTCACGGCGCAGAAAGTGATTGTCAGCGAAGCCGGTGCCTCGGTCTACTCAGCGTCTGAGCTGGCGGCGCTGGAGTTTCCGGATCTCGATGTCTCGCTGCGTGGCGCAGTTTCCATTGCCCGTCGTCTGCAGGACCCGCTGGCGGAGCTGGTGAAGATCGATCCGAAATCGATCGGAGTTGGCCAGTATCAGCATGACGTCAGTCAGAGCCAGTTGGCGAAGAAACTGGATGCGGTGGTGGAAGACTGTGTGAACGCCGTCGGTGTCGATCTGAATACCGCCTCGGTGCCATTGCTGACTCGCGTGGCTGGCCTGACGCGCATGATGGCGCAAAATATTGTCGGCTGGCGTGATGAAAATGGTCGTTTCCAGAATCGTCAGCAGCTGCTGAAAGTCAGCCGTCTCGGCCCGAAAGCCTTTGAACAGTGCGCGGGCTTCCTGCGCATCAACCACGGCGATAACCCGCTGGACGCCTCGACCGTTCACCCGGAAGCCTATCCGGTAGTGGAACGGATTCTGGCTGCCACCGAACAGGCGCTGAGTGATCTGATGGGGAACGCCGGCAGTTTGCGTAACCTGCGCGCCCACGATTTCACCGATGAGCGTTTCGGTTTACCGACCGTCACCGACATTATGAAAGAGCTGGAGAAGCCGGGCCGCGATCCGCGTCCTGAGTTTAAAACCGCGCAGTTTGCCGAAGGCGTCGAGACGCTGAACGATCTGACGCCTGGCATGATTCTGGAAGGCGCGGTGACCAACGTCACTAACTTCGGCGCGTTCGTCGACATCGGCGTGCATCAGGATGGTCTGGTGCATATCTCGTCGCTCTCCGACCGCTTCGTCGAGGATCCGCATCAGGTGGTGAAGGCAGGCGATATCGTTAAAGTGAAGGTGATGGAGGTCGATCTGCCCCGTAAGCGAATTGCCCTGACGATGCGTCTGGATGAGCAGCCCGGTGAAGGCAATGCCCGCGGTGGCGGGAAGAACGCTGCGCCGCGTGACGAGAAGCGCCCGGCAGCCAGTAAAGGACGCGCCCGTCCGGCCAGTCAGCCTGCGGGTAACAGCGCGATGGGTGATGCGCTGGCGGCCGCCTTCGGTAAGAAACGCTAAGTTTTTCAGGGGGACGCCTGTCGTCCCCCTTTCAATCTCGCTCCCTCAGTGGAAAATCCCCGCCATAGCGCTACGCTAGAAAGACGCCTGTCATAAAAACAACACCTGCAGTGGCACCCAACTCACGATGGAAACGATCACCGATCTAATCGATAAGATTTATGCCGGCACTTTTCCTGAGGCAACGCGTACGCAGCTGCTGGCGGATATTGCAGACGCGCGCGATGCCATCAAGCTGCCGCGCAAAGCACACTGGGATGAGCAGGACGTGGTGCTGATCAGCTACGCCGATCAGTTTCGCGAAGCCGATAAGCCAACGCTCAGCACTTTTTCCCGTTTCTATCAGCAGCACCTGCAATCGATTTTCCCGCTGGTGCACCTGCTGCCGTTCTTCCCCTGGTCGTCTGACGATGGCTTCTCGGTGATTGATTATCATCAGGTCGATCCGATCTGTGGCGACTGGCAGGACGTTGCGCGGCTGCATCAGGAAACCCGCCTGATGTTTGATTTCGTCTGTAACCACATGTCGTCGCACAGCGCCTGGTTCCGGCATTTTCTGGCGCAGGACCCCGGCTGGGATGACTTCTTCATCAGTATGCCGCCCGCCACCGATCTCAGCGCGGTGACGCGCCCGCGGACTTCCCCACTGCTGACGCCGTTTCAGATGGCCGATGGCGAGACCCGCTTTATCTGGACCACCTTCAGCGCCGATCAGATTGATCTCAACTTTGCCAATCCGGCGGTGCTGCTGCGCATGGTCAATGTGCTGCTCGACTACCTGAAACGCGGTGCTGATTATGTGCGGCTGGATGCGGTCGGTTACATGTGGAAAACGCCCGGTACCCGCTGTATTCATCTGGAAAAGACACATCAGCTGGTGAAACTGTTCCGCGCAATCGCCGATATTGTCGCGCCCGGTACGGTGATCGTCACCGAGACCAACGTGCCGCATCAGGACAACATCAGCTATCTGGGCAACGGCCACGATGAGGCGCAGATGGTCTATCAGTTCTCCCTGCCGCCGCTGGTGCTGCACGGCATTCATACCGGCTCGGCGCGCGCCTTGCGTCAATGGGCCAGCAGCCTCGATCTCAGCAGTAACGACACCACCTTCTTCAACTTTCTGGCGTCGCACGATGGTATCGGGCTGAACCCGGCACGCGGCATTCTGAGCGAGGTAGAGATTGTGGCGCTGGTGCGCGATCTGGCGCTGGAGGGCGCGCTGGTTTCCTACAAAAATAACCCGGACGGCACGACCAGCCCGTATGAAATCAACGTCACCTATCTGGATGCGTTAAACCGTGAAGCCGACGATGACGCGACCCGCCTGCAGCGCTTTCTGCTGGCACACGCCATCCTGCTGGCCTTTCCTGGCGTGCCGGCTATCTATATTCAAAGCATTCTTGGCTCACGCAACCATTACGATGGCGTGCGGGCAGCGGGTCATAACCGGGCGATTAACCGTCAGAAATACGATCTTGCACAGATTGAGGCGGCGCTGGCAGGAGAAGACTGGCTGCGCCATCAGGTCTATACCCAACTGGGTCAGCTGATACAGCTGCGGCGTCGCCAGCCGGCGTTTCATCCTGACAATCCGATGACGCTTTATGATAGCGAAAACGCACTGCTGGTGATGCGCCGGCATCAGCCAGAAAGTGGCGAGGGATTACTGTGCGTATTTAATCTCAGCGGACGCCCGGTTGAAACCCGGTTGCCGGTGGCGCATAGGCTGCAGGATGTGGTGAGCGGCAGGAAGATTGATGGCACCCAGCCGGTGAGGCTGGATGCCTGGCAGTTTATGTGGCTACGCTAATTATTTATAGACGTCAGCCGTGGCGCTGAATTTACCGTGTTCACGACCGGCGATGACCAGGAAATATTTGCCGCCCTTTTCGTCAGCCAGCTGAGACAGCGCTTTTTTCGCATCCATCGGCGAGGTGGTTTCCGCCGTGGTGTTAACGGTGCCAATCTTCTGCAGGTTCATTGTTTTAACTTCTTCTTTGGTGACTTCTTTCGCTGCCATCGCAGAAAATGAAATCGCGCCCATCATCATTGAAGCCACAACCCATTTAAAAACCTTCATTATGTTTACCCTCATTCATGGTCCATTGTGAGATGTAAGCAACCGCGAAACGCGTAAGGCAGCATGGAACAGCATAGTCGTCCGGGACTAATCACATAAAATTGCAGCGGCCTTGCTCACGAAGAGAAGTATTGCCGCTGCGGCCAGATTTGCCAGTCACCGGCGCAATTAAGTCGGCAAATCGTTGATGAAGTTCATAATATGCTGACAAAACGCCTCAGGATGAGAGATAAACGGCGCGTGGGCCGCCTTGTCGATCACCCACGACGGCGAAGCGGGCAGCGTCTGGTCAAGGCGGGCAGCGATGCTGCGCGGCACCAGGCCATCCAGCGCGCCATACAGTCGCAGAAACGGCAGCGATAGCTGCGGTAACGCGTCGCGCAGATCAACCTGGCGTAAAATTTCCAGCCCGCCATCCAGCACCGCCACCGACGGCATCGGCTGCGACAGCACCACCTCTTTCAGGCGGCGCGCATCGGCCCGGGCGGTCTCTGTTCCCAGCGTCTGCAACGCCAGAAAGCGCTCGACCGTGCGCTGAAAATCGTTACTGAGCAGCTGCTGGAAATTTTGCAGCGTATCGGGTTTGATGCCTGGCCAGTTCTCTGTCGCGGTAAAACAGGGTGAAGAGGCAACGGTAATCAGCGCCCGCAGCCGTTGCGGCGCGGTCAGCGCCAGCTCGGTTGCGACCAGTCCGCCCAGTGACCAGCCGACAACCACCGCCTGCGGAGGCAGCGCAGGCAGCAACTGCTGCGCCATCTCTGCCAGCGACAGCGCGCCAAAGGCCTGGCTGCGACCATAACCGGGCAGATCGACCAGATGCAGACGATAGTGCGGGCTGAGTCGCGGAATAATGCTCTGCCAGACTTCGGCATTCAGTCCCCATCCGTGCAGCAGCACAAGATCAACATTCCCTGTTCCACAGGTGTGCCAGTAAAGCGACGTCATCAGTTACTATCCCGAAAGTGATAAGGAGGTCGCTATGCTATCAATGCCTGCCCTGTGTTGGCTATGCCGGTTACCGTTGCAGATGGCGCAACACGGCCTGTGTACTCCCTGTATGCGCCAGTTGCCCGCTTTGCCGCTGCTCTGCCCACGCTGTGGCCTACCCGCCGCTAACGTGCGGCAGCCCTGCGGACGCTGCCTGCAGAAGCCACCCGCGTGGCAGGCACTGATCTGCGTTAACAGCTATCGCCCGCCGTTCAGCCTGTGGGTGAACCAGCTCAAATTTTCTCGCGTAACCGCACTCAGGGTGATGCTGGCGCGGCTGCTTTTGCTAAGCTGGCTGGATGTCTACCGGCGTGGCAACCTGCCGCGCCCTGACCTGCTACTGTCGGTCCCGCTGCATCGGCGACGACGCTGGCAGCGCGGCTACAATCAGACCGATCTGCTCGCCGCGCCGCTGGCGCACTGGCTGGGTTGTGAGTGGGGAGCCGGATTACACCGTCTGCGACAAGGGGCGCTACAGCATCAGCTGAACGCCCGTCAGCGCCGCAGCAACTTACGCGGTGCTTTCCGCCTTGAAATGGCGGTGCGCGGACGGCATATCGCCCTGCTGGACGATGTGGTCACCACCGGCAGTACCACAGAAGAAATCAGTCGCCTGTTACTGGCGCAGGGCGCGGCCAGCGTGCAGGTCTGGTGCCTGTGCCGTACCTTGTAGAGCGTCATTGATGGGCGTATTATAACCAACTAAATTAGTCAACTATTGAGCAATCGACATGATCCGAATTACTGATTCTGCCCAAGAGCATTTTTCCAGACTGCTATCCAAACAAGAAGATGGCACCCAGATTCGCGTATTCGTGATTAACCCGGGTACGCCAACAGCCGAGTGTGGTGTCTCTTATTGCCCACCTGACGCGGTCGAAGCGACCGATACCGAGCTGAAGTTCGAAAAACTGTCAGCCTACGTGGATGAACTGAGCGCACCTTATCTGGAAGACGCTGAAATCGATTTCGTCACCGATAACCTCGGTTCGCAGCTGACGCTGAAAGCGCCTAACGCCAAAATGCGCAAGGTCTCTGATGATGCGCCGATGGTGGAACGCGTTGAGTATCTGCTGCAGGCGCAGATCAACCCACAGCTGGCGGGCCACGGTGGCCGCGTGTCGCTGATGGAGATCACCGATGACGGTTACGCCATCCTGCAGTTCGGCGGCGGCTGTAACGGCTGTTCCATGATTGACGTCACCCTGAAAGATGGCATCGAGAAAGAGCTGCTGGCCGCCTTCCCGGAACTGAAAGGCGTGCGCGACATCACCGAGCACCAGCGCGGCGAACACTCGTTCTACTGATGACGTCAGCGCGACAGCTCAGCTGTCGCGCTAACCTTCTCAGCCAGGCTTACGCTGCTGGCTGACCGCTTTGAGCAGCTTATTCACTTCCTCGTCAGCAAATATCTCTTCCAGCGTTTTACTCAGTTTGCGCCGCCAGTTGGGGTATTGCTCAACCGTGCCCGGTACATTGACCGGCGTGGTCATCCCGAGCCAGTCCTCTGGCTGCAGGCCGAGTAACGCACTGTCGGTATCGGCCAGGAAGCGATGAATCGCCCGATTCAGCGTCGGCGTCATTGCCAGCTTATCCGCTTTTTTCGGGCTGCGGGCCGGTAGCGCGCCTGCCTGATGCAGCGCATCCAGCAGCGCCTGCTTCTGCTCTGCCCGCTGCTGATGCAGCGCGTTGACCGCATCGCCCGGATAGAGGCCAATCTTCTCCCCCAGCGACAGATCGCCCTGCTGCCAGAAACCGGTCAGCGTCGGCAGATCATGGGTACTGGCGCTGGCAATTGACTGCCGCGGATAGTCCGCTGGCGCACGATAACTGCCGTTTTTTTCCTGCTCGAACCACAGCACCTTCCACGAAAACACCCCGCTTTTGCGCAGCAGGCTGACGATCTCTTTTGGTACGGTGCCGAGATCTTCTCCGATCACCATGCAGCGCAGCCGATGGCTCTCCAGCGCCAGAATGCCGAGCAGATCATCGACCGGATAAGCCACGTAGGCCCCTTTATCCGCCGTTTCACCGGCGGGCACCCACCACAGACGCAGCAGTGACATCACATGGTCGATACGCAACGCGCCGCAATCACGCATGTTGGCGCGCAGCATGTCGATGAATGGCTGATAGCCGCGCGCCTGCATCACATGCGGGTCCATCGGCGGTAAGCCCCAGTTCTGGCCTAACGGACCCAGGCGATCGGGCGGTGCGCCAATCGACGCCTGCAGACGATAGAGCTCCGGATCGTGCCAGGTTTCGGCGCTGCCTTCCGCCACGCCGACGGCCAGATCGCGGTAAAGCCCGACGCTCATCCCCAGCGCCTGACTGCGCGCCCAGCAGTGAGAAAACTGCTGCTGCGCCAGCCATTGCAGCCACTGCCAGAAGGCGATCTCCTCTTCATGCCGCTCACACCAGCGCTGCACCTCCGGCAACTGGCTGTTGCGCCAGCCTTCCGGCCAGGCGGGCCAGCCCCAGTGCTGTGCATTGCCTGCTCGCCGCTCAAGTTGTATGCCGTCATAGGCTGCCTGATAACGCAGGCTGTCGCCGCCTTCGCGCACAAAAGCGGACCACGACTGTTTATCGTCGCTCTCCGCATCCCGCGCCTGGAAGTGTTCCCAGGCGAGGCGTAACGCGGCCAGTTTGAGCGCCATCACCGCCTCATAATCAACCAGCTCCGCCTCACGCACTTTACTCAGCGCCCGCTGCGTTTTAGCGCTTTTCCACCACTTCTGCGCCGCCGGGCTTTGCTGGAAATCGACCACCTGAGCGACGTCGATGTAGATAACGTTCAGCCAGCGACGTGATGACGGACTGTAAGGACTGGCGAAATCGGCACTGGCCGGATAGAGCGCATGCAGGGGATTGAGCCCGACGAAATCGCCGCCGCGCGCCGCCAGCTGCTCCAGCAGGATTTGCAGATCGCCAAAATCACCGATGCCCCAGTTCTGCGCCGAACGCACCGTGTAGAGCTGTACCAGCGCGCCCCAGCGCCTCTCGCCCGCTTCCAGCGCCGGCGGCAGATAGCAGCGGCGCGGAGTGACAATAATGCGGGTCTGCCACTGCTTTTTTCCTTTGCTGAGCGTCAGCTGGTGATAGCCCTGCGCCAGCGGACCCGGCAGCGTAAAAGGTTCGCCAGCGGTCAGTTCCCCGCTGAGCTGTTTGCCGTTTTCGGTTTGCAACTGCCAGTGATAAACCCCGCTGCCCTGCGGGGTAAGCTGACGTTTACCGCTGCCGCTGAACACCGCGACCGGCGGCAGTGGCGCCTTCATTGCGTCATGCGGATCGCCCATCACCGCCAGCAACGCGCGTTTGGTGTCGTCGCTGATCGCCTCTTTTTCGCCGTTAACGTTGATGTAATCCAGCGAAATACCGGCCGCCCGGGCGGCCTGATCAAGTGAGTTCTGTTTCATGCTGCTCCTTAGCGTGCTGCCTGCCAGATACGTTGCTGATAATCACGAATGGCGCGATCCGAGCTGAACATGCCGGTTCGCGCGGTGTTAAGGATGGCGGCGCGCGTCCAGCGCTGCGGGTCGCGCCATAGCGCTTCCACCCGTTGTTGCGCCTCGATGTAGGCCTGATAATCTGCCAGCACCAGCCAGGGATCGCCGTTTTTGGTCAGGCTCGCCAGCATCAGGTCAAACGCCTGTTTGTCCCCGTCGCTGAACTTACCCTTCTCCAGCGATTTGAGTATCGCGTCGAGCGCCTTATTCTGCTTGCGCACTTTTTTCGGGTTATAACCGGCCGCTTTCAGGGCTTTCACCTCATCAGCGTGATGCCCGAAGATGAAAATATTCTCCTCGCCGACCTGTTCGGCGATTTCGACATTGGCCCCGTCCAGCGTGCCGATGGTCAGCGCGCCGTTCAGCGCCAGCTTCATATTGCCGGTGCCGGAGGCTTCATAGCCGGCAGTGGAAATCTGCTCAGACAAGTCCGCCGCCGGGATGATCAACTCCGCCACGGTGATACGGTAATCGGGAATAAACACCACTTTGAGTCTGTCGCCGACCCGCGGATCGTTGTTGACCACTTCCGCCACTTTATTGATAGCGTAAATAATATTTTTCGCGAGGTAATAGCCCGGCGCCGCTTTGGCACCAAACAGAAAGACCCGCGGAATAAAGTGCGCATCTTCCGGGTTATTCAGCAGGGTCTGATAGCAGTGCAGGATATGCAGCAGGCTGAGATGCTGGCGTTTGTACTCATGTAAACGCTTGATCTGCACGTCGAACATCGCCGTCGGATTGACAATAATACCGGTGCGCTGCGCAATGTAGTCGGTCAGCCGCGCTTTGTTCTGCTGCTTGATGCTGTGATAACGCTGGCAAAACGCCGGATCGTCGGCATAGGCCTCCAGCCCTTTAAGCGCATCGAGGTTGCTGGCCCATTCTCCCTCAAGCGTCTCATCAATCAGCGACGCCAGCGCCGGATTACACTGCTTCAGCCAGCGGCGCGGAGTAATCCCGTTGGTGACGTTGTGAAATTTATGCGGCCATAGCTGGTAATACTCCGGGAACAGATCGGTAATCACCAGCCGGGAGTGCAGCGCTGCTACGCCGTTAACCGCGAAACCGCTGACCACGCAGAGATTCGCCATACGCACTTCGCCGTCAGCCACCACCGCCAGCTTGTGCCAGAGCGCTTTGTCATCCGGCCAGCGCTGCTTCACCTGCTTCTTCAGCCGCTGATTGATCTCTTTAATAATCAGCATGTGACGCGGCAGCAGGCTGCGCAGCAGTTTTTCATCCCAGCGCTCCAGCGCTTCGGGCATCAGCGTGTGGTTGGTGTAAGCGAACAACCGGCTGGTGATATGCCAGGCCTCATCCCAGCTCAGTTGATGCTCGTCCAGCAACCGTCGCAGCATCTCCGGAATGGCGATGGTGGGATGGGTATCGTTGAGCTGAATCACTTCGTAATCGGGCAGGCTGTGGATGCTGCGCCCCGCCTGATGATGGCGGCGCAGGATGTCAGCGACCGCACAGGCGCACTGGAAATATTGCTGCATCAGCCGCAGCCGTTTGCCCGCCAGGTGATTATCGTTGGGATAGAGCACCTTAGTCAGTTTGGCCGCGTCAATGCCGGGCTGCTCCGCCTGCAAAAACTCCCCGTTGTTAAAGCGGGTCAGATCGAAAGGATGAGCACTGGTCGCCTGCCACAAACGCAGCGGCAGCGTAGTGCCATTGCGGTAACCGGTCACCGGCAGATCCCACGCCTCGCCGCGCAGAAAGAAATCGGGTTGCCAGCGGACGCCGCCCTGCTCCAGCTTCACCACGCTGCCGCCCATCGCCACCTCAACATCCAGTGCCGCATTGTGGCGGAACCACGGATAGCGGTCACGCTGCCAGTCGTCGGGCGCTTCAATCTGATGTCCCTGATGAAAGGACTGGCGGAACAGGCCGTACTGATAGTTGAGTCCGTGTCCGGTGGCAGACTGACCCACCGTTGCCATCGAGTCCATGTAGCAGGCCGCCAGCCGCCCCAGCCCGCCGTTGCCAAGCGCCGGATCGACCTCCTGCTCCAGCAGCTCGGTTAAATCGATCTGCTGCTCAGCCAGCAGCGCCTTCACCTCGTCATACCAGCCCAGATTGATCAGATTGTTGCCGGTCAGACGGCCGATCAGAAACTCCATCGACAGGTAATTGACGTGGCGCTGGCGCTCCGAGACGCGCGGCGACGGTTGCGCCGCCAGCAATTCTGCCAGCGCCGCGCTAATCGCCTGCCACCACTGGTGCGTTGTCATCTGTTGTGCGGAGGTGAGACCTGAGTGTTGCCATTGACGGGTTAATGCGGCGTTAAAACGGGCTTTATTGAATTTCTGCTGCGGCATATCACTCCCTTCTGTTACGCAATGAGGTGAAGCACAAAATAGCAAGCGCACGGGCTGGCAACAGGCTGCCAGCGACGTGTTAAGTAAAGACGGGAGTGAAGAAAAAAGCGACAGCGATCAAAGAAAAACGCCAGCGGAATGGCTGGCGGCGGGGAGAATCAGCAGAGTTCGAGATGGACCTCATGCTGCTCAATCACTTTCATCACGCTGGCTGGCGGCGTTTTATCGGTGTAGAGATGATCCAGCAGGCTCATATTGCCGAGGTTAACCATCGCGTTACGGCCAAATTTAGAGTGGTCTGCCACCAGCATCACACAGCGTGAGTTTTCGATGATGGCGCGCTTGGTCCGCACTTCGTGATAGTCGAACTCCAGCAGGGAGCCATCCATATCGATACCGCTGATGCCGAGAATGCCGTAATCCAGGCGGAACTGAGAGATAAAGTCGAGCGTGGCTTCGCCCATCACCGCCCCGTCACGAGTCCGCACTTCGCCACCGGCAATGATCACCCGAAAATCGGGTTTACCCATCAGCAGCATCGCCACGTTCAGGTTGTTGGTGACCACCCGCAGATCGTTATGATTCAGCAGCGCGTGGGCCACCGCTTCCGGCGTGGTGCCGATATCGATAAACAGCGTGGCGCCATCCGGGATCTGGCTGGCCACCCGCTGCGCAATGCGCGCCTTTTCCGCTGACAACATCATTTTACGATCGTGCCAGGCGGTGTTTTCAGAACTGGAGGGAAGCGCCGCGCCGCCGTGATGGCGCTGAATTTTATTCTGGTCAGCCAGATCGTTCAGATCGCGACGAATGGTCTGCGGACTGACCTCGAAATGATCCACCAGCTCCTCAGTACTGACATATCCCTGACGTCGGACTAAATCGATAATCGCGTCATGACGTTGCGTCTGCTTCACGTTCCTCTCCTGTTTACTCGCTTATTCCTGCTATGCCACAACTAACGGCGCGTGATTTTTCGCGTATCGACCAGCGCCATGGCTAAGCCGACCACCAGACCGGCGACGTGCGCCGCGTTGGCGATCGCCAGGCCAAACACGCCAAACCAGCCAATCACCAACCAGACCAGGGCAAAACCGATCAGGCCGCGTTCCAGATAGATGCCGCTGTCGGGATCGCGTTCGCCGCGCAGCCAGCAATAGCCCATCAGGGCATAGACCACGCCCGACAGACCGCCAAACCAGATACCGCTGAACTTTGCCTGCATCCAGCCGCTGAGCAGCGCGGAGATCAGCATAATCACAAACAGTTTCCCGCTGCCGAGCCGCTTCTCTACCGCCCCGCCCAGATACCACCACCACATCAGGTTGAACAGGATGTGCAGCAGTGAAAAGTGCAGCAGCGCATGGCTGAACCAGCGCCATACCTCAAGATGCTGATCGGCATCCGGCCACGCCAGCCAGTACATCACGGTACGATCGCCCAGAATCTGCATCAGAATAAACACCGCGATACAGAGCAGCATCACCGTCATGGTCAGCGGGCCGGCGCGCTCGCGGATATTGGCCCAGATGTTGCTGCGCTCATAGCGCAAGCCGCTGTCGGTCTTGCCGCTGTGCCAGCTCGCGGCCTGGTAGCGCGGATGGTTCGGATCGCTGACGAACTGCTGAAGTTCGTTTTCGACCATCGAAAGCTGGCTTTCCTCATCCAGCATGATGACGTAATGGTTTTCACGTTCAATACGCAGCGTGACGCCGCGCGTTGCCATGTAGTCAACAAACGCCTGCGCCATTCGCGGCTGGCTAAATTGGGTAATGCGCATCAGTAACTCTCCATGTGACGAGCGGCAATTTATTCGCTGCCGTGAGCAACCTGCTGAGGAAACGCGGCACGCCAGGCGTCGAAGCCGCCATCAATGCTGTACGCCGCGCTGAAACCCTGTTCCAGCAGATACTGGGCAGCACCTTTACTGCTGTTGCCGTGATAACACATTACCAGCACCGGCAGGCTGTGGTCTGCACCGGCAACCACCGCGCTGAGGTTGCTGTTGGTCAGATGCAGTGCACCGGTGGCGTGACCAAGGGCAAAACTTTGCGGGTCACGGATATCGACCAGCAGCGCACCCTGCGTCAGATGGTCCTGCGCCTGCTGCACATTAATACATTCAAACGTTTCCATGGTCTCTCTCATACATCGTCACAATGGCGCCTAGTGTAACCCGAGAATCAGCGCCGATAACCTGACAATCATTGCGGCTTTGTATTTTTTTCACGGGCAGAATGTTAGCTATATCACGCAAAAATGTTTTTACCGGGTTAAAAGCTGGCATCAATGTTGGTTTGCGATTATGATTATGCTCGAAAACGAACATTAATGAACTATTCCGAACATCGGAGGAGATGACGTGGAAACCAAAGACCTGATCGTGATCGGCGGCGGCATCAACGGTGCCGGCATTGCAGCAGATGCTGCAGGACGCGGACTGTCGGTGCTGATGCTGGAGGCGCGGGACCTGGCTTGCGCGACCTCTTCCGCCAGTTCAAAACTGATTCACGGTGGCCTGCGCTACCTGGAACATTACGAATTTCGTCTGGTGAGCGAAGCGCTGGCCGAACGTGAAGTGCTGCTGAGAATGGCACCGCATATCGCGTTCCCGATGCGCTTCCGTCTGCCCCATCGTCCGCATCTGCGTCCGGCGTGGATGATCCGCACCGGCCTGTTTATGTATGACCATCTGGGTAAGCGTACCAGCCTGCCGGGCAGTAAGAGTTTGCGTTTTGGCGCGGATTCGGCCCTGAAGCCAGAAATCACGCGCGGATTCGAATACTCAGACTGCTGGGTCGACGATGCTCGCATGGTGGTACTGAATGCGCAGGAAGTGGTGAAGCGTGGCGGTGAAGTGCGTACCCGCACCCGCGTTAACCGCGCCTGGCGTGAAGGTGGCATGTGGATGGTTGAAGCGGAAGATGTCGACAGCGGCAAGACCTATACCTGGCGTGCCAAAGGCCTGGTCAACGCGGCGGGTCCGTGGGTCAAACAGCTGTTTGACGACGGTCTGAAGTTAAAATCGCCGTATGGTATTCGCCTGATCAAAGGCAGCCACATCGTGGTGCCGCGCGTGCATACCGAGAAGCAGGCGTACATTCTGCAGAACGAAGATAACCGTATCGTGTTTGTTATCCCGTGGATGGATGAATTTTCTATCATCGGTACCACCGACGTGGAGTACAAAGGCGATCCGAAAAACGTGCATATCGACGACAGCGAGACCGACTATCTGCTGAAAGTGTTCAACGGTCACTTTAAAAAGCAGCTGACCGCTGATGACATTGTCTGGTCCTATTCCGGTGTTCGTCCGCTGTGTGACGATGAATCAGATTCACCGCAGGCGATTACCCGTGATTACACGCTGGATGTGCGTGACGATAACGGTCAGGCACCGCTGCTGTCGGTGTTCGGCGGCAAGCTGACCACTTACCGTAAGCTGGCGGAACATGCGCTGGAGAAGCTGGCGAAGTACTACCCGAATGCCGGTCCGGCCTGGACGAAGAACTGCGTGCTGCCGGGCGGCAATATTTCCGGCACCCGCGAAGATTACGCCGCCAGCCTGCGCCGCCGCTATCCGTTCATCAGCGAAAACATGGCGCGCCACTTTGCCCGCACTTACGGCAGCAATACCGAAACGCTGCTGGCCGGTGCGAAGAGCCTGGACGATCTGGGCGAGAACTTCGGTCATGAGTTTTATGAAGCCGAGTTACGTTACCTGGTGCAGCATGAATGGGTGCGTGAAGTAGAGGATGCGATCTGGCGTCGTACCAAGCAGGGCATGTGGCTGAGCAAAGAGCAGCAGGCCCGCGTGGCAGAATGGCTGGCGCAGAAAGCGAAACCCGCCCTGTCGCTGGCGTCATAATCTGACGATACCGCATCAGAAAGCAGGCTCCGGCCTGCTTTTTTTATCCGCGCAGCACAGGCCAGGATGGTTTTACTGCGTCTGCGTCGCCCCCACGCTTCGCTAGCAGACTTTTTATTTTTACCGCCACTTATTTATTTATTATGCGACTCCCACACCATTCTTTACACGGAATACCCGTTCTCCATTCAGATATTTCCTGAGCGCCTAAACTCAAATCTTTCTGTTTCGCTTATCAAAACGGTCATCTCTTATTGTTACTGTAAATCTAACGTTCAGGCTTTTTGCTTAATTGAACCACCGATCAAGAAAGTAGAGACTTCTCTTAGCAAAACGACATATCCGTTATTTTAATCAGGAGGTTGAAATGAACACAGGCCAAACGCCTGCCCGGGAATGGAACACACGCCGCAGTGAAAAAGCGCGGCGTCTGGCTTCTTTTCCTGTTGATGGCAAAGTCATTCCTACTGAAAGAGCCGTTGAAGCATTCGAAAAACTGATTGCACCGGGTGATCGCGTGGTGCTGGAAGGGAACAACCAGAAACAGGCTGATTTCTTATCACGCACGCTGGCTGAGGTGAATCCGGCCAAAATCCACGACCTGCACATGATTATGCCAAGCGTCGGTCGCAGCGAGCATCTGGATATTTTCGAGAAAGGCATTGCCCGAAAATCGACTTCTCTTTTTCCGGTCCGCAAAGCCTGCGTATTTCTCAGCTGTTAGAAGATGGCCAGCTGGAAATCGGCGCCATCCATACCTATATCGAACTCTATTCCCGTCTCTACGTCGATCTCAGCCCGAACGTCGCGCTGATTGCCGGTTATAAAGCGGACCGCAAAGGTAATCTTTATACCGGTCCAAGTACGGAAGATACCCCTGCGCTGGTGGAAGCCGCCGCGTTTCGTGACGGTATCGTGATTGCCCAGGTCAATGAACTGGTCGATGACGAAACCGACCTGCCACGCGTCGATATCCCTGGCTCCTGGATCGACTACATCGTGGTGGCAGACAAACCGTTCTTTATCGAACCGCTGTTTACCCGCGATCCGCGCCTGATCAAGCAGGAACATATCCTGATGGCGATGATGGCGATCAAAGGCATCTACGCCGAGCATCAGGTGCAGTCGCTTAACCACGGCATCGGTTTTAATACCGCCGCGATTGAGCTACTGCTGCCGACCTACGGTGAACAGCTCGGCCTGAAAGGCAAAATCTGTAAACACTGGACGCTGAATCCGCATCCAACGCTGATCCCGGCCATCGAGAGCGGCTGGGTTGAGAGCGTGCACTGCTTCGGCGGCGAGCTGGGTATGGAAGAGTACATTCGCGCCCGTCCCGACATCTTCTTCACCGGCAGCGACGGCTCGATGCGTTCTAACCGCGCCTTCTGTCAGCTGGCCGGTCAGTACGCGGTCGATATGTTTATCGGCGCCACTCTGCAGGTTGATGGGCTGGCAAACTCTTCGACCGTTACCCGTGGTCGCCTGTCAGGCTTCGGCGGTGCGCCTAACATGGGACACGATCCCCACGGCCGACGTCATGCCTCGCCTGCCTGGCTCAATATGATCACCGAGCCGGACCCAATGCAGCGCGGGAAAAAACTGGTGGTGCAGATGGTGGAAACCTTCCAGGCCGGGGCAAAACCAACCTTCGTTGAAACCCTGGATGCCGTTGAAGTGGCGAAATCGACCGGTATGCCGCTGGCCCCGGTGATGATTTATGGCGATGACGTTACCCATGTGTTGACCGAAGAGGGGATTGCCTATCTCTATCGTGCTGAAAGCCTTGAAGAGCGCCGCGCGATGGTCGCTGCGGTAGCCGGCATCACCGATATCGGTCTTGGCGTCGATGCGGCGCGCGTCGCTGCGCTGCGTAAAAGCGGCAAAGTGGTCTATCCGGAAGATATGGGCATCCGTCGCTCCGATGCGACGCGCTCACTGCTGGCCGCCAGCAGCGTCTCTGACCTGGTGGAATGGTCGGGCGGTCTTTATAACCCACCCGCTAAATTCCGGAGCTGGTAATGAAACTCCTGTCGCAGACTCAACCCGAGGCGCAGGCCAGCCGGCTGGCGATGACAGCGCGCGATTGTCTGACCGACGAAGCGCGGCTGAGTCCAAAGCCGGGTCTGGTCGACAGCCGGGGAAACGGCGCGCATCTCGATTTAACGCTTGCCCTGATGGAGCGTTCCGCCGAGAGCCTGGTACCGACCTTCCTGGCGCTGGCCCGGCAGAGCTGGATGCGCCCGGCCGATATCGCCCTGCGCGAAACGGTGGGACGTCTGGGACGGGAAGGCGAGCAGCAGATGATGGCGGCCACCGGCGGCGTGAATACTCACCGTGGCGCGATCTGGGCGCTGGGCCTGCTGGTCAGCGCGGCGGCGATGCACGGCGGTGAAGCCAGTGCCGATCAGCTGACCCGTACCGCAGCGACGCTGGCGAGTCTGCCCGACCGGGCGGCACCGAAACTGTTCAGCAAGGGGCTGAAAGCGAGCCACCGCTATCAGGTGCCCGGCGCGCGTGAGGAGGCACAACAGGCGTTTCCACACGTGATGAAACGGGCGTTGCCGCAGCTGTTGCGCAGCCGGGCCGCCGGTGCCCGCGAAAGCGAAGCCCGCCTGGACGCACTGATGGCGATTATGACCTCGCTCAGCGATACCTGCGTGCTGTCACGCGCCGGCATGACCGGACTGGAAACCATGCAGCGCGGCGCCCGCGCGGTGCTGCTGGCCGGTGGTTGCCGCACCGCTGAAGGTCAGGCCGCCCTCGCCCGTCTGGATCACCGCATGCTGGCGCTGAACGCCTCGCCAGGCGGTGCCGCCGATTTGCTGGCCGCGACGCTGTTTGTCGACCGGATCTCTCCGGCCGCCCACCACTCTTTTAATTAGAGGTCGTTATGGAACACATCACATTATCTTTCCCTGCTAACCGCGCACTCAGCGGTAAAGCCCTGGCAGGGGTCGTTGGTTCCGGTGATATGGAAGTGCTGTACACCGCAACCGAAGGGCAAACGCTGAATATTGATATCACCACCTCACTGGATAACAGCGACGCCCGCTGGAAGGCGCTGTTTGACCGCCTGAATCTGATCAACGGCCTGCCTGCCGGACAGCTGGTTATTCACGACTTTGGCGCCACGCCTGGCGTCGCGCGCATCCGTATTGAACAGGTATTTGAGGAGGTGAGTCATGCGTAACGATGCCAGTTTTATTGAATTACGTGCCCGCGAACGCGCGCGCGCGCTGCTGGACGACGGCAGCTACCGCGAACTGCTCGACCCTTTTGAAGGCATCATGTCACCGTGGCTGGCACCGCAGGGTGTGATTCCGCAGTCAGATGACGGCATGGTGGTGGCACGCGGTACGCTGAACGGTCAGCCTGCGGTGGTGATTGCCATCGAAGGGACCTTCCAGGGCGGCAGCATGGGCGAAGTTTCCGGCGCGAAAATGGCCGCAGCGCTGGAGCTGGCCGCCGAAGATAACCGCAACGGCACCCCGACTCAGGCGGTGCTGTGCCTCGAAACCGGTGGCGTCCGCTTGCAGGAGGCGAATCTGGGGCTGGCGGCGATTGCCGATATTCATGCCGCAATTGTTGACCTGCGTCGCTACACCCCGGTGATCGGCATCATTGCCGGTACCGTCGGCTGCTTCGGCGGGATGTCTATCGCGGCTGCGCTCTGCAGCTACCTGATCGTCACTCGCGAAGCACGCCTCGGCCTTAACGGCCCGCAGGTTATTGAGCAGGAAGCGGGTATTGAAGAGTATGACTCCCGCGATCGCCCGTTTATCTGGAGCATGACCGGCGGCGAAATCCGCTATGCCAGTGGCCTGGTGGACGCGCTGGTCAGCGATGGCGTCAATGCGGTGAAAACCGCGATGAACGACTTCATTGCCAAAGGCGTACCGGCGCAGCACCGCAGTGATAAGTATGCGGATTTCCTGCCGCGTCTGAGCAACTTTGATACGCGTCAGCAGGCTGATACCGCCATCATCAAACAGCTTTTCGCCCGGGAGGAAAAATAATGAGCCAGACAAGCAGCCGCGGTGCAACATGGCTGGAAAAACTCGCACCCAATGCGCAGCGCCTGAGCGGGCTGTGCCCTTCTGTTCAGGTGGCTGACGGCGAACTCAATGGCGAAAGCGTACGTTTTATCGCCGTGGTCCCGGATGCTGAAAACCACTATCCGCGTGCCGCCAGAGGCGAAGTCGGTCTGCTGGAAGGCTGGACGCTGGCGAAAGTGGTGAACGAAACCCTGGAAGCCGATAGCAACAGCGCGGTGAAACGGCCGATTGTGGCAGTCATCGATGTGCCAAGTCAGGCATATGGTCGTCGTGAAGAGGCGTTTGGCATTCATCAGGCGCTGGCCGGTGCCGCCGGAGCCTATGCTAAAGCGCGTCTGGCCGGTCACCCGGTGATTGGTCTGATCGTCGGTAAGGCGATGTCCGGCGCATTCCTGGCGCACGGCTACCAGGCGAACCGTCTGATCGCGCTCAACGATCAGGGCGTGCTGGTCCATGCGATGGGTAAAGAGTCCGCTGCGCGTATCACGCTGCGTACCGTCGACGCGCTGGAGAAACTGGCGGCGACCATTCCGCCGATGGCGTATGACGTCAGCAACTTCGCCACGCTGGGCCTGCTCTCTGACATGCTGACCGTGACCGATCCTGATGCGCCGTCAGATGCCGATCTGGCGATGGTTGAGATCTCTCTGCAGAAAGCTATCGCTGATGCACGTCAGGACCCAAGCCTGAAAAACCGGCTGGGCGCTGAAAATCGCCACAGCTCCTCTCTGGTCCGCGAACGTATGCGCGCCAGCTGGTAAACCGACTACAAAACAAAAAATAAGCCTGCCGGAAACGGCCTGGACGGGGCGGATGACCGCCCCGCAATCAGGGCCGCTTTTTAGAATTATAAACATCGTGTTAGTCAAGAATTCTTCTTAAATACAGGTGATTTATGATCTATACAATTGTTCATGCTCTTGCTCCAATCTTTGTGATCATGCTGCTGGGTTTCTGGGCCGGTAAGGCTGGAATGGTTAATAATAAAGACGTTTCACTGCTTAATATTTTTGTGATGGATTTTGCGCTGCCCGCCGCCCTGTTCAGTGCGACGGTTCAGACGCCCTGGCCGGGCATCGTGGCGCAATGGCCATTAATCGTGGTGATTACCGGTGCTATGTGGATCACCTATGCGGCGGTCTATTTTACCGCGACCAAAGTTTTCAAAAAATCGCCTCAGGATGCTGCTGTCCTGACGCTGACCGTTGCGCTGCCGAACTACGCCGCGCTGGGCCTGCCGATTCTTTCCAGCGTGCTGGGTGAAAATGGTGCGACCTCACTCTCTGTTGCGGTATCGATCGCCTGTGGTTCAGTGCTGCTGACACCGCTGTGCCTGCTGATTCTGGAACGTGAAAAGGCGTTTGCTGCCGGTACCGCGCACGGTTCAACCATGACGATGTTGCCGGTGTTAATGTGGCGCTCGCTGAAAAAACCGATCGTGATGGGTCCGTTGATCGGCGTGGTATTGTCGGCGCTGGGTATTAAAATGCCGGATCTGGTGCTGGCGGCGATTAAACCGCTCGGCCTGGCAGCAACCGCCGCCGCCCTGTTCCTGACCGGTGTGATCCTCTCGGCACGTAAACTGAAACTGAATGCGGTAGTTGGCTTCGGTACGATAACTAAACTGTTAATTCAACCGTTTATCGCCTGGGGTCTGGTACTGGCACTGGGTCTGAGTGGTCCGGTGGCGATTACTGCGATTCTGATGATTGCCCTGTCAGCGGGCTTCTTTGGCGTGGTATTCGGCAACCGTTTTGGTGTGCAGTCGCCCGATGCCGAAGCCGTGCTGCTATTAAGTTCGATTCTGTGTATTTTATCGTTACCGCTGTTCATTACCCTGACATCCGGAATGTAATATGAGCTGTTCACCGCGTCCCCACGATCTGCTCTGGCTCAGTTCAGATCGCGCCCTGTCAGCCATCAGCGAAGCGTGGGTCAGTCAGCACTGGCATCACGCGCTGCCGGTGGTGGTCAGGCGCGATGTGAATCGTTCCGGGCTGATTCCGGTGGGTGTGCGCGGTGTAACACGCGAACAGCGCGCTGCCGGCTGGGCAGACCCGGCCGGGATTACGCGCATCGTCACGCCGGAGATGCTGGCCGAACGGCAACATCTGTTCGGTTCGCCGTTTGCGGATTACCCACCGGTAAAGGCGGCGATGGCGCTCAGCGACAGCGTCTGGCCCTGGAGCTGGGGCGTCACCGGCAGTACCGGTTACGCGCTGGCCACGCGGATACCGACGCTGCACGCTGCCAGCGATCTCGACTTGCTGATTCGCGCGCCGCAGCCGCTGGCACGCGACGACCTGCAGCAGTGGCAGGCCCAAACCGAAACGCTGCCGTGCCGTGTGGATACCCAGGTGGAAACGCCGCTCGGCGCGTTTGCCCTTAACGAGTGGCTGCGTGAAGGCCGCGTGCTGTTGAAAACCGCCACCGGACCGGTTCTGACCCCCTCTCCCTGGAGCAGAGATTCCGCATGAAAATTCTTTTTACTTTTCCCGGCCAGGGCACGCAGCGGGTCGGCATGTTGCAGCATCTTCCTGACGGCGAGGCGCTGTTAAACAGCGTACGCGCCGTACTGGGTGATGAGACCGATCGGCTGGACAGTGCTGATGCGCTGCGCCATACCCGTGCGGTCCAGCTCAGCCTGCTGATTGCCGGTGTTGGCTGGGCGCGCGAGCTGATCAGACATGGACTGAAACCCGATATCGTCAGCGGCCTGTCGATTGGTGCCTATCCCGCCGCGGTCATCTCAGGCGCGCTCGATTTCAGCGATGCGCTGCGTCTGGTGGCGCTGCGCGGCGATCTGATGGAGCAGGCCTATCCGCAGGGTTATGGCCTGACCGCCATCACCGGGCTGACGCTCAGCCGGCTGGAGAAGCTGCTGGTCGACAGCAATACCTATATCGCCAACCTTAATGCGGAAACGCAGATAGTGATTGCCGGACGAGATGAGGATATGGCGCGGGTGGCGCAAGCCGCGCTGGACGCCGGGGCGAGTAAAGCCGTCAGGCTGGCGGTGAGTGTGCCTTCCCACTGCGCGCTGCTGGATAAACCTGCCGCTGAACTGGCGACCGCGTTTGAGTCTGTCCAACTTTCGCGTCCCACCTGTGCTTACCTGAGCGGTTCGACCGGACGGGTTATCTGGGAGCCAGAGAAGATTGCCGACGATCTCGCCTTTAATATGGCGCGGACGGTGCGGTGGAATGATGCGGTGATTTCAGCCAACCAGCGCGATGCCCGGCTGGCGATAGAAATGCCGCCAGGCAATGTGCTGACTGGCCTGACGCTGCAGGCGGGCTGGCAGGGCGAAGCCATCTGCATGGAGCGCAACAGCGTTGAGGTGGCGCGGCATCTGGCTAAACGGCTGAGTCAGTAAGGCTACGGGCATACATCCGCCCTTCTGCCGCCAGTGCCAGCAGGTCATGATCGCGTTCACGGCGATGTGAATAGACGATCGAAATCTGCTGGCGCATCTGATAAGGCTCGGCCAGGCTGACCAGCTGGATATTGTTTTCGTAGACTTTTTTCATCCGGCCCGGAATCAGCGCCAGCCCGACACCGGCCTGCACCAGGCTGACCATCGAAAAGATGTCATTGACCCTGGTGACCACTCTCGGTTCAAAACCCGCTACCTGAAACGCCTCCTGAAAACCGGCATAGGTGGCAAAGCCTTCGGCCAGCGAAACAAAATCGCGATCGGCATAGTCACGCAGATCCGCCTGGCGCGTCATATCCAGCGGTTCACCGGCTGGTGCGGCGAGGAAAATGTCATCATAAAACAGCGGGACCACATCGAAGTTCGAGTCGCTGAACTCGCCGTTGTGGGTGGCGATCAGTACCGCGTCAAGAGCCTCATCCTCAAGCATGTTAAGCAGCATCTGAGTGGAGCCCATAGTGAGATCAAGCTCCAGCGTCGGCCGACGCAGCTTCATTCCCATAATCAGCCGCGGAATGGTCTCCAGCGTCAGCGAGTAAAGCGTGCCGATGCGCAGACGGCCACACCCGACACCCGCCACCAGCCGCGCCTCCTCAATGCCTTTACCCATCAGCGCCGTCACATCGCGGCAATATTCCAGCAGCGTCCAGGCGGCGGGTAGCGGCACCAGGTTGCGTCCCTTGTGAATAAACAGCGGGCAATCGATGCCTTCTTCCAGCGTATGCAGGGCGCGGTGAACGCTGACGCTGCTCAGCTCCAGCGCTTCTGCGGTGCGGGCAATATTGCCTTTGTTCATAAACATCATGAAGACACTGAGTTTACGGAAAGTAATCTCGTGATTAATATTGTCACTCATTGTCTGCTCTGCCTGTCTGGTCAAAAGGTGAAACGCATAAAAAACCGGGCTGCATAATAACGTATGCGTCAGCCAGGCCGATATGATCTGGCAAGGCAGCCGCGGCACTTCTGCCGGGGAGTCGATCGAAAAGATCCCGGCGATCCTGCGCCATCAGGGCAGTCCGGGAAGGAGAGTGCGCGAGGCGCCGCGGTCAGGCGGGAGAGCGGAAGGTCACAGCGAATGCGGTGGCGGAGATGACCGGCGCTCACTCTGCGGCCAGGGCTTCAGCCGCAGAGTGAAATCGCGTTACAACCTTATCGGGGAGATATTCCAGATCTCATCGGCGTACTCCTGAATGGTACGGTCCGAGGAGAAGTAGCCCATGCCGGCAATATTCATCGCGGCACGCCGCTGCCATTCGTCCGGCTGACGGTAAAGCGCATCCACCTTATCCTGGGTATCGACATAGCTGCGGTAATCCGCCAGCAGCTGGTAGTGGTCGCCGAAGTTGACCAGTGAATCGAACAGGTTACGGTAACGGCCTGGCTCCTGCGGACTAAATACGCCGGAGGCAAGCTGCGTCAGCACCTGATGCAGTTCCTGATCCTCTTCGTAATACTGGCGCGGGTTATATCCCCCTTTGCGCAGCGCTTCCACCTGCGGCGTGGTATTACCGAAAATGAAGATATTCTCTTTACCGACGTGATCCAGCATCTCGACGTTGGCCCCATCCAGCGTGCCGATAGTCAGTGCGCCGTTCAGAGCAAACTTCATATTACTGGTACCGGAGGCTTCAGTACCGGCAGTGGAGATCTGCTCGGAGAGATCGGCGGCCGGGATAATGATCTGCGCCAGACTGACGCTGTAGTTCGGGATGAAAACCACCTTCAGCTTGTTCTTCACCTGCGGATCGTTGTTGATCACTTTAGCGACATCATTGATCAGATGAATGATGTGTTTGGCAACGTAGTAGGCCGAGGCGGCTTTACCGGCGAAGATATTGACGCGCGGTACCCACTCTGCATCGGGATCGGCTTTGATGCGGTTATAGCGGGTGATCACATGCAGCACGTTGAGCAGCTGCCGCTTGTACTCATGGATACGCTTAATCTGCACATCGAACAGCGCGTTCGGGTCCAGCACCACATCGAGGTTTTTCGCCACCCAGTCAGCCAGACGCCGCTTGTTCTGGTGCTTGGCGACCGCCACTTTTTCAATAAAGGCCGGATAATCGATCTGCGCCTTGAGCTCACCGAGCTGGCTGAGATCGGTACGCCAGTTGCGGCCGATCTCCTCATCCAGCACCTCAGAGAGTGCCGGATTGGCCAGCGCCAGCCAGCGACGCGGTGTAACGCCGTTGGTCTTGTTGCAGAAACGGCCCGGGAACAGACGCGAGAAATCGGCAAACAGCGACTGCACCATCAGGTTGGAGTGCAATTCAGAGACGCCATTAACCTTGTGGCTGACCACCACCGCCAGCCACGCCATGCGAATCCGGCGTCCGTCGTTCTCGTCGATAATCGAAATGCGCGACAGCAGATCCCAGTCATCCGGGTAGTAGTCCTGAATGGTTTTCAGGAAGAAGTCGTTAATCTCGAAAATGATGCTGAGATGGCGCGGCAGAATTTTGCCAATCATATCGACCGGCCAGGTCTCCAGCGCTTCAGTCATCAGCGTATGGTTGGTGTAAGAGAAGACCTGACAGCAGACGTCAAACGCGTTGTCCCAGCTGAACTTATGTTCGTCGATCAGCAGGCGCATCAGTTCAGGGATCGCCAGCACCGGGTGCGTGTCATTCAGGTGGATGGCGATTTTATCGGCCAGGTTATCCCAGGTCTGGTGCATCCGCCAGTGACGATTGAGAATGTCCTGTACGGTGGCCGAGACCAGGAAATACTCCTGACGCAGACGCAGTTCACGACCAGAATAGGTTGAGTCATCGGGATAGAGCACGCGGGACACGTTCTCGGAGTGGTTTTTATCTTCCACCGCCGCGAAATAGTCGCCCTGGTTGAATTTACCGAGGTTGATTTCGTTACTCGCCTGCGCGCCCCATAACCGCAGCGTATTGGTAGCATCGGTGTCAAAGCCAGGAATGATCTGGTCATAGGCCATTGCCAGAATTTCTTCTGTCTCCAGCCAGCGCACCTTCGCGCCTTCATGCTGCACCCGGCCACCGAACCGCACTTTGTAACGGGTATTGAAGCGCTGAAATTCCCACGGATTACCATATTCAAGCCAGTAATCCGGTGACTCTTTCTGCTCACCTTCCACAATGTTCTGTTTGAACATGCCGTAATCATAACGAATGCCGTAGCCGCGACCGGGCATCCCCAGCGTCGCCAGCGAGTCGAGGAAGCAGGCCGCCAGGCGACCCAGACCGCCATTGCCGAGGCCAGGATCGTTCTCCTCTTCCATCAGCTCGGCCAGATCCAGCCCCATCTCATCCAGCGCCTGGTTCAGATCGTCATAAATCCCCATCGCCAGCAGCGCATTGCCCAGCGTGCGGCCCATCAGGAACTCCATCGACAGGTAATAGACCTGCCGCACATCCTGCGACAGCTGAGCACGGCTGGAACGCAGCCAGCGCTCAACCATCCGGTCGCGCACCGCCAGCAGCGAGGCGTTAAGCCACTCATGCTTATTGGCGATAGAAGGATCTTTACCGATGGTAAACATCAGCTTGTAGGCAATCGAATGCTTTAAGGCATCAACCGTCAACGTTGGTGAGGCGTAAGTGAAAGGTGCATTCATATCCAGTTTTCCCAATCCGTTACATCAAACGTTGGTAGAGATCACGGTAGGCTTGTGCCGCCACCTGCCAGCTAAAATCCATCCCCATAGCCTGGCGCTGAACGTAACGCCACAGCGAAGGACGAGACCACAACACAAAGGCACGCCGGATAGCCCGCAATAGCGACCAGGCGTTAGCATCTTCAAAACTGAAACCGCTGGCGATACCGTCCGCCAGGTTCTCTAATGAACTGTCATTGACCGTATCGGCCAGGCCGCCGGTGCGACGCACCAATGGCAACGTACCATACTTCAGGCCATAGAGCTGGGTCAGACCACACGGCTCGAATCGGCTCGGCACCACAATCACATCCGCGCCGCCGACAATGCGGTGCGAAAACGCCTCGTGATAGCCAATCTGAACGCCGACGCTGCCCGGATGCTCGGCCGCCGCGGCGAGGAAGCCCTGTTGCAGCTCGGCGTCGCCCTGCCCCAGCAGCACCAGCTGTCCGCCCTGCGCCAGCAGGCCCGGCAGCGCTTCCAGCACCAGATCCAGCCCTTTCTGTTTGGTGAGACGGCTGATGACGCAGAACACCGGCGCCTTATCATCCACCTTCAGCCCCATCGCCACCTGCAGCTGACGTTTGTTTTCCGCCTTGGCTTCCAGCGTGTCGCGGTTATAGCGCGCGCTGAGCAGCAGGTCATGCGCCGGGTCCCAGATTGACGGGTCCACGCCGTTGAGAATGCCGCTCAGGCGGCCTTCGAGCATCCGCTGTGCCAGTAAGGTTTCCATACCATAACCAAACTCGGCCGAGGTGATTTCATGCGCATAGGTCGGGCTGACCGCCGTGACGTGATCGGCGTAGTAGAGGCCCGCTTTGAGGAACGAGATCTGGCCGAAAAACTCCAGGCCATACATGCTGAAAAACGACCACGGCAGACCAATCTCTTCCATGTGATGCGCCGCGAACAGCCCCTGATAGGCCAGGTTATGCACGGTGAACACCGATTTCGCCGGGCGACCGCGCGCCTCCAGATAGGCGCAGGTCAGGCCAGCATGCCAGTCATGGGCATGAACAATATCCGGTCGCCACATCGCATCCAGCCCGCACGCCAGCTCACAGCCCATCCAGCCGAGCAGCGCGAAGCGCAGATAGTTATCGACGTAGGCAAACTGCGACTCATCATGATACGGACTGCCCGGACGGTCATAGAGCCCCGGCGCGTCAATCAGGTAGATGCCTACCCCGTTAAACTCACCAAACAGTAATCGCACATGTCCGGCAAAGGTATCCAGTTCTGTAACCACCTGAAGATCAGGTATGCCCTTGCGCAATGCTGGAAAAGCGGGCAATAACACCCGCGTATCCGTGCCACCCGCAATTTGTGCTTGAGGTAATGCCCCGACTACATCAGCCAGTCCGCCCGTTTTAAGCAGCGGGAAAAGTTCTGAACAGACATGTAAAACCTGCATCCTCGACCTCATTAAGTTATCAGGCACGATCCGCGTGCCGATTGCGTGTGTTCCGCTATCGCTTACTGCCCGGCCCTGGCCAGTTTAGCCAGCATGGCGCGGGTAACCAGTACGATGCCTTCATCCGAACGGTGAAACCGGCGACTGTCTTCATCAGGGTTTTCGCCGATAACCATTCCTTCTGGCAGCTCGCAGGCGCGATCAATCACACAGCGGCGCAGACGGCAGGATCGGCCAACCACCACATCGGGCAGCAGCACGGTTGAATCAATGTTACAAAACGAGTTAACGCGCACCCGGGGAAACAGCACCGAGTTCACCACCACTGAGCCGGAGATGATGCAACCGCCCGATACCAGCGAGTTCATGGTCATGCCGTGACTGCCGGAACGATCCTGAACAAACTTGGCGGGCGGCAGCGGCTCCATATGGGTGCGGATCGGCCAGGTGACGTCATACATATCCAGTTCAGGCATCACCGAAGCCAGATCAAGGTTGGCGCGCCAGTAGGCTTCCAGCGTGCCGACATCGCGCCAGTACGGCGGCGCGTTGTCGTCGTTCTGTACGCAGGAGAGCGCAAAAGAGTGCGCATAGCCCTCACCGCTCGCCACGATTTTCGGCAGGATATCTTTGCCGAAGTCGTGATTAGAGCCTGGCGTCTGCAGATCCTCTTCCAGCAACGCATAGAGATAATCGGCGTTGAAAACGTAGATCCCCATGCTGGCCAGCGCTTTGGTGTCATCGCCCGGCATGGTCGGCGGTTTTGGCGGCTTTTCGACGAAGTCGATCACCATGTTCTCTTCGTTCACCGCCATTACGCCGAACGCGGTGGCTTCATGCACCGGCACCGGCAAACAGGCGATGGTACATTTCGCCTCGTTGACCACATGGTCCAGCAGCATGCGCGAATAATCCATCTTATAAATGTGGTCCCCGGCAAGGATCACGATGTACTGCGCCTGATAACGGCGAATCACATCAAGGTTCTGCGTCACCGCATCGGCGGTGCCGCGATACCACTGTTCGGTGGAAAAGCGCTGCTGCGCTGGCAGCAAATCCACAAACTCATTCATCTCTTCATTGAAGATCGACCAGCCACGCTGAATGTGCTGGGTCAGGGTATGAGACTGATACTGGGTAATCACGCCAATGCGGCGGATACCGGAGTTAACGCAGTTGGATAAGGCAAAGTCGATAATGCGGAACTTGCCGCCGAAGTGCACCGCCGGTTTGGCGCGTTTTGCCGTCAGGTCGACCAGGCGTGTACCGCGTCCACCGGCGAGGATCAGAGCAACCGTTTGTGTAGGGAGCTGGCGCGCCAGCATCAGGTGTTCTGTTCTATCTAATTTAACCATGTCTGACTCCTTATGATTGCTTTTGGAACACGCACACACCGTGTGCGGGACCATGCCAGACAGTTAACAGGATGGGGTTGTCGTCCCCGGCGAAAGGAGGAAGGGCACGCCATTCTCCGTCTGGTAAGACGATGTCATTCACCGAATCCGTGGCGTTTATTGTTATTAACCAGCGGCCGGACAGCAGGATCTGCAATCTGTGCGTTCCCTGTGCCCATTCATCGTGTTGCAGTGGCTGACCACCGGCATTGAGCCACTGCACATTGCCATCACCGTCCTGCCACCAGCGATCCGCCGTCAGCGCCGGAATGCGCTGACGAAGCTGAATCAGGGCGGCGGTGAATCCAACCAGTCCTTTCTCGTCCGCCTGCCAGTCAAGCCAGCTCAGGGCGTTGTCCTGACAGTAGGCGTTGTTGTTGCCGTGCTGCGTATTGCCGCGCTCATCGCCCGCCAGCAACATCGGCGTGCCCTGCGACAGCAACAGTGTGGTGAGCAAACCGCGTACGCTGCGGCGGCGGCGCTCAATCACATCGAAGCTGACACTCAGCCCTTCTTTGCCGTGGTTGTGACTGTAGTTGTCGCCGTGCCCATCACGGTTATCTTCCCCGTTGGCTTCGTTGTGCTTGCGCTCGAAGCTCACCACGTCCCACAGCGTGAAGCCGTCGTGCGCAGTGATCAGGTTGACAGTGGCGTGTGGCAGCCGGTTCTCATGCTGAAAAAGATCGCTGGAGGCGGCAAAGCGGCGGGCAAACTCGCCGTTGCTTAACGCGCCGTGCAGCCAGTAGCGTCGTGCGGTATCGCGGAACCGATCGTTCCACTCGGCAAACGGCGCAGGAAAATGCCCAACCTGATAGCCGTTGGGGCCGATATCCCAGGGTTCGGCAATCAGCTTGACCTGTGACAGCACCGGACAGGCGCGTATCGCTTCAAACAATGGCGCATCGCGCTGGTAGTCGGGCGTACGGCCCAGCACCGGAGCCAGGTCAAAACGGAAACCATCGACGTGACAGACCTGCACCCAGTAACGCAGCGCATCCAGCGCCCACGCCATCACCTGTGGATGATGCAGATTGAGCGTGTTGCCGCAGCCGGTCCAGTTCTGGTAATCGCCCTGCTCATCCAGCCAGTAGTAGCTGGCGTTATCGATGCCGCGCAGTGAAATTGTCGGGCCGATGGCGTCCAGCTCAGCGGTGTGGTTAAACACCACATCCAGCAGCACTTCGATGCCCGCCGCGTGCAGGTTTTTAACTGCCTGCTGAAACTCCTGCAGCGGCGTCAGCCCATCCTGACCCGAGGCATAGCGCGGATCGACGGCCCACAAGGCAAACGGGTTGTAGCCCCAGTAGTTGCTCAGCCCCAGCTGAAGCAGCCGCGGTTCACTGGCAAAATGGGCAATCGGCAGCAGCTCAATCGCCGTGATGCCGAGCCGACGCAGGTAATCCACCATAACAGGATGGCCGAGCGCCGCGTAAGTGCCGCGCAGCGTTTCCGGAATTTCCGGATGCTGGCGGGTCAGGCCGCGCACGTGCGCCTCGTAAATTACGGTGTTGCCCCACGGCGTGCGCGGCGCGACATCGTCCTGCCAGTCAAAATCGTCGGCGACCACCCGCGACTTTGGCGCGATGGCCGCGCTGTCATGGGGATCGGGTGCGTCAATGCCGCCATGAAAGCGGGGATCGTCCGGGACATCACCGTCAACGGCGCGGGCGCAGGGATCGACCAGCAGCTTAGCCGGATTAAAGCGATGGCCCTGCTGCGGAGCCCAGGGACCGTGTACCCGATAGCCGTAGCGCTGTCCCGGCTTGAGTCGGGGTACATAGCCATGCCAGATATCCCCGCTGCGGCCAGGCAGATCCATACGCTGCTCCACCCCGTTTTCATCAAACAGGCAGAGCTCGACGCGCCCGGCATGTTGCGAAAACAGGGTGAAATTGACGCCTTTGCCATCGTAACTGGCGCCAGGCGGCTGCGGATCGCCGGCCGTTATGGTCATTCGCCCTCCCGCACCAGCCACAGGGTCGCCAGCGGCGGCAGGTTGAGACTCAGCGACTGCGGTCGCCCATGACTCGGCTGCTGATCGGTATGCACGCCGTGGTTGCGCACGTCACTGCCGTGATACTCATGCTGGTCAGTGTTCAGCACTTCGCGCCACCGGCCCGGCTGATTGACGCCAAAGCGGTAACCCGGACGCGGCACCGGCGTAAAGTTACTGACCACGATCACTTCATTGCCTTCACGGTCGCGACGGACAAAGGCAAACACCGAATGTTCCGCATCGTCGACCACCAGCCACTCAAAGCCCTGCGGATCGAAGTCGAGCTGGTGCAGCGGCGTATAGTGCTGATAGGTATGGTTGAGGTCGCGTACCAGACGCTGCACGCCGTGGTGCCA
Organism: Pantoea agglomerans; assembly: GCF_021397715.1. Classification (GTDB taxonomy): domain Bacteria; phylum Pseudomonadota; class Gammaproteobacteria; order Enterobacterales; family Enterobacteriaceae; genus Pantoea; species Pantoea astica. Next base: position 428,904 of record NZ_CP090207.1, on the reverse strand, counting down.
GTTGTCGCCGCCCTCCAGCAGATGCCAGTCAAGGCTGACGTCGTGATTCCACTCGCGGCCCTGAGCAAACTCGTTGCCCATGAACAGCAGTTTCTTGCCGGGGAAGCCCCACATCCAGCCGTAATAGGCGCGCAGGTTGGCGAACTTCTGCCAGGCGTCACCCGGCATACGGTCGAGAATGGAGCGCTTGCCGTGCACCACTTCGTCATGTGACAGCGGCAGGACAAAATTCTCGGTGTAGTTGTACATCATGCCGAAGCTCATCAGGTTGTGATGATAACGGCGATGGATCGGATCGAGCTTCATGTAGTCGAGCGTGTCGTGCATCCAGCCGAGGTTCCATTTGAACCAGAAGCCCAGCCCGCCGCCCTCGGTCGGGCGCGTCACGCCAGGATAGTCGGTTGACTCTTCCGCCATCGTCACCGAGCCGGAAGCGACCGTGCCCAGCGTGCGGTTGGTGTAGCGCAGGAACTCAATCGCTTCGAGGTTTTCACGTCCGCCATACTGGTTCGGCACCCATTCGCCTTCAGCGCGGCTGTAGTCGCGGTAGATCATCGACGCCACCGCATCGACGCGCAGACCATCGATGCCAAAGCGTTCGACCCAGTAGAGCGCATTGCCCGACAGGTAGTTGCTGACTTCACGCCGGCCAAAGTTATAGATCAGGGTGTTCCAGTCCTGATGAAAACCTTCACGCGGATCGCTGTGTTCATACAGCTCAGTGCCGTCGAATTTCGCCAGACCGAAGTCATCGCTCGGGAAGTGGCCCGGCACCCAGTCCAGCAGTACGTTCAGGCCGGCGGCGTGAGCGCTGTCGATAAAGGCGCGGAACTCATCACGGGTACCAAAGCGGCGGGTTGGCGCATACATGCCCAGCGGCTGATAACCCCAGCTGCCATCAAACGGATGTTCGTTGATCGGCAGCAGTTCAATATGGGTAAAGCCCATCTCTTTAACGTAGGGCACCAGCTGCTCAGCCAGCTCTTTGTAGCTCAGCCAGAAGTTATTATCGGTGTGGCGTCGCCATGAACCGAGATGTACTTCATAAATAGAGATTGGCGCATCGAAGGCGTTGGCCGCTTTGCGCTCCTCTTTCATCTCGATCGCATCCGGCAGGCCACAAATCATTGAGGCCGTTTGCGGGCGCATCTGCGCTTCAAAAGCGAACGGGTCCGCTTTGATACGCAGCTCGCCGTTGGCATCAATGATCTCAAACTTGTACAGCTGACCATTTACCGCACCTGGCACAAACAGCTCCCAGATGCCCATCTCTTTGCGCAGACGCATCGGATGACGGCGGCCATCCCAGAAATTGAAATCACCCACTACCGATACGCGACGGGCGTTCGGCGCCCAGACGCAGAAACGGGTACCGGTAACGCCATCGATCACGTCACCGTGCGCGCCCAGCGTTTCGTAGGGACGCAGATGGGTCCCTTCAGCCAGCAGCCACAGATCCATCTCCTGCAGCAACGGGCCAAAGCGGTAAGCATCATCGATCAGGTTCTGCTGGCCGTGCCAGTTCACCGCCAGCTGATAGCGGAAACGGTTTTTGCGGCGTGGGATCACACCGCTGAAAAAGCCGCGTGCATCTTCGCACGCCAGCTGGGCAAGTTTACGCCCGGTGGAGGTTTCAATAACCCACACTTCCAGCGCTTCGGGTAACAACGCCCGGACTTCCAGGCCTTGCTGAGTCTGGTGCATCCCCAGTAACGCAAACGGATCGGCATAATTACCTGCAAACAGGGCGTTGATCGCATCGCGATCGGGAAGCTCTGACATGACTTTCTTCCTGTGATAGTTGGCAGGCGAAATGAACGCGACGCAGCCTGTCACGCTTCACATGCGCTGCTCTTTATTGAGCCATACGTACGACGACAAAAGGCATCTGGCCATTCCATGGGAAAAGGTCTTTGCCGTGTACAACAACCATTTAGTCCGGAAAGCAAAACAGTCAACTCGCGGCACATCATGGTTAAATCATAGCTTGGTAGCGGCAGTTGCCATGGTCGAAACCAAAAAATTATTCATCGACCGGCAAAAAAGGGAAGCTGATCACTTTGTAAGCGAAACGGCAGGTTGTTTCGTGTACGACAGGGACAAAAAAACCGGGTAAAAACAATGATTATTTTCATTTATGCTGCCTGCAATATCCCGACTGATGAAGCAACATTTTTCATCGGATCGGAAATGTGTCGCTGATGCCGACCCCTGTCAGACGCCAGGATCAATGAGTGCAGACGACGGTTAAGAAAAGCTACCTGATAATGAGCTGTAAATCGATGGTTAACAGCATGTTTCTGACATGAATAGAATCACGCCATAAAAAGGGTAAGAAGTGAATCTGCTTCACGATCTTAAACTTTGCCCGAAATAGCCGTACATCTGTTTTTTACTGTGCATTAGCATGCAAATACACATTGTCAGAGGCCAAAGGATTGCTATGGCTTTACAAGGAAAGTTTGTAATCAATAACGCTGATTATTCCCCACTCATTTTTCCAGGTTTAGGCACATTTTTAGCTTTTTCTGGTAATGGTATCTACCGTAATAAAGGTGGCTGCGGGATGATAATCAATAAGGGGCCATTACCTGCCGGATATTACTACATAGTTGACAGACCTTCTGGAAATTGGGTCAATAGCGTCAGAGCATGGGCTATTGACGAAATAAAAAGTGCATTTAAGTATCATGTTGATCATTCAGAATGGTTTGCCCTTTTTCGTGCTGATAGCATGATCGACGATAGCACTTTCTTTAGGGGTGTAGTCCGGGGGAGTTTCAGACTTCATCCTGGTCAGGTCTCAGAGGGCTGCATTACGCTGGCCTGGCAATCAGACTTCAAGATGTTGAGGAATGCTCTGTTAAGAACGTCCAAAATCCCGGTTCCGGGCACAGACTTAAAAGCCTATGGCACTATTGAGGTCATCACTTATGGCGACACTTGCCCATAAATCAGGGAAGGTAGCCTTCTTCCTTCTGCTTTTAATTTTCGTGGGCCGGGCTATGGGTGAACCCTATAACTGGATTCACTATGATTTCGTTTTAAAGCTGGGAAGTATGCTTTATGGCCCTGGGGAAATTGGAGCAGAGGCAATAGATGATACGTATTTCTATATTAGTTTCCTCACTAACATAGTTATCACTACAGCACTTTTTTCCATAACAATGAAGTTAATCAGAAAAATAAGGAGATGATGACATGCCAATTCCTGCTTATATGTGGCTCAAAGATGATGGCGGTGCTCATATTGAAGGCTCTGTTGATGTCAGGGATCGCGAGGGCAGCATTGAGATTGTTGGTTTCAGTCATGGGCTGAATATTCCTGTAGACAGCGCCAACGGCAAGATTACCGGTAAGCGTTCACACTCACCGATGATGATCGAAAAGGAGTTTGATAGCTCAAGTCCTTATCTTTACAAGGCGGTAGCTACGGGGCAGACGCTGAAAAGTGCGGAAATCCGTTGGTATAGAATCAACTATGCAGGACAGGAAGAGTGTTACTTTGTCATGACTATCGAGGGGGTAAAGATTACTGGTGTGAATCCCGGTATGCCAAACGCTAAAATGTCAGGTAACGCGCAAATTAATCATATGGAATCGATATCCATGATGTATGACAAAATCACATGGCGTTATGTTGATGGAAATGTGCAGTATACCGATGACTGGAATGTACGGGCATAGAGCATCGGAAAGAAACGCGTAGCTGAAAGAGATTAATGCGGAAAAGGATTAGCTGAATATGTGCCCTGACTTTTTACTAACTGGTGCAGCCGTAAACTGATGCGCCAGTAAAATTAGGTAGCCATTCATATTCAGGAAAAATACCGTAGCGATTGCATTCATGGAAAAATATTTAATCCAGTAATAGCGCAACCATTTCTTAACTTCATTCACTCAGTGAATACAGAGAGCTAACATACTAAAAATCAGCAAGCCGTTCCTTTTTGAACATCATCACACTTTGTAAATGAAGCGGCTAACAGATAATCAATCCTGATTGAAATTGCCAAAACAAACAACCATATTGAAAGTGTTTAATAATGTTCAGGAAGTGAGGTTTATTTCATGTCTAACGTTTATGTAGAACCACAACCCACCGGACGCCCGGAAGGATCAGCGATCACACATTATACCGTCGAATATGCTGGAGGTCAGAGTATTGACGGGTTGGATCATACAACTCAAGCCAGCGCAATTAAGGCAGCCCAAAAAGCAGGTCATAACCCGCTTGTCGCCCGAGTAAGAAATACCAGCAAAGGCAACCCTGATCACTGGCGCTCTGCGTAATGATGGTAATAGAGTCTTAAAAAAGCCCCCTGGGGCTTTTTTTTATACCAGCTCATCACATTGCATTTAATTTTAACTAAAAAAAGCCCGTAACCATCAGTAATGATTACGGGCTTTTACATAGCAACCAGGCGGTGAACCGATCATCTTTGTCTCACCTGATCGGCATTGATCATAAATCCGGCCTTTGGCGATGTTTGCTGTTTAGTTGGTTAACAACCGCAACATACGACGCAGCGGTTCAGCCGCGCCCCATAACAGCTGGTCACCGACGGTGAAGGCGGAGAGATACTCCGGTCCCATATTCAGTTTACGCAACCGGCCAACCGGCGTAGTCAGCGTGCCGGTCACCGCGGCAGGCGTCAGTTCGCGCATCGTCAGTTCGCGATCGTTTGGCACCACTTTGACCCACTCATTGTGGGATGCCAGCAGTTGCTCGATTTCAGCCAGCGGCAGGTCACGCTTCAGCTTCAGGGTAAACGCCTGACTGTGGCAGCGCAGCGCACCGACGCGCACGCACAGCCCATCGACCGGAATCACATGACGGGTCGCCAGAATCTTGTTGGTTTCCGCCTGACCTTTCCACTCTTCACGGCTCTGACCGTTTTCCAGCTGCTTGTCGATCCACGGAATCAGGCTGCCCGCCAGCGGCACGCCGAAGTTATCTGTCGGCAGGGTGCCGGAACGGGTGAAGTCGGTCACGCTACGCTCGATGTCGAGAATTGCCGAAGCCGGGTTCTGCAGTGCAGGGGCAACGTGATCGTGCAGCATCCCCATCTGGGTCAGCAGTTCACGCATATGACGCGCACCGCCGCCTGAGGCCGCCTGATAGGTGGCAACCGAAGCCCACTCCACCAGATCCTGGGCAAACAGTCCGCCAAGCGACATCAGCATCAGGCTGACGGTGCAGTTTCCGCCGACAAAAGTTTTAATGCCGCGATCGATACCCTCACGAATCACCTGATGGTTAACCGGATCGAGGATGATGATCGCATCGTCTTTCATCCGCAGCGTAGAGGCCGCATCGATCCAGTAACCCTGCCAGCCGCTGCTGCGCAGCTTCGGATAGACATCACTGGTGTAGTCGCCGCCCTGACAGGTAATGATGATATCCAGCGCACGCAGTGCCTCAATATCAAACGCATCCTGCAGTACGCCCTGCTGCTTACCGGCAAAGGCGGGAGCCGCCTGACCGTGCTGCGACGTCGAGAAGAAGACCGGATTGATGAGATCAAAATCGCGCTCTTCGCTCATGCGGGACATCAGCACTGAGCCGACCATACCGCGCCAACCAACAAAACCTACATTCTTCATGTCGTGTCCGTCTCAGGCGGTTTTACACCTGCTTTTATGTCAGAGGAGAGAACGACGTGTTCTTTGCACGTCGCTCTGCGTAATAATAAGATTTACCTGTGACCACCAACTCTACAAAATGCAGGCTTTCTGGCAAGTGAATTAATTCGATTACGCTAACTTTTTCAGCAGCGTAACTAATAACAGCCATTTCCGGCACACAAGACGGCGTAAAACGAATGACTGAAATGATTTCAGCGACCATATTATTGTTGTTAATTATGGACCCATTGGGCAATTTGCCGATTTTTATGTCGGTTTTAAAGCATCTGGAACCGAAACGGCGGCGAGTGGTGCTGATTCGCGAAATGTTGATCGCGTTAATCATCATGCTGCTGTTTCTGTTTACTGGCGAGCGCATCCTGGCGTTTCTCAACCTGCGTACCGAGACGGTATCGATTTCTGGCGGAGTGATTCTGTTCCTGATTGCCATCAAAATGATTTTCCCGTCGGAAGAGAGCAGCAGTACCGGTTTACCGGCGGGTGAAGAGCCGTTTCTGGTGCCGCTGGCGATCCCGCTGGTTGCCGGACCCTCGCTGCTGGCGACCCTGATGCTGTTGTCACATCAGTATCCGCAACAGATGACGCACCTGGTTGGCGCGCTGTTGATCGCCTGGGGCGTGACGGTAGGTATTTTGCTGCTGTCAGGCCTTTTCCTGCGGCTGCTGGGTGATAAAGGAGTCAATGCGCTGGAGCGGCTGATGGGATTGATTCTGATTATGCTGGCAACCCAGATGTTCCTCGATGGGATTCGGGCCTACCTCAAGCTGTAGCCTGATCCGTTCTTCCCTGTCACCCCAGGGAAGAACGAAAAGAGTAAAGCGCCGTTACGATAACAGCGTAAAGGCGATCATCCCCACCACTGCACCGACGGTGCCGAGAATGGTTTCCATCAGGGTCCAGGTTTTCAGGGTTTCCGCTTCGCTGGCCCCGGTGAAGCGACCAAACAGCCAGAAACCGGCATCGTTGACGTGGCTGATGATAATCGAACCGCCGCCGATACAGATCGACAGCGCCGCCAGCTGAGCGCCGCTGTAGTGCAGCGGTTCAATCACCGGCATGATCAATCCGACCGTGGTGAGACAGGCGACCGTTGCCGAGCCCTGAATCACCCGCACTGCGCCCGACAGAATAAAGCAGGCCAGCGCAATCGGCAGTCCCGCACCGGTCAGCGCATTCCCCAGCACCGGCCCGACGCCAGAATCGACCAGCACCTGTTTGAATACGCCGCCCGCGCCGATCACCAGCAGGATTATCCCCGCCGGCTGCAGCGCACTGCCGCACACCTGCATCACCCGCTCTTTGTCCATGCCCTGACGGTAGGCCAGACCATAAATCGCCACCAGCAACGCCAGCAGGATCGCGGTAAACGGATGACCGATAAACTCCAGCCACTCATACAACGGAGTGCCTTCGGTGGTGAAGCGCGCGCCGATGGTTTTCAGGCCAACCAGCACCAGCGGGAACAGAATCAGTGACAGGCTGAAGCCAAACGAAGGCAGCTTGCTCTCATCCACATCCGGCTGATGATCTTCCGGCGGTGCGCTGAACGAGACATGATTCCCGATGAAGTTGCCGAACAGCGGACCCGCAATCAGCATGCCGGGGATCGCGGCGCACAGACCCAGCAGGATCATCCAGCCAAAGTCAGCGTGCATCTGCGAGGCCAGCAGCATCGGTGCCGGACCCGGCAGCAGGAAAGCGGCGGCTGCGGCGACACCGGCAAACAGCGGGATCACCAGCTTAACCAGATTGCCGCCGGTACGCCGCGCCACGGCAAAAGCGATGCTGATTAACAGCACCACCGCCACTTCAAAAAACAGCGGTAGCGCGCAGATCAGGCCAGCAATGCCCATAGCGTAATGGGCGCGACTCTGACCAAAAGTTTTCAGCATCCGGATAGCAATCTGATCGACCGCCCCGGTTTCATGCAGGATTTTGCCGAACATCGCGCCCAGCGCCACCACAATGGCGAGGAAGCCGAGCGTGCCGCCCATCCCCTTCTGCATGGTTTCGGCGATCTGATTCAGCGGCATACCGGAGAACAGCCCGGCACCAATCGACACTAACATCAGGGCGACAAAGGCGTGCATACGCGCTTTCATCACCAGAAAAAGCAGCAGCAGGACGGAGCCTGCTGCGGTCAGTACAAGTGTTGCGGTATTCATCTCTAACCCTGGCTGATTGCGTCCCTGATAGTCGCAACCGTAGCCGCCACAACCTCGTCGAGTGAATGATCGATATCCACCACCAGTACATCCGGCTCATCACTGCCCGGTTCTTCCAGCGTCGCAAACTGGGTGACCAGCATTTGCGGCTTGAAGAAGTGACCTTTGCGCGCTTTAAGACGGGCTTCGATGGTATCGAAGTCGCCTTTCAGATAGACGAAACGCAGGTTGTCATTACCCTGGCGCAGAATATCGCGATAACTTTTTTTCAGCGCCGAGCAGACAATCACTGAAATCGCCTGGGTACGCTGCATCGCAAACGCAGCATCGTTCAGCGCCTGTAACCACGGCTGGCGGTCGTTATCATCCAGCGGATGACCATCAGCCATTTTCAGGATGTTGGCGCGCGGATGGAGAAAATCACCGTCGAGAAAGGCGGTATTCAGTTGATGCGAAACCTGGTTGGCGACGGCAGACTTACCGCTGCCTGAAACGCCCATCAGGATAAAAACGTGATGCGACGGGGATTGCGTTGTCATTTTTCTGCTCCGGCAGGTGTGGATTTGCCAATGTTACCGATAACAATGTCGTTTCTCATTGTCTTGACCACTTAACAGCCTGGCAACCTTTTTACCGGGAAAAGCACGAAAGTGTGAGCTGACTCATAAAATCGCCAGAATCAGATGCTGCCACCTTCACTGATTTCGAAACCGACATCGAGCGACTGATTTGCGCTGCTCTCTCCGCCGATACGCGCCAGCAGCAGTGCTGCCGCTTCACGCCCCATCCGGTCGCGCGGCGTCAGGACCGTTGCCAGTTGCGGCGTCACCACCTGACTGATGTCATGCCCGTGGAAACCGGCAATCGCCATCTGGCTCGGCACCTGCAAACCCTGTCGCTGGCATTCAAACATCGCGCCGACGGCCAGGTCATCGTTGGTGCAAAACAGGCTGTCGGTTTCAGGATAGAGCCGCTGTGCCTCACGCAGCAGATCACAGCCGGCGCTGAAGGATGAAGCATCTTCCATCATGACGCTGCGCGGAGTCAGCCCCGCTTCGCGCATCGCCGCTTCATAGCCGCGCTGCTTTTGCAGCGTACGTTCATCGAGACGTGCCCCGAGGTAAACGGTGTGACGATGACCTTTGCTGAGGATCGCCTGGGTCATCTGTCGCGCCGCTTCCACGTTGTCGAAGCCTACCGCCATATCCAGGCAGGGCGTCACGCTGTCCATCACCTCAATCACCGGAATGCCGGCTACTTCCAGCATCCGCAGCGTGCCGGGCGTGTGAGTGCGTTCGGTCAGGATCACCCCATCAATGTTCCAGCCGAGCAGCGAGCGCAGCTGTAACTCTTCTTTTTGTGGGTTGTAGCCAAAGTGAGCCACCAGCGTCTGATAGCCCGCCTCATCGGTGACGGCTTCAATGCCGCGCAACACGTCGGCGAAGACCTGGTTGGTGAGCGACGGCAGCAGCACGCCAATGGCGCGGCTGGTCGCGTTTGAGAGCATATCGGGCGCGCGGTTGGGGATATAACCCAGCTCATCCAGCGCCACCGCAATCTTATCGCGCAGGGCAATGGAGACCTGCTCAGGGTTACGCAGGTAACGGCTAACGGTCATTTTTGTAATGCCGACGCGATCGGCAACGTCCTGTAATACCGGTCTTTTCTTCTTCATCGTAGCGCCTGGGATCGCCCTTATAGCTTCAGTACGATGAGTCTATCACTTTTCTGACAACAGATTGCCAACCGGGCGCGACGAGGCGCGCCCGTAACCGAATCAGACCGGTGGCAGATCAAACAGCAGGACTTCGGCGGCGCTGCTGGCCTCGATGGTGAGTGCGCTTTCATCCCAGATTGCCAGCGCATCGCTGGTAGTCACCGCCTGACCGTTGACGGTAACCTCCCCTTTCACCACCTGAATCCAGATGCGACGACCGGCATCGATCGCCACGTTATCCTGCTCACCCGCCGCCAGCACCCAGCGCGATAAGGTCATATCCTGATAGACCTTCAGCGAGCCTTCACGCGCATCCGGACTCAGCACCAGCTGACGTCCCTGCACATCCGGGAAACGGCGCTGATCGTAGCGTGGCTCAATGCCGGTACGCTCAGGAATGATCCAGATCTGATACAGATGCAGCGGCTCGGTGGCGCTGGCGTTGTACTCGGAGTGACGTACACCGGTGCCGGCGCTCATGATCTGAAACTCCCCGGCCGGGATCTGCTCTTTGTTGCCCATGCTGTCCTGATGCTCAACCGTTCCGGAGAGCACGTAGGTCAGAATCTCCATATCTTTATGCGGATGGGTACCGAAACCCTGGCCGCCTTCCACCACATCTTCATTGATCACCCGCAACGCGGAGAAACCCATAAAGTTAGCGTCGTGATAGCTGGCGAAAGAAAAGGTGTGCCAGCTGTCCAGCCAGCCGTGGTTAGCGTGACCGCGTTCTTCTGCTTTGCGTACATAAATCATGTTCAAATCTCCTCAATGTTTTTTATAGTCTCTCCCTGCGGCGGTGTGATTGATAGCTGAAAAAGTTCACGCCTCTGTTCAAAATCATTGAACAAAAGCGGGCGGATTACTGAACGGGACAGAACGAACCGGTTAGAAGGCGGGATGAGGGGGAAAAAAGGGACATAAAGGTAAATTGATAAAGCCGGTAGATAACAGCCACGCAGAAACTCTGTTAATTTATTTTCTGAATATCACACTGGTGATATTTCCACGCAATTTAAAGGCGCCAAAGATAACAGCGGGATTAAAAGTGATACCTTAAAAACCATCATTAACAAGGGATGACTTTTGATACCTTAAAAAATAAATTATAAACCGAATAATGTGATCGCCGTAAATAACCCGCCATGACAAACCCTACTAAAATAGCCAGCAAATAAAAAGCCTGTTTTTAAATATCGTCCGACTCATTTTATCTCTTCTTATTATTAGGAACCCTATTATGGATGCCGTTCAAAATACGCTGATATCAGGTGACACCCTACGCTGGAGAAAAAGCGATACCGTCTGGATGCTGGGACTCTACGGCACGGCAATTGGTGCCGGCGTGCTGTTTTTGCCGATCAATGCCGGCACGGGCGGTTTGCTGCCGTTAATCGTGATGGCGCTGTTAGCCTTCCCGATGACCTTTTTTGCCCATCGTGGGCTTACCCGCTTTGTACTTTCCGGCAGGAATCCGGGTGAAAACATTACTGAAGTGGTGGAGGAACATTTTGGTACCGGTGCAGGCAAGCTGATTACCCTGCTCTACTTTTTTGCTATTTATCCCATTCTGCTGGTTTATAGCGTGGCGATTACCAATACCGTCGAAAGTTTTCTCACCCACCAGCTTCATCTGGTATCGCCGCCGCGTGCGTTACTGGCACTGATTTTGATTGTCGGCATGATGGCTATTGTACGCTTCGGTGAAAAAGCGATCGTGAAAGCGATGAGCGTGCTGGTCTTCCCGTTTGTTGCCGCGCTGATGCTGCTGGCGCTTTATCTGATCCCCCAATGGAACGGCGCTATTCTGAATACGCTCTCATTTAGTGATTCAGAGACCACCGGAGGTGGACTGTGGTTCACGCTGTGGCTGGCCATTCCGGTCATGGTTTTCTCTTTCAATCACTCCCCGATTATCTCCTCCTTTGCGGTGGCCAAGCGTCAGGAGTACGGTGATCAGGCGGCATCAAAATGCTCACGTATTTTAGCCTGCGCCCATATCATGATGGTTCTCACCGTGATGTTTTTCGTCTTCAGCTGCGTACTGAGTCTCTCACCGGAAAACCTGGCCGAGGCGAAAGCGCAGAATATTTCTATTCTCTCTTATCTGGCTAACCATTTTAACTCTCCGTTAATTGCCTGGATGGCGCCGATTATCGCCATCATCGCCATTACCAAATCCTTTCTCGGTCACTATCTGGGCGCGCGTGAAGGTTTCAACGGCATGGTGATTAAGTCGCTGCGCAGCAAAGGCAAAACCATTGAGCTTAATAAGCTGAACCGGATCACCGCCTGCTTTATGCTGGCCACCACCTGGATTGTCGCCACCCTGAATCCCAGCATTTTAGGCATGATTGAAAAACTGGGCGGGCCGGTTATCGCCATGATTCTGTTCCTGATGCCGATGTACGCCATCAATAAAGTCCCGGCGATGCGCAAGTACAGCGGTCATCTGAGTAATATTTTTGTCATCGTCATTGGCCTGATTGCTATTTCCGCCATCGCTTATTCCTTACACAGCTGATGACCGTCGCTCGCCCTTCCGGCGAGCGCCACTTTCCTATTGCAATCCGCATGGGTGAATCATGATTAGCGTTTTCGATATTTTTAAAATCAGCATCGGGCCATCCAGTTCACACACGGTCGGGCCGATGAAGGCAGGCAAACATTTTGTGGATACGCTGAGTGAAAAAGGCCTGCTGGATAAGGTGACTCGTCTGGTGGTGGATATTTATGGCTCGCTTTCTCTGACCGGTAAAGGCCACCACACCGACATTGCGATTATTCTCGGCCTGAGTGGCTATCTGCCTGACACCGTGGATATTGATAAGATCCCAGCCATCATTCGTGACGTGAATAGCCTGCAACAGTTGCGTATCAAAGAAGGTCAGCGGGAAATTGCCTTCCCGGTGGCAGAGTGCATGCGTTTTCACAGCGAGTTTCTGCCATTACATGAAAATGGTATGAGCATTACCGCCTTTTGTGACGGCAAAACCGTTCATTCCCAGACCTACTATTCCATCGGCGGCGGTTTTATCGTGACCGAAGATGATTTCGGTAAAAACCTGGATAACGAAATCGATCTCCCCTTTCCGTTCTACTCCGCCCGCAACCTGCTGGCGCATTGCCATGATAATAACCTGTCGATTTCAGCGGTGATGATGAAGAATGAGATTGCCCGCTATGGCCGCAAAGAGGTGGAAGAAAACATGGCGCAGATATGGCAAACCATGCGCAATGCGATTACCCGCGGCCTCAGTACGGAAGGCATTTTACCCGGCCCGTTAAAAGTGCCGCGTCGGGCATCGTCTCTGCATCGCATTCTGGCGCCGCAGAGTCAGTCGGTGAATCCGTTAAGTGCTATGGACTGGGTGAACATGTTTGCTATGGCGGTGAGCGAGGAAAATGCCGCAGGAGGACGTGTGGTTACCGCGCCAACCAACGGCGCGTGCGGAATTATTCCGGCGGTGCTGGCCTATTATGATCGTTTCATCAAACCGGTCACGCCTGAGCTTTATATGCGTTATTTCCTGACGGCAGGCGCAATTGGCATTCTTTATAAGATGAATGCCTCCATTTCCGGCGCTGAAGTGGGCTGCCAGGGAGAAGTCGGCGTGGCCTGTTCAATGGCAGCGGCTGGCCTGGCTGAGTTGCTGGGCGCAGAGGCGGAAAAAGTCTGCGTCGCGGCTGAAATAGGGATGGAGCATAATCTGGGTCTGACCTGCGATCCTGTGGCGGGTCAGGTTCAGGTGCCCTGTATTGAGCGAAATGCGATTGCGGCGGTGAAAGCCATTAACTCAACCAGTATGGCGATGTATCGCACCAGCGATCCGAAAGTGTCGCTGGATAAGATCATTGAAACCATGTTTGAAACCGGCAAAGACATGAATGCCAAATACCGTGAAACGGCGCGCGGCGGTCTGGCGATCAAAGTGGCGATTTGTGAATCCTGACGGTTAAACACCGCCAGCCTGTCAGGCTGGCGGTTTACTCCTTTCACTCTGCCGGTTTTAACGGCGTTATTTCGTTTCGCTCTCCGTTGTCAGATCTGACCAGACCATGCTTCGCACTTCTGAAGAGCTGTACCATTCATTAATGGTGGCGCTGGGCGGCGTCTGCTGGGCAGGCTGGCCGGTAGCGGCTGCCTGAGCCGGGCCGGTCTGCTTTTTTCTGATACGGATGCGGGCAGGTGATGAGGCGGTTAACTGTGCATTAAAGGTGCGCCGGTGTGAATCCGAAAGAACGGACTCCAGCTGATGCAGACGTTCCAGACCACGCAAAATACCGATAAGGGTGCTCAGGGTGACAGACTCCCCTAATTCTGCCCGCTTAATGGTTGCCGTACCCACGCGGGCGCGTTCAGCAAGCTCAATCTGAGAGAGCCCAAGCTGCATACGTGTTTCTTTAATTCTGCAACATAATTCAGAAATAATTTCACTGTCGGACATGGTATTAAAACTCATATCAATACCTTATTGCGTGATTCATCGGATAAATTATTTAACAAACCTGAGTGCAAATAAAGAAAATAATTTCAGGATAATCCCTTCAGCATCAATACATGTTAATGATTATCTGAAAATAAATAGCGCAGATAAGGTCAGCATCAGATAATTTGCCCATCGCGCTTATTTTATCCGGTTAAATTTAACCAAATCCGATCTCTTTTTTCCGCTGGCTGAAGGCCGTTTAACACCATGACCGTCCGTCAACCCGATCTGTTAATCCTGTCAGTCACTGAATATTACGATGCGGTTTGAGGGTTTATTCGTGATCGCGCCCGCCAGCCCATTTGAGGACGGGTTAAGGATCAGCTGCCACTGGCCTGACAGAGACCTTGTGCAGGTGCGGCGGTGAGAGCAAAAAAAAGCCAGCATCTGTGCTGGCTAAATAATACTGGAAGCAATGTGAGCAATGTCGTGCTTTCTCAGGCTGTCGGGCGACACCCCGGGAACGCATCGCAATAATAATCATTATCATTCGTATCTGTAAAGCGATTTTGGCGAAATTTTGTTGATTTATCCGCGCTTTCCCTTGATGTTAAAAGGGATTTATCCATCTAATCCATCGGGAGGCACCATGAGTGAGATCACCGTTCGCCACGTTACGCCGGAAGATGCGGTCGCTCTGCAGCGCATTTATAGCCAGCCCGATACCCAGGCGAACACGCTACAACTCCCTCACTCGTCGTTGCAGATGTGGCAAACCCGGCTCAGCACGCCCCGGCCAGGAGTGCATCTGCTGTTGGCCTGTATGGATGATGAAGTGGTCGGGCAATGCGCTCTGGAAGTGCCCGAGCGCGCCCGGCGGCGTCACTCCGCCACGCTGGGCATGGGAGTCGATGAAAATTATCGCCAGCGCGGTGTTGGCCGTGCGCTGATGCAGGAGATGGTCAGCCTGTGTGACAACTGGCTGCAGGTCTCGCGGATGGAACTGACGGTGTTTGTTGATAATGCCCCGGCTATCGCCCTTTATCGTCGCTTCGGTTTTGAGATCGAGGGAACGGCCAGACGATATGCGATGCGCTATGGCGAGCTGATCGATGTTCATTTCATGGCGCGGCTGAAATCCTGACGCCTCAGAATAAAAAAGGGCACCCTGAGGGGTGATGCTCGTCAGTTAAGCGACAGGTGATAACGCAGTCTGGTGCCGAACAGGGGCTGGCGGTCCTCGCGCCGCTGCGCGGTGCCTTCACTTCATTCCTCGGCCTGACGCACCGCCGGGGATGGCACATCCTGTGCCGCCCCGCCTTTCGCCCGCGTCCTGCGGGCTCTCCTGGCTAATGTTCAGCGCTGCGGATTGCCTGCCCCTGATCGACTCCAGCCTGCTCTGAAGCTTCAGTGCGTGTTGTTAAAAAGGGCACGATAGTGGAGGCCTGGGCGCCTCTGCTGCTGAAAGTGCTATCCGCAGCGCTGAGGCGTGATGTTGGGCCAGAACGCCACGCCGGGAAGCGTGGAGAGTTCGGGGCGGCCAGGGAGGGCCGATCCCCGAACGGTTCGTCGGCACGACGTCAAAGCCGAAGGTACCGCGAAGCGGCGCGAGGACGGCCCGGCAGCACCAGAGGTGCTCAGGCCCGCACTCCGGCACGCCTGCCAGGAAAAAAGCTGCCACGTCTGACCGTGACAGCCTTTGCAAATCTAACCTTCGCTGACGAGCATTACACACCCTCAGGTGCCCTTGTGCCTTAATAACCGGCGCTGAGATCGTCGATGCTGCGCGGGTCGGAGGCGCCATACAACATCCCATCGGGACCAATCATAATGCTCTGGGTACTGCCCATCGCTGGCAGCACTTTCACATGCTGGCCTTTGCTTTCCAGCAGACGCAGCGTATCCGGGCTGAAGCCTTTCTCAACTCGCAGCTGATCGGGCAGCCACTGATGATGGAAACGCGGTGCATTGGTCGCTTCGGCGACGTTCATCCCGAAATCGATGCTGTTAACCACCATCTGCAATACCGTGGTGATGATACGGCTGCCGCCCGGACTGCCGGTGACCAGCCAGGTTTTGCCGCCTTTCGCCACAATGGTCGGAGACATCGAAGAGAGCGGACGTTTCGCCGGTTGCACCGCATTGGCTTCACCGCCAACCAGCCCGTAGACGTTTGGCGTACCCGGCTTGGCTGAGAAATCATCCATCTCGTTATTCATCAGGATGCCGCTGTTACCCGCCACAATCCCGCTGCCGAAATAGGTGTTAAGTGTGTAGGTCACCGCGACCGCATTGCCCTGTTTATCCACCACCGAGAAATGGGTGGTCTGGTTACTTTCATAAGGTTCGAGCTTGCCGGGTTTGATCTCACTGGACGGACGCGCTTTGGCGACGTCAATCTGCTGCGCCAGGGTTTTGGCGTAGGCTTTGCTGGTTAATGCCTGCCACGGCACCTTTACAAAATCGGGGTCGCCGAGATATTCAGAGCGGTCCGCGTAGGCATATTTCTCCGCTTCGGCCATAACCTGCATCGCATCCGCGCTGCCAAAGCCCATCTTCGCCAGATCGAAGTTTTCCAGGATATTGAGGATCTGCACGATGTGGATGCCACCGGATGACGGCGGCGGCATCGAGAAGACTTCATAGCCACGATAGGTGCCGCTGATTGGCTTACGCTCAACCGCGCGATAGGCCGCCAGGTCAGCTTTGTTGATCAGGCCGCCATGCTGCGCCATCTCCCCGGCGATCTCATCCGCGATTTCACCTTTATAAAAAGCATCCGGTCCCTGACGGGCAATCAGTTGCAGACTGTGGGCGAGGTTCTTCTGCACCAGCCGATCGCCCTTTTGCCACGGCGTGCCGTCCGCTTTATAGAAGATCGCTTTGCTGTTGGGATGGTTAATCAGCACCTCTTTGCCGTAGGTTTTCAGGTCATCCGCCAGCGCGTCGTTGACCGGAATACCGTCACGCGCCAGTTTAATCGCGGGTGCCAGCAGCGTGCTCAGCGGCAGCGTGCCATATTTTTGCGCAGCCAGCGCCAGCCCGGCCACGGTGCCCGGCGTACCGGAGGCGAGATGTGAGGTCAGCGACAGCTTGCTGTCGGCGTTGCCCTGCTTATCCAGGAACATATCGCGCGAGGCGTGGCCCGGTGCCATTTCACGGAAATCGATAGCGGTGGCGCGGCCAGAAGCGGTGCGCAGCAGCATAAACCCGCCGCCGCCGAGGTTACCGGCCTGCGGATGGGTGACGGCCAGCGCAAAGCCCACCGCCACCGCCGCATCGACGGCGTTGCCGCCCTGACGCAGGATCTCAACCCCGACCTGGGTTGCCATCGCATCGACTGACGCCACCATGCCGTGCTGTGCTTTCACCGGATGGAAAGTGTCGCTGTCGACGCCGTAAGAGACCGGCGGTGCCTGGGTTGGTGCGGCGTTAGCGCCGGCCACCACGGTAAAACTCATCACCAGCGACCAGCTAAGCTGCCGCACTGTTTGCTGCATTTTCATCCTGCCACCATCCCGTGTTGTTATTTACATTTTTTTATCATTTACGCAAGTGGCTACAAATACAGCAAAATAATCAGGGTTAAGTCAAATCAGGAATACATCTGAAGGTAAGGTCTGTGATATCGCGTAAACTTATGCGTGCGACCCTGAACGCCAGACGATGGCATTCAATATCCAGCACCTGTCGCTTTGAGGAAGGAGGAATAATGAAGAAGTGGATAATTGCTTTGGCGGCCCTGCTGCCTTTCGCCACGCTGGCGAACACGCTGAACAGTACCAACGATCCTAACCGGCCAGGCTATAACCCGAGCCAGCAACGGATGCAGAACCAGATGCAGACGCAACAGCAGCAACAGCAGTTGAAGTTGCGTCAGGATCAGCAACGTCAGACTCAGGATATGCAGCGTAAAATGCAGGAGCAGCGTAACAGCGCCCAGCAACGGGTGATCACCACGCAGCCGGGTCAGCAAAATCAGAATCAGAACTAACTAAAATCGGGGCCGATGATGTCGATGCAGTCGGTACAGATGGCATCAACGCCCCATTTCAGCAGTTCCCGCGCCCGCTCCGGGCTGTTTACGGTATAGGCCAGAATCTTCAGGCCAGCCGCCTTCAGTTCCGCCACCCGCGCTTCGGTCAGCACTTTGTGATTGAGATGGATCGAAACGCACGCCAGCGCCGCCGTTTTCTCGCGCCACTCATTATCCCAGCTGTGGGACAGCAAACCACGCGGCAGCTGCGGTTCCGCCTGCATCGCCGCTTCCAGCGCCTCATACGAGAAAGAAGAGAGCAACGGTGCGGTTTGTCCGTGCCACAGGCTGGCTGCCGCCTGCGCCACGGCGCGCCCGGTTTCTGCTTCGCTGCCGGTGGTCGGTTTGATTTCGATATTCGCCATCATCTGATGCTGACGGCAGCGATCCGCCACCTGATCCAGCCGCGCCAGCTTTTCGCCATTAAACGCCTTGCTGAACCAGCTGCCGGCATCAAGCTGTGACAGTTTCTCCCACGGCAGCTGCCCGGCAACGCCCCAGCCGTTGCTGGTGCGATCCAGCGTGTCGTCGTGCAGCAGAAAGATCTGTGCATCGCCCGACAGTTTGGCATCAAATTCAATCATCTGATGACCATATCTCGCCCCGACGTCAATTGCCGCCAGGGTGTTTTCCGGTGCCAGTTTACCGCCGCCGCGATGCGCGACGATGTGCGGATAGGGCCAGTGTTGTGTGCTCATTCCAGACGCTTTCCATGGGTTGAATCGAAGAAGTGTAACGCATCTGCGGGCAGATGCAGCCACAGCGTGCTGCCAGGCTGTGGCCGCTCGCTGTGGGCTAAGCGTACCACCAGCGGCGTATCACCGATGCGGCCATGTGCAAGATTATCGGCACCCAGCATCTCCAGCGTATCGACCCGCAGCGGCACGCCGCCCTGCTCACGGCTGCTGAGCTGGATATGTTCCGGCCGGATACCCAGCACCACCGGACGGTTGGCCCACTTCGCTTTGCTTTCGCTGAGCGGCAAAGCGTGCGACGCATCCAGATTAAAGCGCGTACCGTCACTGTTGAACTGCCCTTTCAGCAGGTTCATCGCCGGTGCGCCGATAAACGAAGCGACGAACTGACTGGCGGGACGCTCATAAACCTCAACCGGCGTCCCCAGTTGCTCGACCACGCCTTTGTTCATCACCATCACCCGCTGCGCCAGCGTCATCGCTTCGACCTGATCGTGCGTGACATAGAGGCTGGTGGTCTGCAAACGCCGATGCAACTGTTGCAGTTCAAGACGCATCTGCACCCGCAGCCGTGCATCCAGATTGGAGAGCGGCTCATCGAACAGAAACACCGCCGGTTCACGCACGATGGCGCGCCCCATAGCAACGCGCTGACGCTGGCCGCCGGAGAGCTCACGCGGCCGGCGGGTCAGCAGATGATCCAGCTCAAGGCTGCGCGCCGCGTCAAGCACCCGCAGCCGAATCTGCTCTTTGCCCATGCCGCGGATCTTCAGGCCATAGGCCATGTTCTCTTCGACGGACATATGGGGATAGAGCGCATAGTTCTGGAACACCATCGCAATGCCGCGATCTTTTGGCTCTTCCTGGGTGACGCGTTTGTTGTCGATGTAGATGTCGCCGGAGCTGACGCGCTCCAGGCCCGCCACCATCCGCAGCAGGGTCGATTTCCCGCAGCCGGAAGGGCCGACCATCACCATAAATTCGCCATTATTAACCGTAACGTTCAGCGGCTGAATGATCTGATTTTTACCATCGTAAGACTTGGTCACTGCCTGAAGGGTTACGCCTGCCATCTTATTTCTCACTCTCAACCAGGCCGCGCACAAAGGCACGCTGCATGACTAACACCACCACAACCGGTGGGATCAGGGTTAATAACATCGCCGCCATCACTTCGTTCCACTGGGTCGGTGAACCGCTGGTGGAGATCATACTTTTGATCCCCGCGACCGCCGTGCCGAGGCTGGCGTCATTAATGATCAGCAGCGGCCAGAGATACTGATTCCAGCCGTAGATAAAGGTGATCACGAACAGCGCCGCCAGGTTGGTTTTCGACAGCGGCAGCACGATATCGCGGAAGAAACGCATCGCGCTGGCACCATCGATGCGCGCCGCTTCCACCAGCTCATCCGGTAGCGACATAAAAAACTGGCGGAACAAAAAGGTGGCGGTCGCTGACGCCATCAGCGGCAGGGTCAGGCCGCTGTAACTGTCGAGCAGGTTCAGATCGGCGATCACCTGCACCGTCGGGAAAATACGCACTTCGACCGGCAGCATCAGGGTGATGAAAATCAGCCAGAAGAACAGCGTCCGTAGCGGAAAGCGAAACCAGACCAGCGCAAAGGCTGACAGCATCGAGACGGTGATTTTGCCGACGGTGATCCCAAGCGCCATGATCGTGCTGTTCAGCAGCATCAGGCCGAATGCCGGGCCGTTACCGTTCACGCCGTGGGTCCAGATGCGCGAGACGTTCTCCCACAGGTGGGTGCCGGGCACCAGCGTCATCGGCACCTGATAGACCGCGTCGTTATCCAGCGTGGCCGCCACAAAGGCGACATAGAGCGGGAACAGGATCGTCAGCACGCCCAGTATCAGCACGATGTGGCTGAAGATATCCAGCCCGCGTCGGTTCTCAATCATTGGTATTGCACCTTACGTTCAACGAAGCGGAACTGAATCACCGTCAGGCCGATCACCAGCACCATCAGCACCACCGACTGGGCGGCGGATGAGGAGAGATCCAGACCGGTGAAGCCTTCGCGATAGATTTTGTAGATCAGCGTGGTGGTGGCCTGCACCGGCCCGCCGCCGGTCGCCGCGTCGATCACCGGGAAGGTATCGAAGAAGGCGTAAATCAGGTTCACCACCAGCAGGAAGAAGCTGACCGGGGTAATCAGCGGCAGAGAAAGGTTGAAGAAGCGACGCACCGGCCCGGCACCGTCAATCGCGGCGGCTTCCACCAGCGATTTGGGAATCGACTGCAGCGCGGCGAAGAAGAACAGGAAGTTGTAGCTCATCTGCTGCCAGATTGACGCCAGCACAATCAGGAACATCGCCTGACCGCTGTTTTGCGCATAGTTCCAGTTGTAGCCGATGTGGTTCAGCAGGTAGCTGAACAGGCCCAGACCGGGATTAAACAGAAACATCCACAGCACCGCCGCCACGACCGGCGCAACGGCGTAAGGCAACAGCAGCAGCGTCTGGTAAAGTTTGCGCAGCCGCACCACGTAATCCACCAGCGCCGCCAGCAGCAGCGACAGCACCATGCCGCACACCGTGACCAGACCGCTGAATTTGATGGTGGTCCAGAAGGAATCCAGATAGTAAGGATCGGCAAACAGCCGTTTAAAATTATCCAGCCCGACGAAGGTGCTGGAGATGCCAAAAGGATCGAGGCTTTGCAGCGAATACCATAAGGCTTCACCCGCAGGCCAGAGAAAGAAGATGGCGGTGATCAACAGTTGCGGCAGCACCAAAAGATAGGGCAACAGGCTGGTGCGAAAGACCGGACGAGATGAGGACATGGCGCACTCTGATTCAGAAAGAGGAAGGGCCAGCCTGGGCTGGCCCGGTGGAGCGGGTTACTTCACCTGCTGCTGGAAACGACGCAGCAGATCGTTGCCGCGTTTAACCGCATTATCCAGTGCGCTTTGCGGCGACTGTTTACCGGTCCAGACGCTCTCCAGCTCTTCATCCACCACGGTACGAATCTGCGGCATATTGCCGAGACGCATCCCTTTGGTAAACGGCAACGGCGGCTTGTTCAGCATCTGACGGGTGGCGATATCGGCTCCCGGATTTTTATCGTAGAAGCCCTGCTGTTTGCTCAGCTCATAGGCGGCGGTGGTAATCGGCAGATAGCCGGTTTTCTGATGCCATTCCGCAGCGATTTCTGGCTGGGCGAGGAACTGCATAAACTCAGCGACGCCTTTATAGGTGGCTGCATCTTTGCCCTTCATCACCCACAGGCTGGCCCCGCCGATGATGGCGTTTTGTGGTGCTTCAGGAACGGTGTCGTCATACGGTATCATGCCCACGCCGAAGTTAAATTTGGCGTAATGACGGATATCCGCCAGCGAACCGGATGAGGCGGTGGTGATACCGCAATCGCCGTTGTAGAACTTGGCGGTGGACTCATCTTTACGACCAAAGTAGGTGAAGTCGCCCTTTTTATTCATCTCTTCCAGCATCTGGATGTGACGAACCTGCACCGGCTTATTGAACTCCAGCACCGCATCGCGACCATCAAACCCGTTGTTTTCGGTCGCCACCGGCAGCGCATGCCAGGCGCTGAAGTTTTCGATCTGAATCCAGCCCTGCCAGCCGCTGGCGTAACCACAGCTCATGCCCGCTTTACGCAGCGCCGCGGCATCCTTCGCCAGCTCCTGCCAGGTTTTCGGTGGCTGATCCGGGTTAAGTCCTGCTTTTTTGAAGGCGTCTTTGTTGTAGTAAAGCACCGGGGTCGAGCTGTTAAACGGTTGAGAGATCAGCTGACCTTTGCTGTCGCTGTAGTAGCCCGCCACCGTCGGTACAAACTGCTTTTCATCAAACGGAATACCGGCATCTTTAAACACCTGATGCACCGGCACAATCGCCTGTGAGGCCATCATGGTAGCGGTGCCGACTTCATACACCTGCAACACCGCGGGCGCTTTACCGGTGCGCACTGCCGCGATACCTGCCGCCAGGCTCTGCTCGTAGTTACCTTTGTAGGTCGGAACAATTTTGTAATCGGGATGGGCCTGGTTAAACCGTTGTGCCAGCGAATCCACTTCTTTGCCTAACTCGCCTTCCATAGAGTGCCAGAACGGGATCTCAGTGGCGGCCAGCGCCTGGCCGCTGAGCGTCAGGCCAAGCAGCGCGCTGATCAGGCTACGACGATAGGTAACGACGGACATAGAATTTTCCTGTGCAGGTAAATACGCGTGAAATCACGGATTTCTGTTTCGCGAAGTAACATGACACGGGGAAATGAAGGATTAATAACAGAAAGATGACAGCCGGGTGACAGACTGAATAGCGGAAAAGAGGAGGCTGGCAGCGCAGCGGTAACGCGTCACCGCTGCCAGGTTTTGGTTACATAATTTGCAGAGCGATTGGGCAGTAAAAAAGCCCGCAGCGGATTCTACCTCACCAAACGCAAAAGGCGATGGCGGCCCCTCTAACACCGACACTCAAGGCCGTCTGCGCCACATCCCACACCCATGCTCAAGGCCGTCGGCGGCGCAGGCAGGTTGCGGGCGGACAGCGCGCAGCCACCGGAGCGTACACGTAGTACGTGAGGATGGCGAGCACTGCCCAACCACAACCTGACCAGTAAGCCAGGCCGTGCCCCATCAGGCACCCAAATACGCGCTGCGGACGGCTTCGTTGGAAAGGAGTGCTGCGCCTGTGTCTTCCAGCACCACATGGCCGTTCTCCAGCACGTAACCCCGATCCGCCAGCTTCAGCGCCTGATTCGCGTTCTGCTCCACCAGGAAGATGGTCATCCCTTCGCTGCGTAACTGTTCGATGGTGTCGAAAATCTGCTGAATGATTATCGGTGCCAGACCCAGCGACGGCTCATCCAGCAGCAGCAGGCGCGGCTGGCTCATCAGCGCCCGACCAATCGCCAGCATCTGCTGCTCACCGCCGGACATGGTGCCGGCCCGCTGGATTTTGCGCTCCTCCAGCCGCGGGAATAGCTGATAAACGCGCTTGATCCGTTCCAGATATTGCGGGCGGCTGGCAAAAAAGCCGCCCATCGCCAGATTCTCTTCCACCGTCATGCGCGCAAACACCCGACGACCTTCCGGTACGATGGCGATCGCTTCACGCATGATGCGCGCCGTCTGCCAGTCGGTAATGGTTTTCCCGTCAAAGGTGATGTTGCCGTGGGTAGCTCGCGGTTCGCCACACAGCGTGCCGAGCAGCGTGGTTTTCCCGGCGCCGTTGGCCCCAATCAGCGTGACGATTTCGCCCTGATTGATGTAGAGGCTGACATTATGCAGCGCCTGAATTTTGCCGTAATGGGCGCTCACGTTCTCAATGGTTAACATCGCATTTGCCATCTTACGCCTCTCCTAAATAGGCACGGATCACGTCCGGGTTATTACGAATCTCTTCCGGCGTACCGTTAGCCAATGGCGTTCCCTGATTAACCACGTAAATGCGATCAGAAATGCCCATCACCAGCTTCATATCGTGTTCAATCAACAGCACTGACACCTTGTGCTCACCGCGCAGTTCGGCGATCAGCTCATCCAGTTCGTGCGTCTCTTTGGGGTTAAGACCCGCCGCCGGTTCATCCAGCATCAGAATTTCCGGGCGCGTCACCATGCAGCGCGCAATCTCCAGACGGCGCTGCTGACCATAGGCCAGGTTTCCGGCCTGGCGGTTAGCCAGATCCAGCAGACCGACCCGCTCCAGCCAGTTGGCCGCACGATCCAGCGCCTCGCCTTCACTGCGACGAAACGCCGGCGTCTTGAGCAGGCCAGCAAACAACCCGCTTTTCAGATGCTGATGTTGTGCCACCAGCAGGTTTTCAATCACCGTCATTTCGCGGAACAGACGTACGTGCTGGAAAGTACGCACAATCCCCATCCGCGCAATCTTCTGGCCAGGCAATCCTTCCAGATGCTGCTCACGCAGTTTAATGCTGCCACCGGTTGGCTTGTAGAAGCCGGTCAGGCAGTTGAATACCGTGGTTTTCCCGGCACCGTTTGGCCCGATCAGCGAAACGATCTCCTGAGGATGCAGCGCCATCGAAACGTTGTTTACGGCTAACAGGCCGCCGAAGCGCATCATCAGGCCTTCAACGGCTAATAAAGGCTGACTCATGCCTGTTCTCCCTGTTTACCCTGTCTTAATTTCAGATGCGGACGCTTCATCGGCAACAGTCCCTGCGGACGCCAGATCATCATCAGCACCATTAATCCTCCCAGCACCAGCATGCTGTACTCGTTGAGATCACGCATCAGTTCACGGGAAACCACCAGCAGAATGGCAGCCAGAATCACCGCAAACTGCGAGCCCATGCCGCCCAGCACCACAATCGCCAGCACAAACGCTGATTCGACAAAGGTAAAGGATTCCGGGCTGACAAAGCCCTGACGCGCGGCGAACAGGCTACCGGCAAAGCCGGCGAAGGCGGCGCTGATGGTAAAGGCCGTCAGTTTGATTCGGGTCGGGCTGAGGCCCAGTGAACGACAGGCGATCTCATCCTCGCGCAGCGCTTCCCAGGCACGGCCCAGCGGCATCCGCAGCAGCCGGTTGATCACGAACAGCGTCAGCACCACCAGCAGCAACGCCACCAGATACAGGAAGATAATCCGGTCGCTGGGATCGTACTTCAGGCCAAAGAAGTGGTGGAAAGTATCCCAGCCGCCTTCACGCGGCGTACGGCCAAATTCCAGACCAAAGAAGGTCGGTTTCGGGATCTGGCTGATGCCGTTCGGGCCGCCGGTCAGGGCGGTATTGTTGAGCAGCAGAATACGCACGATCTCACCGAAGCCCAGCGTCACAATCGCCAGATAGTCGCCGCGTAACCGCAACACCGGGAAGCCCAGCAGCAGGCCAAACAGCGCGGCCACCATGCCGGAGAGCGGCAGGCACTGCCAGAAGCCGAGCCCGTAATAGTGGTTCAGCAGGGCGAAGGTATAGGCACCGATGGCGTAGAAACCGCCGTAGCCTAAAACCAGCAGGCCCGACAGGCCGACCACCACATTCAGTCCAAGACCGAGCATCACGTAGATCAGCGTCATGGTGGCGATATCGACGGTGCCGCGCGACACCAGGAACGGCCAGGCGAGCGCCGCCACG
The DNA here is from genome assembly GCF_021397715.1 of Pantoea agglomerans. Lineage (GTDB taxonomy): Bacteria > Pseudomonadota > Gammaproteobacteria > Enterobacterales > Enterobacteriaceae > Pantoea > Pantoea astica. The sequence continues at coordinate 403,132 of NZ_CP090207.1, read as the reverse complement.
ATCATCACCGCCATCACCAGCTTCTGCTTTGGCGTCGAGCCATCGATGCCCGGCAGCACCAGCGCCGGACCGGAGATTTTCTTCAGGCCGCTCTGCCAGACCGGACGCAGCAGCTGAAACAGAAACACCACCACACAGGCAACAGCAATCCAGTTCCAGCGCACGCTGCCGGCGTTTTGCACCACCAGATTTGTGCCATCCAGATTAAGGCGCAGCCCCATAAAGAAGCTGGCGAGCAGCAGCAACATCAGCGACGAAATCAGGGCGTTGAGAAAGGAAGACTTCATACTTTTTCCACCTCCGGACGGCCCAGAATCCCGGTCGGCATCACCAGCAGCACCACAATCAGTAAGGCAAAGGAGACGACATCTTTATACTCGGTGCTCAGATAGGCGGAGGTCAGCGCTTCCGCAATCCCCAGCACCAGGCCACCAATCATCGCGCCCGGAATACTGCCAATCCCGCCCAGCACCGCGGCGGTGAACGCCTTCATGCCGGCCATAAAGCCGATAAACGGGTTAATTGATCCGTAAAACTGGCCCAGCAACACGCCCGCGACTGCGGCCATCGCGGCACCGATGACAAAGGTCAGTGAGATAACGCGATCGGTGTTAATCCCCAGCAGGCTGGCCATTTTCAGATCTTCAGCACAGGCGCGGCAGGCGCGGCCCATACGCGAATAGCGAATAAAGGTGGTCAGCGCCAGCATCGCCAGGAACGTCACCACCCAGATCACGATTTGCATGGTGGAGATGGTCGCGGCAAAGCCGTTGCTCTCGCCTACCGTCCACTGTCCGGTAATCAGACTCGGCAGCGCCAGGTCGCGTGAACCCTGGGTCAGGCTGACGTAGTTTTGCAGGAATATCGACATCCCGATGGCGGAGATCAGCGCAATCAGGCGCTTGGACGAGCGCACCGGCCGGTAGGCGACGCGCTCGATGCTCCAGCCGTAGGCGCTGGAGATAATTACCGCCATCACAAAGCCGGCCGCAATCATCAGCCAGGTGGTGTCGATGCCCATCATCATCAGGGCGGCAATCACGATAAAGGAGACATAGCTACCGATCATGTAAACCTCGCCGTGAGCGAAGTTGATCATGCCGATAATGCCGTAAACCATGGTGTAACCGATGGCGATCAGCGCATAGGTGCTGCCGAGGGTAACACCGTTGAACATCTGCTGAATAAAATAGAGGAACTGCTCGGACATACCTTAACCCTTACTTATCCGATCGTCGCCGAACGGAGTACAAAAACGCCTGGCAGCACAGACCAGGCGTTAGTGTTGCAGGGGAGCAGGCAGCGGTTACCCGACACCTGACCCGCCAGTAAACCGCCTGACTTACTTCACAGCGGTCGAGGTACCGTCGGCATGCCATTTGAAGACGCCGAACTCAAAGCCTTTCAGATCGCCCTTCTGATCCCAGCTCAGGTTGCCCATCACGGTTGGCACCGCAGCGCCCTCTTTCAGGTTCTTCACAATCTCTTCCGGCTCGGCGCTCTTGCTGCGCTCCATCCCGGCCGCCAGCGATTGCAGCGCGGCATAGGTGGTCCAGACGAACGGACCGGTTGGATCAAGTTTCTTCGCTTTCAGCGCATCCACAATCGGTTTGTTGGTCTCAACCTGATCGTAGCGTTTCGGTAAGGTCACCAGCATCCCTTCAGAAGCGGCACCCGCGATGTTAGACAGCGAAGCGTTGCCTACGCCTTCCGGACCCATGAACTGGGTTTTCAGACCGGCAGCACGCGCCTGGCGAACAATCTGGCCCATCTCCGGGTAGTAACCGCCGAAGTAGACGAAATCGACGTTCTCTTTCTTGAAGCGAGCCACCAGGGTAGAGAAATCTTTGTCGCCGGCGGTGATACCTTCAAACATCACGATGTTGGCGCCCTGCTTTTTCAGGCTCTCCTGCACCGAACGCGCCAGGCCTTCGCCATACTGCTGCTTGTCGTGAACCACAGCGATACGCTGCGGCTTCAGCTCGGTCATGGCATATTTGGCCGCGGTCGGGCCCTGATCGGAGTCGAGACCGGTGGTGCGCATAATCAGTTTGTAGCCACGGGCGGTGAGATCCGGCGCGGTGGCGGCGGGGGTAATCATCAGCACGCCTTCATCTTCGTAGATGTCAGACGCAGGCTGGGTCGATGAGGAGCAGAGATGGCCGATGACGTAGCGGATGCCGTCGTTGATCACTTTGTTGGCGACCGCGACCGCCTGTTTCGGGTCACAGGCGTCATCATATTTCACCGCAACCAGTTTGTTGCCGTTGACGCCGCCTTTGGCATTGATATCTTCAATCGCCTGGGTCGCTCCGGCAAACTGCATGTCGCCATACTGCGCAACCGGGCCAGACATCGCCCCGACAATCGCCACTTTAATATCTTCAGCCAGTGCGGCATGGCTCATCGCCAGTGCTACACATCCCGCCAGTAATGCGCGACCTTTCATTTTCATCCGGACTACCCCATCTGTTATGTCGTGGTTGTTGTGAGTGCAAACTGCCAGATAAAGTCGAAAAACTGATTAAGCAATAATGAGTTAGCGTACTTTTCTGGCATTTATTAGTAATAAGGCTTTATTTTTCAGGTTATTAAACAGGAAGTTTCTTCTGTAAATCAACTGACATATTCAGAATTGCCTGAGTGCAACAGCATAATACACTGGATGCAACGGCCGGATTTTCACCACTTTGCCAGCGGGTTATGCTGGATTGATCGCATCCAGGGCCTGTTTACAACTATCATCCTGGCAGCCAGGCCATCTTTTGACCTGTTTTATTGATGAAAATGTGTCAGCGCTCTGGTTGTATACTTTCGCTACACTTTCCCCTTTTACAAGTACAGGTGTTTGTCATGAAGCTCACCATCCAGCGTTTAACCACGCTGACGCCGCAGGACCGGATCGATCTGGGTAAAGTCTGGCCGGATCTGGAGATTGATAAACTGGAACAGACGCTGAATGAAAGTCATCGCCTTTATGCGGCGCGTTTCAACGACCGCCTGCTGGGCGCATTGCAACTGGAGATTTCAGGTATTCACGGCAAGGTTCATCGGCTGGCCGTACGCGATGTCACCCGGCGACGCGGAGTGGGTCAATATTTGCTGGAAGAGACCATCAGGCAGAACGGATCATTAGCGGACTGGTGGATTGCAGATGATGGCAGCGACGATCAGCGGGTGCGGGCGGCGTTTATGCAGGCGTGTGGTTTCAGAGCCCAGACCGATGGCTGGATACGGGCGGTGGAGTAAAGCAGGCGGGCGCAGAAAACAAAAAGGGCGACATGATCATGTCGCCCCTGAAGGTTACCTTGCGGTATTACGCTTCGATCGCCATACGCAGTTTTTTCATGGCGTTCTTTTCCAGCTGGCGGACACGTTCCGCTGAGACGCCATATTGATCGGCTAACTCCTGCAGCGTGGTTTTGTTGTCTTCATCCAGCCAGCGGGCACGGATGATGTGCTGACTACGCTCATCCAGACCTTCCATCGCATAGCTCAGCTTATCGGCAGCGTGCGCATCCCAGTTGTCCTCTTCAATGCCGTCGGCAAAGTCAGAGGTTTTATCCTGCAGATAGAGCACCGGTGCCATTGATTTGCCTTCACCGCTCTCATCGTCGGCCGACATATCAAAGGTCATATCCTGGGCCGCCATACGTGATTCCATTTCACGCACGTCTTTACTGCTCACGCCCAGTTCACGCGCCACCATCTCGACTTCGTCCTGATTGAACCAGCCCAGACGCTGCTTGGTTTTACGCAGGTTAAAGAACAGCTTACGCTGTGCTTTGGTGGTCGCGACTTTCACGATACGCCAGTTACGCAGCACGTATTCATGAATTTCGGCTTTGATCCAGTGTACGGCGAAAGAGACCAGTCGCACGCCCACTTCAGGGTTAAAGCGACGCACCGCTTTCATCAGGCCGATGTTGCCTTCCTGAATCAGGTCAGCCTGCGGCAAGCCGTAGCCGGAGTAATTACGAGCGATATGAACTACAAAGCGTAGGTGAGACAGGATCAGCGTCTTTGCCGCATCCAGATCGCCCTGGTAATGCAGCCGTTCAGCCAACGCTTTTTCCTCTTCTGCCGACAGCATCGGCCAGGTATTGGCAGCCCGAACGTAAGATTCCAGGTTGCCCAGAGGAGCAATAGCTAAAGTTTGCATTTCTTTGGTCATTCAAACCCTCACAAATTCAGTGGAATTGCCGCACATTTCCTTGCGCAGACGATACAGTATGTCAACGTCGCGCGAAATCCGAAAGCAATCTGTGCTACCGGGACAACAAAGTTATCCACAACAACAATTATAGCAGTGAATATTTTACACACAGATGACAGGAAGGGAAGAGGCGAGTGCGTCCTCTGCATCCCATCGCCGGTAGCAGAGGACTATTATAACAAAAAAATGTTGCAGGCGTTTACTGGGGCGTAAATCGGCGTAAATGTTGTACCGTCGCCAGCCAGGCGGCGATCCAGCCGATGATCGCGGCAATCAGCACTAACAGCAGCGCCTCATCCCAGGAGAAGCCTTCCAGCGAGAAAGTGGTGCCGAACACGGTTGCCACATGGGCCACCACCGATTGCAGCCGCAGCACCAGCACTTCCGACAGCAGCAGCGACAATACCGCACCGCTCAAGCCCAGCAACGCTCCGCCATAGAGGAACGGCCGCAGAATAAAGCCATCGGTGGCGCCAATCAGCTTTTGTACGTTGATGGTATCGCGGCGGGCAAAGATGCTGAGCCGCACGCTGTTACCGATCACCAGGAACACCGCCACAATCATCAGTACGCCGATCATCGAGGCGATCTGCCCTACCAGCCCGGTCAGCGCCGCCAGCCGCGCGAACCAGCTGTCGTCCATGCGTACTTCATCCACGCCCTGCACTTTAGTCACCCGATCGCGCAGGCTTTGCATGGTGTCGGAATTCTGAAAATTGAGCTTCGGCGTGATAATCGCCACCGCAGGCAGCGGGTTCTGCTCCAGCATATCCATCGCACCGCCAAACCCTGACCAGTTGCGGAACTCATTGAGCGCCTCTTCCCGCGTCAGGTAATTGACGTTATCCACGCCTTCCACCTGTTTGAGCTGCGCCACCACGTTTTCGGCGGCGGTGTCATCCAGCGCTTTATCGAGATAAACCGTCAGCTGCGGTGCCGGATACCACTGGGTCGCCGCCTGGCTGACGTTCTTCCACACCATGTAGCAGACGCTTGGCAGGGTCAGCGAAATGGCGATCACCATAACCGTCAGCAGCGTCGCCAGCGGCTGACGCCACATGTCCGACAGCGTACCGCGCAGCGCATAGCGCCACTGCTCCTGCCAGCCGCCTTTCAGCGCTTTGCTTTTCGACGGCTGCTGCTTCGCTTTCGGCGCCGTCGGGCGTTTATTGCGTTTATTGACCATCGTGGCCTCCGTGCAGGCGTCCCTGATTCAGCGTCATGACGCGGTAGTTACGACGGGCAATTAAGCCGTTGTCGTGCGTCGCCATCAATACGGTGACGCCCACGCGGTTGAACTCTTCAAACAGTCGCAGAATGTCTTCCGACAGCGCTTCGTCAAGGTTACCGGTGGGTTCATCCGCCAGCAGCACCGCCGGTTTATTCACCACCGCACGGGCGATACCCACACGCTGCTGTTCACCGCCTGATAGCTGAATCGGGTAACTTTTCGCTTTGTCGAGCAGGCCGACTTTGTCCAGCGCTGCCGAAACGCGACGACGGATATCTTCGCCGCTGGCGCCGGAGATAATCAGCGGGATCGCCACGTTGTCGTAGACCGAACGATCCATCAGCAGGTGGTGATCCTGAAAGATCATGCCGATCTGACGGCGCAGAAAAGGCACCTCGCTGTTACGCAATCGGGAAATATCGTGGCCGCTAAACCAGATTTGTCCGGCACTCGGACGCTCAATGCCACAAATCAGCTTCAGCAACGTACTTTTACCGGCACCGGAGTGGCCGGTCAGGAACGCCATTTCGCCGGGACGCAGATGGAAATCCACCCCCTGCAGTGCCTGACGTCCGCCGAGATATGCCTTACTGACCTCTTCAAAGCGAATCATCCTAATTAGTCCTCTCGGGCAAACAGTGCCTCAATAAAATCATCCGCCTTAAACGGGCGTAAATCTTCGATGCCTTCCCCGACACCGATGTAGCGAATCGGAATACCGAACTGATCGGCGACCGAGAAGATCACTCCGCCCTTGGCGGTGCCATCCAGCTTGGTCAGCGCGATGCCGGTTAAGCCCACCGCTTCATCAAACAGTCTGGCCTGGCTGACCGCATTCTGCCCGGTACTGGCGTCAAGCGTCAGCATCACTTCATGCGGCGCATCTTCATCCAGCTTCTTCATCACCCGGGTAATTTTCTTCAGCTCTTCCATCAGGTGCGATTTGTTCTGCAGGCGACCGGCGGTATCGGCAATCAGCACGTCGACACCGCGTGATTTCGCCGCCTGAATCGCATCGAAGATCACCGAGGCAGAATCTGCACCGGTATGCTGAGCAATCACCGGAATATTGTTGCGCTGGCCCCAGACCTGCAGCTGTTCGACCGCGGCCGCACGAAAGGTGTCACCGGCAGCCAGCATCACTGATTTGCCCTCGGCCTGATACTGACGCGCCAGTTTACCGATGGTGGTGGTTTTCCCCACACCGTTGACGCCGACCATCAGGATTACAAACGGGGTTTTGCCGGAGACGTCCAGCGGCGCATCCACTTTGGCCAGAATCGACGCCATTTCGGCTTTCAGCAAACCATAAAGCGCTTCCGCATCACGCAGCTGCTTACGGTTCGCCTGCTGAGTCAGATGGGTGATGATCCGGCGGGTGGTATCGACGCCGACGTCAGCAATCAGCAACTGCTCTTCCAGCTCATCAAACAGGTCATCATCAATCTTTTTGCCACGGAACAGGCTGACGAAACCGGAACCGAGGTTCTGACGGGTTTTTACCAGGCTGCGCTTCAGGCGGGCAAAGAAGCCCTCTTTGCTGGGGCGTTCCTGCTCCTGCGTAATGATTGGCGCAGCGGCTAACGGCAGATCGCTGACGGTATCCGGCACGGCATCGGCTTCTTCACTTTCTGCCAGCGCCAGGGCTTCCAGCTCTTCATCGCTCAGCGGTGCGTCAGCCTGCGGGGTTTCGATGATCTCTGCATCACCCAGCGCCAGGGCTTCCAGCTCTTCATCGCTCAGCGGCGCGTCAGCCTGCGGGGTTTCGATGATCTCTGCATCGCCCAGCGCCAGCGCGTCCAGCTCTTCGTCGCTCAGCGGCGCGTCAGTCTGCGGGGTTTCGACGATCTCTGCATCGCCCAGCGCCAGCGCGTCCAGCTCCTCGTCGCTCAGCGGCGCGTCAGCCTGCGGGGTTTCGACGATCTCTGCATCACCCAGCGCCAGTGCGTCCAGCTCTTCGTCGCTCAGCGGCGCGTCAGCCTGGGTTGCTGCGGCATCAGCCGCTGGGGTGATGATGGCGTCAGCCTCGACGACCGGTACGCCGTGCGGATCGCTTTCCGTTTCCAGTAAGGCTTCCGGGTCAGCCTGAATCGGCTCCGGTTCCGCCAGGGCTTCCGGTGCGGCTTCATGCGGCGCGGCAGCCGTTACCTCCGCATCACGTTGCTGTCCGGCCACCGTTTCGGTGATGGCGACAGTCTCTTCCGCTTGCGATTCAGCCTGCGTTAAGGTTGCGGCTGGCTGTTCTTCCTGCTGCGGCGTGGACTCAGCCGCCGGTTGCGCCTGCTCCTCTGCAGAGGGTTGCTTCTCTTCTTCTTTGCCAAATCCCAGCCAGGAAAAAAAGCCACGTTTTTTCTCTTTTGCCATTGTGTGACTACACTCCTCGATGGCTTTGTCCCGGTCGCGCGTCGTTTCCAGGGGTGAATCAATTAAAATTGGCTAACGCCAGACCGGCGTAAAACCGCAGAATACTGCATGACTTCAGCAACTCAGTAGTCTAACACTTTCCAGCCAGCTCACCACAGCACCCTTTTTTAACGTTTCTTCTCACCGATTCGCCCGTTAAACTACGCAACAAATTATGACGAGTTGTGAGCAAGATGACTAAAAACCCCCGCAGTACCGGCGGTGCCGGGCAGATCCGCATCATCGGCGGACAATGGCGCGGACGCAAATTGCCGGTGCCCGACAGCGCCGGGCTGCGTCCCACCACCGATCGGGTGCGTGAAACCCTGTTTAACTGGCTGGCGCCGGTACTGCCAGCAGCACGTTGTCTCGACTGTTTCGCCGGCAGCGGCGCGTTAGGACTGGAAGCGCTGTCGCGCTACGCGGGATCGGCGACGCTGCTGGAGCTGGAGCGTCCGGTTGCACAGCAGCTAATGAAGAACCTGCAGACGCTGAATGCCCACAACGGCAAGGTGATTCAGACCAATGCGCTCACTTTTCTGGCGCAGCCAGGCGAACCCTTTGACGTGGTGTTTATCGATCCGCCGTTTCGCCAGGGATTGCTGGAGCAGACGCTGCAGCTGCTGGAGCAGAATCACTGGCTGGCGGACGACGCGCTGATCTATGTCGAAAGTGAAGTGGATAATGGCGCGCCGCCGGTGCCGCCAGAGTGGAATCTTTATCGCGAGAAAATAGCCGGACAAGTGGCTTATCGTTTATATCAACGTCAACAGGAGACGCAGGATGTTACTTAATTTGGGGCGTCTGTTGATGCTGTGCGTATGGGCATTTTTACTGGTTAACGTGGTGCATCCCTACCCGAAACCGCTGACCTACTTTATTAATGTCGCGCTGTTTTTCATGATCATGATGCACGGCCTGCAGCTGGTATTACTGCGCGCCACGCAGACCAAAGATGCCCCGCCGATTGACCGCCTTACCCAGGCGAAGGTGTTTGTGTTTGGCGTATTTGAACTGGTCGCCTGGCAGAAAAAGCACTTTCCCCGCAAAAAATAGTTCTGTGAGCGGGCGCCCTGCCCGCTGATTACTGCGCTGGGGTAAAGCTGATAAAGCGCGTTCCCTGCATTTTCAGTTCGCCCTTCGTCCCTTTATCCAGCTGATGATATTCGCCTTCTTTAAGCTGCACTTTAATGTCGCTGGCACCGTTAAGCGGATGAAACAGGGCTTCGTAGCGCATCTCTTCCCCGGCAATCACCTCACGCTGACGTGAACGGCGATTGGGTGCCGGAAATTCACGTTTGGTTTTGACTTCCGCCGTCAGGGATCGCACCGGAGAGGCATCATTGACGGCGGTTTCGCGGCGCTGTTTGATGAACTGACGGGTAGCCAGCACGGCGATAATCGCCAGGACGATAATAATGATTAGCGGTGGTTTGCTCATAATTCTCTCGTGCTTAAAGAAATGCGGATGGCGTTAACTGCGCGGCAAAGCATACAACCAGAGTTGCCTGATTGTCACATCGTCAGGACGTAACCTAAACTGGAAGGGATATTTTGGGATCTTTCACCATTTTGGTTAAAAAAGGGAGAAACAATGCTCTGGTCTTTCCTCGCTGTACTTTTCTCCGGCTGGCTCTACGTTGATGCCACCTATCGCGGTCCGCAATGGCAACGCTGGTTGTTTAAACCGGTCACGCTGCTGCTGCTGGTCGGCCTCGCCTGGCAGGCCCCGACGCTGAACACCACGGACTACCTGATTCTGGCCGGTCTGATCGCCACTCTGGTCGGCGATGCGTTAACGCTGCTACCCCGTCAGCAGATGCTCTACGCCATTGGCGCGTTTTTCCTGTCGCATCTGCTTTATACCCTCTGTTTCGCCGCCAGCATGACCATGACTTTCTTCTGGCCGATTCCGCTGACGCTGTTGATTATCGGCGTGGTGCTGATTGGCATTCTGTGGAGCCGACTGGAAGATCTGCGCTGGCCGATCTGTACGTTTATCGGTATGACGCTGGTAATGACCTGGATAGCGACAGAGCAGTACTTCTTCCGCCCGACCGATTACAGCTTCTCCATCATGGTGGGTGCCGGTCTGCTGTTGCTGGCGAATATTGTCTGGTTTATCAGTCATTATCGTCGCCGTTTCAGTGCCGACAGCGCCATCGTTGCCGCCTGCTACTTTGCCGGTCACTTTATGATTGTCCGTTCGCTGTGGGTGGTGTAACAGAACGCCTGGTTTAAAAAATGGCCTTGACTCTGGAGTTAACTCCAGAGTGTAGGATAACGGGATGGACAGCTTCGTTCATCCCTTATCCGGAGGTCATATGCATCAACATCACGCCTGTGGCTGCGGTAAACCGCGTGCCAGCCACGCCGCAGCCAAACCCCTGTGCCAGATCCCTCAGACTCGTCCCCTGACGCTCTCCATCCACGCCGCAACCCCGGTTACCGCAGACAGCGCGGGCTGCTGCTGCGACAGTAACAGCAGTCCCGGCAACGATGCCGATGAGGAAGGCGACCGGCGACGCGCCGGTCACCTGCCGTTTAGCTGGCAGGTCAGCGGGATGGATTGTCCCGGCTGCGCCCGCAGCATTGAAACCGCGGTTCAGCAGGTGGCGGGCGTTACCGAAGCGCGCGTGCTGTTCAGCAGTGAAAAACTGGTGATCAGCGCCGACAGCGACGTGCGACAGGCGGTAGAACAGGCGGTTAAAAAAGCCGGTTTCCAGCTCAGCAGCCAGACCGACACGGCAGCCGATGGCCCGCGCTGGCAACATAACCGCATGCTGATTGCGCTGGCGCTGCTGGTGCTCGCCAGCAGCCTGCTCAGCCATTTCGCGCCGCTGTGGGGCGATCGCCTGTTTGTCATCACCACCCTGATCGGCCTGTTTCCGGTGGCACGCAGCGCCTGGCAGCGGCTGCGCAGCGGTTCGCCTTTCACCATCGAAACCCTGATGACGCTGGCCTCAGCCGGTGCGCTGATCATCGGTGCCCACGCCGAAGCGGCGATGGTGCTGGTGCTGTTTCAGCTCGGCGAGCAGCTGGAAAGTTACGCCGCCGCGCGGGCACGCAGTGGCGTCACCCGTTTAATGGCGCTGCGCCCGGAATCGGCGATCCGCCTTGAGCAGGGCCAGCGTCGTGACGTGCCACTCGCCGCGCTGCAGCCCGGCGATCAGATTGAAGTGGCGGCGGGCAGCCGCCTGCCGGTCGATGGCTGCTTAATGACGCCGCTCGCCAGTTTTGATGAAAGCGCCTTAACCGGCGAATCGCTGCCGGTGACGCACAGCCGCGGCGACAAAATCCTGGCTGGTGCCACCAGCATTGACCGTCTGGTGACGCTGGAAGTGGTGTCGAAGCCGGGCGAAAGCGCGATCGACCGGATACTGCAACTGATTGAGGAGGCGGAAACCCATCGCGCGCCGGTTGAACGCTTTATCGATCGGTTCAGCCGCATCTATACGCCGCTGGTGATGCTGCTGTCGCTGCTGGTGATGGTGGTCCCGCCGTTGCTCGGCGCGGGGGAATGGCAGCCGTGGATCTACAAAGGCCTGACCTTGCTGCTGATTGGCTGTCCCTGTGCGCTGGTGATCTCCACGCCAGCGGCGATTACCTCCGGACTGGCCGCCGCTGCCCGTCAGGGCGCGCTGATCAAAGGCGGCGCGGCCTTAGAACGACTGAGTTCGCTGCGCATGATGGCGTTCGATAAAACCGGTACCCTGACCGTCGGCAAGCCGCAGCTCAGCGGAATTGTGCGCTTTGGCACCGCCAGTGAAACGGAGATGCTGGCGCTGAGCGCCGCCGTGGAACAGGGCGCGACCCATCCGCTGGCCACGGCGATTGTGGCGGCAGCGGCGGCTCGCAATCTGACGATTCCGGTCGCAGACGATCAGCAGGTGCAGGCGGGTCGGGGCATTACCGCCTGGGTCGGCGGTCAGCAAATCCAGCTGCTGACGCCTGCACAGATTGGCGGGCTGACAGCGCAGCAAACCGAAGAGATCACCCGGCGCGAAGCAGAAGGTGAAACCGTGGTGGTACTGGTGCGGGATGACGACGTGCTGGGGGCGCTGGCCTTGCACGATCGGCTGCGCAGTGATGCGGCAGCGGCTCTGCAGGCGCTGAAAAAACTGGGCATTGAGAGCCTGATGCTGACCGGTGACAATCCGCGTGCAGCCGCGACCATTGCCCGTCAGCTGGGCATTGATTTCCGGGCCAGCCTGCTGCCCGCCGATAAGGTCGCGGCAATAGCCGAACTGAGCCAGCAGCAGCCGCTGGCGATGGTCGGTGATGGGATTAACGATGCGCCGGCGATGAAAGCGGCGACGCTGGGCATTGCGATGGGCAGCGGCACCGATGTGGCGCTGGAAGCCGCCGATGCCGCGCTGACGCGCAATCAGCTGAGCCATCTGGCACCGATGATTGTGCTGGCGCGCCGCACGCGCCGCATCATTCGTCAGAACCTTACCATCGCGCTGGGGCTGAAGGCAGTTTTCCTGGTCACGACGCTGCTGGGACTGACCGGATTGTGGCTGGCGGTGCTGGCGGACTCGGGCGCCACGGCGCTGGTCACCGCCAACGCGCTGCGGTTACTGCGCAACCGCAGCTAAAGAGAGGCGGCCTGTCCGATGACGGGCCGCGCTCAGCCAGCACGACTACTCCGCCATGCCTTTCTGGATCAGGAACTGATACGGCAGGTTATCGGTCTGCTGCGCCAGCAGACGATGTTCCATAAAGCGGCAGAAGCCCGGAATATCCCGGGTGGTGGCCGGATCGTCGGCAATGATCAACAGCGTGTCGCCATCCTGCAGGCTGCGTACGGTTTTGCGCACCATCATCACCGGCTCCGGGCAACGCAGGCCACGGGCATCCAGTTGATGGTCGGCAGAGGAAAAAGCATCGCTCATAATGGACTCGGTTCAGGTTTGGGGCGCTCATTCTAACGCGTGATGATGATGACGCAAGGCGATAACGATTGCGCTAAAATTAACCATTGCATAAATAGCACAACGCGGTAAGATGCCGCCGCTTTTTGCTCATAAAACTGCCAGGCGCTGCCCGAACGGCGTCCCGCAATGGGTTCCCTCACCCCAACATTAAAAAGGTTGATTATGCTCGCATTCTCTTCGCGTCAGCGCATGCACGCGCTGTTCTGGTTATCGCTGTTTCACCTGCTGGTGATCACCTCCAGTAACTATCTGGTGCAGCTGCCGATCTCGATTTTTGGCTTCCACACCACCTGGGGCGCATTCAGCTTCCCGTTTATCTTCCTGGCAACCGATCTGACCGTGCGCATCTTTGGCGCGCCGCTGGCCCGTCGCATTATTCTGGCGGTGATGATCCCGGCGCTGTTTATCTCCTATGCCGTCTCTGCGCTCTACTATCAGGGTGAATGGCAGGGCTGGCAGGCGCTGGAACAGGTGAACCTGTTTGTCGCCCGCATCGCCTGCGCCAGCTTTATGGCTTACGCACTGGGTCAGATCCTCGACGTACACGTCTTTAACCGTCTGCGCGCCCTGCCGCAGTGGTGGATCGCGCCAGGCTGCGCTATGTTCCTCGGCAACATCAGCGATACGCTGGCCTTTTTCTCCATCGCTTTTTACAAGAGCCCTGATGCCTTTATGGCCCAGCACTGGGTGGAGATTGCCCTGGTGGATTACAGCTTCAAGGTGCTGATCTGCATGATTTTCTTCCTGCCCGCCTACGGCGTACTGCTCAATGCCGCGCTGAAACGGCTGGCTGAGCGCCGTTCTGCCGCTCAGGTAAATTTCGGCTAACCCGCCATACCGATTTTCGCCATTACCCGCTAAGATCTGCTGACAATCATCAGGTTGCGTTTGCAACCTGATTCCTGTTGTATTAACGGCTGACTGGAAACTTAAAAAAGGGATTCTGATGCGCAACCTGGTGAAATATGTAGGAATGGGCTTACTGGTGCTCGGCTTAGCCGCCTGTGACCAGAAGAAAGATGACGCGGCAAATGACAACGGCGTCAGCGCCAGTCAGTCGGCGCAGACGGTGACGCTGATGGATGGCAAACTGAGCTTCTCGCTGCCGCCTGGCATGTCAGATAAGAGCGGCAAGCTTGGTTCGCAGACCACTAATATGCACGTTTACGCCGATGAAACCGGCGCGCGCGCGATTATTGTGATTGCCGGTGAGCCGACCAATGATGGCCTGGACGTGTTATCACAGCGTATGGAACAGCAGCAGCGCAATCGCGATCCGCAACTGCAGGTGGTTTCAAACAAATCGGTTACGCTGAAAGATCAGCCGGCACAGCAGCTGGATACGGTGATTTCAGCGAACAACCAGACATCATGGTCATCGGTGATTCTGGCGAAGGTCGATGGCAAACTGGTCACGCTGCAGATTACTCTGCCGGGCGATAACCAGCAGCAGGCACAAAGCGATGCCGACAACATTGTGAAAAGTATCACTCTGAAATAAGGCCGGGCGACTGCCCTGCTGGCTTCCGGCTTCCCCGGTTCGGGGAAGCCGGTTATTTCCCGCCTGCGCTTACAGCCCGGTATTCTCTCGAATATAACGGCGCGCTTTCACCGCATATTCAAACGGGTTAGCCAGCGCCGGGTCCTGCTCCGCTTCCACCACCATCCAGCCTTTGTAGCCGTAATCGTCGAGGATTTTGAACACCGGTTTAAAATCGATCACGCCATCGCCCGGCACGGTGAAGGTGCCTTTCTTCACCCCTTCCAGGAAGGAGAGATGATTGTCGCGCACCTCAGCGACCACCTCGTCGCGCACATCTTTCAGATGGACGTGAAAAATGCGCGGCAGATATTTTTCCAGCACCGCCAGCATCTTCTGCTGTGAACCTTCCGAATAGTAGACGTGACCGGTGTCATACAGCAGGCCAACCTGCTCGTCGGTCAATGCCATAAAGCGGTCGATCTCTTCGGTGGTCTGAATGCCGGTGCCCATATGGTGATGCAGCGTGACCCGCATTCCCTTTTCAGCCGCAATGCGCGCCAGTTCGTTGTAGCCGTCTGCCGTGCGCTGCCACTCTTCATCACTGAACACCGGTTTCTGCTCAAACACCGCCAGCGTGGTGCCCTGAATACTTTTGCTCTGCTCTGAACAGCCAATGACCCGCGCGCCCATCGCATGCAGGAAGTTCATGTGGTTAATGAACTCATCGATGGTTTTGGCCTTATCGCCGTTGGCAAAAAATGTGCTGAACCAGGCGTTACAGATTTCGATGCCGCGAATATCCAGCATCGGTTTCAGGATCGCCGGATCGCGCGGATATTTACTGCCGACTTCGCTGCCGGTAAACCCCGCCAGCGCCATCTCACTGACGGTTTGCTGGAAGGTGTTCTCGCTGCCGAGATCCGGCATGTCGTCGTTGGTCCAGCCGATCGGGGCAATCGCCAGTTTTACGTTGTTTTTGTTCATTATGTTGTTCCTTAGCCGGGCGGGCATCCCGCCTGTCTGTGCTGAATCAGGAGTAGAAAGCAGGACGTGGCGGCATCTCTACCGTTTCAATCGCACCGCTGTTTTGCGCTTTGATACAGGCATCGGCAGCCACTGAGGCGGCGAAGCCATCCCAGGCTGACGGACCGGTCAGCGTGCCCGCTTTCACGTCGTTGATGAACGCCTGCAGCTCAACGTCATACGCTTCGATAAACCGATCTTTCCAGTCAACCAGAATGGTGTTCGACAGCCGGGCATCTTTACGCAGCTGAACCGACGACGGCTCCGGTAACCGGGCAATGCCCTCTTCGCCAACCACTTCACATTGAATGTCATAGCCATAAGCGCAGTTGACGAAAATCTCGACGTCGATGCGTACCCCTTTCTGGGTTTCAAACAGCACAATCTGCGGGTCTTTCAGCTGAGCATGCGATTTTGAGGTGACGCGCGGGAAGACCACCTGCACGGTTTTGTAATCGTCACTGGTCAGCCAGCGCAGCACATCCAGTTCGTGGATCAGCGTGTTGGTGATCGCCATCGGCGTGGTGTAATTTTCCGGCACGGTCGGGTTGCGGTGCGCGCAGTGCAGCATCAGCGGCTCACCGATATCTCCGTCGGTAATGACTTTTTTCAGGGCGCGATAACCGGCATCGTAAGGTCGCATAAAGCCAACCTGGACCAGCCGTTTGCCCGCCTGAATTTCAGCATCGACCACCCGGCGGCAGCCTTCGGCGCTCATCGCCAGCGGCTTTTCACAGAACACCGGTTTGCCGGCTGCGATGGCGGCTAAGGTGAACTCTTCATGGGTCGGGTCCCATGACGTCACCAGCACCGCATCGACGTTCGGCGACTGGATCACGTCATGCCCGTTCTGAAACACCTCCGCCTCGATATTCAGGCGCTGCAGCGCAGCGCGCGCGCCGTCAACGTTGATATCCGAGACGGCAACCACCTGCGCTCCCTGCAACACGTGGTTGCAGCGGCGAATATGTTCCTGACCAATTGCACCGGTACCGATGACGCCAAGTTTCAAAGTCATAATTACACCTGTGTAGGGTTCGTGCTGAGAGAAGAAGAAAGGGGCCGTGCTCCGGCCCTGAAATTAGTATTTACGGGCCTGATCCAGATGGGCTTTCAGCTTATCCGCGACCGCCTGAACCCGTTCAGAATCGGAGGCCTGTGCAACGCCAACGTGCCACCAGCTGAAATATTTGTGGATCATGGTTTTTGGCAGCACTTTGATGTCGATAAGAGTGGAAACGGTCTGCGTTCTGGCATCTTCCAGTGCGGCTTTTAACTGCTCCAGCGTGGTGACGCGGTAGGTTTTACAGCCGTAGCCTGCCGCGATGGCGGCGAAATCAACCGGCACAAAGCCGCCATCCAGCTTGCCGCCTTCCGGATTACGGAAGCGAAACTCGGTGGTGAAGCTGTCCATGCCGTGTTCCATCTGCAGGTTATTGATGCAGCCGTTGGTCATGTTATCCAGCAGGACCACGTTGATCTTCGCCCCTTCCTGAATCGAGGTCACCAGCTCGGAGTGCAGCATCATGAAAGAACCGTCGCCGACCAGCGCATAGACTTCACGCTGCGGCTGCGCCAGTTTTGCGCCCAGCGCGGCGTTAACTTCATACCCCATACAGGAGTAGCCATACTCAACGTGATAGGCGTTGTAATCTTTGGTACGCCAGACGCGCTGCAGATCGCCAGGCAAACTGCCTGCCGCCGCGACAATCACCGCCTCTTTGGGTAACTGTTCGTTCAGCGTGCCGAGCACGCTGCTCTGGGTCAGCACCGACTGAGTCAGGCGGTTGAACTCGGCGAAGACCGCTTCACGATCCAGGTGGTCAGCAATTTCCGGCACAAAATCCTGCTCGTGATAGGTCACCTGATAGACGCGCTGGGTCTCTTTCAGCAATTTGCTCTGCGCCTGCTCAATCTGGCTGCCCCAGTCGTTGCTGTAATGTTGTGACGCCAGCGCGGCGGTCAGCGCGGTCAGCCCTTCACGGGCATCGGCCAGCAGCTGCACGCCATCCAGCTTGTAGCTGTCGAAATTACTGACGTTGATATTGAGGAAGCTGACGTCCGGGTTCTGGAAAATCCATTTCGAGGCGGTGGTGAAGTCGGTGTAACGGGTCCCGATGCCGATAACTAAATCAGCCTCTTTGGCCAGCAGGTTCGCCGCCAGACAGCCGGTTTCGCCCACGCCGCCGACGTTCAGCGGATGGTCAGAGATCACCGTGCCTTTGCCCGCCTGGGTCTCCGCAAACGGGATCTGATAGCGTTCGGCGAACTGGCGCAGTGCCTCGCCTGCTTCGGAATACTTCACCCCGCCGCCACAAACGATCAGCGGCTTGCGCTTACGGCCGATCAGCGTCAGGGCATCGGCCAGCTGCGCCGCAACCGGCAGGCGACGATCCAGTCGATGTACCCGCTTCTGGAAGAAATAGTCCGGGTAATCCCAGGCTTCGCCCTGCACATCCTGCGGCAG
The DNA here is from genome assembly GCF_021397715.1 of Pantoea agglomerans. GTDB lineage: Bacteria > Pseudomonadota > Gammaproteobacteria > Enterobacterales > Enterobacteriaceae > Pantoea > Pantoea astica. The sequence continues at coordinate 385,369 of NZ_CP090207.1, read as the reverse complement.
CGACAGCGTTACCGCACCGGTTTCGGCCGGATCGGTCAGCACGCGCAGGGCGTTAATGCAGGCGGACATCAGCTGTTCCGGACGGCTGACGCGGTCCCAGTATTTGCTGACGGCCCGGAAGGCGTCGTTGGTGCTGATGCTGAGATCGTAACTCTGCTCAATCTGCTGCAAAACCGGATCGGGCTGACGGGTAGCGAACACGTCGCCCGGCAGCAGCAGCAGCGGAATACGGTTTGCGGTGGCGGTAGCGGCGGCAGTAATCATGTTGGCGGCGCCCGGTCCGACTGATGAACTGCAGGCGATGATCTGACGACGCAGTGACTGTTTCGCAAAGCCGGTCGCGGCATGCGCCATGCCCTGCTCATTGCGACCCTGATAAACCACCAGATCGCCGCTGTCCTGCTCCAGCGCCTGCCCCATTCCCAGCACGTTGCCATGACCGAAAATCGCGAAGATGCCTTTTACAAACTTTGTCTCAACGCCATCGACATCAATGTATTGATTATCAAGAAATTTAACCAGCGCCTGTGCAGTGGTCAGTCTGATTGTGCCCATATGCTCTTCCTTTACATGCTGGTGGTACCTGACTCCGGTACAACGCGCCAGGCGAAGTCATACTGCGGAAAAGGCGACCGGTATAATTGAAACGTGAGGCGATTATAAACAAATATATTTTTCATAAAATACAATTACAGAAGAAACATTTCATTTTGCGAGTGAGATCAAATTTAGTCATGCTGCAGGGTCTGACGAGGCATCCGGGCGGGAAAAACTGGAACGTTTTATGGACAACAAGGTGCGTTGAAAAAATTCATTTCACTTCAGTAGCTTCCTCTATTGCTGGCAATATTCCTGCGATCTCTCTCACAACCCCGACACGCCGGGCACGGCGAAGATAAGGTTACCCGTCACCAGGCGGAATCAGGAGTTTTACCTGGTTCACAAAATCGCGATGGATATTTCATTTCATATTGAATCTGGAATTTTTATTCCTCATACTGACCTCATAGCCAATCAGGCACCTATAGACCCGGAAGCAAAGCGCGCGTCGTCGGGCTTTTCGCCCGCAGTGTCTGCTAATCACAGAAGGAAACCACAGGTATGAGTACACAACAGAAGCGGCTTGATGTGATTTGTATCGGGCGCATCGCCGTCGATTTTTATGGTCAGCAGATCGGGGCGCGGCTGGAGGATGTCACCTCATTTGCCAAATATCTGGGGGGTTCGTCAGGTAACGTCGCCTATGGCACCGCGATTCAGGGTCTGAAATCGGCGATGCTGGCGCGGGTGGGAGATGAGCACAATGGTCGCTTTCTGCGGGAAGAGCTGCAGCGCGTAGGCTGCAATACCGACGCCTTAATTACCGATGAAAAACGCCTGACCGGCATGGTGATCCTCGGTATTAAAGATGAAGAGACTTTTCCGCTGATTTTCTACCGTGACAACTGCGCGGATATGGGACTGGTACCGGAGGACGTGCAGGAAGCGTTTATTGCCTCTTCGCGTGCGGTGGCAGTAACCGGCACCCATTTATCTCATCCGCAAACCCGCGAAGCGGTACTGAAAGCGCTGGATATTGCCCGCCGCCACGGCCTGCGTACCGCGCTGGATATCGATTATCGTCCGGTGCTGTGGGGACTGACCTCGCTCGGCGACGGTGAAACGCGTTTCATTGAATCGTCGCAGGTGACGCAGCAGCTACAGGAAGTGGTGCATTATTTCGATTTGATCGTCGGCACCGAAGAAGAGTTTCATATTGCCGGTGGCAGCACCGACACGCTGACCGCCCTGAAGAATGTGCGTCAGGCCAGCCAGGCGACGCTGGTCTGCAAACGCGGCCCGCTGGGTTGCGTGGTGTTCGAAGGCGAGATCCCGGATAGCTGGGAGCAGACCCGGCTGCACACCGGCGTGCGCGTCGAGGTGTTAAACGTACTGGGCGCGGGCGATGCCTTTATGTCGGGCCTGCTGCGTGGCTGGCTGAACGATGAGGGCTGGGAGCAGGCGTGTCGTTACGCCAACGCCTGCGGTGCGCTGGTGGTGTCACGCCACGGTTGCGCACCCGCCATGCCGACCAAAGCGGAGCTGGATGATTTCCTGAGCCGCGATAAAGAGGTGAAACGGCCCGATCTCGACGATCGCCTCAACCATCTGCATCGCGTGACCACCCGCAAGCAGCAGTGGCCAGAACTGAATGTTTTCGCCTTTGATCATCGCAAACAGCTGCTGGATATGGCGCGTGAAGCGGGCGTTGATGAGAGCAAAATTCCACAGCTTAAACTGCTGCTGCTGAAAGCGGCCGAGGAAGCGGCGCAAACGGCCGGACTGGAAAACAAGAGCGGTATCCTGGCTGATACCACCTACGGTCAGAAAGCACTGAATGCGATTACCGGAAAACAGTGGTGGATTGGCCGTCCGATTGAGCTGCCGGGTTCGCGCCCGCTGCGACTGGAACATGGCAATATCGGCTCGCAGTTAATCGACTGGCCAGCCGAGCATGTGGTGAAATGCCTGGTATTTTATCATCCACACGACAGCGCCGAACTGCGTAAAGAGCAGGATGAGCTGGTACTGGATGTCTGGAACGGCTGTAACAAAAGCGGACACGAGCTGCTGCTGGAAGTGATTCTGCCGGAGAGCAATCCGGACCGTGATGAGCGCTACTATCTTGATATTCTCAGCCACTTCTACAGCCTCGGCATTCAGCCGGACTGGTGGAAACTGCCGCCGCTCTCCGCTGAGAGCTGGCAGGCGATCAGCGGGTTGATTGAGCAGCAGGACCCGCACTGTCGCGGCATTCTGCTCCTCGGCCTTGATGCGCCAGAGGAGAAGCTCAAAGCTGGTTTTGCCGCCGCGGCAAAAGCGCCCTGGGTTAAAGGCTTCGCAGTGGGCAGGACTATTTTTGGTCAGCCATCACGCCAGTGGCTGCAGGGCGAACTGGACGATCAGGCGCTGATCGAGACCGTGAAGGGCAACTACCTGCGGCTGATAGAGTACTGGCGCGCCGCCCGCGCCTGATTGATTCAGCGCCAGACGCCATCCTCCGGCCGGAGGGTGGCGCTTTTTTTTTCATCTTCCGCCGCGCTTAATTCATTTCTGTTGCCATTCGCGCCCGCCGTTTGTCCCCTTTCGGCCTGCAGGGAGTCGCGGTCGGCCAGCAGACAGGTGATGCAGAGACAATCTGTGAAGCATTTCATAAAGCCATGAAATAAACCGCTCTGTTGACGCAAACAAATGAAATTTTCCATCCATCTGGTACTATAGCGCTCATTATCCAGCCATTATTCTTATTACACGGGCAGAAGTAATGACCAATAATCCCACCCAACTTTCTTTATTGCAGGACGATATTCGTCGCCGCTACGAAACGCTGAGCAAACGTCTTAAACAGGTTGCGCGTTACATCCTTGATAACAGCAATAGCATCGCCTTTGATACCGTGGCTTCCATCGCCCAGCAGGCCGATGTGCCGCCATCGACTCTGATTCGCTTTGCCAACGCTTTTGGCTTTAGCGGTTTCAACGAAATGAAACAGGTTTTTCGTCAGCACCTGATGGAAGAGACGGTGAACTACACCGAGCGCGCCCGCCTGTTTCGCCAGACGTCAACCGACGACAGCGCCAGCGCGCCTGAGAGCCCGGCTGAGATCCTGAATGTCTTTACCATGGTGAACAGCCAGGCGTTACAGCAGCTGGCGATGCAGGTGAATCCGGAGCAGTTGAACAAGGCGGTGAAACTGCTTAACGAGGCCGAGAATATCTATGTGATTGGCCTGCGCCGTTCCTTTAGCGTGGCCTCTTACCTGGTCTATGCGCTGCGTCATCTGGAACGTCGGGCATTCCTGATCGACGGCCTTGGCGGCATGTTTACCGAACAGCTCAGCCTGGTAAATCCAAAAGATGTGGTGATTGCCATCAGCTATTCGCCGTATGCGCGTGAAGCGGTCGAAGTGGTCGAAATGGGTGCCAAGCGCGGTGCGCATCAGATCGCCATTACCGACAGCCAGGTGAGTCCGCTGGCGGCTTTCAGCGACGTCTGCTTTGTGGTGCGTGAAGCACAGGTAGACGGCTTCCGCTCGCAGGTGGCATCGCTCTGTCTGGCACAGACGCTGGCCGTTTCACTGGCGCTGAACAACGTGGAAACGCCCTGATTTGCGGCGTTAACGCTGGATAGCGGCAATAACAAAGGCAGCCGATGGGCTGTAGTGCTGGTCAGTTAAGGTTGAATTTGCAAAGGCTGTCACGGTCAGACGTGGCAGCTTTTTTTCTGCGCGAGCGTGCCGGAGTGCGGGCCTGAGCATCTCTGCTGCTGCCGGGCCGTCCTCGCGCCGCTCACGCGGTACCTTCGGCTTTGACGTCGTGCCGACGAACCGTTCGGGGATCGGCCTTCCCTGGCCGGCCCCGAACTCTCCACGCTTCCCGGCGTGGCGTTCTGGCCCAACGTCACGCCTCAGCGCTGCGGATAGCCCTTTCCGCAGCAGAGGCGCCCAGGCCTCCACTCTTGTGCCCTTTTTAACAGCACACACTGAAGCCTCAGAGCAGGCGGGGGCCGATCAGGGGCAGGCAATCCGCAGCGCTGAACATTAGCCAGGAGAGCCCGCAGGACGCGGGCGAAAGTCGGGGCGGCACAGGATGTGCCATCCCCGCCGGTCCGTCAGGCAGACGAATGACGTGAAGGCACCGCGCAGCGGCGCGAGGACCGCCAGCCCCTGAGCGGCACCAGACTGCATTATCACCGGTCGCTTAACTGACAGGCATTACGCCCATCGGCTGCCGTTTTACTTTTCTGAGGGTTATCCGCTGCTGACGAGAATCAGTGCAGCGGTTACTTCTGACGCGGATAGGCGTCGCTGTTAACCCAGGCGTGATCTTTCTCCCAGGTAAACTTCCACAGCCGCACCGGCCCGGCCATCACGTTCAGGTAGTAGTTGTTGTAACCCGCCAGCGTCGCCACCGGATGATAGCCACGCGGCACCATCACCACATCGCGATTGTAGGGTGCCATGCAGGCATCAAGCGAGCGATCGTCGGTGTAAACCCGCTGCATAGCGAAACCCGGTTCCGGATCGAAACGGTGATAATAGGTCTCTTCCAGATAGGTTTCGTCTTCGCTCTCTTCCTGATCGTGCTTGTGGCTGGGATAAGAGCTGGTGTCGCCTTCATCGGTGTAGACTTCCACCACCAGCAGACTGTCAGCGGGTTTATTATCCGGCAGAATATTGTGCACCAGCCGCTGATTACGCCCTTTCCCGCGATGCTCAACGCCGACATCTTCTGGGGCAATCAGCCGCGCAGGCAGGTTGCCGTGACCCGGCGCGCTGCATACCGCCAGCTCCAGATCGCTGTCGGCCCGCACTTCCACTTCATCGTTATGCGGCACATAGACTGACCACGGCGGCACGCGCTCAAACGGTGACATGCGCTTTCCGATGCCCGGAAATTCCGCATGGCGGGTTTTCACCGAGGCCAGCCCGGCAACTAATACCAGGCACAGCTCTTTATCACCGCTGCTGAGCCGCAGGGTTTCACCTTTCTTCAACAGATAAGCGTCGAAACCGACATAACGCCAGCCGGCACGCTCCGGTGTTACGTGCTGAATGCGCCCCTGACTGTCTGGTGCTTGTGCTTTCGAAAGTAAAGACATTCCCTTCCTCCTCTCTGTCATGCTTTACGTGCCCGCCGTGACCCGGATTTAACCGGGCAACAAAACCGGATACCGGCAGGTCAACGCAAGGCGGCCTGCCGGTCTGGCACGTTAAACAGCGTGCATTGAATTAACTGAGCGTTGGCATACTGAATTCAGAAACGGTCTGCTGACCCGCTGGCCAGCGCACCGTGGCGGTTTTCATTCGGGTATAGAAACGCACACCGTCCGGACCGTGGACGTTGAGCGCACCGAACACCGAGCGCTTCCAGCCACCAAAGCTGTGAAACGCCATCGGCACCGGCACCGGCACATTCACGCCGACCATGCCCGCTTCAACGTTCTGGACAAATTCACGCGCGATATTGCCGTTGCTGGTGAAAATGGCGCTGCCGTTACCAAACTCATGGCTGTTGACCAGCTGTAACGCACTGTCGTAGTCCGGCGCACGCATGATGCTCAGCACCGGGCCAAAAATCTCTTCGCGCCAGATCACCATGTCAGAGGTGACGTTATCAAACAGCGTACCGCCGACGTAGTAACCCTCAGCGTGACCCGCCACCTGAACGTTGCGGCCATCGACCACCAGCTTCGCGCCTTCCTGCTCGCCTTTATCGATGTAGCCGAGCACTTTCTTCTGATGCGCCGCGGAAACCACCGGCCCCATCTCATTCTCATCAGCGCCTTTATTGATGCCGGGACCAATGCGCAGCGCGTTTACCAGCGGCGTCAGTCGGGCGATCAGTTTGTCAGCTGTATCATCACCGACCGCGACCACCACCGGCAGAGCCATACAGCGCTCACCCGCTGAGCCAAACGCACCGCCCATAATGGCGTTCACGGTGGCATCCAGATCGGCATCCGGCATTACGATGGCGTGGTTTTTGGCTGCGCCAAACGCCTGCACTCGTTTGCCGTGAGCGCTGGCGGTTTTGTAGATGTGCTCAGCGACGCCGGATGAACCGACAAAGCTCACTGCCGCGATGCGCGGATCTTTATACAACTGTTCCGCATCGTCATTGGAGCTGTGAACGACGTTGAATACGCCATCCGGCAGTCCCGCTTCGGTCAGCAGTTCCGCCATGCGCACCGCTGCACTCGGATCGAGCGCTGGCGGCTTCAGGATAAAGGTATTGCCGCAGGCCAGGGCGATCGGGAACATCCACAACGGCACCATCGCCGGGAAGTTGAATGGGGTTATCCCCGCCACCACGCCCACTGGCTGCATCAGCGAGTAGCTGTCCACGCCGCTGCCGACGTTTGGTGAATATTCACCTTTCAGCAGATGCGGGATGCCGCAGGCAAACTCAATTACTTCGATACCACGGGTCAGTTCACCCAGCGCATCAGACCAGACTTTGCCGTGTTCCGAAACAATCAGCGCGGCCAGCTCGTCGCGGTGTTGTTCCATCAGCGCTTTGAAATTAAACAGCACACGGGCGCGGCGCAGCGGCGAGGTTTTCGACCAGGCCGGAAAAGCGTTGTGCGCAACCTCAATCGCATGAGCCACTTCATCAGCGGTACTTTGCGTCAGTTCACGTACCACCTGGCCGGTTGCCGGATCGTAAACCGGGATGGTTTCGTTGCTGGCGCTGAAGGTGGTTTTACCGCCAATAAAGTTTCCTGTGATCGTCATGATGTTGCCTCTTTAAAGGGTTAAGTTTCCTGCAGACGCACCGTGCGGCCTGTCCCGCAGTCTGATCAGGCAAACCTGAAAGCGTGTTATGAAGCTATTACAGTGGAACAAATTTTTCAAATAGATATTTTTGGAAAATTTCCTTTTAGCGGCACAGATCGCATTTTTCTGGTCAGTGAGGCAGCGCGGTCTGAAAAGCGGTGAAATCCAGCCAGTAAAGGCGCTGCAACGGCGTTAGCAAACCGGGAAAGAGCGACGGAAATTGACGTTTATTGCAGGCCCGATCCGGTTTTGCTTACACAGGCTGAAACGGAATATGGAATTAATGCGAGGCTGATCTAATAATTACTATTTCATAATTCATAAACAATGAAATAAATGTTCTCTTTAGCGCTATCTCTCACGCTGCCTGCCACCGGAGTCGCCGCATGGCCATCGATCCCACCCGCTTCTGTATTAACCGTAAAATTGCGCCCCGCCTCTCACTGGAGGCCTTCTTCCAGCTGGTACACCGGCTTGGACTGAGCAAGGTTGAACTGCGCAATGACATGCCGGGCGGCAAAGTCACTGACGGCCTCAGTGCCGATCAGCTGCGCGCGCTGACCGACAAATATCATATCGATATCATCACCATTAACGCGCTCTATCCGTTTAACCGTATCGATGATGACCTGCTGACCCGTGCCGAAGCGCTGTTGCAGGAAGCACAACGGATTGGTGCCCGCGCGCTGGTGATGTGTCCACTGAATGAAGGTCTCGCCGTGTCGCCGCAACAGACCCTGGCGGCGATGCAGCAACTGGCACCGCGCTTTGCGCATTACGGCATTCAGGGTCTGGTGGAGCCGCTGGGTTTTCCGGTCAGCTCACTGCGTTCGTCGGTGCAGGCACAACAGCTGATTGCAGAGGCGGATGTGCCGTTTAAGCTGGTGCTGGATACTTTCCACCATCATCTCTATGAGCAGGCTGAACAGGAGTTTCCGGCCAGCATCGATATTGAGCAAATCGGGCTGGTGCATCTCTCTGGCGTGGAAGATTTGCGCCCGACCGCTGAACTGACGGATGAAGAGCGGGTGATGTTAAGTGACAGTGATGTCCTGAACAGCGTGGTGCAGGTGAAGCGGCTGGAGATGCTCGGCTACAAGGGGATTTACGCCTTTGAGCCTTTCTCAAGCCAGGTTGAGCGCTGGACGCCCGCGGAGATTGAACGCCAGATTCGCCACAGTATCGAACTGCTACAGGCCTGAAACCGGCTACGGGGAAGTGACCTCGTGCCAACCGATTCTTATCTGTGTCTGAAAAGACGTTTGGCCCCGGTCGGGGCCTTTTTTTCAGCGCTGATCCGGCTCTGTCACCGGTTGCCTGAACTGCAGACGCAGGGTGCAGAAAAAAGCCAGACAGACCAGCAGCGCCGTCAGCAGATAGACCTGGGAAACGCCGGCATAGCTCATGATCAGTCCGGCGATGGGCCCGGTAATGCCCAGCGACAGATCCATAAAGGCGGTATAGGTTGCCAGCGCGCTGCCCTGATTCTGCTGCGGCACCACTTTTACCGCGACAACCCCCAGCGCCGGGAAGACCAGCGAGAAACCAGCACCGGTAAGAAAGGCACCCGCTTTAGCCATCCACGGATCGCCCGCGGCGGCCACCAGAAACAGCCCGGCTGCTTCCACCGCCAGACAGAGGCTGGCAACCCGCAAACCACCATGACGGTTGATGGCATTCGGAAACAGCAGCCGCGCCCCGACAAACGCCCCACTGAACAGCGACAGCGCAAAGGCGGCCCCTTCCCAGCCTTTATCCTGATAAAACAGCGTAATAAAGGTGGCGATGACGCCGAAACCGGCCGAGCCCATCGCCAGAATAGCGCCGAATCCGGCAATTTTCCCCAACACCGCGCGGAACGGCAGCGGCCGGCCTTTACTGCCTTTCACCGCCGGACGCGGCACTGCCCCGGCAATCCCCACCAGACAGATGGCAATGATAATCCCTGACAGCCACAGCAGGCCGCCAAGCCGGTAGATCAGCACGCCAAGCGGCGCACCAATCGCCATCGCGCCGTAGGTGACGATGCCGTTCCAGGAGATCACCCGACCAATGTGCAACGAACCGACCCGCGCCACGCCCCACAATGAGGTGCCGGTGCCGGTGAAACTCTGCCCCACACCGAGGATCAACCGGCCGATGCAGAGCAACGTCAGGCTCAGCAACGGACGGTCGAGCGTCAGCGCCGCCAGCAGGATGCAGACGCCGCTGATCAGACAGCCCACCAGCCCCACCACCACGACTTTCTTGGGTCCCCAGAGATCGGCATAGCGACCGGCATGCGGTCGGCTCAGTAGCGTCGCCACATATTGCAGGCTGATCACTAATCCGGCCCAGAAGGCGCTAAAGCCCAGCGTGTCGTGTACCCATCCCGGCAGGATCGCCAGCGGCAGGCCAATAGTGAGATAACTGGCAAAGTTGTAGATCACGATGGAGAGGATCAGCAGGGAGATTTTTACGCTACCGGATGCAGAACCCGGCTCTGCTGCAGGTTGGTCAGGCATGAATCATTGCACTCGTAGTCGGCTGAAAGCTAAAGAGTAATGTTTAACTATACCTGCTTTCGCCGGGCGCGCATCCGTACAGCGCCGCAACCGGCGATATTATCCCGCCAGACAGCAAACGCGCTGCAGCAGACCGCCTGATCTCTGGCACACTCAGCAGCGGCTTTGCGCCCGCCCAGACTGCTGGCCATTTTTACCGTTTCTCTGATAAATCAGTTTGTTAATTTTACTTCAGCTACACTTTCATCAGCCAATTTGCGTGATGGGAGAGGGAATGAGCGAGCTGCAACGGGAAAAAATCGGACAAAATATTTTGATCAAACTGGCGATGCTGGTGATTATCCTCGCTGGCGTGCGGGCCGCGTCCGATATTCTGGTGCCGCTGTTGCTGGCGGCCTTTTTTGCCATTGTGCTCAACCCGCTGGTCACCCTGCTGATGCGGCGCGGCTTCCGGCGTGGGCTGGCGATTACTCTGGTAATCACGGTGATCTTCTTCGTCATTCTGCTGCTTGGCGCGGTACTGGCCAGCTCGATGAGTGAGTTTTACGATCTCTACCCGCAACTGCGCGCCACCATGGAACAGAAAATGACGGTGCTGCAGCATCTGGCGGCCGGTTTTCACCTCAACATTTCCACCGATGCGTTGATTCAGCGCTTCGACCCAAACACCATGGTGAATCTGGCCACGGTGGCCCTGAGCGGCTTCTCAGGCGCGATGACCAATACGGTGCTGCTGATTCTGACCGTGGTGTTTATGCTGTTTGAAGTCCACCACCTGCCCTACAAAATGCGTAACGCGCTGGTTAATCCCAAAATCCGCATTGCCGGGCTGCATAAGGCGCTGAAAGGGGTGACGCACTATCTGGCACTGAAAACGCTGGTGAGTCTGATAACCGGCCTGTCGGTCTGGCTCAGCCTTTATCTGCTGGATGTGAAATTTGCGCTGCTGTGGGGCGTCGTGGCGTTTATCCTCAATTTTATTCCCAATATCGGGCCGATTATTGCCGGCATCCCGCCCTTTTTACAGGCGCTGCTGCTGAACAGCCTGTTTGATGCGGCGATGGTGGCGGCGCTGTTTACGGCCATTCATATGGTGTTCGGCAATATGCTGGAGCCGCGCCTGATGGGCCGGGGACTGGGTTTATCCACCCTGGTGGTGTTTCTGTCGTTGGTGTTCTGGGGCTGGCTGCTCGGCCCGGTCGGGATGCTGTTATCGGTGCCGCTCACCAGCATTACCAAAATTCTGATGGAGACCACCCCAGGCGGCAGCCGGCTGGCGATTATGCTGGGCACCGGACGGCCGAAGCGAGCGCGCGGTTTAACCAAGTAACCGTTGCTGGACGTGGCGCAGATGGTTTTCCATCGCCTGACGGGCCGCCACTTCATCACCGGCCACGATGGCGTTCGCAATCTGCTGATGGTCAGCGTTCATCTCAAGGGCAAAACTGTTGGCGGCGAAATGGCGCTCCAGCCGCTGCACATGCGGAGTGTGGCGCTGATTCCATAACTGCTCCAGCAGCTCACGCAGCAGATCGTTGCCACTCATCTCACTGATCAGCAAATGGAAGCGCTTATCCTGCGCCAGAAAGGCCGCATCATTCTCCTGGTGCTGTTGCAGCTCGGCAGTCAGCGCCAGCAGGGCGGCACGCTGGTGCGGGCTACCGTTGCGCGCGGCCAGTCCTGCCAGCATTCCTTCGAACGCCTCTCTGGCCTGTAACAGATCCTGCAGGCTACAGGCTTCGCTCTCCGTTGCCGGTGCAGACGCAGGCAGCGGCTGCGCGACAAAAACGCCGGTGCCGGTGCGGATATCGACCCAGCCCGTCATCTCCAGCGCGATCAACGCCTCACGTACCGAAGAACGGCTGACCCCCAGCTGCTTCGCCAGCTCCCGCTCCGGCGGCAGCAGGTCACCGGCGACAAAATCACCGCGCTCAATCCCCGCCATAATGGCATTAGCAATCTGACGATAGAGACGTTCAGTTTTTATGACAGGCAGCGTCATCACCTTCTCCTTGTTATCTGGCTGCACCGATCGCGCAGTTTGTCATGCTGCGATCCGGATCACGGCCCCGTTTTGCTGGCTATCATACTCTTGGTCCAGCGGCCTGACCACTGGGCCACATCACAGTTGAGGAGTAAACATGGAACAGACATGGCGATGGTACGGTCCGAACGATCCGGTCTCTCTGGATGATGCCCGTCAGGCTGGCGCAACCGGCATCGTAACCGCACTACACCATATTCCTAACGGCGAAATCTGGCCGGTAGAAGAGATTAAGGCCCGCCAGGCATTGCTGGCAGAAAAAGGCCTGGTCTGGTCGGTGGTAGAGAGCATCCCGGTGCATGAGTCGATCAAGACCCAGCGCGGCGACTACCTGCACTACATTGCCAACTATCAGCAGTCGATACGCAACCTGGCCGCCTGTGGCGTGGATACCGTCTGCTACAACTTCATGCCGGTGCTCGACTGGACCCGTACCGATCTCGCCTGGACGCTGCCGGATGGCGCAAAAGCGCTGCGCTTTGACGCCGATGCCTTTGCTGCGTTTGAACTGCACCTGTTGCAACGGTCGGGTGCCGAACAGGATTACAGCGCCGCCGAGCAGCAGGCGGCGGCACAGCTGTTCGCCGCCATGAGTGAAGACGACAAAAACAGGCTGGTGCGCAATATTATCGCCGGTCTGCCGGGTGCCGAAGAGGGCTACACGCTGGAGCAGTTCCAGGCGCAATTGGCGCAATATGACGGCATCGATAAAGCCCGGTTACGCGAGCATATGGCCACCTTCCTGCGGGCAATCGTGCCGGTCGCGGAAGAAGTGGGAATTAAGCTGGCGGTACATCCGGACGATCCACCGCGCCCGATCCTGGGCCTACCGCGAATTATCTCGACGCAGGAAGATATGCAGTGGCTGAAAGAGACGGTGGATAGTCTGCATAACGGTTTCTGCTTCTGTACCGGCTCGTATGGCGTTCGCGCCGATAACCCGCTGATTGAGATGGCGGAAGCGTACGCCGACCGCATCAACTTTGTTCATCTGCGCGCCACCAAACGTGAGGCGAATCCTAACAGCTTCCACGAAGCGGCACACCTTGCGGGCGACGTTGATATGGTTGGCGTGATCAAAGTGATTCTGGCTGAAGAGCAGCGCCGCCGTCAGGCGGGTAATCACCGGGCAATTCCGATGCGCCCCGATCACGGGCATCAGATGCTCGACGACCTGCATAAACGCACCAATCCCGGCTATTCGGCGATTGGACGGCTGAAGGGTCTGGCGGAATTACGGGGTGTCGAAGTGGCCCTGAAACAGATCTATTTTAACGACTAAACCTGCGTCACTGGCCCTGCGTCCGGCCTGGTGCCGGCCAGGGCATTTACCTTCCTTCATCGCAGCAAATGACTCTGCCACCTGCTGCGTTTCACTCTGCCACCAGACCCACAGCGGCTCTGTGGTTGCGCTGAACGGTTAAGAACCCTATCTGAATGCCAGCAAAAGAAAAACATTGTCAACAAATGCAATCTCTGGTCGATAATTGACCTTAATCAGTTCTGTTGGCGGACAAAACGCTAACCTGCATCGCCCGGAGACATGCTATGCTGCGCCGATTGATTAGCACCTCCTCATAACGTCTATAACATTCAGAGGAATTTGCGGTGCCGTTATTGCAACGAAAACGCGACTACGCCAGGCTGATTATCATCGTTTCCGGCGTGTTGCCCCTGATACTTGGCATCTTTTTTACCGCCCTCGATGCGCGTCATACGGTTCACCAGCAGCAGGTGAGCGCCGCCAATACTCTTTTATCTCAGGCTGAGAAAATGAGCGACAGCGCCTGGGATATGATCACCTCACTCCGCCAGTTTCAGAACCAGCCCTGCAGCCAGATCGAAAATTCCCTGCAGCGACTCGGTACGCTCAACGCCTATTTCCGTGCCATTGGTAAACTGGAAGATGATCACATCGCCTGCTCCTCCGCCTATGGTTTAAATTCTGGCTCGCTATCTGAAATGATGATGCGTGATGTGCCGGTGACCGGCAAAGCCTGGTGGAGTTTGTCGATAGCCGGCACGCACGCTGTCCCGGATCGCCCGGCGGTGCTGTTCGTGCGTGAACTGCCAGGCGGCGAAGGATTCTGGGCGGTGATTGATGGTCAGTATCTGATCGATTTTATGCGTGCCATCGGCAGCGCGCGCGGCTATCAGCTGAGTATGCAGTTCAGCGGTGGCGCACCGATCGCCTATGGTATCCAGCAAACCACGGCGCAAGGCTGGTTTGAACCGCTGGTTTATCACGCCGCCTCACAGCGTTATCCGCTGAGCGTCACGGTGATCGCCCCGCCCGGCGAGCTGATCACGGCCTGGCGTCAGGTGCTGTTTATCTTCCTGCCGATGGCGGCAATCTTTTCCATTCTGCTGATGATCCTGACCTCAAACTGGCTGCAGCGGCGCATTTCATGGCGTGACGAGATCCGCCGCGCCATCGCCGGGGGTCAGTTCCGCGCACACTATCAGCCGGTTTATGACGATCGGTTGCAGCGTTGCAGTGGCGTGGAAGCGCTACTGCGCTGGACCACGCCCGATGGCAATGGCGTCCGTCCCGATATTTTTATCGGTGCCGCCGAAGCGGAAGGGATGATTGTGCCGCTGACCCGTCATCTGCTCGATCTGATCGTGGAAGATGTCCAGCAGTGGCAGGTCCCGGCGCATTTCCATCTGGCCATTAACGTGGCGGCAGACCATCTGCAGCATCCCGATTTTGTCAGCGACATGCTCTATTTTGCCGAGCGGGTGAAAGAGAAGCAGTTTGTGATCACCCTTGAACTGACGGAGCGTAGCCTGATTAAAGATGGCGAAGGCGTGGCGCGTAAACTCGACCAGCTGCGTCAGTTCGGCATGAAAGTTGCGATTGACGATTTCGGCACCGGTCACTGCTCCCTGAGCTACCTGCAGACCTTCGCACTGGATTACCTGAAAATCGATCGCGGCTTTATTAACGCCATTGAATCGCTGGAGGGCGAAACGCCGGTGCTGGACGCCATCATTAACCTCAGCCATAAGTTGCAGTTACAGGTGCTGGGCGAAGGGGTGGAAACCGCCCTGCAGTTTCGTTATCTGCAGCAACGCGGCGTGGTCTTTATCCAGGGTTACTACTATGCCCGTCCCATGGATAACGCTGCGCTGATCGTCTGGCAGCAGGAACAGGGCGATCGGCCCATGCGGGATGATGAACCCGGTTAACATCCGCTGAATCACGCCGGTTCTGCTGCCTGCCGGCGGCGCGCAACGCCACGGCGGCTGGATGGTCCCGCCTTACTGTGTGCTCTGCCCTCACAACCTGCCCGTTGCGGCGCTTGTCGCCAGCGCCTCTGTATCCGGGCAGCCTCAGCGATCAACCCTTTCACCCCTGCCCTTGCGAAACACCCAATGTTACTGAATGTTTCTGTGCCGCGCTGATCGTCAGCTTGCCGACGGCAAACCGCTGAAAATCTAACCGAAGCGGCTGACAATGCGGACCCACAGTGAGCAATCTGATGAAAAAAGCGTCATTCGTCACGCAGAGTGATTATTTTTTCAGGGATGATAAACGGACTAAATGATCGGTCTGATGGCTCAGTTTTAGGCCAAACATGACAGATATCACACAAAAACGGTATACTCTGCCGCTTAACGCACTAATTCCGGCACGAATTATTGTGTTGGCTGGCCGGTAAAACAGGCCTGTTTACGGCTATGCTTTAATTTCCTCAACGCCGCGGTCTGAACCCTTTTGCTCGGTTCGCGCCGTTGAGGACTTTCATGTTCCATTACAGGGTAATTCTATGAAATTGCGTAGGAAGCGTGTAAAACCAATCGGGATCGATGATGTAACCATCATTGATGATGCCCGTTTACGTAAAGCCATCACCGCAGCCTCTCTGGGTAATGCGATGGAGTGGTTCGACTTCGGTGTGTATGGCTTTGTGGCTTACGCGCTGGGTAAAGTCTTTTTCCCGGACGTCTCGCCGGGCATTCAGATGATTGCGGCGCTCGCCACCTTCTCTGTTCCTTTCCTGATTCGCCCGCTGGGTGGCCTGTTCTTCGGTATGCTGGGCGACAAATATGGTCGTCAGAAAATACTCTCCATCACCATTATCATCATGTCGGTCAGTACCTTCTGTATCGGCCTGATACCGTCCTATGCCTCTATCGGCATCTGGGCACCGATTCTGCTGCTGCTCGCCAAGATGGCGCAGGGCTTCTCGGTCGGCGGGGAATATACCGGTGCCTCTATCTTTGTCGCCGAATACTCGCCTGACCGTAAGCGCGGTTTCATGGGGAGCTGGCTCGACTTTGGTTCGATTGCCGGTTTCGTGCTCGGCGCAGGCCTGGTGGTTCTGATTTCCTCCATCATCGGGGAAGAGAGTTTCCTTGAGTGGGGCTGGCGTCTGCCATTCTTTGTGGCGCTGCCGCTGGGAATTATCGGTCTTTACCTGCGTCATGCGCTGGAAGAGACCCCGGCCTTCCAGCAGCACGTGGACAAACTGGAACAGGGTGACCGCGAAGGCCTGCAGGATGGCCCGAAAGTCTCATTCAAAGAGATTGCGACCAAACACTGGCGCAGCCTGCTCTCCTGTATCGGTCTGGTGATCGCTACTAACGTCACCTACTACATGTTGCTGACGTACATGCCGAGCTACCTGTCGCATAACCTGCACTACAGCGAAGATCATGGCGTGATGATTATTATCGCCATCATGATCGGTATGCTGTTTGTCCAGCCAATGATCGGCATGATGAGTGACCGTTTTGGTCGTCGTCCGTTTGTCATCATCGGCAGTATCGCCCTGATGATTTTCGCGATTCCGGCCTTCATGATGATCAACAGCGGTGTGCTGGGACTGATTTTCGCCGGTCTGCTGCTGCTGGCGGTAATCCTTAACGCCTTTACCGGCGTGATGGCCTCGTCGCTGCCGGCGATGTTCCCGACCCACATCCGCTACAGTGCGCTGGCCAGTGCCTTTAACATCTCGGTGTTGATTGCCGGTCTGACCCCGACGCTGGCCGCCTGGCTGGTCGAGACCACCAACAACCTCTACATGCCAGCCTACTATCTGATGGTAGTCGCGGTGGTGGGTCTGATTACCGGTCTGTTTATGAAAGAGACCGCTAACAAGCCGCTGAAAGGGGCGACACCAGCCGCCTCCGATATGGCTGAAGCGCGCGAAATTCTGCAGGAGCATCACGATAACATCGAGCACAAAATCGAAGATATCGACGAAGAAATTGCCCGCCTCGAAGCGAAACGTAAAAACCTGGTGCAGCAGCACCCGGACATTAACGAGTAACCGCCTCCTCTCCCGCCGCCCGGCGGGAGAGTTTTTTTTGCCCCCCGATGACCGCACACAAACCTTCATGCCACGCAGACAAAGGGAGTAAACTGTTGTCACTTTTTTCACCTGCGTAAGAATGAATATGTCTGATTATTCCCTTATCCAGCGCCCAAGAAGATTGCGCGCCAGCGCGTCAATGCGCGAAATGTTCCAGGAATCTACCCTCAGCCTGAACGATCTGGCTCTGCCCATTTTCGTTGAAGAGGGTGCTGACGATTACAAAGCGATTCAGGCGATGCCTGGCGTGATGCGTATCCCGGAAAAGCGTCTTGCCTATGAGATTGAACGCATCGCGAAAGCCGGTATCCGCTCGGTGATGACCTTTGGGATTTCACACCATACCGATGCCACCGGCAGCGATGCGTGGAATGAAAACGGTCTGGTGGCGCGGATGTCACGCATCTGCAAAGAGACGGTGCCGGAAATGATTGTCATGTCCGATACCTGTTTCTGTGAATACACCAGCCACGGCCACTGCGGCGTGCTGTGCGATCACGGCGTGGATAACGATGCGACCCTGATCAACCTCGGCAAGCAGGCGGTCGTGGCCGCAGCAGCAGGGGCTGACTTTATTGCCCCTTCGGCGGCGATGGACGGTCAGGTGCAGGCGATTCGTCAGGCGCTGGACGCGGCGGGTTTCACCCAGACCGCCATTATGTCCTACTCCACCAAGTTCGCCTCTTCCTTCTACGGTCCGTTCCGTGAAGCGGCAGGCACCTCGCTGAAGGGCGACCGTAAGACTTATCAGATGAATCCGATGAACCGTCGTGAAGCGATCCGTGAATCGCTGATTGATGCGGCTGAAGGTGCAGATTCGCTGATGGTTAAACCGGCAGGCGCCTATCTCGACATCCTGCGTGACATCCGCGAGCGCACAGAGCTGCCGCTGGCTGCCTACCAGGTGAGCGGCGAATACGCGATGATCAAATTTGCCGCGCAGGCGGGCGCCATCGATGAACGTAATGTGGTGCTGGAAAGCCTGGGTGCGATAAAACGTGCCGGTGCGGACCTGATTTTCAGCTATTTCGCGCTTGATCTCGCCGAACAAAAAGTGCTCTGATCCCCCCTCAATAAGACAGTGAATTGAATCGCTTCGATCACTGTCTTTTTTCTTTGCCGTAAGGCTCACACCAGAACCTGGCTCTAGTTAAAAAAATAAAGGGCTCTGCGATGAAAGCACCTGAGATCGCTGCCGATGAGGCACAACGTTTGTCGCAGTTGCGTGCGCTGAACATTATGAATACGCCTGCGGAAGAGCGTTTCGATCGTTTAACCCGTCTGGCGCGCCGCCTGTTTGACGTGCCGATTGCGCTGGTTAGCCTGCTGGAAGCCGATCATCAATGGTTTAAGTCAGCGCAGGGTTTTGAGCCTGCCGGTTCGCCGCGCAATATCTCTTTTTGCGGCCATGCCATCCTGCAGGATGAGATCATGATCGTCGAAGATGCCGCAGCAGACCCGCGCTTTCATGATAATCCGCTGGTGACCGGTGAGCCGCATATTCGCTTCTACGCTGGCTGCCCGCTGCGGGCGCCGGGCGGCGCGAAGATGGGCACGCTTTGCATCATTGGCCGGTCGCCACGCCCGTTCGACGAAGAAGATCGGGCCACGCTACGCGACCTGGCGGCGATGGCTGAAGCGGAACTGGTGGCATTTCAGACCGCAACCTGTGATGAGCTGACGCAGATTACTAATCGTCGCGGCTTTATGACGCTGGGCGAGATGGTGCTGAATGAGTGCCGGATGAAGAACCGCCCCGCCTGTCTGACCTTTCTCGATCTCGACAAGTTCAAGCAGATCAACGATTCACTCGGCCATCGCGAGGGCGACCGCGCCCTGATGGATTTTGCTGATGCGATGAAGGTGGTGTTTAAACACTCCGATCTGTTTGCACGCTTAGGCGGCGATGAATTTGTGGTGCTGTTCAACGGCCTGCAACAGCAGCAGACTGAAGCGCTGCTGCAGCAGTTTGCCCACTATCTGGCGCAGCAGTCGATCAGCCTGAACCGCCGTTATCATCTGCACTTCTCGTGCGGCGTGGTGGAGTTTGATCCGGCCGGGCCGCAGTCGCTGGAGCAGTTGCTGCATGACAGCGATGAGCAGATGTACCGCAGTAAAAAGCAGAAGCGCGCGGCGCTGTAACGTCGGACGCCGCGCGCCTGACCGGTTACTGACGCGCCAGGTCGTCGAGCAGCGTCTGATTAAACTTCGCCGGCTCTTCCATTTGCGGCGCATGACCCATCCCCGGAAATTCGATTAAGCGCGCGCCCGGAATGCGTTTTGCCGTCTCTTTTCCCAGCACCTTGTAATCACCCAGCCGCGCTTTCACCGCCGCAGAGGCGATATCACTGCCGATGGCGGTAGTGTCTGAGGTGCCGATCATCAGAGTGGTGGGCACTTTCAGATCGCCAAACTCATAAAATACCGGCTGCGTGAAGATCATGTCGTAGATTAGGGCGGAGTTCCACGCCACCCTCTGGTGTCCTGGCCCGCTGTTCAGGCCGGCCAGCATATCGACCCATTTGTCATACTCCGGTTTCCAGCGTCCGACATAGTAGGTCTGCTGTTCATACTTCTTAATCCCTTCGGCACTCAGCTTCAGCTCGCGCTGATACCACTGATCGACAGAACGCCACGGCGCGCCTTTGGCCTTCCAGTCTTCCAGCCCGATCGGATTGACCAGCACCAGCTTCTGCGTCTGTGCCGGATACATCAGCGCATAGCGTGTTGCCAGCATTCCGCCGGTGGAATGGCCGATAATCACCGCTTTTTCCACTGCCAGCTTCGTCAGCAACTGATGGGTATTCTCCGCCAGCTGCTGAAAACTGTACTGGTAATTCGCCGGTTTGGTTGAGCTGCAGAAACCGATCTGGTCGGGCGCCACTACGCGATAACCTTGCTGGCTCAGCGCGCGAATCGTCTCTTCCCAGGTGGCTCCGCAGAAATTTTTACCGTGCATCAGCACCACGGTTTGTCCGTTGGCATTTTTTGCCGGTTTCACATCCATATAGCCCATGCTCAGCGGCTGCTGCTGGGAGGAAAAATTAAAATGTTGCAGAGGATAAGGGTATTGAAATCCTTCCAGCTGCTCGCCGTAGACGGTGGCGGCAAGAGCCGGTGCCGTGCTGAGTAAAGTCAGCGAGGTGAGCAAGGCGGCAAGCGGTTTCTTCAACGCGTATGTCGGGCTCATCCAGAGTTCTCCAGGTTAAAGGTGAGGGTTAAGCCTGGCATGAAGCGGCGAAAAGTGTATTGATGGGCTGTGCGATATGATGACTCCATTATCAGCGTCTGGCGTCACCACGGGACAGTTTGAGCGAAAGAAAATCCTTTAATGAAGATTACGGTTTCCGCTTATTCGAACCACTAACCCCACCAATACACTCAACACATCAATAACAATTACGCTATTTATATTATCAAATGATCATTAAAACTGTTTTATCGGAGATAAAGATTCATTTCCTGATAAAACTTTACGCAAGTCATGCTCAGCAAAAGATAAATTATTTTAAACTGCCCGCACAAAAATTAGGGGGCCGATATGAATGAGAGTAAATATAATGAAAGCGTGATCGTCTCTGTCACTGAGTGGATTAATAATAATCTCGACCAGCGATTAAGCGTTGATGATATTGCTGAAAAAGCAGGTTATTCCAAATGGTATTTGCAGAAATTATTTGCGCGTTATCACGATGAAACGCTGGCACGTTATATTCGCAAGCGCAAGCTGGCTGCCTGTGTCAATGATTTAAAAAACAGCCGCACGCCGATAATAAGCCTGGCGCTGAAGTATCATTTTGAAAGCCAACAATCTTTCACCCGCTCGTTTAAACAACTGATGGGCTGTACGCCCAGCGTCTGCCGCCGGCGCGCGCTGGATGAGGCGGCGCGACAGCAGTTAGCCGGGACCGATAATCCCTGCGCATTATGCAGCTATGCTCAGGGCAGAACGCCGGAAAAAAGCTGCAGTGGAATCACTCAGCGTATTGCGATATCACCGCACCACTATCGCCAGACTGAATCCTCCCACAGCCTGTGAGGTTCAGAGATCGTCCGGCTGATAATATTGCACACCAATCTGAATCCGCTCACGACCCTGCGTGACGCGATGACGATTGGTGTCGCGCAGTGAATAAACGCAGCCACAATATTCCTGCTGATAAAAACTCTCGCGCTTGCTGATTTCAATCATGCGTGAAGATCCGCCGCCTTTACGCCAGTTAAAATCCCAATAAAGCAGATCCGGATACGCCGCCGCTGCGCGGACACCACAACGGTTAATCTGCTTCATATCTTTCCAGCGTGAAATACCCAGGCAACTGGTCATTACCGGAAAGCCATTTTCATGCGCATAGAGCGCGGTACGTTCGAAACGCATATCAAAACACATGGTGCAGCGTTCGCCGCGCTCCGGCTCCCACTCCATACCGCGCGCGCGTTTGAACCAGTCATCGCGGTCATAATCGGCATCAACAAACGGCACGCCAAATTTTTCAGCAAAACGAATATTCTCCTCTTTGCGCAGCTCATATTCTTTGAGCGGATGAATATTCGGGTTGTAGAAATAGATGGTGTATTCAATACCCGATGCCAGCATCGCCTCCATGACTTCGCCCGAACAGGGAGCGCAACAGGAGTGTAAAAGCACCTTTTTGTGGCCGCCCGGTAAGGGCAGCGGCTGGCGCTGATAAGGCTGAGACATAAGCACCTTCAATCATTAGCAGAAAAACTGCAGTGTAATGGCGCACGCCGGGGGTTGCAAAATTTCCCCGGCTGGCCGGTTTTTGGATATTCGTGCGCTTGCGCCCACAGCGGTGCTGAGCCGCCGATCCTGTGCCAGCGGGTTCTGGCGGGCAACCACGGCCTTCTGCCACGTCGCTGATGTTTTAAACTGTGACCGGTAACACACTGCCATCGACTATGTTTACATAACATTAACAATACTGACAAAGTCACAGGGCAAGGAGTGAGGCATGGCTGCAACTAACAAATCGCCGTCGGGTCAGAACCGCTTTACCTGGTTCGTCTGTTTTATGGCCGCGCTCTCCGGCCTGTTGTTTGGTCTGGATATCGGCGTTATTGCCGGCGCGCTGCCGTTTCTCGCCAAAGATTTGCAGATCACTAACCATCAGCAGGAGTGGGTCGTGAGCTCGATGATGTTCGGGGCTGCGCTGGGTGCGCTGGGCGCGGGCTGGATGTCATCAAAGCTGGGACGCAAGAAAAGTATGCTGGCCGGTGCCACGCTGTTCGTCATCGGCTCGCTCTGGTCAGCGCTGTCACCGGATGTCGAATCGCTGGTCTGCGCCCGGGTGATCCTGGGGCTGGCGGTCGGCATCGCCTCTTACACCGCCCCGCTCTATCTGGCTGAGATTGCGCCTGAGCGTATTCGGGGTTCCATGATTTCGATGTACCAGCTGATGCTGACCACCGGCATTGTGGTGGCTTATCTCTCTGATACGGCCTTTAGCTACACTGGCAACTGGCGCTGGATGCTGGGGATTATCGCCATTCCGGCGGTGATTCTGTTCATCGGCGTGCTGTTTCTGCCTAACAGCCCGCGCTGGCTGGCGGCGCACGGCCGTTTTAATGAGGCACAGCGGGTGCTGGACCGGCTGCGTAATACCAGCGAACAGGCGCGGCAGGAGCTGGAAGAGATCCGTGAAAGTCTGCAGGTGAAGCAACGCGGCTGGTCACTGTTTCGTTCGAACAGCAACTTCCGCCGTGCCGTGTGGCTGGGCATGTTGCTGCAGGTAATGCAGCAGTTTACCGGCATGAATGTGGTGATGTATTACGCCCCGAAAATTTTCAATATTGCCGGTTTCTCCAGCACCAGCGAACAGATGTGGGGCACGGTTATCGTCGGGCTGGTCAATATGCTGGCGACGCTGATTGCGATCTTCCTGGTTGACCGCTGGGGACGTAAGCCGATGCTCACCACCAGCTTTCTGGTGATGGCGGTGGGAATGGGCGTGCTCGGCACGCTATTGCATCTTGGCGTCGAAACCGACTTCCGCAAATATTTTGCTATCGCTATGCTGCTGATGTTTATCGTCGGATTTGCGATGGCTGCCGGACCGGTGATCTGGCTGCTGTGCTCAGAGATTCAGCCGCTGAAAGGGCGTGACTTTGGCATCACCGCGTCGACCACCACCAACTGGGTCGGTAACATGATTGTCGGTGCGACCTTCCTGACCATGCTCGATCAGCTGGGCAACGCCAACACCTTCTGGTTCTACGGTGCGCTTAATCTGGTGTTCATTGTGGTGACAATGATGCTGGTGCCGGAGACCAAACATGTCACGCTGGAGCATATCGAACGCAACCTGATGAAAGGCAAAGCGCTGCGTGATATCGGGGCGTAACCGCCCCGTCGTCGATTACCATTGCAGCGTTTTACCGGCGTAATCGATGTAGTGATGGCCGCCGCGGCCCTGCCAGGCGGTCAGCTGCTGCACAATACCGGCCGCGCTCTCCTCTGCGGTTAAAGGTGCCGCTTCGCCACCCATATCTGTTTTTACCCAGCCCGGATGGAGCGTCACCAGCGTACCGGCCACGGCTTCCACATCTTCGGCCAGCGTCCGGCTCAGCATATTCAGCGCCGCCTTGCTGGCGGAATAGAGCGGCATGTCGGCACGCGGGTTTTCGCTCAGGCTACCCAGCTGTGATGAGGTGATCGCCAGCACGCCCTTTTGCTTGCTGAGCAGCGGCAGCAGAATCTCGGCACTGCGCACCGGTGCGATCGTATTGGTCATAAACAGCTGCGCCAGTTCCTGAGGGTCACTTTGCGCCAGTTTCTGATGCGCCGGCCCGGATATTCCGGCATTAATCAGAATCACATCGAAGGTCTGTCCGGCGAGCTGGCCGGCCAGCTGCTGCACCGAGGACGATTCGGTCATCTCCAGCGCGTGCCAGTCAACGCCCGACGGGTTGCCCTGCGTCGGGATGCCGCTGCGGTGCGTGGCCGTAACCTGCCAGCCTTGTGCAGCAAACGCCTGTACCACCGCCAGGCCAATACCCCGCGATGCGCCAATCACTAACACTTTCTGTTGCTGAGCCATGTTCATTCCTCGTTGTTAATCTCACTACTAGCTTAACGACAAATCAGCGTTGCCAGCGCCCGGATGTGCGTTTTAGTCGGGTGACCGCACGGCAGGTAAAATGCATCAGCTGATGCGGCTGATCGGCCCGTTCGGCTTCATTGATGGTTTTCCATCAAAGTTTCGCTTTATCTTTTACTTTTAACCGGTTAGAAGATATCGACTGGCAGGCAGGCGGCGCGATGTTCGCCCGCTTTTTTCGCGTGGAGTCTGAATGAAAAAGCTCACCTTAGAGACGGTGGCAAAAATGGCGGGCGTAGGCATCGCGACGGTCGATCGGGTATTGAACGAGCGTGGCGGCGTGTCGCTGGAGACCACCCGCAAGGTGTTAAAAGCGGCGCGCGAAGCCGGTCTCAAACGACTGCTGCCGGAGGAGTATCAACATCCGTGGCAGATTGAGGTCTTCCTCAGCAACAACGGCTCCGCATTTTTCCAGCAGCTCACCGCCCATTTCAGCGACGTCGCCAGCCAGCTCGGCTACCGGCGGCTTAAACTGCATAAAACGCTGGTCACAGAAGCGCAGCCCGAAAAGCTGGCGCAGAGCATTATTGCCCGTAGCGCCACCCGCGACGGCATTATTGTCTTTGCCCATGACTCGCCGCCGATCTATCGCGCCCTGGCGCTGTGTCGCAGTCGTCACGTACCGGTGATCACCATCGTGACCGATCTGCCCGCCGCCGATCGTCTGTGCCATGTCGGTATCGATCAGTATCAGGCGGGACGGACCGCCGGTTTACTGATGAGTAAGACCGCCCATCAGGCCGGGGATATTGTGATGGTGAGCGGCCGGTTTGATTATCAGGCGCACCGGCAGCGCATCGCCGGCTTCCGTGAGGTGATGACGCAGCGCGCGCCGCAGCGTCACCTGCGTGAAGTGCTGCTCGGCCAGGATGATCGTGACACCATTCGCAGCCTGCTGGCGCGCAATCTGACGCAATCGCAGGCGATAGCGGGCGTCTATAACACCGGGATGGGCAATACCGACGTTAGCGAAACCCTGCGCGCCCACCGGCTGTTGGGCCACTGTACCTATATCACCCATGAGCTCTATCCGGTAACCCGCCAGCTGCTGCTGAACGATGAGGTGGCGTTCACGCTGGATCAGCACGCGCAGCAGCACGCGCGATTGTCGATTGATCTGTTGCTGCGCCATCTGGAAACCGGTTATCAGCCGGATGAGTATCAGGAAGGTAAGGTCGCGTTCCGGCTGTTTACGGCGGAGAATATGGAAGCAATGTAGGATACCTTCTGGAGGCAACGCAAACTTTATACTTAGCGTTGCTTCGAACGTATTCACGCAGGTCGCTCAGCCAAAAGGAATTGCCCATCTTGCTATGTCTTCTTCCCTTAAAAAAACCTCTCTCATCGATCACTAAATAGCCAACCTCCTTTTTTTCTGATAATTTTTCATACGGCGTTTTGAATTCAGGGAATAATTCAATACAACTATCGTCCGCCAAAGCCCTGAAAGTTTTAAAAAAAGATGTTCCAACATTCAGCTTCCTCATCATTCGTGAATGAAGCCAAAATTTCGAAAAAAGTCAGAACAATAGACAGGATTCTCTATGGATATTTTCAGTAATCTCAATGGACTTTCAGCAAAAATTCAGCAGCAGTCAGCCGTTATTCAAACAGAAGAGGCTACTAAAAGCGCCTTTGTCATGCCCTTTATTAGTCAGATATTAGGCTACGATGTCTTTGATCCGACTGAAGTCATTCCTGAATTCATTTGTGATGTCGGAACGAAAAAGGGTGAAAAGATTGATTACGCTATATTGAAAAACGGTGAAATTCAGATTCTGATTGAATGTAAAAAGATTGGCGAATCGTTAAATATTAAACATGCCTCTCAACTTTTCCGTTACTTTCACGTTACTAACGCACGCATTTCTATCCTGACAAATGGTCAGATTTATAAATTCTTCACTGACCTTGATGCACCCAATAAAATGGATGAAAAGCCATTTTTAGAACTGGATCTGCTGGATATTGATGAGCATGTGGTTCCTGAACTGCTCAAACTCACTAAAAGCGCCTTTGATGTCGAATCGATTGTTAGCGCAGCAGGTGAACTTAAGTACATCAGTCAGTTAAAAAAGATGATTTCCCGCCAGTTCAGTGAACCCGATGAAGACTTCGTTAAGCTTTTTGCTTCGCGTGTCTATGATGGAATATTGACGCAAAAGGTCAGAGAACAGTTTGCTGTATTGACTAAAAAGGCCGCTACGCAGTGGTTAAATGATCAAATTAATGAAAGGCTTAAGTCAGCAATAAGTGGGGGTGTTACAACATCCCCCGCTCAAATCAGTAGTGACGATGTAGTAAAAAATCATAGTGAGAAAAACGAAGCAGAAGAGCATTTAATCGTTACCACCGAAATGGAGATAGAAGGGTTCCACATCGTAAAATCAATAATAAGAAAGGTTATTGAACCTCAGCGAATTACCTTTAGGGATACGCAAAGCTATCTGGGCATACTGATCGATGATAACAATCGGAAACCTATTTGCCGTCTGCATTTTAACCGCAGCCAGTTGTATATTGGGATGTTTGATGGCGAGAAGAAAGAGACTCGCCATCCGATAATATCCCTCAACGATATCTATAACTTTACCGATCTGCTGAGAGAAACGGCGAAGCAATATAGCTAATCGCGACAGGCCAGGGTATTGACCTGGCCTTATTATTATTGCGGCGGCTCCCGGCTCTGATCATCCGGGCTCTGACCGTCTTCGCTGCCCTGGCTTTTCTCGACTTCCTGCGGATGGCCCATAGAGAGCGCCGTCGCGCTGGCCGGGTCGAACAGCGACAGGCTCTCAATCTGATCCACCATGATCACCTTGCGGAACGACATGGCATCTTTGGGCGTCGAGTCCAGCGTGATGTCGTGTTCGGCGTACCACTTACTGTAATTATGCTCCACCGCCAGCTTCAGCGTTTTACTGTCGCGGTAGCCACTGAGCATCGGGATCAGCACGATATTTTTGGTGCTCTCATACTCAAACGTCGAGGCGTGTACCATGCCGATATAGATGCGGCGTGACTTGAGGGTAATCCACGCCAGCTCGCCCTCTTCCATGCACTGAAACAGCAGCTGCTCCACACCGTTCGAGCGCGACAGTTGCTGATAGAGATCTTTACGGCCCGAAACGTTGAGTCGTGCGCTGCCCGCCCAGTTCGAGCGATACAGACAGAGCAGAATAGCGAAGGCCAGCATGATGACAATCGGTGCCTGGATGCCAAGGAAGCTCCAGTTCATAAACTCCATCTGCCATTTGAGATGGACGCCGGGGATCATCTGTACCGCATTGGCAATAGCAGAGACGGCGAGCAGCAGTAACCAGACGATGCCGGTCGCAAACACGCCCTGCAGAACGAAAATACAGCCATAAAGCGCAACCAGAAAATAAACATCCCAGCCCGATGAACGGCGAATTTTAAAACGGCTATTTAAATCGCGGCTGGTGTACCAGTAACCACTGACCATTAACACCATGAATATTGCGGTACCCACCTCAGACTCCCTTTAACGTATTCACATGGCGGGCAAAATCTTCGTGTACTTCTTCACTGAGCGTGTTGACCGAAATATTGCCGTTCTCGTCAATAATGATGCGCTCGCCTTCGGCGATAGAGTCGTTGATATCCTGGCGGGTCATGATTTGCAGAAATTTATCGGGGCTGGCAAACAGCGATTTTACAAATTTGAACATGGCGATCCACTTATCTGGCCTAAAAGAGGAAGTATGTGACTGAAACGACACTCTCGCCTGGTTAATTTCAGGTGAAATTTCTTAAAATCAATTAATTAGCGAAGCGGCTAGCGATCATTACACGGCGTGATTGGCTGAAATAGCTAATATAACCAGTAGATTGGCAGCGACAACTCTCCCTTTCCGGCTGCACGGTCTGTGAGCGTGCTTCACCCCTTTCTCGCCGGTTAGCGCTAAGCTCACTCTTTGTCCGATGACGGTCACCCTGTCTGCAACATATTGAGGAAGATTCAGATGAAACAACGCACGTTAGGTCGTACCGGTCAGCGCGTCTCCGAAATTGGCTTTGGCGCATGGGCGATTGGCGGGACCTGGGGAGAAGTCAGCCAGCAGGATGCCGAGGCGGCGCTGCATGCTGCTCTTGATGCCGGTATCACCTTTATTGATACCGCCGATGTCTATGGCGACGGCCGCTCTGAAAAGATTATTGCCGGAGTGCTGAATCAGCGTGGCGGTGAACGGCCGTTTGTCGCCACCAAGCTGGGCCGCCGGCTTTCGCCGCACGTTGCCGAGGGCTATAACGCCAGCAACCTCAACGCCTTTATTGACCGTTCGCGCGAGAACCTGCAAACCGACACGCTGGATTTAGTGCAGCTGCACTGCCCACCCACCGAGGTCTATTACAACCCGGAGGTGTTTGCGGTAATGGATGAGATGGTGGCTGCCGGCAAAATCCGTCACTACGGCGTGTCGGTGGAAAAGGTAGAGGAAGGATTGAAGGCGCTGGAGTTTCCGAACGTCTCATCCATTCAGCTGATTTACAATCTCTTCCGCCAGCGACCAGCGGAGCTACTGCTGCGTGAAGCGAAGCGGCGTAATGTCGGGATTATCGCCCGTGTGCCGCTGGCGTCAGGCTTGCTGACCGGCAAAATGGGGCCAGACAGCCAGTTTGCTGCCGACGACCATCGCGCCTTTAACCGCAATGGCGAAGCGTTTGATAAGGGCGAAACCTTTTCCGGCGTGCCGTATGAGGTGGCGCTGGAGGCGGTCGAGGAGATTCGCCGCTATGTCACTGGCGACACCACCATGGCGATGCTGGCGCTGCGCTGGATCCTGATGAACGAGGATGTCAGCGTAGTGATTCCTGGCGCGAAAAACCGCCAACAGGCGGAAGCCAATGCCCGCGCCAGCGACGTCGATGCGCTCTCTGCGGATACCATGACGGCGCTGAAGCAGATCTATCAGGAGAAGATCGCGCCTCACGTCCATCAGCGCTGGTAAACGCGCGTTACAACGCCTGGGCGCACGCCCAGGCGGAACTCCACGCCCACTGGAAATTATAGCCACCCAGCCAGCCGGTCACATCTGCAACCTCTCCAATAAAATAGAGCCCCGGTACGGCCCGCGCTTCCATGGTTTTCGAGGAGAGTTGGGTGGTATCGACGCCGCCCAGTGTTACCTCGGCGGTGCGATAGCCTTCGGTGCCGTTGGGCTGAATACGCCAGGCGTGCAGCGTCCCGACCAGCTCCGCCTGCTGCCGGCTGTTGAGCTGCTTCAGCGTGATATCCGGCACCACTTTCAGCGTCTGCAACACTTCCACCAGCCGCTTCGGCAGAATTTTCGCCAGGCTGTTCTTCAGGCTGAGGTTAGGATGCGCCTCACGCTGGACGGTCAGGAAGGCATCCAGCGGCGTCGCGGGTGACAGATCGATGGTGACGAACTCACCTGGCAGCCAGTAGCTGGAGATCTGCAATACCGCCGGGCCAGAGAGGCCGCGATGGGTAAACAGCATCGCCTCTTTAAAGCGGGTGCCATCCTGCGCGTCAATGGTGGTCTCCAGCGCCACGCCAGACAGGGTCTGCAGCTGTTCCAGCAGCGGTTTATGCAGGGTAAAGGGCACCAGCGCCGCGCGTGTCGGGAAGACGTTGAGGCCAAACTGTTCCGCGATTTTATAGCCGAACGGCGTTGCGCCCAGGCCGGGCATCGACAGGCCGCCGCTGGCAATCACCAGCTTTTCCGCCTGTACCGTGCTGCCGTTCAGCTGCAGGGTATAACCGCTGTCGTCACGCGCCACGTTCAGCACTTCACTGCGCAGCCGCAGCGTCACGTTGCCCTTTTCGCACTCGGCCATCAGCAGATCGACAATCTGCTGCGCGGACTCATCGCAAAACAGCTGGCCGAGGGTTTTCTCATGCCAGGCAATGCCGTGACGATTGACCAGATCGATAAAATCCCACTGGGTATAGCGCGCCAGCGCCGATTTACAGAAATGAGGATTGTGCGACAGATAGGCCGCCGGTTCAGTATAGAGATTGGTGAAGTTGCAGCGTCCTCCGCCCGACATCAGAATCTTACGTCCCGGCTTTTTGCCGTTATCCAGCAGCAAGACGCGACGCCCGCGCTGTCCGGCCTGGGCGGCACAGAACAGCCCTGCGGCACCGGCTCCAATGATGATAACGTCAAACTGTTCCACGGCGGTTCACTCACTTAATCGGAAAGGCGCAGATTGTAGTGATCTGCTCACTGAGACGCCAGCGTCAAAAATTTGCCGTAAATGTGTCATAATGTAACTAGCTAATATCTGGAGCTTTTTAACCCTTTAAGTCAGGTGCGTTACTGCTAAAGGTCAAATTAAGACTATATTTTCCTTTCCCATACAGCACGTTGTCGCGGATAATGCGCCGCGTTCATGTCCTCCAAAAATGGCGTAACGTTTATGCTACATCTGTTTGCTGGTCTCGACCTCAGTACTGGCCTGTTATTGGTTCTTGCCCTGCTGTTTGTATTGTTTTACGAAGCAATCAACGGCTTCCACGACACGGCCAACGCAGTTGCGACGGTCATCTATACGCGTGCCATGCGTGCCCAGCTTGCTGTGGTAATGGCGGGTGTATTTAACTTCTTTGGCGTGCTACTCGGTGGATTGAGTGTCGCCTATGCCATTGTTCATATGCTTCCCACCGATCTGTTGTTGAATGTTGGATCGGCTCACGGTCTCGCCATGGTGTTTTCTATGCTGCTGGCGGCGATCATCTGGAATCTCGGCACCTGGTATCTGGGTCTGCCGGCCTCCAGCTCCCATACCCTGATCGGCGCCATTATTGGTATCGGTCTGACCAACGCCCTGATGACCGGTACCTCGGTGGTTGATGCGCTCAACATCCCGAAAGTCCTGAACATCTTCCTGTCGCTGATCCTGTCGCCGATTGTCGGCCTGGTGATTGCGGGCGGCTTAATCTTTATTCTGCGTCGCTACTGGAGCAGCACCAAAAAGCGTGCCCGCATCCATATGACGCCCGCCGACCGCGAGAAGATCGACGGCAAGAAAAAGCCGCCGTTCTGGACCCGTATTGCGCTGATTGTTTCAGCGATTGGCGTCAGCTATTCGCATGGCGCGAATGACGGCCAGAAAGGCATCGGCCTGATTATGCTGGTGTTGATTGGCGTCGCGCCGGCTGGCTTCGTGGTGAACATGAATGCCTCTGGCTATGACATCACCCGGACCCGCGATGCGGTCAATCATCTGGAGCAATATTATCAGCAGCACAACGCCTCGCTGACCCATATTATTCAGATGGCTCCGCCTAAGCTGCCGACGCCGGAAGAAGTGCCGTCATCCAGCCCGAAAGAGTTCCACTGTGATAGCGCTCGCGCGTTACAGGCGGTTCAGCGCGCGCAGGGGCTGCTGAATAATCTGCAAAGCTACGATCAGCTGACGGTTGATCAACGCGGTCAGATGCGTCGTCTGCTGCTGTGTATCTCTGATACCGCCGACAAAGCGGCCAAACTGCCGGAAACCACCCCGGAGGATCAGCGCTTCCTCAATAAGCTGAAAAGCGATCTGCTGGGCACTATTGAGTATGCGCCGGTCTGGATTATCGTCGCCGTCGCGTTAGCGCTGGGCACCGGTACCATGATTGGCTGGCGTCGTGTTGCCACCACCATCGGTGAGAAGATCGGTAAGAAAGGCATGACCTATGCGCAAGGGATGTCGGCGCAGGTAACGGCAGCGCTCTCTATCGGCGTCGCCAGCTACACCGGAATGCCGGTTTCCACCACCCACATCCTCTCCTCATCTGTTGCCGGTACTATGCTGGTTGACGGTGGCGGATTGCAGAGTCGGACCATCAAGAACATCGCCATGGCGTGGATCTTCACGCTGCCGGTTTGTATTGTGCTGTCAGGCTCGCTCTACTGGATTGCGTTAAAACTGGTGTAACACCAGAAACCAGTGATACCCGAGGGCGACGCAAGTCGCCCTTTTTAATGCCAGATGGCCATCGCCACCAGACTGATCACTACCAGTCCGCACAGCGCGCTGGTCAGCATAAACTGTCCACGCACCCGCTCGCAGCGCCGAATAAATTCGTCATCATGATGATCAAGATAGCGTTTCGCCCAGATATAGGTCACCAGCCGCACCTGTTTGCTGGGCTGACCGTGTGAGGTGAAGAATCCCGCACCGTCGACGTACTGATACAACAGCGGATCGCACCCACGTAACACCGCCAGCAGGGCGCGCAGTGACGAAAAATAGCGCGCCATATTCACAATACACACCACACAAAGAGCCCAAAAAAGCGCGATAGTGCTGATCATATTCTCCCCTCCTGGCTGGAGCCGCAGGAACAGACGCAGCGGGAAAACGCTGAGCACGCCCACAGAAATAGCCAACCACTGAATTACCGGACTGCGATAGTGTTATGAACGCCTGGGCGGAAACAAACCAGACCGCCTTTTTTCAGTGTAGGAGAAATGTTTAAATTTTTTCCAGCGATGTTTTTCGTTCGGGGCGAGTAAAATTGCCGCATCGTTGATCTTATTCACAAGCCAGGCGGCAACAGCAGCATTTGCCACCAGAGAAGGCTATACTCAGAGACATAACAACATCGTCACCTGCAGCGCAGGTACACACTTTGGTGGCGCTCATCGCCCGTTCGCGCAAAGGATTTCGCTACGCTGTGACGCGGCAGGAACACCGGATGCCATCCTTAATCTCGTGAAAGGAGTTTTATCATGGCTTATAAACATATCCTGATTGCAGTAGACCTTTCTCCCGAAAGTCAGTTACTGGTGGATAAAGCCGTTTCGCTGGCCCGCCCTTATGACGCTAAAATTTCCCTGATCCACGTTGATGTGAATTATTCCGACCTCTATACCGGCCTGATTGATGTCAACCTTGGCGATATGCAGAAGCGTATTTCCGAAGAGACCCATTCGGCGCTGAAAGGTCTGTCTGATTCCGCCGGCTACCCGATCAGTGAGACGCTGAGCGGCAGTGGCGATCTCGGCCAGGTACTGGTCGATGCGATTAAAAAGTATGACGTCGATCTGGTGGTATGTGGTCATCACCAGGACTTCTGGAGCAAGCTGATGTCCTCGGCGCGTCAGTTGATCAACACCG
Organism: Pantoea agglomerans; assembly: GCF_021397715.1. Classification (GTDB taxonomy): domain Bacteria; phylum Pseudomonadota; class Gammaproteobacteria; order Enterobacterales; family Enterobacteriaceae; genus Pantoea; species Pantoea astica. The sequence continues at coordinate 351,968 of NZ_CP090207.1, read as the reverse complement.
TGCACATCGACATGCTGATTGTGCCGCTGCGCGATGAAGACGACGAATAACCGCCGATCATAAAGCCGGCGACAATCACCGGCTTTTTCCCGTTACGTCGGGTCCGGCACGGCCCGTGAGTGAATATCGCCAGCCCGCTTCGCCTGTCGCCAGCATTGCGCTTTCCTGATGTTCCCCTGTCAGCACGATTCGCCACAATGGAAAAGGGCCTGTTCAACTGACACCGCCGTGACCGATATTACCAGACATCAGATAATTCGCACTTTCACGATAAAATTGCGCATTTAGCCTCTATAAAAATAATCTTTATATTAGCAATACATTAACAAGCAAAGGTTCCTCTCACGCTTTACGCCGCAATTTCATTTATCAATATTTTACTATAGGCAAGGTTCGCCGGGTTCATTATATTCGTTCTGCTCTCTCAGTCGCCGGGCGACTGATGAAGCACAATAATGTAATTTAACAACAAGATAAGGATATTAATTATGAGAGAAATCAACCAGACTGAAATTGCTGCCGTTAGCGGCGCGGGCCTGACTGAATTTATCGGCAACGTTAATGATGCATTAACTCAGGTTTCTGATCTGTTCGACACCACAATTAAATCTCTGAATGAAACAACCGTTATTCAGGAAGAAATTGGTCTGTCTTATAAAGCCTTTGGCCTGAGCGTAGCGAAAAGTTTTTTAAGCGCTTTCTCAGGTTTTCTGACTAAATTAGCCGCCTGATTAAATATAAGCGGTTGCGTATTTACTGCGGCAGGTTGATCGCCCGCTAAATACGCTAATAAAAAGCCTGCCTGATATCATCAGGCAGGCTTTTTCTGGTTGGCGCGGCGGCCGGCATTAAACAGGAAGGGCTGGTCTCCGGTTTGCCAGATGCGCAGATCCGTTACGGTCAGCTGACCAGCGGGGGATAGATATCGAAGCGATGACTTTTGGTGACCACCGCCGCCTGAGTGACGACCCCTGCCAGCGGCGGCGCATAGTCGGGCCGCTTCACCACGATACGTTTCTTTGCCAGACGACGGGCCGGTTCCAGCAGCGCGTCAGCATCCTCATCGGCACCGACCAGCGACTGAAACACCCGCATCTCTTTCTTCACCATGGCGCTTTTCTGACGATGCGGATACATCGGATCGAGATAGACCACGTCCGGTGCTGGCGTGATATCGCTCAGCGCCTGGGCGCTGGCGGCGTGAATCAGCGTCAGACGCTGACGCAACCAGCCGCCGATCTCCGCATCCTGATAGCCACGCTGTAAGCCATCATCCAGCAGCGCCGCGACCACCGGATGGCGCTCCAGCATCCGCACCCGACAGCCCAGCGCCGCCAGAACAAAGGCATCGCGTCCGAGGCCAGCGGTGGCATCCACCACATCGGGCAGATAGTCACCTTTAATGCCGACCGCTTTCGCCACGGCTTCGCCACGTCCGCCGCCAAAACGGCGACGATGCGCCATCGCACCGGAAACGAAATCGACAAAGATGCCGCCCAGCTTCGGTTCATCGCGCTTACGCAGCTCAAGATGGGTCGGCGTCTGTACCAGCGCCAGCAGCGCGTTCTCGTCGTGCTCCAGCTGCCAGCGCTGCGCCAAAAGTGATAAGGCGCCGTCTCCGGCGCCTGATTCATCGACCAAACAGATTTTCACGTAACGACTTATCCCTGAATGCCGTAATGTTCCAGCATCGCGTCGAGCTGCGGCTCACGGCCGCGGAAGCGTTTGAACAGCTCCATCGGCTCTTCCGAACCGCCGCGCGTCAGGATGTTGTCAAGGAAGGACTGACCGGTTTCGCGGTTGAAAATCCCCTCCTCTTCAAAGCGTGAATAGGCATCCGCAGCCAGCACATCCGCCCACAGATAGCTGTAGTAACCGGCTGCATAACCGCCGGCGAAGATGTGGCTGAAGGCGTGCGGGAAACGGCCCCATTCCGGGCTCGGGACCACTGCAACGCGGCTTTTCACTTCACGCAGCGTCTCCAGAATCTGTGCCCCTTTGGTCGGGTCAAATTCGGTGTGCAGACGGAAATCGAACAGGCCGAACTCCAGCTGACGCAGGATAAACAGCGCCGCCTGATAGTTCTTCGCCGCCAGCATTTTATCCAGCAGCTCTTTCGGCAGCGGTTCACCGGTCTCGTAATGGCCGGAGATAAACGCCAGCGCATCCGGCTCCCAGCACCAGTTTTCCATAAACTGGCTTGGCAGCTCGACCGCATCCCACGGTACTCCACTGATGCCGGAGACGCCTGGAACTTCTACGCGGGTCAGCATGTGGTGCAGACCGTGACCAAATTCGTGGAACAGGGTGATCACTTCGTCATGGGTGAAGAGTGCCGGTTTGCCCTGCACCGGACGGTTAAAGTTACAGGTCAGATAGGCGACCGGCTTCTGCAGGCTGCCATCGGCTTTACGCATCTGACCGACGCAGTCATCCATCCAGGCGCCGCCACGTTTGTGTTCACGGGCATAGAGATCGAGATAGAAGCTGCCGCGCAGCTCACCGGTCTCATCAAACAGATCGAAGAACTTCACGTCAGGATGATAGACATCCACATCGGTACGCTGTTTTGCGGTGATGCCGTAGATGCGTTTAACCACTTCGAACAGGCCCGCTACCGCGCGCGATTCCGGGAAGTAAGGACGCAGCTGTTCGTCGCTGATGGTATAGAGGTGCTGCTTCTGTTTTTCACCGTAATAGGTGAGATCCCACGGGTTCAGCTCGGTGACGCCATGCTCTTTCTGGGCAAAAGCGCGCAGCTGCTCCAGCTCTTTTTCACCCTGCGGACGGGCGCGTTCCGCCAGATCGTTGAGGAAGTCGATCACCTGAGACGGGCTTTGCGCCATCTTGGTCGCCAGCGATTTGTCGGCGTAGGAGTCGAAGCCCAGCAGTTGCGCCAGTTCATGACGCAGCGCCAGCTCTTCCGCCATGATGGGACCGTTATCCCATTTACCGGCGTTAGGACCCTGATCGGACGCGCGGGTCGCATAGGCGCGATACATCTCTTCACGCAGCGCGGCGTTGTCGCAATAGGTCATCACCGGCAGATAGCTGGGGATATCCAGCGTCAGCAGCCAGCCTTCCTGACCTTTGGCTTCCGCCTGCGCTCTGGCGGCAGCCATCGCGCTTTCCGGCATACCGGCCAGATCGTTTTCGTCAGTGATCAGCTTGCTCCAGCCCATGGTGGCATCCAGCACGTTATTGCTGTAGGCCGATCCCAGCTCAGAGAGGCGGGCCGCAATTTCGCCATAGCGTTGCTGTTTATCTTTTGCCAGGCCGATACCGGAGAGTTCGAAATCACGCAGCGCGTTATCGACCGCTTTCTTCTGCGCCAGATCCAGCGCGGCGTACTGGTCGCCCTCTTTCAGGTTGCGATAGGCCTGATACAGACCTTCATGCTGGCCGACCCAGGTGCTGTATTCAGAGAGCAGCGGCAGCGTCTGCTCGTAGGCTTCGCGCAGTTCCGGGCTGTTTTTAACCGAGTTCAGATGGCTGACCGGCGAGAAAATGCGGCTCAGGCGGTCATCACTCTCTGCCAGCGGCTGAACCAGGTTATCCCAGCTGTAAGGTGCGCCTTGCGCCACCACTTTTTCGACCATCGCGCGGCAGTCGTTCAGTACCTCCGTGACGGCAGGAACCACATGTTCAGGCTGGATGGCAGAAAAAGGGGGAAGCGTAAAAGATGTCAGTAGCGGATTGGTCATAGCGCAGTCCTTTATTGATGTGTGGGGCGCGATGGGTCGCGCAACGCAATCTAAGTAACATGCGGCTAAGTGTAGCGAAAATCAATGGGGCCTAACTTCGCTGCGGAAGAAACGAGCGCAATATGACCATGGCGCGGCAAAAACTAAACGGTGCTTATCGCGGCGCATTTCATGGGCTGCCGGGCGAAAAAAATTTGCGTTACGTCAAGGCAGTGCCGCTTCGGTCAGGGCGTAATGACGCTTTTACTCTGGCTGTGAGATTTTCACCTGCGTCACGCGCGGCAGCGGCTGGATTAGTTATCACGCTTTCGACCCATCAGCGAGGCATCCCTGATATAATCGCGGATTCTCATGCTGTTCCTGCGTCGGTTGCTGTGCGTCGTTCTGTGGGTAATACGTGAGGTAATAATTGGTATAAATTGATTTTCCATCAGTTAAAACCTTATACATTCAACAGGATAAACAATGCTGAGTTATCGCCATAGCTTCCATGCTGGCAACCACGCTGACGTGCTGAAGCACACCGTACTGAGCCTGATCATCACCGCGCTGAAAGAGAAAGAGAAACCGTTCTTTTATCTCGATACCCATGCGGGCGCGGGTCGCTATCAACTGAGCGGTGAGCACGCTGAGCGTACCGGCGAGTATCTGGAAGGCATCGCCCGCATCTGGCAGCAGCCGGACGCGCCTGAACTGCTGCAACCCTACTTCGACGCCATCCGGGCGCTGAACCGTAGCGGGACGCTGCGTTATTATCCGGGTTCGCCGCTGATTGCCCGCCATCTGCTGCGCGAAGATGACCGCCTGCAAATGACCGAACTGCACTCCAGCGACTATCCGCTGCTGCGCAACGAATTCAGCAAAGATAGCCGTGCGCGGGTAGAGCGGGCTGATGGTTACCAGCAGCTGAAATCTAAACTGCCGCCACCGTCACGTCGCGGCCTGATTCTGATCGATCCCCCTTATGAGATGAAAAGTGATTATCAGGCGGTGGTGAAAGGGATTCATGAAGGTCATAAGCGATTCGGTACCGGCGTCTTCGCGCTCTGGTATCCGGTGGTGCTGCGTCAGCAGATCAAACATATGCTGCGCGATCTCGAAGCGACCGGCATTCGCAATATTCTGCAGATTGAGCTGGCGGCCCGTCCCGACAGCGATCAGCGCGGTATGACCGCCTCCGGCATGATTGTGATTAATCCGCCGTGGAAGCTGGCTGCCCAGATGAACGAGCTGCTGCCGTGGCTGCATAAGAAACTGGTTCCGGCTGGCACCGGCCACTTTGTGGTCAACCAGATCGTACCCGAATAACTTTTTCTCCTTTTAAGCCGCACACTGCCGGTGCTGCGGCGTTGTATCAGGTCTTTACCATGTGGATCATACTGGCTGGCGCGCTGGCCGCGCTGCAACCGGCCCGGCGGCTGGCATTACTGTTACTGGCGCTCGCCACGCTGCTGGGTTTTTATCAGGACGTATTAGCGTGGCCCGCGCTGCTGCTGTTCGCGGGCACTGCCGCGGTGGTGGCATTCCGTATTTATGACCGAGACCATCCCCGGCGGCAATTGCTGACTGAAGCGGTGCTGGTGCTGATCGCCATCGGGCTATTCCTCCATCTGTTCCCGGGTTTTGCTAATCCACGCAAAATTGATGATGTGCAGGTCGGTGCGCGCAGCGTGGCGTTCGGCTTCTCGTTTAACTTTGATAAAGCGCTGGTTCCCTTTGTGCTGCTGGCCTGTCTGCCGACGCTGTTTCGCGCTCCGGCCAGTCCGCCGCGTTATAAACTGCCCGCCGCGCTGGCGCTGATCGCCGCCGTTCCGCTGCTGTTATACAGTGCCGTATTGCTGGGCGGATTAGCCGTTGAACGTCACTTCCCGGACTGGCTGGGCGCATTTATGCTCGCCAATCTGTTCTTTGTCTCGCTGGCGGAAGAGGCGCTGTTTCGTGGCTATCTGCAGCAAAAATTAGCGCTGGCGCTGGGCGGTATACCTGCGCTGTTACTGAGCTCACTGCTGTTTGGTCTGGCGCACCTGAGCGGCGGTCTGTTGCTGGTGATCTTCGCCACCCTCGCCGGGTTACTGTATGGCCTGGCGTGGCACTGGAGCGGCCGGTTATGGCTGTCGACCGCCCTGCACTTTGCCCTCAACATGACCCATTTGCTGTTTTTCACCTATCCCGCACTGCATCACTAAAGGGGAAAGACCGCCAGATCCCAGGCCATCTCGGTACAGGGGAAGATGGTCTGGCATTCAGCCAGCAGGCGGCGCATATCTTTCGCCAGATAGCGTGAGCTGAAGTGGGTGGCGATCAGCCGTTTTGCCCCGGCGCGCTTCGCCACCTCCGCCGCCTGTAGGGTGGTAGAGTGGCCCCGCCCGTTGGCCTTCTCCGTCATCGCCGCCTCCAGCGTGGTTTCATGCACCATCAGGTCCACGTTAGCCGCCATCTGCAACGCCACCTCGGTCGGCGCGGTATCGCCAAAAATCGCCAGCGTTTTGCCTTTGGTCGCCGGACCCAGATAGTCCGCGCCATTGATCACCCGGCCATCCTCCAGCGTGACGGTTTCGCCCAGCTTTAGCTGCTGATACCACGGGCCGCGCGGCACGCCTTCGGCCTTCAGGCGCGGCGCATCGAGAAATCCCGGCTTATCATGCTGCTCAATCCGATAGCCCAGACAGGGTAGCGTATGGTTCAGCGGCCAGGCACTGATGCGGAACTCACCGTCATCCCGCGTCCAGCCCGGCTCAATCTCAACAATATTTAGCGGATAATCGGTATAAGAACCGCTGATCGACAAGGCCGTTTCGACAAAGGTCTTCAGGCCTTTCGGGCCATAGACGGTCATCGGGCTGGTCAGCCCGGCCATTGAGCGGCTGGTCAGCAATCCCGGCAGGCCAAAGATATGATCGCCATGCAGATGGGTAATAAAGATGGTATCCAGCTTGCCCGGTTTCAGATCGGAACGCATAAACTGCAACTGCGTCCCTTCCCCGCAATCAAACAGCCAGGTTTCACCACTTTGCGCCCGGGTAAAAGCGATAGCGGTGACGTTACGCTGCAGGCTGGGCGCGCCGCCGCCGGTACCGAGAAAAGTAAGGTGCATGGTATGCTTCCCTGTCAGTGAATGAAAAACAGAACCCTATTACAATCATAGGCGCAAACTTTGCGTCAATTCGACCCGCAGCGTTACACTCTATGCCAATTTTTCATGCAACCGGATGGATACTTCAATGACCCGACATTTCGACTATCTCGCCATCGGCGGCGGCAGCGGCGGCATCGCCTCGATCAACCGTGCAGCCATGTATGGCCAGAAATGCGCCCTGATTGAAGCCAAAGAACTGGGTGGCACCTGCGTTAACGTGGGATGCGTACCAAAGAAAATTATGTGGCATGCTGCGCAAATCGCCGAAGCTATCCATCTCTACGGGCCGGACTACGGCTTCGACACCACGGTTAACCGCTTCGACTGGGCCACGCTGGTAAAAAACCGCACGGCCTATATCGATCGTATCCACACCTCTTACGATAACGTGCTGGGTAAAAACAACGTTGAAGTGATCAAAGGCTTCGCCCGTTTTGTTGATGCGCACAGCGTCGAAGTCAACGGCGAGATCATCACGGCTAACCATATCCTGATTGCCACCGGCGGACGTCCCAGCCAGCCATCGATTCCAGGTGCGGAATACGGCATTGATTCCGACGGCTTCTTTGAACTGGATGCGCTGCCTAAGCGGACTGCGGTAGTGGGCGCGGGTTATATCGCCGTTGAACTGGCGGGCGTGGTGAATGCACTGGGATCGGAAACCCATCTGTTTGTGCGTAAACATGGTCCGCTGCGCGACTTCGATCCGCTGATCACCGAGACGCTGGTGGAAGTGATGAACAGCGAAGGCCCGACGCTGCATACCGAATCGATTCCAAAAGCGGTGATTAAAAACGACGATGGCAGCCTGACGCTGCAGCTGGAAAACGGCAGCGACTTTACCGTGGATTGCCTGGTGTGGGCGATTGGTCGTGAACCGGCTAACGACAACCTGAATATCGCGGCTGCGGGCGTGGCGCTGGACGAAAAAGGCTATATCAAAGTCGATAAGTTTCAGAACACCAACGTATCTGGCGTTTATGCGGTCGGTGACAACACCGGCGCGGTAGAACTGACGCCGGTCGCCGTGGCGGCGGGTCGTCGCCTCTCTGAGCGCCTGTTCAACAACAAGCCGGACGAGCATCTCGACTACAGCAACATCCCGACCGTGGTCTTCAGCCATCCGCCGATTGGCACCATCGGCCTGACTGAACCGCAGGCGCGTGAGCAGTATGGCGACGACCAGGTGAAAGTGTACAAATCGGCGTTTACCGCCATGTACACCGCCGTGACCCAGCATCGCCAGCCGTGCCGCATGAAGCTGGTCTGCGTCGGTGCCGAGGAGAAGATCGTCGGTATTCACGGTATCGGATTTGGTATGGATGAGATGCTGCAGGGCTTCGCGGTGGCGCTGAAAATGGGTGCCACCAAAAAAGACTTCGACAATACCGTGGCGATTCACCCGACCGCAGCGGAAGAGTTCGTAACCATGCGCTAAGCCGCAACGGCAGAGTGCTTCAGACAGGCGACTCCGGTCGCCTGTTTTTTTTGCCTGCGATAAGGAGAGTGCAGGACTGCACCACCGCAGGGCAACTCAGCTCACGCGATCCAGCCAGCGCACATATGCCTGATCCCATAACGCGGCGGGCGTTCCCGCTTTGCCGAGCCCAAAGCCGTGACCGCCTTTACTGATCTGAATCAGCTCGACCGGCACCCGATTACGGCGACAGGTGTCGTGCATCAGTTCGGTGTTAAACGGATTGGAGGTGTGGTCGTCTTCAGCCTGCGCCAGAAAGGTCGGCGGATACTGTCGGGTGACATAGTTCTGTACCGACCAGTTAGCCTCATCCTGCGGCGTGGCATTTTTGCCGACCATCATCAGGTGCGTATTGGTGTGCTGATAAGGCGCTTCCAGCGTAATCACCGGGTAGATCAGGCCAACGCTATCCACTTTTGGCACCACCTCATCCAGCGGATCGATGGCCGGATAGGACTCAAACGTGGGCCGCGCCGCCGCCATGCCTAACAGATGACCACCGGCCGAGAAGCCCAGCACATGCACCTTACGCTCAAAGGATCGCACCAGCCGAATCGCCCGCTGTGCATCCTGCAGCGGAGCCAGCCGGCCCGCCTGCCACTTCTCATGCGGTAAACGATAGCTGAGCACATAGGCGGTGTAGCCGTTGGCGTTCAGCCAGCGCGCGACCGGCCAGGCTTCGCGTCCCATGCCAATCCAGCGATAGCCGCCGCCAGCGGCAATCAGTACCGCTTCACCGTTCGGATTTTCCGGCTTAAAACGCTGGATCGCCGGGCTGACAATATTTGACCATGAACCGCTGGAATTAATATGGAGTTCGCCGGATGGGCCGCCGCCGCCGGGCGGATCGTCCGGCCAGAGGGGAATAATGTCATCGCGGGCAAATAATTTGCCGGCGGTCATGGAGAGCCCAAGCGCTCCCGTGCCGAGAATAAAGCGTCGACGCGTAATCATGATGCCTGTTAAGTGATATCAAAACGCTCAGCCAGCCGTTGCGGCGGGCTACTGAATAAAGTGTGATGCAAGTCCGGTGCCATGGCTGGCGATTATGTACGCAATCCAGTGCCAAAATCCATAAAAAAACGCGCCCGGACGGCGCGTTTTTACCTTGACCAGACGAATTAATCTTCCTGCTGGAACTGTGCCATCACGGCCTGCTCACACTGTTGTTCATTGACCCGCAGTTTAGCGCGCTCATCGTCACCCAGTTGCAGCCAGGCGCTGGCCACTTCACGCGCGGTATCTTCATCAAAACCGGGCTGGTTCATCGCCGTGGGCGACTGGCTGCGCGCCACGTACGATTTCATCTGCTCAACATACTGGTCCGCACTGGCGACCGATTTTTCGCTGCTGACAATGTGACACAGCTGGCTGGCATAGACATTCTGTTCACTGTCGTCCGCCGCCAGGGCGCTGCCAGAGGCCAGTACGCTCAGCAGCAGTATGTGGGTCACTCTCATTCTCTACTCCTGTTTTTCGGGATTAAACCTTGCGCTGAAGGGCTTCCAGACGCCTTTGACGCCAGTTTAGCAGGGGTGACACGGTTGTGCCGTGTATTACCACGCTACAGACCACCAGGGTTAACGCCATATTGGTCATGATCTCCATCTGCGGCCCTTCCATGCCGTGCGTCCAGGCGTAGGCGATGTAGTTCAGACTGCCGATGCCGCGAATGCCAAGCCAGCCAATCAGCAGCCGCTGCCCCAGCGGCAGACCGGCGCGCAGCGTGACCAGCCAGACCGCCAGCGGGCGCACCACCACAAACAGCACCAGCCCCAGCAGCACACCATAGAGATTCCAGTGCTGCGCCAGCGTGACGCCCAGCACCACCATCATGCCCGCCGCCAGTAACCGTTCAATGGTGTCACCAAACGACAGCGCATCGCCGACCACAAAGCCTATCGACTTCACCATGCTGCTATCGCCCTGGTGCGCCAGTCGCTTATTCGGGTTGACCAGCGCTTCAGACGGCAGCACCCGTTCATCTTCGGAGAGATCCTCGGGCTGATGGCGACGGAACACGCCCAGCTCGGCGCGGCGCAGGCCCAGACCCGCGGCAAAGGCCGCCAGGAAGCCGGAAGCACCCAGCCACTGCACCAGCGAATAACTGAGTGCAATCAGCGCCAGCGCCAGAAAGTCGTTGGGCGCAACGTCGCCATTGGCGTTACGCAGTCTGGTCGCCAGGATGCCGATCAAACGGCCCAGGCTGAAACCGATGACCAGGCCGCCACCGATCGCCCATATCACCTCTTTCGCGCCCCAGTGCGCCAGCATCGCGCCGTTCAGGCTTTCGCCATTAAACAGCAGCAGGGCCAGCACCAGCAGCGGCAGCGCGGAGCCATCGTTCATCCCGGCTTCGCTGGAAATGGCGACGCGCAGCGAATCGTCATCCTGCGCATCGTTGACCGAGATTAAGCTCGCCAGCACCGGGTCGGTCGGGGCGACAATCGCCCCAAACGCCAGCGCGATCGGCCAGTCCAGCCCCACCAGATAGTGCGCCAGCAGCGTCATTGCGCCCACCGTAAGCAGCATGGCGGGAAAAGCCAGCCGCAGACCGGTATGCCAGCAGTTATTCTGTAACGGTAAACGCAGCTTCAGGCCGGTGATAAACAGCGACGCGGCCATGGTGATTTCGGTGATGTGGGCCACCGCTTCGGAATGGGTGACGATATCAATGTGCAGCACATCAAACGCCCACGGCCCGCACAACATACCAGCGATAAGAAACAGGCCAAACGAGGTCACCGGCCCCCGGTGAATCCAACCGGAAGCCAGTGACATCAGCAGCAGCAGGGCACCCGCTGCACCTGTCCAGGCTAAAAAGCTCATAACACTCCAGATTATTTCGGGTTTATGAATAAGCCTGGCACATTTTTTGACGGCCGCTGAAATCAGTTCTTCAGATGACGGCTGGCAAAGCGCACCGCCAGGCTGGCGGCACCGGCCAGGGTTGAAAGCGCCACCACACCGTTCCAGCCCCAATGCGCCAGCGCCAGGCTACCCAGCGCCGCGCCGCTTGCCATACCGATAAACACCACGGTAAACAGCAACGCGTTCAGACGGCTGCGCGCTTCCGGCGCCAGGCCATAGACCAGCGTCTGATGCGCCACCAGCGTCGCCTGCACCCCTAAGTCGAAACCGATGGTGCTGACCACAATCAACGCCAGCTGGGCCGGCAGCGGCAGGAGCGGCAGCAGAAACATCAGGGCGAACGAGACGGTAACCAGTGCGGCGCCCGCCTGGGTTACCCTGGCCGGACCGATACGGTCAGCGAAGCTGCCGGCCAGCGGCGCAGCCATCGCACCGGCGGCACCGGCTAAACCAAAGGCACCGGCCACCGCGCTGTCGAGATGAAACCGATCGCTCAGCATTAACGCCAGCGTCGACCAGAAGGCGCTAAAACCGACCGACAGCAGTCCCTGCGCCAGTGCGGCACGGCGCAGCGTCTGATGATGACGCCACAGATGCGCCAGCGACAGCAGCAGACGCGGATAGCTGACCGACGTACCGGGCGTAAAGCGCGGCAGCACCCGCCACAGCGTCAGGCTGATCAGCAGCACCGCCAGCGCCGCTACCATATACATAGTGCGCCAGCCGAAATATTCGGCCACCACGCCACTGATCACCCGCGACAGCAGAATGCCGACCAGTAGGCCGGTCATCACCGTGCCGACCGTTTTACCGCGGCTGCGTTCCGGGGCCAGCGCCGCCGAAGCCGGTACAATATCCTGCGCCACCGTCGCGGTCAGGCCAGTTACGAAGCTGGCGATCAGCAAGGCGCTCAGCCCGCCAGAGAAACCACACAGCAGCAACGCCGCCACCAGCAACAATCCTTTGATAAAAATAATAGTACGGCGGTCATGGCGATCGCCAAGCGGCGCCAGCAATAAAATGCCCAGGGCATAGCCCGCCTGGGTCAGCATCGGCACCATGCCGACCGCGCCGATGCCGACGTTAAACTGTTTGCTGATGATATCCAGCATCGGCTGGCTGTAGTAAATCGATGCCACGCTCAGTCCGGCGCCTGCCGCCAGGGTAAAAACCAGCGGAGCGGGAAGCGTTTCGTTCGGAGTGGCGATGCTGCGTATGGCTGACATGGTGTGATCCTCATAAGTGCGTAAGGCTATTAGCGCATATCGCGGCCATACGCGGTAGACTACTGTCAGACAAAACTGTTATGCGTGGTGCGTATGAGCAATCCAGCGACCGGCGATCGTATCGACCTGATGCAGACTTTTATTCGTATCGTGGAAAGTGGCAGCCTCTCTGCCGCTGCCGCTCAGCTCGGCACCACCCAGCCGACCATCAGCCGGCGTCTGCAAGCCCTGGAGCAGCGGCTGGGCCTGAAGTTAATCCTGCGTACCACCCATGCACTGAAGCTCACTGACGATGGCGAACGCTGTTACGCTCAGGCGCGGCAATTGCTGGCGACCTGGCATGCGCTGGAAGATGAGCTGACCGGTGCCAGCGACGAGCCGGTCGGTACGCTGCGGGTCCGTGCGCCGCACGCGTTTGGTCAGGATCAGCTGATCGCCCCGCTGGTCGACTACCTTCGCCGCTATCCGCGACTCAATATTGAGTGGATGCTCAATGACCGCACGCCCGATTTTATGGCGGAAAATGTCGACTGTGCCATTCAGGTCGGCGCGCCGACCGATCCCTCCGTGGTGGCGATTCTGCTGGCGGAAGTGCCGCGTATTGTGGTCGCGTCGCCCGAGCTGCTGGACCGTCATCCGCCGATTGAGCAGGTTGAACAGTTGCGCGATCTGCCGTGGCTGGCGCTGACCAGTTTTTATCGTAACGAAGTGGCATTACAGAAGATTGACGACGGCCAGCCGATCAATCTGGCAATCACGCCGCGACTTAGCAGTGACAGTTTATATGCGGTCCGTAAAGCGGCGCTGGCGGGGATGGGCGCGGCGATCGTGTCGTCGTGGGTGGTGCAGGAGGATCTAGCGGACGGACGGCTGATTCAGCTGACGCCGCAGTGGCAGGCACCGCCGCTGCCGATCTGGCTGACCTATCCGTGGGCCAGCTACTATCCGGCCCGGCTGCAGCATTTTTTTACCATGATCAAAGCGGTGATGCCGCAGCTGGCAGGAACTCAGCCCGCCACCGCAGCGCGTCGTCAGGCGAAATCGGGGCAATAAAGGCGATGGCGGGCGGGCGGGGCAAAAAGCGGGTGCTCTGGCACCCGCCTCACTCAGTGGCCTTTCTTGTCGCCACGCGACATATTATCCAGCCAGCCCATCACAAAGGCAGAGAGCACAAACGTCAGGTGGATAATCACGTACCACATCAGTTTGTCATTGGCGACGTTGCGCGCCTCCATGAAGACCCGCAGCAGGTGAATCGAGGAGATAGCGACAATCGACGCCGCCACTTTATTCTTCAGCGAGCCGGAATCCATCTTGCCGAGCCAGCTCAGCTTCTCTTTGCTTTCGTCGATATCGAGTTTAGAAACAAAGTTTTCGTAGCCCGACAGCATCACCATCACCAGCAGTCCGCCAACCAGCGTCATGTCGACCAGCGACAGCAGCAGCAGGATCAGATCGTTTTCCGCGATGCTGAAAATGTTGGGCAGCAGGTGGAAAATTTCCTGGAAAAATTTGATGGTCAGCGCCAGCAGGCCGAGTGAAAGTCCAATGTAAACCGGAGCCAGCAACCAGCGCGATGCATACATCAGGTTTTCGGTAAAACGTTCCATACATTCCCAATAATAATCAGACAGGTCGGGCAGTATAACTGATCAACTGTGAAGTTATTTCAGCCCTTCGTCAGAAATTTCCGGAACCGGCGGCAGCGGCAGCGAGAGACGAAATGCGGCGCCGCCTTCAGGCCGGTTCTCCGCCCAGATCTGCCCGCCGTGACTCTCAACAATGGTTTTACAGATCGCCAGCCCCAGCCCGACGCCGGGGACCGCCGACTCTTTATCGCCACGCGAGAACTTATCGAAAATCCGGCTTAAATCGGCGTCTGCAATGCCGGGCCCGCCATCCCAGACGGCGATCTCCAGCCGCGTCCCGGCACGCCAGGCACGAATCCCGCGCGGCGCGCAGTTACCGGCATACTTGAGGCTGTTCTCAATCAGGTTGGTAAAGACCCGCTCCAGCAGGGTGCTGTCGCCTTTAATCAGCACGATATCGTCCGGCAGATCGAGCTGGACCTCATGCCCTTTCAGCGACGGTGCCATGCTGCTCAGCGCCCCGCCGATCACCTCTTCCAGCGCCAGCCACTCTTCACGCAGGTTCAGCCCGCCCGACTGAATGCGCGCCATATCCAGCATGTTGCTCACCAGCCGGATGGTGCTCAGCGTCTGCTCACGGATCTGGCTGGCCTGCGGCACATATTTTGAGTTGTCGCTGGCGAGGTCGAGCATCAGCATCTCCGCCTGACCAAACAGCACGGTCAGCGGAGTACGCAGGTCGTGTGACAGGGCAGAGAGCAGCGCATTGCGCAGTTGCTCCCGCTCTGCCGACAGCCGCGACGCCGCCTCGCTGTGCGACAGCGCCATCCGCTCCAGCGCGTTGGCGATCAGCACCGTAAAGGTTTCCACCAGCCGCTGCTGCTCGGGGATCATCAGCTGCCGCAGATTTTGCGGCTCCACCACCAGCAGGCCGCGGCAGTGCGCGCCACTTTTCAGCGGCAGAATCTGGTACGGCACCGCCGGTAAGGTGTCGGTTCCGGCACCGGCCGGCTGGCCTTTGCTGTAGCTCCACTTAGCGATGGCGCGATCCGGTTCACTGGCGGGCAGCGCATCGCCCACCGGATGCAGTTCGTCCTGCTCATCCGGCAGCAGCAGCAGACAGCGCGCCTGTAACGTCGCATCCAGCACCCGCTGACTGGTGGCGGCAATATCCTGCGGCGTTAAGGCGCTGCCGAGCGATTTCGCCATCTCATAGAGCTGGCGCGCCCGCTGCTCGCGGTAGCGCGCCACCCGCGCCTGATAACGCACTCCGGCGGTCAGGTTGCCGACAATCACCCCGACCGCCAGCATTACGCCAAAAGTCACCAGATATTGCAGGTCAGAGACCGCCACCGTGCCGGTGGGTGCCACAAAGAAGAGATCGAAGGCGAGAATATTCATCACCGTGGCGATCACCGATGGCCAGCGTCCATAGCGCAGCGCCACGATCACCACCGCCAGCAGGTAGATCATCACGCAGTTAGCGGGATCGAAACCGATCAGCAGCGACTGACCGGCGACGGTCACCAGGATGCACAGCACCAGCGCCATCATCACGCCGCGCAGCTGGATACGCCACTTGTCGCTGGTGACCCGCCCGTCCGCCAGCGGATGCGGCGCGTCGTGCAGCGGCTCATCCAGCGCCACCACCAGCAGATCGAGATCGGGGCCGAGCTGGCCCAGCCGCTCGGCAAAACTGTCACGCCGCCAGCGCCGCAGCGGGCGTCGGCCGGTGACGATTTTGCCGAGATTGTGCTCGCGGGCGTATCGCAGCACCGCTTCCGCTTCGTCAGGATCGGAGAGCGTGGCGGTTTCCGCGCCCAGCTCCTGCGCCAGCTGCAACGTACGCAGAATCGCCCGCCGCCGCGCTTCCGGTAGCCGGTTCAGCCGCGGCGTCTCGACATAGACCGCATGCCATTCACTGCCGAGCCGCGCCGCCAGCCGTGCGGCGGTACGCACCAGTTTTTCACTGCCGCTATCATCGCCGATGCACAGCAGAATCGCATCGCGGGTGTGCCAGACCCGATCCCGTCCCTGCTGATCGCGCCAGGCGCGCATCTGGTCATCAACCCGGTCGGCGGTACGACGCAGCGCCAGTTCGCGCAGGGCAAACAGGTTGCCCTTGCGGAAAAAATTCTCAATGGCGCGTTCGGCGCGGTCACCGATATAGACCTTGCCCTCTTTCAGCCGCTGCCGCAGATCGTCAGGCGGCAGATCGACCAGCACTACCTCGTCGGCGCTGTCGAAAAAGGGATCGGGCACGGTTTCGCGCACCTGAATACCGGTGACGCCGCCCACCACATCGTTGAGGCTCTCCAGATGCTGCACGTTGACGGTGGTCAGCACGTCAATGCCCGCCTCCAGCAGCTCCTCAATGTCCTGCCAGCGTTTGGGATGGCGCGAACCCTGAACGTTGGTGTGCGCCAGTTCGTCCATCAGGATCACCGCCGGATGGCGCGCCAGCGCCGCATCGAGATCAAACTCGGCGTGGCGTGAGCGACCAGTGGCGCGGCGCGGCAGCAGAGTTAAGCCGGTCAGCAGCTGCGCCGTTTCCGGCCGGTCGTGGGTCTCGACCACGCCGATCAGCACATCCAGCCCCTGCGCCCGCAGCCGTTGCGCCTCCTGCAGCATGGCGTAGGTTTTGCCGACGCCTGCGCAGGCGCCAAAGTAGATTTTCAGCCGCCCGCGATGGCTGTCGCGGTTAGCCTGCAACAGAGCATCGGGATCGGGGCGCGTCGGTTCGTGGTTCATAGGGTCCTTGTCGGCATTACAGATCGCTGAGCGCCAGGTTGAGCTGCAGCACATTGACCGTCGGATCGCCGAGGAACGGCATCAGCGGCCGGTGAGTCTGCTGCTCGATCAGCGCCTCTACCTGGGGTAAGGGTATCTGACGGCTGGCGGCGATACGCGGTGCCTGCCAGCGGGCTGCGTCAGGTGAAATATCGGGGTCCAGTCCGCTGGCCGAGGCGGTGACCAGCTCAACCGGCACCGCGGTCGGCGCCTGCGGATTGGCAGCGCGCAGCGCGGCAACCCGTTCAGCGACCGCTTTATCCAGCGCCGGATTGCTGGCGGCCAGATTGCTGCCGCCCGAGGCCAGCGGATTATAGGGCCGATCGCCGCTGGCAGAAGGGCGACCCCAGAAATAACCGGGTTGGGTAAAGTTCTGCCCAATCAGCGCCGACCCGCGCGCCACGCCCTGTTTCTCCAGTAACGATCCGTTGGCCTGCGCCGGAAACAGCGCCTGCGCCAGGCCGGTGGTGAGCAAAGGATAAACCACGCCGCTGATAACGGTAAGCAGCAACAACAGTAAAATCGCCGGACGTAACTGACTCATTTTCTTCTCCTCAGGCCATGCCTGACAGCACTAACAGCAAATCGATCGCTTTGATGCCGACAAACGGCACCAGCAGGCCACCCAGCCCGTAGATCAGCAGGTTGCGGCGCAGCAGGGCCGCGGCGCTCAGCGGGCGATAGCTGACCCCCTTCAGCGCCAGCGGAATCAGAAACACAATCACCAGCGCGTTAAAGATTACCGCCGACAGAATCGCGCTGGCCGGTGAGTGCAGATGCATCACGTTGAGCATGTTGAGTTGCGGATAGGTGGCCGCAAACGCCGCCGGAATAATGGCGAAATATTTCGCCACGTCGTTGGCGATGCTAAAGGTGGTCAGTGAACCGCGCGTCATCAGCATCTGTTTACCGATGTGTACCACTTCCAGCAGTTTGGTCGGGTTCGAGTCGAGATCGACCATGTTGCCCGCCTCTTTCGCCGCCTGGGTACCGGAGTTCATCGCCACCGCCACGTCGGCCTGGGCCAGCGCCGGCGCATCGTTGGTGCCGTCACCGGTCATCGCCACCAGCCGTCCTTCTGCCTGATACTGGCGGATCAGCGCCAGTTTGGCTTCCGGCGTCGCCTCGGAAAGAAAATCATCCACGCCCGCTTCGGCGGCAATCGCCGCGGCGGTCAGTGGGTTATCGCCGGTGATCATCACGGTTTTGATGCCCATCTTGCGCAGCTCGGCAAAGCGCTCTTTAATGCCGCCTTTGACGATATCTTTCAGCGCCACCACACCCAGCACTTTCGCCCCTTCTGCCACCACCAGCGGCGTACCACCGGTGCGCGCCACCTCTTCAACCCGGGCATTCACCTCGGCCGGAAACGCGCCGTGGCTGGCTTCAATATGGCGACGTACCGCATCGACCGCGCCTTTACGGATCAGCCGGTCCTGCACGTTGACGCCGCTCATCCGGGTCTGCGCCGAGAACGGAATAAAGCTGGCGCCCATGCTGCTGAGATCGCGTTCACGCAGATTAAATCGCTGTTTCGCCAGCACCACGATGCTGCGACCTTCCGGTGTTTCATCGGCCAGCGAGGCGAGCTGAGCGGCATCCGCCAGTTGCTCTTCGCTGACGCCCGGTGCCGGCAGAAACTGCGTCGCCTGACGGTTGCCCAGGGTGATGGTGCCGGTTTTATCCAGCATCAGCACATCCACATCACCCGCCGCTTCCACCGCGCGGCCGCTGGTAGCGATAACGTTAGCACCCAGCATCCGGCTCATCCCCGCCACGCCAATCGCCGACAGTAAGCCGCCGATGGTGGTCGGGATCAGACAGACCAGCAGCGCCACCAGCACCGTGACGCTGACCGGCGTCCCGCCCCACGCCGAGAACGGCCAGAGGGTGACGGTCGCCAGCAGAAACACGATGGTGAGCGACACCAGCAGAATGGTCAGGGCGATCTCATTCGGGGTTTTACGCCGTTTGGCTCCTTCCACCATGGCGATCATCCGGTCAAGAAAGGTTTCGCCCGGATTGGCGCTACAGGTGATCACCAGCCAGTCCGAGAGAATGCGGGTCCCGCCGGTTACCGACGCGAAATCACCGCCCGATTCACGGATGACCGGCGCGGATTCGCCGGTAATCGCGCTCTCATCCACCGAAGCTCCGCCTTCTATCACTTCGCCGTCGCACGGAATGATGTCGCCCGCTTCCACCAGCACCGCGTCGCCTTTACGCAGCTGATCGGCGCTCACCTGCTGCCACTCTGCGCCATAGCGCGCCGCCGTGAGTTTTTTGGCAAAGCTGGTCTTTTTCACCCCTTTCAGGCTGCTGGCCTGGGCTTTACTGCGCCCTTCCGCCAGCGCCTCGGCCAGATTGGCAAACAGCACGGTGAACCACAGCCAGACCGCAATTGCGCCGGTAAAACTGGCGCTGCCGTTCAGTTTGCCAGCCAGCATCGCCAGCGCCAGCAATGAGGTGAGAATGCTGCCAAGGTAGACCACAAACATCACCGGATTACGGAACTGCACCCGTGGATCGAGCTTTTTCAGCGCATCCCAGGCTGAAGTACGCAGCAGCGCCGCGTCAAATAACGCCTGTTGTTGACGACTCATGAGGATTGTCCCTGAACAAGTTGCAGATGCTCAGCCACCGGGCCCAGCGCCAGAGCAGGAATAAAGGTCAGCGCCCCCACCAGCAGCACGGTACCGACCAGCAGCGCAATAAACAGCGGGCCGTGAGTCGGCAGCGTGCCGTTGCCCACCGGCTGCACTTTTTTCACCGCCATGGCACCGGCAATCGCCAGCACCGGAATGATGATGCCGAAGCGACCCAGCAGCATGCAGGCGGCCAGCAGCAGGTTCCAGAACGGCGTGTTGGCGCTCAGCCCGGCAAAGGCGCTGCCGTTGTTATTGGCCGCCGACGAGACCGCGTAGAGCACTTCACTGAAGCCGTGAATGCCGGGGTTAGCCATCGCTGAGCGACCGGCGTCGGTCATCATCGCCAGCGCGGTGCCGATTAACACCAGCGCCGGCGTCACCAGAATCGCCAGCGCGGTCATTTTCATCTCCCACACGTCGATCTTTTTACCGAGAAATTCCGGGGTACGGCCGATCATCAGCCCGGCGATAAATACCGCCAGCAGCACAAACAGCAGCATCCCGTAGAGTCCGGCACCGACGCCGCCGAACACCACTTCACCCAGCTGCATCAGCCACATCGGCACCATGCCGCCCAGCGCGGTGAAGGAGTCGTGCATGGCGTTGACCGCACCGCAGGAAGCCGCCGTGGTGATCACCGCAAACAGGCTGCTGTTAAGAATGCCAAAGCGGGTCTCTTTGCCCTCCATGTTGATGGCGCTGTCGGCCCCCAGCTGGAGGAAGTGCGGGTTGCCGCGCAGTTCTGCCCACATGACGACTGCCACCGCCACCACAAACATCAGCGTCATCGCCCACAGCAGCATGTTGCCCTGACGGCGATCGCGCACGCTTTCACCAAAGGCAAAGCAGAGCGCCGCCGGGATCAGGAAAATGCTCAGCATCTGGATTAGGTTGGTCAGCAGATTCGGATTTTCAAACGGATGAGAGGAGTTGGCGTTAAAGAAGCCGCCGCCGTTGGTGCCGAGCATTTTGATCGCTTCCTGCGAGGCGACCGGGCCCATCGCCAGCGTTTGCTGCGTGCCTTCCAGCGTGGTGAGCGTGTGATAGGGCGACAGCGTCTGAATGCTGCCCTGGCTGACAAACACCAGCGCCATCAGCAGGCTGATTGGCAGCAGCACATAGAGCGTGATGCGCGTCAGGTCACGCCAGGCGTTGCCGAGCGTCCCGATGCCGCGCTGGGCGAAGCCGCGAATCAGCGCAAACGCCACCGCAATACCGGTCGCCGCCGACAGGAAGTTCTGCACCGTCAGGCCCACCATCTGACTGAAATAGCTCAGGGTGCTTTCACCGCTGTAGGACTGCCAGTTGGTGTTGGTGACGAAGCTGACCGCGGTATTGAGCGCCAGATGCCAGCTCAGGCCCGGCAGTCCCTGCGGGTTAAGCGGCAGCGTGCCCTGCAGCAGTAAAATCGCCAGCAGCAGCGCAAAGCCGAGCGCATTAAACAGCAGGATCGCCAGCAGATAGTGCGGCCAGCGCATCTCGCTTTGCTCTGCGCCCAGCAGTCGCCACAGCGGCGCTTCGGCCCGGGCGAACACCGGCTTATCGGCAATCAATGCCGCCAGCCCGCGGCCAAGCGGCTGCGCCAGCACCATTAACAGCAGCAGGTAACATCCGACGAGTAAAAAAGCATTAGCCGCCATCAGAAGGCCTCCGCATTTAACAGGGCATAGATCAGATAGCCCAGTAACAACACCACCAGCACAATGCCGGTTATTACGCCCACGCTCACAGGAACCTCCAGAGGTTTGGATTTGCTGATTAGCTTGCGCGGCGGCGTATAAAGAAGGGGTTAAAATGCAGCGGGCGGGCGTAAAAATAGTGTAAAAATGGCGAAAAATCAGGCGACTTCCAGCGCCCAGATGCGGTTGAGGTCGACATTGCCCCACCGCGTGCTGTCTTCCGCCCCGACGATGCTGTCGGTACAGAAGCTGTCGCCGAGGTCGAGCTCTTCCGGTTTCATTTCGCGCTGGGCATGCAGCGACCAGAAAACGTGGACACAGGGCTTCATCAGCGATTTTTCACCCGCTTTCACCACCAGTGCCACCCGACCTGAGGCCAGCCGCACCAGTGAACCGACCGGATAAATGCCGATGGTGCGGACAAAGGCGTGCAGCAGGCCGTTATCGAAGTGGCCGCGCCAGCTCAGCATCTGATGCATCGCCTCGGCGGGCGTCCAGCCGGTGCGGTAGGCGCGCGTCGAGGTGATGGCGTCATAGACATCGCACACCGTCGCCATGCGGGCATAGAGCGAAATCTCCTCGCCTTTCAGGCCGTGCGGATAGCCGCTGCCGTCATACTTTTCATGATGGTGCAGCGCAATATCCAGCAGATCGGCGTCGGCATTGGCCTCCATCAGCATCTGCGCGCCGACGATGGGGTGCTGCCGCATGATAGTAAATTCGTCGTCGGTCAGCTTGCCCGCTTTGTTCAGGATCGCCAGCGGCACCGCCGCTTTGCCCACATCATGCAGCAAGCCGCCCATCCCAACGCGCCGCAGCTGGATCTCATTCAGCCCGAGCCTTTTACCCAGCGAAATCATCAGCCCGCAGACCGCCATCGAATGCAGATAGGTATAATCATCGTGATTTTTCAGCCGCGCCACGCTCAGTAGCGCAGAAGGCTCACGCCGGATCGATCCGGAGATTTCATCCACTAGATCCATCATATAATCGAGGTTAAGGCTGGTCCCGAGACGCGCCTCGTTAAACATTGCCAGCACTTTCGATTTGCCCTGCTGAAAGATCTGCTGCGCCTGATCCAGCTCCTGGAAAAACGGCGTCCGGGCGATCGACCTTTTTGTCACAACCGGCGCGATCGGCGCCTGCACCGATCGATCGAGGTCGATCCAGAGTTGCTGGATCCCTTCGTTGCGTAGCATAGCGATTTGTCGTGGATCGGTGATCAGCATCTGGTTGCGAATACGTTTGTCTTTTATCCACCAGACCTCCAGTTTGTGGATAAACATGCCTGGACGTAATTCGTCAACGGTAATCAGCTTTATCACGATATCACTCCTTAATATCAGCGGGGGGTAAGGTGATATCGGCAGCTGGACAAAATTTCTTCAGGCCGTTTTGTGCGGAGTGTGTGGTCGGAGGAGGCAGGATAAATCGCGGGGAAAAGCATCCTGTTCACAGGTTTTCGCTGGCACTACGGCGATGCCCGCCACGGCATCGCCGGTACGTTACGCTACCGGAGTCAGCACCGCTTTACCGCTGGCGAACGCCAGCATGTTTTCGAACACCAGATCGGCCATCGCCGCCATGGTTTCTGTGGTATTGCTGGCGATGTGCGGGGTGATCACCACGTTGTCACACTGACGCAGCGCCGCAGGCACCTGCGGTTCCTGCTCAAACACATCCAGCCCGGCCCCGGCGATCTGCCCGCTTTCCAGCGCCGTAATCAGCGCTTGCTGATCGACCACGCTGCCGCGCGCAATATTAATCAGATAACCCTGCGGACCCAGCGCCTGCAGAACTTCGGCGTTGATGATCTGCCGTGTGGCCGCCCCGCCGGGCAGCGTCAGCACCAGGAAATCTGCCTGCTGCGCCAGTGAGACAAGGCTGTCGTGACGGATATAAGGCACATCCGGGCGTGAGCGCGGGTTGTAGTAGTGAATCGTCATATCAAACGCCTGCGCCCGCTTTGCCACCGCCTGACCGATATTGCCCAGCCCGACGATGCCGCACACCTTGCCACCCACTTTGCGGCTCAGCGGAAAACGTCCCTGCTGCCAGTGGCCGGCGCGGGTAAAGCGGTCCGCTTCGCTGATGCGTCGCGCCACGTCCAGCAGCAGCGCCATGCCGAGGTCCGCGACGCACTCATTCAGTACCTCGGGCGTATTGGTCACCACAATGTTGCGCGCCCGGGCCGCCGCCATGTCGATGCTGTCGTAACCGACGCCGTTGCTGCAGATCGCCCTGAGATTGGGCAGCGCCGCAATCAGCGCCGCCGGTGCGCCCATTACCGCATTGCCGCTGGTGACCAGCATGTCGATTTTTGCACCCATTTCCGCCAGAAAAGCCGCTTCGTCGTCCGCTTCCCACAGCCGATAGGCGGTAAAAGACGTTTCGATATTCGCTATCAGCTGTGGTGGCAGAAATTTTCCCTTAATCAGCACGTTACATTGCTTTAATGCCATCTTCTTTCCCCTGTTTTTCGTAGGATACCGGCCGTTGATTCTGTTCGCCGACCCGTTCAATCGGTCCCATCACCAGCAGGAACAGCAGTGCCGCCACTACACAGTGCGCAGCAACGAAGGCCAGCCCGATGCCGTAGCTGCCGGTCAGGCCGACGATGATGCCGAACAGCAGCGGCGTGGTGAAACCGGCGATATTGCCGATGCCGTTAAAAATTGAGCCTGCCAGGCCGACCGCTTCTTTCGGCGCGGTGTCGCTGATCACCGTCCAGGTTCCGGCGCCCGCCGCCACTCCTTTGCCATAAAAGGCAAAGGACATAATGGCGATAATGCCGACGTTGCTGGGGATGACCGCCGCCAGCACCAGGCTGGCCGCCATCAGCATCCCGACGATATAGGGCGTTTTGCGCGCCCAGGAGACGCTCCAGCCTCTGGCAATCAGTTTGTCAGAGATATAGCCGCCGCTGATGCCGCCGAGGAAGCCGAACAGCGCCGGTGCAATGGTGGCAAAGCCCGCTTCCATGATGTCCATCCCGCGCGCCTGCACCAGATAGATTGGAAACCAGGTAATGAAGAAGTAGCTCAGCGCGATAATGCAGTACTGGCCGAGATAGGCGCACCACAACATGCGGTTAGTCAGCAGCTTTCTGAACATCGCTTTACTGACCGGCGGACGCGCTTTGAGGGTCTGTGCGGCATCGATATCCACCAGGCCGCCGCCTTTAATAATGTGCTGCAGTTCGCTTTCTGATACGCCGGGATGGTTGCGCGGCTCGCGCATATAGGCGGCCCAGACAAACACCGCCAGCACGCCGATACCGCCCAGCACGAAGAACGGCCATTCCCAGCCGAAGCGCGATACCAGCCAGCCCGACAGCGGCGAGAAGATGGCGACAGCGAAATATTGTGCTGAGCTGAACAGCGACGAGGCGCGACCGCGCTCTGCGCCAGGGAACCACATAATCACCACCCGCGCATTGGCGGGGAAACTGGGAGCTTCAATCAGTCCCAGCAGAAAACGCAGGCCGAACATCAGCATCAGTGCGCCGCTCAGGCCGGTGGAGAACTCACCGACGAAGCCCATCGCCAGCGTCGAGACCGACCAGAGCGCCAGCGTCACGCCATAGACCTTTTTGGCACCAAAGCGATCGAGAAACAGCCCGCCGGGGATCTGCCCAATGACATAAGCCCAGCTGAAGGCGGAGAGGATCAGCCCGAGCTGGATCGCTGACAGGCCGAACTCCTCTTTAATCGCCGATCCGGAGATCGACAGGATCGAACGGTCGGCATACGCCACCACCGACAGAAACAGGATCAGACACAGGATCCAGATGCGAACATGGGTGGTGCGGGTGGTCGTTTTGTCTTTAACCATGAGGTGAATTCCTTAAAAAGCGGCGGGTTACGTCGCGAGGTTTTTTTCAGGAATACCGCTGAGATTCCCCTGTTGAGCAAATATAGATAGGAGGCTAATCATTGGTCATTGTGCGAATGTTGAGATCGTCGACGCTGATTTGGCTTAATTCTGGCAACCGCCACAACCGCCAGTGCGGCGCTGCACAAAAGCAGAAAAAGCCGCTGCGTTGTGCCGGAGAATGTGCGCCAGATCGAGGAATTAGCGCCAGCCGACAGCTATGGCTTAATGCTCGTCAGTTAAGCGACCGGTGATAACGCAGTCTGGTGCCGCTCCGGGGCTGGCGGTCCTCGCGCCGCTGCGCGGTTCCTTCACGTCATTCCTCTGCCTGACGGACCGCCGGGGATGGCACATCCTGTGCCGCCCCGCCTTTCGCCCGCGTCCTGCGGGCTCTCCTGGCAGACTCATTCTGTTCAGCGCTGCGGATTGCCTGCCCCTGATCGGCCCCCGCCTGCTCTGAAACTTCAGTGTGTATTGTTAAAAAGGGCACAAGAGTGGAGGCCTGAGCGCCTCTGCTGCTGAAAGGGCTATCCGCAGCGCTGAGGCGTGACGTTGGGCCAGAACGCCACGCCGGGAAGCGTGGAGAGTTCGGGGCCGGCCAGGGAGGGCCGATCCCCGAACGGTTCGTCGGCACGACGTCAAAGCCGAAGGTACCGCGCAGCGGCGCGAGGACGGCCCGGCAGCAGCAGAGGTGCTCAGGCCCGCACGCCGGCACGCCTGCCCAAAAAAAGCTGTCACGTCTGACCGTGACAGCCTTTGCAAATTTAACCTTAACTGACGAGCATGAGTCTCAATGGCCTGGCTTGATCAGAACAGCCTGACCACCGTCTGTCAGGCCTCGTGCAGCAGTTTCGCCATCACCACCACGTCATGCAGTTTACCGTCACGCAGTGCCGCCTGACGAAGAACCCCTTCCCGCTCAAACCCCAGACGCTGATAGAGCCGAAGCGCCCGTTGATTGTCGTGAAACACTTCCAGCTGCATACGGCTGATGCCGAGCCAGTTGCGCGAATAGTCGAGCGCGGTGCGGATCAGCCGTTCGCCCACGCCGCGGCCGCTGAAGGCGGGATCGACGCCCAGCCCGAAACTGATGCTGTGCCGGGTGCGCGGTTTATTATCGACAAACAAGGTCAGCTCTCCGGCCATCTCCCCGTCGATTTCCGCCACAAAGGCGATAAACCCTTCGGCATCCATTTTCAGGAACTTTTTCTCCCAGGTCGCGACGCTGGGAAACGGCAACTGTAGCGTCCAGGGGTAGACATCAGGGTGACTGTAGAGCCGCTGATAGGCGGCGGCATCGTGAGGTTCGCGTCCCCGAATGGTAATTTCCATATTTTCTCCTGTTAGCCGGGCGGGTTTATTGCACTAAGCTGTAGCTCTTCATCGGACGGAAAGAGTACTGCTATGTTGTATCGCCGTTTTGAACGCTTTATCAATATTTTTCATGATGCTCCCAGCGATTCGCCACCCACTACGGTCTGGTCCTTTTATGCTTACTACCTGCGCCAGGTCTGGCCGAGTTTTGCCGCGCTGCTGCTGGTCGGGCTGGCGTCCGCACTGATCGAAGTGGCGCTGTTCAGCTACCTGAGCCGCATTATCGACCTGGTGAATCACTCAACGCCCGCCACCCTGTTCAGCGATAACTGGCCGCTGCTGCTGTGGATGGGCGCGGTGGCGCTGATCCTGCGGCCGATTTTTATCGCCCTGCACGATATGCTGGTGCATCAGAGCATCAGCCCGAGCATGACCAGCATGATCCGCTGGCAGCATCACAACTACGTGCTGCGTCAGAGCCTGAACTTCTTTCAGAACGATTTCGCCGGCCGTATCGCGCAGCGGATTATGCAGACCGGCAGTTCGCTGCGCGATTCTTCGGTGCAGCTGGTCGACGCCATCTGGCATGTGCTGATCTACTCAGTCACCTCGCTGGTGCTGTTCGCCGAAGCGGACTGGCGGCTGATGATCCCGCTGGTGCTGTGGATTCTCGCCTACAGCGCCTCGCTGCGTTTCTTTGTGCCACGCGTCAAGGCGCGCTCGGTGGTCTCATCGGAAGCGCGCTCTAAGCTGATGGGCACCATCGTCGATGGCTACACCAATATCACCACCATCAAACTGTTCGCCCACAGCGATCTGGAGCGGCGGTACGCGCGCGAAGCGATTCAGGAGCAGACCGACAAAACCCAGCACGCCAGCCGCATGGTCACCAGCATGGATCTGACGCTGTCGGCGCTGAACGGGATGCTGATTGTCTCAACCTCCGGACTGGCGCTGTGGCTCTGGAGCCAGTCGCTGATTAGCGTCGGGGCGATTGCGCTGGCGACGGGCCTGGTGATCCGTCTGGTGAATATGTCGGGCTGGATCATGTGGGTGGTGAACGGCATTTTCGAAAACATCGGCATGGTGCAGGATGGCCTGAACACCATTTCTCAGCCGCTCAGCGTGCAGGATGCGCCGGGGGCGAAACAGCTGAAGGTGACGCGCGGTCAGATCCGCTATGAAGATGTGCGTTTTGACTACGGCGGCGGCCGTCAGGTGATTAACCAGCTCAACCTCGACATCAAACCCGGCGAGAAGATTGGCCTGATTGGCCCGTCCGGTGCCGGTAAATCGACGCTGGTCAATCTGCTGCTGCGGCTGTATGACCTGAACGGTGGCCGGATTGTGATTGACAATCAGGATATCGCCACGGTGACTCAGGAGAGTCTGCGCAGTCAGATCGGCATGATCACTCAGGACACCTCGCTGCTGCACCGTTCGATACGTGAAAACCTGCTCTACGGGCGTCCCGACGCCAGTGAAGCGGAGTTACAGATGGCGATTCGCCGCGCCCGCGCGGACGAGTTCATTCCGCTGCTCTCCGATCCGCAGGGCCGCACCGGGCTTGATGCCCACGTCGGGGAACGCGGTGTGAAGCTGTCGGGCGGTCAGCGTCAGCGGGTGGCGATTGCCCGCGTGCTGCTGAAGGATGCGCCGATCCTGATCATGGATGAGGCGACGTCGGCGCTGGACTCCGAAGTGGAAGCGGCAATTCAGGAGAGCCTGGAGTCACTGATGCAGGGCAAAACCGTTATCGCTATCGCGCACCGCCTGTCGACCATCGCGAAGATGGACCGGCTGGTGGTGCTGGATAAAGGCGGGATTGTCGAGACCGGCAGCCACGCGGAGCTGCTGGCGCGCAACGGCTTGTATGCGCGCCTGTGGCAGCATCAGACCGGCGGTTTTGTCGGCGTCGATTAATCACCGCGTCGGTAAGGCAAGGCGTCGCGTGCTTCTTCGGCCCAGCCGCGCACGCCTTCCCGCTCCTGCTGCAGGAAATCAGCGACTGCGCTGCGTAAGCCGGGATGCAGCAGATAGTGCCACGAGTGGGTGATCTGCGGCTCGAAACCGCGCACCAGCTTATGCTCGCCCTGCGCGCCAGCATCGAAGCGCGTCAGCCCCAGCTCAATCGCGAAATCCATCCCCTGATAAAAGCAGGTTTCGAAGTGCAGCCGATCGAACTCCGCCAGACAGCCCCAGTAGCGACCATATAACGCTTTCTCATCCCGCAGGTAGAACGCCATCGCCGCCGGTTGCTGCTGTAGCCGTGCAATGACCACCATGATGCTGTCCGGCATCCGTTCCGCCAGCAGGCTGAAGAAATCCCGCGTCAGGTAGGGTTGCTGACCGCGCACAGCATAGGTATTGGCGTAACAGGTATAAACAAAATCCCACTGATCTTCGCTGAGCTGGTCACCGCGATAGCGCTCGAACACGAAACCGCTTTGCATCACCTGCTCGCGCTCTTTACGCAGCTGTTTGCGCTTGCGCGACATCAGCGTATCGAGGAAATCCTGAAAATCGCGGTAGCCGCGGTTGTGCCAGTGGTACTGGCAACCGAGCCGCGCCAGCCAGTCGGGCTGGTCAGCCAGCAACTGGTTGGCCTGCACATCGGTAAAGTTAATGTGCGCCCCGCTTAATCCCTGCTGCAGCAATCGCTCCGGTAACGCCGCCAGCAACTGCGCCGCAGCCGCGCAGTCACCCAGCAGGCGTGCCCCGCTGACCGGGCTGAAGGGGATCGCGCCCAGCCATTTGGGGTAATAGCGGATGCCGGCGCGCTGGCTGGCGTCTGCCCAGGCGTGATCGAACACATACTCGCCCCAGGAATTGCGTTTGCGGTAGCCCGGCAGCGCGGCGCGGGTCACGCCACCTTCACGCCAGACCAGATGATCCGGCTGCCAGCCCGACTCGGGCCGTACGCTGCCGCTCTGTTCCAGGGTAAGCAGAAAGGCGTGGCGTAAAAAAGGCTGATCGTCAGGCAACAGCGCATCCCACTCGGCGGCGGGGATCTCCGCCAGCGAAGTCAGGTGAAACAGCGACATGAAAAACTCCAGACAGCAACGGGCGAACGTTCAGTCAAGCAGGTTTTCTGCGCCAGCGAAAGGGTAAAGGCACGCAATGTGAAGGTCGCATCGGATGCGCGATTATCTCTTGCTCAATCGCTATCGGAAAAGCATGCTGTCGCTCTCCGGTAGCGATGAAAGGCTTAACAGTGTGCGCTGCAGCTGAACGCAAAGGTACCGATCGGGGTAACGGAGTGAATACGGGTGATAACGGCTTTTTCAGAGGAACAATAATGGCAAAAGCACTGGTGATATTTCTGCATGGCGTCGGCAGCAACGGCGACGATCTGGCCCCAATCGGCGATCACTGGGCAACTTTATTGCCGGATGTGGCCTTTGCGTCACCTGATGCGCCCGACAGGTTTGATGCCGGTTTTGGCTATCAGTGGTTCAGCCTGAACGGCGTCACGCCTGAGAACCGTCCGGCACGGGTGCAGGCGGCGCGGGCGGCGTTTGACGCCACGCTCAGCGACATCATGACCCGGCACGGCTTCGCCGGACGCTGGCAGGAGGTGGTGCTGGTCGGCTTTTCCCAGGGATCGATTATGGCGCTGGATGCGCTGGCCTCGGGCCGTTATCCGCTGGCGGGCGTGGTGGCCTTTTCCGGTCGTCTGGCGTTTGACGGCGCGCTGACGCCACAGCCCTATCTGCCAGCGATGCTGATCCACGGCCAGGCCGATGAGGTGATCCCGTGGCAGGAGAGCGAATCGGCCGCTGCCCGGCTGAAACAGGCAGCGGTGCCGGTTGAGACGCGGTTTGAACCCGCCACCGGCCACACCATTTCAGCGCAGGGCGCGATGCACGCCGCCGCGTTTATTGCGCAGTGTCTGCAGGATTAACGGCTACGGCCAGTAGCGATTCAGGGCCTGCCACGCCTGCTGTGCGGCGACCTCAGGCGGCAGGCGTTTCAGCGTATCATTGAACACTTCAATGCCAACCGGGCCCTGATAACCGGCACTTTTCAGCTTATCCACAAAGCGTCCGATATCGATAATGCCGTCACCGGGCAGCAGGCGCTGATGACGCGCGATGTCGATCAGGCTCTGCTTATCCTGCGGCGGAACGGCCGCCATATCACACAGCTGCACCTCGTAAATCCGCTCGGCAGGAATGCCATCGAGCTGGGACGCATCGCCGCCCAGCGCGCAGATGTGAAACAGATCGACCACCAGTCCGATGTTGGGCTGATCGAGACGCTGCAAGCGCTGCCATGCCAGCGGCAGGGTGTTATCGACGCTGCACCACGCCATCGGCTCATACATGATGCGCATGTTGTAACGTGCCGCTTCCGACGCCATCCAGCGCAGGTCATCGTCGATCTGCTCGGCGCAGCAATCTTCGCGGGTGGTGGCGGGTGCCTGAAGGGTGTCGCACCCCAGCGCCTGAGCGATCTGAATAAACTGACGCAGCTCGTCGCGCTTCTGTCCGCGCAGCGCGCTGGGCGCGCCGCTAAAATCACGCAGAACCTGCAGGTTGGTAAAGCCAGGCCCCTGCTGCGCGGCCATCCGGGCCAGCGCCACCGCACCGCCGTCACAGGCATCAACATCTTCGCGCCAGATTTCAACCTGGTCGAAACCGGCGTCACGCGCCGCCTGCAACTTCTGCCCGGGCTCACCGTTTAACAACACCAGGTTAAGGAATGTTGGATTACGACTCATCTCTCTGCTCCTTAATCGTCCGGAATAATCGGTGAAAATCATCAGCTGCAACGCCGCACGCCTTGCGGCCTGCCAGAGCATCGCAGCTGAAACAGTATCTACCTCTAAAGCGTTATGGCAAGCCGCGATTACCGCGCCTCAGCCCAGCAGCGTGACCAGCGCGAAACCGGCAAACGCCATCAGCAGTGAGCCAATCACATGCACCAGCGCGCTGGCCATCGCCCAGAGATACTTACCTGATTGTAGCAACCCCATTAATTCCGCCGTAAACGAGGAGAAGGTGGTCAGCCCGCCGCACAGTCCGGTGACGATCAGCAGCTTCCACGCCGGGTCGACCTCCGGATGACGGACAAACCACGCCAGTGCGCCACCGATCACCAGCCCGCCGATCAGATTGACCAGCAGCGTACCGGGCGGCAGATTGGGAAATAAGGCATTGAAACGCACCGCGAATAGCCACCGCAGCACACAGCCAGCAGAGCCGCCAATCATGACGGCGAACAACGGTTTCAACATGTCTTGCTCCTGATTGCAGATGTCACGCCGGGCTGAGGGAGGAGGCAGAGATAAACCGCGCCTGACACCGCAGCTCCCGCGAAAGGATAAACAGAGTGTCAGGCGTCATCAGCCGGGGTTAAGCCCGCCGGCGGTTGGGAAAGGTGGCACGCCATCACCTTGAGCGAAGGATAATACGATGTGGCTATCCGGCTGGCAACTGAGCCGCCGCCGCCGCCGCTGGCGCTGAAAACCTTGACGACGGCGCGGCGGTCAGGGTAATGCTGAGGATTAAGGCGGAGACCTGGAGAGGCTATGCGTACCCTGATTATTGATACTGACATCGGCGTTGACGACGCGTTTGCGCTGGCCTATGCGGCGCGCACCCAGCATCTGCTGGGCATCACCACCGTGTTCGGTAACGTGGCGGTGGGTCAGGCGGTGAAAAATGCCCGGCTGTTCTGCGAGAAAATGGCGATTAAGGCAGAGGTGTATCGTGGCTGTTCCCGGCCGCTGGCGCAGCGTCCGAGTGCGCCCGCCACGCTGCACGGCGAAGATGGACTGGGGGATGCGTTTGACAACCCGTTCAGCGACGCGGCACCGGGTGCGGTGCAGTTCATTATCGACAGCGTACGCGCCCATCCGCAGCAGATCACCCTGGTGGCGATTGGCCCGCTGACCAACATTGCCAGCGCGATTAATCAGGCACCGGAGATCGTTCCGCTGATTAAGGAGCTGGTGATTATGGGTGGCGCTTTCGGCACCGGCGGTCATAGCGGCAACGTGACGCCGTTCAGCGAATTTAACATCTGGAAAGATCCGCACGCCGCCGATCAGGTGCTGACGTCGGCGCTGAAGGTGGTGGTGATTCCGCTGGATGTCACTCATCAGGTGCTGATCACCGGCGATGAGGTTGAGCGGCTCAACCAGCCGGTTCTGAGCGCTATCTGCCGTCCCTATCTGGCTTACAGCCTGGCGAAAGAGGGCTTTAACGGCATGTCGCTGCACGACACGCTGGCGCTCGCCTGGCTCAGCCTGCCTGAGGCGTTCACCTTAACGGAAAGCCCGCTGCGGGTGATCACCGAGGGCATTGCCTGCGGCCAGACGGTGCGCAAACTCAGCGCGCTGGCCTCGCGTCACGATCCGTTCGAGGGGCTGCCAGCACAACGTATTGCGCTGGCGGTGGATGCTGACGCGGTGCGGTCACACTTCTTTCAGGCCCTGACCGCACCCTGAGTGACCTCAGCGATCGAAATGAATCACGCCTTTGATCAGCTCGCGGTTGTTGATCACCTGCGGCTCAAACGTTTCTGCCAGAGATGAAAAATCGAGGTGATGATTGAGCATCATCTCTGCGCGCAGCGCGCCGCTGGCCATCAGCGCCACTACCCGATCAAAATCTTCACGGGTGGCGTTGCGGCTGCCCATCAGGGTGGTCTCTTTTTTATGGAACTCACTGTCCGGGATCACCAGATCGCCTTTATGCAGCCCGACATAGACGATGGTGCCGCCATGGCGCATCAGATTCACCGCATTGTTCATCGCCGCCGGACTGCCGGTGGCGTCGATCACTTTGAGCGCCAGACGCCCGCCAAACTGCTCGCGTAGCGCAGTGTAAAAGTCCTCTTCCGCCGGATTCAGCGCCGCCAGGCCAAGCTGATCAGCGACGTGCTGACGACGGAAGGCGCTGGTATCGGCGACCACCACCTCAGCGCCGCTGGCGGCGGCAATCGCCGCCACGCCCAGTCCAATCGGCCCCGCCCCGACCACTAACACCTGCTCGCCAGCCACGATCGCCGCACGTCTTACCGCATGAGCGCTGATGGCAAAGGGTTCAATCAGCGCGGCCGCTTCCGGTGCCACCTGATTGACCGCCAGCAGCGTGCTGACCGGCACGCTCAGGTAGTCGCAGAAACCGCCATCCTGATGCACGCCAATCACCGAGATCTGCTCGCAGCAGTTGGTCTTGCCACTCTGACAGGCATCGCAGCGCAGGCAGGAGATATAAGGCATCAGCGCCACCCGCTGACCCGGTTCAAAGCCGCTGGCACCGCTGCCCAGCGCCACCACTTCGGCACAGAGTTCATGGCCCAGCACCCGCGGATAGCTGAAGAACGGCTGATTACCGGACCAGGCGTGAATATCGGTGCCGCAGATACCGGCAGTAAGAATTTTAATCAGTGCTTCACCGGCGGCGGGCGTCGGTTGCTCGCGCGTGGCCCATACCATCTTGCGTGGCTCAGCGATGACCAGTGCTTTCATTGTTGTCATGGTGATTCTCCGGTTTGTCCTGCACGCAGTTATGGCGAATCCTGACCGCCGCGCGGCGTTGGCTTGCGGGAAGTGTGAAGCACGACGATTTTTTTGGGCTTTGAATGGTTTTTAATGCATTAAAAACCGGAGGGCGACATGAGCCGCAGTCAGAATTTACGTCATAACGTGATCAATCAGATGCTGGAAAGCATCGCCCAGCGCCACATTCTTTCGCCGTTGCCTCCCCAGGCGGCGCTGGCCGAGATGTTCAATATCAGCCGTACCACGGTGCGTCATACCCTGCACTATCTGCATCAGCGTGGCGTGCTGGAAAAAGTGGATCAGACTTACCTGATCGTCCGCGATCCGCAGGAAGAAGATGGGTTCAGCGCGTTAACGCCGCCGATTGAGCAGCAGGCCAGCCACTTCGAGCAGGTCTTTTTTAATATGATTAATCAGCGCCAGCTGGTGCCGGGCGATACCTTCAGCGAACTGCAACTGGCCCAGCAGGTGAAAGTCAGCCCGGTGGTGGTACGGGAATTTCTGCTGCGTTTTATGCGCTACGATCTGCTGGAGCCGGTCAAACGGGGTCAGTGGCGGATGAAGAAATTCACCCAGGATTACGCAGAGAAACTGTTTGAACTGCGGGAGATGCTGGAAACCCATGCGCTGAGCCGCTTTCTGAATCTGCCCGCCAGCGATGAGCGCTGGGTACAGGCGCGGGATCTGCTGGATCGCCACCGATCGATGCGCGACACCATCGCCAGCAACTACCGCCACTTTGCTGCGCTGGATCGGCAGATGCATTCGCTGATTTTATCGGCCGCCAACAATCCTTTTTTTAATCAGTCGCTGGAGATTATCTCAGTGATATTTCATTCGCATTATCAGTGGGATGAGAGCGATCTGAAACAGCGCAATATCGTGGCGCTGGAGGAGCATATGGCGATTCTGACCGCGCTGATCGGCCGTCAGGATATCGACGCGCTCTGTGCATTACATAACCATCTGGCGACCGCCAAAACCTCAATGGTGCGCTCGATCGGGCAGTACAATTAAAAACCGATTAAAAACCACAAAGCATTAGCTCCCGCACGATTCAGAAACATCTTTGCAACATCCTTCACCCTTTGCTCTTAGTCTCGACAGCAACGTCATGGCGGCCATTTGCCGCCGCGCGAACCCCCTCTTCACCATAACGATAAGTACCCAGCTTCG
Source organism: Pantoea agglomerans (assembly GCF_021397715.1). Classification (GTDB taxonomy): domain Bacteria; phylum Pseudomonadota; class Gammaproteobacteria; order Enterobacterales; family Enterobacteriaceae; genus Pantoea; species Pantoea astica. Next base: position 316,972 of record NZ_CP090207.1, on the reverse strand, counting down.
GGAGAGTGCAATGGAAAAGACATCAGTGACCGGCCACGACAACGTGTCCGGCAGTGCGGCGCCAGGCCAGGATTACGTTCCGATGCGCGGCGATATCGTTCGCTCACCGCGCATCCGCAAAATTCAGGTAACAGCGATGCTGTTGCTGCTGTTCGCCGCCATTATCAACTACCTTGACCGCAGCTCGCTGTCGGTCGCCAACATGACCATTCGTGAGGAGATGGGGCTGAGCGCCACCGAGATCGGCTTCCTGCTCTCGGCCTTCTCGCTGGCCTACGGCCTGGCGCAGTTGCCGTGCGGCGCGCTGCTGGATCGTAAAGGGCCGCGCATTATGCTCGGCATCGGCATGTTTATCTGGTCGCTGTTTCAGGCGGCGTCCGGGCTGGTGCATAACTTCACCCAGTTCATCCTGGTGCGTATCGGCCTGGGCATTGGTGAAGCGCCGATGAACCCGTGCGGCGTCAAAGTGATTAACGACTGGTTCAATATCAAAGATCGCGGTATGCCGATGGGGATGTTTAATGCCGCCTCAATGATCGGCCTGTCAGTGGCACCGCCGATTCTGGCGGCGATGATGCTGGTGATGGGCTGGCGCGGCATGTTCGTCACCATCGGTATCCTCGGGATGTTCCTCGCTATCGGCTGGTATATGGTTTACCGCGATCGCGATAACAACACCCTGAGCGCAGAAGAGATCCACTATCTGCAGGCGGGCAGTGTGGCGTCGCGTAAAGAGCCGATCAGCTTCAAAGAGTGGCGCGGTCTGTTTAAGCAGCGCACCATGTGGGGAATGATGATTGGCTTCAGCGGCATCAACTATACCGCATGGCTCTATATCGCCTGGCTGCCGGGTTATCTGCAGTCGACCTATCATCTGGATCTGAAAAGCACCGGCCTGCTGGCGGCGATTCCGTTCCTGTTTGGTGCCGCGGGGATGTTGCTGAACGGCTATGTGGTCGATTCGCTGGTCCGCCGGGGCTTTAACGCGGTGAAAACCCGCAAGGTCTGCATCGTCAGCGGGATGCTGCTCTCGGCTGGCTTTACCGCCGTGGTGACCCGCGCCACCGATACCACCAGTGCCGTGACGCTGATTGGCATGGCGCTGTTCTGCATTCACTTCGCCGGGACCTCATGCTGGGGCCTGATTCACGCCAATGTGACGGCCCGCATGACCGCATCGGTCGGCAGTATCCAGAACTTCGCCAGCTTTATCTTCGCCTCCTTTGCACCGGTCATCACCGGCTGGGTGCTCGACACCACCAAATCGTTCAGCATGGCGCTGATGATTTGTGCCTGCGTGACGCTGGTTGGCGCACTGGCTTACCTGCTGCTGGTGCGCAAACCGATCACCGACGGCGAGTAATCCCGCCTGACGGCGCAGACATCAGGTCAGCGCCGTCAGGGTCACGCCATGTTTCGCGCCATAGCGCTGGATACCGGAAATCACCTTCTCCACGCTCAGCAGCGGCGGCGGCGGTAACAGCGGCGCCCGTTGCCGTAATGCCGAGTCAAAGCGGGCGAAAGTGGCGAAATCGCGCGGGAAGCGCTCCTCATCCACCCCAATCAACGCTCCCTCCTCCCGCGCATAGGCCAGCAGCGACTGCCAGCGCGTGATCTCTGCCAGCCCGATGCTGTCGGTGCCGTGGGAAAACAGCATCATGTCGATGTTGCGGAACGGCGGCTGTTTTTCGAGGAAACGCTGCAGCGCCGCGGCGGAGGGCTCGGTGCAGAACACCAGCCAGAACGGAATCGCGTGCTGCTGCATACTGCACCAGGGGTCCATCAGCAGGAAGCTGTCCACCGTCAGGCGGGTCGGTAAAATACCGGCGGCCAGATACCAGTCGCGGTAGATCTCCGCCACCACATAGCTCATCGCCTCCGGATCTTCGTAACGAATCTCCATCAGCTTCAGGCCCTGAGCCTCCGCCAGTTTTTTCAGCGGCGAAATCAGATAACCATCTAATCCCCATTCCGCTTCCGGTACGTGGTCAGTGATGGCGGGCGGCGTCCAGCGCTCGCGATCGATGCCGTAGCGCGCCAGATATTCCGCCACCCGCGGGCCACCCTGTAAGTACTCTTTTTCGGTCGCGCCGCCGAGCGCACCAAACTGGAAAAACGAGCGATCGCTGGTGCGTGTTACCGGCCATTGTCGGGTGCAGTGATTAATAAACAGCGTTGATCCGGCCGGCAGGCTGCCCATCAGAAACTCGTTGAACGCCAGCGGCAGTTCGCGCAGTTTCAGCCGGAAGTAGCGCATCTGATCGAGCATCAGCCGATCCTGATTCGGGTCCTGCATGTGGTGCACCGCCAGCCGCGGCCAGGCGGCCAGCAGCGCGGCGGCAATCTCCTTGCCCTGCTCGAAGCTGGTCTGCGCATCATCGGGATCGTTATTGGCGGCCCGCACCGGACAGAGGAAGGTCTGGGGCAGCCAGGGCGCGCCCATCGCCGCCGCCAGGTGAATCAGCGCCCCGTTCGATGAACCGATAAAGGCCGCCGGATAATCCTGCTGCGGATATTCACTGACCATCCATTCGGCGATCCCTTCCACATCCAGCTCGCCGGCCTGACGCAGCGTGATGCCTTCTGCCATGCCGCCCAGCGCATAACCCCATTCGCGCAGCCCGGTAGGTAGCCGGTTAAGCGACGGCAGCAGGCGATCCAGCGTCGGTGACTGGCTGGGGCTGGCGAAAGGCCGATCGTGCAGCGCGTTAGCCAGCGCCAGCAGCATCGCGGCGGACGAGTCGAAGCGGGCAATCCCTTTCGGTGGTTTACTCATGCTGATCCTCCTGCTGGATACGCGCCAGGAACGGGCGAATGGCGTGACAGAAACTCCACGGATAGACGTAGTGCAGGGTGTGCGTGCCGTCACGCAGCGTAAGGGTTTCGCTGTGCGGCATCAGGGCGGCGAGTTCATCCAGCCAGCGCGCCGGACAGACCGGGTCGCGCGAGCCGCGCAGCAGCAGGGTGGGCGCGCTGATGTAGGTCAGACGATGCTCAATATGGTCACGCATCATGGCGCGCAGGGTGCCAAAGGCGCGCCGCAGACCCGCTTTGGCGTAATCGATGCGCGCCAGCGGACCCGGCGGACGACGGGCCTCCAGTCGGCCATTGCGCCAGTCGCGCCACAGCTGACGTGGCAGGCTACGGGCGTGGCGATCGACCGTCGGCCCCTGTAGCACCAGCCCCGCTACCGCCTGCGGATATTTCACCGCCAGCGCAGCCAGAATCTGACAGCCAAACGAGTTGCCCACCCAGATGGCGCGCTGGAAACCGTTGTGCTGCAGCCACAGCCACAGCGCGTCCGCCAGTTGATCCACCGACATCACCGGTGCTGAGGCGGGCAGCGCACTGGCACCGAAACCCGGCAGGTCCGGCACCAGTACGTGATAATCGCGGCTTAATGCCAGCGCCAGCGGCTCCATTGCCCGGCCGGACAGCACCAGGCCGTGAATCAGCACCACCGGCAGCCCCTGAGTTTCATTTGGCGTCACGCGGGTAAACATCCGCCAGTCGCCAATCTGCTGATAATAACCGGCCAGCCCGGCGTGATGGCTGCGCGGCGAGACCGGCGGCGTCTGTTTCAGCTGCTGCCAGCGTTTCATGCCCCACAGTGTGGCCGCCACACCTAACCCAACGCCTGCCACGATAGCCGCCTGTTTTCGTCGATGTTTCTGGATCATCCGCTGCTCCTGTTTCGGGGGGATAACTCAGTGTAGGACGGGATCAGGCAGCAGGCGGGTTATCCGGTTAACGGCGTGACAAATTGCGCTTCGCACTGACGGGCAATCGCCCACAGCTGGGTGCGGATCACCTGCTTGAGATGCAGCGTGGATTGCGATTGTGGCTGGTCACGGCGGCTGATCAGCATCACCTCAAACGGCAGCGGCTGGGCCACCGGCAGCAGCGTCAGCTGATCGGCATAGCGGCAGGCGGTGAAGAGATCGACCACACCCACGCCACCGCCCGCCAGCACCATATCGGCAATCACGGAGTAGGTTTTGATCGACAGCGAGTGGGCCGAATGCAGCTGGCGATCGCGCAGCGCCCGGTGCAGCACCCGGCCCAGCGGGTCCTGCTGCTGCATCATCAGCAGATTATTGTGGCACAGCCACTCCAGCGTGACCGGCCCGCGCTGTGTGGTGTTGCGCGGCAGCAGCGCCACCATTGAGGACTGAAACAGCGGCTCAGCCAGCAGATCGGCATCGACCTGCTGACCAAACACCAGCGCGAAATCGAGCTGGTTATCAAGCAGCGCGCCACACAGCGTGCTGAAGTGTTCGGTGACCAGTTCGACGTTGACGAAAGCGGCCTGCTGACGAAACGCCACCAGCGCCGGTGCCAGCACGCTCTGACCAAAGGCGTGGGCTGCGCCAACTCTCACCCGTTGTCCTTCACCGCGCCGCAGCTGTTCCGCCAGCTGGGTGATCGCCTGCAGCCGCTGGTACAGCTCATCGACTTCCGGCAGCAGGCGACGGCCCTCTTCGGTCATCACCATTCCCTGCGCGCGCCGCTCAAACAGCGCAAACCCGAGTTGCTGCTCGGCGTGATTCAGCACCCGGCTGACATTGGGCTGCGAGACGTTAAGCAGCCGCGCCGCGCCACTGATGGTGCCGGTCTGGACAATTGCCTGGAACACTTCAATGTGGCGCAGCCGCATTGTCAGCCGCCCCAGGTGGCGTCGAGGACGCGTAACCAGTTGCCGTAACAGATTTTATTCAGCAGCGCCTCTGAATAGCCTCGCTGTGCCAGCGCGCTGACCAGATGCGGAAAACCGGCCACATCCTGTAAATCGCCCGGCATGGTGGCCCCATCAAGATCGGAGCCAAACCCCACGCCATCCTCGCCCACTTTCTCCAGCAGGTATTCCACATGCCGCACTATCTGGTCAACGCCGGTTGGCGCATCACGATCGCCATCTTCACGCAGAAAAGGGACGGCAAAGTTCACGCCGACAAAGCCGCCGCTCTCCGCAATCGCTGCCAGCTGACGATCGGTGAGGTTACGCGACTGTGCGCTGAGCGCATGGGCGTTGGAGTGGCTGGCCACCAGCGGCGCATCGCTGAGGGCGGCGGCCTGCCAGAAGCCTTTCTCATCCATGTGCGACAGATCGACCAGGATGCGGCGGCGATTGCAGTCACGCACCAGCTGTTCACCGGCGGCCGTCAGACCGTCACCAAGGTCCGGTGAAGAGGGAAAGCGGAACGGAACGCCATAGCCGAACTGATTGTTCCGGCTCCACAGCGGCCCCAGCGAGCGCAGACCGCTGGCGTAGAGGATATCCAGCAGCTCTCCCTGGGTGTCCAGCGCTTCCGCGCCTTCAATGTGCATCACCACCGCCAGCACGTTGTGCGCCATGCAGTGACGAATTTCGGCGGCCGACCGGCAGATTTTCACCTGACCGCCAGACGCGGCTTCAATGCGTAACAGTAAGGCCAGCATCGAAAAGGTGGCGTCACGGGCAGCCTGGATCATTTCCTGAGGAAAATGAATCGCATCTGGCTCACTTCTTGCAACAACCGGATGGGAAGGCACCCAGACGGCAAAGATGCCGCCCGCCATTTTTCCGCGGCGGATACGCGGAAAATCGAGCTGGCCGCTGGCGGTTCCCTGAAAAAAGGCGCCGATCGGGTCCGCCTGATGGTGCTGCCATAAGCGGCTTAACACGTCGTTATGACCATCAAATACCGGGATTGCAGCAGAGTGTGTCTCAGACATATTCATCCATTCCGTTAATGACAGAGATGACGCAAGTGCTGCCAGCCGGCAGGGCGACCGCACCATAAAGAGGCAATTTCAGCGCCGCTGAAACCGCGAGAGTCCTCTATTAATCCTCTGCTCGCGGCGGGATGTCAAGACAATAACGCAGCGGGAATTTCATAATTTGCATTTATAATCAATAACTTGGAGATAGCATGGTCACCAGAAGACGTTTTCTTGCAGGATGCAGTGCCGTTCCCGTGGTGTGCTGGCTGAGCCAGAATTCTGCTTTCGCCGCCGCGCCCGCGGGTATGCTGGTGATGGCGATGCAGCTGGACAATATCACCAGCCTCGACCCGCATGAGAGTTTCGAAGCGACCGGCGGGCAGATCTGCGGCAACCTCTATCAACGGCTGGTGATGGCTGACCCGAAACAGGCTGATAAAGTGATCGGCCAGCTGGCGAAAAGCTGGCAGGTCAGCAGCGACAGCCGCGTCTTTACCTTCTTCCTTGACCCGGCCGCGACCTTTGCCGATGGCTCAGCCCTGACCGCTGAAGATGCGGCGTTTTCGCTGCAACGCATCGTTAAACTGGATAAGAGTCCGGCGTTTATTATCAATCAGTTCGGTTTTACCAAAGAGAATGTCGATCAGCGGGTGATTGCCAAAGATGCGCATACGCTGGAGATGACGCTGGAGACGCCAGCCTCAGAGACTTTTCTGCTCTATTGCCTCTCTGCCACCGTCGGCAGCATTGTGTCGAAAAAAGCCTGTCTGGCGAATCAGCAGCAAGACGACCTCGGTAACGGCTGGCTGAAACAGCACAGCGCCGGTTCAGGGGCTTTTACCCTGCGCGGCTGGAAAGCCAGCGAAAGCGTCATCCTCGAACGCAATCCCCACGATGCCAGCCAGAGCACCATTAAGCGGGTGATCCTGAAACATATTGCCGACCCGGCGGCGCAGGCGCTGATGCTGAAAAAAGGCGATGTCGATGTGGCTTACGATCTCACCACCGAACAGCTTAAACCGCTGACCCAGGATGCCAGCGTGGCGCTGGTCAGGCAGCCGCTGTCGGCGATTATGCTGATCTCCTGCAACACCACGCATCCCGAACTGGCGAAACCGCAGGTCTGGCAGGCGATCAAGTGGGCGCTGGACTATGAGAGTATCCAGAAGAATATTCTGGCGCTGACTTACTCAGTGCATCAGAGCTTTTTGCCGCAGGGATTCCCTGCCGCGCTCGACGACACGCCGTTTCATCAGGATGTCAGCAAAGCCAAAGCGTTGCTGGCGGAAGCGGGTTATCCGCAGGGCTTTGAGATCACGCTCGATCACTACTCGATGCAGCCTTACCCGGATATTGCCCAGGCGGTGCAGACCCAGCTGGCCGCGATTGGCATTAAGGTGTCGCTGATCGCCTCTGAAAATCGGCAGGTGCTGACCAAAATGCGCGCCCGTCAGCATCAGCTGGCAATGACCTCATGGGGCGCGGACTACTTCGATCCCAACTCCAATACCGAAGCGTTCTGCGTCAACACCGACAACAGCACCACTGCGCGTAACCGCACGCTGGCCTGGCGCTGCGGCTGGTCTGACGATCAGTTTAACCAGCTGACGCAACAGGCGCTGCATGAAAGCGATGCCGCGAAGCGGATTGCGCTCTATCAGCAGATCCAGCAGCTCGGCCGGGAAAAAAGTCCGTTTATTTTTATGATGCAGCAGGTTCAGACCGTGGCCTGCACCCAAAACGTCTCGGATGTGCATCTTAGCGTGCTGGAGCAGTGGCCTTATCAGCAGGTGAAAAAAGCCTGATGCCGGTATTAAAACAGAGCGTCAGTGCGCTGGGCAGCCTGATACTGACGCTGTTTGGTCTGTCAGTGCTGACCTTTTTTATTGGCCGGGTGATGCCCACCGATCCGGTGCTGGCCGCGGTCGGTGATAATGCGCCGCAGGCGGTGGTGGAACGGGTCCGGACGGAAATGGGGCTGGATCAGCCGCTCTACGTTCAGTTTGGTCACTACCTCAATCAGCTGCTGCACGGCGATTTAGGGCGCTCGATACTCACCTCCAATCCGGTGATCAGCGACATTGCGCGCTTTTTTCCGGCCACCATGGAGCTGGCTACCGCCGCCATTATTATTGCGGCGCTGATCGGTATTCCCCTCGGGGTCTGGGCCGCCGTCCGCCAGCACAGCTGGATTGATCAGACTATCCGCGTGATCTGCCTTGCCGGTCACTCCTTACCGGTGTTCGTGCTCGCGCTGCTGAGCCTGCTGCTGTTTTATGCGGTGCTGGGCATCGCGCCGGGACCGGGACGGCAGGACATTATCTGGCAGGATATGGTGCCGCAGGTCACCGGCTTTCTCACCGTCGACTCCCTGCTGGCGGGCGAGTATGACGCCTTTTGGGATGCGCTGGCGCACATGGCCCAGCCGGTGCTGATCCTCGCTTATTTCAGCATGGCGTACATCACCCGGATGACCCGCACCTTCATGCTCAATGCGCTGAGCGGTGAATTTGTCATTACCGCTCGCGCCAAGGGATTATCTTCCCGACGCGTGATCTGGCGGCACGCCTTTCCCACGGTGGCGGTGCAGCTGGTGACGGTGCTGGCGCTGACCTACGCCGGGCTGCTGGAAGGTGCGGTTGTCACTGAAAATGTCTTCTCATGGCCAGGCCTGGGCCAGTATCTCACCACCTCACTGATGAATGCCGACATGAATCCGGTGGTCGGCGCCACGCTGCTGGTCGGCGCGGTCTACGTGCTGCTGAATCAACTGGCTGACCTGCTCTATCGACTTTGGGACCCTCGCGTAAAATGACTTTTTTCTCCCGTAGCTGGCTGCTGGCTGATAGCCCCGGTAACCGTCGTCAGGCGGTCTGGGGCCGCCGCTATCGCCTGTGGCTTACCCTGCGCAGCAATCCGCTGGCCGTCGCTGGCCTGGTGGTGATCCTGCTGATGCTGATGCTGGCGCTGTTCGCGCCGTTGCTGAGCGGCTTTGAACCGGGTACGCAGCATCTGGAAAACCGTCTGGCTGCCCCGTCAGCGCTGCACTGGCTGGGTACCGATGAACTGGGGCGTGATGTCTGGACCCGCATTATTTATGGCGGACGCACCACGCTGGGAATGGTGATTGCGGTGGTGCTGCTGACCGCCCCGCTGGGTCTGCTGATTGGCTGCATTGCCGGTTACTGCGGCGGCGTGATCGACAAAGCGCTGATGCGCATCACCGACATCTTTCTGGCGTTTCCGCGTCTGATTCTGGCGCTGGCGTTTGTCGCGGCGCTGAAGCCAGGCGTCGAAAGCGCCATTCTGGCGATCGCCCTGACCGCCTGGCCGCCCTATGCCCGGCTGGCCCGCGCCGAAACGTTGCAGTTTCGCCACAGCGATTTCATCGCCGCCAGCCGGATCACCGGTGCGTCGCCGCTGCGGATTATTCTGCGTCACATTATGCCGCTGTGCGTGCCCAGCCTGATTGTGCGCGTCACGCTGGATATGAGCTCCATTATTATCACCGCAGCCAGCCTGGGCTTTCTCGGCATGGGCGCCCAGCCGCCTTCGCCGGAATGGGGCACGATGATCGCCACCGCGCGCCGCTTTCTGTTCAGTGAATGGTGGGTGCCGCTGATGCCCTGCCTCGCCATCTTTCTGACCTCACTGGCGTTTAATTTTCTTGGTGACGGTCTGCGCGACGTCCTTGACCCGAAGGAGCGGTAAATGCTGGTCGAAATTGAAAATCTGCGTGTAGCCTTTCGTAGCCGCAGCGAAACCGTGGAGGCGGTGCGCGGCGTCAGCTTCTGCGTCGGCAAAGAGAAGTTTGCCATCGTCGGCGAAAGCGGTTCGGGTAAATCACTCACGGCACGCAGCCTGATGCAGCTGTTACCGGGCCAGGCTGAGGTGAGCGCGGATGTGCTGCGCTTTGACGGCATTGACCTGCGCGGCGCCAGTGAAAGCGTGATGCGCACCCTTCGCGGTAAGCGCGTCGGATTTATTCTGCAGGACCCTAAATATTCTCTTAATCCGGTGATGACCATTGGTCAGCAGATCGCTGAAGCCTGGCGGGAACACAAGGGCGGCAGCCGTAAAGCCGCCATGCTGGCGGCCATCGGCCTGCTTGAACAGGTGAAGATTCATGATGCGGCGGCCGTCGCAAAACGCTATCCGCATGAAGTCTCCGGCGGCATGGGCCAGCGGGTGATGATTGCGATGATGCTGGCACCCGATCCCGAGTTACTGATTGCCGATGAACCCACTAGCGCGCTCGATGCCACGGTGCAGGCGGAGATCCTCAAACTGATTGATGAACTGGTCTCCGCCCGCGGTATGGGGCTGATTCTGATCAGTCACGACCTGCCGCTGGTATCGCATTTCTGCGACCGGGTGGCGGTGATGTATGCCGGCCGGATTGTCGAACTGCTGAATGCCGGCGAGCTGCACCAGGCGCGCCATCCCTACACCCAGGGCCTGCTGGCCTGCCTGCCTTCCCTGCGCCATCCGCGTGCGCGTTTACCGGTTTTACAGCGTGATGCCGCCTGGCGCGGTGAGGAGACGCAATGATAGAGATCGCTGATTTACGCATCGCCTTTGCCGGGCAGGATGTCGTGAAAGGCGTCACTTTTCAGGTGGCTAACGGTGAAAGTTTCGGGCTGGTGGGCGAAAGCGGCTCGGGGAAATCGACCATTCTGCGCGCGCTGGCCGGACTGAATCACGCCTGGCGCGGCCGCATGACCTTCGGCGGACTGGCGCTGGACGCGCGCCGTGGCCGGAACTTTTATCGTCAGGTGCAGATGGTGTTTCAGGACCCTTACGGATCGCTGCATCCGCGTCAGACCATTGACCGCATCCTGCATGAGCCGCTGCTGGTGCACCGTATCGATCGCGCTGAGCAGCGTATCAGTCAGGCGCTGAATGAAGTGGGATTGCCCGCCGCGCTGCGTTTTCGTTATCCGCATCAGCTGTCAGGCGGACAGCGCCAGCGCGTCGCCATCGCCCGGGCGCTGATTGCCGAGCCGGAAGTGCTGCTGCTGGATGAGCCGACCTCCGCGCTGGATGTGTCGGTGCAGGCGGAAATTCTTAATTTGCTCAGTGACTTGCGAACTGAACGCAAACTGACCTACATTATGGTGACACACAATCTGGCGGTGGTGGCGCATCTGTGTCAGCGCATTGGCGTGATGCAGCACGGCAAAATGGTCGAGCAGTTAAGCGCCGATGACCTGCGCGCCCGGCGTATTCAGCATCCGCACACCGCCCAGCTTTTTGATCTCAGCATGACGCTTGAGGAGCCGGCATGACAGCCCACTGGCAACGCGCAGCAGATGTTGCCCAACAGATTAGCCAAAGCTGGCAGCAGCCCGGCGCGCCTGGCGGTGCCATCGTGCTGTTTGATGCTCAGCAGATACAGAGCGCGCACTGCGCCGGACTGGCCGATCTGGCCCAGCAAACCCCCTTCACTCTGGATAGTGTGGTGCGCATCGCCTCGGTCACCAAGCATCTGTTCTGTGCGCTGGTGACCGGACCGGGCCGCCATTATCTGTCGCTTGAGGATAAGCTGGTCGATCACCTGCCACAGTTACAGGGCGCCAACGGTCAGGTTACCGTCGGTCAGGCACTGGATATGAGCAGCGGCCTGCCCGATACCCGTGAGAGTCTGTCGCTGCTGGGCTTGTCACTCTATAACGCGACCCAGCCTGACGCGCTGCTGCGCTACATTGCCAGCGAGGGCGCGCTGAACTATCCGCCCGGCAGTGAGATCTCTTACACCAATACCGGTTACCGGCTGGTGGAGGCGGCGCTGAATGCCAGAGGCGTCAGTTTTGATGCGCTGTTGCAGCAATATATCTGCGATCCGCTCGGCATTGAGCTGACCGCCGCCGACAGCTGGTTTGACGTGGTGCCGGGGCTGGTACCGGGCTACTGGCATGATGGTCAGCGCTGGCTGCTGGCCAGTGCCGGGCTGCATCTTTCCGCTTCCGGCAGCGTAGCGGGCAGCCTGCGTCATCTGACGCGCTGGCTGCAATCCCTGCTGGCCGACAGCGGACCAGGCGCAGGCGTGCTGCAACGTCTCAGCGCACCCCGCCCGCTGAGTGATGGGCGCATCAGCGGCTATGGCCTGGGGCTGACCAGCAGCCGGATCGGCAGCCAGACGTTGTTTGGTCACGGCGGTTCCCACGCCGGCTATAAAAGCTATTTTCTGCTGCACCCTGAGCGGCGGCTCGGGGTGGCGCTGGTGGCCAATCGCGAAGATGCGGTGACCTCAGAAAGTGCCCTGCAGGTGATGGCCGCTCTGCTCGATCGTGATTTACCGCCAAAGGGGCACGATCTGCTGCCGGGTCTCTATGTAGCGGCGGCCCCGCACGCGGACTGGCTGGAGATTGCTGGCGGCACCGCAACCTGGCTCGGCGCGAGCGATACCCTGCGACGCGACGCGCTGCACGGCGAGGCGGTTTCACTCTCCAGCACCTTTCCGCTGCGGTTGCGCCAGCAGGGCGCGGCGATTGTCGGTGAGGTGGGCCACGTCGCCCGTCACTTTCTGCCGGTGCAGCCGGATGAGGCTGACATCACCGCGCTGCAGGGCCGCTGGTATGCGCCAGCCCAGCAGGCAGAACTGCAGGTGACCGGCGATCGTCTGACAATGGGCATTGGCCCGGCAGCCCAGACGGCCACGCTGCAGTCGCTGGGAGAGGATCGGGTACTCGCCAGCGGCAAAGAGGGTCCGTGGCAGAAACGCTTTGTGATTCAGCGAGACGGTGACCGCATCCGGCTCCAGCTAAGCCGGAGCCGGGTGGTGACGTTTCAGCGCTCACCGGTGTAAACCGGCGGCCGCTGTCGCCGTCAGGCGATGGTATTACGCAGGCGGCCGATCTGCTCAATTTCTACTTCGACCACGTCGCCGGAGAACATAAACAGCGGCGGCGTGCGTTTCTTACCGACGCCGCCCGGCGAACCGGTGATAATCACATCGCCCGGCGACAGCGGGCTGAAGGCCGAGATATATTCAATAATTTTTGCCACCGGATGCACCATGCTGCCGGTGGTATCGTTCTGCACTTCCCGCCCGTTTAGCCAGGTTTTGATCGCCAGCTGCTGGGGATCGGGGATCGCATCTGCGGTGGTCATCCAGGGGCCGAATCCGCCGGTCTGCGGCCAGTTTTTGCCGGCCGTAAACCAGGTAAACTGCATGTCGCGCACGGTTGCGTCCATAAAGCAGCTGTAACCCGCCACCACCGCCAGCGCATCGGCGGCGCTGACCTGATGTGCCGCCTTGCCGATGATCACCGCCAGCTCGCCTTCAAAGTCGAACTCCTGCGTGGTAACCGGTTTTTGCAGCGGCCGATCGTGTCCGGTGAGCGAGTCGGCGAAGCGCACAAACAGCGTTGGCGCATCCAGGGTTTCGGCGAACTCCTTCCGTTTATCGGCGTAGTTCATCCCGACGCAAAACACCTTGCCCGGATTCTCAATCACCGGCAGAAAACGGATCGCGCTGAACGGATAATCGACCGGCATGGTGCGGAACGCCGCAAGATCGGCCAGCGATGAACGGGTCAGAAAGGTTTTGAGATCGGGGCAGGCGGCACCGAACCGCATCCCCAGATCGATCACGCCGTGCTCCAGCACGATACCGAAACTTTTTTTATCCTGGTCTGGAAGAGAAAAACTGCAAAGCTGCATTGCTGCCTCGTTGTAATGGCGTTTTTTCAGAATTTACTGAGCAAAGAGGCGCGCAGGGTAACAAATGTCGCGCGGAAAATCGTACAGAGTTCTGCTCATCGGATCTCCGCAGCTTAATTCTGCGTGCTGGCAAGGTAGGAAAAAGCACTGAGCAGGGAAATCAGCGTGGCCATCGCGTCCGCCTGATACCCTACCGTGACCGCGTCGAGTCGCGTCACGCCGGGGATCAGGCTGAAGAGATCGGCCAGCACCGGTTTACTGGCCTGCAGCCGCAGCTGATAAGGCGCGCTCAGTAACGAGACCGGCTGGCGGTGGGCGCGACGCACCGCCTGTTCAGCCGCCGTGCGGATTGCCTGCTGCGCCGCCTGCGGGCTGAGTGATTCGGCGCTGGTGTGCGAAATCGCCCGTTTTACCGCCACATAGTCAACCGCAGGATAGTGCTCGCCGATCCAGCGTTGCAGACAATCATCGCCGCTCACCAGCCACAACGGCGTCCCGGACTCTGCGCCAACGGCGGCATAGAGATCGCTCTCGCCCATCACCCGACCGTTGACCTCGATACGCCAGAATGCCCGCCCGTTGATGGTGTGTGCCAGCACGCCAGATTCCCCGGCCGCGCTGTGAAAACCAATAAACATCATGCCGTCAAAGCGCTGCTGTTGCAGACCTTCCACCATCGACAGGCCACGCGGTTTACCCTGTACCAGCCGGGCGCGGCTGTCGATCTGCTCTGCCCGCAGATTCGTCATCTGCGCGTGGCTGTCCGCTACCACTACCTCTGTCGCGCCAGCGGCAAAGGCACCGTCGATAGCGGCATTCACCTCCTGCTCCATCAGGCTACGTGCCAGCTGATGCTCGGCGTGGCCTGGCGCGCACTGCTCCGGGCGCATCACGCCGGCAATTCCCTCAATATCGGCAGAAATAAAAACTCTCATCGCTTCGGTTCTCCGTGTGAAACCAGCTGATCCAGCACCTCAGACAGCGCCGGACGATGATGACCGCGAAAGCCGGTCACCGCGGTGGCGCTCAGTAAGGCATCCAGCACTGCCTGTTCGGTGGCATCCGCCGCCGCCGCCAGCAGCGGCTCCAGCCGCGCATCGTCAGGCGGCTGGGGTGATGGCTGGGTTGAGAAGGCGACAGCAATATCGCCCGAGCCGTGCCCCCAGTAGCTGCCGAGACGGCCTAAACCGGCCCCGGCCCGACGCGCCACCCGTTTCAGCTGACGCGCATCCAGCGCCGCATCCGTTGCCATGATGATAATGATTGAGCCGGCATCCCGCTGAGGCGCCAGTTCGGGCAGCAGCGGCGCAATCATCTCGCCGAGGCGAACGCCGTCCAGCGTCAGCGCCGTCAGCGCGCCAAAGTTAGCCAGCACCAGCACGCCGAGCGTGGCGTTAAGCGGTTCAATGCGGCGTGAAGCCGTGCCGATTCCGCCTTTGAGGCTGAAACAGCTCATGCCACGACCGGCACCGACGCTGCCACGGGCAAACGCCACGCTGGCACTCGCCATCGCCTGCTGCGCCATCGCTTCCGTGATCGCCAGCGCCTGAATGTCGTTGAGCCAGCCGTCGTTACACTCCAGCGCCAGCGGATTGACGGTGGGTAAACTGCGGCCCAGTTCAGGATTGCGCCCGATAGCTTCTCGCACCAGCGCAGTGAACAGCGTACCGACCGCCAGCGTGTTGCTGAGCAGAATCGGCGTTTGCAGCACGCCTAACTCCTCTAGCTGCACCAGCCCGACCGGCTTGGCAAAACCGTTGAATACCGCGGCACCGCAGGGTAACGGCTGGCTAAACAGATTCTCGCCCGGCGGCATGATGGCGGTGACCCCGCTCTGTTGCTCGCCCTGATCCAGCGTGAAATGACCGACGCGCACGCCTGGCACATCGCTGATCCGGTTGTGTTCGCCCGGCGTGCTGCGCGGCAGACCGAGCTGACGCTCGCTGCGCCAGCGTTGTAGCAGCAGATCACGCTGCATCTGTTGAAAATCCATCATCAGCTCTTGAGTTTCGGGTCCAGCGTGTCACGCAGGGCATCGCCCAGCAGGTTGAACGCCAGTACGGTGATAAAGATTGCCAGCCCAGGAAAGACGCTGACGTGCCAGGCACCCGCCATCATCATGCTGCGGCTCATGGCGAGAATGTTGCCCCACTCCGGCACATCCGGTTCCGGTCCGAGGCCGATAAAACTCAGCCCGGCGGCGGTCAGAATGCTGGTACCGATGCGCAGGGTGAAATAGACAATAACGTTGGGCAGCGTGCCGGGCAAAATGTGGCGCAGCAGAATCACCCGATCCGGCGCACCGGCGCAGCGCACCGCTTCAACGTAGGCGGCCTGCTTCAGCGACAGCGTCGAGGCACGCACGATGCGGGCAAACACCGGCACGCTGAACACCGCGACGGCAATAATAACGTTGTTCAGGCCAGGCCCGAGAATCGCCACCACCGCAATCGCCAGCAGCATTCCGGGAAAGGCGAACAGCACATCGGAGCCGCGCATAATCAGCATATCGACCCAGCGGCCATAGTAGCCAGCCAGCAGACCCAGTACGATCCCCACCAGCATCCCGAGCGTGACCGAGACCACCCCGACATAGAGCGAGATGCGCGCACCGTAGATAATCCGGCTCATCACGTCACGTCCCAGATCGTCAGTGCCCATCCAGTGCGCAGCGGAAGGCGGCGAAGACAGAGCCATCCAGTCCGGCGCCATCGGGTCCCACGGGGCCAGCCAGGGCGCAAACAGCGCCACCAGCAGCAGCAGCAGTACACATCCGCCAGAGACCAGCGCCAGCGGGTTACGCACCAGCGCGTGCAGAAAATCGCGCCACGGCGAACGAATCGTTTCCGGCACCGCAACAGAGAGGGTTTCGCTCATCAGCGACTCCTATTTCAGACGAATCGCGGGATTGACCACTGCATAGAGCAGATCAACCAGCAGATTAATGGCGATAAATTCGAACACGAACAGCATCACCAGCGCCTGGATCACCGGCTGATCCTGAGACTTGATCGACTCGATCAACAACCAGCCCAGACCGGGCCAGTTAAAGACGCTCTCCACCACGATCGATCCGCCCAGCAAAAATCCAAACTGCAGGCCAAGCATGGTGATCACCGGGATCAACGCATTCCGCATTACATGTTTCCAGGTCACCAGACGCTGACGTAACCCTTTTGCCCTGGCGGTGCGGACATAGTCCTCCTGCGCGACCTCAAGAAACGCCGACCGGGTGAAACGCGCCATCACTGCGGCGACCGACGAGCCAAGCGTAATGGCGGGCAGGATCAAATCGGATGGCTGACTGAAGCCGCTGACGGCAAACAGGCCAAACGGCATGGCGACGAACTGGATCAGCAGCAGCCCGAGCCAGAAGGCGGGCATCGAGATCCCGCCGACTGCCAGACTCATCAGCGCCCAGTCGAGCCACTTTCCACGCCGTAACGCCGCGATAACGCCGAGCATCAGGCCCAGCAGCACGGACCAGGTGAAGCCCGCCAGCGCCAGCCACAGCGTAGGCATAAAGCCCTGCCGGATCACCTCCGTCACTGGCTGTTGGGTGCGATAGGTGACGCCCAGGTCGCCACGCAACAGGCCGGCGATCCAGTGAAGGTACTGCTGCGGCAGCGGATCGTTAAGGCCCAGATGCTGACGGGCGGCCTCTACCGCTTCGATCGGGGCATCCGGCCCGGCATAGATGCGGGCCGGGTCGCCAGGCAGCAGTTTAATAAAACCAAAAACCAGTAATGAAACCACCAGCAGAACCGGGATCATTTCCAGCAGTCGTCGGAGGATATAGGCGAACATGGCGATCCTTTCGATTGGCTCAGAGAGCAGTCAGGCACGGTTGCCCGCCCGGCGACAATCACCCCATCACCGGCGGGCGGCTGCGCACTCACTTATTCAAACGCGGCCTGCGTAAACAACAGGTTACCGTCCGGCAGCATCGACACGCCGTTCAGCCCTTTGCGCTTGCCGACGACGTTATCGGGCGTGCCGAGGAAGGCGACAGGCGCATCTTTCCACAGTAGCCTCTGCGCCTCTGCGTAGGCGGCGGCGCGTTTTGCCGGATCGGCCGTGGCCAGCCCGCCGGCAATCGCTTTATCTACCGCCGGGTTGCTGTAATAGGAGACGTTGTAGGAGGTCGGCACCCAGGATTCGGTGGCGTACAGCGGACGCAACGCCCAGTCCGCATCGCCGGTTGAGGTCGACCAGCCACCGTAATAGAGGTCAAACTCCGCCTGTTTCGGGTCTTTCACGCCCCATAACTTCGCGTTGCGGGTGCCGGAATCCATCGGCGTGACGGTGACGCGAATCCCGACCGTCGCCAGCTGCGCCTTGAGGAACTGCGCGGCACGGATGCTGGCCGTGGCGTTGGTGCACCACAATTTGAGATCCAGCCCCTGCCCGTAGCCTGCCGCCTGCAGCAGCTTTTTGGCTTCATCCGGCGCGTAGCGGTAGTTCGGCTCACTCTGCGCCTGATAGAACTGCACTCCGGCCGGCATGGCGGAACGGGCGGGCGTGCCCATTCCGGCGAAACCGACCTTCAGCCACAGCGCGCGGTCGATGGCGTAGTTAATCGCCTGGCGCACCCGCACGTCAGCCAGCGCTTTGTGTTGGGTATTGATCGCCATGTAATAGAGGTAAATGCTGGGATCGCGCTGGATCGCCAGTTTCGCGTCGCTCTGCACCGTCCCAATCAGATCAGACGGCAGCGGATAGATCGCATCCACCTGCCCCGATTTCAGCGCCGCCACCCGGGTCGCATCTTCCGGGCTCGGTGAGAAAATCACCTTGTCGACTTTCGGCCAGCCGGTTTTCCAGTATTTGTCATATTTCGCCAGGGTGACGGTTTTGCCCGGCTGCCACGCCACAAACCGGAACGGGCCGGTACCGACCGGATGCAGCCGCAGTTGCGCCTCCTGCGGATACTGGCTGAGGATCGCCGGGCTCCACATCACCGCCGACGGGTGCGCCAGCGTGTTGATGAAGGCACCAAATGACTGGTTAAGGTCGATCTGCACTTTATCTGCTGCCAGTACGGTGACGGTCTTAATCATGCGATAGAGGCTATTGCGCTTCAGCCCCTTGCTCTGATCGGCCAGCCGATCCAGGTTCGCTTTCACCGCCTCCGCATTAAAGGGTGTGCCATCCTGGAAGGTCACGCCCTGCCGCAGCGTCAGCGTAAACTGCGTGGCGTCCTCATTGCTGGTATAGCCAGTCGCCAGCCAGGGCGTCAGCTTCATCTGAGCATCAAGCTGGAACAGGCGTTCGAAAATGCCACTCTGCACCGAATAGCTGATGTTGTCGGAGGTATCGTGCGGGTCCAGTCCGGTAATATCGGCATACATCGAAATGCGTAAATCTTCTGCCTGCGCGGCGGCGGCGGTCAGAGCGAGTAGTAATCCGGTGGCAAGCGCCGTGCGACGTAATAATGGCTTCATGGTTGTCTCCTGGTATTGATGCATCAACGCACAAAAGGGGTTTCGGCCACCCAGTGATCGGGCGCGACCTGGCGGTAACGGTTTTTCTCTACCGTCTCTCCCACCCTGCGCAGCGGCGAGGGAATTTCACCGTCATCAAACTGACGGACCGGACGATTGAGCGGATCGGCAACCGGCACAGAGGCCAGCAGCCGTTGGGTATAAGGGTGTTGCGGCTGGTTAAACAGCGACTGGCGCGGGCCAATCTCAACGATCTGTCCGAGGTACATCACCGCCACACGGTTGGCGATGCGTTCCACCACGGCCATGTCGTGCGAGATGAAAATCCACGCCACGCCGGTTTGCTGTTGCAGATCCATCATCAGGTTCACCACCTGTGCCTGTATCGACACATCCAGCGCTGACACGGCTTCATCGGCGATAATCACTTTGGGCCGCAGCGCCAGGGCACGGGCTATGGCGATACGCTGACGCTGTCCGCCGGAAAACTCATGGGGATAACGCTGTGCGTGTTCCGGGGCCAGGCCGACACTTTTCAGCAGTGCCTCAACCTGCGGCGTGGCTTCGCGCAGCGACGAGACCAGACCGTGCAGCAGCAGCGGTTCAGCGATGGTAAATCCAACGGTCAGGCGGGGATTGAGTGAGGCATACGGGTCCTGAAACACCATCTGTATTTCACGGCGCAGCGGCTGAAACTGCGCCTCTTTCAGGGTGGTAATTTCATTGCCCTGAAAATAGATACTTTCCGCCTCGCTGGCCAGCAGACGCATCAGCGCCCGCCCGGTGGTCGATTTACCGCAGCCGCTTTCCCCGACAATCGCCAGCGTTTCGCCCGGCCACAGCCTGAAGTCAATCTGCTCCACCGCGTGCACCTGATGGGTTAAGGCGGAAAAAATGCCGCTGCGGACCGGGAAACAGACTGTCAGGCCGCGCACGTCGAGCAGCGGTTTATCCTCGTAACGCGCCGTTTGCTGGCTGGCGGCAGCCGGGGTGGCCGCGCCCAGCAGCGGGAAGCGCTGCGGCCAGGCCTGTTCGCGCATATCCCCCAGCTTTGGCACCGCAGCCAATAAGGCTTTGGTGTAGTCATGCTGTGGCGCGCTGAAAATATCCGCCACCGCGCCCTGTTCGACCACGTTACCCCGATACATCACCACCACCCGATCGGCGACTTCGGCCACTACGCCCATATCATGGGTGATAAACAGCACCGCCATCTGCTTCTGCTGCTGCAACTCACGCAGAATGTGCAGGATGCGCGCCTGAACGGTGACATCCAGCGCGGTGGTCGGCTCATCGGCAATCAGCAGTTGTGGATCGCAGGCCAGCGCCTGGGCGATCATCACCCGTTGCCGCATGCCGCCCGACAACGCGTGCGGGTAACTTTTCATCACCCGATCCACATCGGCTATCCGTACCTGCTGCAGCAAGGTTCGCGCTCGCGCCGTCGCCTGCGCTTTATCACACAGCTGATGGTCACGCAGCGCTTCGGTCAGCTGATCGCCGACCCGCAATACCGGATTCAGCGAGGTCATCGGCTCCTGAAAAATCATCGCCATTTCGCGGCCACGCAACGTTCGCCGCTGTTCTTCGCTGAGGGTGCTGAGATCGTGCTGTTTTCCGCGACGATCGCGAAACAGGATGGCTCCACGTTCGGTGCGTGCTGAGGCGGCTAACAGCCCCATAATCGCCAGCGAGGTGACGGATTTTCCCGACCCGCTTTCGCCCACCACCGCGACGATTTCGCCGGGATGAATCTCAAACGACACGCCATTCAGCGCCCGATGCACGCCGCTGCGTCCGCGGAAACTGACGCAAAGATCCTGAATGGCGAGCACCGGTGCCGTGGCGGTCGGGGCGGTCGGGCGAAGAGAAGAAGTGTCCGTCATCGTTGCTCCGGGTGCGTTAAAGCCAGATACGGCCTTGCGAATAGGAGAGAAAAGGCGAGCTGTCTGCCGCCAGCCAGATTGGGCCGTCGAGATCGACATATTCGGCGCTGATCGCCACCGGCAGCGCCGCCTCCATCGCCAGCGACGAGCCGAGCATACAGCCAACCATCAGCCGCATTTGCTGCTGCCGTGCAGCGGCGACCATCGCCAGCGCTTCGGTCAGCCCGCCGCACTTATCGAGTTTGATGTTGATCATCTGGTAGCGATCGCGCAGCGCGGCAATGTCCGCCACGCTATGGCAGCTTTCATCGGCGCACAGGGGAATCGGATGGGGAAAATGCCGTAAGTCGCTATCCTGACCCGCCGGTAACGGCTGCTCAATCATCGCGATCTCATAAGCCTGCAAAGCGCTGAACAGCGCGGGCAGGTCGAGGCCGTGCCAGGCCTCGTTGGCGTCGATAATCAGCGTTGTCTGCGGAGCCGCCGCGCGAATGGCCGCGACTTTTTCCACAATCAGATGCGCGTCGAGTTTGATCTTCAGCAGCAGCGCACCGCGTGATACGGCCTCCGCCGCGGCACTCGCCATCCGGTCAAGGCTGTCCAGACTCAGGGTTTCTGCGGTCACCACCGAAGCGGGCTTTTCGCTGCCGGTTTGCTGCCAGAGCGTTTCCCGGTTGCGGGCCGCATCGAGCCGCCACAGCGCACAATCCAGCGCATTACGTGCCGCGCCCGCTGCCAGTCGGGTCTGTAAAGCCGGACGACTCAGTCCGGCTTCGATTTCGTTCTGCAGCGCCGCCAGCTGCGCGCTGACGCTGGCGATACTTTCGCCGTAGCGCGGCGTAGGCGTACACTCGCCAAGACCGATAAAACCGTCCTGCTCCAGCGTCACGCGAATGACCGTGACGGCCGTGCGGGTACCGCGTGAAATCGCGAAGGGTTTCGCCAGCGGCAGTTCAGCCACCGCGATCTGCATACGCCGCATCTCAGCCATGCTCCTGCAATCGCGCGGCGATAGCATCGATACCAAACCGCACCGGATCGGTGGCCGGCACGCCAAATTCTGCGCTGACCTCAGCGCAATAGTCGCGCGCCTGCTGTTCACTGTAACCGGAAGTATTGATGGCGAATCCGGCCAGCTTCACCTCGTCACTGGTGACGCTGGCCGCCCGCAGATTGGCCTCTACGCACTCCGCCAGGCTGACCATCGGCTGATGCGGCAGGTGGCGCATATGCGGACGCCCCATCTCATGACACATCACCAGCCAGTGCGGTTGCGCCCCGTGGATCAGCCCCATGCTGACGCCAGCATAAGAGGGATGAAACAGCGATCCCTGACCTTCAACGATATCCCAGTGATCCTCTTCATTCGCCGGAGAGAGCGCTTCGGCGGCACCGGCGATAAAGTCAGCAATCACCGCATCGATGGCAATGCCCTCACCGGCTACCAGAATCCCGGTCTGGCCGGTGGCGCGGAAATCCGCCTTCATGCCGCGATCGCGCATCGCCGCTTCCAGCGCCAGTGAGGTGTACATTTTCCCTACGGAGCAGTCAGTTCCCACCGTCAGGACCCGTTTACCGCTGCGTTTTTTACCGCTGCCGACCGTCAGCGCGGGCCGCATATGGCGGATGTCGAACAGCGACACGCCATGTTCTGCCGCCAGCGCCACCAGTTCCGGTTCATCGACCAGACGGTGATGCAGGCCACTGGCCACATTCAGACCCGCTTTGATCGCGCCGGTCACGGTTTCCAGCCAGTGTGACGGCAAATAGCCGCCAGCATTGGCGGTACCCAGCACCAGCGTTTTCGCGCCGCGCGCTTTGGCACTGGCGATATCCAGCGTCTCCAGCCCGAGGCTGACGGTACAGCCCGGCAGTGACATTTCACCAACGCACTGTTCCGGTCGCCAGACCTGAATGCCGCGCGCCGTTTTCGCCGCCAGCGGATCGGTGACGTCACCAAGAAAGAGTAAATAGGGTTGAGGGATCAGCATGATGTTTCTCTTTTTCAGACAGGTGATAGGGCCTGAGCTGAATATTTCATGCAGATGACAGCGTGACGAATGCTTGTTTGGTGCCGGGGTATAACCTGAGGGTATAGTCAGACGGGTGGCTTATGGCAGCCGGTGCTGAGCCTGTCAGAACGGGCCAATCGGCGATGGGAGAGAGGCGTAACAGAAGAAAAAGTGATAATCATCGGTCGATCCCTGACCGCGATTATCGAGGGTTGCTTGCGGGGTGCGGTTTAGTACATGGCACCCGGCGGTACGTGTTTGAAGGTCTCGACGTAAGCGCGGAACACGTAGTTAAAAATGCGTTTCATGTGTCACCTGGTTCAAATTTAGTTGAAGAAATACCGTAAAAGTATAACTTCAGCGCGTTTTATCAGCAATAAAATTTGAACCAGATCACAAAATTGCGCTTTTTATGCGCAAAAACCCGTCAGGCGCTGTAGCCGAGGTGTTGCAGCAAAATGGTGGAACCGACGGCAATCAATACCAGACCGCCCAGCACTTCCGCCCATTTCCCCAGTACCGGACCGATAAAGCGGCCCACCAGCACGCCGGTCGTCGCCATCACGGTGGTGGCAGCGCCAATGGTCAGAGCGGTGGTAATAATGTTGACCTGCAAAAATGCCAGGCCGACGCCGACCGCCAGCGCATCCAGGCTGGTCGCGACGGCGGTGGTGGCCAGCACCATAAAGCCATGGCTCTGCGGCGCTTCACAGGGTTCGGTTACCGCAGTCTGACGGAAGCCTTCCATCATCATTCGGCCACCTAAAAATGCCAGCAGAATAAAGGCAACCCAGTGGTCCCACGCCATGATGTAACGACTGGCGGCCAGACCCAGCGCCCAGCCAATCAGCGGCGTTAAGGCTTCAATTGAGCCAAAAATCAGACCGGTGCGCAGCGCTTCTTTAAAACCAGGACGATGCAATGTCGCACCTTTGCCCAGTGCAGCAGCAAACGCGTCCATCGACATACCCAGTGCAAGAATTAAGGTGGCAATAAAGGTCATGATTTATTCACCTGGGGCGAAAAAGCGGCAATTCACGCTGTATTCACCACACAAAGTGTTCAGTAATGAAAAAGTGCGCGCAGTCTACCATGCAACCGCAAAGATAAAAAGACAGTAAAATCATGGATTTAAGTATAGCAAAGGCTATAACTTTTATCATTCGCTATGTTTCGCGCTAAGTCGATGGTGGCAAAGCATTTTCTGACACTTTTCCTGCGTGATAGCGGGCAGGTTTCGCCTGACCCGCCGCATTCCCTGATTGAACCCAGGCGCGGATTGCCGGAAAATGCCGGGCTTATTATTACCGGATGCCCGTTATGAATAACCCGTTTGAATCTTTGATCGTGCCTGGCGGCATTTTATTGCTGGGGTTTCTCTCTGCCCTGCTGCTGCCTGCGCCAGCCTTCAGCCTGGCGGTGGCGCAACATCTGTTGCAGACATTCCATTTACAGGATCTGAGCCAGCTCTACACGGTGGTGTTCTGCATCTGGTTTTTACTGCTGGGTACGGTGGAGTTTTTTGTGATTCGCTTTGTCTGGCGTCGCTGGTTCAGGAGCTGAGACAGACCCTCAGGGTAAGCTGGCTGAACGGCGATGGTCTATTGCAGACCTGGCGGTTTTGCCGCTTGCCGTTAACGACCACGCACAGGGTTGCCGAGCATTTCATCCTCACAAAAATGTAACATTATTTTTACACTGAGCGCCCGAAACCGCGATTGATGAACTTTTAGACTATTCCTTACCCAACAATAACTGCCTTAAATTCAGTGAATTAAATAATTCCTCCTCGTTACCCCTTCTTTGGACGCTGCACCATAATGGCGCTTTCCTGCAACAATCTATTCAGTTAACTCACTGAGTTATCGATAAAAAATCACTTATACCCTTCGTGCCGCTATGATTAATTCTTATGCTGAATCATTTCTGCATTTAAAAAATAAACAAATGTTTAATTCAGATGCGAGAATGTTATATTCGGATGACAAAGCATAACGTGCAGTTAACCCGTTATCACCGCTTTAACCTATACCTGACTCTTAACCTTTGAGAAATAGCGCAACGCGCTCGAAAGAAGCGTGACTATTTCGCCTGCAAAACTGTTGAGCTTCAGGTCAACAGAAGAGGAGATGTCGCCTCATGTGCAATTCAGCTATAAACCTTGCGCTCGCGATGAGTGCCATGGCAAAGGACACCACTACCGCGCAGGAGCGCAAAGACGTTGACGTGCTGCTGATTGGCGCAGGCGTGATGAGCGCCACTCTCGGCGCATGGCTGCAGGAATTAGAGCCGGACTGGTCTATCGAAATGGTAGAGCGGCTGGACAGCGTGGCAGAAGAATCATCCAACGGCTGGAACAATGCTGGCACCGGCCATGCCGCGCTGGCTGAGCTGAACTATACGCCACAGCAGGCCGATGGCAGCATCGACATCTCCAAAGCGGTGACGATCAACGAATCCTTTATGATTTCCCGTCAGTTCTGGGCCTCTCAGGTGCAGAAGGGCAATCTGCGCAATCCCAAAAGTTTCATTCACAGCACGCCGCACATGAGCTTTGTCTGGGGCGACGACAATGTCAGCTTCCTGCGCAAACGCTTCCAGGCGCTGCAGAAAAGCACGCTGTTCCGTGGCATGGCCTACTCCGAAGATCCGCAGCAGATTGCGAAGTGGATCCCGCTGGTGATGAATGGCCGCGATCGCAGCCAGAAAGTGGCGGCAACCTGGACCGAAATGGGGACCGACGTCAACTTCGGTGAAGTCACACGCCAGCTGATCGCCTCCTTAGAGAAGAAAGCCAATTTCCGTCTGCGTCTGCGCCAGGAAGTGCGTGAGCTGACGCGCCTGAGCGATGGCCGCTGGCAGGTTACCCTGCAGTGTCTGGCAAGCGGTTCCCGCCGGACGCTGACCGCCCGAAATATCTTTATCGGTGCAGGCGGCGCGGCGCTGCCGCTGTTGCAGAAAGCGGGCGTGCCGGAAGCTAATGGCTATGCCGGTTTCCCGGTCGGCGGCTCATTCCTGGTGACGGAAAATCCGCAGGTGGTGGCGCAGCACATGGCCAAGGTCTATGGCAAAGCCAGCGTCGGCGCACCGCCGATGTCGGTACCGCACGTTGACACCCGCGTGCTGGATGGCAAACAGGTGCTGCTGTTCGGGCCGTTTGCTACCTTCTCCACCAAATTCCTCAAGCAGGGTTCACTGCTGGATATGTTCACCTCGCTCAACAGCAGCAACATGCTGCCGATGGTGAAAGTGGGGCTGAAAAGTTTTGATCTGGTGAAATACCTGATGGATCAGGTGCTGCAAAGCGATCGCGATCGGATGGATGCGCTACGCGCCTATGTGCCGCAGGCGAAGCAGGAAGACTGGCGTTTAGTCACTGCTGGTCAGCGCGTGCAGATCATCAAAAAAGATGAGAAAGAGGGCGCGGTACTGCGGCTGGGTACCGAAGTGGTCGCCTCGCAGGATGGTTCGATCTCAGCGCTGCTGGGTGCTTCGCCAGGTGCTTCAACGGCTGCCCCGATCATGCTGGAACTGCTGCATAAAATCTGTCCTGAGCAGATGGCTTCGCCGGAATGGCAAAATAAAATCCGGGCCGTTATCCCATCCTGGGGACGCAAGCTGAATGGCGACGTGGCGCTGACCGAGAAAGTGTTAGCCGAAACCAGCCGCATTCTGCAGCTCGATTACACGCCGGTGACGCCAATGGCGGCCAACGACGAAGGGCGTGAAACCGCCTTTGTTGTCGGCAAGTAGTTTCCTCTCTGCTTAATCCAGGCCCCGCACTGCGGGGCCTTTTTGTTTGCCTCTTGCCTGGTTGACTGCCCTATTCTCTATTAGGGTTAAGAGATCGTTTAGCTGAACTTTCAGAAGGAAACGGCATGTCTCAACCTAACCTTGCACCGGAATTCGAACTGCTTGACCGCTACTGGCGGGCAGCAAACTACCTCTCCGTCGGACAAATTTACCTGATGGATAACCCGCTGCTGCGTGAACCGCTGCAGCCGGAGCACATCAAACCCCGTCTGCTCGGCCACTGGGGTACCACACCAGGGCTGAATTTTATTTATGCGCATCTCAACCGGATTATCCGCCAGCGCGACCTGAATCTGATCTACGTCTGTGGACCGGGCCACGGCGGTCCCGGCATGGTGGCGAATACCTGGCTGGAAGGCAGCTACAGCGAAATTTATCCCCATATCAGCCAGGATGCCGCCGGCATGCAACGGCTGTTTAAGCAGTTCTCCTTTCCAGGCGGCATTCCCAGCCACGCAGCACCCGAAACCCCCGGTTCGATTAATGAAGGCGGCGAACTGGGCTATTCGCTGTCACATGCGTTTGGCGCGGCGTTTGACCATCCCGACCTGATCGTGCCGTGCGTGATTGGCGACGGTGAAGCGGAAACCGGCCCGCTGGCCTCCAGCTGGCACGGGATTAAATTCCTCAATCCGGCGCGTGACGGCGCGGTGCTGCCGATTCTGCATCTCAACGGCTACAAGATCGCCAATCCGACGCTGCTCGGCCGCAGCAGCGATGAGGATCTGCGCCAGCTGTTCAGCGGCTATGGCTATGAGCCACTGTTCGTCAGCGGCGATCAGCCTGAAAAGATGCATCCGCTGATGGCAGACGCGCTGGATAACGCCTTCAGTAAAATTGCGGCGTTTCAGCGTGAGGCGCGCGCGGGCAAGGTCAGCAGCGGCATACCGCGCTGGCCGATGATTATTCTGCGTAGCCCCAAAGGCTGGACCGGCCCGAAAACCGTTGATGGCAAAAAAGTGGAAGGTTTCTGGCGAGCGCATCAGGTCCCGGTGGCCGCCTGCCGGGAGGATGAAGGGCATCGCCAGATTCTCGAAGCCTGGATGCGCAGCTATCAGCCTGACGATCTGTTTGACGAGCAGGGACGGCTGAAACCGGAGCTGCAGGCGCTGGCTCCGCAGGGCGATAAGCGCATGGGTGCCTCTCCGTATGCCAATGGCGGCCTGCTGCGCCGTGAACTGGATACGCCGGATATCGCTGAATTTGCCTTCGACACCGGCGAGCCCGGATCACAGATGGCGCAGGCCACCGAGCAGCTGGGTCGCTACCTGCGGGTGTTGTTCGAGCGTAATCAGGATAACTTCCGCCTGTTCGGCCCGGATGAAACTGCCTCCAACCGCCTGACGCCGGTGTTTGACGCCACCAGCCGCACCTGGCTGGAAACGATAGAACCTTACGATGAGCAGCTGGCACGCGATGGCCGGGTGATGGAGATCCTCAGTGAACATCAGTGTCAGGGCTGGCTGGAAGGCTATCTGCTGACCGGCCGTCACGGCCTGTTCAACTGCTATGAAGCCTTTATTCATATCGTCGATTCGATGTTTAACCAGCACGCCAAGTGGCTCAAGGTGACGCGCAAGCTGGGCTGGCGTAAACCGGTCTCTTCGCTCAACTATCTGCTCTCTTCCCACGTCTGGCGTCAGGACCACAATGGCTACAGCCATCAGGACCCAGGCTTTATCGATCACGTAGCCAACAAAAAAGCCGATATCGTGCGCATCTACCTGCCGCCCGATGCCAATACGCTGTTATGGGTGGGCGATCACTGCCTGCGTACCTGGGACCGCATTAACGTGATTGTGGCCGGTAAGCAGCCGGCACCGCAGTGGCTGGATATGGCCAGCGCTATTCGTCATTGCGAAGCGGGCATGGGAGAATGGCGCTGGGCGGGTACCACACCGGACGATGAAGAACCGGATGTGGTGATGGCCTGTGCCGGGGATGTGCCGACCATGGAGACCCTGGCGGCGGTCGATCTGCTGCGCGGCTATCTGCCTGACCTGCGCATTCGGGTGGTCAACGTGGTCGATTTAATGGCGCTGCAAACTCAGGATCAGCATCCGCATGGCAAGTCGGACGACGAATTTGATGCGCTGTTTACCGAGGATAAGCCGGTGATTTTTGCTTTCCACGGCTATCCGACGCTGGTGCATCGCCTGACCTATCAGCGCAATAATCACCGTAACTTCCATGTACGCGGCTTTATTGAGGAAGGCACCACCACCACGCCGTTTGATATGACGGTACTGAATGAGCTTGACCGTTATCATCTGGCGCAGGAGGCGATCCTGCGCGTGCCGGGGCTGGCGGATGCGCATCCTGAGCTGCTGGACGATCTGCAGGAGCGCATCGCGGAACACCATCGCTACGTGCGGGTGCACGGTGAAGATGTGCCGGAGGTGCAGAACTGGAAATGGCCCTCAGCCACCGCGCCAGGCGCGCCGGATTAAGCGGCCAGCAGGGCGTCAGTCAGCATCCAGACGGTGGTCGCCACCAGCGACAACGCCATCAGGCTGTTGAACAGCTGACGCTTCCAGGCAATTTGCAGATGGCTGCGCAGGCGATCGCCGAGCGCAGCCCAGATCAAAATGCAGGGCAGGTTCAGCAGCATAAAGCCGATCATCACCGCCAGCACGCCGCTGCTGGCGCTGTACAACAGGGCGACATTGGTGGCCATCAGCCAGGCTTTGGGGTTAATCGCCTGGAAACAGGCACCGCCCAGCAGCGTCATGGGTTGCGGTTTGCTGCGTTCTTCCGGAGCGGCCGCGCGGAAAATCTTCCACGACAGCCACAACAGATAGGCACAGCCTGCCAGCGTCAGCGGCAGGCGAATCGCCGCCATCCAGTGCAGTAATACCTCCAGCGCGACCCCGGCGATCACCGTTTGCAATGCGCAGCCCACCAGAATGCCAAACACCATCGGCAAGGTGCGGCGCATGCCGAAATTCACCCCGGAGGTGGCCAGTAACAGGTTATTCGGGCCGGGCGTAATGGACATAACGGTCACGTAACTGAAAAAAGAGGGATCGAGCATGATGGCACTCCTGATAATCAACAGAGCTTCATGCTACGGCGAGAAAAGGAATGGTAACAGTGACACAAAATCACTATTGTGATGGTTACAGTTCCGATTAACAGAGATTGTACCCATCACATCCGGAGGCGACTGTGTCCCTTGTTCCTTCTCCCGATCAGCGGCTCTATCAGCAGCTGGCAGACCACTTCGCTGAGGCGATTCATCAGGGCACGCTGAAGCCCGGCAAACGTCTGCCCGCCATCCGGCGCGTGGCACAATCGCACCAGGTCAGCGTCAATACCGTGCTGAACGCCTGGCAGTTGCTGGAAGATCGCGGCCTGATTGAGGCACGTCCACAGTCGGGCTACTACGTGCGCGGCGTATTGCCGGCAGTCACCCGGCACGATCCGCATAAAGCCAGGGTGCGCGATCCCAGCAGTGAAAAGCTCGACCTGATCGACAAAGTCTTCGCGGCACAAAACCATCCCGACTACATCAATATTTCGCTGGCCTGCCCGCAGGACAGCGAACTGTTTCCCGCCGCACGCATTGGCCGGATAACCGCCGCGCTGCTGCGTCGTCATCCCAACATGATCGGGCGCTATGCGCTTCCGCCCGGTAGTGAGCGCTTACGGGAGGAGATCGCGCGGCGGGCCTTGCATGCCGGACAAACGCTGACCGCCGATGAGATCACCCTGACCCACGGCTGCATGGAGGCGTTGCAGCTGGCGCTGCGGGCGGTGACGCAACCCGGAGACTGCGTCGGACTGGAGTCACCGACCTACTTCTTCCTGTTCCCACTGCTGGCGTCGCTGGGGCTGAAGGCGCTGGAAATCCCGACCGATCCACAGCATGGCCTGTCGCTGGATGCGCTGGAGATGTTGTTACAGGAGCAGCGTATCAAGGCGCTGATCGCCATGCCGAGCGCCCAGAATCCGCTGGGTTACTGTATGTCGCTGGCAAACAAGAAGCGGCTGGCGAAGTTAGTGAATACTTACCACGTTCCGCTGATTGAGGATGGTCTGTATGACGAACTGCAGTTCGACTGGCCGCTCTCTCCGGCGGTTAAGGCCTTTGATCGCGACGGCTGGGTGATCTACTGCACCAGCTTTACCAAAACCGTGGCACCCGATTTTCGTATCGGCTGGACCGCGGCCGGACGCTTCCACGACGCCATCGCCCGGCTAAAAGCGGTGTCGTCGATGGCGGAGTCGGCGCTGCTGTCGGAGACGCTGGCGGAATTTCTGGCCAACGGCGGCTACGATCACCATCTGCGCACCCTGCGCCGTCGCTATGCCGCCAACCTGGATCAGGCGCGCGGCTTAATCGCCCGCCACTTCCCGCAGGGCACCCGCGCCACGCTGCCACGCGGCGGCTTTGTCTTCTGGGTGGAGTTACCCGGCGGCGTCAATACCACCGAGATGTTTGACCGGCTGTTGCAGGAGCAGATTTGCGTGACGCCAGGCGCCCTTTACTCGCTCAGCGAACGCTACAATCATGCGCTGCGCCTCTCCTGCTGCTATCCGTTTGACGATCGCTACAGCTGGGCAATCCGGCGCGCCGGCGAGATAGCCTGCGAGTTAGCCGGATTATCGTCTGGCGAGGATCAGGGCGTACCGTTGCGGCCCCAGACGGTATAGCCGTGGCGCTCGGTCAGGCGCTCGTAATAGTGGCGCACCGCCGGATAATCGGGATGATCCAGCGGCGTTTCAAACCAGCGGTTGACCGCCAGGCCAATCGGAATGTCCGCCAGGGTGAAGTTGCGCCCGGCGACATAGCGACCGGTCTTTTCCAGCTGCTGATTGAGGATGCTCATGGTATGCGACCAGCCTTTGCAGGCCGCCGCCAGCAGACGCGGGTCCTGATGGGCTGGCGAGTGACGCACCAGTGACATAAACGCGTAGCGCCATGAGGTGTTGAGTTCGGTGGACTGCCAGTCCATCCACTGATCGATCGGTGCCCGCGACTGCGGATGGAGCGGGTAGAGCCATTCCCCGCCATAGGCGTTAGCCAGATAGCGCAGGATGGCGTTGGATTCCCAGATCACCAGCTCGTCATCTTTCAGCACCGGCACCATCGCATTCGGGTTAAGCGCCATAAATTCAGGTGAGTGGGTCGACTGGAAGCCATCGCCCCACTCTTCCCGCAGGTAATCGAGATCCAGCTCATCGCAGAGCCACAGCACTTTGCGCACGTTGATAGAAGAGGTACGTCCGAGGATGGTTAACATTCACAGTCTCCAGTGAAATCTTTAACTTATTCATAGCCCTGTTACCTGCTATAAGCAATCATCCGGCAGAGAAAAGGCCATGCAGACCACAATAAGCAAGGAGTGACAATGAAGGTCGCGTTTAAGCAAGTCGATGTGTTTACCTCCTCCGCCTTTAACGGCAATCCGCTGGCGGTGATTATGGATGCACAGGGGTTAAGCGACAGTCAGCTGGCGGCCATTGCCCGCTGGACTAACCTGTCGGAAACCACTTTCGTGCTGCCGCCTCAGGATGCGCAGGCCGATTATCGGGTGCGTATTTTTACCGTTGAGGGCGAACTGCCGTTTGCCGGTCATCCGACGCTGGGTACCGCCCATGCGCTGCTGGAAGCGGGCTGGCCCACGCGTACGCCGGGGGAAATTGTGCAGGAGTGTGGCGTTGGTCATGTCCGGGTGAAGATAGGTGCAGACGGCTCGCTGGCGTTTGCGGCCCCGGCGGCCACCATCACGCCGTGGCAGGATGCGCTAATGAGCAACGCGTTAAACAGCGACGCCTTCGATCTCACCCAAAGCCCGACGGTGGTAGATATGGGGATTCGCTGGCTGCTGGTGCCGATGGTCAGCGCCGAGGCAGTGCTGGCACTTCAGCCCAACGTCAGCGATCTGCAGCGGCTGCTCAAACATGCTGGAGTGACGGGTGTGATGCCGTTTGGCCGACTGCCGCAGGGCGAAACGGAGCAGTATGAAGTGCGCGGCTTGCTGGTTGAATATGGCAGCCTGACCGAAGATCCAATCACCGGCAGCGCCAACGCCTGTCTGGCCCGTTACTTCGCGGCAGCCGGCCAGACCACCGATTACCGGGTGCGTCAGGGCACCGTGCTGCAACGCGCGGGCCGGGTTCAGGTGACCTTCGCCGAAGGTGAGATCTGGATTGGCGGCACCACCGTAACGGTGATTGACGGCACCCTTTCGCTGTAATCCGTCAGCGGGCGCTCTGCCCGCTGACGCTGTCTGCGTTTAAATTGCCTGGCCGCCTGACGCTTCGATACGCTGGGCGGTAATCCAGCCGGTTTCCTCACTCAGAATCGCGCTGATGGCATCACCGATGTCATCCGGCAATCCGACCCGACCCAGCGCGGTCAGGCCAGCGATCTGATCGTTAATCTCTTTGGTGTCGCGCACCCGGCCACCGCCGAAGTCGGTTTCTATCGCACCCGGCGCCAGGATATTGACGCGAATACGCCGTGCGCCCAACTCTTTCGCCTGATAGCGCGTCAGAACCTCCATCGCTCCTTTCATTGCTGCATAGGTGCTGGAGCCTGGATAGACCAGCCGCGTCAGACCGCTGGAGATATTCAGGATGCGCCCGCCATCATTGATCAGCGGTAACAGCTTCTGCGTCAGGAAATAGGGCCCTTTGAAATGGACGTTAACCAGCGCGTCAAACTCCTGTTCCGTGGTGTCGGTGAAGGGTTTGTAATGACCATGCCCGGCATTGTTCACTAAATAGTCAAAACGCTCACGCTGCCAGTGCTGCTCCAGTACCTGACGAACCTGCGCGACAAAGCCGTCAAACTGACCCGTTTCACCGACATCCAGCGCCAGCGCGACCGCGCGCGATCCCAGCGCCTCAATTTCTTTCACCACCGACTGCGCCTCGTCAGCGTGACTGCGATAGGTCAGAATGATGTCTGTGCCTCTGGCAGCCAGTTTCAGCGCGCCATTGCGGCCTAAACCGCGGTTAGCACCGGTAATTAACGCAATTTTATGATTCATGTTGCACACCTGTTGGAAAATTGAACAGGATTTAAAGATATTCCTGAATAATTGATCTATAAACAGATCGAAACAGAGATCACTGTTTCAATAACAACAACAATCGGTGCACAACATGGATAAAATTCACGCAATGCAGGTGTTTGTTCGGGTTGCCGAAATGGGCAGTTTCACCCGCGCCGCAGAGAGTTTAGGCTTGCCGAAGGGCAGCGTGTCCCGGCAGATTCAGGCGCTGGAAAATCAGATGGCGACCCGGCTGCTGCATCGCACCACCCGCCGGGTCCAGCTGACGCAGGATGGGCTGGTCTATTACGACCGCTGTCTCGATTTGCTGTCGATGATTGACGATATGGATAGCCTGTTTCAGCACGATCCCGCCACGCTCAGCGGTAAACTGCGGGTCGATATGTCGGTAGCGATGGCCACCGGCTTTATCCTGCCGCGGCTGCCGGAGTTCCTGCAGCACTATCCGGGCGTAGAGATTGAGCTGAGCAGCAGCGATCGTCAGGTCGATGTGATCCGTGAGGGATTTGACTGCGTGATTCGGGTCGGTGAGCTCAAAGATTCAGGGTTAATCGCACGAAAAATTGGCACCTACTCCTTGATTAACTGCGCCAGTCCTGGCTACCTTTCGCGCTTCGGCAGACCGATCCGGCTGGAGGAGTTGTCACAGCACGCGATGGTGCACTACAGCCAGCAGCTGGGCCAGCCGTCGCCGGGCTTTGAATATTTTGACGGCAGACAGTGCCACTATGTGCATACCGGCGGCGTGGTGACGGTGAACAGCACTGAGACCTATCGCGCCGCCTGTCTGGCCGGGTTAGGCATTATTCAGGTACCGGCGATCGGTATCCAGAAACTACTGGAAAGCGGTGAACTGGTGGAAGTGCTGCACCACTTTCCCGCCCGGCCGATGCCGATCCATCTGCTCTATCCGCACCGGCGCAATGTCGCCCGACGGGTGCGGGTATTTATGGAGTGGCTGAGTCAGGTACTCCAGGAGTACGTCACCTGACCGGCTATACTTTGATTTTAATGATAAACAGGACAGTGAAGGTCTATGACAGACAAGCAGGAAAATCCACAGGATACGCAGCCGCCAAAGCCGCTGATCGATATTAAAACCGGCAACCATTCTGTTGACCAATCGATTGTGAAGGTTTCGCGCTTTGCCGCGTGGTTTCAGGCGATACCGGCGGTGGCACATTTTATCCGCGCGCTCGACCGTTTTAACGATCGGCTCGGCAGCCAGTTTGGTGCCGCGATTACCTATTTCTCCTTTTTATCGCTGATCCCGATCCTGATGGTTTCGTTTGCCGCCGTGGGTTTTGTGCTGGCATCGAATCAGGATCTACTGACCGATATCATCAACAAAATCGTCAGCAGCATCAGCGATCCAACGCTGGCGACTACCCTGAAAAATACCGTTAATACGGCGATTCAGCAGCGCGCCACCGTGGGGATCACCGGGTTATTGCTGGCGCTCTATTCCGGTCTTAACTGGATGGGTAACCTGCGGGAAGCGATTCGGGCCCAGTCGCGCGACGTGTGGGAACGCAAGCCCGACGATAAAGAGAAAATCTGGAAACGCTATATCCGCGATTTCCTGTCGCTGACCGGCCTGATGCTGGCGCTGGTGATCACGCTGTCGCTGACCTCGGTAGCCGGTTCGGCACAGGCGATGATTGTCAGCGCGCTGGGGCTGGATGGTATCGACTGGCTGCGTCCGGCGATGACCATTATCGCCACTTCTATTTCAGTGCTGGCTAACTATCTGCTGTTCCTGTGGATTTTCTGGATCCTGCCGCGTCACAAACCGCGCAAGAAAGCGCTGTTCCGCGGCACGCTGCTGGCGGCGGTGGGTTTCGAAGTGATTAAGTTTGTTATGACGCTGACGCTGCCCAAGCTGGCAACCTCTCCGTCTGGCGCGGCGTTTGGTTCCGTGCTGGGCCTGATGGCGTTCTTCTATTTCTTCGCCCGCCTGACGCTGTTCTGCGCCGCCTGGATCGCTACCGCTAAATACAAAGACGATCCGCAGATGCCGCAAGCGGGTCGCCCTTCCCACCCTCAATAATGACTCGCGGTTAATAACAGCGGAAAATATCACCCCGAGGCTATTTTTTATCCATATAACAGGATGAATAGCTGAGGGGTCACTTTTATTTAGCCCTTTCTTAGAGTATCCCGCCAGTTTTCGCCCGGTTTACCCTGCCATCCGCCGACATTCGCCGGACCTCAGAAATTATCCTCTTTTTGCCCGCCGAAGCCAGTAACGACGCGGGTTTCAGCATTGAATGACGCCTGGCAGGTGCGTAAGATTCTTTATCTGTATTTACAAATAAGAAACAGTTATGCAAGCCTCCATCTCAGAAACACTCGACAAGCAACAGGACCCCACGCCGGTTAATTCACGCAGCAAAGTGGTGATTGCCTCGCTGGTCGGCACGGCCATCGAGTTCTTCGATTTTTATATCTATGCCACTGCCGCGGTGATCGTTTTCCCGCATATCTTTTTTCCGCAGGGTGACGCCACCGTCGCCACGCTACAGTCACTGGCGACCTTTGCCATCGCGTTTATTGCGCGTCCGATTGGTTCGGCGGTGTTTGGTCACTTTGGCGATCGCATTGGCCGCAAAGCAACGCTGGTCGCCTCGCTGCTGACCATGGGGATCTCTACCGTGGTGATTGGCCTGCTGCCGGGTTATGAAACCATCGGCGTGCTGGCCCCGTTGCTGCTGGCGCTGGCCCGTTTTGGTCAGGGTCTGGGACTCGGTGGGGAATGGGGCGGCGCGGCGCTGCTGGCGACCGAAAATGCCCCGGCGAAGAAACGTGCGCTCTATGGGTCGTTCCCCCAGCTTGGCGCTCCGATTGGTTTCTTCTTCGCTAACGGGACTTTTCTGCTGCTGTCATGGCTGCTGACCGATGAGCAGTTCATGCAGTGGGGCTGGCGTGTGCCGTTTATTCTCTCTGCGGTGCTGGTGCTGATTGGCCTCTATGTGCGTGTGTCGCTGCATGAAAGCCCGGTGTTTGCCAAAGTGCAGAAAGAGAAAAAGCAGGTTCGGGTACCGATTGCGGCGCTGCTGAGCAAGCACCTGACCGCCACCATTCTCGGCACCTTTATCATGCTGGCGACCTACACCCTGTTCTATATCATGACCGTCTACTCGATGAGTTATGGCACCACGCCTGCGCCCGCCGGGCTGGGCATTCCGCGTAACAGTATGCTGTGGATGCTGATGTTAGCGGTGATTGGCTTTGGTGTGATGGTGCCGATTGCCGGTCTGCTGGCTGACCGGTTTGGTCGTCGTAAAACGATGATTACCATTACGCTGATGATTATCGCGTTTTCGTTCCTGTTCCCGGCGATGCTCGGTTCCGGATCGCAGGCACTGGTGATGGCATTTCTGCTGTTGGGTCTGAGTATTATGGGCCTGACCTTTGGCCCGATGGGCGCGCTGCTGCCGGAGCTGTTTCCGACGGAAGTGCGTTATACCGGCGCATCCTTTTCCTATAACCTGTCGTCAATTCTCGGTGCCTCTGTCGCGCCTTATATCGCCACCTGGCTGAATGCCAACTACGGTTTGCAGGCGGTAGGCTTCTATCTGGCCTCGATGGCGGTATTGACGCTGATTGCGTTGATCGCCTGTAAAGAGACGCGTAACCAGACGCTGTATGAGGTGTAATCCGGTTGGATGAAGGTTAGTGAAAACCCGGCAGCCGCCGGGTTTTTTTATGGGGCAGGCTCCCAGAGTACAACGGCTCTCAAAGGCTAAAAAAAGCATCGCCTTATGGTCAGGCGACAGGCTCAGGGAGCATACGACTTTCGCAAAGACGCAAAAGACGCGATCCATCGCGGGCTCAGCGCGTGCCATTACGCACCTCATCCCTGAGGTGCGTAATGGCACGCGATGCTTTGCTACAGGCGTATGCTCCCATCACTTTAAGCGGGTTAGTTGTCTGTTCGAAAATGCTCAATGACGTTTAAAGGCGTAGTGATATTGGCAGCAATGAAGAAGTTTAAGGGCACAGGGAACACGTTCAGAAGAGAAAAGCGTCCCGCGCCATGGACGGCGCGGGCCGAGCATGCCATGGATGGCGGGTTTTGCGTCTTTCCGATCTGACCGTGCTCCCTGGGCATGCACGGTCAGATAGCAGTGAAGGCAGAGTTCTACAGAGAACCGCCCAGCGTTTTTTCACAAAAAAACCCCGGCAAGCCGGGGTTTGTTTTGCTGAAAATTGTGTTGCCGGTAATTAGCCCGCGACAGCGATACGCTTCATGTCGGTCATGTAGCCACGCAGTTTGCGGCCCACGGCTTCAATCGGGTGCTGGCGAACCGCTTCGTTGACGTCACGCAGCTGCGCGTTATCAACCTGCGTGCCTTCAACCGCTTTACCCAGATCGCCCGGCTGCAGCGTGCTCATGAACTCTTTCAGCAGCGGCACCGCGGCGAAGGAGAACAGGTAGTTACCATATTCGGCGGTATCAGAGATCACCACGTTCATTTCATACAGACGCTTACGGGCGATGGTGTTGGCGATCAGCGGCAGCTCATGCAGTGATTCATAGTAAGCTGACTCTTCAATGATGCCGGCATCGACCATGGTTTCAAACGCCAGCTCAACGCCCGCTTTAACCATCGCCACCATTACCACACCTTTGTCGTAGTACTCCTGCTCTTCGATTTTGCCTTCATACTGAGAGGCGGTTTCGAACGCGGTCTGGCCGGTCTCTTCACGCCAGGTCAGCAGGTTTTTGTCGTCGTTAGCCCAGTCCGCCATCATGCCGGAAGAAAATTCGCCGGAGATGATGTCATCCATGTGCTTCTGGAACAGCGGAGCCATGATGGTTTTCAGCTGCTCTGACAGCGCATAAGCACGCAGTTTCGCCGGGTTAGAGAGGCGATCCATCATCAGGGTGATGCCGCCGAACTTCAGTGATTCGGTGATGGTTTCCCAGCCGAACTGGATCAGTTTTTCAGCGTAAGCGGGATCGGTACCTTCCGCCACCAGCTTGTCGAAGCAGAGCAGTGAACCGGCCTGCAGCATGCCGCACAGGATGGTCTGCTCGCCCATCAGGTCAGATTTCACTTCTGCCACGAAAGACGATTCCAGTACGCCAGCACGATCGCCGCCGGTTGCTGCAGCCCAGGCTTTGGCGATGGCCATGCCTTCGCCTTTTGGATCGTTTTCCGGGTGAACGGCAATCAGCGTTGGCACGCCGAAACCACGTTTGTACTCTTCACGCACTTCGGTACCCGGGCACTTCGGTGCCACCATCACTACCGTGATGTCTTTACGGATGGTTTCGCCCACTTCCACGATGTTGAAACCGTGCGAATAGCCCAGCGCAGCACCCTCTTTCATCAGTGGCTGAACCGCCTGTACCACAGCGGAGTGCTGCTTGTCCGGCGTCAGGTTTACCACCAGATCCGCCTGCGGGATCAGCTCTTCGTAGGTGCCCACTTTGAAACCGTTATCGGTCGCTTTGCGCCATGAAGGGCGTTTTTCCGCAATCGCTTCGGCACGCAGTGCATAGGCGACATCCAGACCGGAATCACGCATGTTCAGACCCTGATTCAGGCCCTGCGCGCCACAGCCAACGATAACGACTTTTTTACCTTTCAGAAAGCTGGCGCCATCGGCAAATTCATCGCGCGCCATGAAACGGCATTTACCTAATTGCGCTAACTGGTTGCGCAAGTTCAATGTGTTGAAATAGTTAGCCATGGGTACTCCAGTAAGGTTGTGTTTGCTTTTTTTTGTTCAGGAACGGCGTGTGGTGCAGCGCCGCGAATGACCCCATCATATGACAGGAATTCTGTTGCTTAAATTGATATATTAACAACGTCACATTGCAATAAATGCAACATCACGTTAAGGCGACGCGCATATGGATTTACGAGATCTGAAACTGTTTCTTCATCTGGCCGAAAGTTGCCACTTTGGCCGCACAGCACGTGCGATGCACGTCAGCCCTTCTACGCTCTCGCGGCAGATTCAGCGGCTTGAAGAAGATGTCGGTCACGCGCTGTTTCTGCGTGATAACCGCACCGTCACGCTGACGGAAGCGGGTGAACGCCTGCGCCAGTTTGCTCAGCAGACGCTGTTGCAATATCAGCAACTGCGCCATGTGATGGATCTCAACGGCCCGTCGCTCAGCGGCGAGCTGCGCCTGTTCTGCTCGGTGACCGCGGCGTACAGCCATCTGCCGCCCATTCTCGATCGCTTTCGTGCTGAACATCCGCAGGTCGAAATCAAACTGGATACCGGCGATGCCGCCGATGCGGTGGAAAAAGTGCACTCCGGCGATGCCGATCTGGCGATTGCCGGCCGTCCTGAAACGCTGCCTGCCAGCATCGATTTTATGCCGCTGGGGCTGATCCCGCTGGTGCTGATCGCACCCGCACTGCCCTGCGCCGTTCGTACCCAGGCAACACAGCCGCAGCCCGACTGGTCAAAAATTCCGTTTATCCTGCCGGTGCAGGGACCGGCACGGCGGCGTATCGATCTCTGGTTCCGCCGCCAGCGCATCCCGAATCCGGTGATATATGCCACGGTATCGGGCCATGAGGCGATTGTGTCCATGGTGGCGCTGGGCTGCGGTATCGCTCTGCTGCCAGATGTGGTGCTGGAGAACAGTCCGGAACCGGTGCGCAACCGCGTGCTGATGCTGGAGAATGTTGAGTCGGTGGCACCGTTTGAACTCGGCGTCTGCGTGCAGAAAAAGCGGCTCGGTGAGCCGCTGATCAGTGCTTTCTGGAGCCAGCTGTAATCAGTTGCCTGACAGGAAGAAACGGAACGCCGGGTTCTGGCTTTCGTCATGAAAGTCGTAACCCAGATCGGTGAGATGCTCTTCAAAGCGCGGCTCATCGCTGCCCAGCTCAAAGGCGGCCAGTACACGTCCGTAGTCGGTGCCATGGCTGCGGTAGTGGAAGAGCGAGATATTCCAGTGAGTCCCGAGCGTTTGCAGGAATTTCAGCAACGCGCCCGGCGCTTCCGGAAATTCGAAGCTGAACAGGCGTTCACGCAGCGGCTTAGAGGGACGTCCGCCGACCATGTAACGAACATGCAGCTTCGCCATCTCATCATCGGAGAGATCGACCACCTGATAACCACTGCCGGTGAGTTCGCTGATGATCTCGCTGCGCTCTTCCAGACCGCGGGTCAGCCGCACGCCAACAAAGATGCAGGCTTTGTCCGCATCGGCGTAGCGGTAGTTGAACTCGGTGATCGACCGGCCGCCCAGCGTCTGGCAGAACCGCAGGAAGCTGCCCTGCTGTTCCGGGATGGTGACCGCCAGCAGCGCTTCTCGCTGTTCGCCCAGCTCGCAGCGCTCAGAGACGTAACGCAGTCCGTGGAAATTGACGTTGGCCCCGGATAATACATGCGCCAGCCGCTCGCCTTTGATGTCGTGCTGCTGGATATACTTCTTCATTCCCGCCAGCGCCAGCGCACCCGAAGGTTCCGCCACCGCGCGCACATCTTCGAACAGATCTTTCATCGCGGCGCAGATCGCATCGCTGTCGACGGTGATGATGTCGTCGATGTAGGCCTGACAGAGCCGGAACGTTTCGCTGCCGATACGTTTGACCGCGACCCCTTCGGCGAACAGCCCGACGCGCGGCAGATCGACCGGATGGCCCGCCTCCAGCGCCGCCTTCAGGCAGGCTGAATCTTCGGACTCCACCGCAATCACTTTAATCTGTGGCATCAGTTGCTTGATCAGTACCGCGACGCCCGCTGCCAGACCACCACCGCCAACCGGGACAAAGACCCGATCGAGATGCGCATCCTGCTGCAGCAGTTCCATCGCCAGCGTGCCCTGTCCGGCAATCACCGCCGGATGGTCAAACGGTGGTACGAAGGTGTAGCCACGCTGTTCCGACAGCTCAATCGCTTTGGCTTTCGCCTCGTCGAAGTTAGCGCCAAACAGATAAGCCTCACCGCCAAATGCGCGCACCGCATCAACCTTGATATCCGCTGTCGCCACCGGCATCACAATCAGGGATTTGATGCCCAGCTTGCTGGCGGAGAGCGCCACGCCCTGCGCATGGTTGCCGGCTGATGCCGTAACCACGCCGCGCGCTTTTTGCTCTTCGTTCAGCCCGGCAATCATCGCGTAGGCGCCACGCAGTTTGAAACTGTGCACTGGCTGACGATCTTCCCGCTTCACCAGAATGGTGTTGCCGAGCCGCGATGAGATTTTTTCCATAACCTGCAGCGGCGTCACCTGTGCCACTTCATACACCGGTGAACGCAACACTGCGCGCAAATACTCGGCGCCACACGGCGCCTCGGGTAGCGGTTGAGACTCGGCCATTTTAGCCTCCCAGCTTGCTCTTATCGCGGACGGCGCCTTTGTCAGCACTGGTCGCGAGTAATGCGTAAGCACGCAGCGCAAAAGAGACTTCACGCTGACGATTGACCGGCGTATAGGCCGCATCACCGCGCGCTTCCTGCTCTTCACGGCGGGCGTGCAGTTCGTTATCCGGCACGGCGAGTTTGATACCGCGGTTAGGGATATCGATCTCAATGGTGTCGCCATCTTTGACCAGCGCAATGGTGCCGCCGTTGGCCGCTTCAGGTGAAGCGTGGCCGATAGAGAGGCCCGACGTACCGCCTGAGAAACGACCATCGGTGATCAGCGCACAGCTTTTGCCCAGGCCCATTGATTTCAGATAAGTGGTCGGATAGAGCATCTCCTGCATGCCCGGCCCGCCTTTTGGCCCTTCGTAGCGAATGACGACGACATCGCCCGCAACGACCTTGCCGCCCAGAATCGCTTCAACCGCGTCATCCTGGCTTTCGTAAACTTTGGCCGGACCGGTGAAGGTGAGGATCTCTTTATCTACGCCCGCGGTTTTAACGATACAGCCATCTTCTGCGATGTTGCCGTAGAGTACGGCCAGGCCGCCATCCTGCGAATAAGCGTTTTCGCGGGTGCGGATACAGCCTTCGGCACGGTCATCATCCAGCGTGTCCCAGCGGCAGTTCTGCGAGAACGCCTGGGTGGTACGAATACCCGCCGGACCGGCGCGGAACATATCTTTTACGGCCTGATCTTTGGTCAGCATGATGTCGTACTGATCCAGGGTTTCACGCATCGTCTGCTGCAGGATATTACGCGCGCTGCTGTCGAACAGGCCTGCACGATCCAGCTCGCCGAGAATGGCGAAGACGCCACCGGCGCGATGCACATCTTCCATGTGGTATTTCGGCGTACTTGGCGCGACTTTACACAGCTGAGGCACTTTGCGTGACAGGCGATCGATGTCGGAGATATTAAAGTCGATCTCGCCTTCCTGTGCGGCAGCCAGCAGGTGCAGCACGGTATTGGTGGAACCGCCCATGGCGATATCCAGCATCATGGCGTTCTCGAAAGCGGCCTTGTTGGCGATGTTACGCGGCAGCATGTTGACATCATCCTGCTCGTAATAACGTTTGGTCAGGCTGACGATGCGCTTACCGGCATTGATGAACAGCTCTTTGCGATCGGCATGGGTTGCCAGCAGTGAACCGTTGCCGGGCTGCGACAGGCCAAGCGCTTCGGTCAGGCAGTTCATCGAGTTGGCGGTGAACATGCCGGAGCAGGAGCCGCAGGTCGGGCAGGCTGAACGCTCAATCTGCTCGCTGTCGGCATCGCTGACGTTCGGGTTAGCCCCCTGAATCATCGCATCAACCAGGTCCAGCTTGATGATCTGATCGGAAAGTTTGGTTTTACCCGCTTCCATCGGCCCGCCGGAGACGAAGATCACCGGAATATTCAGGCGCAGTGACGCCATCAGCATTCCTGGGGTGATTTTGTCGCAGTTGGAGATGCAGACCATGGCGTCGGCGCAGTGCGCATTGACCATGTACTCGACGGAATCAGCAATCAGCTCACGCGAGGGCAGTGAATACAGCATGCCGCCATGACCCATGGCAATACCATCATCCACCGCGATGGTGTTGAACTCTTTAGCCACACCGCCTGCCGCTTCGATCTGCTCGGCAACCAGTTTACCCAGATCGCGCAGGTGAACGTGGCCAGGGACAAATTGGGTGAATGAGTTGACCACCGCGATAATCGGTTTACCGAAATCGTCGTCGGTCATTCCTGTCGCGCGCCATAAGGCACGGGCACCCGCCATGTTGCGGCCGTGGGTGGTAGTGGCAGAACGGTACTTAGGCATGCTCTATTTACTCCAGTAATAATGTCTCGCGGGCGTCAGATAACGCCCGCGCAGTGTCTGCTTATGCGTTAACCGGATCTAACCAGCCCCATTTGTCTTCGGTTTCGCCAGTGAACAGACCAAAGAAGGCCTGCTGGATGCGGGCAGTAATCGGGCCGCGTTTGCCTTCGCCGACCTGGATACGATCAACGCTGCGCACCGGCGTGATTTCCGCTGCGGTGCCGGACATGAAGATCTCATCCGCCAGATAGAGTGATTCACGTGACAGCGTTTGTTCACGCACTTCAATTCCCATATCGATCGCCAGTTTGATGATGGCGTCGCGAGTGATGCCTGGCAGAGCGGAAGAGGTGAATGGTGGTGTGAACAGAATGCCATCTTTGACTTCAAACAGGTTCTCACCCGCGCCTTCAGAGATGTAGCCGTTGGTATCCAGCGCGATACCTTCCTGATAGCCGTGACGACGAGCTTCGCTACCCACCAGCAGTGAAGAGAGGTAGTTGCCGCCGGCTTTGGCCGCTGTCGGCAGGGTGTTCGGT
Source organism: Pantoea agglomerans (assembly GCF_021397715.1). Taxonomy (GTDB): domain Bacteria; phylum Pseudomonadota; class Gammaproteobacteria; order Enterobacterales; family Enterobacteriaceae; genus Pantoea; species Pantoea astica. Next base: position 272,737 of record NZ_CP090207.1, on the reverse strand, counting down.
GCTACACGGTTCCACGAGGAAACCATGGCATCGATACCATTTTCCAGCGCTTCGGCACCGAGGTAAGCACCCCATGGGAAGGCGGCAATGATCACATCGGTGCTGAAACCGTCTGGCGGGTTCACGCCGAGGCCGACATCACCGACAAACGCCAGTGGACGGATATAGGCACTTTTCAGTTTATTGACGCGGATGACTTCGCGGCACGCTTCCATCAGCTCATCAACGCTGCTTTTAATCGGGAAACGGTAGATTTTGGCGGAGTCGTGCAGACGTTGCATGTGTTCGCGATGGCGGAACACAACCGGTCCTTTGTGAGAGTCGTAGCAACGCACGCCTTCAAATACCGACGTACCGTAGTGCAACGCGTGGGACATGACGCTAACTTTCGCCTCTTCCCACTTAACCATCTCGCCATTGAACCAAATAAAGTCTGCTTTCTTCGTGCTCATTTTTCTTCCCTCTCGCGGCTAGGCGCGGATTTGTTGTGTTGTCTGTTGTTGAATCTGAACGCAGGCGACATCGATCAGTTTGCTTAACTGCGAAGACAGTAAATCGACCGAGCGCTGGCTGGCAACGGTCATTTCGATATTAATGTTTTCAGCGTTGGCCACGGAGGCCATGTTCATTGAGCAAACCTGAAAGCCGCGGTGACGCACTACGCGTAAGATGCGCTCCAATATTTCAGGGCGAAAGCGGGCTTCGATAGACAATTGATGCTGATTCATACGGTTTTCTCCATCATTTGTGCATTGCTGGCACCCGGCGGTACCAGTGGCCAGACGTTTTCATGCTCATCAATTGCAACATGCAGGAAGTAAGGACCTTCGCTGTTCAGCAGAGCATCAAGTGCGGCGTCGACCTGTTCTTTACGGGTAATGCGCTGGCCGGGGATATCAAAGGCGCTGGCCAGCGTCAGGAAATCGGGGTTGTCAGACAGATTGGTTTCGCTGTAGCGGCCATCAAAAAACAGCTGCTGCCACTGACGAACCATACCGAGACGCTGGTTATCCAGCAGCACGATTTTAACCGGCAGCTTGCCGCGTTTGATGGTGCCCAGCTCCTGAATGTTCATCATGATTGAGCCGTCGCCAGAGACACAGATGACGGTGTCCTGCGGGCGGGCGACCTGCGCTCCAATCGCGGCCGGTAAGCCAAAACCCATGGTGCCTAAGCCGCTGGAGGTGATGAAATTCTCTGGCGCGCTAAACGCCATATGCTGCGCTGCCCACATCTGATGCTGACCCACATCGGTGGTCACTACCGCATTGACGGGTTTGCGATCGGACAGTTGCTTCAGCAACAGCGGCGCATAAATGGCGTCACCCGGATGGTCATAGCGCCAGCTGTGACTGGCTTTAAGCGCTTTCACCTCATCACGCCAGGCATCGATATTCAGGGGCTGACTCAGCGCGGGCAGCAGATGGTTAAGATCGCCCTGCAATGAAACATGGGCGCGGCGTAATTTGTTCAGTTCCGCCGGATCGATATCGAGATGAATAACGCTGGCGTGCGGGGCAAAGGTATCCAGCTTGCCGGTCACCCGATCGTCAAAGCGCGCGCCAACCGCAATCAGTAAGTCACAACGCTGAACCGCCAGGTTGGCCGCTTTGGTGCCGTGCATCCCCAGCATGCCGAGATAGAGTTCGCTGTCTGCATCCACGCTGCCCAGACCTTTCAGCGTGGCTACCGCAGGGATGCCCGTCTCTTCAGCCAGCGCACGCAGTGCGGGAACGGCCTGCGCCATACCTACGCCACCACCGACATAGAGCATCGGTTTCTTTGCCTGCGCCAGCAGCGCGCGGGCGTCGATAATCGCCTGATGCGGCAGATCCATCCCCTCTTCTACCGGCACCAGATGCGGCGTGGGTTCGCCCTGCGCAATCTGGATATCTTTAGGAATATCAACCAGCACCGGGCCCGGGCGGCCCGATTGCGCCAGAGCGAATGCTTCAGCCATGATGGCAGGCAACTCGTCTAACGACTCGACCAGGAAACTGTGTTTGGTGCAGGCCAGGGATAAGCCCAGTACGTCGATTTCCTGAAAGGCATCGGTACCAATAAACGCGGAAGAAACCTGGCCGGTTACCGCCACCACCGGTACCGAATCCATCATCGCATCGGCCAGTCCGGTGATCAGGTTCGTGGCACCCGGTCCCGAGGTAGCAATGCAGACGCCGGTTTTGCCGGTTGAGCGTGCATAACCAATCGCAGCCATTACCGCGCCTTGCTCATGACGACACAGTAGGTGTTCCACGCCGCCATCATAGAGCGCGTCGTATACCGGCATGATGGCGCCGCCCGGGTAACCGAATACGGTATCCACACCCTGCGCGCGTAAAGCCTGAACTACCCACTGTGCACCTGTCATCGCTATTCTCCTGTGTCCTGACCGGAACAACAGAATTTTATGCTACTGTTCATTGTTTGTTCCTTGTAGATTTACTGATATTTCGCCTGGTCGAAAAAAAACCCCCGGACCTTTCGGTGCGGGGGTTTTTTCGGATTCGAGGCTTGATTTTTAAGCCTTTCTTTCTCCAAGCGTAGCCCCGCACGGTAGGTTGATAATCACCACCACGCTAATCAAAACTAGGCTAATCACTTGTAGAAGGGCTTTCATGTGTTGTTCAATTCTTTTACGTGTTCGAAGTAATGCCTACAGAGTTAACATAGTCAGGGGGGATAGCACAACATTTTTCGTCTGTTTTTTTCCACGTCCGGCATTAAGTATTGGCCTATCAATTTGTAATAAAAAGAATAAATTCCGGATGATAAATATTCATCACTTTCGTGACGTAATAATATTTTGCTGAATTTGCGTACAGCCTCGCTCGCTTTTGTCCCGCCCTGTAACGACTATCGATCCGCTGTGTTCCGCCTCGCATACCGGTGACACTCTCTTCGCTTTTCTCTTTTGCTGACCTCAGACTAGCAGCATTAAGGAGCGATTATGTCATTATCAAAAGTCCTGACCCGGGCTGCGTTGGGGGTAGAGGCGCCACTGGTCACTATCGAGGCGCATATCAGCAACGGTCTGCCCGCGCTGACGCTGGTCGGCCTGCCAGAGACCACGGTAAAAGAGGCGCGAGAACGGGTACGCAGCGCCATTATCAATAGCGGGTTTGTGTTTCCGGCCAAACGGGTCACCATTAACCTGGCACCGGCGGATCTCCCCAAGGAGGGCGGGCGTTATGATTTGCCGATGGCGATCGCCATTCTGGTGGCCTCTGAGCAGCTGCCTGCGGATAAGCTGACTCACTATGAGTTTCTGGGCGAGCTCGCCCTTGACGGCGCGCTCTGCGGTGTACAGGGCGCGATTCCCGCGGCCATGGTGGCTATCCAGGCCGGGCGGCAGCTGGTGCTCTCTCGCGAAAACCAGACGGATGTCGGATTAATTCGTCAGGGTTCATCGCTGATTGCTTCACACCTCAGTGAGGTCTGTGCTTTTTTGCATAATCAGCTCACTTTACCGATTGCCAGCTATCCTGACGATCAGTGTGAATCGTCGGGCGACGATCTCGCCGATATTATTGGCCAGCAGCAGGGACGCAGAGCATTAGAAGTTACCGCAGCGGGTGGACATAACCTGTTGCTGATCGGGCCGCCCGGCACGGGCAAAACCATGCTGGCGACCCGACTACCGGGCATCATGCCGCCCCTGAGCGATCAGGAAGCGCTGGAGTGCGCAGCTATTGCCAGCCTGGTCAATGGCAACCCGTCACACCGGCAGTGGCGCACAAGGCCATTCAGGTCCCCTCATCACAGCGCCTCTCTGTATGCCCTGATCGGAGGCGGCTCACTGCCTCGGCCCGGCGAGATCTCGTTGGCACATAATGGCGTACTGTTTTTAGATGAGTTGCCAGAATTTGATCGCAAAGTGCTCGACTCTCTGCGTGAACCGATAGAATCGGGACTGATTGCTATTTCCCGCGCCAGAGCAAAAGTGACCTATCCTGCACGGTTTCAGCTCATCGCCGCGATGAACCCCAGCCCTACCGGACATTATCAGGGTCAGCATAATCGCTGCTCGCCACAGCAGGTGCTGCGTTATCTCAGCAAATTATCCGGTCCTTTTCTCGATCGCTTTGATCTGTCGCTTGAAGTTCCGCTGCTGCCGGGCGGGATGCTGGGCAGGCAACGCCACACGGCGGAGAGTTCAGTGACGGTACGTCAGCGGGTCGTCGCTGCACGCGCTATTCAGCTGGCGCGGTCAGGCAAAATTAACGCGCATATGAACAATGCAGAAATTCTGCGCTGGTGTCAGATTGGCAAAGAAGATGCTGAATGGCTGGAGTCGGTGCTGGAAAAGCTGGGTTTGTCGGTACGGGCCTGGCAGAGAATTTTAAAAGTGTCTCGCACGCTGGCCGATCTGGCGGGGGATGAGAAGATAAACCGGGCGCATTTGCAGGAGGCGGTGAGCTATCGCTGTATTGACCGCTTAATGATCCACCTGCATAACAGCCTGCAATAAAAGAAGGGGCGTAAGCCCCTTCTTATTAGTCGTCGCTGTCGCTGAAGTCTTCAACGGTGTCCATCTGCGGCTTCCCGCCAGACAGGGTGTGAAAACGCTTCGGACGCTTAATGCGTGTGATGTATTTGGTCCATACACGCTCAGCTTCTGTTTGCGGCTCACGCTGACCACGACACACTTCTATGAATAACCGTTCTTCTTCTGTTGCAGGTTCACGCTTTGATAAATCAAGCTCATTAAAGGCGAAACCGTGGCGTTCAAGAAGCTGGGCTTCTTTAATCGTAAAATCACCGTGGCGTGAGAAACCACGCGGGTAATGTTTGTTATCAAAGAAACGATTTTCGGTTAAGAAGCTTTCCGCCATGTTACACGCTCCTGATTCTCTTATGCCTTACTATTTATGGCGCGGAGTATTAGATAGGCTTGACAGAGTGTAAAACAAAACATTTAAATCTATACGACAAATAAATTTTGGGAGAACGCTGTGGATACGGAATTACTGAAGACTTTCCTGGAAGTGAGTCGAACGCGCCATTTCGGGCGTGCTGCGGAAGCACTTTACCTCACGCAATCTGCTGTCAGTTTTCGCATCCGTCAGCTGGAAAATCAGCTTGGTGTCAATCTTTTTACCCGACATCGCAACAACATACGGCTGACGGCCGCGGGCGAACGGCTATTACCCTACGCTGAAAGTCTGATGAGCACCTGGCTGATGGCTAAGAAGGAGGTCTCCCATACTCAGCAACATCATGAGCTCTCTATCGGGGCCAGCGCCTCGCTCTGGGAAGCCTATCTCACGCCGTGGCTGCAGACGCTCTATGAGAACCGGGAGAGCCTGCATTTAGAAGCGCGGGTGGCACAGCGTCATCTGCTGGTTAAGCAGTTGCATGAGCGGCAGCTGGATCTGCTGATCACCACTGAAGCACCGAAAATGGATGAGCTGACCAGCCAGCAGATTGGTCATATCTCACTGGCATTATTTTGTGCACGGCAGAGTGAGAAGCGCGAGAAGTATGATTATATTAAGCTCGAATGGGGTGCAGATTTTCACCAGCATGAGAGCTATCTCTCCGGCGGTGATGATGTGCCGGTTCTGACGACAACATCGGCTCATGTCACGCGTGAGCTGTTACATACAACAGGTGCCTGCGCCTTTCTGCCTGACTTCTGGCATAGCCTCTACAGTGAACTGATGGTGATTCCGGATACGCCGGTTGCGGTGCGCCCGCTTTATGCGGTCTGGTTACAGAACAGCGATCAGCAAGCGCATATACGTCAGTTACTGAAGTTTCCGGTTCTGGTCAGGCAAAACAGCTGATTTTCGAACGCGAAAAGTGGGAGAAAGACGAGGAAAAGGATGAAGAGCCAGCAGATATTAGCTGGTTTTTTGTTCAGCATTGGGCTACAGGCAAAAAAAATCCTTTGCCGAAGCAAAGGATCGTTTTCTGGCAGGGGCGGAGGGACTCGAACCCCCAACACCCGGTTTTGGAGACCGGTGCTCTACCAATTGAACTACGCCCCTAAATAGGGTGGCGGAACGGACGGGGCTCGAACCCGCGACCCCCTGCGTGACAGGCAGGTATTCTAACCAACTGAACTACCGCTCCACCGATTCTGTACTGCGGCCCGCTTTCGCTGACCTCAGGTGTTTCGCCCGCTCCGCGTCACCGGAGTGGTCACGACCAGCGTGCTGGTCTTAATTTGATGCCTGGCAGTTCCCTACTCTCGCATGGGGAGACCCCACACTACCATCGGCGCTACGGCGTTTCACTTCTGAGTTCGGCATGGGGTCAGGTGGGACCACCGCGCTACAGCCGCCAGGCAAATTCTTTGTGCATGAAACGAACCTTTTCCGCCGTGACCGCGTTGCCATCGCTCAGCCGCACCGGTCACATACTCCTGTATGCTCCCGCTGACGTCATCGCTCTGCGCCCTGTCACGCCGCAAAATCTTTCGTTTCCGCAAATAATTATCCGGAAAACAAGCTGAAAATCGTGTCTCTCAAAAACGCCTCTGGCGTTGTAAGGTTAAGCCTCACGGGTCATTAGTACCGGTTAGCTCAACGCATCGCTGCGCTTACACACCCGGCCTATCAACGTCGTCGTCTTCAACGTCCCTTCAGGACTCTCAAGGAGTCAGGGAGAACTCATCTCGGGGCAAGTTTCGTGCTTAGATGCTTTCAGCACTTATCTTTTCCGCACTTAGCTACCGGGCAATGCCATTGGCATGACAACCCGAACACCAGTGGTGCGTTCACTCCGGTCCTCTCGTACTAGGAGCAACCCCCCTCAATTCTCCAGCGCCCACGGCAGATAGGGACCGAACTGTCTCACGACGTTCTAAACCCAGCTCGCGTACCACTTTAAACGGCGAACAGCCGTACCCTTGGGACCTACTTCAGCCCCAGGATGTGATGAGCCGACATCGAGGTGCCAAACACCGCCGTCGATATGAACTCTTGGGCGGTATCAGCCTGTTATCCCCGGAGTACCTTTTATCCGTTGAGCGATGGCCCTTCCATTCAGAACCACCGGATCACTATGACCTGCTTTCGCACCTGCTCGAGCCGTCACTCTCGCAGTCAAGCCAGCTTATGCCATTGCACTAACCTCACGATGTCCGACCGTGATTAGCTGACCTTCGTGCTCCTCCGTTACGCTTTAGGAGGAGACCGCCCCAGTCAAACTACCCACCAGACACTGTCCGCACCCCGGATCACGGGGCCACGTTAGAACATCAAACATTAAAGGGTGGTATTTCAAGGTTGGCTCCACGCAGACTGGCGTCTGCGCTTCAAAGCCTCCCACCTATCCTACACATCAAGGCTCAATGTTCAGTGTCAAGCTGTAGTAAAGGTTCACGGGGTCTTTCCGTCTTGCCGCGGGTACACTGCATCTTCACAGCGAGTTCAATTTCACTGAGTCTCGGGTGGAGACAGCCTGGCCATCATTACGCCATTCGTGCAGGTCGGAACTTACCCGACAAGGAATTTCGCTACCTTAGGACCGTTATAGTTACGGCCGCCGTTTACCGGGGCTTCGATCAAGAGCTTCTCCTTGCGGATAACCCCATCAATTAACCTTCCGGCACCGGGCAGGCGTCACACCGTATACGTCCACTTTCGTGTTTGCACAGTGCTGTGTTTTTAATAAACAGTTGCAGCCAGCTGGTATCTTCGACTGGCTTCGGCTCGGGGAGCGAGTCCCTCCACCTACGCGCCAGCGTGCCTTCTCCCGAAGTTACGGCACCATTTTGCCTAGTTCCTTCACCCGAGTTCTCTCAAGCGCCTTGGTATTCTCTACCTGACCACCTGTGTCGGTTTGGGGTACGATTTTGTGTTACCTGATGCTTAGAGGCTTTTCCTGGAAGCAGGGCATTTATCACTTCAGCACCGTAGTGCCTCGTCGTCACGCCTCAGTGTAAAGTGAACCGGATTTGCCTGGAACACACACCTACACGCTTAAACCGGGACAACCGTCGCCCGGCCGATATAGCCTTCTCCGTCCCCCCTTCGCAGTAACACCAAGTACAGGAATATTAACCTGTTTCCCATCGACTACGCCTTTCGGCCTCGCCTTAGGGGTCGACTCACCCTGCTCCGATTAACGTTGAACAGGAACCCTTGGTCTTCCGGCGAGCGGGCTTTTCACCCGCTTTATCGTTACTTATGTCAGCATTCGCACTTCTGATACCTCCAGCATGCCTCACAGCACACCTTCGACGGCTTACAGAACGCTCCCCTACCCAACAACGCATAAGCGTCGCTGCCGCAGCTTCGGTGCATGGTTTAGCCCCGTTACATCTTCCGCGCAGGCCGACTCGACCAGTGAGCTATTACGCTTTCTTTAAATGATGGCTGCTTCTAAGCCAACATCCTGGCTGTCTGTGCCTTCCCACATCGTTTCCCACTTAACCATGACTTTGGGACCTTAGCTGGCGGTCTGGGTTGTTTCCCTCTTCACGACGGACGTTAGCACCCGCCGTGTGTCTCCCGTGATAACATTCTTCGGTATTCGCAGTTTGCATCGGGTTGGTAAGCCGGGATGGCCCCCTAGCCGAAACAGTGCTCTACCCCCGAAGATGAGTTCACGAGGCGCTACCTAAATAGCTTTCGGGGAGAACCAGCTATCTCCCGGTTTGATTGGCCTTTCACCCCCAGCCACAGGTCATCCGCTAATTTTTCAACATTAGTCGGTTCGGTCCTCCAGTTAGTGTTACCCAACCTTCAACCTGCCCATGGCTAGATCACCGGGTTTCGGGTCTATACCCTGCAACTTAACGCCCAGTTAAGACTCGGTTTCCCTGCGGCTCCCCTATACGGTTAACCTTGCTACAGAATATAAGTCGCTGACCCATTATACAAAAGGTACGCAGTCACCCCATAAAGAGGCTCCCACTGCTTGTACGTACACGGTTTCAGGTTCTGTTTCACTCCCCTCGCCGGGGTTCTTTTCGCCTTTCCCTCACGGTACTGGTTCACTATCGGTCAGTCAGGAGTATTTAGCCTTGGAGGATGGTCCCCCCATATTCAGACAGGATACCACGTGTCCCGCCTTACTCATCGAGCTCACAGCATGTGTGTTTTTGTGTACGGGAGTATCACCCTGTACCCTGCGACTTTCCAGACGCTTCCACTAACACACAAGCTGATTCAGGCTCTGGGCTGCTCCCCGTTCGCTCGCCGCTACTGGGGGAATCTCGGTTGATTTCTTTTCCTCGGGGTACTTAGATGTTTCAGTTCCCCCGGTTCGCCTTGCAGCACTATGTATTCATGCTGCAATGATGCACTGAGTGCACCGGGTTTCCCCATTCGGACATCGACGGCTGTAGCGGTTCATATCACCTTACCGTCGCTTTACGCAGATTAGCACGTCCTTCATCGCCTCTGACTGCCAGGGCATCCACCGTGTACGCTTAGTCGCTTAACCTCACAACCCACAGGCGTTTTTCAACGCTGCGTGTTGCAAGCATTTGAGAGACTCGAACATATCGTGTTTTTCATTCTTATTACGGAGAATGAAAACGACATGTCGTTTCAATTTTCAGCTTGTTCCGGATTGTTAAAGAGCAAATATCTCAAACGCGGCTCCGCTGCTTACGCAGCCGAATCGGTTTTGAGATACTTCGTGGAGACACCTTTCACCTGTCACCAAGCAAGTGGCGTCCCCTAGGGGATTCGAACCCCTGTTGCCGCCGTGAAAGGGCGGAGTCCTAACCGCTAGACGAAGGGGACACGATAGTGTCGCGACTTCGCAGCCGTCTTGCTCATTACTTTTCTATCAGACAATCTGTGTGAGCACTACGCGGGAAGGTATCTTCAGGTAAGGAGGTGATCCAACCGCAGGTTCCCCTACGGTTACCTTGTTACGACTTCACCCCAGTCATGAATCACAAAGTGGTAAGCGCCCTCCCGAAGGTTAAGCTACCTACTTCTTTTGCAACCCACTCCCATGGTGTGACGGGCGGTGTGTACAAGGCCCGGGAACGTATTCACCGTGGCATTCTGATCCACGATTACTAGCGATTCCGACTTCACGGAGTCGAGTTGCAGACTCCGATCCGGACTACGACGCACTTTGTGAGGTCCGCTTGCTCTCGCGAGGTCGCTTCTCTTTGTATGCGCCATTGTAGCACGTGTGTAGCCCTACTCGTAAGGGCCATGATGACTTGACGTCATCCCCACCTTCCTCCGGTTTATCACCGGCAGTCTCCTTTGAGTTCCCGACCGAATCGCTGGCAACAAAGGATAAGGGTTGCGCTCGTTGCGGGACTTAACCCAACATTTCACAACACGAGCTGACGACAGCCATGCAGCACCTGTCTCAGCGTTCCCGAAGGCACCAATCCATCTCTGGAAAGTTCGCTGGATGTCAAGAGTAGGTAAGGTTCTTCGCGTTGCATCGAATTAAACCACATGCTCCACCGCTTGTGCGGGCCCCCGTCAATTCATTTGAGTTTTAACCTTGCGGCCGTACTCCCCAGGCGGTCGACTTAACGCGTTAGCTCCGGAAGCCACTCCTCAAGGGAACAACCTCCAAGTCGACATCGTTTACGGCGTGGACTACCAGGGTATCTAATCCTGTTTGCTCCCCACGCTTTCGCACCTGAGCGTCAGTCTTTGTCCAGGGGGCCGCCTTCGCCACCGGTATTCCTCCAGATCTCTACGCATTTCACCGCTACACCTGGAATTCTACCCCCCTCTACAAGACTCAAGCCTGCCAGTTTCAAATGCAGTTCCCAGGTTAAGCCCGGGGATTTCACATCTGACTTAACAGACCGCCTGCGTGCGCTTTACGCCCAGTAATTCCGATTAACGCTTGCACCCTCCGTATTACCGCGGCTGCTGGCACGGAGTTAGCCGGTGCTTCTTCTGCGGGTAACGTCAATCGACGCGGTTATTAACCACATCGCCTTCCTCCCCGCTGAAAGTACTTTACAACCCGAAGGCCTTCTTCATACACGCGGCATGGCTGCATCAGGCTTGCGCCCATTGTGCAATATTCCCCACTGCTGCCTCCCGTAGGAGTCTGGACCGTGTCTCAGTTCCAGTGTGGCTGGTCATCCTCTCAGACCAGCTAGGGATCGTCGCCTAGGTGGGCCATTACCCCGCCTACTAGCTAATCCCATCTGGGTTCATCCGATAGTGAGAGGCCCGAAGGTCCCCCTCTTTGGTCTTGCGACGTTATGCGGTATTAGCCACCGTTTCCAGTGGTTATCCCCCTCTATCGGGCAGATCCCCAGACATTACTCACCCGTCCGCCACTCGTCACCCAAGGAGCAAGCTCCTCTGTGCTACCGTCCGACTTGCATGTGTTAGGCCTGCCGCCAGCGTTCAATCTGAGCCATGATCAAACTCTTCAATTTAAGTTTGATTTGCTTAAACAAGTTAAGCGGTGCTCATCTGTAAAACGTCATAATGAATTTCATTATGTGTTCACTCGTGAGGCTTGATATTTTTTACGTCCGGAGACGCTGATATCAATCCTGCGAGTGCCCACACAGATTGTCTGATAAATTGTTAAAGAGCGGTGCCACATATTCCTGCGGCGCGGGTTGCGTATATTACGCTTTCCGCATTGTCAGTCAAGCGTTTATTTTTGCTTAACTCACTGGTTCGTATGATTTCGAACCTACTTAACCCGGCGCTTCGTAAGCCGTTGTGCCGTGTCAGTGGAGGCGCATTATAGGGAGTTCCCGGAAGCTGACAAGTGTTAATTTCAAATAAAATTCTGAGTGCTGATTTTTTCGACTAAAAGCCGTTAAACCGCCAGTTTTTCCAGCAATGGGAAGCCATAACGCCTTAAAACGGGGGTTAATTGTACAGCTTCACTATCCAGTTCAGTGCAGAATGCTACGTTATGTTGCGAAGAACGGACTTCGGGCGCCTCATGTTCCAGCAGCCATGCCGTACGTCGTGCTATCGCTGCACCGGAATCGATGAGTCGGGTCCCTTCCGGCAAAACCTGTTGTAGCTCATCACGCAGTAAAGGAAAGTGAGTGCAGCCCAATACCACCGTATCTGGCGGTTCAGCCATGCGCAGCCACGGCTGAACAATACGACGTACCTCTTCCAGTGCCACTTCCTCACCATGCAGTTTGGCTTCGGCCAGCTCCACCAGCTCCGCCGATCCCAGCATTTCGATGTTGCATGCGCCGGCAAACTGAGCCACCAGCTCATGAGTATAAGGACGACGCACCGTGGCACGCGTTGCCAGCAAGCCCACCACACCATTACGCGTCAGACGTGCCGCCGGTTTAATTGCCGGCACGACCCCCACTACCGGAAAAGCAAAGCGCTCACGTAAGGCGGGCAGCGAGACGGTACTGGCCGTATTACAGGCGATGATGACCAGAGAGAGCGGATAGCGCTGGGTAATGGCATCAACCATCGCCACCACGCGTTCCACGATAAAGGTTTCGCTTTTCTCGCCATAGGGAAAGCCGGCGTTATCGAAGGCGTAAAGATAGTGAAGATCCGGCAGCAGTTGACGGACCTCATCATAGACCGAAAGCCCACCGACGCCGGAGTCGAATACCAGCACGGTGGGGCGCAAATCAGAAGCTGTAACTGCCGCTGAGGTAATACTCTCGTCCTGGGGTTTGATAGCCATACACTGTCTCGTAATCTTTATCGAACAGGTTGGCAATTCTACCACGAACCGTGAGTTGTGAAGTGACCGGATATGAGACGGCGAGATCCCACAGGCTAACCCCGCCCAGCCTCACCCGACGACTGGGCGAACTGTTGAAGTCGGTATCATAACGGTCGCCCAGATAGTGATAAGTCACTGACCAGTCAAAATCATACAGCGTCCAGTCAAGTTGATACTTCACCTGCTGTTTAGCACGACGAATCAGCGGCTGGTCGGTAGTGCCGTCGCGGGCATCGACATAATCATAGGAGAGCTGATGCGCCAGCGGCCCGGTATCAAAGGAAGCGGTCGCCTCAACACCTTTAATACGTGCCTGCTTAATGTTGTAGTAGCGATAAGTCGCCGGATCGCTATCAATCAGGTTATCGATATCGTTGCGATACCCTGATACACGCCAGTTAACCGGTCCGCTCAGGCCTTCAAACCCGCCTTCCCATTGCTTACTCTTTTCCGGATCGAGATCGCGATTACCATAAAAGGGGCTGTAGACCTGAGAGAGGTTCGGCGCCTTAAAAGCTGTCCCGTAAGAAGCAAAAGCACGGTAACCGGAGATAAACTCCCAGCCAACGGCAGTCTGCCAGGTGTTGTGCCAGCCAAACTGGTTGTTATCGTCACCGCGTACTGCCCCTTCCAGCGTTACACTGCCAAACTGCTGCTGGCCGGTCAGATAGAGTCCCGTATTGCGCTGCTCATAGCCCTCTGACAGAGTGTTGGTGCCCGGTTCGGTCGTCTCCTTTTGCCAGTCAACGCCGGCACTGATAGCGCCCTGCCCCACCTGCACGGTGTTACCCCATTGCAGATTGTACTGGGTGACATCATCGAAGGTAGATGCGGCGCCATAACGTCCATTGCGCGGATCGTAGTTAATATCTTTGGTGTGGCCATAGCTGGCGATCAGCTGCGTTGAATAGAGGTCTCGGTTAAAGCGTAAGCCGGTATCCCAGGTCTGGCTGTAAAGCTGACGGGTATCGGCCAGGCCTATGACGTTGGTGTAACTGGCATCGTAGCTCTCTGAGCCGTCGTAGGCGGTGCGGTTATCAAAACCGTAGCCGCGCACAAAACCGCTGAGTTCATCACTGAACTGATGCTCAAGATTGCCATACAGCGTTTTGCTCATGAAGCCGTCACGGTCGTGTTGCGCCGGGCCATAATCGTTGGGATAACCCGCCACCACGTCATACCCTTTGGTATAGGTATAGTTACCCGCCAGGGTCAGCCTGGTTGCGTCGCCCAGCATCTGCTGCGTGGTACCATCGTAAGACTGGTAACCGTTGGAGCCGACGCCCGCCGTCAGCGTGCTGCCCGGTTGCGCCCGGCCGGTAATGATATTGACCACGCCGCCAATCGCATCCGAACCGTAGACCGCTGAACGCGCGCCGCGGATATATTCAATCCGCTGCACCAGCGAAAGAGGAATCTGGCTGAGATCGGAGGAGCCGGAAATACCGGCCTGGTTGAGGCGAATACCATCAATCAGAATCAGAACGTGCCGGGACTCGGTGCCGCGGATAAACAGCGAACTCTGCTGTCCCATGCCGCCGCTTTGAGTAATGTCGACGCCGGGCAGACGACGCATCACATCGGTCAGGCTTTTGGCTTGCCAGCGATCGATCTCGTCACGCGTGACCACGGTAGTGGGTGCCAGCACGCTCGACACCGGCTGAGCAAAACGATTGGCAGTGACTATTTGCGTATCATCAATCCCCTGAGCAAAACCGTTTTGCGCCCAGAGAGAAACCGCCGTTGCACTAAAGGCGAACAGCGATGCGGTAGTTTTCGTCATTTTTAATTGCATCCAAAAGACAAAGCAGGATGCCGCAGGCATACAATCAATAGAACGCGATGATCGTACGAGTAGCGACGTCACACCGGCAGGTCTTCGGGCTGGGAACCATAAGTGGTGATGACTTCCCATCCCGCAGGACAGTGTCTGCAATTGCACTCACCACGACATTCCTTACCGCTGCGCGTCAGCTCCAGATTTACACTGGATTCCCTATTATCTCGGGCTTGAGGCCGGCGAACGCAGTCTACGGAGTGGTGGTTCGGAAGTCCAGACTTCTAAACTTCTTATCGCCGCAGGGCTGGACATCAGCAAGTGAATCCCTACAATCGCCCGCTGGTAAGCTATTAATCAGGACGGATCATGACTCCCGAACATCTCCCTATTGAACAATATGACGCGCAACTGGCGGAAAAAGTCAGTCGTTTAGTGACGATGATGACGCCATTTGCTGCGCCCGAGGTGGAGGTGTTCCGTTCACCGGTCAGCCACTATCGTATGCGTGCCGAGTTCCGGCTGTGGCACGATGGCGACGACATCTACCACATTATCTTTGATCAGCAGACCCGCGAGCGGATCCGTGTCGATCAGTTCCCGGCCGCCAGTGAGTTGATCAACCAGCTGATGCCGAAGATGATCGCGGCGATCCGCGATAATCGTACGCTGCGCCATAAACTGTTTCAGATCGATTACCTGTCGACCCTGAGCAATCAGATTGTTATCTCGCTGCTCTATCACCGTAAGCTGGATGACGCCTGGCAGCTGGCCGCCAGCGAACTGCGGGATCGGCTACGTGCAGAAGGTCTTGATGTACAGCTGATTGGCCGCGCGACCAAAACCAAAATCTGCCTCGATCGGGATTATGTGGATGAGCGTCTGCCGGTGGCGGGACGCGAGTTGATTTATCGCCAGGTTGAGAACAGCTTCACTCAGCCAAACGCAGCGATGAATATTCAGATGCTGGAATGGGCGCTGGATGTCACCCAGGGTTCGCAGGGCGATCTGCTGGAACTCTATTGCGGCAACGGCAACTTCTCACTGGCGCTGGCGCGTAATTTCCGCCGGGTGCTGGCCACCGAAATCGCCAAACCATCAGTGGCATCAGCACAGTACAACATCGCTGCTAACCAGATTGATAATGTACAGATCATCCGTATGGCCGCCGAAGAGTTTACTCAGGCAATGAATGGCGTGCGCAGCTTTAATCGTCTGGAAGGGATTGATCTGACCAGCTACCAATGCGAGACGATTTTTGTCGATCCGCCGCGCAGTGGACTGGATGAAGAGACGGTGAAGATGGTGCAGGCCTATCCGCGCATCCTTTATATCTCCTGCAATCCACAAACGCTGAGCGACAATCTGCAGACCCTGACGGAAACGCACGACGTGACGCGGCTGGCGCTGTTCGATCAGTTCCCCTACACCCACCATATGGAATGCGGCGTCCTGCTGACGCGCAAAGCATAAAAAAACGGGAACCTCAGGGTTCCCGTTTTTTACTCTCTCGCCTTTACTGATTGCGTTTGCGCTTAAAGCGCGTCGCAATCCAGAATACCAGCGCCACCATCAGAATGGTCGGGATGAAGTTCGAGCCAATATCGGGATATTCCGCCCGCACCAGCGCGCTGTAAACCAGAATCCCCAGCAGGAAAAACGCCGCTGCCAGTCCCGGCATACCGTCAGGCATGTTGGTGTTGAGATAACGCTGATGCAGGCACCAGGCCGCCAGGCCAAGCGCGATCAGCGGAAAAATCGAAAACGGAACAAAAGCGCTGAACAGCACGGAAAACGAGCCGTTAATGGCTAAACCGGTAATAAAAGCCAGTAACAATGTGCCTTTATCGCGGGAACTCGGGTGGGTCATGGCCTGATCCTTATTCATTGCTCTCGGGTTTTTCCAGGGTCACCGCCAGTCGTTCTTGTTCCCGGCGGTACCAGTAATAGGCGCCTTTGGCGATCATGCGTAATTGCAGCACCAGACGATCTTCCAGCTTACGGCGCTGTTCGGCATCGACATCCAGCGCCTCTGCGCCGGCGCTGAAGACGATGGTCACCATCGCTTCGGCCTGCGCTCCGGTAAAACTGCGCGGCATGCGATTTTCGACCTCAAGATAATCGGCCAGTTCAGCGATAAAATGCTGAATTTCACGCGCGACCGCAGCACGGAAAGCGGCAGAGGTGCCGGAACGTTCACGCAGTAACAGGCGGAATGCGTTGGGATTGTTGCCGATGAACTCCATAAAGGTGGCAACCGAGGTTTTGATAATGCTGCCGCCCTTGGCAATACGCTGGCGTGCCTGGCGCATCAGTTGTCGCAACATCAGTCCACTTTCATCGACCATGGTCAGCCCCAGCTCATCAACATCCTTAAAATGTCGATAAAACGAGGTCGGGGCGATGCCCGCTTCACGGGCAACCTCTCGCAAACTCAGACTGGCAAAACTGCGTTCGGCGCTGAGCTGACTGAAAGCTGCTTCAATCAGTGTACGTCGTGTACGTTCTTTTTGTTGCGCTCTGACGCCCATTCTCTCTGCCTTTTGCGGTATTAAGCGGGCACTATAACAAAATTTTCAGCGTACAGAGTGGCAAACTTTGTCACCGCCTGTGAACCTCACTCTTTGCCAAACTGTGATGAAAATCGCTGATAGAATTCAGAAGTGCGCGGCGAGATGTTAGAATCTCGTTGTAAAAATGTATAAATAATAGGACGTATCGGTATGCAAAAGTCTTACGATTACGATGCCATTGTGATTGGCTCAGGACCCGGCGGTGAAGGTGCGGCGATGGGACTGGTGAAGCAGGGAGCGCGCATCGCAGTGATCGAACGCTACCACAACATCGGCGGCGGTTGTACGCACTGGGGCACCATTCCTTCTAAAGCACTTCGCCACGCCGTCAGTCGCATCATCGAATTTAACCAAAACCCGCTCTACAGCGATCACACCCGACTGCTCCGCTCCTCCTTCGCTGACATTCTTAATCACACTGAAAACGTGATCAGCCAGCAAACGGCAATGCGTCAGGGATTCTATGAGCGTAACCGCTGTGAGCTTTATCAGGGCGATGCCCGCTTTGTTGATGCCAACACCATTGAGATTGAACAACCTGATGGCACGCGTGAGCGCCTGACCGCTGAGAAATTCGTCATCGCCTGTGGTTCACGTCCTTACCATCCTGATGATGTCGATTTTACCCATCCGCGCGTCTATGACTCCGACTCCATTCTCAATCTGCATCACGAACCTGGCCACGTTATTATTTATGGCGCGGGCGTGATTGGCTGTGAATATGCGTCGATTTTCCGTGGTCTGAACGTCAAAGTTGACCTGATTAATACCCGCGATCGTCTGCTGGCGTTCCTGGATCAGGAGATGTCCGACTCGCTCTCTTATCACTTCTGGAACAGCGGCGTGGTGATTCGTCACAACGAAGAGTTTGAGAAGATCGAAGGGGTGGAAGATGGCGTGATTATCCATCTGAAATCGGGCAAGAAAGTGAAAGCGGACTGTCTGCTGTACGCCAACGGGCGTACCGGCAACACCGACTCGCTGTCGCTGGAGAATGTCGGACTGGAAGCGGATGGCCGTGGCCTGCTGAAAGTGAACAGCATGTACCAGACCGCGCAGCCACACATCTATGCGGTCGGTGACGTAATTGGTTATCCGAGCCTGGCCTCAGCGGCGTACGATCAGGGCCGGATTGCCGCACAGGCGATCATCAAAGGCGAAGCCTCGGCGCATCTGATTGAAGATATCCCAACCGGGATCTATACCATTCCGGAAATCAGCTCCGTCGGTAAAACCGAGCAGCAGCTGACGGCGATGAAGGTGCCTTACGAAGTGGGACGTGCGCAGTTTAAACATCTGGCGCGGGCGCAGATTGTCGGTATGAACGTCGGCAGCCTGAAGATCCTGTTCCACCGCGAAACCAAAGAGATCCTGGGAATTCACTGCTTTGGCGAACGAGCGGCCGAAATTATCCACATCGGTCAGGCGATCATGGAGCAGAAAAACGGTGGCAACACGATTGAGTACTTCGTGAATACCACCTTTAACTACCCTACCATGGCCGAAGCCTATCGCGTGGCGGCATTAAATGGCTTAAACCGCCTGTTTTAACGCCGTGTCGAAATGATGTTGCATGTGGGTTTTAATTGCCTCTGCCAGCTGTTCATAACGGCTGCGCAGAGGTGAACCCGGACGGTAGACCAGCGCGATAGTGCGCTGAGGGACCGGCTTGTAGCAAGGAAGATAGCAGACACCATCCCGAATACGTTCTGGCGGTACCGCCAGCGCCGGAAGCAGCGTAATCCCACTGCCTGCCGCCACCATATTGCGCAGCGTTTCAAGACTGGTAGCCCGGAAGTGGGTATCTTCATCCGCGCCCGCCTCAAAACAGAAGCCCATCGCCTGATCGCGCAGACAGTGACCATCTTCCAGCATCAGCAGTTTTTCGCCAGCCAGATCGGACATCGGCACACGATCGCGATCGCGCCACGGATGATCGGCATAGACCGCCAGCTTCATGGGCTCATCAAACAGCGGCACCTCAATAAAGGCTTCACTCTCTTTGACCAGCGCCAGAATGGCACAGTCCAGCTTGCCGCTATCGAGCTGGGCCAGTAACTGCTGGGTCTGCGCTTCATGCAGATACATTTCCAGTTTCGGGAACGTCTGATGCAGCATCGGAATAATTTGCGGCAGCAGATAGGGGCCAGTGGTCGGAATGAGGCCGATATGCAGCGGGCCTGACATCGCTTCCCCTTGCTGACTGGCCATCTCTTTCAGCACTTTCACTTCGCGCAGCACCGTTCGCGCCTGATCCACCAGCAGTAATCCCGCCTGAGTGAACAGCACTTTACGGCTGGTGCGCTCCAGCAGCATGACACCCAGCTCATCTTCCAGCTTACGGATCTGCCCGCTTAACGTAGGCTGACTGACATGACATGCATCCGCAGCGCGGCGAAAATGCCGGTGTTCAGCAAGCGAAACCAGATATTCAAGATCACGAATATTCATTATTACCCTCCAGACCACGATAGTCCGTGGCGATAGATAGAATAGCAATGAACGATTAGCCCTATCAAGGGTGGGCGGGAATAATGCACGCATCAAAATAAGCGGTCGCCATTAAGGAGAAAAAATGTTTGCAAGTCAGGAAGGTAAAGCCGTTCCGCAGGTCACTTTTCACACCCGCCATGGCGATCGCTGGGTCGATATCACCACCGATGAACTGTTTAAAGATAAAACGGTAATCGTTTTCTCTCTGCCGGGTGCTTTTACACCGACCTGTTCATCCAGCCATCTGCCGCGTTACAACGAGCTGTCAGGTGTCTTTGTACAGCACGGCGTGGACAGCATTCTGTGTGTCTCCGTTAATGACACCTTTGTGATGAACGCGTGGAAAGCGGAACAGCGGGCGGAGAACATTACCTTTATTCCTGATGGCAACGGCGAATTTACCCGCGGCATGGAGATGCTGGTTGAGAAAGCCGATCTTGGCTTTGGCGCGCGCTCGTGGCGTTACTCGATGCTGGTCCGTAACGGCGTAGTGGAGAAAATGTTTGTCGAGCCTGACCAGCCAGGCGACCCGTTTGAAGTGTCAGATGCCGATACGATGCTGCGGTACCTGGCCCCGGAATATAAAGTGCAGGAATCCGTCTCGGTGTTTACCAAACCGGGCTGCCCGTTCTGCACTAAAGCAAAACAGCTGCTGTTGGACCACGGTATTCAGTTCGAAGAGATCGTGCTGGGACAGGATGCGACGACCGTTAGCCTGCGTGCCGTTTCTGGCCGGGCGACGGTGCCACAGGTGTTTATCGGTGGCCGTCATATTGGCGGCAGCGATGACCTGGAGCAGTTCCTGTTGTCAGCGTAAACCTATCACTGTGTCAGCCGGGAGTGCTGGCCCTTTGATGATGTGCCTATAAAAAAAGTAGTAATTCTGAAGCTAGAGGTTGGCGGGCATTTATGATGCCCGCTTTTTTTTGCCTGTTATTCGGGCCCGATATTTTCTGCAAGACACCTTCCATTATTCCCTTAACGCCGCCGTAGCGCTGAAAG
Source organism: Pantoea agglomerans (assembly GCF_021397715.1). Taxonomy (GTDB): domain Bacteria; phylum Pseudomonadota; class Gammaproteobacteria; order Enterobacterales; family Enterobacteriaceae; genus Pantoea; species Pantoea astica. The sequence goes on along the minus strand of NZ_CP090207.1, from coordinate 252,268 downwards.
GATTAAGCTCCGCTCTATGAGTCGCCTGATGATTTTTTTACCCTTGATTTTTTCCCGGTTATTTTCCATTCACATGGCCTTTAATGCTGTTTTTTCAGTACCCTATGTCTCGCCCACAGACTGCCATCCGGAAATATCATCACAGGTATAACCCCCTATAAGTGGTAAACATGGCTTAACTATTATCCTGCTTTTAATTGACTTTGTTACAGAAAATTGCGTATCAATAATAATTGTAAATGACGAATCAACCCCCAATTAACATCACCTGGAAAAATCATATTTTCTGGCATATTTCAAAATGAGACCGAAATAATCGGCCGATTACGTGAATATAGTAAATCATCTATATACCGTGGCTCCGTTATTGATTATTGTTACCCCGCATTACATTAATCGTGCTGCCAAGGCGCGATTTTAATACACAGCAAATAAACTCAACATATATAAAGGAAATAATTATGCGTACATTATCTCATGAGGAATTGAACTCTGTAAGCGGTGGCGACCTGGCTGGCGCGCTGTTCGGCATGATGGACGGTGCCGCAACCGGCATGGCCATTGGCGGAAAATGGGGAACTGGCGGCGGCTGGATTGTTGGTGCAATTTCTCAGCTGGTCGGCATTATCGTTCCGCCAATCATGGGCGGTGCGCTTGGTCTAGTAATCGGCGCAGCAACAGATGTTGATACTGTGCGTGAAGTCGTCGCGGATTATCGCGCCACCTTCGGTTCAGGTAACACCAATTAATATCAGCTTTTTTGGTTAATCAGCTTAAATAAATAAGTCTGGGCGGGATACTCTTTTAAGATTAGATTATCACGCCCTTTTCTTATTTCTAATAAAGGAAAAAGCATGCGAGATTTATCGACGACTGAAATGCAGTTTGTCAGCGGCGCCGCGATCACAACAGAGACCCTGACCACAATGGATCAGGTATTGAGTAATGTACTGGATGGCATGTCTACCGGCATGACCCTGGGCGGTAAATTAGGCGGCGGCGGCGGTTTTATATTCGGCGCGCTCTCCCAGCTAGTAGGAATAATGGTCGGTCCGGTAATGGGCGGAGCACTGGGTCTGGTCTCTTCATTGACGATAGGTTACGAACAGACGGGCGTACTGCTCAACGACTACCGTACAAGTTTTGGCGCTGAATAAATCCACCCATCGCCAATACGCATTCGCAGGGCGAACCGAAAGCTTGCTGTCAAAATAATAAGCCCGACCAGTGTGAGGCGCTATCCCTGACAGTCCCCCCCCCAAGCGTCACGCCTTATGCTTAAGCCCTCACACGCTTTTCGAACAAAGAAATAAAGCTGGCAAAGCGTTTGCTTTGCCAGCAAATCCGTCTGTCTATTATTCGCTTAGCCCACTCTTTGCTTCGCTTCTGCAATCGCCACCTGCTGAGGCGATACGCCGCCCTGCGCATTACGCTTATCCAGACAGGATTACGGCGCCCGAATCGGATAGAGATCCTCTTCAATCGCCGCGCTGAACGGCTGTAACTGCGCCAGAGACAAGGCTTCCAGTACCACGCCCTGCCTGAAGGCTTCTCCCGCCACTTTTCCGACAATGTGCTGCACTTCGCGGAACGGCTCCTCTTTAGCGACCCGATCATCAGCCAGCCTGGCAGGATTGGCGTAACCCTGTCCGACGGCCTCATGACAACGTGGACGCATCATCTGCAGACTATCCAGCACCGGCTCAGGCAGGCGGTCGGGCGCGATATCACACTGATGAACGTCAACGCTGACCAGGCGGCGACGGCGCTGGCCTCCACTCCTGGAGCGGATTTAGTCCTGCTCTCCGACGTCAGCGGTATCCTCGACGGCAAAGGCCAGCGTATCGAAGAGATGACCGCCGACAAAGCGGAACAACTGATTACCCAGGGCATTATTACCGATGGCATGATTGTGAAGGTCCACGCTGCGCTGGATGCGGCGCGTACGCTGGGCCGACCGGTGGATATCGCCAGCTGGCGTCATGCCGAGCGGCTGCCTGACCTGTTTAACGGCGTGCCGATTGGCACCCGGATTCTCGCTTAACGACTCTGATTCAAGGATTACGAAATGCAAACGCAAGGCATCAAAAAAATCGTTCTGGCTTACTCCGGTGGTCTTGATACGTCGGCCATCATTCCGTGGCTGAAAGAGAACTACGGCGGCTGTGAGGTGGTGGCGTCTGGAAGAGACGGAGGAGCAGAAGTACGGAGAGAGAAATTTAGCGGGCATGGAACATGCCCGCTTTTTTTGCCTGCCGGTTAAACCTGAGCGGCAGCGAATGTCAGAGAGTTAGGCTCCCGGCAGACCTTTCATGATATCCAGCAGCAAACCTTCCGCCATAACCAGACCAGCGTCGTAACCAATATAAGGGCCATAAAAAGCACCCGCCACAGCACCGGTTAACGCTCCACCAAACATGCCGATTACGGCGGTAATACCGCCGCCGATGCCGATAACATCTTTGGAACTTGCACCACGACCACCTAAAATTGCCATTGTCCACGCCCCAAGTACAGCGCCACCAATTGCACACACGGTACCTTCTGCAATATTAGCCAGGATGTTATCGCTATAAGCACCGGAAACGGATTTCAGTTCAGAATCTTTTAATTGACGCATAATATATTGCCTGCTTATTAGTTCATAAAAATAACGTTTTTCTTTTTTGAATACTGATGATTATACGATGTCACCCGCAATAATCGTCTGCGCCAATTGGTTCGCTAATGGCAGACTATACGACAGAGAAACCAGTGCGCCGCCAATCACGCCGCCGACTCCGCCAATTATCGCACCACTCACCGCACCAACCAGTTGACCAATGACACCCAGCCCCAGCCAGCCCATGGCGTCCCCACCGTGCAGATAGCCAATGGAAGCACCGGCGACTGTAGCGGCAACGCCACCAATAATTGAGCTAGCCAGATGATCGCCGATAAAAAATGCAACGTCATTAGCTGTTGCAGCACCAGAAACAGATAAAGTCTCGTTAATTGTTAATTCACGCATAAGCCCTCCTGGCTCAAAAAAATCTTAAAAAAACACCTGTCGGTGTGGTTGTAAAATAACGCCATTTATTTTCTTAAGAAATAGTAAAAAGGCCATAAATGCACAAACTATTGCATTGACAAATAAAATGGAGATGTGGCAGGCAAATAAAAGAATATGGATTTTCTGCTAATTCACTGTCTGAAATCCTGCACTGAGAATAATTATAATCCACAGCCGGAAGTTAAGGGATAAAGGCTCAGACCAGGCCGGGAAGGAAGGGAGTTCAGGGCGACAGAGGCTGGCAAAGCGCAGGCTTTGCCAGCCCTTTTTTTAGAACAGACGCTGCTTCGCTTCCGCAATAGCAAATGCAACCTGCTGAGGCGATACGCCGCCCTGCGCATTACGCTTATCCAGGCAGGATTGCAGCGCCAGAATCGGATAGACATCCTCTTCAATCACCGCGCTGAACGGCTGTAACTGCGCCAGCGACAGGGCTTCCAGTGCCACGCCCTGCCTGATGGCCTCGACCACCACTTCGCCGACAATGTGGTGCGCTTCGCGGAACGGCACCCCTTTAGCGACCAGATAATCTGCCAGTTCAGTAGAGTTGGCGTAACCCTGCTCGGCGGCTTCCTGACAACGCGGACGCTTAACCTGCAGGCCATCCAGTACCAGCACCGACATATGCAGGCAGTCGAGCCAGGTATCGAGCGCGTCGAATAATCCCTCTTTGTCTTCCTGCATATCCTTGTTGTAAGCCAGCGGCAGGCCTTTCAGCGTCATCATCATGCCGGTCAGTGCGCCCTGTACCCGGCCGCACTTACCGCGGATCAGCTCCAGCGCATCCGGATTTTTCTTCTGTGGCATCAGCGATGAACCGGAGGTCACCTTATCGGACAGTTCGATAAAGCCCGCTTCACCGGTGTTGAAGAAGATCATATCTTCGGCGAAGCGCGACAGATGGACCATGCCGATCGCAGCGTCAGAGAGCAGTTCCAGCACATGGTCGCGGTCTGATACGGTATCCAGACTGTTGCGCGTGGCGGAAGCAAAGCCCAGCCAGCCTGCCAGTTGCTGACGATCAATTTCATACGCCGTACCGGCCAGCGCGCCACAGCCCAGCGGGCTGACGTCCAGCCGTTTCAGGGTATCCTGCAGGCGACTTTCATCCCGCGCCAGCATTTCCACATAGGCCAGGCACCAGTGCGCAAATGTCACCGGCTGCGCCCGCTGCAAGTGCGTGTAGCCCGGCATCACCGCATCCTGGTTAGCTTCAGCGGTCACTACCAGCGCCTGCTGTAGCTCACGCGTGGCGCCCAGCAGCGCCTCGACCTGCATTTTGCACCACAGCTTCAGATCGGTGGCGACCTGATCGTTACGGCTACGTCCGGTATGCAGTTTTTTTCCCAGCGATCCCACTTTGTCGATCAGCTGACCTTCAACCCAGCTATGGATATCTTCGGCGTCGCTCTGCAAAATCTGCTCAGGATTGGCGCGCACCGAGGCCAGCAAGTCATTCAGTGCCGCTTCCAGCTGCTGCTGTTCATCCTGTGTCAGGACATTGACCGTCACCAGCGCTTTGGACCAGGCGACCGAGCCAATGATGTCCTGCTCCGCCAGGCGGTAATCGAAGCGCAGCGAATCGTTGAACTGTTTGAAACGTTGATCTGCTGCCTGGGTAAACCGTCCACCCCAAAGTGCCATGGGAAACTCCTTTAAATCATTAAACAAAGGGCGGCATAAATGCCGCCCCTGAGCTCAAACGGTGAGGCGAGGCGCACCTCGCCTGAAGATTACTTCTTCTGCTCGTTCAGGGCGCGGATGCGCGAAGAGAGTGAGAACAGACGGATAAAGCCGCCAGCGTGACGGTGGTCGTAGACTTCGTCTTCGCCAAAGGTCGCGAACTCTTCAGAGTAGAGGCTGTTAGGTGAACGCTTCTGCGTCGCCGTTGCCTGACCCTTGTAGAGCTGCAGGACCACTTCGCCATTCACCTCTTCAGCCAGTGATTCTGCCGCCGCCTGAATTGACTTACGCAGCGGTGCGAACCAGCGACCGTCGTAGACCACGTAAGACATCTCCTGACCCAGCTGTTCACGCCATTTAAAGCTATCGCGATCCAGTACCAGCTGCTCAACCGCACGCAGCGCGTTAACCATGATGGTGCCGCCTGGGGTTTCATAACAGCCACGGGATTTGATGCCGACCAGACGGTTTTCGACGATATCGATCCGACCCACACCATGCTTCGCGCCGATTACATTGAGTTTTTCCAGACACTGGAACGGGCTCAGTTTTTCGCCGTTCACGGCCACGACCCGACCTTTCTCAACGGTCACCGTCACTTCTTCTGGCTGATCCGGCGCCTCTAAAGGATCGACGGTCCAGACCCAGCAATCTTTATTCGGAGCATTGGCCGGACTTTCCAGCACGCCGCCTTCGGTGGAGATGTGCCAGGCGTTTTCATCACGGCTGTAGATTTTTTCCAGCGACGCGGTGGTCGGGATGTTGCGCTCTTTCAGGTAGTCCAGCAGCGCTTCACGCGAACGCAGGTTCCATTCACGCCACGGCGCGACCACTTTCAGCTGCGGAGCCAGCGCGGTATAGGTGGTTTCGAAACGCACCTGGTCGTTACCTTTACCGGTTGCGCCATGACACAGTGCATCCGCGCCCACTTTCAGCGCCAGTTCAACCTGCGCTTTGGCGATGATAGGACGCGCCATTGAGGTGCCCAGCAGGTAGGTGCCTTCGTATAATGCGCCGGTCTGCAGGACCGGATAAACGTAATCGCTGATGAACTCTTCACGCAGATCAACCACGTGGCACTCAGAAGCACCAGACTGCAGCGCTTTCTTCTCTACGCCTTCCAGATCGCTGCGCTCCTGACCGATATCGGCCACAAACGCCACCACCTCACAGCCGCCGTAGTTCTCTTTCAGCCACGGAATGATGGCCGACGTATCAAGACCACCGGAGTAAGCCAGAACGATTTTTTTGATGCCTTGCGTTTGCATTTCGTAATCCTTGAATCAGAGTCGTTAAGCGAGAATCCGGGTGCCAATCGGCACGCCGTTAAACAGGTCAGGCAGCCGCTCGGCATGACGCCAGCTGGCGATATCCACCGGTCGGCCCAGCGTACGCGCCGCATCCAGCGCAGCGTGGACCTTCACAATCATGCCATCGGTAATGATGCCCTGGGTAATCAGTTGTTCCGCATTGTCGGCGGTCATCTCTTCGATACGCTGGCCTTTGCCGTCGAGGATACCGCTGACGTCGGAGAGCAGGACTAAATCCGCGCCAAGAGTGGAGGCCAGCGCCGTCGCCGCCTGGTCAGCGTTGACGTTCATCAGTTCGCCATCATCGGTGATACCGATAGAACTGACCACCGGCATATAGCCCGCCGCCAGCAGCGTGTTCATCAGCGCCGGATTACCCGGCATGGCGTGACCTACGTGGCCCAGTTCTTCATCAAACGGGGTAACGTTAACCATGCCGGCATCGCCCAGGCAGAGCCCCACCGCGTTGATGCCGGTTTTTTTCGCCCACGCCAGCAGCGTTTTATTGGCGGTTCCCGCCAGCGCACCGGTAATAATGTCGATCTGATCGGCCGGTGTGACGCGCAGGCCATTCTTTTTCTTCACCGGCAACGCCAGCTTTTTCATCAGTTCATCCACCAGGCAACCGCCACCGTGGACAATAATCAGCGGGCGCTGATGGGCGCTGCGGTAGGTCAGCAGCGCATCAAACAGACGGGCCAGCGCTTCTTCGCTGTCTAACAGCACACCGCCCAGCTTGATAATCAATGGATTGGTCATGGTTTACTCGTCCGTTAAGTCAGTGACGTGGTTTCCGGGAAGCCGAAGCGAATATTCAGACACTGTACGGCCTGCGATGCGGCGCCTTTCAGCAGGTTATCTTCGGCTGCCACCACGATCAGGTGCTCGCCCTGTAGCTCAAAACCGATATCGCAATATGGCAGACCGACCACCGCTTTCAGTGCCGGCACACCCTGCTCGTAGAGCCGGACCAGAGGCTTATCGTGGTAGGCGCGCTGGAATACTGCCGCCACATCCTCGCGGCTCACGCCCGGATTTAACCGGCAGGTAATGGTCGCCAGAATGCCGCGCGGGAAGTTGCCCAGATGCGGCGTGAAAATCACCGGCGTGCCGAGATGGGCGACGATTTCCGGGTGATGACGATGATTGAACAAGCCGTAAGGGTGCAGGCTGACTTCGCAGAAGCTGGTGCCGACGCTGGCTTTACGCCCTGCGCCACTCACGCCGCTGGTGGCGTTGATCACCGGCCACTGTGCCTCGTTTAGCAGCCCGGCATCCACCAGCGGTTTCAGTGCCAGCTGAGCCGCGGTCGGGTAACAACCCGGTACCGCCACCAGCTGCGCCTGTTTGATCTGCTGATGCTGATATTCTGCCAGGCCATACACCGCTTTATCCAGCCAGTCGCCATGCTGATGGGTGAAGCCGTAGAAGCGGGTATAAAACGCAGGATCATTGACGCGGAAGGCGCCGGACAGGTCAAAGACCACACAACCGGCCTTGAGAAATTCCGGAGCCAGATCGTGGCTGACTTCATGGGCCGTAGCCAGGAATACCACATCCACTTTATCTGCCCATTCCGACGCATGGCTCAGCGGCTGCAGCGGCAGATCCACCACACCTTTCAGCTGAGGATGCAGATCGGACAAGCGCTTACCCGCATCAGGACTTTGCGCCGAAACCGCTAAAGCGGTTATGTTGATATCTGGATGGCGATTCAGGAAGGTGGCGAGCTCTACGCCAGCGTAACCACTGGCACCCACGATCAGCGTATTCAACATCAGGCTGTAACCCTTTTTACAGTCACACGTTCCGGGTCGCGGCCTTGCCCCGTTGCCCACAATGCCGTTTGCAGCGATTTCTGGTTCACATGCAGACGACGTTAATGTATTTTTATTCACTATTAATGCATGAATATTGATACATCCTAACTCAAGGACCGTCAACAGTGAAGACAAAATTACCGCCTTTTATCGAACTCTACCGCCAGTTGATCGCCACACCGTCGATCAGCGCAACCGATGCCGCACTGGACCAGAGTAATGAAACTTTAATCAATTTGCTGGCTGGCTGGTTTCGTGACCTCGGCTTCAGCGTTGAAGTGCAGCCGGTTCCCGGTACCCGCAATAAATTTAATATGCTGGCCCGAACCGGCAGCGGCGCAGGCGGCCTGCTGTTAGCCGGTCATACGGATACCGTTCCGTTCGACGATGGTCGCTGGACCCGCGATCCATTCACCCTGACCGAACACGACAACAAGCTCTACGGGCTGGGCACAGCAGACATGAAAGGCTTCTTCGCCTTTATTCTCGACACGCTGCGCGATGTGGATGTGACGACGCTGAGCAAACCGCTCTATATCCTTGCCACCGCCGATGAAGAGACCACCATGGCCGGCGCGAAATATTTTTCTGAATCGACCCAGCTGCGTCCGGACTGCGCCATCATTGGCGAGCCGACCTCCCTCAAGCCGGTTCGGGCGCACAAAGGGCACCTGTCGAACGTGATCCGCATTGAAGGCAAGTCGGGCCACTCCAGCGATCCGGCGCGCGGCGTTAACGCCATTGAACTGATGCATGAATCGATCACCCATCTGATGCAGCTGCGCCATACGCTGCAGGAGCGTTACCACCACGACGGCTTCGCGATTCCCTATCCCACCATGAACTTCGGGCATATCCACGGCGGCGATGCGGCTAACCGTATCTGCGCCTGCTGTGAACTGCATATGGATATCCGACCTTTGCCGGGCTTATCACTCAGCGATCTGGATGGGCTGCTGAACGAGGCACTGGCGCCGGTCAGCGCGCGCTGGCCTGGTCGTGTAACGGTCGCCGAGCTGCATCCGCCTATTCCGGGTTATGAATGTCCGGCGAACCATGAACTGGTCAGCGTGGTGGAAAAACTGCTGGGCACGCCAACCGAAGTGGTGAACTACTGCACCGAAGCACCGTTTATTCAGCAGCTCTGCCCGACGCTGGTACTGGGGCCAGGCTCCATTAATCAGGCGCATCAGCCAGACGAATTTATTGATACCGCATTTATTAAGCCGACACGGGCGCTTATCAGTCAGGTTGTGCAGCATTTTTGTCACTGATTAACAATAAATGGGGCATTTCACTGCGATAACGGTAAAATGCCCTGTCATTCTGCGGCATTTAACAATAAGAATAACTTATCCCGCTCCGCTCCTGATAAATTCCATGAATTTCGGACAGTTAGCCACACGTTCGCCCCACTTTAACTCATTTGACGTACGCAGCATTACGTGGCTAGATAAAAGACGATGTTATGCCCACCGGGTGACTATCCAGATATTTTCAGATTGCAGACAGGCGGCAACTGAGCACATTCCCCGTAGATGACCGGGAAGATAAAGTTGCTGCTTTTTCTGCTGCCTGAAAAGGGTCGGGTGTAGAAGTTTTTCAAGACGATAAGGGTGTCAGGGTCCAATGAACGAACAATATTCCGCAATGCGAAGTAATGTCAGTATGCTCGGCAAACTGCTCGGGGATACGATTAAGGATGCGCTGGGTGAGAACATTCTCGACCGGGTGGAAACCATCCGTAAGCTCTCCAAGTCATCCCGTGCAGGTAATGACACTCATCGTAAGGAACTGCTTAATACGCTGCAAAACCTCTCCAATGATGAGTTATTGCCGGTAGCCCGCGCGTTTAGCCAGTTCCTTAACCTCACCAACGTGGCTGAGCAGTACCAGACCATTTCGCACAGCGGTGAAGGCGCCAATCATCCCGAACTGCTGAAAAAGACCTTTGAGACCCTGAAGCAGCAGAGTGACATCAGCGAAAGCGCTATCCGCGAGGCGATTGAGTCGCTGTCGCTGGAGCTGGTGCTGACCGCGCACCCGACCGAAATCACCCGCCGCACGCTGATTCACAAACTGGTAGAAGTGAACAGCTGTCTGAAACAGCTCGATCACAGCGACATTTCCGACTACGAGCGTAACCAGATTATGCGCCGTCTGCGCCAGCTGGTGGCGCAGGCCTGGCACACCGACGAGATCCGCAAATATCGCCCGACGCCGATCGATGAAGCCAAATGGGGCTTTGCGGTGGTCGAGAACAGCTTATGGGAAGGCGTACCCGCCTTTCTGCGCGAGCTGAACGAGCAGGTGGAAGAGGCGTTCGGGATGAAATTACCGGTTGATTTCGTGCCGGTGCAGTTCACCTCCTGGATGGGCGGCGATCGCGATGGCAACCCCAACGTCACGGCGGCGATCACCCGTCACGCGATGCAGCTGAGCCGCTGGAAAGCCGCCGATCTGTTCCTGCGCGATATTGGCGTGCTGATTTCCGAGCTGTCGATGTCCGAGTGCAGCGATGAAGTGCGCGAACTGAGCGGCGATCCGGAAGCGCTCGAACCTTATCGGGTGATCCTGAAACGTCTGCGCAGCCAGCTGCTGACTACCCAGGCGTTCCTTGAGCGTCGGCTGAAAGGCGAACGTCTGCCACGTCCGGCGGACCTGCTGGTCTCGAACGACCAGTTGTGGGACCCGCTGTATGCCATTTATCAGTCGCTGCAACAGTGCGGTATGAGCATCATCGCCAACGGCCAGCTGCTTGATACGCTGCGCCGCGTGAAGTGCTTTGGCGTACCGCTGGTGCGTATCGACCTGCGCCAGGAGAGCACCCGTCATACCGAAGCGATTGCGGAAGTGACCCGCTATCTTGGCCTTGGCGATTATGAAAGCTGGTCGGAAGCTGACAAACAGGCCTTCCTGATCCGCGAACTGAACTCAAAACGTCCGCTGCTGCCACGCAGCTGGGAACCCAGCGATGAGACGCGCGAAGTGCTGGAAACCTGCCGCGTTGCGGCTGAAGCACCGCAGGGCTCTATCGCAGCGTACGTTATCTCGATGGCGAAAACGCCGTCTGACGTACTGGCGGTTCATCTGCTGCTGAAAGAGGCGGGCATCACCTACGCCATGCCGGTAGCGCCCTTGTTTGAAACGCTCGATGACCTGAACAATGCCAATGATGTGATGAGCCAGCTGCTGAGCATTGACTGGTATCGCGGCTTTATTCAGGGCAAACAGATGGTGATGATTGGCTATTCTGACTCGGCGAAAGATGCCGGCGTAATGGCGGCCAGCTGGGCGCAATATCAGGCGCAGGATGCGCTGATCAAAACCTGTGAAAAAGCCGGGATTTCGCTGACGCTGTTCCACGGACGCGGCGGCACCATTGGCCGTGGCGGCGCACCGGCCCATGCGGCTCTGCTGTCACAGCCGCCGGGCAGCCTGCGTGGCGGTCTGCGCGTCACTGAACAGGGCGAGATGATTCGCTTCAAATATGGCTTACCGGAAGTCACTATCGCCAGCCTGTCGCTCTACACCGGCGCGATTCTTGAAGCAAACCTGATGCCGCCGCCGGAACCGAAACGTGAATGGCGCGACATTATGGATCAGCTCTCCGCCGACTCCTGTGCGATGTATCGCGGCTATGTGCGTGAGAATGCGGATTTTGTGCCCTACTTCCGTTCGGCAACGCCGGAGCAGGAACTGGGTAAACTGCCGCTGGGCTCACGTCCGGCCAAACGCCGTCCGACCGGTGGCGTAGAGTCGCTGCGTGCGATTCCGTGGATTTTCGCCTGGACGCAAAACCGTCTGATGCTGCCCGCCTGGCTGGGTGCCGGTGCCGCGCTGCAACAGGCGATGGTAGCGGGCCATCAGGATCAGCTGGAAGCGATGTGCCGCGACTGGCCATTCTTCTCAACCCGTCTTGGTATGCTGGAGATGGTGTTCTCGAAAGCTGATCTATGGCTGGCGGAATATTACGATCAGCGTCTGGTAGAGAAATCCCTCTGGCCGCTGGGCAAACAGCTGCGCGATCAGCTGGATGCGGATATCAAAGCGGTGTTAACCATTGCCAACGACTCTCACCTGATGGCCGATGAGCCGTGGATTGCCGAGTCGATTGCACTGCGTAACGTCTATACCGACCCCCTTAACGTGCTGCAGGCGGAACTGCTGCACCGTTCACGTGCGCAGGAAGCCCGCGGAGATGAACCGGACGCACGCGTTGAGCAGGCATTAATGGTCACCATCGCCGGTGTGGCGGCAGGTATGCGCAACACTGGTTAAGCCGATACGGGCGTGACATCCGCGCCCGGTACTGATAATAAAAAAAGTCGGGATTATCCCGACTTTTTTACTGGCTGAAAGGGCGTCATTACGCTGCCGCGACGGCGGGACGCACACCCAGCGTATGGCAGATGGCATAACTCATTTCGGCGCGGTTCAGGGTATAGAAATGGAAATCTTTCACTCCTTCGCGCGACAGAATCTTCACCATATCCATCGCGATATTGGCACCCACCATTTTGCGCGTTTCGGCATCATCATCCAGACCGGCAAACATCGCATTCATCCAGCCCGGTACGCGTACGTTAGTCAGCGTGGCAAAGCGTTGCAGCTGTTTAAAGTTCGAGACCGGCAAAATGCCCGGCACAATTTCCACGTCGATGCCGGTTGAAACGCAGCGATCGCGGAAGCGTAAATAGCTTTCGACGTCGAAAAAGAACTGGGTGATTGCCCGGCTGGCACCGGCATCGATCTTCCGCTTCAGGTTGATTAAATCCGCCTGCGCGCTTTTGGCTTCGGGATGGACTTCCGGATAAGCCGCCACCGAAATATCAAAATCACCGACCTCTTTCAGCAGCGAAACCAGATCGCAGCCATACATATCGGGTTTACCGCCGCCCGGAGGCAGGTCACCGCGCAGCGCCACGATATGACGAATACCGTTATTCCAGTAATCCTGCGCGATGCTGCGCAGCTCTTCGCGTGTGGCATCGACACAGGTCAGATGCGGCGCCGCTTCCAGACCGGTGCGATCTTTAATCCCTTTGATAATGCTGTGGGTGCGATCGCGCTCGCCGGAATTTGCACCGTAGGTGACAGAAACAAATTTGGGTTTCAGGCTGCTCAGGCGATCGATTGAGGACCACAGCGTCTCTTCCATTTCGCTGGTGCGAGGCGGGAAAAATTCAAATGAGACATTAATTTGCCCGTTCAGCTCTGCCAGGCTCTGGTTTAGCGCTTCGCGCTGATTGGCATGAAAGAAACTCATCCTGCACCCTCATCGATCACATCGGTTAACTAACGGCCTGCAAACATCCATACGTTTAGACGTCCAGATGTTCAAAATGACGCAATCCTGCGTCAGCGTCAACTAAAAAATGATCAACGGCGCGGATAAATATTCATTCAGGATGAGAGAAATTCACGATGAGCACAGAGAGAGAATCAAACAGGCGCCGAAGCGCCTGAAAGAAGAGAGAAAGAAAGGATTACAGCAGTTGCGCCAGGCGATTGATATCTGACTGAATGGCACCCGCGGTCACATCGCGTCCCGCGCCCGGACCCCGAATCACCAGCGGATTATCACGGTACCAGCGGCTTTCAATGGCAAACACGTTATCGCACGGCAGCAACGCGGAGAGCGGATGCTCCGGGCGGACGGCTTCAACACCGACACGGGCCTTACCGTTGCCATCAAAGCGGGCAACGTAGCGCAGCACCAGCCCTAATTCCTGCGCGGCTTCCAGCCGTTGCAGCATCTGTTCATTCAGCTCTTCCCCGTTTTCAAAGAAATGGTCGATAGAGCCCTGCTGACAGTTATCCGGCACCAGCGATTCAACGCGCACCTGATCCGGTTCGATGTCATAACCCGCTTCGCGTGCCAGAATCACCAGCTTGCGCATCACGTCCTGTCCGGAGAGATCGACACGCGGATCGGGCTCGGTTAAGCCCTGCTGCCACGCCTGATCCACCAGCTCAGTGAACGGCACGGTGCCGTCGAACTGCAGGAACAGCCACGACAGCGTGCCGGAGAAGATACCGCTAATCGACAGAATGGTATCACCACTGTCACGCAGATCGCGCACCGTGTAGTTAATCGGCAGACCCGCGCCGACCGTCGCGTTGTATAACCAGTGACGACCGGTTTTGGTAAAGGCATCACGAATTTGCCGCCACGTCTGGCTGTCAGAGGCACCGGCTACCTTATTGGCGCTGATGACGTGAAAACCGTGGCTGGCGAAATCGAGATACTGCTGCGCCAGCGGCGTGCTGGCGGTTACGTCCAGCACCACCAGGTCGTCAAACGGGTGCGCCCGCATCCACAGGAACAGCGACTCTTCATCACGCTCAACGGCTTCGTCATCAAAAAAGGCCAGCGCCCGACTGGCGTCCAGTCCCTCATAGCTCAGCAGGCTGCGGCAGCTATCCGCCACACCGGCCAGCACAAATTCAAATCCGGTACGCGCCGACAGCGTTTCCTGATCGCGCGCGAACAGTTCCAGCCAGCGTGAACCGATGTTGCCTTTACCAAACAGCATCAGCCCGATGCGCTTTTCAGCCCGGAACAGCGACTGATGCAATCCCTGAATCAGATGCTGAGTCGGACCGACGCGCAGCACCGCCACTACGCTGATGTGCTGCTCTGACTGCCAGATAAACTCCACCGGCTGATCTTTTAACTGCTGCCAGAAACGATGGGTATGCAGCGGGTTACGGGTGACGCCCGCGCCCACCAGCGCCACCAGCGCCAGCCCGTCGCGTAGCTGCAGATGGCCCGGAAAACCGGCATCCTGCAGCAGCGTAAAGGCGCTGTTAACCACTTCTGAGGTGTAGCAGAGCTGCAATAACTGACGATCGGGATGGACGCCAACGGCCAGCGGGCGCAGCTGGGCGCGCTTCAGTAGCAGATCGATCTCTTTATGCAGAATGGCAAAATCGTGCTGCTCCGGCAGCTGGATCTCAATCAGGCAAACGTCATCGTGACTGGTCACAATACGGGCGCCGGTACCAGACGCCAGCACCCGCTCAATGCGGGTCGATCCCTGTTCCGGCTGGTAGCTACAGCGCAGTTGCAGATCGATGTCGCTGCCTGAAACCGGCTGCAGAGTGCGGGTGTGCAGCACCGGCGCAGCCAGACGCGCCAGTTCACTGGCTTCATCCAGCCTTAACAGCGGCAGCAAACAGGCATCCGAAACTTTACGCGGATCGGCACTGTAGACGCCCGCTACATCACTCCAGATGGTGACGCGGCCAACACCGGCCAGCGCGCCAATCTGCGTTGCAGAATAGTCGGAACCGTTACGTCCGAGCAGCACCGTTTCACCGGCATCGTTCCGGCTGATAAAGCCGGTCACCACGATGCGCTTGTGAGGATGCTGCGCCAGCAGGGTTTGCAACAGCGGCCATGACTTGCCTTCATCCACCTGCGGTTGCGCGGCGCGTTCAGCCCGCAGAAAGTCGCGTGCATCGAGCCAGCAGGCCTGCATATCGCGCTGGTTCAGCACCGCTGACATCAGACGGGCCGACCAGACTTCACCGTGCCCTACCACTTCCGCATAGACCGCGTCAGTCAGCGTGCCATCCAGCAGGGCGGCCAGCTTTTCCAGATCGCGGATAAAAGCGGTCACTAAAGGTTCTGCGACCTCAGCAGGCAGCAGCGCGCTAATCAGCTCGCTTTGATAACGCCGTAAAGCCTGTTGCACCTGGTGCGCGGAGAGCCGATCGCTCTGGCTGAGCTTCAGCCAGTTAATCAGCTGGTTGGTGGTCGAGCCCGCCGCCGACACCACCATCATGTCACCCGGCTGGCTGTAATCCGCCATGATGCTGGCCACGCGCTGATAGCAGCGCGCATCCGCCAGGCTACTGCCGCCAAATTTATGCAACTGCCTGATATCCGGCGTGCCCGCACCTGCTGAAATCGTCATGCTTAACCCTCGGCTGCGATCCGGAATGCATTATCCAGATCGGCAATTAAATCTTCGTGATCTTCGATGCCGACAGAAACACGCAACAGCGTGTCGGAGATGCCCGCTGCAGCACGCGCTTCTGCCGACATTCCCGCATGCGTCATGGTCGCGGTGTGGGAGATCAGACTCTCCACGCCGCCCAGCGATTCCGCCAGCGTAAATAGCCGCAACGCTTTCAGGAAGCGGCGCAGCAGGGCTTCGTCACCATCGACTTCGAAGCTCAGCATCGCGCCAAAGCCGCGTTGCTGTCGCGCTGCATGTTCGTGTCCGGCGTTTTCCGGCAGCGAAGGATGATACAACTTTTTGACCTGTTTCTGTTGCTTCAGGTAATCAACAATCGCTAATGCGTTGCGTTGCGCCGCGGCCATGCGTGGCGCTAAGGTACGGATGCCGCGCAGCAGCAGATAACTGTCAAAGGCCGAACCGGTGACGCCAATATTGTTGGCCCACCACGCCAGATCGGTCGCCAGCTGAGGATCTTTGGCGATCACCGCGCCGGCCACCACATCGGAGTGACCATTGAGGTATTTGGTGCAGGAGTGAATCACCAGATCGGCTCCCAGCGCCAGTGGATTCTGTAACGCCGGACTCATAAAGGTGTTATCCACCACGCTAATGGCACCGGCATCGCGAGCCGCCGCACAAATCGCGCTGATATCAACCACCCGTAACAGCGGATTGCTGGGGCTTTCGATCAGCACCAGCTTCGGTTTCTCATCCAGCGCGGCCTGCAGCGCATTCAGATCGCCCTGATCGACAAATTTCACCCGATAAGCGCCGCGCTTGCTCAGGCTGTCAAACAGCCGGTAGCTGCCGCCATAACAATCGTGTGGCGCCACCAGCAGGTCGCCAGGCTTCAGGAACACCGTCGTCACCAGGTGAATAGCCGACATCCCGGTATTGGTTAATACCGCACCGGCACCGCCTTCCAGTTCAGCCAGCGTCCGCTGCACCACGTCGCGGGTCGGATTCCCACGGCGCGAATAGTCATGGGCGCGGGGCTCGTTGAAATCGAGAAAGTTATAGGTGCTGGAGAGGTGAATCGGTGGGACAACACAGCCATATTGCTCGTCATCATTCAAACCGCTGCGTACTGCGATGGTTGCCTGTTTGCGCGTCATGGGACTTATTGTTCCTGAAATGTGAAATGTTGAGGCACAGGATATCACCCCTTAATTAGACGTCAATACATCTGGACATCTAAATGTCTTTGCGTATAGATTGAGCAGAAAGGCAATAACCGCTAAAATTATGCGTCATCGCCTGGCGCTCACCCGGTCGTTAAGCCGCTGTGAGCGAAGAAAACCCGCCATATCAGGGGTCAGGCAGGAAAAAATCAGGCATAATCCGCTGATTTCCTCACATTTAACGTTTATTAATTAAGGTATCCCATGGCTGAATGGAACGGCGAATATATCAGCCCGTACGCCGAGCACGGTAAGAAGAGCGAGCAGGTCAAGAAGATTACGGTTTCTATCCCCTTGAGCGTGCTGAAGATTTTAACGGATGAGCGTACTCGTCGTCAGGTGAATAACCTGCGTCACGCGACGAACAGTGAGCTGCTGTGCGAAGCGTTTTTGCATGCTTTTACCGGTCAGCCACTGCCAGATGATGTCGATTTGCGTAAAGAGCGCAGCGATGAGATTCCGGAAGAAGCGAAAAAGATCATGCGCGACATGGGTATCGATCCTGATACCTGGGAGTATTAATCCGCCAGGCCTGTTTCGCTTAACGTCGCTGTGTTTCAGATGAGCAGAGCCCGCACCGGGATGCTGCTCATCTGACCTATCACGCCGCTGACTCCTCCTTAATCGTCACCTTCCCTCTCATTTTGATTTTTCCTGTCTGAATGTCGCAGAGAAAATAATAGCCATCAAAGTTTTACATTATCGCAATATTTTTGTTCCAATATGGGATCGCATTCAATCCGGTAATGGAGGAATTACTATTGTTCATAATTACCTGACTCCGTAAAATTTTCCAAAAAAAGCGAATATTTTACAGGAATACGATGGCATCAATTTATCTGACAAAAAAACATAAAAACCTTTCGCCCGTTATTATTATATTTACCATTATAATCTTCATTTTTTCTGACCGGACACAAGCTGCGCCGGTACTGGAAGAAAAAAACAGTGCAACTCATGCACTTTTACAGGATCGGATACGCAAAGAGCAGTTAATTCCTAAACCGCAGCAAACACCCTCTGAAAAACAGACTGCCGGGCATGAGGAAATTCGCTTCCCGAATGAAGCGATCTGCTACAGGATCGATAAAGTTAATTTAAAGCCGGATAGCGAAAAACTTCACCTTGAAAAATTAAGCTATTTTACTGCTCAGGCCGAAGGAAAATGTCTCGGCATTGCGGGCATCAGACTGCTGGCAAAAACTCTGCAAAACGAAATAATCAGGCTGGGATATATTACCACGCGAGTTAACCTACCCGATCAGAACCTTTCAGCTCATACATTAAATTTTGAAATTAATGCGGGTAAGGTGGGCAATATCTTCGTCAATAAAGCAAGCGGCGATTATATCAACCTCGGTAATACGTTACCGCTAAAAGAGGGCGATATACTCGAACTTGGCGATCTTGAACAGGGCAGCCTGAATCTGCAGCGCGTACCGGGTTCGCAGGTCAGGATCAATGTGTTGCCGGGTCGTGAAAAAGGCGAGAGTGATATTCATATCCGGCGCGAACAGGATAAATACTGGCAGGTGGGAGCGTGGATCAATGATGCAGGCTCGGTCGCAACCGGCCGTTACCAGGCAGGCGGTGCGCTCTATTTCAATAACATCACCTCGATGAGTGATACTTTCTACCTGTCATATGGCCATGACATTGCCCCAGGGCATACGGTTAAAGGCAACAGTAATCAGTCTGTGGGTTATTCCATCCCGTGGGGTTACTGGTGGCTCGATCTTTACGCCAGCCAGAGTCAGTATCAGCAATACATCACCGGTAACTGGGCCAGCTGGCGATTAAATAATAAAAATCGTTATTACAGCGCTCAGCTTAATCGTTTGCTCTCACGCACCGTGCATCAGACCACCACGGCGGGCCTGCAAATCTTTAATACCGAAGCGCGCTATTCTCTCAATGAGGTCGATCTCGTCAGCATGCATAAAAGAAATGCGGGCTGGAAAGCGGTGCTGCAACATCAGATCCGCTACGATAATGCCGGTCTGGCCGCCAGCCTGAGTTATCAAAAGAAGATGCCATGGTTTAATAGCAGCCACACGGCTGAGCAGCAATACCGGCTCATCGATAAAGAAGGCAGGATTGTTACCTTCGATCTGGAAGGCTCAGTTAGCTTTCGCCTGTACGACAACTGGCTCAACTATTCTCCTCATCTCAGCCTGCAATATTCGCCCGATAAACTTTCTTCTCTTGATCGCTTTTCGCTGGCAAATCGCTGGACCGTGCGCGGTTTCGATGGCGAAAACACCCTTCAGGACAATAAGGGATGGTACTGGCGTAACGACATCAGCTGGCTATTCCCCGGCAAGCCGGTGCAACCTTATATCGGCCTTGATGCAGGCCAGGTTTATGGTAATTACAGCCAGCAATATTACACCGGTAAAACCGTCATCGGCAGCGTGATCGGCTTACGGGGCCAATACCAGCAAACGCACATTGATATTTTTGCTGGCACACCACTTATAAAACCACAATCATTTCATACTGACCCACTTACGCTGGGTTTCTCATTACAATGGAAATATTAAAAAAAGGAGGATGATCTTAATTTCATCGCAGATTACAAACATTTAAAAACATTAATTCATTAAAGGGTAAACATGAAAAAGCATAAAATCAGCCTGTTATTCCTGGCCACATTAGCCACGCTTTGCAGTTCGTCCGCTTTTGCTGCATTGAATAGTTACACTCATGCCAACGGATCGACTGTCATTAATATCAATCAAGCGGATGCCAATGGTCTGTCGCATAATATGTACCAAAATTTCAATGTGACAAATAAGGGAACCATCATCAACAACAGCACCACAGATTTAGTGCGTGAAAGCGGCAATATTGCGCGTAATAGCAATCTGGATCGCTCTGCCAGTCTCATTCTTAATGAAGTCATTTCCAAAAGCCCATCTGCACTCAACGGATTTATTGAAGTTGCTGGTCAGAAAGCGGATGTGATCATTGCCAACCCGAACGGAATTAGCTGTTCTGGCTGTAGCTTTATCAATACCGGACGCGCGACGTTAACAACGGGGACCCCAACCTTCAGCGATGGTACATTAACCGGCTTCAAAGTCGCTAAAGGCACGATAGCTGTTAACGGTAAAGGTCTGAAAGGGGCCGATTACACCGACCTGCTGGCGAAAAAGATTAATATTCAGGGCATGATTGAAACCAGCCAGTTGAACGCGATTGCGGGAACCTATGATTACGATATCGCCTCTGCTCAGGTGACTGCGAATGGCAACACACGGCTGTTCAGTAACAGTATAGATGTGAGCGAACTGGGTGGTGCAACGGCAGGTATTATTCAATTGCAGACCACTGAGGCGGGAGCGGGAGTCAACAACAGTGGCATCCTCAACGCCAGCGGCCTTTATATCGCCTCTAATGGCGCGCTGACTAACAGCGGTACCCTGCAAAGTGGCGTCATCAGTGCGTCAGCCATCAACGGGATCACCAATAAAGGGCATCTTTCTTCAGCTCAGACAGCGCTGCAGTCGTCCGGCACATTTAATAACAGCGGTACCATTGAGGCCACTGATTATATTAATGTCGTCAGTGCAGGAAAATTTTCCAACAGTGAAAACGCGCAAATTACGGCGGCAGGTAATATCAACGTCGTCTCTATCGCCGGTGATATTGAGAATACCGGTAAAATCAGTGCCGGAAAAACTCTGGTGATGCAGACCGGCTATGGTTCAGTTGACGGAACGATGACCGCCATCGCTAACACCCGTCTGCTCAACTCTGGCTCGCTTCAGGCAGGTAATATCAGTCTGAATGCGGTTAAAGAGATTAATCTGTCATCGGGTGGAGAGGTCACCACACCAGGCACAGCTTATCTTTCAGCGTCAAAAGTTTCGAATGCTGCGACCCTGGCCGGCCAGAACACCTCGATTGTGGCTAATGAAGTGCAGAATAGCGGCCTCATGCAGACCACCGGAACGTTAAGCGTCTATGGTAAAAACGACATCCTGAATACCGGCACCTTAAAAGCGGGCACGCTGGCGCTGACAACGGATGAGAAAATCAGCAATTCGTCCTGCATATTGTGGGTATTGTGTACCAAAGGCACCATGGAGGCGGATAAGATCACCATCACCGCACCCAAAATCGCGAGTCTCAGCGATCTGGATGGTCACTATTCCACGCAGACACTTGAGCTGAATAAGCCTGCTGCTTCTTCAGAACCGGCCTCCAGCCTGTAGCCGGTGGTAAGACAGAAATAAAAAAACCCAGCCGAAGCTGGGTTTTTTCTTGCCGCCGAACCCGCAGGTTCAGGTGCCTTTTAATCTTATTTTTTAGCGCCTGGCACGCTGAAACGCTTGTTAAAGCGGTCAACACGGCCACCAGTTGCCACTTCACGCTGCTTACCGGTATAGAACGGGTGGCATTTGCCACAAACGTCCAGGTTCAGTTCGTGAGTCAGTGTTGAACGGGTGTGAATCTCGTTGCCGCAGGTACATTTGATAGTAACTGCTTCGTATTTCGGGTGAATACCTTGTTTCATGGGAAACCTCATATAAGGCCGTGTCGCTCTCCGTGCCAGGTCAGAACCTGCACAGCACCACACGCGGTGAACAGTAAAGGGTGTACTCCGGCAAGATCTTTCTCACCGAAGGCGCAACATTATACAGCTAACTTTCGCCTGCTGCAAATTTATGCTGAGATACCCGCCACCGGGGTCAGCGTGTACACTAGCTTCCCCGATTGATTGAGCCGGAAAGAGATCGCTATGCCCGTTGTTCAGGTTGCCCTGCCCGTCCCGTTGCCCCGCCTGTTTGACTATCTGCCGCCGCTGGGCGCGCAGCCGGTGATTGGCGGTCGCGTGAGCGTGCCGTTCGGCAACCGCAGGATGATCGGCATCGTGGTTGCACTGCGCGACAGTAGCGATCTGCCGGAAGCGCAGCTAAAGCGCGTGGCGGAGGTGCTGGACAGTGAGACGCTCTATCCGGCGTCGTTGTGGCGCATCCTCAACTGGGCCGCCAGCTACTACCATTCACCGCTCGGGGAAGTGCTGAGCCATGCGATCCCGGTGTTACTGCGTCAGGGTAAACCAGCGCAGGACAATCCGTTATGGCAATGGGTCATCACCGAACAGGGTCGCGCCACCGCGCCTGAAACACTGAAGCGCGCCCCAAAACAGCAACAGGCGCTGGCCGCGCTGCGTCAGCGACCGCTCTACCGTCATCAGGTGAGTGAACATGATCTGACAGATGCGGCGATGCAGGCGCTACGGGCAAAAGGCTTATGCGATCTGCATGAGCATCAGCCACAGATGCATGACTGGCGCACCACCTTCGCGGTCAAAGGCGAGCGCCTGCGGCTGAATACCGATCAGGCGATGGCGGTGGGGGCAATTCGGGCCGAAGATGAACAATACGCCGCCTGGCTGCTGGCAGGTATCACCGGTTCCGGTAAAACAGAAGTTTATCTCAGCGTGCTGGAAAATGTGCTGGCGCGCGGCAGGCAGGCGCTGGTGCTGGTGCCGGAGATTGGCTTAACCCCGCAAACCATCGCCCGTTTCCGTGAGCGCTTTGATGCGCCGATCGATGTGCTCCACTCCGCCTTAAATGACAGTGAGCGGCTGGCGGTCTGGCTGCGCGCGCGACGGGGCGAAACCGCCATCGTGATCGGCACCCGCTCGGCATTGTTTACCCCACTGGCCCGTCCTGGGGTGATCATTATTGATGAAGAGCACGACAGCTCCTATAAACAGCAGGAAGGCTGGCGCTATCAGGCGCGCGATCTGGCGGTGTTTCGCGCCCATGAAGAGAACATCCCGATAGTGATGGGGTCGGCAACCCCGGCACTGGAGACGCTGCACAATGTTCGCAGCGGTAAATATCGCCAGCTCGACCTGACGAAACGGGCCGGGAATGCCAGACCGGCGCTGCAACAGCTGATCGACCTGAAAGGCGTGCAGCTGACGGGCGGGCTGGCACCGGCGCTGATCGGCAAAATGCGTCAGCATTTACAGGCTGACAATCAGGTGCTGCTGTTTCTCAACCGGCGCGGCTTTTCGCC
Source organism: Pantoea agglomerans (assembly GCF_021397715.1). GTDB lineage: Bacteria > Pseudomonadota > Gammaproteobacteria > Enterobacterales > Enterobacteriaceae > Pantoea > Pantoea astica. Next base: position 229,210 of record NZ_CP090207.1, on the reverse strand, counting down.
GGCGCTGTTGTGTCACGATTGCGGCTGGATTGCCGAATGTACACGTTGCGATCGCTACTACACGCTGCACCAGCACCATCGCCAGCTACGCTGCCACCATTGCGACAGCCAGCGTCCGCTGCCGAATCAGTGTCCGCAGTGCGGCTCGACACATTTATTACCGGTTGGCGTCGGCACCGAGCAGCTGGAGCAGCAACTCGGGACGCTGTTTCCCGGCATTCCGGTGTCACGCATCGATCGTGATACCACCAGCCGCAAAGGCGCGCTGGAGCAGCATCTGGCCGATGTCCATCGCGGTGGCGCCCGCATCCTGGTCGGTACCCAGATGCTGGCGAAAGGTCACCATTTCCCTGATGTCACGCTGGTCTCGCTGCTGGATGTCGATGGCGCGCTATTCTCGGCTGATTTTCGCGCTGCTGAGCGGTTTGCCCAGCTCTACACCCAGGTTGCCGGTCGCGCCGGTCGTGCCGGTAAACAGGGCGAAGTGCTGTTGCAGACCCATCATCCGGAACATCCGCTGCTGCAGACTCTGCTGCATAAAGGCTATTTTGCCTTCGCCCAGCAGGCGCTGCTGGAGCGCCAGGCGGTGTTCCTGCCGCCGTGGAGTCGCCATGCCCTGTTCCGGGCGGAAGATATGGATAATCAGCAGGCCGCAGAATTTCTGCAGCAGCTGCGAAATCTGCTGGAGTCGAGCCCGCTGAATGACAGCTCGATGTGGTTTATGGGCCCGCTGCCCGCTTTGCAACCCAAACGCAGTGGCCGCTGGCGCTGGCAGTTACTGCTCCAGCATCCTTCGCGTCAGCGTCTGCAACAGTTACTCAGCAGTTCCCTGCTGCTGGTTTCGACCCTGCCCGCCGCGCGCAAAGTAAAATGGACGCTGGATATCGATCCCACCGAGAGCTGAAGCGGATGACTCTGCGAGCCAGATCGAAAAAAGTCGCATAAGTCACAATTTTTATGCAAATTAAGTAACAACCAGCCGGGCAATCGTTAACAATGTTGCCCGGCTTGCTTTTTGGACAGGCAAAACAGAATCGAACGCGCCATAACGCGTCAGGAGCATGTGTTGGAGCAGAATCAACAACCGCCCGCCGCCACTATGAAAGACGTTGCGGAAAAAGCGGGCGTCTCAACCGCCACCGTTTCGCGTGCGCTGATGAACCCGGAGAAAGTTTCAGCCGCAACCCGTCAAAAGGTTGAGCAGGCGGTAGCGGCAGTGGGATATGCGCCGCACGGGCTGACGCGTAATGCCCGCCGTAACGATACCCAGACCATTCTGGTGATTGTTCCCGACATCTGCGATCCCTTCTTCAGCGAAATCATTCGCGGCGTCGAAGTTACGGCGGCCGAAGAGGGCTATCTGGTGCTGATTGGCGACTGCGCGCACCAGAATCAACAGGAAAGAACCTTTCTCAATCTGATGGTCACGCGACAGATTGATGGCATGGTGCTGCTTGGCTCACAGCTGCCCTTTGATGCCAGCGTCGATGAGCAGCGTAATTTGCCGCCAATGGTGATGGCGAATGAGTTTGCCCCGGAAATGTCGCTGCCCACCGTTCACATTGATAACCTGACCGCCGCGTTTGAAGCGGTCAATCATCTGCTTCAGCTGGGGCACCGGCAAATTGCCTGTATCGCCGGGCCAGAAGAGATGCCGCTCTGTCAGTATCGCCTGCAGGGGTATGTTCAGGCGTTGCGCCGCAGCAGCCTGACGGTCGATCCTACCTATATTGTGCGCGGCGATTTTACCTTTGACGCGGGCGTGGCGGCGATGAAGCAGCTACTGTCATTGCCACAGCCGCCGCGAGCCCTGTTCTGCCACAGCGATATTATGGCGCTCGGCGCGATGAATCAGGCCAGGCGCAGCGGACTGCGGATACCGGAAGACCTGTCGGTAGTCGGGTTTGATGATATTGAGCTGTCGCGTTACTGCGAGCCGCCGCTGACCACGGTGACACAGCCGCGCTATCAGATTGGTCGTGAAGCGATGCTGCTGCTGCTGGATGAGTTGCAGGGTAAACGCGTCAGCAGTGGATCACGGCTGCTGGATGCCGGGCTGACGATTCGTGGCAGCACCGCGCCAGCAAAAAAGCGTGAAAAATAAGCGTAATCCTGTGCTTTTTTCAGTAGATTCTTAAGGCGAACACCGCTGGTCAAAGTTCCGACCCTTGAGTAACATGGCGGACTCCTTGCCGGGCGCGTGAAAACGATCGATTCGCCCATTTGGCACTATTTTTTGAAGGGTATCAGAACGAGAGTGGCACAAAAAGATTATGTAGGCCGCGGGCGTTCAACAGGGACGCGTCGCAAAAAAAGCCCCAGCCGTGGCAAGAAGAGTAAAGGCGGTTCGGGAACATCAAAATTGATGATTGTACTGGCGGTTGCGGTGTTGGTGACCTTTGCCGGTGGTTTATGGTTCCTGGCGCATCACAAAAAAGAGGACGTGCCGGTCATTACGGATCATAAAGCCAACGGTAATGGCTTACCGCCTAAGCCGGAAGAGCGCTGGAAGTACATCAAAGAGCTGGAAAATCGTCAGGTTACGGTGCCGACGCCTATCGAACCCTCTTCGGGCGGTGAAGTGAAGTCTCAGACTCAGCTGACTGACGAGCAGCGCCAGTTGTTAGAGCAGATGCAGGCCGACATGCGTCAGCAGCCCACGCAACTGAACGAAGTGCCGTGGAACGAACAGACGCCAGCTCAGCGTCAGCAGACGCTACAGCACCAGCAGCAGTTGCAACAGCTGCAACGTCAGCAGCAGCAGGACCAGCAGCAGCAACAACGCCAGCAGCTGCAGGCGCAGCAGCAGCAGCAACGGCAGTTGCAGTTACAACAGCAGCAGCAACGTCAGCAACAGCAGTTGCAGCAGCAACAACGTCAGCAGCAGCAGCAGCAGCAGCAGCAGCAGCAGCAGCAAAACGTACAACGCCAGGCGCAGCCTGCACCGATTACGCGTGAACCGGTATCACCACCGAAACCGCAGGAAACGGCGAAAGCCAAACCGGCAGAGAAAGCCTCTTCTCAGCGCTGGATGGTGCAGTGTGGCTCCTTTAAAGGCACAGACCAGGCCGAATCAGTCCGTGCCGGCTTGGCCTTTGAAGGTTTTGAAAGCCGGATTACTACCGGCGGTGGCTGGAATCGCGTGGTGATTGGTCCCTATAAAGATCGCGCCACCGCTGACAGCACCCTGAAACGCCTGCGCAGTTCCGGCCACTCCAGCTGTATTCCGCTCGCCGTCGGGGGTTGAAACCCGTCAAACCCGCCCCATATCTGTTTGCATGATCCTCCGCGCCCGGTGCGCGGAGCCTTTTTCCGAATGCAACAAGGGGTCTGCCCGTGACAACAATAGTAAGTGTACGACGCAACGGCCAGGTAGTGATTGGCGGTGATGGCCAGGCTACGCTGGGCAATACCGTAATGAAAGGCAACGTTAAAAAAGTGCGTCGTTTATACAACGATAAAGTGATCGCTGGCTTCGCTGGCGGCACTGCAGATGCCTTCACCCTATTCGAACTCTTCGAACGTAAACTGGAAATGCATCAGGGTCACCTGGTGAAAGCGGCGGTTGAGCTGGCCAAAGACTGGCGTACTGACCGCATGCTGCGCCGCCTTGAAGCATTACTGGCGGTCGCCGATGAGTCAGCGTCGCTGATCATCAGCGGCAACGGTGATGTCATCCAGCCTGAAAATGATCTGATCGCCATCGGTTCCGGTGGTCCTTTCGCCCAGGCAGCAGCCCGTGCGCTGCTGGAAAATACCGAAATGGGTGCACGCGACATCGTCGAGAAATCGCTGAACATCGCGGGTGATATCTGCATCTACACTAACCATAACGTTAATTTCGAAGAATTACCGTCCAAGGCGTAAGGATTAAAACATGTCTGAGATGACTCCACGCGAAATCGTCAGCGAGCTGAACCGTTTTATCATTGGCCAGGACAGCGCTAAGCGCGCCGTGGCTATTGCGCTGCGCAACCGCTGGCGCCGCATGCAGCTTGATGAAGAGCTGCGCCATGAAGTGACACCTAAAAACATCCTGATGATTGGCCCGACCGGTGTCGGTAAAACCGAGATCGCTCGTCGACTGGCTAAACTGGCCAACGCGCCGTTTATCAAAGTTGAAGCGACGAAGTTCACCGAAGTGGGCTATGTCGGTAAAGAAGTGGACTCAATCATCCGCGATCTGACCGACTCCGCGATCAAAATGGTGCGCAGTCAGGCGATTGAAAAGAACAAATACCGTGCTGAAGAGATGGCGGAAGAGCGCATTCTTGATGTGCTGATCCCACCGGCAAAAAATAACTGGGGCCAGCCAGAGCAGGCACCTGAGCCGTCAGCCGCCCGCCAGTCTTTCCGCAAAAAGCTGCGTGAAGGCCAGCTGGATGATAAAGAGATTGAGATCGACCTGGCCGCCAGCGGTCCGGGCGTTGAGATCATGGCCCCTCCTGGCATGGAAGAGATGACCAGCCAGCTGCAGTCGATGTTCCAGAACCTCGGCGGTCAGAAACAGAAACCACGCAAGCTGAAGATCAAAGAAGCGATGAAGCTGCTGGTGGAAGAAGAAGCGGCCAAACTGGTGAACCCGGAAGAACTGAAGCAGGAAGCGATTGAGGCGGTCGAGCAGCACGGAATCGTGTTTATCGATGAGATCGACAAAATCTGTAAGCGCGGCGGCCAGAACGCCGGCGGCCCGGATGTCTCACGCGAAGGGGTTCAGCGCGACCTGCTGCCGCTGGTTGAAGGCTGTACGGTTTCAACCAAACACGGCATGGTGAAAACTGACCACATCCTGTTTATCGCTTCAGGCGCTTTCCAGGTGGCCAGCCCATCCGATCTGATCCCGGAACTGCAGGGTCGTCTGCCAATCCGTGTCGAACTGCAGGCACTGACGGTAAATGATTTCGAGCGCATCCTGACTGAACCGAACGCGTCGGTCACCGTGCAGTATAAAGCGCTGATGAACACCGAAGGCGTGAATATCGACTTCACCGACGACGGTATCCGTCGTATCGCTGAAGCGGCCTGGCAGGTCAACGAAACCACCGAAAACATCGGTGCGCGTCGTCTGCATACGGTGCTGGAGCGTCTGATGGAGGATATCTCCTATGACGCCAGCGATCGCCACGGCGAATCGGTCACCATTGATGCTGAGTATGTCGGTAAGCATCTGGATGAACTGGTGGCGGATGAAGACCTGAGCCGCTTCATCCTGTAATCGAGCCGATCAGCATTTTTCTAAAGCCCAGCCATCCGGTTGGGCTTTTTTATGCATGCTCTTGATGCAACGCTGCTTTTTTCCACTGATGATTTTGCCAACAATCAGCATAAAGCGATATACTTACCGCTCCTGTGGCAAACAGACGAAACCCTTATGAAATACGATACATCTGAACTCTGCGACATCTACCATGAAGAAGTGAACGTTGTTGAACCGCTTTTTTCAAATTTTGGTGGGCGCACTTCATTCGGTGGTCAGATTACCACAGTGAAATGCTTTGAAGACAACGGCTTACTTTACGACCTGCTGGAAGAAAACGGCCGTGGTCGGGTGCTGGTGATTGATGGCGGCGGCTCGGTCCGTCGCGCACTGGTCGATGCCCAGCTGGCGCGCCTGGCAGCCACTAACGAGTGGGAAGGCCTGGTAATCTACGGTTCGGTCCGTCAGGTTGATGAGCTGGAAGAGCTGGAGATCGGCATTCAGGCTATCGCGGCGATTCCGGCGGGCGCAGCCGGTGAAGGGATTGGTGAGAGCGATGTGCGCGTCAATTTTGGCGGCGTCACCTTCTTTTCCGGCGACCATCTCTATGCCGATAACACCGGCATCATCCTGTCAGAAGACGCGCTGGACCTCGAATAACGCCAGCAATGAAAACGGGTGCCTCAGCACCCGTTTTTCACGTCAGCTGAGGCTTCAAACCTCTTCCATTTTTCCCAGCAATGCACGCAGACGTTCCTGCCATACGTGTTGCTCTTCTTTCAGGTGCTGATTTTCACGCATCAGCGCGTCGTGGTTGCCCGCGACTTGTTGCGCATCGTTACGCAGTGAGTTGTTCTGCTCTTTCAGCTCTTCGATTTCCATCTGCAACAGGGTGATGGTATCAATCGCCTGCTGTACTTTCGCTTCCAGTTTCTCAAACACTTCAAATGACATCTTTCTGACCTCTCCTAAATTCCTGCAAGGCGTTGATGATGCCAGCGTAAGCCAGCAACGTTGTCCCGATTGTATGTAGCCTCACCCCGCAAGTCCAGCAACGCGGGCGCGCCGGGCGCAGTCTGTAACACTTTTCAGCCAATCCCTAAGATTCCGCTGCGCTTATTGCGGCTGCGCTTTTGCTGCCCGTGTCCGCTGCCGCAATCCGGGTCCAATGATGATTAAAGAAAACCGAAACACGCGAAAACGCGCATTTTTATGACACAGTACACAAAAAACGATTTCGCTATTTCTCGTTTATGTTCGTTAACGATAAATTCACAACAGCCCTACAATAAAGCTGGGTGACTCATGGACTGAGAACAAAAACTGATAAAATTTAACCTCGCTTCAGGAACAATATTATGAGTCAGACAACTAACACGCTCAAAGGTCAGTGTATTGCCGAATTTCTGGGGACCGGCTTGATCATTTTCTTTGGTGCAGGCTGTGTGGCTGCACTGAAACTCGCCGGTGCCGCCTTCGGTCAGTGGGAAATCTGTATTATCTGGGGCCTGGGTGTTTCCATGGCTGCCTACCTTACCGCCGGCATTTCAGGTGCGCATCTGAATCCGGCAATCACCGTTGCGCTGTGCCTGTTTGCCAATTTTGAAGGACGTAAGGTCGTACCTTATATCGTGTCACAGGTGGCTGGCGCTTTCTGTGCTGCGGCGCTGGTGTACGGTCTCTACTACAGCCTGTTTATCGACTACGAGCAGAGCCATCAGATGGTGCGCGGTACGGTTGAAAGCCTCGACCTGGCAGGCATCTTCTCTACCTACCCTAACCCGCACATCGGCGTGGGCCAGGCTTTCCTGGTTGAGATGGTGATCACCGCGGTATTAATGGCGGTCATCATGGGCCTGACGGATGACGGCAACGGCATTCCACGCGGTCCGCTGGCACCGCTGCTGATCGGCCTGCTGGTGGCGATTATCGGTGGCGCGATGGGTCCACTGACCGGCTTCGCCCTGAACCCGGCACGTGATTTCGGACCAAAGATCTTCGCATGGCTGGCAGGCTGGGGTAACGTTGCCTTTACCGGCGGTCGTGACATTCCTTACTTCCTCGTGCCGATTTTTGGCCCGCTGGTTGGCGCCTGCCTGGGTGCAGTCGGTTATCGCGTACTGATTGCCCGTTACCTGCCAGGTACCGCTCAGGAACCGGCCAGCGTTCCAGCAGAAAAACCGGTTGCGCGCGCTCAGCAGCGTAAAGCGTAAGTTTCACCTTTTATCATCAGGACTGAATTTATGACTACCACCGATAAAAAATATATTGTCGCGCTCGATCAGGGCACAACCAGCTCACGCGCCGTCGTTCTTGACCACGACTCCAATATCGTCGCGGTATCGCAGCGCGAATTTACCCAGATCTACCCGAAAGCGGGCTGGGTTGAACATGATCCAATGGATATCTGGGCTTCACAAAGCTCAACGCTGGTTGAAGTGCTGGCACATGCCGACATCCGCTCTGATGAGATCGCGGCAATCGGTATCACCAACCAGCGCGAAACCGCTATCGTCTGGGAAAAAGAGACCGGTAAGCCAATTTACAACGCCATCGTCTGGCAGGACCCGCGTACCGCTGATTACTGCCACAAACTGAAGAAAGAGGGTCTGGAAGAGTATATCCAGCACACTACCGGTCTGGTGATTAACCCTTATTTCTCCGGAACCAAAGTGAAGTGGATTCTGGATCACGTTGAAGGCTCGCGTGAACGTGCGAAACGTGGCGAGCTGCTGTTCGGTACCGTCGATACCTGGCTGGTCTGGAAAATGACCCAGGGCCGGGTGCATATCACCGACTACACCAACGCCTCCCGTACTATGATGTTTAACATTCATAAGCTGGAGTGGGATCAGCGTATGCTGGATATCCTGGATATCCCGCGTGAAATGCTGCCAGAAGTGAAGTCCTCTTCTGAAGTCTATGGTCAGACCAACATCGGCGGTAAAGGCGGTACACGTATTCCTATCGCCGGGATTGCCGGTGACCAGCAGGCTGCGCTGTATGGCCAGCTCTGTGTACAGCCTGGCATGGCGAAAAATACCTACGGCACCGGCTGCTTTATGCTGATGAACACCGGTACTGAAGCGGTGACCTCAACGCACGGCCTGCTGACCACTATTGCCTGTGGCCCGCGCGGTGAAGTGAACTATGCACTGGAAGGGGCTGTGTTTATCGGTGGTGCCTCTATTCAGTGGCTGCGCGATGAGATGAAGCTGATCAGTGAAGCTGCTGACTCTGAATACTTCGCGATGAAAGTGAAAGACACCAACGGCGTTTACATGGTGCCTGCTTTCACCGGCCTGGGCGCACCTTACTGGGACCCGTATGCCCGTGGTGCGATTTTCGGCCTGACCCGTGGTGCCAACGCTAACCACATCATCCGTGCGACGCTGGAGTCTATCGCTTATCAGACCCGTGACGTGCTGGAAGCGATGCAGAATGATGCCAACACCCGCCTGCAGGCGCTGCGTGTCGATGGTGGCGCGGTTTCCAACAACTTCCTGATGCAGTTCCAGTCTGATATCCTCGGCACCCGTGTTGAGCGTCCGGAAGTGCGTGAAGTCACCGCGCTGGGTTCTGCTTATCTGGCGGGTCTGGCGGTCGGCTTCTGGCAGGATCTGGATGAAGTCCGCTCGAAAGCGGTTATCGAGCGTGAGTTCCGCCCAAGCCTGGAAACCACCGAGCGTAACTTCCGTTATGCTGGCTGGAAGAAAGCCGTTGCCCGCGCCCAGGCGTGGGAAGATCAAGAGTAAGATCAAAGCCCGCGACCGTTGCTGTCGCGGGCCTTTTCCCCGCCCTGCTGCCCCGCTGTGTTACACTGCCTGCCTGTTTTTTGTCAGGTAGATGCCATGAAACGAGAACTTGCGATTGAATTTTCCCGCGTAACCGAAGCTGCCGCCCTGGCAGGCTATCACTGGTTAGGACGCGGCGACAAAAATGCGGCCGACGGTGCCGCTGTCCATGCCATGCGACACGTACTCAACTCGATTGAAATTGACGGTCAGATTGTGATCGGTGAAGGCGAAATCGATGAAGCGCCGATGCTCTATATCGGTGAGAAAGTCGGCACCGGGCGCGGCGATGCGGTCGATATCGCGGTCGATCCGATTGAAGGCACCCGCATGACGGCCCTCGGTCAGGCGAACGCCCTGGCGGTGATGGCCGTCGGCGACAAAGGCAGCTTTCTCCATGCGCCCGACATGTACATGGAAAAGCTGATTGTCGGTCCGGCAGCGCGCGGAAAGATCGATCTCGACCTGCCGCTGGAAACCAACCTACGCAATATCGCCGTCGCGATGAACAAACCGCTGGCGCAGTTAACCGTGTCGATTCTGGCGAAGCCGCGCCATGACGCCGTGATCGCCGGGCTGCAGCAGCTTGGTGTACGGGTCTTTACCTTCCCTGATGGCGACGTGGCGGCCTCTATTCTGACCTGTATGCCGGACAGCGAAGTGGATGTGATGTACGGCATCGGCGGCGCACCGGAAGGCGTGGTGTCAGCGGCGGTGATCCGCGCGCTGGACGGCGATATGCAGGGCCGCTTACTGCCGCGCCATCAGGTTAAAGGCGACAGCGCAGAGAACCGGCGGCTCGGCGAGCAGGAGCTGCAGCGCTGCGCGGAGATGGGCATTGAAGCGGGTAAAGTGCTGGCGCTGGATGAGATGGCGCGCAATGACAATGTGGTGTTTGCCGCCACCGGCATTACCAGTGGCGACCTGCTAAAGGGCATCACCCGTCAGGGCAATATCGCCACCAGTGAAACCCTGCTGATTCGCGGTAAGTCGCGCACCATTCGCCGCATCCAGTCGATTCACTACCTCGACCGTAAAGATCCGGCGCTGCACCCGTTTATCCTGTAACCGGCTGGTTGCCGCGCTCCGGCTGACGTGAGAGCGGCAACCAACAGAGCAGCATCACCAGCGCCGTGAAGAACATCAGCATGCCGAGGCTGAACTGATCGCGCTGCGGCATCATGGCTGACAGCCACGCCACCAGGCCCGATCCCAGGTTCTGCATCCCGCCAATCAGCGCGCCCGCGCTACCCGCCAGCCAGGCGTAGGGTTCCATTGCGCCCGACGTCGCCAGTGGAAACAGCATCCCCGCGCCAAAGAAGAACAGCGCAGCCGGCACCAGCAGCGTCCAGATATTCATTACGCCGAACCAGGCCGGGATCCACATCAGCACGCCTGCCAGCAGGCAGCTATTCACGCCCCACCACATCAGGCTATGCCAGGAGCCCTGCTCGCGGCCAGCAAACCAGGCGCCAAAAAACGCCGCCGGAATGGGCAGGATAAACAGAATGCTGACGGTCAGGCTGTTCAGGCCGAGCACGCCGCCCAGCAACACGCCACAGCTCGATTCAAACACCGCAATGCCCGCCAGCGCGCCAATCAGCAACACAATGTAGCGGACAAAATTGACGTCACTGAGCAAGCGAACATAGCGTTTAAAGAACGGCGTCACTTCGGCACTGTAGGGTCGGGTTTCCGGCAGCCAGCGTGCCATCGAGCCGGTTACGGCCAGACAGAGCAGCAGCAGGAAGGCGAAGCAGGCATGCCAGCCAAACAGCTGAGTCAGCAGTGCGCCAATCACCGGAGCCAGCAGCGGGCTGACCAGAATCCCCATATTGAGCAGGCTGTTGGCGCGGCGCAGCGCGTGTCCCTCATAGAGATCGCGCGGCATGGTACGGGCCATCACGCCCGCAACGCCGGTTCCCAGTCCCTGCACCGCGCTGCCGAGCACCAGCATATCAAGCGACGTCGCCATCAACGCGGTGATCGCGCCGATCATAAAGATCATCATGCCCGCCAGGATCACCGGCCGGCGTCCGACGCTGTCTGACAGCGGACCGTAGATCAGCTGCGATCCGCCATAGGTCATTAAATAGGCGGCCATCACTCGCTGCAGCGCACCATCACGTACGTGAAGTGCGTCAGCCATCGCGGCCATCGCCGGGACATAGATGGTCTGCGCCATCTGTCCCACCGCCACCAGCACAATCAGCATCACCAGCAAAGGGCGGTTTTCCAGTTTATTCTTCATGATTGAGTAACATTTCGGTCTGTGAAAAGGGGTTAAAACAGCCGTTAACCGGCTGGATACTTCGTTATGGCGGGAAAAATATCAGGATTAAATGACAAAGCGAGAGGATACCGAAAAGGGCCAGACTTGCGCCCGTCAAGTTTATGCGCCAGCTTGTAAAGGTAACGCAACAGTTTGTCGATTAGAGCCTTTGTCCGGAGGCAGGGTAGCAATCTTGCGGCGCAGTCGCGAAAATAGCCATCTGCCTGAATAATCAACAACCAGGGAGTGATTATGGCCGAGTGGGTCAATGCTGAAGTGAAGGAAGTGAAAAACTGGACGGATGCGCTGTTCAGCCTTCGGGTTCAGGCGCCCGTTGATCCCTTTATCGCCGGGCAGTTTGCCAAGCTGGCGTTAGAAATCGACGGCGAACGTGTGCAGCGCGCTTACTCCTACGTTAATGCGCCAAAAGATGACCTGCTGGAGTTCTATCTGGTCACGGTACCGGAAGGCAAGCTCAGCCCGAATCTGCACGCGCTGCAGCCGGGCGATCAGGTGATGGTCACCAAAGAGGCGGCGGGGTTCTTTGTGCTGGATGAAGTACCGGACTGCCAGACCTTGTGGATGCTGGCGACCGGCACCGCTATCGGTCCCTATCTGTCAATGCTACAGCAGGGCGAAGGGCTGGACAGGTTTGAAAATATCGTGCTGGTTCATGCGGCACGTTACGCGGCCGACCTGAGTTTTTTACCGCTGATGCAGCAGTTACAACAGACTTATCACGACAAGCTGCATATTCAGACGGTGGTCAGCCGCGAACAGATCGCCGGTTCGCTCACCGGTCGGGTGCCTGCGCTGATTGAAAACGGCGAGCTGGAACGCGCAGTGGGATTATCGCTGGATGCCGACAGCAGCCATGTGATGCTGTGCGGCAACCCGCAGATGGTACGCGATACCCAGCAACTGCTCAAAGAGACGCGCGAGATGCGTAAACACCTGAAGCGTAAGCCGGGCCATATCACCAGCGAACATTACTGGTGAGCCGCCTGCCAGTAACGCACGGGCAGCGCCGCGGCACCAAACCGGTTATCGCCGGGGGTGCCGCGAAACACGCCGAGATCGAGCAGTAATCCCGCCAGTATCACAAACGGAATGGCGCGTCCCACCAGCCACGGCAGGATGCCCTCTAACATGCTCCAGTTTCCCGCCACCAGCAGCCAGGCGGCGATGAGTAAAAATCCCCAGTAGCCGCGACGGTTACGATCGTGCAGGCGCTTCACCAGCACCGCGCTGGCAGGCCACAGCAGGCAAACCACGCCAAACGCAGCCATCTGCGTATCGAGCCAGTCGTTACCTGCCAGAACGAATAATAAGGTGGTAGCCAGCAGCCACACAGCCTGCCAGATCCAGAAATCACGTCGCCCCAGCCGGCCCCGATAAGAAAAACACCATTGTTGTAACGTCATGCATTATCATCCCGGAGAAATTAAAGCCGCCGCGCTTTTGACCTCGCGGATAAAAACCGTTCTAATTTGGGCCTGAGTTTACTGGTTAGGGTCGACAAAATGAAGAATTTGCCTGGCGCATTGCTGTTATCGCTTGCGCTGACGGTTCCGGCATTTGCCGCCGATCCGCAACCGCAGGATCGTGCCGATGCACTGCCCGCGGCGCCCTATCTGCTGGCGGGCGCACCTACCTTTGATATGACTATCGGCCAGTTTCGCGAAAAGTATAATCTGGCTAACCCGGCGCTGCCGCTGCAGGAGTATCGCGCCATCGATAATCGGGGTGATAAAAGCAATCTGACGCGCGCCGCCAGCAAAATTAATGAAACCCTGTATGCCTCTACGGCGCTGGAGCCGGGAACCGGCAAAATCAAAACGTTGCAGATTACCTGGCTGCCGTTGCCGGGTCCGGATCAGAGCGCATCACAGGAGAAAGCGCTGGCTTATATGACCGCCTCGCTGCGTTTCTTCGTGCCGGGATTAGGCGCTGAAGAGGGACGTAAAAAGCTGGATGGATTGCTGAAAGAGGGTAAGGGAACGCCCTACTATGCACACGTCGAAGGCGCATTGCGTTTTGTGGTGGCTGACAACGGCGATAAGGGCTTAACCTTTGCCATTGAGCCGGTCAAACTGGCGCTCGCGACTCCCTGATGATGTGGGCAAAAATGACGAAAAGCAAAGCCATCGCCACATTTGATCTCTATACTGTCTGGCAGACAACGCTGCCGGCTGGCAGCGATTTTTCATGTATCGCGTTATGCGGAGGATAGAATGCGACATCCACTGGTTATGGGTAACTGGAAGTTGAATGGCAGCAAGCAGATGACAGCCGAACTGATCGACGGTCTGCGCAAAGCACTCTCCGGCGTTGATGGGTGTGGCGTCGCCATTGCACCGCCAGCCCTCTATCTCGAGCAGGCGAAACATGCCATCTCTGGTAGCCACATCGCACTGGGTGCGCAGAACGTAGACGTTAACCTGTCTGGCGCCTTTACCGGTGAAGTTTCTGCGGAGATGCTGAAAGATATCGGTGCGAAATACATCATCATCGGTCACTCCGAACGCCGCACCTACCACAAAGAAAGCGACGAATTTATTGCGAAGAAATACGCAGTGCTGAAGTCTGTGGGTCTGGTACCGGTGCTGTGCATTGGCGAAACCGAAGCGGAAAACGAAGCGGGTCAAACCGAAGAAGTTTGCGCACGTCAGCTGGATGCCGTGCTGGAAACGCAGGGCGCCGAAGCGTTTAAAGATGCAGTTATCGCGTATGAGCCTGTCTGGGCTATCGGTACCGGCAAATCAGCGACGCCTGCGCAGGCGCAGGCGGTGCACAAATTTATTCGTGATCACATCGCGAAGAAAGATGCAGCGATCGCTGAACAGGTCATCATTCAGTACGGCGGTTCGGTTAACGACAAAAATGCCGCTGAGCTGTTCACCCAGCCCGACATTGATGGCGCGCTGGTTGGCGGTGCGTCACTGAAAGCCGATGCGTTTGCCGTGATTGTTAAAGCAGCCGCTGCGGCAAAAAATGCCTAAGCGTTAACGCATCCATCCTGAGGGCGGCTGATTAAGCCGCCTTTTTTATTGGCGGGATTAACTGGCAGTCGTGATCCTGTACCTCTTCCGCCGAACCGCGGTTCAGCAATAGCCAGTTACGCTCAATCGCCATCAGCACCAGCCGCCCATCGGGCAAACTCGCCATCGCCAGACCATATTTCCCCATCGCCGTTCGCGCCTGTGGCACCTCATCCGCCAGCCGGATAAAAACACTTTGCTGTGTCAGCTCTGCTGGCGTCAGCGCACGCAACCAGTAGCGATGGTTCCGCAGCGTCGCCGCCTGCCACTCAGCATTCAGTCGTGGTGTCAGCTGATCAAGCTGCTGGCGCACATCCGGCCGTAAACAGGAGAGGTGAATATGGAGCTGGTTCTGAGTGCGACCATACTGCGCGTTGATCGCCAGTGACAGCACCCGATCGTCAATCGGCGAGCCGCGTCGTTGCGCCAGTAGCTGGCGCTCATGCCAGGCGAAGGCGAAATAGTTGGGCGTGGCGGCATTAATTAACTGTGGGCTTTCCATGCCGCTGATTTTATCGATCGGGATCAGCAGATATTGCAGCGGACCGTGAATATCTTTCAGCGTGGCGTAGCGATGCTGCAGATCGACCCGCTGGCAGGGTGCCGGTTCACCACGACTCTGCTGATTGGGAAGGCATTTCTCGCTGACAATTTGCCACAGCGCATCAGCGTTCTTTTTGAAATGAAGAGCGGCAATCAGCATACCTCCAATCACCAGTACCAGCAGAAACGTAATCAGACCGACTGCACGATGTCCTGACTGCATAACAACAATCTCTGTGTGGTTCAGCAGCCTGCATCCTCGCCTGGCGATAAGCGAATGTCACGGAGAATTGTCGGAGTGAGGTATGTCATGAAGATGAGCGGGAGATGAGAGAAACGGCCAGCGCGGGAGGCGCTGGCCGAAGAGGTCAGGGTTTCATTACCTGGTCGTAGCTGCCGCCGTCGGCAAAGTGCGCTTTTTGCGCCTGCGTCCAGCCGCCAAATTTATCCTGAATGGTAAACAGCTTCACTGGCGCAAAGGTGCTGGCGAATTTTTTCGCCACTTCAGCGTCACGTGGACGATAGTAGTTCTGCGCGGCGATGGTCTGGCCTTCTGGCGAGTAGAGATATTTCAGGTAGGCATCCGCGACCT
Source organism: Pantoea agglomerans (assembly GCF_021397715.1). Lineage (GTDB taxonomy): Bacteria > Pseudomonadota > Gammaproteobacteria > Enterobacterales > Enterobacteriaceae > Pantoea > Pantoea astica. The sequence goes on along the minus strand of NZ_CP090207.1, from coordinate 213,771 downwards.
TACGCGTCCCCTTCTCATCCACCACTTTGTCGACCACTGATACGGTTGGCTCAGCCAGAATGGATTCGCTCGGGGTCACAATCTCGAACTTGTCTTTACCCAGCTTATTGACCGCCAGATACGCTTCGTTTTCCCAGGCGATCAGCACATCACCGATGCCGCGCTCAACAAAGGTATTGGTGGCGCCACGTGCGCCGGAATCCTGTACTTCTACGTTTTTAAACAGCGCCCGAACGTAGGCCAGTGCTTTAGCCTGATCGCCGTTATTGTGATCCAGCGCCCAGCCCCAGGCTGCCAGATAGTTCCAGCGTGCGCCACCGGAGGTTTTCGGGTTCGGCGTAATTACCGATACGCCAGGCTTGACCAGATCGCTCCAGTCATGGATTCCTTTAGGATTGCCTTTGCGTACCAGGAAGACGATGGTCGAGGTGTAAGGTGCGGAGTTCTCGGGCAGGCGCTGAAGCCAGTTTTTGTCGATACGGCCGCGCTCGGCAATCGCATCCACATCGGACTGCAACGCCAGCGTAACCACATCAGCACGAATGCCGTTGATGACAGAGGTTGCCTGCTTACCGGAACCGCCATGAGACTGACGGATCACGACGTTATCGCCGGTTTCCTGCTTATAGTGCGCACTGAACGCTTTATTGTATTGCTCATACAACTCACGTGTCGGATCGTAGGAAACGTTTAATAACTGAATGTCTTTCGCCAGTACGCTGGTTGAGGCCAGCAACAGGGTGATTCCGATACTCCACTTGTTCATTACGCACTCTCCCAATGTCGTTATGGGCTAAGCGTGACATAAACCATTACAGAGCTAAAAGAATTAAAAATAAGCTGTTATAACCGTGCGGAATATAGAGGCAGGCAGAGCGGGCGTGCCAGATAGCACGCCCGGAATCGGGATCAATAAAGCTGTTTAGCGGTATCGAGCCAGTCGCGTTTGAACGGACGCTTCATATTTTCAATCGCATCGATGATGTCGTGATGCACCATCTTCTCATTCTGGATGCCGACGCAACGGCCGCCGTAACCCTGCATCAGCAGCTCAATTGAGTAGGCGCCCATGCGTGACGCCAGGATGCGGTCATAGGCACAAGGCGCGCCACCACGCTGAATGTGGCCCAGCACGGTTGAGCGGGTTTCGCGTTTGGTTTCGGTTTCAATAAAACGCGCCAGATCGTCGATATCACAGATATGTTCAGTAATCGCCACGATGGCGTGCTTTTTGCCTTTGGCGATGCCGGCTTTAATTTCCGCCACCAGCTCTTCGCGGGTGTAAGGAATTTCCGGCAGCACGATAAATTCGCAACCGCCCGCAATCGCCGCCGCCAGCGTCAGGTCACCGCAATAGCGACCCATCACTTCAACAATCGAAATACGCTGATGCGATGACGAAGTGTCACGCAGGCGGTCAATCGCCTCAACCACCGTTTCCAGCGCAGTGAAATAGCCGATGGTGTAATCGGTACCGGCGACGTCGTTATCAATGGTGCCAGGTAAACCGATGCACGGGAAGCCCATCTCGGTCAGGCGTTTGGCGCCCATGTAAGAACCATCACCGCCAATCACCACCAGCGCATCGATGCCGCGCTTTTTCATGTTTTCAATCGCGACCTGGCGAACGTCTTCATTACGAAATTCAGGGAAGCGTGCAGAACCCAGGAAAGTTCCGCCGCGATTGATCATGTCGGAGACGCTATAGCGATCGAGGTTGATCATGCGATCTTCATACAAACCCAGGTAACCGTCATAGATCCCAAAAACTTCCAGTCCTTCACTCAGCGCGGAACGTACCACTCCGCGAATAGCTGCGTTCATGCCTGGGGCGTCACCGCCGCTGGTCAATACACCAATTTTTTTGATCATGACAACCTCTGGATTGTTCAAAACTAAGGGTTAATCCTGCCTGTCGATCGCTGCTGAACACCATTCCTGCGATTAGCGCGACACGTGATGGCAGATAGTATATCAAAGGCTTGCTGCTGAATTGATTCAGGTCAGACAACTTTTCACTATTTTTTGCAGCAATGTTAGCGTTACGTCATGCCTTTCGTATCAGTTTGATTCATTTAGGTTAAAAACCTAAAGAATCTTCTCTCTCGAACGGTACCACAGAACAGGGATCCTGATGGATAATTACGTCCGAACCGGGAAATTCTTTGCGTAGCGCTTTCTCAACCTGGTCGGCGATGCGATGCGCCTGTACCAGCGGCAGCTGATCCTCCAGCTCAAGATGCAGCTGGATAAATTTGGTGGGTCCGGACTGGCGGGTGCGCAAATCGTGTACGCCCTGCACCTGCGGCCACTGCGTCGCGAGCGTCAGAATCTGCTGCTGTTCCGCTTCCGGTAGTGCGCGATCCAGCAGCGCCTGCACCGCCTCATACCCCATACGCAGCGCGCTATACAGAATGAAGACTCCGATGCCTAGCGCAAACAGCGCATCTGCGCGGGCAAAACCATACCCGCTCAGTACCAGCGCCACCAGGATAGCACCGTTCATGATGACATCGGACTGATAGTGCAGCATATCTGCCCGTATCGCCTGGCTGCGGGTTTTGCGCACCACCCAGCGTTGAAATGCGACCAGTATCAGGGTCGAAGCCAGCGCCACCACGGTAACCACAATCCCCACGCCCGGCGCGCGCAAGACGTTGGGCGAAGCAAGATGTTGCAGGCCGGTGAGAAACAGAAACAGCGCTGAGCCGGAGATAAACATGCTTTGCGCCAGCGCCGCCAGCGACTCCGCTTTGCCGTGACCAAAAGTGTGGTCCTCATCCGCCGGCTGAAGCGCATATCGCACCACCAGCAGATTGGTCAGCGAAGCGGCGATATCAACCAGTGAGTCGACCAGTGCAGCCAGTAAACTCACTGAACCGGTATACCACCAGGCGAAAATCTTCACGATTAACAGGACAGACGCAAGAATAGTGGCAGCCAGAGCAGCACGTTTTACCAGTCGGCCATAAGAGGGTTGCATGCCAGGTTCCGTATGCAGCATCAGGAGTGATGCGCACCCAAATCAAAGAATGGCTAAAGTTTAACACTGCTGTCAGAAGACCGCTTAATTGTGATCAAAGAGAGGAATGGCGGTCGGGGAGAACACGAAGATAAAAACAAGCCCCGGCCTCAGCAGGAGGACGGGGCAAAGTGCTTAACACATCAGGACCAGCTCAACATCCACGCCTGGCCACGTCACCGAAAAAACCGGCAATTACTTTTTGCCGCCTTTTTTCCCAGCTTCTGATGCTTTTTCACGATCGTTTTTGAAATTTCCGCCGCCGCTGTTCTGACCGCCTTTCTTACCAGCTTCAGACGCTTTTTGCGGATTTTCTGCGAAATTACCTGAACCACCACGATGCTCTGCCATAACTTACTCCATTGATTGATTCATTCAGGACGACATAATGTGGTTGTTGCTCCCTGAGACTTCGCGAAGACACTTAACATCCCTGTTGTGACAGAACTAAGTGTAGGAGTTGGTCCTGATCCGACAAGCGCAACGCGGGAAACGTATCCTGTTGAAAAGCGGAATGAATCGGGCAGGATGATTCGATATGCATTTATTTTTCAATCACTTATGATGTCTGACGTTACGATTCCCCCTGTCGCTGCGCTTAACCGCAGTCGCCACGCTTAAAAGCGCAGAAACGGTGATGGTGGGAGATAAAGGAATAATAAGCGTTAACGAAATGAGGGTTTTATTGCGGAGTGATGATTACTGTCAAAACAAAAAAACCAAAAAAAAGATAAAAAAAACCCCCGCATCATGCGGGGGAAGACAGGGATGGTGTCTATGGCAAGGAAAACAGGGATACTATGTTACTGGTTACTGCTGGTACTACTCACTGCTTGCAGCGATGATGCTGACTGCAAATTCGATAAGTGTCGCAACTCATTGAGTCGCTGCTGGTAATTCTTCTGCAACGTCGCCTGCTGGGCTGGCGTGAGCAGATGAAACATTTGATTCTGTATACGTGCCATCTCGACCTGTTGTTCAACCTGAACTCTGGCGATGCTTTCCGCCTTCTCGCGGATGGCCGTTTCGTTAAAGGTGTCTGCAGTCACTAACTCATGCAGAGCGGCGATATCATCAAGACGGACCGCCGGACGTTCGTGTCGGGCCTGTTGCATCAGGTCACGCATCTGTTGACGCTGCTGTTCGGTCAACTCGATGCCCTCGAACATGTGGCTTTGCGGATTTTGCGTCATACTGCCTGTCGGCAATCCGCCGTGATGCATCTCGTCAATCGTCGTCGTATCTTTTGCACCTGCGCTGGCGAGACTGAGAGCCATCGCTGAGGCAAGGACGACGGCGGTTAATGTGCGCATCGTTTACTCCAGTTCGTTCCGTTTTGCGATTCAACGAGAGCCAGTGTACGGCGATAGCTGCAAACATCCGTCAGGGGGTGTAAAACTACGTAAAGCGATGGATGGGTGCGCCTGGAACACGCTATTTTGCCTGCGGAGGGCTACAAAAATGAATAAAATCCTGTTGGTAGATGATGACCGCGAATTAACTTCGCTTTTAAAAGAACTGTTAGAAATGGAAGGGTTTGAAGTGGTGGTAGCCAGCGACGGTGAACAAGCGCTGAACCTGCTCGATAACTCAATTGACCTGCTTTTACTGGATGTCATGATGCCGAAGAAAAACGGTATCGACACCCTGAAAGAGCTGCGACAGCAACATCAGACACCGGTCATCATGCTGACTGCACGCGGCAGCGAGCTGGATCGCGTGCTGGGCCTCGAACTCGGTGCCGATGACTATCTGCCTAAGCCGTTTAACGATCGCGAACTGGTAGCCCGTATCCGTGCCATTCTGCGCCGCTCTAACTGGAGTGAGCAGCAGCAACAGCATGACAACAGTTCACCCACGCTGGAGGTCGATTGCCTGCGCCTTAATCCGGGTCGCCAGGAAGCCAGCTTCGATGATGTGACGCTGGATCTCACCGGCACCGAATTTACTCTGCTCTATCTGCTGGCGCAGCATCTGGGTCAGGTGGTGTCGCGTGAACATCTGAGTCAGGAAGTGCTCGGTAAACGCCTGACGCCATTTGACCGGGCAATTGATATGCACATCTCTAACCTGCGCCGTAAACTGCCTGAACGTCGTGATGGTCATCCGTGGTTCAAAACCTTACGTGGACGGGGTTACCTGATGGTCTCGGCATCATGATTGGCAGTCTGACCACCCGCATTTTTGCCATCTTCTGGTTAACCCTGGCGCTGGTGCTGATGCTGGTGTTGATGGTGCCCAAACTCGATTCACGACAGATGACCTCGCTGCTGGAAAGTGAACAGCGGCAGGGTACGATGATCGAGCAGCACGTTGAAGCAGAGCTGTCACAGGATCCCCCTAACGATCTGATGTGGTGGCGCCGCTTATTTCGTGCCGTCGAAAAGTGGGCACCGCCGGGTCAGCGGCTGTTGTTAGTCACCAGTGAAGGCCGGGTGATCGGCGCACAACATAATGAAATGCAGGTTATCCGCAACTTTATCGGCCAGTCCGATAATGCGGATCATCCGCAGAAGAAGAAATATGGTCGGGTTGAACTGGTCGGGCCGTTTGCCGTCCGGGATGGCGAAGATAATTATCAGCTCTATATGATCCGTCCCGCCAACAGTTCCCAGCTCGATTTCGTCAACCTGCTGTTTGACCGTCCCTTATTACTGCTTATCGTGACGATGCTGATCAGCTCACCGCTGCTGCTGTGGCTGGCGTGGAGCCTGGCGCGTCCGGCACGCAAGCTGAAGTACGCCGCCGATGAAGTGGCCAGCGGTAACCTGCGGCAGCATCCGGAACTGGAATCGGGCCCGCAGGAGTTTCTGGCAGCCGGTTCCAGCTTTAACCAGATGGTAAGTGCGCTGGAGCGGATGATGACCGGTCAGCAACGCCTGCTGTCAGACATCAGCCATGAGCTGCGAACCCCGCTTACCCGCCTGCAGCTGGCGACAGCGCTGCTGCGTCGTCGTCAGGGTGAAGGCAAAGAGCTGGAGCGCATCGAGATGGAAGCCCAGCGCCTGGATGGCATGATCAACGATCTGCTGGTGCTGTCTCGCACCCAGCATAAGAATGCGCTGGTCAGTGAGGCGATGAAGGCGAATCAACTGTGGAACGGGGTACTGGAAGATGCCCGCTTCGAAGCCGAGCAGATGGGCAAGAAGATGGACATCCCTTATCCACCCGGTCCGTGGCCGCTGTATGGCAACCCGCACGCACTGGAGAGCGCGCTGGAGAATATCGTGCGCAACGCGCTGCGCTATTCGCACAGCCACATCAGCGTCAGCTTCTCCGTCGATATCTCCGGCATTACGGTGCATGTCGATGACGATGGTCCTGGCGTCAGCCCGGAAGATCGCGAGCAGATTTTCCGGCCGTTCTACCGTACCGATGAAGCGCGCGATCGTGAGTCTGGCGGCACCGGCCTGGGGCTGGCGATTGTCGAAACCGCCGTGCAACAACACCGCGGCTGGGTCAAAGCCGACGACAGCCCGCTTGGCGGTCTGCGGCTGACGATCTGGCTACCGCTCTACTCCTCCGGGCGACAATAATTTGCTATGCTTCGGCCCTCGTTATCGGGGGCCTTATGCTTAACATTGTGTTGTTTGAACCTGAAATCCCGCCGAATACCGGCAATATCATTCGTCTGTGTGCCAATACCGGCTTTCAGCTACACCAGATTGAGCCGCTCGGGTTTGCCTGGGATGATAAGCGCTTACGTCGCGCGGGTCTGGATTACCACGAATTTACCGCGATCAAATTTCATGCTGACTATCAGGCATTTCTGACAGCAGAGTCGCCTGCACGTCTGTTTGCGCTGACCACCAAAGGCACACCTGCGCACAGCGCAGTGCAGTATCAGGCCGGGGATTATTTACTGTTTGGTCCGGAAAGCCGCGGGCTGCCGGCTGAGATTTTGCAGGCCTTGCCGGCGCAGCAGAAGATTCGTATACCGATGCAGGCCGAAAGCCGCAGCATGAACCTGTCGAATGCGGTCTCGGTGGTGGTGTATGAGGCGTGGCGCCAGCTGGATTACGCTGGCGCACTGCTTAAAGATTAGATGCCATCGCCAAACTGAAAGCCCGCCAGGCTGCCATTAAAGTGCTGATCCATGTCCATGGATGGCTTATCACTGCCTGGCTTGCCAACGATACGCGCAGGCACGCCGGCGGCAGTGGTGTGCGGTGGCACAGGCTGCAATACCACCGAACCGGCGCCGATTTTCGCGCCGCGTCCGACTTCAATGTTGCCGAGAATTTTAGCGCCGGCACCAATCATCACCCCTTCGCGGATTTTTGGGTGGCGATCGCCGCTGGTTTTGCCGGTCCCGCCGAGCGTTACCGACTGCAGGATCGAGACATCATTCTCTACCACGGCCGTTTCACCAATGACGATACCGGTCGCATGGTCGAGCATAATGCCGTGACCGATGTTCGCCGCGGGATGAATATCGACCGCAAACGAGACAGAAATTTCATTCTGCAGATAGACCGCCAGCGCCCGACGTCCCTCGTTCCACAACCAGTGACCGATACGGTACGCCTGCAGGGCATGGAAGCCTTTGAGATAGAGCAGCGGCGTTGAATATTTATCTACCGCCGGATCGCGCTGACGTACCGCCTGAATATCACAGGCCGCGGAGAGGATCATTGAAGGGTCCTGACGATAGGCCTCTTCAATAATTTCCCGGATGGCGATAGCCGGCATAATCGGGTTAGCCAGCTTGTTAGCCAGCATATAACTCAACGCACTACCGAGATTCTCATGCTTAAGCAATGTCGCGTGGTAAAAGCTGGCCAGCATCGGCTCACAATCAGCCAGGGCTCGCGCTTCAGCTTTAATATTATTCCAGACCAGTTCTAACTCATCAGACGACATTGCTGTTTTCTCCCGATAAAAAAAGCGCCTGAATGGGCGCTACAGGTGATGACGCTACGCTTCCTGCTTTAGCTATTGCTGTTTTCGTCCTTCCTTGTCCGCCCCAGCAGGCTTAATGCTGCATCCCGCGCCGGTTTTTCGCAATACAGCACCTGATAAATCTGCTCGGTAATGGGCATTTCCACGCCAACCCGCGCAGCTAATGCTTTGACTTCTTTAGTGTTTCGATAGCCTTCTACAACTTGTCCGATAATGCGTTGTGCGCTATCTACATCCTCGCCTTGTCCCAGCATCATGCCAAAACGACGGTTACGTGACTGATTATCGGTACAGGTCAGCACCAGATCGCCCAGACCCGCCATGCCCATAAAGGTGGTGGGATCGGCACCCAGCGCAGCGCCTAAGCGACTCATCTCCGCCAGTCCGCGGGTGATTAATGCGGTACGCGCATTGGCGCCAAATCCGATGCCATCCGAAATACCGGCCCCGATGGCAATGACGTTTTTCACTGCTCCACCCAGCTGTACGCCGATAAAGTCAGGGTTATTGTAGACGCGGAAACTTTTGCCACAGTGCAGCTTCTGCTGCAGATCGTCAGCAAACTGCGCATCGGTAGCCGCCAGTGCAATCGCGGTAGGCAAACCTGCCGCCAGCTCTTTCGCGAAGGTCGGGCCGGAGATCACCGCCAGCGGAATCGACTCGCCAACGATCTCTCGTGCCACATCCTGCAGCAGGCGTCCGGTCTCTTTTTCCAGCCCCTTGGTGGCCCAGACAATGCGCGAGTCCGCACGTAATTCCGGCTTAATCTGTTGCAGCACATCCCCAAAGACGTGACTCGGCACCACAATCAACAGATCGCGGCTGGCCGCAATGGCTTTTGCCAGGTCAGGTTCAAGGGAGAGATTGTCGGGGAACGGCACGTCGGGCAGGAAAGCGGTGTTACAACGGTCAGACTGAAGTTGCGCCAGATGGGCCGGGTTATGTCCCCACAGCAGCACCGGATGGCCGTTGCGGGCCAGGGTAATCGCCAAAGCGGTGCCGTACGAGCCGGCACCGATGACGCTAATCGAAGCGTGAGTAGTCATCAGGCATCCTGATGTGGTTCAGCGCCTTCTTCACCTTGCTGCTGCTGCAGGTAGTTCATGAACAGCGCATCAAAGTTAACCGGCGCCAGGTTCAGCTGCGGGAAAGTACCACGAGAAACCAGGCTGGTAATGCATTCGCGTGCATACGGGAACAGAATGTTCGGGCAGTAAGCGCCCAGGCAATGTGCCATCTGCGTGCCTTCGATACCGCTGATGGTGAAAATACCGGCCTGCTGAACTTCACACAGGAAAGCCGTCTCTTCACCCACGGTCGCGGTTACAGTCACACGCAGCACGACTTCATAGACTTCGTCAGCCAGTTGAGAAGATGCAGTATCCAGATCCAGTTTTACGTCCGGCTCCCACTCTTTCTGGAAAACCTGCGGCGCGTTAGGCGCTTCAAACGAGATATCTTTGGTGTAGACGCGCTGAATCTGGAATTGCATTTCGTTAGTGTTGTGTTCTGACATGTGACCAGGTCCTATAAGTGAGAATATCCGGCGTAAACTTACGCCTGCAGTAAGGGATCTAAACCTTCGCGATTATCGAGTGCGAATAAGTCGTCGCAGCCGCCAATGTGCTGCGCATCAATGAAAATCTGAGGCACGGTCGTGCGGCCGCTGCGCTTGATCATCTCTTCACGTTTCGCCATGTCCCCATCGATGGGGATCTCCTGGAACGAAACGCCTTTTTGCGTCAACAGCGCCTTTGCCCGGTGGCAGTAAGGACAGGTTGCTTTGGTGTACATCTCAACATTTGCCATGATTAGCACCTCAGTAAGATTATTTACCGCGAATTAACGGCAGATTTTCACCGCTCCAGCCGCTGATGCCGTCTTTCAGCACCGAAACCTGAGTGAAGCCAGCTGCACTCAGATGGGCAGCAGGATCGGCTGCGCTTTGTCCGGTTGCACACACCACAATAATGGGCTGCGCTTTATGTTTTTCCAGTTCGCCTAAGTTGCCTTTTTTAATCTCTGCGGCTGCCACATTCAGCGCACCAGAGATATGCCCTCTGCGAAAATCGTCGCGCGAACGCACGTCTACAACTACCGCGTCCTCTTTGTTAATCAGGCGGGTTGCTTCACCGCGGCTGATGGTTTTTACCTTAGAGAACATTCCTTTAACGGTAGTCACAATCACCAGAACGAGTAAAGCGACCCACGCCAGACTGAGGATGGGGTGATTGCTTGCAAACTGCATAATTTCTTGCATGAGGGGTAACGACTCCAGACCGGGCTAATAAGCTAAAACAAGGGTTCTGAGTATACCTGCGCCACCTCTCATGTACAGATGCTAAGCGGCGAGAGTGGCAATTTGAGTGTCATTTTCCAAAAAAATCTGGCGAAAGCGCAAAAATGGCGTAACGCTTAGGCGATGTCCTGAGGAAACCGGACATAACTGGAAAAGCAAATGCCGGTGCGGTTTGCTGGTAAGCGGCGGTTCATCGTGGAATAATCATTGGCCTATGAAGGGAAAAACAACCGTTTCGCACACAAGGACCCGTCGCAACGGCCATAACCTGCCGTTGTCCACACATCTGTCCAGCCTCTCCCTTAGCCTGCTTTGTGCGGGCGCACTGTTATTGCCAGCCGCTGCGCAGAGTGCAGATGACAGCAAATCTCAGCTGCAGTCTATTCAGCAAAACATCGCCGAAAAAGAAAAAAGCGTCAAAGCGCAAAAGCTGCAACGCAGCAAGCTGCTGGATCAGTTGCAGAGCCAGGAAAAAATTATCGCTCAGGCCAGTCGTCAGCTGCGTGAAACCCGCAATAGCCTGACGGCCCTGAATAATGAAATTACCCAGCTCGCCGCCTCGATTGCCCGGCTTGAAAAACAGCAGACACAGCAGGAAAAGCTGCTTTCGCAGCAGCTCGATGCTGCGTTTCGCCAGGGTCAGCATAATGGCCTGCAACTGCTGCTGGGTGGCGAAGAGAGCCAGCGCAGCGAGCGCATTCTGGCCTATTTTGGTTACCTGAATGCCGCGCGCCAGCAAAGCATTGAGGCACTACAGCAGACACGTCAGAATTTGAATCAGCAGCGCGCCTCGCTGGAACAGAAACAGCAGCAGCAGAAGAGCCTGCTGGCCCAGCAGCAAAGCCAGCAGCAGAAACTGCAACAGGCGAGCGCAGCACGTAAGAAAACCCTGACCTCTCTGGAAAGCGCACTGGAAAAAGATCAGGCCGATCTGGTGGAGATGCGCCAGAACGAAACCCGCCTGCAGGACAAAATCGCCCGGGCAGAACGCGAGGCGCGTGAACGTGCCGCCCGCGAAGCGCGTGAGGCGGAAAAAGTCCGTCAGCGTCAGGCGCAGGCGAAAGCCAAAGGCTCGCGTTATCAGCCGACCCAAAGTGAACGTGAACTGGTAGCCCGGACAGGCGGCTTAGGTCGCGCCGGCGGTCAGGCCTTGTGGCCGGTACGCGGGCGTATCGAACATCGCTTTGGTGAACAGTTACAGGGTGAACTGCGCTGGAAAGGGCTGGTGATTGATGCGCAGGAAGGCACCGAGGTGAAAGCCATTGCCGACGGTCGCGTGCTGATGGCCGACTGGCTGCAGGGCTATGGCCTGGTGGTGGTACTGGAGCACGGTAAAGGCGATATGAGCCTGTATGGCTATAACCAGAGTGCGCTGGTCACGGTAGGGGCGCAGGTGAAAGCCGGTCAGCCGATCGCGCTGGTCGGTACCAGCGGTGGCCGTGGCACCCCATCGCTCTATTTTGAAATCCGACGTCAGGGCCAGGCCGTCAACCCACTGCCGTGGTTAGGAAAATAAGTTTTGCTGCAACTTCGAAAAATCTCCGTACTGCTGAGCGGCCTGCTGCTCAGCTATGCTGCCCACGCGGGCAAACTCGCCATTGTGATTGATGATGTCGGCTATCGTCCTGCCGAAGAAAATAAGGTTCTGCAGATGCCGCAGGCGATTTCAGTTGCCGTGCTGCCCAATGCGCCGCACGCGCATGAGATGGCCAGCAAAGCGCATCAGATGGGGCACGAAGTGCTGATTCATCTGCCGATGGCACCGCTCAGCAAGCAACCGCTGGAGAAAGATACCTTAACGCCGGAGATGAGCAGCGAAGAGGTGGCGCGCATCATGCGCAATGCGGTCAACAACGTGCCTTATGCGGTGGGCCTCAATAACCACATGGGCAGCAGAATGACCTCCAGCCTGCCTGGGATGCAGAAAGTGATGCAGGCGCTTAATCACTACAATCTCTACTTCCTCGATAGCATGACGATTGCCAACAGTCAGGCTGTGCCAGCCGCGCAGGGAACACAGGTCAAAGTGCTGAAACGCAGAGTTTTTCTGGATGACAGCCAGGATATCAACGCCATTCGCCAGCAGTTCAGCCGCGCGGTGAAACTGGCGCAGCGTGATGGCTACGCCATCGCGATTGGTCATCCGCATCCCAATACGGTACGCGTGCTGCAACAGATGTTACCGACGCTGCCAGCGGAGATTACGTTAGTCAGGCCCAGCCAGTTGCTGAACGAGCCGTTGCATCGCGGGTCTCGTACGCCAGTTACGCCGCAAAAGCCGGCCACACCGCGCTTCCAGCCGCCAGGACTCTGTAAGCCAACGCAGCCGCTGACGCCGGTTCCGGCGACCCGGGCACTGAACGTAGTGAGCGAAAGCGTGGCCCAAAGCCCGCTGTTTACGCGGATAAAAAGTCTGTTCTGAATTTGCGATGAATGCTAAGTCTGCAGCTTAGCGTTCAATTCTATGCAGAAATTACTATAATCCCGGGTCGGGCCATGAGCTGCTGTGTGGAATATTGAGACGGATGACGATTAATAAACAAAAAATTCTGCTGCTGGATAACGGCAGAGAATGGGGTGGCGGTACCAACAGCATGCTTGAGCTGCTGAAGCGTATTGATCGTCAGAAATTCGATATCACCTGCTGCTTCTACCACAACTACAGTCGTGGCAACGACGAAACCATTGAGTCCGCGTTGCTGGCTCTGGATATCCCGGTCTTTTTCATTCCACAGATCAAACAACCGCGCTGGGCCAAAGTCGTCAAAGAAGTGATGCGTGCCCTGCTGTTTTTTAATAAAAAACTCAAGAAGCGCGCTATCGACCTGGTTGATGAGCGCTGGCGCGTCATCCCCAACGCCAGCAAAATCAATTCGCTGCTACAGCTGGGTAATTACGACATTCTCTACATGAACAACCAGCCCAGCACCAACGTTGAAGGCTATCTGGCGGCACGGGGTCTGAATGTTGCCGTGGTGCAGCACTGCCGTATCGATCCGCTGCTGGAGCCGCGCCTGGTCAGCATGGTAAATCAGGATTGTCAGGCGGTGATTGCGGTCTCGGAGGGCGTGAACGCTACGTTACGCAAGCACGGCGTCAATGCGGCTCGCTGTTTTACCGTCAGCAACGCCATCGATATTCATCAGCCGCTGCCCGACCGCCTTGACGTGCGTCAGCGCTTTAAACTGTCTCCCAACACCTTTGTGTTTGGCTCGATTGGATCGCTGATATTACGTAAATCTAATCATCATATTCTACAGGCGCTGGGACGTTTCAAACGCGCCCATCCGGACGCTGACTGGAAAATGATCCTTGTTGGCGCCGGTCCCGAACTCCAGCATCTGCTGCAGCTGGCGACGGCGGAAAATATTCAGCATCATGTGGTGTTTACCGGGTTTCAGAATAACGCGCTGGATTATCTCACCGCCTTCGATACTTTTATCCTGGCGTCGCGCAGCGAAGGCCTGCCCCGCGTGGTGCTGGAAGCGATGCTGGTGAACACCGCCGTGATCGGCTCACGCGTGGTCGGCACTGCCGAATTGATCAGTCATGATGAAACCGGGTTGCTGTTTGATTACGGCAATGTGGTGCAACTGACCCAGCATCTCACTGCCCTGTGGCAGGATGCGGATTTACGTCAGCGACTGATCAATGCGGCAGGCAAGCGCGTGCGTGAACAATACGCTATTGAAACCTATGTCAGCGGCGTCGAGACTATTCTCCAGAGCGTCGTCAGAGAAAAACCCCATGTTTAATTTTTTAAATCCTCGCTATCGCCATATCCGGGCGCGCCATAATCTGCCCTACGATCAGGCGGGCGTTCAGGGCGATGTCACGGTCACCTCAGTGGTGATCCCCTGCACCGGCGCGGATTACATCGAAGAAGCAAAACTTAGCGCCACGTTTGCTGCGCGCTTTGCGACCCAGCTGGAAGAGATTGTGATCGTCAGCGATCAGCCCGCCTCCGCCTTTGGCGAGCTGCCAGCGAAAACCCGGATTGCCACGCTGGATGTCCCGCATCGCGAAGAAAGCTATCGCTATAAGCAGATCTATCGCAGCCGGTTAATCAAAATGCAGGCGCCGCTGCAGGCCAGAGGCGACGGTATTCTGATGATCGATTCTGACCTCAACCTGCTGAAAATGCCTGACATCCGCATGAAGCCAGGCCATCTCTACTCCAGCTTCCGCCAGGGGAAAATGATTGCCAAACTGGAAGGTGCGCCTGAAGAAGCGATTCCGGCCTACTACCTGCCCAGCATCCGTCCTTACCTGGTTGACCACGTCAATGGCGCTTATCTGGCGGCAACCCGCGCGGTATGGCAACGGGTTTCACCGCTGTGGCTGACCCTGTTTAATGACACCTGGAACTTAATGAATGACAGCCAGCCGCCCACTGACCAGCTGCCGCTGGCGGTGTTGCTGGATATGCTGGATCTCAACACCGTGAATCTGGGTGAATGGGCCAACTGGCCGGTTTCGAAGAAGATGGGCGGTCAGTCAGCCGTGATCCCGCCGGAAGTGGTCGGCGCGCACGGTGGTTTTCCGCTGTCGGAATGGCAGAAATATCTTGACGATCCCCGCCAGCCGCTGACCTTCAAAGGTCAGGATTACACCCGTAAGGTGCGCTACCTGACCGATGAAGAGAAAAAGCAGGCATAGCAACGCGGCCGCTCCACGGCGGCCGTTTTGTTAATCCCAGTTCAGGATCACTTTTCCTGAACGGCCGGAACGCATCTCATCAAAGCCCTGCTGAAAATCATCAATCGCATAGCGATGGGTGATAATCGGCGTTAAATCGAGGCCGGACTGAATCAGCGCCGCCATTTTATACCAGGTCTCAAACATCTCACGGCCGTAGATCCCCTTAATAAACAGCCCTTTAAAAATCACCAGATTCCAGTCGATGGCCATTTCGCCCGGCGGGATACCCAGCAGCGCAATGCGTCCGCCGTGGTTCATCACCTCCAGCAGCGTACGGAAAGCAGGCGGTGCGCCTGACATCTCCAGCCCGACATCAAATCCTTCGGTCATCCCCAGCGACTGCATCACCTCACGCAGATCTTCTTTTGCCACGTTGACCGCCCGGGTGACGCCCATTTTTTGCGCCAGCGACAGCCGGTATTCATTGATGTCGGTAATCACCACATTGCGCGCGCCAACGTGACGACAGACTGCCGCCGCCATAATGCCGATCGGGCCGGCACCGGAGATCAGCACATCTTCACCCACCAGATCAAACGACAGCGCGGTATGCACCGCATTGCCGAACGGATCAAAAATCGCCGCCAGCTCATCGGAAATGTTGCCAGGGATTTTGAACGCGTTGAAGGCCGGGATGACCAGATATTCAGCAAAACAGCCCTGACGGTTGACGCCTACGCCAACGGTATTGCGGCACAGATGAGTCCGTCCGGCGCGGCAGTTGCGGCAGTGACCACAGGTGATGTGGCCTTCGCCTGACACCCGATCGCCCACCGTAAAGCCTTTAACTTCCTGCCCGATCGCGACCACTTCACCAACATACTCATGGCCCACAATCATCGGCACCGGAATGGTTTTACGCGACCAGTCATCCCAGTTGTAGATATGCACGTCGGTGCCGCAGATAGCCGTTTTGCGGATCTTTATCAGCAGGTCGTTATGGCCCGGCTCAGGAACTGGCGCGTCGGTCACCATCCAGATGCCCGCTTCTGGTTTGAGTTTGGCGAGTGCTTTCATGGTCGATTCCTCAGGCGATGACGCCCAGTTGTTTGCCGATTCGGGTAAACGCCGCCACTGCGCGTTCCAGCTGCTGCTGGCTGTGCGCCGCAGAAATCTGGGTGCGGATGCGCGCCTGACCTTTGGGTACCACCGGATAGAAGAAGCCGGTGACGTAGATGCCTTCCTGTTGCAGCAGACGGGCAAACTCCTGCGCCACGCTGGCTTCACCCAGCATTACCGGGATAATGGCGTGGTCGGCACCGGCCAGCGTAAAGCCGGCTGCGGTCATCTGCTCACGGAAGAAGCGGGCGTTGTCCCACAGACGCTGACGCAGCCCGTCGCCTTCACTCAACAGATCAAGTACCCGCAGTGACGCAGCAACGATTGCCGGTGCCAGCGAGTTGGAAAACAGATAAGGACGCGACCGCTGACGCAGCCACTCCACCACTTCCGCTTTCGCCGCGGTGTAGCCACCGGACGCGCCGCCCAGCGCTTTGCCCAGCGTGCCGGTGATGATGTCAACACGGCCCATCACCTCGCAATATTCGTGCGTTCCGCGGCCGGCATTGCCGACAAAGCCCACCGCATGTGAATCATCCACCATTACCAGCGCAGAAAATTCATCGGCCAGATCGCAGATTGCCCGCAGGTTAGCAATCACGCCATCCATTGAGAACACGCCATCGGTCTCGATCAGGATATGACGGGCACCGTTAGCACGCGCCTCCTGCAGACGTGCACGCAGCTGCGTCATATCGTTATTGGCGTAGCGATAGCGCTGCGCTTTGCAGAGCCGGACGCCGTCAATGATCGAGGCGTGGTTCAGGGCATCAGAAATAATGGCATCCTGAGCATCCAGCAGGGTTTCAAATAAGCCGCCATTGGCATCGAAGCAGGAGGAGTAGAGGATGGCATCTTCCATCCCGAGAAATTCTGCCAGCCGTTTTTCCAGCAGCTTGTGGCTGTCCTGAGTACCGCAGATGAAGCGCACTGACGCCATGCCAAATCCGTGCGAGTCCATGCCCTCTTTCGCCGCCTGAATCAGTGCGGGATGGTTGGCTAACCCCAGATAGTTGTTGGCGCAGAAGTTAATCACCGCCGGGTCGCTGCCGACCGCGATTTCCGTCTGCTGGGCAGAGGTGATAATCCGCTCCTGTTTAAACAGGCCTTCCTGACGTGCAGTATCGAGTTGCTGACGAAGTTGTTGATAAAATTGCGCGGGCATTATTGCTCTCCTCAGATGGCAAAAATTTGGCACATCTTACTGAACAGACCGCCTCTCCACGATAAATCGCCCAACAGAATGTCATTTTTGCAGCATAGTTCACGCCCTGGCGAATACCGCACAAATCGTTACAGAGTCATCTGGCTGTCTGCACCCTGATGAAATGTTATGATGTGAAGTATTCGTGTGTGAAACCTCCTGTTTCACCCCACAACGTTGAAGGTAACAACATGATTATCGTAACTGGCGGCGCAGGAATGATTGGCAGCAACATCGTCAAAGCGCTGAACGATCGCGGTCACACCGACATTCTGGTGGTGGATAATCTGAAGGATGGCACCAAGTTTGCCAATTTAGTCGACCTCGATATCGTCGATTATATGGATAAAGAAGAGTTCCTCATCAGCGTGATGGCGGGCGACGACCTCGGTCCTATCGAAGCGGTATTTCATCAGGGCGCCTGCTCTGCCACCACCGAGTGGGATGGCAAGTACATGATGGATAACAACTATCAGTACTCTAAAGAGCTGCTGCATTTCTGCCTGGAGCGCGAAATCCCGTTCCTCTATGCCTCTTCGGCAGCCACCTACGGCGGCCGCAACGAAAATTTCATCGAAGAACGTCAGTACGAGCAGCCGCTTAACGTCTACGGCTACTCGAAAATGCTGTTTGATCACTATGTCCGTCAGATGCTGCCGGAAGCGAACTCGCCGGTGTGCGGCTTCCGCTATTTCAACGTCTACGGACCGCGTGAAGGCCACAAAGGCAGCATGGCAAGCGTCGCTTTCCATCTCAATACGCAGATCAGCAACGATGAAAATCCGAAACTGTTTGAAGGCAGCGACGGTTTCAAACGTGATTTCATCCACGTGGATGATGTGGCGGCAGTTAACCTGTGGTGCTGGGAGAACAACATTTCCGGCATCTATAACTGCGGTACCGGCCGCGCTGAGTCCTTCCAGGAAGTGGCGGATGCGGTGCTGAAGTTCCATCAGAAAGGCCAGATTGAGTACATTCCGTTCCCGGAAAAACTCAAAGGACGGTACCAGGCCTATACTCAGGCCGATCTCACTAAGCTGCGTGCCGCCGGCTATGACAAACCGTTTAAAACGGTGGCGCAGGGCGTCGCTGAATATATGGTCTGGCTCAACCGTAACGCATAAAGGAAGCTGCTCCGGCGATGAAAATTCTGGTAATCGGCCCGTCGTGGGTCGGCGATATGATGATGTCGCAAAGTCTCTATCGCACGCTCAAGGCCGAGCATCCCGATGCGGTGATTGATGTGATGGCACCGGCCTGGTGCCGTCCTCTGCTGTCACGTATGCCGGAAGTGAATCAGGCGCTGGCGATGCCGCTTGGGCATGGTGCGCTGGAGATTGGCGAGCGTCGCCGGTTAGGCAAAACGCTGCGCGCCAGCCACTACGATCGCGCCTATGTTCTGCCAAACTCCTTCAAGTCGGCGCTGGTGCCGTTCTTCGCCGGGATCAAACGTCGCGTCGGCTGGCGCGGCGAAATGCGCTATGGCCTGCTCAATGACCTTCGGGTGCTGGATAAAGCCGCCTTTCCACTGATGGTTGAACGCTACGTGGCGCTGGGCTATGACACGCCTGTCACGTCAGCACAGCAGCTGCCGCAACCGCTGCTGTGGCCGAAGCTGCAGGTAGAGGAGCAGGAAAAGATTGAAACCGCCGCGCAGTTTCAGCTGTCGGCGACGCGTCCGATCATCGGTTTTTGTCCCGGTGCCGAATTTGGTCCGGCAAAACGCTGGCCGCACTATCACTACGCGGCGCTGGCGCAGCAGCTGATTGCTGAAGGCTTCCAGATCGTGCTGTTTGGTTCGGCCAAAGATCGGCCAACCGGTGAGGAGATTATCGCGGCACTGCCGGAAGAGGCCCGCGCCCATTGCCGGAATCTGGCCGGGGAAACCCAGCTGGAACAGGCGGTGATTCTGCTGGCTAATTGCCGGGCGGTAGTCAGTAACGACTCCGGCCTGATGCATATCGCCGCAGCACTGGATCGCCCGCTGGTGGCGCTCTACGGCCCCAGCAGCCCCGACTTTACTCCGCCATTAGCTCGTCAGGCGCGGGTGATCCGCCTGATTAGCGGCTATCACAAAGTGCGCAAAGGCGATGCCGAACAGGGCTATCATCAGAGCCTGATCGACATCCAGCCCGATCGCGTGCATCAGACGCTTACCGAATTGCTCAACGCGCCGCAGGAGGTGCCATGCACGTCCTGATCGTTAAAACCTCCTCAATGGGCGACGTGCTGCATTCGCTGCCGGCACTGACCGATGCGATGCACGCCATTCCCGGCATCCGCTTTGACTGGGTGGTGGAAGAGAATTTTGCCCAGATCCCCGGCTGGCATCCCGCCGTGGATAAGGTGCTGCCGGTCGCGATTCGCCGCTGGCGCAAACACTGGTTTGGCAGCCAGCAGCGCGAAGAGCGCGTGCTGTTTAAGCGCGCGTTACAGTCACGTGAGTACGATATCGTGATTGATGCGCAGGGGCTGATTAAAAGCGCGGCGCTGGTGACCCGGTTGTCAAAGGGCATCAAGCATGGCCAGGATAGCCGCAGTGCGCGTGAACCGTTTGCCAGCTGGTGGTATGACGTCCGCCATGAGGTCAGCAAGCAACAGCACGCCGTCGAGCGAACGCGCGAACTGTTTGCCAAAAGCCTGGGCTATGAAAAACCCTCTGCCCAGGGCGATTACGCGATTGCCGGGCATTTCCTGCATCATCTGCCGGCCGATGCGCAGCACTATCTGGTGTTTCTGCACGCCACGACGCGTGATAATAAGCACTGGCCGGAATCGCACTGGCGGCAGCTGATTGAATGGGTGCAGCCAAGCGGATTGCGGGTCAGGTTGCCGTGGGGCGCGGAGCATGAGCATCAGCGTGCGCAGCGTCTGGCAGAAGGGTTTGAGCATGTCGATGTGCTGCCGAAACTGACGCTGGAAGCGATTGCTCAGCAGCTGGCTGGCGCGCGTGCGGTGGTCTCCGTCGATACCGGACTCAGCCACCTGACCGCGGCGCTGGATCGTCCTAACCTGACGCTGTATGGTCCGACCGATCCGGGTTTAATTGGCGGTTACGGCCAGAACCAACAGGCGCTGAGCGCTCCGAATCATAATCTGGCGGAGCTCACTGCCGACGCAGTGGCAGAGAAACTGCAGGCCATTATCACGGAAAACAGGCCATGAACTATGTGTTGATCTACCTGCTGCTGGTACCGTTTCGCACCCTGATGCGGCTGTTTTACCGGCCGACCGGGCGCAATTTAATCATCCAGACGGCGAAGATTGGTGATTTCATCAATATCACGCCGATGCTGCGCGCGCTCGGTCAGTCTGACCTGCTGATCAGCAAAGCGGTCGAGCCGCTGGTGCGCCACGATGATACCGTCAGCCGCTATTTCCTGATTGAAGAGGCGAAACGCAGCTTCCTCGCCAAGCTAAAGCTGGCTTTCACCCTGATGAACCGCTACGACAACGTCTACCTGGTTCAGCCCAACAGCGTGAACCTGTTTTTTGCGGCGTTGTGCAATGCACCCAGCAGAGAGTTCCTGCGCACCTATGTGCGCAAGTCTTACCACGCGGTGTTCTATCGCCGCGCCAGCGGCATTGTGGATCACGCTAAGACCGATTTAACTCTCGATAGCTACCTGAAACTGATCAACCGCGAGTACCGTTATACCGATTTCCCTAAGCATGCCACCTCACCGCTGTGGCAGCCGCCATCGCCGCCCGCTGCACTGCTGGCACCGCGTGAGGGCATTAAAATCGGGATCAGCATTTCTGCCGGTAACCGGGCGAAAACCATTCCCGCCACTGTCTGGCAGCAGTTGATGGAGGCGCTGGACCACCTGCCCTGCACCTTTTATGTGTTCGGTCCACCCGCTGAGCAACCCTGGCTGGATGAATTACTGCGCTTAACCGGACCGAAAGAAAATATTCTGAGCCTGATTGGTGAGCTAAAACTCGAAGAGGTGCCGTGGGCTATCGCGCAGATGGATTTCTACATCTCCTCGGACTCTGGCAATGCCTATATTGCTGATGCGCAGCTGGTACCGGTAATCATGTTGTACGGCCCTTGTGAAGTCAGGGAACAGCGTCCGGTCAACAATGTGCTGTTTATCGGACCCGATAATATTGCTGCGTCGACATTCGTTTTTGCCACGCGTTTTCGCTTTGATCAGCCTGCTGAAAAATTATTTGGGCTGGATCACGATAAACTGACTAGAATACAAGCATTTATTACTCATAACCTGGAATAGTGAAGCGTAATGGCAATTACCTCTGTTGCTGATGCTGTTCAGCAAAGTAAGCTCCTGGTCAACACGCTCTCTGACACGGATGAATCACCCGTGCACGTTGCCTTTGGTATTAACCGCGCCTATGCGCGGGGCCTGGGCATTACGCTATTTTCACTACTCAGCCATCATCCCGATACCGCTTTCCACGCCCATATTTTTTCAGATTCGCTGATCGAGCAGGACGTTGAAAAGCTGCGCTCGCTGGCCACCGGTCACCGACTGGCGATCACGCTGCATATTTTTAACAGCGCCTGGGTCGATCAGTTGCCGGCAGTGGGACGCTATCCCAAAAGTATTCATTATCGTTTTCTGATCCCCGAAACCGTGGCGCGCTACAGCGACCGGGTCATCTACATCGACGCTGATACGCTGGTGGTGGGTGACTATTCGCCGTTATTCACTCTGGATATCACTGATTACACGCTGTGCGCCTGCAACGACACGCCGCGCGCGCGTCAGAATCAATGTCCAAGGCTCGGCCTGAAAGGAAATAACTACTTCAACTCGGGTTTCATGCTGATCAATATTCCACGCTGGATGGCCCATCAGACCACGGCACGCATTACCGGGATGCTGGTGACCCGCGGTGCGGAGTTTGGTTTTCCCGATCAGGATGCATTAAACCTGGTGCTGGAAGAGGAGGTGATGATCCTGCCGGCGCGTTACAACTATATTTATGACATCATTGCGAACAAAGTGTGGCACCGCTTCCAGGTACCAGACGATACCGTGATGATTCACTACACCGGCAAATGCAAACCCTGGCACGCCTGGGCCGGCAGCGATCTCTCCTTGCTCTATTACGACTATTACCAGCGCTCGCCGTGGGCGTCGCAATCACTTGATTTGCCGAAGCATTACAAAGAGATGAAGCGTTTCGCCCGGATTAAGTGGTATCAGAAACAGTATGCCGAAAGTTTCAGCTGGATGATGAACTATGTCAGGCACAAGTTTTTTAGTTAACGCTGCGCCAGGCGTTTTCTGATCCCGCGGTTTTCCGGCACTGGCTGTTCTTCGGTCCTGACCCGCCTGTCGCTTATGGAAAAAATAGACTCTGCGTGCGTTATTGTTAACAATTCCGGTGATTTACTTCAGCATGGGCGACAGACAGTTTTATAATCGTCAATCACCCAATTTAATTTTGCTGGCCTGGACCTGGTTTATGATGATGAGGCAAACCCCTTTCGCTTTTCACTCTGTGCGGGTGCAAACGCTGTCATGAGTGCCCTTCCCCTGTTGAGTATCATTACCCCGATGTATAACGCGGGCAGCATGTTTGATCAGTTTATGCAGTCGCTGCTGGCGCAAACGCTGACGTCGCTGGAGATCATCATTGTTGATGATGGCTCAACCGATGGATCCGGTGAGCGTGCCGACTGGTATGCTCAACATCACGCGCAGGTTCGCGTCATTCATCAGAAAAACGGGGGCGTATCGCGCGCCCGTAATGCCGGTCTGGCCGTGGCACAGGGGAAATATGTCACCTTTCCGGATGCTGATGACACAATGCAACCGGAAATGTATCAGACGCTGGTGACACTGGCGGAAACTGACGATCTGGATGCTGCCCAGTGCAATGCCGAATGGTATTTCAAACAGAGTCAGCGGGTGAAGCCGCTGATTCCGCTGGACCGTTTGCGCAGTACCCCGGTTCTGAGCGGCCCCGACTGGCTGAACACCGCGCTGAAAACGCATCGCTACATGCATGTGGTCTGGCTGGGGATTTACCGTCGCGCGCTGATTGAACAGCATCAGCTGCTGTTTGAACCTGGTCTGCATCATCAGGATATTCCGTGGACCACCGAATTTATGCTGCTGGCAAAGCGGGTGCGTTACACCGACGCGGTACTCTATCGCTACTACATGCATGACGCCTCAATCAGCAACCGCAAGCGCACCGGGCAACGTAACGTCGAATATCAGCGCCACTATCTGAAGATTGCCCGTTTGCTGGAGGAACTGAATCAGCGCTATCGTGGCAAGGTAAAAATCTATCCCTCATTCCATTATCAGGTGACGCACGAAGCACTCAGCGTCTGTCATAGCGTACGACGTGAGCCGGACAATGAGGCACGCCAGGCGATCATCACCGATCTGTTCACCAGCCAGACGCATCGGCGGATGTTGCGTAATGCCCGCGGGATTAAGCAGTGGTATCAGCTGCTGTTATGGCTGAGTCGCCTCTATCGCTGGCGTAACAAATAACCCTTGAGGCTGGCTTTATCCTAAAAAGGGTTTGCCCTACAATCGGTTCACTAAAATTTGAGAACAATTGTTTATGGCCAGTCCGACTCCAGCAAACGTCTCTCCGCAAAACATATTGCTTATTAAGCTGCGCCATCATGGCGACATGCTGCTGACGACGCCGGCGATTAACGCGCTTCGTCAGCGTTATCCGCAAGCCAGTATCGACGTGTTGCTCTATCAGGAAACGCGCCCGATGCTGGAAGCGCATCCCGATATCCGCCATCTGCACGTCATCGACCGTAAATGGAAGCAGCAGGGCGGCTGGCGCAAGCTGGGCCATGAAGTTGCCCTGATTCGGGCGGTGCGGGGTTGTCATTACGATCTGGTGATTAATCTGGCCGATCAATGGCGCGCCGCTCTGATTACCCTTCTCTCTGCCGCGCCGCTGCGCATCGGTTTCGCCTTTAAAAAGCGCGACAACCTGCTGTGGCGGCTGTGCCATAACCAGCTGGTCTCCACACACGATCACAGCAAGCTGCACACCGTGGAACAGAATATGTCTGCGCTGGCACCGCTAGGCATCAGCGGTGAGGGCGCGCGGGTGTCAATGCACTACAGCGCTGCCGATCAACAGAGCGTGCTCGCCAGGCTGGCGGAGAAGCAGATCGCTTCACCGTTTATCGTGGTGCAGCCAACATCACGCTGGGGTTTCAAATGCTGGGAAGAAGAGAGCGTTGCCGCCACCATCGACCAACTGGCGCAGCCACAGCGCCCGGTCATCCTGACCGCCGGGCCGGATAAACACGAACTGGCAATGATCGCGCGCATTCAGGCGCTCTGTACCTCGCCGCATGTGGTGTCGCTGGCCGGCCAGTTCACCCTGCCGCAGCTGGCGGCGCTGATTGACCATGCCCGGCTGTTTATTGGTGTCGACTCCGCCCCGATGCATATGGCGGCTGCACTGGATACGCCGTGCATCGCGCTGTTTGGTCCGACTAAACTGCAGCACTGGCGTCCCTGGGGCGACAATAATCGTGTCATCTGGGCGGGCGATTATGGTCCATTGCCTTCACCGGATTCGATTGATACCAAAACTGACCAGCGTTATCTCTCGGCTATCCCGGTTAAGGATGTGGTCGCGGCAGCAAGGAGCTATCTGAATGAGTAAGTTACGACTGGCGATTGTCCGGCAAAAATACCGGCCGGATGGCGGAGCGGAGCGCTTTATCTCCCGCGCGCTGGAGGCGCTGGGTAGCGAGCAGCTCGATCTCAACATCATCACCCGTAGCTGGCAGGGCACGCCGAATCCGGACTGGCATCTGCATATCTGTAACCCATCAAAGCTGGGCCGCGTCTCTCGCGAGCGCGGTTTTGCCCGTGCGGCCCGCGCCTGCTGGGAGCGGGAAAAGTTCGATATCGTGCAAAGTCATGAGCGTATCGCCGGCTGTGACATCTTTCGCGCTGGCGATGGCGTTCATCGGGTCTGGCTGGAACAGCGGGCACGCATTGTTTCACCTTTGCAGCGTCTCAGCGCCAGCCTCAGTCCGTACCACCGCTATGTGCTGCAGGCGGAAGCAGAGATGTTTCATTCACCGGCGCTGAAAGCGGTAATCTGCAATTCAGAGATGGTGAAACGCGACATTCTGCGTTGCTTCTCGCTCGGCGCCGAAAAAATCCACGTCATCCATAACGCCATCGATGCCAGCCGTTTTCAACCCGCGACGGAGGCCACACGCCACGCGACTCGTCAGCAGCTATCGCTGCCCGATAGCGCGACCGTACTGATCTATGTCGGCTCCGGGTTTGAGCGTAAAGGGCTGAAAGCGGCGATTGAAGCGCTGGCCGGCAGCGATCGTTATCTGATCGTGGTCGGTCAGGATAAACAGCTGCAGCGTTATCAGCAGCTGGCGAATCAGCACAACTGTCTGGATCGCCTGCGGTTTGTCGGCGTGCAGCAGGATGTGCAGCCGTTTTACCATGCGGCCGATGGGTTACTGCTGCCTACGCTCTATGATCCTTTCCCGAATGTGGTGCTGGAAGCGATGGCCTGTGGCTTGCCGGTGATCACCAGTACCGGTTGCGGCGGCGCGGAATTTATTACCGCCGGTCAGGAAGGTTTCGTCTGTGATGCGCTGGATATCAATGGACTGCGTCAGGCGATTCAGTCAATACCGGCGCTTTCTGACGACTCACGCATGGGTGAAGCCGCGCGGCGCAGAATTGAACCTTACGGGCCGCAGCGACTGGCAGAGTCGCTGACGTCGCTCTATCAGCACGTACTGCGAAGCAACTGACAATGTGGGATGAGTGGATGAAGGGTTTCTGATAACATGCCGCCATCTGATTTTAATCTGTTTTTAGACGCGAACGTGTCGTAACGGTAACTATGACGACCATTTACACCGCACTGCTCTATCTTATTCAGCCACTGATTTGGCTGCGCCTGTGGCTGCGCGGTCGCAAAGCGCCCGCCTACCGCAAACGCTGGGCGGAGCGTTACGGCTATTGTGTCGGCAAAGTAAAGCCAGACGGCATTGTGTTGCACTCGGTCTCGGTCGGCGAAACGCTGGCGGCGATCCCGTTAGTGCGTGCGTTGCGTCATCGTTATCCGACTCTGCCCATCACCGTGACGACCATGACGCCAACCGGTTCAGAACGGGCGCAGTCGGCATTTGGCAAAGATGTGCATCATGTTTACCTGCCCTATGATCTGCCGGGCTCGATTAATCGTTTCCTTGATACGGTCAACCCACGACTGGTGATCATCATGGAAACCGAGCTGTGGCCCAATATCATCCGCATTCTGCACCAGCGCAACATTCCGCTGGTGATCGCCAATGCCCGTCTTTCGGCCCGTTCCGCCAAAGGCTACCGTAAGCTGGGCAAATTCATGCGCAGGCTGTTGCAAAGCATCACGCTGATTGCGGCGCAGAATAGCGAAGATGGTGACCGGTTCCTCGAACTGGGCCTCAAGCGCTCCCATCTGGCGATTACCGGCAGCCTGAAATTTGATATCTCGGTGACGCCAGAACTGGCGGCCAGAGCCGTCACCCTGCGCCGTCAATGGGCGCCGCGCCGCCCGGTATGGATTGCCACCAGCACCCATGAAGGCGAAGAGGCGATCGTGCTGGATGCGCACCGCCGGTTGCTGCAGTCGTTCCCGGACCTGCTACTGATTCTGGTTCCCCGTCATCCCGAGCGCTTCAATGATGCCCGTGAACTGACACAGCAGCGCAACTTCAGCTTTATCCTGCGCAGCAGCGGCGAAATTCCGTCAGGCTCAACCCAGGTGGTGATTGGCGACTCAATGGGCGAACTGATGCTGCTGTATGGCATTGCCGACCTGGCATTTGTCGGCGGTAGCCTGGTTGAACGAGGCGGCCATAATCCTCTGGAGCCGGCCGCCCACGCGATTCCGGTGCTGATGGGACCGCACACCTGGAACTTCAAAGATATCTGCAGCAAACTGCAGGAAGGCCAGGGGCTGATTACCGTCACCGACGTGATTTCGCTGGAAAAAGAGGTCACCAACCTGCTGCAGGATGATGACTATCGCCGCTACTACGGGCGTCACGCGGTGGACGTGCTGCACCAGAACCAGGGCGCACTGCAACGGCTGCTACAGTTACTCGAACCTCATCTGCCGCCACGGTCCCACTGATGCCAGCTCGCCAACGACTTTCGGTCGTGATGATTGCCAAAAATGAAGCGGAACTGTTGCCGGACTGTCTGGCGTCGGTCAACTGGGCCGATGAAATTATCGTACTGGATTCCGGCAGCGAGGATAACAGCGTGGCGATTGCCACTCAGGCTGGCGCTAAGGTGTTCCGCAGCGATGACTGGCAGGGTTATGGCATACAGCGCCAGCGCGCCCAGCAGTACGCCAGCGGCGACATGATATTGATGATCGATGCTGATGAGCGCGTCACGCCTGAACTGCGTGCGGCCATTGAGCAGGTATTGATCGCCCCACCCAGCCGCACAGTTTACAGTCTGGGCCGCAGCAACCTCTTCCTTGGCCGTTTTATGCGCCACAGCGGCTGGTATCCTGACCGTGTCATGCGGCTCTATCCGCCAGCGCTGCAGTACAACGATAACCTGGTGCATGAATCGCTCAATGCCGAAGGCGCGCCGGTGGTGGCACTGAAGGGGGATTTACAACACCTGACCTGTCGCGACCTGGTCGCCTTTCAGCGTAAGCAGCTGGCCTATGCGGAAGCCTGGGCAACTGAGCGTCATCAGCGCGGCAAACGCTGCGGCCTGTTTTCTATCTTCAGCCATACGCTGGGAGCATTTGTGAAAACCCTGCTGCTGCGCGCCGGTTTTCTGGATGGCAAACAGGGCTGGATCCTGGCGGTGGTTAACGCACAATATACGTTTAACAAATATTCGGCGCTCTGGGCGCTGAATCACGCTTCGGCAGAAGGGCGAGTATGACCACTAAAGCCATCTATCCCGGCACCTTTGATCCTATTACGCTGGGACATCTCGATATTGTCACCCGGGCCGCACAGATGTTTGATCGGGTCGTTCTGGCGATTGCCGCCAGCCCCAGCAAAAAACCGATGTTCAGCCTGGACGAGCGCGTGGCGCTGGCGAGCCAGGTTGTGGCGCATCTGCCTGGGGTTGAGGTGGTCGGATTCAGTGATTTAATGGCAAATTTCGCCCGCGAACAGCAGGCTAATGTGCTGGTTCGTGGACTGCGTGCGGTGTCAGATTTTGAATATGAAATGCAGCTGGCGCACATGAATCGTCACCTGCTGCCGACGCTGGAGAGCGTATTCCTGATGCCGTCGGAAGGCTTCTCTTTTGTCTCCTCTTCGCTGGTCAAAGAGGTGGCGCGTCACGGCGGGGATGTGACCGCCTTCCTGCCCGCGCCAGTCCATCAGGCGTTGCTGGCAAAATTAGCTTAGAGCTGATTAGTGCTGACAGTTCGGGCACCAGTAAGTGCTGCGTTGCCCGTGTCTGCCGCTGACTATCGGCGTGCCACATGCCCGGCACGGCTCCCCGGCCCGTCCATACACCTGCAACTGCTGCGCAAAATAGCCGGGTTTACCGTCGCTTTGTAAGAAGTCACGTAAGGTGGTTCCGCCCTGTTCGATAGAACGCAACAACACCGCTTTGATGGTATTTGCCAGCAGCTCAGCCTCTGACTGCGACAGACTTCCGGCCGGTCGATCGGGCAGGATCCCGGCGGTAAACAGTGACTCGCTGGCGTAAATATTGCCGACGCCGACCACCACTTTGTTATCCATCAGCCATTGCTTGATCAGCGTGCGTTTGCCACGCGACTTTTCGAACAGCCAGGTTCCATCAAACTGGTCACTGAGCGGCTCCGGCCCAAGATGTGCCAGTACGTTGCTGCCGGCCAGATCGCTGCTCCACAGCCAGGCACCGAAGCGGCGCGGATCGGTATAGCGCAACACCTTGCCATTACTCATCACCAGATCAACATGATCATGCGTGGCGGCAGGCAGCTCTTCGGGCAGCACGCGTAAACTCCCGGACATGCCGAGATGGATGATGATCCAGCCATGTGGCAACTCCAGCAGCAGGTATTTTGCCCGGCGCTGCACGCTGAGCACCGGCTGATCGCTCAGCGACAGGATCTCCTGCGATACCGGCCAGCGCAGACGTGGATTACGCACCACGGCGTGAAGAATGGTTTCACCGACCAAATGCGGCTCGATGCCGCGACGGCTGGTTTCAACCTCTGGTAACTCGGGCATAACCTCTCCTCAGCGTATTGCACAAACAAAAAACCCGGCCGGAGCCGGGTTTTTAGCAGAACACTAAAATTACTTAATTTTAGCTTCTTTGTAGATCACATGCTGACGTACAACCGGATCGAACTTTTTCAGTTCCAGCTTCTCTGGTTTAGTACGTTTGTTCTTCGTGGTGGTATAGAAGTGACCTGTACCAGCAGAGGAAACCAGCTTGATCTTCTCACGAATACCTTTAGCCATGATTCAGTTCCTTAGTACGATTAGTACTTCTCACCACGGGCACGCATGTCGGCTAACACCGTATCAATGCCCTTTTTATCAATAATACGCATACCTTTTACAGATACACGCAGAGTAACGAAGCGCTTCTCGCTCTCAACCCAAAAACGGTGTGAGTGCAGGTTCGGAAGGAAACGGCGTTTCGTCGCGTTCATTGCGTGGGAACGGTTGTTACCGGTCACCGGACGCTTTCCAGTTACCTGGCAGACTCGTGACATGTCTATTCTCCAAAAATCAAATCAGCTCGAGCTTTAAAAATTAGGTTTTGGCCGCCTCGTCAGGCTTGCAGCCCGCCAGGCGAGTTCCATGGAACCCGCTAAGCTGGCCTAACCGCCAAACCCGAGATTCTCAAAGGTGGCGTAGTATACGCCGCTCAGCCCAAGTGCTCAAGTCCCGAACAGATAAAGATCCCGAATGATCGGGCAAAAAGCCGCCACCTGGCGCGATTTTTTCCTGAGTTAAAGCCAGCCTCGCTCAGCGAAGGAGACATATTGGCCATGACCTATCACCAGATGATCGAGCAGACGAATGTCGAGCAACTGGCAGGCTTCACTCACTTTTCGGGTGACATCGCGATCAGCCCGGCTCGGTTCTGCCATACCGGAAGGGTGATTGTGCGCCAGAATCAGGGCGGCGGCATTCGCCTTGAGCGCCTCACGCACAATCTCGCGCGGATGGACCTCGACACTGTTAATCGAGCCCGAGAACATTTTTTGCGCCTCCAGCACACGGTGCTGATTATCAAGAAACAGCACCATAAAGATCTCACGTTCCTGATGCGCCAACAGACTCTGCAGATATTGCCGCGTGATCTGAGGATTCTCCATGGTGCTTTCACGCGCCAGCTGGCTGGCAAAAAAGCGCTTCGCCAGTTCTGCGATGGCGTGCAGCTGTGCCAGCTTGGCTTCACCGACACCCTTAATGCCGCGGAAAGCCTCTTTACTGGCGGTCATGATCTGATAGAGCGAACCAAACTCGTGCAGTATCTGTTGCGCCAGCGCCATTACATTCTGCCCCGGCGTACCGGTGCGCAAAAATAAGGCCAGCAGTTCGACGTCACTCAGCGCCTGTGCGCCCTGCTGCTGCAGCTTCTCCCGCGGTGCCATATTGTTCATCTGCATTCTCCCTGAAGCGAACCTTAGATTGACGCATCCGGCAGCACGCCACCATCGGCAGCGTGACTTTTTACGAGATGGCTCGCAAACGCAGGCAGTGAAAAGGCGCGTCACCGGTTTTGTGATAAAGTCCGTGCATTCGCCGCCGCGGGCGGCAGACAGCTTAGTGAGGCCAGCATCATGATGGGATTAGCCGGTAAAAAAATTCTTCTTGGCGTGAGTGGCGGTATTGCTGCCTATAAAGCACCTGAGCTGGTGCGTCGCCTGCGCGATCGCGGTGCCGATGTCCGCGTGATGATGACCGACGGGGCGAAAGCCTTTATTACGCCGCTCAGCCTGCAGGCCGTGTCCGGCTATCCGGTATTTAACGATCTGCTCGACCCGGCAGCAGAAGCGGCAATGGGACATATTGAGCTGGCGAAATGGGCAGATTTAATCGTGCTGGCTCCTGCCACCGCCGACCTGATTGCCCGAATCACCGCCGGCATGGCCAACGATCTGGTGACCACCGCCGTGTTAGCGACTGCAGCACCGGTTGCGGTGGTGCCGGCCATGAATCAACAGATGTATCGCGCAGCCGTCACCCAGCACAATCTGCAGGTGCTTCAGCAGCGTGGCGTATTGATTTGGGGACCGGACAGCGGCAGCCAGGCCTGTGGCGATGTCGGGCCAGGCCGGATGCTCGATCCGCTGGAGATTGTGGACCATGCGGTACAGTGGGCCGCTCCCGTCAACGATCTGCAACATCTCAACATTATGATTACCGCCGGACCGACCCGTGAGGCACTGGACCCGGTGCGTTATATCTCTAATCACAGCTCCGGTAAGATGGGCTTTGCTATTGCGGCAGCGGCGGCGCGACGCGGCGCGACGGTCACGCTGGTCAGCGGACCGGTGGCGCTGCCAGCGCCGGCTGGCGTAAAACGGGTTGATGTCACCAGCGCGCTGGAGATGCAGGCGGCGGTGATGGGCGAGATAGACAAACAACATATTTTCATTGCAAGCGCAGCCGTGGCAGACTACCGGGCAGCCGATATTGCGGCCGAAAAAATCAAGAAACAGGGCGGCGATGATAACGTCACGCTGCAACTGATAAAGAATCCCGATATTGTTGCTGGCGTCGCCGCGTTACAGGAGCACCGGCCCTTCGTGGTTGGATTTGCCGCTGAAACCCAGAATGTGGAAGAATACGCCCGGCAAAAACGGGTGCGCAAGAATCTGGATCTGATCTGCGCTAACGACGTTGCTAAAGCCGGACAAGGGTTCAATAGCGACACCAATGCTCTTCACCTTTTTTGGCAGGATGGAGAAAAGCGCTTACCGCTCAGCGATAAGACTCTCCTTGGCCAACAATTATTAGACGAGATTGTCAGCCGTTATGATGAAAAAAATAGACGTTAAAATCCTTGATGCGCGCGTCGGCAAAGAATTTCCACTGCCGACCTACGCCACCTCGGGTTCCGCTGGGTTAGATTTACGCGCCTGTATCGACGATGTTCTCGACATCGCGCCAGGCACCACCACGCTGGTTCCAACTGGCCTGGCCATTCATATTGCCGATCCCGACCTGGCTGCGGTGATTCTGCCTCGCTCGGGCCTTGGTCATAAGCACGGCATTGTACTGGGTAATCTGGTGGGACTGATTGACTCCGATTATCAGGGACAGCTGATGGTCTCGGTCTGGAATCGCGGTCAGGAAAGCTTCTCGCTGCAGCCGGGCGATCGCATGGCACAACTGGTCTTTGTACCGGTGGTGCAGGCCGAATTTAATCTGGTTGAAGACTTCGACGCCAGCTTGCGCGGCGAAGGCGGCTTCGGTCACTCAGGCCGTCAATAACCAACGCTACCGACTTTCACTTACGCCAATTATTTTTTCTCATCGCCATAAGACTCGTGCTTGTGGCAGATGCGTAGGTGTTGCCTGTTTAGGGTGAATTTCAGGGGTCTTTAAGGTCATGGCAGAAAAAAAAGTCGCGAAGCGAAATCGTCGCGAAGAGATTTTGCAGGCGCTGGCGCAAATGCTGGAGTCGGGTGATGGCAGTCAACGCATTACCACGGCCAAACTGGCAGCCACGGTCGGCGTGTCAGAAGCGGCGCTCTATCGTCACTTCCCCAGTAAAACACGGATGTTCGACAGCCTGATTGAGTTTATCGAAGACAGTCTGATTACCCGCATCAATCTGATCCTGAAAGATGAGAAAGAGACCATGACGCGCCTGCGTCTGATCGTGCAACTGATTCTGGGATTTGGTGAGCGTAATCCGGGGCTGACGCGGATACTGACCGGTCATGCGCTGATGTTTGAGCAGGATCGCCTGCAGGGCCGCATCAATCAGCTGTTTGAGCGGATTGAAGTGCAGCTGCGTCAGGTGATGCGCGAGCGCAAAATGCGTGAAGGTGAAGGCTTTCAGGCTGACGAAACGCTGCTGGCAAGTCAGCTGCTGGCATTCTGCGAAGGCTTGCTGTCGCGCTATGTCCGTTCGGAGTTCCGCTTTAGTCCGACCGCAGACTTCGAGGCTCGCTGGCCGCTGATTGCCGCTCAGCTGGTGTAACCATAAGGCGGGCATCACGCCCGCCTTATGGGTCAGATACCGTAGCTTTTTTGATAGGCCCGAACCTGGGCCAGGTGGTCAGCCATCTCCGGCTTCTCTTCCAGCCACGTAATCAGGTCAGTCAGGGTAATGATCGCCGTCACGGTACAGTGATAGTCGCGCTCCACTTCCTGAATCGCTGACATCTCTCCGCGTCCACGTTCCTGGCGATCAAGCGAAACCAGCACGCCAGCCAGCGTCGCCTTGTGCGCATTGATGATATCCATCGACTCACGAATCGCCGTCCCGGCGGTGATCACATCATCCACCAGCATCACTTTGCCCTGCAGCGGACTGCCCACCAGTAATCCGCCTTCACCGTGATCTTTGGCCTCTTTACGGTTAAAGCAGTAAGGCACGTCGCGGTCGTGATGATCGGCCAGCGCCACCGCCGTGGTGGTGGCAATCGGAATCCCTTTGTAGGCCGGACCAAACAGCAGATCGAAATCGACGCCGCCATCCACCAGCGCCTGCGCGTAGAAGCGTCCCAGCAGCGCTAAATCCCGTCCGCTGTTAAACAGACCGGCGTTAAAGAAATAGGGGCTTTGACGCCCTGACTTTAAAGTGAACTCACCGAACTTCAGCACCTGCTTGTTCAGGGCAAATTCAATAAACTGACGCTGCCAGGCTTTCATTTCTCACTCCTCAAATAAAGAAAAGGCGACTCTGTGGTCGCCTGTTACATCAATTTTCCAGTGCCGCTTTCTGCGCCTGAATTAACTCTTCAATTCCGCCGCGTGCCAGCGCCAGTAGCGTCAGCAGCTCTTCGTGGCTGAACGGCTCGCCCTCTGCGGTGCCCTGCACCTCGATCATGCGGCCATCTTCCATCATCACCACGTTCATGTCGGTCTCTGCCGCGGAGTCTTCAACGTATTCCAGATCGCACAGCGCTTCGCCCTTGACGATGCCGACTGAAATGGCTGCCACCATGCCTTTCATCGGGTTTGCTTTCAGCTTGCCGCTGGCAACCAGCTTGTTCAGCGCATCGGCCAGCGCCACGCAGGCACCGGTAATAGAGGCGGTGCGGGTGCCGCCATCAGCCTGGATGACGTCACAGTCGAGCGTAATGGTAAACTCACCCAGCGCTTTTAAATCCACCGCGGCACGCAGCGAACGGGCGATCAGGCGCTGAATTTCCAGCGTACGGCCGCCCTGTTTGCCTTTTGCGGCTTCACGCGCCATGCGGCTGTGGGTCGAGCGCGGCAGCATGCCATACTCGGCAGTAATCCAGCCCTGGCCCTGGCCTTTAAGAAAACGCGGAACCCCTTCGTCTACGGAGGCAGTGCAAAGCACTTTGGTTTCGCCGAATTCCACCAGAACGGAACCCTCTGCGTGTTTGGTGTAATTGCGGGTCAATGTGACTGGACGCACCTGTTGTGCGCTACGGCCTGCTGGACGCATGGGTAATCTCCGGCTTGCTAATGATTGGCTGCGCATTATACGGACTTCCTTGCCTGCTGTCTCTTACGCCTGCCCGCCGCATCATCAGATGAAATTCACCGCTGACTGTGGCTAAATGCGCGTTCCTGTTCTTCTGATTAAAAAAACTATGGCCGCCATTCTTCATTTCCTGCTGGCGCTGGGGGTGATTTTCGCCCTTGCGCTGCTGGTCAGTCATGACCGTAAACAGATTCGCCTGCGCTTTATCGTTCAGCTGATTGTGGTGGAAGCCGCGCTCGGTTGGTTCTTTCTTCATTCTGCCAGTGGTCTGGCACTGGTGGGTTCGGTGGCGGGTTTCTTTGAGACGCTGCTCGGCTTTGCCGCCCAGGGTACAGAGTTCGTGTTTGGCGGAATGAGCAAACAGGGACTGGCGTTTATTTTCCTTGGCGTTCTCTGCCCGATTGTCTTTATCTCCGCCTTAATCGGCATATTGCAGCACTGGCGCATTCTGCCGCTGCTGATTCGACTAGTCGGTACCCTGCTGTCGAAAATTAACGGCATGGGCAAGCTCGAGTCGTTTAACGCCGTCAGTACGCTGATTCTCGGTCAGTCGGAAAACTTCATCGCCTATAAAGGGATTCTGGGTGATATCCCGCCGCGCCGGCTCTACACCATGGCGGCGACCGCGATGTCCACCGTTTCGCTGTCGATTGTCGGTGCTTATATGTCGATGATTGAACCAAAGTATGTGGTTGCAGCGCTACTGCTCAACATGTTCAGCACCTTTATTATCCTGTCGATCATCAACCCGATGAAAAGCCAGGATGAGCAGCCTATCGCGCTGGATAAACTGCATGAAGAGCAGAGCTTCTTTGAGATGCTGGGTGAGTACATTCTGGCAGGATTCAAAGTTGCGATGATCATTCTGGCGATGCTGATCGGTTTTATTGCACTGATCGCGGCCGTGAATGCGCTATTTGCCGCCCTGTTTGGTTACAGCTTCCAGCAACTGCTTGGCTATCTGTTCTATCCGTTTGCCTGGCTGATTGGCATTCCTAAGGCTGACGCGCTGCAGGCAGCCAGCATCATGGCGACCAAACTGGTGGCCAATGAGTTTGTGGCGATGATTGAGCTGCAGAAAGTGGCCTCAGGCATGAGCGCGCGCGGACTGGGTATTCTGTCGGTGTTCCTGGTCTCTTTCGCTAACTTCGCCTCTATCGGCATTGTGGCGGGCGCCATTAAGGGACTGAACGAGCAGCAGGGCAACGTGGTGTCACGTTTTGGCTGGAAGCTGGTCTACGGCTCGACGCTGGTGAGCCTGCTGTCGGCCGCTTTTGCCGGTCTGTTTATCTGATCGTCAACGGCGGCAATCTGCCGCCGTTTCCCGCCTCAGAACCCCACGCAAACCGGCGCATCGACCCGCATCACCGACTCCTGACCAAAGCGCTTTTTATACAGCGTACGTAACGCTTCGATATGGGTATTCACGGCCGGATCAAAACGGTGGATCAGCATCAGCGCTTTGCTGTTTTCCCGTGCCAGCTGCCCATTTTCGCCCAGCCACTGACCTTTAGCGTCATAGACTGACAGCCCGTCCCTGAAGCGCGGTGTGACCTCGTTATCGACGAAATTCATCCACTCAAGTGAGCTCACTGTCCCGCCTTGTGGCTTACTCAGACCAAACCACAGCGTGGTCTGCATCATAACGTCGCCCCCGGCACAAATGGGTTGGGGTTTGGTTGGCGGGGCTGGCGGTGTCTGGCAACCCGCCAGCAACAGCACCAGCGCAACAGGAAAAGCAATAACGCGAGACATCGATCCGCCTCCTCAGAAAATGGGCCAGCCGCCATCATAAGTGCCTGTCGGACAAAGCGGAAATGATTCGTTATTCCGCTGACAGACGCTTATGCCTGTTATGCCGTGGCTGCCCTCGCTATACTTCACCCCATCTTTCCGAAAATGAGTATCGCTTATGATCCGCAGTATGACCGCTTATGCCCGCCGCGAAGCCAAAGGCGAATGGGGCAGCGCCGCCTGGGAGCTGCGTTCCGTGAACCAACGTTATCTGGAAACCTACATCCGTCTGCCGGAGCAGTTCCGCGGGCTGGAGCCGGTGATCCGCGAGCGCATTCGCCAGCGTCTGACGCGCGGCAAGATTGAGTGCAACCTGCGTTATGATGCCGATCCCAGCGCCCAGGGCGAACTGATGCTGAACGAAGCACTGGCGAAGCAGCTGGTGCAGGCGGCTAACTGGGTGAAGATGCAAAGTGATGAAGGCGCGATTAATCCGCTGGATATTCTGCGCTGGCCGGGCGTGATGTCTGCTCAGGAGCAGGACCTGGATGTGATCAATCAGCAGTTACTGCAGGCGCTGGATGGCGCGCTGGATGATTTCATTGCGGCACGCGAAAGCGAAGGTACCGCACTGAAAGGGATGATTGAGCAGCGTCTGGAAGGCGTTTCACAGGAAGTCAGCAAAGTCCGCGCGCAGATGCCTGAAGTGATCAAATGGCAGCGTGAGCGGCTGGTTGCCAAACTGGAAGACGCCGAAGTGCAGCTGGAAAATAATCGCCTGGAGCAGGAACTGGTGATGATGGCGCAGCGTGTTGACGTCTCTGAAGAGCTGGATCGACTGGATGCTCACGTGAAAGAGACCTACAACATCCTGAAGAAGAAAGAGGCGGTCGGTCGCCGTCTGGACTTCATGATGCAGGAATTTAACCGCGAGTCGAATACGCTGGCATCGAAGTCAATCAATGCAGAAATCACCACCTCCGCGATTGAACTCAAGGTGCTGATTGAGCAGATGCGAGAGCAGATTCAGAACATCGAGTGACGACGCATTAAAAATCACTAAGCATCAACTTACTAGCAAAGCCCGCATATAATCGGGCTTTTTTGTTGTCAGGAGCTAGCATAAAGACGCATGAAAGCGCATGATTAGTGTGTACACCTTGGTGTACCTAAAGCAGAATTTTAATGGTACTGGGTGTACACCACTAATCAACACTGGATTCATAGATGCCAAAGCTAACTGACGCACAGATACGCGCATGGATTAAAGCCGGCGAAAGGTTTGAGGGGAAATCAGATGGTAACGGACTTTACCTGTCTTACCGCGAGAACTATCAAACGCCTGTCTGGCGCTTCCGCTATAAGTTCTCAGGCAAAGCGCGAGCGATGCTCATTGGCTCCTATGCTGAGCTATCTCTGTCCAAGGCAAGGGAAACGGTTAAAGAGTTATCCGCTCGCGTGGCACTGGGCTATGACGTGGCCGGAGAAAAGCAGCAACGCAAAGCCGATGCGCTGGCAAAAATTGACGCTGAGAAGAACGCTATGCGCGTGTCACAGCTGGCTGCTGAATACTTCGAGCGTCAGATCCTGCCACGCTGGAAGCATCCCGACATACTGCGCCGCCGCATAGATAAAGACATAAACCCGTGTATTGGCAAAATGAAGGTAGAGGATGTAAAGCCCCGCCACATAGATGACATGCTGAAAGCGATTGTTGACCGCGGAGCACCTACAGTTGCCACTGACGTTCTGCGCTGGACGCGCCGCATATTTGATTACGGCATCAAGCGCCACGCTCTGGAAGTTAACCCCTGCTCTGCCTTTGAGATTTCCGATGCTGGTGGCAAAGAGGTTAGCCGTGACCGCTGGTTAAGCCGTGATGAGCTGATAAAGCTGTTCGATGCGATGCGCACGGCCAAGGGCTTCAGCCGCCAGAATGAACTCACATTTAAGTTACTGCTGGCACTGTGTGTCAGGAAGATGGAGCTTTGCGCTGCTCAGTGGGCCGAGTTCGATTTAAATGAAGGTGTCTGGCATCTGCCGGCTGAGCGCACTAAGAACGGTGATGCGATTGACATCCCATTACCGCCACCAGCGTTAGCATGGTTGAAAGAGCTTCACACCCTTTCCTGTAACAGCAAATGGGTGCTACCCGCACGTAAGATGCAAAACCGCATGATCCCCCATATTCAGGAAAGCACTCTGCCGGTTGCGCTGGCAAAAGTGCGTGCTGAAATGGCAGACATTCCCAACTTCACCATTCACGATTTCCGCCGCACGGCGCGCACACATCTTGCTGCGCTGGGATGCGATCCGGTCGTAGCAGAGCGCTGCCTTAACCACCGTATTAAAGGTGTCGAGGGTATCTATAACCGGCATCAGTATTTCGATGAAAGGAAGGCTGCGCTTAGCCAGTGGGCCGACCTGCTGGTAGTGCTGGAGCGCGGAGAGCAATACAACGTGACCTCAATAAGAAAGGTTAAATAAGGAAATTTTATGGCTAAGACTCCGAATTTTTGGGTTGATAATAAAATGCCAGTACTTGAGCATTGTTCAGTTGATCGAGTGAGCCAACTTTTTAACTGTAGTCCTGATGAAATACTTTCCCTTGGAAGGTCTGGTGCTATTTCTCTTTACCAAAACCTTAACGGTATTCGAGGTAAAGCAAGGATAGTGATGGATAAAGATCGGGAAGATGAGGCCAGGACATTACTAACGGCTAGAATCGGCCTGGGCGCTCGATTTGGTTTTCTTCCAGTAGAATTTATTCGTGTCGGTGACAAAATAGAGTATGAGCATAAACATGTCCTCTTCATAAATCTAAATGTAGAAGCCTATGGGTTTTGGACTATGACATATTATCACCCTCTGAATCCTTATGGCTTGTCCAGTATTTTTAGAGAAGTTTCTCAGAAAGATGGTGTAAGGCTCATGCATCTTAGGTTGCCTGATAGACAGGTCGAAACGAAGGATGTTTTTATAATGCGTGGTGATATCGAAAGGCTTCATGCATCATCTTTGAGTGGTAGACCTTTAGCTCCATTAGAGCAGGAACCGCATTTAGACCTTGAGGTTGAAGATGCGCCTAAGGAAAGGATTACCGTTAAACAATCTGATTACATAGCAGCGTTGATGAACGCCTTGGGCATTAGTGAGATTGAAATGAGAGATGGGAGTATAAATCAAATAAAACACAAGCTGAGCTCTAAAGCTAAACAGCTTCCAATCCCTGAAGTAACCGAAGATACATTAACCGACTGGCTCAAGAGAGCGGGGAAAAGATAATTTCGAGTTTTGGCAAAACTAGGAAGAATTTTAGGTAACTCTATGACTAAAAAAACTTAATTCTCTATCGTTCATCCTGTAACGACGCATCAACCATCTACAAGAGGTTACGGGGAACATGACGCAACTACAAACAGCAGTATCCGCACTACCCACCAGCGGCTATATCCGCCGCTTCCGTCTAGCTCAAGCGCTGGGCGTCCATGTAGCAACCATTGATCGCTGGGTTCGGGATAAGCGACTGCCATCCCCCGTGAAGCTGGGCGAGAAAAGCACCGCATTTGATGCTGCTGAGGTTAACCGCTGGCTGGCAGAACGCCGCGAGGTGGTCTGATGAAAATGAAAAACCGCCCATTACAGGCGGCTAATCAGGGAGCTGACACCTCTGATGTTACGCCTGCCATAGCTATTAAACTAGCGCCTAAAAAACACCGTGCCCGCCAGTATATGCTTCACAGTGGCATTAATGGCTTCACTGAGAATGAAATCCTTCGTTACTGCAGGTTGTCCAGCGCCCGTAATTACGCGACAGAGTTGGAAAGAAGGCTTGATATTCGCTTGGAGCGCATTGACGAGCCAAACGTTGATGGCATAGGTAGCCACTTCCGCTACCGTATCACTTCCCGTGCTGACGTAATGCGAGTGATTCAATTGGTTAATAGCAATGCCGTTGCTGGTGGCTATATCGGCCTGTCTCAGCATGAGATTAACGACATTCTTTCCCTCTACCCGGATGCGTTCAACGCCGCTTAACGGAGCCTGACAAATGAAAACTGAAAAAAGCAGATTAATTTCTGAGGCCGCTCCTCAGCCTGCCACCAGCATCAGCGATATTTCAGACAACGAGTTTGCCGCTATTGTTCCGGTTATTTCCGGTCAGATTAGTGGGCGTGAAACCAATATTGTGAGTGCAAAAGCTCTGCATAAAGCTTTAGGCGTCGGGCGTGATTATTCGACGTGGCTTTCCGATCGCATCAAAGACTATGGGTTTGAGCTGGGGGTCGATTATGTAGTTTTTGATTCCCCAATCCTGAGGAATCAAAGTACAGAAATTAGCCAAAGTGTTGGAGGCTGGAAAACTAAAAGAGGTGGTGATCGTCGCAGTAAAGATACCGGCCTTTCACTTGGCATGGCAAAAGAGCTGGCGATGGTGGAGCGCAACGAGCAGGGCCGCGCCGTGCGCCGATACTTCATCCAGTGTGAAGAGGCGCTACAGCGTAGCGTGCCTGAGATTGCCGCACAGTATCGCCGCCAGCTTAAAGCCCGTCTGAGTGCCGCTAACATGTTTAAGCCTATGTGTGCCGCTCTGGATGCTGCCCGCGCTGAACAGGGTAAACAGACTTTACTCCGTCACTACAGCAACGAGAGCAATATGATCGCCCGTATTGTTCTGTGTGGTCTCACAGCTAAACAGTGGGCGCAGGTGAATGGCGTTCAGGGTGAACCACGCGACGGCATGAATTCATCCCAGCTTGAGCACCTCACCTATCTCGAAAGCACCAACACCACACTGATTGATATGGGCATGGCCTATGACCAGCGCAAAGCCGAACTGATGCGCCTGTCTCAGCGATGGCTGGCTAAACGTTTGGAGGCAGCCCATGACTAAGCCCACCAGCACACCAGCCCCAAATGATCGCTATCAGGACACCAGCGGCGCATTAGTGACGGTACACAGCGTGCAATTTAATCGCGTGACGTTCTATCGGGATGGCTATTCATCGCCCTGCACACAGCCTGTAGAGCGCTTTGTGCGTGAGTTCACAGAGGTAAAGCCATGAAGGCCATTCAGAGCAATTCCTACCCGCTGGTTGACCTGTCACTACGCCAGAAGAACTTAGCCAGGCTTAGCCTGTTGATGATAAATGATGACGTCAGCAACCTGTCAAAACCTGACATCCACTCAGCCGAAAGTTTGGCTTTGTTCCTGTTAGCGGCTAACGACATGATGTGTAAGCCAGCGTCTTACGCTGGTGATGCCGGTCATCACAAACAGGCAAAAAACCGCTTGCCCTCTTTGCATTCTTCGGACTATCCTCACTCTGCACCGGCAAAATCCGGTGTCAGGATTGGCGTCCTGGTAATGTTGTCGGCGACACTTGACGCGCCTAGCGTCTTTTTTTGTGTCGTAAATCTGACTCACCCTTTTTTCGGCGATATGGTTATAATCCGTGTCGCTCACGAAGTAATGGTGGGCTGGATGGGGGCGGAGAAATCCGCGCCGGTTTCCGATAACGCCGGTTACGCCAACCCTGTTCAGTCCACCACCAGTGAAATTGGCGTTTCCGGTGGTGGTATCAAATACCAGTTATCGGAGGCTGCCACCATGGCTACTACCCTCACCCAAGCCACATCCAAATTTGAGTTTCGTTTTCTGGCTTTGTCACGCGCTGACATGCAGGCCAAACCTTGCCGCGTATCCGTTCAGGCTGCTAGTGAGAAAGAAGCCCGCCGCGTTCTGGCACCACATTTCATTTTGTCACTAGCCGCGCGCCTGCCAGTTCAGGAGGTGTCCCATGCATAACGACAACATCAAATCCCACACTGAAGATTTCAAGCGTACTCAGGCCATCATCGGTAATGAGGCCGCTCCGACGCCAAACACCCCTGAGAATATCTCTCGTGATCGCCTACTTCGTGCTCAGGCCGGATTGCTACACCTGCTGACTGTAGTAATCCCTCAGGTTACGGACGAGAAGCAACGCCGTGAAATGTATCTCATCGTAGATGGCATCCACAGTCTCACCCGCTTCGAAGAATGTGATGCTGCGAGAGAGCGTCAGGCGCAGGAGGGAAAGGCATGAAAAATCTCAACGTCGCTGTAGCCACCAAAAACCCGCGGCCGGTTGCCGTTCTTACTCAGCAGCAATCGCCTCTTAACTCTGTGTCTATCGACATTCATAACGCTGATAAGTACGCGCATCAGCTAGCTGAAATCTATAGCGGCAGCGTCCATGAAGCACTTATGGAGCACGATCCAAAAGCCGCAGTGCGCATCGCCACACTGTTTGCTGAGTTGTGTTCAACCACAGATCGTGCCGGCATGCGTATCACCAGACTTTCCGGCCAGTTTGCTCATGGGGGTGTTATCTGATGACTATTTCATTTACTGACATTGACGGGCAAGCAGCCAATCTCAAGAAGGCTCGCGCCGTTCTATCCATCCTCCTTGAGACGATGCCTGGCACTGACGTTAACGAGGATTACACCTGGCTCATCAATCTGGCGCACGGCACCGTTCACGACACCATCCAGGCACTTGAGGCAGCAGTTGATGCTGAGCTGAAATCACCCGGAAAGGGAGTGCAGGCAAAGTCATGAAGAACGCTCTCAAATTCCCAACAGTGCCGGAGAAATCCGGCTCTTTCGCAGCAGAAGCTTCTCCTGATGGTGTGCGTATCGGCGCCAGGCTTATCGGCTATTCACCCCTTATCCGCCAGCTTGATGATGGCCGCTTTGACAGTCCGCTCTCAGAGGGGTTTGGCGTTATCGCTGAGCTGTCTCTGGCCGAATCCAGGGGCTGGTTCATTCCTGACAACGAGCAGCGTGTAATCGTCTGGCGCTGGCTGGTGGCCGGGGTGTTCATCGTTGAGCAAATGAAAGAAAACGGCACAGTTCCGATTGTTCAGGATGACGGCACAACCACTTATGCGGTGCGTTACGTGGGTGAACATGGCGGCATTGTGATTTACCCGGCAACCGAGCGTTTTTCGCTGGCAAGAAATATTGA
Organism: Pantoea agglomerans; assembly: GCF_021397715.1. GTDB lineage: Bacteria > Pseudomonadota > Gammaproteobacteria > Enterobacterales > Enterobacteriaceae > Pantoea > Pantoea astica. The sequence goes on along the minus strand of NZ_CP090207.1, from coordinate 170,220 downwards.
AGAGCTGGCCTTCGAGCAGTTCACCCATGACAGTCCTCATCAGAAATCCCTGATGCTTTATCAGTCCATGCTTGAGGCATCACCAGATGGAGGCATGAGGTTATCCAAATGGGGACGTGAAGGTTTGGCGATGCTTCACGACGGATTCATTGAAATGCTGAATACCGAAGGTATGCCAGCCGCACCAACGGCGCACTGAGGGGGAGCCATGGCAATTCTTACTAAAAACTTCCGCCTGAATGCGCTGGCTAACCAGTTTGCAGCGGCAATGTATAACAGCGTAAGACAGCAGAACGGCGGCGACTGGTTCCCGATGACGGTAAACGGCCATCAAATTCAGGTGGCGATTGTGGATGGTATGTCAGGTATCAGAATGCTGGTAGACAGCTACCTTCTGGAGCCCATGAAAAAGGCCTATCCGAACTGGGAACAGCTGGCTTCTGACCTGCTCATTCTCTGCCTGGACGGCAACGAACCTTCCGGTTACGGGCAATCTATCTGGCAGAGCATGATCAACGATATGAGCGCCTCGCTCTCAGGCAGCGAGGGCCATTTCCATGCGTAATTACGACCTTATCCGGGAAGCCACCAGCGCCGCAGCTAACCGCTGGCCAATGGTGTTAAGCCAGCTGGGAATTGAAGTGCCACGATCACCCCGCCAGCACGCACCATGCCCTGCCTGTGGCGGTAAAGATCGCTTTCGCTTCGATGACAAAGGGCGCGGTAGCTTCTTCTGCAACCAGTGCGGTGCGGGTGATGGTTTAGACCTCATCCAGAAAGTTAATCAGTGTGGTACCACTGAGGCCGCCCGTATGGCGGCTGATGTGCTGGGTATTGATTACCGGGCAGCAGAAACTGACCAGAAAGCAGCCAGCCAGAGAAGGCATCAGCTTGACGAACAACGCCACCAGCATGAGCAGCAGCGCCTGAAGAAAGAGGCAGCAGAAGCAGAACAGCGCCGCGAGAGCTTTGTGAGCCACTACCAGAGGCTGGCAGAGCAGACCATTCTAGGCGAAAGCGAGTACCTGATTGCTAAGGGGCTGGACGGGTTCCTTCTGCCATGCCTGCCCGATGGATCAATTCTTCTTTCGCTAGTGGATGAATCCGGCTATGTGGCCGCAGCGCAGACCATCACGCCACAGGGCGAAAAGAAAGTGCTCTATGGCTCAGCCAAGCGCGGAGCGTGGCACCTCGTTAACCAGCCGCAGGAAGTGAAAGAAATCATCATTGGTGAAGGGCTGGCCACAACGCTCACCGCACACTTGATACGTCCCGGCGCGCTGGCTGTCGTAGCGCTCGATGCAGGTAATCTGCTGCCGGTCGCGGAGACTATGCGCCAGCGGCACCCGGACGCCGCAATCATCATTGCCGGCGATAACGACTGGCATGAGCCAGGCGAACTCGATGACAACGGCAAACCAAAAGTGAACAGCGGGAAGATATTCGCTGATAAAGCTGCTGAGGCAATCAATGGATGGGTTTCCTTACCGCCCACCAGCCATAAGGCAGACTGGGATGATTACCGCCAGCAAAACGGGCTGGAAAGCGCTACAGCAGCATTTAACGATTCACTGTACCAACCGCAGGGGGAAAGCATGGGCGCACAACTGGAAGTGATTGAGGGTGGTAAAGCAGCAGCGCCGGATCGCGATGCGCTAAAGCCTCGGATTGAAAGCCGTCAGGATGGTGTGTACTGGGTTGAGCCAAACACCGATAAGCAGACCGGGGAAATCATCAACCGCGAAAGCTGGCTGTGCTCACCACTGCAGGTAATCGGTACCGGTCGCGATGACAAAGACCAGTTCCTGATCCTCCGCTGGCAGGCGTGGGGTTCAGAGAGTGAAACCACGCAGGCGATCCCGCTGGCCGACATCGGCGAGCGCGAGGGATGGCGAACGCTCAAAGCTGGTGGCGTGAACGTCACCACCAAAAGCGGCCTGAGAGCGATTCTGGCTGACTGGCTACAGCGGAACGGCTCAAGGGAGGTATGGAGAGTGGCGCACGCTACAGGGTGGCAATGTGGCGCTTACATCATGCCTGACGGGGAGATCATCGGCACACCTGACAAGCCGGTACTTTTCAACGGCCGTAGTTCTGCCGCAGCCGGTTACACCTGCAGGGGGAACGCAGAGAGCTGGCGTCAAAGCGTTGGGGCGCTGGTCACCGGTAACTATTCGATGATGACAGGCGTTGCTGCTGCGCTGGCTGCCCCGCTGATTGGCTTGTCTGGTGCTGATGGATTCGGCATTCACTTTTATGAACAATCGAGCGCCGGCAAGACCACAACCGCCAATGTTGCCAGCAGCCTATACGGTAATCCTGACCAGCTGCGCCTGACATGGTACGGCACCGCGTTAGGCCTGGCTAACGAGGCCGCCGCCCACAATGATGCGCTGATGCCGCTGGATGAGGTCGGACAAGGCGCTGATCCGGTTAGCGTCTCGCAGTCAGCCTATGCACTCTTTAACGGCGTAGGGAAGCTTCAGGGAGCCAAAGAAGGCGGAAACCGTGACCTGAAGCGCTGGCGCACAGTAGCGATCAGCACCGGCGAGATGGATTTAGAAACCTTCATCGCTATGGCGGGTCGCAAAGCGAAGGCCGGGCAGTTGGTCAGGCTGCTGAATATCCCACTGAGTAAGGCTGTGCGCTTCCACCAGCACGAGAACGGCAAGCAGCACGCCGACGCGCTGAAGGATGCCTGGCAGAATCACCACGGCGCAGCAGGCCGGGAGTGGATTAAATGGCTAGCCGGCAATCAACAGCAGGCTACTGAGGCAGTCAGAGAGGCAGAGGCGCGCTGGCGCGGTCTGATACCGGCAGAATATGGCGAGCAGGTTCATCGCGTAGGCACACGCTTCGCCATTCTTGAGGCTGCGTTACTGCTGGGCCGCGTTATCACTGGATGGGACGAGCAGACGTGCCGCGACGCCGTTCAGCACAGCTATAACGCCTGGGTGAGAGAGTTTGGTACCGGCAACAAAGAACATCAGCAGATCATCGCCCAATGTGAAGCGTTTTTGAACGCCAATGGCTACAGCCGGTTTGCTCCTTTCCCGTATGATCCTCAGTCGCTTCCTATCCGCGATATGGCCGGCTATCGCGCCAGCGGCAACCATGACGATGATCCGATCGTCTTTTACACCTTCCCGGCAACGTTCGAGCAGGAGATAGCCAGTGGATTCAATCCCAAGCAGTTCGCCCGGGTGCTGGTGGAAAGCGGGATGCTGACACCGCCGGCCAGCGGCAGGGGCTACCAGAGGAAGTCACCGAGGATTAACAAGCGTCAGTACAACGTCTATGTGATCCAGTACCGGCCAGAGGATGAGGCAGAAGAAGAGTAAGCCTCACATGTGAGGATTTTAGTGTTGGTTCAGTTAGTTCAGTTGGTTCAATTCCTCATTACCTTTGATTTATAAGAAATTTAAATTCAAAAGTGAACCAACACTGAACTAACAAAGGGCTGTTTTGAACCAACATCCTCAGCGTTAACACATGCTTTTCAGGACGGTACAGATGGTAAATGACAAGAGAGCTGAAGAACTTGAGGCGAAAGGCCTCTACAGAAGAGCAGCTTCTCGCTGGCTGGAGGTGTTCGACAATTGCGACTCAGAAGCAGGCCGAGAGTGGATCAGATCCCGCCGCAATCAGTGTCTGGCGAAGCGTGTTCGCCCCACTATGCTTATCGACACCTTTGGAGATGTGACCAAGGCCGCAGCCGATACACAGCGCCGCATGGGATTAGCTAAGCCAGGTGGCGAGGCGTTTAGACTAAAAACGAAGTGATCGCCGATTAAAGAATGGACGGTTTTTATTGCCATCGGACGGCTCAGGACAATAGGATTAGTCGCAACAATACTTATGGGATAGGGATATGAAGAAGTTACTAATAATCAGCCTTGTTTGTGCCGTGCTCACCGGCTGTGGTCAAGAAAGCGCTACGGATAAAGTTATTGAGTTCATAAAGACAAAGGATATCAATCTGCTTTCCAAATCAAAAATCGCAGAATGTAAAAAAGAGAATTTGAAAGAGATCGGCTTCGTTGATGGGAACTCACTCCCAACCACCAGCGCCTACTACAAGCTAAGCGATTATTTGTACTCTAAGGTCAAGTACGAACCGATTTCCGAGAAAAAAGATGGTGATATTACGGTTGTAGAAATAAAAGAGTCGTTTCCCAAGCCTATTGAAGCCGCCAAATCCTTTATTTTCGCAGAAAACCCCTCAGCAAAAGACAAATCTGAGCTTGATAACCTCAACGATTTATATCAAAGCGGGGAATTAAATCACTTTGATTACACCGAGAGCGTAAGGACATGGAGAGTTCTGCCTGATGGTATTGACCCGCAGTTAACGAGCCGGCAACTCAAATTGTGCTCAGAGTAGTATCTACTCCCCAGCCCGTTTATGCGGGCTTTTTTATAAGCAAAATATTCGATCAAAACGATCAAATCTATATTTCATAAATCGGCATGATCAACTCCACTATTTCATTAATTGAAATTATAATTACTGTGTAAAATAACAGGAGGTGTCATGATCCAGCAGCCAACCGTCAAACCCGTTCTGATGCGGATTGAACAAATCGAAGCCCTAAGAAAAATTCAGGAACAGGAACGCGCTAAATCACCATTAGGCGTGGCTCCAACTATTCACGTTATCGCTCGCGGCCTGATGGACAAAGCACTGGCACAACTGGATCAGGAGGCGTGATGAAGCAATTACAGCGCCTGGCTGAGACTATCGCAGAAACATACATCCGTGACCGAATCCGGGAAAATGGCAACGCACAGTTCACCCATAACGGTAAAACCGGTGAGGTGCGCCGGGAATTGCTGGCATCGGGGCTGGTGGATAACTGCGTTTATGCTGCCCGCAGCAGCGGCAAGGTCGATTATGAACGTGAGGCATACACCATGCTGATGGAGATGATTTCTCTGGACGGCAGGGAGTACCAGGTGACAAACCACGGTCTGAACGTGATCGAAAGCATGCACCGCATCGCGCTGGTTAAGACCTCGCCTCGTGTCAGTCATTAAGGGGGATGAATGGCTGATACCAAATTAGGCGGAGTGTATTACGAAGTCGATATTGAGCTGGAAAAGGCGCTTGAAAAGGCAGCAAAGCTCGATAACACACTTGATGGCATGGGTAATTCCGCTGTTAAAGCTGGCAAGCAGATCAACCTCGCAGAACGTTCAATGTCATCGCTTTCTCGCGTAGCCACTGCGCTTACCGCAGCTCTGTCAGTTCAGCAGGTCGCCGCCTATGCAGATGCCTGGGCGAATGTGAACAACAAACTGGCTAACGCTGTCAGGCCGGGCGAGCAGTTGGCTTCTGTTACTGAGCGCGTTTTCAACATCACACAGCAAACCCGTTCAAGTCTCGACGCCACTGCGTCACTGTATGCCCGATTAGAGCGAGCGACCCGGCAGTATGGAACTAGCGCAGACGATCTCGCCAAACTCACCACCATCATCAATCAGGGATTTGTGGTATCGGGCGCTACCGCACAGGAAGCTGAAAACGCCATTATCCAGCTCTCGCAAGGGTTAGCCTCTGGCGCACTGCGTGGCGAAGAATTTAACTCAGTAAACGAACAGGGCAACCGACTCATTGTGGCGCTGGCAGATTCAATGGGCGTCACCATTGGTCAAATGCGCAATATGGCTGCTCAGGGCAAGCTGACGACTGATGCTGTGGTCAATGGCCTGCTTTCGCAAGGTGCCAGTATCGGGCAGGAGTTTGCCAGAACCACCGCCACAATCGGCCAGTCTCTGGAGGTGGCAGGAAATAACATCACTCGCTTTATTGGCTCATCTGCGACTGTTAAAGCCGCTGTTGCTGTATTCAATAGCGCAGTGGTCACTTTAACTGAAAATCTCGATTCAATTTCGACAGCCGTTTTGGCTGTGAGCGCCGTGATGGGCTCAAGATATGTTGGTGCCTTGGCAGCCGCTACAGCACAACAGATCGCTAATGCCGCAGCAGCTTACAAAGTCGCATCAGCACAGGGCGCTATGTCGGCAGCGGCAGCTGGTGCCAGGGGTGTGATGGCGCTAATTGGTGGCCCTGCTGGCGCGGCCACTCTCGCCGCAGCTGCGATTTTCTACTTTTACCAGAAGGCTCAGCAGGCAAGGCAAGAAGCCAATAACTTAGCCGATAGCGCAGCTAACCTCGCAGCTAAGTTTAAAGAGATGTCAGCCACTGAGGTAGGCGCATCAATTGCCCGCATGCGTGAGGCCATCCCGAGCCTCACGGACAGCGTTGAAGATGCGCAAAAGGCATTTGATAACACCGTTTATCGTGTACGCGATCTTCGTAAAGAAATTGATAACTGGGGCACTGGAACGATGAGAGGCCGTCAGGCATCAGAAGCGTTATCAGGTGCTATTGATCAACAGAACATCGCAGCCGAATCGCTGGAAAAAGCTCAGCGCCGCCTGAGCCAGACGCAAAGCGCTATTATTCTTGGTCAAGCCCAGTTAACAACAGGGCTGAAAACAGGCATCGACTTGCTGAGTCGTGAAACAACGGCTGCAGGTGACGCCGCTGGCATGATGTCTCATTTTGCGCGGTCGATAAATCAGGCCGCTACTGCTAAAGAACGTTTTAACTCCACCAGCCTGATTATTAATCGCCCGAAAGACATTCAGGACTACCTCGACAATCAGCAGGAACAAATCGACCTGCAAAGTGAGTTTAACGAGAAGAAACGCGCCCAGCTCAAGGCTGAAATGGACATTCGTAATCTTGCCAAAAAAGACGGCAGCACCGACTCCGAACAGATAGAGCGTGATGTTCAGCTGGCACGCGAAAGGGCCGGTGTGACGTTCGACCAGCAGAAAGCAGAAGACAATCGCCGGAAAGCCCAGCAGCAAAGTGAGCAGCAGGATAAGCGGTCAGCCTCTTCGGCTGAGTCTGTCTCACAGAAGCTGGAAAGCCTGCGCCAGCAGTCCGAATTATCAGCAGATTCAACGACCGAAATGAGCCGCGCTCAGGCCGTTCTTCAGGCTCAGCTGTCACTGGGAAAAGGGGCCACTCAGGAGCAGATTGCGCTGGCCGGTAAGTATCGTGGCGCGATATGGGATACGTCCGCAGCAATCCGCGCTCAGGCCGCCGCTATGAAGCTGATCCCTGAGCAGGCAGAAAATACTCGCTATAAGCAGGATGTCGCTGACCTTAAAACGGCGCTGGAGCAAAAGACCATCACTCAGCAGCAGCATGACGCAGCCGCCGAGCAAATGGAACAACAGCACCAGGTAAATTTAGCCCGAATCCGGGTAATGCAGAATGCCGGAATTACCCCACTACAGGAAGCGCAAGGCGCTATAGATCCCGTTCAGGCGCTGGCTAATGAGAACGCCAAAAAGCTCGCGTTAATACAGGAGTTTGAAACCGCTAAAGGGCAAATCACCCTCAATGGTCTGGCATTAATGAATGCCGCCAACACTCAGTACGAACAGCAGCGTATAGCGGCTCAGTGGGAGATATACCGCAACCAGAGCGCCGCTAACAGCCTTCTGGCTGACGCGGTTGACTCTCTTCAGGGTGGCGCAACTAATGCCATTACTGGCCTTCTTAATGGTACTCAAAGCCTCAGTGAAGCATTCGCCAACATCGGCAGCACGATTCTGAATAGTGTTGTGAGTGGGCTAGTGGAGATGGGGCTCCAGTATGTGAAAAACATGCTTATGGGACAGGTCGCGGCATCAGCAGCGCTTGGGGCAACAGCGACACAGGCTACTGCTGCCGCGGGTATGTGGGGGCCGGCCGCAGTAAGTGCTTCGATAGCTACTATGGGTACAGCGTCAACTGTAGGCACAACAGCCTACTCAACCGCATTAATGGCTTCTAAAGGGCTGGCAGTAGCTGGAGCCCGTGAGCATGGCGGGCCTGTTCTGGCTAACTCAATGTATCGCGTCGGTGAAGGCGGCAAGCCTGAAATCTTCAAAGCCAGCAATGGCAGCCAGTACATGATTCCGGGCGATAATGGCAAGGTGATCAGCAATAGCGATCTGGGTGGTGGTGGCGGCAGCGGAGGTGTGAGCCTAGAGGTGAATTTCAACATTACTACCACTAACGGCATTGATGACGCCACACAGAAGCAGATGATCCAACAGATGAAAACAGTTGCCCTGCAAGTAGCTCGTGAACAAAGCACCCGTGATGGGGGCTTCCTTCAAAAGCGGATTAGGAAGTAATTGAACGCATCGCAGGGACGCGATCATGTTGAGTTTGGTCAAGGTGAAACGGGTATGAGAAATAGCGAAAGGTGGCAGACAGATGCCTGACAGCACGAAAGAACAGGCCAGCCGTGATAAAGGTGGCAAATGGAAGAAAGGCGCATCGGGTAATCCAGGTGGCCGCAGCAGCAGAGCAGCTGAACTGAGGCGTGTGCTGGAAGGTGGCGCTGATGATGCTGTGAAAACCATCATGGACGCGGCTAAAGGAGGCGATATGGCTGCCTGCCGCCTCATCCTGGACAGAGTTGTGCCACCGAGTAAGCCGGTTTATCAGCCTGTTTCGTTCGAGCTGGACGATAGCGATTTACCTGCAGCGGCCCGTTCTGTGATTAAGGCGATTGCCGCAGGCGAGCTACCCGCCGACCAAGGAAAGATGATTTTGGATGGCCTAGCGAACATGGCGAAGATTATCGAAATTACAGAACTGGCTGAGCGCGTTGCTGAGCTGGAGAAGGCACAGGAGAGCGGACAATGAGCCTGTTAAGACGAATTGAAGCACTGGAGGCCACCAGCGGCGCTCAGACTAACAGCGGCGGCCCTGATGAAATCTGGTTAATCGGTGTCAGCCCTGACGGTTCCCGCGAATGTGGCGGCGGTTGGGTGAGAGATAAAGGGCTGTTCCGTAATGCTACGGCTGAAGAAGCACAGCGCCATAATCAGCTTATCCTGCAGGGTGACAATCATGGGTAGCCTGCTGGCACGACTAAACCGGCTGGAAAAAGCCATGACGCCTAAGGATGGCGATATACAGGTGATTTCAGCCCTGATGGATGAGTTAGCAGGCAATGCCCCTGCAGGAGCGTATGAGAGGGCTATAGGGCGCCTGTCACTGCGCGGGCATAACTTCCCGCGGTCACCAGAACTGAGAGTGTTGCTGTTGGGCGGTAACGATGAACATTAAAGCTCGCCTGGCTGCGCTGGAGAAGATAGCGCGAGACAGAGGTAGCAAAGCTATAGATGGCCCACAGCCACCCGTCAGAGCGGACTACTTGCGCGAGGATGGCACTTTTGACCATGTTGACTACAGGACAGCTGTTGATCGCTGGAGCATTCAAGTTTTTGGCAAGCCACTGGAGCAGGTGGCTGAAGAGATTGCTGAAGCTGAAGGTTTCTAACTAATAACCATGACTGAGTTCACCATGCTGCTGGCGGCCAAGTATCCCGATCAGAAAGGCTTCACGCGCGACGAGTACGATAAAGTCGCTGATGCCTACTTTGAAAGAAAGGCGAAAAGGCTGGCTAAAGCAGCGTAACACCCAAGGCGTATTCGCGAATGCGCCTGCAACGCTATGTTCCGGCTATAAGGCGAATGGAATCAGCGAAGGAAACATTATCCTCTAAAGCGCGCGAACGTGCTGAGATGAAATCCTCCTGATACCAGACCACATCACTGACCCTTACCGGGGCTGAGCAATTTTCGCAGTAGATATGTGAGACCTGCTCAGCATGTAATGAATGGGTCGAAGTAAGGAAACGGTCTTCACCACACGTTGTGCAGTGAATTTTGATGACGGGCATAGCAATGACTCACGGGAGGCGAATCTAAACCGCCTCGTTCTAAGAATTATCTTAGTGAAACAGAATGGCAAAGCCTCAGGCAAGAGTTATTTGATTCAGCAACTAAAATTCGAGTGCGCCTGATGATGGCTGCCATGACCATCGCTCTCACCCACGGTTAGCCACGCTGTGAAGCAGGGCGAAATTTCGACGTAAATTTGCTTCACCAGGAATAAACTTAAGGCTAATGTATAAGATAACTTATAGCTATCTAGATATGAGTAATGTTATCAATACTTAAGCAATAAGAGAGATTATTGATGAAATGGATATCAACAGAGGATATGTTGCCTGATCCTTCGCAAATATTGCCGCTTTATGTAGTGAATACAGCGAATGGGATAGGTTTCGCGGATTACGATGGGGCTTTTGGTTTTTCCAATGTGATAATTGGTACGGAAGTACAAAGCCCAACCCTTGCGGTAACGCATTGGATAGAATTACCCGCGATTCCTAAGGTATAAAAATAGCCGCCTCCGGGCGGTTTTTTATTGGAGCGAATATGGCGACCAAATCTGGCCGCCATTGATTTAACCGCGAGCCTCTCGACCATCCTCATCTTCAGGCACGCGATAACGCCAATATTTATCAGGTTTAACCCAAACAACATTTTCCCCACTACTAACTCTAAATTTGTTTATGACTTTTATAGAAAGAACGAGATTTCCATCGGCGTTCTCCTTCAAAAATGCCTCATTGGATGACTTGATTAAGTAATCAACAACATCTTGCTGATAAAGGCACCCATCCTTTTGCAGGGAGAGCATCATCCAGTTTGATAAGTCATCAAGAGATAGCGTTAGCGTACTTGGGGTTATGGCTTTGGGTTTACTTTAACAAGGGATTCCTCCGCAAAGTACCCTTGCTCGAGTTTCTTACCTGCAAACCATTGACACTGGAAAGCCTCTTGATGGATTGCATAACCTTTTACAGTCATTTCAGGCCCACCTGATTTCAACTGAACGATTTCACCTGAATTGAATTTGTTACTCATTCAAAACTCCTTTTGAGAATATTTATGGCACTCACCGACAAAAAAGAAATTTTCTGTCGCGAGTACCTCATCGATTTGAACACCACGTAAGCGGCCATTGGGTGAGGTACAGTGAAAAGACCGCCCGAGCATCAGGTTGCGAGAACCTAACAAAACCTGACATCCAAGACAGAATCGCCGAACTGAAAACTGATCGCAACGGTCGCTTGCAGATTGACGCCACCAGCAGCATTTAGCATAAAGAATGACTGAGCGTTCACTGTAAACGGGCGGGTGAGATGATTGACCGACAGACGATTGAGATGACGCTACTACAGATTGCCCGCCAGAGCGGAGAGCCATTAGACCGACACACCCTCCACACGATCCGCACCGGTATAGCACAAGCGCTGCAGGCTAAAGAGCGCCATCGTCAAAGAATGAATGCTCCCGTGTATCAGTGGAGGAAGCCTGAAATTAAGAGGTAAACACTGTACAAAAAGTCAAAATTGGCGCGATAATCATTATAATGATAAAAATTACACTGATCTTTTGTACAGTACTTTTCGTACGAATTAGCCTGATTGAAACTTAAACACTCACAACCAACGGATACAAAGATTAGCCATGTCACTACTTGATTTCGCATCACACAACTCATTTGAGCGTGCTGTGTCTCCCTTCCGGGAGATGGCTGCTTACGAGGCCTTGTGGACGGAACAAGGCGCAACGTTCAAAACCATTGCCGATAAGTTTCGTAATGCTCAAGGCTGCGTGCTTCCTTCTGAGCTAGTTTCAGATAGCACAATCGAAACGTTCAAATCTAAGATGAAAAACATCCTCGCCAAGTACAACGTTGAGGATTTTGGCGTTCGTGTGCACGGCGCTGGTGAGTACCCTGAAAAGCTACGTGACGCTCGGCATCCTATAGAAGTTCTTTACTATCAGGGCTGGTGGGACTTAGTGAATACACCTTCAGTTGCGGTAGTTGGCTCGCGAAAAGTATCGGAGGAAGGCGCTCGAAGAACGCGTAAGCTGGTTAAATGCCTCGTTAGTGATGGATTAACGATAGTGTCTGGCTTAGCCGAAGGTGTTGATACCTGCGCCCACCAGACTGCGCTGGAAATGGGTGGAAAAACCATCGCTGTTATAGGTACTCCACTTTCGCATAATTATCCGAAACAGAACGTTGATTTGCAGAAGACGATTAGAGAGAACTACCTGCTTATCAGCCAGGTGCCATTCCAGCGCTATTTGGATCAGGACTATCGTAGCAATCGCATCTTCTTCCCCGAGCGCAACGTAACAATGTCCGCTTTAACAAAAGCAACAATCATTGTTGAGGCATCAGATACGTCCGGCACTCTCACACAGGCCAGAGCTGCTCTGGCTCAGGGTAGAAAGCTATTTATTTTGGAATCGTGCTTTCAGAATCCCTCTATCTCATGGCCTGCCAAGTATGAAGCTCAGGGGGCTATACGGGTTAGAGATTACGATGACATTCGTAACAACTTGGATCTTTCATGCGTCTAACGGCTATTGATGAGCTTACACGCGGTCAGCACTATCACTTAGTTGAAGATGACCGCTGCTTGTTCTTTGGAGAATATACTGCCCGCCAAGGCTATGCGTTCAGTGACACCAATAACCTGATCCATAATTTTAAAAAAGGGGTCGACAAGAGAGGGCGCGCAGAATGGGCTTACAAAGAAGCGGCTGTTAGGCGCATAGCAGGTCTCGTAAATTCGATTACAGATACGGATGTATTAACGTTTGTGCCGGTTCCGCCTTCTAAGTGCCCTACAGACCCTGCCTATGATGGGCGTCTTATTGATGTGCTAAGGCTTTGCCAGCAGACCAAACCTAATACCGACTTTAGAGAGCTAATAACCCAAAGGGTTTCTATGCTCGCATCTCATGCAGCAGATAACAGGCCGACTCCTGAACAGATAGCACAGAACTACATTTTCAACCCTGCAGCGGCCGTTGGCATTAGGAATAACATTGTTATATTTGACGATGTCCTTACTGCTGGGAGTCATTACAAAGCCATGAAGAGCACCATCCGTCAACACTTACCGGACAAGGCTATAATAGGCATATTCATTGCACGCACAGCGAGAGAAGCTGAGTGGTTAGATGATTTCGACTTGGAAGATTGAGATCACGAGCGCTTTAAGTCTCTTCTCTTCCAAGCGCTATAAATGTCCTTGTCCCACGCCTTTTCTGCCTTGGTCTGATAGCCAGCCTCATTAAGACGTTCAGCGATGATGCGGCCATTATCAAAGCCTTGTGCGATTGTCTCTTCCACCACACGGGTCACCACCTGCTCATCGTATGGCAAAGGTGGAATACCCTGCTTTCCGCTAATCAAAGCCGCAGCCGCTGTCTCCATTCTCTCCACCAGCGCCATCATACGAGCGTCAGGATTGATCTCTGGCCGGTTCAGCTTCTGCCTGATGGCATCGACCAGCCATGCTGTTTTATCGCCACCAGCAGTGCCAACAGCACCGGTAAAAGCCTCACTTAGCTCTGCAGGCACACGGAATGTCACAGAAAGGGATTTGCTCATAGGTCACCAGCATCAGGGAAGTAGTGAGCATTTTAGCATTGTAAGACAGTGTAAGACATGAAAAGTTGTTGGTTCAGACTGCCCCGTTGTTGGTTCAATTCGGGGTTGTGTTGGTTCACTTTTTGAAAATTAATCCTTATAAAACAATTATTTTTTCAAATTGAACCAACTGAACCAACTGAACGACATGTTTTTGCTTGTATATAACGTGCGTGCGGAACGGTAACCAATCGTGGTAACTGGTAACCAGGTTTGGTAACCACTATCAGAGAGATGATGACAACAGAGTCACATAGTCAAAACGGTGCGGTTAGAAAATCCTAAATCTCAAAGCTGAGCCTTAAGCCTGTGACTAGCACGGCTAGATTACGGAAAGGTATCCAACCTGGTATCCACCAGAATGCATGGTTTCCAAATTAAAGGTTGCCAGAGGGTTTTCCACGATAAGTTTCCATGTGGGCCACCATGAGCGCCGCCCGCGATATGTGCTGAACCCACATTTACCTTTATTCGCCTTTACACATTTGGCGCATGAGCGGGCCAAAAAACTAGCGGCAGCATGCCAATCAGGAAAATCTCATGGGAGGTGTGTAAAAGTACGCAGCGAGGAGTACGCATGTTGGTACGCAGTAAAAGTACGCATTTTTCCTGCGTAAAAAGAGCAGTGATCAGATTATGATCAAAGCCTGCAGGCACCCTCTTTTAGCGTGTACACAAGCGTGTACCCCTTTAGAAATCGCCACTCAAAGAATTCATGCATGGAAAGGGCTTGAGCCACTTACTCAATAATCAGATCCAATATCGAGTAATGCTCCCCTTCACTAAGCGCCTTAACTGGCGCTTAGTTGTCTCTCTGCCCGATCATTACAGCCTGTTCAGGTAGCACTTCACTTTGGTGACTTTTTCAGCGCTGAGGGTGTCAGAATTGCGTAAAGATAGATAAATAATAATTTCCAGACTCTTCTGTAACGGCCGCCATTCACATTTACACTGGACGAAACGCTTCGCTTAACTTCCTGTATTTACGTCATTTAACCCTTAATCCTTCTTTTTTCAGCGCGTTCCGGCATCGCTCCATGAAACAGGTCAATCCTGTAGATTCCGGAGATTGCCTATCTTTCAAGGCACTTTTTGATAAAGTGTTGGTCGAAATCAGTACAGCTGTAGCGCCTGGAGACTTATGGAAGTGCTCTTTATGCGATACATCCATTTATCTCATGAAGGTTGTTAATGAAAAACACCGGGAAATTTAGCAGTTCGCTGCTGCATCCGCGTTATTGGTTTACCTGGTTTGGCCTGGGTGTGCTCTGGCTGCTGGTCCAGCTTCCCTATCCTGTTCTTATGCGTCTTGGTGCCGGTGCCGGCAAAATTTCCCGCCATTTCCTGCAGCGCCGCGAGCGCATTACCCGTCGCAATATTGAGCTCTGTTTTCCTGGCATCAGTGAAGAAAAAACCGAGCGGATGATCGCCGGTAATTTTGCTTCGCTGGGTATGGCGCTGGCCGAAACCGGCATCGCCTGGTTCTGGTCCGATCGCGCCGTTAAGCGCCTGTTTACCGTCTCCGGTCTGGCAAATCTGCACGCCGCTCAGAATGAAAAGCGTGGCGTGATGCTTATTGGCGTACACTTTATGTCGCTGGAGCTGGGTGGCCGCATCAGTGGTCTGTGTCAGCCAATGATGGCGATGTACCGCCCGCACAACAATCTGGCGATGGAATATGTTCAGACCAAAGGCCGGATGCGTTCCAATAAAGCGATGATCGATCGCCGTGACCTGCGCGGTATGGTACATGCGCTGAAACAAGGTGAATCCGTCTGGTTTGCGCCCGATCAGGACTACGGTCCGAAAGGCAGCACCTTCGCGCCGCTGTTTGCAGTGGAAAAAGCGGCAACCACTAACGGTACATTTGTGCTGTCCCGTCTGGCGAAGCCTGCGATGGTGCCGATTATGCTGATCCGTAATGCGGGCAATGATGGTTATCATTTGATCATCGAACCGATGCTGGAAAATTATCCTCACACCGATGAGGCAGCAGCGGCGGCCTATATGAATAAGGTGATCGAAAACCAGATTCTGCGTGCTCCTGAACAGTATCTCTGGCTGCATCGCCGCTTTAAAACCCGTCCACCGGGTGAAGCGTCACTTTACGTTTAACGGATAAAGCAGGCCACGCGCCTGCTTTATTGTTTTATGGCCTCGGCTCCCGACCCGCTCCTCCCGGCTTTACGCGCAAACGCGTATGTCACCATCTCTTCTACCTGGTCAATGACACACTGGCATCAGACCCGCAATTGAGGAATGATGAGCACTCTCCCGCAAGCCAGAGTTGAAACGTCTTATGGATATCCATACCGCCGAGCAGTGGCAACGCCCACTGATTGATGATCGTCTGACACCTTACATTGAAGTGGATGCGCAACGTCTGGAGCAAAATCTGCAACAGATGCAGCGCAAGGCCGATGCCGCCGGCGTCGCCCTCCGTCCTCATATCAAAACCCACAAGAGCGTCTGGATTGCGCAACGTCAGCTGGCGTCAGGTGCCCGCGGCGTGACGGTTTCAAAACCGAGTGAAGGGATCAGCTTTATTCAGGGTGGCATCCGCGATCTGTTGTTAGCCTATCCGGTGGTGCAGGCGCAGAGTGTGGCAGAACTGCTGCGTCTGGCGGTGCGGCATCAGGCGAAAATTACCCTGATTGCCGATGCGCTGCATGGTGTGGAGGCTATCGCTGACGCCTGGCAGCAGCAGCCCGATTGCGACCTGGCCGTGGCGATCAAAGTGGATGTCGGGTTACATCGTATTGGCGTTGATCCGCATACCGATCGGGCGGTGGTTATAGCGCAGGCTCTGCGGGAAAAAGGATTACGCTTTGCCGGGCTGGTCTCTCACGCTGGCCACGCCTATGGTGCCGGAAATCCCGCTGCGATAGCGGACATCGCCCGTCAGGAAGCCGTAATGATGCAGGAGTTACAGGCGAAGCTTCATGCGGCGGGCTTCACCGCCTGCCCACTCTCTGTCGGGGCCACACCCACCGCGCTGGCGGCCGAAATCGCCCCCTGTATTGATGAAATCCGTCCCGGCAATTATGCATTGCTTGATCTCACTGCCTGCCGTCTCGGTTTAAGCCGCGTCGATCAGCTCGCGCTGAGTGTGATTACCCGTGTGGTGGCCGTTAACGCGCATTTCGCGATTATCGATGCCGGCTCGAAAATGCTGAGTTCTGATAAAGGACCGCACGGCACGAACGCCAGCGGGTTCGGCATCGCGGCTGATGCGACAGGCCAGACCTATGAGATCAGCAAATTATCCGAGGAGCACGGATTTTTGCTGTGTGAAAATCACCGTCCTGAAGTTGGCAGCCTGCTGCGCATCTTCCCGAATCACAGTTGTGCAGTCATGGCGCAGTCAGATGACTTTATTCTGCGCGATGAGCAGGGTGATGCGGTGAAACACCTAGTATCGGCACGCGGCAGGTTTATCTGATCAAACCGCAGGCAACACCCGATGTTGCCTGCAATCTGTTCGAAACCCTTTCTACTCCACACTTCTGTTGCTACAGCATTTTACCTGGCATAGCCCCATGCTTTAATGCCCTTTTCCGCCACTTTGCCGGAGGTAGTATGCTCTCCTCTCGTACCCTGAGCCTGACCATTCCACGCCACTGGTTAGATCTGTATGAAACCATCTGGAAACCAGAGTTCTTTCCCAAATGGGCCTCCGGGTTAACCAACAGCACGCTGGAACCGGAAGGCAACCGCTGGCGCGCCAAAGGCCCCGAGGGCACGGTGAAGATTCGTTTCACGCCCCATAATCCGTTCGGCGTAATGGATCACTGGGTTGATACCGGTTTTGGTAAGGAGATTTATATGCCAATGCGGGTGATCGCCAACGAGCAGGGTGCCGAGGTGATGGTGACGGTCTATCGCCAGCCTTTAACCTCAGAAGATAAATTTAAGCAGGATATTGAATGGGTTAGCAAAGATCTTGAAAAGCTCAATCAACTGCTTACTCAATAAATCAACGAGTTAGCGCATTTTTTATGCTGTAGTTAACGCTGGTCGTTAATGAAAAAAAATACAAAAACATTGGGCAAAAAAGCATAAAGCACTTATCTGATTACTGACGTCATTATCCCGCCTATCACCAGTTCTGCTTAAGCATTATCGCCAGGAAAACTCCTGGCAATGCTGCCTGTTTGCAGCCCGCCAGGCCTGATTTTGCACTGATTTCCGCTGAGCCATCGAAGTTCACTGGTTGTTATAAACATTAATCCTTAACTAATATTTATTACAGCGCTGTAAGTGATTTAATATTTATCATGCACAGAGTGAAACCATTAATTACTGCGGTTGCGTTATCAGACTTTTCTTATGGTGTTAAATTAAATAAAACAATGTATAAATCATTCCACACACAGCAATACCCATAATGATAAAGCAGGAAAAAAGACATGGACCGCTCAACTTATCCTTTGTTATCTGAAAAAGAATTTGTTGAGATTGCCGGCAGGATGCTGGCTGGAGAATATAAAACAACAACAGGATTTATTCGTGATCTGGCGGACTTCTTATTAACAGCGGGAGATTCCGCCATGACACGAAACCGTGAATATTCCAGGGATATCTATTTTTTATCCGAGCATCATTTGATTGAATCCATAATAACATGGCAAGCCTGGCAAGGTATTTCAGGACTTCGGCCGGAAAAATTGCACTGACTCATTGCACTAACTAACGGTGTCACAGCAACCCCATTGCCGTTACACGAATATTTATTTCGCACAGAGTACATGTACTCTAACGAGCATATCATGGCGATACGTGAAAGCAGTCTGAATAGCGCAAAATGGTCTCTCCTCTCCTCGATCAAAATTATTGGCATTGGCGTGTTGCAGCTTTCGTTACTGGCGCAAATTCTGCAGGCAAATGAGCTCAACCTGCTGGCCATTGCCGTTGTGGCTTTGCTGGCTATCGATACCCTGGCCGATCGGGGCTTCTCGAATATGCTGATCCGCCGATGCATGCTCTCAATTAACGATCTCTCGATCCTTTACTGGGGCAACATTGTGATGGGCGCCGCGACATTTGGTCTGTTATTTATTGGCAGCCATCTGCTTAATCGGATGTTTGACCAGCCTGAACTGGCCTTAATGCTGGAGATGGTCTCGGTGGTCTTTATTATTATTCCACAGGGACAGCATTACCGGGCAATATTACAGCGTGAAAAACAATATACCCGCATCGCTTTTGCTGAAACCTCTTCGGTATTAGCCGGACTGAGCGTAACCTTATTTACCGTCTGGCTAACTCCGTCAGTGCTTTGTGCAATCTGGGGTTATCTGGCGATGGCGTCCATTCGTATGCTGATTTATTGCTACTACGGTCGTTCATGGTTCCAGCCAGAATACCGTTTCAGCCTGAAAGCATTTTCTCAGATTCGTGCAAGAAACAAATAATAAAATAAGTCTGTATGGTGGGCTCTGAGCATCCGAAACGATGCGTTGGCGTGCTGTGAACCAGCACGCTTTTTCTTTTTCATCCGTAATGACGATTAATATTCCCGGTTATTCTCTGTCTCCGCTGTTCCCGTTACCCTTCCGCAACTCTGCCTCACTGCCTCTGCCTGTTATTATCCCTTAACGTTGCTGATCGCGTTGACTGCGATTTGCCCAGAAGACAGCCTCCTTCGCTCTGACGCTGCGGCATTGCCCGGCGATGACCTGACAGAACAGCCCGGTCATCCATTTATCCGGCACGTCAGCATGGTGTCAGAGGTCATGTTATGGCGTAATGCGCCTGCTGGCGGTGGCACAGCAAAACAGAGAGAGGAAGTAGCGGCCGGTTAGCCTGTCGGGCGAATTTTTTCTTATGCATTGCACGAGACGTTCACGACCCGGCGTACTGATACCACGACGTTTGCAGCACACATCCATAAACTGAGCTAATCCCAATAGCGTGGCGTCAGAAAATCTCAGTCGCCGTTTATTACGCTATACCTTAGCCTTGCCGCCGTCTAACTGGAGTCTGCTATGTTACTGACCGTTCTCTACATCATCGGCATTACCGCCGAGGCCATGACCGGCGCGCTGGCTGCCGGTCGCCGTAAAATGGATCTTTTCGGCGTCATTATCATCGCCTCAGTGACCGCAATTGGTGGCGGTTCCGTTCGCGATATCCTGCTCGGCCATTATCCGCTCGGCTGGGTCAAACACCCTGAATACATCATGATTGTCGCGGCGGCGGCGGTGATCACCACCTTTGCGGCGCCACTGATGACGCATCTGCGCAAAGTTTTTCTGGTGCTGGATGCGCTCGGCCTGGTGGTTTTCTCCATTATTGGCGCTCAGGTGGCGCTGGATTCCGGCCATGCGATGATCATTGCTGCCATCAGCGCCGTCATCACGGGCGTATTTGGCGGCGTGCTGCGCGACATGTTCTGTAATCGCATCCCACTGGTATTCCAGAAAGAGCTGTATGCGGGGATCGCTTTCGCTTCAGGCTGGATCTATATCCTGCTGCTGAAAACGTCGCTGGCGCACGAAGCGGTGATCATCATTACGCTGCTGTTCGGCTTTTTTGCCCGTCTACTGGCGCTGCGTTTTCGCCTCGGCTTGCCGATTTTCAACTATCCCCACCCGGAACACTGAGGCGGGAATGCCCTGCTGCTGTAAAAAGGCGATCAGTGATTGCAGTTCAGCATGGTGAAACTGGTCGACAAGACGCTGGGCCAGCGCGGCACCCACGCCTGGCAAGGTTTGCCATGCTGCCGCATCCCGTTGTATCAGGTCATCCCAGTGTTGATCGGGCAGCGCCTCTGCGGCTTTACGCGGTAGCGAAACACCCAGCGCGCTGATCCAGCGTCGCAGCGGTTGCTGGCGCGTCAGATTGAAACGATGCCAGAGCTGTCCGGCACGCGCAGAAGAGATGTCGGCAGCTGTGGCGATTTGCTCAGGTGTTAAGGTGAGCCAGGCGAAAAGATGCGGCATGCTGCCCGCTTCCAGTAGCTTCAGCCAGGTGTTGCGCGCTACTCCCGGAATATTCAGCACCGACTTTTGACTCAGCCAGCGCAATTTCGCCAGCATCTGCTTCTGGCAGTCGGCACTGAAGCGATAACAGCTCAGCGGGTTATAGCGTGTTTCGTCGGGCGGCTGCGGGTAATCACGTTGCGCCACTCGCCAGATCACCCGATCCAATCGTGGGATGCCCTGTCCGGCCAGACTCAGGGTCACCTGGTCTCCCGCGATGATGTCCCTATGCCGCCAGCGACGCAGTGAGCCAATGTTTACCCGCCTGACCGTTTTGTCATCCAGCTGCACCGGCTGCAGATTAAGCACCACCGCCACTTTTCCGGTGCGGCCAATCGGAAAATCGACCGACAGCACTTCACTGCTGACCTCTGGCGGCTGATATTTCCAGGCTACGGCCCATTCGCCCTCACCGGGCCGCCAGTTTTTGCCGGCGGGCCGTGATGCCTGATGAACCACCACGCCGTCGGTGACAAACGGCAGCCCGCCATGAAACCAGCGATCACGCCATACCGCGACCTCCTCTTCATCTTTTACTGGCTGGCTCCACTGCGCGGCAATGCCCAATCCCCACTGGCTCAGTTGCGCCAGCCGGTCACGCATTTTTGCCGGCCCGTCCGGCCAAGCCCAGATAAAAATATTGAGTTGCGAAAGTAGCGGACCAGGCTGTTTACTCATCATGGCACCGGCCACTTTTGAACGGGCATTTTTACCGCCATCCCGCGCCTGATGATGATCGGTCATCGGCAGGTAGAGTTCGCCCTGCAAAACCATCTCGTCGCGATCGCTGTTTATCTGCTGCGGTATCGCCGGGATAAAGGCCGCTTTAGTCAGCCACTCCTCCCCGCGTAATCCATCACCACGGCTTAATAACGACACCAGCCTGCCCGCACGATAAACCAGTGAAACCGCAATGCCATCCACTTTAGGCTGAACCCACAGATCGCGGCGATCCTGCATCCAGTAAGCCAGCGCCAGTTTATCGCGCAGCTTTTTTACCCCGGTATGGGCAACAGGATGCAGATGTTCACCCTGCTCAGGCAGTTGCGCTGAGTAATTTGCCTGCGGCGAGCTGAAGCAGTGCAGCCAGTGGTTAAGGCGGGATTGCAGGCTATCGTAATCTGCATCGGTTACCGGGCTAAGTCCCTGTTGATAATAGGCCTGATCCCAGTGCTGAAGCTGCTGCTGCAGATGGGCAATTTCACTCGCCGCCCGTGCCGGAGTCCAGGCGGGGCAAATCGCACTGTAAACAGGCGCGGCTGCAAGCAAAACAGCAATCAGAGGCCAGCCAAATCCTTTCATGATCTCTCTCCTGACGTTTTGCGCCATTCAACACAGAGACGCTAGCATCAGCCAGAGGCCGTCATCCGATCCGGAACAGATCACAGCAAAATCCGTCACCTTTTACGCTCAGGCAACATCAATTTGCGCAGCAACACGCAAAAGTTTACCCGCAGCCGCTGCGCAAACGCTGCGTGGCAGCGGGAAGCTGTGTATACTGTGCAGGAAATCGACTCCGCTTTTAATCAATTCAAGAAAACCATGGCTCAAGGCACGCTCTATATTGTTTCTGCTCCCAGCGGTGCAGGTAAATCCAGCCTGATTCAGGCGCTGTTAAAGACCCAGCCGTTGTACGATACGCAGGTGTCTGTTTCGCACACCACCCGCGGCATGCGACCGGGTGAAACCCATGGCGAACACTACTTTTTTGTCGGAAAAGATGAGTTTGAGAAGATGATTGCGGAAGACGCTTTTCTCGAACACGCCAAAGTTTTCGACAACTACTACGGTACCTCGCGCCATGCCATTGAGCAGGTGCTTTCGACTGGCGTTGACGTCTTTCTCGACATCGACTGGCAGGGCGCGCAGCAGATCCGCACCCGAATGCCTGGCGCACGGAGTATCTTTGTTCTGCCGCCGTCGAAAGAAGAACTCGATCGCCGTCTGCGCGGTCGCGGGCAGGATAGCGAAGAGGTGATCACCCGTCGCATGGCACAAGCCGTGGCGGAAATGAGTCACTATGCCGAATATGATTATTTAATTGTGAATGATGATTTCGATCTGGCGCTGTCCGATCTGAAAACCATTATTCGCGCAGAACGTCTGCGCATGGCGCGCCAGAAGGCGCGCCATGATGCTTTAATCAGCAAACTGTTGGCAGTCTGAATTGAGTTTCAGTATGATGCCCAGTCATTTCTTCATCTGTGGAGTAGCACACCTATGGCACGCGTAACCGTTCAGGACGCAGTAGAAAAAGTTGGTAATCGTTTTGACCTGGTGTTGGTCGCTGCACGTCGTGCACGTCAGATGCAGGTAGGCGGCAAAGATCCGCTGGTTCCGGAAGAGAACGATAAACCTACCGTTATCGCCCTGCGCGAAATCGAAGAAGGGTTGGTCACCAATCAGATTTTAGATGTGCGTGATCGTCAGGAACAGCAAGAGCAGGAAGCCGCTGAGTTACAGGCCGTTACCGCTATCGCTGAAGGTCGTCGTTAACAGCCACCTGCAGGTCACCCTTGTATCTGTTTGAAAGCCTCAATCAACTGATTGAAAAATACCTGCCAGAGGAGCACATCAAGCGCCTCCAGCAGGCTTACCTTGTCGCACGTGATGCCCACGAGGGACAGACACGCTCCAGTGGTGAGCCTTATATCACCCATCCGGTTGCCGTAGCCTGTATTCTGGCGGAAATGAAGCTCGACCATGAAACGCTCATGGCCGCGCTGCTGCATGACGTGATCGAAGATACGCCCGCCACTTACCAGGATATGGAACAGCTGTTCGGTAAGAGCGTGGCGGAGCTGGTCGAAGGCGTTTCTAAGCTGGATAAGCTGAAGTTCCGCGACAAGAAAGAGGCGCAGGCAGAGAACTTCCGCAAGATGATTATGGCGATGGTGCAGGATATCCGCGTTATTCTCATCAAGCTGGCTGACCGCACGCACAACATGCGCACCCTCGGCGCATTACGCCCGGATAAACGTCGCCGCATCGCGCTGGAAACGCTGGAAATTTACAGCCCACTGGCGCATCGTCTGGGTATTCATCACCTTAAAACAGAACTCGAAGAGCTCGGTTTCGAAGCCCTTTATCCGAACCGTTATCGGGTTATCAAAGAGGTGGTGAAGGCGGCACGCGGTAACCGTAAAGAGATGATCCAGAAGATTCTTTCTGAGATCGATGGCCGTCTGCAGGAAGCGGGCATTCCCTGCCGCGTCAGCGGTCGTGAAAAGCATCTTTACTCGATCTACCGCAAAATGACGCTGAAAGAGCAGCGTTTTCACTCGATCATGGATATCTATGCCTTTCGCGTCATCGTGAAAGATCTCGATACCTGCTATCGCGTCCTGGGCCAGATGCACAGCTTATATAAGCCGCGTCCGGGCCGGGTCAAAGATTACATCGCCATCCCCAAAGCCAACGGCTATCAATCTCTCCATACTTCGATGATCGGCCCGCACGGCGTGCCGGTTGAAGTGCAGATTCGCACTGAAGATATGGATCAGATGGCGGAAATGGGGGTCGCTGCGCACTGGGCTTACAAACAGGCGGGCGAAAGTGGCACCACGGCGCAGATTCGTGCCCAGCGCTGGCTGCAAAGCCTGCTGGAGCTGCAACAAAGCGCCGGCAGTTCATTTGAATTTATCGAAAGCGTGAAGTCCGATCTCTTCCCGGATGAGATCTACGTCTTCACGCCGGAAGGCCGTATCGTAGAGTTGCCGACAGGCGCCACACCGGTGGATTTCGCCTATGCCGTGCACACTGACATTGGTCATGCCTGCGTCGGCGCGCGTGTCGATCGCCAGCCTTATCCGCTGTCGCAATCCCTGACCAGCGGCCAGACGATTGAGATCATCACCGCGCCGGGCGCGCGTCCTAACGCCGCCTGGCTTAACTTTGTCGTCAGTTCCAAAGCCCGCGCCAAAATCCGTCAGCTACTGAAGAATCTCAAACGCGAAGACTCGGTCAATCTGGGCCGTCGCCTGCTGAGCCATGCGCTGGGCGGCAGCCGTAAACTGGCTGAGATCCCGCCGGAGAATATCAGGCAGGAGCTGGATCGCATGAAGCTGACTTCGCTGGACGATCTGCTGGCGGAAATTGGTCTTGGCAATGCAATGAGCGTGGTGGTGGCGAAAAACCTGCTGCAGGCTGACAGCAAAGCGATCAGCAACAGCAAACGCGGCAAGCTGCCCATCAAAGGCGCCGACGGCGTACTGATTACCTTCGCCAAATGCTGTCGACCGATTCCCGGCGATCCGATTGTTGCGCACGTCAGTCCCGGTAAGGGCCTGGTGGTGCATCACGAATCCTGTCGAAACATTCGCGGTTACCAGAAAGAGCCAGAGAAGTTCATGCCGGTTGAATGGGACAAAGTGACTGAGCAGGAATTTGTGGCGGAAATTAAGGTCGATATGTTTAACCATCAGGGCGCGTTAGCCAACCTGACGGCGGCGATTAACACTGCCGGTTCTAACATTCAGAGCCTGAACACGGAAGAGCGCGATGGCCGGGTATATAGCGCCTTTATTCGCCTCACCGCCCGCGATCGCGTCCATCTGGCCAATATCATGCGTAAAATCCGCGTGATGCCGGATGTGATCAAAGTTCACCGTAACCGTAATTAGTGCATGAACGATCAACGTTTTGCCCGAATTCAGACCATGCTGGCGCTGCGTCAGCACGATCTCACGGTCTGCATGGAACAAGTGCATAAACCGCACAACGTCTCTGCGGTCATTCGCACCGCCGATGCAGTGGGTATCCACGAAGTGCACGCCGTCTGGCCGAGCCAGCGGATGCGCACCCAGGCGTCCGCCTCGGCCGGCAGCAACAGCTGGGTCAAGGTGGTGACGCATCGCACTATCGGCGACGCCGTGACACAGCTTAAACAGCAGAAGATGCAGGTGTTAGCCACCCATCTGTCAGCGGAAGCCGTCGATTTCCGCGAGATTGATTATACCCGCCCGACCTGCATCCTGATGGGACAGGAAAAAACCGGCATTACCGATGAAGCCCTGGCGCTGGCCGATCAGGAGATTATCATTCCGATGGTTGGTATGGTGCAGTCGCTGAACGTCTCGGTTGCCTCCGCCCTGATCCTGTATGAAGCCCAGCGACAACGGCAGAATGCCGGCCTTTACCAGCGTGATTACAGCCTGCTGGATGAGGATGAACAGCAACGTCTGCTGTTCGAAGGGGGTTTCCCGGTGCTGGCGCGCGTCGCGCGGCAGAAAGGCCTGCCCTATCCGCGCATCAACGCCCTGGGCGAGGTCGAGGCTGACGCCAGCTGGTGGGCCACCATGCAGTCAACCGGTAAAAGTAAAAGATGAAAGGCCGCCTGCTGGATGCCATTCCGCTCAGTACCCTGACCGGCGTCGGTGCCAGCCAGGCGGCAAAGCTGGCCAAAATTGGCCTGCACACCATTCAGGATCTGCTGCTCCATCTCCCGCTGCGTTACGAAGATCGTACCCAACTTTACGCCATTGATGATCTGCTGCCCGGTATCTGGGCCACCGTAGAAGGTGAAGTGCTGCATTCCGAGATCACTTTTGGCCGCCGCCGGATGATGGTGTGTCAGATCAGCGATGGCAGCGGCGTGCTGACAATGCGCTTCTTCAACTTCAACGCCGGCATGAAAAACAGCCTGGCGCCAGGTCGTCGTGTTACCGCCTACGGTGAAATCAAACGTGGTCAGCGCGGCGCTGAGATCATTCATCCTGAGTACCGTATCCAGGGCGAACACAGCAACGTGGCGCTTGAAGAGACGCTGACGCCGGTCTATCCCACCACCGAAGGCATCCGTCAGGCTACGTTGCGTAATCTCACCGATCAGGCGCTGACGCTGCTGGAAAGCTGTCCGATTGCCGAGCTATTACCGCAGGAGCTAAGCGGCGGTTTAATCAGCCTGCCCGATGCGTTGCGTACTCTGCATCGTCCGCCACCCGATCTCAAACTGAGCGAGCTGGAGAGCGGCCGTCATCCGGCGCAGCGTCGTCTGATTCTGGAAGAGCTGCTGGCGCATAATCTCAGCATGCTGGCGGTACGCGCCGGTGCGCAGCGTTATTACGCGTTACCGATGCCGCCTCGTCATAACCTGAGCGATCAACTGCTGGCGGCACTGCCCTTCTCGCCTACCGGTGCGCAGAAGCGGGTTGTGGCGGAAATAGAGCATGACCTGGCGAATGACTTCCCGATGATGCGGCTGGTGCAGGGCGATGTGGGTTCCGGTAAAACGCTGGTGGCGGCGTTATCGGCGCTGAATGTGATTGCGCACGGTAAACAGGTTGCCCTGATGGCCCCGACTGAACTGCTGGCTGAACAGCACGCCAGCAACTTCCGTCAGTGGTTTGCGCCGCTGGGGATTGAAGTCGGCTGGCTGGCTGGAAAACAGAAAGGAAAGGCGCGCCAGGCACAGCAGGAAGCCATTGCCAGCGGTCAGGTTGCGATGGTGGTCGGCACCCATGCGCTGTTCCAGGAGCAGGTGCAGTTCAACGGCCTGGCGCTGGTGATTATCGATGAGCAGCACCGTTTTGGCGTCCATCAGCGGCTGGCGCTATGGGAAAAGGGCGAGGAACAGGGTTTCCATCCGCATCAGTTGATCATGACGGCAACGCCGATCCCCCGCACCCTGGCGATGACCGCTTATGCCGATCTCGATACCTCGACCATTGACGAACTGCCACCGGGCCGCACGCCGGTCACGACGGTCGCCATTCCCGATACCCGACGCGATGAGATCATTGCGCGGGTTGAACATGCCTGTCGCGAAGGGCGTCAGGCGTACTGGGTCTGTACGCTGATTGAAGAGTCTGACCTGCTGGAAGCGCAGGCGGCGGAAGCCAGCTGGGAAGCACTGAAAACGGCGCTGCCCGATCTCAACATCGGCCTGGTACACGGCCGGATGAAGCCGGCTGAAAAACAGGCGGTGATGCAGGCGTTTAAAACCAACCAGCTGCAGTTGCTGGTGGCAACCACGGTGATTGAAGTGGGCGTCGACGTGCCTAATGCCAGCCTGATGATTATTGAAAACCCGGAACGCTTAGGACTGGCGCAGCTGCATCAGCTACGCGGACGGGTAGGCCGTGGCGCGGTCGCCTCACACTGTGTGCTGCTCTACAAAGCGCCGCTCAGCAAAACCGCCCAGAAGCGATTGCAGGTGTTGCGCGACAGCAATGACGGCTTCGTGATTGCGCAGTTTGACCTGGAGATTCGCGGACCAGGCGAGCTGCTGGGTACGCGCCAGACCGGTAACGCCGAGTTCAAAGTGGCAGATTTATTGCGCGATCAGGCGATGGTGCCGGAAGTGCAGCGCGTGGCGCGACATATCCACCAGCACTATCCCGAGCAGGCCAGCGCCCTGATTGAACGCTGGCTGCCGGAGAACACCCGTTATACCAACGTCTGACCGGCCTTTTTACTCCCTGCCGGGCAAACGATTGCTTTTAGCCGGCGGATGATTACAATCGCCACACCATTTTTCGGGAACAGTAGAAGATGTCCACCAATCCGCAGCCAGAACAACCCGCCACTCGCCACAGTGAACTGATTTATCGCCTTGAAGATCGCCCACCGCTGCCGCAAACGCTGTTTGCCGCCGGCCAGCATCTGTTAGCCATGTTTGTGGCGGTGATTACCCCCGCGCTGCTGATTTGCCAGGCGCTGGGCCTGCCCGCCCAGGATACCCAGCACATTATCAGCATGTCGCTGTTCGCGTCGGGCGTGGCATCGATTCTGCAGATCAAAACCTGGGGTCCGGTCGGTTCCGGCCTGCTGTCGATTCAGGGCACCAGCTTTAACTTCGTCACGCCGCTGATTATGGGCGGGATGGCGCTGAAAAATGGCGGTGCTGACGTGCCCACCATGATGGCAGCGCTGTTTGGCACCCTGATGGTCGCTTCCTGTACTGAGATGGTGCTGTCGCGCGTGCTGCATCTGGCGCGCCGCATCATTACGCCACTGGTCTCAGGTATCGTGGTGATGATTATCGGCCTGTCGCTGATTCAGGTCGGGCTGACGTCGATCGGCGGCGGCTTTGCCGCCATCGCCGACCACAGTTTTGGCGCACCAAAAAATCTGCTGCTGGCTGGCGCGGTGCTGCTGGTGATCGTGCTGCTGAACCGCCAGAAAAATCCCTATCTGCGCGTCGCTTCACTGGTGATCGCCATGGCGGTCGGCTATCTGCTGGCCTGGGCACTGGATATGTTACCCACCACCAGCGCGCCAGCCGATCAACCGCTGATTGCAGTACCGACGCCGCTCTATTACGGGCTGGGCTTCGACTGGAACCTGCTGGTTCCGCTGATGCTGGTGTTTATGGTGACCTCGCTGGAAACCATTGGCGACATAACCGCAACCTCTGATGTCTCAGAGCAGCCGGTGAGCGGTCCGCTCTATATGAAACGCCTGAAGGGCGGCGTGCTGGCTAACGGCCTCAATTCGTTTGTCTCCGCGCTGTTCAACACTTTCCCTAACTCCTGCTTCGGGCAGAATAACGGCGTGATTCAGCTCACCGGCGTCGCCAGCCGCTACGTTGGCTTTGTCGTGGCGCTGATGCTGATTGTGCTGGGGCTGTTTCCGGCGGTCAGCGGCCTGGTGCAGCATATTCCTGAGCCGGTGCTGGGCGGCGCGACCATTGTGATGTTCGGGACGATTGCCGCCTCCGGCGTTCGCATCGTGTCACGTGAGCCGCTGAACCGCCGCGCCATCATGATCATCGCGCTGTCGCTGGCGGTGGGGCTGGGTGTCTCGCAGCAGCCGCTGATTCTGCAATTTGCGCCTGAGTGGCTGAAAACCCTGCTCTCTTCCGGCATTGCGGCGGGTGGAATTACCGCTATCGTGCTGAACCTGATTTTCCCGCAGGAGAAGTAAGGCGAGCGACGGGCTGCGGCCCGTCTGCTATTTAGTCGGATTTACATCCAGGCTGTTGAGCTGTAACGGTAATTCAGGCATAACAACCTCTCACCGGATTTAACTCGGGAAGGATGCTATGAAATTTCTTGGAAAGTTTTTCCTCACCTTACTTTTGCTGCTGCTCTTCACCCTGGTGGTGATCTATGTGCTGCTGCAGACGCAATGGGGTGCAGGCTGGTTTAGCCGATGGGTGAGCGACAAAACGGAGTGGCATCTCTCCCTGAGTAAAATTGAGCACAACTTCTCCTCTCCCTCGCATGTCATTCTGGATGACTTCAGCTTCGGTCACGATGGTCAGCCAGCGGTGCTGGTGGCAAAGCGCGTCGATCTCGGCCTGGCGCTGGTGCAGTTCAGCGATCCGCTGCACTTCAGCAGCATCGAACTGCGTGACGGCGAAGTCAACCTGGCCAACCTGACGCCATCAAGCGCGCTGCCGATTCAGGCCCAGCGTCTGCAGCTCAACAACATGCATATCGAAAGCCCCAACAGCGCGCTGCCGCTGTTCGCTCAGCAGGTGAACGGCGGCATTCTGCCGTGGAAACCGGTCGCCAGCAATATGCTGGGCCAGGATGCCCGTTTCCAGATGAGTGCCGGCAGCATGACGCTGAATAAGGTGCCCGGCGAAAATGTGCTGATTCAGGGAAGCGTCTCGCAGGGACGGATGGTTTTCAATAATGTCGGTGCCGATCTGGCTCGCGGCTCGATGACCGGCAACGGTGAGCGCGATGCGCAGGGCAACTGGAAGATTAACCAGCTGCGGCTGAATGATATTCGTCTGCAGACCGCCAGCAGCCTGAAAGATTTTCTGCGTAATGTGCAGGCGGTGCCATCGATTGCCATAACCCGGCTGGATGTGACCGATGCGCGCCTGCAGGGGCCTGACTGGGCGGTGACCGACCTTGATCTGACCCTGCGTAACCTTAACTGGCAGGGCGATGACTGGCAGAGCAACGACGGCTCGCTGGCCATGAACGCCAGCAACTTTATCAACGGCGGGCTGGAGCTGAACGATCCAATCGTCAATCTGGACTTCTCTCCGCAAGGCATCGCCCTGACGCAGTTCAGTTCACGCTGGGCCAACGGCGTGATCCGGGCAGAAGGCGACTGGTCGCGCGCCGATAAACGCCTGACGCTGAAAAACCTGGCGGTCGCCGGGCTGGAATATACCCTGCCGCAGGACTGGCGCGATCGCTGGCAGTCCACGTTACCTGACTGGCTTGATAGCGTGGTGGTGACGCGTTTCACCTCAAACCGTAATCTGATTATCGATATTAATCCGGCGTTTCCTTTCCAGCTGACGTCGCTGGATGGCACCGGTGAGAATCTGTTGCTGGTTCGTCAGCAACAGTGGGGGATCTGGTCCGGTAAGCTGAGCCTGAATGCGGCGGAGTCGACCTTTAACCGCACCGATTTGCGCCATCCTTCAATTGCACTAAGTGCCGATCCGCAGCAGATTCAGGTGACCGAGCTGAGCGCGTTCAGTGGTAAGGGCTTGCTGGAAGGACGTGCGACGGTCGGCCAGCAGCCCGAGCGTCCGCTGACGTTGCAGCTGACTGGCCGTGCCGTGCCGGTGAATGTGTTGCAGAACTGGGGATGGCCGGCGCTGCCGCTAACCGGTGACAGCAACCTGCAACTGCAGCTGAATGCCGCGTTAAAAGCCGGTCAGCCACTGCGTCCAACCGCCAATGGCAGTTTGTCAGTCACCACCGACAGCCAGCAGTTGCAGCAGACCCTGCAGGCTGGTGAGGTTCGATAACGCATCAGGGCCGGTTTTACCGGCCCTGATGATCAGTTAATGCGCGCGCCCGAGCCGCCCTCTTCCAGCGGTCCGTCAGGATCGGCAGGCAGCACGATATAGACCCCTTCAAATACCGCGCCACGCTCTTCATCGCCGAACAGTTCAACTTCAAGCTGCACGCGCGCCTTACGGCCACGCGCCAGACGATCGAGATCGCCGCTTAACGAGCCCAGATCGGCGATGGCGCCTGGCCGACCACTGATAGGCTGACTGTAACGAATATGCGCATCGGCCAGAATAATGGTGCCGCCAAGATGACGCTCACGCAGCAACAGCCAGATTAATCCCCAGCCGGTCAGCGTCGCCAGCGAGAACAGGCTGCCCGCAAATAACGTCTGATGCGGGTTCTGATTGCCCGCCTCCGGCATGGTGGTGATAAATTTCTGGCCGGTATACTGCAGGATGCGTACGCCCATCTTTTCACTGAGCGGGATGTGCGCGTACCAGGCCTGCTGTAGCTGACCGCACCAGTCGGCGCGGTGCAGGATATCGTCAAGCGTGACCACTGGCTTGATCATCAGAAAGTGACGTACCGGCGTGGTTTGCGGCGCGGTAATCTCTCCCTGGTTGACGTAACCCAGTTTGGCAAAGAAGGCGACGGCATCTTCGCGCGCGCTACAGGTGACGCGTTTGGCCCCCTCCTGACGCGCCACCGATTCCAGCGTCATCGCCACCAGCGTCCCCAGGCCTTTGCCCTGCACCGAAGGGTGGACCGCCATAAAGCGAATCGCCGCTTCGTTGTCGGCATTGATGTACAGACGTCCTACCGCGACCGGCTGTCCCTGTTCATCCACCACCATCTGATGATGCGCTAAGGCATCCCAGGCGTCACGTTCAGAACCCTGCGGCTGACGCAGCGGTTTTCGTAGCATTTCCCAGCGGAACTGATAATAGATATCCAGCTCTTCCGCCGTCTGTGGCACGCGAAGATGATACATAAAATGTTTCTCTCGTTCGGAGCTTGCGTGGCTTATCCCTTGCCGCTCGGCTGACGATCTCACACCTGCAACCAGAAGGTTACAGGACCATCATTCACCAGCGCGACCTGCATATCTGCCGCAAAGCGGCCATTCTCAGTGGTGATGCCCTGCCGACGACAGCAGTCGCTGAAATATTCATACAGGCGTTCAGCTTCCGCCGGTTCCGCGCCGCCGGAAAAGGAGGGCCGCATGCCCTTTTTAGTATCCGCCGCCAGGGTAAACTGCGACACCACCAGCACGCTGCCGCCAGCCTGTTTGACGCTCAGGTTCATTTTGCCCTGTTCATCACTGAAGATGCGATAACCCAGCACCCGTTCTGCGAGACGCTCCGCACGCTGTGCGTCATCACCTTTTTCCACGCCCAGTAACACCAGTAATCCGCTACCGATTTCACCTGTCACGACCTGATCGACGCTAACGCTGGCGCGCTGCACGCGTTGAATCAATGCAATCATGTTTCCTCACGTTCTTTTTCTCTGTGCTGCTGTTTTAACTGGCGATAGTCCGCTAATGCGACAGTAATTTCAGCGCCTAACAACACAATACACCAGGTCCAGTAGACCCAGAGGAACAGAATCGGGATCACGGCCAGTACGCCGTAGATCAGCTGATAAGAGGGAAACATCGTAACATAGAGCGCGAAGCCCTTTTTACCCAGCTCAAACAGCGCACCCGCCACCAGCGCGCCAATCAGCGCATCGCGCGGTGGCACCCGCTGGGTGGGAACAATGCTGTAGAGCAGCCAGAAGGCGAACCAGGAGAGCAGCAGCGGGAAGATGCGCAGCATCTGATCGACCAGGCTGGTCACGCCGGTGGCGTTGATCCAGCGCAGCGACAGCAGATACGAGCTGATGGCCAGGCTGGCACCGGCCAGCAGCGGACCCAGCGTCAGGATCATCCAGTAAACCGCAAACGAATAGACCATCGGCCGCTTCTTGTTGCTGCGCCAGATGGTATTCAGTGCGGTATCGACCGAATGCATCAGCAGTAGCGCCGTGACGATCAGACCAACCGCGCCGACGGCGGTCATGCGGTTAACGTTGGCAACAAACTGCTCTAAATAGCGTTGCAGTGTGTTACCCGCAGCCGGCATCAGGTTAGTAAAGATGAACTGCTTTAACTGCACACTGATGTCGGAGAAGACCGGGAAAGCCGCAAACAGCGCAAACACCACCGCGATAAGCGGCACCAGCGCCAGCAATGAGACGAAAGCCAGATTGCCGGCCTGAGTCGTCATGCCATCTTCATCAACCCGCTTCCATAACAGTTTGAGCCACAGCCAGAACGCATGTAGCCCGGGACGAAATTTACGTGACGTCATGGTTTAATGCTGACCTGCGAACCAGTCGGGCACCGTTTTGCTGTCAGTGACCAGCACGCTTTCAATGCCCAGCGCGCGCGCCGCGTCAATATTCTGCGGGTTATCGTCGAAGAAGACCGCCTGATCGGCACTGACGCCTTCCGCCTCCAGCACGTGCTGATAGATGCGCGCTTCCGGCTTGCGCATCCCGAGTTCCTGCGACAGGTAGAGCGCATCCGCCGCCTGCTGCACATCCGGGTACTGGGTCGGCCAGAAGGCGCAGTGCAGCTTGTTGGTATTGGAGAGGATCACGACCCGATGTCCTTCCAGCCGCAGCCGGTTCATCAGCGCCAGAGTTTCAGGCCGCACGTCAACAAACACCGCCTGCCAGCCTGCGGTGAACTGCTCGTAACTCAGGGCGATCTCCAGCTTTTCACACAGCGCTAACGCGAAATCTTCATCGCTGATCTCGCCCCGCTCGTGCTGTTCAAACGCTTCATCCATCACAAAATGGCTTTGCAATGACGCCAGCGGCACGCGGCTAAGGTCACTCCAGACACCTAACACGCGGTTAAAATCGATATCAATGATCACATTGCCCAAATCAAAAATGTACAACATGGTGCGCCTCCTTCTGTTCCCTGAAGTATTCACTCTAGCGGCAAAAGGGCGGGCTGAACAGATAACCGCGGAGAGAAAAGCGGAAACGGCAATGACCGCTTGAGACGCGCGCGCTGAGACCCTACTCATCGCTGGCCTGGTGGTGCAGGATCGGAATTGCAGGCAAAAAAAAGCCCCGATAACGGGGCTTTTTATCGATTAAAGGCGCGAATTACGCGTCTTTAGGACCACGTGAAGCACGTTTACGGTCGTTTTCAGTCAGGTGACGTTTACGGATACGCACTGACTGTGGCGTGACTTCAACCAGTTCGTCATCATCGATGAACTCGATCGCCTGCTCCAGCGTCATCTTGATTGGCGGCACCAGGGTAGTCGCTTCATCCGTACCGGAAGCACGCATGTTGGTCAGTTTCTTACCGGTCAGACAGTTAACTGTCAGGTCGTTAGAGCGGCTGTGAATACCGATGATCTGGCCTTCATACACTTCCGCACCGTGACCCAGGAACAGCTTACCGCGGTCCTGCAGGCCGAACAGTGCAAACGCAACCGCTTTACCCTGACCGTTAGAGATCAGTACGCCGTTCTGACGCTGGCCCACTTCGCCTGGACGAATGTCGTCGTAGTGGCTGAAGGTGGAGTAGAGCAGACCGGTACCAGACGTCATGGTCATGAATTCGTTACGGAAGCCAATCAGGCCACGGCTTGGGATCACGTAGTCGAGACGTACGCGGCCTTTGCCATCCGGATCCATGTTTTTCAGATCGCCCTTACGCTCACCCATGGCTTGCATGACTGAACCCTGGTTGTTCTCTTCGATATCCAGCGTCACGTTCTCGAATGGCTCTTGTTTGCGGCCATCGATTTCACGGAAGATAACTTTCGGACGGGATACCGCCAGTTCGAAACCTTCACGACGCATGTTTTCGATCAGAACAGAGAGGTGCAGCTCACCACGACCTGATACGCGGAACGCGTCAGCATCTTCGGTTTCTTCAACACGCAGCGCCACGTTGTGAACCAGTTCTTTGTTCAGACGCTCAAGGATCTGACGTGAAGTCACGTACTTACCTTCTTTACCGCAGAACGGTGAGGTGTTGACGTTAAAGAACATGGTTACTGTTGGCTCATCGACGCTCAGTGCTGGCAACGCCTGCACGTTCTGTGGATCACAGATGGTGTCAGAGATGTTCAGTTCGCCCAGACCGGTGATAGCAATGATATCGCCCGCTTCTGCCAGATCGCTGTCGATACGCTCCAGACCCAGGTGAGTCAGAACTTTGCCGACTTTACCGTTACGGGTTTTGCCTTCGCTATCGATGATAGTGACTTGCTGGTTAGGCTTCACTTTACCGCGTTTGATGCGGCCGATGCCGATAACACCCAGGTAGTTGTTGTAGTCCAGTTGCGAGATTTGCATCTGCAGTGGCGCTTCAGCTTCAACCTGTGGTGGAGAAACGTGGTCAACGATCGCCTGATACAGTGGCGTCATATCGTCAGCCATATCAGTGTGTTCCAGACCAGCAATACCATTCAGCGCCGAAGCGAAAATGATAGGGAAGTCGAGCTGCTCGTCAGTCGCGTCGAGGTTGACGAACAGGTCAAATACCTGATCCACAACCCAATCCGGACGCGCACCCGGGCGGTCTACTTTGTTGATAACCACAATCGGCTTCAGACCATGCGCGAACGCTTTTTTGGTCACGAAGCGGGTTTGCGGCATAGGGCCATCCATCGCATCTACAACCAGCAGCACCGAGTCCACCATGGACATGACGCGCTCAACTTCACCACCGAAGTCGGCGTGTCCTGGGGTATCAACGATGTTGATACGGTAGTCGTTCCACTTAATGGCGGTGTTTTTTGCGAGGATGGTAATCCCACGCTCTTTCTCCAAATCATTGGAGTCCATCACGCGCTCGGTTGCTTCGGTACGGGCATCAAAAGTACCGGATTGTTGCAGCAGTTTGTCAACCAGGGTGGTCTTTCCATGGTCAACGTGCGCGATGATGGCGATGTTACGCAAATTTTCGATCACAGCTTTGCCTCAGGCATTAGAAATAGCGCGTTATTGTACACTGATTAAGCGGAAGACTGAACACGATCACACTTTTCACTGAAAGTTTATTGCATGGGCGTAAATTTGCCCTGTTACCGGTGCAGAAAATGCACTAAGTTGGGCTGATGCACCGATTTGGTGCTAAATCATCACCCATAAGCACCATAATGGTGCATGGCGACCATCGTGGTGCAGGTGAATCCGGACAAAAAGGTGCACCACAAGGCGATTTAACTGACTACGCGAAAGTTGGCACAGAATTCGCTTTATCTCTTTTAAGCGCAAACGCCAGTCAGACGACGGGTGAAGAGCGTGCCGGAATAGCCAGGTCAGGGATGGCAGTAGTCAGAAACGCATTCCCGGCAACGACGTTCCCTCACCATGTAGACAATGACCATTTCCAGGAGAGTTGAGTATGTCCGCTGAACACGTTCTCTCGATGATGAACGAGCATGAAGTTAAGTTTGTTGACCTGCGTTTTACCGATACCAAAGGTAAAGAACAGCACGTTACTATCCCTGCTCACCAGGTTAACGCTGACTTCTTCGAAGAAGGCAAAATGTTCGATGGCTCCTCCATCGGTGGCTGGAAAGGCATTAACGAATCAGACATGGTGCTGATGCCTGACGCGACCACGGCGGTCATGGACCCTTTCTTTGAAGATTCCACGCTGATCATCCGTTGTGACATTCTCGAGCCTGGCACCATGCAGGGCTACGATCGTGACCCACGCTCGATTGCCAAGCGCGCTGAAGATTTCCTGCGTTCTTCCGGCATCGCTGATACCGTGCTGTTTGGCCCGGAACCAGAATTCTTCCTGTTCGATGATATCCGTTTCGGTTCATCGACCTCCGGTTCACACGTGGCTATCGATGATATCGAAGCGGCCTGGAACACCGGCAAAGAATACGAAGGCGGTAACAAAGGTCACCGTCCAGGTCTGAAAGGCGGCTACTTCCCGGTGCCACCGGTTGACTCATCACAGGACATCCGTTCTGCCATGTGTCTGACCATGGAGCAGATGGGTCTGGTGGTTGAAGCCCATCACCACGAAGTCGCAACCGCTGGTCAGAACGAAGTGGCAACCCGCTTCAACACCATGACCAAAAAAGCTGACGAAATTCAGATCTACAAATATGTCGTGCACAACGTGGCGCACGCCTACGGCAAAACTGCGACCTTTATGCCGAAGCCAATGTTTGGCGACAACGGTTCAGGTATGCACTGCCATATGTCACTTTCTAAAGGTGGCCAGAACCTGTTCTCCGGTGACAAATACGGCGGCCTGTCTGAAATGGCGCTGTTCTACATCGGCGGCATTATCAAGCACGCCAAAGCGATCAACGCTCTGGCGAACCCGACCACCAACTCTTACAAGCGTCTGGTCCCGGGTTATGAAGCACCGGTCATGCTGGCATACTCTGCCCGTAACCGTTCCGCCTCTATCCGTATCCCGGTGGTTGCCAGCCCGAAAGCTCGTCGTATTGAAGCGCGCTTCCCGGACCCAGCGGCTAACCCATACCTGGCGTTCACCGCGCTGCTGATGGCTGGCCTCGACGGCATCATCAACAAAATCCATCCTGGCGATGCGATGGATAAAAACCTGTATGACCTGCCACCGGAAGAAGAAGCTGAGATTCCAAAAGTGGCTGGCTCGCTGGAAGAAGCGCTGAACGCCCTGAACGAAGACCGCGAGTTCCTGACCCGTGGCGGCGTGTTCACCGACGAAACCATCGATGCTTACATCGAACTGCGTAAAGCAGAACTGGACCGCGTTCGCATGACGCCACACCCGGTAGAGTTCGAGCTTTACTACAGCGTTTAATTGGTCAGACGTTTTTGTTGCCGTGGAAACTTTCAGCCCATCTTCGGATGGGCTTTTTTCTCCGCGAATTCACCGTTCATTCGCCTTCATTCCGGCTTAAAGACTAAAATGCACTAACTTAGTGCAGAGGAACGCTGTATGGCAACTGGCTCTCTGCCCGACGCAGGGCAGATTCTCAACGCGTTAATCAACAGTATTTTGTTGGTGGATAACGACCTGGTTATTCACTACGCCAATCCGGCGGCGCAGCAATTACTGGCGCAAAGCTCACGTAAATTGTTCGGCACGCCGTTACCGGAACTGACCGGCTACTTTTCGCTGAATATTGAGGTGATGCGCGAGAGTCTTGAGGCTGGCCAGGGATTTACAGACAGTGAAGTCACGCTGGTGGTAGATGGTCGCGCGCACATCATGTCGCTGACCGCCCAGCGTTTGCCCGATGGCTTAATTCTGCTGGAAATGGCGCCGATGGATAATCAGCGTCGCCTCAGTCAGGAACAGTTACAGCACGCCCAGCAGGTGGCCGCTCGCGATTTGGTTCGTGGCCTGGCACACGAAATTAAAAATCCGCTGGGGGGATTACGCGGAGCCGCCCAGCTGTTGTCGCGCGCCCTGCCCGATCCGTCGCTGAACGAATATACCAAAGTGATTATTGAACAGGCCGACCGGCTGAGAAACCTGGTCGATCGTCTGTTAGGGCCGCAGCAGCCTGGCATGCACATCACCCAGAGCATTCATCAGGTGGCAGAGCGTGTGGTCAATCTGGTGTCGATGGAGCTGCCGGACAATGTCTCTCTGGTGCGTGATTACGATCCCAGCCTGCCGGAACTGCCGCACGACCCCGATCAAATTGAACAGGTGCTGCTTAACGTGGTACGCAACGCGCTGCAGGCGTTGGGCGACGACGGCGGCACCATTGTGATTCGAACCCGTACCGCGTTCCAGTTAACGCTGCACGGCACCCGTTACCGTCTGGTGGCGCGGATTGATATTGAAGATGATGGCCCCGGCATTCCCGCCCAGCTGCAGGATACGCTGTTTTATCCGATGGTCAGCGGCCGTGAAGGCGGAACCGGTTTAGGCCTCTCCATCGCCCGTAGCCTGATTGATCAGCATTCAGGAAAAATAGAATTTAACAGTTGGCCGGGACACACCGAATTCTCGGTTTACCTGCCCATTCGCCAGTGAGGTTTCTATGCAACGAGGGATAGTCTGGATCGTCGATGACGATAGCTCCATCCGCTGGGTGCTTGAACGCGCGCTCACTGGAGCCGGTTTAAGCTGCGCCACCTTTGACAGCGCTAAAGAGGTGCTGGACGCACTCTCGACCAAAACCCCGGACGTTTTATTATCAGATATTCGCATGCCCGGCATGGATGGCCTGGCGCTGCTGAAGCAGATTAAACAGCGCCACCCGATGCTCCCGGTCATCATAATGACGGCCCACTCCGATCTGGATGCGGCGGTCAGCGCCTACCAGCAAGGAGCCTTTGATTACCTGCCTAAGCCCTTCGATATTGACGAAGCGGTTGCGCTGGTTGAGCGCGCCATCAGTCACTACCAGGAGCAGCAGCAGCCACGTAATCAGCCGGTCAGCGGACCCACCACTGATATCATTGGTGAAGCGCCAGCGATGCAGGATGTGTTCCGCATCATTGGCCGCCTGTCGCGATCCTCAATCAGCGTGCTGATCAACGGCGAATCCGGTACCGGTAAAGAGCTGGTGGCTCATGCGCTGCACCGCCACAGCCCCCGTACTAAAGCTCCCTTTATCGCGCTGAACATGGCGGCTATCCCGAAAGATTTGATTGAGTCTGAGCTGTTCGGCCATGAAAAAGGGGCATTTACCGGCGCTAACCAGATTCGTCAGGGCCGTTTTGAGCAGGCTGACGGCGGCACACTGTTTTTAGATGAGATTGGCGATATGCCGCTCGACGTGCAGACCCGTCTGTTACGCGTGCTGGCCGATGGTCAGTTTTATCGTGTCGGCGGTTATGCGCCGGTCAAAGTCGACGTGCGTATCATCGCTGCAACCCACCAGAATCTGGAACTGCGGGTGCAGGAAGGCAAGTTCCGTGAGGATCTGTTTCACCGCCTGAATGTCATTCGTGTGCATCTGCCACCGCTGCGTGAGCGCCGTGAGGATATTCCACGGCTGGCGCGTTACTTCCTGCAGGTAGCCGCCCGTGAGCTGGGCGTAGAGGCGAAAATCCTGCATCCGGAAACCGAAGCGGCGCTTACCCGTCTGCACTGGTCTGGTAACGTGCGTCAGCTGGAGAATACCTGTCGCTGGCTGACGGTGATGGCGGCCGGTCAGGAAGTCTTGATTCAGGATCTGCCGGCCGAACTGTTTGAATCCAGTACGCCGGAAAATCCGGTGCAGTCGCTGCCGGACAGCTGGGCCACGCTGCTGGCGCAGTGGGCCGATCGCGCGCTGCGTTCCGGTCATCAGAATCTGTTGTCAGAAGCACAGCCAGAGATGGAGCGCACCTTGCTGACTACCGCCCTGCGCCATACGCAGGGGCATAAACAGGAAGCCGCCCGGTTACTGGGTTGGGGACGCAACACGCTGACGCGCAAGCTGAAAGAGCTGGGCATGGAATAAGGTTGCTGAGACGGGCTGGGGAGACTCAGCCCGTCTGTTCAGATCACCCGGGAGAATTGCTGCTGACGCGCTTTCTGACGCAGGTAGCGATCAAAACACATACAGATATTGCGGATCAGCAAGCGCCCCACCCCCGTCACCTGCAAGCCCGTCGTCGTTTGCTCCACCAGCCCATCCGCGATTAACGGTTTCAGCAGCGCCAGGTCTTCGGCAAAGTAGTCGCCAAAGCGAATGCCCCACTGATTTTCAATCGCCGCAAAATCGAGCGAGAAGTTGCAGATCAGGCTCTTAATAACCTCACGACGCAGGCAATCATCGTCAGTTAACGCCACACCGCGCCACAGGCCATTGCCCTGCTGCTCCACGCTGCTGTACCACGTATTGAGCACTTTCTGGTTCTGCGCGTAGCTGTCCCCAATCATGCTAATGGCGGAGACGCCAAGGCCGAGTAAATCGCTGTCGCCCTGCGTGGTGTAGCCCTGGAAGTTACGATGCAGTTGCCCTTCGCGCTGCGCAATGGCCAGCTCATCCTGTGGCTTCGCAAAATGATCCATCCCGATAAACTGGTAGCCCTGCTGCGTCAGGGTAGCGATGGTCTGCTGCAGGATATCGAGCTTTTGCTGCGCCGACGGCAGTTCATCATCTTTGATTTTTCGCTGGGCGGCGAACAGTGCGGGCAGATGGGCATAGTTGAACACGCTCAGCCGGTCGGGATTAAGCGCCAGCACCCGCTGCAGCGTATAGGCAAAGCTTTCCGGCGTTTGTAGCGGCAAACCGTAGATCAGATCGATGCTGGTTGAGCTGAAACCCTGTTCACGCGCCCGCGCCATCAGACCAAAGATGACCGCTTCATCCTGTACCCGATTGACCCGCTGCTGTACCGCTTTGTTAAAGTCCTGCACGCCCATGCTCAGGCGATTAAACCCCAGCGCGCGCAGATGATCGATCACATCCAGCTCAATTTCACGCGGATCAACCTCGATCGACATTTCGGCATCGTCTGCCACCGTAAAATGCTGCTTCAGCAGTGCCACCAGCCGGCTAATCTGTGACTTATCAAGAAAGGTCGGTGTGCCGCCGCCCCAGTGCAGCTGGCTCACCTGACGCTGGCGGAACAGCGGCGCGCGCTGAATGATCTCCTGCTCCAGTACATCCAGGTAGCGATCGGCTTTATGGCGCTGACGCGTCACTATTTTATTGCAGCCACAGAAGTAACAAAGACGATGACAGAACGGAATATGAACATAAAGCGAGAGTGGGCGCTCCGGATAGCGCGCTACCGCACGCTGGAAATCGGCCTCACCATATTGCTCGCTAAACTCCAGCGCAGTGGGATAGGAGGTATAACGCGGGCCGGCATAATTGTATTTTTCAATCAGCGCCTGGTCCCAATCAATCTGCAGCGATGGCATGCTCACTCCTTCCGGTGACGTCGTCTAAGAGAAGGTCGCGATGAAGAAGGGATGAAAGGTGAGCGGGCAGAAGAAACCCGACGTAAACGTTGCTTCAGGCGCGACAGGCGACGTAGTTTAAACAATAACCACAGCAGATAACATGTCGCCAGCAGCGCGAAAATTGATCCAGGCCAAAACATTGTTGTTTACCTGAGAAGCGCGGCATGCGAAAAACGCATGCCGATCAAATTGGCTTAGTTGCCTTTCAGCAGACGGTACATATCTTCTTCCGCCTGCTCGTCATCGCCGTCATCCATGGCGATGCCTAACTGCTCCATCAGTTCGTCGATACGATCGAGTGCGGCGTCCAGCCAGCCCTGATCTTCCGCCGAAAGGGTTTCGCCATTTTCCAGCCGATCCAGCAGCGCATCCAGGCGTTCGTCATTTTCCAGCTTCGCCAGCTCTTCTTCCGGCGTCAGACGTACTTTTTTCTCTGCTGCCGGTTTCGCCACGCTTTTCTTCACTGGGGCGGCCGTAGTTTTCCCATCCGCAATCAGCGCGACCGGTTTTTTGCTGCCGATGCGGGGATCTTTAGCCTGGCTGGCCTGGCGTCCGCCGTTGTTGTCCGTTGCGGCCGGATTTGCACGGCTGCCTGACGCATGGCCGCGGTGCTTTTTATCACGTTTGCGATCGCGAGCTTCGTTATTAATATCGTCACGCGATTTACGTTTGGCTTTGACGGCAGGTTTGCCGTGCGCAGCTCGTGCAGGTTGCTTCATAGTGTTCAGTCCCGGCTTTTTTATTCAGTATAGAATTGCGGCGAAATCTAGCAGAAAGTAGCCAAAGAAAAAAGGCGACAGCTCAAGCTGTCGCCTTATTTCATACCTTCATAAGAAGGAATCATGTTTTAAATCCTTTTCGGCTCACAACATCCCGGTCAATCCTGCGCCTGCTCATCTCCCCTGAGCTTTTCCTTATCCCTGTCTGGTCCACATCCCTGACCATTTCCACTCCCTCGCTCTTTGCCTTCCTGACATCCCTGAGCGCATCATCCTGATGGGTGCTGCCATGCACTGCACACTAATGTAGACCAACTGGTAAAAGCCTCAAGTCAGCGGCAAGATTAGTTGCTGCAAAAAAAGACCACTTATTTATAACCTAATGAATAATATTGTTTTTTATTTTTAGTAATTAAAGTAAAAAACGACATAACGGGCAACCTCTATGGCAAATCTCTTACAAAAGCCGCCGTCGCCAAGCGGTTGAGCACTTTCGCGCCATAACGCGTATAATCGGCGCCATTGCCTTAATGCGTTTTCTGGAGTGTCACTTTGTCTGAATTGAATTATCACGTAACCCATTTTGTCCTGAGCGCGCCGGATATCCGCCATCTTCCTGCCGATACCGGTATCGAAGTCGCCTTTGCTGGCCGCTCTAACGCCGGTAAATCCAGCGCACTGAATACCTTAACCAACCAGAAAAGCCTGGCGCGTACCAGTAAAACGCCTGGCCGCACCCAGTTGATTAACCTGTTTGAAGTGACAGAAGGTAAGCGCCTGGTCGACCTGCCCGGTTACGGCTATGCCGAAGTCCCGGAAGAGATGAAGCTGAAATGGCAACGTGCATTAGGTGAGTATCTGCAAAAACGGCAGGCGCTGAAGGGTCTGGTGGTGTTGATGGATATTCGCCATCCGCTTAAAGACCTGGATCAGCAGATGATTCAATGGGCTGTGGAAAGCAGCATCCCGGTACTGCTGCTGCTGACCAAAGCAGACAAGCTCGCATCGGGTGCCCGTAAAGCGCAACTGACGATGGTGCGTGAAGCCTCACTGGCCTTTATGGGGGATGTGCAGGTCGAGCTCTTTTCGTCGCTGAAGAAGATTGGCGTGGATAAAGTCCGTCAGAAGCTGGATGGCTGGTTCAGTAACCTGGAGCCTGCACGCGACGATCAGGATGGGGAAGAGTAAGCCCCTCGCATCAGCCCGCCCGTTAGGTTCAGCAAAAGCCCAATAAAAAACGCCCCAGTCACAGAATGACTGGGGCGGCTAAATTCAGCCAAATCCGATTACGTGAAGTAAAAGGTCTGAAAGATAGAACATCTTACCTCTGTACCCTACGCCTCGAACTTTACCTGATTTTTTCTGAGCCACAAAGGCTTTTTTGTTGCTTACTTACATCAATCCGGCCTTTTTTTACCGTGCGCGTCACAAAAATAGCGTTGTGATGTAGTTTAATGACGTAAAAAGTGCTTAGCCGATAAGTAGTTACTCTTCCCCGTACGGCTCAGACGGCCAGAGCGCCAGCTGAAGCGATTAAGTAAACGATTTACTTATGCCTCAGTTCAGGCTGGCACCCACGCCGCCGTGCCAGCCGATATTGACCGGTTAGTGGGCTTCATCCCAGTTATCGCCGACGCCGATTTCAACCCGCAACGGTACGTCAAGCTGAACGCTGCCTTCCATCAATGCCTGGATTTTTTTACTGGCAGACTCAACCGCATCCGATCTGACCTCAAATACCAGT
Source organism: Pantoea agglomerans (assembly GCF_021397715.1). GTDB lineage: Bacteria > Pseudomonadota > Gammaproteobacteria > Enterobacterales > Enterobacteriaceae > Pantoea > Pantoea astica. The sequence continues at coordinate 125,843 of NZ_CP090207.1, read as the reverse complement.
TCATCATGAACCTGCATAATCATCCGGACGCCGCTCTCTTTTTCCTGCTCTAACCAGCCATCGACCGCAATCATGGCACGCTTAATAATGTCAGCCGCCGTTCCCTGCATTGGCGCATTGATCGCCGCACGTTCCGCCGCTTTACGCCGTATTGCGTTGCTGGATTTGATATCCGGCAACCACAGCCGACGTCCTTCCAGCGTTTCGACATAGCCTTTGTTGGCTGCCAGCTGACGGGTATTTTCCATGTAGCTCAGTACGCCAGGATAACGTTCAAAGTAGAGATCCATATACTTTTTCGCTTCGCCGGCACCGATGTTTAACTGCCGTGACAGACCAAATGCGCTCATCCCATAGATCAGACCAAAGTTGATCGCTTTGGCGCTGCGGCGCTGTTCTCCACTAACCTTATCCAGCGCGACGCCAAAGACTTCAGCTGCGGTTGCCCGGTGGATATCTTCACCCTGAGCGAACGCATCCAGCAATCCTTTATCCTGCGAGAGATGCGCCATGATGCGCAGTTCGATTTGCGAATAGTCAGCCGCGACGATGCGATGACCTTTGGCTGCGATGAAAGCCTGGCGGATACGGCGACCTTCGTCGTTGCGTACCGGAATGTTCTGCAGGTTAGGATCGGTCGAGGATAAGCGTCCGGTCGCGGTAACCGCCTGATGATAAGAGGTATGGACCCGGCCACTTACCGGATTAATCATCAGCGGTAATTTATCGGTATAGGTCGACTTCAGTTTGGACAATCCGCGATGTTCCAGAATCACTTTAGGCAACGGATAGTCCAGTGCCAGCTCAGCTAACACCTCTTCACTGGTTGACGGTGCCCCGCCAGGGGTTTTTTTGGTCGGTTTGATGCCCTGCTTTTCAAACAGAATAACCTGTAACTGCTTGGTCGAAGAGAGGTTGAACGGCTCGCCCGCCAGTTCATGCGCTTTCAGCTCCAGTTCAGCCAGACGGGCGGTGAGTTCTTTCGAATGCTGCGCCAGAATAGATTGATCAATCAATACGCCATTACGCTCAATACGCGAAATCACCGTCAGTAGCGGCATCTCAATTTGCTCAAAGACTTTTTTCGGGCCCGCTTCTTTCTCCAGCTCCGGCCACATCTTCAGATGCAGCTGTAAGGTCACGTCGGCGTCTTCAGCCGCATAATGCGCCGCCTGTTCCAGGGCGATTTGATTGAAGGTGAGCTGGTTTTTGCCTTTGCCGGCGATTTCCTGGAAAGTGACGGTTTTATGGTTCAGCCAGCGCGCCGACAGGCTATCCATATCATGTTTGCCCACGACGCTGTTAAGAATGTAGGACTCCAGCATGGTGTCGAATTTGATACCTGCCAGTTCAATGTCGTAGTTCTTCAGTACGCCGCGATCGTATTTGAGGTTCTGGCCAACCTTCCAGGCGCTGGCATCTTCCAGCAGCGGTTTGAGCTGTGCCAGCACGGCGGTGCGATCGAGTTGCTCTGGCGCATCGAGATAATCATGTGCTACCGGCAGATAGGCAGCTTCACCTGGCGCCACCGCAAAGCCGATACCGACAATACTGGCACTCAGGGTATCCAGCGAATCGGTTTCCAGATCAAAAGCGAACACCTCGCTGTGCTTCAGTTTCTCCAGCCAGCTATCAAAAGTCGCCTGATCCAGGATAGTGACATAGCCATCGGCCGAGAGCACACTGCTGGCCTCAACCACATCCACCGGCTCATCAGACAGCCCTTTTTGCGCCTGAGGGCTGCTCTTTTTGCCCTGAAGCCATTTGCCATCCTGCAGATCATTCAGCCAGCGTTTGAACTCATAACGGCTGAACAGCGTCTGTAATGCCGCAACATCCGGTTCAGTGACCGTCAGTTCTTCACAGGGTAATTCCAGTTCAACGTCGGTTTTAATGGTCGCCAGCTGATACGAGAGAAACGCGACATCACGGTTCTGTTCAAGTTTGGCTGCCATGGTTTTGGCACCGCGGAACGACAGTTCGGCGACTTTGTCCAGATTGTCGTAAATAGAGCGCATCCCGCCCAGCCCCTGTAACAGTGCCTGCGCCGTTTTTTCCCCGACGCCGGGAACGCCAGGGATGTTATCCGAGCTGTCACCCATCATGGCGAGGAAATCGATAATCAAAGCGGGTGGTACACCATATTTCTGCTCAACCTCTTCCGGTCCCAGAATGGTGTTGGTCATGGTATTAATCAGGGTGATGCCCGGCGTCACCAGCTGCGCCATATCTTTATCACCGGTGCTGATCAGCACTGCGCGGCCTTTTTTCTCGGCCTCAAGCGCCAGCGTACCAATAACATCATCCGCCTCAACGCCGCTGACAGCCAGCAGCGGTAATCCCATGGCGCGTACCATTTCATGCAGCGGTTCGATTTGCGCGCGCAGGTCGTCTGGCATTGGCGGCCGATGCGATTTGTAATGCTCAAACAGCTCGTCCCTGAACGTTTTGCCTTTGGCATCAAACACCACAGCAACGTGACTTGGGCTATATTGCACCAGCAGGCTTTTCAGCATATTAAGCACGCCATACATGGCGCCTGTGGGTTCACCTGCACTATTGGTCAGCGGCGGGAACGCGTGATACGCGCGGTAAAGATAGGATGAGCCATCAACCAGAATCAGGGGATTTTCTGCTATTTGCGCCATAAGTCTGTCTATTCTTCGTTGCCATGGATTGGTCTATAAGGATGCCACAACCTGGCAAGAATGGTGAAATAAGGCGAGCTGCGTCCGGAGTTTTTAACGCTTTTGAGCAGAAGATCGCAACGATCGTTCTGTGGATAACTTTGTGCGTAAAAATTATAAGGCGCTGTTTTTTAGGCGTTTAACTAAATCACACCTGATTTAATCCATTGTTTTTCATGAGGTTAGCTAATTTCTGTGACCCGATCGCTATTTTTAATAGCGCGATCCCTTGTGTGGATATTAAATTTATGCCCAGGCGATGGATAAAAATGCTGTCGCCGATCGAGGAGCAAAAAAAACGCCAGCAGCGCTGGCGTTGAGGGGTCAGGCCGCGGGTTACTTCTGGCTGACCAGGAATTTCACGACGTTGGCGTAATCGGCAACGAAATTATCCATAGAGCTGGTATCCAGACCGCCGTTATTGATCATGTATTTACCATTAACGAAAATCGCTGGCACGCCACGCAGATCGACATCAGCCGCCGCTTTCTGCTGCTGAGCGACCAGTGCTTTCACGGCAAAGCTGTTCCAGGCTGCATCGTAATCCGCTGCTGAGATGCCAGCCGCGGTGATAAAGGTCTGTTTCAGACTGGCAGGATCGGTAATGGTCTGGGTTTTCTGAATCCCGTCAAAGAGTGGTGCGGTGACTTTATCTTCCACACCTAACGCCATGGCAACTGCCCATGCCTGAGTGACGACCGGACCTAAGTCACCACCAAGGAAATCAACGTGGTATTTCACCATCTTAGTCTCAGCAGGCAGGTTCTTTTTCACCGCATCATTGACGTGATAAATACGTTCGAACTGATAGCAGTGCGGGCAGAAGAAGGAGAAAAACTCCAACACCTGAGGTTCGCCTGCAACCGGCTTCTGCAGGCTGACAAATTGTTTCCCCTCGGTGAATTGTGCAGCAGACGCGCTGAACGCCAGCACTAAACCGATCAGTGCAAACCAAATCTTTTTCATCGTGAAAAACTCTCCTGACTACTTCATTAAAATTGCGGGGTCAGCTGCAAAGGAGGTTCCTGCAACAGCTTCTCCTGCTCGGTAAAAAGCGAAATCTGCCGGCGCCAGAAATCTTCATCTGTCATCCAGGGGAAGGCGCGCGGAAAAGCGGGATCCTGCCAGCGCCGGACCACCCAGGCCAGATAATAAACCATGCGCATCGCGCGTAAAGGTTCAATCAGTGACAATTCATTAATATCAAAATCACTAAATTCACCGTACGCCTCCAGCAGGATATCCCACTGAATGCGCTGCTCCTGCCGATCACCGCTGATCAGCATCCAGAGATCCTGCACTGCCGGGCCATTGCGGGCATCATCCAGATCAACAAACAGAGGTCCGTCGCGCCACAGAATATTACCCGGATGACAATCTCCGTGTAATCGTAGCGGCTGCCACGCAGTATGCCAGCGCTGCTGTAAGGTGTTACCCAGCTTATCGACAGCCTGAAGCAGTGCTCCTTTCAATGAGGCAGGAACTAACAGACACTGCTCCAGCACCTCACGCGGCTGATGGAGGTATTCATCCAGCCCGATAGTGGGACGCTGGCTGAACAGCGCTTTACGGCCGGTCTGATGGATCCGCCCGAGAAAGCGTCCAACCCACTCCATCTGATCTTCGTTATCCGTTTCATACTGGCGCCCGCCGAGGCTGGGAAACACCGCAAAATAGAAGCCGGCATGGCTCTGCAATGTGTTGCCCTGTAAAACCAGCGGTGCGGCGATAGGCACTTCGTCAGCCAGCAGATCAAGCGCGTACTGATGCTCTTCAACAATCTGTTCTGCATGCCAGCGTTGCGGACGGTAAAATTTAGCGACGTAACGGCGTTTGTCATCATCACTGAATTGATAGACCCGGTTCTCATAGCTATTCAGTGCTGTCAGGCCTGATTCGACGCGTATTCCTGTTTCCCAAAGCGCATCCAGCAGCACATCGGGATTCAGGGTCTGAAAGTTAAACGCAGCGTCGCTCATCATGTTACCTGTAGTTACCCGTGTATTTAGCGGATAAGGATAACACTACTCGTCATCTTTAATGACACCCCGTGCGCGCAGCAACGCCGTTTTGAAATCGATCTCGTGATCTTTTTTCAGGCCAGGTATTTCGTCGTGGCTGGCCGCATCACGCATTTTGAGATGGTAAATCAATACATCGTCGGTTAATTCACTTAATGGGCCACGGAAACCCGCTTCCTCTGCCAGTTTCTGTAAAAATGCAATGAGGTTAAGATCGGGTTCTTTTTGCCAGGCGGGTTGCAGCAATTCAATCAACTCATTCAGACGATGGCATTTCATATCACTTACTCCTGTTTTTCAGTACGTCATTAGCGAGGACAATGCCATGACAAAGTTAACCGGCGTCATTCTGGCCGGAGGTCAGGGCCGCCGTATGGGTGGTCAGGACAAAGGATTAGTGCCACTGAATGGCAAGCCGTTGTATCAGCATGTCCTCGAACGGCTACGGCCACAAGTCGACATTGTCATAATTAACGCGAATCGTAATATTGATCGTTATCAGTTAAGCGGATGTCGGGTTGTGCAGGATGAACATGACGATTTTCCTGGTCCGCTGGCGGGGATCTACAGTGCGTTACGCGCGATTGAAGGAGAGTGGGCGGTGTTCAGTTCCTGTGACACGCCCGCTATCCCGCTTAACTTTGTTGAGCAGCTGGTGCAACAACGGGACGATGCATCCGCCGTATGGGTACGCTCACAGGAGCGCGATCATCCGACGCTGGCGCTGATCCACCGCGACGTTGCTGCACCACTCTATCAATACCTGCAGGCGGGTGAGCGGCGTCTGATGCAGTTTCTGCGCGATCAGGGCGGGCATGGGGTGCTGTTAGCGGATGACGAATCCGCCTTTCACAACATTAATACTCCGGATGATCTGGATGAGAGATTTTAATATGTCGCTACCGTTACTTGGTGTGGTCGGCTGGAGCGGTACCGGAAAAACCACGCTCTTACAGAAAGTTATACCGATTCTCAGCAGTCATGGGATTCGCAGTGGATTGATCAAACATACGCATCATCAGATGGATGTAGATACGCCTGGCAAGGACAGTTATCTGCTCAGAAAAGCGGGAGCCAATCAGGTCATCGTGGCCAGTTCTCAGCGTTGGGCACTGATGTGTGAAACACCCGATGAAGAGCCCATCGACCTTTCCTATCTGGTGAGCAGAATGGATCACTCATTACTGGATCTGGTATTGGTGGAAGGATTCAAAAACGAGGCAGTACCAAAAATTGTGTTGTGGCGCGCCGGTATCAAAGGGGGCGTAGAGGATCTGCTGGATGAGCAGGTCATTGCGGTCGCCAGCGATCGGGCGCTTAGATTATCGATGCCGGTGCTGGATTTAAACCAGCCAGTGGCGATTGCAACGTTCATTGCAGACTGGCTGAAAGCCCGCTGATGCCATGTTTTGACAGGCTTTCAGCGATCTTCAGACGTAAAAAAGCCCCGCACTGCTGTGCGGGGCTTCTTCACTGATATAATGCCTGGCAGTTCCCTACTCTCGCATGGGGAGACCCCACACTACCATCGGCGCTACGGCGTTTCACTTCTGAGTTCGGCATGGGGTCAGGTGGGACCACCGCGCTACAGCCGCCAGGCAAATTCTTTGTGCACGAAACGAACCTTTTCCGCCGGGACCGCGTTGCCATCGCTCAGCCGCACCGGTCACATACTTCCGTATGCTCCCGCTGACGTCATCGCTCTGCGCCCTGTCACGCCGCAAAATCTTTCGTTTCCGCAAATAATTATCCGGAAAACAAGCTGAAAATCGTGTCTCTTAAAAACGCCTCTGGCGTTGTAAGGTTAAGCCTCACGGGTCATTAGTACCGGTTAGCTCAACGCATCGCTGCGCTTACACACCCGGCCTATCAACGTCGTCGTCTTCAACGTCCCTTCAGGACTCTCAAGGAGTCAGGGAGAACTCATCTCGGGGCAAGTTTCGTGCTTAGATGCTTTCAGCACTTATCTTTTCCGCACTTAGCTACCGGGCAATGCCATTGGCATGACAACCCGAACACCAGTGGTGCGTTCACTCCGGTCCTCTCGTACTAGGAGCAACCCCCCTCAATTCTCCAGCGCCCACGGCAGATAGGGACCGAACTGTCTCACGACGTTCTAAACCCAGCTCGCGTACCACTTTAAACGGCGAACAGCCGTACCCTTGGGACCTACTTCAGCCCCAGGATGTGATGAGCCGACATCGAGGTGCCAAACACCGCCGTCGATATGAACTCTTGGGCGGTATCAGCCTGTTATCCCCGGAGTACCTTTTATCCGTTGAGCGATGGCCCTTCCATTCAGAACCACCGGATCACTATGACCTGCTTTCGCACCTGCTCGAGCCGTCACTCTCGCAGTCAAGCCAGCTTATGCCATTGCACTAACCTCACGATGTCCGACCGTGATTAGCTGACCTTCGTGCTCCTCCGTTACGCTTTAGGAGGAGACCGCCCCAGTCAAACTACCCACCAGACACTGTCCGCACCCCGGATCACGGGGCCACGTTAGAACATCAAACATTAAAGGGTGGTATTTCAAGGTTGGCTCCACGCAGACTGGCGTCTGCGCTTCAAAGCCTCCCACCTATCCTACACATCAAGGCTCAATGTTCAGTGTCAAGCTGTAGTAAAGGTTCACGGGGTCTTTCCGTCTTGCCGCGGGTACACTGCATCTTCACAGCGAGTTCAATTTCACTGAGTCTCGGGTGGAGACAGCCTGGCCATCATTACGCCATTCGTGCAGGTCGGAACTTACCCGACAAGGAATTTCGCTACCTTAGGACCGTTATAGTTACGGCCGCCGTTTACCGGGGCTTCGATCAAGAGCTTCTCCTTGCGGATAACCCCATCAATTAACCTTCCGGCACCGGGCAGGCGTCACACCGTATACGTCCACTTTCGTGTTTGCACAGTGCTGTGTTTTTAATAAACAGTTGCAGCCAGCTGGTATCTTCGACTGGCTTCGGCTCGGGGAGCGAGTCCCTCCACCTACGCGCCAGCGTGCCTTCTCCCGAAGTTACGGCACCATTTTGCCTAGTTCCTTCACCCGAGTTCTCTCAAGCGCCTTGGTATTCTCTACCTGACCACCTGTGTCGGTTTGGGGTACGATTTTGTGTTACCTGATGCTTAGAGGCTTTTCCTGGAAGCAGGGCATTTATCACTTCAGCACCGTAGTGCCTCGTCGTCACGCCTCAGTGTAAAGTGAACCGGATTTGCCTGGAACACACACCTACACGCTTAAACCGGGACAACCGTCGCCCGGCCGATATAGCCTTCTCCGTCCCCCCTTCGCAGTAACACCAAGTACAGGAATATTAACCTGTTTCCCATCGACTACGCCTTTCGGCCTCGCCTTAGGGGTCGACTCACCCTGCTCCGATTAACGTTGAACAGGAACCCTTGGTCTTCCGGCGAGCGGGCTTTTCACCCGCTTTATCGTTACTTATGTCAGCATTCGCACTTCTGATACCTCCAGCATGCCTCACAGCACACCTTCGACGGCTTACAGAACGCTCCCCTACCCAACAACGCATAAGCGTCGCTGCCGCAGCTTCGGTGCATGGTTTAGCCCCGTTACATCTTCCGCGCAGGCCGACTCGACCAGTGAGCTATTACGCTTTCTTTAAATGATGGCTGCTTCTAAGCCAACATCCTGGCTGTCTGTGCCTTCCCACATCGTTTCCCACTTAACCATGACTTTGGGACCTTAGCTGGCGGTCTGGGTTGTTTCCCTCTTCACGACGGACGTTAGCACCCGCCGTGTGTCTCCCGTGATAACATTCTTCGGTATTCGCAGTTTGCATCGGGTTGGTAAGCCGGGATGGCCCCCTAGCCGAAACAGTGCTCTACCCCCGAAGATGAGTTCACGAGGCGCTACCTAAATAGCTTTCGGGGAGAACCAGCTATCTCCCGGTTTGATTGGCCTTTCACCCCCAGCCACAGGTCATCCGCTAATTTTTCAACATTAGTCGGTTCGGTCCTCCAGTTAGTGTTACCCAACCTTCAACCTGCCCATGGCTAGATCACCGGGTTTCGGGTCTATACCCTGCAACTTAACGCCCAGTTAAGACTCGGTTTCCCTGCGGCTCCCCTATACGGTTAACCTTGCTACAGAATATAAGTCGCTGACCCATTATACAAAAGGTACGCAGTCACCCCATAAAGAGGCTCCCACTGCTTGTACGTACACGGTTTCAGGTTCTGTTTCACTCCCCTCGCCGGGGTTCTTTTCGCCTTTCCCTCACGGTACTGGTTCACTATCGGTCAGTCAGGAGTATTTAGCCTTGGAGGATGGTCCCCCCATATTCAGACAGGATACCACGTGTCCCGCCTTACTCATCGAGCTCACAGCATGTGTGTTTTTGTGTACGGGAGTATCACCCTGTACCCTGCGACTTTCCAGACGCTTCCACTAACACACAAGCTGATTCAGGCTCTGGGCTGCTCCCCGTTCGCTCGCCGCTACTGGGGGAATCTCGGTTGATTTCTTTTCCTCGGGGTACTTAGATGTTTCAGTTCCCCCGGTTCGCCTTGCAGCACTATGTATTCATGCTGCAATGATGCACTGAGTGCACCGGGTTTCCCCATTCGGACATCGACGGCTGTAGCGGTTCATATCACCTTACCGTCGCTTTACGCAGATTAGCACGTCCTTCATCGCCTCTGACTGCCAGGGCATCCACCGTGTACGCTTAGTCGCTTAACCTCACAACCCACAGGCGTTTTTCAACGCTGCGTGTTGCAAGCATTTGAGAGACTCGAACATATCGTGTTTTTCATTCTTATTACGGAGAATGAAAACGACATGTCGTTTCAATTTTCAGCTTGTTCCGGATTGTTAAAGAGCATAATACTTCGCAGCACACCGTTGCCGGTACGCTCTGAAGTATTTTTTTCAGAAAAAACAGTAAGACGGTATGGTGGAGCTAAGCGGGATCGAACCGCTGACCTCCTGCGTGCAAGGCAGGCGCTCTCCCAGCTGAGCTATAGCCCCATACAGTTACTGCAGAGACCACTACTACCACTCAACCGAGTACATTCCGTAAGAAATGCAATTCGTGCTCAGGCAAGGCATGTTTCCGCGAAGCATAGTGAACTATGCGAGCCGGAGACATAACGCAGCGTGAGTGCGAATTTGGTAGGCCTGAGTGGACTTGAACCACCGACCTCACCCTTATCAGGGGTGCGCTCTAACCACCTGAGCTACAAGCCTGTAGAGGTTTTTTCTGCTCGTTACTTTTCTATCAGACAATCTGTGTGAGCACTACGCGGGAAGGTATCTTCAGGTAAGGAGGTGATCCAACCGCAGGTTCCCCTACGGTTACCTTGTTACGACTTCACCCCAGTCATGAATCACAAAGTGGTAAGCGCCCTCCCGAAGGTTAAGCTACCTACTTCTTTTGCAACCCACTCCCATGGTGTGACGGGCGGTGTGTACAAGGCCCGGGAACGTATTCACCGTGGCATTCTGATCCACGATTACTAGCGATTCCGACTTCACGGAGTCGAGTTGCAGACTCCGATCCGGACTACGACGCACTTTGTGAGGTCCGCTTGCTCTCGCGAGGTCGCTTCTCTTTGTATGCGCCATTGTAGCACGTGTGTAGCCCTACTCGTAAGGGCCATGATGACTTGACGTCATCCCCACCTTCCTCCGGTTTATCACCGGCAGTCTCCTTTGAGTTCCCGACCGAATCGCTGGCAACAAAGGATAAGGGTTGCGCTCGTTGCGGGACTTAACCCAACATTTCACAACACGAGCTGACGACAGCCATGCAGCACCTGTCTCAGCGTTCCCGAAGGCACCAATCCATCTCTGGAAAGTTCGCTGGATGTCAAGAGTAGGTAAGGTTCTTCGCGTTGCATCGAATTAAACCACATGCTCCACCGCTTGTGCGGGCCCCCGTCAATTCATTTGAGTTTTAACCTTGCGGCCGTACTCCCCAGGCGGTCGACTTAACGCGTTAGCTCCGGAAGCCACTCCTCAAGGGAACAACCTCCAAGTCGACATCGTTTACGGCGTGGACTACCAGGGTATCTAATCCTGTTTGCTCCCCACGCTTTCGCACCTGAGCGTCAGTCTTTGTCCAGGGGGCCGCCTTCGCCACCGGTATTCCTCCAGATCTCTACGCATTTCACCGCTACACCTGGAATTCTACCCCCCTCTACAAGACTCAAGCCTGCCAGTTTCAAATGCAGTTCCCAGGTTAAGCCCGGGGATTTCACATCTGACTTAACAGACCGCCTGCGTGCGCTTTACGCCCAGTAATTCCGATTAACGCTTGCACCCTCCGTATTACCGCGGCTGCTGGCACGGAGTTAGCCGGTGCTTCTTCTGCGGGTAACGTCAATCGACGCGGTTATTAACCACATCGCCTTCCTCCCCGCTGAAAGTACTTTACAACCCGAAGGCCTTCTTCATACACGCGGCATGGCTGCATCAGGCTTGCGCCCATTGTGCAATATTCCCCACTGCTGCCTCCCGTAGGAGTCTGGACCGTGTCTCAGTTCCAGTGTGGCTGGTCATCCTCTCAGACCAGCTAGGGATCGTCGCCTAGGTGGGCCATTACCCCGCCTACTAGCTAATCCCATCTGGGTTCATCCGATAGTGAGAGGCCCGAAGGTCCCCCTCTTTGGTCTTGCGACGTTATGCGGTATTAGCCACCGTTTCCAGTGGTTATCCCCCTCTATCGGGCAGATCCCCAGACATTACTCACCCGTCCGCCACTCGTCACCCAAGGAGCAAGCTCCTCTGTGCTACCGTCCGACTTGCATGTGTTAGGCCTGCCGCCAGCGTTCAATCTGAGCCATGATCAAACTCTTCAATTTAAGTTTGATTTGCTTAAACAAGTTAAGCGGTGCTCATCTGTAAAACGTCATAATGAATTTCATTATGTGTTCACTCGTGAGACTTGATATTTTTTTACGTCCGGAGACGCTGATATCAATCCTGCGAGTGCCCACACAGATTGTCTGATAAATTGTTAAAGAGCGGTGCGAGCAGCGGGTTAACCGTCTGTCGCGAGGTGGCGTATATTACGCTTTCCTCCTTCAGAGTCAACTTCTTTTTGAGAAGTTTTCTCCGGCGGCGCAGTCTCCTGTGCCTCTCAACCCGGCGGCCGGTAAGCCGTTGTTCCGTGTCAGTGGAGGCGCATTATAGGGAGTTCTCAGAAGCTGACAAGTGTTTCTTTAAATAAATTTACCGAGCGCGTTTTTTTTAAACGAACGGGCTAAAAACAGCCATTTCATGGCCGAATAACGCACAGAAATCCCCTTGAGACGTTAAAAAGAGGCCTGCCGCGCTGCGCTGACGGTGCTATTCTTTTTCATTCTTCTCGCTGGATAACCCTAAGAAGGACGCTCAATGATAAAATCCGCGCGCAGCATGGCCGGTTTGCCATGGATTGCTGCCATGGCATTTTTCATGCAGGCACTGGATGCCACCATTCTTAACACCGCCCTGCCCGCTATCGCCACCAGCCTTGACCGTTCTCCTCTGGCCATGCAATCCGCTGTTATCAGTTATACCCTGACCGTCGCAATGCTGATCCCGGTCAGCGGCTGGCTCGCCGATCGCTATGGCACCCGCAAAGTGTTTATCGCTGCGGTATCGCTCTTCACGCTCGGTTCGCTGGCGTGCGCGCTGTCACCTACGCTCTCTGTACTGGTCACTTCGCGCGTCATACAGGGCGTCGGCGGTGCCATGATGATGCCGGTCGCGCGCCTGGCACTGTTACGCGCTTATCCGCGCAGTGAACTGCTGCCGGTGCTCAACTTTGTCACCATGCCGGGATTAGTCGGACCGATACTGGGACCGCTGCTTGGCGGGGTGATGGTGACCTACGCCACCTGGCACTGGATCTTCCTGATTAATATTCCCATCGGCATTCTCGGCATTTTCTATGCGCGCAAATATATGCCGGACTTCACCACACCCAAGCGCCGCTTCGATTTCTTAGGCTTTCTGCTGTTCGGCCTGGGCCTGGTGATGATCTCAATCGGGATTGAACTGTTCGGTGAGCGTATTGTTTCAGCCTGGCTGGCGGGTGCGGTGTTGCTCGGCGGAATCGTTCTGCTGCTTCTTTATATTGCACACGCGCGTCGTCACCCTTCTCCGCTGATTAATCTGCCGATGTTTAAAACGCGCACTTTTTCGGTAGGCATCATCGGTAACATCGCGTCGCGTCTCGGCACCGGCTGCGTGCCCTTCCTGATGCCGTTGATGTTGCAGGTGGGCTTTGGCTATTCGGCGATTATCGCCGGTTGCATGATGGCACCGACGGCGGTGGGATCGATACTGGCGAAGTCGACGGTAACCCAGCTGTTGCGCTGGTTAGGCTATCGCCGCCTGCTGGTAGGCATCACGGTAATCATCGGCATTCTGATCGCCAGCTTCTCTCTGCAGTCACCTGCTGAGAGCATGATCATCTTACTGCTTCCGCTGTTTATTCTGGGCATGGCGATGTCAACCCAGTTCACCGCCATGAATACCATTACGCTGGCTGATTTGAATGATGATAACGCCAGCGGCGGTAACAGCGTGCTGGCCGTGACCCAGCAGTTAGCGATCAGTTTTGGCGTCGCGGTCAGTGCCGCCGTCCTGCGCTTTTATCAGGAGTTTGAAACCGGCACCGTTGCGCAGTTCCACGCGACCTTCCTGACCATGGGCGTGGTGACGGTACTGTCAGCCCTGACCTTTATGCTGTTAAAAAACGGCGATGGCCGCAATCTGATTACTAATCGCGATAAGAAGAAAAAGAAGAAGGCGGCTTAAGTTGAGCCCCGCGCCACCAGTTCCGGCGTCAGCACCAGCGTTTGCTGGCTGGCGTCGGGATCGCTCAGGCGATGGATTAAGGTATCAATCGCCAGCTCGCCCAGTTCATCTTTCGGTTGATGGATGGTACTCAGCGGCGGCGACAGATAGCGTGCCAGCTCGATATCGTCATAGCCCATCACAGCAACGTCCTGCGGAATCTGTAAACCCGCCTGATACAGCGCATGATAAACCCCGACCGCCATCGCATCATTACTGGTGAATACCGCCTGCGGTGGCGTTTCCAGTGCCAGCAGCTCAATCATCCCGTTGTATCCGCCCTGAAACTCAAAATCGCCATGCACCACGTAACCCGGCAATACGTCAAGACCGCTTTTCTCCATCGCGTTGTGAAACCCTTCGAGGCGCATCCGCGCGGTGGTTTTGTCCTGCGGGCCGGCGATACAGGCGATGCGGGTATAGCCGCTGTCGATCAGATGCTGGGTTGCCAGCTCTCCGCCCAGCAGCGCATTGTCCTGAATGATGTCGCCACCGCCTTCAAACGGTGCCCAGTCCATCATCACGGTCGGTATAGAAGGATAACGGTTCAGAATATCCGCCGACGGCAGATGACTTTCAGTACACATCATTAACAGCCCATCGACGCGCTTTTGCATCAGCGTCTCCAGGCTGCGGTTCATCCGCTCCTCATCACCGGCGGTATTACACAGGATCAGACTGTAGCCGCGCTGGTAACAGCTATCCTCCACGCCCCGGACGACTTCGGCATAAAAGGGGTTGCTACTGGTGGTCAGCAGCATCCCGATGGTATGGGTCTGGTTGATCTTCAGGCTGCGCGCCAGCGCCGAGGGGGCATAGTTCAGACTCTGAATAGCCTGATCCACTTTTGCCCGCACGCTCTCGCTGACAAATCGGTTATTGTTGATAACGTGCGAGACAGTTGAGGTGGAGACGCCCGCCAGGCGGGCGACATCTTTCATGGTGGCCAAGCGCTTAACCCTGCTGCTGCAAAAAGTCGTCGATCTCGGCACGCCACGGCACGGAGGGCTGTGCGCCGGATCGGGTTACGGCAATAGCCGCAGCGGCATGGGCAAAGCGTACCGCCTCCTGCATCGCTTTCTGTTCCAGTCGCGCGGTAATAAAGGCGCCGTTAAACGTATCGCCCGCCGCGATGGTATCGATAGCGTTGACGCTAAAGCCCGGAATACGCTGACCCTGGCCCTGTTCACTCAGCCAGACGCCGCGCCGGCCCAGCGTAATCAGTACGGTACCAATGCCTTTGTCATGCAGCGCCGCCGCCGCCCGGGCCGCATCCTGATCGTTGTGAACGGCGATGCCGGTCAGGATCTCCGCTTCAGTTTCATTCGGGGTAATGATATCGATCAGCGCCAGCAACTCATCGGAAAGCCGGGTCGCCGGTGCCGGATTAAGAATCACCTGGGTCTGCTGCTCTCTGGCGAAACGCGCTGCCGCCAGCACGCTTTCCAGCGGTGACTCCAGTTGCATCAGCAGTGCGTCGGCATCGGCAATCACCTGTTGATGGCGCGCCACACAGTCTGGTGTCAGCGCGGCGTTTGCGCCGGAATAGATGCCGATGTTGTTCTCACCGTCACCGTTGACGAAAATCATCGCCACCCCGGTCGACTCGCCCGCCACCACTTCTACCGGCGAGGTATCTATATTGTCCTGTGCCAGCTGCTGGCGAATACGTTCGCCAATGTCATCAGCACCCACACAGGCGATAAATGCGATATCGGCACCAGCGCGACCGGCGGCCACGGCCTGATTGGCACCTTTACCACCAAACGCAATCTGATAGTTCTGCCCGATCACCGTTTCACCGGGACGAGGAAAGTGTGCCAGATTAAGGATGTGGTCAGCGTTAATGCTGCCAAGAACGGCCAGTTTTGCGTTTTTGCTCATTAGGGGAGTCCGGAATAAGTGCGCCACCGGGAGGGTGGCGCAGTGCCCTGCTTTTCTTTGTTTTATTGAGTGACCAGCTTCAGGTCGACCGGGTTGATCGCCTTCACTTTTTCACCCTTCAGCACTTTATCAGCGGTATCAACGCCAATCATGCCAATTTTGTCTGGCATCTGTGCCACGGTCGCAGACAGTTTGCCACCTTCTACCGCTTTCACGCCATCAGCGGTACCGTCAAACCCCACCACGATCACATCGGTTTTACCGGCAGTCTGCAGTGCACGCAGTGCACCCAGCGCCATTTCATCGTTCTGAGCAAACACCGCCTGCACATCCGGATGCGCCTGCAGCAGGTTCTGCATCACGTTCAGGCCTTTAGTACGGTCAAAGTCAGCCGGCTGGCTGGCGAGGATCTGGAACTTGTGCGCATCCGCAGCCTGTTTGAAGCCTTCGCCACGCTCACGCGCGGCCGAGGTTCCGGCAATGCCTTGCAGCTCAATAATTTTGGCGCTTTCGCCCACTTTCTTCGCGATGTAGTCACCGGCCATTTTACCGCCGAAACGGTTATCAGAAGCGACGTGGCTGACCACGGTACCCTGCGCTGCCATACGGTCCAGGGTGATAACCGGGATATTTGCCTGATTGGCCATCTTCACTGCGTTGCCGACCGCATCAGAATCGGTTGGGTTGATCAGAAGCAGTTTGGTGCCGCGTACCGTCAGATCCTGCACGTTTGCCAGCTCTTTCGCCGGGTTATTCTGCGAATCCAGCACCACCAGGTTGTAACCCAGTTTATCGGCTTCTTTTTGTGCACCCTCTTTCAGGGAAACAAAGAACGGGTTATTCAGGGTCGATACCACCAGCGCGATGGTCTCTTTTGCCATAGCGCTGGTACTGAGCGTAGCGCCAAGGATCATGGCCAGTGCGGTTAACTTTTTCATCATTTCATCCTGTGTATAGGTCAGAGTTATTTACTGCTTTTATTATCCACCAGCACCGCCAGCAGGATTACCACCGCTTTAACGATCATCTGGTAGTACGAAGAGACGCCCATCAGGTTCAGGCCGTTATTCAGGAAGCCGAGGATCAGTGCACCAATCAGGGTGCCGACAATTCGTCCTTTACCGCCCGCCAGACTGGTACCACCCAGCACCACGGCGGCAATGGCATCCAGCTCGTAGCCGGTACCGGCCGTGGGCTGCGCCGAGGAGAGACGCGCCACCTCAATGGTGCCCGCCAGCGCGGCCAGCATACCGCTCAGCGAATAGACGATGACCTTGACGCGATTAACATTAATACCGGAGAGGCGGGTTGCGGCCTCATTGCCGCCCAGCGCGTAGATATAGCGGCCAAGACGGGTGTGATGCAGCATGTACCAGGCGGCGATAAACACCAGCGCCATCAGCCAGACCGGAGCAGGAATACCCAGCGGACGCCCGATACCAAACCAGCCCAGCAGATCGGCGTTGGCATTAAAGCCGGTACTGATTGGACTGCCGTCGGTGTAGACCATGGTGACGCCACGCAGCAGCAGCATCATCACCAGCGTGGCAATAAATGCCTGCACCTTACCGCGCGCCACAATGGTGCCGGTCAGCGCACCAATCGCGGCCCCCAGCGCCAGCGAAGCCGCTACTGCCACCAGCGCATTCACTTCCATCCCGACCAGCGAGGCCCCGACAGCACCGGTCAGCGCCAGCAGTGAACCCACCGAGAGATCGATGCCGGAGGTCAGAATCACCAGCGTCATGCCGACCGCCATAATGGCGTTCACCGAGGTCTGCTGCAGAATGTTGAACAGGTTGGCCACGGTAAAGAAGTTCGGGCTCTGACTCGCCACCACGGCGATTAACACCACCAGCGCAATCAGCGACTTTTGTTCCAGTAACCAGCTTTTGCTAAACCAGCGACGGCTGGCAGGTAAAGTTTGGGTCGTCATACCACTAAATCCTCGCTGTGTTGCTTGCCTACGGCGGCGGCCATCAGGCTCTCCTGCGTGGCTTCTTCACGGGTAAATTCGCCGCTTAAACGGCCTTCATGCATCACCAGGATGCGATCGCTCATGCCTAACACTTCCGGCATCTCAGAAGAGACCAGGATGATGCTCAGCCCTTCGGCTTTGAACTGGTTAATCAGCTGATAAATCTCTTTTTTGGCACCGACATCAACGCCACGGGTTGGCTCATCAAGAATCAGCACGTTGGGACGGGTCATCAGGCCGCGGGCAATCGCCACTTTCTGCTGATTGCCGCCGGAAAGCAGGCCGATCGGCTGCGACATAGAGGGCGTTTTGACGTTGAACAGCCGGATAAAGTCGCCTACCGCCAGCTGCTCAGCCGCGTGCTTCAGCGTGCCGCCGCCGTGACTGAAATAGCGCAGCGCGGTCAGCGACATGTTCTCTTTCACCGACATACCCAGAACCAGGCCGTCACGCTTACGATCTTCAGAGATATAAACGATGCCGTTCGCCAGCCCGTCCTGTGGCGAACGCGTCACCACTTCGCGACCGCTGAGCCACAGGCTGCCCTGATGACGCGGCAACGCGCCATAGAGCACTTTCATCAGTTCAGTGCGGCCCGCGCCCATCAGTCCGGAGATGCCCAGAATCTCTCCTTTGCGCAGGCTGAAACTGACGTTATGCACGCCGGGACCGCTGACGTTGTCGACTTTCAGCCGCACTTCGCCCGGAGTCTGATCGAGATGCGGATATTGATCTTCCAGTTTGCGGCCGACCATCATTTCGATCAGGCTCTCTTCGGTCAGTTCGCTGACCGGACGCTCCGCAATAAACTGGCCGTCACGAAACACCGTGACGTCATCGCAGATCTCAAAGATCTCTTTCATGCGATGCGAGATGTAGACGATGCCGCAGCCCTGCGCCTTCAGTTCATTGATTACCCGAAACAGCGACAGCGTTTCGGTATCCGTCAGCGCATCGGTCGGCTCATCCATGATGATCACCTGCGACTCAAAGCTCAGAACTTTGGCAATTTCGACCATTTGCTGATCGCCAATCGACAGATCGCCCACCAGCTTGTGGCTGTTGAAGCGTAGATTTAACCGCTTCAGCAAGGCATCCGCTTCGGCATACATGCGCGCCCACTGGATGCGGCCAAAACGGTTAACAAATTCACGACCGAGGAAAATATTCTCCGCCACGGTTAACTGGGGGATCAGATTCAGTTCCTGATGGATAATGCCGATGCCCGCTTCCTGTGAGGCTTTAGGGCCATTGAACCGGGTCTCTTTGCCGAGCCAGTGCAGCGAACCGGCATCAAACTGATAGATCCCGGTCAGCACTTTCATCATGGTGGATTTACCGGCACCGTTTTCACCGACCAGCGCCATCACGCGTCCTGCCTGGACATTCAGTGAGGCACCCTTGAGGGCTTTCACCCCAGGGAACGATTTTTCAATGCCGTTAAGCTGCAGTAAAGGTTGCATAGCGGCCTCAGAAGGTGACGCCGGCGCTCAGGATGACATTCGCAAACGGAGAACACTCTCCGCTGCGAATGACCGCCTGACTGCGCTGCGTCTGTTGTTTGAATTGTTCATGGCTGGTGTAGCTGATGGTGATGCAATTCCCCTGGTGCTGTTGCAAGGCTTCGAGCACGGCGAGCAGTGCGCTATGGAGCGGCGGATTGTGCTGCTTAATCTCCTCCGCGATCAGGGCGCTTTCTACCTGCATCTCAAGCGTGACGGCATTGACCACCTGCATAAAATCGGGCGTACCCGGCGTCAGTGCTAAGTCAATGCGTTGCGGTCCTGCCGGAATCGGCAAACCGGCATCGGCAATCGTCAGCGTATCCGTGTGTCCCAGGCGGGCAATCACATGAGAGAGTTCAGCGTTTAACAAGCGACCTTTTTTCATCTTTTCACTCCACAGCGAAACGTTTCGCTGACAGGAGTGTATGAAAAGCCGCCAGCAACTCAATCGGGGAGAGTGAAATTTGTGATCGTTATCGAAACGTTTCGCTCACGCGGAGGGAAATTTGAATTAGGGCAGATAGCGGGGCAAAAAAAAGGACCGCCGAAGCGGTCCCGATCGCGGCGATTAAGGCAGTTTTCTGACCTGCTTAACGTCCATTTCGATGCTGTTGAAATCTTTATCCAGCTCACCGGTCAGCTCAACGGTATCCTGAGGCGAGATAGTCTGGCCGTTCCAGTGCTTGTGGTCGATTTCGACTTTCATGGTGCCGGTCTGATCGCGGAACAGATAATCTTCATCGCCGATCTGCTTTTCCAGCTTACCGCGAACGGTGATCCAGCTTTCGTCGCGCATATCTTCAGCCTGCTTCACGGTCACCACGCTGGTGTGGTCGGCGCTGAAGCCGCCCTGTTTCGTCTGGCTCTGCGCCGCCGGGGCATTAGGGTCGGTAAAACCGCCTTGCTGTGCAGCCAAAACCGGGGCAGATGCCAGCATAACGACGGCTAAAATTGCAGCGTGCTTTTTCATTTTGTCACCTCTTTTCCATGATGTGTTTCGTTTTGTTGAACCCAGTTAACCATAGGCTTCTTAACAGCTTCTTAAGAAGTAAAAATAAGCAATTTTCGCCGAAATCAGCTGTACAAGCCGCGGTCTGCTTCGTATAAAGCGCTATCAACGCAGGGAGAAATGATGCGTATTTTACTGATAGAAGACGATCGCTTAATTGGCGACGGTATCAAAGCGGGGCTGGGCAAGCTGGGATTTAGCGTCGACTGGTTTACCTCCGGTGAGGCCGGTTTTCAGGCGCTGCACGCCGCGCCCTGGGATGCGGTGGTGCTCGATCTCTCACTCCCCGAACGTGACGGGCTGGATATTCTGCGACAGTGGCGACAGCAGGGAGAGGATGTGCCGGTACTGATCCTGACGGCGCGCGATGCGCTCGATCAGCGGGTCGAAGGCCTGCAGATGGGTGCCGATGACTACCTCTGCAAACCCTTTGCCTTAACCGAAGTGGCCGCCCGACTGCAGGCGCTGATTCGTCGCCGGCATGGTCAGCTGCAACCCGAGTTGCGTCACGGCAAGGTCGTACTGATGCCTGACAGTCACAGCGTCCTGTGCGATGGCGAAGCGATTGAGCTGAAAAGCCGTGAACTGGCGCTGCTGGAGCTGTTTATGCGCAATCCTGGCCGGGTGCTGACCCGCAGCCAGCTGGAGGAGAAGCTCTACAGCTGGGATGCTGACGTCTCCAGTAATGCGGTAGAAGTGCATATCCATCATCTGCGGAAAAAACTCGGCAGCCAGTTTATTCGCACCCTGCACGGTGTGGGTTATACCCTGGGAGCGGCTGAATGCGATCGGTAAGCCTGTTCCTGCGCCTCGGCATCGGTTTTGTGCTGCTGCTCGGTATCTGCTGGGCCAGCGCCAGCCTCAGCGCATGGCATCAGACGCGGGAAACGATTGACGAGCTGTTTGATACCCAGCAAATGCTGCTGGCAAAACGCCTGCTGACGCTTGATTTCTCTTCGCTGGACAACGCCACGCTGCCAAAAACGAAGCAACTGCTACGACACCACCGCGGCGATCAGGATGATGACGCGCTGGCGTTTGCCGTCTTCACCCATGACGGCAGACAGGTACTGAACGATGGCGATAACGGCCGATACCTGCCGTTTGAGGCCGATTATCAGGGCTTTCATGATGGTCAGCTCACCAATGACGACGACAGCTGGCGCCTGGTCTGGCTGACCACGCCAGATAAGCAGTTTCGCGTGGTAGTGGGTCAGGAGTCGGAATACCGCGATGACATGGCGCGCGATCTGATGAACGCCAGCGTCTTACCCTGGCTGATCGCGCTTCCTTTTATGTTGCTGCTGTTAATCAGCCTGGTCTGGTCGGAACTGCGCCCGCTGAAGCAGCTGGCGCAGCAGTTAGCGCAACGCGCGCCGGATGACGGTACGCCGTTACAGGCCGAACGGGTGCCGAAAGAGGTCCAGCCACTGATAATCGCGCTGAATGGCCTGTTCAGTCGGATCAACGCAATGATGCATCGCGAGCGCCGCTTTACCTCCGATGCCGCGCATGAACTGCGCAGTCCGCTGGCCGCCTTGCAGGTGCAAAGTGAAGTGATTCAGCTGGCCGTCGACGATGAAACGATGCGAACCCATGCGCTGAAACAGCTGGATGCCGGCATTGTGCGCGCGACCCGGCTGGTGGATCAGCTGCTTACGCTGTCGCGGGTGGAAGCGGATGATGCCCGTAACGCTTTCGAACCGGTGTCATTAAAACAGACGCTGCAGGAGACGCTGGCGGCGCAACTGCCGCTGGCGGATAAAACGGGCGTCACGCTGCGCCTCCACGCCGACGCCGATCCGCAGATTCAGGGTAATCCACTGTTGCTGTCACTGCTGGTACGCAATCTGCTGGATAACGCGATTCGCTATACGCCAGCCGGCAGCGAGGTGGACGTGCGGCTTCAGGCCAACAGCCTGTCAGTCGAGGACAACGGAGACGGCCTGAATGAAGCCGATCTGCAACGGTTAGGCGAACGTTTCTGGCGACCGCCCGGTCAGGAGAAGAGTGGCAGCGGGCTGGGGTTATCTATTGTGCGTAACATCGCCCAGCTGCACGCGATGCAGTTAACGTTCAGCCGGCAGCCCAACAGCGGATTGTGCGTCACGCTGCGCTGGCCATAAAAAAACCCGCCGGTGAGGCGGGTCATCTGGATTAAATTTCGACCTGCGTACCGAGCTCAATCACCCGGTTTGGCGGGATCTCAAACTGGTCCGGCGCGCGGAGCGCATTGCGCTGCAACGCCAGGAACAGCTTGCCGCGCAGCCGCAAATACCACGGCCGTTTGCCGATGATCAGCGACTCGTGCGACATAAAGAACGACGTCTCCATCATGCGGCAGTTCAGTCCTTCCAGCCCGCAACGATGGAAAATCTCTTCCACGTTCGGCGTTTCACGCCAGCCATAGCTGGCCACCACGCGCCAGAAGGTCGGCGAGAGCTGCTCAATGGTGACACGCCGTACGTTGTGCACATAAGGCGCATCTTCAGTGCGCAGCGTAAGCAGCACCACCCGCTCATGTAACACTTTGTTGTGTTTGAGATTATGCAGCATGGCAAACGGGATAACGTTCAGCGCACGCGACATATAGACCGCGGTGCCAGGAACCCGCACCGGCGGCGCTTTCTCCAGCGACGCGATCATCGCCTCCAGTGAATTACCGTGCTCATGCATCCGGCGCAGCAGGCGGAAGCGTTCGCTTTTCCACGTCGTCATAATGATAAACATCACCAGGCCGAGGCAGAGCGGCAACCAGCCACCCGAGAAGATTTTAACCAGGTTCGCCGTAAACAGCGGCACGTCGATAAACAGCATCAGCAGCAGAATCACCCCAACCGCCAGCTTATGCCAGTGCCAGTTTTTGATCGCGACGGTGCAGGAGAGAATCGAGGTCAGCACCATGGTGCCGGTCACCGCAATACCGTAGGCCGCCGCCAGATTACTCGAGTGCTCAAAGCTGATAATCACAATCAGCACCGCAAAGTAGAGCACCCAGTTAATCATCGGAATATAAATCTGGCCCGATTCACGCTCAGAAGTATGAATGATCCGCATACCGGGCAGGTAGCCGAGCCGAACCGCCTGACGCGTCAGCGAGAAGACGCCAGAGATCACCGCCTGCGAGGCGATGACGGTTGCCAGCGTTGCCAGAATCAGCATCGGGATCAGCGCCCAGTCTGGCGCCAGCAGGAAAAAGGGGTTTTTTATCGCTTTAGGGTCACTGAGCAACAGCGCGCCCTGACCAAAATAGTTCAGCACCAGAGACGGCAGCACTACCGAAAACCACGCCAGACGGATTGGGATTTTACCGAAGTGGCCCATATCGGCATACAGCGCTTCCACGCCGGTAATCGCCAGCACCACCGCGCCCAGCGCGAAGAAGGAGATCGATTTGTACTGCATAAAGAAGTTGACCGCATAGGCAGGATTCAGCGCCTGCAGCACTTCCGGGTTTTTCATGATGCCGTTAACCCCGAGGATCGCCAGCACCAGGAACCACAGCAGCATAACCGGCGCAAACAGCTTGCCGACCATGCCGGTGCCGTGTTTCTGAATCGCAAACAGCAGCGTCAGTACCGCAATCGACAGCGGCACAATGAACGGATCCAGCGACGGCGCGGCAATCTCCAGGCCTTCAATGGCCGACATCACTGAAATCGCCGGCGTGATCACCACTTCGCCATAGAAGAAGCTGCCGCCGATCAGGCCCATGATCACCAGTACCGCCGTGGCGCGGGCACCGGTATGACGGCCCGCCAGCGACATCAGGGTCAGAATACCGCCTTCGCCAGCGTTGTCAGCCCGCATGACGTAGCTGATATATTTCAGTGATACCACCAGCACCAGCAGCCAGAAAATCAGCGACAGAAAGCCAAATACCGCGCCCCGTTCTACGCCGAAGCCAAACTGGCCGGAGAGACATTCACGCAAGGTATACAGCGGACTGGTACCAATATCCCCATAGACAACACCAATTGCGGCCAGCGTAAGCCCACCAAGAGACTGCTTATTATCCGAGCTCATAGAGAGTTATCTTTTGTTGGAGTCTAAGAGGTGTAAGACCCCTCGCTCAAGCCATCAAAAAGCGCACAGTATGCACGTATTGCCGAAAATTCCTATACCCAGTTAATCTTAGCGCTGCACCAGTCGCGGGGTTTTTAGCCTGTAACCCGCTGCTTACTGGCGCATTTCAGCTAACCGAACCTTCTGAAACAAAAAAGCTGACAGCTATCAACGCTTTCACGCATCATTATCTATAGAGTAAGGCGCTTGCTTAAGCGCGGCGGCCCGACGATTGTAAGGACATTGATGTGATTATGGCTCAACCCCATCTTTTGGCAGAAAGAATTTCTCGTCTCAGCAATGCGTTAGAAAAAGGCCTGTATGAGCGGCACCACGCAATTCGCCTCTGTCTGCTGGCTGCGCTCAGCGGTGAGAGCGTGTTCCTGCTGGGACCGCCAGGCATCGCCAAGAGCCTGATTGCCCGCCGCCTGAAATATGCCTTCCAGCACGCCCGCGCTTTTGAATATCTGATGACCCGCTTTTCGACGCCTGAAGAGGTGTTCGGCCCGCTGTCGATTCAGGCACTGAAAGATGAGGGTCGCTATCAGCGCCTGACTAAAGGGTACCTGCCCGATGCGGAGATTGTCTTTCTGGATGAGATCTGGAAAGCCGGCCCGGCGATTCTGAATACGCTGCTGACTGCGATTAATGAACGCCGCTTCCGCAACGGCGACAGCGAAGAAAAAATTCCGATGCGGCTGCTGGTGACCGCCTCCAATGAACTGCCGGAAGCAGACAGCGGTCTGGAAGCGCTGTATGACCGGATGCTGATCCGCTTATGGCTGGATAACGTGCATGAGAAGCAGAATTTCCGCAGCATGCTGACCCACCAGCAGGATGAAAATGCCAATCCGGTGGCGGAATCGCTGCGCATCAGTGATGAAGAGTACGCCCAGTGGCAGCTCGGCATCAGCCAGGTGAGCCTGCCCGATGCGGTATTTGAGCTGATCTACCAGTTGCGTCAGCAGCTGGAGAGCCAGCCCGCCGCACCTTACATCTCCGATCGCCGCTGGAAGAAAGCGATTCACCTGCTGCAGGCCAGCGCCTTTTACAGCGGCCGCAACGCCATCGCGCCCATCGACCTGATCCTGCTGAAAGATTGCCTGTGGCATGACGTCGCCTCAATGCAGCTGCTGGAGCGCGAAATCGATCTGTTAATGACGCAATATGCCTGGCAACAGCAGCCGATGCTGCTCAGACTGCAGCAGATCAAAGCCCGCCGCATGGCCTTACAGCAGCAACAGAGCATGGCGCAGGCGATCACGCTGGAGAAACACAGCGGCATGTTCAGCCGCAAACCGCATTACGATTTGCCGGAAAGCCTCACTGATGATCAGCTGACCCTGATGCTGCAACAGCCGCTGACGCTGCACGATATGCAGGTGACGCATCTGGTGATCGCCCGTGACGCACTGAGTCAGTGGCTGCAAAAAGGCGGCGATATCCGCGGCAAACTCAATGGGATTGGCTTTGCGCAGACGCTGGATTTGCAGGTTGATGCGCAACACTGTCTGGCAATACGCGACGTCAGTCTGCAATCTTCACGTCTGACGCTGCCTGGCGTCAGCAACAGCGATCAGCTGCCAGGTGAAATCACCGAGGCGCTGGATACGCTGGAGAGTGAGTTACGCAGTCAGCGCCACCTGTTCAGCCAGCATCAGCGCTGCCTGTTTATCAGCGATGACTGGCTGGCGCGGGTTGAAACCAGCCTGCAGGATGTGGCGGAACAGCTGAAACAGGCGCGTAAATGATCTCTCTGGAGACGCTCAGCACGCTGCTCTCAATTGGCGAAACCGAACTGATTGAAGAGTTAATTATCGCGCTGCTGGCGTCGCCGCAACTGGCGCTGTTTTTTGAAAAATTCCCCGGTCTGAAAAAGGCGCTGCTGCGCGATGTGCCGCGCTGGAAAGCGGAAATCAGCGCGGAACTGAAAGCCACGCCGGTGCCCGCGTTACTGGCCGAAGAGTTTCAGCTGTTTCAACAGGTGCAGTTGCTCAGCGATCGTCAGTTCAGCCAGCAGCTCGACGCCACGCTTCAGACCCTTGAACGTCTGCCTTCCCCCTTTATCGATGAAGCCCGCCGGCTGCTCCAGCATACCGACATTCATCATCTCAGCAGTGCGCAACATACGCTGTTTTTACAGCGCTGGCGGCTGAGCCTGACGCTGCAAACCCTGACGCTGAATCAGCAACTGCTGGAGCAGCAGCGCGAACGCCTGCTGGCCGAGTTGCAGCAGCGGATGGCGCTCAGTGGTCAGCTGGCCCCGATGCTGAGCGATGATGACGAAGCCGCAGCCGGCCGGCTGTGGGACATGAGTAAAACCTCGCTGCAGCCGGGCGATTACCAGCTGATGCTGCAATACGGCGATTTTCTGGCCCAGCAGCCGGAGCTACTGAAACTGGCCCAGCAGCTTGGTCGCAGCCGGGAAGCGAAATCCGTGCCGTCGCAGGAGGCGCCGCTGGAGGCGTTTCATCAGCTGGTTCATGAACCGGCGGCCGTGCCGGAAGAGGTCAGCGGCATTCATCAGAGTGATGATGTGCTGCGCCTGCTGCCACCGGAACTGGCCGCGCTGAGCATCAGCGAACTGGAGCTGGAGTTTTATCGCCGGCTGGTGGAGAAACGCCTGCTGACCTACAAGCTGCAGGGCGACGCCTGGCATGAAAAAGTCACGCTGCGGCCGGTCAGCCACCAGCAGCATGAGGAGCAGCCGCGCGGGCCGTTTATTGTCTGCGTCGATACCTCCGGTTCCATGGGTGGTTTTAATGAGCGCTGCGCCAAAGCGTTCTGTCTGGCGTTACTCAAGGTGGCGCTGGCCGATCGACGTCGCTGCTACATTATGCTGTTCGCCCATGAGGTGATCGGCTATGAACTGACCGGTGATGATGGCCTGGAGCAGGCGATTCGCTTCCTCAGTCAGCGCTTTCGTGGCGGCACCGATCTGGCCGCCTGTCTTTCCGCCGTGGTGAAGCGCATGGAAGGGGTGCTCTGGCAGGAGGCGGATGCGGTGATCGTCTCCGATTTTATCGCCCAGCGTCTGCCGGAAGAGGTGATCGGCGCCATCAAACACCGCCAGCGACATAATCAGCAACGTTTTCACGCCGTGGCGATGTCGACGCACGGAAAGCCCGGTATTATGCGCATCTTCGACCATATCTGGCGCTTCGATACCGGCATGAAAAGCCGCCTGCTGCGCCACTGGCGTCGTTAAGTCATCAGGCAGAAATGCTTCTTTGCTATAGTGAATTACCGTTTCACTTACTCAGCAATCTGGAGCACCTTGTGACCACCGTCCATCCTCATCGCGATCTGCCTGCGCCGACGCGTACGTTATTGCTCTCCGGCCAGAATATTGAACAAAAACGAGCCGAGCTGCTGAGCTATTTTCACCAGACGTGGGAACAGTACGAAAGCCTGTTTACCTGCCTCGCCGATCCGCAGGCCTGGTTTACCAAAGCGATTCCGCTGCGCCATCCGCTGATCTTCTATTTTGGCCACACGGCGACCTTCTACATTAATAAGCTGATGGCCGGACGCTATATTGATGCGCGCCTCGACGACCGGATTGAAGCGATGATGGCGATTGGCGTCGATGAAATGAGCTGGGACGATCTCAACGACAACCACTACGCGTGGCCGACCATTGATGAGGTACGTGACTACCGTGGCCGGGTGAAAGCGCTGGTCAGCGATCTGATCCAGACCCTGCCGCTGAGCTTGCCGATCGCGTGGGACAGCCCGGCGTGGGTGATCCTGATGGGTATCGAGCATGAGCGTATCCATCTGGAAACCTCCAGCGTGCTGATCCGCCAGCTACCGGTTGACTGGGTAACGCCGCAGCCCGCCTGGCCGATCTGTCCGCTGGCGCGCCACCAGCGTCAGGATGTGCCGGCCAACAGTCTGCTGGCGATGCCCGGCGGTACGGTTACGCTGGGGAAAACCGACGATACCTACGGCTGGGATAATGAGTACGGCAGCCAGCAGGTTACGCTGCAGCCGTTCAAAGCCAGCAAAATGCTGGTCAGCAATGCCGAATATTTTGAGTTTGTCCGTGCGGGCGGTTATCAGGATTCCCGCTGGTGGGATGATGAAGGCTGGGGCTGGCGGCAATTTGCTCAGGCTGAGATGCCGACGTTCTGGGTCGGCACGCCAGCGATGCCCGATCAGCTTATACTGCGTCTGATGTGTGAAGAAGTGGCGATGCCGTGGGACTGGCCGGCGGAAGTGAACCAGCTTGAGGCGGCCGCCTTCTGTCGCTGGAAAGCCGAACAGAGCGGAATGGCGATTCAGCTGCCGTGCGAAGCCGAATGGTATCAGCTGCGCGAGCAGGTGGCGGGCGATCAGCCGCAGTGGGAACAGGCACCAGGCAATATCAATCTGGCGTACTGGGCTTCCTCCTCTCCGGTCGATCAGTTCGCCCAGGGCGACTTTTACGATATCGTCGGTAACGTCTGGCAGTGGACCACGACACCGACCAACGGCTTTGAAGGTTTCAAAGTCCACCCGCTTTACGATGATTTCTCTACCCCGACCTTTGATGGCAAGCATTCGCTGATCAAAGGCGGCAGCTGGATCTCAACCGGCAACGAAGCGCTGAAATCGGCGCGCTATGCCTTTCGCCGCCATTTCTTCCAGCACGCCGGTTTCCGCTACGTGGTCTCCAGCCATCAGGAAAGTATGACGCTGAACCCGTATGAAACTGACGCCATGGTGTCGCAGTATCTCGACTTCCAGTATGGCCCGCGCTATTTCGGCGTGGATAATTATGCTGAAAGCCTGGTGAAGCTGGCGCTGAAGTACACCACGTCACAGACTGAAGCACTGGATATCGGCTGCGCCACCGGACGCGCCAGTTTTGAGCTGGCCCGCCACTTTGAACGCGTCACCGGCATGGACTACTCGGCGCGCTTCATCGACGTGGCGCTGCAGCTGACCAGCGGAGAAGATTTCCGTTATGTGGTGCCGCAGGAGGGCGATCTGGTGGAGTATCGCCAGGTGCGCCTGAAAGATTTCGCGCTGGATGGCGATCTGGCGCAGCGCATCCGGTTCGTGCAGGGCGATGCCTGTAACCTCAAGCCGCAACCGGGCCGCTACGATCTGGTGCTGGCCTCCAACCTGATCGATCGCCTGCGTCAGCCCGCGCGCTTCCTGCAGGATGTGACGTCGATGCTGCGGCCGGGCGGTATCCTGCTGCTCTCCTCGCCTTACACCTGGCTGGAAGAATACACGCCGAAAGAGAACTGGCTGGGCGGCGTACGGGAAAATGGCGAGGCGCTGACCACGCTGCAGGCGCTGCAACGGCTACTGGCAGCCGACTTTGAACTGCTGGATGATCCAATCGATAAGCCGTTTGTGATCCGCGAAACGGCGCGCAAGTTCCAGCACACGCTGGCCCAGGTTACCGTCTGGCGCAAACGCTAAGTGAGCCGGCAGCGGCGTCCGTCGCTGCCGGTTGTTGCCTGTCTCGCTATTTTGCTGCACATTCTCCCTTTGTGAACACAACGCAGCCTAACGAGGATGGTCATGGCCGAACATTTGCAGCTCGATAACCTGGATCGCGGCATTCTGAATGCCCTGCTGGATAACGCGCGTACCGCTTACGCCGAGCTGGCAAAACAGTTTAATGTCAGCCCCGGCACCATCCATGTGCGGGTGGAAAAGATGAAACAGGCCGGCATTATTCTGGGCACCCGTGTCGATATCGATCCGCGCCAGCTGGGTTTTGACGTCTGCTGTTTTATCGGCATTATTCTCAAGAGCGCACGCGATTATCCGGCGGCACTGAGCAAGCTGGAAGCGCTGGATGAGGTGGTGGAAGCCTGGTATACCACCGGTCACTACAGCATCTTTATCAAGGTGATGTGCCGCTCGATTGATGCCCTGCAACAGGTGCTGATCAACAAGATCCAGACAATTGATGAAATTCAATCAACAGAAACCCTGATCTCCCTGCAAAACCCGATCATGCGCACCATCAAACCCTGATCGCGCTTCCCCTGTGTACAACCTTATCCCGGACGAATGCAGCGGCTGACAACGGCTGCGTTCACATCACCCGATCCATTAACCCTGTTTTCCACAGGTGGATCACCGCTTGATCACAGCGTACAATGCCCGCCTTAATGTCCGGGAGAGCAAGATGGCCGATATTACCTTAATCAGTGGCAGTACTTTGGGCAGTGCCGAGTATGTTGCTGAGCATCTGGAAGAAAAATTACAGGAAGCAGGCTACTCAACGCAGCTGTTGCACGGCCCGGGGCTGGATGAAGTGCCGCTGAAAGGCATCTGGCTGGTGGTCTGCTCAACGCATGGTGCAGGCGAAATTCCCGATAATCTGCTGCCGTGGTTCGAGGCAATTAATGAAGAGCAGCCCGATCTCTCTCAGGTCCGCTTTGGGGCGGTCGGCCTCGGTAATCACGAATACGATCTGTTTTGCGGGGCGATCCGTCAGATAGAGACGCTGTTAATTGCCCAGGGCGCTCAGCGGATCGGCGATCGTCTGGAAATCGATGTCCTTGAGCATGAGATCCCTGAAGATCCGGCCGGGGTATGGGTGATGGACTGGAAAAGCGCGATCTGAATCTGGTCGGGGATCGTGAAATAGTGACGATCCCCAGTGGAAGATGCTGATTTTGTCCTTTTGAATCCGTTTATTTTGTGGATAACTACCCTCTTTTACTGCGTATAACCGGTAGTTATCCAAAGAGTAACCGCAGTATGCTTTTTGAGCTGTGCATAAGTAGCCATTTTGATCCCAGCTTATACGGATCAGGATCACCGATCATTAACAGCTAGTGATCCTTGCTAATCGCTTGTTGTGACTGGCGTTCTGGCACATATCCACAGAAACCGGCGATCCTAATAAGAGATCTAACAGAAAGATCATATACAGATCTAAGATCCTTTCTTTTAAAACCTGAGGATCCCGCAGCTTTCACCCCAGGCGGAATTTGAGTAGAATCCACGCCCCAGGACGACGATCCTGCCTGTTCATCAATCGAGGTACCACTTCATGTTTTATCAGGATCCTTTTGACGTCATCGTAATTGGTGGTGGTCATGCGGGCACCGAAGCCGCAATGGCGGCAGCCCGAATGGGTCAGCAAACCCTGTTACTCACCCATAACATTGATACGCTTGGACAAATGTCCTGTAACCCGGCGATCGGTGGCATTGGCAAAGGACATCTGGTGAAGGAAGTGGATGCCATGGGGGGTCTGATGGCCCACGCAATCGATCAGGCCGGTATTCAGTTTAGGATACTAAACGCGAGCAAAGGTCCGGCCGTCAGGGCAACCCGTGCTCAGGCCGATCGCGTGCTCTATCGTCAGGCAGTACGCACCGCACTGGAGAACCAGCCCAACCTGATGATCTTCCAGCAGGCGGTTGACGATCTGATTGTGGAAAACGATCGCGTCGTGGGTGCTGTGACTCAGATGGGGCTCAAATTCCGGGCGAAGACCGTGGTGCTGACCGTGGGTACCTTCCTCGACGGTAAAATTCATATCGGACTGGATAACTACAGCGGCGGTCGTGCAGGCGATCCGCCTTCCATTCCGCTGGCAAAACGACTGCGTGCCCTGCCGCTGCGGGTTAACCGCCTCAAGACCGGTACGCCGCCGCGCATTGATGCGCGCACCATCGATTTTTCAGTACTGACGCCGCAGCATGGCGATCACCCGATGCCGGTGTTCTCGTTCATGGGCAATGCCGCTCAGCATCCGCAGCAGGTACCGTGCTGGATCACCCATACCAATGAAAAAACCCATGAGGTGATCCGCAACAACCTCGATCGCAGCCCGATGTATGCCGGGATCATCGAAGGGATCGGGCCACGCTACTGCCCGTCGATCGAAGATAAAGTGATGCGCTTTGCCGATCGTAATGCGCATCAGATCTTCCTCGAACCGGAAGGACTGACCAGCAACGAAATTTATCCGAACGGCATCTCAACCAGCCTGCCGTTTGATGTGCAGATTCAGATCGTCCGCTCGATGCAGGGGCTGGAAAATGCGAAGATCGTGCGCCCGGGTTATGCCATTGAGTATGACTTCTTCGATCCGCGCGATCTGAAACCGACGCTGGAGAGCAAATTTATTCACGGTCTGTTCTTTGCCGGACAGATCAACGGAACCACCGGCTACGAAGAAGCGGCTGCGCAGGGTATGCTGGCTGGCCTCAACGCCGCGCGCCAGTCTGCCGACAAAGAGGGCTGGGCGCCGCGTCGCGATCAGGCTTACCTCGGCGTGCTGGTTGACGATCTCTGCACGCTCGGTACCAAAGAGCCGTACCGCATGTTTACTTCCCGCGCCGAGTATCGTCTGATGCTGCGTGAGGATAATGCCGATCTGCGTCTGACCGAAACCGGCCGCGAGCTGGGTCTGGTCGATGATGCCCGCTGGGCGCGCTTCAATCAGAAGCTGGAAGCGATTGAACAGGAGCGTCAGCGCCTGCGCGATATCTGGGTTCATCCAAAATCGGATAACGTGTCGGAGGTGAACACGGTTCTCAGTGCGCCGCTGACCAAAGAAGCCAGTGGCGAAGATCTGCTGCGTCGTCCGGAAATGACCTATCTGAAGCTGATGTCGCTGAACGCCTTTGGTCCGGCGCTGGCTGATGAGCAGGCGGCTGAGCAGGTTGAGATTCAGGTCAAATATGAAGGCTATATCGCACGCCAGCAGGAGGAGATCGATCGTCAGCTGCGCAACGAAAACACCCTGTTGCCGGTTGACCTCGACTATCGTCAGGTCAACGGCCTGTCAAATGAGGTGATCGCCAAGCTGAATGACCACAAGCCGACCTCGATTGGCCAGGCGACGCGTATTTCCGGTATCACCCCGGCGGCCATCTCTATTCTGCTTATTTATCTGAAAAAACAGGGTCTGCTGCGCAAAAGCGCCTGACCTGAAACGGGGCGAGGCGACTCGCCCCCGCTGACTGGACTTACGCTGTGATTAACCGACTCACCTCGCTGCTGCAGGCAGCCAATATTTCCCTCTCCGATCAACAAAAACAGCAGCTGGTTGCCTATGTCGGGCTGCTGGATAAGTGGAACAAAGCCTACAACCTGACGTCAGTACGCGATCCCCAGCAGATGCTGGTGCGCCACATCCTCGACAGCATTGTGGTGGCACCCCAGCTGATCGGCTCACGCTTTATTGATGTGGGAACCGGACCGGGCCTGCCAGGTATTCCGCTGGCGATAGTGATGCCCGATGCGCACTTCACGCTGCTCGACAGCCTGGGTAAGCGAGTGCGCTTCCTGCGCCAGGTTCAGCATGAGTTAGGACTCACTAACATCACTCCGGTACAGAGCCGGGTTGAGGACTTCCCGGCCGAGCCACCTTTTGATGGCGTCATCAGCCGCGCATTTGCCTCACTGACCGACATGGTGAACTGGTGTCATCATTTACCGGGAACAGAAGGGCGCTTTTTTGCCCTCAAAGGCGTCCGTCCGGATGATGAAATTGCCAGCTTACCGGCGGGCTATCACTGTGATGCGGTGGTTAAACTGCAGGTTCCACAGCTGGAAGGTGACCGTCACCTGGTGATTATTCGTCAGCACCAGGCCTGAAACGGATAAGGATTTACTCTGCGCCAGCCGTCGGTTTTCATCCGATTGCTGGTGAAAAAAGGTGCAGTTGATGCGTTTAAAAAACGGCATTTTCATTCTGCAACATGCGGTGGAGGATTAACAAAGCCGACGGAAATTATCCGAAAAGCTCTGTTACATTTAACGTTTAATTCACATTTAGTTAGCAGAAAGATCACTTGTATAGCGGACTGGCGGAATAAAAATAGTCACGCCAGAAAATATATCAGGGTAATAACTCGGCGTGCGTAATATGAATTTAACGTTTCTCATGCACCCTTCGATGTCAATAGCGTGTTTTCCGGGAAAATAGGCTTCCCCGATTGCGCTTATATTTTCAATGTTATGATTTTGAACGGTTTATTGAGAGAAGGAAAAGCCCGGAATTAGCCCTGTGAGAAAAGTTGGGACGGTGCGAATGCTTATTATGTGATCTAAAGCACGCTTTAAAAGCAAGTCGCCAGCCCATTTTCAGGCAGGAAACGACGAATCCCTGCGGGCTAATCTTTGGAAAAATAGCCCTCCGGAAAGAAATTTAAATAATTGTTCACCTTTTCGCTACTTACCGATTGAAATCGCAGGTGCGGCCCGTATAATTTGCACGGCTTTTGCTGCTTGACTCAAATGCGTAAAGGCAGTCTTATACGACACGCGACATACCCCTAATGGGGCAGGAGAGTATCAGCGTCATGTCAGTGTCTCTTTACAGTGTAAAATTCGCCCGGACAGTGCTGATGATTCAGCTGGTGACGATTGTCATCATCGGTGCACTCTTTGCTCTGAAAGATGTCACCTGGGGCGTTTCTGCTCTGGCAGGCGGCGCGGCAGCCTGGCTGCCAAACGTGTTGTTTTTGTTTTTAGCCTGGCGCCTGCAGGGGCAAACCCCCGCTTCGGGACGAGTCGCGTGGAGCTTCGCTTTGGGTGAAATAGCCAAAGTGTTCGCGACCATCATTTTGCTCATTGTGGCGTTGGGTCTATTCGGGGCGGTTTTCTGGCCGGTCGGAATAACCTGGTTATCGGTGCTGGTGGTACAAATGCTGGCACCGGCGGTAATTAACAACAAAGGGTAAGAGGCATCATGGCTGCAGGAGAAATCTCTACTCCGCAAGAATACATAGGGCACCATCTGAACAACCTTCAGCTGGACCTGCGTACTTTCGAGTTAGTGAATCCGCACGACGCTCCCGCGACGTTCTGGGTATTAAATATCGATTCCATGTTTTTCTCTCTGGTGCTGGGACTTATCTTCCTGGTGTTGTTCCGTAAAGTGGCTAAAACAGCTACCAGCGGTGTGCCAGGGAAATTACAAGCGGCTATCGAACTGGTTGTCGGTTTCGTTGATGACAACGTGCGCGACATGTATCACGGTAAGAGCAAACTTATCGCCCCGCTGGCGCTGACAATTTTTGTCTGGGTCTTCCTGATGAACTTCATGGATCTGCTGCCAATCGATCTGCTGCCGTATATCGGTGAGCATTGGTTGGGCCTGCCGGCGCTGCGCGTTGTGCCGTCTGCAGACGTGAACATCACGCTCTCTATGGCGTTGGGCGTCTTTATTTTGATTCTGTTCTACAGCATCAAAATGAAAGGCATTGGCGGCTTCACGAAAGAGCTGACGCTGCAGCCTTTTAACCACCCGATCTTCATCCCGATCAACCTGATTCTGGAAGGTGTCAGCCTGCTGTCTAAACCGGTTTCTCTCGGTTTACGACTGTTCGGCAACATGTATGCGGGTGAGCTGATCTTTATCCTTATTGCCGGTCTGTTGCCGTGGTGGTCGCAGTGGGTGCTGAATGTGCCGTGGGCCATTTTCCACATCCTGATCATTTCGCTACAGGCTTTCATTTTCATGGTCCTCACGATTGTCTATCTGTCGATGGCATCTGAAGAACATTGATTTTTTTCTCAACACTACTTTCCCTCTCTATTCCGGGTCACAGCCAGCCGGCTGCAGCCCGGAAGATGAAGGGAGCATTTAACTGAAACAAACTGGAGACTGTCATGGAAAACCTGAATATGGATCTGCTGTACATGGCTGCCGCTGTGATGATGGGCCTGGCGGCAATCGGTGCTGCGATCGGTATCGGCATCCTCGGAGGAAAATTCCTGGAAGGCGCTGCTCGTCAGCCTGATCTGATTCCTCTGCTGCGCACGCAGTTCTTTGTTGTAATGGGTCTGGTGGATGCAATCCCGATGATCGCTGTTGGTCTGGGTCTCTACGTGATGTTTGCTGTCGCCTAAAGCCCTGTGTTCACTCAGCGCACAGTGTGCAAGGGTGAACGGATTCTGCCGCTTATCGTTGATAACGGCAGAAAAGTTAAATACTCAATCTAGAGGCATTGTGCTGTGAACATTAATGCAACAATCCTCGGCCAGGCTATCGCGTTCATCCTGTTTGTCGCGTTCTGCATGAAGTACGTATGGCCGCCGCTTATGGCTGCTATCGAAAAGCGCCAGAAAGAAATTGCTGAAGGCCTTGCTTCTGCTGAACGTGCTAAGAAAGATTTGGATCTCGCGCAGGCTAATGCGACCGACCAGCTGAAAAAAGCCAAAGAAGACGCTCAGGTCATTATCGAGCAAGCGAACAAGCGTCGCGCGCAGATTCTGGACGAAGCCAAAACCGAAGCTGAAAACGAACGTACTCGCATCGTGGCACAAGCGCAGGCTGAAATTGACGCCGAACGCAAACGTGCTCGTGAAGAACTGCGTAAGCAAGTCGCGTTGCTGGCTATGGCCGGCGCCGAGAAGATCATCGAACGTTCCGTGGATGAAGCTGCTAACAGCGACATCGTTGATAAACTGGTCGCTGAACTGTAAGGAGGGAGGGGCTGATGTCTGATCTGATTACTGTAGCTCGCCCCTACGCCAAAGCAGCTTTTGACTTTGCTGTTGAGCATCAAGGTATAGAACGCTGGCAACAGATGCTGGCGTTTGCCGCAGAAGTGGCTCGCAATGAACAGATGGCTGATCTTCTCTCAGGTGCATTAGCACCCGAAGCGCTGGCAGCGTCGTTTAACGCAGTCTGTGGTGATCAACTGGATGAACCCGCGCAGAACCTGATTAAGGTGATGGCGGAAAACGGACGTTTGACAGCGCTTCCGGCAGTACTGGCCCAATTCATCGAACTGCGTGACGCTCATGAAGCCACCGCAGAAGTTGATGTTATCTCCGCCAGTACGCTGAGTGACGACCAGCTGAATAAAATCAGCGCCGCGATGGAAAAACGTCTGTCACGCAAAGTTAAGCTGAATTGCAAAATTGATAAGTCTGTGATGGCAGGCGTGATCATCCGTTCGGGTGATCTGGTTATTGATGGCAGCGTACGCGGCCGTCTTGACCGTCTGGCTGACGTCTTGCAGTCTTAAGGGGACTGGAGCATATGCAACTGAATTCCACCGAAATCAGCGAACTGATCAAGCAGCGCATTGCTCAGTTCAATGTCGTGAGTGAAGCTCACAACGAAGGTACGATTGTTTCTGTAAGTGACGGTATCATCCGCGTACACGGCCTGGCCGATGTGATGCAGGGTGAGATGATTGCCCTGCCGGGCAACCGTTACGCTATTGCCCTGAACCTCGAGCGTGACTCAGTAGGTGCAGTGGTAATGGGTCCTTACGCTGACCTCGCCGAAGGCATGAAGGTTAAGTGTACTGGCCGTATTCTGGAAGTACCGGTAGGCCGTGGCCTGCTGGGCCGTGTGGTGAACACCCTGGGTGCACCTATCGACGGTAAAGGCGCCATCGACAACGACGGTTTCTCACCGGTCGAAGTGATTGCACCGGGCGTTATCGATCGTCAGTCAGTCGACCAGCCGGTTCAGACCGGTTATAAGTCGGTCGATGCGATGATTCCAATCGGCCGTGGCCAGCGTGAGCTGATCATCGGTGACCGTCAGACCGGTAAAACCGCGATGGCGATCGATGCGATCATCAACCAGCGCGACTCAGGCATCAAGTGTGTCTACGTTGCGATTGGTCAGAAAGCCTCAACCATCTCTAACGTGGTTCGTAAGCTGGAAGAGCATGGCGCACTGCAGAACACCATCGTTGTTGTGGCGTCTGCTTCTGAATCTGCTGCACTGCAGTATCTCTCTCCGTACGCAGGTTGTGCGATGGGTGAATACTTCCGTGACCGCGGTGAAGATGCGCTGATCGTTTACGATGACCTTTCTAAGCAGGCTGTCGCGTACCGTCAGATTTCTCTGCTGCTGCGCCGTCCACCAGGTCGTGAAGCATTCCCTGGCGACGTGTTCTATCTCCACTCCCGTCTGCTGGAACGTGCATCACGCGTAAGCGCTGATTATGTAGAGCGTTTCACCAATGGCGCAGTGACAGGTAAAACCGGTTCACTGACCGCGCTGCCGATCATCGAAACCCAGGCGGGCGACGTTTCTGCGTTCGTTCCGACCAACGTAATCTCGATTACTGATGGTCAGATCTTCCTGGAATCGAACCTGTTCAACTCCGGTATTCGTCCGGCGGTTAACCCAGGTATTTCGGTATCCCGCGTAGGTGGTGCTGCACAGACCAAGATCATCAAGAAACTGTCCGGTGGTATTCGTACCGCGCTGGCACAGTATCGTGAACTGGCGGCGTTCTCGCAGTTCGCCTCTGATCTGGATGATGCAACCCGCAAACAGCTGAGCCACGGTCAGAAAGTGACCGAGCTGCTGAAGCAGAAACAGTATGCGCCGATGTCTGTTGCGCAGCAGGGTCTGGTTCTGTTCGCTGCAGAGCGTGGCTATCTGAACGACGTTGAACTGGCAAAAATTGGCAGCTTCGAAGCTGCACTGCTGGCCTTCGCCGATCGCGACCACGCTGAGCTGATGGCTGAAATCAACCAGTCGGGTAACTTTAATAACGATATCGAAGCCAAGCTGAAAGGCCTGGTCGAGACGTTTAAAGCAACCCAGTCCTGGTAATGTCTGGCGGCTTGTCTGAAAAGGCAGGCCGCAAGGCTTTGAGGAGAAGCTAATGGCCGGCGCAAAAGAGATACGAAGCAAGATTGGAAGCGTGAAAAACACGCAGAAGATCACCAAAGCGATGGAAATGGTCGCCGCCTCCAAGATGCGTAAAACGCAGGAACGCATGGCGGCCAGCCGTCCGTATGCAGAAACCATGCGCAAAGTGATTGGTCACCTTGCGTTGGGTAATCTGGAATACAAGCACCCTTACCTGGAAGAGCGCGACGTGAAGCGCGTCGGCTACCTGGTCGTTTCAACTGACCGCGGGCTTTGTGGTGGTTTGAACATTAACCTGTTCAAAAAGTTACTGGCGGATATGAAGTCCTGGTCCGATAAAGGCGTGCAGAGCGATCTGTCGATTATCGGTTCGAAAGGGGCGTCATTCTTTAATGCTGTGGGTGGCAACATTGTGGCGCAAGTCAGCGGCATGGGCGATAAACCTGCTCTGTCTGATCTGATTGGCCCGGTAAAAGTGATGTTGCAGGCTTATGATGAAGGCCGCATCGACAAGCTGATGATCGTCAATAACAAATTCAATAACACCATGTCTCAGACTCCGACCATTACCCAACTGCTGCCGTTACCGCCAGCGGAAGGTGAAGAAGAGATGAAGGCGAAGACCTGGGATTACCTGTATGAACCCGATCCGAAAGCGCTGCTGGATACCCTGCTGCGTCGTTATGTCGAATCGCAGGTTTATCAGGGTGTGGTGGAAAATCTGGCCAGTGAGCAGGCCGCACGTATGGTGGCGATGAAAGCCGCAACCGATAACGGCGGAAATCTGATCAAAGAGCTGCAGTTGGTGTACAACAAAGCTCGTCAGGCCAGCATCACCCAGGAACTTACCGAGATTGTCGGTGGAGCCTCCGCGGTTTAACCAGGTTTGGAATTAGGTAGAGGATTCAAGATGGCAACTGGAAAGATTGTCCAGATTATCGGCGCCGTTGTTGACGTCGAATTCCCTCAGGACGCGGTACCGCAAGTGTACAGTGCCCTCGAGGTTATGAATGGTGATGCGCGTCTGGTGCTGGAAGTTCAGCAGCAGCTGGGCGGCGGCGTGGTCCGTACCATTGCAATGGGTACGTCTGACGGCCTGAAGCGTGGTCTGAGCGTCAACGACCTGCAGAAACCGATTCAGGTTCCGGTCGGTAAAGCGACCCTGGGCCGTATCATGAACGTTCTCGGCGAGCCAATCGACATGAAAGGCGAGCTGAAAGAAGAAGATGGCAGCGCAGTAGAGATCGCCTCTATTCACCGCGCGGCCCCTTCTTATGAAGATCAGTCTAACTCGCAGGAACTGCTGGAAACCGGCATCAAGGTTATCGACCTGATGTGTCCGTTCGCTAAGGGCGGTAAAGTGGGTCTGTTCGGTGGTGCGGGTGTAGGTAAAACCGTCAACATGATGGAACTGATCCGTAACATCGCGGCTGAACACTCAGGTTACTCAGTGTTTGCCGGCGTGGGTGAGCGTACTCGTGAGGGTAACGACTTCTACCACGAAATGACCGACTCTAACGTTATCGATAAAGTTGCGCTGGTCTATGGCCAGATGAACGAGCCGCCGGGTAACCGTCTGCGCGTGGCACTGACCGGTCTGACCATGGCGGAAAAATTCCGTGATGAAGGCCGTGACGTTCTGCTGTTCATCGATAACATCTACCGTTACACCCTGGCCGGTACCGAAGTGTCGGCACTGCTGGGTCGTATGCCATCTGCGGTAGGTTACCAGCCAACGCTGGCCGAAGAGATGGGTGTGTTGCAGGAGCGTATTACCTCCACCAAGACCGGTTCAATCACTTCCGTACAGGCCGTTTACGTCCCTGCGGATGACCTGACTGACCCGTCACCAGCAACCACCTTTGCGCACTTAGACTCAACGGTAACGCTGAGCCGCCAGATCGCCTCTCTGGGTATCTACCCGGCCGTTGACCCGCTGGACTCTACCAGCCGTCAGCTGGATCCGCTGGTTGTCGGTCAGGAACACTATGATGTTGCGCGTGGCGTTCAGTCACTGCTGCAGCGTTATCAGGAACTGAAAGACATCATCGCCATCCTCGGTATGGACGAGCTGTCTGAAGAAGATAAACTGCTGGTGGCACGTGCGCGTAAGATTCAGCGCTTCCTGTCTCAGCCGTTCTTCGTTGCGGAAGTCTTCACCGGTTCACCGGGCAAGTACGTTACGCTGAAAGACACTATCCGTGGCTTTAAAGGCATCATGGAAGGTGAGTTTGACCACCTGCCAGAGCAGGCCTTCTACATGGTTGGTGCCATCGAAGAAGCCGTGGAAAAAGCGAAGAAACTGTAATAACGGTTTCCCGGGAGGAAGATTATGGCTATGACTTATCACCTGGATGTGGTCAGCGCAGAGAAGCAGTTGTTCTCTGGTCTGGTACAGAAAATTCAGGTGTCAGGTAGCGAAGGTGAACTGGGGATTTTCCCTGGCCATGCGCCGCTGCTGACTGCCATTAAGCCTGGAATGATCCGTATCGTGAAACAGCACGGCGAAGAGGAGTTTATTTATCTCTCTGGCGGCGTGCTGGAAGTGCAGCCGGGCAGCAGCACCGTTCTGGCCGATACCGCGATCCGCGGTACCGACCTGGACGAAGCCCGCGCCCTGGAAGCGAAACGCAAAGCAGAAGAGCACATGAACAGCAGCCACGGCGACGTGGACTATGCTCAGGCCTCTGCCGAGCTGGCGAAAGCCATTGCCAAACTGCGCGTGATCGAACTGACCAAAAAAGCGATGTAATCCAGCTTTATGCGTCACGAAATGCCAGCCCTTCGGGCTGGCATTTTTTTTGTCTTTCCGATCATCTGCGCCCTTCCGCCTAATTTCGGCCTGAGAAAAATGTAGTAATCTCACCCTCAAACCGTTTTACTTTCACCCGTAAAAATTCACTCAGGATAGTTATGTCTAACAGTGCGATGAGTGTGGTGATCCTTGCTGCCGGCAAGGGCACCCGTATGTATTCCGATCTGCCAAAAGTTCTGCATACGCTGGCAGGCAAACCGATGGTGCAGCATGTGATTGACGCCGCCAAAGGGCTGGGCGCGCAGCAGGTGCATCTGGTTTATGGTCACGGCGGCGATCGCCTGAAGGCAACCCTCACTGACAGCACGCTCAACTGGGTGCTGCAGGCCGAGCAGCTCGGCACCGGCCACGCGATGCAGCAGGCGGCGCCCTGCTTCGCGGATGACGAAGACATTATGATGCTTTACGGTGACGTGCCGCTGATCGCGGAGGCGACGTTACAGCGCCTGCGTGAGGCCAAACCGCAGGGCGGCATCGGCCTGCTCACCGTGGTACTGGATAATCCCACCGGTTATGGCCGCATCGTGCGTGAGAACGGCACCATTGTTGGCATCGTCGAGCAGAAGGATGCCACGCCAGAGCAGCTGAAAATCACCGAAATCAACACCGGCATTCTGATCGCCAACGGCGGCGATCTGAAACGCTGGCTGGCGCAGCTCACCAATAACAACGCGCAGGGTGAATATTACATCACCGATATCATCGCGCTGGCCCATCAGGAAGGCCGGGTGATTGAGGCTGTTCATCCAACGCGCATCAGTGAGACCGACGGCGTGAATAATCGTCTGCAACTGGCCACGCTGGAGCGCACTTATCAGACCGAACAGGCTGAGCGCCTGCTGCTGGCGGGCGTGATGCTGCGCGATCCGGCCCGCTTTGATTTACGCGGCACGCTGACCCACGGCCGGGATGTGGAAATCGACACCAACGTCATCATTGAAGGCCTGGTGACGCTCGGCGACCGGGTAAAAATCGGTGCCGGCTGCATCATCAAAAACAGCGTGATTGGCGACGATTGCGAAATCAGCCCCTATTCGGTGATCGAGGATGCGAATCTGGCGACCGCCTGTACTGTCGGACCTTTTGCCCGGCTGCGTCCCGGCAGTGAGCTGGCGCACGCCGCCCACGTTGGCAACTTCGTTGAGATGAAAAAAGCCCGTCTGGGCGAAGGTTCGAAAGCAGGCCACCTCTCTTATCTGGGTGACGCCGAGATCGGTGCCAACGTTAACATCGGTGCCGGCACTATCACCTGCAACTATGATGGCGCCAACAAATTCAAAACCGTGATCGGCGATAACGTGTTTGTCGGTTCCGATACGCAGCTGGTGGCCCCGGTCAGCGTGGCGGCCGGCGCTACGATTGCCGCCGGTACTACCATCATGAAAGATGTCACCGAAGCCGGTCTGGTCTATAACCGCAAAGAGCAGAACCACAAAGCAGCGTGGCAGCGTCCGCAGAAGAAAAAATAATTTTAACGGCCCGCTTCGCGCGGGCCGATGCAGTGCCAAAACTATAATCCCCACTCTCTACAAGGCTCGGGGAACCGGCAAAGCCGGATATCAGGTCGCATGACAACGAAAGTGGCGAACAGCCATGTAGTCAGGAAAACATCATTATGTGTGGAATTGTTGGTGCAGTAGCGCAACGCGATATCGCAGAAATTCTGCTGGAAGGCCTGCGTCGTCTTGAATATCGCGGATATGATTCGGCCGGTCTGGCCGTGGTCGATCGTCAGGGGCACGTTACGCGCCTGCGACGTTTAGGGAAAGTGCAGAAGCTGGCCGAGGCTGCCGAACAGCAGCCGTTGATTGGCGGAACCGGTATCGCCCATACGCGCTGGGCAACGCACGGCGAACCGTCGGAAGCCAATGCGCATCCGCACGTTTCAGAGCACATCGTTATCGTGCACAACGGCATTATTGAAAACCATGAGCCGCTGCGCGCTGAGCTGATCGCGCGTGGCTACGTTTTTGTCTCGGAAACCGACACCGAAGTGGTGGCGCACCTGGTGCACTGGGAGCAGAAACAGGGCGGTACGCTGCGTGAGGTGGTGCTGCGCGTCATTCCGCAACTGCGCGGTGCCTACGGCATGGTGATCATGGACAGCCGCGATCCGTCGCTGCTGGTGGCGGCTCGTTCCGGCAGCCCGCTGGTGATTGGCCGCGGCGTGGGTGAGAACTTTATTGCTTCCGATCAGCTGGCGTTGCTGCCGGTAACGCGGCGTTTTATCTATCTGGAAGAGGGTGATATCGCGGAAATCAGCCGTCGCGATGTGACGATTGTGGATCGCGCCGGTCAGCCGGTCACGCGCGCCGAAATCGAGTCGAATCTGCAGTATGATGCCGGTGATAAAGGTATCTACCGTCATTACATGCAGAAAGAGATCTACGAGCAGCCGATTGCGCTGAAAAGCACCCTGAGCGGGCGCTTCAGTCAGGGCAAAGTTGACCTCAGCGAGCTGGGCGCAGGCGCGGAAACGCTGCTAAGCCAGGTGGAGCATATCCAGATCATCGCCTGCGGCACCTCCTACAACTCCGGCATGGTGTCACGCTACTGGTTTGAGTCGCTGGCAAACATCCCGTGCGACGTTGAGATCGCCTCTGAGTTTCGCTACCGCAAATCCGCGGTGCGGAAAAACAGCCTGCTGATCACCTTATCGCAATCGGGTGAAACCGCCGATACTCTGGCGGCGCTGCGCCTCTCCAAAGAGCTGGGCTACCTCGGCTCGCTGGCGGTGTGTAACGTGGCGGGTTCTTCGCTGGTGCGGGAATCCGATCTGGCGCTGATGACCAAAGCGGGCACCGAAATTGGGGTCGCCTCAACCAAAGCCTTTACCACCCAGCTGGCGGTATTGCTGATGCTGGTGGCGAAACTGGGTCGGCTGAAAGGCATGGCGGCGGAAAAAGAGCATGAGATTGTCCATGCGCTGCAGGCGCTGCCAGGCCGGATTGAGCAGATGCTGGCGCAGGATAAGCTGATTGAAAACCTGGCGGAAGGCTTCTCGGATAAGCATCATGCGCTGTTCCTTGGTCGTGGCGATCAATACCCGATCGCCATGGAAGGGGCGCTGAAGCTCAAGGAGATCTCCTACATTCATGCTGAAGCCTATGCGGCCGGCGAGCTGAAGCATGGCCCGCTGGCGCTGATTGACGCTGATATGCCGGTGATCGTGGTCGCGCCCAACAACGAACTGCTGGAGAAGCTGAAATCCAATATCGAAG
Organism: Pantoea agglomerans; assembly: GCF_021397715.1. Taxonomy (GTDB): domain Bacteria; phylum Pseudomonadota; class Gammaproteobacteria; order Enterobacterales; family Enterobacteriaceae; genus Pantoea; species Pantoea astica. The sequence goes on along the minus strand of NZ_CP090207.1, from coordinate 81,298 downwards.
AGGTGCGCGCGCGCGGCGGTCTGCTCTATGTGTTTGCCGATCAGGATGCGGGCTTCAGCGACAGTGACGGGATGAAGATTATCCCGCTCCCGCACGTTGAAGAGGTGATTGCGCCAATCTTCTACACCGTGCCGTTGCAGTTACTCTCCTATCACGTCGCCCTGATCAAAGGCACCGACGTCGATCAGCCGCGTAACCTGGCGAAATCGGTTACCGTGGAATAACAAAGTGGGCCCCGTCGCGGGCCCTGTGGGATGCAAATAAAGGTTCATCCGTATAAATAAAGTATCATCCGTATAAATAAAGTTTCATTCTGAGCCTGCATCCGCTATGTTGAGGTCATCGACACAGCGGGGGCAGGCTTTCTCATGTCTGGAACATTCAAGGGGCTGACCCAGGCCCAGATCGATAGAAGGCTCAAGGACGGGCGTGGCCAAGGCCAGGGATCAGACTACAAGCCGTTCATCTACACCAGGGACGTGTCCTCGCTGGGTCGCTCCCACCGCCTGCCTGGCAGCAAGACCCGGCGTTTACACCATCTTCTATCCGATCTTGAACTGGCCATCTTCCTGACCTTGGATCGGTCTCCCCATGTCACCGATATCCGTGAACAGTTTCCGATGCGGGTCGAAGATACGGTGCGCATCGCCGAGGAGCTTGGCCTGCCCCACGGTTGTTACAAGGGTACCCAGCAGGTACTGACCAGCGACTTTCTGGTGGATTTCGAAGATCCTCAGCGCCCGAGCATCGCGATTCAGGCCAAGTACAGTACCGACCTGCAGAAGCCTGAAGTTATCGAGAGGCTTGAACTTGAAAGGCGCTACTGGCAGGAAAAAGGTATTCCCTGGGTCATCGTCACTGAGCGCGAGGTATCCAAGGTGGCATTTGCCAATATCCAATGGCTCTATCCTGCCCATGCTGAAGGCGACATCGCTCAGGACGATCTCGCCCATTACCAGCAGCTGTTTCTGCTCGAGTTTCAGCGTCACCCAGACCGGAAGCTGACCGCTATTGCCCAAGGACTGGATACCTCCGGCCAGCTGGAGGCCGGTCAGGCGCTCTATTGGCTACGCCAGTTGCTGGCCCGGCACTGTTTCCTTTTCGATCTTGACACTCCTTACCGGGAGCTGAAGCCGAAAGACCTGGTTGCCAACTCTCATCAAATGCATCAGGAGCTGAGCAGTGTTGCCCGTTAATCAGGTGTTCCGGATGGGGGAACTGCGAAAGCGCCTGCTTTGGTCCGGTACCGAGCAGGCAATCTGGATCGATATCGATTCGGACACGGCGTTGCCCGAACCGATATCGATTGTAGAGCTGGAGCGTCTGATCATGGAGCGGGAGCTGGAGAGCATTGCCGATCCCTTCGAGGAAACAGTCCTACGGGAGGTTGAGGAAGGTTCCCTTGATCAGCAGAAGCGTGATGAAGCTTGGGGAATGCTGGCGGATTTTGTGCACGACCCCCAGCTTTTCGTGCGGCGCCCCAGAGGGCTCATTGTCAGAGGCATCATGGAGCGCCATGGTGTCACCAATCAGACGGTGTATAGGTTACTGAGGCGCTACTGGCAGCGAGGCATGTGCAGGAATGCCCTCTTGCCGGACTATGTCAACTCGGGCGCCCGTGGCAAGCGCAGAAAGCCGAACCAGGCCAAGCTGGGCAGGCCCAGAGTGGTGATGGAGGGGAAAGGGAGCAATGTCACGCCGGACATCGAGCGCATTTTTCGCCGGGTCATCGAGGAACGTTTGCTCAAGGAAAAACATCCGTCCATTCCTGATGCCTACGCCGCCGGGCTGAATCTGCTCCGTGCTGTTCTGACGGAGCTGCCGACCTTCGAACTGCCTACATTGGGGCAGTTCCGTTACTTCTATGGGCGCGAATATCACTTCACCGACACCTTGCCATGCAGGGTGTCCGCAGTGGATTTTGCCAAGGACTTCCGACCGCTCAGCAGTACATCGACGACCGAGGCACTGGGGCCCGGATACCGCTACCAGATCGATGCCACCATCGCCGATATCTATCTGGTTTCAGAACATGATCGCAGCCTTATCGTCGGCAGGCCTGTCGTTTACATGGTGATCGACGTGTTCAGCCGCATGGTCGTTGGTATGTACGTCGGATTCGAGGGACCTTCCTGGGTCAGTGCCATGGTGGCATTGGCCAACACGGTCGCCGACAAGGTTGAGTATTGCCGCCAGTATAGCGTGGAGATCGATGCCAGCGACTGGCCGGTCAAAGGCTTGCCGGATGTGGTGCTGGCCGATAAGGGCGAACTGAATGGCACCAAGGTGGAAGCATTTTCCCAAGCCTTCGGCGTTCGCATCGAGAATGCACCGGCCAGGCGAGGAGATGCCAAGGGGATCGTCGAGCGTTATTTCCGGACGGTGCAGGAGCGTTTCAAGCCCTATGCCAGCGGTGTGGTCGAGGACACCACCAGCCGGAAGCGGGGTGGCCACGACTACAGACTTGATGCCAGTCTGACCTTGCCCGAGTTCACCCAGATCATCATTGCCGGCATCCTCTACCACAACAACTTTCATACCTTGAGCAAATACGACAGAACCTCTGGTATGCCGGGCGATCTGCCAGCCATCCCGGTCATGCTGTGGAACTGGGGCTTGGCCAACTTGACCGGCCGGTTACGTACTGCGCCCGAGGAGCTGGTGCGGATAAATCTCTTGCCCCATGAGTCGGCCACGGTTTCGGAGCTGGGAATCAGGCTGTTCGGCTGCTTCTACACCTGCCAGGAAGCAATCAGGGAGGGTTGGTTTCACCGAGGCCAGGGGCGCCGGCCGACAGGGGTAACGGTCGCATACGATCCGCGTAGCGCCGACCACATCTACCTGCGGCCGTCCAATAGTCTCAAGGACTACTGGGTTTGCGATCTTGCCGACCGCAGTCGACGCTTCAGGGGGATGACCTTCTGGGATGTCTGGCTGCTGTCCAGAGAGGAACGGCGTAGCGATACCAACGCGGCGGCGGAAGCTTTGGTAGAGAGAGGCAATCTTCTGAAGCAGATCGAGTCCATCGTTGCCCAGGCAGAGGATGCCAGTCCGGTCAAAACGGGTATGACCACGAAGGATCTGGGAACCCAGATCCGCGAGAACAAGCAGCAGGAAAAGCGCCAGGAACGCCAGAAAACAGCATTCAAACCGGATAAAGCACAGCAGGAAAAGCCAGCCGAGGTGATCCCACTGCGGGGTGAGAAGCAGGAAGATTATGCCTTCCCAGATCTCAGTGACCTGATATTCAAGGAGGAAGAGGATGACTGAAGAATTCCAGCGCGGAGTCATTCCCCTGGCGCGTTACCAGGAGCAGCAGCTTCCCGAGTATCAGGACAATCCGCTCATCAGCGCATTGCCTCCGATTCCTGATCTGCAGGAGGTGGTCGATCTATTGCAGCAGCTTCCCGGTTTCGAGCCGCAGGAGGCGCTTCTGGATGGTCGGCTCAGGGCACATGCGATTGCCCGCCTGTTGCACGGCTTCTTCCAGCCGCTGAGCCATCACTTGGAGCTGGAGAGCAAGATCAGCCTGATGATCCGTCAAGGGTACATCGGTCGGAATCCGGCCAGCGGTGCCTGGTATGCGCACCTGCAGAATGGCTATCGCCGTGTCGAGGAGGAGGATCTGGATGCGGCGGTGTACCAGAGTGTCTCCTCTACGGCCAACAGCCTGTCGCTGTTCGGCTGCTCCGGTTGCGGCAAGACGCGCACGCTGGAGCGGATTCTGGGCATGTACCCCCAAGCTCTCCATCACCCTGATTACAACATCACCCAACTGGTCTACCTGAAGATCGACTGCCCAATTGACGGTGACTTGGATGAGCTGTGCCTGAGCTTCTTCAACGAAGTAGACAAGATCCTGGGTACCCACTACAGCCGTAGCCACGGACGCAAGAAGCTGGGTACCAAACGTCTGCTGGCATCCATGTGCCAGGTGGCCAATCTGCACACGCTCGGAGTGCTGATCATCGACGAGGTTCAGAACCTCAACGAGGCACGCTCCGGTGGTGCCGAAAAAATGCACAATTTCTTCGTGTCGCTGGTGAACACCATCGGTGTTCCGATCATTCAGGTCGGCACCCACCGGGCCAGCAAGTTCTTCCAGCGCACGTTCCGGGCTGCTCGGCGGGTCTCCGGGTTGGGCAGCATCCGCTGGGATAGGTTGCCTCGGGACGAGCATTGGAAGCGTCTGTTGAAGCGGCTTTGGAAGTATCAGTGGCTGCGAAATGCGGCGCCGCTGGATGATGAACTGGAGGCTACGATGTACGACCTCACCCAAGGGGTCATGGACATCGTCATCAAGCTGTTCGCGCTGGCGCAGATCCGGGCGATAGTGACAGGTGTCGAGTGCATTAAGCCGCTGTTGCTGCGCAGGGTTTTCGAGGACGAGTTCAAACCGGTCCATCCGATGCTGGCGGCCTTGCGGAGCGGTAGGCCCGAGCTGATCGCCAAATATGACGACCTGCTGATGCCAGAGATCGAGGGACGGTTGCTGACCCTGACTCGCTCTCTGGATAGCGTCCCCCAACCTAAACCATCGGCCCCTCCGGCTGATGACAAGGCAAAGCGGTTGGCCGCCCTGCTCGAAGGTATGGAAATCCCGAGGGACATCGCCATTCCCATGGCCGATGAATTGTTGGCGGAGAATCCGGACATCCCGCTGGCGGCCCTGATTCACAAGGCCACGGCCTACCTCGCGCAGGACGCTCCCAAGAGGCCCGGCATTTCCAGAGTTAAGCGGACGGAGTGGGGGTGCCTATCCGAGGAGGATCTGCGCCGACGTTATGCCGATGGGCCTGAAAGCGAGGCCTATGACAGATTCAAGCAGGCTGGCTTGATCCTCGATCTGCGGCCTCTGCTGAGAGCGAGCTGACATGTACTTCCCCAGGCTCTACCCGGACGAACTGCTTTACAGCGGTATTGCCCGGTGCCGGGTACATCTGGGGATAGGCAGCCACAAGACCTTGCTGCACATGCTTTTCGGTGACAGCAAGGTTGCCGCGATCACCGATCTGCCCACACACCTGACTGCGTTGGCGATCAACACGGGCTTGGATGCGGAAGGCATGATCCTGAATCACACGCTGTTCCCGCTCTATGCCCCTTTCATTCCGCCGGAGCGCCGTACCGATCTTTTTCAGGCCATGCTTGCTCCCGACCGGCCGACGATTGGTCTGTCTGGGGCCTCGACGGCCTTGGTCAAGTGGCCCGATTGGCTGCGTTACTGCCCGATCTGCTTTGAAGATATGTCTGCGCGCTACGGTGAACCCTACTGGCGGCGTAGCTGGCAGATTCAAGGGATAGATGCCTGTCCCGAGCATGGCTGTCAGCTCCTGAACTCACCTATCCCGTTCCGTCGAGCGCAGCGGCACGAGTTTCATACAGCCTCTCCACTGTTTCTGCCCCGTGATCTTCGCGTGAGTCCCGTGGGCGAAGAGGCTATCAGGCTCGCCAAGGCTGCTATGCAGCTGCTGGCGCTCGAAGAGGTGCAATCGCCTGGCTACGGACGCTGGACCAACCTGTACCGGTACCTGGCTACAGAGTGCGACGCCAGGCGAGGCCGGCAGGTCAGGGCTGAAGTCATCTGGGAGAAGATCCTGGCATCCCATCAAAGGGATTGGCTTGCTGCGAACGGTCTGCTGACATCCGGAGAGCCTCCACCTTGGCTGTTGGCGATGTTCAGGAAGCATCGCAAGGGATTCAGTGCGCTGCAGCATCTGATCGTCTGGACCAGCCTGCGCCCTGGCCAGCATGCTGGCGAGCTGATCAGCGAGGCGAAGACTCGCCAGGTCGACCTTGCCTCCGAGCGGTCAGTGCAGCTGCTCCCTGCTGAGTTTGAGCAAAAGCAGCAGTACCGAGCCATTTGGCTGCAAGCACTGGCTAATCACGGTGGAGCCAAGGCAGCCAGGCAAGACGGAGCAGGGGCATGTTACGCCTGGCTCTATCGTCATGACCGACACTGGCTGATGGTTGCGAACCAGGTCAGGCAGCGCCGACAGGGCAACAACAGCCACATCGACTGGCGAGCGCGTGACATAAGGTGGGTGCGCCTGCTGATCCGGATTGGTAGAGGTAGCGAAGAAGACCTGGGCCTTCCGCGCAGGAGTCGCAACTGGTTCCTGCAGCAGCTACCCCATCGGGCATCAGTCGAGCACCGTCTCGATCAATTGCCTCTTTGCTGCACCTTCCTGGATCGCTATGCCGAGTCCGTCGGCGAGTATCAGATCCGTCGCCTGACTGCAGCGATGCTGAAGGATGTACAGACAGGCATAACGTCTAGGCGCTGGGAGCTGGAAAAGCGTTGTGGATTGGAAAAAAGCAGGGTGGCACCACTGACCACTGCGTTCATTCGATTGATAGGAAGATGGATTGAATAGGACAGTATTTCGTCAGATCCCGAACGGATCCAGGTTGCTGGCCGTTGGAAATTTTTTCAGGGCCAAGACTCCGGCGGCCCAGTGGCAGTTGGCGGCTCTCTTTGAGCGTAACGGTCAGCTGCAGCTGCAGCGGTTCGCACAGGAGATGTCGTGTGTCTTGGCCGTTGGTCGCGAGTTTCTTGGCGAAGAAGGGGCTCCTTATCGTCCCAGTGGTTTCAAGAAGACGGTGGTGCTTCCTGCAATAGATACCTGGCGGGAAAGGCAGTTGGGTGAGTGCCCACGTCTGGCCAGAAGGCTTGCTGCAAATCCTGAGATATCTGGACAGCGATGCTTTGTGTTCGAGGTCGATGGTCTGACCGTCTGGCTGCCGAAATTCGAGCTGGCACGAAAAATGTTCTTCCACGCAGCCTTCGCCGTTCGTGCAGCCTTCGCACCGAATGGCTTGGACATGGCCTTCACGATCTACAGAGAGGGCGATGTTGTTCATATCCATACGCCCCCGAAGACGGGGGCCCCAAGTCAGCTTCTCAAAATCAAGGGATACAGAGACCATTTCAGTTGGCTGCTGCTGAATCAGGATGTGAGGCGATCCTTCGAGTCAATCTGGCAAAGCCTCAATCAAAGGCAAGAGCGGGTACTGCAAGAGTTGGCGTATGCCAGGTGGCAGTTCGACTTTCAGGCACCCACTTCCCTCGCGGGTACCACCATGGATGTGCGAGGCCCCTTTGATCCGGAAAGCAACGAATTGCTGGTCTGGGAGATCGAAAAGCTTCAGGGGCTCCGGTTTAGCCATCGCGGTGATATTTTTTTCCATCACCCTGCTCTCAAGTTACCCGTCAGGGGAGAGAACACAGGCTGTGTATCCGTGCCATCGGGAGCGAAAGAGTTGGAGGTGGATGCTGACGAAGAGCCGACTGCTGCCAAGGAGCAGAGGTTGATTCATCTGCCCGTTGAGGGAGTCACGTTTGATGCTCAGCTGCGCACCAAGATCGCCTACAACGGGGAGCGTGCCAACGGTCATGGCAAGAAGGTCGACGACGAGCAATGCCCGAGCAGAGAAAGCCAACTCTTCGGCGTGGCTGATCCTGTGAGCGAGGGCAGCATAGCGTCAGGAGAATTCCAACAATTGGGTGAGGGAGAGGGTGATGGGGACGAGCATGAACGGCTTGCAGATCGCTTCTCGCTGCTCCGAGAGATTCTTGAACAAATCACCCAAGAGTCTGGAGTTGCGCTGGTAGCACTGGAAGTGAGGCCTCTGCCGCCCGTTCCACGTTGCAGCTACCACATGATTGATCACGAAAAATCACGCTGCTATCTGCTGGCAAGGTTCAAGCTGCAAAACGGCGATCAACGCTACCTTCTAGAAATAGATACCTCAGACAACCGGAAGACCATGTCAACGCGGATCATGGGCTTCAAAGCAGGTGTTGAGGCAGGAAAATGCATAGACAGGATCTTGAGGGAGACAGTGAAAGGCTCGTTGCGTTGGCCAGGCACCATGGCGAAGTACTGTGAGCCTTTGCACTCTGTGCATCACCCGAAAGAAAGCTCATCTGGGGCCAACCATGCCCGGGTGTTCGACTGGAAGCAGCGGATACGCGCGGCCCTAGGCTGATTGCAGAATACACCGCAGTTCGGCTGCGATACATCTTGTCGCGCACTGCGTGCAGCCTCCCCGAAACTGCCCGGAGCCGTGCCAAGGCGATATAGGCCCCTTGGGAGTCGGCAAGACGCATCTGGCCATCGCACTGCGCTATCGGGCGGCGCAGTGCGGCATCAAGACCCGCTTCATCACTGCGGCCGACCTTGGTGCTGCAACTGGGCGCGGACCAGCGTAACCGTCCGGGCATCCCGGCTGGCTTGACCCCGCCAAGCTAAGAGATGGTGGCAGTTCGTGGATGCCGTTTCCCGGGTGCACGCGATCCGAGACCACGCGATCAAGCAGGAAAACGAGCACCTGGGCTTGCCTGACTGACCGCAGGCCGGCGACGACAAGGTGGAAAAGTTCGGCGTGTGGCTCTGGCGGCAACGATCCCGCGAAGGGCGGACGGTGCTTGAGCTGTTGAACGTAAGCGTGCGGGCAAACCGTCTTGCGCGACTATGCCGGATGCCACCTATGCGGCAGCAGCTCTGCAATCTCACTCGCCCGCTGCGTCGGCAACCGTGTCAGCACATCCTTGAGATAGGCATACGGATCGTGCCCATTATTACGGGCCGACTGGATCAAACTCATGATCGCAGCAGCGCACTTGAGCATGCGATCCCGCGCCGAGCATTTGAGAAGGCAACGGGATGAACGCTGGCTGGATAGCCGTGGTTTTCTGGGTATGCAGCCGAATCCATTTGTGGACGAGGTTGGCATTGAGGCTGTAGCCCAAGGCGATGTTTGCGATGGAGGCACCGGGTTCAGAACACTCCTGAATGACCTGGGCCTTGAAAGATTTGCTGTAGGTACGGCGCTGAGGGGGCATGGAAAATCCGCTTGATGGGCCATGGCCTTCGGCGGCGGTGTCGGGAAGGTGTGTTGGACGGACGGATACTGTTGAACTACGCTGTCTGGGGCAACGGAAGTGTTTCGGCCCGACTCTGGAACGCGATCCGCAGCGACGACTGGGCAATTCCGCACGTTGGCCTGAGCAGCCTCGGGGAAAGCGTCGGCTGGGCGCGCCCAGACGAGTTTCCGCCAAGGAACATGCAGACGAGCAAGGGGCTGCGGGCACTCGGCTACAACGTGAGGATCGGTGTTTGATCGAGGCGCCTGTGGCACACGCAGGCTGACGAGCCAGGCGCTGTCCATGGCCTGATCAGGCCGCCCCGCTGCGCCTTGCCTGAGCAGTTGACCTGCATCAATGGGGCGGGAGATCGCTGTACATTGACTCTTGAAGTTTGTCCTGGTAAGCGCAATATCTTGCAAAGTCTTGCAAGGATTTCCTTGGCCGGAACCGCAAAGCGACGCGATTGGAGAGGGTGAGATGAAAGCGCACCTACAGGTGATTTTCACGCTCGATGAATTGGCTGCGTACTTGAAAGTCGGCAAGCGGACGCTTTATCGGCTCGCCGCGCACGGGGAAATTCCGGCTTTCAAGGTGGGCGGGACGTGGCGGTTTCGTCAAAGTGAAATCGATCAGTGGATCAATGATCAGACCCGAGCCGGAGCAAAGAAGGAGGTGATGCGCAAGCGTGAACAGCAGAAGTCATCCGAGCAGCCCGTGTCGCCTGGGCGCACTGCCCGTCGCAGCAGGCAAAGGGCTTGAGTAACTCGTTTTTCAATTTTTCTGGAGGTATGACATGGACATCGATTTCAAGAAGTTGGCTCCCTGGAACTGGTTCAAGAACGAGCAGCAAGAGCAGCAGACCGCCTCTTCCCTGCCGGTGCAGCGCAATGACCTGCCAGCGGCGAGCGGGCCAGTCAGCCCGATCCTGCAACTGCATCGCGAGATCGACCGGCTGTTCGATGACGCGTTCCGGGGCTTCGGTTTTCCGGCGCTGGCCATGCCGCGGCTGCCATCCGATTGGTCGGGCATGCTGAAGCCGGCCCTGGACATCCAGGAAACCGACAAGCAGTACAAAATTGCCCTGGAAGTGCCCGGTGTCGAGGAAAAGGACATCCAGATCACCCTCGACAACGACGTGCTGGTGGTGCGTGGCGAGAAGCGCCAGGAACAGGAGAAGAAGGAAGGTGGCTTCCACCGTGTGGAGCGCACCTACGGCAGCTTTCACCGCGCCTTGAACCTGCCTGACGACGCCAATCAGGATTCGATCAAGGCATCGTTCAAGAACGGGGTGCTCACGGTCACGATCGACAAGCGCGAGGTCAGCGCGCCGAAGCAGGGACGTTCGATCCCGATCAACAGCTGACGTCGCCGGCTCGTTCGTCACAAGAAAAACCCGGTACGAGACGAGGTGTCGCGGCTCGCGATGCCTCGTCGCCTCAACCTTGTCAACCTTCTCAGGAGCATCAGCATGGCCAGAAAACAATGCCAGGTCTGCGTCCAACCCGCCACCGTGCGGGTGGAAGCCAATCTCAACGGGCGTCACAGCACCATGCTGTTGTGCGACGACCATTACCGCCAACTGGTGCGCCAGCAAAAACGCACCGTCTCGCCGCTGGAAGCCTTGTTCGGCTCGCGCAGCGGCCTGTTCGAGGACTTCCTCGGCAGTGACTTCTTCCGCATCGGCGACGACGCGACGCCCTTTGCCGCCGATACCGATGACGTGGTCGATGCCGTGTTTGGCGAACCCGCCGCCGCAGGTTCGGGTGCACCGCGCCGGCGCGGCAGTGGGCTGGCCAGCCGCATCAGCGAACAGTCGGAAGCCCTGCTGCAAGAGGCCGCCAAACACGCTGCCGAATTTGGCCGCTCCGAGGTGGATACCGAACATCTGCTGCTGGCGCTGGCCGACAGCGACGTGGTCAAGACCATCCTGGGTCAGTTCAAAATCAAGGTCGATGACCTCAAGCGGCAGATCGAGTCCGAGGCCAAGCGCGGGGACAAGCCGTTCGAGGGCGAGATCGGCGTGTCGCCGCGCGTGAAGGATGCGCTCAGCCGCGCCTTCGTGGCCTCCAATGAACTCGGCCATTCCTATGTCGGTCCGGAGCATTTCCTGATCGGTCTGACCGAGGAAGGCGAAGGGCTGGCCGCCAACCTGCTACGCCGCTACGGCCTGACGCCGCAGGCGCTGCGCCAACAGGTCAGCAAGGTGGTCGGCAAAGGCGCCGAGGATGGCCGCGCCGAGACGCCGACCAACACGCCAGAACTCGACAAGTATTCGCGCGACCTCACCAAGATGGCGCGCGAGGGCAAGCTCGATCCGGTCATCGGCCGTGCGCAGGAGATCGAGACCACCATCGAGGTGCTGGCCCGGCGCAAGAAAAACAACCCGGTGTTGATCGGTGAGCCCGGCGTCGGCAAGACCGCCATTGTCGAAGGACTGGCGCAGCGGATGGTCGCCGGCGAAGTGCCCGAGACGCTGCGCGACAAGCGTCTGGTGGAACTCAACATCAACGCCATGGTGGCCGGCGCCAAGTATCGCGGCGAGTTCGAGGAGCGCGTGCAGAAGGTGCTCAAGGAAGTGACCGAGCACCAGGGCGAGATGATTCTCTTCATCGATGAAGTGCACACCATCGTCGGTGCCGGCCAGGGTGGCGGCGAAGGCGGGCTGGACGTGGCCAACGTGTTCAAGCCGATGATGGCGCGCGGCGAGCTGAACCTGATCGGCGCCACCACGCTCAACGAGTATCAGAAGTACATCGAGAAGGACGCCGCGCTGGAGCGTCGTTTCCAGCCGGTGATGGTGCCCGAGCCGACGGTAGCGCAGACCATGATGATCCTGCGCGGCCTGCGCGACACCTTCGAGGCGCACCACAAGGTCAGCATCACCGAGGATGCGATCATCGCCGCCGCCGAGTTGTCGGACCGCTACATCACCGCGCGCTTTTTGCCTGACAAGGCCATCGACCTGCTTGACCAGGCGGCCGCACGCGTGAAGCTGTCGGCCACGGCTCGCCCAGTGGCCGTACAAGAGCTGGAGTCCGAACTGCACCAGTTGCGGCGTGAGCAGGACTACATGGCCTCGCGCAAGCAGTACGACAAGGCCGCCGAGCTGGGCAAGCGCATCGAGGCAAAAGAGGCCGAACTCAAGAAGCTCATCGAAGATTGGGAGCGCGAGCGCGCCTCGGGCAGCGCCGAAGTCAAGGCCGAGCATGTCGCGCAGATCGTCTCGCGCCTGACCGGCATTCCGGTCAACGAGCTGACGGTGGAAGAACGCGAGAAGCTGTTGCATCTGGAACAGCGGCTGCACGAGCGCCTGGTGGGCCAGGACGAAGCGGTGCGCGCGGTGGCCGATGCCGTGCGGTTGTCGCGCGCGGGGCTGCGCGAAGGCGGCAAGCCGGTGGCGACTTTTCTGTTCCTCGGGCCGACCGGCGTGGGCAAGACCGAGCTCGCCAAGGCGCTGGCCGAGTCCATCTATGGCGATGAAGGTGCGCTGCTGCGCATCGACATGTCCGAGTACGGGGAACGCCATACCGTGGCACGCCTGGTGGGCGCGCCTCCGGGTTATGTGGGCTATGACGAGGGCGGCCAGCTCACCGAGAAGGTGCGTCGCAAGCCCTACAGCGTGTTGCTGCTGGACGAGATCGAGAAGGCTCACCCCGACGTCTACAACATCCTGCTGCAGGTGTTCGACGACGGGCGGCTCACCGACGGCAAGGGCCGGGTGGTGGATTTCACCAATACCATCATCATCGCCACCTCGAACTTGGGCTCGGACATCATCCAGCGTCGGCTGAAGGCCCGTAGCGCCGCCGGCGAGGAATACGAGAAGACCAAGTCCGAGGTGATGGACGTGCTGCGCGGACACTTCCGCCCCGAGTTCATCAACCGCATCGACGAGATCATCGTCTTCCATGCGCTGGGCAAGGAGGAGATCCGCCATATCGTCGGCCTGCAGCTCGATCGTGTGGCCCGCAACGCCGCCAGCCAGGGCGTGACGCTGACCTTCGATCAGACCTTGATCGACCACTTCGCGGAGGAAGGCTACAAGCCCGAGTTCGGTGCGCGTGAACTCAAGCGCCTGATCCGCAGCGAGCTGGAAACCGCGCTGGCACGCGAGATGCTCGGCGGCGGAATCGGCAAGGGCGATCACGCCAGCGCACGCTGGGACGACAAGGCCGAACGGGTGGTCTTCGAGCGCCAGGAGCCACCCGCAAAGCCGGCCGAGCCTGAGAAGCCCGATGCCGCGAACGTGGCCGAGACGCCGCCGAGCGAGGCGAGCAAGCCTGCGCGCAAGAAAAAGTCAGCGGGCGGCGAATCTTGAGTCATGGGGAGGCTGTCGTGATCCTTCAATTGACCCAAGGACTTGTTCTTGATGGAAACGAAAAGTAGCAGGCGCTATTCAGAGTGCGCCGGCGGCTCTGTTCGGTGCGTCATCCAATTCGCCGGCATTGTTCAAGGAGAACCGATATGTCTGCATTGACTCCGTGGGACCCCTTCCGGGAACTGGATGAATTGCAAAACCGCCTGGCGACGATGTTGGGACGGCCCCCCCAGCGACAGGGCGCCCGTACCGGCAACGAAGCCATGACCACGGCGGACTGGGCACCAATGGTGGACATCAGCGAGGATGAGAACGCATTCCTCCTCAAGCTGGATCTGCCGGAGGTCCCCAAGGATGCCGTGCGCGTCAGCGCGGAAAACGGCGTACTCACCATCAGCGGCGAGCGCAAACTGGAAAAAGAGGAGCAGGGCAAGAAATTCCACCGCATCGAACGTGCGTATGGCCGCTTTGTGCGCAGCTTTGTCTTACCTGACAACGTTGATCCGACCAAGGTGACGGCTTCGATGAAAGACGGCGTGCTGGAAGTGCGGCTTGTCAAGGCCGAGCAAGCCAAGCCGAAGCAGATTGAAATTTCAGTCAATTAACTTCAATTGGAGTCCAACATCATGAATATCAAACAGCCCCAATACATCCGTTCCGCACTTGCCCTGGCGGTCTGCATCGGACTGAGTGGACCGGTTTTGGCCCAATCGGCGGCAAGTCCAAGCGCTGCAGCGCCCTCTGTCGCACCCAAGGCGGCGCAGCCACAAGTAGACGACAAGGCCGCCCAGGAAGCCGAAAAAAAGCGTTCCGAGCTCACTCAGGACGCCATCACGGCGCTCACCAAGACCCAGGAGGCTTTGACCCTCCTTGATGCAAATAAGACCAAGGAGGCGCTCGCTGCGCTGGAACTGGCCACCGGAAAGCTGGAACTGGTATTGGCACGCGACGCCAAACTTGCTTTGGCGCCGGTCGATGTACGCGTCATCACCCATGATATCCACGCCAACGTGGAATCGGTAAAGAAAGCGGTCAAGTTGTCTCGGGAGTTGTTGGGTGATGGCGAGGTGCAAAAGGCCCGGCCCATCGTTGCCAATCTGGCCAGCGAAATCGTGATCGAAACCGACAACCTGCCCATGGCAACGTACCCGGCAGCGATCAAGTCGGCTGCACGGCTCGTCGACAGCGGCAAGATCGACGAAGCCAAAGCAGAGCTCGCCCGAGCACTGAACACGCTGGTGGTCATCCAAGTTGTACTCCCTCTGCCCGTGCTACGGGCCGAGGCCACGATAGCAAAAGCTGAAAAGCTGGCCGAGACTGACAAGCGCGATGCCAAGCAGAACGAGGAGCTCAGCACCTTGCTGTCGTCCGTGCGCACGGAGATCGAGCTGGCGCAAATCCTGGGTTATGGCAAGAAGGAGGACTTCAAACCCATCTTCGATCAGGTGAAGTCCATTGAGCAAAAGTCGGCTGGTGGCAAAAGCGGCAATGGATGGTTCGACGAGTTGAAGACGCGCATCCAAAAGCTGTTTTGAGGTGATGAAGGGGCCGACTGCTCCATCGGTCAGTCTCGCGATATTCGCAGTCGGCCCCAATAGATTCCCCTATTTTCACTATCTCATACGAGGCATATCACCATGAATGAGCAAACATCGAATCCCAACGCGATCAACGAAGGCACGAACGAACAGGCCGCGGTAAGCAGCCTTCCTGCCAGACCAGAGCCCAAGCCTGAAGTCGTCACGGAGGTACAGCCTGAGGTTCAGAAGGAAACGGACTCGCAAGCGGCAGACAAACGTAAACAAGTCCTCGATGAGGCCGTCTCGGCCTTGGCGCTGACCAAATCAGCGCTGGCGGCCCTGGACGAAAAAGAATCCGCGCGAGCACTGGCAACGCTGGCCGAAGTGACGGGAAAGCTGGAGCTGATCGTTGCACGCGAACCCACGCTCGCCCTGGCCCCCGTTGATGTGCGCACCATCGTGCACGACTTGTTCGCCAACACGGAAACCGTTGAGGCGATGACTGACGAGGCGCTGGATGCCCTCAAACATGGCGAGGTGCAACGCGCTCGTCGCGTGTTGGCATTGCTGGCCAGCGAAATCGTGATTGCGGTCACCAACATCCCTCTGGCGACTTACCCGGCAGCCGTGAAATCCGTCGTGCCGCTGATCGATCAGGGCAAGATCGAAGAGGCCAAGGCCGCGCTGCAGTTGGCGCTCGGCACGCTCGTCGAGACACTCAGCGTCATCCCGCTGCCCATCCTGCGCGCCAAACTGCTCGTCAAGCGCGCCGAGACCTTGACAGAAGATGGCCAGCGCAGCGAGGCGTCCGGTGAACGCCTGCAGGACTTGTTAAACGAAGCCCGGCAGCAGTTGGAAATGGCAGAACTGCTGGGCTATGGCAAAAAGAAGGACTTTGAGCCCCTGTACTCTGAACTCAAGAAAGTCAAGGAAAAGACGGCCGGAGGCGGGAGCGGAAAAGGCTGGCTCGATGAAATCAAGGCGAGACTGTCAAAGCTGTTCTAAAACCGCAAGAGAGGGGCGAATAGCCCCTCTCTTCGCCATGAAGGCTTGATTTTCCTGATCTCATGATCCATCAAGGAGATATCGCATGAATGCAAATACCATCGCCGATTCGAATGCGGATAACCCTGCCGATGCCGTGTGTTCACTGACCCAAAATTGGTGGTTGTTTGCGCTGCGCGGCATATTCGCGTTGATTTTTGCAGTCCTCGCATTCTGGATGCCACACTCGGCTTTGTTCGCCATGACGATAGTGTTCGGCGCATTTTCTTTGGTCAATGGTGCGTTCAACCTGGTTGCAGCGGTGCGGCAAATGCGGCAAAAGCAGCGCTGGGGCTGGCTGTTGTTCAGCGGCATCGTCGGCATACTCACCGGTGTCGTTGTGGTAGTTGCCCCTCTGGCTGCCACTTTGGCGTTGGCCTATTTCTTGTGGGTAAGCGTGGCATTCTGGGCAATTTTCACCGGTATGCTGGAGATATCCGCCGCCGTTCGTCTGCGCCGGGAAATCAAGGGCGAGATCTGGCTTGCCCTCAGCGGGCTGCTTTCCGTGCTCCTCGGTGCGATCATCCTATGGATGTTTTTTACCCGCCCGATCGAATCATTTCTGGCCGCGGGCTGGGTATTGGGTTTCCATGCTGCGATCTTCGGTATGACTCTTTTGCTTCTTAGTTGGCGTTTGCGCAAAGCGCGTCAGCGGTAAGGGCGTGAAAAACCAAACCGTAAGATCATCTTTGAAAATCAACATATCCAATCACCCGGGTCCACTCACCTGGGCGGACAACCCTAAAGGGCTTGAGCATGCGTATACAATATAGCTATCGACTCGTCGAAAAAGAATTTCATGAACCTTGGCGAATGTCTGTAGAAAAAGCGGTTGAACCCGCTCTCAAGCCGCTGATCGAAAAGCGCTCCGAAGATTCGGTACGTCTTCAAATCGTCCTCGAACGCGCGAAAAAAGGATCTCGCTTAACGGCCAGTGGCCACATGCACTTGCCGGGCAAAAAAATCGTCAGCGTCACTGCATCGCATAACGATCTGACGCCTCTCGCGCACATGCTAGCGCAGGCGTTGTTCCGGCAGGCCAAGAAGCACTTTGATCGGCTGAGCGCTCAGGATCAAATCAAGCGTAAGGCGCGTCGTGAACGCTTGCGCGAGCTCAAGGCGCGGATCGACACTCAACCTGCCTCTGTCGTCCAGCAAGCACGCGGGATAATCGAGACGCTGCTGCCGAAGGTTGAGGCCGTTGCGCAACGCGAGTTGGCTTATCTGCATGCCGCCGGTGATTTGCCTCGCGATTATCCGACGCTGCACGACGTGGTGGACGAAGCGATTGCTCTGGCTGAATCGGTATGGACATCCGTTCCAGAAGAAAATGCCGCTTACCTCGATCTTTTGAAACATCTTTTTGCCGTCATTGATCGCGAAGTGGCAAACAGCCGGCAATATGGCGAGGCCGTTTCGCTGGATGCGCCGGTCGAAGCGGATGCGCAGGACATGGCGGAGGCCATGGTAGAGGAAGAGTTCTACGAGTTTTATCAGCCTGATGACGCACTCAGCCTGGCCGACGTCATGGCTGATAGTCGGCTTCCCGACCCAGCAGCAATCGCCGAACAGGAGGAAATTGGTGACAGATCGAGCGAATTCGCATTTGCATTCGACCTGATGAAGGGTATGCCGCACTTGTGGCGCCGCATTTTTCTGCTTATCCGGGTGGATGGGCTGGATGCAGGCTGCGCTGCTGAAATCCTGCGGATGCCTAATAAGATAGATGCTGTCAGAGCGGGGCTCATTCAAGCCGAAGCCTTCATTGCGGCTCACGTGGAAGATGCCGGCGTGAGCGAAGACGGGAACGATTGGATCAAAGGCGTAAATTGGTCGGCGATGTCGGTGATCCGAAGCGAGGCAACCTCACCGCAGTCCAAGGAAGCGAACCATGAAAAATGAACTCCACATCGTCTGCCCACATTGCCAGTCCATCAACAGCGTGCCGGCCGCCAAGCTCGCGGATCGTCCCAACTGCGGCCGCTGCCAGCAGCCCTTGTTCACCGGCGAGCCCATCGAGTTGACGACGGCGACGTTCTCGCACCACGTGGAGCGCAGCGATCTGCCGCTGCTGGTCGATTTCTGGGCGCCCTGGTGCGGGCCGTGCAAGATGATGGCGCCGCAGTTTCAACAAGCCGCGCGCCAGCTCGAACCCGGGATCAGGCTGGCAAAGGTGAACACCGAGGCTGAGCCCCACCTGGCCGCGCAGTTCGGTATCCGCAGCATTCCGACGCTCGCCCTGTTCCAGGGCGGACGTGAGATCGCCCGCCAGGCAGGCGCCATGGGCTCGCAGGACATCGTGCGCTGGGCCTCTGCACAGGTGGGACGCTGACCGATGCAGGATTTGCTCGGCACTACCCTGATCCTGCTGGCGGCGTGCAGCCTCGCGGTGGTGGCGACGGCGGCGTTCAGAGTACCCGCCTTGCTGGGTTACCTCGCCGTCGGCGCCTTGCTGGGCCCCTCGGTCAGCGGTGTGATCGCGCCGGGAGAGGCGTTGACTTTCATATCCGAACTGGGTGTGGCCCTGCTGCTGTTCATGGTCGGACTGGAATTCTCGCTGGGGCACTTCTGGCTCACTCGCAAGACCGTACTGGCGTCCGGCAGCTTGCAGATGGTCGTCGTGGCCGCGCCACTGACCCTGGTGCTGATCGGGTTGGGTCAGCCAGCTCAGAGCGCTGCACTGCTCGGCGCCGCAGCGGCCATGTCGTCCACGGCGCTGGTCAGCCGACAGCTGGCCGACCAAGGCGAGCTCACCACCCGCCACGGCCGCAGTGCCATCGCCGTGCTGGTCTTTCAGGACCTGGCCAGCGTGCCCCTGCTGGCCCTGCTGGCGATCTGGGCGCGCGGCGACTCGCCGAAGATCGAGAGCGTGCTGCTCGAAGTGTTGGGCGTGCTGGTGTTGTTCGCGGCAGCGGCGGTTGCCTCGCGTCGTCTGTTGCATGGCCTGCTGGGCTGGGTGGCGCGGCAGGGCCACGAAGAATCCTTCGTGCTGGTCTCCTTGTGCGTGGTCGTGGCGGCAGCCGCTGCTGCACACGCCGTCGGCGTATCCGCCGCCCTGGGGGCCTTTCTCGCCGGCATGGTCCTGGGCGAGAGCGACTTCCGGCACCACATGGAAAGCCACCTCAAGCCCTTTCGTGATGTGCTGTCGGGCCTGTTCTTCGTGACCATTGGCCTGCAGCTGGACACCGCGCAGATCGTGGCCGCACCGCTGGCGGTACTGGGTTGGCTGTTGGCCTTGGTGCCTCTCAAGATGGGGCTGAACTTTCTGGCGCTGCGCGCAACCCGCCTGTCGGCGCTCGACGCCTGGCGCGCAGGCATCGTGCTGGGTCATGGCGGCGAGTTTGCGCTGCTGCTCCTGGGCATGGTCATGCAGCAGCACCTGATCGCCGCCACCATGGTGCAACCGATGCTGGTGGCGCTGGTGTTGAGCATGGGGTTGGCACCGCTCCTGATCCGACACCATGACCGATGGGCGCGGGCTTTCAGCCGCTCGGGCGCACTCGGTCAGCCACCGCAGGCCGAAGAAGGCGAAGTCGCCGAGCGGGCGCGGTCGTTACGCGACCATGTGATCATCTGTGGGGCGGATGACGTCGGGCTGCTGCTGAGCCGAACGCTGCGCCTGGCAGGCATACCGCATTTGCTGCTGGAATCGGACCGCCAACGGGTCGAAGCGGGGCGTGCGATGGGGGCGCCGGTGTCGTATGGCGATGCCAGTCGGCTCGACACCCTGGCCGCCGCCGGATTGGCCCATGCCCGCCTGGTGGTGCTGACGTTTGCCCGTCCGCAGACGGCCCTGCGTATCGCTCAGGCGGTTCTCGACCGCCGCCTGAGCTTGTCCGTGGTGGTGGCCACTGAGCGCGTAACGGATGCCCAGCTTTTGCGTAATCTGCCCAATGTCAGACTGTACCCGTTGTACCTGGCTGCGGGACTGGGACTGGCCGAGCAGGTACTGTTGATGTTGGGCATCAACGCCGACCAAGTCGACCACCGGATCGAGGAATTACGGCAGACACTCAGTGAGTCAGGTGGGGATAGACCATGAACGGGCCGACCATTTGACTGATGGTGTCGCTACTTGCCAATATTGGCATGGCGGTTGCGCTATGGCGTTTTGTTCGTACCAATCGCCAGAGGCGTGACGAGCTGAAGCATCGCCAACAAGCGCAAATCGATGACAAGGAACGGATCGCCATCGCCCTGGAGGGCGCAGGGCTGGGATTCTGGGAGTGGGATATCGCTACCGACAGCTTCAGGCTTTCTGCCCGCAGTCTGGCGATGTTCGGCTTGACCTCCGACGAGGAGGTTGGCGCCACCCATGCCGCATGGCAAGCGCGTACTCACCCGGAGGATTTGCCGGTCGCTCTGGCAAAGGTGCGCGCTTACCAAGAAAACCCGTCGGAGCGATTGGAGTGCGAGTACCGCGTTCGTCATCGATCTGGCGTTTGGATTTGGGTGCTGGATCGCGGCCGTTGGCTGGGTGGCGCGGGCAGGCAACTGATAGTCGGCACTCTGCTCGACATCTCTTCTCGCAAGGAAATGGAGCAGCAGTTGCTGCGTATGGCGATCACCGACCCCTTGACCGGCTTGTCGAACCGGCGGGCTTTTAACGAACGATTACAGCTGGAATGGGAGCGCCTCAAACGCAGCACCGAGATACAAGCAGCACTTGTGCTCTGCGACATCGATCACTTCAAGCGTATCAATGACACCTATGGACACGGATGCAGCGATGAGGTGCTCAAGCACTTTGCTTCACGGTTGAGGGAACATGTTCGCGCAACCGACATGGCTGCCCGGATTGGGGGGGAGGAATTCGCTGTGTTGTTGGAAGCGGCATCGATAGAAGACGCCCAAGTATGGGCGGAGCGATTTCGTCAGGACACTGCGGCGACAGCGGTGGTGTGTGGAGAGGTGTCGATCAGCTATAGCGCCAGCATGGGGGGAGGCTCTCCTTGACCCCCGTTTGCACTCTGTCGAGCAGGTGATGCAGCAGGCGGACAGCGCGCTCTACCAGGCAAAAAGACAAGGGCGCAACCAAGTTGTGGGTGCACAAGTATTTCAGAATTGAGAGGAGTGGCGATGAAGGAAAAGCAAGCAGACCCGATCAAAACATTTCGCGCCCAATGGGCAGTGATGACGTTCTACGAGCGCTTCGAACAGGTGATCGCGCTCGCGCTGTCCGCAATCATTGCCGTGATTATCGTGGTCTCGCTGCTGCAGCTGATCTCGATCGTCTTCAGCCTGCTGATCATTGATGCGTTCAATCCGCTCGATCACAAGGTCTTCCAGACCGTGTTCGGCATGATCATGACGCTGCTCATCGCCATGGAGTTCAAGCATTCCATCGTGCGGGTGGCCTTGCGGCGCGACAGCATCATCCAGGTCAAGACGGTGATCCTGATCGGGCTGATGGCCCTGGCGCGTAAATTCGTGATCCTCGACCCGGAGACCGGCCCCGCCAAGGTCGCGGCGCTCGCAGGCGCGACACTGGCCCTCGGGGCGACTTACTGGCTGCTGCGCGAGCGCGATGACCGGACAGCCGGGGAAAGCTCAGATGATCAGTCGTGATCTGCGCCACGCGCAGAATGTCGGCGCGCGGCATCGCTGGCTCAATCGCCTGCAAACCGCGCTGTTGGTGCTGACCCTGCTCGGGATTGCCGCCGTCGCTGGCAGCCTGCTGT
The DNA here is from genome assembly GCF_021397715.1 of Pantoea agglomerans. Lineage (GTDB taxonomy): Bacteria > Pseudomonadota > Gammaproteobacteria > Enterobacterales > Enterobacteriaceae > Pantoea > Pantoea astica. The sequence continues at coordinate 59,863 of NZ_CP090207.1, read as the reverse complement.
TGGGTGACGGCGGGCTTTGGCTGGCGCTTGCGGCCGCGGGGTTCACCCTGCTGCTCGAACCGGCGGCCGCCTCCGGGCTGACCTTGCGGCTGTATGGCGCACGCCCCCTGCACCCGGATGAAGCGCCCGATCTTTGGGCTGTGTTGCGCGGAACTGGCGGCGCGGGCCGGGCTGCCTGCCGTGCCGGTACCGCACTACGTGCCCAGCGGGGTCGTCAACGCCTTCGCCACCGGTTCGAAGCATCACGCGGCCATCGCGCTGACCGACGGCCTGTTGCGTAGCCTCACGCCCCGCGAGTTGACCGGCGTGCTCGGCCACGAAATCGCGCATATTGCGAACGAGGATTTGCGTGTCATGGGCTTGGCCGATTCCATCAGCCGGCTCACCCATCTTCTAGCCTTGTTGGGGCAGCTTGCGATCGTGCTCAGCTTGCCAGCGCTATTGCTTGGAGTCACGGAAGTCAATTGGCCCGCGTTGCTTCTACTGGCGGTCGCGCCACAGCTGGCCTTGCTGGCTCAGTTGGGCTTGTCCAGGGTGCGCGAATTCGACGCCGACCGGCTCGCTGCCGAATTGACCGGCGACCCGCACGGGCTGGCCTCGGCGCTCGCCAAGATCGAGCGGGTGAGCCGCTCCTGGCGCGCCTGGCTGCTGCCCGGATGGGGCAATCCGGAACCCTCCTGGTTGCGCACGCATCCGGCGACGGCTGAACGCATTGAGCGCTTGCTGGAACTTGCTCCGCCGCCCGCGATGCCGCCGTTTCCATCGGCCCGTTTCGTCCCCGAGGTGACCGTATCACCACGTCCGCCACGCTGGCGCACCGGCGGCCTTTGGCGCTGATTTCAACATGGAGAATGACGTGACCTACCCCGACCCCTACAGCCGCCCGGCGCCGGATCGATTCATCCGGCGCTGGCTCGTCATCACTGGCTGCATCGCCGCACTCATGCTGCTGTGGCAGTTCCTGCCCGCCATCGAAGCCTGGTTCAGTCCCCACGAAACGCAGGAGCGCACGGTGACGCCGCGCGGCGACCTGGCCGCCGACGAAAAAACCACCATCGAGCTGTTCGAGAAATCGCGCGGGTCGGTGGTTTACATCACCACGGCACAACTAGGCTCTGTACGTAAACCCAAGAAATACGATTTTCTGTAAAATACACCGCCATTAAAGCCAGGAGGCCAAGATGGCAAAGCGGTATGAACTCCCCGACGCAGCCTGGGATCTGGTTGCAGATATCTTCACCAAAAATCAGCGCACCGGGCGCCCTCGGGCCGATGATCGCCTGATGCTAAACGGTATTCTCTGGGTGCTTTGCTCTGGCGCAGCCTGGCGAGACATGCCCGAACGATTCGGCCCTTGGTCAACGATCTATCAACGGTTCCGGGGATGGCGTGATTGCGGAGCTTTTGATCAGATGCTCAAGCGTCTTCATATCCGATTGAATGAGCAGGGTTTGATTGACTTGGAAACATGGATGATCGACTCCACTGCCGTACGAGCAACCCGGGCCTCATCAGGTGCCGGGAAAAAAGGGGATTTGAAGAACCGCAAGACCACGCGCTCGGGCGCAGCCGGGGTGGCCTGACGACCAAGATTCACATGCTGTGCGACGCCAATGGTGTGCCTCTGCGTTTCCTGTTGTCAGGCGGACAAGCCAGCGATATAGCCTATGCCCAACCGCTACTCGATCAGGCTTGCATACCCAGCCTGCGCGGTCGCCCACGCAAGCGTTGCCGCTGGTTGCTGGCTGACAAGGGTTACGACGCTGAAGCGCTGCGCCAGTATTGTGATCGTTATCGCATGCAGCCAGTCATTCCGTTGCGAAGCATGAAGCGCAAAACCAAGCCAGGATTGCCTCGACTTTTTGATCGCCCCAAATATCGGCAGTGCAACATCATCGAACGCATGTTTGGCTGGCTGAAGGAGAACCGTCGCATCGTGACGCGCTTCGACAAGCTCGCAACAAGTTTTGCGGCGATGGTCTCATTGGCCTGCGCTATGCGGTGCTTGCGACAATACTTTACGTACAGAGCCTAGTGCGTGACGTCTGGTCGCGCAATGTCTTTTCCGTGCCGCGCGGCACCGGCTCCGGCTTCATCTGGGACGATGCCGGCCACGTGGTGACCAACTTCCACGTGATCCAGGGGGCATCGTCTGCCACGGTCAAACTGGCCGACGGTCGCGATTATCAGGCTGCGCTCGTTGGCGCCAGTCCTGCGCACGACATCGCGGTACTCAAGATTGGCGTCGGCTTCAAGCGCCCGCCGGCGGTGCCGGTGGGCACCAGTGCCGATCTCAAGGTGGGGCAAAAGGTCTTTGCCATTGGCAATCCCTTCGGGCTCGACTGGACGCTCACCACCGGCATCGTCTCGGCGCTTGACCGCACCCTTTCCGGCGACGCCAGTGGCCCGGCCATTGACCACCTGATCCAGACCGACGCCGCTATCAACCCCGGCAATTCCGGTGGCCCGCTGCTCGATTCGGCTGGGCGGCTGATCGGCATCAATACCGCCATCTACAGTCCGTCTGGCGCCTCGGCCGGCATCGGCTTTGCGGTGCCGGTCGATACCGTCATGCGCGTGGTGCCGCAACTCATAAAGACCGGCAAGTACATCCGTCCGGCGCTGGGCATCGAGGTGGATGAGCAGCTCAACGCGCGTCTGCAGGCGCTGACCGGCAGTAAGGGCGTATTCGTATTGCGCGTGACGCCGGGCTCGGCGGCGCACAGGGCCGGGCTCGTCGGCGTCGAGGTCACCGCAGGCGGCATCGTGCCCGGCGATCGCGTTATCAGCATCGACGGTATCGCCGTCGACGACGTCACCACATTACAGGCCCGGCTAGACGACAAGAACGTTGGAGATGTTGTGGTCTTGTTAGTGGAGCGGGCCGGCAAGACTCGCGAGATGCTTGTGGAACTACAACCGGGAGTTTGATGGAAAGTGGGTCATGGATCTGCACAGCGAAGCAGCCAAGCGACTTCAGCCTTGCGCCGAACTACGAGCCCTAGCTAGTGCAGTGGGGGGAAGGCTGTTTAGGTTAAATGGATATAAGGGAGTCATTTTTGATTGTGTTTTTAAAAGAAGGTGTTGATTTTTTTGGGTAAGCATTTAGGGCGTCCAAGGGTTGGAGCAGTTGGCACGGATGAGAGAGCTCAATGCTCGCTAGGGATTGGATCTATGTGTTTTTTCTGACTGACTGCTTACATGTTGGAACGGGCAACATCGGAAAAGGATGAATCTTTATTTTCACCATTTACCGTATTTTTCGAGCCTGGGCGAAAATTAGGATGATACTTTAGCGCCCTTAATCACTCTCCCATGAAAGGCAAAACGATCCAGTCTCGGGTGTAAGTGCTCACAACATACTGATATAAAAGGGATTTTTTATGAATAGGAGAGCGCGCGACGTTTCTCTCTGTTTTTAGGGTTAGGATGAAACTTTATTTGCATCCCACAGGCCCGCTTCATTTTCGCCCGCTGTCATATAACTGTCATATTTCGTACATTTCACTGTCATCAAACTGTCCTATTTTCCCTCCTGCAGCAATCACTGACTCTTACTAAAACGGCCCCGAGCCTGAATTTTCTCCCCTGGAGGGAACATGACACTGATGCGTAGCACCGTAGCCCGAATCCTCGCCGCCACCTTTGCAGTCAGCGCGGTATCTGCTTTTGCGGCCACCGATCTGACGGGCGCAGGCGGGACATTCCCGGCGCCGGTTTATGCCAAGTGGGCAGCAGAGTATCAGCAAGCCACCGGTAGCAAGATTAACTACCAGGGCATCGGTTCATCTGGCGGCGTGAAACAAATCATCGCCAAAACCGTCGATTTCGGTGCGTCCGATGCGCCAATGAAAGATGAAGATCTGCAGAAAAATGGCCTGTTCCAGTTCCCGACCGTGATCGGCGGCGTGGTACTGGCGGTTAACCTGCCGGGTATCAAATCGGGTGAACTGACGCTGGATGGCAAAACCGTCGGCGACATCTACCTCGGCACCATCAAAAAGTGGAACGATCCGGCGATCGCTAAGCTCAATCCGGGCGTGAAACTGCCAGACACCAATATCAACGTGGTACGCCGCGCCGATGGTTCTGGCACCTCGTTTGTCTTCACCAGCTACCTGGCGAAAGTGAACCCGGACTGGAACAGCAAAATTGGTAAAGGCAACACCGTAAACTGGCCGGTCGGTCTGGGCGGTAAAGGCAATGACGGCGTGGCCGCCTTTGTTCAGCGTCTGCCAGGTTCAATCGGCTATGTGGAATACGCTTACGCCAAACAGAACAACCTGACCTACACCAAACTGATGGATGCCGATGGCAAGCCGGTCGCACCAAGCGAAACCAGCTTCAGCAACGCGGCGAAAGGGGCTGACTGGAGCCAATCTTTTGCTCAGGACCTGACCTTCCAGAAAGGCGCGGATGCCTGGCCAATCTCTTCAACCACCTTTATCCTGGTTTACAAAGATCAGGCTAATGCGGCCAAAGGCAGCGAAGTGCTGAAGTTCTTTGACTGGGCTTACAAAAATGGCAGCAAAACCGCCACCGCGCTGGATTATGCCGCCCTGCCAGAGAGCGTGACCGAACAGATTCGCGCTGCCTGGAAAGCCAATATCAAAGACAGTTCTGGTAAGGCGCTTTATCAGTAATTGACCGACCCTGACCGGACTGCGGTTCGGTCAGACCCAACGGGCGGCGCACTGCCGCCCTGATAACTCCTGAAGACTGAGACTTCTATGGCTGCAACCAAGCCGGCATTCAAAGCCCCAGGCAAGCAAGGTGACAGAATATTCGGTGCGCTGGTTAAACTGGCTGCGCTGATTGTGCTGTTACTGATGGGCGGCATTATCGTCTCCCTGATCATCTCCTCGTGGCCAAGCATTCAGAAGTTTGGTTTCTCCTTTTTGTGGACCAAAACCTGGGATGCACCCAACGAACAGTTTGGTGCGCTGGTACCGATTTACGGCACCCTCGTCACCTCAATCATCGCGCTGATTATTGCGGTGCCGGTGAGTTTTGGTATCGCGCTGTTCCTGACCGAACTGGCGCCAGGCTGGCTGCGACGTCCGCTGGGCACCGCCATCGAGCTGCTGGCTGCGATCCCCAGCATCGTCTACGGCATGTGGGGCCTGTTCGTGTTTGCCCCGCTGTTTGCCGAATATTTCCAGACGCCGGTCAACGACGTGATGTCAGGTATTCCGATTGTCGGTGAGCTGTTCTCCGGCCCGGCGTTCGGCATCGGTATTCTGGCAGCCGGCGTGATTCTGGCGATCATGATCATCCCCTATATCGCTTCGGTGATGCGTGATGTGTTTGAGCAGACGCCGGTGATGATGAAAGAGTCTGCCTACGGCATCGGCTGCACCACCTGGGAAGTGATCTGGCGCATCGTCCTGCCGTTCACCAAAAATGGCGTGATTGGTGGCGTGATGCTGGGCCTGGGCCGCGCACTGGGTGAAACCATGGCGGTGACCTTCATTATCGGCAACACCTACCAGCTCGACAGCCCGTCGCTGTTTATGCCGGGCAACAGCATCACCTCCGCCCTCGCCAATGAGTTCGCTGAAGCGGAGTCCGGCGTGCACGTAGCGGCACTGATGGAGCTGGGCCTGATTCTGTTTGTGATTACCTTTATCGTGCTGGCGATTTCAAAACTGATGATTATGCGGCTGGCGAAAAGTGAAGGAGCGCGATCATGACCACGATTGAAGTTCAGGCGCGCGCCGAACTGGACGCATCCCGGCGTAAGATGCAGTCCTGGCGCAGCACCAAAAACAAGATAGCGCTGACGCTGTCGCTGCTGACCATGGCCTTTGGCCTGTTCTGGCTGGTGTGGATCCTGTTTACCACCGTATCGCGCGGCCTTGATGGGCTGTCGTGGTCGCTGTTTACCGAATCAACGCCGCCACCGAATACCGCCGGCGGCGGTCTGGCCAACGCCTTAGCGGGCAGCGGACTGCTGATTTTCTGGTCCACCTTTTTCGGCACGCCGCTGGGCATCATGGCCGGTATCTATCTGGCGGAATATGGCCGCAAGTCGTTTCTGTCGGAAGTGATCCGCTTTATCAACGACATCCTGCTGTCGGCCCCGTCCATTGTGGTCGGGCTGTTCGTCTACACCATTGTGGTGTCGCAGATGCAGCACTTCTCCGGCTGGGCCGGTGTGATTGCGCTGGCGCTGCTGCAGGTTCCGATCGTGATTCGTACCACCGAGAACATGCTGCGGCTGGTGCCGGACAGTATGCGTGAAGCAGCTTACGCGCTGGGCACGCCGAAGTGGAAGATGATCTCGGCGATCACCCTGAAGGCGTCCGTTTCCGGCATTATCACCGGGGTACTGCTGGCGATTGCCCGTATCGCTGGTGAGACCGCACCGCTGCTGTTTACTGCGCTGTCGAACCAGTTCTGGAGCACCGACATGATGCAGCCGCTGGCGAACCTGCCGGTCACCATCTTTAAGTTCGCCATGAGCCCGTTCGCCGAATGGCAGAGCCTGGCCTGGGCTGGCGTACTGATTATTACCTTGTGCGTGCTGCTGCTGAACATCGTAGCGCGGGTGATTTTCGCCAAGGGTAAACACGGTTAACTTCCGGCGCTGCCCTGCGCGGCGCCGTATAAGAGAGACGAGCAATGAGTATCGCGACTGCACCAGCCGATAAAATTCAGGTCCGTAATCTGAACTTCTATTACGGCAAGTTTCACGCGTTAAAGAATATCAATCTGGATATCGCCAAAAATCAGGTGACCGCCTTTATCGGGCCATCCGGCTGTGGTAAATCGACCCTGCTGCGCACCTTCAACAAAATGTATTCGCTCTACCCGGATCAGCGGGCGGAAGGCGATATTCTGCTGGATGGCGACAACATTCTGGCGACGCAACAGGATATCGCGTTATTGCGCGCCCGGGTCGGCATGGTGTTTCAGAAGCCTACACCGTTTCCGATGTCGATTTATGACAACATCGCCTTTGGTGTCCGCCTGTTTGAAAAACTGTCCCGTGCCGATATGGACGCGCGAGTGCAGTGGGCGCTGACCAAAGCGGCGCTGTGGAATGAAACCAAAGACAAGCTGCATCAGAGCGGTTACAGTCTCTCCGGCGGTCAGCAGCAGCGTCTCTGCATCGCGCGCGGCATCGCGATTCGCCCGGAAGTGTTGTTGCTGGACGAACCCTGCTCGGCGCTCGACCCCATCTCCACCGGGCGTATTGAAGAGCTGATTACCGAGCTGAAACAGGATTACACCGTGGTGATCGTGACGCACAACATGCAGCAGGCCGCACGCTGTTCCGACCACACCGCATTTATGTATCTGGGCGAACTGATTGAATTTAGCGATACCGACACGCTGTTCACCAAGCCGGCACAGAAGCAAACTGAAGACTACATTACTGGCCGCTACGGCTGATTTGACAGGAGATCGCCATGGATAATCTGAATCTGAACAAACACATCTCCGGTCAGTTCAACGCCGAGCTGGAGCACATTCGCACCCAGGTGATGATCATGGGTGGCATGGTTGAGCAGCAGCTGACCGATGCCATCACCGCGATGCATAACCTGGACGGTGAACTGGCACAGCGGGTGATCGACGGTGACCAGAAGGTCAACATGATGGAAGTGGAGATTGATGAAGCCTGCGTACGCATCATCGCCAAACGTCAGCCAACCGCGATCGATTTGCGGCTGGTGATGGCGATCATCAAAACCATCTCTGAACTGGAACGGATTGGTGACGTGGCGGAGAAAATCAGCCGCACCGCGCTGGAGAAGTTTGGCCAGCAACATCTGCCGCTGCTGGTCAGCCTGGAGTCGCTGGGACGCCATACCGTGCAGATGCTGCACGATGTGCTGGATGCCTTTGCGCGCATGGATCTCAACGAAGCAATTACCATCTACCGCGAAGACAAGAAGGTCGATAAAGAGTACGAAGGCATTGTGCGTCAGCTGATGACCTACATGATGGAAGATCCGCGCACCATTCCCAGCGTACTGACGGCACTGTTCTGCGCCCGGGCGATTGAGCGCATCGGCGACCGCTGCCAGAACATCTGTGAAATCATCTTCTATTTCGTCAAAGGTCAGGATTTCCGCCACGTTGGCGGTGATCGGCTCGACGAACTGCTGTCAGGTGATGACGGCAGCAACAAACCGTCCTGAATGACCTCAACCGTACGCCGCGCTGGCGTACGGTTGCGCGTTTTCGATTGGTCCCTCCAGCAACACTCTTTATACTTGCGGCACTTTTCTTTCTGAGGTGCTGAATAATGTCTCCTTCTCCCCAGGGTAAACCCGGCGTCACGCCCGGTAAAGCGATGCTGGCTGCCGTCAGCGGTTATGCGATGGACGGTTTTGATCTGCTGATCCTCGGCTTTATGCTGCCCGCGATCAGCGTGTCGCTGGCGCTCGATCCCTCGCAGGCGGGATCGCTGGTCACCTGGACGCTGATTGGCGCGGTGATCGGCGGCATTGTGTTTGGTCATCTCAGCGATCGCTTTGGCCGTATCCGTATGCTGACCGTCACGATTCTGGTGTTCTCGGTGTTTACCGGCTTATGCGCGGTGGCGCAGGGCTACTGGGATCTGCTGGCCTGGCGCACGCTGGCAGGCGTCGGCCTGGGCGGCGAATTTGGTATCGGTATGGCGCTGATTGCCGAAGCCTGGCCGGCGGAGAAGCGTAACCGCGCCTCGGCGTGGGTCGGTATCGGCTGGCAACTGGGCGTGCTGCTGGCGGCATTCATTACGCCGCCGCTGCTGACCGTGATCGGCTGGCGCGGCATGTTTCTGGTGGGGCTGCTGCCTGCACTGGTCTCGTTTGTTATTCGCCGCAGCATGGGCGAACCGGAAGCCTTTCAGGCTCAGGTGAAAAACGTGCCGTCGCTCTCCTTTCCGGCCCGGCTAAAACTGCTGGTCCGCGATCGGGCTACCGCGAAAGCCAGCCTCGGCATCTTTATTCTCTGTTCGGTGCAGAACTTTGGCTACTACGGGCTGATGATCTGGATGCCAAGCTACCTCTCCTCCAGCTTTGGCTTCAGCCTGACTAAATCAGGGCTGTGGACGGCGGTGACGGTGGTGGGTATGACCTTCGGTATCTGGCTGTTTGGCGTGCTGGCTGACCGCTTTGCGCGCTGGAAAATTTTCCTGCTCTATCAGTTTGGCGCGGTGGTGATGGTGGTGGTTTATGCTCAGTTGCGCGACCCGAACATCATGCTGTTCACCGGCGCGATCATGGGGATGTTCGTCAACGGCATGATTGGCGGCTACGGCGCCCTGATCTCCGATACCTTTCCGCCGCAGGTGCGGGCCACGGCACAAAACGTTCTGTTTAACCTTGGACGTGGCGTCGGCGGCTTTGGCCCGGTGGTGATAGGCCTGCTGGCGAGCCAGTTCTCGTTTGCCGCGGCGATTACGCTGCTGGCGCTGATTTACCTGCTGGATATCGCGGCGACGTTATTCCTGCTGCCGAAAAAGCAGAGTCAGGAAGATGCGCTGGGCGCAATTGGCTGATTGTATCCGCCTGAATGGCTGGGATGACGACGTTGCCGTCTCATCCCAGCCACTGCCTGCCAGAAAGCCGGCAACCTGAATCCTGTCGACGTTTATTCATTTTCAGCAGCGAGCAATAACATGGCTGTTGCAGGCACCATCCTTTGCGTGCAGAGATGCAGAGAAAACGGATTTATTATTACGCCGCTAACGTTTGTTCAATGTGACGTTATTTAGGGTGTCAGGCGAGGGAAAGGTCTGATGACGGTGCAAGGGAGTTAATAAAGATGTCGGAATTTAGAAAGATATTAACCGGAGCGGGCAAATAGCAAATCAGGTTGTTATAGTCAGCCTATAACAACCTTATTAATTAATTTTTCAGCTCACACGGCAGTTAAAATAAATTATGCGCTTTTGCTGAAAGAAGATAAAAAGTTATACAGGCTGGTCATATGACCTGATGCGATGTTCAGGCCAAATTGCTTATGGGTCAGACCAATGGTTTCGCCCTTGCTGGTGGAGCTTTCCAGTGCTGAGGTGGTCTCCGTCAGCGCGGTGTTGACGTTGCTGAGGGCGTTGTTCAGGCCAGCCAGAAACTGTTGCAGACCGGCACCGCTGACTGACTGGATTTCATTGCTGTTTAATTCTTTCATTGTTATGTCCTTATTTACGTGAGCCCCTGAATTGGGGTGGCTTATTTATAGCGCAATAAGAAAATAAGTAAATAAGAAACAAAATATAATTCAGTTTATTAGCATTAATCGCTAATTCGTAGTGCGGCGGCATAGTAAAATATCCATTTTATTCTCTTTCAGGCTGCACAGACATTCAGAAGTAAGTCAATTTATTTTTATTAAAGGTAGTTGTCTTTATTAAAGCGGAATACTCAGTCGAGCAAGGTTGATTAAATAAGTTTATTAAGAATGATGAAGCGTTAAATCTATTTATCTGCTTTCCTGGTAAATAAGGTAACCAAAGCGAAATATCCGCCCGGCGTTGCTGTTTTACACCCGCCTTCAAACAGGACGCCTCGCCAGGGTAAAGCCGGTTTCTGGCGAGAACGTCCATGCCTGTTTAGTTCATCAGCGGCAGTAACTGCTGATAGAGCGTGGCAAACGTCTGCCGCAGCGGCTGATAGTGCGCAGTACGCGCGGCGTCTGGCTGGTGGCGCTGCACCAGGTGAAGCGTGGGCGCGACCGCCTGTGGGTCCAGCGCCAGCTGGGCCAGCCTGGCCGCACCGAGCGCCGGACCGACTTCCCCACCGTGACAGTAATCGAGCGTCTGGCCGCTGATATCCGCCAGCATCTGACGCCACATTGCACTGCGCGCGCCACCACCGATCAGCATAATGCTTTTCGGCTGTACGCCGCAGTCGTGCAGCACGTCGATGCCCTGCGCCAGCGCGAAACCGACACCTTCCAGCACCGCCCGCGCCAGTTCCGGCCGACCATGCTGGTGGGTAAAGCCAAAGAAAGCGCCTCGGGCGTTGGGGTTGTTATGCGGCGTGCGCTCACCCGAGAGATAGGGCAAAAACCACAGTGGCGGCACATCCTCTCTCGCCCGTGCCGCCTCATCCAGCAGCGTGGGCACATCATTGCAGCCGGTCAGCGCAGCCGCCCAGTCGAGGCAGGAGGCCGCGCTGAGCATCACTGACATCAGATGCCAGCGCTGCGGTAAGGCATGACAGAAACTGTGAACCGCCCGCTCTGGATTACTCAGATAGCCTTCACTCACCACAAAGTAGACGCCAGAGGTGCCCAGCGACAGCATGCCCTGACCCGGCTCGGTCATGCCGACGCCAACCGCGCCCGCCGCGTTGTCGCCACCGCCCGCCGCCAGCGGCACCGGATTCATCTTCCAGCGCGCCGCCAGGTCAGCATCCAGCGTGCCGGTCAACGCACTACCTTCATAGAGTTGCGGCATCTGCGCACGGCTGAGGTCACAGGCTCGCAGCATCTCATCACTCCAGTCACGCTGCGCCACATCCAGCCACAGCGTGCCGGCCGCGTCTGACAGATCGGTGGCGAAGTCGCCGCTCATCCGCCAGCGCAGGTAATCTTTCGGCAACAGCACTTGGGCAATCTGACTAAAGATGGCCGGTTCATGCTGCTGCACCCACAGCAGCTTGGGCGCCGTAAAACCGGGCATCATCAGGTTACCGGTGATCGCCCGGGCGTCCGGCACCTTCCGCTCCAGCTCACGACACTGCGCCTCGCTGCGCCCATCATTCCACAGTATTGCCGGACGCAGAACGCGACCGGCGCTGTCCAGCAGGGTTGCGCCATGCATCTGGCCACTCAGCCCGATCGCCTCGACGGCGTGCAGATCGTGCTGCCCGCTGAGCGCCTGCATGGCGTGATCCAGCGCCTGCCACCAGCTTTCGGGATCCTGCTCGCTCCACAGCGGCTGTGGACGTGAAACCTGCAGCGGCGCTGTTTCTGTCGCCATCACCTGACCGGCAGCATCCACCAGCACCACTTTGACGCCGGAGGTGCCTAAATCGATCCCGATAAACATGCTCTGCTCCTGAATTTTTAGAAATCAAACAGATAGTGATTCACCAGGTTTTCCAGCTGCTCCTGGCGTCCGCTCTGATGCTGCGGATTGAGCTGCTGTTGCTGAGCATGCGCCGCCAGCGAGGCGAGGGAAAACTCGCCTTTTAAAATTTGCTGGCCGAACTCACCATTCCAGCCGCTGTATCGCTGCGCCACGCGCTTATCCAGCTCGCCATCGCCGATCATCCGGGCCGCGACCTTCAGCGCCAGCGCCATGGTATCCATCGCGCCGATATGACCGTAGAACAGATCGTATTTGTCGGTGCTCTGACGCCGCACTTTGGCATCAAAGTTTAAGCCGCCGGTGGTGAAACCGCCCGCCTTGAGGATCTCATACATCACCAGCGCATTCTCCTCCACGCTGACCGGGAACTGATCGGTATCCCAGCCACACTGCGCGTCACCACGGTTGGCATCGACCGAGCCGAAAATGCCCAGCGCAATGGCGGTCGCAATTTCGTGATGGAAAGAGTGACCCGCCAGCGTGGCATGGTTCGCCTCGACGTTGACCTTGATCTCTTTCTCCAGCCCGAACTGTTTGAGGAAGCCATACACGGTAGCCACGTCGTAGTCGTACTGATGTTTAGTCGGCTCCTGTGGCTTAGGTTCAATCAGCAGTGAGCCCTGGAAGCCAATCTTGTGTTTGTGCTCAACCACCATCTGCATAAAACGGCCAATCTGCTCACGCTCCTGACGCAGATCGGTATTCAGCAGGGTTTCATACCCTTCGCGACCGCCCCAGAGCACATAGTTTTCACCGCCGAGGGTTTGGGTAGCCTGCATCGCGCTGCACACCTGAGTTGCGGCCCAGGCGAAAACGTCCGGATCGGGATTGGTGGCGGCCCCGGCACCGTAGCGCGGATGGGTAAAGCAGTTCGCCGTGCCCCACAGCAGCTTCACGCCGGTCTCCTGCTGCTTCTCCAGCAGCTTATCGGTCATCACGGCAAAGTTATCCTGATAGCTGCGCAGCGAATCGCCTTCCGGCGAGACATCAACGTCATGGAAGCAGTAATAGGGCACGTTCAGCTTGTGAAAGAACTCAAAGGCGACGTCCGCTTTTTGCTTCGCCAGCTGCAGCGCATCCCCGTTCTTTTGCCATGGACGATCAAACGCGCCGACGCCAAACATATCCGCACCGTTCCAGCAGAAGGTGTGCCAGTAACAGGCCGCAAAGCGCAGATGTTCGGCCATGGTCTTGCCGAGGATCACCTCGTCAGGATTGTAATGACGAAAGGCGAGAGGCTGAGTGGATTTGGTGCCTTCATAACGGACGCGATCGATCTGATCGAAATAAGCGTGCATGGTTTGCTCCTTAGCATCAGGACCCGAATGGTCTATTGAAGCGATATTTGATAATGGCTGTCGGCGCGTCTCAATTACGATATTTCACACTGACGGTCAGATAATTATTATTTGTGGGCTGGCTCGCAAAATAACCCGCTTTTTCACGCCGCCGGGCCAGCGATATTGGTTACTCCGAAAAAGATGAAATATCGATCGCGCTCATAAAAAAAGAAATAAACCAAAAAACGTAATAGCCGGATAAAAATCAGTAATTGATGTGGCGGGAAAATCAGGGCAACAATTCATCCGCCTGGTTCATGGGCCAACGACAATAGCCTCAACCTACAGGATGAACTCAATGAAGATAAAACATGCGCTGTTAGCCGCCTGCGCTGCGCTGGCTCTGTTCAGCCAGACCAGCGTGGCCAAAGAAGTGAAGATCGGCATGGCAATTGATGATTTACGTCTGGAACGCTGGCAAAAAGACCGCGATATTTTCGTCAAACAGGCGGAGTCGCTGGGCGCGCAGGTGTTCGTTCAGTCGGCAAACGGCAATGAAGAGACGCAGATGTCGCAGATTGAAAATATGATTAACCGCGGCGTCGATGTGCTGGTGATTATTCCCTACAACGGCCAGGTACTGAGTAATGTCGTGGCAGAAGCCAAACGGGAAGGGATTAAAGTTCTGGCATACGACCGCATGATAAATAACGCCGACATCGATTTTTATCTCTCTTTTGATAATGAAAAAGTGGGTGAAATGCAGGCCGAAAGCATTGTGAAACAGGTGCCTAAGGGTAACTACTTTTTAATGGGCGGTTCACCGGTCGATAATAACGCCCGCCTGTTCCGCGCCGGCCAGATGAAAGTTTTAAAACCTTTTATTGATAACGGCAGCATTAAAATTGTCGGCGATCAGTGGGTCGATGCCTGGCTGCCGGAAAACGCACTGAAAATTATGGAAAATGCGCTGACCGCCAACGGTAACCATATCGATGCGGTGGTGGCTTCGAATGATGCCACAGCAGGCGGTGCGATTCAGGCGCTGAGCGCGCAGGGGCTGGCGGGCAAAGTCGCCATTTCCGGTCAGGATGCCGATCTGGCCGCCATCAAACGGATTAAAGCCGGTACCCAAACCATGACGGTCTATAAGCCGATCACTGAACTCGCCACCGAGGCGGCAAAAATTGCGGTCGAACTGGGCAATGGCAAAACGCCGTCCAGCAACAGCAAGCTGAACAACGGACTTAAAGAGGTGCCGTCGCGGCTGCTGACGCCAATTCAGGTCAACAAAGACAATATCGAAAGCACCGTGGTGAAAGACGGTTTCCACAAACAGAGCGAACTCTGACCGCGCCTGGCGTGAGGGAGAACAGTCGATGCTGCTGGAAATGAACAACATCACTAAGCGCTTCGGCGCGGTGAAAGCGCTGAACGATGTCAGCCTGCGGCTGGATGCGGGTGAAGTGATGTCACTGTGTGGCGAAAATGGCTCGGGTAAATCGACCCTGATGAAAATCCTGTGCGGACTCTACCCGCACGGCGATTTTGACGGCCAGATTCACTTCTCCGGTGACGAAATTCAGGCGCAGACCATTCGGGATACCGAACGCAAAGGCATTGTGATCATTCATCAGGAGCTGGCGCTGGTGCGGCAGCTGACGGTGATGGAGAACATTTTCCTCGGTGCCGAGCTGGGCCGCTTCGGCCTGGTGGACGATGAAACCATGACGCTACGCTGCCAGCAGCTGCTGGCGCGGGTCGGGCTGAACGTCTCGCCCGCCGCTCGGGTAGGGGATTTGGGCCTGGGGCAGCAGCAGCTGGTGGAGATCGCGCGTGCGCTGAACAAACAGGTGCGGTTACTGATTCTGGATGAACCGACCTCTTCACTGACCGAACAGGAAACGGAGGTGCTGCTCGGCATCATCCGTAACCTGCGTGAACACGGCATCGCCTGCATCTACATCTCCCACAAGCTGAACGAAGTCAAAGCGATCTCCGACACCATCTGCGTGATTCGTGACGGCCAGCATATCGCTACCCGTCCGGCGGCGGGCCTGAGCGAAGATGACATCATCACCATGATGGTGGGACGTGAACTGACCGCGCTCTATCCTCATGCGCCGCATCAGATTGGCGACACGGTATTGAAGGTGGAGAACCTGACGGCCTGGCATCCGGTTAACCGCCATATCCGCCGCGTCAGCAACGTCTCGTTCAGCCTGAAGCGCGGCGAAATTCTCGGTATCGCCGGGCTGGTCGGTGCGGGCCGGACCGAAACCGTGCAGTGTCTGTTTGGCGTCTGGCCGGGACGCTGGCAGGGCGATATCTGGATTAATGGCAAACAGGTCAACATCACCGATTGCCGTGCCGCCATCGCGCACGGCATCGCCATGGTGCCCGAAGATCGTAAAAAGGATGGCATCGTGCCGCTGATGGCGGTGGGGAAAAATATTACCCTCGCGGCGCTGGACCAGTTCAGCCATCGGCTCTCCACGCTGGATGAAGCGCAGGAGCAGCAGGCGATCAACGCGGCGATCACCCGCTTACGGGTGAAGACCTCCTCATCCGAATTGCCGATTGGCCGGCTCAGTGGCGGTAATCAGCAGAAGGCGATTCTGGCGAAATGCCTGCTGCTGAATCCGCAAATCCTGATTCTGGATGAACCGACGCGCGGCATTGACGTGGGCGCGCGTCAGGAGATCTACCTGCTGATTAATGCGCTGGTGCAGCAGGGCATTGCGGTGATTGTGATTTCGTCCGAGCTGCCTGAAGTGCTGGGCCTGAGCGATCGGGTGCTGGTGATGCATGAAGGGCAAATCAAAGCTGATTTGATCAACGATAACCTGACTCAGGAGCAGGTGATGGAAGCCGCCCTGCGGAGTGAACATTATGCTTAAAAGTGAAAGTACCCAAAGCAGCCTGTCCGGCACGCCGGGTAAGCCGTCGCCCGGCAAATTCTCCCTGCCCAACCTACAGGTGCTGGTGATGCTGGGGGCGATTGTGCTGCTGGCGCTGTTCTTCACCTGGACTACCGACGGTGCCTGGCTCAGCCCGCGTAACGTTTCTAACCTGCTGCGCCAGACCGCCATTACCGGCATTCTGGCGGTGGGAATGGTATTTGTGATTATCTCAGCGGAGATCGATCTGTCGGTCGGCTCTATGATGGGGCTGCTGGGCGGTGCTGCGGCAATTTTTGACGTCTGGCTGGGCTGGCCGCTGCCGCTGACCATTGTGGTGACGCTGGTCATGGGGCTATTGCTCGGCACCTGGAACGGCTGGTGGGTCGCCTACCGCAAAGTGCCGTCATTTATCGTCACGCTGGCCGGCATGCTGGCTTTTCGCGGCATCCTGGTCGGCATTACCGACGGCACCACGGTAGCGCCCATCACGCCGGGCATGTCGCAGATTGGGCAGAGTTATCTGCCGGGCGGCGTCGGGTTTGGGTTTGGCTTTGCCGGACTGGCGCTGTTTATGCTGTGGCAATGGCGTTTGCGTCTGCGCCGTCAGCAACTCGGGCTGACACAGAGCGCCGCCAGCGGCACCGTCGCGCGTCAGGCGATCACCGCCATTCTGGTGCTGGGCGCGATCTGGCTGCTGAACGATTATCGCGGCGTACCGACTCCGGTGTTACTGCTTGCTTTGCTGCTGCTGGCCGGGATGTTTATGGCGACGCGTACCGCGTTTGGCCGTCGCATTTATGCTATTGGCGGCAATATTGATGCGGCGCGGCTGTCAGGGATTAACGTGGCGCGCACCAAACTGGCGGTGTTTGCGATTAACGGCGTGATGGTGGCGATTGCCGGGCTGATCCTTAGTTCGCGACTGGGTGCCGGTTCGCCTTCGGCGGGCAACATTGCCGAGCTCGACGCCATCGCCGCCTGTGTGATTGGCGGCACCAGCCTGGCTGGCGGCGTTGGCTCAGTGGCGGGCGCGGTGATGGGCGCCTTTATCATGGCCTCGCTGGATAACGGCATGAGTATGATGGATGTGCCGACCTTCTGGCAGTACATCGTCAAGGGCGCCATTCTGCTGCTGGCGGTGTGGATGGATACCGCCACGCGGCGTCGGGTGTAATCGCGCGGACGATCACATTGTGGCGCAAACCCTTTTTATGCCCGCTGTCAGCCGTGCTATGCAATGCGCTGAGAATCTAAGGGAACGCGCCATTATGCATGATAAACGTTACCGCATTACCTTGTTGTTCAACGCCAACAAGGTCTATGACCGCCAGGTTGTCGAAGGCGTCGGGGAATATCTACAGGCGTCGCAAACCGACTGGGACATTTTCATCGAGGAAGATTTTCGCTGCCGCATCGACAACATTCGCGAGTGGCTGGGTGACGGCGTGATCGCCGATTATGACGATCGCTCCATTGAAACCCTGTTGTCGAATGTGCCGGTGCCGATCGTTGGCGTCGGTGGCTCTTATCACCGCCAGGAGGATTATCCGCCGGTGCATTACATCGCCACGGATAATGCGGCGCTGGTGGAGCGGGCCTTTATGCATCTCAAAGAGAAAGGCATCAACCGCTTTGCTTTCTACGGATTGCCCGCCTCAGGCGGTAAGCGCTGGGCGCAGGAGCGGGAACAGGCGTTTCGTCAGCTGGTGATGCGTGAGCGCTATCAGGGCGTGGTCTATCAGGGCATGGAGACCGCACCGGAAAACTGGCAACACGCCCAGAACCGGCTCGCCGACTGGCTGCAGACGCTGCCACCGCAAACCGGCATTATCGCCGTCACCGATTCACGGGCGCGCCATCTGCTGCAGGCCTGTGAGCATCTGAAAATTCCGGTGCCGGAAAAGCTGGCGGTGATCGGTATTGATAACGAAGAGCTGACGCGCTATCTGTCGCGCGTTGCGCTCTCATCGGTGGCGCAGGGATCGCGGCAGATGGGCTATCAGGCCGCCAAACTGCTGCATCGCCTGCTGGATAAGCAGTCACTGCCGCTTCAGCGCATCCTGGTGCCGCCGGTGAAAGTCATTGCCCGCCGCTCTACTGACTTCCGCTCACTGCGCGATCCCGCGGTTATCCAGGCGATGCATTACATTCGCTTTAACGCCTGCAAGGGCATCAAAGTCGAGCAGGTGCTGGATGCTATCGGTATGTCCCGATCCAATCTGGAAAAACGCTTTCGCGATGAAACCGGCGACACTATCCATGCGATGATCCACCGCGAGAAGCTGGAAAAAGCCCGTGAACTGCTGGCGTCGTCGTCACTCAATATCAACGAAATCTCACAGATGTGCGGCTATCCGTCGCTGCAGTATTTCTATTCGGTATTCAGGAAAGGCTATGACACTACGCCGAAAGAATATCGCCAGCTTTATGGTGAAAATGTGTTGTAACAGCGCGGCAGGCCTGATCAGGGTAATCGATAGGAAGAGGCTGGGAATCAGGAGATAGCCCTGGAAAAGCGTGTTTTTATGAACCGGCTCAATGGGGGTTTTACCTGTCCCGTCGCCCTCCCGGGCAACCTTATTTCATAATAGCGTGCCGTTCAATTTGGTTATTTACTCAGCAATGGCAATTACATACACTTTTTGTAGGGATTTAATCACAACACAAGGATGAAGGAACATGGCTATTCCTGCCTACTTATGGCTCAAGGACGACGGCGGCACTCACATTCAAGGATCGGTGGATGTTCAGGGCCGCGATGGCAGCATTGAGATCAACGGTTTTTCCCATAACCTGAGCATCCCGACAGATGGAATGACCGGAAAGATTACCGGGACACGCAGGCATTCCGCTGTGATTATTCAAAAAGAGTTTGATAGGTCCAGCCCCTGGCTCTATAAAGCCGTTGCCACGGGACAAACCCTCAGGTCAGCAGAGTTTAAATGGTATCGCATTGATGACGCTGGACAGGAAAGGGAATACTTCAACATGCTGCTTGAAGGTGTGAGGATTGTCGGCATCTCTCCTGTGATGCATGACACGAAAGATCCGACCAAAGAAAAACATAACCACCTTGAGTGTGTAGAACTTCGCTACGAAAAAATCACCTGGAAGCACTGCGACGGCAACATCATGTTTACTGATAGCTGGAACGAGAGAGTTCAGGCGTGAGATACCCAACTTTAGCTGCATCACCTCATCCTCCCTATGATGTCGCCTCTTTTACACCTTCTGGAGTCAGCATTGTCAATAACATGATGATGGCGCGATTTCATCGCGGACCCTCAGCGCTGACCTATGTATGGTTTTATCAGCAGGTGAGAGGACATGGCCCATGGGATTACAAACAGCGCGGCCCGCAATTCGAAAACTTCGGTAACTTTCATTACGGTGCTGTTGGTCATGCTGCCGGGATTACCGATGAGGTGTTACTCAGAGGCGCAGGATGGGCACAAAGCAGGGCAGGAACAGCTGACCCAGCCTGGGGGAGCTGGACAGGCTCAGCGCCTTACGGTGATGATCCTGATGATCAGTATTGGATTAGGGCGGGCATTGATTATGCAAAACGTGCGGGCTTTTAAGAAGCGATACCTTCTCCTGATGCTGCTGGTCGCGGCCGTTTTCGGCGCTTACCGGATGTGGCACTTCTCACCGCTTAAGCAAGAGTTGGTCAGGAAAGAGAAGGTAAACAACCTGGCGAATCTTTACATCACACAAGCCAGTGCCGGTGCCACTACCGGCTTCTCGTATCGCTTCTATTTGTATGATGCCTCCAAAGATGACAACGCGTTTATGGCAAGTCTGAACGATGATGATAATGCACCTTTCATCATCACCACGGATAAAGAGGCCCTGAAGAAGATCAGCAATAACGCGGTCTTTTTGGCGGTGAAAGGAACCGTTTATGCATTTCATAGTCCTGCGGATTATCGGGCAGGCGGAGCAATCTATTCCGTTCCGGTTTACCTCTCATCCTCACCTTTCTGAGCGCGGTAAGGCTATCGGACATTTTTGTAGGAGCAGCTCTTTTTAAACAGACCGCCAATAGCCAGAACGGTTTTTCGTTCTGAAAGTATCATGACTGGAAATTATATTTCATCAGCCGGGCAGGGACATTGATTCTGAGACGCCGCCCGCCCGGCGGCCGCAAACCGCTCTCTGCACCGACCCGCATACCCTTAAAAATCAGGCGGATGGCAACAGCCTTCTCCGGTCTCATTTCGCGCGCTTTTTCACCAGACTTGCTCTTTTTCACTTTCTTATCGGCACCCACCGTCGCCGCCGCAATCATGCGTATAGTGAGGTGAATGGCGCAGTTAGGTTTCATGATGTTGATTATTAATAGATTTAATGATGGTTTTTCCTCATCGCGCGCAAAAAAATTCCAACGCGGCTCACACTTCCGAAAGAATTAATCCAAATTCTCTTATTTAGAAAATATATTTCACCAGTACCCAAGCGCTGAAACACTTAAACCACGGACAATCATACCTCCTCTTTCTGAACCGATCCGGTTCAGGCAGTAGAGAACAGGAGCCTGAAAAATGGAAACCCGGCAAAAACGCTACAACATGAAATATGTCATGCTCTGTTGCACCGTCGCCGCCTTTGGCGGTCTGCTGATGGGCTACGACTCATCGATTATCTCTGGTGCCATCGAACCGCTCAGTGACTATTTTCAACTCACCCCGGCTGAAACCGGCTGGGCCGTGTCAAACATCCTGCTGGGCAGCCTGGTGGGCTGTTTTATTGCCCCGAAGCTCAGTGATAAATTTGGCCGCAAAAAATCACTCGCCATTACCGCGTTGCTGTTCACCGCCTCGGTGGTCGGCACCGCTATCGCACACAACTTTTTCACCTTTGTCGCGTTCCGTATCCTTGGCGGATTAGCGATTGGCCTGGCCTCGGTGATCTCGCCAATCTATCTGGCAGAACTGTCTCCGTCGAAGTTTCGCGGTCGCACCAGCGCGCTCTACGCCGTCTGCTGCGTCGGTGGACAATCGGTGGTGCTACTGACTAACTACTTCATCAATAAATCGATGCTGCCCGAGGCGATGGTTGATATCGGCTGGCGTTACATTCTGGCTACCGCGCTGGTGCCGTGCGCGCTGTTCATCTTTTTCATTGCCTTTATCCCGGAGTCGCCACGCTGGAACGTACTGAAAGGCAAAGACAAAGAGGCGCTGGATACCCTGAGTAAAATTTCTAACCCGGCACACGCAGCGAGCGTATTCGATGAGATTAAACAGTCGTTTTCTGATGAAGCCGCCAGCCGTCATCAATCCCGCTTCCGTCTGAATAAAACCACGCTGCCGTTGTTGATCATCGGTATTGGTCTGGCGGTGGGCAACCAGATCAGCGGCATCAACGTGATTCAGTATTTCGGCCCGACGCTGCTGAAAAATGTCTCTGGCAGCACTGATTCGGCGCTGCTGCAGACGTTCTGGCTGTCGGTCTGCCAGTTTGTCGGCGTGCTGATGGGGATGGCGCTGATCGATAAGGTCGGGCGGCGTAAGCTGTTGCTGCTGGGTGCAATTACCTCCGCCGTTTTCCTCGCCTATACCTTTATCGCGTTCTATTACCGACTGCCGGGGCTGCTGGCGGTGGTGGGCTTGTTTGCCTACATGGTGTTCTTTGGCATGACCTGGGGACAGATCGTCTGGACCGTACTTGGCGAGCTGTTTCCCACCGAAATTCGATCAATCTGCGTCGGCATCTCCATCTGCGCCATGTCGATGGCAAACTTTGTTATCAGTACCACGTTCCCAATCCTCAACAGCAACGCTTTCCTGCTCGAAATGTTCCACGGCGGTTTCCCTCTGTTGCTGTTTGCGCTGTTTTCACTGGGTATGTACTTCTTCACTTTTCGCTATCTGCCAGAAACGGCCGGACTCCCGCTGGAGAAAATCCATGCGCGCGTACTGGAGAAGTTTAATATCGACCCGCGCGAAGCGGATAAGGCGATCAGCGTGCCGGTTAGTGACGTCCGATCATAAAAAAGGCAGCTCACGCTGCCTGATCATCCGGCTTAACCGACCCGCTGCTCGGTCTGCTCAATCACCGCCAGCGCCAGCCCGTTGGCCGGATCGATGCGGTTATCAAGAAAAAGCAGCTGGGTGTGCGCGGCGGTAAAGGCCAGGGCGCTGGCCTGGGTGTTATCGCGTACCGCCTTGCAAAAGGCCGGGCTGGCATTCCACGGACAATCAATCATGATGGTCGCCGGATTGAGCAGCAGCATAATCTGGCTGAGCGCCAGGCCCAGATAGCTGCCCGCCTGCGCCATCACCTCATCCACTATCCGCGGCGCACTGTCGCGGTTCTGCCAGCTCAGGCCAGGCTGGCGCTGCGCCAGCTGCTGTTTTACTGCCGGCTGGCTGATCAACGCCTCAAGGCAGCCGCGGCGGCCGCAGCTACAGCGCGGGCCATCAGGCTGCACCGTCAGATGGCCCGCTTCACCGGCGGTCCAGCTTTGTCCGGTAAAGACTTCGCCGTGCTGCACCAGTGCCCCGCCAATCCCTTCAGAGATACGCAGATAAAAATGACCGCTGTCGACTGACAGACCTCGTTGCTGCACCGCCAGCAGTGCCGCCGCTTTCACATTATTCATGATACGGATCGGTAACCGGACGTGCTTACGCAGCGCAGTCAGCAGATCCACATCCTGCCAGTTGAGGTGCGAAGAGAGATGCATCCAGCCGCGCCGGGGATCGACAATGCCGGGAAAACCCAGGCCGATACCCAGTAAATCGGGATAGCCTTCGGCCAGTTCCCGGCACAGCATCGCCAGTTCGGCCAGCAGACGGGTCGGGTTTTCGGTATCGGTACGCAGCGTCTGTTCCGCCAGCACCTGGGAAAAGTAGTCACAGACCCGCCAGTGGATCACATTGCGTTCCACCATCACGCCTGCGCTTTTCAGCTTCTCTGGCCGCAGGCTAATTTCAATTTTGGGCCGTCCGGCCGCAGCCACGCTGACCGGCCCCAGCTCTTCGATCAGCTCCTGCTCCAGCAAATCATCAATGATCAGTGAGACCGTATTTTTGCTGAGCGATAAGGCCTGGGCCAGATCCTGGCGCGAAGTGACGCGCAGTCTCCGCAACTGGGTCATCACCCGTTTCTGGTTATTAAGTCGCAGTAAGGCGGGACCTTTGCCGTTTGCTTTCATGGCGGATTCACCCAACAGAGGAGGAATAATTCAGTGTATCAGCCTGTGCCGGTTCGTCATCCCACACTTTTGCGCGCTGTTTCACACAACGAGGTGAGATCCCGCTGGCTGGCTGGGCGAGAAAGGCTTAACGCAGGATTTTCTGTTGCTCCTGGGCGGCAGCCGGCAGGGGGCGATCCTGATTAAGCGCCTCCAGTAGCGCATCAACCTGCGGGCTGACCGGCGAGCGACGCAGCCAGCCCATCAGGGTAAACAACAGCAACGAGGAAAACACCGGCGCCGCTACCTGGGTCGCCAGACTGGCGTCGTCGATTACAAAGCGTACGCAGAAGAAGGTGCCAACGCCTGTCGCCCAGCTGACCAGCGCCGCGGTGCTGCCAGAGCGACGGAAAGCGGGCAGCAGGCCCAGCAGCATCGGAATTGAAATCGGGCCGACCAGCCCGCCAAACCAGATAATCAGCAGCGACAGTACGCCGCCGAACCGGCTGGCATTCAGGGCGATCAGCAGCGTAGTGATAATAAACAGGAAGGTAATACAGCGCGCCACCCGCAGTGAACTCTGGCCGCGCGGGAAAGCACGCGGCCAGACGGCAGGCAGAATATCGCGGGTGACTACCGCCGTAATGGCGTTAGCGTCAGAAGAGGTCATGGAAAGCGTATGGGTAAACATCGCCACCAGCATCAGTCCGATCAGACCGTTGGGCAGTAACTGCATCGCCATCATCGACCAGGCACGCGACGGGTCGGCCAGGTCGGGAAACAGCAGCGGTGCGGCCCACATCGGCCAGAACAGTATCAGTGGCCAGATCAGATAGAGCGCCGCCGACAGCAGCGCCGCCTTGCGCGCTTCGCGTCCGTCCGGTGCGGCGATAAACCGCTGCGCCAGATTCCAGGTGCCGCCGTTGTAACTCAGGGTGTGGATCAGCAGCCAGGAGAAGATAAAGCCGGTGGTGTAAGGGCCCTGCACGATTTGCAGATGGCTGGCCGGCAGCCGATCCCAGATCGTCAACAGTGCGCCAGCGCCGCCGAGCTGCAGCCCAACCGCCACCAGCATCACCAGCGCGGCGACAAACTGCACCAGAAACTGACCAAAATCGTTGCAGGCATCGGCCCACAGGCCGCCGATGATGCTGTAAAACAGACTCAGCCCGCCGGCAATGGCAATGCCAGCCGGCAGTTCAAGGCCGGTAAAGACGTTGATAATCACCGCAATGGCGGCCCATTTCGCCCCGACATCCACCGTTTTTAACAGCACGCCGCTGCAGGCCAGCACCATCTGGGTCGGCAGGTTATAGCGGGTCAGCAGATACTCGGTGGGAGATTCAATCTGCATATAACCCCGCAGCCGGGCCCAGCGCGGGGCAAACAGCGAAGAACCGATCAACACCGCCAGCGAGATCGGCAGCGCCCACCAGAACCAGATGGTAATGCCCATGTTGTACGCCACCGCGCCATAAGCCACAAAGACGGCGGCGCTGTAGCCAGACATATGGTGGGAAATGCCAGAGAGCCACCAGGGCATGCGGCCACCGGCGGTAAAGAAGTCACGGGTATTGCCGACTCTGCGCATCGCCCACAGCGTGATCAGCACAATCATCAGCGCGTAGAGCGCAATTACAGCGTAATCAAGCAGGTTCATGGCGGACTCCACCCGGTTTGCCGCCTGGCGCGCAACGCGGCGCAGGCAGGTCAACAGCAGGGCGACTGATGATAAATCGGTCCGGCGGCGTTACGCCGGCTGAGTGCGGAGACGCGGCTCAGCCGTGTGGACAGCCCGGCGGGACGGGCAGGGAATTAATATTCGTCGCCGCGTACCCGACTGCGATAACTTTCCCAGTCGAAGCGCACCCAGAGACTGTTACCCAGCCGCATCCGGTCCATCACCCGCTCACCGAGCAGTGCGTTCATACCGGCATGGTCGAGGTTAGAAAGCATGCCGGTCGGACGCTTGGAGGAGGATCGGCGATCCACAATCTGATTGATAATGACTTTCTCGTAGCGGGATTCGCTCTGCATGCCAATCTCATCAATCACCAGCAGATCAACGCTGCTGAGGTCCTGAATCAGACGCTCTTCGGTAATGCCGCTGCTGCCGCTGAAGGTGCCTTTCATGCTCGACATCAGATCGGCGACCGTGACGATCAGCACGCTCTTACCGCGCAGGATCAGATCGTTACCAATCGCCGCCGCCAGATGGTTTTTGCCGGTGCCGGGACGGCCTGAAAAAACAAAGCTGGCGATGCTGCCATCAAATTCGGCGGCATACTGCCGCGCCAGATCCAGCGCTTTGCGCTGGCCCTCATTTTCCACCCGGTAGTTATCAAACGAGCAGTTCATATGCAGTTCACGGATGCCGGAGCGGCCCATAATGCGCTGCATTTTCATGGCGCGGTTTTCACGCACAATCGCTTCAGAGCGCAGGCGGCCCTGTTCCTGATTCCACGCCAGCAGCTCTTCGCCATTAGCAAATTTCGGTCGGGTGCCGGCAGGCATCATTCTTTTCAGACGGCTAAAGAGATCGTTCGGCGTTTTCATCACTCACCTCGGAAACCATCGGGAATGGTACGGTCAGGGTCAGGCAACTGCGTGATATCACGCTTCGGTTGCCCGCCGTTGGCGGCGCGGTTCATCTGAATGCTGCGCGCCAGTTTTTGTTGCCACTGCACATGGTGAAACAACCGGCCTTCTGCCTGCCAGTAGGCGACAAAGGCCGCCAGCTCGGTGGCGGTTACCGGTTCGCTCAGCGCCACGCCCCAGATGGCGGCCTGGCGGGTAAAGTCGGCGTCGGGCTGCCAGCCAGCATACATGGCGAACTTACCGACCGGCGCAGAGATGGCCGCAGGCGCATCGTCATACAGGCTGTCATCCAGCGCCACATCATTCGGCTGTCGGGCAGCGGCTTCCAGCGCCAGCAGCTGTGCCAGGCGCGTCGGGGTGATGGCGTACATCACCGGCGCGTAATCCTCTAACACCGCCAGCGTACCGTTCTCCGCCTGCTGCAGTGCAGTCAGCGGGTCCTGGCGGAAGGCATCCAGGCCAATGAGCGTTGAAGTTAAGATTTTGACTGACATGAAAAGACCTGAGGTTAACAAACACCTTGCGCCGGGGCACAGCCGCCGACGCAGAAGTGTTTATTGTACCTTTTTTAATGGTGCGGATCGCTCAAAAAGCGCGAGCATTATCAGTAAGAGGTTACCGGAGAAGAGGTATGACGGGCAGCGGCGGGCTGGGTCGCACTGACGGCGACAGCCGCCGGGCGCGTTTGCCATAAATAACGTACTGAAGCCAGCCAGCAGAGGCCGTAACCCAGCAGCTCGGTACCCTCTTCCGCCATGTTTTTCACCACGCGGTTGTAATCCCCCAGCATCAGATGCTGCCACAGCGCATGAATGCCAAACAGGCGGGAGAAGACCAGCACCACCAGAAAGCCGGAGGCCATCACCGGCCAGCTGCGGTGTTGCAGCAGCCTGGCCAGCGCGTGCAGGGTTTTTTTCGGCGTCCGCAGCGCGACGGCCAGACAACCGGCCGTCACCGCCAGCGCGAACCAGATCCAGCTGCCGTGCTGGATAGCATCAAACACAAAGTCGAGTTCGCGGATCAGCATACAGCTGTAGAAGCCCGCCACTAAGGTCAGCGCGCCGCGCTGTGCCGGACGGCGATGGGCAGTGATAAAGAACAGGGCGGCAATCACCGCCAGCATAATTTCCTGGGTGGTTTCAGTAAAAGAGGTTTCGTGCAGCGCATCGTTCATCCAGGCCACATCGATATAGATGGGCAAAATCATCAGGGCGAGAAAGAGTGCTGCCAGTACGAAGACCGTGATTTCACGGCCAATAATTGTCAAATCGTTGCGCATAGTGTTACCAGTATAATGATTAGCGGACTCATTATATTTTAAACGACTGACGTCCTTTCTCTTTTTATGCCCCGCCTAGAAGCTGGCGCTGAGGCCGAGGCTATACAGCAACGGCTCATCACTATTCAGCGCGCTGTTTTGTGAAAACGAGGCGAAAGCGGCCAGATTACGGTTGAGCGGCAGCTGTGCCCCCACGCTCAGATCAATTCCGCTCTCCTGATGGGGACCGATTGCCGTCTCGCGCCGATCGTTTTGTGACGACTCGTTCAGGGGACGGCTGTAGCTGAGCTGAGCCCACGGTGTAATCCATCCCTGCTGCAGATCGACACGCCAGCCGACGCTGGCAACCTGCTCACGGCTCTGCTGATCGCTGTAGTCGCATTGCAGACAGCCCATCTGCTGCGGATCGACCGCATATTGCGCCACCGGACCGGTGGTAAGGGATTCGCCGACCGGCAGTTCCACTCCGGCGCGATAGCGTTTTCCCAGCGGCGTACTGCCAACGGTGCCGGTTTCACTGTGCAGTTCTACCGGCAGGCTGGCCGGTGAATTGAGCGCGGCCTCGAACAGGGCGCGATTCTCATCGCTGAAGTCGAGCGACGTGCGGGAGATTTTCTCTGCCAGAATAGTGTCGTAATCGGGTTTAGCTACGGTCATTGCGGGCGCAGCAAAGTCGCCGCCCCAGGCAAAGGTCGGTTGCGTCAAAAATAAAAGTCCTGCACCACACCAGGCGCGTATCCGATAGCGCTGGCCTCTCCACCCACTTTTCTGCACCATACCCTCTCCAGTCGGAGGCTGAAGTTATTCCCGGGCGTCTGGATTAACCACCGGTTTGTGAGCCTGTTTACTCGTCGTGAGAGTACCGATCATCATATTGTTGTCAGTTGTTTAACTATTAACCGATTGTTTCTAAGATCAAGCGGCCCGATAAAATTTTTCTGCGATAAGGAATCCGAAAATGCAACGATGCGGCTGGGTAACCCAGGATCCCCTCTATCTGACCTACCACGATACCGAATGGGGCGTGGCGCAAACCGACAAGCGCGCGCTGTTTGAGATGCTCTGCCTTGAAGGGCAGCAGGCGGGGTTATCCTGGATCACGGTATTAAAAAAGCGGCAGAATTACCGTGCGGCGTTTCACCATTTTGACCCGCAGGCGATCGCGTTAATGGACGAGCAGGATGTTGCGGCGCTGCTGCAGAACAGCGGTATTATTCGTCATCCCGGCAAAATTGCCGCCATTATCGCCAACGCCCGGGCTTTTCTGGCGATGGAAGCGAAAGGCGAGGATTTTGCCCGCTTCGTCTGGCAATTTGTCGATAACGCGCAAATTGTCCACCATTATCCTGACTACAAACTGGCGCCCACCACCTCAGCGCACGCCATTGCGCTCTCTAAGGCGCTTAAACTGCGTGGTTTTAAATTCATCGGCCCGACAATTTGTTATTCCTTTATGCAGGCGTGCGGGCTGATAAACGATCACCAGACCGATTGTTTTTGCCATCCTGACAATCTTTAAGCGCCGCGGCGGGCAATTTAAGACTTTCCCTTATCCTTTCCTGACGGTTACGCGGCATAATCGTGCCGATTATGGGGAGAGCTTTTCCCCTGTGTGTCGAACGTAAGGGAACAAAAATGCAGAAGAAATTAATCGCGGTCACCTTGTTATTAAGCGGAAGCCTGGCCCTGTCCGGCTGTACCACCAACCCTTACACCGGCGAATCGCAGGCGGGTAAGTCAGGCGTGGGCGCCGGTCTGGGTGCCTTAGTGGGTGCTGGCGTTGGCGTACTCTCCTCCTCGAAGAAAGATCGCGGCAAAGGTGCGCTGATTGGTGCCGCAGGCGGCGCAGCACTGGGTGGCGGTGTCGGCTATTACATGGACGTGCAGGAAGCGAAGCTGCGCGACAAGATGCGCGGTACGGGCGTCAGCGTGACCCGTGAAGGCGATAACATCGTTCTTAATATGCCGAACAACGTGACGTTTGACTCCAACAGCAGCAACCTGAAACCGGCGGGCGCGAATACCCTGACCGGCGTTTCAATGGTACTGAAAGAGTATCCGAAAACCGCGGTAAACGTGGTGGGTTATACCGACAGCACCGGAACGCGCGCCCTGAATATGCGTCTGTCACAGCAGCGTGCCGAGAGCGTCGCCAGCGCCCTGATCGTCCAGGGTGTTGCCAGCAATCGTCTGCGTACTCAGGGCGCAGGCCCTGATAATCCGGTCGCCAGCAACAGTACCGAGGCCGGAAAAGCGCAAAACCGTCGTGTAGAAATTACCCTCAGCCCGCTCGGCTGATGGCTGTCGCCCCCGAACGGGGGCGCATTCACACGACTGACCTTTTCTGTAAAGATGCACGTTAAAGGTTCCAGTAAGGTTTCTATCCATAGAGCCACTTCAGGCTTTATGGTAGTCTGATCAAAAATTGATCAGCGGGTCGTGTCTTATGTCACTTAAAGCGATTGCTGCGGCATTAGGGCTTTCTGTCACCACGGTCAGTCGCGCGCTCAATGGGTATCAGGATGTCGCGCAGGCGACCCGTAAACGGATTGAAGAAGAGGCGCAACGTCGTGGCTACCGGGCTAACGCGGCCGCCCGTCGTCTGAAAACCGGCCGCGCCAATGCGGTTGGTTTGCTCTATCCCATCGGGACATCGCCGCTGAGCGACGGTCACTTCAGTGAGATGTTGCTGGCGCTGGATCAACGCCTTGCCCATCATGAAATCGATCTGCTGCTGCTGGCGGATAAGCCGCAGAGCCAGCCCTTCCTGACCCGTCTGCTGCGCAGTCGCGCCGTGGATGCCATCGTTGTTACCCATATCACCCCGCAGGACAGGCGGCTCTCCACGCTGCTGCAGACTGACTTTCGCTTTCTGGCGCTGGGGCGCAGCGATCTGCCGCCACACTATGCCTGGTTCGATGTTGACCATGCGGCCGGTTCGCAACTGGCAGTTGCTTATTGTCTGTCACAGGAAAAAGGGCAGATTGCCTGGCTCGGCAGCAATGAAACCCGCACCGGGGTACGCGATCGTCGTCAGGGCTATCTGGATGCGCTCGGTACCACCGCGCCTTATGCGCAGGCTGCGGTACCCGCGACGCGGCGTGCCGGCTACCAGCAGACCCGTGCCTGGCTGGCACAGCAGAATCCGCCCGACGCCATCATTACCGATTGCGGCCCGCTGGCGGAAGGTGCCGTGGTCGCACTGCAGCAGGCCGGACGGGCAGAGGGCGACGATGCCATAATGCTGATTGGCTGGGACGGGCTACCGCAGGATGCGATTCTCGATTACCCGCTGATCACCATTCGGCAGGCGGCGCAGCAACAGGTGGGCGAGCAGCTGGCGGAGATGGTATTACAGCTGCTGGATGGCACGCCGCCGTCGCAATTACAGATGCTGTGGCAGCCCTGGCTGCAATTGCCAGCCTAGCGGGCGTGCTTTTTTGCGACTGGACGTTGCTGTGCTAGTCTCTGCCTGGTTTCTACTTTTGCAGGATATTTCATGAAAATCAGGCCGCCTCGCGCCACCATCAGCGATGTTGCTCACGCGGCACGAACCGGAAAAACCAGCGTTTCACGCTATCTGAATGGCGAGCTGCATCTGCTGTCAGCCGATCTCAAAGCCCGGATTGAGCAGGCCATTGCTGACCTCAGCTATCGTCCAAGCCAGATGGCGCGCGGCCTGAAGCGTGGCCGTACCCGACTGATTGGGCTGATCATCGCCGACATTACCAATCCCTATTCGGTCGATGTGATGAGCGGTATTGAAGCGGCCTGCCGCGAACAGGGTTTCACCCTGCTGATGTGTAACACCAACAATGAAGTGGACCTGGAACAGCACTATCTGCAGCTGCTGAGTAGCTATCAGGTGGAAGGCATTGTGGTTAACGCGGTGGGGATGCGTGAAGAGGTGCTGAGTCATCTGCAACAATCCCTGCTGCCGATGGTGCTGATTGACCGCAAAATCCCCGATTTTCCCTGCGACGTAGTGGGCCTGAATAATGCCGAAGCGGCGGAGACAGCAACGCGCCATCTGGTCGATAACGGCTACGAGGCGCTGCTGTTTCTCAGCGAGCCGCTGGGCAGCGTCAATACGCGTCGTGAACGTTTGCAGGCTTTCCGCCAGGTGCTGGCGACCCATCCGCAGGTGCAGCATGAAAACGCCGAGCTGGCGCTGCATCAGCCTGCCGCGCTGGATCAGGCGCTGCGTGACTTTCACCAGCGCCATGCGGGCAAACGCAGCGCGGTAATGGTGGCGAACGGTGCGCTGACTTTGCAGGTTGCGCGATCGCTGCAGCGCATCAATCTGCACTGGGGCCGCGATATCGGTCTGCTCGGCTTCGACGAGCTGGAGTGGGCCGCGCTGGCAGGCGTCGGCATTACCACGCTGAAACAGCCCACCTGGCAGATTGGCTACAGCGCGCTGGAAAGAGTCATCGCCCGCATTGAAGGCAGCGATCTGCCGGTCAGCGAGCAGGTCTTCTCGGGTGAACTGATCGTTCGCGGTTCCAGCCAGCCGCTCCGCTAATCTGATTTTCAGACTTTTACGCGTCAACTGCGTGCTCGCTTCGTGAGCACGATCATAATTTCATCCTTTGCTGCTTTGCTTTGGAACCGGTTCCATCTAGGGTTTTTACAGAACTTAAGCTAAAAGCCCCGATGGAGCACAACATGAAGCCTGACATTATCGTGGTGACTGCCGCTTACGGCCATTCGCAGATTGCCGCACTCGGCGGTCAGACCGCACTGCTGCCGATTATCCAGCAGGCAGGCGCTGACGGTGTCGAAATCCGTCGTGAACTGTTCGATGACGCCACGCTGGCCGATCTGCCGGCGCTGGCCGCCGCAGTGGCGCAGCATCAGCTGCACGCCAGTTATTCGGTGCCGGATACGCTGTTTTGTGACGGCGGTGACGTAAATCCGCGCATAACTCACTACTTTGAAGAAGCACGCCAGTTAAACGCACAACGTCTGAAACTGGCGCTGGGCCCTTTCAACGGTACGATTCCGGCGTCGCTGCACTCGCTGCTGGCAGACCAGCCGCTGCCGCTGACGGTGGAAAATGATCAGACGGAGCACGGCAGGCTCGATCCCAGCGAGCAGTTTTTTGCGGCGGTCCGCGCGGCGGCGCTGCCGATCGGCATGACGTTTGATATGGGCAAC
This sequence comes from Pantoea agglomerans, assembly GCF_021397715.1. Lineage (GTDB taxonomy): Bacteria > Pseudomonadota > Gammaproteobacteria > Enterobacterales > Enterobacteriaceae > Pantoea > Pantoea astica. The sequence continues at coordinate 27,468 of NZ_CP090207.1, read as the reverse complement.
TGGTGCTGGACCGGCGAAGATGCGTTGAAGGCCGCGCAACGGCTGGCGTCGCAGGTCAGTTATGTGCATGTGAAAGCGGCGATCCCACACCATGACAGCTACCGGGCGATTGCGCTTGATGAGGCCGGTGATGCGTGGCGTGCGCTGCTGCAACAGCTGCCCGCCACGGCACCGCGCGGCATTGAATTTCCGCTGGAAGGCGACGATCTGATTGCGGTCACCCGCCACTATGTGTCGCTGCTGCGCAACGTTTGAGGAGTGAAGATGACGACGCATTACACTACGCATCACAACGGTCCGCTTGATGTTGTCACCATCGGAGAAGCGATGGCGATGTTTATCGCCCGTGAAACCGGCGATCTGGCAGCGGCAGAAACTTTTATTAAACGCGCAGCGGGTGCCGAACTGAATGTGGCGACCGGCCTGGCGCGTCTTGGTCTGAAAGTGGGCTGGGTCAGTCGCGTTGGCGATGATGCCTTTGGCCGTTTTATCTGTCAGCAACTGGAGAAAGAGGGTATCGATCACCGCCAGGTGACGGTCGATAACCGCTATCCGACCGGCTTCCAGCTTAAATCCAAAGTCGATGACGGCTCCGATCCGCTGGTGGAGTATTTCCGTAAGGGCTCGGCGGCCAGCCATCTGTCGGTTGAGGATTTCGACGCGGACTATTTTGGCTCAGCCCGCCATCTGCATCTTAGCGGTGTTGCGGCGGCGATCTCCGACAGTTCGCTGGCGCTGCTGAAACATACGGCCAAAGAGATGCGCGCGCGCGGGAAAACGATCTCCTTCGACCCCAATCTGCGGCCGGTGCTGTGGCGCAGCGAAGAGGAGATGCGTAAGCAGCTTAATCTGCTGGCGGAGTACGCCGACTGGGTGCTGCCGGGTGAAAAAGAGGGGCTGATTCTGACCGGTTATCGTCAGCCGGAAGCCATTGCCGATTTCTACCTCGATAAAGGGGTGAAAGCGGTGGTGATTAAAACCGGCTGTGACGGTGCCTGGTATAAAACCGCTGAAGGCGAAAAAGGTCAGGTTGCCGCGGTTAAAGTCGATAACGTGGTCGACACCGTGGGCGCTGGCGACGGGTTTGCCGTTGGGGTGATCAGTGCGCTGCTGGAAGGCCTGAGCCTGCCGCAGGCGATTCAGCGCGGTAACAAAATTGGTTCGATGGCGATTCAGGTGATTGGCGACAGCGAAGGTCTGCCGACGCGTCAGCAACTTGGCGACGCGTAGCCCGCGCCTCACATATTGACACAGGAGTTCTCGATGAAAACGCAGACAATCGCGCCAAAACGCTGGTGGTTCATCATGCCCATCGTGTTTATCACCTACAGCCTGGCCTATCTCGACCGCGCCAATTTCAGCTTTGCCTCGGCGGCGGGAATTAACGACGATCTCGGCATTACTAAAGGCATGTCCTCTCTGCTGGGCGCGCTGTTCTTCCTCGGCTACTTCTTCTTCCAGATCCCCGGGGCGATTTACGCCGAACGCCGCAGCGTTAAAAAACTGATTTTCTGGTGCCTGATCCTGTGGGGCGGCTGTGCCTCGCTGACCGGTGTGGTCAGCAACATTCCGATGCTGGCGGCGATCCGCTTTATCCTCGGGGTGGTTGAGGCGGCGGTGATGCCGGCGATGCTGATCTACATCAGTAACTGGTTCACCAAATCTGAACGGTCCCGCGCCAATACCTTCCTGATCCTCGGTAACCCGGTGACGGTGCTGTGGATGTCGGTGGTGTCAGGCTACCTGATCGAATCCTTCGGCTGGCGTGAAATGTTTATTTTCGAAGGGATTCCGGCCGTTGTCTGGGCCATCGCCTGGTGGTTTATGGTGCAGGACAAACCGGCTCAGGCGCGCTGGATGAGCGATGCCGAGAAAGCTGCACTGCAGGCGGAACTGCAGAAAGAGCAGGACAACATCAAAGCGGTGCGTAACTACAGCGAAGCGTTCCGTAACCGCAACGTGATCATTCTTTGCCTGCAATATTTTGCCTGGAGCATTGGCGTTTACGGTTTCGTGCTGTGGCTGCCGTCGATTCTGCGTAACGGCACCCAGATGGGGATGGTCGAAGCGGGCTGGCTGTCAGCGGTGCCTTATCTGGCCGCGACCATTGCGATGGTGGTGGTGTCATGGGCCTCTGATAAGACGCAAAACCGTAAGCTGTTTGTCTGGCCACTGCTGCTGATCGGCGCGCTGGCGTTCCTCGGCTCTTATCTGCTGGGATCGGGCAACTTCTGGCTCTCTTATACTCTGTTAGTGATTGCCGGTGCGGCGATGTATGCCCCTTACGGCCCGTTCTTCGCCATCATCCCTGAGATGCTGCCGCGCAATGTCTCCGGCGGGGCGATGGCGCTGATCAACAGCATGGGTGCGCTCGGCTCGTTTATCGGTTCGTGGATTGTCGGCTATCTTAATGGTGCCACCGGCAGCCCGTCGGCGTCCTACATCTTTATGGGATCGGCGCTGCTGGTGTCGGTGTGGCTGACACTGATTGTTAAACCGGCGCAGAACAAGACGACGCCACCGCTGCACGGCGCGAAACACGCCTGAAAGCGTAAGCCCAGACGTTAGCCCTCATCTTCCGGGCGGCCCGAGCGCCGCCCGTCACTGTTTTAATGACCGGGAGCCACTGAATGAAACCCGCTGTGATTCTGTATAAAAAACTGCCTGATGATCTGCGCGCCCGCCTGGCGGCGCACGCTGAGATTACTGAAATCAGTGACCTGTCACCCGCCAGCCAGCAGCAGCACGCTGAGGCGCTGGCCCAGGCGGAAGGTCTGCTGGGCTCAGGAGGAAAAGTGAATGGCGAGCTGCTGGCGAAAATGCCAAAACTGCGCGCCTGCTCCAGCGTCTCTGTTGGCTATGACAATTTTGACGTCGACGCGCTGAACCAGCGTCACGTCGTGCTGATGCATACGCCGACCGTGCTGACCGAAACCGTTGCCGATACCATCATGGCGCTGGTGCTGAGCACCGCACGTCGGGTACCGGAACTGGATGCCTGGGTGAAAGCGGGCAACTGGCAGAAGAGTATCGGTCCGGAGCGCTTTGGCATCGATGTACACCATAAAACGCTGGGTATCCTCGGCATGGGTCGCATCGGGATGGCGCTGGCGCAGCGCGCCCACTTTGGTTTTGGCATGAAGATCCTTTACAACGCACGGCGGGAACATCAGGAGGCGCAGTCGCGGTTCGGCGCTGAACGCTGTGAGCTGGAGACGCTGCTGAAACAGAGTGATTTTGTCTGCATCAGCCTGCCTCTGACGGAACAGACTCACCACCTGATCGGGGCAGAGCAAATCGCCCTGATGAAGCCGGAAGCGGTGCTGATCAACGCCGGACGCGGACCGGTGGTGGATGAAAACGCACTGATCGCGGCCCTGCAGGCGGGAAAACTGCACGCTGCCGGGCTGGACGTGTTCGAGAAAGAGCCGCTGCCCACTGATTCGCCGCTGCTGTCGCTGCCTAACGTGGTGACGCTGCCGCATATCGGTTCCGCCACGCACGAAACCCGCTACGGCATGATGCTGGATGCGGTGGATAATCTGATCGCTGCGCTCAGCGGTCAGGTCGATAAAAACTGTGTTAACCCGCAGGCGCTGAAGTAATCCCTGCGCCTTTCCATTGCGCCCGCCGATGGCGGGCGTTATGGTGGACCCCCGATTCGCTATCACACATTTTTAACCGCTATGTCCTTTTCTCAGTTCGGCGACAAATTTACCCAACATTCCGGCATCTCACGTCTGATGGAAGATATGGGCGCGGGCTTGCGCACGCCCGGCACCATCATGCTGGGTGGCGGCAATCCGGCGCAAATCCCGGCCATGAACGACTACTTTCAGCAACTGCTGCAGCAGATGCACGAGGAAGGCAAGCTCAGCGAGGCGCTCTGCAATTACGATGGCCCGCGTGGCAAAGCGACGCTGCTGGAGTCGCTGGCAGAGCTGCTGCGCGATCGGCTGGGCTGGCCCATCAGTGCGCAGAACATTGCGCTGACCAACGGCAGCCAGAGCGCCTTCTTCTATCTGTTTAACCTGTTCGCTGGTCGTCGGGCTGACGGCAGCAAAAAGCGCGTGCTGTTCCCGCTGGCACCGGAATATCTCGGCTATGCCGATGCCGGGCTGGAAGAGGGGATGTTCGTATCGGCCAAACCGAACATTGAACTGCTGCCGGCTGGCCAGTTTAAATATCACGTCGATTTCGATCATCTGCCGATGAATGACGATATCGGACTGATCTGCGTGTCGCGTCCGACCAATCCGACCGGCAACGTGATCACTGACGATGAGCTGATGCAGCTCGATGCGCTGGCACAACAGCATGACGTCCCGCTGCTGATCGATAACGCTTATGGCGTGCCGTTTCCCGGCATCATCTTCAGTGAGGTTCGCCCGCTGTGGAATCCCAACATTATTCTCTGCATGAGCCTGTCGAAGCTCGGCCTGCCTGGCGCGCGCTGCGGCATTATCATCGCCGATGAGAAAACCATCGGCGCGCTGAGCAATATGAACGGCATCATCAGCCTGGCACCTGGCAGCATCGGACCGGCGATTGCCGGTGAAATGATCCGCCGGGGCGATCTGTTGCGCCTGTCGGAAGAGGTGATTAAGCCGTTTTATCAGCAGAAGGTGCAGCAGACGATCGCTATCCTGCGCCGCTATCTGTCGGAAGAGCGCTGCCTGATCCACAAACCGGAAGGGGCGATTTTCCTCTGGCTCTGGTTCCGCGATCTGCCGATCAGCACCGAAATGCTCTACCAGCGGCTCAAAGCGCGCGGCGTATTGATGGTGCCGGGCCACTTCTTCTTTCCGGGCCTGGAACATGAATGGCCGCACACCCATCAATGTATGCGCATGAACTACGTGCCGGATGCGGAGAACATCGAACGGGCGGTGCAGATTCTGGCCGAAGAGGTTGAAATCGCCTGGCGCGACGCCTAATCCTGCGGCCCGGTTAACGACAGCTGGCACCACTGCGCCAGCTGTTGTATCGCCTGCTCCACTTCCGCATTCCAGCCAAAACCGGCGTTGAGCCGGAAACAGTGATCGTAGCGCTGATCGGTGGCAAAAATATGGCCCGGCGCAATGCCGATGCCCGCATTGCGCGCTTTCAGAAACAGCGCGCGCACGTTCAGCGCCTGTGGCGGCATCTCTACCCATAACACATAGCCGCCTTCCGGTTCAGAAACCCGGGTTCCCGCCGGAAATTCCCGCAGCACCGACTGACGCATGGCGCTGATTTGCTGCGCCAGCTCACGCCGCAGTTTACGCAGATGCGCGTCGTAGCCGCCGCTGCGCAGCAGCTCGGCCACCGCCGCCTGCGACAGCACCGAGGTGCCCATGGTTGAGGTATATTTCAGCGAGGCGATTTTGCGCATGTAGTTAACGCTGTGTACCCAGCCGATGCGGATGCCGGGCGCCACGGTTTTGGAGAAGCCGCTACACAGAATGGCGTTCGGACTGAAGGCGCGCATCGGGAAAGGGCGACGTTCGCCAAAAGCGGTATCGCCAAAGATATCATCCTCAATGATCACCACATCGTTTTCATCCGCCTGCCGCGCGATATAGGCTTTCTGCTCGTTTGGGATGCTTTTGCCCAGCGGATTATTGATGTTGCACAGGGTCAGAAATACCCGCACCGCTTTGCGCTGAAACAGTCCGGTGAGCTTCGCGACATTCACATAGCCTTCCGGCCCGGCTTCGACTTCGATCACCCGCAGATTGAGGTTATGCAGCATCTGCAACAGCACGAAATAGCAGGGCGATTCGACCGCCACCACGTCGCCTGGCTGGGTGGTGGCGCGCAGCGACAGCGAGATCGCTTCAATGCAGCCGTTGGTGATCAGGATATCGTCAGTGCTGATATTGCAGCCGTAATCGACCGCCCGCCGGGCAATCTCCACTTTTAGCGGCGCATAGCCGGTGCCTTTGACGGTGTTACCGAGCAGCGCAGGTTTGCTGTAGCCCATCTGACGCATCAGTAAGCCGAGCTTCTTCACCGGATAGAGCGCGCTGTCGCCATTGGCCAGATCGAGCCGTACCCGGCAGTCGGAACCGAGCATCGCCAGATGCAGCTCAGTCTGTTCATCAAGCGGGGCGATGGCGCGCGGCTGTTCACTGACGGCGGGCAACTGAGGCGGCCGATGGCGCTGTGGTGCGACAAAAAAGCCCGATTTAGGCCGGGCCACGGCGTAGCGCTCATCCTCCAGCGTACGTAATGTTTTCAGGGCGGTGGTGAGGCTGACGTTATACTGCGTTGCCAGCGTCCGCACCGACGGCAGACGGCTGTCGGGTGCCAGCGTACCGGCATGAATAGCTTGCTTGATCTGTTCTGCTATCTGGCGGTAACGGCTGCTCTGACTCTCCTGTTCCCCGACAACTTCGGCCATCTGTTCCACCCCATATCGCGCTGATCTGTGCATATTCAACAGAGTACATTCAAAGTACTTTAGGCTGCATCTCTTAATTATTCATGACGCTAAACGGACCTCTCGCCAGGACTGGCGTGCGTCTGAGAGGTGTGCTGAGCGTGATCGTCATCCGCCCAGGCCGACCGCTGTGATCCCAGACGTTCAGGCCATTGAGTGATTCTATTCGCGTAAGGAAAAAGTGAAAAATGAATAATCTGACCACCATGATGAAGGAGATTGAAGCATACCTTTCGCCCGCCATCATCGACTCTGCTCAGCGCTGTTCTGCTCGTCTGCTGGCGGCGTTACCCGATCGGCAGCAGCTTGAAAATAATCGTGTCCTGCTCGCCTATGGCGGAGGAAAAGACAGCAGCTACATGGTGGCCTATGTTCGTTATATCCAGGGCATTCTCTGGCAACAGCGCGGGACTACCTTTCGCCTGCGCGTCAGCACCAACCGCCATGCGGCGATGAATGACAGCGTGATGGAGAACATCAACCGGGTTTATCAATCGCTGGCGATGCATGACGATCCGCTGGCGGAGTGTCTGGTGGTGGATGGCTTACAGATTCGCCCGTTTGCCCGGCATCTGCCGATGCCGGATGCCGTGCGGCAGCAGAATCGCAGCGATGTGCTGATGAACGGCCACCGGTTTCGTGCGGATGGGCGCTCCACGTTCTGCAACGCCTGCAACCTCAGCATGGTGAACTCCTTTGGCCTGGCGGCGGATTACGACGGGGGTGTGGATGTGATCATCACTGGCGATTCACCCCAGGAACAGGCGGCCTATGTGGCCTGGGCGCGGCATCTGTCGCGGCTGTTTGATGCGCCGGTGGCCGACAAAAGCCGCGGTTTCAGTGGTTTCCTGCAGACGCTGGATGGCGTCGCCGAACGCTATGGCAGCCGAATCTATGGTGCCGATCAACTGACACCGGCGCATCGCATCACCCATCAGCTGGCGCGCGATCCGCTGTTTTTCAATATCTATCAGGACACCGCCTATGAAGCGGGCGCGCACTGGGCGCTGCTCAGTGAATTTATGCGCTTCCGTTTTGATGAGCTGATGTTCAGCTTCTCCGAATCAGACTGCGGTAACCCGACCCTGATGGCCCACCTGCGCGGGCTGCGGGCGGAAACCCTGTTGCAGCGCAATTACGCCGAAGGCATCCGTGAATATGTGCGCTTTGCCCTTGGCTTAATGGTGCAGAAAGATTTCCCACCGTCGCTAATCGATGAAATGGCGGAGCGTTATCAGGATGATGCCGCGATCCAGCGCCAGCGCCAGCGGGCGGCGGCTTTCGCTGTCGAGGCGTTCGATCTCAGTGAAGAGCAGCTGGTCTGCATGATTTACTCGCCGTTTCTCGCTCAGGGACAACAGCTCGGCCACTGGCTGAGCCAGCAGCAACTGACGCTGGACGAGGCGGCAATCCGCGATCTGCTGGAGAACCGCAGCGACGATAGCGCGCTGGCGCAGCAGTTAACCCGGCTTTCCGGCATGACGCTGGCGCAGATGCGGCACTGCTGGCAGAGCCTGCCGGTCAGTTCGCTGCTGGACGGCAAAAGCGCCGATCCGCTGTCGCGCGTACTGCGTTTTGATCCCCACAAAGCAGTGATTCAGGTGAACAACGGTGTGCTGAACGATACCGTGACCGAAATCATTTCCGGGCGATAGTCCGGTAAGGCGAGGCGATGAAAAAGATTTTTCTGCAGATTGGCGCGACCCGTGACGGACAGAATCCCTACTGTGCGGTGGCGAAGCGCGAGGGATATTTTACCGTGCTGGCGGAGATGGGTGACTTTGTCGATTACCAGTCGCTGAGTCTGACGCTGCCGTTTGATCTGATCGTTCGCCTCGATCGGCCGGAAAATCCGTGGGAGGTGATGCAGGCCTATCTGCACGCCGGTTTGCTGTCGCATCCGCAGGTGGTGCTGGCTGGCTTTGAAGCCTACAACGCCAGTGCCGGACGGGTCCGGGAAATGCTGGCCGGACCCGATGCGCCCGCCGCGTTTATTCCGCTGGATAAATATGCACAGCGTATGGCGCTGAAAAAAGCCTGGCCCGCCTTTCCGCAGCCGGAGTTTCGCTTTTTCGCCTCGCCGCTCAGCATTCTGGATGCGAAAGAGGCGCTGATCTATCCCTGTGTGGTGAAACCGGTGGATGGCGGCGGCGGCCTGGGGATCTGGCTGATTGAGCGGGCTGAGCAGCTGTGCAGCGTAGTGAACAAACTGGTTCAGACCATGAACTACGGCGGACGCGGCTTCAGCGGTTTTATTGTGGAAAGCGGATTAGCGGGCGATGAGTTTTCGTTACAGGGCGTGGTGCATCAGGGACATCCGCAGGCGCTGACCTGCTGTCATAAGGTGATTGAACAGCATCGTGACGCCGACGGCTGCGTCAGCTTCTGTGAGTCGGGGCATGTGGCGCTGGCCGCCGCCACGCTGCCGCCGTCGTTCACCAGCCTGATGGCCTTTTGCTGTGAAACCTTTGGCTATCGTCAGGGCGCTTTTCATATCGATTTCATTCTGATGAACGGTATTCCGCACTTTCTGGAGATGGGCTTCCGCCTTTCCGGTATGGGCGTGGCGACGCTGGTGCAGGAGGCGACCGGCATCGACTGGGCAGAGGTGACCTTTGGCCTGGAGGCGGGCGCGGTGTTACCGGCCTTTGCCTTCACCGCGCCGCGGGCGGTGGGTCAGCTGCGGTTACGGCAGCCGGCGCAGTTGCAGGCGGCTGAGCGCTGGATTGAGCAGCATCAGCAGGGCCAGCTGATGCCGACCCTCAGGCTGCCGACGCTGCAGGTGTCACCGCGATCGTCACTGTATGCCGATCTGACCCGTCACGCGGGCATTCTGGCGACCTTTTGCCTGACGGCGGCAGCGCGTGAGCCGATTCTGGCGGCCTTTCATCAGGTGATCGCCGCGCAGCCCGCGGCGGCAGGGAGAAATATTGTATGTGCAGAATGATTCTGGCGCATGGCCGGTTCGATAGCGCGGCGATTCTGGAAGCGGCGCGTGCCATGAGCTGCGGCGAGAGCGCCACTCATGATGGCCCGATTAAACAACATCCTAACGGCTGGGGCTGTCTGTGGCTGGAGAAAGGCGAGATCCGCACGCTACACGGCACCGGCGCATTCGCCGACGCGCTGCCGGGCATTGATGTCGATCGGCTGCGCAGCCGCTTTCTGGCGGTACATGTGCGCCACGCGACGCTGAGTAAAAATCAGGGGCTGGAATTTTCTCATCCACTGTGGCGCAACAGCGCGGAACATTGCTGGTACATGATGCACAACGGTTACCTGCCGACGGTTTATCGCCAGCTTGGGCTGACGGAATCACGCTTCGATTCGGAAGAGTATCTGCGCTATCTGGTGGATCAGATCACACCGGCCGATTTCACCCGCGACTACCTGCGGGCAAAAATGGCGCAGGTTGAGCCCGGCGGCAGCGCCGGCAATGCCATTGTGGTTACCCGCGACAAGGCCTGGGCGTGGCAGTGGCATCCCGACGATACGCCGTATCCCGACTATTTCACGATGCATTTTCGGCAACAGGACGATTGTACGCTGATCGCGTCTGAACCGGTGGCAATACCAGGCAGCGCTGGCAACTGGCGGCGCATGAACAATCATGAACTCTATGAAATACCGTTTAGGGAGTGAGAAACATGGCTATTTTCAATCAGTTCCGCGTGATTAATCCCAACATGTTTGTGGAGTCGACCTGGCTGGATGACATCGTGACGGCACGGGTGCCGTTGCTGGTGCTGCGTAACTTCCTCACGCCGGACGTCCGTGAGTCGGTGGTGGCGGATCTCCAGCGCTGCCGGGAGAAGATTCGCGTCTCTCACTATCCCAACGGCGCGCTGACGACGCTGGGGCCTTATCTGGCAAAACACACGGCCGCGCCGGACAACTACTTTACGGAACTGCGCGATATTCAGCCGTCGCTGCCGCCGTCACTGAGCGTTCTGCGCGAACAGATCTATCACTGGGTGCAACATGCGCTGCGGCTGGAGAGCCTGCGCACCGCGCACGAGCCGGGCCGCGGTGACTATGCCGGTTCAATCGTGCGCTTTCATGCCGACGGCGTGGCGAATCCGCTGCATAACGACAACATCGTGCGCGATGCCGACAGCAGCGGTCTGGTGGTGACGCAGATCCTGCATCAGCTCAGCTGCGTGGTCTGCCTGCAGGAGTGCAACGCGGGCGGCGCGCTGCGCATCTACAACAAAAAATGGTCGCCGGAGGATGAGCAGTTCAAAACGCCAGGTGAACTGGGCTACCGCAGCGGCGTGATCGCGGGCAGTGAAACCTGTGAGTTCTCGCCACGCAGCGGCGATATCTACCTGTTTAACCCCGCCTTTTATCACGAAATCGACCGGGTTGAAGGCGATACCCGCATCACTATGGGCTTCTTTTTCGGCCTGACCGATAAAAAAATGAAGCACGCTATCGCCTGGAGTTGATTCAGGTTGCGCCAGAGAAGGAGAGGGAAATGACGACGTTTGAAAAAATTATCGCGCTGCTGGATCAGCATCAGGCGAACTACCGCGTGGTGGAGCATGAGGCGGTGGGCCAGACCGATCTGATCAGTCAGATGCGCGGTAACGCGCTCAATCAGGCGGCCAAAGCGATGGTGCTGGAGGTCAGCATGCCGGAAGGCGCGGAAGCGCGTTACCTGCTGGCCATTGTGCCGGGCGACTGCCGGATCAATTTTAAAAGCGCGGCGCGCGCTATCGGTGGCAAGAAGTCCGCCTTCGCCGCGCCGGAGACGGCGCAGGCGCTAACCGACTGCGTCATGGGCGCGGTGCCGCCGTTTAGTTTTGATGACCGGCTGGCGCTGCGGGTCGATACGCGGCTGCAACAGGTCGGGACCTTGTGGTTTAACGCGGGCGCGCTGGAGAAGTCGATTGCGCTGGCAGTAGAGGACTATTTTCGCATTGTTGGTGACGACTGCTGTGTGGATATCGCGACGCCGGTGGCGGTCACCGCCTGAGGCGGCACAAGGAGTAACTGATGTCGGTAAAAGATATGCTGTTAGCGCTGTGCGTGGTGGTGGCGTGGGGCGTCAATTTTGTGGTGATTAAGCTGGGACTACAGGGGATGCCGCCTTTTTTGCTGGCCGGGCTGCGCTTCAGCCTGGTGGCGTTTCCCGCCATCTTCTTTGTGCGCCGTCCGCCTATTCCGCTGCGCTGGCTGGTGGTCTACGGCATGACCATCAGTTTTGGTCAGTTCGCGTTTCTGTTTCTGGCGATTAAGCTGGGAATGCCCGCCGGCCTGGCATCGCTGGTGCTGCAGGCGCAGGCGTTCTTTACGCTGCTGCTGGGCGCGTTGCTGCTGGCGGAGAAGCTGCGCTGGAATCACATCGCCGGGATTATTATCGCCACGCTGGGGATGTTTATGCTGGCCACGGCCGGTATGGCGGGCCAGACCACCGCTGGCATTACCCTGACGACGATGATGCTGACGCTGGCGGCGGCGCTGTCGTGGGGACTGGGCAACATCACCAACAAGATCATTATGCGCAACCGCCAGGTGCCGATCATGTCGCTGGTGGTGTGGAGCGCGCTGGTGCCGATCGTCCCTTTCTTTGCCTGTTCGCTGCTGTTCGACGGCCAGGCCGCTATCCTCAACAGCCTGCTGCATATCGGGCTACAGACGGTGCTGGCGCTATTCTATCTGGCGTTTGTCGCCACCATTATGGGCTATGCGATCTGGGGAAATTTACTCAGCCGCTATGAAACCTGGCGCGTCGCGCCGCTGTCGCTGCTGGTGCCGGTGGTGGGGATCGTAACCGCCGTGCTGGTGCTGGATGAGCACCTGTCGGGACAGCAGATGCTGGGTGCGACGGTGATTATCTTCGGACTGCTGGTGAACGTATTTGGCGGGGTAGTGGGCCAGCGTTTAGCGATGCGAACCCAATCCTGAAGGCAAAAAAAACGCCGCTGGCGCGGCGTTTATTCTTTTCATCGATTATTTCAGAATCTCAATACGGCGTGGTTTCGCTTCTTCCGGGACCAGGCGTTCAAGATCGATGCTTAACAGACCGTTTTCCAGGCGGGCATCACGTACCACGATATGGTCGGCCAGCTGGAATTTACGCTCGAAATTACGTTCGGCGATACCCTGATACAGGTATTTACGCTCGGTCTGCTCTTCCGGATGGGCGCCCCGCACGATCAGCACGTTATCGTGGGCGGTGATCTCCAGTTCGCTCTGAGAGAAACCGGCTACCGCGATGGTGATGCGATAGTGGTTTTCATCGACCAACTCGACGTTGTACGGAGGATAGCCGCCGTTGCTCTGGTTTTGGTTCGCTTCGAGCAGGTTAAACAGGCGGTCAAAGCCGATGGCAGAACGATAAAGTGGAGAGAGATCAAAATTACGCATATTAAGACTCCTGAGTTTCAGCAAGTTTTGGCAACCTTCCACTACGGGACAGGCTGTATACGGCACCTCACTGTCCCTTGCGGCAACGGTGAGTGCGTCCGTAATCTAAAAATGGGTGCCGGACGTCAGATTTCAAGGGGGAAAAACGCAATTTTTTTCGCCAAATTGAGGAAATGACATACACTCAGGACTACCTTTGCCGGACCAGAACGGACATTGCCCCAGAGCGATGACGTTGTCTGGCAAGCCAACTCAGTCAGGCTTCTGCCGGGGCTGAAGGGATGATAATAATGAATTTGATGAAAACTTTACCGCTGGCGGGTGTCGTCTGCTGCGCCGTTGCGGCAAGCGGTTGCTCCAGCGTCATGTCACATACCGGTGCCAGTCAGGGCTACTATCCTGGCACGCGCGCCAGCGCCGACCTGCTGGTGGATGACGACACCAGCTGGGCACTGAAACCGCTGGCGCTGATCGATCTGCCTTTCTCCGCTGTGCTGGATACCTTGCTGCTGCCGTGGGACTACTATCGCAACGACAGTGACAGATCGATCGATTCTCCGCGTGAACGGGTATTGAAAAGCGAGAAGCTGGCGCATACCCAGGAACATCTGGCACAGGCCCAGCCGCTGCCGACTATGCAGCCGCCGTCGCCGCAACCGTAAACAGCTGCCGCCAGCCGTTTACCTCTCGCATATAAGCAATCTGACGTCCATCGGGTGACCAGACCACTGCGTCGCCCGACGGAGCCGCTTCCGTTCTGTCGGTCAGCCGCTGGCACTGTCCATCGGCGATCTCACATCGCATCACGCTGTTATCGCAGACAAAAGCAATCGCCTCACCGCTGGGGTGCCAGCTAAACGCCGACTGAATGCTGTGGCTCAGCCGGGTGATCTGGCGCGGTTCTCCGCCGTTGGGCGACACGCTCCACAGCTGGATCACCTGCTGCCGGTCCGCCATCAGAAAAGCGATCTGGCTGCCGTCCGGCGCGGCGCGCAGCCAGTGGCGCGGTTGCAGCGCCAGCCCGTTGCTGACCGTCAGGCGACGCTGCTGCACGCCAGCCGGCGGTGCAGGAAGCTGCCGCTCACTGCCCTCCAGCGGCGCGTCGCCCGCCCGGGCGTAATCCTCCAGCGCCGTCGGCAGATCGACAATAAACACCTCCGGCCGCTTTTCTCCCTGCGCGTTCAGCGTGTCACCAATAAAGGCGATGGCCCAGCGCTGCCAGCTGCCGTCGGGTTTCTGATAACCGCGATCGCCAACCCAGCACTCTTCATAAGCGCGATTAATCTGGTCGCTGCCGGGAAGAGGCTGCGGATGGGTCGAGCTGACCAGCAGGCAAAAATAGCTGCCGTCATATTCGCGCGGATGCTGCTTCACCGGCCTGACCGCGCCCAGCGGCACAGCGATGCCGACGTTACGCAAATCCTGATGGCTATCCCATTCATGCATCACATGATCGTTGTAGGTAAAGCTGAGGCGCGATCCATCCGGACTGAAGACATGGACGTGCGATCCGCCGCGCAGTGCGCCGGGCGTGAAAGGGGGCGTGATATCGCAGGCATCCAGGTTGACCGCCTCACCGTTCTGAACGATCACCCCACGCCGATGGTGAAAGTCATAGTGCCAGGTGGCGTCGGGATGTTCCGGCCCGTGAATGCAGACATAGCGCGGCGGCAGATCGGGGCTGACGGTGACCACACCGACATGCGCACCGTGCTGCGCCTGATAGAGCACCTCCACCTCACCGGTCATGACATTGACCCGCTCAATGGTCTGGCTGGTAAACGACGCGCCGGACGGACGGAGATCAAACGCCAGCCACTGGCTGTCGGCGGTCCAGACATTGATATTGGTAAGCTGATGCTGGCGGGCAGCAAAGGTGATCTGTTTTTCGCGCATGGGGGCAACCTGATAAAAATGTTGCCCCACACGCTACGCCAAACGGGCTAAAGATGCAGCTTCGATTTCACCTCATTGATTACCCGTTCCTCACCCTCAACGGTTTTTTTTCGTCCCAGCAGCAGACCCAGCAGGCCACCCAGTACCAGCGCACCCGCCACAATCAGCAAACCATCATGGTAACTGTGGGTGGCATCTTTAATGCGGCCCATGATCGGCGGAAAACCGAGGCCGGCGATGTTCGCCACGGCATTGATCAGGGCGATAGAGGCGGCCCCGGCGACGCCGGAGATGGTTTCGGTGGTGACCGCCCAGAAGACCGGCGTGATTGCCCAGTTAAGGCCCACCATCAGTACCAGCAGGCCATAGGCCAGCCACTGCTGCGAGACCGCCATCGCGCCCAGCAACAGCAGGCCCGCGGCAATCAGCGGCAACCCCAGATGGCGCGCGCGTTCGCCGGTTTTGTCGGAATGCCGGCCGTTAAAATACATAAAAAGACAGGCAAACAGGAACGGTACCGCCGACAGCAGGCTGACCATCAGGTTACTGCGCTCCTCCGCCACGCCCTTGACGATCAGCGGCAGGAACAGCGTGACGCCGATGGTGCCAAACGCCTGCAACAGCCACAGCAGGCTGAGCGCCCAGACGCGGCCACTTTTCAGCGCCACCCGCCAGTTATGGTGGTGAATCGCAGAATGTTTCTCGTCACGTTCAATGGTCTGTTGCAGCCAGCTACGCTGCTCGCCGGAGAGCCAGCGTGCTTTGGCCGGTGAATCGTCGAGATAAAACCAGGTCACAATCCCAAGGAAGAAAGCGGGAATGCCTTCCAGCAGGAACAGCCAGCGCCAGCCCTCCACGCCTAACATCCCGTGCATGTTCAGCAGGCTGCCGGAGAGCGGCAGGCCAATCACCGACGCCAGCGCCGCACCGATATAGAACATCGACATGGCGCGTGCGCGATCGCTGCGCGGATACCAGCAGGAGAGATAGAAGATAATGCCGGGCGTAAAGCCCGCTTCTGCCGCTCCGAGCAGAAAGCGCATCACATAAAGCTGGGTGGGCGTCTGGACCAGGCTCATGCCGGCGGCGATGATGCCCCAGCTCACCATGATGCGGGCGATCCAGCGCCGTGCGCCCACCCGCGTCAGCAGCACGTTACTCGGCACTTCGAAAATGATGTAGGTGACGTAAAAAATACCGGCGGCGATGCCGTACATCTCGGCGGTCATCGCCAGATCGGCATTCATCTGGAGCGCGGCGACGGAAATATTGGCACGGTCGATATAGGCAATCAGATAGAGCAGCATGATAAACGGCATGATGCGCCGGTTCATTTTTTTCACGGTACTCAGATGCAGATGTTCACTCATCGGGAGATCCTCACGTAGGGTATAGCGGACCCGGATCCCGCATCACGCGGGACCTGGCGAGTGTTTCTTATTATGGGGTGAAGCGGGTGGCGACTACGGTAAAGCGGCGAAGGTTACCATTCAGCAACGGCGCCATCGGCGTGCCGCCACACCGGGTTGCGCCAGTCAGGTGCGTCGCGGCTGCGTTCGATCACCAGCGCTTCATCGATCTCGACTCCGAGACCCGGCTTCATCAGTGGGGCAAAGCTGCCCGTGTGCATGGCGAAATCCGCTTTATTCACTACGTAATCAAGCAGTTCTGCGCCCTGATTATAGTGAATGCCCATGCTCTGTTCCTGGAATACGGCGTTATGCGAAACGAAATCAACCTGCAGACAGGCGGCCAGCGCCAGCGGACCGAGCGGGCAGTGAGGCGCCAGCCCGACGTCATACGCTTCCGCCATCGCCGCAATTTTTACGCATTCCGTGATGCCGCCAGCATGGGAAAGATCGGGCTGCACGATGGCCAGTCCGCCCGCTGCCAGCACCCGCTTAAACTCGAAGCGGGAGTACATGCGTTCGCCAGCGGCAATCGGAAGGTGGGTTTGCGCGGCAAGACGCGGATAGTATTCCGCCTGCTCGGCCAGCACCGGCTCTTCAATAAACAGCGGACGATAAGGCTCCAGCTCTTTGATCAATATTTTCGCCATCGGCGCACTGACCCGGCCATGAAAATCGAGACCAAACTCAATCTGGTTACCGAACACTTCGCGGATTTGCGCCACGGTATTAACCGCCTCATCCACCGCACGGCTGTTATCGATCAGGCTCATCTCGGCGCAGCCGTTGAGCTTGAAGGTGTCGATGCCGATGGCGCGCAGCGTTTCAATACCGGCAATCACCTCGGCGGGACGATCGCCGCCCACCCAGCTATAGGCCTTCATCCGGTCACGTACCTGCCCGCCGAGCAGCTGCCAGACCGGCACGCCCAGCGTTTTGCCTTTGATATCCCATAACGCCTGATCGATACCGGCGATGGCGCTCATCAGGATCGGGCCGCCGCGATAGAAACCGCCCCGGTACATCACCTGCCACAAGTCGTTAATGCGCGCCGGGTCCTGGCCGATCAGATAATCACCCAGTTCCTGTACCGCCGCTTCGACGCTGCGCGCCCGGCCTTCAATCACCGGCTCGCCCCAGCCGCATAGGCCCTCATCGGTTTCAATCTTCAGGAACATCCAGCGCGGCGGCAGGCGATAAGTGGTGAGTTTAGTAATTTTCATCGTACGGCGTCCTTATAAGCAGCAACAAAAGCCTGGGCTTTTTCTACAGTGCGCGACAGCGGCTGACCGGCGCGGTACAAATCGCTGCCCAGTCCGGCACCGACGCAGCCGACCGCCAGATAGTCCGCCAGGTTTTCAGGCGTTACTCCGCCGACGGCGAACAGCGGGACTTCCGGCGGCAACACGGCTTTGATCGCCCTGATATAGGCCGGACCAAAGGCCGAGGCCGGGAAAATTTTCAGTGCCTGCGCACCGGCGTTCAGCGCGGTGAAGGCCTCACTGGCGGTGGCACAGCCGATCGCCGTCCAGATCTGCTGTCTGACCGCCCCGGCGATCACCTCTGCATCGGTATTCGGCGTCACAATCAGGCGGCCGCCCGCTGCCGCGACGGCATTGACCTGAGCGACATTCAGCACCGTTCCGGCACCGATCAGCGCCCGATCGCCAAATTGACGCACCATCTGCGGCAGGGTCTGTTGCCAGTCGGGTGAGTTGAGCGGCACTTCAATCGCGTCAAAACCCGCCTCAATCAGGGCGCTGATGTGTGCTTCGGCTTCGTCCGGCCTGATGCCGCGCAGAATGGCAATCAGCGGCAGGTTAAAGGGTAAGGTCATCGATAATTCTCCTTATTCCATGCTGGAAGGCGCGATCGCCCTCCAGCCATTGCAGCGGGATATCCAGCAGGGCAAACGCCGCCTGATAACGCCGGGCCAGCGACTCGCTGGCAATCAGCGTCACCGGACCGCTCAGCGTCGGGGACACCTGCTGGCTGGCGACTTCATGGCCGATCAGTAAACCGGAGAGAAAATCGCTGACCGACTCGGGGGCCAGCGCGCCCAGCAGATGCTGCGCCCGCACTTCAAACAGTCGCGCCAGCAGGGACAGATCGTTGATGCCGGTTTCCAGCCCGCGCTGAAAGGCCGCCGCATCCGGCTGCTGTGGCGGTAAACCGGCGCCGATCAGGGCGTGGTTCAGCAGCAGATGATGCAGTTCGCCGGTCATCAGAGTGCGGAAATCGGTGACGTAACGTCCTTCACATTGCACCCATTTGGAATGGGTGCCGGGCATCACGATCAGTTCCGCCGGTGCCAGCGTTTGCGCCCCCAGCAGCTGGGTCTCTTCACCGCGCATCACGTTGTGATTATCGCGGCGGCTGACGCTTAATCCCGGCACGATCCAGCGCTTTTCACCGGCCACGGTCAGCTGCGCCGCGAGGGTGTCCAGCGCCTGTGGGCAGGAAAGATAAGGCGCGGGCAGCCAGCCGGCGTTGCTGCCCACCATGCCCGCCATCACTACCGGCACCGCATCCACCGGCCAGTGCTGAGTGATTTCGTCAAATACCTGCTGGTGGCTGCGGCCGTTTAAGCGCGTCACGCCTGATTCAGATTGTCGGCTATCCATACACTCTCCGTCGCGGTAATACCAGGCGCGCAGGTTGGTCGAGCCCCAGTCAAGCGCGATATAGTGACTCACACGATCTCCTTCAGGCGTTGGGTTGAACTGGCGATCATGGCGCGTGCCGCTGCTTCTGCGGCGTCAGCATCCTGATGACGAATGGCATCGAACAGGTTCTGATGTTCACGCAGGGTTTGCGGCATGTTGTCGCGATCGGCGCGGTAGGTGCGGGCAAACACTGCTTTCTGTAGCTGAACCAGCGCGATGCTGAGCTGTTGCAGAATGGGATTGTGCACAGAGGCCAGCAGCGCCTCGTGGTAGCGCATATCGGCCTCGTTAAAGGCATCACGATCGTCGTGCCAGGCGATCATATCGTTGAGCGCCTGCTCGATACCGGCTAAATCCTGTGAGGTCGCGCGTTCGGCTGACCAGCGCGCCAGCTGTGGCTCGACCAGCACCCGCACATCGTTCATCGCGGCGATGAGCTTCGGGTCGTGATTGTGCTTTAACGACCATTGCAGCACGTCGCTGTCGAGGAAGTTCCACTGCTGATGCGGAGTGACAAAGGCGCCGCGGTAACGCTTAATTTCAATCAGGCGTTTCGCGGTCAGGGAGCGATAGACTTCGCGGATGATATTACGGGAGGTAGCGAACCGTTCGCACAGGTCCGCCTCGGCGGGCAACGGCTGGCCTGCCGCAAACTGGCCGGAGACAATCTCTTCGCCCAGCGTTAAAAGAATCCGATCGGTTTTGCTGACATCCTGCTTTTCCACTGTCTGTGTTCCTTTGCCCGGCCCATGCCTGAGCAAAAATTGTAGTACCACCTATCAAGGTTGTACTACAATCCTGATCACAAAACAGACAATCTGTTGCGCTGTAGCCTGTCAGCAACAAAACGGACGATTTACAATACCAGCTCTTCAATCGCGTGTGCGACGCCATCTTCCATATTGGTTTTGGTCACGAACTGGGCGATTTTCTTAACCGAATCAATGGCATTACCCATCGCTACTCCGGTGCCGGCATACTCAATCATCGCCAGATCGTTTTCCTGATCGCCAATCGCCATCACTTCTTCCTGCTTCAGCCCAAGTTTCTCCGCCAGCATTTTTACGCCCTGGCCCTTGTTGACCCGGCGATCAAGAATTTCGAGGTAGTAAGGCGCACTCTTCAGGATGGTGTAGGTCTGGCGCGCCTGTTCAGGCAGACGAGCAATCGCCGCGTCCAGCAGAGCAGGGCGATCGATCATCATCAGTTTGGGAAAACGGGTGGCGCGATCCATCTCGTCAACGGCGCGGTAGCGCACCGGAATCCCGGTCAGGCTCGCTTCGTGGATGGTGTATTCACTGATGTCTTTGTTCGGCGTATAGAGGTGAGATTTGTCGAAGGCCTGGAAATGTACGCCCAGCTCACGCGCCAGCTGCTCAATGTAGAGATAGTCGTCAAAGGTCAGCGTCACTTCCGCCACGCATTCACCGTCTTCGGCCTGATGGACCAGCGCACCGTTGTTACTGATCGCATACTGACCCGGCGCCTGCATATCCAGCTCCATCAGATAGCGCTGGATACCGACAAACGGCCGGCCGGTGGTCAGTACAATCGAAACCCCTTGCTGGCGGGCGCGATCCAGGGCGGATTTCACGCCCGGCGTGATTTCGTGTTGCGGATTAAGCAGGGTGCCATCCATGTCGATAGCGATCAATTTAATAGCCATAGGGTCCTCGTTGCGTCTGGGTTTTACTCAATGCTAGCGCGATTCAGCTCACATTGACCAGTTTAGTGGCAAGCGATGACAAATGACTGACACCCGGAGCTTAGCCGGTAAAGAGATCGCGGTGGATTTTGATCACGGCTTTTCGGATGCGGGCCGGTTCGGCGGGCGCGCAGCAGGGACGATGCACGTCGTGCGGGAAAAACAGCGCAAACATACCGGGCGTCAGGGTGAACATCGATTCGTTCAGCGTCTGCTGATAAAAAACCACGTCGCGCTGCTGGGCAAAATCTTCGGTCACCTGCTGATCCGGATGCGCCCGGGCCACGCCGATATTTTCAGTGCCTTCAAGCAGATACTGGATATCGATGTAGCTAAAATGGGACTCAGCCTTACGCGCACTGGCCGGCTCGGTCATCATCTCCTGCACCAGACAGAACATTTTATCGTCGGGCAGAATGGCATATTTGCCGGTTTCGAGCTGGCTGAAATCGGTCTCAGCAATCCAGCTTATCGCCTGGTCAACCACCGGATGAAAGGCGTGACGTTCTCTGGCCCAGTCGCGACGATCGCAAATAATCATGGTTTAACTCCCTGTCAGAACAGAATAGTGCGCCACAGAGGCGCAAAGAGAGACAAGAGTAAGAGAGGGACGCAGGCTAAAAAGTGATCGCGATCGCAGCCTGCAGGCAACATGGGGCAATCGCCGTGGTTTTCAGACGGCTGCGCAAAAAAAAAGGCCATCACTCGCGTGATGGCCTGTTACGTCAGCAGCCGATTAGATATCGATGTTGGCGGCTTTCAGCGCATTCTCTTCGATGAAGGCGCGGCGCGGTTCAACCGCATCGCCCATCAGGGTAGTAAACAGCTGGTCAGCGCCAATCGCATCTTTAATGGTCACGCGCAGCATACGACGGCTATCCGGGTCCATGGTGGTTTCCCACAGCTGCTCCGGGTTCATCTCGCCCAGACCTTTGTAGCGCTGTACTGAGAGGCCACGACGTGACTCTTTAACCAGCCACTCAATCGCCTGCTCGAAGCTGGCCACCGGTTGACGACGCTCACCACGTTCAATGTAAGCATCCTCTTCCAGCAGTCCACGCAGCTTGCCGCCGAGGCCGCAGATTTTGCGGTACTCAGGACCCTGAATGAAATCGGCTTCCAGCGGATAGTCGGTATCCACACCGTGGGTACGGACGCGCAGCACCGGTTCGAACAGGTTCAGCTCGCGGTTTTCACGCACCTGCGCCAGGTAGGTGCTGCCGTGCGCTTCGCGCTCGGTGAGGTAGCTCACCAGACTGTTCAGCCAGCCGGTTACTTCCGCTTCATTGCTCAGATCGCTCAGCGTATCGTGATAAATCAGCGCGCGCAGCAGGGCCAGCGGATAACGGCGCTCCATACGCTTGATCATCTTCTGGGTGCTGTTGAAGTCAGAGACCAGCGTCTCCAGCGGCTCACCGGCCAGCGCCGGGGCGCTGGCATTGGTGTGCAGCGTGGCACCATCAAGCGCGATAGCGATCTGGTATTGATCCATCGCGTCATCATCTTTGATGTACTGCTCCTGCTTGCCTTTCTTCACTTTATACAGCGGCGGCTGCGCGATATAAACGTGGCCGCGCTCAATAATTTCCGGCATCTGACGATAGAAGAAGGTCAGCAGCAGCGTACGGATGTGCGAACCATCGACATCGGCATCGGTCATGATGATGATGCTGTGATAGCGCAACTTGTCCGGGTTGTACTCGTCGCGACCAATGCCGCAACCGAGCGCGGTGATCAGCGTAGCCACTTCCTGCGAGGCGAGCATTTTGTCGAAGCGCGCTTTCTCAACGTTGAGGATCTTACCTTTCAGCGGCAGAATCGCCTGGTTCTTACGGTTACGGCCCTGTTTAGCCGAGCCGCCAGCGGAGTCACCCTCCACCAGGTAAATTTCTGACAGCGCCGGGTCGCGCTCCTGGCAATCCGCCAGTTTGCCTGGCAGACCCGCCAGGTCCAGCGCGCCTTTACGACGGGTCATTTCACGCGCACGACGCGCGGCTTCACGCGCACGGGCAGCGTCGATGATTTTGCCGACCACGATTTTGGCGTCTGACGGGTTTTCCAGCAGATACTCCGCCAGCAGTTCGTTCATCTGCTGCTCAACCGCCGATTTCACCTCAGACGAGACCAGTTTATCTTTGGTCTGTGAAGAGAATTTGGGGTCCGGTACTTTTACCGAAACCACGGCGATCAGGCCTTCACGCGCATCGTCACCGGTGGCGCTGACTTTGGCTTTCTTACTGTAACCCTCTTTATCCATGTAGGCGTTCAGGGTACGGGTCATCGCAGCACGGAAACCGGCAAGGTGGGTACCGCCGTCGCGCTGTGGAATGTTGTTGGTAAAGCAGTAGATGTTTTCCTGGAAGCCGTCGTTCCACTGCAGCGCCACCTCCACACCGATGCCATCTTTCTCGGTAGAGAAATAGAACACGGTTGGGTGAATCGGGGTTTTGTTTTTGTTGAGGTACTCAACAAACGCCCGGATGCCGCCTTCATAATGGAAATGGTCAGACTTGCCATCACGCTTATCTTCCAGACGAATCGACACGCCTGAGTTGAGGAATGAGAGTTCACGCAGGCGTTTCGCCAGAATGTCATACTCAAAATCGCGCACGTTGGTAAAGGTTTCGTGGCTTGGCCAGAAGCGCACACGGGTACCGGTCAAATCGGTCTCGCCGGTCACCGACAGCGGTGCCTGCGGCACGCCATGGACGTAGACCTGCTGGTGTACTTTGCCTTCGCGACGAATGGTCAGCTCCAGCTTCTGTGACAGGGCGTTCACCACCGAGACACCGACGCCATGCAGACCGCCGGAGACTTTATAGGAGTTATCGTCGAACTTACCGCCGGCATGCAGCACGGTCATGATCACTTCAGCGGCGGAAATGCCCTCTTCTTCGTGAATACCGGTTGGAATGCCGCGTCCATCATCCTGCACCGAAACGGAGTTATCCGCATGAATGGTAACCACGATGTCACTACAGTGACCAGCGAGCGCTTCGTCGATTGCGTTATCCACGACCTCGAATACCATGTGATGCAGACCGGTACCGTCATCGGTATCGCCGATATACATGCCCGGGCGTTTGCGTACCGCATCAAGCCCCTTCAGGACTTTGATACTTGAGGAGTCATAAGAATTCGACATCAACGTTTCTCGCTCATTTTAATCTTCAGGTTGAACCGCTATTTTACCCTGTTCCACGCGGAACATCTTGCCCTTTTCATCGGTCATGTCGATTACATGCTCGGCAGAAATTGCGCTGACAAACACCTGTGCCTGGGTCGCTTTTAACCGCTCCGCCAGCAGGCGTCGACGGCTGTCATCCAGTTCCGAGGCAAAGTCATCAATCAGGTAAACACAGCGGCGTCCGCTCTGGCTTGTCAGGAACTCGCCCTGTGCCAGACGCAATGCACACATCAGCAGTTTTAACTGCCCGCGTGAGAGTAAATCTTCCACCGGCGTCCCTTCAGCCCGAATACGAAAATCGGCTTTATGAGGACCGCTGGCGGTATAGGTCAGGGCGCGATCGCGCTCAAAGTTACGTTCCAGTAACTCGCCGTAATCGCTCTCTTTATCCCAGCCGCGCTGAAACGAAAAGCGCAGATCAAATTCAGGCAGGAACTGGCTGCAGGTGGCGGTAATCTCCGCCGAAATCGCCGCACTGTATTCGGCGCGCCACAGGCTGATCTGTTCCGCCAGCGGCACCAGCTCCTGATCCCAGGGACGGATCTGACTGTAGCGTGACACCTGGCGCAGCGCGGCGTTACGCTGTTTTAACAGGCGGCGCAGGTTGCTCCAGGCGTTGAAAAAACCGGGCGTATTATGGAAACAGCCCCAGTCGACATAGGCTCTACGGTATTTGGGGCCACCGTTGAGCAAAGTAAACCCTTCGGGAGTGATTAACTGCATCGGCAACAGCTGCGCCAGTTCAGCTACTTTGTGACCATCGCTGCCGTCGATACGTACTTTGCTGTCACCGGCGCGGTTTTTGGTCAGTCCGACAGCGATTTCCCGCTCTTTACCTTCCAGCCGGCCATGCAGCACAAACGCTGCCTCATCATGACGGATCACGCGGCCCGCCTGCAGGCTGCGAAACGCCCGGCCGTGGCCCAGGGTGTAAATCGCCTCTAATACGCTGGTTTTACCGCTGCCATTGGCGCCGACCAGAAAATTGAAGCCGGGCGCTAACGCCAGGTCAGCCTGTTCGATATTACGAAAATCTTTGATAAGGAGGCGGGTTAAAGCCATGAATCAGTCCAGCGTGAAGGGCAATAAAGTTTTGGGCCTGGGATTTGACCTGCCGATCCAGGGCGTTAACGTCGAAGCCAGTTTGCCCGGTATCCCAGTCACCAGGCCGTCGGCGTCGCAGCCAGTCTGGTTCCGGCCAGCGCGCAGGCCCTGGGAGCATACTGAAGTATGTGACCAGGGACGAGCACTGCCCGGAATCAGAATGGCAAGTAAGCCAGGCCGATATATTCTACAAGCGCATGGGCATCACGACATAGGCCGCCGCCGGACTCGCCACATCCTCAATCTGCACGCTCGATACCGAGTCGGTCAGCAGCAGACGAACGTTTT
This sequence comes from Pantoea agglomerans, assembly GCF_021397715.1. Lineage (GTDB taxonomy): Bacteria > Pseudomonadota > Gammaproteobacteria > Enterobacterales > Enterobacteriaceae > Pantoea > Pantoea astica. The sequence continues at coordinate 2,417 of NZ_CP090207.1, read as the reverse complement.
CGCACTTCAGTGCGTTCAGTACATCCAGCACGTAACTGACGTTGAAGCCAATCTCCAGTTCGGTGCCGTTGTAGCTGACGTCCAGCATCTCTTCCGCTTCTTCCTGTTCAGGGTTATTGGCGGTGATTTTCAGCTGATTTTCGGTGATATAGAGGCGAACGCCGCGGAATTTTTCATTCGACAGGATCGCCGCGCGGGCAAAGGCCTGCTTCAACAGATCGCAGCCCGCTTCCAGCGCTTTATCGGGATTCTTCGGCAATACGCGGCGATAATCAGGGAAACGACCATCAACCAGCTTCGATGTGAAGATAAAGTCACCGACGTGCGCCCGGATATTGCTGCCGCCAATCTGGACCTGCAGCGGGTTATCGCCGCCATCCAGCAGACGCAGCAGCTCAATCACTCCTTTACGCGGCACAATTACCGAATGACTCGGCAGCGCCTGGCCGATCGGCATTGAGCAGACCGCCAGACGGTGACCGTCGGTGGCTACGGTGCGCAGCTCTTCCCCTTCGGTTTCAAACATCATCCCGTTGAGGTAGTAGCGAACATCCTGATGCGCCATGGAAAACTGGGTCGCTTCGATCAGCCGTTTCAGCGTCGCCTGCGGCAGGGTAAATTCAACTTCACTCTGCCAGTCGTCGAGATTCGGGAAATCGCTGGCGGGCAGGGTCGACAGCGAGAAACGGCTGCGGCCGGAACGCACTAACATGCGATCGCCTTCCAGCGCCAGGGTGATCTCCGCGCCTTCCGGCAATCCGCGACAGATATCGAGGAATTTCCGTGCCGGCACGGTGGTTGCGCCAGGCTCATGCGCCTGCGTCAGGGCAACCCGCGCCACCATCTCCATTTCTAAATCGGTACCGGTCAGCAACAGCGTTCCTTCCGTCACCTGCAACAGCAGGTTTCCAAGGATCGGCAGCGTCGGGCGACCGCCTAGCGGGCCGCTTACCTGTTGCAGCGGCTTCAGTAACTGCTCACGTTCAACAATAAATTTCATAGCGTCAGGAAGATAATGTTCTGATGAGATTAGAGAAATCTTCTTTAATATCGTGGCTCTCTTCACGCAGCTGCTCTATCTTGCGGCAGGCATGAAGCACCGTCGTGTGGTCGCGACCGCCAAAGGCATCACCAATTTCTGGCAAGCTGTGGTTGGTCAGTTCCTTAGCCATCGCCATCGCCATCTGGCGCGGACGCGCCACGGAACGCGAGCGGCGCTTGGACAGCAGATCCGCGACCTTAATTTTGTAGTACTCAGCCACGGTCTTCTGAATATTATCAATGGTGACCAGCTTTTCCTGCAGCGCCAGCAGATCGCGCAGCGCTTCGCGCACGAAGTCGATGGTGATCGCCCGACCGGTAAAGTTGGCGTTGGCGATCACGCGATTCAGTGCGCCTTCCAGTTCACGCACGTTGGAGCGTAACCGCTTAGCAATAAAGAAGGCCACTTCGCCAGGCAGACGAATGTCATTCTCATCCGCTTTCTTCATCAGGATCGCCACGCGCGTTTCCAGTTCAGGCGGCTCGATCGCCACCGTTAACCCCCAGCCAAAACGTGACTTCAGACGATCTTCCACCCCGTTGATCTCTTTTGGATAACGATCCGAGGTCAGGATGATCTGCTGATTGCCTTCTAATAAGGCATTAAAGGTGTGGAAGAACTCTTCCTGCGAGCGCTCTTTATTGGCGAAGAACTGAATATCATCGATCAGCAGCGCATCGACCGAACGGTAGTAGCGCTTAAACTCTTCGATCGCGTTGTTCTGCAGCGCCTTGACCATGTCCTGGACGAAGCGCTCGGAGTGCATGTAAACCACTTTGGCATTGGGTTTACGCGCAATAATGCCGTTACCCACCGCGTGCAGCAGGTGAGTTTTCCCCAGACCGGTGCCGCCATAGAGGAACAACGGGTTATACGCGCCGCCTGGATTATCGGCCACCTGACGTGCCGCCGCGCGCGCCAGCTGGTTAGATTTACCTTCAACGAAGTTATCGAAGTTATGGCGGTTATTCACATTCGAGCGATAGGTCACATCAGCGGGCGCCGGCACGTTATCCCAGCTTGGACGCATGATCTGCGTCGGGGCCGGACGGATGTGGCTCTGTACCGGAATAGCAGGCGCGCTCACGCTGGCCATCACCGGCTGGCTGACAGCGGCCGTTTGCTGAACCGGGCGTGTCCCCACTTCAAAACGCAATAACGGTACGTTTGGCCCGCAGAATTCATTCAGTAATGCGTTAATGCTGTTGAGGTATTTGTCCCGAACCCAGTCGAGTACGAAGCGATTTGGAGCATACAAGGCAAGCGTATTGTCGTTTAACTCAGCCTGTAGTGGACGAATCCACATGCTGAATTCGGTGGCAGGAAGCTCATCCTGCAAACGGGCAAGACACTGTTGCCAAAGCGTAAGTGACAC